>CAWBIU010000004.1:0-1162946 GCA_963789015.1 uncultured Actinomycetes bacterium | reverse complement strand
ACGTCCCTAGGGTTGGTGTAGGAGCGCGTCGGACGGATCGTCGTTGACGGCGATGTAGGTCCGGCCACCGCGGCGCTCATGATCGTCGGACTTCTCAGGGTTCGACGAAAGGAGGCCGGCGATGGCCGGTCGGGACAGGATGACGATCGAGGAGGTCGTCCGGCGGGTGCTGCGCGAGGAGCACGGCGATGTGATCCGGGAGTCGGTGCGGGCGGTCTGCCAGGAGCTGATGGAGGCCGAGGTCTCGGAGCTGATCGGCGCCCAGCGCGGCGAGCGCACCGGGGACCGGGCGACGCATCGCAACGGCTATCGGCCGCGGCGCTGGGACACGCGCGCCGGCGAGATCGAGCTGCAGATCCCCAAGATCCGTCAGGGCAGCTACTTCCCGAGCTTCCTGCAGCCGCGCAAGCGCTCCGAGCAGGCGCTGGTCGCGGTTGTCCAGCAGGCCTATGTGTGCGGGGTCTCGACCCGGCGGGTCGATCAGCTCGTCGAGAGTCTTGGGCTGCGCATCTCGAAGTCCGAGGTCAGCCGGATCGCTGGGCTGCTCGACGAGCAGGTGGAGGCGTTCCGCGAGCGGCCGCTGGAGGGCCGCTACCCCTACGTGTTCGTCGACGCGAAGGTCGAGAAGGTCCGCGACGGCGGCCGCGTGGTCCGCAAGTGCGTGGTCATCGCCCATGGCGTCCACGAGACGGGGCGCCGCGAGATCATCGGCCTCGACGTCGGCGCGGCGGAGACCGAGGCGTTCTGGCGCGACTTCCTGCGCTCGCTCGTAAAGCGTGGCCTGGTCGGCGTCCAGCTGGCGATCTCCGACGCCCACCCTGGCCTCAAGTCCGCGCTGGCGCAGGTCCTCGGCACCGCCTGGCAGCGCTGCACCGTGCACTTCCTCAGGGACTGTCTCGGTCACGCCCGCAAGGATCAGCACGGCCTGCTGGCCGCGCTGATCCGGCCGATCTTCGGCGCCGACTCGGGCGACGAGGCCCGACGCCGGCTCGGCGAAGCGATCGCCCAACTCGAGCGCCGGCTGCCGAAGATCGCCGCGCTGCTGCACGAAGCCGAGGACGACATCCTGGCCTTCTACGCGTTCCCGGTCGAGCACCGCAGCAAGCTGCGCTCGACCAACCCGCTTGAGCGGTTCAACCGCGAGATCGGCCGCCGCACCGACGTCGTCGGCATCTTCCCCGACGACGCCTCACTGATCCGCCTGGTCTCAATGCTCGCGATCGAGGCCAACGACGAATGGCTGGTCGGACGCCGCTACCTGAGCCGACAGTCGATGGAGCTCCTCTGGACAGCGAGGACCGAGACAACCACCCCTCCCAAGATGATCAACAAGGAGGTCGGCGAGCTCGTCGCGGCCTAGCCAGCCAACGCCTTCACCGACGAGCAGAGCACCGGACTCCTACACCACGTCCCGGGACTTGACTGCGACGAGTCCGCGGCGACGCCGCGTTCGGCGCTTGGTTGGCGTCTGAGCTAGCAAGTGCTGTCCCTCCTCAGCTTGCGACGGGTCGCGCTACCTGAGACGGCGCGTGATGGTGATCGGCGTCCCGTTTGCGGAGAATCTCGAGTGGACGCTCGAACAACTGTCGCGCGCTGGAAACTCGCGGTCAACCGCGGCGCGCGCGCCCGAACCACGCTCCCCCGGCCAGCCGCCCTGCGACCCGCAACACCGTGCTCTTCTGCCGCGACCGCAACCGCCGTCAGCAGCCACCGCCCAAACCCCGAACCGGTCTAGCCCTACGCGAGCATCCAACCTCCCGATCAGCGCGCCCTCGGCGCGCCGCTGGGACGCCAAGCCAGATGAGCACCAAGAAAAGCGTGCGGCCAGCTCACGCGTTGTCGGCCACTGCCGCCTGACGCGCCTACTGCCTTACTTTCGCCGCCAGTTGCCAGACGGACAGCCGTTGCGGGTCGCCTCCCTTGCGCGACAGTAACCCGAGGTGGATGCCGGGAGACGGCGGTCATGAATCGGACGTCCCGGGGGAGCAGTCGGACGCACGATCCGGGTTCTTGGACCAGGACGATCGCCGCGGCGCTTCGAGACTTGCTGCGACGAGTCGTGACCGTAGTGCCCAGGCTCGGACGCGCTTAGACATACTCACCACGCAACGCGCTCGCTTCGCGTGTACGCGAGCTGTCCCGACCGAGCCGCACCCGCGTGCTCCGGCCGAGCAGCGAGCGTCTCGAAGCCGCGGCGGACCCACGCCCGCTGGGGACGACGACGAGGAGCGCAGGGGAGAGTCCTGCTTCTGGGCAAAGGAGGAGGCCTGGCGAACCTTTGGCGTCGGATAGCGCTCGAGGCCATGCCTCGCCACGAGGTTGCAAACGGTGTGTTCGGCAGCCGCGAGAGTCCACTCTGGCGTGGGCATGACAAGCCCCAGCGCCGCGGCGATCGCGCGGTGCCCGCCGAGCCGGCGCTCGATCGCCGTGTCGAGTCCGCTCAGACCGCTGTCAGCGAACTGCCGGCGGGTCGGAGAGGCGCCGCCGAGTTGCAGGCGACCTGGGAGCCCGCGAGCCTCCTCGCCTGCGGTCTCAGCGGTCCAGATCGTGTCGCCCTCACGGCGACCGTCGACGCACGGCACGGCGTTCAGGAGCTCTGAGCCGGCCGCCACGTGCGCGCGGCGCCACGCCTCCTCGCGTATCGCCGCCCGCGCCTAGCTGACCGGTCCTTCGAGAATCTGGATCACCGGGATCAGCCCGTGCAGCGCGGGACGCCGGTGCCAGGCCGGGTTCTTCTTCGACCCGCGGCTGCGACCGACATAGCGCGGCTCCGCGGTGACCCGCGTCGCAGAGCCGGGTCCTGAGGGGCGGGAGCGGGGAGGGGGGCCTGAGAGCCCGGTCCGGAGGGGGGGTGAGGTGCCGCTCATGCAGAGGCAACGCCCGCGACCTCACTCCGCCATATCCGCACGCTTCCCTCGGACTCCACCACGCACACGGTGACATGGCCGACCACCTCGCCGGAACGGGATCTGCGCACACGCGCCGGCCGCGACGGCGCCTCCGCTCAGGGCGGGATGCAACGGCTTGTCGGACACCACCGGCAAGTGGGACGATCCGCAGCAGCAGCACGAGGAGAGGAGATGTGGCAGCGCACTTCGCTGCGCGTCCTGATCGTGGCGAACCGGACCGCCGCCACTCCGGCACTGATCGAGGCGGTGCGCGAGCGAGCCCGCCGCGGGCCCTGCACGTTTGCGCTCCTGGTCCCACAGCTCGTCGCCGAGGAGCTCTTCGGCGAGGCGGAGGCCATCAAGACGCTCGAGCTCGCCATCCCCCTCCTCGAGGAGGCGACCGGCGGCTCGGTGTCACCGTTGATCGGCCCCGCGGACGCGCTCCTCGCCGTCGAGCGCGCGCTCGTTCACGAGCACTTCGACGAGGTCATCATCTCGACCCTTCCCGAGCGCGTCTCCCGTTGGTTGAAGCGCGACCTTCCGGCGAGGGTGGCGCGCCTCGGGATCCCGGTCACCGTCGTGCGCGCCAAGACGGCGCGGCGCGCTCTGCACGCGCCGATGCAGTTCGGCGGGGCTTGAGCCAGACGGGGCCCTCAACAGCGCGCTTGGCGATCGCCTGACAACGGAAGCCGATTGGTGGGTCCCAGGTGCGGACTTACGGTGGATCGCATCTGGAGTTCACCAACGAATGGAGAGCCCGTGGTCAGACGATTTTTCGCGCTTCTAGCGGTGACGCTGGGCGTGGTCGCGCTCAGCGCCGTGGTTTCGGCCAGCTTCGGCACCGTGGCCGGCGTGGGCGCTGCATACGCTCAGGCCCCTCCCGTCGCGCCCGACCCCGATGCTGGTCTTGACGACACGGCGGTCGGAGGACTCGATGAGTCCGATCTCGGCACGCCGGTGGACGAGACCGATCAGGGCGCGCCCGTGGCGACGCCGCCGGCCGCGACGCCCCCCCCGGCCGCGACGCCCCCGGCCGTGACGCCCCCAGCGGCGACGCCGCCGGCCGTCACGGCGCCGCCGGCCGTGTTGCCCCAGACGGGTGGGGCTGCGCCCGCCCCGACGCTGACCGCGCCCGGCGCTCCCTCGGGATCGAACGGCAAGTCGGAGTCGAAGAAGAAGCACCCGAAGAAGCGCAAGAGCTCGTGCAAGCGCATGGAGGCACGTTCGAGCAAGCGCCATTCGTCGTGCAAGCACAAGCGACCGAACAAGCACAAGCACAACACCGGCGGCGCTAGCCGCGTCCTGAGAACGGCTTCGACGAAAGGAACCTTGAACCATGGTCAGTCGTAGAACCATGTTGCCGCTGGCGCTCGCCGGCCTCGCGGTAGCGCTCCCGGCAGGTGCGGCGCAGGCCGAGTCGGGCGGCCCGGTTGCCCACAGCTCGGGCGGCGACGCGCCCCCGGTGACCCCTGCGGTCGTGGCAGTGCCGCTGGCGCGGGCCGACAAGGCGATCGGCAACGCAGCGGACGCCGTCGAAGCGGGCAACGGAGCCCAGGCGGTTGGCCCCCTCCGCGCGTCACGCCGGTACATGATTCGCGCATACCGGGGTGCGAAGTTTCTGATCGCGGCCACGCCGCCCGCTCCCGCTGAGGAGGCGAGCGCGGCAAGCGCCACCCTGAAGTTCGTCCGGCGCGCGCGTCGCGCCGTCAAGGCTTCGCATGCCGCGGCCGCCGCGCGGCGTACCGGCTCGTCCTGGGCGAAGACCAGCCAGACCGCGCCGCCGGTGCTGGCCGACACCCCGACAGCCGTGTTCAGCGTGTTCCAGGGTCAGTACAACGCCGCGACCGCGGCCGTCGGGATGCTCCCTGACGTGCAGGGAGCGTTGCTGGCGCGCGTGCAGACCACGCTCGACACGGCGATCGTCCTGCGCAACCGGCTCGTCAAGATCGTCGCCGCGGCCTCCCCGCCCGCGCCCGCTGAGGACGCTCAGGCCGCACAGGACGACGTGACCACGTTCGACATCGTGATGCCCGGTGTGAGCATCCTGCTGGGCGACGAGATCCAGCAGATGCAGGCCGCGCAGCAGGACACGTCGATCCCGGCTGCGTCGAACGCGGTGCTGACCAACGCGCTCGCCGCGGACAACCAGGTCATGACCCAGGTCAACACGCTCTGGCCGCCGGTCGCTGACGACTGAGCAAGCCCCTCTCGGAAACGGAGCGGCCGGCGCCCTGCGCCGGCCACTCTGCGTTTGGGCTGTGATTCCGGCGCTTCTGGCCTCCGGCCGGACTGCTCGCCGGCGGTCATACTCCGACCCTGACGGCGACTCGCGCGGGGTCGACGAACGAGAGGGAGGACGATGCCGCTCTATCTGACGAGGTTCAGCTATACGCCGGAGACCTGGGCCAAGCTGATCGGCAACCCCGAAGACCGCCGAACGGCCGCCCAGTCGTACATCGAGTCGGTCGGCGGGAAGCTCCACGGGTTCTGGTACGCCTTCGGCACACACGACGGCTACAACCTGTGGGAGGCCCCCGACAACGTGTCCATGGCCGCGGTGGCGCTGGCGATCAGTGGGGGCGGTGCGCTCAGCTCGCTCGAAACGACGGTCCTCCTGACCGTCGAGGACACGATTGAGGCCCTGCGCAAGGCCGAGCAGGTCCGGTACCGGGCGCCCGGCACCTAGGGCCGGAGAAAGCGGCGGCCGCTCGGCGGGCGTCCTGCCGGCGCACGCGGGCCCGCGCCTGCTACCAGCGCTCGCCCGAGGCGACACGGTCGCGCTCGGGGGGGCGGCCCCAGTGGGCGGGCTGGCCCGTGGCCTCGAGGACGGAGAGCCAGAGGTCGCCGTCGGGGTCGACGGTGCTGCGGCGACTGGTGGCCACGGGGATCGGGATGTGCACGAAGCGGCCGTGCCAGCGCCCGACCATGACCTCCGTGCGCCCCGCCATGGCGGCGTGCACGGCCGCGTGGGCGAGGCGGACGCAGTAGACGCTGTCGTAGGGGTTGGCGGGAACGCTGCGGATCGCGTAGCTCGGGTCGAGGAGCTTGAGGTTGAGCTCCCGGCCGTGCAGGGCGAAGTCCGCGGTGATGCGCTGCTGGAGGAGGCGCTGGATGTCGTGCAGGCGGGCGTTGCCCGAGGCGTCCGCCGCGGCCGGCTCGCCGGCGAGGTGCTCCTGGCCTGCGCCCTCGGCCGCGATGATCACGGCGTAGCCGCGCTCCTGCACGGTGCGGCGGACGTGGGCGAGGAAGCCGTGCTCGCCGTCGAGCTCGAAGGGGACCTCGGGGATGAGCACGTAGTCCGCGTCGTTCTTGGCCAGCGCCGCGTAACAGGCGATGAAGCCGGAGTGGCGGCCCATGAGCTTCACGAGCCCCACCCCCCCGGGCGCCGAACGCGCCTCGATATGGGCGGCGCGGATCGACTCGGTCGCACGCGAGAAGGCGGTACGGAAGCCGAAACTGTGGTCGATGAAGGCGATGTCGTTGTCGATCGTCTTGGGCACGCCCACGACCGCGATCCGCAGGTCGCGCTCGGCGATCACGCCGGCGATCTTCTGCGCCCCGCGCAGGGAGCCGTCGCCCCCTATCACGAAGAGCATGTTGACCCCGAGCTGCTCGAGGCAGTCGACGATCTCCTCGGGGTCCTGCTGACCGCGCGAGCTGCCGAGGATGGTGCCGCCGTCCTCGTTGATGTCGCGCACGACCTCCGGCGAGAGGTCGAGCACCGGGTAGCCGTAGCGGGCGATGAAGCCCTGATAGCCGTTGCGGAATCCGATGATGCGGCGCACGCCGTAGTGCAGGGTCAGCTCCATCACGAGGCCGCGGATGACGTTGTTGAGGCCTGGGCACAGCCCGCCGCAGGTCACGATCCCGGCCCGGGTCTTGGATGGGTCGAAGAAGATCTTCTGGCGCGGCCCTCCGGCCTCGAAGCCGGGGAGGTCCTCCACCGCGCCGCCGCGGGCGCTGATCATCGCCGCGGTGTCGTCGAGCAGCACCCGGTCGCTCTCCTCCATCGAGTTCAGTGACCTGCGCCGAGCGCGCAGCAGGTCGGCGAGCGGGGAGTCGCGGCGGCAGGGACCCAGGGTCTTGACCTTGAGGTCGTGACCGCCGAGCAGCGGGGGCCCAGTGCCAGCCTGTGTCATGTCGAGATGCAGTCTTCCAGACCTTCGGGGCGCTGGGCCAATAACCGGCCTCGACCTGGAATCGATGCAGCGCCATCCGCACCCTGCGCGCTGCGTCTGATGCCGCGTATGGCCATCGGGCAGCCGGGGCGCTTCCTCTCGTCCCCGGACTACGCGTTCTCGTGATTCGAGGACCGCTCGCCGCCGCCAGGATCGCGCTCAGTCAGTGGCCGGGGCTGTTCATCAGGAGGAGCCATGAGCACATCGCGCAGCATCACCCGCCCAAGCCTCGAAACGCTGAAGTCGATGATCGGCGGCGACGTCTTCGTCCCCGGCGACGACGGCTATGACGGCGCGCGGCGACCATGGGACCTCGCGGTGGACCAGCGTCCTGCCGCAGTCGTGCTTGCCGAGTCGGTCGTCGATGTGACCCGGGCGGTGCGGTTCGCCCGCTCGCAGGGGATGAGGATCGCGCCGCAGAGCACCGGCCACGGCTCCTTGCCGCTCGAGCTGCTCGAGGGCGCGATGCTGCTCAAGACCTCGCGGATGCGGCACGTGGAGATCCACCCCGCCACCAGCACCGCGCGCGCCGAAGCGGGCGCGCAGTGGGAGGACGTGACCGTGCCCGCGGGCGCGTACGGCCTGGCCGCGCTCGCCGGCACCTCGCCCAACGTGGGCGTGACGGGCTATACGCTCGGCGGCGGGATCGGGTGGCTGGCGCGACGCCACGGGCTGGCCGCCAACAGCGTGACCGCGGTCGAGATCGTGACCCCCGACGGCCGCCTGGCGCGCGCTGACTCGGACCACGAACCGGCCCTGTTCTGGGCGGCGAGGGGCGGCGGCGGGAGCGTGGGGGTGGTGACCGCCTTGGAGATGACGCTCTATCCGGTCGCGGAGCTGTACGCCGGAGCGCTGTTCTTCCCGATCGAGCGCAGCGCGGAGGTGCTGCACGCCTGGCGTCGAGTGGACCGACGCGGTCCCCGACGAGCTCACCTCGATCGGCCGGATCCTCCGGTTGCCTCCCGTCGACGAGGTCCCCGCGGCTGTACGCGGCCGGGCGTTCGCGCTCGTCGAGGCCGCCTATCTTGGCGACTCGCGCTCCGGGAGCGAGCTGCTCGCACCGCTGCGCGAGCTGCGACCGGAGCTCGACACGTTCGCCACGATCGCGCGCCCCCGCGCTGGCGCGGCTGAACATGGACCCGGAGCAGCCGGTGCCGGGCGTGGGCGACGGCGCGTTCCTCGCCGACGCTCCCGCCGGCGCGATCGACACCGTGCTGGCGCTCGCGGGTCCCGGCACCGACACGCCGCTGCAGAGCATCGAGATCCGGCACCTCGGCGGCGCGCTCGCGCGCGAGCACCCGGGTGCCGGAGCCCAGCCGAAGATCGACGCCAAGTACTTGATCTTCGGCGGCGGCTTCGCCCCGACGCCCGAATCGAGCGATGCCGGACGCGCACACGTGCGCGAGCTGAAGGCCGCGCTCTCCGCCTGGCACGCCGGCTACGACTACTACAACTTCGTCGAGACCCCCGCCGAGGCCGACATCGTGCTCCCCCCTGCCTCCTACCAGCGCCTGCGGGAGATCAAGGCCGCCTACGACCCCGACCAGGTGATCATCTCCACTCACCCCGTCCGGCCGACCGCCCAAGCCCATCCCGGCTCTCCCGATCGAGAGGTCGACCGATGAGCACGCTCGCCGCCGTGGAGCAGCCGACGCCGGCGTCTGTGTGGCAGGCGGTGGCGGGAAGCGCGATCGCCGACGAGCTGCTCGAGTGGCCACCCGACGTGTTCGCCCTGACTGACGTGATCCTGGGCCGCTCGGAGGCGTATCGCTTCGCGCTGTCCCCACCGGGCGGAGCGGAGTGGCCGCCGGCTCGAATCTCCGGGTGGCCCGACGCGGTCGCGGCTGCAGGCCGGCGGTGGAGCGCTTGGGCCGAGGACCGGGAGGGAGAGCTCCCAGACCTCCTGCGCGACGAGTGGGCCGTCTTCCGCAACGGCGCCGAGGTCTCGCTCGAGCATCTACAGGAGGCACACGACTGGCGCATCTGCGAGGCGCTGCTGACGCTGCACGCGATCGCCGACGAGGCTTGCGCGGGGCTGGGCGTGGCGCTCGACTCGTCCGGTGGACCCGGTGTGGTGTACCGGGCCAGGGGTCGCGAGCTGCTGGCGAGGACGGGATCGCTGGCGCGCATCCCGACGCACTTCGTGCGGGTGCTCCCAAAGCACCGGACGCCCCCGAACGGCACCTCGCTCCGGTCGCTTGCACGCTACGCCTCGGTGCACGGTCCCGGGGTCGCGGTTCGCTGGCACAAGGTCCTTGGCCGCCGTGCGGGCGTCGAGCCCCACGACAAGGGCGTCAATCGCCTGCTGCTGCCGTGGCCGTTGCGGGTCAGAGCGTCGGACTTCCGCCCGGTCGCGGGGTCGGTGAACAGCCTCGCGACGGAGCCATCCGGTTTCTTCGAGTTCGCGCCGGCCGAGGGCCTCGATCTGGACCTCGTCGATCGGATGCTCGTCGCCGCCCACGACGAGGTGGACCAGGTCGATGTCGTCGTGCTGCCGGAGAGCGCAGTGGACCACGGCGAGATCGACGGGCTCGAGGCGGTTCTGGGCCGTCACGGGGTGATCGGTCTGGTCGCTGGAGTCCGCCGGCGCTCCGAAGAGCCGGGGCGGTTCGCCGGCAACTGGGTGCACATCGGAGCCTCGACCGGTGACGACTGGGTGCACATCCGCCAGAGCAAGCACCACCGTTGGTCACTCGATGAAGAGCAGGTCTACCAGTACCACCTCGGCGGGAGCCTGCATCCTCACATCCGCTGGTGGGAGGCGATGGAGGTTCCCCGCCGATCGGTCCACTTCGTCGAAGTCGGAGAAGGCTCCACGGTGGTCTCGCTCGTCTGCGAGGACCTCGCCCAGATCGACGACGTCGCCGAGGTCTTGCGCTCCGTCGGCCCGATGATCGTCATCACCCCCCTGCTCGACGGACCGCAGCTCAGCTCACGGTGGGCGGCCCGCTACGCCAGCGTACTGGCCGACGACCCCGGTTCGACCGTATTGACCCTGACGTCGTTCGGCATGGCGCGGCGCTCGCGACCGCGGGGACAGAGCTCTTCGCCGGTGGTCGCGCTGTGGAAGGACCCCGTCCGCGGGATCCGCGAGATCCCGCTCGAGTCCGGCGCCCAAGGGGTGCTGATCTCGGCAAGCGCCGATCGTGCGACCCGGAGAAGCTCCGACGGCCGCCGAGCCGTCGGAAACGGCAGCGAGTTCTTCAACATGAGCGTCTACCAGGTCAGTGCCTCGAGCGCGGGGTCGGGCCGACCGGCCCCCAAGGCAGCGGCGCCGGGTCAGCCCGTGCTGGAACCCGAAGAGCTGACGATCCTCATCGCCTGGGCGGAGGCGGTCGCAGAAGCGCTGGCGTTCGCACCCGAGCGCGTCAGGACGGTCTCGGCGGACGCGCACGCGGGCGCGTCATGGCGAGCGACGATCGGGATCCCGGAGCCGTCCCCGACGCTCGAGCAGGCGATCGACGCGATCGACGAAGCGCTTGGATCCGCCATGCTCGCGGGTGGCGTACCGACGGCGGATGCGGTCCTCACGACGCTCCGAGGCACGCCGCCCAGCACACGTCGACCCGACACGCTGGCTCGCCGGGTCCTGCTGGCAGCGGTGGAGCAACGTCAGACCCGACAGGCGCTCTGCGACGACCTTCCTTCCCATTCGATGCCCGTCGCGTAAGCGATCAGGGGCTGTTGATCAGTCCTCCCGAGCCGCAGGCTCGGCGTCTGCGCCGCCCTGGAGCAGATGGCGAGCGAGCTGCGTGCGCGACCTCACCCCGAGCTTGCGGAACGCCTTGCGCAGGTGGTAATCGACTGTGCTCGCGCTGATGAACAGTCGCGCCGCGATCTCCGCGTTGGTGGCGCCCTCAGCCGCAAGGCGGGAGATCTGTGCCTCCTGCGAGGTGAGCTCGTCGCGCGTCTCGACGGCCCGTTTGCGAGCGTGCTCGCCGGTGGCGCCGAGCTCGACCCGCGCGCGCTCCGCGAACGCCTCCATGCCGAACTCCGTGAACAGCGCGTAGGCGCGGCGAAGCTGCCTGCGCGCGTCGAGCCGGCGGCGCTCCCGGCGCAGCCATTCGCCGTAGAGCAGGTGGGTGCGGGCGACCTCGACTCGGAGGCGGGTGCGCCCGAGAGCCTCGAGCGCCTGGCGGTAGAGGGTCTCGGCGGCGTCCCCGTCGCTCACCAGCGCTCGCGAGCGGCTCTCGATGCCGAGGGCCCAGTCGGTCCCGCTGGCGCGGGTGGTCCCCGAGAGCCGCTCGAGGGCATCCGGCGCGCGGTCGGCTCTCCCGCTCCTGGTGGCCGCCTCGATCAGCTCGACCAACCCCCACGTGGAGAACCACACCTCGGGCGAGTCTTCGGCGGCGCGCTCGGCTGCAGCCAGCGCGTCCTCATAGCGCGCGAGACCGTTTTGGAGCACCGCGGTCGCCCACTGGACGAACGTGAGCCCTTCACCCTCGCCGCGCCGCAGCACCTCCTGCGTGCCGGCCTCGATCAGCTCGGCGGCGTCCGCTTCGCGGCCGCGGAACGCGACCAACCCCACGGCGCCGTAGGGCGCGATGCTGCTGCCTGTCACCTCGGTGATCGCATCCACCTCTTCGACGAGCGAAGCAGCAACCGCCAGCTCCCCCGCGAACAGGTGCACGCCCGCGCGCGTGCTGAGGGCGATGGGAAGTACGCTGAGCGCGCCGGCATCGAGCCCGAGCTGGATCAGGCGAGCGGAGCACGCGTCCCAGCTCTCGTAGTCCCACAGGAGGCCGGCGGCCTGGCAGGCGACCCAGAGCCAGCGAAGGCTTTCCTCATCGGAGGTCTCCTCGCCGCGGAAGGCGCTGAGCGCTCGTCGTAGGATCGGCGCGCCTGCGCCATGCCCCTCGGTGATGAGCGTGGCCAGCCCGTCGAGGAGCAGATCGGGCGGCCGCCGAGGCTGCGACGGCGGGGGCGCGGCACGCGCGGCCTCGGCCACTTCCCGCGCATTTCCCGCGCCGGCGAGACGGCCTGCGAACACCGCCGCGGACAACGCGTCGAGGTAGGTCTCGCGCGCCAGCCGCACGTCGAGCACCTCGAGTCGCCTGGCCGCCTTCAGCAGCAGCGGAGGCGCGTCCCGGCCGCGGCTCGAGTCGAACGCCACCTGGGCGCGAAGCACGTCCGCACGAGCGCGCTGGAAGTCGTCCAGCGGCCCCAACTCCGCGGTCGCCAGCAGTGCGAGCGCCGCGTCAAGCGCGCCTGCCTGGTGCTTCACCTCTGCCGCAGCCAGCGCGCGCTCAGCGCGTCGCGCCGGCTCGACCGTCAGCGCCGCCGCTCGCTCCAGAAACGCGGCCGCCGCCGCCAGCCCGCCGCGCGCCTGCGCACGTCCGGCAATGCGCTCCAGCTCGGCGGCGACTTCCTCGTCGAACCCTGACGTCGCCTGCGCGAGGTGCCAGGCGCGGCGATCGGGATCGGCCTCGGGGTCGCTGGCCTCTGCCAGCGCGCGGTGGACGTCGCGCCGTTCCTGCCGCGACGCCGCCCGATAGACCGCCGAGCGCACCAACGGGTGGCGAAACGTCACCCGGGCGCCGACCTCCAAGAACCCATGGGCCTCGGCGGCGCTCGCGGCGTCACTCCCGATCCCGAGGCCCCCGGCCGCTCGCCACAACAGCACCGGATCGCCGACCGGCTCCGCCGCTGCGACCAGCAGCAGCCGCCGCGTCTCAGCCGGGACCTCTCCCAACCGCCGCCGAAAGCTCTCCTCGATCTGCCCTGACAGCGAACGCGCGAGAGGCAGCCCCAACCCGCCCCCCAGATCCGCCGGCGTCAACTCCCGCGGGAGCTCCAGCAGCGCCAGCGGATTCCCGCGCGTCTCCGCCACGATCCGCGCGCGAACCTGTTCATCCAGGGGCGCTCGGAGCGCCGAAGCGAGCAGCGCGCGCGCATCGCCATCTCGCAGACCCTCGACGACGAGATGCGGCAGCCCCGTCAGGTCGTCGCTCGGCTCGCGCGTGGCGAAGACCAACGCGACCGACTCCGCCAACAGTCGCCGCGCCACGAACGCAAGCGCCTGCGCCGACGCCCGGTCAAGCCACTGCGCGTCGTCGATCACACACAGAAGCGGTCGCTCGCCGGCCACCTCCGACAACAGGCTCAAGACGGCGAGCCCGACGAGAAATCGGGTCGGCGCGGCTCCCGTGGTCAGCCCGAACGCCACGGAAAGCGCCGCGCGTTGAGGACCCGGGAGCCGCTCCGAGCGATCCATCATCGGCGCGCACAACTGCTGAAGGGCCGCGAACGCGAGCTCCATCTCCCCCTCGACGCCGACGGTCCGCACGACTCGGAACCCCCGAGCCGACGCGATCGCGTACGCCAGCAACGCGGTCTTGCCCACCCCAGGCTCCCCGACCACGACGAGGACTCCGCTCTGCCCACCGCGCACCGCCTCGAGCAGCCGATCCAGCACCTCGCGCTCGCTGCGCCGGCCGAGCAATCGCTCTCCCGGCCTGGTCGTGGCCATGCCGCAACCGACCATACCGCGCCCGCGGCGGGTGCCGGACACCGTCCACGAGGACCAGGTCTCCGTCCGCGCACTACGCGTTCTCGTGATTCGACCGCCACCCGGCGCTGGCACGATCGCACCCGTTCCAGGCGCGACGGCGGACGGCACATCCGACGCTCGCACCCGACCGTCAGGAGTCACAGATGAGCCTGCCCCGGCCTCTCCCGTGCTGGTACAGCCGGCGCGCGAGCGACGCCCTCATCGCCGCACGACAGTCCATGGCGTCGTGGGTCGACGCCCTCGGGGACCCCGACGCGGCCGCTCTCCGCGATGAGGTCATCACGCTGTCCGAGCGCGTGAACGAGCTGGACAACGCCCTCCAGATCGAGTGCATCGCGCTCACGAGCCACCCGGACTTCAAGGCGATGCAGCGCGGCGAGATCCCGTGGCCCATGGAGCCGCTCGCGCGGCTCAGCCCGATCTGCACATGCGGCGACGCGTGCCCTGTCTGCTCCGGACGCTCCCCGGACTATGCAGATGAGGACGACGGCGACTGCGCGGGCCGCGTCGAGCACACGTGCGCCGAGCCGTGCCCCGCACACGGTTTCGCGCGGCTCGAGACATGACGTCGCCCTCGAGCGCGTGAAACCCGAAGGCCCCGGCGGACCGGGGCTTCCGGCCGTCGGCGATGGCGCGTCACCGTCACCGTCGGCGGATATTCACGGATGCAAGCGGGAGGAGCGCCGATCGCGCGCCTGGTCCTCGTCCGATCCGGTCGTCTTCCGCGACGGTCGCGAGAAGTTCATTCGACGCGCCACGCGGCCGGCGTTCGTCGCGGCGGTTGTCTCCAGGCAAGGCAGCAGCGCGGGATCGACTGCGTCGCACGACGACGCGAGCGTGGAGTCGCATGGAGCGGACTGGCGACGCCTTCGCTGCCCGTTCGAGGCGCGGGGTCTTCGGCTCCACACGCCACACTGTCGCCGTGGACTGGACACAGGCCGCGGATCCCGAGTTCGTCCGCTTGCTCGAGGAACAGGCGGCGCTGCGACGCGTCGCGACGCTGGTGGCGCGCGAGACGGACCGCCTGGGGGTGTTCGCGGCCGTCGCCGAGGAGGTCGGGCGGCTGTTTGGCGCCGACGTGACGAGCATGATCCGCTTCGACGACGGCCACGGAACGATCGTCGGCGGCTGGAGCGGCGGACCGACGCTCGCGGCGCCCGTCGGCCTCCGCGTTTCGATGGAGCAGGACTCGACCGCCGCCCGCGTCCACCGGACGCGGCGCCCGGCGCGAGTCGACATCGACGACCTGCCCGGCGACGTGTTCGCGGTGCTGCGCGAGCTGGGCGTGCGGGCGTCGGTCGGAGCTCCGGTCGTCGTCCACGGCGAGCTCTGGGGTGCCGTGGTCGGCGCCACGAAGGACGCGTCGTTCCCGCTCGGCGCCGAGCAGCGCCTGGCCGCCTTCGCGGAGCTCGTCGCGCAGGCGCTGGCCAATGCCGAGGCACGCGAAGAGCTCGCCGCCTCGCGCAAGCGGCTCGTCGAGGCCGCGCTGGTCGAGCGCCGCCGGCTCGAGCGCAACCTCCACGACGGCGCCCAACAGCGCCTGGTGGGGCTCTCCATGACCCTGCGGCTCGCCGAGCGCCAGCTCGAGCGCGACCCCGAGGTGGCGCGCGATGCGCTCGCCCGCGCAAACGCCGAGCTGTCCGAGGCGCTGGAGGAACTGCGCGAGCTCGCCCGCGGGCTGCACCCCGCCGTGCTGACCGACCATGGCCTCCGGGCGGCGCTCGGAGCGCTGGCGGCTCGCGCACCGCTGCCCGTGGAGCTGAGCGTCGACCTTGACGACCGGCTGGCCGAGCCCCTCGAGGCGGCGGCCTACTTCGTCGTCGCGGAGGCGCTCACGAACGTCGCCCGCTACGCGTCCGCCCGCACCGCCTCCGTGACCGTGCGCCGCGAGGCGGACGATGTGCTCGTCGAGGTGACCGACGACGGAAGCGGCGGCGCCGACCCTGACGCGGGCACCGGCCTGCGTGGCCTCATCGACCGCGTCGAGGCACTCGGCGGACGACTCGAGGTCCAGAGCCCCGTCGACCGCGGTACCACGGTGCGCGGCTGGCTGCCCGAGATCTGACGTCGACCTGGGCTGTCACGCGGTCGCTGCTGGCATGCTGCATACGCGGCACTCCGGGCCCATTTCATGCACGACGAGCTGGTCCCCTTCGGACGACCGTCGCGGTTGATCCCCTTAACGCTGCATTCGCGTGAAGGGAGGCGTCCCGGTTCAGGTTCGCGAAACGCCCGGACTGGACGAGGACCAGGCGCGCGGGGTGAGACTCCTGCTTCTCGCCAAAGGAACTGTCTCGGCGCACCGGATCGAGCGTCCGTTCGCTGCTCGGTCAGTCGAGGTCAGCGGTCGCGCGGGAGGGTTCTGGCTGCTCCGCGGCCAAGGGAGCAGCGGCTCGCGACGTCATTTCTCCGAACGGGTAGAGATCCTCGTCTGGGTGAAGTAAGCGCTTCGCTCGCCCGTGGGGTGAAGGACGTGCCTTTCAGAAAGACGGCGGTACTCGCGTAGGATCGAGCGAATGGTGCTCGAGGGTGCCCGGCTCCAAGCCCCTGCCGCGCCGCTGAATGATCTGCTGCGGATCGGCCTCGATGCCATCCCCGACGAAGTCGCGATCGTTTCGGCCAGCCGCGCGCTGCGCTGGCGCGAGCTCGACTGGGCGAGCGCCGCGCTCGCAGGTGGCTACCGCAGGCTCGGCCTTGAGCCGGGCGATCGCGTCGCCTCCCTGATGCCAAACCGGGTCGACCTCGTCGTCCACTACCTCGCGTGCTTCAGGGCGGGACTGATCGCGACACCGCTGAATTACCGCTATACGGCCCGCGAGATCGATCACGCGCTGGCGGTGAGCGGCGCCCGGGTTCTCCTCGCCCATGTCGAGCGGGCCGAGGACGTCGGCGCGAGCGAGCGTGCCGCCGCCTTGGAGCTTGGAGCGATCGCCTACCGCGACGCCGAACCGCTGGCGACCGGCAACGAGGCGCCGGCCGGGGTCGACGGTGGTTGGCGCCACGACTTCGCCGCGCTCCTCGGGTCCGAGCCCCTCGCAAGCACGGAGAAGCAGCCCGACCCCGAGGCGCCGGCCGTGATCTTCTTCACCTCGGGGAGCACCGGCCCCGCCAAAGGGGTCACCCATTCCCGCCAGACCCTGCGCTGGATGATCGCCGCCGCGGCCGCCGCGTTGGAGCTCGGTCCCTCTGACGTGCTTCTGCCCGGCTCCTCGATGTCCCACCTCGGCTCCTTTCTGTGGGCCCTGTCGACGCTTTCGGTCGGAGGCAAGGTCGTGGTCGCGCGCAGCACGGATGGCCACGAGTTGCTGCCGCTCTTGCGCGAGCAGCAGCCGACGATCCTCGCGATGATCCCGGCGGCGCTGTCGGCACTCGTCCACGACCACGATCTCCGGCCGGGAGACTTCTCCTCGCTGCGGTTGTGCCGGGCCGGCGCGGACAAGGTCTCGACCGAGCTGCTGACCGAGTTCGCCGCAACGGCGGGTTTCCCGATCGTCGAGGGATACGGGATGACCGAGGTCGGGCTGGCGACGCTGAATCCGCCCTCGGGGGAGATCAGGCAAGGCTCGGTCGGGAGGCCGATCCATGGCTTCGCCATCGCGCTGCGAGACGAGGAGGGCGCGCCGGTCGACGGGGGAGATGTGGGCAAGATCTGGATCCGCAGTCCCAGCCTCATGCTCGGCTACTGGGAGGCGCCCGAGCGCGACGGAGGACGTCGTGATCGACGGCTGGCTCGACTCTGGCGACCTCGCCCGGGCAGATGAGGACGGTTACCTCTGGTTCTTCGGCCGCAAGAAGCAGGTGATCGTGCACGACGGCTCCAACATCAGTCCGTACGAGGTTGAAGGCGCACTCGTCGAGCACCCTGCGGTCTCGCTGGCCGGCGCCGTCGGCATCCACGACGAGGTCCACGGCGAAGACGTGCGCGCCTACGTGACGCTGCGTAATGGCGTCGAACCACCGTCGCGCGCCGACCTGATCGTCTTTTGCCGCGAGCGCATCGGCTACAAGGCGCCGGACGAGATTGTCTTCCTCGACCAGATGCCGCTCAATCCGACCGGCAAGATCGATCGGGCCGGGCTCAAGCAGATGGCCCAGGACCACCTCCACCCGCACCGTCTGAGCTGATAGCGCGACCGCCCGTCCGGGCGAGGGAGGCGCCTGGATGGACAGCTCCAAACTGACGTCGACAGGAAGCTCGACCACGGGCGATCCACGACGCCCTGCGTCTCGGTCGCCCGCTCACGTTGCCGTCTCACCAGCCCGCATCCCCGTGGCCGCGCGCGCGAAGGGCGATCTGCGGATCGCCGAGCGCCATCTGCGCCCGCGGGCGCCGACGACCCCCGTCGTCTCCCTCCACGGCGTGCGCGCGTGGCGCGAGCAGACCTCCGGCCGCAGCCCGCATCACCTGGTGCCCCGGCGGGCACTGCTTCCACACCGATCCGGAGTTCCTGCGGACCCCCTGCGCCCGCTCGTGGCGCGTATGCTCGCGCAGTGACGAGACGCGGGGCGGCGGCCGGGAGCCTGATCTTCGTCGTCGTGCAGCCCGGCCTAATGGGCGGCCTCGTCCCGTACTGGCTGACCGGCGGCTGGGAGAGCGCTGACTCCCCGCTCGTCCTGAAGCTCGTCGGCGCGGCGCTGCTCGCCGCCGGGCTCGGCTTCCTCGCCCACACGGTGATCCGCTTCGCGGTCGAGGGCCTCGGCACGCCGTCGCCGGTCGCGCCGACCGAGAAGCTCGTGGTCGGCGGCGTTTACCGCTACCTGCGCAACCCGATGTACGTCGCGGTGATCGCGGTCATCCTCGGCCAGGCGGCGATCCTCGGCCGCCCGGTGCTGCTCGTCTACGCCGCGATCTTCTGGCTCGTGGTGGCGAGCTTCGTGCGCTTCTACGAGGAGCCGACGCTGAGCCGCCGCTACGGCGAGCAGTACGCCGCCTACCGGCGCGCGGTCCGCGGCTGGTGGCCGCGGGTGACGCCCTGGGACGGCGACCACGGCAGCACCCGCACGGACGCGGCCTCGCCCTCCACCGCCAGCGCGGCCAAGTAGCCGGGCGGGCCGGGCGCGCCACGCAGCGTCCAGCCCGGCGCGTCGAGCAGCGCCGCCTGCCCGGCGACGGTCACGGTGAAGGAGTCCAGCGCTGGAGCCCGTCGCCGAGCGCGCGCGGTTGCTTTGACTTGGCGCTCTGGCGTCCAAGCCGGATCTACGATCCAAGGCTCAGAGCACGAGAGGGGAAGCAGCCGGTGGAACGGGATCGGCTAGAAACGCCTGCTGACGTCGGTGGAAGAGGTCCTTCGCTCCTCGGACGCCGCGCGGAATGCGACGCTCTCGAACTGCTTCTGGATGAGGCTCTTCACGGCCGAACCCAAGTCATGATCCTGCGTGGCGAGGCCGGCATCGGGAAGAGCGCGCTGCTCGGGCACCTCTCTGATCGGCTCGAGGGCTGGCGCGTCGCGCGAGCCGTCGGCGTGGAGTCCGAGCTGGAACTCGCCTACAGCGGCCTGCACCAGATCTGCGGGCCGATGCTCGATCAGCTCGATCGACTGCCAGACCCACAGCGTGACGCGCTTGCGATCGTGTTCGGGCTGAGCGCCGGCGCAGCCCCGAACCCCTTCCTCGTCGGGCTCGCAGCGCTCACGCTCTTGGCCGAGGTCGCCGAGCAGCAGCCGCTCGTCTGCATCGTGGACGATGCGCAGTGGCTCGACCAGGCGTCGGGGCAGATCCTCGCCTTCGTGGCGCGCCGACTGCTTGCCGAGCGAATCGTGATCGTCTGCGCCACCCGAGCGGGCGTCGGCGATGACATCTTCGCCGGGCTGCCTGAACTGCCGATCGGGCGACTCGGAAACGACGATGCGCGGGCGCTGCTGCTGGAGAACATGCACGGGCCGCTGGATGAGGCGGTCTGCGAACAGCTCCTAACGGAGAGCCATGGGAACCCGCTCGCGCTCCTCGAGCTGGCACGTTTCTCGAACGATCTCGCCGGTGGGTTTGGTCCGCCGGCCAGCCGGCCGGTGACCGGACAGATCGAACTGAGCTACGGGCAGCGCCTCCGCGTTCTCCCGTCCGAGACGCAACTGCTCGTCCTTGCCGCGGCAGCGGAGCCGCTCGGCGACCCGGTGCTACTCCGCCGTGCTAGTCGCGTGCTCGGGATCGAGATGGTCCAGCTTTCCCCCGCGGTGGACGCCGGCCTGATCACCGTCGATACGCGTGTCGAGTTCGCGCACCCTCTCGTGCGCTCCGCCGCCTATCGCACGGCCAGCGCCGACGACCGCCGTCGCGTCCATCACGCCCTGGCCGAGGGCACCGACCCCGAGGCCGACCCGGACCGCCGCGCCTGGCACCGGGCCACTCAGCACCCGGTCCGGACGAGACGGTCGCGGTCGAACTCGAGCGGTCGGCGGGGAGAGCCCAGGCTCGCGGCGGCGTGGCCGCCGCCGCCGCGTTCCTGCGACGCGCGGTCGAGCTGACCGAGGACGAGGCGCTGCATGCCCAACGCGCGCTGACCGCCGCGCAGGCAAGCTTCCAGGCTGGCGCCTTCGACGCGGCGCTCGCAGCTGTGGCAACTGCAGAGGCCGGAGAGCTCGATGCGTTTCGGCGCGCCCAGGCAGAGCTCCTGCGCGGCCATCTCGCCGTGGTGTCGAGCTACGGCAGGGACGCTGCGCCTTTGCTTCTTGGAGCGGCGAGGAGACTCGAGCCGTTCGACCTCGAGCTGGCTCGCAAGGCGTACCTGACGGCGTGGGGCGCCGCAGTCACGTCCGGCTATCTCGGGGGAGTGGACGTCCTGTCCGACATCTGTCGCGCCGTCCGCGCCCTTCCTCCGCTGCCCGCAGCCCCGCATCCACTCGAGCTGCTGCTCGACGGTCTCGCCCTCGTGGTCACGGACGGACGCGCTACCGCGACTCCGATCTTGCAGCGCGCGGCGAAGGCGGTCGCCGAGATGCCTGTCGAGGACGTCTTGCGCTGGGGCTGGATCGCACCTGCCGCCAGCGCTTCGACCTGGGACGCCGACCGATACGGTGCGATCTTCGAACGGCAAGCGCAGCTCGTTCGCGATGGCGGTGCGCTCGCCGAGCTTCCGCAGCACCTCACCGGCCTGGCGTGGTACAGGGCGTTCACCGGTGACCTCGCCGGCGCCCGCCTGATCGTTGGAGAGATCGACAGCGTCGCAGCGGCGACCGGAACTCCGCATCCCGCCGTTCGCCGACCTGAGACTTCGATCGCTGCAAGGGAGGGAGGCCGAGACCTCGCCACTGATCAACGCCACGATCACGCAGGCCGCTGCCGCAGGGCAAGGCGTCGCGGAGATGACGGCACACTGGGCGGCCGCAGTCCTCTACAAGGGCCTCGCACGCTACGACGAGGCCGCCTCGGCGGCCGGCCAAGTCGCCGCGCACGCCCTGGATCCCTTCATGCTCAACTTCGCGCTTCCCGAGCTCGTCGAGGCGGCCGCGCGCCGAGGAGATACCGAGGCTGCCGCCGATGCGTTCGAACGGTTGGCGGAGACCACGCAGCCGGCGCGAACCGACTGGGCCCGCGGCATCGAGGCGCGTTCTCGGGCGCTCCTCGCCGAGGGCGATGATGCCGAGGGGTCGTATCGCGAGGCGGTCGAGGCGTTCAGCCGGACACGGCTCCGGCCCGAACTCGCCCGTACCCACCTCCTGTACGGGGAGTGGCTGCGCCGCGAGAGTCGGCGGATCGACGCACGCGAGCAGCTACGCACCGCTCGCGAGCTGTTCGTGGCGATCGGCATGGAGGCATTCGGAGAACGCGCCCGCCGCGAGCTGGTCGCAACCGGCGAGAAGCTCCGGAAGAGCCGCGCTCGAGCTCCGGACCGAATTGACTCCTCAGGAGGAGCAGATCGCGCGGCTGGCGGGCGAAGGGCATTCCAATCCGGAGATCGCCGGCATGCTGTTCATCAGCCCCAAGACTGTCGAGTACCACCTCCACAAGGTGTTCACGAAGCTCAACATCGCCTCGCGCATGCGGCTTCGGGACGCTCTCGCGGACGGCCAGGCTCCGACGGCCGTCTAGCTCGCGCTCTCCCCTGCGGCGCATCGCGCCGACACGGGAATGAGGTCTGCGCCAGGGAACTAGGGAGTCCATAGATGCCCTCGGCGCGAGTTGCCGTGAGACTTGCTGAGCACGACGACGCCGACACGGGGGACCAACGTGTTAGGACCGCAGGTCGCAGCGCAGGCAGACGAGGCAACCGCCACTTCGCGCAGGCAGACCGTGCCGATGCCAGGTTCAGCCGCCCGCTTGCACCTTGCGCGGCCAGTCGAGCCGCATCATGAGGAGGGCGAGCACGCACGCGGTGTGACGAGCCGTCGCATCACGCCCGCGCCGGCGTACGACCTGGCCGGGTACTTCGACTTCGCGCGCGACATGTTCTGCGTCGCCGGGCTCGACGGCTACTTCAAGCTGGTGAACGAGTCGTTCGAGCGCGTGCTCGGGTACTCGCGCGAGGAGCTCTTGTCGCGGCCCTTCATGGAGTTCGTCCATCCCGATGACGTGGAGCGCTCGATCGACCTGCTGTCAGTTCTGGCGACCGGTGAGGATGTCGTCGGCTTCGAGAGCCGCTTCGTGTGCGCCGACGGCTCGGTACGCCGGTTCGAGTGGAACACACGCACGATGCCGCAGCTGGGCATCGTGTACGGCATCGCGAGGGATGTGACCGAGCGCACCGCGCTCGTCGAGGAGCAGGCCGCCCTGCGCCGCGTGGCGACCTTGGTGGCACGCGAGTCCCCGGCCGCCGAGGTGTTCGCGGCGGTCGCCGAGGAGCTGGCGCGGCTCCTGGGCGCCAAGAGCACGGTGTTGTGGCGGTACGAGGACGATGAGACGGCCACCCTCGCCGGCGACTGGGGCGAGCTTGCCGGCCCGGCCCCGATCGGTCAGCGATTCCCGCTGGGGGGCGACAGCGTCGCCTCGCAGGTCTTCAGGACCGCGCGCCCTGCGCGCATCGATGACTACGCGAACGCGACCGGCGCGATCGGGAGCAAGTTCAAGGCGCTTGGCGTCCGCGCCGGAGTCGGCGTGCCGATCATCGTGGGCGGGCGGCTGTGGGGCGCGATGGGCGCCGCCGCGAGCGAGCCGCTGCCGCCGGACGCGGAGTCGCGGATCGCCGGGTTCGCCGAACTGGTCGCCACCGCGATCGCGAACATCGAAGCCCGTGCCGAGCTCACCGCGTCGCGGGCGCGGATCGTGGCCGCGGCCGACGAGGAGCGGAGGCGGGTCGTGCGCGACCTGCACGACGGCGCACAGCAACGCCTCGTCCACACGGTGATCACGCTCAAGCTCGCGCAGCAGGCGCTCGAACGCGACGCCGACGACGCAGCGTCGCTCGTCAACCAGGCGCTCGAGCACGCGCAGCGCGCCACCCACGAGCTGCGCGAGCTCGCCCACGGGATCCTGCCGGCGGCGTTGACGGCCGGCGGACTCCGCGGGGGCGTCGACGCGCTGGCGTCGCGCACGCCGGTGCCGGTCGGGTCGATGTCTGCGCCGAGCGGCTGCCCGCCACGATCGAGGCGACCGCGTACTTCGTCGTCGCCGAGGCGCTGACCAACGTCGCCAAGCACGCCCGCGCTGCGACCGCCGCGGTCGCCGCGCGGGTCGAAGCCGGGACGCTCCAGGTCGAGGTGCGCGATGACGGCGTCGGGGGCGCCCGCCCGGACGGAAGCGGCCTCCAGGGTCTCGGTGACCGGCTCGCCGCGCTCGACGGGCGGCTCCAGCTCGAGAGCCCGGACGGCGGCGGCACGCTGGTCGCGGCGGCCATCCCCATCGCTGCAAGCGCTACCGAGCGATAGCGCCGGTGGACCGAGGCTTTGCGTGCTCTCTTCCCTTAAGCACGAAAGCCGCCTGGCGAGAGGCGGCTTCCGTATAGCGGGGGCCCGATTCGTCCCTTGGAGCGACGCCCAGATCGTGCAGCGGTACCGGCTGGCGGCGTAACCGCGGAACTCCCGAGCACTTGCGCGGACGGGTTCTCACGTTGCTCTCGGGGCTGGCCGATCTCGCGGCTCCCGGTCGCTCCGATCTCGCAGCGCCCGGTCGGTTCCGCCTTCACGCAAGAACTCGACGCCGCGACGCCGCTGCTCCCATCAGGCTTGCTGTTTCGATCTGCCCGTCGGCGACGTCCGATGCGAGGTGAAGGCTCCGCGACCGGCGGCGAGCTGACTCTCTTTCAGGCTGTCGGCCGTTGGGCCTGACCACCTTTCGCTGTGTCGCTCGCCGCCGGTCGGGGATCGTCCGGCGTGACTTCATAGGAGCGTGGCACCGCCCCAAGCAAGCCGTGTCCGCCGGTTGGTCCACTCATCGAGGTGGAGGTGGACGACGTCAATGATCGTGCTCGGTGCGGACACTCACAAGCGCTCGCACACGATCGCCGCGGTCTCTGCGGCGACGGGCGAGTTGGTGGGTGAGCAGACGGTCCAGGTCGGCGCCAAGGGCTTCGCCGCGCTGCTGGTCTGGGCGCGCGGCCTGGAGGGCGAGCGGGTCTGGGCGATCGAGGACTGCCGGCACGTCTCGGGGTCCTTTGAGCGGTTTCTGATCGGCCGCGGCGAGCGAGTCTTGCGCGTCACGACCCGGCTGATGGCCGACACGCGTCGGCGCGCTCGCGACCGCGGGAAGTCCGACAGCATCGACGCGATCGCGGTCGCCCGGGCGGCGCTGCGCGAAGGTTTGGATGCGTTGCCGGCCGCGCAGCTGGAAGGTCCCGAGCTGGATCTGCGGCTGCTGGTCGATCACCGCGAGCGGCTGATCCGCCAGCGCGTCGCGCTGAATAACACGCTGCAGTGGCACCTGCACGACCTCTGGCCCGAGCTCGTGCTGCCCGGCAGCTCGCTGTTCTACGGCAACTGGGGGCCACGGATCGCCAGGCGTCTCGCGCGGGCCGAGCAGACGATGCGCGTTCGCATCGCCCGCGACGAGTTGCGACGCATCCGCGAGCTCTCCCAGACGATCAAGACGCTGCAGCGCGAGATCGCTCAGCTCGTCGCGCAGATCGCGCCGCAGCTGCTCACGGAGCCCGGCTTCGGGCCGTTGATCGCGGCCAAGCTCGTCGGCGAAGTCGCCGGCGCCAGCCGCTTCGCCAGCGACGCCAAGCTCGCCCGGGCGGCCGGCGTCGCTCCGATCCCGGTCAGCTCCGGCAAGACCAACCGCCACCGCCTGGACCGCGGCGGCAACCGCCAGATCAACGCCGCGATCCATCGCGTCGCCGTCACCCGCCTGCGCTGCCACCCCGAGACCCAGGACTACATCGCCCGCAAACGCGCCGAAGGCAAGAGCACCAAAGAAGCCATCCGCTGCCTCAAACGCCACCTCGCCCGCCGCATCTGGCACCTCCTCCAACCGCCCCACCCCGAGCAAGGAACACCGCCATCACCATCAATTTCTTGACATAGGAGCAGCGAAAGGAGCACTGGGGGCTCCGCCCTGGATGACGCCTGCTTGTCGTCCCTTGCGGTAGCGCCCGCCGCGCCGACGCGGCGCCGACGTGCTCCGAGACGCGATTCGGACAATCGGCGCTGGGTGTTCCGCCCGATCTTGTGGCCGGCAGGCGGACCAACCCCTAGCCATTCAAGCTTCGCGCGATGGCCCTGTCGGCGGTTGTGACGCCCCGCGGCCTACGCTCCCTTGGGATGCGCGGCATGGGTGCGGTGATCAAGCGGACGCTTGTGTCGTTCTACGACGATCAGATGACCCATCACGCGGCGGCGCTTACCTACTACGCGCTGATGTCGCTCTTTCCCACGGTGCTTCTGGGGCTCTCGCTGCTCGGGCTCCTCGGTCAGTATCCGGAGACCTACGACGCGATCATGGGCTACGCGCGCGAGGTGGCCCCGGACTCGGTCGTGACGCCGCTCGACCGCTCGCTCGAGCAAGCGCTGCGGAACAAAGGGACGGCGGCCACCGCCCTGGCGATCAGCGTGGCCGTCGCGCTCTACGGCACGACCGGTGTGCTGGAGGCTGCCCGCCGGGCACTCAACGTGGTGTTCGAGATCGAGAACGGGCGCAGCTTCGTGCGGCGCAAGCTGGTCGACGTGGCGTCCACCGTCGTGCTTCTCGCGCTCGCGCTCGCGACGGGGATCCTGGTGTTCGTCGGCGGCGGCTTCGCCGACGACCTGCTCGGCTTCATCGGGCTGGGCCCGGCCGCCGCGGACGTCTGGAGCATCGCCCGCTGGCCGGCGGCGCTCCTCGTGGCGATGTTCGTCTTCTCCTTCATCTACTTCATCACTCCTGACGTGCAGCAGCGATCCTGGCGCTGGGTCACGCCGGGCGCGGTGACCGGGGTGGTGCTCTGGCTGCTCGGCTCGTGGGGCTTCTCGACCTACATCTCCAGGGTCGCGGACGTCGGCGCGATCTACGGTGCGTTCGCCGGTGCCATCGTGCTCGTGGCGTGGATTTGGCTGACGAACGTCGCGTTGCTGTTCGGCGCGGAACTCAACGCCGAGATCGAGCGCCACAAGGAGTTGCGGGAAGGCGTGCCGACCCGCGACACGCTGAACCGGCCAGCGCGCCGGGGATGAGAAGTGGTCCTGGGATCTCCCAGGCCGTGACGCCCGCACCGCATGCCCAAGAAGCCGCTGCTCCTTCGCGCGAAAGGGAGCAGTGAACGGACGAAAGCGCGCGTCTTCGATGCGCATGAGGTAGCCCTGCGGGACCCGGATTCGTGCCTGCGGCGATCTAGATCTAGGACGCCTGCTTCCCTCTCAGCGCGATATCGACGCGGGTGTCCTCGCGGTGGCCCGATTCGTCCCTCGGAGCGACGCGCAGATTGTCCAGCGATACCGACTAGCGGCGTAGATGCGAACGCCCGAGAGCATGCTCGGCTAGCCGCATCTGCCGTTGATCACCGATGGCCATCTCGGCACGCGGGCCCGCTTCTGCCTAGTGTCGTGATTCGTTAATTCGTTCGCAGTAGCGGGCGATCGAGTCGAGGATCTGGTCGGCGGTCTTGGTCCAGACGAAGGGGTTGGGGTCGTCGTTCCAGGTGTCGATCCAGGCGCGGATGTCGGCGTTGAGTTGGCGGACGGATCGGTGCGTACCGCGGCGTAGCTGTTTGCTGGTCAGTTCGGCGAACCAGCGCTCGACGAGGTTCAGCCACGACGCGCTGGTCGGGGTGAAGTGCAAGACGAAGCGCGGGTGTGCGGCCAGCCAGCGCTGGATCGCCGGCGTCTTGTGCGTGCTGCTGTTGTCGAGCACGAGATGGACGTCGAGCTGGGCGGGGACCTGGCGGTCAAGGGTGGCCAGGAACTGCTTGAACTCGATCGCGCGGTGGCGGCCCCAAGGTTGGCGCCGAACGGCGCTCGCGCCGTCCACGCCACAATGATCCGGGCGCCACGGATAACGTTCGATGCAGTGACGGTTGACAGGACAGGAGCGCTGTTGGAGCCGAGGCTGGTCGGCGATATTCAAGTCGCCCTCTTCGTGCCGGCGTATCAGCGCGGGTACCGGTGGGGAACTACCGAGGTTGGTCGTCACCGGGGGACCGCCGCCCAGACCAGCTGAACTCCTCGATGACGTGCACGGGAGCGGCGGCGAGCCGTACTACCTGCAGCCGGTCGTGGTCAAGTTGAGGCCCGACGGAAAGTGGGAGCTAGTGTCGTGAGGCGTTAAATCGGTGGCAGCGGGAATGTGGGGGTTATGCCACCGAACGTTGCCGTTGCCATCGAGTTATCTGACGGGGAGCGTCTGCAGTTGGAGGCGTGGACTCGACGCAGGACGAGCGCTCAGGCGCTCGCGTTGCGGTCGCGGATCGTGCTGCTCGCGGCCGAAGGTCTCACGAACACCGAAATCGCCGCGCGGCTTGAGGTCAACCGCGCGATGGCGGCGAAGTGGCGCTCGCGGTTCGCTGCGCATCGTTTGGACGGGCTGACCGACGAGCCGCGGCCGGGTCGGCCGCGGACGATCACCGATGAGCAGGTCGATGCGGTGATCACCAAGACGCTGGAGATGACGCCCAAGGACGCGACGCACTGGTCCACGCGGTCGATGGCTCGCGAGGTCGGCCTCACCCAGACCGCGGTGTCGCGGATCTGGCGGGCATTCGGGCTGCAACCGCACCGTCAGGACACCTTCAAGCTCTCCAAGGACCCGTTCTTCGTCGAGAAGCTCCACGATGTCGTCGGGATCTATCTCAACCCGCCCGAGCGCGCGGTCGTGCTCTGCGTCGACGAGAAGTCCCAGATCCAGGCGCTCGATCGGACCGCCCCGATCCTGCCGATGCTCCCCGGCACCCCGAACGCGCTACCCACGACTACAAGCGCGCCGGGACGTCGAGCCTGTATGCCGCGCTGGACCTCACGACCGGCAAGGTCTTCGGCGCGCTGCATTCACGCCATCGCGCAATCGAGTTCAAGCAGTTCCTGCAGTCGATCGAACGCGAGGTCCCGGCCGGCCTCGACGTTCACCTCGTGCTCGACAACAGCTCGACGCACAAGACGCCGGCGATCCAGCGCTGGCTCGCCGCGCACCCCCGCTTCGTCTTGCACTTCACCCCAACCAGCGCCTCCTGGCTCAACCTCGTCGAGCGTTGGTTCGGCGAACTCACCAGCAAGCTGCTCAAGCGCGGCGCGCACCGATCCGTCCAGGCCCTCAATACCGACATCCGCGCCTGGATCAAGACCTGGAACGACGACCCCCGCCCCTACGTCTGGACCAAAACCGCCGACCAGATCCTCGAATCGCTCGCCCGCTACTGCGAGCGAATCAACGACTCACGACACTAGTCGATGGCCAGCAGCGCCTGACCACGCTCTACCTGATCCTCAAGTACATGCACGATCAAGGGCTGCAGGGCACTGGGCCGACCTTCTCGCTCGAGTACGAGACCCGGCCGAGCAGCCAGGCCTACCTCGAGAGTCCCGATGAGGCGCGAAGCCAGGAGAACATCGACTTCTTCCACATCTGCGAGGCATACCAGTGCATCGATGCCTGGTTCGAGCGTTTCGAGCACCGCAGGCAGCACGTCGCCAACCAGCTCTACGGCTACCTCTTCGATTCTGTTCGCGTGATCTGGTACCAGGCGCCGGCCGACCTCGACTCGACCGCGCTCTTCACCCGGCTGAACATCGGCCGGATCCCGCTGACCGATGCCGAGCTGGTCAAGGCCCTGCTCCTCTCCCGAGCCGGCAGCAGCCGCGGGCGACACCGACCGCTCGCACGAGATCGCCGCCCACTGGGACGTGGTCGAGCGAGATCTCCGCGCGCCGGAGGTCTGGGCCTTCGCCACCGGCAAGGCCGCGCAGGAGCCGACCCACATCAGCCTGCTCCTGGACACGCTCGCCGACATGGACTCCGACGAGGGACCGGGCGCGAGCGGCCGCTGTTCCACACCTTCGAGACCCTCCGTTCGGAGATCGAGGACTCGCCTCAGGACGTGTGGGACCGGGTCGTCGACCTGCACGCGCTGGTGCTCGGCTGGTACGACAACCGCGACCTCTTCCACAAGATCGGCTACCTGGTCGCCGCCGGCCGGCACACCTTCCGCCAGCTGGTCCAGCTCGCGGATGGACAGACGAAGAGCAGCTTCGAAGGGGCGCTCGACGAGCGCATCCGCAGCGACCTCGACCTCTCGGCAGCCGGCCTCGGCGATCTCACCTACGAGGCCGAAGAAGACGCCGTCGGTTCTGCTGCTGATGAACGTGGAGACCGTGCGCCGCATGCAGCATTCATCCGAGCGCTACTCGTTCAGCGCCTACGCATCCGGCTCCTGGTCGCTGGAGCACATCCATGCGCAGAACGCCGAGCGGCTCAACCGGGCCGAGCAGTGGGAGGAGTGGTTGCGACTGCACCGCGACGCCTTGGACGGGCTCCCCGACCTCGACGCCGGCGAAGCGGGACGGCGCTCGAGCGAGCGAATCGACGACGGCGCTGGAAGACATCTCGGAGGAGAGCTTCCGGCCGCTCGAACGCGAACTGACGGAGCTGCTTCACACAGGCCGGCGACTCCGACAACGACGACGTCGACTCGATCGCCAACCTCGCGCTGCTCGACGGCGGCGACAACAGCGCGCTCAGCAACTCCGTGTTCGAGGTCAAGCGCCGCGAGATCCTGCGCCTCGACCGCGAGGGTCCTACATCCCGGTCTGCACGCGCAACGTGTTCCTCAAGTACTACACCGAGGCCGAGGGCCAGCAGATCCACTTCTGGGGTCAGCAGGACCGCGAGGGCTACCTCGACGGCCCTCGAGGCGGTTCTCGGCGCCGTACCTGCTGCAGGAGGAGGTGTCGTCGTGAAGGGCTACCCGACTTCGTTCGACTCGCTGTTCGAGGCCCTGCCCGAGGACGCTCCGCCAATCAAGCGGATCGAGATCCCGCTCATCCAGCGCGACTACGCCCAGGGGCGCACGGACCCGGCCGTCAACGAGATCCGGGCGCCTTCCTCGACGTCCTGCGCGACGCCGTGACCGGCGGCGACGCTGTCGGCCTCGACTTCGTCTACGGCGAGGTCGAGGACGAGACCCTGCGACCGCTCGACGGCCAGCAGCGGCTGACCACGCTCTTTCTGCTGCACTGGTATCTCGCCGCTCGCACCAACCAGCTCGACCGCGATCACGGCTGGACACACTTCTCCTACGCCACCCGGCCGAGCGCGCGCCTGTTCTGCGAGCGCCTCGTCGACCAGCGCCCTCCCGGCTGACGCGGGGCGCCCGTCCGATTGGATCACCGATCAGCCCTGGTACCTCCACACCTGGACCAACGATCCGACGATCCAGCTCGATGCTGACGGTCATCGACGCGATCGACGAGCGGTTCGCCGGCGACGACCTCGACGCAGCCTGGGCACGGCTCACGGACCGTGCGGCGCCGGCGATCTCCTTCCACCTGCTGCCCATCGAGGACATGGGCTCGGGCGAGGACCTGTACATCAAGATGAACTCGCGCGGCAAGCCGCTGACGCCGTTCGAGAACTTCAAGGCGCGGTTCGAGAAGACCCTTGCGGACGCGGACGCGGCACCGCGCCGAACGTTTTGCCCACAAGATCGACGGCGAGTGGTCGGATCTCCTCTGGCCGTTCCACGGCGGCGACAACCTCGTCGACGACGAGTTCATGCGCTACCTCGGCTTCATCACCGAGATCTGCGAGTGGCGCGAGGGCCGGATCGAGGACGGTCCGCTCGCCCCCCGCACCGAGGCAGCTTTTCGGCGCCGGCAACGAGAGCGCCGGGACCCACTTCGAGTTCCTCTGCAGCTGTCTTCGACGTTTGGGAGAGCACGGACCATGCGCAGGCCACGTTCCAGGCCCTCTTCGCCAGGTCCGACAAGACGGCGCCGGCCAGTCGGGAGCCAGGCCAGGTGGTGCTGTTCGGCGAGAACGTCAGCCCAAATCTGTTCGAGTTGTGCTGCCGAACCTTCGGCAGCACGATCGGGCGCAACAGGATCTTCGGCCTGGCCGAGAGCCTCCTGCTCTACGCGGTGCTGTTGCACCTGATCGAGCAGACCGCCGACTTTCCGCGGCGCCTGCGGGTCCTGCGGAACTTGATCGCCGCGTCCGACGACGAGGTTCGGCGCCAGAACATGCCGAAGCTGCTCGAGGACCTTCGCCTGGTCGTGCTCGAGGGGACCCTGGACGGGGTTGCCACCTTCAACCAGGCGCAGGTCGAGGACGAACGCCTCAAGGGCGCCTTCGTCGAGCAGCATCCGGAGTTGGAGCCGGCTCTGACCCGGCTCGAGGACAACTCGATCCTGCGCGGCTCGCTGCAGTCTTTCGAGCTTGATCCCGCTACGTTCGAAGCTCGCGCGGAGGCCTTCGACGCCGTCTTTTCGGATGCCGGCAACTGGCGCTTGGCGACCGGCGCCCTGCTGGCCTGTGGCGAGTACCAGCGGCGGCTCCGCAGCCACGAGGCGTTTCAGTTCGGCAGCGGCTCCACCGATCAGGAGGGCGCCTGGCGACGCCTGCTGACGGGAACCGGCCGGGACAACATTCAGTCGACGCGCGAGGTGCTGGGAGAGCTCCTCGACCACGTCGCCGGCTCCGACGAGCCCGCGGACTCGTGCCTGGCCGGCCTCAGTGACACATGGCTGAGCGAGAGAGCGGCGTCGAAGCGACTCGACTGGCGCTACTACCTGGTCAAGTACGACGGCATGCGTGAAGGCGCGTCCGGCATCTACTACGCCGCTGCCGGGGAGCTCGGCTACTCGCTCATCATGCTGCGAAGGAGACGGCTGAACAGCTACTACCGCGACCCGTACCTGTACGCGATCTGGCTGGAGAGCGGGGTAGACGAGGACGCAGTCGAGGAACCTTGGTTCTACGGGTATGACCCGTTCTACGGCGACGAGCCGCGGTCGTTGCGCCTCGCGCGGAGCGGATCACGGCTGCGCCTGACCGAGACGGACATCGCCGTTCGCGTTCAGTCGCCGGATCCATCCGGCGCCGAGTTCGTCGCCCTGATGCGGCAGCGCGATGACGTGGTCGAGGAGGGAGGCGAACTCGTGATCGCGCTGAATCAGGTCGAGCGCGAACGTGGGCCAGTGGACGCCGAAGACCGGGTCGTGAAGGGTGCGCAGATTCTAAAGGAGATGATCGCGGCCGGCCTCTGAGTGGGCCGCGGCGTTGGACCAGCACTGCTGAACCCGCGGATCGTTACCGAGGTCGCCCTGTCACCGGCCCGATCACGAGCGGCCCTTTGCGACAGCGTCGACGCATAAGGCGCCGGCGTGCCCCCGCGCACTCCGCGATCGCGCGTGTCAGGGGCAGTCCGCACTAGCACTAGCCCGTGTGAGCTGCTCCTTCGGACAATGAGGAGCGGGCGGGACCCTGTCCCGCGCACTCGCTTCGCGCGAATGCACAAGCGACCTGCGTCGCCCGCATCCGGATGGCACGAGACGCGTCCCAGCCAGGTGACGTGCGTCAAGTCCCGGGACGTGGTGTAGGAGTTCGTCGCTCTGCTCGTCGGTGATGCCTGCGTGGGTCAGGCGGCGATGAGCTGGGCCTCCTTGTCATTGTTGTCGAGAGAGGTTTCCTTCTCGCGTGCGCTTTCGCTCAGAGTCGCCATCGACTTCTGGCTGATGTAGCTGCGCCCGACGAGCCACTCATCATTGGCCTCGATCGCGAGCATCGAGACGAGCCGGATCAGCGCGGCGTCGTCGGGGAAGATCCCGACGACATCGGTTCTGCGTCCGATCTCGCGGTTGAAGCGCTCAAGCGGGTTCGTCGATCTGATCTTGGGCCAGTGCTCGGCCGGGAAGGCGAAGAAGGCGAGCACGTCGGGCTCGGCTTCTTCGAGCAGCGCGGCGATCTTCGGCAGCCGGCGCTCGAGCTGGCCGACGGCGTCGCGCAGGCGCTCGCGGGCCTGCTCGGCGTCCGGCGCGGTGAAGATCTGGCGGATGATCGCGCCGAGCGCGTCATGCTGGTCGCGGCGGACGTGGCCACGCAGATCGCGGAGGAAGTGCACGGTGCAGCGCTGCCACGGCGCCCCGAGCACGGTTGCGAGCGCGGCTTTCAGGCCGGGATGGGCGTCGCTGATGGCCAGCTCGACGCCGATCAGGCCGCGCGCGACCAGGCTTCTGAGGAACTCGCGCCAGAACGCCTCGGTCTCCGCGGCGCCGACGTCCAGGCCGATGATCTCGCGGCGGCCCGTCTCGTGGACAGCGTGCGCGACGACAACGCACTTGCGCGCGACACGACCGCCGTCGCGGACCTTCTCGACCTTCGCGTCGACGAACAGATACGGATAGCGGCCCTCCAACGGACGCTCACGAAACGCCGTGACCTGCTCATCGAGCAAGCCGGCGATGCGGCTGACCTCGGACTTGGAGATCCGCAGTCCGAGGCTCTCGACGAGCTGGTCGACGCGGCGCGTGGAGACGCCGCAGACATACGCCTGCTGCACCACGCTCACCAGCGCCTGCTCGGATCGCTTCCTGGGCTGCAGGAACGACGGGAAGTAGCTGCCCTGACGGATCCTGGGGATCTGCAGCTCGATCTCACCGGCCCTCGTGTCCCACCGCCGCGACCGATAGCCGTTGCGATGCGTCGCCCGATCCTCGGTGCGCTCCCCGTGGGAGGCGCCGATCAGCTCGGACACCTCGGCCTCCATCAGCTCACGAGCGACCGCCCGCACGGACTCTCGGATCACGTCACCGTGCTCCTCGCGCAGCACCTGCCGGACGACCTCCTCGATCGTCATCCTGTCCCGACCGGCCACTGCCGGCCTCCTTTCGTCGAACCCTGAGAAGTCCGACGATCATGAGCGCCGCGGTGGCCGGACCTACATCCGATCCGTCCGACCTGCTCCTACACCAACACTAGGGACGTGACCGAAAGGCTGCTGTGTGAGATGGAGTCGTAAGCAAGCGTCGTCTGGACAGGTCCCCAACTCCGTGCACCTACCGAGAGCGCCCGGGGCGCTTCGCATCGGGGCACGCAATGTCTCAGGCGAGCGTCAGTTAGCGCGCGCGAAGCCCACTCGCGCTTGCGCGAGGAGCGGCCGCCATGCAGCACCGTGTCGCACGGCCGACAATGCCCGCAGGGCTACGTTCGGCTGGGAGACGCTCGCGCCGTACGACGCCCGGCGACAGCTCAGGAGCGCGGACGACAGGGTACTCCGTGGCGACCGGAGTGCAGCTCAGACAACCAGCGGTCGGGCCACCGGTGCGGACCTTCGCCGGATGCGGGCTGCGGGCGCAGTCAGCGTCCATCAGCTCGCCGCAAGGCGTAGCGGCGTGGCCAGCGCGTCTCCGGCGAACGCTTCCGCGACGAGGTCGGCATCGCCGGCCCGCGGAGCGAAGTGCAGGTACTTCATCGTCGTGTCGATGTCCGCGTGGCCCATCCACTCCTTGAGCTGCAGGATCGACACGCGCGGGTTCCCGATGACCTGCGTGCCGAACGTGTGGCGCAGGTCGTGGAAGCGGAGGTCCCGGAGCCCGGCGCGCTGCAGCGCGGCCTTGTAGCGGCGATACAGCGCCGAGGCGTCGAGGTAGGTGCCGGCGATGCCGGGGAAGACGAGGTCGTCCTCGCCGGTGAACTCGCTCGCGCTGGCCGAGACGCGCGAGCTCCTCGGCGACGACCGGCGCCAGCGGCACCGAGCGGACCTTGCCGGACTTCGGCGTCGTCAGCGAGCGCTCGGTGTAGCTCGCGGTCACGCGGACGTGCCGGCGGGCGAAGTCGACGTCGCGCCAGCGCAGCGCGACGAGCTCGCCGCGGCGCAGGCCCGTGAACGCGGCGGTCAGGTAGATCGCGGCGTCCTGCTCGGAGGCGGCGGCGCGGACGAGCGCCATGACGTCCTCGGGCGAGAAGACGTCGATGTCGGTGCGGTGGGTCTGGACCGGCTTCTCGACGTCGGTCACCGGGTTGCGCGGCAGCTTCCAGACGCGCCGGGCGCGCTTCATGACGCCGTGGAGCACGGTCAGGATCTTGAGCTTCGTGCGGTTGTTCATCCGCCCGCCGGCGGTCAGGCCGGCGGCCCAGCGCTCGACGCCCTCGGTCGTGATGTCCTCGAGGCGCATCGTCGCCGAAGGCGGGGAGGAGGTGCGCCTTGATGATCGAGTGGTAGTCGCGCACGGTCGACGGCTTGCGGGCGCGGTCGTGCTCGATCCAGCGCAGGTACTCGGCCGCCGCGTCGGCGAACGTCGCGCCGGTGCGGACCATCCCGGGCAGCGTGCCGCGGCGCGCCTCGTCGAGCAGGTCGCGCAGCCACGCCTCGGCCGTGCGCTTCGTGTAGAAGCCGGCGGCCGGGCGCCCGCGCGACGTCCACGCCGGCCCGATGCGCTTCTTGACCTGGCGGCCGTCCGGCAGCCGGTACTTCGCGTACCAGGTGTCCGATCGCGCGCCGGACAGGCGGTACACGTGGCCCGTCGGATCCCTGATCACCGGCCGATTATCGCCCCGGTTGGGACGTTTCCCGGGACCCATCTGGGGACCAAATGGGGACCAAGTTCGCCACCCATCGAACGTCCAGAGAACGACGAAAGCCCCGCTATGCAGGGCTTTTCTGATGCCGGAGGAGGGACTCGAACCCCCGACACGCGGATTATGATTCCGCTGCTCTAACCGACTGAGCTACTCCGGCGGGGAGGCGCGGAGTTTAGCGGCGCGCGCTGGGTCCCAGCGGCGCGCTGAAGTAGCGTCCGCGCCGTGGAACCCGTCCGCCGCCGACGACCCCAGTGGCTGATCGATGCCGAGCGCATTGACCTCGCCGTGTACGCCGCCGTCGCTGCCACGCCGTCGCCGTCGCTCGACCGGGCGATGCGCGACCTCTCGCGGGCGGCGGACCACTCGTTCGTTTGGATCGGGCTCGCCCTGGCCGTCGCGGCCGGGCGCGGACACAAAGGCCGGCAGGCGGCGAAGACCGGCCTGGCGTCGACCGCCGTCGCCAGCGCCATCGTCAACCTCGTCGCCAAGCCGATCCTCCGGCGCCACCGTCCCGACCGGGTCGCGAGCAAGGTCCCGCTCGCGCGGCATGTCGACATGCCGGCGTCCGGCTCGCTCCCGTCGGGGCACGCCGCGAGTGCGTTCGCCTTCGCCACCGGCACCTCGCACGTCCTCGATCGCGAAGGCGCCGCCCTCCGCCTCCTCGCCGCCACCGTCGCCTACTCACGCGTCCACACCGGCGTCCACTTCCCGGGCGACGTGATCGTCGGCTCTCTGCTCGGCACGGTGATCGCCCAGACCGTCACGCGGCGGCTGGACTCGCGCGGCGGCCGGGCCTAGGTCGGCGCGCCACCCGACGAAGTCACCGCGCCTCCGGCGTCTGCGCGGGCTCGAGCGGGCCGTCGAGCGCGACTTGCGCGCGATCCGCTGACCGGGCTCGGCCGGGCCACTGGGCGACGACGATGCCCGCGGCCACCAACGCCGCGCCGGCGATGGCAGGCAGGGTCAACGCCTCGGAGTACAGAAGGGCTCCGAACACGAGTGCTCCGAAGGGCAGCAGCAACGCTATGAACGAGATCGTCACGGCGGGGAGCTCGCGCAACAGCACCGTCAACGTGACGAAGCTGAACGCGGAGCCAAGCGCCGCCAGGTAGGCGATGGAGCCCAGGGTCCGAGAGTCCCAGACGGCAGACGACCAGGTCTCCGACACCGCCGACACCACGAGCAGCAGCAGCCCGCCGCCGAGCATCGCCCAGCCGTTGAGCACGAGCGCGTCCGTCGCACCCACGCGCTTCTTGATCGACACGTTGCCCACCGCGCTGGCCAGCGGCGCGCAGACGCACGCCAGAGCGCCCGCCACGGCGTAGCGGCCCTCGCCCAAAGCCGACGCTCTCGCCGAAGGCCAGGACGAGCCCGCCAAGAGCGATGAACACGCCGACGAGCAGGCGGGCGCGCAAAGGTTCGTCGGCCAGCACCACCGATGCCATCAGGGCGACGTAGATCGGGCAGCACCCCGAACAGCACCGCGGCCAACCCGGAAGGCACGTACTGCTCGCCCCAGTAGATCAACCCGTACGCGCACGCGAAGGGGAGCGCGCCCAGGACGGCGGCGAGCAACCAGTCCGTCGACAGGGAGCGCCGCAGCACACGCGCGATCACGAGCAACCCCAGGCCGGCGACGAAGAACCTGATCCCCGCGCCCAGCAACGGCGGCGTGCCCTCCAGCCCGATCTTGATCGCGACCCAGGTGCTCGACCAGACGCCGACCAGCACCGCGTACAGGGCCCAGACGACGCTACGGGTCAAGGCGCAGCGACGCGACGTACTCGTCGAGCTCGGGCACGTGCGCGCGCAGGCTCGGCAGGTTCACGACGATCCCCTCCTGCGTCGAGCGCGCGATCACCACGACCGCCTCCTCGTCAGCAGACGGGTTCTCCTCGCGGTGCGGCACGAACGGTGGGACATAGACGTAGTCGCCCGGCGATGTCTCCAGACGACGCTCCGAAGAGTCCCCGGACAGGAACACGAACACCGGGTGCCCGCTCACCACGTAGATCCCCGTCTCCGCCTCGCCGTGGTGGTGATCCGACGACACCATCCCCGGCGCGACGTGCGTCCTTCCCATCCACAGCTTGCGCGACCCCGTCCGCACCCCGGAGATCGCCTCGTAGCGCGTCATCCCGGGCGTCTGCGCGGTGTCCTCACTCAGCTCGGAGCCGCGAACACCATGCAGCGACCGATGCCAGGCCTCGTTCCCGTCCACGCCTCCGACTCTAGACTCCGCACGCGATGAGCGACCTCGATCGGGCCGTGCAGACCGTCGTCGAGCGCTGCCTCGCCGTCCAGCCCGGCGAGGACGTCGTCGTGATCGTCGACGAGCCGCTCCAGGATCTCGGCGAGCGCCTCAGACGAGCGGCCACGCAGGCCGGCGGCGATGCCGTCCTCACCGTCATGGCTCAGCGCGCGGCCAACGGCACCGAGCCGCCCGCCACGATCGCCGCGGCGATGGCCGCGTGCGACGTCTTCATCGCGCCCGCCACCCGCTCGCTGAGCCACACGCTCGCGCGCAAGCGCGCCAGCGAGGCCGGCGCCCGCGGCGCGACCCTGCCGGGCGTCACGCCCGACCTCCTCGCGCGGCTCATGGACATCGACTTCGACGCCCTCGGCGCGCGCTCGCGCGCGATCGCCGACCTGCTCGATCAGGCCGAGGAGGCCCACGTCACCTGCCCGCTCGGCAGCGACGCGCGCTTCGACCTGAGAGGCCGGCCCGGGATCCGCGACGACGGGAACCTCACCGCCCCCGGCGCGTTCGGCAACCTCCCGTGCGGCGAGGGCTTCATCTCGCCCGCCGGCGGCGAGGGCACGCTCGTCGTCCGCTCGATCGCCGCCATCGGTCTGACCGAGCCCGAGCCGTCCACGCTGACGATCGAAGACGGCAGGCTCGCGAACGCGACCGGACCCCAGGGCGAGCAGCTCTACGCCGCGCTGGCCGAGCACGGCGACGACGGCCGCACGGTCGCCGAGCTCGGGGTCGGCACGAACGACCGCGCCCACCTGACCGGCAACGTCCTCGAGGACGAGAAGATCATCGGCACCGTCCACGTCGCCTTCGGCGCCTCGATGGGCATCGGCGGCACCGTCTCGGTCCCGATCCACCTCGACTGCGTCGTCACCGACGCCTCACTCACCGTGGATGGGACACCGGTGCTGAAGGACGGAGCGCTCGTCGTCTAGCGAGACGTTCACAACCTCGTGACCGCGATCCGACAGCGTGCCCGCCGCCCGCACACGAGCGACACTCGGAGGTCACATGGGCATCAGGAGGAACCGGGGGACGGTCGCCCTCGCCGCGACCGTGATCGCAGCCACCGGCATCGCGTCGATCGCGATCGCGTCGTCCGGCTCCAAGCACGGCCGGGCCGCGAACGCCGGGCCGGCCAGGAACGTCATCTTCTTCGTCGGCGACGGCATGGGGCAGGCGCACCGCAACCTCATCCGCGAGGCCAACGTCGGCCTCACCACGCCGCTCAACATGGACAAGCTGACCCTGGCCGGGCTCGTCCGCACCGACCCGGAGGACCCGACCACCACCGTCACCGACTCGGCCGCCTCGGCCACCGCGTACGCGAGCGGCATCAAGACGCTCAACGGCGCCGTCGGCGTCGACAACGACGGCACCGCCGTGCCGACGATCCTCGAGCAGGCCCGCAAGCTCGGCAAGTCGACCGGCCTCGTGACCACCTCGCAGGTCACCGACGCCACGCCGGCCGCCTTCGGCGCCCACGTCCCGGACCGCGACGAGCAGAGCGAGATCGCGCGCCAGTACATCGAGGAGTCCAAGCCCGACGTGATCCTCGGCGGCGGCGAGGACCGCTGGCTGCCCGAAGGCACCGCCGGCGCCTTCCCCGACAACCCGCCCGACGACCCCGAGGAGCAGTCCAGCTCGGACAAGGGCAACCTGATCGAGGCCGCCCAGGCCGCCGGCTACGAGTACGTGTCCAGCCCGAGCGCGCTCGCGAACGCCAAGGGCAGGAAGCTGCTCGGCCTGTTCGCCAACGAGGAGATGTTCCAGCAGCGCGCCGAGGGCGAAGGCGACGAGTACGACCCCGTCGTCCCGCTGCCGGACATGACCAGGAAGGCCATCGCGACGCTCGACAGGAGCAAGAAGGGCTTCTTCCTCATGGTCGAGGAGGAGGCGATCGACGAGATGAGCCACAACAACAACGCCAAGCGCGTCATCGAGTCGGGCAAGGCGCTCGACGACTCCGTGGCGATCGCGCGCGAGTACGCGCGCAGCCACCCCGACACGCTCGTCATCGTCGGAGCCGACCACGAGTGCGGCGGCCTGACCGTCGAGGACGGCGCCGAGGACAGCAGCGACGGCCCGTTCACCGTGCCCGGCACGAACGGCCTGACCATCAACGCCGACTGGACGACGACCGGCCACACCGGCGCCGACGTCCCGTTCACGAGCGAGGGCCCCGGCTCCGAGCGTCTCGCCGGCGTCATCGACAACACCGAGGTCTACGACGCGATGGCGTCGGCGCTCGGCGTCCGGCAACCACGCCGCAGCGACTAACCTTGCGTTGCGGGCGGAATCCCGTCCCACCGCCCGCCGAACGCACATGGCTCAGACGAAACGCAAGCGACGCACGAAGCACCGCGGCAACGCGGCCGGACAGGTCGAGATCCGCGGGCGCACGAGTCGCCCGCCGAGCCCCGCCGACCGCAAGGCCGCGTCCAAGCAGGCGCGGATGGACCGCTACGCGCGCCCGCCGTCGTGGCGCAGCGCGGCCAACCGCGCGCTGATCGCCGTGGTGATCTTCGTCGCCGTCGTCATCTTCGCGCTTCGGCCAGTCGATCCCCAGCGCGATCGCGCTCGGCGGCTTCATGCTGCTCATCTACATCCCGCTCGGCTTCTACACCGACTCGTTCTTCTACCGCCGCCGCCAGCAGAAGCTGAAGGGGGGAGGGCGCTGAGCGAGATGGATCTCGCGATGCTCACCGTCGGGCCGCTGCAGGAGAACGCCTTCCTGTTCCGCCGCGCGGGCGCCGACCGCGCGCTGCTCGTCGACCCGGGCGACGAGCCCGAGCGGCTCCTCGCCGCCATCGAGGAATCCGGCTCCACGCTCGAGGCGATCCTGCTCACCCACACCCACTTCGACCACATCGGCGCGGTCGCGCCCGTCGCCCGGGCCACCGGCGCGCCGGTGTACTGCCCCAAGCTCGAGGTCGAGGTCCTGGCCGACATCAACAGCTACGTCTCCTGGCCGGAGTTCGGGCCGTTCGAGAGCTACGACGCCGACGAGACGGTCGAGGGCGGCGAGCGCCTCAGCCTCGCCGGCTTCGAGATCGACGTCGTCTTCACGCCCGGCCACAGCCCCGGCCACGTCACCTACGCGATCGAGGACGAGGGCGTCCTGCTCTCCGGCGACGTCCTCTTCCAGGGCTCGGTCGGGCGCACCGACCTGCCGGGCGGCGACCACGGCACGCTCATGGCCTCGATCGCCACGCTGCTCGACCGCTACCCCGACGACACCGCCGTCCTGCCCGGCCACATGGGCGTCACCAGCCTCGGCCGGGAGCGGGCGTCGAACCCATTCCTGGCCGAGCACGCGCGGTGAGCGAGCGGCTGCAGGCGCCCCGGGGCACGTACGACGTGCTCCCGGGAGACGAGCCGGCGCGCCGCGCCGTCGAGGCGACCGCGCGCCGCGTGCTCGAGTCCGCCGGCTACCGGCGCATCGAGACGCCCGCATTCGAGGCGACCGAGCTGTTCGCACGCGGCGTCGGCGAGTCGACCGACATCGTCCAGAAGGAGATGTACACGTTCGAGGACGCCGGCGGGCGCTCGGTCACGCTGCGCCCCGAGGGCACCGCGCCGACGTGCCGCGCCTACCTCGAGCACGGCATGCACCAGCTCGCCCAGCCGGTCAAGCTCTGGTACCTGTCGAGCTTCTTCCGCCAGGAGAAGCCGCAGGCCGGGCGCTTCCGCCAGTTCTGGCAGATCGGCTCCGAGGCGATCGGCTCCGACGACCCCGCCGTCGACGCCGAGTCGATCCTGCTCCTGCACGCGCTGCTCGACGAGCTCGGCGTGCGCGACGTCCGCCTGCGCCTCGGCAGCCTCGGCTCCGCGCAGGCGCGCCACGACTACCGCGAGCTGCTGCAGAACCACCTGCGCAGCCGCGCCGGACGAGCTGTCCGACGACGTGCGCGCGCGCATCGACCTCAACCCGCTGCGCGCCTTCGACTCCGATCATCCGGGCACGCTCGCCGTCGTCGCCGACGCGCCGCTGCTGATCGACCACCTCTCGCCCGAGGACGCCGAGCACTTCGCCGCCGTCCGGGCGCTGCTCGACGCCGCCGGGGTGCCCTACGAGATCGACCCTGCCCTCGTGCGCGGGCTGGACTACTACACGCGCACGGTGTTCGAGTTCACCTCCGACGCGCTCGGCGCCCAGTCGGGCGTCGGCGGCGGCGGCCGCTACGACGGGCTGATCGAGATGCTCGGCGGCCGCCCGACGCCCGGAACCGGCTGGGCCGCGGGCATCGAGCGCATCCTCCTCGCCGCCGACCCGCGCCCCGAGGCCGAGCCCGTCGTCGACCTGTTCGTGGCCAGCGCCAAGGCCGACGGCGCCGTCGACGCGTTCGCGCTGGCCAGCGAGGCGCGGCGCGCCGGGCTCGCCGTCCAGCAGGAGCTCGCGGGGCGCTCGCTCAAGGGCCAGCTCAAGCAGGCCGACCGCCTCGGCGCCCGCTACGTTGCGATCCTCGGCGACGAGGGCATCTCCCTCAAGGACATGGAGAGCGGCGAGCAGGAGGTCGTGGAATCCGCCTCGGCCGCCGTCGCCCGCACGCTGAAGGGACGTCATCCGGCATGAAGCAGCCCCCCGCGCCGAACATCTACCGCGACGCCTGGGCCGGCGCCCTGCGCGCCGACCGCTGCGGCAAGGAGGTCCGCGTCGCCGGCTGGGTGCACCGCCGCCGCGACCACGGCGGGCTGATCTTCATCGACCTGCGCGACCGCTCCGGGATCGTCCAGCTCGTCGTCCACCCGCAGGCCAGCGGCGACGCCTTCACGGTGGCCGAGGACGTGCGCCCCGAGCACGTCCTCAGCGTCGAGGGCGAGGTCGTCAAGCGCGCCGCCGAGAACGTCAACCCGAACCTGCCGACGGGCGAGATCGAGATCCACGTCCGCTCGCTGCGGCGCCTGGCCACGGCGGAGACGCCGCCCTTCCCGGTCGACGAGGACGTGCCCGTCGACGAGAACACGCGCCTGCGCCACCGCATGATCGACCTGCGCCGCGAGCGCATGCGCGACGCGCTGACGCTCCGCCACGAGGTCACGCGCGCGATGCGCGAGACGCTCTCGGCCCAGGACTTCCTCGAGATCGAGACCCCGATCCTCACGCGCTCGACGCCCGAGGGCGCGCGCGACTTCCTCGTCCCCTCGCGCCTGCAGCCCGGCAACTGGTACGCGCTGCCGCAGTCGCCGCAGCTCTTCAAGCAGCTGCTCATGATGAGCGGCTACGAGCGCTACTTCCAGATCGCGCGCTGCTTCCGCGACGAGGACCTGCGCGCCGACCGCCAGCCCGAGTTCACCCAGCTCGACCTCGAGATGGCGTTCGTCGAGGAGGACGACGTCATCGGCGTCACCGAGTCGGTGATGGCGGCCGTGTTCGCCGTCGGCGGCGTCGAGGTCCCGGCCCCGCCGTGGCCGCGCATGAGCTACGCCGAGGCGCTGCTGCGCTTCGGCAGCGACCGCCCGGACACGCGCTTCGGGATGGAGCTCGCCGACGTCTCCGAGCACCTGCGCGGCTCCGAGTTCCGCGTCTTCGAGTCGGTGCTCAAGGCCGGCGGGACCGTCCGCGCGCTGAACGCGGGCCCGCGCGAGTTCTCGCGCAGCGAGATCGAGGGGCTCAACGAGGTCGTCCGCCGCCACGGCGGCCAGGCCGTCGCCCACGCCTGGGTCGACGCCGGCGCGTGGCGCTCGCCGATCGCCAAGTTCTTCACCGAGCAGCAGATGCGCGCCGTGGCCGACGCGCTCGGGTCGGCCGAGGGCGACCTGCTGCTGATGGTCGCCGACCAGCCGCAGACCGCGGCCGAGGCGCTCGGCGCGCTGCGCCTCGAGCTCGGGCGGCGCTTCGAGCTGATCCCCGAGGGCCGCCACGACGTCCTGTGGGTCGTCGACTTCCCGATGTTCGAGGCCACCGACGACGGCTGGACGGCGATCCACCACCCGTTCACCGCGCCGAGCGGCTCGTTCGACGACCCCGGCTCGATGCTCTCGCGCGCCTACGACCTCGTCGTCGACGGCTGGGAGCTCGGCGGCGGGTCGATCCGTATCAACACGCCCGAGGTCCAGCAGCAGGTCTTCGACACGATCGGGCTCAGCGAGGAGGAGGCCAACGCGCGCTTCGGCTTCCTGCTCGAGGCGCTGCGCTACGGCGCCCCGCCGCACGGCGGCATCGCGCTCGGCCTGGACCGCGTGATCGCGCTGCTCGGCGGGCGCGAGTCGATCCGCGAGGTCATCGCCTTCCCCAAGACGGCCAGCGGCGGCGACCCGATGACGGGCGCGCCGGCGCCGGTCGACGAGCACCAGCTGCGCGAGCTCGGCGTCCGCTCGACCGTGTCCCGCGAGCCGCAGGCCACCGGCCGATGATGCGCAACGTGAAGGCCGCCGCGCGACTGCCCTGCCAGGATCTCGACCGCGCACGGCGCTGGTACGCCGAGAAGCTCGGGCTCGAGCCGGCCGAGGAGCGCCCGGGCGGGCTGCTCTACCGCCTCGCGGGCGGCGAGGAGTTCGGCCTCTTCGGCTCGGCGGGCGCTTCGCCCGGCACGTTCACCCAGATGGGCTTCGAGGTCGACGACCTCGACGAGACGGTCGCGGAGATGAAGCGCCGCGGGGTCGTCTTCGAAGAGGTCGACGTCCCCGGCCTGGAGACGACGGACGGCATCGCGTACATCGAGGGCAACTACCCGAGCAAGGGCCGCGACGACCGCGCGGCGTGGTTCCACGACAGCGAGGGCAACCTGCTCGGCATCGGCCAGCCCGTCCGCTGAGGGGCCCGCAGACCGACAGACGTCCAGCGCGCGAGCGCCGCCCATCAAGTTCCGGCCCGGTCCGTCCGAATACGGAACCGTGGCACAGCTCAGCCCTCCCTTCCGGATCGCCCTCGCCGTCCTGCTCGGCTTCGTCGCCGTGTGGTTCACGGTGCTGCGGCCCAAGCCCGTCGAGACCGCGCCGGCGCCCGCGCCGGGCGTGACCGGCCTGGCCAACAGCGTCGACGCCGCCAAGGACGCGGCGAAGACCGCCAACGACGCCGCCGCCCGCGAGGAGAAGTCCGCCGCCTCGAAGGCCAAGAGCGCGACCCCGTCGAAGGCCAGGTCACAGGCCAAGGCGAAGGCCGAGGCCCGCGCCGCCGCTGTCGCCGACGTCGCCAAGAGCGACCCGTCGCGTCCGCTCATCGGCGCGCTGGCCGACGACAAGGTCGTCGTGCTGCTCTTCTGGAACAAGCGCGCCGCCGACGACCGCGAGGTCCGCCGGGTGCTCACCCGGACCGACCGCCGCGACGGCAAGGTCGTCGCGAAGGTCGTCGACGTCGAGAACGTCGCCAAGTACCGCGCGATCACGCAGGAGGCCAAGGTCACCGAGTCGCCGACCACGCTGGTCATCGGCCCGAACCACAAGGCCAAGCCGATCGTCGGCTACACGACGCAGGCCGAGCTCGACCAGGTCGTCGGCGACGCCCTGGCCGCGCGCAAGTAAGCGCCTCCTAAGCGCCTCATCCGCGTCTCAGCCGGCCCTGGGAGCGTTCCCACGGACCGCGTTCCCGCGCACGCGGGGTGGGGTAGACCCGCAGACGTTCCCGCCCGGAGAGATCGAGATGAGCCGCCACGACATCGCCGCGCCGCCCCTGCACGCCATCCTGACCGCCGCCCGGGACTTCGGGCTGACGGAGGACGAGGTGTGGCGCACGGTCGCCGCCGCTCAGCGCCAGGCCGACCCCGACGCCACCATGAGCGCGTCGCTCGACGACATGATCGCGGAGTTCGCGCGCGCGATCATCGCCAAGGAACGCGACTCGATCGTCACGCGCCGCCTCGGCGAAGAGCTCTAGACCGGCGTCGGCTCACGCGGAGGCGTCTCGTCGGGTTGCGGCGAGGGCCCCGGACTCGAGGCCTCGGCCGTGCGCTCGCGCCGGCCCTTGCCGAAGCGCAGGTACAGCGACGGCAGGACGAACAGGTTCAGCAGCGTCGCGGTGACCAGGCCGCCGAGGATCACGATCGCCATCGGGTGCTCGATCTCGTGGCCCGGGATGCTCCCCGCGATCGCCAGCGGGACGAGCGCCAGCCCGGTCGCCGACGCGGTCATGAGGATCGGCGCGAGCCGCTCGCGCGCGCCGCGCAGCACGAGCGCCGGCCCGAACGGCTCGCCCTCGAAACGCTCGAGGTGCTGGAAGTGGCTGACCATGAGGATGCCGTTGCGCGCGGCGATCCCGAACACGGTCAGGAAGCCGACGAGCGCGCCGAGCGACAGCACGCCGTCGCCGAGCTTGACGGCGAGCACCCCGCCGACGAGCGCGGTCGGCAGCAGCACGAACGTGATCAGCGCCAGGCGCAGGCTGCGGAACGCCGCGTGCAGGAGCAGGAACACGGCCACGGCGGCGATCAGCCCGAACAGCAGCAGGCGGTCCTGGGCGGCGTTGAGCTCGGTCGACTCGCCGAGCACCTCGGCGTGGTACTCGGCGGGGAAGGACACCTGCTCCAGGCTCTCCTGCACGTCGTGCACCACCGACCCCAGGTCGCGGCCCTCGACGTTGGCGCCGACGTCGATGCGCCGGGTGCCCAGCTCGCGCTCGATGTGGTTCGGCGTCGGAGCGACCCCGACGTCGGCGATCTCGCTCAGGCGGACCTGCCCGCCGCCGGGCACGTCGATCGGCAGGCGCTCGACGTCGGTGATGCTGTCGCGCGCCGTCGGGATCGTCCAGACGTGCACGTCGTAGGCCTTGCCGCCGTAGAAGAGGTCGCTGACCTCCTCGCTGGCGAGCATCGCCGACGTCTGGCGGCGCACGTCGCCCGGCTTCAGGCCGTAGCGCCGGGCCGCGTCGAGGTCGACCTCGACCTCGACGTGGGGCAGGTCGGCGGCGAAGTCCGGGTGCGCGTCGATGACCCCGGGGACGCCGGCGATCCGCTCGCTGATCTCCTCCGCCTTGCCGCGCAGGACGTCGAGATCGGGCCCGGAGATGCGCACGACGATCGACTCGCTCGTCCCCGTCAGGACCTCCTTGATCCGCTCGCGCAGGTAGGTCTGCACGTCGCGGTAGACGCCGGGGTAGCCCTCGACGGTGCGGTGCACGGCGGCGAGCGTCTTGTCGTAGTCGACGTCCTCGTCGACGCTGATCCAGTTCTCCCCGAAGTAGACGCCGTAGATCTCGTCGGACATCAGCGCCTGGCCGATGTGCGTGCCGCAGTTGCGCACGCCGGGGATCTCGCGCAGGTCGCGGCACGCGCGGACGGCGATGCGCTTCTCCTCGGTCACCGAGGTCGACGGCTCGGTGAGCCAGTGCATCAGGAAGTCGCGCTCCTTGAAGTTGGGAAGGAGCTGCGAGCCGAGCGAGGGGTACACGAGCGCGCCGGCCAGGAACAGCGCGGCGGCCGCGGCGAACGCGGGCGCGGGCCGGCGCAGCAGCACGGCGAGGACGGCGACGTAGCCGCGCTTGAGCACGCGCAGCAGCGGCGACTCGCGTGACACCAGGCGCCCGCGCGAGAGCAGCAGCAGGCAGAGCGCCGGTGTGACGGTCAGCGCGACGAGCATCGACACGAGCACCGCCAGCGCGTAGGACAGCACCAGCGGCTGGAAGAACGCCCCCGACAGCCCCTGCAGGAAGAACACCGGCGTGATCGCGACGACGTTGATGATCGTCGCGTAGGTGATCGCGCTGCGCACCTCGACCGACGCGTCGAGCACGACCTTGAAGGTCGAGACCTCGACGCCCTCCAGGCGCGCCTGGCGCAGGCGGCGCACGATGTTCTCGACGTCGATGATCGCGTCGTCGACGACCACCCCGATGGCGACCACCAGCCCGGCGAGCACCATCACGTTGATCGTCGTGCCGCGCAGGTCGAGCACGAGGATCGCGGCGAGCAGCGACAGCGGGATCGCGATCAGGCTGATGAACGCCGTGCGCCACTCGAACAGGAACGCGGCGATGATCAGGACGACGAGCACCACGCCGATCAGCAGCGCGCTCGTGAGGTTGTCGATCGACTGCTCGATGAACGTCGCGGGCCGGAAGATCGTCGTGTCGATCTCCATGCCCGGCAGGCCGGGGCGAAGGTCGTCGACGGCGCGCTCGACGCCACGGGTGACCTCCATCGTGTTGGCCCCGCGGAACTTCTGGACGATGAGCATCAGGCCGGAGCCGTCGTTGACGACCGCCTCGCCCCACAGCGGCATGTTGGCCTCGACGACGCGGCCCATGTCGCCGAGGCGCAGCGTCCGGCCGTCGCGCCGGGCGACCGGCACTTCGGCGAGGTCCTCGGGCCCGGCGATCGGCTGCACGTGGCGGATGTTCAGCCGCCGGCCGGCCTCCTCGATGAAGCCGCCCGTCCCGACCGTCGAGCTCTGCGTGAACTGCAGGACGCCGGCGTCGACGGCGTCGGCCGTCGCCTCCATGACGCGATCGAGCGAGACGCCATGGGCCGCCAGCTTGGCCGGGTCGACCTGCACGTGGCGCTGCTGCAGGCGCTCGCCGTAGATGTCGACCGACGCGACCCCGGGCACCCGCAGCAGGCGCTGGCGGATCGTCCAGTAGGCGACCGCCGACATCTCGCGCAGGTTCAGCGACTCCGAGGACAGCCCGATCTTCATGATCCGGCTGGTCGCCGACAGCGGCGGCATCATCCACGGCGGGCTGGCCCACGTCGGCAGGTTCGGCGTGACCTGCGCGAGGCGCTCCTGCACGAGCTGGCGGGCGTGCAGCTCGTTGGCGCCGCGCTCGAAGACGAGCTGGATCGAGGAGAGCTGCGAGACCGATTTCGAGCGCAGGACGTCGAGGCCGGGCAGGCCGTTGAGCTGCTCCTCGAGCGGGACGGTGATGAGCGACTCGACCTCGTCGGAGGAGTTGCCCAGCGCGATCGTCTGGATCTCGACCTTCGGCGGCGCGAACTCGGGGAAGACGTCGACCTGGGCGCTCGGGATCTGCGCGACGCCGAAGGCCATCGTCGCCGCGGCGGCGAACAGCACCAGCCACCTGAACCGGAGGCTTCTGGCGACGATCCAACGCATGCCGATCCCTCCCGCCCGTCAGTGGCTGGCCGCGATCTCGAGCTCGGCGCCGTAGACCTCGGCGGCGCCGACCGTCACGACCGCCGTCCCCGCGGCCGGTCCCCTCGTCAGGTGCACGCGACCGCCCGCGATGCGATCGACCGAGACGGCCTCGCGCACGAAGGTGCGCGCCTTCGGGCTCGCGTAGACGTACGTGTGGCCCTCGGCGTCGTAGATCAGCGCGGCGTACGGCACCACGCTGTGGCCGGCACGGCCATGCACCGCCTCGGTGCGCAGCCCGATGCGCCGCGCGCCCTCGGGGGTGAAGATCACGCGCTTGACGTCCTCGCTGCCCGGCACCGCCTGCAGCGTGGCCGGCTCGTAGCCCTCGACCGTCGCGCTCTCGACCTCGCGGCAGCCCGCCGGGCGCGAGCGCGGCGACGGCGACCACGACGGCGAGCGCGCGAGCGCGAGCCCGGGTCATTCCCCCGCTCCTCGCGGGCCCGCGGCGGGCGCGTGCGCGCCGCCGCGCTGCTCGGCGCCCGCCGGCTCCGGCTCGATCCAGCGGTGCAGCAGATCGTCCTCGGCCGACACGCCCGGCGGCGTCGTGGCCGCGCCGGCGCCCGCCGCGAGCACCGGGAGCACGAACAGCGCCAGGAGCGTCGTGGTCACGAGGCCGCCGAGGAGCACGACGGCCATAGGGTGCACGATCTCGAGCCCCGGCCGCGCTCCCATGACGACGAACGGGAGCGCGACCGCGGCGAGCCCCAACGCGGTGGTGAGCACCGGGCCGAGCCGCTCGCGCGCACCGCTCTCCGAGTCCTGCAGCGCGCGGATCAGCAGCACCGCGTTGCGGACGGCGATGCCGAACAGCGCCAGCAGGCCGCCGGCCGCGCCGAGCGAGAGCTCGGCGCCGGTGACGAGGGCGGCCAGCACGCCGCCCACGAGCCCGACCGGCAGCGTGACCAGGGCGATCGCGGCGAGGCCCCAGCTGCGGAACGCCGCCTGCAGCAGGAGGAAGACCGCGATCGCCGCCGCGGCGGCGAAGGCGAGCATGCGGGTGGAGTCGATCTCCGAGCCCGTCGTCGCCTCGACCACCTCGGCGTGGTACTCGAGCGGGAACTCGAGCGCGGCGAGGCGCGCACGGACGTCCCCGGCGACCGCGCCGAGCGAGCGCCCGCTCACGCCGGCGACGACGTCGATGTATCGCGACACGGCCTCGCGCTCGATGACCGCCGGCGTCGGGCGGACGCGCACGTCGGCGACCTGCCCGAGGCGCACGTGGCCACCACCCGGCCGGTCGAGCAGCAGGTTTCGCACGTCGCCGACGCCCTCGCGGGTGGCCGGGACTCCCTGGACGACGACGTCGAACACCTTCTGCTGCTGGAAGACGCTGCCGACCTGCAGGCCCTGCAGCAGCGTCGCCTCGGCGCGGCGCACGTCGCCCGGCTTGATGCCGTAGCGCTGGGCGCGGTCGAGGTCGACCTCGATCTCGAGGGTCGGATTGGTCCGCGGCAGCCGGATGCTCGGATCGACGACGCCGTCGACCTCCGACATCGCCTGGCGCACCTTGTCGGCCTCGGCGCGCAGGATGCCCTGCGTCTGGCCGTAGACGCGCGCCACGAGCGGCCGGTCGGTGCCGGTCAGGACGTCGAGGCCGTTGCCGCGGACGTCGTTGCGGCCCTCGTCGAGGCCGCCGACGTCGCGGATCCGCTGCGTCGTGTAGGTCACGACGTCGTGGCTCACGCCGGGCGCCCCGGAGACGGTCTCCTCGATCGAGGCCATCGTGTCGTCGAGGTCGGCGCCGGAGTCGATGCTCACCCAGACCTCGCTCGAGCTGACGTCGACGTGCTGGTCGCCGCTGACCGCCCGGCCGACGTGAGCGCCGACGCTGCTCACGCCGGGCACGGCGCGCAGGTCACGGCTCACCTGGGACGCGATCCGGGTCATGCGCGGCTGCGACGTCCCGGGGCGGCCGTCGAGGCGCACGAGCACCTCGCGGTCCTTGAAGGACGGGACGAGCGCGGTGTCGAGCAGCGCGAAGGCCCCGATACCGACGATGACCAGGGCGGCGGCGCCGAGCACGACGGCGCGCGGGCGCCCGGCGACGCGCCCCAGCCCGCTCTCGTAGCGTGGCCCGGCGGCCGTCAGCGCCGGCGACTCCTTCCCGCCGGCCGCGCCGCGCGAGAACAGGAGCGCGGCGAGCGCGGGCGTCACGGTCAGCGCGACGACCATCGCGGCCACGACGGCGAGCACATAGGACAGGGCGAGCGGCTCGAAGAACGCGCCCGGGCGGCCCTTCATGACCACGACCGGCACGATCGCGAGGAGGACGGCGAGCGTCGCGTAGGCCAGCGGGCTGCGGACCCGCGCCGAGGCGTCCGAGACGTCGGCGGCGACCGCGCCCTCGCGGCGCGCGCGCATGCGCCGCCCGACGGCGCCGGCGCCGACCGCCGCGTCGTCGACGACGACGGCGAGCGCGATGGCGAGTCCCGCGAGGGAGATCGCGTTGAGCGTCTCCCCGAGCAGGTCGAGGACGAGCGCGGCGGCGATCAGGGCCAGCGGGATCGTCACGACGCAGATGAGCAGGGAGCGCCACGAGAACAGGAAGCCGGCGAGCACGATGGCCAGCAGGCCGGCGGCGATGATCACGGCCAGCGTGAGGTTGTCGATCGCCCCCTCGATGAAGCCCGCGGGCCGGAACACCGACGTGTCGGCGCGCATCCCGGCCAGGCCCGGGCGCAGCTGCTCGAGCGCGCTCTCGACGCCGCGCGTCACCTCGAGCGTGTTCGCGCCGGGGAACTTCTCGACCACGAGCATCAGGCCGTCGCGATCGTTGACGACCGCGTCGCCGATCAGGGGCTGGTGGTCGACGCGGACGTCGGCCACGTCGCTGAGGCGCAGCCGTCCGCCGGTGCCGTCGACGGTCACCTTCCCGAGCTCGGCCGGGTCGGCGATGCGCTCGAGGACGTTGCGCACCTGCATGCGCTGCTGGGGCGTCTCGATGAACCCGCCGGTCCCGGGCGTCGAGGCCTGCAGGAAGCTGAGCGGCGAGACGGCCTGGGCGTTGCCGGTGGTCGCGACGACCTGGTCGAGCGTGACGCCCCGGTTGCGCAGGCGCTCGGGGTCGACCTGCACCTGCAGCTCCTGGTCGCGCATGCCCCAGATCGCGACGTTCGCGACGCCGGGCACGCCCATCAGGCGCGGGCGGATCGTCCAGCGCGCGATCACCGACTTCTCGATCGGCGTGAGGCGCTCGGAGGACAGCGCGATCATCACCAGCCGGCTCGACGACGAGAGCGGCTGCAGCAGCGTCGGCGGCTTGGACACGTTCGGCAGGGCGTGCGCCTGGATGAGCCGCTCCTGGACGAGCTGGCGCGCGCGGTAGACGTCGGTCCCGGGCCGGAAGACGAGCGTGATCGACGAGAGGCTCGGCAGCGACTGCGAGCGGATGACGTCGACGCCCTCGACGCCGTTGAGCAGATCGGCCTCGAGCGGGACGGTGACGAACTGCTCGACCTCCTCGGCCGACAGCCCCAGGGCCTCGGTCTGGACCTCGGCGTAGGGCGGGGAGAACTCCGGCAGCACGTCGACCGGGGCGTCGCGCAGTTGGACGATCCCAACCGCGAGGACGCCGACCGCGACGGCCACGACGAGGAGTCGGAACCGCAGCGCGGCGCCGATGATCGCGCGGATCATCGCCCGCGCCTCGAGAGGACAGGAATCACTGCGGACAGCCCGGAGCCCATGGCCGCCCTCCTCAGACTTCGTGTGACGTTGCACACGAGCGCGCGCCGCCGACGGCGCGGCGCGCGCTCGAACCCGCGCGAGCGGGTCACGACCAGTCGTGCGGTCCGCCCCCGCGGACCATTACCTGAAGACCGAGGAAGGTCCCCCGGCCTGGCGAGAGAAGTACGCCCCCCAAGATGGGCGTTTAGAACTCTCTTAGACTAACCCCGGTACTCTGCAGATTGCAAGCCCGTTGTCATGAAAGATTCAGATTCGGCCACGCGGCTCCTCGTCGTCGAGGACGACGTCAAGCTGGCCCGCGCGCTGCACCGCGGGCTGGAGCAGGAGGGCTACGCGGTCGACCTGGCCCTCACCGGCGACGACGCGCTCACCCACGCGAGCACGACCGACTACGACGCCATCGTCCTGGACCTGATGCTCCCGGGACGCGACGGCTTCTCGGTGTGCGAGGCGCTGCGCGGCGAACGGGACTGGGTGCCCGTGCTCATGCTCACCGCGCGCACGAGCGTGCGGGACCGCATCCGCGGCCTCGACGCCGGCGCCGACGACTACCTCGTCAAGCCGTTCGACTTCGGCGAGCTGCTCGCGCGCCTGCGCGCCCTGATGCGCCGCGGGCCGGCGGAGGAGCCCGCGGCCGTCCTCGAGATCGGCGATCTGGTGGTCGACACGGTGACCCGCGTCGTCACCGGCGGCGGGCGGGAGGTCGAGCTCACCGCGCGCGAGTTCTCGGTGCTCGAGTTCCTCGCGCGCCGGCCGGGGCGCGTCGTCTCGCGCGTCGAGCTGCTCGACCACGTCTGGGACGAGAACTACGACGGCTCGCCGAACATCATCGACGTGTACGTCGGCTACCTGCGCAAGAAGCTGGGCCGCGGCCTGATCCGCACCGTGCGGGGCAGTGGCTTCGTGCTGGAGCCGCGGTGAGACTCCCGATCCGCGTCCGGCTCACCGCCTGGTACGTGGCGCTGCTGGCCGCGATCATCGTCGTTCTCGGCGCCTTCGTGCTGCTGCAGCTGCGCGCCGACATGCAGGCGGCGATCGATCGGGATCTGCGCCGCAGCTGGCAGCCGATCGCGACCGACTACGCGGAGGAGGGGCTCGAGGATTTCGAGGACACGAGCCGCATGCTGCTGCCGCGCGACTCCGCCGCCCAGGTCCTCGACGAGGGTGGCCGGGTGCTCATCAGCTGGGCCGACCCCGACGTCGGCGGCCACGGGATCGCCCCCGCCGGCGTGCGGGAGGATGCGCTGGCCGGACGCACGCGCGTGCTGACCCTCCCGCTGGGCCCCGACCGCGAGCAGTACCGGGTGTTGGTGGCGCCCGTCCCGCGCCTCGGGCAGCGCCACGTGATCGTGATCGCCGAGTCGCTGAATGAGGTCCGGAGCTCGGTCCAGCGGGTCCTGGTGCTGCTTCTCCTCGCCGTCCCGGCGGCGCTCGCGGCGACCGCGTTCGGCGGCTGGGTGCTCGCGCGCAAGGCGCTCCTGCCGGTCGACCGGATGACGTCGAAGGCCGAGCAGATCGGGATCGACCACCTGCACGAACGGATCGCCGTGCCGCGGGCGGCCGACGAGATCGGTCACCTCGCCGTGACCCTGAACGCGATGCTCGACCGCCTCGAGCAGGGCGTCGCCGAGAAGCAGCGGCTCGTCGCCGACGCGTCCCACGAGCTGCGCACGCCGCTGGCCGTCATGCGCGCCGAGCTCGATGTCAATCTGCGCGGCGGCGCGCTCTCGGCCGCCGAGCGCGACGTGCTCGAGAGCGTGCGCGAGGAAGTCGACCGGATGAGCCGCACGGTCGACAACCTGCTCACGCTCGCGCAGGTCGACGAGGGCCGGCTCGAGCTGCTCACGCGGCGGGTCCGGCTGCTCGACGCCGCGGAGTCGGCCGGGCGGCCGCTGGCGCCGCTCGCCGCAGGCCAAGGGCGTGCGCCTCGTGTTCGAGGAGGACGGCCGTCCCGGGGCGGTGGAGGCCGATCCACACCGGCTCGAGCAGGCGCTGCGCAACCTGATCGAGAACGCGATCAAGTTCTCGCCGGCGGGAGGCGAGGTGCGCGTGATCGCGTGGCGGCGGGACGGCGAGGCGGGCCTGACCGTGACCGACGACGGGCCCGGCATCCCGGCCGCGGAGCTCGAGCACGTCTTCGATCGCTTCTTCCGCACCGACGACGCGCGCGGGCGCACGGTCGGGGGCAGCGGGCTGGGGCTGGCCATCTGCCGCGAGGTGGCCCGCGCGCACCACGGCCGCGTGTGGGTGGAGAGCACGGAAGGCGAGGGCAGCGCCTTCTCGATCGCCCTGCCCGCCGGGTTGCGGGCAGACGTCGCGGAAGTTAGTCTAAGAGACTCCTAAGCAGACTGATGTGGCGGTCCAATTTCCTGGAAGTGTCAGGAATGCTCGTGACTGCCCGCCCGGGGGTGCGGCATGCGTGATCTGCGGGTTCGGCGTACGGCGGCGCGACGGGCGGTCGCGGCACTCTGCCTGACCGCCGCCGTGGCCGGCTGCGGCTCGGGCGACAGCGAGAAGACGTCCGCCGAGGACGCCACGCGGCCGGCGGCCCTCCAGGCGACCCATCGCGACTTCGACGCGGCCAACTTCACCGACCCGACGCGCGTCGACAACCCCTGGAACCCGCTGGTGCCGGGCACCGAGTACGTCTACGAGGGCGAGTCGGATCGCGGCCGCGGCCGGCGCCCCCACCAGGTCATCTTCACCGTCACGGACCTGACGAAGGTCATCGACGGCGTGCGCACCGTCGTCCTCTGGGACCAGGACATCAACGACGGCGTCATGCTCGAGGGCGAGCTGGCGTTCCACGCCCAGGACGACGACGGCAACGTCTGGAACATGGGCGAGTACCCGGAGGAGTACGAGGACGGGCGCCTGGAGGGCGCTCCCGACACGTGGCTGTCCGGCCTGGCCGGCGCGCGCGCCGGGATCATGATGCGCGGCGAGCCCCGCGTCGGCACCTCGAGCTACCTGCAGGGCTGGGCGCCGGAGATCGAGTTCTCCGATCGCGCGCGGGTCTTCCGGTCAGGGCTGCGCGACTGCGTGCCGCTGCGCTGCTTCTCGGACGTCCTCGTCACCGACGAGACGAACCCGCTCGAGCCCAACGACGGCCACCAGCGCAAGTTCTACGCCCGGGGAGTCGGGAACATCCGCGCCGCGCCGCACGGCGGCACGGAGAAGGAGGTCCTCGTCCTCACGCGCGTCCGGCACCTCGGCGTGGCCGACCTGGCCCATGCCCGCCGGCAGGCGCTGAAGCTCGACCGGCGCGCCTACCGCGTGCGCGAGGACCTCTACGGCCGGACCGCGCCCGCCGAGCGGGCGGGGCGGACGTCGTAGGTCAGCGCACCGGCCGCACGCTCTGGATCAGGCTCTGGTTCTGGCGGCGGAACTGCGCCTCGTACTGCGGGCGCACCTCGTTCTCGACCGGCAGGATGCGCGACTTCTCGCAGGCCCAGTCCGCCTTCGCGATCGCGACCTCCTCGCCCTGGAGCTCGCGCAGCGCCGCCGGATCGTAGGACTGCGCCTTCTGGCCGGCCGGCGGGCCGGTGGCGAACTGGCCGGGCAGCGGGCCGACGAGCTTCTCCATGCGGGCAAACAGGTCGGAGTCGATCTCGTCGGGCTCCTCGTAGCGGAAGCCGGCGTCGGCCACGCACTCCGACCAGCTCTCGATCGCCTTGACCATCCGCGCGTCCTCGAGGATCCGGTCGTCCAGCGCGTCGAGCTTGCCCTGCAGCGAGGTGAGGACCTGCGCGCCGCCGAAGACCTTCTCGGTGGCGGTCAGCGTGCAGCCGCCGAGGCGGTCGAAGTGGCCGTTCTCGATCGCCTCGGTGAACGACGCGCCCCTGTTCTCGCCCCACAGCGTGCGGTCATAGGCGCGCCGGTCGGCGGCTCCGAGGCTCGCGCGGATGCTGCTGTTCGGGTCGGCCTCGGCCTTGCCGCGACCCCACAGGGTGCTGATCCCGTACCCGAACTGGTTGAGGAAGTCCTCGTCGCTCAGACGGCTCGATCCCACGAGCGCGGCGCGCTGAGCGAGCGGGTCGACCGGCACGTACTCGAAGCCCTCGTTGCGCATGCACTCGCCGATCGCGGACTCGACCCGGCTCTGGCGCGCGATGAGCCCGGCCTGGTCGAAGCCGAGCTGGTCCTCGACCGTGCCGGCCGGGCCCGTGTTGCCGGCCGCCGCCTTCTCGGCCGTGGAGCCGGAGGTCGACGAGGAGCCGCCCTCGTCGCTGCCGCAGGCCGCGAGGGCGAGCAGCGCGGCGAGGAGCACGGCGGCGGCGAGCACGCGCCGCGCGAGTCGTGCGGATGGGGAGAGGTCGGGCTGGCGCATGCGTCGTGGCTCCGGGTCGAGTGGTTGATCACATGCCCGCGCGCAGCGCCTCGACGGGCTCGAGGGCCGCGGCGCGCAGCGCGGGATAGGTGCCGGACAGCAGGCCGATGAGCGCGCCGAGCAGCGGCGCGCCCAGGGGCACCCACGGGTCGAGGACCGGCGTCCAGGTGTTGAAGGCGGACACGGCGATGACGACGAGCACGCCGACGCTCGCGCCGATGAAGCCGCCGGCCAGGCCCATCGCGGTGCTCTCGAGCAGGAACTGGCCGGCGATGTGGTTGCGCCCGGCGCCGAGCGCGCGGCGCAGGCCGATCTCGCCGACGCGCTCGAGCACGGAGACGAGCGTCACGTTGGCGATCCCGATCGCCCCGACGAGCAGCGACACGCCGCCGAGCAGCAGGAACAGCACGTTGAGGTCGTTCTTGACCTCGCCGCGCAGCTCGCGCGGGTCGGGCGGCGCCGCCACCTTCAGCAGCCGCGGCTGGGCCGGGCTGAGCGCGATCGGCGCCTGGCGCGAGATCAGCCCGACGGCGCCGATCTGCGTCTCGACCTGGGCCAGGGCGGGGGCGGCGAGGCCGAACTCGCGCCGCGCCGTGCCCTCGGGCATGATCGCCGAGCCGAGCAGCGAGGCCTGACGGCGGACGGTGCCGAGCAGCCCGATGACGGTGTACAGGCGATCGCCGATGAAGACGGCGGGCAGCGTGTCGACGCGGTCGATGCCGACGCGCTCGGCCGCGTTGCGCCCGAGGACGACGACGCGGTCGCCGCGCGCCGAATGACCCGCGTCGAAGAAGCGCCCGGAGGAGATCTGGGCGTGGACGGCGGCGAACAGGCCCGGCGAGGCGGCCTTCATCGGCAGCTGCGTGGCGCCCGCGGCCAGCGGGTCGTTGATCGGCACCGAGCGCACGAGCTGGCCGCGCACGTCGACGTCGGCGAGCGTCCCGGCGGCGACGACGCCGTTGAGGCGACGCAACCGCGCCTCAGAGTCCCAGGGCAGCGACGATCGCGCCGCTGCCCCCGGCGCGGACCGACGGGCTGACGACGATGTCGGTCGCCGCCAGGGCGTCGAAGCGCCCGACGATCTGGCTCCCGGCCGTCTTGGAGAGCCCGAGCGTGGCCACGAGCGCGCCGACGCCGATGACCGTGCCGAGCACCGTCAGCGCCACGCGCGTTGGGCGCGCGAGCAGGCCGGCGAACGCCTCCGTCACCAGATCGGCGGCCCACATCCGCGGGTTCCTCACGTGAGCTCCTCGGTGAGGCGGCCGTCGGTCATCCGCACGCGCCGGTCGGCGTGCGCGGCGACGTGCTCGTCGTGGGTGACGAGGACGAGCGTCAGGCCCTCCTCGCTGAGCTCGTCGAACAGGCCGAGCACGGAGGCGGTGTTCGCGGAGTCGAGGTTGCCGGTCGGCTCGTCGCACAGCAGCACGCTGTGGTCGGCCATCAGCGCGCGGGCGATGGCCACGCGCTGCTGCTCGCCGCCCGACAGCCGGGTGGGGAGGAACTTCGCGCGGTTCTCCATCCCGACCCGCTCGAGCGCGGCCAGCGCCCGGTCCGCGCGACCCTCGCGCGGCATGCCGCGGTAGAGCTCGGCGAGCATCACGTTGTCGAGCACCGAGCGGTGGGCGAGCAGGTTGAACGACTGGAACACGAACCCGATCGCCTCCGCGCGCAGCAGCGCCCGCTGGTCGTCGTCGAGCTCGCCGACGTCGATGCCGTCGAGCAGGTAGGTCCCGCTCGTCTGGCGGTCGAGGCAGCCGAGGACGTTCAGCAGCGTCGACTTGCCCGATCCCGAGACGCCGACGATGGCCAGCGACGTGCCCTGACGCACCGTCAGGTCGACGTCGCGCAGGGCGACGACCGGCGGGTCGCTGCCGAACGCGCGGGTGATGCCCTGCAGCTCGACGACGGGCGGTGGCTCGACCACGGACAGGCGCAGGACGGGTTCGGGGTCGGCCTCGGCGCTCATGGGCCGCCACCGGCGCTGGTCGCGCCTCGCGACCCGACGACGACGAGGTCGCCGGGCAGCAGCCGGCCGCCGCCCGCGGGGCGCACCTCGGCGAGTCCCTCGGCGGCGAGCCCGGGGACGACGGGGACGAGCTCCGTGCGCCCGCCGCGGCGGACCTGGACGCGCGAGCGCCCGTCGCCGCCGATCGACAGCGCGCTGACCGGGACGGCGAGCACCCGGCCGCTCGTGCTGCGGACCGAGATCGTGAGCTTCACCGACGCGCCGACCAGCGAGGGCAGGCTCGAGGTCGGCACGATGGCCAGGTAGAAGCGGTTCGGGTCGACGCGGTTGGTTCCCGGCGTGCCGGCCACCTGGGTGACGCGGCCGCGGGCGGTGATGCCGAGGTCCTGCTCCTCGATCGTCACGCCGTCGCCGACGCGGACGAGCTTGCGGTCGGAGACCGACAGCGACGAGTCGATGGCCAGGCGCGAGTTCGTCACGGTCATCACGGGGCCCGACACGGTGCTCCCGCGCCGGGCCTTCACCGCGTCGACCCGCAGCGGCAGGTTCGAGAAGAACACGACCTCGTTGGCCGGCACCTGGACGCCCGTCGCGCGCGCCAGGCGGGCGACCTCGCCCTCGGTGCGCTGCTGCTCGCGGGCGGCCGACGCCGTGATCGCCTCGAGCGAGCTCGTGTCCGGCGGGCGGTTGATGACCCGTGCCTTGTGGGCCGCGAGCCGCGCCTGGCGCCGGGTGAGGCGCAGCGACTGCCGCGCGCGGCGCAGCTCGGCGCGCGCGACGCGCGCGTCGCCGGCGAGCTTGGCGCCGTCGTTGCGCGCCTTCTGGACGTCGGCGCCGCCGCTGACGCGGACGGCGTTGGCCGCGGCCGTGGCCGCGCTGAGCTCGGCCTGCGCCTGGCCGGCCGCCGCGGCGGCCTGGTTGACGGCGGCATCGGCCGCCTGGCGCTCGCTGAGCGTGGCCTCGGGCGGGAGCGCGACGCGCGCGGCGTCGGCCAGGCGCGCCTCCTCGGCCGCCGACGCCACCGCCGCCTGCTTGGCGGCGACGTCGGCGTCCGCCAGCGCGATGTCGCGCTGGCTGTTGGCCACCGCGACGCCCTCGCCCGCGTTGGTCGCAGCGGCCTCGGCCGAATCGGCCTTGGCCCGCGCGGCGGACACGCGCAGGCGCGCCGTCCCGACCGCGTCGCGCGCGTTGTTGGCGTCGATCCGTGCCTGCGTCACCTCCGAGGGGCGCGCGACACGGCGGGCGGTCGTCGCGTTGCCGGCCGCCTGCAGCCGCGCGTCGCGGGCGGCCGCGGCGGCGGCCTCGGCGGTGCGCAGCGCGTCGAGCTGGAGCTCGGTCGGCCCGAAGGGATCCCAGCCGCGGCGCAGGTAGAACGCGGCGACCGCCGCCTCGGTGCGCGCGTCGTAGACGCCGTCGATGGCGCCGGGGGAGACGCCCATGCGCAGCAGCGCGCGCTCGAGCTGGCGCACGTCGGGGCCGCGATCGCCGGGTCCCAGGTCGCGGTGCATGGGGATCGCGCCCGGCAGCACGAACACCGGCCGGCCGTCGACGGCCATCGCGACGTCGCCCGCGGTCAGCACCTGCTTGCTGCGCGGGGCGCGCGTGACGATGTCGCTCGCCGTGCCCGCCTTGAGCTGCGAGGTGGCCAGGACGACGGCCTGCGGCGCCCCGTAGCGGACGGTGCCGCGGACGATGACCTCGGCCGACAGGGTGCGCCGGGCGACCGGGATGGTGATCGGCGAGGGCGCGGGCGGCGCGGTGTCGGCCGCGACCTGCGCGGGGGAGCGGATCCCCTGTGCCGCGAGCCAGCCGGCGAGCGTGATGACGACGAGCGCGGCGAGCGACAGCACAGCCATGCGTGACTGCCGCGACGTGCCCACGGCGGGTCAGCGCCTCCTCGCCGCCCGCGGGTCCATGGCCAGTGAGAGACTGGCTTGCACCGGACCCCAGATCGTGCCCGGCCCGTCGAGCGCTTGGCCGCTCGATGGGTGGACTTCCCCCATGACCGTTCACGTAACACCAATCCCCGGCCCCTTGCAAGGAATGCGAGCCCAAGTGAAGCGCTGGCGCGCGTGTTTTAAGATTCGTCTCATCTCACTCTCAGTTTGAAGTGAGATCCGAGGACCATGCGTGTTCTGCTCGTCGAGGACGAGGTGAGGATGGCGGGAGCGATCCGTCGCGCCCTGCGCTCGGAGGGGATCCTCGCCGACGTGGCGGGGACCGGCGAGGACGCGATGGCGATGGCCCGCGCGAGCGACTACGACGTGCTCGTGCTCGACGTCATGCTGCCGGACATCGACGGGTTCGAGACGTGTCGCCGGCTGCGCGCCGACCGCGTGTGGGTGCCGATCATCATGCTCACCGCCCGCGACGCCATCGAGGACCGGGTCCGGGGGCTGGACCAGGGGGCCGACGACTACCTGACCAAGCCGTTCTCGCTCGCCGAGCTGCTGGCCCGGCTGCGCGCGCTGGCGCGGCGCGGACCGGTCGAGCGACCGGCCGTGCTCGAGGTCGGCGACCTGCGCCTGGACCCGGCGACCTGGCAGGTGTGGCGCGGGGACGTGGAGATCTCGCTCTCGGCGCGCGAGTTCGCGGTGCTCGAGACCTTCATGCGCCGTGCCGGTCAGGTCCTCAGCCACATGCAGCTGCTCGACGCCGCGTGGGACCTCGGCTACGAGCAGCGCTCGAACGTCGTCGAGGTCTACGTGCGCTACCTGCGCGAGAAGATCGACCGCCCGTTCGGGATCAAGTCGCTTGAGACCGTGCGCGGCGTGGGCTACCGCCTGCGCAGGGACGGCGGCGTGTGAGCCGGCTCCCGATCCGGGTGCGGCTGACGGCGGCGTTCGCGCTGGCCACCGTGCTCGTCCTGTGCGCGGCGTGCGCGTTCGTCTTCGTGCAGCTGCGCGGCGACCTGGACGACTCGATCACCGGCGGCCTGCGGACGCGCCTGGACGCGGCCGCCCACCTGGCCCAGCGCCAGGGGACGATCGACGCGAGCGACTCCGGCGTGCTCACCGAGGTCGACGAGAGCTTCGCGCAGCTGCTCAGCCGCGACGGCCGCGTGCTGGCGGCCATCGGGGCGGTCCGCACGCCGCCGCTGGGAGCGCACGAGCTGCGCCGCGCGCTGCGTGGCCCGATCCAGGTCGAGCACGATCTCCCTGGATTCGACGACGAAGCGCGGGTCCTGGCCGAGCCGGTGCGCGCCCGTGGGCGCCCCGGGCTCAGCGTGGTCGCGGTCGGCCAGTCGCTCGAGGACCGCAACGAGGCGCTGGCCGCGCTCGTCAGCTCGTTCGCGATCGGCACCCCGCTGGCCGTCGTGCTCGCCTCGCTGATCGGCTACGGCCTGGCCACCGCCGGTCTGCAGCCGGTCGAGGCGATGCGCCGGCGCGCGAACGACATCTCCCTCAGCGGCGACGAGGACCGGCTGCCGCTGCCCGCCGCCCACGACGAGATCCGCCGCCTGGGGGAGACGCTGAACACGATGCTCGACCGGTTGCGGCGCTCGTTCGAGCGCGAGCGGCGCTTCGTGGCCGACGCGAGCCACGAGCTGCGCACCCCTGTCGCGGTGGTCAGGACCGAGATCGAGGGGGCGCTGCGCAGCGGCGACTACGGGCCCGGCGTCCAGCAGGCGCTCGTCGCCGCGGTCGAGGAGTGCGACCGCCTGGCGCAGCTCGCCGAGGACCTGCTCGTGCTCGCCCGCGCCGCCGACGGACGCCTCCCGACCCGGCCGGAGCCGCTCCCCGCGCGGCCGCTGCTCGAGGACGCCCGCGAGCGCTTCGCCGACCGCGCCGCCCAGCGTCACCGGGTGATCCGCGTCGAGGCGTCCGACGACCTGTCGGTCGTCGCCGACCCGCTGCGCCTGCGCCAGGCGCTGGCCAACCTGGTCGACAACGCCCTGCGTCACGGCGCCGGCGACGTGACGCTCCTCTCGCGGCGCCTCGACGGCGGCGTCGAGGTCGCCGTCCGCGACGAGGGGCCGGGGTTCACGCGCGGCATGGCCGACCGGGCGTTCGAGCGCTTCACGCGCGGCGACGAGGCGCGCTCGAGCGAGGGAGCCGGGCTCGGGCTGGCGATCGTCAAGGCGATCGCCGAGGCCCACGGCGGCACCGCGGCCGTGGCCGACGAGCCCGGGTCCACGAGCGTGCGGATCTGGCTGCCCGACGCCGGCGGTTCTCAGCGCCCTCTCATCTAGGCCGGTTACGTTCCCGATCCTCAGGCTGTTCGAGGTTGTCGCACTGTGCCGTTGTACAGTAAGTCACGCACAATTTTGTGACATCACGGTTGTGCGGGCGCCTCTGCAGTAATTAGCATCCCTCCGTTCCATTCACCACATTTGGGGGGTGCGGCATGATCAATCGGCGTCTTCGTCCCTCGCCGTCGATGGTCGTGGCCTTCGTCGCGTTGTTCATGGCGATCGGGGGAGGGTCCTACGCCCTGGCGGCGCTGCCGTCGCGCAGCGTCGGGGCCAAGCAGCTCAAGCGGGGCGCGGTGAGAACCGCGAACCTCTCCAACAACGCAGTGACCGGGGCCAAGGTGCGCCGGGATGCGCTGACCGGCGCCGACATCCGCGAGAACACGCTCGCCGGCGTCGCGGGCGCCACGAACGCGGGCCACGCCAACACCGCCGGCGGCGCTCGACCGCATCACGTATGTGCGCGCGGCAGGCAGCGTCGCGCCGGGCGTGAGCGACGGAATGGGCGGCGTCACCGCGACCATCGGTGGCGGCGCCGCGGTGTGCCCGGCGGGTCAGCTTCCGATCGCCGGCGGCGTCGGTGTCGACAACAACACCGAGACGTCGGTCGTCGACAGCTTCCCCGATCCGGCGGTCCGCGCCTGGCGCGTCCGGGTGGACAACAGCGGGCTCACGGTCAACACCTTCACGGTGGTGGCGGTGTGCGTGCCGGCGGGGGCGGCCGGCTGACGCGCTGATCAGACCAGCCCCGCGGCGATCTCCTGCGTCCACGCCAGCGCCTCCGAGTAGGCGGCGCCGACCGCGGGCTCGCCCGGCCCGCTGTCGAGCCACGGGGTCCCGCGCTCGTGCGCGAGGACCGCGGCGAGCACGGCGCCGGCCGGGCCGGCGCGGTCGCGCAGCGCGTCGGCGATGACGGCGTCGAGCGGCAGCAGGTCGAGGACCTCGTCCATGGGGGCGTCGAGCAGCGCGTCGAGCACCGAGAACAGGCCGACCGTGAATCCCTGGTCGCCCGCCTCGACCCCGCCGTCGAGGCACAGCAGCTGGCATGTGCGGGCGCGCAGCAGCCCCGTGGTCATCAGCTCCGGCGAGCGGTCGGGGATCCCGGCGAGGACGATCACCGTGGCCCACTGCTGGACGTTGCGCGCCCCGAGGCGCACGAGCGCGTCGCGCACCGAGCGCACCGGCGCGCGGCTCTGGGCGTAGACCGAGTTGGCGTAGCGCAGCAGCTTGTAGCTCAGGCCGGCGTCGTGGGCGATGGCCTGCTCGAGGCGCTCGAAGGACCCGCCGCTGGACTGGATCTCCGACAGCGTCCGCACCGTGCCGAGCCGCTCGGCGGGCATGCCGCGCCCGCGCATGAGCTCCGGGCGCGCGTAGAAGAAGCCCTGGAACAGGTGGAACCCGGCCATGTGGCAGAAGGCGAAGTCGTCGTGCGTCTCGACCTTCTCGGCCAGGAGCCGGACGTCGCGGCCGCGCAGCTGGGCGAGCTGGTCCAGCGCGCCGTCGCGGCCGAGCGCGAGCACGTCGAGCTTGACGACGTGGGCGAGCTCGAGCACCGGCTCGAGCTCGGGCGCGTAGATGAAGTCGTCCAGGGCGAGCGTGAAGCCGGCGCCGACGACCTCGCGCAGGACCGCGAGCAGCTCGTCGTCGACCGGCTCGTCCTCGAGCAGCTCGATGACGATCCGATCGGGCGGCAGCGGCAGCGGCCGGACCTGGAGCAGCAGCTCGCGGCTGACGTTCACGAACGCCGGGTGACCGGCGGAGAGGGAGCCGAGGCCGATCTCGGCGATCGCGTCGACGATGACCTGCGACGTCGCGCGCTCGGACTCGGTCACCTCCGCAACGGATGCGCCGGGTGTCCGGAACAGCAGCTCGTACCCCGCCACCTGCAACCCGCCGTCCAGGATCGGCTGGCGGGCGACCAGGACGTCCATGGCGCCGTGACGATACCGGTGAGAGCGGCTGACCCGAGCCGGGACCCGGCGCGAGAACGCGCCGGGTCCGGCAGCGGGGCGTCAGCGGCCGCTCGTCCCGCCGAGCGGGCGCCCGGTCGGCGGAGCCTCGTCGCGCTCGCGCCGCTCGGCCAGCCACGAGGCGAGGACGGCGGTGCCCAGCGACAGCACGATCACCCCGAGCGTGAGCGGGATCGGCGGGTGCCACACGTCGGCGAAGAGCAGCTTGAGCGACACGTAGCCGAGGATCGCCGCCAGCCCGAGGTTCAGGTAGCGGAAGCGATCGAGCATCCCGTCGAGCAGGAAGAACAGGCTGATCATGCCGAGCAGGCTGAACGCGTTGGCGGCGAACACCACGAATGTGTCGGTGGTGATCGCGAAGATCGCCGGGATCGAGTCGATGGCGAACATGACGTCGAACGCGGCGACCATCACGAAGGCCGCGAACAGCGGCGTCGTGACCCGCTTGGCGTTCTCACGCGTCAGCAGCCGGCCGCCGTCGTAGGACGACGACATCGGCACGACGCGGCGCATGACGCGCATGACCAGCGTCTGCTCGGGATCGATGTCCTCGCTCTTGTGGCGGGCGATCTTGATCGCCGTGTACAGCAGCAGCGCGCCGAGCGCGTAGGTGATGAACCAGAACGCGTTCAGCGCCGCGGCGCCGGCCAGGATGAACAACGCGCGCAGCACGATCGCCAGGGCCACGCCGAAGACGAGCACGCGATGGCGCTGCTCGGCGGGCACGGCGAAGAACGAGAAGAGCACCGCGAAGACGAACAGGTTGTCCAGCGACAGCGACTTCTCGATCAGGAAGCCGGCGAGGTACTCGCCGGACGCGGCCCGGTCGCCGGTGAGGATCAGCACGCCGGCGAAGCCGACGCCGATCAGCGTCCAGGCGACCGACCACACCAGGGCGGTGCGCATCGACGGGCGATCCGGCTGCAGCCGGAAGTCGACGAGCAGGGCGAACAGCACGAACGCGCTCAGCGCGAACCAGGGAAGCATCTGGGCTCCTTCGATCAGTGGACGGTCGAAGGTTTGGCCCGCCTGCATGCCGGCCCGAGCGCCGGTCCCCATATAGGGGGACGAGATGACGACGCTCGTGTTGCAGGGCTACTTCCCTTGTGCCGGGCAGGATAGCCGACGCCGCGGCGGCTGGGAAGCGCCTGGCGCGCGCGAGCTCAGATCAGGCCGCAGGCGCGGCGCAGCGCGCGGAACGCCGCGCGGCGGCGCGTGCGCAGCCGGCGCGGGCGGGCGGAGCCGGCGGCCCGCTCGCGGCGCCACTCGGCCAGCGTCTGGCCGGGCGGGACGTCGCACTCGACGTAGTGGAGACGGTCCGTGGGCGTCATCTCGCCCCCCTCATCGGCGGTCCGGGACCCCGGGTTGAGAGCAGTTCCCGCAATAGACTCGGTGCGATATGCCCGACGAGCGCTTCGCGGAGCACCTGGGCCATCCGCGCGGCCGCGGCCACGTCCCGGCCGGCGCGCGCGACGGCGTGGCCGGCGGCGCCGCGTGCGGCGACGTCGTGCGCATCAGCCTGCTCGTCGAGGGCGACCGCGTCGCCGACGCGGGCTTCGAGGCCGCCGGCTGCGGCGCGACGATCGCGGCGGCCAGCGCGGCGGTCGACCTCGCGCACGGCGCCCCGCTGCTCGACGCCGCGCGCATCGGCAGCCCCCAGGTCGCGGCCGAGCTCGGCGGCCTCAGCGTCGGCAAGCTCCACGCCGCCGACCTCGCCGCCGACGCGCTCGCGCGCGCGCTCGGCGCGGCCGCCCGCGACGCGGCGGCGCTCGCCCCGGTGGCCGAGCGCACGCTCGTGGCCATGAGCGGCGGCGTCGACTCGGCCGTCGCCGCGCTGCGCGCCGAGGGCGAGGCGGTCGCCGTCACGCTCGAGCTGTGGCGCGACCCCGACAACGACGGCGAGCGCTCGTGCTGCTCGGCCGACGCGGTCCGCGGCGCCCGCGCGCTCGCCCACCGCATGGGCCTCGCGCACTTCACGCTCGACCTGCGCGACGAGTTCCGCGCCGGCGTCGTCGAGCCGTGGCTGGCCGGCCACGCCGAAGGGCTGACCCCGAACCCGTGCGTCGGCTGCAACGGCCACGTGCGCCTCGACGCGATGCTCGACTTCGCCGACCGGCTCGGAGCGGCGACGCTGAGCACTGGCCACTACGCCCGGCGCACCGACGACGGCCTGCTGCGCGCCGCCGCCGATCCGGCCAAGGACCAGTCCTACATGCTGGCCGCGCTGTCGCCGCGCACGCTCGAGCGCCTGCGCTTCCCGCTCGGCGACCTGCGCAAGCCGGAGGTCCGGGAGATCGCGCGCGGCGCCGGGCTGCCCGTCGCCGCCAAGGCCGACTCCCAGGACCTGTGCTTCCTGGCCGGCACCGGGCGGGCGCGCTTCCTGGCGCGCCACGGCGGGCTGCGCGAGCGGCCCGGCGACATCGTCGACGCGGGCGGCCGGCGCGTCGGGCGCCACCGCGGCCACCATCACTTCACCGTCGGCCAGCGGCGCGGGCTGGGCATCGGCGGGACCGGCGAGCCGCTCTACGTGCTCGGCACGGACGCGCGCGCGAACACGGTCACGGTCGGGCCGAAGGCGGCGCTCGGGACGACCACGGTGCGCGTGCGCGGCGTGCGCCTGCACCGCGACGAGGCCGAGGTCGACGCGGTCAAGCTGCGCTACCGCTCGGCGCCGCTGCCGTGCGCGCTGCGCGGCGAGGTGATCGCGCTCGGCGAGGCGGCCCATGGCGTCGCGCCCGGACAGGCCGCCGTGCTCCTGCGCGGCGACGTCGTCGTCGGCAGCGCGACGATCGTCAGCTAGGCCGGGGAGGAGCGTCGTCGCGTGGCCACGACGACGCCCCCGCAGCGCTGGCCGCTCGTCGGACGCGAGGACGAGATGGAGGTCGTCCGGGCGATCCTCGCCGCGCGCCGCGGCGGCGCCGTGCTCGCGGGCCCGGCCGGGGTGGGCAAGACGCGCCTGGCCACCGAGGCGGCCACGGCGGCGGCCGGCCTCGGCGGCCATGTCGAGTGGGTCCGCGCGACCCGTTCGGCGGCATCGATCCCGCTCGGCGCCTTCGCCCCGCTGCTGCCCGTGGCCGGCCCCCCGGATGCGCAGGCCAACGTGCTCGCCGCCGCCCACGGCGCGCTCGTGGCGCGTGCCGGCGACGCGCGCCTCGTGCTCTGCGCCGACGACGCCCACCTGCTCGACGACGCCTCGGCGGCGCTCCTGCACGGGCTCGTGGCGGCCGGCGACGCGACGGCCATCCTCACGATCCGCGCCGGCGAGCCCGCGCCCGACGCGATCGGCGCGCTGTGGAAGGACGAGCTGTGCGAGCGCGTGCCGCTCGGCGAGCTGTCGCGCGACGAGGTCGAGCGGCTCGTCGGCGAGGTGCTCGGCGGCGCGCTCGACGGGCGCGGGATCGCCGCGCTGTGGGAGCTGACGCGCGGCAACGCGCTGTTCGTGCGCGAGGTCGTCCTGCACGGGCTGAGCAGCGGCGGGCTGGAGCGCGAGGGCGAGGTCTGGCACTGGCGCGACGGTCCGTCGGGCGGCATGCGCCTGAGCGACATCGTCGGCACGCGGCTCGACGCGCTCGGCGACGAGGAGCGGGGCGCGCTCGAGCTGCTCGCCGTCGGCGCGCCGCTCGAGGCGCGGCTGCTCGTCGCCGAGGCGGGCGAGCGTGCGGTCGCCGGGCTCGAGACCGCCGGGATCGCGGTGCGCCGCGAGGCGGCGCGCCGGCGCGAGCTCGACCTCGTCCACCCGCTGCACGGCGAGGTCGTCCGCTCGCGGCTCGGGGCGACGCGCCTGGAGGCGCTGCACCGCACGCTCGCCGACGCGCTCGCGGCCACCGGCGCGCGGCGCCGCGAGGACCTCCTGCGGCTCGCCGCCTGGCGCCTGGAGGCGGGGGAGACCGGCTCGCCGGACCTCTTCGTGCGCGCGGCGAACGACGCCCAGGCCGCCCTCGACCGCCCGCTCGCCGAGCGCCTGGCGCGCGCCGCGATCGAGGGCGGCGGCGGCTTCGGGGCCGAGCTCGCGCTCGGGCGCGCGCTCGCCTCACGCGGCGCGGGCGAGGAGGCCGAGGACGTGCTGGGGCCACTGGCCGAGCGCGCCGGGAGCGACGGCGAGCGCTTCGACGTCGCGCTGGCGCGGGCGCGCAACCTGCACTGGGGGCTGTCGCGCCACGAGGACGCCGCGACGGTGCTGCTCGACGCCGAGGCGGCGATCGGCTCGGCCGCGCTGCGCAACGAGCTCGCCGCCGTGCGCGCGTGGATGCTGTGCACGAGCGGCGACGTCCGCCGGGGGCTGGAGATCGCCGGGACGCTGCTCGACGACGAGCAGGCGACGGAGCGCGTCCGCGTCCGCGCGGCCGTCACGGCGACGTTCGCCCACGCCGCCCGCGGGCGCTGCGATCTGGCCATCGCGCTCTCCGAGCAGTGGGCGCCGGTGGCCGCGCGCCACGTCGACGCGGCGCCCCACGTGCTCGCGCAGCTGCTGAGCGCGCGATCGGTCGCGCTGCACGTGGGCGGCCGCCTGGACGAGGCGCTCGCGCGCGCCCGCGAGGTCTACGAGCTCGAGATGGGCGCCCCGCAGGGGGCGGCGATCGCGAGCTTCGAGCTCGGGGGCATCGAGCTCACGTGCGGCCGCGCGCGCTCGGCGCTGCGCCACTTCCAGGAGGCCACCGCGCTGCTGCGCGGCGCCGACACCGTCGGGTTCCTGCCCGGCTCCCTGGCCGGCACGGCCGTCGCGGCGGCGCACCTCGGCGACGCCGCGCTCGCCGGCGCCGCGCTCGAGGAGCTGCAGGGCCTGCCGGCGCGCGCCAACGCGCTGTTCGACTCCGAGATCGTGCTCGGCGAGGCGTGGGCCGCGGCCGTCGCCGGCGACATGCGCACCGCGCGGGACGCCGCGTCGCGCGCCGCCGACCTGGCCGACGCGCGCGGCGCCGACGCGTGGACGATGCGCGCGCTCTCCGACCTCGCGCGCCTCGGCGCACCGGAGGTCGCGGCGCCGCGCCTGGCGGCCCTGGCCGGCCCGGTCGAGGGGCCGCTCGCCGCCGCCGTCGCGCTGCATGCCGCCGCGCTGGCAGACGGCGACGCGAAGCGGCTCGTCGAGGTCGCCGAGCTGTTTGCCGCGACGGGTGCGCTGCTGCTCGCCGCCGAGGCATGCGACGCCGCGGCCGCGGCCTTCCGCCGGGCCGGGCGCGAGCCGAGCGCTCGCGCCGCCGGTGCGCGAGCGGCCGCGCTCCTGGCCCGCTGCGAGGATGCGCGCCCGCCGACGCTCGGCCCCGACCCGGCGACCGACGAGCTCACCGCGCGCGAGCGTGAGGTGGCGACGCTCGCCGCCGCCGGGCTGACGAGCCGCGAGATCGCCGGGCGCCTCGTCGTCTCCGTGCGCACGGTCGACAACCACCTCCAGCGCGCCTACCGCAAGCTCGGCGTCACCCGGCGCGAGGAGCTCGCGGACCTGCTCGCCGCGGCACCCGAGTAACCCGGTGCGGCGAAGTTGAGTAGCGCGCTGCTCATGCCGCGGCGGCCGCCCGCCGCCAGCATCGCGGCCATGTCCACTCAGCTCCTCACCCACACCTCCACGACCCGCTGGACCGTCGAGCCCGACGACGTCAGCTGCGGCTTCACCGTCTCGAACCTCTTCGTCAAGACGGTGCACGGCCGCTTCGGCGACGTGACCGCGACGATCCGCACGGACGCCGCCGGCAGCCTCGACGTCGACGCCTGCGTCGCCGTCGCGAGCATCGACACGGGGATCGCCAAGCGCGACGCGCACCTGCGTTCGCCCGCCTTCTTCGGCGCCGAGGACCATCCGTACCTGACCTTCCGCTCGACGCGCTGCGAGCGCGGCGCCGAGGGGATGGCGCTCCACGGCGAGCTGTCGATCGGCGGCGTCGCGCGCCCGGTGGTCCTGGCCGCCGAGGTCGAGTACCGGCCCGACGGGCGGATGCGCTTCTGCGCGACCGGCGAGATCGACCGCTACGAGCACGGCATCGCCTACGGCCCGCGGGTCATGGCCGGCCGGCGCGTCGCGCTGCGCATCGAGGGCCTGGCGCGCCCGGTCTAGGTTGCGCGGTCTACGCGGGGTCGACGGGCGTCGCGGCGCGGACCGCGGCCTCGTCGATCCCGTGCTCGCGCAGAAGCGCTGCCGCCGGTCCGCCCGCGGCGAGCACCGCGAGCAGCAGGAGGCCGTCGACGCGCGGGTGGCCGAGGTCGCCGATCGGCGGGCCGTCGCCGAGGCGCACCGGCACCGCGTCACCCGGCACCGCGCGGTCGGGAAGCGGGCGCAGCGGCTGGGCCTCGGGCAGCGCCCCGGCGCCGAGGTCGGCGAGCACCCGCTCGGCCACGCCGCCCGCGCGCCGCAGGGCGCGCAGCAGGTCGGCGGGCTGGACGCGCATGAGCACGCCGGCGCGCACCTCGGCGGCGACGCGCTCGAACAGCGCCATCGCCCGGGCGCTGAAGGGCAGCGAGTCCGGCGACTCGTCCTCGCCGCGGCCGGTCGCCGCGATGACGGCGCCGCGCACGCGATCGACGGGGACGCTGATCAGGCCCGGCGCCACGCGGATCGTGCCCAGCAGCAGGTGCGCCGTGCCGATCTCGTCGTGGCGCAGCGCCCGTGCCTCCTCCTGCGCGTGCACCACGACCGCGCGCGCCTGATCGTCCCAGTGGTCGAACACCGACGTCCGATGCTCGCACACGGCGATGGGGCACAATCGGGTGCGTGACCTCCGACGAGATCCGAGAGACCTTCCTGCGCTTCTTCGAGAGCCGCGACCACCTGCGGCTGCCCTCGGCCTCGCTCGTGCCGGCGACCTTCGATCCCTCGGTGCTCCTGACCACGGCGGGCATGCATCCGCTCAAGCCCTACTTCGCCGGCCAGGAGGCGCCGCCGCGCCATCGCCTGACGAGCTGTCAGAAGTGCTTCCGCACGACCGACATCGAGAACGTCGGCAACACGTCGCGGCACCTCACCTTCTTCGAGATGCTCGGCAACTTCTCGATCGGGGACTACTTCAAGCAGGGCGCCGTCGAGTTCGCGCTCGCGCTGTCGACGGAGGGCTTCGGCTTCCGCCAGGAGGACATCTGGATCACGATCTTCGAGGGCGACGAGGAGCTCGGCCTCGGTCCCGACGAGGAGGCCATCGAGGCGTGGCGCGCCGTCGGCATCCCCGACGACCGGATCGTCCCCTGCCCGCGCTCGGAGAACTTCTGGCAGTCCGGCCCGACCGGTCCCTGCGGCCCGTGCAGCGAGCTGTATCTCGACCGCGGGCTGGAGTTCGGCTCGCCCGACGACCTGCCCGGCGGCGAGAACGAGCGCTTCCTGGAGTACTGGAACCTCGTGTTCATGCAGTACGACCAGGACCCGATCAACACCCTGGAGCCGCTGCCCAGCCAGAACATCGACACGGGCCTGGGCCTGAACCGGATGGCGCTGATCCAGCAGGGCGCGCCGACGATCTTCGAGACCGACCAGTTCCGCCCGCTCATGGACCTCGGCCGCGAGCTCGCGACGCGCACCGACGACGAGCGCGCGCTGCGGATCCTCGCCGACCACTCGCGCGCGATGACCTTCCTGATCGCCGACGGCGTCGTGCCCTCCAACGAGGACCGCGGCTACATCCTGCGCCGCGTCATGCGCCGCGCCATCCAGCAGGGCCACCGCATCGGGATCGAGCCCGGCTTCATGCCCCGCTACGTCGACGTCGTCGTCGAGACGATGGGGGAGGCCTACTCGGAGCTCGTCGCGCGCCGGCAGACGATCCTCAAGTGGGTCCGCGCCGAGGAGGAGGGCTTCGGCCGCACGCTCGAGCAGGGCACGAAGCTGCTCGACGACCTGCTCGAGGCGGGCGAGGTCGGCGGCGCCGACGCCTTCCGCCTGCACGACACCTACGGGTTCCCGATCGACCTCACGCGCGAGATCGCCGCCGAGCGCGGGGTCCCGTTCGCGGAGGACGAGGAGTTCGACCGGCTCATGTCCGAGCAGCGGGTGCGCTCGGCGGGCGGGGCGCGCGAGCGCGCCGGGGGCGCCGCGGACGTCGTCCGCGAGCTCGCGCCGCAGCCGACCGAGTTCACCGGCTACGAGCACCTCGAGGAGCACACGACGGTCGCCGGCCTGCTCGAGCGCGACGGTCGCACCTACGTCAAGCTCGCCGAGTCGCCGTTCTACGCGGCGGGCGGCGGGCAGATCTCCGACGCCGGGACGATCGAGTGCGAGGACGGCGACTGCCACGCGCGCGTCGCCGACGTCGTGCGCGCGGGCGAGGACCAGGCGCTCGTGCTCGACGGCGAGCCCGGCTCGCTCGAGGTCGGCGAGGTGGTCATCGCGCGCGTCGACCGCGGCGCGCGCAACGCGACGGCGGCCAATCACACGGCGACGCACCTGCTCCACGCGGCGCTGCGCACGCGCCTGGGCGCGCACGTCCACCAGGCCGGCTCGTACGTCGGGCCCGACAAGCTGCGCTTCGACTTCACCCACACCGAGCGCCTGTCGCCGGAGGACCGAACCGCGATCGAGGACGCGGTCAACGCGTGGATCCTCGACAACGAGCCCGTGCGCCCGATCACGACGACGCTCGAGGAGGCCAAGCGCCTCGGCGCGACCGCGCTGTTCGGCGAGAAGTACGGCGACATCGTGCGGATGGTCGAGATCGGCGACGGCGACGTACTCGCGCGAGCTGTGCGGCGGCACGCACGTGCGCTCGACGGCCGAGATCGGCCTCTTCCGGATCCTCTCGGAGGGCTCGAGCGCGTCCAACGTGCGGCGCATCGAGGCCGTCACCGGGCCCGAGGCGGTCCGGCTGCTGCGCGAGCGCGACAACGTCCTCTCGCAGGTCGAGGAGACCCTGCGCGTGCCCGCCGAGCGCGTCGTCGAGGCCGCCGAGGCGCTGCGCGCCGAGGCCCGCGAGGCGGCCCGCGCCGCCCGCGCGACGCCCGCCGTCGACCCGGCCGTGCTGGCCGAGCACGCCGGCGCCGTCGACGGGGCGCAGGTGCTCACGGAGGCCATCGAGGCCGCCAACGCCAAGGCGCTGCTCGACATCGCCGATCGCGTGAAGGGCCAGCTCGGCGAGTCCTCGGCGATCGTGCTCGGCACGGTCGTCGACGGCCGCGTGCACCTCGTCGCCAGCGTGACCCCGTCGCTCGTCGAGCGCGGCGTGCGCGCGGGCGAGGTCGTCAAGGTCGCCGCGCAGGTCGCGGGCGGCGGTGGCGGCGGGCGCGACACGATGGCGCAGGCGGGCGGGCGCGACCCCGACAAGCTCCCCGAGGCGCTCGCGGCGGCCCGTGCGGCCATCGAGGCGCGCCCTGCCTAGACTCTCCGACGGACCTCCGAGTCCGCTTCCGTCCGGGGTGAGACGCTAGCCTCGTGCGGGTGCTCGCACTGGACTACGGCAGCGCGCGCTGCGGATGCGCGCTCAGCGACCCGACGGGCACGCTGGCCACGCCGATCGAGCCCGTGCTGCGCCCGGCGACCCGGCGGGGCTTCGCGCGCCTCACCGAGCTCGTTCGCGCGCGCGAGGTCGAGCGCGTCGTCGTCGGCCTGCCGCTCGGCCTGAGCGGCGCCGACACCGACCAGACCCGCGAGACGCGCGCGTTCGCCGAGCGCCTGGCCGAGGCCGTCCGTGTGCCCGTCGAGCTCTACGACGAGCGCTTCACGACGGCGATCGCCGCGCGCGCCGGGGGTGACCGGGCAAGCGAGGACTCGCGCGCCGCCGCCGTGCTGCTCGAGGACTGGCTCGCCCGCAACGCCGGGCGGGAGGGCGACGGGTGACCCCGGCCCGCGGGCGCGGGGAGCGCACCGCCGCCGACCGCGAGGCCGCGCGCCTGGAGCGCGAGCGCCGCCGCGCGCTGCGCGAGGGCCGCCCACCGCCCGAGGCGTCCGCCGCCGCGCCGGAGGAGCCCGCCGGGCCCGCGGCCGAGCCGTTCGCCTGGGACGACGCGCCGGCGCCGGCCCCGCCGCACGTCGAGCCCGAGCCCGAGCCCGCGCCGCCGCCCGAGGAGGTCCCGGCGCCGCCGCCGGCCGCCAACGGCAGCCCGCGCTGGAGCCCCCCGCCGGCGCCCGAGCCCGAGCCGGCGCCCGAGCCCGAGATCGTCGCCTGGGAGGACACCGAGCCTGACCGCCGCCCGCCGGACGAGCGCGAGCCCGAGCCCGGCGACACGGAGCCGTTCGAGCCGCCCGTCGTCACCGCGCGGCGCACGGTCAAGCTGCCGCGCCCGCAGACCGGCGACGACCAGGACACCGGCGCCTGGGACGAGCCGATCGGCACCGTCCGCGTGAGCCGCGGCGGCGGCAGCGGCAGCGCGCGGGCTACCAGACCCAGCCGGGCGCGCCCGGCTACCCGCCCTACCGCAAGCTCGGCGTCGTCAAAGCGCCGCCGCTGGTGGCGGCGGATCGTCCCGCTGCTGGCGCTGCTCATCGCGATCGCCGCCGCCGTCTTCGCGTACCTGCTGTTCCAGCCCGGCCACGGCAAGGGCAGCGGAGCGGTCCCGGTGCACGTCCCGCCCGGCGCGGGCGCCGACCAGATCGGCGACCTGCTCGAGCGCCGCGGCATCGTCGACTCGGGCTTCTTCTTCTCGCTGCGCGCGCGGCTGTCCGGCCAGCGCGCCGACCTGCGCTCCGGGCGCCACGTGCTCAGGCGCGACATGCCCTACGCGGATGCGCTCACCGCGCTCACGACGCCGCCGACGGTGGCGCCCGTGATCGACGTCACGCTGCCCGAGGGGCCGTCGCGGCGCGAGATGGCGATCGCCGTGCGCCGCGCGGGCGTGCGCGGCGACTACCTGCGCGCCACGCGCCGCTCGTCGAAGCTGGACGTGCGCGACTTCGGCGCGCCGCGCAGCACGCGGACGCTCGAGGGCTTCCTGTTCCCGTCGACGTACGAGCTGCGGCGCTCGCAGGCCACCACGGGCCGGCTCGTCTCGCGCCAGATCGACGCCTTCCGTGACGCGTTCGGCGAGGTGAACCTGAGGCGCGCCAAGGCGCGCAACCTGAGCCGCTACGACGTGCTCATCATCGCCTCGATGATCGAGCGCGAGGCGCTCGTCCCGCGCGACCGGCGGCTGATCTCGGCGGTCATCTACAACCGCCTGCGCGAGGGGATGCCGCTCGGCATCGACGCGACGATCCGCTACGCGGTGAACAACTGGAGCCGCCCGCTGCGCGCGTCCGAGCTCGAGCGCGACTCGGCCTACAACACGCGCCGGCGCCGCGGCCTGCCGCCGACGCCGATCGGCAACCCCGGCCTGGCGGCGATGAAGGCGGCGGCCAACCCGGCCAACGTCGACTACCTGTTCTACGTCGTCAAGCCCTGCGGCCGCGGCGCGCACGCGTTCTCCTCGACCGACGCCGAGTTCCAGCGCGACGTCGACGCCTACAACAAGGCGCGCGAGCGGCGCGGCGGCAAGGACCCGTCGCGATGCTGATCCCCGGCGAGGCGCGCGAGCTGCTCGAGAGCGACGCGCTCGCCCACCTCGTCACCATCGAGCCGGACGGCAGCCCGCAGGTGAGCTGCGTGTGGGTCGGCCTCGAGGACGGCGAGATCGTGTTCGCGTCGCTCGGCGAGCGGCGCAAGCTCGACAACATCCGCCGCGACCCGCGCGTCTCGCTGTCGGTGGAGGGGACGCGCTCCAACGAGCTCGGGCTGCTCGAGTACCTCGTCGTGCACGGGACGGCGCGGATCACCGAGGGCGGCGGCCCGGAGCTGCTGCAGCGCCTCGCGCACACCTACCTCGGTCCCGACGTGCGCTTCCCGCCGTTCGACGACCCGCCGCCCGGCGTCGTGGGGCGGATCACCGCCGAGCGCCTCGGCGGCGTGGGGCCGTGGCGCTGAGGCGCCTCGCCGTCCTCGGCTGGCCCGTCGACCACAGCCGCTCGCCCGTCATGCAGACCGCCGCGCTGGCGGCGCTCGGCCTCGACGGCGACTGGGAGTACGGGCGCGTGGCCGTCGCGCCCGGCGAGTTCGAGACGACCGTCCGCGACCTCGAGGCGCAGGGCTACGCCGGCGTCAACGTGACGATCCCGCACAAGGAGGCGGCGCTCGCGGTGGCCGGCGAGGCCTCCGCCGACGCGCGCGCGATCGGCGCCGCGAACACGCTGACCTTCGGCCCCGGCGGGGCGATCCGCGCTGACAACACCGACGCGCCGGGCCTGCTCGACGCGATCGGCGCGCCCGTGCCGCGCACGGCGCTCGTGCTCGGCGCGGGGGGCAGCGCGCGCGCCGCCGTCCACGCGCTGCGGCGCGCGGGCGCCGAGGTGGCGGTGTGGAATCGCACGCCCGAGCGCGCGCGGCGCCTGGCCGCCGATCTGGGCGGCGTCGCCGTCACCGGCGCCGAGCGCGCCGAGGCGCTCGTGAACTGCACGAGCGTCGGGCTCCACGATCCGTCGACGACGTTCAAGGAGCTGCCGGTCGGGTCCGATGACCTCGGGGAATACGCGTTGGTGGTCGATCTGGTCTACCGGGACGGCGGCACGGCGCTGCTGGCGGAGGCCGACCGCCGCGGGTGCCGGATCGTCGACGGACTGGAGATCCTCGTCCGCCAGGGCGCGCACAGCCTCGAGATCTGGACCGGTCGCAGCGCTCCGCTGGACGTCATGCGCCGGGCAGCACGCGGTGAGCCTGCACCCGTTCCACCACCCACTCGATGAGGCCGGGACACCGGAGGCTCCGCCGATCCCTGAGGTGCCCGCCGGCGTCACCCGGCCGCAGCGCCGCCACAGCGGCCCGCGCTTCCTGACCGACGTCCTCGTCGACCTCGGCCACGTCGAGCGCGAGCGCGCCGACGCCGCCGTCGAGGCCGCCCGCGAGGCGGGCACGACGGCCGAGGACGTGCTGCTCGGCTGGGGCACGGTCAACCAGGACCAGCTCGCGCGTGCGATCGCCGAGCGCAACGGCCTGGACCACGTCGACCTGAGCCTCTTCGCCGTCGACATGGCGGCCGCCAACCTGCTCTCCAGCGTCGCCGCCCGCCGCTACGAGGCCGTCGCCGTCGCCTTCACCGGCGACCACGGGCTGCTCGTGGCCATGGCCGACCCGACGAACGTCCTGGCCATCGACGACATCGGCCTGATGACGGGCTACGACGTGCGCCCGGCCGTCGCCTCGCGCGACGACGTCGCCGCGCTCGTCGCGCGCCTGTCGCGCCTCGACGATGTCGTCCAGTCGACCGTCGTCGAGGACGAGGCCGACGCCGTCGCCGAGGTCGTCGACCTGCGCGAGACGGCCGATGACGCGCCGGTCATCAAGCTCGTCAACGGGATCGTCGCCCAGGCCGTCGAGCAGGGCGCGTCCGACGTGCACCTGTCGCCCGACGGCAGCGAGCTGCGCGTGCGCTTCCGCATCGACGGCGTCCTGCAGGACTCGGCCACCGTGCCGCGGCGGATGGTCAGCGGCGTGATCAGCCGCGTGAAGATCATGAGCGACCTCGACATCGCCGAGCGGCGCGTGCCCCAGGACGGCCGCGTCGGGCTGAGCATCGCCGACCGCCACGTCGACCTGCGCGTCGTCACGCTGCCCAGCGTGCACGGCGAGTCGATCGTCATGCGGATCCTCGACGGCTCGGGCGGCGCGGTCGACATGGAGCGCCTGGGCATGGCCGCGCGCGACCGCGAGCGCTTCGAGCGCGCGATCCACCAGGCCTACGGCGCTGTGCTCGTCACCGGCCCGACGGGCTCGGGCAAGTCGACGTCGCTGTATGCGGCGCTGGGCGACATCAACACGCCCGAGAAGAACATCATCACGATCGAGGACCCGGTCGAGCGCCAGGTCGGGGGCGTCACCCAGGTGCAGGTCAACCCGCGTGCCGGGCTGACCTTCGCCGGCGGCCTGCGGGCGATGATGCGCGCCGATCCCGACGTGATCATGGTCGGCGAGATCCGCGACCGCGAGACCGCGCAGATCGCCGTCGAGGCGGCGCTCACGGGGCACCTCGTCCTCTCCACGCTGCACACGAACGACGCGCCGACGGCGCTCACGCGCCTGATCGAGATGGGGATCGAGCCGTTCCTGGTGGCCAGCGCGATCGACTGCGTCGTCGCGCAGCGCCTGGCGCGCACGCTGTGCCGGCACTGCAAGAAGCGCGCGATCATCGGCGCCGACGTCCTGCGCGACCACGGCTTCGGCTCGGCCTACGACCTCGAGGCCTACGAGCCCGTCGGCTGCGCGCGCTGCGGCGGGAGCGGCTACCGCGGCCGGATCGGCCTCTACGAGGTCATGACGGTGACCGAGGAGATCCGCTCGCTGGCCATCGCGCGCGCCTCGGCCGACCGCGTCGCCGAGGTCGCCGTGCGCAACGGCATGCGCCGCCTGCGCGACGACGGCCTCGAGAAGGTCCGCCAGGGCCGCACCTCGATCGCCGAGGTCTCGCGCGTGACGAGCTCCGGCGCGTAGCTACGGCACCGCGCGAACGCGGGCGAGCATCTCCTCGACGTCGAAGGCCGGCGCGGGCCAGCGCAGGGCCATCGCCTCGAGCTCCTCGATGAGCAGCAGCGAGATCGCCCAGTTGCGGTACCACTTGCGGTCGGCGGGGACGACGTGCCACGGCGCGGGCTCGGTGTTGCAGCGCTCCAGCGCGCCCGCGTAGGCGGCCATGAAGTCGTCCCACAGGGCGCGGTCGTCGAGATCGCCGGGGTTGAACTTCCAGTGCTTCGTCGGATCCTCGAGGCGCGCGATCAGGCGCTCCTTCTGCTCCTCGGGCGAGATGTGCAGGAAGCACTTGACGACCCGCGTGCCGCCGGCGACGAGCTCCTCCTCGAAGGCGTTGATCTGGTCGTAGCGCGCCATCCACGTCTCGCGGTCGACGAGCTCGCGGACGCGCACGGCGACGACGTCCTCGTAGTGCGAGCGGTCGAAGACGCCGAGGACCCCGGGGTCGGGCAGGCGCTTGCGGATCCGCCACAGGAAGTCGTGGCGCAGCTCCTCCGGAGTCGGGCGCTTGAAGGCGGTGACGCGCACGCCCGAGGGGTCGACCTGGCCGACGACGTGGCGCACGGTGCCGCCCTTGCCGGAGGTGTCCATGCCCTGCAGGACGAGCAGGACGCTGCGCCGGCCGCCCGTGCGGCCCTCGGCGAAGAGCTGCTCCTGGAGGCGCGAGAGGCGCTCGCCGAGGGCAGGCGCGACCGCCTCCGCGTCGGACTTGCCGCCGTCGAAGCCGGGACTGGCGTCGGTGGCGATCGCGCCGAGGTCGACAGGGCCGGCCGGCACCCGCAGGAGGTCGCTGATGCGCCGGGCGCCCGTCAGCCCGCTGTCCGAGCGGTGCTTGGCCATCGGCCGCAGGCTATACGGGCTCAGCGCTCGAGGATCGCGCGCAGGCGCTCGAGGTCGCGCTGCACCGAGCGCCGCACGAGCGGGGCGAGCAGCGGCCCGGCGAGCGCGTAGAAGCGGCCGGTCTCGCCGCGCACGCGGTTGCTCACGACCGTGGCGCCGTCGCCCGGGCGGGCCGTGAACTCGTAGGTGATGTGCATCGGGAAGGGCGCGACGACCGACCGCATGTCCAGGCGCTCGGGGCCGAGCACGGTCACCTCGTTGACGTACTCCACGCGCCGACCGAGGAAGCGCGCGACGCGGGCCACGCGGCTGCCGGGGCGCAGCGGCGGGTCGCCGATGAGCCTGGCCTCGCCGATGCCGCCGATCCACTCGGGATCGTGCGCCGGGTCGGTCATGTAGGCGGCGACCTCGTCGCGCGGGCGGGCGACGACGACCTCTGCGGTGACGTCGATGCTCATGCCAGGCGCTCCGGGGGCCCTTCGGGGTGGGCGGCGGACGGGTCGGGCCCGGGCGCGCGGCCCTCGGCCACGGCGGCGACGCGGTCGAGGTAGCGGCGCCAGCCGTCGGCGTGCCAGGGCCGCATCGCGGCGTCGAGCCCGCGGTGCGTCAGGCGCACGTGGGTCACGCCGTCGCTCTCGTCGAGGTCGACCTCGACGGTGCTCGAGCCGGGCGGGACGGGCAGCGCGCCGCTCTCCCAGCCCCAGGTGAACACGACGCGGCGATGGGGGACGAGCTCGACGTAGCGCCCGCTGCAGAACTCGCCGGGCATGAGCTCGAAGCGGAACGCGCCGCCCGGGCGCGGCTCGAGCAGCGCGCGGATCCCGATCCAGCGCACGAGCTCGGCGGGCTCGGTGAACAGCCGGTAGACCGTCTCGGCGGGCGCGTGGACCGCGACCTCGCAGACGACGGCGTCGTCGCTCATCGCGGCGTCTCGGCGGCGTCGCGCATGCGCGCCAGGCGCTCGCCCCAGAAGGCCTCCAGCGCGCCCCGCAGCTCGGCCACGCGGGCGGCCTCGGCCCGGTAGAAGCGGTGGTTGCCGGCGCGGCGCACGCGCACGAGCCCCGCCTCGCGCAACACGCGCAGATGCTGCGAGGCGGCGGCGGGGCTCAGCCCGCCGGCGTCGGCGATCTCGCCCGCGGAGCGCTCGCCGTCCCAGACGAGCTCGAGCATCGCACGGCGACGCGGGTTGGCGATGGCACGCAGAGCATCCTCCACGCAGGGTATTTTAGCGAGTCCTTAAACGATTGTGGGGCGCGAATCCGGTCTGGCGACGAACCGCGGCCCGAGCGCCGCGGCGGGCTCCGATGCACACTTCGTGGCTGCACCCGGCGCCGTTCGGAGCCCTCCCGAGAGACGACTGGCGTTGGGCATGGGCCGCCGTCCCGCTCCCCTCCCAAGGTCCGGGACGGTGGCCTCGCGTTTCCCCGCACGCTTCGGACGTCCGTCCGGTGGGCCTCAAGGGAACGGCCGCGCGCGCCGATGCGCGGGCCGTGACCTTCGATATCGCCGACCTGCTCATGGACGTCGTCGCCCGCCGGGCGTCCGACCTCCACCTGACCGCCGGCGCGCCGCCGATGGTGCGCGTGCGCGGCCGCCTCACGCCGCTCGAGGGCTATCCCACCCTGAGCACGACGGACACGCGGGAGATCGTCTACTCGATCCTCACGAACGACCAGCGCCAGAAGTTCGAGAACGAGTGGCAGCTGGACTTCGCCTACTCGGTCCCGGGCCACGCCCGCTTCCGCGTCAACGCGTTCCTGCAGCGTGCCGCCATCGGCGCCGCCTTCCGCCTGATCCCGGCCGAGATCGTCTCGATCGAGGACCTCGGCCTGCCGGCCGTCGCCCACGAGTTCACCAAGAAGCCGCGCGGCTTCGTCCTCGTCACCGGCCCGACGGGCTCCGGCAAGTCCACCTCGCTGGCGTCGATGATCGACGCGATCAACGCGACGCGCGAAGAGCACATCATGACGGTCGAGGACCCGATCGAGTTCCTCCACTCGCACAAGAAGTGCATCGTCAACCAGCGCGAGCTGGGCTCCGACGCGCAGACCTTCGAGCTCGCGCTCAAGGCCGCGCTGCGTCAGGACCCGGACGTCATCCTCGTCGGCGAGATGCGCGACCTCGAGACGATCTCGACCGCGCTGACCGCGGCCGAGACCGGCCACCTCGTCTTCGCGACGCTCCACACGCAGAGCGCCCCGCAGACGATCGACCGCATCATCGACGTCTTCCCGGCCCACCAGCAGGACCAGGTCCGCATGCAGCTGTCGGTCGCCCTGCAGGGCATCATCACGCAGCAGCTGCTGCCGACGGCCGACGGCTCGTCGCGCGTCGTCGCCGCCGAGGTGCTCGTCCCGACCCCGGCCGTGCGCAACCTGATCCGCGAGGGCAAGACCCACCAGATCCCGTCCGCGATGCAGACGGGCTCGGGCGTGGGCATGCAGACCATGGACGCGGCGCTCGCCTCCCTGGTCCGCAACGGCACCATCACCCAGCGCCTGGCCGAGCAGCGCTCGTCCACGCCCGAGGAGCTCAAGCGCCTGCTCGGCGGCCTGGGCGGCTTCGGGATGGCGGCGTAAACCCACACACCACGGACGGCGCGGAGCACAGTCATGGCCACCTATGTCTTCAAGGCGATGGATCTCACCGGGGCGAAGGCCACCGGCGAGGTCGAGGCAGAGAGCAAGCAGGTCGTCTCCGATCAGCTCAAGCAGCGCGGGCTGATCGTCCTCGACATCGCGGACAAGTCGAAGTCCGCCGAGATCCGGCTGCCCTTCCTCGACAAGATCAAGGCCACCGATCTGACGATCATGACCCGCCAGCTCGCCACCATGGTGAGCTCGGGCATGACGATCCTCCGCGCCCTCTACGTGCTCGAGGCGCAGACCGAGTCCAAGCCGCTGGCCGAGACGATCGTCAAGATCCGCAAGGACGTCGAGGCCGGCCTGCCGCTGAGCGACGCGCTCGAGCGTCACCCCAAGGTCTTCTCGCCGCTGTACGTGGCGATGTGCCGCGCCGGCGAGACGGGCGGCATGCTCGAGGACTCGCTGATGCGGATCGCCGATCAGCTCGAGAAGGAGGACTCGCTGCGCCGGCAGATCAAGTCGGCCATGGTCTACCCGGGCGTCGTCCTGACCTTCGCGCTGACCGTCCTCATCGGCCTCGTCACCTTCCTCGTGCCGGTGTTCGTCGGCGTCTTCGAGACCTTCGACGGCGAGCTGCCGACGATCACCAAGTTCACCGTCGCGCTGTCCAATGCGATGAAGGGCTACTGGTGGGCGTTCATCCTCGGCACCGCCGGCGCCGTGTGGCTGTTCCGCAAGTGGAAGAGCACGTACCGCGGCCGCGGCCAGTGGGACGCCTTCCGCCTGCGCATCCCGATGCAGATCGGCGACATCGTCCAGAAGGTCGCCCTGGCTCGCTGGTCGCGCACGCTCAGCGCGCTCGTCAGCGCCGGCGTGCCGCTGCTCGCCGCGCTCGACATCACGGCCAAGACGGCCGGCAACCGCGTCATCGAGAACGCGATGACCGAGGTCATCGAGAGCGTCAAGCGCGGCGGCACGATCGCCGACCCGCTCAAGGCCGCCTCCGTCTTCCCGGGCATGGTCAGCCACATGGTCGGCGTGGGCGAGGAGACCGGCGCGCTGGACGCGATGCTGTCCAAGATCGCCGACTTCTACGAGGACCAGGTCGCCGCGGCCGTCAAGTCGCTGACCTCGATCCTCGAGCCGGTCATGCTCGTGGTCGTCGGCGGCATCGTCGGGTTCGTCGTGATCTCGATGTACATGCCGCTGTTCAAGGTCTACGACTCGATCAAGTAGCGCATCGGAGCACGTGGCGGGCGCTCATCCGATACGGGTGATGCGATCCGACGGACGTGCCCGTACGGTCGCTCGCAGCTCGTCCGGGAGCCCTCGGTCGTGCACGATCAGGATGCGGGAGACTGCCACGATGCGCGCGACCGCGGGACCGCTGGGCCACATCAGAACGCGAGAACCGTGACCGGCGCTGCGGCCGAGGGCGTGCCACCGGAACAAGCGGGGAGCTCGCGGCTTTCGCTGGTGCTGGCGGCGGCGATGTTCGTGCTCGTCGTCGACACGTCGTTGATGAACGTGTCGATCGCGGCGGTGGTCAAGGATCTCGACACGACGGTCAGCTCGGTCCAGAGCGCGATCGCGCTCGAGGCCCTGGTCTCCGCGGCGTTCATCTTGATCAGCAGCAAGATCGGCGACCTGTTCGGCCGCAAGCGGGCATACGTGCTGGGTCTGTTGGGGTATGCGGTCGGCGCGCTGGCGATGACGCTCGCTCAGAGCCTGACGGCGATCATCGTGTTCTGGGCGATCATCGGCGGGCTCGGCGCGTCGCTGCTGCTGCCGGCGATGCAGTCGCTGATCCATGGCAACTTCGAGGGGGCGGCACAGAAGAAGACCTATGCGCTGGTCGGTGCGGCGGCGGCGATCGCCGCCGCGGTCGGGCCGCTGCTGGGCGGCTTCGTCACGACCTACCTGTCCTGGCGCGTGGGGTTCCTGTTCGAGGCGGTGGTCATCGCGGTCGTGCTGTCGCAGGTCGGGCTCCTCAAGGACGTCCCGTACACGGGGGAGCGGCAGGTCGACGCGGTCGGCGCGGGCCTGTCCGTCGTGGGGATGGGCGGTGTGGTGCTGGGCATCCTGGTGTGGCAGGAGGGCGGCGATTACGTCGTGCTGCTGATCGCGATCGGCGCGCTCGCGCTGTGGGCGCTTGCCCACTGGCTCGTGCGGCGCCATCGCGAGGGCAAGGTGACGCTGCTGGATCCCGATCTGTTCCGGCTGCCGCACTTCAGGCTCGGGATCTCCGGGCAGACGCTGCAGAACATCGCGCTGGGCGGGGCGATGATCGCGTTGCCGATCTTCCTGCAGATCAAGCTCGAATACGACGCGTTGGAGACCGGCCTGTCGCTCGCCCCGCTGTCACTGACGATGTTCGCCGTCGCGATCCTGGCGGGGCGGAGGTCCGGCGGCCGGCGGGCCGCATCGATCATCCGGGCGGGGTTCGCGCTGAGCACGCTCGGCCTGGCGCTGATCGTCCCGATCGTGCCCCGGGCGGACTCCGGCTGGTATCTCTTCATCCCGCTGGTGATCGCGGGAGCGGGGCTCGGCCTGCTGGTGTCACAGCTCAACAACTACTCGCTCGCCCCGATCGATGATGAGCGGATCAGCGAGGCGGCCGGCGTGAACTCGGCGGCGGGGTCGTTCGGGCTGTCGTTCGGCCTGGCCGTCGCCGGCGGCGTCCTGCTCGCGACCCTGTCGCTTGCGTTCACCAACATGACGAACGCGAGCCCCGTCATCCCCTCCTCACAGCAGCAGCAGATCGCGCAGACGTTGGAGGACGACGCGCAGGTCGTGAGCAACACGCAGCTCGATGAGCTGCTCGCCGACGAGCCCCCGGCGGTCCGCGAGGAGATCCTCGCCATCAACACCGACGCGACGAACCTCTCCCTTCAGGTGGCGCTGCTCGTGCCGATCCTCGCGGGGCTCTTCGGGTTGTTCGACTCGTTCCGCATGATCCGCCTACCGGACGTCGAGCCCTCGGCCTCCACCGAAGCAGCGGCGTTGGTTTGACGCGCGCAGGTTGAGCGCCGGGCGCGCCGGCACGTCAGTCGCGTGTGGCGACGTAGGCGTAGTAGTTGCAGGCGGCGAAGAACACGCCGTCCTCGGAGGCGCGTCGCAGCCCGGCCAGCCACGCTTCGAGGTCCTCGGGCGCCACGAGCTCGGCCTGGGCGATGAGCGGCGCGTATGACTCGGCCGCCCCGAGGAAGAACGCCGACGTCCCGACGTCGGCGTAGACGTGGGCGCCGACATCGACCAGGCGCAGTCCGGCCTCTCGCAGCAGGCGCGGCATGTCCCGCATCACGCGTGGCTTGGAGACGACGGCGGCGAGGAGGGCGTCCTCGATCGCTCTCGCGATGGCGTGATCGGCGTAGCCGAAGGTCCACGACGCATAGTCGCCGTCGAACGCGGCGAAGGCCCCACCCGGGCGTAGGACGCGTGCGGCCTCCGTCAGGACGGCGAGCGGATCGGTGAGGTGACTCATGGTGGTATGCGCGACGACGGCGTCCACGCTCGCGTCGCCGACGTCGAGCGCATGCGCGTCGCCGACGCGGAACCCGGTGCGTTCACCGACCCCTTCCGCGTCGGCCAGGCGCTGCGCGACCGCGACGAGGACAGGACTCTGATCGATGCCGGTCACCCTGCCGGAGAACCCTTCGCGGCCGGCCAGGGCACGCGTGACGACGCCGGTGCCGCAACCGAGGTCGAGGACGTCCGCGGTCGGAGCGAGCGCCATCTTGTCGACATACGCCTCTCGGTAGCCGACGAAGGTCGGGTCCTTGCCGCGGAACTCCAGACGCTCGACGAAGCGCTGCAGGGTCGCCTCGTCCTGCTCGTTGATGAACTCCATCGCATCGCGTGTGTTCATCCCGGCCCCGGTGCTGGAACCCAGCGAATGCGTCATGCCGGTCTCCTCCTGTCGTGGACCGGACGCCTCCCGATCGCCGAGCCTAGATGCTCGGAAGCGCGCCCGGCGAAAATGTGTGCGCTCGGGCATGTCGTCCAAACCGGGTGATGACGCGTCACGGCCGCCGCGGCAGATTCAAGGGCGTCGCGCAGTGACGTCGAACGTTTCTGGCACAAGCTGCGACGGCGAACGGATCAACCAACCGGAGGGAGTCACGGTGCGAGGGACCGGTCGAGTCATATTCGCTGCCACGATGCTGCTGATCGTGGGGACGCTCAACATCATCTATGGCATCGGCGCCCTGGATGGCGCGAACATCTTCGTCAACGACAAGAGGTACATCCTCAGCGACCTCAACACCCTGGGCTGGGTCCTGATCCTCCTCGGGCTCATCCAGCTCGGCGGAGGCTTCTCGCTGATGACCGGCAACACGTTCGGCCGGATCATCGGGATCATCGGCGGCAGCCTCGGCGCCATCGGGGCCCTGCTGTCGATCGGCGGCGCCTACCCGTGGTGGTCGCTGGGCATCTTCTTCCTGTGCGTCTGGGTCGTCTACGGGATCGTCGTCTTCGGCGAGGACGAGCGGGTGGCGAGACCCTGATCGCCGGCACGGGCGCGGCCTCCGAGCATGAGACAGCGACGGATCTTCCAGCGGCGGGGCCGCGATCCCGGAGAGCCCGGCGAGGAGGGGTCCGCGCCGCCTGAGGCGACGTTCGTCGAGCTCGCGCCCGACGAGCTCTCGCGCGTCTTCGCGGTGCCGCCGTGGCTGCGCGACCTCGGACTGATGTCGTGGCTGCTGGTTGGCGCCTTTCTCCTGCTCGCCGGCATGGTCGGGCTGCTGGCACTCACGGCGACCATCGTCATCCCCGTCATCACGGCATCGATCATCGCCGCCGTCCTCTCGCCGCTGGTGTCCTGGCTCGCCCGTCACGGAGTCGGGCGCGGCGGCGGCGCGGCACTCGTCCTGCTCGGCGTGATCGCGGCCGGCGCGCTGATCGTCGTGCTGCTGCTCTCGAGCGTGACCAGTCAGGCGCCCGAGCTCCAGAAGAGCCTGCACAGCGCCGTGGAGAAGCTGCAGGACGGGCTCCAGGACGCCGGCGTCAGCGCAAGCAAGGCCAAGGCTGCGGGCGACGACGCGAGCTCGTCGGTGAGCGGCGCCTTCGAGGCGCTGCTCAACGGCGTGGCCTCCGGGATCGCGGCGCTCGCCTCGCTCGCGGCGTTCCTCTCCTTCACCGTGCTCAGCTTGTTCTTCCTGCTCAAGGACGGGCCGCTGATCCGGCGCTGGACCGAACGCCACATGGGTGTTCCACGCGAGCTCGGCCGCATCATCACCGGCCGGACGCTGCAGTCGCTGCGCGGATACTTCGTCGGCGTGACGGCGGTGGCCGTCTTCAACGCGGTCGTCATCGGCCTCGGCGCCGTGATCCTCGGCCTTCCCCAGATCGGGGCGATCGTGGTGATCAACTTCGTCGCCGCCTACGTCCCGTACCTCGGAGCCTGGTCGGCCGGCGCCTTCACCGTTCTCATCGCGCTCGGCGCGGAGGGCTCCGCGGCAGCCCTGACCATGGCGGTCGTCGTCCTGCTGGCCAACGGCATCCTGCAGCAGCTCATCCAGCCGATCGCCTACGGCGCCGCGCTCGGGATCCATCCCCTGGCGGTGCTGATCGTGACCATCGCGGGGGGCAGCCTCTTCGGGGGGATCGGCCTGATCCTCGCCGCGCCGCTCACGTCGGCCGTCGTGCGGATCTCCTCCGACCTCGCACGTGCGCGCGCGGCCGAGGGGGCTGAGGCGACGCCAGAACCGGCGGGGCCCGCGCCGGCGCCGGCGTGAGTCCAGCCGGCCTCAGGGGGCGGGGTCGAGCGGGATGGTGGCGCTGATGCGGGTGCCCCACCCCGGCGCTGATTCGATCGTCACCTCTCCGCCGACGGCGGCGACGCGGTCAACTGGAAGAAGATGACACGCCGGCAGACGGATCAAACTAGATTGATGTAATCTCCCGCGAGTGATCGCCACAGCGGGATCTGGCGAGAGTGCGCCGCCGCGGTTCCTGCGGCTGGCGGGGCACCCGCTGCGGTGGCGGCTGTTGAGCGAGCTGGCGCGGAGCGATCGGCGCGTCGGCGAGTTGTGCGCGTTGGCGGGCCGGCGCCAGAGCCTGGTCTCCTACCACCTGCGCCGGCTGCGCGACGGTGGTCTCGTCTCGAAGCGTCGCAGCGCCGCCGACGGTCGCGACTCCTACTACGTCCTCGATCTGGCGCGCTGCGGCGAGCTGCTGTCCGGCGCCGGCGTGGCGCTGCATCCGAGCCTGGCGCCGGCGCCGCGGCCACGCCGCGCGCGTGAGCGCAGCTCCGCACGGGCGCGGGTGCTGTTCCTGTGCACCGGCAACAGCGCGCGCTCGCAGATCGCCGAGGCGCTCGTCGAGCAGCTGTCCGACGGCGTCGTCAGCGCGGCCAGCGCCGGCAGCCATCCCAAGCCGCTGCATCCCAACGCGGTGCGCGTGATGCGCGAACGCGGGATCGACCTCGCCGGCCGTCGTTCCAAGCACCTCAGCGAGTTCACGGGGCAGCGCTTCGACAGCGTCATCAGCCTCTGCGACCGGGTGCGCGAGGTCTGCCCCGAGTTCGCGGGCGGCCCCGAGCTGATCCATTGGAGCATCCCCGACCCGGCGCGCGAGTCCGGAAGCGACGAGGAGACGCTGGCCGCATTCGAGCGCACGGCGACCGAGCTCGGCGCCCGCATCGGCTTTCTCATCGAGGCGATCGAACACACCACCACACATCGGGAGGCGACCGAACGTGCCTGACGAGCTCGTGAACGTCCGCTACATGGTCGACGACGTCGACGACGCCGTCGCCTTCTACACCGACCACTTCGGCTTCACGCTGCGCTCCAGCGCCGCACCCGCGTTCGCCGACGTCGTGCGCGGCAATCTGCGGCTGCTGCTGAGCGGTGCGGCGAGCTCGGCCGGGCGGCCCATGCCCGACGGCCGCACGCCGGAACCGGGAGGTTGGAACCGGATCCACTTCATCGTCGAGGACATCGCGGCCGACGTCGAGCGGCTGCAGGCTGCGGGCCTGACGTTCCGCAACGACATCGTCAGCGGACCCGGCGGCCGGCAGGTCCTGCTCGAGGATCCCTCCGGGAACCCGATCGAGCTCTTCCAGCCGGCGGGCGCTTCCGGTTCCTGACGGCTGATCGCCGCGCCCTGGCCACTCAGTCCGGCCAGTCCGCCGAGGCGCGCTCCCCGTCGCCGCCGTCGGGCTTCGGCCCGCCGACGGCGATCAGGTCCATCCCGTCGGGGCCGCCCTCGAACGCGCGCACCACCTCGGGGGCGACGCGCACGGTGTCCCACTGGCGCAGCTCGACCACCTCGCCGTCGAGCAGCACGCGACCCGAGCCGGCGACGACCACGTAGGCCTCCTCCTGCTCGCGGTGGTGGTGGCCGATCGGGCTGCGGAACCCGGGCCCGTAGCGGAAATGGCTCACGCCGAGGTCGCGGGACCCGAGCTTCGTACGGCCGAAGCGCGCCTCCATCTCCGGCGCCCGGTCTCCGGCCGAGTCATCCAGCTCCAGCAGGTTCACCTTCGTGTAGCTCGACATGCGCCGGACCGTACAGCGCGGTCCCCGGCGGCTGCTTGTCCGCGGACGAAGCCGGGGGTAGGGTCGGCTCGGAGGTCGGTCGGATGCGCTCACGACTCGGGGGTCTAGCGATGGCGACGCTCGCGTGGGTGCGGGAGGGCGACCCGACCGGCGTCGGATGGGTCGGGCGCTACGCGCGCCTGCTGCGGACACGTCTCGGTGTCCGGGCGGACGTGTCCAACCTGGCGCAGTCGGGGTCACCAGTGTCGACCCTCCTCGGCGATCTCCGGGGTACGAGAAGGGGCTCTTGAACCACGGGCAGTGCTGCTACCCGAGCGCGAAGGGCCAGCAGCTGATGCCGGAGCTGCTGACCGACACGGGGCTGGCGCCCATCCGGTGACGCCCTATCCGCGTGCGCCGGCCGCGTTCAGCCAGGCGCGCAGCTCGTCGGCGAGCGCGACCGGCGCGTCGAGTTGCATGAGGTGCCCCGCGCCGTCGACGAGCCGGAACGTCGCCCCGGGGATCAGGTCGCACACGCGGCGCCCGGTCGCGGGCGGGATCCACTCGTCCTCGCGGCCCCAGAGGATCCGGACGGGGATGTCGATGTCGCCCAGGCGCCGCTCGTTCTCCTCGAGATAGCGCTCGTCGTACTGCTCGATCTGGCGGTAGAACGCCGCCCGCCCGTCCTCCGTCGTCCACGGCGCGACGAGCGGGTCGAGGTCGTCGTCACGCAGGCCGCGGTGGCTCGCGCCCTGGATGTAGGCGCGGACGATGGCCTCGTGGATGTAGGCGGGGAGCTGGGCCATCAGCCCGGGATGGCCCTGGACGAAGCGGAAGAACGGCGAGCCGCTGGGCGGGATCGCGACGACGTCGACGAGCAGCAGCGACCGGTAGGCCACGCCATGGACGAGGTGCGCCTGCAGCGACACCGCCCCGCCGAGATCGTGCGCGACGACGCGCGGGCGGTCGAGGCCCCACTCGGCGATCAGGGCGGCCAGCAGCTCGCCGTGGACGCCGAAGTGGACGGGATGCGCGGGGTCCTTGGACGACTCGCCGTAGCCGGGCATGTCCCACAGGTGGACGGTGAAGCCGGCGCTGAGCGCCTCGGCGAACGGCCGCCAGATCGCCGAGGAGAACGGGGTCCCGTGGCACATCACCACCGGGGGCCCGGACCCGATGCGCTGCCAGGCGACCTCGCGCCCCTGCCACGCAAAGCGCTCGGCAAGCGGCATTCAGTTGTGACCCGCGCGCTTGACGAGCGCGTCGACGTTGTCGACCGCGTCCGCGACGTGGCGGCACACGACGACGTCCGGGCCGGTCGCGAGCCGATCGTCGGCGCCGCGTCCGCCGACCACGATGCCCGTGCCGGGGTTCGAGCGGCGGATCGCCTCGATCGCCGGCGGCACGTTCACCGCGCTGCACGGCCCGGCGGTCGTGAGGCCGACGACCGAAGGACGGTGGCGTGCGACGGCCGCCGCGACCTCGGCGATCGGCAGATCGGCGCCGAGCTGGCGCACGTCATAGCCGGCGTGGAGGATCACGTCGGCGGCCATGAGCAGGCCGACGACGTGGTGCTCGCCCTGCGCCCCCGCCAGCAGCACGCGCTCGGAGACGCGGGCCCGCGCGACGCGGAACGCCTCGCGCTGGAGGGTGAGCACGCGCATCGAGATCGACGTGGCCAGGTGCTCGTCGGCGATCGAGATCCGCCCGTCCGCCCACAGGTCGCCGACGAGCACGAGGGCGGGACCGATCACGCGGTCGTCGATGGTCGCCTCGTCCAGGCCCGCATCGATCGCGTCGCGGATCACCGTCTCGGCCGTGCGCCCATCGCCGGCCAGCAGCGCGTCGGCGTAGACACGCTGTGCCTCCGCGGAGAGGCGGTCCTCGCGTGCGCCCGTGTCGTTGTGGTGGTCGCCGACCACGTCACCAACCGTCGCGAGCGTACGCCAGCGCCGCGGCGCACGCCAGACATCCGGGCTCCGGCAGACTCTCCCCGATGCGCCGCCCGTTCGAGCAGGTCGACGTGTTCACCACGACCCCCTACGCCGGCAACCCGGTCGCCGTCGTGCTCGACGGCGCCGGCCTGCGCACCGAGGAGATGCAGCGCTTCGCGCACTGGACCAACCTCTCCGAGACGACGTTCGCGCTGGCGCCGTCCGACCCGCGGGCCGACTATCGCGTGCGGATCTTCACGCCCGTCGCCGAGCTGCCGTTCGCCGGGCACCCGACGCTCGGCACGTGCCACGCCTGGCTCGGGCGCCGCGGCGGCGCTCCGGCGGGCGAGGAGATCGTCCAGGAGTGCGGCGCCGGGCTCGTCGCCGTGCGCCGCACCGCGGATGGGCTCGCCTTCGCCGCGCCGCCGCTGCTGCGCTCGGGGCCGGTCGAGGAGGCGCTCGTGGAGCGCATCGCCTCCGTGCTTCAGATCGATCGCTCCGACATCCGCGACGCCGAGTGGGTCGACAACGGACCCGGGTGGGTCGCCGTGCTGCTCGACAGCGCGCAGGCCGTCCTCGCGCTGCGGCCCGGCCCGCTGGACTTCGACCTCGGCGTCGCCGGCCCGCATCCGGCGGGCGCGCCCGAGGCGATCGAGGTCCGCGCCTTCTTCCCGAAGGACGGCGCGACCGTCGAGGACCCGGTCACCGGCAGCCTCAACGCGTCGCTCGCCGGCTGGCTGCTGCGCACCGGCCGGGTCAGCGCGCCCTACGTCGCCGCGCAGGGCACCGCGCTGGGCCGCGCCGGACGGGTGCACGTCTCGCGCGACGAGCAGGGGACGATCTGGGTCGGCGGCGGCACGGTGACGTGCATCGCCGGCGAGGTCGAGCTGTGAGCGGCGCTCAGGCCGCGTAGCGCTGCGCGCTGCGGGCGCGCGCCTTGGCCGCCTCGACCTCGCGGTTCTTCGCCGGCGCCGACGTCGTCAGCTCGCCGAGGAGCTTCATCGTCGCGGCGGCGATCGCCTCGACGGCCTCGTCGAACGCCTCGGCGTTGGCCTGCGAGGGCTTCGTGGAGCCGCTGACCTTGCGCACGTACTGCAGGGCAGCGTCGTGGACCTCGGTCTCCGAGGCGGGCGGCTCGAAGTTGTGGAGCGGGCGGATGTTGCGGCACATGCCGCAAGGATAGGCGCCCGCGTCGCCGCTGAGGTTCAGCGGCGACGGGAGCGGCGCGACCCGCCGGGCATGAAGCGCCGGAGGGCCTGGCGGAAGCGGGCGAGCCCGCGCGCGCGTGGTTTGGATCCTCGTGCTCTCGGCATGCGCCGATCCTACGCCCGCGGTGGGGGCGGCCGCCAGTGGGGCCGCCCCGCGCCGTTCGTCGTCTAGTGGCGGTGCTTGCGGTGCTTCTTGCCGTGCTTCTTGCCGTGGCCGGGCTCGTCGCCGCCGTCCTGGTGGATGCGGACGATCTCGCCGTCGCTGCCCGAGCCGCCGTTGTTGGAGACGTAGATGTCGCCGTTGGGGGCGATCGTCATGCCGGTCGGCTGCTCGAGCCTGCCGGCGGCGAGGTCGGTCTGCGTGCCGTCCGGCGCGACCTTGATCAGCTTGCCGCCGACGGGCGTCCCGGGCGGCACGAGCAGGCCGTTGCTCGAGATCTGCAGGACATAGCCGTTGCCGTCGGCGTAGCCGATGTCGACGATGTTCGTGAAGCCGCTCGCGATGACCTGCGGCTCGCCCTGGCCGGCCACGCGGAAGACGTTCGCCGCGCCGACGGGGAACGGGAAGCCCGTGAGCTGGCCGAGGTAGGCCGCGCCGTCAGGCCCGCGGACGACGCCGGTCGGAACGGGCTGGACGGGGACCGGGGTGCCCGGCGGCGGGCTGTTCGGCGGCGGCATCGGGCCGAGATCCGGGAACGGAGCGGTGCCGAACGGGAACACGGCGAGCGTGACGATCGTGTGGCTGCGCCGGGTCACGCCGAGCAGGTCGTTGCCGCCCGCGTCGGAGACGAGCAGTTGCCTGCCGGTGGCGTCGACCGAGAACGGGTTCGTGTCGACCCCGCCCTCCTCGGTGTTCTCGTCGGGGTTGTTCGCGGCCTCGTAGTCGCCGAGGTCGGCGATCTTCTTGACGCCGTGACGCCCGAGGCGGTAGAGCGACGCGAAGTCGCCGCCGGCCGGGCCGAGGGTGTCGCGGACGGCCGGATCGGCGCCGAGGCCGACCGTGAAGAACGCGCTGCGCTTCGCCGAAGGAGACGTCCTGCGGGCCGATCGCGTCGTGGCCGGCGGCCTCGCCGGTGGGGGCGGCGAGCGACGGCAGGCCGCTCACGACCTGCGTCTTGGCGCCCGATCCGGGATCGACCTTCGTGATCGCGCCGGTCGGGCCGTAGCAGGACTGGCCGCCCTCCGGACCGGTGATGCACGGGCCGGTTCCGCCGGAGCCGGCCTCGGCGACCCAGATCTGCCCGCCCGGGCCGACCGTCAGCCCGCGGGGGTTGGCGAGGCCGCTCGTCACGACCTCCAGCGATGGTGGAGCGGCGGCGGCCGTCGACGTGGCGACGAGGCCGGCGCCCAGGATGATGGTGGCCAGCGCGGCTCGGACAGCGCTGCGCGGCGGGGACAGGAGCGGCACGATGCCTCCTCCAGAGGGGAACGGGAGCTCTCCGACCCTAACCAGGTGCATCGGAGCCGGGCAACACGGCGGTCCGCTCGCCGTACGCTCGTCGCATGGCGGACAGGGCGATGGTCGTCGAGGTGACCTTCGAGGAGCGCTACTGGTACCCCGACGACGGAGGCGTCGTGTGGCTGTCGGGCTATCACCCGATCGATCCGGCCTCGGGGCGGATCCTCGCGCGCGACGCGCCCGAGCTACGCGCCCGCGGCCTGCGTGTCGCGGGGGTGGCCGGCGCCGGGCGCTTCCACGCCGACGCCCTGCGCGTCGCGGACGCCGCGCCGGGCAGGACGCTGACGCTGCGCCGCGACGCCGCCAACGAGCACGACGCCAACGCGATCGCCGTCGACGCGCCCGGCGGCGGCCAGCTCGGCTGGGTCCCGCGCGAGGTCGCCGCCGAGCTCGCGCCCGACCTCGACGCGGGGCGGGTCTGGTCGGCGGTCGTGCTGCGCGAGCAGCGCCCGTCGCCGCGCGACGAGCGGACCGGCCTGACGATGCTGCTCGCCCCGGCCGCGGCCGTCGAGCTGCGCGTCCGCGGCCAGCGTCCGGCGCGACGACGGCCGGCGCTACGCGCGGCCGCGACCGCCCGGACTGGCCGCAGGCCTAAGGGCGCGGGCGGCCGGCCGGCGCGGCCGAACGGCGCGCGCAGCTCCGGGTCGTAGGCGACGCCCGCCTCGGCGCGCAGGCGCTCGGACGTCTCGCGCTTGAGCACCGCGAAGGCCGCGGCCGCCGCCTCGGCGCCCGCCAGCTCGCCCTGGAGCGTCTCGGCGCGGGCGTCGTCGCCCGCCAGGAAGGCGTCGCGCAGCGCGGCGCACAGCTCGGGGCGCAGGTTGGCGATCCCGAGCACGCCGCCGGCCGAGCCGGCCGCGCAGCGAGCGCAGCAGCAGCGCGCCCGCGCCGGTGAACAGCGCGAAGTCCTCGCGCCCGGCGGCGCGCATCGCCCCGATGTACGCGTCGTGCTGCTCGGCCGACATCGTGCTGTCCTTGAAGCCGGCCAGGCCCTCGGTCGCCAGCGTGCGCAGCCCGTCCGCCGCCAGCACGTTGTTGCTGTGCGAGGGGATCGAGTAGGCGAGCACGCGCGCGCGGCCCGAGCTCGTCCATCAGCGCGCGGTAGTGGTCGAGCACCTGCTCGGGCTCGAGCGGGTGGTAGTAGGGGACGACCGCGCTCACCGCGTCGGCCCCGGCGTCCAGCGCGCGGGCGCCGAGCTGCGCCGTGGCCTTCGTCGCCGGCCGCCCGACGTGGGCGATCACCGGCCCGCGGCCGCCGGTCGCGGCGACCGCCGTGGCCGTCACCGCGACGACCTCGTCGTCGCTGAGCAGCGCGGTCTCGCCGGTGCTGCCGCACGGCATCAGGCCGTCGGCGCCGTGCTCGAGAAGCCACTCGGCGTGGGCGCGCAGCGCGCCGTGGTCGACGGAGCCGTCGGGCGCGTAGGGCGTGAGCAGGGCGGGGATGATCGCGGGGCCGTCGAGGCGCATGGGCGCAGGATGCCCGTCCCGGCGCCTAACCAGCAGCGAGCAGCGCGCCGGCGAACGGCGGCGCGAAGACGGCGTGCCAACCGCCGGTGTGCCAGAAGACGGTCGTCCCGGTCAGCGCGCCGCTATAGGCGTCGGCGACGACGGCGGCGAGCGCCTTGCCCGAGTAGACGGGGTCGCAGACGATCGCCTCGGTCTCGGCCAGCAGCCGGATCGCGGCCACGGCCTCCGCGGTCGGGATCGCGTAGCCGTCGCCGAGGTGGTCCATGTCGAGCCACAGGTCGTCGAGCCCGGGCGACGTGCCGGCCCCCAGCAGCGATGCCGCCCCGGAGGCGATCGCGGCGATCTGACCCGGGACGTCGGGGTAGATGTCGTCGGCCACGCCGACGCCGCGCACGCGCGGGCCGCCCCCGGTCAGCGCGCGCCCGGTGACCAGGCCGGCGTGGGTGCCGCCCGAGGAGGAGGCGTGCACGACGGTGGTCGCGTCGACGCCGGCGGCGTCGAGCTGCTCGAGCAGCTCGTGCCAGGCGACCGCGAAGCCGACGGCGCCGAGCGTCGAGGAGGCGCCCGCGGGCAGCGAGTACGGCGTGGCGCCGGCCGCACGCAGCTCGTCGCGGACGGTCTCGGCGAACGCGCCGAGCCGCGCCCAGTCCGTCGTTCCGGAGAAGCGCACGCGAGCGCCGAAGAGGTGGTCGAGCAGCAGGTTGCCGGCCGCGTGGTCGGGCGGCGAGCCCGACAGCACGACGACGCAGTCCAGCCCGAGCCGGACGCACGCCGCCGCGGTCGCGCGCGCCGCGTTGGACTGCGCGGCCCCGACGATGACGACGACGTCGGCGCCGCGGGCGCGGGCATCGGCGAGCACGAACTCGAGCTTGCGCACCTTGTTGCCGGCCAGCCCGAGCTCGCCGACGTCGTCGCGCTTCATCCAGATCTCGGCGCCCACCGCCTCGCTGAAACGCGGCAGCGCGACGAGCGGCGTCGGCAGCGACGCGAGCGTCACGCGCGGGAGCTCGGACCACGGGGGCGACATCGGAGGCGATCCTGCCCGCCCCGCCGGATCGGCGGTGCCCCGCGCGTCCGCTGCGGAACACAGGTCTGCGGGATCGTGCAGGGTTGGCCGGTGAGGACGCTGGGCATCGACCTGTCGGCCGACGACCGCCGCACCGCCGCGTGCGCGATCGACTGGCGCGAGGGCCGCGCCGACGTCGGCGCGCCGGTCATCGGCCTGGGCGACGACGACCTGCGCGAGCGGGTCACCGCGGTCCTGGGGGCCGGCGGATGGGTCGGCATCGACGCGCCGTTCTCGTGGCCGGTCGGCTTCCGCGCGGCGCTCGCCGAGCACGGCCGCGCCGGCGGGTGGGCGGCCGATTGGCGCGACGCGCGCCACCAGTTCCGCGCCACCGACCTGCACGTCGCCGCTCGCGGCCGGCGCCCCCTGAGCGTCTCCACGAACCTCATCGGCGTCACCGCGATGCGCGCCGCGCGGCTCCTGCAGGACGTCGGCGACGCGCTCGGCCGGCGCCTGGACATCGCCGGCGCCGACCGGGTGGTCGAGGTCTATCCGGCCGGCTCGCTCGTCGCCTGGGGCGGCCGCGGGGCCGGACTGGACCCGCAGGGGTACAAGAACGGCCCGGCCGCCGCGGGGCGCCGTGCCGCGCTCGCCGACGCGCTGTGCGACCGCGCGTGGCTGAACATCGACGACGCGGCGCGCGCCGCGTGCGCGCGCAGCGACCACGTGCTCGACGCGCTGATCGCGGCGCTGGCCACCCGCGCCGCCGCCCTCGGGCGCGCGTGCCGCCCGGAGACGGCCGAGCAGGAGCGCCTCGCGCCCGTCGAGGGCTGGATCCACCTGCCGGCGGCGGGCAGCCTGGACGCGCTGGCGGGCTGACGGCGGCCGCTCAGCCCGAGGCCGGGGCGATGTGCGCGAGCTTGTCCGGGTTGACGACGACGTGAACGGCGCGGATGCCCTCGTCGTCGACGTCGAGCGTCACGACGCTGAGCACCGCCCCGTCGCGGTCGTACAGGAGGCGGCCGGGCCGCCCGTTGACGACGGCCGGGCGCGAGACGAAGCCGAACTCCTTGGCGCCGCGGCGCACGGTGGCGGTGAGGAAGCGCGCCACCGCCTCGGCCCCGACGAGCGGCCGCGGGCTGGCCCGGACCTTGCCGCCGCCGTCGGTGTAGGCGACCGCGTCGGCGGTCAGCATGCCGATCAGCGCCTCGGAGTCGCCGCTCTCGCAGGCGCGCATGAAGCGGTCGGTGAGCTCCTCGTGGTGCTCGGGCGACACCGGGAAGCGCGGCCGCTCGGCCTCGACGTGGCGGCGCGCGCGGACCGCGAGCTGCCGGCAGTTCTCCGGCGTGCGGTCGACGAGCTCGGAGATCTCGTCGTAGTCGTAGCCGAACGCCTCGCGCAGCAGGAAGACGGCCCGCTCGACGGGCGACAGGCGCTCGAGCACGACGAGGAAGGCGAGCGAGAGCTCGTCGGCCAGCTCGGCGCGTTCGCCCGGGCCGGGCGCGTCGTCGGCGACCAGCGGCTCGGGCAGCCACGGGCCGACGTAGTGCTCGCGCCGCACGCGCGCCGAGCGCAGGTGGTCGATGGCCAGCCGCGTCGTGACGGCCGACAGCCAGGCCCGCGCCGACCGGACCTCGACGCCCTCGGAGACGGCCCGCTCGTGGCGCAGGTAGGTCTCCTGGACGATGTCCTCGGCCTCGGCGACGCTGCCGAGCATCCGGTAGGCGATCGAGAACAGCAGCGGGCGCAGGTCTTCCGGGCGCTCGCCGGGGGGATGGGTCGCGTCGGCGCTGATCGGGCTCATGTTCCCGGATGACGAACGAGGCGTCCTCGCCGTGACAGCGATGGAAGGCGGAGGCGCCGCCGGCCATGTCGCCGGAGACGCCCACACCCTGGCTCGGAGTCGCGCAGGTGTGTGGGCGCGAGCCCGGGAGGCCAGAACGATCGTGCCCACAGGAGCGCGAGCAGGAACCTCGGTCGCGGGAGCGCAAGTTTCCGGAGCGATCCGCGTTTGAGGCTGGTGCCTGGGGGATGAGTCGCAGCGCGGGGGCCGGGCCTGGATGGCCCGGCTCCGCTGCGTCTCGTCGTGTCAGCGGCGCCGCTCGCGCGCGTCGAGCAGGAAGTCGGCGAGCGCCTGCAGGTCGGCGCCGCTCATCCGCCGGGCGAAGTCGTCCGGCATGACGCTGCCCGTCCCGGGATCGGTGATCTTGGCCAGCAGCGAGCCGCGCGTGTGGTGGGCGAGCGCGAGGTCGAGGTCCGGCCCGATCGGGCCCTGCGCGCCCGCGGCGCTGAGGCGGTGACAGCCGCCGCAGCCCATCCGAGCGAAGACGACGCGCCCGCGCGCGACGTCCCCCTGTGGCGCCGGCGCGGCGGCGGTGGTCGTCGACGCGCGCGCGGGGCGGCTGCCGTCCTCGTCGGTCGCCAGCGCGACCGCGGCGAAGGCCGCGGCCGCGGCTGCCAGCGCGGCGCCGAGCGGCACCGCCGCACGGCGCCACGCGCTCATGGCCGCGCGGGCGCCGCCGGGCCGGCGGACCCCCGCCGGCGCACGAGCAGCACGAGCGCGCCCACGAGCAGCCCCGCGGCGAGCGCGGCGCCGAACGCGAGCACGAGGTCGGGCCCGCCGCCGCCGGCAGCGGCCACCGGGGCGTGCGGGCGCGCGGCCGCGACGGGAGTGGCCTCCGCGACGCCGGCAGTGATGCGCACCGGCGCGAAGGTGTGCGTCTGGGTGAAGCCGTCGTCGACGACGTAGGTCCACGTCCCCGCCGTGGGGAACACGACGCGCGCGCGGTACTCGCCGGGCCGTCCGGTCGGGCGCGCCGCGAACGTCCGCGGCGAGCCGCCGCGCGGGCTCGTGATCCGGACCGCAGGCTGCACGTCGTCCAGCGGCGTGCGCCCGTGCTGGAGGACCGTGATGCGCACGTCCCAGGGGCGCCCGGCAGCCGTGCCGTCGGGCAGCGAGCTGAGCCCGACGGTCGCGAAGCCGCCCGCGCTCGCGGCCGCCGGGAGCGCCAGCCCCAGCGCAAGCACCGCCGCCATTGCCGTCCACGTCCCTCGCCGCGTCATGCCGTCCCTCCGGTGTCGTGCCCGATGCTCCTCCTACACCTACGGAGCGCGGGCGGTTCCCGGTCCCGGGACGGCGTAGGTCAGTCGCTGACCTCGATGCGGCGGTCGGGGCCGACGCGCAGCCCGCGCCGGCCGGCGAGCAGCTCGAGGAGCTCCGCGCCGACGAGCTCGCGCCGCCAGCCCTGCAGCGTGCGCACGTCCGGCTCCTCGTCGCCCGTGCGCACGGCGGTGACGATGCGCTGCAGCTCGGCGCGCGCGGCGAGCAGCTCGTAGGCGAGCTCGGACTCGGCCGAGCGCGTGCGCACGAGCGCCTCGGCGAGCGCCACGAGCGGGGCGTCGTTGGGATCGGTGGCGGGCGGCCGGGTTCCCTCCGTGGGGATCGGGTCGCGCTCGCGGCCGCGCCCGACGGCGGAGATGATCGCCTGGCCACGGCGGCGCAGCGTGCCCTCGTTGAGGCCACGGATCTGCGCCAGGCGCTCGATGTCCTTCGGGCGGCGCTTGGCCACCTCGACGAGGACGGCGTCGGCGAGCACGCTGGGCACCGGGCGGTCGCCCTCGCTGGCGACGCGCTCGCGCCACTCGACGAGCTCGCGGGCGACCGCGCGCTGGCCGGGGTCCAGCGAGTTCACGCGCGGCAGGCGCCCGAAGATCGAGTCGAGGTCGCGCTCGTCGGAGACGCCCTCCAGCGCGCGGCACTCCTCGCGCGCCCAGCCCAGGCGCCCGCGACTCTCGAGCTGGCTCTGGAGCGCGTCGGCGAGCTCGAGCAGGTGCAGCACGTCCTCGCGCGCGTAGCGCTCCTGCTCGCTGCTCAGCGGCCGCGCGTCCCAGCGCGTGAAGCTCGCGGTCTTGCGCAGGCGCACGCCGACGAGCTCGGAGAGCAGCGCCTCGTAGCCGAGCTGGGCGCGGCGGCCCGCGAACCCGGCGGCGACCTGGGTGTCGAAGACGTTGCGCACCTCGGTGCCCCAGACGCGGCGCAGCAGCGCGACGTCCTGGCGCCCGGCGTGCAGCACGATCTCGATCTCCGGGTCGGCCAGCACGGCGGCCAGCGGCGCGGGATCGAAGCCGCCGTCGAGCGGGTCGAGGACCTCGACCTGGACCTCGTCCTCGCCCTCGATCTCGACCGAGACCTGCACGAGGCAGAGCAGCGCGCGGTAGCGGCCCTCGCCCATGAACTCCGTGTCGATGCCCAGCCGGCCGGCCGCTCTCGCGCGCTCGGCCAGCTCCGTCACGGTCCCGTCCACGGTCGTCATGAACCGCGAAGGCTACGGGCCACGGCGGTGCGGACGACGCGGTCGTCCTTCGTCGGGCCGTCGCGGGCGCGCGCGAGCGTGCTCCGGAGGCGCCGGGTGCGGCGGTGTGCGGGGCTCCGGCGACTGCGCCGGCGCCTCGTCGGGCCAGTAGCCGTGAACGTCGTAGAAGTCGCGCGCGCGGTCCTCGGCGTCGCGCTCCAGGTCGCCCTTGACGCCGATCCGGAAGAACCAGTTCAGCAGCCACACCGCCAGCCCGGCGCCGACCACGCCGGCGGCGCCGATCAGCGCGTCCTCGCTGCCCCCGCCGGCCACGGCCAGGACGATGCCCAGGGCGATGATGGCCAGCGGCAGCCACGTGCGCACCCAGCGCATCAGGCGGCCTCGGCGGCTCCGGCGAGCACGCGCGGGTCGAAGCGCGCCACGAGCTCGGCCGGCGTCGGGCGCTCGCCGGGCTCGGCGAGCCCGACCGAGGCGGCCAGCTCGGCGCGCACGGCGTCCGCGTCCTGCCCGAGCGCGGCGCGGTCGGCGAGCGTCACGGCGCCGTGGCGCTTGGCCAGGCGCGCGCCGTCGGGCCCGAGCATCAGCGGGACGTGGGCGTGGCGGGGGAGGGGGAGGCCGAGCTCGGCGGCCAGCCAGAGCTGGCGCGGGGTCGAGTCGAGCAGGTCGGCGCCGCGCACGACCTCGCCGATGCCCTGCTCGGCGTCGTCGACGACGACGGCGAGGTTGTAGGCGTAGGCGCCGTCGTTGCGGCGTACGACGAAGTCGTCGACGACGCCGCTCACCGCGCCCGCGACGCGGTCCTCGAAGGCCACGCGCGCGGCGCCGGCGCGCACGCGCAGCGCCGGCGGGCGGCCGGAGGCGATGCGCTCGGCGCGCTCGGACTCGGTCAGCCGCAGGCACGTCCCGGGGTAGGCGCCCTCGGGGAGGTCGCCGTGCGGCGCGGAGGCGGCCTCGCGGATCTCCGCGCGCGTGCACCAGCACTCGTAGACGCGGCCTGCGGCGCGCAGCGTCGCGAGCGCGTCGTCGTAGAGCGCCGTCCGCTCGGACTGGCGCACGACGGGCCCGTCCCAGTCGATCCCGAGCGCGGCGAGGTCGCGCAGCTGCTCGTCGTGGAAGCGCTCGCGCACGCGTCCCGTGTCGAGGTCCTCCATGCGGACGAGATGGCGCGCGCCCGCGCTGCGGGCGAACAGCCAGGCGAGCAGCGCGGTGCGCAGGTTGCCGACGTGCAGCGTGCCCGTGGGACTGGGGGCGAAGCGGCCGTCGTGAGTGCCCATGACCACGGTGTACCACCATCCGTGCTCGCGGCCCCGGTGGCCGGACGGGTACCCTCGCGCCCTCGATGGCCGACCAGGAGACGACCGACGCCACGCCCGAGGGCCGCCCGTGCCCCCCGTGCCACGGGACCGGGCAGGTGATCTCGAACCTCGGCGGCTCGCCGCAGCAGGTCACGTGCCCGTGGTGCGAGGGCACCGGCCGGTTCATCCCCGGCCACGACGCGCAGGCCGCGCGCCGCGGCCCCGGCGAGGGCTCGGGCTAGCCGACGATCAGCAGCGCGAGCTCCGTCCGCCAGCGCGACGGGTCGCGCTCACGGTCGGGCCCGACGTGCAGGACGTCGAGCGAGCACGCCAGCTCGGTGCCGCGCTCGCCGCGCCGCCCGGTCACGATGCCGTGCTCGGCGATCCAGCCGGTGAGGTCCTCGCGCGCGGCTCCCATCGTGTTGACGCGGATGAACGGCGGGCCCGCCGGCTGACGCCGTGCTCGCCCAGCCACGCGAACAGCGCGGGGAAGGCCGAGTCCACGGCGGCGGGGACGCCGTCGGTGACCTCGCGGTGGACGGCGAGGTAGGACTGCTCGGGACGGTCTTCGATGCGGGGCTCGGTCATGACCCCGAGGACCCGGAGCGGGTCGCGGGCTCATCGGCCTCGTCAGAGGCCTGACCCTTCTCGAGGACCTCGACCACCCCGATCCGCCGCGCGGCGTCGCGCAGCGTGACCGAGAAGCGCCCGGGCCGGTCGGCGTCGAAGACGAGCTGCGCCGGCAGGTCCGGGTCGACCGGCTCCTCGATGCCGAGCGAGACGATCCGCACCGTGTCCTGGGCGTCGTGGGTGACGGCGATCTGGACGAGGTCGCCCACGCGCGCGCGGACCTCGCGGTCCTTGGGCAGCGCCGCCTCGACGAGCCCGCCGCTGGGCGGCGGCGGGGCGACGCCGGGAGCGCCCTTGATCGCCGGCGGCGGCTCGTCGCGCGGGGCGATGCTCTCGGCGATCAGGGCCACGAGGAGCAGCATGGCGACGAACAGGAGGATGCGGCGAAGGGCCATCGCCGCGCATTGTCCATGACCGCGGACCGCGCGAGCGCTGGGGTCCCCACCCCCGGGTGCTCCCCCTAGAACAAGCGTCCAGCCATCTCATGGACGGCGGCAAGCGGACCGATGACACCGGCGTAAAGAAGGCCAGACCTTCGGAAGCCAAGGGCAAACCGCTCGCGAGGGTGGGACGCAAAGCCACGGACCTCCACCGAGGAAGCCGAGCTGCCGGACCGGAGGCAGATGAGGAGCTGGCGAGTCATAGCAATGATCCATAGGAGGATCTGAATGCTGCGCAAGCTGCGCGATGACGAGCAGGGCTTCACGCTGATCGAGCTCCTCGTCGTCATCCTGATCATCGGCATCCTCGCCGCCATCGCTCTGCCGACCTTCCTGGGTCAGCGCGACAAGGGCCAGGACGCTTCGGCCAAGTCGAACGCTCGTAACGCCGTCTCGCAGATCGAGTCCTGCTTCGCCGACGAGAACACCTACGCCAACTGTGGCGCCGGTGCCAGCGTCATGTCGAAGGCCAACACCGGCCTGACCACCGTCTCGGCCGCGCCGGCCGCCGGCGAGGTCCAGATCACGCCGAACGCCGCTGTCGGCTACACGATCAACGCGAAGTCCGACTCGGGCAACGTGTTCACGATCACGAAGAGCGCGACGGGCATCGCCCGCTCCTGCACCACCGTCGGCAAGGGCTCCTGCCCGTCCGGCGGCGCCACCAACTGGTAGTCAGCACGTCTCACCAGCAGTCCTTCAGCGAGGCGGGCCTTCGGGCCCGCCTCGTCTTGTTTCACCCCCGATCGCCACCCAAGGAGAACCGGACCATGCGGCGCACGCTGCGCGACGACGAGCAGGGCTTCACGCTGATCGAGCTCCTCGTCGTCATCCTCATCATCGGCATCCTCGCCGCCATCGCTCTGCCGACGTTCCTCGGCCAGCAGTCCAAGGGCCAGGACGCCTCGGCCAAGTCGAACGCGCGCAACGCCGTCTCGGAGATCGAGTCGTGCATCGCCGACGAGGGCACCTACGCCAACTGCGGCGCGTCGGCCAGCCTCATGTCGAAGGCCAACACCGGCCTGGACATCGTCTCCACGGCGCCCACCGCCGGCCAGGTCCAGATCACTCCGAACGCCGCCGTCGGCTACACGATCGCCGCCAAGTCGGCCTCGGGCAACACCTTCACGATCACGAAGAGCGCGACGGGCATCGCCCGCTCCTGCACCACCGTCGGCACCGGCGCGTGCCCGTCCGGCGGCGCCACCACCTGGTAGCCGCCGCGCCGATCGGCCATTCGGCCACGTGTGGTCACGCCGCTTCCAGGTTGAGCCCGACCGGCCGATCACGCGCACATGGGTCTCTTTGCCCGTCCGTCGCGCCGCCTCGCCTCCGAGGACGGCTTCGCCCTCATCGAGGTGCTGGCCGCGGCCGTCCTCCTGATCGTGGTCACGCTCGCGAGCCTCAGCGTCTTCGACGCGGCCGCCAAGACCTCCGGCGCCAGCAAGGCGCGCTCCGTCGCGGCCAACCTGGCCGAGCAGGACCAGGAGCGCATGAAGGGCATGACCGCCGTCGAGCTCTCCAACTACCACGAGTCGAACGACGTCAGCCCCGGCGGCACCGCGACCTACAGCGTCAGCTCGCGCGCCGACTGGGTCCGCGACGCCGGCGGCATCCAGAGCTGCACCACGAGCGACTCCCAGGCCGACTACCTGCGCATCACCTCCACCGTGAGCGCCCCGATCATGCGCAAGCCGGTGACGACCGCGACGATCATCGCGCCGCCGGTCGACTCGTTCGGCGACGACGTCGGGACGCTGACGGTCAAGGTCATCGACCGCGACTCGCAGCCCCTGCCGGGCGTGACCGTCTCGATCGCCGGCGCCACGAGCCTGAGCGACACCACGAACTCGCTCGGCTGCGCCGTCTTCAGCCACATCCCGACCGGCTCCTACACCGCGACGACGAGCGCCAGCGGCTACGTCGACGCCGATGGCAACAGCCCGGGCACGGTCAGCGGGACCGTCGTCACCGGCAAGGTCACGGTCCTCAACGAGACCTTCGACGAGGCCGCGGCCGTCAACGGGACCTTCCTCACCTACCAGAACGCCTGGGCGGGCACGGCCGGCTTCGTCGCCTCGAGCGCCAAGTCGATGACCGTCGCGGGACCGTCGAAGACCAACGTCGTCAAGAGCGCCACGTCGCAGACGTCGCTCGGCGTCACCGACCTGTTCCCGTTCAGCGCGGGCTACAGCGCCTACGCCGGGTCGTGCACGTCGGCGAACCCGACCACGTACCTCTCGGCCTTCTACACGACCTATCCGGACGGGGCGGTCAAGCCCAATCCGGGCGGCACGGGCAACGCCGTCGTGCGCCAGCCGCCGCTCGCCGTGCGGGCCACGGTCAACGGCGGCGCGCCGGGCGACGCCAACGTCGTCGCCACCCCGAGCGGCACGGGCTGCTCGGCCGACAAGATCGCCATGAAGACGACGGCGGCGGGCTACGCCTCCAAGTCGACCACGAGCTACGACGCCGGCCTGCCGTTCGGCGCCTACGCGGTGTGCGTCGACGCGCCGGTGACCCTGCTCGGCGTCACCACGCGGCGGTTCGCGACCACGACCTACAACGCCAACGCGCTCACGGTCGCCTCGCCGACGACGGTCAACCTCACCACCCTCTCCCTGATCGGCTCGTGCCCGTGAGCCTCATCGCCCGCATCCGCGCGCGGCTGGCCGGCGAAGGCGGCTTCACGCTGCCCGAGTTGCTCGCCGCGATGGTGATCGGCGGGATCATCCTCACCGCCGCCGCGACGATCATGCAGCGCTCGTTCTTCGCGTCCAACCAGGTCGCGGATCGCGTCGAGTCGGTCGCCCGCGGGCGCCACGCGATGGACATGGTCACGCGCCAGCTGCGCTCCCAGGTCTGCGTCGGCTCGACGCTGCCGCTGCTCGCCGGGTCGGCCTCGTCGGTGACGTTCACCGCCGACCTCACCAACGGGAGCGCCGCGCTGCCCACCCAGAAGCGCGTGCTCACCTTCGCGCCGGGCACGAAGGGCCAGACCCTGACCCAGGCGACGTACCCGATGACCGCCGGCCCGCCGGCGTCGACGACCGCGACCTGGGGCTCGACGGCGACCACCTCGACGCTGCTCACGGGCGCCGTCAACGACGGCAGCACCCCGTTCTTCGAGTACTGGGGCTGGGACAACGCGCTCACCACCCCGGTCTTCACGCAGCTCACGGCGCCGCTCTCGGCTGCCGATATGGCCAAGGTGACCGAGATCCGGATCAACTTCGGCGTCGCTCCCGAGCACGCGTCGACGCACAGCGACGTCGGCACGACGCTGAACGACCGGGTCACCCTGCCGCAGGCCGACCCCAACCAGACGGACCCGAACAAGAAGGCGGTCACGCCGACATGCTGAGCTGGATCACCCGCGCCGTCGTGGCGCGCCTCGGCCGCGACGAGCGCGGCTTCGCCATGGTCCCGGTGGTCGCCGTGCTCGCCGTATCGAGCCTGCTCACCGTGGCCGCCGTCGCGGCGGCGACCGGCGACCTGCCGCTGTCGCGCAAGTCCCAGGACCGCAAGGCGGCCTACGCGGCCGCCGAGTCGGGGCTCAACTACTACATGTTCCAGCTCTCGCGAGATCCGGACTTCTGGACCAAGTGCGACGCGGTCCCGGACCCCAACCCGACCGACGCGGCCGACAACAGCCCGGTCAACCTCGCAGGCGCGAACCCGCGCAAGTGGCGCACGGTCCTCGGCACGACGGCCAAGTACGCGATCGAGCTGGTGCCCGCGACGGGCAAGGCGAGCTGCGTGGCCGGCGACCAGAGCACGATGCTCGACGGAGCCGCCGGCACCTTCAAGATCCGCGTCACCGGGCGCAGCGGCAACGTCGACCGCACGATCAACGCCACCCTGCGGCGCAAGGGCTTCTTCGACTACATCTACCTGACCGACTTCGAGACGCTCGACCCAGACGCCGACTCGTCGTCCTCGACCACCACGACGACGTGCGCCAAGCCGCGCTCGCTGCGCTCGGGCTGCGTGACGATCGTGTTCGCCGACGACGACCGCATCAAGGGCCCGCTGCATACGAACGACGAGACGATCGCCGTGTGCGGCGCGCCGGAGTTCGGCCGCAGCGCGCAGACCGTCAAGGACCGCGTCGAGGTGTCGGGCTCGAGCAGCCCCGGCTGGTACAACGCCAGCTGCGAGAGCGGGACGCCGAAGTTCTACACGTCCGACGGCAAGCTGGCGCGCAACGCCGAGCCGGTCAACTTCCCCGACACGAACGACGCGCTCGAGACCGTCGCCGCCAACGGCGGGAAGGTGTTCACGGGCAAGACCCGGATCAACTTCACCAGCGACGGCAACATGACCGTCACGAACAGCAACCTCGTGGGCAGTCCGAAGACCATGGCCGCGCCGGACAACCAGGTCATCTACGTCAAGGCGGGCGCCGGCTGCACGCTGAACAGCCTCCCGAGCGCGGCGACCTACAACGAGGGCGACAACTGCGCCGTCACGTACGTCTCGGGCACCTACAAGACCAGCATGACGATCGCCTCCGAGGGCGACATCATCATCAGGCCCGACGGGACGAACAACAGCGGCATCGTCCGCGCCGCGAGCAGCCCGGCGACGCTCGGCCTGATCGCCAACCGCTACGTGCGCGTCTACCACCGCGTCGACACCTCCAGCGGCTGCGACAACGCCGACCCGGAGCAGAATGTGCGGATCGACGCGGCGATGCTGTCGCTGCAGCACTCCTTCATCGTCGACAACTGGTTCTGCGGCAGCCACTTCGGCGACCTGGTCGTCAACGGCGCGATCTCGCAGAAGTTCCGCGGCCCGGTCGGCCAGGGGAACGCCGGTTTCACCAAGGACTACAACTACGACGACCGGCTCGCCTACCGCAGCCCGCCGTACTTCCTGCCGCCGCTGAACGCGGCCTGGTCGGTGGCCCGCAAGAACGAGCAGGTCCCGGCCGTCACCGGCCCCTAGGAGAACCACGAACGATGATCCCCTCGCTCATCGTCCTCGCGCTCGCCGGTCTCGCCGTCGGCTCGTTCCTGAACGTCGTCGTCTACCGGCTCCCGAACGGGATGTCGCTCGTGCACCCGCGCTCGGCCTGCCCGTCGTGCGGCACGCCGGTGCGACCGGTCGACAACGTGCCCGTCCTCTCGTGGCTGGCGCTCCGCGGCCGCTGCCGCGGCTGCGCCGGCGCGATCTCGGCCCGCTACCCGCTCGTCGAGCTGGGCACGGGGGTCCTGTGGATCGCCGTCGCCGCCGCGGCCGACGACGTGCTGGACCTGGCGCTCGGGCTGCTGCTCGTGACCGCGCTCGTGCCGCTGACGCTGATCGACATCGACCGGCGCCTGCTGCCCAACCGGATCGTCGGGCCGGCCGCGGCCGCCGCGGTCGTCGCCGGCGTCCTGCTCGATCCCGGCTTCGTGCCCGAGCAGCTCATCGCCGGCGCCGCCGCCGGTGGCTTCTTCCTCGCGGCTGCGCTCGCCTACCCGCGCGGGATGGGCATGGGCGACGTCAAGCTCGCGGCCATGCTCGGCCTGTACCTGGGCCGCGCCGTGGCCCCGGCCATCTTCATCGCGCTCATCGCCGGCGTCCTCGCCGGCGCCCTCGTGATCGCCCGCAAGGGCGCCGCGGAGGGCCGCAGGACGGCCGTGCCGTTCGGCCCGTTCCTCGCGCTCGGGGCGGTCATCGCCCTGTTCGCCGGCGACGTGATCGTCGACGGCTACCTCGAGCGCTTCTAGGTCGCCGCGGCCGGTTTCTGAACCGCGGCCTGGACGGATGTCCGTTCAAGTCGGGGTGCGCCCTACAGCCCGGGGGCACTCGGGTCGATCACTCCGGCGACCGGAGTCCGATCCCAACCCCTCCGGCGACTCCACGAGAAACACATGTCAAAGCGTGCAAAAGCAGTCGTCGGACTCGACATCGACGCGGGCAGCGTGGCTGCCGTCGAGGTGTCCAAGGGCAGCGGCCTGAAGCTCGATCGCATCGCCATGGTGCCGCTCGAGACCGGCATCGTCCGCGATGGCGAGGTCCTCGACGTCGAGGGGCTCACCGCGGCGCTCCGCACCCTCTACAGCGACAACCGGGGCCTGGGCAAGCGCGTCCGCGTCGGCGTCGCCAACCAGAAGATCGTCGTCCGCGTCATCGAGCTTCCGTACCTCGGTGATCACAAGGAGATGGAGGCGGCCGTCCGCTTCCACGCCCAGGACCAGATCCCCATGCCGCTCGACCAGGCGGTGATCGACTTCCAGCTGCTCGACGTCACCGAGGGCGTCGGCGGACGCCGCCAGCGCGTGCTGCTCGTCGCCGCCCGCCGCGACATGGTCAACCGCACGCTGGACGCCGTCCGCGGCGCCGGCCTGCGCGCCGAGGGCGTCGACCTCTCCGCCTTCGCGATGATCCGGGCGCTCTACCAGCCCACGTCGGGCGACGACCCCGTCCTCTACGTGTGCGTCGGCGGCCTGACCAACATCGCCGTCGCGCACGGCACCACCTGCGTCTTCACCCGCGCCTCGGGCGGCGGCCTGGAGGCCCTGGCCACCGACCTCGCCGAGCGCCGCACGCTCACCCTGGAGCACGCCCGCGGCTGGCTCGAGCATGTCGGCCTCGAGGCCGGCGTCGAGGACATCGAGGGTGACGAGGACATCGTCGTCGAGGCTCGCCGCGTCCTCATGGACGGCGTCCGCCGCATCGCCGCCGAGATCCGCAACTCGCTGGACTTCCACCACTCCCAGGGCGGCGAGGCCGCCGTGTCGCACTTCGTGCTGACCGGCCCCGCGGCCGCCATCCCCGGCTTCGCGACGGTGCTCGGCTCCGAGCTCGGCCTCCCCGGCACGGTCGGGACGGTCGAGGGCGAGACCGGCCCCATCCACGCCGGCGCGCTCGTCGTCGCGGCCGGGCTGACCATCGACGAGGTGCAGGCATGAAGGCCGTCAACCTGATCCCCGGCGACGCCCCGGGCGCCGCTCCCGGCGGTCGCACCGGCGGCGCCGCGTACGCGCTGCTCGCCGTGCTCGGCCTCCTGGTCGTCATGGCCACGGCGTGGGCGTGGACCGGCCACACGGTCAAGGACAAGGAGGCGCAGGCCGAGCAGATCAAGTCCGCCGTCGCCGCCACCGAGGCGAAGACGGGCGATCTGAAGACCTACACCGAGTTCGCCGAGCTCAGCCAGAAGCGCGCCCAGACCGTGCGCCAGCTGGCCCACAGCCGCTTCGACTGGCCGCACGCGATGCGCGACGTCGCTCGCACGATCCCGTCGAGCGCGTGGATCACCTCGCTGCGGGCCACCGTCTCGCAGAACGTGACCGTCGACGGCACGGCCGACCCGCTGCGCGCATCGATCGCCGCCCCGGCCATCGAGGTCGCCGGCTGCGCCCGCACGCAGGCCGACGTCGCCCGCACGATGGCCGCGATGCGCCGCATCGACGACGTCCAGCGCGTGAGCCTGTCCTCCTCGGCCGAGGCCGATAGCGGCGACTCCGGCTCGTGCGGCGAGGGCCTCAAGGCCCACCAGCCCGAGTTCTCGCTGACCGTGTTCTTCAACAGCCCGACCGGCGCCGCGGCCCAGGCCGCGACCGCCGCCGCGGGCGCCACCGGAGGTACGACCCCATGAGTGCCCGCGATCGCATCGTCGTCGCCGCTCTGGTCGCGGTGGCCGCGCTGGCGGGCTTCTGGTTCGCCGTGCTCGGTCCCAAGCGCCAGGAGGCGGCGAAGGCCGACGCCGAGGTCGCTGCTGCCCAGCAGAAGCTCGACCAGGCGCAGCAGCTCCTGGCCACGGCCGAGGGCGCCAAGCGCCGCTACACCAAGGACTACGCCGAGGTCGCCCGACTGGGCCAGGCCGTGCCGGCCGACGACAACGTCGCGTCGCTCGTCTTCCAGCTCCAGTCGCTGACCAAGAGCGCGAAGGTCCGCTTCCGCTCGATCAAGCTCGGCACGGGCTCGGCCGCCGCCGCGAGCGCCGGCGCCGCCGGCGCGGCCTCGCAGGCCGCCGCCTCGGCGCTGCCGCCGGGCGCGACGGTCGGCACTGCCGGCCTGGCGACGCTTCCCTTCTCCTTCATCTTCGAGGGCAGCTACCTCGATCTCCAGCGCTTCCTCGCGCGGGTGAACGACTACGTGAAGGTCCGCGGCGACGACGTCCTCGTCAGCGGCCGCCTGCTCACGATCGACGGCATCTCGCTGACCAAGGCCCCGGACAAGTCCGGCACGGTGAAGGCCACCCTGGCCGCCACGGCCTACCTGGCGCCCGACGAGGCCGCAGCCGCGGCTCCCGCCGCCGGCGCCACGGCGGACGGCACCACGCCGTCCGCCTCGACCGGCACGTCCAACACGACGACCGCGATCCCCGCGGTTCCCGCCTCCTAGGACAGAACCCATGCCCTTCCTTCGCAACCTCGTCAAGGACCTCGTCGAGAAGCGCCTCTGGCCGGTGGCCGTGCTGCTCGTCGCGGCGCTCGTCGCCGCGCCGGTGCTGATCGGCCGCTCGGGCTCCGACCCCGCCGTCCCGGCGGACGTGGCCGACGCCGTCCAGAACGCCGATGCCGCCGACGCCGGCGACGCGGGCCGCGCGCTCGTCAGCATCGACGAGGACGCCACCGACCGCCGTCACGACGGCGGCGAGGTGCGCGACCCGTTCACCGCGCCCGCCGCGGCCAAGGTCGTCGCCAAGACGGACGCCGCGACGCAGACGCCGGCCGAGGACACGACCGTCCCGGCCGCCACGCCGAGCGGCTCGACCGGCACCGGCACGGGCGTGCCCGTGCCCACCGACACGGGCACGAGCACTCCTGGCACCGGCACGACCTCGGGCGGTTCGACGTCGGGCGGCTCGACCTCGGGCACCACGACCACGAAGAAGACGACGACCTACCACGTCACGCTGCGCTTCGGCCAGACCGGCACGAAGCTCGAGACGATCCGCGACCTGCCGCGGCTCAGCCCGCTGCCGTCGGTCACGAACCCGTTCTTCGTCTTCCTCGGCGTCCTCGAAGGCGGCAAGCGCGCCGTGTTCATGGTCTCCTCGGACGCCAAGCCGATCGGCGACGGCGTCTGCAAGCCGAAGCTGAGCGACTGCCAGACCGTCGAGCTGGCCGCCGACCACACCGAGTGGTTCGACTTCACCAACCCGGACGGGACCGTCACCCAGTACCAGATGGACCTGGTCAGCATCCGCAAGAAGAAGATCGCCTCGGAGGACAAGGTCCAGGCCGCCTTCGCGCGTCACTCGCGCGTCGGCGCCGAGCTCCTGCGCGACGCGGCCGTCAAGGCGACGCGCGCGGCCAAGGGCGCCAAGCGCTACCGCTACCTGCCCAAGCGCGGCGTGCTCGCGCGGGCCAAGAAGCGCAAGCGCGCGGCCGCCTCGGCCGCCGCCGGCGCCTTCCTGCCCGGCGCCGCCGAGCTCATGTCGCTCGCGCCGCGCAAGCTGCAGCCGGGCATCGCGGTCTGGCACTGGGACGCCGCGAAGGCCGAGCGCCAGCCGCACGCCTCATAGACTCAGGCGCTCGATGACGAGCGCGCTCACGCTGATCACCGCCGGGGAATCACACGGCCCCGGGCTGACCTGCATCGTCGAGGGCCTGCCCGCCGGGCTCGAGCTCGAGCAGGGGTCGATCGACTCGGACATGGCCCGGCGACAGCTGGGCCATGGTCGTGGTGGGCGCATGAAGATCGAGCGCGACGCGGCGCAGGTCACGGCCGGCGTGCGCCACGGGCGCACGCTGGGCGGGCCGATCGCGCTGCAGGTGGCCAACCGCGACTTCGCCAACTGGGAGGAGCGGATGAACCCCTGGCCGGTCGACGCCGAGGTGCCCGAGGTGCACCTCCCGCGCCCCGGCCACGCCGACCTCGTCGGCACGTGGAAGTACCGCACGGGCGACGTGCGCAACGTCCTCGAGCGGGCGAGCGCCCGCGAGACGGCCGCGCGCGTGGCCGGCGGCGCGCTGGCCCGCGCCTTCCTGCGCGCGCTCGGGGTCGAGGTCCGCTCGCACGTCGTGCAGATCGGTAGCGTCCACGCGCCCGCGCCCGACCACATCCTCACGCTCGCCGACTTCGACGGGGTCGACGACGACCCCGTCCGCTGCCTGGACCGCGAGACGAGCCGCGCGATGGTCAGCCACATCAACGCGCAGCGCAAGGCCAACGAGTCGATCGGCGGCGTGTTCGAGGTCATGGCCTTCGGGCTCGTCCCCGGCCTCGGGTCGCACACGAGCTGGGAGGCACGCCTCGACGGCCGCCTGTCCGGCGCGCTCGCCTCGATCCAGGCGTGCAAGGGCGTCGCGCTGGGCGACGGCTTCGACGTCGCCGGGCGCCCGGGGTCGCAGGCCCACGACGAGATCTTCTACGACGAGCAGCGCGGCTTCTACCGCGAGACGAACCGCTCCGGCGGCCTGGAGGGCGGCATGACGACGGGCGAGCCGCTCGTCGCGCGCGCGGCCATGAAGCCGCTGCCGACGCTGACCAAGCCGCTGCGCTCCGTCGACATCGCCACCAAGCAGCCCGCCGAGGCGCTGCGCGAGCGCACCGACTCGTGCGTCGTGCCGGCGGCCGGCGTGGTGGGGGAGGCGATGGTCGCCTTCGTGCTCGCCGACGCCTACCGCACGAAGTTCGGCGGCGACCACATCGAGGACGTCCGCGAGGCCGTGCGCGCCTACGAGGGGCGCATCGGATGGTCGCGGCGCTGAAGCCGGCGCTCGTCTTCATCGGCTTCATGGGGGCGGGCAAGTCGACCGCCGCCCGCGAGGCGGCGGCCGCGCTCGGCGTGCGCGCCGACGACGCCGACAAGCTGCTCGAGGCGCGCATCGGCGAGCCCATCGAGACGTTCTTCGACCGCCACGGCGAGGCCGCCTTCCGCGAGCAGGAGGAGGAGCTGACGACGCGCCTGCTCGACCGCGCCGACGGCGGCGTCATCGCCCTCGGCGGCGGGGCCCTGGGCTCCGAGCGCGTGCGCGACGCCCTGCACCGCCACACCGTCGTGCTGCTCGACGTCGACACGGAGACCGCCTGGGAGCGCGTCTGCGGACAGGGCCGCCCGCTGGCCCGCGACCGCGCCGCCTTCGAGGCCCGCTATCTCCAGCGCGCCTCGACCTACGAGTCGGTCGCCGACGCGATCGTCCCCGGCACAGGGCGCGGCGTGGTTCGCCGCGCGCTCGGCGCGCTGCGCGCGCTCCCGGACGGGCTGACGCTGCTGTGGGCGACGAGCGCCTCGGGCGACTACCCGGTGTGGGTCGGGCGCGGCGCGCCCGCCCGTGCGCCGTGGCCGGCGCCGGGCCGGCGCTTCGCCATCACCGACGAGGCGGTCGGCGCGCTGCACGGCGATCTGCTCGGCGAGACCGAGGCGCGGATCACGATCGCGCCCGGGGAGTCGAGCAAGACGCTGGCCACGGCCGAGCGCGTCTGGCGCGACCTCGTCGCCGCGGGCGCCACCCGCGGCGACCACGTCGTCGCGCTCGGCGGCGGCGTCGTCGGCGACCTCGCGGGATTCTGCGCGGCCACCTACCAGCGCGGGATCCCCGTCGTCCACGTCCCGAGCACGCTCGTCGCCCAGGTCGACTCCGCCTACGGCGGCAAGACCGGCGTCGACCTGCCCGAGGCCAAGAACTACGTCGGCGCCTACCACCAGCCCGCGGGCGTGCTCGTCGACCCCACGCTGCTCGACACGCTGCCGGCGGCCGAGCGCGCGGCCGGCTATGCCGAGGTCCTCAAGACGGCGCTGATCGCGGGCGGCCCGCTGTGGGAGCGCGTCGCCGCGGGGGCGGCCGTCGACGACGCGATCATCCGCGCGTGCGCGCGGACCAAGCTCGCCGTCGTGGCCTCCGACGAGCGCGACGGCGGGCGCCGCCAGGTGCTCAACCTCGGCCATACCGTCGGCCACGCGATCGAGACCGTCACCGGCTACGCCCGCTACCGCCACGGCGAGGCCGTCGGCCTCGGGCTGCTCGCCGCGCTGCGCCTGTCCGGCCAGGACGCGCTGCGCGACCTCGTCGCCGGGCTGCTGGCCGAGGCGGGGCTGCCGACGGCGCTCGAGGGCGCCGATCCCGCCGACGTGGTCGCCGCCACGGCGCGCGACAAGAAGCGCACGACCGGCGCCGTTCCGTTCGTCCTCGTACACGCCCCGGGCGACGTGCGCCACGGAACGCCGGTCGACGCGGCCGATCTTGCCGCCGCCGTGCGAGAGTTGCGGGCCTGATGAGCGTCCGCAACCGCGTCGAGGTCATGCACGGGGTCAACCTCGACCAGCTCGGGCGCCGCGATCCGGGCGTCTACGGCGGCCTCAGCTTCGACCGCCTCGAGCAGGCGATCGGGTCCTACGGCCGCGAGCTCGGGCTGACGACGCGCTTCTTCCAGACCAACGCCGAGCACGAGTTCGTCGAGCACCTGCACCGCCTGGAGGGCCTCAGCGACGCCATCGTGCTCAACCCGGGCGCGTGGACGCACTACTCGTGGGCGATCCGCGACGCGCTCGAGATCGCCGCGCTGCCGTCCATCGAGGTGCACCTGTCCGACGTCGACGCGCGCGAGGAGTTCCGCCGCGTCTCGGTCGTCCGCGATCTCTGCGTGGCCACCGTCAGCGGTCGCGGCGTGGAGGGCTACCGTGACGCCCTGACCCGTCTCAAGGAGGAGCTGCAGACATGAGCGTCACCGAGCCCGCCACGGGCCGCGTCCCCGCCGAGCGCGCCGAGCGCCTCGCCGCGCTGCTGGCCGAGCGCGAGATCGGCACGCTGCTCGTCTCCGACCTCACGAACGTGCGCTGGCTGACCGGCTTCACCGGCTCCAACGGCGCGGCCGTCGTCGGCGCCGACGGCACGCGCCGCTTCGTCACCGACTTCCGCTACCTGACGCAGGCCGCCGAGCAGCTCGACGGCTCGTGGACGCGCGAGATCGCCGCCGACCTGCTCGAGGGCGTCGTCCGCCAGCTGCCCGACGAGGGCGATCTGCGGCTCGGCTTCGACGACGCCGACCTGAGCGTCAAGGACCATGCCAAGCTCGCCCGGCTCGCGCGAGAGGGCATCGAGCTCGTCCCCGCCGCCGGTCTCGTCGAGGGGCTGCGCGTGGTCAAGGACGCCGGCGAGCTCGACCGCGTGCGCGCCGCCGCCCGTCTCGCCGACGAGGCGCTCGTCGAGGTCCTCGCGCGCGGCCTGGCGGGCCGCACGGAGCGCGACGTCGCGCTCGACCTCGAGTTCACGATGCGCCGCATGGGCGCCGAGGCGGCCTCCTTCCCGCCGATCGTCGCCGCCGGAGCGCACGGCGCGCTGCCGCACGCCGTGCCGCGCGACGCCGAGATCCCGGCGGGCACGCTGTGCGTGATCGACTGGGGCGCCCAGCTCGACGGCTATGCCAGCGACTGCACGCGGACCTACGCCACGGGCGAGATCGACGCGCGCGACCGCGAGGTCTACGACCTCGTGCTGCAGGCCCAGGAGGCGGCGCTCGCCGCCGTGCGCCCGGGGCCGACGGGCCGCGAGGTCGACGCCGTCGCGCGCGGGATCATCGAGGCGGCCGGGCACGCCGAGCACTTCGGCCACGGCCTTGGCCACGGCGTCGGGCTCGCGGTCCACGAGGGCCCGCGACTGGCCAAGACGGGCGACGACGCGCTGCGCAGCGGGATGGTCGTGACCGTCGAGCCCGGCGTCTACGTGCCGGGCGCCGTCGGCGTGCGGATCGAGGACCTCGTGATCGTCACCGACGACGGGGCCGAGGTCGTCTCGTCGCTGCCGAAGGCCCTGCAGGTCGCCGACTGACTCAGCGGCCCGCCGTCGTCTCCTCGCGCTCGGGCGTGAAGCGCGCCTCGCGCGAGATCCGCTCGCTCTCCGCCTCGGGATCCTCCTTGGGCGGCGTGCGCGGCGGGAGCTGGATCTCCTTCGTGGCGGGCAGCCCGGCCGACAGCTCGCGGCCGCGCTCGACCTCGGCGTTGAGCTCCTGGCCGAGGAGCACGGCGATGTTCGTGATCCACAGCCACACGAGCAGCGAGATCGCGCCGCCGAGCGTGCCGTAGGTCTTGTTGTAGGAGCCGAAGTTGGCGACGTAGAAGCCGAACCCCGCCGACGCGACGATCCAGATGGTCAGGGCGAGGACGGCGCCCGGGGTGATCCAGCGGAACTTCGGCAGCTTCGCGTTCGGGGCCGAGTAGTAGAGGACGGCGAGCATGCAGAGGACGATCAGGGCCATCAGCGGCCACTTGGCGATCCCGTAGATCGTCACGAACTCGTCCCCGAGCCCGATCTGGTCGCCGATCGCCTCGGCCACCGGGCCCGTGGTCACCAGCGAGATCGCGAGCAGCGCGACGAGCATGACCATCGTCAGGGTCACGATGACCTGCAGCGGGCGCAGCTTCCAGAACTGGCGGCCCTCGGGGATCTCGTAGATCGCGTTCGAGGCGCGCATGAACGCGCCGATGTAGCCCGAGGCCGACCACAGCGCCGTGACCAGGCCGATGCCGAGCAGGGCGCCGGCGCCGCCCTTGTTCTGGACGACCCCGTTGATCGTGTCCTCGAGGCTGTCGAGGCCGGCCTGGTCGCCCGAGATCTGGCGCACGATGTCCAGCAGCGCGTTCGTCGTCTGCGGGAACTGGCCGAAGATGCCGAGGAGGGCGACGAGCACGAGCACGGCCGGGAACAGGGCGAGCACCGCGTAGTAGGTGAGCGCCGCCGCCCAGTCGGTGATGTTGTCCTCCTTGAACTCCTTGATCGTCCGCTTGAGGACGGCCATCCAGCCGGTGCCGGGGATGTCGGCGGGGGAGGTCTCCTCGCGCGCGGGGCTCACGGTCGGCTCCTCGGGCTGGGGATCGGGGGCGGGCTGCGCGGCGACGGGCTCAGCCTCAGGTTCAGGTTCAGGTTCGGCGTGCTCGGGCTCGTGCTCGGGCTCGGGCTCGCGAGCGGTCACGACGGGCTCGGCGGTCACGACCTCGGCGTCGGGGACCGAGGCGAGCGGCGTCTCCGGCGCGGGGGCGGGCGGCACCGGCACGGGGGCGGGCTCGGCCGGGCGCGGCTCCGAGCGCGGCGACACCGGGAGCACCGGCGGCGGCGGCGCGGGCAGCGCGGCGGCGGCGCGCCGGCGCGACCGCACGGCGGCGGCGGTTCCGGCCGCGACGGCCGCGGCCGAGCCGGCGAGGAGAAGACGACGGACCGCTGTGGACACGGGGCCCCGTTCGTTGCGCACGGGTGCCCTCCTGCCCGTCTCGGCGTTACGCTGATCCCAGGATGTCAGCGACCGCTCGTCTTGTCGGCATCAATCACGTGGCTCTCGAGGTGGGCGACGTCGACGACGCCCTCGAGCTCTACGGGCGGCTCTTCAGCTTCCGGCTGCGCGGCCGGGTGCCGCGGATGGCCTTCGTCGACATGGGCGACCAGTTCATCGCGGTGGGCGAGGGGCGCCGCCAGGCGCCCGACGACGACCGCCACTTCGGCCTCGTCGTCGACGACGTCGACGCGGCCCGCGCGGCCGTCGAGCGCGAGGGCCTCGAGCTGCTCGGGGCGCGCCCGCAGAGCTTCGACTTCCGCGACCCGTGGGGCAACCGGTTCCAGGTCGTCGGCTACGCCAACGTGCAGTTCGAGCGCACGGCCGGCGTGCGACGGGCGCTGGGCATCGAGGACCTGGCCAAGAGCGAGGGCGCGCGCGGTGAGATCGCCGCTCGCGGACTGGCGGGTTGAGTCGGCCGGCGGCAGCTGACGTGCCCGGGGTCGCGCCCGCCGTGAGCGGCGTCACGATCACCGAGGGGCCGCTCGGCGTCGACGAGCTGGTCGCGGTCGCACGCGGCGCGCCCGTCGCCATCGGCGCCGGCGCGCGGGCCCGGATCGAGGCCAGCCGGGCCGTCGTCGAGCGCGCGCTGCGCGCCGGCAAGCCCGTCTACGGCCTGAACACCGGTGTCGGGCACCTCAAGGACATGCGCCTGCCCGACGAGGAGCTCGGCCGCATGCAGGAGTTCTTCGTCACCAGCCACGCGGGCGGCATCGGCCCGTCGCTGCCCGAGGAGGTCGTGCGCGCGGCGATGGCGGTGCGCCTCAACGGCCTCGCGCGCGGTGGCTCGGGCGCGAGCCCGGCCGTCGCCGACGTGCTCGCCGCGATGCTCAACGAGCACGTGCACCCGATCGTCCCCGAGACGGGATCGGTCGGCGCGGGCGACCTGGGGCAGATGGCCTGCATCGCGCTCGTGGCCATCGGCCGCGGATGGGCGCGCGTGGGCGGCGAGGTCGTGGGCGGCGAGGAGGCGCTGCGCCGCGCGGACATCGAGCCGATCACGCTCGGTCCCAAGGACGGGCTGGCGATCATGTCGGCCAATGGCGTCTCGATCGGGCAGGGCGCGCTCGTCGTCGACCGCGCCGCCGCCGCCGTCCGCGCCGCCGACGTACTCGTCTCCCTGTCGCTGGAGGCCATCCGCGGCAACCCCTCCTTCGCGGCACCCGCGATCGCCCGGGCCAAGCCGTTCCCCGGCCAGCTCGCCTCGTGCGAGAACATCCGCGCCGCGCTGCACGGCAGCTACCTGCACGATCCCTCGGCGCCGCGCTCGATCCAGGACGCGCTGTCCTTCCGCGTCGCCCCGCAGGTCCACGGCGCGCTGCACGAGCACGTCGAGTGGCTGCGCCGCGCCGTCGACGTCGAGCTCAACGCGCTCAGCGACAACCCGCTCGTCGCCGTCGACGAGGACGCGATGATCAGCAACGGCAACTTCCACCCGATCATGCTCGCGCTCGCCGGCGACGCGCTCCGGGTCGCGATCGCCCACGTCGGCCAGCTCAGCGAGCGCCGCATGGGCCAGCTCTGGGACGCGTTCTTCGGGCGCATCGCCAACCTCGGCCCGGAGCCCACCGGCGGGGCGAGCGCGCCCGAGCTCTTCGGGCTGTCGCTGCGCTACCCGGCGGCCGCGCTGTTCGCCGAGCTCAAGCAGCTCGCCGCGCCCGCGACGCTCGACGCGCCGCCGCTCGACATCGGCATCGAGGACCACGGGACGAGCGCGCCACTCAGCGTGCGCAAGGCCGACAACGCCGTCGGGATGCTCGAGGACGTGCTCGCCGTCGAGCTGCTCCTGGCCCGCGACGTGCTCGCCACCGGGCCGGAGCGACCGGTCCTCGGGCGCGGCACCGGCGCCGCGCTGCAGACGGCCGAGGACGCGCTCGCCGACACCGACGGCGACCACGCTCCGGCCGCCGTGCACCGCGCGCTGCGCCGGCGCCTGGTGGCGGAGATCGCCGGGCCGGCGAGTCCCGCCGGCTGAGCGCCCGCGTGCCCGGGCTGACATCCTTCAATACCCACTCGACCGGTAGGTGTTAGGGTGCCCTTAGTGAGCACGCCCGCACCTTCTCACCTGATCGACTTCGCGACCGACGGCGAGGAGCCGCCCCGCGCCGGCTACCGCGCCCGCCTGTGGCGGCGCTTCGAGCACGGCTGGCAGGAGTGGCTGGAGACGCCCGAGGGCCGCTTCGCCTGCTTCTGCGCCCGGCGCGAGGACGCGCCGGCCTCCGTCGTCGCCGAGCGCAGCTGAGCAACCCCGCCGGTTGCGTCCGCCGTCGCGGCGGCTAGCGTTGCGGGTTCCCGAACCCGAGACGGAGGTCCTCATGGCGACGGCGCCCAAGGCGAGCGCAGGCATCCTGTCCGAGCAGGCCGGTGCCAAGCGGCAGGAGATCATCGAGCTGCTCACCAAGGCGTACTGGATGGAGATGGAGACGGTCATGAGCTACGTGGCCAACGCCGCCCATCTCGACGGCATCCGCGCCGACGAGGTCTCCGACTCGCTCGATGCCGACGTCGCCGAGGAGCTCGGCCACGCGCGCCAGTTCGCGGCCCGGATCAAGGAGCTGTACGGCACGCCGCCCGGCTCGATGGAGTTCGCGCCCGAGCAGAGCTACCTGCAGCCCTCCGACGACCCGACCGACGTGCCCGCCGTGATCCGCGGCGTCATCCAGGCCGAGGCCGGGGCGATCGAGCACTACACGCGGATCATCGAGGTCTGTGACGGCATCGACTGGGTCACGCAGGACATGGTCATCGACATCCTCCGCGACGAGGAGGGCCACCTCCGCCAGTTCGAGCGCTTCCTGCGCGAGTACGAGTAGGAGTAGGCTCGCCCCGTGCCCGGCGGGCTGTACCACGAGGGCAACCGCGAGCTGCAGGACCGGTTCGACTCGCGCCGCATCGCCGACCGCCTCGAGCAGGTCAATCTCAAGCCCGAGTTCTCCGACGAGGCGCGCGGGATCATCGAGGCGGCGCCGATGTTCATGCTCGCCACCGCGGACGCCGACGGCTGGCCCGACGTCTCGCACAAGGGTGGGCTGCCGGGCTTCGTACGCGTCGTCGAGCCGTCCGTGCTCGCCTTCCCCGACTACGACGGCAACGGCATGTTCAAGAGCCTGGGCAACGTGCTCGTCAACCCGCGCGTGGGCATGCTCTTCATCCGCTGGGGCGAGTCGCCGCGGCGCGTGCGCGTGCAGGGCCGGGCGGCGGTCAGCGGCGACGACGAGCTGATGGCGTCGTGGCCGGGCGCGCAGCTCGTGGTCCGCGTGCACGCGGAGCGGATCTTCATGAACTGCCCGCGCTACATCCACCACATGGAGCTCGTCGAGTACTCGCGCTACGTGCCGGACGCCGGCCACAAGCCGCCCGTGCCCGACTGGAAGCGCCGGCCCGAGTACCGCGACGCGCTCCCGGCGCGCGACCTCGCGCCCAGCTCGCCCGAGCCCTAGAGCGGGCGCGACCAGGTCTGGCCGACGAGGCCGGCCCCGAAGCTGTGGTGCGGCTCGGAGGACGTGAGCGCGAAGCCCGCACGCTCGTAGATGCGCCGGGCCTCGACGAGCACGTCGTTGGTCCACAGCACCATCCGCCGGTAGCCGGCCGCGCGGGCGAAGCGCAGGCACTCGTCGACGAGCGCCGCGCCGATCCCCATCCCGCGCGCGCTCGGATCGACGAGCAGCAGCCGCAGGCGGGCGGTCTCGTCGTCGTCTCGCACGCACAGCACCGAGCCGGCGCGGCGCCCGGCGACCTCGGCGATCCAGCCCGCCTCGCGGGCGGGGTCGCGGTGCTCGGCGAAGTCGGCCACGACCCGCGCGACGAGCGCCTCGAAGCGCTCGTCCCAGCCGTACTCGGCGGCGTACAGCGCGCCGTGGCGCTCGATCACCCAGCCGAGGTCCCCGGGCCGCGGCGCGCGCAGCGCGAAGCCTCCTGAGCGCTCGCCCTGCTCGAGCACGTCGCGGATCGTGTCCATCGCCTCGAGCAGGCGGTCCTGGTCGCCGCCGCCGACGCCGTGCAGCAGCGTCGCCGTCTCGCTCGCCGAGCGCTCGTCGAGCACGGCGCGCGCAGCGCGCCCCGGCGCGGTCAGGCGCGCGCGCTGGCGGCGGGCGTCGGTGTCCGAGCGCTCGCGCGCGATGAGCCCCGCCTCCTCGAGGCGGCCGAGCAGCCGGCTCAGGTAGCCGGCGTCGAGGTCGAGCGAGCGGCGCAGGTCGGCGACGTCGGTGACCTCGCGCTCGCCGAGCTCGAAGAGCAGGCGCGCCTCGGCCAGCGAGTGGGAGGTGCGCAGCAGCCCCTCGCGCACGACGCCGATGCGCGCGGTGTAGAAGCGGTTGAAGGCCCGGACGGCGGCGACGCGGTCCTCGGGGACGGTGGGCGCGGACATGCCACGATCGTCGCCGAATTCGTTGACTGAGTCAACGAAAAGTGATTTGGGCCCTTATCGTCGCCCGACGAGCGGCGGGACGGCGCGCCCCTGCGCGCTGTCCGCGACGAGCTGCGCCAGCCGTCGCCGCCGCGTCTGCGCTCGCTTCGCGCTCATGACCCAGTGGGCGGCGGCGCGGCGGTACGACGGCGGCTGGGCCGCGAAGTACTCCCAGGCCGCCGGGTCGGCGCGCAGCTGCGCCTCCTCCTCGGGACCGAGCTGCGCGTTGCGGCGCTGCTCGTGGGAGTAGATCGCGGTGCGGTCGTCGGTGCGGCGCGCGAAGGCGGCCACGCCCGCCGGGCGCATGCGGCCCTCGGCCTGAAGCTCCGCGACGCGCGCGACGTTGACGGCGCTCCACGTGCTGCGCGCCTGGCGCGGCGTGAAGCGGATCGTGTAGCGCGTCGTCGTCGACGCGGCGGCGCACGCCGTCGATCCAGCCGAAGCACAGCGCCTCGTCGACCGACTGCGGCCAGGTGATGCTCGGCCGCCCGGTCCCGCGCTTCCAGAAGCCGACGAGCACCTCGCGCTCGCTCTCGTGGTGCGCCACCAGCCAGTCGCGCCAGTCGGCCGGCGTGGCGAAGAAGATCGGCTCCATCGCCGCGCAGCCTCCCACGCTTGACCGGCCCAGCGGCGCGCTCGATGCTCGCGCCATGCGACCGATCGACGTGATGGAGCGCTACCTCGCCGCGATGCGCAGCGGCGACCGCGAGACCGGCTACGGCTTCTACGCCGAGGACATCGTCGCCTTCGTCCCGGGCCGCTCGGCGATGGCCGGGCGGCGCGAGGGCCGCGACGCGGTCATCGACTACATCACCACCGCCGTCGCGATGGCCTCGCGCGGCGTCGAGCTCGAGGTGCTCGACATGCTCGCGGGGGAGGAGCACGTGGCGCTCATGGTGCGCGAGCGCCTGAGCGGCGAGCACGGCGACCTCGACATGCTGCGCACCAACGTCTACCGCGTGCGCGACGGCCGGATCGTCGAGATCCGCGTCTTCGAGAGCGACCAGTACGCGGTCGACGCGTGGTTCGACGGCGCCGGCTGACGCACTACCCTCCAGTCGCTCGTGTCGGTCGCCGACGCCCTCGTCGCCCTCGGCGGCGCCTTCCTCGCCGCCGGCCTGCTCGCGCGCGTCGGCCGACGGATCGAGCTGCCCACGATCCCGTTGTTCATGGTCGCCGGGATCATCTTCGGGCCCAACACGCCGGGGATCGCGCTGTTCGACGACCCGTCCGACCTCGAGGTGCTCGCCGCGCTGGGGCTCGTCTTCCTGCTCCTCTACATCGGCCTCGAGTTCTCCGTCGAGGAGCTGTCCGCCGGCGGGCGCTCGCTCCTCCTGGCGGGCGGCGCGTACCTGCTGTTCAACGTCGGCGGCGGGCTGCTGTTCGGGCTCGTGCTCGGCTGGGGCTCCTCGGAGGCGCTCGTGCTCGCCGGCGTGCTCGGGATCTCCTCCTCGGCGATCGTCAGCAAGCTGCTCGTCGAGCTCGGCCGCCTGAAGAACCGCGAGTCGCCCCTGATCCTCGGGGTGATCGTGCTCGAGGACGTCTTCCTGGCGCTCTACCTGGCGCTGCTCTCGCCCGTGCTCGGCGGCGCTCACGGGGCGGGCGAGGCGGCGGCGGACATCGCGATCGCGTTCGCCGTGCTGCTCGCCCTCGGCGCGCTGGCGCGCTTCGGCGGCGGCCTCGTCGGCCGGCTCCTGCAGACCGACGACGACGAGCTGTTCATCGTCGTCTTCATCGGCTTCGCGCTGCTCGTCGCCGGGCTGTCGGAGGAGCTCGGCGTCAAGTACGCGATCGGCGCGCTGATGGTCGGGATCATCCTCGGGGCGACGGCCGTGCGCGAACGCATCGCCCATTTCGTGCACCCGTTGCGCGATGCTTTCGGAGCGCTGTTCTTCTTCTCCTTCGGCCTGACCATCGATCCCGGCGACGTGGTGTCGGTTCTCGGCCCCGTCCTCGCGGCCGTGGCGCTGACGTTCGTCCTGAACATGGCGGCCGGCGTGGTGGCGGCGCGCGTCCGCGGGCTCGACCGAGCGGCGGCGGTGAACATCGGGCTGACGCTGGTCTCGCGCGGCGAGTTCGCGCTCGTGCTCGGCTCGCTCGCGCTCGCCGCGGGCCTCGACGAGCGGCTCGGCCCGTTCGTCGCGGGCTACGTCCTGCTGCTCGCGATCCTCGGCCCGCTCGCCGCGACGCGCGCGGACGCGCTGCACGGGCTCGTGCCCGCGCGGCTCGTCGGGGGACCGGCGTGAGCGCGGATCCGTTCGACGTCTTCGAGCGCGAGGGCTGGCAGCACGGGCGTGCGGCGCCCTACCACCACGGCGTCGGGCCGCTGACCTCGCAGGCGGTCGAGCCGCTGCTCGACGCCGCCGGGGCGGGGCCGGGCGTGCGCGTGCTGGACGTCGCGTCCGGCCCCGGCTACGGCGCGGCGCGCGCCGCGGCGCGCGGGGCCGACGTCGTCGGCGTCGACGTGTCCGCCGAGATGGTCGCGCTCGCCGCCGAGCTGCACCCCGCGATCGACTTCCGCGTCGCCGACGCCGGCGCGCTGCCGTTCCCCGACGCGTCGTTCGACGCCGTGGTCAGCAACCTCCTGATGCCGCACGTCGCCGACCTGCCCGCCGTCGCCACCGAGCTGGCGCGCGTCCTGCGACCGGGCGGCCGGCTCGCGCTGACCACGTGGGATCCCGACGCGCCCGGATTCCTGCGCGCGCTGATGGACGCCGTGCGCGCGGCGGGCGCGACGCCGCCGTCCGACATCCCCGCCGGGCCCGAGTTCTTCCAGTACGCGCGCGACGACCAGTTCGTGGGCCTCCTGGAGGGCGCCGGGCTGCAGCGCGCGACGGTGGCGACGCACGTCTTCACCCACCCGATCGCCGACCTGGAGGCGTTCCTCGCCAAGCTCGTCGCGGGGACGGTGCGCATGAACGCGCTCATCGCGAGCCAGACGCCGGAGGTGCAGACACGGATCGCCGAGCGCTACGCGGAGCTGCTCGAGCCGTGGCGCGACGCCGACGGCTTCACCGTGCCGTTCTCGGTGAAGGTCGGCGCGGCCGAGCGCCCGGCCGGCTGAATCGTCACACGTGCGTGGTGTTCCGGCACGGTGCGGTCGGGACCATGCGCCGCGTGGACCGCGAGACCGACTTTCACCATCACATCGATGGTCGATCTCGGTCTCGCGGAGATGACGCTGCGATCGCCGCGCTCGCGCAGCGTCAGCACGGTGTCGTCTCGCGCGCGCAGCTCGTCGCGATCGGGATGGGCCGAGGGGCGATCGAGCGTCGCGTCGACCGGCGCCGGCTGCACGTGCTGCACCGCGGCGTCTACGCCGTCGGCCACCGCGTCCTCACACGCGAGGCGAGCTTCATGGCCGCGGTGCTCGCCGGCGGTCCGGGCGCCGTCCTGAGCCACCGGTCAGCAGCGGCGCTGTGGGGCATCCGCGGCACCGCCGCGAGCCGCATCGAGATCACCGTTCCGACCCGCACGCGGCACCGACCGGGGATCAGCGCCTCGGAAGGGCGCCTCGCGCCCGACGAGGTCACCACCCACCACGGCATCCCGATCACCACGCCGCCGCGGACCCTCCTCGACCTCGCGATCGTCCTCACCCCGCACCGCCTCGAACGCGCCCTCGACCAGGCCGAGCACCTCAGGCTCACCGACCCGGTCCCCCTCGATGCCCTGGTCGCGCGCCATCCGGGACGCCGGGGGACGAAGGCGCTGAAGGAGATCCTCGAGAAGCGGACCCTCGGCGACCTCCTCACCCGCAGCGAACTCGAGGACCGATTCCTCGCCTTCCTCGACGCCCACGACATCCCCCGACCGATCACCAACGCTCGGATCGGCCCCTACGAGGTCGACGCCCACTGGCCCGCCGCGCGCCTCGTCGCCGAGCTCGACGGTTTCGCCGCCCACGGCACCCGTGCCGCATTCGAGCGCGACCGCGCCCGCGATCGGGCGCTCCAGGCCACGGGTCACCGGGTCGTCCGCATCACCTGGCGCCAGCTGCGCGACGACACGACCACGCTGGCATCGCAGCTGCGCGACCTACACTGGTCCCCGTCCATGATCAGCACGAACCAGTTCAAGAACGGAAATCACATCGAGGTCGACGGGACCGTCTTCAAGATCCTCGAGTTCCAGCACGTCAAGCCCGGCAAGGGCGGCGCCTTCGTGCGCACGAAGCTGCGCCGCGCCGCCGACGGCAACGTGATCGACAAGACCTTCCGGGCGGGCGAGAAGTTCCGAGCGGTCCGCACCGAGGCGCGGAAGATGACCTTCCTGTACTCGGACGGCACCGACGCGCACTTCATGGACGCCGAGTCCTACGAGCAGCTCGCCGTGCCCGAGAGCGGCGTCGCCGAGGCGCTGCGCTGGACGAAGGCCAACGACGCGGTCGACGTCCTCTTCATCGACGGCGACCCGGGCGACCTCCAGCTCCCGGCCTCGGTCGTGCTCGAGGTCTCGGAGACCGAGCCCGGCCTGCGCGGCGACACCGCGTCGGGCGGCGGCACGAAGCCGGCCACGCTGGAGACGGGCGCGACCATCAACGTCCCGCTGTTCGTCAACGTCGGCGACCGCGTGAAGGTCGACACGCGCTCGGGCGACTACATGTCGCGCGCGTAGGAGGCGGATGTCGCGCCGCACCGACCAGCGTCGCGCCGCGGTGTTCGCCCTGTACCAGCGCGATCTCACCGGCCGCGACGTGGGCGACGTGCTCGAGAAGGACGCGTCGACCTTCACGCGCGCGCTCGCCTACGCGACGGAGGACTACGCCGACGACCTCGACGCCTTCATCGAGCGCCACGCCCGCGGCTGGTCGTTGGAGCGGATCGCGCCGCTGGAGAAGGCGATCATGCGCGTCGCCCTGCTCGAGATGCTGCACCCCGACGTCGCCCCGGCCGACCGCCCGATCCCGCCCGAGGGAGCGATCTCCGAGGCCGTCGAGACCGCGAAGACGTTCTGCGGCGCCGACGCGCCCGGCTTCGTCAACGGCATCCTCGCGGCGGCGCTGCGCGAGATGCACGAGAATTCGCACACATCATGAGCGAACTCGACACGACCACGCTCGACGCGCTCGTCGAACGCCTCGAGCGCGCTGCCGAGCAGCTGCGCACCGGCGACCTGTCACCCGACGCGGCCGCCGGCCTCGTCGAGGACTGCGCGGGGCTGGCCTCGCAGGCCTCCGCCGAGCTCGAGCGGATCGCGCGCGCCGGCGCCCAGGAACCGATCCCCGGCCAGGACACGCTGCTCTAGTGGCGAGCGCCGCGAAGGTCGCGGGTCCGGGCTACCCGGACGCCCTGCGCAGCGACGTCGAGCGCTACCTCGACGCGCTGCGCTTCACCGGCTCGGCGCCGCGCACCGCCGGCCTGGAGGAGGCGATGCGCTACTCGCTGCTGGCCGGCGGCAAGCGCATCCGGCCGGTCCTCGCGCTCGCCACCGCCCGCGCCGTCGGGCTCGATCCGGCCGGGGTCCTGCCGCTCGCCGCGGCGATCGAGCTCATCCACACCTACTCGCTCATCCACGACGACCTCCCGGCGATGGACGACGACGACCTGCGCCGCGGCCGCCCGACGTGCCACGTGCGCTTCGGCGAGGACGTCGCGATCCTGGCCGGCGACGCGCTCTACGCGGAGGCCTTCCACCACCTGCTCGGAAGCCAGACCGGCGCGCCGGAGCGGATCCTCGCCGCCGCGAGCGAGCTGGCGGCGGCGACCGGGGTCGACGGGATGGTCGGCGGCCAGTACCTCGACGTGGCCCACGCGCCGGACAGCCCCGAGGAGCTGCGCACGCTGCACGGGCTCAAGACCGGCCGCCTGATCGGCGCGTCCGTGGGGTGCGTCCTGCTGCTCGCCGGCGCAGATCGCGCCACGGCCGAGGCCTATCGCAGGTACGCTGCGGAGCTTGGCGTGCTGTTCCAGATCGTCGACGACATCCTCGACGTGACGGGCACCGACGATGCGCTTGGAAAGCCGCAGGGCAGCGATGAGCGCCACGGCAAGCGCACGTACGTATCCCATTACGGACTCGAGGGCGCCCGGCGACTGGCCGCCGAATGCCATACGGCCGCGCGCGCATCCCTGCGCGAAGCGGCGAGCGATGGCGCCCCGGAGCTCGAGCAGATCACCGACTTCATCCTCACCCGAACGGCATGAGCAAACGCATCCTCGACCACATCGACCGACCCCAGGACCTCCACGGCCTCAGCGAGGAGGATCTCGCCCAGGTCGCGCAGGAGGTCCGGTCGCACATCATCGACACCGTCGGGGAGATCGGCGGCCACTTCGGCGCCAACCTCGGTGCCTGCGAGCTGGCGGTGGCACTGCACTCGGTGCTCGACTCCCCGCGCGACAAGATCCTCTGGGACGTCGGCCACCAGGCCTACCCGCACAAGGTGCTGACGGGCCGGCGCGACGCGCTGCCGACGATCCGCCAGTACGAGGGCCTGGCCCCGTTCTGCGCGATCCACGAGTCCGAGCACGACATCATGGGTGCGGGCCACGCCTCGACGGCGATCGGCTACGCCGTCGGCCTCAAGGAGGCCATGCGCCTGCGCGGCGAGTCCGACGCGGGCAAGGTCGTCGCCGTCGTCGGCGACGGCGCGATGACCGGCGGCGTCGCCTTCGAGGCGATCCACCAGGCCGGCGGGCAGGGGACGCCGATCGTCGTCGTGCTCAACGACAACGGCATGTCGATCGCGCCGAACGTCGGCGCGCTGTCGAGCTACTTCAACCGCGTGCGCCTGAACCCGAAGCTGTGGCACGCGCGCGAGGGCGTCGAGGAGCGGCTCGCCGACCTGCCCGGCATCGGCAGCGCCTTCGAGCGCCTCGGCCCGCAGCTCAAGGAGTCGATCAAGGCCTTCTGGGCCCCCGGCCTGTGGTGGGAGGAGCTCGACTGGGCCTACGTCGGGGTCATCGACGGTCACGACGTCCGCGGCCTGCGCCGCGCGCTGCGCCACGCGCTCGTCGCCGACCGCCCCGTCGTCGTGCACGTCTCGACGGTGAAGGGCAAGGGCTTCGCCCCGGCCGAGGAGGGCGGCCTGGAGGGCATGGAGCGCTGGCACGCCGCCAAGCCGAAGTCGATCGCCAACGGCGTCCCCGCGCCGGCCAAGCCGGCCTCCGGCACGCCCGGCCCGCCGCAGTACACCTCGGTGTTCGGCAACGCGATGGTCTCGGAGGTCCGCCGCGACCGCCGCGTCGTCGGCATCACCGCGGCGATGAACTCCGGCACCGGCCTGAACCTGCTCCAGAAGGCCGAGCCCGACCACTACTTCGACGTCGGCATCGCCGAGCAGCAGGCCGTCCTGTTCGCGGCCGGCCTGGCGCTCGAGGGCGGCCGGCCGGTGTGCGCGATCTACTCGACCTTCCTGCAGCGCGCCTTCGACCAGATCGTCCACGACGTCTGCCTGCAGAAGCTCAACGTCGTCTTCGCGATGGACCGCGCCGGCCTCGTCGGCGACGACGGCCCCACCCATCACGGGGCCTTCGACATCGCCTACATGCGCTGCCTGCCCAACATGGTCCTCATGGCGCCGCGCGACGAGGCGATGCTCGTCCGCATGCTGCGCACCGCGATCGATCACGAGGACGGCCCCGTGGCGCTGCGCTACCCGCGCGGCGAGGGCGTCGGCGTGCCCATGCCCCGTAGCGTCAGACCGCTCCGGATCGGGACGGGCGAGATCCTGCGCGAGGGCGCCGGCAAGGTCGCCCTGGTGGGCTACGGGAGCGGCGTCGGCAAGGCGCTCGAGGCGGCCGACCTGCTCGCCGAGGGCGGGCTCGACGTCACCGTCGCCGACGCGCGCTTCGCCAAGCCGATCGACGCCGCGCTGATGGCCCAGCTCGCCGCCGAGCACGAGCTGCTCGTGACCGTCGAGGAGGGCGTCCTCGCCGGCGGCTTCGGGTCCGCCGTCTGGGAGACGCTGTCCGAGGGCGGCGGCGTCGTCCCGCGCATCCTGCGCATCGGCCTGCCCGATCGCTACGTGACGCACGGCAAGCCGGCGCTGCTGCACGCCGAGGTCGGGTTCACCGGCAAGGCGATCGCGGCGCGCATCGAGGCGGCGATCGGGGCGTCCTCGGGCGCGCTGGCCGGCGCCTGAGCGGTGTACGACGGTCTGAACGCGCAGCTGCGCGAGATGGCCGACGTGCCGGCCCTCGCGCCGGTCGACGACCCTGAGGCGCTGCGCGAGGGTCGCGCCGGCTACGTCGCCGCCGCCGAGCGCTTCGGCGGCCCGCCCGAGGAGGTCGCGCGCGTCCAGGACGTCGCCATCGGGCGGCCCGACGGCACCACGCTCGGCGCGCGCGCCTACTGGCCGGCCGAGGAGGCCGTCGGCGCGTTCCTCTGGCTGCACGGCGGCGGCTGGTACATCGGCGACCTCGACGGCTTCGACCGCGTCGCCCGCTCGCTCTGCAACGCCGCGGGCGCGGTCGTCCTGAGCGTCGACTACCGCCTCGCGCCCGAGCACCGCTTCCCGGCCGGCGTCGAGGACGCCGACCTGGCCGTCGCGTGGGCGGCGGGGGAGGGGGCGGCGCTGCTCGGCCACGTGCCCGACCGTCTCGTGCTCGGCGGCGACAGCGCGGGCGGCAACCTCGCCGCCGTCGCCGCCCGCCACCGCCCCGACGCCCTGCGCGCGCAGCTGCTCGTCTATCCCCTGACCGACGCGGCCATGGGCACCGGGTCGTTCGCCGAGCACGGCGACTTCCCGATGCTCACCGCCGAGACCGTCGCGTTCTGCTGGAGCACGTACCTCGGCGACGCCGACGGCGCCGACCCGGACGCCTCGCCGCTGCGCGCGCCCGACCTCTCGGGCGTGCCGCCGGCGTATGTCGCCGTGGCCGGCTTCGACGTGCTGCGCGACGAGGGGATCGCCTACGCGCGGGCGCTCGAGCGCGCCGGCGTGCCGGTCGAGCTGCGCAACTACGAAGACATGTCGCACGGTTTTCTGCGCTGGGGCGGCACGGTCGATCGCGGGCGCGAGCTCGTCGGCGAGCTCGGCGCCTACGCGCGCGCCGCGCTGCGCGCCTGACCGCGTCGCGTCCCGCAGGCCGGCGCGTCACACTGGCGCTGGTGCGCCTCCTCGCCGCCACGGCGCTGCTCGTCCTCGGACTGGCCGGTCCGGCCGTCGCCTCGGCGCCGCCCGCCGACCCGCCGCCCGTGAGCTCCGGGCTGCCCCCGACCGCCGTTCCGCCGGCCACGGCGCCGCAGCCCGCGGGCGCGGCGGGGGCACCGCGCCCCTCGCGCGCGCTGGGGTCGCCGAACCACGGGCGGCTGACGGGCGGCGTGCTGCTCCCCGAGGCCGGGCCCGACTGGATCACCTGGGACCCGATCCTCAAGCAGTCGCCGAACCGCGAGTGGCGGCGGTGGGGGACCGACGCGCTGATCGCGACGCTCACGCGCGTGCTCGCCGAGTACCACGTCGCCCATCCGCAGGCGCCGCCGGTGCTCGTCGCCGACCTGAGCCGCCCGCACGGCGGGGTGTTCGACCGCCGCTTCGGCGGCCTCGGGCATGCCTCGCACCAGAACGGCCTCGACGCCGACCTGATGTACCCGCGGCGCGACGGCCGTCCGCGCTCGGCGTGGCGCCCCGGCCAGATCGATCGCGTGCTCGCCCAGGACCTCGTCGACCGCTTCGTCGCCGCCGGCGCCGAGTACGTGTTCGTGGGCCCGCGCGCTCGCCTGCACGGGCCGCGCGACGTCGTCGAGGCGATCCCGGCCCACGACGACCACCTGCACGTGCGCATCCCTCGGCCGGAGACCGCACGCTGAAAGAGAAACGGCCCGCACGATGGCGGGCCGCTTCAGGGGAGGAGAGATACTGCTATGTGGGTCCAGCTATGTGATCGATCACTGGTGAAGTCCGTGGCAGGCTCGAAGCCTGGCCCGGGTGGAGGGCGTGATCAACCTCACCACGACGCACATGGTGCCCGTCCGGGGCGCTTCCGTGTGTGACGAGCATCACGGTGGGGGACCGGCGCAGTACGGTTCCCCCGCCATGGCCAAGGTCCGCCTCGACACGCTCTTGGCCCGCCGCGGGCTGTTCGAGTCGCGCGCCCGCGCCGCGGCGTCGGTGATGGCGGGCGAGGTGCGGCTCGGCACCGGCGGCGAGCGCGCTGCCAAGCCCGGCCAGCTCGTCGCCGACGACGTCGTGCTCGCCGTCGACGAGCGGCCCCGGTTCGTCTCGCGCGGCGGCATCAAGCTCGACAACGCGCTCACCGCGCTCGGCGTCGACCCGGCCGGCCGGCGCTGTCTCGACGTCGGCGCGTCGACCGGCGGCTTCACCGACTGCCTGCTGCAGCGCGGCGCCGAGCACGTGGTCGCGCTCGACGTGGCCTACGGCGAGCTGCACTGGAGCCTGCGCACGGACGAGCGGGTGACGGTGATCGAGCGGGCCAACGCCCGCGCGCTCGATGCCGCGTCGCTGCCCTATCGCCCGGATCTGATCGTCGTCGACGTGTCCTTCATCTCGCTGGCCAAGGTCCTGCCCGCCGTGCTCGGCGCGGCCGCGGGGCGCTTCGACGCCCTCGCCATGGTCAAGCCGCAGTTCGAGGTCGGCCGCGGGCGGGTCGGCCGCGGCGGCGTGGTGCGCGAGCCGGGCGACCGCCGTGAGGCGCTCGCCGCCGTCGCGCGCGCCGCGCAGTCCGACGGCGCCGCCGTGCTCGGCTTCGCCCCCTCCGGCCTGCCCGGGCCGAAGGGCAACCTCGAGACCTTCGTGTGGCTGGCCGAGGCCGGGCGGGACGGCGCGGTTCACGACGTCGAGGCCGCGGCCGCCGCCGTGGAGGCCTGAGGCGTGCGTGCCCGGACCGCCACCGTCCTGAGCCACGTGCGCCCCGAGCAGGTGGCGCCGGCGCTCGAGGTGCTCATCCAGGCCGCCCACGACGCGGGCGTGACGCTGCGCTTCGACGCCGAGGAGACGGCCAAGCACGCGCTCGCGGCCGGCGAGTGGCTCGCGCTCGACGCGCCGGTCAGCGATGACGTCGAGCTGTGCGTGGTGATGGGCGGCGACGGCACGATCCTGCGCGCCCTGCGCCGCTACGCCGGGACGAGCGTCCCGGTGTTCGCGGTGAACTACGGGGAGATCGGGTTCCTCGCCACCATCGACCCCGACGGGGACTCGATGCGCGATGGCTTCGAGCGCGCCCTCGCCGGCGACTTCGAGACGCTGACGCTGCCCGCCCTGGCGCTCGAGACCCCCGACGGCGAGCTCGCGGCGATCAACGACCTCGCGCTGCATCGCCGCCAGGGCGCCCGCGTGGCGCGGCTGAGCTACGGGGTCGGCGGCGAGGAGATCGGCAGCGTGCGCTGTGACGGCCTCGTGCTCGCCACGCCCGCCGGATCGACCGGCTACAACCTGGCCAACGGCGGGCCGGTCATGGCGTGGGGCGTGGAGGGCTTCGCCGTGTCCTTCATCTCGCCGCACTCCCTGACGGCGCGGTCGGTCGTCGTCTCGCCGGACGACGTGCTCACCGTCGAGAACCGCTCGCCCGACCCCGTCGACATCTCCGTCGACGGGCAGCCGGCGGGGTCGATCGCGGGCGGCGAGGCGCTGACCGCCAGCTTCCTGCGCGAGGCCGCCGACCTCGCCCAGGTGCCCGGCTCGTCCTTCTACCGCCGCCTGCGCGAGAAGTTCGGCCGGCTGGCGACCTGACGGCTCATGGAGGTGTGCTGATGGACGTGGTGATCGCGGGCGGGCACGGGCAGATCGCCCTGCGCCTGGCTCGCCTGCTGGCTGCGCGCGGTGACCGCGTGCGCGGGCTGATCCGCAACCCCGACCACGTCGCCGACGTCCAGGCCGCGGGCGCCGAGGCGGTGCTCGCCGACCTCGAGGCCGACGATGACATCGCGCCCGCGGTGGCCGGCGCCGACGCGGTCGTCTTCGCCGCCGGCGCGGGCCCGGGCAGCGGGGCGCCGCGCAAGCGGACGATGGACCTGGGCGGCGCGGTCAAGCTCATCGAGGCCGCGCAGGCCACCGGGGTCCCGCGCTACGTGATGATCAGCGCGATCGGCGCGCGCGACCCAGCCTCGGGCGCGGAGTCGATGCGCCCCTACCTCGACGCGAAGGCCGAGGCCGACGCGGCGGTCGCGGCCAGCGGCCTGGCCTACACGATCGTGCGCCCCGGCGGGCTGACCGACGACCCCGGCACCGGGCGCGTGAGCGCGGCCGACACCCTCGAGCGGGGCAGCATCCCGCGCGACGACGTCGCGGCGACGCTGGTCGCGGTGCTCGACGACCCGTCGACGGTCGGCCGCGCCTTCGATCTCGTGTCGGGCGATGACGAGATCACGGAGGCCCTGCGCCGGCTCTGAGCCGGAACTGCACAGGAACGGGTGTTCGCCGCCGATCCGTCGGGCGGCGCTGGTAGACCCTCGGGCGTGCTCTTGGAGTTGCGTGTCGAGAACCTCCTGCTGATCGAGCGGGCCGAGCTGCGGCTCGAGCCCGGGCTCAACGTGCTGACCGGCGAGACCGGCGCGGGCAAGACCGTGCTCGCGCACGCGCTCGACCTGCTGCTCGGCGGCCGTGCGAAGCCGGGGATCGTCCGGCCGGGAGCGGGGGAGGCCTACGTCGAGGGTGTCTTCGAGCTCAGCGACGCCGTCCGCGAGCAGCTCGGCGACCGCATCGCGCCCGACGCCGAGGAGCTCGTGGTCGCGCGGCGCGTGAGCGCCGAGGGGCGCACCCGCGCGTACCTCGGCGGACGCACCGCGACGGTGAACGACCTGCGCGACGTCGGCAGCGAGCTCATCGCCTTCTACGGCCAGCACGAACACCGCCGGCTCATGCTCGCCTCGGCCCAGCTCGCCATCCTCGACGGCTTCTGCGGCGCCGGCCAGCTCGCGCGGCGCGACGCGTTCGCCGCCGTCCACGCCCGCGCCCGTGATCTCGAGGCGCGGCTCGACGAGCTGCGCGAGCGCGCCGGCGCGCGCGACCGTGAGCTCGACCTGCTCCAGTTCGAGCTCGCCGAGATCGAGGACGCCGCGCCGGACGAGGCCGAGGAGGCCGAGCTGCTCGGGCGGCGCGAGCGCCTGCGCCACCAGGAAGCGCTCCGCGGCGCCGCGCTCGGCGCCGCCGAGGCCGCCGCGCCCGAGTCCGATCACGTCGACGGCGGCGGGGTCACCGCGCTGCTCGCCACCGGCGCCGGCGCGCTGGATGCGGTGGCCGGCGTCGACGGCTCCCTCGACGCGCTCACCGAGCGCTGGCGCGCGCTGGCCATCGAGGCGGACGACCTCGCGGCAGAGCTGCGCCGGTACGCCGAGGGCCTCGAGGCCGAGCCCGGCGCGCTCGATGCCGCGGAGGAGCGGCTGACCGTCCTGGAGCGCCTCAAGCGCAAGCACGGCGGCACGATCGCCGCGGTGCTCGAGCACGCCGAGCGCTGCCGCACGCGGCGCGACGAGCTGGCCGGTGCGGAGGAGGCCCTCGAGCAGGCGACGGCCGACCTCGAGGCGGCCCGCGCCGATCTCTCCGCGCAGGCCCTCGAGCTGCGCGCGGCGCGCGAGGAGGCCGCGCCGCGGCTCGCCGAGGCGGTGCGCGAGCGCCTCGCCGAGCTGGCGATGGCCGACGCGACCTTCGAGATCGTGCTCGAGCCGCGGGAGCCGGGGCCGACGGGCGCCGACGGCGTCGAGTTCCAGATCGCGCCGAACCCCGGCGTGCCGGCGGGCCCGCTGCGCGAGATCGCCTCGGGCGGCGAGCTGTCGCGCGTGATGCTCGCGCTCCTCGGGGTGGCCAACGCCGGCGGCGGCGCCGCGCTCGTCTTCGACGAGGTCGACGCCGGCGTGGGCGGGCACACCGCGCGGGCCGTCGGCGCCCAGCTGCGCGCGCTGGCCGAGGGCCGTCAGGTGCTGTGCATCACCCACCTGCCGCAGATCGCCTCGCTTGCGGCCCGGCACTTCTCGATCGTCAAGGACCCGCAGGCCGACCCGGCGCGGACGACCGTCACGCAGCTGCGCGACGGCGCCGTCGTGGCCGAGCTGGTCCGGATGCTCGGGGCCGACGCCGACGACGTCGGCGCGCGCCGCCACGCGCGCGAGCTGCTGCGGGCGGCCTGACCCCACGATCCCCGCTGCGGCGGCCGACCAAGGAACGCGAGCCGGCCGCCGCGCGGTTTCCCCCCGGATGGGCCCGTCAGCCCCGGCCCCCCTGCTGCTCGGGCTGCGGCGACGGAAGCTGGTCCTTCGGATTGCGCGCGCTCGGGCGCTTGTAGCCGAGCGCGGCCTGGACGCTCGACGGGCGCCACTTCGCGCCGCCGCGCATCGTCGGGATGCCCTCGTCGTTGAGCTGGTCGGAGATCGCCTGCAGCGTCATGCCGTTCTGGCGCATGCCGGCGATCCGGCCGAGCAGCTCGGGGTCGTCCGCCACCGACGGGCGGCCGGTCGACTGGCCCTCGGCGCGCACGCGGGCCAGTCCGGTCCGCGTCCGGGCTGCGACGCGCTGGCGCTCCCACGTCCCCAGCGTCATCAGCGTGCCGGCGACGCGGTCACCGAGCTCGCTCGTCGTGTCGAGGTCGAGGTCGAGCGCGATCAGCGTCGCGTGCGCGTCGCGGAACCACTCGAGCAGTGCACCGACGTCGACGATCGATCGGGCCAGGCGCTGCATGTCGCTGACAACGAGCCCATGCGCCCGCCCGTCCGCGATCTCGCGCAACGCGTAGTTGAGCCCCGGGCGATCCAGCATCCGCGTGCCCTCCTGGTCGCGGACGATCTCCAGCAGGTGCCATCCGCGTCGCGTGCAGAAGGCCTCGATCTCGCCGAAGGCCCTCGCCTCGTGGTCGGACGGTCCGCCCGGCAGCGTGACGTAGCCGATCACCGGCGTCTCCATCGGCAGGTCGCCGGCGGACCGCGCCACGTCGGCGCCCGACACCCACACGGGCGCCGGCTTGCGCGGATCGTCGATCAGGAACCGCGACTCCGAGTCCTCGTCACGCGGGACCGCGCTGGCCAGCGCGCGGCCGCGGAAGTCGCCGATCGCCGGGTCGTTGCTGCGTCCCTCGAGCATGACCTCGCCGCCGATCGGCGCGACGGTGACGTCGTCCCCGCCGTCGCTGCCGCCCGCGCGCCCGCGGCGCCGGCGCCAGCCGCCGGCGATCGTCAGGAGCGTGATGACGGACAGGGCGGCGGCCAGCGCGGCGACGAGCAGCGCGGTGTCGCCGCTGTCGCCGGACGCCTCCGGCGCGGTCGTCCGGGCCGGCGGCGCCGCCGCCGGCTGCGGGGTCGTGGACGCGGCCTGCGGGGTCGTGCTCGGGACCTGCTGGGTCGTGGTGGTCGGGGTCGGGGATGTGGTCGACGACGCCGGCGGCGACGTGCTCTGCGGGGTCGTCGGCGACCCGGTGCGTTCGGCGGCGCGCCGCTGCTGGCGCTCCTGCAGGCGCGCCAGCGCGCTGCGCGTGCGCGGGCCCACGACGCCGTCGGCCGCGAGCCCGTTGCGCGTCTGGTAGCGGCGCACGGCGGCCGCGGTCAGCGGGCCGAAGCGACCGTCGACTCCGGGACGCCCGAGGCCGTAGCCGCGGCGCGCGAGCACGCGTTGCACGCGGCGCACGCGGACGCTCGGCTCATCTCTCATGCCCACCCCCTCGGCCAGCACGCCCACCTGGGCGACGCTGGCGCTCTGGGCCGGCGCAGTGCCCTGCGCGGCCGCGATGGCCGGCACGCCCAGTGCGAGCGCTCCGGCGGTGACTGTCAAGACTGCTGCTCGTGCGATGAACGCACCAAGCGAGACCAACAAGGAGAGTCTCCCTTCCAGCTCGGCTCTTGAACGGCGCCGTGGGCATCAGGGCCCGGGCGCGGTCAGGCACTGCCGGAAGGGAGATCAGTCAGGGCGTTCGAGAACCGCGATGAAGAGGACCGGCCGCCACTGCACCGGAGCCATCCGCACGCGGATCCAGGCGAAGCTGCCCAGTGCTGCGAAGCCGATGAGGATCGCGGCCCACCCGCCGAACGAGCCGCCGGCTGATCCGCCGGAGCCGCCCGCGCCGCCGCCGGCACCGGTGCCGCCGGGCGAGTCGGGGGTGAGCGGGGAGGGGGAGCCAGGGCGGCTCCCGGCGCTGCGCCCGCCGTCGTGCGAGGCGACGGTGGTCGCGGCGTGCGAGCTCGCGACGAGCGAGCCCATGACCGGCGCCACGGCGGACCCGGCCGGGGTGAGGCCGACGTGATGCTTGACCTCGAGCGTGACGAAGGAGTCGGCGGGCGGCGCGTTGGGCTGCGCCGGCGAGGCGGCGATCCGGGGCGTGAAGGCGACGGTCGCGACGGCGGGGGGCGCGAGCGCGTAGGCCACGGCCGGGGCGGCGACCGGTGACGGGGCGAGGGCGATCGGGGCCGCGATGGCGATCTCGGTCGCGGCGGATGCGGGCGGGGTCACGATCTGGGGGGCCGGCGGCGCGGCGACCACGACCGGAGCGGGCGGCGCGGCCGCGGGCTCGACGGGGGCCGCGGCGGGGTCGGCCGGCACGACCGCGCCGGGCGTCTCGGTGACGGGCGGGGTGACGGGGTCGGTGGCCGGTGGGATGACCTGGCCGACGGGCTCGGTGACCGGGGGCAGGACGGGCCCGGTGACCGGCGGCACGGGCTCGCCGCCGCCGATCGGGTCGGTCAGGTCGGGAAGGACCGGCGGGTTCCGGTCGACGACCGGCGGGTCGATGGGGCCGGGGGTCTCGCCGATGGGGCCGGGCGTCTCGATGGGGCCGGGGGTCTCGCCGATGGGGCCGGGCGTCTCGATGGGGCCGGGGGTCTCGCCGATGGGGCCGGGCGTCTCGATGGGGCCGGGGGTCTCGCCGATCGGGCCGGGCGTGTCGATGGGGCCGGGGGTCTCGCCGATCGGGCCGGGCGTGTCGATGGGGCCGGGGGTCTCGCCGATCGGGCCGGGCGTGTCGATGGGGCCGGGCGTCTCGCCGATCGGGCCGGGCGTGTCGATCGGGCCGGGGTCTCGCCGATCGGGCCGGGCGTGTCGATGGGCCGGGGTCTCGCCGATCGGGCCGGGCGTGTCGATCGGGCCGGGCGTCTCGCCGATCGGGCCGGGCGTGTCGATCGGGCCGGGCGTCTCGCCGATCGGGCCGGGCGTCTCGCCGATGGGGCCGGGCGTCTCGATGGGGCCGGGCGTCTCGCCGATGGGGCCGGGCGTCGGGCCGGTCTCAATGGGGCCGGGGGTCTCGCCGATGGGGCCGGGGGTCTCGATGGGGCCGGGGGTCTCGCCGATGGGGCCGGGCGTCTCGATGGGGCCGGGGGTCTCGCCGATCGGGCCGGGCGTCTCAATGGGGCCGGGGGTCTCGCCGATGGGGCCGGGCGTCTCGCCGATCGGGCCGGGCGTCTCGATGGGGCCGGGCGTCTCGCCGATCGGGGCCGGGCGTCTCACATGGGGCCGGGCGTCTCGCCGATCGGGCCGGGCGTCTCAATGGGGCCGGGCGTCTCGCCGATCGGGCCGGGCGTGTCGATCGGGCCGGGCGTCTCGCCGATGGGGCCAGGGGTCTCACCGATGGGGCCGGGGGTCTCGGACGGGGCCGGGGTTCTCGGTGACGGGGCCGGGCGTTTCGAGGACAGGGCCGGGGGTCTCGCCGACGGGGTCGGGCGTCGTTGTAGGCGGCGCCGGGTCGGGGGTCGTCGCGGGCTCCTCCGCGGCGCCCGGCGCCTCGGTGGACGCGCCCGCGGGCTCGGGATCTGCCGGGGTCTCGGCGACCGGGGCCGCCGGTTCGTTCGCGGGCGTCGCCTCGTCGGCGGCGCGCTCGAGGACCCGCTCGGGCTGCGGAGCGGGGTCGGGCGCCGGCGTCGGGTCGGCCTGCGCGGCCGGCTCCGGCTGCGGTGCCGGCTCGGGGGCCGGGGCCGGCTCCGGCGCCGCGGCCGGCTCTGGGGCCGGCTCAGACGCTGGCGCCTCAGCGGCGGGCGCCGGCGCCGGCGTGTCCACCGGTGCGGGCGCCGGGGCGGCCTGGCTCACGGGGTCGGCGACCGCGCCGACCGGATCGTCGGCCATCGCGGCCGACGGCATCGCTCCCAGCCCGGCCACGAGCGCCGCGACGATCACGGCTCGGTGCCGTGTTGGACGCAGGCCGAAGGGCCGCGTCAACGGGAGAGGGGAAGAAAACCGGGGCAACGGAGTGGGCCGTTCCGGAGGCCGAACGGTCGGTTCGGCACGATGGAAGGTAACCCCGCGGGGAGGTCCGCGGTACCCCTTGTCCGATTGCGAACGCGGTTGCGGGTGGCGACGAACACACCCGGTCCGTTTTTCAAACCATCCTGTGACAGGACGGGCTGCGTTGCCTCAGGCAACGCAACTCGTACATCGAACCGCTATCCGGTGCGTGTCCTACGAGGCGTCGCCGCCGCGCTCGAAGTCGAGCGCGCAGGAGTTGATGCACCACCGCTCGCCGCTCGCCCCGGGCCCGTCGTCGAAGACGTGCCCGAGGTGCCCGCCGCAGCGTGCGCAGACGACCTCGGTGCGGACCATGAAGTGGGAGCGGTCCTCCTTCTTCTCGACCGCCTCGCCGAACATCGGGTCGGTGAAGCTCGGCCACCCGGTCCCGGACTCGAACTTCGTCTCCGAGCTGAACAGGGGGTTGCCGCAGCCGGCGCATCGATACACGCCGTCACCCTTCTCCTGGACGTACTCGCCCGTGAACGGCGGCTCGGTGGCCGCCTCGCGCAGCACCGAGAACTGGTTCGGGTCGAGCTCGGCCCGCCACTCCTCGTCCGTCTTGATGACCTTCTCCGTCTTCTCCATGCCTGTCTCCGGTCGCAGTTTCCGCAGAACACGTTACGACGCTCGCGGTCTGGCGACCCGCCGCGCCGGGTACCGATCGATCGTCCGCATCGATCGCTAGCTTCCTCGCGGTGCCAAGGACGACATCCGCCCAGCGCTCGCGTGGCCTATCCTCATCCGGGAGTTCGAACCGTGCCTGATACGCGCTACGTGTTCATCACCGGCGGCGTGGTCTCGTCGCTGGGCAAGGGAATCGCCGCCGCCTCGATCGGCCGTCTCCTCGTCTCCCGGGGCCTCTCGGTCGGCCTGCAGAAGTTCGACCCCTACATCAACGTCGACCCCGGCACGATGTCGCCGTACCAGCACGGCGAGGTCTTCGTCACCGAGGACGGCGCCGAGACCGACCTCGACCTCGGCCACTACGAGCGCTTCACGAACACGAACACCTCCCGCGCCTCGAACGTCACCGCGGGCGGCATCTACAACAGCGTCATCCGCCGCGAGCGGCGGGGCGACTACCTCGGCGGGACCGTCCAGGTCGTCCCCCACATCACCGACGAGATCAAGCAGCGCATCCGGCTGATCGCCGAGTCGGGCGAGCCGGACGTCGTCATCACCGAGATCGGCGGCACGGTCGGCGACATCGAGTCGCTGCCGTTCCTGGAGGCGATCCGCCAGTTCCCGGTCGACGTCGGGCGCCGGCGCTGCATGTACATCCACCTCACCCTCGTGCCGTACATCGGCCACGCGGGCGAGCTCAAGACGAAGCCGACCCAGCACTCGGTCAACGAGCTGCGCCGCATCGGCATCGCGCCGGACATGCTCCTGTGCCGCAGCGAGAGCGAGCTCGGCATGGACATCCGGCGCAAGATCGCGCTGTTCGCCTCGCTCGGCACCGACGCCGTCATCTCCGCCAAGGACGTCGACAACATCTACAAGGTGCCGCTCTGGTACCACGAGCAGGGCGTCGACGACTTCATCGTCGAGCACTTCGGCTTCGACGCGCCGGAGGCCGACCTGTACGAGTGGCAGGACATCACGCGCCGCGCCGACGAGGCCGAGCAGGCAGTGCGGATCGCCATCGTCGGCAAGTACGTCCAGCTCGAGGACGCCTACCTGTCCGTCCGCGAGGCGCTGCGGCACTCCGGCTACCAGCACGGCGGCCAGATCGAGATCGACTGGGTCGACTCGGAGACGCTCGAGGACGAAGCGACCGCCGAGTCGCGGCTCGGCTCCGCCGACGGGATCCTCGTGCCCGGCGGCTTCGGCGGCCGCGGGATCGAGGGCAAGATCCGCGCCGTGCGCGTCGCGCGCGAGCGGCGGATCCCGTACCTCGGCGTGTGTCTGGGCATGCAGATCGCCGTCTGCGAGTTCGCCCGCCACGTCGCCGGGATGCCGGGCGCCAACTCGACGGAGTTCGACATCGAGACGGAGTGGCCGGTCATCGACCTGCTGCCCGAGCAGAAGGAGGTCTCCGACCTCGGCGGGACGATGCGCCTCGGCGCCGACCCGATCAAGCTGCATCCGGACACGATGGCCCGCGAGGCCTACGGCGAGGCCGTCGTCTACGAGCGCCACCGTCATCGTTACGAGGTGTCGATCTCGCTCCGCAGGCGCCTGGAGGCCGCGGGCCTCGTCGTCTCGGGCACGTCGCCGGACGAGCGCCTGGTCGAGACCATCGAGCTCCACGACCACCCGTTCTTCGTCGCCTCGCAGTTCCACCCCGAGTTCAAGTCGCGGCCGGAGCGCCCCGCGCCGCTGTTCCGCGAGTTCGTCGCCGCCGCGCTGCGTCACGCGCGCGAGCGCGCACCCGAGTCCGGCGAGATCCGCGCCGCGCGCGCGAGCTGAGCGCGCGCGGAGGGCCGCCCGCCGATCATGCGCCGCGCCTCGGAGGTCGAGCTCCGCCGGCTCGACGACACGTTCGCCGAGCTCTGCGCGATCGCCAGCCCGTCGCGCCGCGAGCGCGCCGTCGCCGATCGCATCGCCGCCGAGCTGCGAGCGCTCGGGCTGACCGTCGAGGAGGACGACGCCGGGGACCAGATCGCCGGCAACGCCGGGAACGTGCTCGCGCGCCTGCCCGGCGACCACGAGCGCCACGTCCTGCTGTGCGCGCACATGGACACCGTCCCGCACGTCGGCCCGATCGAGCCCGTGCTCACCGACGGTGCGTGGGAGAGCGGCGGCGACACGATCCTCGGGGCCGACAACAAGGCTGCCGTCGCCGTGCTGCTCGCGCTCGCGCACCGCGTCGCGGTCGAGGGCTCGCCGATCGGCGTCGAGCTGCTGTTCACGGCGTGCGAGGAGGACGGGCTCGCCGGCGCGCAGGCCTTCGACGTCACGCGCCTGCGGGCCGACCAGGGCTTCGTCTACGACCACGCCACGCCGATCGGCGAGATCGTCGTCGCCTCGCCCACGTACTACCGCCTCGAGGCGCGCTTCCACGGCCAGGCGGCGCACGCCGGGGTCCGGCCCGAGGACGGGCGCAACGCGATCCTCGCCGCCGCGCGGGCGATCAGCGCCATGCGCCTCGGCCGGCTGGACCCGGGTACGACGGCCAACGTCGGCACGATCCGCGGCGGCGAGGGCGCGACGAACGTCGTCCCCGACCGCTGCACGCTGTGGGCCGAGGCCCGCGCGCTCTCGCCGCAGACCGCCGACGAGCTCATCGCCGAGATGGTCGACCACTGCTACGACGCCGCCAACGACCCGTCGTGCGAGTGCGACGTCGACGTGACCGTCGAGCGGATGTTCCGCGGCTACCGCCACCGGCCGTCCGAGCCGGCGGTGCTCGCCGCCGAGGCGGCGCTGCAGGCGTGCGGCTACGCGCCGCGTCGCATCGACACCGGCGGCGGGTCGGACGCCAACGCGCTCATCGCCGCCGGGCTGCCGTGCACGAACCTGGCCAACGGCACCGAGCGCAACCACGAGCTGACCGAGCGCGTCACCCAGGCGGCGCTGCACGGGATGCTCGACGTCACGTTCGCGCTGCTCGACGAGCTCGCCGGGCGGGGCGGGCCGCCGGCGCCGCCGGCCGAGCTTCCGACCGCCGTCGCCGAGCCCGCCGAGGGAGGCGAGCAATGAGCGCCGAGGACCGCCGCTTCGAGCCGATCGGGGAGAAGGTCATCTACGAGGGCAAGATCATCGACCTCGTGATGGGCCGCTTCCGCTACCCGGACGGCAGCGAGGTCGAGCGCGAGATCGTGCGTCACCAGGGCGCCGTCGGTGCCGTAACGCATGATGAAACCCACCTCTACCTCGTCCGTCAGCCGCGCGAGGCGATCGGCGATCCGGACTTCCTGGAGATCCCGGCGGGCCGGCTCGACAAGGAGGGGGAGAGCCCGCTCGAGGCCATGCAGCGCGAGCTCGCCGAGGAGATCGGCAAGGCCGCGGAGACGTGGGAGAAGGTCGCCGAGTTCGCCACGAGCGTCGGTGTCCTCGACGAGATCGTCCACGTCTTTCATGCAACCGACCTCAGCGATCGGAGCGCCGAGACGGACGAGAACGAGCGCATCGAGATCGTCCGCTGGCCGCTCGACGATCTCGACGGGGCGATCGCCGCGACGCGCGACTCGAAGACGCTCATCGGCCTGCAGTGGCTCAAGCTGCGGCTCGCCGGCGACTGAGTGGCGTCAAACCACGCAAGGCCACGTGCACCGCGCACGGGGGCTTGCACCTCCCAGGCGGCCGGCCGCGCGTGGCGAAACCCTCCGCATGGCTGTCTTCCCCGCCGCCGAGGCGCGGTCCTTCGAGCACCACGTGCTCGACTTCCTCGCCTACCTGGAGTTCGAGCGGGGCCTGTCGCGCAACACGCTCGAGGCCTACCGCTCCGACCTGCTCCAGTTCGGCGCCTTCCTCGGCCGGCGCGGGGTCGACGTGCTGGGGGCCGAGCACGGCGACCTGTCGGCCTTCCTGGCCGAGCTGGCGACGGGCAGCGACGAGCGCCCGCCGGTCGCGCCCGCGACGCTGCAGCGCAAGGCCGCCTGCCTGCGCTCCTTCTATCGCCACCTGCGCCGCGAGGGCGAGCTCGATCGCGACCCGACGGCCGACCTGCGCGCGCCGCGCAAGAGCCAGAAGCTGCCCCAGGTCCTCACGCGCGGGGAGGTCGCGCGGCTGCTCAACGCCCCGCGCGGGACCGACCCGGGCGCGCTGCGCGATCGCGCGCTGCTCGAGCTCATGTACGCGTGCGGGCTGCGCGCCTCGGAGGCGATCGGGCTCGAGCTCGGCGACATCGACCTCACCGCCGGGGTGCTGCGGGCGCGCGGCAAGGGCGCCAAGGAGCGTCTGGTCCCGATCGGCCGCGAGGCGATCGCGGCGACGCGCGCCTACCTCGACCGCGGGCGCCCGGCGCTCGTCGGCCTGCGCGACGAGCCGCGGCTGCTTCTCAACCGGCGCGGGACCGGCCTGACCCGCCAGGGCCTCTACAAGATCGTCCAGCGCTACGCGCGCGAGGCCGGGCTCGGCGGGCGCCTCAGCCCCCACACGCTGCGCCACACCTTCGCGACCCACCTGCTCGCCGGCGGCTGCGACCTGCGCTCGCTGCAGGAGATGCTCGGCCACGCCGACATCGCCACCACGCAGATCTACACGCACCTGTCGGCCGAGCGCCTCAAGGACGCCTACTTCAAGGCGCACCCGCGGGCCACCGCCGACTGATCGCGGCCCCTCGAGCCCCTGCCACAATGGCCCCCGAATGGGGAGCCCGTCTCAGCGCCGCGCGGCCGTGGTCGTGCTCGACGCCTGCGGCGTCGGCGCGCTCCCGGACGCCGAGGCCTACGGCGACCCGCCCGAGGCGAACACGCTCGCGCACGTCGCCGACGCGGTCGGCGGGCTCCGTCTGCCGACGCTCGAGCGCCTCGGCCTCGGCTCGATCGTCCCGATCGCCGGTGTCGCGCCGGCGCCGGCGCCCGCGCTCCACGGGCGGCTGCACCCGCTCGGTCCGGGCAAGGACTCGACCACCGGTCACTGGGAGCTCATGGGCGTCGTCGCCGACACCCCGCCGCCGACCTATCCGGGCGGCTTCCCGCCGGCGCTCGTGGCCGAGCTCGAGCGCGCGACCGGCCTGCGCTTCTGCGCCAACCGCCCGGCCAACGGCGTCGCCATCATCGAGGAGCTCGGCGAGCACCACCTGCGCACGGGCGAGGTGATCCTCTACACGTCGGCCGACTCGGTGCTCCAGCTCGCCGCCCACCACGACCGGCTGAGCGAGGACGAGCTCGTCGAGGCGTGCCGCGCCGCGCGGACGGTGATGACCGGCGAGCACGCCGTCGGGCGCGTGATCGCGCGGCCGTTCGAGGGCGAGCCGGGCCACTTCCGGCGTACCGCCGGGCGGCGCGACCTGTCGCTCGAGCCGCCCACGCGCTCCTACCTGCTGGAGCTCAACGACGCCGGCGTGCCCGTGGAGGGCGTCGGCAAGATCCGCGATCTGTTCGCCGGCGTCGGGGTCGACCGCAAGCACGCGGGCGCGACGAACGCCGACGGGCATCGCGGCGACGACGCGGCTGCTCGAGGAGCTCGACGCCGGCCTCGTGTTCACCAACCTCGTCGAGACCGACCAGATCTACGGCCATCGCCACGACGCCCAGGGCTTCGCCGGCGCGCTCGAGGAGATCGACGCCGCCGTCGCGCGCTGGCTCGAGCTCATGCGGCCCGGCGATCTGCTCGTGCTCACGGCCGACCACGGCGTCGACCCCAACGCGCCCCACAGCGACCACACGCGCGAGTACGCGCCGCTGCTCGCCCTGTTCGACGGCCACGGCGGGCGCCGTCACGACGGACCGCTGTCCGACGTCGGCGCGAGCGTCCTGCGCTGGCTCACCGGGCGCGACGCGCCCGCGCTCCCGGGCCGTCCGTTCACCCCCTGACGGCGGGGCATACTGGATCCGATGCCCGAGCTCCCCGAGGTCGAGACGATCCGCCGCCAGCTCGCGCCCCACGTCGAGGGGCGTACGCTGACCGAGCTCGAGATCCTCGATGCGCGCTGGTGCCTGCCGCTGGACCCGGGCGCCGTGCGCGACGCGCTCGAGGGCCGGCGCGTCGAGCGCCTGGCCCGCCGCGGCAAGTACCTCGTCTGGGAGCTCGAGGACGACGCGCACCTGCTCATGCACCTGCGCATGACGGGCACCGTCCTGCTCGACCCGCCGGACGGGACGCCGTACGTGCGCGTCCGCTTCGTCCTCGACGACGGCGAGCATGAGCTGCGCTTCTGCGACCCGCGCCGCTTCGGCACGGGCGAGCTCGCCCTCGGCACGGCGGCGCGTGACGCCTTCTTCGACCTGCGCCTCGGCATCGAGCCGCTGGGCGCCGGGCTCACGGGGGAGGCGCTGCGACGCATGGCGCGCGGCCGGCGGGCGCCGGTCAAGGCGTTCCTGCTCGACCAGCGGCGGATCGCCGGCGTCGGCAACATCTACGCCGACGAGGCGCTGTTCCGCGCGCGCATCCATCCGCTGCGCCCGGCCGGGTCGCTCACGCGCGCGCAGTGGGACGCGCTGGCCGAGGCCGTGCGCGACTCGCTCACCGCGGGACTCGCGGCGGGCGGCGCGACGATCGACGACTTCCGCCACGCCGACGGGGTGATGGGGTCCTTCCAGGACGAGTTCCTCGTCCATCGCCGTGGCGGCGAGCCGTGCCCGCGCTGCGGGTCGGAGGTCGTGAAGATGGTCGCCGGAGGGCGGGGGACCTACGTGTGCGAGACCTGCCAGCCGCGGCCGCGGCGCCGCCGTCCGCGGCCGGCGCGCACCATCGCGAAGTAGCGCTCGAGGGTCGCGCCGTCGCCGGCCTCGGCGCGCGCGCCGAGATAGCCGTCGGGGCGCACGACGAAGACCGCACCCTCGCCCGCGCGGTATCGCCGTGCGGCGTCGGCGCCGTCCGCCGCGACCGTCTCCACGGGGACGCCGAAGGCGGTCGGCGGAGCGGCGGCGCCGCCGATTCGCACGAGCGTGTGCCCGGTGTGCCCGGCGAGCACGTCGTGGAGCGAGCGCCCGGCGACCGCGCCCGCGACGTCCGGCGCGGAGTCCCCGGGCTGCGGGCCCCGGCCGAGACGCTCGCCCGGCGCGACGATCGGGCTGTTGCGGTAGGCGATGTCGGTCTCCTCGATCATCGCGGCGGCGCGGCGGTTCACCGGGCCCACGCCGAGGACGAGCGGGAGAAGCCGGTTGCGCAGCGCCCGCCGCCGATCCCCGCGGAGGGTCGCGGCGCGCGTGAGGGTGTTCGCCGCGCGGATGACGCGCGCGGCCACGGGATGGCGCTCGGCGTGGTAGCTGTCGAGCAGGTCCGGGGAGGCGGCGCCGGTGATCACCAACGTCAGCTTCCAGCCCAGGTTGAACGCGTCCTGCACGCCGGTGTTCATGCCCTGGCCGCCCGCGGGGCTGTGGACGTGCGCGGCGTCCCCGGCGAGCAGGACCCGGCCCAGCCGGTAGTCGGGGACCTGGGCGTGGTGGATCTCGAAGTGCGTGAGCCAGTGCGCCTCGCGCAGCCGGATGCCGCCCGCGCGACGGTCGCAGACCGCCTGCATCTCCTCGAGCGTCGGCGCGCCCGAGCCCGCGCCGTCCGCCACCTGGGCGATGAGCCGGACCCGGTCGCCGCCCATCGGGAAGACGAGCAGCGGCCCCTCGCCCGCGGCGAAGAAGGTGTGCATCGAGTTGCGCTGAAGGCCGTACTCGGCCTCGGCGTCGGCCATCAGGAACGACTCGCCCGCGAACGAGCCCGCCAGGCGCGCGCCGGCGAGACGGCGCACCGTGCTGTGTGCCCCGTCCGTGCCGGCGACCCACGACGCCGGGACGAGCTCCTCGTCCCCGCCGGCGCGCCGGACGCGCGCGCGAGCGCCGGAGGCGTCCTGCTCGAGGCCGACGAGCTCGCGGCCCCGCTCGACCTCCACGCCGAGCGAGGCGAGGCGGGCGGTGAGGATGCGCTCGGTCTCCGTCTGGGCGAGGGTGACCGAGTGCGGGTACGGGCTCTCGACCGTGTCCAGCGCCGCGCGCGCGAGGTCGCGCCCGCCGGCGTGGAAGACCATGCCGGTCGTGCGCCGTCCCGCGGCCACGACCTCGTCGGCGACGCCGACGCGTCGCAGCATCTCGAGGCTGCGGGCGTGGACGACGATCGCTCGCGACTCGGTGGTGGCGCGCTCGAGGCGATCGATGATGCGGAGGTCGACGTCCCGGCGGGCGAGCTCGCACGCGAGTGTCAGACCCACCGGGCCCGCGCCCACGATCAGCACCGATGGTCCGCTCACCGTACGGCGAGCCTAACCGCCCGGCGTCGCCCGGCGAGAGGTCAGGCCGCCTCGGTGAGCTCCTCGAGCCGGCCGCTCATGTCGGCCTGCACGAGCTCCCGGAAGCCGCCCAGCACCGCGCCGTTGATGACGATCTGCGGGAAGCTGAACATGCCGGTCTCCTCGGCCAGACGAGCCCGTCCCTCCGGGTCCTTTGAGAGATTGATCTCGGTGTACGCGTGCCCGCGGCGGGCCAGCAGCTCCTTGGCGCGGACGCAGAACGAACAGGGATCGGTCGAGTAGACGGTGATGTCGGGCATGACTTCAGAAAGTATAGCGGCGGGTTGGCGGGTCGCCGTGGCACGGCGCCCGCCCGATTGATGCCCGGTCCCGTCAAGACCCAAGCGGTCGTCCTGCGCTCGATCCGCTTCGGCGAGGCCGACCGGATCGTGCACCTGTACACGCCCCACCGCGGGCGCGTCGGCGCGATCGCCAAGGGCGTGCGGCGCGCCCGCAGCCGCTTCGGCGGGCGCCTCGAGCCCTTCTTCCGGCTCGACCTCGTGCTCCACGAGGGGCGGGGCGAGCTGCTCACCGTCACGTCCGCCGAGACGGTCGAGGGCTACGCGCGCCTGCGCGCCGACGGCCCGGCGCTCGACACCGCCGCACGGGCGTGCGACGCGCTCACCCGCCTGTTCGACACCGGCGAGCCGCACCCCGAGGTCTTCAACCTGATGTGCAACGAGCTGGCGCTGCTCGACGCCGACCCGGCCCGCGCCGGCCACGCCAACCAGCTCGCCTTCCGCCTCAAGCTGCTGCTCGCCGCCGGCCTCGCGCCCCAGCTCGCGGCGTGCACGGAGTGCGGCGCCCGCGAGCACCTGTCGGGCTTCTCGCCCGCCGCCGGCGGCGTCGTCTGCAGCGCCTGCGAGGCGTCGAGCTTCCCGCTCGGCGAGGACGCCCACGCCTTCATGGCCGGCGCTCTCGGCGTCTCGCTGCACGCCGCCCCCGACGCCTCGCCGCTGGCCCTGCGCCAGGCCGAGCGGGCCATCGCGGAAACGGTCGAACACCATGCGGGCGTGCGTCTGCGCGCCGCGACCGCCGGATAGGATCGCGCGCCATGGAGACCCGGTCGGCGACCAAGTGGGTGTACGAGTTCAGCGAGGGGTCGCGCGACATGCGCGAGCTGCTGGGCGGAAAGGGCGCCAACGTCGCCGAGATGACGCGCGTGCTGGGCGCCGAGCGCGTGCCCGCCGGGTTCACGATCACGACGGAGGCGTGCGTCGCCTACATGGGCGGCGACGGCGACTTCCCCGAGGGCCTCGGCGAGCAGCTCCAGGAGGCGCTGACCGCGCTCGAGGAGCAGGCCGGCAAGAAGCTCGGCGACGCCGGCGACCCGCTGCTCGTGTCCGTGCGCAGCGGCGCCCGCGAGTCGATGCCGGGCATGCTCGACACCGTCCTCAACCTCGGCCTCAACGACGAGTCGGTCGAGGGGCTCGCCAAGCAGACGGAGAACGAGCGCTTCGCGTGGGACTCCTACCGGCGCTTCGTGCAGATGTACGGCAACGTCGTGAAGGACATCCCGGGCGAGAAGATCGAGGACGCGATCAAGGCGATCAAGTCCGACCGCGGCGTCAAGGACGACACCGAGCTCGACGTGGACGCGCTGAAGGAGCTCGTCGAGCGCTTCAAGGGCCTGTACCGCGAAGCGACCGACGAGACCTTCCCGCAGGACCCGCAGGACCAGCTCGAGGGCGCGATCCGCGCCGTCTTCGACTCCTGGAACGGCGACCGCGCCGTGACCTACCGGCGCCTGAACCGGATTCCCGACGAGTGGGGGACCGCGGTCAACGTCCAGCAGATGGTGTTCGGCAACAAGGGCGACACGAGCGGCAGCGGCGTGGCCTTCAGCCGCGACGAGGTCACGGGCGCGCCCGAGCCGTCGGGCGACTTCCTCGTCAACGCCCAGGGCGAGGACGTCGTCAGCGGCGTGCGCAACACGCTCGACATCGCCGAGCTCGAGGACGTGATGCCCGAGGCGCACGCCGAGCTCATGGAGATCCTGCGCACGCTCGAGTCCCACTACAAGGACATGCAGGACACCGAGTTCACGATCGAGGAGGGGCAGCTCTACATGCTCCAGACGCGCAACGCCAAGCGCCCCGCCCAGGCGGCGGTCCGCTTCGCGGTCGACGCGGTGGAGGAGGAGCTGCTGACGCGCGAGGAGGCGATCACGTCGATCGACGCCGAGCGCCTCGACGCGCTGCTGCACCCGACGTTCGATCCCGGCGCCGAGTTCGACGTCCTCGCGCGCGGGGTCGCCGCCTCGCCGGGCGCGGCCACCGGCGAGATCGTCTTCACCGCCGCGGACGCCGTGCAGGCCGGCGAGGACGGGCGCGACGTCATCCTCGTGCGCCCGTTCACCGAGGCCGATGACGTGGCCGGCTTCCACGCCGCCCGCGGCGTGCTCACCAGCGAGGGCGGCAAGGCCAGCCACGCCGCGCTCGTCGCCCGCGGCATGGGCGTGCCCGCCGTCACCGGCGCCGGCCTGGAGATCGACCTCTCCGCGGGCGAGGTCCGCGTCGGCGGGACGACGCTGCAGGAGGGCGACAGGATCTCGATCGACGGCACGGCGGGCATCGTCACCGTCGACGAGGTCCCGCTCGTCGAGCCCGAGGTCGGCGACGCCTTCGAGACCGTGCTCGAGTGGGCCGACGAGCTGCGCACGCTCGAGGTCCGCGCCAACGCCGACACGCCCGAGGACGCGCGCCGCTCGCGCGAGTTCGGCGCCCAGGGCATCGGCCTGTGCCGCACCGAGCACATGCTCTTCAAGGAGGACCGTCACGACGAGATGGTCGCCGTCATCCTCGCCGGCGACGAGGACTCGCGCCGCGAGCACCTCGACGCGCTGCTCCCGCTGCAGCAGGAGGACTTCGAGGGCCTGTACGAGGAGATGGTGGGCCTGCCCGTCACCGTCCGCCTGCTCGACTGGCCGCTGCACGAGTTCCTCCCCGACCGCCACGAGGTCGAGGCCGAGGTCGAGCGCGCGCGCGTGGAGATGAGCGACGACCTCGAGCGCCTCGAGCGCACGCTCGAGCGCGTGCGCTCGCTCGAGGAGGTCAACCCGATGCTCGGCATGCGCGCCGTGCGCCTCGGGCTCCGCTACCCCGAGATCTACGAGATGCAGGTGCGGGCGATGATGCGCGCGGCCACGGCCGTCCGCGAGCGCTCCGGCCACGCGCCGCACCTGGAGATCATGGTCCCGCTCGTGGCCTACGAGGGCGAGCTCGCGGCGATGCGCGAGATGATCCTCGACGTCGGCGAGCGCGAGGGCCTCACGCACCCGGCCGACTACACGATCGGCACGATGATCGAGCTGCCGCGCGCGTGCTTCCTGGCCGACCGGATCGCCGAGCAGGCCGACTTCTTCTCGTTCGGCACGAACGACCTCACGCAGACCGCGCTCGGCTTCAGCCGCGATGACATCGAGGGCAAGATCCTCGAGCCCTACATCGAGCGCAAGATCTTCGACCGCTCACCCTTCGAGACGATGGACCTCCCCGGGATCGGGCAGCTCCTGCGCATGGGCGCGTGGCTCGGGCGCAAGACGAACGTCGACATCGAGCTGGGCATCTGCGGCGAGCACGGCGGCGATCCCGACTCGATCGACTTCTTCCACCACTCGGGCATCGACTACGTCTCCTGCAGCCCGTACCGCGTGCCGGTCGCGCGCGTGGCGGCCGCGCAGGCCGCGGTCCGCGACGACCGCGAGGGCGTCTTCTAGGTGGTTGATTCCACGGCCCCGCGCGCGGCCAGCCGCATGTGCAGCCGCACGATCGTGCCGGCCGGCCGCGAGCGGATCTGGACGAGATCGCACAGCTGGTTGGCGACCCACAGCCCGTAGCCGCCGATCTGCCCGCGGCGCGGGCGCCGGCGGTCGACGAGCGGGTCGTCGATGCGGCCGTTGTCGCGCACCTCGAAGACGAGCGCGCCATCCTGGTGCCACACGCGCAGGCGGCCACGCCCGCCGCCGTGGCGCACGCTGTTCGTGGCCACCTCGTTGACCGCGACGACGAGGTCGCTGGTGCGCCCGGCGGAGAGGCCGGCGCGGAAGCCGGCGCGGGCCACGAAGCCGCGCAGCGCCGGCAGGGCGGCAAGGTGGATCTCCATCTGCGGCACGCCGCTCGGGGCGTCGGGCAGCGACTCGCCGAACGCCGCGTCGCGGGCGCCGTCGTAGCGAGCGCTCGTCGTCGGGCCCACCCCGTTGCTCACGTACGGGTGCGTGCGTCGCGCCTCCTCGACCACCGCGGGGTCGAGCGCGTCGCGGTCGTACGGGCACATGAGGCGGAAGGCGGGCGTCCCGGCGAACGCGACATTCAGCAGCGACTCGTGGCGATGGCACTCGACGAGCTCGGCGCCGCCGCGGGCGGGCCCGATCGGCTCGCCGATGCCGCGCGCCGGGCGGCCGTCGGGCCGGCCGGCCACGAACTGGCCCCAGGCCGGGATGATGTGCGCGGGGTTGGCGCCGAGCTCGTCCATGTCGGCGAACGCGACGGCGTCGGCATCGGGCCCCAGCTCAGAGCGCAGCAGGTCGATCTTCGGCGCGGCGACGGCGACGAGCATCGGCTCGCCGGCCTCGAGCCCCTCGCGCAGGAACGCGGCAGCGCCGGCGACGAACTCGTCGTCGCCCCGGTACATCCAGGCAACGTGATGGAAGCCGGTCGCGGCTGACGTGGCATCCATGCTCGAGCCACGGTACCACCGGTTTGGTGCCTATCAGCTCACGAAGGTGATCACCGCTGCGAGCACGAACGCCGAGGCCCAGAGCGCGTCGGTGTTCACCCACGCCGTGCGCAGGACCTTGAGCCCGAGCTTCTCGTAGACGACGACCGCGACGAGCCCCATGACGACGAGCATCGCCCCGACGTGGAGTGCGATGCCCACCGCGCCGGCGCCGATCGAGCCGCCGGCGAGGCTGAGGTCGGCGGTGTCGTGAGCGCGCGCGTGGCCGGAGGCCGACGCGCTCTCCAGCCCGATGAGCACCGGCGCGACCATCAGCCCGGCGCCGTGCGCCGTCGACATCAGGAAGGACCACAGCGTGAGCTCGCGGTCGCTGACGCGCATCGACGTCCAGCGGAAGTGCGCCCGCGGGCGCACGAAGCGGAAGATGCCGAAGGCCAGCAGCACGGCCGCCGCGCCGATCCTGATCGTGCTCGAGTCCGCGACGACCGACAGGCCGACGACGAGCGCGGCCACGAGCGCGATCGACAGCTCGTGGCCCACGGCGATCGGCAGCAGGGAGCGCAGCACGGCGCGCCGGTTGCGCTCCTGCATGCCGCGCGACACCGCGAACAGCCAGCCCATGGCCGGGTTGAGGCCGTGATAGGCCCCCAGCCCGATCAGGGTCAGCCACGCGGCGTCGGCGCTCATCGCCCGCCCTCCGTCACGACGGGAAGCAGTACGAGTCGCTCGACGCGTCGCCGCCCTGGAGACGGACCTGGTGAGGCCGCTCGCCCGAGAACTCGACGAAGAAGTCGGGGTCCACGGTGAGGTCGCCCTCGGTGTCCAGCGCCACCATCCAGCCGTCGATCCCCTCGGGGTAGAACTGGGCGTCCCAGCTCGCGTAGAGCGAGTTGGTCAGGTAGACGCGCTTGCCGTCGCGGCTCATCTCGACCATCTGCGGGCCGCCGTTCAGCGCGTCCGCGGCCGGGTGCGGCGCGCGGCGGACGATGCCGCCGAGGTGCACCGAGCCGGTCTGCCTCGGGTTGTGCGGGTCGCTGACGTCGTAGCGCTTGAGCTCGCCGGTGCCCCAGCACGAGACGAGCAGCGTCTTGTCGTCGACGCTCAGGGCGATGTCGGTGATGAGCGGCGGGACGGCGCCGAAGGGCTGCAGCGCGGGCGGCAGCTGCTCGGTCTCGGCGGGCTCCGGCGGGATCTCGATGACCTTCTTCACGGTCACGCTGTCGTCGGCCTGGCGCTCCCAGAGCCAGACGGACGCGGTCAGGTCCGCGGTCGAGACGACGACGCCGACGAACCCGTAGGCCTTCGTCGGGTCGTGGGCCGGTCGCAGCTCGAGGACCATCTGCTGCTCGGCGCCGAGGTCGATCGCCTGCTTGTGGCGCCGGCGGCGCAGGTCCCAGACGTGCAGGTGACGGCCGTACTGGCCGAGCAGCGCCGGGTTCAGGCCGTCCTCGACCATGTTCGGCGTGCCCCACTCGCTGGTCAGCAGCGTGTCGTAGCCGATGTTCCACCACACGTCGTAGGCGAGCTCCTGCGGGCCGCGCTCGATCTCCCACTGGCCGAGCGGCGCGAACGAGTCGTGGTCGAGCAGGAAGACGCCGCCGGGCGCGTCGCCGGCGGGGTTGCCCAGCGCCGAGACGTAGAGCCCGTCCGGGCCGCAGTGGACGGTGTGGGGGCGCGAGTAGCCGGTGCGCTTGGCGATGTCCTCCGCCTCGATGACCTTCGCGAGCTTCGGGTTGGCCGGGTCGTCCTTGACGTCGACGACGTGGATCCGGCTCGAGCGCAGGCCGGGGACCATCAGGTAGCGGCGCTCGACGTGGGGGTGCGGTGCCCACGGGCACAGGGCGCTCGAGCAGGCGTTCCAGCCGAAGTGGTGCAGCTCGTCGCCGACGTTGGGCATCTCGAGGCGGCTGACGACCTGGCCGCGCGTCGACGAGCCCTGCTTGAGGTCGACGACGGCGAGCGCGTCGGGGCGGCGGTCGCCGTTCGTGCCCGTGTTCAGCGTGACGACGTAGGCCAGCTCCTCGGGCGGGCCTTCCATCGCGCTGGCGGGCGAGGGATAGAACGTGGGATCGGGCTTGAGGGGCATGGACGGAAGCCTTCCAAGATCCGATCGGGTTGGAGGCTTTTTTTCGTCGGATCGCTGACCTCCTCCCGCTGTCAGATCCTGCCCCGGCGCGGCGACCGTCCTGATGATGAGAGTCCCGTCCCACACCGCGCCCCGTCTGATCCCCGCCCCGCGATGCGAGAATGCGTGGGGAATGGACCCGCACGCGCACCCCGGACCAGTCGCGCAGTCGCTCGCGGTCCGGCGGCAGGCGTGGGAGGCCGACGCGCTGTCGGCGCTCGCGGCGCGTTCGTGGCCCGCGCGCCGGCGAGTCGAGGAGGCCGACTGCGGGCTGCGCTCGCCGCTGCAGCGCGATCGCGACCGGATCGTGCACTGCAAGGCGTTCCGGCGGCTGAAGCACAAGACGCAGGTCTTCGTCTCGCCCGAGGGCGACCACTTCCGCACGCGGCTCACCCACACGCTGGAGGTCACCCAGATCTCGCGCACGGTGGCGCGCGCGCTCGCGCTCAACGAAGACCTCGTCGAGGCGATCGGGCTCGGGCACGACCTCGGTCACACACCGTTCGGGCACATCGGCGAGGCCGTGCTCGACGCGTGCCTGGCCGAGCGCTTCGGCGGCGGCTTCCGCCACTTCGAGCACTCGCTGCGCGTCGTCGACGTGCTCGAGCGCGAGGGCGCGGGGCTCAACCTGTGCGACGACGTGCGCGACGGGATCGCCTGCCACTCGGGCCGCGCGCCGCTGCCCCGCACGCTCGAGGGACGCATCGTGCGCCTCGTCGACCGCGTCGCCTACATCAACCACGACATCGACGACTCCGTGCGCGCGGGCGTGCTGCGCGAGGACGAACTGCCCGCCGGGCCGATCGCGGTGCTCGGCGACACCGGGTCGCAGCGCATCGACGCGCTCGTGCACGACCTGGTCGAGCACTCGGCCGTCGCCGGGGACGTCGTCCAGGGGACGGAGGCCGGCGCGGCCATGGACGCGCTGCGCGCCTTCATGTTCGAGCGCGTCTACCTGGGCGCCGCGGCACGGCGCGAGCACGCGAAGATCGAGCGCGTCGTGCGCACCCTGTTCGACTTCTACGCCGAGGACGGCGACCGCATCCCCGACGGCGGCGGCGTGCCGGGCGCCGACCTGCCCCAGCGGGTGACCGACTACCTGGCGGGCATGACCGACCGCTACTGCATCCGGGCGTTCGAGGCGCTTGCCGTGCCGGAGTCCTTCGCGGTCTAGATTGCGCGCCGTGGCGGGCCGGTACACCGACGACTCGAAGGAGCGCGTGCGCGACGCGATCGACATGGTCGATCTCGTCGGCTCGCGGACCGAGCTGCGCCGCGCCGGCGCGAACCGGTACGAGGGCCTGTGCCCGTTCCACGAGGAGCGCACGCCGTCGTTCGGGATCGACCCGGCGCAGAAGCTCTTCTACTGCTTCGGCTGCAGCGAGGGCGGCGACGCGTTCAAGTTCGTCCAGCTCACCGAGGGTGTCGACTTCAAGGGCGCGATCGAGTACCTGGCCGACCGCTACGGGGTGCAGCTCGAGGTCGCCGAGGAGGACGCCGCGACGGCCGAGCGCCGCCAGGCGCGCGAGCGCCTGCACGAGCTGCTCGAGCGGACGGCGGCCTTCTACGTCCGCTACCTGTGGGACTCGGACGAGGCGGCGCCCGCGCGCGAGTACCTGGCCTCGCGCGGGCTCGAAGAGGCGGCGCTGCGCGAGTTCCGCGTCGGCTACGCCCCGAGCGCGCACGACACGCTCCTGCACGCGCTGCGCCGCGGCCGCTTCTCCAACCGCGAGGCGTTCGACGCCGGGCTCGTCCAGAGGGCGAGCAAGGGCCAGGGCGTCCTGTACGACCGCTTCCGCCGGCGGATCATGTTCCCGCTGTGCGACATGCGCGGGCGGGTGCTCGGCTTCGGGGCGCGGGCGTTGGGGAGCGGGCAGAAGCCGAAGTACCTGAACTCGTCCGACGGGCTCGTCTACCGCAAGGGGCGCCACCTGTTCGGGGCGGACATCGCCCGCGCGCACGCCACGCGCGCCGGGAACGTGATCGTCGCCGAGGGCTACACCGACGTGATCGCCATGCACCAGGCCGGGCTGCGCAACACCGTCGGCCTGATGGGCACGGCGATGACCGAGGAGCAGGTCGGCGAGCTCAAGCGCCTGGCGCCGCGCGTGCAGCTCGCCCTCGACGCCGACGGCGCCGGCCAGGAGGCGATGCTGCGCGCCGCGCGCGTCGCCGCGGGCCGCGGGCTCGAGCTGCGCGTCGTGCCGCTGCCCGCGGGGGCGGACCCCGCCGACCTCGTCCAGGCCGAGGGCGCCAAGGCGGTGGGGCGGCTCGTCGACGCGTCCGTGCCCTTCGTGCGCTTCCGGGTCGAGCGCGAGCTCGGCGCCGGGGACCTGTCGTCGGCCGAGGGCAAGGACGACGTGATCGCCGCACTGCGCCCGGTGTTCGCGCAGGTGCCGGCGAGCGCGCTGCGCGAGGAGCTCCTGGCCATGGTGGCCGACCGCACGGACCTGTCGCCGGCGCTCGTCGCCTCGTGGCTGGCGCAGCCGAGCGGCGGGGCGGGCGCCGCGGGGTCGCCGGGCCAGGGCGGTGACACACGGCGCGGCGCGGCGCGCGAGGGCGCCCCGGGCCCCAACGGCAGCGGGACGACCCCGGGCGGCGCGCCGCGGCCGCTCGACGCGATGGCGCGCGCCGAGCGCGCGTTCCTGGCGCAGTGCATCGCGCTGCCGGGCGACGGGGCGAAGATGCTCGGCGACCTCGACACCGACACGCTGAGCAGCGAGCTGACCCGGCGCGCGGCGCGCCATCTGCGCGACCACCTCGCCGATCCGAGCGCGGGCATCGACCCCGAGGACGGCGAGCTCGCCCGGCTCGTCGCCGAGCTGTCGGTGCGGGCGGCGCAGTCGCGCGGGTCGCGCGCCGCGCTCGAGGGCGAGTCGCTGAACCTCGAGCTCGTGCGGATCGACCGCCAGATCGCGGCGGCGCGCTCGTCGGGGCGCGGCGACGTTGCGCCGCTCGTGGCCCAGCGCAAGGCGCTGCGCGACCAGCGCAACCGCGCGATCGAGCGCGCGATGGCCGAGTCGCCGGCGGGGGAGTAGGCCTCAGGCGAGCAGCGCGCGGACGGCGGCGATCCGCTCGTCGAGCGCCGCGCGCACCTTGGGCGTGAGCGAGTCGAAGGCGTCGACGCCGATCTCGAGGTCCTCGCCCTCGCCCGCGCGCAGGCTCCACGTGCCGACCGCCTCGCCGTCGACGAGGACCATGGGCAGGCTGTCGCCGGTGGTGGCGCCGCCGACGTCGCGCCCCTCGTAGAGGCGGGGGAGGATCGGGTCGTCGGCGAAGCGGGCGCGGCCGTCCGGCGCCCAGCCCATGGCGATCGGGTCCCACTTGGGGATCAGGTCGACGGCGCCTTTCGGGCCCTTCGCGGCGTCGAAGGCCTCGGCGTCCTCGGCGCGCAGGAGCAGGCCGTCGTCGAGCTCCTCTGTCTCGTGCGCGCCGAGGGCCGTCTTCGCACGACCCTTGGTCGTGCCCGCCCACCACGCGAAGTCGGCGACCCGGACCGGGCCGAACGCGCGCAGGTACTCGCCCGCCAGCCAGGCCAGCGCCTCGTCCGCGTCGGCCTCGGGGATCTCGGCGGCGCCCCACAGCAGCTCGTTGGAGCGAAGCCCCTTCGCGCCGACGCGCACGAGCACGCCCTCGTGGGTCATCGCGCGCAGGACGGGTGTCAGCGACTCCTCGACCCCGAGGGCCTCGCGCAGCGCGCGCGCCGGGATCGGCTCCGCGGCGGCGTCGAGCACGGCCGCGCGCAGCTCGGCGTAGCGCTCGTCCGAGATGCCCGCGTTGCGCATCCGCCGCGCGCCGCGCGCCGGCGCCTCGGGCAGCGCCCGGAAGGCAAGGTGCCCGGTCTTCTCCGGCAGCACGTGGATCGATCCGCGCATCGCGGGCAGGCGGACCGTCCGCAGGCGCCGGAACGCGGCCGCGTCGAACTTGGCGGCGCGGGCGTGGAGCGACAGCGGCGCCGACGGATGCGAGCTGTAGACGGCGATGACGTCGGCGAGCGCCGTCTTCGCGTCGGGCGCCGTGCGGCCGAGCCGCTGGCGCTCGTACATCCACGCGCGGAGCTGTTCGACGGGGACCGGCACGCCCGCGCAGTATGAGCGCCGCTGCGGCCCGAACGGGAAACGGCGCCTCAGCGGGCGCCGTCCATCCGAGCTCCGGGGGTGGGACTCGAACCCACAACCTAACGGTTAACAGCCGTTCGCTCTGCCATTGAGCTACCCCGGATCGGCTTCTTGGGCTACCCCGGAATCGGGGTCCCGGCCTGATGGTACGGGAAGCTGGATGAACCCGATCTCCACCTCGGCGTGGCAGTTCGCGCACAACAGCACGCACTTGGCGGCCTCTGCGCGCATGCGCTCGAGCGATCGCGTGTCGCCGTTGCACAACGTGAAGGCCTTGCTCGCCGGGTCCATGTGATGGAACTGCAGCGCGGCGGGATGCCGGTCGTAGCCACACATCGAGCAGCGGCCGCCGGCCTCGGTGATGATCTCCAGGCGGATCCGCGCGCGTCGTCTGATGACCGACGTGGCGCGGCACTGCGGGCAGCGGTAGTAGCCGTCGGTGTCGAGCACGTACGCGGTCGCGCCGTGGACCCGACAGAAGCGCAATGAGGTCTCGGCACCCGCGTTCCGGTTCTCACGCGTGGATCGCAGTTGGCTGGCGCGGCCCGTCTCCATGCCGTACCTGCGCAGCCAATGGCGCACGGTGGCCGGGCTCCGGTCCAGCCGGCGGGCGATTGCGCGGACGCTCAGGCCCTCCGCCACGAGCTCGGCCAGCGTCTCGCGCGGGATCCCACCACGGGCGGCGTGGCGCTCGCGATGGACCGACACCAGCCCGTAGCGGTCGGCCCAGTACGCCACCGTCGAAGGATCCCGCCCAACCTCGTGCGCGATCGCCTCGATCGAGCGCCCCGCCTCCAGTTGCTCTGCAAGCCAATCCCGTTCCATCGTGGGGCGAACACTAGTTCGCCACGTCGGACGGAATTCTGGCAGAACGCATCCAGGAGCGACGCCGCCCGCGCGCCCGCATCGTTGGCCGAGGCCCATGCGGCGAGCTCGCCGGCCCGCCGCGCCAGCGACGCGTCGGCGAGCGCTCGCTGCACCGCCAGGCGTACCGCCCACGGGCGGCACAGCCGCCGCGGCAGGCGCACGCCGGCGCCGGCCCAGTCGATCCGCGCCGCCGTCTCGTTCATGTCGCCCGCGGCGGGCACGGCGACCACCACGCACCCCGAGGCGAGCGCGCGCGCCGCGGTCCCGTGGCCGGCGTGGCAGACGACGACGTCGCAGCGCGGCATCACGCGCGCGTAGGAGACCCAGTCGACGAGCCGCGCGTTCGGAGGGACGGAGACCGGGCCGGCGAGCGGACGACGGTTCGTCGCGGCGAGGACGCGCACGGGCAGGCCCGCGAGCCCGTCGAGCGCCGCGCGCAGGAGCGTGTGCGAGGGGTCCTGCGACGTCGACGGAGCGACGAGCACGAGCGGCTCGGGCCCCGCGGGCGGCTCGTCCGGCCCGTCCCACGGCGGCTCCCAGAGCAGCGGCCCGACGACGTGCGTCCCCGGCGGCCAGGCGCGCGGATACTCGAGCTGCGGGAACGTCGCCACGAGGCACAGCTCCCGCGAGATCCCGCCGTGGAACCGGCCGACGGCGGGCAGCCCGAGCCGCGCCCGCGCCGCGTTGAGCTCGTCGCGCCCCTGGGCCAGGCCGCGCGCGACGACGCGCTCGGAGGCGCCCCACAGCGCACGTCCGGCCGCGGTGCGCGGCAGGCGGGCCCCGATCGAGAACGGCGGGAACCCGCGAGCGCCGCGCGGATCCACGTGGGGCACGAGGGTCGCGAACGGCACCCCGCACGCCTCGGCGGCCAGCGCCGGCGCGAGGGTGAGCACGTCGGCGACGACGGCGTCGGGGCGCAGCGAGCGCATGAGCGGCAGTGCGTCGAGCGCGCCCCGAGCCGCGGCCTCGTAGGCGGCGGACACGTCGGCCGCGCCCGCGAAGACCTCGTACGCGGGCGCCGCCGCGAAGCGCGCGCCGCCGGCCTCGACGTCCTCGCGCCAGCGCTCCCACGTCTGCACCACCACCTCATGGCCGCGCTCGGCCAGCGCACCGGCGAGCGCGATCATCGGGAACGCGTGGCCGGGGTCGCCGAACGCGCCGAGGAGCAGGCGCAGGCGGTCAGGCGGCGAGCTCGGCGACACGCCGCAGCTGCTCGATGCGCCCGTCCCGGGTCCCGGCCAGCGGCATCAGGCCGAGCGTCCCGACCCCGGCCTCGCGGTAGACGTCGAGCCGCTCCCGGATCCGGTCGGGCGTCCCGCACAGGGCGATGAGGTCGATGAGCTCGGCGGGCACGGCCGCGGCGGCGTCGTCGCGGCGCCCGTCGAGGTACAGGTCCTGCACGCGGGCCGCTGCGTCCTCGAAGCCGTAGCGCCGGGCCATCTCGTTGTAGAAGTTGCGCTTGCGCGAGCCCATGCCGCCGACGTAGAGCGCGACGTGCGGGCGCACGGCGTCGCGCGCCGCCTCCGCGTCGTCGTCGACCGCCAGCCACACCCCCGGCGCGACGTCGAAGCCGTCGAGCGAGCGCCCGGCCGCCGCCGCGCCCTCCTCGAGCAGCGCGCGGGACTCGCCCAGGTGCTCGGGCGAGAACACCATCGGGATCCAGCCGTCGGCGACCTCGCCGGCCAGGCGCGTGTTGTTGGGCCCCATCGCCGCCAGGTAGATCGGGATGCGGTCCTGGACGGGCGCGATCGTGAGCTTGAGCGGGATGCCCGGCCCGTCGGGCAGCGGCAGGTCGATCGTCTCGCCGTGGAACTCGAGCCGCCGCGCGGTCGAGCGCCGTACGCACGACGGTTACGTATTCGCGCGTGCGCTGGATCTGGCGGGCGAAGCGCTGGCCGTGCCAGCCCTCCGCCACCTGGGGGCCCGAGGAGCCGATCCCGAGCAGCATGCGCCCGCCGGAGAGCTGGTCGAGCGTCGCCGCGGTCATCGCCGTCATCGCCGGGGAGCGGGCGGGGATCTGGAAGATCGCCGAGCCGATCCGGATGCGCTCGGTCTGCGCGGCGATCCAGCCGAGCACCGTCGCCGCGTCGGACCCGTAGGCCTCGGAGGCCCACACGCTCGCGTACCCCAGCGACTCGGCCTCGCGCACGATCGCGAGCTGGTCGGACGCGGTCAGGCCGAGGCCCCAGTAGCCGATGTGCACTCCGAGCTCCATGGCGGTAGCCTCGCACTCGCGCGGCCGGGGCCGCGTCCCGTCCGCGGAAAGGGCCGAGCCCACCCTGAGCGAGCAGACCACACGTCACGACCTTCCTCCCGCCCGAGCGACAGCGGACCAGGGCGATCCGGAGAGGAGGCTGTTGTGACCACCCTTCCCGCCGCGCCGAGCCTCGAGCAGCTGCGACGGCGCGCCAAGGACCTGCTGCGCGACCACCGCGCCGGCGACCCCGCGGCCGCGGCACGCGTCGCCGAGCATCGCCCCGACCCGGGCGAACCGCTCAAGCTCACCGGCGCCCAGCACGTCGTCGCGCGCGAGCACGGCTTCGCGAGCTGGCCGCGGATGAAGGCCTACGTCGAGCGCGTGGCCGCGCACGGCCCCGGGCTCGAGCACCCCTTCCACGAGGACGTCGACTACTACGAGGGCCGCGCCTACGGGCTCCGCGCGTCGGCCGAGGACGGCACGCCGGGGGCCGTCGAGGCGTTCGCGGAGGCCGGCGCGCCGCTCACCGAGGCCGGCGCGCGGACCGTCGTCGCCCGCCGCCACGGCTTCGGCAGCTGGGTCGCGCTGCGCCGCCACGTCACCTCGCTGCGCGAGGGCGGCGAGCCCTTCGCGCGCGCCTACCGCGCACTCGAGACCCACGACCTCGATGCCCTGCGCGAGCAGCTCGATCGCTTCCCGGGCCTGGCCACGGCGCGCGGGACGAACGGCAACGACCTGCTCGGCATGGCCGGCGCGACGGGCGACGAGCGTCTCGTCGCGCTGCTCCTCGAGCGCGGCGCCGACCCGCAGTCCGCCAACGCGCACGGCTGGACGGCGCTGCACCAGGCGGCCTACTCGAACCAGCCGTCGCTGGCGCGGCGGATGCTCGAGGCCGGCACGCGACCCGACGTCTCGGCGCGCGGAGACGGCGGCACGCCGCTGATCGTCGCCCTGTTCTGGGGCAACGTGGAGACGGCCGAGCTGCTGGCCGAGGCGGGCGGCGTGCACCCGCGCAACCTGCGCGCGGCGTCCGGGCTCGGCCTGACCGGGCTGATCGAGGAGCTGGTGCGGCCCGACGGCACGCTCAGCCCCGAGGCGGGCGCGCACCGCGTCTTCTACCGGCCGCACAGCGGCTTCCCGCACTGGACGCCGTCCGGCGACCCGGCCGAGATCCGCGACGAGGCGCTGAGCTGGGCGGCGCGCAACGACCGCGTCGAGGCGATCGAGGCGCTCGTCGCCCGCGGGGCCGACCCGGATGCCGACGTCTACCGCGGCAGCCCGCTGACCTGGGCCGCCGCGGTCGGCCGGCCGCGGGCGATCGAGCGCCTCGTCGCAGTCGGCGCCGATCCGAACGGGCCCGGGACGTTCGGCGGGCCGACGCACGGCGACGGCGTCACGCCGCTGCACCTCGCCGCCCAGGACGGCCACCGCGAGGCGGTCGAGGCGCTGCTCGACGCGGGCGCCGACCCGGCGATCCGCGATTCGCTGCACGGCGGCACGCCCGCCGAGTGGGCCGAGCACTTCGGGCACGCGGTGACGGCAGAGCGCCTGCGCGGACGGGGCGGCTGAGCGCGGCGCCTCAGAGCGCCGACGCCGCCAGCCAGTCCCACAGCCGCCGCGGGGCGCTCCCATGGCGGGCGCGCGCCCGGCGGACGGCGGACAGGTGGCGGTCGAGGTCGACGCCGCGCACGGGCAGCGCGACCAGCGCGCCCGAGGCCAGCTCGCCCGCGACCGCGTGGCGCGAGAGCACGGCGAAGCCGCCGTCGAGGACGGCGCGCTTGAGGATCTCGGTGCTCGCGACCTCGAGGCTCGGCTCGAGGACGGTCCCCGCGCGCGCGAGCCGCGCCTCGGCGACCGCGCGCGTGCCCGACCCGGCCTCGCGCGCGTAGAAGGGCTCGCCCGCCAGCTCGGCGGGGCGCACGCTCGTCCGGCGCGCCCAGCGGTGCCCGGGGTGCACGACGACGGCGAGCTCGTCGGTCCCGACCGCCAGGACGTCGAAGCCGGACAGGTCGTCGCCGCCCTCGACGAAGCCGATGTCGGCGCCGCCCTCGCGCACGAGCCGCAGGACGCCCGGCGAGTTGACCACCTCGACCTGCGGATGGACCTCGGGCGCCTGGGCCCGGAAGCCCGACAGCCAGCGCGGCAGCAGGAAGCCGCCGACGGTGTGGCTGGCGGCGATGCGCAGCGTGCTCGCCTGCGCGGCGCCGTCGGCGCGCACGCGCTCCTCGCCGCGGCGCAGGGCGGCCAGCGCCTCCTTGGCGTCGGGATACAGCGTGCGTCCCGCGTCGGTCGGGCGCACGCCCGAGCGGCCGCGCTCGAGCAGCGCCACGCCGAGCCGGCGCTCGAGCGCCTGGATGCGCTTCGTCGCCGCCGACTGGGTGACGACGAGCGCGTCGGCGGCGGCCTGGATGCTGCCCGTCTCGACCGCGGCCACGAAGGTCTCGAGATCCCGGGAGGCGAGCGGGTCGGGCACGCACGCAGTGTGGCAAGAGCCATGCGCGAATGGAATACCTCGCGGCCGAATGCGACTGGCCGGCGACGCCCGGCGGGCGGACCATGGAGCGATGGGATCGGTCGCTTGCCACAGCATCGCCTCGGTGCGCCGCAGCGACCGGCTGCGACGGCGGCCGGGCCGGCGGCCGGCCTGCTCGTCGTCGCGCTGCTCGTCGCCGCGGGCTTCCTGGCCAACCGCGCCGTCCCGTCGGCGAGCCCGCTGCTGTGGGCGATGGGCCTGGGCGTCGTCGCCGCGCCGCTGGTCCGCGCGCGCCCGTCGACGGGCGCCGGGATCCGCATGTCGGCGACGCACCTGCTGCGCGCCGGTGTCGCCCTGCTCGGGCTGCGCATCTCGGCCTCCGAGCTGGCCGGCGTCGGCGTGGCCGGGATCGTCGCCGCGGCCGGGACCGTCGTCGTCACGCTGCTCGCGACCGTCTGGGTCGGGCGGCGGCTGCGCGTGCCCGACCGCCTCGCGCTGCTCATCGCCGGCGGCAGCGCGATCTGCGGTGCCTCGGCGATCGCGGCGCTCAACACGGCGGTCCGCGCGCGCGACGAGGACGTCGGCTACGCGGTCGCCACGGTGACCGTCCTCGGCACCGCGGCGATGCTGGTCCTGCCGCCGGCCGCGTCGCTGCTCGGGCTCGCCGACGCGCAGGCGGGCGCCTGGGCGGGCGCCTCGATCCACGAGGTCGGGCAGGCGACGGCGGCCGGCGCCGTGATCTCGACCGCGGCGCTCAAGGCCGCGACGCTGGTGAAGCTGTGTCGCGTCGTCCTGCTGGCGCCCGTCGTCGCGCTCGTCGGGCGCCGCGAGGGGCAGACGACCGGCCGCGTCGGCGTGCCGGGCTTCGTGCTCGCGTTCGTCGGCCTTGTCGCGTTGCGCTCCGTCGCCGACCTGCCGGCCGCGGTCGTCGACGTGGGCACGGCGGCGTCGGCGATCCTGCTCGCCGCCGGGCTGGCCGCCCTGGGACTCGGCGTGCGCCCGCGCGCGCTGGTCGCCGCGGGGGCGCGCCCGCTGCTGCTCGCCGTCGCCGCCTCCGCCGTGGCGTCGGCGACGGCCCTCGCTCTGGTCGTCGCGCTCAGCGGCGGATGACGAGCCGCGCGCCCGGGGCGTCAGAGACCGCCATTCGCCCGCGAGAAGACGATCTCGGGGACCAGGCAGGCGGGGGAGAGCGAGAGCAGGAAGCGCACCGCCGCGGCGATGTCGCTCGTGCTGATCATGTCCTCGGCGGCGAGGCGGTCCTTGAGGTACTCGGTCATCGGCGTGTCGACGTAGCCGGGGCACAGAGCCGTCGACTTCACGCCCTGCCCGACGAGCTCCTTGGACATCGCCTGGGTGAAGGCGATCACCGCCGCCTTCGTGGCGCTGTACACCGACAGCCACGGCTGGCCGCTCTTGCCGGCGATCGAGGCGGTGTTGACGACGAGCGCCGAGCGGTGCTCGGCGCCCGCCGCGACGAGCAGGTCGTGGCACTCGCGGTACATGAGCACGACCGAGCGCAGGTTCGTGTCGAGCTGCAGGTCGACCTTCCTCGTCGTCAGATCGGCGACGGCCTCGCCCGCCCCGACGCCCGCGTTGTTGACGAGCACGTCGAGCCGGCCGTAGCGGTCGCGGTGCTCGGCGACAACGCGGCGGATGTCGTCCTCGTCGCCCAGGTTCCCGGCCACGGCGTGGATCTCGAAGCCCTCGCGGGCGAGCTCGGCGGCGGCCGCCTCGAGCTTCTCGGGGCGCCGCGCGGCGAGCGTCAGCGCGTGGCCATCCTCGCCGAGCACGCGCGCCACGGCGAGCCCGATCCCGCTCGATGCTCCGGTCACCAGGGCCGCCCGCTGCGCCACGTCCGTCCTCCTCGCTCGCCGTCCGAACCGGGGTCGTATCAGACCGTCAGTGCCTACACTCGGGCGGGTGCCCCGCGCTCTCTCGACTCTCGCGGCGCTGACGGCACTCGCCCTCTTCGTGGCCGCCTGCGGTGGCGGGGACGATGGTGAGACGCCGCCCGCCCAACCACGCCCCACCGCCGCCCCGGCGGACTTCCCCGACGCCGGCGGCAGGACGATCCAGATGCTCCAGGCCGAGACGGGCCAGAGCCTCGTCTTCGCGCCGAGCGTCCAGGAGCTGCAGAAGGGCACCAACCGCTACGGCTTCGCGCTCTACGACACCGCGCGCAAGCAGGTGACCGGCGCCGCGGTCGCGCTCTACACGGCGCGCGCCGACGGCAGCGGGCTGAAGGGGCCGTACATCGCTCGCTCCGAGTCGCTCAAGGTCCGCGGGCCGTTCCAGAGCCGCACGACCGCGTCGGACCCCGACGCGGCCAAGGCGGTCTACGTCGCCGACGTGCCCTTCTCGCACAACGGCAAGCAGGTCGTCACGGCGATGGCCAAGCTCGACGGGCGGCTGATCAGCACCAACCCGTTCTCCGTCGACGTCGGCGCCGCCGAGGCCGCAGGTCCGCCCGAGGTCGGCGAGAAGGCGATCCGCGTCCACACCAAGACGATCGCCGACGTCGGCGGCGACGCCGCCCAGATCTCGACCCGCAACCCGCCCGCCGAGGACCTCCTGCAGACCGACCTGGCCGACGTGCTCGGCAAGAAGCCGGTCGTCATCACGTTCGCGACGCCGCTCCTGTGCGCGAGCCGCGTGTGCGGGCCGGTCGTCGACATCGTCGAGGAGGCCAAGGCGCAGGCGCCCGCCAACGTCGCGTTCATCCACCAGGAGATCTACCGCGACAACCAGGTCGACAAGGGCGTGCAGCCGCCCGTGGCGAGTTGGAAGCTGCGCTCCGAGCCGTGGACGTTCGTGATCAACCGCTCGGGCAAGGTGGCCGCGCGCTTCGAGGGCGCCTTCTCGGTCGGCGAGCTGCGCCGCGCCATCGCCGACGTCTCCTAGCTGCGGCGTCGGCCGAGCGTCCGGGCGCCAGTCGCGCGGGTAAAGCGCGGGCGCGCCCTGCCGATCTCAGCGGGGATGTCCCGCCGTCCGAGATCCTCACGCCGTTCCGCCGCGGCCACGCTTCGCCGCGATGGGCTCGGCGACCGCGCGCGCCTGATGGCCGACCTCGGCCCGGCGATCGAGGCCGCCGGCGACGGGCGCCTGGCCCTGCTGCTGAGCATCGACGTCGACGACTTCCGCGCCTTCAACACCGAGCACGGCGACGCCCGCGGCGACGAACACCTCGACGACCTCGCCCGGCGCCTGCTGCGGCTCGTGCCCGGCCGCGCCTACGGGCTCGCGGGCGACGACTTCGCCGTGCTGCTCGAGGGCACCGCGCGAGCGGTGTGGGCGGGCGCCGTGCGCGTGCTGATCGCGCTCGAGCCCGTCGAGGGCCAGGTCGCGCCGCGCTGCTCGTTCGGCGCCGCCGTCGGCCGCCCGGGCATCGGGGCGTTCAACCTGCTCGCGCTCGCCGAGGCGCGCCTCGAGGACCAGAAGCAGCGCGCTCCGCTCGTGCCCGAGCGCTACGCCGAGCTGCTGCTGACCCTGCTGCGCGCGCAGCGGCCCGACACCTCCGACCACGCCGAGGACGTCGCCGCGCTCGCCGCCCGCGTCGCCGCGCGCCTCGGCATGGGCGCCCGCGAGCGCGCGCTCGTGCGCCGTGCCGCCGACCTGCACGACGTCGGCAAGCTCGTCGTCGACCCGGCGATCCTCTTCAAGCCCGGCCCGCTCGACGACGACGAGTGGCGCGAGATGCGCCGCCACACGATCACCGGCGCCGAGCTGCTGTCCGCCGCGCCGGCGCTGCGCGCGGTCGCCCCGCTCGTGCGCTCCAGCCACGAGCGCTGGGACGGTGCCGGCTATCCCGACGGCCTCGCGGGCGAGCAGATCCCGCTCGAGGCGCGCGTCGTCGCCGCCTGCGACGCCTACGACGCGATGACCACCGACCGCCCGTACCGCGGGGCGCTGCCCGAGGCCACGGCGCGGGCCGAGCTCGTCGCCTGCTCGGGCGCCCAGTTCGACCCGGCCGTCGTCGACGCGCTGCTCGCCGAGCTCGAGGAGTGCGAGTCGCGGCCGGTGCTCGCCGCGGCCCGTGCCGCGAGCGCCGAGAAGTCCGAGGACGCCGCCGGGGCGGGAGCCCTCGCCGCATTCGCCCGGCTCATCGGCATGCTCGACGACGCCAGCCTCGTCGAGGGGCCCGACGACCTGCCGCGTGCGCTGGAGACGATCGGCGACGTGATCGCCGAGACGCTCGGCTTCAGCACCGTGGTCGTCAACCTCTACCGCCGCGCCTGGGACGACTTCATCGTCAGCACCGTCCACGGCGTCGAGGAGCTGCGCACCCAGCTCGTCGGCTGCACGTACGCGTGGGAGGACTGGGAGGCGATGCTCGACGACCGCTTCCTGCAGCGCGGCGCCTACCTCGTCTACGACGGCGAGCTGGACTGGGAGCAGCACTCGGGCAAGCGCGTCGTCGTCGACCTGACCCCGAGCGACGCGCCCGACGCCTGGCTGGCCGAGGACGAGATCTTCGTGCCCCTGCACGGCTCGGACGGGTCGCTGCTCGGCATCCTCAACGTCGGCTCGCCCGCCAGCGGGCGCCGCCCCACGGCCGCGGACCTCGACATCCTCGTGCTCGTCACGCGCCACGCCGCGCGCGCCGTCGAGCGCGCCCAGGAGGCCGCCGCCGCGCACTCCCACCGCCACTGCCTGGAGCAGCTGCTCGAGGTCTCCTCGCGGCTCACCGAGACGGTCTCGCCGTCCGGCGTGGTCGAGGCGATCGGGGCGGGCATCTCCGACGGCCTGGGCTTCGGCCGCGTCATCGTCCAGCTCGCCGACGCCGCGACCGGCGCGTTCGAGCCCGCCGCCGTCGCCGGTCGTGACCTCGACGACGGGGCGTGGCGGTTCTCGTTGCGCGCCGACGAGCTCGAGCGCCTGCTCGACCCGAGCTTCGAGTCCGAGGGCTGCTACCTGCTCGACCACGAGGAGGCGCGCCGGCGGCTGCCCGCCCACGCCGAGACGCTGCCCTCCGAGCGCAACGGGCGCGGCCTGCTGGCCTGGGACCGTCACTGGCTCGTCGTCCCGCTCGTCGACCGCGACGGCCGCCGGCTCGGCGCGGTGTTCGCCGACGAGCCCTACAGCCGCCTGCTGCCCGAGCGCGACCTGCTGCAGGCGCTGCGCCTGTTCGCCAACCAGGCGACGACGGCGCTCGAGTCCTCGGTCCAGTACGAGACGATGCGCGACCTCGCCGACCGCGACCCGCTGACGCGGCTGCTCAACCGGCGCGCCTTCGTGCACCGGCTGGACGCCGCCGGGCGCCGCTGCGCCGCCGCGGGCGAGCCGCTCGCGCTCGCCTACTGCGACCTCGACGGCTTCAAGGGCATCAACGACTCGCGCGGCCACGCCGCCGGCGACGAGGTGCTGCGCGCGTTCGCGGACGCCCTCGGCGCGCTCTGTGCGCCACGACGACGCCGTCTTCCGCATCGGCGGCGACGAGTTCGCGCTCGTGCTCGAGAACTGTGGCCGGGAGGCGGCGCTCGAGGTCGTCGAGCGCGCGCTGGAGCAGACCGCCGCCGCCGCGCGCGCGAGCTTCGGGGTCGCCGTCCACCTCCCCGGCGAGCGCGTCGACAGCGAGCACCTGCTGCGCCGCGCCGACGGCGCGATGTACGCCGCCAAGGGCGCGCGCGCCGTCCTGCGCGTGGCCGCCTGACGCGTCCGCGACAATCGGTCCCTACGGGGCCCGTAGCTCAGTCGGTCAGAGCAGCCGACTCATAATCGGTCAGACGCAGGTTCGAGTCCTGCCGGGCCCATCGGATGCCGTCCAAGAAAGTCAAGAAGGTCCTCGCCTACCTGTTCATCGTCACGGGCCAGTTCGCTGCGATGCTCAACGGACTGGCCGCGGTCCTCAGCGGGCGCGACGGCGAGTGGGAACAGGCGCTGCTGTACATGCTGATCGCCTTCACGCTGGCCATCGTGACGATCGTGGCCTGGTACTCGATGGCGCGTCAGCGGCCGTACCGCTGGCGCGACGGAGGGGGCAAGGGCTGACGGCCTCACCGCCCGGACGGGTCGGTGAGGGGCCGAGGCACCCCCCGAGGCCTCGGCCCACCACACCGGTTGCGCGTGACGGAGAGGAGAGGGCCACGCGACGGTCAGGTGATCGTCCGCGGGGCCCGTCCCTTGAGCGCGCCGGCGCGCCCGTTCGCGCGTTCGTCCACCGCCCGCGGACCCGTCACGGTGCGGAACGGCCGCGTTTGGGGTACCTGTCCAGGGTCGATGGCTTCTCTGGAGGCAATGACGCCTGCCACGACGGCCGGCGAGGTGGCGTTCGAGGTCGAGCGCTTCGAGTGGACGACGGCGGACCGCCTTGAGGTCGAGGGCCGCTGGTTCGGGCTGCGCGGCCACCGCTTCATGCGCCCGGCGCTCGTCGTCGACGCCGGCGACGACCGCCGCCGGATGCTCGCGCTGCTCGAGCACAAGCCGTGGGCGGCGGGCGACGGCGACACGTGGACCGCGGCGTTCACGTGGGAGGGCAAGCCCGTCGACCTCGAGGCCGCGGAGCTGTCCGTCGCGCCGAGCCTGGCCATCGAGCTGCCGCCCGTGCGCGCCCCCGGGGCCAAGCGCCGTACCTCGCAGCGCAAGCCGGCCAACGCGACCGGCGCCCCCGCGCGCCGCGTCGCCCACAGCGAGGGCCGCAGCGAGACCCTGGCCCGCGACCTGGCCGCCGCGGAGGCCCGCCTCGAGACGTTGAAGGCCGAGCGCGACGAGGCGGTCGCCACCCGCCGCCGCGAGCTCGCCGAGCTGCGCGCCGCACTCGGCGCCGCCCGCTCCGAGGCGGCCGAGCTGCGCACCGCGCTCGAGCGGGCGCGCGAGGAGGCCGACGAGGCCCGCGCCGAGGCCGTCGACGAGGCTGAGCTCGACACTGTCAAGGCTCGCGCCCGGAAGCTGAAGGCTGCGCTGGACGCCGCCCGGGTCGAGCTCGAGCAGGCCCGCGGCGCCGGCGGCGAGGCCGTCGAGGCCGGTCGCGCGTCGCTCGCCGCGCTCGAGCGCGAGCGCGACGAGGCGCGCCTCGAGCGCGACAGCGCCGGGCGCGAGCGCGACGCCAGCCGCCGCGAGCGCAACGAGCTCGTCTCGCGCCTCGACGCCGCCGCCAGCGCCCGCGACGACGCGGTCGCGGAACGCGAGATGGCGCGGACCGAGCGCGACGCGCTGGCCGGCGAGCGCGACCGCGCGCTGGCCGAGCGCGAGCAGGCGCGCAGCGAGCGTGACACCGCGGTCGCCGACCGGGCTGCCGACCCGCCCGTCGATCGCCTGCGCCCGAAGCCCGCCGCGGCGGCCCTCGGGCCCGCGCCCGCGCCCGCGCGCGCTCGCACCGGCGGCGACGACGACCGCGGCTGGGGCCCGCGGCTGGTCGCGCTGGCGCCCCTCATCGCGCTCGTCGTGGTCCTCGCGCTGCTGCTGCGCGGCGTCGTCTGACGGCGCGCCGGTCGGCGCGCGAACACGCGCGCGAGATCGAGAAGTTCAGGTTCGGCGCGGACGGGTAGGGCGGCCCAGCCCGTTCCTAGAACCGTTCCAAGGAGGCAGTCTCATGATCCTTCGCATCGACCGCTGGCAGATGGAGATGCCACCGCCCACCGATCCCGACCCGAATGGCGCTTCCGTCGTCCAGGAGCTGATGGGCGGCAAGTTCGGCGAGATGTCGACGCTGATGAACTACACGTTCCAGTCGTTCAACTTCCGCAACCGCCAGGGCGCCCGGCCCTTCTACGACCTCATCGCCAACATCGCCGCCGAGGAGTACGGGCACATCGAGCTCGTCGCCGCGGCCATCAACACGATGCTCACCGGGGCCAGCCCGGCCGCCAACGGGAAGCCACCGACCGACGCGCTGACCGACCACGTCAACGTTCGCAACACCCAGCAGTTCATCGCGGGCGGCCAGTCGGCGCTGCCGCAGGATTCGATGGGCAAGCCGTGGAACGGCGACTACGTCACCGCCACCGGCGACCTCGTCGAGGACCTGACGCACAACTTCTTCCTCGAGACCGGCGCGCGGAACAACAAGCTCAAGGTCTACGAGATGTGCGACCACCCGGCGGCGCGCGCGCTGACCGGCTACCTGCTCGTCCGCGGCGGCGTCCACCAGGTCGCCTACGCGCGGGCCGTCGAGCACCTCACGGGGGCCGACCTGACCAAGCTGTTCCCTGCCCCGCGGATCGCGACGGACAAGATCCCCGAGTGCCGGCCGCACCTGAAGGCCGGCGAGCACCTGAAGCTCTATCGCTTCTCGCCGGACGACTACAAGGAGATCGTCGCCGTGTTCAACGGCCCGCACCCGGAGACGGGCGAGGACCTCGAGGTCGTCGACGAGGCGCCGGAGGGCTTCCCGCCGAACGACCTGCCCTCGCAGCCTGCCGTCTTCGCGCCGGACTACGCGCCCGAGGAGATCGAGGAGATCGCCCGCCGGCTGCGCGAGAAGGCGGGGCTCTCCAAGGAGCCGACCGGCGTCGTCGCCAACGGGTCCAAGGGCCGCGCCCGCAAGGCGAAGTCGAAGGGCACCTGAGCCACGAGGCGTCCGGGCGGGCGGCCGGGGGGCGGCCGTCCGCCCGCGCGACCGTTGTGGTAGACCGGCGGCTCGTCCCCGGGCAGGAGGAGGAGCACGCGCATGAGCACCCAGGATGTCCACGCCGTCGGCGGCGGGCCGCTGCTGGGGACGCTCGCCGACCCCTCCTCCAAGGAGGCGATCCGGGTCGGCGACCGGGCGCTGACCTACCAGGAGCTCGCCGGCGCCGTCGCCGCGGTCGCGGACGCGATCGCGGGGGCGACGCGGGTCGCCGTGTTCGCCGAGCCCCGGCTCGAGACGTGCCTCGGCGCGGTCGGCGCGCTGATGGCGGGCGTGCCCTTCGTGCCCGTCAACCCGAAGTCGGGCGAGCGCGAGCTCGAGCACATCGCGGGCGACAGCGCGCCCGAGATCGTCCTGACCGCCCCGGGCGCCGAGCTGCCCGCGGCCCTGGGCGAGGTGCGCCGCCTGGACGTCGACGCCGACGCGCGCTCGGACGCCGAGCTGCCGGCGGAGCCCGACCCCGAGTCGCCGGCGGTCATCGTCTACACGTCGGGCACGACGGGGCCGCCCAAGGGCGCCGTGCTGCCGCGCCGCGCGATCGCCTCCAACCTCGACGCGCTCGCCGACGCGTGGGAGTGGACGGGCGACGACGTGCTCGCCCAGGCGCTGCCCCTGTTCCACGTCCACGGCCTGCTCCTGGGCATCGTCGGGCCGCTGCGCCTCGGCGGCTCGGTGCACCACCTCGGCCGCTTCGACTCGGAGGCCATGGCCCGCGAGCTCGGCGGGCCGGCGACGATGATGTTCGGCGTCCCCACGATGTACACGCGCCTGGCCGCCGACGCCGAGCGCGACCCCTCGATCGCCGAGGCGGTCGGTCGCGCGCGCGTGCTCATCTCCGGCTCGGCCGCGCTGCCCGCCAGCGAGCACGTCCGCTTCGAGAAGCTCACCGGCCAGCGCATCGTCGAGCGCTACGGGATGAGCGAGACGCTCATGAACACGGCCGTGCGCTACGACGGCGAGCGTCGCGCCGGCACCGTCGGCATCCCGCTCGCCGGCGTCGAGATCCGCCTCGTCGAGGACGACGGCACGACGGTGATCGAGTCCAGCGACGACGAGACCGTCGGCGAGATCCAGGTGCGCGGCCCGAACCTGTTCCTCGAGTACCTCAACCGGCCCGACGCGACCGCCGAGGCGATGCGCGACGGCTGGTTCGCGACCGGCGACATGGCCACGCGCGCTCCGGACGGCTACCTGCGCATCGTCGGCCGGCGCGCCACCGACCTCATCAAGAGCGGCGGCTTCAAGATCGGGGCGGGGGAGATCGAGAGCGCCCTGCTCGAGCACGCGGGGGTCGCCGAGGCCGCGGTCACCGGCGAGCCCGACGACGACCTCGGCGAGCGGATCGTCGCCTGGATCGTGCCCTCCGGCGACGAGCGCCCGGGGGAGAAGGAGCTCGCCGACCACGTCGCGCGGCTGCTCACCCCGCACAAGCGCCCGCGGGTCGTGCGCTACCTCGACGAGCTCCCGCGCAACGCGATGGGCAAGGTCGTCAAGAAGCGCCTCCCCGCACCGTGAGCGCGGCGGCGCTGCCCGCCGGCGCGCGCGCCGCGATCGACGCCGTCGCCGAGGGCTTCGCCGAGGCGGACGCCGACCTCGTCTCCACCGACCCGTTGGCGTGGCCGGGCTACGCCGCCACGCGCGAGCGCGCCGAAGCGCGCTCGGGCGAGCGCGAGTCGGTCATCTGCGGGCCGGCGCGCATCGGCGGCCGGCCGGTCGAGATCGTCGCCTTCGACTTCCGCTACATGGGCGGCTCGATGGGCGAGGCCGCGGGCCGTCGCATCACGCGCGCCTTCGCGCGCGCCACCGCCGCCCGCCGGCCCGTCGTCTCGCTGATCACCTCGGGCGGCTGCCGCATGCAGGAGGGCATGCGCTCGCTCGTCCAGATGCAGAAGATCGCCGCCGCCGGTCACCGCCACCGCGCCGCCGGGCTTGCGCACATCGGCGTCCTGCGCGACCCGGTGACCGGCGGCGTGTGGGCGGCGCTCGCGGCGGGCGCCGACGTGCTCATCGCCGCGCCCGAGGCGACCGTGGCGTTCGCCGGCCATCGCGTCCGCGCCGGTGCCGGCGCCGCCGCCGGCGACGAGGCGGCGTTCACGGCCGAGGGCAAGCTCGCCGCGGGCCAGGTCGACCTCGTCGCCGGCGCGGCCGACCTGCCCGGCGTGCTCGCGCTCGCCGTCGAGCTGCTCGGCGGCGGCGATCCGGACGCGCATGCCCCGACGCCCGCCGACGTCCCGGCCGCGCTGGGCGCCGCGGACCTGCCGCCCGACGGCCCCGGCGCGGTCGCCCGCGCCCGCGCCGCCGAGCGCCCGCGCGCCGACGCCTACCTCGAGCGCTACTTCGACGCGCGCCTGCCGATCAGCGGCGACCGCTCCGGCGGCGCCGACCCGGGGATGCTCTGCGGGATCGGGCGCCGCGGCGGGCGCGCGATCGCCTACGCGGCGCAGACCGGAACGGCCAACCCGCCGGCCGGCTACCGCACGGCGTCGCGCCTCGTGCGCCTCGCCGACCGCCTCGGCCTGCCGCTGCTGACGCTCGTCGACACGCCGGGCGCTGCGAACGACGCGGCCGCCGAGCGCGCCGGCGTCGGCGCGGCCATCAACGACCTGTTCGCCGCCGTGGCCGGCGTGCGCGTGCCCGTGACGACGCTCGTGATCGGGGAGGGCGGCTCCGGCGGCGCGCTCGCGCTCGCCTCGCCGTCGCGGCTGTGGATCGCCCCGGACGCCTACTTCGCGGTCATCGTGCCCGAGGCGGCGACGTCGATCCTCAAGCTGGACGCCTCCGAGGCCGGCGACGTCGCCGAGCGCCTGCGCCTGCGCCCCCAGGACCTGCTCGAGCTCGGCATCGTGCACGGGATCGCCCGCGCGGATCGGTCTGAGGCGCGGCTTCCCTAGGCCGACGCGGGCACGACGCCCTGGCGGTCCATGGCGCGGCAGAACGCGTCGACGACCTCGGGGTCGAACTGCGTGCCGGAGCAGCGGCGCAGCTCCGCGACGGCCTCCACGGAGGACATGCCGCGCTGGTACGGGCGGTCGGAGGTCATCGCGTCGTAGGCGTCGCAGACCGAGACGATGCGCGCGCCGAGCGGGATGTCCGTGCCCGCCAGGCCGTCCGGATAGCCGCTGCCGTCGAAGTGCTCGTGGCTCGCGCGCACGAGCCGCGCGACGGGGCGCAGCGCGTCCGCGGCGCCGAGGATGCGCTCGCCGATCAGCGTGTGGCGGGCGATGAAGTCCCATTCGTCCTCGGTCAGGCGGCCCGGCTTGTCGAGCACGCTGCGCGGCACCGCGACCTTGCCGATGTCGTGCAGCTCGGCGGCCTGGCGCACGTGCTGGAGGCTGTGGCCCTCGAGGCCGAGCTCGACGGCGACGACCTCGGCCAGCAGGCCGACGTCGTGGACGTGCTCGCCGAGGGTCGGGTGGTGCTCCTCGAGCGCCTTGAGCAGCACGTCGCGGCTCTGCTCGTCGGCGGAGCGGCGGGCGGCGCCGGCCTTGTCGGCGTACATGCGGCGGTCGGCGATGCCCAGCGCGGTGCCGGCGTCGTTGGCCTCCTCGGGCAGCAGGACGCAGCCCCAGGCCGAGCTGATCGAGAAGCCGTCGCCCTCCTCGACGAGCGCGAGGCGGCCCTGCTCGATGATCTCCATCGCCTGCTCGGGCGCCGCGTGGGCGAGCACGCAGAACTCGTCGCCGCCCATGCGGTAGGCGTGCGCGTCGGGGCCGACGGCGCGGCCGAGCGAGCCGCCCAGGCGCGCGAGCAGGGCGTCGCCGGCGGGGTGGCCGAAGGTGTCGTTGTAGGACTTGAAGCCGTTGAGGTCGTAGATCGCGAGCACGGCCGGCGCGCCCTCGCCCACCGCGAGCGCCTCCTCGAGGTCGCGCATCAGGCGGCGCCGGTTGCCCAGCGCGGTCAGCGGGTCGGTCAGCGCCTCGATGCGGCTGTGGCCGAGCATCGTCAGGTTGAACGCGAAGGTCATCGCGAAGCGCCCGATGACGGCGAGCACCGACATCCACGCGAGCGCGACGGCGAGCAGGTTGAGTCGCGCGAAGTGGTCGGAGATCAGCAGCACGAGCGCGAGCAGCGCGAAGCCGATCGGGACGACGAGGTTGCGGCGTCCGTCGAGCGGCCGCGGGCGAACGTGCTGCGGGCGCATCCACGCGGCCCAGCCGAGGATCAGGGTGGCCACGGGCCAGCCGGCCTCGAAGATCGAGCCCGCCTGCCACGTGCCGATCGCGTTCTGCAGCAGGTAGACGCCGTCGAAGACGCCGAAGATCAGGAAGCTGGCGGCCAGCGCGCCCCACGTCACGCCCGGCTTCCAGCCGGTCAGGGCGACGCCGCCGGTGACGACCCCGAGAAGCACGAGGTCGCCCAGCGGGTAGGCGAGGTTCGTGGCCACCTCGAGGGCCTCGCCGCCCGTCGATGCGAGCACCTTCTCGAAGACCAGCGCCGCCGAGAGGGCGGCGACGGCGAGCGCGGCGAGCACGCCGTCGAGCCACAGGCTCCCGTGGAAACGGGCGATGCGGGCGCGCATGAGCATCGCCACGCCGACGTAGACGATCGGGTAGTAGCCGAGCCAGAGGGCGTCGCTGATCGACGGGATCGGGATCGGGTCGAGGTCCCAGAGGACGACCGTGTAGTAGACGTTGCCCATCGCCCAGCCCACGACGGCGACGCCGATCGTCAGCCAGGCGGCGCGCTCGCGGGAGACGCGCAGGCCGCGGCCCAGGCAGATGAGGCCCGAGCCGACGAGCACGACGTTGTAGCCCCACTTCTCGATGAGCCAGGTCAGCGGGCCCGCGTCGTACGCGACGACGGCGTGCAGGGCGCACGCGGCGAGCAGCAGCGTGAGCGCGGCGAGCGCCACGCGGGCGGGCTTGGCGCCGGGCAATGCGGAGTTGAAGGGCATTCGGAACGGTTCTCGGTCGGAGCGGAGGAGGCTTGAGCGCCCGGGCGCCGGTCCGGACGGGTTGGCGATCGTCTCCGGCACCCCGCGTTGAAGGAACGCCTGCCGCCGCCGTCGAATAGCTGGCCTGCCCATGAAGCGCACGGCATCGACCACGGCTCCGGCTCCTCACGAGGCCGGCGGCCACCAGACTCTGTCGGCCTACATCCGTGCCCGCTTCGACGAGTTCTCGCGCTCCCAGAAGGACGTGGCGCAGTACATCGTCGATCACCTCGACGAGGTCGCCTTCCAGACCGCCGAGGAACTCGCCCGGCGGGCCAACACCTCGAGCTCGACCGTCGTGCGGTTCTCGCAGGCGCTCGGCTTCGAGGGGTTCCCCGAGCTGCAGGCGTCGGCGCGCGAGGAGTTCCGCCGCCGCGTCGCCTCGGGGCTGGCGCCCGGCACGAACGGATCGTCGGCGCCCGCCGCGCCGCTCTTCTCGCTCGACCAGAGCGACTTCGAGACCGCGGTGGCGGCCGACCACGTCAACGTCGAGGACACGGCGCGGCGCGTCAGCCGCCGCGACGTCGAGGCGGCGATCGACGCGATCGCCGGGGCGCGCCGCGTGCTCATCGCCGGCACCGACCAGATGGCGTTCTTCGCCAGCTACCTGCGCCACCTGCTGATGCTGCTCGACCTGCAGGCCGACCTCGTCGCCAGCCCGTCGCAGGAGTCGCTCAGCCGCCTCGGGCGGATCGACGCCGAGACGCTCGTCATCGGGCTGTCGGCGGGCCGCCCGCACCCGCTCGTCGTGCGCGCGATGAAGCTCGCTCGCCACCGCAAGGCGCGGACCGTGGCGATCACCGACGCGACGTTGTCAGAGGTGGCGAAGCTCGCCCAGACGCGCCTGTACTACTCGTCCAACAGCCCGGCCTACGTGCGTTCGCACACCGCGCTGCTGGCGATCATCCAGGCCCTGGCCTTCGGGGTCTACAGCCGCGACGCCGAGCAGTACGCCGACCGCATCAAGGCCTTCCGGCTGAAGTAGGGCGGGCCGGGCCCGGGGCGAAACGCCCGGTACGATTGGCCCTCATGCGCGACGAGGCCACATTCCGCGTCAAGGCCGGCCTGGCCGAGATGCTCAAGGGCGGCGTGATCATGGACGTGGTCACGCCCGACCAGGCGAAGATCGCCGAGGACGCCGGCGCCGCGGCGGTCATGGCGCTCGAGCGGGTCCCCGCCGACATCCGCCGAGACGGCGGCGTCGCGCGGATGAGCGACCCCTCGATGGTCAAGGGGATCCAGGCGTCGGTGACGATCCCGGTCATGGCCAAGGCGCGCATCGGCCACTTCGCCGAGGCCCAGGTGCTCGAGGCCCTCGAGGTCGACTACATCGACGAGTCCGAGGTCCTCACGCCGGCCGACCACGCCCACCACATCGACAAGTGGGCGTTCCGCATCCCAGTCGTCTGCGGCGCGACGAACCTCGGCGAGGCGCTGCGCCGGATCAACGAGGGCGCCGCGATGATCCGCTCCAAGGGCGAGGCCGGCACCGGCGACATCGTCGAGGCCGTGCGCCACCTGCGCGCGATCACCGGCGAGATCCGCCGCCTGACCACGCTCGACGAGGCCGAGCTGTTCACCGCCGCCAAGGAGCTGCAGGCCCCGCACGACCTCGTCCGCCGCGTCGCCCAGGACGGCCGCCTGCCCGTGCCGCTCTTCTGCGCCGGCGGGATCGCCACGCCGGCCGACGCGTCGCTCGTCATGCAGCTCGGCGCCGAGGCCGTGTTCGTCGGCTCGGGCATCTTCAAGTCCGAGGACCCGGCGCGCCGCGCCGCGGCGATCGTCGAGGCGACCACGCACTTCTCCGACCCGCTGCGCGTGGCCCAGGCCTCCGAGGGTCTCGGCACCGCGATGACGTCGCTCGAGGCTCGCAAGCTCGAGCCGGAGCAGACGCTCGCGGGACGCGGCTGGTAGCCGCGACGGATCGTTGAGCGCGTCGCCCGTCGTCGGGGTCCTCGCGCTGCAGGGCGGCTTCGCGGCGCACGCCAAGGTGCTGCGCGAGCTCGGGGCGGAGGTCCGCGAGGTCCGCACGCCCGCCGACCTGGACGGCCTCGACGGCCTGGTCATGCCCGGCGGCGAGTCGACGACGATGACGCTCGGCATCGAGCGCGAGGGCTTGGCCGGGCCGCTGCGCGAGTTCCACGCCGCCGGCCGCCCGATCTTCGGCACCTGCGCCGGACTGATCATGCTCGACCGCAGCCATCTCGGGCTGATGGACATCGTCGCCGAGCGCAACGCCTTCGGCCGCCAGGTCCACTCCTTCGAGGAGGACCTCGCGTTCCCGGGGATGGACGGCCCGCCGGTGCGCGCGGTGTTCATCCGCGCACCGTGGATCAGCGAGCACGGCCCAGGGGTCGAGGTGCTCGCCTCGGTCGACGGGCACCCCGTCGCCGCGCGCGAGGGGTCGCTCCTGGCGATCTCGTTCCATCCGGAGTTGGGCGACGACCAGCGGTTGCACGAGGCGTTCCTGGATGTGGTGCGGGCTGCCCGAGTGTCCTCCGACTGATCTCGTGAGCAGTTCGCTCTGAGGGCGGCGAGGGGGAGGGAGCCTGAACGTCGGGCGAGCTCGCCCGCAACCGTCTGGTTGCCTGTGGTCCCTCGAGGCACCCATACGGTTGCTCGGAGACCACAACCAACGGGTTGCCCTCTGCCACTGCGCTCGCGCCCATTTCGCCCGCCGGCGGGTCGTGCTGTTTGCCGGTGCGACGAACACGGGGACAGCCGCCCGACCGTCACCCCACCGGAGGAGCAGGCTCATGGAGATCCCCAAGGACAAGGTGCTGGACCTCATCAAGGACCAGGGCAAGAGCGATCAGGTCGACCAGGCCAAGCAGGAGCTGCCCGACCAGGTCGATCCCGAGCGCGACTCGGGCCTCCTGCAGAAGTTCGGCCTCGAGCCGCAGGACGTGCTGTCGAAGGCCGGCGGCGGGCTCGGGCTGTAGGCGCAACTCGTTGGCTGCCCGAGGGCGACTGTGCACGCCTACCGTGCACACGAGCCCTAGGGCAACCGAACGGTTGCGGGAGCGACGAGCCTAGCCCGTGGGGTACACGCGGTTGACGTAGTCGCTGACCATCCGCTCCGCGGTGAACCCGGGGCCGACGGTCATCAGCGCGCGCCGCACGCGCTCGACCCACGCCGCCGGCGGGGCGCCGCCGGCGCGCTCATAGAACGCGGGGACGACCTCGTCGCCGAGCAGGCGGTAGAACTCGGACGCGTGGAAGGCGTTCTGGGCCGCGTGGTCGGGGTCCACGTCGCCGTTGATGGCCCAGCCGTTCGTGCCGTCGTAGGCCTCGGGCCACCAGCCGTCGAGCACCGACAGCTGCAGGCCGCCGTTCATCGCCGACTTCATGCCCGACGTCCCCGACGCCTCCAGCGGCGGGCGCGGGAGGTTGACCCAGACGTCGCAGCCGCGCACGAGGCTGGCGCCGAGCGCCATGTCGTAGTCGTCGAGGAACTCCACGCGCGAGGCGAACTCGGCGCGGTGGCGGTACTCGAACAGGCGCGTGACCAGGCGCTTGCCCTCGTCGTCCTTGGGGTGCGCCTTGCCGGCCACGAGCAGCTGCACGGGCCGGTCCTCGGCGCCGAGCAGGCGGAGCATGCGCTCGGCGTCGGCGAGCAGCAGGTCCAGGCGCTTGTACGTCGCCAGGCGGCGGGCGAAGCCGATCGTCAGCGCGTTCTCGTCCAGCCGCTCGGCCGCCGCGTGCGCGTAGTCCTTGCTCTCGCCGCGCGCGAGGCGCTCGATGACGCTGCGCTCGCGCACGAGCCGGATGAGCTCGCCGCGCTGCTCGTTGCGCGCCGCCCACAGCTCCTCGTCGGGGATGCCGGCGACCGGCGCCCACGTCTGCGGGTCCATCGCGCGCGACATCCAGCCCTCGCCGAGGTGGCGGTCGAGCAGCGCGCGCATCGGCGCGCCGATCCACGTCGGCAGGTGCGCTCCGTTGGTGACGTGGCTGATCGGCACGTCCTCGACCGCACGGTCGGGCCACATGCCCTGCCACATCTCGCGGGCGACCTCGCCGTGCCGGCGCGCGACGCCGTTGGCGGCGCGGCTCGAGCGCAGCGCGAACTGGGTGACGCCGAAGGGCTCGTGCTCGTCGGACTCGTTCGTGCGCCCGCGGGCGATGAGCTCGCCGGGGTCGACGCCGAGCTCGGCGCCGGCGCCGAACAGCAGGTCGGAGACCTGGCTCGCGGGGTACGTGTCGTTGCCCGCGGGCACGGGCGTGTGCGTCGTGAACACGGTGCGCGAGCGCGCCGCCGCGAACGCCTCGGGCAGGTCGAGCCCGCCGCGCAGCGCCTCGCCGCGCGCGAGCTCGAGCGACGCGAACGCGGCGTGGCCCTCGTTGAGGTGCAGGACGGCCGGGTCGATGTGCAGCGCGCGCAGCGCGCGGACGCCGCCGATCCCCAGCAGCGCGTACTGGGCCAGGCGCAGGTCGCTCTCGCCGACGTACAGGCGCGAGGTGATGAAGCGGTCCGAGAGCGTGTTCTCGGGGCGGTTCGTGTCGAGCAGCAGCAGCGGCACGCGACCGACGTTCACCCGCCACACCTGGGCGATGACCTGGCGGTCGGAGATCGGCACGCTGACGGTCAGCGGTCGGCCGCCCGCGGTGATGAGCGCCGCGGGCACGCGGTCCGGATCGGTGTCGACCCAGTACTCGTGCTGCCAGCCGCCCGCGTCCGTGCGCTGGCGGAAGTAGCCGTGGCGGTACATCAGGCCGACCGCGACGAGCGGGACGGCGAGGTCGGACGCGGCCTTGAGGATGTCGCCGGCGAGCACGCCGAGGCCGCCCGAGTAGACGGGCAGCGACTGGTGCACGGCGTACTCGGCGCAGAAGAAGGCGGCGGGCCGGGCGGCGCTGACCGCGCCCTCGGCGTACGGGCGCGCGAGGTCGGCGGCGAGCGCCTCGCGCAGCGTCCGGACGCGCTCCAGGAAGGACTCGTCGGAGGCCGCGCGGTCGAGGACCGCCAGCGGCGTCTCCTCGAGCAGGCGCACCGGGTTGGCGTGGCACAGCCCCCAGCGCGCCGGGTCGATCGCGGCGAACGTCTCGGGGCCGCCGGGCGTCCACGACCAGCGGTAGTCGTAGGCGATCTCGGCCAGCGGGTGCAGCGGCTCGGGGAGCCGCGCGGCGAGGCCGGCGATCGCGGTGGCGATGTCCGCGGCGCCGGCGCTCAGCGGCTCGGTGCCGGGCTCGAGGCTCGGAGAGATGGAGTGCATGAAGGTCTCTGAGGAGAGGGGTTCGGTTGGAATCAGATGACGAGGCCGTGGCGCACGGTGTTCTCCGTGACGACGCGCGGCTCGACGAAATGCAGCAGGTAGTCCGGTCCGCCGGCCTTCGTCCCGGTGCCCGAGAGGCGGTTGCCGCCGAACGGCTGGCGACCCACCATCGCGCCCGTGATCGACCGGTTGACGTAGAGGTTGCCCACCGGAGAGCGTTCCACCACGCGATGCACGGTATGCGGGTTGCGCGCGAAGAGCCCGCCGGTGAGCGCGACGGGCAGCGCGTCGACGCGATCGCACGCCTCCTCGACGCTCGCGACGCGCTCGACGGCGAGCACCGGCCCGAAGATCTCCTCCTCGAGCACGGGCGAGCCGGTGGGCAGGTCGGCCGCCACCGTCGGCGCGACGAACCAGCCCTCGGGCGCGACGCCCTCGGTGCGCTCGGCCACGATCCGCCCGCCCTCGCGGGCCAGCGCGCGGTAGCGCTCGACGCGCTCGCGTGCCTCCTGCTCGATCACCGGCGGCACGTCGATCCCGAAGCGGTCGGCCTGGCCGACGACCAGGACCTCGACCGCGCCACCCAGGCGCTCGAGCAACGAATCGGCGATGGCATCGTGGGCAAGAACGCGCGAGGCGGCCGAGCACTTCTGCCCGGCGTAGATGAAGGCGCTCTCGACGATGGCCGGGACGGCGTCGTCGAGGTCGGCGTCGCTGTCGACGATCACGCAGTTCTTGCCGCCCATCTCGGCGACCACGCGCTTGAGGTGGCGGCTGCCGGGCGGCACCTCGGCGGCGGTGCGCATGATCTCCAGGCCGACGGGCTGACTGCCGGTGAAGGCGATCGTGGAGACATCGGGGTGGCGGACGAGCGCCGCGCCGGCCTCGCCGGCGCCGGGCACGAGCGAGATCGCGCCGGCGGGCACGCCCGCCTCGCGCAGCGCCCGGACGACCATCAGGCCGCAGCCCGGCGCCTGCTCGGCGGGCTTGAGGACGACGGCGTTGCCCGTGGCCAGGCCCGCGGAGGCCATCCCCATGGGAATCGCGATCGGGAAGTTCCACGGCGAGATGACGCCGACGACGCCGCGCGGCGCGTAGCGCATCTCGTTGCGCTCACCGGCGACCTGGAAGAGCCGGGCGCCGCCGTCGAGGGCGACCGCGCCGCGCGCGTAGAACTCGAGGAAGTCGATCGCCTCGCAGACGTCGGCGTCGGCCTCGCCCCACGGCTTGGCGCACTCGCGCACCTCCAGCGCGGCGAGCTCGGCGCGGCGCTCGCGCAGCCACGCGGCGGCGCGCACGAGGATCTCCGCGCGCCTGGTGGCGGGCGTGCGCGCCCAGTCCGGGGCCGCCTCGCGCGCCGCGGCGACGGCCGCGCCGACCTCCTTGGCCGTCGCCACCGGCGCCACCGCGACGACCCGCGACGGGTTCCCGGGATCGGTCGAGCGCAGCTCGTCGCGCTCGACGCGGTCCTCGCCGATCCACAGCGGGACGCGCAGCGGCAGGCGCGGCTCGAGCTCGGCCATGCCCGCCGAGAGGGTCTCGCGCGCGGCGGCGCGGCGCAGCTCGAGGACGGGCTCGTTGCGGAACGGCGGCAGGCTCATGGCGCGACGAGCAGCTCCTCGATCGGTCGTCCGCTCGCCTGCTCGGCGAGGAAGCTCTCGTTGCTCGTGTTCTCGAGAAGCCGGCGCACGAGGTAGGCCATCCCGGCGACGAGGTCGCCCACCGGGCAGTACGCGCGCACGCGCAGGCCGTGGGCGGCGAGCGCGTGCTGGAGGTCGTCGCCGAGCCCGCGCAGGACCTGGAACTCGACGTCGCGGTCGTCGGCGCCGAGCGCGCGGTTGGCGGCGACCGCATGGGCGACCGAGCGCAGGTTGTGCGAGGCGACGGCGAGGCGTACGGCGGGACGCGCCTCGAGCAGGCGCTGGGTCAGGGTCTCGAAGTTGCGGTCGGACTCCGCCTTGACCTCGAAGACGGGCGCCTCCCAGCCGTGCTGGCGCGCCTCGACGACCTCGTGGTCCCAGTAGGCGCCCTTGACGAGGCGCACGACGAGCGGCTGCTCGCGCCCGCAGTCCTGCGCCCACCCGATGATGCGCTCGGCGAGATCGGGTGAGTCGCGAAGGTAGGCCTGCAGCACCACGCCGGCCGACGGCCCGGCGCGGAACTCGTCCTCGGAGAGCAGCTCGAGCACGAGGTCGGTGACCGCCTCGCGCGAGTCGAAGGACTCCATGTCGATGTGCAGGTGGGCGCCGCGGTCGCGCGCGTGGCGCAGCAGCTCGCGCAGGCGTCCGGCGGCGTCGGCCTTGCCCAGCTCGGGCGCGTCGGGGCGCAGCAGCGGGGTCAGCGCGCTCACCTTGACCGAGAGGTTCGCGCGCGGGATCGGGCCCAGCGAGTCGGCCTCCAGGGCCGGGCGCGCGGGGAGGCGCGCGTAGACGGTGACGAGGTCGTCGAGCGCGCCGTGGCAGCGCTGCGCGTAGCGGTCGGCCTCGGCCGCGGTGACGGTCGCCTCGCCAAGCAGGTCGACCGACGTCGCCACCTCGTCGTCCCACAGCTCGGCGAGCACGTTGTGGGCGTCCTGCGGCGTCTCGCCGACGATGAAGCGGTGCGCCATGTGGCGCACGCCGGCCGCCGCCGCGGTGCCGAGGGCGGCGCGCCCGGCGCGCGTGGCGCCCATGGCCATCGCCGCCTGCAGCGGTGGCGGGCGGTCGCCGACCTCCGCGAGGAAGCCGGTCAGGTGGCGCGAGAGGTCGTCGACGTTGCGACATGCGGGCACGACGTCGACGAAGCGGAACAGCGCCGCGCGCAGCTCGGCGTCGGCCGACGCGAGCTCCATGGCGCGGTCGTCGATGACGCGCATCGGATGGCGGCCATGGCCTGGCACGGCCTCCGCGAGACCGCGCCCAACCTTCAGGATCTCGGCCTCGACCGCCGCGCTGTGCACGGCGGCGACGATAGCGGGCAGTTCGTCATGCATAGACTCGGCGACATGCGGATCGCCGTCGCCGCCGACGAGCGCACCGGGGTCGCCGACGCGGTCGTGCAGGAGCTGCGCCGCCGCGGCCACGAGCCGCTGCTGCACGGCGCGCTCTCCGGCGACGAGCGCGACGACTGGGCGTGGTCCGCCGAGGCCGCCGCCCGCGACGTCGCCGACGGCCGCGCCGAGCAGGCCGTCGTGTGCTGCTGGACGGGCACGGGCGCGTCGATCGCCGCCAACAAGGTCGACGGGCGTGCGCGCGGCGCTGTGCGCCGACGCGCCGACGGCCGACGGCGCGCGGCGCTGGAACGACGCCAACGTGCTCGCCCTCAGCCTGCGCACGACGTCCGAGGCGCAGCTCGGGGAGATCCTCGACGCGTGGTTCGCCGGGGCGCCGAGCGCCGATCCGGACGACGCCGCCAACGTCGCGCACCTCGCCGAGATGGAGTCGTGACCGTCACCGCGCGCGCCGACCACGTCGGCTCGCTGCTGCGCCCGGCGGCGCTGCTCGATGCGCGCGGGCGCCTCGCCGCGGGGACGATCGAGCCGGCGGCGTTCAAGGCGATCGAGGACCGCGCCGTCGACCACGTCGTCAAGCTCCAGGAGGACGCCGGCTGCCCCGTGGTCACCGACGGCGAGCTGCGCCGCGAGTCCTTCCAGAGCGAGCTCGTGGCCGCGGTGGACGGCTTCGAGGGCGTGAGCATCGACGCGTGGCTGTGGGGCGCGTGGCACTCCGACGAGCTCGGCGACAAGACGGTGGAGCGCCCGGAGGGGATCGCCGTCGTCGAGCCGCTGCGCCGGCGGCGCAGCCTCGCCGCCGAGGAGCTCTCCTACCTGCGGGCGCGCACCGACCGGATCGCCAAGATCACGCTTCCGAGCCCGACCCTGTTCGGCAACCTCTGGGACCCGGAGCGCTCGCGCGGCGCCTACCCGACGTTCGACCGCTTCATGGAGGAGGTCGTCGGGATCCTCGTCGACGAGGTCCGCGAGCTGCGGCGCCTCGGGGCGACGTACCTGCAGATCGACGCCCCGCACTACCCGCTGCTCATCGACCCGACGTGGCGCGCCTTCTACGAGCAGCGCGGCTGGCCGATGGAGCGCTGGCTGTCGTATGGCGTGGAGCTCGACAACGCGGTCATCGACGCCGCCCCGGACGTCACGTTCGGCTTCCACCTGTGCCGCGGCAACCAGGACTCACGCTGGCTCGTGGCCGGCGGCTACGAGGACATCGCCGGGCCGATCTTCGGCGCGATCCACGCACAGCGGCTGCTGCTCGAGTACGACGACGAGCGCTCGGGAGGCTTCGAGCCGCTCGCCCTCGTGCCCGACGACAAGCAGGTCGTGCTCGGCCTGGTCACGACCAAGGGCCCGCGGCCGGAGACCGAGGACGAGCTCGAGGCGCGCGTGCGCGACGCGGCCGCGGTGATCGACATCGAGCGCCTGGCCATCGGCACGCAGTGCGGCTTCTCGACCTCGGTGGTCGGCAACGCGCTCACCGAGGACGACGAGCGCGCCAAGCTCGCGACGATCTCGCGGGCGGCGGCCCGGATCTGGGGTCAGCCGGCGTCGTAGCGCCGGCGCAGCTCGTCCCAGCCGCCCGCGCCGGCGCGCGCGAAGATCTCCTGCACGGGCATGACCGGGACGCCCTCCGGGTGGTCGCCGGTCTCGGCCAGGCCCCGCAGCGCCGCGTCACCGGCGGCGATCACGGCGGCGAGCATGAGCACGGGCACGATCGCCAGGCGGTAGCCGAGCTCTGCGGCGCGACCGACGCTCAGCGCCGGGCTGCGGCCGGCGGCGATGATGTTGACCAGGCACGGACCGCTCACACGTCGCGGGACGGCGGCGAGCTGCTCGTCGGTCTCCGGCGCCTCGACGAAGGCCATGTCGGCGCCGGCCTCCAGCGCCAGGTTGGCCCGCTCGATCGCCGCGTCGAAGCCGAGCACGGCGACGGCGTCGGTGCGCGCGATGAGGACGAGATCGGGGTCCGGGCGGCTCTCGGCGGCGGCGCGCACCTTGCTCACGAACTCGTCGGCGTCGATGACGACCTTGCGATCGAGGTGCCCGCAGCGCTTGGGGGAGACCTGGTCCTCGATGTGCAGCGCGGCGGCCCCGCGCAGCGTGTACTCGCGCACGGTGCGCACCGCGTTCAGCTCGTTGCCGTAGCCCGTGTCGGCGTCGGCGATGACCGGGATCGAGACCGCGCCGGCGATGCGGCCGAGGTTGTCGGCCATCTCGGTCATGGTCAGCAGCCCGTAGTCGGGGAAGCCGAGCGTCGCGGCGGTGCCCGCGCCGGTCATGTAGACGGCCGGGAACCCGGCCTGCTCGACGAGCCTCGCCGTCAGCGCGTCGTAGGCGCCCGGCGCGACGACGATCTCCTCGCCGGCGAGCAGCTCGCGGAGACGCGCGGCGGGTGTCATCCCTACGAGCGGATGATGCCGAGGACCTCGTCGCGCCGGCGCTCCATGTCCTCCTCGGAGACCAGCGACTCGAGGGTCAGGCGCAGCAGCGGCTCGGTGTTCGACGGGCGCACGTTGAAGTGCCAGTCGTCGTAGTCGACCGACGTCCCGTCGAGGTGGGAGATGCGCCCGTCGGAGAAGCGCTCCTCGAGCTCGGCCATCTTCGCCGGTCCGTCGGCGACCTCGCTGTTGATCTCGCCCGAGATGAAGTACTTCGAGCGAAGCGGCTCGAGCAGCTCGCTCATCTTCTTGCCCTCGACGGAGAGCTTCTCGAGGATCAGCAGGGCCGGGACCGTCCCCGAGTCGGCGTTGTAGAAGTCGTGGAAGTAGTAGTGGCCGGAGACCTCGCCGCCGAAGATCGCGCCCTCGTCGCGCATGCGCGTCTTGAAGAAGGCGTGGCCGACGCGGTTGGCGTGCGCGGTGCCGCCCGCCGCCTCGACGATGTCGGGCACGGCGCGCGAGGCGCGCACGTCATAGAGGATCGCCGAGCCCGGCTTCTTGGCCAGCAGGTGCTCGGCGAGGATCGCCGTCAGGAAGTCGCCGTCGACGAAGCGGCCGGTGTCGTCGACGAAGAAGCAGCGGTCGGCGTCGCCGTCCCACGCGATGCCGAGGTCGGCGCCGGTCTCGAGCACCTTGTCGACGATGAAGCGGCGGTTCTCCTCGAGCATCGGGTTGGGCTCGTGGTCGGGGAAGTGGCCGTCGGGCTTCCAGTACGTCTTGAACAGCTCGAGCGGCAGGCGGTCGAGGAGCGGGCCGACCATCGGGCCGGCCATCCCGTTGCCGGCGTCGACGACGACCTTCATCGGCTTGACGTTGCCCGGGTCGATGAACTCCATCGCCGCCTTGTGGAACTCGGGCGCGATGCGGACCTTCTCCACGGATCCGCCGCCGGGGGCGTCGCCGAGGCCCTGCTCGACGAGCCGGCGGATGTCCTGGATGCCCTCGTCGCCGGACAGCGCGATCGCGCCCTCGCGCACGAGCTTGGCCCCGGTATACGGCTTCGGGTTGTGCGAGGCGGTGCACATGAGCCCGCCGTCGAGCTCACGGGAGCCGACGAGGTAATAGAGCATCTCGGTCCCGACCAGCCCGGCGTCGAGCACGTGGGCGCCCTCGCTCACCATGCCCTCGCGGTAGCGTGCGGTGAGCTCGGCAGCGGTCAGGCGCATGTCGTGGCCGAGGCCGATGCGCAGGTCGCCGGGCGCCTTGCCGGACAGGTCGGCGAGCACGCGCACGAACGCGCGGCCGATCTGCTCGGCGCCGTCGGCGTCGAGCTGCTCGCCGTAGAGGCCGCGGATGTCGTAGGCCTTGAAGATCTCTGCGGGGACCGCCATGGCGGCGATCCTATGAGCATCGTGCCGGCGACGGGGCTCTCGCCTACCATCACCCTCATGGCCGGACACTCGAAATGGGCGGGGATCAAGCACAAGAAGGCGATCGTCGACGCGCGCCGCGGCAAGCTCTTCACGAAGCTCGCGCGCGCGATCACCGTCGCCGCGAAGGAGGGCGGGGGCGACCCGGAGGGCAATCCGGCGCTCGCGCTGGCCGTCCAGAAGGCGAAGGACGCCTCGATGCCGAAGGACAACATCGAGCGCGCGATCGCCAAGGGCACCGGCGAGGGCGCCGACATGGACGCCCTCGAGACCGTCCTCTACGAGGGCTACGGCCCGGGCGGCGTCGCGCTGCTCGTCGAGGCGCTGACCGACAACCGCAACCGCACCGGCTCGGAGATCCGCCACCTGTTCTCCAAGCACGGCGGCAACCTCGGCGAGCCCGGCTCCGTCGCCTACCTGTTCGACAAGCGGGGCCTGATCGTCATCGACGGCGGCCGCTACGACGAGGACGACCTGCTGCCGGCCATCGAGGCCGGCGCGCTCGACGTCGGCGCCGACGACGACATGTTCGAGGTCCTCACCGAGCCCGGCGACCTGACCGCGGTGCGGGCCGCGCTCGAGGAGGCCGGGATCGAGCTCGAGTCGGCCGAGGTCGTCCAGCACCCGAAGACGCGGGTGCCCGTCGACGAGGAGATCGCCACGCGGCTGCTGCGCCTGATCGACGCCTTCGAGGACAACGACGACGTCAACGAGGTCCACGGGAACTTCGACGTCGACGCCGCCGTGCTCGAGCGCGTTGCGGGCTAGCCGGCGAAGGCTTGAACAGATTCACCATCGCCCGCCGGGACCGGCCGGGCCCGCGCTAGCCTGCGTCGCGTGGGAGGCCAGGTCCAGCGGCGGTGGTCCGCGGCGCTTGCGGTGGACGGCCCCTTCCGCCTGTTGTTCTGGGGCCAGGCGCTCTCGACCATCGGGGACCGGATCACGCCGGTCGCCATCGCCTTCGCCGTCCTCGACCTCGGCGACGCCACCGACCTGGGCATCGTGCTCGCCGCGGGCGGCATCCCGTTCGCCCTCTTCGCGATCGCCGGCGGCGTGCTCTCCGACCGCATCGGGCGGCGCGAGGTCATGGTCGCCTCGGACGTCACGCGCGCCGTCGCCCAGGCGCTGACCGCCACGCTGCTGCTCAGCGGCCAGGCCGAGGTGTGGATGCTCGTCGTGCTGTCGGCCGTCTACGGCACGGCCGCGGCGGTGTTCATGCCCGCGCTCATGGGGCTGATCCCGCAGACCGTCCCGCCCGAGCGCCTGCAGCAGGCCAACGCGCTGCTCGGCGTCACGCGCAGCGTCGCCAACGTGGCCGGACCGGCGGTGGCCGGCGTCGTCGTCGCGCTCACCGGGCCCGGCGAGGCGATCGCGCTGGACGCGGCGACGTTCGTGGTCAGCGCCGCCTGCCTCGTCGCCCTGCGCCCGAGCGAGGCCGCGCGCCACGCGGACGAGGACGAGGACGCGCTTCGTCGCGCGCATGCGCGCGGGCTGGCGCGAGGTGCGGGCGCGGCCGTGGCTGAGCTACGGCCTCGTGGCCATGGCCGCCTACCACGTGTGCGTGCTGCCGGCCGTCTTCGTGCTCGGGCCCGTGCTCGCCGAGCAGGAGCTGTCGGGGGCGACGAGCTGGGCGACGATCGTCGCCTGCTTCGGGCTGGGCACGGTCCTCGGCAACGTCGTCGCGCTGCGCATCCGGCTGCGCCGGCCCGTGCTCGTCGCCGCCGTCGCGCTCGTCGGCGCCGCGACGCAGGCGGCGATCATCGGCAGCGGCGTGGGAACGGCGGGCATCGCGGCGCTCGAGCTCGTGGCCGGCGTCGCCGTGTCGCTGTTCTTCACGCTGTGGGACACGAGCATCCAGGAGCAGGTCCCCGCGCACGCGGTCTCGCGCGTGAGCTCCTACGACTTCGCGGTGTCGCTCGGGCTGATGCCGATCGGGATGGCCGTGGCCGGGCCGGCCGCCGAGGCCTTCGGGCTGCACGCGACGCTGTTCGGCATGAGCGTGCTGGGCGTGCTCGCCGCGCTCGCGTGGCTCGCCGCCCCGGGCGTGCGCGACGTGCATGCGGGCGCCGGCCGAGCGATGGAGCCGGCGATGGCCGGCGACGCGGGTCTGCTGGGCGACCCCGACGGCGCGCGCTTCAGCCGCGACGCGTCCGACGTGCGAACCTAGGCGCATGGCCGAGCGCGTGCGGGCGCACGGAGAGGTGGGCGTCGCCCGGCGACGGGGACGGCTCCCGGCCCGCGAGCGGCGCGCGGTGATCCTCGGAGCGGCCGAGGCGGTGTTCGCCCGCTGCGGCTACCACCGCGCCTCGCTGGACGAGATCGCGCATGCGGCCGGCGTCTCCAAGGCGCTGATCTACGAGCACTTCGCGTCCAAGCGCGAGCTGCACGCCTCGCTGCTCGACGCGCACGCGCAGGAGATCTTCGCGCGGCTGCAGCGCGGCGCCGCCGCAGGGAGCGACGAGCGAGGAGCGCCTGCGCGGGGGCATCGACGCCTTCCTCGGCTTCGTGGAGGAGCACCGCGAGGCGTGGCGGGCGCTGTTCCGCGACGCCGCCGAGCCCGACGTCGCCGAGCTCATCGCGCGCATGCAGCGCGAGGCGGCGGCCGTCGTCGGCGCGCTCATGGAGCCGGCCGACACCGGCGGCGACCCCGTCGCGCGCGACCTGCGGGTGGCCATGCACGCCCAGCTGCTCTCGGGCGGGATCCAGTCGCTGGCCACCTGGTGGCACGAGCATCCCGACGTGCCGCGTGCGGTGCTCGTCGACGAGGCGATGGCCTGGGGCTGGGAGGTTCCGGGCCGTCCCGCGCCGGTCAGGCCGGACGCGCGCTGAGCGAGGGGCGGCGGCCGCCGGCCAGGTGGCCGAGCAGCGCCGTGACGACGCGCGGGTCGAACTGGCTGCCCGCGCCGCGGGCGAGCTCGGCGACGGCCTCGTCGTGCTCCATGGCCTGCCGGTAGGGGCGGTCCGAGGTCATCGCGTGGTAGGCGTCGCAGGCGAGGATCACGCGGCTGCCGATCGGCACGGCGTCGCCCGCCAGGCCGTCGGGGTAGCCCCCGCCGTCGTAGCGCTCGTGCTCGTGGCGGACGATCCGCGCGACGGCGCCCATGCCCGGGATCGCGCGCAGGATGCGCTCGCCGATCACGGGGTGGTCGCGCATGAGCCGCCAGTCGTCCGCGTCGAGCGCGGCGGGCTTGTGGAGGATGCGGTCGGGGATCGCGACCTTGCCGACGTCGTGCACGAGCGCGGCGGCGGCGATCCGCTCGGTCTCGATCTCGCTCAGGCCGAGCGCGCGGGCGACGCCGCGCACGAGGTCGACGACCTCCGCGGAGTGCTCGCCCGTGTAGCGGTCGCGCTCGAGCAGCGCGGTCGAGAGCGCCTCGATCACGTCGGCGTGGCGCGGGATCGCGCCGCCCGGCAGGTCGTCGTCGTCGGGGCGCACGGCGGCGCGGCCGCCGCCCTCGGCGCGCGCGCAGTCCAGGCCGATCGCGGCCTCGGCGAGCAGCTCGTCGATCGTCGCACCCGGGCGTGTGGACGGCGATCCCGGCCGACACGGTGACGACCCCGACCTGGGGGACGAGCGAGCCGCGCAGGGCGACGATCAGGCGCTCGCAGCAGGACTGGGCGCCGGGCAGCCCGGTGCCCGGCATGAGGACGGCGATCTCGTCGGCGCCGGTGCGCCCGAGCAGATCGGCCTCGCGCACGAGGCGGCGCAGGCGGGTGGCGACGGCGGCCAGCGCGGCGTTGCCGGCGGGCGGTCCGAAGCGGGCGTTGAGGGCGCGGAACCCGTCGATGTCGACGAGCGCCAGCGCGGTCGCGCGGCCGCCGCGCGAGGCGGCGTGCAGGGCGCGCCCGGCGTCCTCGCGGAAGGCCTCGAGGGTCAGCACGCGGGTGCGGGGGTCGAGGCGGTCGCGGGTGCGCAGCTCGTCCTCGAGGTCGGCCACGCGGGCCTGCGGCCGACGCGAGCGCGCGGCGCAGCCGATGCTTGTCCCCCCGGAAGAGCACGGAGGCGGCATCGGCGTCCTGAAGCACGAACTGGAGAGTGTGGACGAACGTTCGGTTGCACGGTCGCGTGCGCGGGGAGGCATCCGACCCGCCGCGGAGAATGTCGGCCGGATGGTGGTCATGGGCATCGATCCCGGCCTGGCGAACACGGGCTACGGCGTCGTCGTGCGGCGCTCCGGGCGGCTCGCCGCGCTCGACGGCGGTGTCATCGAGACGCGCGCCGGCGTCGCGACCGAGCGGCGCCTGGCCGTCCTGCACTCGCGGATCCACGACCTGCTCATCCAGCACGAGCCCGACGCGCTCGCCCTTGAAGCACTCTATTTCGGTCAGAACGTCGCGACGGCCTTCGCGGTCGGCCAGGCGCGCGGCGCGGTGCTCGTCGCGGCCGGCGAGCGGGGCATCCCGTGCGTCGACTACACGCCGCAGCAGGTCAAGGGCGCGGTGTGCGGCAGCGGCCGCGCGCCCAAGGACCAGGTCGGCCGGATGGTGCAGGCGCTGCTGCGCCTGCCCGAGGAGCCGCGCCCCGACCACGCCGCCGACGCGCTGGCCGTCGCCATCTGCCACGCCAACCACGCGCCGCTGTCGCGCGCCGTGGAGGGCGCGTCGCGCCGGCGGGTGCGCGAGGCCGTGCGGTGATCGACCTCGTGCGCGGCGAGGTCGCGGTCCGCCGCCCCGACCACGTCGTCGTCGCCACCTCCGGCGGGGTCGGCTACCGCGTCGCCGTCTCGGCCGAGACGCTGCGCCAGGTCCCCGGCGTCGGTCGCCCCGCGACGCTGCACACCCACCTCGTCGTCCGCGACGACGCGCTGCTGCTGTACGGCTTCGCCACCGAGGAGGAGCGCGACCTCTTCCTGCTGCTCATCGGCGTGCAGTCCGTCGGCCCGAAGGTCGCGCTGGCGGTCCTCGGCGGCGGCCCGCCGCGCGAGCTCGTGGCCGCGCTGGCGGCCGGCGACGTCGCGCGCCTGCAGGCCGCGCCCGGCGTCGGCAAGCGCACCGCCGAGCGGATCGTGGCCGAGCTGCGCGAGAAGGTCGGCGTGCCCGAGCCCGCGGACTCGCCGATCACCGTCACGCGCGGCGACGACCCGCGGCGCACGGCGCGCGACGGCCTGCTCGAGCTCGGCTTCGCGCCTGCCGAGGCCCAGGCGCTGCTCGAGGGCGCCGACGGCGAGAGCGCCGCGGAGCTGCTGGCCAGCGCGCTGAGGGCGGCGCGCCGGTGAGCGAGGCGCGCATCCACACGCCGGGCGCGCTCGACGACGAGGACGACCTCCTCGACCGCTCGCTGCGCCCGCGCCGGCTGGAGGAGTTCGTCGGCCAGGAGGGCCTGCGCGAGCAGCTCTCCGTCTCGCTCGAGGCCGCGCTCGCGCGCGGCGAGGCGCTCGACCACGTGCTGCTCGCCGGCCCGCCCGGCCTGGGCAAGACGTCGCTGGCGCAGATCCTCGCCGAGGAGCTCGAGGCGCCGTTCGTCCAGACCGCCGGCCCGGCGCTCGAGCGCAAGGGCGACATCGCCGCGCTGCTGACCGCGCTCGAGCCGCGCAGCGTGTTCTTCGTCGACGAGATCCACCGCCTCAACCGCGCGCTCGAGGAGACCTTCTATCCGGCGATGGAGGACCGCACCCTGCCGATCACCATCGGCCAGGGCGCGGGCGCGCGCGTGGTCACGCTCGACCTTCCGCCGTTCACGCTGGTCGGCGCGACGACGCGCGCGGGCCTGCTGACGACGCCGCTGCGCGACCGCTTCGGCATCCAGCACCGGCTCGAGCCCTACGCCGCCGAGGACCTCGCGCAGATCGTCCGCCGCTCGGCCGGGATCCTCGGCATCACGCTCGACGAGCGCGGCGGCGTGGGCGATCGCCGCGCGCAGCCGCGGCACCCCGCGCGTGGCCAACCGGCTGCTCAAGCGCGTGCGCGACTGGGCCGAGGTGCGCGGCAGCGGCGTCGTCGACGAGGCCGCGGCCGACGCCGCGCTGGCGCTGCTCGAGGTCGACGACCTCGGGCTCGACCGGCTCGACCGCGAGATCCTCGGCGCGATCTGCACGACGTTCGCCGGCGGCCCGGTCGGCCTCTCGACGCTCGCCGTCGCGGTCGGCGAGGAGGCCGACACGATCGAGGACGTCTACGAGCCCTACCTGCTCCAGCGCGGCTTGCTGCAGCGCACCCCGCGCGGGCGCGCGGCCACCGCGCGCGCGTACGCGCACCTCGGTCTGGAGCCGCCCGGCGACGCCGGCGCGCTGTTCTGACCCGCGGCTGACGGACGAGCGCGTACCCTGTGGCGTGGCATGGCCCATCTGTTCATCTGCCCGAATTGCGGGACGCGCTCGACCGAGTCCGACCGCACCGAGGGGTTCTCGCGCCAGGCGCAGGCATGCCGCAAGTGCGGCTTCCCGTTCCTGTTCGAGCTGCTCGACGACTACTACCCGGCGCCCGACGCGGCGTTCTTCGTGTGCGACCAGCAGGGTCGCGTCATCCGCTGCGGCCGCGGCTCCTTCGAGCTGACCGGGCTGGACGACGAGCGTGTCATCGGCCGCCCGGTGCACGACGTCCTCGGGCTCGCGTGGTCCAACGGCGAGGACCCCGTCAGGACCGTGCTCGAGTGGGGCGTCCGCGCGCTGGGCAAGCCGGTGCAGGTCAACGCCGAGGGCGACCTGCCCGCGCGCGCCACCGCCGACCTGTTCCCGGCGTACGACGACGACGGCGGGCTGCTGCTCGTACTAACGCCGACCTCCTAGCGTGCCGATGGTGTCCCCATGACCGATCGCCGGCGCAATCTCTTCGTCCTGCTGCTCGTGGCGGGCCTGCTCGCGGGCTCGATCTTCGTGATCGCCACGCAGACGACGCGCCTGGGCCTGGACCTCAAGGGCGGCGTCTCGCTCATCTACCAGGCCAAGCCGACCAAGCAGACCCAGGTCACCGGCGAGGCCGATCGACCGCACGCTCGACATCATGCGCAAGCGCGTCGACCAGCTCGGCGTCGCCGAGCCGGAGATCCAGCGCTCGGGCTCCGACCAGATCGACGTCTCGCTGCCCGACGTCCAGAACGCCGACGAGGCGGCGCAGCAGGTCGGCACGACCGCGCAGCTGTACTTCTACGACTGGGAGCCGAACGTCCTCGGCCCCGGCTGCAAGCCGGCCCCGACGGACCCGAACGTCACCGGCGGCCCGGCCGCGGGCGCGCGGCACGCGGGTCGCTCAGCCAGCTACGACGCGGTCACCCGCGCGTCCAGCTGCCCCGAGCGCAACTACGTCCAAGTCGACCACGAACGGCCTCTACTACCTCGTCGACACGAAGGCCAAGCGGGTCCTCGCGGGCCCCGGCGAGACGACGCCGAGGACCTCAACCAGGAGATCCAGAACGAGCGCATCAAGCGCGGCCCCAACCAGAAGGTCGTCGAGGTCAAGCAAGGCACGATCATCGTCCGCGCGGAGTCGCCGGACGACTCCAAGCCGAGCCAACCGCTGGTACGTCCTGCGCGACCAGCCCGCGCTCAGCGGCAACGACATCAGGAACCCGGAGCAGACCTTCGACAACGGCGCCGGCGGCAGCGGCAGCCCGATCGTCACCTTCGAGTTCACCGACCGCGGGCGCGCCCAGTGGCAGGACACCACGCGCGAGATCGCCCAGCGCGGCCAGGAGCAGTTCATCCCCGGCCAGGACCCGCAGAGCGCCTACCAGCACTTCGCGATCGTGCTCGACAACGAGCTGATCTCGGTCCCGTTCATCGACTTCCAGCAGAACCCCGACGGCATCGACGGGCGCAACGGCTCGCAGATCGAGGGCGGCTTCACGATCGACAGCGCCCAGCGGCTGGCCAACCTGCTCAAGACCGGCGCGCTGCCGATCAAGCTCGACCTCATCTCCGCCTCGCAGGTCTCGGCCACGCTCGGCCAGCAGGCGCTCGACCAGGGCCTCGTCGCCGGCATCGCGGGCTTCGCCATCGTCGCGCTGTTCCTGCTCGTCTTCTACCGCGTGCTCGGCGTCATCGCGGTGCGGCGCGCTCGTCGTCTACGCGATCTACTTCTTCGCGCTGATCAAGCTCATCCCGATCACGCTGACGCTGCCGGGCATCGCGGGCCTGATCCTCACGATCGGCGTCGCGGCCGACGCGAACATCGTCATCTTCGAACGCGTCAAGGAGGAGATCCGCGGCGGGCAGATCGGTGGCCGCGGGCATCGCGGCGGGCTACAAGCAAGGGCCTGTCGGCGATCATCGACGCGAACGTCGTGACCTTCATGGTCGCGTTCATCCTGTTCATGCTCGCCACGGCGGGGGTGAAGGGCTTCGCGTTCGTCGCTCGGCATCGGCACGCTCGTGTCGTTCCTCACCGCCGTGCTGCTCACCCAGGCCGTGCTCGGCACGATGGGCCGCTCGCGGATGATCATGCACCCGACGGCGCTGGGCGCGGGCAAGCGCACGCACCACTGGTGGCAGACTTCGACTTCATGGGCGCGTCGAAGTGGTTCTTCTCGGCCTCCGGCGTGATCCTGCTCATCGGCGCGCTGGCGATCGGCGGCAAGGGCCTGAACTTCGGCATCGACTTCGAGTCGGGCACGCGGATCAAGACCGAGCTGCGTCAAGCCCGCCGACGAGGCCGGCGTGCGCGCCGTGCTCGAGGGCGTGGGCTTCGCCGACGCCGAGATCCAGCGCCTCAGCGGCCAGGAGATCCGCGGCGACAACGGCTTCCAGATCTCCACCGAGACGCTCAACGCAGAGCCAGCGCAACAAGATCCAGCAGGCGCTGGACCAGCGCTACGGGACGCGCACGTTCAACTTCGACACGATCGGGCCGACGTTCGGCCAGACGGTCGCGCGCAGCGCGACTGATCGCGATCATCGCGTCGCTGATCGTCATCAGCGCCTACATCGCGCTGCGCTTCGAGTGGAAGTACGCCGTGCCGGTGCTGATCGCGCTGATGCACGACCTGCTCATCACCAGCGGCGTCTACGCGCTCCTCGGCCGGGAGGTGACGACGTCGACGGTCGCGGCGCTGCTGACGATCCTGGGCTACTCGCTCTACGACACGATCATCGTGTTCGACCGCGTGCGCGAGAACGTGCCGCGCATGCCGAGAGCCGCCTTCTCGCAGATCGTCAACCGCTCGATGAGCGAGGTGCTGGCGCGATCGCTGGCGACCTCGTTCTGCACGCGCTGCCGATCCTCGCGCTGATGCTCTTCGGCGGCGAGACGCTCAAGGACTTCGCCTTCGCGCTGCTCGTCGGCGTCGCCTCGGGCACGTACTCGTCGGTCTTCATCGCCGGCCCGGTGCTCACGCACTGGAAGGAGCGCGAGCCCGTCTACGAGCGCCGCCGCAAGCGCATCGCCGAGCAGCTTCGGCGGCGTCGTCCCCGCCTACGCGATGGCGATGGCCGGCGCGCCGGTCGACGTCGCGCCGTCCGAGGAGCGCCGCGCCGCGGCCGCCGCGTCGACCGAGCCCGAGACGCCCGACCGGCAGGTGTCGCAGAGCGAGTTCGACGAGATGGTCCGCGACCTGCACGTCGACGCGCCGCCGGCGCGTCGACGGCGACGGCCGAGCGCGACCGACCGACGGCGCGACGCCGCGCCGCGAGGACCTCGTCATGAAGACCGACGACAAGACCAAGCGCGAGAAGCCCAAGCGACCACGCAACAAGCGCCACGGAAGGAGCCGCTGACCATGGGCATGCTCGCCTGGGTCATGATGGGCCTGGCCCTCTGGCACTTCACGTCTTCCTGCCCGACCGCTTCTGGGGCGGCATCGTCGGCGCCTTCCTCGGCGCCCTGTTCGGCGCGGTCATCTTCGGCTGGCTGATCAACGGCCTCGACGATCCCCGGGCGACGACGACACCACCGTGCTGACCGCGCTGGAGGCGATCCCGGGGGCGCTGATCGGGATCGGGCCTCGTGTACCTCGCAGGGCATGCGCGCGCGAGCGCGTCGGCCGCCCCGGCGCACTAGCCGATCGCCGACCGCGATTCCGTCCGGCGCCGGCCCTAGGGTCGGCGCGCCGTGGCCGCCCGGCTCGACATCCCGCCGTGCCCGATCGCCGAGGTCCTCGCGCTGCAGCAGCGAGCTCGGGGTCGGCTTCGTCGTCGCGCAGGTGCTCGTGCGCCGCGGCCTCGGCGACCCGCGAGACGCGCGCGCCTGGCTGGCAGGCGGGCGACGCGCACCCGCCGTCGGCCTTCCCGGGCATCGACGCCGCCGTCGCGCGGATCCTCGAGCACGCCGGCGCGGGCACGCGGATCACCGTCCACGGCGACTACGACGTCGACGGCGTCTGCTCGACGGCGATCCTCGTCCGCGCGCTGCGCGCCCTCGGCGCCGACGTCGACTGGTACCTGCCGAGCCGCAGCGAGGACGGCTACGGGCTGAGCGCGGCGACGGTCGAGCGGCTGGCCGCGCGCGGCACGCGCCTGCTCGTCACCGCCGACTGCGCGATCACCGCGGTCGAGGAGGTCGCGCTCGCGCGCGCGGTCGGGCCTCGACGTCGTCGTCACCGACCACCACCACCCGCGCGCCGACGGCGCGCTGCCCGACGCCCCGATCGTCCACCCGGGGCTGTGCGGCTACCCGTGCCCCGACCTGTGCGCGACCGGCGTCGCGCACAAGCTGGCGGCGGCGCTGCTGCAGGCGGCGGGCCGCGACCCGGCCGGCGCCGACGCCGACCTCGACCTCGTCGCGCTGGCCACGGTCGCCGACTGCGTGCCGCTGCGTCGGCGAGAACCGCCGGCTCGTGCGCGAGGGCCTGCGCGCGCTCGGCGGCCACGCCGAAGCCCGGGCTGCGCGCGCTGATGCGCGTGTCGCGGATCGACCCGGGCACGCTCGACGCGCGCGCGATCGGCTTCCGCCTGGCGCCGCGGATCAACGCCGCCGGGCGCCTGTACCGCGCCGACGCGGGGCTCGAGCTCGTGCTCACCGAGGACGAGGACCGCGCCGAGGCGATCGCCGTCGGAGCTCGACGCGGCCAACGTCGAGCGCCGCCACACCGAGACGCGGATCCTGTTCGAGGCCGAGGCCGCAGGTCGCGGCGCACGCGGCGACGCGCCCGCGTACGTGCTCGCCGGCGACGGCTGGCACGCGGGCGTCATCGGGATCGTCGCGTCGCGGATCGCCGAGCGCCACCACCGCCCGTGCGTGATGCTCGCGCTGCGACGGCGACGAGGCGCACGGGCTCGGGGCGCTCGATCCCGGCCTTCGACCTGCTCGGCGGGCTCGACGCGTGCGCCGGGCACCTGCTGCGCCACGGCGGCCACCGCGCCGCCGCGGGCTGCACGATCCGCCGCGACGCGATCGACGCCTTCCGCGACGCCTTCACCGGCCACGCCGGGGTCGGTGCTCGGCCCCGAGGACCTCGTGCCCGCGAGCGCGTCGACGCCGTCGTCGCGGGCGACGAGCTCGGGCTCGCGCTGGCCGAGGAGCTCGAGACGCTCGCCCCGTTCGGGATGGGCAACCCCGACGTGTCGCTGCTCGTGCCCGCCGCGCGGCTGTGCCGACGCGCGGCCGATGGGGGAGGGCAAGCACCTGCGCATGACCGTCGAGGCGGGCGGCGTGCGCGCGCGGGCCGTCGCCTTCGGCACGAACACGCTGCCCGACGGCCACGAGGGCCCGCTCGACGCGACGTTCGCGCTCGAGCTCAACGAGTGGAACGGCGCCGTCGAGCCGCGGCTCGTCCTGCGCTGCGCCCAGCCGCCGCAGCCCGGCGCGATCGTCCTCGCCGGCGAGCCCGAGGACGAGGACGAGGCGGCGCTGGCCGAGCTCGACGCGCCGCCGTGGCCGCCGGCGACGCCGCTCGACGGCGCCGCAGGCACGGTGCGCGACCGCCGCGGCGGCGGGGCGGCCGGGGTGATCGGCGCGCTCGTGGCCTCGGGCGAGCGCGTGCTCGTCGCTGTGCGCAGACGCGCGCCGGCGCCGCGCCCACCTCGACGGGCGCCTGGGCGGCTTCGCGCTGTGCTCGTGGCTCGCGCTCGAACGCGACCCCGATCTCGCCGCCGGCCACGACCACCTCGTCGCGCTCGACCCGCCCGCCGCGGCCGAGCAGGCCGCCCTCGCGCGCGCCGTCCCCGGGGCGACGGTGCACCTGGCGTGGGGCCCGGCCGAGGTCGACTTCGCGCGCGCCGTGCTCCTGCGCGACTGCGAGCTGCGGGCGCCCGCGGCGGCGATCTACCGGGCGCTGCGCGACGGCGGGGCGCTCGGCGAGGCGCTCGCCGCGGCGGGATCGCCGGTGGCCGCGGGTCGCGCCCTGCGTGCGCTGAGCGAGGTGGGCCTCGTCGAGGTCGACCGCGACGCGGCGACCGCGCGGCTCGTGGAGGCGGCGGGCGCGGCCGACCTGCGCGTCGCGCCCGTGCACGAGGCGATGGCGGCGCGCCTGCAGGCCGGGCGTGCGCGGCTCGGGATCCCGGCGCCGCCCACCGCGCCGGTCGCCGTCGCCGCCTGACCCGCCGCCAGGCGGCACCTGGACACCACAGGGCGCCGACTCGACGGATGGTCCGTTCGGTGCTGTCGGACCAGGGGGTACCCTAGAGGGTGGCGTCCGAGACGCAGACCGACTCGATGGACGGCGCCCAGCAGGACGGTGGCGCCACGCCGACGCGCGCCCCGGCCGCGCCGTCGAGCGAGCGCGTGCCGGTCGACCGCGTCGAGCATCCCGAGGCGCACGCCCCGGTCTCGACCGCGGACCTCACGCCGGCCGAGCGCAGCCTGCTCAGCGACCTGTTCGCGATCGTGGAGGAGCACGCCGGCGAGGCCGCAGTGGCGATCGACCGCCCGCAGGTCGAGGCCGCCTTCCTGTTCGCCTGCGAGCACCACGCCGACCAGCGCCGACAGTCGGGCGAGGACTTCATCGTCCACCCCGTCGGCGTGGCCAAGATCTGCGCCGGCCTGCGGCTCGACACCGAGACGCTGTGCGCCGCGCTGCTGCACGACACCGTCGAGGACACGAGCGCCTCGCTCGAGGAGGTCCGCGAGCGCTTCGGCGACGAGATCGCGACGCTCGTCGACGGCGTCACGAAGCTCACCGGCATCACCTTCACGAGCCGCGACGAGGCGCAGGCGGAGAACTACCGCAAGATGATGGTCGCGATGGCCACGGACATCCGGGTCATCCTCATCAAGCTCGCCGATCGCCTGCACAACATGCGCACGATCGGCGCGATGAGCAAGCAGAAGCAGATCGAGAAGGCCAAGGAGACCCTCGAGATCTACGCGCCGATCGCCCACCGGCTGGGCATCCACGCCATGAAGTGGGAGCTCGAGGACCTCGCCTTCGCCGCGCTGCACCCGCGCAAGTACCAGGAGATCAAGGGCCTGGTCAACCAGCAGCGCGAGGAGCGCGAGCACTTCGTCGGCGACGCGGGCGAGTACCTGTCCGCCGAGCTGGAGGGCGCTGGGCATCCGCGCCGAGATCTTCGGGCGGGCCAAGCACTTCTACTCGATCTACTCGAAGATGACCAAGAAGGGCCGCGAGTTCAACGAGATCTACGACCTCACGGCCATGCGGGTCATCGTCGACTCGGTGAAGGACTGCTACGGCGCGGTCGGCGTCATCCACTCGCTGTGGAAGCCGCTGCCCGGCCGCTTCAAGGACTTCATCGCGATGCCGAAGTTCAACATGTACCAGTCGCTGCACACGACGGTGATCGGGCCCGAGGGACTGCCCCTGGAGATCCAGATCCGCACGCGCGAGATGCAGGACATGGCCGAGTTCGGCGTCGCCGCGCACTGGATCTACAAGGAGGGCCCGACCGGCCGCGGCAAGCCCGCGCCCGAAGGCGAGAGCAAGCTCAAGTGGCTGCGCTCGATGCTCGACTGGCAGCAGGAGCTCCAGGACCCCAAGGAGTTCATGGAGAACCTGAAGGTCGACCTCTTCGACGAGGAGGTCTTCGTCTTCACGCCGAAGGGCGAGGTCAAGTCGCTGGCCGCCGGCGCCACGCCGCTGGACTTCGCCTACGAGATCCACACCGAGCTCGGCCACCGCTGCGTCGGCGCGAAGGTCAACGGCAAGATCGTCCCGCTCAACTACGCGCTGAAGTCCGGCGACATCGTCGAGGTCCTGACCTCCAAGCGCGAGCGCGGCCCGTCGCGCGACTGGCTGGCCGTCGTCAAGACCACCCGCGCGCGCAACAAGATCAAGCAGTGGTTCAAGCAGGAGACGCGCCAGGACACCGAGCACTCGGGCCGCGCGCTGCTGCAGGAGCACATGACGAAGGCCGGCCTGCCGCCGCAGAAGATCGCCGGCTCGCCGCTGCTCGCCGACGTCATCCGCGAGATGGGCTTCCGCAAGGCGGAGGACTTCTACGTCGCCCTCGGCGGCGCGAAGATCTCGCCGAAGGTCGTGACCAACAAGGTCATGCAGCGCCTGAAGCAGGGCGAGGCGGCCGAGGTCGACGAGGAGCCCGCGGAGATCCTCGTCTCGCCGCGTCGTCAGCGGCGCCAGCCGACCGGGTCCAGCAACGCCTACGGGATCCGCGTCGAGGGCGTCGACGACGTCATGCTGCGGCTGGCCAAGTGCTGTCGCCCGGTGCCCGGCGACCCGATCGTCGGCTACGTCTCGCTCGGGCGCGGCATCACCATCCACCGCGACGACTGCCCGAACACCGCCGCGCTGCGCAAGGATCCCGAGCGCTTCGTGCGCGTGCACTGGGAGGGCGAGCACGAGCGCTCCTTCAAGGTCGAGCTGCAGGTCGACGCGTGGGACCGCCACCGGCTGCTCGAGGACCTGTCGCGGACGTTCGCCGAGGCGGGCTGCAACATCGTCGAGGCGCGCTGCGTCGTCTCCTCGCCGATGGTCCAGAACCGGTTCGTCGTCGAGGTCGCCGACACGCAGGCCCTGAAGCAGACGGTCAATCGCCTGCGCAACATCGACTCGGTGTTCGACGCCTACCGCGTAACCCCAGGGGCCGGCTGATCACCGCCATGCGGCGTCCTCGGTCGCTCACGTGCTGGCGCACGCCACGCTCCCTGCGTCCTTGCCTGGCGGCGCCAGCCGGCCCCTGGAAGCGTGGGTAGCCCGACGGACGACCTCCTCATCTACGGCGACTCGGAGCGGTCGCCGGACATGCGCCACGCGATCCCGCTGGCGATCGGCGACCCGTTCGCCTACGCCGAGACGGGCGGCCGGCGCGTCGTCCTCACCAACGTGCTCGAGCACGAGCGCATCGCCGCCGCCGTTCCCGACGTCGAGATCGTCCTCGGCGAGGACCTCGGCGCCGACGAGCTGATCGCCTCCGGCATCTCGATCCACGAGCTGCCCGTCGAGCTCGCGGCGCGGCTGTGCGAGCGGCTCGGCCTGCGGCGCGCCGTCGTGCCGCCCGAGCTGCCGGTGGCGGTCGCCGACCGCCTGCGCGCCGACGGCATCGAGCTGACCCCCGACGCCGAGTTCTTCGAGGACCGCCGCCGCGCGAAGACGGGCGCCGAGCTCGCCGGCGTGCGCCGCGCGCAGGCCGCCGCCGAGGCGGGAATGGCCGCGGCCGCCGCGCTGCTGCGCGCGAGCGAGGCCGACGGCGACGTGCTCGTCGTCGCCGGCGAGCCGCTCACCGCCGAGCGCGTCCGGGCGGCGATCCGCGAGGCGTGCGCGGCCCTCGGGGCGCCCGCGCCGCCGGACATCATGGTCGTCCGCACCGACCGCTTCGCCGGCGGCCACGAGCCGGGCCACGGCCCGCTGGCCCCCGACGTGGCGATCGAGGTCGACCTCTGGCCTCGCGACGAGGCGTCGGGCTGTTGGGCGGACATGACGCGCACCTTCGTCGTCGGCACGCCCACGCCGGAGACCGTCGAGATGCACCGCCTCTCACTCGAGGCGCTGAAGCGCACCGAGGCGGCGGCGCGCCCCGGTGTCCTCGGGGTCGACCTCTACGGCATGGCCTGCGACGTCTTCGAGGCCGCCGGGCACCCGACCCAGCGCACCAAGCAGCCCGGAGAGGCGCTGACCGAGGGCTTCTACTTCAGCCTCGGCCACGGGGTCGGGCTCGAGGTGCACGAGTCGCCCGGTCTCGGGCGCACGGGCCGGCGCCCGCTCGTCGCCGGCGACGTGCTCGCCCTCGAGCCCGGGACGAGCCGGGCCCCGTACGGCGGCGCGCGCGTCGAGGACCTCGTGCTCGTCACCGAGGACGGCGCCGAGATCCTGACCGACTACCCGTACGACCTCGCCCCCTGAGCACGGCGCTCGGCGCCCGCTCAGGTGCCGCCGTCGAGCGACGCCTCGAGGCGCCCGACGATCTCGCCGCGCGAGTTGGGCACGTCGGGCGCGGCGAGCCGCGCGATGGCCGGCGTGTCGAGGCGCAGGCCGAGCAGCTCGCGCGCGGCCAGGACGGCGGCCGGGTCCAGCGCCCGCGTGCTGCCGTCGAGGATCTTCAGGGCCAGGCCGCGGCCGTCCGGCGTGCCGACGGCGATCAGCGCCTCGGCGCCGATCTTGGCCACCACACCGGGGGCGCCGGCCATCAGCTCGGTGTCGATGGCGCCGTCGAAGGCGACGAGCGGAGGGTGCTCGCGCATCGCCGTCGCGGCGCGGTCGCCCGGCTCGCCCAGCCCGCCCGAGGCGAGGCGCGCGAACGCGGCGGCGAGGCGGTCCAGCGGCAGCGTGAACGTGCGCATGCCGCAGCCGTCGACGGCCTCCCCGAGATCGCCCGGAGCGAGGCCCGCGGCCTCCGCCACCGACTCGCGCATCGCCGCCTGCAGCGGGTGGTCGGCCTCGAGGTAGCCATCCAGCGGCCAGCCCTCGGCGCGGCACAGCGCCAGCCCGAGCGCGTGCTTGCCCGAGCAGTTGTGGTGCAGGCGGCCGGGCGCGCCGCGCAGCGCGCGGCGGGCGCTGCGGTCGCGCGGCGCCATCGTCCCGCACGCCAGGCACCCCTCGTCGACGCCCGAGGCGCCCAGGATCCCCCTGACGCGCGCCAGGTGCGGCTCGCCGCCACCGTGCGAGCCGCAGCTCACGGCCAGGTGGCCGCTGTCGAGGCCGAATCGATCGAGCACGCCGGCGCGCACCGAGGGCAGCGTCTGGAAGGGCTTGGCCGCCGAGCGCAGGAGCACGTCGCCGATCTCGCCGCCGCGCGCGCCGCCGTTGCCGTCCCACATGCGCCACGCGAAGCGGTGCACGCTCTCGACGTGCCCGCCGCGCAGCACGCGCACGATCCCCTCGCTCACGCGATCACCGTCAACCCGCCGGGGACGACCTCGTAGTGGGCCTGCACGACGTCGCCGATGTGGTCACCGTCGACCTGCAGCGGGACGGGACGCCCGTCGGCCGACGTGCACACCAGGCTCGTGACGCCGTTGTAGCCGAAGATGCGCGCGTGGTCGGCGACGCGCAGGCTCGAGAACATCCGGGTCAGGATGAACGGCATGTCGATCACGCTCGCGCGCTGGAGGACGATCCCGGCCAGGCCGCCGTCGTCGAGGGTCACGTCGTCGGCGATGTGCAGGGCGCGCGGGCCCCAGTAGGTGTAGGCGTCTCCGGTCTGCACGAGTGCCGTCACTCCTCGTACCGTCTGCCCCGCGACCTCCACGTCGATGCACGGCGGGCGCATCGCGTACTCGGTGACGAAGGTCCGGATCCCGGCCGCGGCGTAGTACCAGTGCCGTAACCGCGCCTTCGCGGCGGGGTTCGCGTCGACGGTGCGGACGACCGCGGCGTCGAGTCCCAGCCCCGACGCGAACACGAACAGCCGCCCCGCCACGCGTCCGACGTCGACGCGCCGCGGGCGCCAGTCATCGGCCAGCGCGAGCAGGTGCTCGGTCGCGTCGACGACGTCGTCGGGGATACCGAGCAGCTTGGCATAGACGTTCTGGGCGCCGCCGGGCAGGCATGTCAGCGCGGTGTCCGAGCCGGCCAGTCCGTTGGCCGCCTCGTTGACGGTGCCGTCGCCGCCGAAGGCGACGACGACGTCGAAGCCCTCGTCGGCGGCGCGGCGGCCCAGCTCGGTGGCGTGGCCGGGCGCGCGCGTGTCGACCGCCTCGACGACGTAGCGGCCGCGCAGGGCGTGGATGACCAGGCTCTTGAGACTGTCGGACGTCGTCGTCGCGTACGGGTTGACGACGACGAGCATGCGCCTGCGCACGCCCCGATCGTCGAGTGCCGGCTCGGCGCCCATGCCCGACGTTCTACAGGGCCGGGCGGCCGGGTGAAGAGAGGACCCCTCGTCGCGCCGCCGGCCCGGAGGAGGGCGGGCCGGCGGCGCGGCGCGGACGCTTCAGGCAGTGGCGGGGAGAAGGGGAGAGGCCACTGCGGCGTCTGCGGAGGCAGCGGCGACGAACGTGCTCTTGAGGAGTGTGCGTCGCATGTCGTTGAGGAGGTGCTCTCCGAGTCGCGTGAGGGGACGATGCGAAGCTTCCTCCCAAGCGGCCCCCGCCGACATGGGGCTCCCATCCGTCTGCGAGGTGCGGGTACCCCCACCGGAGGAGGTCGCCGGGGCGACGCCTACAGCCAGCCACGTCGCCGGAACACGGCGAGCATCGCGACGAGCACGACGAACATCAGCCCGACGACGGCCCAGAAGCCGGCGACCGTGCCCTCGCCGGGGACCCTCACGTTCATCCCGAAGATGCTCGCGATGAGCGTCAGCGGCAGCATGATCACGCTGAAGGCGGTGAGGATCCGCAGGACGTCGTTCAGGCGGTGCGAGAGCACGGACTCGTTCGTGTCCTCGAGCGCCTCGACGACCTCCTTGAAGTTCTCGAGCATGTCCCAGACGCGCTCGGAGGCGTCGATGATGTCGTCGAAGTAGACCTCGAGGTCCTCGGGCACGTAGCGGCTCGTGCTCTCGAGGTCGTGCAGCGCCGAGCGCTGCGGCCGGACGATCTTGCGGAAGTTGATGATCTCCTGCTTGACGTTCGACAGGTCGCGCACGATCTCGGCGGAGCGGCCCTCGAAGATGTCCTCCTCGAGGCGCTCGAGCTTGTTGCCCATCTTGCGCAGCATCGGGAAGGAGGCATCGACGGCGTCGTCGACGATCCGGTAGAGCAGGTAGGCCGGGCCCTTGGCGAACAGGGTCTCGCGGAACTCCTCGTTCGTGCGCGCCCGCTCGAACAGGTAGGCGAGCGGCGGGATCGACTCGTTGGGGAGCGTGACGACGTAGTCGGGGCCGACGAAGACGTCGAGCTCGGCCGCGTTCAGCCGGCCGATCTGCTTGTCGTAGGCCGGGAAGTGCAGGACGACGAACAGGTAGTCGTCGTAGACGTCGACCTTCGGGCGCTGGTTGCGCGAGAAGACGTCCTCGAAGTCCAGCGGGTGGAAGTCGAAGTGCTCCTCGAGCCACGCGCGGTCGATCTGGCGCGGGCGCTCGATGTTGATCCAGCGCAGCGGGCGGCCATCGACGACCGCCTCGATGATCTCCGCGCCGGGACGCTCAGGCTCGCTGGGGCGTGGAGCGACCGCGCCGCGTGACCGCGCCGGACGACGAAGGCGTGGCTTGGGCAGATTGGGCACGGGGACTTCGGGGCTCGTCGGGCATCATCGTCATACGCTCCACCGAGAAGTGTACCTGCGAGACCGGACCCCGCCGCGCCGCCCTTGGCTGCCTCCGGACGGGCTGATAAGGTCCCCCGAAGACATAGCTGGACACATCCAGAGGGGTGGAGGGACTGGCCCTTTGAAACCCCGGCAACCAACCGCGTCTCGGCGTGGGAACGGTGCCAATTCCTGACAGATGTGGCCGGAGGCTCCAGTTCACCTCCGCCACGCAGGACCGGCGGAGGTTTTTCATGGGAGCTACCAAGCTGAGGTGTCGTGAGTGCGAGGCAGACTATGCGCTCGAGGCACGCTACGTCTGTGACACGTGCTTCGGGCCGCTCGAGGTCGCCTACGACCACGGGAACCTGGGCACCGACGCGCACCAGTTGCGCCGGCGCATCCAGGCCGGACCGCAGAACATCTGGCGCTACGCGGACTTCCTGCCGCTCGCGCACCCGCCCGGGCCGTCGGCCCGCGCGTCGTCGCGCAGCGGCCTGCCCGCGGGCTGCACGCCGCTGATCCGCGCCGACCGGCTGGCCGCCCGCCTCGGGCTGCAGGAGGTTTGGGTCAAGAACGACGCGGCCAACCCGACGCACTCGTTCAAGGACCGCGTCGTCTCCGTCGCCTCGGCGCGCGCCCGCGAGCTGGGCTACGAGGTGCTCGCCTGCGCCTCGACGGGCAACCTCGCCAACTCGGTCGCCGCCCACGGCGCGGCGCTGGGCATGGAGACCTACGTCTTCATCCCGAGCGACCTCGAGGAGCAGAAGATCCTCGCCACGGGCGTGTACGGCACGAACCTCGTGAAGGTGCGCGGCAACTACGACGACGTCAACCGACTCTGCACCGAGCTGTCGGGCGAGCGCGACTGGGCGTTCGTCAACGTCAACATGCGCCCGTACTACAGCGAGGGCTCCAAGACGCTGGCCTACGAGATCGCCGAGCAGCTCGGCTGGGTGACCCCGGACCGGATCGTCGCGCCGATCGCCTCCGGCTCGCTGTACACGAAGATCGCCAAGGGCTTCGCCGAGTGGAGCGAGCTCGGCCTCATCGACGGCGACGCGCCGACGATGAACGGCGCCCAGCCCGAGGGCTGCTCGCCCGTGGCCAGCGCGTTCCAGGCCGGGCAGGACGTGTGCCGTCCGGTCCGCCCCAAGACGATCGCCAAGTCGCTGGCCATCGGCAACCCCGCCGACGGCCCCTACGCGCTCGACCTCGCGCGCCGTACCGGCGGCTCGATCGACGCGGTCGACGATGACGAGATCCGGGCGGGCATCCGCCTGCTGGCCGAGACGACGGGCATCTTCACCGAGACGGCGGGCGGGACGACGACCGCCGTGCTGGCCAAGCTGGCCGAGCGCGGCGACATCGACCCGGCCGAGCGCGTCGTGCTCGTCATCACCGGCGAGGGCCTGAAGACGCTCGACGCCGTCCGCGGGACCTTCGAGGCCTTCGAGATCGACGCCTCGTTCGACCAGTTCGTCGACACGGTCGAGGCCGGGGTCCACGCGTGATGGCGGTGAAGGTCAAGATCCCGACGCAGCTGCGCGCCGCGGCCGGCGGCGAGAGCGAGCTGACGGTCGACGGGGCCACCGTCGGCGAGGTGCTCGACGCCGTCTACGAGCGCCACGGCGAGCTGCGCGACCGGCTGGCCGGCGAGGACGGCGGGCTGCGGCGCTTCGTCAACGTGTACGTCGACGGCGAGGACATCCGCTTCGGCGACGGGCTCGACACGCCCGTCGCCGACGGGCACGAGGTCCAGATCCTGCCCGCCGTGGCGGGCGGCTGAGCGGTGCGGCAAGGATCCGGGGCGCCCGTGGGGTAGCTTCGGATCGTGGCCGAGAAGCTCCAGACCTACCGCAAGAAGCGCGACTTCGGCGCCACGCCGGAGCCGCAGGGCGACGCCGAGGAGGCCGCGGAGCGCCGGCGGTTCGTCATCCAGGAGCACCACGCCACGCGGCTGCACTGGGACCTGCGCCTCGAGCGCGACGGCGTCCTCGTGTCGTGGGCGATCCCCAACGGCCTGCCCGAGGAGCCCAAGGACAACCGGCTCGCCGTGCTCACCGAGGACCATCCACTCGAGTACCTCGACTTCCACGGCACGATCCCGAAGGGGTCCTACGGCGCCGGCGAGATGACGATCTGGGACCGCGGCACCTACGAGGAGCTCAAGTGGGAGCCGCGCAAGGTCGAGGTCGCGCTGCGCGGCGAGCGGGTCGAGGGGCGCTACGCGCTGTTCCCGATCGACAAGAACGACCCGCCCAAGGACTGGATGATCCACCGGATGGACCCGCCCGCCGACGCGGGCCGGGAGCCGATGCCGGACAAGATCGTCCCGATGATGGCGCGCTCGGGGAAGCTGCCGCGCGACGACGACCGCTGGGCCTACGAGATCAAGTGGGACGGCGTGCGCGCGGTGGTCCACTCCGAGCCCGGGCGCATGCGCCTGCACTCGCGCAACCTCAACGACATCACCGCCCGCTATCCCGAGCTGTCCAAGCTCAACCGCGCGCTGTCGAGCCATCGCGCGATCCTCGACGCCGAGGTCGTCGCGCTCGACGCCGACGGGCGACCGAGCTTCGGCGCGCTGCAGCGCCGCATGCACCTGGCCTCGGAGTCCGCGGTGCGGCGCCTGGCCCGCGAGGCGCCGGTGACGCTGATGATCTTCGACCTGCTCTGGCTCGACGGGCACGCGACCATGGGCCTGCCGTACAGCGAGCGCCGCGAGCTGCTCGCCGGCCTGGACCTCAACGGCGAGCGCTGGCGCACGCCCGACCACGTCGTCGGCCGCGGCGCGGACATGCTCGAGGTGACGGCGGCACAGGGCCTGGAGGGGGTCATCGCCAAGCGGCTGGACTCGATCTACGAGCCGGGCCGCCGCAGCCAGTGCTGGGTCAAGGTCAAGAACGTCGAGCGCCAGGAGGTCGTCATCGGCGGCTGGATGCCCGGCGAGGGGCGCCGGCGCGACAGCATCGGCGCGCTCGTCGTCGGCGTGCACGAGAACGGCCACCTGCGCTACGCCGGCCGCGTCGGGACCGGCTTCACCGAGACCGAGCTCGACCGCCTGCGCGGGCTGCTGGCCCCCCTGCAGCGCGACACGCCGCCGTTCGACGCGCCCGTCCAGGCCGACCTGCCGCGCGGCGCGGTGTGGGTCGAGCCGCGCCACGTGGCCGAGGTGGAGTTCCGCGAGTGGACGCAGGGCGGCCAGCTGCGCGCGCCGTCCTACAAGGGGCTGCGCGACGACAAGAGCGCCGACGACGTGGTCCGCGAGGGCGGCCCGGCGGTCGTCTTCCACGAGGAGAAGAACCGGGCGGTCGCCATCGTCGACGGCCGCGAGATCAAGGTCACGAACCTCGACAAGGTCATGTATCCGGCCACCGGGTTCACCAAGCGCGACGTCATCGAGTACTACGCCGAGATCTCGCCGGTGCTGCTGCCCCACCTCGAGGGCCGCCCGCTGACCCTCAAGCGCTATCCCAACGGCGTCGAGGGCGGCCACTTCTACGAGAAGCAGGCCCCGTCGCACCGGCCCCCGTGGGTCCACACGGCGAAGATCCCGGCCGGCTCGAAGACGATCGAGTTCGTGGTCTGCGACGACCTGCCGACGCTCGTCTGGCTCGCCAACCTCGCCGACCTCGAGCTGCACGAGTCGCTCGCCCGCGCCGAGGCGATCGAGCGCCCGACGACGCTGGCCTTCGACCTCGACCCCGGCGAGCCGGCGACGATCGTCGAGTGCTGCCGCGTCGGGCTGATGCTCGAGGCCATGTTCACCAGCCTGGGCATGCAGGCGTTCGCCAAGACCTCGGGCTCGAAGGGCCTGCAGGTCTACGTGCCGCTCAACAGCGACGTCACCTACGACGACACGAAGCCGTTCGCCAAGGCGCTGGCCGAGCTGCTCGAGCGCGAGGAGCCCGGGCTCGTCGTCTCGCGCCAGACCAAGCGGCTGCGCAGGGGCAAGGTGCTCGTCGACTGGAGCCAGAACGACGAGCACAAGACGACGATCAACGTCTTCTCGCTGCGGGCGCGCGAGCGCCCGACGGTGTCGACCCCGGTGACGTGGGACGAGGTCCGCGCGACGGCGCGCTCCGGCGACCCCGAGGAGCTGGTCTTCGACGCCGACGCGGTGCGCCGGCGCGTCGACGAGCACGGCGACCTGTTCGCCCCGGTTGTGTCGCTTGTGCAGCGCCTGCCGTCGCTCTAACCTTGCGGGCCTGATGCGCATACGCCTGCGCGAGCTGCTCGACGCCCTTCGCGTCCCCGCGGACGACGGCGTCGACGCGCATGCCGAAGAGTGCCTCGAGGCGCTCTTCGATCAGGAGCGCTGCGCCTGCCGCAACCTCGGCGAGCACGAGGCGGCGCAGGTCGACGCCGAGCGCCGCCGCTGGACGGCCGGCGCCGGGCGCCCCGGCGGCTGAGACCGCTACGGCGACGCGACGACGACGAACCAGCGGCCGGCGTGCAGCACGCGCCCGCCGCCGATCTCGCCGAGCAGGCCCTCGGGCGTGAAGAAGCGCTTGTAGACGCGGTGGCGCGAGCCGTCGTTGAGCTTGCGCTCCTGCCACTGCTCGCCCTCGCCGCCAGGCTGCAGCGCGGCGTCGAGGATGACCAGCTCGCCGGCCACGCGGCGCGCCTGGGCCAGGAACGGCTCGCGCTCGCCGGCGACGAGATGCCCGTAGAAGTTCGCCGTGAAGACGCGGTCGAAGGCGCCGTCGTCGAACGGGAGCGGCACCGCGTCGGCCTGCACGATCGTCGCCTCGGGGACGTGCGCGGCGCAGATCTCGACCATCGTCGCGCTCAGGTCGATGCCGGTGACCTCGCCCGGCAGGTGGCGCGTCAGGAAGCCGGTGCCGCAGGCGACGTCGAGCAGCCGCCCGGCCGGAAGCGTCGCGATGACGCGCTCCACCGCGGCGACCTCGTCCTGCCAGCCCGGCCGCTCGCGGCCGGCGAAGACGCCGCGCCCCAGCCACCAGTCGTCGTACTCGCCGGCGCGCTGCTCGTAGTAGGCGCGCATGCCCTCGTCGATCACCGACACGCGCGCGATTGTCGCACCGGCTCAGCGACCGCGGATGAGCGGCACGAAGCGGACCTCCTCGAGGTCGTGCCAGCGCACCCCGGCCTCGGTGCGGCGCGCGAGGGCCAGGCGCTGCCGGCGCCCGGCGACGGGCGCGACCATCCGCCCGCCCGGAGCGAGCTGGGCCTCGAGCGCGCGCAGGGCGCCGCGGCGCGAGGCGGCGGCGACGTTGATGGCGTCGAACGGGGCCTGCTCGGGCAGGCCGTCGGTGCCGTCGCCGACCACGAGCGTCACGTTGTCGACCCCCGCGTCGGCGAGCGCGCGGGCGGCCTCGTCGGTCAGCGCGCGGTGGCGCTCGATCGACCAGATGTGGCCGGCCAGGGCGGCGAGCACGGCGGCGTGGTAGCCCGAGCCCGTGCCGACGTCGAGCACGCGATCGTCCGGGCGAAGCTCGAGCAGCTCGCTCATGCGCGCGACGACGAGCGGCTGGGAGATCGTCTGGCCGCAGGCGATGCCCAGCGCGACGTTGTCGTAGGCGTGCGCGCGCAGCGGGGGCGGCACGAACGCCTCGCGCGGGACGGTCGCGATCGCCGACAGCACGCGCTCGTCGGCGACGTGGGCACGCAGCGCGGCGACCAGTTCCTGCGCGGCGCTCATAGGATCCCCCTGTGAACACCGTCCAGCGGCAGCGCCTGGACCCGGCCGTCTTCCGGCTTCCCGCCGAGCGGCTGCGCGAGGGCTACTACTCCGACCAGTACTTCAACCTCACGCGCGACCTGCTCGTCGCCGAGGACCGCCACCCGCAGGTGCTCATGCAGGTGTTCCAGAAGCAGGAGGCGATCCTCGGCGGGGTCGACGAGGCGATCGCCGTCGTGCGCCAGGCCGCGGGGCGCCGCCTGCCCGACGGCAGCTGGGAGGAGGGCTGGGACGCCCTGAAGGTCAACGCGCTGTACGAGGGCGACGCCATCGCGCCGCACGAGACGGTCCTGACGATCGAGGGCGACTACTCGCTGTTCGCGCATCTGGAGACGGTGTACCTCGGGTGCATGGCGCGCCGGACGCTGGTCATGCGCAACGTCGCCGCCGTGGTCCGCGCCGCGGCCGGCAAGCCAATTCTCTTCTTCCCCGCCCGCCACGACCACTGGCTCGTGCAGACGGGCGACGGCTGGGCGGCGCACGTGGCCGGGGCGATCGGCGTCTCGACGGACGCGCAGGCCTCGTGGTGGGGCGGGCGCGGGCTGGGCACGGTGCCCCATGGCCTGATCGCGGCGTACGACGGCGACACCGTGGCGGCGGCGCGCGCGTTCGCCGACCGCTACCACCATGACACGAACATCACGGTGCTCGTCGACTTCGACAACGACTCCGTCGGCACCGCGCTGGCGGTCGCCGAGGAGCTCGGCGACCGGCTGTGGGGCGTGCGGCTGGACACGAGCGAGCGGCTCGTCGATCGCGCGCTGGAGGGCGAGCCGAACGCCGAGGCGCACCGCGGCGTCACCCCGCTGCTCGCCCAGCGCGTGCGCACCGCGCTCGACGACGCCGGCTACCCGGACGTGCGGATCGTCGTCTCGGGCGGCTTCGACGCCGAGAAGATCGGCCACTTCGAGCGCGCCGGCGCCCCCGTCGACGCCTACGGCGTCGGCTCCTCGCTGCTGCGCGGCCAGAACGACTTCACGGCCGACGTCGTCCGCGTCGACGGCCGGCCGGTGGCCAAGGCGGGGCGCGCCGAGCGCCCCAACCCGCGCCTGGCTGCCGTCGACTGACGCCGCTCACGACCCGGGCGGGCGCTCCGGCGAAAACCGGGCGCGTGCGCGCACGCGCCCGGTGTGTTTGTCGAAAAGCGGCTCTCGGGTAGCGCGGCCCCACCCCCCGAGGCCCGCCCATCACCCCGCGGCCTTCGCATGTCCGTGAGACCACTCTTCCTCGCCCAGGAGTCGCTTGCCCGACCGCCGACATCCCGAGCCCGCAGTCGTGTTCGACGTCGTCGTGCCCACCAGCGGGCGGTCCTCGCTGGGGCGGATGCTGCGCGCGCTGGCCGCGGGCGACGGCCCGCGGCCGCAGGCGCTGATCGTCGTCGACGACCGGCCACGGCCGGACGTGGCCGCCATCGCCGCGCTGATCCCGGCGGGCCTGGCCGAGCGCGCGGTCGTGGTCCCGAGCGCCGGGCGCGGCCCGGCGGCCGCCCGCAACGCGGGGCGCCGCGAGGCGCGCGCGCCGTGGGTGGCGTTCCTCGACGACGACGTCGTGCCGCGGGCCGGGTGGCGGGCCGCGCTGGCGCGCGACCTCGCCCCGCTGGCGCCGGCGGTCGCCGGCAGCCAGGGGCGGATCCGCGTGCCGCTGCCCGGCGGGCGGCGCCCGACGGACTGGGAGCGCAACGTCGCCGGCCTCCGGTCGGCGCGCTGGGCGACCGCCGACATGGCCTTCCGCGCCGCCGCCCTGGACGCCGTCGGGGGCTTCGACGAGCGCTTCCCGCGCGCCTACCGCGAGGACGCCGACCTCGCCCTGCGCCTGCGCGACGCGGGCCACCGCCTGGTCGTCGGGGCGCGCGAGGTCGAGCACCCCGTCTCGCCGGCGGACCGCTGGGTGAGCGTGCGCAAGCAGGCCGGCAACGCCGACGACGCGCTGATGGGCGCGCTGCACGGCAGCGGCTGGCGCGAGCGCGCCGGTGTCCCGCGGGGGCGCTTCGCCGCGCACGTCGCCACCGCGGCCCTTGGCACCGGCGCGCTCGCGGCCGCCGCGGCCCGCCGCGGCCGCGCGTCGGCGGCGCTGGCAGGTGCGTGGACGGGTGCCACGCTGAGCTTCGCGGCGCAGCGCATCCTCCCCGGCCCGCGCAGCGCGGAGGAGACGGCGACGATGCTGGCCACGAGCGCGCTGATCCCGCCCGCCGCCGTGGCCCACCGCGTGCGCGGGCTGGCCCGGCGCCGCTCGCTGCTCGCCGACGAGGCGCGCGCACCGCGCCCGGCGCGCCGCCCCGCCGCCGTCCTGCTCGACCGCGACGGGACGCTCGTCGTCGACGTCCCGTACAACGCCGACCCCGCGCACGTGCGCCCGATGCCCGGCGCGCGGGTGGCGCTCGACCGCCTGCGCGACGCCGGCGTGCGCCTCGCCGTCGTCTCCAACCAGAGCGGCATCGCGCGCGGGCTGCTGACCGAGGACGACGTCGCCGCGGTCAACCGCCGCGTGGAGGAGCTGCTCGGCCCGCTCGGCCCGTGGGTCGTCTGCCCGCACGCCCCCGGCGACGGCTGCGCCTGCCGCAAGCCCGCACCCGGGCTCGTGCTCGAGGCGGCCGCACGGCTCGGCGTCGAGCCGTCGCGGTGCGCCGTGGTCGGCGACATCGGGGCCGACGTCGAGGCGGCCCGTGCCGCGGGCGCCCGCGGGGTGCTCGTACCCACGCCCCGCACGCGTCGCGAGGAGATCGACGCCGCCCGCGAGCGCGCTGCCGACCTCGGGGAGGCGGTCGCGCTGCTGCTGGGAGCCCGCGGATGAGCGGTCACGTCCTCGTCGCGCGGATGGACAACGACGGCGACGTGCTGCTCGCCGGGCCCGCGATCCGCGCCGTGGCCGCCGGCGCGCGCCGCGTCACGCTGCTGTGCGGGCGGCGCGGCCGGCAGGCCGCCGAGCTGCTGCCCGGCGTCGACGAGATCGTCGCGCGCTCGGCGGAGTGGATCGATCCGCGGCCGGCGCCGGTCGAGCGGGTGGCCATCGACGCCTTCGTCGACCGCCTCGCCGCGCTGCGCGCCGACCGCGCCTTCGTGCTCACCTCCTTCCACCAGAGCCCGCTGCCGCTCGCGCTCCTGCTGCGCATGGCCGGCGTGCCGTCCATCGCCGCGACGAGCGCCGACTACCCGGGCTCGCTGCTCGACGTCCGCCATCGCATCGACGACGACGTGCACGAGGTCGAGCGCTCGCTGTCGCTCGTCGCCACGCTCGGCTACGCGCTGCCGCCCGGTGACGACGGCGCGCTGCGCGTCCGCCGCCCGGGCGCGACGCCGGCCGGCCGCGGCTACGTCGTCGTGCACCCCGGCGCCTCGGTCCCGGCACGAGCGTGGGAGCCGGAGCGCAACGCCGAGCTCGTCGCCGCGCTGGCCGCCCAGGGCCGGCGCGTCGTCGTCACCGGCGCGCCCTCCGAGCGCGCGCTCACGGCGCTCGTCGCGGGCGACGCGGGCGAGGACCTCGGCGGCGCGACCGACCTCGGCGGTCTCGCCGACGTGCTCGCCGCCGCCGACTGCGTCGTCGTCGGCAACACCGGCCCGGCGCACCTCGCCGCGGCCGTCGGCACGCCGGTCGTCTCGCTCTACGCGCCGACGGTCCCCGCCGCGCGCTGGCGGCCGTGGCGCGTCCCGCACGTGCTGCTGCACGAGCCGGTCCCGTGCGCGGGCTGCCGCGCGCGCCAGTGCCCGGTGCCGGGCCACCCGTGCCTCGGCGGCGTCGCGGTCGGCGACGTCGTCGCCGCGGTCGGCCGCCTGGCCCCGCGGCGCGCGGAGGTGGCGGCGGCATGAACGTCCTGCTCTGGCACGTGCACGGCTCGTGGACGACCGCGCTCGTCCACGGCGCGCACACCTACCTGATCCCGGTGCTGCCCGACCGCGGGCCCGACGGCCGCGGGCGCGCGCAGACCTGGGACTGGCCCGCCGGCGCGGTCGAGGTGACGCCGCAGGAGGCGGCCGAGGCCGACGTCGACGTGGTCATCCTCCAGCGCCGCCACGAGCTCGAGGGCATGGCCGAGCGTTGGCTCGGCGGACGCCGTCCTGGACGCGACGTCCCCGCGGTCTACGTCGAGCACAACGCCCCGCAGGGGCCGATCAACGACATGCGCCACCCGGCGGCCGACCGCGACGGTCTGACCATCTGCCACGTCACCCACTTCAACGAGCTCTTCTGGGACTGCGGCTCGACGCCGACGCGCGTCATCGAGCACGGGATCGTCGACCCCGGCTACCGCTACACGGGCGAGCACCCGCGCGCCGCCGTCGTCATCAACGAGGCCCGCCGCCGCGCCCGCGTGACCGGCACCGACCTGCTTGATCGCCTCGGCGCCGCCGGCGTGCCGCTCGACCTGTTCGGGATGGACGCGGGCAGCCTGGGCGGCATCGAGGACGTCCCGCAGGCGCGCCTGCACGACGAGATGGCCCGCCGGCGCGTGTACCTGCACCCGATCCGCTGGACCTCGCTCGGGCTCTCGCTGATCGAGGCGATGCACCTCGGCATGCCGGTCGTCGCCCTCGCCACGACCGAGGTGCCCGAGGCGCTCGGCGACGGCGCGGGTGTGATCTCGACGCGCGTCGACGTGCTCGCCCACGCCGTGCGCGGCTACGTCGCCGAGCCCGAGCGCGCCCGCGCGGCCGGGCTGGCCGCGCGCGAGGCCGCGCTCGGGCGCTACGGCCTGGAGCGCTTCCTGTCCGACTGGGACGACCTGCTCGAGGAGGTGAGGACATGAGAATCGCGATGGTGTCCGAGCACGCCAGCCCGCTCGCGGCGCTCGGCGGGGTCGACGCGGGCGGACAGAACGTCCACGTCGCCGCGCTCGCCGAGGCGCTCGCCCGGCGCGGGGCCGAGGTTGTCGTCCACACGCGCCGCGACGACCCGTCGCTGCCCGAGCGCGTCGAGATGGCGCCGGGCGTCGTCGTCCACCACGTCGACGCCGGGCCGCCGCGGCCGATCCCCAAGGACGACCTGCTCGTCCACATGGAGGCGTTCTCGGCCCAGCTCGTGCAGGCCTGGCGCGGCGACCGGCCCGACGTCGTGCACGCCCACTTCTGGATGTCGGGCCACGCGTCGCTGATGGCCGCGCGCGACCACCGCGTGCCCGTCGTGCAGACCTTCCACGCGCTCGGCGTCGTCAAGCGCCGCTACCAGGGCGACGAGGACACCTCGCCCCCCGAGCGCGACGCGATCGAGCGCGACATCGTGCGCCGCGCCGACGCGATCGTCGCCACCTCCAGCGACGAGGTCTTCGAGCTCGTCCGGCTCGGCGCGCCGCGCAGCCGCCTGACCGTCGTGCCGTGCGGCGTCGACCTCGAGCGCTTCACGCCCGACGGCCCGTATGAGCGGCGGCCGGCGGGGATGCGGCGGCTGCTGTGCGTCGGGCGCCTCGTGCAGCGCAAGGGCATCGGCAACGTCATCGAGGCGCTCGCCGGCGTGCCCGACACCGAGCTCGTGATCGCGGGCGGCCCGCCCGTCGCCGAGCTCGACGCCGACCCGGAGGCCCAGCGCCTGCGCGCCGTCGCCGAGCGCCACGGCGTCGCCGGGCGGGTGACGCTGCGCGGACGCGTCGAGCGGGCCGACCTGCCGCGGCTGATGCGCTCCAGCGACCTCGTCGTCTGCGCGCCCTGGTACGAGCCGTTCGGGATCGTGCCGCTCGAGGCGATGGCCTGTGGCGTGCCCGTCGTCGCCTCGGCCGTCGGCGGGATGATCGACACCGTCGTCGACGGCGTCACCGGCGTGCACGTTGCGCCGCGCGACCCCGACCGCCTCGGCGGCGTCGTGCGCGGCCTGCTCGACGACCCCGAGCGCCGCGCCGCGTTCGGGGCGGCCGGCGTGCGCCGCGCGCGGCGCCTGTACTCGTGGGAGCGCGTCGCCGCCGCGACGCTCGACGTCCACGCCGGGCTGACCCGCCGCCGCGCCCCGCGCCGCTTCCGCGCTGTCGCCGACCGGCGCCGAGCACCTCGGCGCGCTGCGCGAGGCGCTCGACGTGCTCGACGGCGAGAGCGAGCGCCTGGAGGAGTGGGGCCGCGGGCTGGCCGAGCGGCTGCTCGACGGCGGCCGGCTGCTCGCCGCGGGCAACGGCGGCAGCGCCGCCCAGGCCGAGCACCTGACCGCCGAGCTCGTCGGCCGCTACCAGGCCGAGCGGCGCCCGCTCAGCGCGCTGTGCCTGCACAGCGACGGCTCGAGCTTCACGGCGATCGGCAACGACTACGGGCCCGAGGAGGCATTCGCCCGCCAGGTCCGCGCCCACGGGCGCCCGGGCGACGTGCTCCTCGCGCTCAGCACCTCCGGGCGCAGCGCCAACGTCCTCGCCGCCGTCGACGCGGCCGCCGAGATCGGGATGAGGACGTGGGGGCTGTGCGGGATGGCGCCCAACCCGCTCGCCGAGCGCTGCGACGAGGCCATCTGCCTGCCCGGGGCGACGACGGCCACCGTCCAGGAGCTGCATCTCGTCGCGCTGCACATCGTCTGCGGCGCCGTCGACCGCGAGGTCGCGCTGCGCGACGCGCCGGCCGCGCGCCCGCGCCGCTCACGGCGCTTCGCGCCCGGGCGCGAGGTGCGGGCGTGAGCGCGGGCGGCCCGCTCGTGGTGATCGGCGACGCGCTGCTCGACCGCGACGTCGACGGCCGTGTCGAGCGCCTGAGCCCGGACGCGCCGGTGCCCGTCGTCGACGAGGGCGAGACCCGCTCGCGCCCGGGCGGCGCCGGGCTCGCCGCGCTGCTCGCCGCCGCCGACGGCCGGCCCGTGACGCTCGTCACCGCGCTGGCCGGCGACGAGGCGGGGGCCGAGCTGCGGGCGCTGCTCGAGGCCGCGGGGATCGCCGTCCTGGACCTCGGGTTGCACGGGACGACGCCCGAGAAGGTCCGCATCACCACGGGCGGGCGCCCGCTGCTGCGCCTGGACCGCGGCGGCGAGCAGGCCGAGGTGGGCGCGCCCGGCGAGGCCGTGCGCGACGCGATCGCCGCTGCGGCCGGGCTGCTCGTCGCCGACTACGGGCGTGGGGTGGCCGCCCAGCCGGCGCTGCGCGCGGCGCTCGGGGCGCCCGGCGGCCCGCCGCTCGTCTGGGACCCGCACCCGCGCGGCCCGGCGCCGACGGCCGGCGCCGCGCTCGTCACCCCCAACCTGGCCGAGGCCACCGCGCTCGTGCCCGAGCCCGCCGGCGACGGCCTCCGCGAGGTGGCCGCGCGCGCCCGTGCGCTCGCCGCCCGCTGGCGCGCCGGCCACGTCTGCGTGACGTGGGGCGCGCGCGGCGCGGTACTCAGCGCCGCCGGCGGCCCGCCGCTCGCCGTGGCCGCCGAGGCCGCGCCCGGCGGCGACCCGTGCGGCGCGGGCGACCGCTTCGCCAGCCGCGCCGCGTCCGTCCTCGCCGCCGGCGCGAGCGTCCACGAGGCCGTGCAGGACGCTGTCCTCGCCGCGTCGCGCTTCGTCGCCGCGGGTGGCGCCGGCGCCTTCGCGGGCCCGGGCGAGCCGCTGCCCGGCGCGCCCGGCCTCGGTCCCGGCCCCGGTGCCCCGGCCGGCGATCCGCTCGAGATCGCCGGCGCCGTGCGCGCCGCCGGCGGGACGGTCGTCGCCACCGGCGGCTGCTTCGACCTCCTCCATCCCGGCCACGTCCGTACGCTCGAGGCGGCGCGGGCGCTCGGCGACTGCCTCGTCGTGCTCGTCAACTCCGACGCGTCGGTGCGCCGCCTGAAGGGCGACGGCCGGCCCGTCGTCGCCCAGGACGACCGCGCCGCCGTGCTCCGCGCCCTGCGCTGCGTCGACGCGGTGATCGTGTTCGACGAGGACACGCCGGTCGCCGCGCTCGAGCGCCTGCTCCCCGACGTGTGGGCCAAGGGCGGCGACTACGCCGGGCGCGACCTGCCCGAGGCCGCCGCGCTCGCGCGCTGGGGCGGCGAGGTCGTCGTGCTCCCGTACCTGGCCGGCCGCTCCAGCACCCGACTGATCGAGGAGACCCTCCCGCATGCCATCCGCTGACCTCTCCGGAACCGTCATCGTCACCGGCGGCGCGTCGGGCCTCGGCGCCGCCGTGGCCGACGCCGTGCAGGCGGCCGGCGCCACGCCGGTCGTGCTCGACCTCAACCCGCCGCCGGACGGGCGCGCCTTCGCCCAGGTCGACCTCGCCGACGCGCGCGCCGCCGAGGCCGCCGTCGAGCGCGTGGCCGCCGAGCACGGCGACCTGACCGGCGTCGTCACCGCCGCCGGCATCGACGCGTGCGGACGCCTGGACGAGGTCGACGCCGGGGCGTGGGAGCGCGTCGTCGCCGTCAACCTGCTCGGCACGGCCGCGGTCGCCCGCGCCGCGCTGCCGCACCTCGAGCGCAACGGCGGACGGATCATCACCGTCTCCTCGACGCTCGGGATCAAGGCGGTCAGCGACGCCACCGCCTACTGCGCGAGCAAGTTCGGCGTCGTCGGATTCAGCCGCGCCCTCGCCGTCGAGACGGCGGGTCGCGTCGGCGTCACGATGCTGATCCCGGGCGGCATGCGCACGGCCTTCTTCGACGACCGCACGGAGCAGTACCGGCCCGGGCCGGACGCCGTCCTCGCCCCGCCTTCCGACATCGCCGACGCCGTCGTCTTCGCGCTCAGCCGCCCGCCCGAGGTCGAGCTGCGCGAGCTCGTCATGGCCGTCCCGACGGAGCCGTCCTGGCCGTGATCGCCGGGCGCGCGCCGCGCGTGGTGATCCTGCGCGCCCTCGGGCTCGGCGATCTGCTCACGGCCGTGCCCGCGCTGCGGGCGATCGCCGCCGACTTCCCCGAGCACGAGCGGCTGCTCGTCGCGCCGCGCCGGCTCGAGCCGCTCGTCGCGCTGCTCGGCGGCGCGATCGACGCGGTCCTCGATGCCGAGGGGCGCGCCGCGCCGCCCGTGTCGCTGCCGGCTGCGGCCCGGCACGCCGACGTCGCCGTGAACCTGCACGGGCGCGGTCCGCAGAGCCACGCCGCGCTGCTCGCCGCCGCGCCCGGCCGGCTGATCGCCTTCGCGGCCGACGGCGTCCGCGGTCCGCGCTGGCGCCCCGGCGAGCACGAGGTCGCGCGCTGGTGCCGCCTGCTCGAGGAGTCCGGCACGCCCGCCGACCCGCGGGCGCTCGACCTCGACGCGCCGCCCGGCGCGCGCCGTCACGGGGCCACCGTGCTGCACCCCGGCGCCGCCGCGCCGGCGCGCCGCTGGCCGGTCGAGCGCTGGGCCGCCGTCGCGCGCGCCGAGCGCGCGGCGGGGCGCGACGTGCTCGTCAGCGCGGGGCCGGGGGAGGAGGGCGACGCCGCCGCGGTCGCCGAGGCCGCGGGCCTCGATGCGGATGCGGTGCGCGCCGGCGACCTCGCCGGGCTCGTCGACCTCGTGGCCGGCGCGGGGCGCGTGGCGTGCGCCGACACGGGCGTCGCCCACCTGGCCACGGCGCTGCGCGTGCCCTCGGTCGTGCTCTTCGGCCCGAGCCCGCCCGCCGAGTGGGGCCCGCCGCCCGACCGCGCCCGCCACCGCGTCCTGTGGGCCGGGCGCCGCGGCGACCCCAACGGCGGCACGCCCGACCCCGGCCTGCTCGAGATCGGTCCCGCCGCGGTCAGCGCGGAGCTCGCCGCGCTCGCCTGAGCGGCGCCGTTCAGATCTGCGGGCCGGGACCGGGCGCCGGGCTCGGGCTCGGCGGCGCCGGTGTCGGCGCGGGCCCGGGCTGAGGCTCGGACGGCCCGGGTGGGGTCGGCGTCGGCGGCGACGGCGTCGGCTCCGGGGACGGGCCCGGCCCAGGGCTCGGCGGATCGACTCGCGCGCCGGGGTCCGCTCGCCATCGTCAGAAGCGCAGGATCGCGGCGATGTGGCCGTGGGAGGCGAGCTCGGGGCGATCGCGGATCACGACGGCATCGGCGTCCTGGGTGATGGCCCGCGCGACCGCGGTCTCGACGATGTCCTCGCGGCGATCGACGTCCGAGCCGTCGGCCGGGCAGCTCGCGGCCTCCGGATCGTCGCCGAGCCAGCCGCAGCGCGGGCACTCCGCGCCCGGGGCGCTGAACCCCTGGTCGACGAGCAGCATCTCGACGCGCTGCTCGTGGAGGGCGAGCAGCACGGCGGCGAGCCCGCTGGCCGCGCGGCCGCCGCTGCCGAACGCCTCGGCGAGCCGGTCGAGCGCGGCGTCGATGCGCTCCCGCTGCGCCTCCTCGATCTTCTCGTGCGCCTGGCGGCGCACGTCGTCGGCCGACGTGTTCTCCACGTCGATGTTCACGCGGCCCTTGAGACGCTCGCGCAGGTAGGGGTGCAGCATGCTCTCGAACTCGCCCGCGAGCTCCTGCGGTCCGCCGAGGAGGATGCCCTTCGTCGGGCGGTCGCGCAGCGTCGTGAACACGACCTCGGCGACGTGCTTGAGGTGGTCGGCCACGTCCTTGTCGATCGAGCGCTGGTAGCGCGACTGCGACCAGCCGCCCTGGTCGTGCTGGCCGGGCACGTCGTCCTCGACGAGCGCGACCTCCTCCATCGCCTCGGGCGGGCCGCAGAACAGCCGGGCGGTGCGCCGGTTGACGAGCACGACGCACCACGCCTCCGGGGTCAGCGACGTCAGCGGCGCGACGTACGGGGCGTCGGCGATGACCGGCTCGTGGTCGACCGGCTGGGACAGGCGCAGGACCTCGAACAGCCCGTCGGCGGAGTCGGAGAACACCGCGAGCCCATGGGCGCCCTTCGTCCCGGCGCCGTTGCCGAGCTCCTGGGCGACGCGCTCGAGGTCGGAGCGCAGCGACTCCTTCTGCGCGTGCGTGAGGCTCGGCTCCTCCTCCCGAACGCGCCGGCCGGCCCGGTCGAGCAGCGAGCGCACCTCCGTGCTGCGCGCGGGCGGTGTGGCGAACTCGCGCGGGTCGAGATTGACGAACAGCGAGAGCACCTTGGCCTGGTCGCCCCGGAACGAGGCGAGCCGGCGCAGACGCTCACGGGAGACGTCGTTGACCAGCATGGACCGACACTACCCTGGCCGCCGACCGGGTACGCCGAGGGACGCAGGCAACCCCCATCAGGTGAGGTGAAACTCGTGGCAAGACTGACGACCTTCGTATTCGGTGCAGGTTTCGGCGCCGCTCTCGTCTATTTCCTCGATCCCAAGTCGGGTTCGGGCCGGCGCGCCGTCGCACAGGACAAGGCGACGAAGTACGCGCATCAGGGGACCGACACCGTCCAGACCGCTGCGCAGGCCGCGTCGTCGCAGGCACAGGGCGTCGCGGCGCGCGTCCAGAACGCCGCGACCGGCGGCGACAGCGCTCCGGACGACGACGTGACGCTCACGCGCAAGGTCGAGTCGGAGATCTTCCGCGACAACGATGCGCCGAAGGGCCAGGTCAACGTGCAGGCCGTCAACGGCGTCGTCGAGCTGCGCGGCGAGCTCTCGGACCGCGCGACGATCGAGGACCTCGAGGCCAAGGCCCGCAAGGTCACCGGTGTCCGCGAGGTGCGCAACATGCTGCACCTGCCGGGCGAGACGCCGGTCAACATCGTCGGCACCCCGGGCACGCTCAGCCCCGGGCCCCGCTGAGCGGCGGCCGCGCCTCAGTGCACGGGCGTGGTCGCCCGCTCCAGCCCGGCGACCTCGAAGACCCAGAAGTCGCGCTCCATGACCGGGACGGAGACGTTGTAGACGGGGACCGCGCCGATCGCGCCCTCGAACGTCCCGGCGTGCGCGTGGCCGTGGAGGACCAGGTCGGGCTCGTGCTCGGCGATCGGGGCGGCGAGGCGGTCGGAGCCGAGCATCGTCCAGATCGTCTGCGGCTCGCCCGCCAGCGTGCCCTCGGTCGGCGCGTAGTGCAGCAGCACGACCCGGAACGGGCAGTGGGCGACCGCCTTCAGGCCGGCGTCGATCGCCTCGACGTCGCGGCCGGTCTCGGCGTAGACCTCGCGCAGCAGCGGCTCGCCGAAGTCGGGCAGGTGCGATCCCGGGAACCCGCCGACGAAGCCCTTCGCGCCGACGATCCCGATCTCGACGCCCTCCACGCACGGGATCGCGTGGGCGCGCTCCAGGACGCAGATCCCCGCGCTCTCGAGCACCTCGATGAACTCCGGGGCGCGGTCGACGTGCCAGTCGTGGTTGCCCAGCACGGCGAAGATCGGCAGGTCGAGGCCGCGGCAGGCGTCGGCCAGGACGGCGGCCTGCTCGGGCTCGCCGTGGGTCGTCAGGTCGCCGGCGAGCAACAGCAGGTCGGCGCGCTCGTCGAGGCCGGCGAACGCCTGCGCGGTCGCCTCGCGGATGCCCTCGTGGCAGTGGACGTCGCCGGCGGCCGCGATCCGCACGGGCCGGCCTGACGCGCGACGCCCGTTCCTCGCGTCGGTCATGCGCAGAGGCATACCCCGCCCGCCGCGGCGGGTAGCCATCCCGGCATGACGATCAACCAGGGCCCGGCCGAGACGGCGGAGATCGCCGAGTCGCTCAAGCGCGCCGCCGCGGTGCTGCGCGCCGCGGAGATCCCCTTCGCGCTCGCGGGCAGCGTGGCCGCCTGGGCGCGGGGCGGCCCGGCTCCCTGCAACGACCTCGACTTCGCGATCGCCGAGCGCGACGCCGGGGCGGCCGAGGTCGCCTTCTCGGACGCCGGCATGCGCACCGAGCGCCCGCCCGAGGGATGGCTTCTGAAGGCCTGGGACGGCGACGTGCTCGTCGACCTCATCTGGGACCTCGAGGGCCTCGAGGACACCCGGATCGTCATGGAGCGCGCCGAGGAGCTGTCCGTGCACGCCGTGCGCATGCCCGTCCTCTCGCTCGACGACGTCATGGTCTCCAAGCTCTGCGCCTTCGACGAGCACGAGCTCGACTTCGCCGCACCGCTGGCCGTCGCCCGCGCGCTGCGCGAGCAGGTCGACTGGCGCGACGTGCGCGAGCGCACCGCGCACTCCCCCTACGCGCGCGGCTTCCTGAGCATGCTCGAAGCGCTGAACGTGATCGCCCCCGCCGCGGCCGGCGGGCGCACGGGCGAGCCCCGCGTGCGCGTCGTCCCCGGCGGCTGAGCCCGTCTGATGCCGGTCGCCGTCGTCACGGGCTCGGACTCGGGCATCGGCCGGGCCACCGCCGTGGCGCTGGCCCGTGACGGCTTCGACGTCGGCATCACCTGGCACGAGGACGAGGCGGGCGCCCTGCGCACGGCCGAGGAGGTGCGCGAGGCCGGCCGGCGCGCCGAGGTCCGCCGGCTCGACCTGTCCCACGCGGCCGACGGGCCGCCGGTCGTCGAGGAGCTCGCCGACGCGCTCGGCGGGCTGGACGCGTTCGTCAACAACGCCGCCACCGGCCACCGCACCCCGGTGCTCGAGCTCGACGAGGAGACCTGGCGCCACGTCCTCGAGGTCGACCTCACCGGGGCGTTCCTGTGCGCGCAGGCCGCGGCGCGGCGCATGAAGGCGGCGGGGGGCGGCGGGCGGATCGTCAACATCACCTCCGTGCACGAGCACATCCCGCTCCCCGGAGCCGCCGCGTACTGCGCCGCCAAGGGCGGGCTCGGCCTCCTCACGAAGGTCATGGCGCTCGAGCTCGCGGGCGACGGGATCACCGTCAACGCCGTCGCCCCCGGCGAGGTCGCCACGCCGATGACCGGCCAGGAGGACGTCGATCCGCACACCCAGGAGCGCCCGGGCTCGCCGGCGCGCCGGCCGGGTGACGCGCGCGAGATCGCCGCCGTCGTCGCCTTCGTGTGCCGCGGTGACGCCGCCTTCCTCACCGGCGAGTCGATCGTCATCGACGGCGGGCTGTCGCTCATGGCCGCGGTGCAGGACCGCCAGGCCCCATGACCAGCACCGTCGGCGTCCTGCACCCCGGCGAGATGGGCGCCGCCGTGGCCGGCGCCCTGGTTCGCGTGGGGCACACCGTCCTGTGGGCCTCGGAAGGCCGCTCGGCGGCGACCCGCGAGCGGGCCGGGCAGGAGCGCCTGAGCGACGCGGGGACGCTCTCCGCGCTGCTGGAGCGCAGCGACGTCGTGCTCGCGGTGTGCCCGCCGCACGGCGCGGTCGCGCTCGCCGAGCAGGTCGCCGGCTTCGGCGGCACGTACGTCGACGCGAACGCCGTCTCCCCGCAGACGGCGCGCGAGATCGCCGCGATCGTCGCGCGCGGCGGCGCGAGCGCCGTGGACGGCGGGATCGTCGGCCCGCCACCGCGCGAGCCCGGCACGACGCGCCTGTACCTGTCGGGCGAGCACGCGCCCGCCGTGGCCGCGCTGTTCGCCGACGGCCCGCTCGCCGCCGAGGTGCTGGACGGCGACCCGGTCGCCGCGTCGGCGCTCAAGATGGCCTACGCGGCGTGGACCAAGGGCAGCGGGGCGCTCGTGCTCGCGATCGTCGAGGCCGCGCGCCGGCTCGGCGTCGAGGACGCGTTGCGCGCCGAGTGGGCGCGCTCGCAGCCCGGCCTCGACGACCGGGCCGCGGCCGCGCGCGCCGCGGCCGAGGCCAAGGGCTGGCGCTGGGTGGGGGAGATGGAGGAGATCGCTGCCACGCTGGCCGCCGCCGGGCTGCCCGACGGCTTCCACCGCGCCGCCGCCGAGGTCTACAGCGACTCGGCGTACACGCGCGCCTCGGCGTAGAGCCGCGCGAAGTCGGCGGGCTTGAAGTGCGCGTTGAGCCCGCTCGGGTTCGGAAGCACCCACACCGGGCGCCCGCCGATCGCCTCCTCCTGCAGGCCGAGCCCGGCGCGCGGCCGGCCGAACGCGACGCGGTAGGCGGTCAGCCCGACGACGGCCACGAGGCGCGGCGCGTGCTCGCGCACCGTGCGCTCCAGCTCGGCGGCGCCGGCGCGCAGCTCGTCGTCGGACAGCTCGGAGGCGGCCCGCGTCGGGCGCTGGGAGATGTTCGTCACGCCGACACCGTGGTCGGGCAGCTCGTGATCCTCGGCCGGGGCGAGCAGGCGCGGCGTGAACCCGGCGGCGTGCAGCGCGGGCCAGAACCGGTTGCCGGGGCGCGCGAAGTGGTGGCCGACCTCGGCCGAGCGCAGCGACGGGTTGATCCCCACGAAGAGGACGCGCAGGCCGGGGCGGACGATCGGGCCGAGCATCGCGGCCCGGATCTCTATCGCGCTCGGGCCTCGTTCCCGGCGCAGACGCGGTCGCGGCCGCCGTCCTTGGCCGCGTAGAGCGCGTCGTCGGCGCGCCCCACGAGCCGCTCGGCGTCCTCGTCGCCGCGCGTCGCCCAGCCGATGCTCACCGTGACCGCCAGCGCGAAGCGCCCGACGGCGAAGGGACGCTCGGCGACGGCGGCGCGCAGGTCCTCGGCCAGCGCCGCGGCGCCCGCGGCGTCCGTGTCGGGCGCCAGCACGAGGAACTCCTCGCCGCCGAAGCGCGCGATGACGTCCTCGCGGCGCACGCGCTCACCGAGCCGCTCGGCCAGCCCGCGCAGGACGGCGTCGCCCGCCGCGTGCCCGTGGCGGTCGTTGAGCGTCTTGAAGCGGTCGGCGTCGATCATCAGCACCGAGACGTCCCGCTCGTGGCGGCGCGCGCGGCTGACGAGCGCGCCGAGCTGGCGCAGCGCGAAGCGGCGGTTGGCCAGGCCGGTGAGCTCGTCGCGGAAGGCGAGCGCCTCGAGGTCGGCCTCGCGGGCCAGCAGCTGGGCCTGCATCTCGCTCGTGCGCCGCGCCGCGCGCACCCGCGCGACGATCTCGGCGGGCGCGGCCTCGTCGTCGAGCACGTCGTGGGCGCCCTGCTCGATGGCGTCGAGCGCGTCCGCCACGTCGGGCGGCTCGCCGACGAGCACGACGGCGGTGGCGAACAGGTCGGGGTCGCCCTTGACGCGCGGCAGCGCGCCGGCCAGGCCGTGGTCGAGCAGGAGCACGTCGGCGCCGCCCTCGCGCAGCGCGGCGATCGCCGCGTCCTCCGAGGCCGCCTCGGCGAGCTCGCAGTCGGCCAGCGCGGCGCGCAGGGCGCGCCGCCGGGCCTCCGTTCGGTGCGCGATGAGCACGCGCGGGGTGTCGGGTGAGCCGTCCGTGGTCACCACTGACAACGTTGCCCGCCGCGGCCCGCGTGAACCCCGAACGTCCGTCCATGTCCGTCCGACAGCGCTACCGTGGCCGCGTGGAGCGACGCCGCATCGAGCTCGACGCGGAGGAGGTCGCCGGGCTGATCCGCGGCTCGCGCCTGCTCGACCTGCGCCCGGACACGCCCGCCGAGGTGCGCGAGCGCTGGACGCAGACGGCGCTCACGGCCATCGACGCGCTCTGCGGGCTGGCCGAGCGCGAGGGCACGGACGCCGTCTGGGACGCACTCGAGCTCGTCTCGCACCGCGAGCTGCTGGCCTTCACCACCCTGATGGCGGCCGAGCTCGCCGAGACGGACTTCGCGCCCCGCTAGTCGTCCTCGTCGTCCTCGACCGTGTCCCGCTCGCGGCGCTGCTCCTCGCTGACGGTGTCGACGAGGTCGCGGTCCTCGCCGCGCTCGCGCATCTGGCGCTCGACCGCCTCGCGCTGCTCGCGGGCGCCGCCGTCCCCGGTGCTCCCCGACATGGCGCCTCCTCGTGTCCGTGGTGGGTCCCGCGGGACGGTAGCGCCTCGGTAGGGTCCGCCGCATGCGCACACCCGTTCGGCAGACGAACACGTAGGTGCGGAGCTTCGTCCACGTCGCGCTCCCCGGCCGGGTCGTGTTCGGCGCCGGCTCCAGCCGCCGGAGCCTGGCCGGCGAGATCGACCGCCTCGGCGCGACGCGGCTGCTGCTCATCGCCACCGAGCACGCCATGCCGCTGGCACGCGAGCTGTCGGCCGTGCTCGGCGAGCGCGTCGCCGGCGTGTTCACCGGCGTGCGCCCGCACATCCCCGTCGAGGTCGCGGAGCGGGCCCGCGCCGCGGCGCGCGAGGCCGGCGCCGACGCGCTGCTGAGCATCGGCGGCGGCTCGACGACGGGGACGGCGAAGGCGATCGCGCTCGAGTCCGGACTGCCGATCGTCGCCGTCCCGACGACCTATGCCGGCTCGGAGATGACGCCGGTGTGGGGGATGACCGAGGGCGGGCGCAAGACGACCGGAAACGCGCCCGAGGTCCTGCCACGCGTCGTCCTCTACGACCCCGAGCTGACCGTCTCGCTGCCCGCCGCGATCACCGGCACGAGCGCGATGAACGCGATGGCGCACTGCGTCGAGGCCTTCTACGCGCCGGGCGCCAACCCGATCAGCTCGCTGATGGCCGAGGAGGCGATCGGCGCGCTCGGCCGCGGCGCGCCGGCGGCGGTCGAGCGGCCCGACGACCTCGACGCTCGCGCCGAGCTCCTCTACGGCGCCTACCTGGCCGGCGCCGCGTGCGCCATCGCGGGGATCGGGCTGCATCACAGGATCTGCCACGTGCTCGGCGGCGCCTACGACCTCCCGCACGCCGACATGCACACGGTCGTGCTGCCGCACGTCATCGCCTTCCAGGCGCCGGGCGCGGCGGAGGCCATCGCGCGCGTCGCGCGGGCGCTGCGGGCCGACGGCGCCCACGCCGCGGCGCCGGCGATCTACGCCCTCAACGAGCGCGTCGGGGCGCCGCGCGCGCTGCGCGAGATCGGCATGCGCGAGGCCGACCTCGAGGAGGCCGTCGGCCTGATCATGGAGCAGGTGCCGCCCGACAACCCGCGACCGGTCGACGAGGACGCGATCCGCGCCCTGCTCGGCGACGCCTTCGCCGGGCGCCCGCCGCGCAGCACGCACGCCACGAGGCTGGAGGCCGCCCGCTGATGGCGCCGGCGGGCGCCGTGCGGGAGGCCGTGATCGCCGGGGCGGTGCGCACGCCGATCGGGCGCCATGGCGGCGCGCTGGCCTCCGTGCGCCCCGACGACCTCGGCGCGATCGTGCTCGAGGCGCTCGCACAGCGCACCGGCGTCGACCCCGGCGACGTCGAGGACGTCGTGTTCGGCTGCGCCAACGGGGCGGGCGAGGACAACCGCGACGTCGCGCGCATGTGCCTCCTGCTCGCGGGCTGGCCCGAGCACGTCGGCGGGGCGACCGTCAACCGGCTGTGCGGCTCGGGGCTCGAGGCGGTCGCGCAGGCCGCCCGCGCCGTCATGCTCGGCGAGGCCGACGCGTACGTGGGCGGTGGCGTCGAGTCGATGACGCGCGCGCCGCTGGCCATGCCCAAGGCCGAGCGCGCGTTCGCCACGGGCCACGGCACGGTCTACGACACGACGCTCGGCTGGCGCTTCGTCAACCCGCGCATGGAGGCGCTCGGGCACACCGACTCGCTCGGGATGACGGCCGAGAACCTGGCCGACTCCCACGACATCTCGCGCGAGCGCCAGGACGCCTTCGCCCTGCACAGCCACGGCAAGGCGGTCGCCGCCCAGGACGCCGGGCGCTTCGAGGACGAGATCGTCCCCGTGACCGTGAAGGGTCGCAAGGGCGAGACCGTCGTCGACGCCGACGAGGGCCCGCGCCGCGACACCTCGCTCGAGCAGCTCGGCCGGCTGCGCCCCGCCTTCCGCGAGGACGGCTCGGTGACCCCCGGCAACTCGAGCCCGATCAACGACGGCGCCGCCGCGCTGCTCGTGACCTCGCGCGACTACGCGCGCGAGCACGGCCTCGAGGCGATGGCCGTCGTGCGCAGCATCGCCGTGGCCGGCGTGCCGCCGCGCGTGATGGGCATCGGGCCGGTGCCCGCCGTGGCCAAGGCCCTCGATCGCGCGGGCGTGACGATGGACGACATCGGCCTCGTCGAGCTCAACGAGGCCTTCGCCGCCCAGTCGCTGGCGGTGCTCGCCGAGTGGGGGATGGAGCCCGAGGACGAGCGCCTGAACGTCAACGGCGGGGCGATCGCCCTCGGCCACCCGCTCGGGTGCTCGGGCGCGCGCCTGCTGACCACGCTCGTGCACGAGATGGGACGGCGCGACGTGCGCTGGGGACTGGCGACGATGTGCATCGGCGTCGGCCAGGGCATCGCCATGGTCGTCGAGCGAGAACGGGACCCGACGTAGGGGACAGGCAACGAGATGCAGCGATCCGAGACGGGCGCCGCCGCCGGGACGCGGCGCAACCTCTCCGACGAGGACCTCACGCAGGCGGTCGTCGCGAGCTTCGACGCCGCGCCGAACGCGCGCACGCGCGAGGTCCTGCAGAGCCTCGTGCGCCACCTGCACGCCTTCGCCTCCGAGGTGCAGCTGACCGAGGAGGAGTGGGCCACGGGCGTCGACTTCCTGACCCGCACGGGCCAGATCTCCAGCGACAAGCGCCAGGAGTTCATCCTCCTCTCCGACGTGCTCGGCCTGTCGATGCTGACCATCGGCATCAACCACCGGGTGCCCTCGGGTGCGACCGAGTCGACGGTGTTCGGGCCGTTCTTCGTCGACGGCACGCCCGGCTACGAGAACGGCGACGACATCGCCAACGGGCAGTCGGGCGAACCGTGCCTGATCGAGGGAACGGTCCGCTCGACGGACGGCGACCCGATCGCGGGCGCGCGGATCGAGGTCTGGCAGGCCGACGAGGACGGCTTCTACGACGTCCAGCTCAGCGACCTCGACGGGCCGCAGGGGCGCGGCCACCTCGCCTCGGCCGACGACGGGCGCTTCTGGTTCTGGTCGGTCAGGCCCGAGGCGTACCCGGTCCCCGCCGACGGCCCGGTCGGCGAGCTGCTCGAGGCGACGGCGCGCGGACCGATGCGCCCCGCCCACGTGCACTTCATGATCAGCGCGCCCGGCTTCCGGCAGGTGACCACGCACGTCTTCGCCGACGGCGACGACCACCTCGACACGGACGCGGTGTTCGGCGTCAAGAGCTCGCTCGTCCAGCGCTTCGAGCGCCACGTGCCGGGCACCGCGCCCGACGGCCGCGAGCTCGACGTGCCCTTCCACACCATGCGCTACGACTTCGTCCTCGCGCCCGAGGGGACCGGCTAGGTCCGCCGCTGGGCCGCGAGCTCGCGTTCTCAGAGGGCGGCGATGTCGCCGATCGTCGCGGCCCGCCCGGCGACGGCGCGCAGTACGCGCCCGGCCGCCGCGAGGCCCTCGTCGCCGGCCATCAGGAACGGGTGCAGGATGAGCGTCGCCGGCGCGCCGCCGTCGAGCTCCTCGATCAGCCGCTCGGCGGTCGCCGCCGGCGTGCGAGGGCCGGGGGCATCGCCGAGCGCCTTGCGCTGGGGCGCGAAGGACTCCATCCGCCAATAGGCGTCGACGTGGCGCCAGGCGAACGGCACCCTGGCGAGCCCGTCCACCTCACCGGGTTCCTCGCCGAGCGGCGAGATCCACGTGAACCCGTGCTCGCGCAGCAGCGCCGTGCTCGAGGGCGTGAGCTCGCCGCCGGGCGGGCGGAAGCCGCGGACGTCGAGGCCGAGGGCGGCGAAGGCGTCGCGCCCGCGCCGGAGCAGGCGCGCCTCGCGCTGGGGATCGAGCTCGGACCACGTCTCGTGGCGCCAGCCGTGCATGCCCAGCTCGTGGCCGCGCGCGGCGATCCCGGCCACCGCCTCGGGGTACGTCTCGCAGTTGATCGCCTCGACGCAGAACGTCGCCCGCAGGCCGAGCGCGTCGAGCTCGTCGAGCAGCCGCGGCAGCACGACGGTGACCGACGGATGGCGCCCGATTGGCTCGCCCGCGGGCCACGCGCCGCGCTCGAGGTCGGCGGCCTCGCCGAGGTTGTCGAAGGTGAGCGCGATCATCGAGAAGACGGCGTGCGCTCGATAGCGTACGGCGCGGCCGGCGCGTCGCCGGGGGCGAGACAAAGGAGGCCCGACCCGATGGCCAACCGGGGAACGATCCGCGGCACCCACCACCTGACCTTCTGCGTCGGCGGGGCGCAGGAGGACTACGACTTCCACGTCCGCACGCTCGGGCTGAAGAGCGTCAAGAAGACCGTCCTGTTCGACGGCGAGATCCCGATCTACCACCTCTACTACGGCAACGGCGCGGGCGACGGCTCGACGATCCTCACCGCCTTCCCGTACCGCCAGGCGGGCTGGATGGGCAAGCGCGGGACGAACCAGCTCAAGACGCTGATGCTGTCCGTTCCGGCCGACGCGATCGGCTTCTGGGCCGACCGCCTGTCGTCCGCGGGCATCGACAACGAGGAGAGCGAGGCGTTCGGCACGCAGCGCCTGAACTTCGCCCATCCGTGCGGCATCCCGTACACGATCGTCGGCGAGCCGGGCCCCGACGACCGCGAGCCCTACGAGGGCGGCGGCGTGAGCGGCGAGCACGCGATCCGCGGCGCCTACGGCACCATCACCTCGCTGCGCGACCCCGGCCCGATGGACTTCTTCCTGACCCAGGGCATGGGCGGCGAGCGCATCGCCTCCGACGGCGCCCAGCACCAGTACCGGATCGGCACCGACGAGGGCTACGGGCGCAACATCGAGCTCGTCGAGGAGCCCGACCTGCCGCAGGGCACGTGGCAGTTCGGCGAGGGCACGATCCACCACCACGCCTTCGATGCCGTCTCCGAGGAGAGCCAGGCGGCGGTCAAGGACTGGATCGTCGGGCTCGGCTTCACCGACGTCTCCGACGTCAAGGACCGCGGCTACTTCTTCTCGGTCTACTGCCGCACCCCGGGCGGCGCGCTGTTCGAGTTCGCCTACCCGACGCCGCAGGGCTTCCTCATCGACGAGGCCGCCGACGAGCTCGGCACGAAGATGTGCATCCCGCCGCACTGGGAGCACCGCCGCGCCGAGATCTCGCAGCTCGAGCCGATCGAGACCGTCGAGGAGGTCGCCGGCTGAGGCTCCGCCCGCCACGCCCGCCGCCGGTCAGCGGCGCTGGGCGAGGCGGTGCAGCGCCTCGCGGCACTCGGGCAGGCGCTCGACGAGCGCGATCGCGTAGCGCGCGTCGCGCAGCTCGAGCGGGTTCTCGACGAGCAGGCGCCCGACCCAGCGCGCGGCCGCGCGCTCGAAGCGCGGGTCGCCCTCGCGCGCCATCAGGATCAGCACCTCCAGCGCGTCGTCGAGGCGCAGCTGGGGCAGCTCGGCCGCGGCCCCGAGCACGACCTGGAGCCGTCCCGTCTCGAGGGCGCGCCGGAACCGCATGTACGGGCTGCCCCTCGTCGACACGAACGTATGTTCTATCCGGTCAGCGGCGCCTGAGCCACTCCGAGAGGAGGGGATCGACTGGACGGCTGTCGCGAGGGCGGCGGATCAGGTGCCCCTGGTCGACGAGCCGCCCCGCGGCGGCGTCGAGCGTGTGGCGCCCGAGCTTGTGCTCGGCGGCCAGCGCGCGGCTCGTCGGCGCGATGCCGTCGGCGACCGCGGCGAGCACGGCGCGTTCGGAGCGCCCGAGGCCTTGCCACAGCGCCTGGTGGGCCGGGACGGTGCGCTCCAGCGCGTCGTCGATGACCGTGCCGGCGAGCTCCGGCGTGGCGATCTCGCCGGCGGCGAGGCGGTCGGCGAGCAGGTAGGCGAGCAGCATCGTCCGCTGCGGGTGGCCGGCGGCGAAGGTCACGAGCGCGGCGAGCGCCTCGCCCGGATCGAGATCCTCGGCGGCGAAGCGCTCGGCCAGCTCGCCGAGCGTCTCCTCGAGCGGCAGCGGCTCGAGCGTGAGCGGGTCGGCCTGGCCGAACAGGGGTCGCTCGCGGCTGTCGAAGAGCTCGCGCATCATCGACGGCTCGGAGCCCGCGTAGACATAGGCGGCGGCGTCGCCGTGGTACTGGATGCGGGAGCGCAGCAGGCCGTCGAGGTCCTTGCGGGCGACGAGCAGGTCCTGGAACTCGTCGAAGACGACGAGCGTGGCGATGCCGTCGCGATCCCACAGCGCCTGGGGGAGGTCGAGCAGGCGGTAGAGGACGGTCTCGGCCGACACGCTGTCCGGGCTCATCGGTCGCGGGCCGATCGACACGGACGGCCCGGTGGGCGAGAGCGAGACGCCGAGCCGCGCGAGCAGGCCGCTGAGGTGCGAGCGCATCCACGGCGAGTCGAGGTGGGCGTAGGCGCCGGCGAGGCGACGGGCGACGTCGGTCAGGTCGGCGACGCGCGAGAAGTCGACGTGCGCCGCGCGCCAGCCCGTCTCCTGCAGGCGGCCGGCGTGGGCGAGGAGGACACTCGTCTTGCCGTAGCGCCGTGGCGCGACGAGCCGTACGCTCACGCGGTCGCCGGCGCGGCGCGCGAGCAGGTCGAGCTCGCGGCGGCGATCGATGAGCAGTTCGTGGGGAACGGGCCCCTCGAACGGGAACGGCGTGCCTTGTCGCTCGACTGGTTCCATACTGTGGAACCAAATGGTATCACGTTGTTGAACCAGAATGTGAGGCGGGCGATCCTCTGACGCTCGGCGTTGCGCGGCCGTCCTCATCGGTGTAGGCCATGCCGCGCTCACGACAGAGGGGGGAGGGCCCGATGCAAGGATCCCGCCGACGCGCGTGGACGGCGATCGTCGCCTGCTCGCTGCTGGCCGCCGTGGCTCCGGAGGCAGCCCGAGGGGCGGAGGCGCCGGCGCTCGACTGGCAGCCGTGCGGCGAAGCCGCGAACGTCACGTGCGCCACCGCCGCCGCGCCGCTGGACTACGACAGCCCGGGCGGTCCCAGCATCAGCCTGTTCGTCGCGCGCTCGCCGGCGACCGACCAGGCGCACCGGATCGGATCGCTGTTCATCAACTTCGGAGGGCCGGGCGGCACGACGGCCGACATCCTCGAGGCCTTCGGCGCCGACCTGTTCCCGGCGCTGAACACGCGCTACGACATCATCGGCATGGACCCGCGCGGCGTCGGCCAGAGCGAGCCGTCGATCGACTGCAAGGTCAATCAGGAGACCGAGGGCATCTACTCGGTCCCGTTCCCGACGCCGCTGAACCTCGACGTGCCGGGGCTCGTGGCCAAGGACCAACGCTACGTCGACCGCTGCGTCGCGCTCAACCGGGCGATCCTCCCGCACGTCTCGACGGCCAACGTCGCCCGCGACATCGACCTCCTGCGCCGCGCGCTGGACGAGCGGAAGATCACGTACTTCGGCTACTCCTACGGGACGCTGCTCGGGGCGACGTACGCGAGCCTGTTCCCGCGGCGCTACCGCGCGATGGTCCTCGACGGGCCCGTCGACGCGACCGACTACATCAACGACCCGACCGCCGACCTGAGCGCCCAGAGCGACGGCTTCGAGCGCGCGCTGGCGCGCTTCTTCCAGGCGTGCGCCGTCCACCAGGACGTGTGCCAGGGCTTCGGCGGGGAGGACCCGGCGAGCGCGTTCGACGAGCTCGTCGACCAGGCGGACGAGACGCCGATCCCGGCCGGCGGCGACGACCCGCGCCCGGTGACCGGCGACGACATCCTCTTCGGGGCCACCGGCGAGGTGTACGCCAAGCAGTTCTGGCCCGAGCTCGCGCAGGCGCTCGCCGACCTCGCGAAGGGCGACGGAACGCTGATGCGCCGGCTCGTCGACGAGTCCTACGGCCGCAACCCCGACGGGACCTTCGATCCCGGGGGTGATCGCTACTTCACGATCGGAGCGATCGAGCAGCGCTACGAGCGCGGGGTGAAGCCGTACCTGCGCGCGGGCAAGCGCTCGTGGTCCGAGCACGAGCACACGTGGTGGAACAACGGCTACGTCGAGCTCAACTACGGCCTGTGGCCGATCCGCGACGAGGACGCCTTCGCGGGCCCGTTCCGGATCCCCGGGTCGTCGGTGACGCCGCTCGTGGTGGCCACGCGCTACGACCCGGCGACGCCCTACCGCGGCGCGCTGAGCCTCGTCCACGACCTCGGCAACGCGCGCCTGCTGACGATGATCGGCGACGGCCACACGGCCTACCCGGGCAACTCGGCGTGCGTGGACGCCGCCGTCGAGGCCTACCTCGACAGCGGCGCGCTGCCGGCGGCCGGCACCCGCTGCCGCCAGGAGGTCCCGTTCGCGGCCGCGCCCGCGCCCGCCGCGGCGGGCGACGGGATGGCCGCCGTCTCCGCGCGCCGCTCGGTCTCGCGCCACGGCATGAAGCCGCTGCCCGAGCTGCGCTGAGCGATCCCTACGAGGGGCGGGCCGGCGCGAGCACGGCCCGCTCCCCGTCGAGGATGTGGCGGCGCACGGCCTCGGGCCCGACGGTGTGGAGGTCGCGCAGCAGCGCCTCGTGGTGGCTGATCATCTCCGCCGGGGACCACACCGGGCGCAGCCGCGCGACGAACAGGCGCATCTCGGCGGCGAGCGCGTGGTGGGCGGCCGAGATGCGCGGGCTGCGGGCGGCGTCGACGAGCGTGCGGTGGACCTCCTCGTGGGCCTCGCCGACGCGGCGCCAGTCCACGCGCCGCGGGCGGCAGGCGGCGGCGAGCGCCGCGACCGCCTCGCCGAGCTCGGCGTCCAGCTCGTCCGGGCGCTCGTCGAGCGCGATCCGCGCGGCCTCGACCTCGAGCGCAGCGCGCAGCGCGAAGAGGTCATGCAGCGCGTCGGCGTCGAGCTCGGCCACGCGCGCGCCGCGATGGGGCTCGAGCACGACGAGCCCCTCGGCCGCCAGGCGGCCCAGGGCGCTTCGCGCCGTCACGCGCGAGACGTCGTTCTCCTCGACGATGACGCGCTCGACCAGCCGCTCACCGGGCAGCAGCTCACCCTCGAGGATGCGCTCGCGCAGCGCCGAGGTCAGCGCGGCGACGGCTGTGGACGGCGTGCCCATGCGGCGGATGATGCCGGGGCGGGCCGCGCGATGAACGCGTGCCCGGCGACGACCGCGGCCAGCGCCCAGCTGATCGCCGCGCCGAGCAGCACCGTGCGCCACGACGGCGCCAGCGACGCCGCCGCCCCGCCGAGCGCCGCGGCGCTCCACATCGAGGCGTAGAGCCCGCCCGCGGCGCGCCCGCGACGGGCCGCAGACGCGCTGCGCTGCACCTGGACGGCGACGACGGGCAGGTAGGCCCAGTAGACGACGAGCCCGAGCCCGGCGGCGACCGCGAACGTCGCCGCATCGGGGGCGCGCGCGGCGAGCAGGAAGCCGGCCGCGCCGGTGACGAGCGTGGCGACCATCGGCGTGCGGGGCCCGCGGCGGTCGCTCGCGCCCGCGGCGAGCACGACGAGCGGCAGCCCGAGCGCGGCGGCCAGCGACAGCGCGGCGGCGACGCCCGCGCCGGCGCCGAGCCCGTGCGGCCCGAGCGCCTCGTCCAGGCGCGTCAGCACGGTCCAGTGCCCGGCGAGCACGAGCGCGCTCACCGTCCAGCCGGCCACGACGCCGCGCCGGTCCTCGGGCTCGCCGTCGTCCTCGGCCGGGGCGGGCGCCGCCTCGGGACGGGACGATGCGGCGGCGGGGAACAGCAGGACGAGCGCCGCGGGCGCACAGCCGATTGCGAGCGCTGCGGCGGTGAAGCCCCCCGCGCCCGCGACGGCCTGGGCGAGCGCGGGGCCGCCGAGCGTGGCCAGCGCGACGACGAGCATCATGCCGCTGAGCGCCCGGCCGGCATGCGAGGCCCCGGCGCCGCGGGCGAGCGCGGCCTGCGCGGCGGGCGGGACGCCGGCGGCGGCCAGGCCCTGCAGCGCGCGCCCGCCGGCGAGCGTCGTCGCGTCCGGGACGAGCGCGACGACGAGGCCGGCGCCGATGAGCACGAGCAGCGCGGCGCGCACGACGGTCGCGGCGCCGATGCGGTCGGCGAGCCGGCCCCAGCCGACGAACGCGACGGCGAAGCCGAGGCAGAACGGGACGACGATGAGCGCCGGGTCGGCGGGGCCGCCGGGGACGTCCTCGCGGCCCGCCAGCGCGGCGAACGAGGACGCCGGCAGGTAGGCCGCGAGGGTGGCGAGGAGGAGGGCTCGGCGCGACATGGCGGCGATTGTAGGACAAAACTAGATTGTCCTACAACCCGGATTCCCGCTGCAGGGCCTGTCGCTCGGCGGCTCGCTGTCGCCCGTCCTGCGCAGCGGCGGCGCTCCGGTCGCCTCGCTGGACTCGCCCGCCGATGCGCGGATCGGCTTCGCGGGCACGTGGGGGGTGGGGGCGGCGAAGGCGAGCGAGGCGTGGTCGCGGCTGGCCGACGGCGCGTCCTCGTCGCGGCCCGGGCCCGCGGCCTCGGCGCGCGCCACGCGGCTTGCCCGCACGGTCAGCGAGAAGCTGTCGCCCTACGCGGCCCAGGAGGGGAAGCCCGACCCGCTCGCGCCGCCCGTGGCCTACCCGCCCGACAACGACCTCGGGACGAAGCTCTCGCGGCTCGCCGCGCTGCTCGCGCTGCCGCTCGGGGTGCGTGTCGCGACCGTCGAGGCCGAGGGCGACTACGACACCCACGACGACCAGCCCGGCGAGCTGGGCACCGCGCTGTCGGCGCTGTCTCAGGCGCTCGCCGCCTTCCAGACCGACCTCGAGGCACGCGGCCTCGCCGACCGCGTGCTCACCTTCGTGTGGTCGGAGTTCGGTCGCCGGGTCGACAGCAACGAGTCGCAGGGAACCGACCACGGAGCGGGCGGGATCGCCTGGGTGCAGGGCAACCGGGCGCGGCCCGGGATCCTCACCGAGTACCCCGACATCGCGCGTCTGGACCAGCACGGCAACCTCGCCGTGACCGTCGACTTCCGGCGCGTGTACGCGTCGCTGCTCGAGGGCTGGCTGGGCACCCCCGCGGACGCGGTGCTGCCCGGCGCGGGCGCGTTCGGACGGTTGGCGATCGTCGCGTGATCGTCGCGCTCGCCGCCGTCCTCGCCGGCCTGCTGGCGCCGTCGCCGGCAGCGCCGGCCCGCCCGGCCACCGCGGTCGGCATGAGCGCGCGCGAGTTCAGCTTCGGCGTCTACCGCGAGCGGGTGCCCGCCGGCCGCGTGCGGCTGAACATCCACAACTTCGGCGAGGACGTCCACGACGTCCAGGTCCGCGGCCCGGCCGGCTACCGCTCGTCGACCTCGCCGGGGATCGAGCCGGGGGAGACCCTCTCGTTCACGGTGCGCCTGCGCCGTCCCGGGCGCTACACGCTCGTCTGCCTGCAGCCCGGGCACCTCGCCAAGGGCATGCGCGCGCGGCTGACGGTCCGCCGCCGGCGCTGAGCGCGCGGGTCGGCGCGCGTACGCCGTGGGTGCGCCGCCTCGCTCCGCCGGACTAGGGTGGATCGCTCGCGGTCCCGCGGGCGCACCCGATCTTTGGAGGGTTCCATGCGCCGGATGCTGTTGGCCGCTGTCGCCGTGGGTGTCGCCGTGTTCCTGTTCGTCGGCCCGGGGGCGTCGGCCCAGGCGCCCACGGGGACGACGATCACGTTCCGCGAGCTGGACCAGGGCTCGACGTTCAGGTTCATCGACCACGCCCCGAGGGTCACGTCGGAGCGCAACCCGAGGTTCTCGATGGGCGACCAGCTCGTGTTCACCAACCCGCTGGCCAACGCGTCCGGCGCGCGGATCGGCAAGCTCCACGCGACGTGCACGATGACGGTCGGCGGCCGGTTCACGAACGCCGTGGCCGTCTGCACCGGGGCGTACCGCCTGCAGGCCGGTCAGCTTCAGGTGCAGGTCCTGACGAAGCTGAGCGGGAACACGACGGTCGGGTCGGTCGTCGGGGGCACGGGCGCGTACGCCAACGCCCGCGGGACGTTCCGCTCGGTCAACGACGAGGACGACAACTCGGACGTCACGGTGACGCTGGCTCCGTAGCTCGCGGGGCCGGGCGGCGGCCGGTCCCCGCGGCTATGTCTTCCGGCTGCCCCGCCACGAGACGACGGCGCGGGCGACGTCGCTGAGGTCGCACCCGCGGGCGATCTCGGTGAAGTAGACGTCCATGCGCCGCGCCGTCGGGCGCCCGTCGAGGTCCTCGGGCGCGGTCAGCCGCACCGAATAGCGCTGGGTGGAGGGCGACCGCTCGTCGCCCGCGCATCCGGTCGTGCCCGAGGAGGCGCCGACGTAGACGCCCTCGCGCTGCGGGTCGGGCTCCAGAGTGACGTTCTTGAACGCGCCCGACTGCAGTTCCCGTCGCATCTGGAGCTCGCAGTCCGAGCCTTGGCAGACGGTCTGGAACACCCACTCCGAGTCGGTCGGGAACTCGTCGTCGACGGCGGTGTTCTCGCCGGTGTAGTCGGACTGGCGCGTGTGCATCGCGTACGTGCCGTCCGCGGCGACCACGCCCGCGGGCAGCGGCGTGGCCGGCTGCGCCCCCTCTGTCTGCGTCGTGGCGCCCGGCTCGGTCGTCTGCGGGGCCTGCGCCTGCCCGCTCGTGTCCGCCGGGGCAGTGACCGTCTTCGTCACGGTCACGGTCTTCGTCTCCGTGTCGCCGCCGCAGGCCGTCAGGCCGAGCGCGGCGACGAGCGCCCCCATCGCGATCCGTCGCATGCGGCCTGCATCTCCGCCGGCGGGTGATCAGAAACTCGCCCTGGCCAATCGGGCGGGTGTGACGCGACCGGCGCCGCGACGCGGTCAGCCGGGCGGCGGCGCCGCGAGCGACGTGTGCTCGGCGTCGGCGGGGGAGACGAGGATCAGCCCACGCAGTTGCTCGGTGCCCGAGTTGCGCAGGGTATGCGGCGTGCCGCGCGGGACGAACACCACGCTGCCCGGGCTGACCTGAAGTTCCTGGTCGCCGAGCAGGAACGTCGCCTCGCCGCTGGCGATGTAGAACGCCTCGTCGGTGTGGGGGTGGATGTGCGGCGCCGGCCCCTCGCCGGGCCCGAAGGCCCGGGTCATCACGACGTAGGACGCCGGGTCCGCGAGGCGAAGCGGCCCCGCGGCCTCGGTGGGCGGCGTGACGGTACAGCCGTTGACCGTCTCCATGCGCCGACCCTAGCCGACGCGGGGACGAAGAAGCTCGTCCTGCTGTGCCTCGCCGACTGGGCGAACGAGGACCACGTCTGCTGGTACTCGACCGGCCGCATCGTCGAGCGCTGCTGCGTGGGGCCGCTCGGCGGTCTTCGACGCGCTGCGCCACCTCGAGGCCGAGGGCTGGCGGATCGCCTCGTGCTCAGCGTCCGCACCGTCGCGTCGCACATCTGCGGGGCCTCGTCACCCGGATCGGACGATGACCGCCACCGGCCGCCGGTTCAGCATGGCCGTCATGAGCCATGCGCCGATCCAGCAAGAGTGGATGAAGCCGCCGCCCGCGGGCGGCATGTCGGGCGGCCGGGTGATGGGTTGGCTGTTCTTCTGCTCCAGCCTGCTCTGGCCGCGCGTGGGCATTCTCGCGTTCTGGATCTTCAGCAACCCCCCGCTGCTCGGCCGCGCATACGACGGCTGGGTCGTGCCGGTTCTGGGCTTCGTGCTGCTGCCGTGGACCACGATCGCCTACGCGCTGATGTGGGGCCTCTCGTCCGACCGCGTGGCCGGCGCCGAGTGGCTCGTCGTTGCGCTCGCGCTGCTGGTCGACCTCGTGACCTACCTCGGCTGGCGGAGGTTGCGCTCCTGACGGCGCGCGCGTCCGGACGCTTTCGCCCTTGGCCGGAGCGAGCGACGTAGGCGGCGCCGACGCGCCAGAAACGGACAAAGACTGAGCCATCAAAAACCCCGCATTTGCGGGGCTTTCTGGAGCGCGCCCGGCAGGATTCGAACCTGCGGCCTCTTGCTCCGGAGGCACAGCGAGAACCGGGCGCTAACGGCACGGATCTCCCGATAGCAAGCGGAGATCCGTGCCCTCGGGGCTCCCGCGGAGGGCGCTGATGCGGTGTGATCAGGCGCGATCCGGGTCGATCTGGCACTGGTGCCCAGGGCTCGGGCGCATGCTCTTGCACGAGAGTCCTACGCGCTGTGTGTGTTCCACGCCGGGGCGTGCGGCCCGGCGGGCGCGCCCTTGGACAACACGGCAGATGCACGAGGCACGGAAGCGTCCAGCATCGAAGTCACAGGCGGCTGCCACGACTTCACCGACGCGGTGCACATCGCCCGCGAGCCGATGCTCCGGCGGCGAAGGACCTCTGGTTGATCGCCGACCTCACCGCCGACGTTGCTCCTGCGGAGATCCCCGGAGGGCACGACGACCGGCTGCGGGCTTTCGCCGAGCGCCGATCGGTTGGTTCGATGAGGGCTGGTCGCTCGACACGCCTTCGTCATCATCGCCGCACCGCGACCGCGTGGGCGAAGCCGGACCGGCACGATCCGAGCGGCCGCCTGATGAGCATCTGGACGGCCCGGCTACTCAACGACTACGACCGCCCGGAGGGCCTGCGCATCGTGCGTGAGGCGGCTGACATGCACCCGCAGGGCCGCGTCACGGAGCGCAACGTCGACAAGCTGGTGCGCCCCGACGAGGGCCAGCAGTTGCGGGAGTCGTACGCGCCGCTGCCAGCGTTGAGCGGCGACCCCGACGAGATCGCCGGTGGATCGAGCGCCTGTCCTGGTTCGTCGCGCGCGCGGAGCCGTTGCTCGGCTCGGAGTGGCTGCGCGGCCACGAAACGGCGATGCTCGGTGTTGGCGCTAGACCGCGTGCGCGCGGACCTTGGGCGTGTTGAGGGCAGCGTTCGCGGCTTTGCTTCGACGACTCCGGCCATCCGCTCCTCCCGGGCGTCGCCGAGGCGATAACGGAACTCGGACTGGCCGGTCGCGTGGAGGCCGGGTGCCATGTGGTGCAGACCTGACCGGGCGGCTCACGACGCTGGTGGCCGCGATGCGTCATCTCGCCCGGGCATCGCCGCCGGGTGTAGCGTCGCCCTGACGCCCGACGGAGGAGGTCCCGTCATGCCGGTCGATCACCTGAGCGCCGAGGACGTCCGAATCCTCGATCTGGAAGCCGGCAACGTTCGCGGCCACGCCTGCAAGGTCGTGGTCCTGAGGCCCGGCGAGGAGCGCGTGCTTCCCACGCTGGATCAGCTGCGCGCGAATGTCGCCGGCCGCCTCGATGCCGCCCCTAGGTTGCGCCGGCGGCTTGTCCGCTCGCCGCGGACGGCCGGCGGCTCGGTCTGGATCGACGACGAGGCGTTCGACATCGCGCGCCACGTCCGCGCCGTCGAAGAGGCCGGACCGGTGAGCCCGGAGCGGCTGCGCGAGATCGTCGCCGGCCTCATGGCGGAGCGGCTCGACCGCGCCCATCCGCTGTGGCGGATCGATGTCGTCGAGGCGATGACCGACGGGTCGATGGCACTCGTCTGGCGCATCCATCACTGCCTGGCCGACGGCACGTCGGCGATGCGGCTCGCCGGCGAGCTCTTGTGGTCCAGCACGTCGGATCCCGCGCCGGTCCCGGCGAGCGCCTGGCAGCCCGCGCCGGCGCCGAGCGGCATCTCGTTGTTCGCTCGGTGCGCGGTGGCCGGTCTCGGCCCGGCGGCGCGCCGCGCGCGTTCGGTCGGCGCCCGGGCGCGCGGCCTCGCGCAGACGAGGCGCCTCGCGCTGGAGTCCAAGGCGGCGGTGAAGCGCGACCTCGCCCTCACCGCGACGCCGACGCCGCTCGATCACGGTGCGGGCCCCGCGCGTCGGGTCGCCTTCGCGTCGGCCCCGTTCGCGGCGTGCCGCTCCGCGGCGAAGGCGATCGACCCTGCGGTGACGATCAACGACGTCGTGCTCACCGCTGTCGCGGGTGGGATGCGGGCGTGGCTCGAGCACCGAGGCCTGCCCGAGCAGGGGATTCGCGCGAAGGTGCCCGTGAGCCTCCACCCAGCTGTCGGGCAAGACGACGCGGCGAATCGCGACTCGTACTTCTTCGTCGACCTCCCCATCGGCGAGGCCGGCTTTGCCGAGCGCCTCCTGGCCGTCAACCGTCAGACCGTCGAGCGCAAGCGCCAGCACGAAGCCGAGGCGCTCTACGCGGCCACCCTGAGGCACTCCGTCGCCCGCCGGGCGATGAGCCCGCGGGTGTTCACGCTGAACGTCTCGAACGTGCCGGGACCGCGCGAAGACGTCTACGTGCTCGGTGCCCGCGTGTGCGAGCTGTACTCGCTGGCCGAGATCGCGCAGCACCACGCGTTGCGCGTCGCAGTGATCTCGGCCGCGGACACGCTGTTCTTCGGGCTGTGCGCGGACCGGGACGCGGTCGATGACGTCGAGGTCGTCGCCGACGGCATCCGCGAGTCGCTGCGCGATCTCGCGGCGCCGCCGGCGAGCGGGTCAGGAACGTGATGGGGCAGGTTCGCTCGACGACTACGCGGTCGGCTGGGACACCACCCAGACCAGCCCGAGGAGCAGCATGACGCTCCCGAGCGCGAACACCCCCAGACCTCGCGGCCACCACTCCAGACGCCGCGAGACGCTGCCGAAGAACAGGACGGCCGCGAAGAACACGGTCGACAGGGTGTAGGAATCGTCGTGCTCCTTCGCCTCGACGCCCTCGCGGTACAGCTTCTCCGCGTCGGCATCGAGCTCCGCGGCCCGGACGGACTCCACGGGCCGGTATTGCGGCGTGTACAGCGGCCCGGGGATCGCGCGTCGGGTAGGAGAACGGACGCTGTGCGATCCACGCGCAAATGTCGGGACGAACTCAGACCGAAAGCGGCGCCGGTATATGGCAGCCAGCCGCTTGTCACCGGAGGCGTAGGCGTCGAGCCAACCGTTGAAGTAGGGCTGGTCGTCGATGCGCCTGGCCCGCCCGCACCGCCTACTGGGCGGACCTCACACGTAGGGCGGACGCCTCCGTGTACAGCGCTGCGTGTCGCCCGACCAGCGCGCTGCGTGGTAGCCGCTCCACGCGGTGGCCAGGACGGCGAGCGACAGCACGACCACCGCAGCGAGCTCAAGGCGGTGCTCCGCGCGGGGCTGTGACACTCGTGCGGCCGGTTCGGGCCCGCCTCGATCAGCTCCTCGCGGATGTGGACTTCATGGTGCGGCACGGTCGCCGATCTCGACACTGGACGGCCAGGTCGGTGAAGTCGCCACGAGATCCCCCAGACGCACACGGACACGCGGATGCGGTGACTGTTACCGGCCGACAGGTACGAGATGTGGAGTGTCCGTCTGGTCGCGCGGCCGTCCGTTGCGATACGAGCGCCGGTCCGAGAGCACGGCGTCACCGCGCAGCGCGCCCGACAGGATTCGAACCTGTGACCTCTTGCTCCGGAGGCAAGCGCTCTATCCACTGAGCTACGGGCGCCGGACGGCCATCGTACCCTGCGCGCCGCCATGATCCCGGGAGATGACGGCCATCCTCGGCGGCGTCGGCGCCGCGCTCGCGTTCGCGACGGCAACGCTGTGCTCCTCGCGGTCCTCGCGCCTGATCGGGCCCGGCCCTGCGCTGGCGTGGGTGATGTTGTCGGGCTTCGTGGCGATCGCGCCGTTCCTGGCGCTGGGCCGCGCGCCGGAGGACGTCGACGGCGAGACGCTGCGCTGGCTCGCGATCGTCGGCGGCGGCAACGTCGGCGGCCTGCTGCTCACCTACGAGGCGCTGCGCCGCGGCAAGGTGGCGATCGTCGCGCCGATCGTCTCCACCGAGGGCGCGATCGCCGCGGTGCTGGCCACCGTCGCGGGGGAGGCGCTGTCGGCCGGCGTCGTGATCACGCTCACGGTGATCACGGTCGGCGTCGTCCTCAGCGCGACGGCGCGCGAGGCGCCGGACGACGCGGCGCCCGTGCGCAGCCCGCGCGTCACGGCGCTGCTCGCCGTGACCGCCGCGGCCGTCTTCGGCGCCAGCCTGTACGCGACCGGCCGCGTGAGCGGCGAGGTCCCGATCGCCTGGATCCTCCTGCCCGCCCGCCTCATCGGGATCGTGGTCATCGCCGTCCCGTTGCTCGCCGCGGGCCGCCTGATCCTCACGCGGCCCGCCGTGCCCTTCGTCGTCCTCGGCGGGATCTGCGAGGTCGCGGGCGCCGCGTGCTTCGCGCTCGGCGCGCGCGACAGCATCGCCGTCACCGCCGTGCTCGCCTCGCTGTTCGCCGCGCTCGCCGCTCTGGGAGGATTCGCGTTGTTCGGCGAGCGACTCGCCCGGGTGCAGATCGTCGGCGTGGCCGCGATCGTCTCCGGCGTCGCCGTGCTGAGCGCGATCCAGGCCTGAGGACGAGGAGACCACGTTGACGACGCCGACGCTCGAGATCATCCGCCCCGACCAGCGCGAGTGGTTCGAGCCCGACGGCCACTGGGGCGTGCGATCGCACTGGGTCGCGCAGGCCGCGGCGGGCGCGCGGGTGCAGGTTGCGAGATGGCCGCCGGCGGCGGCGCCGAGTCGCACGTCCACGAGGACGCGGAGCAGACCTTCTACATGGTCGAGGGTCGCCTCGACGTGGACGACGGGGCGGGCACGCGGGTGGTGATCGGCGCCGGCGAGGCGCTGCGCATCCCGGCCGGCGTGCCGCACGCGACGACGAATCCGAGTGAGGAGAGAGCCCGGTATCTCGTCGTCACGGCGGCCACACCGTAGCCCCACCCCAGAGCCCCCCGGCACGTGGGTGAGACGGCGGGCATCCGTGCCCGTCGCCCGAGGAGAGGGACGGAGGACGTCCATGCCCGTCCGTCGATCAGAGACGACGACGAGCGTCCATGCTCGCCGGCGAGATGGCGAACGGGCATCCATGCCCGTCACCCAAGAGGGACAACGAGCGTCCGTGCTCGTTGCCAATTCGGAATGACCTTCGAGCGTCCCAGCTCTCCGGCTTCCGTGTCTCCGGCGGGGTTCCGTTCCTCCGGATGCTGCAGTCATCGGCAAGGGCCCGGTAAGACTTGAGCCCTTTTCCTTTGTTGGCGCGTTGCCGCTACTACAGGGCTAACGTCGCTCGCCGGCGTCCTCGCGACGGCGGAAGCCGGCGGGCGCCGGATCGGGCGCCAGCGGGGAGGTCGGCAGGCCCGCCCGCGGGTCCAGCGCGTTGAACCCGGGCGGCGCGATGTCGTTCGGCCCGTCGGGCGAGAACATGGCCGCCAGCAGCTGGATCTGGCCGCGCGCGACGCCCAGTTCGCCCATCCCGCCCCCGTACATCGCGAGCCCGCGCCGCTCGCAGGCGTCGTAGAGGGCGAACAGGTCGCGCAGCCGGCCGACCCGGCTCGGCTTGATGTTGAACGTCCGCGCGGCGATCGGCACGTCGTCGAGGTCGGCGACCGTGTGGATCGGCGCGTCGTAGGAGACGCGGGCGGCGTGCGGCTCGACGAGCGCGGCGATCTCCGGGAGGTCGTGCGGGTCCTCGATCAGCGCGTCCGGGAAGGCGGCGAGCAGCCGCTCGTACAGCGCGGGCAGCGCGCCCGGGTCCTCGACCTCCAGCCCGTAGCGGCCCTTGAAGTCGATCGTGTGGACGGCGCCCGTGCCGACGAGCACGTCGACGATCTCGGGAGTCCATCCGACCGCGGCGTCGAGCTTGAAGCGCAGCCCGGGATAGCGCTCGAGGCGCCGCAGGATCGTGTCGGCCGAGGCGGGGTCGCCGAGCCCGAGCGAGTTGACGTACGTCACCGGGCGGGGCTCGCGCCCGATGACGTCGTGCAGAGCCCGCCCGGCCTGCACGAGCGCGAGGTCCAGCGCCGCGGACTCGTAGGCCCAGCTGCGGAAGCCTCGCGCGATGTCCCACTCGGGCGGCTCGCCCGGCCACTGCTCGAGCGTGTCGAGGTGCGCGCAGAAGCTCTCGAGCGTCCACTCCCCGGCGAGCGCGAGGTCCGGCGCCTCGTCGCCCATGAACAGCGTGATGTCCTCGCCGCGTCCCTCCTGGCCGCCGCCGAGCAGGCGGACGAGGCGCGTGGAGTGGACCTGCTCGGCAAAGCCGTCGCCCGGGTCGAGGCGCCCGTACTCACAGCGCTCGACGACGAGCGACAGGCCGGCGAGGGCGGGCCAGTGGTCCATCCGGCGCCGCGTCACTCCCCGCGCAGCGACGCGTCGAGCAGCTGCATGGGGTGGACAACGCGGATCTCGCCGCGCTCGAGGTGCGCGCCGATCTGCATCGTGCAGCCGGGATTGGCCGCGGCGATCACCTCGGCGCCCGTCGCCTCGAGGTTGCGCGCCTTGCGGCGCCCCAGCTCCTCGGCGGCCTCGGGCTGCATGACGTTGTAGATCCCGGCCGAGCCGCAGCACAGCTCCCACTCGGCGGGCTCGAGCAGCTCGAGCCCGGGGATCGAGCGCAGCAGCTCGCGCGGCGGCTGGCGCACGCCCTGGGCGTGGGCGAGGTGGCACGCGTCGTGGTAGGCGACGCGCAGGGCAAGCGGGTGGCGCTCGGCCCGCGGCTCGTGCTCGGCCAGCAGCTCGTGGACGTCGCGCACCTTGGCGCTGAACGCCTTCGCGCGCTCGCCCCACTCGGGGTCGTCGGCGAGCAGGTGGCCGTAGTCCTTCATGGCCGAGCCGCAGCCGGCGACGTTGGCGATCACGTGGTCGAAGTCCTCGTAGGCGGCGATCGTCTCGCGCGCCAGCACGAGCGACTCGTCCTCGAGCCCGGAGTGCAGCGTCAGCGCGCCGCAGCAGCGCGGCGTGCGCCGCGTGTGGACCTCGAAGCCCTCGGCGGCGAGGACGCGGACGGTCGCCGCGTTGACGTCGGCGAACCAGACGCGCTGGACGCAGCCCTGCATGAAGGCGACGCGACCACGGGCCGTCCCCTTGGCCTTCGTCACGCGCGGGAGCCGGTGCACGGCGTTGGCGGCGGGGACGTCGGGCGTGAGCGCGAGCATCGTGCGCAGCCGCGCGTTGCGCCGGACGAGCGGGACACGGGCGAGCCGCTCGGTGATGCCCAAGCGGCGCTCGAGCGCCATCAGCGGCGCCAGGACGCGCAGCCGCCCCGGGTGCGTGAACAGCTCGAACACGGCGCGCCGCAGCGCGCGCTGGGACCACGGCCGGTCGACCTGACGCTCGAGCTGCGGCCGGGCGCGCTCGATCAGCCGGTCGTACTGGACGCCCGACGGGCACGCGGTCACGCAGGCCATGCAGCCCAGGCAGCGGTCGAGGTGGGTGACGAACTGCGGCGAGATCTCCGAGCCCTCCTCGTGCCCGACGCGCATGAGCAGGATCCGCCCGCGCGGCGAGTCCATCTCCTCCTCGAAGACCTTGTAGCTCGGGCACGTGGGCAGGCAGAAGCCGCAGTGCACGCAGTCGCGGATCAGGTCCAGCTCGGGCGGGTGGTGCTCGTCCCAGGCCCGGCGCGCCGGGTCGCCCGTGGCCTCGTGCTGGGTGACGTCGAGCGAGCTCAAGGTGGTCAGATCCCTCCCACGTAGGCGCCCGGGCTGAAGATCCGGGCGGGGTCGAAGCGCTCCTTGACGCGGCGCATGACGGCCAGCGAGCCCGGGTCGACCTCGGGCCAGGTGGCCACGTGCTCGCGCACGGCGCCGGGCGCGTCGAGCAGCGTGCAGGCGCGCGGCGCGAGCGCGGCGCGCAGGGCGGCGACGCGCTCGGGCAGGTGGTCGCCCTCGAGCGTCAGCCACGACAGCCCGAGTGCGGCACGGGCGACGGCGCGCGCGCCCGCGTCGCGGGCGACGCCGAGCACGACGCCGAGGTCGGCGGGCAGCGCGGAGACCTTGATCACGGCGCCCGCCTCGGAGCGCTGCGCGGCCCGCTGGGCGTCCCACAGGGCGGCGTCGTCGGCCGTGGCCTGGACGTCCTCGAGGCCGCCCGCGCGCAGGCGCTCGAGCACGGCCTGCGCCTGGCGCTCGGCGGCGGCGCCGCTGAAGCGCACGAGCAGGCGGCCGGAGCGATCGTCCCAGGCGACGTCGAGCGCGTCGGCCTCGATCGGCAGCGCCGCGAGCGTCGCCGCGGTGCGCGCCAGCACGGCCGGATCCGCGGCCGTGCCCCACGCGGTGGCGTTGCCCTCGGCCAGCGGGTGCAGGCGCACGGACACCGAGACGATCAGGCCGAGCGTGCCCATCGAGCCCGAGAACAGCTTGCCGATGTCATAGCCCGCGACGTTCTTGATCACGCGCCCGCCGGACGTCGACAGCTTGCCGTCGGACAGGGCGACGGTCATGCCGACGATGAGGTCGCGCACGCCGCCGTAGCGGTGGCGCAGCGGTCCCGAGTCGGCGCTCGCGACGGCGCCGCCGAGCGTGGCCGCGTCGCCCGCCTCCGAGCGGCGGGTCGATGGCGAACATCTGCCCGCCGGCGGCGAAGGTCGCCTGCGCCTCGGCCAGCGACGCGCCCGCCTGGAGCACGGCGGTGAAGTCGCCCTCGTTGTGCTCGAGCGTCCGCGTCAGCCCGCCGGTGGAGACCTCGACCTCGACCGGCGCGCCGCGCGCGCCCCAGCCGAGCTTCGTGCCGCCGCCCCGGACGCGCACGGTCCGGCCGGCGTCGCCGAGCGCGCGCAGCAGCTCGGCGGCCTCCTCGGGGCTCTCGGGACGCTCGGCGGCGACCTCGGTCGCAGCCATCAGAAGCGCTCGGCCAGCCCGGCGACCTCGAGGGGGTGGCGCCGGTAGGGACCGGGAACCTCGCCGCACAGGCGCGGCGTGGGCATGACCTTGCCCGGGTTGGCCAGGCCGGCCGGGTCGAAGGCGCAGCGGAGCTTCTGGAACGTCTCGAGGTCGGCCTCGCCGAACTGCTTGGTCATGTGCTTTCGCTTGTCCACGCCGACCCCGTGCTCGCCGGTGATCGAGCCGCCCGCGTCGAGGCACGCGTCGAGGATCTTGCCCGACAGCTCCTCGGCCTTCTCGGCCTCGCCGGGCACGTTGCCGTCGTAGCAGACGAGCGGGTGCAGGTTGCCGTCGCCGGCATGGAAGACGTTGGCCACCTTCATGTCGTACTCGGCGGCCAGGTCGGCGATCCGGTCGAGCACCTCGGGCAGCTTCGTGCGCGGGATCACGCCGTCCTGCACGAAGTAGTTCGGGCTGATGCGCCCCATGGCCGGGAAGGCCGCCTTGCGCGTCTTCCAGAAGAGCTCGCGCTCGGCCTCGTCGCGCGCCACGCGGACGTCGTCCGAGCCGCACTCCTCGCAGATGCGCACGACCTCCTCGAAGCGCGCCTCGCACTCCTCCTCGGCGCCGTCGAGCTCGACGAGCAGCGCCGCGCCGCGGCCGACCGGGTAGCCGGCGTTGGCCATCTGCTCGGAGGCCTCGATGGCCAGCGCGTCCATCATCTCGATGGCCCCGGGCACGACGCCGCTGGTGACGATCGTCCCGACCGCCTCGCCGGCGTGATGGGTCGAGTCGAAGAAGGCGACGAGCGTCTTGACCGTCTCGGGGACGGGGACGAGCCGCAGCCACGCCTTCGTGGCCACGCCGAGCGTGCCCTCCGAGCCGACGAACGCGCCGAGCAGGTCGTAGCCGGGGGAGTCGAGCTCGCGGCCGCCGAGGATCGCCATCTCGCCGTCGGCGAGGACGACCTCCAGGCCGCAGACGTAGTTCGTCGTGAAGCCGTACTTGAAGCAGTGCGCGCCGCCCGAGTTCTCGGCGACGTTGCCGCCGATCGAGCAGACGATCTGGCTCGACGGGTCGGGCGGGTAGAAGAACTCGGGGCCGACGGCGGCCGAGACCGACGCGTTGGTCACGCCCGGCTCGACGAGCACGCGCGCGTTCTCCTTGTCGACCTCGAGGATCCGGTTCATCCGCGAGACGACGATCAGCACGCCCTCCGAGACGGGCAGCGCGCCGCCCGACAGGCCCGAGCCCGAGCCGCGCGCGACCCATGGGACCTCCTCGCGGGCGCACGCCCGCACCACCGCCTGGACCTGCTCGGCGGTGGCCGGGAGCACCGCGGCGGCGGGCAGCGCCCGGTACTGGAGCAGGCCGTCGGACTCGTAGGTCCGCAGCTCGTGCTCCTGGGTGAGCACCCAGTCGGGGCCGCAGATGCGGCGCAGCTGGGCCAGCAGGCCGGGGGTCAGACCACCATCCAAGAGAGCACCGATGTCGACTGGAGGTACACGAGCACGCACATGATCAACAGGAGAATGATGCTCCAACCGATCACGCGACGGAAGAGCTCGCCCTCCTGGCCGCCCATGCCGACGGCCGCGGCGCCGATCGCGAGGTTCTGCGGGGAGACCATCTTGCCGAGCACACCGCCCGAGGAGTTGGCCGCCGCGAGCAGGGTCGGATTGAGCCCGGCCTCCTTGGCCGCCTCGACCTGCAGCACCCCGAAGAGGGAGTTCGACGACGTGTCCGATCCGGTCACGGCGACACCGAGCCAGCCGATGATCGGCGACAGGAAGGCCAGGATCCCGCCCGCGCCGGCGATCCACAGGCCGATCGTGATCGTCTGCCCGGAGAGGTTCATCACGTAGGCGACGCCGAGCACGAGCATGACGGTGAGCGTCGCCCACTTGAGCTGGTCGAGCGACTCGACGTAGGTCTTCAGGGCGCGGGCCGGGCTCATCCTCAGGACGAACATCGTCAGCAGCCCGGCGACGAGCAGCAGCGTGCCGGCGGCGTTCAGCCAGTTGAACCGGTAGGTGACCGCGGTGGCGGGCTCGCCCTCCGGGGTGACGACGTCGAGGCCGGGCCACTGGAACTCGGTCTCGCCCTTGGCCAGGAAGTCCTTGATCGGCCCCCACTGCGCCAGGGCGAAGATGACGATGATGATCAGGTACGGCGCGTAGGCGGCGAAGATCTCGCCGCGCGAGTCGCGGTGGTCGGGACCGCCTTCGCGGCGGCGGGTCTCGGCCTCGAACGCCGGGTCGGCCGTCGCGCCGCCCGCCATCGCCGGGCGGGTCTGCTGCCCCTCGGCGCGTAGCGGCTCGCCGGGCTGCCAGACGCGCAGCAGCAGGACGAGAGAGCCCACCGACAGGAGCGCGGCGACGATGTCGGTCAGCTCGACGGAGATGTAGTTCGAGCACACGAACTGGCCGACGGCGAACGTCGTACCGCCGACGATGGCGGCGGGCCACGTCTGGCGCACGCCGCGCATGCCGTCGACCATCCCGACGAGGATCAGCGGGACGAACAGGGCCAGGATCGGCGTCTGGCGGCCGACCATCGCGCCGAGCTCGTCCTTGGGGATCTCGGTCAGCCCGGCGAGCGTGATGATCGGGATGGCGATTGCGCCGAAGGCGACCGGCGCCGTGTTGGCCACGAGCGCCACCGACGCTGCCTTGATCGGCTTGAAGCCGAGCGCGATGAGCATCACGGCGGTGATCGCGACCGGCGTGCCGAAGCCGGCCAGCGCTTCGAGCAGCGCTCCGAACGAGAAGGCGATGATGATCGCCTGGATGCGCTCGTCGTCGGAGACGCGCTCGAACGAGCGCCGCAGCACCGCGAAGTACCCGGTCCGCTCGGTCATGTTGTAGATCCAGATCGCGTTCCAGACGATCCACATGATCGGGAACAGCCCGAACGCGGCCCCTTCGATGCCGGCCAGGACGGCATCGTCGGCGGGCATCGAGTAGACGATGATGGCGACGAGGATGGCGACCACGAGCGACGCAGCGGCGGCGACGTGGGCGGGCAGCTTGGCCCCGCCGAGCAGTGCGAACAGGGTGACGAGCGGCAGCGCGGCGAAGATCGAGCTCGCCAGGAGCGAGTCGCCGACAGGGTCGAACACCTGCGTATAGGCGAGCAGGGTGGTCACGGGTCCTCCTCCCGGGTACGTTCCAGCGCGTTGCCTACCCGCGTCGCGCTGTTCATCACCTGCTTCAACGACACGCTCTTCCCGACGGTCGGGCAGGCGACAGTCCGGCTGCTCGAGCGCCTGGGCTGCGCCGTCGACTTCCCGGAGGCGCAGACCTGCTGCGGCCAGATGCACGCCAACACCGGCTACCAGCTCGAGGCGGTCCCGCTCGCACGCCGCTTCGTGCGGGTCTTCGCGGACGCCGAGGTCATCGTCTGCCCGTCCGCCTCGTGCACCGGGATGGTCCGCGAGTTCTACCCGCGCCTGGCCGCGCTGGCCGGCGACGAGGGGCTGGCCCGCGAGGCGCAGGCGATCATCCCGCGTGTCCGGGAGCTGACGGAGTTCCTCGTCGACGAGCTCGAGGCCGAGGACGTCGGCGCGTCGTTCCCGCACCGCACGACCTACCACCCGACCTGCCACTCGCTGCGCGCGCTGCATGTCGGCGACCGCCCGCTGCGCCTGCTGCGCGCGGTGCGCGGGATCGAGCTCGTCGAGCTGGGGGAGTCGACCGAGTGCTGCGGCTTCGGCGGGACCTTCGCGATCAAGAACGCCGACACGTCGATGGCGATGCTCTCCGACAAGCTGCGCCACGTGCTGGACACCCGCGCCGAGGTCTGCACCTCGGCGGACACCTCGTGCCTGATGCACATCGGCGGCGCCCTGCGCCGCCAGCGCACCGGCGTGCGCACGCTGCACCTGGCCGAGATCCTGGCGGCCGAGGAGTAGACATGGCGGTGGGATTTCCCGAGCGCGCGCGCGAGGCGCTGGCCGACACCCAGTTGCGGCGCAACCTCGGCAAGGCGACGGCGACGATCCGCGCCAAGCGCGCCGACGTCGTCGCCGAGCTCGACGACTGGGAGGCGCTGCGCGACGCCGGCGCGGCGATCAAGGCGCGCGCGATGGCCACGCTGCCGGAGCAGCTCGAGCGCCTCGAGGCGTCGGTGACGCGCGCGGGCGGGATCGTGCACTGGGCCCGCGACGGCGCCGAGGCGATCGCGATCGTCGCCTCGATCGCCCGCGCACACGCGGCCGACGAGGTCATCAAGGTCAAGTCGCTGGCCACGGACGAGATCGACCTCAACGAGGGCCTCGAGCGCGAGGGCATCCACGCCATCGAGACCGACCTCGCCGAGCTCATCAACCAGCTCGCGGGCGACTGGTCCTCGCACATCCTCGTCCCCGCCATCCACCGCAACCGGGCCGAGATCCGGCGCCTGTTCGAGTCGACGATCGCCCAGGGCCGCACGCTCGACGACACCCCCGAGGCGCTGTGCGAGGCGGCGCGCGTGCACCTGCGCGAGAAGTTCCTGTCCGTCGGGGTGGCGGTCAGCGGGGCGAACTTCGCCGCCGCCGACACCGGCACGGTGTGCGTCTTCGAGTCCGAGGGCAACGGGCGCATGTGCACGACGCTGCCCGACGTCCTCGTCACCGTCATGGGCATCGAGAAGGTCGTGCCCGAGTTCACCGACCTCGAGGTCTTCGCGCAGCTGCTGCCGCGCTCCTCGACGGGCGAGCGGATGAACCCGTACACGTCGATGTGGACGGGCGTGAAGTCGGCCGACCCGCCCGACGGCCCGCAGGAGTTCCACCTCGTGCTGCTCGACAACGGGCGCACCGACGTGCTCGCCGACGAGACCGGCCGCCAGGCGCTGCACTGCATCCGCTGCTCGGCGTGCCTGAACGTGTGCCCCGTCTACTCGCGCACCGGCGGGCACGCCTACGACTCGATCTACCCGGGCCCGATCGGGGCGATCCTGACGCCGCAGCTGCGCGGCCTGGACGAGGCGCCGACGCTGCCGTGGGCCTCGTCGCTGTGCGGCGCCTGCTACGAGGTCTGCCCGGTCAAGATCGATATCCCGACGGTGCTCGTCCACCTGCGCGGGCGGGTCGTGCGCGAGGCCGAGTACGGCTCCACCTCCGAGCGCGCCGCGATGGGCCTCGTCGCGCGCGTGTTCGCCTCCCAGCGCCGCTACGAGACGGCCCAGCGGCTGGCGCGCCTGGGGCGCGGCCCGCTCGCCCGGTTCGGCGACTCGGCGCCCGGGGCCGGGGCGTGGACGGAGATGCGCGAGCTGCCCGAGGTGCCCGAGCAGAGCTTCCGCCAGTGGTGGCGCGAGCGGGGGTCGTCGTGAGCGACGACGCGCGCGCCGAGGTCATGGGCCGCATCCGCGGCGCGCTGGGGGCGACCCCGCCGCCGGCGCCCGAGGTGCCGCGCGCCTACCACCGCGCCGGTGCCACGTACGCCTTCGACGCCGTCGAGCGCTTCTGCGAGCGCGTCGCCGACTACGACGCCACCGTGCACCGGCTCGGTCGCGGCGACCTCGAGGGCGCGCTCGCCGGCGTCTGCCGCGCGCGCGGCGCCACGCGCGTCGTCGTCGCGCCGGGGCTGGGCCTGAGCGTCGACGGGGTCGAGCTCGTGCCCGACGACCCGCCGCTGCGCCCGCGCGACCTCGACGCGCTCGACGGCGTGCTCAGCGGCTGCGCGCTCGCCGTCGCCGAGACCGGCTCGATCGTGCTCGACGGCGCGCCGCCGAGCGGGCGGCGGGCGATCACGCTCGTGCCCGACCTGCACCTGTGCGTCGTGCGCGAGGACCAGGTCGTGCCCGCCGTCCCCGACGCGATCGCGGCGCTGCGCGAGGCCGCCGCCGAGGGGCGGCCCGTCACCTTCGTCTCGGGCCCGTCGGCCACCGCCGACATCGAGCTCAATCGCGTCCAGGGCGTGCACGGTCCGCGCGTGCTCGACGTCTTCGTGGTCTCGGACGCAAGCGTCTAAGGTCGCGCCGATGGACTTCGGCATCTCGACCTTCGTGACCGACGAGACGACCGGCCCCGGCGACATCGGGCGGCTCGTCGAGGAGCGCGGCTTCAGCGCGCTGTTCGTCGCCGAGCACCCGCACATGCCGCGCGACTCCGTACGCGACGTCGGCCGCCACTACTACCGCTCGCTGGACCCGTTCGTGACGCTCACCGCGGCGGCGGCGACGACGAGCACGCTGCGGCTCGGCTTCGGCATCCTGCTGCTCGCCCAGCGCGACCCGATCACCACGGCGAAGGCCATCGCCAGCCTCGACCACGTCTCCGGCGGGCGCGTCGAGGTCGGCCTCGGCGCCGGCTGGAACACCCCCGAGATCGAGAACCACGGGACGCCGTTCGACAAGCGCTTCGGCGTCCTGCGCGAGCGCGCCGAGGCGATGCTCGAGATCTGGGCGCAGGAGCTGGCCAGCTACCACGGGCGCTACGTGAACTTCGACGCGATCACCTCGTGGCCCAAGCCCGTGCAGCGCCCGCACCCGCCGATCTGGATCGGCGGCACGGGCGAGCGCGTCCTCGACCGCGTGCTGCGCTACGGCGACGGCTGGTTCCCCAACAGCCGCGACCGGCTCGCCGAGCGCGTCGGCGAGCTGCGCCGGCGCGGGGAGGAGGCCGGCCGCGGGCGCATCCCGGTCACCTACTTCGGCTGCCCGCTCGAGGACGAGGCGGTCGAGGAGATCATCGCCGCCGACGTCGACCGCCTGCTGCTCATGCTGCCGTCGGTCGCGCCGGGCGAGCTGGGGCCGTTCGCCGACGCCGCCGTCGCGCTGGCCGAGCGGTTTCGCTAGCCGGCGGTGCGCCGGCCGGCGCCGTCGCGCGACGGCTGCGGCTCCCCGTCGAGCAGCGAGCGCACGGTGCGCAGCAGCGTGCCGTGGTCGAACGGCTTCTCGAGGAAGGCGCTGCCCGGGGGCAGGTTGCCGCGGCTGCGCACCGTCTCGGAGGTGTAGCCCGACAGGAACAGCGTTCGCAGCCCGGGCCGCAGGGCCATGATCCGCTCGGCGAGCTCGGGGCCCGACATCTGGGGCATGATCACGTCGGTGATGAGCAGGTCGATCTCGCGGCCGCCGCTCGTCAGCGCCTCGAGCGCCTCGACCGGCCCGGGGGAGGAGAGCACGCGGTAGCCGTGCTCGGTGAGGATTCGGTCGATGAGGTCGCGGACGAGGTCCTCGTCCTCGCACAGCAGCACGGTCTCGGTGCCCGCCAGGCGCTCGGGCTCGGCGCCGGCGTCCTTCTCCTCGCGGACCGGGGCCTCGCCCGCCGCGGGCAGGTAGATCTTGAAGCTCGTCCCGAGGCCGGGCTCGGAGTAGACGTGCACGTGGCCGCCGGACTGGGTGACGACGCCGTGGACCATGGCCAGCCCGAGACCGGTCCCCTGCCCGATGTTCTTGGTCGTGAAGAACGGCTCGAAGATGTGCTCGAGCTCCGAGCGCTCCATGCCGGTGCCCGTGTCGGTGACCATCAGCCGGGCGTAGTGGCCGGGGAAGACGCCGGCGTGGTCGCGCGCGTAGCTCTCGGTGAGCTCGGCGGCGCGCGTCTCGATGGTGATCGTGCCGCCCGTCGGCATCGCGTCGCGGCCGTTGATCGCGAGGTTGATGATCACCTGCTCGAGCTGCGCGCGGTCGACGAGCACGGGCGGCAGCTCCTCGTCGGTGAGCAGCGCGATCTCGACGTCGTCGCCGATCAGCCGGCCCAGCATCGGCAGCAGCGCCCCGAGCACCTCGTTGAGGTCCAGCAGCGCCGGCTCGAGCACCTGCTGGCGAGAGAAGGCCAGCAGCTGGCGCGTGAGCTGGGTGGCGCGCTCGGCGGCGCGGCCGATCTCGTCGAGCTCGGCGCCACCGGGGCCCGAGCCGATCCGCCGCCGCGCGATCTCGCCGTAGCCGGAGATGACCGTCAGCAGGTTGTTGAAGTCGTGCGCGACGCCGCCGGCGAGCTGGCCGACGGCCTCCATCTTCTGGGCCTGGCGCAGCTGGTCCTCGAGGCGCCGGCGGTCGGTCACGTCGCGCACGAGAAGCAGGTCGCGGCCGCGCTGGAAGTCGGCGCGCCCGCGGATCTCGACCTGGCGCGTGTCGCCCGACGGCAGCACGACGGAGAAGATGCCCTCGATCGCGCCGCCCGTGCGGCGGGCGGCGACCGAGTCCAGCCCGGGCGTGAACGTCGCGATCTCGTCGAGCCGGCGGCCCGTGAGGTCGCCGTTGCGGGGCGACCCGAGGAACTCGCGCGCGGCGCGGTTGGCGGAGATCAGGCGGCGGTCGGCGTCGAGCACGACGATCCCGTCGACGGCGGCCTCCACGACCGCCTGCAGCTCGGCGTGCAGGCGCGCGTGGCGCAGCGCGATGGCGAGCTGATCGGCGACCTCGGCGGTGGCGACGAGCGCCTCGGGCGCGGGCCGGCCCGTCGCGGTGAAGCCGATGCCCACGGTGCCGAGCAGCCGGCCCTCGGCGGCGAGCGGCACGCACAGGTACGAGCCCACGTCATCGGCGAGCAGCGCCTGCGCGCGCGGGCTGCGCGCGGCGATCGCATCGAGGTAGTCGTGGACGACCGGCTTGCCGGCATCGAGCGCGTCGACGCGGAACAGCGGGCCGTCGAGCGGGACCTCGGGGCCGTCGACGACGGGTGAGCGGCCGTTGTCGACGACCAGCGGCGTGGCCGTGCCGCGCTCGCGGTCGAAGAGCACGACCTCGGCGAGCGCCGCGTCGACGAGCGAGCGCAGCCGGCCGAGCGCGGCGCGGGCGATGTCCTCGGGGGTCTCGGCGTCGAGGATCGCGCGGTCGATCGTGCGCAGCGCCGCGATGCGATCCGCCCGGCGAGCCAGCTCCGTCGCGCTCTCCTCGACCTTCACGCCGAGCGCGGCGAAGCGGCGCTCGATGCGCCCGATCTCGCTGTCGCCGTCGCCGCCCACCTTCAGGGCGAGGCGGCGGATCGGAGCGGTGACGTGGCCGGCGATCAGGAAGGCCGCGCCCAGGGCGGCCACCGCGGCCAGCAGGGCGAGCAGCAGGTCGCGCTCGAGCGCGTCGCGTGTCGGGCCGTAGATCGCGCTGCCGGGGATCCCGAAGGCGATCGTCAGCGGGCCGTCCCCGACGGGCTTGAACCCCCACACGCGCCTCACGCCGTCGCTGCCGTCGGCGCTGAAGACGCCGTCGCGGCTGGCGAGCGCCTTCTGCGTCCGGCGCATGCCCATCGGTGGGCCGGCGGCGACGGGGCCCGAGCGCGCGATCTCGCGCCCGTCTCTGAACACGACGGTGGCGCTGCCCGCGGGCAGCTCGTTGAGCGCCATGAGCTCGCGCAGGCGCGCCTGCGAGGGCACGTGCCGCGGATCCTCCTCGGCCAGCAGCGTGGAGAACAGCTCGGCCCGGTTCACGGCACGCGTCTCGGCCCGCTCACGGTCGGCGCCGTAACGGTCGAGCGACGAGAACGCGACCAGCGCGATCAGGGGGACGGCGGCGAGTGCCGCGGTCAGCATGAAGCGCGCGCGCGTGGACATTCCCCGCAGCACAGCCGCGGCACGGTACGGCACGCAGGGCAAGCCCACGCAAACGTGTGCAAAACCGGGAGGTTTGGTACCCAGGGCGCTGGAAAACGAACGAAAAGCGCTCAGATGCGTACGCAAACCATCACCCCGCGGCGCCCCGCGTAGGGTGGCGGCCGTGGACGCCGCCGAGGCCCGTGCCCGCTTCGCCACCGCGCGCATCGCCCGCCTGGCCACCGTCGGCGAGGACGGGCGGCCCCATCTCGTCGTGCTCTGCTTCGCCGTCGAGCACGACACCGTGTTCACGGCCGTCGACGCCAAGCCCAAGCGGACGACGCGGCTGCGCCGCCTGGCCAACATCGCGGCCAACCCGGCGGTGGCGCTGCTCGTCGACCACTACGACGACGCCGACTGGGCGCGGCTGTGGTGGGCGCGCGCCGACGGCGACGCGCGGGTGCTCGGCGACGACGACGGCCGCGCCGCGCTCGGCCGCGAGTTGCTCGCGGCGCGCTACCCGCAGTACCGCGAGACCCCGCCCGGCGGCCCGGTGATCGCCGTCGACGTCGCGCGCTGGTCGGGGTGGACCGCCTCGGGCCGGTGATCCGGCGGCCTGTCCGGATCCGAACACCGGTCCTGCACGACCGTTCAGCGCGCGGCTGATGCCGTTCATGGCGCGGTACGGTCATCTCAGCGGTGAATCGTGCGCGTCGCCAAGAGACGGTAGGTCGCACCGGTCGCCCGCGGGGCGTGAGCCTCGCCGCGCTCGCGGCGTGCGTCGCCGTGCTCGGGCTGCCCGCGGCGGCGGCGGCGCAGTCGACGCCCCAGCCGCTGTGGAACGAGTTCCCGCTCGAGCAGCGCCCGCAGCCCACGACGCCCAAGCCGCAGCCCAAGCCCGCCGAGCCGCTGGCACCGGCACGCGCCGACACGAGCCGCCCGGCGCCCCGCGCGGCCGTGCCCGAGGCCGATGCCGGCGGGCCGTGGCTCATGCTCATCGCGCTGGCCGCCGGCGGGCTCGCCCTGCTCGTCGGCCTGGGCAGCGTCGCGCGCCGTCGCGTGCTCGCGATCGCGGCGCGCCCGCAGCGCCACGCCCCGGTCGAGCCCGAGCGCTTCTTCGTCGCCGAGCCGCGGCGCCGCCCCGCGCCGGCCGCGCCGCTGCGCGCGCGAGAGCCTCAGGCCACACCGGCCCCCGCGGCCGCCGCGCCGCGACGGCGCCCGAGCAGCGGGCCGACGTGCCAGGTGCGCTGGAACCGCCGCGGGTCTCGCTTCTCGGCGGTCCGCGTCGACGCCGACGGCGTCGAGCACCGCATCGGCGTCTCGCCGCGGATCGAGGCGCCGGACGGCGCGCTGCCCGAGCAGAGCCCCGAGGCGCAGCGCGCCCTGCGCGCGCTGGCCAAGGACCTGCGCGCCGACGGCTGGCGGCCGCTGCGCGCCAAGGGCCGGGACTTCGGCGAGGTCCGGTGGTACACGCGGCGCTTCAAGCTCGATCCGCCCGAGGAGGCCGAGGCCTCCCGCGGGGCCGACGCCGCCTGACGCTCAGGCCGGGGCGGCGCCGACCTCGGAGGTGCAGAACGCGCAGCGGTGCGCCTCGTGTGGGATCGGGCTCAGGCACTCCGGGCACGGGCGCGTGGGCGCCTCGACCTCGGGCTCCGGGCGCACCCGGTCCATGAGCGCGTTGAAGGGCTTGACGACGAGGAAGAAGACGACCGCGGCGATGATCAGGAACGTCAGCAGGGCGTTGATGAAGTCGCCATAGGCGAAGCGGCTGCCGTTGATCGTGAAGGCGAGGTCGCTGAAGTCGGTCTCGCCGCCGACGGCGGCGATGAGCGGCGTGATGAGGTCCGCGACGAGCGCGTTGACGACCGCGGTGAACGCGGTGCCGACGACGACCGCGACGGCGAGGTCGATGAGGTTGCCGCGCAGCACGAAAGCCCGGAACTCTCGGAGCATCGGCGCGACGCTACGCTCGAACCCGGATGGACCTGTCGCTGTTCTTCGCCGGCACCGCGGGGTCGGTGCCCACCGCCCGGCGGGGGCTGCCGGCCATCCTGCTGCGCCGCGGCGGCCACCGGCTGCTGTTCGACTGCGGCGAGGGCACCCAGCGCCAGCTGCTGCGCAGCGTCGGGCTGCCCGACGTCGGCGCCGTCTTCCTCACCCACCTGCACACGGACCACTGGCTCGGCCTGCCCGGGATGCTCAAGTCCTTCGACCTGCGCGACCGCGACGCGCCGCTGGCCGTCTACGGGCCGCCGGGCACCGCCGAGCTCATGCGCCTGCAGCGGGTCATCACCGGGCGCCTGCGCTACCCGTTCGACGTCGTCGAGCTCGAGGCGGGCGACGGCGTCGAGTTCGACGGCTTCGAGGTCAACGCGTTCAACGTCCGCCACCGCGGGCGCGCGTTCGGCTACGCGATCGTCGAGGACCCGCGTCCCGGCCGCCTCGACGACAAGCTCGCCGTCGAGCTCGGCGTGCCCTTCGGTCCCGACCTCGGGCGCCTGATGCGCGGCGAGACGGTCAACGGCGTGCGCCCCGAGCAGGTCATCGGGCCCGAGCGCGCGGGACGCAGGGTCGTCATCTCGGGCGACACGGCGCCGTGCGACATGGTCCGCGAGACCGCCCACGAGGCCGACGTCCTCGTCCACGAGGCGACGTTCACCGACGAGGATCGCGCGCGCGCGATGGAGACCGGCCACAGCACCGCCCGCCAGGCCGCCGAGCTGGCCGCCGAGGCGGACGTGCGCCTGCTCGCCCTCACCCACCTGTCGACGCGCTACGGCGGCGCCGAGATCCGCGACGAGGCGCGGGCGGTCTTCCCGCGCACCGTCGTCCCGCGCGACTTCGACGCGATCGAGGTCCCGCTGCCCGAGAAGGGCGAGCCGGAGCTCACGCGCGAGGACCGCGAGCGGACGCGGGCCCAGGCCTGAGCGCGCCCCCGGCCTCCGCCGTCCCCGCTGCTACGCTCGCCGCGTTCCTTTAACCCGGTCCCGAGAGGCCGAGAAGGGCAGGAAGGCTTGAGTCACGAGAAGGTCGTCCTCGACGGCGACGACATGCGGCGCACGCTCGTGCGCATCGCCCACGAGATCGTCGAGAAGAACGGCGCCGGCGAGCGGCTCGGGCTTCTGGGCATCCACCGCCGCGGCGCGATCCTCGCCCGTCGGCTCCATCTCCTGCTCGCCGATCTGCTCGAGCGCCAGGTCCCGCTCGGCGACCTCGACATCTCCTTCTACCGCGACGACCTCGGCCGCCGCGCCGAGTCGCCGGTCGTCCACGCCAGCCACATCGAGTTCCCGGTCGACGGCATGACGATCGTCATCGTCGACGACGTCCTGTTCACGGGGCGCACGGTGCGCGCGGCGATCGAGGCGCTGTTCGACTACGGGCGCCCGGCGCGCGTCCAGCTCGCCGTGCTCGCCGACCGCGGCCACCGCGAGCTGCCGATCCGCCCCGACTACGTCGGCAAGAACCTGCCGACGTCGGTCGAGGAGCGCGTCAACGTCCACGTCGCCGAGCTCGACGGCGAGGACGCCGTGACCATCTCGCTGCCCCAGGAGGCCCGGGTATGAGGCACCTGCTGTCGATCGAGGACCTCGACCGGCCCGCCATCGAGCACATCTGCGACCGCGCCGCCTCGTTCGCCGAGGTCGCCCATCGCGAGATCAAGAAGGTCCCCGCGCTGCGCGGGCGCACCGTGCTCAACCTCTTCTACGAGGCGAGCACGCGCACGCGCTCGTCGTTCGAGCTGGCGGCCAAGCGGCTGAGCGCCGACGTCGTCAACTTCGCGGCCAGCGGCTCGAGCGTCGAGAAGGGCGAGTCGCTCAAGGACACCGTCCTCACGCTCAACGCCCACAAGCCCGACGCGATCGTCATCCGCACGCCGTGGGCCGGGGCGGCCGCGCTCGTCTCGCAGTGGACGCCGGCCGCCGTCGTCAACGCCGGCGACGGCAAGCACGAGCACCCGACCCAGGCGCTGCTCGACGTCTACACGCTGCGCCAGCGCGTGGGCGACCTGGACGGCGCATCGATCTGGATCGTCGGCGACGTCCTGCACTCGCGCGTGGCGCGCTCGAACATCCTCGCCTTCCAGCGGATGGGGGCGAAGGTCACGGTCTGCGGCCCGCCGACGCTGATCCCGCGTCACGTCGAGGCGCTCGGCTGCGAGGTCCGCTACACGCTCGACGAGTTGCGCACCGCCGACGTCGTCTACGCCCTGCGGATGCAGAGCGAGCGCATGGACGAGGCCTTCGTGCCCACGATCCGGGAGTACGCGGCCGAGTACCAGATCAACGGGCGCCGCCTGCACCCGCGCCAGATCCTCATGCACCCCGGCCCGGTGAACCGTGGCGTCGAGCTCAGCGGCGAGGTCGTCGACTCGCCGCAGGCGGTCATCACGATGCAGGTCGAGTCCGGGATCGTCGTGCGGATGGCCGTCCTGTACGAGGTGCTGGCCGGGCGCACGGCCCCCGAGCGCGCGCCGGAGCCCCAGCTGGCATGAGGTACGACCGCGACCACGCGCTCGTCCGCGCGCCCGCCCCGGCCGCCGACGTGCTCATCACCGGCGCCCACGTGCTCGACCCGCGCGGCGACCTCGACGCCCCGCACGACGTCCTCGTGCGCGCGGGCGAGATCGCGGAGATCGGCGCCCCCGGGACGCTCGAGGCGCCGCGCGGCACCGAGGTCGTCAAGGCCGCCGGGCGCCACCTGCTGCCCGCCTTCGTCGACCCGCACGTGCACCTGCGCGTGCCCGGCCAGGAGCACAAGGAGGACATCGAGACCGGCACCCGCGCCGCCGCCGCGGGCGGCTTCTGCGCCGTCGTGGCGATGCCGAACACCGACCCGGTCGTCGACTCCGCGCCGGTGCTGCGCGCGCTGCGCGACGCCGCCGCGCGCGACGCCCGCGTGCCCGTCGGCTTCATGCCCGCGATCACGCGCGGCCTGGCCGGGCGCGAGCTCACCGAGATGGCCGAGCTGCGCTCGCTCGGCGCGCTCGGCTTCACCGACGACGGCAAGCCCGTGGTCGGCGCGGGCGTCCTGCGCAAGGCGATGCAGTACCAGCGCCTGGCCGGCGGCGTGCTCGCCCTGCACGAGGAGGACCCGTCGCTGAGCGGGCGTGGCGCGATGCACGAGGGCGCGGTCAGCGCGATGCTCGGCATCGCCGGGATCCCGAGCGTGAGCGAGTCGACGATGATCGCCCGCGACGCGGCGATCGCCGGCTACGAGGACGCGCGCGTCCACATTCAGCATCTGAGCTGCATCGAGTCGGTGCGCGCGATCGCCCAGGCCAAGGAGCTCGGCGTGCGGGTCACGGCCGAGGCCAGCCCGCACCACCTGTGCCTGACCGACGAGGCGCTGCGCGGGCTCGACACCAGCATGAAGATGAACCCGCCGCTGCGCACGGAGGACGACCGCCAGGCGCTGATCGAGGGGCTGCGCAGCGGGATCGTCGACTGCGTGGCCACCGACCACGCCCCGCACGCGCGTGACGAGAAGGAGGTCCCGTTCGAGCAGGCGCCGATGGGCACGACGGGGTTGGAGACGGCGTTCGCCGCGCTGTTCACCGACCTCGTGCTGCCCGGCGTGCTGCCGCTCGCGCTCGTCGCCGAGCGGATGAGCGCGGGCGCCGCGCTGCTCGACCTGCCCGTCCCGCGGATCGCCACGGGCGAGGACGCGAACCTCGTCCTGCTCGACCTCGAGGCCGAGTGGGACGTCGGCGAGAACGGCTACGAGAGCCGCTCGCAGAACTGCTGCTTCGCCGGGCGCCGGCTGCGCGGGCGCGTGCTCATGACGCTCGCCGCCGGCTCGGTCGCCTATCGCGAGCGCGCGCTCGTCGCGGTGGGGGCATGAGCGCGAGCGCCTACGTCCTGCTCGAGGACGGCACGCGTTTCGACGGCGACGCGTGCGGCGCCGATGCGCACGCGACCGGCGAGGTCGTGTTCACGACGGGCATGAGCGGCTACCAGGAGTCGATGACCGACCCGTCGTTCGCGCGCCAGCTCATCACCTACACCTATCCGCACATCGGCAACTACGGCGCCGGCGTGGCGGCGATGGAGTCCGGGCGCGCGTGGGCGCGCGCGGCGATCATGCGCGAGGCCGTCGACCGCGCCGACGCCCCCGGTGCCGAGCAGGGCTGGCTGACCTGGCTGGCGAGCGAGGGCGTCCCGGCGATCACCGGCGTCGACACGCGCGCGCTCGTGCGCCACATCCGCAGCGCCGGCGCGATGCGCGGCGGCCTGTTCCCGGCGCGGATCGCCGAGGACGAGGCGCGCGCCCTGATCGACGCCGAGCCGTCGATGGCCGGCCTGGACCTCGCGCGCGAGGTCACCCCGTCCGAGCTCACCGTGCACGGCGACGGCGACATCCGCATCGCGGCGATCGACACCGGGATCAAGGGCTCGATCGTCCGCAACCTCGTCGACCGCGGGGCGCGGGTCGAGCTGCACCCGTGCACGGTCACCGCCGAGGAGATCGCCGCGGGCGAGCCCGACGCCGTGTTCCTGGCCAACGGCCCCGGCGACCCCGCGGCGCTCGAGTACATCGTCGACACCCTGCGCGCGCTCGTCGGCCCGCGGCCCGTGTTCGGGATCTGCCTCGGCCACCAACTGCTTTCGCGCGCCGTCGGGCTGGAGACCTTCAAGCTGCCCTTCGGCCACCGCGGCGCCAACCACCCGGTCAAGGACCTCGAGACGGGGCGCATCGAGATCACCTCGCAGAACCACGGCTTCGCGGTGCTCGCCCCCGACGGCGGGCGCCACGTCGCCACGGACCGCCCCGTGCGCTGGTCGACCGACTTCGGCGACGCCGTGCTCAGCCACGTCAACCTCTACGACCGCACGGTCGAGGGGCTGACGCTGCTCGACGTGCCGGGCGGGACGGTCCAGTACCACCCCGAGGCGGGGCCGGGGCCGCACGACTCGCTGTACCTGTTCGACCGCTTCCTCGACCAGATCCGCGCGCATGCCTAGGCGCGACGACCTGCAGCGGATCATGATCCTCGGCTCGGGGCCGATCGTCATCGGCCAGGCCGCCGAGTTCGACTACTCCGGCGCGCAGGCGTGCAAGGTCCTCAAGGAGGAGGGCTACGAGATCGTCCTGGTCAACTCGAACCCGGCGACGATCATGACCGACCCGGAGTTCGCCGACGCGACGTACGTGGAGCCGCTGCTCCCCGGCCCGGTGGCGCAGGTCATCGAGCGCGAGCGCCCCGACGCGCTGCTGCCCACGCTCGGCGGCCAGACTGCGCTCAACCTGGCCAAGGCGCTGCACGAGGACGGCACGCTCGAGCGCTTCGGGGTCGAGCTGATCGGCGCCGACTACGACGCGATCGCGCGCGCCGAGGACCGCGACCTGTTCCGCAAGACGATGGACGCGGCGGGCCTGAAGATGCCGCGCAGCGCGATCGCCACCACGGTCGACGAGGCGCTCGGCGCGCTTCCCGAGGTCGGCCTGCCGTGCATCGTGCGCCCGGCGTTCACGCTCGGCGGGCGCGGCGGCGGGGTGGCCCGCACCGAGGCGGAGTACCGCACGCGTCGTCGCGCGCGGGCTGGCCGCATCGCCGATCGGCCAGGTGCTGCTCGACCAGTCCGTGCTCGGCTGGGGCGAGTTCGAGCTCGAGGTCATGCGCGATCACAACGACAACGTGGTCATCGTCTGCTCGATCGAGAACGTCGACCCGATGGGCGTGCACACCGGCGACTCGGTCACCGTGGCGCCCCAGCAGACGCTCACCGACCGCCTCTACCAGCAGCTGCGCGACCAGGCGATCGCCGTCATCCGCGCGGTCGGCGTCGAGACCGGCGGCTCGAACGTGCAGTTCGCCGTCGACCCGGCGACCGAGCAGATCCTCGTCATCGAGATGAACCCGCGCGTCTCGCGCTCGAGCGCGCTGGCCTCGAAGGCGACCGGCTTCCCGATCGCCAAGATCGCCGCGCGGCTCGCCGTCGGCTACGCGCTCGAGGAGATCCCCAACGACATCACCAAGCTCACGCCGGCGAGCTTCGAGCCGACGATCGACTACGTCGTCGTCAAGTGGCCGCGCTTCGCCTTCGAGAAGTTCCCCGGCGTGACCGCCGAGCTGACGACGCACATGAAGTCGGTCGGCGAGGCGATGGCCATCGGGCGCACCTTCGGCCAGGCGTTCGGCAAGGCGCTGCGCAGCCGCGAGCTGGACATCGCCGCGCGCTTCGAGACGGTCGACGCGCCGACCCTGCTCGCCGCGCTCGAGCAGCCGGCGTCCGACCGCTATGACGTGATGCTCGAGGCCTTCCGCAAGGGGGCGACGCTCGACGAGGTGCACGAGCGCACGCGCGTCGATCCGTGGTTCCTGCGCGAGCTGCGGGCGCTCGCGCTCGACCCCGAGGGGCCGTTCACGGGCGAGCGCTCGTACAAGGCCGTCGACACCTGCGCGGCCGAGTTCGAGGCCAGCACGCCCTACTTCTACTCGGGCTGGGAGCGGCGCGCCGCCCACGAGATCGAGCGCGGCGAGCGCCCGAGCGTGATCATCCTCGGCTCGGGCCCGAACCGCATCGGGCAGGGGATCGAGTTCGACTACTGCTGTGTGCACGCGGCGATGACGGTGCGCGAGTCGGGCCGCGACGCGGTGATGATCAACTGCAACCCGGAGACCGTCTCCACCGACTACGACACCTCCGACCGCCTGTACTTCGAGCCGCTGACGCTCGAGGACGTGCTCGCCGTCGTCGAGGTCGAGAAGCCCGAGGGCGTCATCGTCCAGTTCGGCGGTCAGACGCCGCTGAAGCTCGCCGCCGGGCTGCAGGCGGCGGGCGTCCCGCTGCTGGGCACGAGCCCCGAGGCGATCGACCTGGCCGAGGACCGCGGGCGCTTCGGCGCGCTGCTCGCCCGCCTCGGGCTGCAAGCGCCGCCGTTCGCCACCGCGCACTCGGTCGACGAGGCGCTGCGCTGCGCCGAGGGCGTCGGCTACCCCCTGCTCGTGCGCCCGAGCTACGTGCTCGGCGGCCGGGCGATGGAGATCGTCTACTCGCCCGACGGGCTGCGCGACTACCTGGTCCGCCACGCCGCCGACGGCAACGGCAACGAGATCTACCTCGACCGCTTCCTGGAGAACGCCATCGAGGTCGACGTCGACGCGCTCTGCGACGGCGAGGACGTGTGGGTCGGGGGGATCATGCAGCACGTCGAGGAGGCCGGGATCCACTCCGGCGACTCGGCCTGCGTGCTGCCGCCGCACTCGCTCGGCCACGCGATGCTCGACCGCATCCGCGAGCACACGACGGCGATCGCCCGCGGGCTCGGCGTCGTCGGGCTGCTCAACGTCCAGTACGCCGTCCACGAGCGCGAGCTGTACGTCATCGAGGCCAACCCGCGGGCGTCGCGGACGGTGCCGTTCGTCTCCAAGGCGATCGGCCTGCCGCTGGCCAAGCTCGCCTGCCGGGTCATGCTCGGGGAGCGCCTGCGCGACCTCGACCTGCCCGCCGAGCCGATGCGCGCCGACCACGTCGCGGTCAAGGAGGCGGTGCTGCCGTTCGACCGCTTCGAGGGCTCCGACGCCGTGCTCGGCCCGGAGATGCGCTCGACCGGCGAGGTCATGGGCGTCGCGCTCGACTTCCCGACCGCGTTCGCCAAGGCCCAGGCGGCGGCCGGCGCGCCGCTGCCGGCGAGCGGGACCGCGTTCATCACCGTCACCGACAGCGACAAGCCCGGCGCCGTGGGCATCGCCCAGACGCTGCACGACCTCGGCTTCCGGATCCTCGCCACGCCGGGCACGGCCGAGGCGCTCGAGCGCATGGGCGTGCCCGCCGAGCGCCTGAACAAGGTGGGGGAGGGCTCGCCGCACGTGGTCGACTGGATCGAGCGCGGCGACGTCGACCTCGTGGTCAACACGCCGACCGGCTCGGGCGCGCGCACCGACGGCTGGGAGATCCGCGGCGCCGCGGTGGCGCGCGGGATCCCGTGCCTGACCACGCTCTCGGGCGGGCTGGCCGCGGCGCGCGCGATCGCCGCCGCGCGGCAGGCCTCGCCGGGCGTGCTCTCGCTGCAGGAGCTGCACGGCGGGCGGGCACGGGCCGAGGCCGCGCGGTGAGCGACGGCCGGGTGCTCGCGCCGTTCGGGCGCCGCCGGCTGACCGTCGCCGGGCGTCGCGACCTGGGCGCCTACGTCGTGCTCGCCGCGCCGGACCCCGAGGGACCGGTCCCGCAGCCCGGGCAGTTCTACATGCTCGCCGCGGCCGACCGCTGGGGCGGCGGCGAGGACGAGCGCCCGTACGTGCCGCGCGCCTTCTCGGTGCTGCGCGCGGGCGGCGGCGGGATCGAGTTCATGCTCGAGGACGTCGGCCCCGGCACGCGCCGGCTGTGCGAGCTGGGCCGCGGCGACGAGCTGTGGGTCACCGGCCCGCTCGGGGCGGGCTTCCGCGATCCGGAGGACGGCCGCCGCGCGCTGCTCTGCGGCGGCGGCGTCGGGGTGGCGCCGCTGGCCATCTGGCAGGACACGCTGCTCTCGGCCGGGCGCCTGGCGCCGATGCTCGTCGGCTTCCGCGACGCCGCACATGCGGCCGGCGCGATGCTGCTGGCCAACCCGCGCGTGGCCACCGACGACGGCAGCGTGGGTCACCACGGGCTCGTCACCGAGCTGCTCGCCGCCGACCTCGGCGCCGACGCCCACGCCGTCGTCTACGCGTGCGGGCCGCCGCGGATGCTCGAGGCGGTCCGCGCCCTGTGTGCGGCGCGCGGCGTGCCCGCCCAGCTCGCGCTCGAGTCGGGCATGGCATGCGGCTTCGGGGCCTGCTTCGGCTGCGTCGTGCCCACGCGCGACGGCGGCTACCTGCGGCTGTGCGTGGACGGCCCGGTGCTCGACGCCGAGCGCCTGACCGAGGTGCCGGCCCATTGACCGTCCCCTTCATCGGCCTCGAGCTCGCCCACCCGATCGTCAACGGGTCGGGCACGTTCGACGCGATCGCCGCGCGGCGGGCGTTCGGCGACGCGCTGCTCGAGCACTTCCCGTTCAGCGCCTTCGTCTCCAAGACGATCACGCTCGCGCCGCGCGACGGCAACCCGCCGCCGCGCCTGTTCGAGGCCCAGGCCGGCCTGATCAACTCGATCGGCCTGCCCAACAAGGGCCTCGAGGGCTACCTGGCCGACGACCTCCCCGAGCTCGCCGCGCTCCCCGTCCCGCTCATCACGAACGTCATGGGGTCGACCGGCGACGAGCTGGCGCAGCTCGTCGAGGCGGTCGGCGGGCGGCCCGAGATCGACGCGCTCGAGCTCAACGTCTCGTGCCCCAACGTCAGGACGGGGCTGGACATCGGCGCGGACCCGCGCGAGCTGTCGGCGGTCGTCACGCGCGTGCGCCCGCTCACGGCCAAGCCGCTGATCGTCAAGCTGACGCCGAACACGGCCGACGTGGCCGCCGTCGCGCAGGCCGCCGAGGCCGCAGGGGCCGACGCCGTGTCGCTCATCAACACGCTGCGCGCCTACCCGCCGGCGCCGGGCGGCGGCGGGCGCCCGTGGCTGGGCGGCGGGACCGGCGGACTGTCGGGTCCGGCGGTCCGCAGCGTGGCCCTGGCGCAGGTCCGGGCGGTCGCCGCGCGGGTCTCGATCCCGATCGTCGGCATGGGCGGCGTGGCGTCCGGGCGCCAGGCCGCCGACCTGCTCGAATCGGGCGCCACGCTGGTCGCGGTGGGGACCGAGAGCTTCCGTGATCCGGCCGCCGGGGGCCGGATCGCGCGCGAGCTCGACGATTTGTTCGCAAAGAGCGGGAACATCGCGAACACGAGGGTTGAAGGCTCGTTATAGGCGGCTCGAAAACCGCTGCAAATACAGCCAAAACCGTCAACCTGTCTGAACACACCTCAAGCTGAGGTTGAGGTCCAGCCAAATTCGCCGCGGACGCCTTGTCTGGCCGCATCCGGTGTGTAGACTCGCCGCTCTGATGCCGCCGGCCACCAACACGCCGTCGAAGCACTCGGTGGCCCCCGAGCGCTCCCTCGTCCAGCGCATGGATGCCCTGCAGCGCGCCAACGAGATCCGCACGCGCCGCGCGCAGCTCAAGAAGGATCTCAAGGGGGGCCGTGTGTCGATCCACACGCTGCTCCTCGACCCGCCGGAGTACCTGCAGACGGCGAAGGTCTTCGACATGCTCCTGGCCGTCCCGAAGTACGGGCGGGTCAAGGTCAACAAGGTGCTGCAGCAATGCCGCATCTCGCCGAGCAAGACCATCGGCGGCCTGTCCCAGCGCCAGCGCAGCGAGCTCGTCTCCCTGCTTCGCCGCTAGCCGCCCGCAGCCCGCTCTGACCGCTTCCGCTGGCACCATCGTGCGCGTGGCGCGCGTGTTCGTCATCACCGGCCCGTCGGGCGTGGGGAAGGGGACCCTGATCCGCTCCCTGCGCGAGCGCATGCCCGAGCTGGCGCTGAGCGTCTCGGCGACGACGCGGGCGCCGCGCCCCGGCGAGGAGGACGGCGTCGATTACCACTTCCTCGGCGACGCAGATTTCCAGCGTCGCGTCGACGCAGGCGAGTTCGTCGAGCACGCGACCTACTCCGGTCGCCGCTACGGGACGCTGCGCGAGGAGCTCGACCGGCACACGCGCGCGGGCCGGCCCGTCGTGCTCGAGATCGAGGTCCAGGGGGCCCGCCAGGTGCGCGGCGAGCTGCCCGATGCCGTCCAGGTGTTCATCGCGCCGCCGTCGCGTGAGGCGCTGCGCGCGCGCCTCGTCGGGCGCGGCACGGACGACGCCGAGCAGGTCGACGCGCGCCTGCGCACGGCCGAGGCCGAGCTCGGCGCGCAGGGCGAGTTCGGGCACGTCGTCGTCAACGATCGCCTCGAGGACGCCGTCGACGACCTCGAGCAGATCGTCCGCGCGACGCTCGCCGACAGCGTCAAGCCCGCATAAACCCGGCGGTCGAGCGGGGTGGGGCGGGGGTCCGCGCTGGTACCCTGAGACGTATGAGTGGAATGATCAACCCGCGCATCGACACGCTTCTCGAGCACGTCGATTCCAACTACGCCTCCGTGCTCGTCGCCGCCAAGCGGGCGCGGCAGATCAACTCCTACTACCACAACCTCGGTGAGGGGACGTTCGACGAGTTCCCGCCGCCGATGGTCGAGAGCGCCTCGAAGAACTACCTCACGATCGCGCTCGAGGAAGTCGCAGCCGGCAAGATCAAGTACCAGTACCGCTAGAGGCCGCGGTCGAGCGGACGGCGGCGCGCCATGGCCCGGATCCTTCTCGGCGTCAGTGGTGGGATCGCCGCCTACAAGGCGCTCGAGCTGGTACGCCTGGCCACCAAGGCCGGGCATGCCGTGCGCGTCATCCAGACGCCCACGTCCCAGCGGTTCGTGGGCGCCGCGTCGTTCGCGGGGCTGACCGGCGCGCCGGTCCTCACCGACGAGTTCGAGCGCGACCCCGCACGCGGGGCCTTCCCCGACCAGGCCGCGCCGGAGCACGACCCGCTCAGCCACCTCGAGCTGGTCCGCAACGCCGACGTCCTCCTCGTCGCTCCCGCGAGCGCCAACACGATCGCCAAGCTCGCCGCGGGCATCGCCGACAACCTGCTCACGAGCGCCGCGCTGGCGGCCACGTGCCCGGTGATCGTCGCCCCGGCGATGAACAACCACATGTACGAGCACGCCGCCACGCGCGCCAACCTGGCCACGCTGCGCGGCCGTGGGGTGACCGTGCTCGACCCGGGCGTCGGCGCGCTCGGGTCCAAGGGCGAGTGGGGCGTCGGCCGGCTCGCCGAGCCCGCCGACCTGCTCGCCGCCGCCGAACGGGCGCTGCCCGCATCGGCGCCCGAGGAGCGCGCCCACCTCGTCGGGCTGCGCGTCCTCGTGACCGCGGGCGGCACGCGCGAGCCGATCGACTCCGTGCGCTACGTCGGCAACCGCAGCTCGGGCCGCATGGGCTACGCGATCGCCGAGGAGGCGGCGGCGCTCGGCGCCGACGTGACGGTCGTCGCCGCCAACGTCGCCCTGCAGCGCCACCCGCGCGTGCGCTACATCGACGTCTCGACGGCGGACGAGCTGGGGGCGGCGTGCGCCGTCGAGTTCCCGGCCACCGACGTGCTCGTGATGGCCGCCGCGGTCGCCGACTACCGGCCGTCGGCGCCGGCCGAGAGCAAGATCAAGAAGGACTCGAGCATGGAGCTGACGCTCGTGCTCGAGCGCACCGACGACATCCTGACGGCGCTGGCGGCGGACCGGCGCCCGAGCCAGACGATCGTCGGCTTCGCGGCCGAGCACGGGGACGGGGCGGTCGCCCTGGGCCGCGAGAAGCTGACCCGCAAGAACGTTGACGCAGTGGTGATCAACGACATCGCGCGGGCGGACATCGGCTTCGAGGGCTCGCACAACGAGGTGACGATCGTGACGGCCGCCGGTGAGCGCCATGTGCCGCGCTCGACCAAGGCGGAGGTGGCGCGCGCGGTGCTGCAGACGGTGAGCGACCTGCGCGCGGAGGAGAGGACGGCAGCATCGTGAACAACCCACGCCCCGGCGCCCGCTGATGGCGAGCATCGAGGATCCAGACCGCGTCGCCGACGCGGAGCTCTCCACTGCCGTCGCCCTCGGGCGACGGATCGGCGACGCGATCACCGCGACGGTCGAGGTCAAGCGCGAGGTGCTCGACCACCTGCTCGTGTGCATCGCCGCCGAGGGCCACGTCCTGCTCGAGGACCTGCCCGGCGTCGGCAAGACGACGCTCGCGCGCTCGCTGGCCCGGACCCTCGACCTGCAGTTCGCGCGCGTGCAGTGCACCGCCGACCTGCTGCCGGCCGACGTCGTGGGCACGAACGTCTTCAACCAGCGCGAGGATCGCTTCGAGTTCCGCCCCGGGCCGATCTTCGCCAACGTGATCCTCGTCGACGAGATCAACCGCGCCTCGCCGAAGACCCAGTCGGGCCTGCTGGAGTGCATGCAGGAGCGCAGCGTCACCGTCGACGTGCACTCGCACGAGCTCGCGCGCCCGTTCATCGTCCTCGCCACCCAGAACCCGGTCGAGTTCGAGGGCACCTATCCGCTCCCCGAGGCGCAGGTCGACCGCTTCATGGCGCGCCTGTCGCTCGGCTACCCGTCCGCGGCCGGCGAGGTGGCGATGCTCCGCTCGCACGAGGCGGGCGACCGCGTCGACGGGATCGAGGCCGTGGCCGGCGCCGCCGAGATCCTCATGGTCCAGGACGCCGCCCGCCGCGTGCACGCCTCCGACGCCCTGCGGTCGTACGTCGTCGCGCTGCTCGGGCGCACCCGCGAGGACCCGCGCGTCGAGCTCGGCGCCAGCCCGCGGGCCGGCCTCCTGCTGCTGCGCGCGGCCAAGGCCCGCGCCCTGCTGCTGGGCCGCGACCACGCGCTGCCCGACGACGTCCAGGCGCTCGCCCCGGTCGTCCTCGCGCACCGCATCGTCATCGCCCCCGAGGCGATGGACGCGACCGGAGCGCGCGTCGTGGCCGACGCCCTGGCGGCCACCCCGGCGCTCTAGGGGCGCGCGGTGCGGCCGGCGATCGCCACCGCGCTGCTCGGGGCGGTCCTCGCGCTCACCGCGGCGACGTTCGACGCCGAGCCGCTGTACGTGGCCGGCGTGGCCTTCGTCGCGCTGCCGCTCGCCGCGGCGCTGTGGGTGACCGCGGCGTCGCGCGGCCTGCGCATCGAGCGCACGGTCGCCGCGCGCCGCGTCGTCGAGGACCAGCCGGTCAAGATCGACATCCGCGTGCGCGCCGCGCGCCTCGCGCTGCCCGCCGGCGTGATCGAGGACGACCTGCTGCCCGGGCCCGCGCTCGTGCCCTCCGGGCGGCGTGCCGCGCACGTGCACCTGAACGCGCGCTTCTCGCGCCGCGGCCGCAAGCGCCTGGAGCCGCCGCGCGTCGTCGTGCGCGATCCGTTCGGGCTGGCCACGCGCGTCGTCGTCGGCGGCGAGGTCGCCGAGCTGCTCGTCCTCCCGCGCGTGGAGAAGGTCGTCACGCCGCATGGCGAGGGCGGCGGCACCGGGCTGGCGGCACGCCGCGGGCGCCCGTCGATCGCCGCCGAGGTCGACCTCGACGGGCTGCGCCCGCACCGCCCCGGGGCGCCGGCGTCGCGCATGTACTGGCCCGCGCTCGCCCGCACCGGCGAGCTCGTGGAGCGCCGCCTGCGCGCCGACACCGACACGCGCCCGCTCGTGGTCGTCGACCCGCGCGGCGCGGCCGACGAGGATGCGCTCGACGCCGCCGTCCGGGCCGCGGCCTCGCTGTGCGTGCATCTCGCGCGCGAGGGCGGCTGCGCGCTGCTGCTGCCCGGCGACCGGCGGCCGACCGCGCTCGAGCCGACGCTCGCCTCGTGGGAGCACGCGCACGCGCGCCTGGCCGTCGTCGCCGACGGCGCCGCCCCGCAGCTGGCCGGCATGGCCAGCCGCCGCGGGACCGTCTTCTACGTCGCCGCCGCGGCGCCCGGGCGCTCACCGCGCGGTCTGTCGCACGCGCCCGGAGGCGGCCGCGTGCTCGTCGTGCCCGGCGCCCTGCCCGGCCGGCGGGCGCTGTTCACGGTGGCGGGCTGCACCGCCTACGAGCTCAGCGGCCGGCACAGCGCCGCGGAGGTGGCGTGATGGCCGCCGACGCCGTCCGCCTCGAGCGCGGCTCGCGCGTGCCGCCGGTCGCGCGCGACCTGGCCACCGCCGGCGTCGCGCGGCTCGTCGGCTTCGTCCCGCTGGCGCTGTTCGCCGCGCTGAACTGGGCCGACCTGCTCGAGCCGAGCGCGCGTTCGGGGATGCTCGTCGCGGTCGTCGCCGCGACGCTCGCCGGCGGCGGTCTGCTGCTCGCGGCGCCGCGCCTGGACGGCCGCGCGCGGGTCGCCGCGGGCGCGGGGACGGCGCTCGCCCTGCTCGTCGTCGCGCTCCTCGCCGCGGGCATCCCGTTGCGACTGCTCGTCCCCGACGCGTGGGACGAGCTGGCCGACGGCATCGCTCAGGGCGCGTCGTCGATGCCCGCGATCAGCATCCCCTACCGCGGCGCCGACGAATGGGTGCGCAGCGCCTTCGTGGCCGGCGGCGCGGCGCTCGCCGGGCTCGGCGCGCTGCTCGCCTTCTGGCCGCGCTCGCGGGCGGGCGGGGTCGCGGTCGTCGGCTTCCCGCTCGCCGCCGCCGTCGCGCTGGGCGCGCTGTACGCGATCCCGGTCATCCAGCACAACCCCGACTCGCCGTTCCTGAGCGGCGCCGCCTTCTGCGTCCTGCTCGGGCTGTTCCTCGGGCTCGAGCGCCTGCGCGACGACCAGGTCGGTGTCGGCATCGCCTGCGTCGTGGTGGCCACGGGCGTCGGCATGCTCGCCGCGCCGCGCCTGGACGCCGTCGAGCCGTGGCTGGACTACGAGCAGATCGCCGAGGACCTGCAGCCGGAGCGCGCCGCCTCCTTCAGCTGGGACCACAGCTACGCGCCGCTGAACTGGCCGCGCGACGGGCGCGAGATCCTGCGCATCCGCGCCCGCCAGAGCGCCTACTGGAAGACGGTCAACCTCGGCGACTTCGACGGCGTGCGCTGGATCGGCGAGTCCAACGTCCGCCGCGCCACCGACACCGAGTTCGCCACGCGCCGGCGCGACTGGTTCCAGACCGTGCGCGTCGTCGATCGCGGCCTGCGCAGCCGCCAGTTCGTCGGCGCGGGCTTCACCACGCAGATCCTCCCCGACGGCCCCGCGGCGGTGTCCCTCGCGCCCGGCACCTTCCAGACCGTCCGCGGACCGCTCGAGCCCGGCACCTCCTACCGGGCCGAGACCTACGTCCCGCGCCCGAGCGAGCGCGAGCTGCGCCGCGCGGGCACCGACTACCCGGGCTTCGTGGGCGACGAGCTGTCGATCGACGTGCCCGATCGCGACCCCGGCATCGCCCCCGCGACCGTGCGCTTCCCGGCCTTCGGCGACGACGGCGAGCCGGCCGTGCTGCTGGCCAACGGGTTCCAGCCGACGGGCGGCCTGCCCGTGCTCGAGCGATCATCGCTCGGGCGCGTCTACGACCTGGCGCGGTCGCTGCGCGCCGACGCCGCGGACCCGTACGAGTTCGTCCAGCTCGTGCGCGAGCGCGTGCAGACGAACGCGACCTACAGCGAGAGCCCGCGGCCCTCGCGCGACCCGCTCGTCGACTTCCTGTTCAACACGCACGAGGGCTACTGCCAGCAGTTCTCGGGCGCGATGGCGCTGCTGCTGCGGATGGGCGGCGTGCCGGCGCGCGTGGCCTCGGGGTTCAGCCCCGGCCGCTTCGACCGCAAGCGGGGCGAGTACATCGTGCGCGACGACGACGCCCACTCGTGGGTCGAGGCCTACTTCCCGCGCATCGGCTGGTACACGCTGGACCCGACGCCGGCCGCCTCGCCCGCGCGCTCGCAGCTCACCGACTCGGGCCCGGCGCCGAGCGCCGGCCCGGCGCCGAACGCGCCGGCGCTCGGCCAGGCCGGCGACCGTCCGTTCGCGCCCGGTGACCCCGGCGCGATCGCCGCGCCGGACCAGGGCGGCGCGGACCGCACGCTGCTCATCGTCCTCGCCGCGCTGGCCGTGCTCGCGCTCGGCGGCGGCCTGCTGGCCATGCGCCGCGGGCGCGTTCCCGGCGAGCCGCCGCCGCCCGAGCTGGCCGAGCTCGTGCGCGCGCTGCACCGCACCGGGCGCGCCCAGCCGGCGAGCATGACGCTCGCGCGGCTGGAGCGCACGCTCGGCGGGACGGAGGCCGCGACGAGCTACCTGCGGGCCGTTCGCGACCAGCGGTTCGGCGGCTCGGCGGGCGTCGGGCCGACTCCTGCGCAGCGCCGCGCGCTGCGCCACGAGCTCGCCTCCGGGCTCGGCCTGCGGGGCCGGGTGCGCGCCTGGTGGGCCCTCCCGCCGGTCCCCCTGCGCCGCCGTGGAGCGTCCTACACTGACTGAGATGGACAGCGCCTACGACCTCTTCCAGGCCGGGACGCGGCTACTCGAGGACGGCGACTTCCACGCGGCGGCGGTCCCGTTGGCCCGCGCGCGCGACCTCGAGCCCGACAAGGCGTCGGTCCGCGAGGCACTCGGGCGGGCGCTGTTCGGATCCGGTCGCTACCCGGAGGCTGCCGAGGAGTTCCGCCGCGTCGCCGAGCACGCGCCGACGAACGACTACGCGCTCTTCTGCCTGGGCCGCTCGCTGCAGCTCATGGGTCGTCATGCCGAGGCGCGCAGGCCGCTCGCGCTCGCCTGCAACCTGCGCCCCGAGCGCGCGGACTACCGCGAGTACCGCGACCGCGCGCGGCGTCGAGCGGCCTGACGCAGGGCCTCCGCGAGGCCCCGTCACACCCGGCAGCGCCCGGCGGGCGGTGCTATCGTGAAAGCACAGCTTTCGTTGGGGCCGGACGATGTCCGGCGCAGGTCCGAAGGCGGGCGCTCGCCCGCTTTTTTGTTGTCGGAAGGAGGAAAAGATGAGCAGCTTGCAGGCCGAGATCGAGGCCCGCCTCGCCACGGCCGAGCCGCAGGTCGAGGTGCTGCTCGTCGAGGTCGTGGGGAGCGACACCGTGCGCCTCTTCATCGATCATCCCGACGGTGTGTCGCTGGGCCTCTGCGAGCGCGTCACGCACGAGCTCAACGAGGTCAGGGAGCGGTACGCGCTCGAGGTGTCCTCGCCGGGCACCCAGCGCCCGCTGACCAAGCCGGCGCACTTCCGTCGCTTCCTCGGCCGTCGCGCCCGGGTCCGCACCCGCGAGGAGCGCGAGGGCCACAAGAGCTTCACGGGCGAGCTCGTGGGCGCATCGGACAACGAGGTGACGATCGCCGCCGAGAACGGCGTGATCGCCATCCCGTACACCGACATCCACCGTTCGAACCTGGTCGAGGAGTAGAAGCACATGTCGCGAGAGATCGTCGAGGCCATGCACGCGCTCGCGCGCGAGAAGGGAATCGCGGAGGACAAGCTCCTTCACGCGCTCGAGGACGCGCTGCTGTCGGCGTACAAGAAGCAGCCCGGCGCGGCCAAGTACGCACGCGTCGAGATGGACCCGGACACGGGCGACTACCGCGTGATCGAGCTGATCGTCCCCGACCGGCTCGAGGCCCACCTGATCGTCGAGACGATCGACGAGGGCACCTACATCGATCCCGAGACGGGCGATGCCGTCGAGCCCACCGATCCGGAGATCGACCCGGCCAAGTTCGCCGAGTACGCCGACCAGATCGAGGAGCAGGACGTCACGCCCGAGGACTTCGGGCGGATCGCCGCGCAGACGGCCAAGCAGGTCATCCTGCAGCGCATCCGCGAGGCCGAGCGGGACATGATGTTCGAGGAGTACCGCGACCGCGTCGGCGAGCTGATCACCGGCATCGTCCAGCAGTCCGACTCGCGCTACACGCTCGTGCAGCTGCGCGAGCGCGTCGAGGCGCTGCTGCCCAAGAGCGAGCAGGTCGACGGCGAGCGCTACGACCACTCGCAGCGCATCAAGGCGGTCATCAAGGAGGTCTCGCCGTCGACGAAGGGCCCGTCGATCATCGTCTCGCGGCGCGACCCCGAGCTGATCAAGAAGCTCTTCGAGCTCGAGGTCCCCGAGATCGCCGACGGCCTCGTCGACATCGCCAACGTCGCCCGCGAGCCGGGCTACCGCTCGAAGATCGCCGTCGTCTCCTACACGGACGGCGTCGACCCGGTCGGCGCGTGCGTCGGCCCGCGCGGATCGCGCGTGCGCATGGTCGTCTCCGAGCTGCGCGGCGAGAAGATCGACATCATCCCCTACAACGACGAGCCCGCCCGCTTCGTGGCCAAGGCGCTCTCGCCCGCACGCGTGCGCGAGGTGCTCGTCGACGACGACGGCCGCCAGGCGACGGTCATCGTGCCCGACGACCAGCTCTCGCTGGCCATCGGCCGCGAGGGCCAGAACGCGCGCCTGGCCGCGCGCCTGACCGGCTGGCGGATCGACATCAAGTCCGAGACCGAGTTCGCCACGGAGGAGCAGGACACCGGCTTCCAGCCCGAGGAGACCAGCGGCCGCTGCGCCGCCATCCTCGGCAACGGCCGCCGCTGCCCGAACGCGTCGCTGCCGGGCTCGCGCTACTGCGGCCTGGACAGCCACCAGGCGCTCGAGCACCAGGACAGCGACTACGTCACCGGCTCGCCCCCGGACGAGCTCATCGACGCGCCGGCCGACGACGCCGAGTTCGAGTCGCTCGAGCCCGCCCCCGAGGCCTCCGAGCCCGACGGCCTGCCCGCGGACGAGCCGCAGCCGGCCGAGGAGCGCTCCTCATAGGGCGCGCGAGCGGCCACGTCCCCGAGCGCCGCTGCATCGCCTGCCGGCGCAGCGCCCCGAAGGCGGCGCTGCACCGGCTCGCGCTCGGCGGCGACGGCGTGGTCGCCGACCCCGCCGCGACGATGCCCGGTCGCGGCGCCTACGTGTGCGGTCCGGAGTGCGCCGCGGAGGCCGTCCGGCGCCGCGCGCTCGGACGCGCGTTCCGGCGATCCGTTCAGCCCGCCCCCAACCTCGTAGAATCGATTCGCTGATGGCAGAGAAGCGCGTGCACGAGATCGCAAAGGAACGCGGCATGGCCGCGAGCGACGTCCTGCTCCAACTGCGCGCCGCAGGGATCGACGTCACGGCGGCCGCATCGACGGTCGACGAGGCAGAGGCCCTGCGCGCCCTGGGCAGCAACGGCTCCGGCTCGGCCACCGCCGCGCCACCGCGCGCCGCCCCCACGGGGCAGCGCGCCGCACAGCCCACCCAGCGCGCCGCGCAGCCCGGCGCCGCCGGCCAGCGCCCGGCGCAGGCCCGCCCCGCGCAGCCGGGGCAGCCCGGCCAGCGCCCGCCCACGGCACAGGCGCGCCCGCGCCGCGTGTTCGAGCCCGACGGCCCGCCGCTCAAGGTGCCTTCGCGCGCCCAGCGCGACGACGAGCGCCCGCGCCCCGTGATGCCGCCCCGGCCGCCTGCCGGTCGCAGCGCCGCGCCCGGCGGCCAGCCGCGTGGCGGCCGCCCCGCGCAGGGGGCGCGCCGGCCCGAGGCCGAGCGCCCGGCCGCGCCCGCCCAGCAGGCGCCCGCCGAGCAGCCCGCCGCCCGCCAGGCGCCGGCGCAGCCGGCGCCCGCCGAGCCGCCGCAGCAGGAGCAGCCCCAGGCGCGCACGGCGGCGCCCGCTCAGCCCGCGCAGGAGCAGGCCGCCCCGGCCAAGGCCCCCGAGGCCGCGCCGCCCGAGGCCCCCGCGCAGGAGACCAAGCCTCAGGAGCCCCGCCAGGAGCCCGCCGCGCCCAAGGCGGCGCCGGCGCAGCCCGCGCCCGCCGAGGCGCAGCCGGCCGCGCCCGCCGAGCCGGCGGAGCCGCAGGCCGCCGCGCCCGCAACCGAGACGGCCCCGGCGGAGACGCCGGCGCCGGCCGACGGCGCGTCCGACGCCGCCGAGGCGCCCAAGGCCGAGAGCGACGCGAAGGTCGTCGAACCGCCCGCGCGCCCGGCTCCCGGCACCGGCCCGCGGATCATCGCCCAGCCCGAGCCCGAGCAGAAGCGCCCGACGCGCGACGAGACGCAGTCCAAGCCCCAGCAGCGCCCCGGCGGTCCCGGCCGCGGCGGCGGCCGCACCGAGGGCGGTCCGGGCGGCGGACGCCGGCGCGTCGTCATCGACTCGCAGGCCTCGCGCCGCGGTCCCGGCGGCGGCCCCGGCCCCGGCGGACCCGGCGGCGGCCCGCAACAGCGCCCGCGCCGTCGCGGCCGGCGTCGCCGCGACGTGCTCGCCGAGACGGCCGCGCCGCTCGACCAGCAGGCCTCCGCGCGCACCGACGTCATCCGCGTCAACTCCGGCTCGACCGTCAAGGACGTCGCCGAGTACCTGGGCGTGCCCGTCCCCGAGGTCATCAAGCAGCTGATGATGATGGGCGAGATGGTGACGCTGACCCAGACGCTCTCCGACGAGGCGATCGGCGTGCTCGCCGAGGCGCTCGACAAGCAGGTCGAGGTCGTCCACGCCGGCGACGACGAGGACACCGAGCCGGCCTTCGAGGACGCGGCCGAGGACCTCGTGTTCCGCCCGCCCGTGGTCACGATCATGGGCCACGTCGACCACGGCAAGACGTCGCTGCTGGACGCGATCCGCGAGACCGACGTCGTCAAGGGCGAGGCCGGCGGCATCACGCAGCACATCGGCGCCTACCAGGTCCACCACAACGACAAGACGATCACCTTCCTCGACACCCCCGGCCACGAGGCGTTCACCGCCATGCGCGCCCGCGGCGCGCAGGTCACCGACATCGCGGTGATCGTGGTGGCGGCCGACGACGGCGTGAAGCCGCAGACGATCGAGGCGATCGACCACTCCAAGGCGGCCGAGGTGCCGATCATGGTGGCGGTCAACAAGATCGACAAGGAGGGCGCCGACCCCACGCGCGTGCGCACCGAGATGACGCAGCGCGGCCTCCAGCCGGCCGAGTGGGGTGGCGAGACCGAGTTCGTCGACGTGTCGGCCAAGACGCACCAGCATCTCGACGACCTGCTCGACACGATCCTCGTCGTGGCGGAGCTCGAGGAGCTCACGGCCAATCCCGACACGGACGCCAGCGGCGTCGTCATCGAGTCCAAGCTCGACCCGGGCCGCGGCCCCGTCGTCACCGTGCTCATCCAGCGCGGGACGCTCGAGGTCGGCGACGCCCTCGTCGCCGGCTCGCACTGGGGCAAGGTGCGCGCGATGGTCGACTACAAGGGCGACCGCGTGGCCGACGCCGTCCCCGGCGACCCGGTCGAGGTGCTCGGCTTCGACGGCGTCCCCGATGCCGGCGACACGTTCCGCGTCGTCGAGAACGACCGCACCGCCCGCCAGCAGGCCAACGAGCGCGCCGTGCGGCTGCGCAACGAGGCCCAGGCGCGGCGCGCCGGCCGCAAGGTCTCCTTCGACGAGATCTTCCGCGGCATCCAGGAGGGCGCCGTCCAGGAGCTCAACCTCGTGCTCAAGGCCGACGTGTCGGGCTCGCTCGAGGCCTTCGAGGACGAGATCGCGCGCCTGCCGCAGAGCGAGGTCCAGGTCAACGTCATCCGCAGCGGCGTCGGCGGCATCAACGAGTCCGACGTCATGCTCGCGGCCGCATCCGACGCGGTCATCCTCGGCTTCAACGTCCGCCCGGTCGGCGACGCCCGCGCGGCGGCCGAGCGCGAGGGCGTGGAGATCCGCGGCTACTCGGTCATCTACAACGCGCTCGACGACCTGCGCGACGCCATGCAGGGCATGCTCGCGCCCGAGCAGGTCGAGGAGACCGTCGGCACCGTCGAGGTCCGCGCCACGTTCCGCGCCTCGCGGATCGGCACGATCGCCGGCTGCTACGTCACCGACGGGCGGGTCACCCGCGGCGCCACGGTCCGCATCGTGCGCGACGGGACCGTCATCTACGACACGACGGTCGACTCGCTCAAGCGCTTCAACGAGGACGCCCGCGAGGTCACGGCGGGCTACGAGTGCGGCATCGTCCTGGCCAACTACCAGGACGTCAAGGAGGGCGACGTGCTCGAGGTCTACCAGACCAAGCAGGTCGAGCGGGCGCTCGGCTAGCAGGTCCCCCCGGCGGCGCGATCAGGGCGCGGCCGGCGCGCTGAGCCGGCGCGCCCGCCGGCGGCGGACGACCGTCCCGACGGCGAGCCCGAAGGCGACGTGGTCGGCCCACTGCGGCGGCTGGGGCAGCGCGCGGATGCGCGGCATGCGCCGCCCGACGATCCCCAGATCCAGCGCGGCGATCGCCAGCCCGGCGCCGACCGCGGCGGGCACCGTGCCCCGGCGCGGCAGCGCGACGGCGAGCAGCGCCGACCAGCCGAGCGTGATGGCGGCGTGCACGGGCACGGCGGCGGCGAGCAGGACCGCGGGCCGGCGCTCGCCGGGCAGCACGATCGAGCCCGCGGCGAGCGCGCCCTCGAGCAGGTCGCCGCCCGTGGCCAGCGTCCACAGGGTCGACGGCACGCCGCTGGCCACGACGGCGACGGCCCCCGCGGCCAGGCCGTCGCCGAGCGCTACCGTCAGGGGGATGTCGTCGGGCGCATATGTCGCGCTGTTGGTCATCCATCTGCATTTTCCGGATTCGGCCAGCCTCAAGTCCAAGCGCAAGGATCTCTCCTCGGTGAAGGCGCAGCTGCACGGGCGCCACGGCGTCACCGTGGCGGAGGTCGACGGCCAGGACACGTGGCAGCGCGCCACGCTTGCCGCCGCGCTGACCGGCGGCTCGCTGTCCCGGCTCGACGCGTCGGTCGACCGGATCGAGCGCTGGCTGCTCGAGCGCTTTCCCGACACCGTGCGCGTGGAGCGGACCCTGACATCGTTCGAGGACGCGGGCGGGCTAGGATGACCCGCCAGAGGATGCGCCGGGTCGACGAGGCGATGCGGCAGGTGCTCGGCGACGCCCTCGCTCAGGATCTCAAGGACCCTCGCATCGGATTTGTGACCGTCACGGACGTCAAGACAAGCTCGGATCTGCGGCACGCGCGCGTGTTCGTCAGCGTCCTCGGAGACGCCGACGCCCGCGCGGCGACGCTCGACGGGCTGGCCTCCGCGCACGGCTTCCTGCAGGGTCGCGTGGCCGGCGAGCTGCGCCTGAAGCGCACGCCCGAGCTGCGCTTCGAGCTCGATGACACGGCCCTGCGCGCAGCGCGCCTGGAGCAGCTCATCGACGAGGAAGCCGGGCGGTCGTGAGCTCCGTGGACACGAGGGGCGGGGCTGACACCAAGGAGCGCGTGCTCGACGAGATCCGCGCCGCGGACAAGTTCGTCCTCGTCACGCACGAGAACCCCGACGGCGACGCGCTGGGCTCGCTCGTCGGCATGCAGCGCCTGCTCGTCGCGCTCGACAAGTCCTCGGTCATGTTCATGGCCGCCGACGAGTTCCCGCTGCCCTACGAGTACCGCTTCTTCGACTTCGAGGGCCTGCAGAGCCATCCGCCCGAGGACCTCGACGAGCGGACGATCATCTTCCTCGACTGCGGCAACATCGACCGCAACCCGGTGGCGGCGTTCAAGGGCGACGACGCGCACATCCTGAACATCGACCACCACCACGACAACACGCGCTTCGGGACGGTCAACCACGTCGACGAGGACGCGTCGTGCACGGCGGAGATCGTGTGGGACCTGATGGGCGAGCTGGGCGTCGAGCCGACGCTCGAGATCGCCGAGGCGCTGTACGTCGGGCTGGTCACCGACACCGGCAAGTTCATGTACGAGAACACCGGGCCGCGGGCGCACCTGATGGCCGCGCACCTGATCTCGGTCGGCGTCGACGTGCACCAGATCTACCGGCGCCTGTACGAGGGGATGCCGTACTCCAAGCTCGAGCTGCTCGGCCGCGCGCTGGAGCGCACCCGGCGCTTCGACGACGGCCGGCTGACGCTCACCCGGCTGACGCGCGACGACTTCCGCATGGCGGGCGCAGAGGAGAGCTACTCGGAGGGCATCATCGACCACTTGCGCTCCGTGGAGGGGACGAAGGTCGCCGCGCTGGCCCGCGAGCTGGTCGACGGCTCCGCCGGGCGCAAGAAGGTCTCGCTGCGGTCGACCGACGGCGAGATCGACGTGTCGATCATCGCCCGCGCCGGCGGCGGGGGCGGCCACCGCCAGGCCGCCGGCTTCTCGACCGAGCTGACCGACGACGAGCTCGTCGCCTTCCTGCGCGAGCAGATCGCCGCCCAGCTCTAGTGGAGCGCACGACCCGCTGACGTGCGCGTGGACGGCCTCGTCCTCGTCGACAAGCCCGCGGGCAAGACGTCCCACGACCTGACGCTCGCCGTGCGCCGCGGTCTGGGCGTCCGCAAGGCGGGCCACGCGGGCACGCTGGACCCGTTCGCGACCGGGCTGCTGCTCGTCCTCGTCGGGCGCGCGCGCCGCGTCCAGCGCTACCTGACGGCGCTGCGCAAGACCTACGTGACCGTCGCCCGGCTCGGCGCGCTGTCGACCACGGGCGATCCCGAGGGCGAGATCACGCACACGGGCGTGGTGCCGCCCGAGGACGTCGTGCTGCCCACCGGGCAGGTGCGCCAGCGCCCGCCGATCTACAGCGCGATCCGGATCAAGGGCCGCCGGGCCTACGAGCTGGCGCGCGCGGGCGAGCTCGTCGAGATGCCCGAGCGCGAGGTCACCGTGCACCGCTTCGAGGAGCTGTGGCGCGAGGGCGACCGCGCCGCGTACGAGATCGAGTGCTCGGCCGGGACCTACGTGCGCTCGCTCATCGCCGAGCTCGGCGACGCGTACTGCGAGGAGCTGCGCCGCACGCACGTCGGGCCGTTCGCCGTCGACGACGCCGACCCGGGGCGCGTGATCGGGCTCGAGCAGACGCTGCAGTTCATGCCCGCGGTGCGCCTGGCGGGCGAGGCCGCCCGGCGCGCCGGCCACGGTCAGGCGGTCGAGGGCGAGCCACCGGATCCAGGCGCCGAGGTCGTTGTGCTGCTCGACGACGACGGTCCGATCGCCCTCGCCGAACCGCGGCCCGGCGCGGTGCTGAAGCCCATCGTAGGCTTCCGCGCGTGAAGGTCACCCGCCTGCCCGACGCGCAGCCGCGTCCGCGCCGCATCGCCGTCGGCACCTTCGACGGGGTCCACCTCGGCCACCGCGAGGTCATCGCCGGCTCGGACACCGTCCTGACCTTCGAGCCGCACCCGGCCAGCGTCGTCACCCCCGAGCGCGCGCCGCTGCTGCTCACCACGCCCGAGCGCAAGGCACAGCTGCTCGCCTCGCTCGGCGTCGAGGAGATGGTCGTCCTGTCCTTCGACGACGCCTTCGCGCACCGCAGCGCGGAGGCGTTCGTCGCGGACGTCCTGACCGGCGCGCTGGACGCCCGGCGCGTCAGCGTGGGGGAGAACTTCCGCTTCGGCCACGGCGCCGCGGGCGACGCCGCGCTGCTGCGCTCACGGGGGAGCTTCGAGACGCGCGTCGTGCCGCTGCTCGAGGTCGACGGCGAGGTCGTCTCCTCCAGCCACATCCGCGGGCTCATCCTGGGCGGCGCGATCGAGTACGCGGGCGAGCTGCTGGGGGCGCCGTTCACGGCCGGCGGCGAGGTCGTCCACGGCGACAAGCGCGGGCGCACGCTCGGCTTCCCGACCGCCAACCTCGTCCCGCGCCCCGGCTACGTCACGCCCGCCCACGGCGTCTACGCGTGCCGTGCGACGCTCGAGGACGGTGAGACGTTCGCGGCGGCCACCAACGTCGGCGTGCGCCCGATGTTCGAGACCGGCCAGGGCGAGCTCATCGAGGCCTACCTGCTCGACTTCGACGAGGACATCTACGGCCAGGAGCTACGCGTCGAGTTCCTCAAGCGCCTGCGCGGCGAGCGCCGCTTCGAGTCCATCGACGCGCTCGTGGAGCAGATGGGACGCGACGTGGAGGAGGCGCGCGCGATCGCGGCGTCGGCCTGAGCCGACCCTCTGCTACCGTGATCGCGCTCATGTCGCTGACGCAGGAACGCAAGGCGGAGATCGTCACCCAGTTCGGCGAGAACCCGCAGGACACCGGCAACACCCGCGTGCAGGTCGCGCTGCTCACGCAGCGCATCAACGACCTCACGGGGCACCTTCGCGAGCACAGCAAGGATCACCACTCGCGTCGCGGGCTGCTGATGCTCGTCGGCCAGCGCCGGCGGCTGCTGAACTACATGCAGCGCCACGACCTCGAGGGATATCGCGCGCTGATCCGCGAGCTCGGCCTGCGCCGTTGAGCGCGGGCCCCGAGCGGCCCATCGTCGCGCCCGGCACGCCGGCGCCCGACTTCACGCTTCGCCGCGAGGACCTCAGCGAGTTCACGCGCTCGGATCTGCTCGGGCGCACCAGCGTGCTCGTCTTCTACCCCTTCGCCTTCAGCCCGGTGTGCACGGACCAGCTGCAGGTCTACGAGGAGGGCCGCCCCGACCTTGCGACCCTCGGGGCGACGCTCTACGGCGTCTCGTGCGACTCGATCCACGCCCAGCGCGCGTTCCGCGAGAAGCTCGGCGTGAGCATCGAGCAGCTCTCGGACTTCCATCCCAAGGGCGCCGTCTCGCAGGCCTTCGGGGCCTGGTTCGAGCCCGCCGGCGCGTCGCACCGCGCGCTCGTCATCGTCGGGCCGGACGGGGTCGTTCGCTGGAGCCACCGCGCGTCCTCGCTCGACGAGCTGCCCGGGCTCAACCTCATCTTCGACGCGCTCGCCGCGCCCGCCGCCTGAGCGGCCGGGTCAGCGGTAGCCGGCGTCGCCCGGCGGTCCGCCGACGTCCTGGACCTCGACCATGTAGCGCCACGCATCCGGTCGCGTGCCGTCGGTGTCGGTGAAGCCGTACTCCCTGGCCAGCCCGCCGCTCGACAGCGACGCGCCGTTGTGGCGCGCCACCTCCGGGTCGGCGGCCAGCGCGGCCACGGCGCGCCCGACGTAGAGCGGCGACTCGGAGATGCAGAAGTGGGGGATCCGCTCCGTCGCGTCGCGCCAGTTCTCCTCGCGCACCCCGAAGGCCTCGAGCATCATCTCCGAGCGCAGCCAGCCCGGCGTGAGCGCGACGGCGGTCGCGCCGCGCGGCCCGAGCTCCTGGGCCTGGCCCCAGGCGAGACGCAGCACCGAGGATTTGGCGAGGTCGTAGAAGGCGTTGATCCGCAGCCTGGTCGCGTTGTAGTCGGCGGTCCCATCGGTCATCTCGACGACGAGGCCGCCGGGCTCGCGCAGCATGAGCGGCAGCGCGTGGTGGCTGGTGATCAGGTGCGTCTCCACGGCCAGGCGCAGCAGCCGCAGGCCGTTGCCGAGGTCGTGCTCCCACAGCGGCGTGTCCCACTCGAACAGCCGCTCGCCGCCCCAGATGTCGTTGACGAGCACGTCGAGGCGGCCCTGCTCCTCGTCGATGCGCGCCACCAGCGCGGCGACCTGCTCCGGGTCGAGGTGGTCGGCGACGACGGCGTGCCCGCGCCCGCCCGCCGCGTCGACCAGCGCGGCCGTCTCCTCGATCGTCTCCGGGCGGTCGTACTCGGAGCGCCCGGCGCGCGAGCTGCGGCCCGTGACGTAGACCGTCGCGCCCGCCTCGCCGAGGCCGACGGCGATCCCGCGCCCCGCGCCGCGGGTCGCCCCCGCGACGAGTGCGACCCTGCCCTGGAGTGGTCCGCCGGCCATCGCCGGCCTGACCCTAACGCCCGCCGGCGGCGGCCAGCAGCGCGGGCACGCGCGCCTGGCGGAAGTCGAAGATCGCCTCGAGGTCGCGGCGGACGAGGAGCCGGTGCGCCAGCTCGCCGGCCGCCCCGAAGCCGAGCGCGTAGCGGACGGTGTCGCGCATGAGCGTGGCTGCGCCGTCGTCGAGCGGCTCGAGCTCGTGCGTGTGGTGCCACAGGCGGTAGGGCCCGCGGACCTGGACGTCGACGAAGCGGTACGGCGGCTCCCAGGACTGGATCAGCGTGTCCCAGCGGACCGGCAGCCCGCGGAGGCGCAGCGCGTACTGGATGAACGTCCCCTCGCGCATCTCGATCGGCGCGGGCGTGACGACCCGGAAGCGCAGCAGCGGCGGCGTGATCGCCTCGAGGTTGGCCGCGTCGGCGAAGAACGGGAAGACGGCCTCGGGCGGCCGTTGCAGGCGCTGTTCGCGCTGCAGGACGTGGACGTGCATCGGTCCTGAGGCTACGTCCGTAGGCTCCCGGCGGATGACCGACCTGCGCAGCGCCCCGGTCCCCGGCCTGCGCGCCGAGGACCACGTCCGCGGCCCCGCGGACGCACCGCTCGTGCTCTTCTACGCGGACTTCGCCTGCCCGCGCTGCGCGGTCGCCCATACCCGCCTGCGCGAGGCCGGCGTCCGCGTCGCGTTCCGCCACTTCGCGCTGAAGGCCAAGCACCCGCGGGCCGTCGCGCTCGCCCACGCCGCCGAGGCGGCCGCCGCCCAGGACGCGTTCTGGGCGCTGGCCGACTCGCTGTACGCCGATCAGGGACGTCTCGAGGACCCGCATCTGTGGGCGCGCTGCGAGGCGCTCGGGCTCGACCTCGAGCGCTTCGAGGCCGACCGGCGCAGCGACCCGGTGGCCGATCGGGTCGCCGCCGACGTCCGCGACGCGCTGCGCGGCGGGGCGACGGCGACGCCGACCTTGTGGCGGCCGTCGCCATCGGGCGGGGTGAACATGGTGACGGCCGATACCATGGTTCATGTACGAGGAGAAGAGAAGTTTCGAGAAGCGGCCCACCGACAGACGGGTGGGTCAGAAAGGCAGTGAACATATGAGTGCTGATGCCGTGACGACGGTCTCCGTCGAGATCGCCGGCAAGGAGATCTCTTTCGAGACCGGCAAGATGGCCAAGCAGGCCTCCGGCGCAGTCGTCGTCCGCCAGGGCGACACGATGGTCCTCAACACCGCGACCGTCGGAAACCTCCGCGACGTCGACTTCCTCCCGCTGACGGTGGATGTCGAGGAGCGCATGTACGCCGCGGGCAAGATCCCCGGCTCGTTCTTCAAGCGCGAGGGCCGCGCGGGCGAGAAGGGCACGCTCACCGCGCGCATGATCGACCGGCCGATCCGCCCGCTCTTCCCGAAGGGCTGGCACTACGAGACGCAGCTCGTCGCGCTGCCCGTCAGCGTCGACCACGTCCATCCCTACGACGTGCTCGCCATGAACGGCGCGTCGGCCGCCCTGATGATCTCCGAGGTCCCGCTGCCGACGCCCGTCGGCTCGGTGCGGATCGGCAAGATCGACGGCAACTTCGTCGTCAACCCCGAGGAGCCCGACCTCCTCGACAACACCGACCTCGACCTCGTCGTGGCCGGGACCGACGACGCCATCCTGATGGTCGAGGCGGGCGCCAACGAGGTCTCCGAGGCGGAGATGCTCGACGCGCTCGACATCGCCCACTCCGAGATCCGCAAGATCTGCGCCGCCCAGCGCGAGCTGGCCGAGAAGGCCGGCAAGGAGAAGCTCGTCGTCGAGGCTCCGGTCATCGACGAGGACCTGCTCCGCCAGATCGCCGAGAGCCACGGCGCCCAGCTCGACGAGGCGACCCAGGTCGAGGACAAGCTCGCCCGCCAGGACGCCACGAAGGCCGTCGAGGAGGCCGTCCTCGAGCAGTACTCGGGCGACCCCGAGGCGGACACGTACGCCGAGTTCCGCCAGCGCGCGCAGCTCGCCTTCGACCGCCTCGAGAAGACGGTCATCCGTGAGCGCATCGCGCGCCAGAAGAAGCGGCCCGACGGCCGCGCCGAGCGCGAGATCCGCCCGATCTCGATCGAGGTCGGCGTCGCCCCGCGCACGCACGGCTCGGCGCTCTTCACGCGCGGCCAGACGCAGGCGCTGTCGGTCGCCGCGCTGGGCACGCTGAAGGAGGAGATGCGCCTCGACACCCTCGGGCTCGAGACGCAGAAGTTCTACTGGCACCACTACAACTTCCCGCCGTTCTCGGTGGGCGAGGCCGGCTTCATGCGCGGCCCCAAGCGCCGTGACATCGGCCACGGCGCCCTGGCCGAGCGCGCGCTCGTGCCGGTGGTGCCGAGCACGGACGACTTCCCGTACACGATCCGGGTCGTCTCCGACATCCTCGAGTCCAACGGCTCGTCGTCGATGGCCTCGGTGTGCGGCTCGTCGCTGGCCCTGATGGACGCCGGCGTCCCGATCAAGGCGCCCGTCGCCGGGATCGCCATGGGCCTCATCAAGGAGGGCGACGACTACACCGTCCTCACCGACATCGCCGGCGTCGAGGACCACCTCGGTGACATGGACTTCAAGGTCGCCGGCACGGAGAACGGGATCACCGCGCTCCAGATGGACATCAAGATCACCGGCGTGACGTTCGACATCCTGCGCGACGCGCTCGCCCAGGCCAAGGACGCCCGCCTGTCGATCCTGAGCCAGATGGCCGACGCGATCTCGGCGCCGCGCACGGAGCTCTCGCCGCACGCGCCGCGGATCCTCACGGTCAAGATCGATCCGGAGAAGATCGGCCTGCTCATCGGCAAGGGCGGCGAGACGATCCGCGCCCTGCAGGACGAGTACGAGTCGCAGATCGACGTCAACGACGAGGGCCAGGTGCTGGTCTACTCGCGCAACGGCGAGCTGGGCGACGCGCTGGCCGAGCGCATCCGCACCATGACCAAGGAGGTCGAGGTCGGCGACGCGTACACCGGCAAGGTCGTCAAGACGACCACGTTCGGCGCGTTCGTCGAGCTCGCCAAGGGCACCGACGGCCTCCTGCACATCTCCAACATCGCCCCGGGCCAGCGCCCGGCGACGGTCGAGGAGGTCCTCAACAAGGGCGACGAGGTCGCCGTCCGCGTCGTCGAGGTCGACCGCGAGCGCGGCCGCATCGGGCTGCGCCTCGCCGAGGACCCGGAGATCGCCGGCAAGACCGCCGAGGAGCTCGCCTCCGTCAGCGGCGGCGGCAACGGCGGCGGCCCGCGGCGCGAGCGCGACCGTGACCGCGGCCCGCGCGGCGGCGACCGGGGCGGCCGCGGCGGCGGTGACCGCGACCGTGACCGCAGCCCGCGGGGCTCGGGCCGCCCGCGCCACCGCAGCGGCTCGGTGGACAGCGACCCCGAACGCAGTTAGTCCGGCGGCGCCCGGCGTGACCGCCGAGCACCGCCTGACCGAGCTGGACTCGGGCCTGCGGATCGTCACGGAGCACATGGACTCCGTGCGATCCGTGGCGCTCGGCTTCTGGATCGGCACGGGCTCGTCCGCCGAGGGCGAGCCCGACGCCGGCCTGTCGCACCTGATCGAGCACATGCTCTTCCGGGGCACGGCGCGCTACGCGTCGCTGCAGATCGACCAGCTGTTCGACACGATGGGCGCCGAGCTCAACGCCGGGACCGGCAAGGAGACGACGTCGCTGTACGCGCGCGTGCTCGACGTCCACCTCGCCGAGGCCTTCGATGCGATGGCCGACATGGTCTGGCGCCCGCGCTTCGACGCCGACGAGCTCGAGCAGGAGCGCGAGATCGTGCTCGAGGAGATCGCCATGTACGAGGACGACCCGCAGGACAAGGTCTTCGACGTGCTCGGCGAGGCCGTCTTCGGCAACCATCCGCTCGGGCGGGCGATCATCGGCCGCGCGGCGGTCGTGGGCGGCGCCAGGCCCGACGCCCTGCGCGCGTTCCACGAGGCGCGCTACCTGCCCTCGAACGTCGTCGTCGCGGCCGCCGGCTCGGTCGACCACGACGAGGTCGTCGAGCTCGTGCGGGCAAGCGCTCCGGCGCTCGCCACCGGCTTGCTGCCCGCGCCGCCGCCACCGCCCGTCCAGGAGCCGGCGCGGCTGCGCTTCGTGGCCAAGGACACCGAGCAGTACCACGTGTGCCTCGGCGGCACCGGCATCCGCCGCGACGACGAGCGCCGCTTCGCGCTGCGCGTGCTCGACAACATCCTCGGCGGCACGTCGTCCTCGCGGCTCTTCCAGGAGGTCCGCGAGCGCCGCGGGCTCGCCTACAGCGTGTACTCGTTCCAGTCGCTGTACGCGTCGACCGGTCAGGTCGGCCTGTACCTGGGCACGCGCCCGGACAACGTCGGCCGCGCCCTGCGCGTGGTCGGCGACGAGCTCGCGCGGCTGCGCGACGAGCCGGCCACCGAGGAGGAGCTCGCCCGCTCCAAGGAGAACGTCAAGGGCCGCGTCGTGCTGTCGCTCGAGTCGACGACGGCGCGCATGAACCGCCTCGGCGCCTCGGTGCTGGCGGAGATGCCGCTGCTCAGCGTCGACGAGGTCATCGAGCGCATCGATGCCGTGACGCTCGACGACGTCTCCGTGCTCGCGCGCGAGCTGTTCGCGCCCGAGCGCCTGAGCGCGGCCGGGATCGGCCATGACGCCGTCGCGTTCCGCCGCGCGCTGGAGACGGTCTCGCCGCACCTGCTCGAGGAGCTCGCGGCGTGACGGATGCCGCGTCCCCGCTGCGCGTGGGGGTGTCCGGGGCGGCCGGGCGGATGGGGCAGGCGGTGTGCGAGGCGGTCGAGGGCGCCCCGGACATGGTGCTCGCCGCGCGCGCCGACCCCGCGCTCGGCGTCGAGCTGGCCGACGTGCTCGGCGACTGCGACGTGGTCGTCGACTTCTCGCGGCCGGAGACGGCGCTCGACAACGCGCGCGCCTGCGTCCAGGCGGGCGTCCACGCCGTCGTCGGGACGACCGGCTGGGACCCCGAGGAGCTGCGCGGCGAGGGCGGCGCGAACGTCTTCGTGGCGCCGAACTTCGCCATCGGCGCGGTGCTGATGATGCAGTTCGCCACCGAGGCGTCGCGGCACATGGCGCGCGCCGAGATCATCGAGCTCCACCACGATCGCAAGGTCGACGCGCCGAGCGGCACCGCGGCGCGCACCGCGGAGCTGATGGAGGGCGACGTCCCGATCCACTCGGTGCGCCTGCCCGGGCTCGTCGCCCACCAGGAGGTCATCCTCGGCGACGTCGGCCAGACGCTGACCATCCGTCACGACTCGACCGACCGGACGTCGTTCATGCCCGGCGTGCTGCTCGCCGTGCGCCGCGTGGGCACGCTCACCACCTCGCCGGTCGTCGGGCTCGAGCACCTGCTGTGAGCGCGCCGGGGAGCGCGTGAGCGTCCTCGTCGCCGTCACCGACCACGCCGTCGAGCGCTTCCGTCAGCGCGTCGGCGGGCGGACGGGCGAGGTCGACGCGCGGCCGGAGATCATCGCCCGCGTCACGCGCGCCTGGGAGGCCGGCCGCGTCGGCGAGCCGCCGGCCGAGGCCCGCGCGCCCCGCGGCACGGTCGAGGTCCGCGACCTCGTCGACCGCTCGCTCGTGTTCATCTGCCGCCACGACCGGACGGCGGGGGAGGTCGTCGTGATCACCCTCTGGGAGCGCGAGGGCGGCCCCGCCGCGCCGCGCGTCCCGCGGCGCTTCACCGACGCCGTGCGCGAGCCGCCGCGGCGCCCGCGCACGTGAAGTGGGCCACCCGGTCGGGTGGATGACCACCCACGGTTGCCGGACCTCGTGGCGCGCGCTACGTTCACACCTGGACAGCAGCGATCCCGGGAGGGCAGCAAATGGCGTTCAGAACGCATCTCCTCGTGGTGGCCAATCGAACGGTCGACTCGCCCGAGTTGATGGCCGCGCTGGACGAACGCGCGGGCGCCTCGCCGCTGCATGTGACGCTGCTGGCTCCGGTCCTGTGGTCCGAACGCGACGACGCCCGCGATCGCCTCGACGCCGCCGTCGCGAGCCTGCGCGAGCGCGGCCTGGAGGCCGAGGGCGTGCTCGCCGACGCCGACCCGATCGTCGCCGTCCAGGAGGTCTGGGATCCCGGCCGCTTCGACGAGGTGATGGTCTCGACGTTCGAGGGCGGCGCCTCGCGCTGGATGCAGGTCGACCTCCCGCACCGCGTGGCCAAGCTCACCGACTGCACGGTGCGCCACGTCGTGACCCATCCGCCGGTCGCCCCGCCGGCCCCGCCCGCCCCGCTGCCGGAGCGCCGCGGGCTCTTCGAGTCCGCGCTCGGGCTGCTGCGCACCGGGTCGCGCAGCGACGTCGCGTAGCGCGCAGTCGACCTAGAGGAACGAGCCGCGCGAACGGACCATCGCGGCGGCGCCCGATAGCGCCGCGGCCACGGTTGCGCCGTCCGCGACCTCGGCCGCGACCACCTCGGCGGCGATGTCCAGGTCTCGCGCCAGGCGGTCGAGCGGGAACTCGCGCGCCTCGAGCACGCGGGCCAGCCAGGCGACCTGGTCGCCGAGGGCGACGACGCCGTCTACGTCGAGCGCCGCCCAGTTGAGCAGGTGCTGGTTGTCGTGCCGGCACCACGCCTGCCCGGCGTCGCCGTAGCGCCCCCGCTCGTCGGGGAACTCGGCGGCGTAGCGCGCGCAGATCTCGGCAGCGAGCGCCTCGAGGTCGATCTCGGCGTCGCCCACGCGGGCGCGCCGCGGCGGCGGCTCGCCCGACGGCGGCTCGGGGCGCGGCCGCGCGCTCACTCGGCCACGACCTCGTAGGTGTGCATGTGCTCGAGGCGCTCGAGCTTGATCGCCGCGTCGAGGTCGGGGTCGATGCGGTCGTGCGAGACGCGGTGCGCCTCGCTGCGCATGTACGCGGTGAACTCGGCTCGCGACGTCCAGCGCGAGACCATGACGAGCTCGCCGGGGTCGCGATCGGACTGCCAGACCTGCAGGTCGACGAAGCCCGGGAAGCCGTCGACGAGCCCGGCGCGCCGGCGGAAGGCGGCGACGAGCTCGCCCGCCCGCTCGGGGTCGACGCGGAGTCGCGAGAGCGAGACGTACATCGCCGCGAATCTACCCCGCCGACACCCGCTCGGTCAGCCGCGTGTGTCGTCGCGCCGCGTCGGTCCGCCGCAGCGCCGTGGCCAGCGCCCGGCGGTCGCCGACGACGACCGCGAGCTCCTGCGCGCGGGTCAGCCCGGTGTAGAGCAGGTTGCGCGTGAGCATCGGCGCGTGGCCGGAGGACAGGACCATCACGACGGCGCGGTTCTGCGAGCCCTGCGCGCGGTGGATCGACAGGCAGTAGCCGAGCTCGAGCGTCCCGCACGCGTCGTGGGGCAGGCGCAGCATGCGCCCGTCGTCGCAGTGCAGCGTCAGGCGCTCGTCGTCGCCGTCGAGGATGACGCCGGTCTCGCCGTTCATCAGCGCGTGCTCGTGGTCGTTGCGGCGCTGGACGAAGCGATCGCCGACGCGGAAGCCGAGCCCGGGCACCTGCCGGCCGTCCTCGTTCAGGCGCCGGCGCAGCTCGTCGTTGAACGCCACGATCCCCAGCGGTCCGCGGTGCATGGGGGAGAGCACGAGGATCTCGCGCACCGGATCCAGGCCGTAGGTGGCGGGCAGCCGGCGCACCGCGATGTCGCAGACCTCGGTGAACGTCGCGCCGGGGTCGTCGCGCTCGAGCCAGAAGAAGTCGCGCACGTCGCCGGGACCGGCCGCCGTCGGCGGCGCCTCGCCGCGGTTGATGGCGTGGGCGGCTCGGATGATCAGCGAGCGCGCGGCCTGCCGGAAGATCTCGGTCAGCCGCACGGTGGGGACGACGCCCGACTCGATCAGGTCCTCGAGCACGCGCCCCGGCCCGACCGGCGCGAGCTGGTCGACGTCGCCCACGAGCAGCACGTGCGTCCGCGGGCCGACGGCGCCGAGCAGCGCGTCGGCCAGGCGCACGGAGAGCATCGAGGCCTCGTCGACGATGAGCACGTCGATGCCCGGGATCGGGTCCTCGGGCCCGCGCGCGAAGCCCTCGCCGGGCACCCACTCGAGCAGGCGGTGGATCGTCGAGGCCTCCGCGCCCGTGAGCTCGCCCAGGCGGCGCGCCGCCTTGCCGGTCGGCGCGCACAGGCGCACGGTGCGGCGCTGCTCGCGCAGCAGGTCGACGAGCGCGCGCATGGTCTGCGTCTTGCCCGTGCCCGGCAGCCCGGTGAGGATCGAGAGGCGGTGCTCGATCGCGTTGACCACCGCGCGCCACTGGTCGTCGGTCGGCACGAACTCGCCGTCGGCCGGGCGCTGCGGATCGTCGCGCAGGCGCAGCGCCGCCGGGGCGTCGGCGAGCTCGCGTGCGCTGCGCGCCAGGCGGCGCTCGATCGCGTCCATGGCCGGGTCGGCGACGCGGTCGCCGTCGAGGACGAGGCGGCCCACAGCCGCCAGGTCGTCGATCCGCGCCTCCAGGCCGGCGTCACCCAGCAGGCGCCGCCCGCGCGCGGCGAGGTCGGCGCGCGGCAGGTGGCAGTGGCCGTCGTTCTCGGCCTCGCGCAGCACGTGGCGCAGGCCCGCGTCGAGGCGGGCGGGGTCGTCGGGCGGCACGCCGAGCGCACGGGCGAGCGCGTCGGCGGTCGCGAAGCCGACGCCGTCGACCTCGGTGATCGCGTAGGGGTCGGCGCGCAGGCGCTCCAGGCCGGCGCCGCCCATGCCGCGCAGGATCCGCGCCGCGAGCGCGCCCGGCACGCCGTGGCCCTCGAGGAACAGGCGCGCCTCGCGCGCCTGCGCCTGATCGCGCCACGACGTCACGGCCGGGCCGATCCGCGCGCGGCCGATCCCCGGGACCTCCAGCAGCGTGCGGTGCGGGTCGCGGTCGACGGCCTCGAGCACGTGCTCGGCGCCGTGGTTGGCGATCAGCCAGGCCGCGCCGCGGGCGCCGACGTGCTTGATCGAGGACAGGTAGCCGAGCAGCGCCGCCTCGCTCGTCGGCGCGGCCAGGCGCACCTGCTCGACGGCGAACTGCTGCCCGTGGCGCGGATGGCGGCGCCAGTCGCCGGAGACGTCGACCGACTCGCCCGTGTTGACGTGGGCCAGAGGGCCGGTGAGAACGACCTCGTCGCCCTCGTCGCTGACCCCGGCGAGCACCGCGAAGTCGCCGCCGTCGAGGCGGAAACGGACCGCCGTCACCTCGACCGTCAGCGTCTGCACGACCCCGACCGTACCCGGCGGACCGGCTTGATACGGTGGGCCGCGTGTCACGTCTCGGCGCCATTCTCACGGCGATCGTCACGCCGTTCGACGACGATCTCCGGGTCGACGAGGACGCCTTCGTCGACCTCCTGCGCCACCTCTGCGCGCACGGCTCCGACGGCGTCGTCGTGTGCGGGACGACCGGCGAGGCGCCCACGCTGAGCGACGAGGAGCACCTGCGGCTGATCGAGATCGCCGTCCAGGAGCGCCCCGCGGGCGCGACCGTCGTCGCCGGCACGGGCTCCAACGACACCCATCACGCGTGCGTGATGACGGCCCGGGCGACCGAGCTCGGCGCCGACGCCGTGCTCTCGGTCACGCCCTACTACAACAAGCCCAACCGCCGCGGCCTGGTGCGCCACTTCGAGGAGATCGCGCGCGCCACCGACCGCCCGGTCGTGCTCTACAACATCCCGGGCCGCACGGCGCTGGACATGCCCAACGAGCTGCTCCGCGAGCTCGCGCAGATCGAGCGCGTCGACTACGTCAAGCAGGCCAACAACGCCAACCTCGAGCCGGTCGACGGCCTCGGCCTCTACGCCGGCAACGACGACATCCTCGCCCGCACGCTGGACATCGGCGGCGAGGGCGGCATCTGCGTGGCCAGCCACCTCGTCGGCGAGGAGATGCGCCGCATGGTCGACGAGCCGGGCAACCGCGCCGACATCGACGCGTCGCTGCGCGACATGTGGCAGGTCATGGGCGTCACCACCAACCCGATTCCGGTGAAGGCGGCGCTCAACATGGTGGGCCACCGCGTCGGCGGCCTGCGGCTCCCGCTCGTGGAGGCCGACGAGCAGGAGGAAGCCGCCATCCGCGAGGTGCTCGAGCGCCACGGCCTGTTGAAGACGGCCGAGGCGTAGACAGCGTGGCCGACGGGGCGCTGCGGGTCCTGCCGCTGGGCGGGCTGGGCGAGATCGGCAAGAACATGATGGTCCTCGAGTACGAGGACCGGATCGTCGTCGTCGACGTCGGGCTGCGCTTCCCGACGGCCGAGATGGTCGGCATCGACCTCGTCCTGCCGGACTTCTCCTACCTGCGCGACCGCGTCGACGACATCGAGGCGATCGTCGTCACCCACGGCCACGAGGACCACCTCGGGGCGCTGCCCTGGGTGCTGCGCGAGCTGAGCCCCGACATCCCCGTGTTCGGCGGCCCGCTGACCATGGCGATGGCCCGCTCCAAGCTCGACGAGCACCGGCTGCGCGAGGTCGACGTCTCCGACGTCAAGGACGGCGAGAAGCTCGAGCTCGGCCCATTCGACATCGAGCTCGTGCACATGACGCACTCGATCCCCGACGCGTCCGCGGTCGCCGTGACCACCGACCTCGGCACCGTGCTCGTCACCGGTGACTACAAGTTCGACCAGACGCCGGTCGACGGCGTGCCGGCCGACATGGGCCGCCTGGCCGAGCTCGGCTCGGAGGGACTGCTGCTGCTCTGCGGCGACTCCACGAACGCCGACCGCCCGGGCTTCTCGCCCAGCGAGGCGATCGTCGGGCCGCGCCTGGAGGAGCTGTTCATGCGCTGCAAGGGGCGGATCGTCGTCACCTGCTTCGCCTCGAACATCCACCGCGTCCAGCAGGTCGTCGACGCCGCCGCGGCGCACGGGCGCAAGGTGTCGCTCGTCGGGCGCTCGATGCGCAAGAACGTCAACATCGGGCGCTCGCTGGGCCACATCGAGGTGCCCGAGGGGCTGATGGTCGCGCCGCGCGAGCTCGAGGACTTCCCCGACGAGCGGCTCGTGATCATCTCGACCGGATCCCAGGGCGAGCCGCTCAGCGCGCTGCGTCGGATGGCCCACAACGACCACCCGCAGGTCCAGCTCCACGACGGCGACACCGTCGTCTTCTCGGCCACGCCGATCCCGGGCAACGAGCGCGCCGTCAACGAGACGATCGACCGCCTGTACCACATCGGCTGCGACGTGATCACGACGCGCGACGCGCCGATCCACGCATCCGGGCACGGCAACGCCGAGGAGCTGAAGCTGATGCTCAACCTCGTGCGCCCGCGCTACGTCATGCCGGCGCACGGCGACCACAAGCGCATCCACCTGCACGGCCAGCTCGCCGAGGCGGTCGGGATCGACCCGGAGGGCATCTTCAAGCTGGAGAACGGCCTGCCGCTCGAGCTCGACGCGCGCGGCGCGCGGGTGGGCGAGCGCGAGCGCTCCGGAATGATCTTCGTCGACGGCGTCGACATCGGCGACCCGACCGACGTCGCCCTGCGCGACCGGCGCATGCTCAGCGCGGACGGCATCTTCATCGTGGTCGCGACGATCTCCGAGCAGGACGGCGCCTCGGTCGCCGACCCCGAGATCATCTTCCGCGGCGTGCCCTTCCCGGACGAGGCCGCCAAGCTGCTCGACGACATCCGCGACACGGTCGAGGCGTCGCTGGCCCGCGCCGCGAGCGACGAGGTCCGGGAGACCGACCTGCTGCAGAAGATGCTCCACGACGACCTCGCCGAGTTCGTCTACGAGCGCCTGCGCCGCCGGCCGATGGTGCTGCCGGTCGTCGTCGAGGTCTGAGACCCCGCCCCGTGATCTAACCTTCGGCCGTGCACTCCTCCCGGGAGCTGGCCAGCTCGTCCTTCGACATCGCCGTCGACGGCGCCTCGGCGCGCGTGGGCGACGTGCTCCCGGGATTCACCGAGTCCGACCGCCTCGGGGTGGTCATCCGGCGCCCGTGCGGCGGCGTCGGCGCGAGCGCGCTCGTGCTCGCCGCGATCACCGCCTTCTACGACATCCAGCGCGGGCGCTCGAGCGACTTCTTCATCTACCCCGACTACTTCGTCTTCCACGTCGGCCGGCCGCTCGGCGACCACCGCCGGCTGGACGTCTGGCCGCCGCACAAGGAGGTCGTCGTCCCCGAGGAGCCCGAGGAGGTGCTGCGGGCGATCAACGACCGCGGGATCACGCGGCTGATCGTCGAGGACGGCCGTCCGGGGCCGGGCGAGTTCGCGCCCGAGACGCTGGCCAGCGCCCGCCGCCGGATCCTCACCGCGCTCGCCTACTCGGCCAACGGCTGCCCGCGCGACCCCGACGTCACGATCGCCGGCAACACGGTGACCGAGTCCTACGTCAACGGCGTCCTCGAGCGCTCCGAGGACGTCCCGCCGGGCGAGCGCGACCGGATCGCCGGCGCGCGCAAGCGGCTGGTCGAGGACGGGCGGCCCGTGGAGCGCTACCGCCGGATCGCGCTCGACGAGGCCATCGGACTGCTCGCCCCGCAGCCCGAGCGGCGCCTGTCGGCGGTCTAGCGCGTCTACGCCCGCGCCGGCTCGGACGGGCGCTCGTCGGCCACCGGGCTCGGCGCCGCGGGCAGGCGCACGACGAAGCGCGCCCCGGCGCCGGCGTCCTCGAGCATGACGCTGCCGCCGTGCGACTCCGCCACGGCGCGGACGATGGCCAGCCCGAGGCCCGACGAGCTCCCCGAGTCGCCGTTGCCGCGCACGAAGCGCTCGAAGACGCGCTCGCGCAGCTCCTCGGGCACGCCGGCCCCCTCGTCCTCGACGACGAGCACGACCTCGCCGTCGTGCTGCCGGGCCGAGGCGCGCACGCGGGTGCCCGGCGGCGTGTGGCGGACGGCGTTCTCCATCAGGTTCAGCGCCATCCGGTGAAGCTCGTCGGCCGACCCGTCGACGACGGCGCGGTGCGCGTCGACGTGCAGCTCGTGGCCGTCGGCCACCGGCTCGAGCTCGGCCGCGGCGTCGACGAGCACCTGGCCGACGTCGGTCGGGGCGCGCGGAAGGGTGCGCTTGGCGTCGGCACGCGCGAGAAGCAGGAGGTCGCCGACGAGCCGGCGCATGCGCTGCGAGGAGCGCAGCGCCGAGCGGGCGGCCTCGGCGCGCTCGCCGTCGAGCACCTCGGCGAGCAGCTCGAGGTTGGCCAGGATGCTGGTCAGCGGCGTGCGCAGCTCGTGCGAGGCGTCGGCGACGAACTGGCGCTGGCGGTTGAGCATCTCCTCGGTCTCGCTGCGCGCCGACTGCAGCCCGTCGAGCATGTCCTGCAGCGTGCCGCCGAGCTCGGCGATCTCGTCGTCGGCCACCGACTGCGGCAGCGACTGGCGCGGGTCGCGCGTCTCGGCGATGTCGCGTGCGCCGGCGGTGAGCGCGGCCACGGGCGCCATCGCGCGCCGGCTGACCACGAGCCCACCGAGCAGCGCGAGCAGGGTGCCCGCGAGCACGCCGCCGCTGAGGAACAGGCGGATGCGCGAGACGGTGTCCTCGACGACGGACACCGGGCGGCCGTACTGGATGATGAGCGGCACGACGAAGCGGCTGCGGCGCACCGCCACGCCGCGGCGGCGGGTCTCGACCTGGTAGCCGCTCGTCTGGGCCGTGCGCGGCAGCAGGATGCCGAAGTTCGGGGCGCGCTCGGTCTGGTTGAGGATCCGCCCATCGCGCTGGATGACGCGGATGACCGCGTCGTTGGACGCCGCGTAGACGTTGAGGTCGGGCCCGTCGAGGTCGATGTCGCCGGTGAACCGGTCGGTGGTGAAGCTGAAGCGGTCGGACAGGTCGTCGACCGCCGCCGCCAGCTGGTTGTTGAAGTCCGAGCGCACCCGCGACGCCGTGACCTGCCCGATGACGACGGCGAACGCGGTTAGGATCACCAAGGTCAGCGCCGAGGAGACCAGGGCGAGTCGCCAGGTGATGGGGATCCGGTCAAGCACGGAGCACGTAACCCGCGCCGCGGATCGTATGCAGGAGGCGCGGCTCACCGCCGCCCTCGAGCTTGCGCCGCAGGTTGGAGACGAAGACCTCGATGGTGTTCGTCGTCGCGAAGGGGTCGTAGCCCCAGACCTCCTCGAGCAGCCGCTGGCGCGGCACGACGATGCGCTCGTTGCGCATCAGGTACTCGAGCAGCTCGAACTCGCGCTGCGTCAGCTCGACCGCGCGATCGCCGCGGAACACCTCGTGGGTGTCCGGGTTCAGGGAGAGGTCGGCCACGGTCAGCGAGGCGCTGCCGCGCGGCGGGCGGCGGCGCAGGAGGGCGCGCAGGCGCGCGAGCAGCTCCTGGCGCTCGAAGGGCTTGACGAGGTAGTCGTCGGCGCCGGAGTCGAGGCCCTCGACGCGCGAGTCGACCGCGTCGCGCGCGGTCAGCATGAGGATCGGGACGTCATCAGCGGCGCGCAGGCGCCGGGCCACCTCGATGCCGTCGAGCTTGGGCAGCCCGAGGTCGAGGATCACGAGGTCGGGGTGGTAGGCGGCGGCCTCGCCGAGCGCCGCCTCCCCGTCGCCGGCGATGCGCACCTCGTAGCCGTCCAGGCGCAGGGAGCGCTGGAGCGTCTGGGCGATCTCGTGGTCGTCCTCGACGACGAGCACCCGCGGATCTCGGCCGGAGGCGGTCACGGCACGGTGAAGGGTACGACCTGCGATGAAGCCGGGTTAAGGGCTCCGAGCAGGGGCGTTCGGTGGCCAGGTGCGATCAGGCCGCCCCCGCGCGGGGTAGGCGGGCGCTGCGCGGGTGCGCCTGCCGCCCCTCTAGCATGGGCGGCACGGCCCCGCGGGTCGTGGTTGTGAGCCTCCGCGAGCCCGACATCCCCCCGGAGACGGAAGGAACGCCCGCGCGCCGTCGCGACCGGGCGGCGATCCTCGGATCCGTCGTCGCCGCGGCCGTCGTGCTCGGTGCCGCCGCCCCGGGATCGGCGCTCGCCCAGGACCCGCAGCCCGCGACACCGGCGCAGACAACGGCCGGGACGACGCCCTCGGCGACACCGGCGCCGGCCGCGACGGCCACGACGCCGCCGTCGGCGACCACGCCGGCCGGGTCGCAGGAGCCGCCCCCGCCGCCGGCGGACCCGCCGACCGTGCCGGCGCCGCCGCCCCCGCCTCAACCCGCCTCGCCGGCGCCGCCGCCCGCTCCCGCGACACCCGCGTCGACGACGCCGCCCGTGCCCGCGACGACGCAACCTCCACCTGAGCCTGAGGCTTCTCCGGACCCGCCCGAGGCCTCGACGAGCCCGGACTCGACGGAGCCCGAGAGCTCGTCGCCGAGCCGGCGCGCCCGGTGCCCGTGGTCGTCGTCGAGCCCGTGGCGAAAGCGCGCCGGGCGCTACGTCCCGGGCTGCCGGCGCGACCGCTCCGAGCGCTCCGAGCGCGAGCGCAAGCGGCGCGACAAGGACCGCGAGAGCGACGACGGGGCCGCCGAGCCCGCGGCGCGCCCGCGTCGCGGATCGCCACCGGCGGGGACGGCGGCGGCACTGCGGCCCGCCGCGGGCGTCTCTCTCGACAGCTTCGGCGTGCCGCCCTTCCTGCTGCCGATCTACCAGGCGGCGGGTATGCAGTACGGCGTCCGTTGGGAGATCCTCGCCGCGATCAACCAGATCGAGACCGACTACGGGCGCAACCTCAACGTCTCCTCGGCGGGCGCCGTCGGCTGGATGCAGTTCATGCCCCCGACGTGGCGCATGCACGGGGTCGACGCCAACCGCGACGGCCTGCGCGACCCGTACAACCCGATCGACGCGATCTTCTCGGCCGCCCGCTACCTCCAGGCGGCCGGCGCCGCGCGCGACCTGCGCGGGGCCCTGTTCGCCTACAACCACGCCAACTGGTACGTCGAGGACGTCCTGAAGCGCGCCGGCGCCCTCGCCGGACTCCCGCCGGGCCTGGTCGGCTCGCTGACCTGGCTGGCCCAGGGGCAGTTCCCGATCCTCGCGCCGGCCCGGGTCGACGACGCGCGCGCGGCGGGCATGTCGCGCGGCGGCCGCCCGGCGCGCGGCGGGCTGCCGATCGTCTCGCGCCCGCGCGCGGCGGTCATCGCCGTCAACGACCTGCGCATCGTCGGCGTCGGCCGCACCCGGCGGCTCGGTCGCTACGTCCGCGCGCGCGACGCGCAGGGCAACACGTACACGTATGGCGGTCTGGGCACGGTCGCGCGCTACTACCCGGCGCCGCGCCCGCGCGGCATGACGCGCGCCACCGCGAGGAGCCTGCGCCGCGACCGCGGCGCCGCCTGGTTCGGCGACGGCAGCGCCGCCGGGCCCGCGCTCGTCGGCGGGATGCTCCGCGAGCGCCTCTCCGCGCGCCTGTCGGGCGCGGCGGCCACGCGCACCGTCGGCGGCGAGCGCTACGCGGCGAGCGCGGCCGACGCGCGGCGCCTCGGGCTGGACCCGAGCGACGCGGTCCCGCGCCGGCTGCGACGGGGCGCGCGCGTCGTCGCGGGGACGATCCTCGGGCGCCTCGGCCGGGGCAGCCAGGGCCGCCGGCCGCGCCTGCGCTTCGTCATCCGCCCGTCGGCCAACGGCGCGCTCCCGATCGACCCGCGCCCGATCCTCGCCGGCTGGCGGCTGCTCGAGCGCACGGCGCCCGGCAGCGCCGCGTGGCGCGGCCCGCTCGTGCGGCCGCGCGGGCGCTGGCGCTCGATCGGCCAGATCCTGCTGATGCGCAAGGCCGCGCTCGTGCGCCGCGTCCTGCAGGACCGCCGCGTCCAGCTCTACGACTGCGGCCGGCGCGACGTCCGCGCGGGGCGCATCGACCGCCGCGTGCTGGCTACGCTCGAGTACCTCTCCGCGGCCGGCCTGAAGCCGACCGTCGCGTCGTTGCGCTGCGGCCACGGCCGCCTCACCGCGGGCGGCCGCGTCTCCTACCACGCGTCGGGCAACGCAGTCGACATCAGCGCCATCAACGGCGTGCCGATCCTCGGCCACCAGGGCGCGGGCTCGATCACCGACGCGGCCATCCGCCGCGTGCTCACGCTCCAGGGCGCGATGCGCCCCGACGAGATCATCTCGCTGATGAGCTACGGCCCGGACGCGCCGAACGCCTTCGCGATGGGCGACCACGCCGACCACATCCACGTCGGCTTCCGCCCCTACGGCCCGGCCGGGGCCGACTCGCTGGGGCCGCGCGGATGGGTGCGCTTCGCCAACCGCCTGGGGAGGATCCGCAACCCGACGGTGCGCATCGCGCCGTCGGGCTCGGCCCTGCGCGACCGGAAGTGACGGTCAGCGCGGCGGCGGCGGCTTGAACAGCCGCACGTTGCGGTCGGCGCGCCGCCCGGCGTCGCGGTCCGGGCGCCCGCCCTGGGCATCGAGGTAGGCCAGCGCGCGCGCCGTGTCGGGCAGCCGGCCCGGCGCCGTGTCGAGCATCCACGTCTCGAGCGCCGCGCCGCCACCCACGGTCTCCCGTATGCGCAGCATCCGGGCCTGCTGGGGGAAGTCGGCCAGCGCCGAGGTCGTGACCATCCAGAAGCCGCCGGCGGCCGTGCGGCGCGGGACGATCCGGTTGCGGTGCGTGTCGCCGGCGATCGCCGCGAGCACGCGTGGATCTCCGTCGAGCTGGGCCAGCAGGTCCTCGCCCCCGTCGATGCGGTCGAGCGCGGCGTGCGTGAACACGAGCACCCAGCGGTCGCCGGTGCGCCGTAGCTCGCGGCGCAGGAACGCGCTCTCGGCGGGCGTGACCACGCCGCCCGCGCCCTTCGTCCGCTGCACGACGTCGAGCACGATGCCCCTGACCCTCGACCCAAGGTCGAAGGTGTAGTCGAGCCGCGATCCGGTCCCCGGGCGCAACCCGGCGACCGCCTCCGCCGGGCTCAGCTCGCGGCGCGCCTGGTCGGGCGCCGTGCGCTCCGTGCGCCCGGGGAGCCCGTCGCGCAGCAGGCGGTCGATCGTGTCGGCCGACAGCTCGTCCTCGCTGCGCCCGACCCGCAGCGAGGGATCCGGTGCGACGAGGACGCGGTCACCGACCGCGACAGCCGCGGTCCGCTCGGTGCGAGCGAGCTCGCCCGCGACGAGCAGGTCGTGGTTGCCGGCCACCGGATACCAGGGTGCGCGCAGGCCCGGCGAGCGGAACGGCCGCTGGGCGGCCGTGAGCAGCCCGGGGCGCCGGGGCGGATCGACGTCCGGGCGGTAGTAGGCGGGATCCGGGTTGCCGGCGCGCTGCAGCCCGGCGTAGCCCGGCGCGCCGCTGTCGGGGTCGACGCGGCCCCCGTCGAGGACGCGGCGCGCCTGGGCCAGCTCGTTGGCCTGGGCGTTGTCGATCAGGTCGCCGTTGACCACGACGGCGTCGGGCCGCTGGGCGTCGAGCGCCTCGGCGGCGGCGGCGAGCACCTGCAGCGAGAGCGCCTCGTGGGGACGGAAGGTGGCCGAGAACGGCACGCCGAGGCGATCGAGGAAGGCGGGCCGCGCGGGCGACTCCTCGTCGCGGACGTGGACGTCGGTGACGACGCCGAGCGTGCCGAGCGTCCGGACGGGGGCTGTGGCGCCGCCGAGGGCCGTGCGGTCGAGCAGCGGCTCGCCGGGCCCGCGCTCGAGCGTTCCGTCCCCGTCGCGGTCGACGAAGGTGGCGCGCAGGGTCGAGCCGCCGGCGGCGGGCCGATCGTCGCCGGCCGGCGCCAGCGCGGCGGCCGCCGCGACGAGCACGAGCGCGGCGAGGATCACGGCGACGCGGCGGCGCACGGTCACTCCTCCCGCAGCCCGGCGACCGGCGGCTCGCGCAGCGCACGCCGCGTGACGATCGCCGACGCGACACCCGCGAGCGCGACCAGGCCGCCCGCGACGAGGACGGCCTGCCCGGTCTGCGGCGCGGCGCCGAGGTCGGCGTAGCCGGCCGCCAGGTCGCCGACGAGCGGCCCCAGGACCCACGTCTCGAGCGCGAGCGCGAGCAGCGCCGCGGGCAGCGCGATGACGAGCCCGGCGCCGGCGAGGACGGCGGCGATCGTCGAGGCCGGCGCGCCGGACGCGCGCAGCAGCGCCAGCGTCGGGCGCCGCTCGCGGGCGGTCAGGGCCAGCGCCTGGGCCAGCGCGTACAGGCAGACGAGCGCGTCGATCGCCGCGACCACGCGCAGCAGCGAGGACAGCGTCCCCAGGAAGGCGCCGTTGCGGGTCGTCGCGCCGCCCACCGGCGCGGGCGCCGCCCCGAGGGCGCGCAGCCGCGTCGCGACCGCCGCGCGGTCGGCGCCGCCGCGCACGCGCACGACGATCTCGGGGATCGTGCCCGGCTCGGCGGCGAGCACACGCCGCGGACGGACGTAGGCGACGCGCCCGGTGTCGTCCAGCGCGCGGACCGTCCCCACGACGCGGAAGCGCGCCTCGCTGCCCGACGGCACCTGGACGGCGAGCGTCGCGCCGGGGCCGATCCCGAGCGCCTGGGCCAGCCCGACGCCGATCTCGGCCTCGGCGTCGGTCCGCAGCCGGCGCCCCTCGGCCAGCGGCGGGTCCTCGAAGCGCGTGTGGTCGCCGGTGAAGGCGACGAGCTTGACCGGCTCGCCGAGCGAGAACGAGTCGGCGCCGCGGACGGTCCAGCGCGGCCCCGCGTCGGCCACGCCGGGGATCGCGCGCACCTGCGTCACCGCATCGGCGGGCAGCCGCGCGGTGAGCTGGTAGCGCTTGCCGACCGAGCCGGGGTCGTCGCGCAGCTCGGCCACGAGCGAGGCGAGGCCGAGCATGAGCAGGATGACGGCGCCCGAGACGGTGAGCACCGCGACGGTGGCCAGCGCGCGCCCGCGGCGGGCGAGGGCGAGGCGGGCGCCGAGCGCCGCGAAGCCGCCTCCGGGCAGGGCCCGGCGCGGTCGCGCGCCCTGCAGCTCGGCCCCGCGCAGCAGCGCGACGGTCGGCCGTCCGGTCGCGCGCCACGCCGGCCACGCGGACGCGACCCCCACGAGCAGCGCGATGGCCACGAGCGCGACGAGCAGGACGGGCACGAGCGCCGCGCCCGGCGGCTGCTCGTTGAGCGCCTCGAGCAGCCGCGCGGTCGGCCACGCCGCCGCGAGCGCCCCGGCCGCGAGGCCGGCTCCGCCCGCGAGCAGCCCGACGAGCGCCGCGCCGGCGCCGTACTCGGCGGCCACGCCCGCGCGCGAGACGCCGATCGCGCGCTGCACGCCGATCGTCCCCAGGCGGCGCTGGACGTCGGCGCTCGCCCCCGCGGCGAGCATGACCCCGGCCGCGGCGAGCGCGACGAGCGAGAAGGCGACGAGCAGCGCGATGACGACGCCCGCGGCCGAGTCGATGAGCACCCGCACACCCGCGCGGGTGAGGAAGCGCACGTCGCGGATGCCGGTGCTCGTCGCACGCGCCTGCTGGAGGAGGACATCGACGGCGCCAGGGTCGTTGGCCCAGATGAGCGCCTTGTCGACCCCGAACTCGCGGGCGCCCGCCTCGCGGCGCAGCCAGTCGGCCGCGATGTACAGGCGCGGCACCGAGGCGAGCGGGAAGGCGACGTTGTCGGGCGAGACGGCGACCCCGACGACGTCGATCGTCCCCAGCCGGCCGACCTCGATCCGGTCGCCGACGCCGACGCCCCACTCGCGCGCGACGCCGCGCTCGATGACCGCCTCGTTCGGCCGCGCGCCGCGCACGTCGCGGCCGTCGACGAGTGCGTAGCCGCGGCGCCCCTCGACGAGCTCGACGGCGCCGCGCTCGCTGGACCCGGTGCCGCCGCGCACGAACACGCCGTCGACCTCGGTCCGGTACGAGCGCGCGCGCAGGTTGGGCAGCCGGCGCACGACGGCGTCGACGTCCGCGCGGCGCTCGGCGTCGAAGCGCACGATCACGTCGGGGAGGTCGGCCTCGTCGGCGGCGCGGTCGAAGCCGGTCCCCAGGCCGTAGCCGACGGAGATCGCCGCGCCCGCCATGGCCGAGGCGAGCAGTACCCCCGCGGCGGCCAGCGCGGCCCGCCGCGGCGCGGCGCGCAGGCGCAGCAGCGAGGCCCGGATCACCCCAGCCGTCCGCCGCGCAGGCGCAGCACGCGATCGGCCGCGGCGGTCGCCGACTCGTCGTGGGTCACGACGATCACCGAGCGCCCGTCGTCGGCCGCGGCGCGCAGCAGCGCGAGGACGATCGCGCCCGCCTCGGCGTCGAGGTTGCCCGTCGGCTCGTCGGCGAGGATCAGGGGCGGGTCCTGGACGAGCGCGCGCGCCACCGCGAGGCGCTGCTGCTCGCCGCCCGACAGCTCGTGGGGGAGGCGGCCGGCGACATCCTCGAGGCCGAGCCGGGCGATCAGCTCGCGCCCGCGGTCGACGGCGCCCGGCGCCGCGCCGGGCAGGCGCGCGGGCAGCAGCACGTTCTCGGCTCCGGTGAGCTCGGGGATGAGGTGGAAGAACTGGAAGATGAAGCCGACCGAGCGGCGGCGCAGCTGCGTCAGCTCGCGCTCGGGGCGCCCGTCGACGCGGCTGCCGGCGACCTCGATCGTCCCCGCCTCAGGGCGGTCGAGCGCCCCGATCAGGTGCAGCAGGGTCGACTTCCCGGAGCCCGAGCGGCCCATGACCGCCACGAGCTCGCCCGCACCGGCGTCGAGGTCGGCGCCGTCGAGCACACGCCGAGCCGCGCGCCCGCGACCGTAGGTCTTCACGAGTCCGCGTGCGCTGACGACCGTCACCGTCGATCACGGTAGGGGAGAGGCGGGGAGGGCTGACGCAGTCGGCGTCGAACCCGGTCGGCAAGCCCGATGCCCCCTGCCCGCAAGCCCGCCAGGTCCACACGCGCCCGCGCGCGCCGATCGCCGCTGCACTGGCGCCCGAGGATGCCCGTCCTCGAGCAGCGCCACGTCGACCTCGCCGGCCTGGCGCTCGTCGCCGCCGGCGTGTTCCTCGCCTTCCCGCTGTGGCTCGGCTGGGACGGCGGCGCCGCCGGCGACGCGATGATCGACGGTCTCACGTGGGTCGCGGGGCGCGTCGGCTACGCGACTCCGGCGGTGCTCGTCGCGATCGGCGCGCTGCTCGTCATGCGCCCCGTGCTGCCGGCGCTGCGGCCGTTCCGCTCGGGCGGCGTGTGTCTCGCACTCGCCGCGCTGCTGCTCTTCGGCCGCGGCGGCGACCCCGTGCGCGAGCACGGCGGCGTCGTCGGCCGCGCGCTCCACGAGGGCACGGCGACCGCGTTCTCGGAGGTCGGCGTGACCGTCGTCGCGATCTTCCTCGCCGTCGCCGGCGTGCTGCTGATCACCGGCGCGTCGGTGGCCGGCGTGATCCGCGCGACGTCCGCCCAGGTCGCCGACACGACGCGCTCGCTGCGCCGCCCACGCGAGGATCGCGAGGACGAGCGCGAGCGGGAGGCGCCGCCGTCGCACTCGCCGTTCGCCCCGCCCGAGCCCGAGGACGAGGAGGTCGTGGTGCGTCCCGTCACGCGCGCGGGCGAGCTCGACGGCGCGCTGCGCTTCCCCGACCTGTTCGGGACGCCGGCCGAGATGGCGGTCGGGCCGGCGCGGGTCGCCGAGGCGGAGCCGGATCCCGAGCCGCTGGAGGATCCGGTGGCCGAGGAGCCCGAGCCCGAGCCCGAGGCGATCGACGACGAGGACGACACGCTCGCCGCGCCCGCGCGCGCCGGGCTCGACCTCGAGCTGCCGGTCGCCGAGCGCGAGTTCGCGCTGCCCGAGACGCGGCTGCTCAAGCGCTCGACGCCCGAGCAGGCGCGCCCCGACACCGCCGGCCAGGCGCAGACCGCGGCACGGCTGGTCGAGGCGCTCGGGCACCTCAACGTCTCCGCCGATGTCATCGGCGCCGTCGCCGGCCCGCACATCACGCGCTACGAGCTGCAGCTCGCTCCGGGCGTGAAGATGTCGAAGGTCTCGAACCTCAAGAACGATCTCGCCTACGCGCTGGCCGCCACGGAGATCCGCATCCTCGCCCCGATCCCGGGCAAGCGCGCGGTCGGCGTCGAGGTCCCCAACCGCCACCGCCGGATCGTCACCCTCGGCGACGTCCACGGCGAGCCGCCGGCGGGCTCCTCGCCGCTCACGGTCTGGCTGGGCAAGGACATCAGCGGCAAGGCGGTCGCCGCCGACCTGGCCAAGATGCCGCACCTGCTCGTCGCCGGCACGACCGGCGCGGGCAAGTCGGGCGCGGTCAACGCGATGCTCAGCTCGATCCTGCTGCGCGCCACGCCCGACGAGGTCCGGCTCGTGCTCGTCGACCCCAAGCAGGTCGAGCTCAACCACTACGAGGCGATCCCGCACCTGCTCACGCCGGTCATCACGAGCCCGCGGATGGCGGCCAACGCCCTGCAGAACCTCGTGCGCGAGATGGAGTGGCGCTACGGGATCATGTCGATGAAGCGCACGCGCTCGCTCATCGAGCTCAACAAGGTCCGCGTCGGCGAGGGCGATCCGGCGCTCCCGTACATCCTGTGCGTGATCGACGAGCTCGCCGACCTGATGATGATCGCCCCGGCCGACGTCGAGGACTCGATCATCCGCCTCGCCCAGAAGGCGCGCGCCGTCGGCATCCACCTCGTGCTCGCCACCCAGAGCCCGCGCGTGGACGTGATCACGGGCATGATCAAGGCCAACGTCCCGTCGCGGATCGCCTTTGCCGTGAGCTCGCAGATCGACTCGCGCGTGATCCTCGACCAGAACGGCGCCGAGTCGCTGCTCGGGCAGGGCGACATGCTCTTCTCGCCGGTCGGCACGTCGCGACTGCAGCGCATCCAGGGCGCATACATCGACGAGCCGCAGATCGCCGCGCTGACGAGCTTCTGGGCGCGCCAGGGCGAGCCCGAGCTGCGTGAGGACCTGCTCGACGAGGTCGAGCCCGAGGTCGCCGACAAGACCGACGCGGCGGAGGAGGGCTTCGATCCCGACGAGGACCCGCTGCTCGGCGACGCGATCGAGCTCGTCGTCGAGATGGGGACGGCGTCGACCTCGATGCTCCAGCGCCGCCTGCGACTCGGCTACACGCGCGCCGGGCGCCTGATCGACATGCTCGAGCGCCGCGGCATCATCTCCGGCTACGAGGGGTCCAAGCCGCGCCAGGTGCTCGTGACCGCGGCCGACCTGCCGCGGGTGCTCGCCGCGCTGGACACGAGCGCCGCCGAGGAGCCCGAGCCGCCGCGCGTGGCGGTCCCCGGCGAGCCCGACGAAGACGACGACATCGCCTGACGCGCGACGCCGGCGCGCCTGGGCCGCGTCGTGCACGACCGCGCCGGCGGTCGCCGGCAACTAGGCTTCCCGGCCACGGATGGCGGACATCGGGGCCACTCTTCGCGAGGCGCGGACACGCCAGCGGATCGACATCTCGGAGATCGAGTCCGAGACGAAGATCCGCGCGAAGTACCTGCGTGCGCTGGAGAACGAGGAGTGGGACCTGCTCCCCGGTCCGACCTACGTCAAGAGCTTCCTGCGCACCTACGCCGAGGCGCTCGGGCTCGACGGCAAGCTCCTGATCGAGGAGTACAAGCTCGGCCACGAGCACCTCTCCGACGTGGAGATGCAGCCGATCCGCCCGCCGGGCGCGCGCGACATGCGCCGGCGCCGGCGCACGGGCTCGGGCCGCGGCTGGGCGGTGGCGGCGGTCGTGGCGGCGCTCGTCGTCGCGCTCTACTTCCTCGGGCGCAGCGGCGGCGACGACGAGGCGCCGTCGGGCGCCACGCTGCCACCCGTGGCCACCCAGACGACGGCCACGACCCGGACCACGCGCACGACGAGCACCGCGAGCGAGGAGTCGCCGCGCCGCCGGCGCCGGCTCGCGCGCCTGCAGATCGTCCCCACCGGCCCGGTCTACGTCTGCCTTCGCCGCAGCGGCGGCGACGCCGTCGTCAACGGGCGCATCCTGCAGTCCGGCTCGCGCCAGCCGACCTACCGCTCGCGGCGCTTCCGGCTGCTGCTGGGCAACGGCGAGGCGCGGCTGCGCATCAACGGCCGCACCCGCAGCGTCCCGTCGACGGGCAGCCCGCTCGGCTACGAGATCACCCCCCGGCGCGTGCGCGCGCTGCCCGCCGCGAGTCGCCCGCGCTGCTCGTCATGACCGCGCGCGCGGGCATCGTCGTGACCGGTACCGAGGTCCTCTCGGGCCGCGTGACCGATCGCAACGGCCCGTGGCTGTCGGACCGCCTGCGCGAGCTCGGCGTCGACCACGCGCACACCATCGTCGTCGGCGACCGCCGCGCGGACATGGAGGACGCGCTGCGCTTCCTGCGCGGGCTGGGGCTCGGCCTGATCATCACGAGCGGCGGCCTGGGGCCGACCGCCGACGACCTCACCGCCGAGGTCGTCGGGGCCTTCCAGGGCCGCGACATGACGCTCGACGCGGGGCTCGAGGAGCGGATCGGCGAGATCCTCGCGCGCAACAGCCGACGCTGGCGCAACGTCGACCCCGAGGCGCTGCGGGCCTCGAACCGCAAGCAGGCGGTCGTGCCCGCCGGGGCGACGATCCTCGAGCCCGTCGGCACCGCGCCCGGGCTCGTGGTCCCGCCCACCGACGGCGCCGGCCCGACCGTCGTCGTCCTGCCCGGCCCGCCCGGCGAGCTGCAGGCCATGTGGCCGGCCGCCGTCGCCACCGACGCGTTCCGCGCCGCGACCGCGGACGCGACGTCGTACCGCCAGACGATGCTGCGCCTGTTCGGCATCCCCGAGTCGGAGATCGCCGAGACGCTGCGCGCCGCCGAGGCGGCGCACGGCCTCGACGGCCTGGAGATCACGACCTGCCTGCGGCGCGGCGAGGTCGAGGTGGTCACGCGCTTCGAGCCCGGCGCGCAGCCGACCTACGACGCGTTCCTGGACACGGTCCGCGCGCGCCACCGCGACACGCTGTTCTCCGAGGACGGCACGACGGTCGACGAGCAGGTCGCCGCGCTGCTGCTGAAGCACGGCTGGACGATCGCCACCGCCGAGTCGTGCACGGGCGGGCTGCTGGCCGGCCGCCTGACCGACCTCCCCGGATCCTCGGCCTACGTGCTCGGCGGGCTCGTCGTGTACTCCAACGCGGCCAAGGAGACGCTGGCCGGCGTCCCGGGCGAGCTGATCGAGCGCGTCGGGGCGGTGTCGGTCGAGGTCGCCGAGGCGCTCGCCGACGGCGCGCGGGCGCGCGTGGGCGCGGACGTGGGCGTCGGGATCACGGGCGTCGCGGGGCCGGGCGGAGGGACGGAGCTCAAGCCGGTCGGTCATGTCTGCTTCTCGGTCGCGGGCCCCGGCGGGCGTCTGACACACGCCACGACGATGCCCGGCGGGCGCGCCGAGGTCCGCGGGCGGTCGACGACGATCGCCATGCACCTCGTGCGGCGTGTGCTGCTCGGCGAGGGGGAGCTGCCGGCGGGGTGAGCGCCCGGCTGTTCGCCGCGCTCGAGGTGCCGCCCGCCGTGCGCGAGGCGCTCGCCGCCTTCGGCTCGGCGGCCGCCGGGGACGACTTCGCGCTGCGCCCCGTGCGCCCGGACGCGCTGCACGTCACGCTCTCCTTCCTCGGCCATCGCGCGCTCGACGACATCGAGCCCGCCGCGGAGGTCATCCGCTCGGTGGCCGCGCCCGTCGGGGGGCTGTCGCTCGGCGAGCCGCTGTGGCTGGCGCCACGGCGCCCGCATGTCCTGACCGTCGCGGTCACCGATCCCGAGGGCGCGCTCGCGCGGCTGCAGGAGGCGGTCGCCGGCGGCCTCGCCGAGGCGCTCGGCCTCGTCCCCGAGCGCCGCCCCTTCCGACCGCACGTGACCGTGGCGCGGGTGCGCCGCGGGGCCGCGCCGCGCCGCTCGGGCCTTCCCGAGGCGCCCGAGGCGTCGTTCGCGGGCGAGGCGCTGACGCTGTACCGCTCGTGGCTCGGCGGCGGCCCGGCGCGCTACGAGGCGCTCGAGCGCGTGGCGCTCTGACACGGGATCTGCGCGCTTTCGGCACAGACCGGTGTGGCGCCGTCGCAGCGCCCGCTCCTACGGTCCCGTTCCGTCCGCTGCGCATCGGAAACTACCCATCCCAGTCTTGAGAGAGAGGTCGTTGTGCCCATGTCCGCCACCGAAGCCGAGAAGGCCGCGAAGGCCCGCGACGCCGCCCTGCAGGGCGCGCTCACCCAGATCGAGCGCCAGTTCGGCAAGGGATCCGTGATGCGCATGGGCGACGAGGGCGCGAAGGTCCGCGTCGGCGCCGTGCCCACCGGCGCCCTGTCGCTCGATCTCGCCCTGGGCATCGGCGGCGTCCCGCGCGGGCGCATCGTCGAGGTCTTCGGCCCCGAGTCGTCCGGCAAGACGACGCTGATGTACCACATCCTCGCCGAGGCCCAGAGGCTCGGCGGCGTGTGCGCGTTCATCGACGCCGAGCACGCGATGGACCCGCTCTACGCCCGCGCCATCGGCGTCGACATCGACGAGCTGCTCGTCTCCCAGCCCGACTACGGCGAGCAGGCGCTCGAGATCGCCGACATGCTCGTCCGCTCCGGCGCGGTCGACGTGATCGCCGTCGACTCGGTCGCCGCGCTCACGCCGCGCGCCGAGCTCGAGGGCCAGATGGGCGACCAGTCCGTCGGCCTGCAGGCGCGGATGATGTCCCAGGCGATGCGCAAGCTCGCCGGCAACCTCCACCGCGCCGACACCCTGTGCCTGTTCACGAACCAGATCCGCGAGAAGGTCGGTGTCATGTTCGGCTCGCCGGAGACCCAGCCGGGCGGCCGCGCGCTGAAGTTCTACTCGTCCCAGCGCCTCGACATCCGCCGCATCGAGACCCTCAAGGAGGGCACGGAGGCGGTGGGCAACCGCGTCCGGGTCAAGGTCGTCAAGAACAAGGTCGCCCCGCCGTTCCGCCAGGCTGAGTTCGACATCGAGTTCGGCAGGGGCATCTCGACGGCGGGCTGCCTGATCGATCTCGGCATCGAGCACAACGTGGTCACGAAGTCGGGGTCGTTCTTCTCCTACGGCGACGAGCGCCTCGGCCAGGGGCGCAACAACGCCAAGGCGTTCCTGGACGAGCACGTCGAGATCGCCAAGGAGATCGAGAGCCGCATCTACGACGCACTCGACATCGACCGCGACGCGGTCGAGCCGATCGACCCGGCGGGGCTGCCGGGCGACGAGGTGCCGGCGATCGAGGCGGCGGCCTGAGGGCGACGGGATCAGGAGCGGCGCGATCGTGACGGCCGCCGACCCGCATCCTGACCCTGAGGCCGAGCTTCAGGTCGCCCTCGAGCAGAGCTTCCGCTATCTCGGCCACCGTGACCGCACGGTGGCCGAGGTGCGCCGCAGCCTCGAGCGGCGCGACACCGCCGAGCCGGTCATTGAAGCCGCGATCGAGGAGCTCGTGCGCATGGGCTACCTCGACGACGCGCGCTTCGCGCAGCGCTTCGCCGAGGATCGCCGCCGGCTCGACGCCTGGGGGGCGGAGCGCATCGAGCGCCGGCTGCTCGAGCTCGGCGTCGAGCGCGATGTCGTCGCCGCCGCGCTGGCCGGCGACGAGGGTCACGACGAGCTCGGGACGGCGATCGACCTGCTGCGGCGCCGCTTCGCGGGCCCGCCGACCGAGGAGCGCGAGCGCGAGCGCGCGCTGGGCCTGCTCGCCCGCCGCGGCTACGACCTCGAGCTCGCCTACGACGCCGTGCGCGCGTTCGAGCGCGAGGACTGACGGGGCCGCGGCACTCCGTCCGAGGGCGCATTGCGCCGGGTGCGGCGCAGGGGTACGATCCGCAGTAGCGAACGACCGGCCCGCGAGGGCGCGAATACCCAGCAAATAGCGAAGTTCCGACGTCTCCGGCAGCTTCAGATCCTGACGCTCATCCACCCACCTTCCACCGGGCAACGCCCACCCGCCCCACAACCCCGCAGCACCGCCCCAGCGCCACTGAAGCGCGGCTCTCACGCCGCATCGCCGGCTCCCTTCCTGCGCCGCCCGCGCAGCCGGTCCCTCGCCCCATGGACAAGGAGACACTTGGGCCGATCGCTCCTGCAGCGGTCGGTACGGAGAGGACACGGCAATGGAAATCGTCATCGCGGCGGTCGTCCTGGCAGGGGGCATCGTCGCGGCCGCCATCGTCTACGGGCGCCGGAAGCCCGCAGCCGATGAGCCCGCCCCGCGGGCGGCCGACGACGGAGACCTGCGAGAACGCGAGCAGCAGCTCGAGCGCAGCGCCGAGCGCTCGCACTCGATGGAGCGCTCGCTGGACCGGCGCTCGGGCGAGCTGGACAAGCGCGAGTCAGAGCTCGAGGCGCGCGCCGGGCAGCTCGAGGCCGAGCGCGAGGCGCTGGCCAGGCTGCGCGAGGAGCACACGCGCGCGCTCGAGCGCGCCGCGTCGCTGAGCGCCGGCCAGGCCAAGCAGGCGCTGCTCAAGGAGGTCGAGGACCAGGCGCGCCACGACTCGGCGCGCGTCATCCGCCAGGTCGAGGAGGAGACCAAGCGCGACGCCGAGCGCCGTGTGCGCTCGATCCTGTCGGTGGCCATGCAGCGCCTCGCGGCCAGCCACGCCGCGGAGACCACCGTCTCGGTCGTGCAACTGCCCTCCGACGACATGAAGGGCCGGATCATCGGCCGCGAGGGGCGCAACATCCGCGCCCTGGAGAACCTCACGGGCGTCGACTTCATCATCGACGACACGCCGAACGCGGTCGTCCTGTCGGCCTTCGACGGCGTGCGCCGGGAGATCGCCCGCATGACGCTCGAGAAGCTCCTGCAGGACGGGCGCATCCACCCGGCCCGCATCGAGGAGACCTACTACCAGTCCAAGTCCGAGCTCGAGGGCCACATCGTCGAGCTCGGCGAGCAGGCGGTCTTCGAGGCCGACGTGCACGGCCTCGACCCCGAGCTGGTGAAGATCCTCGGACGGCTGCGCTTCCGCACCTCCTACGGCCAGAACGTGCTCGCGCACTCGATCGAGTGCGCCCAGCTGGCGGCGATGATGGCCCACGAGCTCGGCGCCAGCCCGAAGACGGCCCGCCGCGCCGCGCTCCTGCACGACATCGGCAAGGCCGTCTCGCACGAGATCGAGGGCCCGCACGCGCTCGTCGGAGGGGACCTCGTGCGCCGCCACGGCGAGCCCGAGGCCGTCGCCCACGCGATGGAGGCCCACCACAACGAGGTCGATCCGCAGACGGTCGAGGCGGTCATCGTCCAGGCCGCCGACGCGCTCAGCGGCGCCCGTCCCGGCGCGCGCGGCGAATCGCTCGAGCAGTACGTCAAGCGCCTGCGCGACCTCGAGCACATCGCCACCCGCCACGACGGGGTCGACAAGGTCTACGCCATGCAGGCGGGGCGCGAGATCCGCGTCATCGTCGCCCCCGACTCGATCACCGACGACGCCGCGATCGCCCTGTCGCGCGACATCGCGCGCGAGATCGAGAAGGAGCTCGAGTACCCCGGTCAGATCAAGGTCACGGTGATCCGCGAGTCCCGCGCCGTGGACTACGCGAAGTGAAGGTGAGGGCGCGCTCGCTGCCCGCCATGGTGCGCGAGCGCGCCGCGCTGCGCGCCGAGGACCCGTGCGCGCCGGCGCCGCCCGCCGGCCTGCCGCCGGCGCGCATCGTCGGCGTCCCGGGCCGCGGCGAGTTCATGCTGCGCGACAGCGGCGGCGACGGGCCCGCGGTGCTGCTCCTGCACGGGTGGATGGTCAGCGCCGACCTCAACTGGATCACGATGTACGGACCGCTGCGCGAGGCCGGCTTCCGCGTCCTCGCGCTCGACCACCGCGGCCACGGCCGCGGGATGCGCTCGCCGCAGCCCTTCCGCCTGAGCGCCTGCGCCGAGGACGCCGCCGCCGTCATGCGCGCCGAGGGCATCGACCGCGTGCTCGTCGTCGGCTACTCGATGGGCGGTCCGATCGCCTGCCTGCTCGCGCGCGACCACCCCGACCTCGTCGACGGGCTCGTGCTGTGCGCGACGGCGGCCGACTGGCAGGAGCCGCACATGCGCCGCGCGTGGCGGATCATGGTCCTGCTGCGCCTCCAGCTCGGGCTGTTCGGCGACCGCGTGTGGCGCCGCTGGCTGCGCCGCAGCCTCGGGCTTCCCAACGACGCGGGCACGAGCTGGGCCGCGGGCGAGCTCTCGCGCGGCGACGCCTACGACATCGCCGAGGCCGGCCGCGAGCTCGGGCGCTACGACGCACGCCCGTGGCTCGGCGGCCTGCGACACCGCAGCGCCGTGATCGTGACCGCCGGCGACGACCTCGTCCCGCCGCGCAAGCAGCGCGAGCTGGCCGCGCTGCTCGGCGCCCCGGTCCACGAGGTCCCGGGCAGCCACATGGCGATCACCTTCCGGGCCGAGCCGTTCGCCGAGGCGCTGCTGCGGGCCCTGGGCGAGGTCGGCGCCGCGGTTACCCTCCAGAGGCGATGAAGCGCTACCACGTCACCACGTTCGGCTGCCAGATGAACGAGCACGACTCCGAGCGCATGAAGGGCATGCTCGAGTCGCTCGGGTACGCCGAGGCCGAGGCGCGCGAGCAGGCCGACCTGATCCTCTTCAACACCTGCTCGATCCGCGAGAAGGCCGACGAGCGCTTCGTCTCACACCTGCACCAGGCCCGGCGCCTGAAGGACCGGCGCGAGGACGTCGTCGTCGGCGTCGGCGGCTGCTGGGCGCAGTCGCTCAAGGACGAGGTCTTCGCGCGCTACCCGTTCGTCGACGTGGCCTTCGGGCCCGGCCAGGTCCACAAGCTCGCGGAGTTCCTGACCAGCGACTCGCTCACCGCGCAGGGGTACTTCGAGTTCGAGGGCTTCACCGGCCACCTCCCGGGCAAGCGCGCCCGCGACTTCCAGGCGTGGGTGCAGATCTCGGTCGGCTGCAACCTGCGCTGCTCGTACTGCATCGTCCCGTCGACGCGCGGGCGCGAGGTCTCACGGCCGCTCGAGGAGCTCGTCGCCGAGATCGAGTCCCAGGTCGCCGAGGGCGTGCGCGAGGTCACGCTGCTGGGGCAGAACGTCAACTCCTACGGGCGCGACCTGCGCCCGCAGCGCCGGGCCTTCAGCGAGCTGCTGACGGCGATCGACGCGATCGACGGCATCGACCGCATCCGCTACACGAGCCCGCACCCCAAGGACATGCGCGAGGACGTGATCCGCGCGCACGCCGAGCTCGAGGCGCTGTGCGAGCACATCCACCTGCCGCTGCAGTCCGGCTCGTCGCGGATCCTCAAGGCGATGCGCCGCACCTACGACCGCGCGCGGTACCTCGACCGCGTCGCGATGATCCGCGAGCACGTGCCCGACTGCGCGCTGACGACGGACATCATCGTCGGCTTCCCGGGGGAGACCGAGGAGGACTTCGCCGAGACGCTCGAGGTCTGCGAGGAGGTCGCCTACGACGCGGCCTTCACGTTCGTCTACTCGCCGCGACGCGGGACGGAGGCGGCGACGATGACCGAGGGCGTCGTGCCCCACGAGCTCAAGGTCGAGCGGATGCAGCGCCTCGTCGAGGTCGTCCAGCGCCGTGCCCACGAGCGCGCCCAGCGCTTCGTCGGGCGCACGCTCGACGTGCTCGTCGAAGGCCCGTCGCGCACCGATCCGTCGCGTCTGCGCGGCCGCTCGCGCCACAACAAGATGGTCAACTTCGGCGGCCTCGCGGCGCCGGGGGAGATCGTCCCCGTCGAGATCCACGCGGCGACGAGCCAGACGCTCGCCGGCGAGGAGTCGCTCGTCTCGCGCGCGGTCGCCTCGCCCGGCTGAGCGGGCCCTCACCTCCCTGCCGAGGTCCCTCGACCCCGACGCCTTTTGGGCGGTGCATGCTGCGCGCCCGCGCGCGTGTTAGGGTGTCCTAATTCCGAGCATCCAGGTAGGAGAAACCGATGGGGAGATATACCGGCCCGGTCGAGCGCCTGTCGCGGCGCGAGGGCGTCGAGCTGTTCCTGAAGGGTGAGCGCGCGCTCAACGGCAAGTCCGCGCTCGAGCGCCGCGGGCCGACCCCGCCGGGCCAGCACGGCACGGCGCGCCGCTCGCGGCCGTCGATCTACGCGCTCCAGCTCCGCGAGAAGCAGCGCGCCAAGCGCTACTACGGCGTCCGCGAGCGCCAGTTCCGCCGCTACGTCAAGGGCGCGACGCGCCAGCGCGAGGGGCTCGTCGGCGACCACCTGCTCGCCGCGCTCGAGTGCCGCCTCGACAACGTCGTCTATCGCCTCGGGCTGGCGTCCACCCGCGCGCAGGCGCGGCAGTTCGTCTCGCACGGCCACGTCAGCGTCGACGGCCGGCGGGTGACGATCCCGTCCTTTGGCGTCAAGGCCGGCCAGTCCGTCGCAATCGACCCCGAGAGCGGGATCGCCCCGCTGGCGACAGCGGCGAGCGAGCTGACCGGCGCGATCGCTCCGTGGCTGGAGGCCGACATCGACGAGCTCCGCGGTCGCGTGCTGCGCCTGCCCCAGCGCGGCGAGATCACGACGCCGGTCAACGAGGCGCTCATCGTCGAGTTCTACGCGCGCCGATGAGCTCGTTCGCGGCCATCGCCGCGGGCAGCTGCCCGCGCCATGAGGAGCTCGCGCTCGGCCTGTGTGCCGAGCTCGGGTGCGCCGAGGGCGATGCGCGCGAGCGCCTGCTCGAGCTCGCCCGCGACCTGAGGCCGGCCGCCGATCCGCGCGAGGAGCTCGACGCGGTCCGCGTGCTCGTCGAGAGCCTACGCCCGTCCGCGCGCGGGCCGCTGCTGCTGCCCGACGCGCTCGGGGGCGGCGGCCACCCCGTCGTCGTCGCCGTCGCGGCCGCGTCGGCCGCGGCACACGCAGGCCTGCGCGTCGAGCCGGTGGGCGACGGCGTGGGGCACCTGTTCCTGGCCCACGCGGCGCTCGAGCCGCCGCTCGTCGTCGATCCGGCGGCGCCCGAGCAGCTCGTCGACGGGCGCTTCCTCGGCCACGACCTGACGTGGCGCTGCGCCCACGAGACCGCGCTGTGCCTGCTCAACCACATCGTCGACCGCGCGACGGGGCCCGGCGACCTCGCCACCGCACTGGCGGCGTCGGCGCTGCGCCTCGCCCTGCCGCTCGACGACCCGGGCCGCACGCGCGTCGCCGAGCAGCACGCCAGGCTGCTCGCCCGCATGAACTGACTTTGGATCGTCCGCCCGGTGTGCGAACATATGTTCGTGCGCTGGGACAACCTCACCATCGAGACCGAGCAGGGCTCGCGCCTGCCGGGCTACCGCGAACCCGCCGTGGTCCGCCACTTCGACGCGCCCGAGGCACTCGACGTGCGCTTCTACGAGGTGCGCGCGAAGTCGGCGCTCAACCGGGTCCCCGAGCGCTCGCGGATGCCGTTCCGCTGGACGGTCAACCCGTATCGCGGGTGCACGCATGCCTGTGTCTACTGCCTGGCGGGCGACACGGCGATCCTCATGGCGGACGGCTCCACGCGCGCGCTCGCCGACGTGCGTCACGGCGACCGCATCTACGGCACGCGCCGCGAGGGCCGCTACCGCCGGTTCGTGACGACCGAGGTGCTCGCGCACTGGTCGACGGTCAAGCCCGCCTACCGGGTCCGCGTGGAGGGCGGCACCGACCTCGTCGCGAGCGGCGACCACCGCTTCCTGACCGCGCGCGGGTGGAAGTTCGTGACCGGCGCCGGCCACGGCCACGGCCGCCGGCCTCATCTCACGCCCGGCACGCGGCTGCTCGGCACGGGCGGCGCGGCCCCTGCGCCGGAGCCGACCGCCGACTACCGGCGCGGATACCTGTGCGGCATGATCCGCGGCGACGGCCACGTCGGCTCCTACGCCTACGAGCGCCCGGGCCGCGCCAACGGCGACGTGCATCGGTTCCGCCTTGCACTGGCGGACGGAGAGGCGCTCGGCCGGGCCGAGGCCTACCTCGAGGCCGAGTCGATCAGGACGACGCGCTTCGCCTTCAGCGCCGCGACCGAGCGCCGGCGGCCCATCGAGGCGATCCGCGCGTCGGCCGGGGCCACGGTCGACGCGATACGCGCGCTCGTGTGCTGGCCCGACGATCCGAGCGACGACTGGCGCAAGGGGTTCCTGGCGGGGATCTTCGACGCCGAGGGATCGTGCAGTCAGGGCGTCCTGCGCATCCCGAACACCGATGCGGCGATCGCTCGGCGCGACGACGTCGAGCCTGGAGCGGTTCGGATTCGACCACGTCGTCGAGGACCGCGGGCTGCCGAACGCGATCAGGACAGTGCGGCTGCGCGGCGGGCTCGCGGAGCGGATGCGGTTCTTCGCGCTGACCGAGCCGGCGATCAGCCGCAAGCGCGACATCGAGGGCCAGGCGATGAAGGTCCGCGCCGAGATGCGGGTCGAGTCGGTCGAGGCGCTCGGAGCCATGATGCCGATGTTCGACATCACGACGGGGACGGGCGACTTCATCGCCAACGGCGTGGTGAGCCACAACTGCTTCGCTCGTCCGACGCACACCTACCTCGACATGGACGCCGGTCGTGACTTCGAGCGCGAGATCGTCGTCAAGGTCAATGCGCCCGAGGTCCTGCGCGCGGAGCTCGCGCGTCCGTCGTGGCAAGGCGAGCACGTCGCGATGGGCACGAACACCGACCCGTACCAGTGGGTCGAGAGCCGCTACCGGCTCATGCGCGGCATCTGGGAGGCACTGCGCGACACCGCGACCCCATGCTCCGTCCTGACGAAGTCGCCGCTGCTGCTTCGCGATCTCGACCTCATGCAGGAGATCGCGCAGGTCACCGACATCGCGGCCAACCTCTCGGTCCCGACGATCGACGAGAAGGCCTGGCGGGCGAGCGAGCCGCACACCCCGAGCCCGAAGGCGCGTCTGGAGGCGGTCGCCGAGCTCAACCGGGCCGGCATCCCGACGGGCATCCTCGTCGCGCCGGTGATGCCGGGCATCAACGACGACCCGCGCCAGGTCGAGCGGATCCTGCAGGCCGCGGCCGACGCCGGTGCGACCGGCGTCGGCGGCATCGCGCTGCACCTGCGCGGCGAGGTGCGCGGGATCTTCATGGAGTGGCTGCGCTCCTACCGGCCCGATCTCGTCGAGCGCTACGAGCGCCTGTATCGGCGCGGCGCGTACGTCCCGCGCGCGGAGCAGGAGCGCATCCAGGGGCTGCTCGGGAGCTTCCGGCGGCGCGACGCCCCGGCGCGGCGGCGGTCGCTGCCCAGCCTGCGCGGCTTGCCGCCGAAGGCGCGGCGCGAGACGCCCGGCGAGGACCCGCCGGCGCCCGCGGGCAGGCAGGAGGCGCTGTTCTGACTCGGCATCGCCTCGCATCGTGAGGGGCATCACACGAGGGAAACCCTCCGCGATGAGGAGTGTTGGTCTCTTGAGTACGCCCGAGCACGGCGAGTCCCGCCGCACCGACATGCGACACCTGTTCACCACACGGACCCATTCCTGGCGCGAGGCCGGACTGGCCCGGCAGCTGAGCCGGCGCGCGGTCAAGCGAGCGCGCATCCAGTCGCTCGTGCTGCTGCCGCTGCTGGCCGGGGTGCTCGTGCTCTACACCTATCGCGAGGACGTCTTCGGCTCGGCCTACGACGTCCCCGCCCGGATCGGCACGTTCCTCGCGCTCATCGCGCTGGGCTGGCAGTTCGCGCGCGACATCGGCAAAGCGCTCGGGCCCATGCTCTTCCGGCGGATGGACCCCGGGACGGCGGGGACGGTCGGCTTCCTGATCCGGCTGGCCACGGTCGTCGTCGCCGTCATCGTCGCATTGCGGATCGCCGGCCTCGGGCCGCGCACGCTGGCCCTCGGTGGCGCGTTCACCGCCGTCGTCCTCGGCCTCGCGGCCCAGCAGACCCTCGGGAACCTGTTCGCCGGGACGGTCCTGCTCAGCGCGCGGCCGTTTCGCGTCGGCGAGCGCGTGCGGCTGCAAGGCGGGGGGCTGGCCGGCACCGTCGAGGGCGTCGTCAGCAGCCTCGGACTGCTCTACACGACGCTGTCGAGCGGCGACGACCAGATCATGGTCCCGAACTCGGTCGTGCTCAACGTCGCGATCGTCCCGTTGCGCGAGCCCGAGGGCATCGACCTGCGGGCGCGGCTGCGCCCGGGCGTGACCCCGCGCGACGTGCAGGAGTCGCTCCAGGAGACGGTGACCACGCCGATGCGCGAGACGCCGCGGATCGAGCTGGAGGAGGTCGACGGCGACGAGGTCGTCGTCCGCATCTCGGCCACGCCGGAGCGCCCCGCCGACGGCTCGAAGCTCGCCGGCGAGGTGCTCGAGGTCGTCGGCTCGCAGACCGCTCGCGCGGCTGCCTAGCGCCGCCGCGTCGCGCGGCGCGACGCACCGCCTCACCCTCAGCCCGCCCGGTAGCGCTCGACCACGCCAGATTGCGAGGAGAAGCGGCGTCCGCGCCGAACGATCCCGCTGGCACCCGACGTCCCGACGGATCGCCTCATTGGTGAGCGTCGGTGACGCCGGACGGCCGGATGGGACGACGAGCGGCATGCTGAGCGGTCGAGCGCCGGTCTCACGACTTCGTCTGTTCTCCTTCGGGCACGCTGGGGCAGGGGGCGGCAGCCCCGTTTCGTCGACATGAACGTCAAGGGGACGCCGGTGGAGCGTGGGATCGGAGCAGGGACGAAGGCGATGACGCGGGCGCGCAGGCGCCTGGCGAGCATCGCCCTGACGAGCCTGCTCGCGCTCGCGGTCACGGCGCCGGCCGCCTCGGCCGACCGCGCGTTCTCGACGCGCTTCGCCACGACCCTCCACGGCGGCCTGACGACCGCCGGCAACACGCTGCTCACCTGCAACCCGGCCACGGCCGGGTGCACGACCGCACTCGCGGGCGGCGGAACGCAGACGAACGGCGACTTCACGATGCGCCGCGTCGACGTCGACGGGGTCACCTCGACCTTCGACGCGAGCACGGCCACCGTCTCCATGCCCGCGGGCGCGGAGGTCGTGTGGGCCGGGCTGTACTGGGGCGCGAGCACGGGCGCGGGCACGAACGGCAGCGCCGCCCCGAACGCATCGCTGCGCAACCGCGTCCGCCTCACGCCACCGGATGCGACCGCGCGCACCGTCACCGCTGACCGCGTCGACGCCGACGCCGACGACACCCGCCGCTATCAGGGCTTCGCCGACATCACGACCGTGGTTCGAAGCGCGGGCGAGGGCCAGTACACGGTCGCCGACGTCCAGGCCGCGACCGGCCTCGACCGCTACGCGGGCTGGGGCATCGTCGTCGCCTACCGCCTCGCGAGCGGCCCGGGCCGGCGGATCGTCGTCTCCGACGGCTACCAACCGCTCATGCGCGGGCGGCGCCTGACCACCGACGTCACGCTCGGCGGCTTCGTCACACCGGCTGCCGGCACCGTCGCCGGGCGCCTGGTCATGCTCGGCTGGGAAGGCGACCGGACGATCACGCCGGACTCGGCCTCGCTCGAGGGCCAGCCGCTGACCGACGCCGCCAACCCGGTCGACGACAACTTCAACTCGACGATCTCGCGCGACGGCGACGCGGTGACGATCGGTCGCTCGCCCGACCCGGTCACCACGCTCGGCGTCGACCTCGACGACATGAACGTCACCGGGTTCCTGCCCAACAACGCGACGAGCACGACGGTGCGCCTGACCACCGGCTACGAGCGCTACCTGCCCGGCGTCGTCGCCCTGGCGATCGCCGACAGCCCGCCGCGCAACACGGCCGTCCCGGTCATCTCCGGGACGCCCGCGACCGGCGAGACGCTGACGGCGACGACCGGGACGTGGACCGGCTCGGGCCCGATCGACCACACCTTCCAGTGGCAGCGGTGTGACGCGGCGGGCGCGAACTGCGTCGACATCCCCGGCGCGACGAGCGCGACCTACACGCTGACCGCCGACGACGCCGGCTCGACCGTGCGCGTCGTCGTCGTCGGCACGAACGGGATCGGGCCGGGCGATCCCGCCGCGTCCGCGCCGACCGCCGCCGTGACCTCGATCTCGATCGCCGCCGGCAACCCGGCGCCGGCGCCGCCGTCGGACCCCACGACGACGGGCTCCGGCGCGCCGACGACGGGGACGACGACCTCGTCGGGCAGCTCGACGACGAACCCCGCCGACCTCTCGACCCTGCCGGGCAGCGCGATCGCGGCCGCCCGCTGCACGACGCTCGTCGGCGGCGGCGGCTTCCAGCGGGCCAACCTCGCGGTGTCCGGGCCGACGCGCCTGCGTGTCCGCGCCGACGGCGCGCTCGTGCCGTCGTCGCCGGCCGTGATCACCGTCATCGCCGACCGCCCTGCCGGCCTGCGCTCCGTGCGCTACCAGCTCGACGGGCGCACGGTGCGCGGCCGCCGCAGCGGCGACCACCGCCTGCTGTTGGGCCCGTCGCAGCTCACGCTCGGCAGCCACCGGCTGACCGCGCGGCTGCGGCTGGGCGGCGGCACGACGCGGACCCTGGGCCGCACGCTGCGCATCGGCGTGTGCCGCTCGCGCTTCACGGCGCGCCAGTACCGCACGACCGCGGGCACCGGCGTCCGCCTGCGCGTCGACACGGCGGCGCCGGCGAGCCGCGTCACGTTCCGCGTTCCCACCGCGATCGCGCGCCGCCTGAGCCGCGGCACGCCCGCCGGGCGCATTCGCCTCGTGACGCCGACCCTGCGACGTCAGTACCGGTTCTCGCCGGCGACGAGCCTGCGCCCGTCGCGGCTCGTGGCGCGCAACGGGAGTCCGGGCGTCCGCATCGAAGGGCGCACGATCACCGTCACCGGCCTGCCGGCGTCGACGGGGATCGTCGAGCTGACCGTCTATCAGCCGCGCGCGCCGAAGGGGTCGGCGCTGCTCGCGCGCGGGCGGAAGGTGACGGCAAGGGCGACGGTGCGCAGCACGCGCACCCTGCGACTGCGAGCGACGATGCGCGGCACCGGAGGCAGCACGCGCTGAGGCGTCAGCGGCGGACGGTCGGGCTCTCGTCGTAGTCCGCCGCCACGCGCTCGCTCCCGAGCTTGCGGCTCACGGTGGCCGCGAGCTCGGGCGCGATCCCCGCGGCGATCGCGCCGAGGCGGATGTGCGGTGACGCGACGTCGATCTCGCCGCGGTTGCGCTCGATGCCACGCACGACGGCGTCGGCAACCTCCTCGGGAGTGACCGTGCCCACGCCGGGGGGCAGGCGGGCGCCCGAGTCGGCGTACAGGCCGGCGTCGGAGACGAAGGTCGGGAAGATCGCGCTGACGCCGACGCCGTGGGTGCGCAGGTCCGCGCGCAGTCCCTGGGCGAAGCCGCGCAGGCCGAATTTCGTCGCGCTGTAGACGGCACCACCGGGCGTGCCGACCTTCCCGGACATCGACGACATCAGGACGATGTGGCCGGCGCCGCGCTCGGCCATGCGTCCGCCGAGGACGCGCGCGAGGATCATCGGCGCGCGCAGGTTGACGTCGAGCGCCTCGTCGATCTCGGCGACGCTGCGGTTGAGGAAGTGGCCGGAGACGCCGAGGCCGGCGTTGGCCACGAGCACGTCGACGTCGCCCCACCTGGCCATCAGCCCGTCGAGCGCGTCGCGGTCGGTCAGGTCGACGGCGAGCGCGCGCGCCGCGGTCTCGGCCGCGAGCGCTTCGAGGACGTCGGTGCGGCGGCCGGTGAGCACGAGCGACGCGCCCGCGGCATGCAGGCGCCGCGCGATGGCGTGGCCGAGGCCGCCCGACGCGCCGGTGAGCAGAACGGTGCGCCCGGCCAGGGTCACGCCGGGAATACTGCCACGGTCGCCGTGAACCCGTGCAGGAACGGGTCGCCGCCGACCGGGCCGATCTCGCCCGCGGCGAAGAACCCGGCGGCGGGCGCCCCGGCGAGCTCGTCGGTGAGGGCGTCGGCGTCGTGGTCGGCGACGCCGAACATCGAGCGCCCGCGCCCGTTGCACGTGAACACCAGCGCGCCCGCGGGCGCGGCGCCGCCGAGCGCGGCGACGCGCAGGCCGAGCGCCTCGCGGAGGTCGCGGTCGGCGGTGTCGGCGTCGCGCGCGTGCAGGCGCACGACGGTCCCGGGCTCGACCGGCGCGCCGACCGCGACGGTGCCGCTGTCGGGATCGGCGCCGAGCAGCGCGCGCACGAGGAAGTCCCCATGGCGGTACTCGGGCTTGCCGCCGTCGATGACGACGCCGAGCAGCAGGCCGCCGGCGACCATGTGGCGCTCGGCGGTCCCCAGGTCCTCGAGCGCCTCGCGCAGCCGCTCGAGCGCCGGGCGCCCGGCGAGCTCGAGGATCACGTTGCCCTCCGAGGCGGTGACGGTGAGCTCGGGGCCGACCGGCGCGGCGCCCTGCGAGACGCACGGCAGGACCTCGACGTCCTCGAAGCGCAGGCCGACGGCGCCGGCGGTGAGAACGCGATCGTCGGCGAACAGGACGGCGTCGCCGTCGGGCGTGCGGCCGCTCGACAGGCCGCCGAGCAGCATCGCGCCGGGCGCCGAGCGGCCGAGCTCGGCGAGCACGGCGTGGGTCGGGAAGGAGGCGGGATCGGGGAGCAGGACGGCGGCGGTCGCGTCGGCGAGGTCGGGCAGGCCGGCGACGGCGACACCCTCGGGAACCTCGATGGCCTCGGCGTGGAACGCTTCGGCGACGCCGCCGTCGAGGTCGGCGGCCCACACGGCGACCGCCGTGCCCTCCTCGACCTCGCGCCCGTCGCCGAGCACGCCGCCCGCACCGCAGCCGGCCAGCGCAGGGGGGTCGAGGGCCTCGTGAACGCCCTCGAGCGTGGCCTCCGGCGCGGCGAGGTGCATGCCGGAGGCGAACAGGCAGACGACGTCGGCCGCGCCGCGCAGCTGGGCGCGCGCCTGGGTGCCCGCCTCGATCGCCGCGACCCGCGGATCCGGGCTCAACGACAGGCCGCAGCCGATGCGCACGCTCACGGCTGTGAAGATACTCCGCGCCATGCCCGCGTCCGCGCCGCCCGTGCTCGCCGTGTTCGGGCCGACCGGCGTCGGCAAGACCGCCCTCGCCTTCGCGCTGGCCGAGCGGCTGCGCGCCGCCGGCGAGCGGCCCGTGGCGGTGTCGGCCGACGCGCTGCAGGTCTACCGCGGGCTGGAGACCCTGACCGGCGTCCCGACCGCGGCCGAGCGCGCGCGGCTCGAGCACCGGCTCGTCTCGATCCTGCCCGTTGACGCGCGCTTCAGCGCGGGTGAGTACGCCGACCTCGCGCACGCCGAGATCGACGGGCTGCTGTCCGCCGGCGCGCGGCCGGTCGTCGTCGGCGGCACCGGGCTCTACCTGCGCGCCGCGCTCGCCGACCTCGCGCTGCGCCCGCCGCCGCCGGAAGGCGTGCGCGCGCGATGGGAGGGGGAGCTCGAGCGCCGCGGGCCGGAGGCGCTGCACGCCGAGCTCGCCCGCGCGGCGCCGTGGGCGGCGCAGCGCGTCGAGCCGCGCGACCGCAGCCGGATCGTGCGCGCGCTCGAGCTGCTCGAGCTCGGCGAGCTCGAGCCGCCGCAGGGGCCCAGCCAGCTGTGGACGGCCGAGACGCGCCACCCGACCCGGCTCGTCGGCCTCGTCATGGACCGCGAGGCGCTCTACGCGCGGATCGACGCGCGCGTCGACGCGATGGTCGCCGCCGGCGCGATCGACGAGGTCCGCGCGGCGCACGCCGCCGGCGCCTCGGACACCGCCCGCAAGGCGCTCGGCTTCGACGAGCTGCTGGCCGGCGACGTCGAGGCGATGAAGCGCCGCACGCGCAACCTCGCCAAGCGCCAGCTCACCTGGATGCGCAAGCTCGCGGGCATCGAGGTGCTCGACGTCACGGGCCGCGATCCGGACGCCGTGGCCGAGGAGCTGCTGCGCGAGCCGTAGGATCGGCGCATGGCCAAGGTCTTCGACGCCATCGACGAGCGGCTCGCCGCCTGGATCGGCCGCCAGCGCATGTTCTTCGTCGGCACCGCCCCGTCGGGCTCGGGCGGCCACGTCAACGTCTCGCCCAAGGGGCCGATCGAGAGCCTGCGGATCCTCGATCCGCACACCGTCGCCTACCAGGACGTGGTCGGCAGCGGCGCCGAGACGATCGCCCACCTGCGCGACAACGGGCGGATCGTGATCATGCTCTGCTCGTTCGAGGGGCCGCCGCGGATCCTGCGCCTGCACGGCATGGGCGAGGTCCTCGACGCGGATGCGGTCGAGTTCGACACCACGCCGCCTGACGGCACGACGCGCGCGGTGATCCGCGTCGAGGTCGTGCGGATCGCCGACTCCTGCGGATACGGCGTCCCGCGGATGAGCTACGAGGGCGACCGGCCGCAGTACGAGGCGTGGGCGGACCGCAAGCGCCGCCAGGGCGGCGCGAGCGCGTTCGAGGACTACGTGGCCGAGAAGAACGCCGCCAGCATCGACGGCCTGCCCGCGGTCGACCTCTAGGGACGGCATGCGCTTCGAGAAGTGGCAGGCGCTCGGCAACGACTACGTGATCGTCGAGGCCGGCGCGTTGCCGGCCCCGCTGGCCGCCGAGGAGGTGCGCGCGATCTGCGACCGCCACACGGGCATCGGCGCCGACGGGGTCCTCGTCCTCCACGACCCCGACGCGCCCGGGTTCGTCGCGCGCCTGCAGATCTTCAACCCCGACGGCTCCGAGGCCGAGCTGAGCGGGAACGGCGCGCGCGAGGCGATCCTCTACCTGCGCCGCGCGGGGTGGACCGAGGCGCGCCAGTTCTCGATCCAGACCGTGGCGGGGGAGATCCGGCCGACGATCCTGTCCGAGACGACGTGCCGGGTCGACATGGGCCGCGCCGCGCTGCGCTCGCCCGGCTACCCCGGCGGCCCCGACGACGGGACCGGCGAGGTCGAGTCCGGCGGGCGGACGTGGCGCTTCCAGCACGTGGCCGTCGGCAACCCGCAGTGCGCGATCGCGATGCCCGACGTCGGCGAGCTCGACGAGCTCGACCTCGCCGCGATCGGGCCGGGCATCGAGCACGCCGACCTGTTCCCCAACCGCACGAACGTCTCGTGGTTCGCCGCGCTCGACGACGGGATCATCCGCGCGCGGATCTTCGAGCGCGGCGTCGGCGAGACGACCGCCTCGGGCACGGGGGCGTGCGGGGCCGCCGTCGCCTACGTCCTGCAGGGCGGCGACTCGCCCGTCACCGTCCACCTCGACGGCGGCGAGCTCGAGGTCGCCGTGGGGGACGACCTCCACATCGACCTGACCGGCTGGGCCGTGCCGGTGTTCAGCGGGGAGCTGTCAGACGGCGACGGCGTGCTCGCGCAGCGCGGCGGTCAGTGACGTCTTGCGGTCGGTCGACGCCGACCGCTCGCCGATGATCAGCGCGCACGGCACGCGGAACTTGCCCGCCGGGAACTTGCGCTTGCGTGTGCCGGGAACGACGACGGCGCGCGGCGGCACCTCGCCGCGCAGCTCGACCGTCTCCTTGCCGCGCACGTCGAGGATCGGTGTCGAGGAGGTGAGCACGACCCCGGCGCCGAGCACGGCCTCCTGGCCGACGCGGACGCCCTCGACGACGATGCAGCGCGAGCCGACGAAGGCGCCGTCCTCGACGATCACGGGCTGGGCCTGCAGCGGCTCGAGCACGCCGCCGATGCCGACGCCGCCGGACAGGTGGACGTCCGTGCCGATCTGCGCGCACGAGCCGACCGTGGCCCACGTGTCGACCATCGTCCCGGAGCCGACCCAGGCGCCGACGTTGACGTAGGAGGGCATGAGCACGACGCCCGGCGCGATGTAGGCGCCGTGGCGCGCCGTGGCGGGCGGCACGACGCGAACGCCCTTCTCCGCCCAGCCCGTCTTGAGCGGCATCTTGTCGTGGTACTCGAACGGGCCGACCTCGATCGTCTCCATGCCGCGCGTGCGGAACGAGAGCAGGATCGCCTTCTTGACCCACTCGTGGATCTGCCAGCCGGTATCGGTCTTGTTGGCGACGCGGATCAGGCCCTCGTCGAGCATGTCCATGGCCTGTTCGACGGTTGCGGCGGCGTCCTCGTCGAGGTCGCTGGTGGCCGTGTCGTGCAGTTCCTCGATGCGCGCGGCGAGCGCGGTCAGGTCGGTCGTCGTCATGCCCAGGACTCTAGGAGCTGGGCCGCGCGCCGGCACTCCTCGAGCGTCGGCACGAGCGCGACACGAACGTGACCCTCGCCGCCCGGGCCGAAGAACGGCCCCGGCGCGACGACGATGCCGAGGTCGTCGAGCAGGCGCAGGGCGAACGCCTCGGCGCCCTCGCCGCGCGGCGCGCGCAGCCACAGGAAGAAGCTCGCGTCGCCGCCCGCGGGCTCCAGCCCGGCGGTGCGCAGGGCGGGGAGGATGACGTCGCGCTTGGCGGCGTAGCGCGCGCGGGTCTCGACCACGTGGTCCTCGTCGGCCCAGGCGGCGATCGCGGCGCGCTGGACGAAGGTCGGCGGCGCGGTGCCGACGTTCGGGCGGTAGCGCTTGAGGGCGCCGATCAGCTCGGCGTCGCCGGCCGCGAAGCCGAGTCGGTAGCCGGGCATCGACGAGCGCTTGGAGAGCGTGTTGAAGACGACGACGTTCTGCGTGCCGGCCTCGAGCGCGCTGTGCGGCGGCTCGCCCTCGAACCACAGCTCGGAGTAGGCCTCGTCGCATGCGAGCACGAAGCCGTGCGCGCGGGCCAGGGCGGCGGCGCGCTCGAACAGGTCGAGCGGCGCGGCGACCGCGGTCGGGTTGTTGGGCGAGTTCAGCCACAGCACCGAGACGCCCTGCCAGTCGACGGCGTCGAGGTCGGGCAGCCAGCCGCGCCGGGCCTCGAGCGGCAGCTCCACCACGTCGGCGCCCGCGAACGCGGCGCCGCGCGCGGGCACGGGGTAGGCGGGCGTCGTCACGGCGACGCGCGCGCCCGCACCGCCGACGACCTGGGCGAGGTGGAAGATCGCCTCCTTGGACCCGAAGGTCGGCACGACCTCGGTCCCAGGATCGACGGCGACGCCGAAGCGCCGCCCGAGCCAGCCGGAGATGGCGGCCCGCAGCTCGGGCAGGCCGGCGGCCTTGGGGTAGCTCGAGACGGGCTCGAGCTCGATCGCCTCGGCCACAGCGCGGCGCAGGAACGGCGGCGTCTCCTCGCGCGGCTCGCCGGCGCCGAAGTCGATCACCGTCGCGCCGCGCGCCACGGCGGCGTCGCGCGCCTCGTCGAGGCGCACGAACGGGTAGGTGGCCAGCCCGGCGAGGACGGGGTTCAGCCGCACGCGAAGCGCTCCAGGGTCCGGAAGCTGCGCACGAGCGCCTGCACCGCGACCTGCTCGTCGCGGCGGTGCGCATACGCCGGGTCGCCGGGGCCGAAGTTCACGGCGTCGACGCCGGCGACGGCGAACTCGGCCACCGGGGTCCACGCCTGCTTGGCCGCGACGGACAGCCCGCCCGCGCCGATCAGCTCCTGCACGAGCGGGTTGGCCGTCGCCACCGGCGCCGACGGGGCGTTCGAGGTGATCTCCAGCTCCCCGTACGGCTCGCACCAGAAGCGCAGCAGCGCCTCGGCATCGGCCGCGCTCGTTCCGGGCGCGTAGCGGAAGTTCACGTCGGCCCGCACCTCGGCGGGGATCACGTTCTGGGCGATCCCACCGTGGATCCTGGTGACCGAGACGACCTGGGTGAAGCTCAGTCCGTCGAACTCGTGCGGCTCGTCCGGCACCTTGGCCAGCGCGTCGATGCCCGCCGCGGCGCGGTGGATGGCGTTGTCGGCGAGCCATGGGCGGGCCGAGTGGCCGCTGCGCCCGCGGAAGGTCCACGTCGCGTTGACGTTCCCCAGGCAGCCGGCGTGGATGGCGTTGTCCGTCGGCTCCATGACGATCACGAGGTCGGCCTGGCGCAGGCCCGGCTCGCGGGCGATGAGCGGCGTCAGCGCGCTCTCGGCGACGGCCAGCTCCTCGCGGCCGAAGAACACGAAGCCGAGGTCGACCGCGCCCGGCGGGCGGCCGGCGACCTCGAGCGCGAGCTCGACCATCACCGCCACAGCGCCCTTCATGTCCGACGCGCCGAGCCCGTGGACCGTGCCGCCGTCGCGCCGGCCCGGGCGGTTGCCCTGCGCGGGAACGGTGTCGAGATGGCCGGCGAGGAGGACCAGCGGGCGCTCGCCGCGCTCGGTCACGCCGGCGAGCACGCACGTGTCGCCGGCGTCGCGGGCCTGTGCGCCGCCGTCGCGCAGCACGCCGAGCACGTGGGCGGCCAGCTCGGCCTCGGCGCGCGACTCCGACGGCGCGTCGACGAGCTCCAGGGTGCGGGCGGCCAGGCGGTCGTCCAGGGACACCCCGCGCACTCTACGGTCCGCGCCCGCGGCGTCCGGGCTCAGGGCGCGAGGCGCTCGATGATCCAGCCGCCGTCCGCGCGCCGGTAGCGCAGCCGGTCGTGCAGGCGGCTCTGGCGGCCCTGCCAGAACTCGACCTCCTCGGGCTCGAGCAGGTAGCCGCCCCAGTGGGGCGGGCGCGGGACGTCCGTGCCGTCGAAGCGCGCCTGTGCCTCGGCGACGCGGCGCTCGAGCTCGGCGCGATCGGCGAGCAGCTCGCTCTGCGGCGAGGCCCAGGCGGCGATCTGGCTGCCGCGCGGGCGCGCCGCGAAGTAGGCGTCGCTCTCCTCGGCGGGCAGGCGGCGGACGGTGCCGCTCGCGCGCACGGAGCGGTGCAGCTCGAGCCAGCCCCAGGTCAGCGCCGCGCGCCCGCCGCCGTCGAGGTCGCGGGCCTTGGCACTCTCGTAGTTGGTGAAGAACTGGAAGCCACGCTCGTCGACGCCGCGCAGGAGCACGTAGCGACACGCCGGGCGGGAGTCCGCGTCGACGGTGGCCAGCGCGGCGGCGTGCGGCTCGTAGACGCCCTCGGCGGCGGCGTCCTCGTACCAGCGTGCGAACTGGGCGAGCGGGTCGGGGTCGACGTCCTCGCGGTCCAGTCCGCGCGTCTCGTACTCGTGGCGAAGGGTGCGCAGGCCGGGTGTCCCCGGCGGCGGCTCCGTCACGCGCGCTCTATCGCGACGCTGGTCGCATCCATGACGGCCACCGCGCTGTCACCCGGGCGCAGCCCGACGATCTCGGGCGATCCGGGCGAGACCACCGAGACGACGCGGAACGGGCCGCACGCGAGCTCGACCTCCGTGAACGAGCGATGTCGGCGGATGTTGAGCACGATGCCGGGCAGCCGGTTGGGCGCCGCCGCCCCGGTGTCGTCCGAGGCGCGCTCGCGCATGATGCGCGCGAGCTCGCCGGCGGTCATGTAGCGCTGCGAGCCGCGACGCTCGAACCGGACGCGCCCGCGACGCTCCCAGCGCCGGAGCGTGTCGATGCTCACACCCAGGGCGGTCGCGGCCGCGCCGATACGGATGTCGTCGTCCATGGCAGGTCTCGCGGGCGCCAGCCTATCCGCCCGCCCCGCTGCCGTGGCGCCGTCTTGCGCCTCGTAGACTGAGAAGGACCACATGCAGCGAAGCCGCCACGGACGTACCACCCCATCGCGCCAGGCGGCGGCCGACGGGACGACCGCCGGCCGCGCCAAGCAGCGCGCATTCTGCATCGCCGCGCTGCCCGCCGGCGACGACCTCTCCGAGCTCGAGGAGCTCCTGCGCACCGCCGGCGTCGCCGTCGTCGGCCAGGCCGTGCAGCACCGCGAGCGACCGCACCCGAACACCTACGTCGGGCCGGGCAAGATCGTGGAGATCAAGGAGCAGGCCAAGCGCGCGGACGCGAACCTCATCGCCTGCGACGACGAGCTCACGCCGCGCCAGGAGCGCAACCTCGAGAAGGAGCTCGGGCTGCCGGTCGTCGACCGCACCGCGGTGATCCTCGACATCTTCGCCGGCCACGCACAGAGCGCGGAGGGCAAGGTCCAGGTCGAGCTCGCCCAGCTCGAGTACAACCTCGCGCGCATGCGCGGCCTGTGGACCCACCTCGAGCGCCTCGGCGCCGGCATCGGCACCCGAGGCCCGGGCGAGTCGCAGATCGAGACCGACCGCCGCCTCGCGCGCGACCGGATCGCCGCGCTGCGCCGCAAGCTCTCGGACATCAAGGGCTCGCGCGCCGTCATGCGCGCCGAGCGCGAGCGCGCGCAGATGCCGCACGTCGCGCTCGCCGGCTACACGAACGCGGGCAAGTCGACGCTGCTCAACGCGCTCACCGGCGCGACGGTCGGCGTCCGCGACCGCCTCTTCCACACGCTGGACCCGAACACGCGCGTGCTGCGCATCAACGGGCGCCCGTACCTGCTGACCGACACCGTCGGGTTCATCCGCAAGCTGCCCCACCAGCTCGTCGACGCGTTCGGCGCGACGCTCGAGGAGACGCGCGTCGCCGACCTGATCCTCCACGTCGTGGACGCCTCGGTCGACGAGGAGGAGATGACGGGGATGCTGATGGCCGTCGACACCGTGCTGGACGAGATCGGGGCCGGCGACCGGCCGCGGCTGCTCGTGCTCAACAAGGCCGACGCGATCGACGGCGAGCGCCGCGAGGAGCTGCGCTTCCGCCACCCGGATGGGATCCTCGTCTCGGCGCTGAGCGGCGAGGGCCTCGAAGAGCTCGGCGAGCGCGTCGAGCGCGCCTTCCGCGACACCCTGCGCAGCGTCGACCTGCTGCTGCCCTTCGACGAGGGCGGACGGCTGGCCGAGCTGCACGACGTCGCCGGCGAGCTCGAGCGCACCGACACGGCCGAGGGCGTCCGCGTCCGCGGACGCGTCCCGGCGACGGTGGCCGAGCGCTTCGCGCGCTTCGACATCTCCAACGGCGACGGGTTCGCGCCGCCCAACGGCGCCTAGCCCAGCGTCGTCAGCGCCCGGTCGAGCCGTAGCCGAGCTCGCCGCGCTCGTCCGGCCCGTCGGCGAGCTCGTCGACGATCCGCACGTCGGGCGCGACGAAGGGGACGAGCAGGAGCTGGGCGATGCGATCGCCCGCGCGCGCCGCGTACGGCGCGTCACCGGTGTTGAGCAGCACGACGCGCAGCTCGCCGCGGTAGCCGGGGTCGATCAGGCCCGGCGCGTTGACGACCGTGATGCCGTGCCGCGAGGCGAGGCCCGAGCGCGGCGTGACGAGGCCGGCCATGCCTGACGGCAGGGCGACGGCCACGCCGGTGCCGATCGTCCGGCGGCGGCCCGGCCACAGCGTGAAGCCCTCCAGGCACGAGAGGTCGAAGCCGGCGTCGTGCTCGTGGGCGCGGCGCGGCGGGCGCGCGCCCGGATGCAGCAGGCGGACCTGGAGCTCCGTGGTGATCGGGTCGAGGGCGATGGCCATGGCGACGCACCGTAGCGTGCGGTCCGGTCGTCGCCCTCCCCGTCGGTCCAGGCGCTGGCGGGAGGGCCGCCGGGGCGGCCCTCCCTGCCGTTCGCGACGAGCGCGCGCGCTCAGGCGCTCAGTGGATCCGACCCACGCGGCCACCTTGTCCTTGTTGGCCTTCACCCAGTCGCTGCCGGCCTTCTCGGGTCGACCTTGTCGCCGGCGATCTGCTTGGCGACGAGCTCCTGGTCGTCGTTGGTGAGCTTCATCTTGCTCCAGCACGTCGAACGCCGGCGAGCCGCTGTCGGCGAACTTCTTGCTGAACAGCTTGTTGATGATGGTGATGTCGTTCGCGCAGCGGTTCTGCTGCGGGTCGCCGCCGGACTTCGCGTCGTCCTTGCAGTCCTTGTTGGCGTCCGTGCGCGGCGGCAGCTTGACCTCGGCCAGGTCGTACTGCTGGTTGAGGAACTGCGGCGTGTACCAGTAGAAGAGGACCGGCTTCTTCTCCTGTAGAGCTGGCTCCAGCGCGCTACCTGGGCCGGCTCGGCGCCGGCGGTCACGTGCTTGAGGTCGAGGCCGAGCGCCTCGATGAGCTCCTTGTCCTTCTGGACGTCCGAGGGGTCCCCGCCGAGGAACATCCCCTGGCTGCCGGACTCGGCCGTCTTGAACAGGCTCTCCTTGCCCTTCAGCCCCTTCCCATCGTGGCGAACTGCGGGTTCTCGTCCATCAGGTACTTCGGGATGAACCAGCCGATGTGGCCCTCGACGCCGAGCGGGCCGCCCTGCACCACGGTCTTGCCCTGCTCGATGTACTTGTCGTACTCGTCGACGTGCTGCCAGTCCTCGAGCACGGCATCGACCTTGCCGTCGGCCATGGCCTGGAACACCGGGATCTCGGCGATCTTGGTGATCTCGACCTGGCAGTTGAGCTCGTCCTCGAGGACCGCCTTGGCGATGTAGGTGTTGGCCGTCGAGCCGGCCCACGCCTGCTCGTTGAGCACCACCTTGCCGCAGTCCTTGCCGCCGGACGCCTGCTGGCCTCCGCCGCCCGCGTCCTCCTTCTCCTCGCCGCACGCCGCGACCAGCAGCGTGAGCGCGAGCGCCAACACGGCGAGCATCGCCCGCCGGGGTCGCGCACCTTCCCTCATGACAAACCCCCTCCTCGTGATTGCAACTCTCTCCCTCAAGCCCTTGATCCCCGCAGCCGGCGACGGCCCGTCGCTCCTCGCGTGCACGCGCGGCGCGATCGCCCTGGGTGACGCGGTCCAGCGCGATGCCGAGCGCGAGGATCGCCAGCGAGGCGACGACGCCGGCGCCGAAGTCGTTGCGCTGCAGGCCGCGGGCGACCATGTCGCCGAGCGCGCCCGAGCCGACCAGCCCGCCGATGACGACGACGGCCAGGACGAGGATGATCCCCTGGTTGACGCCGAGCATGATCGAGTCGCGCGCGAGCGGGACCTTGACCCGGCTGAGCACCTGCATGCGCGACGCGCCGAAGGCCGTCGCGGCCTCCACGGCGGTCGGCGACACGCCTCGGACCCCGTTCGCGACGAGGCGGATGACCACCGGCAGCGCGTAGAGCACCGACGCCACCACCCCGGGGATGCGCGACACCGGCATCAGGTAGATGAACGGGATGATGTAGACGAGCTGGGGGAGCGTCTGCAGCGTGTCCAGGACGGGCCGCAGGATCCGCGTCACGCGCTCGCTTTCCGCCGCCCAGACCCCGATCACGATTCCCAGCGCGACCGCGATGGCCGTCGCCACCAGCACCTGCGACGCGGTGTCCATGGCCGGCTCCCAGACGCCCATGACGCCGATCGCGCCGAGCATCGCGAGGGTGATCACGGCCGGGCGCATGCCGCTCAGCACGTAGGCGATCGCCGTCAGCCCGGCGAGCACGACGAACCAGGGGCTCTCGACGAGCAGCACGCGCAGCGGCTCGAGCAGGTACTCGAGCAGGAAGTTGCCGACGGCTCGGTGATGCCGAACACGAACGACGCCGGGTCCTGGACGTAGTCGAGGACCAACTGGATGACGCTCAGCAGCTGGCTCTCGATCGTCGCCGTGTAGACCGTGGTCGCCGTCTCGAACTCGTCGGGGTACACGCTCTGGGCGCCGAACGCCCGGGCGGCGAGGACGACGACCGCGATCGCCGCGAACGTCGCCAGGGTGAGCAGCCGGGCCCGCCGGCGCCCGGCGTCGGTCAGGTGGCGGCGGACCGGGTCGGTGCGATCGGCGATGGCGGCGGTCGCGCGGTCCAGGGCGATCGCCATGATCACGATCGCCAGCCCGGCGAGGATGGCCAGCGCGGCGTTCGAGTAGAGCCCGTTGGTGACGACGTCGCCGAGGCCCGCGACCGCCGATCGGCCCGCGATGACCACCAGCGAGAGGCGATCATGATCGTCTGGTTGACGCCAGCATCATCGGCGGCTTCGCGAGCGGGAGCTGCACCTTCCGCAGCGTTTGCCGTCGGCGTGGCGCCGAAGGCGCTCCGACACCTCCACGCCTCGGCGGTGACGCTGCGGATGCCGAGCGCCGTCATGCGCACCGCCGGCGGGATCGCGTAGATCATCGTCGCAGATGACGGCGGCGGGATGACCGACCGAGAAGAGCACCACGATGGCATCAGGTAGGAGTACGCCGGGATCGTCTGCATCGCGTCGAGCGCGGGCCGCGATCGCTCGCTCGACGCGGGCGTTGCGCCCGGCCACGATGCCGATCGGCATCCCGATCGGCGAGCGCGATCACGACGGAGGCGGTCACCAGCCCGAGCGTTTCGATGCTTGGCTCCCACAGCCCCATGAGCGCGAACGAGGCGAGCCCGGCGCGCGACGACCAGCGCCGTCCGCGCAGCCGCCGAAGCGCTGCCCGAGCAGACGCCGCGGCCACCGTCCCGACCCAGGTCAGCCGCGCAGAGGGTCGTCCAGCGCGCTCACGGCCGCTCGGCCAGCGTCGGAAGCCGATCAGCAATGGGAAGAGCCAGGTTCGGGTTCTCGACCTCACGCTCGGCCACGCGAGCCAGCCCTGCAGATCGTCCATCGCGATCGGGCAGGGCCTCGCCATGTGAGCCACGCGGGCCACGGACAGCTCGTTGCGCGAGCAGCGCGAGCCGACGATCCTTGAGGCCGCAGGATCGCGCGCGATCCGCGCGGGGCGGCCGCGTCCACCGCGCGGCGGCGCCGGGATCGCCGGCGCCGCGAGGCGGCCCCTCGACCGCCATCTACCCTCTCCTCGACCACCGCCAGGATCATCGCCGCGCGGTCGACCACGCCGACGACCTGCCCGTCCTCGACGCGCGCATCGGGCCGGTCCGCTCTCGCCGACGACCCGGACGGCCTCCCGTGACGGTCGTCGGCGCCGTCGAGCGTCGGGCCGTCCGTCGTCCTCGCCGGGCTGCGGCGGCGCGCATGACCGAGCGCACCGTCAGCACCTGCTCGCGCGGAACGTCGCGGACGAAGTCGGCGACGTAGTCGTCGGCCGGGCGAGCCGACGATCTCCTCCGGGGTGCCGAGCTGGACGATGCGCGCCGTCGCGCATCAGCGCGATGCGGTCGCCGAGCCGCAGCGCCTCGGCGAGGTCGTGGGTGATGAAGACCATCGTCCTGCCCTCCTCGCGGTGCAGGCGGACGACCTCCTCCTGCATGTCGCGGCGGATCAGCGGGTCGAGCGCGCTGAACGGCTCGTCGAAGAGCAGCACCTCGGGGTCGACGGCGAGCGCGCGGGCCAGGCCGACGCGCTGCTGCATGCCGCCGGAGAGCTGGTCGGGGTACGGGTTGCTCCAGTCCGTCGAGGCCGACCTTCGCAGCATCTCGGCGGCCGTTCGCGGCGCTCGCGCCTTCCGACGCCCTGGATCTCCAGGCCGTAGGCGACGTTGTCGAGCGACCGCGCGGTGCGGCAGCAGGCCGAAGTGCTGGAAGACCATGGCGACCGGTGGCGGCGCAGCTCGCGCAGCCGGCCTGCGTCCATCGCCAGACGTCCTCGCCGTCGATGCAGGATCTCGCCGGCGGTCGGCTCGATCAGCCGGGTGAGGCAGCGCACCAGCGTCGACTTGCCGGGCCGGACAGGCCCATGACGACGAAGACCTCGCCCGTCCGGACGTCGAAGGAGACGTCGCGGACGGCGGCGGTGCAGCCGGTCCGCTCGCGCAGCTCGGCGCGCGGCAGGTCGGCGTCCGGCGTGCCGACGATCGCGGTCGCGCGCTCGGGCCGAAGACCTTCCAGACGTTCGCATCGAAAGCGCCGTTGACCGAGCCGGGCATCGTCCGGCTCGTCCGACTCCGCCGGGCGGCAGTGGCGGCTCCTCGGTCGTGCCTGCGCACGGCAGGCGTTGCGCCCGGCGGACCCGGTCATCGGTGGGCGCGATCCCGGCAGGCCGTCGCCGTGGCGGTAGAAGTCGATGCGCTCGGCGGGGAGCGGCGTGTTGCCCGAGGATCAGGTCGGCGGCCTTCTCGGCGACCATCATCACCGGCGCGTAGATGTTGCCGTTGGTGACGTACGGCAACACCGAGGCGTCGACGACCCGCAGCCCCTCGAGGCCGTGGACGCCGCATCGTCAGCGGGTCGACGACCGACATCGTCGTCGATCGCCCATCCGGCCGTGCACGACGGGTGCAGCGCCGTCTCGGCGTCGCGCGCGACCCAGTCGAGGATCTCCTCGTCGGTCTCGACCGCCGGCCCGGGCGACAGTCTCGCCGCCGTTGAACGGCGTCGAACGCCGGCTGGCTCAGGATGTCGCGCGCGACGCGCACCGCCTCGACCCACTCGCGCCGGTCCTGCTCGGTCGAGAGGTAGTTGAAGCGCAGCGCCGGGTGCACGCGCGGATCGGTCGCTCGTGATCCTGCACCGAGCCGCGCGCGTCGGAGTACATCGGCCCGACGTGCACCTGGTAGCCGTGCCCGCCGGCCGGCGCCGAGCCGTCGTAGCGGATCGCGAGCGGCAGGAAGTGGAACATCAGGTTCGGGTAGGCCACGTCGTCGTTGCGAGCGCACGAAGCCGCCGCCCTCGAAGTGGTTCGTCGCGCCCGGGCCCGCGCCGGAAGAACAGCCACTGGCAGCCGATCCACGGCCGGTCGCCACTTCTGAGCGCCGGCGGCTGCATCGACACCGGCTGCTTGCAGCGCGTACTGGATGTAGACCTCGAGGTGGTCCTGCAGGTTCTCGCCGACGCCGGGCAGGTCCGCGACGACGTCGATGCCCAGCGCGCGCAGCTCGTCGGCGTCGCCGACGCCCGAGAGCTGCAGCAGCTGCGGCGAGTTGATCGCGCCGCCGCACAGGATGACCTCGCCCGCCTCGACGCGCTCGACGCCGCCGCCGCGCCGCGCGTACTCGACGCCGACCGCGCGCTTGCCCTCGAACAGGACCCGGGTGACGAACGCGCGCGGTCTCGACCTCGAGGTTCGGCCGGTCGCATCACCGGGTGCAGGTAGGCCCGCGCCGCGCGACAGCCGCCGGCCGCGCTGGATGTTGCGGTCGAACGGCCGCGAAGCCCTCCTGGCGGTAGCCGTTGACGTCGTCGGTGAGCGGGTAGCCGGCCTCCTGCACGGCGGCCTCGAAGAACGCGCCGAACAGCGGGTTCGTCGGCCGGGCCGCGCTCGAGCACCAGCGGGCCGCCGTGGCCGCGCCACGGTCGTCGGGCGCCGCCGCGAGGCAGTCCTCCATCCGCTTGAAGTACGGCAGGCAGTGCGCGTAGTCCCACGTCTCCATGCCCGGGTCGGCCGCCCAGCGCTCGTAGTCCAGCGGGTTGCCGCGCTGGAAGATCATCCCGTTGATGCTGCTCGAGCCGCCGAGCACCTTGCCGCGGGCGTGGTAGATCCGCCGGCCGCCCATGTGCGGCTCGGGCTCGGACTCGTACTTCCAGTCGTAGAAGCGGCTGCCGATCGGGAACGTCAGCGCCGCCGGCATGTGGATGAACGACGTCCCAGACGTCAGTCGGGCCGGCCCGCCTCGAGCACCAGCACGCGGTTGGACGGGTCGGCGCGACAGCCGGTTGGCGAGGGCGCAGCCGGCCGAGCCGCCGCCGACGATGACGAAGTCGTAGCGCTGATCGGTCATGGCCTCTTCAGGTGGTGTTGAAGGTGACGGTCTGCAGCTCGGTGAGGATCTCCATCGGGTAGCGGCCGCCGACGCGCCCGATCCCGCTCGCGGTGCCGGCGCGGCCGCCCCACGGCAGGTGGACCTCCCAGTAGTTCGTCGTCTCGTTGATGTTCACCAGGCCCATCCGCACGGTGTCCCCGTAGCGCATGCCCGCGCACGAGGTCGCGCGTGAAGATCGCCGCCATGAGCCCGAACGGCAGCGCGTTCGTCTGCTCGATGGCGTCGTCGAGCGAGTCGATCGCGACGATCGGCGCGATCGGCCCGAACGTCTCCTCGGTCACCGCGATCGAGTCCGGCGGCACGGCGTCGAGCACCGTGGCGGGCCAGTAGAGGTCGGTCGGGAAGCCGTCCGCGCGCTCGCCGCCGGCCAGCACGGCCGCGCCGCGCTCGACCGCGTCGGCGACGTGCTCGTCCATCTTCTCGGCGTCGGCGCGTTGTTGACCGGCCCGAGCGTCGTCGCCTCGTCGAGCGGGTCGCCGAGGCGGATCTCCTCGACCGCGCGCGCGCAGGCGCTCGGCGAACTCGTCGTGCACGGCGTGATGGACGAGCAGCCGCTCGCCCGCCGAGCAGCTCTGCCCGGCGCCGAGGAAGCACGCCACGACGCGCGGCCGCGGCGGCGGCGTCGACGTCGGCGTCGTCCATGACCACGAGCGGGCCGTTGCCGCCCATCTCCAGCAGCTGCGCCTTGCCCGCCGCGCGCCGCGCGACGGTCAGCCCGGTCGCCGTCGAGCCCGTGAAGCCGACGGCCTGGGTGCCCGGGTTGACGGCGAGCTCGTCGCCGACCTCGGGGCCGGGGCCGAGCACGAAGTTGAACACGCCGGGCGGGAAGTCGGCCTCGGCGACGCACTCGGCCAGCAGGCCCGAGCAGACGGCCGTCGACGGCGCCGGGGTCCAGACGACGCAGTTGCCGCACGCGAGCGCGGGTGCGAGCACCTCGGCGGGCATCGTGTAGGGCCAGTTCCACGGCGTGATCAGCCCGAGCGTCCGAGCGGGCGCCGGATCAGCAGCACGCGCCGGCCGGGCGCCGGCGCTCGGCGGATCGAGCCCTCCAGGCGCACGGCGTCCTCGGCCGCCATCCGGAAGAACTGGACGAGCTCCTCGACCTCGACGCCGCCTCGGCGACAGCGGCTTGCCCTGGTCGAGCGTGTTCTTGCGGGCGAGCTCGTCCTTGCGGCGCTCCATGACGTCGGCCGCCCGGTGCATCATGGCCGCGCGCTCGAACGCGGTCCGCGCCTCCCACGCCGGGAAGGCTGCGCCCGCGGCGGCGATCGCGCGCCGCGCGTCCTCGCGGTCGCCCCAGGCCACGTCGCCCAGCGACTCGCCGGTCGCCGGGCTCGTGGCCTCGATCGTCTCGCCCGACGCGGCGTCGACCCACGCGCCGTCGATGAACATCCGGGTGCTCATGGCTCAGCCGGGGCAGCGGCTCGTTGACGGCCGATCGCCGGGCGACTCGGACTCGCCGACCTGCTCCTGCCAGGCGTGGGTCGCCAGCACGCCCGTCTTGTGGCGCTGGACGAACCAGTAGTAGGCGAGCCCCCGAAGGCCACGATGCCGATGAACAGGAAGGCGATCCACTGCAGGTACCAGTGGAACGGCTCGGCGGCGTTGAAGATCTCCTGGCGCGGCCACATCGAGGTTGATCGTCATGCCGACGCCCCAGCATCACGGCGAGCAGGTTGACCGCGAAGCCCCAGCGCCCGAGCGAGAAGTAGCCCTCCTCGTGCGCCTCCTCGCGCGGCCACTGCCCGCGCATGCGCGGCCATCAGCATCGGCACCGTGACGAGCAGGTAGGCGATGTAGATCATCGCGATGCCGAGCTCGGTGACGCCGGCGACGATCTGCGTCTGGCGGATGTTGATGAGCAGGATGATGACCGCCAGCAGGCCGATCAGGACCGCCGGGATGACCGGCGTCTTGTGCTTCGGGTCGACGCGTGCGAGGTGGCTCGCCGGCAGGCAGGTTGTTGTCGCGCGCCATGGCGAACATCATCCGGATCGCCGCGGTGTGGACCGCGAGGTTGCAGACGGTGATCGCGATCACCACGCAGATCAGGAAGAGCTTGCCGACGGTGCTCGCCGAAGACGTCGAGGACGACGTACTGCAGGCCGACCGTGCTCAGCTCCTCGGCGTTGATGTTGCCGACGGCCATCATCGCGCCGAGCAGGATCAGGCCGCCGATGACGAACGACGCGATCAGCGCGCGGAGGATCGCCTTCGGCGCGTTGCGGCGCGGGTCGACGCGTCTCCTCGCCGAGCGAGCTGGCCGTGTCGAACCCGTACATGACGTACGGCGACGCGATCGAGGCGGCGAGGAACGCGCCGAGGTAGCCGAGGCGTCGCCCGTCGCCGCGGCCCTGGGTCTCGAGGACGACGTCCGGGCCGCGCTTGGCGGCGATGAAGAACGCGATGACCAGCAGCACGGCGGCGACGAGCTCGATGGCCACGCCTGCGCTGTTGATCTGCGCCATCAGCTTCACGCCGAAGGCGTTGACCGCCGTCGTGAAGATGATGAGCACGGTGCCGAGCAGCACGGCGTTGGCGGCGAAGTCGTACTTGCCGTCGCCGTCGCCGACGATCTGGAAGCCGCTCCAGATCTGGGGCAGCGTGAGCTGGTAGGCCAGCGCGACGGCGGCGATCGTCACGATCGACGCGGTCAGCATCATCCAGCCGCGCGAGCCACGAGACGTGCGGGTTGGACAGCCTCTTGGACCAGTTGTAGATCGAGCCGGCCACCGGGTAGTGGGCGGCGAGCTCGGCGAAGCACAGGGCGACCATGAGCTGGCCGACGAAGACCATCGGCCATGACCACCAGTACGCCGGGCCGCCGAGGGCGAACCCGAGGTAGAAGAGCTGGAACGTGCCGGTGAGGATCGAGATGTAGCTGATCCCCGCGGCGAAGGTGTGGAAGTTGCCCAGCGACCGCTCGAGCTCCTGCTTGTAGCCGAAATCGTTGAGCTCGGCTCCATCCTGCGCCTGCTGCGTCATGCACGAACCTCCTCGGGTTCTGTCGCTGCTCGGGGCGCCCTCTCTGCACCCGCGAACGGCGCGAGTATCCGCCGTTCGGAGGACGGAAGTCAACCCCCCTGATATATCTGTCCCGGCCGATTTCCGGACCGCTCCAGATGGACGACATCGCCGCCTTCCTGCGTGCCCATCCGCCGTTCGACACCCTGGACGATGCGGCGGTCGCGGCGTTGGCCGAGGTGGCCAAACCGGTGTCCCACGAACCCGGCGCGATCGTTCTCGGCCGCGCCCCGTCACCGCCCGCGTTCGCGCTCGTCGTGCGCAGCGGCGCGGTCGAGCTCGTCGCCGACGGGCGCGTCTTCGATCTGCTCGGCGAGGGCGAGATGTTCGGCTACGCGGCGATGCTCGCCGAGCTCCCCGTCGGGTTCACCGCGCGCGCCGCCGAGCCGACGACGCTGCTGCAGATCCCCGCGCCCGCGCTGCGCCCGGTGCTCGAGCGCCCCGACGCGCTGCGCTACGTCGCGCGCACGCTGGCCGAGCAGCCCGCGCTGTTCACCGGCGCCGACCGCCCCGGCGCCGCCGACCCCGCCGAACGGCCGGTGCGCGAGCTCATCCGCGCCGCGCCGCTCGTCTGCGCGCCGTCGACGACGGTCCAGGAGGCGGCCCGGCGGATGGCCGAGGCGGGCCTGTCGAGCGTCGTCGTCGAGATCGCCGACGGGATCGGGATCGTCACCGACCGCGACCTGCGCACGCGCGTCGTCGCCGCGGGCGTCGACGGGGCGACGCCGCTGTCGGAGGTGATGACCGCGCCCGCGCGCACGGTCGCCGCGGACCGCACGGGCACCGAGGCGATGATGGAGATGCTCGACCGCGGCGTCCGCCACCTGCCCGTGCTCGACGCCCACGGGCGGCTGCTCGGCGTCGTCGACGACATCGACCTCTTCGCCTCCGAGCGCCGCGCCCCGTTCAGGCTGCGCGCACGGATCGGCCGGGCGCAGAGCGCCGCCGAGGTCGCGGTCGCCGCGCGCGAGCTGCCGCGCATGGTCATCGCGCTGCACGACGGGCGCGTCGCCCCGGCGACGATCGGGCGCGTCATCGCCTCGATCCACGACACGGCCACGCGCCGGCTCATCGACCTGACCGAGCGCGAGCTCGGTCGCCCGCCCGTCCCGTACACGTGGCTGGCGCTCGGCAGCTTCGGTCGCCGCGAGCCCTATCCAGGCTCGGACGCCGACAGCGCCCTGGCCTGGGACGGCCCCGACGACGACGACCTGCGCGACGCGCTGCTGGGCCTCGCCGAGCGCGTGATCGCCGGCCTGTCCGATGCCGGCATCCGGCCGTGCCCGGACGACGTGCGCGCCTCCAACCCGGCCTTCGCGCGGTCGGTCGCCGCCTGGGAGCGCGCGGCGACGTCGTGGCTGACCGAGCCGGACCGCGATCGCGGCCTGATGCTCATGTCCGTGGCCGCCGAGAGCTCGACGGTGGCGGGCCCCGAGGCGGCCGCAACGCGGATCGCCGCCGCCCTGCGCGGCGCGCCGCGCGACCACCCGGCGGTGCGGCGCATGGCCGTCGCCGCGCTCGCCGGCAAGCCGCCGACCGGCTTCCTGCGCCAGTTCGTGCTCGAGCACACCGGCGAGCGGCGCGGACTGCTCGACATCAAGCGGGCCGGGCTGCTGCCGATCATCAACCTCGCTCGCTGGGCGGCCGTCGCCGGCGGCGCGACGGCGACGGCGACCCCGGCGCGGCTCGACGCGGCCGAGGCGGCGGGAACCCTGGAGGCGCGCGACGTCGCGCTGCTGCACGACGCACTCGACCTGTTCGCGGCGCTGCGCATGGAGCACCAGGTCGAGCGCCTGCGCGCGGGCCAGGCGCCCGACGACCTGATCGACCCGACGCGGCTGACGCGGCTGACCCGAAGCTCGCTGCGCGAGGCGTTCCGCTCCGTCGCCGCGGTGCAGCGCGGCGTCGCGACGCGGCTCGGGCTCTCCGGCCGCTGAGCGGTCCCGTCTAGCGCCGGAACGCTTCGAGGATCTCGGTCTCGAAGGCCTGCACGTGCTGGCGCATGCGCGCGCCGGCGCGGCGCGCGTCGCCCTCGAGCACCGCATCGAGCACGGCGCGCTGCTCGTGGACGGCGTGGGGAAGGGTGGGCACCTGGTCGAGCACGAGGTGCCAGATGCGCAGCGACAGCGCCCAGAAGCGCTCGAGCGCGTCCTCCAGGTACGGGTTGCCGGCGGCGGCCCAGACGAAGCGGTGGACGCGCTCGTCGAGCGCCATCGAGGCCTCGACGCCGCTGGAGGGCGCGACGGCGTCGATCTCGGCCAGCAGCGCCGTCGCGGCCTCGCGCAGCGGGCCCTCCAGGCGCTTGGCGGCGAGCCGCGCGGCCTGCGCCTCGAGCTCGGCGCGGACCTCGGCGATGTGCACGATGTCGGTCGCCTCGACCTCGGTGACGTACGTCCCGCTGCGCGGGCGGACCTCCACGAGCCCCTCGAGCGCGAGCCGCTTGACGGCCTCGCGCAGCGGCGTGCGGCCGAGCTCGAGCTCGCCCATCAGGGAGTCCTCGCGCAGCGCCGTGCCGGGCGGCAGCCTGAGCGTCACGATGCGGTCGCGCAGCTCGATGTAGGCACGGTCGGCGATGAGCCCGTCGCCGGTCGGGACGAGCGCGCCGCGGGGTTGACGGGTCACGGCGATTGATATATCAGTTCGGCCATGACCGAGGCAACGGACGGCCGGCCGGTGCGCCTCCCGGAGTCGGCTCGCGCAGTCATCATCGGAGCCGGCATCGCCGGCGCGTCGGTGGCCTATCACCTCGCGCGCGAGGGATGGACCGACCTGGTGATCGTCGACCAGGGACCGCTGTGGGAGACGGGCGGCTCGACGTCGCACGCGCCCGGCCTCGTCTTCCAGCACAACGCGTCGCCGGCGATGACCAAGCTCGCGCGGGTGACGCGCGACCTGCTCGGGTCGCTCGAGCTCGACGGTCTGCCCTGCTACCTGCCGGTCGGCGGGATCGAGGTCGCGGTCACCGAGGAGCGCTGGGCCGAGCTGGACCGGCGCATGGGCCGCGCGCGCGGCTTCGGCCTCGACGCCTCGCTGCTCACGCCCGCGGAGGTGGCCGAGCGGATCCCGCTCGTCGACCCCGAGCGGATCATCGGCGGCCTGCTCGTCGCCGACGACGGCATCGCCAAGGCGGTGCGCGCCGCCGAGGCCATGGGGCGCGCCGCCGCCGAGCAGGCCGGCCTGCAGGCGTTCGGCGACTGCGAGGCGACCGGGCTGGTCGTCGAGCGCGGCCGCGTGCGCGGAGTGCAGACCACGCTCGGCACGATCCGCACCGACACGGTCGTCCTGTGCGCCGGCATCTGGGGCCCGAAGGCGGCGAAGCTCGGCGGCCATCGACGTCCCGCTCGTGCCCGTCCAGCATCAGTACGCGTTCACCGCGCCGCTGCCCGAGCTCGACGGCGAGACGCGCGAGGTCGTGCACCCGATCCTGCGCCACCAGGACCACTCGATGTACTTCCGCCAGCACGCCGACGCCTACGGGATCGGCAACTACCGCCACGAGCCGCTGCTCACCGAGCCCGAGGCGATCCGCCCGCCGGGCGGCGAGATGCAGCCGTCGATGTACGCGTTCACCGAGGAGCACTTCACCGACGCCCACGCCGAGGCCGCCGCGCTCCTGCCCGCGCTCGCCGAGGTGCCGCTGCGGCGCTCGTTCAACGGGCTCATGTCGTTCACGCCCGACGGCTTCCCGCTGCTCGGCGAGACGGGCCGGGTCCGCGGGCTGTGGGTCGGCGAGGCGATCTGGGTCACGCATGCCGGCGGCGCGGGTCGCTCGCTCGCCGAGCTGATGACGCACGGCGACTCGTCGATCGACATGCACGAGGCCGACCCGCAGCGCTACGACGGCCACGGGCGCAGCCGCGCCTACCAGCGCGCCCGCGGCGCCCAGCAGTACCGCGAGGTCTACGACATCATCCATCCGCGCCAGCAGAGCGAGCAGGCGCGCGGCCTGCGGCGCACGCCGTTCCACGCCCGCGAGGCCGAGCTCGGCGCGGCGTTCTTCGAGAGCGCCGGCTGGGAGCGCCCGCAGTGGTACGAGGCGAACGCCGCGCTGCTCGGCGAGGACGGCGGCTACCGGCCGCACTCGGCATGGTCGGCGCAGAACTGGTCGCCGATCGTCGCCGCCGAGCACGTCGCGTGCCGCGAGCGCGTCGGCCTGTTCGACGTCTCGCCGTTCACGAAGGTCGAGGTCTCCGGCGCGGGCGCCACGGAGTACCTCCAGCGCCTGGCGGCCAACGACATCGACCGCGAACCGGGGACGATCGTCTACACCGCGATGCTCAGCGCCGCGCGGCGGGATCATGTGCGACCTCACCGTCACGCGGATCGACGACGACACCTTCTGGGTCGTGACCGGCGGCGGCGTCGGCAAGCACGACCTCGCGTGGATGCGCAAGCACCTGCCCGGACGACGGCTCGGTCCAGCTGCACGACCGCACCTCGGGGCTGTGCTGCGTCGGGGTGTGGGGGCCGCTGGCCCGCAGCCTCGTGCAGTCGGTGAGCGAGGACGACCTCTCCAACGAGGCGTTCCCGTACATGACCGCGCAGGAGTTCCACGTCGGCTACGTGCCGGTCCGTGCGCTGCGCATCTCCTACGTCGGCGAGCTGGGCTGGGAGATCTACGCCCCGACCGAGTTCGGCGGCGAGCTGTGGGACACGCTGTGGCGCGCGGGCGAGCCGCTCGGCGCGATCGCGTGCGGCGGCGGCGCCTACGACTCGCTGCGCCTGGAGAAGGGCTACCGCCTCTGGGGCCAGGACATCGACGAGGAGCACAACCCCTACGAGGCGGGCCTGGGCTGGCTCGTGCGCCCGAACAAGAAGGGCGACTTCATCGGCCGCGAGGCGGCGGCGCGGATCAAGGAGCAGGGCGCCGAGCGCAAGCTCTGCTGCCTGGTCACCGACGACCCGCACGTCGCGCTCGTCGGCAAGGAGCCGATCCTCGACGGCGACACCGCGATCGGCTACGTGACGAGCACGGGCTACGGCGCGACGGTCGGGGAGAGCATCCTCTTCGGCTACCTGCCCGTCGCCTCGGCCGAGGTCGGGACGACGCTCGGCGTGTACAGCGAGGGCCGCACGCACCCGGTCACCGTCGTGGCCGATCCGCTGTTCGATCCGGCCAACGAGCGGTTGAAGGACGTCGCGGCGCCGGCGGCCGCGTAGCCGGACCGCGGCGCCTACCCGGGCGCGGCGCCGGACACCGGCTCGGTGTGGACGACGACGTCGGCGAGGTCGGGCACGCGCTCGCGCAGCGCCTCCTCGATGTCGCCGGCGCGGCGGTGCGCGCTGGGCAGCGGCTGATCGGCGGGGAGGAGGACGTCGACGAACGCGACGCGGCCGCGGTCGCCGTCGCGCAGGCGCACGCGCGCCGGGCGCTGGCCCGTGAAGCGGACGACCACGTCCTCGATCGCGTCGCGGATCGCGACCGCCTCGTCGCGCGGCGGGGTCGTCGCCCAGTCGATGTCCGACAGCGGCTCGATGTGCGTGTGGACGGTGCGCACCTCGGGGACCGCGTCGTGGATCGCCTGCTCGAGGCGCTCGACGACGTCGTGCGCCTCACCGAGCGTGTTGTCGCGCGGCAGCTTGACGTGCAGGGACATCTCGTAGCTCTCGCCGACCTGCATCAGGCGCACGTTGTGGACCTCGCGCACCTCCGGCACGCCGAGCGCGGCGACCGTCGCGCGCTCGCGCAGGTCGCCCTCGGTGTCGGCGGGCTCGACGTGGACGAGCACGTCGGCGCCGGGCAGCTCCCTGCGCACCGCGTCCTCGATGGCGTCGGCGATCGAGTGCGCCTGCGCGAGGCCCGCGTCGGCGTTCATGGCCACGACCATGTCGACGAAGTGGTGGCCGGCGGCATGCCGCACGCGGGTCCGCCGCACCGTCACCGGCTGGTTCAGGGCGGCGAGCGCGCGGTGGATGCCCTCCTCGGACTCGTGCGAGGCGGTGTCCATGAGCACCGCGCCGGACTCGGCGGCCAGACGGCCGGCGGCGACGAGGACGATCGCGGCGACGATCAGCGTCGCGATGGCGTCGGCGTGCGGCTCGCCGGCCGCGACGAAGGCGAGGCCGATGAGCACGGCGAACGAGCCGCCGAGGTCCGACGCGAAGTGCAGCGCGTTGGACGCCAGGGCGGGGGAGTGCAGGCGCTGCGCCGCGCGCCAGGTGGCGGTGGCGCGCGTGGCGTCGATCACGATCACGAGCCCCATCACCGCGAAGGCCCACCACGCCGTCTCGATGTGGTGCGCGTCGCCCGACAGCAGCCGGTCGGCGGCCTGGAAGGCGAGGAACCCGGAGACGAGGATCAGGAAGATGCTCTCGCCCAGCGCGGCGAGGTGCTCGGCCTTGCCGTGCCCGTACTGATGCTCCTCGTCGGCGGGCCGGATGGCCACGCGGATCGCGAACAGGGTGAGCAGCGCGGCGACGAGGTCGGTGCCCGAGTGCGCCGCCTCGGCGAGCAGGCCCAGCGAGCCGGTGGCCAGGCCGGTGCCGAGCTTGAGCGCGATGAGCACGACGGCGGCCACGACGCTGAGCAGCGCCGTGCGCGTCTGCGCCTGCGCGTCCGGTTCGGGGTCGCGGGCCGTCACCTCCCAGAGGGTAGGACGAGCGACCGGCTAGGGGTCGCGCGGGCGGAGCCCTTCGAACCGGGCGACGTCGCGCGCGTCGGCCGCGAGCGCCCGTTCCACCTCCCCGCCGACGGCCTCGAACGGCTCGACGTCCACGGCGAGGCGCCCGTCGCGGCGCCGCGCCGTCCAGGTGCCGACGGCCACGCCGCCCGCGGTGGCGGTCGGGCGCAGGATCCCGCCGCCGGGGTGCACGCGCCGGGCGAACGCCTCGGGGACGACGAGCGAGCGGTCGCGCCACCCGAGCAGATACGGATCGAAGGCGCCGAGCAGCCGCGGCGCGACGGGCGCCGCCGGCGAGTCGCGCCCGGCGAGGTCGACGAGGTCGCCGCCCGCGTCCTCCAGCGACGAGGCGATCGAGCGCAGGCCGGCGCGCGCGTCGCGCAGCGCAAGGCCCGACCACGCCGCGAGGTCGGCCGCGCTCGCCGGCCCGTGGCCGCGCAGGTAGCGCCGCGCGAGCTCGGCCAGCGCGACCTCGCGTTCGGGCGGCGGCGCCGGATCGCCGAGCCAGTCGCGCGTGTGGGCGAACGCGTGGCCGTCCTCGCGCACCGGGCCGAGCACGGCGATGCCGTGCATCGCCGCCAGGGCGAGCAGGTGCGGCGTCGCCTGGCCCTCGGTGCGGATCCCGTGCGCGGCGATCCGCTCGGCGAGCTGCGCTCGCGTGAGCGGGCCCTCCTCGAGCAGCGCCCGCTCGATCACCGCGACGGCGCGCTCGGCGTCGTCCGGCGGCACGCCCTCCTGCGCGAGCCGGCGCCGGTGCGCCGCGGCGCGCGTCGGCGCGGTCAGGGCGTGCAGCCAGCCGTGGTCCTCGGCGCGAACGAGGTGCAGCGTGCCGCGGATGAGCCAGTCGACCACGACGGAGCGCTCCTCGCCCAGCGCGCCGTCGACGGCGGCCGCGGACAGCTGCGCCGCACGGGCGCGCAGGGCGAGCCGCGCCGCGCGCAGGTCCTGGGCCTGGACGGCGAGCAGGGCGCCCGCCACGCCGGCGACGTCGCCGCCGGGCGGGCGGTGCAGCAGCTGCGCGGCGGCCCGCCGCGCGCGCAGCTCTGCGTCGGTCACGGCGGCGCTCAGGCCGGGGTCGGCAGCCGCGCCTCGAGCACGTAGCGCAGCAGGTCGACGACCTGCTCGGGCTCGCGGGCCACCGCCAGGGCGGCGCGGTCGACCTCCTTGAGGGCATGGTCGTGGCCCTCGGGGTGCAGGGTGATGAGCGGCTTGCCGAGCGCGGCCGCATAGCCCGCGTCGAAGGCCGCGTTCCACTGCTTGTACTGCTCGCCGAAGCGCACGACGACGACGTCGGCGCGCTCGATCAGCGTCCGCGTGCGCACGGCGTTGACGCCCGCGCCCACGTGGTCCTTCCAGAACGCGGTGTCCTCGTCGCCGAGGATGGCGACGCCGCAGTCGTCGCTCGCCGCATGGTCGGTGACCGGTCCGGTCAGCTCGACATCGAGGCCTGCCTGTTCGACGCCCAGCGCGATGCGCTCGCGCCAGTCGGTGTGGATCTCGCCGGAGAGATAGATCTGCCATCGCATGCCGGGCATCCTCGCAGGCCGATGTGCAGGGTACGGCCCCGGGTCTGCCACCCTGTGGGGCGATGCTCGGCGTCGCCGAAGGGACTCGGCCGGGGCGGGACGGTTGGTCGCTGCGCTCCGTGCGCGACATGGCCATCGACCTGGGGACGGCCAACACCGTGGTCCACGTGCGGGGCCAGGGCATCGTGCTGTCCGAGCCCTCGGTGGTGGCGATCGACGAGGCCACCGGCGACGTCCACGCCGTCGGCGCCGATGCGCAGCGGATGATCGGCCGCACGCCGGCGTCGATCTCCGCCACGCGCCCGCTGCGCCACGGGGTGATCGCCGACTTCGAGGTCACCGAGCAGATGCTGCGCCACTTCATCGCCAAGGTGCTCGGGCGCCGCCGCGCGCACCCGCGGCTCGTCGTCTGCGCGCCGTCGGGGATCACCGAGGTCGAGCGGCGCGCCGTCGAGGAGGCCGCGCGCTCGGCGGGCGCGCGCCAGGTCCACCTGATCGAGGAGCCGATCGCGGCGGCGATCGGCGCCGGCATCCCGATCGCGGAGCCGATCGGACGCATGATCGTCGACGTCGGCGGCGGCACGAGCGAGGTCGCGGTCATCTCGCTCGGGCAGATCGTCGTGTCGCGGTCCGTGCGGACCGGCGGCTACGACCTCGACGAGGCGATCGCCACCTACATCCGCAACGAGCACGTCCTGGCGATCGGCTCGCAGAGCGCGGAGGCGATCAAGCTCGCCGTCGGCTCGGCCGCGCCGCTGCGCGAGGAGCTGGTCGTCGACATCCGCGGGCGCGACCTCGTGTCCGGGCTGCCGCGCGAGCTCGAGCTCACCAGCCAGGAGGTGCGCGGCGCGATCGCCGCGCCGCTGACCGAGATCATGGCCGCCGTCCACGCCACCCTCGAGCAGACGCCGCCCGAGCTGGCCGGCGACATCGTGCGCCACGGGATCGTGCTCGCCGGCGGCGGCTCGCTGCTGCGCGCCTTCGCCGAGCGCGTCCAAGCCGAGACGGCGATGCAGACGACGCTGGCCGAGTCGCCGCTGACGTGCGTCGCGGTCGGCGCGGGCACGTCGCTCGAGGAGCTCGACACGCTCGGGCGCATGGGCGGCGGGCGCCGCAAGCGCTGAGCGACGGGGCGGCCGGTCAGCCGACCCGCACGGCCGCCTCGATCGTCTCCTGCGCCTCGACGGCCGGCGTCAGCCCGGCGCGCGGGAAGCGCCGGGCGCGCAGGCGGGCGGTGAAGGCGCGCAGCGCCTCGCCGGCGTCGGGCGGGGCCCCGACCCAGCGCTCGGGCGTCCCGCCGTTGCGGTCCAGCTCGAGGACGCCCTCGCGCAGGCTCGCCGTCCCCGCCGCGCCGGTCACGGTGACCTCGAGCCCGCCCGGCCGCGTCGCCCAGCTCGCGCGGACGGTGAGCGGCGCGCCCGCCCACGTCCCGAGCCCGACGCCGCCGAGGTCGGCCTGGCCCGGGCCCGGGCGGTCGAGCGCGACGGCGGCCAGCCGCGGCGGCTCGTCGCGCCCCAGCGCGCTGAGCGCGTCGACGAGGTGCAGGGCGAGGTCGCCGAAGCCGCCGACCCCGGCGCGCTGGGGATCGCGCATCCACGCCGCGGGTCCGTCGAACCAGCCGTCGACGGCGCCGGGGTGGGCGAGGGCCGTGGTGACGCTCGCCAGCCGCCCCACGAGGCGCTCGCGCAGCACGCCGCGCAGGCGCTCCAGGGCAGGCAGCTCGCGCAGGAACAGGGCGGCCAGCGCGGGGGTACGGCTGCGCTCCACCTCGCGCGCGACGCCGCGCGCGTCGGCCGCGGTGCGCGCGATGGGCTTCTCGACGAGGAACGGGGTGCCCGCGCGCGCGGCCTGCACGCAGAGCGCGGGGCGCTGGTCGGTCGGCGCGCAGATGACGACGGCGTGGGCGCGGCGGATCGCGGTCTCGGCGCGCCCGACGGCGGCGCCGGCGATCGCGCCGGGGATCGCCGAGCGGTCCGCGTCCCAGACGGCGACGAGGCGCACGTCGGGCTCGGAGGCGATGACGCCGAGCACGTCGGGGACGTGCGGGTGCGCACAGCCCAGCAGCGCGACGTCGATCGGCACGTCAGCCCTCGACGACGTCGATCCACTCCAGCACGCGCCGCGACTCGCCGAGGTTGATCGGCACGGTGCGGGTGCGCCGGCGCAGGCTCGGGCGGTGCTGCAGCGCGGCGCGCACGACCACGCCGATCTCGTCGAGCTGGGCGCGCTCGGGGCGGTCGGAGACGCGGATCACCATCCCCGCCGAGACGAGGTCGACGGCGGTGTCGAACATCGCGCCGGGGCGGGGGAGACGGACCTCGACCTCCAGGCCGCGGTCGCGCAGGCCCGCGGCGACCTGGTCGGCGAGCTGGCGGTCGCCGCCCGCGCTGTTGTCCACGACGATGAGCACCGGGGTGCATCATCGCGCGCCGAGCCGCGGGACGCGACGCGGGGCGGTTGCCGGCGCCGCGGCTCCCCGCTACGCTCGGCCGACTGTTCGAACGGCGACGGCGTCCAGGGCTCCCTCAGAGCGCGGAGCGGGGAGGGACGTGGCGACGGTGCAGCCCGCGACTGCCGAACAGACCGAAGCCGAACGCCGCCAGATCCTGTCCCGGCGACGAGAGGAGGCTCCGATGAGGGCCCACACAGTGAGCGGGAGCCCCGCCGAGCGGCGGGGCTCTCTCGTTCTCGGGGCCCTCAGGCCAGCCGTGCGGCGAGGCGCGCGACGTCGGCGCCGCGCTCGAGGTCCTCGAGGGCGCGGCGGATCGCCGCCCGGCCGACCTCGAGGTGCTCCTCGAAGCGCGCGGCGATGGCGCGGGTCATGACGCTGTGGCGCGATCGGCCGCATTCGCCGCAGCGCGCGCGGATGTGGAGGAGCGTGGGTCCGTCGTGGTCGGCGGGGATGACGGCGACGGCGTCCGACGAGCAGTGCGGGCAGGCGTCGGCGACCAGCGGTGCGTTCACGGGAGAGTCCTCGATCGTCGTTCGTGCGCGCAGACCTTCTCCGATGCCTCCCTCCCCGCCCACCGGGCGAGCACGCGGAAGCGGGTGCGGCTGGCCGCACCCGCGTCCAGCTCAGATCTCGCTCAGCATGAGGGCGTCGTCGGGGCGCTCGGACCACTCCGGCCGGCGCTCGTCGCCCATGCTCATGATCGTCGGCAGCGCGGCCTGGAAGGCCTCCGCGCTCTCCCACCGCGAGAGGCCGACGAGGCGGCTCGTGCCCTGCTCGCGCCAGGCCGTGAACTCGATCATGCCCGGCGCATCGCCGACGGCGTCGATGACGCGGTGCATGAAGGCCATGAACGCCTCGGCGTGCTCGGGCGCGGCGTGGTGGATGGCGATCGCCTGGAACATCAGCGCGCCCCGTCGACCACGCCCGCGAAGTGCCCGAGCAGGCCCCGCCAGCCGCTGTCGGAGTCGAAGATGCCGCGCATCTCGTCGCCGCGCGTGCCGTAGGCCTCCAGGCCGCGGTGCTCGAGGTCGACCCGCGTGCGTCCGTCGTCCTGGGCGTGGAAGCGGACCTCGACCACGGTGCGCACGCCGGGGTCCGGGGCCCAGTCGGGTGAGATCTCCCAGCTCAGGGCGAGGCGGTCGGGCGGCTCCCAGGCGAGCACGTGGCCCCAGCCGCACTCGGTGCCGTCGGCGGAACGCTCGTACCAGCGCCCGCCGGTGCGCGGCTCGATCACCGCCGTGACGGCCGGGGCGGCGCCGATCGTGTACGTGGCCAGCGGCCACCACGAGGCGATCCCGTCGGTGAACACGGCGAAGGCGCGCGCCGGCGGCGCGTCCACCACGATGCTCTGGCGCACGGCCAGTCCCTGCGTCATCTCAGTCATCGGCTCCCTCGGGTTGTTCGACGGCCGTGCGAAACGCCGCCAGCGACTGGTCCCAGAACGCGTCGAAGTACGCGCGCAGGTCCGCGACGGCCTGCGGGTCGACGTGGTAGAGCCGGCGCGTGCCGGCCGGGCGGTCGACCACGAGCCCCGCGTCCTTGAGGACCTTGAGGTGCTGCGACACCGCCGGGCGGCTGACCGGCAGCCCGCTCGCGAGCTCGCCGACGGCCAGCGGGCCGGCCGACAGGCGCTCGAAGATGGCCTGCCGGGTCGGGTCGCCCAGCGCGGTGATGGCGGCGGTTACGTTCGTCACGACGAACCGTAAGCCTAGGCTAACGGAACGTGTCAAGTCAACGGCCGCCGAGCCGGTACACGGGCGGGCGCCGCCACACCGTCCCCATGCGCTCCAGGAAGCCGTCGAGCGCCGGGCGTCCCGGGTCGGCGAGCAGGAGCTCGCGGCCGAGCCGCGGCAGGAGGTCGGCGAGCACGGCGACGTTGCGCGGCTCGTAGATCACGTCGGCGGCGAGCACGAGGTCGAACGGCGCGCGGTCGAGCAGCGCCTCGGGCGCGCGCCAGTCGACGATGGCGGTCTCGACGCTCGCAGCGTTGCGCTCGGCGTTGCGGGCGAGCAGGTCGAGAGCGGCGGGCGCCCAGTCGGTGGCCAGCACGCGGCCGCCGGCGAGCGCGGCGGCGAGGCTCGGCAGGCCCAGCCCGCAGCCCAGCTCCAGCACGCGCGCGCCCTTGAGCGAGCGCGCGGCCACCGTGCGCGCGAGCGCGACCCCGCTCGGCCACAGCTCGGCCCAGTAGGGCATGAACTCGTCCTGCTCGAAGGCGTGCTCGTCGAGCAGCGCCTCGCTGTCGCGCGGGCGCAGCACGGCCAGGTCGCGGCCGCCGAGCACGACGATCTCCTCGACGAGGTCCATGGCCGGAGCATTGACGCGTCGCGGCATCCATCAGCTGGTGTGATCGCTGCCCGAAGCAGCCTGACTTCGACTTCTGGCCGGGCGGATGGCACGATCGTCACATGGAGCTACGACACCTGCGCACGATCGCCGCCGTCGCCCGCCACGGCTCGTTCACGAGGGCGGGTGAGGAGCTCCATCTCGCCCAGTCGGCGATCTCCCAGCAGATCCGCCGGCTCGAGCAGGAGCTCGGCGTCGAGGTCTTCCGCCGCTCGAGCCGCCATGTCGAGCTGACCGCCGAGGGGCGCGTGATCCTCGGCTACGCCAAGCGCGTCCTCGCCGAGGTCGACGGCCTGCACTCCGAGCTCGAGGAGCTGACCGGCGTCCTGCGCGGCCAGCTGCGGATCGGCGGCGTCTACCCGACCGGCCCCTATGACCTGTTCAGCATGCTCGCCGACTTCCGCGCCGCCCACCCGGGCGTGGCCGTGCACATGGTCGAGGACACCCAGGACGACGCGCTCGCCGCGCTGCGCGCCGACGAGCTGGACTGCGCGTTCACCGCCCTGGACCCCGACGCGCTCGGCAACGAGTTCGCGGCCACACTCCTCTGGGAGGAGGAGATCGTCGTGGCCCTGCCCGTCGGGCACTCGCTCTGCGGCCGGCGCCGGGTGACCTTCGACGAGCTGGCCGCCGAGGACCTGATCGCCTATCGCGAGAACTCGGCGCTGCGCCGGCGCCTCGAGCGGACGATGGCCGACCGCGGCCTGGAGCCCCGCAACGCCTTCATCTGCACGGAGATGGCGGCGGTCAGGGGACTGGCCAGCAAGGGCCTCGGCGTGGCCGTCATCCCGCGCTCGGTGGCCGAGCAGCCCGGGCCGCCGATCGAGCTGCGCCCGATCGGCCCCGAGCGGCTGACGTGGCCGATCGCCCTCGTCTGGCGCGCCGCGCGCCGCCAGACGCCGGCCGGCAAGGCGTTCCTGAAGGTCGCGCTGGACTACGCCGAGCGCACCGAGCGTCCGGGGCTGCGCGCCGCCTGACCGCGCGCCGCGGCCGCGGGTAGGCTCCGCGGCGATGGCGCGATCGCTCGGCGTACGCGCGCTGCGCCTGGCCCTCGGCGCGCGGCGCCCGCGGATCTCGGGTCGCGTGACGGTGGCCGGGACCGCCGCCGACGTGGTCATCCGGCGCGACCGCTGGGGCGTGCCCTACGTGCGCGCGGCGGGCGAGGCGGACGTCTTCTACGGCCTCGGGTTCTGTCACGCCCAGGACCGTGCCTTCCAGCTCGAGGCGCTGCTGCGGGTCACGCGCGGCACGCTGGCCGAGCTCGTGGGCGAGGACGCAGTCGCCGTCGACCGCTTCTCGCGCCGCGTCGGGCTGCACCGCGCCGCGCGCCGCCACCTCGACGCGCTCGGCGACCGCGCGCGGGCGACGGTCGAGGCCTACGCCGCCGGGATCAACGCGGCCCGCGCCTGCGGCGCCGCCCCCGTCCCGCACGAGCTCGCGATGCTGCGCGCGCGCCCGACGCCGTGGGGCGCCGTCGACGTGCTCGGCTACGTCCATCTGCAGGCGCTGTCGCTGAACGGCAACTGGCGCACCGAGCTGGCGCGCCTGGAGGTCCTGGCCACCGACGGCGTCGAGGCGCTGCTCGACGTCGACGCCGCCTGCCGGCGCGCGGACACGGTCGACGCCCGCGGCGCCGCCGCGGCGGCGCAGGCCTGCGAGACGCTGCGCGCCGACGCCGAGGCGGTCGCGGCGTGGATGCCCGCCGTCGGCGGCGGCTCCAACGGCTTCGCGATCGCCGGCGTGCGGACCGCGAGCGGGCGGCCGATCCTGGCCAACGACCCGCACCTGCCCCCGGCCGTGCCCGGGCCCGTCTACCTCGCGCACCTGCGCACGGACCGGTGGGCGGCGGCGGGCGGGACGTTCGTCGGCGCGCCGGGGATCGTCATCGGTCACAACGGCACCGCCGCATGGGGGCTGACCGCCGGGCTGGCCGACCTCTCCGACCTGTTCGTCGAGCAGCTCACCGACGACGGGCGCAGCGTCCGCGACGGCGACGAGGAGATCGCGTGCCAGGTCGTGCGCGAGCGGATCGCCGTGCGCGGCGGCGAGCCCGTCGACGACGAGGTGCTCGTCACGCCGCGCGGGCCGATCGTCGCGACCTCGCCGGCCGGCGAGGGCACAGCCCTGTCGCTGCGCACCACCTGGCACGAGCACCCGCCGAGGGAGATGGACCTCGAGCACCAGCGCGCCCACACGCTCGAGGGCTTCACCGCTGGCGTGACCGCGAGCTCGACGCTTTCGCTGCACTGGGTCTTCGCCGAGCAGGGCGGCGTCGTCGGCCGCGCGCTGGGCGGGCGGGTCCCGCGGCGGCGATCGGGCTCGGGTGTGCTGCCGCGCCCGGGCTGGGCGCCGGACGCGGGCTGGGAGGACGAGCTCGCCGCGCCGGAGGCGATGCCCGCCGCGGGGCCCGGCGGCGACGGCTTCGTGGAGTGCGCGAACGAGCGCCCGTCGGTGGGCGACGGTGACGAGCACCTCTTCCTCGGCGTCGACTGGGCCGACGAGTTCCGCGGCCGCCGACTGCGCGAGGCGCTCGCCGGGCGCGAGGACTGGGACCTCGCCGGCGTCCGCGCGCTGCAGCTCGACACCGTCTCGCTGCCCTGGCGCGAGCTCGGCCCGCGCGTGCTGGCCGTGCCCGCGGCCGGTGACGACGCGCGCCTGGGCCAGGCGCTCCTGCGCGAGTGGGACGGCGACGTCGCGGCGGGCTCGGCGGCCGCCGCCGTGTTCGAGCTGTTCACCGCCGACCTCGCGCGGCGCGTCGTCGCGGGGCGCGCGCCGAACGGGTACCGCAGCATGCTCGGCGCCTCGGTCGATCCGCTGTCGCCCTCGACGCTGCTGTCGGCGGCGCGCGTCGCGCACCTGCTGCGCGCCCTCGACGACCAACCGGACGGCTGGGCGGGCCGGCCCTGGGACGAGCTCATCGGCGATGCGCTTGCCGCCGCCGTCGTCGCCCTGCGCGCGGCCGCCGGGCCCGACCCGGCGGACTGGGCCTGGGGCCGCGTGCGGCCGCTGCGCTTCCGCCACCCCTTCGGCGAGCGCCGCGGGCTGGGCGCCATCTTCGACCTCGGCCCGCTGGAGTGGGGCGGGGCAACGCACACGCCGTCGGCCGCGGTCGTCTCCGTGCTCGACCCGCTGAGCAACCCGGAGCTCGTCGCCGTCACGCGCTTCAGCGTCGAGGCGGGCGACTGGGAGAGCGCGCGGTGGGTGCTCCCGGGCGGGCAGTCGGGCAACCCGTGCTCGCCGCACTACGACGACCAGCTGCCGGTGTGGCAGCGCGGCGACGGCATCCCGATCGCCTGGAGCGAAGAGAGGATCGACGCGGTGACGACCGACACGCTGGTGCTGAGCGATGGGCGCTGAGCAGTACTCCTCGCTCTCCTCCGTCTACGAGTGGCTCATCCCCGAGTCGCTGTTCGACCCCGACTGGAGCGTCACCGCCTTCTCGGCGGTCGTCGGCGAGCTGCGCGCCGGGGTGCGCGTGCTGGACTGCGCGTGCGGGACCGGCCAGCTCGCGGTCGGTCTGGCCGCGCGCGGCTTCCAGGTGACCGCGACGGACGCGAGCGCCGAGATGATCGAGCGCACGCGCGAGCTGGCCGCGGAGCATGGCGCAGAGGTCGAGGCGCTCGTGTGCCCGTGGGAGGAGCTGCCCGCCCAGGGCTGGGAGGGCGCGTTCGACGCGGTGTTCTGCGTCGGCAACTCGCTCGCCCACGCCCCGGGCACGGAGATCCGCCGGGCGGCACTGGCCGCGATGGGCGGCGTGCTGGCCGACGGCGGCGTGCTCACGCTGACCTCGCGCAACTGGGAGGCCGAGCGGGCCGGGGGCTCGCGCGTGGAGACCTTCGACCGCCTGGTCCGCCGCAACGGGACCGACGGCCTGGTCATCTACGCCTGGACGATCGCCGACGAGTGGGAGGCGCGCCACGACCTCGAGATCGCCGTCGCGCTGCTGCTCCCCGGTGGCGAGGTGCACACGACAGGCGAGCGCCTCGAGGTCTGGCCGTTCCGCCACGAGACGCTCGACGACGACCTGCGCGCGGCCGGGCTGAGCCCCGCGTCGAGCACGTGGTCGTCCGAGACGGACCGCTACCTGGTCACCGCGCGGCGTTGAGCGCGGTGGGCTCCATGAGCCGCTCGAGCTCGCGCTCGAGCCCGGCGTCCCCGACGGCGCGCTCCTCGAGCGGCAGCCCGATGCGCTCGGCCGCCCGCTGCGCGGCCCCGCGGTTGGCCGGCGTCGGCGCCTGCGCGAGCCACAGGACGCGCCGGTAGTACCCGAAGTAGTCATCGCGCAGCTCCGGGTGGCGGTCGAGGCCGAGCTCGCGGACGACCGTGTGCTCGAACGTGCGCGCCAGGAAGTCGGTGAGGAAGTACGTGCCGGGCTCCTCGTCGAGCGCGGCACGCACGTCGTCGCGCGCGAACAGGTCGTAGCAGTGCTCCCCGCGCAGCCGGCGCACGCCGGAGTCCGCCAGCGCCGCGTCGAGCGCGCCGTAGGTCCCGCAGTCGGCGAACGCGCAGGCCAGCGCGTCGTAGCGAGGACGCAGCCGCGCGACCGCGGCCTCGACCTCGCCGGCGATCCGCTCGGGGCGGTTGTGCAGCAGCGCCGGCACCGGGTGCAGGTCGACCGACCAGCCCCGCCGGCGCGCGATCGCGCGCACGTGCACGGCCAGCGCGCCGCAGGCGATGACGCCGACCCGCCGGCTCATCCCGGGAAGGCGAGCTGGTCGATGAACAGGTCGTTGAAATCCGCGCGTCCCGACAGCTCGACGTACTCGACCTCGCTGAGGATCGACGTCGCCTCGGCGCGCTCGCGCAGGCTCAGGGCGACCATCTTCGAGCCCTCGCCGGCGACGTTGCCGGCCGACACGATGCGCGGCAGCGCGAGGCGCGGAACGAGCCCGATGCGCACGGCGCTGGAGGGGGAGAGGTAGGCGCCGAAGCTGCCCGCGAGCAGCACCTGGGTGATGTCGCCGGCCTCGACGCCCAGCTCGTTGACCAGGATCTGCCAGCCCGTGGCGATCGACGCCTTGGCGAACTGCAGCTCGCGGATGTCGCGCTGGGAGAGGAAGACCGACTCGGCCGGGTCGGCGCCGCGCGGATGCAGGACGTAGACCCGCTCCTCGCCGATCTTGGTCAGCCGCTCGCCGAGCGTCGGATGGGCGGCGCGCGCCTCCTCGTCGGGCACGAAGCGCCCCGAGTGGTCGAGCAGACCCGCGCCCACGAGCGCGGCCACGGCGTCCACGAGCCCCGAGCCACACAGGCCGACCGGGTCCGTGTCGCCGATGACCTGCATGCGCAGCTCGTCGCCGTGGATCTGGACGCCCTCGATCGCGCCGTCGGCGGCGCGCATCCCGCAGCGGATCTGCGCGGCCTCGAAGGCGGGGCCGGCCGGCGCCGCGGTGGCCACGACGCGCTCGGCCGAGCCGAGGGCGATCTCGCTGTTGGTCCCCACGTCGATGAACAGCCGCAGGCGGCGGTCGCGCGTGAGCCCGGTGGCGAGCAGGCCGGCGACGATGTCGCCGCCGACGTAGGCGCCGAGCGACGGGAACACGAAGGCGGGCGCCCGCGGGTGGACGCGGACGCCGAAGTCGGCCGCGCGCGCCGGGGGCAGCTGGTGGGCGGTGACGATGAACGGCGCCATCGACAGCGGCTCGGGGTCGATGCCGAGCGCGAGCTGGGTCATCGTCACGTTGCCGCACAGGGTGATCTCGTAGACCTGCTCGGCGGCCACGCCCGCGTCCTCGCAGACCTCCGTGGCGAGCGTGTCGAGCGTCTCCTGCGCGCGTCCCTGCAGCGCGGCCAGCGCCTCGGGGTCGAGCATCGTCGCCGACACGCGCGAGATCACGTCGGCGCCGTAGGGCTGTTGGCGGTTGAGCATCGAGGCGACCGCCGCCGGCGTGCCGGTCTCGAGGTCCAGCAACGTGGCCACGACGGTCGTCGTCCCGAGGTCGAAGGCCAGCGCGTAGCGCCGCCCCGTCGTGTCGCCGGCCTCGACGGCGACGAGCGCCTCGTCGCAGACGACCGCGGTGACCTTGAAGTGCGCGTCGCGCAGGATGCGCCCGAGCGTGCGGGCGACCTCGAGGTCGACCGTCGGCTCGAGGTCGTCGATGGCGTCGAGCAGCCGCTGCACGTCCGAGCGCTGGTCCTCGAGCGTCGGCTCCTCGAGCTCGACGTAGCGCTTCTGCACCGACGGGCGCAGGATGACGTGGCGCCCGACGCCGACGAGCGCCGCCTTCGGCCGCGTCTGCAGCGGCGGGACCTCGACGACGAGGTCCTCGCGCGCCTCGGCGCGGCAGGCGAGCCGCCAGCCGGCCCGCAGCTCGTCGGTGCTGAACGCGCGCGGGTCGACCGAGCCGACGGGCACGTGACCCTCGACGACGCGGACCTTGCACTTCTTGCACGTGCCGTGGCCGCCGCACGTCGAGTCGATCGCGATCCCGTTCCAGCTCGCGGCGTCGAACACGGGGGTGCCGGCGGGCACGCGCACGTCCGCGCCGTCGGGCTGGAAGCGCAGGCGGACGCGGCCGGCGCTCTCGGCGGCGTCCACCGGCTCGTCGCTCTCGGCGGGCAGCGGGTCGACGGGGCGCAGATGGCCGCGGGCCGCGCTCACGCCGCGTCGGCCACCTTCGCCTTGCGCGCGCGGTGCGCCTGGATCCAGCGCCCGCCCCACGGATCGTGGCCGAGCAGCAGGTCGGCGGCGCGGACGCTCTCGACGACGACGGGCGCCGTCGACATGATCGCGCTCGTCAGGCCGGCCTCCATCGCCATGGGCAGGAAGGCGGCGTTGAGGGCGTGGCGGTCGGGCAGCCCGAAGGACACGTTCGAGGCGCCGAGCGACATGTTCACGCCGAGCTCCTGACGGATCAGGCGGATCGTCTCGAGCGTGATCGTCACCGCCTCCGTGTCGGCGCCGACGGTCATGGCCAGCGGGTCGATGATGATGTCCTCGGGCGGGATCCCGTGGTCGCCGGCGACCTTGACGATCTTCGTGGCGATCTCCAGGCGCTGCTGCGGCGTCTCGGGGATGCCGGTCTCGTCGTTGGCCAGGCCGATGACGGCGGCGCCGTGCTTGGCCACGAGCGGCAGGATCTCCTCGAGGCGGTCGTCCTCGCCGGTGACGGAGTTGACGAGCGCCTTGCCCTCGTAGACGGCGAGGCCGGCCTCGAGCGCCTCGATGACCGACGAGTCGATGCAGATCGGCAGGTCGGTGGCGGCCTGGACGGTGCGCAGCATCTTCTGCAGCAGCTCGGGCTCGTCCACGAGCGGGATCCCCGCGTTGACGTCGACCATGTCGGCGCCGGCCTCGGTCTGGGCCAGGGCGTCGACCGTCACGGTCGAGAGGTCGTCGTTGCGCAGCTGCTCGGCGAAGGCCTTGCGCCCCGTGGGATTGATGCGCTCGCCGATGATGCAGAAGGGCTGCTCGGGCCCGATGGTGACGGTGCTAGACCGCGACTGCAGGACTGTCTCCATGCTGCTGGTCCCTTTCGGATCGGGGCGGGATGCCCAGTCGTTGACAGAGCTTTGCGATGCCGGCGTCCTTGCGGAACGAGATGAAGTGCAGCCCGGCCGCGCCGGGCAGCGACCGTGCGTGGTCGGCCATCTCGCAGGCGATCTCGAAGCACTCCTGCTGCTGGTCGGAGGCGGCCTCGGCGCGTGCGATGAGCCCGGCGGGCACCTCGATGCCCGGCACCTTCTCGTCGATGAATCGCAGCGCTCCGGCCGAGCGCAGGATGAAGATCGAGGGGATCAGCGCACAGCGCGCGGCCACGCCGTTCGCGACCGCCTCGGCCATGAAGCGCTCGAGCCGGTCGGGCTGGTAGCAGATCTGCAGCTGCAGGAAGCGCGCGCCGGCGTCGGCCTTCTTCAGCGCGCGGTCGGCGCGGAACTCGAGCGGCGGCGTGCCCGGGCTCTCGACCGCGCCGACGAACAGCCGCGGCGCGGGCTCCAGGGGACGGCCCGAGAGGTAGCGCCCACCGGCCAGCGTCGTGGCCACGGAGATGAGCTGCGGGCCGTCGAGGTCGAAGACGCGGCGCGACTCGGGCTCGTCGCCGGCCGTCACGTCGTCGCCGGTCAGGCAGCAGAGGTTCTCGATGCCGTGCATCGCCGCGCCCACGATGTCGCCCTGGAGCGCGAGGCGATTGCGGTCGCGGCAGACGAGCTGCATGATCGGCTCGACCCCGCAGTCCTTCAGGGCGATCGAGACGGCGAGCGGGGAGGCGTGCGCGTGCGCCGAGGTGTTGTCGGTCGCGTTGACCGCGTCGAGGTACGGCTGCATGGGGGCCAGCTGGCGCCGGATCTCGGGGTAGCCGCCGCCGTCGATGACCGGCATCTCGGCGGTGACGACGAAGCGTCCCGCGGTCAGCAGCGACTCAAGGCGCGACATCGCCGCCGCCCCGCCAGCCCGCCGGGGTCTGCCGGTCGCGGCCGGTGACCAGGTTGCGCCACGAGGACGTGCCTTCGAGCTGGTTGTCGACCGGCGGGCGCAGCTCGTGGATGTGGCCGCCCCACACGGGCACGCGCTGCGAGCGCTCGTAGGCCTTGACCCACACGCACCGCATCTCCGGCTTGACCTCGCAGTGGCCGTCGGGCCGCACGCCGCCGCACGGCCCGTTGCGCAAGGTCTTGGGACACGTCATCGGGCACGTCAGCCCGGTGTCGTGCAGGACGCACTGGCCGCACATGCGGCAGTCCCAGATCGGCCCCTTGACCGCGTGCTCGACGGTCTCGAGCAGGCTCATGCCGCGACCCGAGCCCTCCGCTCCTGGATCAGCGCCTTGGCCTTCTTGACCGCCGACGAGGCGTCGGCCGAGTACCCGTCGGCGCCGACCGCGTCGGCGTACTCCTGGGTGACCGGGGCGCCGCCGACCATGACGATCACCTTGTCGCGCAGGCCGGCCTTCTCGAGCGCGTTGATGTTCGCCTTGAACATCGGCATCGTCGTCGTCAGGAAGGCCGACATGCCGACGATGTCGGGCTCGACCCGCTCGATCTCGGCGATGAACTTCTCGGGCGGCACGTTGACGCCGAGGTCGACGACGGTGAAGCCCGCGCCCTCGAGCATGATGTTGCAGAGGTTCTTGCCGATGTCGTGGACGTCGCCCTTGACGGTGCCCATCAGGAAGGTGCCGACCTGCTCGACGCCGGTCTCGGCCAGCAGCGGACGCAGGATGTCCAGCGCGCCCTGCATCGCGCGGGCGGCGATGAGCATCTCGGGGACGAAGTAGTCGCCGCGTTCGAAGCGCGCGCCGACCTCCTCCAGCGACGGGATCAGGGCGTCGAACAGCATCCGGCCCGGCGCGAGGTCGTCCTCGAGCCCCTGCTCGACGAGCGACTTCACCGACGGCGCATCGCCGACCAGGGTGTCGTCGTAGAGCTTCTGCAGGATCTCGTCGTGGGTCATGCCGCCTCGTGGTCCTCCTCGCGATGGCCGAGGCGCACGCCGAGCGCCCGGCACTCCTTGGTCAGGGCGGGCCGCAGTTCCGCCAGCCGCTCGGCGGGCAGTCGCAGCGTCGGTCCGGTGATGCTCATCGCCGCGACGACGTCGCCCGTCGGCCCGGGGACCGGGGCGGCGATCGCGGTCAGTCCGTCCTCCAGCTCGTCGATCGCCGTGGCGAAGCCGTCGCGGCGCACGCGGCCGAGCTCGAGCGCGAAGGCGTCGCGGTCGACGATCGTGTGCGGCGTGGTGCGCCGGAGCGGGCCGTCCGGCAGCTGCGCGGCGCCGTAGGCGACGAGCACCTTGCCGACGGCGGTGTGGTGGTAGCCGACCTCGCGCCCGACCCACTGGCCCGCGCCGAGAAAGTGCCGGCTGTCGACCTGGGCGAGGTGCTCGACCCAGCGGGTGCCGGTCACGGCCAGGTTGACCGTCTCGCCGGAGGCCTCGGCCAGCGCCTCGAGCGACTCGTGGGCGAGCTCGACGATGTTGCGGTCGATGACGCCGCGATGGGCGTAGCGCAGGATCGCGGGGCCGGGGGCGATCTTGCCGCGCGCGCCGTTGCGGCTGACGAGGCCGTGGCGCTCGAGGCTGGAGACGAGCCGCGAGGCGGTGCTCTTGGGCAGCTCGGCGGCCTGTGCGAGGTCGCTCACGCCGACCGGCCCGTCGCTGTCGAGCACGAGGGTGAGCAACTGGGCGGCGCGGTCGATGGCCTGCGTCCCCTGGGCGGACTCGCGTCGGCCCACAGCCTGGAACTCTTGTTCCACGGTAGATATGTTACTCACGCCCGGACCGCGGTCAAGCGCGTTCCGAGGCACGAGTCTCTCGCCCCCCCGACGTCAGGAGCGTCCCGCGTGTTCGTCAACCGGCTGCCGCGCTACGAGATCCTCAGCGAGGACGCGATGGACGTCCTCGACCGTGGCTGGCGACGCATCGTCAGCGAGCTCGGCGTCGAGTTCCTGCTCGAGGAGTCGCTCGAGGAGTTCCGCAAGGCCGGCCAGAAGGTCGAGGGCAACAACGTCAAGTTCGACCCCGAGTTCATCCTCGAGCAGGTCGCCAAGGCGCCCCGCGAGTTCGACATCCAGGCGCGCAACCCCGAGAACACCGTCCACATCGGCGGCGACCACATGGTCTTCTCCGCGGTCTACGGGCCGCCGTTCGTGCGCGAGGGCGACACGCGCCGCGACGCGACGATGGCCGACTTCGAGAACTTCGTGAAGCTCTCGCAGAGCTTCCCCGAGCTCGACTCCCCGGGCGGGACGATCGTCGAGCCCAACGACACGCCGCTGGACTCGCGCCACCTGGACATGGTCCGCGCGCTGCAGACGCTGTCCGACAAGCCGTACATGGGCTCGGTGACGAGCGGGCCGAACGCCGCCGACACGATCCGCATGGGCGAGATCCTGTTCGGCGGGCGTGAGGCGATCGAGAAGACGTCCGCCTCGGTGTCGCTCATCAACGTCAACTCGCCGCTGCGCTTCGACGACCGCATGCTCGCGGCGCTGCACGAGTACGTGAAGGCCAACCAGGCGGTCATCGTCACGCCGTTCCTGCTCATGGGGGCGATGTCGCCGGTGAGCATCCCGGCGACGCTCGTCCAGCAGATCGCCGAGGCGCTGGCCGGCATCGCGCTGACCCAGCTCATCCGCCCGGGCGCCCCGGTGATCTTCGGATCGTTCCTGTCGAACACCGACATGCAGTCGGGCTCGCCGAGCTTCGGCACGCCCGAGTCGGGCATCGGCCTGCTCTGCACGGGCCAGATCGCGCGCCGCTTCGGGCTGCCGTTCCGCAGCGGCGGCGGGCTGAACGCCAGCCAGACGGTCGACGCGCAGGCGGCCTACGAGGCGCTCATGACCCTGCTGCCGACGTTCCTGGCGGGCACGAACTACGTGATGCACTCGGCCGGCTGGCTCGAGGGCGGGCTCGTGTCCTGCTACGAGAAGTTCATCGTCGACATCGAGCTGCTGCGCATGCTCCGCCACGAGTTCACGCCGCTGGAGATCGACGAGGAGTCGCTCGCCTTCGGCGCCCACGAGGAGGTCGGCGCGGGCGGTCACTTCCTCGGCGCGATGCACACGCTCGAGCGCTTCCGCGAGTGCTTCTACCGGCCGCTGCTGAGCTCGACGGAGAACTTCGACCGCTGGCAGCGCAACGGCGGCCGCGACGCGACCGAGCGCGCGGGGGAGATCTGGCGCAAGACGCTCGACGAGTACGAGCAGCCGCCGATGGACGACGCCGTGCGCGCCGAGATCGACGAGTTCGTCGTGCGGCGGCGGGCCGAGCTGGGGGACTAGCCCGGCGACCCTAAGGCGCGTCCGCGTACCCGTAAGGGTTCGGCAGGCGTCAGGACGGTCCACCGGCTGGCCGTGTGGGCACGGCGGCGCTCTTCGGCGATCCTCATGACATCCCCGAAAACGCCCCAAGGAGCCCCCAGATGTCCACCGATGCCTCAGCCCACGTCACCGACGCCTCGCTGTCCGGCGCCCGCGCCTGGTTCGCCCATAACGGCCTGTCGAGGCCGCACGACGGCCGCGTGATCGCCGGCGTGGGCGCCGCGTTCGCGCGCCGCTACGCGATCAACCGGCTCGTCGCGCGGATCGCGACGATCACCGTCGCGATCGTCTTCACGCCGCTCGCGTACCTCGTCCTCTGGGCGCTGATGCCCAGCGACGCCTAGAGCGTGCGCGCCGCGAACGTGTCGCAGCGGTTCGCGTCCCCGCTGCGGTAGCCCGTGTCGAACCAGCGCTGGCGCGACGCGGCCGAGCCGTGCGTCCAGCTCTCGCGGTCCACGCGCCCGGTTGCGCGCTCCTGGATGCGGTCGTCGCCGACGGCGGCGGCCGCGTCCATCCCGTCGGCGATGTCGCCCGGCGTGAGCTCCTCGATGTAGCCGGTCTCGACCGCGTTCGCCGCCCACACGCCGGCGTAGCAGTCGGCCTGCAGCTCGAGGCGCACCGAGCCCGACGTCTCGCCGAGCCGGTCGGCGCCGACGCGGTCGTCGGTCCCGAGCAGGTGCTGGACGTGGTGGCCGTACTCATGGGCGATCACGTAGGCCTCGGCGAACGGCCCGCCACGCGCGCCGAAGCGCGAGCGCAGCTCGTCGAAGAACGACAGGTCGATGTAGACCGTCGTGTCGCCGGGGCAGTAGAACGGCCCGACGGCCGACGTCGCGGCGCCGCACGCCGTGTTCGTCTGGCCGCTGAAGAAGCGCGTCGGCGCCTCCCGGTAGCCGCGGACGTGGTCGCCCCAGTAGGACTGCACCGAGTTGACGACCCCGACGATGCGGCAGTCCTCGCGCTGGTTGGCGTCGGTACCCGTCCGGCACTCCGACGAGAGGTCGCTCGTCGACTCCTCCTGCGCCGAGCCGGGGTTCAGCGAGATCGGGTCCGTGCCCCCGCCGCCGGTCACGTCGACGCCCAGCAGCGCGAGCACGACGACGATCAGGATCGTCCCCGCGCCGCCGCCGACCGCCAGGCCGCGGCCGCCGCGCGCGCCGCGGCGGTCCTGCACCTGTCCGGGGTCGAGCCGGGCGCCGGGCCGGAACTTCATGGGCGCAAGCTATCCACCCGCCATAGTGAAGGGGGTGAACGTGAGCACGGAGCTGCACGACATCGAGCGTCGCGAGGACTGCGAGCGCCTGGTGCGCGCCTTCTACTCGCGCGCGCTGCACGACCCCATGATCGGCTGGATCTTCGTCGACGTGGCCAAGCTCGACGTCGAGGCCCACGTCCCCGTCATCGCGTCGTTCTGGGAGACGATCCTGCTCGGCGCGGCCAGCTACCGGGGCGGCGCCTTCCGCCCGCACGCGATGCTGCACATGAAGGTCGGGCTGCGGGCCGGCCACTTCGAGCGCTGGCTCGCGCTCTGGCGCGAGACCGTCGACGAGCTGTTCGCCGGGCCCCGCGCGGAGATGGCCAAGGCGCACGCCACTCGAGTGGCGCACGCCTTCCACGGCCGGCTGCAGACGCTGCCCGGCCCGGACGACCCTCCGCCCGCTCCCGGCGGCCTCGTCGTCACCCAGCACGGGCCGCTCTGCCGGCGCCCGAACTGACCCGGCACCACTTCCCGCACGATTTCGCCCCCGCCGACGTTCCCATTTCTGGCGCACTGCTCGCGAGAGGGCGATCGGGTGCGACGATGCGAACACGGAGCGGAGCCGGGGCGGAGCCCCGAGACACCACATGGCCGGAGGGCCCGAGGAGGCACGGATGCTGCAGGACCTTGGCGCGGGGACACCGTCGCGCTTTCGTGTGGGCGGGGTGGCGGGCACGCGAGTGCTGCTCGCCCACGCCGAGATGGAGACGCGCCACCGTCTACGGCGCGTGCTCGACGAAGCGGGCTGCGTGACGGCCGAGGTGGCGGCCGCCGAGGATCTGCTGCACGCGATCTGGCGCCACCGCCCCGAGGTGCTGCTGCTCGAGGCCGCGATGGACGGCGGCGAGGACCGCACATGGCTGCTGCGGCGGATCAAGAGCGACCCGGACCTGTTCGGCGTCGCGGTCGTGATCGTCGGCGTCCCCGAGGGCGTGGCCGACGCGCTCAAGGCGATCGAGGACGGCGCGCACGACGTCCTGCTCGGCCGGCCGGGCAACGCCGAGCTGGTCGCGCGCGTCCGCGCGGCGCGGCGCAGCCGCGATCTCCAGGAGCAGCTGCTCAGCCGCGAGCGCGCGCTCGAGCGGCTCGCCTATCTCGACGAGCTCACGGGGCTGCCCAACCGCCGGTACCTCCTGCGCCAGCTCGACGTGCTGCTCAGCCGCGGTCGCCGCCACGACCTCGACCTCGCCGTGCTCATGATCGACCTCGACCGCTTCAAGGCGCTGAACGACACGCGTGGCCACCACGCCGGCGACCTCGCGCTGCGCGCCGTCGCCGGCCGCCTGCGCGAGCGCATCCGCCGCGAGGACGTCGTCGGGCGCCTCGGCGGCGAGGAGTTCGCCGTCGCCCTGCCCGACACGGGCCTCGACGGCGCCCTCGCCCTGGCCGAGGACCTGCGCGCGGGCGTCGCCGAGCGCCCGGTGCGCATCGGCAGCGTCGACGCGGCCGCGCTGACCGTGAGCGTGGGCGTCGCGGTGTGGGAGGGCGAGCCGGTCGAGCGCCTGCTGTCGCGCTCCGACGCCGCCCTGTACGAGGCCAAGGAGGCGGGCCGGGACCGGGTGGCGCTCGCCCCGCCCGCCGACCCGCCGGAGGCGCGCTTCAGCCGTTGACCGAGAAGCTCGAGTTCGGGTTGATCTCGCGCAGGCGCGAGTAGAAGCTCGTGTCGAGCTCGAGCCCGGTGTAGCGGCACTTGACCTTGACCGGGTCCTCGTCGTGGTCGTGGCCGTGCTCGACCTTGTCGATCAGCTCGGCCATGACGTGGCCGACGACCGGCGCGTTCTTGAACTGGTTGCCGCTCGTCCCGATCGCCATGTAGAAGCCGCCGACGTCGGACTTGTCGTAGATCGGGATCCAGTCGTCCGAGCAGTCATAGAGGTCGACGACACCCTTGCGCTCGTTGGGGATCCGCAGCGTCGGGATCCGGCGCGCGAGGCGGTAGACCTGCGCGTTCCACTGCGCCTCGGTGACGTGGCGGTCGAAGTTGTCCGGATCGTCGACCCATTGGCGCTCGTCGCAGTCCGGATCCTCGCTGCCGATCAGGATGTGGTTGCCGCTCTCGGGGCGGAAGTAGATCCCGGTGTCGCCGTCGGAGCAGTGGATGCCGTCGGCCTCGTAGTCGAAGTCGGGCGGGGCCGGCACGTGGTGGACCTCGTGGCGCAGGGCGCGGGTCTTGACCTTCATGCCGTCCTCCGCGCCGGCCATCCGGTTGATGACGAACGAGTGCGGGCCCGCGACGTTGACGACGATCGGGGCGTCGATCTCCTGGCCGTCGGTGAGCGTGACGCCCGTGACGTGGCCGTTCTCGCGGCGGATCTCGCCGACGGCGGCGCGGAACATGAACTCGCCGCCCTTGGCCTCGGCCGCGCGCTGGAGGTTGTGCGTGGCCAGCTGCGGGTCGTTCACGTAGCCCGAGCCCGGCGTGAAGATCGCGCCGGGCAGCTCCTGCTCGGAGGCCTCCCAGAAGCCCGGGTCCTCGGGGCGCTTGGGCGGATAGAAGGCGTGCGTGTCGAAGATCGGCATGCGCTCGCGCAGCGTCTTCGTGTCCCACTCCTCGTACTCCACGCCGATGTCGCGGTAGTGCTTGAGGACCTTCTCGTGGTGGCCGGTGGCGCTCTCGAGCAGCAGCGTCCCGCAGTTCATGTACTTCGCGGTGCCCGCGTCGTCGACGACGCCGAGGTACTGCTCCCAGTCCTTCCAGTAGAAGAAGCCCTCATAGGCCATCGCCACGCCGTCCCACGACGAGTAGTGGGCGCGCACGATCGCGCACGACGCGCTCGTCGGCCCGTAGCCCGAGGCCGGGAGCTTGTCGATGTTCAGGGTCTTGTAGCCCTTGCGCGCCAGCTCGTACGCCGTGTTGGCGCCGATCACGCCGGCGCCGATGATCACCGCGTCGACCTTCTTGGACATCCTTCGCGACCTCCGCCGTACCGCTCCGAGAGAGGGCGCAAATATATCAGTGGGGTCTGCGGCGGGCGATCACCCGCCGGGCGGGGTGTAGTCGGCGGTGCGCTTGGCGGCGGCGTCGACCTCCTCGGCGGTGAGCAGCGGGACCGTGCGCACGGTGGCCAGGCCGGTGCGGTTGACGGTCAGCGCCGCCGTCGTCGCGGCCCCGTTGTCAGGCAGCTCGCCGAAGGCGTAGACGTCGTTGTCGCCGAAGGCGAAGTAGAGCTGCTCGAGCGTCCCGCCGACGCTCTCGAACAGCGTGCGGATGGCGTCCAGGCGGGCGGACCCGCCCTTGTCCGCGATGCCGGCGACCCCCTCCGGGCTGTAGCTCGCCTCGAACAGGTACTTCGGCATGCCGCCACCTCCTGGGTGGGAAACGAGAGAGACGGCGATCCTCTCCGCTCCGGGGCTCGCGCGTCAACCGGGCGCTCAGCGGCCGCGGCGCACGGCGGGCCCGAGCAGATCCTCCAGCCGGCCACGGAAGCCGAGCCGGACCGACACCGCGTGCGACTGCTCGATGGCCACGCCGCCGAGCAGCGACAGGCGGTGGGCGTCCAGGCGCGCGGTCGGGCCGGACACGGCGAGCGCGGCGACCACACCGCCGCCGGAGTCGAACACCGGCGCCGCGACGACCGACAGGCCCGGCTCGAGCTCGTCGACGAGCGTCGCGTAGCCGCGGTCGGCGACGATCCGCAGCTCACGCTCCAGGCGCGAGCGGTCGACCATCGTGTGCTGGGTGAAGCGCTCGAGCCGCGCCGGGATCTCGGCCACGCCGAAGGCGAGGAAGACCTTGCCGGCGGCGGAGGCGTGATCGGGGATGTCGCGCCCGATCCAGCTCGTCGCCCCGAGCAGGTGACGGCCCTCCTCCTCGGCGATGGCCTCGGTCCCGCTCGGGGTGGGGACCATGAGCGTCACCGACTCGCCGCTCTCGTCGGCGAGGCGGCGCATGGCCGCCGCGGCGCGCGCGATGAGGTCCTCGCGCGCCAACTCCGAGCGCGAGTAGCGCAGCGGCAGCGGCCCCGGGTGCAGCTCGGTGCGCGCGCTGTCCCACTGCACGAGGCCGTGGCGCTCGAGCGCCGCCAGCGCGGGCTCGAGCTCGGCGCCGGTGGCGCCGGTCTCCGCGCTGAGATCGGCGATCGTGCGCGGCGGCTGCTCCAGGATCAGCGCGAGCAGCCGCGCGGTGCGGTCGGCGAGGTCGGACGCCTCGGGCGGGGCCATCGCGATGGTCTACCAGGGTCGCGGCGCCCGGGTTCGGTAGGTTTGCCCGCCGCACGCGCCGGTGGTTCGCCCGGAAGGCCATTGCACCGCCAACATGGGTCCTGATATATCTGGCCCTGTGCCCAGGCCTCAGCGCCGGAGCCCCGGTCCTTCCTGTCAGGCGACGCCATGACGCTCGGAACGTCCGCGGCTGAGATCGTCTTCGACCATGTGACGAAGGTCTACTCCGGCTCGGAGCGGCCCGCGGTCGACGATCTGTCGATCACCATCCCCGCCGGGGAGATCTGCGTCCTGATCGGGCCGTCGGGCGGTGGCAAGACGACGGCGATGAAGCTCGTCAACCGCCTGATCTCGCTGACCTCGGGCGACATCACCATCGAGGGGGCGAGCATCAACGACCTCGATCCGGTCGAGCTGCGCCGCGGGATCGGCTACGTCATCCAGCAGATCGGCCTGTTCCCGCACATGACGATCGAGGCCAACGTGGCCACCGTGCCGCGCCTCGTGGGCTGGGACAAGTCGCGCACGCGCGAGCGCTCGCACGAGCTGCTGGAGCTCGTCGGGCTGGATCCTGCCGAGTACGCCAAGCGCTACCCGTCGCAGCTCTCGGGCGGCCAGCGCCAGCGCGTCGGCCTGGCCCGGGCGATGGCCGCCGACCCGCCGCTGATGCTCATGGACGAGCCGTTCGGGGCGATCGACCCGATCACCCGCGAGCGCCTGCAGAACGACTTCCTGCGCCTGCACCGCGAGGTCCGCAAGACCGTCATCTTCGTCACGCACGACATCGACGAGGCGATCAGGATGGGCGACCGGATCTGCATCCTGCGCCAGGGCGGCCGGCTCGCCCAGTACGACACCCCGGCGAACATCCTCGCCAACCCGGCCGACGAGTTCGTGGCCGACTTCGTCGGCGCCGACCGCGGCCTCAAGCGCCTCGGCCTCGTCACGCTCGCCGACGTCGACCTGCTCCCGGACCCGGGGCCGAACGGGCACCGCCGGCCCGAGGCGGCTCCGGACATGACGCTGCGCGACGCCCTCTCGCTCATGCTCACCGAGGGCAGCACCGACCTCGTCGTGCGCGACGACGGGGGGGTGCGCGGCTACCTCACGCTCGAGGCGGTCAGCCACCTGCTCGCGGACGGCGGAGAGCGCGTGTGATCGGCGCGGTCCTCACGCCGCCGCTCGCCCAGCAGCCGGTCATCCCGGACTTCGGGCGCGGCGACGAGTGCATCCGCGAGAACGGCAAGTTCTGCGCCAAGTGGTTCGTCGACAACTTCGACGAGCGCTTCCTGCCGCGCGTCGGCGAGCACATCAAGATGACGCTGATCGCGGTGGGCATCGGGCTCGTGCTCTCCTTCGTGGCGGCGCTGATCGCGTACCGCTACGAGCGCTTCGAGATGCCCTTCGCGAACATCGCGGCGCTCTTCTACACGATCCCGAGCATCGCGTTCTTCCAGATCATGGTGCCGATCACCGGGATCGGCTGGACGACCATCCTCTTCGCGCTCGTGACCTACACGCTGCTGATCCTGTTCCGCAACACGCTGACCGGGCTGCGGGAGGTCCCGGCCGACGTCAGGGAGGCGGCCGAGGGGATGGGCCTCACGCGCCGCCAGATGCTGTGGCGGGTGGAGATCCCGCTGGCCATGCCGGCGATCGTGGCCGGCCTGCGCGTGGCCACGGTGACGACGATCTCGCTGGCGACGATCGCCGCCTTCATCACGCCGCTCGGGCTCGGCGCGCCGATCTTCAACGCGATCCAGACGGGCGCCAACACCGAGTTCGTCGGAGCGAGCCTGCTGGCCATCGCGCTCGCGCTCATCGCCGACGTGGTGATCGTGCTCGCCGCGCGTTTGCTCACGCCGTGGGCGCGCGCACGGAGGCGGACGGCGTGATCGACCTGTTCCAGTTCTTCGGCGACAACGCCGGCCTGATCCTCGAGAAGACGATCGCGCACGTGGGGATCGCGGTGCTCGCCATGGTCATCTCGCTGGCGGTCGCGCTGCCGCTCGGGATCTGGCTCGGCCACCGCCACCAGGGCTCGTTCCTGGCCATCAACATCTCCAACGTCTTCCGGGCGCTGCCGAGCCTCGCGCTGATCGCCATCAGCCTGGCCCTGTTCGGGCTCAGCCTGGCCAACGTCGAGATCGCGCTCGTGGCCCTGGCGCTGCCGCCGATCCTCACGAACGCCTACACGGCGGTCGACGGTGTGGACCCCGACGCGGTCGAGGCCGCGCGCGGCATGGGGATGACCGAGCGCCAGATCCTGACCGGCGTCGAGCTGCCGCTGGCCTGGCCGCTGATCTTCGCGGGGATCCGCACCGCGGCGGTCTACGTGGTGGCGACGGCGCCGCTCGCCGCGATCGCCGGCGGCGGCGGACTCGGCGACATCATCCTCAACCAGCCGACCTACCGGCTGGTCGGGGTGATCGCCGCGACGATCGTGGTCGTCGCGCTGGCCTTCGCGGTGGACATGCTGCTCGCCGCCGCCCAGCGCGCGGTGACCCCGCGCGGGCTGTCGGTCCCGCGCGAGCTGCAGACGATCGTCCCGTCGGCCGAGGCCGTGCCGACCGAGGCCGTCGTGACGGCCGACCGAGTCTGATTCCCTGCGTCATTCGAGGACCCACACACAGGAGGAAGGTGCATGCACGGCAAGCGGAGGGCGCTGACGCTCTCGCTGCTCGCGCTGCTCGTGATGGCGTTCGTCGTCGCCGGTTGCGGCGGGGACGACGACAGCGGTGGCGGAGGCAACTCCGGCTCCACCCAGGCAGCGGACCAGCCCGGCAAGGGCAAGCCGCGCGGTCACGATCGGCACGAAGGACTTCACCGAGGAGTTCGTCCTCGGTGAGCTGTACTCCCAGGCGCTCCGCGCCAAGGGCTACACGGTGAACCTCAAGCGCAACATCGGCGCGACGGAGATCACCGACAAGGCGCTGACCAGCAACCAGATCGACGCCTACCCCGAGTACACCGGGATCACGGTGGCCGTGGTCGCCCAGGACGACGAGCTCACGCCGACGAAGGAGGAGACGGCCCAGAAGGCCAAGGCCTTCTACGAGAAGCGCGGGCAGGCCGTGATCGGCCCGACGCCGTTCCAGGACGTCGACGCGATCGCCACGACGAAGAAGTTCGCCACCGACAACAACCTGAAGTCGGTCGCCGACCTCAAGGGCCTGTCGAGCTTCACGCTCGGCGCGCGGCCCGAGTTCAAGAGCCGCTTCACCGGTCTGGTCGGGATGGAGAAGGAGTACGGGATCGACAACGCCAAGTTCCGCCAGCTCGCGCTGGGCCTGCAGTACGGGGCGCTGGACAAGGGCGACGTCGACACCGCCAACGTGTTCTCCACCGACGCGCAGCTGGCGTCGGGCAAGTACACGGTGCTCGAGGATCCGAAGGGCATCTTCGGCTTCCAGCAGGTCAACTTCGTCATCAACAAGCCGAAGTTGGACCAGCTGGGCGGCGCGCAGTTCACCGCCGTCATCGAGTCGGTCAACAAGCTGCTGACCGACGACGCGATGCAGACGATGAACGCCGCCGTCGACATCGACAAGAAGGAGCCCAAGGACGTCGCCGCGCAGTTCCTGGCGGCGAACAAGCTGACGCGGCAGCGGAAGCTGACGGCCGGACGTCGCGCGGGCGTGCGGCCGGTGGGCCGCACGCCCGTGCGATGGGCTTCCGCTAGGCCGCGGCCGCGGCCGCGACCGCGTCCGACGTGCTCGCGCCGGCGCGCGGCGGGCGCGGGGTGCGCAGGCCGAGGACGAGCAGCAGGGCCGAGCCGGCGAGCAGCGCGCCGCCCCCGCCGAGCGTGCCCCAGGCCACCTCGTCCAGCGAGGTGACGTTCACGCCGGCGCGGACGCCGGCGGCGATGCCGGGAGTGCCGTCGGCGTTCATGACCACGACCGACCAGTCGCCGTCCTGGACCTTCCAGTCGAGCGTGCGGGTGCCCGGGCCGTGGGCCGAGGCGTCCCAGAAGCTGCGCGTGGTCGGCGCGACGACGCCCGCGCCGCCGGCGACGGTGCGCTCGGTCGAGTGGAACGGGTCGAGGTCGACGTCGGTGACGACCGCGTGCGCGGTGCCGCGCAGGTAGCGCTGGACGTCGCTGGTGCGGGCGACGCCGACGAACAGGTCCTGGTCGCCACGCGGCGCGACGCTGACACGCAGGTGCCCGTAGCGGCTGTCGCGCAGGACGGTGCCGACGCCGTCGAGGTCGACGTCGAGGTTGTCGGTGGCCAGCGCGGCGGTGCCGGTGGTGAACGATTCGCGGTCGGTCGAGATGTAGCCGTCGGCGTCGCGCTTGGAGTCGACCCAGAGCAGGCCGGCGCCGGCCGCGATGAGGGCGAGGGCGAGAAGGCCGGCGAGACTGCCGGCGACGATGGCGGCGATCCGGCCGCCGCTGTGGCGCGGCCGGGTCGGCGGGGCGGGAGAGGTCATGTGGTGTGGGGGCTCCGGTGACGGGGTCGGGGTGAGCGAGCAGACTCCCATCGCGGGCCCCGTCACACCGCCGGGGCACCAGGCATCGCGCGGTGCGGTTAGTCCCCTGCTCGGCGGGCGCTTCCCCGACCGTCTACACCCCCGCTGCCCGGCGTGCCCCGGCGTGGGCGGCGTCCTCGAAGCGGTCGTCGAGCAGCTCGAGGGGCGCGTCGAGGCGCAGCGCGGTGGCGATCAGCCAGTCGGCGAACCACGCGTTCTTGGGCAGCAGCGGCCCGTGCAGGTAGGTGCCGATGACCGTGCCGCGGCGCACGCCCTCGGCGCCCGAGGACCCCGTGTTGCCGTGGCCGCGAAGGACGCGGCCGAGGGGCCGCTCGCCGTCGCCGAGGTAGGTGCGGCCGCCATGGTTCTCGAAGCCGGCCAGCACGCGCGGGCCGTCGAGGCCGGGCAGCTCGACCTCGATCGCGACGTTGCCGATCAGGCGCGGCCCGTCCTCACGGACGGTGTGGAGGTCGACGAGACCGACGCCCGGGATCCGCTCGTCGCCCAGCTCGTAGGAGTGCCCGAGCAGCTGCAGGCCGCCGCAGACGGCGAGCAGCACGCGGTCGTCGGCGGCCGCCGCGCGCAGGGCGTCGCGCTTGTGCTCGACGAGGTCCTCGGCGCACAGGCGCTGGTCACGGTCCTGGCCGCCGCCGAGGTAGAAGAGGTCGTGGGCGGTGGGGTCGATGTCGTCGCCGATCGACGCGGCGGTGACCTCGAAGCCGATCGAGCGCCATGCGCAGCGGCGCTCGAGCAGCAGCAGGTTGCCACGGTCGGCGTAGATGTTCATGAGCTCGGGATAGAGCGCGCAGACGCGCAGGGTCCGTTCAGCCACCGAGCACCACCACGGTCGAGCCGATGTACTCCTCGGTCTGCTCGACACGCCGCAGCGGCAGCGCGCGCAGGCCGTGGGCGGCCGCCTCCTCGCCGAGCAGCGCGGGCTCCAGTCGGTCCAGGCTGATGAAGTCGTCCTCCTGGGTGCGCATCCCGCGCCGGTCGACGATCTCGCGGACGCGGTGGATCGTCGCCACCTCGCCCTCGTCGCGCACGGCGACCGGGCGGCTGGCATAGAGGACGCCGTCGATCTCGGTCATGTCGGGCAGCGGCGGCTGGTCGTGCTCGGCGTCGAAGGTCTCGAGCGCGTCGGCCAGCGCGGCGGCGAGCAGCCCGCCGGGCGGGAGGTGGGCGCGGGCGCAGGCCAGGAAGCGCCCGCGCCCGTCGGCGCCGCCGAGCAGCTGCAGGGTCTGCATGGGGACGAGGATGAGCGCGAAGCGCCGCCCGAGGTCGAACTCGCGCGCGTCGGCCTGCACCGTCTCGACGGGCAGGCCGCCGGCGCGCTGCCGCAGCGCCGCCAGCAGCTCGGGGTCGCGATCCAGCGCGACGACCTCGTGCCCGCGCGAGGCCAGGTCGAGGGTCACGCGGCCGGTCCCCGCGCCGACGTCGAGCACCGGCCCGGGGTGGGCGGCGGCGAGCTCACGCCACAGCGGCAGGTCGACGTCGTAGTAGCCGCACTCGAGGTCGTGCCAGAGGACGACGGGGGCGGGCGCGCTCACGCGAAGCTGCTCCCCGCCGCGCCGCGGGCGACGAGCACGTCGCGCAGCGCGAGCATCGCGGTGTACGTGGGCAGCGCGAAGACGCGGCCGGCACCGTCGCCCAGCGCGCGGTCCAGCCCCTCGGCGAGGCGCGGCTCGACGGCGATCCGCTCCGGCGGGACGCCCGCGTACTTGAGGCGCAGCGCCATCTCGGCGGCGCGCGTTCCGCTGCACGTCACGCGCCGCACCCGCCCGGCGAGGACCTCGAAGTCGGCGTCCCACACCCAGCTCACATCGCGCCCGTCGGCGATGTTGTCGTTGAGGACGGCGAGCAGGTCGTGCTCGCCCGGCTCGAGGACGAGTGTGCGCAGGACCTCGTTGGCGCCCGCGGGGTTCTTGACGAGCAGGATCGACAGCTCGCGGCCGCGCACGCGGACCGTCTCGGCGCGCCCGAAGGCGGGGGAGACGGACGCCAGCCCGGCGGCGACGTCGTCCAGACCGGCCCCCAGAGCCATCGACAGGGCCGCCGCGCCGAGCGCGTTGTAGACGTTGTAGAGGCCGGGGAGGGGCAGCGCGACGTCGCGCTCGCCCGCCGGGGTGCGCAGCGTGAAGCGCGCGCCGCGCACGCCCTCCAGGACGACGTCGTGGGCGGCGATCTCCGGCTGTGGGCGCCGCGCTCCGCAGCGCTCGCAGCGGTAGCGGCCGAGGTGGCCGAGGTAGATCGCCTCGTAGACGTAGGGCGCGCCGCAGCGGCGGCAGTGCTTGGCGTCGGCGGCGTGCTGCATCTCGGCCATGGCCAGCGCGTCGTCCTGCACGCCGAAGAACGTGATGCCCGGGGCGGGCTCGTCGCCGCCACGGGCGCGGCCGAGGTCGGCGACGGTCGGGTCGTCGGCGTTGAGGATCAGGTCGGCCGACGTGCGCGCGGCGACCTCGAGCCAGCGGTCGGCGATCGTGTCCAGCTCGCCGTAGCGGTCGAGCTGGTCGCGGAACAGGTTGGCGAGCAGCAGCGCGCGCGGCTGCAGCTCGTCGACGACCTGGCCGAGCCAGAACTCGTCGACCTCGAACAGCCCGGTGTCGCCCGACGGGCGCCCGTCGCGGCGCGTCGCCTGCAGCAGCGCGCTGGCCACGCCGCCGGCCATGTTCGCCCCGGCGCGGTTGTGCACGAGGCGCGTGCCGCGGCGCTCGAGCACGGCGGCGACCATCGCCGCCGTCGTCGTCTTGCCGTTGGTGGCCGAGATCACCGCATTGCCGCCCGGCAGCCGCGCAGCCAGTGCGCCGATCGCGTGCGGGTCCAGGCGCATGAGGACCTTGCCGGGCAGGCTCGTCCCGCCGCGCCCGGCGCGGCGTGACAGCGTGCCCGCGGCGCGCGCGGCGAGCACCTTGACGCCGAGCAGGCTCATGCCGGCACCAGCACCTCGAGCGCGCCGGGGAGGGCGCGCAGGGTCATCGGCAGCGGCCCGACGGGCTCGCCGTCGGCCCACACGACGAGCGGCCGGTCGGCCTCGACGCGCGCCGCGCGGGCACGCAGGACCGTCACGGCGGGCAGGCGCAGGTGGGCGCCGAGGAACACGGAGGGCAGCGCGAGCATGAGGCCGAGCCGCGGCATGCGGGCGATGAGCACGACATCGAGTGTGCCGTCATCGACGCGAGCGGCCGGCGCGAGGCGCATCCCGGCGCCGTAGGACGAGCCGTTGGCGGCCGCGACGGTCCACCCGCGCATACGCACCGCGCGGCCGTCGTCGAGGGTGATCGCGAAGGCGGCGGGGCGCCACGTCGCCGTCGCGCGCAGCGCGGCGAGCAGGTACACGAGGCGCCCGCGCGGGCCGCCGCCGGCCGCGGCCAGGCGGTTGACCTCGGAGTCGACGCCGAGCGAGGCGATCGTCACGAAGGCGCGCGTGCCCGCCTCGCCGAGGTCGATCCGGCGCGGGCGCCCGCGGGCGATGACGTCGCAGGCGGCGAGCGGGTCGAGCGGCAGCCCGAGGGCGCGCGCGAAGTCGTTGCCACGCCCGCCGGGCAGCACGCCGAGCACCGCGCCGGGCACGCCGCGCAGGGCGCCCGCGATCGCCCCGGCGAGCCCGTCGCCGCCGAAGCTCACGCTCACGCGGTCCTCGGCCGCGGCCGCGCGCGCGAGGTCGCCGGCGTGCTCGAGGCTGCGCGTCGTGTGGGCCCGGACGGTGACGCCGAGGGCGCGCAGGCGCTCCTCGACGCGCGGCATCAGCGCGAGCGCGCGCCCGCCCGCCGCCACGGGGTTGACGAGCAGCGCGACCGGCCGGGGACTCACGGGGGCCGACACGCGGTCAGTCGCCGAGGACGAGGGCGGCGAGCGAGTCGGCGACCATCGTGGGCGCGGGATCGGCGTCCGCGGCGGCCTGCGCCGAGGTGTGGCCGGTGAGCACGATCGCGCAGTCCAGGCCGGCCGCGCGGGCGCCCGCGCCGTCGGCGTCGAGGTGGTCGCCGACGACGAGCGCGCGGCCCTCGCCGAGGCGGTCCAGCGCGGTCAGGAAGACCTGCGGCTCGGGCTTGCCGACGCTGCGCGCGGTCGTCCCCGTGGCCGCCTCGATCGCCGCCACGACCGACCCGGTCCCCGGCCACGGGCCGTCGGGCATCGGGAAGCTGCCGTCGCGCCCGGCGCACAGCACGTGCGCGCCGCGCGCGATCGCCTGCACCGCGCCCCGCAGCTCCTCGTAGTGGAAGCGGTCGTGCGCGGCCACGACGACGACGTCGGCGCGGCTGGCGAGGTCCGAGCCGTTGAGGATCCGCAGCCCGGCGTCGGTCACGTGGCGGTGCACGGGCGGGGCGCCGATCACGTACGCGGTGCGGTGCTCGGACTCGGCGAGGACGTGCTGCATCGCCCCGCCGACGGTCACGACCTCCTCGCGCGAGGCCTGGAAGCCGAGCCGCCACAGCTTGCGCACGAACTCGTCGTCGCCGTGGCGGCCGTCGTTGGTCACGAAGGCGATGCCCTTGCCCGCCTCGCGCAGCGCGGTGATCGCCTCGGGCGCGCGCGGCGTCGGCCGGTCGCCGACCCAGACGCAGCCGTCGAGGTCGAGCAGCACGTGGTCATAGACGCGAAGGGCAGGGGCGACGGGCAAGGGCGCCATTATCCTGGCCGCCGTGCCGCGGCCGGTCCTCGCCCTCCTGGTGATCCTCGGCGCCGCGAGCGCGCTCGGCGCCTGCGGCGGCGACGACGAGTCCACCCGGACCCAGGGCTCGACCACGGCCGCGCCCGCCACCGGGGCGTCCTCGCGGGCCGCGCTGCCCGACGGCTGCGAGCGCGCGAAGGCGCCGCGCCCGCGCCCCGAGCAGCGCGAGCGGCGCCCCCGCGGCCGCCTGGCCGGCGGGCGGACGTGGACCGTCGAGCTGCGCACGAACTGCGGCACGATCGCCATCCGCCTGGCCACCGGTCGCGCGCCGCGCACGGCCGCCTCGTTCGCCTCGCTCGTGCGCCGCGGCTTCTACGACGACATCGGCTTCCACCGCATCGCCGGCGACCCGGCCAGCGGCCCGTTCGTCATCCAGGGTGGCGACCCGCTCGGGACCGGCATCGGCGGCCCGGGCTACACCGTCGTCGAGCCCCCGCCCTCGGACCTCGCCTACACACGCGGCACGGTCGCCATGGCCAAGACCGAGGCGGAGCCGGCGGGCGCGTCGGGCAGCCAGTTCTTCATCGTCACCGCGCCGGACGCCGGCCTGCCGCCCGAGTACGCGCTCGTCGGGCGCGTGAGCGAGGGCGAGGACGTCGTCGAGCGGATCGCCTCGGCGCGGACGGCGGCCGACGAGCGCCCGGTCGCGCCGATGGTCATCGAGCGCGCGACGCTGCGCTCGTCGGGCTAGAACAGCGTGAGCGGCGGCGGCGCGGGCTCGAGGCATTCGGGGCCGTCGAAGCGCGCGTCGTTGACCGCGCTGCCGACGGCGCGGGTGGCGGTGCGCTCGAGCGGCTCGCACAGCGCCGCGAGCGTGTCGGGCGTGGCCCCGTGGTCCAGCCACGACGCCTCGGCGGCGGGCTCGAGGATGACCGGCATGCGGTCGTGGATATGGGCGAGCGCGCTGCTCGTCCGCGTCGTCACGATCGCGCACGTGCGCAGCGCCTCGACGCCCGGCGCGGGGCGCCAGGTCGCCCACAGCCCGGCGAAGGCGAAGGGCTCGCCGCCCTCGCGCGTGACCCACCACGGCTGCTTGGACCCGTCGGGCTGCTTCTCCCACTCGTAGAAGCCGTCGGCGACGACCAGGCAGCGCCGGGAGGCGACCGCGTCGCGGAAGGCCGGCTTCTCGGCCATCGTCTCCGAGCGCGCGTTGATGAGCTTGAGGCCCAGCTTCGCCGGGTCGTCGGCCCAGTGGGGGACGAGTCCCCAGCGCAGCACGTCCCCGCGCGGCGTGCCCTCGCGGTCGGTGGTGACGGCCAGGACGTCGTCGCCCGGGGCCACGTTGAAGCGCCGGCGGACCTCGACCGACTCGCCGATCGGGAACCGGGCCCGCAGCCGCGAGGGGTCAGGCGCGGCCAGCGAGTAGCGGCCGCACACGCTCAGCCGCCCTGGGCGGCTCGGGCCTTCTCGCGCGCCCGTTTCTGGCGCTGGCGGCCGATCAGCGCCATGACGCCGAGCACGACGACGACGATCGCGAGGCCGAGCAGCAGCGACACGCCCGTGCCGGCGCCGCCGAACGGCAGCGTCACCAGCTTGGCCAGCCCGAAGCCGATGGCCAGCAGGACGACAACGAAGAGGATGACGAGCAGGACGCCGCGCACCTTCAGGTACCAGGGCGCGCCCTGCGACGGGGCGACGAGGCTCATGAGGCGCAGCATGAAGAGCTGGCGACCGCTCGGCGCGGCCTGCCCGAGGCGCTCCACCGCGGCCTTGAGGTCGTCGGGGCGGCGCTCGGCGAGTGCCAGCGAGGCATCGGCCATCCGGCGCAGCTGCATCCGCTCCTGCGGGCGGGCGGCGGCGATCGCGCGGCGGAAGTAGTCGCGCGCGGCGTCGGCGTCGTACCGCTCGGCGGCGCGCGCGCCGAGGATCGCCATGGCGGCGGCGCGGAACTTCTGCTCGCGCTGGAGCTCCTCGTCCGAGCGCGTCTCGAGCTGCTGCATGGCGGCGAGCGCGGAGCGCTGCTCGATCTTGACCTGGCGCGGCTTGGGCGGCATCGGGGACGGAGCGTAGCGCCTGGGCCCGGCGGTCCGGCGGGCCCGGCGCGCGCCGTGGCTACACTCGCGCCCGATGCGCCTGCGAGCGAAGCCCTGGCCGGCCGTGGCCGCCATCCTGCTGACCCTCGCGCTGGCCGTCCCGGCCGTCGCGCAGGAGGCCCCGACGCTGGGCGCGCCGAGCACGGAGGAGACCACGACGCAGGCGCCGGTGACGACGACCGACACCTCCGACGGCGGGCTCGCGGGCTGGCAGCAGATCCTGATCTTCGCCGCCGGGATCATCCTGCTCGGCGGCATCGCGATCGCGATCGTCTCCGACGCGCGCCAGCGCGCCGGTGGCGACGATCGCGCGGTGAACGAGGACGGGACGGTGGGCCACCGCCACCGCCAGCAGTCCAAGCAGCGCGCCCGCGCCAAGGGCAAGGCGGCACGCGCCCAGCGCCGGCGCAACCGCTGATCAGGACCCGGGGACGTCCACGTAGCCCGCGCCGAGCGGCGCGCCCTTGGCGGCCAGGCAGGCGCGATCGAGGCGGACCTGGGCGAGCGCCTTGCCGGCCTCGCTCTGGGCCGGCGTGTTGCGGCACCAGGTCAGCGTGAAGCGGTCGAAGTCCAGCGCGGCCACGAACGCGTAGCCCAGGCGCCCGACCGACGTGTCGTCGCGCCCGCGGATGTCGGCCTTGACGGCGACGCAGTCGTAGCGCCCGATCGCCTTGGTCAGGACGCGGTCGTCGGGCACGGCGTCGGGCGCGCGCAGGAAGGGTCCGCACTCGGTGGCGCTGATCGGGCCCTTGATCTCGCCCGAGCGGACGCGAGCGCGGGCGTCCCGCGTGATCAGCGCCTCGGCGCGGTCGACGAGCGCCGCCCGGGCCGCGCGGCGTTGCGCGTCCTCCGCCCCGGCGGGCGGGCGCAGATCGCGACCGTCGCCGCGATGCGGCGCCTGCAGGCGCCGCAGGCGGGCGCGCTCGGCGACCTGGGCGCGAGCCAAGTCGGCGCGCTCGCGCTCGCGCCGGTCGGCGTTGAGATTCGAGCCGACGACGACGGCGACGATCGCCAGCACGGCGACAGCGGCCGCGCCGGCGGCGAGCACGACGACGCGCCGCCGGCCGCGCAGCCGCGGCGGTCGCGCCTGCACCGAGCGCCCGCAGCGCGAGCAGCGCTCGCGCGCCGAGTCCTCGCTGAAGCCGCAGTGCGGGCAGGTTCGCGACATGCAAACCAGCGTAGACGTCATGACCGGTTAGGGTCAACGCATGCCCACCGCGCGCTTCGACGCCGGACCGCAGCCCGCCGGTCGCCCGCCGGCACCCGGCCGCCTCGGGCTCGTGCAGGCCTTCCTGAACAGCTTCTGGGTCCTCGGCGCGCACGGCGCCGAGGGCTGGCCGGACGCCGCCGCCTACGAGCGTTGGCTGGCCGTGCGCGGCTTCGTCGGCCGCGCGCCCGGCGAGGCCGATCGTCTCCGGGCGATGGAGCTGCGCGAGGCGCTGCGGTCGCTGGCGCTGGCCAACCACGACGGCACCCCCGCGCCCCGCGCCGAGGCGACGGTCGACCGGATCGTGCTCGGCGCCGGCGCTGCCCTGGTGCCGCGCATCGGCGACGGGCCGGACCGCCTCGACGTCGTCGGCGACGGCCCCGAGGCGGCGCTCGCGCTCGTCGCCGGGGTCGTCTTCGCCGCCCGCGCCGGCGGCGACTGGCGGCGCATGAAGGCGTGCCCGCACGAGCGCTGCGGCTGGGTCTTCTACGACCGCTCGCGCAACCGCTCGAGCCAGTGGTGCTCCATGTCGATCTGCGGCAACCGCACGAAGGGCGAGGCGCTCCGCCGGCGCCGGCGCGGCTCCTCGGTAGCGTCCTGACATGACCACGGAGCAGACGCCGACAATCTACGAGTGGGCCGGTGGGACCGAGGCCTTCGCGCGCTGGCTGGACACCTTCTACGACCTCGTCGAGGAGGACGACCTGCTCGCCCCGCTGTTCGGCGGGCTCGTCAGCCGTGAGCACCGCGATCACGTGACCGCGTGGTGGTGCGAGGTGATGGGCGGGCCGGCGCGCTACACCGAGGGCCTCGGCGGCTACGAGCACATGCTCGCCAAGCACCGCGGCCTGGCCATCGACGAGGAGCGGCGCCTGCGGTTCGTCACCCTGCTGAGCCGCGCCGCGACCGCGGCCGGGCTGCCGGACGATCCCGAGTTCCGCGCCGCGATCATGGCCTACGCGGAATGGGGCTCGCGCCTGGCCGCGCACAACTCGGCGCCCGGCGCCGAGGTCGCCGCGCACGCGCCCGTCCCGCGCTGGGGCTGGGGCGTCGCGCCGCCCTACCAGCCCTGACGGTCACATCCGGGTGACACGCGCCGCCGCGCGCCGTGCCACCCTGCCCGGAGTGTCGGCACGACGCCGCCCGCAGGAATCGGTCACCCGCACGGACACGGCGCCCGCGCACCTGCGGCGCCTGCGCCTCCCGCTCGCCGACGGCGCCCACACCACGCTGCACGTCGCCGCCTACGAGCTCGCGCACACCGAGGTCCGCGTGGTGCGCCTCGAGCGGCCGACCGCGCTGGCCGCGCACTGCGCCCGCGAGGGGATCGCCGAGGCGATCGTCGGTGGGTTCTTCGTGCGCCCGGGCGGCGTGCCGCTCGGCGAGCTGCGCACGAACGGCATCGAGCGCCCGTCCGTCCCGTTCGACGCCCCGTGGGACGCGCGCCGCGCCTGCGTCCACGCGCGGGCCGGCGCCGTGCGGATCGCCCGCCGCCCCGACCTCCCGGACCGGCCCGCCGGTGACCTGCTGCAGGCCGGTCCGCTGCTCGTGCAGGACGGGCGCACGTGCACGGCGGGCGACCCCGAGGGCTTCTCGGCGGGCGCCGCGCAGTTCGACTCCGACATCACCGTGGGCCGCTACCCGCGCGCCGCCCTGGCCGTGACGCGGCGCCGGCGCCTGCTCGCCGTCGCCGCCGACGGACGCGCCGACGACGACGCCGGCCTCACGCTCGACGAGCTCGCCGAGGCGCTCGTCGCGCTCGACGCCGTCCACGCCATCAACCTCGACGGCGGCGGCTCGACCTCGCTCGTGTGCGGAGGGGCGCTGCGCAACGTCCCGCGCGAGGAGCACGGCATCGAGCTGGAAGGCGGCCGGCCGGTCGCCACCGCGCTGACGTTCACATCCCGGTGACAACTGGGGTACAACGGATGGGTGCGGATCCTCAGCGCGCTCATGTTCTTCCCGCGCGGCGGCTCCGCGCACGTGGCCCGCGCGCTGGCCGAGGAGCTTCCCGCCCACGGCTGTGACGTGACGATCGTGTCGGGCTCGCTGTCGGGCGGCGGGCCCGGCGACGCCGAGCGCTTCTACGCCGGGCTCGACGTCCACCCGGTCGACTTCCGCAGCGGCGAGGCGCCGATGCACCCGTCCTACGAGGACCGGCCCGGCGCCGCGGACCGCGTCTTCGCCGCCGTCGACGACGAGGAGTACGAGCGCCACGTGGCGGCGTGGGCGGCCGCGCTCGAGGCCGCGGGGGCGGCGGACGCCGACGTCCTGCACCTGCACCACCTCACGCCCGTCCACGAGGCCGCGGCGCGCGTCGCGCCCGACGTCCCGGTCGTCGCGCACCTGCACGGCACCGAGCTGCTGATGCTGGAGCGGATCGTCGAGGGCGCGCCACCGGAGTGGACCCACGCCGCCGCGTGGGAGCGCCGCATGCGCCGCTGGGCGGGGCGCGCCGAGCGCCTGCTGCTGCTCTCGGCCACCCAGATCCCGCGCGTCGAGCGCGCGCTCGGGATCGGCCCCGAGCGCTGCTTCGTCGCCCCCAACGGCTTCGACCCCGAGCGCTTCGTCCCACAGCTCGTCGACCGCGCCGAGCACTGGCACCGCCATCTCGTCGCCGAGCCGCACGGCTGGCGGCCGGGCGGGGAGGAGGGGTCGCTCGGCTACACCGACGCGGCGATCGCGCCGCTCGCCGAAGGCCCGGTCCTGCTGGCGATCGGGCGCTTCACGGCGGTCAAGCGCACGGGGCTGCTCATCCGCGCCTTCGCGCGAGCCCGCCGCGGGGCCGACGACCCCGCGTCGCTCGTGCTGCTGGGCGGGCACCCGGGCGAATGGGAGGGCGAGCACCCATGGGACGTCGTGCGGTCGACCGGCGCGCGGAACGTGTTCCTCGCCGGCTGGCACGACCACGACGCGCTGCCGTCGTTCATGGGCGCCGCCGACGCCACCGTGCTCGCCTCCGTGCGCGAGCAGTTCGGGCTCGTGCTCGTCGAGGGCATGGCGTGCGGGCTGCCGCCGATCGCCGTGAACCGCTTCGGCCCCGCCGAGATCGTGCAGGACGGCCGCAGCGGCTGGCTCGTCGAGCCCGACGACGAGGCGGCGCTGGCCGTCGCGCTGCGCGACGCGATCGAGCGCCCCGGCGAGCGCATGCGCCGCGGCGCCCTGGCCCGCGAGCGCGCGCTCGAGCGCTACTCGTGGCCGGCCCTCGCCGAGCGCCTGTGCAGCGAGCTCGAGGCGGTCGTCGCCGCGAGCGCGCGGAGCGCCGCCGAACCGGGATAGTTGAGGTCGTCAACCACCTGCGGCTACAGTGATCGGGGTGGAGGACCGACCCCGAGACCTGTCGCGCATCGCCGCGCTGTTCCGCCCGTATCGCGGGCGGCTCACGGCCGTGCTCGCGCTCATCGCGTTCTCGGCCGGCCTGGGGATCATCTCGCCGTTCCTGCTGCGCGAGGTCCTCGACCAGGCGATCCCGCAGGGCGACACGGAGCTGCTGACATGGCTCGTCCTCGGCATGGTCGGGATCGCCGTGGCCACGGCCGTGCTCAGCGTCGGTCAGACGTGGCTGTCCAACGTCGTCGGCCAGCGCGTCATGCACGACCTGCGCACCGCCGTCTACCGGCATCTGCAGCGTCTGTCGCTGGCGTTCTTCACGCGCACGCGCACCGGCGAGGTGCAGTCGCGGATCGCCAACGACATCGGCGGCGTGCAGAGCGTCGTCACGAGCACCGCGACGTCGATCGTCTCCAACGCGACGACCGTGATCGCCACGACGGTGGCCATGATCGCCCTCGACTGGCGCCTGGCCGCGTTCTCCCTCGGCGTGCTGCCGTTGTTCATCTGGATCACGCGCCGCGTCGGCAGCGAGCGCAAGCGCATCACGTCCGAGCGCCAGGGCCGGCTCGCCGACATCTCCTCGCTGATCGAGGAGTCGCTGAGCGTCAGCGGGATCATGCTCGGCAAGACGATGGGCCGCTCGCCCGAGCTGGCCGACCGCTTCGAGCGCGAGTCGGCCGACCTCGCCGACCTCGAGGTCCGCTCGCGGATGGCGGGGCGCTGGCGCTGGTCGTCGGTGCAGATGACCTTCTCGGTCCTGCCCGCGCTCGTCTACTGGTTCGCCGGGCAGAGCATCGCGTCGGGCAGCGAGGCGATCACGATCGGCACCGTCGTCGCCTTCACCACGCTGCAGACGCGGCTGCTGTTCCCGATCCTCTCGCTGCTCAACGTCGGCATCGAGGTCCAGACCTCGATGGCGCTGTTCACCCGCATCTTCGAGTACCTCGACATGCCCGTCGACATCGCCGAGCGCCGCGATCCGGTCACGCTCGACCCGCGCGACGTGCGCGGCGAGGTGCGCTTCGAGGGCGTCGGCTTCGGCTACGAGGCCGAGGCGCCGCCGACGCTGGACGGCGTCGACCTGGAGATCCCGGCCGGCTCGACCGTGGCCGTCGTCGGTGAGACGGGGTCGGGCAAGACGACGCTCGGCTACCTCGTCGCGCGCCTCTACGACACGACGTCGGGGCGGGTGACGATCGACGGCGTCGACGTCCGCGACCTGTCCTTCGCCTCGCTGTCGCGCGCCGTCGGGCTCGTCTCGCAGGAGACCTACCTGTTCCACGCCACGATCCGCGAGAACCTGCGCTTCGCGCGCCCGGACGCGACGGACGACGAGCTCGAGCAGGCGGCGCGCGCCGCGCAGATCCACGACCTCGTCGCCGGGCTGCCCGACGGCTACGACACCGTCGTCGGCGAGCGCGGCTATCGCTTCTCGGGCGGCGAGAAGCAGCGCATCGCGATCGCCCGGACGATCCTGCGCAACCCGCCCGTGCTCGTCCTCGACGAGGCCACGAGCGCGCTCGACAACGAGACCGAGCGGGCCGTCCAGGACGCGCTCGACCGGCTCGCCGAGGGCCGCACCACGATCGCCATCGCCCACCGCCTGTCGACGGTCCGCGACGCCGACCAGATCGTCGTGCTCGACCACGGCCGGATCGTGGAGCGCGGCACGCACGCCGAGCTGCTGGCCCGCGAGGGCCGCTACGCCGCGCTCGCGGCGCGGGCCGGCGAGGCGCAGGACAGCGACGCTCTCGTAGCCTGAGGCCGGCCATGGAGATCTGCATCCTCGAGTACCAGCACGACGCGCCGGCCGGGCTGCTCGCGGACTGGGCCGGCGAGCGCGGCCACACGATCGACGTGCTGCGCCTCGCGGACATGGAGACCTCGCCCGATCCGCGCGCCTACGACGCGATCGTCTCGCTCGGCTCCGACCGCTCGGTCCACGCCTCGAGCGATCCGTGGATCGCGCCCCAGGTCTCGCTCCTGCGCGACGCGCACGAGGCGGGCGTGCCGGTCCTCGGCATCTGCTTCGGCGCCCAGGCGCTCGCCGCCGCGCTCGGCGGCGAGGTCGGCCTGGCGCCGCGCCCCGAGATCGGCTGGTTCACCCTTCCCGGAGCCGAAGGTGTGCTGGCGGGGCCGTGGTTCGAGTGGCACTCGGACGCCTTCACGCCGCCGCCCGGCGCCGAGATCCTGGCCCGAGACGCCGACGGCGGCGTCCAGGCGTTCCGCGTCGGCACCAGCGTCGGGCTGCAGTTCCACCCCGAGGCCGGCGAAGAGATCATCCAGGGCTGGATCGGCGGCGGCGGGGCCGAGTTGAGGCGGAACGGCCTGCAAGCGGAGGAGATCGCGCGCCGGACGGCAGCCCTCGCCGACGAAGGGCGCGAGCGCTCCTTCGCGCTCTTCGATGCGGTCGCGGAGGGGTGGCCCGCGAGCCGTCCATCATCCGTCCAAAGCTGAGGAATTGGGGGCGAGTCGGGGCGCCCACCGCTCGATGAACGCGGGGTGCCGACCACCCCCCGCCGCACTCTCGCCCTCATGACCACCCTGGCCGGCCTGGCCCTCGCCGCCCCCGCGAGCGCCCAGGCGGCCGACTGCGCCAACGCCGACATCGTCCCCGACGCCTCCAACGTCGCGGTCGCCGGCCAGGCCACCCTGTGCCTCCTGAACAACGAGCGGGCCGCTCGTGGCATGTCACCCCTGAGCCTCGCCACGGGCCTCACCCAGCCGTCGCAGGCCTACTCGGCCCGCATGGTCTCGGAGCACTTCTTCGCCCATGTCTCGCCCGACGGCGGCTCGCTCACCGACCGCCTCGTGGCCGCCCGATACATCGATCGCAACGGGGATTGGACCGTCGGCGAGAACATCGCCTGGGGCCAGGGCCCGCTCTCGACGCCGCGCAGCATCACCGCCGCGTGGATGAACAGCCCCGGCCACCGCGCCAACATCCTGACCGCCGGCTACGAGCAGATCGGCGTCGGCATCGTCCTCGGCACGCCGTCCGACTCGAGCTGGGGCGCGACGTACACGACGGACTTCGGCGTCGTGGCCCGCACGACGACCGGCGCGGCTCCCGCCAAGCGCAGCGCCAAGGCCGCCAAGGCCGCCAAGGCGAAGGCCGCCAGGACGGCGAAGTCGGCCAAGCGCTGCGGTCGCGTTCGTGGCGCGTCGGCGCGCGGTCGCGGCAAGGTCAAGCGCGTGCGCTCCTGCTCGCGCGCCGCCAGCACACGTCGGTCCTCCAAGTAGGCGAACGCGCCCCCGGCCATCCGGGGGTGACGCCCTCGGCCGGCGGTTGCCTATGCTGGCCGGGTGAATGGACGCCGACTCCTGACGATCACCGCTGCCCTCGCCGTCGCGGCCGGACTGACGGCCGGGCCGGCCGCGGCGGACTCCGCCGCCGCGCAGGCCGCGCTCCCGCCGGCCACCCCGCCAGGGGTCCAGCAGGTCTCCGACGAGCAGTCGCAGACGAACTGGGCCTACCCGACCCGCCGTGCCGCCGTGCGCTCGCGCCCGGCCGGCGGCGCCCGCCGCGTCGGCCGCCTGCGCCTGCTGACCGAGGACGGCTTCCCGGAGCTGTACATCGTGCTCCAGCGCTGGATCGACCCGCAGGGTCGTACCTGGTACCGCGTGCGCCTGCCGAAGCGCCCCAACGGCCGCAAGGGCTGGGTCCAGGAGAACGCGATCGGCAACCTGAACCTCGTCAAGAAGATGCTCGACATCGACAAGCGCCGGCTGCGGGCCACGCTGTACGACAGCGGCAGGGTCGTGTTCAGCGCGCGGATCGGCGTCGGCAAGTCGGGCACGCCCACGCCGAGCGGCCGTTTCTACATCCGCGAGAAGTTCCCGGTGCGCGGCAACAGCATCTACGGCACCCACGCGATCGGCACGAGCGCCTATGCCCCGACCCTGTCGGACTGGCCGGGCGGCGGCGTCGTCGGGCTGCACGGCACGAACCAGCCCGGGCTGATCCCCGGGCGCCCGTCGCACGGCTGCATCCGCCTCAAGAACCGCGACATCCAGCGGCTCTACCGACTCGCTCCGCGCGGCACCCCGATCCGGATCCACTGAACCCCGTCTGGACGCCTGTCGGGCCTTCCGGCGGGCGTACTGGACAACCGTTCGACCCCAGGAAGGTGCCGCTCAACCTTGTGCGGATGCTGCCGAGGGTGCTAGATTCGTTTTTCTGACGGTTGATCGGCCGGATGCCGGTCAATCGGGAACGGATTCTCCGCCGGCGCTCAGGGGTGTGTGGCCGGGGGACAGACTTGGGGGTTACACATGACGTTGGGGGTTACCGGTTCGGCTTCGGCCGGGCCGCGAGGGCGCGCGGGCCGCATAGGCCTTGCCGCGCTCATCGCCTGCATGGGCCTGACGTGGACGGCCGGCGCATCGGATGCGTTCGCCACCTACGGCAAGGTCACCATCAAGAAGGTCAACGTCGGCGGTCCTGCCTCCGACTCGTTCGCCTTCTCCACCTCGGCCCACCTGGGCAGCGCGTTCTCGCTGCTGGGCGGGCAGAGCAAGCAGATCACGGTGCTGGCGAACGCCGCGCCGTACCACACCGACAAGGTCTACACGGTCACCGAGCCGGCGAGCTCGAGCTACGACCTGAAGTCGCTGACCTGCTCGGACACCGACTCGACGACCTCGCTCGCCGACCGCAAGGCGACGATCAAGGTCTCGCCGAACGAGAACGTCCTGTGCACGTTCACCAACGTGCGCAAGGCGACGCTCATCATCAAGAAGAGCACGTACCCGGCCGACACGGCCACGCCGAAGACCTCGTTCAACTTCACGCTGAATCCGGGCGCCGACGCGTTCTCGCTGACCGACGGCGGCGTCGACTCGGGCATGGTCGCGGCCGACAAGACCTACACGGTCGCCGAGAGCGACCCGAAGGCCAAGGGCTACAAGCTGACGGGCCTGAGCTGCACGAAGCTCGTCGGCGGCGCCCAGGAGGCGATCGCCGGCGCCGGCAACGTGTCCACGCGCACGGCGACGGTGACGCCGGGCCCCGGTGACGTGGTCACCTGCTCGTTCGCCAACACGAAGGTCGAGCCGGGCCTGCAGGTCACCAAGACCGGCCCGTCCTACGCCTACGTCGGCGACACCGTGAGCTACGGCTTCGCGGTCAAGAACACGGGCAACGACCCGCTCACGAGCGTCGCCGTCGGCGACGACAAGTGCGCGAACGTCACCGGCCCCGTCTCGAAGACGGGCGGCAACGCCGACAACGTCCTCGATCCCGCCGAGGTGTGGAGCTACACCTGCTCCTACGTCGTGCCCAAGCACGTGATCGGCGACGTCAACCCGGTCGTCAACACGGCGACGGCGACGGCCAAGGACAGCAACTACAAGACGGTGACCGACACCGACCAGCACTCGACGACGATCCTCCACCCGGCGATCGACATCGAGAAGAGCGGGCCGGCCCTGGCCACCGCGGGCTCGGCCGTCGGCTACACGCTGGCCGTCACCAACCCCGGCGACGTGCCGTTCGCCGCCGCCAAGGTGAGCGTCACCGACGCTCGCTGCGACGCCGCGCCCGTGCGCTCCTCGGTCAACGGCGACGCCTCGCCGACCACGCTGAACCCGGGCGACACGTGGACCTACACCTGCTCCGTGCAGACCAAGGTCGGCGACGCCACGGTCATCAACACGGCGAATGTCGACGGGACCGACGGCTACGGCCGCAAGGTCAGCGACGAGGACACGTTCACGACGAACCTCGAGCAGCCCAAGCCGCCCGTCGTGCCGACGCCGCCGTCGAGCAAGCCGGCCCCGGCCCAGCAGGTCGCGGCGGTCACCCAGACCCGCGTCAGCGGGAGCGCGCAGCTGCGCGGCCCGGGCTCCTGCCCGACCGGCCGCACCGCCCGCGCCATCGTCACGGGCAAGCGCATCGCCAAGGTGACGTTCCTGGTCGACGGGCGCCGCGTGCGCACCGTGACCAAGGCCGACAAGAGCGGCCGCTGGATCCTGCCCATGCGGCTCTCGAGCCTGCGCGGCGGCGCCCACACGGTCGTCGCGAAGGTCCAGTACACGGCCGCGACCGGGAACGCGACGAAGACCATGCGCGTCACCTTCACCCGGTGCGCCGCGAGGTCCGTCTCGCCGCAGTTCACCGGCTGAGCTCCGGGGGGAAGAGGCCGCGCCCGCCGGCAGCACGGCGGCGGGCGCGGAACCCTCAGGTCAACGTCACCCGCCGTCGCCCTCGGGCCGCGGCGGGTGACGTGCTTTCGGGGTCAGAGCCCGGGCGGGTGGCGGACCGCGTAGCCCGCGGTCGAGCGGTTCTCGGGCTGCCAGCGCGAGCCGCTGCTGGAGCGGCCCGTCGTGTCGTAGCGCCGGCCGTTGATGACCATGAAGGCGTGGCCCGGGTTGGCGTAGACGGTGATCCAGCGCCCGGGGCCGGGCTCGCCGTAGGTCATCAGGTCGCCGGAGTCCAGCGGGGAGCCCAGCCGCCCGGCGCCGTGCAGGACGTAGGACACCGACCCCGAGCAGTCGTAGCCGCTGTCGCTGAACGAGCGATGCCCGCCGCCGTAGCGGTAGGGATGGCCGGCGATGCGGTCTGCCGCGGCGATCGCGTTCCCGACGGCCGCCGGCATGCCGGACGGGCCGGCGCGCCGGGCGCGCTCCGCGCGGGCGCGCTTGAGGACGGGGCGCAGCCCGTTGACGCCGAGCGCCGACCACGTGGCCGGGCCGACGACGCCGTCGGCGGTCAGTCCGCGGTCGCGCTGGAAGGCCTTGACCGCACCTGAGGTGCCGGGCCCGAACACGCCGTCGGCGGAGATGCCGAGCTCGCGCTGCAGGACGCGGACCGAGGACGACTTGCCCGCGCGCGAGCGGCGGGAGCGCAGGCTGCGGCGGATGGCGCGCCACGTGCCGGGGCCGACGACGGCGTCGGCGTCCATGTGGTGGCGGCGCTGGAAGCGGCGCACAGCGCGCGCGGTGCCGGAGCCGAAGACGCCGTCGACGTCGAGGTGCAGCGCCCGTTGCAGGCTCTCGACGGAGGCGCCGCGGTCGCCGCGCTCGAGGGTGGGACGGGCGCCGGCCTGCGACGGCGCGGCCACGGCCGCGATCGCGGAGATCGATCGAGCGCGGCGCCCACGCGGCGGCGGGGGAGGAATCGCATCAGGCTCTTCATGTCGGGGGGCGGTTGCGCCTACGAGGTGAGCTGACGGGCTCGCGCCCGGATGGCCGAGCGCTACGCCGCCACGAGGCGGCGATTCGCCCCCGTGGCCACCATGGCCACAGTGGGTCCCCCGATCACCAAGCCCGGAGGCGCGGCGACTCGGCGCGTGCGGCGTCGACGCTATCACTGGGATTCCTGCTCTTTGCAGGATCTCTTGCAGGAAGCGAGGCTGCAGCGAGGTGTTCAGCGAACCGCTTCGGGCCCGCGGAACCAGCGCCGGCCCTCGTGCGCCACGAGCGCGTGCTCCTCGAGGCGCAGCAGCAGCAGGACGACGTGGCGGCGGGCGAGGCCGACGCGCTCGGAGAGCTCGCGTGCGGTCAGCCCGGGGTCGTCCTCGAGTGCGTGGACGAGCGCCCGGATGCACTCGAGCACGGGGGGTGAGGAGCGGGGGAGGGCGAGCAGGCCGCCCGCGCCCGGATCCGGGAGCACTTGGGCCCGAGGACCGACCGCGTTGATCACGGCCGACTCCTGCCCATGCGCCGCGCGGTCCATGCGCATTTCACGGCCTCCCGCCCTCACCATCGCGGCTACTCGCCGACGCTCTCGACGAGGAACGCGATACGCACGTGCGCGCGCCACTCGCCGAGGCCCTCGCCCCGCAGACCGGTCGACACGACGTCGACCGCCTTGATGTTGCGCAGGCTCTGCCGCGCGGTGCTCAGCGCCTGCTGGACGGCATCGTCCGAGCTCTCGGTGGAGCTGCCCACGAGCTCGATGATCTTCGTGACCGCCATCGAACCCCTCCCGGTCGTGACGTTTGTGTGCCGCCGGGAAACGGGTGGGACCCGGCCGCCCGCGGAAACCTACTCTCTCCGGCGGCCTACGTGGCGTCGGTGTTCGCGCTCGGCGCCAGGCGGTCGCCGGGCTGGCGGCTCGGCGGGAGCTCGGCGGCCTCGGGAGCCGCCTCGATGCCGGCCGTCCCATCCGGCCGGCGCAGCTCGCGGGTCGCCGCCGCGGCCCTCTCGCTGTCACCCTTCTCGAGCAGCGGCTTGAGCAGGTCGATGGGGAGCGGGAAGACGATCGTCGAGGCCTGGCTCGCACCGAGCTCGAGCAGCGTCTGCATGTAGCGCAGCTGCAGGGCTGCGGGCTCGTGGCTCATGATCGCGGCGGCGTCGTGGAGCCTCTCGGCGGCCTGGAACTCGCCCTCGGCGTTGATGACCTTCGCGCGGCGCTCGCGCTCGGCCTCGGCCTGCCGGGCCATGGCGCGCTGCATGGCCTGCGGGATGCCGACGTCCTTGATCTCGACCGTCGAGACCTTGATGCCCCAGGGGTCGGTCTGCTCGTCGATGATCTGCTGCAGCTCCTCGTTGAGCTTCTCGCGCTCGGTGAGCAGCGTGTCGAGGTCGGCCTTGCCGAGCACGGAGCGCAGCGTGGTCTGGGCGATCTGCGATGTCGCGGCGCGATAGCGCTCGACCTCGATGACCGACTTGATCGGGTCGACGACGCGGAAGTACGTGACCGCGTTGACCTTCGCAGGGACGTTGTCGCGCGTGATCAGGTCCTGCGGCGGGACGTCGAAGGTGACGGTACGCAGGTCGACGCGGACCATCCGGTCGATGCCCGGGATGAGCAGCACGATGCCCGGGCCCTTCTCGCCGAGCAGCCGCCCGAGGCGGAAGACGACGGCGCGCTCGTACTCGCGCAGGATGCGGATGGACGCGCCGGCCAGCGCGGCCAGCACGGCGACGATGATGATCACTGCGACGACGACGGCGGTCATTCCTCAAGCTCCCATTCCTCGGCGCGGCGGACGGAGAGGGTCAGGCCCTGGACGCGCTCGACGACGACCGGGTCGCCCTCGTGAAACGCATCGGCTTCCTCCCAGCAGGGCTTGGCGCGCCACAGGGCGCCATCGACGAACACCTGCCCGACGGGCGCGGGAACGCTGCGCAGCACGCCGACGCGGCCGACCAGGGCCTCGGTGCCGGTGGCGACACGCCGGCGCCCGACGCTCCGCGCGCCGCGCACGACCGTGGCGAGCACGACGGCGGCGGTCAGCGCGAGCACGGCGGCCACGACGAGCACGAGGGCGACGCCGCCACCCGAGCCATCGACGGCGAGCGCGCCGCCCGCCACAAGCGCCACGGCCCCGGCGAGGCCAAGCACGCCATACGTGGGCAGATGGGCCTCGGCGACGAGGAGGCCGGCGCCGGCGAGCAGCAGCGCGATGCCCAGGATGACCATGTCTTCGCTTTGATCCTCTCCAACATGATCGTAGCGCCGCGCGTGCCTCGGCCACGCAGCTTGGCGCGCGCTTGCGATGCGCCGTCCGGAGCGACCCCGATACTCGCGGCCACGCATGCCCTCGCCGCCCGTCTCGACCGTCCGCGTCGACCTGCCGCCGCGCACCGTGGTGCGGTTCGTGATCATCGGCGTCAGCGTCCTGCTCGCCCTTTACTTGTTGTGGCTGCTGCGCCGGCCGCTGAGCTGGATCATCATCGCGACGTTCCTCGCGGTCGCGCTGTCGGGTCCGGTGAACTGGCTCGGCCGGCACGGACTGCCGCGCGGCCTGGCGATCGCGGCCACGTACTTCGCACTGCTGCTCATCCCGGGCGGGATCGGCGCGATCGTGGTGCCGCCGGTGGCCACGGGCGCGAACGACCTGGCCGACCGCGCGCCCGACTACGCGCGCGATCTGCAGGACTTCGTCCAGCGCAACCGCACGCTGCGAAGGCTCGAGCGTGACTACGGGCTCGCGGACCAGCTCGAGGCCGAGGCGCGGAAGCTGCCCTCGCGCCTCGGCGGCGCCGCGGGGACGCTCCGCGACATCGGCCTCGGCCTGGTGAACTCGATCTTCGCCGGCGTGACCATCCTGGTGCTGAGCATCTTCATGATCGGCGCCGGGCGCGAGTGGATCCGGCGCGCGCTGACCCTCGCGCCGCCGGGACGCGAGGAACGCCTGAATCGGACGGTCGACCGCATGGCCCAGGCCGTGGGCAACTACGTCGCGGGCGCGCTCGCGCAGGCGACGATCGCCGGCATCACGACGTGGATCGTGCTGAGCATCCTCGGCGTCCCGTTCGCCGCGCCATTGGCCGTGGTCGTGTTCTTCTTCGATCTCATCCCGCTGGTCGGCGCGACGATCGCGGCCGTGATCGTCGGCATCGTGACCGTCTTCGCCGACTTCCCGACGGCGACGATCATCTGGACGATCTGGGCGATCGCCTACCAGCAGATCGAGAACAACGTCATCCAGCCGCAGATCCAGAAGCGGGCGTTGGACATCCACCCGTTCGCGGTGCTCGTCTCGGTGCTCTTCGGCAGCGCGCTGTTCGGCATCGCCGGCGCGCTGCTCGCCATCCCCGTCGCCGCCTCGATCCAGATCGCGGCGCACGAGTGGTGGGGGATGCGCCGCGAGGAGCGCGAGGCGCGCGATGCCCTGGAGCCGCCGCCGCTGCCGCCGCAGAGCGGGCCGGCGTAGGGGGGAGAGACGCGGTCCGCCGTCTCCTAGCAACCGCATGGGTTGCCACGAGACGGCGGATGGGACGATCGCCGGCATCGCCACCCGGCAATACGGGGTGGTGTCACGGTCGCAGGTGATCGCCTGCGGCGTCTCGCCGCGCCAGATCCAGCGCCGCGTCGCGGCCGGACGGCTCATCCCCATGCACCGAGGTGTGTTCGCGGTCGGGCATGGAGCGCCGCGGCAGGAGGCGCGCTGGCTGGCGGCGGTCCTCGCGTGCGGGGAGGGGGCGGTGCTCAGCCATCGCAGCGCCGGCGCCCTGTGGCAGCTCGTCGACGGCGACGGCGATCTGCCCGACGTGACCGCTCCGACGCGGCGGCCAACCCGCGGGGTCGCAGTCCACGAGGGCCGCCTGGTCGCGGCGGACATCACCGTCCATCGGCGGATTCCTGTCACGTCGCCGGCGCGCACGCTGGCCGACCTCGCGCACGTGATCGGCGAGCGAGACCTGACTCGCGCGCTCCGCGAGGCCCAATTCCGGCGCCTCGTCCATCTGCCCTCGATGCTCGCCGTTCTCGACCACCGCCGGTCGAAGGCACTTCGCGAGCTGCTGACGGACCTCGCGCCCACCCAATCGCACCTCGAGGACCGGCTGATGGACCTCTGTCGCCGGCACGGGCTCCCGGCGCCGCTCACCCAACAGACGTCGGCCGGCAGCAGTGTCGACTTCCTCTGGCCGGCCGAGCGCGTCGTCGTCGAGGCGGACGGCTATCAGGCCCACGGCCGCCGGCGGCGTTCCAGCTCGACCGCACCGACGACGAACGGCCTCCAGCTCGCCGGCTACACGACCCTGCGATCCACGTACGCCGACTGACGTCCGACCGCGAGTCGCCGCCAGATCCGCGACGTGCTCGCGGCCACCGTCCGCCGTACTGACCACCGAGGGTTGCACTACGCCGTGGGCTCAGCCGCCCTCGGCGCGCTTGCGCAGCCCGTCGAGCATCCCGTCGAGGATGCGGTCGCGCAGGCGGTCGCCGACGCCGCCGCGCAGGAGGAAGCCGAGCTTGCGGCCGGGGTCGACCTCGAGCGCGAAGGTCACACGGCTGCGGCCCGCGCCCGCGTCGGCGATGTCGAAGGCGCCGTCGAAGGCCTTCAGGTCGCCGGACTCGGCGCGCCAGGCGACGCGGCGGTCGGGGTCGTGGGTGCAGCGCAGCTGCATGCCCAGCGTCGTGACCTTGGCGTCGGCCTCGGCGCGCACGAGCGCGGGCCGGCCGTCGGCGTCGCGCTCGAGGACGGTCATGCGCTGGAGGAAGTCCTGCCACTCGGGGTAGCGCTCGAGGTCGGAGAGAATCGCGAAGACGGCCGGCGGCGCGGCGGCGATCTCGGTGGTCTGGTCGCCCTTGATCACGGCCGGGAGCCTAGGGCACCGCAACTTCCGTCCCCGCGGTGCTTTGTTATGTGTCGTCAAGCCGAGCCGGCGCGATCTCAGGGGGCGCCGGGCGGGGGACCCAGGGCGGCCGCATGGCCGCAGGGGCGAATCGCCGCGACCGCGGCGTAGCGCACTTCCGAGCGCGAGCCCGACAGCTCACCCCGCAGGCGATCAACCGGAAGCGAAGGAGACACATGGACCCCCGGCCATCGGACCTGGACCCGTACCCGCGCAGCGACCGCGACCTCGCGGCGCTCGACCTGTGGGAGCAGTCGCTCGAGCGCTCGCGCCAGCGGCGCCGCCTGTTCGAGGCGAGCCGCCGCAACCGCCAGCGCCGGCGCGGGACCTCCATGGCCGTCAGCGCCGCCATGCTCGCCTCGCCGATCGTCCCCTCGCTCGCCGGCGCCAGGGGCGGCGCCGGTCGCGCAGCGACCCCCGCGCCCGTCGACACGTCGTCGATCGCGGCCGCCACCGACGGGCGCACCCAGCTGCTGAGCTTCGGCGACACGGGCGACGCGGTCGCCGCCGTCCAGCGCCAGCTCACGATCACCGCCGACGGCATCTACGGGCCGATCACGCGCGCATCGGTCGCCGCCTTCCAGCGCGAGCACGGGCTGAGCTCGACGGGCGCCGTCGACGCGCGCACGTGGAGCGCGATGTTCAACGGGCGTGTCCTCTTCTACGACCGTGACGAGCGCCGCGCCGACACCGCGGACCACAGCGTCAAGGTCGTCGTGCGCGACGACGACGACGCCGACACCGCCGAAGAGCCGGCCGAGACGTCGTCCTCGTCGTCCAAGCCGGAGCCGGAGCCCGAGCCCGCAGCGCCATCGGACGAGACCGTCGACCCGGCGCCCGCCCCGCCGGCGCCCGCCGTGTCGGGCGACGGCTGCACGACCGGCACGGCGAGCATGCCGGTGAAGGGCACGGTCACCGGCCGCTACGGCGAGGGCCGGGGCGATCACACCCATGCCGGGCTGGACATCGCCGCGCCGAGCGGCACGCCCGTCCACGCCGCGCAGTGCGGCACGGTCACCCAGTCCGCCGACAAGGGCGACGGCTACGGCCTCATGGTGTGCGTCCGCCACGCCGGCTCGGTGACGACGTGCTACGCGCATCTGTCGGCGTCGAAGGTGGCGTCGAGCGACGACGTGAAGGCCGGGCAGACGATCGGCAACGTCGGCTGCAGCGGGTCGTGCACCGGTCCGCACGTGCACGTCGAGGTCCGCCGCAACGGCCAGGCCGAGGACCCCGGCCCGTACCTGAGCGGCCAGAAGTCGATTGCCGGCGCGACCCCGGCCAAGGCGTCCACGGCGACGCTCGCCTCGACGCGCGCGGCGAGCACGACGTCGGCCGGGAGCTCGACGGGCGGGGCGACGGCGACGGCCGAGCCCGCGGCCGCGCCGGCTCCGGCACCCGTGAGCGAGCCCGCCCCGGCGCCCGCGGCCGAGCCGGCACCCGCCCCCGTGGCCGAGCCGGCTCCCGCGCAGGCGGCGCCCGCGCCCGAGGCCGCTCCGGCGCCCGCGCCCGAGGCCGCTCCGGCGCCCGCGCCCGAAGCCGCCCCCGTGGCGGAGCCTGCCCCGAGGCCGCCCCCGGGCCCGAGGCCGCACCGGCGCCCGAGGCCGCGCCCGCACCCGAAACGACCGCCGAGCAGCCGGCCGCGGCGCCCACCCCGGTTCCCGAGGCGGCCTGACCCGTACGCTGCGAACCATGGACGGAACGCTCTACACCTGGGCCGCGGACGCCGCCACCGCGCTCGACATCCCCGAGGACACCCGCTGGGTCGCCGATCGCGACGTCGTGCACCAGGTGCTCGACCTCGCCAAGGAGGTGGCCATGGGGTCCGTGCGGCCCGCCGCCCCGGTCGGCGCCTTCCTGGCCGGCGTCGCCGTCGGCCTCGAGCACGCCGACGGCCCCGAGGCGCTCGAGCGCATCCGGGAGCGGCTCGCCACCACGCTGGATCCCGAGAACGCGGGCTGACACACCATGCCCGTGCTCATCGAGAGCCCCAGCCGCGTCGAGGCGGCGGGCACGAAGCCGAAGGTCATCGACGAGTTCGTCGGGCGCGTGAACACCGGCGAGGAGCGCCTGAGCGTCGCGCGCATGCAGTCCCCCGAGGGCTGGCTCGAGCCCGGCCAGCGGCCGGAGTTCGACGAGTACACGGTCGTGGTCGACGGCTGCCTGCGCATCGAGCACGAGGACGGCGCGCTGGACGTCCGCGCCGGCCAGGCCGTGCTCGTGCGCGCGGGCGAATGGGTCCGCTACTCGACCCCCGAGCCGGGTGGCGCGCACTACGTCGCCGTCTGCCTGCCCGCCTTCTCACCCGACACCGTTCACCGCGACGACGGCTGACCGGCACTACTCTGCGGGTGGGATCGGAGCCCACCGCGCCCTGGAAGGCGAGCTCCAGCATGGCCACCCCGCAGACCGCCGACGCCACCAGCACACCACCCGAAGGGCCCCCGGACCACGAGGCCGGGCTGCGCCGCGACATCCGCGCGCTGGGCACGCTGCTCGGCCAGACGCTCGTCCGCCAGGAGGGCCCGGAGCTGCTCGAGCTCGTCGAGCGCATCCGGCTGCTCATGCGCACCGACCGCGACGCCGCGGCGGCCGAGCTGGCCGCGCTGGACACGATCAGCGCGACGCGCCTGGTGCGCGCGTTCACGACCTACTTCTACCTCGTCAACGTCGCCGAGCAGGTCCATCGCGGGCGCGAGCTGCACGCCATCCGCCTGCGCCAGGGCACGTGGCTGTCGCAGGCCATCGACCGGATCGCCGCGGCGGGCTACACGCCGGGCGAGGTCGCCGCCGAGCTGCGCACGATGTCGCTGCGGCCGGTGTTCACCGCGCACCCGACCGAGGCCGCCCGCCGCTCGGTGCTCACCAAGATCCGCCGGATCGCCAGCCTGCTCGACGAGTGGGAGCGCGCGATCGGCCCCGACGGGACCACGCGCGATCCCGTCGCGGAGCGGCGCGTGCAGCGCCGGCTGGAGGAGATGGTCGACCTCCTGTGGCAGACCGACGAGCTGCGCGTCGTGCGCCCCGACGTCATCGACGAGGCGCGCAACGCGATCTACTACTTCGACAACCTGCACCACGACGCCGTCCCGCACACGCTCGAGTCGCTCGGCGAGGAGCTCGCCCGCATCGGTGTCGAGCTGCCGCCCGACTCGCGCCCGCTGACCTTCGGGACGTGGATCGGCGGCGACCGCGACGGCAACCCGAACGTCACCCCGGACACGACGCTCGACGTCATCGCCCTCCAGCACGACCACGCGATCCGCGACACGCTGGACGCGATCGACGAGCTGCGCGTCGAGCTGTCCTCGTCCGTGCGCATCACCGGCGCGACGCAGCAGCTCGAGCTGTCGCTGGCCGGCGACCTCGAGTGCCTGCCCGAGCTCGAGGAGCGCTACCGGCGCCTGAACGCCGAGGAGCCGTACCGGCTGAAGCTCACCTGCGTGCGCCAGAAGCTCGTCAACACCCGTGCGCGCGTCGCCGAGCACCGCGTGCACGAGCCGGGGCGCGACTACCGCGGCACGAGCGAGCTCGTCGAGGACCTCGTCATCGTGCGCGACTCGCTGCTCGCCAATCGCGGCGAGCTGATCGCGCGCGGCTCGCTCGACCGCGCGGTGCGCACGCTGTCGGCGTTCGGCATGCACCTCGCGACGATGGACGTCCGCGAGCACGCCGACGCCCACCACCACGCCCTCGGCCAGCTCTTCGACCGCCTCAACGAGCGCCGCGGCCACTACGCGTCGCTGAGCCGCGATGAGCGCTACGAGCTGCTCGTCGACGAGCTGCGCTCGCGCCGCCCGCTGGCCCCGAGCCCGCCGCCGCTGGACAGCGAGGGCGAGCGCACCTTCGGCGTCTTCACGGCGATCGGCACGGCGCTGCGGCGCTTCGGCCCGGAGGTCATCGAGTCCTACATCGTCTCGATGACCAAGGGCGCCGACGACGTGCTCGCCGCCGTCATCCTGGCGCGTGAGGCGGGCCTCGTCGACGTCTCCAGCGGCGTCGCGCGCATCGGCTTCGTCCCGCTGCTGGAGAGCGTCGAGCAGCTTCGCGAGTCGGCCGAGCTCCTGGGCCGCCTGCTCGACGACCCCGAGTACCGGCGCATCGTCGCCCTGCGCGGCGACGTCCAGGAGGTCATGCTCGGATACTCGGACTCCAACAAGGAGGCCGGGATCACCACCAGCCAGTGGGAGATCCACGTCGCCCAGCGCGCGCTGCGCGACACGGCGCGCCGCCACGGCGTGCACCTGCGCCTGTTCCACGGCCGCGGCGGCACGATCGGGCGCGGCGGCGGCCCGACGCACGACGCGATCCTCGCCCAGCCGTGGGGAACGCTCGACGGCGAGATCAAGCTCACCGAGCAGGGCGAGGTCATCTCCGACAAGTACCTCGTGCCCAGCCTCGCGCGCGAGAACCTCGAGCTCACGCTCGCCGCCGTCGTCGAGTCGACCGTGCTGCACAAGCGCCCGCGCTCCTCAGACGAGGAGGTCATGCGCTGGTCGAACACGATGCAGACGGTGTCCGACGCGGCCTCGTCCCGTTACCGCGAGCTCGTCGACGACCCCGACCTGCCCGCCTACTACCTGGCCTCGACGCCGGTCGAGCTGCTCGGCGAGCTGCACTTCGGCTCGCGCCCCTCGCGCCGGCCGGACTCGGGCGCCGGCCTCGGCGGCCTGCGCGCGATCCCGTGGGTGTTCGGCTGGACGCAGTCGCGCCAGATCGTCCCGGGCTGGTTCGGGATCGGGACGGGCCTGGCCGCCGCCCGCGAGGCCGGCCTGGGTGGCGAGCTGCGCGAGATGCTCGAGAAGTGGCACTTCTTCGCGAACTTCCTCTCGAACGTCTCGATGACGCTGGCCAAGACCGACATGGAGCTCGCCCAGCACTACGTGCACCGGCTCGCGCCGCCCGAGCTGCACCACGTCTACGACGTGATCCGCGCCGAGCACGACCTCACGCTCACCGAGGTCCTGCGCGTGCTCGAGCAGGACGAGCTGCTGGAGTCCGCGCCGGTCCTGCAGCGCACGCTGCAGATCCGCAACGCCTACCTCGCGCCGCTGCACTACCTCCAGGTCGCGCTCACCGAGCGCTGGCGCGAGGATCGCGCGCGCGGCCGGCGCTCCGATCCCACGGTCGTCCGCGCGCTGCTGCTGACCGTGAACGGGATCGCGGCCGGCATGCGCAACACCGGTTAGCCGGGCGCCTGCTCGAGGGCCGCCTCGAAGCGCGCTCGCTCGGCCTCGGAGATCGGCCGCGAGCCGCCGGCGGCGCGGTCGCGCGCGACGATCACGCTCGAGGCCTCGGCGGCGAGCCGGCCCGCGGCCGTGCGGACCTCCTCGCGCGTCCGGACGCTCGAGCGGCCGATCGAATCCAGGCGGCAGGTGGCGATCACCTCGTCGTCGTCCTGGACGATCTCGTGGCGGAAGTCGATCGAGACGTGCGCGAGCACGTAGTCCCAGACGCTCTCGGGGTCGGCGATGGTCCGCGCGAGCCACTCGTCGCGAACCTCCTCGAGGTAGGTCAGGTAGACGGCGTTGTTGACGTGGCCGTAGTGGTCGACGTCGCGCCAGCGGATCTCGATGCGCTTCTCGTGCACGGCGCGCGATGCTAGTTCACGCTGCGCTTCGCCCACCCGATCCGTCACGATCACGGCATGGGCGCGCGCTACGACGACGATGACGACTGGGTCGGGACCCCGCCCGAGGGCCGGCACAGCCGCGACCGGGCCAAGCCCGAGTTCTGGTGGGGTCAGCGGCCGATCGTGCCCGCGTTCGTGGGCATCTTCGTCGTCGTCGTGATCGTGCTGCTCGTCGCCCTGCTGGGCTGAGCGCGCGCTACGCGGCGAGCCGCGGCGCGACGGCGAAGCTGCGCAGCTGCTGCGCCATGTACTCGAGGTGGTCCTCGCCGAGGCCGGGGTAGCAGCCGATCCAGAACGTCCGCGCGGCGACGAGGTCGGTCGTCTCGAGCGAGCCGACGACGCGGTGCTCGACGTCCTGGTAGGCCGGCTGGCGCAGCAGGTTGCCCGCGAAGAGCAGGCGCGTGGCGATCCCGCGCGACTCGAGGTGGTCGACGAGCTCGGCGCGACCGAACGGGGCGTCCGGGCGCACGGTGATGGCGTAGCCGAACCACGACGGGTCCGAGTTCGGCGTGGCCTCGGGGAGGATCAGCGTGTCCTGCAGGTCGGCGAGCGCCTCTGACAGGTAGGCGTGGTTGGCGCGGCGCTGGGCGACGAAGCCGTCGATGCGCTCGAGCTGCGCGTGGCCGACGGCGGCCTGCATGTCGGTCGCCTTGAGGTTGTAGCCGAGGTGCGAGTAGACGTACTTGTGGTCGTAGCCGGGCGGCAGCGTGCCGAAGCGCTGGCCGAAGCGCTTGCCGCACGTGTTGTCGCAGCCCGGGTCGCACCAGCAGTCGCGGCCCCAGTCGCGGACGATCTCGACGATCCGCTTCATGATCCCGCGGTTGGCCAGCACGGCGCCGCCCTCGCCCGTCGTCATCTGGTGGGCGGGGTAGAAGGACAGCGTCGCGAGCTCGCCGAACGTGCCCACCGGTCGGCCGTCGTACGTCGCGCCGAGCGCGTCGCAGCAGTCCTCGATGAGCATCAGGCCGTGGCGGCGGCAGAGGTCGGTGACCGCGGCGAGGTCGAACGGGTTGCCGAGCGTGTGGGCGATCACGACGGCGCGCGTGCGGTCCGAGATGGCCGCCTCGAGCTGCGTGGGATCGATGTTGTAGGTCGGCAGCTCGACGTCGACGAAGACCGGGATCAGGCCGTTCTGGACGATCGGGTTGACCGTCGTCGGGAAGCCGGCGGCGACGGTGATGACCTCGTCGCCCGGGCGCAGGGCGCGCTCGCCGAGCATGGGGGAGGTGAGCGCGGTGACGGCGGCGAGGTTGGCCGACGACCCCGAGTTGACCATCAGCGCGTGGCGCAGGCCCGCCTTGCGCGCCAGGGCGCGCTCGAAGCGCTTGGTCTCGGGGCCCGCGGTGAGCCAGAAGTCGAGGCTGGTGCGGACGAGCTCGACGACCTCCTCGGGGCCGAAGACCTTGCCCGAGACGGGGACGGACGGGTTCGCCGGGTCGAAGCCGCGCGGGGCGTGGCGCTCGGCCGCGTACTGCGCGACCAGCTCGAGGATGTGCTCGGCGGTGGGGGCGGGGGCCATGGCCATCCCATCGGCGGCCCGGAGACGGGCCTTGAGGGCGCTGACGCCCTGCGTACAGGGGTCTTCAGGAACGCGACACGCGGACCGATAGGAGCCGCATGGCGTTCCCCGACACCCCCGCGCCGAAGGTCGTCCTGCTCTGCGGCGGCATGGGCACCCGCATGCGCGAGGAGACCGAGTACCGGCCCAAGCCGATGGTCGAGGTCGGCGGCCGCCCGCTGCTGTGGCACATCATGAAGCTCTACGCCGCGCACGGCCTGACCGACTTCGTCTGCTGCCTGGGCTACCGCGGCAGCATGATCAAGCAGTACTTCCTCGACTACCACGCGCTGCGCTCCGACCTCACGGTGTCGCTGGCCACCGGCGACGTCGAGTACGCCTCGCGCGACGTGGAGGACTGGACGGTCTCGCTCGTCGACACCGGCGAGAGCTCGATGACCGGCGCCCGCGTCAAGCGCGTCGAGCGCTACCTCGGAGACTCCGACCTCTTCCTGTGCACGTACGGCGACGGCGTCGCCGACATCGACATCCGCGCGCTCGTCGACTTCCATCGCGCGCACGGCAGGCTCGCCACCGTGACCGGCGTGCACCCGCCCTCGCGCTTCGGCGAGCTGGCCATCGACGGCGACCGCGTGGACCGCTTCGCCGAGAAGCCCGGCGGCGACTCGCTCGTCTCCGGCGGCTTCTTCGTCTTCGACCGCGCGGTGCTCGACCGCATCTCGGCCGACCCGTCCTGCGTGCTCGAGCGCGAGCCGCTCGAGGGGCTGGCCGCCGACGGCGAGCTGAAGGTCTTCCGCCACGACGGCTACTGGCAGTGCGCCGACACGGTGCGCGACGTCGAGCACCTGCGCGGCCTGTGGGACCGCGGGGCCGCGCCGTGGCGCGTCTGGGACGACCGCCGCCGCGCCGACGCCGAGAACCCCGGCCGCCGCCACGGCGACCGCGTCGACGCCCTGCTGCAGGCGGCGCGGTGAGCGATCTCAGCGCCCGGCGCGCAGAGACGGCCCGCCGGCTCGTCATCGAGGCCGCCCTGCGGGCGCGCACGTGCCACATCGGCAGCGCGCTGTCGATCGTCGACGTCCTCGCCGTGCTGCACGCCGACGTGCTGCCCGCCGGTCCCGCGCCCGGCCACCGCTTCCTGCTCTCCAAGGGGCACGCCGCGTCCGCGCTGTGGGCCACGCTCGCCGCGGCCGGCCGGATCGCACCCGAGGACTTCGTGGCCGGCTACTGCGCCGACGGCGGCGCGTACGCCGGGCACCCCGAGCGCGGCGTCGCCGGCGTCGAGATGACCGGCGGCTCGCTCGGCCACGGGCCCGCGATCGCCGTCGGCCTCGCGCTCGCCGACCGCCACGCCGCCAACGGCCGGCGCACCTTCTGCCTCGTCGGCGACGGCGAGCTCAACGAGGGCTCGGTGTGGGAGGCGATCGCCCTCGCCGGCCACCTCGCCCTCACCGACCTGACGCTGATCGTCGACGCCAACGGCCTGCAGGGCCTGGGGCGCACCGCGGACGTCGTCGACCTCGAGCCGATCGTCCCCAAGCTCGAGGCCTTCGGCTTCGACGCCGTCGCGGTCGGCGGCCACGACCACGCGGCGCTCGCCCCGGCGCTGGGCGCCCGCGGGACGCGGCCGCGCGCGATCGTCGCCCGCACGACCAAGGGCCACGGCGTGGACTTCATGGAGGACGAGCTGATGTGGCACTACCGCTCGCTCAAGCCCGAGGATCGCGACCGCGTGCTCGCCGCCCTGGACCGCGAGGTGGCGGCGTGAGGGACGCGTTCTTCTCCGCGCTGGCCGAGCTCGGGGCCGCCGACGAGCGCGTCTGGGCGCTCACCGGCGACCTCGGCATCGGGCTCTTCGACGAGTTCGAGCAGGCGGCGCCGGGCCGCTACCTCAACGTCGGCATCGCCGAGCAGAACCTCGTCGGCGTCGCCGCCGGCCTCGCCTACGCCGGGCAGGTCCCGTTCGCCTACTCGATCGCCCCCTTCGTGACCTCGCGCCCGCACGACCAGGTCCGCGTCGACGTCGCCATGGCCGGAGCCGACGTGAAGCTCGTCGGCGTCGGCGGCGGCGTCGCCTACGGCTACCTCGGCCCGACGCACCACGCCATCGAGGACCTCGCGATCATGCGCGCGCTCCCCGGGATGACCGTCCTCGCGCCCGGCGATCCGGCCGAGACGCGCCGCGCCACGCGCGCCGCCTTCGCCGTCGACGGCCCCGTCTATCTGCGCCTCGGCAAGAACGGCGAGCCCGCCGTCCTGCCCGAGGACGCGTCGTTCGTCGTCGGCCGCGCCAGCGTCCTGCGCGACGGCGGCGACGTGACGATCGCCACCACGGGCACGACGCTGCCCGACGCCGTCGCCGCCGCCGACCTGCTCGCCGCCGAGGGCGTCGCGGCGACCGTCCTGCACTTCGGCACGATCAAGCCGTTCGACGACGAGGCGCTCGCCGCCGCCGCGCAGCGCACCGGCGCCGTCGTCACCGTCGAGGAGCACAGCATCGTCGGCGGCCTGGGCAGCGCGGCCGCCGAGGCGATCGCCGAGCACGGCGCGGCCGCGCGCCTGCGCCGCGTCGGCCTGCCGGACACCTTCGCCCACGCCGTCGGCTCGCGCGAGCACCTGCTCGCCGGCTTCGGCGTCACGAGCGCCGGGGTCGCCCGCACCGCGCTCGACCTCCTCGAGCTCACCGAACCCGACAGGAGCCGCACATGACCCGCCCGAACCCCGACGACCGCGCCCGCGAGGTCTTCGCCGGCGCCGTGCGCCGCGAGTTCGCCTTCCTCAAGGGCACGCGGGCGCTGGCCGACCTCCACGCCCGCTCGGTCGTGCTCCCCGACGACCGCGGCCTGCTCGTGCCGGTCTGCGAGCTGCACGCCGACGACAGCCGGCTGATCGCCGCCTTCGGGCGCTGGCGCGAGGCGAACGCGTCGGCCTTCCCGACGCAGTTCCCGGTCACCGACGAGGGCACCGCCCGCTGGCTGCGCCACGGCGTGCTCGACAAGCAGGACCGCCTCCTGTTCCTCGTCTGCGACCGCCACGGCCACCCGGTCGGGCACCTCGGCTTCGCCGGCGCCCTCGACGGCGACCGCGCGCTCGAGGTCGACAACGTCGTGCGCGGCGAGCAGGGCGAGCCCGGCCTGATGTCGGCCGCGCTGGCGGCGCTGCTGCGCTGGGCCGGCGAGCTGTTCTGCCCGCGCGAGATCGACCTGCGCGTCTTCGCCGACAACACCCATGCGATCGCCTTCTACGAGCGCCTCGGCTTCGTCGCCGCGGACTCGCTGGCGCTGCGGCGCACCGAGAGCCCCGACGGCCGCGTCGCCTACGTGCCCGCCGCCGACGGTGAGCCCGCCGACCGCAGCTTCCTGCGCATGGTCCACGCGCCCGCCGTCCCGGCGCCCGCTCCGATCCTGACCGCCGGCCCGTCGATGTCCGCGCGCGAGACGAGCTACGCGCTGGACGCCGTGCGCAACGGCTGGAACGGCCGCTGGGCCGATTACCTCGACGCCTTCAGCGACCGCTTCGCCGAGTACGTCGGCGTCCGCCACGCGCTGCCGACCTCGAGCTGCACGGGCGCGCTGCACCTGTCGCTGCTCGCCCTGGGCATCGGCGCCGGCGACGAGGTCATCGTCCCGGACCTGACCTGGGTGGCGACCGCCAACGCCGTCACCTACACCGGCGCGACGCCCGTCTTCGCCGACATCGAGGCCGAGAGCTGGTGCCTGGACCCGGCCGCCTTCGAGGCCGCGATCACGCCGCGCACGAAGGCCGTCATGCCCGTCCACCTCTACGGCCACCCGGCGCGCATGGACGCGATCATGGCCATCGCCCGCGAGCACGGCCTGCACGTCGTCGAGGACGCCGCGCCGTCGATCGGCGCCGAGGTCGCCGGCCGGCGCACGGGCAGCTTCGGCGACGCCGCCGGCTTCAGCTTCCAGGGCGCCAAGCTGCTCGTCACGGGCGAGGGCGGGATGCTCGTCACCGACAGCGACGAGCTCTACGAGCGCGCGAAGTACCTGTGGACGATGGGCCACGAGGGCGACTTCTGGATCGGCGAGACGGGCTGGAAGTACAAGCTCTCCAACGTCCAGGCGGCGATCGGGCTCGGCCAGATCGAGCGCGTCGAGGAGCACGTCGAGGCCAAGCGCCGGATCTTCCGCTGGTACGAGGAGGAGCTTGACGGCGTCGCCGGGCTGACCCTCAGCCCCGAGGCCTCGTGGGCCCACAGCATCCACTGGATGACGAGCGTCGTCGTCGAGCCCGAGGCCGGCGTGACGCGCGAGGACGTCCGCGCGGCCCTGCGCGGCGAGGACATCGACTCGCGCCCGGTCTTCCCGGCCATCAGCCGCTACCCGATGTGGGCGCGGCGCCAGGCGCCCGGCGCGGTCGCCGACCGCATCGGCAGCCGCGCGATCAACCTCCCCAGCGGCGTGCTGCTGCGCCGCGACGAGGTCGCCCGCGTCGGCGCGGCGCTGCGCGCCGCGGTCAGCCACCGGCCGCCGCGCGACGGGCGCGAGCACGCCGGCGCGCGCACCCACGCCGCCCGCCGGCGCAGCGGCGCCCCGACGGGGCGCTGAGCTACCCGGCGGCGGCGAAGGCCCGGATCTGCGCGAGCGTCGCCTCGCGCATGTCCTCGCCGGCGCCGTGGCGGCGGTACCACTCGACGGTCCGGTCGAGCCCCTCGGCGAGCTCCCAGCGCGGCGCCCAGCCCAGGCGGGCGCGCGCCAGCGACGAGTCGAGCTTCAGCCACGACGCCTCGTGGGGATGGGGGCCGGGATCGATCTCCCAGCGCAGCGGCTCGCCCCAGGCGGCGCCGACGCGCTCGACGATCCAGCGCACGGGGCGCGCGTCGGCGTCGGGCGGGCCGAAGTTCCAGCCGCCGGCGTGGCCGGGGTCGTCCCACAGGCGCTCGGCGAGGCGCAGGTAGCCGCTGAGCGGGTTGAGCACGTGCTGCCACGGGCGCACCGACTCCGGGTTGCGGATCCGGATCGCCTCGCCGGCCAGCGCCGCGCGGGCGATGTCGGGGATCAGCCGGTCCTCGCCCCAGTCGCCGCCGCCGATGACGTTGCCCGCCCGCGCGCTGGCGATCCGCGTCGCGCCGGGCTCGCCGAAGAACGAGGCGCGGTAGGCGGCGGTGACGAGCTCGGCACAGCCCTTGGAGTTCGAGTACGGGTCGCGGCCGCCCATCGGCTCGGGCTCGCGGTAGCCCCACACCCACTCGCGGTTCTCGTAGCACTTGTCCGAGGTCACGACGACGACGACCCGCACGGTGTCCGCGGCGCCCCGCACCGCCTCGAGCAGGTGCACGGTGCCCATGACGTTCGTCGCGTAGGTCTCGACCGGCTCACGGAACGAGCGGCGCACGAACGGCTGCGCCGCGAGGTGGAAGACGACCTCGGGGGCCACGCGCCGCACCGTCTCCGCCACGCGCTCGGCGTCGCGAACGTCGCCCTCGACGTGCTCCAGGCCATCGCCGACGCCGGCCAGCGCATACAGCGACGGGTCGGTCGGGACGTCGCGCGCGTAGCCGGCCACGTGCGCGCCCAGCTCGCCGAGCCACAGGCCGAGCCAGGCGCCCTTGAAGCCGGTGTGGCCGGTGACGAGCACGCGGCGACCGGCCCAGAAATCGCGTTCCGGGGTGGCGGTGGGGGACATCTGCGGACGTGTTCGTCTCGCGACGGCGGTCTCCTCGTCCCTCAAGGAGCGCGCCGGGTGGGCCGATGCGGTCCTCGATGGACCCGTTCCCCACGCTCTCCTTCCTCGTGCCCACGTACGGGCGCGCTGCCCGGCTCGAGCGCCTCCTGCGCACGCTGGCCGCCGATCCGGTCGTGAGCGGGCGACGCGTCCCAGTCCTCGTGGCCGACAACGCCTCGCCGGACGGCACCGCGGCGATGGTCCGCCGGCTCCAGGAGGAGCTCGCGGGGACGCTGGATCTCCGGCTGCACGTGCACGGCGAGAACGTCGGCGCGGTGGCCAACCTGGCATGGCTGGCCGCGAATGCGCCGGAGACGGACTACGTCTGGCCGATGGGCGACGACGACGCCCCCGCCGACGGCGCCGTGGCCAAGGTCCTCGGACTGCTCGCCGATCACGAGCCGGCGGTCCTGCACCTGCCGCACCGCTGGGAGCGCGACGGGCGCGTGACCCGCGCCTCGCCGGTTCCCGGCGCCTACCAGGCCTTCCCCTCCGGGCGCGAGCTGTTCAACGCCTGCACGGAGTGGCTGACGTTCCTGTCGGCCACGGTGGTCCGCCGCGACGCGCTCGCCCGCGCCGCGCGCGACGCGCCGACGGCGAACCCGTGGGCTCCGTTCATCTGGTACGCGCTATGCGGTCGTGACGGGGCGTGTGGCGTCCCGCCCGAGTGCCTGGTCGTCGGCTCCGGGGACGAGCCGAGTTGGAGCGATCGCATGAAGGAGTACCTCAGCATCCGCGCCGTCGAGGCCTTCGACGAGGGGATGCACCTCGTGGTCGACACGGACGAGTACGGCGTCAACCTCGACACCTGGTACGACGGCAAGGGGCACGTGTGGTCCGCGCAGGACCCGGAGACCGTCGTCGCCGTGGCCGTTCGGTTCTCGTCCAGCCGCGAGCTGCGCCGCATCGCCTTCGATGCCGCCCGGCGGCACGGACGGCATGACCTGCTCATCGCGCTCGACGACGGCTTGCGCGCCGCGGGCGCCGGCGAGGCGGCCGCGCGTCTCGTCGCCGGCGGCGAGGAGCGCTTCGGCGCGTCCGACCTCCATGGCGCCGTCGCCGCCTTCGCCGCGGCGATCCGCGAGCTGCCGACCTCGGCCGAGGCGTGGAACAACATCGGCGTCGTGCGTCACGAGGTCTCCGATCCGCGCGCGCTCGAGGCCTTCGACGCGGCGCTGGCGATCGACCCGGACTACGTCGAGGCGCTGCTCAACCGCGCGCGCCTGCGCCTCGAGGCCGGCCTGCGGGCGACGGCGTACGTCGACGCGGTGCGCGCCGCGGAGCTGTCGACCGGCGATCCCGCCGCCGGCGATCTCGTCTCCGCCGCGTCGGCCTGAAGCCGCCCGCGGCGGCGGCGCAGCGCGGCCAGCGCGGCGACGGGACCGGGCGGCAGGCGGCCGTCGGTCGACAGCCACGAGCCGGCGATGATCAGCAGCAGGCCGGCGACCGCGCCCGTGCCGGGGCGCTCGCCGAGCACCGCGACGCCGAGCGCGACGGCGACGACCGGCGCGACGTAGGTGATGACGAGCGCGCGCCCGGGACCGATCTCGGCGATCAGCACGCTGTAGATCGACGAACGCCGCCGCCGTGCAGACGAGGCCGAGCACGAGCAGCGCGGTGAGCGCCTCGGGGGTCGGGGTCGCGTCGGGCGGATCGAGCAGCGCGGGCGGCGTGAGCAGGAGGCCTGCGACGGCCAGGCTCGCGCCCATCGTGGCGCGCGGGTCGGCGTCGGCGAGCTTGCGCTTGAGGATCATCGGGCCGACGGCGTAGCCGAAGGCGGCGACGAGGATCGCGCCGGCGCCGAGGAGCTCGTCGCTGCGCCCGGCGATGTCGATGCCGACGAGCGCGACGACGCCGCCGAGGCCGATGAGCAGCCCGGCCAGCCGCCGCCCCGAGACGCGCTCGTCGTCGTCGAAGCGCAGCGCGAGCAGCGCGACGATGAGCGGCGCGGCGGCGATGATGATCGCCGCCACCGACGAGTCGACATGCTGCTCGCCGGCGGCGATGAGCGGGAACGGGATGGTGATCTCGAACACCGCGAAGGCGGCGACCCAGCGCCAGCGGCCGCGCAGGGTGCCGAGCGTCCCCGCGCGCCAGGCGAGCGCGAGCAGCACGAACGCCGCGAGCACGACGCGCGACCAGGCCAGGAAGGCGGGCGGGATGCCGTCGTCGACGGCGACCTTGATGAACAGGTACGGGACGCCCCAGACGAGCGACATCGCCGCGAACCCCGCCCATGCCCGTGCGCTCATGGCGGCACACGCATGCCAGACGCGCGGGCGCGGCTCAGGCCGTCGCCGCGCCCGTCTCGCGCGGGACGAGCGCGGCCATCCGCGCGCACACGTGGCGGTAGAACTTCAGCTGCTCGCGGCGCGCGAAGAGGACGACGCCCGCCCACACGATCGGGTTGCGGATCTGCGCCCGGTGCGACACGGAGGCGATGCGGAACTCGACCTCGCCGGTGTCGAGCCACTTCCACACCTGGTAGTCCATCTGGCCGCGCTCGAGGTGGCCGTCGAGCGTGCGGTAGTTCCAGCCCGAGACCCGGACGGGCCGGCCGCCGACCTCGCTCGGTCCGGTCGACGACCTCGCCGACGCGCACGCCGAAGTTGAAGCGGATCCCGAACAGGCGCGCCTTGAGCAGCATGTTGCGCCCCTCCAGCGGGCCGCCGTGCTCGAAGACGGCCCGGATCGCCGAGCCCTCGGCGAAGCGGTACTCGTTCGTCAGGCGCTCGGCGACCTCGAAGCTCCCGCCGGGGACGGGGTCGCCGGGCGGCTCGGGCGGGCAGCGCCTCGCGGAAGTCGTCGTGGTGCCAGCCCTCCTCGGCCGTGTACTCGGCGATCCGCGACGGGTCGAAGTTCAGCGGGCGGTCGGTCAGGTCGGCCAGGCTGCGCGGCTCGCGCGGATGGCCAGCAGCCGGTCAAGGGCCATCGGCGTACTCGACCCGGCGCGTGTGGATGTCCAGCCCGCGGTCGAGGCGACCCCCGGAGCGCTTCACGACGCGCTCGATGTACGAGCTCCACATGTGCAGCTGGATCTCCTTGGCCATGCGCAGATGGTGGTAGAGGAGGTTCGACAGCCGGTCGCCGCTGCGCGCCCACGACTCGATCTCGAAGCGCAGCCGGTCGCCGTCGTCGACGGCGCGGAACTCGATCGTCCCCGCCTCGAGGTGCGTCGCGAGGGTGACGAGCCGGAACGACCGCGGCGTGACCTCGGCCACCCGCACCGGCCCGTCCCACGGGCCGGGCATGCGGACGACATACTCGTCGTTGACCTCCATCCGGCCCTCGGCCCCGAGCACCTTCTGGAAGCTCGCCATCGACGTCGGCGCCGCCCGGTCGGGGTCCTCGTGCAGCTGGGCCATGAGCTCCTCGGCGCGACAGCTCGCGTCGCGGATCCGGCCGCGGTAGCGGCGGTGGAACAGCGGGCCGACGCCGTGCGCGGGCTCCTGGAGCTCCTCGTCGCGAGGCCGGCCGGGACAGCCGGCGGCGCGTCGTCCGCGCGGTTGCCGGGCTCCTCGCTGCGGTGCAGCGGCGTCGTGCGCCACATGTAGCTCCACGAGGTCAGCCCGATGCCGACGGGCCAGCGGGTCGCGGTGGTCAGGCGGCGCCACGGTGTGGGACGGCGGGGCACGAGGGCGTGGCTACCCACCAGGGGCGACGTGTCAGTCGGGTCCCGGCGCGCAAACGGGTAGGGGAGGCCCATGCTGACCAAGGCGCTGCATGACGTCGGACTGCGGAGCTGGGCCCTGCACGTGACCTCGCTGTCGGCCATCGGGCTGTGCATCGGCCTGTGGATCCGCGCCAAGACCGTCGACCAGGACGAGCGCGGCAACGCCGAGCGGCGTGCTCTGTTCGTCGGGCTGTGGCCGCCGATGTTCTGGCTCATCGGCGACGGCGTCGCGCGTCACGAGTAGTCCCATCCGTCCAAGACGCGCCCGGGCCCAGGGCGTAGCGTGCCCCGCATGAGCGTTCAGACGATCTTCCCGGCACTGCGCTACCGCGACGCGAGGGCGGCGATCGAGTGGCTCGACCGTGCCTTCGGCTTCGAGCTGCACGCCGTTCACGAGGGTCCCGGCGGGACCATCGGCCACGCCGAGCTGGCGCTCGACGACGCGATGATCATGCTCGGCAGCGTGCCGGACGACGACGACTCCGACGACAGCAAGCCGCCGCCGGGCGGCACGTCGATCTACGTGTTCGTCGACGACGTCGATGCGCTGGCCGAGCGCGCCCGCGCGGCGGGCGCCGACGTCGTGCGAGGCCCGCTCGACACCGACTACGGATCGCGCGAGTTCGGCGTCCGCGACCTCGAGGGTCACTCGTGGTCGTTCGGGACCTACCAGCCCTGGGACGCCTGAGCGCTCAGCGCCCGAGCGCCAGCAGCGGGCGCGCCCAGGCGTCGAGCGCCACCGCGGGCGGCGGCACCTTGTAGCCCATCGGGAGGTCGATCCCGATGTCGCCGGTCGCCCACTTGGCGAACGTCTCGGCGAAGCGCTCCTCGGGCGGGGCGCAGGCGCCGGTCTGGCCCTCCTCGCAGCCGAAGCCCGCGGGGATGTCGGCCTGCAGCGCGGTCATCGTCGCGTCGCCGACGAGCGCGCGGTCGATCACGTGGCCGAGCTCGTGGAGGACGACGCGGTTCAGCCCGCGACGGCCGGAGATGCGCAGGACGCGCGCCATGTCGACCTCGACGAGCCAGCCCTCGTCGCGGTCACTGGTGATCCCGAGCGCCCCGGGCGGCGTGCGCGCGATGCGCACGGTGGTCAGCCCGTCGACGAGGCCGACGAGCCGGCGCGCCTGCGGCGAGCCGGAGGCGACAGCGTCGAGGAAGGCCTGCTGGTCGGCCTGCGCCGTGCCCGGCTCGAAGGTGAACGTCGCGGCGCGCTGCGCCGCCGAGAGGGCGCGGACGTCGCTCGGCGCGACCGGGCTGCCCTCGAGCCGCTGCGGGACGACGGCGAGCGCCGCCCCGAGCAGGAAGCAGAGCGCGAGCGCGAGGCGGACGGTCGTCGGCATGCCGCCCGGTGATCGGCAGCAGCGCGGCCGCGCTGCAGGCGGCTCGACCGCCCGTCCAGGTCCCGGCGCAGGTCAGCCCGCGGGCGCGGGCGCGGCGGTGGTCGCCGGCGTCGTGGCGGCCGGGGCGGCGGTCGTCGCGGCGGGGGCCGGCGTCGACGCGCCGGTCGCGCTCGTGGTAGGCGAGCCGGTGGTCGCCGTGCTCGGCGTCGTGGTCGTCGCCTTCGCCTTCGTCTGCGTCCTGGCGGGTGCCTTGACGACGAGCGAGGCGGCCTTCTTCCTCGTGCTCTCGGTCGCGGCCGTGCTCTTCGCGGCGGGCGCGGCGACGGAGGTGCCGGTCGCGGGCGCGGCCGGGGTCGTCACCGGGACGATCTTGCTCACGCGCTTGACGACGATCTCGCGGCGGACGATCTCGCGCTTGACGATGACGCGCTCCTTGGGCGCGGCGGCCGCGCGGGCCGGGGCCGGCGCGGGCATGCCCGGCAGCAGCAGCGCCGGGAGGGCCAGGCCGGCGGCGGCCAGGACGAGCGCCCGGGCCGCGTTGCGCCGACCGACGCCGGCGACGCGGCGCTCGCGCACCGCGCCGGCGATCAGCCGCTCGAGCGGGCAGAAGGCGAGCAGCAGGATCTCGAAGGCGAGCGACCAGGCGAGGCCGCGGACCACGAGCCACTCCGCGCCCGCGGTCGGCAGGTGGGCGGGCCACCACATGAGGAAGATGCCGGCCGAGAGACCGCCGGCGAGGACCTTTGAGACGAGATCACGCATCGCTTACGACCACCGTCGTCGGAAGCAGGTCGGCGACCTTGAAGCGCCTTCACATTCGCCAACACTGACGCGCCGCCGCCTCCGTGCTCCGGGTAGATGGCGATCGTGAGCACAGATCCGGAACCGGCCGAGACCCCCGTCGCGCAGGACTCCGCCGCCGAGCGCCCGCAGGGCATGGTGCCCGGCCGCGAGCGGCGCCGCACCAAGGTCGAGCGCGGCTTCATGCGCCTCATCGCGACCGGCGGGATCGTCGGGGTCGCCGTCGCCCTGGGCGCGATCCTCGTCGGTCAGGACGTGGCCGGCTGGATCGTCGGGCTCGTCATCGGGCTGACCTCGGTCATCCTCGCCGCCATGCTCTGGTCCTCCCGCCAGCTCTGACCCCCGCGCGCGGGAGCAGCGCGTACAGCAGCTGCATGCCCGCCGCGTCGACCGAGCGCGCGCCGTTGCCGAGCGCCACGGCCGCGACGCCGTGGGCGGGCGAGAAGCACGCCATCGCTCGGAAGCCCCCGGTGCCGCCGTTGTGGAACACGATCTCCCCGTCGCGGGCACCGGCGCGCATCCAGGCCAGGCCGACGCGCATCCGCCCGCGCCCGGCCCGCGGCGCCTGGGTCAGGCGCGCCGCCTCGCCCAGCGGCGTGGCGGGCGGGTCGAGCTGGAAGGCGAGGTACGTCAGCAGGTCGTCGGCGGTCGAGCGCAGCGCGCCCGCGCCGGCCAGCGCGTCGAAGGTCCACGGCGGCGTGGGACGGCCGCGGCGGTCGTGGCCCTGGGCGAGCCGCTCGCGCGCGCCGGCGGGGACGTCCACGGCGGTGTCGCGCAGGCCGAGCGGCGCGCAGATCTCGCGCTCGACCAGCTCGCCGTAGGGGCAGCCCGCGCGGCGGGCGAGCAGCAGGCCGAGGACGCCCGCGCCGAGGTTCGAGTAGCGCATGCGCCCGGTGCCGCGCACGCGCAGGCGGCGCAGCGCCTCCTCGACCTCGCGCTCGCCGATCGATGCGTACGGGTCCTTGCGCTCGGCGCCGAGGGCGCGCGCGAGCCACGGCAGCGGCACGCGCGGGAAGCCGGCGGTGTGCGACGCGAGGTCGGCGAGCGTGACCTCCTGGCCGCGGAACGGGCGCTCGTCCAGCGCGGCGCGGCCGTCCTGGGCCATCTTCGCGAGCAGCAGGGCGGTGAACGTCTTGGTGATCGAGCCGATCTCGAAGATCGCGTCGGTCCCCACGTCGCCGCGGGCGGCGATCGCGCGCTCGCCGTCGCGCAGCGCGCCGGCCACCAGGCCCGGTCGCCGGCGGCCGTGGCGATCGAGGACTTTCGCGACGACGTCGTCCACACGCTCAGCGAAGCAGGTCCCCGCTATATACGCGGCCGCGTATATTGGTCGCCATGGCGACGACCTTCGCGGTGCTGGCAGATCCCACGCGGCGGCGCATCCTCGATCTGCTGCGTGATCGCGAGCGGCCCGTGAACGAGCTCGTGGAGCGCCTCGGCATCGGGCAGCCCGGAGTCTCCAAGCACCTGCGCGTGCTGCGCGACGCCGGCCTCGTGCGCGTCCGCGCCGACGCGCAGCGCCGTTGGTACGGGCTGCGCCCGGAGCCGCTGCAGGAGATCGACGACTGGCTCGAGCCCTACCGGCGGCAGTGGAACACGAGCCTCGACGCGCTCGAGCAGCACCTCGACCGGACCGCCGGCGCGTGAGCGCCACCCCGCGCGTCGCGGTGCTCGACGACTACCAGGACACGGCGTTCGCGAGCGGGCCGTGGGAGCGCCTGGAGGGTCGCGCCGACGTCACCGTGTTCGCCGACCACCTCGCCGCCGAGGACGACGTCGCCCGGCGCCTGGCGCCCTTCGACATCGTCGTGGCCATGCGCGAGCGCACGCCCTTCCCGCGCTCGCTGCTCGAGCGCCTGCCCGCCCTGCGGCTGCTGGTGACGACGGGCATGGCCAACGCCTCGATCGACATGGCCGCCGCGCGCGCGCTCGGGATCACCGTCTCGGGCACCGGCTTCCAGCGCCCGGCGACCGCCGAGCTCGACGTGGGCGCTGATCCTCGCGCTGCTGCGCCACGTGCCCGAGGAGGACCGCGACGTGCGCGCCGGCGGATGGCAGCGGACGGTCGGCGGCGACCTGGCCGGGCGCCGGCTCGGGCTGCTCGGCCTCGGCGAGCTGGGCCGCCGCGTCGCCGCCGTCGGCCTGGCCTTCGGGATGGACGTCGTGGCCTGGAGCCAGAACCTGCGCGCCGAGGACGCCGCCGCCGTCGGCGTGACCCGCGTCGAGCGCGACGAGCTGCTGCGCACGTCGGACGTCGTCTCGATCCACCTGCGCCTCTCGGACCGCACGCGCGGGCTGCTCGGGGCGCGCGAGCTGGGCCTGATGCGTCCCTCGGCGATCCTCGTCAACACGTCGCGCGGGCCGATCGTCGACGAGGCCGCCCTGCTCGACGCGCTGCACGGCGGGACGATCGCCGGCGCGGCGCTCGACGTCTTCGACACCGAGCCGCTGCCCGCCGACCACCCGCTGCGCAGCGCGCCGCGCACCGTCCTGACGCCGCATCTGGGCTACGTCACGCAGGCGACCTACGACGTCTACTTCCGCGAGGCGGTCGACGACATCGAGGCGTGGCTCGACGGCGCGCCGGTGCGCGTGCTGAACGGGTAGCCGGCGGTCGCCTCGCGCGCCCTGAGCAATGCGCTCTCGGGCATCGAGGGGAAGGGAACGGCCCCGACGGGCTGAGACGCAACTGGCCGGTTGCCTGTGGTCTCTCAGCAACCGTCGGGTGCCGAAGCGACCACAGGCAACGAAGTGGTTGCGATTCAGCACGACCAATGGCCAAGTCACCCTTCGCCTCGGTGCCCCGAGCACTGCTCCGGCGTCACGTGCAGGCGGTCACTCGCCGCGCCACTCGTGCTGGCGCTTCTCGCCGAAGGCGGCGACGGCCTCGGCGAAGTCGCGGCTGCCGTACGCCTCGGCGACGAGGTCGTGGCCGTCGGGGAGGTTGACCGCGCGCAGGCGCCGCAGCGCCTCCTTCGTCGCGCGCATGGTGATCGGCGAGTGGCCGGCGAGGCGCTCGCACAGCTCGCGCACGTGCTCCTCGATCGTCGCGGCGTCGACGATCTCGGTGGCCAGCCCGATGGCCAGCGCCTCGTCGGCGCCGACGGTCCGCGCGGTGAAGACGATGTCCTTCACGCGGCCCTCGCCGATGAGCGCGGCCAGCCGCGCGTAGTTGGCCATCGACAGGCAGTTGCCCAGCGTGCGGGCGATCGGCAGCCCGAACTTCGCCTCGGGCGTGCACACGCGCAGGTCGCAGGTGGCGGCCAGGGCGAGCCCGCCGCCGACGGCCCAGCCGTCGACGAGCGCGATCGTCGGCCGGCGCACCGTCTCCAGGCGCCCGACGATGCGGTCGATGGTGCGCTCGTAGGCCAGCCCGTCGTCCGGCGTCCGGAACGCCTTGAACTCGGAGATGTCCGTCCCCGCCACGAAGGCCTTCTCGCCCGCGCCGCGCAGCACGACCGCGCGCACGCCGGGGTCGGCGTCGACCGCCTCGCAGTGCTCGAACAGCGCCTCGTACATCGCGAAGGTCATCGCGTTGCGCGCGTCGGGCCGGTCGAAGGTGATCCACGCCGCGTCGCCGCGGCGCTCGAGGTGGACGGCGCCGTCGCTCACGCCCGCCCCGCCAGCGCCGCGATGTCGGCGTCGTCGATGCCCGCCTCGCGCAGGACCTCCTCGGTGTGCTCGCCGAGCAGCGGCGCGGCACGGCGGACCGAGCCCGGCGTGCCCGACAGCTTGACCGGGATCCCGAGCCCGCGGACCGTGCCCTCGACGGGGTGCTCGAGCTCGACCATCATCTCGCGCGCCTGCGTGTGCGGGTCCTCGAACACCTGCGCGTAGTCGTGGATCGGGCCGACGGGGACGCCCTCGGCGAGCAGCGCCTGGACCCAGTCGTCGGTGTCGCGCGCGGCGAGCGCCGACTCGAGCTCGGCGACCAGCGCCGGGCGGTTGTCCATGCGGCCCTCGTTCGTCGCGAAGCGCACGTCCTCGACGAGCTCCTCGCGGCCGACGGCGCGGCACAGCCGCTCCCACAGGCGCTGGTTGTTGCCGCCCACGGTGATGTGCCCGTCGCGCGTGCGCAGCGCCTGGTAGGGGGCGGTGAGGCGGTGCGCCGAGCCGAGCGGCTGCGGCGTGCGCCCGGTCGCCCACAGCTCGGCCGACTCCCAGATCGAGAGCGCGAGCGCGCCCTCGAACAGCGACGTGTCGATCCGCTGGCCGCGGCCCGTGCGCTCGCGCGCGTGGATCGCCGAGAGGATCGCCACCGCGCAGAACAGCCCCGCCGACAGGTCGCTGATCGGGATGCCCGACTTGACCGGCTCGCCGCCGGGCTCGCCGGTGACGCTCATCACGCCGGCCAGGCCCTGGGCGATGAGGTCGAAGCCTGGGCGCATGGCGTACGGGCCGGTCTGGCCGAAGCCGGAGATCGAGGCGTAGACGAGCCGCGGGTTGACCTCCTCGAGCGCGTCGGGGCCGACGCCGAGGCGCTCGGCGACGCCCGGGCGGTAGTTCTCGATGAGCACGTCGGCGGTGCGCGCCAGGCGCAGGAAGACCTCGCGCTGCGCGTGATCCTTGAGGTCGAGCGCGACGCTGCGCTTGTTGCGGTTGACGGCCAGGAACGCGGCGGTGTCCTCGCCCTTCATGGCGAAGCCGAGCGATCGGCGCGACTGGTCGCCGGTGTCGGGCGGCTCGACCTTGATGACGTCGGCGCCCATGTCGGCGAGCACCTGGCCGCAGAACGGCCCCGCCATGACCTGCGTGAGCTCGAGCACGCGCAGGCCGCTGAGCGCGCCCTCGCTCATGACGCGACCGGCTGGCCTTCGTGCTCGAGGTACTCCAGCGCCGCGCCGACCCCGCCGCGCTCGATCGGCACGCCGGAGGCGGCGAGGCCCATCTCGACGCCGCACAGCGTGCCCGCGAGCATCAGGTCGTTGAAGTCGCCGAGGTGGCCGATGCGGAACACGCGCCCGGCGAGCCGGCCCAGGCCCGTGCCCAGCGACATGTCGAAGCGCTCGAGGATCAGCGTCCGCAGCGCGTCGGCGTCGTGGCCGTCGGGCATGATGACCGCGGTGAGCGCGGGCGAGTACTCGCGCGGGTCCTCGCACAGGATCTCCAGGCCCCAGCCGCGCACCGCGCGGCGCGTCGCCTCGGCGTGGCGCAGGTGGCGCGCGAAGACGGCGGGCAGCGTCTCCTCGTCGAGCAGCATGGCCAGCGCCTCGCGCAGCCCGTAGAGCAGGTTGGTCGGCGGCGTGTAGGGCCAGACGCCGTTTCGGTTGGCGGCGATGATCGGGCCCCACTCCCAGTACGCGCGCGGCAGGCGCGCCGACTCCGACGCGGCCAGCGCCTTGTCGCCGATCGCGTTGAACCCCAGGCCGGGCGGCAGCATCAGGCCCTTCTGCGAGCAGCCGACGGTGACGTCGACGCCCCACTCGTCGTGGCGGTAGTCGACCGAGCCCAGCGAGGAGATCGTGTCGACGAGCAGCAGCGCCGGGTGCCCGGCCGCGTCGATCGCCGCTCGGATCTCGGGGATGCGGCTCGTCACGCCGGTCGAGGTCTCGTTGTGGACGACCATCACGGCGCGGATCGCGTGGTCGCGGTCGGCGGCGAGGATCTCGGCGGCGGCCTCGGGGTCGGCGCCGCGGCGCCAGTCGCCGGGCACCCACTCGACCTCGAGCCCGAGGCGCTCGGCCAGCGCCTTCCACAGCGTGGCGAAGTGGCCCGTCTCGAAGGCGAGCACGCGGTCGCCGGGGGAGAGGGTGTTGACGAGCGCCGCCTCCCACGCGCCGGTGCCCGACGAGGGGTAGGTGACGACCGGGCCCGTGGTCCCGAACACCCGGCCGAGGCCCTCGAGCAGCTCGAGGCCGAGCTCGGCGAAGCCGGGCCCGCGGTGGTCGATCGTCGGCGCGTCGATCGCGCGCAGGACGCGGTCGGGCACGTTCGTGGGCCCGGGGATCTGCAGGAAGTGGCGCCCTGCCGGGCGCGCCGCGCTCAGGGGCAAACGGGGCTCCTCCTCTCGCGGTGGGAGCGGCGGGCGGCCAGCGTAGCGCGGACGCTTCGCCGGGCGAGATCCGGGTAGGAATGGGGCGCCGTGGGCATCAGGGGAGGGCAGATGACGCGCGCGCGGGACGACGACGCGCGCCACGACGGGCTGTTCGAGGCCCGCTCCGGCGAGGTCGCCGACGCACTCCGCCGCGAGCTGCGCGGCGAGGTCCGCGACGACCCCTACTCGCGTCACCTCTACGCCGCCGACGCGTCGATGTACGCCCGCGAGCCGCTCGCCGTCGCCTTCCCGCACGACGCCGCCGACGTCGCCGCGGCGATCGCCGTCGCCGTCCGCCACGAGGTCCCGATCGTCCCGCGCGGCGGCGGCACGAGCCTCGCGGGACAGACGATCGGCAACGGCATCGTGCTCGACGCCTCGCGCCACATGGACGCGATCGGCGAGATCGACACGGAGCGCCTGCGCGTCCGCGTCGGTCCCGGCGTGGTGCAGGAGGACCTCAACCGCGCGGCCAAGCCGCACGGCCTCGTGTTCGGCGCGGACACCTCGACGGCGAACCGGGCGACGCTCGGCGGCATGATCGGCAACAACTCGTCGGGCAGCCAGTCGATCGTCTACGGCACGACCGCCGACCACGTCCGCGAGCTCGACGTCGTGCTCTCCGACGGCTCGTTCGCCCACCTCGGGCCGATCGAGGAGGCCGAGCGCGCCCGCCGCGCCGCCGGCGTCTCGCTCGAGGCGTCGATCCACCGCGAGCTGCCCCAGATCGTCGACCGACACCGCGAGGCGATCGCGCGCGACTACCCCAAGCACTGGCGCCAGTCGGGCGGCTACCGGCTCGACCGCCTGGCCGGCGACGGCCCGTTCGACCTCGCGCGCTTCGTCGTCGGCTCCGAGGGCTCGCTCGTCACCGTGACCGAGGCCGAGGTCGCGCTCATCCGCCTGCCGAAGGCGAAGATGTTCAACCTCGGCCTGTTCGGGAGCGTCGCCGAGGCGATCGCCGCGACCGACGACGCGCTCGCCCTCGGCGCCTCGGCGGTCGAGATGATGGACAAGACGATCCTCGACCTGTCGCGGAGCAAGCTCGAGTTCCGCAGCCTCGCCGACACGCTGCCCGGCGACCCGGGGGCGCTGCTGTTCGTCAGCTTCGACGGCGACAGCGAGGCCGAGGTCGTCGACAAGCTCGACCGCCTCGATCACGCCTGGGAGGCGCACGGCCACGCCTACGAGGTGCTGCGCGCGCGGACGGCGGCCGAGCAGGACCGGCTGACCGGCGTGCGCAAGATGGGGCTCGGCCTGCTCATGTCGGCGAGCACCGGCGCGCGGCGGCCGATCGCCTTCATCGAGGACACCGCCGTCGCGCCCGAGCGCCTGAACGACTACGTCGCGCGCTTCAAGGCGATCCTCGACGACCACGGCCTGACCGCCGGCTTCTACGGCCACTGCTCGGTCGGCTGCCTGCACATCCGCCCGTACGTCGACGTCACCGCGCCCGGCGGCATCGAGACGATGCGCTCGGTCGCCGATCAGATCGTCGACCTCGTCGCCGAGTTCGACGGCGTGAACTCCAGCGAGCACGGCGACGGCCACGTGCGCAGCGAGTTCAACCGGCGGATCTTCGGCGACGAGCTCTACGGGGCGTTCCGCGAGGTCAAGGGCCTGTTCGACCCCAAGGGGATCCTCAACCCCGGCGTGCTCGTCGACGCGCCGCCGATGACCGAGGACCTGCGCGACCCGGCGTTGCCGACGCCGCGCCCGCTGCGCACGCACCTGGACTTCGGCGAGCACGGCGGGATGCGCGGCGCGGCCGACCGCTGCCAGCGGATCGGCGCCTGCCGCAAGACGAACACGGGTGTCATGTGCCCCTCCTACATGGCCACGCGCGAGGAGGAGCACGCCACCCGCGGGCGCGCCAACGCGCTCGTGCTCGCGCTCTCCCAGCCCGACCCGCACGCGGCGATGGGCGACGAGCGCCTGCACGAGATCCTCGACCTGTGCCTGGAGTGCAAGGCGTGCAAGAGCGAGTGCCCGCTCGGCGTCGACATGGCCTCGATGAAGAGCGAGTTCCTCTCGCACTACCAGGACATCCACGGCGTCCCGCTGCGCTCGCGCCTGTTCGGGGCGATCCGCCGCCTCAACCGGGCCGGCTCGGCGGCCGCGCCCCTGTCCAACCTGCCGGGCCGGATCGCGCCGCTGCGCGCGCTGCTCGAGCGCCGCGTGGGGATCGACCGCCGCCGCCCGCTGCCGCGCTTCGCGCGCGAGTCGCTCGTGCGCTGGGACGCGCGCCGCGACGGCGCCGGGCGGCCCGCCCCGCGCGGCGAGGTCGTCTTCCTCGCCGACTCCTTCACGACCTTCACCGAGCCCGCCATCGGGCGCGCGGCGATCGAGCTGCTCGAGGCCGCCGGCCATTCCGTGCGGCTGGAGAGCGCGGGCTGCTGCGGGCGCGCGAGCCTGTCCAAGGGCCTGCTCGACCAGGCCCGCGGCATGGCCGAGGCGATGGCCGAGCGGCTGGCGCCCGACGCGCGCCGCGGCGTGCCGATCGTCGGCTGCGAGCCGTCGTGCCTGCTCACGCTGCGCGAGGAGCACCTCGCGCTGCTGCCCGGCGACCCGCGCGCCGAGGCCGTGGCCGCGCAGGCCCGGCTCGTGGAGGAGCTGCTCGTGGAGGCCATCGACGACGGCGCCCTGAAGCTCGACCCGTCATCGCCGGTGGCCGGCAAGCGGATCGTGCTGCACGGCCACTGCCATCAGAAGGCGCTGGCCGGGACGGCCTCGACGGTTGCGTTGCTCGAGCGCATCCCGGGCGCCGAGGTCGTCGAGATCGATGCCGGCTGCTGCGGCATGGCCGGGTCGTTCGGCTTCGAGGCCGAGCACTACGACCTGTCGATGCGGATCGGCGAACTGCGGCTGTTTCCCGCCCTGCGCGGGGAACCTGAGGACACGCTGGTCGCTGCGACGGGAGTTTCGTGCCGCCAGCAGATCGCCCACGGAGCGGGACGTCAGGCGAGCCACCCGGTGCAGCTCGTCCGGGCGGCGCTCGCCATGTGACCGACGGAGGAGAGAGAGATGTCCCAGGAGCTTGTCTCCATCCTGATCCTGATCGTGGTCTTCCTGATCGCGACGCTGCTGTCGATCAACATGGGGGTGCTCGGGCTCGTCGCCACCTTCGGGCTGGGCACGGCGCTCGGGATCCCCGAGGACGACATCCTCGCCGGCTTCCCGGGCGATCTCTTCGTCATCCTCGTCGGCGTCACGTACCTGTTCGCGATCGCCAAGAACAACGGCACCGTGGACTGGCTCGTGAACGCCGCCGTGCGCGCGGTCGGCGGCAGGACGGCGGCGATCCCATGGGTGATGTTCGGCGTGACCGCGATCCTCACCGCGGTCGGCTCGGTGGTCCCGGCGGCCGTGGCGATCATCGCGCCGATGGCCCTCGGCTTCGCCATCAAGTACAAGATCAACCCCGTCCTGATGGGCCTGATGGTCATCAACGGGGCCACGGCCGGCGGCTTCTCGCCGATCAGCATCTTCGGGTCGATCGTCAACGGCGTCGTCGAGCGCAACGACCTCGCCTCGAACCCGGGCCTGCTGTTCGTCTCCTCGTTCATGTTCAACCTGCTGCTGAGCGTCGTCGTCTTCTTCATGTTCGGCGGGCGCGAGCTGCTGTCGCGGCGGGTCGCCGTGGCCGGCGTGAGCGACGCGACGGCGCCCCGCGACCGCGACGCCCGGCCGCGCTTCGAGCGTGAGGGCGAGCGCGGCGAGCGCGAGGCCGAGCCCGCCGCGAAGGCGACGAGCGCCTCCGACCGCCCGCCGATGGCCGGCGGCTCGGGCCCGGTGGCCGCGACGGCCGACGAGCCGCTCACGGTCCCGCCGCTGAACCGCGACATGGTCCTGACCATCATCGGCATCGGGATCCTCATCGTCACCGCGCTGCTCTTCGAGGTCTCGGTCGGCTTCGTCGCCCTCAGCATCGCCGCCGTCCTGGCCGTGGTCTCGCCCAAGACGACGAAGAACGCGGTCAACCAGGTGGCGTGGTCGACCGTCCTGCTCGTCTGCGGCATCGTGACCTACGTCAGCCTGCTCGAGGAGATGGGCACGATCGACTGGATGGGCGAGACCGTCGCCGACGTCGGCGCGCCGCTCCTCGCCGCACTGCTCATCTGCCTGGTCGGCGCGGCCGTGTCGGCGTTCGCCTCGACGACGGGCATCCTCGGCGCGCTCATCCCGCTCGCCGTGCCGTTCCTGCTCGAGGGCAGCGTCGGCGCCGTGGGCATGATCATCGCGCTGTCGATCAGCTCGTCGGTGGTCGACTCGAGCCCGTTCTCGACGAGCGGCGCGCTGGTCGTGGCCAACTCGCCCGACGACCGGCGCGACTTCGTCTTCCGCCGGCTCATGCAGTGGGGGATGAGCATGATCCTCATCGCGCCGTTGCTGGCGTGGCTGATCTTCGTCGTCCCGGGCTGGCTGTAGGGGACTGGATCGCCTCTAGGGTGGCGGCGTGCTGAGCGCGCGCCGCCTCCCGACCGCCGTAGCGGCCGCCGTCGTGCTCGCCCGCCTCGCGCGCGGGCGGCGGCGGCGCCCGCCGCTGTCGGCCGACGTGCCGCCGCCGGGCGTGCCGGTCAGCGTGGTCGTGCCCGCGCGCGACGAGGAGCATCGCCTGCCCGCCTGCCTGGCCGCGCTGGCGCAGGACGGCGACCACGCCGAGGTGATCGTCGTCGACGACCGCTCGGGCGACGACACCGCGGCGGTGGCCGCGACCGGCGGCGCGCGCGTGATCGCCGGCGCGCCGCTGCCGCCCGGCTGGGCGGGGAAGGCGTGGGCGCTCGAGCAGGGGCTGCGCGCCGCGCGCGGGGAGATCGTCGTGTTCCTCGATGCCGACGCGCGCCCGCGCCGGGGGCTGATCCGCGCGCTCGCCGCGGCGCTCGAGGACGCCGACGTGGTCAGCGCCGGGCCGTCGTTCGCCTGCGACGGGGCGCTGAGCCAGGCGCTGCACGCCAGCATGCTCGCCACGCTCGTCATCCGCTTCGGGCCGACCGACGTCGAGGGCCGGCAGCCGCGCGCGGCGCGCGCCGTCCTCAACGGCCAGTGCGTGGCGATAGGCGCCGGGACGCTGCGCGGCGCCGGCGGCTGGGCGCGGGTGTCCGGAAGCCTGGTCGAGGACGTGGCGCTGGCGCGCGCTCTGCGCGGCGACGGCCTGCGGCTGCGCTTCGCCGACGCCGCCGATCTGCTCGAGGTGCGCGCCTACGAGTCGGCGCAGGAGACCTGGCGCGGCTGGGGGCGATCGCTCATGGCCGGCGACGAGACGGCGCCGGCCTGGCTGGCCGCCGACGTGGCCGTGCTTTGGCTGGCGATGGCGCTGCCGCTGCCCGCGCTGGTCGTCTTCCGGCGCCCGCTCGACGCGGGGCTCGTCGCGCTGCGCCTCGCGCTGCTGGTCGCGCTCGCGCGCTCCTACCGCCCACGCGGGATCGGCTTCTGGCTCTCGCCGCTGGCCGACCTCGCCGTCGCGTGGCGGCTCACGCGATCGGTGCTGCGCCCGGAGCGGAGCTGGCGCGGGCGCTCCTACCCCGCAGCGCGAAGAGCAGGGCGATGAGCGTCATGAGCGCACCGGTCGCGGCGACGCGCTCGACGGGGTCGGTGACGAGCTGGATCAGGGGGAAGCCGAACACACCGGCCCGCGCGCCGATCGCGAACGAGCGCGTCGCCGCGGTGGTGAGCACGCAGACGGCGAGCGCGATCAGCCCGGCGACCGGCGCGAGCACGAGCCCGCCGCCGACGAACGCCATCACCGACTTGCCGCCGCGCAGCCCGGCGAAGACGGGAAACGCGTGGCCGATCATGGCGGCCCCGACGGCGGCGTACCCGGCCCAGATCCCGCCGATGGCCAGGCCCGCGGCGGCGGCCAGCGAGGCCTTGAGCGCGTCCCCGGCGAACGCCGGCCACGCGCGCCGGGCGCCGAGCTGCTCGAGCGCGTTCCAGGCCCCCGGGTTGCCGTCGCCGGTCGCGCGCAGGTCGACGCCATGGCGGCGCGCCACGAGCAGCGACACGGGGATCGAGCCGAGCAGGTAGCCGATCAGGCACGCCGCGACGTACTGCACCTAGTGATCGCCTCGTTCCACCTGATCCGGTACCCCCGCGCCACCGCGCCCGAGGGCATGTCGCGCATCGGGCTGGACCGCCCCGCGCTGCGGACGACGGACGGGCTGCGCTTCTGGCGCCTGCTCGGCACCGGGCGCGGACGCACGATGACGCTCGGCGCCGACCTGCGCCGCTGGGCCCTGTTCGCCGTGTGGGAGGACGAGGCCGCGCTCGACGCCTTCCTGTCCGGCTCGCCCGTCGTGCGCCGCTGGGAGAACCTCGCGCGCGAGCGCTGGCACGTGCGCCTGCGCGTGCTGCGCGCGCACGGAGCGTGGGGCGGCGTCGACCCGCTCGCCGGCGCCTCCCGCGGCGAGGACGGCGGGCCCGTCGCGATCCTCACGCGGGCGACGATCCGGCCCGCGCGCCTGCTCGCCTTCTACCGCGCGATCGAGCCGCCCGCGAGCGACCTGCTCGCCCAGCCGGGGCTGCTCGCCTCCGTCGGGATCGGCGAATGGCCGGTGGCCCGCCAGGCGACGTTCTCGCTGTGGCGCTCGCTCGAGGACGCCCGCGCCTTTGCCTACCGCGGCGCGGCCCACGCCGAGGTCGTGCGGCGCACGCGCGCCGAGCGCTGGTACTCCGAGGAGCTGTTCGCGCGCTTCCATCCCTACGGCTCGGCCGGGACCTGGGACGGGCGCGACCCGCTCGCCTGAGATCGGAGCCGCTCCAGCAGGCGGTCCAGGGGGCGCCAGAACGTGCGCCGGACGCGCGCGCCGTCGCGCTGCGGCGCGAGGTGGTCGCCGACGGCGCGGTCGCGGACGAGGCGCAGCGTGCGGCGCGAGGCGGGGACCCGCGTGGCGCCGGCGATCGTCTCGCGCGCCGTCGCCGTCCCCACGACCTGATCGGTCGGCGAGCCGAGCGCGACGACGCGTGTGCTGCGCGGGATGCGCGACAGTGACGGACCGCTGAGGCGGACCGGGAAGTCGCCGAGCGAGCGGCCGGGATAGACCGCGTAGACGGCGGCGGGCACGGGCAGGCCCGCCGCGCGGGCGCTGGCCGCGAGGTCGGCGGCGAGCGCGCCGCCCGCCGAGTGCCCGGCGGCGACGAGCGGGCCGTGCGGGCCGATCCGCGCGAGCGCCGCGCGCACGGCGGCGCGGATGTTGCGCAGCGGCGTGCGGACGTCGATGAACGGCGGCTGCTGGTAGACGGGGTAGACGACCGTGGATCCGCCGCGCACGAGATGGCGCAGCCAGGCGCGGTAGTTCGCCGGGTCGACGCCGCTCCAGCCGTGCAGGAAGACGACGACCGGGGCGTCGGGCGACGGCTCGTCGGGCCGCGCGACGAGCGCCGCGCGCACGCCGCGGCCGACGACGAACTGGTCGCGGGGCGCGGGAGCCGGAGCGGGCGCCGCCCGGCGCGCCGGGCGATCCTCGCCATCGCCGCCCGCCAGCGCGCCGACGAGCGCGACGGCGACGACCACCGCGACGGCGATCGCCGCGCCGATGAGGCCGCTGCGGCGCCGCGGGCTCACCGCGCCGGCCCCACGAGGCCGGCGACCGTCCTGGCGCCGAGCATGACGAGCGGGAGGCCGCCGCCGGGATGCACGGTGCCGCCGACGCGCAGCAGCCCGCGCACGCCGCGCACCTGCGGGCCGGGGCGGCGCAGCGGCGCGAGCCGGCCGTGCGGGGCGGCACCGTAGATCGCGCCGCCGACCGCGCCGGTCTCCCGCTCGAGGTCGGCGGGCCCGCGCGCGGCGCGCACGGCGATCCGGTCGCGGACGCCGAGGCGGTCGACCACGCGCTCCTCGAGCGCGCCGATGTCCGCCGCGGCCGCGCGCGCCGGCGCGTTGACGAGGACGAACAGGTTCTCGCCGCCCGGGGGCGCGGCGCCGGGGTCGGTCGCGCACGAGGCGCTGAGGTAGAGCGTCGGGTCCGCGGGCGCGCGTCCGGCGAAGACGGCGTCGAACTCCGCGTCGTAGTCGGCCGGGAAGCGGATCTCGTGGTGGACGAGGTCCGCGCGGCGCGTGCGCAGGCCGAGCATCAGGGCCAGGCCGGAGAGCGAGCGCGGCGCCGGGCGTCGCGGGCGGCGGCCGAGCAGCGCGTCGAGGGCGAGCGCGTCGCCGTTCCAGACGACCGCGTCGGCGTCCACGCGCTCGCCGCCCTCGAGGACGACGCCGCGCACGCGGGCGCCGTCGCGCTGCAGCGCGACGACGCGTGCTCCCGGACGCAGCGTGCCGCCGCGCTCGCGCAGGCGGCGGGCGAGCGCCTCGACGATCGCGTACAGCCCACCGCGCACGTGCCAGGCGCCGAAGGCGTGCTCGACGTAGCCCGCCACGGCGAGCGCCGCCGGCGCCCGGCGCGGGTCGGCGCCCGCGTAGGTGGCGAAGCGCTCGACGACCATCCGCAGCCGCGGGTCGCGGACGTGCGCTCTCGCCAGGCCGCGCAGCGTCTGCCACGGCCGTGCGCGGACGAGGTCGGCCGGCGCGGGCGGCGCCTCGCCCGGCCGAGGACGGCGCGGCGGCCACGGCGGCGGGCCCGTGAGGAACGGCACCGAGGCGCGCCACATCCCGGCGCACGTCCCCAGGAAGGCCGCCCAGTCCGTGCCCGCGCCCGGCGACCACGCCTCGAGCGCCTCGAGCGCCCGCGGCAGGTCGGCGCTCAGCTCGACGCTCGAGCCGTCGGCGAAGCGGTAGCGCGTGACCGGCTCGACGCGCTGCAGCTCGAGCTCCTCGTCCAGCGGCGCGCCGGTCTGCGCGAACAGGTCGCGCAGGACCCACGGCATGGTCAGCAGCGAGGGGCCGGTGTCGAAGCGGAAGCCGTCGCGCTCGAGCCGCCCGGCCTTGCCGCCCGGCGAGGCGCCCTGCTCGAGCACGGTGACGGCATGCCCCGCCGCCGCGAGCCGCACGGCGGCGGCGAGCCCGCCGGCGCCGGCCCCGCAGACCGCGACCCTCACGTGCGCCGCCGCCGGGCGATCACCGCCGGCAGCGCGAAGGCGCCCATGGCCAGCGTGCCCGCGGCGGCCACCCGCGGGCGGCGCCACAGCGCGGCGTTGGCCACGGCCTCGCCGACCCACGTCCACAGGTAGAGGGCGAGCGCGCCGTCGTCGCCCCGCTTGACGTCGTCGCCGTCGACGGCGGCGTAGACCGCGAAGACACCGGCTGCGGTGACGAACCAGCCGAGGAAGTTCGAGGCCGGGACGCCCTCGTAGCGCCCGCCGCCGGGCCACTCCCAGTAGCCCTCGCGCACCATTCGCGGGTCGAGGAACACGTCCCAGGCGGTCAGGGCGCCCGCCGCGAGCGCGATCCGGGCCGGGCGCCGCCGGGTGAGCAGCCCGGCGACGACCCACGCCGGGCGCGCGAGCATCGCCCACGCCGCCGCGGCGAGCAGCGGCACGCCGGCGACGCGCGGGCCGAGGCGGTCCGTGTAGCGGTAGTGGCCGAACGGGCGGCCGCTGGCCACGCCCACCACCTCGGACAGAAAGCCCACGCCGCCGCCCGCCGCGGTCAGCGCGAGCCCGCGACCGGGCCGCCGCGCGGCCATCGCCTCGGCGGCCGAGGTGGCGAGCATGAGCCCCACGATGCCACGCGTCGCCGCGGGGGCGCGCCGCCCGGGCAGGCGCCCGTAGGCGAGCTGGGCGGCCACGAGCGCGCCGAACAGCCCGTGCCAGGGGCGCACGCGGCGGCCCGTCACGCTCTCGCCCGCGCGGCCACGAGCAGCTTTCGCGAGGCGGGCACGACCGCGCGCCCCGGCCGAGTGCCGTAGCCCTCGCGCTCGATCTGGCGCAGGATCTCGCGGTACATCGCGGCCGCGGCGGCGATCGCCCGACGCCCGCTGCGCAGCAGTGGGATCCCCGCCGTGCCGATCTCGTAGAACGCGTCGGCGCGCGCGATCTGGTCGCGCAGCAGCGCCTCGCGGCGGCCCGGCTCCAGGGCGCGCGGGCCGAAGCGGGCGAGCGTGTCGGCGGCGAGGTAGAGGCGCCCGCCGGCCATGTCCTCGTCGATGTCGCGCAGGATGTTCGTGCGCTGCATGGCCTGGCCGAGCGCGGCGGCGAGCGGCAGCGCGACGTCGTCGTCGGCCGTTCCCAGGATGCTCGCCATGACCACGCCGACGGTACCGGCGACGTCGTAGCAGTAGCGGTCGAGGTCGGCCTCGGTGCGCATCGGCAGCCCCTCGATGTCGATCCACATGCCGCGACAGAAGTCGGCGAGCGCGTGGCGAGGGAGGGGGTGGCGCACGGCGAGGTCCGCGAGGATGCGCGCCTCGGGCGAGGCGACGACATCGTCGGCGCACCACGCCTCGACGAGCGCGACGCGCTCCCACGCGCGCGGGTCGCCGTCGTCGACGAGGTCGTCGAGCGTGCGGAACACGAGGTACAGGCGGTAGACGTCGTCACGCAGCTCGCGCGGGAGCAGCCGGCAGGCGATGCCGAAGGTGCGCGCGACGCGATGCGTCGTGCCGCGCGCACGGCGCAGGACGCGGTCGTCAGACGCGGGCGACAGCACGCCGCGGCGCCTCCACCTGTCCGGCCACGAGGCCGGCCGTGATCTCGGCGCCGAGCAGTACTCCCGGGATGCCGGCGCCCGGGTGGGTCCCGCCGCCGACGTGGTACAGCCCGCCCAGGCGCCGGTCGCGGTTCGGCGCCCGCAGGTAGGCGGACTGGTGCAGCGTCGGCTCGACGGCGAACGCGTTGCCGTCGACGGCCCCGAGGTCGCGCGCGAAGTCCTCCGGCGTCATGCGGTGCTCGGCGACGATCGACTCGCGCAGCCCGTCGAGCCCGTAGGTCGTCTCCATGTCGGCGAGCACGGCGTCGCGCAGGCGGTCCCCCTCGCGGGCCCAGTCGACGTCGGCGCGCAGGTTGGGGACGGGCAGCAGCACGGCGAGCGAGTCGCCGCCGGGGGCGGCCATCTCCGGCTCGGTGCGCGCCGGTGCGTGGACGTAGGTCGAGTACGTCCGGCCGATCCGCCCGGCGCGCGTCACGTCGGAGATGAAGCGCCGGTAGCCCGGCCCGACGAGCAGCGTGTGGTGGCGCAGCGCGTCGAACGTGCGGTCCAGCCCGAGGTAGAGCAGCAGACAGGACATCGTCGGGCGCAGGCGCCGGCGCGGCGCAGGCAGCCCGCACAGCTCGTGCGTGCGCAGGACGTCGCCGTTGGAGACGACCGCGTCGGCGGCGATCCGCTCGCCGCCGGCGAGCCGGACGCCGGTCACGCGCCCGTCCCGGGACTCGATCCGCTCGACCGGCGCGGCGCAGCGGACGTCGAGCGCGCGCGCCATCGCCTCGACGAGGGCGTAGACGCCGCCCCGCGGGTACCAGACGCCGTCGAGGAACTGCAGGTAGACGAGCGCGCCGTAGATCGCGGGCACGCGGAACGGGTCGCCGCCGATGAACAGCGAGTGGAACGAGAACGCCTCGCGGATGCGCGGGTGCTCGAAGTGGCGCGCGACGAAGCGCGACAGCGGCAGCGCGGCGCCGAGGCGCAGCATGCTCGGCACGAACGCCGCGAGGTCGCGGGCGCGCAGGAACGGGCGGCGCCCGGCGCCGAGGATGCCCTGCTCGTAGATCGGGCGCAGGGCGTCGAGGAAGCCGTCGAAGGCGGCCGCGTCGTGGGACGAGAAGCGCGCGATCTCCTCGCGCATCCGCGCGCGGTCGGCGGTGAAGTCCAGGTGGCGCTCGCTCTCCGGCCCAGCGGATCCGGTAGAAGGGGTCGAGCGGCAGCAGGTCGACCTCGGCGTGCAGGTCCAGGCCGCCGGCCGCGAAGGTCTCCTCGAGGACCCACGGCATCGTCACGAGCGACGGGCCGGTGTCCCACGTGAAGCCGGCGTCGCGCAGCCGTGAGGCGCGGCCGCCCGGCGCATCGCGGGCTTCGGCGACGACGACCTCGTGCCCGGCGCCCTGCAGGCGCAGCGCCACCCCGAGCCCGCCGAGCCCGGCGCCGATGACGACGACCCTCATGCCGGCGCCCCCTGGAGGTGCTCGGGGCCGAGCGCGTCCGCGCGCGGCGCGCCCGCCGCCCACGTGGCGATCCGCAGCTGGCGGACGACGGCGCCGAGCGCCTCGCCGGCACGGTCGGCCTGCGCCGCGATCAGCAGCACGCGCGCGAACCCGGCGGCGCGCGCGCCGAGGGCCAGGCACTTGGCCGCGTCGACGCCGTCGCGCAGGCCGCCGCTCGCGATCACCGGCAGGCCCGGGGCCGCAGCGCGCGCGGCGAGCAGCGAGTCGACCGTCGGGACGCCCCAGTCGGCGAACGCGCCGGCCACCTCCTGGGCGCGGCGGTCGCGCGCGCCCTCGACGAGCGCCCAGTTCGTCCCGCCGGCGCCGGCGATGTCGACCGCCGCGACGCCCGCGTCGCGCAGCAGCGCCACGTCCGCGCCGTCGAGCCCGAAGCCCACCTCCTTGACCACGACCGGGCGAGGCGCGAGCCGGGCGACCGACGGCGGCGATCTGCTCCGCGACGCCGGTGAAGCGCGGCTCGCCCTCGGGCTGGACGGCCTCCTGGATCGCGTTGAGGTGGATCGACAGGCCGTCGGCGTCGAGCAGGTCGACGAGCCGCTCGGCGCGCTCGGGCCCGGCGCCATCGCGCAGCTGGCCGGCGCCGAGGTTGGCGAGCAGCAGCGGTGGGCGGGCGTCGCCCGACGCGCCGACGTAGGTGCGCAGGAGGGAGGGGTCCTCGAGCAGCGCGCGGCCCGAGCCGAGCGTCATGGCCACGCCGTGCTCGGCCGCGGCGCGGGCCAGGCGGTCGTTGACCGCGGTCGCCTCGCCGACGCCGCCCGTCATGGCCGAGACCACGAGCGGCGCGCGCAGCGGGCGGCCGAGCAGAACCGTGTCGAGCGCGACGGCGTCGAGGTCCCGTTCGGGCAGCGCGCGGTGGCGCAGCCGCACGCGCTGCGAGGCCCGAGGACGCCGCGTGCTCGACGTCGGCTCCGGCGGCGAGGCGCAGGTGATCGCGCTTGCGCCAGGTCGTGTCGGGGCGGGCCATCAGGGTCGGTACGGGCTGCGCGCCGGATCGGATCGCGCGCCCGTGCGACCGGGCCAGGCGTCAGCGGCCGCGCGCGCCGGCGCCGAGGCCGGACGCCGCGATCAGCCGCGCGGGCGCGACGGCCAGCCACGCGTCCTCGACGAGGCCCGCGACCTCGTCGTCGGCGATCCCGCGGTCCAGGCGCACGCCGACCCAGCCGCGATGGCCGACGTAGGGTGGGACGAAGTGGTGCTCGGGCGCGGCGGCGACGAGCATCTCCTGCATGCCCTCGGCGGCGGCGCACCACAGCGCCCGCCTCCCGTCGCCGTGGTGGTCGTCGAGGTACATGACGAAGGTCCGCTTCCCCCGGACGAAGAACGCGGGCGACCCGTGGCTGAGGCGCTCGGTGGCCTCGGGGAGCGCGAGGCACAGCTCGCGAACGCGCTCGAGCGGGACGCCTCCGTCTGGGTGGTCCGCCGACATGCCTAGCATGGTCCAATCGTGTTTCAGCGCCTGCTCATCCGCTGGGTCTCCAACGTCGCCGCCCTGTTCGTCGCCGCGTGGCTGCTCAGCGGCGTGACCTACGGCGACCAGTGGTGGACGCTGCTCATCGCCGCGGCGGTCTTCACCGTGGTCAACTTCTGGGTCAAGCCGATCCTGACGATCCTCTCGATCCCGTTCATCGTCATCACGCTCGGGCTCTTCCTGCTCGTCGTCAACGCGGCGATGCTCTTCCTCACCGACTGGCTGGTCAGGGACTTCGACATCTCGAACTTCGGCACGGGGATCCTCGCGGCGATCATCGTCACGCTCGTGAACTGGCTGCTGAACCCGCTCCTGCCCGGCGAGTAGCGGCCGCCGCCCAGCCCTCGAGGTAGCGCTCCATGGCCGCGGCGACGCCCTCGTGGTCGCCGGTCGCGAGCAGGTCGAGCAGCAGCCCGCGGACGACGGCGACGCCGAGCCGCGCGTCAGCGCGCGCATCCTCCTCGGGGTGGCCCTGGGCGACGAGCACCTCGGCCATCCGGTCGACCCAGCGGTCGACGACGCCGTCGAGCAGCGGCAGTGCCCCGGGGTCGCCCTGCAGCGCGCGCACGTAGAGCTCGAAGAAGAGCCGCTCCTGGGGCCACATCGAGGCGTCGGCGAGGCGCGCGAAGTTCGCGCGGATCGTCTCGACCGGGTCGGCCTCGGGATCCGACAGCGACTCGGCCATGAGCTCCTGCTCGCCCGCCTCGACGGCGCGGACGACGGCGACCATCAGTCCCTCGCGCGAGCCGAAGTGGTACAGGAGCATCCGGTGGCTCGTGCCGAGCTCGGCGGCCAGGCGGCGCAGGCTGAGATCGCCGATGCCGTGCTCCAGGGCGTACTGGACGGCGGCCGCGAGCAGCCGCTCCCGTGGGGTCGGGGTCTGCGTCATGACGCGGACCCTAGCGCACCGCTGTACCGACTGGTACATGTACCACTCGGTACACGACTCTCCGAAAGAGGCAGACGACATGGCACGACAGCGCATCCACGAGCAGGCCACGACGACCGCCGACCCGGACATCGTCTACGCCCTCCTGGCCGAGGGCCGGACGTGGCCCGGCTGGTCGCCGATCGAGTCCTTCGAGCTCGAGCGCCCCGGCGACAGCGCGCGCGAGGGCGTCGGCGCCGTCCGCGTCCTGCACCGCGGCCGGGTGACGGGCCGCGACACGATCGCCGAGCTCGCCCGGGCCGTCGCTTCGCCTACACCCACGACTCGAGCCTGCCCGTGCGCGACTACCGCGGCGAGGTCGACCTCGAGCCCGGCCCGGACGGCACGGTCATCCACTGGCGCGCCTCCTTCGAGCCGAAGATCCCGCTCACCGGGCCGATCCTGCGGCGTGGCCTGACCGGCTTCCTGCGCGAGATGACCCAGGGCCTGGCCGCCGGCGCCGCGCGCCGCGCCGAGGATCGGGGCGACGCGGTGGCCGCCTGAGGCCAGGTGTCACGGGCGCCAGGGCGGGCAACACGCAGGACAACCGGATCGTCCGCTTCCGTCTCGGCGGCGCCGTCGAGCCGATCCTCACCGGGATCGCCCGCGCCCGCTTCCACAACGGGGGCCGGATCGGCTTCGGCCCCGACGGCAAGCTCTACGCGGGCGTCGGGGACGCCACGCGCGGCAGCGTCGCACAGCAGCAGGGCTCGCCCAACGGGAAGATCCTGCGCGTGGACCCCGACGGCTCGGTGCCGGCGGACAACCCGTTCGCGGGCTCGCCGGTGTGGTCGCTCGGGCACCGCAACGTGCAGGGCCTCGCCTGGGACCGCGCCGGGCGCCTTTGGGCGACGGAGTTCGGCCAGGACCGCCTCGACGAGGTCAACCTCATCCGCCCGGGCGCCAACTACGGCTGGCCGGTGGTCGAGGGCCGGGGCGACACGCAGGGCGGGCGCTTCACGAACCCGCTCGTCACCTGGCCGACGTCGCAGGCCTCGCCGAGCGGCGCGGCCGTCCGCGGCCGCGCCCTCTACGTCGCCGCCCTCCAGGGCCGGGGCCTGTGGCGCGTGACGCTGCGCGGCGCGTCGACCGGCCGGCGCACGCGGCTGCTGACCGGGCGCTTCGGTCGCCTGCGCACCGTGGCCCGGGCGCCCGACGGCTCCCTGTGGGTGGCCACGTCCAACCGCGACGGCCGCGGCGACCCGCGCCGCGGGGACGACCGCATCCTCCGCGTCCGGCCCTGAGGCCGGCGCGCGTCAGGGTTCGTCGAGGATCGCCCGTTCGACGTCGTCGTAGGAGACGGGCGGCAGCGGCGCCGGCGTCGCCGCGGCGGGGCGCAGCCCGTCGAGCAGCAGCGACAGCAGCCGTCGCCACTGGTCGGCGGGGACGCCGGGGCTCGAGGGCGTCCCGGCCACGGCCCCCTTCATCACCCCCAGGACGTCGAGCGCGGTCACGTCGTCGCGCAGCACGCCGGCGTCCTGGGCGCGGCGCACGAGCGGCTCCACCGCGTCGAGGATCGGACGGTGCGAGGCGAGCAGCGCCGGGCGCCTGCGCAGGTACTCCTCGGAGGCCTGCGAGAAGCCGCGGTCGCGGCGCTGCAGCTCCGCCGCCGTCTCCAGGAACCACACGAGCGCGTCCCATGGATCCTCGCGCTCGGCCGCCCGTCCGGCCGCGGCGCAGACCTCGGCGACGCGGTCCTCGATGATCGCCTCGATCAGCGCGTCCTTGGTCGGGAAGCGCCGGAACACCGTGGCGTTCCCGACGCCGGCGCGGCGGGCGATCTCCGCCACGCCGACGTCGAGGCCCTTCTCGGCGAACGCCTGTGCCGCCGCCTCGACGACGAGGCGGCGGTTGCGCTCGGCGTCCGCGCGCAGCGGGCGCTCCTCCGCGACCCCCATCTCGGCCTAGGCCGGGACGACGATCGGCTCGGAGGTGTCGATCCGCTCCACGTCGCGCTGGCGCAGGAAGACCGCGACGATCAGGAGCCCGAGGGCGGCGAGCCCGGCGGCCACGAAGAACGCGAGCTGGAAGCCCTCGACGAGCGCGGCGGCCTGCTCGGCGGGGTTCGGCGCGTGGCCCAGGCCGGCCAGCCAGCTCGTCGTGCGGTCGTTGGCCAGCGTCGTCAGGACGGCGAGGCCGAGCGCGCCGCCGACCTGCTGCGAGGTGTTGAACACGCCCGAGGCGAGGCCCGCGTCCTCGTCCTCGACGTTCGTGGTCGCCACGAGCGTCAGCGGCACGAAGGTCAGGCCCATGCCCACCGAGAACGGCAGCAGGCCGGCCAGGATGTCGACGTAGGTGCCGTCGACCTTCGTCGTCAGGGCGAGGACGGCGAGGCCGGCCGCGGACATCGTCATGCCGATGAACGAGGTCGTGCGCACGCCGATGCGCTTGATGAACTGCTGTGACAACGTCGCCCCGATGATGATCCCGACGGTCACGGGCAGGAACGCGACACCCGCCTTCAGCGGCGAGTAGCCGAGGATCTGCTGCACGTAGAGCGAGACGAAGAAGAACATCCCGAACATGCCGCCGACGAAGATCAGCATCGCGCCGTTGGCCGTCGACAGCGAGCGGATCGAGAAGAGGTCGAGCCGCACGAGCGGGGCCTTCGAGCGGCGCTCGATCACGATGAAGCTCGCGAGCAGCGCGAGCGCCACGGTGCCGAGCCCGAGCGTGTGCAGGGAGCCCCAGCCCTTCTCCTCGGCCTTGACGATCGCGTAGACGAGCAGCAGCAGTCCGGCCGTGACCGAGACGGCGCCGGCGAGGTCGAAGCGGCGCTGCTCGCCGACGAGGTCGGCGCGCGACTCGGGCACCCAGCGCAGGGCGGCGAGGGCGACGCCGATGCCGATCGGGATGTTGACGATGAAGACCCACTCCCACGACAGGGTGTCGGTCAGGATCCCGCCGAAGAGCAGGCCGAAGGCACCGCCGACGCCGGCGATCGTGCCCCACACGCCGAGCGCCTTCGTGCGCTCCTCGCCCTCGGCGAACGAGGTGGTGATGATCGACAGGGCGGCGGGCGAGAGCAGCGCGGCGCCGAGGCCCTGCAGGCCGCGCGCGACGATCAGCACGTCACCGTTGGGGGCCAGCGCATTGATCAGCGAGGCGACCGAGAACAGCGCGACGCCGCCCAGGAACAGCCGGCGCCGGCCGACGAGGTCGGCCGCGCGGCCGCCGAGCAGCAGGAAGCCGCCGAACAGCAGCGTGTACGAGTTGACGATCCACTGCAGGTCGCTCGGCGTCATGTCGAGATCGGCCTGGATGGAGGGCAGGGCGACGTTCACGATCGTGGCGTCGAGGACGACCATGAACTGGGCGAAGCAGACGACGACGAGCGTCAGCCAGCGGTTCGGGGCGGAGTCGGACATCTGGCCGAGGCTAGGCAACCGGATCGGCTGGTCCGGTTCGGTTCTCCCGAGACCGAGGTGCGGTTGCCCGCACCGTTTGTCGCGGCCCGGGAACGTGGGTAGCCCGAAGGCAGAACCCGACCACAGGAGGCGCCCATGCCGGCCAAGAAGGAGGACCTCCCGAGCACCCTCGAGCGCTCGCCGAAGAAGGTCCGCGACACCTACGAGAAGACGCTCGACAACGCCCACGAGGAGTACGACAGCGAGGAGCGCGCGCACCGTACGGCGTGGTCGGCGGTCAAGCACGTCGCCGAGAAGAAGGGCGACCACTGGGAGCCCAAGGACGAGAAGGGCCCGTCCGATCCGCAGGCCGAGCGCGGCGGCCGGGCCGCCCGCGACGACCCGCGCCCCACGCACGGCGGCGTCGACGCCAACAAGACCAAGGACGAGCTGATGCAGGACGCCCGCCGCGCCGACATCAGCGGCCGCAGCTCGATGACCAAGGACGAGCTCGCCGACGCGCTGCGCAAGCACAACGACCGCGAGACGGCGAAGGCGCGCTGAGCGCGCGCGACTAGCGGCGCTCGGCGACCTGGCCGGCCACGGCGGGATCGTCCTCGAGCGTCGCGCCGAACGCGTCGCGGCGGGCGCGCCGCGGGCTCAGGCGCCGGAGGATCGCCCAGCGCCGGGCGAGCAGCCACTCGCCGCTCATGCCCAGCGTCTGGGCGACCTCATCCGGGCGGGTCCCGTGCAGCAGCATCCCGAGGATCGGCAGGTCGGCGGGCTCGAGCGCGGCGCCGACGGTGGCGAGCGCCTGCGGCGAGGGCCGCGGGCGCAGGACCGTGACCGCCGGCCAGCGCGTGCAGCGCGTCGAGCAGCCGGTCCGGGTCGTCGCCCTTGGGCACGAGCGCGTCGGCGCCGGCGATCGCCGCGAGCGCGGCGAGCAGGTCGTCGGCGAACGCCGAGTAGAGCACGAGGCCCGGGCGCGGGCGCAGCTGCGCCAGGCGCAGGCACAGGTGCAGGCCGTCCTCGCCGGGCAGGTGGAAGTCGACGACGACGAGCGCCGGGCGGATCTCCTCGGCCAGGTTCAGCGCGGTCTCGGCGTCGGCCGCGGTGCCGGCGACGCGCAGCCCGGGCTCGGCGGCGACGAGCGCGGCGAGCCCGGCGCGGACCGCCGCGTGGTCGTCGACGATGAGGAGGTCGTGCACGTCTTCGAGCCTCGCGCCCGGCGGCGCCGCGCGCCATGGGGAGCGCACCCCAATCGCCCTCAGGGATCCACCAGGCCGCGGCGGATCGCGTAGCGCGTGAGGGCGACGCGGTCGCGCAGCCCGAGCTTCTCGAGGATCCGCTCGCGGTGGCGCTCGACGGTGTGCTCGCTGATCACGAGCAGGCCCGCGATCTCGCGGCTCGTGTGGCCCTCGGCGATCAGCTTGACGACCTGCGTCTCGCGCGGCGTGAGGACGTCGGCGGCCGACGGGTCGCCGCGCTCGAGGCGCTCGCGCACGAGCGCGGTCACGCCCGCCGGGTACAGGAACGGCTCGCCGCGGATCGTCGCGCGGCACGCCTCGATGAGCATCTGGTCGGCATCGGCCTTGAGCACGTAGCCGCTGGCCCCCGAGCGCAGCGCCTCGAGCAGGTACTGCTCGCTGTCGTGCATCGAGAGCATCAGCGTGCGCAGCTCCGGCCGGCGGACGGACAGCTCGCGCGCGACCTGAAGGCCGGTCATCCCGGGCATGGCGACGTCGAGCACGGCGAGGTGGACGTCCTCGCGCAGCCCGAGGTTCAGCGCCTCGATCCCGTCCGTCGCCTCGGCGACGACCTCGAGGTCGGGCTCGGCCTCGAGCACGAGGCGCAGGCCTCGCCGGACCATCGCGTGGTCGTCGGCGAGCAGGATGCGTGTGCGCAGCGGGGTCACGCGGCGGCCTGCAGCGGCAGGCGCAGGCGCACGAGCGTCCCGGCGCCCGGGCGGCTGCGCACGTCGAGCGCGGCGCCGACGAGCAGCGCCCGCTCGCGCATCCCGAGCAGCCCGTTGTCGACCGCGCCGTCGACCTCGAAGCCGCAGCCCTCGTCGCGGACCTCGAGCACGATCTCGCCGTCGGCGACGCGCAGCGACAGGCCGGCGCGCTGGACGCCGGCGTGGCGCAGGACGTTCGTCAGCGCCTCCTGGGCGACGCGGTAGAGGACGAGCTCCTCCTCGTCGCTGAGCGCGGGCAGCACGGGCTGGACGTCGCGGTCGACGACGAGCCCCGCCTGCTGGGCCAGGCGCTCGGACAGTGCGGCCAGGGCGCTCGGCAGCCCGAGGTCGTCGAGCGCCTCGGGACGCAGCTCGCGGGCCACGCGGCGGATGTCCTCCAGCGACTCGCGCGCGAGGGCGTGGGCCTCGGAGAGGATCGGCTGGAGCTCGTCGCCGGCCTGGCGGCGCGCGCTCGAGAGCTGCAGGAGCAGGGCGGTGAGCTGCTGGCCGACCTCGTCGTGGAGCTCGCGGGCGATCCGCAGGCGCTCGCCCTCCTGGGCGCCGAGCGCGCGGCGCGTGCTGTTGCGCCGCTCCTCCTCGAGGCGGCGGCTCATGTCGTTGAAGGCGAGCGCCAGGTCGCTGGCCTCGGACGGGCGGGCCGGCTCGGGCAGCGGCTCGCCCGGCTCGAGCGGGTCGGCCGCCCGCATGGCCGCCGCGACATGCTCGAGCGGGGCGACCTCGCGCGCCAGCAGCACCCGGTTGACGACGAGCGTCACGGCGAGGGTCACGGCCACGATCGCGAGCTCCTTGGTGGCCACCGGCGAGCTCACCGTCCCCGGCGAGAACACGAGCACGACGACCACGCCGCTGATGAGGAGCACCGTGGCGTTGACCGCGAAGACGCGCCACGACAGGGACAGGTACCGGGCGCGTCCTGCGGTGCTCACGCGGACAGTCTCGCCCGCGCGGGCGCTCACCGTCGACTGGCCAGGAAGAAGAAGATGAGCTGGCCGAGCGCGGCCACGAAGCCCGCGATGTAGGTCAGGGCGGCGGCGTTCAGCACCTTGCGCGCCCCCTCGACCTCCTCGCCGACGAGCAGGCGCTGGTCCTGCAGGACGACGAGCGCGCGGCGCGAGGCGTCGAACTCGACCGGCAACGTCACCAGCTGGAAGAGCACGATCGCCGCGAACAGCGCCAGGCCGATGTTGACGAGGCCGGTCAGGCCCAGGGCGAGCCCGAGCACGACGGGCAGGAACCACAGCGACTGACCGATCTGGGCGGCGGGCACGAGCGTCTGGCGGACCTGCATCGGCCAGTAGTGCTGCGCGTGCTGGATCGCGTGCCCGGCCTCGTGGGCGGCCACGCCGAGCGCGGCCACCGAGGTCGACTGCCCGACGTCCTGCGAGAGGTTCAGCGTTCGCGAGCGCGGGTCGTAGTGGTCGGACAGCCGTCCCGCGACGGGGCGGATCGAGACGCCGTCCAGGCCCGAGGCGCGCAGCACGGCCTCGGCCGCCTGGGCGCCGGTCAAGCCGCCGGCGGTCGGCACCTGGCTGTAGCGCTCGAAGGTGCGCGTCACCTTGCGCTGCGCCCACAGCCCGAAGGCCAGGGGGACGCCCGCCAAGATGATGAACAGGGTGATCTGGGACAACTCGGCTCCTGATTCGGGTGGTCGTCCCAGGATGCACCCTGGCGGCCACGCGCGCCATAGGGATGCATCCCCATCCGCTCCTCGGGCCTAGGGCCTGAACACGACCTTGAACGCCCCGTCCTCCTTCTTCTGGAACATCTCGTAGGCCTCGGGGGCCTCGTCCAGGGGCACGTGATGGGTGGCGAAGCCGTCGACGCCGAGCGGGTCGTCGTCGCCGGAGAGCAGCGGCAGGATGTCGTCGACCCAGCGCCGCACGTTGGCCTGGCCCATGCGCAGCGTGAGCTGCTTGTCGAATATCCGCAGCATGTTCAGCGGGTCGGCGGTGCCGCCGTAGACGCCGGAGAGCGAGATCGTCCCGCCGCGGCGCGCCAGGTCCACGGCCGCGTTGAAGGCGCCGAGGCGGTCGATGCCCGCGTTCTCCATCACCTTGCGCGCGACGACGTCGGGCATCAGGCCGGCCAGCGTGTGGGCGAGCTTGGCGCCCGGCGAGCCGTGCGCCTCCATGCCGACGGCGTCGATGACCGAGTCGGCGCCGCGGCCGCCGGTGAGGCCGCGAACCGCGTCGCCGGGATCGTCGACCGACGACAGGTCGATCGTCTGCACGCCGTGGCCGGCGGCGCGCGCGAGGCGGTCCGGCACGAGGTCGATGCCGATCACCAGCCCGGCGCCGCGGCGCTGGGCGATGCGCGTCGCCATCTCGCCGATCGGCCCGAGGCCGATGACGGTGACGCTGCCGCCCTCGGGGATCTGCGCGTACTCGACCGCCTGCCAGGCGGTGGGGAGGACGTCGGAGAGGAACAGGAAGCGGTCGTCGGGCGGGCCCTCGGGCACCTTGATCGGCCCGTACTGGGCCTGCGGGACGCGCAGGAACTCGGCCTGACCGCCGGGCACCTGGCCGTAGAGCTTCGTGTAGCCGAAGAGCGCGGCGCCCATGCCCTGCTCGCGAACCTGCGTGGTCTCGCACTGCGACTGCAGGCCTCCTTCGCACATGAAGCAGTGGCCGCAGGAGATGTTGAACGGGATCACGACGCGGTCGCCGGGCCGCAGGTCGCCGGCCTCGGAGCCGACCTCCTCGACGATGCCCATGGGCTCGTGGCCGAGGACGTCGCCCTCGCCCAGGAACGGACCGAGGACCTCGTAGAGATGCAGGTCCGAGCCACACAGGCCGGTCGATGTGATGCGGACGACGGCGTCGGTCGGCTTCTCGATGGTCGGGTCGGGGACGGTGTCGACGCGGACGTCGCGCCGGCCGTGCCAGGTCAGTGCCTTCACGTGGGCCTCCAGATGCCGGTTACAGGCGGAAAGGGCCACGTACCCGGATCGCGCCGCTACGATCGCGCGCCGCATGACCGCCGATCCGGCCCGCGCCCGCGAGCTCCTGGTCGCCTCGCTGCGCGAGCGGCTGGCCGACCTGCGCGGCGTCGATCCCGCCGAGCTGCCGCCGGCGCTGCTCGAGGTCACCGTGCAGCGCTTCCCCCATCCGGCGGGTGACGTCTACCTGCTGCGCCCGGCCGACTGGGAGGAGCTGCGCCATCAGGAGGGCGGCGCGGGCCGGCCGGTGCCGTACTGGGCGACGCCGTGGCCGAGCGGCGTGACGCTCGCGGCGGCGCTCGCCGACGCGCCGCCGCCGGCCGGCTCGCGGGTCCTCGAGCTCGGCTGCGGACTGGCTCTGCCGAGCATCGCCGCGGCCCGGGGCGGGGCGCACGTGCTGGCCACCGACGGCGCGACCGACGCCGTCGCCTTCGCCGCGCACTCGCTGGCGCTCAACGAGTCCGGCGGCGAGGTCGCGCACGTCGACTGGACGGCGCACGCCGACGCGCTCGTGGCGCGCGGGCCGTGGGACGTCGTGCTCGCCGCCGACGTGCTCTACCTGCAGGCCGGGGTGGAGGCGGCGCTGCGGCTGCTGCCGCGGCTCGTCGCCGCGGGCGGGGAGGTCCGGATCGCCGATCCGCGGCGCGCCGGCGCTCGCGACTTCCTGGCCGCCGCCCGCGCCTCGTTCACCGTCTCCACCCGCCGGGAGGGCGATGTCGCGCTGCACACCCTGCGAGCACGACCGCGCCGGGGTCTACCGTGATGTCCGTGACCCTCCGCGAGGAGCTCGAGTCGCTGATCATCAGCGCGCACGTCGAGCACGAGCTGCTGCTCGCCGGCGCGGGCGAGCAGCTGCGCGCGTCGCTGCCCGTCGACGCCACCGGGGTGACGCAGGGGATCGGCGTGCTCGGCGGCGTCGTGGGCATCGGGGACGAGCTGCGCGCCGAGCGCGACCGCCTGAACCGCGCCAACCCGGCCGTCCTGCACGGTCGCGTGTTCGGGCGCGGCACCGCCCTGCCGGCGGCGACGGTCATCGCCGCCTTCGCCGACGGCGCCCGCGTGCGCGCGGCACTGCTCGAGCGCCTGGCCGAGGCGATCGGCGGGGACGACCTGCGCGACGACCTGCGGGCTCTGCTCGACGAGCATCCGCTGCCCGCCGGCGGGGCCGATCTCGCGGAGCACACCGAGCGCCTGCGCGCGGCGTACGCCGCGCAGGAGCGAGCGCTGCTGCTGTGCGCGGCGCGGCTGGACGACGGGCGCTGACGCGCCCGTGCGGGGTTCGCGCGCGCCGCCCGCGGGGGAGACGGGACCTGTGAACACCGCCATCAACCCCCGCTCGCTCCCCAGCCCGATCCGCGGCGCGGTGGCCGGGCTGGCCGGCACCGCGGCGATGACCGTCGCCCAGATCGCCTACCAGCGCGCCACGGCGAGCCCGCCGAGCACTGCGCCGGCCGACGCCGCGCGCAAGGCGCTGCGGCGCCTCACGGGCACCCGCGTGAAGCGCACGCCGGGGCTGAACCTCGCCGCGCACTTCGGCTACGGCGCCGGCTGGGGCGCCGCGTATTCGGTCGCTGCGCCCCGGCCGACCTCGGGCGTCGGCTTCGGCGCCGCGGTGTGGGGCGCGAGCCTCGGGCTCATGCCCGCCATGGGCCTCGCTCCGCCGGTCTGGCGCCAGGACCCGGCGTCCGTCGGGCCCGAGGTCGCCTTTCACGTCGTCTACGGCGTCGCGACCGCCGAGGCCGACCGCGCGCTGCGCGACCACGACGCGCCCTCGCGGGCCCGCGGCGCGTTGTCCGCGCTCGCGCTCGGAGCGTCGGCGGGGATGCGGACGTTCATGGCGCCCGCCGCGCTCGCGCTGCGCACCCCGTCCCTGCCGATGGCCGTGCGCGCCGCGGCCGCGCTCGCCGCGGCGGGCGAGGTCGTCGGCGACAAGCTTCCGGGCGTGCCCGACCGCCGTGAGCCCCAGGCGCTCGCGGGCCGGGTCGTCAGCGGCGCGGGAAGCGGATGGAGGGTCGCCGGGCCGCTCGGGGCGATCGCCGGCGGCACCGCGGCGATGACGAGCGCCCTGGCCATGGCCAGCGCCCGGGCGCGGCTCGGCAAGGCGCTCGGGCTGCCCGATCCGGTCCTCGCCGTCGCCGAGGACGCGATCGCCGCCGGCCTCGCGTGGGCCGGAGCGGCCTCGCGCTAGAGGTCGTCCTCGTCGTCGTCGTCGTCTTCGAGGCCGAGGAACAGGTCGGCGTCCTCGACATCGGTGTCGAGGGGGTCGGCGTCCGGGAAGATCATGTCCGGGTCGTCGGCCGGGTTGTCGGCCTGGGCGTGGCCCAGGTCGGTCTCGCCGAAGTGCTCCTGGTCCTCCCTGCGGGGGTGGCGGGCCATGTGCGAAGCCTAGGCCACCCGGGCCTCAGGGCAAGGGGCCTCCCGCGAGCGCGACGACCACGCCGACGGCCCCGGCGCCGAGCAGCGTCGCGACGATCCCCAGACGCAGGGCGAGCAGCGCGACCGCCGCGGCGGCGAGCACCGCGACCTGCCAGGGCTCGCCCAGCCCGGCGGCGAGCGTGATCGCCGCGCCGAGGATCGCCCCGATGGCCGCGGGCCCGGCGCCGTCGAGGAACGCGTTGACCCGCGCGTCGTGGCGCATGCGCTCGAAGCGCCCGCCGCCGAGCAGGACGAACGAGAACGACGGCGCGAAGGCCACCGCGGCGGCGAGCAGCGCCCCGCCGACACCGTGCGCGGCGTAGCCCACCGCGGCGATGGTGCTGACCACCGGGCCGGGCGTCACCTGTCCGAGCGCGACCGCGTTGAGGAACTCGGCCTCGGTCATCCAGCCGTGCGCCTCGACGGCGTCGTCCTGCATGAGCGGGATGATCACGAAGCCACCGCCGTAGGACAGGGCGCCGACCTTGAACGCCGTCCACGCCAGCGCGCCGAGCCCGCCGCCCGCCGCGGCGGCGAGGGCCCAGGCGCCGAGCGGCCCGACGGTCGCGAGCGGCGCCTCGCGCGGGCGGGCGCGCAGCCCGACCTCGAGCAGCCCGCAGCCGAGCAGGGCGAGCACGAGCCACGGCCCGGTCAGCGCGGCCGCCGCGACCCCGACGGCGAGATACGCCAGCCAGCGCGCGCGCCGCGCGGCGTGGTCGCGCACGCGCGCCCAGCCCGGCACGAGCAGCGCCCGCGCGGCCTCGACGGCGACGGCGGCGACCGCCGCGCCCGCGCCGGCCCCGGCGCCGCGGATCCAGGCGGGCGGCGCCTCGCCCAGGAACACGACCGACAGGGCCAGGACGATCACGACGGCGGGCACGACGAACCCGAGGCCGCCGGCGATCGCGCCGGCCGGGCCCGCGAGCCGGTAGGCGCAGAAGATGGCCAGCTGCGTCGAGGCGGGACCGGGGAGGAGGTTGCAGGCGGCGACGGCGTCGGAGAACTCGCGGGCCGTCATCCAGCCGTGGCGTTCGACGACGAGGCGCTGCAGGAGCGCGATGTGCGCCGGCGGCCCGCCGAAGCCCGTCAGGCCGATTCGGGTCCATTCCCGCGCCACGACGGCGAGCGGGACGCGGGCCGCGGCATGATCTCGGGCAACCGGCTCCGCGGGCACGGCGGTACCTCATCGCGCGCCCGGCCATCGTGCAAGCGCTCCAACCCACCCCCCGCAGCGAACGCCGCCTGGTTGCCGCGCTCTCGGTCACCGAGACGGTCTCGTGGGGCGTCCTGTACTACGCCTTCTCGGTCTTCCTCGTGCCCATGCGCGAGGAGCTGGGGCTGAGCACTGCCCAGCTCACCGGCGCGTTCTCGCTCGCGCTCCTCGTCGCGGGCGCCACCGGGATCCTCGTCGGGCGCCATCTCGACCGCCACGGCCCGCGCGCGCTGATGACCGCCGGGTCGCTGGCCGGCGTGCTCGCCGTGCTCGCGTGGTCGCGCGTCGACTCGCTCGCCGCGATGTACGCGGTGTGGCTGGCCATCGGCCTGATCATGGCCACGGTCCTCTACGAGCCGGCGTTCACGGTGCTGGCCAAGGCGTTCTCCGACGCCGGCGAGCGCCGCCGCGCGATGACCGCCCTGACGCTCGTGGCCGCGCTGTCGAGCTTCATCTTCCTGCCGCTCTCCCAGGCGCTCGTCGACCTCCACGGCTGGCGGCAGGCGCTCGTCGACCTCGCCGTCGTCCTGCTGGTCGTCACCGTGCCGCTGCACGCGCTCGCCCTGCCGCGCGCGGCGCCGGCGCCGGAGGCCGCGGACGGGCCCGCGCCGGCGGCCGGCGCGGTCGTGCGCAGCGCGCCGTTCTGGCTGCTCGCCGTCGCGTTCTTCCTGGCCACGGCGACCGGCATCGGGGTGACCGTCCTGGCCATCCCGCTGCTCGTCGAACGCGGCCACGACCCGGCCTTCGCCGCCTTCGCGGTCGGGCTCGTGGGGGCCGCCCAGATCCCCGGGCGGCTCCTGTTCGCCCCGCTCGGCTCGCGGCTGCGGCCCGGGCGGGCGGCCGCCGCGGTGTGCCTGGCCGTCGGCGCCGGCATCGCCCTGATCGCCCTGCTGTCGCGCTCGCCCGCGGTCGTCGTCGGACTCGTCGTGCTCGGGATGGGCAACGGCATGGCCACGCTCGCCCGCGCGACCTCGATCGCCGACCTCTACGGCGCGGCGGCCTACGGCGCGATCTCCGGGACCGCCGCGGCGCTGACGACCGGGGCGCGGGCGCTCGGCCCCGCCGCGGCGGCGCTGCTCGCCGCCGCGTTCGGCTTCGACGCGCTCCTGTGGCTGTTCGCGGCGATCAGCGTGGTTGCGGCGGTGCTCGCCGCGTGGCACGTTCAGCGACCGATTGGATAACAGTTCTGCCGCCGCGGTCGACCTCGCGCCGCGGTGTCAAGGCGCGCGCGTGACGAGTTCGAGACGGCGTTGCGCGGCGCCGGCCTCGTCGACGTCGAGATCCGCGAGACGCACCGCGTCCACGAGCACGCGGGCTCGGCGATCGTGCGCGCGCGCAAGCCCTGATGGCCACCGTCGCCGAGCCCGACAGGGTCAGCGCGCCGGCGCCGGGCGGTGACGCCACAGCGCGTCCTGCTCGCGGCGGGTGAGCAGCCGCCAGCGACCGTCGGCCTCGTTCCAGACCGACACCGTCACGTCGACGACGCTGCGCACCTCGCCGAGCGCATCGACGGCCTCGCGGGTCGAGGCGTCGTCGGCGAGCACCTCGCCGGTCATCACGTCGACGACGCGGAAGCGCCGCGGCGCCCGGGGCGCCTCCGGGGCCTCGACGGGCTCGTGCTCGCGCGGGGCCGGCGGCACGAGCTGCAGCCCGCGTTCGGGCTCGCGCGCCTCCTCGCCCGTCGGCAACGGCCGGATGGTCGCACCCGTGCCCTTCGTGCTCGTCTCGAGAACCCAGCGCTTCGCCACACCATCCATTTTAGCTCGAACGCGACCGTTCACGGACGGCTGGTGACGGCGATCTCGACCGGCATGTTGCCGCGCGTGGCGTTCGAGTACGGACAGCGCTCGTGGGCCTTGGCGACGAGCGCCTCGGCCTCGTCCTGGGGCAGCCCGGGAACGTCCACGTCGAGGTCGACGGCGAGCCCGAAGCGCCCGCCGCCGATCGCGCCGATGTGCACCCGGGCGGTCACGGTCGCGCCGTCGACGACGTCCTCGTGGCCCTCGCGGCGCGCGGCGCTGCGCATCGCGTTGGCGAAGCACGCGGCGTAGCCGGCGGCGAACAGCTGCTCGGGATTCGTCCCGTCGCCGCCCGGGCCGCCCATCGCCTCGGGCATCGAGAGCTGGAAGTCGACCTTCCCGTCGTCCGTGCGGGTGCGGCCGTTGCGGCCCCCGTCCGACGCGGTGGCCACCGCGGTGTAGAGCGTTTTCACCACGCCGACGATAGCCCGCGTGATACACCGCGTCAGGTGCGCATCCCGGCCGAGCCGCTCCCGTCCGGACCGCCGCTCGCACGCTCGATCGCGGGCTGCATCGCGGCGATCGCCGAGCTCGAGCCGTCCGAGGTCCCCGTGCCGGGGGGCGATCACCCGTGGACGGCGTGGCGAACCTGGCTGGCGGGCCGCGGCCTCGGGCTCGTGCCGGTCGCCGAGCCCGCCCGCTTCAACTGGCCCGGCCCGTGGATCGCGCTGCTCGCGGGTGAGGGCGACGAGCGCGTCGCGGCCCTCGCCTTCGGCGCGCCGCCGGGGATCGTCTGGCACCCGCTCGGCGGCGACGAGCCGTTCGAGCGCGTCGTCGCCGGCTACCTGCTCGCGCCGGGCGACGTCGCGCTGTGGTCGGCGCGCCCCGGCCCCGGCGGTCCCAAGCGCGAGGCCGGGCGCGTCGAGGTCATCGCCGTCAGCGAGGCCGCCGAGGCGCCGATGCGCGTGCTCGACCGCGCCGTGGCCGTCGCCGGGCGCGGCCTCGAGGGCGACCGCTACGCGCGCGGCGCGGGGACCTTCTCGTCGCCGGGCTCGACGGGACACGACCTCACCCTGATCGAGGCCGAGGAGATCGAGGCGCTGCAACTCCCCTCGGGGCGCCGGATCGCGCCCGAGGACGCGCGGCGCAACCTGGTGACCCGCGGCATCGACCTCAACGCGCTCGTCGGTCGGCGGTTCCGCGTCGGCGAGGTCGAGTGCGTCGGCCGGCGCCTGTGCGAGCCGTGCGCACACCTCGAGCGGCTCACCGAGCGCGGCACGCTGCGCGGCCTCGTCCATCGCGGCGGCCTGCGCGCCGACCTGCTGAGCGGCGGCGCGATCGAGACCGGCGCCGGCGTCGTGCCGCTCGATGACGCCCGCCCATGAGCCGGCGCGACCTCCTGCACATCCTCAACGCGCTCTGGGACCGCACCGGCGGACGCGCGGGCGAGGGCGTGCCGGTGGCCGACATCGACGAGGCCATCGGCCGCGGTCGCAACGACATGCGCACGCCGCTGAACCTGCAGAGCCTGACCGACGACGGCCGCGTCGTGCGTCTCGAGGACGGGACCTGGGCGCTCACCCCGGAGGGCGTGGAGTGGATCGAGCGTGACCGCGCGCCATGATTCCCCGGTGCGTGACGTCCCGATCCGCGAGAGCACGATCCGCCTCGGCCAGGCGCTGAAGCTCGCCGGCGTGGCCGACAGCGGCGGCGAGGCCCGCGCGCTGCTCGAGGCCGGCGGGGTGACCGTCAACGGCGAGCCCGAGACGCGCCGCGGGCGCACGCTGCACAAGGGCGACGTCGTCGCGGCCGGCGGGGAGGAGCTCCGCATCGCATGAGGCGGATGATCCAGTGGCGCGGCGAGGACGACGACGGGCTCGCCGAGGCCGCGGAGATCGAGCTCGGGCCGGCGGGCGTGCGGGCGCGCGGGGTCCAGCTCGGCGTCGACCCGCTGCCCTACCGGCTCGACTACGAGCTCGACGCAGCCGACGGCTTCGTCACCGCCGGGCTGCGCCTCGAGGCTCGCGGCGAGGGCTGGACGCGATCGCTCGACCTGCGCCACGACGGCGAGGGGCGCTGGAGCGCGGACGCGACGGCCCACGGCGACCCGGGCCTGCCCGGCCCCGGCGCCGACGCCGCGGCGCTCAGCGGCGCGCTCGACTGCGACCTTGGGCTCTCGTCGCTCACCAACCTGATGCCGATCCGCCGCCACGGGCTGCACGAGCGCCCGGGCGCCGCGGAGATCGTCGTCGCCTGGGTGTCGGTGCCCGACCTCGCCGTGTTCCCCTATCCGCAGCGCTACGAGCACGTCGCGATGCGCGAGGAGGGCGCCGTCGTGCGCTTCGTCTCGCTCGGCGTCCACGAGGGCTTCACGAGCGACCTCGAGGTCGATCGCGACGGGTTGATCGTCGCCTACCCGCAGCTCGCGCGGCGCGCGGGCGCATGAGCGCCGCGCAGCCCTGGTGGCAGCGCGGGGCGGTTCTGCAGATCTACCCGCGCTCGTTCGCCGACAGCGATGGGGACGGGATCGGCGACCTGCCCGGGATCACCGCGCGCCTGGACGATGTGCGCGACCTCGGCGTCGAGGCGTTGTGGCTGTCGCCGTTCTACCGCTCGCCGATGGCCGACTTCGGCTACGACGTCTCCGACCACACCGACGTCGACCCGCTGTTCGGCACGCTCGCCGACTTCGACGAGCTCGTCGCCGAGGCGCACCGGCGCGACCTGCGCGTGATCGTCGACTGGGTCCCCAACCACACCTCGGACCGCCACCCGTGGTTCCGCGACCCGTCCCGGCGCGACTGGTACGTCTGGCGCGACGAGCCGCCGAACCGCTGGCGCACGCAGTTCACGCGCGACGCCCCCGCGTGGACGCGCGATCCCGAGCGCGGCGCCTTCTACCTGCACTCCTTCCTGCCCCAGCAGCCCGACCTCGACTGGGACCGGCCCGAGGTACGGGCGGCGATGCACGACGTCCTGCGCTTCTGGCTGCGGCGCGGCGTCGACGGCTTCCGCATCGACGTCGTCTACCGGATCGCCAAGGACCCGGCACTGGGCGAGAACGAGCCCGGCCGCCGCCACGACCAGGACTGGCCGACGATCCGAGAGCGCCTGCGCGGGATCCGCGCCGTGCTCGACGAGTTCGGCGACCGCATGGCCGTCGGCGAGCTGTACCTGCCGACGCAGCGCGACCTCGCGGCCTACGTGACCTCGGGCGACGAGCTCCACATGGCCCACAACTTCTTCCTGATCGCCGCGCCGTGGGACGCGGCGGCCTACCGGGCCGTCATCGCCGAGTGGCAGGAGCTGCTCGAGCCCGACGCGTGGCCGGCGTGGTGCCTGGGCAACCACGACCATCCGCGGCTGGCGAGCCGGCTCGGCGCGGCCCGCGCGCGCGTCGCCGCGATGCTGCTCGTGACGCTGCGCGGGACGCCGTTCCTCTACCAGGGCGACGAGCTCGGTCTGCGCGACGTGCCGGTCGCCCCCGAGGCGGTCGTCGACGTCGACGGCCGCGACCCCGAGCGCGCGCCGATCCCGTGGCTGGCGCCGTCGCTCGCCGGCCCCGGCGCCGGATTCACGACGGGGACCCCGTGGCTGCCGATCACACCGGACGCCGAGCGGCTCAACGCGGCGACGCAGGCCGCCGACCCGGCCTCGATGCTCTCGCTGTACCGCGCGCTGCTGGGCCTGCGGCGCACGGAGGCGGCGCTGCGCTCCGGCGCCCAGCGCTGGCTGCACGCGGGCCCCGACGTGCTCGCCTACGAGCGCGGGGAGGGGCTCGTCGTCGCGCTGAACTTCGCCTCGGCGCCGCGGCCCGCGCGGCTCGCGCCGGGCGCCGCGGAGGTCGTGCTGTCCACGGACCCGGCGCGCTCGCCCGCGACCGCGGTGGACCTCGGAGGCCTGACGCTCGGGCCCGACGAGGGCGTCGTCCTGCGCCGCGAGCCGGTCAGCCGGTGATCGTCACGTCGACCTGCGTGTCCGGCGTCGCGACCGCGACGCTGCCGTAGAGCGGTCAGCGCGCCTTGAAGCGCTTGACGAGCAGGTCGCCCTGGTCGGCGGTCACGCCGTCGAGCTCGAGGCGCAGCCGCACGCGGTTGAACACCGTGACGTCCTCGCGCACCGGGTTGCCCGGCTCGATCTCGCCGGTGATCGCCGCCTGGACGTCTCGCAGCGGGATGTCCTCGGCGCGCGCGATGACCTGCAGCAGCTCGACCCCGCAGGCGGCGACGGAGGCCAGGAACAGCTCGGCGGGCGTGACCTCCTCGCCCGGACAGCCGTTGTGGACCGGCCCGTCGACGACGAAGTGATGCTCGCGGGCGCTCAGCAGCACGCGCCCGAAGGTGCCAGTGGCACGCGCGTGCACGGCCGTGCGCCGGACCTCCGCGGTGGTCATCGCGCGACCCTAGCTCAGCGTGCGCTCGCCGTCGCGCCGGATGCGCAGCCACAGTGCGCCGTAGCCGTCGAGGCGCACCTTGAGGGTTCCGTCCTTGCGCGGCCGGTGGCGGGCCGTCGTGAGCAGGTCGTCGACGCCGGAGACGCCCTCGCCGAGCGGCAGCTCTGCCTCCGCCGGCGTCCGGGCCAGATTGTGGACGGCGACGACGGTCCCGTCCTGCCATTCGCAGCGGTGCGCGAAGATCCCGGCCGCGCGCGTCTCGATCAGCGACGAGTCGCCCCAGCCGAATTCCGGCGTCTCCTTGCGCCGGCGGATCAGGCGCTCGATGAAGTTCAACAGCGAGTCGGGATCGCGCCGCTGGTCGGCGACGTTGACCTTCGCGGGGCCGAACGCGCCGTCGGGCTGGGGGCGCACGATGTCCGCCGGTGCCGCTGCGCTGAAACCGCCCGCCGGCTCGGGTGACCACTGCATGGGCACGCGCACGGCGTAGCGGTCGGGGATGTCGAGCTGCTCGCCCATCCCGATCTCGTCGCCCATGAACAGCACCGGCGTGCCCGGCAGCGTGAGCATCAGGCTCCACGCCATGCGCAACCGCGGCCCGTCGCCGCCCAGCATCGTCGCCGCCCGCCGGCGCAGCCCGTGGCCGTACATCTGCATCGCCTTGTCGGGCCCGAAGGCGGCGAAGACCTCGTCGCGCTGCGGGCCGGTGAGCTTGTCGAGGCTGAGCTCGTCGTGGTTGCGCAGGAACGTCGCCCAGGCGTTGTCGCGCGGGACACGCGGCAGGCTGCGGATCACCTGCTCGAGCGGCTCGGCCTGCTCGCGCGCGAGCGACAGCCACAGGTTCTGGTTGAGCAGGAAGGCGAACTGCATGTTCAGCGCGTCGCCGTCCTCGTCGCCGAAGTAGCGCGCCAGGTCGTGCAGCTCCGCGTTGACCTCGCCGAGGAGCATGGCGTCGCCGCGCCGGCGACCGGCGAACGCGCGCAGCTCGCGCAGCCAGTCCTTCGGGTCGCCCACCGTCTCGCCCGCGATGCCGTCGAGCTCGAGCAGGAAGGGGACGGCGTCCATGCGGAAGCCCGAGACGCCGAGCGCGAGCCAGAACCCGGCGATCCGCGTCAGCTCGTCGCGGACGGCGGGGTTGGCGACGTTGAGGTCGGGCTGGTGGCGGTAGAAGCGGTGCAGGTAGCACTGCCCGGTGGGCTCGTCGTGCTCCCAGTTGGAGGTCTCCTTGTCCGGGAAGGCGAGCCCCGCCGGCTCGTCGGACGGCTCGTCGCGCCAGACGTAGAAGTCGCGCTTGGGCGAGTGCAGCGAGGCGCGCGACTCCTGGAACCACGGGTGCTCGTCGGAGGTGTGGTTGACGACCAGGTCGACGACGACGCGGATCCCGCGGTCCGCCGCGGTGCGGACGAAGTCGACGAAGTCGCCGAGCGTGCCCAGGCGCGGGTCGACGCCGTAGAAGTCGCTGATGTCGTAGCCGTCGTCGCGGTTCGGCGACGGGTAGAAGGGCATCAGCCACAGGCACGTCACGCCGAGCCCGGCCAGGTAGTCGACCTGGCGCGTCAGGCCGCGGAAGTCGCCGACGCCGTCGCCGTCGGAGTCGAGGTAGGTCTCGACGTCGAGGCAGTAGATCACCGCGTTCTTCCACCACAGGTCGCTGGTCGGCTCGAGGCGCATGAGGTCGCTCAGAGCCGCGGCAGGACGTGCTCGGCGAACGCGTCGATGAACGCGGCCTGCTCCTGGCCCACGTGGTGCAGGTAGATCTCGTCGAAGCCGAGCGCCGCGAGCTCCGCCAGCCACTCGGCCTGGCGCCCGAGGTCGGCGGAGACCAGCACCGACTCGCGGACGTCCTCGGGGCGCACGTGGGTCGCGGCCTGGTCGAACTGCTCGACCGTCTCGAGGTCCCAGCTCATCGGCGGCCCGAAGACCAGCGTGCGCCACTGGTCATGGGCGATGGCCAGCGCCTCCTCCTCGGTCGGCGCCCACGACACGTGGACCTGCAGCGCGGTCCGCTTGCCCTCGCCGCCGCCCTCGCGGAAGGCCGCGAGCACGCGCTCGAGCTTCTCGCGCGGCTGATTGACGGTGACCAGTCCGTCGGCCCAGCCGCCGACCCAGCGCGCCGTGTCGACGCTGACCGCGGGCCCGATGAGCACGGGCGGCTCGGCGGGCAGCGTCCACAGGCGCGCGCGGTCGACTTGGATGCGGCCGTGGTGGGTGACCTCCTCGCCGGCGAACAGCGCCCGCATGACCTCCACGCACTCGAGCAGGCGCGCGTTGCGCTCGGGCTTCGGCGGCCAGCGCTCGCCGGTCACATGCTCGTTGGACGCCTCGCCCGTCCCCAGCGCGGCCCACAGCCGCCGCGGGAACATCTCGTTGAGCGTCGCGATCGCCTGGGCGATGATCACCGGGTGGTAGCGCTGGCCGGGCGCGTTGACCACGCCGAAGGTCAGGTCGGTGGTGGCCAGCGCCGCGCCGAGGAACGACCACGCGAAGCCCGACTCGCCCTGGCGCGCGCTCCAGGGCACGAGGTGGTCCGAGGACATCGCCGCCGCGAAGCCCGCGCGCTCGGCGTGGCGGACCGCCTCGAGCACGCGGCTCGGGGGGATCTGCTCGTGCGAGCAGTGGAAGCCCATGCGCGGCATCGGCGGCGCACCGTAGCGATCGGGCGCGATCTGCGCTCAGCCGCCCTGCCGACCGGGTACGGGCCGGGGCATGGCACCGACCCGCACGCTGGTCCTCGTGCTCGCCGGCGGCGCGGGCGGCCGCCTCGAGCTGCTCACGCGCGAGCGCGCCAAGCCCGCCGTCCCGTACGCGGGGACCCACCGGCTCGTCGACTTCCCGCTCTCCAACTGCCACAACTCGGGCATCGAGGACGTCTGGGTCGCCCAGCAGTTCAATCCCGCCTCGCTCAGCGACCATCTGGCCAACGGCCGCCCGTGGGACCTGGACCGCACCGACGGCGGCCTGCTGCTGCTCCAGCCGCACCTCGGCCACGACGACCGCACGGGCTTCCAGACCGGGACGGCCGACAGCCTGTGGCGCAACGCGCCGCTGATCCGCGAGTTCGCCCCCGAGGCGCTCGTCGTGCTCAGCGCCGACGCCGTCTACGCGCTGGACTACGACGACCTCGTGGCCGAGCACCGCGAGGCCGGCGCCGACCTGACGATCGTCACCACCGAGGTCGAGCCCGAGGACGCGGGCCGCTACGGCGTCGTGCAGGTCGACGGCGAGCGCGTCACCCGCTACGACTACAAGCCCGACGAGCCCGAGGGCAACGTCGTGGCCAACGAGGTCTTCGTGTTCACCCCGGGCCCGGCGCTGGACCTGCTCGAGGAGATCGCCGCGGAGGCCGACGACGACCACCTCGACGACCTCGGCGACGAGCTGCTCCCACGGCTCGTCGACGCAGGCGGCGCCCGCGCGCACCCGCACGACGGCTACTGGCGCGACGTCGGGACCGTCCGCGCCTACTGGGAGAGCCACCAGGACCTGCTCCTCGACGACCCGCCGATCGTCCTCGACGACCCGTCCTGGCCGATCCTCACGCGCGCGATCGCCCTGCGCTCGTCCGCGCACGTCCGCCGCGGGGCGGCGGTCGAGGAGAGCATGCTCGCGCCCGGCGCGCGCGTGGCCGGCACGGTCGAGCGCTCCGTGATCGGCCGCGGGGCCGTCGTCGAGGCCGGCAGCGTCGTGCGCGACTCGATCCTCCTGCCCGGCGCCGTCGTCCACGGCGGCGCCGAGGTGCAGTGCGCGATCCTCGACGACCGCGTCGAGGTCTGCGACGGGGCGACGGTCGGCGGGACGGGCGGGGACATCGCGCTCGTCGGCCTGCGAGCGACGGTCGAGGCCGGCACGCGCCTGCCGGCGGGCGCCCGCTTCCCGGAGGTCGAGGACGACTAGCCACGGTCGCCCGCGGCGGCGTCCGCCGGCGGCGGGACGGTGAGCCGGCGGCAGATCCCGCTCGGCGCCGCGCACGGCGAGATGACGACGCGGCGGGCCTGCGCCTCGCCCGAGACGGGCTCGACGGCGATCATGTCCGCGGCCTGCAGGAGGCCGTCGCCGGTGAAGTGCAGGTCGCCGAGGCCGACCGAGTCGCGGCCGACGCCGTACAGCCCGCTGGCTCCGACGGTGCCCGCGTCGACGACCGTGATCTGCCCGTAGCTCGTCACGTGCTGGCGATGGTCGTGGCCGGTGAGGATGGTCAGCGGGCGCGACTGCCCGCGCGCGTCGAGCGTGCGCGCGAGGCGCTGGGCGAGCCCGTTCTGGTGGACGAGGACGACGTCGGGGCGCGACTCGAGCCCGTCGTACCAGGCCAGCAGGTCGCGGTCGGCCTCGGCCGCGGCGCGCGTCGGGTCGGGCAGCTCGGAGAACGAGAAGATCCGGCGCGGATCGTCGGGACGGCGCGCCGTGCCACTCCTGCGGGTCGTCGAAGCCGGCCACGCGCAGCCCGTTGACGATGATGCTCTCCGGCCCGTGGCCGCCGTCGGGGCGCAGCACGCCCTCGCGCGTGAGCACGGTCACCCCGCGGCGCGCGAGCGCGCGCATGAAGCGCGACGAGTCGTGGTTGCCCGAGACGGCGACGACGCGATCGCCCAGGCGGGCGACGCGCGGCGCGAGCAGGTCGCGTCTCCGCCGCGCTGCCGGTGTTGCCGAAGTCGCCCACGAAGAACACGGGCTTGCCGCTGGCGTAGTCGCGCAACGAGTCGAGCGCGAAGGCGTTGTTGTGCAGGTCGGAGGCCAGCAGCGCGGGCCGCCCGGCGTCGACGCTGCCGCCCGTCGGGTCGGCGAGCAGGGAGGCGAAGCCGCGCACCGCGCCCTGGACCTTCGAGGTGTAGCTGTCGCCCGCCTGGCGCGCGTTCTCGGCCGCGTCGAGCAGCTGGACGAGCTCCGACCCGCGCGCGTAGAAGGTCGGGTGGTCCAGCGAGTCGGGGTCGAAGGTCGAATCGGCGCGCAGGACGCTGATCCCGCACACCGCCGCGGCGAGCGCGATGACCGCGAGCGGCGCGCCGACGAGCACGGCGCGGTTGCGCACGCGGAAGGCGGCCAGGCTGAGCGCGAGCATGACGGCGAGCAGCGCCGCGCCGGCGAGCGCGAAGCGCAGCGCGCGCAGGACGGTCTTGCGCACGGCGCTGCGCAGGTCGGCCTCGGCAGCGGTCACGAGCCCGCTCTCGCCGGCCGCCGCGCGCAGGACGACCTCGCGGTCGGCGGTCCGCGGCTCGATGTGGAACTTCAGCGGCGCCGAGAACGGCCGCAGCCGCACGCCCCAGTCGGCGAGCGGCACGTAGGCCTCGAGCTGGCCCGTCGCGCTGGGCTCGACGCGTACCGACACGCGCCCCAGGCGCGTCTCGTACTCGCCCGGGGTGGCGACGCGCAGGCCGAGCCAGACGCCGGCCATGGCGAGCGCCAGGCACGTCAGCAGACCACCGAGCACCAGGGCCGTCCGGCGCCCGAGGCGACGGTGCGGGGGAGGGGGTGACGGTTGCGCCGTCACCCCCTCGACGGTAGCGAGGCCCGCGCGGCGGTCGCGCTCCGACGGGCGCGCCCTCGTCCACGGCCCGGCCAGACACTCCCCGAACGGGCAGGGAGCGCTGCACACCATCGGTTAGGCTGCGCCGGTCGAGGAGGGAGGACAGGGTGGACTGGAAAGAGATCGATCGCATCCGGGTCCCCGGCTTCGCCATCGCGCGACGGGGCTACGACCGTCACGAGGTCGACCGCTTCCTCGGCCGCCTCGCGGACTGGCTGGAGACCGACGCGCCGAACGAGATCGGCCAGATGGCGGTCACCCGCAAGCTCGAGCTGGTCGGCAAGTCGGCGTCGCACATCCTCCTGACCACCGAGCAGGAGTCGGAGGACATGAAGCGCCGCGCGCAGCAGGAGAGCGCGCAGGTGCGCGAGGAGGCCCAGTCCGCGTCGCAGCAGACCCGCCAGGCCGCGGACGAGTACGCCAAGAAGACGCGTCAGAAGGCCGACGAGGACGCCCGTCGCGCGACGGACGCGGCGACGGCCATGGCGACGAAGACGGTCGAGGCCGGCGATCGCCGCCGCGAGGCGATCGAGACGGTCGTGACCGAGCTCACCGAGCGCCGCGACGAGGTGCTGCGCGAGCTCGAGCGGCTGCAGGGCGAGCTCGGGACGACGCTCAACAAGCACAAGGGCGGTACGCGCTCGACGAAGCGGCGCACGACAGCGCCGGCGACCGTCCCGGCGGCTCCGGCCCCGGCTCCGGCAGCTCCTGCCGCCCCGGCGGCTCCGGTCGCCGAGGGCGAGGGCGAGGGCAGAGGGTACCGCGCCCCAACCCGCGCCGGCCAAGCGCGAGCCGCGCTCGACCCGCGAGCCGCGCGAGTCGGCCGCCGCGCCGAGCTAGGCGGGCGCGCCGACGTCGAGACCGGCCAGGGCGCACGCGACCGCGGCGCCCAGGTCCTCACGCCCGCGGCCCGAGAACAACGGCCCGGAGCCGTCGGAGAGCAGCAGACGCACGCGCGCTAGGCCCTCGACGCCGATCGGCTGGGGAGCGACGAGCCGGCGCGCCAGCCGGTCGAGGTCGGCGGCGACGGCGCGTGCCGCCTGACGGCGCACGGGCATGCGCGCGCCGCGCGGCTCGCGGAACTGGATGTCGTCGAGCACGCGCCGGATCCCGCGGGCGAGCATCGCCGCGGTACTCGGGCGCAACAGCCGGTGAGCGCGCAGCGAGAGCGCCACGCTGCGCTCGGGAGGGATTCCCTCGGCGAGCTGGCGGTCGAGGTCGTTGGCGCGCAGGAAGCCGGCGAGCCGGTCGCGCAGCCTGACCCGGCGAAGCCTGACCGTGTCTCCGACCGGGTCTTCGTGGATGAGCACGACGGAGGACACCACGGCATGATCCCGCGGTGCCCGTAACCCGTCAAGTTGGTTTGATGGTTTCCTGACAGCCCGCTAGAGCAGGCGCTCGGCGGTGTCCGGCTCGTGGAGCAGGAAGCCGGCGGCCGAGAGGACGCCGCGCTCGTCGAGGCGGGCCAGGCGCGGGATCAGGTCCTCGCTCTTGGGCTCCCAGGCGGCGACAGCGGCCGTGTCGTCGAGCTGGCGGAGCCCATGGAGCTCGGGCTCGTCGATCGCGTCGCGAAACCAGGCGAGGTCGTCGGAGATGCGCCGTGGGCGGCCCGTCTGCGGCTTCCACGGGTCATCGCCGGTGCGGCGCTCGGGGACACCGGCCGGACGGAGCAGAGCGATCTCCAGCGCGCCGAGCCAGTCGGGACGCGGTTGGACCAGTTCGAGGATCGTCATGGCGCAGGAGGATTCCACACCGCCGCCCGGCGGCGAGCCCCCCGGGCGGGGGGCCACCTTCAGGGCCTGGCGCATATGGTCGCGCCGGTGACGAGCGCGGATCCCTCACCGGCCCAGCCGTGGCGCCGCGCGACGGTCGGTCAGGTCGTCGTCGTCGACGTGGGCGAGGAGACGATCGAATGCCGAGTGGAGGCCGTCGCGGACGACGGGCTCACGCTTGCGCCCCTGGCCGAGGCCGACGCGGCGTACATCCCGAGCCTGGGGCGGGCCGCCACGTTGCTCTTCAGCATCCCGCGGCGGCGCGTACGCACCGGCGGCGCCGTGCGCCCGGGCGATGCGCCGGGCCGGCTGACCTTCGCCCCCGGGGCGGCGGCCGGCCTGCCGCAGCGCCGCCGCGCGGCACGCGCCGGCATCGAGCTGCCCGTCGAGCTCACGCTGCTCGGCGACGGTGGCGCGCCGGCCGGGGCGCCGCAGGCGCTGACGACGACCGACGCCGGCCTCGGGGGCCTGGGCGTGCGCGTCGGCGCGTGGTCACCGCCGCTGGGCGCGCTCCTGCGCCTCGCCCTCACGCTGCCGGGCGGCATGGAGGTCACGGGGACGGCGCGCGTCCTGCGCGTCGAGGACGGCATCGCGGGCCTCGAGCTCGACCAGATGACGCCGATGGACCGCACGCGGCTGGCGGCGCTGGTGCTCGCCGGCCGCGTGCGGTGAGGCGCCTCAGGCGGCCTCGCGGGACAGGTCGGCCTCGCCGGCGAAGACGGGCTCCTCGACGGTCGCGAGCGCGCGCTCGGGACGCAGCGCGGTGAGCGCGAGCACGAGCGCCGCGACCACGAGGCCGACGCCGACCGCGAAGGCCAGGTGATAGCCGCCGGTCAGCGCGGCCGCGCCGGCGCTGCCGCCGCCGAGCAGGTCCTCGGTGCGCGTCGTCGACAGGGTGACGAGGACGGCGAGGCCGAGCGCGCCGCCGACCTGCTGGGTCGTGTTGAACAGTCCGGACGCGAGCCCCGAGTCTCCGGGCGTGGCGCCCGACATGGCGAGGGTGGTCAGCGCCGGGAACCCGAGCCCGCCGCCGACGCCGAGAAGCAGCATCGCGGGCAGCAGCTCGGTCACGTAGTCGGCGCCGGCGGGCGCGCGCGCGAACAGGGCCAGGCCGAGACCGATGAACACGAGGCCGGCCACGAGCGTCGCGCGGGCGCCGAAGCGCTCGCTCAGGCGCACGGACGGGCCGAGGGAGAAGGTCCCGATGCCCAGCGCGACGGGGAGGAAGGCCAGGCCGACCTCGATGGCCGCGTAGCCGAGCACGCGCTGCAGGTACAGGGCGCCGAGGAAGAACATCCCGAACAGCCCGGCGACCATCAGCGCCTGGACGAGGTTCGCCACCGCCACCGTGCGCGAGCGCAGGATGCGCAGCGGCATCAGCGGCGTGCGCGCCGTCGCCTGACGGGCGAAGAAGCCGGCGAGCAGGGCGAGGGAGAGCCCGCCGAAGCCGAGTGTGTGCGCCGACGTCCAGCCCTGCTCGGCGGCCTCGACGATCGTGTACACGCCGAGCATCAGCGCGGCGACGATGAGCACCGCGCCGGGCGCGTCGGCCCCGCGGCGCAGGCCGATGCCCGCGTCGGCGTCGATCAGGCGGGCGGCGAGGATCGCCGTGGCCACGCCGATCGGGACGTTGACGAAGAAGATCCAGTGCCAGTTGATCGCCTCGGTCAGCACGCCGCCGGCGAGCAGGCCGATCGCGCCGCCGGCAGCGGCCACGAACGAGTACACGCCGATCGCCCGGGCCTGCTCGCGCGGCTCGGGGAACATCGTCACGATCATGCCGAGGATGACCGCGGACGTCATCGCGCCGCCCGCGCCCTGCAGGAACCGCGCGCCGACGAGGACCTCCTGGCTGCCGGCCGCCCCGCACAGCAGCGACGCGAGCGTGAACACGGTCAGGCCGGCCATCAGGACGCGCTTGCGGCCGACGAGGTCGCCCAGGCGCCCGGCGAGCAGCAGCAGGCCGCCGAACGGGATCAGGTACGCGTTGACGACCCAGGCCAGGGCGGACTGCGAGAACCCGAGGTCGTCCTGGATCGACGGCAGCGCGACGTTCACCACGGTCTGGTCGAGGATGATCATCAGGAACCCGGCGCACAGGACGACCAGCGCGGTCCAGCGCTCGCGCTCGGTCGTGCCGTGCGAGGTGTGCGTGGGGGCTGCGGTCAGGTCGCTCATGGGTCGGACCGTAGCAGATCGTCCCGAACGAGAACATCTCAAATAGATGCATCTGCGCTAGGAGCGCGGGGCGCGCCGGCGCACCGGCTGCGAGCAGACGACCGGCTCGCCGAGGCGGTCGCTCACGAGGCGGGTGAGCGCCGACAGGAAGACCCCGCGCTCGTCCTCGGGCAGCGTCGAGAGGACGTCCTCGCGGATCCGGGCGAGGATCGCGTCGGCCTGGGCGACGACCTGCTCGCCCGCCGGAGTGACGGCGATGACGCGGGCGCGGCGGTCGGTGGCCGACGGGCGGCGCTCGGCCAGCCCGCGCGACTCGAGGTCGTCGAGCGTGACGACCATCGTCGTCTTGTCGAGCCCGACGGCCTTCGCCACCTCGGTCTGCGTGCGCTCGCCGCTCATCGCCGTCGACAGGACGCAATGCGCCCGCGGGGAGATGCCGAGGTCCTCGAGCGCGGCGGTCATCTCGGTGGTCAGGATCCAGCTCGCGCGCGACAGCAGCCAGCACAGGTCGCCGGTCGGCGACTGAACCGTCTCGAGCGGAGCGGGGGCGGGGATCGGCTGGGCGCTCATGGCCTTGATGCTACCAATGTCGGTCCGCAGCGGAACGTTCTCGTAGGAGAACATCCGGGCGGCGATCAGCCGCAGCAGGCGGCGTCGGCGCGCGCCACGCGCGCGGCCGCCAGGGCGGCGGGCCCGCCGGCGCGGGCGAGCACGCCGCGCAGCGCGGTGCCGGTCTCCTCGACGATCTCGTGGGTGTCGTAGACGGTCAGCGCTCCGTCGCGCTTGAGCACGCGGCCGTCGGCGACGACGGTGTCGACGTTGTGGGCCGCGGCGGCGAGCGCGATCACGTTCGGCGCGTCGGTGAACGGGGCGACGTTCACGTCGTCCGTGCGCACGAGGATCACGTCCGCGCGCTTGCCCGGCGTGAGCGAGCCCGTGACGTCGGCCAGCCCGAGCGCGCGGGCGCCATCGATCGTCGCCATCTCGAGCACCCGCCGCGCGCTCATATCGAACTCGGCCTCGGCCTGGCCGCGATCGAGGCCGAGCGCCAGGCGCATCACCGAGAACAGCTCCGCCGTGCCCGTCAGCGGCGTCGTGTCGACCGACAGGCTGAGCAGCAGGCCGGCCTGCGCCATCTCGCGGATCGGCGTCACGCCGTAGCCGATGAGCAGCTCCGACCACGGGCTCACGCTGACCGGCGTGCGCGTCGAGGCGAGCGCGGCGCGCTCGTCGGGCGCGGTGAACAGCGCGTGGATGATCTGCGTGTCCGGGCCGAGCATCCCCTCCGCCGCGAGCTGGCGGACCATCGCCTGGGCGCCCTGGGCGCGGTTGGAGTTGGCGTGGTAGCTGACCGGCAGGCCCAGCTCGCGCGCCTTGGCGAACTCGGCGCGGTAGACCGCGGGCGCCGCCGTGCCGGGCGGCCGGCCGGCCAGGCCGAGACGCAGGTTTCCGGCGCGCCGGGTGGCGAACCACTCCCGGTTCACGCGCTCGAGGTCCTCGAGGTCGATGGTGCGGTCGGCGGGGTGGCCCTGCGGGGTCCCGTAGGAGAAGCGTCCGCGCAGGCCCGACTCGGCGTGCGCGCGCAGGTTCGCGTCGGCGTACTCGGGGCCGCGGATGTTGTGCGCCCAGTCGTGCACCGTCGTCGTTCCCGAGAACACGGCGTCGGCGAGGGACAGGCGCACGCCCTGGTAGATGTCGCCGGGCGTGGTCACCGCGCCGTTTCGCAGGTTGAGGGCGAAGTAGCCGTTGGCCGGGTTCGATGCCGCCCCCGCGAGCGATCGGTAGAGCGTCGTCCACATGTGCCAGTGGGTGTCGACGAGGCCCGGCATGACCACGCGGTGGCGCCCGTCGACGCTGCGCCCGCCGCCGTTCAGGCCCTTGCCGACGGCGACGATCCGCCCGTTGCGCACGTGCACGTCGCCGCCCGGGATGTCGCCGAGCTTCGGGTCCATCGTCATGACGTAGGCGCCGCGCACGGTCAGCTCGCCGCGTCCCGGCAGCCGCCCCGTCGGCCGCGCGGGCGCGTGGCCGTTCCCGTGCGCCTGGACGGTGCTCGCTCCGACGCCGGACAGCCCGGCCGCGGCCGCGCCGGCGAAGAACCCGCGCCTGCTCATCCCCGTGCCCACTGAACGCCTCCTCGCTCGAGATCGTGCGGATCCTTACGCACCGCCGTCCCGCATTGCGTGCCGAGGTGCGGGAACTGGCGCGATGTCGCGCGCCCGGATGGCACCGGGCCCCGCACCGCGATCGCGCGCCTTCAACGCTTCTGGCGCACCGCCACTCACTGGGAGCCTGACGTCAACGGATTGCCTTTCAACCCTGGGGGTGGGTTTTTCATGGATGCTTTGCGCGCAGCACGCGCTGCGCTTGCGGCAGGAGCGTGCGCCGCGGTCTTCGCGGGCACGACGGGGGTTGCACACGCGGTCGAGCCCAACGGGCAAGACCTCGAGTTCATCCTCGAGCAGATCAAGCGCGCTGAGGCGCACGCAGCCGGCGGCGAGCTCGCCGGCACCGGTCCCAACCAGATCTCGAGCCCGTTGCTGCCGTACGGGCTGCGGACGGTCAAGGGAGACTTCAACAACCTGATCCCGGGCCAGACCCGGTACGGGGCGGCCGACCAGGTGTTCCCGCGGCTGCTCGACAACCAGCTGTACCGGCAGGGCGAGCCGTTCGACACGAACGGGCCGGCGCCCGGGCGGCGTACAGGACACCCACTACGCGCAGCGGGACGGCTACGTCGCCGACTCGCATCCGCGGGTCATCAGCAACCTGATCGTGGACCAGTCGACCGAGAACCCGGCGGCCAACACCGCCGCCGAGAAGCTCGGCGAGCGCGCGACGAAGATCCCGGCCAAGGTCCCCGGCAAGCCCGACGGCGAGCAGTGGTTCCTACCCGAACACAGCGCCGGACGTGGGCCTGTCGGCTCCGTACAACTCGTGGTTCACGCTGTTCGGCCAGTTCTTCGACCACGGCCTCGACCTCACCACGAAGGGCGACGCCGGCACGGTCGTCGTCCCGCTCAAGGAGGACGACCCGCTGTTCGTCCCCGGCAGCCCGACCAACTTCATGGTGCTGACCGCGCGACGGCCACGAACCACGGCAACGGCCCGGACGGCCAGCCCGGCACCGCCGACGACATCGCAGGACACACGAACACGACGACCTCGTTCGTCGACCAGAACCAGACCTACACGTCGCATCCCTCGCACCAGGTCTTCCTGCGCGAGTACAAGCTCAACGGCGACGGCAAGCCGGTCGCCACCGGCAAGCTGCTGGAGCGCGAGGGCCGCGGCGGCCTGGCGACGTGGGCCGACATCAAGAAGCAGGCCCGGGAGAAGCTCGGCATCGAGCTCCCGGACCCGGACGTCCACAACGTGCCGCTGCTGCTGACCGACGAGTACGGCCGCTTCATCCCGCACTCGACGACCGGGATGCCGCAGATCGTCACGGGCACCGGCACTCCGGTGCCGACGTCCCGGGCAACCGGGCAACCCGGTCAACACGTTGGACACCGACCCGAGCACCGAGACTCCGGTGCAGGCCGTCCGGACCGGCCACGCGTTCCTCGACGACATCGCTCACCACGCGGTGCCGGTTGGCGATCACGACCGCCGGCCGGACACGCCGAACCAGCGGCTGACGCCTGACCAGGCCGTCGAGGGCCCGGAGACGACCGCGGACGACCGCAACCCGGCGACCTACGACGACGAGATGCTCAACGCCCACTTCATCACGGGCGACGGCCGCGGCAACGAGAACATCGGCCTGACCGCGGTGCACCACGTCTTCCACGCCGAGCACAACCTGCGCGTGGGCGAGATCATCGATCTCATCGAGCAGGAGGCGTCGGGAGGCCGACTGGAGGCTTCCGAACAGCACCGAGTACAGCGGCGAGCGCCTCTTCCAGGCGGCGCGCTTCATCACCGAGATGGAGTACCAGCACCTGGTGTTCGAGGAGTTCGCGCGCAAGGTCCAGCCGCAGGTGAACCTGTTCGCCGGCTACGAGACCGACATCGACCCGTCGATCGTGGCCGAGTTCGCCCACACGGTCTACCGGTTCGGGCATTCGATGCTCACGGAGAGCGTCGACCGCAAGGATCTGCAGGCGGACGGCACGACGGTGGACAACTCGATCGGCCTGATCGACGGCTTCCTCAACCCGGAGGCCTTCAACAAGGCCAAGGACGGGAGCACGCTGACCGGAGAGCAGGCGGCCGGCTCGATCGTCCGCGGCATGACGAGCCAGCTCGGCAACGAGGTCGACGAGTTCGTCACCGGCGCGCTGCGCAACAACCTCGTGGGGCTGCCGCTCGACCTCGCGAGCATCAACATGGCGCGCGGTCGGGACACCGGCGTTCCGCCGCTCCAGGCGGCGCGGCGGAAGTTCTACGCGGCGACGAGCAACTCTGCCCTGAAGCCGTACGACAGCTGGAACGACTTCAAGCTGGGAATCCGGCACCCGGAGTCGCTCGTGAACTTCGTCGCGGCCTACGGCAGGCACCGAGACGATCCTCGATGCGCCGACGACCGCGGCGAAGCGCGATGCGGCGAAGCTGATCGTCGACGGCACCACTCCCGGTAGCGAGGACTTCCTCAACAGCGAGGGGGCCTGGGCCAACCAGGAGACCGGGCTGAACGACGTCGACTTCTGGATCGGCGGCCTGGCCGAGAAGCAGATGCCGTTCGGCGGCCTGCTCGGCTCGACGTTCAACTTCGTGTTCGAGACGCAGATGGAGAAGCTGCAGGACGGCGACCGGATGTACTACCTGACCCGGACCGCCGGCCTGAACTTCCTGACCCAGCTCGAGGAGAACTCGTTCGCCGAGCTGGTCGATGCGGACGACGGACACGACGCACCTGCCGTTCGACATCTTCTCGCGCCCGGACTTCACGTTCGAGCTCGAGGGACCTCGGGACGTCCGGCCCGATCCCGGACAACCCGAAGACGGATGCGGACGAGACCGAGCTGCTCATCCGCGCGCCGGGCGGCGGCTTCCGCTTCGCCGGCGAGGAGCACGTCGTCTTCGGCGGCACCGACGCCGCCGACAAGATGCACTCCAGCGAGGGCGACGACACCCTCTGGGGCGACAAGGGCAACGACCGCCTGGAGGGTGGCGCCGGCAACGACGCGCTCAACGGCGGCGACGACGACGACATCATCACCGACCTCTTCGGTGACGACAACATCAAGGGCGGCACCGGCGATGACGCGATCAACGCCGGCGGCGGCTTCGACCTGATCCTCGGCGGCGTCGGCAAGGACTTCGTCGTGGCCGGGGCGGACCCGAAGGAGACGTTCTCGGGCCAGGGCGACGACTTCGTCATCGCCGGCGACTCGTCCGACACGGTGTTCGGCGGCGAGAACGACGACTGGATCGAGGGCGGCGGACAGGCCGACCTGCTCCAGGGCGACAACGGCGATCCGTTCCAGGAGGGGCGGACCGGCGACGACGTCATCATCGGTGACGGCGGCAACGACGACTACGACTCCGAGGGCGGCGACGACATCATGGTCAGCGGCCCCGGCATCGAGCGCAACGAGGGCATGCTCGGGTTCGACTGGGTCACCCATCAGGGCGATCCCCAGGCGGCCAACTCGGACATGCGCTTCACCGGTCTGCTGCCGCCCGACCTGGACAACATCCGCGACCGCTTCGACAACGTCGAGGGGCTCTCCGGGTGGGACAAGCCCGACATCCTGCGCGGCGACAGCCCGGATCCGGCCGACCTGGTCGACCACGAGCTGACGCGGCCGGGCCTGATCGGCGGCCTGACCGAGCTGATCGGCGGCGAGAGCGAGGCGCCGTTCAGCAACGGCAACATCATCCTCGGCGGCGCCTCCGGCGACCTGCTCGAGGGACGGGGCGGGAACGACATCATCGACGGCGACGCCTGGCTGAAGGTGCGCATCAGCGTGCGTGACGCCGGCAACCCGGATCAGGAGATCCGGTCGGTCGACTCGATGAAGGACATCCAGGCGGACGTCTTCGCCGGGACGATCAAGCCCAGCCAGCTGCGCGTCGTGCGCGAGATCCTCACGCCGGCCTCCGCCGGTGCGGTGGACACCGCGGTGTTCTCGGACGTGCGGGCCAACTACGACATCGTCCAGAACCCGGACGACAACACGAAGCTCACGATCACCCACGCGCGGGGCACCGCGACCGACGGGACGGACACGCTGCGCAACGTGGAGCGGCTCACCTTCTCGGATCAGACCGTCGAGGTGAACCCGCTGCTGACGAACACGCCGGCCACCGGCACGGTGAACGTCAGCGACACCACGCCGGCCGAGAACCAGGCGCTCACCGCGACGCGGGCGTTCAACGACGCCGACGGCGTGGACGCCCCCTCGATCCGGTTCGCGTGGCAGATGGAGGAGGACCCGGACGCCTGGACGACGGTGGCCATCGGCTCGTCGTTCACCCCCGGTGACGAGGAGGTCGGGCTCCGCCTGCGGGTGGTCGCGACCTTCCAGGACGGCGACGGAGTGCTGGAGAGCGTCAACTCGGCGCCGACCCAGGCCGTGGCCAACGTCAACGACGACCCGACAGGACGGCCGGTCATCAGCGACACGACGCCGCGCGAGGGCGACTCGATCACCGCGTCGCGGGGGAGCATCCTCGACAACGACGGCCTCGAGGCAGCCACGTTCACGTATCAGTGGCAGCAGGAGATCGGTGGGACGTTCAGCAACATCGCCGGCGCGGTGAACGCGACGTTCACGCCGGGCTCCCAGCAGGTCGGGCGCCGTCTGCGGGTGGTCGCGTCCTTCACGGACGACAACGGGCGCAACGAGACCGCGACGTCGAACCCGACGGCCGAGGTCAGCGAGGCTCCGGCCGCGCCGGCTCCCGGCGGGTCTCCGACGCCGCTGCGCGCTCCGGCGGGTGGCTCGTCGCTCGGCGATCCGGCCGCTGCGCAGCCGGGCGCCGGGGGCGGCGGCGATTCCGCCGCGGCGAGGACGACCGTCGGTGCGCTGAGCGTGTCGGCGGGGATCTCGGCGCGGTCGATCGCACCGCTGACGGTGTCGGCGACGGTGCCGGCCGACGGTGACGTCGTCCGGATCCGGGTCTTCCGGGTCGGGGCCGGCGGCGCCGCCAAGGTGGGCAAGGTCCGCGGCAAGTGGATCGCCACCGTCTACCGGAAGACGCCGCAGGCCAAGCGGTACACGTTCCGGCTGACCGAGCCCGCGCTGAAGCGGCTCAAGCCGGGGCGGTACCTCGTGGAGGTCCGAGTCGGGCGCAGCAAGTCCGACCTGGGGCCGTCGAAGACGAAGACCGTGACGGTCAAGAAGGCGAAGAGCCTCACTTCGCCGTGATCGCCTCCGCGGCGTCCCGTTGACGCCGCGGTGGATCCTCCCGAGCGCAAGCGGCCGCCCCCTCCCGGGCGGCCGCTTCGCTGTGTGCGGGGCGGGCGCGCAGCCGTCGACGTGAACCGCGCGCGCTACTGCGCCAGCTGCACGCCGATGGACTCCGACCGGGCCAAGGACGAGGGCGTCGGCGGCGTCGGGGTCGCCGACGACTTCGACCCCGGCGGGACGTGCGACAGCTTCACGGTGGTGCGCGATGAGGACTGACGACGCCGCGTCAAGCCCGCAAGCCATCGGTCCGAAGTAGGCGCCCCGCTGCGGCGGGGCAGTCGGCGTTCTACCGCGTCGCGTGCCGGTCCAGAGCGCCGTGCTCTGGGCACAGGTGCCCTGCGCTTCCCGCCGCGTCGCGGAACTCCGGCGAGATCACCCATCCCTCGGGCAGTTCGTCGCCCAGGTCCGGGACGAACAGCTCCGACCGTTGGATGCAAGACCCGTAGTCGCAGAACAGGAAGCCCTGTCGCCCATCGTCAGACACGAACGTCATGGCTGGACCCTACGTCGATCCGGCCGCCTCCGCGGCGAGCGCCCCGCTACTCGGCCGGGCGTCCATCGTTCAGGGGCGTCCGTAGGAGACGGGGGTGGGGGGTCGTCGCGGAGAATGCTCACCGATGGAGTCCGCCGAGACGATGTTGGACGCACTCGACGTGCTGCTCGCCCGGGTGCACGACGAGTGCGACGACCTGCGCATGCGGAACGACTACGCGGCTCAGGCGAGCGTGGCGAGCGACTCGCCCGCCGGGACGGCGGCGGGGAGCACGATGCGGGCGATCGTCCCGCGGCCGGGCTCCGACAGCAGCTCGACGCTGCCCTGGTGGGCGCGGACGAGCTCGCGGACGACGGCGAGGCCGACGCCGGAGCCGCCGGTGGCGCGCGAGCGTGAGCGGTCGCTGCGCCAGAAGCGGTCGAAGACGAAGGGGAGGTCCTCGGCGGCGATGCCGATGCCGCTGTCGCGGACCTCCAGCGCGCAGCCCTCGCCGGCCGGACTGCACCTGAGCACGACGCGGCCGCCCGGGTCGGTGTAGCGCAGCGCGTTGGAGAGGAGGTTGTCGACGATCTGCTCGAGCCGCCGCGCGTCACCGCGCAGCGCGGCGGGCGAGAGCCGCGTCTCGAACGAGATCGCCTTGACCTCGAAGAACTCGGCGTAGGCGGCCGCGCGGCCGGCGCACACGTCGGCGAGGTCGACGGGACGGCGCTCGATGAGCAGGTCGGAGCGCTCGGCGTCGGCGAGCTGGCCGACGTCGCGGATGAGATGCGAGAGGCGCAGCGCCTCGGCGTGCATCGCCTCGAGGTTCGCCGCCTCGTCCGCCATCACCCCGTCCTGTGCGGCCTCGATCCGCGAGACGATCCCCGCCACCGGCGTGCGCAGCTCATGGGCGATGTCGGCCGCCGCCGCGCGCCGCAGCTCGTCCTCGCGCGCCAGCGTCGAGGCGAGCCGGTTGAACGTCCCGGCGAGCTTCTCGAGCTCGGCGCCGCCGCCGGCGTCCGCGCGCGCCGAGAGGTCGCCGCCGTTCATGCGCTCGGCCGCCACGGTCAGCCGGCGCAGCGGGCGCACGAGCGTCGTGGCGACGAACACCGCGGCCCCGAGCCCGAGCAGCAGCGCGACCCCGGCGCACAGCTCGAGCAGGTGCTCGAGCTGGTCGCGCAGCGCGCGGCTCTCAGCGCCGAACACGTCGGGCACCACCTGGCGCAGGGTCACGCGCCCGACCACGCGGCCGTCGACGCGCACCGGCGCCGTGGCGAGCGACTGATCCGCGCTCGCGTGGTCCGGGCCGACGATCAGCTCGCGCCCGCCGGTGTCGCGCAGCGCGATCGCGAACCCGGCCGCCCCCGCGCGCTCGTGCATCTCGGCGAGCACGTGCGGCGACCAGCCTTCGGCGCGATGCAGGTCGGCGGCGATCGCGGCGACACGCGCCGCCGCGCTCTGCACGTGCGCATCGGCGAGCCGGTCCAGCCGCCCTTCCATGGCGCCGTGGAACAGCGCCATCGACAGCCCGACCGAGATCACCGCGATCGTGCTCGTCGTGACCGCGAGGCGGCCGACGAGCCCCAGCCGCGGTCGCTTCATGACTCCGCGCCGGCCAGCCGGTAGCCCACGCCGTGGACCGTCTGCAGCCAGCGCGGCGAGCCGGGATCGGGCTCGACCTTGCGCCGCACGTTCTTCACGTGCGCGTCGATCGTGCGCTCGTAGCCCTCGTAGTCGTGGCCCTGCACGCGGTTGATGAGCTCGAAGCGCGAGAACACGCGCCCGGGCGTGCGCGCGAGCGTGAGCAGCAGCTTGAACTCGGATGGCGTGAGCTCGATGCGCCGCCCGTCGACGACCGCCTGGTGGCGGTCGGGATCCAGGCACAGGCGCCCGTGGTCGAAGCTCAACACCCGCTCGGCGCTCGCGCCGCCGCCGCCGGCGCGGCGCAGCAGCGCACGCACCCGGGCGACGAGCTCGCGCGGGCTGAACGGCTTGGCGAGGTAGTCGTCGGCGCCGAGGTCGAGGCCGTTGATGCGGTCGTCCTCGCTCGAGCGCGCGGTGAGCATCACGATCGGGACCTCCGACTCGCGCCGGATCTCCGTGCAGACCTCCAAGCCCGACAGGTCGGGCAGCATCAGGTCGAGCACGACGAGACTGGGGCGCAGCGCCCGCGAGAGCGCCAGCCCGTCGCGGCCGCCGATGGCCGACACGACCTCGTAGGACTCGCGCTCGAGGTACGCGCGCGCGACGTCGTGCACCGAGCGCTCGTCGTCGATGATCAGAATTCGTTCCCCCACGCCTGCGAGGATCCGCGCACCCGGTGCGCGGGCCAAGGGGAGAACCGCCCTCTCAGGCTTGCGGCATCGCGCACAAGCGCGTGGGGTCAGCTCAGGGCGTGCTCCGTGGCCCAGCGGGCGAGCTGCGCGCGCCGGCGCACCCCGATCTTCGTCCGGATGCGCGACAGATGGCTCTGCACCATGCGCGACGAGATGTACAGGGACTCGCTGATCTGCGCGTCCGTGCGTCCCTCGGCGACGAGCCGCAGCACCTCGAGCTCGTTGACGGTCAGCGCTCGCGGCGTCATCTGCGAGCGGCCGTCGGCCAGCGCGCGGCGCACGCCCGTCAGCAGCTCGGCGAGCAGGTCGTGGCCGAGCACCGGCTCGCCGCGGTACACGGCGTGGACCGCGTCGAGCAGCTCCTCGGCGGTGACCGCCTTGGACACCAGGCCGGTCGCCCCCGCGGCCACGGCATGGACCGCGCGGGGGTCGCACGTGTCGTCGCTGACGACGAGCACGCGCGCCTCCGGCAGGTCCGCCGTGATCTGCGTGAGCACCACGAGTCCGCTCATCCCGGGCATGCCGAGATCGAGCACGACGACGTCGGGACGCAGCTCTCGTGCCTGCTCGAGCGCTGTCGGCCCGTCGCCCGCGAAGCCCACGACGGTGATGTCGGGATCGCGCGAGAGCGCGCACCCCATGCCTTCCCTGACGAGCGGAAAATCGTCCGCCACCAGCACCTTCATCATGTCCCACCCCTGAGAACCGACCCGGAGGTCGGACCCCCCGGAACGTACGACCGCAGTGTGCCGACGGGTTGTGAAGGAGTTTCGAAGACGCTGCGCTTCTTCGGTGAAGCGCCGCGCCGATCAGGTCGCGGCGGCCACGAGCGAGCGCGCGGCGTCGGCCGGCGAGGCGCCCTCGTGGACGACGGACCGCAGCGCGCGGACCATCGCGGCCGGGTCCGGGTGCTGGATGACGTTGCGCCCGTAGACGATCCCGCGCGCGCCGCGCTCGAGCACGCCGCGGGTGCGCTCGAACAGCTCGCCCTCGTCGATGCGCCCGCCGCCGCGGACGAGCACGGGCACGCGCGCGGCCTCGACCAGGCGCCCGAAGTCGGCGAGGTCGTCGGTCGCGTCGCACTTGATGAGGTCCGCGCCCAGCTCGGTCGCCTGGCGGACGAGGGGAATGAGCCGGTCCGCGTCGGCCTCGACCTCGTAGGCGCCGGCGCCCGGGCGCATCGGCAGCGGCTCGATCATGATCGGCATCCCCGCGCGCTCCCCGGCCGTCTTCGCGGCGCCGATGTTCTCCATGCACTGGCGGCGCAGGTCGCCCTGGCCGGGGATGTCGAACAGGTTCAGGCAGACGCAGACGGCGTCGAGGCGCACGGCCTGGCCGATGACATCGTCGAGCAGGATGTCGAACGGCTCGCTCGGCGGGACCGGGCTGTAGACGTTGGCCACGTCGCCGCGGATGACGAGCGCCGGCTTGAAGCGGCCGGGACGGTCCTGCAGCAGCGCCGCCTGGCCCGGCGCGACCTGGATCGCCTCGGGCCCGCCCTCGACGATCGCCCCGACGGCCGCGGCCATGTCCTCGACGCCCGTCAGGAGGTCCGGCTCCCCGAAGAAGCCGTGGTCCATGGCGATGTCGATGCAGCGGCCGGACTCGGCATCGAAGAGGCGGTTCAGGCGGGGAAGCGAGGACATGCGCGCCAGTCTCGCCGGTGGTTGACAACGTTGTCAAACGCGGGGTAGGGTCACGCCGTCGTGTCCTTGACAACGTTGTCAAGAGCGCGGCGGGGAGCGAGAGAGAGGGCGAGGTGGCCAGGCCGACCATGCGCGACGTCGCGAGCACCGCGGGCGTCAGCCTCAAGACGGTCTCGCGGGTCGTCAACCGCGAGCCGGGCGTCCGTGACGACACGGCCGCCCGCGTCCAGGCGGCGATCGCCGACCTCGGCTTCGCCCGCAACGAGATCGCGCGCAGCCTGCGCCACGGGCGCGCCGGCGCCGTCGGCCTCGTCATCGAGGACGTCGCCAACCCGTTCTACTCGGCGATCGCGCGCACCGTCGAGGACGTCGCCCACGCCTCCGGCCACATCCTCATCACCGGCAGCTGCGAGGAGGATCCCGAGCGCGAGCGCCAGCTCGTCCTGCGCCTGCTGCGCCGGTCGGTCGACGCGCTGCTCATCGTCCCGGCGGGCCGCGACCACCGCTACCTCGCGCCGCAGCTGCGCGCGGGCACGCCGGTCGTGTTCCTCGACCGCCCGCCCGGTGGGCTGGAGGCCGACACCGTCCTGCTCGACAACCGCGGCGGCGCGCGGGCGGGCGTCGCGCACCTGCTCGTCCACGGCCACGAGCGGATCGCCTTCGTCGGCGACGCGCCCGCGCTGCACACCGCCGGCGAACGGCTGGCCGGCTACCGCGAGGCGCTCGCGCAGGCCGGCGTGCCCGAGCACCCGGAGCTCGTCGCCGCCGGCACGCACGACGCGCCTGGGGCCGAGCAGGCCGTCCGCGCGCTCATGCGCCTGCCCGACGACCGCCGCCCGACCGCCCTGTTCTGCGCGAACAACCGCAACACGATCGGTGCCCTGCGGGCGCTGCGCGACGCGGCGGCGGAGCCCGCGCTCGTCGGCTTCGACGACTTCGAGCTCGCCGACATGCTGCCCACGCCCGTCACCGTCGTCCGGCACGCACCCGGCGAGATGGGGCGGATCGGCGTCGGTCTCGCCTACGCCCGCCTCGGTGGCGCCGGCGGCCCGCCGCAGCTGCGCACGCTGCCCTGCGAGCTCGTCCCGCGCGGCTCCGGGGAGGTACGCCCGTGAGGCCGATCGTGCTGCCGCCCAACGGGATCGCGCGCTTCTACCGCGGCGGCCCGGCGATCGCCGAGCTGCGCGGAACCGAGCCGGCCGGCGAGCGGGTGCCCGAGGACTGGGTGGGCTCGACGACGACGGTCTTCGGCGAGCGCGAGCTCGGGCTGAGCCGCCTGCCCGACGGGCGCCTCCTGCGCGACGCCGTCGCCGCCGACCCGGTCGCGTTCCTCGGCCCCGAGCACGCCGGGACCCGCGGCGGTGACCCGGCGCTGCTCGTCAAGCTGCTCGATGCGGGCGAGCGCCTGCCCGTCCACGTGCATCCGGACGGAGCGTTCGCCGGCGAGGCGCTCGGCACCGCCTATGGCAAGACGGAGGCGTGGATCGTCGTCTCGACCTCGAAGCCGGACGCGCAGGTCGCGGCGGGCTGGCGCGAGGACGTCGACCCCGAGCGGCTGCGGCGCTGGGTCGCCGAGCAGGACCACGACGCGCTGCTCGGCGCGCTGAATCCGATCCCCGTGCAGGCCGGCGACGCCGTCTACGTCCCGGCGGGAACCGCCCACGCGATCGGCGATGGCGTGCTGATCGTGGAGCTGCAGGAGCCGAGCGACATGTCGGTGCTGCTCGAGTGGGACGGGTTCGGCATCGAGGACGAGGAGGAGGCCACGCTCGGCCTCGGCTGGGAGCGGGCGCTCGGGTGCGTCGACCTCGGCGCCTGCGACGCCTCGACGCTGCGCGGACCGGACACCGACGGCACCCCGGTCGCACGGCTGCTCCCGCATGCCGCCGACGCGTTCTTCCGCGCCGAGCGGATCGCTCCCGCGCCCACCGCCGACCTCGAGCAGGGCTTCGCGATCCTCGTCGTCACCGAGGGCTCCGGGACGCTGGTGCCCGAGACCGGCGAGCTGCTGCCCCTGCGACGCGGCGACACCGTCCTCGTCCCGTGGGCCGCGGGCGCGTGCCGGGTCGAGGGCGACCTCGTCGCGCTGAGCTGCCGGCCGCCCGCTCCGGAGGCGGCGCGGTGACCGACCTGCTGCTCGGCATCGACGTCGGCACGTCCGCGTGCAAGGCGGCGGTCGTCGATGACGAGGGCCGCGAGCGCGCCCACGGCCAGGCGGCGACGCCCTGGCGGCAGCTCGACGGCGGCACCGAGATCGACCCCTACGCGCTGCGCGAGGCGGCGATCGCGGCCGCGCGCGAGGCGCTCGCGAGCGCGCCCGAGGGTCGCGTGCGCGCGATCGGCGTCGGCAGCATGGCGGAGACCGGCGTGCTCCTCGACGAACGCGGCGAGCCGATGGCGCCCGCCATCGCGTGGTACGACGGGCGCGGCGGCGCCGAGGCCGAGGCGCTCGCCGCCGACCTCGGCGCGGAGCGCTTCGGCCGGACTACCGGCCTGTTCGTCAGCCAGCTGTGCTCGGCCCCCAAGCTGCGCTGGCTCACCGACCGCCGGCCCGAGCTGCGCGGCGCGCGGCGCTGGCTGAACGTCGCCGAGTGGGTCGTGCGCGGACTGGGCGGCGACGAGGTCTCCGAGCTGTCGCTGGCCTCGCGCACCGGGCTGCTCGACCTCGCCGCGAAAGCGCCCTTCGACGACGCGCTGGCGTGGGCGGGCGTGCGCCCCGACGTGCTGCCCGACCTCGTCCTCGCCGGCACACCGGCCGGCGTCGCCGGCGACGCGCTGCCCGAGGCGCGCGGCGCGGTCCTCACCGTCGCCGGCCACGACCACCTCGTCGCCGGCGTCGGCGTCGGCGTCGTGACCCCCGGTGACGTGCTCGACTCGGCCGGGACGGCCGAGGCGCTCGTCCGCGTCGTCGCGCCGCCACTCGATGCCGACGCGATCGCCCGCGCGGTCGCGGACAGCATCACCGTCGGCTGGCACGTCGCCGCCGACCGCCACGCGCTGCTCAGCGGTCAGTGGACGGGCCTGAACCTGCAACGGATCCTCGAGGAGCTCGGGGCCGGCGACGCCGGCCGCGCGGAGCTCGACGCCGGCGCGCTCGCAACCGCTCCCGCGGACGTGCCGGCGCTTGAGCTCGACCTGCGCTCGCTCGAGCGGCCGCCGCTGCGCCTGCCCCACGGCGAGCGGCCCGAGCGCGTCTGGGCCGGCGCGCTGCGGACCGCGGCGCAGGAGGCCCACGCGCTGCTCGACCACATCGACAGCCTCGCCGGGCCACGCCGCCGGGTCGTCCTCACCGGCGGCTGGGCGCGCGACGAGGCGCTGCTCGCCGCCAAGGCGCGGCTCGGCCCGGTCGAGACGCCGGCCGTCGTCGAGGCGGTCGCCCGCGGCGCCGCGCTGCTCGGCGGCGTGGCCGCCGGCCTGTTCGAGAGCGCCGACGCGCTCCCGCCCGTCCCCGTCCCCGCCACCGGGAGGACACGCTGATGCCCGAGCCGCTGCTCGAGGCCCGCCGGATCGTCAAGAGCTTCGGCCGCGTCAACGCACTGCGCGGCGCGAGCTTCACCGTCAATGCCGGCGAGGTCGTCGCGCTCGTCGGCGACAACGGCGCGGGCAAGAGCACGCTGGTCAAGGCGCTGGCCGGGGTCCAGCCGCCCGACGACGGCGAGATCCTGTTCGAGGGCCGCCCGGTGACCATCGGCTCGCCGCTCGAGGCGCGCGCGCTCGGGATCGAGACCGTGTACCAGGACCTCGCGCTGGCCGCCGACCTCGACCCGGCCGCCAACCTGTTCCTCGGGCGCGAGGTGACCCGCGGCGGCCTGCTCGGCAAGCTCGGCTTCCTCGACAAGCCCGAGATGCGGCGCCGCGCCGAGGAGTCCTTCCGCAGCCTCGGCGTCGGCTTGCAGGACGCCTCGGTCCCCGTCGCGACGATGTCGGGCGGCCAGCGCCAGGGCGTCGCCGTCAGCCGCGCGGTGACGTGGGCGAGCAAGGTCATCTTCATGGACGAGCCGACGGCGGCGCTCGGCGTCGTCCAGACGCGCAACGTCCTCGACCTCATCCTGCGCGTGCGCGAGCGCGGCCTGTCGGTCGTGCTCATCAGCCATAACATGCCCGAGGTCTTCGAGGTCGCCGACCGGATCGAGGTCCTGCGCCTGGGCGAACGCGTCGCGCGCTTCAACAAGGGCGAGGCGTCGATGGAGGACGTCGTCGGAGCGATGACCGGCGCGCTGCGTCACGAGGAGCCAACATGACCGAGACCCGCGTCCAGGGCGACGATCCCGTCGCCGCCGACGCGACCCCGCCCGAGCGGGCGGTCTGGTGGCGGCGGTTCGCCAGCGGCCCGCGGTCGTGGATCGGCCTGATCCTCGCCGGCCTGATCCTCGCCTTCTCGGTGCTCGAGTACGACAGCTTCGTCTCGGCCTCCAACGCGCGCAACATCGCCACCGACGCGGCCGTGCTGCTCGTCATCGCGACCGGCATGACGTACGTGATCATCACCGCGGGCATCGACCTGTCGGTCGGCGCGGTGCTCGTGTTCAGCGGCGTCATCTCGGTAAAGATCATGAACGCGGTCGGCGGCGACAACTGGGGGACGATCGTCATCGGCCTTGCCGCGGCCTTGGGGGCCGGCTTGGCGTGGGGCGTGTTCAACGGCTTCCTCGTCGCCCGGGCGCGGATCCCGGCGCTGATCGTCACGCTCGGCACCCTTGGCATGGCGATGGGCGCGTCGCTGCTCATCACCGGCGGCGTCGACGAGCGCGACATCCCGTTCAAGCTCGTGACGACGATCGGCACCGGGCGCCTGTTCGACCAGATCCCGTACCTGGTCATCATCGCCTTCGCGGTCGCGCTCGTCTTCGGGATCATCCTCGCGGGCACGCGCTTCGGGCGCTTCACCTACGCCGTCGGCTCCAACGAGGAGGCGGCGCGGCGCGCCGGCATCAACGTCGACCGGCACCTGATCAAGGTCTACGCGCTGTCCGGGACGCTGGCCGGCCTCGCCGGCTTCATGTCGCTCGCGCGCTTCTCGACGACGACGATCGGCGGGCACGACACCGACAACCTGAACGCGATCGCCGCCGTCGTGATCGGCGGGACGAGCCTGTTCGGCGGGCTGGGAACCGTGCTCGGGACGGTGTTCGGCGTGTTCATCCCCGCGGTCCTGCAGAACGGGTTCGTGATCGTCGGGGTGCAGGTCTTCTGGCAGCAGGTGGCGGTGGGCGCGGTGCTCATCGGCGCCGTCTATCTCGATCAGCTTCGCCGCCGCTCCCAGCACCGGCGGTGAGAGAGGGAACCTACGGAGGAGGAGGAAGTCACATGCGGTTCACACCACGACACGGGCGGCGTCCCGTCGCCCTGATCGGAGCGGTCCTCGCGTCCGGCGCGCTGTTCCTGGCGGCGTGCGGCGACGATGACAGCGGCGGTGGCGGCGGCTCGTCGTCGTCCGGCGAGGGCAAGAAGTACAACATGACGCTGATCGCCGGCGTGAAGGGCGACGAGTTCTACATCACGATGAACTGCGGGGCCCAGGAGGAGGCCCGCAAGCTCGGCGTGACGCTGAACTTCCAGGGCCCGAACGAGTTCGCCGCCGATCAGCAGACGCCGATCGTCAACGCCGTCGCGGCCAAGAAGCCCGACGCGGTGCTCGTCGCGCCGACGGACACCAAGGCGATGTACGCGCCGATCAAGGCGCTGGCGGACGCCGGCTCGAAGGTCGTGCTCGTCGACACCACGCTCGAGCAGCCCGACCTCGCGGTCTCGCAGATCGCCTCGGACAACGAGGGCGGCGGCAAGACGGCGGCCGACACGCTGGCCAAGCTGATCGGTGGCTCGGGCAAGGTCTTCGTCAACAACGTCAAGCCGGGCATCTCGACGACGGACCTGCGCGCCAAGGGCTTCGAGGAGGGCGCCAAGGCGGCCGGACTGGACTACCTCGGTCAGCAGTTCAACCAGGACGACCCGGCCAAGGCCGCGGCGATCACGAAGTCGATCCTGGCCAAGAACCCCGACCTCAAGGGGATCTTCGCCGCGAACCTCTTCTCCGCCGAGGGCGCCGCCGCCGGCGTGCGCGAGGCGGGCAAGTCGGACCAGGTCAAGATCGTCGGATTCGACGCCGGCCCGAAGCAGGTCGCCGACCTCAAGGAGGGCGTCGTGCAGGCCCTGATCGCCCAGCAGCCCGCCGACATCGGGCGCCAGGGCGTGCAGCAGGCCTACGCCGCGCTGACCGGCAAGGCGACGAAGAAGGAGATCGGCACGGGCTTCGTCTCGCTGACGAAGGACAACCTGGCCGAGAACGGCGACGCCGTCTACAAGGCGAAGTGCTGAGCGCGTGATCCGCCACGCGGGCGGCGGCAGGGCCGCCCGCGTGCGGATTGGCGCGTTCCCACCCGCCGCTTTGCGGGTTCTCGCGCACCATGCGACATATGTCGCAAGGTGGTTTGCGAGCGGTGCATCCGCTCGTGCATAGTCGGCCTGACGGGCCGACGGCGGCCCGAGAACAGTGGGGTTGTCATGGGATCGGACCCGGCGGCGGAGACCGCCGCCACCGGCCGCGTAGCGCGCGCGGCCTCGCTCGTCCTCTCGCTCGCAGCGGCCGCGCTGCTGGCCACCGCGTCGGCCGCGAGCGCCGGCACCCCGCCGGGCGACGGATACGGACACGAGTATCCGCCGAAGGGCACGGTGACGATCGTCAAGGAGACGATCCCCGACGGGTCGATGCAGCGCTTCGTCTTCCACCCGTCCTACGGGCTGTCCGCCGACGACTTCGAGCTCGGCGACGGCGAGTGGATCGAGTTCAAGGTCAAGCCGGGCTCGTACACCGTCGAGGAGGCCCCCGTGGCCGGCTGGCGCGTGGACTCGATCGTCTGCGACGACTACGACAGCACAGGCTCCGGCTCCACGGCGACGATCGAGCTGTCGGCGGGCGAGCACGTCGTGTGCACGTTCACCAACGCCGAGGAGACGCCCCCGCCGCCGCCGCCGGTGACGCCGCCGTCGAACACGCCGCCGGCCGGCGCCGTCGCACCCGCGCCCGCCGGGGCCGTCAAGGGCGTGCAGATCCAGAGCGCCGCGGTCGCCTCGGCCCGCATGGGGCGCCCGAGCGCCTGTGTGTCGCGCCAGATCCGCGTCAGCGTGGCCGGCTCGCCGATCCGCCGGATCGCCTTCTCGGTGAACGGGCGCCTCGTGCGCACGTACGTCACGCCGCGCCGCCGCGGGCCGTTCCGGGTCACGCTGCCGGCGGGGCCGGGCCGGGTCTCGCAGGTCACGGCGCGCGTGGTGTTCAGCAACGGCGTGGCGTCGCGCACCCTGCGCACGACCGCCGTGCGCTGCGCCCAGCAGCAGGTCGCGCCTCAGTTCACCGGCTGAGAGCGAACCGCAAGGGGGAGGACGGCACGCACGAGCGTGCCGTCCCCCGGCGGGCTCGTGATCTGCAGCGTGCCGTCGCAGGCCGCGAGGCGGTCGGCCAGGCCGTTCAGCCCCGAGCCGCCGGAGGCGTCGGCGCCGCCGACGCCGTCGTCGCGGACCTCGACGACGAGCGCGTCGTCCTCGCAGGCGACGCGGACCGTGGCGTGCGTCGCCTGGGCATACTTGGCGACGTTGGTCAGCGCTTCGGCCACGGTGAAGTAGGCGGCCGTCTCGATCTCCGAGCTGAGCCGGTCCCGGGGGACGTCGACGACCTCGACGGGCACGGGTGAGCGCGCGGCCAGCGCGGCGATGGCGGGGGACAGGCCGCGCTCGGTGAGCACGGCGGGGTGGATGCCGCGCGCGAGCTCGCGCAGCTCGGCCGAGGCCTCCTGCAGCTCCTCGCCGAGGCGCTCGAGGAACGGCGCGGCCGAGCCGGGCTCCTTCGTCACGCGCGAGCGCGCGAGGCGCACCTCGATGGCGAGCGAGACGAGCCGCTGCTGGGCGCCGTCGTGCAGGTCGCGCTCGATCTTGCGCCGCGCGGCGTCGGCGGCCTGGACGATCCGCACCCGCGAGGCGCGCAGCTCCTCGGTGCGGGCGCGCTCGATCTCCTCGCGGCGGCGCTCGTCCTCGGCGGCGCGGCGCTCGGTGACGTCGAACAGCGCGCCATCCATCCACAGCCGCCCACCCGCGCCCTCGACGAGCTGCCCGCGGTCGAGCACCCAGCGCACCTCGCCGTCGGCGCGCACGATCCGGTACTCGAGCACGAACGGCTCGTCGTGGTCGGTCACCGTCGCGACGGCGCGCATGATCCGCTCGCGGTCGTCGGGGTGGACGATGCTCATCAGCGTCCGCCGCGCGCTGGCGATGAAGTTCGCGGGCGGGTAGCCGGAGATCCGCTCGATCTCGTCGCTGATGAGCTCGAGCGTGTGCCCGTCGTGCCACGCCGACCGATAGATCGCGCCGGGGACGTGCAGCAGCAGCGAGCGGACGAGCTTGTCGTCGGCACGCTGTTGAGCGGCGCGCACGCCCGCGCGGGCGCGCGCGAGGAGCTCGCCGCGGGTGAACGGACGGTGCAGGTAGTCGTCGGCGCCGGCGTTGAGCGCCGCGTCGGCGCGCCGGCCCTGGGACGGCGAGGTGATCGCGAGCAGCCAGGCTTCGCCGAGCCGCGGGTCCTCGCGCAGCGCCCGGCAGACCCCGGGCACCTCGCGCCCGGGAGCCTCGCGATCGGCGATGACCAGGTCCGCGGGCGCCTCGCCGAGCGCGTCGACCGCCTCCTTGACGAGCGGCGCCCAGCGCGTCTCGTGGCCGGCCGCGCGCAGCCACGGGCCGAGCTGCGGCTCCGCGGCGCCGACCACGAGAACGCCGGCCTGTCGGCGTCGGACGGATCCGGAGTGGAGCACCCGACGATCATGCCATCGCGAGCTCCGCGGGCGAAGGCGGAGTGGACGCGCCGCCGTCGGGAACGGCAGACTGTGGTGCGTGGGCGACGAGCCTGACGACGACACGCTCCTCGGCCCCGCCGAGGTGGCGGCCTGGCTGGAGGTCGACGAGGACTGGCTCGCGCGTTCCGTCGCGCACGACGCGCTCCCGGTGATGGGCTTCACGAGCACGGGCCAGCCGATCGTGGTGGCCGGCGAGGTCCGCGCCTGGTTGCGCCGGCCCGATCCGCACGGCGACCACACCTGACGGCGGACTGGCCGCGGCCGTGGCGGAGTGGTACCGTCGCGACGTGCTTCTCCGACGGTGAACCCCCAGCTGCGCCGGCCGAGCTCCGCCTCGGTCGCTGGCCCCTGGTCCGGTTTCCGTCTCACTCGAGGAGCATGTCGTGCACGCAGTCGAAGTCCGTCAACTCACCAAGCAGTTCACGCGCCGCCAGGGCCGCACGCGCGTCCACGTCACCGCGCTCGACCGCGTCTCGTTCACGATCGCCCGCGGCGAGTGCGTGGCGATCCTGGGCCAGAACGGCTCCGGCAAGTCGACGCTCGTGCGCGCGCTCTCGACGCTGCTCATCTACGAGCGCGGCAGCGCGTTCGTGTTCGGGCGCGACGTCGCCCACGAGGAGCGCGCCGTGCGCCGCCTGGTCAACCGGGTCTCGGTCGAGGCGTCGTTCTTCAAGCGCCTGTCGGCGTCGGAGAACCTGTCCTACGCCGCGCGCTTCTACGGCCTCGGGCCGCGGCGCACGCGCCGCGAGGTGCCGCAGATCCTCGCCTCGGTTGGGTTCCCGGTCGAGCGCGCGGGCGCGCCGATGGAGGACCTGTCGCGCGGTATGCAGCAGAAGGTCGCCCTGGCGCGGGCGCTGCTGACCTCGCCGGCGCTGCTGCTGCTGGACGAGCCGACCACCGGCCTGGACCCGCGCTCCAAGCGTGACGTGCAGGACTTCGTCCGCCGCGTGCACCGCGAGCACGACACGACGACGCTGCTGTGCACGCACGACATGGCCGAGGCCGAGGCGCTCGCCGACCGCGTCGGAATCCTCGATCGCGGGCGCCTGCTCGCGCTCGAGTCGACCGAGGCCCTGCAGCGCCGCTACGGCGCGGCGACGCTCGAGGACGCGTTCCTCGCCGCCACCGGGCGCGAGCTCGCCGACGACGAGGAGGAGCCGGGCGAGGAGGCGGCCTGATGCGCGTCGCGAGTCCCGCGCTGCGCCATCAGGCGACGGCGCTGGCCGGCGTCGTCGAGCGCAACGCCTACCTCGTCCGGCGCTACGGCTGGTGGGAGCTGGCGTTCTTCGTCTGGACCGTGGCCAACACGCTGACCGTCGTGTTCATCGCCGAGGGCGTCGAGGCGACGGGCGGCCGGCTCGACGTCGAGCGCCAGACCGCGAGCCTGCTGATCGGCGCGGTCATCTGGTCCTACCTCGGGATGATCTTCGAGATCCTCACCGAGACGGTCGCCTGGGAGCGCTGGGAGGGCACGATCGAGTACACGTTCATGGCGCCGCTGTCGCGCGCCGTGCACCTGCTCGGCATGGGCGCGTTCGCCGTGCTCTACGGCCTGGCGCGGACCGCGCTGCTGTTCGCCGTCGTCGCGCTGTTCTTCGGCCTGAGCCTGGAGGAGGCGAACTTCGCCGCCGCGCTCGTCGTGCTCGCGGTCGCGTCCGTCTCGTTCGTGGGCATCGGGATGATCACCGCGGTGCTGCCGCTGATCTCGCCCGAGAAGGGGGCGCAGCTCGGCCTCGTCGCGCAGGGCCTGCTGCTCGTCGTCTCCGGCGTCTACTACCCGGTCGAGGTCATGCCCGGCTGGATGCAGGCGGTGGCGACGCTCTCGCCGGCCACGTACGCGCTGGACGGGATGCGCGAGGCCGTGCTCGACGGCGCCGGCGTCGGCCTCGTGTGGGACGAGCTGTGGCCGCTGCTGGCGCTCGGCGTCGTCGCCGTCCCGGTCGGCCTGGCCGTGTTCCGGGCCGGCGAGCGCCACGCCAAGCGCCACGGCAAGCTCAAGCGGAGTGGGTGAGCGCCCGGGCGGGCAGGCGCAGGGCGCGCCGCGCCGGCTCGGGCAGCCACCAGTTCCAGCGCCCGAGCCAGGACACGGTGGCGGGGACGAGCAGCGAGCGGACCACGAGCGCGTCGAGCAGCACGCCGGCCCCGAGGCCGGTGGCGAGCATCTTCACCTCGACGTCCGGCGCCGTCGACATCGACGCGAAGGCGAGGAAGACGATCAGCGCGGCGCTCGTCACGAGCCGTCCGGTGCTCGAGATGCCGCGCACGACGGCGGCGTCGGTCGACCCGGTGCGGTCGTACTCCTCGCGCATGCGCGAGAGGATGAACACCTCGTAGTCCATCGACAGGCCGTAGACGAAGGCGAACACGATCATCGGCGCCCAGAACGCCACCGACCCGGTCGGCTCGGTGCCGAACAGCGCCTCGGCGCCGACGCCGTGCTGCCAGACGAGCGCCATGACGCCCCACGTCGCGAAGACGGACAGGAGGTTCATGACGATCGCCTTGAGCGGCAGGACGATCGAGCGGAAGGCCCGCGCCAGCAGCACGAAGGTGACGAGCGAGATCAGGCCGAGCATGAGCGGGAACGAGCCGTAGACCTGGTCGACGAAGTCGATCGTCATCGCGGTCTGGCCGCCGACGCCCGTGCCCGGGAGGTCCTCGGCCACGCCGCGGACGGCCTGCACGGCGGCGCGGCCGTCGCTGGAGTTGGTGTCGGCGTCGGTGAGCACGTCGACGACCGCCGTGCCCTGCGCGCGCCAGGCCGCCGGCGCGACCGCGGCGCGGACCCCGTCGGCGCCGGCCAGCGTCGTCGCCGCGCCGTCCGCCCGGGCGCTCGGCGTGGCGACCTCGACCGGGGCCAGGGGGGAGGCCCCGACGCCCGAGTGCTCGAGCGCCTGCAGCGCGGCGCGCGGCTCGCCCGTGCCGCCCAGCGAGCGCGCCTCCGGCGCGCCGAGGAGCATGCCCGCGGCGACGGCCACGAGCGCGAGCAGGATGGCCGTGCCCGCGGTCGCGGCGGCGACTCGATGGCGGATCACGAGCCGAGCCCAGGCCGCCCAATGGCGCTCGGCGCGCTCGGTGCGACGCAGGCGGCGGCGGTCGGCCCGCGGGCCGACGGTGGCGAGCACGACCGGCAGCAGCGTCAGCGCGACGGCCACGGAGACGAGCGGGATCAGCAGGCCGCCGTAGGCCATCGAGCGCAGGAACGGGATCGGCAGGACGATCGCGGCGAGCAGGCCGATGGCCACCGTCGTGCCGCTGAACAGGACGGCTCGCCCCGCGGTGGTCACGGCGGCGCGGACGGCGTCCTCGTTGGGCACGCCGCGCTCGAGCTCCTCGCGCCAGCGCATGACGACGATCAGCGCGTAGTCGATCGCGATCCCGAGCCCGATGAGCGCGGCCAGGAAGACGACGATGAACGACACGCTCGTCACCGTGGTGAGCCCGAGGACGGCGAGCAGCGTGACCGGGATGGCGACGATCGCCATGACGATCGGCACGACGGCGAGCGCCGAGGCGAAGACGAACGCGAGCACGGCGAGCGCGCCGAGCCCGGCGACGAGCGTCTCGCTCAGGAACGACGGCGGGCCCGAGGACTCCTCGGTCGCTCGCGCCAATACCGCCTCGCCGGTCAGCAGCACGCGCGCGCCGCCGACCTCGCTGCGGCTCGTGACCGCGCGCGCGGCGGCGATCGCCGGCGCGGAGACGTCGGCCGCGGCCGGCCCGCGGCGCCCGGGCTCGCGCCGCGGATGGACGATCAGGAACGTCGTGCGCCCGTCGCGCGAGACGAACGCGCGGTCGCCGGTGGACGCCAGCGAGGCGATCCGCGCGCCCGGCAGGGCCTCGGACAGCCGGCGTTCGAGCGCGCGCAGGTCGTCGCGCACGGCCGGGTCGCCGGCGCGCGTGCCCGCGGGCAGCGTGCTCACGGCGACCAGCGGCGCCGTCGCGCCGCCCGAGCCGAAGCGCTCGACGATCCGCGCGTTGGTGGCGAAGCTGTCGCTCGCGGGCATCGAGAAGTCGCCCTCGAGCGCGTCGGTGACGCGCGCGGCGCCGAACATGCCGGCGATCGTCAGCACGATCCAGGCGCTCGCGATGACGCGCTTGTGGCGGAGGACCCAGCGGGTGAGGAGGTCGAGGCCGTTGCTCATGCCCGGCGACGCTAGGTCCGCGGGCGCCGGCGCGGAACGGCCGCGCGGATGAACGGGAGGTCCTCCTCGAGGAGGAGCGGGTCGGCCGGAATGAGGGGGATCGGCCCGGATCAGATTGGGCCGATGGACCGGCCGATCGGCCCACAAAGGTTTGCAGGACAGGGTCGATGCTGCATCCATGATCAGCCGCCGCCGCCTCGCGAAGCTCCTCCCGGCCGCCGTCCTGGTCGGCCTTGCCGCCGCCCCCGCCGCCGAGGCCGACGCCTCGTCGTGTCCGTCGGCCGGTCGTGAAGGGGTCCGCTGCGAGGTCAACGCGGTCCGCGCCTCCTTCGGCCTCAAGCCGCTGGCCGCCAACGGCCGGCTGCGCCGCTCGGCCCAGTCGCACGCGAACGACATGGTCACCCGCCGCTACTTCTCGCACGTGTCGCCCTCCGGCGGCGACGTCACCGGCCGCGTCCGCACCGCCGGCTACCTGCGCGGCGCGCACGGCTTCAGCGTCGGCGAGAACATCGCCTGGGGCCAGGGCCCGCTCGGCACCCCCGCCGCCACCGTCGACGCCTGGATGCACAGCCCGCCGCACCGCGCGATCATCCTCACCGCCGGCTTCCGCGAGGCGGGCGTGGGCGTCGCCGCCGGGACCCCCGCCGGCAGCGCCGGCCTCACCTGGGTCCTGAACGTGGGGCGCCGCCGCTGATCGCGGAGTAGCGTCGCGCGCGTGAGCGCGCAGCGCGAGCACGACCTCGTCCTCCTCGGCGCGACCGGCTTCGCCGGCCGCCTCGCCGCCGCCCATCTCGCGCAGCACGCGCCGCCCGGGCTGCGGATCGCCCTCGCCGGCCGCTCCGCCGATCGGCTGAGCGCCACGCGCGACAGCCTCGGACCCGCAGCGGCGGACTGGCCGCTCGTCACCGCCGACAGCGCCGAGGCGGCCTCGATGGACGCGCTGGCGCACAGCGCCCGCGTCGTCGCCACCGCCGCCGGGCCGTATCGCCCGCACGGCCTGCTCCTCGCCGAGGCGTGCGCCGTGCACGGCACCCACTACGCGGACCTCGCCGGCGAGGTCCTGTTCATGCGCGAGAGCGCCGAGCGCCTGCACGCCGTGGCTCAGCGCAGCGGGGCGCGGATCGTCCACGCCTGCGGGTTCGACTCGATCCCGTCCGACCTCGGGATGCTCCTCCTGCACGAGGCGGCGCGCGACGCCGGCGCGGGCGATCTCGAGCAGGCCACGCTCGTCGTCCGGGTGGCCCGCGGCGGGGTCAGCGGCGGGACGATGTCCTCGATGCGCGTCCACGCCGACGAGGTCCGCGGCGACCCGGCGCTCGGGCGCATCGTCCGCGACCCCTACGCGCTGAGCCCGGACCGCTCGGCCGAGCCCGACCTCGGTCCGCAGCGCGACCTGCGCGGCCTCGAGCGCGACGACGACCTCGGCCTGTGGCTGGCGCCGTTCGTCATGGCGCCGGTCAACACGCGCGTCGTGCGCCGCAGCAACGCGCTGCTCGCGTGGGCCTACGGGCGGCGCCTGCGCTACCGCGAGGTCGTCGGGGTGCGCGCGGGCACGGCGCTCGCGCCGCTGCGGGCGGGGGCGATCGTCGCCGGCCTCGGGGCGCTGCAGCTCGGCCTCGGCTTCGCGCCGGCGCGCGCGCTCCTCGACCGCCTGCTGCCCTCGCCGGGCGAGGGACCGGACGACGAGACGCGCCGCCGCGGCCTGTTCCGCATCGAGATCCACGCGCGGACGTCATCGGGCGCGGGCCCGGTGGCCCGCGTCGGCGCGCAGGGCGACCCGGGCTACGCGGCCACCGCGGTGATGTTCGGCCAGAGCGCGCTGTCGCTGGCCTGCGACGGCGAGCGGCTGCCCGACCGCGCCGGCGTGCTGACCCCGGCGACCGCGATGGGGGACGCGCTCCTGGCCCGCCTGCGCGCCGCCGGGCACACGTACGAGATCGATGTGTGATGGATCGGCCGCCCGCGCGTAGTGCCGGTGTGCCCGCCACCACCGCCACGGCGATCCGCCCCGCCGGCACCGAGGCCCCGGCGCGCCTGACGCGCGGCGCGTTCGAGGAGCTGTACCGCACCTCGGCCGACGACGTGTTCGCCTACGTCTCGACGCTCGTGCGCGACCGCTCCGCCGCCGAGGACGTCGTCGCCGCCTCCTTCGAGCGCGCGTTCCGGCGCCTCGGAAGCTACGACCCCAGGCGCGGCAGCGCCCGCGGCTGGCTGTTCGGCATCGCGCGCCACGCCGCCCTGGACGAGCTGCGCCGCCGCCGGCGCGTCGCCACGCTGGCCGCCGAGCCCGGGGCGCCCGAGCCCGAGGGCGGCGGCGACGACCCCGTCCGCCGCGCCACCGTGCGCGCGGCGCTCGCCGGGCTGGAGGCGCGCGACCGCGAGCTCGTCGCCCTGAAGTTCTTCGCCGGCCTCGACAACGCCGAGATCGCGGCCGTGCTCGGGATCTCGCCCTCGAATGCCGGCACCCGCCTGCACCGTGCCGTCCACCGCCTCCGGGAGGCCTGCCATGCGCCGTCCTGAGACCCTCGACCCGGCCGTCGCCGCGGAGCTCGAGGCGCTCGACGCCGCGATCTCCGGCGCGCCCGGCGCCGACCCGCAGCTCGCGATGCTCGCCGAGGACCTGCGCGCGATCGCGCCGGCGATGCGCGAGCGCCCGCGGGCCGCCCTCGACGCGCGCGTGGCCGCCGGCTTCCCGCGACGCTCGTGGCGCCCGCGGCTGGGGATGCGCACGCTGCTGCCGGCGACCGCCGTCGTCGCGGTCGCGATCGTCGCGCTCGTCGCGGTGGCCGGTGGTGGGGAGGACCGCTTCTCCGACAGCGGCGGCGGCGCCGCCGCGCCGGAGTCGGCATCGCGGTCCGCCGCGCCCCAGGCGGCCGACTCGGCGGCCGCGCCGAGCGCGAGCGTGGCCCCCGGCGTGGCGGCCGCGCCGGTCCCGGCGCAGCCGGGCCGGCGCGTCGAGCGCAGCGCGCGGCTCGACCTCGGCGCGCGCGCCGACCGCTTCAACGCCGTCACGGACGGCGTCGTGCGCACGACCCAGCGCCACGGCGGCCACGTCGCGGGCTCGCAGATCGGGCGCGACGGGTCGCGCGGGACGGCGAGCTTCGTGCTGCGCGTTCCGACCGGACGGCTGGACGCCGCGATCGCCGACCTCAGCCGCCTGGCCCACGTGCGCTCGATCGAGCAGGCGACGCAGGACCTCACCGGGGCACACGACGGGACGGCGGCGCGGCTGCGCGACGCGCGCACGCAGCGCCGGGCGCTGGTCGCGGCGCTGGCCACGGCTCAGGGGCGCGAGGCCGACCGCCTGCGCGCGCGCCTATCCGACGTGTCGGCCAGGGTGCGCCACCTCGAGCGCGAGCTGCGCGCCCTGGATGCCCGTACCTCGTTCGCGACGATCGACCTGACCGTGACCGCGGCGCGCCCGTCCGCGGGCGGCGCAGCGCCGGGCGACCGCTGGGGGCCGGGCGACGCCTGGCGCGACGCGCGACGCGGCCTGGAGATCGCCGCCGGCGTGCTCCTGATCGGGCTCGCCTTCGCGCTGCCGCTGGCGCTGCTCGGCGGGATTGGGGCGCTGGGGGCCGGCGCACTGCGCCGCCGCCGGCGCGACCACGCGCTCGACGCCGCCTGAGCCGCCGGTTGCTTAGAGTCGCGTCGTGGGCGTCGACGCCTCGGAGATCGCGAAGGCGGCCGAGAAGGCCGGCCTGCGCCTCGTGCGCTTCCTGTGGTGCGGCAACGACGGGACGATCCGGGCCAAGGCGTCCTCGCTGCACGGCCTCGAGGGCCGCATGGAAAGCGGCATCGGGCTGACCGTCGCCATGAACGCCATGAACGGGCTCGACCATCTGCAGCCCGTCGAGGGGATGGGCCCGGTCGGCGAGATCCGCCTCGTGCCCGACCCCGAGACGTTCCGCGTGCTGCCCTACGCGCCGCGCAGCGGGGCGATGCTCGTCGACCAGCGAACGCTCGACGGCGAGCCCGCGCCGGTCGACCAGCGCGCGTTCTGCAAGCGGATGGCGACCGCGCTGGCGCAGCGCGGCGCGCGGCTCGAGGTCGCCTTCGAGAACGAGTTCGCGCTCGCCATGCCCGACGGCGAGGGCTTCGCGCCGATCGACTCGAGCCTGTGCTTCTCGACCATCGGGATGACCACCGCGCAGGACTACGCCGACGCGCTCGCCGGCGCGCTCGAGGACCAGGACATCCCGCTCGAGCAGCTCTACGCCGAGCTCGGGCACGGCCAGCAGGAGATCACGACGCCCCATCGTCCCGCCGTGCGCGCGGCCGACGAGCAGCTGCTCGTGCGCGAGACGATCCGCGGCGTCGCCGCGGCGCACGGGCTCGTCGCCTCGCTGGCGCCGAAGCCGTGGCCCGACGGGGCCGGCAACGGCTGCCACATGCACTTCTCGCTGTGGGACGAGGACGGCGAGCGCAACCGCTTCCACGACGCCGCGGCCGCCGATCGCCTGTCGGCCGAGGGGCGCTCGTTCCTGGCCGGGGTGCTCGCCCACCTGCCCGGGCTGTGCGGCCTGACCGCGCCGAGCTTCAACTCCTACCACCGCATCGTCCCGCACTTCTGGGCCGGCGCCTTCACCTGCTGGGGGCTCGACAACCGCGAGGCGCCGCTGCGCCTGCCGTCGGTGTTCCGCGGCATGGAGGAGGCCTCGACGAACCTCGAGCTCAAGGCCGCCGACGCGACCTGCAACCCGTACCTGGCGATCGGCGGCCTGATCGCGGCCGGCCTGGACGGGATCGAGCGTGGCCTGCAGCCGCCCGAGCCCGTGGCCGTGGATCCGGGCACGCTGCCCGAGGACGAGCGCGAGCGCCTCGGCGTGCGCCCGCTGCCCGCCACGCAGGCCGACGCGCTCGACGCCCTCGAGGCCGACGCGACCCTGACCGGCGCGCTCGGGCCCGTCCTGGCCGGGTCCTACCTCGCCGTGCGCCGCTCGGAATGGGAGACCTACTCGTCAGAGGACGAGGCCTTCGAGCAGCAGGGTCACTTCCTGAAGTACTGAGCCCGCCGAACAACCCGACCGCTGACCCACTCAGAGGAGTAGGTTCGGCTCCTCAAGCGCGAGGAGGTCGACTCACGATGAGCGACCAGGCAACGCACAAGACCGGCCCGCTTCGACGATGGCGAGCGCGGCGACGGCTCAAGCGAGAACGAGCCGCGGAGATCGCCACCAGACTTCGCGCCTCGAAGGAGCAAACCCCCGGCGGCGGCGGCGGAACGGTGGACGGGGGCCCGATGGGCGGCTTCGGCGCGGGCTGACGGCACGGCACCCGCCACCTCGGACGTCGCCAAAGTCGCCTAGCGCAGCCACTTCCTGAGGTACTGAGCCCTAGGCGCGCACCCGGCGAGACGCGTCGAGCACGGTCCGGACGACGTACATCACCGCGAGCACGAAGAACAGGGCGCCGACGGCGGCCCGGACCTGCTCGGCGTCCAACGGGGTGCGGTTCGAGACCGGTCCGGCGACGGAGTCGCCGACCTTTGCGCGCCAGCCCTGCAGTCCTGCGGTCCCGATCTGGGTTGCGGATGCCATGGAGTCCTCCTGGTCGGCGTTCAGCGACGGCCTTCCCGGCGCCGCCGCACGGCAAGCGGGCCGTGACCGCAAGCGTAGGCTGCGGGCATGCCCGAAGGCCCTCGGCGGTCGCTTCCCGAGACCCTGGGCGAGGTCCGGCTCGTCGACCACCACGCGCACGGCATCGTCGGGACCCCGGCCACGCTCGACGAGTTCCGCGGGCTGTTCTCCGAGAGCCCGGACCCGCGCCAGTGGCCACACGTGGCCAGCGGGCTCACGTACCGGCGGGCGATGCGCGTGCTCGGCGCGCTGCTCGGCTGCGCCCCGGACGAGGAGGCCGTCTTCGCCCACCGCCGGGCGACCCCACCCGACGAGTACGCGGCCTCGCTCATGCGCGCCACGGGCACGGACTGGCTGCTCATCGACGACGGCTTCCCGCCGCCCGGCGAGGGGGAGAGCCACGAGCGGATGGGCGAGCTCGGCGGCGCGCGGTCGGCGCCGGTCATGCGCATCGAGCGCGTGGCCGAGGAGGGCATCGCCGCCGGGCTCGGCCTCGGCGCCCTGCGCGAGCGCGTCCGCGCCGAGGTCGCCGGCGCCGGCGGGCGCGGCTTCGCCGGGCTGAAGACGGTCGCCGCGTACCGCTCGGGGCTCGACATCGACCCGGCGGGCGGCGACGAGGACGCCGCCGCGGCCGCGCTCGCGGCCCGCCCGGCGCGCCTGCAGGACCGCGCGCTGCTCGAGCTGCTGCTCGTCGACGCGCTCGAGGCCAACGCCGCGGCGGCGCTGCCCGTGCAGGTGCACTGCGGCTTCGGCGACTCGGACCTGTTCCTGCCGCGCGCCGACCCGGCGCTGCTCGGCCCGCTGCTGCAGCGCTTCGACACGACCCCGTTCGTGCTCCTGCACTGCTACCCGTTCGTGCGCCAGGCGGGCTGGCTGGCGCACGTCCTGCCCAACGTCTTCCTCGACGTCTCGCTGACCATCCCGCACGTCGGCCGCCCGGCCGAGACGATCCGCCAGGCGCTCGAGCTCGCGCCGGTCTCCAAGCTGCTCTATGCCTCCGACGCCGCGCGCACGCCGGAGCTGTACTACCTCGCTGCGACCTGGTGGCGCGCCGGGTTGGCCGAGGTGCTCGGCGAGGCGCTCGACCCCGAGGAGGCCGCCGAGGCGGGACGGCGCGTGCTGCGCGACAACGCGCTCGCGCTCTACGACCTGGGCTAGGCGGCGGCGCCCTCGGCGAGGCCGTGGCGGTGCGCGACCGCCGCGGCCTCGGTGCGGCTGCGCACGTCGAGCTTGGCGAGGATCCGCGAGACGTGGACGCTCGCGGTCTTCTCGGCCATGTAGAGCTCCGCGCCGATCTCGCGGTTCGTCGCGCCGCGGGCGACGAGTGCGAGCACCTGCAGCTCGCGCGGGGTGAGCCCGAACGGCGCCTCCTCGGGCTCGTCGTCGGCGGGGGCGTCGGGCGCGGCGGCGTCGGCGTCGGCGATCCGCAGGCGCGCCCGCGCGGCCAGGCCCTCGGCCTCGCCGGCCAGCCACGCCGCGCCGACCCGCCGGGCGATGGCGAGCGCCTCGCCGGCCGCGCCCGACGCGCCGTCGCGGTCGCCCGCGGCGACGTGGGCCTCGGCCTCGTGCAGGCGCGCCTGCGCCTCGCAGTAGGGGCGCACCGTTCGCGCCCACGCCTCGGCCGCGGTGGCCCACAGCGCCGGGTCGCTCTCGCCGCGGGCGCGCGCGACGTCGGCGCGGGCGGTGGCCAGGTGCGCGCACTCGACCGGCCGGGGGTCGGCCGCCGCCGCCTCGACACGCATGACCAGCGGCTCGATGCGGGCGAGCGCGTCGCGCTCGGCGTCGGCGTCGCCCACGTCACGGGCGCGCTCGGCGAGGTCGGCTTCGACGGCGATGCCCTCGCTTGCCAGGCGCGCGAGGTAGCGGACGTCCTCCGTGCAGAACTCGAGCCGGTCGAGCGCGTCCTCGATCGTCGCGCGCGCCGCCTCCAGGCGCCCGGTGCGCCGCTCGAGCTCCGCGCGCAGCGCGCCCGCGCCGCCGATCAGCTGGGGCTCCAGCGTGTTCGCCATGAGGTCGGTGATCTCGTCGAGCAGCCGCTCGGCGGACACCGCGTCGCCGCGCCCGAGCGCGAGCTCGGCCTCGCGCGTGAGGGCGTAGATACGCGCCGTCCCGGACACCGGCGGCGGGCGCAGGACGCGCGCGTCGGCCACCTGCCAGTCGCCGCGCTCGAAGGCGACGACGCCGCCCTCGATGGTCAGCCAGCGACGCACGCGGGCCGACGACTTGCCCGTGGCGCCGAGCGCCTCGAGGACGACGGCCTCGGCCTCCTCGCCGCGCCCGAGCGCGTTGAGGCCGTCGGCCAGGTTGGCATACGCGATCGCCATCGCGGTCGCCTGGCCGGACTCGCGCGCGAGCTCGAGCGACTCGCGCAGCGTCGCGATCCCGCGCTCCTCCTCGCCGTCGAACATGAGCGCGATCCCCAGCCGGTGAAGGACCGTGGCGCGCAGGCGCTCGGCGCCCGACGCCGAGATCGCGGCGAGCGCCTCGTCGGCGGCCTCGCGCGTCTGGCGGTAGCGGCCCTGGAGCATGAGAAAGCGCACCTGCGTGTCGAGCAGCTCGGCGCGCTCGGGCGTCGCGTCGCTTGCGGGGAGCAGCTCGAGCCCGCGACCGAGCGCGTCGCGGGCCGCCTCGCCGCGTCCCAGGCTCCACAGCATGTGCGCCAGCTCGCCGAGCGCCGTCGCCATCCGCAGCGGGTCGGCGTCCGCATCGATCTCGTCGATCGCCTTCTGGGCGAGGGTCACCGAGCGGACGTCGTCGCCGGTGCTGTAGTGCAACTTCGCCGCAGTGAGCAGGATGTCGGCGCGCTCGGCCCCCGCGCGCGCCTCGGGGTCCGGCACGCGCTCCCACAGGTCCAGCGCGCGGTCCAGCAGGGCGGCGGCCTCGCCGGGCGCGTGCACGCGCTGCGCCTCTCCGGCGGCGCGGACCGCGGCGGCCAGCTCGGCCGGCTGGTCCCCGGCGGCGCGGTAGTGCTCCGCGATCCCGGCGGCGACCCACGCGCCGCCCGGGCCCTCGGTCGCGCGCTGCTCGAAGGCGTGCGCGAGCGCGAGGTGCAGGTCCGAGCGCTCGCCGGGCAGGAGGTCGTCGTCGATGACCTCGCGCAGCAGCGCGTGGCGGAACGCGTACCAGCCGTCGCCGTCGACGACGATGATGTGCCCGGCGACCGCCTCGCGCAGCGCGTCGCGCAGCACCCCGGGCTCGAGCCCGCTGGCCGCGGCGAGCAGCGCGTGATCGACGCGGCGGCCGGCGGCGAGCAGCCGCAGCGCCTCCTGGGCGGGCTCGGGCAGGCGCTCGACGCGGACCATGAGCGCGTCGCGCAGGGTGGGGGGAAGGCCGCCGCGGCCGTCGGTCCCGGCGGCGAGCAGCTCCTCGGCGAACAGCGGGTTGCCCTCCGTGCGCGCCAGCAGGCGGTCGACCAGGTCGGGCGGCGGAGGCTCGGAGAGGATGTCCTCGAGCGCCTCGGCGAGCTCCTCGCGGCCGAAGCGCGCGAGCTCGATGCGCCGCGCGCGCGGGTCGCGCTCGAGCTCGGCGAGCAGCGGGCGCAGCGGATGGCGGCGGTGCAGCTCGTCCGAGCGGTAGGTGAGCACGGCGAGCACGCGCTCGGCGTTCAGGCTGCGGGACAGGAAGGCGAGGAAGGCGCGCGTGGAGCGGTCGGCCCAGTGCAGGTCCTCGAGCGCGAGCAGCACCGGCGCGCGCTCGCCGAGGCGGTCGAGCAGGGCGAGCAGCGCCTCGAACAGGCGGCGCTGCGCGGCGCCGCGCTCGTCCTCGGCGCTGGAGGCGGCCGGGCGCGAGCCGACCTCGGGCAGCAGCGTGGAGAGCTCGCCGCGCGCGCCCTCGGGGAGCTCGCCGAGCACCGGGTCGCCGGCGCGCGCGAGCGGGCGCAGCGCGGCCACCAGCGGCGCGTAGGGGAGCTCGCCCTCGCCGAGCTCGACGGCGTCGCCGGTCAGCACGACGGCACCGGACTCGCGCGCGCGCCCCACGAGCTCGGTCAGCAGACGGCTCTTGCCGACGCCCGACTCGCCGGCCAGGAAGGCGACGGACGGGCGCCCGTCGGCCGCCTCGGCCAGCGCGCCCTCGAGCTCTGCGAGCTCGGCCGTGCGGCCGACGAGGTGCGAGCTGGTGACGCGCGTCGCCATCCCCACGAGTATCGCGCCCGTTCGCGATCGGCGCGCGGCGGGCAGACCCGTCGCGGTGAGCGCCGGCGGAGACATGGAGGAGCGCTTCGGCTCGGGCGAGCCGTTCTCGCTCGGCGTCGAGGAGGAGCTGTTCCTCGTCGATCCGCAGACGGGCGCGCAGGTCAACGCGTCGCCCGCCGTGCTCGAACGCCTCGGGCCCGTCGACGGGGGCGTCGAGCAGGAGCTGCACGCCTGCCAGGTCGAGCTCATCACCGACGTCTGCGCCACGGCGGGCGAGGCCGTCGGCACGCTCGGCGGCCTGCGCCGCGCCGTGCTGGTCACGGGCGCCGGGCTGCTCGGGTCGGGCACGCACCCGCTGGCCGAGGAGGGCGACGCCGGCGTCTCGGACAAGGAGCGCTACGAGCGCATCAAGGAACTGCTCGGCGACGCCGCGGCGACGGCGGTCGCCGGGACGCACGTCCACGTCGGCATGCCCGACGCCGAGACGGCGATCCGGGCCTTCAACGGCCTGCGCCGCCACCTGCCCTTGCTGCAGGCGCTCGCCGCCAACTCGCCGTTCCGCCACGGGCGCGACACCGGGCTGGCCTCGTCGCGCGAGGTGACGCTGCGCAGCTGGCCGCGCACCGGCGTGCCGCGCGCGATGCGCGACTTCGAGGACTTCTGCGAGACGAGCGCGATGCTCGCGCGCGCCGCCGACGTGCCCGACTACACGTACTTCTGGTGGGCGCTGCGCCCGCACCCGCGGCTCGGGACGGTCGAGATCCGCGCGCTCGACGCCCAGGCGTCGATCGACGACCTCGCCGCGCTCGTGGCCCTGGTCCACTGCCTGGCCCGCCACGAGGCGACGTCCGATGCGCAGGCCGACCCGCCGGCCGAGATCCTCGAGGAGGGCACGTTCCGCGCCGCGCGCTTCGGCGTGCGCTCCGAGCTGCCCGATGCCGAGGGCCGCCTGTGCCCGGTTCGCGACCTGCTCGACGAGGCGCTCGAGCTCGTCCGCGACGACGCGCGGGAGCTCGGCTGCGAGGACGAGCTCGACGGGCTGCGCGGGCTCATGCAGCACGGCGGCGGCGCGGGCCTGCAGCGCGAGGCGTACGCGATCGGCGGGATGGGCGCCGTGCTGCGCGAGACGACGGCGGCGACCGCCACCGGCGCGGGCACGCCCGTCCGCTGAGCGCGGGGCGTTCACACGGGTTTCACACAGGCCCCTCAGCGGGCAGGTGACGATCGGCACGACGTCGACCGGAGGAGAGACGCGCGGATGACGATCATGGACCGCCGGGACTTCCTGCGCCGCGGGGCCTTGACCGCGGGCGGGGCGATGCTGAGCTCGGTGGCGCTCGAGCGCATGGCCGCGCGCGCCGCCCTCGCCAAGGGCGGGAAGCCGGCCAAGGCGCGCCACGCCGGTCCGGGCAGCTACGGGCCGCTCGCGCCCATGGCCGACCAGCGCGGCATCGAGGTGCTCGCGCTGCCCGCGGGCTTCAGCTACGTCACCTTCGGCCACATCGGCTCGCAGATGAGCGACGGGCACCCGACGCCGCTGGCGCTCGACGGCATGTCGGCGTTCGCCGGGCCGCACGGCACGGTGCGCCTGATGCGCAACCACGAGGACCGCAACCCGCCCGGCGCGGGCAGCGTGCCGGCCCATCGCGGCCAGTACGACGCGGCCGCGGGCGGCGGCGTCACGACGCTCGACTACGACCCGCGCTCGCGCAGCCTCGTGCGCTCGTGGGTGAGCCTGTCCGGCAGCACGACGAACTGCGCGGGCGGTCGCAGCCTCGGCCTGCGCAGCTGGATCACCGGCGAGGAGATCGTCGGCGGGCCGGCCTACGAGGACGAGGCGCTGCGCTTCCCCGAGCGCCACGGCTACTGCTTCGAGGTCCCGATCAAGCGCGGACCGGGGCGCTCGCACGAGTCCGATCCGATCCCGGCCATGGGCCGCTTCTGCCACGAGGCGGTGGCCGTGGACCAGCGCACGGGCATCGTCCATCTCACCGAGGATCCGGGGACGGGCCTGGGCGCCGGCTTCTACCGCTACCTGCCGAAGGACCCGCGTCGCCTGCACAAGGGCGGGCGGCTGCAGATGCTCGGCATCGAGGGACGCCCGAAGGTGGACCTGCGCAAGGGCCAGACGGTCGGCGCGACGCTCGCCGTGACGTGGTTCGACATCGACGAGCCCGATCCGGAGTACACGACGCTGGCCGACCCGCGCGGCGTGTTCGAACAGGGCTTCGGCCAGGGCGGCGCGAAGTTCAACCGCCTCGAGGGCTGCTGGTACGACGGCGGCTCGGTGTTCTTCGTCTCGACGAGCGGCGGCGACGCCGAGAACGGCGACGTCAACGCCGACGGCTACCGCGAGGGCTTCGGCCAGGTCTGGGAGTACCGGCCGAGCCACCACGGCGGCGGCCGCCTGCGGCTGTGGTTCGAGTCGCCCGACGACGCGGTGCTCGACTCGCCCGACAACGTCACGGTGACGCCGCGCGGCGGGCTGCTGCTGTGCGAGGACGACACGGGCGACGCGATCAGCGACACGCACCCGACGGCGCCGGGCCTGGAGAACGTCAACCGCCTGATCGGGCTCACGCCCAAGGGCGAGGCGTTCGAGTTCGCCGTCAACCGCCTCAGCGACTCGGAGGTCGCGGGCGTGTGCTTCAGCCCGGACGGCCGCACGATGTTCTTCAACATCTTCGGCGCGTCGGACGGGACGGTGGCCGAGCACGCCGACGCCGGCATGACGTGCGCCGTGACCGGCCCGTGGGAGGAGGGGCCGCTCTAGGCGGGCGGCGCGGCGATCCGCAGGCCCTCGCGGATCACGTCGAGGGCCGCGCGCGCCCGGGCTGCCTCGGCGAGCAGGCGCGACTGCTCGGCGCGGGCATCGGTGAGCTCGGCGCGCAGCGGATCGAGTTGAGCGGCGCGCGCCTCGGCGGCGCGGCGCGCGTCGCCCTCACGCTCCACGGCAGCGGCGAGATCGGCGGCGCGCGCCTGCGCCTGGGTCGCGCGCGCCGTCTCGCGCTCGCGCTCGGCCTGGAGCCCGCGGGCGCGGGTCTCCGCGGCGCCGGCAGCCTGCTCGGCGGCGACGGCGCGGGCGACGGCCTGCTCGACCTCGGCGGCGCCGGTGTCGGCGCGCCGCGCCTCCTCGACCTCGGCCGCGAGGTCGCGAGCGCGCGCCTCGGCGGTCTCGGCGCGGGCGCGTGCCTCGCTGAGGGTGCTCTCGTGGGCGCGCTCGGCATTGCGAAGGCGGGCATTCGATGCCTCCGTCTCGGCGCGGGCGGCGCGAAGGTCGGTCTCGTGGGCGCGCTCCGCGTCGCGGAGGCGGGCCTCGGATGCCTCGGCCTCGGCGCGGGCGGCGCGCAGGTCGGCCTCATGCGTGCGCTCGGCCTCGCGGAGCGCCGCGTCGGCGGCGTCGGCGCGAGAGCGGGCCTCACGCAGGTCGGATTCGTGGGCGCGATCGGCCTCGCGCACACGGGCGTCGGCAGCGTCGGCGCGGACGCGCGCCTCGCGCAGTTCGTCGTCGTGGGCGCGCTCGGCCTCACGCAGGCGACCTTCGGCCGCTTCGGCACGGGCACGGGCCTCGCGCGCGTCGGTGTCGAGCTGGCGCTCCGCATCGCTGATGCGGGCCTCGGCGGCATCGAGCCGCGCCGAGGCGACGCGGGCGGCCTCCTCGGCCGCGGTCGCACGGGCCTCGGCCTGCTCGACCTCGGCGGCGCGGGTGTCGGCGCGCCGGGCCTCTTCGAGCTCGATCGCCTGCTCGCGAACGCGAGCCTCCGCGGCCTGGGCGCGCGCGACGGCCTGCTCGACGTCGGCGGCGTGGCTGTCGGAGCGCCGCGCCATGCTCGACCTCGAGCGCGAGATCGTGGGCACGGGCCTCGGCGGCCTCCGCGCGCACGCGCGCCTCGCCGAGCGCAGCCTCGTGCGCCCGCTCGGCGGCGCCCAGCCGTGCCTCGGCGGCCTCGGCGCGGGTGCGCGCCTCGCGCAGGTCGGTCTCGGCGGCGGCGCCTGCGCCGCGGGCGCGCTCGGCGTCGCGGGCGCGGGTCTCGGCGGCCTCGGCGCGGCGCCGCGCCTCCTGAAGGTCGGTCTCGGCGCCCCGGGCGCGGGCCTCCGCCGAGCGCACCGTCTCGTCGGCGGCCTCGGCGCGCCCGGAGGCGTCGGCGGCGCGCGCATCGGCGGCCTCGGCACGGCTCTCGGCGCCGCGAAGCGTCTCCTCGGCGGCGGCGGCGCGCGACTCGGCGGCGGCGCCGCGGGCGCGCGCGTCGCGCACGTCGTTCTCGAGCGCCGAACGCGTGGCGCTCTCGGCCTCGCGGGAGCGTTCGAGCTCGGTGCGCAGGCGCTGCAGCTCGGCCCGCGCGGCGGCCAGGCCGCCTTCGAGATCCTCGCGCAGGCGCTCGCGCTCGTCGCGCGCGGCGATCAGGTCGCGCTCCAGCTCGGCCACACGGTCGGGCACGGCCGGCCGCTCCAGGACCGCAGGCTCGGTCGGCAGCGGCGGCAGGCCGACCTCGACCGCGCGCGGGCGCGCCGCCGCGGCCGGCCGCCGTCTCGATCAGCGTCCGCAGCGCACCGCGCGCGGCGACGGCGGGCACGACCTCGCGCCCGGTCGTCGCCGCGACGGAGGCCAGCGCCCGGCCGTCGGCGGGGTCGGCCACCGCGACGAGCACGGCCCCGGGACCGGCGAACGCGACGGGCAGCGCCTCGAGCGCGAGCGCGGCCTCGAGCGGGACGAGCGCGGCGGCCGCGAGATCGACCTCGAACTCGTCGAGGTCGATGCGATCCACTCCATAGCGCTCCGAGAGGGCACGAGCGAGGCGTCCTTCGTCGAGCACCCCCGACTCGACGAGGACGTCCTCGACCCGTGCGCCGACCGCCCGCGCCGACTCGACGGCCGACTCGACCTCGTCGTGACCTGCGAGCCCCAGATCGACGACGACATCGCTGAGAAAGCGGGCGGGCGGGGTCCGCGTCGACGGCGCGACGAGCCCGCGCGCGTGCGCGCGGGTGCCGACGGCCAGCTCGACCGCTTCGCTCATGCTCAGGTCGTCGGTCGTCTGGCCGTGCGCTTGAGCATCAGCGCACCGGACTCGACGGACGGCGCGCGTCAGCCGCCGTGGGGCGGGCGCGACTGGTCGGCGCGGATGTCCTGCGCGGTCGAGGTCGTCGCTCACGGGCCCGCGAAGAACTCGCTCAGCAGCGGCGCGTGCGCCTTGGCCTTGACCATGTGCGTCTGCCCGTCGAGGACCTCGAAGCGCGCGCCAGGAACGACGCCGGCCAGCGCGGTCATCGCGTTGCGCATCGAGACCGGGCTCTTGCCTCCCACCACGACGAGCGCCGGCACGCTGATGCCCGACCACCGCTCGGGCGGCAGCGGGCGCCCGGACTGCGTGTCGCCGAGGACGGCGAAGTCGTAGGGGAGGGTGTGCGCGACGGCCTTCATCTTCCGCCACGGGGGCACGAGCCGCATGAGCTGGGCGGCGACCCCGGGCATCCCGACGCGCCGCAGGAACTGGCGCACCGCGTCGCCGCGCCGGCCCTCGGCGATCGCGGCGTCGAGCCGCGCGCGGAAGTCGGAGGGCAGCGGCGGCATGGTGTCGTCGACGACGAACGGCGCCTCGAAGGCCGCGACCCTGGTGACGCCGACGCCGCGGCTCGCCGCGTCGAGCGCGAGCGCCGCGCCGGACGAGACGCCGTAGACGTGGGCCCGGCCGCCCGCCGCGCCGATGACCGCCTCGAGGTCCTCGATCTCGCGCTCGGGCGCGTAGGGCGTCGTGTCGCCGCTGTCCCCACGGCCGCGGCGGTCGTAGGCGAAGACGGTGAAGCGCCCCCCGAGCTGCTCGGCCAGCGCGCGGGCCGGGCCGAAGGCCCGCTGGCAGAGCGCGCCGTCGACGAGGACGAGCGGCGGCCCCGCGCCGGAGCGCTCGTAGGCGATGGTCGTGCCGTCGCGTGATTGAACGGTGCCTGTGATCGGTGCCATACACCCGATACCGGGGGAGGGCCGCGGACTCATCGGGCATTCGACCAAAGACGGATGGCGATGTGCACCTCCGGCCGTTCCCGCGAGCGCGCGGCGCCCCGATCATCGGGCCATGACCGCCCAGCGAATCGTCTCCACGCTCTTCGGCGCCTTCGTCGGCTTCTGGATCGCCCGCGCGCTCTTCAAGTGGCTGCTCGACGTCCCGAGCGACATCTACGTCGTGCTCGCGGTCGTCTTCGCGCTGGCCGGCGCCGCGCTCGGCATCGCCGCGCGCCTCGAGGAGGAGCGCGAGCGCCGGGGCACCCCGACGAGCTGAGCGGCTCAGCGGCGGCGCGCGTGGTAGGCGGCCAGCCAGCCGACGTCGCGCGACATCGTCGCGGCGGCGGCGCGCAGGTCGGGCAGGATCCGCGCCAGGCGCTCGGGCGACACGCGCGAGGTCGGGATGCAGATCGTCATCGCCGCGAGCACCGTGCCCGCGGTGTTCGTGACGGGCACGGACGCCGTGTACAGCCCGGGAGCGGTGTCCTCGCGGTTCTCGGCGAAGCCATCGCGGCGCACGCGGTCGAGGATCTCGTGCAGCTCGAAGACCGAGCGCAGGCGCCGCCCGGTGGGGGTCACGAGCGGGCCGCCGCCGCCGAACAGCGCCGCGACCGCGTCGGGCGGGCGGTCGGCGAGCAGGACGCGGCCGCTGGCCGACGCGAAGGCGGGGGTGCGCCGCCCGACCCAGGTCACCAGGCGCACGGGCTGCGTCGTCTCCTCGAGGGCGATGTAGACCGTCTCGCGGCCGTCGAGCACGGCGAGGCAGACCGTCTCGTCGTGACGGCTCATGAGCTCGGGCACGGCGTGGCGGAAGCCGGTGACGATCGGCAGGTCGCCCGCGCGCTGGCCGAGGCCGATCGCGCGCACGCCTGGCTCGTAGGAGCCCTGCGCGTCGCGGACGGCCCAGCCGCGCTCGACGAGGATCGCGCAGATGCGGTGCAGCGTGCTCTTGGGCAGCGACAGGCTGCGCGCCAGATCGCCGAGCCCGAGCGGCCCTTCGGTGACCAGCAGCTCGACCACGCTGAGCGCCGCGTGGACGCCCGGAGACCGGGCCTGTCGCCCGTTCGGCCGCGCCGTCGCGGTCGTCGGCTCGCTGGTCATTTTGTGGATCCTCGTCTCAGGAGGGGAACGCCAAAAGTGCCTTGACGTCCGAAATGTGAGCGTTAGGCTAACGCCGCGTTCCGGCCCTGGGACGAGATTCCATCCGCGACAGGGCGGAGGGGGAGGCATATGGGCGAGGTCCAGCGTCGGGTCGATGAGGTCCGCTACAAGACCGGCGAGGTCGAGAACCACCTCATCGACGAGCTTCGCGCGAGGAAGATCGACCGCCGCGAGTTCATGCGGCGCGGATCGGTCGCCGGGATGTCGCTGCCGCTCCTGGGCTTCCTGGCCGCCGGCTGCGGCGTGAGCCGCGAGGACGTCGAGGCCACCGACAAGCCGCAGACCGGCAAGCCCGTTTCCGGCGGCGTGATCCGCATGGGACTGATCCAGCCCGGCAGCGCCATCGAGCCCGTGATCGTCAACAACCAGGGCGGCCTCGTCGTCCTCGGCGAGACCGGCGAGTACCTCGTCTGGTCCGACCGCCAGCTGAACACGATCCCGCGGCTGGCCGAGAGCTGGAAGCCCAGCGAGGGCGGCCAGGTGTGGACCTTCAAGATCCGCCGCGGCGTCAAGTTCCACGACGGCCGGCCCATGACCGCGCACGACGTGGCGGCGTCGATCGACCGCCTCGCCGACCCCGACAACGGCTCCAACGCCCTGTCGGCCTTCGCCGGCGTGATCTCCAAGGGCGGCAGCAAGGCCGTCGACGACACGACCGTGCGCTTCGAGCTCGACGCGCCGAACGGCAACTTCCCGAACCTCGTCAGCTCGGACAACTACAACGCGATCATCGTCCCGCGCGACTACGACGGCGACTGGGAGAAGACGTTCATCGGGACGGGCCCGTGGAAGCTCGATCGACTATCAGCAGCAGCAGCGCGTCTCGCTGGTGCGCAACGAGGAGTACTGGGACCCCAGCCGCCGGGCGCTGGCCGACCGCGCCGAGATCGTCTTCTACCCGGATGAGCAGTCCCAGGTCCTCGGCTTCCAGGGCAACGAGGTCGACGTGCTCGTCCAGTACTCGGTGTCGGGCGGCAAGGCGCTGCTCACCGACCCGAACGTCATCACCACCGAGCTGCGCGCGTCGTCGCACCGCCAGATCCACATGCGCACGGACAAGGAGCCGCTGGACGACAAGCGTGTGCGCCAGGCCATGGCGCTGCTCGTCAACCGGCAGTCGCTGGTGAACGGCCTGCTCGACACGAAATCCGACTTCGGCAACGACAGCCCCTTCGCGCCCGTGTTCAAGTCGACCGCGAAGGTCGAGCAGCGCCAGCGCGACGTCGCCAAGGCCAAGCAGCTGCTCGAGGCGGCGGGCAAGCCCAACGGCTTCACCGTGAAGCTCGAGACCTGGAACGGCTTCGAGATGCCCGACCTCGCCCAGCTCATCCAGCAGGACGTGCGCCCGGCCGGCATCAACGTCCAGATCAGCGTCACCGACGCCGCCAGCTACTACGGCGACGCCGTCTTCGGCAACTCGCGCTGGCTGGACTCGACGATGGGGATCACCGAGTACGGCCACCGCGGCGTGCCCAACGTGCTCCTCGGCGCGCCGCTGCAGAGCAAGGGCACATGGAACGGCGCCCACTTCAAGAACGACCGCTACGACGCCCTCGTGCGCGACTACACGGCGGCCGTCGACCTCGACGTCCAGCGCCGCACCTCGCGCCAGATCCAGGAGCTGCTGCTCGACGAGTCGCCGATCATGTTCACCTACTTCTACTACTTCCTGTCCGGCGCCAAGGACTACATCGCGGGGGTGGAGACGAACGCGATGGGCCACACCGACGTCAGCCGCGCCGGCCAGCTCGAGGCCTGAGGCGGCGGTCGCGTGGGACGCTTCATCCTCCGCCGGGTCCTGCTCAGCATCGTCACGCTGTTCCTGCTGAGCATCATCATCTTCCTCGCCGCGCAGGTGCTCCCCGGCGACGTGGCGCGCCAGATCCTCGGGCCGCTGGCCGACCAGAAGTCGGTCGACCAGCTCAACGAGGAGCTGGGCACGAACGATCCGCTCATCCAGCAGTACGCCGACTGGGTCACCGGCGTGCTGACCGGGGACATGGGCAACTCGCTGGCGTTCAACCGCCCGGTCGAGGACGTCATCGGGCCGGCGCTGGTCAACTCGGCCAAGCTCGCCCTCTTGGCCTTCATCATCGTCGTCCCGCTCGCCATTGTCGGCGGCGTGTACGCCGCGCTGAACGAGGGAACGGCACGCGACCGGATCATCTCGATCGGCGGCCTGTCGGCCACCGCGATCCCCGAGTTCGTGTGGGCCGTCCTGCTCATCGTCGTCTTCGCCCTGACGCTCGGACTCCTCCCGGCCACCGCGACCGCGCCGCCGGGCTCGGGCTTCTTCACGCAGCTCGAGTACCTGATCCTGCCCGCGCTGTGCCTCGTCTTCATCCTGTTCGGCTACATCGCGCGGATGGCGCGCGCCGGGACGATCGAGTCGCTCGACGCCGACTACACGCGCACCGCGATCATCAAGGGCCTGCCGCGGCGCACGGTGGTGCGCCGCCACGTGCTGCGCAACTCGCTGCTGCCGACGATCGCCGTCGTCGCCACCCAGGTCGGGTACCTGATCGGCGGTCTCGTGATCGTCGAGGTGATCTTCAACTACAACGGGCTCGGGCGGGCGATGTTCCGGGCCACGCAGCAGAGCGACATCCCGATGCTGCAGAGCGCCGTGCTCGTCGTCGGCATCGTCTACCTGGTCGCCACGCTGATGGCCGACATCGCCTACTCCGTGCTCAACCCGCGCGTCCGACTGGGGGCCCAGGAATGACCGCCGCCGGAACCTCGATCGGCGCCGACGCGCCGGCCGCGACCGCGCCGCCCTCGGATGCCGAGAGCAGCGCGCGGCGCGAGCAGCTCGCGCTGCTGCGCCGCTCGAAGGTCTTCATCGTGGGCATGGCGATCATCGGGATCTGGGTGGTGTGCGCGATCCTCGGCGAGGCGATCACGCCGGACGACCCGTTCGCCACCGATCCGCTGAACGACCTCGCGCCGCCGAGCTCCGAGCACCTGCTCGGCACCGACCGCGTCGGGCGCGACGTGCTCTCGCGGATCATGCTCGGCGCGCGCGACATCCTCATCGTGGCGCCGGCCGCGACGATCCTGGCGACCGTGCTCGGAACGACCCTCGGGCTCATCACCGGGTACTTCCGCGGGCTCGTCGACGACGTGCTCAGCCGCATCATCGACGCCTACCTCGCGCTGCCCGGCGATCATCACGGCGCTGCTCGTCCTGACCGCCCTCGGGCCGTCGAAGCTGACGCTGATCCTCGTCGTCGGGGCTCCTGTTCGCGCCGATCATCGCCCGCACGGTCCGCGCGGCCGTGCTGCAGGAGCGCGAGATGGAGTACGTCGCCGCCGCCCAGCTGCGCAACGAGAGGACGACCTACGTGCTGTTCGCCGAGATCCTCCCGAACGTCACCGGCCCGATCCTCGTCGAGTTCACCGTGCGCCTCGGCTACGCGATCTTCACGGTCGCGTCGCTGAGCTTCCTCGGGCTGGGCATCCAGCCACCGTCCCCGGACTGGGGGGTCCAGGTGTACGAGCACTACGGCCTGATCAGCGGCGGCTACTGGTGGCCGGTCGTGTTCCCGGCGCTGGCGATCGGCTCGCTGGTGATCGCCGTGAACATGGTCGCCGACGGCATCAGCAAGGCGTTCGAGCGATGACCGCCACCGCTCCGGTCGCGACCGCCCACGCCCTCGAGCTCAAGGACCTCGAGGTCCAGTACCGCGTGCGCGGCAACTGGCGCGACGTCCTGCGCGGGGTCAGCCTCCACATCGCCGACGGCGAGTCCTACGGGCTCGTCGGCGAGTCCGGCTGCGGCAAGTCGACGGCCGCCTTCGCCGCCCTTCGCTATCTGCCGCGCAACGGCCGCGTGAACTCCGGCGAGATCCACGTCGCCGGCGAGGACCTGCTCGCGATGAGCGAGGGCGGACGTGCGCCGGCTGCGCGTCGACAAGGTCTCGATGGTCTACCAGAACCCGACCGGGGCGCTGAACCCGACGATCCACATCGGCGATCAGCTCGAGGAGGTCTACGCGCTGCAGGGTGTCGCGGACGCGGAGGCCGCCGAGCGCGCCCAGGCGATGCTCGCGAAGGTGCAGATCTCCGACCCGTCCTCGGTCATGCGCCGCTACCCGCACCAGCTCTCGGGCGGCATGAACCAGCGCGTCGTCATCGCCATGGCGCTGGCCAAGGACCCGACGCTGCTGATCCTCGACGAGCCCACGACGGGCCTCGACGCGACGGTCGAGGGCGAGGTGCTCGACCTCGTCTCGGCGCTGCGCCAGGAGTTCGGCACGAGCGTGCTCTTCATCAGCCACAGCCTCGACGTGATCGCGCGCATGTGCGACCGCGTCGGCGTGCTCTACGCCGGGAAGCTCGTCGAGGAGGGGAGCGTCGCCGAGCTGTTCGAGAACCCGCGCCACCCGTACACCGTCGGCCTGCTGCGCTGCATCCCGCGCGGCGGCGCGCGCAAGGACCGCGGCCGGCTCGACAGCATCCCCGGCTTCCTGCCCGGCCTCGGCGAGAATCTGCCGGCGTGCGTGTTCGCCGAGCGCTGCGAGCTCGCCCAGGACATCTGCCGCCGCGAGCCGCCGCCGCCCTTCGACGTCGGCGAGGAGCACTTCAGCCGCTGCCACTTCCACGAGAAGGCGCCGTCGCTGCCGCGCGCCGAGCCGGGCGAGGCGATCGCCGCCGCGGCACAGGCCGACGGCGAGCGCACGCCGGTCATCCGCACGCGCAACGTGCGCAAGACCTTCCACCAGGACGGCCACGAGGTGCGCGCCGTCGAGGACATCACGTTCTCGCTCGCGCCGGGCGAGACGCTCGGGCTGGTGGGCGAGTCGGGCAGCGGCAAGACGACGCTGGCGCGGCTGGTGCTCGGGCTCACCGAGCCCGACGAGGGCTCGATCGTCGAGCTCGACGGCGCGCAGCTGGCGGGCAAGATCAACAAGCGCGACCGCGAGCAGGTCCGCGCGGTGCAGATCGTCTTCCAGAACCCCGATTCGGCGCTCAACCGGCGCTTCTCGATCCAGCGGATCATCGCCCGCGCGCTGACCATGCTCATGGGCACCAAGGGCGCGCAGCTCGATTCGCGCCTGCGCGACCTCGCGCAATCCGTGCGCTTCGACGTGCGCCTGATCCGTCAGCGCCCGTCGCAGCTTTCGGGCGGGCTCAAGCAGCGCGTCGCCATCGCGCGCGCGTTCGCGGGCGACCCCAAGGTCGTCGTCTGCGACGAGCCGACGTCGGCGCTCGACGTCTCCGTGCAGGCGGCGATCCTGAACCTGCTCGTCGAGTTGCAGGCCGAGAAGGGCGTCTCCTACATCTTCATCTCGCACGACCTCGGTGTCGTCCGCTACCTGTCGGACCGCATCGCCGTGCTCTACCTCGGCCGGCTGATGGAGCTCGGCACCGCCGAGACCGTGTTCGAGCCGCCGCAGCATCCGTACACGGAGGCGCTGCTGTCCGCCGTGCCCGACGCCGAGGGGGGCGAGCGCCCACGCATCAAGCTCGAGGGCGAGATCCCCAGCCACGCCGACCCGCCCTCGGGCTGCGTCTTCCACACGCGCTGCCCGCGCTACATCGGTGACATCTGCAAGAACGAGGTCCCGCAGCTGCGCGAGGTCGAGCCTGGGCACTTCTGGCACTGCCACCACGAGGTCGACGCGCTGCGCGAGCTGCAGAAGACGCCGCCGCCGGCGCACGCGGAGGTCGAGCGCTGAGGATCCGCGCCGCGGTCCTCGAGCGGACGGGAGCGCCGCTCGAGGTCACGGAGCTGGATCTGGCGGACCCAGGCCCCGACGAGGTCCTCGTGCGCCTGCACGCGTGCGGGATCTGCCACTCCGACCTCAACGCGATCGACGGCACGGCCGAGACGCGCTGCCCGGCGGTCCTCGGCCACGAGGGGGCGGGCGTGGTCGAGCGGGCGGGCGAGCGGGCCGGGATCGCGCCGGGCACGCGCGTCGTGCTCTCGTGGATGCCCTCGTGCGGGACCTGCGAGGAGTGCCTGCGGGGCCTCTCCCACCTGTGCGGCGCGGCGTGGGCGGCGATGGAGGCCGGCGGCCTGGCCGACGGCACGTCGCGGCTGTCGCGCGACGGCGAGCCCGTGTTCCACTACTCGTTCGTCTCGGCCTTCGCCTCGCATGCCGTGGTGCCCGCGGCCTGCTGCGTGCCGCTCGACGACGACATCCCGTTCGAGATCGCCGGGCTCGTCGGCTGCGCGATCACGACCGGCACGGGCGCGGTGTGGCGGACGGCCGGCGTGCGGCCGGGCGAGCGCGTCTGCGTGCTCGGCTGCGGCGGCGTCGGGCTCAGCGCCGTGCTCGGCGCGGCCGCGATCGGCGCGGACCCGATCGTCGCCGTCGACCCGATCGCGGCCAAGCGCGAGGCGGCGCTCGAGCTCGGAGCGACGATCGCGCTGCCGTGGGCGGGCGACGCCGAGGCCACCGCCGCCGACGTGCGCTCGGCGAGCGGCGGCGGCGTCGACTACGCCATCGAGGCGACGGGACGCCCCGAGGCTGCGCTCGCCGCGTTCCTGTCGACGCGCCCGCGCGGGGCGGCGGTGCTCATCGGGATCCCGCGCGCCGACGCCGTCCTCAGCCTGCCCGCGCTGCCCATCCCGCGGACGGAGCGCCGGGTGCTCGGCTCGCTGTACGGGTCGGCGCGCCCCGAGCGCGACTTCCCGGCGCTGTTCGCGCTCTACCGCCGCGGGCGGCTGCCGCTGGACCGGCTCGTCTCGGCGCGCATCGCGCTCGACGACATCGCCGACGGGGTGGCGCAGCTGCGCGCCGGCGCGGCCGTACGCGTCGTCCTGGATCTCGCCGCGGACGGGCCCTGATGCGCGTCGCGGAGGTGGAGGTCCGCCGCTACGCCGTCGACCTCGACCCGCCGTTCCGCGCCGCCTGGGATCCGGTGCCGCGCGCCCGCGTCGCCGCCAGCCTGGTCATCGTGCGCGCCGACGACGGCACGGCGGGCTACGCGAGCGGCGACGAGCTGCCCGACGCCGGGCTCCTCGCGCGCCTGCTCGTCGGGGTCGATCCGCGGCGCACCGAGGTCGTGCGCGAGATCTGCGAGACGGTCGACTTCCACGGCGGGAGGCCGTGGACGCTCGAGGTCGCGGTCTGGGACCTCGTCGCCCGCGCGCTCGGCGAGCCCCTCTGGCGGCTGCTCGGCGGGCGCTCGGAGCGGCTGCTGGCGTACGCGTCGAGCGGCGAGGCGGTCGGCGCCGAGGAGCGCGCGCGGCGCGTGAGCGCGCTGCGCGACCGCGGCGTGCGCGCGGTCAAGCTGCGCTTCGCCGACCCCGACTGGCGCCGCGACGTCGAGGTCGTCGAGCAGGTGCGCGACGCCGTGGGCCCCTCGGTCGAGCTGATGGTCGACGCCAACCACGGGTGGCGCACCGCCGGCGACCGCTCGGCGCGCTGGGACGTGGCCACGGCGACGCAGTGCGCGCGCGCCCTCGAGCCGCTCGGAGTCTTCTGGCTCGAGGAGCCGCTGCGCACCGACGACGTCGACGGCTACGCGCTGCTGCGGCGCCGCACCTCGCTGCGCATCGCCGCGGGCGAGATGCTGCGCGAGGCGCACCTGGCGCGTGACCTGATCGCGCGCGGCGGCGTCGACGTCGTACAGCCCGACGTCGTGCTCGCGGGCGGGCTGGGCGGCTGCCGGCGGATCGCCGCCGTGGCCGACGCGTTCGGCCGCGCGTTCTCGCCGCACACGTGGACGAACGGGCTCGGGCTCGTGGCCAACCTGCACCTCGCGCTCGCCGTCTCGACGTGCCCGTTCGTGGAGGTGCCGCTCGACCCGCCGGGCTGGACGGCGGCGCGGCGCGACTGGCTGCTGCCCGCCGAGATCGAGATCGCGCCCGACGGGACCGTCGCCCCGCCGCCCGGGCCCGGCCTCGGCGTCACGCCCGACCTCGACGCGCTCGAGGAGCACCGCGTCGGCTGATGCGCGCGCGGGCCGCTGTCATGCACGCGCCGCGCGCGCCGCTGTCCGTCGAGGAGGTGGCGCTCGACGAGCCGCGCGCGGGCGAGGTGCTCGTGCGCGTCGCCGCGGCCGGCGTCTGCCACACCGACGTGCACCTCGTCGACGGGCACCTCGGCCAGGGGCGCTGGCCGATCGTTCCCGGCCACGAGGGCGCGGGCGTCGTCGAGGCAGTGGGGGAGGGCGTCGGCGGACTGGCGGCCGGCGACCCGGTGGCCTTCTGCTTCGTCCCGCCGTGCGGCGCCTGCCGCTCGTGCCGCGCGGGGCGGCCCAACCTGTGCGACGTCGCCTCGGCGCACGCGTGGGCGGGCACCCTGCTCGACGGCTCGACGCGGCTGCACCTGGCCGGCGGCGAGCCCGTCCAGCACTTCAACTTCGTCTCGTGCTTCGCCGATCGCGCCGTCATGCCGGCGGCGTGCGCGATCCGCATCCCGGCGGCGCTGCCGCTGTGGCAGGCCGCGCTGCTCGGCTGCGGCGTCGTGACCGGCGTCGGCGCCGTGCGCAACGCCGCACGCGTGGCCATCGGCGAGACGGTCTGCGTCGTCGGGTGCGGCGGGATCGGGCTGCAGATCGTCGCCGGCGCGCGGCTGGCCGGCGCGGGGCGGATCGTCGCCGTCGACCTCGACGAGGAGAACCTCGCCATCGCGCTCGCGCGCGGCGCCACGGACGCGGTCCGGGCGGGGGAGGGGGACACGATCGCGGCGGTGCTCGACGTGTGCCCCGGCGGCGTCGACCACGCCTTCGAGGCGGTCGGGCGCCCCGAGACGATGCGCCTGGCCTGGGACGTCCTGCGCCCGGGCGCGACGGCGATCGTCGTCGGCATCGCGCCGCGCGGCGTCGAGGTCTCGCTGCCCGCCTTCGAGCTGCTCTCCGAGAAGGGGATCAAGGGCTGCTACTACGGCTCGTCGGACGCCGGCGTCGAGCTCGCGCGGCTGGCCGGGCTCGTCGCCGCGGGGCGCCTGAGCCTGGCCGACGTGATCACCCATGTCACCGATCTGGACGGGATCGACGAGGCGCTCGAGCGCCTGCGCCGGCACGTCGGCGCGCGGACCGTCGTCGTCCTCGATCCCGACCTCGCGGGCCGACCGGCTACCGTCTCGCTTTCTCCGTGACGGTCGTCCTCCACACCCGCTCCGACATCGACCTCGACGCCACGCACCGCGTCGCCTGGCGCGGCGAGGACGTCGCGCTGGCGCCCGAGGCGATCGCGCGCATGGATGCGGCGCACGCCTCGCTGCAGGCCTACGTCGACGCCGCCGTCGCCGCCGATCCCGAGGCGCTGATCTACGGGATCACCACGGCGCCCGGCGACGGCGCCGCCACGGCGCTGACCCCCGAGGGCCTCGCGCGCCGCCCGACGCGGCTGTGGACCGCGGCGTCCTTCGGCGAGCCGCTGCCCGAGCGCGTCGTGCGCGGCATCGTGCTCGCGCGCCTGGCCAACATGGTCGACGGCCACGCCGGCGTGCGCGGCGAGCTGGGAACGGAGATCGCGGCGCTGCTCGACGGCGGGCCGCTGCCCGAGGTGCCGGCGCAGGGCAACGGCGGATCGGGGGAGATCCTCGCCCTCGGGCGCCTGTTCTTCGCCTTCAGCGCGACGCACGAGCTGTCGCCGAAGGAGCGCATGGCGCTCATCAACGGCTCGCCGTGCGCAGCCGCGCTCGTCGCCGACGGCGCGCTCGCCGGGCGCGGGCGCCTGGCGCTCGCCGAGGACGTGCTGGCGCTGTCGGCCGAGGCCGTCGGCGCGCCGCACGAGGCCTACGCCGCCGACCTCGAGGACCTGTGGGACGACGAGCACGAGACCGCGGCACTGCGCTCGCTGCGCGCCCACCTGGAGGGCGGAAGCGCCGAGCGCCAGGGCCACCAGGCGCCGGTCAGCTACCGCATCCTGCCGCGCGTGCTCGGCGCCCTGCGGCGCGCGCAGGCCGAGGCCGAGCGGGCGGCGACGGTGTCGCTGCGCTCGGTCAGCGACAACCCGCTCTACCTGCCCCCGGACGACGAGCGCCCGCTCGGCGCGGTCATCTCCACCGGCGGCTACCACAACGCGCAGGCCTCGCCCGCCCTCGACGGCCTCGCCGTCGCCTGGGCCGACATCTGCCAGCTCGTCCAGCGCCACACCGACAAGCTCTTCCAGCACCCGCGCACGCTGCCCGCGCTCGCGCGCGAGGAGTGGACGTTCAAGCCGCTGCACATGGTCCAGGCGGCCTGGGCCGAGGAGGCGCGCACGCTCGCGCAGCCGACGCTCCTCGGGCTCGGCGGCTTCGGCCAGAACGACGTCTCCTCGCCGAGCTTCATGGCATGGCGCAAGGCGGTGGGCGTCGGGCGCTGCCTGGACAACGCGCTCGCCGGGCTGGCGGCGATCGCCTGGCAGGTGCTGCGCAACTCCTCCGGCCCGGTGCCGCCGGCGCTCGCCGAGCTCGGCGCCGAGGTCGACCACCTCGTGCCCGTGCCCGACGGCTCGCGGCCGATCGGCCCCGACGTGCAGGCGCTCGCCGACGCCTTCGCCGCGCGCGTCCTCGACGGCGCGGTCGCCGCTCAGGCCGCGCCGTAGAACGGGTTGGTCAGCTCGTCGCGTTCGTCGACGAGCCGCCGCGCCGTCCCCTCGGGCGTGCCGCGCGCGGCGGCCTCGACGCCGGCGCGCATCGCCTCGCGGGCCGCGTCGCGCACCGCGCGCTCGTCCTGGGCGGCGGCGTCGATCCAGACGGCGACGAGCACGATCGTGTCCTGGTCGGCGACGAGCAGATCATCGGCCACGGCGTCCAGGACGCCCTGCCCGATCCCGAGCTGCGCCGCGCCCCAGGTGAGCGTCTGGTGGCGCTCGTCGGTCGCCGTCGCCTTGTTGGTCATGATCGTCGGCGGCACGACAGCCTCGTAGGCGGGCTGCGTGGGGCCGACGCAGACGAGCACCGGCGTGTGGCCGGGCGCGGGCAGCGCGAAGGCGGTCGTCGCGGCCGCGGCCGTCGGGCTGCCGCGCCGCGCGAGCACCACGTTGACGTGGCAGCCGTCGGGCGCGGTGCCGCCCCAGCCCTGGCCGATGCGCCCGTCGATGTCACCGTTCACAGGTCTCCTCCTTCTGAGGCGAGCCGGTCGAGCTCGCGGCTGAGCAGCGCCAGCCGCGCCTCCTTGATCAGCGGGTACTCCCGCCGGCGTCGCCGGACCGCCGCGAGGTCGACCTCGGCCGTGATGAACGCGGGCTCGTCGCGAGGCGCCTCGGCGACGATCTCGCCCCACGGGTCGCGGATGTGCGAGCCGCCCCAGAAGCGCAGCCCGGGCTCGGCGCCGACGCGGTTCACGAACACGACGTAGCACTGCAGCATGCGCGCGTAGAAGCGCGTGATCTCGTTCCACTCGCGCGCGACGTCCTCCCGGTTCCCGAAGGTGCTGGCGGCGGGCATGATCAGCACGCGCGCGCCGTCCTGGACGGCCAGGACGGCGAGCACGGGCTGCCACGCGTCGCCGCACAGCAGGATCGCCATGCGGCCGAGCCGGGTGTCGAACGCGCGCATCGCGCCGCCGGGGGTGAAGTGCTTGCGCTCCTCCCAGATGTCGTAGGTCGGCAGGTGCACCTTGCGGTGGACGTGGCGGACGACGCCGCCGTCGATGCAGGCGGCGCTGTTGTACGTGTGCACCGGGCCGTCCTCGGCGAAGCCGACCACGCAGCCGAGGTCGGCGGTGTCGGCCAGCAGCCCGGCCACCTCGGGGTCGGCCAGCGAGCGGGCGACGTCCGCGTCGACCTGGCCGATCGAGTAGCCGGTCAGGGCCAGCTCCGGGAAGACGACGAGGTCGGCGCCGTCCGCCCGGGCGCGGTCGAGCGCGTCGCGGACGCGGCGGACGTTCTCGGGAACGTCGCCGAGCGCGCAGTCGATCTGCGCCAGCGTGAGCCGCACGCCCTACAGCCGCTCGGCGTAGCCCTGGTTGGCCTCGGTGACCCGCCCGCCGGTACCGAGGATGTAGTGCTTGGACATGTCGGCCGTGTAGCGGCTGGCCGGCGGCGTGCGGCCGAGCGCCTCGGCGATCGCGCGGATGTGGTGCGGCGCGGCGCCGCAGCACACGCCGATGAACCCGACGTCGAGCGCCTGCGCCTCGACGGCGAAGTCGGCCATCTCGTAGCGCGAGCACGTGAACGGATCGAGCGCCGTCGGGAACGGCCGCCCGCCGGGCAGCTCGCCGACGGCGTCGGGGTCCTCGAGCGACTGCATGCTCGGCTGCTCGGGGGTGGTGCGGTAGGGCACCGGCAGTCCGGCGACCGGCACGCTGACCGCGGCGCGCACCTCGGCGAGCAGCGGCAGCATCGTGCGCGGCCCGCGCGCGCAGTTGAGGCCGACGACGTCGGCGCCCGCCGCCTCCATGCGCCGGCAGGCCTCGACGGGGTCGGCGCCGTCGCGCGTGGAGGGGTCCTTGTGCGGGGTGATCATCGTCACCGCGGGCAGCCCAGCCTCCTTGATCACCTCGGTGGCGGTGACCGCCTCTTCGACCCACGAGAACGTCTCGGCGATGACGAAGTCGACGCCGGCCTCGGCCGCCCAGGCGACCTGCTCCTCGAACATCGTGCGCACGGCGTCGCGGGACTCCGGGCCGCTCCAGACGTTCGTGTTGCACACGTCCCCGGCGAACAGCGCGCCGGACTCGCGCGCGACCTCGCCGGCGATCCGCAGCGCCTGGCGATTGATCTCCTCCAGCGAGTCCTCGCGCCCGATGACGCGCAGCTTCTCGCGGTGCGCGTAGTACGTGAACGCCTCGACGACGTCCGAGCCCGCGTGCACGAACTCGCGGTGCAGCTCGGCCACCTTCTCGGGGTGCTCGAGCACCACCTCGGGGACGAAGCCGCCGGCCTGGATGTAGCCGCGGCGCTCGAGCTCGAACAGGTAGCCCTCCGCGCAGATCACCGGCCCGCGCTCGAGTCGCTCCAGCAGTTCGCTCATGTCAGGCACCTCTCGTTTCGACGGCCCGATCCAGTATTGCCCGCCGCCCGGCGGATCTCTAACCGCGGCCGTCGGGCTTGGGAGCCGTCTCGATGACCCCCAGGATCTCGCGGACCCGGCAGACGAGCAGCCGCTCGTCGTCGATCTCGACCCACACGCCCGCCGAGCGCGGGAAGACGACGTGGTCGCCGGGGCGCACGGGCATCTTGAAGTCGGCCAGGTCCGGCGGCCCGGTGCCGACGGCGAGCACGATGCCCTCGTTGGGCGGCAGGTCGTGCGTGCCCTGCGGGACGAGCAGGCCCGACTTGCGCATGCGGTCGGGCTCGAGCTCCTTGATGACCACCTGGTCGAACAGCGGGCGCAGGGCGTCGGGCATCAGCCGGACGATACGGCCCCGGCGTCAGAGCACGCCGAGCAGCAGCAGGAGCAGGAGCGTCACCACGGCCGACACGAGCAGCGAGCCCAGGCAGCCCAGCCGGTTGGAGAAGAACAGGAACATTGGGCGCGCCCTACCCGCTCACGGCGATCCGTCGCATCCGTGAGGTGCCACACACGTTCGCGAAAGCGCGGCGGGGCCGGGCTACGTTGAAACGCATGACCGCTCTCCGTACCGCCCTGCGCCGCCTCGTCGCGGCCGCCACGCCCGCCGACCCGGGCGTGCACTTCCATCGCCGCAGCGATGTCGCCGAGGCGTGCTACGACGAGAACTGCGCCATCCCGCGCCTGTCGACGCGCGACATCTCGTAGCGCCCCGGCCGCGACGCGAGCCGCACCCCAGGCCGTCGGGCCCTCGCACGCTCATGTCGCGATCGCGCGCGGCAGCAGCGACGCGGCGGCGTCGACGGTCGCGGCGACGTCGTCGCCGGGCGGGTAGAGCAGCGAGCGGCCGACGACGAGGCCGATCGCGCCGGGCGCCTGCGAGCGCGCGCTGCCAGCGCGCGAACGTCGTGTCCTGGTCGCGCGCGACCTCGCCGCCGAGCAGCACCGTGGGCAGCGAGGTGGCGCCGACGACGCGCTCCATGTCCTCGACGACGGGGACCTTGAGCCATGTTCGCGCGGACGTCGGCCCGAGCGCGGCGGCGATCATCGAGGCGCGGATCGCGCCCTCCGTGCTCAGGTCGGTGCGCAGGCGGCCGCCGTCGCGGCCGGCCATGAACGGCTCGACCATCGCCACGAGGTCGCGCGCGGCCAGATCGCCGACGGCGTGCGCACAGGCCTCGAGGGTCGGCGCCGTGGCCGGGTCCTGCGGGTCGATGCGCAGCAGCATCTTGCCGCCCTCGTAGCCCATCGCCGCGATCGCCCCGGCGTCGTAGGCGGTGAAGCGGTCATCGATCTCCCAGGAGGCGCCCTGCAGGCCGCCGCGGTTCATCGAGCCGAACACGGCGCGGTCGTCGAGGGCGCCGAGGAGCAGCAGGTCCTCGACGATGTCCGGGGTGCCGAGCACGCCGGTCACGCCCGGCCGCGAGAGCGCGAGGCACAGACGGTCGAGCAGGTCGCCGCGGTCGACCATCGCCGCCGGGCGGTCGCCCGCGCCGAGCATCCCGCGCGCGGTGTGGTCGGCGGCGACGACGAGCACGCGGCCGGCCGGCCCCAGCGGCGAGGCCGGGCGGCGGCGCGCGGCGGCGGCCTGCGCGATCGCTTCCGGGCGCGTGGCACGGCTCTCGGTGAGGGCGCGCATGTCGGGCATCGGGCGGCAGCATCCTGACAGGGCGGCCGGTTTCGCCGAAGACCCCGGCGGGGTAGGTGGCACCCCGGAAATCGGGATCGGGGAGGAAGCATGTCCGGCAGCACGACCCGCCGGCGGCGGCACGTCGCCGCCCTGGGCACCGTCGTCGTCTCCGCGAGCGTCGTGGCGCTCGCCCTCCTCCTCCCCGCGGCGGGGGCGGCCGGACAGGCCGGCGGCCCGGCCTACAAGGACCCGGCGCGCCCGGTCGCCGAGCGCGTCGCGGATCTCCTCGGGCGCATGAGCCTCGAGGAGAAGGTCGGCCAGATGACCCAGGCCGAGCGCGGCCAGGTCGACGCGGACGCGTCGCAGATCACCACGCTGCGGCTGGGCAGCGTGCTGTCGGGCGGCGGATCGGTGCCGACGCCGAACACGCCCGCGGGCTGGGCCGACATGGTCGACCGCTTCCAGCGCGCCGCGCTGGCCACGCCGCTGGGGATCCCGCTGCTCTACGGCGTCGACGCCGTGCACGGGCACGGCAACCTCGACGGCGCCACCGTCTTCCCGCACAACATCGGCCTCGGCGCCACGCGAGACCCGCGCCTCGTCGCGCGGATCGCCCACATCACCGCGCAGGAGACGCGCGCCACCGGCCCGCAGTGGTCGTTCGCGCCGTGCCTGTGCGTGGCCCGCGACGATCGCTGGGGGCGCACCTACGAGAGCTTCGGCGAGGACGCGCGGCTCGTGAGCCGCATGGCCGCGGCGATCGACGGCCTGCAGGGCCCGCCCGGCCACCTCTCCGATCGCGACCGCGTGCTCGCGACGGCCAAGCACTTCGCCGGCGACGGCGACACCGAGTACGGCACGAGCACGCACCCCGACGGCTACACGATCGACCAGGGCGTCGCGGTGACGAGCCGCGAGGACTTCTGGCGCAACGCGCTGGCGCCGTACGCGCCCGCCGTCCGCGAGCACCACGTCGGCACGGTCATGCCGTCCTTCTCGAGCGTCGACTGGACCGAGGACGGGGTCGGCAACCCGCTGAAGATGCACGCGCACGAGGAGCTCATCACCGGCGTGCTCAAGGGCCGGCTCGGCTTCGGCGGCTTCGTGATCAGCGACTGGGAGGGCATCCACCAGCTTCCCGGCGACTGGGCCCAGCAGGTCCGTACCGGGGTCAACGCCGGCATCGACATGTTCATGGAGCCCAACGCCTTCGCGATGTTCGCGAGCACGCTGATCGCCGAGGTGAGGGCCGGGCGCGTGCCGATCGAGCGCATCGACGACGCGGTCTCGCGGATCCTCGCCAAGAAGTTCGAGCTCGGCCTGTTCGAGCACCCGTTCACCGACCGCACGCACATCGGAGAGGTCGGCTCGGCCGCCCATCGCGCGGTCGCCCGGCGCGCCGTCGCGGCGTCCCAGGTGCTGCTGCGCAACCGCGGCGCCACGCTGCCGCTGCGCCGCGGGGCGAGCGTCTACGTCGCGGGCAGCAACGCCGACAACATCGGCAACCAGGCCGGCGGCTGGACGCTGACCTGGCAGGGCGGCTCGGCGAACGTGATCCCGGGCACGACGATCCTCGACGGCATCCGCGACGCCGTCGGCGCGCGCGGGCACGTCACCCACAGCGCCGACGCGTCGGCGCCGGTGGGCAGGCGCGACGTGGGCATCGTCGTCGTCGGCGAGACGCCGTACTCGGAGGGCTGGGGCGACGTCGGCGGCCCGCGCTGGTCGGCCGATCCCGGCGATGCCGGGCAACCGCGGCCGGTCAAGGACATGCTCCTCTCCGCGGCCGACCGCGCCGCCGTCGACCGCGTCTGCGCGGCCGCGAAGGCGTGCGTCGTCGTGGTGGTCTCGGGCCGCCCGCTCGTGGTCGACCCGGACCGCCTGGAGCACATCGACGCGCTCGTCGCCGCCTGGCTTCCGGGCAGCGAGGGCGCCGGCGTCGCCGACACGCTGTTCGGCCGCCGGCCGTTCACCGGCCGGCTCCCGGTGAGCTGGCCGCGCACGGTCGCCCAGGAGCCGATCAACGCCGGCGACGCCGGCTACGACCCGCTGTTCCCGTACGGCCACGGCCTGCGCACGGGCTGAGCGACAGGGCGGGGGAGGTCAGGCGCCGGGGGCCGGACGGGCCGGTCCCCGGCCCTCGGGCAGCGTCACGACCAGGCGCGTGATGCGCGCGCCGCTGATCGCCGCCGGGCGCAGCTCGAGGCCGTCGACCTCGACCTCGTCGCGCAGCGACGGGCGCCGTCCGAGGCGCGCGAACACGAGGCCGGCCATCGTCCGCACGCCCTCCTGCTCGAGGTGCACCCCGGTCATCTCGTTGAAGTCGTCGATGGTCAGCGAGCCGGCGACCTCGGCGGTGTGATCGTCGACCCACGTGATCGTGTCGTCGGGCAGGTCGTACTCGTCCTGGATCTCGCCGACGATCTCCTCGACGATGTCCTCCATCGTCACGAGCCCGGCGGTGGCGCCGTACTCGTCGATGACGATGGCCATCGAGACGTGCTCCTCGCGCAGGTCGCGCAGCAGCGCGCCCACGTCCTTGGTCTCGGGGACGAGCACCGTCGGCCGCGCGATCGGCTCGATCGTCTCGGGCCCGCCCGCGCGCACGGCCCCGATCAGGTCGCGCAGGTGGACGACGCCGGCGACCCGGTCCAGGCTGCCGCGGCCGACGGGCAGGCGGCTGTGCGCCGTCTCCAGCGCCTGGTCGAGCGCGGAGCCGGGGTCCATCGACGCGTCGAGCCAGGCGACGTCGGGCGCCGGGATCATGATGTCGCGCGCCTCGCGGTCGACGAAGTCGAAGACGTTGTGGAGCAGCTCCTCCTGGGCGAGCGGGATCACGCCCGTGCTCTCGGCCTCGTCGACGAGCGCGCGCAGCTCGGCGGGGCTGGTGATCGTCTCGCCCGCGACGACGTCGTGGATCCCGAACGGGCGCAGGATCAGGCTCGCGGACTTCTCCAGCAGCCAGACGATCGGCCGCAGGACGATCCCGATGAACTCGATCGGCCGGGCGACCTTGACGGCGAGCGAGGCCGCACGGTCCAGGGCGAGCGCCTTGGGGACGAGCTCCCCGAGCACGACGCTGAGGTACGTGACGATGGCGAAGGCGAGCACGAAGCTGACGCTGCGCGGGACGCTGTCTCCGAGCATGCTGCTGACCACGGGCTCGGACACGGCGCCGGTGACGATCCCCAGCGCGGTGATCCCGACCTGGACCGTCGAGATGACCCGGACCGGATCGTCGAGGAGGCGCCTTGCCGCATCGGCGCCGCGACCGCGGTACTTCGCCAGCGTCGAGCGCCGGACGGTGACGATCGCGTACTCGCCGATGACGAAGAACGCGTTGGCGCCGATCAGCGCCAGCACCAGCAGGACGCGGAGCGCGTCGGTCATGCCGCGGCGGGCGAGGGCCCGAACACCGCCGCGCATGCTAGTGGCGCGTCGGCGGCAAGGCGGTGACCCCGGGCCGCGGTTCGCGTCCGCGCCCGCGGCCCGACCCGGGCGCCTGCGATCCTGTCGAGGGTGGCCGTCTTCGTCTGCACCCGCGAGCGCCTGATCCGCGTGCGGCGCGACGGCCGGTCGTGGGCCGCAGAGCCCTTGCTCGACGGCGCCGGCGCACAGTGCGTGGCCGTCCGCGGCGACCGCGTCCTCGCCGGCACACGCGACAGCGGCCTGCTGGTCAGCGACGACGGCGGATCGCGCTGGGAGGAGGTGGCGCTGCCCGCGCCGGACGTCTTCTCGGTGTCGATCGGCGCGGCCGACGGCGCGCTGTACGCGGGGACCGAGCCGAGCCGGCTGTTCGCCGCCCGCGACGGCGGCCCGTGGCGCGAGCTCGAGGCACTGCAGGCGATCCCGTCGCGCGAGCGCTGGAGCTTCCCGCCGCGCCCGTGGACGCACCACGTCCGCTGGATCGCCCCGGACCCGCACGACGCCGCGCGGCTGCTCGTCGGCATCGAGCTCGGCGGCGTGATGCTCTCCGAGGACGGCGGCGAGACGTTCTCCGACCATCGCCCGGGCGCGCGGCTCGACGCCCACGAGCTCGCGTGGCACCCGTCGGCGCCGGGTCGCGCCTACCAGGCGGCGGGTGACGGCGCTGCCGTCAGTCGCGACGGCGGGCGCACGTGGGAGGGCGCCGAGACCGGGCGCGACCTGCGCTACTGCTGGGCCGCGGCGGTCGATCCCGCAGACCCCGAGCGCTGGTACGTGTCCGCCGCCTCGGGCCCGGGCGCGGCCCACCGCGGTGCCTCGGCGCGTGGGCGCCTGTACCGCTGGGACAAGGGGTGGGGGAGGCTGCCGCTGCCCTCCGAGGCGATGCCCTACGCGCTCGCGATGGCCGGCGGCGAACTGCTCGCCGCGATGTCCGACGGGCGGCTGCTGGCAGGCGCCGACGGCGGCGAGCGCTGGGAGGACACCGGGCTCGATCTCGGCGCGGTCGTCGCCATGGCCGCGGCCTGACCCGGGGTACGGGCGCCCGCACCCCTCGACGGTTGGCAGCTCGCTTGGCGCGCCGGCGCTCGGATGGGACGGTGGCGGTATGCCGTGCGGTCCCTCGCCCTGCCTTTCGTACCGCGCGATCGCGGCCACCGACCAGGCCGCCCTGGCCGACCTCTTCGAGCGCCTGAGCGAGCGCTCGCGGCGGCTGCGCTTCCACGCCGCCAAGCCGCACCTCAGCGACCGCGAGCTGGCCTACTTCACCGACGTCGACCACCGCCGTCACGAGGCGGTCGTCGCCGTCGACGCCGGCGGGCGCTTCGCCGGCGTCGCGCGCTACGCCTGCGCCCCCGGCGAGTCGAACGCCGCCGACATCGCGATCGCCGTCGCCGACGCCTGGCAGGGCTGCGGCGTCGGCACCGAGCTCGCCCGCCGCGTCGTCGCGCACGCCCGCCGCAACGGGATCGGCCTCCTGCGGGCGACGACGCTGGCGGGCAACCGCCCGGCGCGCCGTCTGCTGCGCGAGCTCGGCTTCACCGTGAGGGCCGCGGGGCCGGGCGGGCTCGAGCTCGAGCTGCCGCTCGCGGTCAGCGCGGCCGCCTGACGACGATCGTCATCCGCATTCCCGGCGCGTGCAGCGTGCAGCCGAGCCGGTAGGTCCCCGCGCGCACGAGGCGCCGGCGGAAGGCGCCCGAGGACTTCGTGGGGGAGGCGAAGCGCTGCGGCCCCGAGCGCACGGTGACGTTGTGCGACTGCACGCTCGCCCAGCGCCACGTCACGACCGTGCCCGAGGGCACGACGAGGCGCGGACGCGCCGTGCCCGCCCGGACGAACTCGTTGTCGCGGATCGTCACCGTGCGGTCGGCGGCCGCGACCGGCGCGGCGGCGAGCAGCACGAGCGCCACGGCGCCCGCGGCGACGCGCCGTGCGCTCATCGCGACCGGCCGCTGACGAGCGTCGTCGTCTGCGTGGCGAGATCGCGCACGAAGACGCCGCGCGTGCGGTCGGCCTTGGCGCGGGTCAGGTTCGGGGCGTCGGAGGCGAACGCCACGGCGCCCCCGTCGGCGGCCAGCGCGGGGTCGCCGGCCGCGCCGCGGGCGAGCGCGCCGCGGGCGCCGCTCGCGCGGCTGGCGACCTGCGCCGGGCCGCCGCGGTCCAGCCGGCGGACCATGACGCGGCTCGCGTCGCCGCGGATGGCCGAATAGGCGACGACGCGCCCGTCGGCGGACAGCTGCGGATCGATGATCGCGCCCTCGTCGGCCCCCGTCACCGCGCGCGTGCGCCCCGTGCGCACGTCGCCGACGAACAGGCGCGGCATCCGCGCGCCGCGCGCGGTGGCCGTGAAGGCGATCGTGCTCCCGTCGCGCGACAGCGCGGGGTTGGAGGCGAAGCCGGCGGCGGCCGGGCTGATCGCGCGCGTCGTGCGCGCGCGGAGGTCGCGCACGTACACGCGCGATGACGTCGCTCGCAACCCGCCGCGCTCCGGCACGGTGGTCACCGTGAACGCGGCCAGCCGGGCGTCGCCGGACAGCGCGGGCTCGTAGATCGACGTCACCGCGCCGCGCGGCACGGCGGGCAGGCCCTGGCTGGCCAGCGCAGTCGTGCGGCGGCGCAGGTCGCGGACGAGGACCTCGGCGCGCCCGCTGTCGCGCACCGCCTGGAAGGCGACCGCGCGCCCGTCCGCCGAGAGCACCGGGTTGTAGGACGACTGCGAGCGATCGGCGCCGACCGGCGGGTCGTGGACGCGCACCGTGCGCCCGGTGCGCAGGTCGCAGAGCAGGACGTCGATGCGCCCGTAGCGCTTGGCGAAGTTCGCGTTGCCCGCGGCGGACTCGTAGGCCACGAGGCGCCCGTCGCCCGAGGTCGTCGCGTTGTAGGCAGAAGCCGGGCGCACGCCGCGATGGTCGGCCGGGTGCGCGTTGCTCACGAGCGCCGAGCCCGACGGGCGGCGCAGGGCGTGCGACATGACGGCGATCTCCCCGAGCTTCAGCGCCTGGGGGAGCTTCTGGCGGTAGGCCTCGAAGACCACATGGCCGCCGTCGGCCGACAGCGACGGGTTGCTCGCGTAGTCGCGCGGGAGCGTCACGAGCTTGCCCGCGTGCGTGATCGGCGGGCCGTTGTACCGCGCCTGGGCGAGCCAGCGGGGGAGCTGGGAGATCTGCCGGCGCAGGAGCAGCTGCGCCTGGCGCGGCGTCGTTGCCTGGCCGCGGACGCCGGTGCGCGCCTGGCCGCGCAGGACGCCGATCGACAGCGCCTCGACGCGCGCCGGCGAGCGGCCGTGCAGGCGCGCGATGGTCAGCGGGCTGAGCTCGCGCTCGCGGCGCAGGGCGCGGAAGCGCGCGTCCGTCACGCCGAAGATGTCGGGCGCCTCGCTGGCGATCGCGAACTGGTGCAGCGAGTGGAAGAACAGGTGCTGGGCCATGTGCCCCTGGGTCAGCGTGCGCCGCGCGCGCGAGCGCAGGATCGCCAGCCGGCCCGCGGACACCTCGCCGCGCCACGGGGCGACGAGCGCGCCGGCGAGACGGTCCATGCTGCGCCAGCCGCGCCGCCGCGCGAGGCCGGCGACGTTGCGGCGGTCGTCGCGCAGCTGCTGCCAGAGGTCCGAGCGGGTGATGCGCAGCAGCCGGTACAGGCGCCCCTCGTCGTAGGGGATCCAGTGGTTGTAGACCCACGCCTCGGGCGGCAGCCAGTGCGGCGGCGCCGTCGCGGGCGCCTCGGAGTCGGTCGACGCCGCGCCGGCGCCCGCGACGGGCGCGAGCAGCCCCACCAGGGCGACGGCGGCGACCCGGCAGATCCGGCGGCGGGCACCCATGGAGGGACGCTATCCGAACCCCGCGGGCCCGCGGCGGAGGGCGTCAGGGCATCATCCCGGGCCGTGGACGATCCGCTGCGGATGTTCCTCGTCGTGCGGCGCGGCGCGCTGCGCACGATCGCCGAGGGCGGCGAGCACGCCGGCGCGGCCGCGGTGCGCTGCCTGCGCGAGTTCGCGGGCGACGAGCGCTTCGCGCAGGACCTCGCCGACTGGCGGCCACGGCCGGGCAAGGTGACGCTGCGCGCCCGCGGCGGCCAGTGGCCGGAGCTGCTTCAGAGCGAGGCGCACGTGCTGTCGGGGGACGCGGTGGCCGCGCTGCCGCCCCGCCGGCGCTCGGCGCGTGGGCCGCTGCTCGAGCGCCTGCAGGCGATGACCACGGCGCTCGAACCCGCGCCCGCGCGCGTCGAGCCCGACGCCACGCGCGTGACCTACCTGATCAACCCGCGACTGGAGATGAGCTCCGGCAAGACGCTGGCCCAGATCGCCCACGCCGCGGTGATGGCCGCCGACACCGGCGCGCTCGAGGACTGGGTCGCCGCGGGCTGCCCGGCCCAGGTGGCCGCGCCGCCGCAGGCCCGGTTCGACCGGCTGTGCCGGTCCGACGATCTCGCCGCGCGCGTCGTCGACGGTGGGCTGACCGAGGTCGCGCCCGGAACGGTGACGGTGCTCGCCCTGCCTCCGGTGAGCGCCGACGCGCGAGATTGACGAGGGCTAGGCCGCGACGCGCGCGTTGGCCTCGAGCCGGGCGTCGACGAGCTCGACGATCCGGTCGACGGCGTCGTTGCGCATGCCGCGACTCGCGGCGATCGCCTGCACGAGCCGGTCGACGCGCTCGACGCGCGGCGCGCCGCCGTCGATCGCCCGCGCCACGGACGCGGGGCTCTGCAGCAGCTCCGCCGCGGCCGCGTACTTGTCGAAGGGCACGAGATCGTCGTCGGTGGCACCGAGGTCCTTGCAGACATCGCGCACCCAGTCGTAGACCTCGCGCGACGCCTCCACGTCGGAGAGCACGGCGTCGCGGGTCGGGCGCACGTCGTCCTCCTGGATGCAGCGGTAGTTGCCGGCCAGCAGCATCGCCCACTTGGCCATCGGCACGAACAGCGAATCGTGGACGCGCAGCTTGACCGGGAGCTCGATCTCCTCGTCGCCGGCCGGGAAGCGAACCGCGTCCACGTCGGCCTCGAGGCGGCGCAGCAGGTCGGTGTGGGCGTCGGACTCGAAGCGGGCGGCCTTGAAGTTGGTGGGCAGGCGCACCTGGAGGACGTTGACGGGCTCGTCCGGCGGGCGCACGGCCTGCGGATCGGGGCTGCACATGCTCACGAGCCCGGGGTCGAAGGCGTCCCACAGCGCGGGGTCGGTGTAGGCGTGGCGGCAGGCGCCGGCATCGATCGTGTCGATGCGCAGCAGGTACGGCAGCACGGGCATGTTCATGATCGACAGGCACGGCATGCGCGCCTCGGCGACGCGCTCGACGAGCGCGCGCACCTCGTCGTGGCTGTACTGCGGCTCCTGCATGGCGAGCCCGACGAGGTCGAAGTCGCCGGGGTCGATCGCCTCCGGCCCGGTCGCGGACAGCGTCCCGGGCGCCTTGTTCGAGTCGAGCTCGACGAGCTCGTCGCGGCCCTGGACGGGCATCCGCACGCGGGTACCCTCGCGGTTGATGAGGTCGGCCTCCTCGGGGAGGCAGACGAGCGTGACGTCGTGGCCCGCGAGCAGCAGCTTGATGCCGAGCAGCGAGCCGTACGTGGCGCCGAGGACGGCGATGTTGGCCATGTGATCGTCCTTCCCGCGGAGACGAGCGCCGATGCGCCAGATTGACCCCACGCTGTCGGGTCGCGTGAAACTCGCGCGTCGTCCCGACGAACCCCGACCGACCCAGGAGGTCTCCGCATGTCCGCCACCCGCAAGCTCATCGGCTCGACGTTCGTCTCGCTCGACGGCGTCATCAGCGACCCGCAGAACTGGGGCCCGCCGTACTGGGACGAGGAGCACATGGCCTACGCGCACGACCTCGTGTTCGCCGCCGACGCGATGCTGCTCGGGCGCGCGACCTACGAGGGCTTCAAGCAGGCGTGGCCCGAGCGCGGCGGCGAGTACGCCGACCGCATCAACGCGATGCCCAAGCACGTCGCGTCGCGGACGCTCACCGACGCGACATGGAACGCCGAGGTGATCCGGGGCGACGTCGCCGAGGCGGTCGCCGAGCTCAAGGCACGGCCGGGCGCGAACATCCTGAAGTTCGGCACCGGCGAGCTCGACCGGACGCTGATCGAGCACGGGCTGCTCGACGAGCTGCACCTGTGGGTGTTCCCGGTCGTCGTCGGCTCCGGCGACCGGCTGCTCGACGGCGCCGGCACCATGCACCTGGACCTGCTGCGCACGCACGCGATGAAGTCTGGGATCGTCGTCCACGTGCTCGGCCCGAAGCAGTAGGCGCCCGCGCCACCCACGCCCATGGAGCACCGCTCGCACACCCCCGAGGACCTGCCGCCGCTGGAGCTGCGCGAGCTGCGCACGCTCGACCTCGACGAGCCGCCCGCCGAGGGCCGCGCGGCGCAGGTGTCCGCGGCCAGCGGCGTCGTCCGGCGCGGCGACTTCGTCTACGTCATCGGCGACGACCTGCTCGAGCTCGCGGTGTTCCGGATGACCGATCCGGGCCCCGGCACGCTGCGCCCCGTGCTGAGCGACGAGGGCACCGGCAAGCCCGACCTCGAGGTGCTCACCCTGCTGCCGCCGTTCGCCGGCCACATCCACGGCGCGCTGCTCGGCCTCGGCTCGGGCTCCGGGCCCGGCCGCGACCGCGGCTTCGCGTGGGGGCTGGCGCCCGACGGCTCCCTGCTCGGCGATCCGGTGGTGATCGACCTCGCCCCGCTGTACGGGTTGCTGGCCGAGCGGATCGAGGGCCTGAACATCGAGGGCGCGTGCGCCATGGGCGAGCGCCTGTGGCTGCTGCATCGCGGCAACCGCGGCGCACGGACGAACATGGTCGCCGAGCTGTCGCTCGACGACGTGGTCGCCTCCGTGACCGGCGACCGCACGCTCGCGCCGGACGAGCTGGCGAGGCTGCGCGCCTACGAGCTCGGCGAGCTCGACGGCGTCGCGTTGACGTTCAGCGACGGGACGCCGCTGGGCGGGGAGCTGCTCGCCTTCACGGCCTCGGCGGAGGGCGACGGCGGGATCCGCGGCTCGGTGGTCGGGACGATCGACCTCGACGGGGAGGTCCGGCGCCTGCGCACGATCGACCGCCGCTACAAGGTCGAGGGCATCCACGCCGCGCTCGACACCGGCGTCATGGACCTCGTGTTCGTCTGCGACCAGGACGACCCGGACACGCCGTCGCCGCTGCTGTCGGCGGCGATGCCGCTCGACGCGTCCGTCGAGGAGCACGGCGGCGGGTAGGAGCGCTCAGCGCGGCGCGACCGGGATCGGCCGCTCCATGGCCACGCACGCCATCGACACGCCGTCGGGCATCGTGACGACGAAGCGCTCGGTCTCCTCGAAGCCGAAGGCGCGGTAGAGCGGCTCGCCGGCGAGCGTCGCCCCGAGAACCAGCTTCGTGAAGCCCTCCGCGAGCGCCGCGCGCTCGCAGGCCTCGAGGATCGCCCGGCCGAGCCCGCGCCGCGTCCAGTCGGCGCGCACGAACATGGCCCGCACGCGCGCCGGCTCGGTGCGCGGATCGAGCAGGCGCGCGTCGCCGTCGTGGTCGCCGTCGCCGGCGTAGAGCCTGCCGCGACGGCTCCAGCCGCCACAGGCGACGATCTCGCCGCCGGCCTCGTGCACGAAGTAGGTGCCGTCCTCGATGAGCTGCATGTCGAGATGGGCGACGTGCACGGCGGCGCTCGCGGTCTGGCGCTCGTCGTAGTAGCGCGGGAACAGGTCGAGCACGGACGCGCGCATCAGCGACGAGATCTGCGGCGCGTCGGAGGCGGCCGCGAGCCGCTGCGGCGGCGGTCGGAGTTCGGTCGCGGGCGGCATGGCGGCGCCACGGCGAGTCTCGCACCGCGTCCCCGGCGCGGGCAACCGCGGGCGTGTCAGAACCGGATCGGGTAGAACGGCCGCATGCCCACGCCCGCCGACGAACCGGATCTCGACGCGATCCGGCGCGAGCTCGAGGAACGCCGTGACCAGACACGCGACCGGATCGCGGTGCTCGCGGCGCGGCCCGAGCGAGGCAGCGCGGTCGGCTTCGGCAAGCGGATCGGCGACGGCACGATCGAGGCCGTCAGCCGGCTGACCGACATCGGGGTCGGCGGCTCGCTCGAGCACACGCTGGCCCGGACCGAGCGGGCGCTGGCCAAGCTCGACGAGGGAACCCACGGAACCTGCGACGCCTGCGGCGCGCCGATCGCCCCGGCCCGGCTGCAGGCGATGCCCGACAGCGTGCTGTGCCTCGCGTGCGCGGCGGCCGAGCGCCGCGCCGGGCCTCCGCAGCGCCGTTGAAGTCGACATAACGCGCGTTATCGAGCATTGAAGCGCGCTGGGAGGCCCGTGCCGACGGCACCGCCTGCCCGCGCTCTAGCATCGCCGCCCATGTCAGGGCGGCCGGACGTCGGCGTGATGGTCCGCGGCGAGTGGCCGCCCGAGGCGCTGCCCGAGACCGCCGCCGAGCTCGAGCGCCTCGGCTACGACGAGCTGTGGGTCGTCGAGGACTACTTCTACACCGCCGGCCCGACCTCGGCCGCGCTCGCCCTCGCGCACAGCTCGGCGATCCACGTCGGCATCGGCCTGCTGCCCGCCGCCGTGCGCAACCCCGCCGTCACGGCCATGGAGCTCGCCGGCCTCGCGCGGATCCATCCCGGCCGCCTGAGCGTCGCCTTCGGGCACGGCGTCGAGGCCTGGATGCGCCAGATCGGCGCGCGCCCGGCCGATCGCATGACCATGCTCGCCGAGACGCTCGGCGCCGTCCGGGCCCTGCTCGCCGGCGAGACCGTCACCACGGCCGGGCGTTATGTCAACTTGGAGGACGTCGCGCTCGACCACCCCCCGGCCCGGCCGCCGCGGCTGCTCGTCGGCACGACCGGGCCGCGTGGGCTCGAGATGGCCGCCCGCCTGGGTGACGGCGTCGTCCTCCCGCAGGGCGCCACCGCCGAGGCGATCCGCTGGGCGCGCGGGATCACCACGGCGCACGACCCCACGAGCCGGACCGTCGTCTACGCGTGGTTCCACGTCGGCGAGGACCGCGACGCGCTGCGCGCGGAGGTCGAGCGGTGGCTCGCCCTGGGCCGCTATCCGCAGCTCATCCGCCGCAGCCCGCTGGCCGGTGGCGGGCCGGTCTCCGACGAGGCGCTCGACGCGGTCGCCGTCGCGGGCGATCCTGCTGCCTGCGCGGCGGCCGTCCGGCGCCTGGGCGAGGCGGGCGCCGACAGCATCGTGCTGCGCCCCGCCGCCGTCGACGGCATGGCGCAGGTGCGCCGCTTCGCCGCCGAGGTCCTGCCCGCGCTGCGCGAGCGGTGACGCGGGTGGCCTCCGTCTTCACCCCGCTGCATCGCGGCGGCGCCGGGCCGCCGCTCGTGCTCCTGCACGGCTTCACCGACACCTGGCGCAGCTGGGAGCTGACCCTCCCCGCCCTCGAGCGCCATCACGACGTGCTCGCACCGACGCTGGCCGGCCACGCGGGCGGGCCGCCGCTGCCCGGCGAGCTCTCCGACCGGGTTCTCGCCGACGCCGTCGAGCGCGCGATGGACGACGCCGGCTTCGCCACCGCGCACATCGCCGGCAACTCGCTCGGCGGCTACGTCGCCCTGCAGCTCGCCGCGCGCGGGCGCGCCGAGTCGGTCGTCGCCTTCGCGCCGGCCGGTGGCTGGCGCCCCGGTGACGAGGACTTCGACGCGATGCTCCAACGGTTCGTGACCGTCCAGGAGGACCAGCGGCGCGCCGCCCCGCACGCCGAGGCGCTGCTCTCCACGCGCGAGGGCCGGCGCCGCGTCACGCGGCTCACGACCGTCGCGTTCGAGCACATCCCGGCCGAGCTGCTCGCCCACCAGATGCTCGGCGCGGCCGCGTGCCGGGCCGTGGAGCCGCTCGTCGAGCGCGCGCGGACCGTCGGCTACCGCGTGCAGCCCGAGCAGGTGACGTGCCCCGTGCGGATCGTCTGGGGCACGCGCGACGAGCTGCTGCCGTGGCCGTCGGCCGCCGTCCGCTACCGCGCCGAGTGGTTCCCCCACGCCGACTGGGTCGTGCTCGACGACGTCGGCCACGCGCCGCAGCTCGACGTCCCGCTCGAGGCCGCGCAGCTCATCCTCGGCGTCACGGGCGGCGGTAGACCATGATGGTCACGCCGTCGTCGCCCACCGGCCGCGACTCCGCCAGCGCGAGCGTCTTCTTGTCGCTCGTCTCGCCGAACAGGCGCTTGCCCTGCCCGAGCAACACCGGGTAGAGCATCAGGCGCAGCTCGTCGACGAGGTCCTGCTCGAGGAGCGACCGCGCCAGCGTGCCGCTGCCGTGAACGACGATGTCGCCCTCGTGGCGGTCGCGCAGATCGCCGACCGCGGTCGCGACGTCGCCGTCCACGACGGTCGTGTTCGTCCACGCCGGGTCCTTCAGCGTCGAGGAGACCACGTACTTCGGCATCGAGTTGAACTTGTCCGCGAACTCACCCTCCCGGCCGGGCCACGAGTCGGCGAAGCCCTCGTACGTCACGCGGCCGAGGAGCAACGCGTCGGAGCCCATCGTCTCATCGAGCTTGAAGCGGTCACCGTCGTCTCCGCGGGAGAGCGCGAACGCCCACCCGCCGTGCTTGTAGTCCTCGGAACCCCCGGGGTCCTCGATGACGCCGTCCAGTGAGATGAACTCCGTCACGGCGATCTTGCCCATGTCGTTCGATCCTCCGTCTTGCTGTGCGGTCTGAACGGGTAATATTCAATCAAGTCGTTGTACAACAGGCAAGGTGAATACAGGTGCCGGCCGATCAGCTCACCACCACCTTCGCCGCCCTTGCGGACCCCACGCGGCGCGCGATCCTCGCGCGGCTGACCGCGGGCGAGGCGACGGTCGGCGAGCTCGCAGCGCCGTTCTCGATCAGCTTCCAGGCCGTGTCGCGGCACCTGCGCGTGCTCGAGCACGCGGGCCTCATCGAGCGCGGGCGCACGGCGCAGCTGCGCCCGTCGCGGCTGCGCGGCGCGCCGCTGCGCGAGGTCGCGGACTGGCTCGAGACCTACCGCGACTTCTGGGAGGCGAGCTTCGAGCGGCTGGACGAGCGCCTGCAAGCGAGCGAGAATCCGCCCTCGGATGGCTGAGCAGCCCGAACCCGAGTTCGGCCGCCACGGGATCGCGATCACGCGGGTCTTCGAGGCCCCGCGCGAGCGCGTGTGGCGCGAGTGGACCGAGCCGGCGGCGTTCGCCGACTGGTTCGGCGGCCCCGACGGCGAGGTGCCCCTGGACAGCCTGTCGATGGACGTGCGGCCGGGCGGTGCCTGGCGGGCGATCATGTTCGGCGGCCCGCAGCGCCAGAAGATCCACTGGGCGGGCGAGTACCAGGTCGTCGAGGAGCCCGAGCGACTCGTGCTCACGATCACCGATCGCGAGGACCTGGGTCGTTTCGACGTCCTCACCATCGAGCTCGCCGACCTCGGCGACGGGCGCACCGAGATGCGCTTCGAGCAGCGCGGCTGGATGGGGCCCGAGGGCTACGAGCGCGCCGGCGCGGGCTGGAGCGTCTTCTTCGACCGCCTCGACCAGCACCTGACCGCGGGCTAGCCTCGCCCGATGTTGCGCCGCGCGTTGCCCTGGGCGCTGGCCGCGCCGTGGGTGGCGTGGGCGCTCGCGCGCACGCTGTCGGCCGACGCCATCGGCCATCCCGTCGTCGCGGCGATGGCCTACACGCCGTACGCGGCGGCGCTCTCGCCCGTGCCGATCCTCGCCGCGCTCCTGCTGGGCAGCCGTGCCGCGGCCGTGGTCGCCGCGCTCGCTGCGGCGGCGCTCGCCGTCGCGGTGGCGCCGCGCGCGCTCGACGGGCCGCAGCCCGAGCGCCGGCCCGACGGCCCGGCGCTCACCGTCATGACCGCGAACGTCCTGCACGGACAGGCCGACATGGCGGCGGTCATGCGCCTCGTGCGCGAGCACCGCGTCGACGTGCTCAGCGTCCAGGAGCTCACCCCCGAGGGCCTCGCGCGCCTCGACGCCGCGGGGGCGGCGCAGGCGCTCCCGGGCCGCACCACGGAGCCCGCGCCGGGCGCGCGCGGCAGCGGGCTGCTCGCCCGCCGCGCGCTGCGCCCGGTGCGCAGGCAGGCGCCCGCCGGAGCCGCCCAGCCGGAGGCGCTGGTCGCCGTCCGCGGCGCGCCGCCCGTGCGCATGAAGACGGTCCACCCCCCGCCGCCGATCAGTCGCGCCGCCGCGCGCACCTGGCGCGCGGCGCTGCGCGCGATCCCCGGCTCGGACGGGCGCGGCGACGTGCGCATCGTCGCCGGTGACTTCAACGCCACGCTCGACCACCGAGAGCTGCGGCGGCTGCTCGACCGCGGCTACACCGACGCCGCCGACGCCACCGGAAGCGGGCTCGTGACGACCTGGCCGGTCCTCGGCCGCCGCCGTGCGCTGCCGATCGCCATCGACCACGTCCTCGTCGATCGGCGCGTGCGCGTCGACGAGGTCGTCGTCGAACGCGTCCCGGGCACCGACCACAAGGCGGTGATCGCGCGGCTGACGCTGCCGCGCCCTCAGGCGCGGTAGCGCACCTCGAGCAGCGGGCGCTGGATGCGCCCGAGGAGCTCGAGCAGCATCCGGCCGTCGTCCGGGTGCGGCCGGCGTCCGACGAAGCCGCCGCCCTCGAGCGAGTCGACCTCGTCGAACTCCTCCTCCAGCCGCCGGTCGGCGCGGACGGCGTCCGCCCCGTCCCGATCGAGTGGCGACGCCATCGACGGGAAGTCTACGAGTGCTCCCCTCCCCCGTTCGAGCTCGGCGGCTCCGGACGGAAGGACCGGATCCCGCGCGGCGCCGGGCGCGGCGCCTGCCGCGGCGCCGGGCGCCAGCGCGGGACGAGATTCGTGCGGGCGCCGCGGCGGCGGCTGCGGGCGCCGGAGCGCCAGGGCTGGTCGGGCATCGTCAGGCGTCCAGGTAGAGGGCGAACTCCCACGGGTGCGGCCGGAGGCGGACCTGGTCCACCTCGTCGCGCTTGTGCTCGACATAGGCCTCGATCAGGTCGGGCGTGAACACGTCGCCGGCGAGCAGGAAGTCGTGGTCGGCCTCGAGCGCGTCGAGCACGCGGTCCAGCGAGGTCGGCACCTGGTGGATCTGCGCCTGGCGCTCGGGCGGCAGCTCGTAGAGGTTCTCGTCGACCGGGTCGGGCGGCTCGAGCCCGCGCTCGATCCCGTCGAGCCCGGCCATGAGCAGCGCGGCGAACGCGAGGTACGGATTCGCGCTCGGATCGGGCGAGCGGAACTCGACGCGCTTGGACTTCGGGGTCGTGAAGTAGACCGGGACGCGCACGGCCGCCGAGCGGTTGCGCTGCGAGTACAGCAGGCTGACGGGCGCCTCGTAGCCCGGCACCAGGCGCTTGTAGGAGTTCGTCGTCGGCGCGCAGAAGGCGAGCAGCGCCGGCGCGTGGGTGAGCAGCCCGCCGACGTAGTGGCGTGCCGTGTCGGACAGCCGCGCGTAGCCGTCGTCGTCGAACATGATCGTGCCGCCGTCCTTCCACAACGACATGTGCGTGTGCATGCCCGAGCCGTTCTCCTCGAAGATCGGCTTGGGCATGAAGGTCGCCACCTTGCCCGCCTGGTGGGCGACGTTGCGCGCGACGTACTTGTAGAGCTGCATCGTGTCGGCCATCCGCAGGAGCGGCTGGAAGCGCAGGTCGATCTCGGCCTGGCCGGGCCCGCCGACCTCGTGGTGGTGGACCTCGACCTCGACGCCCATGCGCTCGAGCGTCAGCGTCATCCGCCCGCGCAGGTCGGCGAGCGAGTCCAGCGGCGGCGCCGGGAAGTAGCCCTGCTGCGAGCGGTTGGTGTAGCCCAGGTTCGCGCGCATGCCCTCGCCGTCGCGCCCGAAGCCGAGCCCCGCGTTCCAGAAGCCCTCGGGCGAGTCGACCTCGTAGAAGCCGCGGTTGGGCTGCTGGCCGTAGGCCACGTGCTCGAAGATGTAGAACTCGGCCTCGGGCCCGAAGAACGCCGTGTCGGCGATCCCCGTCGACGCGAGGTGGAGCTCGGCCTTGCGGGCCACGTGGCGCGGGTCGCGCGAGTAGTCCTCGCCGGTGATCGGGTCGCGGACGTCGCAGACGAGCGACAGCGTGGGGAACTCGTGGAACGGGTCGATGAGCGCCGTCGCCGGGTCGGGCACGAGCAGCATGTCCGACTCGTTGATCGCCTGGAAGCCGCGGATCGAGGAGCCGTCGAAGCCGGCGCCGTCGGCGATCAGGTCGCCGAGCTCGCGCGCGGCGACCGCGAAGTGCTGCCACGTCCCGGGCAGGTCGGTGAACTTGAGGTCGACGAGGTGGACGTCGTGCTGCTCGGCGAAGGCGACGACGTCGTCGGCGGTCGGAGCCGCGCCCGCCTGGACCGGCATCGCCAGGGGCGGCCCCAGCGGCGTCGTCCGGGGCTCGTTGATCAGGGACACGCTGGTCTCCTCCACTCGTGTATGCCTGTGTGGAGCGACGGTAACCGGGTGGCCACGCGCCTGCTTCGGACACTTGGTCCAACGGACATGGCCACCCGGGCCAGGCGTGTTCGCTCAGACGGACGCGACCCGGTGCGCCGAATCCACGCCGACGGCCAGAGCGCCGTCGCGGAACCCGTCCCGCCAGCTCGGGTGCGCGGGCGCCCATCCGAGGCGCTCGCGCGCCTTGGCGTTCGAGGCGCCGCGCATCTGCGTCATGAACATGACGCCCGTCTCGCCGACCAGCATCCGCACGAGCCACACCGGCACCCGGCGCGGCGGCGGCGCGCCGAGCACGGAGGCCAGCTCGGGCAGCCACACCCGCATCGGCGCGGGGTCGTCGTCGACGACGTTGAACAGGCCGGTCTCCGAGCTCTCGATCGCCGCGTGCGTCGCCGACGCGGCGTCGTCGATGTGCACGAACGACCACACCGCGCCGCCGTCGCCGGCGAGCGGCACGCGCCGCCGGCGGACGTCCTCGGCGATCGCGCCGAACCCGGTCCCGGGGCCGTAGAAGCCGCCGTAGCGCAGCGCGATCCCCTCGAGTCCGTCGGCGGTGAGGACGGCCTCCTCGACGTGGCGGATGGCGTCCAGCGTGGCGCGCATCTTCGCCGGGGGGTGGGGATCCAGCGGGTCGGTCTCGCTCTTGACCGGGCCGCCCTCGCGCGCGTAGGGCCAGCCCGTGAAGCTCTGCCACACGAGCCGCTTGGCGCCCGCGGCGCGGGCCGCGGCCAGCAGGTGGTCGGTGCCCTCGGTGCGCAGCCGGTTGGTGAGCTCGAAGTCGCGGTCGATGCGGCGGAAGTTCGGCTTGGCGGGCATCGCCGTGAGCTGGTGGACGACCACCTCGGGCCGGGCCTGTTCGACGGCGGCGATCACCGCGTCGCGGTCGAGCGCGTCCGCGACCGCCGCCTCGGCGCCCATCCTGCGCACGGCCACCGCCCGCTCCGGGCTGCGCGTCATGCCGACCACCACATGGCCGGCGCCGACGAGCGACGGGACGAGCCGCGAGCCCAGCGCTCCCGTCGCTCCTGCGATGAAGATCCTCATGTTTCGGTCCTCCGGTTGCTGTCGTCGTCCCTGGGACGAGACAGCCGCCGGGGCCGTGACAGCGGGCGTCGCTCAGCGGCAGGCCGAGGGCGCCGGCGCGGCGTTCTGGTGCGGCCCGGTGCGGCGCGGCAGCAGGTAGACCTCGTAGAAATGGACGCCCGACGCGCCCGCGACGACGCGGTGCACGCGGCGCCTGGCGCCGTCGGCGAAGCCGCGGCCCTCGCCGTAGCTCTTGCGCCGGCAGCGGCCGTCGGCGAGCTCCTCGACGCGCAGCGACCCGCGCTGGACGGCCACGAAGGCGGGCCCGGGGTGCGTGTGGAACGGCGACGCCTCGCCCGCGTCGAGCTGGACGTGCTCGATGAACAGGTCGGCCCGGCCGGAGCGCAGCGCGCGCGCCACCGAGGCGGCCGAGATGTCGTTCACCGTGCTGTGGGCGGTCAGGAAGCCCTCCGGCACGGTCGTGGGGTCGATCTGCGGGTGAGCCGCGACGGCGACTCCGGCGCCGCAGGCGAGCGTGACTCCGGCGATCGCGACGAGGTGCTTCGGGCGCATGCGTTTCATCCCATCCCGGCGCCTCTCCCCTCCCCGTCCTGCGGGCGCGAGTCTCGGCCCCGCGGCGCGCGTTGTCAACCGGCGCCTCGTCCGGCACGCGCTCGCCGGCCCGCGGGGGCGTTATGTTGGCCGAGGTGGACGTCGGAGACCCCTGATGGTGTGCTCGAGCTGCGGCGCCGAGAACCGCGCCGAACGGCGCTTCTGCGGCCGCTGCGGGTCGCAGCTCGTCGTCAGCTGCCCGAGCTGCGGGGCGGCCAACGACCCGGGCGACCGCTTCTGCGGGTCGTGCGGGTCGGGGCTCGGCGCGGCGGCCCAGGGAGCCGGGCGCGGCGACGCCCTCCCCACGCCGACCGCGTCGGAGCTGCGCGTCGTCTCGGTCCTGTTCGCCGACCTCGTCGGCTTCACGACGCTCTCCGAGCACCGTGACCCCGAGGAGGTCCGCGAGCTGCTGTCGCGCTACTTCGAGCGCTGCCGCATGCTCATCGAGCGCTACGGCGGGATGGTCGAGAAGTTCATCGGCGACGCGGTCATGGCCGTGTGGGGAACGCCCGTCGCGCGCGAGGACGACGCCGAGCGCGCGGTCCGCGCCGCGCTCGCGCTGACCCAGGCCGTCGCCTCGCTCGGCGACGAGCTGGGCATGCCCGGGCTGCGCGTGCGCGCCGGCGTCCTCACCGGCTCGGCCGCCGTCGACCTCGCCGCCGAGGGCGAGGGCATGGTCCTCGGCGACACGGTCAACACCGCGTCGCGGCTGCAGAGCGTGGCCGAGCCCGGGACGGTGCTCGTCGACGACGTGACGCGGCGCGCCAGCGAGGCGGCCATCGCCTACGAGGAGGCCGGCACCCACGAGCTGCGCGGCCGCGACCGGCCCGTGCACGCGTGGACGGCGCTGCGCGTGGTGGCCGGCGTCGGCGGCGCGCGCCGCGGGTCCGGCCTGGAGGCGCCGTTCGTCGGCCGTGACGCCGAGCTGCAGCACATCGTCACCGAGTGGGAGACCAGCGTGTCGAGCACCGGCGCGCGCAGCGTGCGCCTCACGGGCGAGGCGGGCGCGGGCAAGTCGCGGCTGCTGTGGGAGTTCTACAAGCACGTCGACGGGCTCGAGACGCCCGTCTGGTACCACCAGGGCCGCTGCCTGTCCTACGGCGAGGGCGTGGGCTACTGGGCGCTGGCCGAGATGGTGCGCTCGCGGGCGGGCATCGCCGAGGAGGAGCCGCCCGCGACCGCTCGCGTCAAGCTGCGCGAGACGGTCGAGCGCATCGTCGCCGACGAGCACGAGCGACGCCTCGTCGAGCCGCGCCTCGCCCACCTGCTCGGCCTCGAGGAGCGCGTCGCCCCCGACCGCGCCGACCTGTTCTCGGGCTGGCGGCTGTTCTTCGAGCGCCTCGCCGCCACCGGGCCGGTGACGATGGTCTTCGAGGACCTGCAGTGGGCCGACGCCGGGCTGCTGGACTTCATCGACTACCTGCTCGAGTGGTCGGCGGAGTTCCCGATCTTCGTGCTCGCCCTCGCGCGCCCGCAGATCGTCGACGTCCGGCCGGGCTGGCGCGCCGACATCGCGCTCGCCCCGCTGCCCGACGGCGCGATGCGCCAGGCGCTCGAGGCGCTCGTGCCGGGCCTGCCCGACGAGCTCTCAGAGCGGATCCTCGCCCGTGCCGAGGGCGTCCCCCTGTACGCCGTCGAGATCGTGCGGATGCTGCTCGACCGCGGGCTGCTCGAGCAGCAGGGAGCGCGCTACGTCGTCACCGCCGACATCGGCGACCTCGACGTCCCCGAGACGCTGCACGCGCTCGTCGCCGCGCGCCTCGACGGCCTCGACGCCGCCGAGCGCACGACCCTGCAGCTCGCCTCCGTGCTCGGGCAGTCGTTCACGCCGGCGGCGGTGGCCGCGCTGAGCGGCCGCGCCGCGGGCGAGGCGCACGCCGTGCTCGACCGCCTCGTGGCCAAGCAGGTGCTCGCCTACGAGGATCACCCGCTGTCGCCCGAGCGCGGCCAGTACCGCTTCCTGCAGGGCCTGCTGCGCACCGTCGCCTACGGCACCCTGTCGCGCCGCGACCGCAAGGCCTGGCACCTGGCGGCCGCGCGCCACCTGCAGGACACGCTGAGCTCGGACGCGGGCGAGATGGCGGAGGTGCTGGCCTCGCACTTCCTGGCCGCCGCCGACGCCGACCCCGATGCGCCCGACGCGCCGCGGATCCGCTCGTCGGCGCGCGAGACGCTGGCCGAGGCCGGCCGGCGCGCGCTGTCGCTCGCCCTCGGCCGCCAGGCCCAGTTCGCGTTCGACCGCGCCGCCGAGCTGGCCGACGACGACGAGGAGCGAGCGACGCTGCTCGAGCAGGCCGGGCGCGCCGCCTGGCTGGAGGCCGACACGACTGCCGCGCGCGAGCGCCTCGACGCGGCGATCGCGCTGTACGAGGCGCACGGCCGCCCGCAGGCCGCGGCCGGGGTCAACACGGTCATCGCCGACATGCTGTGGACCAGCGACGCGCTCGACGAGGCCGTTGCGATGGCCGAGCGCGCCTACGCCGCGCTGACCGAGGACACGCTGGCGCGCGCCGTGGCGGCGGCCACGCTGGGCAAGCTGCGCGCCTTCCAGGACGACGCCAAGGGGTCGCTCGCCGCGACCTCCGAGGCGCTGCGCATCGCCGAGCCGCTGCAGGAGTGGGACACGATCGCCAACGCGCTGATGACGCGCGGCACCAGCCTCGTGTGGAGCGGGCGGATGGAGGAGGCCTACGCGGTCACCCGCCATGCCACCGAGATCGCGATGGCCCGCGACCTGACCTCGACCGCCATGCGTGGCATGAACAACCTCGCGTGGCTCAGCTGCCTGCGCGACCGCCTGCACGAGGCGCTCGTCGAGCTCGAGCGCTGCGACGAGATGGCGCGCGCCCGCGGCGACCGCGTCGGGGTGGCCCAGAGCACCGTCGCGCTCGCCTCCGTGCGCGCCGAGCTCGGCGACTGGGATGGGGTCGAGCGCGCCGTCGGGATGTCCTACGAGATCCCCTCGGGCGAGCTCATCGTGCTCAACAGCGAGGGCTACGTGCCGCTCACCACGGTGCGCGCCGCGCGCGGCGACAAGGAGGCCCTGTCCGTTCTCGAGCGCCAGGCGCAGGCCGGCATCGAGTCGCCCGACGACCAGGTCCGGGAGAGCTGCGTGATCGCCTACGCCGCCACCCTGGCGGGCCGCGGTGACCACGAGCGCGCGCTGGAGCTGTTCGAGCCGATGATGCGCCGCACGGTGACGATCTACCGCGACCGGGCCGTGCTCGGCGTCTTCGAGAGCGCGACGGCGCTGGGCCGCGAGGACGTGGTCGAGGGGGCGGTGCGCTTCGTGCGCGACCTCGCGCCCGGCGAGGCGATCCCGACGATCAGCGCCTACGGCGACCGCTTCGCCGCGTTGCTGGCGGCGCGCCGCGGCGAGACGGACACGGCGCTGCGCCTGCTCGCGCGCGCCGCGGTGACGCTGCGCGAGCGCGGTCGCGTGTTCGAGCGCGGCAAGGTGCTGCTCGAGCAGGGCGAGCTGCTCGGCGCGGTGCACCGGGGCGCGGAAGCGGCGCCCGTGCTGCGCGAGGCGCGCGACGTGTTCGCCGAGCTGCGCGCCGAGCCGTGGCGCGAACGGGCCGAGCGCGCGCTCGGCGTCGAGACCGGCCCGGCGATCCCGGTGCGCTGATGGACCTCGAGACCTGGAAGGCGCCGCCCGGCGACCGGACCCCGAACCACCCGACGTTCCCGGTGCTCGTCTACCACGGCGTCGACGCGGCGGGCGCGGGCGCCGAGGAATGCCGCGCGCTGTTCGCGTCCCACGGCTGGGGCGGCTCGTGGGTCGACGGCGTCTTCGACTTCCACCACTACCACTCCACGTCGCACGAGGTGCTCGGCGTGGTCGCGGGCGGCGCGACGCTCGAGCTCGGCGGCCCGCAGGGCGGCGTCTTCGAGGTCGCCGCCGGCGACGTCCTCGTCCTCCCGGCCGGCACCGGGCACCGCCGCGCGGCGTCGGAGGGCGGCTTCTCGGTCGTCGGCGCCTACCCCGCGGGCCAGGAGGACTACGACCTGCTGCGCGGCGACGACCCGGCCGAGGTCGCCGGCGCGCGCGTGCGGATCGCCGAGCTCCCCGCACCGCCGCACGACCCCGTCGGCGGGCCGGGCGTCGGCACCTGGCGCTGAAGCGCCGTCAGGGCTCGTCGCGCAGCGGCGGCTCGGGCGCGCCGGCGAGCCGGTCGCCCAGGGTGCGCCGGCGCTGCTCGAGGCGCTGCTCGCGAGCGGTGGCGCGGGCGAGCTTGGTCGCGTCGCCCGCGTAGCGCCAGCGCGCCCACGGCGAGCCCGGGCGGGCCAGCCGCGTCGCGCCGACGATCGCGAAGAGCGGGACGAAGACGCCGGCCAGGCCGAGGACGAGCTTGCCCTTCAGGAGCGCGACGGCGACGATCGCCAGCTCGATCAGCCCGACCACCGCGATCGTCAGGACCGACCCGGTGGCGTTCTTGAGGTCCAGCGGCGCCGCGCCGAGGACGACCAGCGCCGTGATCACGGTGGCCAGCACGACGGCGTCCAGCGACGCCCGGCCCTCCTCCGCCCAGTAGACGTCCCGCAGGTAGAGCAGCAGCGCGAACTCGTCGAGAATCAGCCCGGCGCCGATGCCGAACAGCGCCGCGAGGATCTCGCGCGTCGGGCTTCCGGGCACGATCACGATGCTCAGGAAGCCGGCCGGGAGCACGAGCGCGACGCCGAACACGAGGTGGTGGACGTGCAGCCCGCCGGACGTCTTCACGCTGCCCGGCCACCACGGCACGCGCGGGCTGCGCATGAGGCGCGCGCTCGTGCGGATGAACAGGAACGAGACGAGGAACGCCGCCAGGGCGACGACCCCGGCGCGCTGGCCGTCGTCGCGCAGGACGCCGCCGGTGAGCTCGAAGCTCAGGTCCACGCGCCGACGTTACCGGGCGCGGGACGCCGAAAGGTGCGAATGTCGGCTTCGGAAATGATCCGGCCGGGCCCCGGCCGCGCATCGCCCTCGTACACGCCTGTGTTCCGCGCGAAGAACATCCATACGCTGGCCGACGAGGAGCTGATGGCGCTCGTGCAGGATGCCGATGCGCGCGCCTTCGAGATGCTCTACGACCGTCACGGCGGCGCCGTCTTCTCGCTCGCATACCGGATCGTCGGCGACCGCATCGCCGCCCAGGACATCTCCCAGGAGGCGTTCCTGTCGATCTGGCGCTCCCGGCTGCGCTACCGGCCCGAGTACGGCAGCGTGCGGACGTGGGTCCTGGGGATCGTGCACCATCGCGCGATCGACGCCCTGCGCCGCAACACCGTGCACCAGCGCCGCCGCGCCGCCGCCGACACGGACGACATCGAGGAGCGCCAGGAGGCGCCCGAGCACACCGACGCCGAGGCGATCCGCCGCGAGGAGGCCGCCTCGATCCGCGCCGCGCTCGCCGGGCTGCCCAAGGAGCAGTGCCGGGTGATCGAGCTCGCCTACTTCGGCGGCTTCACCCACACCGAGATCGCCGACATGCTCGAGCTGCCCGTGGGCACGGTCAAGGGGCGCATGCGCCTCGGGCTGGGCAAGCTGCGGCTCGAGCTCGGAGGGATCGCGGCATGACCGTCGACCGTCACGACGAGCACGCCGACAACGTGGCCGCCTACCTGCTCGGCGCGCTCAACGAGCTCGAGCGCCAGGCCTTCGAGCGCCACCTCGCCCACTGCACGGAGTGCCGCAGCGAGATCGAGGAGCTGCGACCCGCGCTCGAGGCGCTGCCGCGCTCGGTCCCGCCCGTCGCCCCGCCGCCGTCGCTGAAGGCGTCGCTCATGGAGACCGTCGAGCGCGAGGCGCGCGAGCAGGCCGCGCCCGCTCCCGCGCGCATCGCCGGCGCCTGTCCTTCCCGCGCCTGCGCCCCGCCGTGGCGTGGGCCGGCGCCGCCGCCGTGCTCGCCGTCGGCGTGGCCACCGGCTTCGGGATCGCCGCGCTCGACGACGACGCGCGGCGTGCCGCACACCGTGGCCGCGAGCGTCGACGCGGCGCGCCTGCCCGACGCCCGCGCCGACCTGGCGATCGCGCCCGACCGCTCGTCGGCCATCCTGCGCGTGCGCGGGATGCCGCGCCTGCCCGACGACCGCGTCTACCAGGTGTGGATCAAGCGGGGCCAGACGATCGAGCCCGACGCGCTGTTCCGCGTCGACCGGTCCGGGCGAGGGAGCGCGGCCGTCGACCGCTCGCTCGACGACGCCGATGCCGTGATGGTCACGCGCGAGCCCGCCGCCGGCTCGGCGACGCCGAGCGAGCAGCCGGTCATCGTCGTCCCGACCTGACGGCGACGCGCGCGACGCGGCGCGCCGCGCCCGCCGAGCGCCCGCTGGAGATCCGCGTGCGCTGCGGTCCCACCGTGTCCTCGGGGCGCGCCGCCGACGCGAAGCCGGCGCGGAAGACCGACCAGCGCTCGGTGAGCGCAGCCGCCGCCAGCAGCGCGCCGCCCGCCACCGCGGCCGGCCGCGAGCGCCGGGCGCCGCCCGCGACGACGGCGGCGCCGGCGATGGCGAGCGCGCTCGCGGCACGCGTGAGCACGCCGGGCGTCCCCTGGTGGTAGGCGTCGCTGACACCGAGCGCCTTCAGGCGCTGCTGCATGAACATCGTCAGGCCCTGCTCGGCCAGCGCCCCGCCGACGGCCAGCCGCCGCGCCGCCGCCGTCTCCTCGGGCGGGCCGAGCGCGACCGCCGCCGCGCCGGCGCTCATCGCCGCGCTGGCCGCGAACACGAACGGCAGCTCATGGCGCGCGTGGTGCCACGCCGGGACCGAGGTGTTGCCGACGAGCGCGCCGGTGTAGGAGGCGAGCGGCAGCCCGAGCAGCGCCGCGCCCACCTGGGCGCTGCGCCCGGCCGCCCCGAGGCGCCCGCCGCCCAGCGCGTGCAGCGCGCCCGCGGCCGTGGCCGCGCCGAACGCGGACAGGATCCACGAGCCGACGCTCATCGGCGAGGTCACCTTGAACAGGCGGAGCATGTTCAGGAAGCGCTCCGGCCGGCCGAGGTCGGAGATGAGCAGCGCCGGGCTGACGGCCGCGCCGGCGAGCGCGGTCGCCCAGGCGCGCCGCGCCACCGCCTCCTCCCCGCGCAGGTCGGAGAGCAGCGCGAAGCCCGCCGACGCGCCGGCCAGCCCGCCGGCGAAGAAGTAGAACGGGATCTCGTGCGTCCACACCGGCGGCTTGATGACCGGCTTGCCGGACGCGGGATCGCCCGTCCTCACGCGTCGCGCCGAGCTCGGGCCTCACGAGCGCCTCCAGAGCACGGCGCCGGCGAGCGCGCCGCCGAGCGTCGCGGCCGCGGCGATCGCCGACGCCCAGATGCCGCCGAGGTGACGTGTCGTGTCGACCGGGTCGGGCGGCAGCCCGTAGACCTCGGGCTCGTCGAGCAGCAGGAAGAAGGCGCCGAAGCCGGCGACGCCGTCGCTCGGGTCGGCGCCGTACAGGCGCGCCTCCTCGAGCCCGGCCTCCTGGAGGGTGGCCAGGCGCTGCTCGGCGCGGTCGCGCAGGTCGCCGAGCTCGCCGAACTGGATCGAGTTCGTCGGGCAGGCCTGCGCGCAGGCGGGCTCCATGTCGTCGCGCAGCCGGTCGTAGCAGAGCGTGCACTTCCAGACGCGGCCGTCGTCCTCGCGCCGGTCGATGACCCCGAAGGGGCAGGCGGGCACGCAGTAGCCGCAGCCGTTGCAGACGTCCTCCTGGACGACGACGGTCCCGAACTCGGTGCGGAACAGCGCGCCCGTCGGGCAGACCTCCAGGCAGGCCGCGTGCGTGCAGTGCTTGCAGACGTCGGAGGCCATGAGCCAGCGCATCCCGTCGCCGTCCTGGTAGGTCTGCAGGCCGCTCTCCTCGGCCAGCCCGCCGCGCGCCGCGACCTGGGCCAGCCCGGCGTCCTCGCCGGCGTCGAGCGGCTTGCGCTGCTCGATGAAGGCGACGTGGCGCCACGTGTTCGCGCCGAGCTCGACCGTGTTGTCGTAGGACTCGCCGGTGAAGCCCTGCGGCGAGGCGGGGACGTGGTTCCACTCCTTGCAGGCGACCTCGCACGCCTTGCAGCCGATGCACACGCTCGTGTCGGTGAAGAAGCCCATGCGCGGGCGCGCGGCGTCGCCGTAGCCCGGCCACACGTGGATGTCGAGCCCCTCGCTCATCCGATCCCCGCCCGGCGGCGTCGCTCGTCGACGAACGCGCGCAGCGCCGGCCCGCGCGGGCGCCGGCCGGCCTGGATGTCGCACGTGCCGGCCTTGTACTCGGCGATGTGGGTGTTGAGGTCGAGCGCGAGTGGCAGCAGCTCGTTGGCCGCGTCGCCGGTCACCGGGCCCGCGCGGCCCCAGTGGTAGGGCAGCCCGACCTGGTGCACGGTGCGCCCGTCGACGGTCAGCGGGCGCATCCGGTCGGTGACCATCACGCGCGCCTCGATGGCCGAGCGCGCGCTGACGATCGTCGCCCAGCCGGCGTGCTCGAGCCTGCGCTCGGCGGCCAGCTCGGGGCTGACCTCGACGAACATCTCGGGCTGCAGCTCGGACAGGTAGGGCACCGTCCGCGACATCCCGCCGGCCGTGTGGTGCTCGGTCAGCCGGTAGGTGGTCAGGACGTACGGATAGACCTCGGCGCCCGGGGCGCCGCCGCTGGGGTGATACGGGTTGTCGTCCTCCTCGAAGCGCTGACGCGTCGGGTTGGCGCTCGTCCCGTAGAGCGGGTTGTCGACCGGCGACTCCTGCGGCTCGTAGTGCGTCGGCAGCGGACCGTCGACGAGGCCGGCGGGCGCGTACAGCCAGCCGAGCCCGTCGGGGTGCGTGATGAACGGCGCGTCGCCGCGCAGCGCGGCCATGCCCGTCGTCTCGTCGGGGCCGGGCACGGCGTCCGGCGCCTTGGTGGGCTCGAAGTCCGGGTCGTCGCCCAGCGAGGTCCAGCGCCCCTGCGCGGCGTCCCACCAGACGTAGCGCTTGCGCTCGGACCACGGCGCGCCGTCGGGCCGCGCCGAGGCGCGGTTGTAGAGGATCCGGCGGTTGCTCGGCCACGCCCAGCCCCACTCCGGCGCGATCCAGTTCTGCTCGGTGTGCGGGCGCTTGCGCGCGGTCTGGTTGACCCCGTCGGCGTAGATGCCGGCGTGGATCCACGAGCCGCACGTCGTCGTGCCGTCGTCCTTCAGCTCCTGGTACTTCTCGATGAAGCCGCCGTCGGCCGTGCGCCCGTTGATCTCGCGCAGGACGGCCTCGGCGTCGGGCTCGTCCTGCGGGCCGTGCACGGGGAGGTCCCAGGTGAGCGCGTGCAGCGGCCGGTCGCGGTCCTCCGTCGAGCCGGCGACGCGCTCGCGGATGCGGCGCCCGAGGTGGTACACGAACCACAGGTCCGAGCGGCAGTCGCCGGGCGGCTCGACCGCCTTGAAGTGCCACTGCAGCAGGCGCTGGGTGTTCGTGAACGTGCCGTCCTTCTCCGTGTGCGCGGCGGCGGGCAGCAGGAAGACCTCGGTGCCGATGTCCTCCGGCCTGGTCTCGCCGGCCTCGATCTCGGGCGAGTCGCGCCAGAACGACGCGCTCTCGATCTCGACCATGTCGCGCACGACGAGCCAGTCGAGGCTCGCCAGCGCCTTGCGCACGAGGCGCGCGTTGGCCGAGCCGACGACCGGGTTCTGGCCGACGCACAGGAAGCCGCGGCAGCGGCCGTCGATCATGCGCAGCAGCATCGGGTAGTGGGAGTGGTCGCCGTCGATGCGCGGCAGCCACGGGAAGCCGAAGTCGTTCTCGGCGGTCGCCGCGTCGCCGAACCACGCCTTCAGCAGCGACGTGACGAAGGTCGACAGGCCTCCCCACGCCCCCGTCGTCGGCGCGTTGTTGCGGACATACGTCTTGAGGCTGTCGCCCGAGGCCGGGTGCGGCATCGGGATGTAGCCGGGCAGGATGTCGTAGAGCGTCGGGATGTCCGTCGAGCCCTGGATGTTCGCGTGCCCGCGCAGCGCGAGGATGCCGCCGCCGGGCCGCCCGATGTTCCCCAGCAGCAGCTGGACGATCGCGGCGGCGCGGATGATCTGCACGCCGGTCGTGTGCTGCGTCCAGCCGACCGCGTAGCAGATGGCGGAGGTGCGCTCGGGCCCCGAGTTGGCGATCAGCGCGTCGGCGACGGCGAGGAACTGCTCCTTCGGCACGCCGCACGCGCGCTCGACGAACTCGGGCGTGTAGCGCGCGTAGTGGCGGCGGAGCACCTGCAGCACGCACATCGGGTGCTGCATCTCGGGATCGGTCTCGGGCGGCTCGCCGCGCTCGAGCTTCATCCCGTGGGCGCCGTGGGACTGGTTGCCCGAGACCTCCGGCGCCTGCTTGTGGATCCCCTCGCCGAGCGCCGTCTCGGTGCCGCGGTAGCCCCACGTGTCGATGTCGTACAGCCCGTCCGACTCGTCCCAGCCGGAGAAGAGGCCGTCGAGTTCCTCCGGGTCGCGGTAGGCGTCCTTGAGGATCACCGGCCCGTTGGTGAAGTGGCGGACGTACTCGGTGAACTCCGAGCCCGTCTCGAGGATGTGGCGGATGACGCCGCCCAGGAAGGCGATGTCCGACCCCGCGCGCAGCGCGACGTGGCGATCGGCGATCGCGCTCGTGCGCGTGTAGCGCGGGTCGACGTGCAGCACCTCGGCGCCGCGCTCCTTGGCCTCGACCACCCACTGGAAGCCGACGGGGTGCTGCTCGGCCATGTTCGAGCCCATGATCAGGATGCAGTCGGAGTTCTGCAGGTCCTGCTGGAACGTGGTCGCGCCGCCGCGCCCGAACGAGGTCCCCAGACCGGGGACCGTCGAGCTGTGTCATATCCGGGCCTGGTTCTCGACGGACGCCGCGCCGGCCGCCGTGAACAGCTTCTTGATGAGGTAGTTCTCCTCGGTGTCGAGCGTCGCGCCGCCCAGGAAGGCGAGCCCGAGCGTGCGGCGCAGCGGACGGCCGTCGGCGTCGTGCTCCTCCCACGTGCGCTCGCGGGTGGCGACGACGCGGTCGGCGATCATGTCCATCGCCGTCTCGAGGTCGAGGTCCTCCCACTCGGTCCCGTGGGGCCGGCGGTAGCGGACCTTCGTCTCGCGCAGCGGGTTGTTGACGAGCTTCTCCGAGGCCGAGCCCTTCGGGCACAGGCGCCCGCGCGAGATCGGCGAGTCGGGGTCGCCTTCGATCCCGATGACCTTCTCGTCCTTGACGTAGACCCGCTGGCCGCAGCCCACGGCGCAGTACGGGCAGACCGACTGGACCACGCGGTCGGCCGTGCGCGTACGCGGCACCAGCGTGCGCGAGCGATCGGACTGCGCCGCCGCGCCGAGGCCGAGCGGATCGCGCGCGAGCTGGCGCAGCAGCGGCAGGAGTCGCCGCCTGCCGTCGGGCCTGGTCATTGGTCCCGAGTATCCGGCACGCACGGGACGCGATTCCGCCGCTGTCAGCGCGCGGACGCTCAGCCCACGAGCGCGGCGCACACCCACTGCGACGCGCCGCTGCCGCCGGCCCAGATCCGGCTCGCGACGCGGTCCTGCTCGGCCTTGGAGGCCTTCCACGCCGCCGGCCCGGAGCCACCGTAGAGCTCCCAGGTCGAGGGCAGGATCTGGTAGTAGCCCGACGCGCCCGCGCTGTTCGGCGGCAGGTTCTGCCCGCCCGACTCGCACTGGACGATCGGCCACGGGATCGCCCACGGCCCGCCCGGCCCGGACGCGCGCGCCTCGCGCGCCCGCGCCGCCTCGAGCGCCGCGATGCGGGCCTCGAGATTGCGGCGGTTCGCACGCGTCGACGACAGCGCGGTGGCGCGCGCCGCGCGGGCGCTCGCGGCCGCCGACTGACGGCTGGAGAGCGCGGCGCTGATCCCCACCAGGGCGGTGCGGCGCGCGGCGACCGCCTGGGTGACCGTCTGCCGGCGCGTCTCCTCGCGCTGCAGCGTGCGCACAGCGCCCGCGGCGTCGCGCCGGGCGGCGCGGACGACGTGGATGATGCGCGCGTCCTGGCGGCCGACGAACTTCACGTAGGTGGCCTGCTCGAGCAGGTCGGCGAAGCCGCGGGCCTTCATGACCACGGTGACGACGTCGGGCTGCGGCGTCTTGTAGAGCTCGACCATGCGCGCCGAGAGAACGGTCTGCGCCTCGCGCAGGCGGGCCCGCAGGCGCGCGACGCGCCGGCGCTGCTCGCGCAGGCGCGCGCGGACGGCGTCCAGGCGCGCCTGATCGGCGGCCAGCTCGGCCTCGACCTCCGCCTTGCGGCGCCCGACGACGGCGAGCTCGCGATCGAGCTGGGCGACGATCCGCCCCAGGCGGGCGACGTCGCCGGCCAGCGACTGCTCGCGGCTGCGCGCGCGGTCGGCGCGCGACTCGAGCTCGCCCTGGCTCTGGGCGCCGGTCGGCGCGATCGGTCCGAGCAGGCACGCTGCGCCGGCCACGGCGAGCGTGGCCGCGACGGCACGCGGCAGGAGCTGTGATCGGCTGAGCATCGGGCTGGTGGGCGGCCCGGCGGCCCGGCGACGCTAGCAGTGGACCCAGGAAGGCCTCCTGCCCGCGCGCGCCGTGCATGAACCGTTGCAGCGGGCAGGAGAACGGCGGGGCGGCACGACCCGCCACACTCCCCCACGTGCCCAGGCTTCCCGACGGCGAGCCCGCTCCGGCCGACGGCGCCCTGCCCGCCGGGGCGCTCGACGCCGTCGGCCGGCGCCCCTTCGGGGTCTACGTGCACGTCCCGTTCTGCGCGGCGCGCTGCTCCTACTGCGACTTCAACACCTACGTCCCGCGCGCCGGGGGCGACGACCGCGCGCTCTTCGTGCGGGCCGCGCTGCGCGAGATGGCGCTGGCCCGCCGCGTGCTCGGCGACGCGCCGCCGGCCGCCACGACGGTGTTCTTCGGCGGCGGCACCCCGACGCTGCTCGAGCCCGGCCGGCTCGCCGACCTGCTCGACGGCGTCCGCGCCGCGTTCGGGATCGCGGACGGCGCCGAGGTCACGCTCGAGGCCAACCCGGAGTCCGTCGACGCGCGCTCGCTGCGCGCCCTGCGGGCCGCGGGCTTCACGCGGATCTCGCTCGGGATGCAGAGCGCGCAGCCGCACGTCCTGCGCGCGCTCGACCGCCGGCACACGCCCGGGCGGGCCGTCGCTGCCGCCGCCGAGGCGCGGGCGGCGGGCTTCGAGCACGTCAACCTCGATCTCATCTACGGCGCCGACGGCGAGCGCGACGAGGACTGGGAGGCGTCGCTGCGCGCCGTCCTGGACGCCGGCGTCGATCACGTCAGCGCCTACGGGCTGACCGTCGAGCCCGGCACGCGCCTGCACGCCCGGGTCAGGGCGGGATCCGTGGCCGCGCCCGACGACGACGTGCTCGCGCGGCGCTACCGGATCGCCGACGCGCTGCTCGCCGAGGCCGGCCTGCGCTGGTACGAGGTCTCCAACTGGGCGGCCGGCGAGCACGCGCGCTCGCGCCACAACCTCGGCTACTGGCGCTCGGCCGACTGGTGGGGCGTCGGCCCGGGCGCACACTCCCACGTCGGCGGCGTGCGCTGGTGGAACGTGCTGCATCCGCGCGCCCACGCGTCACGGCTCTCCGAGGGGCGCTCGCCCGCGGCCGGACGCGAGCGGCTGCGGCCCGCCGAGCGCCGCCTCGAGCGCATCATGCTCGAGCTTCGCCTGTCCGACGGGCTCGCCCTCGACGGCGCGCTCGCCCCGCCCGCCGCCGCGCAGGCCGCCGCCGGGCGCCTGGACGGCGACGCGCTCACCGCCGGGCGCGCCGTGCTCACGCTCGACGGGCGCCTCGTGGGCGACGCCGTCGCGCGCGCGCTCGCGCGTTGAGCGCGGGGAGGAGTCGGCCCCCCTCCTGGCGAACATGGGCTGACGATGAGCGAGATCAGGCTGACCGGAGTCGAGGAGTTCGAGCTGCGCCGCCGCGTCGCGAGCGCCCCCGCGCCGCGCGAGGCGCTGCGGGCCCGCGTCGTGCTGCTCGCCGCGGACGGGGCCGACGACGCAGAGATCGCCCGCCGGCTGCGCTGCGCCGCGAGCACCGCGCTGCGCTGGCGCCGGCGCTTCGCCAGGCACGGCCTGGCCGGCCTCGAGGAGCGCCGCACCCCCACGGTGTCCCGCCCGCGCGCCGCCTCCGCGCGCCGCGAGCGCGTGCTCGCCGCCGGCTGAGCCGCGCCGCCGCGTAGCGTTGGGGGGCGTGAGGCTCCCGGTCATGCCGCCCGTCGCCCCGATGCTGGCCAAGCCCGTCGCCGGCATCCCGCCCGGCCGCTTCTACGAGCCCAAGTGGGACGGCTTCCGCTCGATCGTCTTCCGTGACGACGACGAGGTCGAGATCGGCAGCCGCAACGAGCGGCCGATGACGCGCTACTTCCCCGAGGTCGTCGATGCCGTCCGCGAGCACCTCCCGGAGCGCTGCGTGATCGACGGCGAGATCGTCGTCCCCGGCGACGACGGGCGCAGCCTGGACTTCTGGTCGCTGCAGCAGCGCATCCACCCGGCCGACAGCCGCGTGCGGATGCTCGCCGGGCGCACGCCGGCGCGCTTCGTCGCCTTCGACCTGCTCGCCCTCGACGACGAGGACCTCACGGCGCGGCCGTTCGCCGAGCGCCGCGCCGCGCTCGAGCGCGCGCTCTCCGGCGCCGCCGCGCCGGTGCACCTCACGCCGATCACCCGCGACGAGGACGAGGCCGCGCGCTGGTTCGACCTCTTCGAGGGCGCGGGCCTGGACGGCCTGATCGCCAAGGACCCGGACGAGCCCTACCGGCCCGGCAAACGCGTGATGGCCAAGGTCAAGCACGTGCGCACGGCCGACTGCGTCGTCGCCGGCTACCGGGTCCACAAGTCGGGGCCCGGCGCCATCGGCTCGCTGTTGCTCGGCCTCTACGCCGACGCCGAGATGCCCGCCTCGCAGTGGACCGACTCGTTCGGCGGCCTGGCGCCCGTCGGTGTCGTCGGCGCGTTCACGATGGTCCGCCGGCGAGAGCTGTTCGCCGAGCTGCAGCCGCTCGTCACCGGCTTCGACGAGCACCCGTGGAGCTGGGCGGGTCGCGAGTCGCGGAGCCGCTCGCGCGCCGTCGACACGAGCCGCTGGAACCCGGGCAAGGACCTCTCGTTCGTGCCGCTGCGGCCCGAGCGCGTCGTCGAGGTCCGCTACGACTACCTCGAGGGTGCGCGCTTCCGGCACACGACCCAGTTCGTCCGCTGGCGGCCGGACCGCGAGCCGGCCTCGTGCGGCTTCGCCCAGCTCGAGCAGCCCGTCCGCTTCGACCTCGCCGAGATCCTGCCCGCACCATGACCGCCGCCCCTCCCCGCGCCCTGTTCTTCGACGTCTTCGGCACGTGCGTGGACTGGCGTACGAGCGTGATCGCCGAGGTCGGGGCGCTCGCCCGCCGCCTGGGCCTGGGCGACCTCGACGCGGCGGCCGTCGCCGACGCCTGGCGCGGGCGCTACCAGCCCCAGCTCGAGACCGTCCGCAGCGGCGCCCGCCCGTGGGTCGACCTCGACGTGCTGCACCGCGAGGCGCTCGACGACGTCCTCGCCGAGCATGGTGTGGCACCCGGGGACGTCCCCGAGGCCGACCGCGCCGAGCTGACGCAGGTCTGGCACCGGCTCGACCCGTGGCCCGACGTGGTCGAGGGCCTGACGCGGCTGAAGGCGCGCTATGTCATCGCGCCGTGCTCCAACGCCCACATCGCCCTCGCGCTGGACATGGCCAGGCGCGCCGGGCTGCCGTGGGACGCCATCCTCGGCGCTGAGATCGCCTGCGCCTACAAGCCGCAGCCCGAGGTCTACCTGCGCAGCGCCGCGGCCGCGGGGCTCGAGCCCGGCGAGGTGATGATGGTCGCCGCCCACAACCCGGACATCGCCGGCGCCGCGGCGTGCGGGCTGCGGACCGCGTTCGTGCCGCGCCGCGGCGAGCACGGTCCCGGGCAGCGCACCGATCTCGAGGCCGAGCACCCGACCGATCTCGTCGCCGACGACTTCCGGGCGCTCGCGTCAGCGCTCGGCGCCTGACGGTCAGCCGGCGGGCCGCCCGGCAGCGGCGACGCGCCAGAAAGGTGTACGGTCGGACGGCACTCACCATCTCCCACAGGAGGTCCGGATGCCATCGAGCGTGGACATCCACAAAGCAGCCCATGCCGCCTTCAACGGGCGCGACTGGGATCGGATGGCCGAGATCACGGCGGAGGACGTGCGCTTCGTCGACCATGCCCGCGGCCTGTCCATGGCCGGCCGGGACGAGTTCTTCGCCTGGCTGCACGAGTGGACCGGTGGCATGTCGGACGCCAAGGTCGACGACGTCGAGTACCTCGACGCCGGCACGCACTCGATCTGCCGCTTCAACGGCACGGGCACGAACGACGGCCCGATGGGCCCGGTCAACGCCACCGGCCGCGCGGTGGCCATCGAGTTCTGCGAGATCGTCGAGGTCACCGGCGGCCAGATCGCCGGCGGTCACATGTACTACGACATGATGGCGATGCTCGCCCAGCTCGGCGTGATCGAGGCGCCGGCGCCCGCCTGATCCGGCCGCGACGGCCGGCCGGTCACGCCACCGGGCGCAGGTGGCGGAACGGCCGGCCCTCGCGCAGCTCGCGCACGACCCCGTCGACGAGCCCCTCGCCGTCCAGGCGGCGCCCGTCGGTGACCGCGGCGATGTGCCCGCGCTTGGCCTCGACCAACCGCGCCATCGTCTCGTCGATCGTCTCGGCGGCGAGCAGGTACCACGCCGTGACCGCGTCGCGCTGGCCGATGCGGTGCGCGCGGTCCTCCGCCTGGTCGTGCATGGCCGGTGTCCACTCGAGCTCGAGGAAGGCGACGTTCGAGGCGCGCGTGAGCGTGATCCCCTGCGCGGCGACGCGCGTGGCGCCGATGATGAGCTGCGGCCCGTCGGGCTGCTGGAAGGCGCGAACGGCGTCGTCGCGCTCACCGAGCGAGTCGGCGCCGAGCAGGTGCAGCGCGTCGGGGAAGCGCTCGAGCACCGCGCGCTGGATGTCGACGTGGCGCGCGAAGACGATGAGCGGCTCGCCCGAGGCGAGGAAGTCCTCGATCCAGCCGAGCGCGGCGTGGAGCTTGCCGCGCGCGGCCAGGCGCTGGAGCGTCGTGAGCTGGGCCAGGCGCTCGGCGCGCAGGGTCGCGGCGATGCGCGCGTCGAGCTCGGAGAGCTCGAGCGGCTGCTCGCGCAGCCAGGCGATGACGTCCTCCTCGGCCAGCCGGTACTCACGCCGGTTGGAGAGCTCGACGGGCACGACGACGCGGCGCTTGGCGGGCAGCTGGGGCAGCACCTCGGACTTCAGGCGCCGCACGAAGCAGCGCCGCCGCAGGTGCCAGTGCAGCCGCTCCTCGGTCAGCGGGCCCTGGAACTGGCGCGAGAAGCGCGCGCCCGAGCCGAAGTCCTCCAGGCGGCCGATGACGCGCAGCTGGCTGATGAGCTCGTCGGCGTGGTTGAGCACCGGCGTGCCCGTGAGCGCCAGGCGAAGCCCGTCCGGGACGACGGTCTCGGCCAGCCGGCGCACGGCCTGGGTGCGCTTGGCCTGCGGGTTCTTGGCGTAGTGCGACTCGTCGACGACGAGCGCCTTCGGGCGCAGCCGGGCGAGCTCGTCGCGGTGGGCGGCGACGATCTCGTAGTTGAGGATCGTGATGTCGCCCGTCGGCGGCACGGCGACCTTGCCCTCGACGACGGCGACGCGCCGGTGCGGCAGCCAGCGGCGCGTCTCGCGCTCCCAGTTGAGCTTGAGCGAGGCCGGGCAGACGACGATCGCCGGGTAGGCGTCGTCGGCCTCCAGCGTCGCCAGCGCCTCGACCGTCTTGCCGAGGCCCTGTTCGTCGGCCAGGAACAGCCGGCGGGCGTCGAGCGCGTAGCGCACCCCGGCCCACTGGAAGGGCTGCAGCGTGCCGCCCAGGCGCTCGGCGATCTCGGCGATCGGCTCCCCGCTCGTCGAGCGCGAGCGGCGGATCGCCTCGGCCGCCTCGGCCGCCTCCTCGCGCAGCGTGTCGAGCGCGCGGGCGGCGGCGGGCTCGACGGCGACCCCGTGCATGGCCAGGTAGCCGTCGAGCGTGTCGACGACCCACGGATCGAGCGGCATGACGCGCCCGGCCTGCTCGGCGCCCGGGAGGTCCTCGAAGGCCGCGCCGGTGTCCGGGTCCCACAGGACGTCGAGCTTGAAGCGCTCGCCCTCCGTGCCCTGGTGCAGCGCGAGCCGCGCCGGCGGCACCGGGTCCTCGCCGCGCTCGAGCGCGGCGACGGTGCGCAGGGCGCCGCCGTCCAGGCGGGCCGAGCGCTGCTCGCCGAGCGCCTCCGCGGCGGCCCTCGTCAGCGGCACGAGCAGGGAGCCGTCCTCCTGCTCGACGGCGCCGTCGAGCAGCGGCTCGGGGACGGGCCCGGCCTGCGTGCGCAGGACGAGCCACCCGCGGCCGTCGTGGCGCGTCGTCGTCACGCGCCCGACCCAGCGGCGCTCGACCGCGCGCAGCCAGGCGTCGACCTCGGCGCTGGTGGTCAGCTCGGGGAAGCGGCGGACGACCTCGGCGACCTGGATCCCCGCCCAGTCGTCCAGCGGCGCCCACCACTCGCGGCTCTCCCAGTCGAAGCGGCGGCCCGGGATGCGGCGCACGAGGGCCACGAGCCGCGCGTCGTAGGGGAATGCCAGGACGACGATCGGCGACCCGCCCGAGCGTCGCAGCTCGACGTTCGGGCGGTCCTCGGCGAGCTCCATCCGCGTCCACGGTAGCGACCGGCGCGCGGTCAGGCCCGGCGGGCGACGGCGAGCGCGAGCCGCTGCGCGCCCTCGGCCACGTCGGCGTCAGCCACCGCGAGCGACAGCCGCACCCGCCCGACGCCGTTGAAGCCGAAGCCCTCGCCCGGGGCCACGGCGACGCGCGCCTCTGCGATCAGCCGCTCGGGGGTCAGACCGGCGGGCGGGCGCCACCAGGCGTAGAACGTGCCCTGGGGCGGGTCGATCTCCGCGCCGGCGGCGCGCAGGGCGACGACGAGCGCGTCGCGGCGCAGGCGGTAGACCTCGCGGCGGCGCACGACGTGCTCCTGGTCGCCCAGCAGCGCCGCGAGCAGGCCGCGCTGGAGCGCCGTGAACACACCGGCGTGGAGGTGGTCGAGCAGCAGCTTGATACGGCCGATGAGCTCGGCGGCGCCGACGGCGAAGCCGATCCGCCAGCCCGCCATGCCGTAGATCTTCGACGGCGACCACAGCTCGATGGCGACCTCGCGGGCGCCGTCGACGGCGAGCACGCTCCCGCCGTCGTGGCCGTCGAAGGCCAGGAAGCCGTAGGCGAGGTCGTTGAGCAGCCACGTGCCGTGGCGATGGGCGAAGGCGACGGCCGCCTCGAAGGTCCCCGGCGCTGCGCACACCGCGGCCGGGTTGGACGGGAAGTTGAGGACGAGGAGTGCCGCGCGCTCGCGCTCGGCGGCGGGGATCGCGTCGAGATCGGGCTGCAGGCCGGCCGATGCGTCGAGCCCCAGCGGCACCTCGCGCGCGCCGGCCAGGGCGACGCCCGAGCGGTAGTCGGGATAGCCGGGATCGGGCAGCAGCACGCCGTCCCCCCGCCCGGCGGCAGCGAGCGTGGCGAGCATGATCCCGGTCTTCGTGCCGGGCAGGACGGCGACCTCGGTGTCCGGGTCCAGGTCGACGCCGTACTCGGCCGCGTAGCGCGCGGCGATCGCCTCGCGCAGCTCCGGGTGGCCCTGGAACGGCGGGTAGCCGTGCACCGCCGGCGAGCCGGTCTCGAGCAGCGCGGCGCGCACCGCCTCGAGCGCCGCGGGCGGCGGCGGCAGGTCGGGGTTGCCGCGGCCGAGGTCGATGAGCCGCGGGCCGGGCTCGGCCGCCGCGCGCGCCGCCGCGGCGAGCATGCTCGTGAAGACCTGCTCGGGCAGGTCGCCGAGCAGCGCCGGGCGCCGGGCGGTCACGACGCCGCGCGACCGGCCAGGAGCATCGTGCTCACCTGCCCGGCGATGGCCGCCGCCGTCGCGGGGCGCAGCTCGGCGAACGACAGCCCCCGGCCCTGCGTGGTGCGCACGCGCAGCACGGCGACGCGGCGCAGCGGGCGGCGCAGGTGGTGGCGGATCTCCTGGATCGCCCCGAAGCGCAGCGTGCGCACGCGGTGCGTGGGCGCGTCGTCGAGCAGCCACAGCAGGCGCCGGTCGGTGACCGCCAGCAGCGTCCGCGGGCTCGCCCACGTCGCCGCGGGCGTGACCAGGGACACCGGCTCTCCGTCCTCCAGCGCGATGAGCAGCTCGCGGCCGAGGGCGCGGCGCAGCGGCTCGGCCAGCCAGTCCCCGGCGAGCGCGCGCGGCCGCGCGGCGCCGTTGGCGGGCACCGGCCCGCTCGGGCGCTCGCGCTGCCAGGCGCCCGAGCGCAGGACGTCGTAGGCCATGTTGATCTCGGCCATCCGCCCGTCGGCGCCCGGCGTCCCGGCGCGGTCGGGGTGCCAGCGCTTGGCCAGGTCACGGTAGGCGGCGGCGACCTGCTCGGGCGAGGCGCCGGGCTCGACGCCGAGGACGGCCAACGGATCCATCGCCTCCATTGTGCCCTCCGCCCCGGCGCCCTCGTTCAGCCGTCGGACGCGGGCCGGTCGGCGACGTACAGCGACTGCGCGGCGAGCCCGATCGGCCCGTGCTCGTCGTACAGGGCCGAGGCGGCCAGCCCGGCGCCGTGCGGCTCGACCCGCGAGCGCGCGTCGAGCAGCACCCACTCGCCGCGCGGCTCGCGGTGCAGGTGGATCGTCAGGTCGACGTTGACGAACAGGTGCGTCTCGAAGTCCAGCACGTGGCTCACGCCGTTGCCGAAGTCGGCGGCCGCCGCGACGAGGGCCAGCGGCGAGGGCGGCTCGTCGTCGACGAGCGGGCGTGCCAAGCGGAACCACGCGAGCGCCGGGCCGGGGCCGTAGCTCGTGCCCGCGGCGAAGCGGATCTCCATCGCCGTGCGGTGGAAGCCCTCGGCCTCTTCGGTCTCGAACGGGAAGCCGGAGGCCACGGCATCCTCGGGTCCGCCGCCCGGCGGGGCGATCGCGTCGGCCCGTGCGGGCAGCGTCGCCGACCCGACGGCCAGCCGCGACGCGCGGGCGCGCACGACGGTGCGCCCGCCGGCGGCGAGGTCGGCCTCGACGACCTGCAGGCGGCGCCCGGGGCGCAGGAGGCGCACGTCGAGGGCCAGGGGCTCGAGCGGCACCGGGCCGAGGAGGTCGTAGGTGATGCGCGTGACGAGCATCCCGTCCGCGCGCAGCGCGTCGGCGATCAGCGCGGCGGGCGCGCCGGCGTGCTGGGCGCCCGGCTCCCACGGCCCGCGCGTGTGCGCGCTCGGGACGAGGAGGTCGCCGTCGCGGCGGAAGATCGGCTCGGCGCTCAGCGCAGCTCCTTGCGGATGACCAGCCGCAGGCCCGACCACGTCTCGTCGATGGCCGCGACCTTCGTGTCGACGAGCCCGGTGGGCAGTGCGACGTCGCGCACCACGTCCTCGGTCATGTCGGTCGGGACCTTCGAGGCGCGCTTGGGCCAGGCGATCCACAGCATCCCCGCGGGCGCGAGCGCGGCGCGCAGCTTCGGCAGCCGGCGCTCGAGGTCGCGCCGCTCGGTCACGAAGCACACGACGAGGTCGAGCGGGCCGCGCAGGCGCGCGCGCACGGTCACCCCTTCCAGCTCGCCCAGCAGCCCTGCGAAGCCGTCGGGCGCGTTGACGAACGCGGCCGTCACGCCCGGCTTGAAGCCGAGCTTCTTCGGCAGCGGCGCGCCGTAGCCGACGCTCACCCGAACGCCTCGTCGGTGACCTCGGTGATCACCGCCGAGAGCTGGCTGCCCTGCCACGCGATCGGCGACTTGCCCTCCTCCTCGACGACGAGCCGCGCGCCCGGGATCGCGCGCGCGTAGGCCTCGCCGACGGCGAGCGGGTGGCCCGGGTCGGCCTCGTCGCGGTCGGCCACGACGACGGCCGGGACGTCGATCGCGGCAAGGTCCTCGAGCGCGGCGAAGGGCCTCGAGCGCGGCACGCCCTGCAGCGCGTCGGCGACCGCCTCCGGGTGCTCGTGCGCGGCCAGGCGCTGGCGGATCACGCGGAACACCGTCTCGCGCCACGCCTCGGGCACGCCGGGGTCGCCGTAGGCCTCGACGAAGCCCTCGACGCCGCCGCGGCGCAGGCCCTCGGCCAGCGCGTCCCAGCGCGCGAGCGAGGCCTCGCCGCCGAAGTCATCGGGTTCGTAGGCGGGCGTGACGACGACGAGGCCGGCGACCCGCTCGGGCGCCTCGAGGGCCACCCGCAGGGCCGTGTGGCCCCCCATCGACGCGCCGGCGAGGACGGCCCGGTCCATGCCGTGGTCGTCCATCACGCGCAGGAGGTCGGCGGCGAGCTCCTCGTAGCGTGTAGGCGTCCGGCGAGGGCGCCGGATCGGAGCGCCCGTGGCCGCGGGCGTCGTAGGCGACGACGTGGTGATCGGAGCGCTCGAGCGCCTTGGAACCCATCACCACGTAGCGGTTGGTCGCGGTCAGTCCGTGCGCCAGGACGACCGGCGAGCCCTCCCCCGCCTCGGTCACGAAGATTTGCACGGGCGGAGTCCTATCATCGCTGGAATGGCCGTCATCGATGTCACCGAACAGGATTTCGAGCGCGAGGTCATCGAGCGCTCGAAGGAGACCCCCGTCGTCGTCGACTTCTGGGCCGAGTGGTGCGGCCCGTGCCGGATGCTCGGCCCGATCCTCGAACGGGCCGCCGCCGCCCGCGACGACAAGGTCGTGCTTGCCAAGCTCGACACGGACGCCAACCCGAGCATCTCGCAGCAGTTCGGGATCCAGGGCATCCCGGCGGTCAAGGCGTTCCGCGACGGCAAGGTCGTCGACGAGTTCGTCGGCGCGCAGCAGCCGGCGGTCGTCGAGCGCTTCTTCGACGGGCTCGTCCCCAGTGAGGCCGACGCGCTCGTCGCCGCGGGAGACGAGGAGTCACTGCGCCGCGCGCTCGAGCTCGAGCCGGGTCGCGCCGACGCCGCCGTCCCGCTCGCCGAGGCCCTGTACCGCCGCGGCGAGCGCGACGAGGCGCTTGCCCTGCTGCGCAACGTGAGCGGCAACTTCCAGGCGGAGGGCCTCGAGGCGCGCATGCGGCTCGAGGACCAGGACGAGGTCGACCTCGACGAGGCCTTCGCCGCGCTCGACGCGGGCGACCACGAGCGTGCGCTGGACCTGCTCATCGACGCCATCCCGAGCGCGAACGGCATGAAGGACGACGTCCGGCGCGTGGTCGTGTCGGTGCTCGACTCGCTCGGGGTCGATCACCCGCTCGCGCGTGACGCCCGCCGCCGGCTGGCCGCCGCGCTGTACTGATGGCGACCACCGCGCTGCCCGCGCTGCGCGGGCGCTTTCCGGGCCTGCGCGACGGCTGGGCGCGCCTCGACGGCCCGGCCGGCACGCAGATGGTCGACGCGTCGATCGACGCGATGGCCGACTTCATGCGCAGCGGGGACAACGCCAACCACGGTGGGCTGTTCGCCGCCGCCGCGGCGACGGACGCGCTCACCGAGGCGGCGCGCGGCGCGGTCGGGCGGCTGCTCGGGGGCACTCCCGAGGGCGTCGCCTTCGGGCCGAGCATGACCGCGATGACGATGCGGCTCTCGGCCGCCGCGGGGCGCACCCTGCAGCCCGGCGACGAGATCGTCTGCACGCGCCTGGACCACGACGCGAACGTCAGCCCCTGGCTGATCGCCGCCGAGCGCGCCGGCGCGACCGTGCGCTTCGCCGATCCCGAGCCGGACACGCTCGAGCTGCCCGCGTCGGCCGTCGAGGCCGTGCTCGGCGAGCGGACGCGCTGGGTCGCGGTGACCGCCGCGAGCAACGCCGTGGGCACCGTGCCCGACCTGCAGGGCATCGTCGCCGCCGCCCACGACGCGGGCGCGCGCGTGTTCGTCGACGCCGTGCACGCCGCCGCGCACTTCGCGCTCGAGGTCGAGGCGCTCGGCGCCGACGCGCTGGCCTGCTCGGCCTACAAGTGGTTCGGGCCGCACGTCGGCATCCTCTGGGGCCGCCCCGAGCTGCTCGCCGAGCTGCGGCCCGACAAGCTGCGCCCGTCGCCCGACGCCGTCCCCGACCGCTGGGAGCTCGGGACGCTGCCCTTCGAGGCGCTCGCCGGCGTCCGGGCCGCCGCCGAGTTCGTGCTGTCCCTCGACCGCGCCGCGCTGCGCGCCCACGAGGACGCGCTGCTCGCGCAGATGCTCGACGGCCTGTCGGCGATCGACGGCGTGACGCTGCACGGCACCGCCCGCGACCGCGCCCCGACGATCATGTTCTCCGTGGCCGGGCGCACGGCGGCCGACGTCGCCCGCGCGCTGGCGGCCGACCGGGTCGCCGTCTGGCACGGCAACTACTACGCGCTCGAGCTGTCCACCCACCTCGGCCTCGAGCCGGACGGCGCGGTGCGCGCCGGCGCCGTCGCCTACACGGACGAGGACGACGTCCGCCGCCTCGTCGACGCGGTGGCGCGGCTCTAGCGCGATGGCCTACCGCGAGCTCGCCGCCCGCGACCGTGACCGCCCGGCGGTCGCGTGCGTGTGGCGGCGCGAGCCGCGGGACCACGAGTTCGTGGCCCGCGTGCTGCCCGACGCGTGCGTCGACGTCGTCTGGGTGCAGGACGAGCGGCTCGTCGTCGCCGGGCCCGCGACGGGGCCGGCCCGCTCGCGCGTGCCCGCCGGCGCGGCCGTCGCCGGCGTGCGCTTCCGCATCGGCGCGGCGGGTGGCGCGCTCGGCCTGCCCGCCCGCGAGCTGCTCGACCTGAGCGTCGAGCTCGAGGACCTCTGGGGCCGTGACGCCGCGCAGCGCATCGAGGAGCGCGTGGCCGCGGCGCGCCCGGGCGCCGAGCACGAGGCGCTCGCCGCGGCCGTCGCCGAGCGCCTGCCGCGCGACGGCCTCGACCGCATGGTTCGCGCGGCCGCGGGCGCCATCTCGGACCCGGGCACACGCGTCGAGCGCCTGGGGCGCGACATCGGGCTCGGCGAGCGCCAGCTGCGGCGCCGCTTCGCCGACGCCGTCGGCTACGGCCCCAAGACGCTGCAGCGCGTCCTGCGCTTCCAGCGCTTCCTGACGCTGGCGCGCGACGGCGACGGGCGAGCGGACCTCGCGCGCGTCGCGCTCGAAGCCGGCTACGCCGACCAGGCCCACCTGACCCGCGAGTGCGGGCGCCTGTCCGGCCTGCCACCCGCCGCGCTGCTGGCCGAGGGCGCCGCTCCCGCGGGCGAGCCGTCCGATCCGTTCAAGACGCACGCCCCGCTCGCCGCCAGCATGGCGGCATGACCGACGTCGACCTCGCCCGGCGCTTCGTCGCCCGCAACGCCCGCCTCCTCGACCGCCACCGCTTCGCCCACCTGATCGACGGCGCCCCGCCCGAGCCGGTGCTGCGTGCGCTGGCCGCGTACGCCAACGACGACGGCGGGTTCGGGCACGCGCTCGAGCCCGATCTGCGCTCCCCCACGAGCCAGCCCGGCGCCGTCCAGCACGCGCTCGAGATCCTCGGCGAGACGGGCGCGACGAGCGACGCGATGCTGCTCGGCGCGGCGAATTTCCTGCGCAGCGTCCAGCGCCCGGACGGCGGCGTGCCGTTCGCCCTCGCCTCGGTCGGCGACGACGAGCGCGCGCCGTGGTGGCAGCCGTCGGATGACTCGTCGCCGATCCAGACGGCGAGCAACGCCGCGGCGCTGCTGCGCGCCGGCGCCGAGCATCCGTGGCTCGAGGGCGCCGTCGCCTACTGCTGGGCGCACCTCGACCGCGTCGCGGAGAGCGCCTACCACGCGCTCTTCGCCGTCGCCTTCCTCGACGCCGTGGCCGACGACGACCGCGCGCAGGCCGCGCTGGACGAGGCCGGCGGCCGCATCCTCGACGCGGGCCTCATCTCGCTCGACCCGGCGGCAGGCGGCGACGTGCACACGCCGCTGGACCTCTCGCCGTGGCCGGGCGCCCGCAGCCGCCGCCTGTTCGACCAGGCGACGATCGACGCCCACCTCGACGCGCTCGCCGCGGCGCAGGGCGACGACGGCGGCTGGTCGTTCGGCTTCCCCGAGTGGTCGCCGGCCGCGACGCTGGACTGGCGCGGGTACATGACCGTGCGCGCGCTGGTCGTCCTGCGCGCGAACGGCCGCCTCGGCGACTGATCGTTGATTCTGCAACCTCTGAGGCCGACAATGGTTGCGGCCGCGATACCATCTCTCGTGGATGGCATCCGTGACCGACACCCCGCGCCCCGAGACCCACGAGGGCGCGGAGGGCGGTGACGAGACCCGGCGCCTGGCGCGTGGGCTCGTCGGGATGCTGCTCCTCGTCGTCCTCGGCGCGGCCGTGCTGCTCGCCGTGCCGGGCCTGCGTCACGTCGTCGGGCGCGTGTCCGACGTCGACCCGTCGTGGATCGTCCTTGCGGTCGCGCTCGAGCTCGTGTCGTGCCTGGGCTTCGTCGTCGCCTTCCAGCACGTCTTCCACCGCGCCCCGCGGCGCTTCGCCGCGCGCGTGGCCTGGTCGGAGATGGCCTTCGGGGCGATCGTCCCGGCCGGCGGCGCCGGCGGCATCGCCGTCGGGGCGTGGGTCGTCAAGGCCAAGGGCGGCTCGCTGACGCGCTTCGCCGAGCGCTCGGCGGTCCTCTTCCTGCTCACGAGCGCGGTCAACGTCGCCACCCTTGCGCTCGCCGGCCTCGCCGTCGGCGTCGGCCTCCTGCACGGCCCCGACCCGCTGCTGCTCGGCATCGTCCCCGGCGTCGTCGGGGTCGCCGTGCTCGCCTTCTTCGCCTCGATCCCGTATCTGGCGCGCCGGCTGCGCGAGGACGACGAGCGCCGCCTGTCGGGCTGGCTGCGCACAACGGCGCGTGTGATCGACGCGACGCTGGACGAGGTCCGCCACCCGCGGTGGCGCACGCTCGGCGCCGTCGCCTACCTGTGGGCGGACATCGCGATGCTGTGGGTCTGCTTCCAGGCCTTCGGCTCGGCGCCGCCCGTGGGCGCGCTGACCCTGGCCTTCCTGATCGGCTACGTCGGCAACATCCTGCCGGTGCCGGGCGGCATCGGCGTGCTCGACGGCGGGATGACGGGCGCGCTGATCCTCTATGGCGCCTCGCCGGCCACCGCGGCGGCTGCGGTGCTCGTGTACCACGCGGTGCTGCTCTGCGTCCCGATGCTCCTGGGGACGCTGGCGTTCCTGAACCTGCGCCGCACGATCGACGAGCCGCTCGTGCTGCGCCCCGAGCGCGCCGCCGCCTGAGCGGACGGCGCGCGCCGGGTCACGGCCTACAGCTGGGTGACGTTGACGGCCTTCGGGCCCTTGTCGCCGGCCTCGGCGTCGTAGGAGACCTTCGCGCCCTCCTGCAGCGACTTGAAGCCGTTGGCGTTGATCCCCGTGTGGTGGACGAAGAGGTCCTTGCCCGCCTCGTCAGGGGTGATGAAGCCGAAGCCCTTGTCGTCGTTGAACCACTTGACGGTTCCGGTTGCCATGTTTTCCTCCACGGCTCTGTGAACTGCGAACGCGGAAGATGCTGCATGATGGCAACGACTGCGGGCGCTGAACACTCTTTGCGTCGAGCATCATCGCTCGACCTGTACAAGAATCACCCTACAGCAGGGCGGCCCTCCGATGAAAGGGACGGCCACGATCCGTTCACGTGTGCCCGCCCGGGAGCGCGAAGGTCATCTGCAGCCGGGTGCCCGGCGCGGTCGAGCGGTCGTCGATCTCGAGCTTCCCGGCGAGTCGCCCGATGACGGCCAGGCCCAGGCCGAGGCCCGGGCTGTCGAGCCGCGGGACCATGCCCCGCCCCTCGTCGCCGACGACGACGACGAGCTGGCCGTTGCGGCGGAACGCCTCGACGATCAGCGCCCCGGGCTCTGCGGCGTCGACGTAGGCGTGCAGCACGGCGTTCGCGCACGCCTCGGAGACGGCGAGCGCGATGTCGTCCTGGAGCGTCGCCGGAGCGCCCTGGCCGGCGGCGAAGGCGGTCACCGCGACGCGGACCGCGGAGAGCTCACCCGCGACCGCGCGGACGCGCCACTCGAGAGCGTCCGACCGGACCGGGTCGGAGTACGTCGTCACCGGTGTCGCCTGTGCGCCGAAGCTGGATCGATCGGGCGGATACGGGACCTCCTCGAGACGGAGCGCGCGGATGCGCGGCGGGCCCTTGAGGGGTTTCCCCTCGCGGGCGGAGAATCAGCCGGGCGCCTCGGGGTCAGAGTTCCGAGCCTGGCCTGGCTGCGACGAGCTGAAGCTCCCTGGTATCCGAAGGTTACCTTCCAACCTTCCGACCGCCAAACGCCGGTCGAGCGTCGAACGTCGGCGCCACGCCGCGCGCTCCGCCGTGGCGGCGGTCGCCGACGTAGCGGCGCATGAACCCCGACAGGAACCGGCGCTGCTCCGACAGCGCCGCCAGCCCCGCCTCGACGCTCGCCACGCCGGCCGCGACACGCGCCTCGAGGAGCGCGCCGAGCGCGGGATCGGCGGCGGCCGCCTGCGGGTTGAACACGACGAAGTCGGTGAAGCCGTTGTGGGCCACCGGCAGCTCCACGATCGGGTGCGGTCCGCGCAACCCGGCGATGAACTGCTTGAACAGGAACTCGAAGTCGCCGGGCGCGAACGGCTCGTGCATGAGGCCGAACGGCCGGTCCAGGCCCTGCTGCACCACGGCTCCGCGCGGCCCGCCGTCGAGGTTGACGCCGGCGCGGACCCGCGCGTCGACGAGCATCGTCTCGGCCGCTGCCGCCCCGCCGAGCGAGTGTCCGAACATCCCGACCGGCGTGCTCGGACGGTAGCCCGGGACGAGCGCGGACAGGTGGTCGAGCACGAGGCGGACGTCGGGGACGCGCTGCGTGAAGGCGAGCGCGACATGCTCCAGGGTCTCGCCGTCGATCGGGATCAGCGTGCCGTCGGGCCCCTCCACCACGAAGGTGTCGTGGGGGTGGTCGAACGTCACCACGGCCCAGCCGCGGCTCGCCAGGTCGATGGCCTGCGCGGTGTGGAACGCGACGAGGTTGCCGAAGCCCGGCGAGACGAGGATCACGCCGCGAACGCGATGGCGCATCGGCGCCCCGGCCGACGCATGCGTGTCGATGTCGAAGGTTCCCTCGGGAGCTCCCAGAGCGCCCTCGATGACCGGCTGGACGGCCGGCGACAGGTAGCGCGCCGGCGTCCCGGCCTGCGGGTGGGACGTCGGGTACCAGATGCGCACGGGCAGCGTGCGGGGCCCGCCGGTGGCGGGATCGGTGCGCGATGGGTCGGCGACGAAGGCCGAGCGCACGCCGACGGCGTTGCGGCCGGTCGGCGCGGGCAGCGAGAGCTGCACGTCGGTCGCCGCCGCGGGGACGGCCGGGGTCGTGGCGCCCGCGGCGGCCGCGCCGGTCAGCAGCCAGGCGGCCGCGAACGTCGCCATGAGGCGTGGGCGGATCGGCGCGTCGACTAGACGCGCCGGGATCGCGTGCGCGCGGCGCGTGGCCGGCGAGGAGATCGACATGCTCGGCTCCTGACTGTGGAGGTCGGCGCGCGCCCAGCACGGGATGCGCCACACCGGCCGAGCTCTGGAGCCGAGATGGTGCCCGCCGTGCTCTGGGGCGGGCGCGAGCGACCATACCACCGCTCCCGCAGGCCGCTCTACGGGCGCGTCGGCGTGTCCCTGGGCAGCAGCCGATGACCGTCGATGACGGCCATCGCGATGTCGATCAGCTTGCGGTTGCTGGTCCGCGACTGCTCACGGAGCATCTCGAAGGCGCGCGCCTCGTCGATCGCGTGGCGCTCCATGAGGATGCCCTTGGCGCGCTCGGTCAGGGCGCGGCGCCCGAACGCGCCCTCGAGCTCGTGGTACTCGGCGAAGCGCCGCAGGACGATGTCGATCGAGCTCTGCCAGTCGGTGGCGTCGGCGTCGGTGATGTAGGCGAAGACGCCGCGCATCGACGCCTGGCGGACGAACTCGGGGTCGGGCGCGTGGATCAGCGCGATGACGGGGCACGCCGCCTCGCGGACGATCCGCTCGATCAGGCCGAGCGCATGATCGGAGCTCTCGCCGAGCCCGACGAGCGCGACGTCAGGCCGCTCCCGGGCGGTGACCGGCCCGACGTCCTCGACCTCGATCTCGCGGGCGATCACGTCGTGGCCGAGCGCTGCGACGATCGGAGCCACGAGCGCCAGCCGGTCCTTGCGCTCGTTGGCGATCAGCACGCGCAGGTGGTCGGTCTCGCGATCGCTCATGGCTCGGCCTGGCACGGCCGAGTCTAACCGCGGTCCAGCGGCGCGGACGTCGACCTCGAGCGCGCCAGGGTGCTCGAGGCCCGGCGGCACTACGCGATTGCCGACCGGCTGGGCGTCGCCGCCAGTCCGCCCTGATCCGCGGTCACATCTCGAGCGCGAGCTGGGCCCGCTCGGCCTCGTCCTCGAACGAGGCGACGCGCACGCCGAGCAGCCGCACGGGCCGGGGCGGCGCGTACTCGCGCAGCAGCGCGACAGCGAGGCCGGCGACCTCGTCGCCGTCGTTCGTCGCGCGCCCGATCGTGCGCGCGCGCGTCACCGTCGTCCAGTCGTCGAGGCGCACCTTGATGGCGATCGTGCGCCCGCGCCGCTCGTGCTTGCGCAGCCCCTCGCACAGCTCGCCGGCCAGGCGGCGGAGTACCTCCTCCAGGCGCTCCAGCTCGGCGATGTCGTAGTCGAACGTCGTCTCGCGCGACTCCGAGGCGTTCTTGGCGCGCACCGGCGAGAGGTCGTCGCTGGCCTCGAAGCGCGCGCGGCGGCGCAGCCACGGCCCCATCCGCGAGCCGAAGTGCGCCGACAGGACGTCGTCGTCGGTGGCCGCGAGCAGAGCGAGCGTGCCGATGCCGAGCTTCTCCAGCCGGGCCGCCGTCTTGGGCCCGATGCCGGGCACGAGCCCGGGCGGGGAGCCCGCGAAGCGCCGGCACGCCTCCTCGCGGCCGAGGACGACGAAGCCGGCGGGCTTCTCGGCGTCGGAGGCGACCTTGGCCACGAGCTTGTTCGGCCCGATCCCGACCGACACCGACATGCCCGTCGCCTCCCGCACCTCGGCCACGAGGCGCCGCATCGCGGCGCGTGGCGCGATGAGCCCGTCGAGGTCGGCGTAGGCCTCGTCGAGGCCGACGACCTGGACGCGATCGATGTTGCGCCGCAGGATGGCCATGACCTCGCGCGAGACGTCTCGGTAGGCGGTGAAGTCGGGCGGGATGACGATCGCGTCCGGGCACAGCCGCCGCGCCTGCGAGGCGGGCATCGCCGAGCCGACGCCGAACCGGCGCGCCTCGTAGGACGCGGTGGTGACGACGGCGCGCGGGCCCGACCCCGCGACGATCACCGGCAGGCCGCGCAGTTCGGGGCGCCGCTGGAGCTCGACCGAGGCGTAGAAGGCGTCGATGTCCAGGTGCGCGATGCGGCCCACGACCCACGAGCGTACGCGGCCGGGCCGACGGCGCCGGGGCGCTCAGCGGACGACGCGGATCACAGGGTCGCGCTGGGCAACCCGAGGGCCGGCGTGCCGGCCAGCGTGATGGCCAGCAGCGTCGGCGGGGTGATCGTGCGCGGCGTCTCGGGGTCGGCGGTGAGCTGCTGGAGGGCCATGCCGAGCAGCGTGTCGACGAGGCGCAACAGCTCGCCGAGCTCGTCGTCGCGGCCCGTGTTGCAGGCCAGCCGCGCGAGCGCGAGCGGCTCCGTCGGGTCCATCCCGCGGAAGGCGATCTGCATCGCCGCGGCCGCGTAGGAGACGACCCGCTCGGCCTCGATGACCCGCGCTCCGACCGACTCGCGGCCCGGCGCCGGGCCGACGTCGAGCGGGTCCTCGCCCTCGACCACGCGCTCGAGCTGGCCGCCGGCGATGGCCAGCATCGCCTCGCGGCTGAGCCCGACCGTGCGCGCGACGCGCTGGAAGATGAACGCCGTGGCCACGCCCGGCCCGTAGGGCATGTCGCTGGCGTAGAGGATCCGCCCGGGCGGGACCGAGGCGTAGAGCTGCAGGTGGTCGGAGACGAGCCACCACGCGGTGTCGAAGAAGAGGTTGGGCAGCGCGCTCGCCTCGGGGGCGATCCAGCTCAGGTCGCTGATCCCGGCGTGGGCGAGGATCAGCCGCGCGCCCGGGTAGCGCCGCGCGAGGTCGACGACCGCCTCGCCGAGGTGCGGGATGCCGCGTCCGGCGTGGAAGAGGACGGGCATCCGCTGCTCGTGGGCGAGCGCCACGACCTGCTCGACGGCGGGATGGGGCAGCCCGAACTCGTCGGACCGGGGATGCAGCTTGAAGCCGCGTGCGCCCGCCTCCAGGCAGCGACGCGCCTCGCGCACGGCGTCCTCGTGGTGCGGGCTGACGCGCGCGAGCGGGATCAGGCGCCCGCCGGATTCGGCCGCGTCGCGCAGAACGCGGTCGTTGGCCGGCCCGTAGCCGTCGGGCTCGTGCATCGCGAAGACCATCGCGCGCCGGTGCCCGGCCTGGTCGAGCCCGCCGAGGATCTCCTCCGCGGTCGCCTTGCGCCCGTCGGGATCGTTGTGGCCGATGTGCGTGTGGGCGTCGAACCAGTCGACGTCGTCGCCGAGCACATCGCGCCCATCGCGGTAGAGCGGCTCCAGGCGTGGGTCGAAGTCGCTCCCGTTGACGGGCATTGCGGCGGGGACCCTAGACGATCGCGGTCCCCTCCCCCGCGCTGCTACGCGGCCTCGGCCAGCGGCTCGGCGACCGCGCTCTCGAGCTCGCTGCGCAGCCGCGCGAGCCCCAGCCGGATGCGGCTCTTGGCCGTGCCCAGCGGGACGTCGACGCGGCGGGCGATCTCGCCTGCCGTCAGCCCGCCCCAGTAGGCGAGCACGACCGCCTCGCGCTGGGCCTCGGGGAGCACGCCGAGGGCGGCGCGCACCGTGCGGCGGTCCTCGTCGCGCTCGACGAGCGGCCCGGGGTGATCCTCGCTGAGAACCTCGTCGCGGCCGACGGAGATCTTCAGGCGGTCGGTCGCCCGGCCGGAGGCCTGGGCGGTGCGCCACAGGTCGAGCGCGCGGCTGCGGGCCATGAGCCGCAGATAGGCGCCGAGGTCGCCCCGGGTGGGGTCGAAGGCGGCGGGGCGGCGCCACACGCGCAGGAAGACGTCGTGGGTGACGTCCTGCGCCTGGACGGGGTTGCCGAGCACGCGCATGGCGGCGCCGTACACGGCGGACGAGTGCTCGTCGTAGACGTGGCCGAATGTGACGGGATCGCGTAGGTCCATGGTTGCTCCACCTTGTATCCGTTGTGCGGCAACCTTACACAACTTGTTGAAGGTTGTGTGGAATTGCGTTGCCGGGCGCACCGCGTACGCTCGGAGGCGACCCGCATACTTGGGTCCATGCGGATCGCGCTGGCCCAGATGAACGCGACGGTCGGGGACATCGCCGGCAACGAGGCGAAGGTCCGCGAAGGCATCGCCGCAGCCAAGGAGCAGGGCGCCCAGCTCGTCCTGTTCCCCGAGCTCGCCATCACCGGGTATCCGCCGGAGGACCTCCTGCTCAAGGAGCACTTCCTCGCCGACGCGCGCGCGGCGGTCGAGCGCGTCGCCGCCGACGCCCAGGGCATCGTCGCGATCGTCGGCTTCCCCGAGCGCGGCGCCGACGTCTACAACGCGGCGGCGATCTGCGCCGACGGCGCCGTCCAGGGCGTCTACCGCAAGGTGAACCTGCCCAACTACGGCGTCTTCGACGAGGTCCGCTACTTCCAGTCCGGCGAGGGCGGCGCCGTCATCGAGGTCGACGGCGAGACCGTCGGGCTGACCATCTGCGAGGACATCTGGGTCTCCGGCCCGCCCCTGAGCGAGGAGGCGCTGGCCGGCGCGGGCCTGATCGTCAACATCTCGGCCTCCCCCTACCAGGCGGGCAAGGGCTCGGACCGCGAGCTCATGATCGCCCAGCGCGCCCGCGACAGCCTCGCCGTCGTCGCCTTCTGCGCGCTCGTCGGCGGCCAGGACGAGCTCGTCTTCGACGGCCGCTCGGTCGTCGTCGACCACGAGGGCACGGTGATCGCGCGCGCGCCCCAGTTCGCCGAGGCGATGCTCGTCTGCGACGTCGACCCGCGTGCCGCCGCCGCGGCTCGCCTGCGCGACACGCGCCAGCGCCCCGCGGCGCGCACCGCGGCGGCCGGGATCCGGCACCTGGGCAGCTTCACGACCGGCGCGGGCGAGCCGTCCGGCGAGCACCGGCCGCCCGGCGGCGAGGTCGCGCCCACGCTCGACGACGACGCCGAGGTGTACGCCGCGCTCGTCCTCGGCACGCGCGACTACGTCACCAAGAACGGCTTCCAGCACGTCGTGCTCGGGCTCTCGGGCGGCATCGACTCGACGCTCGTCGCGCTCGTCGCCGTCGACGCGCTCGGGCCCGAGCGCGTCAGCTTCGTGACCATGCCGTCGCCCTACTCCTCGCAGGGCACGCGCGACGACGCGCGCGTGCTCGCCGAGAACCTCGGCGTGGAGATGCTCGAGCTGCCGATCGGCGAGGCGATGGCCGGCTACGACGAGCTGCTCTCGGACGTGTTCGCCGACCGCGAGCCGGACCTCACCGAGGAGAACCTGCAGGCGCGCATCCGCGGCAACCTGCTCATGGCGCTCTCGAACAAGTTCGGCTGGCTCGTCCTCACGACCGGCAACAAATCCGAGATGTCGGTCGGCTACTCGACGCTCTACGGCGACAGCGCGGGCGGCTTCGCGGTCATCAAGGACGTCCCCAAGCTGCTCGTCTACCGCCTCGTCGCCGTCCGCTCGCATCGCGACCCCGAGTCGCCTGTGCCCGAGTCGATCGTCACGCGCCCGCCCTCGGCCGAGCTGCGCCCCGACCAGCGCGACGACGACTCGCTGCCGCCCTACGAGGTGCTCGACCGCATCCTCGAGGGCTACGTCGAGGAGGACCTCGGGCGCGAGCAGCTCATCGCCCGCGGCCTGCCCGCCGAGGACGTCGACCGCGTGATCCGCCTCGTCGACGTCGCCGAGTACAAGCGCCGCCAGAACCCGCCGGGCATCAAGGTGACCTCGAAGGCGTTCGGCCGCGACCGGCGCGTCCCGATCACCAACCGCTACGGCGGATGAGCGCCGCGCCCGCGTGAGCCGCGTCGACGTCGCCGTCGTCGGCGCCGGGATCGTCGGGCTGGCCACCGCCGACGCGTTGCTGCGCCGCGGCGCGAGCGTCGCCTGCCTGGACCCGGGGCGCCCCGGCCAGGGCCAGTCGGCCGGCGCCGCGCGCGGCTTCCGCCACCTCCACGACGACCCCGCGCTGACCCGGCTCGCGCGCCAGTCGCACGCGGCGTGGCGCGCCTGGGAGGCGCGCTCCGGCGTGGAGATGCTCGAGCGCGGCGGCGCGCTGCGCCTCGGGGGCGACGCCGAGGCGGGCGCGGCGGCCCTCGCCGCCGCAGGACTCGAGCCCCGCGTGCTGACGGGCGCCCAGGCGCGCGAGCACCTGCCCTGGCTGGCCGAGACCGGCGAGGCCTTCCTGCTCGACCCCACCGCCGGAGCCCTGCGCGCTGCGCCCGCCTTCGCGGCGTTGCGCGACTGGGTCGGCGACGCCCGGCGCGCGGCGCGCGTGGAGCGCATCGAGCCCGAGGGCGGCGAGGTCGTGCTCGCCACCGGCGACGGCCGCGTGCGCGCCGGGCGCTGCGTCGTCTGCGCCGGCGCGGGCACGGAGCGCCTCGCCGCGCCGCTCGGGCTCGCCGTGGCTCGCGAGCGCCGCGCCCACCTGCGCCTGACCTTCCCGGTGCGCTCCCCCGCCGCCGCGCCCGTCCCGGTGTGGGCCGATCGCAGCGGGATCTTCGGCGCCGGCGCCTACGGCGCCCCCGAGGGCCCGGACCGCTACGCCGTCGGGCTGGCCGTCGACGACGCCTACCCCGAGGTCTCGGACCCGCACGCCGAGCATGTGCCCGGCGGGCTGGACCTGCGCCCCGCCCGCGATCGCCTCACCGCCTACGTGCGCGCGGCCTTCCCGGGCCTGCGGCCCGAGCCCGTCGACGCCGTGCTGCGCCTGACCGCGACGCTGCGCGGCGAGCACCCGGACGCGTTCGCCGTGCGCGAGGGCGGCGGCGTCATCTCGCTGGCCGGCCACAACCTGTTCAAGCACGCCCCGCGCCTGGGCGAATTGCTGGCCGGCGCCGCGCTCGGCGACGAGCGCCACCCGCTGCTCAGGCCGTAGGCGGCGCGGGCGGCTGCGGGAGCGGGCGCACGGCGATGGTCATCCGCGTCATCGCGCACAGGCGCCCCTGGTCGTCGGAGATCTCGACGTCCCACACCCAGGTCGTGCGCCCGCGGTGGCGGCGCCGCGCCTCGGCGTGGATCGTGCCGGCGCTGATCGGCCGCAGGAACGTGCTCGCGTTCGACTGCCCCTGCGCGACGTTGCCGTCGGGCCAGACGGCGTAGAAGGTGGCCAGCGACGCGACCGACTCGGCGATCGTCGCGAACACGCCGCCGTGGACGAGCCCCATCGGCTGCTTGAGCTCCTCGCGCACGGGCACCTGCGCGCGCACGCGCTCGTCGTCCATCTCGAGGACCTCGAGGCCGATGAGCGCGTCGAAGGTGCGCTCGAGCGGGATGACGGGCTCGAAGTCCATCGCGGGACGCGGAAATCTACTCGGCGTCGTAGGCGATGAGCGCGTGAACCGGATATCCGGCCAGCCGCTCGCGGCCGGCGAGGAACGTCAGCTCGATCAGGAAGCCGCAGCCCGCCACCGTCCCGCCGAGCTGCTCGACGAGCTGGCACAGGGCCAGCGCGGTGCCGCCCGTGGCCAGCAGGTCGTCGTGGACGAGCACGCGCGCGCCGCTCGCCACCGCGTCCGTGTGCAGCTCGAGCGCGTCCGTGCCGTACTCGAGCAGGTACTCGGCGCGCACCGTGTCGTGCGGCAGCTTGCCGGGCTTGCGCGCCAGCACGAAGCCCGCGCCCAGCTCGCGGGCCAGGGCCGGCCCGAGCAGGAAGCCGCGCGCCTCGGCGCCGACGACCACGTCCACGTCGAGGTCGCGCGCCTGGCCGGCGAGCGCGGCCACGGCGGCGTCGAGCCCGGCCGGGTCGGCGAGCAGCGTGGTGATGTCCTTGAAGCCGATCCCCGCCCGCGGGAAGTCGGGGATCTCGCGGATCAGCGCGCGCAGGTCCACGGCGGGACCCGGCTCGCGCCGGGCCATCAGCCGACGATCTTGCGCAGGTCGCGGATGAGCAGCAGGTGCTTGAGGTGCGTCGTCACCGCGGCGAGGTTCTCGAGTGCCTCGATCGCCTCCTCGCGGCGCTTGGCGTTGCGCGAGCGCAGCGCCGGGGCGAGGATCTGCTGCAGCAGCGCGGCCTCGCGGTCGGCCGAGGTCCGGAAGGCGCGCAGGTTGCGCCCGCCGACGCCGTAGCGGGCCAGCTCGGTGACGGCGCGGACGATCTCGCGCTCGGTCTCGTCGTAGTACTTCACGCCGGCGCGGTTCTCGCCCTTGATGACCCCGTACTCCTCCAGCTCGGAGACGAGCCGCGGGTCGGCGCGGGTCTCCTCGACGACGTCGTCGAGCGAGTACAGCGCTCCGGTCGACGGGGCGGTCACGCTCGGGCGGCGCTTGCGCCGTCCGCCGTCGCCACCCGCGCCGCCGGAGGCGGGCGCGGCCACGTCGCTCTCCGTGCGGCCCGAGGCGAGCTCCTGGCGAATCACGCGCAGGGGCAGGAACTCGTCGCGCTGCAGGCGCAGGATGGTCCGCAGGCGGGCGACGTCGCCGCTCGAGTAGAGGCGGTAGCCGCCGGGCGTGCGCCGCGGCGAGAGCAGCTTCTGGTCCTCGAGGTAGCGGATCTTCGAGATCGAGATGTCCGGGAACTCCTGCTCGAGGGCCTTGCAGACCGCGCCGATGGTCATCGACTTGGTCGGCAGCGCCGCGTCGTCCAGCTCTTCGGTCTCGATCGGTGCCTGTTCGTCCTGCACGGCCATCGTCATCGCGCGATGTAGGTGAGCTTGAACTTGCCGACCTGCAGCTCGTCGCCGTCCTCGAGGCGGTGGGACTCGATGCGGTGGCGGTTCACGTACGTGCCGTTGAGCGACCCGAGGTCGTCGAGGTAGAAGTCGCCGCCGCGGCGGACGAGCAGGGCATGGTCGCGGGAGACGGTCACGTCGTCGAGGAAGATGTCCGAGTCCGGGCGCCGGCCGATGGTCATGCGCCCGTCGGTGAGCGGGAAGCTCTCCCCCACGCGGCCACCGCCGGCGCGGATGACCAGCGCGGCGCCGTCGTCGGCGACGACGTCCTCGACGTCGACGGGGACGAGCTCGCCGGTCTCGTCGATGCGGTAGGTCGCCGTCGCGGGCTCACCCGAGGCCGCCGTGCGCTCGCGCGCCTGGCCCAGGAAGGCTCCGCACCGTGAGCAGTAGTTCGCTCCCTCGGCGTTGACGAAGCCGCACTCCGGGCAGTGGAGCGCCATCGCGCCGCGCTACTCGAGCTCCCGGTCCTCACCGGACGCCCGCCCCGCGAGGATGTCTGTCAGCTTCTGGACGTCGTCACCGGTGATGACGTCCTCACCGCCCTCGTGCTTCTTGCGCAGGCGGTTGACGAGCTCGGCCCGGAGGATGTCGATCTTGCCGTGGAGGATCCGGCGCTTGTAGGAGATGTCGACCTCCTCCTCCGTGAGCTGCTGGATGAGCTCCTTGAGCTCCTGGTCGGAGAGCGAGCCGAGGTCGGGGAACGTGTCCATGGCGGCGAGCATACCAGCGAATCGCTGACACTCAAGCTGAGGTTGAGGGTGCCCCGCTCAGCGGTCGAAGCTGACGGTCACGCGGCGGTTGACCGCGGCCCGCTCGGCGATGGGCTCGCGCCCGCCGCGGCCCACCGGCGTGAAGCCGGGAGCGGCGGCGCCGAGGATCTCCTCGAGCGCGGCGGCGACCGCTTCGGCGCGCCGCAGCGACAGCGCCTCGTTCTCGGCCGCCGAGCCCCGCGCGTCGGTGTGTCCCTCGACGACGACCTCCTGCGGGCGCGCGGCACCGATCAGGCGCGCCGCGTCGCCGAGCCGCCGCCGGCCCTCGGGGGTCAGCGCGGCGTGGTCGACCTCGAACAGGGCGTCGGCCGCCAGCATGACCGTGACGTGCTCGGCCGACGTGGTCGTGCGCACCGCGCCGTCCGGCGAGGCCTCGGTCAGCGCGAGGTCGCCGGCGGGCAGCGTGATCTCGCCGGCGGATAGCCGGTCGGGCTCCTGGGCGAGCGAGGGCGACCCCGCGAAGAGCGCGGCGGCGGCGAGCGCCGCGGCGGCCGCCAGCCGCCTACTCCGCGAGCGCGACACCGGCGAACGTCCGCACGTTGGGCACGACGACGTCGACGCGCGCCACCCCGCCCGGCGGCGCGCCGAGCGTCGCGGTCAGGCTGACCGGCACGCCGGGCGCGGCGAGCACCTCGGCCAGGCCGCGGCTGCACACGCAGCGTCCGGCGGCGTCGCGGGCGACGAGGTACTGGCGACGGTTGTCGGGGTCGATGAGCGCGACCCCGTCGAAGACATCGGCCGGCTCCGAGCGCGCGCGCCGGCCCTCGAGCGGCTGGGCGATCCCATCGGAGAAGAGGTCGCCGACGCGGGCGCGCCCGTCGGCCTCCTCGTCGAGCGTCAGCGTGGCGTTGAGCACGACCGTCGCGCCCGAGCGGCGCAGCTCGACGATCCGGAAGGTGAAGGGGCGCCCGGACAGCGCGCCGGTGCCCTCGGCCAGGGCGCGCTCCTCGGCGGCCGGCGCCGCGGGGCCGGTCGTCCCCGTCGCGGGCGTCTGCGACCGCTCGGTGACGGTGACCGTGCGCGTGTCGCCGCCCCCGCAGCCGGCCGTCAGGGCAGCCGCGACGGCCGCGACCGCGAGCAGCAGCCTGCCCCGGGCACCCATGACGGCGCTCTATCCCCGGCGCCTGGCCAGCTCACGCCGCACCCGCCGCGCGTACTCCTCGGTGGCGATCAGCGCCATGACCAGCCCGATGATGATCAGCACGGTGGCCGCCGTCTTCCAGCCCACGAGCCCGGCGAAGATCGCCGACATGATGGGCCACACGGCCAGGCGCCCCCACCAGTTGATGTACGGCTCGATGCCCTTGCGCAGGGCCAGCCGGCCGGCGGCGAGCATGAACAGCTCGCGCGCGACGAGCACGGCGAGCAACCAGCGTGGTATCAGCACGTGGTACCAGCACACCACGACGCCGCTGATGATGAGCAGGCGGTCGACGATCGGGTCCAGCAGCGCCCCGAAGCGGCTGTACTGGCCGGTGATGCGCGCCGCGATGCCGTCGGCGTAGTCGCTCCAGGCGACGACGGCGAAGATGATCGCCGGCAGCGCGTCGGTGCCGTCCTCGCTGCTCAGCGCGAGCACCAGGAACAGCGGGATGAGCGCGAGGCGGATGAAGCCGATGCCGTTGGGCACCGTCCACACATGCCAGGGCTGGCCCGAGCCGATCTGCGGCGGCGGCGGGCCCGAGCGGTCGAGGCCGACGAGCCGCCGGAAGGTCAGCCGCGCGCGCTCGACCCGCTCCGAGGCGGCGTCCCGGGCCCGGTCTAGGGGAGGCTGCGCCACAGCTCGGCCACCTTCTCGGCGGCACCCTCGAGCGGGACTCCGCCGTCGTGGTCGACTCGCCCCCGTCGCGCCTGGACCTCGACGGTCCCCGATTCGATGGAGCGCTTGCCGAGCGTCAGGCGTAGCGGCACCCCGAGCAGCTCGGCGTCGGCGAACTTCTCGCCCGGACCGGCGTCGCGATCGTCGTAGAGCGCGTCGATGCCGGCCGAACGCAGCTCGCCGTAGAGCCGCTCGGCGGCGTCGCGCTCGGGCGTCCCCTCCCGCCCCAGCCCGACGATCTCGACGTCCCACGGGGCGATCGAGCGCGGCCACGAGATGCCCTTCTCGTCGGCGAACTGCTCGATCGCGGCGGCGGCGATGCGCGCCGGGCCGATGCCGTATGAGCCCATCCAGATGAGCTGCTCGCGGCCGGACTCGTCGAGGTAGGTCGCGCCGAACGGCTCCGAGAAGCGGGTGCCGAGCTTGAAGATGTTGCCGACCTCGATCGCGGGCTCGATGTGGATCGGGTTGCCGTTGACGAGGTCGCCGGCCTCCACCGTCCGCACGTCGGCGCGGTCGAAGCGGAAGTCGCGCCCCGGCTCGACGCCGGTCAGGTGCGCGTCGCGGGCGTTGGCCCCGGCGACGTAGGGCCGCCCGGCCTCGACGGCGTCGTCGAGCAGGATCGGCATGTCGGCGCCCGCCGGGCCGATGTAGCCGGGCGGGCCGAGGCGCTGCTCGATCTCCTCGGCGGTGGCCGGGCGGAAGTCGCTGCCGAGCGCGTTCTGGAGCTTGATCTCGTTCACGCGATGGTCGCCGCGGACGACGACCATGATCATGCCGCGGTCGCCGGCGATCACCGGGAAGGCCTTGAGCAGCGCGCCCGCGGGGAGGCTCAGATGGCGCGCCACGGCGTCGATCGTCGTCATCTCGGGCGTGTCGACCTCGACCGGCGCGTCCGACGGCGGCGGCAGCTCGATGGGCTGGGCCTCGGCGCTCGCGACCTCGACGTTGGCCGCGTAGCCGGGCGCCAGCGCGACCTCGTTCTCGCCCGCCGGGCACGGCGCCATGTACTCGTGCGCGCCGAAGCCGCCCATCATCCCGACGTCCGACTCGACCCGGTACCACTCGAGCCCGACGCGGTCGAAGATCCGGTCGTAGGCGCTGACGAACTTGTCGTAGGAGGCGTTGAGCCCGTCCGGGTCGCGGTCGAAGGAGTAGGCGTCCTTCATGATGAACTCGCGCGTGCGAAGCACGCCGGCGCGCGGGCGCGGCTCGTCGCGCTCCTTCGTCTGGAAGTGGTAGAGGAGCAGCGGGAGGTCGCGGTAGGAGCGCACGACCTGGGCCACGTGGACGGTGACCGCCTCCTCGTGGGTGATGGCCAGCACCATCGGGGCCCCGCGGCGGTCCTCGAGCTTGAACACCTCGTCGATCGCGTCGCGCCCCGAGCGCCGCCAGATGTCGCGCGGGTTGAGGACCGGCATGAGCATCTCCTGCCCGCCGATCGCGTCGATCTCCTCGCGGACGATCTGCACGATCTTCGAGTGCACCCGCCAGCCGGCGGGCAGCCAGGTCCACAGCCCCGAGCCGAGCTGGCGCACGAGGCCGGCCCGGACCATGAGCTTGTGCGAGAGCGCCTCCGCGTCGGCGGGCGGCTTGCGCTCGGTGGGTAGGAGGAGGTGCGAGACGCGCATCCGGCGCTCAACACTAGATGAAGGTGGCCCGCACACGAGGCGGGCCGCGCACGAGGCGTGCGGCGGCGCCTGGATAAGGTTCGGGCTCGCCTTCCGTAGCGCTCCACCCCCGACGAAGGAGACCCGATGGCCTACGAGGTTCCGCCGCTCCCGTACGACTACAACGCACTCGAGCCGCACATCGACGAGCAGACGATGACGCTGCACCACGACAAGCACCACCAGGCCTACGTGGACAAGGTCAACGATGCGCTCGCGGGCACGGAGTGGGAGGACAAGCCGATCGAGGAGGTCGTCGCCAACCTGTCCTCGATCCCCGAGGACAAGCGCGGCCCCGTCCGCAACAACGGCGGCGGGCATCTCAACCACACCATGTTCTGGGAGTCGATGAGCCCCGACGGCGGCGGCGCCCCCGACGGCGACCTCGGCGCGGCGATCGACTCCGCGTTCGGCTCGTTCGACTCCTTCAAGGAGCAGTTCGAGGCCGCCGGCGTCGGCCGTTTCGGCTCGGGCTGGGCCTGGCTCATCTCCGACGGCGGCACGCTGAAGATCACGAGCACCGCCAACCAGGACAACCCCGTCACCGACGGTCAGACGCCGCTGCTGGGCAACGACGTCTGGGAGCACGCCTACTACCTGAAGTACCAGAACCGGCGCCCCGAGTACCTCAAGGCGTGGTGGAACGTCGTGAGCTGGTCGAAGGTCGCCGAGCGCTACTCCGCCGCATCCTGAGCGGTCCGCGCCGGCTCCTGGCCCTGCTGCTGCTCGCCGGCGGACTCGCCCTGAGCCCGCCGGCGCACGCGGCCTCCCACCTCGAGATCGGCATCGCCGACGACCGCGCCCTGCTCGAGGAGCCCGACGACGCCAAGGCCGCCGCCGTGGTGGCCTCCTGGCGCGCGCTGGGCGTCGACACCGTCCGCCTCTTCGCCCAGTGGCAGACCGTCAGCCCGGCGGCCGGCGAGCTCGCCCCGCCGCCCGGCTTCGACGCCTCCAACCCCGCCGATGCGCGCTACGACTGGCGCGCGCTGGACCGCGCCATACGCCTCGTTCGCGAGGCGGGCATGAGCGTCACGCTCACCGTGACCGGTCCCGGCCCGCTGTGGGCGAGCGCCGAGCCCGGCCGCCAGAGCCGGCGCTTCAAGCCGCGCCCCGACCTCTTCGGCCGCTACGCCCGTGCCGTCGCGCTGCGCTACGGCGCCCAGGTTGACCGCTACATCGTCTGGAACGAGCCCAACCTGCCGCTCTGGCTGCAGCCGCAGTTCACGTGCACGGGCACGATCTGCGAGCCCTACGCCCCGCACCTCTACCGGCGCCTCGCGCGCGAGGCGTGGGCCGCCATCCGCGCCGCCGATCCCGGCGCGCGCGTCCTCGTCGGCGCGCTGGCGCCGCGGGGGCAGAACCCGCGCTCGCGCAACGCCGCGATGCGGCCGCTGACCTTCCTGCGCGCGCTCGGCTGCCTGAGCGAGCGGCTGCGTCCGGTGCGCATGGGCTACTGCGCCGGGTTCCGCCCGCTCCAGGCCGAGGGCATCGCCTACCACCCGCACGGCGTACGCCGGGCACCCGACGAGCCCAACCCGCAGCCCCAGGAGGCGGCGCTCGCCGACCTCGCGCGCCTCAAGCGCCTGCTCGACCGGCTGCAGCGCGCGAACGGGCTGCGCAACACGTTCGGCCGCACACGCCCGCTCGACCTGCACCTCACCGAGTACGGCTACCAGACGCTGCCGCCCGACACGCGCGACGGCGTGCGGCCGGCGCTGCAGGCCAAATGGCTGCAGCAGGCGGCGGCGATCGCGTGGCGCGACGGGCGGGTGCGGACGCTGATCCAGTACGAGTGGCGCGACGAGCCGCTGCGCGCGGGCAACGCCGGCTGGCAATCGGGCCTGCGTTTCGCCGACGACCGCGCCAAGCCCGCGTTGCGCGGCTTCGCCCAGCCGTTCTGGGTCGACCAGGCGCCGGACAGCCGCGTCGCGCGGCTGTGGGGCCAGCTGCGCCCAGGCGGCTTCCACGAGGTCTCGGTGCAGCGGCGCACCGTCGGGGCGTCGAGCTGGGTGACCGTCCGGCGCGTGCGCACCGACGGCCGCGGAGCGTTCCAGCTGCGCTTCACGGTGACGCGGCCGACCGACCTGCGCTTCGCCTGGCGCCCCGAGGCCGACGCGCCGCTGCGCACGAGCGACAGTCGCCGCGTCGGCCCGCCTGCTCGCCGCCGCTGAGGGGCTGCATCAGGTTTCGCGTCAGGCGTGTCCGCCGATGCGGCCCACGGCCCCGGTGAGCCCGACGCAGCCGATGCACCCCACGCAGCCCTTGCAGTTCACGCACCCGATGCAGCCGACGCAGCCCGCGCAGGCGACGTTGCCCAGGCAGCCGAGGACGGCGGTCGAGCCGACGACCCCGATGCTGAGCGCGACGGCGGCGCTCCCGACGACAGCGCTGGAGCCGCTGACGCCGGCGCTGCCGACGATGCCGGAGGCGCCGACCACGCCCGCCGAGCCGACGATGCCCGCCGAGCCGACCACCCCCGCGGAGCCGACGATCCCCGCGGCGCCGGTCACGCCGGCCGAGCCGGTCACCCCGGATGCGTCGGGCACGGACATGGCGTGAGGGACGCGCTCGCCGGTCATCGCGCAACCGTACCGGCGCCACGCCCGACCCGAGCATCGCCGCCGCTGCGCCGCTACATCAGGTTCGGCGTGTGCAGCTCGGACAGGTGGCGCGCCGTGTGGCGGTCGAAGCCGGCGGCGCGCAGCCGCCGGCGGCGGTTGTCGTCCATGGTCAGCATGAGCGCGCGGACGCCGGCGGCCGCCTCCGAGAGCTCGGCGGGCTGGCGCGAGGGCGCGCTCATGACCGTTAGCGCCTCGGTGAGCACGGGGCTCAGGCCGGACAGGCTCGTCAGCTTGGCGGCGCGGGCCTCGGCGGCCGCGACGAGCGAGCGCGCGGCGTCGGGGTCGGCCGCGATGCGGGCGCGGACATGCGAGATCCCGAAGTGCACGTGGCGCCGCTCATCGCGGTGGGCCAGCCGCGCCGCCGCCGCCGTCGCCGCGTCCGGAGCGTGACGCTCGACGAACCGCAGCAGGTCCAGGAACGTCCCCTCGCCGAGCACGTTGAGCAGCAGCGCGGCGTTGCTGAACGACCCCTCCTCCATCAATGTGTGCAAGGACAGCTCGGTCGAGGCGAGCGCGTGCGCGCGCGCCCCGCCCGCCAGCGCCCGCTTCGTGAACACCTCGACGTGGCGCGCCTCGTCGTGGACGTGGCTGGCCAGCCACATGAGGACCTCGGCGTACTGCGGGTTGACGTGCGGCAGGAACCGCGCGGGGATGTAGAGCGCGGCGTACTCGTTCTGCGCGATGTACGTCATCACCTGGGCGACGGCCCGCTCGACGTCGTCCGGCAGCCCGCGCGCGGCTCGGCGAGCGCACCGAGGGGCACGAGCCCGCCATCACGCGCGGCACGGGCCGGAGGCGGGCCGTGGGCGGCTCGCAGGTCGGCCATCCCGAGGCGCCCGTCGCCGGCGCCGGGCGGCGCGCCCCGCGCCGGCGCCTCGCCGCCGAGCACGCGCGCGCCCGCGCCACGGCGCACGCGCACGACCCAGCCCCCGGCGTCGACGGACTCGCCCGTGACCTCGTGCCCTCCCAGGCGCGACCACGCGGGCAGCTCGAACGCGGCGGCGCGCGAGGACAGCGCGACGTCGATCTCGCCGCCCGGGGCGATGCCCTCGAGCGCGGCGGCGACCAACACCTCGAGGCCGCCGCCGAGCTCCAGCTCGCCGGCGTCGAGCCGGCGCACGCTCACGTCAGCAGCTCCTGCTCGCGCATCGCCTCGGTGAGGTCGGCGTAGCCCGACTTGTCGCCGGGAAGCCACCGCCGGACGCCCTCGAGCTCCATCTCGGTCCGCACCGAGGGGTCGTCGTGGTCCATCTCGAGAAGCACCGCGCTCCACGCCTCGCCGCGGGCGTAGCCGGGGAGCGCGGTGAAGTTGCAGTGGTAGTAGGCCGGGCTGCGCCAGCTGACCTCGAGGCCCTCCGTGGCCTGGGGCGCGCTCGTGCGCAGCGCCGCCCACGTCGCGTCAGATCGTCACGATCGCGGGTGGTAGGCGACGGCCCCCACGAGGACCGTCCCCTCGTCGCGGCTCACGGCACCGGAAGGCCGGCGAGAGCCTTCCCGATCCAGGTGCGAAGCACGGCGTTGGTGGGCGCCATGACCGCGCCGGCGCGCGCGTCGCGCAGGTGGCGCTCGATCGGGAGGGCGCGGGTGTACCCCTGCCCCCCGGTCACCTCGAGCGCGCGGCCGGTCACCGTCGCGGCGGCCTCCGTCGCCGTCACCTTCGACTCCATGATCGCGACGAGCGCGGCCGGGTCGCCCGCCTCCCCCAGCCGGGCGGCCTCGCGCACGAGCAGGCGCGCCGTGCCGGACGGCGGCGTCCATGTCGGCGATCGCGTGCTGGACGGCCTGGATCTCGGCGAGCGAGGTCCCGTCCGGGTAGCGGCGCGCGGCCGCGTGCTCCGTCGCGGCCGCGGCGGCCGCGGCGGCGATGCCGACGTTGACGGCCGACAGGCCGACGAGGAAGTACGGCGCCACCGCGCCGAAGATCAGGTCGGTCGCCCCGCCCGCCGCGCCGACACGGGCCGAGCCGTCGAGCTCGACGCCGTCGAGCTCCATGGCGACGCTCGAGTTGCCCGCCATCCCGAGGCCGTCCCAGCTGCCCTCGAAGCGGACGCCCGGCTGGTCGCCGCGCAGCACGTAGGCGTCCGCCGTGCCCTCGGCCTCGCCCTGGACGAGCAGCAGGAGGATGTCGGCCTCTCCGCCGGACGTGACGAAGCTCTTGCGCCCGCTGACCCGGAGCGAGCCGTTCGAGCGCTCGGCGCGCAGCTCGGGAGCGTAGAAGTGCGCGCCCGAGGCGCGCTCGCTGAAGGCGAGCGTCCCGAGGAGGCTGCCGTCGGCCATCCCGGCGAGCACTTCGGCGGCCTGCTCGCCGCCGCCCGCGGCGATCGTCGCCGCGGTGACGGAGTGCATCAGGTAGACCATCGCGCTCGAGGCACACGCGGTGCCGAGCGCCTCGCACGCCTCGGCCAGCGCGACGAGCGCGCCGCCGGAGCCGCCCGCGTCGGCGGGTACCACGAGCCCGAGCCCGCCGGCCGCGGCGAGCGCGTCGATCGTGTGGCGGGGGAAGGCGCGGTCGCGGTCGACCGCAGCGGCGCCGTCGCGCGCCGGGCCGTCGGCGACCCGTGTCAGGTCCGCCAGGACGGCGGACGTGTCGAGCTGTCGCTGCATCGCAAGTCATCCCTTCGTGGGTGGAGGTGATCGAGCCGCCCCGACCGGGCGGCATGACGGCACGGCGTTCAGCGGCGGTGCACGCGATCACCTCCCCCGATGGCCTGGCGGATGCAGACTGGGCACATCTGGGCGGCACAGTACGCACCAATGGCGGGGTCCGTCGCGCCGCGGCGCGGCTGCCCGGCCGGACGCCCCCGGCGACGCGGTCGGCGATTGCCGCCGCGACGCGGAAAGGAGGTGAACCATGGCCACGGACACGGCGCCGTCGAACGAGCGCATCGTCCGCCTCCTCGAGGAGGTCAAGGCGCAGCCGGCCGTCGCGGGCCAGCGCGAGGAGCGCATCGCGCGTGACCTCGCCCGGCTGCTCGAGCGCAGCTGAGGGCGAGGGGTGGACGGGTGGACGGCCCGGCTAAGTGCGGCTGAAGCGCCGCCCGGTGACCGGCGAGACGTCCTCGCCCAGGCGGACCGGGTCCGGCTTCTCGCCGTCGCCGTTGGACTCCGCGGCGGCCGCGGCCGCCTCCATGGCGGCGAGCCGCTCGGGCGTCATCGCCGTGGCGTCCTCGTTCTCGGCCAGCCACTTCCGCGCCTGCGCGGCCTGCGCCTCGTCGCGCACGACCGTGCGTCCGGCCGCGTAGTAGCGGTCGATCTCCTTGAACAGCTCGTCGACGAGCTCCTCGGTGCGGACCTTCTTCAGCGGCTCGCCCTTGGAGTAGATCATCCCCATGTCCTTGGCGCCGGTGATGCCGAAGTCGGCGTGGCGGGCCTCGCCGATCCCGTTCACGGCACATCCGAGGACGGAGACCTCGATCGGATCGTCGTAGGCCTCCAGGCGCCGCTCGACCTCGGCCACGACCGTGTCCATGTCGAACTGCAGGCGGCCGCAGGTCGGGCAGGCGATCAGCACCGGGCCGCGCTCGCGCAGCTTGAGCGCCTTGAGGATCTCCCAGGCGACCTTGACCTCCTCCTCGGCGTGGAAGGTCGACAGGCTGATGCGGATCGTGTCGCCGATGCCGTCGGCGAGCAGCGTGCCGAGGCCGACGGCCGACTTCAGCGAGCCCGACCACTTCGTGCCCGCCTCGGTGATGCCGAGGTGCAGCGGGTACGGGATGCGCTCGGAGAGCAGGCGGTTGGAGGCGATCGTGTTCGGGACGCTCGTCGACTTCATCGAGACCTTGAAGTCCTCGAAGTCGAGGCGCTCCATGAGCTCGACGAACTCCACGGCGGCGGTGACCAGCGCCTCGACCGGGTTGGTGAACTCGAGGTCGCGGAGGTGCTTGGGCAGCGAGCCCGAGTTGACGCCGATGCGCAGCGGCGTGCCCTGCGCCTTGGCCTGCTCGACGACGGCGGCGACCTTGTCGGCGCCGCCGATGTTGCCCGGGTTGATCCGCACGCAGTGCGCGCCGGCGGCGAGCGCCTTGACCGCGAGCGTGTGGTTGAAGTGGATGTCGGCGATCACCGGGATCGGCGATTCGGCGACGATCGTGCGCAGCGCCTCGACGTCCTCGTCGCGCGGAACGGCGACGCGGACGATGTCGGCGCCGGCCTCGGCCACGCGCCGGATCTGGTCCATCGTGGCCTGCAGGTTGGCCGTCTCGGTCTTCGTCATCGTCTGGACGGCGACGGGGGCGCCGCCCCCGACGGGCACGCCGCCGACGTGGATCTGCCGGGCTGAGGCCATGCTCTGAGTGTACGGGCCTTACCCTGCGCTCGATGAGCGCTTCCCAGGACGTCTACGGGACCGCGAAGGCCCGCCTGCGCGCTCGCGTGCTCTCCCCGCTGGCCGCCCGCGCGCGGCGCCGGCGCCACGAGCGCTTCTTCGCGATGACCGGCCTCCAGCCCGGGATGCGGATCGTCGACGTCGGCTGCGGTGCGCTCGGCCTGCGCGCGCTCGAGCCCGGTCTCGACATCACCGGCGTCGACCTGCGCCGGCGGCCGGACTACCCCGGCCCGTTCGTGCAGGCCGACGCGACCGAACGCCTGCCCTTCGAGGACGGCGCGTTCGACCTCGCCTACTCCTCGAGCGTCATCGAGCACGTCCCCAAGCCCAGGCGCGCCGCCTTCGCGGCCGAGCTTCACCGCGTCTCGCGCGGCTGGTACGTCCAGACCCCGGCGCGCAGCTTCCCGATCGAGCCGCACGCGCTGCTGCCCTTCGCGCACTGGCTGCCGGCCGGGCCGCGCCGGCGCTACTGGCGTCTGGGCGCCATGGGCCACTGGGAGGAGATCGACCTGCTCGGCCGGCTCGAGCTCGAGGCGCTGTTCGGCCCGGCGCTGCCCGAGCGCGCCGGACCGTTGGTCAAGAGCTGGGTCTGCGTGCGCCCGGTCAGCGCTCCGGCGGCGACTGCACCTGGGCGAGCTCCTCGGTAGAGAAGCGGTCGCGGCCGCGCAGCGCCGCCAGGTTCAGCAGCCAGAAGACGACGCCGACGAGCAGCAGCATTCCGGCTCGCAGGAAGATGTCGGCCTCCTTGGTGAACATCACGGCGATCGAGATCCCGACGCCGAGCACCGGGAGGAGCGTCGGCGCGTGGTAGTGGTCATGGGCGACCTTGTCGCGGCGCAGGATGAGGACGGAGATGTTCACGAGCACGAAGACGGTGAGCAGCAGGACGACCGTCATGTCGGCGAGCGTGCTCAGATCGCCGGTCGAGGCCAGCAGCATGGCCAGCAGCGTCGTGAAGGCGATCGCCACCCACGGCGTGCGCCGGCCGGGCAGGACCTTCGAGAAGGCCCCAGGGACGATTCCCTGGATCGACATCCCGTAGAGCAGCCGCGAGGCCATGATCATGTTGATGAGCGCGCCGTTGGTCACGGCGAACAGCGCGATGGCCGCGAAGATCTGCGTGTTCATGGCCAGCGGGCCGACCTGCACGACCTCGAGCAGCGGGCCGTCCGAGCCGGCCAGCGTCTGCGTCGGCACGGCCATGCTCGCCACGATGCTGACGGCGAGGTAGACGAGCCCGGCGATGAGCAGCCCGCCGAACAGCGCGCGCGGGTAGTTGCGGTGCGGCTCGTGGGCCTCCTCGGCCACGTTGACCGAGTCCTCGAAGCCGATCATCGCGTAGAAGGCGAGGCCGGCGCCGGCCATCACGGCGGGCAGCAGCGCCTCGCCCTCCTTGATGTCGAAGGCCCGCCCGGTGTCGCCCTCGCCGCCGAACACCGCGGCGGCGCCGATGACGACGACGAGGATCAGGCCGCTCAGCTCGATGAGCGTGAAGCCGACGTTGACCTTCACGCTCTCGCCGATGCCGCGCGAGTTGAGGGCGGCGACGGCGAGCAGCAGCGCGCAGGACACGAGGATGGTGGGCAGCGAGACGAACTCGGACAGGTAGTCGCCGCCGAAGGCGCGCGACAGCGTCGCGGCCGAGGTCAGGCCGGAGCACATGACCGCGAAGGCGACGATGAAGGTCAGGAAGCGGATCCCGAACGCCTTGTTGACGTACAGCGCCGCGCCCGCGGCCTGCGGGTACTTCGTCACGAGCTCGGCGTAGGCCACCGCGGTGAAGAACGCGAGCACGATGGCGAGCAGGAACGCCGCCCAGATCGCGCCGCCGACGCGGTCGCCGACCGTCCCCACGAGCGCGTAGATGCCGGCGCCGAGGACGTCGCCGACGACGAACAGCAGGAGCATGTTGCGCGAGATCGCGCGCTTCAGCCCGTCGGGCCGCTCGGCGTCGGGGCCGAGCTCGGCCGGTGCGGCGGTGGCTGCTTGCATGCCGGGCGCTTACCCCGCGCGCGGGCGGGTCAAGCCAACCTCGCGAGGCGCCGGGAAACCGGAGTCAGCGCACCCCGAACCCGTCGCCCTGCAATCGGCCGATGTCGTTGCTCAGGCCGATGACGAAGAGCACGGCGACGAGCACGAAGCCGACGACGCTCGCGCGCTCCATGACCGAGAACGGGATCGGCTTGCCGCGCACCTTCTCGGCCAGCGCCCAGAAGATGTGGCCGCCGTCGAGCGGCAGGAACGGGAACAGGTTCACGACGGCCAGCGACAGCGAGATGATCGCCAGCACGCGCAGCGCGCGCGTGGTGTCGAACTCGAAGGACTGGCGCGTCGCCTCGTAGGAGCCGACGACGCCGGAGACCTCGCGGCGCGCCTGCTCGTCGTAGAACAGGCGCCCGATGGCCGAGACGGTGAGCTTGGTGACGCTCCACATCGTCTCCACCGACAGCGACGCGGCGCGCCCGGCGCCGACGTCCTCCGTCGTCCCGTAGCCGATGCCGAGCAGCATCTGGCGCTGCGCGGGGCTGTAGCGCGGGCGGACCTCGACCGTGCGGCGAGCGCCGTCGCGCTCGATGACGACGCGCGCGGGCGTCGTCGCCTGGCAGCCCGCGGTCAGCTCGCCGGCGCAGCGGTGCGAGCCGACGGCGCGGCGCAGCGCGTTCTGGCGGCGCACGATCTCGTCGTCGCTCAGGCCGGGCGCGTACCCGGGCTTGCCGTCGACCGAGACGATGTAGTCGCCCTGCTGGAGCGTCGCCTGCGCGGCCCCGGCGGGGTCGACGTCGGCGACGCGCAGCGCGTTGCGGACGATGCCCTGCGAGGCGAACAGGCCCCAGGCGATCAGGAAGGCGATCAGGAAGTTCATCGCCGGGCCGGCGGAGATCACGAAGATCCGCTTCCAGACGGGCTGGCGGTAGTAGGCGCGGTGGGCGACCTCGGGCGCGATCTCCTCGTTGGGGTTCATGCCCGTGATGCGCACGTAGCCGCCGAGGGGCACGGCGCCGATGCCGTACTCGGTCTCGCCGCGGCGGACCTTGGCGATGATCGGCGGGAAGAACAGCGCGAAGCGCTCGACGCGCATGCCGACCGCCTTGGCGGCGGCGAAGTGGCCGAACTCGTGCAGGACGATCAGCGCGGCGAAGCCGGCGAAGGCGAGGAACCAGCTCATGCGGCCGTGGAAGGACGGCGGTCGGAGGCGTCGACGAGCGACGCGGCGAGAGCGCGGGCCTCGCGGTCGGCCTCGTAGAGCGACTCGAAGGCGCGGACGGGCTCGGCCGGCAGGCGCTCGAGCGTGCGCTCGATGACCTCGGGGATGCCGAGGAAGCCGAGCCGGCCCTCGAGGAAGGCGTGGACGGCGACCTCGTTGGCGGCGTTGAGGATGCAGGGAGCCGTCCCGCCGGCGCGCGCGGCGGCGCGGGCGAGGTTCAGCGACGGGAACGCGTCGTCGTCGACGGGCTCGAAGGTCAGCGACCCGACGGTGGCCAGGTCGAGCGGGCGGACGGGGACGTCGACCCGGTCGGGGTGGTGCAGCGCGTAGGAGATCGGCACGCGCATGTCCGGGTGGCCCATGTGGGCGAGCGCGGCGCCGTCGCACAGGACGATGTACGAGTGCACGATCGACTGCGGGTGGACGACGACGTCGATGCGGTCGTAGGGCGTGCCGAACAGGTGGTGGGCCTCGATCAGCTCGAGCCCCTTGTTCATCAGCGTCGCCGAGTCGATCGTGATCTTGCCACCCATCGCCCACGTCGGGTGGCGCAGCGCCGCTTCGACCGTGACGTCCTCCAGCTCGGCGCGGCTGCGGCCGCGGAACGGGCCGCCGCTGGCGGTGAGGACGAGCTTGTCGACGGTCCCGGGCGGCTCGCCCGCGAGGAGCTGGTGCAGCGCCGAGTGCTCGGAGTCGACGGGGACGATGCGCGCCCCGGTGGCCTCGGCGAGCTGGGTGACGAGCTCGCCGCCGACGACGAGCGACTCCTTGTTGGCCAGCGCGAGGTCGATCCCCTCGCCGAGCGTGGCGACGGTCGGACCCAGGCCGGCCGAGCCGACGAGCCCGTTGAGCACGAGGTCGGCGCCCGACTCGACGACGAGCCGCACCAGCCCCTCGGCGCCCACGAGGACCTCGCCGTCCGTCCACGCCTCGGCGGCGCGGGCGCCGGCGATCTCGTCGACGAGCGCGATCCGGCGCACGCCGTGCTCCTGGGCCTGCGCGACGAGCGCCTCCCACGAGCGCTCCGCGCTCAGCCCGACGAGCTCGAGCTCGCCGGACGCGGCGACGATCTCGAGCGCCTGGGTTCCGATCGATCCGGTGGATCCGAGGACGAGGAGACGACGGGGCATCGATCCCAGTGTTACACCCGCCCTGTCGGGTGCGTGTCATCCGCCCGCGCAGAGCGTGGGCGCGCGGACGACAATCCCGCGATGCCCAACATCTACGACCCCCACTTCGACGCCGAGCGCGACGATCCGCCGTACCGCTGGCGGCGCTCGAGGATCGCCCGCCAGGCCGGCGCGCGCGACCTCGGCGCGTCGCTGTTCGAGGTCGAGCCGGGCGCGGCGACGTTCCCGCTGCACGCGCACTTCGCCAACGAGGAGATGCTCGTCGTCGTCGAGGGGCGCCCGACGCTGCAGACGCTCGAGGGCACGCGCACGCTCGAGCCCGGCGAGGTCGTGGCCTGCCCCGCCGGCCGCGCGGGCGCGCACCGGCTCGCCAACGACACGCAGGAGCGCGTGCGCGTGCTGATCCTCAGCACGATGCGCGCGCCGGACATCAACGAGTTCCCCGAGACCGGCGAGTTCTGGGTGCGCGACTACGTGCCCGGGACCGACCCGCCCGAGGGCGCGCTCGACGTCCACACCCGGCCGGTCTGAGCTAGAGCATCGCGTTCCACACGTAGAACGCGGTCACCGCGGTGAACAGGAGCGCGTCCAGGCGATCGAGCGCGCCGCCGTGCGCGCCGAACAGGCGCCCGGTGTCCTTCACGCCCGCGTCGCGCTTGAGGTAGCTCTCGAAGAGGTCGCCGAGCGGCCCCGCCAGCGCGATCGCCGCGCCGAGGATCAGCGCGTCCACCCCGCTCAGCCAGTCCGCGTACAGCCCGCCGAACCACACGGATGCGAGCCCGGCGATCACCCCGCAGGCCAAGCCCTCGACCGTCTTGTTCGGCGAGATCGCCGGCGCGAGGCGCCGCGTGCCGAACATGCGCCCGCCGACGTAGGCGCCCGTGTCCCCGACGAACGTCCCGACGAGCACGAGCACGAAGATCTTGTCGCCGTGCGGCAGGTCGCGCAGCAGCACCGCGTGGGCGCACGCCAGCCCGATCCACGTCAGCCCGAGCATCGTCACCGAGACGCCGGGCATCCCCGCGGGGCGCGGCTGCAGCAGGCAGAGCAGGAAGACGAGCGGCACCGTGGCCACGAACGCGAGCAGCACCACCTCGCGGTCGCCGGCCTGCGCCGCGACGATCAGCCCGGCCAGCCCGATCAGGCCGCCGAGCCGCGTCGGGTGCGTGAAGTCGTACATCGCGAACAGCTCGTGCAGGCAGGCCGCGCCGAGCAGGAACAGGCCGGCCGCGAACACCCAGTCGCCGAAGCCGACGATCAGCCCGGCGAAGACGAGCGCCGGGATCGCCACCAGGACCCGCGGCCCGAGGTCGGAGGAGTCGCCGCGCCGGGGCGGCGGCCGCCGCGCGCGCCCGCCGGAGGCCATCAGCGGCCCCCGAAGCGGCGCCGGCGCCGCGCGTACTCGGCCAGCGTGTCCTCGAACGCGGCGCGGTCGTAGTCGGGCCACAGCTCGTCGCGGAAGACGAGCTCGGAGTAGGCCGACTGCCACACCAGGTAGTTCGACATCCGCTGCTCGCCGCTCGTGCGGATGATGAGGTCGGGATCGTGCATCTCGGGCGCGTAGAGCAGGCGCCGGAACGCGTCCTCGCCGCCGCCGGCGTAGCGCGCCGCCGCGTCGAGGATCTCCGCCCGCCCGCCGTAGTTGAAGGCCACGTAGAGGGTGATGCGCCGGTTGGCCGCCGTCTCCTGCTCGGCCCAGTCCATCTGCTCCAGCAGCGCGCCCGACACGCCCTCGCGGCGGCCGATGAAGCGCATCCGCACGCCCTCGTCCTTGAGCTCGGGCGTCTCGCCGAGGATTCGCTCGGAGAACATGCGCATGAGCGCGGCGACCTCCTCGGCCGGGCGCGACCAGTTCTCGGTCGAGAACGAGTACACGGTGAGCTCCTCGATGCCGAGGTCGGCGGCGTCGCGCAGCCGCGCCTTCACGGTGTCGGCGCCGGCGCGGTGGCCGTCGGCCACCGGCAGCCCGCGCGCCTGGGCCCAGCGCCCGTTGCCGTCGGTGATGATGGCGACGTACCGAGGCCCGGCCGCCGCGCCCTCGCCGCCGCCCTCACCGGCGGCCATCACACCTCGAGGATCTCCGCTTCCTTGCCCTTGAGCAGCCCGTCGAGCTCGGCGACCTTGGCGTCGGTGAGCTTCTGCAGCTCGACCTCGGCGCGGTGCTCGTCGTCGGCGCCCGCCTCGCCCGCGTCGCGCAGCTCACGCAGGTCGTGCATGACGTCGCGGCGGATGTTGCGGATCGCGACGCGACCCTCCTCGGCGATGTGGCGCACGACCTTGACGAGCTCGCGTCGGCGCTCCTCGTTGAGCTCGGGGACGCCGAGGCGGATCAGGCGGCCGTCGTTGTTGGGCGTCAGCCCGATGTCGGACTCCATGATCGCGCGCTCGATCGCCTTGATCGACGACTGGTCGTAGGGCTGGACGGTGAGCAGCCGCGCCTCGGGCGCGTTGATCGTCGCGAGCTGCTTGAGCGGTGTCGGCGCGCCGTAGTAGTCGACGACGATGCGGTCCAGCAGCGCGGGGCTGGCGCGGCCGGTGCGAACGGATCCGAACTCGTTGTTCGTGGCCGCCACCGACTTGGACATCCGGCCCCTGGCGTCGTCGAGAAGTTCGTCGGTCAGCTCAGTCATTGCTGGACACCAGGGTCCCCACCCGCTCGCCGCACACTATCCGGTCGATGTTGCGCTCGTCGTCCATGTTGAACACGTAGATCGGGATGCCGTTCTCCATGCACAACGTGAGCGCGGTGAGGTCCATCACGCGCAGCCGGCGCTCGAGCGCCTCCATGTGCGTGATGTTCCGGATGAGCTGCGCGTCGGGCTCCAGCTTGGGGTCGGCGGTGAGCACGCCCTCGACCCCGTTCTTGGCCATCAGGATGGCCTCGGCGTGGATCTCGCTGGCCCGTAGCGCGGCCGCCGTGTCGGTCGTGAAGAACGGGTTGCCGGTGCCCGCGGCGAAGATCACGACGCGCCCCTTCTCGAGGTGGCGCATCGCGCGGCGGCGGATGTAGGGCTCGGCGACCTCGGCGATGTGCAGCGCCGACTGCACGCGCGTGTGGACGTCGAGCTTCTCGAGCGCGTCCTGGAGCTGGAGCGCGTTGATGACGATCGCCAGCATCCCCATGTAGTCCGCGGTGGCGCGGTCCATGCCGGAGGCCGCGCCGGAGATGCCGCGATAGATGTTGCCGGCCCCGAGCACGATCGCGATCTCGACGCCGCGATCGTGCACCTGCTTGATCTGCTCCGCGACGGCGGTCAGCCGTGCCGGGTCGGTGCCGTACTCCAGCTCGCCCATCAGCGATTCGCCGGACAGCTTGAGCAGGATGCGCCGGAATATGGGGGCCGGCGCCTCGGTCACTCGCCGACGGCGAAGCGGACGAAGCGACGGATGACGACGTTCTCGCCGGTCTTCGCCGAGAGGTCGCCGCGCAGCTGCTCGATCGTCTTGGACTCGTGCTTGTCCTCGTTGACGTGCGTCTGGTTGAGCAGGACGACGTCGCCCATCCACTTCTTGAGCATGCCCTCGACGATCTTCGGGCGGATGTGCTCGGGCTTGTCGGCGGCCTGCTGCTCGAAGACGCGCACCTCGGTCTCGCGGGCCTCGTCGGTGATCTCGTCCTCCGAGACGAACTGCGTCTGGGGCGAGGCGGCGATGTGCAGCGCGACGTCCCTGGCGAACGCGACGAAGTCCTCGTTGCGGGCCACGAAGTCGGTGTTGCAGTCGACCTCGACGAGGACGCCGGTGCGCCCGTCCGCGTGGATGTAGGACTGGATCGTGCCCTCGCGCGCCTCGCGGCCGGCGAGCTTGCCGATCTTGTTGCCCATCTGCACGCGCAGGATCTCGACCGCGCGATCCATGTCGCCTTCGGCCTCCTCCAGGGCGCGCTTGCAGTCCATCATGCCCGCGCCGGTGCGCTGGCGGAGCTCCTTGACGGTCGAGGCGGAGATGGCGGGGGTGCTCATCGCGAGGGCTTCCTCTTGAGGTCGCTGATTACGGAGGTCGAGCAATGACGCGCTGTCATGCGTTCTGTTCCTGGGTCTCGCTCGGGGAGTCGGTCCGCGCCGCGGCCGGCGGGTCGGGCTCGACGGGGGCGGCCGGCGGATCGACCGGGGCCGGCTCGTCGGTCGGCGACGGCTGGGCCTCGGCCTCCGCGGTCTGGGTCTGATCCTCCGCCTCGACCTCGCTCGCCGGCGGGCTGGCCGGGTCGGGCGTCGGGTCGACGGCGGGCGGCGCGGGCTCGCCGGGACCGCCGGCCTCGGGGCCGGCGTCCGCGCGCGGCGTCTCGTCCTGCGCGGACGGGGCGACCGCGGTGTCCGGATCGGGCTGCGGGCGCCCTTGGTGCTCGACGGCCTCGGCCACCTCGGCCTCGGCGACGGCGCGGTCGCCACCGCCCTCGGCGGTCGTCAGGGCGGCCGCGGCCTCGGCGTCGGCGCGCGCCTGCTCCTCGGCCTGGCGGCGCGCCTGCTCCTCGGCCTGGCGGCGCTGGCGCTCCTCGGCCTCGCGACGCGTCTGCTCCTCGGCCTCCTGGCGGGCGCGCTCCTCCTCGGCCCGGAAGGCGAGGCCGCCCTCGCCGACCACGTCGCCGATCGCGCGCGCCACGAGGTAGCAGGAGCGGATCGCGTCGTCGTTGCCGGGGATGACGAAGTCGATGCCGTCGGGGTCGCAGTTGGTGTCGACGAGCCCGATGATCGGGATGCGCAGGCGCTGGGCCTCGCGCACCGCGATCGCCTCGGTCTTGAGGTCGATGATGAAGACGGCGTCGGGCGTGCGCTGCATGTTCTTGACGCCGCCGAGGTTCGCGCGCAGCTTCTCGAGGTCGGCCTGCGCGGCCATGCGCTCACGCGTGGGCAGCAGCGCGAGCTGGCCCTCGGTCTCGTAGCGCTCGAGGTCGTGCAGGCGCCGGATGCGGTTGTTGATCGTCTGGAAGTTCGTCAGCAGGCCGCCGAGCCAGCGGTGGTGCACGTAGGGCATCCCGGCGCTCGAGGCCACCTCGCGGACGGCGTCGCGCGCCTGCTTCTTCGTGCCGACGAAGAGGATCGTCCCTCCTCGGCGGGCGAGCTCGGCGGCGAAGTCCTGGGCCTGGCCCAGGAGGCGCTGAGTCTGCAGCAGGTCGATGATGTAGTTCCCGCTGCGCTCGCCATGGATGAAGCGGCGCATCTTCGGGTTCCAGCGGCGCGTCTGATGGCCGAAGTGCACTCCGGCCTCCAGCAGCTCCTTGATGCCGACGTCTGCGGCCACGGTCCTTCTCCCTTGATGGTTGTGGTGACTTCTGGTGCTGCGCCACGCGGGGCGCTTGCCGGACCCGGGCTTCGTGGGCGCCGTCGGGCGCCCGCCCGGGCAGGGCCGGCTGGCCGGTCCGCGCGGGTCGGAAAATGGAAGTAGGACGATTGTACGCAAGAGTTCCGTCGCTCCTGCGTTAGGTGCATCGCGGGCCGGGCCTCCCTTTCCCCTTCTCCGGTGGCCTGGCCTGCCCTGTTGGCGACCGGCGGGGCGATCACGGATGCATCGCCCCGCCAGTCGCCGCGTCTGCGACCCTGGCCGCGTGGCGGACCTTCATGCGCTCGTGGCGGGCTTCGCCGGTGTCGCCGGCGACTACGAGCGCGGCCGCCCCGACTACGCCCCTGCGGTGATCGCCGCGATCGCCGAGGAGCTCGGCGCCGCCCCCGGCGCGCGCGTCCTCGACCTCGCCGCCGGGACGGGCAAGCTCTCGCGCCCGCTGATCGCGGCCGGCTTCGACGTCGTCGCGGTCGAGCCGCTCGCCGGCATGCTCACGTCGCTGCGCGCGTCGATCGGCGCCGCGCGCGTTCGCGAGGGCCGCGCCGAGGCGCTGCCGCTGGCCGGCGCGTCGGTCGACGCCGCGGTCTGCGGGGACGCCTTCCACTGGTTCGACGCCCACCGCGCGGCGGCCGAGCTGCGCCGCGTCGTGCGCCCAGGGGGCGGCGTCGTGGCGTGCTGGCTGACGGCCGAGCGCACCGGCGAGCGCGATCCGGTCGCGGCCGAGGTCAACGCCGTGCTCGAGCCCCTGTGGCGCGCGGCGTCGCATCCGCGGCTGGCCCAGGACCGCGGCGCCGACGCCCTCGAGCGCCATGGCTTCGGGCCGCTGCGCCGACGCGCAGTGGCCTTCGAGCACGTCACCGACCGCGACGGCCTGCTCGCCTACTTCGCGTCGGTGAGCTACGTCGGCGCGCTCGAGCCCGCGCGCCGGGCCGAGGTGCTCGACCGCCTGGCGGCGATCCTCGACGCGCACGGCGTGCGCGAGGTCCGCCGCCCGTTCCGCGCCGATCTCGTGGCCACGCGCTAGGCGCGCACGAGGCCCTCGGCGCGCGCCCACTCCAGCGTGCGCCGCAGGGTGTCCTGCACCGGGGTGTAGCGCAGCCCGAGCTCGCGCGCGGCGCGCGACCCGTCGTAGGCGTGGCCGTGGCGCATCGTGCGGACCATGTCGCGGCACAGCGGCGGGCGCTTGCCGGCCCCACGGAAGCCCGCGCCGGCCAGCGCCCCCGCCGCCTCGGCCACCGCGCCCGGGACGAACCGCACGCGCACGGGACGACCCGAGACCTCGGCGAGCACGGCCAGCGCCTCGCGCGAGGTGAGCGTCGCGCCGCTGATGACGTAGCGCTCGCCCGCGGCGCCGCGCGCGGCGGCGAGCAGGTGCGCCTCGACGGCGTCGGCGATGTCGACGACGCTGATCCGCGTGTCGATGAACACGGGCAGGCGGCCGTCGAGCAGCGCGAGCAGGATCCGCCCGGTGCCGCCGGTGCGCCCCGGGCCCTGCACGGAGGACGGGTTGACGAGCACGACATCCAGGCCGCTGCGGCGCGCCTCGTCGAGCACCGCCCGCTCGCCCTCGGCCTTCGAGCGCTCGTAGTCGGACAGGTACCAGCCGCGATGCGCGGCGTCCTCGCGCCCGATCGCGCCCTCGGCCTCGCCGAGCGTCGCCGCCGACGACGTGTGCACGAGCCGCGCCACCCCTGTGCTCGCGGCCGCGGCGGTCACCGCGCGGGCGCCGTCGCGGTTGGCGGCGTACAGCGGCGCGGCGTCGGTCGGACACAGCGTGTTGACCCCGGCGACGTTGAAGGCCAGCGCGCAGCCGCGCATCCCGGTCTCGAGCGCGCCCCCGTCGAGCACGTCGCCGCGCACGACCTCGGCCCCGCGGCCGGCCAGCGCGGTCGCGCTCTCCTGCGAGCGGGCGAGCGCGACGACGTGGTCGCCGCGCGCGACCAGCCGGTCGACGAGCGCGCCGCCGATCAGCCCGGACCCGCCGGTCACGAAGACGCGATCGGCCACGGGAAAGGGCTAGTCGCGGAGCGCCGAGGAGAAGCGCTGCAGGTAGTCGGCGGCGGACAGCACGGTGATGATCGCGGCCGCGAGCATCAGCCACTCGTCGAAGTACAGCGTCCCGCCGAGCGGCTCGCCCGGGCGCAGGATGGCGAAGATGATCGCGACGAACTGGATCGTCGCCTTGAGCTTGCCCCAGATCGACGGCTGGATCGTCGTCGCCCCGTCGACGGCGACGGCGCCGCGCAGGCCGAGGATCACGAGCTCGCGGCCGATGATGACCGCGGCGATCCACGTCGACACGCGGTTGGCCTCGACGAGCGCGATCAGCACGCCGGCGACGAGCAGCTTGTCGGCCGTCGTGTCCAGGAACGAGCCGAGCGTCGTCGTGATCCCCCAGCGGCGCGCCAGCCAGCCGTCCCAGTAGTCGGTGGCGGCGGCGAAGGCGAACAGGGCGGCGGCGGGCACCTCGGCGTCCTCGCCGACCAGGACGAGGGCCATGACCACCGGCGCGAGCACGATGCGTGCGCATGTTCCGGCGGTGAGGAGACGCGTCGCCGCAGGGCCGCGGGCGCTCGTCGTCTGGAGGCTCACGAGGGGGCGATCGTACCTGGTCGACCGGCGCCGAGGAGCGACCTCGCGAGCTCTCGCGCCGCGGCGGCGTCGTCGGCCCGGCAGGCCTCGCGCGCGACGCGCTCGGCCTCGATCGCGTCGAGATCGCGCAGGGCCGCCTTGACGTCCGGGATGCGCGGCGGCGCCATCGACAGCTCCTCCACGCCGAGCCCCACCAGCAGCGCGGCGGCGAGCGGGTCGCCGGCCAGCTCGCCGCACACGCCGACCCAGCGCCCCTGCGTGCGCGCGCCGTCGACGACCGAGGCGATCAGCGTCAGCAGCGCCGGCACCGGGCCGTCGGCGAGCGCGGCCACGCGCGCGTTGCCGCGCTCGGCGGCGAGCGTGTACTGGGCCAGATCGTTCGTGCCGATCGAGAAGAAGTCGACCTCGCGGGCGAAGCGCTCGGCGGTGACGGCGACGGCGGGCACCTCGACCATCACGCCGACCTCGAGCGGCGGATCGATCCCCAGCGCGGCGCGCTCCTCGTCGAGCATCTCGCGCGCCGCGCGCAGCTCGTCGAGCGTGGCCACCATCGGGAACATCACCTTGATCGCGTCGTAGTCGTCGGCGACGCGCAGGATCGCGCGCAGCTGGGCGCGCATGACGTCCGGGAAGGCGAGCGCGAGCCGGATCCCGCGGCGCCCCAGGAACGGGTTCTCCTCGTGCTCCTGGGCCAGGAAGGGCAGGGGCTTGTCGGCGCCGACGTCGAGCGTGCGCACGACGAGCGGCCTGCCCTCGAGCGCCTCGGCGACCTCGCGCAGCGCCGCCACCTGCTCGTCCTCGCTCGGCGCCTCCTCGCGCCCGAGGTAGAGGAACTCGGTGCGCAGCAGCCCGACGCCCTCGGCGCCCTGGGCGACGGCGGCGCGCGCCTCGCCCACGGCGCCCAGGTTCGCGGCGACCTCGACGCGGCGCCCGTCGGCCGTCGTCGCGGGCTGGGCCGCGGCGGCCCGGCGCTCGGCCGCGACACGCTCCTCCTCGCGGCGGCGCTCCTCCGCCTCGGCGACGGCCTTCTCACCGGGATCGACGAGCACGGTGCCGGCGTCGCCGTCGAGGACGAGCGACGTGCCGTCGGCGACGTCGAGCAGCCCGGCGCCGAGGCCGACGACGGCGGGGATGCCGAGCGCGCGCGAGAGGATCGCCGCGTGCGAGGTGGCGCTGCCGTGCGCGGTGGCGATCCCGCGGACGAGGTCGCGGTCCAGCGCGGCCGTCTCGCCCGGCGTGAGGTCGGCGGCGACGAGCACGCCGGGCCCGTCGAGGCCGGCGGGTGCCCCACCCGTGCCGGCGAGGTGGCCGAGCACGCGGCGGCCGACGTCGAGGACGTCGGCGGCGCGCTCGCGCAGGTACGGGTCGTCGGCGTCGCGGTAGGCGCCGGCCGCGTCCTGCACGGCGGCGTCCCAGGCGCGGGCGGCGTTGTCGCCCCCGTCCACGCCACGGCGCGCCGGACCGAGCAGCGCCTCGTCGTCGAGCAGCAGCAGGTGGGCGTCGAAGATCGCCGCCTCGGCCTCGCCCGCGCCCGCGGCGATCGCGCCGCGCGCCTCGCGCACGTCGGCGCGGGCGGCCTCACGGGCGGCGCCCAGGCGCGTCCACTCCTCCTCGGCGCCCGCCGACGGCGTGTCGGGGACCTCGGGGTCGGCGGCGCGCAGCCGGCGCGCGGGGCCGACGGCGACGCCGGGCGCGACCGGCAGCCCGCGCAATGGCCCGCCGGCGGGCGCGGCCTCCGGAGCCGGCTGCGCGGCGGCCGGCGTCGGCGCCGCGGCGGCGGGCGCGTCGTCGTCGGCGTCGCCGAAGTTGTCGGCGGCGAGCGCGCCGATCGCGTCGAGCGCGGCCCGCGCCTGCGGCCCACGCGCGCGCACGACGATCTCGTGGCCCTGGCGCACGCCGAGCGTGGCGAGCATGGTCAGGCTGCGCGCGCTCACCGGCCCGCGGCCCGTGGTCGCGTTCTCGACGTCGACCTCGGCGTCCACGCCGGTGGCGGCGCCGACGAAGCGCGCCGCGGGCCGGGCGTGCAGGCCGAGCCGGTTGGCGACGGTCAGGCGCAGCTCTTCCGCCGGACCGGCGTCGCCCGGGGCGGCCTCCGGCGGCGCGGACGGCTCGTCGTCGTCGGACCCGAGCTGGGCGGACTTCGCGCGCAGCGCCCCGCGCGCCTCGGCCGCGACCTCGTCGAGCCCGGCACCGGTCCGCGCCGCCGCCGCGGCGGCCACCGCGCCCTCGACGAGCGGCGCGTCGGCGAGCTTGACGGGCATGTCGCCGTCGCTCATCTCGACGGCCATCTCGGCGCTCATCAGCGCGCTGCCGAGATCCATGAGGACGAGCACGCCGTCGGGCGAGGCGGCGCGCTCGATCGCGCCCATGACGAGCACCGCGTCGGTGCCCATCGCGCCCTCGGGCTCCGCCATCCCGCCGGCCGCCTCGATGGCGACGTCCTCGCCGCCCATCTCGCGCGCCAGCTCGACGACGCCTTCGGCCAGCCTCGCGCTGTGGGAGACGATGACCAGCCCGACGCTCATCGCAGCCCGTAGGCGCGGTGCAGAACCTCGATCGGGTGGACCGAGCGCACGCCCGTCGCCTTCTCGATGTGCCAGCGGCACGTCTCGCTGTCGCACACGGCGAGATCGGGCGCCGCGCGCTCGATCTGGCCGAACAGCCGCGCCCCGACATCCATCGAGATCGGGTACTTCTCCTTCTTGAGGCCGTAGGTGCCGGCCACGCCGCAGCAGCTCGCGTCGTTCTCGACCACCGTCAGGCCCGGGACGAGCGCGAACAGGTCGAGCGCCGGCTTGCCGATCGTGTGCCCCTGCTGCTGGCACGGCGCGTGGTAGGTGACCGTCTCGTCGACGGGCTGGAAGTCCGTGCGCAGCTCGCCGCGAGCGTGCAGCTCGAGCAGGAACTCGTTGATGTCGTAGGTGCGCGCGGCGACGTGCTCGAGCTCGGGCTCGCCCTCCATCCCGAGGATCTCGCGCGCCTCGCGCTTGAGCATCAGCGTGCAGCTCGTCGACGTGCCGACGATCACCGTGTCGTCCTGCGCCGCGGGCGCGAGGTGGCCGACGAGCCGGCGCACGTAGGTGCGTGCGTCGTCGAACAGCCCGTTGGACTGCAGCGGCAGCCCGCAGCAGTCCTGCTTGGGGACGTCGACGGCGAAGCCGTTGTGGGCGAGCACCGCGACGGTCATCTCGCCCAGGCGCGGCTCGTAGTAGTTGGCGCCGCAGCCGTGGAAGTAGACGACGCGCTTCTGGGCCGCGGGCGCGCGGTGGCGCCGCGCCCAGCGCTGGAACGTCCGCCCGGCGAACTGCGGCATCGCCGCGTCGCGGTGGATGCCGATCGTCTTCTCGGCCACGAGCCGCAGCAGCCGGTTGTTCAGCGACCAGTTGGCCAGCGGGGCGACGGGCGTGCCCAGGCGCCCGGCGAGCGTCGGGCGGGCGATGATGCGGTCGCGCAGCGGGACGCCGTCGCGCTCCTTCAGGCGCGCCTTGGCGCGCGTGTTGATCTCGGCGATGTGCACGCCCTGCGGGCACACCTGCGTGCAGATGCCGCACGACGAGCAGTAGTCGACCGACGCGTCCGGGACGGGCTCGCCGGTGCGGAAGCGCTCGGCCTGCGGACCGACGTACTTCGGCCCCGGGAACAGCGGGGTGACGTTGGAGAACGGGCACGCCGTCTCGCAGATCGTGCACTTGACGCAGTGATCCAGCGAGCCGCGCATGGCGTCGAACAGGACGTCGGTCATCGGTCCTCCTGGCTGATGATCTCCGCGGCGCGGTGGCCGCTGGCAAGGCTGATCCCGTCGCCCGACTTCTCCTTCCACGGCTGCGCCCCGGCGAGCGTCGCGCCCACCACGAGGACGTTCTCGCACACGCGCGCGCCGTCCGGCCCGACCGGGCGCAGCCCGTCGTCGACGGCCACGCCGACGCGCGAGAACGGGTGCTCGCCGAAGTAGCGCGGCCCGAAGCGCTCCTCGCGCGGGCCCGGGGCGCCGTGCACGGGCAGGTCGAGCGCGGTCTCGCGCGCCTGCCAGTCGGAGTCGAGCACGATGCCGCCGGTGGCCACGCCGCCGGTGGCGAGCACGATCCAGCGCCCGCGCCAGTCGATCTCGCGCCCCGCCGCGGTCGCCCGCACGGACGTGACCCGCGAGCCCTCGCGCGCGGCGCCGACGACGGTCGCGTTGATGACGATCCGCCCGCCGAGCGAGCGCAGCCGGTCGCGCAGCGTGCGGAACACGCGCATCCCCGACACCGACGGCGGCAGCGTCGGGATCTCGAACACGGGGCGGCCCAGGCGCTCCTGCAGGTCGGTCCACACCCCATGCGGGTCCTCACCGCCGAACGCGGCCGGGAAGCCGACGCGCGCCGCGCCGTTCAGCGAGCGCGCGACCTCGGCGGCGATCTCCGCGCGCTGGGCGGGGTCCTCCAGCGCGCGGCTGACGCCCATGCTGTTGGCCTCGGGGCGGCCGTCGACGCGGCGGTCGAGCACGACCGCGCGCGCCGGGACGCCCGCGCGCTCGATGTTGTCGGCCAGGTAGCTGGCATGGAAGTCGCGCAGCACGCGGAAGCCGACGATGAGCATCGGCGCGTCGTCGCGCATGTCGCCGGCGGCCATCGTCTCGGGGACCACGGCGGTCGGCTTGGCCGCCCCGACGGTCGTCGGCAGCAGCACGTTCTCGCCGGCGTCGCCGCGATAGGAGTACGCCCCGAGCGGCCCGTCGGCGAAGCGGGCCTTGAACCACTCGATGCTCGTCGGCACGGCGTCGGCGCCGAGCCGCGCGTAGGGATGGTCGTCGCCGAGCCCGGCCAGCGCCTCGGCCGGCCGCTCGACGACCCCGCCCCGCCCGCCCGCATAGCCGAGGACGTCGATCGTCCCCGGGGCAAGGTGCGTCCCGCCGATGCCCTTGGCGAGCAGGGCGACGCGCGCCCCCTCCTCGGCCAGCCGCGTGGCCGCCGTCAGGCCGGCCAGCCCGGTCCCGATGACGAGGGCGTCGTAGTCCGGCGCGGCCCAACCCGGGCTCGCTCACGCCGGGAGGTGCTCCACGTCGAGCAGGCCCTGGAAGATCCAGTCGTCCAGCCGCGCCTGGCGCAGCTGGTCGCCGTAGAGGATCGGCCAGACCCCCTTCCAGCGCTCCTGCAGGAAGTCGGTCAGCGACCGGTTGGCCGCGGGCCCGTCGAGCTCCTCGACGTCGTGCAGGATGCCGGTCGCCCGGTAGATGCAGAACCCGCCCTGGCACGGCCCCATCCCGAGGCGCAGGCTGCGGCGGATGTCGTCGAGGTTCGTGGTGTCGCGCTCGCGCATCGTCTGCTCGAGGCGGCCGCGCGGGATCATCTCGCACTCGCACACGAGCTGGTCGTCGAGCAGGTGCTCCTCCTTGGCCGCCAGGCGCTCGCCCAGGTGGTAGTGCTCGCCGTCCTCGGAGCCCGGCAGCGGGACCTCCGCCGTGCGGCTCGGGCGGTCCTCGCCGAGCTGGGCGCACATCGCGTCGACCACGTCCTGGGCCATGAGCCGCATCGTCGTCAGCTTGCCGCCGGTGATCGTCACGAAGCCGTCCACGCCGTCGCGGTTGCGATGCTCGAGCACGGCGTGCGCGCGTGTGACGTCGCGCGTGTCGTCGGCCTTGGCGTCCTGGAACAGGGGTCGCACGCCCGCCCACACGCGCAGCGCGCGCGCCTGACGGAAGCCGGGCACGAGCCGCTCGCCGTCGTCGAGCATCTGGTCGACCTCGGCCTGGGTGACCTCGAGCTCGTCGGGGTCGGGGATCCGCATGTCCGTCGTCCCGATCACCGACACCGTCCGGATCGGGACGAGGATGTCGCCGTCGGCGGGCATCGTGCAGCGGTTGACCACCGTGTTCACGAGGCGGTGGTTCATGGCGATCATGATCCCCTTGCCGGGGATGATCTCGACGCCCTCGATCCCCGCCATGTCGGCGATCTGCCCCGCCCACGCGCCCGAGGCGTTGATCGTGAAGCGCGCCTCGACGGTCACGTCCTCGCCCTTGCGCTCGTCGTGCAGGCGCGCGCCCGTGATCGCGCCGTCCGTGCGCAGGATGCCGGTCACGCGGTGGTACGGCAGCACCTTGGCGCCGTGCGCCGTGGCGGCGTTGGCGAACGCCCACACCGTCTTCCACGCGTCGATCCCCGCGTCGGGGACGGTGAACGCGCGCCTGATCCCCGGGTTCAGGCGCGGCTCGCGGCGCAGCGCCTCGGCGACGTCGATCTCCGCGGCGGGCACGCCGGTGCGCTCACAGCCGGCCAGGAAGTCGTCGCCGTAGGCCGGGTCGTCCTCGGGCGTGGTGACGAACATGCCGCCGGTGTCCTCGATGCAGTCCGCGGCGATGCGGCGCAGGATGATGTTCTCCTCGATGCATTCGCGCGCCGCGTCGGGGTCCTTGACCGCGTAGCGGCCGCCCGAATGCAGCAGGCCGTGGAAGCGCCCCGACGTGCCGTCGGCGAGGTCGCGGCGCTCGGCGAGGATCGTGCTGAAGCCGCGCAGCGCGCAGTCCCAGGCGACGCCGGCGCCCGTGGCGCCGCCACCGATCACGAGCACGTCCGTCTGCAGCGAGGTCATCGTCGTCGAGTATGACGCGGCGGGGACACGAGGACGGTCCCCGCCGCGCCAGGACGATCAGCCCTCGTCGGCTTCGAACCAGTCGAACGACTTCGTCACCGCGCGCTTCCAGTACTTGAAGTACTCGTCGCGGCGATCGGACTCCATCTGCGGCTCCCACCGCTTGTCCTCGGCCCAGTTCTCGCGCAGGTCGTCCTGGTTCGCCCACAGCCCGGTGGCCAGGCCGGCCGCGTAGGCGGCCCCGAGCGCCGTCGTCTCGGCCACCTGCGGGCGGATCACCGGGACGCCGAGCAGGTCGGCCTGGAACTGCATGAGCAGGTCGTTGCCGACCATGCCGCCGTCGACCTTCAGCGACTCGAGGTCCACGCCCGAGTCCTGGTTCATGGCCTCGACGACCTCGCGGCTCTGGTACGCCGTCGCCTCGAGGGTCGCGCGGGCGATGTGGCCCGCGTTGACGTAGCGCGTCAGGCCCGCGACGACGCCGCGCGCGTTGGACTTCCAGTACGGCGCGAACAGGCCCGAGAACGCCGGCACGATGTAGCAGCCGCCGTTGTCATCGACCGAGCGGGCGAGGTCCTCGACGTCGGGCGCCGCCTTGATCATCTTGAGGTTGTCGCGCAGCCACTGCACGAGCGCGCCGGTGATGGCGATCGCGCCCTCCAGGCAGTAGATGGCGGGCTCGTCGCCGATCTTGTAGCCCACCGTGGTGAGCAGGCCGTTCTTCGAGAGGACGGCCTCCGTGCCCGTGTTCAGGAGCAGGAAGTTGCCGGTGCCGTAGGTGTTCTTCGCCTCGCCGGGCTCGAAGCACGCCTGGCCGAACGTCGCCGCCTGCTGGTCGCCGAGGATGCCGGCGATCTGGACGCCGTTGAGCTTGCCGCCCGACTTGACCTCGCCGTAGACCTCGCTCGAGGCGTGGACCTCGGGCAGCATCGCCGTGGGCACGCCGATCGTGCTCGCGATCGACTCGTCCCAGGCGAGCTTGCGCAGGTCGAACATCAGCGTGCGGCTGGCGTTCGTCACGTCGGTGTAGTGCAGGCCGCCGTCGGTGCCGCCCGTCAGGTTCCACAGGACCCACGTGTCCATGTTGCCGAACAGCAGGTCGCCCGACTGCGCCCTGTCGGCCGCACCGTCGACGTTGTCGAGGATCCAGCGCACCTTCGGCCCCGAGAAGTACGTGGCCAGCGGCAGGCCGGTCGTCTCCTGGAAGCGGGCCTGCCCGCCGTCACGTGAGAACTCGTCGACGAGCTTGTCCGTGCGCGTGTCCTGCCAGACGATCGCGTTCATCACCGGCTCGCCGGTGTTCTTGTCCCACACGACCGTCGTCTCGCGCTGGTTGGTGATGCCCAGGCCCGAGATGTCGTCGGCGCTCGCACCCGCCGAGTCCATCGCCTCGTCCATGACCTCCTGCGTGCGCGCCCAGATCTCGTTCGCGTCGTGCTCGACCCAGCCCGGCTTGGGATAGATCTGCTCGTGCTCCTTCTGGGCGACGCTGACGACCTTGCCGCCGTGGTCGAAGATCATGCACCGCGTGCTCGTGGTGCCCTGGTCGATTGCTGCGGCGTACTTGGCCACGATCCCGTTCTCCTCTGTCGCTCTTCGAAATCTCAGCTGCCGGCGGCCGCGGCCTCGGCCGCGCTCTTCAGCAGCAGGTGCGTCGACGTCGCGCCCGGGTCCTGGTGCCCGGCGCTGCGCTCCCCGAGGTAGCTCGCGCGCCCCTTGCGGGCCACGAGCGGCACCGTCGCCTCCATGCCCTGGCGGGCCGCGTCGGCCGCCTGGGCGAGCGCCTGGGTCACATCCGTGCCCTGCTCGTCCGCCTGCTTGAGGGCCTCGAGCGCCGGGAGCAGCGCGTCGACCATCGTCTTGTCGCCGGGCTCGGCCTTGCCGCGCTTCTGCACGCCCGCGACACCGGCCTCGAGCGCCTCCGTGAAGGCGGCGAGATCGAGCTCGGAGCGCCCCGCGGTGGCCTGCCCCATCTGCATGAACAGCGTTCCGTAGAGCGGGCCGGCCGCGCCGCCCACGCTCGAGATGAGCGCCATCCCGACTGCCTTGAGGGTCGCCCCGATGTCCTCGGAGTCCGACCCCTCGAGCTTCTCCATCACCTTGCGCATGCCACGGTCCATGTTCGTGCCGTGGTCCCCGTCGCCGATGTCGGCGTCGAGCCGGGTCAGGACGGCGCGGTTCTCCGCCATCTCGGCGGAGAACCGCTTCATCCAGTCCTGGACCTCGTCGTGAGTGATCGCCACTCCCTAGCCGCCCCACCGCAGCGCGATGGCGTCGACAGGGGCGTCCCACAGCCGCGTGAGCTCGTCGTCGAGGCGCAGCAGCGTGATCGAGCAGCCGGCCATCTCCAGCGAGGTGATGTAGTTCCCGATCAGGTTCCGCGTGATCTTGATGCCGCGGCCCTGCAGGTACTTGTTCAGCTCGTTGTAGACGATGTACAGCTCGATCAGCGGCGTGCCGCCCATGCCGTTGACGAAGGCGAGCACCTCGTCGCCCTCGTTGTAGGGCAGGTCGTCGACGATCACCGCGGCGAGCCGCTCGACGACCTTCGCCGCCGGCTCGACCTTCATGCGCTCGCGGCCCGGCTCGCCGTGGATGCCGATGCCGATCTCCATCTCGTCGTCGGCGAGCGTGAAGTTCGGCTCGCCGGCCGACGGGGTGATGCACGGCGTCAGGGCCATGCCCATCGACCGGCCCTCGTCGTTGACGCGCTTGCACAGCGCCGCGACCTCCTGGAGCGACTTGCGCTCCTCGGCGGCCGCCCCGCAGATCTTCTCCGCGAGCACGGTGACGCCGACGCCGCGGCGCCCGGCCGTGTAGAGGCTGTCCTGGACCGCGACGTCGTCGTCGGTGACGACCGCCGCGACCTCGATGCCCTCGCCCTGGCCGAGCTCCGCCGCCATCTCGAAGTTCATGACGTCGCCGGTGTAGTTCTTGACGATGTGCAGGACACCGGCGCCGCCGTCGACCGCCTTGGTCGCTTCGAGCATCTGGTCCGGGGTGGGCGAGGTGAACACCTCGCCCGGGCACGCCGCGTCGAGCATGCCCTTCCCCACGTAGCCTCCGTGCATCGGCTCGTGACCCGAGCCGCCGCCGGAGATGATCCCGACCTTGCCCTGCACGGGCGCGTCCGCGCGGACGATGACCGGCGGGTCGAAGTTGACCCGCACGCGATCGCCGTGCGCGGCGGCGATGCCCTCCAGGGAATCCCGGAGGACATCGTCGGGCGCGTTGATGAGCTTCTTCATCGCGCCGTTCCTAGCCCGGCCAGCAGATGACGTAGATCACCGCTCCCAGCGCCCCGCCGAGAAGCGGGCCCACGACGGGAATCCACGAGTAGCCCCAGTCCGAGTCGCCCTTTCCGGGGATCGGGAGGATCGCGTGCATGATGCGCGGGCCGAGGTCACGCGCCGGGTTGATCGCGTAGCCGGTCGGACCGCCGAGGGACAACCCGATGCCGAGCACCAGGAGTGCGACGAGCAGCGTGCTCAGGCCGCTCGCACCCGGGCCCTCCGCGTTGCCCGGATCGACGATCGCCAGGATCCCGAGCACGAGCATCATCGTGCCGATGATCTCGGTCACGAGGTTCCAGCCGGTGTTGCGGATGGCCGGGCCGGTCGAGAAGACCGCGAGCTTGAGGCCCGGGTCCTCCGTCTCCCCGAAGTGCTGGTAGTAGGCCAGGAAGACGAGCAGCGCGCCGATCATCGCGCCCAGGAACTCGCCGATGAAGTACAGCGGCACGTCCCCGCCGTCGATGTTGCCGTTGATCCACAGCCCGACCGTCACGGCCGGATTCAGATGAGCGCCGCTGAACTGACCGACGGCGTACGCGCCGGCCATGACGCCGATGCACCAGCCCCAGGTGATGACGATCCAGCCCGAGTTCTGGGCCTTGGACTTGTTCAGCAACACGGCGGCGACGACACCGTCGCCGAGCAGGATCAGGATTGCCGTCCCGATCGTCTCCGATCCGATGATGCTCAAGCGCGCTCCTCTCTCGCGGATGATCGATATGTCGACCGTCGGCGAACCTATTGCGCCACGACGTTCCAAGTCAACGCGTGGGCGCGAGATGCCGCCCGGTCGGACGAAAGGACCGCCCGCGCGTTGCGCCGGGACGGCCACTTGTGCATGCGTGGAGGAGCGCTAGTGCGAGGCCGCGGCGGCCATGCGCCGCTCGTCGTCGGCCGGCTCGCGGGCCGGCGCGGCGGCGACGGGCAGCACGACGCCGTCCTGGGCGTCGAACCAGGACTGCACGCGGGCCATCGTCTCGTTGCGGTGCTCGCCGGGCAGCGGCCGGATCGGCGGGCCGAAGCGGACGATGATCGAATGCCGGCGCGACAGCACCCCGTGCCGCCAGCGCTTGGGCCAGAGCCGGCCGGGCGGCATCGCGGCGCGTGTGCCCGAGACGTAGATCGGCAGGATGGCCACGTCGTGGGCGGCGGCCAGGACGGCCGCGCCCGAGTGCAGCTTGCCGCGCGACCCGTCGCGCGTGCGCGTGCCCTCGGGGTACAGGAGCAGGTTCCAGCCGCGCCGCAGGAGCCGGTGCAGGTGGTCGGCCGAGCCCTTCTCCATGCCGCCGCCGAGGCGCGAGATCGGCACCGCGGCGAACAGGAACGAGACCGCGGCCGCGACCCAGCGCTTGTTGTAGAAGTAGTCCGCCGCCGCGGCGACGGCCGTGCGCTGGCGCCAGCCGCCGGGCAGCGCGCGCAGGATCGTCGGCGTGTCCATGTGGCTCGAGTGGTTGGCCACGAAGATGACCGGCCCGCGGTGGTCGTCGAAGACCTCGAGGCCCTCGACGCGGCGGTGCGCGTAGAACGCGGTCACCGGGCCGAAGAAGCCCTGGAGGACCCCCTCGCGCGCCAGGCGCACAGGGGCGCAGCGCGCCCACGGCTGGTCCAGTCGCGCGATCTCCCGCCCCCGCGCGCGAGCCGTGCGCGCGGTCTGCCGTACGCGCTGACCGGCGGCCTCGCCGGTCTGACGCACACGTGCCTGGGCGGCCTCGCGCCTGGTCGGCCCGTCCGGGCTCGTCTCGGCCATGGCCCAGGTACCCCGGGTTCACAGGTGGGTTACCTGCGTTATGTGCCTCCACACGCCGAAGCTGGGTACAACGCCTGCATGGCTGATCAGCACGACCGTCCTGCCGAGCCGCAACAGCCCGACGAGGGCTTCGGCGAGGGGCAGGAGCGCACCCCCGAATCGCCCCAGGACGAGGCCGTACGCGACTTCGCCCAGGGCCAGGAGGCGCCGCCGCCACTCGAGGAGGAGGAGCCCGAGGGACGGTTCAGCGAGGGCCAGGAGCTCGAGCCCGACACGCCCGAGAAGGAAGTCGAGCGGCGCTTCAGCGAGGGCCAGGAGCACCGTCCCGAGTCCATCTAGGCGCCGTCGCGCTCGGCACGCTCGAGCGCGGCGCTGAGATCGCCGGGCAGCGGTGAGCGCACCTCCACCGGCGCGCCGGTGAACGGGTGCGCGAAGGCCAGGCGCGCGGCGTGCAGGAACTGGCGCTCCAGGCCCAGGCGTCCGGGCGTGCCGTACTCCGGGTCGCCGACGACGGGGTGCTCGATGGCCAGCAGGTGGGCACGGATCTGGTGGGTGCGTCCGGTCTGCAGGCGGACGCGAAGGAGCGTCGTGGCGGGCAGCGCGCGCTCGATCGAGAAGTGCGTCACGGCCTCGCGGGCGTCGTCGCTGTCGGTCGACATGCGCGTGCGCACGCGGCGGTCGCGCCCGATCGGCGCGTCGATCGTGCCGCTGCGCGCCGGCGGGCGGCCCTCCACGAGCGCGAGGTACTCGCGCTCGATCTCGCGACGCTGGAGCGCCGCCTTCAGGCGCCGGTGCGCCTCGCCCGAGCGCGCGACGACGAGCAGCCCGCTCGTGTCGCGGTCGAGGCGGTGCACGATGCCGGCGCGGCCCTCCTCCCCGCCTTCGGCCACGCCCGCCAGCGCCTGGGCGAGCGTGCCGGTGGCGTGCCCGCGCGCCGGGTGGACGACGACGCCGGCGGGCTTGTCGACGATGAGCAGGTGCTCGTCCTGGTAGGGCACGGCGAACTCGGCCGGCGGCGCGGCGGGCGGCGCCCGCTCGACGGGCACGTCGACGGTGACCGTCTCGCCGGCGGCGACGCGGTGGCGCTTGGGCACGGCGGCGCCGTCGACGCGCACGGCGCCCGACTCGATCAGGCGCTGCGCCTGCGAGCGCGAGCCGAGCGGCCCGGCCAGGAACGCGTCGAGCCGCGCGCCCTCGTCCTCAGGGCCGGCGCGAAGCTCCATCGCGCTCGAGGACGATGAGCAGGACGACGACGCCGACCGTGATCGCCGAGTCGGCGACGTTGAAGGCCGGGAACTGCGGGAACTTGACGAAGTCGGTGACCGCGCCGTCGCGCACGCGGTCGATGATGTTGCCGAGCGCCCCGCCGAGCAGCATGCCGGTCGGCAGCCACGCCCACGGGCGGTTCAGGTGGGTGGCGAAGTAGCCGACGAGCGCGATCAGGGCGAGCGCGATGACGACGGTGACGATGACCCCGCCGCCCGCCAGTGCGCCGAACGCGACGCCGGTGTTGCGCGTGTGGACGAGGTCCAGGAACGGCAGCACCTGCTCGCGCCCACCGCGCGGGATCGAGGCGCGGACGATCGCCTTCGTCGCCTGGTCGAGGATGAGCACGACGCCGGCCACCGCGGCGGCGCGGGCCCACGGCCGCCTGCCGGAGGGCATCGGGGCTAGCCCGCGATGATCGAGTGGATGACGCGCGAGACGATGTTCAGCACGAAGATCGCCACGATCGGGCTGATGTCCAGCGGCCCGATCGACGGGATGAAGCGGCGGAAGAACCCGAGGTACGGCTCGCACACGTCGCGCAGGAAGCCGAGCACCGCGCTCGACCAGCGCGAGTACGGCATCCGCCCGCCGAACGCGAAGTACAGCGAGCTGAGGATGTAGGCGATGATCAGCAGCGTGTAGACGAAGAACAGCGTGTCCACGAAGCTCGCGATGTCATCGCGTGCGGCGGCCATGACGAACATCAGGAGGTCCTCAGGATCGCGTCCATGGCGTCGGAGAAGGCGGTCCGCAGGCCGGCGCGCTCGAGCGCGTCGAGGCCGCGCGCGGTGGAGCCGCCGGGCGAGGTGACCGCGCGGCGCGCGGCGAGCGTGTCGAAGTCGCGGCGGCGCAGCAGCTCGGCCGTGCCGGCCATCGTCTGGACGACGAGCTCGGAGGCCTGACGCGGCGGGATCCCGCGGCGCACGCCGGCGTCGACCTGGGCCTCGACGACGAGGGCGTAGTAGGCGGGCGCGTTGCTCATCAGCCCCATCGCGGGGTCGACGAGGCCGTCGTCGAGCCGGACGAGCGTGCCGAGCTGCGCGAACAGCTCGGCGACGCCCTCGTCGAGGGCATCGTCCTGCGGCTCGTCGGCGGCGAGGATCACCGCGCCCTGGCCGACCTCGACCGGCGTGCTCGGCAGCACGCGGTAGACGGGCCGGCCCGGGTAGGCGGCCTTGACGTCCTGGAGCGGCGTGGCGGCGAGGATCGAGACGACGGCCCTGGCGTGCGGCTCGACCTCGGCGGCGACGTCGTGCAGCTGGGCGGGCTTGTGGCAGAGGACGACGAGGTCGGCCCGGCGGGCGAGCTCGGCGTTGGACTGAAGCGCCTCGCCCCCGACCTCCTCGGCGAGCGACCGCGCACGGGCGGCGTCGACGTCGGTGCACAGCAGCGGGCGACCCCAGCCGAGAGCGAGCCCGCGGGCCATGGCCCCGGAGCCGATGAGGCCGACCTTCACGCCCCGCTCCCGTCCGATGATGCAGCCGGCGTGGCCACTAGCTCTGGTTGAAGAAGCCCTTCTCGATGAGCTGCGCGCGCTCCTCGGCCGAGATCTCGACGTTGCGCGGGGTCAGCATGAACACCTTGTCGGCGATCCGCTGCATGCCGCCGTCGAGCGCGTAGGTGAGGCCGCTGGCGAAGTCGATGAGCCGCTTGCTGAGGTCGTTCTCGACACCCTGGAGGTTGAGCACGACCGGGATCGAGTCCTTGAAGCGGTCGGCGACCTGCTGGGCGTCGTTGAAGCTCTTCGGGATCACCAGGTGGACTCGCACGTCGCTGCGCCCGTTCCCGCCCCGCACGGAGCGCAGGACCGTGGTCGGGCGCCCGCCGCGGACGTCGTCGTCGTCGTCGGCGAAGATGTCGTCGAATTCGTCACGGCGCCGGCGCGCGCCGAGCCGCCGGACGTTGGGGCGCTCGCGGTAGCGGTCCTCGAGCTCTGCCTCGGGCTCGTAGGAATCCTCTTCCTCCTCGTACGGATCGCGTTCCTCGGCCAGGCCGAAGTACACGAGCGCGCGATGCCAGGAGTCGCGAAAGGCCATGTAAGGCCAAAGGTTAGCCCTCCCTGGACGTTTTCCTGCAACTGGTGAGCCGCTCAGCGGTACAGCACGGTGCCGAGGCGCACGATCGTCGCGCCCTCCTCGACGGCGACGCGGAAGTCCTGCGAGGTCCCCATGCTCAGGCGCGGCAGGCCGCGCTCGCCCGCCAGCTCGGCCAGGGCGGCGAACCAGCGGCGGCTGTCCTCGGGGTCGTCGGCCAGCGGCGGCATCGTCATCAGCCCGGTGACGCTCGCCGCGCATCGCGCGATGACGTCGTCGAGGTCGGCCGGAGCGATCCCGCTCTTGCCCTCCTCCCCCGCGACGTTGACCTCGATCAGCACCTCCGTCTCGGGCGTCGCGTGCTTCTCGAGCTGGCGCAGGACGGAGTCGGTGGCGACCGAGTGCACGAGCCGCGCGCGCGGCAGCACGTCGCGCACCTTGCGGCTCTGGAGGTGTCCGATGAAGTCCCAGGTGAGCTCGGGGTGCGCCTCGGACTTCGCCTGCAGATCCTGTGCGCGGTTCTCGCCGGCGAGCGTGATCCCCGCCTCCGCGAGCACGCCGAGGTCCTCGAGCGGCACGTACTTCACCGCGGCGAGCAGCTCGACGTCCTCGGGCGAACGACCCGTCGCGGCGATCTCCTCGTGCACGCGCGCGAGGTTCTCGCGCACGCGCGCGGCGTCGAGGCCGTGGATCAGCTCCGCCACGCGACGCCCGCCTGGCGACCGGTCACGCCGCGGTCGCGGCGGTGTGAGAAGAAGCGCTCCGGGTCGCACATCGTGCACAGCCCGCAGTCGTGGACCTCGTCGACGCCCTCGGCCCGGAGCCGTGCGCGCGCGATCGCCTTGAGGTCGAGCGTGCGACCCTCGGTGCCGAAGGCGGCGTGGACGTCGGGGCCCACCTCGTAGCAGCACGGCCCCGCCCCCGGCCCGATCGCCGCGGCGACCCGCTGCGCGCCGAGCGCGCGCAGCGCGGCGACGCCCGCGGCGACGATCCCGCCGGCCAGCCCGCGCCAGCCCGCGTGGAGCATGGCCACGCCGTCCTCCGAGGCCAGCGCGATCGGCACGCAGTCGGCGACGAGCACGGTCGGCGCGACGCCCGGCTGCGCCGTGACGTGGCCGTCGGCCTCGGGCACCGCCGCCGGGTCGGCGGCCACGACGCGCGTGCCGTGGACCTGGCGCGCCTGGGCCAGGTGCGCGCCGGCCAGGCCCGCGACGAGCTCGCGATTGGTGCGCACGCGCTCGGGATCGTCGTCGGTCCAGGGCCCGAGGTTGAGCGCCGCGTACGGGCCCTCGGAGACGCCGCCGCGGCGCGTCGTGAACAGCGCCTGGCCGCCGGGCAGCGCAATGCGCAGGTGCTCGTCGGCCTCCGTGAACGGCATCGGCCCCAGGTTATTCGAGGGCCGCCGCGAGCTCGGCGTCGCGCCCGCGCAGCTCGCCGTCGAGCTTGCGGTCGAGCGCGCGCCGTAGTCGCTCGCCGATCTCCGGGCCCTGCGGCACGCCGGCGGCGAGCAGGTCGTCGCCGGTGATCTCCAGGCGCACGTGGCGCAGCTCGTCCAGCCAGCGGCGCGCGTTCGGCCCGCCGGCCAGCGCGACCGCCTCCACCGGCGCGCCGCGCGCCGCCCGCGCGATCTCGGCCGGCGTGACCGCGGCGCGCAGCGGCGCTCCCGTCGACAGTCGTGAGGCGGCGCCGACGACGTCGCGCTCGGCCGCGGTGAAGCCCATCCGGTCCAGCCACCCCAGCAGCTCGCGCACGCCCATCCGGGCGCAGCACGCGGCGAGGATCACGAGGTCGGCCCGCCCCTCCGCGGGCAGCGCCTCGAGCGCCTCGGCCAGGCCGGGCGGATCGGGGTCGAAGCGCTCGGGGAGCAGCCGCGGGTTGAGCTCCCTCGCGATCGCCAGCGCGGCGAGCGGGTCGGGCTCGCGCAGCGCCAGGCGGAGCTCCGCGCCGAGCCGGTCGCCGCTCACCGTCGCGGGGTCGGCCGCGGCGGCGAGCGCGCGCGTGTGCGGCTCGACCTCGAAGCCCAGCCGCGCGGCGTAGCGCGCGACGCGCCACAGCCGCGTCGGGTCGTCGGCGAAGGAGCGGTCGTGCAGCACGCGCAGGACGCCGGCCTCGAGGTCCTCGAGCGCGCCGGGCACGGCGCCGACCGTGCCGTCGAGGCCGAGCGCGATCGCGTTGACCGTCACGTCGCGGCGGCGCAGGTCGTCCTCGAGCGTCGCCGGCTCGACGTCGGGCAACGCGCCCGGCGCGGCGTAGCGCTCGCGCCGCGCGCGCACGAGGTCGTAGCGGCAGGTCCCGACGACGACGAGCACCGTGCCGAAGCGATCGTGGGTCGTCACCGCGCCGCCGAGGCGCGTGGCCGCGTCGTCGACGTCGCCCTCGGTGACGAGGTCGATCTCCCGCGGGACGCGCTCGAGGAGCAGGTCGCGGACCGCCCCGCCGACGAGATGGACGCCGTCTCCGGGCCCGAAGCGGTCGAGCGCCCGCGCGCCGCAGGGCAGCGCGCGCAGCGCGTCGAGGGCCTCGGCGGGGGTGCGCACGCGCCGCATTGTGGCCGCTACCCTCGTCGGCATGTTCTCGAGCCTCCGCCGCCGGCGCTGGCTGCGGTGGGTCGTGCTCGGGGGCGTGTTCCTCGTCGTGGCGGCAGGTGCCGCGGCCGCGGTGGTCGTCACGAGCCAACCGGGCGACGTCTCCAATCCCGACGTCGAGTTCACCGAGGAGCAGCCCCCGGCGACCACGCCGACCACCGACGAGCCTTCCGAGGAGGAGGCCGGCCACCCCCTGGACGACGACTTCCAGTGGCCGGTCTATGGCTTCACGAAGGCGCGCACGAAGTTCCTGCCGCTCGACGCCGGGCTGCGCCCGCCGTTCGTCGAGCAGTGGGCGATGACCGGGAGCATCCTGCTCGAGTTCCCGCCCGTCCTGTGCGGGCGCTCGCTGTACCTGCTCAAGAACAACGGCGCGCTGTACTCGATCGCGCGGCTGACCGGCCGCGTGCGCTGGAAGCGCAAGCTCGGGGACCTCGCCGCGTCCTCGCCCGCCTGCGACGGCAAGACCGTCTACTCCGTGCTGCTCGCCCGCGGAAAGGGCATCAAGGCCGGCCGCGCCGTCGCCGTCGACGCCGCCAACGGACGCACGCGCTGGTCGCGCAAGATCCCCAGCCGCGTGGAGTCCTCGCCGCTGCTCGACGGCGACCGGCTGTACTTCGGCTCGGAGGACGGCACCGTCTACGCGCTGCGCTCGAGCGATGGCGCCGTGCGCTGGCGCTACAAGGCCTCGGGCGCCGTCAAGGCCGGCCTGGCGCTCGCCGACGGCAAGCTCATCTTCGGAGACTACGGCGGGCGCGTGCAGGCGATCCGCCGCCGCGACGGCGGCCGCGTGTGGTCCTCGAGCGCGGCCGGGAGCGCGCTCGGCCTGCGGCAGGGGCGCTTCTACGGGACCGCCGCGATCGCCTACGGCCGCGTGTACATCGGCAGCCTCGACGGCTTCGTCTACTCGTTCTCGGCGCGCAACGGGAAGCTCGCCTGGCGCCACAAGACGGGCGGCTTCGTCTACTCCTCGCCCGCCGTGGCCACCGTGCCGGGCGCCGGCCCCACCGTCTACGCCGGCTCCTACGACGGGCGCCTGTACGCCTTCAACGCCCGCTCGGGGAAGGTGCGCTGGTCGCGCAAGACGGGCGGCAAGATCTCGGGCGGTCCGACCGTCGTCGGCGACCTCGTCTTCTACTCGAACCTCTCGCGCCGCTCGACGGGCGCGGTCGGCGCATCGACCGGGAAGCTCGTCTGGAGCACGGGCCGCGGCGCGTTCAACCCGGCGATCTCCGACGGGCGTCGCATCTACCTCGTCGGCTACTCGAGCCTGTTCGCGCTCAGCGACCGCCGGACGGCGCGCCGCGACGCCCGCGCGCGGGCGCGCTTCGCGCGCAGCCCGATCGCCCGCCGGGATGCCGCCAACCGCCGCCGCGCGCGGGCCGAGCGCTCCCGCAAGCGCCGCCTGCAGCGGCGCGTCGAGGCGCGCCGCCGGGCGATCCGCGTCAACCGCGCGCGCCGGCGCGCCGGGCGCAAGGTCTGCGTCACGCACGACGGCCGCACGACGTGCCGCCTCCCGCGCCCGCTCGTGTGCGTCAAGCGCGCCGACGACCGCACCGTGTGCCGGCCGCGGCGGCGCTAGGGACGGACGGCGATCCCCGCCGCGGCCAGGTGCGCCTTGGCCTCGGCCACGCGGTAGGTGCCGTAGTGGAAGATCGAGGCGCACAGCGCCGCGTCGGCGCCCGCGCCGAGCGCCTCCACGAGGTGGTCGAGCGTGCCCGCGCCGCCCGAGGCGATGACGGGCACGGCGACCGCGCCGGCGACGGCCGCGGTCAGCGCGATGTCGTAGCCGTCGTTCGTGCCGTCGCGGTCCATGCTCGTGAGCAGGATCTCCCCCGCTCCGCGCCCGACGCCCTCGCGCGCCCAGGCGACCGCGTCGCGCCCGGTCGGCGTGCGCCCGCCGGCGACGAACACCTCCCATGCCGGCTCGCCCCCGCCGGCGACCTGCTTGGCGTCGATGGCCAGCACGACGCACTGCGAGCCGAAGCGCCCGGCGAGCTCGTCGATGAGCTCGGGGCGCGCGACGGCCGCGGAGTTCACGCTGACCTTGTCGGCGCCCGCGTCGAGCACCGCCTGGGCGTCGCGCACCGAGCGGATGCCGCCGCCGATGGTGAACGGGATGAAGACGTTGTCGGCGGTGCGCCGCGCGAGCTCGACGATCGTGTCGCGCTTCTCGTGCGTGGCCGTGATGTCGAGGAAGACCAGCTCGTCGGCGCCCTCGGCGTCGTAGCGCTCGGCGAGCTCGACCGGGTCGCCGGCGTCGCGGATGTCGACGAAGTTCGTGCCCTTCACGACGCGGCCGGCGTCGACGTCCAGGCACGGGATCACGCGCTTGAGGTGCACGCGCCTGAGCGTAGGGGATGATCCCCGTCGCCCCGTGCGCCACCTGTCGGCCGAGCACCTCGCGGCGCTGATCGCCACCGCGGCCGCCGCCGCGGCGTGCGTGCGGGCCGGGCGCCGCGACGGCGCCGTGGCGGTCGGACGCGTCCTGGCGGTCGTGATCGCCGCCGGCTATGTGACCGAGGGCCTGGCCTACGCGCTGCGCGGCGAGTGGACGCTGCGGGTCAACCTGCCGCTGCAGCTCACCGACGCGGTCACGCTGACCGCGATCGCGGCGCTGTGGCGACCGCGCGCGCTGCTCGTCGACCTGCTCGTCCTGTGGGCGTTCACCGCCTCGCTGGCCGCCGTGCTCATGCCCGACCTCGACGAGGGCCTGCCGGCGCTCTTCGCCGTGACCTTCTTCGTCACCCACGGCGGGGCCATCGCCGCCGCCTGCCTGCTGCTGGCCCGCGGTCTGGCGCCGCGCCCGGGCGCCGCGCGGCGGGTCTTCGCGGTCACGGCCGCCCTCGCCGCCGTCGCCACGGTGGCCGATCTCGCCACCGGCGGCAACTACTTCTTCCTCCGACGGCCGCCCGCGTCGGGCTCGCTGCTCGACCTGCTCGGCCCGTGGCCGTGGTACATCGGGGCGAGCGCGGTGCTCGCGCTCGCCCTGTTCGCGCTGGTCGAGGCGCTCGTCAGCCGCGTCCGCGGCGCGGGGCCGTCCGGAACACCACGTCCCACCACGGGGCGCTGATGCCGAAGCCGGTGGTGTCGTCCTGGAAGTGGTGGCGCATGTGCAGCTCGCGCAGCCGCCGGCCGGCGCGCGTCCGCGGCTTGTGATGGTGCACGTGGTAGTGCGTCACGTCATAGAACAGGTACCCGGCCAGGAAGCCCGCGCCGAACGCCGGCGCCGCGTCGCTGCCGAGCACGAGCCAGAACACGGCGAGGAACGCCAGCGCCAGCGGCACGCTGACCGACGGCGGCATGACGAGCCGCATCGGGTCGTTCGGATGGTCGTGGTGGACGCCGTGGATGATCCAATGCAGCCGTGCGCCGATCCCGTCCTCGGGCTCGAAGTGGAAGACGACGCGGTGGATCCAGTACTCGGTGAGCGTCCACAGCACGTAGCCGCCGAGCGCCCAGGCGACCGCGTCCCAGGTGCCCACGCGGCCGATCCCGTGCGCGATCAGGAACGTGATGGCCGGCAGGAACAGGATCACGGGGACGGACGGATGCACGCGCGAGCAGGCGTCGAGCAGTCGCGACTCGAACATCGGCGGGGACGCCTTGAGGATGTCCGTGCGCGTCGCACCCTCGGGCTCGACGCTCATGTCCAACTCCAGTCGGGGGGAATTCGCATCCCCGAAAACGCTACTCCCGGACCCCCGTATTCGGCAAGCCGAACTCGTGCTGCCCGTACCCCCGTCAGGCCTGTAGCGCGCGCTGCGCCTCGTCGATCGTGAAGCGCCCCTCGTACAGGGCCTTGCCGACGATCACGCCGCCCAGGTTGACCTGGCGCAGGCGGGCGAGGCCGCGCAGATCGTCGAGCGAGCCGATGCCGCCGGAGTACAGGAAACGCCCGCGCACGACCTCGGCGATCCGGCGCACCTCGTCGAGGTCCGGCCCGGCGAGCATCCCGTCGCGGTCGACGTTGGTGTAGACGAACGACCGCACGCCGCGGTGCTGCAGGCGCTCGATGACGCTGTCGGCCGGCATCTGCGTCGTCTGCTGCCAGCCCGACGTGGACACGTTGCCGCCGCGGGTGTCGACGCTGACGATGATCCGCTCGCGGAAGGCGCCGAGGACGTCGTCGAGGAAGTCGATGTCGGTGTAGGCGGCCGTGCCGAGGATGACGCGCTCGGCGCCCGCGCGCAGCGCGTCGCGCACGGCCGGCAGGGCGCGCAGGCCGCCGCCGTACTGGACGGGGACCGCCAGCTCGTGCGTGATGCGCTCGAGGTGCTCGAGGTTCTTCGGCGACCCCGTCCGCGCGCCGTCGAGGTCGACGACGTGCAGGAAGCGCGCGCCCGCCTCGACCCACGAGCGCGCGGCCTCCAGCGGCGAGTCGCGGTAGACCGTCTTCTCGGCGAAGTCCCCCTGGACGAGCCGGACGGCTTGGCCCTCGGAGATGTCGATCGCGGGGTAGAGGATCACCGCACCGGCGTCCGCGCGCAGATCGCGGTGAAGTTGCGCAGCAGCGCGAGGCCGTGGGTCGACGACTTCTCCGGGTGGAACTGCACGCCGTAGATCGGGTCGCGCGCGACGATCGATGGGAACGCGCCGCCGTAGTCGCCGCGGCCGACGACGTCGGCGTCCTCGGCGGGTCGCACCACGAACGAGTGCACGTGGTAGAAGGCGACGCGCTCGGGCAGCCCTTCGGTCAGCGGCGAGGACCGCTCGAGGGTGACCTCGTTCCAGCCGATGTGCGGGATCTTCAGGCCCGGCTCGCGCGGGCGCAGATCGGCGACCTCGCCCCCGAGGAGCCCGAGCCCGCGGTCGCCGCCGAGCTCGACGGAGGAGTCGAACAGGAGCTGCATGCCGAGGCACAGCCCGAGCACGGGCGTGCCGGCCTCCGCGCGCCGCACGACGAGCTCGTCGAGGCCGAGCTCGCGCAGGCTGCGCATCGCCGCCGGGAACGCCCCGACGCCGGGCACGATCAGGCCGTCGGCGCCCATCAGCGCCTCGTGGTCGCCGGTCACCACCGCGCGCGCGCCGACGCGGTCGAGCGCCTTCTCGACGCTGCGGCGGTTGCCCATTCCGTAGTCGACGACGCCGACCGTGACCTCGCTCATGCCGTCAGCGTCCCCTTCGTCGAGGGCACGCCGGACTCGGTCGGGTCGACGGTCACGGCGGCGCGCAGCGCGCGGGCGAAGGCCTTGAAGGCGGCCTCGATCATGTGGTGGGCGTTCGTGCCGACCTCGATCGTGATGTGCAGCGTCAGGCGCGCGCTGGTCGCCACGGCCCGGAAGAACTCCTCGGCCAGCTCGTGATCGAAGCCGCCGGTCTCGCCCTGTGGCAGCAGCGTGCCCTCGAAGCGGCAGAACGGGCGCCCGGAGATGTCGATCGCGCACGACGCGCGCGACTCGTCCATCGGCACGACGGCGTGGCCGTATCGGGTGATCCCGGCGCGGTCGCCGAGCGCGCGGTCGAGCGCCTGGCCGAGCACGATGCCGACGTCCTCGACGGTGTGGTGCGCGCCCGTCTCGAGGTCGCCGCTGGCCGTGACGTCGAGGTCCAGCCGCCCGTGGCGGGCGACGAGGTCGAGCATGTGGTCGAGGAAGCCGACGCCGGTCGAGCGCGTCCCCGCGCCCGAGCCGTCGAGGCCGAGCGTGAGCTCGACGGACGTCTCGGCGGTGCGGCGCTCGATGTCGGCGGTGCGCGTCACGAGGCGGCATTCTCCCGAACCTCCATCGACGCTGCGTGGAGCTCGAAGCCCTCGGCCCGCGCGATCGGCGCCGCGGCCCGCGCGAGCGCGCCCGCGGCGGGCCCGATGCGCACCTCGCTCATGCGCCGCCGGAAATGGCGCGGCCCGAGCCCGGAGGCGAAGCGCGCCGCGCCGCCGGTGGGCAGCGTGTGGTTCGAGCCCGCCACGTAGTCGCCGAACGCGGTCGCGCTCTCGCGGCCGACGAACAGGCAGCCGGCGCTGCGCACGCGTGGGGCGAGCGCCTCGGCGGCCTCGCCGACGAGCTCGAGATGCTCGGGCGCGAAGGCCTCGGCGAACGCGAGCGCGGCCTCGGGGTCGGGCGCGTCGACGAGCGCGGCGGCCGCCTCGCCGGGGTCGAGGTCGACGGCGTCGAGCAGCGCCGGGTCGTCGCTGACCGCGCAGACGATCGTGCCGGGGCCGTGCTCGGCCTGCGCGGCGAGGTCGATCGACACGAGGCGCGGATCGGCCCCGGCGGTGGCGAGCACGACGACGTCGCTGGGACCGGCGAATCCGTCGATCCCGACGTCGCCGCCGACCAGCCGCTTGGCCTCCTGGACGTAGAGGTTGCCCGGCCCGGCGATCACGTCGGCGCGCGGGACCGTCGCGGTCCCGTAGGCCAGCGCGGCGACCGCCTGCGCCCCGCCCATCCGGTAGACGGCGTCCGCCTCGCACAGCGCGCACGCGGCGAGGATCACGGGGTGCGCGCCGGGGGCGCACACGACGACCTCCTCGACCCCGGCCGCGCGCGCGGCCATCACGCCCATGACGACCGTGCTCGGGTACGGTGCGCGACCGCCGGGCACGTAGATCGCGGCGCGGCCCACGGGCACCTCGCGCACCCGGACGGTCTGGCCCTGGGGCAGCGCGACCTCGGCGTCGGGCACGAGCTCCGCCTCGGCCACCGCGCGGACGTTGTCGATCGCCACCTGAAGCCCCCGCCGGACCTCGGGATCAAGCGCGGCGAGCGCGTCGTCGAGCTCCTCGCGGGTGACCTCGAGCGCGCCCTCGACGCGGTCCAGGCGCTCGACGTAGTCGGCCAGCGCCTCGTCGCCGCCCGCGCGGACGGCGTCGACGATCTCGCGCACCGTCGCGGTGACCGACCCACCACCCGGGGCGAGAGCGTGCACGCGCGCCGCCGCGGCGGCCGGGTCGCCGTCGAGCGCCAGGCGCTCAACGGCCACGCAGGCCCTCCACGAGCTCGTCGACGGCGGCGGCCTTGAGCTTGTGGGCGACCGGGTTGGCGATCAGCCGTGCCGTCGAGACGGCGATCTCCTCGCGCACCGCGAGCCGGTTCTCGCGCAGCGTCGTACCCGTCGCGGTGAGGTCGACGATGGCCTCGACGAGTCCGGTCAGCGGGGCGAGCTCGACCGAGCCCTTGACCTCGACGATCTCCGCCTGGCGGCCCGTGCGCTCGAAGAAGGCGGCGGCGACGCGCGGGTACTTCGTGGCCACGCGGACGACGCCGAGCCGCCGCAGCGCCTCGACGGCCGGGTCGGGCTCGCCCTCGACGCTGGCCAGCACCATCCGGCACGGGCCGAAGCCGAGGTCGAGGATCTCGAAGACCGAGCGCTCGGACTGCTCCATGAGCACGTCCTTGCCGGTGATCCCGATGTCCGCCGCGCCCGCCTCGACGTACGTCGGCACGTCGCTCGGGCGCATCGTCACGATGCCCGCGTCGTCGAACAGCAGCCGGCGGTCGTTGGCGCGCACGCTCGCGGTGTCGATGCCGATGCCGTCGAGCGCGTCGAGCGTCTCGCGCAGCAGCGCGCCGCGCGGGACGGCGATGGTCAGGCCGAAGCGGTTCACAGCCCGCCGCGCTCCTCGCCCGACAGCGCGACGTGCAGGCGGTCGACGCCCAGCGCGAAGCCGACCGCGGGCTGCGAGCGGCCGAAGCGCCCGAGCAGCTCGTCGTAGCGCCCGCCGCCGCCGAGCGGCGCGCCCAGCGACGGGTCGTAGACGTCGAACACCGCGCCCGTGTAGTAGCCCAGGCCGCGGGCCAGCCCGAGGTCGAAGATCACGCGCTCGGCCACCGCCGGCTCCAGCAGGTCGAGCAGCGCGCGCAGGTTGGCCAGCGCGTCGGCCACCGGGCCGGACTCGGCGTGCAGCACGTCGGGGCCGCCGCGCAATTGCGGCACGCGGACGAGCAGGTCGGAGGCCTCGGCGCCGAGGTCCAGGCGCGCGACCTCGCGCTCGAGCCCGACGAGGTCCTTCGTGGCCAGCTCGTGGAGCATCCGCTCGCGCGCCTCCTCGGGCACGTCGAAGGCGGCCATCAGGGCCGGGAACAGCGAGGCGTCGCCGAGGCCGACGCGGTAGTCGCGCAGGCCGACGGCGTCGAGCGCGTGGCACAGGACGGTCAGCGCCTCGGCCGTCCCCTGCGAGCCCGGCGCCCCGACGAGCTCGATCCCGGCCTGCAGGAACTCGCGCATCTGGCCACGGTGCGGGCGCACGGCGCGGTAGACGTGGGCGACGTAGCAGAAGCGCAGGGGCGGCTCGGCCGTCGCGTAGCGCGTGGACACCAGGCGGGCGATCGGCACCGTCATGTCGGCCCGCAGGGCGAGCACCTCGCCGTGGTCGTCGAACACGCGGTAGGCGGGCGGCACGCCGCCGGGCGCGCGACGCAGGACGTCCTCGTACTCGATCGCCGGCGTGTACACCTCCCCGTACCCGTGGGACGCGAACGCGGAGCGCAGGCCCTCGCTGATCGCGTGCAGCTCGCGCATCTCGTCCGGCAGGACGTCGCGCGTGCCGCTGGGGATGGGGTGGATCACACGCCGGCGGGCTGCGGCTGGGACGCCACCCGCTCGATCTGCGCGCCGAGGTCGCGCAGGCGCTCGTCGATGCGTTCGTAGCCGCGGTCGATCTGGCGGATGTTGCCGATCTCGCTGCGGCCGTCCGCGCACAGGGCGGCGATGAGCATCGCCATGCCGGCGCGGATGTCGGGCGACTCGACGCGCTCGCCGCGCAGGCGGCTGGGTCCGTTGACGATCGCGCGGTGCGGGTCGCACAGCGTGATGTCCGCGCCCATGAGCACGAGCTTGTCGGTGAAGATCATGCGGTTCTCGAACATCCACTCGTGGACGAGGACCGAGCCGCTGCACTGCGTGGCCAGCGCGATGGCGATCGACGTCAGGTCGGCCGGGAACGCGGGCCACGGGCCGTCCTGGATCTTGCCCTTGAACTCGCCGACGTCGCGCTGTGCGATCAGGCCCTGGTCGCCGGGCACGACGACGTCGGCGCCGTCCAGCTCGGTGCGCAGGCCCAGGCGCCCGAAGATGAGGCGGATCATCCGCAGGTCGTCGGGGTTGGTGTCCTTGATGCGGACCTCGCCGCGCGTCACGCCGGCCAGGGCGATGAACGAGCCGATCTCGATGTGGTCGGGCCCGACCCGGTGGACGCAGCCGCCGAGCTCGTCGCGGCCGGTGATGGTGATGACGTTCGAGCCGATCCCCTGGATGTCGGCGCCCATCTTCTGCAGCATGCGCGCCAGGTCCTGGACGTGCGGCTCGCAGGCGGCGTTGCCGAGCACGGTCGTGCCGGGCGTCAGCGCGGCGGCCATGAGCGCGTTCTCCGTGGCCATGACGGACGGCTCGTCCATGAACACGTCGCCGGCGCGCAGCCTGCCGTTGGGCGCGGTGAGGACGACGTCGCGCTCGTGCACGTAGCTCGCCCCGAGCGCACGGAACGCGTCGAGGTGCGGGTCCAGGCGCCGGCGGCCGATGACGTCGCCGCCGGGCGGCGGCATGTCGGCCTGCCCGAAGCGCGCGAGCAGCGGGCCGGCGAGGAGGAACGAGGCGCGGATCCGCTCGGCGTGCGAGCGGTCGACGCGCGCGTCGCGGTCGACGCCGGCCGCGCACAGCGCGACCTCGTTGTCGTCGCGCCAGTCGACGGTCACGCCGAGCCCCTCGAGGACGCGCAGCATCGCCTCGACGTCGCGGATGCGCGGGACGTTGCGCACGACGACCTCCTCGGCCGTCAGGACCGAGGCGGCGAGAATCGGCAGCGCGCCGTTCTTGTTGCCGGCGGGAACGACCGTGCCGCGCAAGGGCACGCCGCCGTCGATGACGAACTTCTCCATACGTGCGGGGGCCGCGGGGGTGGGGATCGGCGGCTCGGCTAGCTTAACAGCCATGTCGGTGAGGCTTTCGCGCGAGGAGGCCTGGTCCCTTCTCACCGAATGGGTGCAGTCCGAGTCGCTGCGGCGCCACTGCCTGGCCGTCGAGACGGCGATGGTGGCCTATGCCCGCAAGCGCGGCGAGGACGAGGAGCAGTGGGGCGTCGTCGGCCTCCTGCACGACATGGACTACGAGCGCCACCCGGACCTCGACACCGGCCACCCGCGCGTCGCGCTGGCCGAGCTCGAGCGTCGCGACGTCGATCCCGTCGTGGTCCGCGCGATCGCGTCGCACGCCGACTTCCTCGGGGTCTCGCGCGACTCGCCCATGGAGAAGACGCTCTACGCCGTCGACGAGCTGTCGGGCTTCCTGCTCGCGTGTGCGTACGTGCGCCCGGAGGGCCTGGCCGGCCTGACCCCGAAGTCGGTCAAGAAGAAGCTCAAGCAGCCCAGCTTCGCCGCCGCGGTCAACCGCGAGGACGTCCGCGCCGGCGCCGACGAGCTCGGCGTCGACTTCGACGAGCACGTGCGCTTCGTGATCGCCGCGCTCGAGGAGCGCGCGGAGGAGCTCGGCGTGAAGGGATCCGGCGCGGCGGCGTGAGCGCCCGGGCGCGTTACGCCCGCATCCTGCGCACCCCGCACGTCCGGCCGCTGATCCTCGCGGCGCTCGTCGCGCGGCTGCCGATCGGGATGGACTCGCTGGCCATCGTGCTCTTCCTGCGCCAGCGCACGGGCTCCTATGCGATCGCCGGCGTCGTCGCCGCCGCCTACGCGCTCGGCGCGGGCGCCGGGCAGCCGCTCGCCGCGCGGATCATCGACCGCCTCGGGCAGCGGCCCGTGCTGCTGCCGATGGCGGCCCTGCACGTCGTGGCGCTCGGCGCGCTCGTCGGGCTCAGCTTCCTCGACGCGCCGGCAGCGGTGCTCGTCCCGGTGGCGCTCCTGGCGGGTCTGCTCATTCCGCCGGTCGGCGCGACGCTGCGGCCGTTGTGGCAGAGCATGTTGCGCGACGAGCCCGACCTCGTGTCGACCGCCTACGCGCTGGACTCGGTGCTCGTGGAGATGCTCTTCGTGCTCGGGCCGCTGCTCACCGCGGCGGCCACCGCGCTGCTCTCCCCCGCGATCGCGCTCGGCCTGTCGGCGGCGCTCGTGACCGTCGGGACGATCGCCTTCGTCTCCTCGCCGCCGTCGCGCGACTGGCGCCCGGAGGAACCCGGCGCGGCGTACGGCTGGCTCGGTGCGCTGCGCTCCTCGGGGCTGCGCACGATCGTGGCGACGGCGGTCCCGCTCGGGCTGTGCTTCGGGATGATGGAGGTCACGCTGCCCGCGTTCAGCGAGGACATGGCCCAGCGTGCGTGGGCCGGCGTGCTGCTGTCGGTGTGGTCACTGGGGAGCATGCTCAGCGGCATCGCCTACGGCGGCTGGGTCGGCCGGGTGCCGCTCGCCTCGACCTTCGTGCGCCTGGCGCTGGCGCTCCCGCTCACCTTCCTGCCGCTCGCCGCGGCCCCGTCGCTGTGGGCCATGCCCGCGCTGTGCCTGCTCGCCGGCGTGGCCATCGCGCCGCTGCTGGCCAGCGCGGTCCAACTTGCAGGGCAGGTCGCCCCTCCGGGCGCGCTGACCGAGGCGTTCACGTGGCCGATCACCGCGCTCGTCATCGGGATCGCGCTCGGCAACGCCCTGGCCGGCCTCGTCGTCGAGGCCGCCGACTGGCGCGTGTCGTTCCTCGTCGCCGCTGGGACGGCGTCGATCGGTGGCGTGCTCGCCTTCGCCCGGCGCAAGACGCTGGCGCCGGCCGGCGTCCTCTCGGCCTAGGCCCGCGCGGCGGCCGGACGCAGCGCGCGGGCGAGCACGGCGGTGAGCAGCAGGGCGGCGCTGACGACGAGCAGCGCGGCGCCGAGCCCCGAGACCTCGGCCAGCACGCCGATGAACGGCGGGCCGAGCAGGAAGCCGGTGTAGCCGAGCGTCGAGACGGCCGCGAGCTCCGGCCCGGAGTGGGACTCGCCGCCGCCCGCCGCGCGCAGGGTGAGCGGGAACACGGCCGACAGACCGAAGCCCATGACCGCGAAGCCGGCGATCCCGGCCGCGGGCGTGCCGGCGGCGAGCGCTGCGGTGAGGCCGGCGGCGGCGATTGTCGCGCCCGCGCGAACGACCCTCCGCGCGCCGTGCGCGGCGGCCAGGCGGTCGGCGATCAGCCGCCCGATCCCCATGGTCAGCGAGAACACGGCCAGCCCCATCGGCGCGAGCGTCGCCGAGGCGCCGGTGTCGCGGTCGAGGTACAGGCCGCTCCAGTCGAACACCGCGCCCTCGGCGAGCAGCGCGCAGAACGCGATCGCGCCGACGGCGGCCAGCCGGCGGCTCGGCCGCGCGATGCGCGGCGCCGCCGGGCTCGCGTGCTCGGCGTCGTCGATCAGGCCGCGGCTCGCGATCGCCGCCGCGACCGCGCCGACCGCTCCCCAGGCAGCGAGGTGGGCGAGCGGCGCGACGCCGGCGCCGGCGATCGCTCCCGCGCTCGCCGCGCCGGCCAGCGCGCCGAACGAGAAGGCGGCGTGCAGCGAGGCGAACAGGCCGCGCCCGGCGGCGCGCTCGACGGCCAGCCCCTGGGCGTTCATGGTGATGTCGAGCACGCCGTTCGTCGCGCCGGTCAGCAGGACGGCGAGCGCCAGCGTCGGGAGGTCGACGGCGAGCGCGGGCAGCGCGATGGCGACCATCGCCACGGGTGCGAGGCGCAGCAGCGCGTAGGAGCCGCGGCGGGCGACGAGCGCCCCGGCCAGCGGCTGGGCCAGCAGCAGCCCGAGCGGCGCGCCGAGCAGCGCGACGCCGATCTCCCCGGGGCTCAGGTCGAGGCGGTCGCTGATGGCCGGCACGCGCGCGTACCAGGCCGAGAACATCGCGCCGTTGAGGAAGAAGATGGCGCTGATCGCGACGCGTGGCGTGGGGCGCAGCACGGCGTCATGACGCGGGACGCTGCCAGCGCCCGCCCAGCTTCGCCCAGGCCAGCACGTGGTCGATCCCGCAGAACGCGTCGGCGATGCGGTGCTCGCCGCGATGGCGGACGAGCAGCACACGCCGCCCGCCGAGCGGCCCGCCACAGTGCGCGCAGCGCCCGAGCGCGTCGTCCGGCTCCCCTCGCGCGAGGATCGATCCGGGCTCCCAGTGGGCGCCCTGGATCGCCCACGGGACGATGTGCTCGAGACGGCAGAACGCGGCCCACCGTTCGCCCTCGGGCTCGCTGGCCCGGAACCCCTCGTCGCGGCCGATGTCGATGCCGCACCAGCTGCACTGCAGGCCGCTCATGGAGCGCCGGAGCCTACTCGGGCGCCCAGCGGCCGCGCGCTATGGTGCCGCGCCATGATCGACCGGCTGCGCATCGTCGTGCTCGAGGGCGACCAGACCGGCCAGGAGCTGCTCGAGCAGGCCCTGCGCGTGCTCGATCCGGACGTCGTCGGCCTCGAGCTCGACCTCCCGCGCTACGACCTCTCGCTCGCCCGCCGGCGCGAGACGAACAACGCGATCGTCCACGAGGCGGCCGCCGCGACGCGCGAGGCCGGGTTCGGCGTCAAGGCGGCGACGGTCACGCCCGAGGGCAAGGACGACGTCGGCTCGCCCAACCGCATCCTGCGCGAGGACGTCGACGGCAAGGTCATCATCCGCACCGGTCGCCGGATCCCGGGCGTGACGCCCGTGGCCGGCGTGCACCACCCGATCTCAGTCGTGCGCATGGCCGTCGAGGACGCCTACGGCGCGGAGCAGTGGCGCGAGGGCGACGACGGCGCCCCCGACGAGGTCGCGTTCCGCACCGAGCGGATCACGCGCTCGACGTGCCGCGCGGTGGCCGAGTACGCCTTCCGCACGGCGGCGGAGATGGGCGGACGCGTCTACGGCGGCCCGAAATGGACGGTCTCGCCCGTCTACGAGGGGATGCTCAAGGAGGAGATGGACGCCGCGGCCGCGCGCCACCCCGACGTCGACTACCAGCCCGTCCTCATCGACGCGACCTACGCCGGCCTGATCGGCGGCGGCCTCGAGGGGCCGCTCGTCATCCCCGCGCTCAACCGCGACGGCGACTGCCTGAGCGATCTCGTGATGCCGATGTTCGGCTCGATCGCGGGCGCCGAGTCCGTGCTGCTGGCCTTCGACGAGGACTTCGAGACGCGCGTGGCGATGGCCGAGGCGCCGCACGGCACCGCGCCGGCGCTCGAGGGCAAGGACATCGCCAACCCGATGGCGATGCTGCTCGCCTGCGCCGCGGTCCTGCACTACGCGGCCGTCCAGGGCCACGACCGCGCCGGGCGCGCCTCGCGCGCGATCTACGAGTCGGTCCTCGAGGCGACGGCCTCGGGCGTGCGCACGCCGGACCTCGGCGGGCACGCCTCGACGACCGAGTTCACCAGCGATGTCGTCTCGCGCGTGCGCACGAAGATCGACATCTGGTCCTCGCTCGGCTCGAACGTCTAGCTCGACTCGGCCGCGAGGCGACGCTCGAGGTGGGCGCGCCGCCGGTGGTAGACGGTCCGCTGGACGAGCAGCGTCAGCGTCCCGGCGACGAGCAGGCAGGCGAGGTTCACGGCGAGCTGGCCGAGCGAGCCGCGGAAGCCCGCACCGTCCCCGTAGGCGGCCGACACGCCCACGTTGGCGGCGGCCGGGATCGTCGTGACCGAGATCAGCACGCCGATCAGCGCGCCCGACTTGGCCGTCGTGAGCGAGAGCATCCCCGCGATGCCGGCGCAGAACGCGATGAACGCGGCGAAGAAGTCCGGTGAGGCGATCGTCCGCGCAAGGCCGTGCTGCTCGGCCACGAACGTGTCGGGCGCGGCGCCGATCGCCTTGAAGACGAGCGTCGCGAGCAGCACGGCGGCGATCCCGATCGGGAAGCCGACGGCGAGCGCTGCGAACGAGCGCGCGGCGAGGTCGGCGCGCCGCTCGACGGCGGCGACGCAGATCCCCGCGACGGGCCCGAACTCGGGACCGACGACCATCGCGCCGACGACGAGGATCGGGCTCTCGAGCAGGATCCCGACGGCCGCGATGAGCGACGCGAGCACCATGAAGAGGAGGAACGCGCCCGAGAGCGTCGCCGACTCGGAGGTCCGCTCCGTCACCTCCTCCCAGATGACCGCGTCCGACGGCGCGCCCTCGGCGACCCGCTCGGCCGCGTCGGCGGCGTCGGACACCGCGGTGTCGACGAGCTCGACGGCGATCGAGCCGTCGTGGTGGACGCCCAGCCGCTTGAGGCGCTCGATGACCAGGCTCGCGTCCTCGCGCGCCACGTCGCACAGGATCACGTCCCCCTCCGGTCTGCGCGCAGTGCCGGGCAGGTGGATGACGTTGATGACCGAGCCGAAGTCCTCGATGCACTCCAGCGTCCGGGCGGCCTTCTCGGACGGCACGACGATCCGCAGGTGGACCATCGCGCGACTGTAGCCGCGGGCCCTGCAAGACCCCTTGCACACCCCCGGTTCCGTCCGACCCGCTCCGTAGCTTCACGAACACATGTTCCCCGCACCCGAGACCTCCGTTCCCACCGCCCGCGGGTGGCGCGCCGCGCTCCGCCGGGCCGTCGACGTGGCCATCGCCTTCGCCACGCTCGACGACGGGCCCGACGCCGCGCCGACGCCCGCCGAGCATCCCCATCGCCGGCCCCTGCGCGCGCCCGCGCGCCCCCGGCGCCCGGGCGCCGTGCGCCCGCGCGCCCAGGACTGCACCACGCCGCTGACCGCCCGTCCGCGGCGTCCCGCGCGGCAGCACGCGTCCTCGCGCTAGCGGCTCTCCGATCCCGCCGTCCGTGCTCCCGCACTCACCGCTCGCGGGCGTACTCCACGCCCGCCAGCCCGCGGTAGCTCCAGGGGCCGGCGTAGCGCAGCCCGGCCTTCTCCATGACGTGGATGGAGGCCTTGTTGTCGTCGAGGGCATGCGCGAACACGCGCCGGTACCCCTCGGCCTCGAGAGCCCGAGCGACGAGGGCGCGTGCGCCCTCGGTGGCGTAGCCGAACCCCCACGCGCCGCGGCGCAGGCGGTACCCGAGCTCGACCTCGTCGGGACGGTCACGCGCGGCCTCGAGCTGGAACCAGCCGACGAACGCCCCGCCGATGCGCTCCCAGGCCCCGTAGAAGCCCTCGCGCTCGACGAAGCGCTCCCGCTCGTAGCGCCGCCGCTCGTGCGGGTCGGCAGGGATGATCACCCCGAACGGGTCGACCCACTTGCGCACCTCGAACTCACCGTCGAGCTCGACGAGGTCGTCCAGGTCCTCTTCCGTGAGCGAGCGCATCCTCAGGCGCTCCGTCTCCACTGGCTCCATCTCCCGTACCAAACCACACAGGGCCCGACCGCGTCCACGCCGCGGCGCCCGTGCCCACGCCCGCCGGCGCCCACACCGTTAACGCAAGACGGGCCGCCCAGTGGGCGGCCCGCGCTATGCATAAACCGGCGGCGTCCTACTCTCCCGGGCCCTTGCGGGCCAAGTACCATCGGCGCTGAGGGGCTTAACTGCTCTGTTCGGAATGGGAAGAGGTGTTTCCCCCTCGCCATGACCACCGGAAACCGGTGAGAGACACCGCCATCTCGGTGCCCTTCAAAACCGCACAGCGCCACAGCCGGGTATCACAAAAAATCCGTCAAGCCCTCGGACCATTAGTACCGGTCTCCTTCGCACGTCACCGTGTTTCCAGATCCGGCCTATCAACCTGGTGGTCTACCAGGGTCCTTACTCCCTCAAGGGGATGGGAGAGCTCATCTCGAGGTCGGCTTCCCGCTTAGATGCCTTCAGCGGTTATCCGATCCACACGTAGCTAACCTGCAGTGCCCTTGGCAGGACAACAGATACACCAGAGGTGCGTTCATCCCGGTCCTCTCGTACTAGGGACAACTCCTCTCAACTCTCCAACGCCCACGGCAGATAGGGACCGAACTGTCTCACGACGTTCTGAACCCAGCTCGCGTGCCGCTTTAATGGGCGAACAGCCCAACCCTTGGGACCTACTTCAGCCCCAGGATGCGACGAGCCGACATCGAGGTGCCAAACCGGGCCGTCGATGTGGACTCTTGGGCCCGATAAGCCTGTTATCCCCGGAGTACCTTTTATCCGTTGAGCGACGGCACTTCCACTTGCTACCGCCGGATCACTAAGGCCTGCTTTCGCACCTGCTCGACACGTCTGTCTCGCAGTCAAGCTCCCTTACTGCCTTTACACTCTACGCACGATTTCCAACCGTACTGAGGGAACCTTTGCGCGCCTCCGTTACATTTTGGGAGGCGACCGCCCCAGTCAAACTACCCGCCTGGCACTGTTCACCGCCCGGATCACGGTGCGGTGTTAGACATCCAATACATCAAGGGTGGTATCTCAAGGTTGGCTCCACGCCAGCCGCAGCCGGCGCTTCAAAGCCTCCCACCTATCCTGAGCGAGATGCACCGAACGCCAATACCAGGTTGTAGTAAAGGTTCACGGGGTCTTTCCGTCTAGCCGCGGGTACTCGGCATCTTCACCGAGACTGCAATTTCACCGAGCCCCTCGTTGAGACAGCGTCCAAGTCGTTACGCCATTCGTGCAGGTCGGAACTTACCCGACAAGGAATTTCGCTACCTTAGGACCGTTATAGTTACGGCCGCCGTTTACCGGGGCTTAGCTTCGGTGCTTCGGGCCGAAACCCTAACACCTCCACGTAACCTTCCGGCACCGGGCAGGCGTCAGCCCCTATACGTCGTCTTTCGACTTAGCAGAGACCTGTGTTTTTGGTAAACAGTCGCTTGGACCTATTCACTGCGGCCCCCTCGGGCTCCACCGGCAAGCGGCTTCACCCTACTGGGGCGCTCCTTATCCCGAAGTTACGGAGCAATTTTGCCGAGTTCCTTAACGAGGGTTATCTCGATCACCTTAGTATTCTCTACTTGCCCACCTGTGTCGGTTTTGGTACGGGCACGCGCAACCTCCCTAGAGACTTTTCTTGGAGGCATGGCGTCAGGGACTCGCCGGCTCTTGAGCCAGCTGGCATCGCACCTCGGGTTATGCGGCCCCGGATTTGCCAGGGGCCACCCCTACATGCTTACCCCAGGACGACCATCGCCTGGGATCCCGTAGCCTTCCTCGTCCTCCCATCGGTCAAACGGTTGCGACGTGGTACAGGAATATCAACCTGTTGGCCATCGACTACGCCTTTCGGCCTCGCCTTAGGTCCCGACTAACCCTGAGCAGACGAACTTTACTCAGGAACCCTTGGGCAATCGGTGGAGGGGATTCTCACCCCTCTTTCGTTACTCATGCCGGCATTCTCACTTCCCACGCCTCCACGGCTGGCTTACGCCGCCGCTTCACTGGCGAGGGAACGCTCTCCTACCGCGTGATCGATCCGAAGATCTCACACACCCGCAGCTTCGGTAGCTTGCTTTAGCCCCGTTACATTATCCGCGCCCGACCACTTGACCAGTGAGCTGTTACGCACTCTTTCAAGGGTGGCTGCCTCTAAGCCAACCTCCTGGTTGTCTATGCAATCGGACATCGTTTGCCACTTAGCAAGCATTTGGGGACCTTAGCTGGCGGTCTGGGCTGTTTCCCTTTTGACGCTGAAGTTTATCCCCCAGCAACTGACTCCCGGAGTACACGTTGATGGTCTTCGGAGTTTGCCTGAAGTCGGTAACCTGGTAGGGCCCCTAGTCCAAACAGTAGCTCTACGGCCATAACGCAATTTATCCGAGGCTATACCTAAATATATTTCGGAGAGAACCAGATATCACTGAGCTTGATTAGCCTTTCACTCCGACCCACAGGTCATCCGCCCAGTTTTCAACCTAGGTCGGTTCGGCCCTCCACGAGGTCTTACCCCCGCTTCAGCCTGCCCATGGGTAGCTCGCTCAGTTTCGGGTCTACCGCCTGCGACTGAATCGCCCTGTTCGGACTCGCTTTCGCTACGGCTCCGCTCATCGCTTAACCTTGCCGCAGACGAGTAACTCGCCGGCTCGTTATGCAAAAAGCACGCGGTCACAGAACAAGTCTGCTCCCACCGCTTGTAGGCACGCGGTTTCAGGTACTATTTCACTCCCCTTCCGGGGTACTTTTCACCTTTCCCTCACGGTACTAGTCCGCTATCGGTCACCTAGGAGTACTTAGCCTTGGAGGGTGGTCCCCCCAGATTCAGTCCGCGTTTCACGGGAGCGGACTTACTCAGGAACGCCTGACGGAAGATCGAACGATTTCGTCTACGGGACGGTTGCCCTCTATGGTGCGCGGTTCCACACGCTTCGACTATCGAACGGTTTTGTAACTTCCGCCGAGCCGGCGACGGCTCGGAACAGGCGCCCTACAACCCCGGGTACGCAACGCGTCGCCGCTTACACGTACCTCGGTTTGGGCTGATCCCTTTTCGCTCGCCACTACTCAGGGAGTCTCTGTTGATTTCCTTTCCTCGGGGTACTGAGATGTTTCACTTCCCCCGCTTGTCTCCTCCCGGCCTATGTGTTCGGCCGGGGGTGACGCCGCATTACCGGCGCCGGGTTTCCCCATTCGGGTATCCACGGGTCAAAGGCTGTTCAACGCCTCACCGTGGCTTATCGCAGTCGTCCACGCCCTTCATCGACTCTAGGTGCCAAGGCATCCACCGTGTGCCCTTACTATCTTGACGGTGATCTGACCGAACTCGGCAGAGTTCGGTCGGTGATACCCGTGTGACCGCGCTTATCGCTCGCGGTCACTGTGGCTACTGTGCAGTTTTCAAGGGCCGGCCGAGAGGGCGCTGGAGCAGGCCGGTCGACACGAGGGTCGACCGGCGAGCACCGGTCTCTCAAAACTCAACAGCATGCCCGGCCTCGAGCTCGGCGTGATGCCGCGCGCCGCACGAGGCGACGCGGCCGCCCGCAAATGCGGGACGGCGGCTGGGCCGGCCAGGTTCGGTCGACGTTCTAGCTGCCCGGTCGGTGTCCGCCGGAGAGAGCTCGTGGCGACGAAGGCCATGAGCGTCCGGACGGCGCCGTGCCGTGCAGGCCCCCGACTCGGGGGCTCCCTAGAAAGGAGGTGATCCAGCCGCACCTTCCGGTACGGCTACCTTGTTACGACTTCACCCCAGTCACGAGCCCCACCTTCGACGGCTCCCTCCCACAAGGGGTTAGGCCACCGGCTTCGGGTGTTGCTCACTCCCGTGGTGTGACGGGCGGTGTGTACAAGGCCCGGGAACGTATTCACCGCGGCAATGCTGATCCGCGATTACTAGCAACTCCACCTTCATGCAGGCGGGTTTCAGCCTGCAATCCGAACCGAGACGCGCTTTGAGGGATTCGCTCCACCTCGCGGTATCGCAGCCCTCTGTACGCGCCAATGTAGCACGTGTGTAGCCCTGAACATAAGGGGCATGATGACTTGACGTCATCCCCACCTTCCTCCGGTTTGTCACCGGCAGTCTCGCATGAGTCCCCAACTAAATGCTGGCAACATGCGACGGGGGTTGCGCTCGTTGCGGGACTTAACCCAACATCTCACGACACGAGCTGACGACAGCCATGCACCACCTGTGATCCTGCCCCGAAGGGAAGGCCTGTTTCCAGACCGGTCAGGAACATGTCAAGCCCAGGTAAGGTTCTTCGCGTTGCGTCGAATTAAACCACATGCTCCGCTGCTTGTGCGGGCCCCCGTCAATTCCTTTGAGTTTTAGCCTTGCGGCCGTACTCCCCAGGCGGGGCACTTAATGCGTTAGCTTCGGCACGGAGGGAGTCGACACCCCCCACACCTAGTGCCCATCGTTTACAGCGTGGACTACCAGGGTATCTAATCCTGTTTGCTCCCCACGCTTTCGCGTCTCAGCGTCAGTCACGTCCCAGCGAGCTGCCTTCGCCATTGGTGTTCCTCCTGATATCTGCGCATTTCACCGCTACACCAGGAATTCCACTCGCCTCTTCCGGACTCGAGCCCGACAGTATCCACCGGCATCCCAGGGTTGAGCCCTGGACTTTCACAGCGGACTTACCGGACCGCCTACACGCGCTTTACGCCCAATGATTCCGGACAACGCTTGCCCCCTACGTATTACCGCGGCTGCTGGCACGTAGTTAGCCGGGGCTTCTTCTGAAGGTACCGTCACTCCAGCCGGCTATTCACCGGCGAAGCTTCGTCCCAACTGAAAGCGGTTTACAACCCGAAGGCCGTCTTCCCGCACGCGGCGTTGCTGCGTCACGCTTTCGCGCATTGCGCAAGATTCCCCACTGCTGCCTCCCGTAGGAGTCTGGGCCGTGTCTCAGTCCCAGTGTGGCTGATCGTCCTCTCAGACCAGCTACGCATCGAAGCCTTGGTAAGCCTTTACCTCACCAACAAGCTAATGCGCCGCGGGCCCATCCCAATGCGGAGGCCGAAGCTTCCTTTCCTCACGTCCCTCGAGGGACGCGAGCACATTTGGTATTAGCCCCGGTTTCCCGGGGTTGTCCCAATCATCGGGGCAGGTTACCCACGTGTTACTCACCCGTTCGCGGCTTTGCCCCGGGCCGAAGCCCGGTTCGTCGCTCCACTTGCATGTGTTAAGCACGCCGCCAGCGTTCGTCCTGAGCCAGGATCAAACTCTCCGTGAAGAACTTCTGGCCCACCGACCCGAAGGTCTGCGGACCGTCACGAAAAGTTCGTCAGTGACCATGTTGTGGCGCCATACACGGGCGACCACGGTCATGACGGGTCAATTCTGGCCGCCGGCATCGCTGGCGATGCCGGACGGTTCGAACCTGGACGCACACATCGGATCATGGGAGATCCGAGGTGCGCATGCTGTTGAGTTTTCAAAGACCGCCGCGCCCAGTCGGGAAGGGGTCGCCTTCGCCAGACGACGCGCTCGGACGAAGTGGTCCGAGGCGGATTAGGAAGTATAGCGCCGGATCCGCGCTGGTCCCATGGGTCTGGGACTCTGGCGTGCACCCGGTGCGACGAGGAAGCATAGCGCCTCGTCGGCGCTCAGGCGATGCGCAGGCGACGGAACTGGCGCTTGCCGACCTGCAGGAGGGCCCCGTCCAGGCGCGCGGGCTCGAGCTCCAGATCGTCGGGGCCGAGCGCCTCGCCGTCGAGCTTGACGCCGCCCTGGGCGAGGAGCCGCCGCGCCTCCGAGCGCGAGAGGCCGAAGCCGTCGGAGAGCAGCGCCGGCAGGTGGACGGCCCCGTTGCCCGGCGTGACCGGCAGCTCGGGCACCTCGTCGGGCGCCTCGTGGCGGATGTGCACGCGGTCGAAGCGCTCCTCCGCCGCGCGCGCCGCCTCGGCGCCGTGGAAGCGCTCGACGATGGCGCGCGCGAGCGCGCGCTTCGCGTCGCGCGCGGACGCCGCCTCCGCGGGACGGTCCACGGCCAGCAGCCGGAACCACGTGTCCATCGCTTCGTCGGGCAGCGAGAGGGTGCGCCCGTAGACCTCCTCGGGCGCCTCGGCGACGCCGACGTGGTTGCCCAGCGACTTGGACATCTTCTCGGTGCCGTCGATGCCGGGGAGGATCGGCACGGTCAGGATCGACTGCTCCGGGACCCCGTAGGCGCGCTGGACGTCGCGCGCCAGCAGCAGGTTGAAGGTCTGGTCGGTGCCGCCGAGCTCCACGTCGGAGCGCACGGCCACCGAGTCGAGGCCCTGCATGAGCGGATAGAGCAGCTCGAGCACCGAGATCGGCGCGCTCGCCGCCCAGCGCTTCGCGAAGTCGTCGCGCTCGAGCAGCTGGGCGACGGTCGTCGTGCGCGCGAGGCGGAACAGCTCCTCCATCGACATGTCGAGCCACTCGGAGTTGAAGCGCAGCTCGTAGCGCTCGGGGTCGTCGAGCAGCACCCGGAAGGCCTGCTCCTGGTACGTGCGCGCGTTGGCGTCGATCTCCGCCCCCGAGAGCACAGGGCGGGTCGTCGAGCGCCCGCTCGGATCGCCGACGCGCGCGGTGAAGTCGCCGACGATCAGGACCACGCGGTGGCCGAGGTCCTGGAACTCGCGCAGCTTCTGCAGGACGACGGTGTGGCCGAGGTGGATGTCGGCCGCCGTCGGGTCGAGCCCGAGCTTCACGCGCAGCTGGCGGTCCTCGCGCTCGGCGGCCGCGAGCTTGGCCTCCAGGGCACCCTCGGGGAGGGCTGCGGCGGCGTTGCGGGTCAGGTACGCGGCGGCGCTCGCGGGGTCTGGAGCCATCCGACCCAATGCTAGTGTTGTGCGCCGCCGCGAGCCGCCGCCGCCCCACGACCTGCGGCCGTGGGCGCCCACCCCTCGCGGTATGAGCGACGCGACCCAGACCGACAACGCCACGCGCCTGTTCGATCAGGACACGAGCCACAGACCGCGCCTGAAGAAGCTGCGGCTGCTCGTCGTTCTCGTCGGGCTGTCGCTGCTCGCCCTCGTCTCCACCGTCTTCGGGATGATGATGGCGGTCGCGTCCGACCTGCCGGACCTCGAGAACCGCAAGGAGTACCAGGACGCGCGCAACTCCGTCCTGGTCGATGCGCGCGGCCGCCAGCTCGGCGTCCTGACGAACAACCAGAGCCGGATCCTCGTGCGCCACGAGGACATCTCGCAGAACATGCGCGACGCGATCATCGCGATCGAGGACCGGCGCTTCTACCAGAACTCCGGCGTCGACATCCGGGGCATCGGGCGCGCCTTCGTCCAGGACGTCGTGCAGCAGCAGGCCGTCCAGGGCGGCTCGACGATCACCCAGCAGTTCGTGAAGAACGCGCTGCGCGCCCAGGACCAGCGCACGATCTTCCAGAAGCTGCGCGAGGCCGCGCTCGCCTACCACCTGACCCGCAAATGGTCCAAGGCGAAGATCCTCACGCAGTACCTCAACTCGATCTACTTCGGCAACGGCGCCTACGGCGTCGAGTCGGCCGCGCGGACGTACTTCGGCAAGGACCACCCGAACTGCGGCACGCGCGGCCACGAGCCGTGCGCGAAGGTCCTGCGCCCCGAGGAGGCCGCGCTGCTGGCCGGCATGGTCGCCAACCCCAGCGGCTTCGACCCGCTCGGCCATCCGGTCGCCGCCCGCAATCGCCGGGACCTCGTGCTCCGGCTCATGTACGACCAGGGCCGGCTCGGCCGCCTGCAGTACTTCAACGCCCGCCAGGAGGCCACCCCCGGCGACGTCGAGCCCCCGCGCGTGAGCGCGCGCGCGCCGTACTTCACGACCTGGGTGCGCCAGCAGCTCGTCGACCGCTTCGGGGCGCGGCGGGCGTTCGAAGGCGGCCTGAAGATCACCACGACGCTCGACGTCGACCTCCAGGACGCGGCCGAGCTGACGGTCAAGCGCTACTTCTCCAACCCGCAGGGCCCGTCGGCCGCCGTCGTCGCGCTCGACAACGACACCGGCGAGGTGCGGGCGATGGTCGGCGGGCGCGACTACTACGAGCGCCCGTTCAACCTCGCCACCCAGGGCCAGCGCCAGCCCGGCTCGGCGATGAAGCCGTTCATCCTCGCCGAGGCCCTGCGCCAGGGCATCAGCCCGAGCTCGGTGTGGCCGTCGCGCAAGCGGTTCTTCAGCGTTCCCGGCGGCGAGGACAAGTTCGTCGTCAACAACTTCGAGAACCGCTACCTCGGGGCCACCACGCTCGCGGGCGCGCTGACGGCCTCGGACAACTCCGTCTTCGCCGCCGTCGGCCTGAAGGTCGGCACGCAGAAGGTCTCGCGGCTGGCCCGCCGGATGGGCATCCGCACGCCGGTCTCGACGAACCCGTCGATGACGCTCGGCGGCCTGGAGCAGGGCGTCACCCCGCTCGACATGGCCCACGCCTACGAGACGATCGCGGCCGGCGGGCTGAAGGTGAGCGGCACGCTCGGGGCCAGCGACCGCGGCCCGGTCGGGATCCGGCGCGTGGAGTCGCTGTCCGGCGCGCGGCGCGGCAACGGCGCCGTGACCGCCAACGACCTGCGCCGCACGCGTGTCCTGTCCAAGGACACCGCGACCGCCGCGGCCGGGATCATGGCCACGGTCGTCCAGCGCGGCACGGGCAAGCGCGCGGCGCTCGCCGACGGCACCTTCGCGGCGGGCAAGACGGGGACGACGGAGAACAGCGGCGACGCGTGGTTCGTCGGCTTCACCGACCGGCTCACGGTCGCCGTCTGGGTCGGCTACGCGGACAAGCTCAAGCCGATGCTCACCGAGTTCAACGGCGAGCCCGTCGAGGGCGGCACGTACCCGGCGCTCGTCTGGCACGACTTCATGTCGGCGGCCAACCGGATCATCGACGACCGCATCGCCCGCCGGCGCGTCAAGGAGGGCCTGCCGCCCGAGCCCGTGGCCAAGACGACGACCACCGCTCCGACGCCGCCGCCGGCCGTCGCGCCGGCCGCGCCCGCCGAGGGCGGCGACGTGCCCACGCCGCCGGCGCCTGGCGCGTCGAGCCCGTCCGGCGGGGCGACGACCACCCCGAGCACGCCGGCGCCCGCCACCCCGGCGCCGGCCACGCCGGCCACGCCGGCCCCGACCCCGGCTCCCGAGAGCGGCGGCGCCCCGTCGGGCGGCACCGGCGCGCCGCCCGGCTGAGCTACAGCTCGCGCCGCATGGCGACGCGCGGCCAGCGGTCGAGCCCGCGCTCGCGCTCGCCGGCGCGGATCGCCGCGAGACCGGGCGTGAGCTCATCGTCGGCGAGCGCGCGGAAGCCCAGGCGCTCGTAGTACGGCGCGTTCCAGGGCACCTCGGCGAACGTGGTCAGCGTGAGCGCGTCCCGGCCGTCGGCGACGGCGCGGCGGGCGGCGTGATCGACGAGCGCGCGGCCGATCCCGCGCCGCCCCCAGTCGGCATCGACGGAGACCTGCTCGACGTGCAGCGCGCCATCGAGGACCGCGGCGATCAGGTAGGCGACCGGGCGCCCGCCGTCGTCGACGGCGACCCACGCGAGGCCGTCGCGGACGTGCTCGAGGAACGTCGCGATGGCCGGCGGCTCGTCGCCGGCGACCTCGTCCATGCCGATCTCGCGGAACAGCGCGCCCGAGCGGCGCTCGAGGTCCTGCAGGCCCGGCAGCTCGGCGACGGTCGGCGGGCGGATGAGCACGGCGCTCGCCTCAGGCCGCGACCGCGGCGCGCGGGCCGGGCGGCCATGGGCGCGAGACGAAGCGGCTGCCGCGCGCGCAGAACCGCCACTCGAGCTCGACGCCCTTCGTGATGCCGATGCGCCGGCTCGCGGTGAGCTCGGGCGCGCCCGCGACCCGCGGGCCGACGGCGATCGCGCCGTCGAGCAGCGACGTGGCGTTGTCGGCCAGGCCGATGCCGAGCGCCTGCGTGAGCTTGCCGGGGCCCGAGCACAGGTCCTCGACACGGTCGACCCCGCGGCGCTCGTGCATCAGGTGGACCCCGTCCAGCGGCTCGAGCGCGCGGATCAGCACCGCGGCGCCGACCTCCGGCGGCTCGCACACCGCGTTGAGGAGCGCGTGGATGCCGTACGAGCGGTACACGTAGGCGACGCCGGGCGGCCCGAACAGCGTCGACGTGCGCGCGGTGAGGCCGACGTAGGCGTGGCAGGCGGGCTCGCTCTGGTGGTAGGCCTCGGTCTCGACGATGACGCCGGCGGACCCGCCGTGGGCGACGGTGCAGCCGACGAGGTCGCGGGCGACCTCGACCACCGGACGGTCGTAGAAGGAACGGTCGAGCCTCATGCCGGATCGACCTCGCGGCGGGCGGCCTCGAGCTGCTCGCGCACGCGTTCGAGCGCCGTGCCGCCCTGGCTGACCTTCGACTCCAGCCACGAGCGCTGCGCGAGGACCTCGGCGAGCTCGGCGTGGTCGAGGTGCTCGGAGGCGCTCTGCAGCTCGGCGGCACTGAGCGCCGACAGCGGGCGGCCGGAGTCGACGGCCGTGCGCACGAGGCCGGCGACCACGCCGTGCGCCTCGCGGAACGGCATCCCGCGCTTGACGAGGAGGTCGGCGATGTCGGTGGCGGCGATCAGCTCGTCCGACGCGGCCGCGGCCATCCGCTCGCGACGGAAGCGCGCGCCGACGATCATCCCGCGCGCCGCGGCGAGGCACAGCTCGAGCGTGTCGACGGTGTCGAACAGGTGCTCCTTGTCCTCCTGCATGTCCTTGTTGTAGGTCAGCGGGAGAGCGTGCATGACGCCGTGCAGCGCGGTGAGGTGGCCGACGATCCGCGGCGCCTTGGCGCGCAGCAGCTCGGCGGCGTCGGGGTTCTTCTTCTGCGGCATGATCGACGAGCCGCTCGTCCACGCGTCGGGCAGCTCGACGAAGCCGAACTCCTCGCTGGACCACAGGACGAGCTCCGCGCCGAGGCGCGAGAGGTGCGTCGCGCATGTCGCCGCCGCGCCGAGGAGGTCGAGCACGAAGTCGCGGTTGGAGACTGCGTCGATCGAGTTGGGCGCGGGGCCGCCCTCGAAACCCAGCTCACGCGCGACCATCTCGCGGTCGGTATCGAAGTTCACGCCCGCCAGCGCACCCGCCCCGAGCGGCAGGGTCGACGTCTGCGTGACGACGAAGCGCAGCCGCGCACGGTCGCGCGACAGCATCCACACGTATGCGAGCAGGTGGTGCGAGAGGTAGACCGGCTGGGCGCGCTGCAGATGGGTGTAGCCGGGCAGCGGCCAGTCCAGGTGCGCCTCGGCGACCTCGATGAGGGCCCGCATGAGCCGCGTGACGCCCGTCGCCGCCGAGCGCGCCGCCTCGCGCGTGAACATCGCGACGTCGGTGGCCACCTGGTCGTTGCGCGAGCGCGCCGTGTGCAGGCGCCCGCCGACGGGCCCGGCGATCTCGGTCAGCCGCCGCTCGACGGCCATGTGGATGTCCTCGTCGTCGGGCAGGAAGCGGAAGCGCCCGGCCCCGAGCTCGGCCTCGACCGCGTCCAGGCCGGCGAGCAGCGCGTCGCGGTCCTCGGCCGAGATCACGCCCCGGGCCGCGAGCATCGCGGCATGGGCGCGGGACTGCGCGACGTCGTGGCGCCACAGGCGTCGGTCGAAGCCGATCGAGGCGTTGAGACGCTGGAAGGCGGGGTCCTGCGGCTCGGAGAAGCGCGACACGGCGGACGAGTCTAGGCGTCAGCCCGTCAGGACCCGGCGCAGCGCGCCCGCCACCCGCTCCACCTGCCCGTCCGTCATCTCCGGGAAGAACGGCAGCGCCACCGAGCGCGCGGCGACGTCCTCGCAGACCGGGAACTCGCCCTCGCGATGGCCGAACGTCTCGCGGTAGAAGCTCATCAGGTGGATCGCCGGCAGGTAGGGCTTGCTCTGCACGCCGAGCGCGCGCAGGCCGCGGATGACGTCGTCGCGATCGCGCCCGCGCGGGACCTGGACGACGAACACGAACCAGCCGCGGACGTCGCCGCCGGCGTCCGGGCACGGCAGGCCGAGGCCCTCGAGGCCGGCCAGCGCCTCGCGGTAGCGCGCGGCGACACGGGCGCGGCCGGCGAGCATGGCGTCCAGGCGCTCGAGCTGGGCCAGCCCGAGCGCGCACGCGATGTCGCTGAGGCGGTAGTTGAAGCCGAGCCGGTCGTGGTCGAGCCAGCCCATGTCGGGGGCGCGGCCCTGGTTGCGCTCGGAGTCGATGCGCTCCTTGTGGGCGGCGTCGCCCATCGTGACCATGCCGCCCTCCCCCGTCGTCAGCTGCTTGTTGGCGTAGAAGCCGAAGACGGCCGGGTGGCCGCGCGCGCCGACCGCCGGCCCGTCGGCGTGCATGGCGCCGAGCGCCTCGCACGCGTCCTCGACGATCGGCAGGCCCAGGCGCTCGAGCGCGGGCAGGTCGGCGGGGTAGCCGAAGATGTGGACGGGCAGCAGCGCGCTCGTGCGCTCGGTCACGGCGGCCGCCGCCGCGGCCGGGTCGATGTTCAGCGTGACCGGGTCGATGTCGGCGAACACGGGCCGCGCGCGCTCGTAGACGATCGCGTTGGCGCTGGCCACGAACGAGAACGGCGAGGTGACGACCTCCTGGCCGTCGCCGACGCCGACCGCGCGCAGCGCGAGGTGCAGGCCCGCCGTCCCGCTCGACACCGCGCTGGCGTGCGCGGCGCCCAGGCGCGTGGCGAACGCCTGCTCGAAGGCGGGCAGCCGCGGGCCGAGCGAGAGCTGGCCGGAGCGCAGCACCTCGAGCACCGCGGCCTCCTCCTCGGGGCCGAGGACGGGACGGGCGAGCGGGATCTCCTCGAGCGCCGCGCCCGCGTGCCCGGTCGCGCTCACGCGCCGCTGCGGGCGGGCGCCTCGCCGGCGGCGCGCCGGGTCCGGCGACCGGGCTGCTCGGGGAGCTCGAGCGAGTCGACGAGCGCCTGCCAGGAGGCGGCGATGACGTTCTCCCCGACGCCGATCGCGCCCCAGGTCTCGCGCCCGTCGGAGGCGTCGATGAGCACGCGCGTGATCGCCCCGGTGCCGTGGCTCTCGTCGAGGATGCGGACCTTGTAGTTGACGAGCTCGATGTCGCGCAGGTGCGGGTGGATCTCGGAGATCGCGTCGCGCAGCGCGGCGTCCAGCGCATTGACCGGGCCGTTGCCCTCGGCCGTGCGGACGTAGCGCTCGCCGTCGACCCAGATCTTGATCGTCGCCTCGGTCTCGACCTTGCCGTCCGCGCGCTTCTCGACGATCACGCGCCAGGACTCGAGCGTGAAGAGCGGCTCGTAGGCGCCGGCCTCGCGGCGCATGAGCAGCTCGAAGGAGCCGTCGGCGGCCTCGAAGTGGTAGCCGGCGTGCTCCATGTCCTTGACGCGCTCGACGACCCGCGCGGCCGCCTCCTCGTCCATGGCCAGCCCGGCCGCGGCGGCCTTCTCAGCCGCGGTGCCGCGCCCCGAGAGCTCGGAGATGAGCAGGTCGCGGCGGTTGCCGACCTGCTCGGGCTCGACGTGCTCGAACGTCGACGCGTCGGCGCGCACGCCGGCGACGTGCATGCCGCCCTTGTGGGCGAAGGCGTTCTTGCCCACGTAGGGCTGGTTGGGGTCGGGCGTGAGGTTCAGCAGCTCGTCGACGAAGTGCGCGATCTCGGTCAGCCGGCCGAGGCGCTCGGGGGCGACGACGCGGTGGCCCATCTTCAGCTGCAGGTTGGCGATGATCGACACGAGGTTGGCGTTGCCGGTGCGCTCGCCGACGCCGTTCATCGTGCCCTGGACCTGGCGCGCGCCAGCGCTCACCGCGGTCAGGGAGTTGGCCACGCCGCACTCGGCGTCGTTGTGGCCGTGGAAGCCGACGCGCGCGCGATCGCCGAGCGCGGCGACCACCGCGGCCGTCGCCTCGCCGACCTGGACGGGCAGCGACGAGCCGTTCGTGTCGCAGAGGACAACGGTCTCGGCGCCGGCGCCCGCGGCCGCCTCCAGGCAGGCCAGCGCGTAGCCGGGGTCGTCGCGCCAGCCGTCGAAGAAGTGCTCGGCGTCGTAGACGACGCGCTTGCCGCACGTGACGAGGTGGGCGACCGACTCGGCGATCATCGCCAGGTTCTCGTCGCGCGCGACGCGCACGACCTTCTCGAGGTGCAGCGCCCACGTCTTGCCGACGATCGTGCACACGGGCGCGAAGCAGCCGGCCAGCACCTGCAGCGCCGGGTCCTCCGCGGCGGCGAGGTCGCGCCGGCGGGTCATCCCGAAGGCGGCGACCTGGGCCGTCTCGAAGCGCTCCTCGGCCAGCAGCTCGAAGAGCTCGAGCTCCTTGGGGTTCGAGGACGGGAAGCCCGCCTCGATCAGGTGCACACCGAGCTCGTCCAGGCGCTGGGCGACGCGCACCTTCTCGCGCGCGGACAGGGTCATCCCCTGACCCTGCATCCCGTCGCGCAGGGTCGCGTCGTACAGCTCGAGGTCGATCACGCGACCTGCCGGCTGACGCCCAGCGTGCCCTCGCCCTCGGCGGCGACCGGGACCGGGTCCAGCCACTCGCGGTAGCGCTCGGTGCGCCCGTGCAGCGCGTCCTCGAACGCGGTCTGGACGGCGAGCGTGACCTCGCCCGGGCGCCCGGCGCCGATCGTGTGGTCGTCGATCTCGCGGATCGGCGTGAGCTCGGCCGCGGTGCCGCTGACGAACACCTCGTCGGCGATGTACAGCTCGGCGCGCGCGATGTCGCGCTCGACGAGCTCGAAGCCGAGGTCGCGCGCGATCTGGATGATCGAGCGGCGGTTGACGCCGTCGAGGATCGATGCGCTCTGCGGCGGCGTGAAGATCTTCCCGTCGCGGACGACGAAGACGTTCTCGCCCGAGCCCTCGCACACGTGGCCGTGGTCGTCGAGGAGGATCGCCTCCTCGTAGCCGGCCTTGTGCGACTCGATCTTGGCCAGCACGGAGTTCAGGTACTGCCCGGAGGCCTTGGCGGCCGGGATCAGCGAGTCGGGGCTGATACGCCGCCACGAGGAGACCTTGGCGCGGATGCCGTTGCGCTTGCCCTCGTCGCCGAGGTACGAGCCCCACTCCCAGACGGCGATCGTCACGTCGACGGGCGCGTCGAGCGGGAACAGGCCCATGGTCCCGTAGCCGCGGAAGGCGATCGGCCGGATGTAGCACGAGCGCAGGCCGCAGCGGGCGATGAGCTCGAGCGTCGCCTGGCGCAGCGCCTCGCGCTCGTAGGGGATCGGCATGTAGTAGAGCTCGGCCGACTTGTAGAGCCGGTCGACGTGGTCGACGTGGCGGAAGACGGCCGGGCCGATCGCGGTGTCGTAGCAGCGGACGCCCTCGAAGACCCCGGTGCCGTAGTGGAGGCCGTGCGTGAGTACGTGGACCTTCGCGTCCTCCCAGGCGACGAACTCCCCGTTCATCCAGATGAGGTCCGCTCCGTTCACGTCCAGCTCCTTATCGCAGGTGTGCGAGCACCGCCTCGGTGGCCTCGGCCGTGCTCGCCGTGCCGCCGAGGTCGCGGGTCCGAAGCCCTCCGTCGAGGGCGCGGTCCACGGCCGATTCTAGGGCCGTCGCCTCGTTTTCGGAACCGAGTCCGTGACGGAGCATCATCGCGGCGGCCAGGAACATGGCCAGCGGGTTGGCGATGCCCTGGCCGGCGATGTCAGGCGCCGACCCGTGGACGGGCTCGAACAGGCCCGGCTCGCCGGGCGCCCCGAGCGACGCGCTGGGCAGCATCCCGATCGATCCGGTGAGCATCGCCGCCTCGTCGCTGAGGATGTCGCCGAACATGTTGTCGGTGAGGATCACGTCGAAGCGCGTGGGCGTCGCGATCAGCGCCATCGCGGCGTTGTCGACGAGCACGTGGTCGAACTCGACGTCGGGGAACTCCTCGTCGTGGACGCGCACGACCGTCTCGCGCCACAGCCGCGAGACCTCCAGCACGTTGGCCTTGTCGACGTTGGTGACCTTGCGCCGCGCGGCGCGGAAGGCGGCTCGCGCGATGCGCTCGATCTCGGGCACCGTGTAGACGTTGAGGTCGCTGGCGCGGTCGGCCGTGCGGGTCTTCTCGCCGAAGTACATGCCGCCGGTCAGCTCGCGGAAGACGACGAGGTCGGTCCCCTCGACGATCTCGCGGCGCAGCGGGCTCGCGTCGATCAGCGCGGTCGAGGTGCGGACCGGGCGCACGTTGGCGAACAGCCCGAGCGCCTGGCGCAGCCCGAGCAGGCCCTGCTCGGGACGCGGCTTGTCGGGGTCGGTGGTGTCCCACTTCGGGCCGCCGACGGCGCCGAGCAGGATCGCGTCGGCGGCGCGGCAGGCGGCGAGCACCTCGTCGGTCAGCGGCGTGCCGTGGGCGTCGATCGAGGCGCCGCCGACCAGGTGCTCCTCGAACTCGAGGTCGTCGCGCAGCACGCGCAGGACCTCGAGCGTGGGCGCGACGACCTCGGGCCCGATGCCGTCGCCGGGCAGGGTGACGATGCGGGCCATCAGTGCGTCCTCTCGTGACGTGGTGCGTGAAATGCCGTGATGCCGGCGCCGTCAGGCAAGGACGCAGGACGCCGTCTTTGCTGGTGGCAAAGACAAGTCCGAGGACGCCGCATGACGGTGATCGGCGGGCGGCATTTCACGTGCAACGTTGCGCGAGGACGCACTAGAGCGACGTGGTGACGGGACCGGGGCGCTCGCGCTCGCGCTCGTAGGCGGCGATCTCGTCGTCGCGCTGGAGTGTCAGGCCGATCTCGTCGAGGCCGTTGAGCAGCCGGTGCTTCGTGTCGGCATCGATCTCGAAGCCGACCGAGCGCCCGTCGAAGACGACCTCCTGGGCCTCGAGGTCGACGCGCGCCTCGCCCGCGGCCATGATCGCCTTGACGTCGTCGGCCGGCAGCGGGATCGGCAGCAGCCCGATCTTGGTCGAGTTGCCGTAGAAGATGTCGGCGAACGACGGGGCGATGATCGCCTTGAAGCCGTAGTCCTCGAGCGCCCACGGCGCGTGCTCGCGCGAGGAGCCGCAGCCGAAGTTGCGCCCGGTGGCGAGGATCGGGTTGCGGTCCAGGTGCCAGCCCGGCTCCTTGGCCCAGTCGTAGAACAGGAACTCGCCGAAGCCCGTGCGCTCGACGCGCTTGAGGAACTGCTTCGGGATGATCTGGTCGGTGTCGACGTCGTCGCGGTCGAGCACCGTGACGGCGCCCTCGACGACGGTGATCGGATCCATCGGTCGCTCAGCTCCAGTCGCGGATGTCGACGAAATGGCCCTCGATGGCGGCCGCGGCGGCCATCTCCGGGGAGACGAGGTGGGTGCGCCCGCCGCGCCCCTGGCGGCCCTCGAAGTTGCGGTTCGAGGTCGACGCGCAGCGCTCGCCGGGCTGCAGGATGTCGGGGTTCATGCCCAGGCACATCGAGCAGCCCGCGCCGCGCCAGTCGAAGCCTGCCGCCGTGAAGATCTCGTCCAGGCCCTCCGCCTCGGCCTGGCGCTTGACCTGCACGGAGCCGGGAACGACCATCGCATAGAGGTCGCCCGAGACCTTCCGTCCCTCGACGACCTTCGCCGCCGCCCGCAGGTCGCCGATCCGCGAGTTCGTGCACGAGCCGATGAACACGCGGTCGAGCTTGATCTCCTGCATCGGCGTGCCCGGCTCGAGCGCCATGTACTGCAGCGCGCGCTGCTCGTTGTCCGTGCTCGGCTCGGGCACCGCGTCGGTGACCGGCACGACCTGGCCGGGGTTGGTCCCCCAGCTCACCATCGGGCTGAGCGCGGCGACGTCGACGACGATCTCCTTGTCGAAGCTCGCGCCGTCCTCCGTGCGCAGCTCGCGCCAGCGGGCCACGGCGTCGTCGAAGTCCGCGCCCTGCGGCGCCGCCGGGCGGCCTTCGACCCACTCGAACGTGGTGTCGTCGGGGGCGACCATGCCGGCCCGCCCGCCCCACTCGATCGTCATGTTGCACATCGTCATGCGGCCCTCCATCGAGAGCGCCTCGATGGCCGGGCCGGCGTACTCGACGGCGTGGCCGACGGCGCCGTCGACCCCGCTCTGGCCGATCGTGCCGAGGATCAGGTCCTTGGCCGTGACGCCGAAGCCGCGCTCGCCCTCGTAGCGAACGCGCATCGACTTCGGCCGCGACTGCACGATCGTCTGGGTGGCGAGCACGTGCTCGACCTCGCTCGTCCCGATCCCGAAGGCGAGCGCGCCGAAGGCGCCGTGGGTCGCGGTGTGGCTGTCGCCACACACGATCGTCATGCCCGGCTGGGTGACGCCGAGCTCGGGGCCGATGACGTGGACGATGCCCTGGCGCTCGGAGCCGAGCGAGTACAGCGGCAGGCCGAACTCCTCGCAGTTGCGCTCGAGCGTCTCGACCTGGACGCGGCTGAGCTCGTCGCGGATCCGCGCCGCGACCGGCGTCCCGTCGGTCGGCACGTTGTGGTCGGCGGTGGCGAGCGTGCGGTCGGGGCGGCGCACCGTCCGGCCGGCGAGGCGCAGGCCGTCGAAGGCCTGCGGGCTCGTCACCTCGTGGACGAGGTGCAGGTCGACGTACAGCAGCCCGGGCGCGACCTCGTGGGCGGACCAGATCTTGTCGAACAGCGTGCTCGGCATGAGCGCGTGGCCTCCTCGCTTCTCGCTCTTCAGCTTCTGCGCAGCCCCGCGGACACGACCGCGAGCAGCGCGGCGGCCCCGGGGCCGGGGTTCTCGAAGTGGTGGGGCAGGTCGGCGTCGAAGGTGACGCAGTCCCCCGCAGCCAGGACGTGGCGGTCGCCGTCGATGTCGAGCACGACGTCGCCGTGCTCGACGAAGGCGATCTCGCGGCTGCCGGGCTCGTGCATCGGCGGGTCGCCGGCGGCGCCCGTGCGCGCCCCGGGGTCGAGCGTGTGGCGGCTGAGCTCCGCGCGCTGGCCGGGAAGGGGCGCGGTCAGCACCTCGATCGCGTGACCCGTCTCGGGCGAGCCGCCGCGCCGGCGCTCGGCGGCGCGGACGATCGTCACCGTGCCCGATTCGTCGAGGCGCAGGAGCTGGCTGAGGCGCAGCTCCAGGCCCGCCGCGATCCGGCTGGCGATGGACAGCGTCGGGCTCGTCTCGCCGCGCTCGACCTGGCTGAGCATCGGCGCCGAGACCCCCGAGCGCTCGGCCAGGTCGCGCAGCGACAGGGCCATCGCCTCACGCAGCGCGCGGACGCGCGGACCGATCCGGATCTGGGCGTCGAGCTCCTCGGCGGTTGCCATTACGCGCGTACGCTATCGCATACGCGCCCCCGGCGGCCGGACGTCAGGCCGGGGCGATCTCCGGCCCGGCCGAGTCGGCGGCGGGCGCCGGCGGCGGCTCGTGCGCGCCGCTGTCCAGCCGGAACGGCGGGTAGACGTCGGTCATCAGCCCCGCGTAGACGGTCACGCGGAAGATCCAGCGGTTCATCCCCATGACGAGGTCGAAGATGCCCTGGGGATAGCGGCCGGTGAAGAGCAGGCCGAAGCCGGCGGCGAGCACGAGCAGGCCGACGAGGCCGATGCCGGCCGCGCCGACGAAGACCGCGACGACGAGGTATTGCGGGAGCGCGAGCAGCCACCACTTGATCAGCGCGAGGCCCCGCGACATCTCGCCGGGGTACTCGACGTCGAGCCGCGCCGGGTAGTCGGGCACGTCGAGCATCGTGAACGGCGGGTAGCGATCCGTTCCCAGCGCGTTGTAGGAGTAGAAGGCGACACGCCACCACCAGCGCAGCACGCCGACGTTGACGTCGAACATCGAGCGCGGGTAGTGGCCGGTGAGCAGGATCGCGAAGAACGCGAGGATGGTCAGGACGGTGAACACGACCCACAGCACGGCGAGCACGAAGATGTGCGGGATCACGAGCAGCCACTTGACCAGCCAGAGCCAGCGGCTGAGGTCGGGCGGGAGGTCGCCCTCGAGCCGGACGGGGTACGCGGATGGGCCGGCGTGCTCGTTCATGGCACGCCCTCCTCTCTGGGCGCCGCCAGCGGTTGCGCGGCCCGTTAGATAGCAACGACACTACTCCTGCCCGAGCACGGGAAGCAAGGCGTCGCGATCGGGGCCGGGAACGTCGAACGCGCGCGCTCGCAGGGTCCGGGATTCGGCTAGCGTCGGCGCCCTCCCACCAGGAGAGCCCATGCTCACGCGCTCCCGGCCGCGGGCGTCACGCGCCCGCCGTCTCGCCGTCCTCTCCGTCCTGCTGCTCGGCGCCGCGGCGCTCCCCGCGCCCGCCCGGGCCGCGATCCCGCAGTTCACGCCGGTCACGGCGTCGGTACTCGCCACGCCGCACACCGTCACCGGCACGGACGGGCGCCTTCACATGCTGTACGAGATCGCGCTCGAGAACCGCGAGGCGGTCCCCATCGACGTCCTCTCGCTGGCCGTGCGCGACCGCGCCGGCCGGACGCTGCTGGCCCTCGACCGCGCAGCGCTGCCGTCGGTGATGACGGTCAACGGCGCCGGCCCGGCCGCCACGCTTCCCCCCGCCGCGGGCGGGACCGTCTGGCTGGACGTCGCGCTGCGACGCGGGGCGCAGGCGCCGCGCGGTCTCGTGCACCGCATCAGCGCCGGGGCGACGCTGCCCGGCGGCCGGACGCGCACCTTCACCTTCGACGGCGCACGCACCGCGGTCGCCCAGGGGGCGGCGCCCGCGCTCGGCCCGCCGCTGCGCGGCGGCCTGTGGCTGAACTTCAACGGCTGCTGCGGCCTCAGCCCGCACCGGCTCGCACTGGCGCCCGTCGACGGCACGCCCTGGCTCTCCGAGCGCTACGCCGCCGACTTCGTGCGGATCGACCGCCAGGGCCGCGGCGGCGCCGGCGACCTGACGAAGAACTCGAGCTTCTTCGGCTTCGGCCAGCCGGTCATCTCCGTCGGGCCCGGTCGCGTCATGCGCATCGAGAACGACCTGCCGTCGATCCCACCGCTCAACGAGCTGCCCCCGGGCAGCTTCAACACGCGCACGACGCTCGGCAACAACGTCGTCGTCCGGCTGGCCGACGGCCGCTACGCGCTCTTCGCGCACCTCAAGCGCGGCAGCGTGCGCGTTCGCCCGGGGCAGTCGGTGCGCACGGGCCAGGTCCTGGGCCGCGTCGGCAACTCGGGCGACACGGGCGGGCCCCACCTGCACTTCCAGCTCGCCGACCGGGTCGACCCCGTGGCCTCCGACGGGCTGCCGTTCGTGTTCTCGGCGTTCGCGCTGGTCGGCTCCGTGTCGAACGTCGAGGCGTTCCTGACGGGCATGGCGCCGGCCGACATCCGCGCCGTGCGCCCGGGCGACCGGCGACGCCGCGGCCAGCTCCCGCTGCAGGCGACGGTGGTGCGCTTCCCGGGGTGAGCCCCGCGGGCATCTAGCCTGCGGGGATGGCGTCCTTCGAGCGGCCCGACGTGCTCGTGCTCGGCGCGGGCGGCGTGCTCGGCGAGGCGTGGATGACCGGCGTGCTCGGCGGGATCGAGGACGGCGCGCGCGACGACCTGCGCGACGTCGAGAGCCTGCTCGGCACGTCGGCGGGGGCGATCGTCGCGGCGCGGCTGGCCGCCGGGCGCTCGCCGCGGCGACCGGACGCGCCGCTCCCGGAGCGCGACGAGCCGGCCCCCGAGGCGCCGCGCACCGCGGCGGACCTGATCGCCGACGGGGCACGCGCCGCCGCCGGCATCGGCTGGGCGGCGACCGCACCGGTGGCATCGGCGGCGCTCGCCGCCGGCGCCCCGGCGGGCGCGCTCGTGCGCGCCGCGCTGCTCGCCCGCGCGCCGGCCGGCGCCGAGCGCCTCGACGACGTGCGCGCGGAGATCGAGGCGCTCGGCTCGCGCTTCGACGGCCGCCTGCGCGTCGCCGCGGTCGAGCGCTCGGGCGGACGCCGCGTGGTCTTCGGCGCGCCCGGGGCGCCGGCGGCGAGCGTGACCGACGCCGTCGTCGCCTCGTGCTCGATCCCGGGACGCCACACGCCGGCGGTGATCGAGGGCCGCGAGTACGTCGACGGCGGCGCGTGGAGCGCGACGAACCTCGACGCCGCGCCCGCGGCGCGCGACACGCTCGTGCTCTGCCTGGACCCGATCGCGGGGCTTCCCTCCCCCGCCTCTCGCGGGCTCGCCGCGCTGCGCGCTGCGCAGTTCGCGGCGACCCAGCTCGAGCTGCAGGGTCTGCGCGCCCGCGGAGCGCGCGTGCGCCACATCCACCCGGAGGGCGTCGTGGCCAACGTGATGGGCCGGGACCTCATGGATGCGCGCCCCGCCGACCGCGTGCTTGCCGACGGGTATCGCCAAGGGCTCGCGATCGTCGCGTCCGGGTAGTCCCGGACGCCTATGGTCGTCCTCGAGCTCCTCGGCGCCATCGTCCTGATCGTCGCGGGGGCGATCGGGTTCACGAACGCGGTCGAGTGGCTGGGCCGGCGGCTCGACCTCGGCGAGAGCGCGGTCGGGACGATCCTCGCCGCCGTCGGGACCGCGCTGCCCGAGTCGACGATCCCGATCGTCGCGCTGATCTCCGGCGGCGGCGACGCCGAGTCGGTCGAGGTGGCGACCGGCGCGATCATCGGCGCGCCGTTCTGGCTCGGCACGGCGGCGATGCTGCTCATCGCCGGCGCGGCGCTCGCCTACCGGCGTCGGCGCAAGCACGGCGAGCACGTCCGGCCCGATCGCGATACGACGCGCCGCGACCTCGGCCTGTTCCTCATCGCGATGCCGTTCGCCGTCCTGCTCGGCGTGCTCGACACGACGCTGGTGGTGCGCATCGCGGGGGCGGTCGTGCTCGTCGGCGCCTACGTGTGGCACACCGCACGGGTCGTGAAGGCCGCGAAGGGCGACGCCGACGAGGCCGAGGATCTCGAGGACCTCTACCTCGACACGTCGAAGGAGGACCCGCCGAGCACGGCGCAGATCGTCGTCCAGTTCATCGTCTCGCTGGGCGCGATCATCTTCGGCGCCGAGCTGTTCGTGCGCGGTGTCGAGTCGATCGCCGAGTCGCTCGGGGTCGCCCCGCTGATCATCTCGCTCGTGCTCGCGCCGCTGGCCACCGAGCTGCCCGAGAAGGCGAACAGCGTCCTGTGGATCCGCGAGGACAAGGACGTGCTCGCCGTCGGCAACGTCACCGGCGCGATGGCCTTCCAGTCGACGATCCCGATGGCCATGGGCATGGTCCTCACCGACTGGCACCTCGACGCCGCGGCCGTCGGCGCCGCGGTGGGCGGCATCGCGGGCGGTGCGCTGGCGCTGGCCTACCTGCCCCGAGGGCGGCTCGGGCTCGTGCCCGCCCTCGGCTGGACCGCGCTGCTGGTCGCGTTCGTGGCCTTCGTCTCGCTGGCCTGAGCGTCAGTCGTCGCCGCCGCGCCCGCGGCCGCGTCCGCGTCCGCTGCCGCCGCTGTCGTCGCCGCCCCCGCTGTCGTCCGAGCCGGAGCCGCCGCTCGATCCCCCATGGTCGTCGGTCGTCGTCGTCGTACGCGGGGTCGTGCGTGCCGTGGTCGTCGTCGTGCGCGGGGTCGTGCGGCGCTCGGTCGTCGTGGTGCGCGGGGTCGTCCTGCGCGGGGCCGTGCGGGCCTCGTCGTCGGTCGTCGTCGGGGCCAGCGCGTCGCCCGCGCGCAGCGGGCGGGCCGACAGGCCGATGCTGTCGCCGGAGATCGCGTTCGCGGCCAGGCCGATGCCGGTGGCCAGACCGACGCCGAGCAGCGCGAGCGCCGCGATCACGGCGATGCGGCGCAGGGAGCCCTCACCCATCGCTCAGCCCTCCGCCGTCACGGTCTCGCGGGGCGGGACGGCGCCGGGGTCCACGGCCGACAGCGGCAGCCGCACCTCGGCGCGCGCGCCCCCTTCGGGGCGGTTGGCGATCCACGCGTCGCCGCCCCAGCGGCGGGCGAGCACGCGCACGATGGTCAGCCCGAGGCCGCTGCCGCGCGGGCGCGCGGTGCGCGAGCTGCCGCGGAAGAAGCGCTCGAAGACGCGCTCCTCCTCGCCGTCGGCGAGCCCCGGGCCGGCGTCGAGGACGGCGATCGAGCCCCAGTCGCGCACGGCCTCGACCTCGATCTCGACGGTCGTCCCCCGCGCCGTGTGCTCGAGCGCGTTCTCGATCAGGTTGTCGAGCATGATGGCGACGTCCTCGGCCGAGGCCTCGACCGCGGCGCCGGCGCTGCGGTCGTCGAGCGTCAGCTCGCAGCCGTGCTCCTCGACGGCGACCGTGCTCCAGCGCTCGAGCGCCCCGCGGGCGGCGCGGTCGAGCGCCAGCGGCGCGACGACGGCCGGGCGCTGCCCCTCGCGGGCGAGCGTGAGCAGGTCGGTGACCGTGCGCGCCAGGCGCTCGGCCTCGCGGTCGGCGGCGTCGAGGTCGCGGTGCAGCGCCTCGTCCTCGGTCTTCAGGCCGGCCGCCTCCAGGCGCAGGCGCAGGCCGGTGAGCGGCGTGCGCAGCTGGTGGGCCGCGTTGGCGACGAAGTCGCGCTGGGAGACGAGCGCCTGCCCGAGGCGCTCGGTCATGTCGTTGAAGGCGTGGGCGACCTCGCGGTGCTCGCGCGCGCCGGTCTCCGCGGCGCGCGCGTCGAGGTCGCCCGCGGCGACGCGGCGCGCCGCCTTGGTCAGCCCGCGCAGCGGTCGCGTGAGGAAGCCGGCGAGCAGCCATGCGACGATCAGCCCGAGGACGAGCGCGGCCACGCCGAGCCCGATGAGCGCAAGCGTGTCGCGGCGCACCTCGGAGTCGACGGCGTCGACGGACTGCGTGATGCGCACCGCGCCGGTGCGCTCGCCCTCGTCGATGATCGGCACGGCGGTGAAGAGCAGGTCCTCGTTGAGATCGGCGCTGAAGCGCGTGCCCTGGGAGACCCCGCCGGACAGCGCCTCGGCGATCTCGGGCCGCGTGGCGTAGGACTCGGCCGGCGCCGGTGCGCGCGCCGAGTCGGCGAGCAGCGCGCCGCGCGGGTCGACGATGATCACGCGCCCGCCGACCGAGCCAGCGGCCGTGCGCGTCAGCGTGTCGAGCTCGGCGCCCCGCTCGACCCGTCCGACCGCGGAGGCGGCGACGAGCTGCGCCTGGTTGGCCGCCTCGGCCTTGACCTCGGCGTCGACGCGCTTTGAGAGGTTGAGCGCGAGCGGCACCTCGAGGGCGACGAGCATGAGCACGAGGACGTAGGCGAAGGCGGCGAGCTGCCACCAGCGCAGGCTCATGCCGCGCCCTCGCCGAACAGGAAGCCGACGCCGCGCACGGTGTGGATGTAGCGCGGTGAGGCGGAGTCGTCGCCGAGCTTCTTGCGCAGCCCGCTGACGTGGACGTCGAGCGTCTTCGTCGAGCCGAACCAGTTGGGGTCCCAGACCTCGTCGATCAGCCGCTCGCGTGTGACCACCGCGCCGGCGCTGGCCATGAGCAGCTGGAGGAGGTCGAACTCCTTTCGCGTGACCTCGACCGGCGCGCCGGCGCGGGTCACGGCGCGGGTGGCCGGGTCGAGGCGGACGTCGCCGACCTCGATGGCCGTGGCGGCCTCGCCCTCGGGGCGCGGCGCGGCGGCCGCGCGCCGCAGGACGGCACGCACGCGGGCGATGACCTCGCGGGCGCTGAACGGCTTGACGACGTAGTCGTCGGCGCCGAGCTCGAGGCCGATGATGCGATCGGTCTCCTCGCCGCGGGCGGTGAGCATGATGATCGGCACCTGCGACTCGCGGCGGACCTCGCGGCAGACGTCGAAGCCGGAGCCGTCGGGCAGCATGAGGTCGAGGAGGATCAGGTCGGGGCGCACACGGCCCGCCGCCTCGAGCGCGTCGGCGGCGGTGCCGACGACCTGCAGTTCGAAGCCCTCGCGCGACAGCGACTCGGCGAGGGGCTCGGCGATCGCCGGCTCGTCCTCGACCAGGAGGATCGTCCGCCGGCCGGCTGCCATGTCCACATCGTAGGGCGTCATCACGGGTTCTCGGTGCGCATGCCGCGGCGCCCGCCGGGAGCAGGCGGGCGCCGCGAGGGGGTGCGCCGGGTTCGGATCAGTCGTCGCCGCCGCGTCCGCGGCCACGGCCGTGGCCGCCGCCGTCGTCGTCGCCGCCGCTGTCGTCCGAGCCGCGGCCGCCGTGGTGACCGCTGTCGTCGAAGCCGACGTCGTCCGAGCCGCTGCCGCTGCCGCTGTTGCTGCTGCCACTGCCGCTGTTGCCGCTGTGGCCGCTGCTGTGATGGCCGCTGCTGTGGTGGCCCGAGTCGTCGTCGGAGCCGCGCCCGCGGCCCCGGCCGCGGTCATCGTCCGAGCCGCGCCCGCTGTTGTCGTCGCTGCGGGTGCTCGTCGCGCCGCCGGTGCAGCGCGGGTCGTTCGCGTGCTCGGCCTCGTCGCACGGGCCGCTGATGTCGGCGCCCGAGGGGGTCGTGGTCGAGGGGGTCGTGGTCGTCGTCGAGGGGGTCGAGCGTGGTCGGGGTGGTCGTCTCGTTCGTGGTCGTCGTCGCCGGGGCGGACGAGGTCGCGGTGGTCGTCACGGCCGCCGGCGAGGGGTCCGAGGACCCCCCGTCGGCGCCGACGCCCGTCACCGCGACCGTGCCGCCGGCGAACAGCGCGCCGGTCAGCGCGGCGATGAGCAGGCCTCGCATGGGTCAGTCATCCTCGGCGTGGTCGCGCCCGCGGCCGCCGCCGTTGTCGTCGCCGCCGTTGTCGTCGTTGCTCCCGCCGTGCTGGCCGCCGCCGCCGGAGCGCTCGACCTCGCGGGCGACCCAGGCGCCGTTGGAGCGGCGGACCTTGACCTCGATGCGGGTCTGGCCGGAGCGCAGCCCGGAGAACCCGGAGATGCGCTCGAAGCGCGTGTTGGACGTGACCTTGACGGTGACCGTGCCGCGCTCGGAGTCCCGCAGGCGGAACGTGCGGGCGTCGCGGTTGACCGACAGGATCCGGCCCTCGTACTGGCGCAGCGTGGACTGCGTGGCCGGGGCCTTGGCCGGCGCCGGGGGCGCCGCGACCGCCGCGGTGGCGGCGCCCGTGCCGCCGACGGCGGCGAGGATGGCGGTGGCGGCTGCAAGCTTTCGGACCTTCATGTGAACCTCCGTGGTGCTCGTTGAGTGCATGGGAGGCAGCATGCCGGTGACCGGTGCAATGGCCGCCCAGGCGCGGGCCAGGGTTCGGCCAGCCCCGGGTTAAGAAAGGGTTCAGGCGCCGAACGCGACCGCGGCGGCGACGAGCTGAGCGTTGTCGCGCGCGACCCCGCCGCCGGGGAGCACGAGCGTGTCCTCGAGGCCGACGCGCACATCACGGCCGACGTCGACGGCGCGCCGCAGCACCGTCCAGGTGGCGGCGCCCTTGCCATGGTGGAGGCGCGGCGCGCCGATCCGCGCGGCGTCGAGCGCGGCCTCGATCTCCCAGGCGATCTGCGTCGCCGTCGCGCCGTCGCTCGCGGCCGGCTCGATGAGGACGCGGACGAGCTCGCCGGCGAAGCCGCTGCGCTCCAGGGCGGCGACGTCCGCCACCGTCCAGACGCCCGCCTCGATCCCCACACCCGCGTCGCGCAGCGCGCCCATGACCTCCGCGTGGCCGGGCTCGGACAGGTTCACCGACGCGAAGTCGGGCTCGCTCCAGCGGCCGACGGCGGCGGCGCGCGCGGCGAGCTCGGAGACGATCCACGCGCCGGTCGAGACGCCGACCGGCAGGCCCGGGGCCGCCGCGCGGATCGCGCCCACGGCGCCGTCGACGTCGGTCGCGTCGAGCGACTCGCGCCCGTCCGCCCCGCGCGGGTGGATGTGCACCGCGCCCGCCCCGGCGGCCGCCACGGCGGCGGCGTCGGCGGCGAGCTCCGCCGCGGTGACCGGCAGCGCAGGATGCGAGCCGGGCACGCGGTCGCCGTTCAGGCAGGCCTTGAGAACGCCCATGCCGTCCTGACGATCGTCCGCGCGACGGCGACGAGGTCGTCGATGGCGACGCGCTCGTCGACGCCGTGGGCGAGCTCGATGCCGCGCGGGCCCACCATCACGCACGGGATCCCGCGCGCGCACCACAGGCGCATGTCGGCGCCCCACGGGACGCCGGCCACGCGCGGCGGGCGCTGAAGCTCGGCGGCGAGCGCGTCTCGCACGAGCCGCGCGAACGGCGCGTCGCTCGGCGTCTCGGCCGACGCCATCTGGCCGCCGGACCAGCTCACCTCCACCGCCTCGCCGCCCGCGGCGGCCACCGCGGCCTCGACCCCGGCGCGCGCCGCCGCCGTGGACTCGCCGACGCGCACCGGCGCGCGGCCCAGGAACTCGAGGCGGTCGGGCACGCTGGCGGACCACTGGCCGCCCTCGACGCGCCCGACGAGCACCGGGTAGGGCAGCTCGAGCTGGCGCATGAGCGGGTGCTCGACGTCGTCGTTCAGACGCCGCTCGTGCTCGGCCAGCGCGAGGTGCACGGGCAGGTAGCGGTCGATCGCCGAGACGCCCTCGAGGCGGTGCGCGGCGTGCGCGCTGCGCCCGTGCACGACGCCCGAGAACGTCATCGCCCCGGCCTGCGCGCAGACGAGATCCAGGCCGGTCGGCTCGGGGATCAGGCAGGCGCCGAAGTCGTCGTCGCGCTCGAGCGCGGCGAACGTTCCCAGACCGCCGTCCTCCTCGGAGGCGACGGCGACGAGCACGACGTCGCCGTGCGGCGCGGCTCCGCCGAGCGCGGCCAGGGCGTGCAGGGCGGCGACGACACCGCCCTTCATGTCGGCGCTCGCCGCGCCCCCACACGGAGCCGTCGGCGATCCGCCCCGACCACGGGCCGTCGCGCCACGGCACGGTGCCCTCGGGGACGACGTCGACGTGCCCGTCGACGGCAAGGCGCGGCGCGCCGGGTCCGCGCCGGGCACGGTGACCGTCAGCCCCCACAGCTCGCTGCGCGGCGCCTCCTCGCCCGGGTGGCCGGGATCGGCGCGCAGCGCGGCGAGGTCGTGGCGGTGCAGGTCCGCCGCGCAGCCCCAGGGCCGCCGCCAGCTCGCCGAGGCGCTCGAGCGCCGCCCGCTCGTCGCCGGTGACGCTGGGCACCTGGACGAGCGCGGCGGTGTCGCGGGCGAGCGCGGCGGCGTCGACCCGGTCGAGCGCCGCCGCCAGGCTCACGGGGTGGCGAGCTCCTGTGGGCGGGCCGTGACCGGCGGCTCCGACGCGGCGTGGCGTGCCTTGCGCAGCGCGTTGGTGATCGCGCGCACGTAGGCCATCCCGGCCGCCTGGATGATGTCCGTGGCGACGCCCTGGCCCGAGGCCGACTGGCCGTCGAGCTCGACGACGACCGACACCTCGCCGAGCGCGTCCTCGCCGCCCGTGACCGCCTCGACGCGGAACTCGCGCAGGCGCGCGTCGAGCCCGGTGGCGGCGTTGATCGCGCGGAAGATCGCGTCGACCGGGCCGTCGCCGGTGAACGAGCCCTCGAGCTCCTCGCCCTCGGGCGACCGAACGGACACGGTCGCGTGCGGCGGACGCCGCGACGAGGCCTCGACGTCGAACCACTCGAGCGTGTAGCCGGCCAGCTCCTCGCGCAGCTCGTCGGTGACGAGCGCCTCGAGGTCCATCGCCGTGACCTGCTTCTTCTTGTCCGCGATGTCCTTGAAGCGCTTGAAGGCCGTGTTCAGCGCCTGGCCCTCGACGCGGTAGCCGAGCTCCTCGAGCGCCTGACGCAGCGCGTGGCGGCCGGAGTGCTTGCCCAGGACGATCTGGTTGGCGTCGTTGCCGACGGTCGAGGCGTCCATGATCTCGTAGGTCGAGCGCTCCTTGAGGACGCCGTCCTGGTGGATGCCGGACTCGTGCGCGAAGGCGTTGCGCCCGACGATCGCCTTGTTGGGCTGGACCGGGTAGCCGGTCAGGCGCGAGATCAGGCGGCTCGTGCGGGCCAGCTCGGTCGTCACCACGCCCGTCCTCAGGCCGACGGCGTCGCGGCGCGTGTGCAGCAGCATCACGACCTCCTCGAGCGACGCGTTGCCCGCGCGCTCGCCGATGCCGTTGATCGCGCACTCGACCTGGCGGGCTCCAGCGAGCACGCCGGCGAACGAGTTGGCCACGGCCAGGCCGAGGTCGTCGTGGCAGTGCACGGACAGCACGACGTCGCGCAGGGACGGGACGAGCTCGTACAGGCGGGTCAGGAAGTCGCCGTACTCGTGCGGCATCGCGTAGCCGACGGTGTCGGGCACGTTGATCGTCGTCGCGCCCTCGTCGATGGCGATGCGGAGCACCTCGGCGGTGAACTCGACGTCGGCGCGCGTGGCGTCCATCGGCGAGAACTCGACGTCGTCGCACAGCGCCTTCGCATGGGCCACGGCGGCGCGGGCCTGGCCCTTGACGTCCTCGCGCGTGGACTGCAGCTGGTGCTCGATGTGGATGTCCGAGGTGGACAGGAAGGTGTGGATGCGCGGGCGCTCGGCGTCCTGGACCGCCTCCCACGCGCGCTCGACGTCCGTCGCGTGAGCGCGTGCCAGGCCGGCGATCACCGGGCCGTGGACCTCGCGGGCGATCGTCTGCACCGCCTCGAAGTCGCCCGGCGAGGCGATCGGGAAGCCGGCCTCGATGATGTCGACCCCGAGGCGGGCCAGCTGCTGGGCGATCTCGAGCTTCTCGGCGGTGTTCAGCGAGATGCCGGGCGACTGCTCGCCGTCGCGCAGCGTCGTGTCGAAGATCAGTACTCGGTCGTGCTCCATGTCGTTCCTCCGTTTCGGCTTCGTCCTGCGGCTCTCCGGTGCTGAGTTCGCGGCTCTCGCGGCCGCCACGCGCTATTCCCCCCGAGGGGGGAGGAGGAGAAGTCGCTGGGCGAGCAGGAACGACACGCGCGGCGCAGGCTAGCGGACGTGCGCGCCGCGGCGCAACCGCGCCGGTCAGCCGCCCAGGGCCTCGATCAGCGAGCCGGCGTCGAAGGCGCCCTCGACACGCTCCCCGTTGGCGAAGAAGGTCGGCGTGGCGGCCAGCCCCATGGCCAGCGCGTCCTGCCGGTCGCGCTCGACGCGCGCGGCGTGGGTGCCGTCGCGCAGCTCGGCGCGCACGCGCTCGCCGTCGAGGCCGAGGCCCGCCGCCGCGCGCACGACGTCGTCCTCGCCCAGCGCGCCGCGCTGCGCGTAGAGGGCGTCGTGCATCGCCCAGAAGTCGCCCTGCGCGGCGGCCGCCTCGGACGCCTGGGCGGCGCGCTCGGCGTCGGGATGGATCTCGCGCAGCGGGAAGTGGCGGAAGACGAAGCGCAGGCGATCGCCGAGGCGCTCGCGCACGCGGCGCAGCGAGCCCTGGGCCGCCGTGCAGTACGGGCACTGGAAGTCGCCGTACATGACGAGCTCGAGCGGCGCATCGGAGGCGCCGGACACGTGGTCGTCGGCGCGCACGGGGATGTCGAGGGCGGGCACCGCGCCATCGTAGACTCGGCCGCGCCGTGGGCGACCTCGAGTTCCTGATCGCGCTCCTGCTGGCCGCCGCCGCGCTCGTCCGTCTCGCCGATCTCGTCGCGATCCCCTACCCGATCGTGCTCGTCGTCGGCGGGCTGGCCGTCGGGCTCGTGCCGACGCTGCCCGACATCGAGCTCGAGCCCGAGACCGTGTTCCTCGTCTTCCTGCCGCCGCTCCTGCACGCGGCCGGCTTCCGCTCGTCGCCGAAGGAGCTGCGCGCCGAGAAGCTGACGCTGGCGTGGCTGTCGGTGGGGCTCGTGCTCATCACGATGACCGTCGTCGCCGTCGTGGCGCACGCCGTCGTCGACGGCATGAGCTGGGCGGCGGCGTTCGTGCTCGGCGCCGTCGTCGCCCCCACCGACCCGGTCTCGGCGACCGCGACCTTCGCGCGCATCCCGGTGCCCGACCGCGTGCGCCTGATCGTCGAGGGCGAGGCGGCGATCAACGACGGCACCGCCCTCGTCGCCTACCGCGTCGCCGTCGGCGCCGCGCTGACCGGCACGTTCGACGCCGGCGAGGCGGCGGTCGACTTCGTGCTCTCCACCCTCGGCGGCGTCGTCGTCGGGTTCGCCGTCGGCTGGCTCGAGGTCCAGGTCCTGCGCCGGCTGGCGGACACGCCGTTGACCATCTTCCTCACGGTCGCGACCGCCTACGGCGCGTACATCCTCGGCGAGGAGGTCGGCGTGTCGGGCGTGCTCGTCGCCGTCGTGAGCGGCATGTACCTCGGCTGGCACTCGACCGAGGCCTTCGAGGCCGACGCGCGCCTCAGCGCGGTCGCCTTCTGGGGCGTCCTCATCTTCGGCCTGGAGACGATGCTCTTCATCCTCCTCGGCCTCCAGCTCCCCGGGCTCGTCGACGAGCTGAGCGACGAGCTCACGCTCGCCGACCTCACCAGCGCGGCGATCCTCGTCGCCGCCACGGTGATCGCCGTGCGCCTCGCCGCCCAGTTCGTGCCCTTCGCCTTCCCGGGCGCCGGCTGGCGCGAGCGGATCGTCGTGGGCTGGAGCGGGATGCGCGGCGCGATCTCGCTCGCCGCCGCGCTGTCGGTGCCGCTGGTCGTCGACGAGCGCCCGGAGATCCTCTTCCTGACCTTCGTGGTCATGCTCGTCACGCTCGTCGGCCAGGGCCTGACGCTCCCCGCGGTGCTGAAGGCGCTGGGCATCCGCGGAGCGCGCCCGTGGTCGCCCGACGAGGCGATCGCGCGCCTGGAGACCGCGCAGGCGGCGCTGGACCGCCTCGACGAGCTCGAGGACGAGGGAGCGAGCGAGGAGCTCCTGCGCCGCCTGCGCGAGCTCTACCGCGCCCGCTTCCGCGCATGCCAGGCGGTGCTCGGCGGTGAGTCGGACGGGCGCCCGCCTGAGGACCCGCGCCTGCACCGCTACGGGGAGCTGCGCCGTGACCTCATCACCGTCGAGCGCGACACGTTGCTGCGCATGCGCAACGCCGGCGAGCTGCGCAACGAGACGCTGCGCAACATCGAGCGCGACCTCGACCTCGACGAGGCGCGCCTTCGCACCTGACCCGGCTATTCCGTCGCGCGCACCACCAGCACCGGACGCGCGGAGAGATGCATCAGCCGCGTCGGCGTCGAGCCGACGAGCACGCTCTTGATCGGGCGCTCGCCGTAGGAGCCGATGGCGATCAGGCGCGCGTCGTGCTCGTCGGCGACCTCGATCAGGCCCTCGGCGGGCTCCGCCTCGACGAGCACGAGCTGGGTCTCCCCCACCGCGTGCTCGAGCTGCGAGCGCGCGTCCTCGAGCTGCGCGCGGCCGTGCTCGCGCAGCGCCTCCTCGTAGTCGTGGACCTCGCCGCCGATGCGGCTGACGTGCGCGCAGAAGACGACCACGATGCTCGTCCGCAGCTCGCCGGCGAGCCGGTCGGCCTCGCGCAGGGCGGCGCGCGCGCCTGGGGTGCCGTCGTAGGCGACCACGATCGGGCCCATGTCAGCCCTCCCGGATGGCCGGCGCCGACTCGATGACCTCGTCCGGTGCGGTCTCCGGCTTCATCCGGAAGAACTCGCGGTGGCCGGCGGCGTACCACAGCACCATCAGGAACGCGCCGAGCAGCAGGAACCCGACGCCGATGACGAGCGGCGGCCCGAGCCCGAACCACGAGTCGCCGGACTCCGAGTTCGCCGGGTCGGCGAGGTCGACGATCGACTTCACGAAGACGCCGGTCAGGATCAGTCCGCCGAGCACCGGCAGGACGCCCACGAGGAAGAACGTCTTCGCGTTGCGCAGCAGCGCCTTGCGGTAGTAGATCGCGCAGGCGTAGCCGGTCAGCCCGTAGTAGAAGGCGATCATCAGGCCGAGCGCGGCGATCGAGTCGAACAGGATGTTCTCGCTGATGATCGTCAGGCCGACGTACCAGACGATCGACAGGACGCCCATGAGGATCGTCGAGACGTGCGGCGTCAGGAACCGGGGATGGATGTCGCCCAGCGCCTTGGGCATCGCCCCGCGGCGGGCCATCGACAGCGACGTTCGGGCCGTGGGCAGGATCGTCGTCTGCGTCGAGGCCGCCGCCGAGGTGAGGACGGCGATGATGAGGATCTTGTCCAGCGGCGAGCCGAACACGTCGGTGCCGAGCGCGCTGAGCACGTCGTCCGGGTGGTCGATCAGCTCCTGGGCGCCGTTGTAGGACTGGGCCGCGACGGCCACGAGCACGTAGATGCCGAGCAGGATGACCGTCGCCACGATCGCCGCCTTGCCCGGCGTCTCGCTGGAGTCCTCGCTCTCCTCGTTGACCGTGACCGTCGAATCCCAGCCCCAGTAGATGAAGATCGCGATCAGGATGCCCGCCACGAACGCGTCGAAGCTGTCGACGGAGAACGGGTTGAGCCACGACAGGCTCGGGTCGACGGCGTTCGGGCCGGCGTCCCCGGCGGCGACCTTGATCAGGGCGACGATCGCGAACAGCGCCAGCGTGATGAGCTCGGCGCCGAGCAGGAAGACCTGCGTGCGCGCGGACAGCTCGATCCCGATGACGCAGATCGTCGTCATCACCGCGATCCAGAGGACGCCGATGAGGGTCACCGCAGCAGTCGACTCGGCGGCCGAGTTCCAGTCGACGAGCAGGAAGCTGTAGAGGCCGGCGATCTGGGCCAGGTTGGCCATGACGATGATGTCGGCGACGACGATCGCCCAGCCGCCCATCCAGCCGGCCCACGGCCCCATGGCCCGCGACACCCACGAGAACGTCGTGCCGCAATCCGGGTCGGCGCGGTTCATGTAGTAGTAGGCCGAGGCGATGAAGAGCATCGGCAGGAAGGCCATGAGCAGGATCGACGGCGCGGCCAGGCCGATGCCCGTGATGGCCACGACGAAGCCCAGCGAGGCCGCGAGGCTGTAGCCCGGCGCGGTCGAGGCCACGCCGATCACGACGTTCGACACGAAGCCGATCGCGTTGGACTTCAGCCCCTTGTCACCGGGGGCGAAGCCGCCGCCGGGCGCCGACGCCGGCTGTTCGCCGGTCGTGAACGATGCGCTCTCCACGTGTTCCTCCTCGGACGGCCGGTGCCCGCTGGCAGCGGTCGTTGCGCAGCGTACTGACGTGGCCCGACGCGCTCGCGCGCTTTGTCCCCGTCGGCCGAGCGGACGCCCAGGCATGCGCGGTCGCGTTGTCCATCGTGGACAGCCACGCCGCCCCCGCAGTACCGTCGGACGAGTGCGCAGGCAGGAGACCGGCTTCCCGACGTCCGATGCGCAGGACGACTTCCAGCGCGCCCGGCGGCGCCAGGTCATCTCGCAGCTCTCCCGCCGGCTCGGCCGCGACCCCGACTTCGACGTCATCCTGCCCTTCGAGGAGGTCGTCGAGGCGCTCGGCCGCGTCGAGGAGCGCTACGTCGGCCTGGAGACGATCGAGATCCACCGGATCCTCGGCACCGTCGACCGCGCGCGCGGCTTCGACCGCCAGTTCCGGCCGACGACGGCGCGGGTGCGGATGCGCTGGGAGCGGATCGCCAACGCCGTCCGCCGCGGCGAGCCGCTGCCGCCGATCTCCGTCTACCGCATCGGCGAGGTCTACTTCGTGCGCGACGGCCACCACCGCGTGTCGGTGGCCCGCGCGCTCGGCCGCGACACGATCGACGCCTATGTCGTCGAGGTCATCACGCGGATCGGCGCCGACCGCACGCTGCGGCTCGGCGAGCTTCCGCAGAAGAGCCACGAGCGCCTCTTCCACGAGCGCGTCCCGCTCCCGGCGCGCGCCCGCGGGAGCGTGACGCTCAGCGACCCGTGGCAGTACGGCACGCTCGCCGAGAGCGTCGAGGCGTGGGGCTTCCGCGCCGAGCAGGACCGCGCCGAGTTCCTCGACCGGCCGGCGGTCGCGCGGCTGTGGTTCGACGAGGAGTACGCGCCCGCGGTCGGGATGCTGCGCGAGGCCGGGCTGATCGGCGAGGAGACCGAGGCCGACGCGTACCTGCGGGTCGTCAGCCAGCGCTACCGGCTCATGCGCACGCACGAGTGGAACGACGACGTCATCGCCCGCCTGCGCGAGCGCCGCGAGCGGCGCCGCGGCTGACCTAGCCCGGGGCTACCGCGGTCTCCTCCTTGCGTGTCAGCGAGGACCCGTCGGAGGGGTCGAAGACGTGCAGCTTGCGCGTGTCCAGCCAGATCGTCGCGCGCTGGCCCTCGGTCATGTCGCTGGCCGCGTCGACGCGCGCCACGGCGTGGCCGCTGGCGCCGCTGCGCGGCACGTCGCCCGTGCCCGCGTCCTCCTGCAACTCGCGCAACTCCTCAGACTCGATCTCCTCGCCACCCTCCAGATTGAAGTGCGCGTAGATCTCAGAGCCCATCGACTCCGTCAGCTCGATCGGCGCCTCGAACGTCCACCCCTCATGCCCATCGGGGATGAAGTTGGCGTCCTCGAAGTCCTCCGGACGCACACCGATGATGACGTCCCGGGGACGCTCGGGACGGGCCTCGAGCGCCTGACGGACCTTGTCATGCAACGGCACCGACCCCATCGGCGTCTGGATCGCGTCGCCCTCGATGATGCCCGCGAAGAAGTTCATCGCCGGCGAGCCGATGAACCCCGCCACGAACAGATTGCGCGGACTGTCATACAGCTCACGCGGCGAAGCGACCTGCTGCAACAACCCCGCCCGCATCACCGCCACGCGATCACCGAGCGTCATCGCCTCCGTCTGGTCATGCGTCACATAGACCGTCGTCGTCTCCAACCGCTGCTGCAGCCTGGACACCACCGCCCGCATCTCCACCCGCAGCTTGGCGTCGAGGTTCGACAGCGGCTCGTCCATCAAGAACGCGCTCGGCTCACGCACGATCGCGCGCCCCATCGCCACCCGCTGGCGCTGACCACCCGACAGATTGGCCGGCTTGCGATCCAGATGCTGCATCGAGCTCAAGCGTCTTCGCCGCCTCCTCCACACGGCGATTGATCTCCGCCGGGTCCTCCTTGCGCAACTTCAACGCGAACCCCATGTTGTCGCGCACCGTCATATGCGGATACAGCGCATAGTTCTGAAACACCATCGCGATATCGCGATCCTTCGGCGCCAGATCGTTGACCACCCGCCCGCCGATCTTCAGATCGCCCTCGGTCACATCCTCCAGCCCCGCGATCATCCGCAACGCCGTCGACTTCCCACACCCCGACGGCCCGACCAGGATCACGAACTCGCCGTCCTTGATCCCCAGGTTCATGTGCTTGACGGCCTCGAAGCCGTCCGGATAACGCTTGACGACGTCGTCGAACTCGATCTCAGCCATGCGGGAAGGCTCCTTTCAGCCCTTCACGGCACCGGCGGTGAGGCCCGCGACGATGCGACGCTGGAAGAACAGGACCATGATGATGATGGGCACGGTGACGACCACCGCGGCGGCGGCGATCGATCCGGTCGGCTGCGTGAACTGCGAGGCGCCGGGGAACTGCGAGATGGCCGCCGGCACCGTCTGGGCCGCGGTCGTCGACGTCAGCGAGACGGCGAACAGGAAGTCGTTCCAGGCGAAGATGAACGCGAGGATCGCGGTCGTGAAGACGCCCGGCGCGGCCAGCGGCGCGATGACCTTGGTGAACGCCTGGAAGGGCGTCGCGCCGTCGACCTGCGCCGCCTGCTCGAGGTCCCACGGGATCTCGCGGAAGAAGGCCGACAACGTGTAGATGGCCAGCGGCAGCGTGAACGTCATGTACGGGATGATCAGGCCGGGCCACGTGTCGTAGAGGCCCAGGGTGCGCCACATGTTGTAGAGCGGGCCGGCGATCGAGATCGGCGGGAACATGGCGATGGCCAGCGCCGCGACCGAGCATCAGGCGCCTTGCCCGGGAAGTTCAGCCGCGCGATCGCGTAGGCCGCCATCGATGCGAGCACGACGGAGATCACGGTCGCGATCAGCGCGATGCCGATCGAGTTGACCAGCGCCCGCGTGAAGACCTCCTGGTCGAAGATGTCGGAGTAGTTGCTCGTCGACCACTTCGACGGGATCAGCCGCCCGTCGCTGACCGTCGCCGGGTCCTTGAGCGACAGCATCAGGATCCAGAACACCGGGAACAGGGCGCAGATGAAGACGACCGTGTTGATCGTCGACCACTTCAGGACGCCGTGCCGTTCGGTCATCGCTACTTCTCCCCACGCTGCTGGGCCAGGGAGGTCCCGAAGCCCTTGATGAACAGGAAGGCGATCAGCGTCACGCTGAGGAACACGAGCACCGAGACCGCCGACCCCAGGCCGAGGTTCAGCCGGTTCAGCAGCGCGTTGTAGCCGAGCACCGAGACCGTCTCGAGCTTCGGGTTGTTGCCGTTGGAGATGATGTAGACGGAGTCGAAGATCCGGAACGCGTCGAGCGTGCGGAACAGCAGCGCGACGAGGATCGCCGGCTTCATCAGCGGGATCGTGATCCGCCAGAAGCGCTGCCACGCGCTCGCGCCGTCGACCTTGGCGGCCTCGTGCAGCTCGTCGGAGACGAGCGTCAGGCCGGCGAGCAGCAGCAGCGCCATGAACGGCGTCGTCTTCCACACCTCGGTCGCGATCACGACGACGTAGTTCCAGAACGGATGCGTCAGGTCGAGCGGGTCGAAGTCGAAGCCGAGGACCTTCGGCACGAAGCCGCCCTCGGCCGTCGACCAGGCGAACCGCCACGCGAACGCGGCGACGACGGTGACGATGCCGTACGGGATCAGGGACGCGGTGCGGATCAGCCCGCGCCCGAACAGCGCGCGGTGCATGACCAGCGCGAGCAGCATGCCGAGCGTGAGCTCGATCGCCACCGAGACCACGGTGATGAGCACGGTGTGCCACACGTCCGCCCACCACAGGCTCGACGTGAGCACGGTGACGTAGTTGCTCAGGCCGACCCAGGTGTTGTCGTCGGGGAAGCGCAGGTCGGCGCGCAGCAGCGACAGGTAGACCGCGTAGAGGATCGGATAGCCGGTGACCGCGAGCATGACGATCGCGGCCGGCGCGCACAGCAGCCAGCCGAGCTTGCGCTCCGCCTTGACGCGGTCCGAGGTGGGCCGCCTCGAGCGCTTGGCTCGAGCCTGCTCGGCGGGAGGGGCGACGGCGGTCTCGCTCACAGCAGCGCCTCCGAGTTGAGGGCGGACTCGATCTTCGACTTCAGCTCGCTGGAGAAGCCCGCGACCTTGATGCCCGACGGCGGGGACACGGTCTTGGCGATCGCCAGCGAGACGTCGGCGTAGGCCGGCGTCACGGGGCGCACGCCGCCGTTGTTGACGCTGTCGCGGATCTCCTTGGCGAACGGATAGTCCTTCTGGAAGTTCGGGTCGTCGTACAGCGACGAGAGCGTCGGCGGCAGGCCTCCCTTGACCGCGGCCTGGCGCTGGTTCTCCTCGTTGCGCAGGCACGCGGCCGCCTCGAACGCCTCTTGCGGGTGCTTGGTGAAGCCGCCCACGCCCCAGTTGATCCCGCCGACCGGAGGCCGTGCCGGCTTGTCCGCGTCGGTGCGCGGATACGTGGTCCACGCGATCTGCTTGAAGACCTCCGGGTTGCCTTCCTTCGCGCTCGGATAGATGAACGGGTAGTTGACCTGGAAGGCGGCGTCGCCGCTCTCGAAGGCGATCCGGTTCTGGTCCTCCCGCTGGGCCGACAGCGACGGGTCGGCGGCCTTCGAGTCGGCGAGCTTCTTCATGATCGCCGCGGCTCGGTCGGCGGGCGGGCCGAGCGCGACCTGGTCGCCCGAGGAGCCCTTGAGGATCGTGCCGCCGGCGCCGGTCACGAGCGCGTTGAACCAGACGACGACGCCCTCGTACTGGGCGCCCTGGATCTCGATGCGCCCGGCCTTGGGCATCTTCGAGGCCATGTCGATCATCTCGTCCCACGTCTTGGGCGGCGTCTTGACGAGGTCCTTGCGGTACCAGAGCAGCTGGGTGTTCGTGTTCGCCGGGGCGGCGTAGAGCTTGTTCTCGTACATCGCCGTGGCCAGCGGGCCCTTCAGCGTGCCTTCGCGGATCTTGGCCGCGGCGTCCTCGGGCCACTCCTTGATCCACCCGGCCTCGGCGAACTCGGCGGTCCACACCACGTCCATCCCGGCGATGTCGATGCTCGAGTCGTTGGCCGCGAGGCGCCGGACGAGCGCCTGGCGCTGGGCGTCGGCGTTGTTGGAGAGCGCGTTGAACTTGATCGTGTAGCGGCCGTTGGAGGCCTTGCTGCATCGGTCCGCGGCGTCGGTGAACGACCCCGACGGCTCCTGGAAGACCCAGAGGTTCAGGTTCGCTCCCTGACCGTTGTCCCCGCCTCCGCCGCACGCCGCCAGCCCAACGGCCAGCAACGCTCCGGCGACGATCCCAAGCACCGTGCGCATGCGGGCATCAGTACCCGGATCACTGGTCGTTATCAAGTGCGGAAAGGCATCAACCGAGGGCCACGTGGCGGCCCTCGATGAACCCGTCCGTGGAAAGGATCTCGCCGAGGACCGCTTCGGGAACCGGTGCGTCGGTGGTGAGCACCATGACCGCGAAGCCGCCGTTCTCGGCTTCCTCCTCGGGAACGTGGCCGACGGCGGCCGAGTTGATGTTCACGCCGTGGGCGCCGAAGCACGTTCCGGCGCGGCCCATCATCCCCGGCCGGTCGCGGTAGCGGAAGAGGACGACATGGTCGTCTTCCAACTGGATATTGACGCGTTGGTCCCATGCCTCGACCAGGTGCGGCACGTGCCGGCGCCCCAGGGTGGTGCCCCCCACGCGCGCTGCGCGCTCCCTGCTCTCGCCCGTGACGACGGTCACGCGGACGAGGTCGGTGAAGTCGCGGGCCTGGGTGAGCGTGGTCTCGGAGAGGACGATCCCGCGCTCGGCGGCGATCGCCGGCGCGTTGACCTCGTTGACGTCCTCCTCCACGTGCCCGGTGAGGACGCCCATGAGCGTGGCGATGCCCAGCGGCCGCGTGTCGCGCTCGGCGATGCGCCCGAGGTACTCGACCTCGACGCGCTCGACCGACGACTGCTCGGCCAGCCCCATGGCCAGGCGACCCAGGCGGCGGCAGAGCGGGACGAAGGGCCCGAGCACCTCCATGTCCTCGGGCGCCACGGCGGGCACGTTGACCGCGCTCGTGACGGTGCCGCCGGTGAGTGCCGCGACGACCTGCTCGGCCGCCTGGTAGCCGGCACGGTCGGTGGCCTCGGCCGTCGACGCGCCGAGGTGCGGCGTGACGATCACGTTGGGGTAGCCGAAGAGCGGGTGGTCGGTGACCGGCTCGCTGCGGAAGACGTCGAGCGCGGCGCCCGCGACCTTGCCGCTGTCGAGCGCGTCCTTGAGCGCGTCGTCGACGATCAGCGGCCCGCGCGCGACGTTGAGGATCCGCACGCCGTCCTTGCAGCGCGCGAGCGCCTCGGCGTCGAGCCAGCCCTCGGTCTCGGGCGTCTTGGGCAGGTGCAGGGTGAGGAAGTCGGCGCGCGCGTAGAGGTCCTCGGACGTGTCCGCCTTCTCGACGCCGAGCTCGCGGTAGCGCTCGGCGCTGACGAACGGGTCGAAGGCGACGACGCGCATGCCGAAGGCCATCGCGCGCTGGGCCACGAGCTGGCCGATGCGCCCGAAGCCGAGCACGCCGAGCGTCTTGTCCATGAGCTCGACACCGGAGAAGCGCGAGCGCTCCCAGCGCCCGGCGGTCAGGCTGGCGTGGGCCTGCGGCACGTTGCGCGCGAGCGAGAGCAGCAGCGCCATCGTGTGCTCCGCCGCGGTGACGACGTTGGACTGCGGGGCGTTGGCGACGACGACCCCGCGCTTCGTCGCCGCCGGGACGTCGACGTTGTCGACGCCGACGCCGGCGCGCCCGATGACCTGCAGGCTCGTGGCCCGGCCGATCAGCTCGGCGTCCAGGCGCGTCGCCGAGCGGATCAGGATGCCGCGGTACGCGCCGATCCGCGCGGCCAGCTCCTCCGGGCTCCAGTCGGTCCCGAGGTCGACGTCGAAGTGCTCGCGTAGGAGCGCGACGCCCGACTCGCCGATCCGCTCGGCGACGAGGACCCGCGGGCGCGCGTTGGGCTCGCCGGCGCTCACGCCGGCGTGGCGGCGACCCCCGCCTCCAGGAAGACCTGCTGCGCCGCGCCGACGCCGGCCCCGAGCTCGACCGCGTGGCCGAGCCGGGTGAGCGTCATCTCCAGCCCGGCGAGCGAGACGATGATGTCGAAGGCGCCGAAGTAGCCGGTGTGGGCGATGCGCAGGATGCGCCCCTTGAGCTGGCCCTGGCCGCCGTTGGCGGTGATGCCGTAGCCGTCGCGCAGCAGCTTCGGCACCTTCCCGCCGTCGATGTCGTCGGGCAGCTCGACCGCGGTGACGACGTTCGCACGCTCGTCGGGGTCGCCGTAGAGGTCGAGCCCCATCGCCTGGACCCCGGCGCGCGTGGCGCGACCGAGCAGCGCGTGGCGCGCAAGGACGTCGTCCAGGCCCTCCTCCTCGATCATCCCGAGCGCGACGTCGAGCGCCGCGAGCAGCGTGACCGGGGGCGTGAAGGGCGAGTTCGGCGGGCTCTGGCGCTGGTTCTTGGCCGTCGCCGCGAAGTCGAAGTAGAAGCGGCCGCCGGAGCGCTCGGCCGCGATCTCCAGCGCGCGCTCGGAGACCGAGCACAGCGCGATGCCGGGCGGGCACATGAGCGCCTTCTGCGAGCCCGCGGCGACGACGTCGACGCCCCACTCGTCCTGGCGCATGTCGACCGCGCCGAGGCCCGAGACCGCGTCGACGGCGAGGATCGCGTCGTGGGCGCGCACGACCTCGGCAATCGCCTGGATGTCGTGGACGATGCCCGTCGAGGTCTCGCTGAGCGTCGCGAACACGACCTGCACGTCGGGGTTGGCGGCGAGCTCGCGGTCGATGTCGGCAGGGTCGAACCGCCGGCCCCAGCCCGGCTCGTGGCGGATGGTGCGCGCGCCGTAGGCGTCGCACAGCTCGATCCAGCGCTCGCCGAACTTGCCCGCCGCGCACGCGAGCACGGGGTCGCCCGGGCGCACGAGGTTGGCCACCGCGGCCTCCATCGCGCCCGAGCCGCTGGCCGCGAAGAGCAGGACGTCGTTGCTCGTGCGGAAGATCGCGGGCAGGCGCTCGAGCACGCGCGCGTAGAGCTCGACGCCGGCCGGGTCGCGGTGGTAGAGGATCGGCTCGGCCATGACCTGGCTGACCTTCGGCGGCAGCGGGGTCGGGCCGGCCGTCATGAGGTACTGCTTGATGAACGCGTTCGCCGTCATGGTGCGGGATTCCTCGGGCCGTGAGTTGACGCGGACCGTAGCGAACCGCTCTGCGGGGACCTCTCGCCGCTGCGCTTCCGTAGTCCCCTGCGTGACCAGTACGGTGCGGCATGACCGACGCGCGTGACGCGGCGCTGCTCGGAGCGGGCCCGGCCCGGGTGAGTCGCGAGCGGCGCCGGCCCGTGCCCGAGGCGACGCTCGTGCGCGACGCCCAGCGCGGCTCGCGCGACGCGCTGGAGGAGCTGTTCCGCCGTCACTGGCCGCGCGCGCACCGGGCCGCCTGGCTGGTCATCCACGACGCCGCGGCCGCCGAGGACGTCGCCCAGGAGGCGTTCCTCGCCGCCGTCCGCTCGCTGGACCGCTTCGACCGGCGCCGCCCGTTCGGGCCGTGGCTGCACCGGATCGTCGTCAACCGCGCGATCGACCACGCCCGCGCGCGCGATGTGCGGCGCGAGGTCGCGTCGGCCGACGTTCTGGCTTCGGGGTCGGCGGAGGATCGACCTTCGGACGAGGTGATCGCCGCGCTGGCCGCGCTGGGGCCCGAGCAGCGCGCCGTGATCGTCATGCGCCATCTGCTCGGCTTCACGCCGGGCGAGATCGCACGCGCGCTGGGGCTGCCCCGCGGCACGGTCAACTCGCGCCTGCGCCGCGGGCTGGACGCGATGCGCTCGGAGGTCTCGCGATGACCTCGGTGCGCGAGCGGCTTGAGTCCGCCGAGGTCCCGGGCGCGGCGGACGCGCGGGAGCGGACGTGGGAGACGGTCTCCGACGCCTACTCGGCGCGCCGGGCGCCGCGCCGCCGCACGGGGCGCAGGGCGGCCGGGCTCGGCATCGCGCTCGCGCTGCTCGTGGCCGCGGTGGCCGCGGCGTCGTCGCCGCCGGGGGTCGCGGTCCGCGACTGGGTCGTGCGCGCGCTGGGCGGCGAGACGCCGCCTGCGCCGCGCTCGGCGCTCGGACCGCTCCCCGCCGGGCGCATGCTCGTGACCTCGCCGCGCGGCGTGTGGACGGTCGGGGCGGACGGCGAGCGGCGGCTGCTCGGCCGCTACGACGGCGCGTCGTGGTCGCCGCGCGGGCTGTTCGTCGCCGTGTGGCGCGGACGCGAGCTGAGTGCGGTCGCACCGGACGGGCGGGTCGCATGGGCGCTGCGGACGATCGGCGACGTCGCCGACGCGCGCTGGTCGCCGGATGGCTTCCGCGTCGCCTACCGGCGGGCGGGCGGCATCGGCGTGCGTCGCAGGCGACGGCACCGGCGCGCGGGCGCTGGCCGCGTCGTCGGGGCGTGCCGCGCCGGCGTGGCGGCCCGGGTCGCCGCACACCTTGACGTGGATCGACGCCGCCGGGCGCATCGTCATGCGCGACGTCGACAGCGGTCGCGCGGTGTGGCGGTCGCCCGGGGCGGTCGGCGCGGCGCGCGAGCTGCTGTGGTCGGCGGACGGGGGCCAGCTGCTCGTCCGCGGCGACGGATGGCTGCGGCGCGCCGACCTGGCCACCGGGCGCGTGCGGCGCGTGCGCCTGCCCGGCGGCCAGCGGGCGGTCGCGGCGGCCTGGTCGCCGCGCGGCCGGCGGGTGGCCGTCGTCGTGCGGCGCGGCACGGTGAGCCGCCTGCTCGTCGCCGGCGCCTCGTCGCGGATCCTCGACCGCCCGGTGTTCGCGACGACCGGGCGCCTGGCCGGGCCGGCCTGGTCGCCCGACGGCCGGCGGGTCCTCGTCCGCTGGGCCGAGGCCGACGAGTGGCTCCTGATCCCGGTGCGCGGCGCCGGGCGTGGGCGGATCACCGCGATCGCGCCCGTGGCGCGGCGCTTCGGCGGCACCCCGACGGTGCGCGGCTGGTGCTGCGCGCCGCGCTGAGGTCGTCCACAGAATCGTTGCGATCAGGGTGTCCGCTGCACGCCGCGACCCTGAGCGCTGCGCTCAGAAGCTCGGGTTGATCCAGTCCATGTGCGAGCGCAGCTCGGCGCCCGTGGACTCGACCTGCGAGCCGGCCTGCTCGGCGCGCATGCGCTTGAAGTTCTCCTGCCCCGCGCGGTTCTCGGCGATCCACTCGCGGGCGAAGTCGCCGGACTGGATCTCCTTGAGGATCTCGCGCATCTGGGCGCGCGTCTCGTCGGTGATCACGCGCTTGCCGCGGGTGTAGTCGCCGTACTCGGCGGTGTTGGAGATCGAGAAGCGCATTCCCTGGAGGCCCTTCTCGTACATCAGGTCGACGATCAGCTTGAGCTCGTGGAGGCACTCGAAGTACGCCATCTGCGGGTCGTAGCCCGCCTCGACGAGCGTCTCGAAGCCCGCCTGCACGAGCTCCGACGCGCCGCCGCAGAGCACGGCCTGCTCGCCGAAGAGGTCGGTCTCCGTCTCGTCCTTGAACGACGTCTCGATGACGCCGCCGCGCGTGCCGCCGATGCCCTTGGCGTAGGCCAGCGCGACGTCCTTGGCCTTGCCGCTGGCGTCCTGCTGGACGGCGATCAGGCACGGCACGCCGCTGCCCTCGGTGTACTGGCGGCGCACGAGGTGCCCCGGCCCCTTGGGCGCGATGAGGGCGACGTCGACGCCGGGCGGCGGCTCGACCTCGCCGTAGTGCACGGAGAAGCCGTGCCCGAAGAGCAGCATGTTGCCCTGGGCGATGCCGTCGGCGACATCCTCGAGGTAGACGTCGTGGTGCAGCTCGTCGGGGACGAGCATCATCACCAGGTCGCCGCGCGATGCGGCCTCGGCGACCGGCAGCACCTCGAGGCCCTGCTCGCGCGCCTGGTCGGCCGACGACGAGCCGTCGCGCAGGCCGACGACCACGTCGACCCCCGAGTCGCGCAGGTTCAGCGCGTGGGCGTGGCCCTGGGAGCCGAAGCCGATGATGGCGACGGTCTTGCCGTCGAGGAGAGAGAGGTCTGCGTCATCGTCGTAGAACATCGCGCGGCATCCTACGCACTCGATGCGGGCGACCGTTCCGCGGCCGCGCGCTCGAGCCGGAAGCGCTCGGCCGGGCCCAGCGCCGCCGCGGCGACGCGCCGGCGGTGGCGCAGCTCGCGCCGCACTGCCAGCCCGCAGCCGACGAGGATGACCGTCGCCATCACGTACAGGCCGAGCAGAACGATGGCGAGGATCAGGAACAGACGCACCGCCGCGAATCCCGCGACCGCCCCCACGTAGATGCCGACGAGCGCGGGGATGGCCTGGATGGCGATGCCCGCCGGGATCGCGCCGACGAGCGCCGAGCGCCAGCGCATCCGGTCCAGCGGCGCCCAGCGGTAGATCGCCGCGAAGACGAACACCGAGCCGACCGTGTTCAGCAGCAGCAGCACGTAGCCCGGCACCAACCCGCGGATGTGGATCGCGTCGGCCGCGTCGCCGATCACCGGCGCGCCCGCCGAGGCCACCGCGACCATGAGCGCGACCCCTGCGCCGAGCAGCCCGTTGCGCGCGCGACCGAGGATGATCGAGTGCCGCGGCGCGTCGAGCATCCGCGACTCGCAGCGCTCGATGACGCCGATCGCCCCCGACGTCGTCCACAGCATCGTGGCGACGGCGAGCGCGAGCAGCAGCGGCGAGTTGTCGCGCGTGCCGGTGATCAGGCGCGTGATGTCGGCGTGCACCGCGTCGGGCAGGAAGCGGTTGATCTGGTCGGCGACCTCGATGGCCGACAGGACGTTGTCGAGGAGCAGCGCCTGCAGTGCGGCGAGCCCGAGCGCGAACGGCCCCAGCGACAGCACGAGGTAGTACGTGAGCGCGGGCACGTCGTCGGCGATCCCGTCGCCCCAGTAGAAGTCGAAGACGCGGCCGGCCAGCCGTCGCATGGCGGATGGTTCCCCGCCGGTCGCCACGATCACGCACTCGCCGCGGCGACGATGGTGCGGCCCGGGATGACGACCCCGTCGTCGGTGACGAACTCGGCGTAGGCCTTGTCGAAGGCCTCGCGGAGCCGGTAGTGGTCCGCCGGCGACAGGCCGGCGACGAGCCGCTGCATCCAGCCTGACGTGCCCACGGCGTGTTCCCACCACGCGTCGAGGGTCGGCGCTCGGAAGGTCAGGTCGACCGTGTCGCGCTCGACGTCGTCGAAGCCCGCGGCGTCGAGCAGCTCCTCGATGCGGCCGGGAACGGCGAAGGCCATCGGCCCCGGCGTGTCGGGCGGCGGCGGCTCGGTCAGCCCGAGATCCTCGGTGACCTGGCGCGCGCGGGCGAGCCACGGGTTGTGCTCGAACGCGTCCCACGCGGACAGGGCCACCCGCCCGCCCGGGCGCAGCACCCGGCGCGTCTCGCGCAGCGCCGCCTCGGGGTCGGCGAGCAGCATGTAGCCCCAGCGGCACAGGACGGCGTCGACGGTCGCGGTGCCGAGGTCGATCCACTCGGCCTCCATCGGGCGCAGCTCGACGTTCGTGGTCCCGAGGTCCTCGGCCCGCCGCTTGGCCGCCTCGACCATGGCCTCGGCGCCGTCGGTGATGATCGCCTTCCCGCCCGGCGCGACGAGCTCGGCGGCCATCAGCCCGAGGTCGCCCGGCCCGGCGGCGAGCTCGAGCACGGTATGGCCGGGCTGCAGGTGAGCGGCGTCCAGGAGCCACTGCGAGACGGCGACCGTGTCGCGCTGCATGTCCTCGCGCTCGGCCTCCCAGCCGGCGGCCGCGGCCTCCCAGCGGTCACGGCTGTCGGCGCGGAACGCCTCGGGATCCATGGGGATGGTCTACCACGGTGCGCGCCGCAGTCCTGCGGCAGCGCGTTCAGGCGCCGTCGCCGACCCTGATGCGCACGGCCGGCCGGCGCGCCCGCGCCGACTCGGGCGACGGGCACGGGAAGGTCGCCCGGACGGTCGTTCCCCCGGCGGGCGGCGAGTCGACCTCGAGGCGCCCGTCGAGCGCGGAGACGCGGTCGTCGAGGCCCCGAAGTCCCGAGCCCTGAGCCGGGTCGGCGCCGCCGACGCCGTCGTCGCTGACCTCGAGGACGAGCTGCGACGCGTCGCGCGTGACCTCGATCCGCGCGTGGCTGGCCTGCGCGTAGCGGGCGACGTTGGTCAGGGCCTCGGCGGCGACGAAGTACGCGGCCGCCTCGATGCCCGGCGGCGGGCGCTCGTCGAGCGCGGCGCCGACCTCGACGGGCAGCGACAGGCGGCCGGCGAGCGCCTCGAGCGCCGGACCGAGGCCGCGGTCGGAGAGGATCGCCGGGTGGATGCCGCGCGCGAGCTCGCGCAGCTCGCCGATCGCCTCCTCGAGGTCGCCGAGCGCATGGTCGAGCATCTCCGCGGCCTGGCCGGGATCGCGGTCCATCCGCGACCGCGCGAGGCGCAGGCCGAGCAGGATGGCCACGAGCTGCTGCTGGGCGCCGTCGTGGAGGTCGCGCTCGATCCGCCGCCGTGCGGCGTCGCCGCTCTCGACGATCCGCGCGCGCGACGCGCGCAGCTCCTGGAGGTTCGCGCGCAGCTCGGCGTCGAGCCGCTCGTTCTCGAGCGCGAGGGCCAGCGCGCCGCCCGCGGCGGCGACGAGCTCGCGCTGGTCGGCCAGTGCGGCGTCATGGACGATGGCGGCGATGGTGCGCCCGTCGCGCTCGATCGGGGTGACGATCCGCGACGACGCCGGGCCGGGCAGCGACGCGGGCAGGCCGTCCCCGTCGACCCACTCGCCGCGCTCGCCGACCGGGAAGACGAGCTCGAGCGACGGGTCGCGCAGCGCCTCGACGAGCGCTTCGTAGAGGCGGCCGCGGCGGCTCGTCTCCTGCCCGAGGGTCGTCACGAGCTCGCCGACGGCGGCGGCGCCCGCGACCTTGCCGCCGAGCAGCCCGAGCATGAACGCGAACGGGACGGTGGCGAGCGCGACGACGCGGGCGCGCTCGAGGTTCTCCTGCAGCCCGGCGGGCAGGTCGAGGATCCCGGCCGCGGCCCACACGGCGTAGAGGCCGAGCACGAGCCCGCCGGAGACGAACACGGGCGCGAGCGGGCGCCGCCCGGCCGTCGGGGCGCCGCGCCAGCGACGCGCGAGCAGCCAGCCGAGCAGGGCGAGCAGGACGATGACGAGCGCGAAGCGCAGGTCGGTCAGCGTCCCGATCAGGCCGGGCTCGTCGCGCACGAGGATCGGGTTCTCGGGCAGGCCCTGGCGCTGCGTGTTCTGGAACAGCAGGATCGGCCAGTAGAGGACCGTCGCGGTCATGTACATCGCGCACACGAGCGCGCGCTCGGCCGGCCCGCGTAGCCGCCCGCTGGGGAAGGCGAGCAGGACGTGGACGAGGATCGCGTAGGGCAGCGGCAGCAGCAGCACGCCGGCGATGAACAGCCACGGGTCGGTCGAGACGACGAGCCCGGACAGGCAGTAGGCGAAGCCGACGGCGACCATCAGCGAGCCGAAGCGGTTCTCGGGGCGGCGCATCCACGCCAGCAGCCCGGTGCCGATGAACGCCCCGCCGATGACCGGGCCGAAGACGGCGATCAGGTCGCGGTGGTGGCCCCCCACGCTGTGGATGGCCATCGCCAGCGGGATCGCGCTGGCCAGCACGCCGGCGATGGCGAGCGCGATCAGCGCCCGGCGCAGGTCGGGCGCGGGTCCGGCGGGATGGGAGAGCGTCGGAACCTGAGCCATCGAACGATCCCCCGCCATCCTCGCAGGTGCCCTGAACGTCCCCAACGCTCAAAGGCGGTCGCGGACCAGCTTCCCGGAGCGCGTACGCGGCAGCGCGTCGGCGAAGCGGATCGCCTTGGGCACCTTGAACGGCGCCAGGCGGGCGGCGCACCAGGCGATGAGCTCGGCTTCGTCCGCCTCGGCCCGCAGCACGACGGTGGCGGTGACGGCCTCGCCCCACTCGCGGTCGCCGCGCCCGTGGACGCCCGCCTCCGAGACGGCGGGATGGCTCTCGAGCACCGCCTCGACCTCGGCCGGGGCGACGTTCTCGCCGCCGGTGATGATCGTGTCCTTCTTGCGCCCGACGATGTACAGCGAGCCGTCCGCGCTCCACGCGCCGAGGTCGCCGGTGCGCAGGACGGGGCCGGCGTCCGGCGCGACGGTCGGGCCGCTCACCTCGATCTCGCCGTCGCCGGCGAGCGTGACGCGCGTGCAGAACAGCGGCGCGCCGAGCGTCGTGACCTGCGAGCACGCCTCGGTCAGCCCGTACGTGCCGGCGACCGGCACGCCCGCCGCCGCGGCGCGGCCGAGCAGCGCCGGCGTGATCGGCGCGCCGCCGACGAGCGCCCAGCGCAGGGAGCGCGGCTCGCGTAGGCCGGCGTCGAGCAGGCGCGCGAGGGTCGTGGGGACGAGCGAGACCATCGTCGGGCCGTCCGGGCGCGAGAGCGCGGCGAGCACGCGGTCGGTGTCGAAGCGCTCGTGGACGAGCGCCGTCGTCCCCGCGATCACGCTGCGCAGGACGATCGACAGTCCCCCGACGTGTGACAGCGGCAGCGCGCACAGCCAGCGCTCCTCGTCGTCGGAGCCCAGCGCGACGGCCGAGCCGAGCGCGCTCCACAGCCAGTTGCCGTACGTCAGCGCGATCGGCTTGGGAGCGCCGCTCGAGCCCGAGGTGTGGACGACGATCGCCCGCGCGTCGAGGTCGTGGCGCTCGGGCAGGCGCACGTCGGCCTCCTCGCCCGCCGGCGGCCCGTCGAGCACCGCCGAGGCGTCGCGCGCGATGGCCAGGCGCTCCTCGGCGCTGAAGCGCACGTCGATCGGCACGGCCACCGCCCCGAGGCGCAGGCACGCGTGCAGCGCGATGCAGAACGCCTCGCCCGCCGGCATCTGCAGGCCGACGCGATCGCCGGCGCGGATCCCCCGGGCGGCGAGCCGGCGCGCGCCCGCGGCGGCCTCGCGGTCGAGCTGGGCGTAGGTCAGACCGTTGACCGCCGGGCGGTCGGGATGGCGCGCCGCGGCGCGCGGGAGCCAGGCGTCGACGAGCACGGCGCTCAAAGTAGCCTGCCCGGGATGACGGTCACATGGACGCCGGCCGGCGAGTACGACGACATCCGCTACGAGATCGACGAGCGGCCCGACGGCGGGCCGGGGATCGCGAAGATCACGATCGACCGCCCCGAGGTGCGCAACGCCTTCCGCCCGCAGACCCTGTTCGAGCTGCGCGAGGCCTTCACGCTGGCCCAGGACGACCCCGACGTCGGCGTGATCATCCTCACCGGCGAGGGCCCGGACGCGTTCTGCTCGGGCGGCGACCAGCGCATCCGCGGCGACGACGGCTACATGGGCGACGACAGCGTCGCGAGCAAGGGCATCGGGCGCCTGAACGTGCTCGACCTCCAGATCCAGATGCGCCGCTGCCCGAAGCCCGTCGTGGCCATGATCGCGGGCTATGCGATCGGCGGCGGCCACGTGCTGCACGTCTGCTGCGACCTGTCGATCGCCGCCGACAACGCGCGCTTCGGCCAGACGGGCCCGCGCGTCGGCTCCTTCGACGGCGGCTTCGGCTCCGGCCTGCTCGCCCGCCAGATCGGCCAGAAGCGCGCCAAGGAGGTGTGGTTCCTGTGCCGGCAGTACGACGCGCGCCACCGCGCTGGACTGGGGCCTGGTCAACGCGGTCGTGCCGCTCGAGCGCCTCGAGGAGGAGACGGTCGCGTGGTGCCGCGAGATGCTCGCCCTCTCGCCCCTCGCCCTGCGGATGCTCAAGGCGTCCTTCAACGCCGCCGAGGACGGCCTGGCCGGCGTCCAGCAGCTCGCCGGAGACGCGACGCTGCTCTTCTACATGAGCGAGGAGGCGCAGGAGGGCCGCGACGCCTACGTCGAGAAGCGCCGCCCCGACTTCTCCAGGTTCCCGCGCCGGCCCTAGCGACGCCCGATGCGGATCTGGCTCATGGCCGCACGGCCGCGGACGCTGCCCGCGGCGGTCGCACCCGTGCTCGTCGGCACCGCGCTGGCGATGACCGTCGTCGACCTGCGCGTCGGCGGCTTCGTCGCCGCGCTGCTCGGCGCGATCTTCATCCAGGTCGGCACGAACCTCTCCAACGACTACTCCGACGCGCGGCGCGGCGCCGACACCGAGGAGCGCCTCGGCCCGGTGCGCGTCACGGCGGGCGGTCTCGTCCCGCCGCGCCAGGTGCTCGTCGCGACCTACGTCAGCTTCGCGCTCGCCGTCGCGTGCGGCGCGTATCTGGTCGCGCTCGCCGGGCCCGGTGCTGCTGGCCATCGGCGCCGCCTCGATCCTCGCCGGCGTGCTCTACACCGGCGGGCCGCGCCCATACGGCTACGAGGGCCTCGGCGAGGTCTTCGTGTTCCTGTTCTTCGGGCTGGTCGCCGTCGCCGGCTCGTACTACGTGCAGACCGAGGAGGTGAGCTGGGAGGCCTTCGCCTTCGCCGTCCCGGTCGGGCTGCTCGCCGCCGCGATCCTCGTCGTCAACAACGTGCGCGACCTCGAGACCGATCGCCGCGCCGGCAAGCGCACGCTCGCCGTGCGCCTCGGGCGCCCGGCGACGCGGACGATCTTCGGCGCGATGGTCTACCTCGCGTTCGTCACCGCGGTGCTGCCATGGCCGATCGCCGAGCTGACCGACGACTCGCGCGCGGGGACACCGTGGCTGCTGCTGCCGCTGCTGCTGCTGCCCGTCGCCGTCGGCCTCGTACGGCTGGTGCGCACGCACACCGACGGCCCGACGCTCAACGTGGCGCTCGCACGGACGGGCCTGCTGCAGCTCGGATTCTGCATCCTGCTGTCCATCGGTCTGCTTCTCAGCTGATGGACGTCCGGGTCGCTTCGCTCACCCTGCGCTTCGCCACGCCGATGCACACGGCGAACGGCACCCTGCACGGGCGCGAGCTGCTCCTGCTGCGCCTGCGCGGCGAGGACGGCGTCGTCGGCTGGGGCGAGGCGGCGCCGCTGGAGCCCTACGACGGCGTGCCGCTCGAGGCCGTGCGCGAGGCGCTCGACGCCTACGCGCGGATCCTGCGCGACGGCGACGGGATGCCCGGCGGCGAGCTGCTCGACGCGTGCCGAGACGCCGCCGACCTCCCCCAGGCGCTGGCCGCCGTCGACCTCGCCCTGTGGGACCGCGCCGGCAATCGCGAGGGCCGGCCGGTGAGCCAGCTCATCAGCGACGAGCCGGCGAGCGCGGTGCGCGTGAACGCGACGATCACCGCCGAGGACCGCGCCACCGCCGCGGCCGCCGCCGGCAGGGCCGCGCGAGACGGCTACTCGTGCGTGAAGGTCAAGGTCGGCGTCGGCGACGACGCGGGCCGCGTGGCCGCGGTGCGCGCCGCCGCCGGGCCGCAGATGGAGCTGCGCCTGGATGCCAACGGGGCGTGGAACGTCGAGGAGGCGGTGGCGGCGATCGAGGCGCTCGCGCCCGCCGGGCTCGAGCTCGTCGAGGAGCCCGTGCACGGCATCGAGGCGATGCGCGCGGTGCGCGACCGCGTGCCGGTGCGCGTGGCCATGGACGAGACGGCGGCCGAGCCGGGCTCGCTGACCGCGGCGGTGGCCGACGCCGTCTGCCTGAAGATCTCCCGCTGCGGCGGCATCTCGAGCCTGCTCGCGCAGGCCGCGCTCGTCCGTGCTTCGGGCGCGGAGGTCTACGTCTCCTCGACCTTCGACGGGCCGATCGGGATCGCCGCCGGCGTGCACTGCGCCGCCGCGCTGCGCCCGACCGACGCCTGCGGGCTGGACACGCTGAGCCTGTTCGAGGACGAGCTCACGGTCCTGTCGGTGCGCGACGGCGAGATCGCCGTCCCGGCCGCGCCCGGGCTCGGGGTCTAGTCGCGCTTCGAGAAGGCAGGGAGCGGGCTCGCGTGGCGCGGCTCGTAGAGGCCCAGCTCGCCGAAGCCGGGGACACGGAGGCGGGTCATGAGCCCGTAGCCCTGGTCGGTCACGGGCGCGACGAACTCGACGCCCTTGGCCTCGAGGTCGCGGCGCGTGGCCTCGACGTCGGTGCACATGAGGAACAGCTCGGCGCGGCCCTCCTCGCGCCCGGCGATCAGCCCGGCTCCGGGATGGCAGGCCAGCTCGCCCGGCGGCATCTCGAAGTACAGCCAGCCGTCGCCCTCGTCGAGCCATCGCCAGCCGAGGACGTCGCGGAAGAAGGCGCGGGCCGCGTCGGCGTCGTGCGCGTAGAGGATGGTGTGGACCCCGGCGATCATGGGCGCAGCCTACGTCGCGGCGATCACCTCCGCGACCGCGGCGGGCGCCTCGCGAGGCAGGCCGTGCCCCGCGCGCGGGACGATCTTCAGGCGGCCGTCGGGCAGCGCCTGCGCCAGCCGCCGGGCGATGGCCACGTAGCGCTCGTCGCGCTCGCCCGCGACGACGTGCACGGGCATGGTGAGCTCGCCGAGGCGGTCCCACAGCGGCGCCGTCGCGCCCGGACCGAGCCCGCGCAGCGCGGCGGCGAGCGCGCGCGGCTCGTTGCGCAGCAGGTCCTCGCGCCAGCGCCGCGCGGCGTCGGGTGGCGTGCCGGCGAACAGCGGCAGAGCCATCCAGCGCTCGGCGAACGCCTCGATCGTGTCGCCGGCGATCTCGTCCGCGAGGCGCTCGTCGGCGGCGCGCCGCTGCGCGCGCGCCGCGTCGTCCTCGATCCCCGCGGTCGCGGCGACGAGCACGAGGCGCTCGACCCGGCCGGGGTGCGCGAGCGCGAGGTGCAGGGCGATGCGCCCGCCCATCGAGTAGCCGCACAGCGCGAAGCGCGCCGGCGCGGCGGCCTCGACGTCGGCCACGCACTCGGCGACGCCGACGGGGCGGCGGTCGCGTGCGTCGCCGTGGCCGCGGAGGTCCAGCGCGAGCGGGCGATACCGTTCGCGCCCGAGCCGGTCGGCGACGGGCCCCCAGCCGTGGCGGGTGCCCGCGAAGCCGTGCAGCAGAACGACCGTCTCCGCCATCCCCCGCGATCTTGACCGAGACGACCGACACATACCTGCTGCTGCGCGCGTTCGCCGACGAGCTCGTGCGCTGCGGCGTGGCCGGAGCGTGCACGTCGCCGGGCTCGCGCTCGACGCCGATCGTCCTCTCGCTCGTGCGCGAGCGTCGGCTGCGCTGCTGGTCGCACGTCGACGAGCGCGTGGCCGGCTTCCACGCGCTCGGTCTGGCCAAGGCGACCGGCCGCCCCGCCGTCGTCGCCTGCACCAGCGGGACCGCCGCCGCCCATTACCTGCCCGCCGTCGTCGAGGCGCACGAGGCGCGCGTGCCGCTCATCGTGCTCACCGCCGACCGCCCGCCCGAGCTGCGCGAGGTCGGCGCCGGGCAGACGATCGACCAGCTCGGCCTCTACGGCCGGCAGGCCAAGTGGTTCTTCGACGTCGGCCTGCACGAGGCGACGCCCGAGCGGCTGCGCTGGATGCGCGCGCTGGCATGCCGGGCGGTGTGGACCGCGCTCGGCGACCGGCCCGGCGCCGTGCACCTGAACATGGCGCTGCGCGAGCCGCTCGTGCTCGACGAGCCGCTCCCGGCCGAGGAGCCGGGCGGCGGCGGGCGGCCGGACGGCGGCCCGTGGCTGCGCCGGCCCACGGCCCGCGCCGCTGCGCCGGGGGCGCTCGACGAGCTGCGCTCGCTCGTCGCCGGCGCGCGGCGCGGCGTGGTCGTGGCCGGGCGCGACGAGCGCGGCGGCGACCGCCCGGCGGCGATCGCCGCGTTCGCCGAGGCGGCCGGCCTCCCGCTGCTCGCCGACCCGCTGTCCGGCGCGCGGCGCGGCGCAGCCGCGATCGCCCACTACGACGCGCTGCTGCGCGACGCGGGCTTCGCCGCACGCCGGCGCCCCGACCTCGTCGTCCGCACCGGGGACCTGCCGACCTCCCAGCCGCTGCGCACGTGGCTCGCCGACCCGGCGATCGCGCAGGTCGCGCTCGACCCCGAGGGCGCCTGGCAGGACCCGGCCGCCGTCGTCGGCCTCTCGCTCCCGGCCGAGCCCGCGCAGGCGCTCCCGGCAGCGGCGCCCGAGCGCCCCGCCGACCCGGCGTGGCTGGCCGGCTGGCGCGCGGCCGACGAGGCCGCCGCGGGCGCGATCGCGGGCGCGCTCGGCGACGGCCTGAGCGAGCCCGCGGTTGCCGCCGCGCTCGCGCGACCTGCCCGCGGCGACGACCGTCGTCACCGCGTCGTCGATGCCCGTCCGCGACGTCGAGACCTTCTGGCCGGTGCGCGACCGCCCCCCGCGAGTGCTCGCCCACCGCGGCGCGAACGGGATCGACGGGACGGTCTCGGCCGCCTTCGGCGCCGCCGCGGCGGGCGCGCCGGTCGTCCTGCACATCGGCGACGTCGCGCTCGTCCACGACATCGGCGCGCTGCTGTCGGCGACGCGGCTGGGCCTCACGCTGACGATCGTGCTCGTCGACAACGGCGGCGGGGCGATCTTCGACTTCCTCGCCGTCGCCACGCAGGCCGACGCCTTCGAGGAGCACGTGGCCACCCCGACGGGGCTCGACTTCGAGCGCGTGGCGGCCCTGTTCGGGCTCGGCTACCGCGCGCCGCGGAGCGTCGGCGACCTCGAGGCGGCGCTGCGCGACGCGGCCACGGCGGACACCACGACGCTGATCCACGTGCGCACCGAACGCGCCGCCAACGTCGCGCTTCATCGCGACGTCTGGCGGGCCGTCGCGGCCGCCGCCGTCTAGATTCTCGGCCATGCCCGCCTACGTCATCCTGGACATCGAGGTCACCGACCCGGACGCCTACGAGGCCTACCGCACGCGGTCGGGGGCGACGGTCGAGCAGTACGGCGGCCGCTACCTCGTGCGCGGCGGTGACCCGGAGACGGTCGAGGGCGACTGGTCGCCGTCGCGGATCGTCGTGCTCGAGTTCCCCAGCGCCGAGCAGGCGCGCGCCTGGCACGACTCGGTCGAGTACGCCGAGATCCTGCCGATCCGCCTGGCCAACTCGGACAGCAAGGCCGTCCTCGTGCAGGGCGCCTAGCCCGCGAGCACCGGCAGCAGCGCAGCGAGCTTGACCTCGGTCTCGGCCAGCTCGGCCGCCGGGTCGGAGTCGCGCACGACGCCGACGCCCGCGTAGCAGCGCGCGACCGCGCCGGTGAGCAGCGCGCTGCGCAGTGCGACGCAGAACTCGCCGTCCTCGCCGAGGTCCGTCCAGCCCACGGGGCCGGCGTACCAGCCGCGGTCGAGCCCCTCGAGGGCGGGGATCAGCGGCGCCGCCGCGGTCAGCGGCTCGCCGCCGACGGCGGGCGTGGGATGCAGCAGGCCGGCCAGCTCGACCGCGCTGACCGGCGCGGCGAGCTGCGCGCGGATCGGCGTGGCGAGATGCTGGATGTTGGCCATCCGCACGACGACCGGCTCCTCGGCGGCGGTGACCCAGACGCTGTGCGGGCGCAGCGCCCGCACGATGCGACGGGTGACGATCGCCTGCTCCTCGCGGTCCTTGGAGGAGCGCAGGAGCTGCTCGCCGAGGTGGTCGTCGACGGCGGGGTCGGCGCTGCGGCGCGTCGAGCCGGCCAGGGCCAGGGTGCCCGCGCGCATCCCGTCGCGCCGCACGAGCAGCTCGGGGCTGGCGGCGACGAAGGCGCTGTCGCCGCGCGCCGCGCAGAACACGTGACAGCCCGGGAAGGCCTCGCGCAGGACGCCGAGCACGGCCGGGACGTCGTGCGGGGCGGGCGCGTGGACCTGGACCTCGCGCGCGAGGACGACCTTGTCCAGCGCGCCCGAGCGGATCCGCTCGACGGCGCGCGCGACGGCGGCCTCGTAGTGCTCCGGCGGCATGGCGCTGACCACGCGGAACACGCCGGCGGGGTCGGGGTCGAGCATCGGCAGAGGACGGTCGCGCAGCTCGGCCGCGCGGGTCTCGAGCCGCGCCGCGAGCTCCTCGGGAAGGTCGTCGGGGCGCGCGAGCGCCGCGAGCGTCAGGTGCACGACGTCGCCGCGGCGCGCGAGGGCGACCTCGGGCACGTGCAGCGAGGCGGGCTCGTAGCCGGCCCAGTGCGGCGCGCCGCCGCCCTCGTCGGCGAAGGCGAAGCCGCCCACCGCCACCGGGCCGCTGCCGCGCGGCCCGCCGGGGTCGTCGCATGCCGCGTGTGCGGCGAGGTCGCGCCAGCGGCGCGCCGCGCGCGCGAAGCGCCGCGGCCCGCGCTCGTCGATGGCCGTCGCCGTGCCCAGCGCGGCGAGCGCGAACCCGTCGCGCTCGGGCTGCTCGAAGCTGAACCACGCCTCGCCGCCACGCCGCGAGCCGGCGGCGATCGCCGTCGGGTCGGCGCCGGCGGGCAGGGTGGTGGTGATCGCGGCGAGCGCCTCTCCGTGGCGGCGCGCCCGGCGGACGGCCTGGGCGACCCGCGCGCGCAGCCGCTCGCGATCCCCGGCGCGCAGCGCGAACCGTCCGGCGTCGAGGATCTTCGCGTCCATCCGGGCCGAGTCTACGACGCCCTCTCTGAGGATTCCCTGAGGCGGCGCATTTGCTCTCAAGGCCGGTTCGCGCGCCGTCGATACAGCGTCTGGTCGACCCCCGATGACCACCCCCCGTCGCACACTGATCCCCCTCCTCGTGCTGCTCGCCTGCACGCTCGCCGCTCCCGCGGCGGCGTCGGCGAGCGGCCACGAGGTGATCGTTCGCTTCGCCCCCGGCGCGGATGCCGGCGAGCGCAGCGACGCGCGCCAGGACGCCGACGTCGACCGCTCCGAGGCGCTGCCGATCTCCGGCATGGAGGTCGTCGACCCGCAACCCGGGACGACCGTCGCCGAGGCCGTGGCCGCGCTCGAGCGCTCCCCCGATGTCCTCTACGCCGAGCCCAACCGCCGCCGTGTCGCCGCCGCGACGCCCAACGACACCGCCTTCGTCTCCCAGTGGGCCCTGCCGAAGATCGGCGCCCCCGCCGCCTGGGACACGCAGACCGGCGACCCGAACCTGCGCATCGCCGTCATCGACTCGGGCGTCGACCTCGACCATCGCGACCTCTCCCCCAACCTCGTGCTCGGGTGGGACTTCGTCGACGGCGACGCGACCCCCGACGACGCGTACGGCCACGGCACTCACGTCGCCGGCACGATCGGCGCGCGCGGCAACGACCTCTTCGGTGTGACCGGCGTCGCCTGGCGCGCCTCGCTGATCCCGCTGCGCGTGCTCGACGCGCAGGGCTACGGCGACACCTCCGACCTCATCCAGGCCTACGCGGTGGCCGCCGCCGCCGGCGCGAAGATCGTCAACCTCTCGCTCGGCGGCGCCGACCCCAGCCAGGCCGAGTACGACACGATGCGCGCGGCCTCCGGAGTCCTCTTCGTCGTCGCGGCGGGCAACGGCGGCAGCGACGGAAAGGGCGACGACAACGACTACGCCGACAACGACAAGAAGGACGCCTCCTACGAGGAGTCCTATCCCTGCGAGTACAACCTGCCCAACGTCCTGTGCGTGGCCGCCACCCGCGCCAACGACGACCTCGCCTCGTTCTCGAACTACGGCAGGAAGACCGTCGACATCGCCGCGCCCGGCACAAGCATCGTCAGCGACGCAATCGGCGGCGGCCTGAAGTCGATGAACGGCACGTCCATGGCGACCCCGCACGTCTCGGGCGCCGCCGGCGCTGCTGCTCTCCCAGGACGCGTCGCTGACCCCGTGGCAGGTGACGACGATGCTCGTGGGCAGCGCCGACCCGGTCGCCGCCCTGCAGGGCAAGGTCGCCGCCGGCGGCCGCCTCGATGTCGACGCCGCGCTGAACACCACGCCGCCCGATCCCTCCGGCCAGCCCACCGTCCTGGCGGCCACCCCGCAGCCCGTGATCGTGCCCGCGAGCGCCATCGAGGCCGCCCCCACCACGGTGACGCCGGTGACGGCCCCGGCGCCCGCCCCGACGCGCACGACGACGCCGTCGACCCCGGCCGCCGACCGTCTCGCGCCCGCCCTCGGCTTCTCTCTGGCCGCGCGCGGCGCCCTGCGCAGCGCGCTGGCCGGCCGATTGCGCGCCCGCGCCACCTGCTCGGAGCGCTGCTCGCTGACCGTCGACCTCTACGTCGACGCGCGCACGGCGCGCTCCCTGCGCCTGAGCCGCGGCGCCGTGCGGATCGCCGGCGGCACCGCGACGCTGTCGCACGCCGGCCAGGCCGCCGTGACGGTGCGCCTGACGACCGCCGCCAAGCGCGCCCTGCGCACGCGGAAGAGCCTCAAGGTCACGGTCCGCGCGACGGCCGCCGACACTGCCGGCAACCGCCGCACGCGCGAGCGCAGCATCACGCTGCGCCGCTGACCGCGCGTCTCAGGTCTCGCCGCGCCCGCGCGAGATCGCGATCTCGCCCGTGCGCATCATCTCGATGAGGCCGAACGGGCGGACCATCCGCTCGAATGCCTCGACCTTGTCGTTCGTGCCCGTGATCTCGACGATGATCGAGCGCTTCGTCACGTCGACGACCTTGCCGCGGAAGATCTCGCAGATCTGCATGACCTCGGCGCGCTGCGCGCCGTCGGCCGAGATCTTGAACAGCGCGAGCTCGCGGCTGACCGTGTCGCCGGGCTCGAGGTCGCGGATCTTCAGGACGTTGACGAGCTTGTGCAACTGCTTGGTGACCTGATCGATCGGGTGCAGCGCCCCGTCGACGGTCAGCGTGATGCGCGACAGGCGCTCCTCGTCGGTCGGGCCGACGGTGAGGGTGTCGATGTTGAACCCGCGCCGCGCGAACAGGCCGGCGATGCGCGTCAGAACGCCCGGCTTGTTCTCGACGAGGATCGACAGGACGTGCTTGCGGCCGGTGCGCAGGCCGCCGGTCGCCTCGAGCTCCTCGAGGCTCAGGATCTCCTTCGTCCCAGGCTCGCCCATGACCGTCATCCCACCATGTCCCGCGCGGCCTGGCCGGCGGGGATCATCGGGTACACGTTCTCCTCCTTGGTGACGCGGACGTCCACGAGGACGGGCCCCGGCGTCTCCAGGGCGGTACGCATGTCGTCGACCAGCGTGGTCTTGTCGGTCAGGCGGATGCCGGTCGCCCCGTAGGCGTCGGCGAGCTTGACGAAGTCCGGGTACTGGCCCATGTCGACATGCGAGTAGCGGCGGTCCCAGAACAGCTCCTGCCACTGGCGGACCATGCCCAGGTAGCCGTTGTTCATGATGAAGACCTTGATGTCGATCCCGTCCTGGGCACAGGTCGCGAGCTCCTGCATGTTCATCTGGACGGAGCCGTCACCGGCGATGCAGACGACGGTCGCGTCGGGGCAGCCGACCTTGGCGCCCATCGCGGCGGGCAGGCCGAAGCCCATCGTCCCCAGGCCGCCGGAGTTGATCCAGCGCCGCGGCGCCGCGAAGTCCCAGTACTGGGCGGCCCACATCTGGTGCTGGCCGACGTCGGAGGTGACGATCGCCTCGCCGCCGGTCGCCTCGTAGAGCGCCTGGACCATGCGCTGCGGGCGGATCTCGGTGTCCGTCGTGTCCTCATAGCCGAGCGGGTGGCGCTCCTGCCACTCGGAGATCCGCTGCCACCACTCCTCCAGGCGGCCGCGGTCGGCCTCCTGGGCGCGGTACTCCTTGACGAGCTTGGCGAGGATGTGGCGCGCGTCGCCGACGATCGGGATGTGGGCCGGGATGTTCTTGGAGATCTCGGCCGGGTCGACGTCGATGTGGATGAACTTCGCGCGCGGAGCGAACTCGCTGAGCTTGCCCGTGATGCGGTCGTCGAAGCGGGCGCCCACGGCGACGATCAGGTCGGCCTCGTCCATCGCGTAGTTCGCAGCGCGCGTGCCGTGCATGCCGAGCATCCCGAGCCACTGCTCGTGCGGCGCCGGGAAGGCCCCGAGGCCCATCAGCGTGCACGTCACCGGGAAGCGGTCGGCGGTGGCCAGCTCGGTCAGCTCGCGCGAGGCCTCGGCGTTGACCACGCCGCCGCCCGCATAGATGACCGGCCGGCGCGCGGCGGCCAGCGCCTTGGCGGCCTGGCGGATCTGCTTGGCGTTGCCCTCCGTGGTGGGCTGGTAGCCCGGGAGGTGGACGTCGTTGACCGGCTCGTACGGGATGTCGGCGCGCGACAGGTCGACGGGGATGTCGACGATGACCGGCCCCGGGCGCCCCGTGCGCGCGATGTAGAACGCCTCGTGGATCGCGCGCGGGATCTCCAGCGGGTGCTGGATCATGAAGCTGTGCTTGACGATCGGCATGGTGAAGCCGATCGTGTCCGCCTCCTGGAACCCGTCCGTGCCGAGCAGGTCGGTGCGCACCTGGCCGGTGATGAAGACGGTCGGGACCGAGTCCATCATCGCGTCGCAGATCGGCGTGACGAGGTTCGTGGCGCCGGGACCGCTCGTGCCCAGGGCGACGCCGACGCGGCCGGTGGCCTTGGCGTAGCCCTCGGCGGCGTGGCCGCCGCCGGCCTCGTGGCGCACGAGGACGTGGCGGATGCCGGCGTCGACGAAGGCGTCGTAGGTCGGGAGGTTGGCGCCGCCGGGAAGGCCGAATACGACGTCGACGCCCTCCGCCTTCAGACACTCCATCACGGCATCGACTGCCCGCATGCGCTTCCTCCTCTCCCTCGCTCGGGAATCCGGGTCAACACGACAAAAGAGCCGCCGGTGGCGGCTCTTGAGCCAGTGTAGCCGTCCCCTCCCGCGCTCGCGACCCCCCGGAGGCGACGCGGGAGGGGATGGCACGAACCCCCCGGACGGGCGGGTGCCCCCCGGCACCCGCCCGCCGCTCACCTGGGGATCCCGTCAGGTCCCCAGGACGCGACCGCGGGAGCGCGTGACCGTGAGGGTCACGGCGCCCAGCGCGGTGAGGATGGCGACGATCGAGATGACGAGCGCGATCGTCTCGGTGTCGGAGTTGGCGACCGACGGCGCGGTCGCGCTCGTCGTCTCGCGGTCACGCTTCAGATCGGCGAGGACGGCGTCGACCTGACGCGGGTTGGGCACGCTGTGGTCGCCATTCGCGATCGTCGTCGAGCGGTCACGCTTCAGATCGGCGAGGACGGCGTCGACCTGACGCGGGTCGGGGACGCTGTGGTCGCCGATGGTCGGCGGGTGGCCCGCGGCGGTTCCCGGCCCGGCGGGACGGGCGTCGGCGGGCTGGGCCGCCGCGACTCCCACGAGCGACCAGGTGATCGCGCAGGTGGCCAGGGCGAGGAGCAGCAGGCGATCGAATCGGTGGATACGCATGACGGGGTACCTCCAGGTGGACCCGGGTGGCTCTCGCTTCTGTGGCGGGAGCCCTGTGGCGATGGGGAGAAGCTATGCCGCCCGGAAGTCGCTCACCGCGCCGTCCGACACGCCGCGAATGTGTACTCCGCCACACTCGCGGCGCAGGCGGGCGCTACCCGGCGTAGCGGCGTAGCGCGGGGAGGTCGAGCACGACGATCCGGCGGCGTTCGGTGCGCACCCAGCCGAGCGTGCGCAGCAGCGCGATGGCCTTGGCCACGGCTTCGCGCGAGGCGCCCGCCCACGCGGCGAGCTCGTCCTGGGTGAGCGCGAGGCCGGTGTCGAGCACCTCGGCCTCGGCGTCGCCGAAGCGGTCGGTGAGCTCGACCAGGCGCCGCGCGACGCGCACGACGACGTCGTGCACCGCGTGGTCGACGCGCTGGCGGTCGGCCTCGCGCAGGCGGGCGATGACCGCGCGCAGGAGGACGAGCGCGATCCGCGGGCGGTGGTCGATGAGCGCGCGGAACGCGCTGCCCGGCAGGGCGAGCGCTTCGACGTCCTCGAGCGCGCGCACGGTGCCCGAGCGCGGCATCCCATCGACGGCCGACAGCTCGCCGAGCAGCTCTCCCGGTCCCGGGAAGCCGAGGATGATCTCGCGCCCCTCGGCGGTGACCTGGACCGTCTTGACGTGGCCGGACATGAGCACGAGCACCGAGCCCGCGTCGTCGCCCTGGTGGAAGAGGACGTCGCCGCGGCGGAAGCGCCGCATCCCGCCGAGCTTCAGCAGCTCCTCGCGGTCCTCGGGCTCGAGCTGCTCGAGGAAGTCGGGCGACAACGAGGCGGCCGGCATCTACGCCGGCCCGGGCGCCTCGCGCGGCGGGCCGGCCGGCTCCGGGAAGTCGAGCTCGGTGCCGCAGCGCGTGCACAGCGCGTCGTGCCACGGGACGACCTTCTGGCACGTCGGGCAGCGGCGATGCGGCACGTCGTGCTCGACGCGGTACAGGACCGCGGCCAGCAGCCCGATGTACGGCGGGATCGCCGCGACCAGGAACCAGACGAAGAACGAGCTGCCCTTGACGCGGCCGATGATGCCGCCGGCCAGGCCGAAGAACAGCGAGATGACGAGGAACGCCATGGCCGGCCGACGTGACGCCGCTAGAACAGCGTGCGCGCCGCCCAGATCACGGCGATGACCGCGACGACGACGGCCACGAACCACGCGACCCCCGCGACGATGCCGATGATCACCTTGAGCAGGAACCATGCGGCGAGCGCGAGGACGAGCGCGGCCAGGACGCGCATCCCGAACGACGAGGAGGTGGACTTCTCTTCCATACAAGGAAGAGTACGCCCTCGCGGGCGCGCGTCAGAAGGTTCGGCCCGACGCGCGACGTCCCTCGGACGGGGCGGGGCGGGCCGTCAGCTGCGTGCGGGCCAGCCGGTACCGGCGGACCGGCTTGGCGTAGGGGTTGCGCGAGGCGACGGTGTCCCGGCGCTCGACGAGGACGAGGCGGGCGGCGGAGGCGGCGGCTGCACGGGAGGAGGCCATGACGACATGCTCCCGCGGGCGTGTCGCGATGACCAGAGCCAGGCGGTCGGAAGTCGCCCGTCAGACGCTGGCCCGCCTGTCGAGACGGGCGGCGGCGACCGCGGCGTCGAGGGCCGGGCGCTGCCCCGCGGCGAGCCGCCGGCGCACGCGCCAGCGGGCGCCCGAGAACGCGAGGTTGGCCACGGTGGCGAAGCCCCGCTCGTCGGCGCGCAGGGCGAGCAGGAGGTGCGCGATGCGGTCGCCGGTCGGCAACTCCGGGTCATTGACGCGCACGCAGTAGCAGTGCACGCGCCGGCCGCCCGGGCGCACGAGCAGCGCGCCGGCCGGGCCGACGAGCCAGACGCCGAGTGCGCCGCGCTCGAGCACGAGTCCGGTCGCGGCGTGCAGTTCGCGCGCCGCGTGACCGACCAGATCGCCGAGCAGGCCGAGCGACAGGCGCTCGGCCTCGGCGGGGGCGCGTGCCGGCTTGGGGCGCACCACGTTGGCGCCGCGCTGGGCGTAGAGCTCGGGGATCACCCAGGCGTGGGCGAGGCTGGCGAGCGTGACGGGCAGCGCGAGCGGCTCGACGATGAACATCCCGGCGCCCGCGGCGACGAACGGCACGACGTGCGCGGCCGTCGTCGTGGTCCACAGCCGCGCCGTGCGGCGCAGCCGCGCCTCGTCGACGACCGGCCGCCAGTGGACGGCCTCGCGCTCGGGGAGGGCGCCGGCGGCCACGTGGGCGCGATCAGCCGCCGGAGATCGGCAGGCGCATGATCACGAGGTCGGCGTCGAGCGGCAGCTCGCGGACCTGCTCTGCCTGGCCCTCGCCCGTGCTGACCATGCCGAAGTAGCCCTGCTCGAGCTCGGCCCGGAACGCCTGCACGGCGGCCTCGACCGTCTCGGCGTCGTCGGTCGTCCACTCGGCGAGCGTCGTGTGACCGCTGTGGTCCATGCGGATGAGTCGGGACATGCGCCGAATGCTACGCCCGCGCGGAGGACCTTCCGAGCGACCGTCCGCCAAGTGACCTGGCGGGCCGACGCGGCCTTACAGCCCGAGCTTCTCGCGCACGATGCGCGTGACCTCGCCGCCGTCGGCGCGGCCCTTGGTCTCGCGCATGACGTGCCCGACGATCACGCCGAGCGGCTTCATGTTGCCGGCGCGCAGCTTGTCGGCCACGTCGGGGTTGGCGTCGAGCGCCTGCTGGACGATCGGCTCGAGCGTCTCACCTCCGCCGATCGCCCCGAGGCCCTCGGACTCGACGATCGCGCGCGGGTCGCCGCCCTCGGCCACGAGCCGGTCGAGCACCTGGCGCGCCGCGCCCGGCGTGACCTGCCGCTCGCCGACCATCCCGACCAGCTCGGCGAGCGCGCTCGGGCGCACGCGCGACTGCGCCGGGTCCTCGACGTCGATGCGCGCGACGAGCTCGCTGACCCAGTTGGCCAGCGGCTGGGGCTCGACCGCGCCGTTGCCGCTCGCGCCGAGCGCCGCCTCGAAGAAGTCGCCGAGCTCGGCGCGCCAGGCGAGCAGCCGCGCGCTCTCGGCGCTGAGCCCGAGGTCGCGCTCGAAGCGCTCGGCGCGCGCGGCGGGCAGCTCGGGGAGCGCCGCGCGGGCGCGCTCGAGCATCTCGGCGGTGATCTTCACCGGCGTCAGGTCGGGCTCGGGGAAGTAGCGGTAGTCGTGCGCCTCCTCCTTGGAGCGCAGCGGCGTCAGCGTCTCGAAGCGCGGGTCGAAGTGCAGCGTCTCCTGCTCGATCTCGCCGCCCGCGCGCAGGATCGACTCCTGACGGGCGATCTCAGCGCGGACGCCCTTCTCCAGGAAGCGGAACGAGTTCATGTTCTTCAGCTCGGTCTTCGTGCCGAGCTCGTGGCGGCCGACCGGGCGGATGGAGACGTTGGCGTCGCAGCGCAGCGAGCCCTCCTCCATGTTCACGTCGCTGACCCCGAGCTGGCGCAGCGTCGTGCGCAGCAGCCGCAGCCACTCGCCGCACTCCTCGGGCGAGCGCAGGTCGGGCTCGGTGACGATCTCGGCCAGCGGCGTGCCGCCGCGGTTGAAGTCGACCACGCTCTGCGCGCTGCCGTGGATGCGCCCGCTCGCGCCGGCGTGGACGAGCTTGGCGGCGTCGTCCTCGAGGTGGACGCGGTGGATGCGGATGTCGCCGAGCCGCCCGCCCCGGCACAGGGGCTCGTCGTACTGGCTGATCTGGTAGCCCTTGGGCAGGTCGGGATAGAAGTAGTTCTTGCGGTGGAAGATCGACCGCGGCGCCAGCTCGCAGCCGAGCGCCAGCCCGATCATCAGGCCGTAGTGGATCGCCTCCGCGTTGGCGACGGGCAGCGCGCCGGGCAGCCCGAGGCAGACCTCGCAGGTGCGCGTGTTCGGCGGCTCGCCGAAGGACAGCTCACAGCCGCAGAACATCTTCGTCCGCGTGTCGAGCTGGACGTGGATCTCCAGGCCGATGACGGGCTCGTACTGCGTGTCAGCCATGTCGGCCACCGCCTCCGTCGCGCGCCGGCGAGGTGTCGAAGCCGATCGCCTGCTCGAGCGCGAACGCGGCATCGATCACGCGGTTCTCGCTGAACGCCGGCCCGGCGAGCTGGAAGCCGACGGGCAGGCCCTCGCTGAGGCCGCACGGGATCGAGATCGCGGGCACGCCGGCGAGCGAGAACGGCACCGTGAAGTAGTCGTTGAGGTACATGGCGAGCGGATCCGACGTCTTCGAGCCGAGCTCGAAGGCGACGTTCGGGCTCGTCGGCGTGACGATGAAGTCGACGCGCTCGAAGGCGGCTCGGAGGTCGTCGGCGATCTTCGTGCGCACGCGCTGGGCGCGGCCGTAGTAGGCGTCGTAGTAGCCGCTGGACAGCGCGTAGGTGCCGATCAGGATGCGGCGCTTGACCTCTGCGCCGAAGCCGTCGTGGCGCGTGCGCGTGTACATCGTCAGGAGGTCGTCGGCGTCCCTGCGCAGCCCGTAGCGCACGCCGTCGAAGCGCGCGAGGTTCGAGCTGGCCTCGGCCGGGGCGAGCACGTAGTAGGCGCTCAGCCCGTAGTCGGCGTGCCGCAGCGAGACGCGCTCGATCGTCGCCCCGAGCCCGCGCGCGATCTCGAGCGTCGCCTCGAAGCGCTCCATGACGCCGGGCTCCACGCCCTCGCCGGAGAGCTCCTCGGGGACGCCGAGGCGCACGCCCTCAAGCGACTCCGACGTCGGGAGGCGGATCTGCTCGGGGTGCTCGAGCGAGGTCGAGTCGTGCTCGTCGCGGCCGGTCATGTGCGACAGCAGCAGCGCCGCGTCGGTGACGTCGCGCGTCAGCGGGCCGGCCTGGTCCAGCGACGAGGCGAAGGCGATCATCCCGTAGCGGCTGCACGTGCCGTACGTCGGCTTGAGGCCGACGATCCCGCACAGGGCGGCGGGCTGGCGGATCGAGCCGCCGGTGTCCGTGCCGAGCGCCCACGGGGCCAGGCCGGCGGCGACGGCCGCCGCGCTGCCGCCGCTCGAGCCGCCGGGGACACGCGTGCGGTCCCATGGGTTGAGCACCGGCCCGTAGGCGGAGTTCTCGTTGGAGGAGCCCATCGCGAACTCGTCCTGGTTGAGCTTGCCGAGCAGCGGCGCGCCGGCGTCGAAGAGGCGCTGCACCACCGTCGCCGTGTACGGCGGGCGGTAGCCCTCGAGGATCTTCGAGCCCGCCTGCGACGGGACACCCTCGGTGCAGAAGAGGTCCTTGACGCCGAGCGGGACGCCCGCGAGCGGGCGCCGATCGCCGTTGGCGGCGGACGGCGGGCCATCGGCGAGCCACAGGAAGGCGTTGAGGTCGTCGTCCGCGGCGCGCGCGCGGTAGGCCTCGAACAGCTCGCCCGCGTCGAGCTCGCCGGCCTCGACGGCGCGAACCGCCTCGGCCGCGGTCAGGTCGATCACGTCGGTCATGCCGTCGGGCTCGGGACGACGAAGCCGTCTTCGGTGCGGGCGGGCGCCTGCTCGAGGACGACCTCGCGCGGCAGGCACGGCCTCGGCTCGTCGGGCCGCAGCGCGTTGGCCACCTCGACGACGTGCGTCGTCGGCGGCACCCCGTCCAGGTCGAGCTCGCCGATCTTCTCGATGTGGTCGAGGATCGAGGTCAGCTCGCGGGCCATCGTCGACAGCTCGTCCTCGGAGAGCTGCAGGCGGGCCAGCCGGGCGACGTGGAGGACCTGGTCACGGTCGATCATGCGACCGCCGATGATAGGAGAGGTGCGGCGCTCGCTACGTCTCCGGCGGCGGCGCGGGCCGCGCCGGTGGCGGCGTGTAGGCGCTCTCGGGCGCGTCCGTGCGCTCGTCGGCCATCGCCCGCCACGCGCCGGCGAGGATCGCGGCGATGGCGACGAGCCCCAGGTAGCCGGCGACCGCCACGCCGACCTCCTCGTCGCCCACGCGAGCGCCGAGGCCGGGCTGGGCGGCGAGCACGCGCACGAGCGCCACGAGCAGCGCGATCGCACCGACGACGACGGTGACGACGGAGACGACCATCAGCTGCGCGGTCGTCGCTCCGGCCGCGGTGGCGATCACGAGCCAGGCGCCGAGGGCGACGAGGGCGATCAGGAGCAGGACGACCGGCCAGCCGAGCGAGGCGATGCCGCTCAGGCTCGGGTCGGCGCCCGCCGCGGCGCCCTCGGCGCTGAACCAGTCCGCGAACAGGAGCAGCACGAGCAGCGCGACCGTGCCCGCCCCAGCAAGCCACTCGCCGGCACGCAACCGGCGCAGGCTCACGCCACGGCGACCTGCATGCGCGCCGCCTGCAGCGTGTTGCGCAGCAGGCAGGCGATGGTCATCGGCCCGACGCCGCCCGGCACCGGCGTGATCGCGCTCGCGACCTCGACGGCGGCGTCGAAGTCGACGTCGCCCACGAGCCCGTCGTCCGTGCGGTTGATGCCCACGTCGATGACCGCCGCGCCCGGCTTGACCCAGTCGCCGCCGACCATCTTCGGGCGTCCGATGGCCGCGATGAGGACGTCGGCGCGGCGCGCGACCGCGGGCAGGTCGCGCGTGCGCGAATGGCACGTGGTCACGGTCGCGTTGGCCGCGAGCAGGAGCTGGGCCATCGGCTTGCCGAACAGGTTCGAGCGCCCGATGACCACGGCCTCGGCGCCCTCGAGCTCGACCCCGGCCTCCTCGAGCAGGACCATGCAGCCGAGCGGGGTGCACGGGCGCAGGCCCTCGCGGCCGAGCGCGAGCAGTCCCGCGCTCTCGGGCGTCAGCCCGTCGACGTCCTTGCGCGCGTCGATCAGGCCGGTGAGGCGCACACCGTCCATGTGGTCGGGGACGGGCAGCTGGCAGAGGATGCCGCTGACCTCGTCGTCGGCGTTGAGCTGCTCGATGAGGTCGGCGACCTCGTCCTCGGAGGCGTCGCCGGGCAGCGTGTGCGAGAAGCCCTGGATGCCGACCTCGGCGCTCGCCTTCTGCTTGCCGCCGACGTAGACGGAGCTCGCCGGGTCTTCCCCGACGAGGATCGTGGCGAGCCCCGGGGCCCGGCCGTGCTCTGCCGTGAAGGCGGCGACTTCCTCGCGCCACCTCGCCGCGAACGCGTGCGGCGGTCGCCTTGCCGTCGATGATCTGGGCTGCCATGGGGCGGCGACCCTACCGTTTCGTGATCGGCGCGTACTCGGCCATGAGCTTGCGCTCCGAGCCGTCGCCCGCGAAGCGCACCACGACGATGCCGCCCGCCTCGACCGCGGTGACCACGCCGTCGCCGAACGCGGCGTGGACGACGTCGTCGCCGAGGTGGAAGTCGCCTGCCGGGGCCTCGGTGCGCGCCGCGGCCCAGGACGGGATCCGACTTGCGGTGGCTCCGCCGCCGCGCGAGGCGCCGAACCCGCCGGGCGCCCCGTCGCTCTCGACGAGGTCGGGCGGGATCTCGTTGAGGAAGCGGCTCGGCAGCCCGTAGTTCTGCGCGCCGAAGACCGCGCGCCGGCGCGCGTACGTGAACGTGAGGCTGCGCATCGCACGCGTCATGCCGACGTAGCAGAGCCGCCGCTCCTCCTCGAGCGAGCCCTCGTCGAGCGAGCGGGAGTGCGGGAAGACGCCCTCCTCGGCCCCGATGATGAAGACGATCGGGTACTCGAGGCCCTTGGCGTTGTGCAGGGTCATCAGCGTGACGAGGCCCTCGTCGTCGCGGCGCGTGTCGGCGTCGGCGACGAGCGCGACCTGCTGCAGGAAGGCGTCGAGCGTGTCGGCCTGCTCCTCGACGCGCGCGTCGAACTCGCGCGCGACCTCGACGAGCTCCTGGAGGTTCTCGATCCGGCCCTGCGCCTCGATCGTCCGCTCGGCCTCGAGCGCGTCGAGGTAGCCGGTCTCGTGGAGGATCGCGTCGACGAGGTCGCCGACCGGGACGCCCTCGGCGGCGCGCTCGCGCAGCGAGCTCATCGTCGCCATGAAGCGCTCGAAGGCGCGCTGGGCGGCGGTGCCGAGCGCGGGCACTGCGGTCGGCTCGGCAGCGGCGTCCCAGACGCTGATGCCCATCGTCCCGGCGTGGGCGAGCACGCGCGAGAGCGACGTCTGCCCGATGCCGCGCTTGGGCGAGTTCGCCACGCGCGTGAAGGCGACGCCGTCCTGCGGGTTGGCGAGCAGGTTGAGGTAGGCGATCGCGTCCTTGATCTCCGCGCGCTCGTAGAACTTCGTGCCGCCGATGACCTGGTAGCCGATCTCGCGCCGCACGAGCGTGTCCTCGAGGACCCGAGACTGCGCGTTCGTCCGGTAGAAGATCGCGATCTCCGCGCGCGACACGCCCTCGTCGACGAGCCGCTCGATCTCGCCGACGACGTAGCGCGCCTCGGCGTGCTCGTCATCGAGCTCACGAATGGTGATCGGGTCGCCGGCGCCGAGCTCGGTCCACAGCGTCTTGCCGAGCCGGCCCCGGTTGTGCTGGATGACCGCGTTGGCCGCGTCGAGGATCGTCTGCGTCGAGCGGTAGTTCTGCTCGAGGCGGACCACCTCTGCGTCCTTGAAGTCGTCCTGGAACTCGAGGATGTTCCGGATGTCGGCGCCGCGGAAGCCGTAGATCGAGTTGTGGGTGAGCAGCCCCCCGGCGACGAAGTTGTGCGTGCCCTCGACGTCGATGTCGTAGACGGGACGCTCGAGCGGGACGCGCTCGACTCGCTCGACGACGTCGTAGCCGCCGTCCTCCGTGAACATGACCATCCCGGGCCGCACCGAGGACGCGGGCATGAACGGCAGCGAGCTGCCGTGGCCGGGCAACCTCGCCCCGAGGCGCGCGGTGTAGCGGACGCTGGCCTCGACGTGCTCTCGGACCCGATCGGCGAATCGCACCGCGTCGTCGAAGCGCTTGAAGCACGTCTCGACCTTCCAGCTCCCGTTCCGCTCCGGGCGTACGGAGATGCCGCCGGCGAGCAGCCGGTCGCGCACCTCGGGGTCGCGCCCGCCCATCGACACCCGGTGCATCGGCGTGCGGCCGCGGCGGTCCCCGCACAGCGTGATGGTCAGGATCCGCCGGCGCCCCTCGTGGCTCGCCGGCTGGTGGTGCGGGTGCTCGACGTCCAGCCCGGCGTCGTGCACGAGGCGTAGCCCGCCACCGTCGGAGTCGACGCCGGCGAACACGCGGTCGATCAGGGCCTGGTCGGCGACCAGGCCGTTGGAGCGCGCGCCGCGCCTCGCGATGAACGGGATCGTCGGGAGGCCGTAGCGGACGGAGAGCACGTGCTCGGCCGCCCTCGCCTCGGCGTCGGTCGGATGCACCGAGACCACCCACGCCGCGTCCGCTCGCTCGTGACTCGAGCGCTGGTTGACGCCGACGACGGGCTTGCGCACGGCATCGGTGTAGGTCCGCGTCACGCCGACCCGGCAACCACGGTCGGCGCGCCGCATGAGGTAGGTCATGTGCATCTGCGGCGTCATGCCGAGGCGGAACCCGGCGAAGTGCGTGTGCTCGGCGGTGCTCGAGGATCTCGCGCCCACCACGGGTGACGATCCGCACGCCGAGGTCCTCGCGCTCCGAGCGGAACGTGTCCGTGACCACCGCGGGCCGGAAGTCCCCGCTGCCGTAGCACGACAGCACCTCGTCCCCGGCGCGGACGTCCTCGATCGGCCGCGTGGTCCCGTCGGCCATCGTGACCGGCGTGCCCTCGACCAGGCACTGGTCCTCGTCGCCGACCACCGCAAGGTTCCGGTGCTCTCCAGCGAGCAGCTGGAGCAGCCGGTACTGCGCGTGGTTCGTGTCCTGGTACTCGTCGACGAGGACGTGGCGGAAGGCCGCGGAGTAGCGCCCGCGGACCTCCGGGAAGAGCTCGAGGACGTTGACCGTGCGGACGAGGAGGTCGTCGAAGTCCATCGCGTTCATGCGGTGCAGCTCGCGCTCGTAGACCTCGAAGACGTCCGCCACCGTCTGCTCGAAGTAGGAGCCGACGAGCTGGCGGTAGGCCTCGGCGTCGCGCAGCTTGTTCTTCGCGTCGGAGACCTGGTGCTGGACCGCGGCGGGCGTGAAGCGCTTGGGGTCGACCCCGAGCTCGTCGATCGCGCGCTTGACCACACGGCGCGAGTCGGCCTGGTCGTAGATCGTGAACTGGCGGGTGTAGCCGAGCCGCGGCGCCTCGCCGCGCAGGAGCCGCGCGCAGGCGGCGTGGAAGGTCATCACCCACATGCCGCGCGTCGAGTGGCCGAGCAGCAGCTCGACACGCTCGCGCATCTCCCCCGCGGCCTTGTTCGTGAACGTGATCGCGAGGATCTCGTTCTGCCGCGCCCGCCCGCTGTGGATCAGGTAGGCGAGCCGATGGGTGAGGACCCGCGTCTTGCCCGAGCCCGCGCCGGCGAGGATCAGCAGCGGCCCGTCGCCATGGATGACCGCCGCGCGCTGGGGCGCGTTGAGGCCCTCCAGGAGGGCGGCGATGCGGTCGTCGGCGGGTGCCTGAGGCATGAACAATTCAGCATAGAACCGCGTCCGGCGGCGTCTCCGGAGGCGTCCGGATCGTCCATGCGTCGACCCCCGCGCCTCCCGCGACAAGGCGCGCGCGAGGCAGGTCGATGGGCATCCCATGCGCCGCACGCTCTGCGCCCTGCTCGTCACCGCCGCCGGCCTCGCCCTCTCCGGCCCGGCACAGGCCGCGACCGCCGCCTGCCCGCAGGCGAGCGCCGCCGCGACGACCGTCGCGCCGAGCACGTCGGCTCAGGCCGTCCGCTGCCTCGTCAACGCCGAGCGCGCCGCGCACGGCCTGCCGCCGGTCCGCTCCGCGGGCCGCCTGCGCGTCGCCGCCCAGCGCCACGCCGCCGACATGGTGCGCCGCGGCTACTTCGCGCACGAGGGTCCCGGCGGCAGCACGCTCACCTCGCGCGTGCGCCGCGCGGGGTACCTCAGCGGCGCGCGCCGCTACTCGCTCGGCGAGAACATCGGCTGGGGCGAGGCGGAGCTGTCGAGCGCCGGCGCGATCGTCGACGCCTGGATGCACAGCGCCGGCCACCGGGCGATCATCCTCGACCGCCGCTTCACCGAGGCCGGGGTCGGCATCGCCACCGGCGTGCCGATGGCCGGCGGCATGCAGGGCGCCACCTACGTGCTCGACGTCGGCCGCCGAGTCTGAGCGCGAACGCGCCGCCCGCTCGCCGGTGAGCGGCGCGCTGTGGGAGCGCTGCCGACCGCTCGCCCGACCGCAGCCGCCGCCCGGCGACGCGTTGTCCGATGCCCCTCCGCCGCGGGCAACGCGACGGTCCATGTTCCGGACCTATCCACGGACCAGCCTCAGCATCGCGATCGCCGCCGTCGGCGCCGCACTCGCCGCCCTCTTCTCGGGCGGCACGGCGTCGGCCCAGACGTGCGCGAACGTCAGCGCCGCCGCGACCGTGTCGTCCTCGGCGCAGATCCGCTCGGCCGTCCGCTGCCTGATCAACGCCGAGCGCGCCGCGCGCGGCCTCGCGTCGCTGCGCGCCGACGGCGATCTGCGCCGCGCCGCTCACCTGCACGCCGCCGACATGGTCCGCCGCCGCTACTTCGCCCACGTCTCGCCCGAGGGCAGGTCGGTCGCCCAGCGCGTGAAGCGCACGGGCTACCTGCGCGGCGCCCGCCGCTGGGCCGTCGGCGAGGACATCGGCTGGGGCACGGGCACATCGGCCTCGGCCCAGGGCATCGTGACGGCGTGGATGAAGAGCCCGCCCCACCGGGCCGTGATCCTCAACGGCCGCTACCGCGAGCTCGGGCTCGGCGTCGCCGGCGGCATCCCGAGCGGCGGCGCGGGGGCGACCTTCGTGCTGGACGCCGGCGTCGTGCGCTGACGCGGGCGCCAGCGCCGTACGCTGCGGCCATGAGCCTCAGCGACGACGTGCGCGCCGCCTGCGCGGAGATCGCCGCCGGGGCCCGCTCGGTGCGCGTCGACCTCGACGCGCTCGCCGCGCTGGACCCCGGTCCGCCCCCCGAGCTCGACCCCCAGGCGCACTACCTCGAGGGCCCGCCGGACGAGGTCGCGGCGTACATCCTCACGCTCGACACGATCAACTTCGGCTCGGGCTGGTTCCCCACGCTGCGCAAGCGCCGCGCCTCGGACGGCCGGGCGCTGTCGGGCTACTTCACCGTCGCGTGGGGCCTGGCCGACCGCTTCCGCCAGCACGGCCCCTGGAGCCCGGCGCAGCTGCGCCGGCTCACGGCCGACGAGATCGCCGAGGTCGTCGGCCAGCCGCGCGACCACGAGCTCATGGCGCTGTTCGCCCAGGCGCTGCGTCAGCTCGGCACGTTCCTCGGCGACCGCGAGCCGGCGGCGCTGATCGCCGAGGCCGGCGGGTCGGCGGTGCGGCTGGCGGCGATGCTGGCCGACGGCATGGCGATGTACGACGACCACGGCTTTTACAAGCGCGCGCAGATCGTGCCCAGCGATCTCGAGGGCGCCGGCGTCGCGCGCTTCGGAGACCTCGACCGCCTGACGATCTTCGCCGACAACCTCGTGCCGCACGTCCTGCGCTGCGACGGCGTGCTCGTGCTCGACGAGCAGCTGGCCGCGCACATCGACGCCGGCCGCCTGCTGCGGCCCGGGCCGCAGGAGCGCGAGATCCGCGCCTGCGCGGTGCACGCCTGCGCGCAGATCGCGCAGCGCACCGGCATGACCGAGCGCGACATCGACAACGCGCTGTGGACCCGCGGCGGCCTGCCCGCCTACAAGGCCCGGCCGCGGCACCGCTGCCGGACGGTCTTCTACTAGGGAGTGGGCCTAGCCCCCGGCCGGGTTCGGCCCGCGCCGCGGATAGAGGCGGCGGACCTCCGCGGGCGACTGGACGTCGCCCTCGGCCGCGCCGCGCTCGAGTGCGTCGATCCGGCTCGACAGCGCGCGGATCGCGTCGGCCATCGGGTCGGGAAGGTGGATCCAGTCGGCGTCGGGGCCCTCGGGGCGGCGCCCGTCGACGCGCACGACGTGGCCGGGGTTGCCGACGACCGTCGAGTTCGGCGGCACGTCGGTGATGACCACGCTGTTGGCCCCGATCTTCGCGCCGTGGCCGACGGTGATCGGGCCGAGCAGCTTGGCCCCCGAGCCGATCGTCACGTTGTCCTCGACCGTCGGGTGGCGCTTGCCGGTGGCGAACCCCGTGCCCCCGAGCGTCACGCCCTGATAGAGCGTCACGTTGTCGCCGATCTGCGCCGTCTCGCCGACCACGACGCCCGTCCCGTGGTCGATGAACAGCCGCTGGCCGACCGATGCCGCGGGATGGATCTCGATGCCCGTGACCGACCGCGTCACGAGCGCAAGCGCCCGCGGGACGAGTGGCACGCGCGCGCGGTGCAGGGCATGGAGGACGCGGTGGGCGAGCAGCGCGTGGACGCCGGGCCAGCTCAGCAGGATCTCGAGCGAGGACACTCCGCGCGCGGCCGGATCGCGCTCCCGCGCGGCGGCCACGTCACAGCGGATCTCACGGGCGACGGACGCCAGTGCGGCGAGCATGGCTCCCGAGAATAGACACCCGCCCGCGCGGGGCCGAACGTCAGCCGGCGCGCGCGTTGCCGTTCGGCGCGAAGAACGGCGCGGAGATGTAGCGCTCGCCCGAGTCGGGGAGCACGGTGACGATGCGCTTGCCGCGCGACCCGGGGCGCTTGGCGACCTCGATCGCCGCCCACACCGCGGCGCCGCACGACATGCCCGCGAGCACGCCCTCGCGCGCGGCGAGCAGGTGCGCGACCTCGATCGCGTCCTCGTCCGGGCAGGCGAGCACCTCGTCGATGACCTCGCGGTCGAGCACGGCCGGGACGAAGCCGGCGCCGATGCCCTGGATGCGGTGCGGCCCGGGCGCCCGGCCCGAGAGGACCGCCGAGGCGGCGGGCTCGACCCCGATCACGAGCGTGCTCGGGTCGGCGGCCTTGAGCGCCTCCCCCACGCCGGTGATCGTGCCGCCCGTGCCGATGCCGGCCACGAAGACGTCGACTCGGCCGTCGAGCGCGCGCAGGATCTCCGGGCCGGTCCCCGTGCGGTGCGCCTCGGGGTTGGCCGGGTTGGAGAACTGGTCGGGCAGGAAGACGTCGGCGTCCTGCGCCATCGCGCGCGCGGCGTCGACGGCCTCGTTCATCCCGCCGAGGGACTCGACGACCTCCACGCGCGCGCCGTACAGGCGCAGCAGGGCCTCGCGCTCGCGGCTCATCCCCTGCGGCAGGAAGATCGACAGGTCGTAGCCCTTGGCCGCGCAGCAGAAGGCCAGCGCGATGCCCGTGTTGCCCGACGTCGCCTCGACGATCGTCGTGCGCCCGGGCTCGATGCGGCCCTCGCGCTCGGCGGCCTCGATCATGGCCACGCCGATCCGGTCCTTGACCGAGCCCCCGGGGTTGAACGACTCGAGCTTGCCGTAGAGCTCGACGTCGACGCCGTCGGGGAGCAGGCGCGTCAGGCGGATCATCGGGGTGTTCCCGACGTGTGCCGCAATGTTGATCGGAATTGCACCCATCCCCGCGATGCAGGGTACAGCGGGCGGTCGCGCGAGGCTGCGGAGTGTTTCCACCGGCAGGTGGCGCAGAGGGGTACGGTGGGGACATGCCGGCGGTCACCGACCGACTCCCCGTTCTACGGGCCGCGCCGCTCTTCGACGTGGACCCGGAGATCGCCGACGCCCTCGAGCCGGGGCAGCGCGCCCAGGCCCGCGAGCGGGCGATCGTCGCGGTCTTCGAGCCGCCGACCGGCACCTGGTCGCCGTCCGGGCTGGACAGCGACTCGCATCCCTTCGCGCTGCTCGTCCTCGATGGCCTGATCATGCGCGAGCAGGTGCTCGCCGGCAGCACGGCGACGGAGCTGCTCGGGCCCGGCGACATCGTCGACTTCAAGGTCGAGCCCGACGCGCTCGTCCCCAGCACGGTCTTCTGGACGGTGCCCGAGCGGGCCACGGTCGCACTCCTCGACGACCGCCTGCTCAGCGTCATCCGCATGTGGCCGTCCGTCGGCCGGGTCGTGTTCCAGCGCCTCGCGCGCCGCGGGGCGCGCCTGGCGACGCACCGCGCGATCGCCCAGCTGCCGCGCGTGGAGCAGCGCCTCGTGGCCTACTTCGCGCACATCGCCGAGCGCTGGGGCCGCGTCGGGCCCAGCGGCCTCGTCGTCCCCCTGCACCTGACCCACGAGACGCTCGGCCGCCTGATCGGCGCGCGCCGGCCGACCGTGAGCCTCGCCCTCAAGGAGCTCGCCAACACGGGGATGGTCGAACGCCGCGGCGACGGCGCGTGGGTGATCCATCCGAGCGCCTTCAGCGTCCTCGAGCCGTCCGACCCGGGAAGCTGGCAGCCCGCCGAAGCGCGCAAGATCGATCTGCCCGAGCCCCCGCCGCCGGCCCCGCGACGCCTGGCGCCGGAGTTCCGCCCCCAGGAGCTCGCCGCACTCCGCCAGCGGGTCGCGTCGCTCGCCGAGGAGCACGACGCGCGCCTGAAGCGCTGCGCGACCGTCATCGAGCGCTCGCGTGCGACGCGGGCGGCGCTGCGCCTGGTGCTCGACCGCGTCGAGCGCAGCCCGTGGACGGCCGCTAGGAGGCGGCCGCGTCGCCGTCCGCGGCGCCGGCCACCTCGGCCAGCACGATCGCGCCGCCGGCGGATCCGTCGACGGCTCCGAGCGGCAGGCACGTCACGCGCAGCCGCACCGCCCGGCCGCGGCGGTTCGTCGCGTCGAGCTCGATGTCCGCCCGCTCCCGGCGACCGGAGAGGACCGCTCGCAGGCCGGTGCGGACGCCGTCCATCGGCAGCCCGATGTCCAGGCCCCACAGGTGCTGGCCGCGCGCCTCCTCGGACCGCACGCCCCACAGCTCCGCCGAGCCCGCGTTCCAGGTCTGCACGGTCTGCTCGGCGTCGACGACGATGACGGCCAGCTCCATGGAGCCGAGGACGCGCTCGAGGAACTCGTTGGCCTCGTTGAGCTCGATGGAGCGGCGGCGCAGCTCCTCGTTGATCGTCTCGAGCTCCTCGTTGGTCGACTGGAGCTCCTCGTTCATCGTCTCGAGCTCCTCGTTGGCCGACTGCAGCTCCTCGTTGGTCGTCTCGAGCTCCTCGTTCGTCGACTGCAGCTCCTCGTTGGTCGTCTCGAGCTCCTCGACGGTGGACTGCAGCTCCTCGTAGGCCGTTCCCAGCTCGCGCTTGGAGGCCTCGAGCTCCTCCTCGACGCCGCCGCTGCGCGGTGACGTCGTCGTAGACGATCGTCGCGCCGAGGACCTGGCCGTCCGAGCGCACCGGCATGACGTGCACGTCGATGACGCGCTGCTCGCCGTCCACCGCCATCCGGGCGCCGGTCACGCTCACCGTTCGCGACTCCGCATACGCGGTGTCGAGCACGGAGCGCAGCTCCACCGGGCGGTAGGAGACCTCGAGGTCGCGCAGCGGCCGCCCGGCGTCGGTCGTCGCGAGCCCGAGCAGCGCGCGGGCCCGCGCGTTCACGGCGGCGAGCACCCCGTCGCCGTCGACGACGAGCTGCGCCCCCGGGCCGGCCTCGAAGGCGCCGTCCCGCAGCTCGGCCACCGGCTCGCGCTCCACCTCGCCGATCCCGTCGCCACCGAGCGGGACCAGGCGCTCGCGCGGCCGCGGGTCGACGACCTTGGCGAAGACCCGCCGGCGCAGGTTCACCGGCTGGAACAGGTCGGTGTGCGCGATGAGCATCTCCGACTTGCCGAGGAACAGGAAACCCCGCGGGTTGAGCGCGAAGTGCAGGCGGTTGACGATCCGCTCCTGCGTCTCCGCGTTGAAGTACATGAGCGCGTTGCGGCACGTCAGCAGGTCGATCCGCGAGATCGGGGCGTCCTGCGTGAGGTCGTTGCGCCCGAAGATGACCGTCCGCCGCAGGTCCTTGCGGAACGCGTAGCGCGAGTCCGTGCGCTCGAAGAACTGCTCGCGCAGCTCGGGCGTGAGGCCCTCGACCTGCTTGATGCCGTACGTCCCCTGCCGCGCCTGGTCGAGCGCCTCCTCGTCGACCTCGGTGGCGTAGATCTTGACCCGACGCAGATACGCCTCGTCGCCGAGCGCCCGGGCGAAGACCATGGCCAGCGTGTAGGCCTCCTCGCCCGACGCGCAGGCGGCGCACCAGATCCGCACCGGGTCGTCGTCGCTGATGCGAGACAGGAGGCTCGGCACGATCTCATCGGCCAGATACGCCCACGCCGGCGCATCGCGGAAGAACGAGGTGACGTTGATCAGGATCGTGTCGAAGAGCTGCGCGAACTCGTCCGAGTCGACCTCGAGGTGGTCCATGTAGTCGCCGACGTCCGCGATCCCGACGGCCTCCATCCGCTTGGCGATCCGGCGCTCGAGGCTGCTGCGCTTGTAGCCGGAGAAGTCGAAGCCGCGGGTGGCCTTGACATAGGCCAGCAGCGCGTCGAGCGCCGGGTCGGTCTCGGTCTCGGTCACCGATCCGTCGCGGCTCACGCCGCCGCCTCCGGCCGCACCAGCCCTGAGATCGCCTCACGGATGCTCGCGGCGCGCGCGAGCGCGTCCGTGCGCTGGTCCTCGAACGACCGCGACGACGTCGTGTGGCCGGCGTTCCCGGCGCGCGCCGAGAGGGTGCGCAGCATCGCCGCGCGGTCCTCGAGGCTGCGGACGGCGGCCCACAGCGAGCCCTCGAGCGCCTCGGCCTGGGCGACGGCGAGGCTCTCGATCGAGAAGACGTGGCCGACGCTGCACTCGAAGCGCTCGAGTGGCCCCTCCTGGCGCTCGTACAGGACGCCGCCACAGTCCGGGCAGGTGTAGCGCGTCCCACGTCCCGGGGCCTCGTCATGGATCTGCGCCATCGGTGTGCCACCTCCTGCGAGAACCGGCGGGGGCGGGGCCTGACCGCTGTGCTCGAGGATCCAGCCCACCATCTCGGAGATCGGCAGGACGGCGTCGACCTCGACGTGGTCGATCGCGCTGCGCGGCATCGCCGGATAGAGCGCCTCGTCGGGGTCCTGCACGATGGTCTGCCCGCCGCGGCGCTTGATCGCGAGCATGCCCGCGGTGCCGTCGTCGCGCGACCCCGAGAGGACGATCCCGATCGTCCGGCCGTCGTACGCCGCCGCCGCGGTCCGCATCGTGGGGTCGATGGCCGGACGGTGGCCGTTCTCGCGGGGCGCCTGGCTGAGGCGCAGCCGCCCTTCGTTCACGACGAGGTGGCAGTCGGGCGGGGCGACGTAGACATGGCCGCGACGCGGCCGGTCCCCGTCGCGCGGCGAGCCGACGGGCAGGTTGCACGCGCGCGCGAGGATCGACGGGAGCACGCTCGTGCCGCTGGGAGCGACGTGCAGGACGACGAGCACGGCGTGCGGGAAGTCGACCGGCAGTGAGCGCATGAGCGCCAACAGGGCCTCGACCCCGCCCGCTGAGGCGCCCGCCACGATGACCCACTCATGGCGCGCTCCATGCGGGTCGTACTCCACCTCGACGGTCACCTGTGTCCAGCCTACGCCTCCCCGGGACGGAAGGCTCGGTGTCGGCATTCCGATCGTGGTGGTAGGTTTTGCGAGCCGGGCGCGGTTAGGGTCCCCTAACCGACACGGCGACGCAGACCCGACCCGACCGAGGCTCTCGATGGATCGCATCCCCTTCGCGCTGCAGGCCACCGGCGCCTGCCCCACCCATGCGGGCCTCGCACTCGCGCTCGCCGCGTCACGTCTCGATGTTGCGCGGCCACTGCCAGATCTGGGGCGTGTCGGGCTGGAAGCGCTCGGTGAAGCCGACGATGAAGCGGCGCAGGTCGATGAGCGCCTGATTGCTGACCTCGTCGTCGAAGTAGAGGTCGGTCTCCGGTCCGGCGATCGGCACGAACGGCACGTAGGGCGGCGAGAAGTGGAACGTGAAGTAGAAGTGGACCATCTGGCCGATCGGGCCGGTCCTCGGCAGGAGCCGCAAGAGTTCCCGGGTGTCGAGGCTGTCCGCCGGGTCGGGGATGGTGGCGTCGTGCAGGCACGGTGGGAAGTTGGCGACGAACAGGAGCGCCGGCTCGCCGCTGCGCCACAGGCGGGCGAAGCCGTGGGCGGTGATGCGGTGGATGACGCTGTGGAGGACGCGCTTGAGCTCCTCCTTGCCGCTCATGTCGGGCAGGCCGCGGAGGTTGCCGCCGTCGGCGCTTGCTGAGGCGGTCATCCAGCTGTGGAGCTCGTCGTCGTGCTCCACGTCCTCGTCGGTCGGATACGCGTGATCGACGTAGGTGTTGACGTAGCGCCCCGTCGCGTCCCAGATCTCCATCAGCTGGCCGACGACGGGGTACTGGTCCCACGGCTCGTCGACGGTGAAGTCGGCTTCAGAGATGCCGAGCCGTTGCAGGGTGGTCGTCGGATCGTCGTCGAAGAACCCGCGTCCGTCGGTGTAGAGATCGAGCAGCTGGAGGAACTGCCAGCCGGTCGCGATCGACGTCGGCGGCACGGCGGCTGCGTCCCAGTTGATCAGCAGCACGTCGTCGAAGGGGATGAGGTAGCTCGAGTGTGGTTGGAGCAGACGGCGCACCGGATGGCTGCGCGAGAGGGTCTCGAACATCGTCATCTGCATGGCCGCAGTGACGATGTGCCACTGATAGACGTGACCGAGCCAGATGCCGTAGACGGTGAGCGAGCACTTCGCCGCCTGCAGGGCGTAGACCCAGGCGGACGGTGTGGTCGACCCCTGCCGGCTGAAGATCTTCGGCTTGTTGGGGCCCCCGGCGACGCGTATGAGCTCGGGCGTCATGGCCTTGGTCTCGGCGTCCTGCACGAGGACGAAGCGAGCGGGGTCCGAGGGTGCCCGCTCTGGACGAGGAGGGCAGCAGACACCGAGGTCGAGATCAGGGCCGTGGAGCGCGCGGCCGCCACGAGCGCCCGACGAGCACGCGCGGTCACCACGCCGGCCCCTTCGCTGCTCCCATCCCGCCAGCGCCATCACGCACGCCGAAATCGCCTCACCCCTACGACGCCACCGACCTCACGTCCGACGTCGTGTCACCCCGCAACCGCCCATCCACCCCACTCGCTCACCCGGACCGGGTTGGCGAAGCCCGGGTTCGGTGTCGTCCGTCATTGCAGTGGCGCGGTGTAACAGACCGCCGTGCCCTCCAGCACGACCGTGCCGTCCTGCCGCGTGACGGTCGTCCGGATACGGGTGATCGGTTTGTCCTCTCGGGCTTCGAGGATCTCGACCGTGCCGGTGATCTCGTCACCGGGTCGCACCGGCGCGGTGAAGTCCCAGTTGGCGCTGAGGAACACCGTGCCGGGTCCCGGCAGCGATTCCGCGACGACAGCGTTGAGAATCCCGCTCGTGACGCCCCCTTGGACGATGATCTCGCCGAACGGGGAGGCGGCGGCCGCCGCCTCGTCGTAGTGCAGCGGGTTGCGGTCACCCGTGATCTCTGTGAACAGGGCGATGTCGCGGGAGGTCACCCGGCGCACGCGCTCGGCCCGCTGGCCGGGCTGGGGCGCGCCGTTCGGCCAAGCGGTCATGATTCTCCTGGGTTGCGGGCGGGAACGGACGTGGTCGCAGCGCGGAGCCGAATCATCGCGAGGACCCCACGGCCGGACCGAGCGCGAGCAGCGGCATGGCCCCCTGCCAACCGAGCAGGTCAACGGCCACGGGCAACCTCTGGATCGTTAGGACGGTCAACAGAAACCCGATCGCGGTCTGCGCGGTCAATGCGGTACCAACGTACGCCAACCCGGCCCTCGCTGACGACATGGAGCGCGCGCTCGGTCAACAGGAGCCGCGGCTACGCGCCGGTGGGTTATCACGCCGTCGCCGACCCGCCCGTTCAGGTGACCAGCGCGACGACGGCGTCGAGGAGATCGCCGATCGGCTCATCCTTGGTGAAGTAGGCGTGGGCGCCGGCCGCGACCGCGCCCTGGCCGCTTTTCAGACTCGGGTCGCTGGAGAACATGACGACCTTGACGCGCGGAGCGGTGCGCACGAGCTCGGGCAGCGCCTGCGTGCCGTTCAGCTCGGGCATCTCCTGGTCGAGGATGACCGCGTCGGGCTGTGCTCGCCGGACGACGTCGATCGCGGCCCGTCCCGTCCCGACCTCGCCGACGATCGTCAGTCGCTCGTCGCGTTCGACGAACCGGCGCAGCGCAGCGCGGACCAGGTCGGAGTCATCGACGAGGACGAGCGTGATCATCGCGACCGGCGTTCGTACCGTTGAGCAGTGGCGAGCGTCGAGGCCGCGGCGTGAGTGCCGCGGCCTCGGTGCAGGCGGGTGCCGGTCACCCGGTGAACTGCGGGCTGACCTCGGTCTGGGCGCAGCGCGTGGCGCGTGCGATCAGGGTGCGGGCGGGTGCACCGCCGCGGAAGGTCACGCGGGCGGTCACGGTCTGACGCGCGGGCCCCGAGCGGCGCAGCGGTAGCGAGGCGCTCAGCGAGCGTTGGCCGGCGCGGACGCTCATCGTGCGGACACGGCGCCCGTTGACGAGGAAGCTCACGCGACGCATCAGGCGCCCGGTGACCGTGACGCGCGCCGCGCGTGAGCTGCACGCGCGCGGCACCGCGAGTCGGGCACGGGCCGAGCTCGACCGCGTGCCGCGCACAGCGCTTGACGGCGCCGGTGGCGGCGCTGCCGCGCTCGGTGCGGGCGCGGTCGGCGTCGGAGCGGTCGCTGGCGGCGGTGCGGTCGCGCACGTCAGCACGCGGGACGCAAGCGCGGGCGAGTTTGCGGCGCGGGTGTGACCGTCCTGGACATTCGTCGGGCCCCACCACGCGAACGCCTCGACGGTGTGGCTGTCATGCAGCACGAGCGGCACGTAGAGGTCGCCCTCGCGGCCGCCGTTGGCGTTCAGCGTGAAGCTGTCCTGCGCCGCCACCGCGCCGTCGACCGTGACTCGGTAGGTGACGGTGTTCGATCCGGCGCTGAAGGCCGCAAAGCGGAAATCGGCGCCGGTGCACGACACCGCCGCGGCCCCGGTGTGCGCGAGCGCCGCGGCGGGGAACGCGAGCAGGAGGGCGGCGAGCGCTCCGACGGCTCGAAGGGTTCGTTCAGCGGCGCCAACCGGGCGCTGTGGCCGCAGACGTTCGTGTGTGCGTTGAGCCAATGGTCGTCCCTTCCTTGACTTTGCCCCGCCGGTCCTCATGTCCGGCGGCACTGGTGAGCTGCAACGCTCTGTTTCCCGGTGTCAGACGGGTCTACACGCAGAAAATGCGCCGGACGGTCGTTTTCTCTCGGCGAGCGGGCCTTGGAATGCCGCGAGCGGAAGGTGAGCGAGGGAGCCGGGTGCGGTCGCCGGTCCTCGAGAACGTCATCGGCCTGCAGGCGTGCGGGCCGAAGGGGCGGCGTCATCGCCCTGCCGAGGCGACCCTCGCGATGGCCTTCCCGCAGGCCATGGGCGGAAGGACGAGCTCGCGGCAGAGCTCGAGCTCCTGGCGAAACGCCCGGCGCGCAGCGTCGGCGTCGTCGGTCAGCAATGCCGCAAGGCCGAAGTTGCCTTGGATCATCATCCACGTGAACTGGTCGTCCATCATCCGCCCGACGGGGATCGCGCGCCCGATGAAGTCCATCGCGTCGCGCCCGCTGCGCATGCAGAGCGCCGTGTAGCAGGCCGACGGGAGCAGCGCCGCGAGTCCTTCGACGTTGTTCACCTGCTCCAGGAGCGCCGCCGCGCGGTCGACGCGCACTCTGAGCTCAGACACGGTGGGCGCGACAACGGCCTGGCTGCGCGTGGCATTGGCGATCTCCCATGCGTCGCCGGCTTCGCGCGCCCAACCGCAGCGCTTCGTCGGCCGACGCTTCGGAGCGATCGCCCTCCCGGAGGCGATGTGAGTTGGAGGTTCGCGCGTCTTTCTCACGGCGATTCACTCGTTCGTGGCCGTGTGAAGAGCATCCGGTCCCCTCAAAGCGACGCTGAACCGTTCGGACGATGCGGTGCGCCGCACCGCGGGTCTCGTTCAGAAGAGAGCCGCTTTGCTCGCTTCCTGACAGGGCCGGCCCTACGGTGGCGCCATCTGTCCTGCGCCCTCAGCGCTATCCGTTGCCGATCGCGTGCTTCGTCGAGCGCGCTCGACCGAAGGTCGTCGCGGACACCGACAACAGTCGAGTGCCGGACATCCTGCCTGTACGCCTCCGAAGGTGACCGAGCCACCGGGCGTCCCGAACCGGTGCTTGCCCGGCCGGCGCCGAGGGAACAGCGGCCCAATGACCATGCATGTTGTGACGGTCCTCGCCCAGAGCAGCCAGAGCGTCCCGGACGAGGGCGTCGGCGCCGGCCTGATCGTCGGCACGATCGTGGCCGTGATCGTCGTGCTCGCGATCCTGTGGTTCGTGTTCACACGCTTGACCCGCCGCTCCCGGGGCGGCGTCGAGCCGCCGGCCGGCGGAGCCGAGCGCAGCCGCGGCGAGCCGCCGTTCGAGAGCGTCGAACGCGGCAACTAATCCGCCAGTGTCGACGGCGGCGAGATCAGCGCCATCGCCCGCCGTGACCGTCAGACGGCGTCCGCGCAGTGGAGCAGCGTCGCTGCCTCGAGGACGTGCACCTGCGCGCGCTCGAGTGCGACGCCGCAGCGAGTCTCGGCATCGGGGTCCGACGTGGCCGCCGCAGAGCGGGACGCTCGCAGGCTGGTCAGGCTCGCGCCCCACGGGGAGTCGGGACACCGGCTGCTCATCCGGGCGCTAACCCGGCGCGCAACAGCGCATATGCGCTGCTCGCGTACGAGCCGCTCAGGATCGTGCTCCGAGACGAACTCGGCGACGCCGAGCCCCGTGACGCAGGCATTCACAGCGGCCTGACGAACCATGCCCAGGAGGCGTGTCCCCCGCCACAGCCGCGGGTACAGACGGCGTCCTGATGTCGTCTGAGGACACAACGGCCAAGGAGCGAGTCGGCTGGAACGAGGCGGCGTTCCGGAGTATCAACGAGAGCGTTGAGACCGACTACTCCGAAGCCAATTACGCCGGGCTGATCGGCTTTCTGTGCGAGTGTGGTCACTCGGGCTGCGAGGAGATCATCGAGATGACCCGTCGAGAGTACGAGAGCGTCCGCGAGAATCCCCGACGCTTCGCTGTCATCCGTGACCACGTGATCGGGACCACTGAGGACATCGTGGAATCCCATCAACGGTACGCCGTGGTGGAAAAGCACGAGGATGTGGCCGACATCGCCGAGCGCTCTGATCCGCGCCGATAGCCATCGCGCTCAGGCCGCCAGGGAGCTTGGGCCTGGTGTCCTGGTTTTGGGGCACTGTGCGCTTGTCGAGTTTCGCGCCGCCAGCAGGTGGCCGGTCCGTGGTCGCTGAGGCGGAGCAAACGCTTGCACGCGAGACGACACGTGTGACAGCGGCGGCGGGGACGCTCCTAGTGGAAGCGGCCGCCTGTACATCTGCCTTTGCTGTACCGGCCTCCATCACGGTCGTCACGCAGGAGTACTACGGGCCGCGTATTGTGAGGCTGCTCCGACTGAAGATCTCCTTTGAGCATTCGGAGGGGCCGACCGGCCAAACCACGTGCACGCGTTCTGTCGGTCGAGCTCAGAGCTTCGTAGCGCGTGGCCCGGGCCACTACGGGGCTTGAGTGGCGCAGCCCGGGTCGCAGGTTCCGGAGAGGCACGCCGGTGCGGTCTTCGCCGAGGGGTTCCGGGCGCTTGTGAGTGCGGAGTTTCCGTTCGGCGCCGGCGACGAGGAGAGCCCGGTCCTGACCGCCCTCACAACGCCTGGCCGGGTAAGTGCGCTCGCCGGATACATCGGCCGCGTATGCGCCTGAAGGGCTGCCTGACCCGAGCAGGCTTCGCCCGGTCCGTTGACCGCGGCTTGGCGAGCTACCTACGTCTTGTCTTCGGCAGCCGCACAGCAGGCGCTTGGGCGCCCAGCGGCGATCCGGCCGTCCGCTCAGAGCAACGGTACGCCGAGCGCGGCGATTTCGGGTTAGTCCGAGAACTGCTTGAACGCGGCGTGCCAGCTGCCCTCGTGCTCGACGGTCAATTCGCAGGTCCGGCTCGATGCGCGCACGCGCAGCTCGGCCTCTAGCTCGGCGTCTGACAGGTGCGTCGGGGTCTCGGCCGCGACGCTACTGGGCGCTGGGTTCGTTCCGCGGGATTGGCCAGGGCGAGGGTGCCGGGAAGGCCCTTCGACCTCCCCGGCCACCGCTCACGACACATCGCCGACGGAGATGGCCAGGGTCGGCGGGTGTCGAACACGGTGGTCGGTGCCAGACCGGGGTTTCTTGAGCGCCAACCTCGGCGGGTGCTTTGCTGGCCTCGCTTTCGCGCGTGTTGTGCCATTTGCGGCCGGGGATGCTCGGCGCGTGGACGACCGCTCGGCGCACTTCTATTCACTCGTCGGGTCTGTAAGGGGACTTGGCGCGGATCGGTTCGCTGCTCGTCACCCTGCGCTTAGTTCCGCAGGTTCAGCGTGTCGCAGACACACCGACCTTCCCGGTGGTCTCGTGCGTATGCCAGGGATGTCGCTGGTCCAGCATCCTCGCGACGTCCTCGGCGAGTCTGGGAGCGCTTTACTCCCCGTCGCCGGTGGCCGCCAGGTAGCGGACGCTCGTGTCGACTCCTACGCCCCGTCCAGGGGCTCGCTTTCGCCAGGGTCTGGGACTTCGCGGATGACTTCGCGCGTGTCCAGGGGTCCCTCCACAACCCCGGTGGGGATCGTTACGGCAGCGCCGGGGTCTGGGGCTACATGGTCGGCAGCACACGCGCGCGACCCGTCCTCGTTCAGGCGCTTGGGTCGCCATGGGGAGGGTTGCAGGGTGCGCGAGGCTTCGATGTGTGGATCGGCCCGGACGGTCCCAGCACGGACGTCTCGTTTCCGATTGTCGGCGTGCGGGGCGTTCCTCCTGAAGGGTTCGCTCACCCCTCGGAGACGCGCTCGGCGATCGTCGCGTGGACGAGTCCCGTTCGAGGGCGCGTGAGGATCAGCGGCTCCGTCAGCGACGGTGATCCGCGCGGCGGTGACGGGGTCACCTGGGTGCTTCGCAAGGGCCTCCGCACCCTCGCGGCAGGGACGCTCAGAAACGGCGCCGGCCGTAGGCCGTTCGGGGTTTCCAGCGTCGACGTGAACGCCGGGGAGATGCTGTATCTCAAGGGTCACTCCGCGTCGCTCGAGCGGCTACGACTCGACGACGCTCTCGCTGCGGATCGATGAGCAGCAATCCGCGGACGCCTCGCCCACATGACCCCGTTGCCCGATCGAAACGTCCCCGGGAGCCCGACCTCTCCTGCTTACCCCGCCGCCGGGGCAGCGGGGCGGGCGGTCCTCCGGGGCCGCCCGCCGCAGCCGAGTTCCAGACGGGACGCAGTAACTCGGGCCACTCGCGGCGTCGACACAAGGGCTCGAGTGGCGAGACGCCGGGCGCGTCGCGCCCGTCGGCGCGTGCCCGGCCTTCCCTCATGGTCATAGGCGAGGAAAGCTCGCGCCCCAGATTTGGCAACAGGACCCCAGGCATTTATCGACATATTGCAGCGCCCGCCGTTGCCGGTCCGTTCGCCACCGGCGATGGCGGCCGTGGCCAGCCGACCCAGCCGGCCCCGCGCAAATCGCCTGCCGAGTCCCAGCCGATCACACCCGCCGGCCCACCGGTCGCGACGAGGTGGCGGACGCCAGCTGCGCCGCTGTGCGGAGCGGCTCCACGGGCGGTGAAGCGCCCTTTCCGCGGTCCGTCGTCGCGCCGGAGCTGCGTTCACGCTTGCAGTTCTGATTCGGCGTGTCGGCGACTGGCTGCCCAGCCCTGTGAGCGTTTGCTCCGCCGGGGCCGCGGGCGTGCGCCCCGGCGGCACGCCCGCGCTCCAGTCGGCTTTCGGACTACGGCTTCGGGACGTCGTAGCGCGTGGCGGTGGCCGTGCCGCTACCGGACTGCAGCACCTCGCCGGCGGCGTCGTAGACAGTCAAGGTAAACCGGCCGTTCGCGGTGTCGCCGTGGAGCGTCACGACGGAGCGCACGACGACGTGGCCGCCCGGCTCACCGGTCGGCGAGACGATGAACGATGTGAAGGCGAACGCGTAGCGATCGTCGCCAACGCCCCTCCAGGCCCCCTGGCCGGTGGTCGGTGAGCCAGCCTCGGTCTCGATGACGCTGCCATCCGAGGTGAAGGTGACGATGGCCGGGAATGTTGATTCCCCATCGGGCGTCACCTCGACGTTCCAGGTACCCACGATACGGGCGTCCCGGGCGCGATCGCCACGCTCGCTGGCGTCGGGCTGCGCAAGCACGACGGTGGGCACGGCAAGCACGGCGAGCGCCGCGACGACGAGAGCTCGAAGGCGCATGGCCTCCTCCTTTGCTGGTGCAGGCGCGGGACCGCCCCAGCGGCTGTCGCCTGCAGGGTTCAGGCCGACGCTACGCCTTGCGGCGCGCCGGATGGCGAAATCTCGGACGCCCCACGAGCCCGCGCTCCCGCAGGCCCGGTGCATGGTCGAACACGACCCAAAGAGGAGTAGCAGCAAGCGCCCGAGCGACTTTGGTCTGTCTGCCCCGGCCGGGTCACGCAGTTGGGTCCTCCACCCCGGCCCGCCGCTCGCTCGCCGCGCCGCCCGCCGTTCCGCAGCAGGGGCACGCCGAGCTCACGAGTGCCGGGGCGCGGGCTGGGGTGCCACGAGGCCCGTCTCGTACGCGAGCACGACAGCCTGCACGCGGTCGCGGAGCCCGAGCTTTGTGAGCAGGTGGCCGACGTGGGTCTTGATGGTGTTCTCGCCGAGCGTGAGCTCGCCAGCGATCTCCGCGTTGGACAGGCCGCGGGCGACGAGTCGCAGCACCTCGAGCTCGCGGGTGGTGAGCTCGGCCACAGCGTCGGGAATCGCGCCCGGCTCCGGAGGCGCGGAGCGCGCGAACTGCTCGATCAGACGGCGGGTGACCGAGGGCGCGAGCAGCGCATCGCCGGCCGCGGCGACGCGCACGGCGTCCAGCAGGCGGTCGGCCGGGGCGTCCTTGAGGAGAAACCCGCTCGCGCCGATCCTCAGGGCCTCATAGACGTAATCGTCGAGGTCGAAGGTCGTCAGCATGAGCACGGCCGTCCCGAGATCGCGCTGGGACAGGATCAGTTCGGCCGCCTGCAAGCCGTCAAGCTCGGGCATCCGGATGTCCATCAGCACGACGTCCGGCCGCGTCCGCCGCACGACGTCGACGGCGATGCGCCCGTCGGGCGCCTCCCCGACCACCCGGATGTCGGGCTCGTCTTCGAGAATGACCCGGAAGCCGGCCCGCACGAGGCGCTGGTCGTCGGCCACGACGACGTCGATCGGTCGCGCGGGCATCGGCGGCTCGAGCGGCGGCGGTTCGTTTGCGGCATCGTCGCGCCAGCCCACGCGGGCGGCCGCCACGCGCTCCGCGATCCCGCGGAGCCGGGTGGCGCGGACGGGATCGACACGCTCGGTCAGGCGCGGCCCAGCGACCCGGCAGACCACCTCCGTGGCGAGGATCTCACCCGGCCCGGCCGCGTCGCACAGGCGGCTGGCCACGATCACCGGCGTGCCGTACAGGTCATCGCCCTCGGCCAGTGGCTCGCCGGCGTCGAGCCCTACGCTGAGCGCGAGCTCGCCGCGGGCGGCGGTCGCGCGTTGCATGTGGACCGCGCACCGGAGCGCCGCGACTGCGCTCGGGAAGGCGACCATCAACCCGTCGCCGGTCGACCTGACCTCGCGGCCCCCGTGCTCGGCGATCGACGCGCGGAGCGTGGCGAGGTGCTCGAGCCGGATGGCGTTCGCGGTCTCGTCGCCCCGGCTCGCGAACAGAGACGCCGAGCCGACGAGCTCGGTGAACAGGATCGTGACGAATGACCCTTCCACGTGCGGCAAGCATCTTCGCCGCTGGCCTGCCTCGTGTCATCCGTATGGCTGAGACCGTCCTGCCAGGACTCACCCACCGGGATGAGGACACGCGGCGGACCGCCGCCCATGCTCCCTGGCGTCATCCAATCTTTTCTTCACGAACGGAGGCCGCAGGGCGATGATCGGCTCCATGACATCCGCTCGCGAGCGGATCGGCAGGCGCGACGTCACGATCGCGGCGCTCCTCAGCGTCCTCGGCGTGGTGCTGATGCACGACAACGTGTACGGCGGGATCGCCGATGAGCGGGCCGACCCCACTTCGGATGCGTGGGCGGACGCCCCGTTCATCTTCGGCGGCCTCGTGCCGATCGAGGTCGCGATCCCCCTGTTCCTCCTGGTGACCGTCCCGCTGCTGTGGCGAAGGGTCGCTCCGATCGCCGCGACGGGGGCCGCGATCGCCGGACTGGTGGTCAACCAGGTGCTGGTCGGCACGGACCTCGTTCGCTGTGGCGTGGTCCTGCCCGTGGCCTTCTTTTTCGCCTTCACGGCCGGCGCGCAGCTTGCAGGCCGACGGGCCGTCGCCGGACTCGCGCTCGCTCTGGCCTTGAGCCTGCTCGATGTCTGCGCGACCTTCGGCCTCGTGACCGGCGCCATCCTCGGGGCCACGACCGTGGTCATGTGGGGAGTCGGCCGGATCGTGCGCTCGCGCGGACAGATCGCGAACGAGCTGGAGGAGCGCACGGCGGAGCTGCGCGAGGCGCGCGACGAGCGCGCCCGGCTGGAGGTCGCGGCCGACCGCGCGCGCATGTCCGGGCAGCTGGACGAGCTGCTCCAGCGCCGCCTCGGGGAGCTCGCACACATGGCGGAGGAAGGCCGGCGCCCCAGTGACAGCGCGACGGCGACGGCGACGCTGGTCGACATCGAGCGCGCCAGCCGGGCCACGCTCGAGGAGATGCGCGCCGTCGTCGGCGTGCTGCGCAACGACTCGTCCGAGCTCCCGACGAGGCCACAGCCGACGCTGACGCATCTCGAAGCGCTGCTCGTGCACGCCAAAGGCACGGACGCGCGGTTGACGGTGGAGGGCAACCCGCGGGTCCTGCCCGCGACGGTCGAGCTGTCCGCGTACCGCATCGTCGAGCACCTGCTCGCGGCGCTCGAGGACGCCCCCGACGTACACGTGCGCGTTCGCTTCGCAGACGATGCACTCGAGCTGGGCGTCTCCGGTCCCGCCCGCCGCCGCGCCAGGGCGGCGATCGAACGCGCGCGCGAGCGGGCGCGGCTGCAGCACGGCACGCTCGAGGCGACGGTCCGCGGCGGTCGCGCCGACGCGGTCGCGTCGCTGCCGGTGCTCGCGGTGGTCTGAGGTGCGCCCGCGCCGGGCGGAGCTGTCGATCGCCTTCGCCGGGGCGGCCTTCGGCATGGCGACAGCGCCGATCGAGGGCTCCGGCGTCGCGAGCTTCGTCGCGGGAGGCGTGGCGGGCGCGGCCCTCGGAGCGGCGCGCCGGTACACGCGCACTGCGTGGATCGTGACGGCGCTGGCGGTGGTCGGCGCCGCGGCATTCGGGGCGCCTGCGCTGGGTCTCGGGGCGCTGGTGGCGGCCCATGCCTTCTGTGCCGGTCGCTGGGACGGGCGCTGGGGCGGCCTGGCCGGACTGGCGGCATTGGTGGGCGCCCTCGAGCTCGCCGTGCTGCTGTGGAACGACGCAGTTGTACCGGCGCTTCTCATCCCGGGCGCGGTCTGGGGGGCGGGGCGGGCGCTGCGCGAGCGCGAGCTGGTCGCGACACAGCTCGCCGAGCGGGTCCGCGAGCTGGAGGACGAGCGCGAGGCCCACGCCGCCCTCTCGGTGCGCTTCGAACGAGCGCGCATCGCTTCAGAGCTACATGACATCGTCGCCCACGCGATCAGCGTGATGGTCGTCCAGGCCAGCGCCGGGCAACGCCTCGCGGCGCGCGACCCGGAGGCGACGGCGGAGACCTTCGAGGCGATCGCCGGGGCGGCCCGTGAGGCCGAGCAGGACATGGGGCGGTTGGTGGCACTGCTCGGCGACGAGGAGGCGATCGGCCCGGCGCCGGACCTCGCCCTCGTCGAGGAGCTCGTCACGCGCGCTGCACGCAGCGGGCTGGACGTCACCCTCCGCTTGGAGGGCGACCGCGAGGGGCTCCCGGCGCCGCTCGTGACGATGGCCTACGGGATCGTCAAGGAGGGATTGACCAACGCCCTCCGCTACGCGGCGGGCGCCCCGGTGCGCGTCCGCCTGCGCGGCGGTCGCGACGCGTTCCTGGTCGAGGTCACCAACACGCCCGCCGCGCGGGAGACCGCGCTGGCCGGGGCCGGGACCGGGACGGGCCTGCTGGGCTTGCGCGAGCGGGTCGGCGCCGTCGGGGGCGTGCTCGAGGCCGGACCGACGCCGAACGGCGGCTGGCGGTTGAGCGCGCGCGTGCCCCGCAGCGTGACCGTCGGCGCGAGCTGACACCCGTCTCACCCTCTCGGGTGAGCCCTCCCCGCTCGGTTCATCCGCCGGAGTGACGACAGCGCGGCCGGCTCGGCCGATGCTGTCGGCGAGTCGCAGCTGGGCGGCTCCGAGCGAAAGGAGCGGACATGAGCCGCACGACGAACAGAATCATCGGAACGCTGGCAGCCGCGCTCGCCGTCGTGGCGCTGTCTCCGAGCGCGAGCATGGCCAACCAGGACCTGCGCTCGCCCGACGCGCGGGACGCGGCATCGAGCGGGACGATGCGCGGCCACGACCTGCGCTCGCCCGACGCGCGGGACGCGGCATCGAGCGGGACGATGCGCGGCCAGGACCTGCGCTCGCCCGACGCGATCGACGCAGCGCAGCAGCCGCCGGTGCCCTCCCCCTCCGCCGACCCCTCCGGCACACAATGGCCGGACGCGGCACTCGTGGCCGGCGGCGCCGCGGGCCTGGTGGCGATCGGACTGGCAGGGCTGGCCGTGCTCCGGCAGCGAAGGACGGTCCGCAAGGGTCGCATGCCAGTCGTCTCGGGCTGAGTTGCCATCGATTGGCCCGACCGGCTCAGCGACACGGGGCGGCGCCCATTGGGCGCCGCGTTCTGTCGGCTCGCACGGATGAGGTGGACCGCCTCGGCGCGAACCACGCAGGCCGTGCCGCTCCGGGCCATCGCCGCGACGGAGCGGAACTCACGGCACCGCTGCTGACGCGTGACCTCGTCAACTGTGCGCGCGCAGGGTGAGCCTGACGAGGCCGTGCTGCGCTGGCAGGGCGCGGCCGCGCCTGACCGACTGTGCCTCCGAGGCCACCCGCCACCTCACGAGTGGCGTGACAACGCTTGGTCGTTGCGCCTCTGTCGCGGTGGGGCCGCGGCCCAAGGCCCTCCTCCGAACGGCTTCGTCATCGCCTCGATGCTCCCGGGCTTGGGAACGGGCAGCCTGGTGGCCACGGGAAGGCCGCCACGTCCACGCGACGCACGCGAGGATGCGCCCTCGACGTCGTGGCCGCTGCGAATCGCATCGACACCGACGACATCGGCAAAGCCCTGCGCGGAGACAGTCGGTGACGGCAACCGGCGGTGTCGTCCGCCGCGCACGAGGATCGCCTGCCGAACCGGTGAGGAGCACCCACATCGGCGTGCGAACGCTCTGCCGTATCCCGACGCCTCGACGCCGCTTCCCCGGGCGATCGTGCATTTTCGCGGGGAAGCGGCGTCGCTCGGGCGCGGTTGCTCAAGCGCAGCTCGGCTGAGATCCCATAGGCCGAGGCGCTGCCATCTCCGCACGACACGGGGGGCATCGTCGCGGGGACCGGGCGTCCCAACCCATCGACGACGGCCGACCCACGCCCGAGTCGACCGGCCCGGTCATCACGCCACGCCCCGCCGGCGCGACCCGTCCACACCGCATGAGGCAGGCGATCGGACACGGCTCCGGCACGGGAGATCTCGTTCGGCTACGGTCGCGCGGCGGGGCAGGCGCCGGGGAGGGAGAGACCGTGCCTGACGACGACGAGCTCGACGAGAACACCGCGGTCGAGGAGGGCGTCACGCACCATGGCGCCGCCGAGCCTCCGGGGCAGGACGCCGTCCCGCGCTCGGCGCTGTTCGAGGGTCGGTTCGGGCGGTTGTTCCGACGCCTGGCGCCAGCCCGGCCGCCGCGCGAGGCGCTGATCGCGCTTGGCAAGGCGATGGCCGACCGCGCCGGCACCAGCGCCGACAACGAGCAGATCCCCGCGGCCTACACCTACTTCGGCCAGTTCGTCGACCACGACATCACGTTCGACCCGCTCTCCCAGCTGAGCCGGTTCAACGACCCCGACGCGCTCGTCAACTTCCGCTCCCCGCGCTACGACCTCGACTCGCTCTACGGGCGCGGCCCGTCCGGCAGCCCGTACCTCTACGAGTGGAAGAACAAGGCGCGCCGGGGGGTGCGCCTGCTCGAGGGCCGCAACCCCGAGAGCGACGAGAACGGCAACCCGCTCGAGCGCCGCGACCTGCTGCGCAACGCACAGGGCCGGGCGATCATCGGCGACCCTCGCAACGACGAGAACATCATCGTCTCCCAGCTGCACCACGCGTTCGTCCGCTTCCACAACAACGTCGTCGAGCACGTCGCCGCCGAGCAACCCGCGCTCAAGGGCGCCGCGCTGCTCGCCGAGGCCCGCCGCGTGGTGACCTGGCACTACCAGTGGGTCGTCGTGCGCGACTTCCTGCCCCGCATCGTCGGCGCCGACCTCGCGACGGAGGTGCTGCCCGCCGCCGGCGATCCGCAGCTCGAGTTCTTCGACCCGCGCAACGACCCCTTCATCCCCGTCGAGTTCTCCGGCGCGGCCTACCGCTTCGGGCACAGCATGGTCCGCGCCGCCTACGACCTCAACGAGACGGTCACCGACGTCCCGCTGTTCTCGGCCGCGGCCGACGCCGAAACCGACATCTTCGGACACCTCAACGGCTTCCGCCCGCTCCCGGTGGCCTGGACCGTCGACTGGAAGCGGTTCACGAAGATCGACGGCTCACGCCCGCAGCTCTCGCGCGAGATCGACACCCATCTGGCCCGGCCGCTGCTCAAGCTGCCCGGCTCCATCGACGCGGCCAACACCGGCCTGCCGGTCCTCAACCTGCGCCGCGGCAAGGCGCTCCAGCTGCCCTCCGGCCAGGCCGTCGCCCAGGCCATCGGCGCCACGCCGGTCGGCGACCTCGGGCTCGACCGCTTCGGGCTCTCCGCCTCGCACGAGGCGGCGCTGGAGGCCGAGACACCGCTCTGGTACTACGTCCTCATCGAGGCCGAGCGGGCGCCGCGCAACGGCACGCGCCTGGGACCCGTCGGCGGCCGGATCGTCGCCGAGGTCCTCGTCGGCCTGCTCGCCCACGACCCCCAGGGCTTCCTACGACAACAGCCCACCTGGAAACCCGAAGGGCTGCGCGCCGTGCAGGCCGGCCACTTCACGCTCGGCGACCTCCTGCGCTTCGGCACGATCGGACAGTGACGGCACGAACACCGCCTCAACGGCCTCGACTGGCGGCGCGGGCCCTAACGGTCAGCGCGCGAGATGCGTCGTGAGCGAGCGGTACACGCTCGCGGTATCGCGCACGAGCCCGGCGTGCGCTGTGCTAAGCCGTGCGAGCGTGGCACCGCCCGCGCCGACGCTGCGCTGCAGATCGGCGACGGTGCGAAGCGACTGCTCGACGAAGCGCATCCAGCTGAGGTTCTGCGCGCGTCGCGCGCGGAGGAACTCGAGGCCGAGCTCGAAGCCCTCCGTCGTCGTAGTCGGGTGCGCGGGCTTCTGGGCCATGGGAATCTCCTTGTGGATCTACAGTGCTAGCAAGTTAGCAGCGTGATCTGCTAATCAGCGAGCACTCTGAGCGGCTGCAGACGCGCACCCTTATGTCGACCTCGTGACGGTTCGCCGTCCGGTCGTGGCCGCTACCGGCCCTCAGCCGGGACGCTGAGGCGCGGGAACCGGAACGCGAGCCGCACCGGCAGGCCATCGAGCGTGCCCGTCGCGCGGCCCCGGCCGCGCGCGGTCAGCCGGACCCGCAGCCGTCCGTCCGGGATCCCGCGACCGGACAGCCGCAGCGTGCCCACGACTCGGCGCTCGGTCGGGGCCGGCCGGCCGGAGACGCGTGCGTCGTGGACGACGCGCACGCGCGACAGGCGGACGAAGCGCCCGCCGCGGGCGATGTAGCGCCCGCCGCTGCTCCGGCGTGCCCCCGCGGACGGGCGCGAGGTCGACGGCCCGCAGCGCCGCTCGGTCCGCGACCGGTGGCGGCTCGCCGGTTCCCGCGCACGCGCGCGGGTTCGCGGTCAACGTGGCCACGAAGCGAAGGCCGAGTCGGGTGGCGCAGGGGCTGTGCGCGTGGCCCACGTTGGGGATCTCGGCGAACGTCGCGCGGCGGAACTGGCGCGCGAGCTGGCGACCGGCGAAGCTCGGGGTGTTGGCGTCGAGGTCGCCCGACAGCACGAGCACGGGAATGTCGGGCATCGCCGTGCCGGGGGCGATCGGGGGTCCGGCGGTGGGGTCGTTGGGCCACTCGATGCAGGCGTCCGCCGCCTCGAAGCCGGCGGCGGTCCAGCCGGCCCCGGAGAACGGGAAGAACGCGCGCCGCCCGAGCGCCGCGCGCGCGCGTCGTACGCGGCGCGCCGGGCGGCGGGCGGGTCGGCGAAGGAGAACGCGCGCGGGTAGTCGTGACACTGCGTCGCGAAGCTCTGGGCGATGCTGTACGCGCCCGACGACCGCGCGATGACGGCCGCCGTGATCAGCAGCAGCGTCTCGTGCAGCCGTCGCAGCGGCGCGATGTCACCCGCCCGAGCGCTGGCCACCGCGGCCGGCAGCGTGCCGAAGAACTCTGCGGCGCCGCCCGTGTAGACGAGCGCCGCCAGCGCGCCCTCGTCGAAGCGGGTGCGGAAGCGCTGGGCTCCCGCCGTGATCGTGATCGTCTTCGGTTGACGGCGCAGCCGCGTCGCGAGCGCCGCGATGTCGCGCAGCACCGCTCCGCCCAGGCAGGCGCGTGTGCGGGCGCACACCAGCCGCAATCCCCGGCGCGCGGCGCCGAGACGGTCCCGGCCCCACGGGTCGAAGTCGATCGGGTACGCGCCGCTGAACACCATCGAGCGCACGTGCGCCGGGTGGCGCGCGGCGTAGACCGGCATGAGGTACGTGCCATACGACTCGCCCCAGAGGTCCAGCACGTTGAGGCCGAGGGCCGCGCGCGGGGCGTCGAAGTCGTCGGCCACGGCCACGCTGCCGTACATACGGGCCCGCGGCCCGAGTTGGGCCCCACAGGCCCCGATCGTCCGAATGAACCGGGACCGCGGAGCCAACACGAAGCCGATGTCGCCGAAGGCTGGACAGGCCAGCGGATCCGAGCGGCCGGTTCCGCGCGGATCGACGACCAGCAGGTCGCGCCGGTCGAGGAGCGGCGAGAACCGACCGGCGATGGCGGCGGCGTCCGCGATCGGCGCCGCGCCGGGGCCGCCCGGGTTGAACAGGATGGTGCCTTCCGAGGGCGTCGAGGCGTTGCGGCGCGAGATGAGCGCGAACGCGACCGTCGTGGATCCGAGGGACGGGTTGGCGCGGTCGAGCGGCACCTCGATGCTGCCGCACGTGGCCTGCAAGGGCACGCCGGTGCACGGGCCAAGCGTGACCGGGCACCGGTCTGCGCCGCGGACGCCGGGTCACCACCGGTCGAGCCGCTCGCGAGTTCCAGCCGCCCGTCGACGGGGCCGAAGCGGCCCTCGACGAGCTCGCCCGCCCGATGATGGCCGCCCGCGACGAGGAGCCACTCGGCCAGCTCGGCGCGGCCGGCGAGGTCGTCGCCGAGTGCCTGGAGGCCGGCGACCTGCGCTGGTCGGGCATCCACGACCTGCTCCTCGACCGGGTCGTCGTCGGCGGCTTCGGGCACCCGCTCGCGCTCGCCGTGGCGTGCGTCGAGGCCGGTCGCCGCGCGGGCATCGAGCTCGGGATCGTCGCGGGCCTGACCGGCTGCTACGTCGCCCACCGCGAGCTCACCGAGCCGCTGCTCATCGACGTCGCCGACCATGGGCGGGTCGTCGACGCGGGCGGGCGCACCGAGGAGGTCGGCTGGCAGTGCTCGCACCAGACCGCGGCCCGGATCCTCAACCGGATCGGCGAGCGCGCCGAGCGGACGGGGAACCTCGCGTGGGCGCTGCGCGCCGCGGAGCTGCGCCTGCAGCTCCCGTTCACGCGGCCCGTGCTCGATGACCTCCGGCACGCTCTCGCCCATCTTCGCGCCCGCCTGAACTGACGCCCGCCGCGTGGTGGCCGTTTCGCTCGGCGAGCGGCGCCTCCTCGGCGGGGCGCAGGACGACGATGTCGCCGGGCGCGCGGCGCAGCAGCCAGGCGACGTCCTCGGCCGTGAAGCCGGGCGCGCCCTCCGGCGCGGCGGCGACGACGATCCGCTCGAACGGCTCGCGCTCGAGCAGCCCGAGCAGCGCGTGGCGGTACGTGCGGCCGCGCTCGATGCGGCTGTCGACCGCGACGCCGGTCGCGCCCGCGCGCTGCTCGACGGCCTCCAGCAGCGGCAGCGCCACCTCGCACTCGCGGGCCAGCGCCGCGTCGAGGGGCAGGTGCAGCGGTACGGCCGCGAGGTAGGCGGGAACGAGCGTGGCGTCCTCGGCGCGCGCGAGCCGCAGCGCCGCCTCGAGCGTCGGCCTCGAGAGCGCGGGCCCGGCGATCGGGAACAGGATCCGGGCGCTGCCGGGCACCGGGTGCGCGCGGCGCCGGCGGGCGATGAGCACGCCGGCGATCACGCCGATGGCGACCGCGACGGCGGCGAGCAGGGCGTCCTCACGGGTCATGGTGACCTTCCTTGCGCAGTGACCGATCGGCGACGACGCGCACGTCGACGCCCGGCAGCTCGCGCAGCAGGCGGTCGACGAGGCCCGGGCGGACGAGGCGCGCGATCGCGCGGCGGGGGCGTGGCGCGCCGACGAGCACGTAGGTGCTGCCGCGCTCGCGCGCGACCCGCGCGGCAACCTCGACGACGTCGTCGCCGGGCTCGATGAGCAGGTGCGCGCCGAGCACCGAGGCGAGCCGGCGCAGCGCCTCGACCCGCTCGCGCTCGCCGTCGGAGGCGCCGCGATCGGCGCCGCTGACCCACAGCAGGTCGAGCTCGCCACCGAGCCGCTTGGCCGACCGCCACGAGCGGCGCACGACGCGCTGCGAGCCCGGCTCGGGCGTGACGAGCGCGAGCAGGCGCTCGCCGATCGCCTGCGGGGCGGCATCGGCGGCGATCCGGTCGGACAGCACGCGGCGGGACTCGGGCGGCAGCCGGCCCGCCTCGACGCCCTCGGCGACCTGGCGCAGCGCGACCTCGCGCAGCGCGGCGAGGTTCTCGACGCGGAAGAAGTTCTGCAGCGCCGCGGGGACGCGCTCGGGTGCGTAGACCTTCCCCGCGCGCAGGCGCTCGATGAGGGCCTGCGGCGTGAGGTCGACGATGACGACCTCGTCGGCGGCGGCGAGCACCGCGTCGGGCAGGGTCTCGCGGACGCGCACGCCCGTGAGCTCGGCCACCTGGTCGTTGAGGCTCTCGAGGTGCTGGACGTTGACGGTCGAGAAGACGTCGATCCCGGCGGCGAGGACGTCGGCGACGTCCTCGAATCGCTTGGGGTGCTCCATCCCGGGCGCGTTCGTGTGCGCCAGCTCGTCGATCAGGCACAGCTCGGGCGCGCGGCGCAGGACCGCGGGCAGGTCCATCTCCTCGAGCTGCGTGTCGCGGTAGGCGACAGGACGCCGGGGCACGACGTCGAGCCCCGTCGCCTGCGCGGCGGTCTCCGGACGCCGGTGCGGCTCGAGGTAGCCGATCGCCACGTCGCGCCCGGCCTCGGCCTCGGCCTGGCCTTCCTGGAGCATCCGGTACGTCTTGCCCACGCCCGCCGCCATGCCGAGGAACACCTTGTGGCGCCCGGACCGCGACGCCGCGGCCACGCGTCACGCCCCCAGGACGTTGTGGACGATCAGGTCGATCAGCTTGATCCCGATGAACGGGGCGATCAGCCCGCCGAGCCCGTAGATGACGAGGTTGCGCCGCAGCAGCGCGGTGGCGCCGAGCGGCCGGTAGCGGACGCCGCGCAGGGCGAGCGGGACGAGCATCGGGATGATCAGGGCGTTGAACACGATCGCCGAGATGATCGCCGACCGCGGCGTCCCCAGGCTCATGACGTTGAGCGCCTCCAGCGGCCCGGATCCCGCGCCGGTCGCGTAGGTCGCGGCGAAGATCGCCGGCAGGATCGCGAAGTACTTCGCGACGTCGTTGGCGATCGAGAACGTCGTCAGCGCGCCGCGCGTGATGAGCAGCTGCTTGCCGACCTCGACGATCTCGATGAGCTTCGTCGGGTCGGAGTCGAGGTCGACCATGTTGCCCGCCTCGCGCGCGGCCTGGGTGCCGGTGTTCATCGCCACGCCGACGTCCGCCTGCGCGAGCGCCGGCGCGTCGTTCGTGCCGTCGCCGGTCATCGCCACGAGCCGTCCGCTCCCCTGCTCGTCGCGGATCAGCTCGAGCTTGCGCTCCGGCGTCGCCTCGGCCAGGAAGTCGTCGACGCCTGCCTCCTCGGCGATCTTCGCCGCGGTCAGGCGGTTGTCGCCGGTGACCATGATCGTGCGGATCCCCATCGCGCGCAGCTGGTCGAAGCGCACGCGCATGCCGTCCTTGACCACGTCCTTGAGCTCGATGACGCCGAGCACCTGGCTGTCGCGCGCGACGGCCAGCGGAGTCGAGCCCTGGCGCGCGATCCGGTCGAGCTCGGGCTGGAGCTCCTGCGGCGCCCGGCCGCCCTCGCTCGTGACCCAGCGCAGGACGGCGTCGCCGGCGCCCTTGCGCAGGCTCGTGCCGTTGAGGTCGACGCCGCTCATCCGCGTCTCGGCGGTGAAGGGCACGAAGCGCGCCTGGGCCGTGGCCAGCTCGTGCTCGCGCAGCCCGTACTGCTTGGCGAGCACGACGATCGAGCGCCCCTCGGGCGTCTCGTCGGCCAGGGACGAGAGCTGCGCGGCCTCGGCGAGCTGGGACTCCTCGACGCCGGGCATCGGGATGAACGCGGCCGCCTGGCGGTTGCCGAGCGTGATCGTGCCGGTCTTGTCGAGCAGCAGCACGTCGACGTCGCCCGAGGCCTCGACCGCGCGGCCGGACAGGGCGAGCACGTTGCGGCGCACGAGGCGGTCCATGCCCGCGATCCCGATCGCCGACAGCAGCGCGCCGATCGTCGTCGGGATGAGGGCGACGAGCAGCGAGATCAGCGTCGCCGCGCTGACCGTCGTGTCGGCGAAGTCGGCGAACGGGCGCAGGGCGATCACGACGGCGAGGAAGATCAGGGTCAGCCCGGCGAGCAGGATGCCGAGCGCGATCTCGTTCGGCGTCTTGCGCCGGTCGGCGCCCTCGACCAGCGCGATCATCCGGTCGAGGAAGCTCTGGCCGGGCTCCTGGGTGATCTCGACGACGATCCGGTCCGACAGCACGCGCGTGCCGCCGGTGACCGCCGAGCGGTCGCCGCCGGCCTCGCGGATGACGGGCGCCGACTCGCCGGTGATCGCCGACTCGTCGACCGAGGCGATGCCCTCGATGACGGTGCCGTCTCCGGGGATCGGCTCGCCGGCCTCGACCACGACGACGTCGCCGCGGCGCAGCTCCCCGGCCGGGCGCTGAGTGCCGTCGGCGAGCGTGGCCATCGTCTCGCTGCGCATCGCGCGCAGGGTGGCCGCCTGGGCCTTGCCGCGGCCCTCGGCGATCGCCTCCGCGAAGTTGCCGAACAGCACGGTGAGCCACAGCCAGGCCGCGACCGTGAACGTGTACCAGGCGGGATCGGACCCCTTCCCGGGCACGTCGGCGCCGAACAGCTGGATCACCCACAGGACGGTGGTCACGACGGCGCCGACCTCGACCACGAACATGACCGGGTTGGCGATCATGCGCCGTGGATCGAGCTTGCGGACGCTGTCGACGAGCGCCGGAACGAGCGTGTCCGGCGCGAACAGGGAGCGCTGCGGGCGGTCGGTCATCGACCCTCCTCCCGCTGGAGCGCGAGGTTGAGCTCGAGCACGTTGACGCCCGGCTCGCCGAGGACGCCGAGGGCGCGGTCGTCGGTGTGCTGGTCGACGAGCCGCAGCACCCGTGCTCGCGGGATCCCGGTGCGGCTCGCGACGCGCATGGACTGGATGCGGGCGTTGGCGGGCGAGATGTGCGGATCGACGCCCGAGGCCGAGGACTGCACGGCGTCGGCGGGGATCTCGGCCCGCGTCAGGCCCGGGTCGTAGCGGCGCTCGCGGCGCAGGTACGTGGCCGCGTTCTCCGCGATCGCGTCGCGCAGGTCGCGGCTGTTGGGGCCGAGGTTCGAGAAGGCCGTCCCGGCCGGGTTGTAGTCCGTCGGCGACGGGCGGCTCTGGAACAGGCTCGGGTCCTTGCTGAAGTCCTGCCCGAGCAGGCGCGACCCGACGACACGGCCGTCGTGCGTGATCGTGCTGCCGTCGGCGCGGCCCGGGAACAGCACCTGGCTGACGCCGGTCACCGCGAGCGGATAGGCGAGGCCGAAGAGGACGGTGAGCGCCACGATGGCGATTGCCGATGAGATGAGGTCCTTGCGCATGGGTCAGAAGAGCTGAGTCGTGAGGCTCTGCACGACGGGGCCGAGCAGGAGCGCGGGGACGAAGGTCAGGAGGGCGACGAGCAGGATCGTCCCGATGAGCAGCACGACGAACGTGCCGGAGTCGGTGCGCATCGTCCCCGGGCCGAGCGGCGCGACGCGCTTGCTCGCGAGCGAGCCGGCGACGGCGAGCGCCGCCAGCAGCGGGACGAAGCGACCGCAGGCCATCGCGAGCCCGCCCATGATGTCGGCGAAGGTGATCCCGAACGCCCCGTGGTTGCCGGGTGCGTTGGGCTGCACGTAGCCGGTGTAGCCGGCGAACGCCGAGCCGTTGTTGTTGGACTGCGACGCGTAGGCGTAGAGGTGCTCGGAGAAGCCCTGTGGGCCGGCGTTGAACAGGGACGGCGCGCCGTACTTCGTGGCTACCGCGAGCGACACGGTGGCGAGCACGAGCAGCGGCATCGCCAGCGTGCCGATGAGCACGAGCTTGACCTCGCGCGCCTCGATCTTCTTGCCCAGGTACTCCGGCGTGCGACCCACCATCAGGCCGGCGATGAACACGGCCAGCAGGACGAACAGCAGCATTCCGTACAGGCCCGAGCCGACGCCGCCGAACGCGACCTCCCCCAGGAACATGTTGGACATCGGCACCGCTCCGCCGAGGCCGGTCAGCGAGTCCATCGCGGCGTTGACCGCGCCGCGTCGAGGTCACCGTGGTGATCGCCGCCCACAGCGACGAGTTGGTCACGCCGAAGCGCGCCTCCTTGCCCTCGAGGTTGCCGCCCGTGATGCCGGCGGCGTGCTGGGCGACCGAGCCGTGGGCCTCGGCGGCGTAGACGATCGCCACGCCGACGGCGAACAGCGCGAACATCGCCGCGTACAGGGCCCAGCCCTGGCGGCGGCTGCCGACCATCCGCCCGAACGTGGCCGTCAGGCCCGCCGGGATGATGAGCATGAGCAGCATCTCGAGCAGGTTCGTGATCCCGTTGGGGTTCTCGAACGGCATCGCCGAGTTGACGTTGAAGAAGCCGCCGCCGTTCGTCCCGAGCTCCTTGATGACCTCCTGCGAGGCCACCGGGCCGAGCGCGAGGCTCGACCCCCCACCCGTGAGCGTCCGGAAGTCGAGGGACGGCGAGAGCGTCTGGATGACGCCCTGCGAGACGAGCACGAGCGCGCCGACGACGCTGATCGGCAGCAGGATGTAGAGCAGCGACCGGATCAGGTCCTGCCAGAAGTTGCCCAGTGAGGTCGTGCTGCGCCGGGCGAAGCCGCGGATCACCGCGGCGAGCACGGCCATGCCGACCGCGGCCGAGAGGAAGTTCTGGACGGCCAGGCCGGCCATCTGCGAGAAGTACGACAGCGTCGTCTCGCCGGCGTAGAACTGCCAGTTCGTGTTCGTGACGAACGACGAGGCCGTGTTGAACGAGACGTCCCACGTCCCCGAGTCCGAAGCCCTCCGGGTTGAACGGATGGATCCCCTGCGTGCGCAGGATGAGGTACAGCGCCAGCCACGAGACGAGGCCGAAGACGACGACCGTGCGGCCGTAGGACCGCCAGTCCTGCTCGCGACCGGGGTCGGTGCGCACCAGCCGGTACAGCAGCCGCTCGAGCGGTCCGAGCACGCGGGCGAGGACGACTCGCTCGCCCGTGTACACGCGCGCCATGTAGCCGCCCGCCACCGGCGTCAGCGCGGTGAGGATGGCGAAGAAGAGGGCGATCTGCAGCCAGCCCTGGGCGGTCATCCCAGTCGCTCCCCGCGCAGGAGGGCGTAGACGAGGTAGGCCATCAGGGCGAGCGAGATCGCCAGGAAGACGGCGTCGGCGGCGCTCACACGCGCTCCAGCAGGTCGATGACCGCCAGCAGCGACGCGAAGACCGCGACGGCGATGGCGATCGACAGGACGTCCACGAGGGCTCAGCGCTCCAGGTCGACGGAGGCGATCACGGCCGATGGTGGACGTTGCCGAGAGAGGACATGCACCCAGCATCGGGCCGCCTCCGTGAGGCGCGCGTGAGGATCGACCAGCGCGCCATGAAGATGTCGTGAAGACGGAGTCGCTAGGCGACGAAGCGGTAGCCGACGCCGGGGTCGGTGCGGATGTGGCGCGGGCCGCCGTCCGCCGGCTCGACCTTGCGGCGCAGGTTGGCGATGTGGGTGCGCAGGACGTCGGTGGCGTCGGCGTACTGCGGACCCCACACCTCGGTGAGCAGCGCCCGGTGGGTCATCAGGCGCCCGCGGTTGCGCACGAGCGCGCGCAGCAGGTCGTGCTCGATCGGCGTGAGGTGGACCTCCTCGCCGGCGCGGCGCACGACGCGGGAGGCGAAGTCGATCTCCAGCTCGCCGGCGACCACCGTCGGCTCGTCCGCGCCCTCGCCGGCGCGGCGCAGGACGGCGCGCAGCCGGGCGATCAGCTCGCGCGGGCTGAACGGCTTGGTCAGGTAGTCGTCGGCGCCCGCCTCGAGCGCGAGGACCTTCTGGTCCTCCTCCCCCACCGCCGACAGCACGAGGATCGGCATCTCGCTCCACTCGCGCAGCCGCCGGCACACCTCGATGCCGCTGCCGTCCGGGAGCACGAGGTCGATGATCGCAGCGCGCGGCGGGCGTAGCGCGGCGGCGTCGAGCGCCTCGGCCGCGGTCGCGGTGGCCACGGGCTCGAAGCCCGCGTCACGCAGGACGATGCGCAGCGCGCGGAGGATCTGCAGCTCGTCGTCGCAGACGAGCACGCGCGGCCCGTCGTTCACCCTGTCGCCTCGCCGACCGGCTCGGGCGCGCGGGGCGCGGCCGGCTGGAGCGGGAACTCGATGACGAACGTCGTGCCCTGGCCGGGCAGCGACTCGACGTGGATCCGCCCGCCGTTGACGCTGATGAGGCCGCGCGCGATCGCCAGCCCGAGGCCCGAGCCGCGCTGGTCGGCGCCGTCGGCGCGGTAGAAGGGCTCGAAGATGCGCTCCTGCTGCGCGCGCGGGATGCCCGGCCCGCGGTCGACGACGCGCACGAGCAGCCGCCCGCCGACGCGCCGCGCGCGCACCGACACCGGGTGCCCGTCCGCGTGGCGCCCGGCGTTGTCGAGCACGTTGGCCATCGCGCGCTCGAGCTGCGCGGCGTCGGCGAGCAGCAGCGGCAGGTCGGCGTCGATGGTGAGGCGGAACGTGTCGGGCGCGTGGTCGAGGCTGTCGATCGCGGCGCGGATGACCTCCTCGAGCGAGATCCAGTCGCGACGCGGCTCGGCGGCACCGGCCTCGAGGCGCGACATGTCCAGGAGCTGGTCGACGAGCCGCGACAGGCGCCGCGCCTCGCCCGTGATGACGGTCGCGAGCTCGGCGCGGTCCTCGTCGCCCATCGTCGGCGAGTCGACGGCCTCGGCCGCGGTGACGATCGCGGTCAGCGGCGAGCGCAGGTCGTGCGAGACGGCGCGGAGCACGGCGGTCTTGACCACGTCGCTGCGGCGCAGGGCGGCGGTCTCGACGACCTCGGCGAGCAGCGCCTCGCGCTCGCGCGCGGCGGCGAGCACGGCCTCGAGCGCGGGCACGACGCGCTCCTGCAGGCGGCGCACGACGGCGTCGTCGAGGCCGGCCGGGACGACGAGCGCGCCGAGCTCGGACGGCCCGTCGCGCAGCGGGAAGACGACGCGGCGCTCGTCGGGCGCGGTCGGCTCGAGCTCGATCGCGGCCGAGGACAGCCCGAGCGTGTCGGCGAGGCGGCGGCTGGCGGTGCGCACCGCGTCGCGCAGGTCGTCGGTGCGCAGCAGGACGCGGGCCAGCTCGGCGGCGAGGTCGGCCTCGCGGCGGCGCTCGACCGCCTCGACGGCGCGTGCCCGGGCCAGCTCCGCCATCGAGCTCGTGAGGCCGGCGACGACCACGAAGACCGCCAGCGCCACCCAGTTCTCGCCCTCGGCGATCGTGAAGCGGCCGGTCGGCGCGATGTGGAAGAAGTTGTAGGCCAGCGCGCTGGCCAGCGAGGTGACGAGGCCCAGCCGCAGGCCCCAGAGGGTCGAGACGATGAGCACGCCGACGAGGTAGACGACCCCGAGCGAGGCGGTGGGCGCGACCTCGCGCAGCGGGAAGACGGCGAGCGTCTCGATCGCGATGGCGGCGAGGGCGACGGCGATGCCGACGGAGATCCGCGGTGGCGTGGGCCGCAGCAGCAGCGACGAGAGCCGGCGGATGGGCATCGCCGATCCAGCGTACTCCGGCGCTCGGAGCACGCTGCCGGCGCCGTGGGCCGTCGGCGGACCGACTTCCGGGGCTGCGGCAAGGAACCGTCCGGCCACCGTCGAACGCCCCTGCGTGGGTTGGGTCGTCAAGGAGTGGAGCAGCGACGGGCTCGAGCGGCTGCTCAACGAGCGCACGCTCCAGTCCGTCCGCGCGACGCGCCTGACCGCCGAGCGCGACGCCCGCCGGGCACAGCGGACGGCCGACCGTGCGATGGCCGAGGCGGCGGCGCGGCTCGACGGGCTCGAGGCCCTCGGTCGCGAGTTGCAGCTCGTGGTCCGCACCCGGCGCGCCGCCCTGCGCCTGGGCAGCGCCGGCGAGGCCCCGCCACCCGTGCCGTTGCGGGTGCCGCGGGCGACGCGTCCGTCGGGGACGCCGGCGCCCGAGCCGCCGACCGCGCCGCCCGCCCCGCCCCGTCGCGGCGGTCGCGCGAGCCTGCGCGCGAGCCCGCTGACCGAGCTGTTCCGGCCGACCGAGCCGCGCCGCCCGTCGGCCTGAGCGTTCGACGCCCTACACCGGAATGTGGGCGGTCACGGGGTCGCCGCGTCGCGTGCGTTGGAGCCGCTGTGATGACGAGCGAAGACACCTTCGCACTGGCCGCGGCGGCCCTGGTCGCGGTGCTGTTCGTGATGCTCGCGGTGTTCTTCGTGCTCGTCGCATGACCGAGACGCCCGGGCCCGCGATCAGCCGCCGTCGGCGGCGCGCTTCGGGATGATCGTGATCCACACGTCGCCGCTGTGGATGAGGAGCTTGTCGCCGTCGGCGAACGCCTCGCGCAGCGACGACTCCGAGACGGTGAAGTAGCCGACCGCGCCGATCTCGGGGTCCTCGAAGCCGACGGCGAACTTCGCGCTCTCGCGGTCCTTGTCGCGCGACAGGCGCAGGCGGTCGCCGGCGTCGCCGCCGAGTCCGCCCCAGAAGTAGGCGATCGCGTCCGGCGGATCGCCCGTGGCCGAGCGGATGACCACGTGGACGGGCTGGCCGATGAGCCCCTGCAGGGTGGACAGGACGTCGGTGAAGGAGCTCAGCTGGTCCATTGGCCCACGAGGCCGGTCATTGAAGCAGGGGTGGCGTAGAATCAGGACGGACGTCTCGTCTGCCCTGGGTTCCGTCCCTCCTGCCTTCGCGCGGACCGTCATTCCCCCGGAGGGGCCACGGAAGGTGACGAGATGTCCACCGTCGAGCGCTGCGACCGTCTGGCCCAGGTTGAGTCCCAGCTCAACTACCACCGCGAGCGTCTCGCCCGGCACCGGCGCCTTCACGGCGACGCGCCGTCGCCCAAGCACCGCCAGCTCGAGGACGCGTACCACGCCGCCCAGCTCCGGCTCGCCAGCGCGACCGAGGCCGAGGGCGAGGCGCGCGCTCAGATGTAGTACATCGCCGCGCCGGCCTCGTTGGCCTCGCGCTCGATGACGTCGGCGATCGTGGTGCGCGCGAGCACGTCGCGCGCCGCCGCGGCGGCCTCGGCGAAGACGCCCGTGGCCTCGCGGCCGAGTGCGCCGTCGAGCAGCTCGACGATGTCCAGCACGGTGATCTCGCTCGGCGGCCGCGCGAACGAGTAGCCGCCCTTGACGCCGCGCTGGGAGCGCAGGACGCCGGCGCGGCGCAGCACGGCGAAGAGCTGCTCGAGGAACTGGACCGGGATGTCGCGCCGCCGGGCGAGATCGCCGATCGGCACGGGCCCCTCGCCGGAGCGGCCGAGCTCGGCCAGGGCTCGCAGCGCGTAGGGGCTCTTCGTGGTGATCGAGATCATCGGCGGAAGCCGATGATCGTACTGGCGGCTCCTACAGCCAGCCGCGCTCGGTGGCGATGAGGACCGCCTGGGCGCGGTCGACGGCGCCGAGCTTGCCGTAGATGTTGTGCAGGTGCGTGCGCACCGTGCTCGTCGACAGCGAGAGCTCGTGGGCGATCTGCTTGTAGACCTTGCCCTCGGCCAGGCGCTTGAGGACCTCGACCTCGCGCGACGACAGCGGACACGGGTCGACCTTCCGGGTGCGCCCGACCGTCGGGTACGGCAGGTCGTACATGACCGTGCGCAGCTCGCTCGGGCCGAGGCCGATGACGCGGGCGCACTTGAGCAGCTCGGTCGGCGAGACGGCGCCGCCCTGCGAGTAGTGGGCGAGCATGTCGGCCAGGCGCACGAACGCGGCCTCGCCGACGGCCTCCTCGGAGTGGTGGCGCTCGATGACCGAGGCGACGGCCTTGGGCAGGCCCCAGCGACGGGCGAGGACGCCGCCGACCAGCGCGTGGTCGACGCCGAGCTCGCGGCGCTCGCGGTGGATGCGCTCCTCGGGCGTGCGGGCGTTGCCGTGGACCTGGCCGGGATAGCCCGGGTAGGCGTGCATGAGGACGAGCTTGCCGATGTCGTGCAGGAGCGCCGTGACCATCAGGCGGTCGCGGTCCTCGTAGCCGGCCTCGGTGGCGAGGCGGTCGGCGGCGCGCTGCGTGGCCACGCCGTGCAGGCGGAAGCGCTCGGGAGCGGCGTCCCAGACGGAGGAGCGCTCGAAGAAGTCGAAGGTGCGCGCGCGGATCGCCAGCGTCTGGACGGCCTCGGGCGACAGCAGCTCGACGGCCTCGACGATCGACTCGACCTTGCCGCGCGTCTTGCCCTCGACCTGGTTGGCCAGGCGCAGGACGGAGATGACGAGCGCGACGTCGCTCTCGACCGCGGCGACCACGTCGCCGGTCGACACGCGCTCCGCGGTGACGAGGCGCAGCAGGCGGTCACGCGACTCGGCGAGCGCGGGGAACGCCTCGAGCGCCTCGAAGGCCGCGGTCAGGCGACGGCCATGGCCCTCGTTGTGGCGGCGCTGTACGCCGGCGGCATCGGGGTTGGAGGTTCGGATCGGAGTGACGGGCGCGGGTCGGCTCATGAAGGGTCGGGTCTCGCAGGCAGGGAGGGCTGGGGGTCAGCCCGGTTATCGGCACCTATGGACGTTTGATTGAGCGCGGCCCGACCGGGACGGTCGCGAGGCAGCTTCTCACGCCCCGAGCGCCGCGTCGATCCGGCGCAGCGACTCGTCGCGCCCGAGGACCTCGAGCGTCTCGAAGATGCCCGGCGAGACGGTGGTCCCGGCCAGCGCCACGCGCACCGGCTGGAAGACGTCGCGGGGCTTGGCCCCGCGCGACTCGACGACCCCGCGCAGGGCCGGCTCGATCTCCGCGACGGTGAACGCGTCCAGGCCCTCCAGCGCCGTGCGCGCCTCGCCCAGGGCGGCGCGTCCGTCCTCCCCCAGCCAGCGCTCGCGGGCGGCCGGATCGTCGGCCGGGCCCTCGACGATGAACCCGGCCAGCGGCCAGAAGTCGGCGAGCGTCTGCATCTTCTCCTCGGAGATCGCGACGGCGGCGCCGAGGCCTTCGTGGCCCGAATACTCCTCCAGACGGCGCGTCAGCTCCTCCGTGCCCAGCTCGCGGACGTAGCGGCCGTTCATCCAGCGCAGCTTCTGCTCGTCGAAGCGCGCCGGGTTGCGCGACACGCGCTCGATGCTGAAGCGCTCGATGAGCTCCGGGGTGGAGAGGATCGTCTCGTCGTCGGTGTCGCCCCAGCCGAGCAGGGCGAGGTAGTTGCGCACCGCCTCGGGCAGGTAGCCGGCCGCGCGCAGCTCCTGGACGGAGGCGGCGCCGTGGCGCTTGGAGAGCTTCTTGCCGTCGGGGCCGTGCAGCAGCGGCAGGTGCGCGTAGGTCGGCGGCTGCGCCCCGAGGGCCTCGAACACCAGCAGCTGCTTGGGCGTGTTGGAGAGGTGGTCCTCGCCGCGGATGACGTCCGTGATCCCGGCGTCGAGATCGTCCACCGCGACGGCGAAGTTGTAGAGCACGCTGCCGTCGGCGCGTGCGATGACGGCGTCGTCGAGGTGGACGTGCTCGAACGTGGTGTCGCCGCGGATGAGGTCGTGGACGACGGTGTGACCCTCGTCGGGCACGCGCAGGCGCACGGCGCCCGCATCCTCGGCCTCGCCGCGGAAGCCGCGATCGGCGCCGTGGCGCTCCTTGTAGGCCTTGACGTCCTCGGCGGTGGCCGACGAATGATAGGCGTGCCCCTCGTCCAGCAGCCGGGCGAGGACCTCCTGGTGGCGGTCGCTGCGCGCCACCTGCGAGATCGGCCCCTCGTCCCAGTCCAGTCCGAGCCAGGTGAGCGCGTCGAGGATCTGCTCGACGTTCTCGGGAGTCGACCGTTCGCGGTCGGTATCTTCGATGCGCAGGACGAGGGTCCCGCCGGAATGCCGCGCGGTGAGCCAGTTGAACAGCGCGGTCCGCGCGCCGCCGATGTGCAGCGCGCCGGTCGGAGAGGGAGCGAAGCGAACCCGCATGGCTGGGGACAGTACGAGATGCTGATCGGTGCGCATGTCTCGCCCGCGGGTGGGCCCGCGAAGGCGATCGAGCGCGGGACGGAGCGCGGCTGCCGTGCGATCCAGATCTTCAACCAGAGCCCGCGTCAGTGGCGGCCGACGGTCTACTCCGAGGAGCAGGTCGCCGCGTACCACGAGGCGCGCCGCGGCAGCAAGGTCGACGCGCTGCTCATCCACGCCGTGTACCTGCTCAATGCGGCCTCGACGGACAAGGAGATCCGCGACAAGACGCGCACGTCACTGATCGCCTCGCTTCAGGCCGGCGACGCGCTCGAGGCCAAGGCCGTCGTCCTGCACGCCGGATCGGCCAAGACCGGGCAGGTCGCGCCGGCGATCAAGCGCGCGGGCAAGGTCATCCGCGAGGCGCTGTCGGAGAGCGAGAACTGCCCGCTGCACCTCGAGAACACGGCGGGGACGGGCGGGACGCTCGGGCGCTCGTTCGAGGAGCTTGCGCGGCTGCTGGAGGCCGCGGGCGGCGACGCGCGGCTCGGCGTCTGCCTGGACTCCTGTCACCTGCTCGCCTCGGGCTACGAGATCCGCACCCCGGACGCGATGACCGCGGTGCTCGACGACTGCGTGGCGGCGGTCGGCCCCGAGCGCGTCGGCTCGCTGCACCTCAACGACAGTGTCAACCCGCTGGGCTCCAACCGCGACCGGCACGCGAACGTCTCCGAGGGAGAGCTCGGTGCCGCGGGCTGCGCCGCGTTCCTGTCCGAGCCGCGCTTCGACGAGCTGCCGTGCGTGCTCGAGACCCCCGGCGTGAACCACAGCGGCCCGACGGCCGAGGAGATCGAGTTCGCGCGCACGCTGCGACAGCGCGGCAAGGCCAAGCGGCGGCGCGCCCGGAATCGCGGCCGCGCGGCTGCCTAGGCGCGATCTTCCGGGGCGCCCATGCGTTCGCGCGGTGGCGTCCGCATGGCCTGTACGGGGGCCGGGTAGGCATCACCAACACCTCGCCCCCCGGTCCAGAGCGCGACCCCCCGCCCCCGGTCCAGCGGTAGAGCGAGGGGCCGCGGGACGAACCTAGCGGGTTGGCACGGACCGCTGCTCGATCGGAGCGAGCCGTGCAGGACAAGTGGCCGGAATCCGCCCGGCGGGTGGGATTCCGACCCGGGTCGCCCGCGGCCCCTCGCGGGTTCGCGGCGGCTCAGGTGGTCCGCGACGGGGCCACGGCGCGGTGGCCGAGCTCGAGGACGGCAATCCGCCCGGGCACGTCGGCCCGGTCGAAGACGTGCAGGTCTCCCCCCGTCCGGCACGCCACGGCGCGCGCGAGCGCGACGCCGAGGTCGATCGCGGGCGGCCGGGCGCCGGCGCCCGGCGCGACCCGGTCGCGGACCTCGAACCGGCAGCGCCGCAGGCTGACCTCGACCTCGCCGTCGGGCGGGCTGTCGCGGATCGCGCGCTCGACGAGCGCCTCGAGCGCTTCGTCGAGGTCGCACGCGCGCAGCCACGCGTCGTCCTCGACCGTGAGCGTGACGACGACACGACGCGCGGCGGCCAACGGGCGTGTGCGGGCGACGACGGCGCGCCCGACCTGGGCGAGCGAGACCGCGCTGGTGACCGCGGCGGCGTGGACGCCGCCGATGACCGCCAGCGCGCTCGCGAGGCGGTCGAGCGCGGCGGGGCTGGGCTCGTCGCGCAGCGCTCGGAGCCGCTCGGCGACGGCCGCGAGCAGGTCGCTCGGGAGCGCGCGCACGCGGCGCGCAGCCTGGACGCGCAGGACGACGCGGTAGACGGTCGCGACGAGCAGGACCCCGGTCGCGCCGAGCGCGAAGGTGGCGGCGCCCTGGCCGACCGGCGCGTCGCCCGCGAGGAGCAACAGCGCGAGGCTCGCCGTCGCGGCGACGGCGACGAGGTCGGGCAGGATGTCGCGTCCGTTGTGCGCGAGCACGGTCGGCGCCGGCACGACCGCGCCGCGCGCGGTGCGCATCGCCATCAGGACCGCGAGCGCTGCGGTCCCGGCGACGACAGCGTTGACAACCAACATCGCGGGATCCATGGCGCGATTGTTCCAGCGCCGACGGCCGCGTGCGATAGGCCGAACGGCGTGCCCTCAGCCGGCCTGCAGCGCCGCCGGGCCGAGGATGTGCTCGAGCTCGGCGCGCAGGCTCGGCGTCGAGGCGACCTTGAAGCCCTGGCCGAGGCGCAGCGTGCGCTGCCCGCCCGAGGTGCGGATGTCGAGCACCACCTCGGACTCGCCGGCGTGGTTCCCGAACACGTGCTTGAGCTCGTCGATGATCGACGCCGGCAGACTCGCGGCGTCGAGGCAGACGAGCAGCGGCTGCGGGCCGGCCGGCTCGCGCGCCGCCGCCGCGCGGGCCTCCTCGACCTCCTCGGGCGTCGGCTTGAAGGGGTCGACGGCCTGGGCGATGAGGGACGTGCCCTTGTCGCCGTGGTCCACTCGCCCGCGGACGATGACAACCTCGTCGACGCCGAGGACGCCCTCGTACTCGGCCAGCGCCTTGCCGAAGATGAGGACCTCGATCGACCCCTCGAGGTCGTCGAGGGTGGCGAACATCATCGGGTCGCCCTTCTTCGTGCGGATCTTCTTGGCCGCGGTGATGATGCCGCCGCCGGTGACCCAGTCGCCGTCGCGCTTGCCGGGCAGGTCGGCGAGCGGGCAGTCCACCGTCGCGCGCAGCGCCTCGCGGACCTCCTTGAGCGGGTGCGCCGAGATGAACAGGCCGATCGACTCCTTCTCGACGGCCAGCAGCTCGGCCTGGTCGAACTCCTCGCCCGGGATCGGCGGGTGCGACGGGGCCGCGAAGGGCGCCGCGCCGCCGCCCGTGTCGCCGCCCATCGCCAGGTCGAAGATCGAGCCCTGACCGATCTGCGCGTCGAGCTGGCTCTTGTGGCCGGCGGACTGGGCCTGCTCGAGCACGCCGAGCATGCCCTTGCGCGAGTCGCCCGTGCTCCCGAACGCGCCGCACTTGACGAGCGCCTCGATCGCGCGCTTGTTCACCGCACGCGGGTCGACGCGCGCGCAGAAGTCCCAGATGGACCCGAACGGGCCGCCCTCCTCGCGGGCCGCCTTGATCGCCTCGACGGCCGAGTAGCCGACGCCCTTGACGGCGTCCAGCCCGAAGCGGATGTTGCCCTCGACGACGATGAACTCGTGGTCTGAGAGGTTGACGTCGGGCGGCAGGATCTCGATGCCCATCTCCTCCGCCTTGGCGGCGAAGAACGGCACCTTGTCCTTCGTGTCCATGACCGACGAGATCAGCGCGGCCATGTACTCGGCGGGGAAGTTCGCCTTCAGCCACGCGGTCCGGTAGGCGATCAGCGCGTAGCACGCGGCGTGGCTGCGGTTGAACGAGTAGTCGGCCGACTTCTCGTTCGTGGTCCACAGCCAGTCGATGACCTGCGCCGACGTGCCCGACTGGCGGCAGCCGTCGCGGAACTCGGGCTCGAGCTGCGCCATCGCGGCGCGGTTCTTCTTGCCGATCGCCTTGCGCAGGTCGTCGGCCTTGGCGCCGCTGAACCCGGCCAGGGCCTTGGCGATCTGCATCGCCTGCTCCTGGTACAGGATCACGCCGTAGGTCTGGCCGATGATCGGCTCCAGGCGATCGTCGGGCACGCTGACCGCGTCGGGCGTGCGCTTGCCGCGCGCGTACGCGGGGATCTGGTCCATGGCGCCCGGGCGGTACAGGGCGACGAGCGCGACGAGGTCGTCGAACTCGGTCGGCTTGACCTGGCGCAGGGCGCTCTGCATGCCCTCGGACTCGAACTGGAACACGCCCACCGAGTCGCCGCGGGCCATCATCTCGTAGGTCTTCTCGTCGTCCAGCGGGAGCGCGGCCATGTCCGGGCGTCGGCCGCTCGAGCGCTCGATGATGTCCAGCGCGTCCTCGATGACGTCGAGGTTGCGCAGGCCCAGGAAGTCCATCTTGAGCAGGCCGAGCTCCTCGACCGGCTTCATCGAGAACTGGGTGACGAGCTTGTAGTCGCGCTCGCCGCTCTCGCCGTTGCCGTTGCCGTTCCCCGGCGGCGCCCGCGTCGGCGAGCTGCAGCGGGACGATGTCGGTCAGCGGCGCGCCCGAGATGACGACCGCGGCGGCGTGGATCGAGGAGTTGCGGACGATCCCCTCGAGCCCGCGCGCGACGTCGATGATCTGCTTCGCCGTGCCGTCGGTGTCGTAGGCGCCGCGGAGCTGCTCGCCGGGCTTGAGGCAGTCGTCGAACGACGGCGGCCGGCCCTGCTGCGGGTCGGGGATGAGCTTGGCCAGGCGGTCGCCAACGCCGTAGTCATGGCCGAGCACGCGCGCGGCGTCGCGCGTGGCCGCCCGCGGGAACATCTTGCCGAAGGTGATGATCTGGGCGACCGAGTCGCGCCCGTACTTCTCGGTGACGTAGCGCATGACGCGGTCGCGGCCGCGCACGGAGAAATCGATGTCGATGTCCGGCATCGACACGCGCTCGGGGTTCAGGAAGCGCTCGAAGAGCAGGTCGTAGCGCAGCGGGTCGACGTCGGTGATCCGCAGGCAGTAGGCGACGATCGAGCCGGCCGCGCTGCCACGCCCGGGCCCCACGGCGATGCCGTTGTCCTTGGCCCACTTGACGAAGTCCCAGACGATCAGGAAGTAGGCGTTGTAGCCCATCCGGTCGATGACCTCGAGCTCCATGTCGGCGCGCTCGAGCGCGGCCGCGGGCGGCGGCTCGCCGTAGCGCGCGCGCAGCCCCTCGTGGACCCGCGCGCGCAGGTAGGCGCGCTCGTCCTCGCCCTCGGGCAGGTAGCGCGGGATCAGCTGCTTGCCGAGCTCGATGGTGACGTCGCAGCGCTCGGCGATCTCGAGCGTCGAGGCGAGCGCCTCTGGCCACTCGGCGAAGGACTGCGCCATCTCCTCGCTCGAGCGCAGGTAGAACTCGTTCGTGTCGAAGGTCATCTTCGGCGCCGCGAGCGTGGACTTCGTCTGCACGCAGAGCAGCGCCGTGTGGTGGTGGTAGTCCTCGCGACGCAGGTAGTGCACGTCGCCGGTGCCCACGAGCGGCCGGCCGACCTCGCGTGCGATGCGCACGATCCCCGCGTTGGCCTTCTCCTGGTCGGCGATGCCGTTCTTCTGGACCTCGAAGAAGACGTTGTCGGGCCCGAAGGCCTGCAGCAGGTCGTCGGCGTGGGCGCGCGCCTCGGCATCGCGCCCGTCGACGAGGCGCTGGCAGAAGCGGCTGGCCAGGCAGCCCGTGAGCGCGATGACGCCCTCGCTGTGGGCGGCGATCTGGCCCATGTCGAGCGTCGGCTTGCCGCGGTGCAGGCCCTCGAGGAAGCCGGCCGAGGAGAGCTTGACGAGGTTGCGATAGCCGGCGTCGTCGGCGGCGAGCAGCGTCAGGTGGTTGCGCTCGCGGGCGCGCGCCCCGCCCGGGCCGCCGCCGCGCTCGGTGTGATCGTCGACGAGGTAGATCTCGCAGCCGACGATCGGCTTGATGCCGTGGCTGCGGCACGCCTTGTAGAGCTCGATCGCGCCGTTCATGACGCCATGGTCGGTGAGCCCGAGCGCGGGCTGGCCGAACTCGGCGGCGCGCGCGGCGAGCGCCTCGATCTTGCAGGCGCCGTCCAGCAGCGAGTACTCGGAGTGGACGTGCAGATGGGCGCAGGACGGCGAGCTCACGGGCCTCCGAGGATAGGCGGCGCGCCGGACCGACCGGACGGCGCGAAGGGGACGGAAAGACGCACGTTGCGGATTCGCTTCGCCGGCCGGGACCGAGGGTCAGCGGCGGCGGCCGCGCAGGCCGCGGACGAGCCGCCGCACGGCCGCGGCCGCGAGCGCGCGCGTGGCCGGCGGCGCGGGTGCGGCGACGGGAGCGGGGACGGGCGGCGAGACCACGGGGGCGAGCGCGGGCCGCGGCGACGCCGCGCGCGGCGGGAGCGCCGGGGCGGCTTCGGCGACCGCGGCGGCCGCCGGCTCCTCGAGCGCCTCGGCGGGTGGGCGGGCACGCAGCCGCTCGGCGGCCCGGGCGAGCTCGGCGGCGAGGTCGGGGATCGGCCCGCCGGGGGTGTCGGGCGGCGCGCCCGCCGGACGCAGGCGCTCGCCCGTGCGGCGCAGGGCATCGAGCTCGGCGGCGCGCGCAGCGCGGATTCCGGCCTCGGCGTTCAGCGTGCGGTCGCGTGCGGTGTGGAGCGTCTCGAGCTCGGCGCGGAGCTCGGCGACCTCGCCCTCGAGCTCAGCGATCCGGGCGCGTCCCGCGTCGAGCGAGGCCTCGGCCCGCTCCCGGCCGGCGAGACGAGCGTCGGCGTCGGCGCGGGCGGCGGAGGCCTCGGCGCCCAGATCGTCGATCACGCCCGCCAGGGCGGCCACGCGCGCGTCGTGGCCCGCGACCTGGGCGCGCAGCGCGTGGATGCGCGCATGCAGCCCGGTGGCCTCGACGCGCAGGCGCGCCTCCGACGTGGTGCGCGCGACGAGCCGCTCGCGGACCTCGGCCAGCTCGCGCTGGGCGTCGCCCAGCTCGGCGCGCAGCGCGAGCTCACGGCGGCCGGCGGCCAGCCAGTCGCGCCGGCGCGTGCCGGCCAGCGCGGCCATGCGGTCGCGCTCGGCGGTCGTGGCCCCGATCCGGGCTTGGAGCGCGGCGACCTCGTGCTCGGCCGCGGCGAGGCGCTCGCGCAGGTGCGCGAGGCCGACCGGGCCCGCGTCGACCGCCTGAAGCGGCGGGCCGTCGCGGCCCGCGCGCCGCGCGGAGAGCTCGTCGGTCGGTCGGGTCGCCACGACGCCACCGTACGCGCGCGGGCGGACGGAGCGGGCGTGCCCGCGCTCGGCGCCGCGAGCGGTCGCGCGGCGCGGTTGTCAGCCCTCGCTGCGCTTGGAACCGACGGCGAGCACGCTCGCCGCGATCGCGGCCAGGGCGGCGATCGCGCCACCCCCCGCCAGCATCATCTTGCGCGAGGGCATCCGATGCCCGAAGTACCACCTCGCGCCGTTCCATACAGCGAACCCAAGTGCCTTGTAGAACATGGGAACAGGATCTACCCGTCGCGCTCCGCACGCAAGCGATGGGCCATCCTCGACTGCAGCGACCACAGCTCGATGAAGCCGGGCGACGCCTGCTGCGAGAACAGCCCGCCCGACGTCTCGAAGGTGGCCAGCTGGGCGTCGTAGACCGCGTTGGGCGACTCGCGCGTGACGACCCGGGCGCTGCCCTTGTAGAGCTTCATGCCGATCGTGCCGGTGACCTGCGCGTTGACCGACTCCATGTAGGCGTCGAGGTCGCCGCGCAGGGGCTCCCACCACAGGCCGGCGTAGACGAGGTAGGCCCACTTGCGGTCGAGCTCGCCCTTGAACTGGTTCTGGTGGATCGTGCCGACGAGGCGCTCGAGCTCGGCGTGCGCCGGCAGCAGGATCGCCGCGGCCGGGACCTCGTAGATGTCGCGCACCTTCAGGCCGACGATGCGGTCCTCGATGTGGTCGACGATCCCGACGCCGTGCCGGATCCCGAGCTCGGCGACGCGCTCGAGCAGCTCGACGATCCCGAGCCGCTCGCCGTCGAGCGCCACGGGCACGCCGCGCTCGAAGCCGATGCGGACGGTCTGCGCCTCGTCGGGCGCCTCCTCCGGGCGCGTGACGAGCTGGAAGACGTCGTCGTCGGGCGCGTGGTCGAGCTGCTCGATCCAGCGGCCCTCCGAGCTGCGCCCCCACAGGTTGTCGTCGATCGAGTACGGCGTGTGCTCGGCGCCGCCCTTGATCGGGATCCCGTGCTTGCGCGCGTACTCGATCTCCTCCTCGCGGCCCATCTGCCAGCCGCGCACGGGCGCGATGACCTTCAGCTCGGGGGCGAGCGTGGCCACGGTCGCCTCGATGCGGACCTGGTCGTTGCCCTTGCCCGTGCAGCCGTGGGCGATCGTGTCGCAGCCGTGCTTGCGTGCGTAGTCGACCGCGAGCTTGGCGATCAGCGGCCGGCCGAGCGCGGTGAACAGCGGATAGGCGAGCCCGTAGATGGCGTTGGCCTTGATCGCCGGGACGACGTACTCGGCGGCGAACTCCTCGCGCGCGTCGACCACCTCGGCCGCGACGGCCCCGATCTGCAGCGCCTTGCCCTGGACGACGTCGTAGTCCTCGCCGGGCTGGCCGAGGTTGATCGTCAGCGCGACGACCTCGGCGTCGTACTCGTCCTGGATCCACTTGAGCATCACGCTCGTGTCCAGTCCGCCCGAGTAGAGCAGCAGGACGCGGTTGACCTCGCCCGGCTCGGCGAGGTACGAGGCGGTGCGCGTGTGCGGCGTGGTGGCGGCCTGAGGTGGTTCGGTGGGGTCCGTCATGGCCGCGGCAGGTTACAAGCCGTCGCCGCGCTGACCCCTCCCGGCGCGCGGGGGCGCGTCCGGGAGTACTCTCGTCGGCAGGGCGATGCTGATGCTGATCGACACGCACGATCCGCGCTACCCGCGCCGCCCGGACCGCGAGCCCGGGCCCGGTCCGCCGCGCCGGCCGCGGGCGCTGCCGTCGGTTCCGGCGCGCCTGTGGCTGCCGCTCGTGCTCGCCATCGCCTGCCTCGTGGCGACGAGCTGGGTCCCGCCGATCGCCGGCTACGGCCTCGTGCTCGCGAGCCTCTGCCTGTTCGGGCGGGCCGGCTCGGTGATGCTGCCGAGCATCGACGGCCTGCGCGAGTACCGCCAGTAGCGCCCGCGCCCGCGCGCGAGCGCCGGCGTCAGCGCGGGAGGTCCTCGGGCATCGGGACGTCGCGCGGCGCGCCGCTGTGCTCGGCGTCCCAGTCCGTCCACGCCTTGCCGTCGCGGCCCTCGTGCTCGCTCGCGCCGCCCAGAGCGATGAGCGACAGGCGCTCGGGGCCGCGGTTGACGAGCTGGCGGCGGACGTTGGGCGCCACGCGGATCAGCTCGCCCGGCCCGAGCGTGGTCTCCTCGCCCTCGACGAGCAGCGTCAGCGTGCCCTCGAGGACCAGATAGACCTCCTCCTGGTGCTCGTGGGCGTGGATCCTGCCGCGCTCGCGCGGCTTCAGGACGATCTGGTTCATCCCGAACGTCGTCACGCCGAGCTGCCGGCGCAGCGGGACGAAGCGCTCGTCGCTGTCGTGGTCGAGCCGTGTCCTCGAGATCCCCTGCTCCATGGGCGCCATCGTAGGCCTACAGCAGCGCGCGCAGTCGGCCGACCGCGTCGTCGGCCTCGGCCTCGCCGATCGTCAGCGGCGGCAGCAGCCGGATCGTGCCCGGGCCCGTCGCGTTGCAGACGAGGCGCTGCTCGAGCAGCGCGCGGCGGACGATGCCGGGCGCGTCGCCGTCGACGTCGAAGGCGACCATCAGGCCGCGCCCGCGCACGGCGAGCACGCCGGGCAGCTCGTCCAGCGCGGCGACGAGCCGGTCGCCGAGGTCGCGCACGCGCGCGTGCAGCGCCGGGTCCTCGAGCACGTCGAGCGCGGCGTGGGCCGCGGCGGACACGACGGCGCCGCCCGCGAAGGTCGAGCCGTGGTCGCCAGGCTGGAGCACGGCCGACAGCCGCTCGCCGGTGATGAGCGCGCCGATCGGCAGGCCGCCGCCGAGCGCCTTGGCCGTCGTGAGCGCGTCGGGCACGACGCCCGACTGCTCGTAGGCCCACAGCGTCCCGCAGCGCCCCAGCCCGCACTGGATCTCGTCGTACAGGAGCGCGGCGCCGTGGGCGTCGCACGCCTCGCGCGCGGTGTGCAGCAGGTCCTCGTCGAGCGGCCAGACCCCGCTCTCGCCCTGGATCGGCTCGAGCAGCACGGCGGCCGTGTTCGCGTCGACGGCGGCGCCCACCGCAGCGGCGGTCGGCTCGACGGCGCGGAAGCCGGGCACGAGCGGCGCGAACGGCGCCTGCTTGCTCTCCTGGGGCGTGGCGCTCAAGGCGCCGTAGGTCCGTCCGTGGAAGCCGCGCTGCAGGACGACGATGTCGCCGCCCGGCTTGGCCTTGCGGGCGAGCTTGAGCGCCGCCTCGTTGGCCTCGGCGCCCGAGTTCGTGAAGAACACGGTGCCGCCGAGCGAGCCCGAGGCCAGGCGGTCGGCGAGGCGCGACATCGGCTCGGTGTAGAAGAGGTTGCCGACGTGAAGCAGCCTCCCCGCCTGCTCGCGGATCGCCGCGACGACCGCGGGGTGGCAGTGCCCGACGCTCGAGACGCTGATGCCGGCCAGGAAGTCGAGGTACTCGTTGCCCTCGTCGTCCCACAGGCGCGCGCCCTCGCCGCGCACGAAGCGCACCGGGTGGCGCGCGTAGGTCGGCATCAGGTGGTCGGTGGTCTGTGTGCTCATGTCGCCGCCCGGATCTTCGTGCCGTGTCCTGCGTTCGTGAACAGCTCGAGCAGCAGCGAGTGCGCAACGCGGCCGTCGACGATGTGGGCGTAGTTGACGCCGCCGTAGATCGCGTTCAGGCAGGCCAGGAGCTTCGGCCGCATGCCGCCCTCGATGCCCTCGAGCGCCGCCTCGACCTCGTCCGCGCCCGCCTCGGAGACGACGCTCGCGGGGTCGGCGGGGTCGCGCAGCCAGCCGGCGACGTCGGTGAGGAAGATGACCTTGTACGCCCCGAGCGCGCGCGCCACCGCGCCCGCCGCCTCGTCGGCGTTGACGTTGTAGGAGTTCCCCTCGCGGTCGGCGCCGACCGACGCGACGACGGGGATGTAGTCCTGGGCGATGTGGTTGAGGACGTCGACGTCGACGCGCTCGATGCGCCCGACGAAGCCGAGGTCGGTGCCGTCCGCGGCGGCCTGGCGGGCGACGCGGAAGAGCAGGCCGTCGTCGCCGCACAGCCCGACGGCGGGCTGGCCGTGGCGGTTCAGGCGCAGGACGATGTCCTTGTTGACCTTTCCGACGAGGACCATCTTGGCCACCTCGACGGTGTCGGCGTCGCTGACGCGCAGGCCACCGACGAACTGCACGGGCATCCCGAGGCGCTCCATGTAGGTCGTGATCTCCGGGCCGCCGCCGTGGACGACGACCGGGTTGATCCCGACGTACTTGAGCAGGACGACGTCGCGCGCGAACTCCTCGCGCAGGGCGGGATCCACCATCGCCGCGCCGCCGTACTTGATGACCACGGTGCGCCCGTGGAACTCGCGGATGTAGGGCAGGGCCTCGAGCAGCGTGCCGACGTCGCGCATCTCGGGCCGCCTCACGTGGTGTATTCGGCGTTGATCGTCACGTACTCGTGCGAGAGGTCGGAGAAGAAGACCTCGGTCTCGTGACCCTCGCCGGGCAGCACGACCTCGTAGTCGACCTCCTCGACCACGACGGCGGCGGCCAGCGCGGCGGTGTCGTGCGCGACCGCGGCGCCGCGGGCGCAGACCGGCACGCCGGCGATCGCGATGTCGAGGGCGAGCGGCGCGGTGTCGGTGAGCGCGCCGCCGACCGCCTGGGCGATGCGGCCCCAGTTGGGGTCGCCGCCGTGCAGCGCCGCCTTGACGAGCGGCGAGTTGGCCACCGCGCGCGCCGCGCGCTCGACCGCGGGGCCGTCGCCGCCGCGCACGTGGACGCGCCCGACGCGCGCGGCGCCCTCGCCGTCGCGGACGATGTCGAGCGCGAGCTGGCGCAGGAGCGAGTCCAGTGCCTTGCCGAAGGCGAGCTCGTCGGGCGTCTCGGGCTCGATCGCCACCCCGCCGGCGCCGCTGGCCATGAGCAGCGCCGTGTCGTTCGTCGAGAGCTGGCCGTCGACCGAGATGCGGTCGAACGAGCGCTTGACCGTCACGCCGAGCAGCAGGTCGGCCGTCTCCGCGCTCAACGCCGCGTCGGTCTGCACGAAGCACAGCATCGTCGCGAAGCTCGGCTGGATCATGCCCGCGCCCTTGGCCTGCGCGCTCAGGCGCACCGTGCCGCCGCTGGGCAGGGTGACGTCGAGCGTCGCGCGCTTCTCGAAGGCGTCGGTGGTCATGATCGCCGCGGCGAACTCGGCGTCGCCGTCGGCGCGCAGGCGGCGCGCCGCCTGCAGCAGCCCGGAGACCATCGCCTGGGTGTCGAGCGGGACGCCGATCACGCCGGTCGAGGCGACGGCGACGCGGTCCTCGCGCACGCCGGAGGCGATCGCCCCGGCGCCCTGCACCTTCACGGCGTCGTCGAACCCGCGCCCGCCGGTCGCGGCGTTGGCGCAGCCGGAGTTCGCGACGACGGCGCGCAGCGCGTCCAGCTTCGTGCGCTGCCGGCAGACGAGCACCGGCGCCGCGAGCACGCCCGACCGCGTGAAGCGCGCGGCGCTCGTCGCCTCGGGGGCGTCGCAGACGAGCAGCCCGACGTCGGGGCTGCCCGATGGCTTGAGCCCGGCGGCGACGCCGGCGGCGCGGAAGCCGGCGGGCAGGCCGCCGGCCACCTCGACGGCGCCCTCGGGGACGTCGACCCAGCGCGAGCGGAAGAACGCGGAGCCCGTCGGCGCGGCGCTCACCCGATCCCCGCCGTCTCGCTCAGGCTGAACATGAGGTTGAGGTTCTGCACGGCCTGCGACGACGAGCCCTTCCACAGGTTGTCGATCGCCGCGAAGACGAAGACCTTGCCGGTGCGCTCGTCCAGCCGCGGCGCGATCCGGCAGATGTTCGTGTCGCGCACGTCGCGCACGCCGGGCGGGCGGTCGACGATCTCGACGAACGGCTCGCCGGCGTAGGCCTCCTCGAACAGCTCGCGGACGTGGCGGCCCAGCGGCGTGGCCAGCGTGACGTAGCAGGAGACGAGCTCGCCCTGGTCGAGCGGCAGCAGGTGCGGCGTGAACGTGACCGTCACGTGCGCCGCGCCGGCGGCGCGCAGCTCCTGGTCGATCTCCGGCATGTGGCGGTGGCTGCCGACGCCGTAGGGGGTGACGTTCTCGTCGGCGGCGACGAAGTGCGTCGAGTCGCGCAGCGTGCGCCCGGCGCCCGAGACGCCGCTCTTGGCGTCGACGACGACGTCGGCGATGTGCGGGGCGAGCGGCGCGAGGGCGAGCACCGTGGCCGTCGGGTAGCAGCCGGGGTTGGCGACCAGGTCCGCGTCGCGCACGGCGTCGCGGTAGCGCTCGGGCAGCCCGTAGACGGCGCCCTCGATCAGCTCGGGGTGCGGGTGCTCGACGTACCAGCGCTCGTACTCGGCCACGTCGCGCAGGCGGAAGTCGGCGCTCAGGTCGACGACCTTGACGCCGCGCTCGCGCAGCGCCGCCACGACCGGCGCGGCGGCGCCGTGCGGATAGGCGACGATCGCCGCGTCGACGTCGCCGTGGCGGTCGAGGTCCAGCGGCTCGAGCTCGAGCGGGACGCGGTGGTGCGGGTAGAGGTCGTCCAGGCGGCGGCCCGCGTCGCTGCGGCTCGTCACCGCGCGCAGCTCGAAGTCGGGGTGGCGCCACAGCAGCCGCGCGGCGAGCGCGCCGGTGTAGCCGGAGGCGCCGGCGACGATCGCGCTAGGCACGCAGATCGCCCCCGAGGTCGTCGCGCAGCGCGGCGACCATCCGCTCGCGCAGCGGCGCGACGTCCTCGTCGGTCAGGGTGCGGTCGTCGGCGCGGAACTCGAGCGTCAGGGCGAGCGACGTGCGCCCCTCCCCCACCTGCTCGCCGCGGTAGACGTCGAAGACGCGCGCGCCCGCGAGCAGGTCGCCGCCCACGCGGCGCACGACCTCGAGCACGGCGGCGGCGGGGACGTCGTCGGCGACGGCCACGGCGAGGTCCTGGCGCAGCGCCGGGAAGCTCGTCAGATCGCGATAGGTCGGCGTCGGGTCGGCGTGGGTGACGAGGCGGTCGAGGTCGACCTCGAAGGCCGCGGCCGACTCGAGGTCCCACGCGCGCGCGACGAGTGGGTGCAGCTCGCCGATCCAGCCGACCGGGTCGCCCCCCGCGCCGGCGAGCACGCGGGCGGTGCGCCCGGGATGCAGGAACGGCTCGGTCGCGGGCTCGACCGTCCACGGCACGCGCAGCGCCTCGCAGACCGCGCCGAACAGGGCCTTGGCCGGGAAGAAGCCGGCGCGCGGCGGGTCGTTCGTGCCCCACGTCGGGGGATGCAGCCGCCCGGTGATGAGCCCGCCGAGCGCACGGTGCTCCTCGGGCAGGACGTGGTCGCGCCCGCCGCGGCGCGGGTCGCCGTCCGCCGAGGCGCCGTTGGAGGCGCCGGCGCGGGTGCGGTAGACGGCGCCCTGCTCGAACAGGCCGAGGTCGGTGGCGCCGCGCGCGACGTTGTGGCGCGCGGCGTCGAGCAGCGAGCCGATCAGCGTGGTGCGCAGCACGGACTGCGCCTCGGACATCGGGTTCTCGAGGACGACGACGTCGCGCCGGGGGTCGCCGGGCTCGAGGCGCAGACGGTCGGCGAGGCCGGGATCGGTGAAGCTCCAGCCGACGATCTCGTTCAGGCCGCGACCGACCAGCGCGTCGACGGCGCGGCGGCGCAGGCGCTGCTCGGTGCTCATCCGCCCGGCGGCGTTGCGGCGCTTGGGCAGCGTGGCGGGGAGCTTGTCGAGGCCGTCGATGCGCGCGACCTCCTCGATCAGGTCGGCCTCGCGCGTGACGTCGTTGCGGCGGAAGGGCGGCACGGTCACGTCGAGGCCGTCGTCGGCGTCGGCCGTGCCGAACTCGAGGGCGGCGAGGATCTCGGCCTGGCGCTCGCGGGCGATCGGCATGCCGAGGATGTCCGCGACGCGCTGCGTGCGCAGGCGGATCGTCGCGGGCGGCGGGCCGTCGCCGCCGACGTCGATCGTGCCGTCGACCAGACGGGCGCCGGTCAGCTCGACCATGAGCTGCGAGAGCACGGCCTGCGCCTGCATCGCCTGCTCGGGCTGGAGGCCCTTCTCGTAGCGGCCGCTGGCCTCGCTGCGTAGGCCGAGGACCTGCGAGGTGCGGTGGATGTTCGGGCCGTTCCAGGTGGCGACCTCCATGAGCACGCGCGTCGTGCCCTCGGAGACCTCGGAGCGCGCGCCGCCCATGACGCCGGCGATCGACGTCGGCCCGTCGGCGTCGTCGATGACGAGCATCTCGGAGTCGAGCGTCCGCACGTGGCCGTCGAGCGTCTCGACCTGCTCGCCGTCGCGCGCGCGGCGCACGGTCAGTCGTCCGCCGGCGACGCGGTCCCAGTCGAACGCGTGGACGGGCTGGCCGACGAGCACCATCACGTAGTTCGTGATGTCGACGACGTTGTTGATCGGCCGCATGCCGGCGGCGCTCAGGCGGGCCTTGAGCCACGGCGGCGACGGGCCGATCGTCACGTTCTCGTAGGCGCGCAGCGTGAAGCGCGGGTTGAGGTCGGGCGCCTCGACGATGACCTCGGCGCCGGGGATGGCGCCGGGCGTGCCCGGGTCCTCGGCCCACGGCGGGGCCGCGAGCGGCGCGCCGGTGGCGGCATGCAGCTCGCGCGCGACGCCGAAGATGCCGAGGCAGTCCGGCCGGTTCGGCGTGATCTCGAGCTCGAGGACGTCGCCGGCGATCGGCAGCGTGTCGGCCAGCGGGGCGCCGGCGGGCAGCTCCGCGGCGCCGGGGACGAGCTCGTCGAGGATCATGATCCCGGCGTGCTCGGGGCCGATCGCGAGCTCGTCCTCGGCGAGGATCATCCCCTCCGAGCGCACGCCGCGCAGCTTCGCCGCGCCGAGCTTCGTGCCGTCGGGCATGACCGCGCCGGGCCGCGCGACGGCGACGGTCTGACCGGCGGCGACGTTCGGCGCGCCGCACACGATCTGGGCGACATGGCCGTTCCCGACGTCGACCGTGCAGACGGACAGCCGGTCGGCGTCGGGGTGGCGCTCGGCCGTCTGGACCTTGCCGATCACGAAGTTCTCGACCGCGTCCACGCCGTGGTGGCGGACCGCCTCGACCTTCGTGCCGGTCATGGTCAGCCGCCGCTCGACCTCGGCGGTGTCGAGCCCGGGGTTCGCGTACTCGTAGAGCCACTCGAGCGGGACGAGCATCAGCCGAACTGCTCCAGGAAGCGAAGGTCGTTCTCGTACAGCGCGCGCATGTCCGTCAGCCCGTGCTTGAGCTGGGCGATGCGCTCGATGCCCATCCCCCACGCGAAGCCCTGGACCTTCTCGGGGTCGTAGCGCTCGTCGTCGACGTAGGAGAAGACGTTGGGGTCGACCTCGCCGGCGCCGAGGATCTCCATCCAGCCCTCGCCGCGGCAGAGCCGACAGCGCGAGCCGTCGCTGACGTAACCGTGCCCGTCGCAGTTGAAGCAGGAGACGTCGACCTCGACGCTCGGCTCGGTGAAGGGGAAGAAGTGCGGGCGCAGGCGCACGTCGCGCTCGTCGCCGAACATCGAGCGCGCGAAGCTCAGCAGCGTGCCCTTGAGGTCGGCGAGCGTGATGTCCTCGTCGACGGCCAGCCCCTCGACCTGGTGGAACTGCGGCGTGTGGGTGGCGTCGCTGTCGCGGCGGTAGGTGCGGCCCGGGATGACCACGTACAGCGGCGGCGGATGCTGCTCCATGGCCCGCACCTGCATCGGCGAGGTGTGCGTGCGCAGGACGACGTCGTCGGCGACGTAGAACGTGTCCGTGTGGTCGCGCGCCGGGTGCGTGATGTCGTGGTTGAGCGCGTCGAAGTTGTAGTGGACGAGGTCGACCTCGGGGCCCTCGACGACGGTGAACCCGAGCCCGACGAAGATGTCCTCGCACTCGCGCCAGGTCTGCGTGATGAGGTGCAGCCGCCCGACGGGCTGGGGCGGCTCGCCGGGCAGCGTGACGTCGATGCGGTCGGCGGCCAGTCGCGTGTCGAGCTCGCCCGCCTCGAGCTCGGAGGCGCGCTCGCCGATCAGCGCCTCGAGCGCCTGGCGCGCCTGGTTGGCGGCGCGCCCGACCGTGCCGCGCTCCTCGGCCGGCAGCTGGGCGACGCCGCGCAGCAGGTTGGGCAGCTCGGCCTTGCGGCCGAGGTAGCGCACGCGCAGCTCCTCGAGTACGGCGCTCGAGGTGGCCTGGGCGACCGCGGCCTCGGCCTCGGCGCGCAGCGATCCGATGCGGTCGAGCACGCTCATGCGCGCGGCACCCTAACGGTCGCGGCGAGGATCTCATCCGCGGCGGGTCCGGCGTCGCGCCGGGCCTCGTAGAGGGCGACGGTGGCGGCCATGGCCGCGTTCAGCGACTCGCCGGCGATCGGGATGTGCGCGACGCGGTCGCACGCGGCCAGGACGTCGTCGGGCAGGCCGGCGCGCTCGGCGCCGACGACGAGCGTCGCGTCGCCGCCCACCGGGCCGCGCAGCGCCTCGCCGGCGCGGGCGGCGAGCGCGATGCGCTCACCGGGGAGCTCGTCGATCGCGTCCACGCGCGCGACGGGCACCTCGAAGATCGCGCCCATCGAGGCGCGCACCGCGCGCGGCCCGAACGGGTCGGCGCAGTCGGGGCCGACGACGACCGAGGCGGCGCCGAAGGCGAGCGCGGAGCGCACGACGGTGCCGACGTTGCCCGGGTCCTGCACGCCCCACAGGGCGATGCACAGCGGCCCGGCGGGCGCGGCCCAGCGGCGCTCGTAGACCCCCAGCTCGCGCGTTCCCGAGCCCAGCGAGGAGACCGCGTCCAGCAGCCCGGGCTCGACGTCGACGCCGGCGCGCAGGCGGAACACGGCGGGCCAGCCGGCCTGCTCGGCCGCGGCCACGAGGTCCTCTCCCTCGGCGACGAAGCGCGCCTCGCGGCGACGCTGGAGCCGGCGGACCTCTTTGAGCTTGTCGTTGTGGGGCGAGGTGATCATCGGTGCGAACGGGTCGGAAAACGAAAACGGGCGCCGATTCCGGAGGAAGCGGCGCCCGTGAGGTCTGCTTGTCGGCCTGTGCTAGCTGGCAGCGGCCGACGCCTCGCGGGCGGCATCGGCGAATCGGCGGAAGGTCTCGGGATCGCGGACGGCGATGTCGGCCAGGACCTTGCGGTCCAGCTCGATGCCGGCCAGCTTCAGGCCGTGGATGAAGACGCCGTAGCTCATGCCGTTCTGGCGCGCGGCGGCGTTGATGCGCACGATCCACAGGCGGCGGAAGTCGCGCTTGCGATTGCGGCGGTCGCGGTACGCGTAGGAGTCGGCCTTCATGACCGCTTCCTTCGCCCGCTTGTAGTTGGAGTGCGCCTCGCCGCGGAAGCCCTTGGCGCGCTCGAGCGTTGCGCGGCGCTTCTTGCGGGCGTTGACGGAACGCTTGACGCGGGTCACTTGGAGCCAGCTCCCAGCAGCTTCTTCACGCGCTTGGCGTCGCTGTCATGGAGGACCGGCGCCTGGCCCAGGCGGCGCTTCCGCTTGGGCGACTTCTTCTCGAGGATGTGGCTCGTGTAGGCGTGGCGGCCCTTGACCTTGCCCTTGGCGGTCACCTTGAAGCGCTTCTTCGCGCCCGAATGGGTCTTCATCTTCGGCATGACGAACGGCGCAGTATAGGAGACCGGCGCGCCCGGCCGCGGCGCGAGGGTGCTAGGCCGTGGCCGCGGCGTCGTCGCCGTCGGCCTTGGCGGGCTCGGGCTGCGGCTCGGGGGCCGTGTCGGCCCCGTTCTCCGCAGTCGCGCTGCCGTTGCCGTTGCCGTTGACCTCGGCGTCGGGCGCGGCCTCGGGCGCGGGCGCGTCACCGTCACCGGTGGCAGCGGCTTCGGCTTCGGCTTCGCCGTCGAGCGTGCCGGCGAGCACGGCCTTCGACGGGCCGAGCATCATCGTCATGTTGCGCCCGTCGAGGTTGGGGCGCTGCTCGACGATCGCGAGGTCCTGGAGCTCCTCGGCGAGGCGCTCGAGCAACTGCTGCCCGCGCTCGGGGTGCGTGACCTCGCGCCCGCGGAACATGATCGTGATCTTGACCTTGTCCTTCCGCTTGAGGAAGCGCTCGACATGACCCTTCTTGGTGTCGTAGTCGTTCTGCGCGATCTTCGGGCGGAACTTGATCTCGCGGATCGTGATCTGCTGCTGGTGCTTGCGCGCGGCCTTCTGCTTCTGGGCCTGCTCGTACTTGTACTTCGAGTAGTCCAGGATGCGGGTGACGGGCGGGCGCGCGTCGGGGGCGACCTCGACCAGGTCGAGATCGCGCTCCTGCGCGTACCGCAGGGCCTCGTCGGTGCGCATGACACCGATCTGCTTGCCGTCCTCACCGATGACCCGGACCTCGGGAACGCGGATGCGCTCGTTGATCCGGGTGGTGTCGCGCTCAGGCGGGCGCCGGTCGAATCTGCGCGGGACCGGCACTAGCTTTGGGGACCGCGGGTCAAGAAGCGCGCGGCTGTGTGGCGAACGAATCGATCAACGACTCGGAGTATAGCCGCCGACGCCGGCCCGTAGGAAACGATCTGCGCAGCCCGAACGCGTCTCGACCACGGCGCGCGCCCGCGCGCACATCCGGTGGCGCCGTGGCGGGACGTCGCGATCGACGCGCACGACGCGCCCGTCGCCGTCGAGCCAGATGAGGTCGAGGCCGAAGCGCATCGTCAGCGTGTGCACCGCTCGGGCCCGCAGGCGCAGCGCGCGATCCTCCGGCAACGAGGCCAGGCCGCCGAGCCCGCGGCGGCGCGCCCCGTGGCCGGCGGCGTCGTGCACGCGCAGCCCGCCGTCGAGCTCGACCGCGGGGAGCGGCTCGAGCCGGCGCCGCCAGGCGCTCACCGGCGCTCCGCGCGCATCGCCGAACAGCTGCTCGACGAGGTCGGCGACGGGCATGCTGCCCTGGTCGCCCTCGCCGTGGCGGCGCACCGAGACGGTGCCCTCCTCGGCCTCGCGGTCTCCGACGACGAGCATGTAGGGGATCTTGCGCAGCTCGGCGTCGCGGATCTTGCGCCCGACCGACTCGGTGCGGTCGTCGACCTCGGCGCGCAGACCGGCGTCGCGCAGCGTCCGCACGACCTCCCGCGCGGCGTCGTTGTGGCGGTCGGCGATCGGCAGCGCGATCGCCTGGACGGGCGCGAGCCACAGCGGGAACTCGCCGGCGTAGTGCTCGATGAGGATCCCGATGAAGCGCTCGAAGCTGCCCATGAGCGCCCGGTGGATCATCACCGGGCGGTGCTCGGCGTTGTCGGCGCCGGTGTAGGTCAGCTCGAAGCGCTCGGGCATGTAGTAGTCGAGCTGGACGGTCCCGAGCTGCCACGAGCGCCCGATCGTGTCGGACATGTGCAGGTCGATCTTCGGTCCGTAGAAGGCGCCGTCACCGGGGTTGAGCTCGTACTCCAGCCCCTTGTCGACCAGCGCCTTCTCCAGCGCGGCCTCGGCCTTGTCCCACATCTCCTCGGCGCCGACGCGCTTCTCGGGACGCGTGGACAGCTCGAGCCGCGGCTTGAAGCCGAACACGTCGTAGATCGCGAAGCCGAAGTCCAGGCAGCGCTGGACCTCCTCGGGGATCTGCTCCTCGGTGCAGAAGATGTGGGCGTCGTCCTGGGTGATGTGGCGGACGCGCAGCAGCCCGTGCAGCGTGCCACTCGGCTCGTGGCGGTGGACGAGCCCGGCCTCCGAGTAGCGGATCGGCAGGTCGCGGTAGGAGCGGCGGTCGTGCTTGAAGATCTGGACGTGCGCCGGGCAGTTCATGGGCTTCAGCCCCATGGCGCGCGACTCGACCTCCGTGAAGTACATGTGCTCGCGGTAGACGTCCCAGTGGCCGGAGCGCTTCCACAGGTCGACGTCGTAGAGGATCGGCGTCTTGACCTCGCGGTAGTCGCGGCGCTCGTTCTCGTGGCGCCACAGGGCGGTGAGCTCGTTCCAGATCGCCATCCCGTCGGGCTGCCAGAACGGCGAGCCGGGCGACACGTCGCTGAGGAAGAACAGCCCGAGCTCGCGGCCGAGCTTGCGGTGGTCGCGGGCGCGCGCCTCCTCGAGCAGGCGCAGGTGCTCCTCGAGCTCCTTCTGCTTGAAGAACGCCGTCCCGTACACGCGCGTGAGCATCTGGCGGCTCGAGTCGCCGCGCCAGTAGGCGCCGGCCACCGACTGCAGCTTGAAGGCGCCGATGCGCCCGGTGCTCGGGGCGTGCGGCCCGCGGCACAGGTCGGTGAACGGCCCGTTCGTGTAGAGGCTGACGGTGTCGACGGCCTGGTCGCGGATCAGGTCGTTGATGAGCTCGACCTTGTAGTCCTGCTCCTGCGCGCGGAAGCGCGCGAGCGCCTCCTCGACGGGCACGTCCTCGCGCACGAACTCCTCCCCGGCCTTGACGTGCTCGCGCATCCGCTCCTCGATGCGCTCGAAGTCGGCGTCCGACAGGGTCACGCCGGGCGGGAACTCGAAGTCGTAGTAGAAGCCGTTCTCGATCGGCGGGCCGATCGAGATCTTCACGCCGGGATAGAGCTCCATGACCGCGGCGGCGAGCACGTGCGCGGTGTCGTGGCGGATCAGGTCGAGCGCATCCTGGCCGCTTCGCTCCGTGACGATCTCCAGCGGCGCGTCGGGCTCGAGCGGGCGCGCGAGGTCGCGCAGCCGGCCGTTCTGCTTCACGGCGAGCGCGGCGCGCGCGAGGCCGGGGCCGATCGCCGCGGCGGCGTCGGCGCCGGTGGCGCCGTCGGGCAGGTCGAGCGGGGTGCCGTCGGGGAGCGTGACCTTCATCCCGTCCGATGCTACGCGAGCACCCCGCGGCGGAGCCCGTTCGCGCGTGCCCGGGCACAGGCCCGTCGCAGGATCGCGACAGACCGCGAGACGACTGTGACAGCCTGCGGCCGGTGGATGCCGTCGCGCTGCGGGCCGAGTTCCCGGGACTGACCGAGACGACCTACCTGAACGCCGGCACCTGCGGGCCGCTGTCCCGCGCCGCGGTCGACGCCGCGACGGAGCTGCTCCGGCGCGGCGCACAGGAGGGTCGTGCGGGCGACTACATGGCCACGATGATCGAGCTCCGCGACCGCCAGCGCGCCGCGTACGCCGGCCTGCTCGGCGCCGCGCCCGAGGACGTCGCGCTCGTGACGAGCACGAGCGACGGGGTCGTGCGCGTCCTCGCCGGGATGTCGCTCGGCGCCGGCGACGAGGTCCTCACCGCGCCCGACGAGCATCCCGGGCTGCTCGGACCGCTCTCCACCCTGCGCGAGCGCCGCGGCGTCGAGGTGCGCACGGCGCCGTTCCGCGAGCTCGCCGACGCCGTCGGCCCGCGCACGCGGCTCGTCGCCTGCTCGCACGTGAGCTGGGTGACGGGCGAGATGCGCCCCGAGGGCCTCGCCGCGCTCGGCCCCGAGGTCTCGGTGCTGCTCGACGGCGCGCAGGGCGTCGGGGCGGTGCCGGTCGACGTCGGCGCGCTGGGCTGCGACTTCTACGCCGGCTCGGGCCAGAAGTGGATGTGCGGGCCGGTCGGCACCGGGATGCTGTGGGTCTCCCCGGAGTGGCGCGAGCGCCTGGCCCCGGTCGGGGCCACGTGGCTCAACCTCGCCGATCCGCACGACCCGCTCGCATCCGGGCCCCTGGGCGACGCGCGCCGCCACGACGCCTCCGCGCTGGCTCCCGAGTGGTCGGCGGCGTCGGTCGCCGCCCACGACGTCTTCGCCGCCCACGGCTGGACCGAGGTGCACCGCCGCGCGCGGACGCTCGCCTCGCAGCTCGCCGACCGGCTGCGCGAGTCGGGCCGGACGGTGGCCCCGCGCGACGCGACGACGCTCGTCTCCTGGGAGGACCCCGACCCGGTCACCGCCCGCGAGCGGCTCGCGGCCGAGCGCGTGATCATCCGCAACCTGCCCGGGACGTCCTACCTGCGCGCCTCCGTCGGGGCGTGGAACGACGAGAGCGACCTCGACCGCCTGCTCGCCGCGCTGGGCTGATCGCCGACCGGACCGGCCGGTCAGCGAGCCATGTAGACGATGTTGATGACGGCGATCGCGATCCAGGCGACGATCGCGACGAGCACACCGCCATCGCCGAGCCCCGAGGAGGCGCCCGTCACGGCGATGCCGATCCCCATCGAGCCGAGCGCGAGCGGGATCGTGCCGGGCGGCGCCCCGGAGCGCGAGGCCTGCGGCCGGCGCTGCGCGAGCCGCTGATCGACGCGCTCGTCGATCTGGGCCTCCACGCGCGCGAGGAACGAGTCCACCAGAGCGCGCTCGGCCTCCGGGCCGAGCTCGCGGCGCGCCTCGACGGCCGCCGTCAGATCGTCGCGCGAGACCTCGGGTGCGGCCATGCCTCCTTTGTACCTGGCGGCCGCCGCTCCGTCCAGGACACCTCGAGACCTCCCTTCCCCTGGCCATTGGGATGGGCTGGGTGACACGCAGCTGACATTGGGTGAGAAACCTCACGATCCACTGCGGCGAGGCCGCCGCTATGGCTACCCGGGCGCATGCTCCGCTCGCGCACCACCCCGGTCGGGCTCGCGACCCTGGCGATGGTCACGGCGGTGTTCGCCGCGCCGGCCGCGGCCCAGGACGAGGACACGAGCACGACGACGCACGTCGGCACGACCGTCGACGACGTCGACGACCACGCCGGCGCCGACCGTCCCGGTCACCGGGAGCGACCGGGGATCGGGCGGCTCGGGCTCGAAGGGCTCAGGCTCCTCGGGCTCAGGCTCGGGCGAGTCAGGATCGAGCGGCTCGGGCGGATCGGGCTCGGGCGGATCGGGATCGAGCGGCTCCGGATCGAGCGGGTCCGGGTCCAGCGGGTCCGGGTCCAAGGGCTCGGGCAACTCCGGGTCCAAGGGCTCGAGCGGCAGGGGCTCCGGCGGCAAGGGCCCGGGCGGCCCGTCGACCACCGCGGCGCCGGCCCCCCAGCCCGCGCAGGTCCCGGTTCCGACCACCAAGCCGAGCTCCTCGAACAAGGGCCCCGGGTCGAAGTCCGACAAGGGCTCTTCGCGCAAGGGGAAGGACAAGGCGCGCGAGACGCCTCAGCCGACGGTGACCACCGGGTCGGAGGTCACCGGATCGGCGGGCCGCGAGCGCGACCGCGGACGCTCCCGTGAGCGGCGGGACGAAGGGACGCCGAAGACGCGAGGCCAGGGGCCGCGCAGGGGTGCCAGGCCCCGGCCTCGCTCCGGCGCGCCCCGCCGCCCCGCGCCCACCCACCCGGCGCCCGCCACCCCGCCGAAGGCCGCGGAGCACCCCGCCCGCGTGCCGACGTCGGCCCCCGCACCCGCCTCCTACGCCGCCGCCGCGCCGGCCCCACCCCCGGTCGCGACAGCGTCCCCGGCAGGGGACACCGCCGCTGCGGCGCCGACCGCGCCCGGTGTGGGCGGCGGCGGGGAGGCCAATCGCCCGGCGCCGGCGCCCGCCGCCGCGACGAAGGACGTCGTCGCGATCGAGCGCAAGGCCCACGCGGCCATCCACCGCGCGAGCCGGTCGGTCGCCGATCCGGCCTCGCGACAGCCGAGCCCCGCCGGCGCGCTTCCTGGCGCGGCCCTTCGCGCCCGCCCCGGGCGCCGTTCCGCGGCGCGAGGAGGCCCGCCCGCACCACCGCCGCCACCGCGATCGCCCCCACGCCGAGCAGGTCGATCCGGCCGCGCAGGCCGCGATGAAGATCCTCTCGCCGACCGGCCGGGCGGCCGCGGGCGTCGACGTGACGATCCCGCTGCTCGCGCTCATGCTCTTCGCGAGCGCGGCCATCGCCCGCCGCCAGCGCCGCGCCGGCCGCCGCGCCGGCTGACCCGCACCCTCGAGTCGAGGTCGAGCCTGTCCGGCCGCGGGGCGCCGGCGCGCGATCGCGCGAAATCCGCCTCAAGTCGCCTGGCCCCGGTCCGATGACCACGGGTGCAGCAGCTGACCCTTCTCCTTCCGTCAGTTGCCAACCGGGAAGTCGGGGCCGAGGGACGTGCGGGGGCGCTCCCTCGGCCCCGCACCGGGTCGTTCGCCGGACGGGGCTCAGGCCCCGGCCAGCGAGAGCACGACCGGGAACACCGGCCCGCCGCCCGCCATCCGCAGCTGGGCACCGACCGTGGCCAGCGTCCAGCCCGACAGCCGTAGGTCGTCGACGAGCAGCCCGGGCTGCGCCGGCGGCTGCCCGGCGACCCTGAACTGACCGCGGACGTTGGCCACCTGCTGAGCAGAGTTGGCCATCTCACGCTGCGGCGGGTTGGTCCCGGCGCGCTCGAGCAGGTCGAGGTAGGGGAGCTCGAGCGCGGCGGCGAGGCGCCGCGCCAGATCGGGCACGAGGTCGCCGCTGCGCCGGGACGGAACGGCCGAGACCCACTGCGGCGCCGGCGTCGGGGACCAGCCGCGCACGAGCTCGGCGAGGCCCTCGACGAGGTCGTCGTCGAAGCGCCCGTCGCGGCGGCCGCTGCGCACGAGCGGATCCCAGCCGCCGTCGCCGGAGCGCGCGAGCGCGCGACCCTCCTCGACGAGCATCTCGGGCGCGATCTTCTTGCCGGGCGCATCGGCCGTGCGCGGCGTCTGGCGGCGCACGCCGAGGACGACGGGCCGCGAGCGCAGGATGCGCGCCGCCTGCTGGACGAGCGTCTCGTCAAGCGGCGCGTCGAAGCGCGGCGCGGTGCACACCGAGCAGCGCCCGCACGGCCGCGGCTCGGGGTCGTCGAGCTCCTCCTGGAGCGCCATCATCAGGCAGCGGCCGTCCGTGCCCAGCGCCGCCATCGCGCGCTGCTCGGCGCGCCGCAGCGCCGTCACCTGCTCGTAGCGCTCGGCGTCGTAGGCCCACGGCTCGCCGGTCACGCGCCAGCCGGAGCCCTCGCGGGTCACGGCGCCCTCGACGTCGAGCACCTTGAGCATCGCGTCCAGGCGCGTGCGGCCGAGGTTGACGTCGGCCTGCAGGGAGGGCACGGAGACCGGCGCGTCCGAGGTGCCGATGAGCTCGAGGACGCGCTCGACGAGCGGCCGCGACGGAAACGCGGTGTCGATGAAGAAGTCCTGGATGGCGCGGTCCTCGTGGCCGCGCAGGAGGACGACGTGCGCCTCGTCCAGGCCGCGCCCGGCGCGCCCGACCTGCTGGTAGTAGGCGATCGCCGAGCCCGGCGCCTGGTAGTGGACGACGAACCCGAGATCGGGCTTGTCGTAGCCCATCCCGAGCGCCGACGTCGCGACGACGGCCTTGACGTCGTTGCGCAGCAGCCGCTCCTCCGCGGCGACGCGTTCCTCGTCGGCGACCTCGCCCGAGTAGGCGATGGCCGGGATGCCGCGGCTCGTCAGCCACTCGGCGACGGTCTCCGTGTCGCGCTTGGTCAGGCAGTAGACGATCCCCGAGCCCGGAAGCTGCGGCAGCCACGTGGCGAGCCACGCGAGGCGGGCGGCCGGGTTGGGCAGCTCGCAGACCTCCAGGCGCAGGCTCGGCCGAGCGAGCGCCCCGCGATAGACGGTCAGCTCCTCGCCGCCGGCGCCGATGCGCAGCTGCTCGGAGACGTCGGCGACGACGCGGTCGTTGGCCGTCGCCGTCGTGCACAGGACCGCGACGTCGTCGGACAGCCCGGCGAGGATGTCGCGGATACGCCGGTAGTCGGGGCGGAAGTCGTGGCCCCAGTCCGAGACGCAGTGCGCCTCGTCGACGACGAGCAGCCCGACGCGCTCGATGAACAGCGGCAGCATGCGCTCGCGGAACAGCGGGTTGTTGAGGCGCTCGGGGCTGATCAGCAGCAGGTCGGCGCCGTCCTCCTCGAGCTCGCGGCGGATCGCGTCCCAGTCGTCGCGGTTGGTCGAGTTGACCGTCACGGCGCGGATGCCGAGCCGCTGCGCCGCCGCGATCTGGTTGCGCATGAGCGCGAGCAGCGGGCTGATGAGGACGGTCGGGCCGGCGCCGCGACGGCGCAGGAGCGCGGTGGCGAGGAAGTAGACGGCGCTCTTGCCCCAGCCCGTGCGCTGCACGCACAGCACGCGGCGGCGGTCCTCGACGAGGTCGCGGACCGCCTCGAGCTGGTGCGCGCGGAAGTCGGCGTCCGGCCCGGCGAGCTCGCGCAACAGCGCGAGCGCGTCGGTCTCCAGCGTGTCGGTCCCCTGCGCGGCCATTCCATCGAGGATAGGCGTGGGTGGGGTCGTCCTCTCCCCCGCGCGGGTAGTGCATGGCGCGATGGAGGACCTCGTCGACACGCTGACGCGCGGGAACGCGACCGAGGTGAAGGTGCTGCTCGCGTCGGTCGCGATGACGCTCGCCGTCTACCAGCTCGTGATGGCCGCGGTGGGGTACGGGCGCGTGCGGATCGGATCGCTGCGTCACGGGGTCGCCTTCCGGGCGCACCGCGCCGTCGGCGACAGCATCGCGCTGGTGATGCTGATCGTCGGGATCATGTGCCTCTCCGTCTACGGCTTCGACGACGAGGGCGGCGCGCTGCACCCGATCGCGGGCAGCGCCCTGCTTGCGGTGCTCGCCCTCAAGATCGCCGTCGTCCGCCGCGACTTCGGCCTCGGCCGCTTCCTGCCCGTGCTCGGCATCTCGGTGTTCCTGCTGCTGGCCGTGACGTGGACGACGTCGGCCGGCTCGCTGTTGGCGGATCGCTGATGGAGCAGCGCACCCACACCCGCCAGCTCATCGCCTCGCTCGCCGTCGCGGTCCTCCTCGTCGTGGTGGTCATCGCCGTCGTCACCGCGCGCTTCGGCCCGACGAGCACCGCCCGGCTCGACCGGCAGGAGGAGATCCAGAAGGAGCGGACCGACCGCATCGAGGAACGCCAGAAGCAGCAGGAGGACGCGCGCAAGGACGCCGAGGACGGCGAGTAGCGCTGATCGAGAACCGGAGGCCCACCGAATGAAGCTCGACGTCTTCACCCACATCCTGCCGCCGGCGTTCGCCGCGCGCGTCCAGGAGAGCGACTCCGCCGCTGTCGGCGCCGATGCGCAAGCGCGTGGCGGCGATCCCACACATCGCCGACGTCGACGAGCGCCTGCGCGTCGTCGCGTCGATCGGCGAGGACTACGCGCAGGTCATCAGCCTGGCCTCGCCGCCGATCGAGGCGCTGGGCGACGCGACCCTCGCACGCGACCTCGCGCGGCTGGCCAACGACGAGCTCGCCGGCCTCGTCGAGCGCCATCCCGACGCCTTCCCGGCGTTCGTGGCCGGCGTGCCCGCCAACGACGTCGAGGCGACGCTCGAGGAGATCGACCGCGCGGTCGGCGAGCTCGGCGCCGTGGGCATCCAGCTCTACACGAACGTCAACGGCCGCCCGCTCGACGAGCCGGGCTTCGAGCCCGTGTTCGCGCGCATGGCCGAGCTGCGCAGGCCGGTCTTCCTGCATCCCGCGCGCACGGCGGCGTGGCCCGACTACCCCGACGAGGACCGCTCGAAGTACGAGATCTGGTGGCTGTTCGGCTGGCCCTACGAGACCTCGGTGTGCATGGCGCGACTCGTCTTCTCGGGCATCCTCGAGCGCCACCCGGACCTGCGCGTGATCGCCCACCACGGCGGCGCGATGGTCCCGTTCTTCGCCGGGCGCGTGGGGCCGGGCATGGACCAGATGGGCACGCGCACCGAGGCGCGCGACGCCGAGGCGCTGCTCGGCGGCTCACTCGACCTCCCCGGCCGCCCGATCGACGCCTTCCGCCGCTTCCACGCCGACACCGCGCTGTTCGGCAACCCCGGCGGGCTGACGTGCGCGCTGGACTTCTGGGGCGTCGAGCGGCTGCTGTTCGCCAGCGACTGCCCGTTCGAGCCCCAGCCGGGCGCCTACATCCGGGCGACGATCGACGACGTCGAGGGGCTCGACCTCGACGAGGCCGACCTCGAGCGCGTGTGGGAGGGCAACGCGCGGGCGCTGCTCGGGCTCGGGCACCAGGCGCGAGCCTGAGCCCCGCCGCTCAGGCGGGCTCCGAGAGGCTGCGCAGGCGCTCGAGCTGCTCCCAGTGATGCGTGATCCGGCGCCGGCCGGTCGCCGTCAGCGCGACCGTGGTCTTGGGCTTGCGGCGCACGAAGCGCTTCTCGATCGTGACCAGGCCCGCCTCCTCGAGCTTGCTCAGGTGGCTGGAGAGGTTGCCCTTGGTGAGGCCCGTGGTGCGCTGCAGGAAGACGAAGTCCGCATCGTTCACCGACGACAGAAGGGTCAGAATCGCGAGCCGGCCGGGCTCGTGGACCAGCCGGTCGACGACGAGCTCGGCCTCAGCCACCGGCGTTCGTCGTCCCGGGGCTGGTCGTCGCGGCCGGGCCCAGCGCGCGGACGAGCGCGAGGTGGTCGCAGACGCCGTTGACGATGACGGCGGCGCCGCACATGACGAGGCCGACGTTGCTCGGGTCCTCGCCGTTCCAGACGGGCAGCAGCCCGGCCACGAGCAACGAGCCCCAGATCACGACGTGGTGGGCCCTGAGCCCGACGACCGCGGCGTAGTAGGCGAGCATGAGCAGCGCGAACGCGGCCGGGATCGGGTTGACCGGCAGGTCCAGCGACCAGCTCGCGCGGCTACGCAGGAGCAGCGTTGCGCCGATCATCAGCGCCACGCCGGCGACGAGCGCGGCGACGGACCGCAGCTGCCGCTGTCGGGCCGGCGTGACGCGCCCGTAGCGCTCGTCGTAGAAGCGGTTGACGGCGCCGCACGCCGCGGCGATGGCGAGCACGGCGGCGACGAACACCCAGTCGTGGCGGAACGGCCCCCACTCCCAGTTGCCCAGCGCGGCGACGACGAACAGCAGCCCCGCGGGGACGGCGACGAGCCCGCGCAGGTACGGGTACGCGATTCCGGCCGACTGCAGCGTTCGACGATCCACGGCGGGCTCCTCGCAAACTGGTTTGTGTCGCAAACCGTAACGGCGAGAGCGTGCGGCGTCAACCGGGCGGGCCGCCTGAGGCGCTCGGCGACCCCTCATGTCAGACCCCCAGAGCCCGCCGCTCCCCCGGCCACGGGGTGGCGAAGCACCCCGCACGGGCGTACGCTCGCCGTGGGTCACGTGCGATGGTCGCCGACCAGGACGAGCCCCCGGAACGCGAGGAGAGCCTCGCAGCGGACCTCCAGGAGGCCTACGGCCTCGCGATCCTCGCCCGCGACGCCGCGACCGCCGAGGCAGCGGTGCGCGAGGCGATCGCGGTGGGCCTCTCCGAGGCGGAGATCGACGACCAGGTCATCCGGCCGGCGCTCGTGCTCGTCGGCGACCTGTGGGAGCAGGGCCTCATCACGATCGCCGACGAGCAGGCCGCCACGGCGATCTCGTTGCGCGTCCTCGCCCTGCAGCGTGAGGCGTTCCGGGTCGCCCGCCAGCGCGCCGAGCACCGCGTGCTCCTCGCCGCCGCGCAGGGCGAGCGGCACATGGTCGGGCTGGAGATGGCGGCGAGCGTGATCATGCACGCCGGCTACGACGTCCGCTTCCGCGGCGCCGACCTGCACGTGACGGAGATCCGCCTCGCCCTCGCCGTCCACCGGCCGGCGGTCATCGGCTTCACGACGGCGAGCTCGCTCGACCTCCGTCCACCTGCCCGACGCGTTCGAGGTGGTGCGGGCCGCGAGCCCCGAGACGGCGATCGTGGTCGGCGGCCGCGGCGTCGACCACAACGTCGCGACCGCGCCGGACGTCGTCGTGTGCCGCGACGTGAGCGATGCCGTCGGCCAGGTCGACGCGCTCGTCAAGCGCGCATCGCGCAACTGACGGGCGTGAGGCAATCGGGCGACGGTGCCACCTGGGCCGGGGCCGCCCGCTAGACGTACCCCCGCCGTCGCAGCCACCGGAGCGCCGCATAGCCCCAGATGGGCGGCAGGTAGAACGTGCACAGACGCCTCGTGAGGGCGATCGCGAACGCCGTGGACTCGTCGACGCCGACCGCGATCAGGCCGGCCGCGAGGGCGCCCTCGGCCGCTCCGATGCCACCGGGCACGGGCACGAGGCCGGCCAGCAGGCCGGCCGCGGTGTTGATGAAGATCAGCTCCGCCAGGGAGAGCTCGACGCCGTAGGCACGGCACGCCGCGCTCAGAACGAGCGCGAAGAGCAGCGACGACAGGAGGTTGCCGCCGAACAGCTCGAGCCGCTTGCGCGGGTTGCGGGCGACGCTCACGAGCGTGGCGAGCCCTCGGCGGATCTGCGGCAGGACCTTCGCCCGGAGCGCCGGGACGGCCAGCACCACGATCACGACGACGGCGAGCGCGGCGGCGACGAGGGCGACGACGCCCGTGTCCGGCGCCCCGACCTCGAGCTGGCTCGTGTCCAGCCCTGACGCGACGGACGGAGCCGTGACGACGAGGAGCAGGACCTTGACGATGTTCTCGGACACGTCGTCGATCGCGCCGGACGCGACCGCCTCGGCCGTCGATGCCCCCATGCGCTGGAGGAATCGCGCGTTCATCGCGATGCGGCCGGCCGAGCTCGGCACGGCGAGGTTGATGAACCGCAGCGCGGCCTGAAGGACCACCGTCGGGAGCAGGGGCAGCGGCGTCGGCACTGCGCCGCGCACCGAGATCGCCCCGCTGACGTACGGGAGCTGGGCGAGCAGCAGCGCGACGACCAGCCATCCCGGATCGGCCCGCCCGAGCTCGTCGACGAACGTGCCGAGCCCGATGTCGGCGAGCTGGGTGGCGAGCACGTAGGCCGCGCCCAGCACGAGCGCCACCGTCACGAGATCCTGCACGCGGACCCGCCGCAGGGATGCGATCTCGGGCACCTCTGCGCCGGTCGCGCGCCCGGCGGCGACGCGCAGGTCATCCAGCTCGACCTCGTGCGCGCGGGCACGGTTGCGCCCGTGCGGGGTGAGCGCCGCCCGCTGCAGGTACGGCATCGCGCCCGTCACCGCCTCGGCGCCGATCCCGTCGACGGCCGTGCGCAGCGCCCGGTCATGGCCGACGAGCACGGTGCACGCCACGAGCAGCTCGGCGACGTCGATGTCGAGCGCGGACTCGGGCGCTCCGAGCGTGGCGGCGGAGAGCTCGAGCAGGACGGGCACGCCGTCGACGAGCGCCACGTTGCTCCCGTTGAGGCGGCCGTGCGAGATGCCCGCCGCGTGGAGACGCCGCACCTGGGCCCACAGCTCGCGCAGCGTCTCGTCGCGGACCTCACCCGGGGCCGCGTCCTCGAGCGCTGCGACGTCGGGCTGCCGTGTGACCATGAGCGCGTCCCCGTGCGGCCCGAGAGCAGCGGTGACCACCTCGGGCACGCGGACATCCGCCTGCGCGGCCAGCAGGGTCGCCACCGCCTCGTGCTCCACCTGCTCGAGCCGGCCGACCGACACGCTTCTCGGCGGGTCGCGGTAGACGAGCTGGCGCCAGCGATGCGCCAGCTTCTGCGTGTCCTGCGCGTCCCGTCCGAGGACGCGCGCCTTCAGCGGCCGGCCATCGCGGTCGTGTCCGACGTACTCGGCCGCGCCGACGCGCTGCCGCGCCGAGGCCGCGATGTCGCGCACCTCGACGCCCAGCGCGGCGAGGGCGTCGCGGATCTGCGCGGCGGGCGGCACGCCGGCCGCCGTGCCGAACACCAGCCGCACGAGTGCGCCGGCGCCGAGGCCGAGCGCCAGCCCGCCAAGGGCGTCCGACGGCATGGCGGCATCGAGCGCGACGAGCCCGGCAGCGGAGAGCCCGACGAGCCACGCGGCGAGGACCCGGGCCGGCCGGACGACCTCCGGCGCGGCGACGGCGAGCAGCGCCGCCAGGCACGCGACGCGCACGTCGGGAAACCCCAGCGGCGCCCAGATGCCCGGCTCCTCCGCGAGCCAGGCGTTCTCGACGAGGCGGCGCAGGAGTGCGCCGGCCGCGGCGACGAGGAACGCGGCCGCCAGCAGATCGCGGGCGAGCGTCGCGCGCCGCTGCAACAGCGCCTCGGTGGCGATCGCCAGGACGAGGAGAAGCGCCGCCACGAAGGCCGCCCGCCAGAGCGCCGGCGCCCACCCCAGCACGGTGATGAGCGCCTCGCCGACCTCCGCATCGGTCTGCGGGTCGGAGGTCGCGAGCAGCGCCGCGAAGCCCATGACGAGCGCCGCGCCGACCACGGCCACCGCGTCGATGGTCCGCCGATTCCTCCGGCGCCCCTCGTCCGCGCCGAGCAAGATCAGACGCTGGGCCGACACGCCGCGACCCTAACCCCATCCCCACGGCTCGCGAAAGCGCCTTCCGAAGGGGACGAAACCCACGAGCGGCGGGGTTCCGGGGCGGGCGATGATGGGCTCGAACGAGTGACGATGGTGGCGGGGAATCGCGCCCGCTGTCGTCGCGGCCCTATTCGAGGTTGGCGTGTCGGGCGCGCATCGCCTCGTGGGCCTGGGGGTCACCGGCGGTGAGGTCGAGGACCAGCGCGTCGAGCAGCAGGAGCGCGCTCTGCTCGAACAGCGAGCCGCCGAACTGCTGGGTCCCGTCCGTCGGCACCTCGATCACTGCCTCCGCGATGCCCGCGAGCGTGCTGTCAGCGCGGGTGGTGACGGCGAGCAGGTGCGCCCCGAAGCCGTGAGCCAGCCGGGCGATGTGGAGCGTGGCCGGCGTCTCGCCGGAGCCCGAGATGATCACCAGACCATCGCCCTGGCCGATCGCGGGCGCGGTGGCGCCGCCAACGGCGTGCGCCTCGAAGCCGGCGTGCATCATGCGCATCGCGGCCATCTGCGCGACCAGCCCCGAGCGGCCCTGGCCGGAGCAGAACCAGCGGCGGCCGCGGTCGGCGAACAGCGCCGCGGCGGCGCGCATCTGCTCGCTGGAGACCGCGGAGAGTGCGCGGGCGACCTCGTCGCGCACCGCCAGCCACGCCGGCGCAGCTCCGTCGTCCGAGGGAGTCACACCGTGATCTGCGGGTCGCGATCCCTCATGCAAGAGCTTCGCACCAACGGCGCATTCGCACCATGACCACAAAAGGGCCGCAAATGCGGACCTTTTGATGGGCGATACTGGGCTCGAACCAGTGACCTCCGCCTTGTCGACGCGCCCCCGCCCTCAACCAAACACCCTGCAAACCCCGCGGATCACCTGCAAACAGGGAACTTCCAGCCTGCCCGCCGCTGCCCGTCCGTGTCCCCGAAGTACAGTCCTGATCCGCCGCCGCGCGGACATCTGGCGGACGCTGTCCGCCGCAAGGCGGCAGTCACACGGCCCGCGCTACGCCGCGACGGGAGTCTTGGCCCGCATGTATGCCGCGGCCCACGTCTCACGCTCCGCGGCGAGCTGGCGGGCACCGCGCGTGCCCGCTCCTCGTCCGTGAAGGCCAGCGCCACGACCAGCGCCACCCGCCACGCTTCCGCCCAGGCGACGTCTGCTCGCGCCGACGCGGCGAGAATCAGCCGCAGGGTGCTGCGCGGGTCGCTCCACGGCCGCCCCGCGCCCTGTAGACGAGCAACCCCCCGCGGACCTGGAGGCCCGTCGGACCAGGCGAGCCAACTAGCCTCAGCCCAGGCTGACGGTCGCGGGCAGTGCTGCGTTTGCTGCTCCTATGTCAAGAGATTGAGAGAGTTCTCTGACGGGCTGGACGGCTGGAGCAGGTGCCAGATGCGGCGGGTGAGGTGGCGCTTGAGGCAGCGGATGGCCTCGCGGGTGCTCTTGCCTTCTTGGCGTTTGCGGTCGAGATAGGTCTGTGTCTCGGGGTGGCATCGCGCGCGGGTGACGGCGACGCGGTGCAGCGCCGCGTTGATCTGGCGGTTGCCGCCGCGATCGAGGCGATGGCGGTTGGTCTTGCCGGAGCTGACCGGGATCGGTGCCACGCCGGCCGCGCGGGCGAGCTTGGCCTCGTTGCTGAAGCGCTGGGCGCCGGCGATCTCGCCGATGAGCTTGGCCGCGGTCAGGGGCCCGAACCCGGGCTCGATGAGCAGGTGCGGCGCGACCTGGGCGACGAGGTCGGCGATCTCGGCCTCGAGCGCGTCGACGGCGACGGTCAGCTCGCGCAGGCGGCGCAGCTCGTCGCGGGCGATCCGAACGCGCATCGTCTGCTCAGCGCGCGCGAGACGCCGGGCGATCTTCGTCGTCCATTTCTTCGAGAACAACGCGCCACCGGGGAGCGTGAGCTCCGGCCAGAGATCGTGAAGATTCCACTGCAGCGTGCTATTGAGCGCGACGCGCGTGCGAACCAGGCGCTCGCGATGGTCGACGAGCAGCCGGATATCGAGCTCCGGGCCCGCCAACGTCGCCGTCGGCAGCGTCTCGATTCCCGGCCGCAAGCGCCGCGCGCGCGACAGAGACCGCATCGATCTGATCGCTCTTGCCGCGCTCGCGGCTCGAGCGCCGCGTCCCGGCCATCAACCGCGTCGAGACGCGAACGACACGCTCACCACGAGCGATCAAGAACCGCTCCAGCGCGCCCGAAACATGCCGACAGTCCTCCAGCGCCCACACCCGCTCGCCTTCGAGGGCGCGCGCCCAGATCACCAGCGCCGCGAACCCGCGGGCACCGACCGCGACCGTCTTGTCGCCGAGCAGCTGACCGCTCGCCGCGTTGATCGCCGCGACCGTGTGCGAGCGCTTGTGGGCGTCCGCCCCGAGCACGATCATGACCTCGTCCACGTCCTTTCCAATGCGGATGCTGGACGCCCGGCGGACACGGCTTGCTTGGGGCGCTGCCACGCTCCTATCAAGTCACGCCGACCATCCCCGACCGGCGACGAGCGACACAACAAAAGGAAGTCAGGCCACTCCGGCCGACAGCCTCAAAGAGAGTCAGCTCGCCGCCCGGTCGGGACCTTCTCCTCGGCGTCGGACGACACCGACCACCGATCGAAACAGCAAGCCTCGAAGGAACACTCGCAGTCTTGCCCAGCGCGCTGCTGGTCGTCGTCCGGAGCGGCAGCTTGCCGTCTCTAGGCCGGCGCGACGCCGGGCGCTGCCCCTGGGCGGTCTTCGCGAGTGTCGGTCCGGAGGATCGGCGACGACGGCCTGAAGCCCTTGAAGGTGCAGTAGACGCCGAGGAAGAGTTCCCACAGGAACTCCGGGATGGTCGCGATGCCTTGCAGTGAACGCAGCGCGTCGCTCGGGTCGTTGCCGGTGAAGAGGATGGCGGTGCCGGTCGCAATGAGCAGCGGCCCGCCGATGAGTCCCAGCCAGCACGCCCCTCGCGGGACCAGCTGTGAGCGGTACATCAGGTAGCCGAGGATCAGCCCGTTCCCCCAACCGACGACCCAGCCGGGGCCGAGGAGGAACGTCCAGTCCTTGATCCCCGCGAGGGTGTAGGCGACCGTGCCCTCGGCCGCACCGGCGACCTGGTTCCGCAGCGTGATGATGCCGAGCACCGAGAGGATGCCTACGAGGATGAACGTGCATTCGATCACTCGTGCGGTCACGTAGCCGAGCGCCAGCTCCTCGTTCTGTCGTCGGACGATCGGGAAGATGACGACCGCGGTGCCGATGTTCGCGATGATCAGCAGCAGCTCCAGCAGGGCTGCGAACAAGATCTGCGTGTCATGCCCAGCGCCTGCGATGTAGGCGACGGGATGGTCGAGGACAGGCTGGTAGAGCGCCAGCGCCGGGATCGACGTGACGTACGTGATGAGGTAGAGCACGCCAAAGACACGCGCTCTCTTCTGGTCCAGACTCATGCCCGCTCGGCCCCCTTTCTCCGGCGATGGCACCAGACCGATTCCCAGGCCACCAGACCGGAATACGGCATCAGCCTATGAATACGTCACCGGTCGCAGCAAGCCTGCCGCCTTGTCTGGTACGAGACAGGCGCGCGGGGACCCGATGGCCAGCTCTCGCTATCGCCTGATAGGGGCACTCCTGGCCGCGGCTTCGCAGCCCTGCCGATTTGTCGGCGCGGAGCGGAAGCCCCGCGTGATCCCGCACCAAGGACCGCGGGTTCCAGACCCCGTGCCGAGGACACCAGGAGGACACGGCCCAAACCCCTCCCCGGCCTCGCCCAAAGAAAAAGCCCCGTTTAGCGGGGCTTTTTTTGATGGGCGATACTGGGCTCGAACCAGTGACCTCCGCCTTGTCGAGGCGGCGCTCTCCCAGCTGAGCTAATCGCCCTGGGAGGCGAACAGGGTACCAGCGACGCGGGGCGTCAGGGGACCGTGCCGCGGGCCTCGCTGAGCGCCCGCGCGGCGTCGCGCAACTCGCGGACGGTGGGCTGCAGATCGCGCGTGCGCGTGTCCACACGGCGTGCCGCGGCCGAGACGTCGTCGACCGCGCGATTGGCGCGGTCGAGGGTGTCCATCGCCTGCCAGGCGACGATCGCGACCAGGACGGCGGCGACGGTGACGGCGATGCACACGGTGGCGGCGAGCGCACGCAAGGTCGACGAGGCTACCGGTACCCTCATCGACGCACGGCGACGTGGCGGAGTGGTTACGCAGCGGCCTGCAAAGCCGTTTACACCGGTTCGATTCCGGTCGTCGCCTCTTCGGGCAAAGCGAGCGATTCGGCGAGGGGTAGAACAGGTGTACGGAATGAGAACCCGACTACGGCAGCGGCGAGTTCGTCTAGCGAGGGTCGTCCTACGTAGGTCTTCGGTGGTCCCCACGGTCGAGTGACCGAGCAGGAACTGCGCGTTCCGCATCCCCGCGTATCTCGCGACGTGGTCGCCGAACGCGTGCCTGAGGAGATGCGGGTGGATGTGCGCGCTGATACCGGCACGCTTCGCGACGCCCATGACCAAGGTCCGCAGCGCCTGGCTCGATGACGGGCGTTTAGCGAGGTCCATCCGCTGACGGTTGTACGGCACGTCACGGAAGCGCTGAGCGGGCAGCACAGAGCAGTCGTCGGGGACATGCCCGCGAATCTCGGCGACCACCGGTTCGAGGTCCGTGAACGCCGGCATCCACCGTTCACGTCCACCCTTCGCGATATCGGCGCTGACCCACACGAACCGGTCGCGCCGGAAGTGGCGTCCCTGCAGCCCGCGGAGCTCGGCGTTGCGGAGCCCGGCGCAGATACCGAGATGCACAGCCCGGCGCTCCCGGGCGTCCCCCAGTGACGCGTCGAGCATGGCGCGAGCCTCGTCACGGGTGAGGCGGTACACGTCCGTGGGGCGACGCTTGGGCCGGCGTGTCTGACGTGCGGGGTTGTCCTTGCGGTAGCCCTCCTCCATCGCCCAGTCGTGGAAGCTGACGAGGATGGAGCGGGCGTTGCTTTGGCTGTTGGGATTGCTCCAGCGCCGCAGCGTGCGCTTGACGTCCTCGCGGCCGATGTAGCGCGGGTCGCGGTTCAGGACGTCTTCGCTGTGACGGGCGAGAATCGAGCGGTCGGAGCGCTCGCTTGCGTCGGACGTGAATCGCCCCTGCGAGCGCATGTCCAGCACGAACGCGTCGATGGCCTGGGCGAACCTCACGGTCGGTAGTCAGCCGTCGCCGTTGAGCAGCTTTGAGTCGATTGCCATCAGCGCTTCAAGATCCGCGAGGCGATGCCTCACGTAGCGCCGACCAATTCTGACGGCGGGCAGGTGCCCTCGCCGCTCCCAGTTCCGGAGGGTTTGCGCCGTGACCCCCATGAGCGCCGCGGCCTCACCGGGCGTCATCAACGGGTTCGGCGTGACGGGCGAGGACGTCGACATGGAGGCCATGTCTTAAATCCTCGCACCTGTTGCCACATCCCCGCAAGGCGCGGCCACGCAGTCATGCCAAGTCGCTACTCACTTGTCAAAAACTACTTGGCAGCGCAAACGGCGTACCTACCGACAAAACCCGATGGCCATGCGGAACAACGGACGGAACCACCACCGGCAAATCTGGCACGTAGCCACTCGGCTAAGGCATCTCCCTGAAGCTCCGAACGAACGCCGGACTCCTCCTCGATGACCGCCGGGACGCACCTCTTCAAATGCGGCTTCCCGTGAGGACGGTCGCAGCCCTGGCAACGGAACACCCCGTCCGGGCTCCTCTTGTAGATGCGCAGCGCCCTGTCCCGGGTTGTCGTTCGAGGCCCCACGCGGAACGCACTTCCATACGAGATTTCTTGGACACGGCTATGCCACCCGGTCCCTGAACCTCAACGTCTCAAACGGGTCCAGGCACAGAGGCTCGGGCATGCCCTCATACGCCGCCCTCCAACGCGGTTCAAGGTCCCGGCAAACTGGCCCCCAACCCCGCCGGCTACGCGGCTCCGTCGAGGACTGAACATTTGCGAGCGCGAAAGCCCACGCATCGGGCCGCGATTCACCTGCCTCCCGGGAACGCGAGAGACTTTTACGCAACACCGTCTCTGGGCTGTTCATGGGATGCAATGTTTGCATGCGCAACCGACAGCCTGCGCTCCCACCCCCACCGCGGCGAGGACGACGGAGGGGGCTAGCGAGGGCCGGTCTGAGCAGGCTCCCGTGCCCGCACCGATTCGTTTTCAGTTTCCCGTACCCACACCCGTACCCGGGGCGGGACCCCCTACGGAGGTACCAGGTTTCGGGGCGCGTGCGGTACCGGAAACGGAAAGGTAATTGGGTATAGGACTGGACGCTCGCGAGACCGGCCCGAGCTCGGGGGAACCAGGACGAAGGACCAACAGCAGACTGCTGTGCCGCCGCCCACGACGGCTTCGGCGGCTCCACCCGGTCCAGCACATGTACGGCAACGATGACCGCGGCGACGACCAGGCCCGGGACGACGAGGGGGCAGCGGCCTGGGCGACGGCGATGAGCAGGACCCCGACGCCGGCGATGGGCGCGAACCTGAGCGCGATTCTCTTAGCCCCTCGCGCGAGGCCCGCCGCGCCGACGGTGCTGAGGATGAGCACGCCGGCCACGCCACCAAGGGCGAGCTCCGGGTAGCGCTTCGCGAGGGTCACGACGAAGGACGGCGGCGCAGAAGCCGAGGACCCCGAGGATGACCCACGCGTCGGTGGACGGTCGCTGAGGATCTCCTCGGGTCGATGCCTGGGAGGCTGGCTGGAGATCGTGCCGAGCTTCATGACCGAGCCGCTGCGCAGGCGCGCACGGAAGCGGTCCGGTGGGGGCGAAATCCACCCCTTGGGTCCCTCGCGAGGGCCTCCCGGTCGCTGGAGGATGCCCCGCGTACCGACGTTCCACGTCCACCCGGTAGGAGGAAACATGCGCAAGATCGCCGCCGTGCTCGTCGCGGCCGCGGCCCTCGGCGTCGCCGCCCAGTCAGCGTCGGCCGATGTGCCCAACCCGGACTATCAAACGATCAACTACGGCCCGGTGAAGGACTTCACCTGCCGGACGGGCCCGCTGTACGGCGTCCACGGCCAGTACGGCGCTTGGGGGTACTTCATCGACGGCTGCACGGTCCGGCTGGGCTGCCCGTCGACGAACGTCAACCCCACCTGCCTCGTCTACGCGCAGACGACGATCTCCGCCGAGAGCGGTGCCCCACGGGTCACCCAGAACGCGCGGCTGCGAGCGATCCGCGGCTCCGACAACAGCGTCGCATGGTTCCGAGACCGGAGCTGCGCGGGGAACGGGTCGTGCTCGAACACCGACTCCGTCCGCATCAACAGGGGCAACTACGCGTCGGTGCAGTGCAACGGTGTGCGCGCGCCCGAATCGGTCTTCAACCGCGCGTCGAACACCTGCACGATCAGCATGCGCTACGAGCAGTAGCCGTCCGCGAACGCCGGACGCTGTGACAGGGGCCCCGGCGCGACGTCGGGGCCCTTCGTCGCTCCAGCCGCCTCGGCGGTCCGCGCGGCCGCGCACGCCGCGCTGCGTGCCGAGGCGCGAGCGCCCGGCCACCTACCGCGTCGCCATGCCACGCAGCATGCCGAACACCCGCGCCGGCGCGACGTCGAGCCACCTGCGCCAGTCGTGACCGAGGCCGTCGATCAATCGGCGCGCGCGCCGCGGCTCGATGTGCCGCACGGCCAGGAGCTCGGGTGGCGGGTCTTCGGCGATGCGACGCACGGTACGCAAGACGCGGGACGCGCCCGGGCGGCGCCCATCGCTCGCGGGTCCCTCCGCGGATGACCTGCTTGGGCGAGTCGGGAGTTTTGGCGATCGTCCGCTAGTCAGAGGAGGCGGAGGGTCCCGCTCGCGTCCGAGACGGTCGGCGAACGCTCGCTCCCCCCGCCGCCGGGGTCGGAACATCCGGGCGCTGAGCACGAGAGGGTCGCGCGACGGGGAGCCCGCTGAAGGTGCTTACCCCCGCCGCCACGACCGCTGGCAGCAGGCGCCCCGATGGCCCGGGTGGCCTCGGCCAGGTCGTCGATACTTTCAGACCGGAGTTCGGTCAATTGGGGTATTTCTCCCCCAATTCGGTGAGGGCGGGTCAGTGTGGCGCTCAAGAAAGCCCGGTATGGCGCCGACCACCGTGTCCGGCACCCGTCGACCCTGGCCATCTCTGTCGGCGACGTGTCGTGAGCGGTGGCCGGGGAGGTCCTGGGGGCCTTCCCGGCACCCTCGCCCGGCCAGTCCCGCGGACGAACACGCCCGGCAGGGAAGTAGCCGGCAGCCCTGGTCTCGGCGCGGCTGGGGCGAGCTTGAGTGCCGGGTCCCGACCGCGTCGGGCGGGACCCCATCTCACTTCGAGCGGTGGACAGTCAGCGACCGACTACGGAGCTGCGTTGTTATCCGTGAACACGAACACGGGCTTACCCGGCTCGAACGGCTTCGGGAAGTTCCCCAAGACCTTGACGCACAGAAACTGGTCAGCGTTCGTATCAGCCGCTCGAAGGGCGCCTTCAAACCCTTCGGCAGCGAGCTCGCGCAGCACCGTCTTGAGGTCCATCAACTCAAAACCCGCGCCGCAGCCTCCGACCGGTTCTGGCTTAGCGGACGCTGCGGGCGCCGCAACCGCAACAGAAGCGAAGACCGTCGCCAGCACGATGAGAAGTCGCTTCATCGTGTCACCTCATTATGAAATAGACCTGGGCGCCCCGACCGGTCCCTTGACCGGCACGGATGCGTATTTGAACCTCCTTCCGGACGCGTCAGCTCGTCCGTATAAGACGAGTACAACGTGCCGGGTACAAGCCGCACAGGGCTGACCCGACCCTCCTCCGGCTGCGACGCCAAAGTCAACCGTCTGCCTAGGCGGCGTCCGACGGCAACCTTCATGTGGGCGCACAGCGATGCGATACGTCTGGGCCCAGCGACAACGGCGGAATCCCGTTGAATCAACTCCTGTGTGCCCGTGGGCTGACTCAGGAGGTGATTGGTGCTTTAACGGGCCGGGGACGCTCCTGGGCCGTTTCTGTGCGCTCTCAGGCGCTTCTAGCCCATGCTTCGGCTTCGCTTCCGCTTCGGCTTCGGCTTCGGCTGCCCGCAACCGCTTCCGCACTCGCGCTAACTATGCGCCCCTGAAGCGCCGGAGCAGCCTGGGCGGGGTTCGGCTCCGCTTCGGCTGCGATTGGCTTCGTGACGAGACCGCCGACGCGATAAAGAACGCAATCGGAACGCAGCGCGGAGCACACCGCGGCGACGCCATGGAGCAGGACGGCGGGCCTCGCAGGGAAGGCCCCGGCGCCTGGGAGGACTCGCCGGGGCCTTCGTTCCCGCGTTGAATCCGGCACCGGGAGCGTATCCCCGGGCGGGCATGCAGACCACCCGGGGACACATGCCACCCAGGGGCCTCCAATCAGCGCCCGGCGACGTAGTCCACCAGCGCCGGAAAGCCTGGCTTAGCGAAATGGCGACTCGCCCCTGCATCGAGCATCGCATCTGCAGCAGCGGGGTCGTCGCCGGACGTCCACGCCACGATCTCGACCTGGGGGAAGAGTTGGTGCATGGCCGCGGTCGCGACGAGCCCATCCATGACCGGCAGCGAATAGTCCATGACGACGACGTCGGCGCCGACGCGCACGGCGTCGAGAGCTGCTCGGCCGTTCGCGGCCTCCGCTACGACCTCGCAGCCACGCTCTAGTAGCGCCTCTTTGAGCAGCTGCCGCAGCGGCTCGCAATCATCGACCAACATCACCCGGACCGTCCTGCCGCGAGCCATTACATCCGTGGCCTCCGTGCTGTGCGCTTCGAAGCGCTAACGCCTGCGAGGAGTCGCTCATCAGTCCCTATTCGCGGCGACTGTCCGCCATCAAACGGTCCAGCGGCGCGTCTGGTCGCCCTGTGCGGTCCGACCGGCCCCGGGGTCCCCGTCGGAGCTTCAAAGCATTCCCTCCTCGCGAAGCGTCTCGTACCAACGCCTCCGCGTCTCTACCGTGTGGCCGGCGTCGAGCTCGAAGAACCCCAACCGCGGATGCGGGTGCCAATCCTCAGACCGCGCCGTCAACGCCGGCTCCCGGGAGGAATCGAACAAGCGGGTTATCTGCGCCTCGTCAATCGGGCTCCGCTCGTGGGGTTCACGCGGCCCACGGTTCCGGCACAACGGCGTGCAATACATGGCCACGCTTGCTCGGCTGAAACTCCGTGCCGCAATGGAGGCACTCGACGTCTTTTAGAGGCGGTCTCATGGCGTCATCTCAAACGCGCGATTGCCGTTTCCGCTGCACCGCACGGCGCTCTTTTGGGGCCGCAAGTGGGTTGGCGGACCCTCACCCTGGGGGTGCACATCAGTTCTGCCGGTTCTCGTGGCTCATGACGAGCTGCCCGCTCAACAGCGCGTGCTCAGCCTGCTGTGTCCAGAACCATCCCAGCGTGTCGTCGGTAATGCGACGTTCCAGCCATCCCGGCTTCGGCGAGTTGATGTGCCATCGGGATGGCGGCGTCATCGAGGACCAGGCCGTGGCCTTCACGGGCAACGAACCAAGCATCGAAGAGAATTGCCATCTGCTCATCGGTCAATTGGGTTGTCCCTTCCATTGGTGGTGCGGGGGGGCGACGACAAGATGGAACAGGAAGGATGCACCCCATCGTCGCCCACACCGCGGTCTTCCGACAAGCTGACGTGAATTCGAGGAGGACACACGCCGGCTGCATTCTGAGTCGGAAGGTCTACGCCATTCTCACTTCCACATACGCGTTACTGCGCATGACCGCGAGGGCTAGCCTGCGCTCAGCAGGAATGGCGATCATGTCGGACTGGAACAGGGACCCATGCGAGTTGGAGGCCTCTACGGACAAGCCACCGCGCGAATACACCGTCGCACCCGCCTGGGTACCGACGATTGCGGTGCCCGCACCGACCGCGCTGGTGACGTGCACGGCCTTGCCCAGAGGGTGTCAATGCCACCCGTGAGCTGGCTGCTCGCAGCGACCTGTGCGGCGTTGCCGTACTGGCCCTGCCAAGGACCGCCGCCCATGAACTGGCCGGCGGTGTCCTGTAGCAGCCTGATGATTTCGTAGTCCGCGGGATTCATGACAACCCACTCGGGCTCAACGAACGCCGAACCTCGCATGCCGTTCATGGCCTTGAACAACTGGACGGCACTGTTACCGACCGCGGTCCCGCCGGCATAGACGGGGACACCCCGGGAGGTCAGGAGGCCCTGCACTTCGTTCCCGCCTGCGGTGCCGCGGATGAGCTGCCGCTCGACCTCGATGTTGACAAAAACCCCGAGCCGCCCATTGATTAGTGACTGGACGGCAGGCGCGTCGCTCAGGAGCTCGTCCGACACGACGGCGACGGTGGCCACCTTCTTCACGGCCTCATCGGTGGTGACGTACCCGACCGCGCTCTCGGGCTTCAGGCCGCCCTCGGCCACACCGGCGGCGCCTGAGACGGCGGTTCCTTCGGTGGCGTACCGGACCGAGGGTCCGAATGCCTGGCCGCCGAGGAGGAGGGACTCGATGGTCAGCGGCTGGAACAGCTTGTCCACGATTCCCGGGACCATCTGGGGGACGGAGACGAACGCGCCGCCACCAAAGCCCGGGGCTTCCATCAATGTGCCCTTCGCCTGTAGGCCGACGTCCACGAGTCCGGTGGACCAGGACTGCGGCCGGCGGGAGGAGTCCTTCACTTGCTCCTAGCCCTTGGACATGGTGAACGCCTCACCGGGTGACGTGTACCGGGTGACGGTCGCTCGCGGGTCCGTCATGGCGCTGTGGTCGCCGTTGTGGGAGGTGTAGAGACCGGTCCCACCCATGTTCTGGACGCGGGCTAGGAGGTCCTCGACGTGGCGCTTCTCGGCCGGGGAGATTTCGCGGCTTTCGCGCTCAGCGTTCCGGAAGACTTCGTTGGCTTCGCGTGCGAGGCGTGCTCGTTCGGGCATCGACATGCGTTTCACCTTTCGGGTGAGTTGCCGATGACTCCGAGAGCGCACAACACCCTCTTGGCCGCCCCATCAACCTTCTCTGCGTAGAGAAGTTGGTCCGCAGCGCAGGTCCGTGTGCTCGGCTTGCCGTTCTGGAGGGACCACCCAGGAGGGTGTCTGCCTCGCACGGCGCGACCGTCTGGTATGACGACCGGCGGGTTTATAAAATGTGTACTGCTACCCAGAATCTTAGCCGATGAGACTCAATCCAAAGGAGGCGTGGCCTTCGCGCACGGCTCGCACAGCCTGAGCCCGCCGGCCGGCGGGAACCCCGGGAAAGACGTCCGCGTGAGGCGATCCCGTCGCAGGGTCGACTCGGCGGACGAACAGAACGCTATCTCGTGACCCGGTGGGATCGAGAGGTACTGAGATGCCGGGCGTCCGGATGGTGCGAACCCCCGCGCGACCTAGAAGGCGAGAGCCGCACGGCACCCGCAGGTCAGGCGTGTCCGACGACCTCGCGGACCTCGACACCTTCGAGCGTCACGGTGTCGGGAACCGTTGCCGGGATCATCTCGCTCGCCCCGGTCGCGGCATCCTCAGACTCGAACACGAGCATCGACAACCCCGTGTTGTCCTTGGTGGTCCAGTACCCGGCCACGAACCCCGGGGCCTGCGACACCCCCGGGATCACCTTCTCGTGCAGCTCTGCTTCGGCTGCCTCTCGATCCTGGAGGGTGACCTTGACGACCACTGCGTGCATGTGCGCCCCCTGTGTCTGGTTGACCCATCGACCCTCCCATGTGAAGCGGACTCGCGCAAGCGCGAATGGCTTTCTGGCTTGGGCTTGGCCCTGAGGCCTTCAGGGGAATCCGAATGGCCCTGGCTTGGGCTTGGCTTGGCTCTGGCCCTGGCCCTTCGTGGGGATCCGAACGGAAGCGTCCCCGTTGTCATACAACCGGGCGCGAGCTTAGGCTTCAGGCCATGCTCGAAACAGCCCCCTGTGGCATCACCGGGTGTGGCCGAATGGCGGCCCACCCTGTTCGCCGAGACCTATGCCGGGAACATGGCGCCGAGATTTTCAAGTTCGGCATGTGGCTCGGGGTCGGCCGGCGTGGGTTCGTCGCCTACGGGGGTCCGGATGAATCCTTCGATGTAGCTCGTGCCTGGTGGGCACGCGAAGGGCTCGCCCCGGGCAGCGACACCGAGCGCGTATAGCCGGGTCGTCTCGGTCCCCTTGTCCGTCTTGGGACGGCGCGGCACGTTGCCCACGTGGGTGAGGACACCCAGCGCACACAGCGTCCGCAGGTGCCGCGCCACAACCTCCTGGGACATGCTCACCTCGGGCTGCTCGCCGACCCACTGGCCCCCCAGCGGGCAGCAGCGCATCTCACTCGTAGCGACCCGCAGACCGAATATCAGCGCAACGAACTGAGCGACCTTCGCCAGGCCCGGCGCCATGTGCTCGGGGACGTTCGGAAGGCGGACCTCCATCGCCTCTAGGTCCCCTCCGCGATGGTCGACCAAGAGCTTCTCGTTCGACCCCAGATCGGTATATGCCTCGTCGGGAATGTCTACATGTAGATGTTGATGTTCATGTCTAAGTAGATGAACAGCCCCGGGGAGAAGACTGAAGAGACGTATCTATCTCCATAGGTTCATCTATTGGGGTTGAACTACTTATTGGCGCCGATTCGCTTTTTCGGTCGCCGTCCAGAAGCAGCCATCGCACAACCGGGCGTTGAGGTTGAGCGAGAACTCGGTCTCGTGGCGTTCGCCGCATCCCTCGCAGGTGTCGACGCGCCGGCTAGACGTGCCGGAGGCCCCTTCCCGGGTTCGCTGTGTCGGCTCGGGGGTCATGGGCTCGTTAATCCCTCCGCGAGCATCTCCCGCCACGCCACCATCGACCGTTCCGGGCACGGGTCCTGCTTCACCTTCCCGGTCGCCTTGATGCGGCACCGGATGTTCTTCGCCGCTCCGCAGGTCGGGCACGGGTGCTCGATGGCTCGCCTTCGGATTTCGCGCTCAGTAGGATTTGCGGCAGGGAACGGCATGGAGTTCTCCTCCTAGGGCTTGAGCGGCCCCGGGTCGCTGGGTTTCAAAGTGGGTCGGCGCCTCGCGAACAGCGGGGCGCTCTTCGTTCCCGGACCTACTCGATGGCGGCCCCGAGCTCACGGGCGTCAAAGGCAAGTTCTTCGCCGTCGTCGAGGGTCAGCACCAACGTGTCGCCGAAGCGCTCCACGAGGACGGGCTCGGCCTCCCCGTCAGTGTGGCCGGCGCGGGTTGCCATCAGCAGGGTTGGCTCAGCGGGCATCGAATGCCTCCCGGTACAACTGGACGGTCGGCTCCATCCCCTCAAGCCAGCGCCGCAGATTTGGCTCTAGGTCCCGAAGCGGCGAGAGCACCGGTTCGATTCCGGTCGTCGCCTCTCCGCCCGTGCCCGGACGCCACCCTGAACGGATCGAGTCCGCCGTGGTGTTCGGCGGCAACTCCGAGATCGCCCTCGCGACGCTCGACCTGCTCGCACAGCGAGGCCTGCGCCATGCCGTCCTCGCCGTCCGCGACCCGGCGCGCGCGCCCGGCCGGGCGCGGCTCGAACGCCAGGGCGTCGCCGTCGACCTCGTCGCCTTCGATGCCGACGACGACCCCCGCGCGCACGCCGCCGCCGTCGACGCCGCCCTCGCCGCGCTCGGCCGGATCGACCTCGCGCTCGTCGCCTTCGGCGTGCTCGGCGACCAGGAGCGCGCCAAGCGCGACGCCGCCGCCGCGGTCGCGCTCGTGCGCACCAACTTCACCGGCGCGGTGAGCGTCCTCACGATCCTCGCCCAGCGGATGCGCGCGCGGCGCCACGGGACGATCGCCGTGCTGTCGTCCGTCGCCGCGGTTCGTCCCCGCCGCGCCAACTACCCCTACGGCGCGACGAAGGCCGGCCTGGACGCGTTCGCCCAAGGCCTCGGCGACGAGCTCGCGCGCAGCGGCGTCCACGTCGCCGTGATCCGCCCCGGCTGGGTGCGCACGCAGATGACCGAGGGCCGCAGGCGCCCGCCGCTGGCCTCCGATCCGCCGGAGATCGCCGCCGAGATCGTCCGCGGCCTCGAGCGCCGCGAGCACACGATCTGGGCGCCGCGGCGCCTGCGCTGGGTGTTCGCGCTGATGCGCCTCCTCCCCCGCCCGCTGTGGCGGCGGATCCGTGACTAACCGCGCGCCGCGCGCATCTCGCGCAGCATGCCGAGCTCGGTCTCGCTCGGCGGCTCGGTCGTCTCGAGCGGATCGCGGACGCGCAGCGGCCAGCTCGTGGCCGCCTTGACGTCCTCGACGTCGACGCCGGGATGAACGGCCACGAGGTCGAGCTCGCGATCGTCGGGGTTCGGGCGCAGGACGCCGAGGTCGGTGACGACGACGGTCGGTCCCTGTCCCGGGAATCCGAGCTCCTCGCGCGAGCCGGCGCCCGCGCCGTGCCCGATCGAGGTGACGAAGTCCAGCCGCTCGACGAAGCTGCGCCGGGTCTGGCGCACGATGACGACGACCTCGCGCGAGGCGGCGGCGATCTCCGGCGCGCCGCCGGCGCCCGGCAGGCGCACCTTCGGGTCGGCGTAGTCGCCGATCACGGTCGTGTTGATGTTCGCGTGGCGGTCGATCTGGGCGGCGCCGAGGAAGCCGACGTCGATGCGCCCGCCGCCGACCCAGTAGTTGAACATCTCGGGCACGGAGACGAGCTCGGCGGCGGTCGCGGCGAGGTCGTCGTCCCCGATCGACAGCGGCAGCTGCACGGGCTTGGCGCCGATCGCGCCGGACTCGTAGACGAGCACGCAGTCGGGCGCGTGCAGGCGGCGGGCGAGGTTGGCGGCGGCGTTGGGCGGCCCGACGCCGACGAGCAGCACCTGGCGGTCGCGCAGCTGGCGGGCCGCGACGATCGTCATCGTCTCCTCGGGGGTCGGTGCCTCCTGGGCGACGCCGGTCATGCCGTCACCGCGTCGCCGCTGCGCTCGAGGACGTTCTCGGTCATCCACGCCGTGAAGCGGTCGCGGTCGCGGGCGATCGCGTCCCACTCGGCGTAGAAGTCGTTGTCGCGCGTCGAGTAGCCCGCCGCGTAGGACGGCCACGAGCCGCCGGGGACGTGCACCACCGCGGTCAGCACCCACGAGGGCAGGACGACGGCGTGCGGGCGCGGCTCGAGCTCGTCGACGATCTCCTCGACCGTGACGATCGCGCGCTCGGCGGCGAGCGCCGCCTCCTTCTGGACGCCCGACAGGCCCCACAACATCACGTTGCCGTCGCGGTCGGCCTGCTGGGCGTGGATCACCGCGGCGTCGGGGTTGATCGCGCGCACGGCGGACAGCCGCCGGCCGGTGAACGGGCAGGTCACGAAGGCGACCTCGCCCTGCTTCTCGAGGTCTGTCCCAGCGTAGCCGCGCAGCACCGCGAACGGGAGCCCGGCCGCGCCCGCCACGTAGCCGTTGGCCATCCCGGCGTGCGAGTGCTCGACGAGCTCGATCGGGCGCGGCCACGCGTGCTCGACCGCGTCGCGCAGCCGGTGCAGCGAGCCCACGCCGGGGTTGCCGCCGTAGGAGAAGACGAGCCGCTCCGCGACGCCCATGCCGATCATCTGGTCGTAGATGACGTCGGGCGTCATGCGCACGAGCGTGAGGTCGCGTCGCCCCTGGCGGATGACCTCGTGGCCGGCCGCGAACGGGATCAGGTGCGTGAATCCCTCGAGCGCGACGGTATCGCCGTCGCGGACGTTCGCCGCGATCGCCTCGGCCAGCGAGGACACGTGCGGGGACTTGGACATCGCGGGCGCGGATGTTCGCAGACCGCACACGTGTACGCCAGGAGGCCACGGCGGCCGGTGGGCGCATTAGCATGCGTCGCCGCATGGAGGAGCGGGCGAAGCGGGCAAATCGCCTGCAGTCCCTGGAGCGCGGGATCGCCGTGATCCAGGTGTTCTCGCGCGAGCACCCGTCGCTCACCCTGAGCGAGGTCGCGCGCATGACCGGCGTGACGCGCGCGACCGCGCGCCGCATCCTGCTCACGCTCGAGGAGCTCGGCCACGTGCGCTCGGACGGGCGCCGCTTCTCGCTGACCCCGCGCGTGCTCAGCCTCGGCTGGGCCTACCTGTCGTCGCTGAACCTGTGGGAGATCGCCCAGCCGCTGATGGAGGAGCTCGTCGAGGAGACGGGCGAGTCGTGCTCGGCCGCGACGCTCGACCTGCCCGACATCGTCTACGTCGCGCGCGTGCCGACGCGGCGGATCATGACCATCGCGCTCGGCGTCGGGACGCGCCTGCCCGCCTACGCGACGTCGATGGGGCGCGTGCTGCTCGCCGGCGCTGCCCGACCCCGACCTCGACGACTTCCTGGCCGGCCGGCGCTTCGACGCGCTGACGGAGCACACCGTGACCCGCCCCGCGCGCCTGCGCGCGATCGTCGCCGGCGTCCGCGACGGCGGCTTCGCGCTCGTCGACCAGGAGCTCGAGATCGGACTGCGCTCGATCGCCGTCCCGTTGACCGGGGCCGACGGGCGCACGATGGCGGCGCTCAACGTCTCGGCCGCGGCGCCGCGGGTCAGCCTCGAGGAGCTGCGCGAGCGCCTGCTCCCCGCGCTGCGCAGCACGGGCGACGCCATCTCGGCGGCGATGAAGCGCAGCGGCGCGAGCGCGCCCGGCGTGCGCTGACGGCGCGTCAGGCGGCGGACTGCCAGAACGACGTGCGCATCGCCGCGCCCGCCTTCGACAGCCCGATGTGCACGTGGTCGCGATGCGCGACCGTGCGGTCGACGCGGCGGCGCAGGTCGCCGTTGCGGTTCAGGCACGGGCCGTAGGCGCGGAACTCGTCCATCCCCGCGCCCCAGTAGCTGCAGTCCCAGATGATCTCCTCGACGCCCATGCGGCGCGCGAGGGCGTGCGGCGTGCCGGCGCGGTCGGGCGCGAGCAGCAGCTGCACGAGACCGCGGGCGGCGGCGCGGTCGGCGGGCACGCTCACGTCGAGGTGCCAGTCGACGGCGCGGTTCTCGGCGTGCAGCGAGGCCGAGCCCTTGCCCCAGCGCTCGCAGCGGTAGGTCCCCCACGACGCGCCGCGGGCGTTGCGCCCGAGCCAGTCGACGAGCGCGACCATGCCGGGCCGCGGCCTGGGCGAGCAGCGCGTCGCCGGGTCGTACTCCTCCGGGTCGGCGGGCAGCGCGGCGAGGCGCTCGGCCGGATTGCCCGCCATCGGGCCGAGCGGCTCGCCGAGGCGGAAGGCCCCGGCCGGCGCGGCGACGACGAGACCGGCGGCAAGGCTGGCGAGCGCGATCAGCGCGAGACGGCGAAAAGGCATCGGACACGGTGATCGGACCGCGCCCGGCGCCCTTGAGCGCGCTCAGGCCCCGGGGACGAGCACGACCTTGCCGGTGTGGCCCCCGGACTCGGCGTGGCGCAGGGCGGCGGCGGCCTCACCGAGCGGGAAGCGCCCTGCGATCTGGGCGGTGATCTCACCGCGCGCGAGGAGGTCGAGCACGGTGCCGAGGTCCTCGCGCAGCTGCGCCCGGAAGCGGTCGGCGCGGCGGCGCCCGGCCCACAGGTTGAAGAACATCGCGCGCCGGCCGTTGGGCAGCAGGTTCCAGGCGGTCAGGCGGGCGAGCAGCTTGAGCACGGGCAGGCGCGGGTCGCCGTCGACGTCCTTCGTCGACGCGGTGCCGTAGGAGACCAGCGTGCCGCCGCGGCCGAGCATGCGCCACGAGTCGGCGATCCCGGGGCCGCCCACGTGGTCGAAGACGGCGTCGACGCCCTCGGGCGCGAGCGCGCGCACACGCGCGGGGACGTCCTCGGAGCGGCGGTCGATCGGGATCGCGCCGAGCTCGCGCAGGCGGTCCTGCTGGCCGGGGCCCGCCGTCCCGATGACGCGGATCCCGGCGCGGACGGCGAGCTGCACGAGGATCGTGCCGACCCCGCCGGCGGCGCCGAGGACCACGATCGTGCCGCCGCGCCGGACGCGCGCGGCGCGGTGGAGCATCCGCCAGGCCGTGACTCCGTTGACGACCACGGCCTCGGCCTGCTCGGGCGCGACGCCGTCGGGGACCGGGATCAGGTCGCGCGCGTCGAGCAGGACACGGTCGGCCCATCCGCCGACCTTGGTCAGCGCGGCCACACGCCGGCCCTCGGCGACGCCGGCGTCCGCACCGGCGCGCTCGACGACCCCGACGAGGTCGTAGCCGGGCACGAACGGGAAGTCGGGCTGGTCGTAGTACTTGCCGCGGCGCATCTGCTGCTCGGCGAACGACACGCCCGAGGCCTCGACGCGCACGAGCGCCTGGCCCGGGCCGGGATCGGGCAGCTCGCGCGTGCGCACGCGCAGGGTCTCCGGCTCGCCGATGCCCGGCAGTTCGATCTCGGTGGCCTGCATGGTTGGCTCCTTCGTCGTTCTCTTTGCGTTAGAGCTTATAACTCTAGCGAGTTAGTCTCGCGATTGCTAGAGTACGTCTCGATGAGCGAGATCCGCGAACGGTTCCGGGCCCAGGTGCGCGACGAGGTCAAGGCCGCCGCGCTGCGCCAGCTCGCCGAGGGCGGGCCACCGTCGCTGTCGGTCAACGCGATCGCCAAGGAGCTCGGCGTGTCCGGGCCGGCGCTGTACCGCTACTTCCGCAGCCGCGACGACCTGCTCACCGCGCTCGTCGTCGACGCCTACGGCGACCTCGCGGCCGCCGTCGCGCCGGCGCCCGACGTCGCGTCCTTCGCGCGCGCCTACCGGCGTTGGGCGCTCGACCAGCCGCACCGCTACCGCCTGCTCTTCACCGAGCCCGTCCCCGGCTACGACGCCCACCAGGAGGCGCTCGTCGAGGCGTCCCAGCAGCCGATGGAGGCCTTGCTCGCGGTTCTCGGCGACGGCGCCGCGGGCGCGCCCCCGCCGGCCCTGCGCCGCGAGCTCGCCGCGTGGGCGACGTCACGCGGACTCGACGTGGAGCCCGCCGCCGCGCACCGCGCGATCGTCGTCTGGTCGCGGCTGCACGGCATCGTCAGCCTCGAGATCGAGGGCAACTTCGCCTCGATGGGCCTCGATCCCGAGCTGCTCTTCGAGGCCGAGGTCGCCGCGCTGCCCAGCTGAGCGATCCGCGCCGGAGGGCGGCTATACTCGGCCGCTCTGCGGCTGTAGCTCAGTTGGCTAGAGCGTCTGCTTGCCATGCAGAAGGTCGAGGGTTCGAGTCCCTTCAGCCGCTTCGGAAAAAGGCCCGCAAACGCGGGCCTTTCTTCTGCCTGGATTCGGGTGTAGCGGCCACGCGTGCGACTCGTGCGTCACTTGCTCCGGACGAAGAGGATCGCTGGGGCAGGGCGGTCTGCCCGAGCTCTCGTCGAGGGCCATGATCACGGGAGCCGCCGGCGTTCGCAGTAGTGCTTGCCGTCGCGGCGCCTTCTTGAGAGGTCCCGTCGCACAACCATTCGACACAGCCACTTACCGTGAGCCACGCGATGACCGGTACGGCGACGAGAGTGGACGACGTGTCGAACGAATCCCAGCGATCCGTCGGAGCGCCCGCGTGCCTGGCTATCGGGCGAGCGCTTCTTGCGCAAAGCAGCGGCGAGTGTGGGACTTAGAGAGACCGCGGGTCCTGGCGCAACGAGCAGGGAGCGCCCGCTCCAGAGGGACTCCGGTCGTCGTCCACACTTGCAGCGACCCTCCGTGTGGTGCCCGCAGTGTCGGCAGAGTGGCCCGCCCCGCGCACCGGCCCTTTGGCCAACCCTCAGTGCGCGCCTCGGGCGCCGTGTGGCGCCCGCGCCCTGACGGCGTATTCAGTGACGAGCGCGCGCGACAACCGCGCCCAGCGCGTCGACTACCGCCGGGTCGAACTGCGACCCGGCGCACCGGCGGCACTCCTCAAGCGCCGCCTCGGCGCTCATGGCCTTGCGATATGAGCGGGTCGTCGTCATCGCGTTGTACGCGTCGCAGCAGGAGACGACGCGAGCCTCGATGGGGATTCGCTCGCCGACGATGCCGTCGGGATATCCGCCCCCGTCGTAGCGCTCGTGCGACGCACGCACGACCACGCCAATCTCCTGCATCAGCCCGCCCACGCGGTCGAGGAGCCGCTGGCCCTCCACCGTGTGCGTGCGCATGACCTCCCACTCGTCGTCGTCAAGCGGGCCGGGCTTGTTGATAATCGACTTGGGGATGGCGATCTTGCCCACGTCGTGCAGCAGGGCGCCGAACTCGACGCGCTGGCGCTGCGCGGCGTCGAGTCCGAGTTCGGCCGCAACGGCAAGCGCGAGCGCGAGGACGCCCTGCGTGTGGTCGCCCGTGTACGCGTCGTCGTGCTCGACGACGTCGCCCAGCACGAGCGCGGTGCCGCGGTAGGCCTGGCTGAGCTCGAGGACGTTGTCGATCCGGCGGCGCCGCTCGGCGGCGAAGATGGTGAGGAGCGCGGCGAGCGGCAGGATGAGGATGACACGCCCCGGTTGGTCGGCAGAGGCGATTGCGGCGAGTAGGCCGACCGGCGACAGCAGGGCGTCGACGGTGTACACCCAGCGAGCCTCGAGGAGTTGCTGGCGCGGGTCCGCCTCGCCGTGGATGACGTCGCGTAGGCAGGAGATCGCGAAGTCCGCCGCGAGTTGTGCCGCCACGACGGCCGCGTAGAGCCACCACGGCCCGATCTCGCCGGGCCTCGCGTCCGCGAGCAGGAGCACCAGCGCCGGCCCGACGGCGAACCAGGAGTCGCCGACGCGCAGCGCCACGCGCCCCGGCGCGACTCGCCGGGCTAGGACGTCGGGCACGCCCGACAGCAAGAAGCCGGCCGCTGCCGCGGCCGGGACAATTCCGGCGGGCAGCAGGACGAGCATCGGCATGAAGACGAGCTGCGTCGGCACCGTGAAGCCGGCACCGACGTCGAAGCGCACACGCGCCAGTACCGCGAGGCACGCGACGAGGACCGCAACCGTCCCCCACGGCGCGTGAGGCGGGACGGCCACGACGAGCGCGCCAGCCACCGCCACAAACCCGCCACCGACAACAACCTCCGCCCACCGCTCGCGCCGGTCGAGGCTGCGCGAACGGCGTACCGTCGCCTGCTCGAGGCGCTGCTGCTCGTCGGGCGTGAGCTCGACAGCTAAGGCGGATGCGGCGGCCGATGCGGACATGAGAAATGGGCGCGAGCGGGCACGCCCTCGGGTCATCGGCACGGCGGAGCGCGGATGAAGAGCGCTTCGTACAAGCGTCTACCGAGGTTGGCGGCGGCGTCGAGGTCTGTCAGAACTCCCGGGCCGGCGACTCGCCGGGGCGAGCCACGGACGGCCCGCATGGCATGTCAAGGATGAAATTGGGGGAACTTTGAAGCGTATTTCCACGCGCTTGGGCTGCGCGGTGCTCGCCGCCGCGGTCTGCGCATGCGCGGCTCCGGCGGCTCAGGCGGCCGACGAAGGGGCCGTCGCCGATGATGCGGCGCTCGTCGAGACCACGGACGTGTTCACCGGCGAGACCGCCACAGCCGCGGAGACGGCCGCGACCGAAGAGACCTGCACTGATCCCGAGCTGACCACGCCGCTGATCGCGTTCAAGGACGACCGGTCTTACTTCCTCGCCCCGGGCGGGAACTTCGAGCGTGCGGCCGCGCCGGGATGGACCCTCGAGGGCGGCGCAACCATCGCGGCCGGCAATGAGCCGTTCGGCGTCCACGGCGGCGGCAGCTCCGCGCTCAGCCTGCCCGCAGGCAGCTCCGCCACCTCGCCGGTGTTCTGTATCGACCTCAACTATCCGACGTTCCGCTTCCTCGCCGTGCAAGAGCAGGCCGCCGCGGACGCCGGGCTGGAGGTCGACGTGATCTACCCGGAGAAGGCGACGAAGAACGTGCGCGAGGCGGCGAAGTACAAGCCGCTCAAGGAGTGGAAGCTCGTCAAGGACGTGAAGCTCGAGCCGAACACCATGGGCAAGCACGCGGGCTGGCGCAAGGTCGCCATCCGCTTCCGCGTGCCGGCCAGCAAGAAGGGCGGAGCCTGGAAGGTCGACAGCATCCTGGTCGACCCGCGCTGCCGCTACTGAGCGCGGCCGCCACTACCGCGCACTGCGGGAACGCGTCTCTCAACGTCGGGCGGCGGGCATATCGCTCGTCGCCCGACGCCCGAGTCCGCCGCACCGTCCAACGCTGCCGGACGGGTCGCGAGACGGGTTTCTGCGCGCCGCGCCACGCCCTCGAGTCGGCGCCAGCCGTTCCTGCCGGGATCAAGCGGCGAGCCACCATCACCGCTCACCGGCTCCTTCAGGGCCTCGCCAAGAGACCGCACCCGGATCGGTCCGAGGAAACGGCACGGGAAACCGCACGCGCCACCCCCGGCGGCGCGTAGTACCGCGCCTCGTCAACGAGCCGGCACCTGGCCCGCGCCCGCGCCCGCGCGATCGCCTCCAGCCGACGCGAGCCCTTCACCGACAGCTCGACCCCGATCGCCCCCGGCAGCGCCCGGCCGGCACCGGGGGGAAACAGCACCAGGTCCGGCCGGCGCAACCGCCGCCGCCCATCCCCGGTCCGCCCGAGCTCGGCGCTCGCGATCGGCGCGCCCGCGTCGCGCTCAGCCGCCCGCAACCGCGGCTCGCCCCACACGCGCACGTGTCCGCGGCGCTCGAGCACCACCGCCAAGCGCGCGCAGGTTGCCCAATGGCGGACCGTCGCCACCCCTATCCGAGCGGGGTCGACCGTCGGGAGCCCGGCCCACGCCGGCCCCTCCCTGGTCGCGGTCCACGGATCCGTGAGCGTCAAGCGCTCGGACGAGATAGCCGTCATGAGCGCGTCGAGCTGCCTCTCAAGTCCCGGCTGCGAGCCCACCTGAGCCTCGACGAACTCGAGGAGGTCAGCAAGCGCGATCAACCGTGTCGTCCGGGTGCGCCGCGACCTGATGCCGTACGGCACCGCGGATCCCGCAACAGCTCGCGGAGCCGCTCCTCGCTCAACTCCGTCACGATGCGTCACCGTCGCAGAACGGCCCCACGCGATGCGGCATGCGGTCCGTGCATGCGTCGGCTGCTGCTCCTCGTCCATTGCGACACTCGCCCGGTGAGCCGGCGTCGCTCCCCCTGCCTCACGTCACTGAACGGGCTTCCCAAAGAGGGTTATGGCGTTGACCGCGAATCCCGCGGCGGCGTTGCCCCGGATCGGCGCTCAGCGACCGCGCGCGTCGGAGGTCGTCGAAGACGAGCTCCAGCCCGGGCGGTTAGCGCAGGCGTCGCCGGGTAGACCGCCGTCCTGGTGGTAATCCACGGGTGGCCGCAGTCGTGAGGAGGGTTCAGCGCTTCAGGCTGCGCCACCTGGCCCAGACTCGGCTGTGGCTGCTGCCACTGACGTGCGTGCTGGCCGGCATCGGGCTGGCCTTGGCGCTGCTGTCGGTCGATCGGTCGATCGTCGGCACGGCGGTGACCGGCTCGGCCGCGTCCGTGCAGACGATCCTCACCGTGGCCTCGAGCTCGCTGGTGACCCTCACGAGCGTCGTGCTCTCGCTGACCCTTGTCGCGGTGCAGCTGGCGATGGGCCAGTTCTCGCCGCGCATCGTGAGGGCGATCCTGCACGACCGCCGTAGCCAGCTGGCCATCGGACTGTTCATCGGCACGTTCGCCTACTCGATGACGGTCCTGCGCGAGGTCAACGGCCAGAGCTCCGGCGGCGGGCCGCTGCCGGGCCTCGCCATCGTCGTCAACTACGGGCTGATCCTCAGCGCGATCGTCGTGCTCGTGCTCTATGTGAACCACACCGCACAGTCGATTCGGGTCGGTGGGCTGATCGGCCGGGTCGCAGACGCGACGCGCGACGAGGTGGACCGCCTTTACCCGGCCGCGCCCGAGCCCGAGGACGACCCGAGTGTGGTGGCGGCGCCCGACCACGGGGTCGTCACCAAGCTTCCGCACCGCGTGCTGGTGGACATCGCCGAGAAGGCCGACTGCGTACTGGAGCTCGTGCCCGCGATGGGCGATTTCGTGCCCCGGGGCGGCCCGCTCTTCCGTGTCCAGGGCTCCCTTCGGGAGCCGCATCGCAGTGCCGCCGCGCTCAGCGTGATCCTGGACCGTGAACGCAGCCATGAATTCGAGCCCGCGTTCGGGCTGCGCAAGCTCGTCGACGTGGGCGCGCGGAGCATCTACTCCAGCCCGTTCCAGGACCCGACCACCTCCGTGCAGTCGATCAACGCCATCCACGACATCCTCCGCCGGCTCGCCCGGCGTGAGTTTCCCTCCGGCCGCCATCACGATGCCCACGGCCGCGTGCGGCTCGTCGAACGGGTGATGAGTTGGGAGGGCTACGTCCGCCTCGCCTTCGACGAGCTCCGGCTGGCCGGCGCCGGGTCGCCCCAGGTCGCGCGCCGGCTGCGCGCCGCGCTCGAGGACCTGAGGACGGTGGCGTCACCCGAGCGCCAGCCGCCGCTCGACCGTCAGCTCAAGCTGCTCGAGGAGGCGGTCCGGCGGGCCTACGCCGACAGCGCCGACGTCGACGCTGCGCTGGTTCCGGATATGCAGGGCATCGGCTCGGGGCCGGACGTCATGTCACACCCACCGCGCTCCGCTTCGCCACCGGCGCGCGACGTCCGCCGTCCGCTGGCTGACACGGCGGGCTCCCGCCACGGCTAGCGGTTTTCATGGGAATCCCCGCAGGAGACCTTGCCATGCAGAAGGTCGAGGGTTCGAGTCCCTTCAGCCGCTTCGAAAAAGGCCCGCAAACGCGGGCCTTTCTTCTGCCCGGATGCGGGTGCACGCATATCACCCGAAACCGTCCGGGCATTGCTGGTCTCTGCGAGGAGCACGATCTCGACCGTCCGCGCGCTGCTTGTCACACGATGAGGGCTCACGGCACTCGCGGGCGACGCAGATCGCGGCAGTACATGACGTACGACGTGGGAGGACTCGGATGACGAGGTACGCAGTCGCACGACTGGAAGAGATCGAAGAGCTGACTGACGGGCGCGAACCGTTTCGACCTGTCAGGCACCACTTCGGCATCACGTCCTTCGGTGTCAACGCGTGGACGGCCCCCCAGGTGGGAGACCGGATCATCAACGAGCACGACGAGTCGAACCCCGACGCGTCCGAGGAGCTGTACCTCGTTGTGCGGGGGCGAGCGATGTTCGAGCTCGACGGCGACCGGGTGGCTGCGCCCACGGGGACTTTCGTCTTTGCGCCTCCCGGCGTGAAGCGGACCGCGTTCGCCGAGGAGCCCGAGACGACGGTCATCGCGCTGGGCGGCACCCCGGGAAAGGCGTACGAGCCCGACGGCTGGGAGCTCTGGGCCCCGCTGAACCCGCTCTACAAGGCAGGCGAGTACGCCGAGGCGGCCGATCGCGGGCGCCGACTGGTCGAGGCTCATCCGCAGTACGCCGGGCTGCTCTACAACCTCGCCTGTTGCGAGAGCCTCGCGGGCCGGACGGGTGACGCGGTCGATCACCTCGGACTCGCGATCGACCGCTCGGAGCAATGTCGCGCGTACGCGAAGGATGATTCGGACTTCGATCCGATCCGCGATGAGCCCGCGTTCAAGGCGTTGATCGAGGGCGAGGGTTAGGAGACGTTCAGCCGGGTGGTGTCACGTGCCCGGACGCCCGAGATCGAGTCGTCGCTCACCGCCCGTTGCAGGGGCCACCCGTCCCGCCAACCGCCCCCGCTCTCCCGTCGTCGGAGCGGCGCCGGCAACCGACGTACGGTCGCTGGCACCGCGGCGACGATGAGTTTCCTTCTCGCGATCGGTCACTACCGGCACAGGCATACCTGCGGAAGGAAGGAGAGCCCGATGTCAAGCCTGATGGTGGACTTCATCATCTCCCTCGACGGTTACGGAGGCGCGGAGGGCTGGCCCGGCTACTGGGGCATGGAGGGACCCGAGTATCTCGCCTGGATCAAGCAAGCCGAGGAACACGAGCACACCACCCTCATGGGTGCGACGACATACCGGCTGATGTCCGGGTACGCCGCCGAGATGCCCGACGATCCCGGCCTCGTCGCATTGACCGCGTTGCCCAAGGTGGTCTTCTCCTCCACCTTGAAGGCACCGCTGTCGTGGGCCAACACCGAGGTGGTCGAGGGGGATCCCGTCGAAGCGGTGCAGGACATGAAGCGGCGCGACTCGCGACCCCTGCGCACCGTTGGCAGCCTCAGCCTGTGCCGGTCGCTGCTCGAATCCGGCCTGGTTGACCGCTTCCGTGTGGTCGTCTTCCCAGTCATCACTGGCGCCACCGGGAGGGACCGCATTTTTGACGGGTATCCCGACATCTCTCTCGAGCTGGTCGAATGGCGCACGTTCGACGGTCGGCTCCAGTTGCTCGAGTACGTTCCCACTGTGCTCGATGGGCCGCCTGGCGTCAGCGACTCATGAGCGTCACGGCCATCGAGAGGGCGGGGTCAGCTCCAAATCACGCGCGTCGTCGTCGAGTCGCCGGCATCCGTCCACGGCCGTTCGCAGGCAGTGCAATCGTTCCATCTCGCCGGAACCAGGCGACGGTTGCTGCCAGCACCAGGAGGACCATCGGTGTAACGGGATCGCCCTCGGGAATCAGGAAGACCTCCGTGGCGACTGCACCCGTCATCCATGGGTCGTCGCGACTTGCGGACCGCGGCGGCACGCTCGACCGCGCCCGGCCGCCTCTTCAGCCGTAAGGCGCGCGCCGGGGAGCGGTACGTGTTCAGCGAGCCGCGTCGACCACATCGCTCTCGCGGCCAGGCACGTGCTCTCTTGCCGCGACAGGCCGGGTAGGTCGCACGGTGGCGCCGCGACCGCATGAGGCCGGTGTCTTCGTGCTCGTCGGTTGGGACCACGAGCATCTCTGAATCTGGCCGCAGGGTTCGGCGGGGGCTCCGCGGCGATCCTGGGCTCGCTCGATCCGCCCCGTGCCGAGGACATTGCCGGCCGGCTCGGGCCGCGTAGGCTCCGATCAGGCTTCCGCCACAGTCCTAGAACGCGTATCAGGAGCGCGGAACCGTGAGCGAGCACACGCCAGCGATCGACTTCGAGAACCTGCCGGCCCCGAGCGCGGGCTTCCTCGTCACGCACTTCATCACCGTGCGAAGCGTTGCTCGGTCCCGCGCGTTCTATTCCGAGGTCCTCGGCGGCCAGGTTGTGCTGGAGGAGAACCCCTGCATGATCAAACTCTCCAACTCGTGGCTGATCATGAACCCAGGCGGCGGCCCCACTCCCGACAAGCCCAACATCTCGGTCGTCAACTACGAGCCCGGGAACACGGTGTCCAGCTTCATGAACCTGCGCGTCGCAGACATCCAGGCGTGCTACGAGGAGTGGCGCTCAAAGGGCGCGGAGTTCGTGACGCCGCCGATCGATCGCGGCGCCGAGATCCGCTGCTACATGCGGGACCCCGACGGCTACATGATCGAGGTCGGCCAGTCCTCCGGCCTGCTCGAAGGCAAACTCGCGAGCAAACGGCCCGAAGATCTGCCCGGCTAACGGGACGGGACAACGGCGCGTGCCGTTAAGATGGCACCGATCAGCTGGGCGCTCTGACCAGCCGCGCCGCGTTCCCCGTCAGGGCGTCGCTTTCGCAATCGCCTGGTGGCGAAGCGATCGGCGCCGGCGATCTCACCGACGGCCTTGGCCGCGGTCAGCGGCCCGCAGCCGCGCTCGGCGACGAGGTCTGGCGCGACCTGCGTTGATGCGAGGGGGCGCCCCAAACCTCCGAGCCGCGAGAACTTCGTGCCTGACAGCTGGGCTGGAGTTGGGTGGCCGTCGGCCCGACTGCGAGGGGCTCTCCCACCGTGTGCGGCGATCAAGCGTTTTTCGGACCGTCGGGCCGCGCCCCTGCATGCACTTGCTGCGTCATCGCGAGAGTCTGTCGAGAAAGGTCGAGTAGTTCCCTGTTCTGGTCGCGTTCCGTGTCGCCATAGGAGCGCACTTCCTTCGTGAGAGCGAGGATCTGCTTGGAGAGGGCGAGCAGCTCTCTGTTCTGGCGATCCTCCTCCTGAACCGTCATCCATTGCTGGTCAGCGAGGGCCTGCCGCTTCGCATCGGCGCGGTTCTGGCTGATCATCACGAACGTGGAGAGGAAGATCGCCTCGAGCGAGACGATCATTGTCAGCAGCCCGAACGGATACTGCTCCACGCCGAAGCCGATCCAGCATCCAAACCAGAGGATGTGGATGTAGACGAACAGCATCGACCCCGCGAACGTCGTGATCCGGTCCGCAACCTGGTTCTGAGCGCTCTCGGCGCGCTCCTGGGTGTGCCTCAGGAGCGCCGGGTTGACCGGCTGCGGAGGCCTGTTGGGAAGCAGCAGCAGCCCGACGCGATGGAAGCCCCAGTGGCGGCGCCCGTTGGAGCCGGCTCCCGTGGCTGATCGGTTGTCCGGCACAGTCGCTCCCTTCATCGGGGTGTCATCCGTCGCGATGCTGGCAAGGCGCTGGGAACAGGGCAAGCAGCCGGGCCGCGCCGCGCAAGCCACATTCGGCGGCGGTCGCCGGCGTCCGGCGACCGCTTCGCGCCGCACCAGCTCCGCCACGCGTACGCGGTCGAGATGGCGCTGGAACCACGTCGAGGCGACCTAGAGCCAGGACGCGACGCTGATCTTCCGGGGATCCTCCTCGGGGTGCTCGGGCACGCCGTAGAGCGTCTGGGCACCGGCCCACAGCACGTACCGGCCCAGGTGGTTCGGGTAGCGCTCGAGCTCCGCGTTGAAGAAGTCGACGGCCGTCTTCTCCGTCTGCAGGAGCGCCTGCGCGTCGTCGAGGTACTGCCGGGTCTCGGCAATCGTCCGCTCGGCGTCATCGTCGAGCTCCTTGTTCTGGTGCCCGGCGACGATGTGGCGGGGCTTGAGCGACTCGACCTTGTCGATCGCCGCGCGCCACGGTCCGAAGCCGCCCTCGATCGCGGGCTGCGCCAGGTACATGTGGACGCCGTTGTAGATCACGTCACCGGCGACGACGAGCTCGAGGTCCGGGACGTGCAGGACTGTGGAGTCCTCACTGTCGGTGTTGCCGACCTCGACGATCACGAGCTCGCGCCCCTCGAGCGTGAAGCGGTTGTCCGGGACCGTCACGGCTGTGACCGGCGTCGGCGGGATCCCCGTGTACACCTTGTCCCAGAGCAGCGGCCGCGCCGCCGCGTTGCCCTCCATCTGCGCGATCGTTCCCGCGCTGGCGACGACGCGCGCCCCGAAGCGCTTCGCCAGCAGCCCGGCGGCGAACCAGTGATCGCCGTGGCCGTGGGTGACGAAGATGTCAGTGAGGTTCCGGCTCTTGCTCGCGACCCAATCGCCGAGCGCGCGCGCCTGGTCGATCGTCATCCCGGGATCGGTCAGCACGGCATCCTCGCTGCCGGAGATCAGCGTGCTGGCCAGGGGCGAGAACAGCTTCGGCTCCCCGTTGGGAAGCATCCCGTCCTGGGGCGGCGGGTCATTGACGAAGACGTCGTAGGCGAGGTTCTCGGCCCTGTCCGAGATCTGCCGTGCTTCGGTGCTGCTCATGTCGACCTCCGTGGGTTGCGTCATGGCAGCACCGTCGCGCATGCGGTCGCGTGTTGCGCCCGCGTATCGCCCTGGTCGCTGCCCGGGTGCGCCTGGCCGCGATGCCACCGTCACCGGTGAGGACCAGGGACGTCGACAGGCGCGACCCGGCATTTCGTCGGCGCGGAGGTGGCTCTTTCGGCTGCTACGCCTGGGGTGCACCGAACCGTTCGTGTCGGCTCGGCGCGGTAGGCAGAACGGCCGCCTGGCGACCGACGACAGACGCCTCGGCGCGGAGGACACTGCCGCGCATGACTGAGAACCGACGCGTCATCTACACCGCACACGCACACGTCACCGGCGGCCGCACCGCCGGCCATGGCCGCACCTCGGACGGCGCCTTGGAGGTCGATCTCCGCGCGCCCGTGGAGATGGGCGGAGAGGGCGGCGGCACGAATCCCGAGGAGCTCTTCGCTGTCGGCTACGCCGCCTGTTTCGAGAGCGCGCTCGCATCGGCGGCGCGGCGGCGCCGGCTCGAGGTCGCGGATGTCGCGATCGACTCGAGCGTGATGCTGATGCCGACTGAGAGCCGTGGCTACGCACTCGCCGTGACGCTCGCGGTCACGCTGCCTTCGATTCACCGGGCGGAGGCCGTGGAGCTCGTGAGGGCGGCGCACCAGATCTGCCCGTACTCGAACGCGACGCGCGGCAACATCGACGTGGTGCTCACCGCGAACGGGCACGCCGTCGAGCCCGCCGACTCGGTGGCTGCATGACATCGGGGGCCCGACCGGCGCGCTGCGCACGCTGTTCGTAGTCGTGCATGCGCCAATCGTCACGGCCCGGCTTGCCGGTGTTGTCGGCGCTCGGCGGATGCTTCTCCTGCTGCGCTCGGCGTAGCCCGCCGGCCCACCCGCCCCGCGGGAGCGCAGGTCAAAGACGCCCCGCCCGGCCGACGACAGGCGGGCGCGCGCCGGTGAACCTTGGGAGCACCTGCAACAGACAAGGAGCGACCATGACCAGCAGCAGACTGATCGGTTTCATCGCCGCCGCGGCAGCGGTTCCGCTTGCCGCGCTGAGCCTCGCCGCGTGCGGCAGCAGCGGGACCACGGCGACCGCGTCGAGCGGCCCCCCAAAGACGGCGGACGGAATGCCGGCGACCATCGGCGTCGCAAACAACGGCGGCCTCGGCAAGATCTTGGTCGAGAGCCATGGGAAGACCCTGTACCTCTTCCAGAAGGACTCGGGACCGCGCAGCGCGTGCAGCGGCGCCTGCGCCGCCGCGTGGCCGCCGCTGCGGGCGAGCCAGAAGCCGGTGGTCGGCTCCGGAGCGAGCCCCTCGATGGTGACGACGGCGCCTCGCTCCGACGGCGCCCCCCAGGTCGTCTACCACGGCCATCCGCTGTACCAGTTCTCGGGCGACAGGAACCCCGGCGACACGAGCGGCCAGGGAGTCACCGCCTTCGGCGGCGCCTGGTACGCGGTGTCTCCGTCGGGCAACACCGTCACCGGGTCGGGCTCGGGCTCGAGCGGCAGCGTCTACTAGCTCACGCCGCGCACGACCGCTGTAAGCCACGGGCCGGCGTCGTCGACGCCGGCCCGGTTCGGCTTCTGTGGCGAGATCACACGTGAGTGAATGAGTAGGTGAGTAAGTCGCACGGCGACTGTGCTCCTCTGGCTCACGACACCTGCTCAATGGTGATCGGCAACGATCCGATGCGTCGGCCGGTGGCGTGGCCACGGCGTTTGGCGATGGCGGCTGACACGCCGACCACGCCGATCTCGCCGAAACCCTTGATGCCGATGGGCCTCACCGCGTCGGGCGTGCCCACGAAGACCACGTCCAGGTCGGGCACGTCCGCGTTGGCCGGAATCGGGTGGTCGCCGAACGTCGCATTGGCGATGCGACCGGTCTCGGGGTCGAAGACGGTCTCCTCGAGCATCGTCATCCCGATGCCCGGTCGTCCGTGCCGGGCGAGCACGTCGACGTAGGGCTCCTGGCGCGCAGCGGCGACGACGCGTCGTCGGCGACGAGATCCAGGAGGGCCCGCACGAGCCTGCCCACGGCCTCCTGGATGGCACCGCTCAGCGACGTCGCCATTCCCGAAGGGCCCTGAGTACGGCGCCGGCGGCAGGTCGGTGTCGCCCAGCACGAGCTCGACGGGCGACCGACGATGCGGGCCGCGAGCGCGGTCAAGATCACGTGCGGCCAGCCACGGAGTCCGGCCCCGAACCCGCCCCCCAGGGATGGAACGAGAACCCGGACGTCGGCCTCGGGTGGTGCCTCCTCAAGGGAGTGGCGGCTTGGTCATGGCGTTCGTGTCGCCGTGCAGGCGTGCCGACGGCGGCGTCGATCTCTCGACGCCGCCGTCGGGCGCTTCCTCGGATGCGGGCGGACCCGGTCAGCGGACCGTGAAGACGCCCTTCATGCCAGCCTGGGCGTGGCCGGGCACCGTGCAGAGGTAGCTGAACCGGCCCTTCTTGTGGAACGTGACGGTCAGCTTCGCCGTCTTGCCCGGGCCGATGAGCGGCGTCTTCTTGCCGCCGATGGCGAAGTCGTGCTTCATGGTGCCGGCGTTGTGGAAGCTGAAGGTGACCGCTTCCCGGCTTCGGGATCGACGTCTTGGAGAGGTGGAACGAGAACTCCTTGCCCCTGACCGAGATCGGTGTCGCGGCCGCGTGCGCGGGCGCGTCCGATCGGGCCGAGGCGAGACCGGCGGGCGTGAGCGCGGCGATGCTGACGACCGCGACGATGAGCTTCTTCATCTTGTGCTCCTGGGGGTTGGTTATGAGAGCGAGTAGGCGATGAGCTGGAACTTCGGCTTCTTGGTGAAGCCGGCGGCCGCGGAGCCGACGAGCAGCGTGTCGCCGTCCACGGCGGGGAAGGAGTTGATCCCGGCGGGCGTCTTCTGACGCCACAGCGTCCTGCCGGTCTGGGTGTCGAAGGCGTAGAGCGTGCCGGCGTAGTCGCTGGTGAAGACGACGTCGTTGGCGACCGTGGCCGCACCGAAGTCCATCGACGGCAGCTTGCGCTGCCAGGCCACCGCGCCGGTGGCTGCGTTGATGGCGGTCAGGCCGCCGCGGCCCTTCTTGAAGGCGCTCGCGCTCCCGGTGATCGAGGTCGCAGGGCCGCGCGAGCTGGCCTGGATGCCCAGGTCGAGCCACGGCACGAAGAGCCGGCCGCCTGCGAAGGCCATCGGCGTCTCGACCCCGCCGAAGTCGCCGGGGAAGATCGTCTCGACCTTGCGCGTCAGCGGTCCGGTGTCGTTGAGGTGCCGGCCGACGGGAGTCGTCCACAGCCGCTGTCCGTTGTCGGCGCGGTAGGCGAACGCCTTGCCCATCTTGCCGGCGACGAGCACGACCTCGGTGTCGACGCCGCCGATCGGCAGCGTGGTGACGATCGCGGGGATCATCAGGTCGTAGTCGCGGACGTCGTGGCGAAGCGCCTGCTGGAACCACAGCCGCCTGCCGGTCTGGCCGTCGAGGGCGACGAGCGAGTTGGTGTAGAGGTTGCGGACCGGGGCGGCTCGAGCCGTTGGGGAACTTCTTCGTCCCGTACAGCGGCGCCGGATTCGCGACGGAGATGAAGACGCGACCCTGGCTGTCGACCGACGGCGGGTACCAGAGACCGCCGCCGCTGTTGATCTTCGGGTGGCCGAAGAGCTTGGCGCCGTCGGAGATGGTGTTGAACTTCCACTTGGGCCGGCCGGTCGCCGCGTCGAGCGCCCAGACGATGCCGTCGCCGTTGCCGGCGTAGAAGTTCGAGATGTTCCCGGGGACGGTGCTCAGCAGCACGGTGCCGTCGAAGACCTGCGGCGTCATGTCGACGCCCTCGTGCGTGTTGCGAGTCAACGTGCGTGTCCACAGCGTCTTGCCCGTCTTCGCGTCGAGTGCGAAGGCGTCGGACGAGGTCGCGCCGTAGATGCGGCCGTCCCCGAACGCGACGCCGTTGGGCCCGACGCTCGGCTTGTTGAACTTGCGCTGCCACTCGACGTGGCCGGTCGTGCGGTCGAGCGCGTAGACGTTGGAGTTGAGGTCCTGGAGGTAGACCGTGCCGTTGAGGCTGATCGGCGTCGAGGAGAAGGCGCCGAAGGCGCCAGCGCCCTTGAAGGCGAACCTCCACTTGACCTTCAGCTGCGACACCGTCCTGGAGTTGATCGGCGTCTGCGTCGTGGCCCGGGTGTTCGCGAGGTTGTAGTTGTGGGCCGGCCATGCGCCGGCGTTGGCGGCCCACTCGGGCGGGGGCTGGCCGACGGCGGCCGAGGCCTGGCCGGCCGTCGCGGCCAGCGCGACGGCTGCCGTGACCACGACCACGAGTGCCGCCGTGCGCGTTGACCGGCGCCGGATGGTGTTCGTCGAGGGCATGTGTCTGAAGGTCTCCCGCTGGGGTTCGGAGTCCCTCCATGGTCCGCGCGGGGCGCGCGCCTGTCGTCGGCGTGCAGGCGGCTTTTTGGCCTACGCCGTCGGGTGTAGGGCGACCATCCGGTTCGTGGCCCGAACGACTCGCGCGCGCGCTGTCACCCGGGCCCTCGGGAGACCGGTACTCCGGCCGGCGTGACCCACGGTCGACCGCTGGCTACGATGCGAGCCGGTATTCGACCGCGGAGGCCCTGTTCCCATGGCTGAGCCGCAGGCTGTCCTGACGCCGATCACCGAGGCGGCGATCTTCCTGGTGCTGACCGTTCGCCGCGGGTCCGAGGATCGCGTCCGCGACGTGCTGGCCGATGTCAGCGGACTGAGGCGGTCGGTCGGCTTCAGGATCCCCGAGGGCGAGCTGACGTGCGTGGTCGGGGTGGGCGACCGTGTCTGGGACGGCCTGTTCGGCGATCCCCGGCCGGCCGATCTGCATCCGCTCCCTGAGTTCGCCGGGCCGCGGCACCGGGCCGTCAGCACGCCCGGCGACCTGCTCTTCCACATTCGCGCACACCGCCTGGACCTGTGCTTCGAGCTCGCCCAGCGATTGACCGAGCGGCTGCGCGGATCCGCGGACGTGGTCGACGAGGTGCACGGCTTCAGGTCGTTCGACGAGCGCGATCTGCTCGGGTTCGTCGACGGCACCGAGAACCCCGACGGCGCGGCGGCCGCCGCCGCGGTCCAGGTCGCCGACGAGGATCCGCCCTTCGGCGCCGGCAGCTACGCCGTCGTGCAGAAGTACGTCCATGACCTCGACGGCTGGGACGCGCTGGCGGTCGAGGAGCAGGAGCGCGCCATGGGCCGCACGAAGCTCAGCGACCTCGAGCTGCCCGACGAGCTCAAGCCCTCGAACTCGCACGTCGCGCTGAACACGATCGTCGACCCCGACGGCCGGCAGCGCCAGATCATGCGCTTCAACATGCCCTTCGGCCGGGTCGGCGCGCGCGAGTTCGGCACCTACTTCATCGCCTACGCCCGCACTCCGGAGGTCATCGAAGAGATGCTCGAGAACATGTTCATCGGCAGCCCGCCGGGCAACCACGACCGGATCCTCGACTTCTCCACCGCGCTCACCGGCAACCTCTTCTTCGTCCCGCCCGCAGACTTCCTCGACGACCCGCCGGCCCGCGACCAGTCGCTGGGCATCGGCAGCCTGAAGGGGGCGTCACGATGAATCACCTGCTGCGAGAGCTCGCCCCGATCAGCGACGCGGGCTGGCAGCTGCTGGACGGCGAGGCCAAGGACCGCGTCACCCCGGCGCTGGCGGTCCGCAGGCTCGTCGACGTCGCGGGACCGCACGGCTGGGAGCACTCGGCGACGAACCTCGGACGCACGACGACGCTCGCGTCGAGCCCGGGCGACGATGTCACGGGCCGCCGGCGGCGCGTCCTGCCGCTGGTCGAGCTCCGTGCGGACTTCGTCGTGTCGCGAATCGAGCTGCGCGACGTCGACCGCGGCGCCGCGGACGTCGACCTCGCGGCCCTCGACGACGCCGCGCACCGGATCGCGGTCGCCGAGAACACCGCCGTGTTCCACGGCTGGCCGGACGCCATAGGCGGGATCGCCGAGGCCTCGCCGTACGACCCCCTGCCGCTCGGCAATCCCGAGGGCTACCCCGGGCAGGTGGCCGGCGCGGTCGAGCACCTGCTGGCCAGCGGGATCGGCGGCCCCTACGGACTCGCGCTCGGACGCGACGCCTACCGCGCCGTGCTCGGGACCGCGGAGCACGGCGGCCTCCCGCTCAGCGAGCATCTGACCAGGATCATCGAGGGCCCGCTCGCCTACGCGCCGGGCGTCAACGGCGCCGTGCTCCTCAGCCTGCGCGGCGGCGACTTCCTCTTCGACGCCGGGCAGGAGCTCTCGATCGGCTACGACCACCACGACGAGGACGTCGTCCGGCTCTATCTGGAGGAGAGCTTCAGCTTCCGCGTGGCGACGCCCGAGGCCGCGGTGGCCCTCGGCGCGTAGGCAGATCATCCGAACGACCAGCGTGGCGAGATCCCAAGGCCCTCGAGCCGGGCGTCACGCCCCCTCGGCGGGGCTCGGGACGTACCCCCGCGGGCGCACGCCCGCTGGTGCCTATCACCCGCAGGGCGCACGCGCAGGAGTCGCCCGCGACGCGATGACGGCCCGCCCCGACTCAGGCAGCATCCGGGTGCGCCTGAGCCGAGCGCCGAACCCGTGGCCGCCGTCGAGACTCCGACCCACATCTCCGCCGCAAGGTCCGCGCGACGGCGCTCTCCCGCCGACGACCGCCAGCTCTTCCGGCAGCTGCGCGCCACGCGCGACCCCGCCGACCGCGACGCGCTCGTCACGCGCTTCCTCCCCCTCGCGCGGCATCTCGCCGCTCGATACGGCGGCGGCCAGGAGCCCTTCGACGACCTCTACCAGGTCGCCTGCCTCGCCCTGATCCTGGCGATCGACCGCTTCGATCCCGAAGGCGGGACCGCGTTCTCCAGCTACGCCGTGCCGACCATCGCAGGCACGCTCAAGCGCCACTTCCGCGACACCACGTGGACGGTCCGCGTGCCGCGAAGCCTCCAGGAGCGCGCGCTCTCCGTGCACCGCGCCGGACACCAGCTGGCCGGCGAGCTCGGCCGGTCCCCGACCGTCTCGGACCTCGCACGAGCGACATCGATGTCAGAACAGCTCGTCGTCGAGGCGCTTCACGCGACCCACGCCCGCGCCCCCCTCTCGCTCGACGAGACCCCTCCCGATGGCACACGGGAGCACCGAACGCGGGCAGATCACCTCGCCGGCGAGGAGCCCGGCTACCGCGGCGCCGAGCACCGCGCGCACCTCGATGCGCTCGCCGCCCGCCTCACGCCGGACCAGCGCACGGTCCTCCGCCTGCACTTCCAGCACGACCTCACCCAACGAGAGATCGGCCAACGCCTCGGCGTCAGCGAGATGCACGTCTGGCGACTGCTCAAAGGGGCCCTCGAGCAGATGCGCTCCGCCGAGCGGGCGGCCGAACGTCACGCCCATCACCTCCATCGCGCGTCTGCGGCCTGACACGATCGGGATCGGGGGCGGCGCGCCCGCAGTCCTCCTACTCCCGGCGCGGTAGGCCGACGAGACGCCCGTGGGCCGATGACACGGACACGTGCCGCCGTGAACATCGTCGGCGTGACCCGCCACGACATCGAAGAGACGCAGCAGGCTTCCGCTCGAGCTGGACTCGTGACGCTCCTGGTGGTGCAGATCATCATCGGCTACGAGTGGCTGATCTCGGGGCTGTCGAAGGTCGGCAGCGGCGACTTCGTGTCGGGGCTTGCCGCGAACCTCAGAGGCAGCGACGGCTCGGCGCCCGGCTTCTACCAGGACTTCCTCAATCACTCCGTGATTCCCAACGCGCGGACCTTCGCCGTGCTGATCGAGGTCGGCGAGCTCTTCGTCGGTGTTGCGTTCATCGTCGTCGCGATCGTCTGGCTCGCCGGGTGGCAGCGGCTGTCGGACCGCTCGCGCGCCTCGATCCTCGTCGTGATGATGGCGGCCGCGCTCGTGGCGCTCTGGATGTCGATCAACTTCCATCTCGCGGGCGGGGGCAACCAGCCGTGGCTGATCCCCGGAGACGGGTTCGACGAAGCGCTCGACATCGACACCGTCCTCGCCTTCATCGAGGCGGCATACCTGGCCTTCTCCGGCTACGTGCTGCTGGTGCTCCGCCGGGCACACAGGGCCGGCGCCGTTTCGTCGAGAGCCGGCCGCGGCGTCCTCGCACCCGAGGCCTAGGACCCCTGCTCCGGGAGCTGGATTCGCATCCGCCTTCGGCCGGCGAAGGCGCAGAAGCGGGGGCCCGGGGCCCTGCTTCCACGTGTCTGCGGCGGCTACCTGGTGGTCGCGGCGGTGGCCGACCCTCCAAGGTTGCTGCGGACGGTGATCTGCTGCGGGTTGTCCACCCAGCCGCGCTGGTCGGAGTAGCGCCCGCCACCGTTGTTCGTCAGCCGGAACATGAACGCGCCGGAGCGGGAGTGGACGCTCAGGATCGCGTTCGACTTCGTGCTCGTCGCCTGGATCGTGAGCAGACCCGCGTTCCACGTGGCCTTGGTGATGGCCACCTTGTCCGGGGGCGCGGGCGCGCCGGGCGAGACGGTCATCGTCGTCGTCCGGGTCACGTCGAACCAGGTCGCCGTGATCGTGACCGTCGTGCGGGCGCCGACCGGCGAGGTGGTGACGGGGAACGCCCCACTCGCCTTGCGACCGTCGACGGAGGCCTCCGCGGGGACCTGGACGACCGCGGGGTTGCTGCTCTTGAGCTGCACGGTCGCCCCGTCGGTGGCGGCGCTGAACGTGACCGTCCCCGTCGCCGGGCTCCCACCCGTGAGGGACGCCGAGACGACCGACACCGCGGTCAGCTTCGGCCCGGCCGGCTGCGCGGCGTTGACGGACAGGTTGGCCGACCGCGGCGTGTTCCCCACCCACGCCGTGATCTGCACGATCGTCGCCGGCGCGGCGGCGTTCGTGGCGATCGTGAACGTCGCCTCGGTGGCGCCCGCCGGCACGATGACGCGGGACGGCACCGTCGCGACCGAGGTGTCGCCGCTGAACAGCAGGACCTCGGTCGGCCCCGGATCGGCGAAGGCCAACGCGACGGTGCCCTGGGAGGACGCGCCGCCGCGGACGGAGTCCGGGGCGACCGACAACGAGCTGATCGTGCCCGCCCCCGCGGCGCCGCCCGGCAGCAGGAGCAGGAGGACCGTCGCGGACACGGCCGCGAGGATGGTCAGGCGTCGCATGGGACCTCGTTTCCGGCGGGTTCGGCGTCCGTGCGAGATGGGCCTCCGAGGCCCGGCATCGTCAAGCCGGGACGGTCCAGAGGTCCATCGGACTTGGGTCCTACGACCTCCCGGTCCGACCTCGACGCGGCCCTTCATCGTGTGGAGGGCGAACTAGACTCGGCGCGAGCACCATGCACGCAACGCTCGCCACCGGTTCGGACGAAGGCCGCCGCGACGTTCGTCCGCAGATCGAATCGCTGCGCCGGATGGGACCGGAGGGTCTCGCGCGGTACGGGCTGTCCGTCGCGCTGGTGGCCGTCGCCTACTACATCACCGGCCGGATCGGGCTCGAGCTCGCGTATCTCGACGGCGCCGTGGCGGCGCTGTGGCCGCCCGCGGGGCTGGGGCTCGCCGTGCTGTTCCTCTACGGCATCCGCCTCTGGCCCGGCATCGCCATCGGCGACCTGCTCCTCGGAGACTTCTCGACGCCGCTCGGCACCGTGCTCGGGCAGACGGTCGGCAACACGCTGGCGCTCGTGGTGGCGGCGCTGCTGCTGCGCCGCCTCACGCGGGGCCGGGGCGATCTGGCCCGTGTCGCCGACGTCGTGGCGTTCGTGGCCTGTGCGTTGGTGGCGGCGATCATCAGCGCCGCGTTCGGGCCGTTGTCGCTGCGCCTCGGGAACGTGATCGCCGCAGACGAGCTCGGGCGCGTGCTTCGCACATGGACGCTGAGCGACGTGTCCGGCATCCTCGTCGTCGCGCCGGTCGTGCTGACGTGGGCGACCACGCGCCTGAAGGGCATCCGCCGGCGCGACCTCGTCGAGGGCGCGATCGCGCTCGTGGTGCTGGTCCTCCTCGCCGAGCTGCCGCCGCAGCGAGACGTGCCGTACATCGTGTTCCCGGTGCTCCTGTGGACGGCGCTCCGCTTCGGCCCGCGCGGAGCGGCGACGGCGATCCTCGTCGTCTGCTCGATCACCGTCTGGAACACAGCGCAGGAGGAGGGGCCGTTCGTGCGCGGGTCGATCGACGACAGCCTGCTCGCCACGCAGCTCTTCATCGCGATCTCGGCGCTCACGTCGCTCGTGCTCGCCGCGGTCACCGCCGAGCGCACGCGCACGAGCTTCGCGCTGGCTGCGACCGAGGCGGCTCAGCGCGCGCTGGCCGCCGAACAGGCCGCGTTGCGCAGGGTCGCCACACTCGTCGCGAGCGAGGCGCCACCGAGTCGCGTGTTCGAGCAGGTGACCGAGGAGGTCGGACGGCTCCTCGGACTGCCGGCCGCCAGCGTGGTGCAGCTCGACGGGCACAGCACGGCGAGGGTGGTGGGTGCGTGGCACGAAGGCGGTCGTCCGCGCCTCCCGGTCGGCACGACCCTCGACCTCGACGGGGACAGCGTCGTCGCGAAGGTGCTCCGCACCGGCGAGGCGCAGCGCGTGGACCGGTACGACGAAGCGGGCGGGGCGCTGGCCGGAACGATGGTGGGCTTCGGCTACCGCGGCGCCGTGGCGGCGCCGGTCCAGGTCGGCGGCGGGCTGTGGGGAGCGCTGGCCGCGGCGAGCACGTCGGACGAGGAGCTGCCGGAGGGTCTCGAGGCGCGGCTGTGCGACTTCGCCGACCTCGTCGGCCAGGCACTGGCGAACGCCGACGCCTACGAGCAGCTGGCGGCATCCCGCGCGCACCTCGTGCGGATCGGCGACGCCGAGCGCCGGCGGCTCGAGCGCAATCTCCACGACGGCGCTCAGCAGCGGCTCGTCTCGGTCGCGCTCGAGCTCGGCATCGTCACCGCACGGCTGGACAGCGACCCGCAGGCCGCTCGGGAGATGCTGGCGGCGGCCCGGGAGCATCTCGCGGAGGGGCTCGACGAGCTGCGGGAGCTGGCGCGGGGCATCCACCCGGCCGTCCTCACCGACCGCGGCCTCGGCCCCGCGCTCGAGGCGCTCCGCACCCGGGCCACCGTCCCGGTGGAGATCGTCGAGGTCCCCGACGAGCGGCTGCCGACGACCGTCGAGGCGGCCTCCTACTACGTCGTCGCCGAAGCGATCACCAACGTGGCCAAGTACGCGGGCGCCGCATCGGCGACGGTCCGGGTCCAGCGGTCGGACGGCTCGGTCACGGTGACGGTCTCCGACGACGGCGCGGGCGGCGCCGACCCGGCCGAGGGGTCGGGGCTCCGCGGCCTGGCGGCCCGGGTGGAGTCGCTCAACGGGCACGTGCACGTCGACAGCCCGCCGGGGCAGGGCACCCGCATCACGGCAGAGATCCCGCTGACCTAGCGGCTCCGACGGGCGCCCGCCCCCGGTTCTTCAGCGCACAGGCGAGGCAGCGACGTCTTCAGGGTCCTCGGCGCGCGTCTCGGGCGGATCCTCGCGCTCGATCGCCCGTCCGTGACGGGCGACCTGCCGGTAACGCGCGAACAGAAGACGGATCTCCTCCAGCGCCTGTCGATCGTCGCGTCGCGTGTCACGGACCGGCCCTGGGGTCGTTTTCACCAGGAACACCTCCTTTACGCGGGACGGCCCAAGCCTACGCTCACCAGCGCACGTGCGCTGGGCGTCTGCGGCGGCGCGTCACCGGCCCGCGGCGGCGAGCGCCTGGCGCGCGAGCTCGCCGGCCGACTGCTGGCGGTCGTCGGGGTCCTTGGCCAGGGCGCGGGCGAGCACGTCGTCGAGGGCCGCGGGCACGTCCGGCTCGATGGCGGAGGGCACGGGCGGTGCCTCGTGGACATGTGACCACATGCGCCCGAGGTCGTTGCCGCGGACGAACGGGACAGAGCCGGTGAGCGCGTGGAACAGCACGCAGCCGAGGGCGTAGACGTCGGTGCGCGAGTCGAGCTCGTCGACCTGCGCCTGCTCGGGCGCCATGTAGTCGACCGAGCCCAGGGCGATTCCCGTGCCCGTGAGCGCGGTGTCGGAGGTGATGCGATGCTTGCTGATCCCGAAGTCCGTCAGGAACGCACGCTCGCCGTCGCGCGTGATGAGGACGTTGGCGGGCTTGACGTCGCGGTGGACGAGACCGTGGCGGTGAGCCTCGTCCAGGGCGCCGGCGACCTGGGCGACGATCGAGACTGCGCGCGGCGCATCGAGGCGGCGCTCACGGGCCAGCAGCGTCTTGAGGTCCGTCCCCTCGACATAGCGCATCGTGAGGTAGAGCTGCCCGTTCTCCTCGCCGGCGTGGAAGATCTCGACGACGTTGGGATGGTCGATCGCCGCCGCCACGCGGCACTCGCGCTCGAAGCGCTCACGGAAGACCGGGTCCCGCGTCACGGCGGGAGCGATGAGCTTCAGGGCCACACGCCGGTCGAGGAGCAGGTCGGTGGCGCGATAGACGACGCCCATCCCCCCGCGCCCGGCGACGCCGTCGATGCGGTGCCCGGCGAGCATCGAGCCCCGCTCCAGCTCGTCGTCGCGCCCACCGGCAGCCAACGGGGGGCGCTGCGCGATCCTCGCGAGGCCGGCGCCGAGGGCCGGCGTCAGGTAGGTGCCGCCCGCGGCCACGGCACGCACCGCCTGGACCAGGTCGCCTTCCGGCGCCGACTTGATGATGTAGCCGCTTGCCCCGGCGCTGAGCGCCTCGCGCGCGTATGCCGGCTCGTCCTGCATCGTGAGCATCACCACCGCCGTGCCGGGCGCCGACTCGAGGAATCGCGGGATGGCCTCAAGGCTCGGCTCGCCCGGCATGTTGAGGTCGAGCAGCACGACCGTCGGGCGGTACGCCTGCGCGTAGTCCAGCGCCGTCTCGACGTCGCCGGCCTCGCCGACCACCGTGAAGTCCGGCTCGGCGTCGAGCAGGATCCTCAGTCCGCTGCGCACCATCGCGTGGTCATCGGCGATCAGGATGCTGACCGCGTCGGGCGCGACATCGGCCGGGTCAACCACGGTGCGCCGACTCTAACGCGGCGCTCGGCGCTCAGCCGTCGTACGCGACGCTCAGGTCGCCGACGCCGTCGATGTGGCCCTCGAGGCGGTCGCCCGGCTCCACCCGGCCGACCCCCTTGGGCGTCCCGGTCATGATGAGGTCGCCGGCCCGCAGCGCGACGAGCGTGCTCAGGTAGCTGATCGTCTCGGGCACCTTCCAGATCTGCTGGTCGAGGTCGCCCTCCTGGCGCAGCTCGTCGTTGATGCGCAGCCACACCGCTCCCTGCATCGGGTGCCCGATCTCCTCCGCCGCGCGGATCGGACCCGTGGGCGCGGACTGATCGAACCCCTTGGCCATGTCCCACGGGCGACCGGCCTTCTTCGCCACCGCCTGCATGTCACGGCGCGTCATGTCCAGGCCGACCGCGTACCCGAAGACGTGGTCGAGCGCGTCCTCCTCGCGGATCTCCCGGCCGCCCTCGCCGAGCGCGACGACCAGCTCGACCTCGTGGTGCAGCTCCTCGGTGTGCGAGGGGAACGGCAGCGTGCCCGACGGCACCACGGCGTCGGCCGGCTTCATGAAGAAGAACGGCAGCTCGCGCTCAGGATCGTGGCCCATCTCGATGGCGTGCTCGGCGTAGTTGCGCCCGACGCAGAACACGCGGGCGACGGGGAAGACCGCCTCGCGGCCGGCCACGGCGACGGTGGTGATGGTCGGCGCCGCGATGGCGTAGTCGGTCGTCCGTTCAGCGGCTGGATGCATAGAACGACACCTTCCGTTCGAAGTAGGCGACCGCTTCCGAGGCGAGGAAGGCGAACGCGAACAGGATCAGGAGCAGCGCCCAGAACTGCGGCATGAGGAAGTTCCGGGAGTAGAGCTCGAAGAGGTAGCCGACCCCGAGGACGGCGATCAGCAGCTGGCCGATGACGACGCCCTTGAGGCCGCGGATGACGCCGAGCCGGATGCCGGCGAGCAGCTCCGGCAGGGCCGCCCGCAGCACGATCTGGAGATACAGCGCGCGCCTGGAGGCGCCGAAGGACCGTCCCATCTCGACCAGCGAGGGGTTGACCCGCTCGACCCCGACCTGCGTGTCGAGCGCGATCACCCAGACCGAGAACAGGACGACGGTGACGATCATCGTCGGCAGCCCGAAGCCGAGCAGCGCCATGAGCGCGGGCACCACGGCGGTCAGGGGAGAGCTCTCGAAGATGTTCACCCACATCCCCATCAGCGACCCGACGGCACGGCTCGTGCCCATGAGGATGCCCACGCCGATGCCGACGACGAGCGAGATCGCCATCCCGATCAGGAACGCCTGCAGGGTGATCCACGCCGCCTCGGCGAACGTCTCGGACCCGACGACCTCGCCGAGGGCGCCGAGGACCTCGGTGAACGGCGGGAGGAGCGAGATGAGCCCGAGACGGCCGACGATCTCCCACAGCGCGAACCACACGAGCAGCGAGAACGCCATCGGGATCCGGTGACCGCGCAGCGTCATCTCAGCGCTCCAGGTAGTCCTGCAGCTCGCCCCAGATCCGCTCGACCCAGTCGAGGTAGGCGGGGTCGCGACGGATGCTCTCCGAGCCGCCGCTGCGGTCGACGCCGGGACGGACGACCTTCGAGACCTGCGACGGGCCCTGGGTCATGATCACGATCTGATCGGAGACGTAGACGGCCTCCTCGATCGAGTGCGTGACGAAGATCACGGTCTTGCTCTCGTCGGCCAGCAGGTCCAGCAGGTCCTGCTGGAACTTGCGCCGGATCTGCTCGTCGACCGACGCGAACGGCTCGTCCATGAGGAGTATGTCCGCGTCGACGGCGAGGGCACGCGCGAGCCCCACGCGCTGGCGCATCCCGCCGGAGAGCTGGTGCGGGTAGGCGTCCGCGAAGCGCCCCAGCCCGACCTTGTCGACGTACTGCCGCGCGACCTCCTCGCGCTCCTTGCGCGAGACGCCGCGCAGCTCCAGCCCGAAGGCCGCGTTGCGCAGCACCGTGGCCCACGGCATGAGCGCGAAGTCCTGGAACACGAAGGCGCGGTCCGGCCCCGGCGCGCTGACCGGCACGCCGTTGACCTCGACCTGGCCCGACGTCGACTCGACGAGCCCGGCGATGATCTTCAGGGTCGTGGTCTTGCCGCACCCACTGGGCCCGATCACGCTGGTCAGCTCGCCCCGGGGAACGTCGAAGCTGACGCCGTCCAGGGCGCGCACGCCGCCGGCGAACTCCTTCGTGATGTCGGTGACGCGCACCGCGGGGGGGCGGCCGCCGCCCGCCGGCCCGGCGGTGGGCTCGGAGGTGACGCTGTGGGTCATACGGCCCTCATCTCGGGACGGAACAGGCGCTGCTCGAGGCGCTGGAGCAGCGTCACGCTGACGCTCGCGACGATGATGATCGACAGGATCGAGGCGAACATCCGGGGGTAGTCGGCGACCGACCGGTTGAAGGTGATGAGGTCGCCGACGCCGGTCGGGGTGATGATCAGCTCGGCGAGCACGACGCCGGTGAAGCCCTGGGCGAGACCCAGCCGCAGCCCGGCGAAGATCACCCCGCTGGCCGCCGGCATGATCACCTTCCAGACCCGTTGCCGGGAGCTGGCCAGGAACGCGCTGCTCATCTCCAGCAGCGACCGCGGGGTGTTGGCGATCCCCCGGTAGGAGTTCAGGACGATGACCGGCGCGCTGAGCAACACGACCGCGAAGACCTTGGCCGTGAACCCGATCCCGTAGATGAACGTGATGAGCGGGACGATCGCTGCCGACGGCGAGGCCTGCAGCACGATGAAGACGGGCAGCCCCAGCCACTCGGCCTTCTCCGACAGGCCCATGACGACGCCCGCGAACACGCCGCCGATCGCGGTCAGGAGCACGCCGACGACCAGCGGCCCCACGGTCTGGGCGTAGGCACGGGCGAACGTGCCGTCGACGAGCATGTCGGCGAACGCGGCGAGCGTCGCGGTGCACGTGGGGAACGCGATGCTCACCGGCACCCGGCCGGCCCACTCCCACAGGGCGAACACGAACAGGATCGACGCGGTGCGCAGCACCCAGGGCCGGCCCGCCCAGGCCATGCGGCCGGGACGGTGGCCCCTTCCGGCCGCCACACGGCCGGCGCGGCTCTCGACCGAGGTCGCCACTCAGCTGCCCGACTGCCCGACCTTGTCCACGGCGGCCTCGAGCTGCTTCAGGCTCCAGAAGTCCTCGACCTTGAGGCTCGCCGGGTCGCCCTTGAGCTGCCCGGCCTCGCCGTAGAACGCGAAGTCGTCGCGCGCGGCCGCCTCGCCGCCGCAGTCCTGGGTGAACAGACCCTCCTGGACGCCCTGCCGGTAGTACGGCACGAGCTCCTTCTCGAGCTCGGGCGGCAGATCGCGCGCGAGCCCGAGGCGCTCCCGCTCGGTCTGCACGTACTGCGGGTCCTTCGCCATCGACCGCCAGACCGTGAGGATCTCCTCGAGCAGGACCTGGGCGGACTGCTCGTTCTGGTTGAGCCACTCGGTGTTGGCGAACAGCACCTCGTCGCTCGCCTTCGTCTCCGGCGTCGGCAGAGCGTGGAACTTGCCCGGCTCCTCGGACATCACGAAGTTCTTGTTGGGGATGTCGAGCATCGCCGCCTTGACGTTGCCGCGTATCAGCGCCGTCGCGCGCACCTCCGCGCCCGGCACGAAGCTGATCTTGCCGAACTCGATCCCCTGCTCCTTCTCGATGATGCGGGCCAGGGCCTCGCTCGTCGAGCCGCGCGAGTGGACGGTCATCGTCTTGCCGTCGAGCGCCTGCCAGTTGGGGTACGCGGCCTTGTCGACGACGGGGAAGAAGCGCAGGCGCTGCAGCTGGCAGAAGATCCGCAGCGGCGCGCCCGAGCCCTGGATCAGGCCGTACGGGGCGCCGAGTCCGACGTCGGCCTGGCCGCCGACCACGGCCTGGTTGGCGAGGTCCTCGTCGGCGAGCTCGATCAGCTCGACCTTGGTGCCCCGCTCGCGCACGCGATCGAGCGCGATGAACAGCGCGAGCGTCTCCACCGACTCGATGTCGCCGAGCGCGACCTTGATGGTCCCGCCGCCTCCGCCACCTCCGCCCCCTCCGGCGGCCTTGTCGGTCTCGTCGTCGCCACACGCGGCGAGGCCGAGCACCAGCGCGACTGCGAGCGCACACACCCTCTTCATGCCCACTCCTCCTCCTCCAAGAAGGCGGCACCCGGTCCGCGCAAGGCGTGGAGACGGCGTGCCGTCCAGCGTGCGGCGCTTTATATCAGATATGTTTTCCCCGTCGCCTTGCCCGTCGCCGACAATGAGCTCATGCCAGACCTGAAATCGCAGGCCATCTACGTCGCGCTCCGCGAGCGGATCCTGGCCAACGACATCGCGCCCGGCACGCGCCTGGTCATGCGCGACGTGGCGAACGAGTACGAGGCCAGCGACATCCCCGTCCGCGAGGCGCTGCGCATGCTCCAGCGGGACGGGCTGGTCGAGACGACGCCGTACCGCGGGGCGAGGGTGACGACGCTGACCGCCAAGGAGGTCGAGGAGACCTACTTCATCCGCTCGCACCTCGAGAGCATCGCGACGGGCCTGGCCGCCGAGCGGATCACCGAGGCCGAGCTCGGCCAGCTCGACGTCCTCATGGGGCGGATGCAGGCGGCGGTCGACGCGCACGACGGCCCGCGGTTCTCGGAGATCAACCACGAGTTCCACCGGACGATCGTGGCCAGCTGCGGGAACGACATGCTGCGCGAGATGACGATGGACATCTGGCAGCGCCACTCCGGCTTCCAGCGGGTGTTCCGGATGGACCCGAAGCGGCCCGCCATGTCCCAGAGCGAGCACGAGGGCATCATGGCCGCGCTGCGCGACCACGACGCGGAGCGAGCGGCCAAGCTCGCGCTGCTGCACAAGCGGTCGGTCGGCGAGTCGGTCAGCGAGCTCGTCGACGAGGACCGCGACGACGGAGCCGTGGCCGGCGCGGGCGAGCAGGCCCGCGCCGTGTCCTAGCCGCGGCTCCGCCGGCGGTCACGGCGCCGGGCTCACTCGTAGAGCACGGCCTTGATCTTCGGGTCGTCGATGTTGCTCTTGTCGTACCAGTAGAAGCCGGTGTCGATGACCTTCGGCAGCTGCTCCTTGTTGATCGCCTTGGTCGCCGCGTCGACGAGCTCCTTGCCCATCCCGACCGGGTTCTGCGTGATGGCACCGGCCATCACGCCGCTCTTGATGGCGTCGATCTGAGCCTTGCCGGAATCGAAGCCGACGATCGTGAGGCCCTTGGCGTTGCTCTCCTCGACGCCCTTGATGATCCCGATCGCCGAGCCCTCGTTCGCGCCGTAGAAGCCCTTGAGGTCCTTGTTGGAGGAGATGATCGACTTCGCGATGTCCGCGGACTTCGCCTGATCGCCGCCGCCGTACTGCACGGGCAGGACCTTGATGTCCGGGGCGTTCTGCTTCATCCACTCCAGGAAGCCGTCGCGGCGGTCGATGCCCGAGCGGCTCGTCTGGTCGTGGACGATCACCGCGACCTTCCCCTTGTTGCCGATCTCCTCGGCGAGGTGCTTGGCGGCCTCCGCCGCGGCGGCCTTGTTGTCCGTCGCGGCCGTGGTGACGGGGACGTCGCTCTCGACGCCGGAGTCGAACGCGACGACGGGGATGTTCTGCGACTTGGCCTGGTCCATCAGCGGGGCGCTCGCCTTGGAGTCGAGCGCGGCGAAGCCGATGGCGTCGGGGTTCTGCTGCAGCGCGTTGGTGAGCATCGTGACCTGCTGCTCGATGTCCTGCTCGGTCGGCGGGCCCTGGAAGGTGATCCGCGCCCCCACCTTCTTGGCCTCGTCCTCGGCGCCCTTCTTGACCGCCTGCCAGAACTGGTGCTGGAAGCCCTTGGAGACGATCGCGATGTACGGCTGGTCACCGCCGCCACCTCCGCCGCCGCCGCCGCCGGACGACGCGCTGTCGTCGTCACCGCAGGCGGCGATGCCGAACGCCAGTGCCGCGGCGGCGACCGCCGCCAGGGATCCGAATTTCCGAGTGCGCATTGCTCCCACGCTCCTTGATTTGGGCGTCCACGCCGTCGTCAGACGACCGCGCGCTTCCTGGCCATGTCGGCGTAGACGGCGATCAGGATGACGACGCCGAGGATCACGTTCTGCCACTCCTGCGGGATCGACATGATCTGCAGGCCGTTGTTGATGGTCGAGATGATCAGCGCCCCGATGATGGTGCCGACGATCGTGCCCTTGCCGCCGGACAGGGAGGTACCGCCGATGACGACGGCCGCGATCGCCTGCAGCTCGTAGCCGAGCCCGGTCCCCGGCTGGGCGGAGGCGAGGCGCGCCGAGATCATCACGCCGGCCAGGCCCGTGAACAGCCCGGCGAGCGTGTAGATGATGATCTTCCACCGGCGCACGTCGATGCCCGACAGCGCCGTGGCCTCCTCGTTGCTGCCGATCGAGTACGTGTACCGGCCGAGGACCGTCTTGTTGAGCAGCACGGCCGAGATCACGACCGCCACCGCCAGCACGAGCACGGCGTTCGGGATGTTCACGCCGAACAGGTGGCCCGTGGAGATCTGCGTGTAGCTCGGCGCGTCGGAGAAGTAGATCGGCGTGCTGTCGGAGATGACGAGCGCCAGGCCCTGGGCCACCAGCATCATCGCCAGCGTGGCGATGAACGGCGGGATTCCGAGCACGGACACGTTGAAGCCGTTGACCAGCCCGATCAGGCCGCCGAAGAGGATGGCGCCGATCACCCCGACGGCCACCGGCAGGCCGCTCTTGGTGATGAGCACGCCCGAGATGACCGCGCACAGCGCCATCCCCGTCCCGATCGAGAGGTCGATGCCGCCGGTGATGATCACGAAGGTCGTCCCGAGCGCCAGACACCCGATCACGACGGTCGAGAAGAGGATCGCCGTGAAGTTGTTGTAGTTGAGGAAGTTCGAGCTCGCGATCGAGAAGAAGGCGAAGATCGCAATCAGGCTCGCGAAGGCGAGGAACTGCTGCAGCCGGTCCTTGAGGCCCGTGCCGGCGACCTCGGCGGCGCTGCGCTGCTCCTGTCCCTCGCTGGTGGCCGCGGACGCGGTCATGGCTGCTCCGTCGCTCCTTCCGTCGTGCCCGCGCCGCTCAGGACGGGATCGATCAGCCCGATCTCGGCGGCGTCCTCGGGGTTCTCGTCGGGTCGCAGCGTCGCGAGGTGCATGACGCTCTCCTGCGTCGCCTCGCCCGCGTCGAGCTCGCCGGTGACCCGCCCCTCGCTCATGACGACGATGCGGTGGGACATCCGCAGGATCTCCGGCAGCTCGGAGGAGATCATGATGATCGACTTGCCCCGCTCGGCGAGGTCGTTGAGGAGGGCGTAGATCTCCTCCTTGGCGCCGACATCGATGCCGCGCGTCGGCTCGTCGAAGATCAGGATGTCGCAGTCCTTGACGAGCCACTTCGCGATGACGACCTTCTGCTGGTTGCCGCCCGAGAGGTTCTTGACCGTCTGGGCGACGGAGGGCGTCTTGATGCGCAGCGTGTCCACGGCCTCCCGGGAGGTCTTGCGCATCGCGCGGTCCTTGACGAAGCCCCACGACTGGAAGCGCTCGCGCAGCGCGCTGAGCCCGATGTTGGCATTGACCTCCTGCTCGAGGAGCAGCCCGAACTGCTTGCGATCCTCGGAGAGGTAGCCGATCCGGTGCTTCACGGCGTCGGCCGGGTTGCGGATCCGGATCTCGCGTCCGCGCAGCCTGATGGTTCCCGCGTCGATGCTGTCCGCCCCGACGACCGCCCGCGCGACCTCGGTCCGGCCCGCTCCCATCAGGCCGGCGAAACCGAGGATCTCGCCCTTGCGCAGCTCGAAGCCGACGTCCTTGAGCAGAACCTTGGTGCTGAGCCCGGAGACCTCGAGCACCACCTCGCGGTCGACCTCGACGCCGACGGGCTTCGCCTCGCCCGCGATCTCGCGCCCGACCATCATCGAGATGACCTCCCCGATGGTCGTCTGCGCGGTCTCGCGCGTCCCGACGTAGTGGCCGTCGCGGATCACCGTGACGCGGTCGGCGATCCGCTTGATCTCGTCCATGCGGTGCGAGATGTAGATCACGCCCGTGTCCGCCTGCACGAAGCGGCGGATCAGGTCGTGGAGCACCTCGACCTCCGCGTCGTTCAGCGCGGCGGTCGGCTCGTCCATGATCAGCAGCTTCGCGTCGTGGGACAGCGCCTTGGCGATCTCCACCATCTGCTGTTTGGCGACGGTCAGGTTGCCGACGACCTGCTTGGGCTCCAGCGGCAGGTGCAGGCGCTCGATGAGCTCGCGGGCCTGCCGGTTGAGGCGGCGCTCGTCGAGGAACACGCGCGAGCCGCGCGGCTCGCGCCCGATGAAGATGTTCTGCGCGACCGTGAGGTCGGGCATCAGGTTGAACTCCTGATGGATGATGCTGATCCCGAGCTCCTGCGCGTGCTTGGGAGAGAGCGGCTCGTAGCGCTCGCCGTTGAGGGCGAACTCGCCCTCGTCGACCGTGTAGACGCCGGAGAGCAGCTTCATCAGGGTCGACTTGCCGGCACCGTTCTCGCCGACGAGCGCGAGCACCTCGCCCGCGCGCAGGTCGAGGTGCATGTCCTCGAGCGCCTTGACGCCCGGGAAGCTCTTGCTCACCCCCTGGACGTCGAGCAGGAGCGTGCGCTCGGCCATCACTCCTCCCCCGCCCCCGCGTGCACCACGCCCTTGCGCAGGATCGCGTTGCCGTAGGTGCGCGTCTCGCCCGTGCGCACGATGAGGTAGGCGTCGGCGGCGAGGTCGTAGAACTCGTGCCGGTCCACGAAGCGCACGTCGTCCTCCGCCGCGCCGGCCGCCGCGATGAGCTCGTCCTGCACCGGCAGCCGCGTGCCGTCGGCCGAGGTCATCAGGTCGAGCACCGGCGGGTCGTCGAGCGGGATCACGGTGCGGACGGCGGCGAGGACGCCGGGCGTCGGCAGCCCGGGGAACGTCAGCCGCCGGCGGGCCAGGCGATCGGCCGGGAAATGCGCGTCGGCGACCACCACCGCGTCGGAATGGCCCATGGCATCGAGGTGCGCCAGCAGCTCGCCGGTGAGGAACGGATGGATTGTCGCCAGCACCGGTTCTTGCCTCCTCCCCTTCGAACCGCGGCGGGGACCATATACCCGTTCGCGGCAGTTCGAGGGCTCCTTCAGAGGCCGTAGACCGCGGTCGCCGTCCCCGAGAGGATCTGCTGCTGCTCGGCCGGGCCGAGCTCGGCGACGAGCGACGCCATGACCTCCCAGGCGGCGCGGTAGCCGCCGACGAGCACGGTCAACGGCCAGTCGCTGCCCCACATGAGCCGCCCGGGGCCGAACAGCTCGAGTGCCGCCTCCCACGCCGGGCGCACCTCGGCGGCCGTGAACGGCCGGCCGGGCACCTGGAGCCCGGAGACCTTCGCCGTCGTGTTCGGGTGCGCGGCGACCGCTGCGAGCGCGTCCCGCCAGCGGTCCCAGTCCGCGCCGCCGAACGGCGGCTTGCCGAGATGGTCGACGACGATCCGCAGGTCGCCGAGCGCCGCCGCGAGGTCCGCCGTCGCGCGCAGATGCCGCGGCCAGGCGTCCGGGACGTCGAACGCGAGGCCGCGTGCGGCGAGCAGCCCGAGCGAGCGCCGCACGGGCGCCAGGGAGAGGAAGTCGTCGCGCGGATCGTCGTGCACGAGGTGGCGCACGCCACGCAAGCGGGGCTCGTCGCCGAGACGGTCGAGCTCCCGCTCGGCCGCCGCGGTGTCGTCCAATGGGACCCAGCCGACGACGCCGGTGATCCACGGATGCCGGTGTGCGGCCTGGAGCATGAGGTCCGTGTCGCGCGTGGAGTCCTCGGCCTGGACGAGCACCGCCGACCCGATGCCGGCGGCCTCCAGCTCGGCCTGCGCCTGCTCGGGCGCGAACGTCGCGTGCAGCGGCCCGAGGTCGGGGGTCAGCCAGGCGTAGTCGCTGCGCGTCAGGTCCCACACGTGCAGGTGCGCGTCGACCGCGTCCATCAGCCGCGCACAAGGCCCTCGCCGGCGAGCTCGTCCCACAGCGCCTCGGGGATCACGGCCCCCATGCGCTGCGCGTTCTCGCGGACGTGCTCGGGCGTCGCGGCGCCCACCACGACGGCGCGGACCGATCGCTCGCGCAGCGGGAACTGCAGCGCGGCCTCGGGCAGCGCGACGCCGTGGCGCGCGCAGACCGCCTCGATGCGCCGGGCGCGCACGAGAAGCCCGGCCGGCACGGCTCCGTACTCGTAGCGCGCGCCGGCCCCCGGCTGCGGCCTGGACAGCAGGCCGGAGTTGAAGACGGCAGCGGCGATGACCCCGACGCCGGCCTCGCGGCACGCGGGGACGACGTCGTCGAGCGCGGGCTGCTCGAGCAGCGTGTAGCGCCCCGCCACCATGGCGAGGTCGAGCGCCCCGGTGCGGATCGCGGCGAGCAGCGCCTCGGTCGACTTCGAGCCGATGCCGACCGCCGCGACGACGCCCTCGTCGCGCAGCGCGGCCAGCGCGGGGACGCCGGTCGCCAGGTCGGCGGCGAGGTCGTGCTCGTCCGGGTCGTGCAGGTAGACGACGTCGACCTCGGACAGCCCGAGGCGCTCCAGCGACTCCTCGAGCCCGGCCCGGATGCCGTCGGCGCTGAAGTCCCACACGCGGCGCAGCGACGCGGGGACCGCGAACTGGTTGGCGTCGTCCATCTCGTCCGCCGTCTCGGGGCTCGGCCGCAGCAGCCGGCCGGCCTTCGTCGACACGACGTAGTCCGCGCGCGGCTTCGTGGCGAGGAACGCCCCGAGCCGGCGCTCGGAGAGCCCGAGCCCGTAGTGCGGCGCGGTGTCGTAGTAGCGCACGCCGCTCTCCCAGGCGGCATCGAGCACCGCGCGGGCTTCCTCGTCGGTCATCGCCCGGTAGAGGTTGCCGACGTTCGCCGCGCCGTACCCGAGGCGCCCGAGTCGGACCTCAGGCACGGGACCGGGCGGCCACCGTCGCGGCGAGCATCTCGGTCCCGGCGCCGGGGGCGGTGGGCGCGACGTAACGGCCGTCGCACACCTCGACCGGCGTCACGAAGTGCTCATGCAGGTGGTCGACGTACTCGATCACCCGGCCCTCCAGGGTCCCCGAGACGGCCACGAAGTCGAACATCGCCAGGTGCTGCACCGCCTCGCACAGGCCGACGCCGCCCGCGTGCGGGCACACGGGCACGCCGAACTTCGCGGCGAGCAGCAGCATCGCCACGTTCTCGTTCACGCCGGCCACCCGCGTGGCGTCGATCTGCAGCACCTGCAGGCCCCCGCTCTGCAGGAACTGCTTGGCCATCACGCGGTTGGCCATGTGCTCGCCCGTCGCGACGGGGATCGGCGCCACGCCGCGGGCGATCGCCGCGTGGCCGAGGATGTCGTCGGGGTTGGTGGGCTCCTCGATCCACGCGACGTCGTGGGGCGCGAGGGCGCGCATCCACTCGATGGCCTCGGCGACGTCCCAGCGCTGGTTGGCGTCGACGGCGATCCGGACGCCAGGTCCGACGGCATCGCGCGCGATGGCGAGCCGGCGGTCGTCGTCGGCGAGGTTCCCGCCCACCTTGAGCTTGATCAGCTCGAAGCCGTCCTCGACAGCCTCGCGGCAGAGCCGCGCGAGCTTGTCGTCGTCGTAGCCGAGCCATCCCGGCGAGGTCGCGTACGCGGGATAGCCCGACGCGAGCAGCTCCTCGCGCCGCGCGGCGCGCCCCGGCTCGGCGGCCCGCAGGATCTCGAGCGCGTCGTCACGCGTGAGCGCGTCGGTCAGGTAACGGAAGTCGACGAGCCCCACCAGCTCGTCCGGGCTCATCGCGGCCAGCAGGTCCCACAGGGGCACTCCGGCGCGCTTGGCCTTGAGATCCCACAGCGCGTTGACCACGGCGCCGACGGCCATGTGCATCACGCCCTTCTCGGGACCCAGCCAGCGCAGCTGCGAGTCGTGGACGAGGTCCCGCCACACAGCGCCCATGTCGGCGAGCAGGTCCTCGACGGCGCGGCCGACGAAGCGGTCGCGGAGTGCGTCGATGGCGGCCACCTGGACGTCGTTGCCGCGGCCGATCGTGAAGACGAAGCCGTGCCCGGCCGGGCCGTCCGCGTCGTCGGTCGAGATCTGCAGGTACGCCGCCGAGTAGTCGGGGTCGGGGTTCATGGCGTCCGACCCGTCCAGCGAGAGCGAGGTCGGAAACCGGATGTCGGCGGTTGCGAAGTCGGTGATCCGGCTCATGTGACCAGCGCGCGAGCATAGACGAGCCCCGCCGCGACGGCCGGTGCGTTAGAAAGCCGTGCCATGCCCATCCCGGCCGTCGTCGGCGTCGACATCGGAACCTCGAGCAGCAAGGGCGTGCTGGTCGGGCTCGACGGCCGGATGCTCGCCTCGAGCGTCGTCGAGCACGACGTCCAGCGCCCGGGGCCGGGCATGTTCGAGATGGACGGGTCAGTGTGGTGGGACGAGTTCGTCACGCTCGTGCGGCGCCTGCTCGCGGAGGAGCCCGCCGACGTCCGGGCGGTCGGCGTCAGCGGCATGGGCCCCTGCGTGCTGCTCACGGATGAGGACGTCGGAGCCGCTGCGCCCGGCGATCCTCTACGGCGTCGACACGCGCTCGGGCCGCCAGATCGACAGGCTGAACGAGCGCTACGGCGCCGAGGAGATCCTGCGCCGCTGCGGATCGGGGCTGTCCTCGCAGGCCGCCGGCGCCAAGGTGGCGTGGGTCGCCGACGAGGAGCCCGAGGTCTTCGCGCGGGCGCGGCGCCTGTACATGCCCAGCTCGTTCCTCGCGCACCGGCTCACCGGCGCGTACGTGCTGGACCACCACTCCGCCAGCCAGTGCACGCCGCTGTACGACTCGCTCGGCGAAGGCTGGCACCGGCCCTGGGCCGACGAGATCGCCGGCTCGATCGAGCTCCCACCGCTGAGCTGGCCCGGGGACGCGGCCGGAACGGTGACCCGCGACGCCGCCGCGGCCACCGGGCTGCCGGAGGGCGTCCCGGTGATCACCGGCACCATCGACGCCTGGTCGGAGGCGCTCAGCGTCGGCGCCCAGAGCGTCGGCGACCTGATGCTGATGTACGGCACGACGATGTTCCTGGTGCACACGGTCCCCGAGCCGCTGACCAGCCCGGCGCTGTGGGGAACCGTCGGCGCGCTCCCGGGCACCCGCAACCTTGCCGGCGGCATGGCGACCTCCGGCGCCATCACCGGCTGGCTGCGCGAGCTCTTCGGCTCACCGGACTACGAGGAGCTGCTCGACCTCGCGCAGCGCTCCGGCGCCGGCGCGAACGGGCTGCTCGTGCTGCCGTACTTCTCGGGCGAGCGCACGCCGATCATGGACCCGGACGCCCGCGGCGTCATCGCCGGGCTGACCCTCTCGCACACCCGCGGCGACCTCTACCGAGCGGCGCTGGAGGCGACCGGGTTCGCCGTCCGGCACAACATCGAGGCGCTCGAGCAGGCGGGCGGCGACATCCGCCGCATCGTCGCCGTCGGCGGCGGGACCCAGGGCGGGCTGTGGACGCAGATCGTCTCGGATGTCACCGGCCGCGAGCAGGAGATCCGGGCGCAGTCGATCGGCGCCAGCTACGGCGCCGCGCTGCTCGCCGCGCAGCTCGTCTCGTCCGCGACGATCGACGCCTGGAACCCCGTGCAGAGCACCGTCGAGCCCGACCCCGCCGTTGTCGAGCAGTACGAGGAGCTCTACCGGCTCTACCGCGATCTGTACCCCCGCACGGCCGACACCGTCCACGCGCTCGCGGCGCGGCAGGAGCGGTGAGGTCCCTCCGAATCGAGCTGCCGATGACCGACTACGCCATCCCTCGCCTCGCGGAGCCGCCGGTCGCCGAGCCGCGGGTCCTCTACACCGTCGCCAGCGGCGATCTGCGCGAGTCGGCCAACGTCACGTGCTGGCCGACGCAGCGCAAGCTCGAGGCCGACTTCGCCGCCGCGGTGGAGGCGCTGGGGTGGTCGGTCCGGCGCGGTCACCCCGTCGACGAGGCGAGCGGGCACGGGTTCATCGACAGCCAGCGCGCCGGCATCGAGGTCTTCAAGCGGCTCCCGCCGGATGCGCCGCTCGTGGTGGTCGAGGGCGTCTGGCAGTACAGCCACCACGTCCTCCCCGGCCTGCGCACCCATCGCGGCCCGATCCTCGTCGTGGCCAACTGGAGCGGCGAGTTCCCGGGGCTGGTGGGCCTGCTCAACCTGACGGCGAGCCTGACCAAGGCCGGCGTGCCCCACTCCGCGCTGTGGAGCGAGGACTTCACCGACGACTGGGCGCGCGAGGGCCTGCGGGAGTGGCTCGAGAGCGGCTCGCTGACCCACGACACGAGCCACGTGCGCGCGCTGGAGGACGTCGGCAGCGGCGCGGAGGTCGACCTCGGACGGGCGCTCGCCGATCAGCTGCAGCGCGAGAAGGCGATCATCGGCGTCTTCGACGAAGGCTGCATGGGGATGTACAACGCGATCATCGACGACGAGCTCCTCAACCCGCTCGGGATCTACAAGGAGCGCCTGTCGCAGAGCGCGCTGGTCGCCGAGATGGGCCGGGTCGGCGACGACGAGGCGCAGGGCGTGCGCAGCTGGCTGGACGCCGCCGGCATGACCTTCCACACGGGCACCGACGAGGCGACGGAGCTCACCGACGGACAGGTGCTCGGCCAGTGCCGGATGTACGTCGCCGCGCTGCGGATCGCCGACGACTTCGGGCTGGACGCCGTGGGGATCCAGTACCAGCAGGGCCTCAAGGACGTCACGCCGGCCAGCGACCTCGTCGAGGGCCTGCTCAACAACGCCGAGCGGCCGCCGGTCAGCAGCCGTGACGGGGAGCGTGAGCTGTACACGGGCGCGCCGCTGCCCCACTTCAACGAGGTCGACGAGGGCGCGGCGGTCGACGCGCTCGTCACCAACCGCGTCTGGACGGCGATGGGTCTGGATCCGGCGACCACGCTGCACGACGTCCGCTGGGGAGCGGACTACGACGGCCGGTTCGTCTGGGTCTTCGAGATCTCCGGCTCCGTGCCCGCCTCGCACAACGGCGGCTACGACAAGTCGTGGAGCATCCGCCAGCCGCCGATGTACTTCCCGCTCGGCGGAGGGACGTTGAGCGGCGTGTCGAAGCCCGGCGCCGTCGTCTGGTCACGCGTGTTCGTGATGGACGGCGCGCTGCACGTCGACCTCGGGCGCGCCACGGCGCTCGAGCTGCCCGAGGAGGAGACCCGTCGGCGGCTGGAGGCGACGACGCCGCAGTGGCCGATCATGCACGCGGTGATCCACGGCGTCACGCGCGACCAGTTCATGGCCCGGCACAAGGCCAACCACCTGAACGTCGTCTACGCGCCCGACGACGAGACGGCCGACCGCGCGCTGCACGCCAAGGCGGCGATGTTCGCAGCGCTCGGCGTGCGGGTGCACCTGTGCGGTGACGTGCGGCGTCCGTCGCTCGCGTGACGCTCGTCGTGGTGGACCAGGGGGCCCGGCTCGAGTTCTCCTTCGCCGACCTCATCCGCTACCACGGCCCCGGCTCGCCCGGTGGGGTCGCGCACGCCTACAGGGTGCTCGAGCAGGCGCTGCCGCTGCTCGCGCCGGACGGCGTGCCCGAGCGGCGCGAGGTCACGGTTCGCACCGCGTTCGGCGGCCCGGGCGCGCGCGATGCGTTCGAGCTCGTCCTGCGCGCCGTCACCGGGGAGCGCTACACGGTGGACCCGGACCTGGCCCGTCCCGAGCGGGGGCGCGCGGCCGAGCGCTTCGTCTTCGTGCTCGGCCACCGCGGGCGCGAGGTCACGCTCGCGGTGCGCGACGGGTTCGTCACCCGCGAGTTCATCGATCTCGCGCGCGCCGACGGGCGCACGCCCGAGCAGGAACGGCGGCTCACGACGCTCAAGGCCGAGATGGCCGAGCGGGTCATGAACGCACCGCCCGGCGCCGTCTACCTCGTCGACTGAGCGACTTCGGCCCGCGAGAGCTCTCGCGCCGGGCCGGAGTCGTGTTGGATGGTGCCCGGACCGCACACCAACCACGGGGCACGGAGCCATGCAGAAGATCCAGAGCCAGGGCGTGCACCACATCACGATCGTCGGCGCCGACCGGCAGACGTCGATCGACTTCTGGGAGGGCCTGCTCGGGATGCCGTTCGTCTTCGAGCAGCCCAACCTCGACAACGCCGCCGAGAGCCACCTGTACTTCGACCCCGGCGACGGGCGCCTCATCACCATCTTCACCAACGAGGAGCGCACACCCGACCCGGCGCGCACGCCGACCGACCCGGGCTGCGTGCACCACGTCGCGCTCTCGCTGTCGCAGGCGACGTTCCACGAGACGGTGGCGCGCCTCGACGAGCGCGGGATCCACCACAGCGGCGTGAAGGACCGCGGGTTCATGGACTCGATCTACTTCACCGATCCCCTCGGGCTGCTGATCGAGCTGGCCTCCTACCGTTTCGACCCCCCGTTCGGCCACACGCACTCCGACGTCCTGCTCGAGGCGCACAGGCTGCGCCTGGAGCGCGGCGACTACAACATCGCCCAGGTCCACCTCGCCGACGCGATCGAGGCGCTCGTGCGGCGCTCGCGGCCCTCGCTGTCTGAGGACCGCGCGCCACGCGACCCGTATCGGGCGCCGGCCGGCACCGAGTAGCTCACGTGCGCTCGCGGGGGCGCACGAGCAGGCGGTCGTCCCCCGCCGCGTCGTCGGGGGCCGTGAAGCCGGCCCGGCGGTAGAACGGCACCGCCCGCGCGCTGGGCGAGAGCACGAGCCGCGGATAGGAGCGCTGCTCGGCCGTGGCGATGATCCGCGCCAGGAGCGCGGAGCCGATGCCGCGGTTGCGGAAGCCCTCGCGCACGTACATGTTGCTGACGTAGCCCCAGCGCGAGTCCGGCCGTCCCGGGCGGGGCATCCGCCGGTACTCGAACAGCGACGCCATGCCGACCGGCGACCCGGCGAGCTCGGCGAGCCACGTCGTGCGCCGCTCGCCCTCGAGCGCGAGCCACGACGCCATGCGCGTCACGAAGTCGGCGTCCTCCGCGGCGCCCGCGGTCCACTCGGAGCGCATCGACGCGACCGCGCCGGCGTCGCCGGCCTCGGCGACCCGCACGACCACGTCAAGTACTTCGCACGTCATGGCACCGTTGTAGCCGACCGGCTACGTCGCGGCGGCGATCAGCGCGGCGACGGCGGTCAGCGCGAGCACGGCGAGCACCGCGCGCTCGAGGCGCTCGCCGTGCAGGACGGCGAAGATCCGGCGCCCGGCGGCGTACCCGGCGACGGTGGCGACGACCAGCAACGGCGTCTCGCCCGGGAGGATCAGCCGGTGACGACGAGGGCGAGGACCACGAGCGCGCTCGCCGCGGGGCGCGGGCCGAACGTCGCGGCGAGCAGCGGCGCGGCGAGCAGCGCGAACCCGAAGCCGGTGGCCGACTGGAGCGTCGCGCCCAACAGCGCCGCGAGGACGCCGATGAGGGTGTCGCTGACGCCCGGCACGAGATGCATCGCACCGTAGCGCCGGACCGGCCACGCGCCGAGGGCTCCGCCGCCCGGCCGTAACGCCGGGCGCCGAGCGCCGACTGCAGGCCATGAGCTCCGCTGCCACCCAGCCCGCCGCCGGCCGCGACCGGCGAGCGAGGCGCCTTCAAGCCGATCGCCGACTACGGGCTGCTCGCCGACTGCAACTCCGCCGCCCTCGTCGACCGCGACGGCTCGATCGACTGGCTCTGCCTGCCGCGCTACGACAGCCCCGCGGTCTTCGCGCGCATGCTCGACCCCGACGCCGGCCACTGGTCGATCCGGCCGGTCGACGCCGTTCACCGCCGAGCGGCGCTACCTGCCCGGCACGCTGGTGCTCGAGACGACGTTCACGACCGACACGGGCAGCGTCCGCCTGCGGACGCGATGGCCTTCGCCGAGGGCCAGCGCGGCCACGACCTCGGCTCGACGCGCCGCACGAGCTGCTGCGCGCCGTCGAGGGGGTCGCCGGCGAGGTCGAGCTGCGTGATGGAGCTCGCGCCGCGGCCCGAGTACGGCCTCGTCCGCCGCTCTTCCGCGCACGAGACGGCGGCGCGCGCACCTTCGGCGGCCCGAACCGGGTCGCGGTGCGCTGCGGCCGTGCCCGCCGAGGTCGAGGACGCGACGATGCGCGCCGCGTTCACGGTCGCGGCGGGTGAGCGGGTCGGCTTCGCGCTGCGCTGGGCGCCGCCCGAGGAGCGCGATGCGCCCGAGCCCACGCCCGGCCGGCGGCGTCGCCGACGCGAATCGAGGACACGGCCGAGGCCTGGCGCTCCTGGGAGGCCGAGCACGACGTCTACGACGGCCCGCACCGCGAGCTCGTGCGGCTTCAGCTCGCGCGTGCTCAAGGGCCTCACCTACCGGCCGACGGGCGCGATCGTCGCCGCGCCGACGACGTCGCTGCCCGAGACGGTCGGCGGCGAGCGCAACTGGGACTACCGCTTCTCCTGGATCCGCGACTCGAGCCTGACGCTCGAGGCGCTCTACATCGGCACCTGCTCCGACGAGGCCGAGGAGTTCGTCTCGTTCATGACGAGCGCGGCCGGCGGCCGGGCGAGCGAGGGCTCGCTTCAGATCATGTACGGGATCGGCGGCGAGCACGACCTGTCCGAGCGCGAGCTTCCGCACCTGCGCGGCTGGCGCGACTCGCGCCCGGTGCGCGTCGGCAACGGCGCCTGGGACCAGACCCAGCTCGACGTCTACGGCGAGCTGCTGAACGCGATCTACCTCTACCGCGAGCAGCTCGGCGACCTCCACCCGGAGATCCAGCGTTCGTCGCCGACCTCGCCGACGCCGCCGCGCGGCGCTGGCAGCGAGACGCGACGCGGGCATGTGGGAGATGCGCGGCGAGCCGCGCCACCACCTCTCCTCCAAGGTGCTCTGCTGGACCGCGCTCGACCGCGCGGTCGAGCTCGCGCCGCAGCTCGGCGAGCTACGCGAAGGTCGGAGGAGTGGGAGCGGCGCGCGCGACGAGATCCGCGCGGCGATCCTCGAGCGCGGCTGGAGCGAGAGCGCGCAGGCCTACGCGCAGTCGTTCGACTCCGACGAGCTCGACGCCGCCCAGCTGCTGATGCCGATCGTCGGCTTCCTGCCGGCGACCGACGCGCGGATGCGCTCGACGATCGAGGCGATCGCGCGCGACCTGACCGAGGACGGGCTCGTGCTGCGCTACCGCAACGAGGAGGGTCTCAACGCCGACGGCCTGACCGGCGAGGAGGGCACGTTCGTGATCTGCTCGTTCTGGCTCGTCTCCTGCCTGGCGCAAGGCGGGCGAGATCGAGCGCGCCGAGGCGCTGTTCGACCAGCTCGCGGGCTACGCGAACGACCTCGGCCTGCTCGCCGAGGAGATCGACACCGCGAACGGCGAGCAGCTCGGCAACTTCCCGCAGGCCTTCAGCCACATCGGGCTGATCACCGCCGCCTGGGAGATCGACCAGGCGCGGGAGCGCGGCATGAGCGCGACTTCGACGTCGATCGTCCTCGGCGGCGGCCCGGCCGGCGAGCACTGCGCCGGCGCGCCTCGCCGACGGCGGGCTGCGCGTCGCGATCGTCGAGCGCGAGCTGCTCGGCGGCGAGTGCTCGTACTGGGCCTGCATCCCGTCGAAGACGCTGCTGCGGCCGGGCGAGGCGCTGCAGGCGGCGCGCGAGGCGCCCGGCGCGCGCGAGGCGGTCGACGCGGCGACGTCGACGCCGCCGCGGCCTTCGCCTGGCGCGACTTCATGGTCTGCGACTACGACGACGCCGGCCAGGTCGAAGTGGGCCGAGAGCGCGGGCATCGAGGTGATCCGCGGCGCCGGCCGGCTCGCCGGGCCCGGCCGCGTCGCGGTCGGCGACAAGACGCTACAGCGCCGCGCGACGTCGTCATCGCCACCGGCTCGGACGCGGTGATCCCGCCGGTCCCGGGGCTGCGCGAGCTCGACGGCGTCTGGACGAACCGCGAGGCGACCGGCGCTGAAGCGAGGTGCCGCGCCGGCTGATCGTCCTCGGCGGCGGGCCCGGTCGGCGTCGAGCTGGGCCAGGCGCTCGCCCGCATGGGGAGCGCGGTGGCGATCGTCGAGGGCGCCGAGCACGTGCTCGCCGCGCGAGCCGCAGGCGCTCGGGGAAGCGCTCGGCGAGGCGCTCGCCGCCGACGGCATCGAGCTCCACCTCGGCCAGCTCGCGCCGGCCGCGCGCCGCGATGGACGGCGAGTACGTGCTCGCGCTCGCCGGACGGCGACGGAGCTGCGCGGCGACCGCCTGCTCGTCGCCACCGGCCGCCGCCCGCGCGTCGACGGGATCGGGCCTCGAGACGCGTCGGCATCGAGCCGGGCCGCGGCGGCATCGAGGTCGACGCGCCGCATGAGGGCGGGCGACGGCGTCTGGGCGATCGGCGACGTCACCGGCATCTGGCCGCTCACCTACGTCGGCAAGTACCAGGGCCGCGTCGCGGCCGCGAACATCCTCGGCGTGCCCGCGCGAGGCCGACTACTCGGCCGTGCCGCGCGTCGTCTTCACCGACCCGCAGGCCGCCGCCGTCGGCGAGGCCGACGGGCCGCTCACGGCGACGGTGTCGCTCGCCGAGCGTCCCGCGCACCGCGACCTACACGCGCGACTACGACACGACAGCCCAGGCTTCATGACGCTCGTCTCCGACGGCGAGCGGCTCACGGGCGCCTACGCGCTCGGGCCCGAGGCGGGCGAGTGGCTGCAGCAGGCGACCGTCGCGATTCGCGCCCGCGTCCCGCTCGAGGTGATGAACGACGTGATCCAGCCGTTCCCGACCTTCTCCGAGGTCTTCCTGCACGCGCTCCAGGCGCTCGAGAGCCGGATCCCCGCGGCGGTGGCCGCGTGATCCGCGCGCGACGGCATGCCGTCCGCTGGCGCGTGGCGGGGCGCGGTCGGCGCGCTCGCCGGGATCGCGCTGATCGTTTTCGTGCTCGCCTGGTTCCAGCCCCAGAAGCTCTTCATCGACGACCGCGTCGACGAGCGCGTGCCGGTGGCGGCGCCGGCCCCGGCAGCGATGACGGTCGCCGAGGTGCCCGCGCTGCGCACGCTCTCCGCGGCGTCGTTCCGCAGCCACGAGCACGCGACGGAGGGACGCGCCCGCGTCATCGAGCTGCGCGACGGCCGGCGCTACGTCCGCTTCGAGGACTTCCGGACCTCGAACGGGCCGTTGCTGCGCGTGTACCTCTCGGCGACGGCCCCGGACGGCCGCGGCCCGGCCTTCGATCTGCGCTTCGTCGACCTCGGGGCCCTGAAGGGCAACATCGGCGACCAGAACTACGCGATCCCGCGCGGCACGGACCTGGGCGCGTACCGCAGCGTCGTCGTGTGGTGCAAGCGCTTCTCGGTCGCGTTCGCCGCTGCGCGCGTGTGAGCGATGGGCGGCGTAACGCCAGGCTCGCTGCGAGGACTGTCGGGCAATGCGGTCTGCACCCGGCCCCGCACCGACCCCACCGGCGGGCGCGCCCCCGATCCCGACGCCGGCCTGCTCGACGGCCTGCGCGCGGGCGACGAGCAGGCCTTCACGACCCTCGTGACGCGCTACCACGCCAGCCTCAGACGCGTGGCACGGGCCTACGTCAGCACCGACGCCGTTGCCGAGGAAGTCGTGCAGGAGACCTGGCTGGCGGCGATCGGCGCGCTCGATCGCTTCGAGCAGCGCGCGTCGATCAAGACGTGGCTGTTCCACATCCTCGCCAACAAGGCCAAGACGCGCGGGGCGCGCGAGCGGCGGATCGTGCCGTTCGCGTCGCTCGCCGGGGCGGGCGACGCCGAGGCCGCCGTCGCGCCCGAGCGCTTCCAGCGCGAGGGCGACACGTGGCCCGGGCACTGGGCCGCGCCGCCGCGCCCGTGGAGGATCCCGAGCGCCGCCTGCAGTCGCTCGAGGCGCGCGAGCGCCTGCGCGCGGCGATCGGCGCGCTGCCCGAGGTCCAGCAGGCCGTGCTCACGCTCCGCGACGTCGCGGGGCTCGAGTCCGATGAGGTCTGCGAGCTGCTCGACCTCTCCGCAGGCAACCAGCGGGTCATCCTGCACCGCGCGCGGGCGCGCGTGCGCACGCAGCTCGAGCAGTACTTCGAGGAGACGGCGTGAGTCCCCGACGAGATCGTCTGCCGCGAGTTCGTCGAGGTCGCCACGGACTACCTGGAGGGCGCGATGGCCGACCCGGCCCTCGAGCTCGTCGAGGAGCACCTCGCGATGTGCGACTGGTGCCGCGACTACCTGGACCAGATCGAGACCACGGCCGCGGCCGTCGCCGGGACGCCCGCGCGACGCGCCGCCCGCCGAGACGCTGCAGGCGCTCGTCGGCGCCTTCCGCTCGGCGTCGTCGAACCGCGGCGGAGCGCCGTGATCGCCTACAAGTTCCTGTGCGCCGGCGCGATCGGCCCGTTCAGCGGCCACCGCTGGCCGCTGCCCGGCGACGCGGCGCCCGGCCCGTGGGTGGCCGCCGCGGGGGGCGAGCCGGCGCTGTGCCACGGCGCGGTGCACGCGTGCCGCGTCCGCGACTTGCCCTGGTGGCTGCAGGACGAGCTGTGGGAGGCCGAGCTCGACGGCGACGTGACCGCCGGGCGCCACAAGATCATGGCCCCCCGCGCGCGCCTGCTGCGCCGCGTCGACGGATGGGACGCGGCCTGTTCCCAGCGCTTCGGCGACGCGTGCGCCGGCCGCGCGCGCGAGCACGCGGACGCCGCACTCGAGCGAGCCGCCGCGTCCGCCGCGCGCATCCCCCAGGGGATGGCGGGCGACGCGGCCACCCGCGCGCGCAGCGGCGCCGCCATCGTCGCGGCGTACATCGCCGCGCACGCCGCCGCGCAGCTCGGCGGCGCCGAGGCGATGGAGGCCGAGCGCGCATGGCAGTCGGCGTGGCTGCGTTCGCAGCTCGCGCTCCGGGTGTAACGGCAGGGCCTCCCCGCCCGACCCTGGAGGATGCGGTGGTGGCGCAGAGCCCGGGGACCGACCTGCCAGGAGCTCGTCGAGCTCGTGACGGACTACCTCGACGGGGCGCTTCCGGCGGCCCGCGCCGCGCGCTTCGAGGCGCACCTCGAGAGCTGCCCCGACTGCCGGGCACACGTGGCGCAGTACGCGGCGACGATCAACGCGCTCGGCGCGCTGCCGGGCGAGCCGGTCGCCGACGAGACGCTCGCCCCCCTGCTGGCCGCGTTCCGCGACTTCCGGGAGCCGTGAGATCGCTCAGGCGGCGATCTCCGCCGCCGCCAGGTGACACTCGATGGCCTCGCGCACCGTCGCGCGGGCCCGGTGCAGCAGGACGCGCTGGTTGCCGGGCGTGAGCTCCAGCGCGTCGCACGCCTCCTCGGCGGACCAGCCCTCGACGTCGCGCAGCGTCACCACGAGCCGCTGCGCCGGCGGCAGCGAGCTCGATCGCGGCGTGGATGGCGTCCTGGGTCTCGCGCGACAGCAGCCGCTGCTCGGGCGTCTCCCATGCCCGCGAGAGCCCAGCCGGAGCGGCGTCCGGGGAGCCGGCCGCCGGGCCCCCGCGCGGCGGGCATCGAGGAGAACGGCCGGCAGCGCACCTCGCGCACGGCGCGCTTGCGCGCGATGTTGGCGGCGATCCGGAAGATCCACGTCCGCAGCGACGAGCGGCCCTCGAAGCCCTCGAGCCCGGTGAGCACGCCGAGCCACGTCTCCTGGACGACCTCGTCGGCGACGGCGCGGCTCGAGACATACGTCATCGCCGTGCGATGCAGGAGCGAGTGCTGGGCGCGGATGAGCTCGGCGAACGCCGCCTCGTCGCCGGCGCGCAGGGCCGCCACGACCTCGGCGTCAGTCCTCGACATCGACGCTCAGCGGCTCCAGGCCGAGGTCGCGCAGCTCGTCGAGCAGCTCGTCCAGCCGCGCGCGGTCCGCCGCGGCCCCGGATGACGGTGCGCCCCGGCGACCGCTCCAGGGACATGCCGGCGAAGGCCGCCCCGAGCCGCTCGCTGAGCCGCCCGCGGATCACGATCGGTGCAGACAGGCGGGGCGCGATCAGCTTGCTCGCCACGCCCGCGACCGTCCCAGCCGGCGGGGTGGCCCGTCATCACCCCGGGCCTGGATCCCCCCGGGTGAACTTCGTGCTCAGAGCAGGCCGAGCCCGCGCGCGAGATCGACCGCCTCGTCGCGCGTGTCGACATTGAGCTTGCGGTAGATGCTGCTGCGCGTGCGACTTGACGGTGTTCAGGGAGACGAACAGCGCGTCGCCGATCTCGCGCTGCGACAGCTCGCTGGGCAGCAGCCGCAGCACCGACAGCTCGCGATCGGTCAGGTCGGGGACGGCGTGAGCGCCGCGGCCGCGCCACGCGCGACGCGCGGTGCAGGCGCCGCTCGCTGCGGGCGAGCATCTCGCGCAGGATCCCGGGGTCCGGGCAGCGCTCGATCACGCGGCGGGCGTCTCGACGCTGCGCGTGGCCGCAGCGGGGTCGCCCGCGAGCTGGTGGGCGCCCGCGTGGGCGAGGTGCGCGTAGGCGATCTCGACGACCGCGACGCCGCGCTGCGACACGGCGACCGCGCGGGCGATCGCCTCGGCGCCCTCGGCGATCCGCCCGCGCTGCCCGAGCGCGCGCCCGCACACGACGCGCGACAGGGCCGTGGCCCAGTGCTCGGCCAGGCCGCGCTCGTCGGCGAGCGCCAGCGCGCCGGCGGCGACCGCGTCGCCGGCCGCGCGATGTCGCCGTTCTCGGCGCGGATCGCCGCGAGGCCGCCGGAGGCATGGATGACGGCGAGGTGGTTCCCGCCGGCGCGCGCCGTGCCGACCGCGGCCTCGAGCTCGGCGGCCGCCTCCCCCGCCCGCCCGCTCCAGAACAGCGCGATGCCGAGGACGGGACAGCCGACCGGGCGCCACGGGGTCTTGCCGCGCCGGACCGATCGCGTCCCGGCCTCGACGGCGCGGCCGACGTCGCCGCTCATGTACCGGTGGATCTCCTGGAGGCTGGCCACGCCGGACTCCAGCTCGCGGGCGTCGGAGCCCGCGCGCTCCGCCGCCTCGATCCAGCCGGCGACATCGTCCAGGCGGCCGGTGTTCACCGCGATCCACGCCTTGGTGAGGCACAGGCTCGCCTCGCCGCGCACGGCCTCCTCGCCGAGCGCGTCGAGCCATCCGGCGACCGTCTCGATCCGGCCCCGCTGCAGGTACGCGTACCAGTGCTCGGCGATGAGCTCGCTCGCGCCCGCGACGTCGCCGCCCGCGATCGCGTGCGGATGGCGGCGCCGGCGGCGCCGGCGGCGCGGAACCAGTCCGCCGCGCGGCGGTGGAGCGTCGCCGCGCGACCGGGCTGCGTGCGCGCCAGCTCATGGCGCAGCAGCCCGGCGAAGAGATGGTGATAGCGGTACCACTCGCGCTTGGCGTCCAGGGGCAGCACGAGCAGCCCGCCGCGCTCGAGGGCATCGAGGCGCGCCGTCGCGCCCGTGCGTCTCGGTCACGTGGTCGCACAAGGGGCCGCACAGCCGGTCGAGGATCGAGGTCTCGAGCAGGAAGTCGCGCACCTCGGGCGTCTGGCCGTCCAGGACCTCGTAGCCGAGGTAGTCGACGACCGGCCGGTCATCGCCCGCGAAGGACGAGATGAACGCGTGGCGGTCGTCGCGGCCGGAGAGCGACAGCGCGGCGAGCTGCAGCCCGGCGGCCCAGCCCTCGGTGCGCTGGTGCAGGCGGGCCACGTCCTCGGGGTCGAGACCGAGCGCAAGCCCGTCGTTGAGGAGCGCCGCCGCCTCGGTGTCCGTGAAGCGCAGATCGCCCGCCCGGATCTCGAGCCAGCTCACCGCGGACCCGCAGGCGCCCGAGCGGGAGCGGCGGCTCGGCGCGGCTCGAGATCACGATCTGCAGCGCCTCGGGCCCGCGATCGAGCAGGAAGGTGACGGCCTCGTGGACGCGCGGGTCGGAGACGACGTGGTAGTCGTCGAGGACGAGGACGACGTGCGCCGGCTGCGCCGCCAGGTCGTTGACGAGCGACGGCAGCACGATGTCGGCCGGGTCGGCCGGACCGCCGAGATGCGCGAGCGCCTGCTCGCCCGCAGCCGGGGCGACGGTCCGCAGCGCCGCGATCACGCCCTCGAGGAAGCGCACCGGGTCGTTGTCGGCGCGATCGAGCGACAGCCACGCCAGCGGCACGCGCGCCGCCGTGCGTGCCATGCGGCAAGGAGCGTCGTCTTGCCGGAGCCCACGGGGGCCTGGACGAGGATCAGGCGCGCGCCGCTCGCGGCGGTCAGCGTCCCGACCAGCCGCGCCCGCGGCACGAGCCCGGAGCGCACGCCCGGGATCCGGAGCTTGGTCGTGGCGAGGATCGCCCCCGACGGGGCGACGTGATCGGCCGTTGTGGGCGCGGAGGCGATCGGCGGCACTCCGGAGGGCGCGGCGACGGGGTCGCGCCGACACTACAGGAGGCCCGAAGCGCCGCGTGAAGGGCGATCAGCCGCCGCGCCCGCGCCGCCCGGCGCCGATGAGCCCGTACGCCACGCCGGCGGCGACCGCGTAGACGGCGTGATGGAGCAGGTCGATGGCGACCTCCTTGCGCCCCCAGAAGACGAACGGCGGCGCGACGTCGAGGGCGGGCAGCGTCACCGCCGCGCTGCCCCACACCGCCGCGCCGTGCATCGCGGTCGCCCGCCCGGCGGGCATGCCCGTCGCCCCGAGCGCGCCGCGCACGACGCCCCAACCGGTGCCGTAGCCCCAGTGCGAGAGGTCGTTGAAGCGCGCCTGCGCGAGATCGCTCGTCGAACTCCTCGATGCCGAGCGCCTTCGCGGTCGCCCGTGCCGGGGCGGTCGACTGGCGGCCGGTGGCGCAGCCGTGCCTCGATCGTGCTCGAGACCGTCATCGCGGCGGTGCCGAGCGAAACCGGCGACGAGCCCTTCGCCGATCACCGTCGCCGGCGCGCCAGCGCCCTCATGACATCACCTCCACGGCGCCCGGCTGCCGCGGCCGTCGGCGCCGAGGCGCTCGATCAGGTGGTCGCCGACGCGCAGCGCGTTGGCCATCGCGGTCAGCGCCGGGTTCACGGCGCTCGAGGACGGGAAGAAGCTCGTGTCGACGACGTAGAGGTTGTCGACGTCGTGCGCGCTTGCAGTCGATGTCGAGCGCCGAGGTCGCCGGGTCGGTCGCCGAAGCGCACGGTGCCGCACTGGTGGGCGACGCCGGCGAGCGGGATGCGCTGGTCGAGGACGGACCAGCTCGGGATCGGTGCTCGTGGCAGCCGAGCTCGCCCGAGCAGGCCCTTGAGCTTGCGCCAGCAGCCGCCGGTGCGGCTCGGTGTTGTGGTCCGTCTTGGCGAGGTGGATGCGCGCCCTCGCCGTCGACCGTCACGCGGTTGTCGGGGTGCGGCAGGTCCTCGGTGGTCAGCCAGAAGTCGATCGCGTGCCGGGCCATGTAGTCGAGCGCGAGGCCCGGCGCGAACCACGGGGCGCCGCGCGCGCAGGATGTTGCGGTCGCTCTTGCCGAGCATCTGGATGTGGCCGAGCGGGTAGCTCGTAGTCCTCGGCGCCCCAGTAGTAGTCGTTGATCGCCGAGCGTCTTCTGGAACTTCGTCGGGTTCGGCGTCTGCGAGATCGCGATCACGCCCGAGTTGATGTGGGCCATGTAGTTGCGCCCGACCTGACGTCGGAGGAGTTCGCCAGGCCGCGCGGGTGCGCGTCGTCGGCCGAGCGCAGCAGCAGCGCCGCCGAGTTCACCGCGCCGCACGAGACGACGACGATGTCGGCGCTGTAGCGCTCCTCGCGCGCCGCTCGCGGTCGACGACGACCGCGGTCACCGCGCGGCCGGCGGGTCGGTCTCCAGCCGCTCGACCTTGCGTGGCGTGCGCAGCGTGACGTTCGCGTGCTCGAGCGCCGGGCGGACGCAGCGCACGTGCGCGTCGGCCTTGCCGTCGGTCAGGCACGGGAAGCCGTCGAAGCGGTCGCAGCGCACGCAGCGCCCCGCCTCAGGATCGGACTCGTCCAGGTCGACGCCGACCGGCAGGTGGAACGGCTGATGGCCGGTGCGCGCGAAGTCGTCGTGCGAGCTGCTGGATGCGCGGCTCGTGCGAGACGGCCGGATAGGGGAACGGGCCCGAGCGCCGGCGGCTCGGTCGGGTCCTCGCCGCGCCTCGCCGTGGACGAGGTAGAGCTCCTCGGCCTCGCGCGTAGTACGGCTCGAGGTCGTGCGTAGGAGATCGGCCACGCCGGCGAGACGCCGCCGTAGTGGTGGACCTCGCCGAAGTCCCGCTCGCGGAGGCGGAACAGGATCGCGCCGTAGAACTTCGTGTTGCCGCCGACGAAGTACTGCTGGTGCGGGCGGAACGGCGCGCCGTCCTTGTCGATCCACTCCTCGTCGGTGACGTAGCGCTCCTTGCCGAAGACCTCCTCGAATGTCCCAGTTCTCGGGCTCGCGCGGGAGGTAGCCGCCGCGCTCGAGCAGCAGGATCCGCTTGCCCGGGCGCGAGCCGGTGGGCGAGCGTGCCGCCGCCCGCGCCGGTGCCGATGATGATCACGTCGTAGTGCTCGCTCATGGCGTCTCTCCGGTTCAGACGAGGGCGATCGGTGAGGTCCAGGCGCCGGTGGCGCCGCGCAGCTTCGGGTGGGTCAGGATCAGGCGCGAACTCGCGCACGCCGTCGGCGGCGAGCGCGGCGGTGTCGAGGTTCTCGACGATGAAGACGCCGTGGTGGACGTTGAGCGATCTGCGGCACCTCGAACGGGCGCGCCGGGTCCTCGGCCGGCACCGGCCCGTAGCTCCACGTGTCGCAGCCGGTGAGCGCGACGCCGCGCTCGGCCAGCCACTCGGCGAGCTCGAGCCCGGGGCCGGGCTCGCCGGCGAGATAGGCCTCGGCGTCGTCCCAGTGGCGCCCCAGCCGGTGTGGAAGAGCACCGCGTCGCCCGGCGTCGGCTCGATCGCCGCCGAGCGTCGTCGACGCCGATGACGTCGCCGCGCTCGAGCGTCGACGCCGCGCGCGCGGCGCGTCGACGAGCCAGCCGCGGGTGACGATCTGCGGGACCGTCTCGGCGCCGAGCCGGCTGACGCCCGGCGGTGCCGGCGAGCTCGGCGACGCGTCCAGCCGTTGTAGCCGCGGTCGCCGATCTGCAGGTGGCTGAGCGCGTCGAGGTGCGTGCCGAGCTGCGCGTGCCGGACGACCTCCTCGGTGATCCAGTTGACGCGGTTGTCCCCCACGCCGCCGCCCGGTTGGCGTGGTGGGCCGTGGTGACGAGCGTCTGGCGGAAGTAGCGGCCGGGGAAGACCGGCACGGTCTCGTCGAGCACGCGGCCGAGGTCGTACATCCGGCCCTCGCGGACGAGCGCCAGCGCCTCGCGGCGCTTGGCGTCGGCGACGTGGTTGAGCATGCCGACTCGTCGTCGGCGCCGAACGCCGACGGCCACCAGCGTCGCCGTCGCGGCTGCGGTCACTCCGACGACCACGGCGTCAGGAAGCTCGGGAACAGGGTCAGGCCGCCGTCGACGAAGATCGTCTGGCCGGTGATGTAGGCGGCGTCGTCGCTGGCGAGGAAGCACGCGACGCCCGCCATCTCGTCGGCGTCGCCGGCGCGCGGCATCGGGATGTGCTCCTCGACCTGCGCGCGCTTGACCGGATCGTCGATCCAGGCGCGGTTGATCGGGGTGACCGTCGCGCCCGGGCCGACGCCGTTGACGCGGATGCCGCGGCCGGCGTACTCGAGCGCGAGCGTGCGCGTCAGGTTCTGCATCCCGCCCTTGCTCGTCGAGTAGCCGAGGTAGTCGGGCTTCGGGATCAGCTGGTGGACGCTCGAGACGTTGACGATCGAGCCGCCGGCTCGTCGGCGGCGAGGAAGTGGCGGATCGCCTCGCGCGCGCACAGGAACGAGCCGCGCAGGTTGACGGCGAGCACGCGGTCGAAGTCGGCGCTCGAGAGCTCGTGCGCGGCCGCGAGATCTGGATGCCGGCGTTGTTGACGAGGACGTCGATGCCCGCCGAGCGCCTCGGCGGCCTCGCCGACCATGCGCACGACGTCGTCCTCGTTGGAGACGTCGCCGCCGACGAGCACGTCGCGCACGCCCTCCTGCGCGACCTTCGCGGTCGCACGCGTGCACCTGCTCCTCGGTCTCGTGCGCCTCCTCGGGCCGGCGCAGGTAGTTGATCGCGACGTTGGCGCCGTGCTCGGCGAAGCGGACGGCGATCGCCTGGCCGATGCCGGAGCTGCCGCCGGTGACGAGCACGTTCTTGCCCTTCGAGGCCGCGCATGCCGGCGCGGAGGCGTCGGCGGTGCGGTGCTGCTCATGCATTCCTCCTGGCGTCGGTTCGATCCGGTCAGATCGCGCGGCGCGCGCGTTACCGGCCGGGCGTCACGCGCAGCGCAGCAGGCCAGGCCGGCGAGCGGGAAGAGCAGCACCGAGAGGAGCCCGGCGGCGACGAGCGCGGCGCTCGCGGCGGCGTCGATCAGGCCGAGCTCGATGCCGATCGTCGGTCGCGGCGACGATGAACGGCAGCGACGTGGCCTGCAGGAGGCCCGGCGATCGCGGTGTGCGCGGCCGTCGAGCACGCCGCCGGTAGACGAGCGCCGGCAGGCCGCGCACGGCGAGCAGCGCGGCGAGGAAGATCGGCACCATCGCGCAGGCTCGACGCCGACGCGGTCAGCGCGCTCGAGGTCGAAGTGCACGCCGCTCGTGACGAAGAAGACCGGGATGAAGAAGCCGAAGCCGATCGCCTCGAGCTTGCGCCGGAAGTCGGGGTGGGTCATCGACCTGGTCGCGGTCGACGAGCGAGAGCATCGCGCCGGCGATGAAGGCGCCGAGGATCACCTCGAGCCCGAGCTCCTCGGCGATCGCGGCGAAGCCGACGAGCAGCACGAGCGCCGCGCGCACGCGGATCTGGGCGGTCGTGTCCTGCAGGCGCAGCAGGTCGGCGCGGAGGCGGATCGAGCGCTCGGCGCCGCGCACGACGCGCGAAGACGACGGCGGCGAGCGCGAACAGCGCGCCGAGCAGGATCAGCTTCGACGCCGTGCCGCCCTCGCCGGAGAAGAAGAACGACAGCAGGATGATCGCGCCGAAGTCGGCGATCGACGCGGCGGCGATGACCAGCTGCCCGAACGTCGAGGAGATCTCGCCCGCGTCCTTGAGCACCGGGACGAGCACGCCGAGCGAGGTGGCGCACAGGATGATCGCCACCAGCAGCGGCGTGTCGACCAGCCCGGCCGGCGCCCAGCCCCAGCGCGACGACGACCGCGATGCGCGAACGAGAGCGACGAAGCCGAGCGCCGGCGAGCCGCAGCACGCGGCCCGCGCAGCCGGTCGAAGTCGATCTCCAGCCCGGCGAGGAAGAGCAGGAACGCGAGGCCGACGAGCGCGATCGACCTCGACCGGCTCGTCGACCTCGACCAAGCCGAGCACCGACGGGCCGATCACGATACCGGCGACGATCTCGAGCACCACCGCCGGCAGCCGCACGCGCGGGAAGAGGCCGAGGAGCGAGGGCGCGGCGAACGCGACGGCCACGACGACCAGCAGGTTCGTGAGCCTCGCATGCCAGACCGTCGCCGCGGCGCGCCCGGCCGTTACGCCGGCCGCGGCCTGTAACGGCTCGCGGCCGCGCGAGACCCCGGGGACCGCGCCGCCCGGCGCACACGACGAAGGCACGACCCATGCACACGCTCTGCCGCGCCTACGCGACCGAGGACGACGCCCGCGCCGCCGTCGACCGCCTGCTCGCCACCGGCGCCCCGGCGACCGACGTCCGCATCCTGAGCGGCGAGGCGCTGCACGACTCACGCGACGCGCCGGCGGGCAGCTTCGCCGGGCGGCCTCCGGCGGCGGGCAGGCCGTCGGCGCCTACGCCGGCGCCGCGCACTCGCGGCGCGAGGGGATCGGCGGCTTCGCCGGGGACGTCGACGAGCAGCGTCGTGGCGGCTTCAGCGACGTCGACCGCGACATGTCACGACGTACCGCGACGACGTCGAGCATGTCCGCATCGCCTCGCACCACGACCTGCGCGGGATGCTGTCGACGCGGGGCTCGACCGGCCCGCGGCCGATGCCGACGTCGAGGCGCTCCACCACGACGCGCGCTCTCCTCGTGCGCAGCGCGACGGCGTCCGACGACCTCGTGGCCGCGCTCGATTCCTGAGGCGCTGCCGCGCTGCTCCTCAGGTCGTCACGTCTGGGCGGTGTGCTCGGCGAGCGCGTCCACGACGGGGTCCCACAGCCGCCGGGGCGGCAGCCCGTGGCCGGCGCCCTCGAGCACCATGAGCTGCGCGCCGGGGATGGCCTCGGCGAGCGCCTCGCCGTGGGCGAGCGGGAACAGCGGGTCGACGGTGCCGTGGATGACGAGCGTCGGCAGTCCGTCCAGGGCGGCGAGCGGCGGCCGCACGCGGCCGTCGCCACCGAGCATCCAGTGGTTGGTCATGCTCGCGGCGATGTCGTCGCTGCGGTCGACGACGCGCCCCGCGAGCGCGCGCAGGCGCGGCTCGTCGAAGTCGTCCGGTGCGGCGAAGGCGCGTTCGGCCTCGACGATGTGGTCGATGACGGCGGCGCGGTCGCTCCAGTCCGGCTCGGGCACGGGGTTCTCGAAGATCTCGTGCAGCTCCGGTGCCATGCCGGGCAGGTCGCGCTCGCCCTGGTCGATGGGACTCGTCGACATGAGCGTGAGCGTCGCCACGCGGTCGCGCTCGTCGAGCGCCACGCACTGGGCGATGCCGCCGCCCATCGACAGGCCGACGAGGTGCGCGTGCTGGATCCCGAGCGCGTCGAGCACCGCGACGGCGTCGGTCACGAGGTCCTCGCCGTTGTAGCCGGGATCACCGACCGGCCAGGTCGTCGAGCGCCCGGTGTCGCGGTTGTCGTAGCGCACGACGAGGCGCCCGCGCCGGGCGAGGAGGTCGCAGAAGTCGTCCTCCCACCAGTCCATCGACCACGCCGCGCCGCCCATCAGGAGGATCGCGGGATCGTCGCGGTCGCCGATCGTCTCGGCGCGCAGCCGCACGCCGTCGCCGACCGGGATCATCGTCACGTCGCCCATGCCCCCCACCGTAAGCGCCCGCGTCCGACCGTGCCAGGCGAGAGGGTGGCCGCATGGATCACATCCTCGTGCCGGCGCTGGCCCGCTTCCGCGACGACTGGCACTTCTCGCACGTCGTTCGGCACCACGGACTGCTGCTGCTCTCGGGCGTCACCGGGACCGACGAGCACGGCGCCGTCGCGCCGGACCCCGAGACCCAGTTCGAGCAGGCCTTCGCCCACCTGCGCTGGTACCTGGAGGCCGGCGGCGCCTCGATGGCCGACGTGCTCGAGATGACGACCTACCACGTCGGCCTGCGCCGCCATCTCGCCGCGTTCACGGCGGTCAAGGACCGCCACGTCCGCGAGCCCTATCCCGCCTGGTCGGCGATCGGGGTCAGCGAGCTCATCACCGAGGGTGCGCTCGTCGAGATCCGCGTGATCGCTCGCGACCCGCGCACCGGCTGAGCAAAGTCACGTGCCGGCTAGGCCGGCTCCTCGCGCTCGCGGACGAGCTGGGCCAGCCGCGCCCGGCGCTCGGCGTTCTCCGTCTCCAACTGCGCCAGGCGCTCCTTGTTCAGCCGCCGCAGCTCGGCGCCGCGCTCGGGCGGCAGGAGGTCGTACAGGTCGCGGATCACCGCACGGGTGTACCCGGGAGATGCCGATCGCGCCAGGTTCGCTCGGTCCTTCTCTCGTCGACCGTCGGTAGGGTCCGGGCCGATGGACCCGTCCCTGGTCGCCTCTCCCGTGGGAGGCGCGGCGGATCTGCGTGCGCTCGCTCCCGGCTGGGACGCGCTCGCCGCCGCCGCGCCGAGCCCCTTCCTGACGACGACGTGGCTCGCCGCGTGGGAGGACACCTACGGCGACGGGCGCTCGCACGGCGTCGTCCTGCGCGACCACAGCGGCGCCGTCGCCGGCGGCGCGTGGGTCCCCCACGCGCGCGCCGACGTCCACGCCGAGGCGTTCGAGCACCTGCTCGAGTGGGACGTCGTGGCCCGCGACGACCACGCGCGGGCCGCGGTCTGGCGCGCCCTGCTCGAGCACACGCCGGACCGGCTCGTCCTCCCGGCGCTGGTCCGCGACGCACCGGCCACCGAGATCGCCCGCCGCGAGCTGCGCGCCGCCGGCTACCGGCTGATCGAGCGCACCGGCCACCTGTCGCCGTACCTCGAGCTCCCTGCCTCGGCCGAGGAGCTGATGGCCGCGGTCAGCCGCAACCTGCGCTCGCAGGCCGGCCGCCGACGGCGCGCCTTCGAGAAGGAGGGCGAGCTGCGGCTGCGGACCGTGACCGACGGCGACGACGTCGGGCCCGCGCTCGACGCCGTGCTGCGCCTCGAGGCGGCCGGCTGGAAGGGCCGCGAGGGAACGGCGATCCTCAACCAGCCCGGGACGGAGCGCCTCTACCGCGCCTTCGCGCAGGATGCGGCGCGCGCCGGGATCCTGCGCCTGTACCTCCTCGAGCTCGACGACCGGCTGCTCGCCGCCGACATCGGCCTCGCCATCGGCGGCACCGGCTACCTGCTCAAGACGAGCTACGACGAGGACCTCGGGCGCGCGTCGCCCGGGCTCCTGCTGCGCGCCGAGGTCCTGCGCGCGAGCATCGAGGAGGGCCTCCGAGCCTACGACTTCCTCGGCGGCGCCGAGACCTACAAGATGCAGTGGGGACCGCAGCCACGCCCGCGCGTCGAGGTCACCGCGTACCGCGGCGTCCGCGAGCTGCCCGTCTGGGCGTGGCGCGCCCGCGTGCGGCCGCTCGCCGTGCGCGTCGCGAAGCGCATCCTGCGCCGCGGCTGATGAGATCGCGGCTCCGGCCGGGTCGACACGACAACGGACAAGCCGGCGGAAGGAGCACCACCATGCTGCTCGAGGGCAGGAACGCGGTCGTCTACGGCGGCGGCGGATCGATCGGCGGCGCCGTCGCGCGCGGGCTCGCGCGCGAGGGGGCGCGCGTCCACCTCGCGGGCCGGACGCGGTCGACGCTGGAGCGCGCGGCCGCGGAGATCCGCGCCGCGGGCGGCGCAGCGGAGATCGCCGAGGTCGACGCGCTCGACGAGGCCGCCGTCGACGCCCACGCCGACGCGGTGGCCGCCGACGCGGGCAGTCTCGACATCTCCTTCAACGCGATCACCCACGGCGACGTGCAGGGCACGCCGATGGCCGAGATGGCGCTCGGCGACTACACGCGCCCGATCTTCACCGCGGTGCGCACGACGTTCATCACGATGCGCGCCGCGGCCCGGCACATGGCCCGCCAGGGCTCCGGCGTGATCCTCGTCTTCGGCGGCTCCGGGCCGCCGCTGCGCGGGCACAGCCTCGGCGGCCTGCAGGCCGCCTTCGAGACGCTCGAGTCGATGCGCCGCCAGCTCGGCTCGGAGCTCGGACACCGGGGCGTGCGCACCGTCACGCTGCGCACCGGGGGTGTCCCCGAGACGATCCCGGCGGGCTTCGAGGGGCGCGAGCAGCTCACCGGCATGCTCGAGGACATGACGATGCTCGGCCGCGCGGCGACGCTCCAGGACGTCGGCGACGTGGCCGCCTTCGTCGCCTCCGACCGCGCCCGCACGATGACCGCAGCGACCGTGAACATCAGCTGCGGGGCGCTCGTCGACTAGATGGGTTCGCTGGGCGGGCGCGGGGGTATGGGGCGCTCGCCGCGTAGGCTCGCGGCGCGCACTCCACCGTCATCGTTCCTGGGGGTCCCACGCATGAAGTTCCGACTTGCCGCCGGTCTGGCGGCAACCGCCGCGCTCGCGGCGCCCGCCGCCGCCGACGCCGCGTCGATCGGCGCGCAGGGCACGTGCTTCGTCTCCGGCCAGCCCGTCCCGATCGCCGGCGCCGGGTTCACGCCCGGCGCCTTCGCGTCGCTCGGCGGCGACGCGTTCGGCAGCGGCCAGGCCGACGGGGCCGGGAACCTCGCCGCGCCGGTCTCCGCCCCGACGGTCTCGACGATCGCGCCGCGCACCATCACGATCACCGCGACCGACTCCGCCAACCCGGCCAACACGGCGGCCACGCAGTTCCCGGTCGTGCGCGACCTGCTGGTCAGCAACGCGCCGGTGAGCGGCCGTCCGCGCCAGCGCACCACGTGGCGCTTCGCCGGCTTCGCGCCCGGCCGGCCGATCTACGGCCATTTCCGCTTCGACGGCAGGACGCGGCGCAACTACCGCTTCGGCGTGGCCGTCGCGCCGTGCGGCACGCTCGTCGTGCGGGCGCCGCGCGTGCCGGTCCGGAGCCTGCGCTCGGGCCGCTGGATCCTGCAGGTCGACCAGCACCGCACCTACCGCCGCAGCGGTCCGCGGCGGGTCTTCCGCTTCCAGCTGTTCCGCACGCTGCTGCGCTGAGCGCGGTGGCCCCGGCGCCGCCAGGGCGGCGCCGGGCACCGGTCCGGTGGGTCAGCCGCGCATGCGCGGGTCGACGAGCACGTCGTCGACCTTCCAGCTCGGGCCGTCGGCCGCGGCGCGGAAGCGCAGCTGCACGAGGCGCCAGCCGCCGGCCTTGTCGACCGTCGCGGGCTTGAGCGGCACGTCCTTGGTCAGCGTCCAGTCCGGGACGTTGGAGACCGTCGCCGCCTCCGTCTTCTTCTGCGCGATCGCCGGGTAGATGACGTCGACGCTCAGCTTGGTCTTCGCGGCCACGGCCTGGTCGGCGAAGAAGCGGAACGTCGGGTAGTTCAGGTCGACGCAGAACGTCGGGCTCGTGGCCGAGCCGCCCGCCGGGATCGCCAGGTTGGCGCCGTTCCTGCCGAGGCCGAGCACGCCGGCGCCGGTCGTCGTGGTCGCCCCGCCCTGCAGCCTCCAGCCCGCGGCGCCGGACTCGAAGTCGCCGCCAGGGGCCAGGAAGTAGCTGCGCCTGTCGCCGAAGCCGGCGAGCGGCATCGAGAGCGCCGGCGTCGCGCAGTCGGCCGTGCTCGCCACATCGGACGCCGAGGCGGCCGGTGCGGCGATCGTCAGCAGTGACGCGGCGAGGGCCGCGGCGGAGATCGCCTTCTTGATCCTCATGAGTACTCCTTGTGGTCAGTCCGACGCGTCCGTGCGGCGGATCCCTGCCCGAACGATGTCGGCGCGCGACGCGTTGCGGAGAAGTGCTCAGGCCGGAATCTGGACGATCGGCCGAAGCGCCGGCCCGCGGGTCTCGGCCACCTCGGCCACGAGCGCGTCGACCACGTCGGGGTCGAACTGCGTACCCGCGTTGGCGCGCAGCTCGGCGATCGCCGTCCCCAGCGGCAGCGCCGCGCGGTACGAGCGGTCGGTCGTCATCGCGCTGAAGGCGTCGCAGGCGCAGCAGATGCGCGCCTCGATCGGGATGGCGTCGCCGGCCACGCCGTCCGGGTAGCCGCCGCCGTCGTAGCGCTCGTGCGACGCGCGCACGATGATGCCGACGTGGGTCAGCACCCCGCCGACGCTCTCGAGCATGCGCTGGCCCTCGATCGTGTGGCGGCGCATGATCGCCCACTCGTCCTCGTCGAGCTTGCCGGGCTTGTTGATGATCTGGTTCGGGACGGCGATCTTGCCGACGTCGTGCAGCAACGCGCCGAATTCGAGATCGCGCAGCTGCGCGCCGCCGAGCCGCAGCCGCCGCCCGACGGCCAGCGCGAGCTCGACGACGTCGCGGCTGTGAGCGCCGGTGTAGTCGTCGTCGTGCTCGACGACGTCGCCGAGGAGGATGGCGGTGCCGCGGTACGCGCTGGAGAGCTCGAGCGCCTGGTCGATGCGGCGTCGGCGCTCGCCGCCGAAGATGGCCAGCAGCGCACCGACGGGCAGCAGGGCGGCGATGAACGCGGCGTCGCCGTCGGCGGCGATCGTGGCCATCAGCCCGATGGGCAGGAGCAGGAGGTCGACGAGATAGACCCACAGCGCGGGGCCGACGAGCTCGTCGAGCGGCTCGCGCAGGCCGAGGACGTCGACGCTCAGCGATGCGGCGGCGTCGAACGCCACGTACGCCACGAAGGCGGCGAGCACGAGCGGCAGGTCGTCCCACGAGGCAGCGCCGGGCGAGGCAGCCATGAAGACCAGCGCTGGGCCGATCGAGTACCAGCCCTGGCCGAAGGCGATGACGATCCGGCGGATGTGGCGCCGTCCAAGCGCGACGTTCACGAGGTGTCCGGCGAGCAGGGCGCCGAGGACGCACAGCGGCACGAGCGCCGGCGGCAGCAGGTAGAGCATGGGGACGAGCACGAGCATCGTCGGCGCGGTGAACCCGGTGCCGACCTCGAACTCGATCCGCAGCGCGAGGACGTAGGCGGCGACGAGCACGACGAGCGCGACGGGATCGGGGGCCGGCGCTCCGCCGGCGAGCGCGACGCCGAGCGCGATGAGGACGAACAGGCCGGCGGCGAGCGCCTCGACGCGGCGCTCACGGCGGCGCGGCGCCTCGAGCAGACGCGCGCGCGAGCGCTCCAGCTGCTGCTGGAGAACGGGGTCGGAGCCGATGTCGGTCGCGGGCGCGGGCATGGGAGGCGGGCGGTCCTCCGTCCCGTTATCGGCCCGACGGGCGCGCCGTTGAGCGCCCTCACTGCGGGATCGAGCGCGAACAGTTTGCACAAGTTCCCGAAAGCCGTCGGCGTGCTGACCCGTTCTCCTCCTTGAGACTGATAGATCTGATACCCGCCCCCTGCGCCGCGTCCAGCCCCACCGGAGGAACCCGATGTCCGACCATCCAGCCGACGTCATCGCCGCCACGAACGGCTTGGTCACCGACCATCCCGCCGAGCCCGAACCCGGCGAGCACAAGCCCGTCCACGTCGACCTGCACCTCTCGTTCGAGGAGGCCGAGGCCCTGCTCCTGGCCATCGATGCCCTGCAGCCGCTCGCCGAGCGCCTGCGGGCCGAGATCGCGCCCGAGCCCGAGCCCGAGCCGGAGCCCGAGATGGCTGTGGAGCCCGTCGTGAACGTGGTCGACGAGGACCACCTGACGCGGGCGACCCGCCTGGCTCGCGAGTCGCTGCAGGAGGCGCGCTTCGCGCTCGGCGAGCGGAGCCCGTCGCCCGACCAGCGCCGCGCGTGGCAGGACGCCGCCAAGCGCTACGTCGACGTGACGAAGCGCTCGGTCCGCGGCGGCGGCCGCCGCTAGCCACGAGCCACCGCCTCGCGGGACGCGCCCGCGAGGCGGAAGCCGTCGCCGGTCTGCCACCCTGCACGGGAGGAGTTCGCCCCGTGACCGACGACGAGATTCGCGACCTGCTGTCCGCCCCGCGCACGTGGGCGGTCGTCGGCTGCTCGCCGCGCCCCTCGCGCGACAGCCACCGCATCGCGAGCCTGCTGCAGGCGCGCGGCAACCGCGTGCTGCCCGTCAACCCGGACGCCGCCGGGGAGGAGATCCTCGGGCAGCCGGTCCACCGCGACGTGGGTGAGATCGGCGAGCGCGTCGACGTCGTCGACATCTTCCGCCGCGCCGACGCCGCCGGCGAGCACGTCGACGAGGCGATCGCGATCGGCGCGCGGGCGGTGTGGATGCAGCTCGGCGTGATCGACGACGCGGCCGCGCAGCGCGCCCGCGACGCGGGCCTGCACGTCGTCATGGACCGCTGCCCGGCGATCGAAGTGCGCCGACTCGGCCTCGCCTAGCGTGCCCGTGTCGCGGCCCGGGTAGAGCGCGCCCGTCCCGATGGCGACGGAGGCGATGCAGAGGCGGATCGAGCGGGCCGCGCGCGAGGTGCTCGGCTTCACGGCCCTGCGCCCCGGCCAGGGCGAGGCGACCGCCGCCGTGCTCGCCGGGCGCGACACGCTCGCGGTGCTCTCGACCGGCTCGGGCAAGTCGGCGATCTACCAGCTCGCCGGCCTGCTCACCGACGGCGCGACGCTCGTCGTCTCGCCGCTCATCGCCCTGCAGCAGGACCAGGTCGACCATCTGCGCGACCGCGCGCTCGGCGCCGCCGAGCTCAACTCGAGCATCTCGGCGGCCGAGCGCGCCGAGGCGCTGGCCGAGCTCGCCGAGGACGCGCTCGAGTTCCTGTTCCTGGCCCCGGAGCAGCTCGCCAACGAGCAGGTGCTCGACGAGCTCGTGGCCGCGCGCCCGTCGCTGGTGGTGGTCGACGAGGCCCACTCCATCTCCGAGTGGGGACACGACTTCCGTCCCGAGTACCTGCGGCTGGGCACCGCGATCGAGACGCTCGGCCACCCCACCGTGCTCGCGCTCACGGCCACGGCGGCGCCGCCGGTGCGCGACGAGATCGTCACACGTCTCGGGCTGCGCGACCCGGAGATCGTCGTGCGCGGCTTCGACCGGCCGAACATCGAGCTCGCCGTCGAGCGCTTCCACGAGGCGCGGCACAAGGACGAGGCGCTGCTCGAGCGCGTGGCCGCGGCGGCCAAGCCGGGCATCGTCTACGCCGCGACGCGCAAGCGCACCGAGGCGCTGGCCGTGGCGCTTCGCGGCGCGGGCGTCGACGCTGTCGCGTACCACGCCGGGATGAAGGCATCCGAGCGCGAGGCCGCCCAGGAGCGCTTCATGGACGGCGGAGTCGACGTCATCGTCGCGACGACCGCGTTCGGCATGGGCGTCGACAAGGCCGACGTGCGCTTCGTCTTTCACGCCGAGATCCCCGAGTCGGTCGACTCGTACTACCAGGAGATCGGGCGCGCGGGGCGCGACGGCGAGCCCGCCGACGCGGTCCTCTTCTACCGGCCCGAGGACCTTGGGCTGCGGCGCTTCTTCGCCGGCGGCGGGAAGGTCGGAGCCGACGAGCTGCGCGACGTCGCCGAGGCCGTCGGGGCCGCGCCCGGCCCGCTCGGCCCGACCGAGCTGCAGAAGCGCACCGAGCTGTCGCAGTCCAAGCTCGCCACCGCGGTCTCGCGCCTGGAGGACGCGGGCGCGGTCGAGGTCCTGGCCAGCGGCGACGTCGCCGCCGCCCCCGGCGCCCCGCCGCTCGACGAGGCGGTCGAGGAGGCGCTGGAGGACGAGGAGGATCGCCGCGAGTTCGACCGCTCGCGGCTGGACATGATGCGCAGCTACGCCGAGACGACCTCCTGCCGGCGCCAGTTCGTGCTGTCGTACTTCGGCGAGCCCTTCGAGGCGCCGTGCGGGCACTGCGACAACTGCCGCGCCGGGCTCGTGCACGCCGACACCGAGGGCGACGAGCCGTTCGCGGTCGGCGCGCGCGTCGTCCACCCCGAGTGGGGCACGGGCGTCGTGCAGCGCTACCGGACCGGCCGCGCCGTGGTCGTGCTCTTCGACGAGGTCGGCTACAAGACGCTCGCGCTCGACGTGGTCGTCGAGCGCGGGCTGCTCGAGCCCGCCTAGGTGGTGACGCGGGCGAGCTCGGCGAACGAGGTGACGCCGGCGCGGACCTTCTCGAGGCCCTCCTCGCGCAGGCCGCGCATGCCGGCGCGGCGCCCGGCCTCGCCGATCTCGTCGGCCGACGCGCGCGAGACGGCGAGCGAGCGGATCTCCTCGTTGACCGGCATGACCTCGTACAGGCCGATGCGGCCCTTGTAGCCGGTGCCGCCGCAGCGGGCGCAGCCGACCGGCTCGCAGACGACGATCCGGTCCTCGGAGAACTCGTAGCCGTTGGCGCGCACGACGTCGCCCTCGATGACGACCTCGCGCTTGCAGTGGTCGCACAGGCGCCGGGCCAGGCGCTGGGCGAGGACGCAGGTCACGGCGCTCGAGACGAGGAAGGGCTCGACGCCCATCTCGATGAGCCGGGCGATCGCGCCGGGCGCGTCGTTCGTGTGCAGCGTGGAGAGGACGAGGTGACCGGTCAGCGCGGCCTCGACGGCGATCTGGGCCGTCTCCTTGTCGCGGATCTCGCCGACCATGATGATGTCGGGGTCCGCGCGCATCATCGAGCGCAGGCCGTTGGCGAAGGACAGCCCGGCCTTCGGGTTGACCTGCATCTGCTTGACGCCGGCCATCTCGTACTCGACCGGGTCCTCGATGGTGATGATGTTCTTCTCGGGCGTGTTGACCTGGCTCAGCGCGCCGTAGAGCGTCGTCGACTTGCCCGAGCCGGTCGGGCCCGTGACGAGGACGGCGCCGTGCGGGCGCGTGAAGGCGTCGACGAAGCGGCGGCGCTCGGGATCGACCATGCCGAGCTTGTCGAGGTCGATCGACATGCCCTCCTTGTCGAGGATGCGCAGCACCGCGCCCTCGCCGCCGACGAGCGGCAGCGTGGCGACGCGGACGTCGACGCGGCGGCCGTCGATGTTCAGCGCGGTGCGCCCGTCCTGCGGGATGCGCCGCTCGGCGATGTCCAGGTCGGACATGATCTTGATGCGCGAGACGACGCCGGCCACGAGGCGGCGCGGGATGCGCGTGGCCTCGCTGAGCACGCCGTCGATGCGGAAGCGCACGGCGAGGTCGCCGCCGGCGGCGGGCTCGAAGTGGATGTCCGAGGCGCCCTGGTCGACGCCCTGGGCGACGAGCGAGTTGACGAGCTTGACGACCGGCGCGTCGTCGCCGGACTCGCGCAGGTCGACGACCTCGGGGCCGTCCTCCTCCTGCAGGACCTCCTCGACGCTGACGTCCTCGAGCGAGTTGAGGCGCCCGATGAGCGCGTTGACGTCCTCCTGGACCGCGACCGCGGGCCGGATGTCGTAGCCGGTCATCAGCGAGACGTCGTCGATCGCCAGCACGTTGCCGGGGTCGACCATGGCCACGAGCAGCGTGCGGCCATCGATGAAGCCGACGGGCACCGCGCTGTAGCGCTTGGCCGTCGCGGCGGGCATGAGATTGGCCGCCGACATGTCGACGCGGAAGACGTTGAGGTCGACGTGGTCGACGCCGAAGCGCTCGGCGATCACACGCGACAGCTGGTCCGGGGTCAGGACCCCGCGGTCGACGAGCACCTCGCCCGTGCGGCGATGGGTCGCTGCGGCCTCCGCGATCGCTGCCTCGACGGCCTCGCGGTTCGCGTAGCCGAACGTGACGACGATGTCGCCGATCTGCTTCGGATTCCGGCCGCGGTGGGACGGCTCGGTGATGCCGCCGGCCGAGGCGGTCTGAACGGGGGCCATGCACGCGTTATCGGCAAGCGGCGCCGATTTCCATAGCGCAGCTGAAACCCGCGCGCAAGCGGCGTCCGGGAACGGTCAGCGCGTGCCGTCGAGCGCGGCGTTCACGAGCGCGTCCGCAGAGGCGTTCTGGGCCCTTGGGACGCTGCGGATCGACCACTTCCCAAAGCCCTCGAGCGCCGCCTTGGCCTGCGCGTGCAGGGGCTTCATGTCGGGATGCTTGACCTTGTACTGGCCGTTGATCTGCTTGGCCACGAGCTCGGAGTCGTTGACCACCTCGACCTCGCTGGCGCCGAGCTCGCGGGCGCGCTGCAGGCCGAGCAGCACGCCGCGGTACTCGGCCACGTTGTTCGTGGCCACGCCGAGCGTCTCGGAGACCTCGTCGACGACGTCGCCGTCCGGCGTAGACAGGACGGCCGCCGCCGCGGCGGGCCCGGGATTGCCGCGGGCGCCGCCGTCGACGTGGACGACGAGCTTCAACCCTCGTTGGTGTCGATCGGCGGAAACTCGCCGGGCACACGCGACCGGCGCCGGTCGCGGCGCTCGCGCTTGCCGGTCGAGTCGACGGTGCCGCGCTCGCGGCGCTCGCTCTTGCGCCGGTCGATGATGACCTTCACGTTCGGGTCGTCCTTGTAGTACTGGACGAGGCGCTCGTACAGCTCCGGACCGAGCTCCTCAGGCACGACCGAGTAGATCACTGGCGCTCCGAGATGGGGACGGACGTGGGCTTCACCGGCGCGGAAATCTACGCGTGCTGGGCGACCACGTGCAACCCACCCTGGTCGTCCGCCGCCGCGTTGGCGATCTGGTCGACGGGCTCGAGCTCGCTGAGCTCGGTGCCCTGCGCGACGACGCGCACGCCGGCCGCCTCGTCGCCGAGGTCCACCTCGAAGCGGTACCAGCTCAGCTCCCAGCCCACGACGATCGTCACGACGCTGCCTTCGGTCGGAGACGGGCGCACGGCGACGATCGGCGGCCCGAGCGAGCGCGCGACGCCGGCGACGGTGCGCGGGTGCGCGCTGGCGTTGAAGAGGTCCAGCGCGCGGACCATCTTGAGGTCGGCGTTGGTGGGGATCGCATGCACCGAGCGCTGCTCGCGCTGAGGCGGACGCTCGGGCGGCGGCGCGTGGTGGTGGACGTGGCGCGGCTCGCGCGCCGGCTCGTCGTGGTGGCTGTCGTCGTGCTCGGGGTGGCGCGGGCGCAGGCGCGCCAGCAGCGAGCGCGAGCGCCCGTTGTGGCCGCGCGAGCGGACGGTGGCCGAGTCGAGCCCCTCGCGGATCCAGCCCTCGTGCGACGCGCGCTGCGTGCACAGCTCGCAGACGTTCTTCTTCGAGCCCGCGGCCAGGAAGACGTACGGGGTCTCCCCCCGCAGCAGCGTTCGCCCGCAGACGTCGCAGTTGACGACGGGCGCGTTGGTGCTGATCGACCTCCGCGTCACGAGGCGACCGAGGGTACCAGCGTGGGCACCCCCGGCCGCACACCCGTGCGTTCAGGACGGGCGCTCAGGCCCGCACCGCCTCCGATTCCTCGCGCGCCTCGTCGACGACCTTCTGGGCGAGGTGGCCGGGGACCTCCTCGTAGCGCAGGAACTCCATCGTGTAGTCGCCGCGCCCGCCCGTCAGGGCTCGCAGGTCGGGCGCGTAGGTGAGCATCTCGGCCATCGGCACCTCGGCCTTGACCTCGGTGACCCCCGCGGGGCCGGGCTCCATGCCCGACGGCCGGCCGCGCCGCGAGTTGAGGTCGCCGATGACGTCGCCGACCGCGTCCTCGGGGACGCTGAGCGTGACCGTCATGATCGGCTCCAGGAGAACCGGCCCGGCCTGCTCGAGGGCCTGCCTCATGGCGATCGAGCCGGCCATCTTGAACGCCATCTCCGACGAGTCGACCGTGTGGTAGGAGCCGTCGTGCAGGCGCACCCGCACGCCCTTGACCGGGTAGCCGGCCACGGCGCCCTGCTGCATGGCCTCCACGCAGCCCTTCTCGACGGCGGGGATGAAGCTGTTCGGGATCACGCCGCCCTTGATCGCGTTGACGAACTCGAAGCTCGTCCCGTCGGGGAGCGGCTCGATCTCGATGTGGCAGTCGCCGAACTGGCCGCGCCCGCCGGTCTGCTTCTTGTGGCGCCCGTGGGCCGCGGCCGGCTTGCGGATCGTCTCCTGGTAGGGGACGCGCGGCGGCTTGAGCGTGACCTCGGCGCCGAAGCGCTCCTTGAGGCGGTCGACGACGACCTCGACGTGGACCTGCGAGAGCCCGGCGACGATCTGGTCGCCGGTCTGGTCGTCGCGGTGCAGGTCGATCGTCGGGTCCTCCTCCTGCAGGCGGCGCAGCGAGCTGAAGACCTTGTCCTCGTCGCCCTTGGCCTTGGCCTCGATGGCGAAGGCCATGACCGGCTGGGGCAGCTTGATCGCGGGCATGACGATCGGCTCGTCCCGGGCGGCGAGCCAGTCCCCGGCGCGCGTCTCCTTGAGCTTGGCCACGGCGCCGATGTCGCCCGGCCCGAACGCGTCGGCGTGGCCGCTCTCCTTGCCGTGCGGGACGAGCAGCGTGCCGATCCGCTCCTTGGCGTGGGCGCGCGTGTTGAGCACCTGGCCGTCGGGGCGCATCGTGCCCTGGTAGACGCGGAAGAAGTTGATGCGGCCGGCGAACGGGTCGGCCTTCGTCTTGAAGACGTAGGCGAACAGCTCGGCGTCGGCGTCCGGCTCCAGGGTGACCTCGGGAAGCTCGAGCGCGCCGTGCTTCACGGTGCTCGGCAGATCGTCGACGATCGCGTCCAGCAGGCGGTTCGTCGCGAGGTTCTTCGTTGCCACGCCGCAGACCACGGGGAAGATGCCGCCGTGGTTCGTGCCGTCCTTGAGGGCGGTGACGATCTCCTCGTGGGAGATCTCCTCTCCTTCGAGGTAGCGCTCCATGAGCGAGTCGGACACCTCGGCGACCTCGTCCATGAGCTTCTCGCGGTACTCCTCGGCCAGCGCCTGGAGGTCGTCCGGGATCGGGATCTCGCGGCAGCTCTCGCGACTGGCGGGGGTCGCGTCCTCGTACTCGTAGGCCTTCATGTCGACGAGGTCGATGACGCCGCGGACGTCGTGCTCGCTGCCGATCGGGATCTCGGTGGCGACGACGTGCTGCCCGAAGGCGGCCTTGAGGCCGTCCAGCGCGCGGAAGAAGTCGGCCCGCTCGCGGTCGAGCATGTTCACGAAGATCATGCGGGCGAGGTCGAGCTCCTCGGCGCGCTGCCACAGGCGGGTGGTGGTCACCTCGACGCCCATGACGCCGTTGACCACGAAGATCGCGGACTCGCAGACCCGCATGGCGCCGAGCGCGTCGGCGACGAAGCTGGGCTCCCCCGGCGTGTCGATCAGGTTGATCTTGCGGTCCTGCCACTCGAACGAGTTCAGCGACGCGCTGATCGACATCTGGCGCGCCTGCTCGTCCACGTCGGCGTCGGACGCCGTGCTCCCCTCGGTCACCGAGCCCAGGCGGTTGATCACGCCCGCCTGGAAGAGCAGCGCCTCGTTCAACGAGGTCTTCCCACTGCCGCGGTGACCGACGAGCGCCACATTCCTGATGCGGTCGGCCGGGTGCATGCCACGTCTCCTCTCCTCGGGTTAGCGAGCGACGGACCCTAGCGTGGATCCGCACGAACGGGGAGGGGCTCCCGGCGGGCTGACGTCAGGCTTCGACGAGGCGCGATCGGAGGCGCAGAACGGCCTTCGTGTGCAGCTGGCTGACGCGCGACTCGGTGACCCCGAGGACCTCGCCGATCTCCCGTAACGTCAGGTTCTCGTAGTAGTAGAGCGCGACCACGAGCTTCTCGCGCTCGGGCAGCCGCGAGATCGCCTCGGCGACCCGGTCCTTGAGGTCGGTCTGGTCCAGCACGTGCGCCGGATCGGGCGCGTCGGGGTCGTGCAGCGTGTCGAGCAGCGACACGGCGTCGCCGCTTGAGTCGCTGACCGTCCACAGCTCGTCGAGCGCGGCGACCGTCGAGTTGGAGATCTGCAGCAGCGCCTCCTGGAACTCCTCGACGCTGAACTTCAGCTCCTTGGCCATCTCGTCGTCGGTCGGGGCGCGCTGCAGCTGGTGCTCGAGCTTGGCGTTGGCCTTCTCGATCTCACGGGCGCGGGCGCGGACGGAGCGCGGGACCCAGTCCAGCGAGCGCAGCTCGTCGATGATCGCGCCCTTGATGCGCGTGATCGCGTAGGTCTCGAACTTGACGTCGCGCTCGGGCTCGAAGCGCTCGATCGCGTTGATCAGGCCGACGAGCCCGTAGGAGATGAGATCGGCCTCGTCGACGTGCGCGGGCAGTCCGGACGCCATGCGTCCCGAGACGTACTTGACCAGCGGGGAGTACGCGACGACCAGCCGCTCGCGTGCGTGGACGTCGCCCGACGCCTTGTAGCGGCGCCACATGTCCCGCAGTTCGATCGCTTTGACGTTCGTCTCCAACTGTTCCGTTTCAGGCCCGCGGATGACTCTTCGCGTAGGCCGACTTGAGACGCGCGGACTCTACCCGAGTGTAAATCTGCGTCGTGGAGATCGACGCGTGACCCAGAAGCTCCTGGATCGCGCGCAGATCCGCGCCGCCCTCGAGCAGGTGGGTGGCGAACGAGTGGCGCAGGGTATGCGGCGAAACGCCGCCCTGGACGGAAGCATGGCGCGTCCAGACACGCAGCCGGCGCCGCACGTCGGAGGTCGACAGGCGCCGGCCGGACTTGGAGAGGAACAAGCGCGGGCTCGCCGTCGCCGCCCGCCAGCGCGGGCCGGGCGCGCTCGAGGTAGCGGCTCAGCGCCGCGAACGCGGGCTCCCCGACGGGCACCAGGCGCGTCTTGGACCCCTTGCCCTCGACGCGCAGCTCCTCGCCGTCGAAGTCCACCGAGGTGGTGTCGAGCGTCACGAGCTCCTCGGCGCGCAGGCCGCTGGAGTAGGCGATCTCGAACAGGGCCCGGTCACGCAGCTCGAGCGGCGTGGACGCGGGGATGCGGTCGAGCAGCGCGGCCATCTCGTCCGGGCGCAGGACGCGCGGGAGCGAGCGCGGGCGCTTGGGCGCGGGCACCAGCTCGGCCGGGTTGTGGGCGATCGTGCCGTGCTCGCGCAATGCTCGGTAGAACGCGCGCAGGGCCGCGAGCTTGCGGGCGACGGTGGCGGGCTCGTGGCGGCGGTCGGACAGCGTGGCGGCGTAGCGGCGCAGGGTGCGCGGCGTCACCGCCGCGGGGTCGACCTCCTGCGCGGCCGACCAGTCGGCGAACTGGCCGATGTCCGAGCCGTAGGCGCGACGCGTCTTCTCGGCCGCGCCGCGGCGGCGCAGGTCGTCGTCGAAGAGCCGCAGGGCGTCGCGCCACGGCGCCGACAGGGGCGTCCTATCCTCGGGCTCCGTGGCTGTCTTCTTCATCGACACGACGAGCGGTCAGGTCGCGACCCAGCGCCAGCTCATCGACGCGGGCGTGGCGATCGAGGCGGCGCCGCCGCCGCGGCCGTGGCACCGCGTGCAGGGCAGCGCCGACGCCTCGACGATGTGGTTCGCGGTCATGCGCAAGCGGGAGCGGGGCGTGTACATCGGCACGCTCGTACTTCGCCACGGCGACCACCACACCCTGCTCGCGGAACGCGGGTGGGAGGAGGTGCCCATCGAGGAGATCGCGGCGCCTGCGGCCGGCGGCGGTTGATCAGGCGATGTAGACGGGCGCCCCGACGGGCACCTCGTCGTACAGCTCGATGACGTCGGGGATCCGCATCCGGATGCACCCGTGCGAGGCCGCCGTGCCGAGCGAGCCCTCGGCGTCGGTCCCGTGGATCCCGGCGCCGTCGAAGATGCCCATCCAGCGCGCCTTGATCGGGTTCGACGGGTCGTCGCCGGGGATGACCTTTCCGGCCATATCGCCGGCCCAGTCGCTGTTGGGCACGTGCCAGGCGGGATTCACGGCCTTGTTCTGGACGTTGTAGAGGCCCGCCGGCGTCTCGAGCCCCACCTGGCCGACGGCGATCCGGAACGTCTTGGAGAGCGAGAGCTTCTTGTACAGCGAGAGCTGGAAGTTGCTGCGGTTGACGATCAGGACGGTGCCGTAGCGCTTGTCGAGCTCCGCGGTGCTGACCTTCGGCTGCAGGTGCCTGGTCCGCGCGATCATCGTGCGGTCGGCGGTGGTCGAGACGAGCGCGGCGCGGATCTTCGTGTGCAGCGCGCTGGCGCGCACGGCGAGCCCGGTGCGGCTCGGCGTCTGGCGCACGCCCGAGCCGTCGATCTTCACGGTCGCGTCGACGGCCTTGCGGTCGATCGCCCCGCGGATCTTGTCGAGCATCCGGATGACGGCCTTGTCCGAGTAGTCGACGGTCGGCTTGAGGTCGACGTCCAGCGGCTCGCCGGTGAGGTTGCGCACCGTGCGGCCGAACATGTCGCCGCTGCGGCTGCGGGCCATCGCGTCGTCGACGATCGCGTCCAGGTCGACGGCGATGCGGGCCTCCCGAGCGCTGAGCTGCCACGTCGACTTGTCGTGGTGCACGACGATCGGGCGTTCGAGTGGCTGCATGATCAGGCGCTGGAGCTTGGCGCGCGCCTCCTGACGGCTCAGCCCGTCGAGCGTGACGCCGCCGGCGCGCACGCCCTTGGCGATCTCGTCGGAGCGGCTCTGGTCGTAGGCGTACGTGCCGCCGACGGCTGCGACGAGTGCGACGCCGATGACGGCGGCGAGGATGAGGAACTTGGACCGCAATGGAGGACGTGGAGGCGGAGGCGGGAACCGATCGTCGAGGATAGGCGGTGCTGCATGCGCTTCCCAGCGCTGCAACCGTTCAATCGTCGTTGGACGTGTGATGGACCTCTTTTCGGTGGCAATCGAGCGGGCTACGCGACCCGGCGCTGACCGCCTCCGTCGAGGACCGGGGCGAGGCGCCGTCCGAGATCCGTCCAGTCCGTGGCGCAGATCACGTCCTCCTCCTCGCAGAGGTCCTCGTTCCAGGGATGGCGCAGCGTCGCGGCGGTGATGCCGGCCTCGATGGCGCCGGCGATATTGACCGGGCTGTCGTCGACGAGCACGTCGATGCCGATCTCGACGCAGCGGCTGATCTTGTCGCTCGAGCAGTACAGCTCGTCGTACTCCAGCCCGATGGCCTGGAGCCACGCCGTCGTCGCGTCGTGGCAGCGGTCGGCGCGGTGGCTGGTGATGTGGATGAAGTGCCCGTCGCGATGCCAGCGATTGACGATCTCGACCGCGTCGGGATAGGGCTCGGCGGCGGCGATCGCGTCGTCGGTGTGCGTGTCGGCGACGCACGCGCGCAGCTGCTCCGGCCTCAGGCGCGAGATCGCCCACGTGAACTGGCGGTCGTAGGGCAGGTCGATCCCGAAGCGGCGCTTGGCCGATGACGACAGCAGGTCCCAGTAGTGGTGCAGCGTGGAGTCGATGTCGATCGCGATGCGCATAGGGATGCGCGGCCCCCTGCCCTGGCGGCCTGCCTCCATTATTCCCACGCGCCCGGGCGGACCACGCCGATGGCGTTCGCGGATCGCGCCGGCGGCGTTTCAGCGCAGCGTGACGGCGCCCTCGGAGGCGCTGCCCACGAGCGCGGCGTACTTGGCCAGCACGCCGGTGGAATCACCGTTCTCGGGCGAGCGGTACTCGGCCACGCGGCGCGCGATCTCGTCGTCGTCGAGATCGACGTCCAGGCGCCGGTTGTCGACGTCGACGGTGATCTGATCGCCGTCACGGACGGCGGCGATCGGGCCGCCGCGGGCCGCCTCGGGGGCGACGTGGCCGGCCATGAAGCCGTGCGTGGCGCCCGAGAACCGCCCGTCGGTGAGCAGCGCGACGGAGTCGCCGAGGCCGGCGCCGTTGATCGCCGCGGTGACCGCGAGCATCTCGCGCATGCCCGGGCCGCCGGCCGGGCCCTCGTTGCGGATGACGACGACGTCGCCCGCGCTGATGCCGTCGTGGGTGACGGCGTCCATCGCCGCCTCCTCGCCCTCGAACACGCGCGCCGGGCCGGTGTGGTGGCGGCGCTCGTGGCCGGCGAGCTTGACGACGCAGCCCTCGGGCGCGAGGTTGCCGCGCAGGATGGCCAGGCCGCCCGTCGGCTTGACCGCGTCATCGAGGCCGCGGACGACGCGCTGGCCGTCGGCCTCCTCCGCGCTGTCGGCGATCTCGCCGATCGTCTTGCCGGTGACGGTGATCGCGTCCTCGTGAAGCACGCCGAGCGCGCGCAGGCGTTCGAGGAGGACGGCGACGCCGCCCGCCTCGTAGAGGTCGACGGCGACGTACCGGCCGCCGGGCTTGAGGTCGCACAGAAGCGGCGTGCTGTCGCTGATCCGGTCGAAGTCGTCGATCGACAGTTCGATGCCCATCTCGCGCGCGACGGCGAGCAGGTGCAGGACGCCGTTGGTCGACCCGCCGCTGGAGGTGACCGTGGCGATCGCGTTCTCGAGCGCGTCGCGGGTGATGATGTCGCGCGGGCGCAGGCCGCGGTGCAGGACGTCGACGACGAGCTTGCCCGCCGCGTAGGCGACGTCGCCCTTCGTGCGGTCCTGGGCGGGCACGAGCGAGTCGCCGATCGGCGAGATGCCGAGTGCCTCGAAGGCCATGGCCATCGTGTTGGCGGTGAACTGCCCGCCGCACGCGCCGGCGCCCGGGCTCGCAACGCCCTCGAGCTCCTTGAGCTCCTCGTCGGTCATCCGGCCCGCGGCGTGCGCGCCGACGGCCTCGAAGACCTCCTGGATGGTGACGTCGTGGTCCTTGAAGCGCCCGGGCGGGATCGAGCCGCCGTAGAGCATCACCGAGGGCACGTCGAGCCGGCAGAGGGCCATGACCGTGCCGGGGATCGTCTTGTCGCAGCCGCTGAGGGCGATGACCGCGTCGAACATGTGCCCGCGCGCGACGAGCTCGATCGAGTCAGCGATGACCTCGCGCGAGACGAGCGACGTCTTCATGCCGCTCGTGCCCATCGTGATGCCGTCCGAGATGGCGACGGTGTTGAGCTCCATCGGCGTCGCGCCGGCGTCGCGGATGCCCTCCTTGACCCTCGCCGCGAGCGCGCGCAGGTGGAAGTTGCACGGCATCGTCTCGATCCACGTCGAGGCCACGCCGATGATCGGCTTCGAGAGCGCCTCGTCGTCGAAGCCGATGCCCTTCAGGTAGGCCCGGGCGGGTGCCCGCGCCGGCCCCTCGGTGAGGGCTCGGCTGCGGTGCTTGGGATCCAGGCCGTTGGACGCGCCGGTGCTCACGGCGCGGGAACACTACCTTCCGGACGCTGTGTGCGCCGGAGGCGGTCTCGTTCCCACTGGCTCAGGCGCCACAGGTCCCGCCGGACCTGCTTGGGGTCGACCTGGCGGCCGGGCAGGTGCATGTTCGCCGTGTCGATCAGCCGCTGCTCGTCGCCCGTGAGTGCCATCCACTTGGCGAGCACGTCGTCGGAGTCGGGCAGCCGCGCGCTGCCGTACGGGCGCGTCTCGTCGGGGAATGCGACGCAGTACTCGTTGAGCAGCTCGCTCGTCTGCACGAGGTAGGCGACGATCGGCTTGTGCGGGTAGACGAGGTACGCGTACGGGGCGCCGGGGCGCCGGTCGTCGAGCGAGGTCGCCAGCCGCTTGGGCGCCCGCGCCATCCCGCCCCACACCCGGATGAAGCCGAGGTCGTGGTACATCGCCCACTCCTCGTCGTTGACGCACGAACGCAGGAGCTGGCGGGCGCGCGCCTCGGCGCGGCGCTCGCGGCCCGGGTCATAGCCGTTGGTCGGGATGATCTCCCGGCGCGCCCGGTGTCGCTCGATCGCCGTCTTCAGCGGTGGCAGGATCAGGTCCCAGAGCAGCGCGAAGATGACGACGCCGATGGCGATGGACGCGAGCAGCATGTGGGGCCCCCTACCGTCCGCGCGCCGCTCAGGCTCCGCCGGCGGCGCGCGGGAAGAAGATGACGCGGTCGGCGTCCCGAGGGATCTCGTCGAACGCCTTGACCATCTGCGCGTGACGGCGCCCGTCGGTCGAGTGCCCGGGGACCGCGGCCCACAGACCCTCGTCGAGCTGGCGCCGGAACTCCTCGACGAGCCGCTCCTCGTCGACGGCGACGTCGACGTCGCCCTCAGCGATGAGCACCTCCCCGTGCCCCGGCTTCATGCGCAGGAACTTCACCGGCCGATTATGTCAAAGCCCGCCGGAGGCCAGGCTGCTTCGTGCGCCCACTCCGAGCGCGTCGACGGGGCCCGCGCCGCGCCCGATTCCGCGCAGACCGTCGCGGACGGCCTCGGCGGCCACGCGCTTGGCCTCGCGCGCCGCGTCGGCGAGATCGTCGCCCAGCGCCAGGCGCGCCGCGAGCGTCGAGGAATGAGTGCAGCCGGACCCGTGCGCCGCGCCGTCGGCGTGCCGCTCGCCCGGGATCTCGACGATCCGCTCGCCGTCGAAGAGGACGTCGGTCGCCGCCTCGCGGTGGCCGCCGGTGACGACGACGGCGCGCGGGCCCAGCGCCTGGACGGCGCGGGCCAGCGCCTCGGGGTCCAGCTCGCCGTCGCGCGCCAGCACGCGCGCCTCGGGGAGGTTGGGCGTCACGACCGTGGCGCGCGCGAGGATGAGCTCGACGAGCGCGGCCTCGGCGTCGGTGTCGAGCAGCCGCGCACCGGATTCGGCGACCATGACCGGGTCGACCACGATCGGGGTCCCGGCCGGCAGCAGGTCGAGCGCTCGCGCGACCGCCTCGGTCGACACCACCGAGCCGAGCATCCCGATCTTGACCGCGTCGACGCCGATGTCGTCGACGACGGCCCGGACCTGCTCGACGATCATGGCCGGCGAGATCGCCTCGACGGCGAGCACGCCGACCGTGTTCTGCGCGGTGATCGCGGTGATCGCGGTCGTGCCGTGGACGCCCTGGCGCGCGAACGCCTTGAGGTCGGCCTGGATCCCTGCGCCGCCGCCGGAGTCCGAGCCGGCGATCGACAGGCACACGGGGATGCGCTGCGCGGTGCTCTCCACGGGAGGTGAGGATAGGGCGACGCCGTCGGCGGTCACCATCGCGGGACCACCACGTAGCGCCCGCCGGCGACCCGGCGGAGATGGCCGAGCAGCTCGAGCTCGGTGAGCGCACCGAGCATCGCCTGGGCCTGGTCGGGCGTGCCGGCGAGGGCGGCGAGCGTGTCGCGCCCGTCACCGACGGCGCGCAGGACAGAGCCCAGCCGCGGCTCGAGGTCGGGCGGCGGGGCCGGCTCGTCCGGCGCATCGGCCCGGACGCCGACCACGGCGTCGAGGACGTCCCGAGCGTCGCGGATCAGGGTCGCGCCGTCGCGCAGCAGCGCGTTCGTGCCGCGCGAGCGCCAGGCGGCGACAGGGCCGGGCACGGCGCCGAGGTCGCGGCCGAGGTCAGCAGCGACCTCGGCGGTGATCAGCGACCCGGAGCGCTCGGCCGCCTCGACGACGACGGTCATCTGGCCGAGCGCGGCGATGATGCGGTTGCGGGCGGGGAAGCACCAGCGGAACGGCTCGAAGCCGGGCGGGAGCTCTGAGACCACGCAGCCGCGGGCGAGGATGCGGCGGTACAGCGAGCGCTTGCTCGCCGGATAGGGCACGTCGGCGCCACCCGCGAGGACGGCGACGGTCGGGGCGTCGAGATCCAGGGAGCCGGCGTGCGCGGCGCTGTCGACCCCGAGCGCCATGCCCGAGACGACGGTCACGCCGGCGGCGCCGAGCCCGCGGCCGAGCGCCCTGGCGACCTCCACGCCGTCGGCCGAGGCGCGGCGCGTGCCGACGATCGAGACGGCGGCCGGGCCGGCGTCGAGCGTCCCGCCGACGAGCGCGGCAAGCCGCGCCGGCGCGTCGCCCTCTGCCGCCACGAAGAGCGCGGCGGGCGCGTCGGCGAGGTCGCGCAGGCGCGCCGGGAAGGCGTCGTCGTGGCGGCACACGACAGCGAGGCCGGCGCGATCGGCGGCGGCCCGCAGCCCGGCCGGGTCGACGCGCTCGAGCTCGCCGGCGATCGCCGGGCCCGCGCCGCGGCCGAGACGGTCGACGAGCTGCTCGGCGGGCAGCGCGAGGAGCTCGCGCAGCGGGCGCTTCTGGCGGCGGGCGAGCTCGATCGCGCCGGCCAGCCGCGCGATCAGCCACGTCCGCCGCAGGCAGGCGTCGCAGGCGTGGGTCATGCGGCCTCCCCGTCGGCGAGATCCTGGTCGTGGCGGTAGCCGAGCGCGGAGACGACGTGGGCACGGGCGATCCGCGCAACGCCGTCGAGGTCGGCGATCGTGCGCGCGACGCGCAGCGCGCGGTCGCGCCCGCGAGCGCTCAGGCGCCCGCGGCGGTAGGCGTCGAGCAGCGTGCGCTGCGCCGCCGTCGAGGCATCGGCGCGTTCGCGGAGCAGCGCCGAGTCCATGTGCGCGTTGCACGTCGCCGGGGTGCCGTGCAGGCGCTCGGCCTGGCGCTCCCGGGCGGCGAGCACCCGCTCGCGCTCGTCCGCCGACGTGGTCACGCCGGCGCCGGCGAGGTCGGCCGCCTCGGGCCGCTCGAGGTTGAGCACGAGGTCGACGCGGTCCAGGAGCGGGCCGCTCAGGCGCCGGCGGTGACGCGCGAGGTCGGCGTCGGTGCAGCGGCAGCGCGGGCTCGGCGCGTGCCCGCAGGGACAGGGGTTCGTCGCCGCGACGAGCATGAAGCGCGTCGGGAAGATGGCGGTGCGCTGCCCCCGGACGATGGCCACGCGGCCGTCCTCGATCGGGCCGCGCAGCGCCTCGAGCGCCGGGCGCGGGAACTCGGAGAGCTCGTCGAGGAACAGGACGCCGTGGTGGGCGAGGCTCGCCTCGCCGGGCACGGGGATGGCGCCGCCGCCGACGAGCCCGGAGGCCGAGATCTGGTGATGCGGCGCGCGGAACGGGCGCTCGGCGATGAGCGCCGCGCCGTCGTGAAGGCCGGCCACGCTGTGGATGCGCGTGACCTCGAGCGCCTCTGCGCGGCTCAGCGGCGGGAGGATCGACGGCAGCCGCCGCGCGAGCATCGTCTTGCCGACGCCGGGCGGGCCGGAGAGGAGCAGGTTGTGGCCGCCGGCGGCGGCGATGGTCAGGGCCCCGAGCGCGCTCGCGTGGCCGCGGACGTCGGCGAGGTCGACGACGTTGGACGGCGCGCGCGCCTCCGTGTCGGCGGGCGCGAGCGGCGGCGGGCGCTCTCCCCCGCGCAGCACCTCGGCCACCTCGGCGAGCGAGCCCGCGCCGACGACGTCGAGGCCGTCGACGAGCGCCGCCTCGGCCGCGCGCTCGTGCGGCACGACGAGGCCCGCGAGGCCGGCGCGCAGCGTGCCCTCGGCGACCGCGAGCACGCCACGGCTCGGGCGCAGCTCGCCACCGAGCGACAGCTCGCCGAAGACGGCGAAGCGCTCGAGCGCCTCGGCCGGCAGCTGTCCGCTGGCGGCCAGGACGGCGGCGGCGATGGCCAGGTCGAACCCCGGACCCGCCTTGCGCAGCGACGCCGGAGCGAGGTTGACGGTGACGCGCCTGGCCGGGAACTCGAAGCCCGAGTTGAGGATCGCCGCGTGGACGCGCTCGCGCGCCTCGCGCACGGCGCGGTCGCCGAGCCCGACGATCGTGAACACAGGCAGGCCGGCGCGGATGTCGACCTCGACGGTGACGCGCCGGGGGTCCAGCCCGGCGATGGCGAAGGTGGTGACGCGAGAGAGCACGGCGGCCAAGCTAGGCGCGACCGTGCGACGGCGAAACACCTGCACCGCCACGATTCCGCGCAGGAATTCGCGCGTCTTTCCGCGGCGCCGGCCCGCTGCGCAGAGACGACACGGATCCTGCGCAGGATCGGTGCAGTTCCGGTGTCCGCTGTCACGCCGCCGTGCCTAGCGTGGTCGGCCATGTCGCCCGACCCCCGTCAACGTCTCGGCCGTGCCGGAGAGGACCTCGCGCTGGCCCATCTCGAGCGCCTCGGCTACGACCTCGTCACGCGCAACCACCGCACGCGCTGGGGCGAGATCGATCTCGTCGTCCACGACGGCGCCACGCTCGTCTTCGTCGAGGTCAAGACGCGACGTGCGACCGGCTCCGGGCGTGGTCCGTGGGAGGCGCTGCACGCGCGCAAGCAGGCGCAGGTGCGGCGCATGGCCGCGGCCTACCTGGCCGAGGTCGACGAGCGCCCGCGCGCCTCGGAGCTGCGCTTCGACGCCGTCGGCGTGGTCATCGATCCGCAGGGCCGGCTCGTGCGCCTCGACCACCTCGAGGCGGCGTTCTGATGCCCCCGGGGACGCTAGAGCGCGAGCTGCTGGTAGGCCATGCTCTGGAAGGACAGCCGGTGCAGCGGCGAGACGCCGAGGCGCTGGATCGCGTCGCGGTGCTCGGGCGTCGAGTAGCCGACGTGCGCCGCGAAGTCCCACCCGGGGTGCACCCGGTCGGCGCGGTGCATGTAGCGGTCGCGGCTGACCTTGGCCAGGATCGACGCCGCCGCGATCGCCGCGCTCGTCGCGTCGCCGTCGACGATCGGACGCTGCTCGTAGCCGAACTCGGGGACGGCGAACCCGTCGACGAGGCACAGCGTGCCGGGCCGGGCGACGCCGATCAGGGCGTCGCGCAGGGCGGCGAGGTTCGTGCGATGCAGGCCGCGGCCGTCGATGCCACGCACGCAGCGCGACACGATGTTGACCTTGACCGCCGCGTGCAGGACGAGCGGGAACAGCGCGTCGCGCGCCTCGGGGTCGTGCTGCTTGGAGTCGTTCAGCGCGCCGAGGGCGCGCACCTCGCGGACGCCCAGGCGCTCGAGGTCGAACAGGACTGCGGCCGCGACGAGCGGCCCGGCGAGGCAGCCGCGGCCGGCCTCGTCGGCGCCGGCGACCCAGCGGACGCCGAGTCCGCGGTCGAACGCGAACAGCCGCCGGCCGGTGCGCCGCTTGGCGTTCTTGCGGCGCCCCCGCGTCCGCTCAGAGGAGGCCGATGCGCTTCGGGGGCCAGTAGGTGGCAAAGGCGCCGCCGATGATCCACTTTCGGGGAACGGGACCCCAGAATCGGCTGTCGTCGGACTCACCACGATTGTCGCCCATCATGAACCAGTGGTCGGGCGGAACCGTGATCGGCGACGGCAGGTTGCAGCCGCGGCCCACGTCCTGGTTGCACGTGTTGCTGATGTACGGGTCGCGCTCGCGCTTCCCGTTGCGGATGACGTGGCCGTCGACGATCCGGATGGTGTCGCCCGGGCCGGCCACGACGCGCTTGATGAAGTTCACGTCGGCGCGGTCGCGCGTCGGGCGGTTGCACGCCTGGCTCTCGGAGCGGTCGGGATTGCCGCAGGTGTCGGTCTCCGAGCCCGCGGGCGGGTGGAAGACGACCACGTCGCCGACCGACGGGTCGCTGAAGCGGCTTCCGATGCGGTTGACGAGCACGCGCTGGCCGATCTCGAGCGTCGGCACCATCGACTCGCTCGGGATCCGGTACGGCTTGACGAGGAAGGCCTGGATCCCGAGGGCGAGGCCGAGTGCGACGATGACGATGACGACGAGCTCGACCAGCGAGCCGCTGGCCGACTTCTGCCTCGTCTTCACGCCTTGTCGTCGGCGGCGGGCTCGTCCCCGGCCGACCCCTCGGCCTCGGGCTCGGCGCCGTCGCCGTTCGCCGCCTCGGGCTCGGCGGCCGTGTCGGCCGCGCCACCCGCATCCACGACGTCCTCGGCGGTCTCCCCGCCTGCGTCGACCGCCTCGGGCTCCGCCGCGGCCTCGGCCTCGAGGGCGTCCGCCGGATCGTTGAGCAGCCCGGGCGTGACCGCCTCCTCAGGGCCGGTGTAGCGACGCTCGCGCACACGGGCACGCTTGCCGACCCGCTCGCGCAGGTAGTAGAGCTTCGCCCGGCGCACGTCACCGCGGGCGGCGACCTCGATCCGCTCGATCTTGGGCGAGTGCACCGGGAACGTGCGCTCGACCCCGACGCCGAAGGACTGCTTGCGGACCGTGAAGGTCTCGCGGACGCCGTGGCCCTGGCGCTTGATGACGACACCCTCGAAGACCTGCGTGCGGCGCCGCGTGCCCTCGATGACCTGGAAGTGCACCCGGACGCGGTCGCCGGCGGCGAAGCGCGGGACGCGGCGCAGCTGGGCGCGCTCGAGAGTTTCGATGACCGTGCTCATGTCGGAGAGGACGCGCGGGAGCCTTGATCGACCCGTGCCGCGCGGCGGTTCATGGTAGCGAACCCCCTCACGCGGACGCCCCACGCTCGCGGCTGCGGGCCCGCCGCCAGCGGCGGATCTCCTCGTGGTGTCCGGACAGCAGGACGTCGGGAACGCGCCAGCCGCGGTACTCCGCGGGGCGCGTGTAGTGGGGGTACTCGGGGTCCCCGCCGAGCGCCGCGCTGAAGGACTCCTCGAGCGCCGAGTCAGCGTGGCCGAGCGCCCCGGGGAGCTTGCGCAGCACGGCGTCGCAGACGACCATCGCGGCCAGCTCGCCGCCGGACAGCACGTAGCGCCCGATCGAGACGACATCCGAGGCGAAGTGCTGGACGATGCGCTCGTCGAAGCCCTCATAGCGCCCGCACAGCAGCGTGATCGCGGGCTCGGCGGCGAGCTCGTCGACGAACTGCTCGTCGAGCATGCGGCCGCCCGGCGTGAGCGCGAGCACGCGGCGCTGGGTGCGCAGCTCGACCGGGTCGACCCCGTAGAAGCCGCGCAGCGCCTGGTCCATGACGTCGACGCGCAGGACCATCCCGGCCCCGCCGCCGAACGGCGTGTCGTCGACCTGCCCACCGCTGAGCGGCGTGTGCTCGCGCGGGTTGAGCGTCCGCAGCTCGTTCCCGCCGGCCAGCGCGTTGGCGACGTGGCGCTGGGCGGCGAACCACTCGAACCACTCCGGGAACAGCGTGACGACGTCGAGCTGCATCGCTCAGCGCGTCCCCGTGCCGGTGCCCGGCCGGGTCGGCGAGCCCGCCGGCGCCGGCCCGCCCTCGCCCAGGAACGCCGCGTCGACGTCGATCGTCTTCCCGTCGACGTCGACCGAGCGCACCGCGTCGCGCACGAGCGGCACGAGGAAGACGTCGCCGCCGCCGTCCGGCTCGACCTCGAGCACCTCGCACGACGGCAGCGCGCGCAGCCGCCGCACGTGCCCGAGCGGCCGCTCGCCGTCGACCACGGCGCAGCCCTCGAGGTCCTCGGCCCACCACTCGTCCTCCTCGAGCGGGGGCGCGACCGCGCGCGGGACGAGCACCTCCTCGCCGCGCAGCGCCTGCGCGGCGTCGCGGTCGGTCATGCCCTGCAGGCGCAGGATCGGGCGCTCGTCGGTCCCGGCGCGGCGGACGATCTCCGCCTCGCGCCCGGCGACGCGCACGGTCACGCCGCGGCGCAGCAGCCCGGCGCGAGCGCCGACCACGTAGAACGAGCCGTCGAGCCCGTGCGGACGTCCGACCTGGCCGCCCGCCAGCCAGTCCTCGGCGGCCTCGGCCATCGCCTCAGTCGACGATGTCGACGAGCACGCGGCGGTTCTCCTTGACCGCCGCGGCCTTGACCACGGTGCGCAGCGCGTTGGCGGTGCGTCCCCCGCGGCCGATGATCTTGCCGTAGTCGTCGTCGGCGACGGCGAGCTCGAGGACGACCGTGCCGTCGTCCTCCTCGAACTGCTCGACGGAGACGCGGGCGGGCTCGTCGACGAGCGACCGCGCCAGGTACTCGAGCAGGTCGCGCATCGCCCGCTAGCGGGGGTCGATGCCCTGCGTCTTCAGCAGCTTGCGGACCTGCGGGGTCGGCTGGGCGCCCTTGCTCAGCCACTCGCGGATCCGCTCCTCGTTCAGGCGGATCGTCGACGGATCGGTCTGCGGGTTGTATTGCCCGACCAGCTCGATGAACCGCCCGTCGCGCGGCGAGCGCTGGTCGGCGACGACGACGCGCCAGACCGGGTCCTTCTTGCCGCCCACGCGGGTCAACCTGAGTCGTACTGCCATCCTGTCCTTTCCGGAAGCCGACGGCGCAGGTTAGCGGGCCTGGCGCATGAGCGCCCCGATGTCGGGCATCTTGCCGCGGCCCATCTGGCGCATCAGCTTGCGCATCTGATCGAACTGCTTGACGAGCTGGTTGACCGCCTGCACGCTCGTCCCCGAGCCCTTGGCGATGCGCAGCCGCCGTGAGCCCTTGATGAGCTCGGGCCGGCGGCGCTCCTCGGGCGTCATCGACAGGATGATCGCCTCGACGCGGTCGATCTCGCGCTCGTCGACCTTCATCTGCGAGAGCTGGTGGCCGGACAGCCCCGGCAGCATCCCCAGGATCGACTGCAGCGGCCCCATGCGGCGCAGCGTCTTGAGCTGGCCCAGGAAGTCCTCGAGCGTGAACTCGTTGCGGCGCAGCTTGCGCTCGAGCTCCTTGGCCTCGTCCTCGTCGAACTGGCGCTCGGCCTTCTCGATCAGCGACATCACGTCGCCCATGCCGAGGATCCGCTGCGCCATGCGCTCGGGGTGGAAGCGCTCGAGCTGGTCGAGCTTCTCCCCCACGCTGGCGAACATGATCGGCTTGCCGGTCACCGCCTTGACGCTCAGCGCGGCGCCGCCGCGGGCGTCGCCGTCGAGCTTGCTCATGAGCACGCCGTCGAAGTCGACGGCGGCCGAGAACTGCTCGGCCACGTTGACCGCGTCCTGGCCGGTCATCGCGTCGACGACGAGCAGGATCGTCGTCGGGCGCACCGCCTTGCGGATCTCGACGAGCTCGTCCATCAGCGCCTCGTCGACGTGCAGGCGGCCCGAGGTGTCGACGATCAGGACGTCCTTGCCCTCGGTCTTCGCGCGGTCCAGCGCCCAGCGCGCGATCTCGACGGGCGAGCGGTCCGTGCCCTGCTCGTAGACGTCGGCGCCGACCTGGGCGCCGACCTTGACGAGCTGGTCGACGGCGGCCGGGCGGTACACGTCGCAGGCCGCCAGCGCGACCGAGGACTTGTGCTCGTTCTTCAGGTAGCGCGCGAGCTTCGCCGTCGCCGTCGTCTTGCCGGAGCCCTGCAGGCCCGCCATGAGGATCACGGTCGGCGGGCGCGGCGAGAACGACATCCCCGCCGACGCGCCGCCCATCAGCGACGCGAGCTCCTCGTGGACGATCTTGACGACCTGCTGGCCGGGGTTGAGCTGGCCGACGACCTCCGCCCCCAGGCAGCGCTCCTTGACCGTCGCGGTGAACTGCTTGACGACCTTGAAGTTGACGTCCGCCTCGAGCAGCGCGAGGCGGATCTCGCGCATCGCCTTGTTGATGTCGTCCTCGGTCAGCGTCCCGTGCGCACGGACGTCGGAGAGCGTCTCCTGGAGCTTCTCGGAGAGAGCGTCGAACACGACATCCAGTGTAGGGCGCGGGTCGAGCGGCCAGCCCCTCCCGCCGGTGCGGATCTCCACACCCGGATTCGGCGGATCGCCCCCTGGCCGCGACCCCCGCGGGAGGCGAAGCTGACGGGGTCACGCCGCCCGCTGCGACCGACCCCATGCGCACCTACACCGCCACCGCCACCGCCACCGCCGCGCCCGAGGCGCTCCTGGACGTCCTCACCGACCCCGGCGCCGCCGCGCGCTGGGCGCCGGTCGCGTTCGACGTCGACGAGCTCTCCGGGCCGCGCCTGACCACCGGCAGCACGGCACGGGTCAGCGGCAGGCTGGCCGGGCGCGAGGTGGGCTTCGAGCTCGAGGTGCACCGCGCCGACGCCGAGCGCCTGGCGCTGAGCGCGGACGGCCCGGTCACGCTGCACGTCGCCTACGAGATGCGCCGCGCCGGCGGGGGCAGCGAGGTCCACGCGTCGGTCGGGCTGCGCCCGCGCGCCGGCCTGCGCGGACGGCTGATCGCCGAGGCCACCGCGGCCGTGCTGGCCGGCGGCGCGCTGCAGGTCGCCCTCGGGCGCCTCGTGCGCGAGGCCGCCCTGGCGTAGCGGAGCGGCTCCGCTCAGGCGTGCGGCGGGCGCGGCGCCGGCGGCGCGGGCGCCGGCGGCCCGTCGGGCGATGGCGCGGCGTCCCCCGAGAACGTCGCCCCGATCTGCCCCAGCGCCCGCGTGAACTCGGTCGGGATGACCCAGATCTTGTTCGCCTCGCCCTGCGCGAGCTGGGGCAGCATCTGCAGGTACTGGTAGCTGAGCAGCTTGGGGTCGGGGTCGCCCGCGTGGATCGCGCGGAAGACGGTGTCGATCGCCTGCGACTCGCCCTCGGCGCGGAGGATCGCCGCCTGCTTGGCGCCCTCGGCGCTGAGGATCGACGACTGGCGCTCGCCCTCGGCGGTGAGGATCGCCGACTGCTTGACGCCCTCCGCGGTGAGGATCGCCGCGCGCCGGTCGCGCTCGGCGCGCATCTGCTTCTCCATCGCCTCCTGGATCGTCGCCGGCGGGTCGATCGACTTGATCTCGACGCGATTGACGCGGATGCCCCACTTGCCCGTCGCCTCGTCGAGCACGACCCGCAGCTGGGTGTTGATCGCGTCGCGGCTGGTCAGCGTCTCCTCGAGCGTCATCCCGCCGATGATGTTGCGCAGCGTCGTCACCGTCAGCTGCTCGATCGCCTGCAGCGGGTTGGCCACCTCGTAGGACGCCGACTTCGGGTCGGTGATCGTGAAGTACAGGACGCTGTCGATCCCCACCGAGACGTTGTCCTCGGTGATCACGGGCTGCGACGGGAACGTCACGACCTGCTCGCGCATGTCGATCAGCGGCCGCACGCGGTCGACGAAGGGGACGACGAGGGCCAGACCGGGCTGCAGCGTGCGGCTGTAGCGGCCGAGCCGCTCGACGACGCCCGCTCTCGCCTGCGGGATGATCCGCACCGTCCTCGAGGCGAGGAACAGCGCGAAGAGCACGAGCACGACAAGGACGATCAGTCCGGTCATCTTGTCCTCCTGACGTTCTCCGGCGCGGGCCGCACCCCGCACAGTGTGGCTCAGGCGTCGTCGACGAGGGCCACCGCGCGGACGGGCGAGCCGGTGCCGCCGCGGATCCGCAGCGGGAAGCCGATGAACGTGAACTGCCGCCCCACGAGCTGGTCGAGGTTGCAGAGGTTCTCGTAGTGCGTGATGCCGTTGGCGCGGCACATCATGTGGCACGGGTACGTCGGCGAGATCGGGTTGTCGGGGCTCGGCGAGTCGACGCCGAAGGCCCGCACCCCCCGCGCGCGCAGCCACTCGCTGCCGGCCTCGTCGAAGCCGGGGTACCGGCTCAGGTAGTCCGGCGTGCCGTAGTGCTTCTCGAAGTCGCCGGTGCGCACGAGCAGGACCTGACCCGCCTCCACGGACACGCCCGCCGCCTTCTCGGCCTCGTCCATGTCGGCGTCGGAGATGTACGCCTGGGGCTCGATGTGCGAGAGATCCAGGCACGTCGCCGGACCCATGAACGTGTCGAGCGGCATCTGCTCGATCGTCGGCGCCTCGTCGGCGGGATCGAGATGGGCCAGGGCGTCGACGTGCGTCGGGCCGTGGTCGCTCATCAGCAGGCCGTTGGAGCGGAACGAGAACCCGCCCTCGAAGTTCTTGGCCGTCTCCGCATGCGAGGCGTGCTCCCAGATCACCGTCTTGAGGTGTCCGGGATAGACGTTCATCCCCTGGTAGATCTCCTGGGTCAGGTCGATCAGCGCCACTGGCTTCAGCTCTCCTTGTCGGTGTTCGCGTCCTGGATCCAGCCGACCACGCGCTCGGGCGTGGCGGGAAGCACGGTCGCGCGCACGCCGAGCGGGCGCAGCGCGTCGTCGATCGCCGAGGCGACGACGGCCGGGGCCATCATCCGCCCGCCCTCGCCGCCGCCCTTGATCCCGTGCGGCGTCCACGGCGACGGCGTCTCGCAGTGGCCGATGGTGATCTCCGGGACCTCCATCGAGGTCGGGATCAGGTAGTCCATGTAGCTCTGCGTGAGCATGTTGCCGTCGTCGCCGTAGACGAACTCCTCGTACAGCGCGGTCCCGATGCCCTGCGCGACGCCGCCGACGATGTGGCCGTCGAGCGAGCGCGGGTTGACGAGCGTCCCGCAGTCGTGGACGGCGACGTACTTGAGGAACGACACCTGCCCGGTCAGCTCGTCGACCTCGACGACGGCGATGTGGCAGGCGTGCGCCATGAACGGATAGAAGACGCCGAGGTCCTTGCGGTCGGCGCTCGGCATCGTCGTGTACGGGTGGTCGAAGACCTTGTCGGCCTCCAGGCCGCTCTCGATCTCGTCCGGCAGCGTGTGCTTGAAGAGATGCGTCTGCAGCGCGATGTCGGCGAGCGTCTTGCGCTTGTCGGGCGAGCCCTTGACCTGGACGCCCCCGTCGGTCCACTCGAGGTCGTCGACGGAGGCCTCGAGCAGGTGCTCGGCGACCTTGAAGGCCTTGTCCTTGATGCGCTTGGACGCGCCCTCGACGGCGCCCGCGAGCATCACCGTGGTGCGGCTGCCGCCGGGACCGGTGGCGGGCAGCCCGTTGCGCGTGCCCGCGTAGATGATGCTGACGTCGTGCGGCTCGCAGTCGAACTCCTCGGCCACGAACTGCGCGACCATCGTCTCGGGGCTGTTGCCCCAGAACGCGCACGAGTACAGCGTCGCCGTGATCGCGCCGGTCGCGTCGACGCTCAGCGTCACGCTCTCGGGCATCGAGGTCACCGGCGCGCCCGGCTCGTCGAACCAGAACCAGAACTCGGTGGCGCTGAACACGCTGCGCTCCTGGCAGGTGACGAGCCCGATGCCGATGTGGCGCCCCTCCCCGCGGCCGCGCTCCTGCTCGGCGCGCCAGTGGTCGAGGTCGGCGAGCTTGAGCGCCTCGTCGAGGACCGGCTCGTAGTCGCCGCTGTCGTACACGTTGCCCGTCGGGATGAAGTACGGGAACTGGTCGGGCTGGATGAAGTTCTTCCGGCGGATCTCGGCCTTGTCCATGCCGAGCTCCTCGGCGGCGAGGTCGACCATCCGCTCGAGCATCCAGTTGTTGACCTCCGAGCCGAAGCCGCGGTAGGCGCCCTGCTGGCACTTGTTCGTCAGCACGGCCTTGAGGTCGTACTCGACGCTCGAGATCCGGTAGGGGCCCGTGACCTGGGCCAGCGCGTTGCCGTGATGGCCGACGCCGAACTGGATGTACGCGCCGTAGTCGTCGACGCAGCGGACCTTCAGGCCCTTCATCTCCCCGTCGCGGGTCACCGCCAGCTGCACCTCGTAGACCCGGTCCGAGCCGTGGTGGTCGCAGTTGGCGATGTTGTCGACGCGGTCCTCCAGGTACTTCACCGGCCGGCCGGTGAGCTTGGACAGCGTGCCGGCGATCGCCGTGACCTTCATCGCGAACAGCTTGGAGCCGAAGCTCCCGCCCGCGGGGTGGGGGTGGATGTCGAGCTTGTTGTTCGGGATCCGCAGGGTCCCGGCGAGCATGAACAGGTAGCTCGTGAAGCTCAGCGTGTTCGTGTGCACGGTCATCATGCCCGTGCCCTGGTCGAAGCTCGCGACCGCCCCGACGGTCTCGAGCGGCTGGCCGCCCGAGCGCCGCCAGCGCAGCCGGTCGGAGACGACGACGTCCGACGCCTCGAAGTCCGCGTCGACCTCGCCGAAGCGGAACGTGCGCTCGTAGGCGACGTTCGAGCCGAGCGCCTCGTGGACGAGCGGCGCGCCGGGCTCGAGCGCCGCCTCGGGATCGACGAGCGGCTCGAGTGGCTCGTACTCGACGTGCACGAGGTCGGCCGCGTCCTCGGCCACGTAGCGGCTCTCGGCCACGATGGCGACGACGTTCTCGCCCACGTAGCGGACCTTGTCGACGGCCAGGAAGCGCCACGTGTGCTTGTCGGGGGCGGGCCCGAAGTCGGGCAGCGGGTCGCTGATCTCGGCCGCCTCGGCGCCGGTGACGACGGCGAACACGCCGGGCAGCGCGCGCGCCGCCTCGGCGTCGATGGAGACGATGCGCGCGTGCGCGTGCGGGCTGCGCACCATGGCGGCGTGGAGCATGCCGCGGACGCGCATGTCGTCGATGTAGCCGCCCTTGCCGAGCAGGAACTTGGGGTCCTCGACGCGCGGGATCGACTTGCCGATCCACTTGCGGTCGCGGACGATCGGGCGGACCGGCGGGTGCTGGGTCGTGGCCATGGTCAGGCTCCTTGCTCGCCGCCGGGGACCCGTTCGGGCACTTCGTCGACCTCCGTCGCGGACCGGCCGTCGGAGGGGGTCGCGGTCCCGTCGCCGGAGTGCATCTTCTCGGCGGCGTCGAGCACCGCCTCGACGATGAACTGGTAGCCCGTGCAGCGGCACAGGTTGCTCGAGATCCCCTCGCGGACCTCGGCCGCGGTCGGCTGCGGGTTCTCGCGCAGCAGCTCGTCGGCGCGCATCAGCATCCCCGGCGTGCAGTAGCCGCACTGCAGTCCCTGCTTGTCCCAGAAGGACTGCTGGAGCGGGTGCATCTGCCCGTTCGTCGACAGCGACTCGACGGTGCGGATCTCGGCGCCGTCGGCGGCCACCGCGAAGGCGATGCACGAGCGGATGCTCTCGCCGTCCATGAGCACCGTGCACGTCCCGCACACGCCGTGCTCGCAGCCGACGTGGGTGCCGACGAGGTCGAGCTCCTCGCGCAGGAAGTCGACGAGCAGCATGCGCGGCTCGACGAGCCGCTCGTAGCTGATCCCGTTGACGGTGGTCGCGATCTGGACGGCGTTCATGCCGCACCTCCCTTCGCGCGGCGCAGCGCGCGCTCGACACAGGCCCGGGCGACACGGCGGCGGTACTCCGGCGCGCCGTGGACGTCTCCGTTGGGCGTCAGCCCGGCGGTCGCCGCCTCGGCGACCTCGCCGGGGTCGGTCCTGTCGGACCCGGCGAGCAGGCGCTCGGCCTCGACAGCGCGCAGCGGCGTGTCGGCGACGCCGAAGAGCGCGATCGCGACGCCGTCGCCGCCGGTCCGCACGGCCGCGCCGGCGACGGCGAAGTCGGCGTGGCGGCGGGCGAACTCCACCAGCGCGCAGCCGCCGTCGCCGACCGGGAAGCGGACCTCGGTGACGAGCTCGCCCGGGGCGATCGCGGTCATCAGCGGCCCGGTGAAGAAGTCCGCCGCGGCGACCCGCCGCTCGCCCGAGGGTCCGCGGAGGACGACCTCGCCGTCGAGGGCGAGCAGCACGGCGGGAAGCTCGGCGGCCGGGTCGGCATGGGCGATGCTCCCGGCCACGGTGCCGCGGTGGCGGACCGGCGGGTGGGCGACCCAGCGCATCGCCTCGCTCAGCAGCGGCGCGGCACGCGCGACGTCCTCGGAGCGCTCGACCGCCGCCTGGCGCACGCGCGCCCCGATGGCCAGGGCGCCGTCGTCGGTGCGGATGTAGTCGAGCTCGTCGACGCGGTTGATGTCGACGAGATGGGCCGGCTGGGCGACCCGGAAGTTCATCAGCGGCACAAGGCTCTGGCCGCCCGCGAGGACGCTGGCGTCCTCCCCGGCGGCGCCGAGCATGTCGACGGCCTCGGCCGTGCTCGCTGCGCGGTGGTACGTGAACGGTGCAGGCTTCATCGCCGCTCCGACCCCTGCTTCGGATGGCGTCGCGTCACAGTCTCTCCTCCGCCTCGCTGGTGACGACGAGGCGGACCCTAGTGCCCATGGGCGCGACTGTCGACAAACGGTCGCCGGGCGGAAGCCGAGACGGCGCCGGGCTACTCGGTGACCAGCGCCGTCGCGCCGCGGATCTCGACGATCTCGACGCGCGTGCCGGGCTCGATGACGCGGTCCTCGTCGTAGCTGCGCGCCGTCCAGACCTCACCGTCGATGCGCACGGCGCCGACGCCCTGGTCGTTGGCGATCCGCTCGAGCACCATCGCCTGGCGGCCGATCAGGGCGGCCGGGCCGGTGCGGATCGCCGGCGGCATGCGCAGGTGGCGGCGGGCGATCGGCCGGACGATCCCGAAGCTCACCGCGGTCAGCACGGCGAAGACGACCACCGCCACGGGGGTGCCGCTGCCGAGCACCTCGGCCACCGCCGCGCCGGCCGCGCCGATCGCGAACGGAAACAGGAAGAAGCTGAGGTTGAGGACCTCCGCCACCGCGAGCACAACGGCGGCGATGAGCCAGAGCACCCAAGCGTCCATGTCGGACGCGAGACTAGCTGCGCCGTCAGTCGCGCGGCGCGATGAGCGCGCGGGCGTAGTCGTCGGCGTCGAACGGGCGCAGATCCTCCAGCGCCTCGCCGATCCCGATGAGCTTGACCGGGATCCCGAGCTCGCCGGCGATGGCCAGCGCGATGCCGCCCTTGGCCGTCCCGTCGAGCTTGGTCAGGACGATGCCGTCGACCGGCACGGTCTCCGAGAAGAGCTTGGCCTGGCGCAGCCCGTTCTGGCCCGTGGTGGCGTCGACGGTGAGCAGCGTCTCGTGTGGCGCGTCGGGCAGCTGCTTGGCGATGACGCGGCGGACCTTGGCCAGCTCGGCCATCAGGTCGTCCTGGGTGTGCAGGCGTCCGGCGGTGTCGACGATGATCACGTCGGCGCCCTGCTCGCGGCCGCGGCGGACGGCCTCGAACGCGACCGAGCCGGGGTCGGAGCCCGCGGGCCCGGTGATGATCTCGCAGCCGGCGCGCTCCGCCCAGCCGGCGAGCTGCTCGACGGCGGCGGCGCGGAAGGTGTCGGCGGCGCCGAGCACGACGGTCTTGCCGAGCTCGCGCTGCAGGTGCCAGGCGAGCTTGCCGATCGTCGTCGTCTTCCCCGTCCCGTTGACCCCCGCGACCATGATCACCGTCGGGTCCTGGGTGAGGTCGATCTTCCCCTCGCCCGGCCGGGCGAGCTCGGCGAGCAGCTCGCGCAGGCGCTCGGCGAGCGCCTCGCCGCCCTCGACCTCGCCCGACTCGGCCTCCATCTCGAGCTTGGCCACGACCTGGGCCGTCGTGCGCGCGCCGACGTCGGCCATGATCAGCGCCTCCTCGAGGCGCTCCCACGTCGACTCGTCGAGCGTCCCCTCGAACAGGGTCGCCTGGATCTCGGCGCCGAGCGCCTGGCGCGTCTTGGAGAGGTTCTCGCGCAGGCGGCGGAAGAAGCCGCGGCGGCGCTCCGGCTCGGCCTCGGCGGCCGCCGCGGCGGCGCCGCCGGCCGGCCCGTCGCCGGTGATGAAGACGTCGGTCCATTCGCGAGGCATGCGCGGCGCGACGATAGCGCGCGTCCTTGTGGACGGAGAGGCGCTCGGCTACGCGGTCTCGGCGGCGGCGATCGCGTCGCCCGCCTTGCGCAGATCGGCGCCGCTGACGTCGGGCGGCGGTGTGGTGGCGATCAGCACGCCCTCGTCGCGCGCGACCCACGCGGTGCGCAGCCCGGCGCGCTTGGCGCCGGCGACATCCCACCAGTGGCCGGCCACGAACCACGTCGCGCCCGCCTCGAGCCCGAGCACGGAGAGCGCGTGCTCGTAGACGCGCCGGTCGGGCTTGTAGGCGCCGACCGCCTCGGCGCTGACCACGGCGTGGAAGTGCTCGGCCAGGCCGGCCGCGTCGAGCGCGTCGCGGGCCGCGTCGGCGGGGCTGTTCGTGACGGCGACCGGCGTGTGGCCGGCGAGCACGAGCCGCGACAGCGCATCGGCCGCGTCGGGGTAGGCGGGCATCGCGCTCGCCGCCTGCACGCCCTGCTCGACGGCGTCCTCGCCGAGGCCGAGCAGCGCGGCGCGGTGGGCGAGCGCGGCGCGGAGGTACTCCGGGAACGGGCGGAACTCCCCGGTCATCGTGTCGACCATCGACTGCGCGACCGTCTGGTCGAGCACGCTCAGGCCGAGCCCGCTGGGCGCCCCCTCCCACGACGCGGTGAGCGCGCGCGGGTCGAGCAGGGTGCCGTTGACGTCGAAGAGGACATGCGCCATGGATGGCCTGGCTACCCGGGTGCGCGGCGTGGTAGGCATGCGCCATGGCCGGCGAGCTGACCGATCTCCTCGCCTGCGAGCTGCCGATTCAGCTTGCCCCGATGGGCGGCGTGTCCGTGACGCCCGCGCTGCCGCTGGCGGTCGCCGCCGCGGGCGGGCACGCGATGCTCCCCGCGCTCAACCTGCCGCCGGCGCACCTGGCGCCGCTCGTCGACGCCGTCGCCGCCCGGACGCGCGCGTTCGGGGTCAACTTCCTCGTCCCGCTCATGAGGCCCGGCGCGCTCGAGCTCGCCGCCGAGCGCTCGCCGTACCTCGACTTCTTCCTCGCCGAGCCCGACGCGGCGCTCGTCGGCGCCGCTCGCGCCGGCGGAGCGGTGTGCGGCTGGCAGGTCGAGACGGCCGGCGAGGCGCGCGCCGCGGAGGATGCGGGCTGCGAGGTCGTCATCGCCAAGGGCACGGAGTCCGGCGGGCGCAAGCGCATCGAGGGCCCGCCGCTCGCTGAGCTGCTCGACGCGGTGCTTGACGCCGTCTCGGTGCCCGTCGTCGCCGCCGGCGGGATCGCGACGGCGGACGACGTCGCGGCGGCGTTCGCGGCCGGCGCCGCAGGCGTGCGCGTGGGCACGCGCTTCGTCGCCGCGGCCGAGTCCGACGCGCACCCGGACTGGGTCGCCGCGATCATCGCGGCGAGCGCAGACGACGCCGTGGTCAGCAGCGCGTTCAACGCGGGCCTCCCCCAGCCCGGCCCGCACCGCGTCCTGCGCGCGTCGATCGCGGCGGCGGAGGCGCTCGAGGACGAGACGGCGGGCGTCGTCCGGATGGGCGATCTCGAGATCGAGGTCCCGCGCTTCGCGCCGTTCCCGCCGACGCGCGAGTCGACCGGGCGGATCGCCGCGATGCCGTTCTACGCCGGCCGCTCGGCGGGCGCCGTGCACGCCGTCCAGCCGGCGCGCGAGATCGTCGCCGATCTCGCGCGCGGACTTCCGGTCTGAGCGCGGTCAGGCCGGCGCGGCCTCCGGTCCGGGCGCGTCGCGCTCGGCCGGCGCCCCCGACGGCTCGCGCCCGCCCTGGTCGAAGCGGAACGGCGGGTAGCGGTCGGTCATGAGCGCGACGTAGGCGCCGACGCGGACCACCCAGCGGTTCATGCCCATGATGAAGTCGTGCAGCGCCGGCGGGTAGCGGCCGGTGAAGAGCAGGATCACGCCGGCGAAGAACACGAGCAGGTTGATGAGGCCGCCGAAGTACGTGTACATCTCCTCGCCGTTGGCCGCGGTGGCTCCGCCCCACGCGCCGCCGGCGAAGATTCCGACGACGATCAGCTGCGGGATGGCCAGCAGCCACGACTTGACGAGCACGAGCAGGCGCGAGAGCCGCTCGGGGTAGTCGACCTCCAGACGCGCCGGATAGTCGTGCACGTCGGCGAGCGTGAACGGCGGATAGCGGTCGGTGCCCAGCGCGTTGTACGAGTAGTAGGCGACGCGCCACGTCCAGCGCATGACGCCGACGTTGAAGTCGAAGATCCCACGCGGATAGCGGCCCGTGATGAGGATCGCGAACCACGCGATCACGCTGAGCACGACGAACGCGATCCACAGGAACGTCAGGATGATCGCGTGCGGGATGATCAGCAGCCACTTGACGAGCCAAAGCCAACGACTCAGCGGCGGTGTCAGCACCCCCTCGACGCGGGCCGGATACGACGATGCGACGTGCTCGTTCATGGCACGCACCTCCCTGGTTCTCGTCCGGCGCCAAAGGCGCCGGCTGTGGACCGACACTACGCCCGCGCGGCGACGCGACGCAAGCGATGCGACCGCTCATTCGCCGCCGAGGCGGAGGTCGGGCGCCCGGAATCGCAGGCTGACCCGGCGGCCGTCGAGCACGCCGGTCGCCCGGCCGCGACCGTCGGCCCGCAGGCGGACGCGGAGCACGCCGTCCGGGATCCCGGCCCCGGCGAGGCGCACCGTGCCGCCGAGCCCGCGTGCGGTGGGCCTCAACGTCCCCGAGATGCGCGCGTCACGCACGACCCGCGCCTCGAGCAGGCGGAAACGGGTCCCGCGCACGACGTACCGGCCGCCGCGGAAGGCCCTGACGCGCCGGTACGCCTGGGCGATCGGCAGCATCTCGGCCAGGTCGTTCGCCGTGGCGACGACGACCGCGAGCGCGCGGCGCTCGGCGCGTGTGCCGGCCCCGAGCGTCGGGATCAGCCCGGCGGCCCGAAGCGGCGCGCGCGGCAGCACGCGCGGCGGGCGACCGGTGTTCGTGCAGCCGTTCGGGTCGGCGGCGCCCGTGACGACGAAGCGCACGGCCAGGCGCATGCCGCACGGGCTGCCCGTCGGCGTGTGGCCCTCGTTGGGGATCTCGGCGTACGTCGCGTGGGCGAACTGACGCGCCACCTGCCGCCCGGCGAAGCTCGGAGTGTTCGCGTCGAGGTCGCCCGAGAGCACGAGCACCGGGACGTCGGGCATCGCGGTGCCGGCGGCGACCGGCGACATCGCGGTCGGGTCGGCGGGCCACGCGATGCAGGTATCGGCGGCTTCGAAGCCGGCGCCCGTCCACGCGGCGGGCGAGAACGGGAAGAACGCCCCCGGGGCGATCGACCCCCGCGCCCGGAGGTACGCCGCGCGGCGAGCCGCGGGCGGGTCGGCGAAGGAGAACGACCGCGGGTAGTCGTGGCACTGCGTCGCGAAGCTCTGCGCGAGGCTGGACCCGCCCTTCTGGGCGAAGAAGAACGCGGTGATGAGCAGGCTGGACTCGTGCAGCCGGCGCAGGGGGGCGAGGTCGCCGGCGCGGCCGGCGGCCGCGACGGCGGGGAGCGCGCCGAACGCCGACGCGTTGCCGCCCGTGTACATCACCGCGGCGAGCGCCCGCTCGTCGAGACGAACGCGACGGCTCCCGGAGCCGACGGTGACGGTGATGGTGGCCGGCCGTTCGCGCAGCCGCCGCGCCAGCGCGGCGATGTCATCGAGCACCTTCCCGGCGCGGCAGGCGCGGGTGCGTGCGCAGACGAGGCGCACGCCCTTGCGTGCGGCGCCGAGCCGATCCAGGCCCCATGGGTCGAAATCGATCGGATACGTGCCGCTCAGCACGATGGACCGCACGCCGGCGGGGTGGCGCACCGCGTAGACGGGCATCAGGTACGTGCCGTAGGACTCGCCCCACAGATCGAGCGGGCCGAGGCCGAGTTGCGCGCGGACGGCCTCGAAGTCGTCGGCCACCGCCGCGCTGCCGTAGTTCCCCACCGATGCGCCCAGCTCGCGCCCGCACGCGCCGATCGCGTCGATGAACCGCGCGCGCGGGGCGAACACGATCGCTGGGTCGAACGCGCGGCAGGACAGCTCGCCGGAGCGGCCGGTGCCCCTCGGGTCGACGAGCAGCAGGTCCCGCCGGTCCAGCACCGGCGCGAGGCGCTCGACGGTCTCCGCGGCGCCGACGATCGTCGCCACCCCGGGGCCGCCGGGGTTGAAGAGGATGGTGCCCGCGGAGGGCTCGGCGGCATTGCGGCGCGGGATGAGCGCGAACGCGACCGACGTGGTGCCCGCCGCCGGGTTCGCCCGATCGAGCGGGACGTCGACGCTGCCGCACAGCGCCGAGGGCACGCCCTCCACCCCCGTGCACGGCGTGAGCGGCGCCGCTGCGGCCGCCGGCGCCGTCCCGACGACCGCGGCCACCACGACGGCGAACAGCATGGTCGAACCGCGGCGATGCCGCATGTCCTGCCTCCCTCTCGCGGGAGTCGGACGTCCGCGAACGGCGGGCGTCGGTTCGTTTCCAACCTACGCCCATCCGGTGCCGCGATGCAAACGCGGTGCTCGCCGCGTCAGGTCGTCGTATCGGGCAGGTGGCGCCCGACGTGCCCGACGTACAGGCCGCGCGGGACCTCGCCCGAGCCGTCGGCGACGTGCAGGTAGATGCGGGCGATGAAGCCGGCGCCCGACCCGGAGCCGATCGCGACGTGCGGGCCGAGGGCGAGGCGCGCGCCCTCGTGGACCGCCGTGTAGCGGTCGGGGTTGCGGTTGCGGGCGAGCTCGGAGACGTCCGAGCGCCACGTCAGCCCGAGCGAGGCCGCCGCCTCGGCCAGCGACGTGCCGAAGCCCGACGGATCGGCGTACAGCGCGCCGAGGCGGTCGAGGCGCTCGAGCGCGTCGAGGATGTCGGCGGGCCGGCGGAACGGGCTGTCGGCCGCGGACTCGAAGGCCGAGCGGGTGAAGGTCAGGTGCTCCAGGCGCTCCGCGGCGCGCTCGACCGCCTCGCGGACGGAGCCCGGCGGCTCGTCGGCGGCCGCGTCGGCGCCCTCGCCGTCCTCGGCGCGGCCTCCCGCCTCGGAGAGCGCGGTGCTCAGGCGCGCCACCGCCTGGCGGTCGCGCTCGGCCGCCTCGCGCAGCTCCTCGACCTGGCCGAGCAGGTCCTCGCGATGCGTGCGGACCGCCTCGAGCTCGGCGAGCAGGGCCTCGTGCGCGGCCAGCCACTCGTCGTTGGGCTCGCCGCCGCCGGAGTCCGCCGCGCCGCGCTCGGCCTCGTGGCGGCGCTCGGCGAGGCGCTCCTCGGCCTGGGCGGCGCGCGCCTCGGCGCGCGTCACCTCGCCCTGCAGGCGCGTGGCGCGGCGCGCCTCCTCGTCGCGCTCGACCTCGGCCGCCTCGCGCCGCCGGCGCGCCGTCTCGACCTGCCGGCGCAGGTCGTCGGCGCGCGCCAGCTCGCGCTCGAGGCGACCCTCGCGCGCGTCGATGTCGCGCGCCTGGCGGTCGGCCTCGCGCAAGCGGGCGAGCAGCGGCGAGTCGGGGACCTCGCCGGCGGCGAGGAACCGCTCCCAGGAGCCGAAGACCTCGATGACGACGTCGGGGTGCGGCCACTCCTCGGTCTTCAGCCAGTCCTGGGCGCTGGGCGGCTCGCCCGCCAGCACGATCCAGCGGTAGAGGTGCAGCAGGTAGTCGGACTCCTCGACGAGCAGCGAGACCTCGCGCAGCCGCGGGTCGGCCTTCGGGCGCCCGCGCGGCGCCGGGGCGGCGGGCGCCGCCGGTGCGGCCGCCTCGCCGTCGTCGCGCTTGGCCCGCCGGCTCGCCTTCTTGGCCATCCTCCCGCCCCTCAGAACGCGGCGGTCACGCCGCGGCCTCCGCGGCCGGCGCCTCGCGCGGCAGCTTGCGCGAGACGACCTTCGAGACGCCGTCGTCGCCCATCGACACGCCGTAGAGCGTGTCGGCGGCCTCCATCGTGCGCTTCTGGTGCGTGACGACGATGAACTGCGCGCGGTCGGCGTAGGCGCGCAGCAGGTCGAGGAAGCGCCCGATGTTCAGGTCGTCGAGCGCGGCCTCGACCTCGTCGAGGATGTAGAACGGGCACGGCCGCGCGAGGAACACCGCGAACAGGAACGCGATCGCAGTCATCGACTTCTCGCCGCCGGACAGCAGCGAAAGGCGCTTCATCGCCTTGCCCGCGGGAGTGATCTCGATCTCCACGCCGAGGTCGGCGGCCGGGTCGAGGCCGTGCTCGCCGCCCTCGCCCTCGCCCTCCGGTGTCTCGACGCCGTCGGCGTCCCCATCGCCCTCGTCGTCGCCGTCGACCTGGGCGCCGCCGAGCACCGGCCGCGGGCCGGAGTCCTCGCGCACGAGCCGCAGCCGGCCGCGCCCGCCCGGGAACAGGCGCTCGGCCAGCTCCTCGAAGTTGCGCGCCGCCGCAGTGAACGTCGCCTCGAAGGTCTCGCGGATCTGGCGGTCGGTGTCGCGGATGAGCACGCGCAGCTCGCGCAGCGCCGTCTCGAGGTCGGTCCGCTGGCGCTCGAGGTCCTCGACGTGCGCGAGCGCCTCCTCGTACTCGCCCTTGGCGAGCGGGTTGACCGGCCCGAGCTGCTCGCGGCGGCGCGCGAGGCGCTCGATGCGCCCGCGCAGCGCGTCGGCCGCCTCGGTGTCGAGCGGCTCCTCGGCGGGCTCGGGCGCGAGCCCGAGCTTCTCGGCGAGCACGCCCAGCTCCTGGGCGGCGTCACGCTCGGCGTCGCGGACCTGCTGGGCGCGGACCTCGGCCGCCGTGACCGCCTCGCCGCGCTCGCGCAGGTTGGTCTGCACGCGCGCCTCCTCGGCCGCGCAGGCGCGCAGCTCGGCGGCGACGCCCTCGCCGACCTGGCGGTCCGCGGCGAGCTCCGCGTCGAGCGCCTCGACGCGCGTCCCGACGACCTCCGACGCGGTGACCAGCGTGGCCACGAGCCGCTCGGCGGCCGGGTGCAGCGCGCGGTCGCGGGCCAGCGCGGCGTCCAGGCGCGCGATCCGTGCCGCGCGCTCGGCACGCTCGCGGGCGGCGCGCTCGGCGACCCGGCGCTCGGCCGCCAGCTCGCCCTCGACCTGTGCGCGGCGCACGGCGGAGGCGCCCTGCTCGGGCGCCTTGCGGCGCTCGTCGATCAGCCAGGCCGTGCGCCGCTCCTCCTCCTGGGCGGCGGAGCGCTCGCGCTCGGCCTGTCGCGAAGCGCGCTCGGCGGTGTCGCGCGAGCTGTCGGCGGCGGCCACCGCCGTGCTCGCCTGCTCGACCGCCGTCAGCGCCCCGCGCTCGGCCTGCACCGCGCGCTCGGACTCGCGCACCAGGACGTCGCGGCGGTTGCGCTCGGCGAGCACGCGCTCGCCGCCGCCCTGCGGCGCCTGACGCAGCTCGCGCCGGGCGGCGAACCAGGCGCGCCCGGCCGTGGTGACGGCGACGCCGGTGAAGCCGTCGGGCAGCGCCTCGACGTCGTCGACGACCCAGGCGTCGGCGAGCAGCCGCCGGGCCAGGGCGAGCGGGCCGTCCGGGCCGCCCACGAGGTCGGCGAGCCGGCGCGCGCCCGCGACGGGCGGCTCGTCCCCGCCCGGCCCGGCGCCCGCGCCGCCGGAGACGAGCGTGCGCCCGCCGTCGCCGCCGGCGCGGTCGAGCAGGCCGCGCGCAGCGGGCAGGTCGTCGACGATCGCGGCGCGCAGCCGCCCGCCGAGCGCGGCGGCGAGCGCGAGCTCGTAGCCGGGCTCGACCTCGAGCTCGTCGGCCAGCGACGTGCGCCCGCCCGGCGCGCCGGCGTGGCTGCGCAGGAACGCGTTGACCGAGGCGAGCTCGCCGCCGACGCGCGCCGCCTCACGGCGCGCCCCCTCGGCCGTCGTCTCGGCGGCCCGGCGGGCGCGGCGGGCGACCTCGCACGCCTCGTCGGCCTCGGCGAGCCCGGCGCGGCGGGCGTCGACCGCCTTCGCCAGCTCGGCCACGCGGGCGGCGGCGGCGTCGCGGGCCTCGGCGAGCGCCGATAGCTCGCGCTCGAGCTCGGCCGCCCGCTCGGCGTCGAGCCGCTCGAGCTCGGCCTCGAGCGCCTCGATCCGCTCGCGCCCGGCCTCGTCGGGCTGGTCCTCCTGCGCCTGGGCGCGCAGGCCGCGCAGCTGCGCGTCGCGGTGCTCGGCGCGCTCGGCCAGGGACGTCACGGTCTCGCGGGTGCGCTCGAGGCGCAGCTCGATGCGCTCGGCCGACGAGCGTGCGGCGTAGGCGCGGCGGGCGAGCGCCTCGCGCTGCTCCGTGCGCTGAGCCAGGGCCTGCTCGGCGCGCTCGCGGCGCGCGGCGATCTGGGCGAGCGCCTCCTGGGCGTCGTCGCGGGCGGCGCGCGCCCGCGCGGCCGCGGCCTCGGCCGTCGCCAGCTCCTCGCGCCGGGCGCGCACCGCATCGCGCGCCAGCTCCCAGCGCGCCTCGGACGTCTGGCGCTCCAGGCGCTCGTGCAGCTCGGCCGCCTCGGCCTGGCGCTTGAGCGGGCGCAGCCGCGTGCGCGCCTCGCGCTCGACGTCGAGCGCGCGGTCGAGGTTGTCCTGGGTGCGCTCGAGCTTGAGCTGGGCGCGGCGGCGGCGCTTGCGGTGCTTGCCGAGGCCGGCCGCCTCCTCGATGAGCAGCCGCCGGTCGCGCGGCTTGGAGGTGACGATCGCCTCGACGCGGCCCTGCGAGACGACGGAGTGCATCTCCTTGCCCAGGCCGGTGTCCGACAGCACCTCGAGCACGTCGACGAGCCGGCAGCGCGCGCCGTTGAGGCGGTACTCGCCCTCCCCCGCGCGGTCCAGCCGGCGCACGATCGAGACCTCGCCGACCGGCAGGTCGACCGTCCCGTCGGCGTTGTCGAGCACGATCTCGACCTCGGCCGTGGAGCGCGCCTGCACGCCGCGGCCGCCGCCGAAGATCACGTCCTGCATCGACTGGCCGCGGACGGCGAGCGGCGACTGCTCGCCCATCGCCCACAGGACCGCGTCGGTGACGTTGGACTTGCCCGAGCCGTTGGGGCCGACGACGACCGACACGCCGGGTGCGAACTCCAGCTTCGTGCGGTCGGGGAAGGACTTGAAGCCCTTCAGGGTCACGGATCGAAGGTGCATGGGACTAGTGGACGCCCACTCAGTCGTCCTCGTCCTCGTGTGCAGTGTCCAGCATCTCGAGGGCCGCGCGAGCGGCTTCCTGCTCGGCGTGCTTCTTCGAGCGTCCCGAGCCGGTGCCGACCGGGCGCCCGCCGACCGAGGCGAGGACCTCGAAGGTACGGTCGTGGGGCGGCCCGAGCTCGGCCGTGACCGCGTAGTCGACGACCTCGCCGCGCTGGGCGAGGCGCTCCTGGAGCGTGGACTTGAAGTCGACCGGGTGCTCGAGCGCGTGCTCGAGCTCGGGCATGAACGCCTCGACGACGGCGCCCGCGGTGCGCTCGTAGCCGGCGTGCAGGTAGCAGGCGCCGATGACCGCCTCGATCACCGACGCGAGCACGCGCTCGGTCGAGGTCAGCGTGCTCGCGCTCTGGCCGATGCCGGCGGGCGCGGCGGCGGCGAGCCGCTCGGGGACGCCGAGGCGCTCGGCCACGGCGCGGCACGACGGGCCCGAGACCGTCTGCGCGCGGATCTTGGTCAGGCGGCCCGCCCCGTAGCGCTCGGCCTCCAGGCGCGGGTACAGGTGCGCGGTGATCGCCAGCCCGAGCACGCTGTCGCCCAGGAAGGCGAGCCGCGAGTAGGAGTCGCTGCGGCGGTCGGTCCACGAGGCATGGGTGAACACCTGCTGGCGCAGGTCCTCGGGGAGCTCGTCGAGAAGCGTTCTGAGCTGTTGCAGGACTAGCTCTGGGCCGGGGCGTGGGCGACGACGAAGTCGACTGCCTGACCCACGGTGACGATCCGCGCCGCCTCCTCGTCGGACATCTTCACGCCGAAGGAGTCCTCGAGCTCCTGCACCAGCGTGTAGAGGTCCAGCGAGTCGGCCCCGAGGTCGTCCCGGAAGCGCGTCGTGTCCTCGATGCGCGCCGGATCGAGCTCGAGCTCATCGGCGAGATGCGCCTGGATGAGCGTGAAGACCTCTTCGCGAGTCATGGCGCGGGAACCGTAGAACCCGCCGCGGATGGCTCCGCGGAGGAGCGCCGCAACGCGCCGGCGGCGGCGAGCGCCGCGTGCGTGCGATCGATGAGCCCGTCCTCGCTCGCGCGCGCCGCCAGGAGGATGGCGCGGGCGATGCCGCGGCGCGAGAAGCGCCCGTGCGGCACGACCCCGAGCCGGCGCAGCCCGAGCAGGTAGGCGCCGCCCGCGCTCTCGGGATCGATGAAGTCGCGGAACTCGAGCAGCGCGGGGCGCAGGAGCATCCCGCCGGCCTTCGCGCGGCGCGAGGAGCCGGCCACGTCGCGGAGCGCCTCGAGCATCGCCTCCGAGACGCCCTCGACGACCTTCAGCGCGACGTTGCCGGTGAAGCCGTCGGTGACGATCACGTCGGCGCGCCCGAACGGGATGTCGTTGCCCTCGACGTTGCCGACGAACTCGTAGGCGCCGCCCTCGGCGATGCGGTCGCGCAGCGCGGCGTGCGCCTCGACGACCAGCGGCGTGCCCTTCGTGTCCTCGCTGCCGATCGACAGCAGCCCGATCCGCACGCGCTCGACGTCGAGCAGCGACTCGGCCAGCGCCGCGCCCATGAAGCCGAACTGCACGAGGTGCTCGGCGCGCACCTCGGTGTTCGCGCCGACGTCGACGATGATCACCGGCTTGTCGGGCACGGGCAGCGGGATGGCCAGCGCCGGCCGGTGGATGCCGCGGGCGCGGCGGATGTTGAACAGGCCGGCGGCGAGCGCCGGGCCCGTCGAGCCGCCGGAGACGAACGCGTCGGCGTCCCCCTCGGCGACGGCGCGCGCGGCCTGGACGATCGAGGCCTCGGGCGTCGCGCGCACGGCGGCGACCGGGTCGGCCGCCTTGGCGATCGACAGCGGCGCGTCGACGATGTCGACCCCTGCAGGCGCGGAGCCCAGCTCGGCCGCGGGTCCGAAGAGCACGACGCGCACGCCTTCGCGCGCGGCGTCGCCCGCTCCTTCCAGGACCTCGGACGGACCGAGATCGGCGCCGTTGGCGTCGACCGCGACCGTGATGCTCATCGCGGGAAGGCTACTGGGGCGCCGCGGGCCGTCAGTGCTCGTGGTCGTGATCGTGGTCGTGCACGTGCACGACCTCACGGCCGGCGTAGCTGCCGCACACCGGGCAGACCCGGTGCGGCAGGCGCGGGCTGTGGCACGTGGGGCACTCGTTGTACGTCGGCGCGGAGATCTTGTGCTGCGCGCGGCGCTTCGACGTGCGGCTGTGCGACTGCTTCTGCTTGGGAACGGCCATGAGCGACCACGCAGGGTAGTGCATCGCCCGCCTGGTTGACTGGTCGATCGCGTGCCGGAGCCGGTCGACATCCGTCCCATGCGCGCCGGGGACGTGGCCGCGGCCGAGCGCGCGACCTCGCGATCGCTGTTCGGCGACGACGGGCGTGTTCCCGACCAGGTGGCCCGCGCGCGGCGCCGCATCGCCCACCTGCTCGAGACCGACCCGGGCGGCGCGTGGGTGGCCGAGGCCGGCGGCGAGATCGTCGGCGCCTCGCTCGCGCTCGTGCGCGAGGGCATCTGGGGCCTGTCGCTGCTCGGGCTGCTCGAGGAGCACCAGGGCCGTGGCGACGGGCGGCGCCTGCTGCGCGCCGCCTGGGAGCACGGCCGCGATGCGCGCGGCTGGATCGTCCTGTCGAGCTCGCACCCCGCGGCGATGCGCGCCTACGCGTCGCTCGGCCTGGCGCTGCGACCGTGCGTCGCCGCCGCCGGGATCGTCGACCGCGCCCGCCTCGGCGACCCCGACGGCGTCGTCGACGCCGGCGAGGGCGGCATCCGCGTGGCCGACGCGATCGGGCGCGCCGTGCGCGGCGCCGGCCACGGCCGCGAGCTGCGCGTCGCCCTCGAGCACCCCGGCGCCCGCCTGCTGCTCGCCGGGGACCGCGCCTTTGCGCTCCTGCGCGACAGCCATGTCCAGCTCGTCGCCGGGCTCGACGAGGAGGCCGCCACGCAGGTCCTGAACGGCGCGCTTGCGGCGGCGCCGCGCGGCGCGACGGTCAGCGTCGACTTCCTCACGTCGGGACAGGACTGGGCGATCCGCGCCTGTCTGCGCGCCGGGCTGGCGCTGTCGCCCGACGGCCCGGTGCTGACCGCCGGCGCGCTCGGGCCGTTGCGCCCGTACGTTCCCAGCGGCCCTTGGCTCTAGCCCACGGCCGGCGCGGTAGTGTCGCGCCATGCGCGGCCAGATGATGGATCGTCCCCTGCTCGTCCGCGAGATCGTGGAGCGGGCCGAGCGGCTGTTCGGCGACCGGGAGATCGTCAGCCGGACGAAGGACGGGGTCGAGCGCTCGACCTACGGGGAGGCGGTGCGGCGCGCGCGGCGGCTGGCCTCCTCGCTGCAGCGCCTGGGGATCGAGCCCGGCGACCGCGTGGCCACCTTCGGCTGGAACTCACTGCGCCACCTCGAGCTCTACTTCGCCGTGCCGTCGATGGGCGCCGTCCTGCACACGCTGAACATCCGCCTGTTCGAGGACGACCTTCGCTACGTCGTCGAGCACGCCGAGGACAAGGTGATCTTCCTCGACGCCTCGCTGGCCGGCGTGATGCCGCAACTGGACTCCGTCGAGCACGTGGTCCTGATGCCCGACGCCGAGGGCGAGCGCGAGGGCGCGCTGGACTACGAGCAGCTCATCGCCGACGGCGACGAGGGCTTCGAGTTCCCCGACTTCGACGAGGACACGGCCGCTGCCCTCTGCTACACCAGCGGCACCACGGGCCGGCCCAAGGGCGTCCTCTACTCCCACCGCTCGGCCGTGCTCCACACGCTCGTGGTCAGCCTCCCGAGCGGCTTCGGCGTGCGCGAGGACGACTCGGTCATGCCCGTCGTGCCGATGTTCCACGTCAACGCCTGGGGCCTGCCGTACATGGCGACGATGGCGGGCGCGCGCCTGGTGCTGCCCGGCCCGCGGATGGCGCCCGCCGACCTGGCCGAGCTCATCGCGTCCGAGAAGGTGACGCTGACGGCCGGCGTGCCGACCATCTGGCAGGGCCTGCTGCGGCTGGACCCGATGCCCGACCTGTCCTCGCTGCGCGAGGTCTTCGTCGGCGGCTCGGCCGCGCCCGAGTCCCTCATCCGCGGCTTCGACGAGATCCTCGGCGTCCCGCTGATCCACGCCTGGGGCATGACCGAGATCAGCCCCGTGGGCACCACCGGCCGGATGCCTCCCGACGCCCCCGATGACGACGACGAGCGCTATGCGCTGCGCGCCACGCAGGGCCGCATGCTGCCGTTCGTCGACTCCCGCGTCGACGAGGACTCCGGCGGCGAGCTGCAGGTCCGGGGCCCGTGGGTCACCGCCGGCTACTACAACGACGACGAGGACGAGTCGAAGATCACCGACGACGGCTGGTTCAGCACCGGCGACGTCGCCGAGGTCGACGACAAGGGCTTCGTCCGGCTCGTCGACCGCACGAAGGACCTCGTCAAGTCCGGGGGCGAGTGGATCTCCTCGGTCCAGCTCGAGAACGCCGTGATGTCGCACCCCGACATCGTCGAGGCGGCCGTCGTGGCGATCCCCGACGAGGAATGGGGCGAGCGCCCGTGCGCGTGCGTCGTGCGCCGCGACGGCAGCGACCTCGACGAGGACGGCGTGCGCGAGTTCCTGAGCGACAAGGTCGCGAAGTGGTGGGTGCCCGAGCGGGTCGAGTTCATCGACGAGGTCCCGAAGACGTCCGTCGGCAAGTTCGACAAGAAGGTCCTGCGCAAGCGGCTCGCCGAGGAGCCGGCGAGCGAGCCGTCGGCGGGCGCGGCCTAGTCGAACCTGATCTCGCTGAGCTTCGCCCAGCGCGGATCGCGCGCGGCCTCGTGCGCGTGCTCGGGCCCGGCCTCGTTGAGGTCGACTCCGCACTGCGGGCACAGCCCCGCGCAGTCGGGGCGGCAGAGCACCTGGACGGGGAGCGCGAGCGCGTAGGCGTCGCGCGCCCAGCGGCCCAGGTCGAGGTCCCCGTCGCGGACGTACGGGCTCGTGAGCTCCTCGCCGCCACCGGGCTGGTCGACCTCGCGGGCGTCGACGGCGACGACCGGCGCGGCGGGCTCCAGGCAGCGCATGCACGGCCCCGTGAGCGCCGCCTCGAAGCGCAGTCGCAGCGCGTAGCCCTCGCCGGTCATGCGCGAGATGTCGAGCCGGGCGTCGACCTGGGACGGCTCGGTGGCGTAGTGCTCGCCGCCGAAGTCGAACCCGCCGATCGGCACTCCGAGGACGATCGTGCGTCCCTCGCCGGCACTCAGCCGGAGTCCTCCGAGATCGAAGACGTCGGTTCGAGCAGCCATGTCTCCGAGGGTAGATCATGGCCCGGTGCACGCCATGGTCCTGGACGCCCCCGGACGGCCGCTGCGTCTCGTGGCGGACGCCCCCGACCCCGAGCCGGAGCCCGGCCAGACGCTCGTCGAGGTCCATGCCTGCGGGGTCTGCCGCACCGACCTGCACATCGTCGACGGCGAGCTCGAGGCGCCGCGGCTGCCGCTCGTCCCCGGCCACCAGATCGTCGGCACGGTGCTCGCCGCGGGCGACGGCGCGGAGCACGAGCCGGGCGCGCGCGTCGGCATCCCGTGGCTGGGCTGGACGTGCGGCGAGTGCGCCTACTGCCGGTCGGGGCGCGAGAACCTGTGCGTGCGCGCCCGTTTCACGGGACTGGACATCGACGGCGGCTACGCCACGCGGGCGGTCGCCGATGCGCGCTACTGCTTCGCGCTGCCCGAGGCCTACGGCGACCTCGAGGCGGCGCCGCTGCTGTGCGCCGGGCTGATCGGCCACCGCGCGCTGCGGATGACCGGCGATCCCGCGCGCCTGGGCCTGTACGGCTTCGGCGCGTCGGCGCACATCATCTGCCAGGTCGCGCGCCACCAGGGCCGGCGCGTGTTCGCGTTCACACGCGCCGGCGACGAGCGCTCGCAGGCCTTCGCGCGCTCGCTGGGCTGCGAGTGGGCCGGCGACGCGCTGGGGCCGCCGCCCGAGGAGCTCGACGCGGCGATCATCTTCGCCCCGGCCGGCGAGCTCGTCGTCGCAGCGCTGCGCGCGCTCGCGCCGGGCGGCACGGTCGTCTGCGCAGGCATCCACATGAGCGACATCCCGCCGATCCGGTACGCCGACCTGTGGCGCGAGCGCTCGATCCGCTCGGTGGCCAACCTGACGCGCGCCGACGCCCGCGAGCTGCTCGCGCTCGCGCCGCGGGTCCCGGTCCGCACGCACGTCACGACCTACCCGCTCGACGCGGCCGGGACGGCGCTCGAGGACCTGCGCGCCGGCCGCCTGGAGGGCGCCGCCGTGATCGTGCCGGGCGCCGGGTAGCGTGCAGGACGACGCACGCACCACCCGATGAGGAGACCGCAGTGACACTCACGATCGGCGATCCCGCCCCCACCTTCGAGCTGCCCGACACCGACGGCGCGCCGCACGCGCTCGACGGCGATCCCGCCCCCGCCACCGTCATCGTCTTCACCTGCAACCACTGCCCCTACGCGCTCGCGTGGCACGACCGGCTGGCCGACGTGGCGCGCGACTACGCCGACCGCGGCGTGCGCGTGCTGGCGGTCAACCCGAACGACGGCGAGCGCTACCCGCGCGACTCCTACGAGGCGATGCAGGAGCGCGTCAGCGCGGACGGCGGCTGGCCGCACCCCTACCTGCGCGACGAGTCCCAGGAGGTCGCGCGCGCCTACGGCGCCCGGACGACGCCTGACGTCTTCGTGGTCGGCCCCGACGGCGCGGTCGCCTACCGCGGGGCGCCGGACGCCGACCACGGCGACCCGAGCCTCGGCGCCGCGTGGCTGCGCGAGGCGCTCGACGATCTGCTCGCCGGGCGCCCCGTCGCCCGCGCCGAGACCGAGCCCAAGGGCTGCTCGATCAAGTGGCGCTGAGGCGCTGATGGCCGAGCTCGAGATCGGCGGAGCGACCCTCTTCTACGAGCAGTCGGGCGACGGCCCGGACGTCGTCTGGCTCGCCGCGGGCGACCACCCCGGGTCGAACTGGCGCCGCTTCCAGACGCCGGGCTTCGACCACGAGTACCGCAGCACGACCTACGACGCGCGCGGTGTCGGGGCGACGCGCAGCGACGACGACCCGCCGTGGCCGATCGCCGAGCACGGCGCCGACCTCGTCGCGCTGATCGAGGCGGCCTGCCGGCCGCCCGTCTTCCTGATCGGCCTGTCGATGGGCTCGCTCATCGCCCAGGAGGTCGCCTTCGAGCGCCCCGATCTCGTGCGCGCCGCCCTGGTCATGGGCACGTGCGCGCGCAAGACGGGCTTCATCCGCGAGTGGGAGGAGGCGGAGATCGCGCTGCGGCGGGCCGGAGCGGCGATGCCGCCGGACTTCGCCACCGCGCACTACGCGCTCCTCTACTACCCCGCCGAGGTGCTCGGCGACGACACGATGTGGGAGCGCATCCGCCCGCTGGTGGCCGCCGACTTCGAGGAGCGCGACGGCGCGATGCTCGCCGCCCAGTGGCAGGCGTGCCTGGACTACGACTCCTCGGACCGGCTGCCCACGTGCGAGGTGCCGATCCACGCGATCGCCTTCGCCCAGGACGTGCAGACGCCGCCCGCCCGCGTGCGCGAGGTCGCCGAGCTCGCGGGCCGCGGGCGCTTCCACCTGCTCGAGGGGCTCGGCCACGGGTCGGCCTTCGGCCACCGGCCCGACGTCGTCAACGAGGCGCTGCTGGGGATCCTGGCGGAGTACCGCTAGAGGCCGGCGGGCCGCCGCCGGCGCTCAGCTCGCGCTTGAGGACCTTGCCGGTGGCGTTGCGCGGCAGCTCGTCCATGAAGACGATCTCGCGCGGGACCTGGAAGCGCGCGAGGTTGGAGCGAACGTGCCCGGCGAGCTGGTCGGCCGTCGGGTCGTGGCCCGGCTCGGCGACGACGAAGGCGATCAGCCGCTGCCCGAACTCGGCGTCGTCGACGCCGATGACCGCGACCTCGTAGACCGCGGGGTGCCCGGCGAGGACATCCTCGACCTCGCGCGGGAAGACGTTCTCGCCGCCGGAGATGATCATCTCGTCGTCGCGGCCGGCCACGAACAGGCGCCCGTCGGCGTCGAGGTGGCCGACGTCGCCGGTCGACATCAGCCCGCCGATCATCGGCTTGCCGTCGCCCGTCGTGTAGCACTCCATGACCATCTCGTTGCCGACGAAGATGCGCCCCGTCTCCCCCGGCGCGACCTCGCGGTCGGTGTCGTCGAGGAGCCTGAGGACGGTCTCGCGCGGCGGGCGCCCCGCCGTGCCGGGGGCGGCGCGCAGGTCGGCGGGCCCCGCGATGCTCGCCCACGCCGCCTCCGTCGAGCCGTAGATGTTGTAGAGGACGTCGCCGAAGCGGTCCATGACGCGCGTGGCCAGGTCGCCGGGCAGCGCGCTGCCGCTCACGGCGATGACGCGCAGCGCGCCGAGGTCGTGCTCGGCGAACGCCGCCGCGGGCAGCTCGAGCATCCGCTGGAGCATCACCGGGACGGCGATCAGCGCCGTGCAGCGCTCGCGCTCGAGCGTGGCCAGCGTGTCGGCGGGGTCGAAGCGGTCGCGCAGGACGAGCGTCGAGCTGATCGCCATGCCCAGGGTGAAGTGCGCGAGCCCCCACGTGTGGAACAGCGGCGCGGCGATCAGCGTGCGCTGGCGCGCGCGCAGCGGGATGCGGTCGAAGAGGATCGCCGCCGGGTCGAACGACTTGGGCTGGTGGCGCTGGGCGCCCTTGGGCGCGCCCGTCGTGCCGCTCGTGAGCAGGATCACGCGGCCGCGCCGGCCCGCCGGCTTCAGATCGGAGGTGTCGCCGCGGGCGGCGAGCTCGTCGAGCGTCGGTGCCCCGGCGTCGCCGGCCGGGTCGGGCGTCGAGACGAAGCGCAGGCGACCCTGGGCGGCGTCGGCGACGAGGGCGGTGAACTCGGCGTCGTGGACGATCGCGGCCGGCTTCTCGCGCTCGGCCACCTCGGCGACCTGCCGCGCGGCGAGCGCCGTGTTCAGGTAGAGCAGGTCGGCGCCGAGCTTGGAGCCCGCGATCATCGCCTCGATGAACCCGCGGTGGTTGCGGGCGACGATCGCGACCTTGTCGCCCGCCTCGAGGCCGGCGGCGCGCCACTCGCGGGCGATCGCGTTGGTGCGCTCGTGGACCTCGAGGAAGGTCAGCGTCCCGCGCTCGTCGACGATGGCCGCGTCGTGCGGGTGGCGGATCGCGCTGACCGTGTAGCCGCCGGCCGGGGTCGGCCCGAGGCGGAGGAGGGCGACGCCCGCCCGGATCGCGCGGTCCGGCCGCGCGGGCCGGACGGCGCCGACGGCGACGAGCGTGCGCGCGGTGAACAGCTTGCGCCGGACGAGGCTCCCGATCCCCACGGCCCGCAGGCTACCTCGCCGCGCGGTCGCGCGGCTCAGGGGAGATCGAGGTCGGCGGGGACGGTCCCGCGCTCGATGAGGGCGTGGATGTCACCCGCCCGGCGCGGGTTGAGGAACACGTGGCGCTGGCCGACGCTCGGCTTCTCGTCGAGCAGCCCGGCGGCGAGCAGCGCCTCCCCCACCGCCTCGGCGAGCGCCCGCTCGTTGCCGGCGAAGCCGCGCGCGAGATGGGCGAACTCCGTGTGGTATCCGCCCCACTTCCCCATGCCGTCCAGGCGCTGGAGGATCCGCCGCGCGGCGCGCCGCGCGGGGTCGGGGTCGTCGTGGGGGCGCACGACGTCGTCGGCGGCGTCGCGGGCGGCGAGCACGGCGTCCTCGTAGTCGGCCAGCGAGGCGGGGTCGGCCGGACGGCCGCCGAGCGCGGCGACGGCGGCGGCGACGACGAGCGGGTGCGCGATGCCGATCGGCGCCCGCAGCTCGCCGATGTCGTCGAGCACGAAGCCGGGCACGGCCAGGGCGCGGGCCCGCAGCCGGTCGATCGAGGCGACGTGGGCGTCGAAGGCGAGCGGGACGAGCTCGGCGTCGGCGGGATCGCCGGGGACCTGGAGCACGAGCGCGTCGCCGAGGGCACCTGCGGTCAGCCGCGCGTCGCCGCCGATCTCGACGAGCGCCCCGGTGAGCGCGGCGACGAGCAGCCAGGCGCGCTCGGTGATCGCGTAGGGATCGGCGCGCAGGCCGGCGGCGACCGGCGCGACGGCGCGCAGGCCGCCCGCGGCGGGGCCGACGGCGACGGTGACCGGATCGCCGTAGCCCGAGCGCGCCTTGGCCAGCTCGGCCACGCCGCGCACGAGCGCGTCGGCGAGCAGGCCGCGCAGGCGCGCGGCGCTCTCCGGCGCCGCGGCGACGCCGCCGGCGTCCTCGAGCGCGACGGCGAGCAGGTCCATGGGCCCCAGGCTACGGGGCCGCGCGCACGCTCAGCCGGTCGGCGCGGGGTCCGCGGCGGGCGGGTCGGCCGGGGCCGGGTCGGCGGACGGCGTCTCGGCCGGCGGCGGGTCCGCCGGCGTCTCGGCCGGCGGTGTGTCGGCCGGCGGCGTGTCCGCGGGCGGAGTGTCGGCCGGCGGCGCCGGGTCCGCCGGCGGCGCGTCCGCCGGCGGTGTGTCGGCCGGCGGCGTCTCGGCGGGCGGCGTGTCGGCCGGCGGCGTCGGATCCGTCGGCGGCGTCTCGCCCGGCGGCGGCTCCTCGGTGGGCGGCGGCTCGGTGATCAGCGGCGCGCCATAGACCGCGAACTCGGTGAGGTCGACGAAGTTCGTCCCCGACCCGATCGCGCCGGCGGCGAGCTGGTTGGAGAGCAGCGTGATGCGCACGAAGCGGACCTGGATCGCCCGCGCCGTCGGCGCGACGACGTTCGTCCGGCCGCGGTCGGCGGCGGTGAACGTGTGCTCGAGGACGGTCGTGAAGTCCGTCCCGTCCGCCGACGCCTCGACCCGGATCTGGCCGGTGGACGAGCTGCCGTCGTCGCCGCAGGTGGCCGACGGGTCGATCCCGAAGTTCGTGATGTCGACGGGCTCGGGCAGCGCGATGGTCATCGTCGGCGACTCGCCGCGATGCGGGTTGAGGATCCCGAACGCGCCGGCGGTGGTGGGCACGAAGGCCGACCAGCCGGTGCCGGGCGAGCCGTCGATGGCCTCGGCGACGCCGCAGCCGAACGGGCCCGACGTGTCGTCGTTCGTCGCGCTCACGGTCGCACCGCCGGCCGCGGCCGACCAGTTGCGCCGCAGCGAGACGTCGAGCGTGCGCGTGGCGCCCGCTTCGACGGTGACGGCGCGCTCGCTCACGCGGTCATAGCCGGCGCCGCCACGGAAGGTCAGCACGGGGTACGTGCCGGCGGCCACCGGGCCGATCGTGTACGAGCCGTCGGCCGCCGTCGTCGCGGCGTAGGACGACGGCGCGGTGCTCAGCCCGCCGACGCCGACGACGATGCCCTCCAGGCCGCGGCCCGTCTCGCTGTCGGTCACGCGGCCGGCGATCGTGCCCGTCGGCGCGTCGGCGGCGGGCGGCTCGGAGAAGCTCTCGACCGGCGCGACGTCCGAGGAGTCCTCGGTCCCGGCGAAGAAGCCCATGCCGCGCTTGGCGAAGACGCTCCAGATCGACGCGGTGTGCAGGCCCCCGAACAGCGCCTGGTCGGCCTGCAGGATCGCGTTGCGGGCGTCGAGGAAGGAAGGCTCGGGCGGCGACAGCCGCATGCCCTCGGTGACGACCGCCTGGGCGGCGGCCGAGCCGAGCGCGCCGCGCAGGTCCCACAGCGTCTGGCCCCAGATCTCGCCGTCGGCGTGCTCCTCGGCGCCGATCGCGCGGATCTTGGCGAAGTCGCCGAACGTGTAGCCGCCGGCGCCGGCGCTGCCGCCGCGCGGGGCGACGGCGCCCGGGCAGGCCGGGGCGGCGCTGCCGACCGGGCAGTCCATGCCCTCGGTGCGGATCTGGTGCGGGACGGCGTCGACGTAGCCGCCCATGTCGATCTCGCCGGGCGCCTCGGTGTCGGCCTGCAGGCCCTCGGCGACGACGAGGTCCTTGGCGTACCAGTCGCTCCAGCCCTCGCCCATGGCGGAGGCCTGCGGCGAGTTGAGCGCGGCGGCGCCGTCGGCGTCGGTGATCAGGCGCGACGACAGGCCGTGCGTGTACTCGTGGTAGACGACCGAGGCGTCGTCGCCGCCGTTGACGTCGCGGAAGGGCGAGCGCTGCGCGCCGCTGGCGGTCAGGCGACCGTCGTGCATGAACAGGTACATCTGCATGCGCGGCGACTGCCCGTCGGGCGGCGTGGCGAAGTTCGCGTTGTTGACGTGCGCGGCGTTCGGCAGGCCGCCGGCGGTGGTGGCGCCGTCGTCGGTCTGGGCGAGCACGCGGTCCTCGCCCTCGAAGTTGCCGTCGGTGACGGTGAAGTTGATCGGCGGCGCGGCGAGGTGGTCGTGGAAGCGGCTGACGTACCAGTGCACCTGGATCGCGTTCTGGCGGCGGTTGGCCTGCCACGAGTTGACGACGGTGCGGTTCCACGAGCACAGCGCGCCGGCCAGGCAGGCGCCGAGCGCGTTCTCGGCCGTGAAGTCGGTGAAGGCGACCGCGCCGGGCTCGACCTCCTCGGTCGTGCTCGGGGCCTCGGCGCCGGCTGTGGCCGAGGCGTCGTTGACGTCCGACCAGGTGTGCGCGTACGGGCCGAGCAGGCGCGTCGTCTCGCTCAGATAGGGATCGAGGCTGACGGTCCGCTGGCGCCCTCCGCGCTCGGCGCCCGGGTGGTTGTCGAAGACGCTCGCGTCGATCGCCTTGACCAGGTTGGCGCGGCGCAGGACGCGGCCGGTGGTCGCGTCGACGACGGCGTCGTACCACTCCGTCGGGCCGGCGTCGTAGGTGAGATGCCAGGCCAGGCGCACCGCACGCACGTCGCCGAAGAGCACGAGCCGGGCGCGGTCGCCGCTGCTGAAGCGGGTCGTGCGCCGCGCGCCGGCCGAGGAGGAGGTGACGCGCACGTCGCGGCGCACGCCGACGTCGCGCTGCAGCGCGGCCAGCGCCTGCGAGGCGCTCAGCGCCGGGCGGGCGGAGCGGACGGAGAGGGCGTGGCGCGGCGTGCCGAGCACGTTGATCACGCGGCCGTCGGAGTCCACGTTGACGCGCAGGTCGTTGTCGTAGGCGGGGATCCCGCGCACGACCTGGTTCCAGCGCAGGTGGGTGATGCCGCGCGAGGTGCGGCGGTCCGCGAGCTGGAGGGTCGAGAGGTCGGCGGCGCTCAGGCCCAGCGCGCCGGCGCGGGCACGCACGTAGTCCAGCGCGACGTCGGCGGGGTCGCCCGCCCGCGGGCCGGTCAGCGTCCCGTCCGTCCGCCCGAGCACGCGCGGGGTCGCCGTGATCGGATCGGCGTCGAGCACGGCCTCAGGCCCGAGCGAGCGCACGAGCGCCTTGCGCGCGGCGCGGGCGCCGGCGGCCAGGCGCCGCGGCGGCGTCGCGTTCGGGCGCGTGGCGCGGTCGACCGCCGCCTCGCGCACGTCGAGGTACGGGAGCGGTCCCGTCCGCGACGGGACCGCCGGACCGGCCGGCGGCGGTGCCACCGCGGGCGCGGCGCTGGGGAGCGCGATGAGGGCGAGACCGATGACGACAGCCGCCGTGAGGCGGCGGCGATGCGCAGGAGCCATATAGAGGGGAACGGTTGGGGGACGGCGACGGGTCGGAAGGTGCCGCCACGGTCCATCCAAACCCCCCGCGTCGGCCTCCTGCCGCGGGCGACATTACCTCAGAGATCGCGGCTGCGGTGCAGGATTTTCGTATTCTGCGGGATCCCGCAGGGACGCCGCGAGGATCGCGCAACGGGACGCGCGAATCACGCAGATGCGGCGGCTTTCCGTCAGATGCGAGGGCTAGTGTGCGACCGGTTGGCCATGGAAGCCGCCATTCCCCTGCCCATCTCGTACGTCCGGGTCGTCGACGACACCCTGTACGTCGAGCGGCTCGTCGTCGAGGACGAGAGCGTGGCCCGGCTCGTCGCGCAGCGTATCGACGCCGGCGCGGACCCCACGCGCCTGGTCCGCGACGCGATCGGGATCGGCGCCCGCGTGCTCGACCGCGAGCAGGCGAGCACCCAGGCCGAGTTCGTGCGGGCCGAGTTCGAGCGCGTGGCGCGCGAGCTCGACGTCGAGTTCGTGGAGCGCGCGCGCCTCGTGGCCGAGCGCCTGGACGCGAAGGTCGACGAGGCCTTCGGCGCCGAGCACGGCCACGTCACCCGCGTGCTCGCGCGCCACTTCGGCGACGAGAGCTCGGAGGCGGTGCAGCACAAGGTCCGCACCGCCGTCGGCGAGATCGCCGTGAAGATGCGCGAGGACCTTCAGCGCCAGTTCTCATCGGACTCCGACGCCAACCCGCTGGCCACCTTCCAGCGGATGGCCGTCGGCGCGATGCGCGACAGCGCCCAGCGCCAGGCCGAGCAGCTGCGCGCGATGGACGAGAAGCTCGGCGGCCTGCGCGAGGAGCTCGTGCGCCTGCAGGGCGAGCGCGAGAAGATCGAGGAGCTCGAGGCCGAGCGCGAGCGCGGCACGGCCAAGGGGCGCACCTTCGAGGAGGCCGTGTATGAGGCGCTCGAGGGCATGGCCATGATGCGCGGCGACACGTGCGACGCGATCGGCGACGCGCCCGGCGCGGCCGGCAAGAAGGGCGACGTCCTCGTGGCCATCGACGCGTGCGGCGGCCCCGCGCGCGGGCGGCTCGTCTTCGAGGCCAAGGACAAGAAGAGCCTGTCGCGCAACGAGGCGCTGAGCTACCTGGACGAGTCGCGCGCGGGGCGCGACGCCGACTACGCCGTGCTCGTCGTGCCGCCCGACCGGCTGCCCGCGAGGACGTGGCCGCTGCGCGAGGTCAACGGCGACAAGCTGTTCGTCACCTACGACCCCGACGACGAGCCGCTCGCCCTCGAGGTCGCCTACGGGCTCGCCCGCGCCCGCGTGCTCATGCGCCGCGGCGAGTCGGCGGGGCTCGACACCGACGCGCTGCGCGCCGAGGTCGAGCGGGCGGTGCAGGCGATGGAGGACGTGCGGCGCGTCAAGTCGCAGCTCACGGGCGCCACGAGCGCGATCGAGCACGCGCGCACGATCCTCGACACGATGGCCGCCGGCGTCCGCGGCCACCTCCAGGAGATCGACGCGATCCTCGGCGCCGCCGAGGCCGACGACGGATGAGCGGGCCGGTCGCCCGCCGCGTCGTCGTCCACGGCGCGGTGCAGGGCGTCTTCTTCCGCGACTCGACGCAGCGCAAGGCCCGGTCGCGTGGCGTAGCGGGCTGGGTCACCAACCGCGCCGACGGCGCCGTCGAGGCGCACTTCGAGGGCGACGCGGAGGCCGTCGAGTCGATGGTCGCGTTCGCGCGCGAGGGGCCGCGCCACGCCGAGGTGCAGCGCGCCGACGTGCAGGACGCCGAGGTCGAGGGCCTCGACGGCTTCGAGATCCGCTGAGCGGCGGCCGCGCCCGGCGCTGGAAGGATGGAGGACGCCGTGACCACCGTGGTCCCGCTCGCCGCCGCCTCCGACATCGCCGATGTCCTCACGGACCTGTTCATCGTGCTGCTGGCGGCCAAGCTCGGCGACGAGCTGTTCAAGCGCATCCGGCAGCCGGGCATCGTCGGCGAGATCCTCGCCGGGGTCGTCGTCGGGCCCTCGGTCCTCGGCCTCGTGGCGCCCGGCGAGGTGCTCGAGGTGTTCGCGGAGCTGGGCGTCGTGTTCCTGCTCTTCTGGGTCGGCCTCGAGACGCGGCTGTCGGAGATGCTCGAGGTCGGCCGCTCCTCGCTCGTCGTCGGCGCCCTGGGCGTCGCGTTGCCGTTCGCGGGCGGCGTCGCCTTCGCGCTCGCCACCGGCGAGGATTCGGCCACCGCTGTGTTCGTCGGCGTGGCGCTGGTGGCCACGAGCGTCGGCATCACGTCGGCCGTGCTCATCGAGCTCGGCGCGCTCGGCAGCCTCGCGGCCCGGACGATCCTCGGCGCCGCGGTGATCGACGACATCCTCGCCATGCTGCTGCTCGCCGTCGCGGTCGGCCTCGGCGAGGACGACGGCGTCGACGTTGCCGCCGTGCTGGCCACGGTTGCGCTCGCGCTCGCCTTCGTCGCGTTCTTCGCCCTCGGCGGGACGCGGCTGATGGCGCGACGCCCCAGGCTGCTGCACGCGCCGCGCTTCTCGGAGTCGCCGCTGCTGCCCGCCGTGATCCTCTGCCTCGGCCTCGCGGCCCTGGCCGCCCAGATCGGGCTGGCCGCGATCATCGGCGCGTTCCTCGCCGGGATGATCGTCGCCGAGACGAAGGAGCAGCACCCGATCGAGGACGAGGTCGCGCCGCTCTACGCCTTCTTCCCGCCCTTCTTCTTCGCCTTCATCGGCACCGAGGTCCACCTCGAGCAGTTCACCGACGCGGGCACGCTTGCGCTCCTCGCCGCAATCACGGTCCTCGCGATCGTCACGAAGTACGTGGGTGCGCGCCTCGGCGCGCGGGGGCTGCCCGCCCACGACGCGAAGGTCGTCGCCCTCGGCATGATCCCCCGCGGCGAGGTCGGCATCATCGTCGCCGGGATCGGCGCGGCGGCCGGCGTCATCGGCGACGAGCTGTTCGCGGTCATCGTCGGGATGTCCGTCCTGACCACGATCCTCGTGCCGCCGCTGCTGCGCCGCGCGCTCGCGGCGGCACCGGGACCTCCCTAGCCGGCCAGGCGGCCGATCGCGACGCCGATCGCGTCGGTGATCCGCGACAGCGTCGCGCGGTCGGCGTTGCCCAGGCGGTCGCAGGCACGGTGGTAGCACGGGTCCGCGGGCCGGCCGGCGTGGGCGCCGAAGCGCTCGGCATCGGCGCGGTCGACCCGCTCGGAGGCGCCCGTGAACACGCCGCCGACCTGGACGCCCGCGCCCTGGAAGGGCGCGTGGTCCGAGGCGCCGGAGATCGAGGCGCGCCCCGGCAGCGGCCCGGTCGCCCGCAGCGCGCGCCGCAGCTCGGTCTCGGCGGCGCCGCTGCCGTACGTCTGGACGACGGCGTTGGGCGAGGCGACCATGTCGAAGTTCAGGTAGGCGCGCAGCCGGGCGCGCTCGCGCCGGCCGAGGACCGACACGTAGCGGCGCGAGCCGTAGAGCCCGAGCTCCTCGGCCGTCCAGAAGCCGAAGCGGACCGTGTCGCGCGGGCGCGGGCCGGCGGCGAGGCGGTTGGCCAGCGCGAGCAGCGCGCTCACGCCCGAGCCGTTGTCGTTGACGCCCGGGCCGTCGGGCACCGAGTCCTGGTGCGCGCCGGCCATGACCACGCGTGCCCCGTCCGTCCCGGGCAGCTCGGCGATCACGTTGCGCGCCGTCCGCGTGGCCGAGACGGCGTCGACGTCGACGGCCACCGCGCTGCGGGCGCGCGCGATCGCGGCGCCCGCGTCGGCGTCGACGGCCACGGCCGGGACGTGCAGCCCGGGCGCGCCGAGGGTGCCGCGGACCGGCCCGCCGGGGCCGGTGGCCTCGGGGTCGGCGACGATGACGGCCGCGGCGCCGGCGGCCTGGGCGCGGCGCGCCTTGACCGCGAACGGGCAGGCGCCGCGGCGCACGAGGGCGATCCGCCCGCGCTCGAAGCCCCGCCAGTCGCCCGTCCGGCAGCCGGCGTCCGCGCGCCCGCGGCCGACGACGACGACCGGCGCCCGCGCCCTGCCGCCGGGCGAGTAGGCCAGCGTGCGCACGTCGTCGCCCGCGCGCAGGCTGCGCCCGGCGACACGCACGCGGGGCGTGCTGCGCTCGGAGAAGAACGGGAAGCGCACGGGCGCGAAGCGAACGCTCCAGCCGGCGGCGCGCAGGCGCGCGGCGATGAGCTCCTCGGTGGCTCGGCCGCCGGGGGTGCCCGCCGCCCGGTTGCCGCCGTTGCGCGCGCCGGTGATGGCGATGTCGCGCAGGTGCGTCCACGGATCGGTCGCGCCCGCCGGCGCCTGGGCCTTGCGGCTGGTCGACGCGGGACCCGAGCGCGTCGCCGCCGAGCTCGTGCCGTCCGAGCCGCCCCCGCACGCGGCGAGGACGACGGCGACGGCGGCGAGCAGGACGAGCACCGGGCGCATCGGTGGAAGGATCGCGCGCGTCGCGTCAGCAGCGCGTCAGGCGGCGTCCGTGCCCAGACCGGCCGCGGCGACGGCATCGGCGAACGCCGCGCGCGCGTCCTCGCCGTGGACGGCGAAGACGATTCGCTGCAGGCCGGTGCCCGAGCGAAGGTGGCTTCGAACCTCGTCGACCTCGATGTCGGCCGCGTCGGCGAGCGGGAAGCCGCCCACGCCGGTCCCGAAGGCGACGAGCGCCAGCGAGTGGGCGCCGAGCTCCTCGGCCTTCCACAGCGTCGCGGCGGTCGCACGGCGGATCACGTCGGACGACGTCGGCCCGCCCAGCTCCATCGTCGCGGCGTGGATGACCCAGCGCGCGGGCATCTCCCCGGCCGTCGTCTCGACGGCGTCGCCGAGGCCGATCGGAGCGCGGCGGTCGCTCTGCCTCTGGATCTCGGGGCCGCCGGCGCGCGAGATCGCGCCCGCCACGCCGCCGCCGTGCTTGAGCATCGTATTCGCCGCGTTGGCGATCGCGTCGACCTCGAGGGTCGTGATGTCGGTGTCGAGAACCTCGACGGTGGCGGCCATCGGCCGCAGCATACGCGCGCCCGGGGCGCGCGATCAGGCGACTTCGGCGGGCTCGTCCTTGCCCTGCAGGCGCTCGCGGCCGCGCTGCACGGCGGCGATGAACTTCGTCAGGTTGACCTCGAGCGTGTTGAGGATCTCGTCGGCGTAGTCCTCGGCGCCCAGGCGGATCTCCCGCTCGCGGGCGCGCGCGTCCTCGATGATGTCCTCGGCGGCGCGCTCGGCCTGCTTGGTGACCTCCTGATCGGAGACCAGGTGGTCCTGGCGCTCGCGCGCCTCCTTGACGATCCGCTCCGCCTCGCGCTTGGCCTCGGCGAGCATCTCCTGGCGCTCCTTGACGATCCAGCGCGCCTGCTTGATCTCCTCCGGGATCGTCGCGCGCATCTGATCGAGGATGTCGTAGATCTCTTCCTTGTCGACCCTCACCTGGTCCGTGAGGGGGACCGGCTTGGCGTTGTGGACGAGATCGTCCAGCTTGTCGATGAGGACCAGGACGTCCATGGGCACCCGTTCTGTTCGTTACCGCGCGAGCTCTTCCTTCAAGCGACGAGCGACGCGCTGTGGAACCAGCTCGTCGATGGACCCGCCGAACATCGCCAGTTCCTTGACGCCGCTGGAGCTCAGGAAACTGTACTGCGGGCTCGCCATCAGGTAGAGGGTGTCGACCTGCGGCGCCTGCTGCCGGTTGAGCTGGTTCATCTCCATCTCGTACTCGAAATCCGAGATCGCGCGCAACCCCTTGACGATGGAGCGCGCGCCCACCTGCTGGGCGAACTCGACGATCAACACGTCGAACGACCCCGTCCGCACGTTGGGCAGGTGCTCGGTCGCCTCGTCGATGAAGCTGAGCCGCTCCTCCGTCGAGAACAGCGTGTCGCCCTTGCGCACCGGATGGTTGACGATCGCCACCACGACCTCGTCGAACAGCTCGGCCGCGCGCGCGATGACGTCGAGGTGACCGTTGGTGATCGGGTCGTAGGAGCCGGGGCAGACGGCGATGCGGGGATCAGGAGCCATGGGTGTGGATGCGGATCAGCGTGTCGCCGTAGCGACGGTCGTGCGTGACGGGCAGGGAGAGCTCCAGCGGTGCGCGGCGGTCGCTCTCGGTCACCACGCGCGCGCCCTGTGACAGCAGGGGCGCGAGCGCCGCGGAGAGCTCCCGCCCCACCTCCGGGGCGCTCCGGTACGGGGGGTCGAGGAAGACGAGATCGTATGTCTCGCCGCGGAGGGATGCGTTGCGCAGCGCCGCACGGGCCGTTCCGGCGAAGACGCGGGCCTCGTCCTCGCCGAGCCCGAGAGCCTCCAGGTTGGCCCGGATGACCGCCACCGCGCGCGGGTCGCGCTCGACGAGCAGCGCGCTCGCCGCGCCGCGCGAGAGCGCCTCGACGGCCAGGGCGCCGGAGCCCGCGAAGAGGTCGAGCACGCGCGCGTCCTCGATCGGCCCGAGCATCGAGAACAGCGCCTCGCGCACGCGATCGGAGGTCGGTCGCGTGTCGCGTCCGGGCGGCGCCGACAGGCGCCGGCCGCCGAGACGGCCGGCTACGACGCGCACGCCCTCACGCGACCACCGCGCCGACCTCGACGGCGGCCAGCTCGCCGGCCAGCAGCGCGTGCTCGGGCGCCTCGAGCAACGGGTCCTCGGCCAGCACGGCGCGGGCGCGCGCGTGGGCGCGCTCGAGCAGCGCGGCGTCGTCGGGCAGGAGCGCGAAGCGGAAGCGCGCCAGCCCGGACTGGCGCGTGCCCGTCAGCTCGCCCTCGCCGCGCAGCTCGAGGTCGATCTCGGCCAGCCGGAAGCCGTCGGTGTGCTCGGCCAGCGCCTTCAGGCGCAGTGACTCCCTCGGCCCGAAGAGCAGGCACAGCGAGGCGTGCTCGCCGCGCCCGACGCGCCCGCGCAGCTGGTGCAGCTGGGAGATCCCGTAGCGATCGGCGTCCTCGACGAGCATCACCGTGGCGTTGGGGACGTCGATGCCCACCTCGATCACCGTCGTGGCCACGAGCACGTCGGCCTCGCCGGAGGCGAAGCGCTCCATCGCCGCCGCCTTGTCGCGCGCGCGCATCTGGCCGTGCAGGAGCACGACGGAGAAGTCGGCGAACTCCGTGGCCGCCAGGCGCTCGTACTCGGCGGTGGCCGCGCGCGCGGCGAGCGCCTCGGACTCCTCGACGAGCGGGCAGACGACGAACGCCTGGCGCCCGGCCACGAGCTCCTCGCGGATCCGCTCGTAGGCGCGGTCGCGCTCGCGCTCGCCCGACACGACGTGGGTCTCGATCGGGCGCCGCCCGCGCGGCAGCTCGCGCAGCGCGGTGACGTCGAGCGCGCCGAACGAGGCGAGGCGCAGCGTGCGCGGGATCGGCGTCGCCGTCATGTGCAGGACGTGCGGGGCGAGGCCGGCCGGCGCCTTGGCGTCGAGCGCGGCACGCTGGCGCACGCCGAAGCGGTGCTGCTCGTCGACGACGACGACGGCGAGGCGGTCGAAGGCCACGCCCTCCTCGATCAGCGCGTGGGTGCCGACGATCAGCGGCAGCTCGCCGCTGCGCAGCTTGCCCAGCGTGTCGGCGCGCCGGCCGGCGGGCGTCGAGCCCGTGAGCAGCGCGACGGGCACGAGCGCGCCGGGCATGAGCGCCTGGATCGTCGCGAAGTGCTGCTCGGCCAGCGTCTCCGTCGGCGCCATCAGCGCCGCCTGCATGCCGTGCTCGACGGCGCGCAGCATCGCGTGCACGGCGACGACCGTCTTGCCCGAGCCGACCTCCCCCATCAGCAGCCGCGACATCGGCCGCTCGCGGGCGAGGTCGGCGTCGACCTCGGCCATCGCCGCGACCTGGTCGCCGGTCGCCGTGAACGGCAGCAGCCGTTCCTGCCACTCGCGGCTCATCGTGGGCTCGTCGGTCAGCGGGCTCGCCGACTCCGAGGCGCGCCGCTCGCGGCGCAGGCGCAGCTGGACGATCTGGTCGACGAGCAGCTCGTCGAAGGCGAGCCGCTGGCGTCCCGCCTCGCGATCGCCGAAGTGCGCGGCGGCGAGCGCGTCGGCGCGCGGCGGCAGGCCCTCGGCGACCCGGATGGCGGCGGGCAGCGGCTCGACGACGTCGCCGATCCTGTCGCGGTGCTCGTGCACCTGGGCGAGGATCTGCGTCGAGGTGAGCCCCTTGGTCGCCGGGTACTCGGCGACCGACTCGCCGACCGCGGCCACCTCCTGGGTGCGGGCGTGATGGCTGACGCGGAAGCGGTTGCGGCCCTGGTACTTGCCCTGCAGCATCAGTCGCGTCCCCGGCTTGTACTGGTTGGCCAGCCACGGCTGGTTGAAGAACGTGGCGGTCATGACGCCGGTGCCGTCGCCGACGACGGCCTCGACGAGCGGGCGCATCCCGCGCCGGCGCACCGGGCGGCTGCGCACGCTCCGCACCTCGACGAGGACGGTCGCCGTCTCCTCGAGCGCGAGCTCGCCGACGGTGCGCGCCTCGCCCGTGTCGCGCGGCAGGTGGGCGAGCAGCGCGCCGACGGTGGTCAGGCCGAGCGCCTCGGCGCCCTCCGCCGCCGGCGCCGGATGCCAGCGCACGGGCTCCTCGAGCCGGCTCGGGCGCGGCCAGCGGACGGGGGCGCCGGCCAGGGCCTCCTCGTCGAGCTCTCCGGTGTCTGCGAAGCCGCGCACGGCCACCGAGGATGCTCGATCACGCGCCGGACGGCCGCCAGCCCGCTCAGGCGGCCGCGCGCACGGTGCCAAGCGGGGGGCGCTCGTCGGTCTCGACGCTGCGCACGCGGAAGCCGGCGCCGTCGGGCACGAGCAGCGGCCCGGGGGCCGCCGCGTGCAGCGCCTCCTCGCCGTGCACGCGCCGCTCGGCGGCGGCGAGCACGCCGAGGGCCATGGCCGACAGCTCGCGCAACGACTGGTGGCGGTTCTGGCGCGTGCCGAGGTCCGACTGGGCCATCCGCTCCAGCCCGATGCGGCGCTCGACGTCGATCAGCATGGCGATCTCGACGCCGTAGCCGACAGGGAACGCGATCGCCTCGAGGATCTCGCGGCGCGCGCCGATCTCGCCGGCGAGCGGCTGGCGGAAGGCGGCCAGCGACGGCACGTGGAGGTTCAGGAACGGCCGCGCGAGCAGCTCGGTGACGCGACCGCCGCCATCGGGGACGACGGCGCCGCCGCCGTCGAACGGCCGGTGGAACGCGCCCTTGACGAAGTCGACGCCGCGCTCGGCGAGCAGCGGCCCGAGCAGGCCGAGCACGAAGCGCGTGCTGAAGTCGCGCGTGTCGGTGTCCGCGAAGGCGACGATCTCGCCGCTCGTGGCGGCCAGCCCGCGCCACATGGCGTCGCCCTTGCCCAGGCACGGCCCGTAGTCGGCCAGCAGGTCGTTCTCGTCCTCGACGCGCGCCCCCGCTGCACGGGCGACCTGCGCCGTGCCGTCCTGCGAGGCGGCGTCGACGACGAGCACCTCGTCGACCAGGCCGGCGCGCTGCAGCGGCACGATCGCCGCGACGACCTGGCCGATGGTCGCCGCCACCTCGCGGGCCGGGAGGACGAGCGAGACGCTGCGGCCCGCCTTGGCCTCGAGGAGGGCGTCGACCGTGTAGGCGTCGCCGTCGAAGCTGCGCTCGGCCAGCCACCACGAGCGGCGCAGGTCGGTGGCCAGGCCGCGCGGCGCGCGGCTCTCGCGCCGGCCGGACGTCGTCACGCGGACCGCGGCCAGGCGCGCGATGGGGATCCCGTGGCGGCGCAGGACGCGCTCGTAGCCCTCGTCCTCGAGCGCCTGACGCGGCTCCAGGCGGCCGACCCGGGCGTAGGTGGCGGCGGTCACGCCGAGCGAGGCGCCGGAGAACTGCCAGTGCTCGGTGTGGTCGCCGGGGCGCTGCTCGGCCCGCACGCGGTCCCACCGGTCGCGGCCCTCACGCTCGCGCTGCGCGGCGACGGCGGGCGGCAGCTCCTCGCGCTCGGCGCGGCCGAGGTCGATGCGCCCGCCGATCGCGCGGTGGCCGTCCTGCACGGCGTCGAGCTGGGCGCGCAGCCAGCGCGGATCGGGCACCGAGTCGGCGTCGGTGCTCGCGATCAGCCCGTCCTGGCCGCGCCCGGCCGCGATCAGGCGCTCGTGGGCGAGGTCCATCCCGTCGCCGCGCGCATGGCCGACGCCGGCCCCGCCGGCGGCGAGGACGTGGAGCGCCAGGCCCGGCGTCTCGGCGGCCGCCGCGCGCGCCGCGGCCTCGGTCTTGTCGGTGCAGCGGTCGAGGACGAGCAGGACCTCGTACTCGTCGTGGTCGACGCCCTCCTGGGCGGCGAGCGCGCGGACGCAGTCGCCGACGAGCGCCTGCTCGTCGCGGGCGGGCACGACCACGCAGGCGCGCAGGCGCGGCGAGGGAGCAGGCAGCGGGCGGCTCATGGCAGCGGCGCTCCGGCCTCGATCAGCTTGCGCCCCGTCTCGTAGTCCTCGTCGGCCTCGTGGCAGAGGACGCCGACGCACACGCCCTCGCGCCCGTACCAGACGGTGAAGGCGCCGTCCCCGTGGTCGACCAGGCGATCGCTGTCGTAGCCGTCGCCCCAGGCGACATGCTTGAGCGTGTGCTCGCCGATCGTCGACCAGAAGCCGGGCGCCTGCGCCCACTGCGCCTGAGCGCCGGCGGCGGTGCGGCCGGCGACCTCGCCCATGGCCAGCGCCTCGCCCCAGTGCTCGACGGCCAGGCGCCGACCCGCGGCGGCGTTGTGGGCGAGCGCGAGATCGCCGGCGGCGAGCACGCCCGGCGCCGAGGTGCGCATCGACGCGTCGGTGACGACGCGTCCCGCCTCGACGTCGATGCCGGCCGCGGCGGCGATCTGCGACTGGGGCTCCATGCCCGCGGCCATGAGGACGAGATCGGCCTCGAGCGGCCGCCCCGCGTGCACCGTGCGCCCGTCCTCGATGCGCTCGACCGCGGCGCCGAGGTGCACGCTGACGCCGAGATCCCGCAGCCAGCCTGCGATCCGCGCCCCCGCCTCCTCGCCCAGCCGCGAGGCGTGCGGGATGTCCTCGTCGGAGACGAGCGTCACCTCGAGCCCGCGCGTGGCCAGCGAGGCGGCCGCCTCGCAGCCGATGAAGCCCGAGCCGATGACGACCGCCCGGCGCGCGCGGGCGGCGCGGGCGCGCAGCGTGCGCGCCTCGGCCAGCGAGCGCAGCACGAGGACGCGCTCGTCGTCGGCGCCGGGGACGGGCAGGCGCGCCGGGCGCGCGCCGGTGACGAGCACGCAGGCGTCGTAGGCCAGCACCTCGCCCCCGCTCAGCGTGACCGTGGCCGCGGCGGGATCGAGCGCGGTCGCGGCCTCGCCGGTGCGCGCGGCGATCGCGTGCTCGGCGTAGAACGCCGGCGGCTCCAGCGGGAGCGTCCTCCTCGCCGGCCTCGCCGCGCAGGAAGTCCTTGGAGAGCGGCGGGCGCTGGTAGGGCAGCGCATCCTCCGGGGTGACGATCACGACGCCGCCCCCGCCCCCGGCCTCGCGGTAGCCGCGTGCGGCCGACAGGGCGGCGGGACCGCCCCCGATGACGACGAGCGCGCTCACGCCGGCCGCTCGAAGCGGTCGAGGACGTAGTGGTCGGTGCGCTCGCGACCACGCGGGCGATCCGAGTCGCTCGGCGAGCAGCGCGTGCACCTCGTCGCCGGTCAGCGGATAGGTCCGCGTCGCGGGGCGCCAGTGCACGGCGAGCACGGATCCGCCCGGCTGCAGCGTGCGTCCGATCGCGTCGAGCGCGGCGTCGAAGGCGGGCGGGTCGAGGTAGTAGAGGACCTCGGAGCAGACGATCAGGTCCCACGGCCCGTCGGGCCACGCCTCGGGGATCTCGCGGCGCTCGACGATCACGTGCGGGGTGCCGGCGAGCCGCTCGCGGGCGCGCTGCACCGCGGCGTCCGCGACGTCGACGGCGAGCAGGTCGTCCGTGCGCGCGGCGAGGCGCTCGGTGAGGACGCCGATCGAGCATCCGAGCTCGAGCGCGCGGCCGTAGCGGCGGCCCGCCAGCGCGGCGATCGTCCGCTCGTACTTGGCGGCCTCGTAGGCGCTCGTCTCGAAGTCCCACGGATCGGCGCGCTCGGCGTAGAGCTCGTCGAAGACGGCGCCGGTGACGCGCGGACGGCTCACCGGCGCGCCTCCACGGCGGCGCGCCCGGCGCGCGCGAGGATGGGGTCGAGCCGGTGCTGCAGGACGAACAGCTCGAGGTCGCGCCGCACGCGGTCGAGCGCGGACCCGGTCGCGAACGGGCGCGAGCCGAGCGCGCGCCCCGCCTCGTCGAGCACCGTGTCGCCGGCGTCGGCGACCGTCGCGCGCAGCGCGGGCGCGAGCGCGCGGAGGTCGGCGTGGGGCGCGGCGGCGTGGGCGAACCACGCGTCCAGCGTCGCCGTCGCGGCCGCGATGCGCCCGGCGGCGAGCGCGCGCAGGTCGTCGAGCTCGGGGCGGGCGGCGAGCGCGTCGAGGGCGAAGGCCGCGGCGGCGTCGGCCATCCCCGCCCACGCGGCGGCGGTGCGGATCGCATCGCCCGACAGCCACGGCTCGCGCACGAGCTCGCCCGGCTCGCCGAGGACGGCGAGCACCGGCGCGCCGTGGAAGGCGACGCGATGGCTCTCGGATGCGCGCATGCCGCTCGCCCGGTACCACGAGCGGTCGACCTCGACGCCGGCGAGGTCGACGAGCACGAGCCACGGCGGGCCGCCGCTCGGGTGGCGCGCGGTGACGAGCGCGGCGTGCAGGCCGCCGGCACCCGAGCAGAAGACCTTGTCGCCGGCGAGCGCGAGGCCGGCCGGGGCCGACGCGTCCTCGACGAGCTGCGCGGGCGCACCCTCGCCGGAAGCCGGGTCGGCGCCCCAGACGCCGAGCAGCCGCTCGCCGCGGGCGACGGCCTCGAGCAGCTCGTCGCGCGCGGGCTGCGGGAGGTGCAGGACGAGGCGCTCGACCGCGTTGAGATGCCCCTCGTACAGCCGCCCGACGGAGCCGTCGGCGGCGGCGACGGCGCGGACCGCCGCCCATTCGGCGGCGCGCCCGGGCGCCGGGAGCAGCGCGCCGGCCTCGGCCAGCGCGGCGAAGGCGTCGTGCGGGAACGCCGGCGCGGCGTCGCGCGCATCGGCCCCCGCGGCGATCGCGGCGAGCGTGGCGGGCGCGGGCGGCGAGCCCGTGCGGAGCGTGTCGAGGGCGGGCATCGCTTCCGCGTTACCCGGATCCGCGGGCCGGGAAGTCGGCGCTGGGCGGCGGGACGCCACGTCCGGCCGCCGGGTTGCCGGCGGGCACGGGCGAGCGCCAGCCGGCGTCCATCGGGGCGGGCTCGAGGCCGGCCTCGCGGACCGCGGCGACGAGCGGCTCGACGAGCGCCGCGGTGGCGGCGGCGTCCTCGCGCTCGGCGCCCGGGCCGATGCCGTCGTGGGCGAGCACGACCGCGCCCGGGCGCAGCTCGTCGCGCACGGCGGCGAGCATCTCCGGCGTGGCGTCGCCGCGCCAGTCGTGCGTGTCCGCCGTCCAGCCCGCCAGACGCAGGCCGGCGGCGGCCGCGAGCAGCGGCGTGAAGCCGGCCAGGTCGCCCCACGGCACGCGCCACCAGCCCGGATCGACGCCGTGTGCCCGGAGCGCCTCCGTCACGCGCCCGAGGTCGGCGGCGACGGCGGCCTGCCCGGCGCGGGGATGGCGCAGGTGGGCGTGCCCGTGGATCTGCACGGCGTGGCCGTCCTCGATCATCCGCGCGACGAGGGCGGGATGCTCCTCGACGCGCTCGCCGAGCACGAAGAACGTCGCGCGCGCCTCGGCCCGGCGCAGCGCGTCGAGCACGGCAGGGGTCCCGCGCGGGTCGGGCCCGTCGTCGAAGGTGAGCGCGACCGGCGGCGCGCTCAGACGGCCTTGGTGACCTTGCCGGCCTTGAGGCAGCGGGTGCAGACGTAGACCCGGCGCGGCGCCTTGCCGACCAGGACACGGACCTTCTGCAGGTTCGGGTCGAAGCGCCGCTTCGTCGCGACCATCGAGTGACTGCGGCTGTTGCCGAACGCGGGCCCGCGGCCGCAGCTGTGACAGACCTTCGCCATAGGGGGCAGGAGTGTAGCGGTCGGATGCGTGGGGTAGCGTCCCGTCGATGCCGGCGACCGAGCAGCCGGTCGCGCTCCCGACGCGTTACCGGGTGGCGCGGCTCATCGCCCGCGGCGGGATGGCGTCCGTGTGGGCTGCCGAGGACGAGGTGCTGGGGCGCCGCGTCGCCGTCAAGGTCCTCTCGCGCGCTCTCGACGCCGACGAGCGCGCCCGCCGCCGCTTCCTGCGCGAGGCGCGCGCCGCCGCGCGGCTCGGCGAGTGCCGCCACGTCGTCACCGTCTACGACATCGGCGAGCACGAGGGCCGCTCGTTCATCGTCATGGAGCACTTCGCCGGCGGCACCGTCGGCGACCGCCTCCGCGACCGGCACGTCCCGCGCGCCGTCGCGCTGCGCTGGCTTCGCGAGGCCGCGACGGCGCTCGACTGCGCCCACGGCCGCGGCGTCGTGCACCGCGACGTCAAGCCCGGCAACCTGCTGCTCGACGAGCGCGGCCGCCTCGCCGTCGGCGACTTCGGGATCGCCACCGTGGCCAGCGAGGCGTCGGTGACGATGACCGGCCAGGTGCTCGGCACGGCCGCCTACCTGTCGCCCGAGCAGGCCCGCGGCGAGAAGGCGACCGCGGCCAGCGACCGCTACGCCCTCGCCGTCGTCGCCTACGAGCTGCTCACGGGGCGCCGTCCCTTCGAGGCCGATCATCCGGCCGCGCAGGCGCGCGCCCACGTCGAGGCCGCCGTCCCCGACGCCAGCGCGATCGGCGCCGGCCTGCCCGCCGCCGTCGGCGCAGTGCTGCGCGACGGGATGGCCAAGGACCCCGGCGAGCGCCCGGCCACGGCCGCCGAGCTCGTCGACCGCCTCGAGGCCGCGATGGGCGACGCTGCGGGCGACGAGCCGCCCCCGACGGAGGTCACGCGCCGCCTCGCCCCGGTCGCGCCTGCGCCCCCGACCCCGCGCCCGCGTACGCCGCGCCCGCGCAGCGACCCGTGGACGCCCACGCCGGCCCCCTCGCCGGCCGGGTCCGCCGCCCGCAGCCGGCGCGTCCCGCTGCTCCTCGCCGTCTGCGCGCTGGCGCTCGTGGCCGGCGCGGTTGCCGCCATCGCCCTCGGCGGCGGCGGGTCCGGCGGCGCCGGCGACCGCACGCAGGCGCGCGAGACGGGCTCGAGCGCCTCGGACGGCGAGCGCACGAGCGAGCGCAGCACCTCTTCCTCGTCCTCGAGCCGCGCGGCGTCGAGCCAGACCACGACGACGCCGTCGGCCTCGACGGGCAGCACCGCCGAGAGCACGCAGACCGAGACGCAGGCACAGACGCAGCCCCGTGGGCAGGGCGACCCCAAGGCGCTCAACGACCAGGGCTTCGCGCTCATCCAGCAGCAGAACCCGGGCGCCGCCGTGCCGGTGCTCCAGGGCTCGGTGCAGGGCTTCCGTGACCAGGGCCGCAAGCAGGAGATCGACTACGCCTTCGCGCTCTACAACCTCGCCAACGCGCTGCGCCTGAGCGGAAGGCCCGCCGAGGCGATCCCGCTGCTCGAGGAGCGCCTGCACATCAGCGACTACAAGCGCGGCGTCGTGCGCCGCGAGCTGAAGGTCGCACGGGAGCAGGCGGGCTCCCAGGGCTAGCTCCTCGGGGCTGGACCCTCCTCCGATCGGGGGAGGAAGCGCTCATCCCGGCGTTCACGCGGTCGCAGGAGTCAGGGCGTGGAGAGGGTGCCGATGAACCGGACATGGTCATCCCGAACGTCACCGAGCAGCGTCGCGGCTCCGCCCACGGCGGCACCGTCGCCGGCTCGTCGGCCGCGCCGAAGAGCGACCGCCGCTAGCGCGGCCGCTCAGGCGGCACGCCGGTCGCTGCGGCGACCGAGTGCCTGCGCCGCGCGACGCAGGTTGCGCACGACGCCGTCGCCGTGACGGCGCATGTCATCGGCCAGCTCGCGCGAGTGCGCCTCCGCGCGTCCCCGGCTGACCTCCCGCCGCCGCTCAGCGCGGCGTGGGCTCGCGCTCGGGCGTCCGCTCCGGCGGGTGCGCCGGACGCCGGCCCGGGCGCCGGTAGCCGTCGGACAGCCGCGCCGGCTCGCGCAGGCGCACACCGCTCGGCAGCGCGCCGGGCAGCGGAAGCTCGCCGCCGCGCGGCGAGGGATCCGGCCCCGCCGGGGCCTCGTCGCCGTCGCCGGGCCACCAGTCACGCCAGTCCGGTCGCTCGTCGTCGTTGAGCACGAGCGCCCAGATGAGTGCGCACAGGCCCAGGACGTGGACGACCAGCGTCAGGCCGATGGCCAGGACCTCCTTGCTCACGCTGGGGAGCGTACCCCGTGGCCCCGGCGCTGCGGCATGCAGCGTTCGCAGCCGGTCAGCGCAGCGCCGCGCGCAGGCGCGCGAGCGCCAGGACGGCCTCGGCGGCGTGGCGGCCGGAGTCGCGCTTGCCGCCGCCGCTGCGCTCGAGCGCCTGCTCCATCGTGTCGCACGTGAGCACGCCGAACGCGCACGGCACGCCGGTCGAGAGCTGGACGTCCTGGATGCCGCGGGCCGACTCGGCGCAGACGTAGTCGTAGTGATCGGTCTGGCCGCGGATGACCGCGCCCAGGCACGCCACACCGTCGTAGCGCCCCGTCTCGGCGACCATCTTGGCTGCCAGCGGCAGCTCGAAGGCTCCGGGGACGTCGAAGACGTCGGCCTCCCCCTCCCCCGCCTCGGCGAACGCGCCCTGGGCGCCCGCGAGAAGTCGCTCCGCGAGTTCCTCGTAGAAGCGACCGACCGCGATCGCGAACCTCACGACCGCTCGCGCTCCGCGTCCTGCTCGTGCTCGTCGTGGATGAGCTGCTCGTCGAGGTTCAGGCCCTGGTGATGAAGGGTGTGGCCCATGCGGTCGGCCTTGGCGCGCAGGTACGCCTCGTTGTGCGGGTTGGGCATGTGGACGATCGGGATCTGCGCCGCGACGCTGAGCCCGTAGCCCTCGAGCCCGCGGATCTTCTTCGGGTTGTTCGTGAGGATCCGGATCGACGTCAGCCCGAGGTCGGCGAGGATCTGCGCGCCGATGCCGTAGTCGCGCAGGTCGGCGGGCAATCCGAGGCGCAGGTTGGCGTCGACGGTGTCGAGCCCCTCCTCCTGCAGCTTGTACGCCCTGAGCTTGTTGAGCAGCCCGATGCCGCGCCCCTCCTGGGAGAGGTAGAGGAGAACGCCGCGGCCCTCCGTCTCGATCATCGCCAGCGCGGACTCGAGCTGCTCGCCGCAGTCGCAGCGCAGCGAGTGGAAGACGTCGCCGGTCAGGCACTCGGAATGCACGCGGACGAGCACGTCGTCGCGGCCCGCCACGTCGCCCTTGACGAGCGCGACGTGGTGCTTGTCGTCGACGAGCGAGCGGTAGCCGACCACCTCGAAGTCGCCGAAGGCCGTCGGCAGCGACGTGGCCACGACGCGCTCGACGAGGCGGTCGTGCGCGCGCCGGTAGGCGATCAGGTCGGCGATCGTGATCATCTTCAGCCCGTGGCGCTTGCAGTAGGGCGCGAGGTGCGGCACGCGGGCCATCGTGCCGTCGTCGTTCATGACCTCGCAGATGACGCCCGACGGGTTCAGGCCGGCCAGCCGCGCGAGGTCGACGGCCGCCTCGGTCTGGCCCGTGCGCTCGAGCACGCCGCCCGGCTTGGCCTTGAGCGGGAACACGTGGCCGGGCTGGACGAGGTCGTGCGGCGAGCTCTCGGGATCGATCGCGACCTGGATCGTGTGGGCCCGGTCGGCGGCCGAGATGCCGGTCGTCACGCCCTCACGGGCCTCGACGGAGACGGTGAACGCCGTCTCGAAGGGCGACTCGTTCTTGGCCGCCATGAGGTCGAGCCCGAGCTCGTCGCAGCGGTCGGGCGGCAGCGCCAGGCAGATCAGCCCGCGCCCGTGCTTGGCCATGAAGTTGATCGCGTCGGGCGTGACGAACTGTGCGGCGATCGTCAGGTCGCCCTCGTTCTCGCGGTCCTCGTCGTCGACGACGACGACCATGCGGCCCTGGCGGATGTCCTGGATCGCCTCCTCGACGGTGGCGAACGGCGTGCGGGTGCGGGTCATGGGGCGGCTCGCAGTGGCGGGATCAGCTTCTCGACGTACTTGGCCAGTATGTCGACCTCGAGGTTGACCGGGGTGCCGGGCACGGCGGCGCCCAGGTTCGTGCGCTCGAGCGTCTCGGGGATCAGCGCGACCTCGAAGCCGGCGTCGTCGACGGCGGCGACGGTCAGCGAGACGCCGTCGACGGCGATCGAGCCCTTCTCGACGACGTAGCGCAGCAGCGCCGGCTCGACCTCGACGCCGACGACGCGCGAGAAACCGTCCTCGCGGACGCCGCGCACGGAGCCCAGGCCGTCGACGTGCCCCTGCACGAGATGGCCGCCGAGGCGGTCCTCCGCCCGCAGCGGCAGCTCGAGGTTGACGCGCGCGCCGGCGCGCGCCTCGGCCAGCGAGGAGCGGCGCAGCGTCTCGTGCATGACGTCGGCGCCGAAGCGGTCCGCGCCGGTCTGGACGGCGGTCAGGCAGACGCCGTTGACGGCGACCGAGTCACCGTCGCCGAGCTCGCCGGCCAGCCGCGTGGTGACCGTCAGGCGCACGCCGTCGTCCGTCGCGTCGACCGCAGCGACGGTCCCGAGATCGGCCACGAGCCCGGTGAAGATGGCTCACCACTCCTCGAGCCGCGCGGTGACGAGCACGTCGCCCGCGCTCGGCCGGCACTCGAGCGTCAGCGCGCGCACCGCGTCGGCGATCCGCTCGACGCCCTCGCCCTCGAGCGGGTCGCGCGCCATGCGCCCGCCGAGCAGCAGCGGCGCGATGAACAGCCGCACCTCGTCGATCTCTCCCGCGTCGAGGAACGACCCCGCCAGGTGCGGGCCGCCCTCGAGCAGGATGCTCGTCACCGGCGGGTCGAGTGCGCCGAGCTGGTCGAGCGCGGACTGCACCCGCGCGGGCTCGTGCTGGCCCGTGGCGACGATGACCTGCGCGCCGGCCATCTCGAGCGCGTCGGTGGCGCCGCGCGGGGCGGCGCGCGAGACGACGACGATCAGCGGGACGTCGGACGCCTCGGCGACGAGCTTGGAGGAGAGCGGCAGGCGCGCGGTGGAGTCGAAGACGACGCGCCTCGGCTGGCGGTGCACGCCCTCGGTGCGGGCCGTGAGCTGGGGGTCGTCGGACAGGGCGGTGCCGATCCCGACGGCGACGGCGTCCATCGAGGCTCGCCAGTGGTGGCCCAGGGCGCGGCTGCCCTCGGTCGAGATCCACTTCGAGTCCCCGGTCTGCGTGGCGACCTTGCCGTCGAGGCTCATCGCCGACTTGAAGACGACGAGCGGGCGCCCGGTGCGCGCGTGCTTGCGGAAGGCCTGATTCTGCTTGCGCGCGCGGTCGGTCAGCTCGCCGCCGGCGACGTCGACGGTCACGCCCTCGTCGCGCAGGATCCCCAGGCCACGGCCGGCCGCCTTCGAGCTCGGGTCGTCGCCGGCGACGACGACGCGGCGGATCCCCGCGGCGAGGATCGCGTCCGTGCACGGCGGCTGGTGGCCCTCGTGGCAGCACGGCTCGAGCGACACGTAGAGCGTCGCGCCGTCCAGGTCCTCGCCGTTGCACGCGGCGATCGCGTTGACCTCGGCGTGCCTCCCGCCGTAGATGTCGTGCCAGCCCTCGCCGATGATCGAGCCGTCGCGGGCGATGACCGCGCCGACGACGGGATTGGGGCTCACACGGCCCACTCCCCGCTCCGCCAGCTCGATGGCCCGGGAGAGATGGTCGTGGTCGACGTCGGTGCGCTGCACGGTCCCAGGAGTCTAGGACCCTCCGGCTCCCGGCCGACACGCACCTCCGGCCAGGCGATAGACCGTCATCTCGGGCCCCGGCCGCGCGTACGCCATGGGGTAGAAGTCGAACGACCAGTCGAAGTTGAAGGGCACCGGGCCGGCCCCGTCGCGGTACGGCGAGGCGCGGAAGGCGACGGCGCCGCGGCGCTCCAGCTCGCGGTAGTAGGCGACCGCCCGCGGCACGTCCTCGGGCTCGGCTTCGGCGCGCCCGCGCTGCGTCGAGCCGACGACGACCCAGCAGTAGCCCTCGCGCTCGTAGCGGTCCACGAGCTCCGGGAACAGCGTGCGCTCGTAGTCCTCGACGTTCACGATCCGCCCCGGCCCACGGATTCGCGAGCCGTCGTTGGCGACGTTCGAGCGGCTCGTCGGGAACTTGACCCAGCGCGCGCCGTTGGACGTCAGCGGGCTCGGGCGGCCGATGTCCGACGCCCACGCGTCGGGGACGACGGGCTCGACGACGATCTTCGTCTTCGGCGCGACGTTCTCGGCCAGCCAGGCGCGCGTCAGGTTGCGCGTGTCGGGCCGCGACAGCACGATCCCGTCGTGCAGGGCGTAGACGACGCCCTGGCCGAGCAGGAGCACCGCGCCGAGCGCGTACAGCGCCGGGCGCAGGACGGGCAGCCGCCGCCCCGCCCACTCCGAGGCGCGGATCGTCGCCCACGCGGCGAGCAGGCAGACGATCGGGAAGACGGGCAGCAGCCAGCGCCCGAAGAAGCGCTCCTGGGTGCCCATGAAGGCGATGAAGAGCAGCGGCGCGGGGACGAGCACGGCGGCCATCCGGCGATCGAGCCTGAGCATGGCCAACGCGCCCAGGCCGGCGGCCAGGAGCGGCACCCAGCCCAGTCCCCAGGTGAACGTCCACAGGTAGTAGCGGTGGCCGGACTCGTGCGTGAGGCCGAGCTTGCCGAGCTGGTCGCCGGCGGCGTCGGCCTGGTGGGTCAGGCCGTCGCGGAAGGCGGCGAAGTCGAGCAGCGCGTAGGGGTTGGCGACGAGGAAGGCGCCGAGCGCGAGCACGCCCGAGAGGGCGAGCAGGGCGACCGTGCGCACGCCGCCGCGCCGGTCGGCGACGAGCCCGGCGATCGCCGCGCCGAGCAGCGGCAGCAGCACGATGCCGCCCGTGTACTTCGTCGCGCACGCCAGCCCGAGCCCGATCCCGGCGATCGCGTAGTCCAGGACGCCGCCGCGGCGCAGGACGCCGGCCACGCCCCACAGCGCGAGCGCGATCGGCGCCAGGGTGGGCACGTCGTTGAGCGCGAGGTGCGAGTAGAAGACGGGCAGGAAGCTGACGGCCAGCAGCGCCGAGGCGAGCAGTCCGACGCCCCGGCCCGCGAACTTGGCGCCGGCGAGGTACAGCAGCCACACGCCGAGCGTCCCGACGACGGCGACGGTCACCCGGGCGGCGATGAAGACCTCGGTCGGGTGCGTCGCGAACGCCTGGGAGACCCCCTCCCGGCCGCCGAACCAGACGGCGAAGACGGCGTGCAGGAGGTACGTGTAGGCGGGCGGGTTGACGAAGTAGTGCGGGTTCAGCCCATGGCCGAAGAGCCCGATCGCCCCAGGGACGAAGTGCGCGTTCTCGTCGGCGTTGTAGGCGTACGGCAGCCCGTGCGCGATGCCCCACAGCCGCACGCCGAGCGCGACGGCGAGGACGACGGCGACGCCGATCCACCACGGCCAGCGGCGCTCAGGCTCCGCGACCGGCTCCTCCGCGCGCGGCTGCGCGCGGGCGCGGCTCGGCGGCGTGTCAACAACGGACATACGCGCCGTACATGCCCGTGGCGGCGACGAACTCGTAGCCCGGCAGCGGGAGCGAGTTGCGGACGTCCTCGACGCTCGTCTCCTGGGGCGTGAAGCCCTGGCGCAACAGGGACTGGCGGCTCGTGGCGTAGATCGCGACGCCGCGGCGCAGGCGCGGGCGCTGGGACTCGTCGCTGCGCGCGATGACCTCGTCCTCGCCGGCGTTCAGGATCCAGCGCGTGTCGGGCACGAGCTTGTGGTTGGGGACCGACACCGGGCCGCAGCGCCGCCCGGCCTCGATGCGCGGGTCGCGCAGCAGCCGCTCGAGCGAGGCGTGCGAGTCACCGCGGAACCGCAGCTCGGTGTCGAAGCTCAAGAGGTTGACGTGCGTCGCCGTGAACACGATGCCGTAGGCGACGACGAGCCCGGCGGCGATCGCCCACAGCCGTCTCGCCCACGTGCCCTCGCGCAGCATCGTCCAGCCCGCGAGCGTGACTGCCGCGAAGACCATGACCATCAGCGACGGGACGAGCAGGTATCGGTCGATGACCGACAGCCCGGCCAGGCCGACGAGCACGAAGGTGCCCATGCCGATGACGAGCACGGCAAGCGGCACGAGCATCCGCCGCGGCACGAGCACGACGGCGAGCACGAGCCCGACCACGCCGGCCACGAAGACGGGCAGCTTGTCGAGGCTGACGAGGAACTCGACGGTCGCGCCGGGGATCTCCGACAGCCCGCGCTGGCGCCCGAGCTCCTCGGCCAGGCCGCTCGTGTGCGTCAGCGAGAACAGCGGGTCGCCGGTGGCGATCCAGTCGGTCGCCGTCCACAGCACGGGGCCGATCGCGGTGAGGGCCGCGTAGCGGATCCGCCGCCCCCAGCTCGCGGGCAGGAAGCACCACAGGAAGTACAGGCCGCTGAGCAGCCACGCCTCCGGGCGCAGCAGGCCGGCGGCGGCGAGCAGCCAGAACACGGGCGCGCCGCGGCGCGTCCGGCCCGCCTCGAGCGCGACCGCCCAGACGACGAAGGCCAGGTACGGGATGTCGATGTAGGCGCGCGCGGCGAGGAACGGGAAGTCGAAGCGCGAGCACACCAGCGCGCCGGCGACGAGGCCGACGGCGACCGTGAACGAGGTCGCCGCGAGCCGGTAGACGCCGGCCGCGAGCACGACGAAGGAGGCCAGCGTGGCGCCGACCATGAGCCGGTCGGCGTCGTCGCCGACGAGCGACAGCAGCGCCCCGAAGGCGATCGCCAGCGGGTGCTCGGTCGGCGCGCGGTAGGCGTCGAAGCTCGGCAGCTCCCCGGCGAGGACCTCGCGCCCCCACAGCAGGGAGTAGTACGAGTCGTAGTTCGGGAAGGTCGGATAGATCAGGAACCCGACGAGCGTCCCCAGGGTGAGCCCGGCCAGCGCGAGCGCGGGCCACGGGAGCGGCCGGCGACGCCGCGGCGGCACCTCCGTCTGGCCCGGGCGCGGCCGGGTGAGCGTCGCACTAGCCATCTGGGAGACTGAGGGCCGCAGTCTACGGCGTCGCCGGCGCCGCCTGTCCGATTGCGCCCGCGCGCGGCAGTACCCTGTCAGAGGCGTGACCGGGTTCTGCCCGCCCTCTCTCCGTCCAGTTCCCAGATGAAGCTCATCATCCAGATCCCGTGCCTCGACGAGGAGGAGACGCTCCCCGGCACGCTCGCCGACCTGCCGCGCGAGGTCGACGGCTTCGAGAGCGTCGAGTGGCTGATCATCGACGACGGGTCGACGGACCGCACGATCGAGGTGGCGCGCGCGGCCGGCGTGGACCACATCGTCCGGCTGACGAACAACAAGGGCCTCGCCGCCGGCTTCCAGGCCGGCCTCGACGCGTGCCTCAAGCTCGGCGCCGACGTGATCGTCAACACCGACGCCGACAACCAGTACTCGGCCGCCGACATCCCCAAGCTCGTCGAGCCGATCGTCGACGGTCGCGCCGACCTCGTCGTCGGCGACCGCGAGACGGACAAGATCGAGCACTTCTCGCCGCTCAAGAAGCGCCTGCAGAAGGCGGGCTCGTGGGTCGTGCGCCAGGCGTCGGACACCGACGTGCCCGACACGACCTCCGGCTTCCGCGCCTACAACCGCGAGGCGGCGATCCAGGTCGCCGTCGTCTCGAAGTACACGTACACGCTCGAGACGATCATCCAGGCGGGCAAGCTGCTCGTGGCCACCGAGCACGTCCCGATCCGGACGAACCCGAAGACGCGCGAGTCGCGGCTGTTCCCGTCGATGTCCTCCTACGTGCGCCGCAACGCGGTGGCCATCGCGCGCATCTACGCGCAGTACGAGCCGCTCAAGGTCTTCATGACGATGGCCCTGCTGCTGTTCCTGGCCGCGCTGGTCCCGTGGCTGCGCTTCTTCGTCGCCTACGTCCAGGGCGACGGCGCCGGCCACGTGCAGTCGCTGATCTTCGGCGCCGTGCTGTTCAACGCGGCCGTCGTGCTCTCCGCGCTCGGCGTGATCGGCGACCTGCTCTACGGGCAGCGGATGATGGTGCAGCGGATCTTCGAGCGCGTGCGCCGCATCGAGCTGCAGCTCGACGTGCCGCCGTCGCACTACGAGCCCGGCGCGAAGCCGACCGGCCGGCCGCCGACCACCGGCGCCAACGCGGGCAAGACCGACCCCGACGACGCCGGGGGAACGACCGAGGAACGAGAGGCGCTGAAGGTATGAGCGGGCCGTCCGTCACCGTCGACCGCGAGGGCACGGTCACCGGCAACACGTACGACAAGTACGGCTCGACCAACCCGGTCGTGCGCCGCCTGATGGCCACCTTCGAGCGCACGCTCGACGAGCTCTTCGTACAGGCCGATCCGCAGTCCCTGCTCGACGTGGGCTGTGGCGAGGGCGTGCTCGTCCAGAAGTGGGCGCAGCGCCTCGGCGACAAGCGTGTCGTGGGCATCGATCTCGACGACCCGCAGCTGCATGCCCAGTGGGCGCAGCGCACCGCGCCCAACCTCGAGTACCGCGTGATGCGGGCCGAGAACCTGCCGTTCTCCGACGACGCGTTCGACGTCGCCACGGCGATCGAGGTCCTCGAGCACGTCCCCGACCCGGAGCACACCGTCGCCGAGATGGCGCGCGTGGCCGGCCGCTGGCTGATCGTCTCCGTGCCGCGCGAGCCGCTGTGGCGCGGGCTGAACCTGGCGCGCGGCGCCTACGTCCGCGAGCTGGGCAACACCCCGGGCCACCTGAACCACTGGTCCAAGCGCTCCTTCGTCTCGCTCCTGTCGCGCCACGGCGAGGTCGTCGAGGCGCGCTCGCCGTTCCCCTGGACGATGCTGCTCGTCCGGGTGGGTGGCTAGCACCGGCACGGCGGCGCCGACGCCGGCCGCGGCGGCACCGCCCGCCGACGGCTACGGGCGCGGCGCGCGGATCCTGTCGGTCGGGATCGCGTCGACCGGCCTGTTCACGTTCGCGTACTTCGCGGTCGCCAGCCACGTGCTGCCGGCGCCCGCCTACGGCGCCATCTCGCTGCTGTGGGCGGTCCTGTTCGTCGTCATCTCGGTCATCTACCGGCCCGTCGAGCAGCTCCTGTCGCGGACGATCGCCGAGCGCCGCGCGCGCGGCCTGACCGGCGGCCACCCGCTGCGCGTGCCGCTCACGGTGCAGGCCGCGTTCGCGCTCGCCTTCCTCGTCGTCGCGCTCGCACTGCGCGGGCCGATCGAGGACGCCTTCGGCGGCTCGGCGACGCTCTACTGGGTCTTCGTCGGCGCGACCGTCGCCTACGCGGCGAGCTACTTCGCGCGCGGCTACTTCGCCGGGCACCAGTGGTTCGGCCTCTACGGCGGGCTCGTGCTCTTCGAGTCGATCTCGCGCTTCGCCTTCCCGGTCGCGGTCGCGGTCGGCATCGCCTCCGGCCAGTCCGCCGTGGCGCTCGGCATCCTCGCCGCGCCGCTGGCCTCGCTGATCGTCGTGCCGTGGGCGCTGGCGCGCCACGCGGGGTCGGGCGAGCGCGACGCCCCGAGCGCGGCGCGCGAGCTCACGCTGCGCGCGGGCGCCGGCTTCGCGATCGCCGTCGCGGCGATCCAGCTCGCCGAGCAGACGCTGCTCAACGCGGCGGTGCTGGTCGTCGGCGCGTCGGCGAGCACGGCGCTGGCCGGCGTCGTCTTCAACGCGCTGCTCATCACGCGTGCGCCGCTGCAGCTCTTCCAGAGCGTGCAGACCTCATTGCTGCCCCACCTCAGCGGCCTCGAGGCGACCGAGGGCTCGGCCGCCTTCGCGCGCGCGATCCGCGTCACCGTGCTCGCGATCGCCGCGTTCGCCGGCGCCGTCGCCCTCGGGCTGCTGCTCATCGGGCCTGAGGTCATGGACCTCGTGTTCGGCGCCGGCCACGACTACGGCCGCGTCGGCCTGGCCGTGATCGCGGTCGGCATGGGACTGCACCTGTGCGCCGGCACGCTCAACCAGGCCGCGCTCGCGCGCGGGCAGGCGCGGGTCGCCGCGGCCGTCTGGCTGGCCGCCGCCGCGGCCTTCGTGGCCTGGATGGTCTCGCCGGTCGTCGAGGACCAGCTGCTGCGCGCCGAGATCGGCTACGCGGGCGCCGCCGGGTTGCTGTGCGCCATGTTGGCCGTGCTCTACGCCCGCGGCTGACCCGCGCCCACAAGATCTGCCACCGGCGGCCGATCACGCGGGCATGCGCATGCTGACCTCGTTCGCCACGCTCCGCGGCCTGCCGGCTGCCGACTGGGCCCCGCGCCACCGCGCGATCTCCGCCCTGCTCATCGCCCACCTCCCGGGCCTCGTCGCGCTCGGGCTGCTCGAGGGCTTCGGGCTGCTGCACACGGTGCTCGACCTGCTGCCGCTCGCCGTGTTCGCCGCGCTCGCCGCCTGGGGCGCGCGCACACAGCTGCAGCGCTCGATCTTCGCCTCGCTCGGGCTCGTCACCGCCTCGGCGATGCTCGTGCACACGACGGGCGGCGCGATCGAGGCGCACTTCCACTTCTTCGTGATGCTCCCGATCATCGGGCTCTACCTGGACTGGCGCCCGCTCGCGCTCGCCGTCGGCTACGTCGTCGTCCACCACGCCGGCTTCGCGCTGCTCTTCCCGCAGGAGGTCTATGGGGACACGCACGGCGTCGTCGAGGTCCTCGAGCGCACCGGCGTGCACGCCTCGTTCGTGGTCGCCGAGATCGTCGCCCTGCTCGCGTCCTTCCGCCTTGCCCAGGCCCAGGCGGCCACGCTCGACCAGCGCGCCGCCGCGATGGACCGCCAGAACGTCGAGCTCGACGAGCGCAACGGCGCGCTCGACGCCACCGTCCTGCGCCTGGACAGCGTCGTCGCCGCCTCGCGCGAGCTCGCCGCCGATGTCCACGCCGAGGCCGGCGCCGTGGCCGAGACGGGCAGCGACGTGCTCGCCGGCGTCGCCGGGATCGAGGACGCCGCCGAGCGCAGCGCCCAGGCGCTGACCGACGCCGACGCCGTCGCCTCCACCATCGCCGAGCAGGCCGAGGCGGCCGCCGATGAGGCCGGCCAGGTCGTCCACCGCGCCGCCGCCGCGTCGAGCGCCAGCACCGGCGGCCGCGCCGCCGTGGCCAGCGCGGTGTCGGCGATCGAGGACGTCGAGGCGCGTGTCGCCGCGATCTCCGAGCGTGTCGTGTCGCTGTCCGAGCGCACCCGCGAGATCTCGGCCATCGTCGCCTCGGTGCGCGAGCTCGCCGACCAGTCCAACCTGCTCGCCCTCAACGCCTCGATCGAGGCCGCACGCGCCGGCGAGCACGGCCGCGGCTTCGCCGTCGTCGCCGACGAGGTCCGCCAGCTCGCCGAGCGCTCCAGCGCCGCCACCACGAACGTCAACGGCCTGCTGCGCGCGATCGACGAGGCCGCCTCGGCCGCCGTCGCCGCCGCCGCTGACTGCGCCGAGATCGCCGGCCGCGGCCGCGACGCCGTCGGCGAGGCCGACGGCGCGCTCGAGGACGCCGGCCGCGCCGGCGTCGCCGTCGAGGACAGCGCGCGCCGCATCGAGCGCTCGGTGCGGGCCACCGGCGACGGCGCGCAGCGCATCGGCGCCGCCCTCGGCGATGCGCGTGAGGCGATCGACCTCGTCGTCATGGCGGCCGGCGACGGGCGCGCCTCGGCCGAGCGCCTGCGCGACCTGTCCGAGACCCTGCGCACGGTCGACGAGCCGCCTCGAGGGCGTCGCCCTCGAGGACGAGGCCGTGCCCGCCTACTCGTAGGCGAGGGCGTCGAGCACGTCGAGCTTCGACGCGCGCCGGGCCGGGAGGACGGCGGCGCCGACCCCGGCCACACCGGCGAGCAGCACGAAGACGATCAGCGAGCCGACGGGGATGCTGAGCGAGAAGTCCTCGAGCGGCTGCGTGAACAGGACCGCGAGCACGACGCCGAGCAGCACCCCGAGCAGGCCGCCGATCATCGACGTGATCACCGACTCGTAGCGGACGATGCGCCTGACCTGCCGACGGCTCGTGCCCACGGCGCGCAGCAGCCCGAGCTCGCGCGTGCGCTCGCTGATCGAGAGCACGAGCGTGTTCACGATCCCGAACAAAGACACGATGATGGCCAGCGCGAGCAGCGCGTAGATCAGCCCGAGCAGCTGGTTGACCTGGCCCGCGATGTCGTCCTTGAACTCCTCGGCCGTGAGGATCTCGGCCTCGGGGTACTTGCGCTCGAGCACCGAGTCGACCCGCTTCTGGACCTGACCCTCGTTCGCGCCGGGTGCGAGCCCGACGAGCCCGAAGGCGTCCTTGGGCTCGCCGAAGTCGTTCAGCATCTGCTGGTTGGTGACGACGACCGCCGACGTGAGGTCCCCGTTGTCGTCGACGATGCCGTGGATGGGCAGCGTCAGGCGCTTGCCGACCGGCGTGCTCAGGCGCAGCGTCCCGCCCGTCTTCAGGCTGTTGTCCTCGGCGAAGCCCTTGCTCAGCAGCACCTGGCCGGTGCGCAGCGTGGCGAGCGCGTCCGCGCCCTCGCTGACCGAGTACAGGTCGCGCAGCGTGCGCGGCTCGATGCCCGAGACCGCCGTCTTGCCGTCGACGCCGGCGACGTTGGCCTGGCTGAAGCGCACGGCGCTGACCTCGGATACCCCGGGCACGCGTGACACCGTGGTCAGCACGTTGGCCGAGAAGGGCGAGAAGCCGTCGACGTTCTGGACGACGAAGGCGGCCTCGAGGTTGTCGTCGACCGCCTTGGCGATCGTCTTCTGGGCGCCCGCGGCGAAGATCGACGCGAAGGTGACGAGCGCCACGCCGATCATCAGCGCCGCCGCCGTCACCGCCGTGCGCCCGGGCTGCCGGACGCTGTTCTCGCGCGCGAGGCGGCCGGTGATGCCGGTCGCGCGCTCGATCGGGCGCCCGATGAGGGAGGCGAGCGGGCGCACGAGCCGCGGGCTGACGAGCGCCACGCCGAGGAACGTCGCGGCCGCGCCCGCGCCGGTGAAGCTCAGCGCCGCGTTGGTCGTGAACGAGCCGAACAGGCCGGCGGCCATGAGCCCGAGGCCGAGCAGCGCGAGCACGGCGCCGGAGAGGGTGACCTTCCGCGACGGACCGCGCGACGACGGCACGGCGCCCTCGCGCAGAGCGGCCACCGGCGGCACGCGGGTGGCGCGCAGCGCGGGCGCCAGCCCGGCGAGCACGCTGACGAGCGTGCCGACGACGAGCGAGACGACGATCGTGCGCGTCTCGACGACGTTGCCGGTCGAGGGCAGGTCGACGCCGACGGCGCGGAACAGCGCGCGCAGCCCCGGCGCGATGGCCATGCCGAGCGCGAGCCCGACGAGCGAGCCGATGACCCCGAGCAGCAGGCTCTCGGTGATCACGGAGCGCATGACCTGGCCGCGCGACGCGCCGAGCGTGCGCAGCAGCGCGAACTCGCGCATGCGCTGCGTGACGGTGATCGAGAAGGTGTTGAAGATGATGAAGGCGCCGACGAAGAGCGAGATGCCGGCGAAGGCAAGCAGCGCGGTGGTCAGGAAGCCGAGGCTGTCCTGGATGTCGCCGGCCTGGTTGCGCGCCTCCTCCTGGCCGGTGCGCACGACGGCCTGGCGGCCGACATCCTGGCGCAGCGAGTCGCGCAGCTGCTCGGGGGTGACGCCCGGCTTGGCCGACGCCTGGATCTGGTCGTAGCCGTCCTTGCCGAGCATCCGCAGCGCCTCGGGCAGGGTCAGGTCGACGACCGTGGCGCCGCCGAACGAGTCGACGCCGGCGATCTGCGTCGTGCCGACGATCGTGTAGGCCTTGCGCGGCGCCTCGCCGACGACGGAGACCTTGTCGCCGACCTTGAAGTTCTCCTTCTCGGCCGTCGCGGCGTCGATCGTCGCCTCGTCGGCGGTGCGCGGCTTGCGCCCGACCTTGACCGTGAAGCCGTCGAAGCGCGGCACCTCGGCGACGGAGGCGACGAAGTTCGGCGCCCCGCCGAGGCCGACCCGCTTGCCGTCCTTGCCGAGCACGGTGGCGACGTCGAAGACGGAGCCCTGCGCGTCCTGGACGTCGGTGTTCTGGCGCACCTTGGCCAGCAGCGAGCGCGGCAGCACGGGCTGCGTGCCGCCGTTCTGGGAGGTGTCGATCGGCTTGCGCGGCGTGATCGCCGCGTCGGTGCCCTTCGCCGACTCCGAGAAGATCGTGTCGAAGGAGTGGTTGATCGTGTCCGTGAAGACGTAGGTCCCGGCGATCAGGCAGACGCCGAGGGCCACCGACAACGCGGTGAGGGACATCCGCAGCTTGCGGGAGAACATCCCGCGGACGGCGACCTTCCGCACGGTCAGCTGACCGCCTTCATCAGGTCGAGCACGTCCTCGGCGCTGTGGCGCTCCTGCTCGTCGTGCACGATGCGCCCGTCGGCGAGGACGAGCAGGCGGTCGGCGTAGGAGGCGGCCGTCGGATCGTGGGTGACCATGATCACCGTCTGGCCGAACTCGTCGACCGAGCGGCGCAGGAGGTCGAGGACCTCGCCCGAGGCCTTGGAGTCCAGGTTGCCGGTCGGCTCGTCGGCGAAGACGACGGCGGGCCGCGAGGCGAGCGCGCGGGCCAGGGCGACGCGCTGCTGCTGGCCGCCCGACAGCTCGGACGGGCGGTGGGTGAGGCGGTCGCGCAGGCCGACGGTGTCGATCAGCTTCTCGAGCCACTCGGCGTCGGGGCGCTTGCCGGCGATCGAGAGCGGCAGCACGATGTTCTCGCGGGCGTCGAGGACGGGCAGCAGGTTGAACGACTGGAAGACGAAGCCGACGCGCTCGCGCCGCAGCTCGGTGAGCTTGCGGTCGTCGAGCGAGGTGATCTCGACGCCGTCGAGGACGACCGAGCCCGAGGTCGGGCGGTCCAGCCCGGCGAGGATGTGCATGAGCGTCGACTTGCCCGAGCCCGACGGGCCCATGATGGCCGTGAACTTGCTCTGCGGGAAGCCGACGGTGACGCCGTCCAGCGCCCGGACGGCGGCCTGGCCCTCCCCGAAGACGCGGGTGACGTCGGCGGCGGAGACGAGCAGAGGCGTGGTGACGGTCATGGCTCCGCAGAGTAATCCGCGCCTACGACCGATCGGTACGGGTAGCCGAACCGGCGTGCTGCAGCGGGCGTCAGCGTTGGCCCTCGGACCGGCGCTATGGTCGCGGCCCATGGCGGCCACGCCCACCATCGCGCAGGCGCGCCGCCAGTGGCATCCGGACTCGGTCTACCTGAACACGGCGAGCTTCGGGCTGCCGCCGGACTGCGCCTGGGAGGCCCATCAGCAGGCGCTCGCCGACTGGCGTTTCGGGCGCACGAGCTGGGAGGACTGGGGCGACCGCACCGACGCCGCGCGCGCCGCCTTCGCCGCGCTCGTCGGGGTGCCGGCGAGCACCGTGGCCACGGGCGCGACGGTCTCCGGGCTCGTCGGCCTGGTGGCCGCCTCGATCCCCGACCGCTCGCGCGTCCTGATCCCCGACGTCGAGTTCGCCTCGACGCTGTTCCCGTTCCTCGTCCAGGCGGGCCGCGGGGTGCGGGTGCGGGTCGTTCCACCGGCCGAGCTCGCGGGCGAGATCGACGCGCGCACCGACGTCGTCGCCTTCAGCGCGGTCCAGATGTCCTCCGGCGAGGTCGCCGACCTCGACGCGATCGCCGCCGCCGCGCGGGCCGCCGGCGCGATCACCGTGCTCGATGCCACGCAGGCGTGCGGCTGGCTGCCGATCGACGCCGGGCGCTTCGACGTCGTCGTGTGCGCCGCCTACAAGTGGCTCATGTCCCCGCGCGGCACGGCGTTCATGGCCGTCCGCCCGGAGCGCCTGGCCGGGATCCTGCCCGGCGGGGCGGGCTGGTTCGCGGGCGAGGACGTCCACTCGAGCTACTTCGGCCCGCCGCTGCGCCTCGCCGCGGATGCGCGCCGCCTGGACACGTCGCCGGCGTGGTTCGCCTGGGTCGGCACGCTGCCCGCCGTCGAGCTCGTCGGGCAGATCGGCGTGCCCGCCATCCACGCCCACGACGTCGGCCTGGCCAACCGCTTCCGCGCCGGGCTGGGGCTCGAGCCGTCGAACTCGGCGATCGTCGTCGCCGACGTGCCCGGCGCGCACAAGCGCCTGGAGGCCGCCGGCGTGCAGGCCGCCGAGCGCGGCGGGCGCCTGCGCACGTCCTGGCACCTCTACAACACCGAGGAGGACGTGGACGCGGCGCTCGCGGCGCTCGGCGCGCGCTGAGCCGCTACGACGCCTTGGTCAGGCGGGCCAGCCGCGGCCCGTTGATCGACCCCGAGCTCTTCGTGCTGCAGTCCCAGCGCCCGAGCCCGTCCCCGCTCGTCGACACGATGAGCGTGGCTCCGCTGCAGCGCTTGTCGTTCGAACGCTGCGAGAGCTGGTGGTAGGAGCCGAGCGGATCGGTCGACGACCCCGATCGCGCCGCCAGGATGCGCGTCGGGCCGGAGGACTTCGAGGCGCCGTCGTCCCACAGCGCGACCACGCGGCTCTTCGCGTCGACCCCGATGTCCGCGTGGGCCACGTAGCGACCGGAGGCGCCGACCGTCCGGGCGGTGCCCCACGTGCCCGTCGCCGAGCGCAGCACGACGCGCAGCTTCGTGTCCGAGCCCGACGCGCTCGGGAGGATCACCCCGGCGCGCCCGGAGGCGTTGGCGCCGAAGGCGGGCGCCGCGCCCTGCGTGCCGCTCGTCAGCGTCTGGGTCCCACCGAGCGAGGCGCCCGGCAACGCCTCGGCCGTCTTGACCTGGATCGGCTTGCCGGCGCCGACGACCCCGTCGGACCAGAGCGCGATCAGCGAGCCGTTGACCGTCGTGAACGTCTTCAGGTTGTTCAGCGCTCCGGTGGCGACCGCGTTCTCGACCGCCGGCGCGAAGCCGCCGAGGCCGTCGCCCCGGGCGATGCCGATGACCGGCGGGCGTGCCGGCCGTGATGGGATCGACCGCCCAGGTCACGATCGGCTTGCTCGCGCTGTCGAAGCCCGCCGAGACGTTCGTCAGGGTCGCGTTCGCACGCGTCGTCAGCACCACGGTCTGCGGCGCCTGGCCGGGCCGCAGGGTCGCGGCCTTGACCACGGGCGGACCGCTCGAGAACTCGATCCACGCCACCAGCGCGATGTCGCCGTCGGTGATCGCCGTGGCCAGGTCGCCGACCGAGCCCGTGGTCGGCAGCACCGAGGCCGTCCTCGGGAGGTTCGCGCGCGTGCCGAGCGCCGCGGCCAGCCCGATCGGGCCGGGCTGCTGCGTGTCGAGCGTCCATGCCGAGACGAGCTGCCCCGTCGCGTTGACGCTCACCGACGGCGCGTCGAACCCCGGCCGGCCGGCGTCGATGGGCTTCGCCCCTCCCTGTGACGCGTCCTTCTGGATCCCCCGCATCTGCGCGGTGCGCGTCTGCGCCGCGCCGTTGGCGAACAGCTGCACCCCCTGGCCGTTCGGGCCGGCGCCGAAGACGCCGACGGCGTAGGTGCTGATGGCCTGGGGCGTCGACCAGCCCGGCGCCGAGGCCTCCGCGGCGGATGCGGTGAACGCGAGCAGGCCGGCGGCGAGCGCCGCGACGGCCATCCTGGTGGTGCGCATGTGGGCACGGCCTCCTGCGGTTTGGGGGGATTCAGTGCGGCACGGTGTCGGGCGGCAGCTGCGCCGGCCCCGCCGGCGCGGGCGGTCCCGGAGCGCCGTGGCGCTCGCGGGCGTCGCGCGCGCGGAACCACTCCTCGCCCTCGATCGAGAAGTTCGGGACGAGGCGGTCCAGCCAGCCCGGGAACCACCAGTTGGAGCGGCCGAGCAGCGTCATCACCGCGGGCACGAGCAGGCAGCGCACGAGCGTCGCGTCGACGGCCACGGCGACACCCATCCCGACCCCGAACTGCTTGACCGTGGGGTCGCCGTTGATGATGAACGCGAAGAACACGCTGACCATGATCAGCGCCGCCGAGGTGATGACCCGGCCGGTGTGCGCGACGCCGTCGACGACGGCCTTCGTGTTGTCGTGCGTGCGCTCCCAGGCCTCCTTGATGTGCGTCATCAGGAAGACCTCGTAGTCCATCGAGAGCCCGAAGAGGATCGCGAACATCATCAGCGGGACGAAGCTGACGATCGGCACCTCGCCGTCGAGGCCGACGAGCGAGGCGCCCCAGCCCTTCTCGAAGACGGCCGTGACCACCCCGAACGCGGCGCCGATCGAGACGAGGTTCATCAGCCCCGCCGTGAGCGGGATGACGATCGAGCGGAAGGCGAGCAGCAGGAGCACGAAGCTCAGCGCGACGACGACGCCGATCGTCGGGACCAGCCGGCTCGAGATCTCGTCGGCCAGATCGACGTAGCCGGCGGTCGTCCCGCCCACATCCGCGGTCATGTCGGCGCCCTCGGTCGCCGTGGGGATCGTGTCGTCGCGCATGCGGCGCACGAGCTGCTCGGTGGCGCGGTCGGACGGGGCCGTCTTCGGCGTCACGGTCAGCACGGCCGCGCTGCCCGACGAGTTGACGAGCGGCTGGGTCACCTTGTCGACGCCGCTGGTCTTCTGCAGGTCCGTGCGCAGCGTCTGCAGGCGCGGATCGGTCGCCTTGTTCTGCGCCTTCTTGCGCTGATCCTCCGCCTGCTCCTGGATCTGCTTGGTCTGCGCGTCGAGCTGCGGCTTGACCTGCGCCTCGGCCTGCGACTGCGCCTGCGCCGGCGGGACGCCCTGGGCCTCGAGGGACGCCGCGATCTGCTGCTCCTGGTCGTCGGCCTTGCTCTGCGCCTGCTGCTTCTGCTCGTCCTCCTGCTTGTCGATGTCGTCGATCTGCGACGTGTCCTCCGTGGCCGGCTTCTTCGACATGTCGACGCTCACGAGCAGCGGCCCGTTGGCGCCCGGGCCGAAGGCCGCGGTCATGCCGTCGTACGCGCGCCGGGCGTCGGTGCTCGTCGGCAGGGCGCCGTTGTCCTGCTGGCCGAGGTAGAGGTCGAGCGCCGGTACGGCGAGGGCGACGAGCACGACGACGGCGACGATCGCGCTGGGCAGCGGCCGGCGGGCCACGGCCCGTCCCCAGCGCTCCCAGCCATGGGGGTGGTCGTCGGTCGCCGCGCGCCGGTGCGGGAGGGCGAGCGCGTCGATCCGGTCGCCGACGATGGCGAGCACGGCGGGCAGCAGCGTCACGGCGGCGGCCACGGCGACGGCGACGACCAGCGCGGAGGTGTAGCCGAGGGTCGTGACGAGCGGGATGTCGACGATCGCGAGCGACAGCAGCGCGACGATCACCGTCGTGCCGGCGAACACGACCGCGCCGCCGGACGTGGCACACGCGCGCGCGATCGACTCGTCCGTGGCCATCCCGGCGCGCCGTTGCGCCTGGTGGCGGGTGACGATGAACAGCGCGTAGTCGATCCCGACGCCGAGCCCGATCATGGTCGCGAGCGTCGGCGCCACCGTCGGCACCTCGGCGACCTGGCTGATCAGGGTGATGATCGACAGGCCGCTGACGAGCCCGAAGATGGCCGTGACGATCGGCAGCCCCATGGCGACGACGGTGCCGAAGGTGAAGAGCAGCACGATGACGGCCATGCCCAGCCCGACCGCCTCGCTGGAGTGCGTCTCGGGCTTGGACACCTTCTGGCCGAGGTAGCCGCCGAAGCCCACCGACAGGCCCGCCTTGCGGGCCGGATCGGCCTCGGCGACGATCCGCTCGGCGTCGTCGGTGGTCAGGTCGCTCGGGCCCGCGCTGAGGTTGAGCGCGATGTAGCCGGTGCTCTTGCCCTTGGACAGGAAGTCGGCTCCGGCGCTCGACAGGGGGCTGGTCGCGTCGCGCACGTCGGCGTCGGCCCTCAGCGCGGCCACCGTGTCGTCGATCGGCTTGGAGAAGCGCTCGTCGGTCAGCTTGTCGCCCGACGGCGCCTTCAGCACGACCGGGTTGGTGCCGTTGGCCTGCGACGGGAAGCGCTGCTCGAGCAGGTCGGTGGCCTGCTGGCTGTCGCTGCCCGGCAGCGTGAGGTTGTCGTTGACGTCGGGCCCGACGGTGCGCGCGGCGATCGCCAGGGCGGCGACGACGACCAACCAGACGGCGAACACCGTCAGGCGATGTCTGACACAGCGTTGCCCGAGGCCGTACAGCAACGGCGTCATGGGCTGGAGCTCCTGCTGGACCGCGAGAGAGCAAGGCGAAAGTGCCGGCCGAGCCTAAATGGCGACCGGGCGCCGGTGGAGATTCTTCGCGCCGCGAGCGCCTGCGGGAATCAGGCCCGCAGGTACGTCAGCACGGCGAGCACGCGCCGGTGGTCCTGCTGGGCGGGCGGCAGGCTGAGCTTGTTGAAGATGCTCGTGACGTGCTTCTCGACGGCGCGCTCGGTGACGACGAGCTGGTCGGCGATCGCGTGGTTGGAGCGCCCCTCGGCCATCAGCCCGAGGACCTCGCGCTCGCGCGGGCTGAGCTCGGACAGCGGGTCCTCGCGCCGGCGGCGGCCGAGCAGCCGCGAGACGACCTCGGGGTCGAGCGCGCTGCCGCCCTCCCCCACGCGCCGGACGGCGTCGACGAAGCGCTCGAGGTCGGCGACGCGGTCCTTGAGCAGGTAGCCGACGCCCTCGGCGTTCGACGACAGCAGCTCGAGCGCGTAGCCCTCCTCGATGTACTGGGACAGGACGAGCACGCCGACGCCCGGGTGGCGGTCGCGGATCTCCGACGCCGCGCGCAGGCCCTCGTCGGTGTGCGTGGGCGGCATGCGCACGTCGACGATGGCAACGTCGGGCTTGTGCGCGCCCACCTTGCGCAGCAGGTCCTCGGCGTCGCCGGCCTGGGCGACGACCTCGAGACCCGCCTCCTCGAGCAGCCGGGCGACGCCCTCGCGCAGCAGCATGCTGTCGTCGGCCAGGACTACTCGCATGACGTGCACGGGATGTTGGCGCGAACCACGGTGCCTCCTCCGGGCGGGGAATGGACCTCGAGTCGGCCGTCCAGCGCAGCGAGCCGGTCGGCCAGGCCGCGCAACCCGGTGCCCGAGGCCGGGTCCGCGCCGCCCACACCATCATCGCGCACCTCGACGACGGCATAGCCGTCATGGCGCGCGACCCAGACCGTCGCATGCTCCGCGGCGGCGTACTTGACGACGTTCGTGAGCGACTCGGCGACCACGAAGTAGGCGGCCGCCTCGACCGCGGACGGGAGGCGATCGCCGGGCATGGACGCGAGGTCTACCGCAACCGGCGCGCGGTCGGCGAGCGCCTCGAGCGCCGCCTCGAGGCCGCGCTCGGTGAGGACGGCGGGATGGATGCCGCGGGCCAGCTCGCGCAGCTCCTCCAGGGCGCGGGACAGCTCGCCGCGGGCCGCCTCGAGCAGCCGCCCGGCGGTCGGCGGGTCGAGCGCGAGCTTGCGCTGGGCGAGGCCGAGCTGCAGCGAGAGCGCGACGAGCCGCTGCTGGGCGCCGTCGTGCAGGTCGCGCTCGAGCCGGCGGCGCTCGAACATCGAGACGTCGACGAGCCGCGCGCGCGAGCTCTGGAGCTCCTCGACGCGGGCGCGCAGCTCGGCCTCGAGGCGCTCGTTCTCGAGCTGCAGCGCGGCCGCCGCGGCCGCCGCGCGCACGAGGCTCGGGTCGTCGCGCAGCGCCGCGTCGTAGACGATCGCGCCGACGAGCTTGCCGTCGCGCTCGACCTCGGCGACGGCGCGCCCGGCGCCCGGCTCGGGCAGCTCGTAGCGCTGGCCGTCGTAGGTGACGTAGTGCCCGGCCCACTCGCGCCAGTAGACGAGCTGCAGCGAGCGGTCGCCGAGCGCGTTGGCCAGCGCCTCGCGCAACGACATGCGGCGGTCGGGCGTGTTGAGGCGCTCGATCAGCTCGCCGACGGCCCCGGCGGCCGTGTAGCGCGTGCGCACGAGGCCGAGCAGGAAGGCGAACGGGACGACGGCAAAGCCGATCAGGCCGGCGATCGAGAGGGGCATGAGGACCGCGTCGGGAACGGCGAGCGCGTCGCCGAGGAAGGCGAGCCCGAGCAGCGTCATGACGACCAGCGCGGTCCACAGCATCGGCGCCTGCGCGCGGCGCTGGGGCGCCGTCGCCACGCGGCGCTTGCGCAGCAGCACGAGGATCGCGGCGACGGCGATGCCGACGGCGATCAGCGACGAGGCGGCGTCGAAGGCCGAGGCGATCGACTCCTCGTGGGCGATGGCCCATGCGTTGCCCGGCGCGTCCTCGTTGCCGCCGGAGACGTCGCCGCCGAGCAGGAACCACGGCAGCGTGACGACGAAGGCGTCGACGTACGTGACGGCCACGAGCGCGCGCTGGGTCCGCGTCTGCAGGCGCCCGCTGGGAAACGCGAGCACCATGTGGATGACGAGCACCAGGTACAGCGGCGCCAGGAACGCGCCGACGGTGTGCACCGTGGGATCGTCGGCATAGGTCAGGGCGGCCAGGAACCACGCGAACCCGACCGCGGTCATCAGCAGGCCGAAGCGGTTCAGCGGGCGGCGCCACCAGGCGAACAGGCCGGTGCCGATGAAGCTCAGCCCGATGAGCGGGCCGAGGACCGCGGAGATGGCCTTCTGCTCGGCGTGGTCGCTGACGAGCACAAGAGCGACGTCGAACCCCGCGAAGATCACCCCGACGACGAACAGCGCGGCCAGCGCGCGACGCAGTCCGAGCATGGACGACGGCCTCGCTACAGGAGCTCCGCGATGGCGGCGCCCGAGAGCTCTCCCTTCGAGATGAAGCCGCGGGCCCCGCTGCCGGCCACGAGCGGGCCGAAGTCGGAGGAGTCGCGGCTGGAGGTCAGGACGACGACCGGGGCGCCGTTGTTGGCGGTGATCCGCGCCGCGACGGAGAAGCCGTCGAGGTCGGGGAGGTTGACGTCGAGGAGCACGAGGTCGGGGTGCAGCTCGTGGGCCTGCTCGATCCCGGAGTTGCCGTCCGGCGCTTCGCCCACGACGTCGTAGCCCTCGGCCTCGAGCAGCATTCGTGCCGTCGCGCGGAAGGTCGGGTGGTCGTCGACGATGAGGACGGTCGTCATCACTGGTTCAAGTGTCGGACAAGCGGAGACTGCCCCGTATACGGTTAGCTACACCCGATGCTGGAGGCCAACTCCGCGTAGGCCTCCCCTGGATCGGGCGCGCCGAAGATCGCGGTTCCGGCCACGAACAACGTCGCTCCGGCGTCGGCGCACGGCCGTGCCGTCTCGAGGTCGATGCCGCCGTCCACCTCGACGTCCGGGTCGTCGCCGACGATGGCGCGCAGGCGCTTGATCTTGTCCAGCGAGCGCGGGATGAAGGCCTGTCCTCCCCACCCCGGGTTGACGGTCATGCACAGGGCCTGGTCGACGCGTACCTCGCCGAACACGGCGGGCGGCGTGGACGGGTTGACGGCCAGGCCGGCGCGGCAGCCCGCCGAGCGGATCTCCTCGAGCACGTAGTCGAGGTGCGGGGTCGCCTCGGCGTGCACGGTGATGGTATTCGCCCCCGCCCGGGCGAACTCCCCCACATGACGCTCCGGGCGCTCGATCATCAGGTGCACGTCGAGCTCGGCGCCGAGGTCGCGCAGCGCCTCGACCGCGAGCGGGCCCATCGTGATCGGCGGCACGAAGTGGCCGTCCATGACGTCGACGTGGATCACCGTGGCGCCGGCGTCGAGCACCTCGCGGACCTGCTCGCGCAGCCGCCCGAAGTCGGCGGCGAGGATGGATGGGGCGACGCGGCGCGTCATACCTCGATGAGCATCGAGCCGCCGCAGTGGTTGCACGTCAGCGTCGCCGTGCTCGACATGCGGACGATCGTGGAGTGCTCGCCACAGTCGGGACACACCGAGCGCAGCTCGAAGCGGTGCAGGCAGTTGACGCACCGGTAGCGGCCCGGAAGGTTCCCCGGCCGCAGCCAGGGCTCGCTGCACGACGGGCAGGTGAGCCCCAGTTCAGCCTCCATCACGGGCAATATAGAAGCCGTCCGTTCCGTCCCTGTGGGGGAGGAAGCGCACCGGGGCGCCGGACGCCAGGCGCTCCTCGGTGGTCGAGATGGTGCACACGGAGTAGGTCAGGACGCCGCCCGGGCGCAGCGCGCGGCGCGCCGCGGCGAGCAATCGGTCCTGCTCGGCGGCGAGTTCTCCGATCGCCTCGGGCGTCATCCGCCAGCGCAGGTCGGGGTGCGACTGCAGCGTCCCGAGGCCGCTGCAGGGCGGGTCGAGGAGCACGCGGTCGAAGCCGGCGGGATCGTGGACGGCGCCGGCGTCGGCCTCGACGACGCGCACGCTCGACGTGCGCATCCGCTCGGCCGTGGCGCGCAGCGCGCGGGCGCGCTGGCGGTTGCGCTCGACGGCCACGACCTCGCCGCGGTCGCCCATCAGGGCGGCCAGGTGCGTCGTCTTGCCGCCCGGCGCCGCGCACAGGTCGAGCACCCGCTCGCCGGGCTGCGGGTCGACGATCCGCGCGACGGCCTGCGAGGCGCGCGACTGGGGCGTGAACGCGCCCGCCGCCCAGCCGGGATGCGCGAGCGCGTCGAAGGCGCCGTCGACGACGATCGTCTCGCCCTCGCGCCGGCCGGGGATGTCGGAGAGGTCGAAGCCGACGAGCGGGTTGACGCGCAGCGCCAGCTCGGCGGGCTCGTTGCCGGCGGCGAGGAGGGCGCGCGCCTCGTCGGCGCCGAGCATGTCCCACCACATGCGCACGAGCCACTCCGGGTGCGAGTGGGCGATCGCCGCGCCGGCGACCGTCGTGTCGGCGGGCAGCTCGGCGCCCTGGCGCTGGACGCGGCGCAGCACGGCGTTGACGACCCGGTGCCCCGGGCTCGGCTTGGCGAGCTCGACGGCCTCGGCGATCGCCGCGTGCTCGGCCACGCCGTCGAGGAACAGGAGCTGGAAGAGCCCGAGCTGCAGCGCGGCGCGCACGCCGGACTCGAGATGCCCCTTGGTCCGCTCGGCGATCAGGTGGTCGAGCGTGAGCCGGCGCTGGATGGTGCCGAAGGCCAGCCGCTTGGCCAGCGCGCGGTCGCGGGGGTCGAGGTCGCGGGCCTCGCCGTGCAGGGCGCGGTCGGCGTAGGCGCCCTCGGCGGCGCGCCGGACCACCGCGTAGGCGGCCCGGCGGGCGGGGCTGATGGCGGTGGCGACGGTCACCTGGGGACGAGCGCGAGGACCCGCGCCGGGCTGCCCGTGCCGTCCACGAGCTTGAGCGGCGCGGCGACGAGCAGCGCGCCGGTGGGCGGCAGCTGCGCAAGGTTGGCGAGCTGGGTGAGGCCGTACTTCCCCGCCCCCAGGAAGTAGCTGTGCACCGGGAAGGGCGGGTCGAAGGCCGCCGCGCCGCCCGCGTCGGTGCCGACGGTCTCCACGCCGATGCCGACGATCGGCGTCTCCTGGGCCAGCCAGCGCGCGCACTCGGCGTCGACGCCGGGCGTGCGCGGCATGCCCGAGGACGCGTTGAGGAACGCCTCCTCGTCGTGGGCGTAGGCGTCCCAGCCGGTGCGCAGGAGCAGCCAGCCGCCCTCGGGCAGCGCGCCGTGCTCGGCCTCGAACGCGCGCACGGCGTCGACCGTCAGGACGTCGTCGGGATTCTCGGCGGCCTGCGCCGAGCGGTCGATGACGACGGCCGGCCCGACGAGCCGCGACGGGGCGACCGAGGCGACGTCCTCGCCGTCGCGGCCGGTGATCCAGTGGATCGGGGCGTCGAAGTGGGTGCCGACGTGCTCGCCGATCTCCAGCCAGCTCCACGCCCAGGCCGGCCCGCGGTCGTCGTAGCGGCTGATCTCGTGGCGGGTGAGCCCCGGCGTGTTGACGAACGGCTCGGGCAGCTTGAGCACCGGCGTGCGCTCGTGCAGCGGCTGGGTGAGGTCGACGACCTCGACCGAGCCGGTCGCGAGCGCGTCGATCAGGGGCGAGAGGTCGGATGTCGTGCTCATGGGCTCCTCGTGGTGGTCAGGCCGCGCGAAAGGCCTCCTCGAGCCACTCCGCGCAGATGTCGGGATCGACCTTGGCGTCGACGAGCAGCGGGCCGTCGCGGCGCCCGAGCCAGTCCTCGATCGCGGACAGGTCGCCCAGCGAGCGTACGACGACGCCCTCCCCGCCGACCGCGCGCGCCATCGCGGCGAGGTCGGCGTCGGGGAAGCGGACGCTGTCCAGCGGGTCGCCGGTCGGCCGGAAGTGGTGCACCTCGGCGCCGTAGGCGGCGTCGTCGTAGACCACGAACAGGATCGGCAGGCGCAGGCGGGCGGCCGTCTCGAGCTCGGGCAGCGCCATCATCGCGCCGCCGTCGCCGAGCGCGGCGACGGTCAGGCGGTCGGGGCGCGCCAGCGCGGCGCCGATCGCGTTGGCCAGGCCGAGGCCGATCGACTGGAAGGCCTGGGTGAAGACGAAGCCGGCGGGGTCCGGGACCGCGACGTACATGGCCGGCCAGCCCATGAAGTGCCCCGAGTCGACGACGAGCGTGCGCTCGGCGGGCAGCAGGTCGTCGAGCGCGATGCTCAGGCTGCGGGGATCGACGTACCCGTCGCGCGCCTCGTCCTCGTAGGGCTCGTCGCGCCAGCGCCGGGCGGCGATCGTCTCGCCCAGCCGCGGCGTGCGCACCCCGTCCGAGCGGTGCCCGCGGCGGTCGAGCTCGGCGGACAGCGCGCCCGCGAAGCGCCGCGCGTCGGCGATGACCGGAAGCTGCACCGGGCGGTTGGCGCCGAGCGCGCCGGGGTCGACGTCGACCTGCACGACGGTCGCGCCGGGCGCGATGAGCTCGCCGCCGCGCGTCGTCCAGCGGGTGAGCTGCGCGCCGACGGCGATGACGAGGTCCGACGCGCCGATGAGCTCGGCCGCCAGCGGCGACGCGAACCCGCCGCTGATCCCCAGCGACCACGGGCTCGAGGCGAACAGGCCGTGGCCCATCGCCGAGGTGGCGAGCACCGCGCCGATCTGGTCCCCGAGCCGTTCGAGCGCCGGGCCCGCGCCGGCGAGCACGGCGCCGCGCCCGGCGATGACGCACGGGCGCTCGGCACGCTCGATCGCCTCGGCCACGGCCCGCACGGCCTCCGGCGACGCCGCCGGGCCTTCGGGGACGGGCGGCGGGGCGGCGCCGTCGAGGCTCGCGACCTCGCCGGCCTGGACGTCGAGCGGGAGCATGAGGACGACGGCGCGCCGCAGGGCGCGCGCGGTGTGGATCGCGCGCAGCGTGTCGGCGACGGCCGTGGCCGGCCCGTGCACGCGCTGGGCGACGGCGCCGGCGGCCTCGACCATCCCCGCCTGGTCGATGCGGAAGTTCGAGCGCACGGCGGCGGCGGGCGTGTCGGCGGCGACCACCACGAGCGGCGTGCGCGCCTTGGCCGCCTCGGTCAGGCCGGTCATCGCGTTCGTCAGCCCCGGGCCCTGGTGCACGGTGGCGACGCCGAGCGCGCCGCTGACGCGGGCGTGCGCGTCGGCCATGCAGACGGCGCCGTTCTCGTGGCGGGCGGCGACGAAGCGCGCGCCGTGGCCCTGCAGGCTCGTGGTCACCGTGAAGTTGCCGCTGCCGACCACGCCGAAGACGAGATCGACCCCGGCCTCGGTCAGGCAGCGCGCGACGACGTCGACGACCCGCATGGCGTGGCGACGCTACCGGACGTAGGCTCGGACCATGGCCGTCGCCCCGCCCGTCGCCCCCGCCGCGCTCACGGCGCGCGGCGTGGTCAAGTCGTTCGGCGGGCGGCGCGTGCTCGACGGGCTCGACCTCGACCTCGGCGCGCGCGCCCGCGTCGGCCTGATCGGCGCCAACGGCTCGGGCAAGTCCACCCTGCTGCGCCTGCTCTCCGGCGCCGACGCGCCCGACGCGGGCGCGGTCACGCTGCGCCGCGGCGCCGTCGTCGCGCACCTCTCGCAGATGGTCTCGGGCGACGCGCGCAGCGTGCGGCGCACGATCCGCGACGCGCGCCCCGAATTGGCCGATCTCGACGCGGGCCTGGCGCGCTGCGAGGCCCAGCTCGCCGACCCTGCGGTGATCGCCGACCTCGACCGCATGGCGCGTGTGCTCGAACGCCAGGCGCGGCTGCTCGAGGAGCGCGAGGCGCTCGGCGCCGACCGCGCCGAGGGGGACGCGATCCGCCACCTGCGCGAGCTCGGCCTCGAGGACGCCGCGCTCGACCGCCCGACGGCCGAGCTGTCGGGCGGCCAGCGCAAGCTCGTCGCCCTCGCCGCCTGCCTCGTGCGCGCCCCCGACGTGCTGCTGCTCGACGAGCCCGAGGCGCACCTCGACATGGCGCGGCGCCGGCTCGTCGAGGAGCTCGTCGCCGAGCTGCCCGGCGCGGTGCTGATCGTCTCCCACGACCGCTACCTGCTCGACGAGACGGTCGGCGAGATCGCCGAGCTCGAGCGCGGCCGGATCCGCATGTGGCCCGGCAACTACTCCGCCTATGCCGTCGCCCGCGAGGTCGAGCTGCTGCGCCGCCGCCAGCAGTACGTCACCCAGCAGAAGGAGATCGCCCGCCTGGAGGAGGCGATCCGCCGCTTCAAGGACTGGGCGCACCGCGTCGTCGACGAGCGCCACATCAAGCGCGCCCGCAACAAGCAGCGCCAGATCGACCGCATGGAGAAGATCGAGCGGCCGGTGTTCGAGCGCCGCCGCATGGCGCTCGAGCTGCGCAGCGAGCGGCGCGGCGGCGATCGCGTCATCGAGCTGCGCGGCGTCGACTTCGACCCGGTCCTCATCGACGTCGAGCTGACCGTCATGCGTGGCGAGCGGATCGGCATCGTCGGGCCCAACGGCGCGGGCAAGACCGTCCTGGCGCGGATGCTCGCCGGTGATCTGGCGCCGACCGAGGGCGAGCGCTGGGCGGGCCCGAGCATCCGCGTCGACCTGCTCACCCAGACGGCCGAGGAGCTGCCGCTCGACCGGACGCCGATCGACCTCGTCCGCGACGCGCGGCCGCTGCCCGAGTCCGCCGCCGTCGCCCTGCTCGTGCGCTTCCTGTTCGACGTCGAGCAGATCCGCCGCCCGGTGGCGACGATGAGCGGCGGCGAGCGCACGCGCCTGCGCTGCCTGCTGCTCATGCTCACCGAGGCCAACTGCCTGATCCTCGACGAGCCGACCAACCACCTCGACATCCCGGCCGTCGAGGCGCTCGAGGCGGCGCTCGAGGGCTACGACGGGACGGTCGTCGCGGTCAGCCACGACCGCTACTTCCTGGACCGCATCGCCGACCGGATCGTCGACGTGCGCGACGGCGACGTGACCGCCTACGAGGGCGGCTTCAGCGCCTGGGAGCGAGCGCGCGCAGCGCGCTGACGAGCTCCGCCGGGCCGGCCACGTGCCAGGCGGGATCGCCGTCGAGCACCTCCGCCACGCCGCCCGCGGCGCGGACGAGGGCGGCGCCCGGCACCCAGTCCCACGGATCGACGTTCGGCTGCAGCCAGGCGTCGACGCGGCCCGCGGCGACCCACGCGAGCTCGAGGCAGCCGGCACCCCCGGCGCGCAGCACGCCGACGTGCTCGACGAGCGCGGCGAGCGCCGCGCCGCGGTCGCGCAGCTTGTCGGGGCGCCAGTAGGTCGACACCGCCGCGGCGTCGAGCGCGCGCCCCGTGCGCACCTCGACCGGCGCGCCGTTGCACGTCGCGCCCCGGCCCACGGCGCCCGTGAACAGCTCGTCGCGCAGCGGGTCGAGCACGGCGCCGGCGACCGGCTCGCCGTCCTCCTCCAGGCCGACCGCGACGCACCACTGCGGGATCGAGGAGACGAAGTTGAACGTCCCGTCGATGCCGTCGATCGTCCAGCGCCGGGGGCCGCCGTCGGCGCGCGCGCCCTCCTCGCCGACGAGCGCGTCGGCGGGGCGCTCGGCGCGCAGCAGATCCGCGATCGCGTTCTCGGCGGCGGCGTCGGCGCGCGTGACGAGGTCGGACGGCGAGCGCTTCTCGGTCGTCCCGAGCGGCTGCCCGGCCGCGCGCAGGGCGGCGGCCGCGCCGGCGCGGACGGCGCGCGCGGCGAGGTCGAGGTCGTGGTCGCTCACGTCGCGTGGCCGCGCAGGTAGTCGGCGTAGGGCATCGGGCGCCCGCCCGGCGGCTGGACCTCGAGCAGCTCGAGCCGCCCGTCGGGCCCCGGCCGGGCGGCGTGCACGCCGAGGAAGGTTCCGTCGTCGAGCGCGAGGCGCGCGCCGATGTGCGGATGCAGCGCGCGCACGACGCGCGCCTGCGCTGCGGCCGGCGCCTCGGGGTCGAGCGTCCGGTCGGCCGGGCCGATGCGCTCGGCGTAGGTGACGTGCGCCTCGTCCTGCTCGACGCATTCCGGGCGCTCGTCGAGCGCGCGGACGAGGAGGTCGGCGCCGAGCGTCTCCAGGCGCGGCGCGAGCGTGCCGTAGGTGTCGTCGGGGTGGATCGGCTCGGGCTCGGCCAGGCACACCGGGCCACTGTCCAGCCCGGCCGTGACCTTCATGATCGAGACGCCGGTGCGCTCGTCACCGGCCATGATCGCGCGCTCGATCGGGGCCGCCCCGCGCCAGCGCGGCAGCAGCGACGGGTGGATGTTGAGCATCTCGAAGCGCTCGAGCAGCGGCTCGCGCAGGATCGCCCCGAACGCGCAGACGACGACCACGTCGGGCTCGGCGGCGGCGATCGCGTCGCCCGCCTCGGGGGCGTTGACGTCCTCGGGCTGGGCGAGGTCGAGGCCGAGCGCGCTCGCCATCTCGGCGACGGGCGGGGCGGTCAGGCGCCGCCCGCGGCCGGCGGGACGGTCGGGGCGGGTGACGACGAGGGCCGGGCGATGATCCGAGGCGGCGAGCCGCTCGAGCACCGTCGCGGCGAAGGCGGACGTGCCGAGGTAGACGGTGCGCACGGGCGCAGTCGGAGGGCTACGCGGCGTCCGACTGCTCGCGCAGGACGCGCATGGCCTCCTTGCGCTGGTCCCGCGGGGTGCGGTCGAGGATCAGGACGCCGTCGAGGTGGTCCATCTCGTGCTGGATGACCCGCGCCTCCAGGCCGGAGGCCTCGACCACGATCTCCTCGCCGTGCGGATCGCGGGCACGGACGCGGACGCGGACCGGGCGCTCGACCTCGACGTGGACGCCGGGGAGGCTGAGGCAGCCCTCCTCCATCCACTCCTTCTCCTTGCCCGACCACTCGATGACCGGGTTGACGAGCGCGTTGACCGGGCTCTCGTGCTCGACGCGGTACACCAGGACGCGGTGCAGCGTGCCGACCTGAGTGGCGGCGAGGCCGATGCCCAGCGCGTCGTCCATGAGTCCGCCCATGCGCGCGACCTCGTCGCGCAGCGCGTCGTCGAAGACCTCGACCGGCCGCGCCTCGGAACGCAGCACGGGGTCGCCGAACTTGCGCACGTGGGCCAGCGCGGCATTGCGCCGCGCGACGACGGCCGGATCGAGGCGCTCCTCGGGGGGCGCCTCGTCGATGACCTCCGCGTCCTGCTGCGTGCCTTCCGCCATGACCCGTCAGGGTACCCGCCCGCGCGGCCCTGGACGGATGTCCGACTGCACCTCGTGCGTCCACGCGATTACGGTCATCACAGGGCGGGCGCCCTGGACGCGGCGCCGCCGCTGGGGGGCGATTCCGCACACCGCGTGCGCCGCGAGGTATCCGAGGCGCGCGCGGCGTGCGCTCCCCGGGTCGGTCCATTCGCACATCCGTACGGATGTGGTGCTAGCGTCCCGGTCGTGCCCGACCGCGACACATGCGACCTGCTGTGCCTGGACCTGCCGCTGGCCGAGGCGACCCGCCGTGCGATGCCCGCGCCGGCGCAGCTCGACGCGTGGGCCGCCGGCGCCCGCGCGCTCGGCGACCCGACGCGGCTGGCCGTCGCGGTGGCCCTCCGTCACGCCGGACGCGCGTGCGTTTGCGACCTCGCCTGGGTCGTGGGCCGCGACGAGAAGCTCGTCTCCCACCACGCGCGCCAGCTCAAGAGCGCGGGGCTCGCGCGGTCCGAGCGCGACGCGCGAATGGTCATGTACGAGCTGACCGATCGAGGCCTGGCGCTGCTGGGCACCATCGTCGCCGAGGACCGGGAGCCCGATGGCGCCCGTTGAGCTGCCCGTCGTCACGGCGCCGCCGGCGCCCACCGCTCGTCCCGCGGCGCGGATCACCCGGGAGCGCTACGAGCACCTCGCCGGCCGTGTGCGCCTGCTCTCGTGGCTGTCGCTGGCGTGGATGACCGTCGAGGGCGCCGTGGCCATCGCCGCGGGCATCGTCGCCGGGTCGATCGCGCTCGTCGGCTTCGGGCTGGACTCGGCCATCGAGGGCTTCGCCAGCGTGATCATCATCTGGCGCTTCACCGGTCGGCGGATGCTCTCCCACGCCGCCGAGGAACGCGCCCAGCGGCTCGTGGCCGTGCAGTTCTTCCTGCTCGCCCCGTACGTGGCCGTCGAGTCGGTGCGCGCCCTGGCCGGTGGTGAGCACCCCGAGGTGTCCCGTGTCGGCATCGCGCTGGCGGTCGGCTCGGTGATCCTCATGCCGCTGCTCGGCATCGCCAAGCAGCGCCTCGCCGACCAGCTCGGCTCGGCCGCCACGGCCGGCGAGGGACGCCAGAACATGCTCTGCGCCTACCTCGCGGGCGCGCTGCTCGTCGGGCTGCTCGGCAACGCGCTCGCCGGAGCCTGGTGGCTGGACCCCGTCGTCGGCCTGCTGATCGCCGCGCTCGCCGTCCGCGAGGGCGCCGAGGCATGGCGAGGCGAGGGGTGCTGCGTCTCGTCGCCGCTCGACGGGGCAGGGTTCGCCGACGAGGCGTGCGAGGACGACTGCTGCGCGCCTGCGCCCGGGCGTCCAGACGCAACCGTCCGGTTGCCCTAGGGCTCCTATGCACGGTATGCGTGCATACTCGCCCTCGGGCAATCAGTTGGTTGCGCGCGAGCGCCACCAACGTCCAGGCTCCCTCCCCCTCGATGCCCGAGATCGCACTGCTCACTCCGCGTTTCGGCGACAGCGCGGAGGCCCTACTGCGGATCCACGTCGACGCTGAACGCCGCCGCGCGGTGCTCGCGGCGCCCGGCGACGTCGGCCACGGCGGCGCCGATCGCCGCCACCGCGCCGGCGCGGTCGGTCGCCTTGACCATGACCTGGCTGCGCTCGCGGCCGCGCAGGCGGAACAGCGGCGCCGGGCCGAGCACCGCGCCGGGCGCCCCGTCGAGCGCCGCCCGCACCGCGCCGGCCGCGGCGCCCGCCGCGCCGCCGGGCTCCGACGAGCAGACGATCCGCACGAGCGTCGAGTAGGGCGGGTAGCGCAGGGCGCGGCGGCGCTCGAGCTCGCCGTCGACGAAGGTGTCGGCATCGTGGCGCGCGGCGAGCCGGATCGACGGCGCGTCGGGCGCGAGCGTCTGCACGAGCACGCGGCCGCTGCCACCCCGGCCGGCCCGGCCGGCGAGCTGGGTGACGAGCGCGAAGGTGCGCTCCTCGGCGCGGAAGTCGGGGAAGCGCAGGGTCGCGTCGGCGTCGAGCACCACGCCGAGGTCGACGTCGGGGAAGTCGTGGCCCTTGGCCACCATCTGCGTCCCGATGAGGATCCCGCGCGGCGCCGTCTCGAAGCGCGCGAGCACGGCCGCCGGGTCGCCGACGTCGGCGTCGAGGCGGAACACCGGCCCGAGGTCGAGCTCGGCCTCGAGGCGCTCGGTGCCCGTCCCGTGGCGGGCGATCGACACCGAGCCGCACGCTTCGCAGCGCGAGGGCACGTGCTCGCGATGGCCGCAGTGGTGGCAGGCCAGCAGCCGCTCGGCGCGGTGCATGACGAGCGTGACGTCGCACGACGGGCACTCCCACGCGCGGCCGCACGAGCGGCAGGTCAGGAAGTTCGACCAGCCGCGGCGGTTGAGCAGGACGATCGCCTTGCGCGCCGCGGCGAGCGCGTCGAAGGTCCGCGGGTGCAGCGCGCGGCGCGCCTCGCGCATGTCGACGATCTCGACCGGCGGCAGCGGGCGGCGGTCGACGCGCTCGGGCAGGCGCACGCGGCGCAGCCGGGCGACGCTCTCGGCGCGCGGCGTCGCGCTGCCCGCCACGAGGACGGCGCCCGCGCGCGCGGCGCGCCGGCCGGCGACGCGGCGCGCGTCGTAGCGCGGATCGCCCTCGTGCTTGTAGGACGGGTCGTGCTCCTCGTCGACGACGATCAGGCCGACGTCGGCCATCGGCGCGAACACGGCCGAGCGCGGCCCGACGCAGACGCGCGCCTCGCCGCGGCGCAGGCGCGCCCATTCGTCGTGGCGCTCGCCCGCCGACAGGCGCGAGTGCAGCACGGCGACGGTGTCGCCGAAGCGCTGCGCGAAGCGCCCGACGATCTGCGGGGTGAGCGCGATCTCCGGGACGAGCACGATCACCCCGCGCCCGGCCTCCAGCGTCTCGGCGGCCGCCCGCAGGTAGACCTCGGTCTTGCCCGAGCCGGTCACGCCGTGCAGCAACAGCCCCTCCCCCGCCGGCGCGGCGCGGATGGCCTCGAGCGCGGCGGCCTGGTCGTCGGTCAGCTCGGGGCGCGCGCGGCGCGCCCCCACTGCGACGTGCACGGGCGCGCGCCGGACGACGCGCGGCTCGACGGCGACGAGGCCGCGCGCCTCCAGGCGCCGCAGGGCGGCGACATCGCCGGCCGCCCAGCGCGGCAGTGTCTCGATCAGCGCGCGCTGGCGATCCGTCGGCGGCCGGCCCTCGGCGGGCGCGCCGGTCGCGCTCGCCCACAGCGCGGTCTTGGCGCGCGTGCCCTTCGGCGGCAGCATCAGCGACAGCGCGCGGGCGGGCGTCGAGCACAGGTCGGCGGCCATCCACAGGGCCAGCTCGACGAGATCGGCGGGCAGGTCGGCGTCGAGCACCCGGCGCGGAGCGACGACGTCGTGCTCGGACTCCTCGGCCAGCCCGGTGACCACGCCGACGACGTCGCGACGGCCGAACGGGACGACGAGCACCGAGCCCACACCGACGCCCTCGGGGCGCGCGTAGTCGAACGGGCCGCGCAGCGCGCGGGCCGTGGTGAGGGGCTCGACGTGGGCGATCGGCGGCACCGGCGACCCACGATATTGTCGCCCCGCGATGGACCTCCATCCTGACGAGCGGATCGTCTTCGACGGGCACCCCTCCTGGCGCGGAATCTCCGGCCTCGACGTGCGGGCCCGCTGAGCGGCGCTCAGGCGATCATCGCGAGGTCGGCGCGGACCCCGCTGAGGGCCTGCGCGGCCAGCGAGGCCGCGTCCATCGGGCGGCCCAGCAAGTAGCCCTGCGCGACCGGGCACCCGGTCTCGCGCAGGAAGGTGAGCGCGGCGTCGTGCTCGACGCCCTCGGCCACCACGGCGATGCCGAGGCGGTTGGCCAGGTCGACGACGGCCGCGACGACGGCGCGGCCCTGGTGGTCGCCCGGCAGGCCGCGCACGAACTGACGGTCGATCTTGACCTCGCTGACCGGGAGCGAGGTGAGGCGCGCGAGCGAGGCGTAGCCCGTGCCGAAGTCGTCGATGGCCAGCCGCACGCCGTGGTCGGTGAGCTCGCGCAGCGTGCCCACGGCGACGTCGCTGTCTCCGACCTCGAGGCTCTCGGTGAGCTCGAGCGTCAGCGCGCCGGGCGGCGTGTCGCGGCGCTCGAGCATGGCGATCACGAGCCCCGGCAGCTCCGGGTCCAGCAGGCTGCCGGGCGACAGGTTGATGGCCATGCCGAGCTCGATCCCGCGCGCGGCGAGCGCGCGGCGATGGTCGAGCGCGCGGTCGAGCACGAACCGGTCGAGCGCCTGGATCAGGCCCGAGGCCTCGGCGATCGGGATGAACTGCCCCGGGCTGAGCATCCCGTGCTTGGGATGGTCCCAGCGCACGAGCGCCTCGGCGCCGACCAGCCGCCGGTCGGTGACGCGCACCTTGGGCTGGAAGACGACCTCGAGCGCGCCGTCGCGCAGTGCATGGCGCAGGTCCTCAGCCACGTCACGCGGCGCGGCCGGCGCGCGCCGCTCGTGGGGGTCGAGGTCGCTGCGGCTGGCACCGTGCGAGTGCTTGGCGCGGTACATGCCCGCGTCGGCCTGCTCGAGCAGCGTGTCGACGTCGCGTCCGTCGGCCGGCCAGGTGGCGATGCCGACGCTGGCGCGTATGCGAACGGTCGCATCGTCGAGCTCGAAGGCCTCCTCGAGCGCCCCCTCGAGGCGCTCCGCGGCGGACACGCCGACCTGGCCGTCGAGCAGGACCGCGAACTCGTCGCCGCCGAGACGCGCCACGAGGCTCTCCGGCAGCGCCTCGCGCAGGCGCCCGGCGATCTCCCGCAGCAGCGAGTCGCCGGCCTGATGGCCGAGCGTGTCGTTGACCTGCTTGAAGCCGTCGAGGTCGATGACGAGGACCTGGACGAGGCCCTCGTCGCGCTCCGCGGCGGCGATGGCGAGCTCGGCGCGGACGCGCAACAGCGCCCGGTTGGGCAGCCCGGTGAGCGCGTCGTGCAGCGCCTGGTGGTCGTTGAGCGCGGCCTGCCAGCCGCCCAGGTAGATCGCGGCCAGCGGCAACAGCAGCAGCGGCAGCAGGCTCAGGCTGACGTCGGCGGCCACGACGACGATCGGCGCCAGGCCGGTCAGGACGGCGGCGGTCGCGGCCTGGAAGCGAAGGTCGGCCCACAGGTGCGGCCCGATGCGGTCGTTGTCGACAAGCGCCGAGGCGACGCCGACGAGCGCGTTGTTGACCCAGAAGAAGACGGCGCCCGCAAGGACGATCGGCGGCAGCGCGGCGACGGAGAACGTGCTCGCCGCGTCGATCTGCAGGCCGCCGCCGGCCATCTCGAGGGCCAGGCCGGCCGACGCCCAGGCGAGCGTGAACTGGCCGACGTTGAAGCTCGTGCGCCACGCCCCGCGACGGCGCAGCGCGTCGCTGAGACCCGAGGCGAAGACGGCGGCGAGGACCGCGTGCGCGGGGCCGAAGGCCAGCAGCGCCGCGTAGATGAAGGTGGTGGAGGTGGTGATCTCGCTGTCGCGGCGGGGCACCTGGATCGGCAGCAGCTCGCCGAGCACGGCGAGCAGCACGAACACCCAGAAGAGCCTCGGCGCGTCGAGGATCGCGGCCGCGTCCGAGCTGATGAGCCCGACGAACGCGGTCGCTCCGGCGCCCGCGACGACGGCCAGGTACCTGCGCAGCTTCAGCGGAAGGATGGGTGACATCTCGAGGACGTCGCAGGCACCGTGAGCACGTGGCTCGGCGCGGCTCCCGCCCGAGGACGGGAGCCGCTCCGAACTCGGCGGCTAGAAGCGACGACCGGCGCCGAGGGCCTCCACGAGCACCGCGATCATCGCGAGCGTCGTGGCCGACCGGTACAGCCGGAACTTCATCGCATTCTTGCTCTTGCGCATGCTTCCGCCTCCTTGCGGTGAAGACGCCGGGCACCCCTGCACGGCGCTGACTGCATCGTGCAGTCGCCCCCAGACATCGGTCCCAAGCCAGACGGCTGGTAGGCGACGAACGGCCGTCTGGACGCATAGCCGGAAATCGCCATCCCCCCTACGCGGCCGGCCGCGCCGTGCCGATCTCAGGTCCGATGCTGCTCGCCACCGCACTCGTCGTCTGCGTGCTGTCCGTCCTCGTCGCCGGCGGCCGGCTCGGCGCGCTCGGCGACCTGCGCCTGCGCCGCCCGGAGCCGCTGCTGCTCGCCTTCGGGATCCAGCTGCTGTCCGTGTACGTGCTCGCGGGCTCCTCGCCGGACCTGCTCAACGCGCTGCACCTCGCGTCCTACGCGGGCACGGCGATCACCGTCGCCGCCAACCTGCGCCTCCCCGGCGTGCCGATCGTCGTCCTCGGCGGGCTCTCCAACTTCGCGGCGATCGCCGCCAACGGCGGCGTCATGCCGGCGCGCCCGGGCGCGCTCGAGTACGCCGGCCTGGCAACCGAGAGCGAGCGCTGGGTCAGCTCGCTGGCCGTCGAGGGCGCCCACCTGTCCTTCCTGGGGGACGTCTTCGCGGTCCCCGCGAGCTGGCCGATGGCCAACGTCTTCAGCGTCGGCGACGTGCTGATCGTCGCGGGCGCGTTCGTCGCGCTGCACGTGCTCACCGGCTCGAAGCTGGCCCGCCGCCTCCCGGGCCGCGCGCCGGCGCCGGCGCCCGCGCCCGCCGCCTAGGACCGATCAGCCGCCCGTGCGGCGGTAGAGCACCGCGCGCAGGCCGACCGTCAGCGCCTGGCGCTCGAAGCGCGGCGCCACGGCGACCGCCCGCATCCCCGGCGCCCGCTCGAGCAGCCTCCCCCACTGCGCCGATCGCCGGCGCACGAGCTCGGTCCACGGCGCGCGCCAGTCGCGCCGCACCTCGGTGATCGGCGCGACGAACAGCACCTGGCCGCCGGGCGGGACGCGGCGCAGCAGCTCGGCGACGCGCGGCGCGGGATCGGCCGCGCGCAGGTCGTCCAGCGCGTCGCGCCAGTCCATGACGCGCGGGTCGTCGACGGGGCCGCGCGGGTCGGAGTAGCGCAGCCCGGGCGGCAGGTAGTAGCGCAGCAGCGGCACCTGCTCGGCCTGCAGCGACAGCACGTGATCGCCGGGCCGCAGCCGGCCACCGAGCTCGGCGGCGACGACGTCGGCGTTGCTCTTGTTGGCAAGCTCGCCGGCGTCCGGCCGCGCGAGCGACAGCGCGACGACGAGCGCGAGCGCGAGCAGCCCGAGCCGCCCGGCGTTGGCCAGGCCGGCGGCGGCGGCGAGCAGCAGCGCGCCGAGCACCGTGGCGAAGTAGCGCGGCGTCCACGCCGGCGAGAGCTGTGAGGCGACCCAGGCGAGCAGCAGCGTCGCACCGGCCACCCCGAGGAGCACGAGCGCCGGGCGCACCCAGCGCCCGTCGGGGCGGCGCCCGGCGGCGAACGACGCGGCCAGCGCCCCGACGGCGAGGGCCACGGTCACCGACGCCCCGCCGAAGAGCTGGGTCAGCGTGAGCGGCGCCGCGACGCTCGGGCGCGACGCCCACGGCGCCCCCGTCTGCAGGCTCTGGCCGATCAGCGTCGGCAGCCACGGCAGGTACAGCACGGCGGCCAGGCCGAAGGCGCGGACGCCGTCGAGCAGCAGCGGCCGGCCGTCCTGCGCCCGCCGGGCGAGCACGAGCAGGACGATCGCCGAGCCGGCGCCGAAGACCAGCCCCCAGTTGTGGGTGTAGGCCATCGCCGTCAGCGCCACGCCGAAGCCCCACACGAAGCGCCGGTCGCGCTGCTCGAACGCGCGCGCGAACGCCGCCGCGGCGATCAGCCCGAGCAGCGCGAGCAGCGTGTACATGCGCGCTTCCTGCGCGTAGGACGACAGGTAGGGGTTGACGGCGGCCAGCGTCGCGGCGATCAGCCCGGCCGACGGCCCGAACAGGATCGTGCCCGCCCACAGCGCGGCGGGGATGGCGGCCAGCGCGAAGACGAGCGACAGGGCATGCAGCGCCGTCTCGCTGTCGCCGAAGAGCTGCATCCAGACGTGCAGGATCAGGTAGTACAGCGGCGGCGAGCCGTCCTTCTGCAGCGCCTCGAGGACGCCGCCGAACGAGTGCGAGCCGATCCCCTGCGCGATCCCCTCGTCCGCCCATAGAGGCGCGCCGACGGCCCGCGTGCGCAGGAAGGCCGACACGAGGACGAGGACGAGGACGAAGGCGGCGATCTCGCGCGGACCGCGCGGCGCGCGCAGCGCCGACACGCGCAGGCGTCGGCGGCGGGCCGTCCGCGGGATACCGGCGGGCGGGCTGGAGACCGTCACCCGTCCACGCACTCCTCGATCGTCTTGAGCCGGCCGTCCGGCGCGCCGCCGACCCAGATCAGGGCGCGCCCGATCTGCTCGGCGCCCTGCGACCGGCCGGCGATCGAGCGAGCGACCGCGGCTCCCGAGGTGCTCATGAACTCGATCCGCACGCCCCCGGCGAGCACGTCGACGGGCCCCGACAGGCGCGCCGGCACGCCCTCCTCGTGCAGGCACGAGACGACGCTCGCGCGCGGGTCGTAGACGCCGCCCGCGCGCTCGCCCGGCGCGCCGCAGGCGGACAGGGTCGCGCTCGCGACCAGCGCGACCAGGGCGACCGGCGCACCGAGCGAACGCCGCGCCGACGGGAGGTGGGGTCGCATGGCGATGCCTCAGGGTAGTTCGCAGCGTTCGCGCCCGCGCAGCAGGGGCGTTTGCCTAGGCTGGCGGGATGGCCGACACGGGGACCCACGGGGCGCGCTGCTTCGGCGACGGCGACCCGCTCTACGAGCGCTACCACGACGAGGAGTGGGGTCGGCCCGTCCGCGACGAGCGCGGCCTGTTCGAGCGGATGAGCCTCGAGGCGTTCCAGTCGGGCCTCTCGTGGCTCACCATCCTGCGCAAGCGCGAGGCGTTCCGCGCGGCGTTCGCCGGCTTCGACCCCGACGCCGTCGCCCGCTTCGGCGACCGCGACGTGGATCGGCTGCTCGGCGACGCCGGGATCGTGCGCAACCGGGCCAAGATCGAGGCGACGATCGCCAACGCCCGGGCCACCGTCGCGCTGCGCGACGACGGCACATCGCTGCCCGAGCTGATCGAGGCGCACCGGCCGCCGGAGCGTCCCGCGCCGCGCACGCCGGCCGACGTCCCCTCGCAGACGCCGGAGACCGTCGCGCTCGCCCGCGAGCTCAAGCGCCGCGGCTTCCGCTTCGTCGGCCCGACGACCCTCTACGCGCTCATGCAGGCCTGCGGCCTGGTGAACGACCATCTCGCCGATTGCCCGGCCCGCGTGACGAATCCGGCCTGACGCGGTCCTAGGGATCGACCCGTTCCCAGGAATCGCATGGAGGACCGAAGGACATGAAGGCACGGATCAGTCGCCTGCTCGCGCTCGCCACCGTCGCGCTGCTGGCGTTCGCCGCCGTGGCCGTCGCGCAGGGCGGCACCGCCACGACGGGCGACGACAGGATCATCGGCACGCAGGACGCGGACAACATCTCTGCACTGGCCGGGGACGACTTCGTCCTCTCCCGCGGCGGCGACGACGAGGTCAGCGGCAACGAGGGCGACGACAGGATCAAGGCCGGCAAGGGCGACGACAAGATCTCCGGCGGCGAGGACGACGACAAGCTCGACGGCCAGAAGGGCGACGACGAGATCGACGGCGACGAGGGCGACGACCGCCTCAAGGACCGCAAGGGCCAGAACAGCTTCGACGGCGGCGACGGCGACGACGAGATCGACGCCCGCGACCGCGGCAAGGAGCGCAGCTCGGACAAGTCCGACGGCGACGAGATCACCTGCGGCGACGGTGAGGACGAGGTCCGCGCCGACGCCAACGACGACATCGCCGACGACTGCGAGAACGTGCGCGTGCGCGACGACCGGCGTGGCCACGGCAACGGCGACGACGACAAGAACGACGACCGCAGCGGGCACGGCAACGGCGACGACGACAAGAGCGACGACCGCGGCGCCAAGGGCGACGACGACAAGAACGACGACCGCAGCGGGCACGGCAACGGCGACGACGACGAGAACGACGACCGCAGCGGCTCGAGCAACGAGAGTGGCAACGGGAGTGGCGGGGACCGGTAGGCTTCCCGCCGCACCTCAGGGGAGGAGTGTCGAGAGCCCGGCCATGCCGGGCTCTCGCCTTCTCCGGGACGCCTCTAGACGGCGGCGCCGGCGGCGCCGAGGCCGGCGGCCTGGCGCAGCGCCTCGGCCTTGTCGGTGCGCTCCCACGTGAAGTCGTGGTCCTCGCGCCCGAAGTGCCCGTACGCCGCGGTCTTCTGATAGATCGGCCGGTGCAGCCGCAGCTCCTCGCGGAACGCGCCGGGCCGCAGGTCGAAGTGCTCGTCGATCAGCCCCTGGATGCGCCCGCGGCCGACCTTCTCGGTCCCGAACGTCTCCACCATCACGCTGACGGGGTGCGCGACGCCGATCGCATAGGCCACCTGCACCTCGGCGCGGTCGGCCAGCCCCGCGGCGACCACGTTCTTGGCCACATAGCGCGCGGCGTAGGCGGCACTGCGGTCGACCTTCGAGGGGTCCTTGCCGCTGAACGCGCCGCCGCCGTGGCGCGCCATGCCGCCATAGGTGTCGACGATGATCTTGCGCCCCGTCAGCCCGCAGTCGCCCACCGGCCCGCCGATCACGAACCGTCCCGTCGGGTTGACCAGGAAGTTCTTCATGAGCTTCTTCTCGTCGTACAGATCCGACGGCAGGATCGGCAGCAGCACGTGCTCGAACAGGTCGGGCTTGATCAGCGACTCCGAGTCCACGCCGTCGCGGTGCTGCGTGGAGATCAGGACCTTCTCGATCTCCACCGGCACGCCATCGAGGTAGCGGACGGTCACCTGCGTCTTGCCGTCCGGGCGCAGGTAGGGCACCACGTCGGCCTTGCGCACGTCGGCCAGGCGCTTGGCGAGCTTGTGCGCCAGCGAGATCGGCAGCGGCATGAGCTCGTCCGTCTCGCGGCTGGCGTAGCCGAACATCATCCCCTGGTCACCGGCGCCCGCGACGTCCATCGAGTCATCGTCGGCGGGATCGTGGCGGGCCTCGTAGGCCGAGTCCACGCCCTGGGCGATGTCCGGCGACTGCTTGTCGATCGCGTTGATCACCGAGCACGAGTCGGCGCTGAACCCCAGGTCGGCATCCGTGTAGCCGATCTTGCGGATCGTCTCGCGGGCCACGTCCTGGATGTCGACGTACGTGTCGGTGGTGATCTCGCCCGACACCACGACCAGGCCGGTGTTCACGAGCGTCTCGCACGCCACGCGCCCGTAGGGGTCGTCACGCAGGACGGCGTCGAGCACGCCGTCGGAGATCTGGTCGGCGATCTTGTCCGGGTGGCCTTCCGTGACGGACTCCGAGGTGAACAGGTACTCGTTGTCGGAGAGCTGGGTCATGGCGTCGGGGTCGAGAACTCCGCTGGTCGTTGGCAGGCTTCGTCGCCGGCCGAGCGACCGGGCGAAGCGGTCCAGACTAGCGGGGTGCGCGCCGGCGGCGGCCGGTGCCCTCGTCCGAAACGGGCGCGCGGCGGCCCGAGCCGCGCTCGTTGAAGTCGATGACGAGCGGGACGCCATCCATCCCGAAGCGCGCGCGCAGCCGGTTCTCGAGGAAGTACGCGTAGTCGCGCGTCACGCGCGAGCGCGAGTTGACCTGCACCGAGAAGCGCGGCGGCGCGGTCCCGAACTGGGTCATGTAGAGCAGCTTGAGGCGGTGGCCCTGCTTGGCCGGCGGCTGGCGCGCCTGGACGAGCTCGGACAGGAAGCGGTTGAGCTCGGGCGTCGGGATGCGGTTGTGCATCCGGTCGCCGAGGTTGATCGCCTCGGTGAGCACGCGCGAGATGTTGCGCCCGGTCAGCGCGCTGGCAGTGAGCACCTTCGGGCGCAGGCGGAGCTTCTGGGTGGCGCGGGCGCGCTCGTGGTCGAGATCGGCCTCGTCCATCGTGGCCGCGTCCCACTTGTTGAGGACGAGCGCGGTGGCGCACCCCTCGCGCATCGCGAGCTCGGCGATGCGCAGGTCCTGCGCGGTGATGCCGTCGGTGGCGTCGCACATGACGAGCGCGACGTCGGCGCGCTCGACCGCACGCTGCGAGCGCAGCGTCGTGTAGTACTCGACCGAGTCCTGCACCTTGGCCTGGCGGCGCATGCCCGCGGTGTCGACGAGCACGACGCGGCGCCCGTCGACCTCGAGCGGCAGGTCGATCGAGTCGCGCGTGGTGCCGGCGACCTCGCTGACGATCACGCGCTCGGCGCCGAGGATGCGGTTCACCAGCGTCGACTTGCCGACGTTCGGGCGCCCGACGACGGCCAGGCGGACGGCGTCCTCCTCCTCGGGCTCCTCCTCCTCGTCGGGCAGCAGCTCGACGAGGCGGTCGAGCAGGTCGCCGGTCCCCAGCCCCTGCACGGCCGAGACGGCGATCGGGTCGCCGAGCCCGAGTCCGTGGAAGTCGTGGGCGAGCGCCATGCCGCCCACCGAGTCGACCTTGTTCGCGGCGACGATGACCGGGCCGTCCCAGCGGCGCAGCAGGTCGGCGAGCTCCTCGTCGCCCGGGCGCACGCCGGCGCGCGCGTCGACGACGAGCACGGCGGCGACCGCGTCGGCGAGCGCGGCCCGGGCCTGCTCGCGGATCGAGCCGGCGATCGGGTCGAGGTCGAGGAAGTCCATGCCGCCCGTGTCGATCAGCGTGAAGCGGCGCCCGTTCCAGTCCGTGGCGATCTCGTTGCGGTCGCGCGTGATCCCGGCGCGCTCGTGGACGACGGCCGCGCGCGAGCCGCTGAGCCGGTTGACGAGCGACGACTTGCCGACGTTGGGGTAACCGACGACGGCGACCTTCATCGGTCCACCAGCGAGACGATCCGCTCGACGACCTCGTCGATCGACAGGCCGGTGGTGTCGACCTCGCGGGCGTTCTCGGCCACCGCCATCGGCGCGTGCTCGCGGCCGGCGTCGCGCTCGTCGCGAGCATGCACGTCGTCGGCGCTCTGGCCGCGCCGGCGCGCGCGCTCGTCGAGGCTGGCGGTGAGCCACACCTTGACGTCGGCGTCGGGGGCGACGACGGTGCCGATGTCGCGGCCCTCGGCGACCCAGTCGCCGTGGGTCAGCAGCTCGCGCTGCTTGGCCACCATGGCCTCGCGGACGCTCGGATCGGTGGCGCGGCGCGAGGCGGCGTCGGAGATCTCGGGCGTGCGGATCTCGTCGGTCACGTCGTGGCCGTCGAGCAGCACGCGGTCGCCGTCGAAGGCGATGTCGAGCGCGGCCGGATCGCGGTCGCCGGCCAGCGCGACGGATCGGTACATCGCCCCGGTGTCGAGGTACGTGAAGCCCAGCGCGTCGGCGACGGCGCGGGCGACGGTCGACTTGCCGGCCCCCGCAGGGCCGTCGATGGCGACGAGCATGGCCCTGCCACGATAGAGGGGTGAAGCTGCTGGGCCCCCTTCGCGAGCGCGATTTCGCGCTGCTGTGGACCGGGATGACGATCTCGCTGCTCGGCGACGGGATCTACCTCGTCGCCGTCGCCTGGCAGGTCTACGACCTCGACAACGATCCTGTCGCGCTGTCGCTCGTGGGCACCGCGTGGACGCTCGGGATGGTCGCCTTCCTGCTCACCGGCGGGGTGATCAGCGACCGCAGGGAGCGCCGCAACGTGCTGATCGGCGCCGATCTCGTGCGGGCCGCCGCGCTCGTCGGCATGGGCGTGCTGTCGCTGACCGGCGTCATCGAGGTCTGGCACCTGATCGCGCTGGCGCTGTTCATCGGGATCGGCGAGGCCTTCTTCGGGCCGGCCTTCGGCGCGCTCGTGCCCGACGTCGTCGCCCCGCACGAGCTCGTCCAGGCCAACGCGCTCGACCAGCTCGTGCGCCAGTCGGCGGCGCGCCTGTTCGGCCCCGCGCTCGGCGGCGCCGTCGTCGCGGCCGTCGGCCCCGGCTCCGCGTTCCTGATCGACGCGGGCACGTTCCTGCTCAGCGCCGCGTGCATCGCCGCGCTCCGCGTGCGCTCGCTGCCGCGCGAGCGCGCGGCCTCGGCGCGGCGCGAGCTGCGCGAGGGGATCGCCTTCGTGCGCAGCCAGCCGTGGCTGTGGGCGACGCTCGCGGCGGCGTGCATCGGGCTGCTCTTCTACCTCGGCCCGCTCGAGGTGCTGCTCCCCTACCTCGTGCGCAACGAGCTCGGCGCGGGCGCGGCGGGCTACGGCGCGGTGCTGGCGGCGGCCGGCGCCGGCGCGGTGCTCGTCTCGCTGTGGCTCAGCCAGCGCGGCGCGCCGCGCCGCTACCTGACCTTCATGTACCTGTCCTGGGGTGTGGGCTCACTGCCCTTCCTGGGCTTCGCGGCCGGCTCGTCGCTGTGGATCTTCCTGCTCATGTCGCTGATCTACGGCGGCTGCATGACCGCGGGCATGGTCGTCTGGGGCGTGCTCATGACCACGCGCGTCCCCCACGAGCTGCGCGGGCGCGTGCACAGCGTCGACTGGTTCGTGTCGATCGCGCTCACGCCGCTGAGCTTCGCCCTGACCGGCCCGGTGTCGAGCGCGATCGGCATCGAGGCGACGCTGATCATCGCGGCCGTCGTGCCCGCGACGGCGTGCGTGGTCCTGTTCTTCGCCGCCGGGCTGCGCGACGACGAGCGGCGCCATACCGGTGCCGCGAGCGGCGTGATGCAGGAGGTGCGCGAGGCGGCCTAGTTCGCCCGTGACTTCCACCCTCATCTAGGGGATTTCGCTCATGCTCGCGCGCCGCCGGCGTGCCACGGTCGGGACCCACGACCCGAGGGGCAACCGTGAGTACGCACAGCGACGTCATCGAACGCGGCGATCCACGACGCACGCGCTCGGTCACCACGGAGCAGGCACCGGATCCCGTGTCGGCGGTCGGCGCGCTGACGCAGATGATCCGCGAGGAGTGCGAGGTGACCGATCGCACGCGGGCGCTCCCGGCCGCCGTCGTGGATGCCCTCCGCGACGCCCGCGTCTTTCGTCTGCTCGCACCGCGCGCGGTCGGCGGCGCCGAGACCGACCCGCTCACCTTCCTCCGCGTCGTCGAGGAGGTGTCGTACGCCGACGGCTCCGCCGGCTGGTGCACGATGATCGGTGGCTGCTACGCGATCTTCGGCGGGATGCTTCCGGCGGAGGGCGCGCGAGAGGTCTTCGGCGACCCGGCGACGATCTCGGCAGGGAGCTTCCGGCCGGACAGGGGCGTGGCCGAGGTCGTCGACGGCGGCTACCGGGTCAGCGGCCGCTGGCCGCTGGCGAGCGGATCGAGCCACGCACGCTGGTATATCGCGGGCGCCATGCTCGTCCGGGACGGCGCACCGGTCACCGGCCCCGACGAGCGGCCGGTCATGCGCGAGTACTTCTTCCCCGCCTCCGATGCGCGGGTGATCGACACGTGGGAGTCGACGGGGCTTCGCGGCACCGCGAGCCACGACTACGAGGTGCTGGACCTCTTCGTGCCCGAGCACCGCACCCTCTGGTTCCAGGAGCCGCCCGCCGAGCGCGGGCCGTTGTACCGGATGCCGCCGGTCGCGATGTTCGCCACCTTCATCGCCGCCGTCCAGCTCGGCATCGCGCGCCACGCGATCGACGCGTTCGTCGAGCTCGCGACGACGAAGACGCCGGCCATGTCGCAGGCGGTCCTGGCGGACCGGGTGACGGCGCAGGCGAGCCTGGGCCGGGCCGTCGCCCTTGTGTCCTCGGCGCGCGGGTACCTCGAGACTGCGCTGCAGGACCTGTGGGAGCGAGTGCGCGCGGGACGCGCGCCGACACTCGGCGACCGCGGCGCCCTCTGGCTCGCCGCCGCCCACGCCGGGCACACCGCGCACGCGGCGATCGACATGCTGTACACCGCGGCAGGCGCCAGCGCGGTGTACGCCGCGAGCCCGCTGGACCGTTGCCTGCGCGACGCGCGGACCGCGCTGCAGCACATCTGCACGCAGGACGTCCACTTCGAGCTCGCCGGCCGGCTCGCACTCGAGCGAGATGCGCTCGCGAGCCCCTGGGGGGTCGACTATCGCGGCGAGGTGTGAGCTCGAGCCTGCGAGAAGCGGCCTAGTGCCCGCAGGCGCCGCCGCAGCAGCCGCCACCGCCGCTGCGCCCGACGTTGGACATCAGGCGCGAGTAGTCCGCGGCGGGCGCCTTCGAGCCGCCGACGCCGGCGAACGTCGAGAGCAGGCGCTCGACCTCCTGGCCGTGGCACTCCGGACACGCGACGACGGGATCGGACCCGCGCACGAGCTCCTCGAAGCGCTCCTCGCAGCCCACGCAGCGGTACTCGTAGATCGGCATGCCAAAAGGATGCCACGCGATGAGGGCGTTCAGCGAACATGTCCCACGTCATGGCCGACCAAGCCCCACATCGCGCCGGCCGCTCCGTCGTCCGACCGAGCCGTCTGTGGCTCATCATCCTCATCGGAGGCGCGCTCGCATGGCTGCTCGCCGCGCTGATCGTCGCGATCACGAACGACACGATCCTCGTGCCCACGCTGCTCATCGTCGGGAGCTTCTTCGTTCCGGTGTCGATGGTCGCGCTTGCCGCGACCCGGCCGCACGACGAGGGCGTCGGCGCCGAGGCGCTGACGTTGGGGTTCCTCGGCGCCGGCACGCTGGGCCTCCTGTCCGCGGCGCTGACCGAGGTCGAGGTGATGCCCAGCGTGGCCGGGACGTTCCTGAGCGTCGGCCTGATCGAGGAGACGGCGAAGGCGCTCGTCCTGCTCGCGGCCGCGCGCAGCGTGCACGCGCGGACGCCCCGGAACGGGCTCATCCTCGGCGCCACCGTGGGCGCCGGCTTCGCCGCGTTCGAGAGCACCGGCTACGCGCTGCAGGCGCTGATCGAGCACGTGCACGACCACCCTGTCGTCAACATCGTGGGCACCGAGGCGGCTCGCGCCCTGCTCGCGCCGTTCGGGCACATCACCTGGACCGCCCTGCTCGGCGCCGCGCTGTTCGCCGGCGCCTCCCCCACCGGCAAGCTCCGGGTGACGTGGACGATCGTCGCGACCTTCGTGGGCGTCGTCCTCCTGCACGCCGCATGGGACTCGGCGTACGGTTGGTCGATCCTCGCCGTCGACGGGCTCGCCGGCGAGGGCTGGCACTTCGACTGGCCCAACACGGCCGAATACGCGGGGACGCCCACGGGCCGCGATCTGGTCCTCTTCGACGTGGCGTACTGCGTGCTGATCGGGCTCAACGTCCTGCTCGGATCGCTGTGGGTGATTCTCCGCTACCGAGCCAGCCGGCCCGGGCGCGGCGCCGCGGTCACGCCCGAGCGGTCTCCGGCTCCGCGCTGACCGGCGCCGGGACCCCGGCGATCTCATAGGCGTCGGCCTGGTCGAGCGTCTCGCGCTCGAGCAGCGCGCGGGCGAGCGCCTCGAGGCGCTCGCGCTCGCGGGCGATCAGCGCGACCGTCTCCTGCTCGGCGATCTCGACGATCCGGCGGACCTCCGCGTCGACGAGCTCCTGGGTGCGCTCGGACGTCGGCGCCGCGCCCGGCAGCAGCATGCCGTCGCTGCGCCCGTCGGCCACGGCGATGGGGCCGACCGCGTCGCTCATCCCCCAGCGCCCGACCATGCCGCGCGCGATCTGGGTGATCTGCTGGATGTCGGACTCGGCGCCGGTCGTCGTCTCGCCGTACACGACGCGCTCGGCCCCGCGTCCGCCGAGCGCGACCTTGATCTTGCCGATCAGCTCCTCGCGCTCGTAGCCGTAGCGGTCGGACTCCGGCGTCGACAGCGTGACGCCGAGCGCCTGGCCGCGCGGGATGATCGAGATCTTGCGCACCGGGTCGGTGCCCGGGGTGAGCATCCCGACGAGCGCGTGGCCGGACTCGTGGTAGGCGGTCCGCTCGCGATCGGCGTCGGTCATCACGACCTGGCGCTCCGTGCCGAGGATGATCTTCTCGATCGCCTCGGTGAAGTCGTGGAGGTGGACCTTGTCGTGCCCGTGGCGCGCCGCGAACAGCGCCGCCTCGTTGACGAGCAGCGCGAGGTCGGCGCCGGTCATGCCCGGCGTCGTCGCGGCGATCTGCTCGAGGTCGACGTCCTCGTCCAGCGGCACCGAGCGGGCGTGGATCCGGAGGATCTGCACGCGGCCGACCCTGTCGGGCGGCTGCACGGCGATCCGGCGGTCGAAGCGGCCCGGGCGCAGCAGCGCGGGGTCGAGCACCTCGGGGCGGTTCGTCGCGCCGAGGACGATCACGTTGTCCCCCTGCGCGAAGCCGTCCATCTCGGTGAGGATCTGGTTGAGCGTCTGCTCGCGCTCGTCGTTGCCGCCGCTCAGCCCGCCGACGTTGCCCGACCGAGAGCGTCCGATGGCGTCGAGCTCGTCGATGAAGATGATCGCCGGCGCGGCCTCCTTGGCCTGCTTGAAGAGGTCGCGCACGCGCGAGGCGCCGACGCCGACGATGGCCTCGACGAACTCCGAGGCGGAGGCCGAGAAGAACGCCGCCTGTGCCTCGCCGGCCACGGCGCGGGCGAGCAGCGTCTTGCCCGTGCCCGGCGGGCCGTAGAGCAGCACGCCGCGCGGGATCCGCGCCCCGAGCCGCTGGTAGCGCTGCGGGTTCTTGAGGAAGTCGACGATCTCGATGAGCTCGCCCTCCGCCTCGTCGATGCCGGCGACGTCCTCGAAGGTGACGCGGTTCTCCTCGCCCGGCGTGACGCGCCGGGCGGTCGATCGCCCGAAGCCGCCCAGCACCCCGCCCCCGCCGCCGCCCATCTGGCGGCGCATGAGCCAGATGAACAGGCCGACGAGCAGGATCGTCGGCCCGAAGCCGAGGAAGATCGTGGCCAGGATCGAGCGCCCGTCATCGGGCGGCTTGGCGTTGACGACGACGTCCTTCTGCTCGAGCAGCTTCGTCAGCCCGGCCGTGTCGACGAACGACGGGACCTGCGTCTCGAACTTGTCGACCCGCACCTTCTTGCCGCTCGGGGGCTTGTAGTCGGTCGGCTTGCGCAGGTCGCCCTGGATCGTCTCGGCCTGCGACGAGATCTCCCGCACGTTGGCCTGGTCGAGCTGACGCAGGAAGAACGGCGAGTAGGGGACCTGCGCGCGCTCCTCGGGCTTGCTCGTGAAGAACGCGACGACGAAGTTCAGCGCCAGCAGCGCGAGCAGCACCATCAGGAACCGCCGGCTGCGCGGGATCATCGGCGGCTTGGGCGGCGGTGGAGCGCCGCGGCCGTCGGGCGCCGGTTCCACCCGCCAGCCGGGACCCTTGTCGTCGGGTGTGGCCGGCACGGGCGGCTGTGATTGCGCGGGGTCGGGCATGTCGGCCCTCCGAATTACATCAGCCTGGCCATGTCGGCCGTGAAGGTCGGGTAGCTGACCGACGCCGCCTCCATGCCGATCACGTCCACGCCCTGGCGCGAGGCGAGCCCGGCGACGGCGCCGAGCATGGCCAGCCGGTGGTCGCCGTGGGACTCGATCGCCCCGCCGCGCAGACCGCCCGTCCCGCGCACGACGAAGCCGTCGGGCGTCGCGTCGATGTCGGCGCCCAGGCCGCGCAGGCCGTCGACCACGGCGGTGATCCGGTCGGACTCCTTCAGGCGCAGCTCCTCGGCGCCGCGCACGACGGTCTCGCCCTCGGCGAAGCAGCCCAGCAGGGCCACGAGCGGCAGCTCGTCGATGGCCAGCGGGACCTCCTCGGCCTCGACCTCCGTGGCCACGAGCGCGCCGGCCGAGACCTCGAGGTCGGCGACGGGGTCGCTGTCGGGCACCGTTGTGCCCGGATCGTCCTCGAGCGCGCCCTCGATCACCCCGCCCATGCGGCGCACGATCCGCACGAAGCCGCTGCGCGTCCAGTTCGTCCCGACGCCGGTCAGCGTCACGCGCGAGCCGGGCACGAGCACGGCCGCGGCGATCGCGAAGGCGGCCGAGGACGGGTCACCGGGGACGAGCAGCGCGTCGAGCTCGAGGCGCTCGACGGGCGGGATCGTCAGCTCGCGCCCCTGACGGCGGACGGCGACGCCGGCGGCGGCGAGCATCCGCTCGGTGTGGTCGCGGCTCGGCGCCGGCTCGGTGATCGTCGTCGGGCCGTCGGCCGCCAGCGCGGCGATCGCCACCGCCGACTTGACCTGGGCGCTGGCCACGGGCAGCTCGTAGGCGATCGCGCGCAGCGGCGCGCCGGTGACCGTGAAGGGCGGAAAGCGGTCCTCGGTCGCGACGATCCGCGCGCCCATCCGCCCGAGCGGCTCGGCGATCCGGTCGACGGGGCGCCGGCGGATCGAGGCGTCGCCGTCGAGCACGAACTCGCGACCCTCCTGGGCCGCCAGCCATCCGGGCAGCAGCCGCATCAGCGTGCCGGCGTTGCCGACGTCGATCGGCAGGTCGGGGATCCGCGTCCCGCGCAGGCCGACGCCGCGCACGACGAGCGCGTCGCCGTCGGGCTCGACCGTCGCTCCGACGGCGCGGACGGCGTCGAGCGTCGAGTTCGTGTCCGCGGCGTGCAGGTAGTTGCGCACGCGCACCGGCGTCGAGGACATCGCTCCGAAGATCGCCGCGCGGTGCGAGATCGACTTGTCGGCGGGCGGCGCGAGCTCGCCGCGGAGCGGCCGCGCGGCCGGGTCGAAGCGGACCGTGGTCATGAGGCGACCTTGAGGCCGAGGCCGATGAGCAGGTCGCGAGCGCGGTCGGCGTCGCCGGCGCCGACCCACAGGGCGATCTCGCCGCGCGTGAAGTCGGGTGAGGGGGTCAGCGCCATGTCGGAGATGTTGATGCCCGCGCGCCCGAGCGTCAGCGCGACGTCGGCGATCACGCCGGGGCGGTTGGGGACGGCCGCGCGCAGTTCGGTCACCGGGCCACCGAGGACGCCGGCCTCGAGCAGCGCCTGGCGCTCGCCCGCCGCCGCCTCCTGCCATTCCGTCAGGCGGTCGCGGTCGCCGGCCGCGAGCGCGTCGCGCGCCTGCTCGAGGCGGCGCAGGATGTCGTCGATGGCGTCGAGCAGCGCGTCGCGGTTGGCCAGGTAGATGTCGGGCCACAGGGCCGGGTTGGCGCCCGCCACGCGCGTCGCGTCGCGGAACGACGGGCCGGTCGGCGGCAGCCGCTCGCCGCCGAGCGCGCGGCCGGCCTGGCCGACGAGCGTGTTGGCGACGACGTGGGGCAGGTGCGAGACGGCGGCCATCATGCGGTCGTGGGTGTCGGCGTCGATGGCCAGCGGACGCGCGCCCAGGCCGGTGATCAGGCGGTGCAGGCGCTCGAGCACGATCCCCGAGGTCGCGGAGGTCGGCGTCAGGTACCAGATCGCCTCGTCGAAGAGGTCGGCGCGCGCGTGGGCGACGCCCGCCGCCTCGCTGCCCGCCAGCGGGTGGCCGCCGACGAAGCGCTCGTCGGCGTTGGCGGCGACCACGGCGCGCTTCGTCGAGCCCACGTCGGTGACCAGGCAGCCCGGCGGCGCGGACTCGAGCACGGCGGCGACGGTCCCGGGCAGCGCGGCCACCGGCACGGCGACGATCGCCGCGTCGGCCCCGTCGAGGGCCGACGCGAGATCGGCGCACGCCTCGTCGATCGCACCGGCGGCGAGCGCCTCGTCCGCGCGCGGGTCGACCCCGCGCACGGTGGCGCCGAGCCGGGCGCGGGCGGCCAGGCCGACCGAGCCGCCGATGACCCCGACGCCGACGACCGCGACGATCAAGCGCTCACGCCGCGGCGGCGATGAACGACGTCTTGCCCGCGACGGCCGCGGCCGCCTCGACCTTCTGCGCGTAGCGCGCGAAGTCGGCGGCGCGCAGCTGCTGCGGGCCGTCGCAGATCGCCTCCTCCGGCTGCGGGTGGACCTCGACGATGATGCCGTCGGCGCCCGCCGCCGCGGCGGCGAGGCTGAGCGGCTCGACGAGATCGCGCCGGCCGGGCGCGTGGCTGGGGTCGACGATCACCGGCAGGTGGCTGAGCTCCTTGAGCACGGGCACGGCGGTGAGGTCGAGCGTGAAGCGGTAGGCGGTCTCGAACGTGCGGATGCCGCGCTCGCACAGCATCACGTTCTCGTTGCCCTCCTTGAGGACGTACTCGGCCGCCATCAGCAGCTCGTCGAGCGTGCTCGACAGGCCGCGCTTGATCAGCGCCGGGCGCCCGGAGCGCCCGACCTCGCTGAGCAGCGCGTAGTTCTGCATGTTGCGCGCGCCGATCTGCAGCACGTCGGCCACCTCGAGCACGGGCTCGAGATCGCGCGCGTCCATCAGCTCGGTGACGATCGGCAGGCCGGTCTGCGCCTTGGCCTCGGCGAGCAGGCGCAGGCCCTCGGTGCCCAGGCCCTGGAACGCGTACGGGCTCGTGCGCGGCTTGTAGGCGCCGCCGCGCAGCATCGTCGCCCCGCCCTGGTGGACGGCGTGCGCCGCGGTCAGCAGCTGGTCGCGCGACTCGACGGTGCACGGGCCCGCGATCAGCGCGAAGTGCTCGCCGCCGACCTTGCGCCCCCCGATGTCGAGGATCGAGCGCTCGCCGTGGCGGATCTGGGTCGACGCCAGTTTGTAGGGCTTGAGGATCGGGACGACGCGCTCGACCCCGGGCGAGCCCTCGAGCTCGAGGCGGGCGATGTGCTCGCGATCGCCGATCGCGCCGATCACCGTCACCTCCTCCCCGCTCGAGCGATGGGCTCGAGCGCCCGCCGATTCGATCCGCTCCACGACAGAACGGACCTGGTCCTCCGTCGCGTCCGACTTCATGACGATCATCATCCGAGTGCCTTCTTCCTAGCTACGCCTTCGAGAACGGTACGAGTTGGGCCCTGATGTGGAGCGGGTTCGCTCCGGTTAACGGCGCTCGGCCCCTCGGCCCTTTCGTTGGCGACCCGATGTCCGCAGACAGGGTCGACCGAGCGCCTAGCTAAATCGCCAGGCGCGGGGATAGGCGTAGGCGTACACGGACAGCGCGGCGCAGGGCGCGGAACGGCGGGCGCTGTCGACGGTGTCGCTCACGACGGGCCCGATTGTGGCAGACCGCGTTCGGCCGCGCCAGTGCTTGACTGCGCCCATGCACGACGCGATCACCGACGTGGTGGGCATCGAAGTCGGGCACGCCGGCGACGCCGAGGCGCTGACGGGCTGCAGCGTCGTCGTCTGCCGCGCCGGGGCGACGGCGGGGGTCGCCGTCCGCGGCGCCGCCCCCGGCACCCGCGAGACCGACCTGTGCCGCCCCGGGACGCTCGTGGAGCGCGTCCACGCCGTCGTGCTGTGCGGCGGCAGCGCGTTCGGCCTCGAGGCCGCGTCGGGCGTGGCGCGTCACCTCGCCGGCGAGGGGATCGGCTACGACGCCCAGGGGATCCTCGTGCCGATCGTCCCCGCCGCCGTGATCTTCGACCTGTCGCTCGGCGCGCTCGCGTGGCCCGACGTCGAGATGGGCCGCGCCGCCGCGGCCGCCGCCTCGTCCGAGCCGCCCGAGCAGGGCAGCGTGGGCGCCGGCACCGGCGCGACGGTCGGCAAGGTCCTGGGCATGGCGGGCGCGACCAAGGGCGGCATCGGGACGGCGAGCGTGGCCGCCGGCGGCGCCGTCGTCGGCGCGCTGGTGGCCGTCAACGCGGGCGGCGACGTCGTCGACCCGGCGGCGGGCGGCGCGATCGTCGCGGGCACGCGTCTCCCCGAGGGCGGCTTCGCCGACAGCGTCGCGCTGATGCGCGGCGGCGGCCCCGTCCCCGCGCCGTTCGAGCAGAGCACGATCGCCGTCGTCGCCACCGACGCGCCGCTGAACGTCGAGCAGGCCAACCACCTCGCCTCCGTCGCCCACGACGGCCTGGCGCGCGCGATCCGTCCCGTCCACACGATGTTCGACGGCGACACGGTCTTCGCCCTCGCCACCGGCGATGGCCCACCGCCCGGGCCGGCCGAGACGACGCGGCTGGCCGTGCTCGCCGTCGAGGCGATCGAGCGCGCGACCGTCTCCGCCGTGCGCGCGGCGACGGCCGCGGGCGGCGTGCCCGCGGCGCGCGACCTCCGGCTCAGCTGAACGCGCGCCGGCCGGTGAGCGCGTGGCCGAGGATCAGCGTGTGGATCTCGGCCGTCCCCTCGTAGGTCAGCGGCGACTCGAGGTTGACCATGTGGCGCATGACCGGCAGGTCGAGCGTGATGCCGTTGGCGCCGAGCAGCCCGCGGGCGGTGCGGGCGACCGCGAGCGCCTCGCGCGTGTTGTCGAGCTTGCCGACGCTGATGTGCTCGGGCGTCAGGCGGCCCTCGTCGTGCATGCGGCCCAGATGCAGGGCCAGCAGCGTGCCGCGGTTGACGGCGATCATCATGTCGACGAGGCCCTGCTGGACGAGCTGGAAGCCGGCGAGGGGCCGGCCGAACTGCTCGCGGCCGATCGTGTAATCCAGCGCGCACTCGTAGGCGGAGCGCGCCGCGCCCATCACGCCCCAGATGATCCCGTAGCGCGCCTCGTTCAGGCAGGTGAACGGCGCGCGCAGCCCGCGGCCCTCGGGCAGCAGCGCGTCCGCGCCGACGCGGCAGTCCACCAGCGCGATGTCGCACTGCACCGAGGCGCGCATCGAGAGCTTGGGCTCGATCGGCGTCGCGGTGAAGCCCGGCGTGTCGGTGGCCACGAGGAAGCCGCGCACGCCGTCGTCGGTCCGCGCCCAGATCACGGCGACGTCGGCGATCGAGGCCAGGCCGATCCAGCGCTTGGCGCCGTCGAGGACCCAGTCGCCGCCGACGCGGCGCGCCGTCGTCGTCATCGACCCGGGGTCGCTCCCCGCCCCGGGCTCGGTCAGCCCGAAGCAGCCGACCGCCTCGCCCGCCGCCATCGCCGGCAGCCAGCGCGCCTTCTGCTCGTCCGAGCCCCACGCGTGGATCGCGGTCATGGCCAGCGAGCCCTGCACCGAGGCGAAGGTGCGCAGGCCGGTGTCGCCGGCCTCGAGCTCCAGGCACGCGAGGCCGTACTCGACGGCGCTGCGCCCGGGGCACCCGTGGCCGTGCAGGTGCATGCCCAGCACGCCGAGCTCGCCGAGCTCGCGGGCGAGCTCACGCGGGAACTCGGCCCGCTCGAAGAGCCCGGCGACGCGTGGCTCGAAGCGCTCCTCGACGTAGCGGCGCACGCGGTCGCGCAGCGCCCGCTCCTCGTCGCTGAGCAGCGCGTCGAGCGCGAGCGCGTCGCGCGGGTCGAAGCTCATCCAGCGCCGAGCAGCTCGCCGAGCGCGCTCAGGAACCGCGCGTTGTCGGCCGGCGTGCCGTACGTGACGCGCATCGCGCCGGGCTTGCCCAGCGCCGAGCCGGCGCGGATGATCACGCCGCGCTCGGCGAGGCCGCGCACGACGCCGGCCTCGAACTCGCCGGCGTCCTCGCCGTCGGGGACCGGCAGGTCGAACCAGGCGAAGTTGGCCTGCGACTCGGCCGGCTCGATGCCCAGCTCGCCGAGGCCGTCCTCGAACTCGACGCGGGCCACCACGGCGCGCTCGACGCGCTCCGTGACCGCGTCCTGGTGGCGCAGCGCCTCGACGGCGGCGGCCTGCGCGGCGCTGTTGCAGAAGAACGGCTGGCGCACCTGGTTGACCGCGGTGACGAAGTCCTCCGAGCCGCACAGCCCGAAGCCGACGCGCAGCCCGCACAGCCCGTAGGCCTTGGAGAACGTGCGCAGGAGGACGAGATTCTGGTGGCGCGCGAGCAGGTCGAGCGACGTGTCCGGGTCGTCGAGCGTGCTGAACTCGATGTAGGCCTCGTCGAGGATCACGCAGACGTGCCGCGGGACGCCGGCGACGAAGGCGGCGATGTCGTCGAACGGGATCGCCGTCGAGGTCGGGTTGTTCGGGTTGCAGAGGATGACCAGGCGCGTGGCCACGGTGATCTCGCGCGCCATGGCCTCGAGGTCGTGGCGCTCGCGCGCGTCGAGCGGGACGCGGATCTCCGTCGCGCCCGAGGCCGCGGCGAGGTGCGGGTAGACCGAGAACGACGGCCACGCGTAGACCAGCTCGGCGCCCGGCTCGAGCAACGCGTCGCCGGCGGCGAGCAGGATCTCAACCGATCCGTTGCCGATCACGATGCGCGACGCCGGCACCCCGTAGCGCCGCGAGAGCGCCCCGCGCAGGGCGGCGTTCGTCGGGTCGGGGTAGCGGTTCAGGCCCCCGAGCACGCGCGTGATCGCCTCGACGACCTGCGGCAGCGGCGGGTCGGGCGACTCGTTGGAGGCCATCATCGCGATGTCCTCGGGCACGGCGTAGGCCGACGCGGCCGGATAGACGGGGATGCGGCGCACCCGCTCGGAGAACTCGATCGCCATGGGCCTATTGTGGCGGCCGCGCCGTCACTGCGCCCAGTCGAGATCCGAGCGCAGCTTGCGTGCCTCGCCCAGGTAGACGTGCTGGGCGCGGTGCTCCTGGGCGGCGTAGTAGTGGATCAGGACGCGCACGATGCGGGGCAGCGAGCCGGGCACCGCCACCTCGCGGGCGCACAGCAGCGGCACGCGCTCGAAGCCGAGCTTGCGCGCGGCGACGGCCGGGAACTGCGCGTCGAGATCGTCGGTGAGCGTGAAGATGCAGCTCACGACGTCGTCGGGCGCGAGGCCGTTGCGGTCCATGATCTCGCGCATCAGGACGGTCGTGCCCTCGAGGATCTCGTCGGCGTCGTTGCGGTCCACGCTGGTGGCGCCGCGAAGGGCGAAGAGGCGCATCGGCGCGGCATGATGCCAGGGCGGGGACGCGTGCCCCGCGACGGGTCAGGAGCGGGGCCGCTGCGCCGCGCGGCGCAGCCGCTGGACCTCGGCCGCGGACAGGCGGCGGTGCCCGCCCGCCGGCAGGTCGCCGAGGCGCAGCGGGCCGAAGGCGACGCGCCGCAGCGACAGGACGCGGTGCCCGACCGCCTCGCACATCCGCCGCACCTGGCGCTTGCGGCCCTCGCGCAGCGTGAGCTCGATCTCGTGGGCGCCGAGGCGGCGCACCTCGGCGGGCGCGGTGCGCCCGTCCTCGAGGTCGACGCCCTCGCGCAGGGCGCGCAGCGCGCGCTCGCCGACCGGGCCGCCGGCCAGCCGCGCTCGGTAGACCTTCGGCACCTCGTAGCGGGGATGCGTCAGCTCGTTGGCCAGGGCGCCGTCGTTCGTCAGCAGGATGAGCCCGGTCGAGTCGGCGTCCAGGCGCCCGACCGGGTACAGCCGCGCGCCGCCCGCGGGCACGAGGCCGACGACGGTCGGGCGGCCCTGCGGGTCGCGCGCCGTCGAGACGATGCCGGCCGGCTTGTGGACGGCGATGACGACGCGCTCGGGCATCGCCTCGAGCGCCCGCCCGTCGACGGTGATCGCCTCCGCCCCGCTCACCCCGCGTGCGGGGTCGGTGACCGTCTCGCCGTCGACGGTGACGCGCCCCTCGGCGATCAGCGCCTCGGCCGCGCGGCGCGAGGCGACGCCGGCGTGCGCGAGGTGCTTGGCGAGCCGGGCCGTCCCCATCCCGACACAGTCTGATGACTCGCCTCAAGTCGAGCGGCTGCGCGCCGATCCTCCGGAGGAGCTCATGCCCGATCCGGTCGCCATTCCCTGCGAGCGCGCCGACGCCCTCTCAGGGCTGTCCGAGGCGGCGCTCGAGTGCACGCTGACGGGCGAGGTGACCGCGGCCAACGCGCTCGCCCTGGACATGTTCGGCGTCGCCGCCGAGGAGCTCGTCGGCGGGCCGGCCGCCCGCTGGCTGACCGTCGGCCCGGCGCTCGAGGATCTCGCCCGTGGCGGCTCGGCCGCACGGGCGCGCATCCCGCTGCGCGGCCGGCGCGCCAACGGCGTCCCCTTCCCGCTGCGCGGCAGCGTCTCGCGCCTCCCGGACACGGGGAGCGGCCCGCGCGCGCTGTGGCGCCTGCACGAGCTGCAGCGCAACGAGCTGCTCGGCGCGGCCCACCGCTTCTTCGAGGCGGGCTTCGAGCATGCCCCGATCGGGATGGGGATCTTCAACTCCGACGGCGAGTACGTCCACGTCAACGCCGAGCTCGAGCGCATCCTCGGCCGCCCGGCCGCCGAGCTCATGGGCCGCCGCGACCAGGAGCTCACGCATCCCGACGACCGCAGCTCGGACGTCGAGGTCGCCTGGCGGATCCTCGCCGGCGAGCTCGACACGCACCGCACCGAGAAGCGCTTCGTGCGCCCCGACGGCTCCGTCGTGTGGACGATCGCCAACCTCACCTTCATGCGTGACGAGGGCGGCGGCCCGCTGATGTGGGTCGGCTTCTTCCAGGACATCACCGAGCGCCGGGCGGCCGAGGAGGCCGACCGCCGGCGCCGCGAGCTGTCGCAGGCGATCATCGACTCGATGCCCGACGGCTTCGTGCTCGTGCGCGAGGCCGAGATCGTCGCGGTCAACGAGGCCCTGTGCCGGATCACCGGCTTCACCCGCGAGGAGCTCCTCGGCGCGCGCCCGCCGTTCCCGTTCTGGGCCACCGAGCGCTCGCACGAGACGCTCGGCCTCTACGAGCGCGCCCTCGAGGACGGCGGCGGCGAGCTCGAGCTCACGCTCATGCGCCGCGGCGGCGAGCCCTTCCACGCCTCGATGAGCTGCTCGGAGGCGATCGCCGCGGACGGCGCCGCGCTCGGCTTCGTCGCGACGATCCGCGACATCAGCGAGCGCAAGCGCCACGAGAACGAGCTGCAGCGCCAGGCGACGCGCGACGGCCTCACCGGACTGCTCAACCGCACCGCGTTCCTGGGACGCCTGCGCGACGCCGTCGCCGCGGCCCAGGCCGGCGGCCGCCCGCTGACCCTCGCCCTGCTGGACATCGACCACTTCAAGGCGATCAACGACCGCCACGGCCATCCCGTCGGCGACCGCGTGCTCGTCGAGACGACGGCGCGCCTGCGCGGCCTGGTCCGCGCCGGCGACCACCTCGCCCGCGTCGGCGGCGAGGAGTTCGCCTGGATCCTGCCCGGCAGCAACGGCGACACCGCGCTGTGGGCGGCCGAGCGCGCGCGCCGGGCGATCGAGGAGTCCGAGCTCGGCGGCGTCGGTCGCGTCACCGTCTCCGTCGGCCTCTGCGAGCTCGCCGACGCCCGCGACCTCGAGGAGCTCTACCGGCTCGCCGACGTCGCGCTGTACCGCGCGAAGGCACTCGGGCGCAACCGCAGCGTCCGCCACACGCCGCTGTAGTCACCGGGCGGCGCTCGCCGAGCGGAACGCCACGACCCCCGGCTACCGTGTAGTCCGCGATGGACCTCACGCTCCTCGATGCCCGCCTGGCCGAGCTCGGCGAGCCGCGCTTCCGCGCGCGGCAGGTCTGGGCGTGGGCGGCGCGCGGCGCCGGGGCCTACGAGGAGATGACCGACCTCCCGGCCGCGCTGCGCTCCAGGCTCGCCGACGAGGTCCCGTTCTCGACGCTCGAGCTCGAGCGCGAGGCGCACGCCCGCGACGGCACGGTCAAGGCGCTGTTCCGCACCCAGGACGGCCGCCCCGTGGAGGCGGTGCTCATGCGCTACAAGGACGGGCGCCGCTCGCTGTGCCTGTCCTCGCAGTCGGGGTGCCCGCTGACGTGCACCTTCTGCGCCACCGGATCGATGAAGTTCGGGCGCAACCTGACCGCCGGCGAGATCGTCGACCAGGCGCTGCACTTCCGCCGCGTCGAGAAGGTCGACCACGCCGTGTTCATGGGCATGGGCGAGCCGATGATGAACCTGCCCAACGTGCTCGCCGCGTGCGAGCGCCTGCCCGACCTCGGCATCTCGCAGCGGCGCACGGCGATCTCCACCGTCGGCTGGGTCCCGGGCATCGACGCGCTCGCCGAGACCGACATGCCGATCCGCCTCGCGCTCTCGCTGCACGCGCCGGAGGACGCGCTGCGCAGCGAGATCATGCCGGTCAACGACCGCTACCCGCTCGCCGACGTGCTCGATGCCTGCCGGCGCTTCCACGAGCGCAAGCGGCGGCGGGTCTTCGTCGAGTACGTGATGCTCGCGGGCGTCAACGACCGCTACGAGCAGGCGCTCGCGCTCGCGAAGCTCCTCGACCCGTGGATCTTCAAGGTCAACCTGATCCCGTACAACCCGACGGGCATGTACGAGGGCTCGAGCCGCGCCGCGATCGACGCCTTCCGCGCCGTGCTCGAGGAGCACGGGGTGCGGGCCACCGTGCGCCTCACGCGCGGGCGCGACATCGACGCCGCCTGCGGCCAGCTCGCCGCGAAGGCCTGATGCTCCACCACGAGGCGCGCGGATCCGGGCCCGCCGTCCTCTTCGTCCACGCCGGCGTCGCCGACGCGCGCATGTGGACGCCGCTGGCCGACGCGTTGGCACGGGACCACCGCGTCATCGCACCGGACCTGCGCGGCTTCGGGCGCAGCCCGCTCGAGCCGGGGCGCTTCTCGCACCGCGACGACCTGATCGCCCTGCTCGACGGGCTCGGCGTCGATCGCGCCGCGGTCGTCGCGGCCTCGATGGGCGGCGCCATCACGCTCGAGGTCGCCCTCCACGCGCCCGAACGCATCTCCGCGCTCGCGCTGCTCGATTCGGCCGTCGACGACGCCCTCGGATGGTCGGACGCGATGGAGGCCTACGGAGCGGCCGAGGAGGCCGCCTTCGAGGCGGGCGATCTCGACGAGGTCGTCGAGCTCGGCCTGCGCATGTGGGTGGACGGACACGGGCGGGCAGAGCCCGTCGATCCCGAGGTCCGGGATCTCGTGGCCACGATGTACCGCGACTCGCTCGAGGCCCAGGCCGGCGTCGACGCCGAGGAGGACGAGGATGAGCGTCCGATCTCCGCGCGCCTGGGCGAGATCACCGCGCCGGCGCTCGTCGTCGCCGGCGAGCACGACGTCGAGGACTTCCTGCGCCTCGCCCGCTCGCTGGCCGACGGCCTGCCGAACGCGCGCCCGCTCGTCACGATCCCGGGCACGGCCCACCTGCCCGCGCTCGAGCGCCCGGACGAGGTCGCCCGCGTCCTGCGCGAGTTCCTCGCCGAGGCGGGTGTCAGCGACCCAGGCCGGGGATGACCGAGGCCTGGTCGTCCGGGCGCGCCCCGGAGATGACGACCCCGTCGTCGGTCACCGACGCGGGCTGCGGGCGGTAGGTCAGCTCGTCGGGCAGCGGCAGCGTCAGCAGCCGCTCGCGCGGCGTCGGGTTCTCCGCCAGGCGCACGAGCAGCCCGTCGGCCGTCGCGCGCACCTGCGCCTCCTCCGGCCGCGGGGCCGGCGCGCGGCCGAGCAGCCGTCGCAGGCTGTTGCCGCCGTCGGGCTCGTGGGCGGCCGCCTCCTCGAGCGACTCGGGCGTCAGGTGCGGCGCCACGAGGTCGCGGTAGGGACCGCCGAACCAGCTGAGCCACAGCGGCACCGGCGAGAGCCCCTGCCAGAGCTGCCCGCGCAGCAGGTCCTCGCCCCCCAGCAGCGTCTCCGAGGTCGCCCACAGGCGGTTGTTGCGCGTCGCCACCCAGCCTGGCAGCGCCTGTGCGCCGGCGAAGAAGGCGCCCATCTCGCGCGCGCCGTCGACGAACAGGTCGACGATCGTCTCGCGCCAGCGCTCGTCGTCCTCGAGCACGTTGCCGTCGAAGTTCACGCCCACGTAGGCGATCTTGTAGGCCTCGTCCTCCGGGTCGACGTCGATGTCGGGGCCGAACGCCGAGCCGCCGAAGCTCGGCCGCGACGCGAGCCAGAAGGCGTCGCCGTCCGGGTTGTCGAGCAGGAAGGCGATGAACGCGTTCGGGTCGTCCTCGTCGAACTCGTAGGGCGGCGGCTCCCACAGGCCGTAGCGCGTCGGCAGCGCCTCCGGGCAGCGGCTCTGCAACAGCCGGACGAGCGTCGCCGGCGCATCCTCCCAGCGGTCGGCGGGCAGGAACCACTCGAGGCCGACCTTGCTCGTCTCCTCGCGGTCGGGGCGCGGCGGGACGCGGCGCGGGCGACCGCGCGGCCAGACGAGCGCCTCCTCCTGCGGATCGAAGGCGGCGCCGTCGTTGTGCTCGGCGAGCTCGCGGCCGAGCGAGCGGGCGAGCTGGTAGTTGCGCTTCGGGGCCGGCAGGCGGACGCCGATGGCGAGCATCGCGTGCGGGTCCAGGCACGCGCCCGCGAGCGCCACCGGGAGGTCGCTCGCGTTCGCCTCCAGCGGCCCGTCGACGCGCAGCGCGGGGGTGCTGCCGCGGCGGGTGGCGCGGCGCACGACGATCGCGCCGGGCTCGCCGTCCTCCTCGAGGCTCAGGTCCTCGCGCTCGTCGACCCAGGCGGCGACCTGCTCGCGCACGCGCTCGGCCGTCGGCGTCGCGTGCATGGCGACGAGCACGTCGTAGCGCACGCCGCCCCGCGGCTCGGGCGCGGTGGCCTCCTGGGTCGTCCGGTTGCCGGTCTCGGGCGTGCTCATGAGATCGTCCTCCTTCGGGGAGGTCATCGCGTCTGCCTCCTCGCCGACTGATCCTCGTCCGGTTCACCGACCGTGAAGCGCCATGCGTGCGACGAGCCCGCCGTCCCCAGGCCCACGACGATCCGGTGCTCCCCGGTGTCCAGCGGTCCGGCCAGCGACACGTCGGCGCGCAGCGGCGGATGCGCCAGGTCCATCCGCAGCGAGCAGCGGTCGGTCACGTCGACGCCGTCGACGGTCAGCGTGATGTCCCGCGCCGGTGCGCCGGCGAGCCGCACCCGCGCGGTGATGGTGGTGTCCGGGGTCACGTGCGCCCCCGCTGCCGGATCCGTGGCGATGACCTCCATACCGCGGTCTATCCCGCCTGCGCGGCGGCGAACAGCGCCCGCGCCTCCGCGCCCTGGTAGGGGCCGTAGAGCCGGTCGGAGGCGCCCGCGTAGCCGTAGCTGGTGACCGACACCACGTCGTTGCCGCTGACCCAGCCGCCACCGCTGGCACCGCCCGTCATGTCGCAGTCGATGCCCATGGTGGCCGGCGAGATCGACGTGTCGGTCTCGACGATCGCCGATGCGCAGGTCCACAGCCGGCCGCCGGTGAACGGCGCGGTGGCCGGGAAGCCGAAGGCGGTGACGTTCATCGTGCGCCCGGTGTCGAAGGCGAGCCCGCGACCGCCGGCGCGGTCGTTGAGCGTCACGCCACCGGTCGTCGAGACGACCGCCGCGCCGACGTCGTAGCCGACGTCGCCCGCGGTCCGCCAGCGGTCGGTGGTGAGCAGCGTCCTGGCGGCGTACGTCCCGAGCGGGCGGGTGCCGTCGCGGTAGCCGGGGACGAAGGCCCAGTTCGTGTAGAAGGCGCCGGGACCGGAGTTGACGCAGTGGCCGGCCGTCCACACGACGCTCTTGTTCTGGCTGGCGATCGCGGTGCCCGAGCAGACGTAGTTCACCCCGCCGTCGGTGAAGAAGACCTTGCCGTGGGCCGAGCCCGGCGGAACGGTGCTGTCGCCGGGATACGGCCCGGAGGCCAGCGCGGCGGCGCGGGCGCGCGGCGTGGCGGCCGGCAGCGGCACGGCCGGCAGCGCGGCGCGCATGCGCGCGGGCGTCCAGTACGTCGTGACGGCGGCGCGCGTCTGCGCGACCGCCTTGGCGGCCACGCGTCCCTTGGACCCGGCGGCGATCGCATCGGTCGCTCCCACCAGGCTGACGACCGCGGCGACCGACGCCACGACCCGTCGCATCATTCACTTCCCCCTGTTCGTCCCAACGCTCCGCGCGGCACGCTACTGCGCAAGCCGCGGAAACGACAGCGCCGCGACGGCGGACGGACGCTTTCGCGGGTCAGGCGGTCGTCGTGGCGGGACCGCCCGCGCGCTGCTCGCCGGCCCGCAGGAGGCGCTCGCGCAGGTCGGCCTCCTCCTCCGGCGTCGGGTCCCACTGCGCGGGATCGGGGAGGTCCTCGAGCGACCGCAGCCCGAACAGCTTCAGGAAGACGTCGGTGGTGCGGTACAGCACGGCGCCGAACTGCGAGCGCCCGGCCTCCTCGATGAGGCCGCGCTCGAGCAGCGTGCCCGACGCGGAGTCGGCGCTCACGCCGCGGATGCGCGTGATCTCGGGGCGCGAGACGGGCTGCAGGTAGGCGACGATCGAGAGCGTCTCGGCCTGCGCCGGGGTCAGCGGCGGCGTGCGCGGCCGGGCGAGCAGGCGGCGCGCGGCCGGCTCGGTCTCGGGCGCGGTGGCCAGCGTCCAGCCGCCCGCCACCTCGCGCACGACGAGCCCGCGCGCGCCGGGGGCGTTGGCCGCCGCGAGCTCGGCGAGCGCCGCCTCGGCGTCGTCGGGCCAGCAGTCCGCCGCCTGGGCGAGGTCGGCGGCGCTGACCGGCTCGGACGACAGGAAGAGCAGCGCCTCGATGGTGCGGGCCAGCGGTCCCAGCGGCTCGGGCGCGCTCACGCGCTCATCGCTCCCGCCGCGCGGTCGCCCGGAGGCACGGAGATCGCGATGTCGCCGAACGGCTCGGCCTGGGTCCACGTCGCCTCGCCCTGCTTGTAGAGCTCGAGCAGCGCGAACAGGGTGACCGCGACGGTCACGCGGTCGGCGCCGCGCACGGCCTCGTCGAACGAGCACGCCCCGCGGCGCAGCAGCTTGCGCAGGTGGCTCAGGCGCTCGGCCACGGTGACGTGCGGGACGGCCAGGTGGCGCAGGTCCAGCGGCGGCGGCATGCGCAGCAGCGCCCCGAGCGCGGCCCCGAGGCCGGCGGGGTCGTAGGCGGCGGTGAGGTCGTCGTCGCGCACGCGGCGAAGCTCGGGCGGCAGCGGGGCGCAGCGATAGCGGTGGCCCTCCTCCCCGGCCAGGCGCGCGGCCAGGTACTCGGCCGCCTGGCGGTAGCGGCGCGCCTCGAGCAGCCGCGCCAGGAGCTCCTCGGCCGCCTCGCCGGGGTCGAGGTCGGGCAGCGCGTCGTCCTCGCGCGGAAGCATGAGCCGCGACTTGAGCTCGAGCAGCGCGGCGATGAGGACGAGGAACTCGGTCGCGACCTCGAGGTCGAGCTCGCCGCGCGCCTCGAGGTGATCGAGGTAGCTGACGACGACGTCGGCCAGCTCGACCTCGAGCAGGTCGACCTCCTCGCGGAGAACGAGCGTGAGCAGCAGGTCGAACGGGCCGCTGAAGACCTCGAGGTCCAGCTCGAGCTCGGCGACGGTCACGGGCGACACGGTAACGAGCGCCCCGGTCGGCAGGGGGGATTTCCTTACCGGCTCGCCACGGGCGCCGTGTGGCGACCCGGGCGCACGGCGAAGATCGCCACGGCCGCCGAGACCAGGTAGAGCCCGGCGGCGATCCCGTACGGGACGGCGTCCTTGCTCGCCTCGGCCAGCGCCCCGCCCGCGATCGAGCCGATCGCGAACCCACCGGCCCACGAGAGGTTGAAGTAGGCGAAGGCGAAACCGTTGTCGAGGCCGATGCGCTCGGCCCCGTCGGTCAGCAGCTGCATCGCCGGGACCCACAGCGCGCCGAGCACGGCGGCCACGGCGACGATCGTCACGGCCAGCGACAACACCGCCGTGGGCATCGGCAGCAGCGCCACGCCGAACGCCGACAGCAGCAGCCCGGCCGGCACGAGCCGGCGGAATCCGTTGCGATCGCTGAAGCGCCCGACGGCGGGGTTGACGAGCGCCTCGGCGCCGGCCGCGGCGAAGAACGTGGCGCCGATCGCCAGCGCGCCCGCGCCGAGCTCGTCGAGGCGCAGCGGGGCGAGCACGTCGAGGACGCCGAAGGCGGCCCCGGGGAGCCCGGTCAGCCACATGCCGGCGAGCATCCGTCGCTCGCGCAACGCCGCGGTGGGGCGCGTCGGGGTGTCGTCGCGGACGCGGGCCCCGGGCATGGTCCACGCCCAGAGGGCGAGCAGCGCGGTGAACACGACGACCGAGGAGAACGCGGCCTCCTGGCCGATCCACGAGGCCAGCGCGCCGAGCCCAGGCCCGAGCTGGACGCCGAACACAGCCGCGGCCATCACGCTGCCCAGCGCGATCCCGCGGCGCTCGCGCGGCGTCGTCGCGGCCACCCACGTCATCCCCGCCGCCCACGCGCATGCGCCCGCGATGCCCTGCACGAAGCGCGCGCCGTCGAGCAGCAGGACCGTGTCGGCGAACGCGAACACCAGGCCCGAGGCGCACAGCAGGCCGAGGCCGAACAGCATCGTCGTCTTGACCCCGATGCGCGCGGCCAGCCAGCCGGCGGGCAGCGAGCCGAGCAGCGTTCCCGCCGCATACGCGCCCGTGAGGACGCCGGCGCCGTTCTTGCCGAGGTCCAGGCGTTCGGCGAGCTCGGGCAGCAGCGGCGTGATCGCCGCATAGAACATCGTCTCGACGAGGATGATCGCCCCGACGAGAACGGCCAGCCGGCGCATGGCGCACGCTACCGGCGCCGCGGTCCGACGCCCATCGCCTCGCGGACGTCGGCCAGCGTCTCGCCCGCCATCGCGCGCGCCTTGCCGGCGCCCGTCGCCAGGACGTCCTCGAGGCGGTCCTCGTCGGCGCGGATCTCGTCGTAGGCCTCGCGCACCGGGGCCAGCAGGCCGATGACGGCCTCGGCCACGGCGGCCTTGAGGTCGCCGTAGCCGCGCGCGTCGCGGAGGTCCTCCTCGACGGCGGCGGGGCTCGTGCCGCGCGCGGCGGCGAGCACGTCGATCAGGTTGGTCACGCCCGGCTTGTCGGCGGCGCGGCGGATCTCGGTGCCCGAGTCCGTCACCGCGCGCCTGACCTTCTTCTCGATCGTCTTGGGGTCGTCGAGGACGAGCACGGTGCCCTCCGGCGTGCCGCCGGTCGTCGACATCTTCCGGGTCGGCTCCTGGAGGTCCATGATCCGCGCGCCGACCTCGGGGATCCGGTGCTCGGGGACGACGAGGATGTCCTCGCCGCCGAAGCGCGCGTTGAAGCGCCGCGCGACGTCGCGCATGAGCTCGAGATGCTCGCGCTGGTCCTCGCCGACCGGCACCTCGTGGGCGCGGTAGGCGAGCACGTCGGCGGCCTGCAGCACCGGGTAGAAGAGCAGCCCGGCGGAGACGAGCTCGCGCTGGGCCACCGACTTGTCGCGGAACTGGTGCATCCGGTTGAGCTCGCCGATGGCGGTGACCGAGCTCAGCAGCCAGCACAGCTCGGTGTGCTCGTGGACATCGCCCTGGCGGAAGAGCACGCAGCGCTCCGGGTCCAGGCCGGCGGCGATGAGCAGCGCGGTCGTGTCGTACAGGCGCTCGCGCAGCTCGGCGGGTTCGTACGGCACGGTGACCGCGTGCAGGTCGACGATGCAGTAGATCGCCGGGTCGCCGCGGTCCTGTCCCTCGACGTACTGGCGGATCGCGCCGATGAAGTTGCCCAGGTGCTTGCGCCCCGTGGGCTGGATGCCGGAGAAGATGCGCACGGGCGGACGAATCTAGTGGAGCCCGCCCGGCGGGCGTCGGCGGACGGTCGTCCGGGTAGCCCGCTCGGCGTGGCGAGCACCGAGGCCAAGCCCACCCGGACGACCGACTACGCCGCGCTGAGCGCGGGCTGGGGCGCCCTGCTCGGCGCCGTGCTCGCGGCCGCGCGCGACAAGGGCGAGGAGCCCGTCCGCGCGGGCGAGATCCTGCCGCTCGGCGTGGCCACGTTCGCGCTGTCCAAGCTCGTGGCCAAGGAGAAGGTCGACGCCTGGGTGCGCGAGCCGTTCGTCGAGGAGACCCCGGCGGGCGAGCGCCTCCCGAAGGGCCGCGGGCTGCGCTACGCCGTCGGCGAGATGCTCACGTGCACGCGCTGCGTGGGCACGTGGAGCGCCCTGGGGATCGTCGCCCTGCGCGTCACGCGCCCGCGCGAGGCGCGCGTCGTGACCGCCGTGCTCGGCGCGAGCGCGGTCAACGACGTCTCGCAGGCCGCCTTCAGCTGGCTGTGCGCCCACGCCAACGCGGCCACGGCGGGGCGCCCGGAGCCCGACGCGCCCGCCCGCCTGCGCGCCCTGCGCTGATCAGGGCGCGGTCCTGAACGGCACCTCGGTGATCGTCTGGTTGTGGCTCGCGGCGCGGGCGATGACCTCGACGGCATACTCGGCGTTGCGGGCGAGGAAGCCTGGCGGGATCGCCGCGCTCGTCGCCGTGGCGGGCAGGTCGACCCGCATCGATCCGCCGGGCCCGCCCTCGGAGGTGACGATCACCTGGTAGCGCACGATGCGGATGCCGGCAGGCGTCGTCACGGGCTCCCAGCGCACGGTGAGCGCCGCCGGATCGACCACCGCGTCCGCGGCCGGCGCCGAGACCCGCGGCCCGGCGGGGACGACGTGCGTGAGGCGGTCCGAGCCGACAAGCCGCCGCCCGTTCGGCGCGGTCCCCTCGAACCGGTAGCGGCCTTCGGGGAAGCGCGCCTTGAAGCGGCGGAAGGGGTAACGGTCGAACGGCGGCTCGGCGCTCTCGAAGCCCATGTCGGTCAGCCCGTAGCCGTTCAGCGGGCCCGACGCCCGCACGTCCATCACCGTGCGGCCGCGGGGGTCGATCAGCCGCAGACGCTGCCACGTGCGACCGCCGAGGGCCATCTGCAGCCCGGCGTCGCCGTCCGTCGCGTTGATCTCGATGAACAGGTCGGATTCGTCGAAGCGCAGCGGCGCCTGCGCCGTCGCGATCGTCGGCGCCACCAGCGCCAGTCCGAGCGCGACCGCCGCGCCCATCATCGTCCGCCTCATCTCTCGAGCTCCTCCGTCGGGTCGGTTGGCGAGCGCAACCTAGGCCCGCCACATGAGCGCCACCTGAGCGTGTCAGGCGGTCTCGCCGAACGCCTGGCGGATCCGCGGCCGCTTCGCCGCGCCCGCCTCGTCCAGGCGCCGGACCGGCGTCGTGTACGGCGCGTTGCGCGCGATCTCGGGGTCCTCGCCCGCCTCGCGGAGGATCTCGGCCAGCGACTCGGCGAACGCGTCGAGCGTCTCGCGCGTCTCGGTCTCCGTCGGCTCCACGAGCAGCGCCTCGTCGACGATGAGCGGGAAGTAGACGGTCGGCGGGTGCACGCCGTGGTCGAGCAGGCGCTTGGCGAGATCGAGCGTGCGGATCCCGAGCTCGCGCTTCATCGGCGCCCCCGACAGCACGAACTCGTGCATGCAGCGCTCCCCGAAGGCGAGCGGCAGCCGGTCGGCGACGCCGAGCGAGCGCAGCCGCGCGAGCAGGTAGTTCGCGTTGAGCACGGCGATCTCCGACGCGTCGCGCAGGCCGTCGGCGCCGAGCGAGCAGATGTAGGCGTAGGCGCGCACGAAGCAGCCGTAGTTGCCCTGGAAGCCGCGCAGGCGCCCGATCGACTTCGGCGCGTCGTCGCTGAGCCCGAAGTGCGCCGGGCCGCCGTTCTCGGGCTCGTGGCGCACCACGCGCGGGACCATCAGGTAGGGCTCGATCCGCTCGGAGACGGCGATCGGGCCGCTGCCCGGGCCGCCGCCGCCGTGCGGCTGGGTGAACGACTTGTGCAGGTTGAAGTGCACGATGTCGAAGCCCATGTCGCCCGGGCGCGTGAGGCCCATGATCGCGTTGAGGTTCGCGCCGTCGTAGTAGAGCGTCGCGCCCGCGTCGTGCACGATCTCGGCGATCTTCTCGATGTTGGGGTCGAAGATCCCGAGCGTGTTGGGGTTGGTCAGCATCAGGCAGGCGACCTCGTCGGTCGCCTTGGCCCGGAGGTCCTCGAGATCGACGCCGCCGTCGGCGTCGCTGGCCACCTTGACGAGCTCGCAGCCCGCCATCGTCACCGTCGCCGGGTTCGTGCCGTGCGCCGTGTCGGGCGTCAGGACCTTGCGTCGCGGCTCGCCGCGGTCGTCGTGGAAGGCGCGCGTGAGCAGCACCCCGGCGAGCTCGCCGTGCGCGCCCGCCGCGGGCTGCAGCGAGACGTGCGGCAGGCCCGCGATCTCCCCGAGCGCGCGCTCGAGGCGCCACATGAGCTCGAGCGCGCCCTGGGCGTGCTCGGGATCCTGCAGCGGGTGCAGCCGCGCGTGGCCGGGCAGCGCGGCGACGCGCTCGTGCAGGCGCGGGTTGTGCTTCATCGTGCACGAGCCGAGCGGATAGAAGCCCGAGTCGAGGTCGAAGTTGCGCTTGGAGAGCCGCACGTAGTGGCGCACGAGCTCGGGCTCGGAGACCTCGGGCAGCCGCGCCGGCTCGCGGCGGCGCAGGTGCGCGGGCAGCAGCGTCTCGGCGTCGGCCTCGGGCACGTCGAGCGCGGGCGCGACGAACGCGCGCCGGCCCGGCTCGCCGCGCTCGTAGATCGTGCGCACGGCCTCACGCTGCAGCGGCGTGCCCGCTCCCGCGCCGGCGGGCACCTGGGCGCTCACAGCGCCACCCCCTCGCGCTCGTGGCGCTCGGCCGCGACGGCGGCGCCGAGCACGTCGGCGAGCCGGTCGATGTCGGCGCGCGAGCGGCGCTCGGTGATGGCGACGAGCAGCGCGTCGCCGGCCTCGGCGGGGTCGCCCTGCAGCGGGACGCCCGGGTTGACTCCGAGGGCGCGGCAGCGCTCGACGACGGCCCGCACGGGCGCGTCGAGCGTGAGCGCGAACTCGCGCACGACGGGCCGGCGGTGCAGGGCGTGCACGCCGTCCAGCGCGGTCAGCGTCTCGCGCGCGTAGTGCGTGCGCTGCAGCAGCAGCTCGCCGAGCTCGACGATCCCGCGGCGGCCGAGCCAGGCGAGGTAGACGACGCCGGCCAGCGCGTTGAGCGCCTGCGCGGTGCAGATGTTCGAGGTCGCCTTCTCGCGGCGGATGTGCTGCTCGCGCGTCTGCAGCGTGAGCACGAAGCCGCGACGGCCGTCGACGTCGACGGTCTCGCCGGCGATCCGCCCCGGCATCCGGCGCAGGTAGGCCTCGGTGGCCGCGAAGAAGCCGAACGACGGGCCGCCGAAGTCGAGCCGGTTGCCGAGCGGCTGGCCCTCACCCACGGCCACGTCGACGCCGCACTCGCCGGGCGGCGCGATGACGCCGAGCGCGATCGGGTCGTAGGCGCCGACGACCACGGCGGGCGAGTTCTTGGCCGCCTCGGCCAGGGCGGCGACGTCCTCGACGGCGCCGAGGTGGTTGGGCTGCTGGAGGACGACGGCCGACGTCTCGCCGTCGATCGCCGCGGCCCATGCACCGGCGTCGGTGAGCCCGTCCTCCAGGCCGACCTCGACGACCTCGACGCCGTAGCCGGCCGCCATCGTGCGCAGCGTCGCGCGGCTGTGCGGATGCACCCCGCGCGAGACGACGACGCGCCGCTTCCCGTTGGCCAGGTGCGCGAGCCAGACGGCGGCGCTGACCGCGCTCGGCCCGTCGTAGACCGACGCGTTGGCGACGGGCAGCGCGCACAGCTCGCAGATCGCCGTCTGGAACTCGAACATGACCTGCAGCCCGCCCTGGGAGACCTCGGGCTGGTAGGGCGTGTACGGCGTCAGGAACTCCGAGCGCTCGGTGAGCATGTCGACCACGGCGGGGACGTAGTGGTCGTACATGCCGGCGCCGAGGAAGCACAGCTCGTCCTCGGCGCTCACGTTGCGCGCGGCGAGCTCGCGCAGGTGCGCGTGGACCTCCTGCTCGGACAGGCCGGCGGGCAGGTCGAGCGGGCGTTGCGCCCGCACGCCGGCCGGGATCTGAGCATCGAACAGCTCGCCCACCGAGCCCACACCGATCTCGGCGAGCATCGCCCGCCGGTCCTCGTCGGTGGCGCTCGTGTAGCGGCTCACGACAGGCTCTGCTCGTAGGCCCCCGCGTCGAGCAGCGCATCCCGCTCGGACGGATCGCTGAGCCGCACCCGCACCAGCCAGCCGTCGCCGTACGGGTCGGCGTTGATGGCCTCGGGCGCGTCGCCGAGCGCCGTGTTGACGTCGACGATCTCGCCGGACAACGGCGCGATCACGTCCGAGACCGCCTTGACCGACTCGACCTCGGCGTACGGCTCGTCCTTCTTCACCGTGCTGCCGACCTCGGGCGGGTCGAAGAACACGACCTCGCCGAGGGCGTCCTGCGCGAACCAGGTGATCCCGAACGTGGCCACGTCGCCGTCGCCTTCCATGCGCACCCAGTCGTGCTCCGGGTGGTAGAGGAGGTCACCGGGGTAGCTTGCGTCAGCCATCTCGCTCCTTGCGGTAGAGGGGCCGCTCGGCCACAACGGCCTCGCGGGTGCGCCCACGGACGTCGATCTCGAGCGCCGTGCCGAGCGTCGCGCGCTCGGCCGGCAGGTACGCCATCCCGATACCCATGTCCAGGCACGGCGAGTGCGTCCCGCTGGTCACGACGCCGCCGCCGGCCACCGGGTTGCCGGCGCGCGCGATCCCCGGGCCGGTCATCCGGAACGGGCGCAGCCGCTCGCGCGGGCCCGCCTCGCGCACGGCGCGCACGGCGTCGGCGCCGATGAAGCCGGTGTCCTCGGCACAGCACCACCCCAGGCCGGCCTCGATCGGCCCGCGGCCCTCCTCGAGCTCGTTGCCGTAGAGCGGCAGGCAGGCCTCGATGCGCAGCGTGTCGCGCGCGCCGAGCCCGCAGGGCGTCGCGCCGCGGCGCACGAGCTCGTCCCACAGGGCCCCGACGTCGTCCGGCGCGCACATGATCTCGACGCCGTCCTCGCCCGTGTAGCCCGTCGCGCACACGAGCGCCTCGCGGCCCGAGCAGCCGGCGGTTGGCGGCGGCGCGGCGCATCGGCAGCGGCGCGTCGGCGAGCGCCTGCACGGCCTCGCGCGCGCCGGGCCCCTGGACGGCGAGCATCGCCCACGTCTCGGCGACGTCGGCCACCTCGGCGTCGAAGGACCCGGAGTGCTCGCGGAACCAGGCGACGTCGCGGTCGTGGTTGGCCGCGTTGGCGACGGTCAGCCAGCGGTCGGGGCCGAGGCGGTAGGTGAGCAGATCGTCGAGCACGCCGCCGTCCTCGCGGCACAGGAGCGCGTACTGCGAGCCACCCACCGCGAGCTCGGACACGTCGCTGGAGAGCAGGCGCTGCAGCAGGTCCGCGGCCTGCGCGCCCGCCGTCTCGATCTGGCCCATGTGCGAGACGTCGAAGACGCCGCAGGCCGTGCGCACGGCGATGTGCTCGTCGCGGATCGACTCGTAGTGGACCGGCATCTCCCAGCCGGCGAACGGGACGAGCCGCGCCGATGCCGCGACGTGACGCTCGAAGAGCGGGGTGCGTCTCGGGGTCTGAGACGGGGCGGCGGCCACCGAGCGCGCACGTTACCAGCGGGAAGGGCGCACTCCGGGTTGCGCGATCGCGCACATGGAATGCGTCCGCGCGCAGAACGCGCAGCGGGAAATGCTCTCACGGGCGTCAGCGGTCAGGAGGGAGGCTGCGCGGCCAGACGAGGCCGGTCGGTGGGGACCGGGACCCGTCTCAACGGGGAGGGAACCCTTGACTTCGAGAAGTACGCGCCTGAGCGCTCGCGTCCAGCGGCGCGTCGTCGGGCGGTCCATCGCAGCGGCGATCGCCGGCAGCGCGGTCGCGGCCGTGCCGGCGTCGGCCTTCGTGCTCGACGCGCCGGAGGCGGGCCAGAACATCAGCGTGTTCCACAACCTCGACTTCGTGGCCGTCTTCGGCTACCCGGCCGACGGCACGCCCGTCCAGGTCGACGTGATGCGCGGCGCGCACCGGATCGGCACGGTGTCGGCACCGGCGGTCGTGACGCCCGACGGACCGGGCCTGGAGATCAACCACGGCCCCGAGGGCACCCCGGTGCCCGGCGACTGCTTCGCGGGGCTCACGCCGGACGTCCGCCCGGGCGACGAGATCGTCGTCCGCAGCGGCGCCGACGCGCACGAGGACCGCATCCGCGTCGACCACCTCACGATCGACGGCGATCCGGTCCTGCGCTCCAACGGCGACATCGCCGTCAGCGGCACCGCCGCGCGCGCCGATGCCACGCGCACGCCGATCCCCGTCACCGCGCTGGACTCGGCCGAGTTCCGTGACGGGAAGTTCCGGGGCGTGCCCACTCGCGTGGAGCGCACGCCGGGCACGACGGACGGCTGGACAGCGATCTACGAGCCGCCGTACCTCGCCGACCGCAACGACGACAACCTCGACCTCGACGGGCGCCGCCTGACGCTGCTCGGGCCGATCCACACGATGGGCTATGGGCACGTCGAGGTGCTCCCGGCCGAGACCCAGCTCTTCGAGGGCGCCGAGGCCTCCGGGCCCGCGCCCGGATGCGAGGCCGCCCCCGGGCAGGCCAACGTCGTGAACGCTGCCGGGGCCGTCACGGGCACGAGCGGCGACCTCCAGGTGACCGGCACCGCGATGGCGCACACCCTCGGCGCGACCGACGCGGCGGAGGACGACGCGAGCATCACCGGCGCCACCGTGTCGATCACCGACGGCACGACCACGATCACGCAGCCGGCGACCGGCCTCGCGGCCGGGGAGAGCGCCGAGCAGCAGTGGTCGGCCACGTTCCCGCGCGCGGACCTGCTGACGCTCGCCGACGGCCCGCTGCAGGCCTCGGCCGGCTACACCGTGGCGGGCAGCGCCGAGGCGCTCGGTGGCGCCGGCACGACGATCAGCAAGGACGCGACCAGCCCGAACGTCGTGGCCACCCCCGGGCCCGGCGACCACGTCGCTCCGCAGTCGGTCGCGCTGTCGGCCGGCCCCGGTGAGACGATCCGCGTCCGGAAGGACGGCGTGGCCGCGAGCGCGACCTCGCCGCTGTACACCGGCCCGATCCCCCTCGGGGCCGGCACGACCACGATCACCTGGTGGGCCAGGGATCCGGCGGGCAACATCTCCTCGGGCTCGCTGGAGTACTCCCTGACCGCCGCCGCCGGCAACCCGGCCCCCACGGGTCCGGCGGGCGCGGGCACGGCAGGGCCGGCTGCAGCGGCCCTCGTGCCCGCGGGTCCTGCCGCGGTGCTCGCCGTCCCCGCCCGCGCCGTCGCCGGGGTCCGCGTCAGCGGTCGCCTGCGGCTGTCGGCCGCGCGGCGGCTGGGCATCAGCGTGTCGTTCCTCGCCCCGCGCGGTGCGCGGGTGGCCGAGGTGCGGCTCATCGAACGTCGAGGCGGAGTCCGCCGTCGGCTCGCCACGCGCCAGCTCCCGGTGCGCGGCGGCGAGCGAACGGTGGTCAGGCTCCGCGACGGCTCCGTGCGCCGGCGGCTCGCCGCCGGGCGGTACGAGGTCGAGATCCGCTCGGGTCCCAGCCCGGCGAAGCTCGGTCCGCGCACCACGCGCACGGTGCAGCTCGCGCCCTAGGCGCGGGCATGACAGACGGCGCGGGCGAGAACGGGCGCCCGCGCCGAGGACGAAGAGGCGTTAGGGGGCGGCCGATCTCGGTCGCCCTCTGCGCGTCTAGCTGTCCTGCGTGCGCTTTGAGGGATAGGTGCGGACGAGGAGGTCGTGGAGCAACTCGTCAAGCTCCTCCGTGCTTGCTGCACGGATCAGCTTCACGTGCTCCTTCAGATCGTCGGCGGTCATGTCCGGCATGGGAACTGCTCCCCTGAGTACGAGAGAGGTTTCGAGAGTGCATCACGGAGACTCCCTCATTCGGCAGCCCCCGGGCAAGGGGGAAACCCACACTCTCGGAGGTGCAGAACACACCACCTGTGACAAGGGTCACGGCGTGGGGCCGGGTTTGGCGCTCAGGCGCTCAGGCGCTCAGCGATCCCGCAGGAACGGCGGGATGTCGATCTCGTCGTCGGAGATCTCCAGCGACGAGCGCTCGACGCGTGGGCTCCGGTCGCGCCGGCGGACGCTCTCCCGCGTCTCCTCGCGCGCCGTGCGCGGGCGCGCGCGGCCGTGGTCGAAGCCGGTCGCGATGACGGTCACGCGGACCTCGTCGCCCATGTTCTCGTCGATGACCGAGCCGAAGATGATGTTCGCCGTCTCGTCGGCCGCTCCGCGGACGACCTCGGCCGCCTCGTTGAGCTCGAACAGGCCGATGTCGCGCCCGCCCGTGATGTTGAGCAGGATGCCGGTCGCGCCCTCGACGGACTCCTCGAGCAGCGGGCTGGCGATCGCCTGCTTGGCCGCCTCCGTCGCGCGGTTCTCGCCGCCCGACTGGCCGATGCCCATCAGCGCCGAGCCGGCGTCGCTCATGATCGTGCGGACGTCGGCGAAGTCGAGGTTGATGAGGCCGGGGATCGTGATCAGGTCGGTGATGCCCTGCACGCCCTGGCGCAGCACGTTGTCGGCCTCGCGGAACGCCTCGAGGATCGTCGTGCGCCGCTCGACGATGTTGAGCAGCTTCTCGTTCGGGATGACGATCAGCGTGTCGACGACCTCGCGCAGGCGCGCGACGCCCTCGTCGGCCTGACGCATGCGCTGCGTGCCCTCGAAGTCGAAGGGCTTGGTGACGACGCCGACGGTCAGCGCGCCGATCTCGTTCTTGGCGATCTCGGCGATGACCGGCGCGGCGCCGGTCCCGGTGCCGCCGCCCTCCCCGGCGGTGACGAAGACCATGTCGGCGCCCTTGAGCGCCTCCTTGATGTCGTCACGCGACTCGGCGGCCGCGCCGAAGCCGATCTCGGGGTTGGCGCCGGCGCCGAGCCCCGAGGTGAGGTCGTGCCCGATGTTCAGCTTGATGTCGGCGTCGCACATCTGCAGCGCCTGGGCATCCGTGTTGGCCGCGATGAACTCGACGCCGCGCAGACCGGCATCGACCATGCGGTTGACCGCGTTGATTCCACCGCCGCCGACACCGACGACCTTGATGACCGCGAGATAGCTGCCGCTGCTCTCCATGTGGGTTCCGACCGACCTTCGAGTTAGCGTTGAGCGTTTTCCCGCTCCGAACCGGCCTTCACGCGCATGCACGGTAAGCACGGGAAAAGGAACGTGTCAACGGAAGTGTACGCGAGCAAGGTTCCTTGCAGATTCCAGAACCCTCAAGCACTGCAGGAGATTTGTCGACTGAGCAACCCTCGAGCCAAAGTCGAGGGTAAGGTCAGGGACCCTGTGGCGTCCCCTCGGTCGCCGGGGTGGTCTGGGTGGGCGCCGCGGGCGCCGGGGCGGTCTGCGCGGGCGGCGTCTGGGGCGTGGCCGGCGCGGGCGCCGTCGCCGACGTCTCAGGCGTCACGGGGGTCGGATCGCTCGTGTTCGGGTCCTCGTCGGCGGTGACCTCCTCGAGCCCTCCCGCGACCGGCCGCTCGGGCAGGCGGACGTCGATGTAGCCGGCGCCGCGCGAGTCCTTGTCGGCGAGCACGACGGTCGCCGCCGCCCACTTCGCCCGCAGCCTTCCGGCGCTCCCGAAGACCAGGTCGGGCCCGTCGCGCAGCGGCATGGTCACGCCGCGCGGGCCGGCGAACACCTTCTCCACGCGCGCGCGAAGCGCGGCGGGCGCCGCCGCGACGACCTCGAGCGAGCGCATCAGGCCGCGCTCGCTGACGTGCTCGCCGGCGGGCGCGCTGCGGGCACCGATCGCCGGCAGCCCGGAGGTGCGCGTGTTGCGCAGCAGCGTGCCGTCGGCGGCCACGGCGATGCGCGTCGAGCCCGCGACGACCGCGGCCACGGGCACGCGCTCGTGGACCTCGATGCGCAGCACGTGCGGGAAGTCGCTGCGCGCGGAGACGGCCTCGACGGCCGGGAACGGCTCGACCGCGGTGCGCAGGGCGCCGTCGCGGACGTGGAGCGTCGTCATGTCGCGCGCCGCGCTCTCGAGCGCCTCGCGCACGCGGTGCGCGTCGGGCCCGCTGGCGCCCGTCACGCTCACGCGCTCGACGGCGACGAGCGACGAGTCGCGCAGCCACAGCCACCCCACGACGAGCAGCACGAGGACGGTGGCGAACCCGGCGGTCGCCCGCAGCGGCGGGCGGGGCGGGCGCGGAGGTCGCGGCAGCTGCATCCAGCGCGGTCTTCGACCCGCCGCCGGAAGACCCTGCCGATCCGCGCCGTAGCCTTGGGCCCGTGGACGCCGTGACCGCTCCCCCGCTCCGCGAGCTGACGACGCTGCGCCTCGGCGGCGCGCCCGGGCGGCTCCTGGAAGCGCGCGACGAGGCCGCGCTCGTCGACGCCGTGCGCGCGGCCGACGCGGCCGGCGAGCCGCTGCTCGTGCTCGCGGGCGGCAGCAACGTCGTCGTCGCCGACGAGGGCTTCCCGGGCACGGTGGTGCGGATCGCGACGCGCGGGGTCGCGGAGGTCGACGCACCGCCCGGGCACGCCGCCCTCGAGGTCCAGGCGGGCGAGCCGTGGGATGCGCTCGTCGCGCGCTGCGTCGCCGGCGGCCTGGCCGGCGTCGAGTGCCTGGCCGGGATCCCCGGATCGGTCGGCGCGACGCCGATCCAGAACGTCGGCGCCTACGGCCAGGAGGTGGCCGGGACGATCCGCGCGGTGCGCGTGCTCGACCGCTCCAGCGGCGTCGTCGAGCAGCTCGACGCGGCGGCGTGCGGCTTCAGCTACCGCTCGTCCTCGTTCAAGCGCGAGCCCGGGCGCCGCGTCGTGCTCGCCGTGACCTACGTGCTCGAGCGCTCGGCCGTGGCCGAGCCGATCCGCTACGCCGAGCTCGCGCGCACGCTCGGGGAGCCGCTCGGCGCACGCCCGCCGCTGGCCGACGTGCGCGAGGCGGTGCTCGCCCTGCGCCGTGGCAAGGGCATGGTCCTCGACCCCGGCGATCCCGACTCGGTCAGCGCCGGGTCCTTCTTCACCAACCCGATCCTCGACGCCGATGCCTTCACCGCACTGGAGCACCGCGCGGGCGAGCGCCTCGGCGACGGGGTGCGCCCGCCCGCCTTCCCGGAGCCCGACGGGCGCGTGAAGACGTCGGCCGCCTGGCTCATCGAGCGCGCCGGCTTCACACGTGGGCACGGCGACCCGCACGGGATCGCCATCTCCGCCAAGCACACCCTGGCGCTGACCAACCGCGGTGCCGGCACCACGGCGCAGCTCGTCGCGCTCGCGCGCGAGATCGCGGCGGGCGTCCACGACGCCTTCGGCGTCGACCTCGTCCCCGAGCCGGTGTTCGTCGGGCACGCCTGGGACGAGGCCTGACGACCGACGCGAAGGTGCGGGCAACCGTACGGTCCCCTCCCGGACCGCCGCGTAGCGTGTGCGTGGCTTTGGGAGGAGTCACGAATCACGCAGGGAGGTTCATGAATGGCCGATGACGCCATCGTCGTCGAAGGGCTCGAGAAGTCCTACGGCGAGGTCCGGGCGCTGTGCGGCGTCGACTTCGCGGCGCCGACGGGAACGGTGCTGGGACTGCTCGGCCCCAACGGCGCCGGCAAGACGACCGCGGTGCGGATCCTCGCCACGCTGCTGAAGCCGGACGGCGGCCACGCCCGCGTCGCGGGGCTCGACGTCGAGAAGAACGCCTCCGAGCTGCGCGCGAAGATCGGTCTCGCGGGCCAGTACGCCGCCGTCGACGAGAACCTGACGGGCTTCGAGAACCTCGAGATGGTCGGCCAGCTCTACCACATGCCCCGGGCCGAAGCGCGGAAGCGCGCCAACGAGCTGCTCGAGCGCTTCGAACTCGTCGAGGCGGCCAAGCGCCCGGCCAAGACGTACTCGGGCGGGATGCGACGCCGGCTCGACCTCGCCGCCGCGCTCGTCTACCGCCCGCCGGTCCTGTTCCTCGACGAGCCGACCACCGGCCTGGACCCGCGCAGCCGCCTGAGCATGTGGGAGACGATCGAGGGCCGCACGGCCGCCGGCACGACCGTGCTGCTCACCACCCAGTACCTCGACGAGGCCGACCGCCTGGCCGATCGGATCGTCGTCATCGACCACGGCAACGTGATCGCCGAGGGCACCTCGGACGAGCTCAAGGACCGCGTCGGCGGTGAGCGGCTCGAGGTCGAGCTCGAGAACCACGAGGACGGCGAGCGGGCGCTCGGCGCACTGGCCGAGATGGCGCACGACCGCCCGAAGCTCGAGGGGCGGAAGGTCAGCGTCCCCTTGCGGCGGCGCTCCGGCGTGATCGCCGATGCGGTCCTCCGCCTCGACGCGGCCGGAGTCGGCATCGCCGACATCGTCATGCGCCGCCCGACGCTCGACGACGTCTTCATCTCGCTCACCGGCCACGCGGCCGAGGAGGAGCCCGCCGACGAGACCGCGGAGGAGGTGGCAGCGTGAGCGCGTTCTCCTACACCGTGGCCGACACGATCGTGCTGGCGCGCCGCAGCCTCATGCGTATCCCGCGCCAGCCCGACCTGTTGATCGCCTACACGATCCAGCCGGTCATGTTCGTGCTGCTCTTCGTCTACGTGTTCGGCGGCGCGATCCAGACGCCGGGCTTCGACTACGTCGACTACCTGATGCCGGGCATCATCGTCCAGTCGATCGCGTTCGGCGGGTTCGTGACGGCGCTCGGCATGTCCGAGGACGTCAAGAAGGGGCTCATCGACCGCTTCCGCTCGCTGCCCATGTCGCGCGCCGCAGTGCTCACCGGCCGCACGATCTCCGACGTCGCGCTGAACAGCCTGTCGCTCGGCGTGCTGCTCGCGGTCGGCTTCCTGGCGGGCTTCGGGTTCATCGACTCGTCGGCCGGTGAGATCGTGCTCGGCCTCGTGCTGCTGCTCCTGCTCGGCTTCGCGTTCTCGTGGATCTTCGCGCTCATCGGGCTGTTCGCGTCCTCCCCGGAGACGGCGAACGCGATCGGCTTCACGCTGATCTTCCCGCTCACGTTCGCCTCGTCGCTGTTCGTGCCCGTGGCGTCGATGCCCGACGGCCTGCGCCAGGTCGCCGAGGCGAACCCGTTCACGACCCTGGGCGACGCCGTGCGCTCGCTGTGGATCGGCACGCCGGCGAACAGCGACGTCTGGGTGGCGTTCATCTGGTGCTTCGGGCTCATCGCCGTCTTCGCGCCGCTCGCCGTGTGGCGCTACCGGCAGGTCGCCGCGACCTGATCCGGCCCGATGCTCAGCCGGCGACGAGGCGCCGCCCGAGGGCGTCGACGTCGCCGGCGCCGAGCACCAGGCACAGGTCGCCCGCGCGCAGCATCGGACCGCAGCACGGCGTGCGCGTCGTCGAAGCCCGGCAGCCACAGGACCGGCTTGCCGCGCGCGTGGTCGGCGGTCGTGCCCGCCACGAGCAGGCCGCTCACCCCCGGGAAGTCCTCGGCGCGCTCGCGCGCAGGGTAGACGTCGAGCACGACGGCGACGTCGGCGCGGGCCAGCGCGGCGCCGAAGTCGCGCGCCAGGTGCGCGGTGCGCGAGTACAGGTGCGGCTGGAAGACGGCGATCAGCCGCCGGGGGTCCAGGGTGCGGGCCGCGTCGATGGTGGCGGCGACCTCGGTCGGGTGGTGGGCGTAGTCGTCGATGACCTCGGCGCCGGCGGGCGTCGCGCCCAGGCGCTCGAAGCGCCGGCCGGCGCCCGCGAAGTCGGCCAGCGCCGCGGCCGCCGCGGCGGGATCGGCGCCGGCCAGGCGACAGGCCTCGAGCGCCGCGTGCGCATTGCGCGCGTTGTGCTCGCCGGGCACCGCCAGGCGGACCTCGACCCCCCGCCATCCGAAGCGCGACCCGCCCGCCTCGAGGTGGGGGTCGACGGCGTCGAAGGCGACGTGCGGGGCGTCGCCGCGCAGGGCCAGGACGTCGGGGCGATCCCACAGGACGGCCTGCGGCGCGCCGGCCAGGAAGGTCCGGAAGCAGTCGCGCAGCTCGGTCAGCGAGGTGAACGTCGCGTGGTGGTCGAGCTCGACGTTCGTCACGACGCCGATCTCGACGTGCAGCGAGAGCATCGAGCGGTCCGACTCGTCGGCCTCGACGACGAGCCACTCGCCCGCCGTCCAGTCGGCGTTGCGGCCCGTCGTGCGCAGCGCGCCGCCGATCAGGTAGGACGGCTCGAGCCCGCAGCGCAGCAGGATGTGGGCGATCATCGAGCTCGTCGTCGTCTTGCCGTGCGCGCCGGCCACCGCGATCGTGCGCTTCAGCGCGCTGAGGCGCTCGAGCAGGACCGCGCGCGGGTGCTCGGCCAGCCCGCGCGTCCGCGCCGCCTCGCGCTCGGGGTTGCCGGGGCCGACGGCGGTGGAGAAGAAGACCTCGACGTCGTCGCCGGCGGGGACGTTGGCCGCGTCGTGGCCGACGAACGTCCTGACGCCCGAGCTCGCGCAGCGACGCGAGCGCGGGACCGTCGGCGCGGTCGGAGCCCGAGACCTCCGCGCCGAGGGCGACGGCGGCGCGGGCGTAGCCGCTCATCCCGGCGCCGCCGAGGCCGAGCAGGTGCATGCGCCGTCCCGTCCAAGGCCGCTCGCCCGTCATGGCCCGAGGTCTAGCAGCCCGGGCACGGCCGCAACCTTCGCCGCCGACCCGCGTTACACATGATGTGCCCGTTCGACGGAACACCTGGCGCGCACTGCCGACGTTGATCGTCGTGATCGGCGCGCTCGCCCTCGGCGCTGCCAGCGCCCGCGCCGACGCGCCCGCCGGCGCGGATCACGCGCCCGCCGCCGCGAGCAGCTCCGCCGCGATCCGCTGAGCCGCGTCGGGGCGCGCGAGCGCCGCCGAGGCCCGCCCCATCGCGGCGAGCCGCTCGGGGTCGGCGAGCAGCCCGTCGACCTCGGCGCGCAGCCGCGCCGGCGTCAGCTCCTCGTCGGGGACGACGACGGCGGCGCCCGCGTCGGCCATCCAGCGCGCGTTGCCCGCCTGGTGGTCGCCCGCGGCGTGCGGATAGGGCACGAGGATCGCCGGCCGCCCGTGGGCCGCGATCTCGAAGATCGAGCCGCCCGCGCGGGCCACGCACAGGTCGCTGGCCAGCAGGGCCTCGCCGAAGCGATCGATGTACTCGCGCAGGTCGTAGCCGCCGCCCGGGGCGCGCGCCTGCAGCGCCGCGCCGTCGCGCGTGCCGGCCGCGTGCAGCACGCGGTAGGGCGCGCCGGCCAGGCCCTCGATCGCCGCCTCGTTGATCGAGCGCGCGCCGAGCGACCCGCCGAACACCAGCACGCAGTGTCGTCCGCGGCGAGGCCGAAGCGCTCGCGCGCGGCAGCGCGATCGGTGGCCGGCGGCGGCACCGGTCGCCCGGTGACGAGGTAGCGGTCCCCCGTGCGGCCCTGCGATCGGGAACGCGAGGCACACGCGGCGGGCCGCCGCCGCGAGCATCCGGTTGGTCAGCCCGAGGTGGCTGTCGGCCTCGGTGAGCACGAGCGGGATGCGCAGGGCGGTGGCGGCGAGGCCGACCGGCCCGGCCACGTAGCCGCCCCCGCCGAGCACCGCGTCCGGGCGCAGGCGGCGCAGCAGGCGCGCGGCGACGCCGACGGCGAGCGCGGCCTTGCCCGCCGCGCGTGCGGCCTTGAGCGGGTTGGTGCGGCTCAGCCCCTCGACGGAGATCGTCTCGAGCGGGTAGCCGGCCTGCGGGACGAGCGTGCGCTCGGCGCGCTCGCCGCCGACGAAGACGACCTGAGCGCCCTCAGCCCGCAGCGCGTCGGCGACCGCCAGCGCGGGCACCACGTGCCCCGCCGTTCCGCCCGCCGCGATGACGATGGTCCGCGCCATCGCGGCGGGATCCTGTCACGACCTTCAGATGGGCACGTCCCCCGGCCGCCACGTTGAGCAGCAGCCCCATGGCCGACAGCAGCACGGTCAGGTTCGTCGAGCCGTAGGAGATGAAGGGCAGCGGCACGCCGGTCAGCGGCGCCAGCCCGAGCACGGCGAAGATGTTCAGGCAGCCCTGGGAGAGGATCAGCGACGTCAGGCCGGCGGCGAGCAGCTTGGCGTAGGCGCCGCTCGCCCGCTTGGCCACGCGCAGCCCGGCGTAGGCGAGCAGCCCGTAGAGGAAGAGCACCGCGAACAGGCCCGCCACCCCGAGCTCCTCGCCGATGATGGCCAGGATGAAGTCCGTGTGGGCCTCGGGAAGGTAGAAGATCTTCTGCACCGACTGGCCGAGGCCGCGTCCGAACAGTCCGCCCGAGCCGAGCGCGATCTGCCCCTGGACGGCCTGGAACCCCGCGTCGCCGGCATGGTCCCAGGGGTCGAGGAACGTCGTCAGGCGCGCGCGGCGGTAGTCGGCGCTCAGCGCGTAGATCATGATCAGCCCCGAGAGCGCGCCCGCGCCGATGGCCAGGTGGCGCATCGGCATCCCCGCGGCGATCAGCATCGCCGTGACCGTGAAGCACATGACCAGCGCGGTCCCGAGGTCGGGCTGGGAGGCGACGAGCAGGACCGCCACGCCGGCGACGAGCAGCAGCGGCGTGACGTCGCGAGGGCCGCGGATCCGGCCCGGGCGGACGGCGAGCACCTTCGCCCCGTAGAGGACGAGGGCCAGCTTGGCCACCTCGGAGGGCTGGAACTGCAGCGGCCCGGCGCCGAGCCAGCGGCGGGCGCCGTTGACGGTGATGCCGATCCCGGGGATCTTCACGAGCAGCAGGCAGACGAACGCGCCGGCGAGCAGCGGCCCCGTGATGCGCACGACGCCGTCCAGCCCGCGCCGCGCGATGACGTGCATCCCGACGAGGCCGAGGCCGCCGTAGGTGAGGTAGCGGACGAGGAAGCCCGTCCCCTCCCCCTGGCCCTGCAGGAGCGCGCGCGCCGACGAGGCGCTGTAGACCATCACGGCGCCGAACGCGAGCAGGCACAGCGTCGCCGTGAGCAGCAGGTTGTGCTCGATCGGAAGGGCCTTCTTGGCCTTGGCGCGGGCGGCAACGCGCATCGGGCACCCCTTCGCCGCGGGCCCCGCGCATTCCTGCCCCCGCGGTCCCCGCGCCGACTAGCCTTGCCGCGTGCGGATCCGGGCGCTCGACCACCTCGTCCTCACCGTCGCCGACCCCGAGGCCACCGTCGCCTTCTACGAGCACATCGGCATGCGCCGCGAGGCGTTCGGCGACGGCCGCCTGGCGCTGCGCTTCGGCGCCCAGAAGATCAACCTGCACCGGGCGGGCGCCGAGTTCCAGCCGCACGCGCGGCAGCCGGTGCCCGGCTCGGGCGACCTCTGCCTGCTCGTCGACGGCGCGCTCGACGACGTCCGCGCCGAGCTCGAGGCGGCGGGGATCGCCGTCGAGCTCGGACCCGTGGAGCGCACGGGCGCCGAGGGGCCGCTGCGCTCGCTCTACGTGCGCGACCCCGACGGCAACCTGGTCGAGCTGTCCGAGCCCGCCTGAGCGAGGTCCTTGAAGGCGCGCCCGCGCGCCTCGTAGTCCTCGAACTGGTCGAAGCTCGCGCACGCGGGCGAGAGCAGGACGACCTCCCCCGGGCGCGCCGCGGCTCGCGCGGCGGCGACGGCGTGCTCGAGGTCGCCGCACGGCTCGCCGCCGACGACGTCGGCCAGCCCGGGCGCCGCCTCGCCGATCAGGTACACCCCGGCGCAGCGCCGGCGCACGGGCTCGCGCAGGGGCGCGAAGTCCTGCCCCTTCCCGCGCCCGCCGAGGATCAGGTGCACCGGGGCGTCGAAGCTCTCGAGCGCCACGAGCGTCGAGTCGACGTTCGTGGCCTTCGAGTCGTTGACGTAGAGCACGCCGCCCGCCGTGACGACCTCCTCGAGGCGGTGCTCGACGCCCGCGAACGTGCGCAGGCCCTCGCGCACCGCGTCGGCGTCGACCCCGCGGGCCAGGCAGATCGCCGCCGCGGCCATCGCGTTGAGGCGGTTGTGCGCGCCGCGCAGGCGGATCTCCTCGTGGGCGACGAGCGGCTCGTCGACCCACCACAGACGCCCGGCGCGGTCGGACAGCTCGGCCTCGGGCCCGGCGCCGAAGCACACGCGCCGCGCGCAGCCGCCGAGGTCCTCGACGCCGAGGCCGAGCGGCGCGACGGCGACGTCGTCGTTGCCCTGGTTGGCGAACACGCGCAGCTTCGCCGCGCGGTAGGCCTCGAACGTGCCGTGGCGGTCGAGGTGGTCGGGCGCGACGTTGAGCAGCACCGCGCCCTCGGGGGCGAACGCGGACGTGTCCTCGAGCTGGAACGAGGACACCTCGCAGACGACGACGGCGTCGGGCGCGAGCGCGTCGACGAACGAGCTCAGCGCCGTGCCGACGTTGCCGGCCACGGCCACGGGCAGGCCCGCCTCGCGGTGGATGTGGCCGATCAGCTCGGTCGTCGTCGTCTTGCCGTTCGTGCCCGTGACGGCGATGAACTCGTTGGGCATCAGCCGCCAGGCGAGCTCGACCTCGCCGAGCACGGGGATCCCGCGCTCGCGGGCCAGCGCGATCACCGGGGCCTCGGCGGGCACGCCGGGCGACTTGACCACGGCGCGGGCGTGCTCGAGCTCGACGATCCCGTCGCTGCCGAGCTTGCGATCGCTGCCGACCGCCTCCTCGCCGCGGGCGCGCAGCAGCTCCATGGCCGCAAGCCCCGAGCGGGCGAGCCCGACGACGAGGTACGGGCCGCCGGGCAGCGGCGGCCGCACCGCGCTCACGTGACCGTCTGCTGGTAGACGGTGAACCCGATCGCCGCGCAGATCGCCGCGACGATCCAGAAGCGCAGGATGATCTTCGTCTCCGACCAGCCGAGGATCTCGAAGTGGTGGTGGATCGGGGCCATCAGGAAGATGCGCTTGCGGAAGGTCTGGAAGGAGAAGACCTGCAGCAGGACGCTGAGCGCCTCGAGCACGAAGATCCCGCCGAGGACGATGAGCAGCTCCTCGGTCTTCGTCATGACCGCGAAGCCGGCGATCGCCCCGCCGAGCCCGAGGGAGCCGGTGTCCCCCATGAAGATCGTCGCCGGGAAGGCGTTGAACCACAGGAAGCCGACGCACGCCCCCACGAGGCAGCCCGCGAGCAGCGCCAGGTCGGCCTGGCCGCGGGTGATGAAGGTGATCCCGATGTAGGCGAGCCCGACGATCGCCGCGCAGCCGCCGGCCAGGCCGTCGAGGCCGTCGGTGAGGTTGACCGCGCTCGTCGTTCCCGCGACCACGAGGTAGATGAGCAGCGGGTAGAAGACGCCGAGGTCGATCGTGATGTCGAGCGAGCGCAGGCGCATCGTGTCGTTGATCTCGGCCGGGCCGGTCGCCATCCACCACAGGCCGAGCGAGATGGCGATCGTCACGAGCAGCTTCGTGCGCGCGCGCAGGCCGAGCGAGCGGCGCTTGACGATCTTCGTGTAGTCGTCGGCGAAGCCGAGCAGCGCGCACGCCATCGCCGCCCCGTAGACCCCGACCGAGCGCCAGTCGTAGTCGCTGAGGATCAGGAACGGGATCGAGACGGCGGCGAAGATGATGATCCCGCCCATCGTGGGCGTGCCCGCCTTCTCGTGGTGGCCCTCGGGCCCCTCCTCGCGGATGAACTGGCCGAACTCGCGGTTGCGCAGGAACCGGATGAAGCTCGGCGACAGGAAGATGCATATGAGCAGGGAGGCCATCCCCGCGATGAGGATCTCGCCCATCTAGCTCGTCGTCTCCAGCGCCTGGGTGACGACCTCGAGTCCGACGCCGCGGGAGGCCTTGACGAGCACGGTGTCGCCGTCGCGCAGCAGACCGGGGACGAGCGCGGCCGCGGCCCGGGCGTCCTCGGCCTGCTCGGTGGCGCCGCCGAAGCCGTCGGCCATGTCGCGCGCCAGCGGGCCGACGGTGACGAGCAGGTCGACGCCGGCGGCACGCGCGTGCGCGCCGATCTCGCGGTGCCAGTGGCGTTCGTCGGCGCCGAGCTCGCGCATGTCGCCGAGCACGGCGACGCGCCGCCCGGGGGCGGACACGGCGAGGTCGTCGAGTGCGGCGCGCATCGACATCGGGTTCGCGTTGTAGCAGTCGTTGACGACGACGATTCCGCGTCCGAGCTCGATCCGCTGCCCGCGGAGGCTCGACAACGCGACGTGGACCTCGCCCTCGGGCTGCACCCCGACGGCACGCGCGGCGGCCAGCGCGGCGAGCGCGTTGAGGCGCATGTGGGCCGACGTGAAGGGCAGCGACAGGCCGGCCGGGAGCTCGGCCACGTCACCGCCGGGGCCGAAGGTGACGGTCTCCACGTCGTCGCGGCGGTGCGGATCGAGCAGCGCCTCGCCGTGCGGGATCACCGCGGTGCCGCCCGGCCGCAGGCCGGCGATGAGCTCCGCCTTGGCCGCGGCGACAGCCTCCACGCTTCCGAGCAGCTCGAGGTGGACGGGCCCGACGTTGACGATCACGCCCACGTCGGGCTCGGCGATCGCCGCCAGCTCGGCGATCTGGCCGGGGCCGCGCATCGCCATCTCGAGCACCAGCACCTCGGTGCCGGGCGGGGCGCCGAGCACGGTGAGCGGCAGCCCGATCTCCGTGTTCAGGTTCTGCGCCGTGGCCACGACGCGCCGGTGCGGCGCGAGCATCCCGGCGAGCAGGTCCTTCGTCGAGGTCTTGCCCGTCGAACCGGTGACGCCGATGACCCGCGCCCCGAGGCGCCGGCGCCACGCGGTGGCCAGCCGGCCGAGGGCGGCCAGCGGGTCGTCGGCGGCCAGCAGCGTGCCCGGCTGCGCGCAGCGCGCCGCGTCGGCGTGGCCGGGCGCGACGAGCACGCCCCACGCGCCCGCGGCGAGCGCCTGCGGGGCGAAGCGCCCGCCGTCGACGTTGCCGCCGTTCAGGCCGACGAACAGGTCGCCGGGGCCGGCCTCGCGCGAGTCGATGACGACCCGCCCGGGCCCACCCGAATGCGGTGCGGGGGCGACAAGGCGCGCGCCGGCGGCCTCGGCGACGCCCTCAGGCGACCAGTCGCGCACGCAGCGCCTCCCGGGCGACGGTGACGTCGTCGAAGGGCAGCACGAGGCCGTCGGCGAACTCCTGGCCCTGCTCGTGCCCCTTGCCCGCGACGATCACCACGTCGCCCTCCTCGGCCAGGGCGACCGCGTGGGCGATCGCCTCGCGGCGGTCTGGGATGACCTCGACATCGGGTCCGCTGCCCTCGACGATCGCCGCGATGATCGCCTCGGGGTCCTCGCTGCGCGGGTTGTCCGAGGTGACGATCGCGACGTCGGAGCCCTCGCGGGCGACGCGTCCCATGAGGGGGCGCTTGGCGCGATCGCGGTCGCCGCCGGCGCCGAAGACGACGATCACGCGGCCGGCGGCCAGCGGCCGCGCGGCGCGCAGGACCGCTTCGAGCGAGTCGGGCGTGTGCGCGTAGTCGACGAGCAGCGCGAACGGCTGGCCCTCTTCGACGGGCTCGAAGCGCCCGGGCACGCGCACGGCGTGGGTCAGCGCCTCGGCGATCGTCGCGTCGTCGACGCCGAGCGCGCGCACCGCCGCGACGGCGCCGAGCACGTTGAGGACGTTGAAGCGCCCGGGCAGCGGCGAGCGCAGCTCGAGCCCGCCGGCGCGGAACGTCGAGCCGGTGGCGTCGGAGACGATGTGGGTCGCGCGCAGGGCGGCGTCGGGCGCGTCGATCCCGACGCGGATCGCGCCGGGCAGATCGGCGGCCAGGCGCGCGCCGTAGGGGTCGTCGACGTTGATCACCGCCACCTCGGGGCCGTTCTCGAACAGGCGCCGCTTGGCCAGGAAGTAGTCCTCCATCGTCGGATGGAAGTCGAGGTGGTCCTGGGTGAGGTTCGTGAAGACGCCCACCGCCCAGTGGATCGCGTCGGCGCGGTGCAGGGCGAGGGCGTGCGAGGAGACCTCCATGACCACGGCCTCGTCGCCGCCGGCGAGCATCTCGGCGAACGTCTGCTGCAGGTCGATGGCCTCGGGGGTGGTGCGCACCATCGGGCGCTCCTGGCCGGCGACGAACGCGGTCACGGTGCCGAGCAGGCCGGTCCGCCGGCCCGCCGCCTCGAGCAGGCCGCGGACGAGGAAGGCCGAGGTCGTCTTGCCGTTCGTGCCGGTGATCCCGATCGCCTTCAGGCGCGCGGTGGGATCGCCGTTCAGGCGCGCGGCGGCCGGCGCCATGGCGGCGCGGACGTCGTCGACGAGGACCTCGGGCACGCCGAGGCCGAGCGGCCGCTGGACCACGAGCGCCGCCGCGCCGCGGGCGACCGCGTCCGGCGCGAAGTCGTGCCCGTCGCGCGTGAACCCGGGGACGCAGAAGAACAGCGTGCCCGGGGCGACGAGCCGGTTGTCGTAGGCGAGCGCGGTCACCTCGACCGGCGGAAGGTCCCGCGCCGCGTCTCCCAGGAGCTCGCGGAGCGTCATCTGCGGGCAGTGTACGCGCGGGCCAGGCGATGCCCCGGTGCGCAGACGCCGACCATCTACCCCTCGGGCGGGATCCGCAGGTAGGACAGCGCGAACGACGTGATCTGGCCGAAGGCCGGCGCGGCGACCTGGCCGCCGTAGATCGCGCCGTGCGGCTCGTCCACGACGACGGCGACGAGCAGCCTCGGGTCGAGCGCCGGGGCGAAGCCCATGAACGAGGCGATGTAGCTCTCCTTGGAGTACTCGCCCGTCTTGGGGTCGATCTTGTTCGCCGTGCCCGTCTTGCCCGCGAGCTTGTAGCCGGGGATCGAGACCTCGCTCGCCGTGCCGCCGGGGGCGAAGGCGCCCTCGAGCATCGTCCGCAGCTGGCGCGAGGTGCTCTCGGAGATCACGCGATGCCCCTGTGCCGCCGGGGCGCGCTCGCCGTCGATGCGGCGCACGATGTGCGGCGGCCGCAGCGTGCCGCCGTTGGCGATCGCGGCGTAGGCGGTGGCCATCTGCATCGGCGTGACCGAGATGCCCTGGCCGATCGGCAGGTTGCCCATCGACGAGCCCGAGTACTCCGAGGGCTTGAGCACGAGGCCGCGCTCCTCACCGGGCAGGTCGACCTTCGTCGGCGAGCCGAAGCCGAAGCGCCGCACCCACTTGTCGAAGCGCCGCGCGCCCATCTTCAGGCCGACCTTGATCGCCCCGACGTTGCTGGACTGGGCGAGGATCTGCGAGGTCGAGAGCGTCTCGTAGCCGCGCGGGTGCGACTCGCCGATCGTCCGGTCGGCGACCTGGATCTGCGGCGGCAGGTTGAACGGCGTGTCCGGCGTGACCGTGCCGTCCTCCAGGGCGCCCGCGACGGTGACCGACTTGAACGTCGAACCCGGCTCGTAGGTGAAGCCGACGGCGCGGTCCTGCGTGGCGTAGGGCGGCGCCTCCCACGGCGTGTTGGCGTCGACCCGCGGCCAGTTGGCGAGCGCGAGGATCTCGCTCGTGCGCGGGTCCATGACGATCGCCGTCGCGCCCTTGGGCGAGTAGGTCTGGCCCACGTCGGCGAGCACCTTCTCGACGCGGTCCTGGATCGCCGAGTCGATCGACAGCTCGACACGCGCCCCCGCCTTGGCGGGCTTGGGGTCGCGGACGTTGATCGACTGCCCGAGCGCGTCCTTGACCAGGCGCCGCTCGCCGTCGGTGCCCCGGAGGATCCCGTTGTGCGCGTACTCGATGCCCGACAGGCCGCGGCCGTCGGTGCCGACCGAGCCGAGCACCTGCGAGGCCAGGAACTGGCGCGGGTAGAAGCGCAGGTGGCCGGGCTCGAGGTCGACCCCGGTGAGGTCGAGCTCGTGGATCCGGGCGACCTTGTCGGCGGGCAGGTCGCGCGCGAGGTAGACGAAGCCGGTGTCCTTGCGGGCGAGCTTCTGGACGAGCTTCTCGGGCGTCGTGTCGAGGATCGGGGCCAGGCGCCGGGCGACCCTGATCGGGTCGCGGATGAGGTAGGGCGTGGCGCTGACGTCGGCCGCGGGCTCGGAGACGGCGAGCTCGATCCCCTTGCGGTCGACGATCGTGCCGCGCTCGGCGGGCAGCTTGGTGTCGGTGACCTGCTGGGAGGCGGCGGCGCTGGACAGCGAGGCGCCCTTGACCCCGCCGAGCCAGAGCGCGCGGCCGCCGGCGAGCAGGAGCAGGACGAGGAAGCCCGCGAAGAGCAGCCCGATGCGCCGCTCGAGCGTCGCCATCAGCCGCCCTGCGGAGCCGTCGCACCGCCGGCGGGGGTGACCGTGGCCGGCGCCGGGGCGGTCGCCGTGGGCGCGGCCTGGGTGGGTGTGGTCTGGGCCGGGGCGGTCTGCACCGGCTGCGTGGTGACCGGAGCGGAGGTCGTGGCCGCCGGCGTGGTCGTCGTCGCCGGCGCCGCCTGCGTGGCCGTGGTGCCCGTGGGCGCGGGCGTGGTCGCCGCAACGGGCGTCGCCTGGGTCGCCGTCGGGGCGGCCGGCGCGCTCGCCGCCGTCGTCGCGCCCTGCGCGGATGTCGACGCGCCGACCTCGCCGAGCTGCTCCTCGTTGGGCGCGCGGATGCCCTTCGCCGCGGCGCCGCCGTCGGCCTTGCGCCCGTCGAGGTAGTGGACGTCGCCGGCCTCCGGCATGACCATCCCCAGGCCGGCGGCGGTGTCCTGGATGCGCTGGCCGGAGTCGAGCTTGGAGATGTCGGCGCGCAGGACCGAGTTCTGGCGCTGGAGCGTCTCGGCCGAGGTCGACCGCGCGGCTGATGCCCGCGTTCAGGCGCAGCATCGAGACCTGCATGAAGACGATGCCGAGCAGCCCGACGGCGACGATCGCGATCCACGAGCGCCCGCGGACGAGGCGGTCGAGCAGGCGCGCGTCGCCGACGCGCACGGCGCGGCGGACGATGCGCAGGCCGAGCGGCCGCGGGACGGCGACGGCGCCGCCGCGCGCCATCGCCGCCGCCGGGGTGGCGCGCGGCCGGGCCGGGCCGCTGACGCGCCGGGGAGCGCGCGGCGCGTTGCGGCGGCGCCCGCCGCGTGGTGGGTGGGTCGCGGGCGGGGGCGTCATGCGTCGGTCACCTCGAGCTTCCGTGCGGCGCGCAGCCGTGCCGACCGCGCGCGGGGGTTGGCCGCCGTCTCGCCCGGGGTCGGGACCACCGAGCGTCGCGTGAGGAGCTCCGCCTCGGGCTCGCGCCCACACGCGCACACGGGGAAATCGGGCGGGCAGATGCAGCCCTGGGCGCGCGCGGCGAGGAAGCGCTTCACGCGCCGGTCTTCAAGAGAATGGAACGTTATCCCTGCAAAACGGCCATTCGGGCGGAGCAGGTCCCACGCCTCGGGGAGTGCCGCGTCGAGCTGCGCGAGCTCGTCGTTGACCGCGATCCGGATCGCCTGGAAGACCCGCTTGGCGGGATGGCCGCCGGCGAAGCGCGCGGGCACGGGGACGGCGTCGACGATCGTCTCGACGAGCTCGTTCGTGGTCTCGATTCGGTCGCGCGCGCGGCGGCGCACGATCGCGCGGGCGATCTGGCGGGCGTAGCGCTCCTCGCCGTACTCGCGGAACACGCGCGCGAGCTGGCGCTCGTCCCAGTCGTTGACGACGTCGGCGGCCGACAGCTCCCCGTCGGGGTCCATGCGCATGTCCAGCGGCGCGTCGTAGGAGTAGGAGAAGCCGCGCGCCCACGTGTCGACCTGCATCGAGCTCATGCCCAGGTCCATGTAGGCGAGGTCGGCGGTGACCTGCTCGTCGCGCAGCTCGGCCAGCGCCTCGGCGAACCCGGCGCGGACGAAGCGCACGCGGCACGGGACCTCGCCGGCCAGGGCGGCGAAGCGCTCCTCGGCGACCGGGTCGCGGTCGACGGCGATGAGCAGCCCCTCGGGGCCGAGCCGGTCGGCGACGAGCCGCGCGTGGCCCCCGCCGCCGAACGTGCAGTCGACGGCGATCTCGCCCGGCTGAGGATCGAGCAGGTCGATCAGCTCACCGGCGAGGACCGGGACGTGGGTGGCGGTCATGTCAACCAGGATTGCCAAAAGCTGCGGTGATGTCGGGAAGCTCGGTCGACAGCGCGGCGTTGTAGTCGCCCCACTCGGCGCGATCCCAGACCTCGAGGCAGTCGCCGGCGCCGGTGACGACGACGTCCTTGGCCAGGTCGGCGTGCTCGAGCAGGAAGGCCGGGAGCATCACGCGGCCCGCCGCGTCGAGCTCGGTGTCCAGCGAGTTGGCGGAGAAGAAGCGCGTGAGCTTGCGGCGCTGGTCCGAGAGCCGGTGGACGTCGCCCAGCGCGGACTCGACGTACCTGTCGAACTCGGCCGGGGCCCACACCTGCACGCAGCGCTCGATGCCCTTGGAGAGCACGACCCCGTCAGCCAGCGCGCTGCGGAACTTGGCCGGGATCGTGAGCCGGTTCTTGGCGTCGAGCGTGTGGTCGAAGGTGCCGCGGAAGGCCATCGGTCATGTCGCGCGGTGCGGGGTGATCGGCTGCCCAGAACCCGGGACGGAAGTGGACGCGGACCGAGGTGGAGGAGTGGGAGGAGCCCCTCCACCCCGGTCCGCTGGCGCGACTTCTACCCCACAACGCCCCACAAAGCAACCCTGATTGCACATCCTCTCCCACAACACTGCTCGATGGCCCCCCATGTCCCCCGCGATCTGCGATGGGAACGTGGATCGCGTCGTCCGCCGGGGACGCGGCGGAACCGGCGCGCGGATGCAAGACGAGTTGCCGTCCGCGCATCCGCACGCTCGCTTGCACCTGGGCCGCGATTCCGTCCGGGGTAGATGCGTGCCCAAGTGCGGCCCGGTGGGGGATCCACGCCCTACGATGGCCGGGATGCCGTCGACCCTCGCCCCTGCCCCACGTCGTGCCCTTGCCACCGCGGCCGCGCTGCTCGCCGCCGCCCTCGGCGTCGCCGGCTGCGGCTCGTCCTCGGGCGCCGGCGGCACCGACCCGGCCTCGCTCGTCCCGGCGAGCGCGCCGGTCTACGCCGAGGCGCTCGTCGCGCCCGACGACGCGCAGGCCGCCGACGCGCAGGCGGCGCTGCGGCGGATCCTTCGCACGAACGACCCGGCCACGGCGATCGTGCGCTCGATCGACCGCGCCGGGCGCGACCGCGACGTCACCTACGCGCGCGACATCCAGCCGTGGCTCGGCGACCGGGTCGGCGCGGCGATGCTCTCGGCCGGCGGGCAGCGCGACGACAGCCTCGTCGTCGCCGCCTCGACCGACGACGGCAAGGCCGGCGACGCCCTCGGCCGGCTGCTGCCCAACTCGCAGGGGCGCAGCCACCGCGGCGTCGACTTCCGCGTCGCCGACGGCCACGCCGGCGTCGTCCTCGAGGGCGCGCTCGTCATCGGCAGCGAGCGCGCCGTGAAGGCGGCGATCGACGCCTCCAAGGACGACTCGCTCGGCGAGACCGACCGCCTGGACAAGGCCCGCGCCGCCGTCGACGACGAGCGCCAGGGCTTCCTCTTCATCGACACGAGCCGCCTGCTGCGCGCCTCGCTGGGCTCGGCGGGCGACACCGCCGCGCAATCGATCGCCCCGTTCCTGGACTCGATCACGAAGGTCCTGCCGAGCACGATCGCCGCCGCGCTCGACGCCGAGCCCGACGCGCTGCACGTCGACTCGGCCGCGCTCGGCGGCTCGTCGAAGGCGGCGCCCGGCGACGGCTCGGCCGCGCTGGCCGCGCTGCCCGGCGACGCGTGGCTGGGCATCGGCGTCGGCGACCTCGGCGCCTCGCTGTCGGCCACGCTCGACGCCGTCGCCTCGTCCGGCGGGCTGGGCGGCGTCGGCCTCGAGCTGCTGCTGCGCCAGGCCGGCCAGGGCATCGGCCTGGACATCCGCCGCGACCTGCTCGCCTGGATGGGCGGCGCGGCCGTCTTCGTCTCGGGCGAGGACAAGGACTCGCGCCGCGGCGGGATCGTGGTCATGTCGAAGGACCCGGCAGCCACGCGCCGCGCGGTCACGCGCCTGCGCACGCTCGCCGAGCGCGACTCCGGCTCGGACGTGCGCGCCCTCACGGCGGCCGGCGTCGACGAGGGCTTCGTCGTCCACCGCCACGGCGGCGAGCCCGACGTCTCCGTGGCCGCCGCCGGCGACCGCTTCGTGTTGGCCTTCGGCTCCGGCGCGCTCGGCGACGCGCTGCGCCCGTCGAGCCGCCTCGGCGACTCCGCGAAGCTGCGCGACGCGGCGGCCGAGCTGCGCGGCGACGTGAAGCCGTCGTTCTTCGTCGATCTCGCGCGCGTGCGCGACATGAAGGACTCGGACTCCGGCGGCCGCCACGCCAAGCGGGCCGCGGAGGCCTTCGACGCGCTCGTCGGCGGGACGAAGCGCGATGGCGACACGACGCGCGGGCGCGCGGTCATCACCCTCCGCTGAGCGCGGCGGCGAGCGCCGCCCCGACGAGCAGCATCACCGCGGGCACGAGCAGCAGCGCGACGACGAGCTGGATCTTCGGCGCCGCCCGCGCCGCGTGATCGCGCAGGCGCCGGGCGTGCGCGGCGCGCGCGTCGGCGGCGAGCGCGCCCAGCGCCGGGCCGAGCGGCGCGCCGTGGCGCTCGGCGCGCAGGAGCGCGGCGACGAGCGGGGCGATCCCGTCGATCGGGCAGCGCCGCTCGAGCGCGTGCAGCGCCTCGGCGCGCGGGACGCCGAGGTCGATCCGCGCGGCGGCGGCGCGCAGCTCGCCGGCGAGCGCGCCGTGGCGCCGCCTGCCGACCTCGGCCAGCGCCCGCGCGGGCGACAGGCCGGCGTCGACGGCGACGCGCAGGAGATCGAGCACGTCGGCGAGCTCGAGCGCCATGACGCGCCGGCGCGCGCGTGTGCGGCGCGCCAGCCAGGCGTCGGGTGCGAGGAAGGCGGCAGCGGGCGCCGCGACCGCGAGGACCGGCCCGAGCCGTCCCGGCAGCGCGGCGGCGACGGGCAGCGCCGCCGGCAGGGCGACGAGCGCCGCGCCCGCCTTGACCGCCATCACGTCGCCGGCGCGCAGCGCCGCGGGAGCGCCCGCGGCCTCGAGCCGGCGGGCGAGATCGGCCGGCGGCGCGGGCCCGCCGATCCTCCGTCCCAGGCGCGCGAGCGCGCCCGCCAGGCGGCGGCGGCCGCCGCGGCGCCGGCACACGAAACGTGGGTGTCCCGCGGCGGCGAGCTCGACGACGCCGCAGGCGGCGAGCACGGCGGCGAGAAGCGCGAGCACGAGCGCCGCGGTCATGCCAACGGGCGCGCGATGCGGCGGACGAGGATCCCGGCGGCGAGCTGGCAGCCCACCGCAGCCACGAGCAGGAGGGCGGTCAGCGGCTCCCGGGCCAGCGACAGCAGGTAGCCCGGCTGGCCGAGCTCGGCGAGCACGGCCGCGCCGAGCGGCAGCAGGCTGACCAGCCAGGCGGTGAAGCGCGCCTGCGACGTCAGCCCGCGCGCGTCGGCCTCGACGCGCGCGGCCTCCTCCTGGGCGGCGGCGATCGTCCGCAGCAGCCCGGCGAGGTCGCCGCCGGCGTCGCGCTGGAGCAGCACGGCGGCGACGATCGTGTCCCAGCGCGGGTCGCCCGCGCGGCGGCGCAGCCGCTCGAGCACGGTCTCGGTGCGCTCCCCCAGCTCGAGCGCGACGGCGGCGTCGCGCAGCTCGGCGGCGGCGCGCGCCGGTCAGGCCGCCGCCGCGGGCGGCGGCGACGATCGCGCCGCGCACGGCGTGGCCCCCGGCGAGCGCGTCGGCCATCGCGCGCGCCGCGGCGGGCGCGCCGCGGGCGAGATCGGCCCGGCGGCGGGCGCGGCGGGCGGCGAGCAGGCGCCGGACGAGCCACGGCCCGGCCGCGCCCGCGGCGAACCCGGCGAGCGGGCCGGCGAGCAGCCACCCCGCAGCGAGCAGCGTGGCCGCGCCGGTCAGCGCGAGGCGGCGGCGCTCGGGCGCGGTCGGCTCGCGCCCCGCGCGCGCGGCGGCGCGCACGGGCGCCAGGAGCCGCGCCGCGGTGCGCGCCACCGCGGCCTGCTCGACCGCGGCCAGCGCCTCCCAGGCGCCGGCCACGGCCAGAGCGCCGGCGAGGCCGGCGAGCAGCGGGGCAGGGGTGTCCATGCCTCAGCTAGCGGCCGGCGCGGGAAGTTCTCCCCCCTGCGGTCTAGTCGCGCGCGAGCGCCGGCTCGGGCGCCGGGGCGCCCGCCGCTCGCGCTGGCATCACCCATGCCAGCGCGCAGCCGACGAGCAGGCCGAGCGCCGCGAGCACCAGCGCCTGGTGGATCCCGTCGACCTCGACCGAGCCGCCGGCCGTGGCCAGGCCGCCGAGCACGGCGACACCGAGCACGCCGCCGACCTGGCGCCCGGCGTTGACGGTCGCCGAGGCGATCCCGGCGAGCGCCTGCGGGGCGCTGCCCATCGCGCCGGCGGTGACCGCGGGCACGGCGAGCCCACCGCCGAGGCCGTTGATGGCCAGGCCGAGGAGCATGATCGAGTACGGGCTGTTCTCGTCCACGCCGAGCAGGACGAGCGTGCCCGTGATGCCGAGCGCGGCGCCGAGGCCGAGCGGCAGCCGGGGCCCGCTCGAGGCGACGAGGCGCCCGGCGAGCGGGGCGACGGCCATGAAGAGCAGCGGCTGGGGCAGGAAGACGAGGCCCGTCTCCAGGGCGTCGAGCCCCCGCTCCTGCTGGAGGAAGAGCGACAGGAAGAACAGCTCGCCGTAGAAGGCGAAGTTGATGGTCACGCCGCCGAGGGTCGACGTCGTGAAGCGCCGGTCGGCGCGCAGCTCGCGCGGGATGAGCGGAGACTCGGAGGTGCGCTCGCGCCGGCCCAGGACTGCGGCGAGGACGGCCGCGATGCCGAGAGCGGAGACCACGATCGGCGAGGTCCAGCCGCGGTCGCCGGACTCGATCAGGCCAAAGGTCAGCGAGGCGAGCATGGCCACGGCGGCGAGCTGCGGCACGAGCGTGACCGGGCCCTTGGCGCGGCGCGTCTGCCGTCCCACCTGACTGATGACGAGCGCGGCCGCGATCGCGGCCACCGGGAGGTTGATGATGAAGATCGAGCGCCAGCCCGCCTGCTCGATGAGGACGCCGCCGACGACCGGTCCGGCGGCGAACGACACCGCCGAGCCGGCCGCCCAGAACCCGACCGCGCGGACACGGCGGGCCTGGTCGGCGAAGACCTCGCTGAGCAGCGCCAGCGAGGTCGGGAGCACGAGGGCCGCCCCCACGCCGAGCACCGCCTGGGCGAGGATCAGCGCGAGGGCGGTCGGAGCGAGGGCCGCGAGCACCGAGCCGACCGTGAACGTCGCCAGGCCGGCCAGGAACACGGCGCGTGCGCCGCGGCGGTCGGCCGCCAGGCCGGTGGAGAGGAGGAGTCCGGCGAAGACGAGCGTGTAGGCGTTCGCCACCCACTGCAGGGTGGACGCCTCGGCGTCGAGGTCACGTGCGATCTCGCCGAGGGCGACGTTGACGACGGTGGTGTCGAGCAACACGATCGAGAAGCCGAGCGTGCTGCCGACGAGGACGAGGCGCTCGCGGCGCGTCACTCAGACGCGCCCCGTGAAGACGACGATACGGCGGAAGGGCTTGGGGCCGGGGGCCGGTGCGGGCGCAGCAGGAGGTGGCGGCATGAAGAGAACCCCTTCATTCGATGTTCGACGAACATCGTACCACTTGTTCGATATTGGCCGTACAATGGGTCTCCTGATGTCCGAGCCCCTCATCCACCCCGATCCCGAGCAGATCGAGCTCCCCGCGGTTCTGCACGCGCTGAGCGACCCGGTGCGGCTGCGCATCGTCCGCGAGCTCGCCGACGGGTCGCGCTGTCCGTGCGGCACCCTGTCGGTTCCCGTCGCGAAGTCGACCCTGTCACACCACCTCCGCGTCCTGCGCGAGGCGGGCATCACGCTCACCGAGCCCGAGGGTACCCAACGGGTGGTCTCGCTCCGCGCGGCCGACCTGGACGCGCGCTTTCCGGGCCTGCTCCACGCCGTCCTCGCGGCCGCCCCCGCCGCCGCGTAGCCCGGACGCCGGACTGGCCGTCGGCGGCCGCCGCGCGTCAGGATTGGCGGTATGGCCGACACCGCATACGCCTGCGTGACCTGCGGCACGCAGTTCGCCCCCTCGCCCGCGCCGCCGGACGAGTGCCCGATCTGCCGCGACGAGCGCCAGTACGTCGGTCGCGACGGCCAGCGCTGGACGACGATGGACGAGCTGGGCGTCGACCACGCCAACCGCGTCGAGGAGGTCGAGCCCGGGCTGACGGGCATCGGCACCAAGCCCGGGTTCGCCATCGGTCAGCGGGCGCTGCTCACCGGCGGCCTGCTGTGGGACTGCGTGACGCTGATCGACGACGCCACGGCCGACGCCGTGGACGCGGCGGGCGGGGTCGACAGGATCGCGATCTCGCATCCGCACTACTACTCGGGGATGGTCGCGTGGGCCGAGCGCATGGACGCCCGCGTGCTCCTGCACGAGGCCGACCGCGAGTGGATCATGCACCCGAGCCCGCGCATCGAGCTGTGGGAGGGCGAGCGCCTGGGGATCTCCGCGGACCTCGAGCTGATCCGCCTCGGCGGCCACTTCCCCGGCGGCACCGTGTGCCTCTGGCGCTCGGGCGCCGGCGGGCGCGGCGCGCTGCTGTCGGGCGACATCGTCCAGGTCGTGGCCGACCGCGACTGGGTCAGCTTCATGTGGAGCTACCCCAACCTGATCCCGCTGCCCGCGCGCGAGGTGCAGCGCATCCGCCGGCTGGTCCAGGCCCTGACGTTCGACCGCGTCTACGGCGCCTGGTGGCACACGGTCGTCGCGGACGACGCGCGCGCGAAGGTCATCCGCTCCGCCGATCGCTACATCGCCGCGCTGCAGTCCTAGGCGGTTGATTCCGCGAGGCGCTGCGCGAGCGCGTGCGCCCGCCACACCGGGCGATCGCCGCGCAGCCGGTACAGCTCGCGCGTCGCGGGGCCGCCGGCCACGCGGACGACCTCGGCGACGGTGACGACGCGCCGCGCGCCGTCCGCGCCGCGCGCCTGGTGGACGACGAGATCGATGGCGTCGCCGACCTGCTCGCGGACGGCCTCGTGCGGGAGCCCGAGCCCGGCCATCAGCGCGAGCGTCTCCAGGCGGCGCAGCGCCTCCTCCGGCGAGCCGGCATGGACCGTGCACAGCGAGCCGTCGTGCCCGGTGCTCAACGCCGCGAGCATGTCGAGGGCCTCGGGGCCGCGCACCTCGCCGACGACGATCCGGTCGGGCCGCATCCGCAGCGCGTTGCGGACGAGGCGCCGGATCGTCACCTCGCCGCGGCCCTCGACGCTCGGCGGGCGCGCCTCGAGCCGGACGACGTGGGGCTGGCGCAGGCGCAGCTCGGCGGTGTCCTCGATCGTCACGATCCGCTCGCCGGCGCCCGCGAACGACGACAGCGCGTTGAGCGTCGTGGTCTTGCCCGACCCGGTGCCGCCGGTGACGAGGATGTTCAGGCGAGCCCGCACGGCGCCGGCCAGGACGTCGCGCAGCGCGGCCGGCCAGGTCCCGAGCGCGACGAGGTCCTCCGCGCTCAGCCCGCGAGCCCGGAAGCGGCGGATGGTCAGGATCGGGCCGTCGAGCGCCAGCGGCGCGATCACGACGTTCACGCGCGAGCCGTCGGGCAGGCGCGCGTCGCACAGCGGCTCGGCCTCGTCGACGCGACGGCCGAGCGGCGCCAGGATGCGCTCGATGGCGTGGCGCACGTCGGCCTCGGAGGCGAAGCCGACCTCCGTGCGCTCCAAGCGCCCGCCGCGCTCGACCCACACCGGGCCGGGCCCGTTGACCATGACCTCGTCGACGGCGGGGTCGCGCAAGAGCGGCTCGAGCGGCCCGAGCCCGAACGAGCGCTCGGCGACGCGCGCGACGAGGTCGTCACGGGCGCCCGCGTCGAGCAGGGCGGCCTCGCGGTCGACGAGCGCGCGGATCCGCGCGTGGAGGTCGACGCCGCCGTCGGCCGGCTCGGCGATCAGGCGCTCGCGCAGCGAGGCGGCGAGGTCGTCGAGGGCGGCGGCGCGGGCATCGGAGTCCATGGGTCCACTAGGCCCGGGCGCCGCCGATTCGCCCCCGGAACGACTGAGGGGCGGGACCTCGCGGTCCCGCCCCTCGTGTGATCCTGGTGATGCTCGCGCGCGCTACGGACGCGGCGTGAGCGGGTGCTCGAGGTCCGGGCTGGGATCGCCGGGAGGCGCGAGCGGCAGCTTCTGCGCGGCCGGCAGCGCGCCGTCCCAGATCTCCGCGCCGCCCAGACCGCCGCTGTACAGGGCGGTGTGGTAGAGCGGCCAGCGGTTCAGCGGCGGGTCCTCGTCGCCCTTGACGAACGGACGCCAGGCCGGGCCGTTGAGGAGCAGACCCCGCGGGCAGGTCCGCGAGTAGATGGCCGGCAGGCACGGGTTGTACGGATCGACCCAGAGGCCGTCGCGCTCGCCCGTGTCGTTGGCGGTCGACGGGTCCGGCTCGGTGTCGTCGTCGGCGCCGTCGGCATGCTTCTGCTCCACGGAGCTCGCCGAGCCGCGGCGGACCTCCTCGACGTTCCAGAAGTCGTCGAAGTCGTTGTCGTCCAGGCCGTCGACGATGCCGTCGCCGTCGGTGTCGGAGTCGAGCGCGTCCGTGCCGAGGTACGTGGTCTTGAACGCCGGCTCCTTGTAGACGCCCTGGATGTACTCCGGCCCGCTCATCATGGCGTTGAGCTCGTCCCAGTTGGACAGGAAGTCGCCGTCCTCGTCGCGCTCGTCGTCGCTCAGGCAGCCGTGGCCGGGCACGCCGACCCCGTCGGTGTCGAGCGAGTAGTCGTCGTTGCCGTAGAGCCAGGCGTAGCGCGGCGTGTCGATGCCGGCCGTCGGGGACGCGGTCGAGCCGACCGGGTACTTGTCGACGTGGCCGCCGATGGTCGCCTCGACCAGGCCGCGGCAGCCGTCGCCGGTGGCCGTGTCCTGGCTGGCCTGCATGCCGTCGCTGTACCAGAGGTCCGCGAGCGTCGTCTGGCCGTGGCGCTTCCAGGCGGCGTACTCCCAGCCGGCGGGCAGGTAGTCGCCGTCGTAGTCGGCGTTGGCGTCGGCGTAGAGCGGGTTCGTGTACGGCCGCTTGCCCGGGTACGGCTTGACCGCCAGGCAGGCGACGGGGTACTCGCCGCTCGCCTCGGGGCAGGACTCGGCGTTCAGGTCGCGCGCCGACTGGTACTCCCAGCCGTCGGCCATCCCGTCGCCGTCGCTGTCCGCGAGGCAGATGTTCGTGCCGATGATGCGCTCGAGCGAATCCGGCAGCAGGTCGTTGTCGTCGTCGAGCTCGTCGGCGTCGGCTACCCCGTCGGCGTCGCAGTCCGAGGCCGCGACGGCGGTCCCGGTCGACGTGGAGGGCGTGGTCTTCGCGCCCGAGGAGCTCGAGGAGCCGCTCTTCTTGGCCGGCGCCGTCGGCGTCACCGGGGTGTCGACGGCCGTGATGACCGGCGAGCTCTTGCTCGGCGTGTAGGACGGGCTGAGCTTGCGCGCCAGAACGCGGAGCTGGAAGCGCGTGGCCAGCGAGGCGCCGGCGCTGGTCTTCAGGAAGGCCGCGAGCTTGACCGGCACCCTGACGACGAGCTTCGTCGCGGTGGCCGACTCGGCCTTGACGAAGACGGCGCGCTGGCCGGGGGCCTTGAACACCACGGTGTTCCGGTTCTTCCCCTTGAGGAAGCCGGAGCCCTTGATGGTCAGTCGATCGCCGATCTTGAGCTTCATCGGGGCGACCGAGGTCACCTTCGGGATCGAGGACTTGGTCGCGGCGCCGGCGGTCGCGGGGACGACGGCAAGGGCGGCGAACACCAGGACGAGGAGACGAGCGATAGGGGAACTCATGACTCTCGCGGCAATCGGTCGCTGTGGACGTTCGCTTGATAGGAGGAGGGGGCCCACTAGACAGGTGACCGATGCTCAGAGCCGCCCGTCGACCCTCAGACCCTGGGCGCCACGGCGCCGGTCGCCGGTCGCGCGGGGCAGCACGCGCAGCTCGCGGGAGAAGCTCTGGGCGGCGGCGAGGTAGACGGCCTGGCGCACGCTGACGCGCAGGTCGAGGGCGACGCGCGGCAGCCCGGCGCCGGCCGCGGCGCCCGATTCGACCGGTGCGCCGCGCGCCGCGAGGACCTCGACGTCCTCGAGCGCGAGCGTCGTCGCGCCGCCCGCGTCGCCCCCGGAGGCCTCGCGCGTCACCAGCACGTCGACGCGCGTGCCCGGCGCGGTCGCCTCGAGCGCCCCGACGGCGACGACCTGGGCGATCCGCTCGCCCGCGCGCAGCGCCGGCCCGGCCGGCGCGTCGCGCACGCCGTCGTCGATCATCGCCGCGTCGAGGTCGGCGCCGGACGGGATCGCCACGGCGGCGCGCAGCCCGCTGACCTCGCGCGCCGCGGTGAAGGCGCCGGCGGGCGCGTAGCGGGCGGGCACGTGTCGCACGGCGAGCGCCTGCGGCCGGATGCGAGCGCCCTCGGCGATCGCCGTGCGCGCCACGAGCACGGGCACGGCCGGGCCGATCTCGCGGCGCAGCGCGGCCTCGCGCCCGGCGACGTCGGAGGCGGCGAGCGCGCCGAGGATCAGCGCCAGGCCGATGAGCGCGGCGGCGCGGCGGCGGCGCGTCATGCCACGGCCTCGAGCGGGAGGGCGACCGGCGCGAGCGCCGGGAGCTCGACGGCGAGCCTCGCGCCGTGCGCGACCGGCGCGGCGAGCAGCCGCCCGCCGTGGCGCTCGGCGATGCCGGCGACGATCGCCAGCCCGCGCCCGCGCGCGCCCAGGCCGGCGCGCGGGCGGCGGACGATCTCGGCGACGGGCGCGGGCAGGCCGGGGCCGTCGTCGGCGACCTCGATGCGCAGCCGCTCGCCGATCGCGCGGACGCGCAGCTCGACGTCGCCACCGCCGTGCTCGAAGGCGTTGGCGAGCAGGTTGCCGACGGCCTGTGAGAGGCGCACGCCGTCGCCGAGGACGAGCGCCTCGCCGTGCGGGTCGATCGTGCAGCGCAGGCGGCAGCCGTAGGCGGGCGCGACGGCCTCCCACGCCGCGCCCTGGGCGCGGACGAGGTCGGCGACGTCGACGACGTCGCGCGCGTCCCGGGCCCGCCGCCCGCGGCGCGCCTCGGCGAGGTCGTCGAGCGCGCGCCCGGCGCGAGCGAGCTCGACGTCGACGGCGGCGATCGAGGCAGGCAGCGCCGCGCCCCGCGGCGCCGCGGCGTGGAGCGCGAGATGGGCTGCGGCCAGCGGCCCGCGCAGCTCGTGGCAGGCGCGCGCCACGAGCTCGCCGCGGCGGCGCAGCTCGTGCCACGAAGCGGCGGTCATCGCGACCGCGACGAGCGCCGTGACCGCGGCGCTCACGACGCCACCGGGCCGTCGAGGAGCCGGTAGCCGACGCCCCACACGTTGACCACGAAGCGGTCGCCGTGGGCGCCGAGCTTCGCCCGCAGGCGGCAGGCGTGCGAGTCAAGCGTGCGCGTCGTGCCGATGTGGCGAAAGCCCCAGATGTTGCGCAGCAGCTCGTCCTTGGTGAAGACCTTCGTCGGCTCGGTGGCCAGCGTGCGCAGCAGCGCGAACTCCTTCTGGGACAGCGCGACCGGCGCGCCGCGCAGCAGCACCGTGCGCGACGACGGGTCGACGAGCAGGTCACCGGCGCGCAGGCGCCCGAGCCCGCCGCGGGCCCCCGCGCGTCGCAGGAGCGCCGCCACGCGGCCGCGCAGCTCCGGATACGAGAACGGCTTGCACACGTAGTCGTCGGCGCCGCGATCGAAGCCGCGCACACGGTCCAGCTCGCCGTCGCGCCCGGTCAGGAGCACGAACGGCAGCGCGGGGTCGATCCGCGAGGCGACGCCGTCGGCCTCGCGCACGCGGCGCAGGATGTCGAGCCCCGAGGCGTCGGGCAGTCCGACGTCGACGAGCGCGAGGTCGGGGAAGCGCGTCTCGAGCAGCCGCAGCGCGTCGCGCGCGCTCTCGGCCACGAGCAGCTCGTAGCCGTCGGCGGTCAGGTTGTCGGCCAGGAAGGTTCGCGTCGCGGCGTCGTCCTCGACGACGAGGATGGTGGCGGGATCGTCAGCGGTCATGGCGCCACTAGGGGCGAGCGCGCCAGACCTCTCCCCCCTGCGCCGCGCGCGACCTCGCCGTTCGGTCAGGTCGCGCGGCGCGCGCGCTGCGCTCCAGCCCACCCGACCGATGCAAATTCGGTTTCAGCACCCCCGTCCGAGCAGGGATCGCGCGTAGGATGGCGACGGCCTCCGCCCGCGACACCCGATGTGCCGGCGGGGCCTCTTCTGTTCATGGACACGACCCGCCGCGGCAACTACGACTCCGGCGAGGACTTCGTCCTCGAGTACGGCGAGCTGCGCTTCACCTTCAACGAGCGCGACTTCATGGAGCGCTGCGAGCAGGCGGCGCTGAAGCTCGGGTTCGTGGCCGAGCGCCTCGACGAGACCGAGCTCGACGACCTCGTGAACCTCGCCGTCAACGGCGAGATCCAGGAGCCCGCCTCCGGGCTCGGCGAGCACGTCAACGACTGCTGGCCCGAGCTCGTCGGCCCCAGCGACCGCTCGCTCGTGCACTGGCTGCGGCGGCTCGTCTTCCGCTCCGCCTGGCTGGACCAGCGCGTGAAGGAGGGCGAGCTCGACGTCTCCTTCGACGTCGGCCGCCACGCCTTCACCTACGTGCAGCCCGACCGCGGCGGACAGCCGGTCGAGCTGGCGCCCGAGCCCTCGTGGGGCCGGGTCGCCTACGTGCCGCGCTGATCGAGCGCTTCGCCGCGCGCCTTGGCGATCGCCGCGGCGCCCTCGTCGCCGACGAGCTTCTCCGCGCGCAGCGTGCCGCCCGCCGTCACGTCGAGCGCCGGGAAGCGCCCCGCGCCGGTGAGCGCCGGGTCGAGCGCGACGACCGTCGTCTCGCCGCCGACCGGCGCCGACGAGGCGGCGATCACCGTCAGCGAGCCCCCGTCGACGATCGTCCGCGCCGCGGCGATCGCGCGGCGGGCGGCCGCGCCGGGCAGCGCGTCGAGCGAGTCGACGAGCACGACGGCGTGGCCGCCGCGGGCCGCGATCCGCTTCGCGGTGTCGACGGCGCGCTCGACCGCCTGCGCCTGGGTCTCGGCGCTCGTGCCGAGGTGCAGCGCGGCGACCGGCTCGACCGGACCCTCGGCCCAGTCGCCGGGCTCCTCCGGACGCACGCCGGCGAGCACGACCGACAGCTCGAGCCCGTCCTGGCCGGAGAGCGCGGCGGCGATCCGCCGCAGCGCCTCGCTCTTGCCGGCGCGGGCGCCACCGGTGATCGTCACGCGCGAGCCGCGCCCGAACGGGGTCAGCCACTCGATCGCCTTGAGCGTGGGATCGTCGCCCCCGAGCGCCAGGCGCTCGGTCGGCCAGGCGCAGCGCAGCTCGTCGAACGGCGTGCCCTCGGCGACCTCGTCGGCCGGCGCGCCGTTGATCGTGTCGACGCGGACGAGCGAGGGGTAGCGCTCCGAGCGCCGCGGCCGGCGCACCGGCCCGCTCACGCGATCGCCGGCCACGAGCTCGCAGCGGCGCACCTGCGCGGCGGAGATGTACACGTCGTCGTCGGACGTGTCGGGCGGCGAGAGGCGCAGGAAGCCCGAGCCGTTCGTGAGCAGCTCGACGGCCCCCTCGACGACGTTGTCGCGGTCGCGATCGCGGTCGCGGTCCCGATCGCGGTCGCGATCCCGGCCGCGCGGCTCCTCGGCGTCCGCCTCGACCTTGTCGAGGTCGTCGGTCGCCTCGACCTCGGCGCCCTCGTCCTCGTCGCGCGCGCGGCCGCGGCCGCCGCGGCGCCGGCGCGGGCGCGCCGGCGGCTCGGACGCCACCTCCTCGACCTTCTCGAGGTCCTCGGCGACCTCGGCCTCGGCGACCTCGGCCTCGGCGACGACCGACTCGTCGTCGCCCCCGGACTGGTGCCTGACGATCGCGTCGACGAGGTCGGCCTTGCGCAGGCGGCGGAACCCGTCGATGCCGAGCTCGGAGGCGATCGCGTGCAGATCGGCGAGCGGGCTGGACTCGAGCGCGGAGCGCGAGAGGACGGACATGTATGTCTCCTTCGGGGCGTCGGTGTCGGTCGGCGTCCGACCGCGTTGCGACAGCGGCCGGCGACCCGTTGCCGGTGAGGCTAGCGGGAGGGGGCGACGCGACGCCTCACGGGTGGGTCCGCACGCGGATCCACTTGAGCGCGTCGTCGTCGCCGTCGAACGGCGGCAGCTCCTCGCGCCCGTCGAGGACGCGGCGCACGCGCAGCGCGTCGGCGGCCTCGGCGACGTCGTGGACGCGGATGATCGCGGCGCCCGCGTCGGCGGCCCAGCCGACGGCGGCGAGCGTCGCCGCGAGGCGCTCGGCGGGCGGGCGCCCGGTGATCGCGCCCAGGAAGTACTTGCGCGAGACGGCGAGCAGCAGCGGACGCCCGAGCTCGTGCAGGCGGCCGATGGCGCGCAGCACCTCGATCGTCTCGGCCGGCGTCTTGGCGAAGTCGGGCCCGGGGTCGAGCACGATCTGCTCGTCGTCGAGACCCGCCGCACGGGCGGCGTCCATCCGCTCGCGCAGGAAGCCGACGACGTCGCCGACGACGTCGCCGTCGTAGTCGGGGAAGCGCTCGTGCTTGGGCGCGGCGCGCGTGTGCATGACGACGAGCCCGGCGCCGGAGCGCGCGCACCGCTCGGCCAGGGCGACGTCGCGCAGCCCGCTCGTGTCGTTGATGAGCGCGGCGCCCGCGTCGAGCGCGGCCGCCGCGACCTCCGGCTTCCACGTGTCGACCGACACGACGGCCCCGAGGGCGACGAGCTCGGAGACGAGCGGCACGACGCGCGAGATCTCGACCTCGGCCGCCGTCGCCTCGGTGTACGTCACCCCGGACTCGGCGCCGACGTCGATGATGTCGGCGCCCTCGTCCAGCAGCCGGCGGGCGTGGGCGACCTGGGTCTCGAGCGTCGACAGGCGCACGGCGTCGGAGAACGAGTCCGGCCCGGCGTTGACGATGCCCATGAGCAGCGGCCGGCCGGGCTCGGCCGGCAGGGCGTGGTCGCGCAGGCGCAGCGTCACGTCGAGGGAACGTAGTGGATGAACAGGTGGTCGCCCGCCCGGTGGACGTCGCGCAGCGCGAGCCCGACGGGCGGATCGAGCGCCGCGCCCGCCGTCGCCGCCGGGCCCTCGCCGGCGGCCACGAGCGGCGACAGCGTGAGCAGCAGATCGTCGAGGCAGCCCGTGGCGATCAGCGCGCGCAGCAGCGTCGGGCCCGCCCTCGCAGAGCACGGAGCCGACCTCGCGCCGGGCGCCGAGATGGGCGAGCGCGGCGGGGGGCGTCGCCGCCCCCCGCGCCATCGTCTCGACCTCGACGCGCGCGCCGCGCCCGTCGAGGTCGACGGGCGCCTCGCAGTACACCTGGATCCGCGCGTCGGGCTCGGCGAACAGGCCGATGTCGAGCGGCAGGTCGCCGCTGCGGCTGATCGTCGCGACGATCGGCTGGACCTCGAGTCCCGACTCGGCGCGCAGCGCGCGCTGCTCCTCGTCGAGCAGGTCGGCGTAGCGCTCGGCGCGCAGCGTGCCCGGGCCGACGAGGATCGCGTCGACCGCCGTGCGCAGCTCGCGCAGCAGCGCGCGGTCGGCCGGGTGCCCGAGCCCCGCCGAGCCGCCGGCCACGGTGGCCCGCCCGTCGGCCGAGGCGATCATCGCGGCGACGACGCGCGGTCGCCCGCCGTCTCCTCCGCGCAGCCCGAGCCCGCGCACGACGTCGCGCGCGCTACGGCTCGCACCTGCCGGGGAGAGGGGCTGGAGGGCCTCGCTCACCCCGCCAGCATGCCGGAGCTCAGCGGATCCTGACGCGCTTGCGGACGATCGTGACGTTGTTGGCGCGGTCGCGGACGGTCACGCGGATCGTGTAGCGCCCGGCGCGGCGGTAGCGGTGCGCCGCCCGCGTGGAGCTCGTCCGCGCCCCGTCGCCGAACGCGACGCTGATCCGGCGGATGCCCGATGCGCGTCGTCCACGCGGGTGGGCGTCGCTGGCCCGGACCCTGATGCGCACGGGCCGGTTGCGCCGCTGCGCGCCCGACACCGAGATCCGCGCGCGCGGCGGGCGGCCGTCGGAGCGCAGGGTGCGGCGAGCGGTGCCGACCGTCTGTCCCCGTGGGTCGGTGGCGACCACGCGCCAGCGGTGGATGCCGTCGGGCAGCGCGGGCACGGCCGCGGCGGTGTTCGTCGTCTGGGCGACGTTGCGCCCGTCGACCTGCACCGTGTAGGTGATCGGGCCCCAGAGGTCGAACGCCGCGCCCCAGCGCAGCGGCGTCCGCGCGACGTTGCGCCACGTCGCGCTGCTCGAGGTGAGGCGGAACCCGCCCGGCCGGCGGTCGAAGCCGGCGACGACGATCGAGCGCGCCCCGGGGGTCCCCTGGACGAAGCCGACGGCCACGTCGCCGACCCGGTCCGAGCCGGCGTCGAGGCCGCTCGCCGCGTCGGTCGGACCGCCGCCGGGCAGCGCCAGCGCGACCTCGCCGAGCGGCGGCTGGGGCCGGCGGGACGCCGGGATGTTGTCGTAGGCGCGGGCGTGGATGGTGCCGTCGCCGGCCTGCCAGGCGATGAGGCCGTCGCCGGACTCGTCGACGGCCGGGACGGGCAGGACGGCGTTCGGCGGGCCGGTCCCGAGCGGGACGCCGGGCGCGAAGTTGTCGTCCTTGAGGACCGAGCCGAAGGCGATCGCCGTCGTCGCGCTCGCCGCGTAGCCGGCGCCCTTGCCGCTCAGGACCACGCGCGGCGGCCCGACGCTGTCGGGCAGCGGGAAGGCGAGGCCGTCGACGGCCTGGGGAGCCTCGAAGGCCGAGCCGAGCAGGCGGCGCGCGATGGCGCGCGTGTTCACGCCGCCGGCGCCGTTCTCGAACGACTGGCGGAAGACGACCCAGGCGAAGCTCGAGTCGTCCTCGACGGCGACGTCGACCAGGTCGGCCGCGCCGCCGGCGTGACCCTCGAAGGACAGCGGCGGCAGGTCCTGCGGCGCCTGCGACAGGCGGTTCTCGAAGACGCGGCGGGCGTACACGCGGTTCACCTCGCCCCAGACGACGAGGCCGACGCCGTCGGCGGCGACGGCGATTCGCGAGCGGCCGGTGCCGGTGCCCGCCTCGTGCCCGGGGTCGACGTCGACGATGCCGGGCACGATGTTGAAGGTGGTCGAGTCGCGCTCCTTGCGCGCGACGTACACGTCGTTGCCCCCGCCGCCCGCGGCCCGGAACGACAGATAGGCGATGCCGTTGATCGACAGGTCGACGTCGGGGTCGCCCGCCGACGCGGCGATCGGCTGGGGCGCCGTGAACGGCTGGTTGGCGGCCGGGCGCACGACCGCGTAGACGATCGCGCCCGACGTGAAGGCGATGACGAGGCGCCCGCCGTCGGCGGCGGCGATGCGCGGCTGCGAGCTCGCCGTCGCGATCGACCCATCGATGCGCTCGGGCGCCTGCCAGCCGCTCACGAGGCGCGACACATAGATGTGGTCGCCGCGCACGTAGACGAGCCCGCCCGTGCCGTCCCGCGCGACGTCCAGCCCGCCGAGGCTCTGGATGTCCGCCGCAGGGCCGTCGATCGCCTGCCCGTTGAAGAAGATGCCCGGGTCGGGAGCGGCGCTCGCGGCGAGCGGCACGAGGAGCAGACCGGCGAGGGCGGCGGAGGTCGCGAGAAGACAGCGGCGCATCGGGACGGGGAACGCTCCTGTGTCGTGGACCGGGGACCCTCGCGCGCGCACGGCCGTGCCCCGCGCGCGAGCGTGGTTGCGGGTGATGCAACCGGCGGGAGGCGGGAAAGTTACGGCGCGCGACGGTCGGCAGGTCGCGCGGGTCGCCCGCGCGCCGCGCCTGCCACCATGCGCGGCGATGGCGGGGATCTCAAGCGTGTGCGTGTTCTGCGGCTCGAGCCCGGGAGCGAAGCCGGCCTACGCGCAGGCCGCGGAGGACGTCGGCCGCGAGCTGGCCGAGCGCGGGCTGCGGCTCGTCTACGGCGGCGCGCGGGTCGGGCTCATGGGGATGGTCGCCGACGCCGCGCGGGCCGCGGGCGGCGAGGTCGTCGGCGTGATCCCCGAGCAGGTCTTCGCGCTCGAGGTCGGCCATGACGGGCTCCAGGACCTGCGCATCGTCGGCTCGATGCACGAGCGCAAGGCGCTCATGGCCGAGCTGGCCGACGCCTTCGTCGCGCTGCCCGGCGGGATCGGCACGTTCGAGGAGCTCTTCGAGGTCTTCACGTGGGCCCATCTCGGGCTCCACGACAAGCCGCTCGGTCTGCTCGACGTGGCCGGCTACTACGAGCCGCTGGCCGCCTTCCTCGACCACGCCGTCGACCAGGGCTTCCTGCAGCCCGGGACGCGCGCCCTGCTCCACCTGTCGGAGTCGCTCGACGTCCTGCTCGACCGCTTCGAGCACGCCGAGCCGCCCCCGCGGGCGCGCTGGATCGACCGCGAGGGGACCTAGACGCCGACGGCGCGCCGTGCCCACGCCGCGCGAGCGCGGTCGAAGGTGTCCCAGTCCCACGGCGAGGAGTCGTCGTCGTCCTCGCCGGGCGGCTCCTCGTGGCCGCGCACCAGCCACGCGCCCAGGCACGAGACCTCGATGCCCGTGAGGACGAGCGCGACCGCCGTCCAGGTCGTGCCTGCCGCCGCGGCGCCCGCCCCGGCGAGGTAGAGGACGGTGGTGACGGCGAGCAGGGTCCTCGCCAGCGTCCGCCGCGACCGGCGCGCGGGCGGGCCGAGGAAGGCCCGCGCGGCGGAGGCCAGGACCAGGGCGGTGAGCGCCGTGCACGCGGCCGGCGACAGCACGCTCAGACCTCGGCCAGCTCGACGTCCGGATCGGCGAGCCGGTCCCGGTCGACCGGCTTCCCCGCGCGGATCAGCTCCTGGATCGGGTCGCTGACGTCCCAGATGTTGACGTTCATGCCGGCCACGAGCTTGTCCCCGCGCAGCCAGAAGGCGATGAACTCGCGGCTGGACATGTCGCCGCGCAGCGACGAGCTCGTCGCCCGGACGGTGCAGCCCCGCGTACTCCATGCCGACGTCGTACTGGTCGGAGAAGAAGTACGGCACGCGGTCGTAGCGGACGTCCTGGCCGAGCATCGAGCGCGCGGCCGCCGGCCCCTGCTCGAGCGCGTTGGCCCAGTGCTCGACGCGGACGCGCTCGCCGAGCAGGGCGTTGAAGGTGTTGGCCACGTCACCGGCCGCGTAGATCCCCTCGGCGCTGGTGGCCAGGCGCTCGTCGACGAGGATGCCGTTGTCGACGTCGAGCACGCCGTCGGCGAGCGCCGTGCGCGGCGCGACCCCGATGGCGACGAGCACCGCGGCGCACTCGAGCACGGTGCCGTCCGAGAGGCGCACGCGCTCGGCGCGGCCGCCGCCCTCGATCGCATCGCAGCCCGACCCGAAGTGCAGATCGACGCCGTGCTCGGCATGCACGTCGCGGTAGAAGCCGCCCAGCTCGGGGCCGAGCACGCCCTCGAGGACGACCGACTGGGTCTCGACGAGCGCGACCTCCATCCCCTTCTGGCGCGCCGAGGCGGCAACCTCGCAGCCGATCCAGCCGCCGCCGATCACGACGAGCCGGCCGCCCGCCTCGATCACGGAGCGCAGCGCCTCGCAGTCGGCCAGCGTGCGCAGGACGTGGACGCCGTCGAGGTCGGCGCCGGGCACCGGGATCCGGCGCGGCTCGGCGCCGGTGGCGATCAGCAGGCGGTCGTAGCCGACCCGCTCGCCGCCGTCGAGCACGACGGCGCGCTCGGCCGGATCGAGGCGCTCGATGGCCGTCGACGTGCGCAGCTGCGCGTCGTGCTGGCGCGTACCAGCCCTCGTCGTCCTGCAGGAACACGCTCGAGCGCTCGGCCTCGCCGCGCAGGAGGTCCTTGCTCAACGGCGGGCGCTCGTACGGGCGCTCGGGCTCGGCGCCGATCATCACGATGCCGCCGTCGAAGCCCTCCTCGCGCAGGGTCTCGACCGCCTTGCCGCCGGCCATGCCGGCGCCGGCGATCACGAAGGTGTCGTCGCTCATCGCCGGATCATCGCGCAACGGCGCGGCCCGGGGCGGTGCGCAGCGCTACAGCGCCTTGAGCTCCTCGGTGATCTCGCCCACCGACGACTTCGCGTCGCCGAACAGCATCGCCGTGTTGTCGCCGTAGAAGAGCGGGTTGTCGATGCCCGCGAACCCGCTGCTCATCGAGCGCTTGAGGATGATCACGCTGCGGCTCTCGTCCACGTTGAGGATCGGCATCCCGTAGATCGGGCTGTCGGGCTTGTTGCGCGCGTCGGGGTTCGTCACGTCGTTGGCGCCGATGACGAGCGAGACGTCCGTGCGGTTGAACTCGCCGTTGATGTCCTCCATCTCCTTGAGCTGCTCGTAGGGGACGTCGGCCTCGGCGAGGAGCACGTTCATGTGCCCGGGCATGCGACCCGCGACCGGGTGGATGGCGAACTTCACCTCCACGCCCTTGCTCTCGAGCAGCTTCGTCATCTCGCGCACGGCGTGCTGGGCCTGGGCGACGGCCATGCCGTAGCCCGGGACGATCACGACCTGGCTGGCGTAGGCCATCTGCACGGCGGCGTCGGACGCGCTGGTCGAGCGCACGGTCTTGTCGCCATCGTCGTCGCCGCCGCCGGTGGTCACGACGCCGCCGAAGCCGCCGGCGACGATCGACGGGATCGAGCGGTTCATGGCCTGGGCCATGAGGTTCGTGAGGATCGAGCCGGAGGCGCCGACGATCATGCCCGCGACGATCAGCGCGGTGTTGTTGAGCGCGATGCCGGCGGCCGCCGCGGACAGGCCGGTGAACGCGTTCAGCAGCGAGATCACCACGGGCATGTCGGCGCCGCCGATCGGCAGCACGACGAAGTTGCCGAGCAGCGCGGCGGCGACGAGCAGCCCGATCATGAGGAGCTCGGCGTCGCTGCCCGCGACGATGGCCACGGCGCACGCGACGGCGATGGCGAGCAGTGCGAGGTTGACGAACTGCTGCGCGCGGCCGATCGTGATCGGCCTGCCGGGCAGCAGCTCCTGGAGCTTGGCGAAGGCGATGTTCGAGCCCCAGAACGAGACGGAGCCGACGATCGCCGAGAACAGGCTGAAGATCGCCACGTACGTCGCCTCGTCGGCGTAGCCCGAGGTCGAGCGGAACTCGGTCCAGGCGATGAGCGCGATGGCGCCGCCGCCGACGCCGTTGAACAGCGCGACCATCTGCGGCATGGCCGTCATCCGCACCTGGCGCGCGGCGGGGATGCCGACCGCGGTGCCGATGGCCACACCGAGGGCGATCAGGCCCCAGTTGCCCATCCCGGGGATGAGCAGCGTGGCGATGACGGCGATGGCCATGCCCACGGCGGCGATGCGGTTGCCGCGCACCGCGGTCTTCGGGCCGGTCAGCCCCATCAGGCCGTAGATGAACAGCGAGAAGCTGACGATGTAGAGGACCGCGATGAAGTCGGGGTCCTGCAGGAAGGACGCGAGCGGCGGCGTGATCACGCGGCGCCCTCCTCGGGCGCGCCCTCGACCTGCTCCTTGGGCTTGGCCTTGAACATCTCGAGCATGCGGTCGGTGACCAGGAAGCCGCCGACGACGTTGATCGTCCCGAAGGCGATCGCGATCACGAGCAGCAGCTTGTTCAGGAAGCCGTCGACGCCGAGGCCGAGCACGAGGATGCCGCCGAGCACGACGATCCCGTGGATCGCGTTCGTGCCGCTCATGAGCGGCGTGTGCAGCGTGTTCGGCACCTTCGAGATGACCAGGTAGCCCGCGAACGCGGCGAGCACGAGGATGGCGAGGTTCGTGACGAGCATCAGGCGGTCTGCGCCTCCACGGTCTTCTTGGCGGCCTCGTGGACGATCTCGCCGTCGCGCACGATGCACGCCCCGGCGATGACCTCGTCCTCGAAGTTCAGATTGAGATTGCCCTCGTCGTCGAGCATCAGCTCGATCAGCGACTGCAGGTTGCGCGCGTAGAGCTGGCTGGCGTGCTCGGGCATCGACGCCGGCAGGTTGAGGGGCGAGACGATCGTGACGTCCGACTTGACGACGGCCTCGCCTGGCTCGGTGAGCTCGCAGTTGCCGCCCGCCTCGCCGGCCAGGTCGATGACGACCGAGCCGGGCACCATGCCCTCGACCGCCTCGGCCGTGACCAGGCGCGGCGCCGGCCGGCCGGGGACGAGCGCGGTGGTGATGACGACATCGAAGCCCTTGATCGCATCGGTCAGCGCCTGCTGCTGCTGCGCGCGCTCCTCCTCCGAGAGCTCGCGCGCGTAGCCGCCCTCGCCCGCCGCCTCGAGCCCGAGGTCGAGCCACTGGGCGCCGAGCGACTTGACCTGGTCGGCGACCTCGGGGCGCACGTCGTAGCCGGTCGTGCGCGCGCCGAGGCGCTTGGCCGTGGCCAGCGCCTGCAGGCCCGCGACGCCGACGCCGAGCACGAGCGCCTTGGCCGGCGGGATCGTGCCCGCTGCGGTGGTCAGCATCGGGAAGAAGCGCGTCGAGTGCTCGGCGGCGAGCAGGACGGCCTTGTAGCCGGAGACGTTGGACTGCGAGCTGAGCGCGTCCATCGACTGCGCGCGGCTGATACGCGGGATCGCCTCCATGGCGAACGCGGTCGCCTTGGCGTCGGCCAGCGCGCGCGTCGTGTCGGGCGAGGTCAGCGGCGCGAGGAAGCCGATGAGCACGCCGCCCTCGCCCACGCGGCCCACCTCCTCGGCGGTGGGCGGCGCGACCTTGACGACGACGTCGGCGCCCCACGGGTCGCCGATCTTCCCGCCCGCCTCCTCGAAGACGGCGTCGGGGATCAGCGCGGCCTCGCCGGCGCCGGACTCCACGACGACCTCGACGTCCTTCGCGGCAAGCCGCTTGATGACGTCGGGGACGATTGCGACCCGGCGCTCGCCCTCGGCCGTCTCCTTCGGGACACCCACGATCATAGGGCGGGAAACATAGCTGATCCCATCGCCTTTCCCTGGTTTCCCATGAGCGGAGCCTGTGTGACGGCACGGGTCGGCGGGGCGTGAGCGCGCCCGGCCCGGCGGACTCTACCCCGGCAGCGCCACGGGACTGTCGCCGGCGACGGCGACCGCGAAGCGGTGGCGCAGCGCACGCTCGCCGAAGGCGCGGGCGGCGGCCTCGACGCCGGCCGCGTCGGTCCCCGTGACCGCCCACGTCGGCGCGCGCTCGCCGTCGCGCACGGCGACGATCAGCCCGCCGCCGGGACCGAGCTCGCGGGTCGTGCGGGCGCGCTCGTCGAGCAGCGCGATGCGGCGCCCGTCGGGCGCCGGGCGGGCGAAGACGCCGCTGGAGCGCGGGCCTCGCTCCATGCGCTGCAGCGCGGTGTCGGAAGTGCGCGCGACCGACCACGGCCCGACGACGACGCGCAAGGTCTGCTCGACGTGCGAGGTGCGCAGTCCGCCGCGCGCGGCGGGCACCCCGAGATCGCTGAGGCGCGTGGCCACGGTCTCGCACGCCGGCGCGCCGGGGTCGGCGCACTCGACGCGCACGGGCAGGCGCTTGCCGTCGATGCCGTGCCGGAAGGGCTCGGGGAACGAGCCGACGACGGCAGGCACGCGCGGGACCGAGGCCGCGTCGCGGCGGTCCCACCAGACGTCGTCACCCGCGCGCAGGCGCGTGCCCGCGTCGGCCTCGACGCCGTTGACGTACAGGAACCAGTCGGCCCCGGGGCTCGCGGCCAGGCCGCCGATGCTGCGCACCGCGCCCCCGGAGCCGGTCGTCACCTCGGTGTCGCGGCGCAGGGCGCGCAGCACCGTCTCCTTCGCGGGCACCTGACGGACCTCGAGCGAGCGCACGGAGCGCGCGCCGAAGTCGCTCGTGACGGTCAGGCGCGCGCCGTCGGACGCGCCATCGCCGGTGCCGCCGCAGCCGGCCAGGAGCATGGCCGTGAGCGCGAAGGCGACGGCAAGCCTGACGGGTGTCCGAGCGGCGGGCACGACCAGAACGTAGCGGCCCGGCGCGCTGGTACCTTGGCCTCGCGGTGGCGGTCAACCTGACACGGATCTACACGCGCCTGGGCGACGGCGGCGAGACCCACCTGGGCGACATGAGCCGCGTTCCCAAGACGCACCCGCGGATCGAGGCCTACGGCGACGTCGACGAGCTCAACGCGCAGATCGGCGTGGCCCGCACCGTCGAGGGACTGCCGGAGCGCTACGGCGAGTGGCTGGCGCGCATCCAGAACGATCTCTTCGACGTCGGCGCGGACCTGTCCGTGCCGCCCGGCGGCGAGCGCGAGCGGCTGCGCGTCCGCGCCGAGCAGGTCACCTGGCTCGAGGGTGCGTGCGACGAGGTCAACGAGACGCTCGAGCCGCTGCGCTCGTTCGTGCTCCCGGGGGGCACGCCCGCCGCGGCGCAGCTGCACGTCTGCCGCACGGTCTGCCGCCGCGCCGAGCGCCGCGCCCTCGAGGTGCAGGACGCGAACCCCGAGGTTCTGCGCTATCTCAACCGGCTCTCCGACCTGCTCTTCATCCTCAGCCGCGGCGCCAACGGCGGCGAGGAGCCGCTGTGGCAGCCGGGCCGCTACGCGTAGGCGACGGCGAGCACCGGCGCCGGCCGCCGATCCCGATCGTCCCCGTCGACGCCGCTGCGGCATCGCGCGCCGCCGCGCTCGGGCTCGGCCCCGCGGCGGTCTGGCTGGCCGGCGTGTGCGGCGACCCGGGCGCGCTGCGCATCCACGAGATCGACGCGGCGGACCTCGTCACGGACCCGCCGGTGCGCGCCGGTGACCCCGCGGCCGGGCCGGCGATGAGCGTCGGGGAGACGGCGCTCGCCGTCGACGCCGGGCGCGATCTGGCCGCCCGCGCCGCCACCGCGGGCGCGACGGTCCTGCTCGCCGATCTCGACGCGGGCGACGGGCGCGTCGCGCTGATCGCCGCCGCGCTGGCGGAGGACGGCGAGAACCGCCCGCTGCGCGCGCTGCGGCGCCTCGGGGACGGTCCGATCGCCGTGCTCTGCGGCGCCGCGCTCGGGGCCGGCGAGCACGGGCTCGGCTTCGCCGCGCGCGGCCCGGGTGCCCTCGCCGCAGCCGCGGTTGCGGCCGGCATCGAGCGCGACCTCCTCCCCCGCGTGCTCGCGCTCGGCGACGGCGGCGGCGAGACCGGGCGCGCGCTGATCGCGCACCTCGGCGGCGTGGCCCGAGCGGAGGCCTTCTAGGCCGCGCGCGCGAAGCCGGCCGACAGCGTCGCCGCGAGCGCGGCGATCGCGCCCGCGCCGGCGATGATGATCGGCCGCTCGACCGCGTAGACGGCGAGCGCGTCGCCATAGGCCGCGAGGATCGCCCCCGCGACGAGCGCGGCGAGCGCGGCGACGCCCTTGGCCAGCGTCGCGGCGATCGGCGGCGAGACCACGTCCGCGGGCGAGCGGTGCTCGAGCGGACCGAGCGCGGCGACGGCCAGCGACGTCCACAGCCCGGCCATCAGGAAGCCGGCGATGACGTCGGACGGGAAGTGCCAGCCGAGCACGAGCACGGCGTAGCCGACGGCGACGGCGAACAGGCCGCCGGCCACCGCCGTTGCGGCGCGCAGCGCAGGCGGCGCGACGAGCACGGCGCACAGGGCGAGCGTCATCGCCGCCGTCGAGTGCCCGCTCGGCCATTCGGCAACGGTGGGGCCGAACTGGTGGATGTCCAGCCAGCCCTGCGAGCGCGGATCGGCGACGAGGTCCTTGAGCACCTGGGTGCTGCCGCCCGTGCCGAGCAGCACCGTGACGACCGCGAGCGCGCGCCATCCGCGGCGGCGCGCGAGCGCGACGGCGACGAGGATCGCGCCGGCGAGCGCGTAGGGCAGCGGGTCGACCAGGTGGGCGATGACCCAGAAGCCACGGTGGATGCCGGGGGCGTCGAGCGAGGTGAAGGCGTGCAGGACCGCTGCGTCGCCGTCGTGCACGGCGACCACGCCGAGCGCGAGCAGGCCGATGAGCGCGATGAGCAGCGCGCACGCGGTGGCGATGAGCAGTGAGATCCCGGTCCGGCGCGTCACAGGTATGGAGCGTACCCCGGCTTCCTCAAGCCACGCTGAACGTCCGGGGAGGACGGCGCCGGGATCTGGACCCGCGGTCGAACACCGCTCGACCGCCTGTGCCTGGCGAGCGGGTAGCTTGCCGCGCTCCGCCCCCCGGAACGAGGAGAGTCGTGTCCCATCACCTGCCGCCCGAGGAGGCGTTCGAGACCCTGTCGGAGGGAATCGGGCGCCGTGACCTGCTGCGCGCCGCGACCGCCATCGGCGCGGGGGCCATCACCCCCGCGTGGATGCTTTCCGCCGGCGTCGAGGACGTCGTCGCGCAGTCGGCCGGGGACGGCCCCGGCCCGCGCGTGTTGCAGAGCGGCCGCGGCCGGCGCCCGGGCGCGTACATCACCTCGACGCCCGACACGGTGATGTGGGGCTACCTGCCCAACAAGACGTCCAAGGCGGTGCGCACGGTGCGCTCGGGCGCGACCGTCACGTTCGACACCGTCTCGCACGAGGGGATCCTCGAGGACCAGGGCCGCGACCCCGTCGCGTACTTCGCGCGCAAGGGCATCGCCGAGGGCCAGGTGCTCGACGACGCCAGGGCGATCGCCGCCTCGGACCTCGTGCACGACTTCGTCAAGGACGGCCCGCACATCATCACCGGGCCGGTGAGCGTCATCGGCGCGCGCCCGGGCGACGTGCTGCGCGTCGACGTGCTCGGGCTGACGCCGCGCGCGCCCTACGGCGTGATCTCCAACCGCCACGGCAAGGGCGCGCTGCCCAACGAGTACCCCCTGCGACCGCGCTCGGACCCGAACGCCAGCGCCGAGCGCCCGGAGCTCTTCAACAACGTCTCCGTGTTCACCCCGGTGCGCCGCATCCGCGGGGACTTCCGCGGCGTGCTGCCCGTCTCCCGCCGGCTGCGCGCCGAGTTCCCGATCGATCCGTTCATGGGCGTGATGGGCGTCGCCCTCGACACGGCCGAGAAGGTCAACTCGATCCCGCCGACGGCGGCCGGCGGCAACCTCGACATCCGCGACCTGACCGTCGGCTCGCGCCTGTACCTGCCGGTGTTCGTGCCCGGCGCGAAGTTCTTCGTCGGCGACCCCCACTACCGCCAGGGCGACGGCGAGGTCGCGCTCACCGCGCTCGAGGCTCCGCTGCGCGGAACGTTCCGGCTGACCCTGCTCAAGAAGGGCAGCAGCGCCATCCCGGGCGGGCGCGGCACGCTCGACATGCCCTTCGGCGAGACGGCGGAGTACTGGCTGCCCGTCGGCCTGAACCCGGATCTCGACGAGGCGATGAAGCAGGCCGTCCGCCAGGCGATCGAGTTCCTGCACGGCGAGCACGGCATGCAGCGCGCCGTCGCGTACGCGTACATGAGCGCGGCCACCGACTACGTCGTCAGCCAGGTCGTCGACCGCACGAAGGGCGTGCACGCGCGCATCAACAAGGCGCACTTCGTCGATCGCTGACCTCGCCTGCGGCCGCTGCATCGTGTCAGGCGATGCAGCGGCCGCCGAAGTCCGCTTCTGCCGGGCCGCGCGGGCGGGCACCCTCCGAGGGCGCCGGCAAGCACGAGGAGCGACGATGATCCGGACGGGAGACGAGTACCGCGAGTCGATCCGCGACGGCCGCGAGGTCTGGATCGACGGCGAGCGCGTGGCCGACGTCCCCACCCATCCGGCGTTCAAGCCGATCGTCGACGTCCGCGCGCGGATCTACGACATGGCCCACGACCCGGCCACGCGCGAGGTCATGTCCTACGAGGAGGACGGCGAGACGAGCCCCGTCGGCCTCAAGCCGCCGCGCACGCGCGAGGACTGGCAGGCCAAGCGCCGCGCCGTCGACGCGGTGCTCGACGACATCGGCGGCGTGGTCATCCGCGTCGGCGACGAGACCGTCGGCGAGATGTGGTCGCTGCTCGACGGGCAGGACGTCCTCGACGAGGTCGACCCGGCCTTCTCGGCCAACATCCGCCGCCACGTTCAGCGCGCGGTCCACACCGACCCGTTCCACGTCTCGGCCAACACCGACCCCAAGGGCGACCGCTCCCTGCGACCGCAGGACCAGGACCCGGACGTGCTCCTGCACGTCGTCGGCGAGAACGACAACGGGATCATCGTGCGCGGCGCCAAGTACGAGACCGCCGCCGCCTACGCCAACCAGGCGTTCACGAAGCCGACGATCGGCAACTGGGGCGACGCGAAGCTGTCGGACTACGCCGTCGGGTTCATCGCCGACATGGGCGCGCCGGGCCTCAAGCACCTCTGCCGCACCGGCTTCGCGGGCCGCGCGCCGGCCGAGGACTACCCGATCTCCAGCCGCTTCGACGAGATCGACACGCTCCTGGTCTTCGACGACGTCGAGATCCCGTGGGAGAACGTCCTCTTCCTGCGCCACACGGCCGCGGCGAGCCACATCCGCGCGACGCTGCACCGCTACAGCATCTTCCCGTTCGTCCAGCGGCTGCTGCGGATCGCCGACCTGCTCGTCGGGACGGCCGCGCTCAACGTCCGCCAGACCGGGCTCGGAAGGCGCCAGGCGGTGCAGGAGAAGCTGGCCCGCCTGGCCTGCTACCGCGAGGGCATCAACGCCCACCTGACGGCCGCAATCGCCGAGGCCGAGCCGAGCCCGGCCGGGCTGCTCATGCCCAACCAGGCGCTGCTGTACACCGGCCGCGTGCTCGCCTGCACCCAGCTGCCGGAGATGATGCATCTGACGCGCGACCTGTGCGGCGGCCAGCTGTGCCTGTCGCCGGACGCGGCGATGTTCAGCAGCCCCGAGGTCGGCGACTTGATGGAGAAGTACTACGCGATCGCCGACCGCGTCGACGCCGAGGAGCGCCGGCGGTTCCTGGCCTACGCGCGCGACCTGCTCAACTCGGACCTGGCTGGGCACCGGACGACGTTCCAGCTCTTCGCGCAGTCGCCCCCCTTCGCGCACCTCGCCGCGGTCTTCAACACCTTCGACTTCGATCGCCCGCTCGATCTCGTCGAGCGCTCGGCGGGCATCGCCGGCGTGCCGGCGGGGCTGGCGCGATGACCCACCGCCGGCTGCGCCCGTTCAACACGCGCGACACCTATCCCGAGCAGGAGCTCGACAACGACCTCGCGCAGGCGGTCGTCGCGGGCGACACGGTCTTCCTGCGCGGGCAGGTCGGCCAGGACCTCGACACCTCGGAGTCCATCGGGATCGGCGACCCGGCGGCGCAGGCCGAGCAGGCGATGACGAACGTCGCGCGACTGCTGGAGGAGGCGGGCAGCGGCCTGGACGACGTCTGCAAGATCGTGATCTACCTCGTCGACCCTCGCCATCGCGAGGCCGTCTACCGGGTCGTCGGGCGCCGGCTGCGCGGTGTGCACCCCGTCTCGACGGGGCTCGTCGTCTCTGCGCTGGCCCGCCCCGAGTGGCTCGTGGAGATCGACGTCACCGCGGTGATCGCGCGATGACCCTGTCGCTGCTCGGCCACTGCCCGCGCACCGGCATGCTCGGCGTCGTCATCGCCTCCTCGAGCCCGGCCGTCGCCGGGCGCTGCGCGTACATCGCTCCGGGCGCCGGCGCCGCCGTCTCGCAGAACGTCACCGACCCGCGGCTCGGGCCCGCGCTGCTGGACGAGCTCGCCGCCGGCGCCACGGCGCGCGACGCCGTCGACGCGGTCGCCGCCCGCGCCGACCACGCCGGGCACCGCCAGCTCGCCGCGCTGGACACCACCGGCTCGGGCGCCGCCTTCACCGGCGAGCACGCGCTCGGCCGCCATGGCCACCGGGTCGGGCCGTCGTGCGTGGCGGCGGCCAACCTGCTCGCCCACGAAGGCGTGCTCGACGCGCTGGTCGGGGCCTTCGCCGCCCGGCCCGGGGACCAGTTGGCGCAGCGGCTCGTCGACACCCTCGCGGCGGGCCTCGAGGGAGGCGGCGAGGCGGGCCCGGTGCAGTCGGCTGGCCTGCTCGTGGGCGCCGGCGTCGCGTGGCCGGTCGTCGACCTGCGCGTCGACTGGCACGACGATCCCGCCGAAGAGCTGCGCGCGCTGTGGGAGCGCTGGGAGCCGCAGCTCGACGACTACGTCACGCGCGCGCTGCACCCCGACGGCGCCCCGTCCTTCGGCGTGGCCGGCGACAGGTGACGGGCCGGCGTGCGCTTCACGCTGCGCCAGATCGAGTACTACGTCCGCACCTGCGAGGCGGGAAGCGTCACCGACGCAGCGCTCGCCATCCCGGTCACCCAGTCCTCGGTGTCGGCGGCGATCGCCCAGCTCGAGCGTGCCGTCGGCGTGCAGCTCCTGATCCGCCACCACGCCCAGGGCGTCTCCCCGACGCCGGCCGGTCAGCGCTTCCTCGAGCACGCGCGCGTGCTGCTCGAGGAGGCCGCGCGCCTGGAGGCCTTCGCCACCGAGCTCACCGAGGACCTCAGCGGCCCGCTGGAGCTCGGCTGCCTCGTCACGCTCGCGCCGCTCGTCGCTCCGCGCCTGTGCCACGAGTTCGCCGAGCGCCATCCGGCCGTCGAGATCAGCGTGGTCGAGGGCGGCCAGGACGACCTGCTCGGCGGGCTGCGCGCCGGCGAGCTGAGCGTCGCGGTGACCTACGACCTCATGCTCGACGACGACATCGCCTTCGAGAGCCTCGTCGCGCTGCCGCCGCACGCCGTGCTGGCCGAGGACCACGCGCTCGCCGGCCGCGCCGAGCTGTCGCTCGCCGAGCTCGCCGATGAGGAGCTCGTGCTGCTCGACCTCCCCCACAGCCGCGACTACTTCCGCGCGCTGTTCTCCGAGCAGGGCCTGGACCCCAGGGTCGGCCACCGCTCGGCCCAGCCCGAGGTGATCCGCACGATGGTCGCCAACGGCTACGGCTACACGCTCGTCAACGCCCGCCCGCGCATCGACCGCGCGCTCGACGGCCGCCGGCTGGTCACCGTGCCGCTGGCCGGCGACCCGCGGGTGATGCTGCTGGGCGTCGCCACGCTGGCCGCGGGGCGGCCGACGCGCGCCGTGGCCGCCTTCGTCGCGCACTGCCGCGCCCTGATCACCTCGCGCTCGGTTCCGGGACTCGAGGTCGGCGCCGCCCGGCGGACGGCATCGTGAAAACCGATGCGTGGCGCGGAACATCTGGTTGTAGAGCCGCCCGCCACGGGGAAATCTGCTGGGTGTCGAGGTCCCCTGGGAGGGAGGCGGGGCCCGAATCCGGAGGGAGGACGCGTGACCGCGACCGTCGAGACCATCCCGATTCCCGCCCGTGAAGGGCGCGGCGTCCGCCTCGAGGCGGGACGCGTTCTTCGCGTGACCGATCCCGAGGGCGGCCAGGTCGGCGACCTGTTCGCGTTCTCGGCCGCCGACGTCTCCGAGTACGCCAGCGCCGAGCACACGCGGGCGGCCGTGAGCCGGCTGTTCCCGCGGCCGGGCGAGGCGTTCGTGACCAACCGCCGCCGCCCGATCCTGTGGCTCGAGCGCGACGAGTCGCCGGGCGTGCACGACATGCTCTGCGCCGCCTGCGACCCCGAGCGCTACGACGGACTCGGCGTCGAGGGCTGGCACGCCTCGTGCGAGGAGAACCTGCGAACGGTGATGGCGGACCTCGGGCACCCCGAGGTCGAGATCCCGCAGCCCATCAACCTGTTCATGAACATCCCCGTCGGCGCCGACGGCTCGCTCGGCTGGGAGCCCGCGCCCACCAAGCCGGGCGACGGCGTCGTCCTGCGCACGGAGATGGACTGCATCGTCGTCGTCTCCGCGTGCCCGCAGGACATCGTCCCGATCAACGGCGGCGACCCCACTCCCCTCTCGATCGAGCTGCTGGACCCCACCTGAGGAGGACGGAGCACACCATGTCCGCGACCAGTCTGATCGACGACACACGGGCGAGCGGCTTCCACCGGAAGCTCACGCTGTACTCGTCCGGCGGGCCGTTCATCGACGCCTACGTGCTGAGCATCATCGGCGTCGCGCTCTTCCAGGCCGAGGACGCCCTCGGCCTGTCGAGCGTCGAGATCGGCCTCGTCGGCGCCTCCGCCCTCGTCGGCATCTTCTTCGGCGGCCTGATCTTCGGCTACGTGACCGACAAGATCGGCCGCCAGACGATGTACACGGTCGACCTGCTGCTGCTCATCGTCGGGTCGATCCTGTGCATCTTCGTCCAGGACGTCTGGCAGCTGCTCGCCCTGCGCTTCGCGCTGGGCCTGGCCATCGGCGCCGACTACCCGATCGCCACCTCGCTGCTCGCCGAGTTCGTCCCGCGCCGCGGGCGTGGCTTCCTCCTCGGCGCGCTGACCCTCGCGTGGGCCGCCGGTGCGGTCACCGCCTACTTCGTCGGCTACGCGATGCTGTCGCTCGGCGACGACGCCTGGCGCTGGATGCTCGCCACGCCGGCGATCCCCGGCATCCTCACCGTGCTGCTGCGCCTCGGCACCCCCGAGTCGCCGCGCTGGCTGCTCTCCAAGGGCCGCGTCGACGAGGCCCACGATGTCGTCCGCCAGGTCTACGGGCCCGACGCCAAGCTCGAGGACCTGCCCGCCGAGGAGGCCGTCGAGACCGACTACAAGAAGGTCTGGCGCCAGCCGTACCTGAACCGCATGATCTTCGCCGGCCTGTACTGGATGCTGCAGGTCACGCCGCTGTATGCCGTGCTCACCTACGGGCCGAGCATCTTCGAGGACCTCGGCTTCGGCGAAGGCAACCAGACGTTCATCGTCGCCGCGGTCATCGAGATCGCGTTCCTCGTCGGCACCGTCCCGGCGATGTTCGCCAGCGAGCGCTTCGGGCGCCGGCCGCTGAGCCTGTGGTGCTTCTCGATCATGGCCGTCGGGCTGACGCTGGCCGCCGTCGCCCCGGACCAACCGGCCGCCGTGCTGCTCGGCTTCGGCGTCTACGCCCTGTTCTCCGGCGGCCCGTTCATCCTGCAGTGGATCTATCCGAACGAGATCTTCCCGACCGACGTGCGCGCGACGGCGTTCGGCATCGCGACCGCGATCAGCCGCATCGGCGCGGCGAGCGGGACGTTCCTCGTGCCGCTGTCGATCGAGAACTTCGGCATCAGCGGGACGCTGTTCATCGCCGTGGGCCTGACGCTCGCCGGCATCCTCGTGACCTGGACGATGGCGCCGGAGACCAAGGACCTGTCGCTCGTCGAGGCGGCCGGCGCCGCCGGGACGCACCGGCGCCGGCGCGTCGCCGTCCCGGAGTCCGCGCAGGCCGAGCCCGCGCGCTTCAGCCGCGAGGAGGAGGCGAGCCCGACCCGCGATCGAACTCCGGCAGGGTGATGCCGTGCAGCCCGCGGTAGCCCGCGGGCTGCGGCGGCTCCCACCCGGCCAGCAGCGCCGGGTCCGGGCGGTGGACCTCGATGCCCAGCGGCCGGCACGTCGGCAGCGGGTCGCCGGCGTCCGGTCCCCATAGCGGCACCGAGAGGTCGCCGCCCGGGCACGTCGAGAGCGCGCACAGCAGGTCGATCTCGGCCAGGAACTCGAAGAAGTCGCCCTTGCGCGCGGGGCTCGCCTTCATGAAGTACTGGTCGCCGTCGCGGGTCAGGCCGGTGAGCTGGAAGACGTTGATGACGTCGTGCACGTCGAGCTCGGTCAGCCCGTGCGGGAGCACGGCGCGCGTCAGGTTCGAGTGGCAGTGGAAGTCGAACTCCTCGCCGGTGAGCAGCTCGTTGACGTAGGGGTCGCAGCGCGTGCCGAGCAGGTCGTGGACGCGCCCGCCGTCCTCGTCGACGCCGTACTGCACGGTGTCGTTGGTGATCGTCGCCAGCGGGCGCAGGGAGGGCAGCGTCGACCACAGGCGGTCGAACGTCGACACGTGCGCACGGTGTAGCTGGCGCGTGCGCGACGCCCAGAAGCGCTCGCGCGGGTTGCGCAGGTTCCAGAGGTTGAGGTCGGCCACCTGCGGTCCCTCGATGACGACGATCCGGCACAGGTGACCGGCCGGCACGGTCCAGGCGCGACCGGAGCGGATCGGGATGACGAACTGCTCGACGAGCTCGCGGCCGGCCGTGTCGGCGGCGAGGCGCCCGTAGAGGTCGCGGTCGACGGCGAGCGGCCCGCCGGCCGTCGGGAGGTACGCGGGCTGGGGTGAGCTCATGCCCGCCACCCTAGGCGGCCCTGCCCCGGGGCGGCCGCCACCCGCGCGGCGGCGCCCCGGGCCGATCCCTCCTCAGCCGTTGAGCTCGTCGCGCACGATCTGAGCGCCCTCGACGAGCGCCTTCAGCTTCATCTTCGCCACCATGCGCGGCAGCGGCTTCATGCCGCAGTCGGTGGTCAGGTAGACGCGCTCGGGCGGGACGACGGCGGTCACCTTGCGGATCCGGTCCGCGACCTCCTCGGGGGTCTCGACCATCGTCGTGCGGATGTCGATGACGCCGATGCCGACCTCCTTGTCGTCGGGCAGCGACTTCAGCGCGTCGATGTCGGTCATGTCGCGGTTGGCGTAGTCGAGCACGAACTGGTCGACGGGCACGTCGTAGAAGTGCGGCAGGACGGTCTCGTAGCCGGACTCGAACAGGCCCGCGAGGCGGTTGCCCCACGCGTTGCCGAAGCAGAAGTGCCAGGCGACCTTCGCGTCGACCCCGTCGACCGACTGCGCGATGACGTCGCCGATCCACTCGTAGTCCTTCTCGTCACCGGTGAAGAGCGGCAGCCATGCTCCGAGGTCCTCGATCTGCAGGAAGGTGGCGCCCGCGTCGACGAGCTCCTTCATCTCGGCGTTGAAGATCGGGGCGAGCGCGTACCCGAGCTCCTTGGCGTCCTTGTAGTGGTTGAAGAAGACGTGCCAGCCGAGGTTCACGGGTCCGGCGCCGACACACACCTTCATCGGCCTGTCCGTGTGCTTGCTGGCGAGCCGGTAGAAGTCGGCGAGGCGGATCGGGCCGCGGTCGACCGGGCCGTCGTTGATCACGCCGCCCCAGTCGGAGAGGAGCTCGACCTCCTTCGTGCGCGTGGCGGCGCCGATCGCCGACGGATGCTCCTCCTTGGCCTCCTGGAAGCCCGGGAGCCGCTCGTACCAGTACCAGCAGAACGAGCCGATGACGCCGACGTAGTCGTCGAAGTACATCTGCCCGTCGGTCACGATGTCCAGGCCGGCCTCCTCCTGATCGCCGATCACCACCTGCGTGGCGTCCTCGTAGGCCTCGTGGTGGTCGACGTTCTTGAACGCGACGCGCACGTCGCGACCGTTGAGCTGGTCGTGGAACCAGTGCGGTCGCGGATACGAGCCAACCATCGTCGTGGGAAGGATCGTGTCGACGATCTTCCGGGGCATGCGGCCTCCTCCTGCGTGGACCCAGTACGCGAGCGACCCTATGTTGCGGGCGCAACCGCCCGCAAGGGCGGCGGCCGCCGGATCCCGCCCCCTTAACAAGCGCGACCCGGCATCCATGCCGGGCACGCGAACGCCTCGGGCTGCCACACGGGGGCTGTGTGACCGTCCCTTCCGAGGCGCTGACGCCTGGTCTTCCCGATCCGGGAAGCGGTGACTCGGGGTCAGTGCCGCGCGTGTCGGGAACACCACACGCCCGGCCCGACCCAGATCGCGTCGCAGCCGGGCATCGCGCAGGTGCGCAGGTCGGTCGGGCTCGCCGGCGGCGGGATCGGCACGCGCTTGACGACGGGCACACCCCAGGAACGGGGCGGCGCACCGAGATCTGACGCGCCGTCAGGACACTTCGCGCAGCGATCCGTCCTCGACGTCGTAGATGAACCCGCGGACGCTGTCCTTGCGGGGGATGAACGGGCTGGACTGAATGCGGGCGATCGACTGGCGGACGTCCTCCTCGAGGTCCGAGAACGCCTCCGCCGACCACGGCGGGCGGATGCCGACCTCGTCCTGGATCGCGCGCTTGAAGTCGTCGTCGGTGAAGGTGAGCATGCCGCAGTCGGTGTGGTGGATGAGCATGATCTCCTCGGTCGCCAGCAGCCGCTGGGAGATGGCCAGCGAGCGGATCTCGTCGTCCGTGATGACGCCGCCGGCGTTGCGGATCACGTGGGCGTCGCCCTCGTGGATGCCGAGCAGGCGCGAGGGCACGATGCGCGCGTCCATGCAGGCCACGACGGCGACCTTCTTCGCGGGCGGCAGCGGCAGGTTGCGCTTGTCGAACGATGCCGCGTACTCCTCGGCGTTGCGCAGCAGCTCGTCGGTCTGGCTCATCGCGGGGCTCCTCGCTCCGGGTTCACGCAATATTCGGGAAATCCTACCGGGATTACCGAGTTATGCGCGCGCCGTTTCATCGGACACGCGAGTGATCCGGATGCGCACCGGCCGCGAAGGCCTCTCGAGCAGGACCGCGCCTCGCCCGTTGAAGGCCGTCCCACGCTGAGCCGGTTCGAATGGTGAAGCGCGGCGTGCAGATTGACGTATACGCGAAAGGCCCTGCACGAACGACCAGTTTGAATCGGGGGGAGCCATCGGGTACGTTCGGCGCACGGCCTCGCTCCAGGATTGGGAGCCACCGTGATCACAGGATCGGGGGGATATGAGCGTTCGTTCGCGCGCACCTAGGCGCGCTATCGACGTGGTGGGCGTAACGGCGATCCCGGATGGGACGCGCAGTCGATGAAGACACTGCTCATCGACAACTACGACTCGTTCACGTTCAACCTCTTCCAGCTGCTGGCGGGGGTGAACCACGAGGATCCGATCGTCGTCCGCAACGACGAGGCCTCGTGGGGTGAACTCGAGGGGCTGGACTTCGACAACATCGTCATCTCGCCCGGCCCCGGCCGGCCGGAGCACGCCAAGGACTTCGGCGTGTGCCACGAGGCGATCGTCGCGACCGAGGTGCCGCTGCTCGGCGTCTGCCTCGGGCACCAGGGCCTCGGGCACTTCAGCGGCGGGACCGTCGTCCACGCGCCCGAGGTGATGCACGGGCGCCTCAGCGACATCTTCCACGACGAGTCCCCGCTGTTCGCCGGGATCAGCCAGGGATTCCCGGCCGTCCGCTACCACTCGCTGTGCGTCTCCCAGCCGCTCCCGGAGCACCTCGAGGTGACGGCGTGGACCCAGGACGGCGTCGTGATGGGGCTGGCGCACCGCGAGCGGCCCCTGTGGGGCGTGCAGTTCCACCCCGAGTCGATCAGCACGACGAACGGGCGGCGCCTGATGCAGAACTTCCGCGACCTCACCGAGCAGGCGGCGGGCGAGGTCAGGTCGAAGGGCCGCCGGCGCGCCGCGTCGCGGGCCTCGACCGCCGTGCCGCACCGCGCGCCGGCCGAGGCCGACCCCGCGCCGCGCGAGCCGCTCGAGCTCAAGGTCCGCAGGCTCGACCACCTCTGCGACGCCGAGACCGCGTTCGTCCACCTCTACGGGCAGGAGCGCGACGCCTTCTGGCTGGACAGCAGCCGGGTGTCGGACGAGCGCTCGCGGTTCTCGTTCATGGGCGCCGCGGGCGGGCCGCTGAGCTCGATCGCGACCTACGACGTCATCGCCAAGGAGCTCACGCTCACGACCCCCGAGGGCACCGAGGTTCGCCGCGAGACCATCTTCGACCACCTCGATCGCGAGCTCCGCCGGATCGGCGCCGTGGGCGGCCAGGAGCTGCCCTTCGACCTGACGTGCGGCTTCGTCGGCTACTTCGGCTACGAGCTCAAGGGCGACACCGAGGGCGACGTGCCCTACCCCTCGCGGATCCCGGACGCGGCGTTCATCTTCGCCGACCGGCTGATCGCCTTCGACCATCTCGAGGCCGCGACCTACGTCCTCTGCCTGACCGATCGCGCCGGCGCGGAGGCCGGCGAGCGGTGGGTCGACGACGTCAGCCGCCGGCTGGACGCCCTGCCCCCGCTTCCGCCGCTGGACATCGCCGAGGACGGCTCGTCGGAGTCGGCCGTGGAGTTCCGCCTCAGCCGGGACCACGAGACCTACATCGACGACATCGAGCGCGTCCGGGACTACCTGCGCGAGGGCGAGAGCTACGAGGTCTGCCTGACCAACAAGGTCTGGACCGACGCCGCCGTCGATCCGCTGCGCCTCTACCGCACCCTGCGGCACATCAACCCGGCGCCGTTCTCGGCGTTGCTGCGCTTCGGGGACGTGGCGATCGCCAGCTCCTCGCCCGAGCGGTTCCTCAAGGTCCACCGTGACGGGTGGGTGGAGGCCAAGCCGATCAAGGGCACCTGCGAGCGCGGCCGCGACCCCGAGGAGGACCGCCGGCTGGCCGAGACCCTGCGCACGGACGAGAAGAGCCGGGCCGAGAACCTGATGATCACCGACCTGCTGCGCAACGACCTCGGCCGCGTCTGCGAGATCGGCACCGTCCACGTCCCGCACCTGATGGCGATCGAGACCTACGAGACCGTCCACCAGCTCGTCTCCACCGTCGCCGGTCACCTGCGGCCCGACCTCGGCCCCGCCGACTGCATCCGGGCGTGCTTCCCCGGCGGCTCGATGACCGGGGCGCCGAAGAAGCGGACGATGACGATCATCGACGAGCTCGAGAAGGAGCCCCGCGGCGTGTACTCCGGCGCGATCGGCTACCTCGGCCTCAGCGGCGCGGCCGACCTCAACATCGTCATCCGCACCGTCGTCATGGACGGCACGACGACGTCGATCGGCACCGGCGGCGCGATCGTCATGCAGTCGGATGCCGAGGAGGAGTACGAGGAGATCCTGCTGAAGGCCCGCGCGCCGATGCGCGCGATCAGGCTGTGCGCCGACGCATCGGGCGCTCCCCGCAACGGGGCGGTAGCGGCGACCGGCGCGCAGACCAGGACCTCGGTGTCATGAATGTGAGGGGATGACCGTGGCCAGCCGCTCCCTGAAGGATCCGAGCCGGGCCGCCGACGAGCTGCCGCCGATGGCCGACGGCGCCGGGCCGGTCATCGAGATGCTCGCCGCGGCCGCGCGCGATCATGGCGACCGCGCGGCGCTCGTGCACGGCGACCGCCGCGTCACCTACGCCGAGCTCGAGGAGCAGGTCGCGCGCCTGGCGCACGGGCTGGCGGCGACCGGCGTGGCCCCCGGCGATCCGGTCGGCCTCGTCCTGCGCGAGGGCCCGCCGTTCGTGACGAGCTTCCTCGCCGCGCTCGGGCTGGGCGCCATCGCCGTCCCGCTCAACCCGCAGTACAAGGAGGCCGAGCTGCGCTTCAGCATGGGCGACTGCGGCGTCCGCGCGGTGATCGCCGGCGGCGAGCGGGTGGCGGCGTGCCGCGAGATCGTCTCCGGCTGGGACGCGCCGGCGCCGGTCATCTCCGCCGACGGCGCCGACGGCGACGCGATCGCGCTGGACTCGCTCATCGACGGTCACGCGCCCGCGGCGCTCGGGCGCAGCGCCCCGGGCGACGATGCCGTCTTCCAGTACTCGGCCGGCTGCACCGGCGGCGCCAAGCGCGTCCCGCGCACCCACGGCCAGCTGCGGGCCGAGGCGGACGGCATCGTCGCGACGATCGGGCTCGGCCCGGCCGACGTCATCCTCGGGACGATCCCGCTGTTCCACAGCTACGGCATGGGCTGCTGCCTGCTCGCGGCGCTGCGCAGCGCGGCGACGCTCGTGATCCTCGACCAGTCGACGCCCTTCGTGCTGCAGCGCGACCACGCGCTCGAGGTGCTCGAGCGCGAGCAGGTCACCGTCCTGCCGACCGTGCCGTTCATCCTGCGACTGCTCGGCGAGGCGCCGGGGAGCGCCGACCTGTCGGCCCTGCGGCTGTGCTTCTCGGCGGCCGCCGCCCTCCCCCATCCCACCTTCGAGGCGTTCGACCAGCGCTTCGGCATCCCCATCCGCCAGCTCTACGGCTCGACCGAGGCCGGCGCGGTCACCGCGAACCTCGACGACGACCCGGCCGGGACGTGGCGCTCGGTGGGCCGCCCGCTGGAGGGCGTCGAGATCGCGGTCCTCGACCCGGACGGACAGCCGATGGAGCGCGATCGCATCGGCGAGATCGTCGTTCGCAGCCCCGCGATGACGCGCGGCTACGCGGGCCTGGACGACCTCAACCGCGAGGTGTTCAGCGACGGCTGGTTCCACACGAACGACCGCGGCCGCATCGACGAGCAGGGCCGTCTGCACATCGCCGGCCGTACGAAGGTCCTGATCGACGTCGGCGGCGACAAGGTCGACCCCGTCGAGGTCGAGGACGTGCTCGCCGTGCACCCGCGCGTCCACGAGGTCGTCGTCGTCGGCGTCGACAGCGGCGACGAGGGCGAGGACCGCGTCAAGGCCGTGGTCGTCCCCGACGGCCCGCTCGAGGCGCGTGAGCTGATCCGCTTCGCCCGCGACCGGCTCGCCAACTACAAGGCGCCGCAGATGGTCGAGTTCCGCGACGAGATCCCGAAGGGCGCCTCGGGCGAGGTGCTCCGCAAGTACCTTGTCTAGCCTGGCGACGACCCCGACGACCGCGCGCGGGCCGCGTCCGGACCCGGCCCTCGGCGTGTTCGAGACGCTCCTGGTCATGGGCGGCCGGCCGATCGAGGTCGCGCCGCACCTCGCGCGCCTGGACGCCAGCGTGCGCGAGCTGTTCGGCGTCCCGGCGCCGCCGGACGCCGGCGACCTCATCCGCGACCACGCCGCGGGCGCCGGCCTGGCACGCCTGCGCCTGGACGTCGCGCCCGGCGGCGACGGACGCCTGGCCGGCGACGTGCGCGTCGCCGCCGTCGACGGCGCGCTGCTCTTCCCGCCCCTCGAGCGCGGCGTGCAGCTCGCGCCGGTCGTCGTCCCGGGCGGGATCGGTGCCCACAAGTGGTCCGACCGCAGGCTGCTCGAACAGGCCGAGGGCGCGCTCGGCGGGCCGGTGGCTCTGCTCGTCGACGCCGACGGCACCGTCCTCGAGGCCAGCCGCGGCAACGTCTTCGTCGTCTCCGATGGGACCGTGATCACCCCGCCGGCCGACGGCCGGATCCTGCCGGGCGTGACGCGAGCGATCGTCCTCGGTCTCGCCGAGGCGCTCGGGATCCCCGCTCGCAGCGAGACGGTGACCCTCGAGCGGCTGCGGGCCGCCGACGAGGTCTTCATCACCGGAGCCGTGCGCGGCATCGAGCCGGTGCGCGCCTGCGACGGCGAACCATGCGGGTCCGGCACCGCGATCGGCTCCCGGCTGGCCGGCGGGCTCGAGCGGCGCTGGGCCGGCGAAGCGCGACGGGAAGGGGCTGCTCCCCATGGCCAGGACGGCTGACGACATGACCCAGACGCTGCCCGGGATCTCCGCCGGCGCCGACGACACCGGCGGCCTGCAGCTGCTCATCGTGATGAGTCCGCGGGCCGAGCCCGACAACGTCGAGGACGTGCTCGCTCGCCTGGCCGAGGCGGGCGCGCACGGCCGCGTGACGCCGGGCCGCGAGTCGACCGTCATCGGCGCGATCGGCCAGGAGGACCTCGCGAGCCTGTCGTTCGACGGCTTCGCCGGGGTCGACCAGGTGCTGCCGGTCCGCAAGCCCTACAAGCTCGTCTCCCGCGAGACGGCCCCCGAGCCGACCGTGATCCAGGTCCGCGGGCGGCGCCTCGGCGGCAGTCACTTCGGCTTCATCGCCGGCCCGTGCACGGTCGAGAGCCGCGAGCAGACGCTCCAGACGGCGCGCGCCGTGCGCGACGCGGGCGCCACCATGCTCCGCGGCGGCGCCTTCAAGCCCCGCACCTCGCCCTACAGCTTCAAGGGCCTGGGCGTCGAGGCGCTGGAGATCCTCGCGGAGGCGCGTGAGGAGACGGGGCTTCCGCTCGTCACCGAGGTCATGGACCCGCGGCATGTCGAGGCCGTGATCGGCACGACCGACGTCGTGCAGATCGGCGCCCGCAACATGCAGAACTTCTTCCTCCTTTCCGAGGTCGGGCGCGGCGACAAGCCGGTCCTGCTCAAGCGCGGCCCGTCGGCCTCGGTCGAGGAGCTCCTGATGGCGGCGGAGTACGTCATGAAGGAGGGCAACCCGCGCGTGATCCTGTGCGAGCGCGGGATCAAGACGTTCGAGCACTCCACGCGTTACACGCTGGACATCGGCGCCATCCCGGTCCTCAAGGAGGAGACGCACCTGCCGGTCATCGTCGACCCGTCGCACGCGGCGGGCCGGCGGGAGCTCGTGCCGGCGCTGGCCCGCGCCGCCGTGGCGGCGGGCGCCGACGGGATCATCGTCGAGGCGCATCCGGTGCCGGAGAAGGCGCTGTGCGACGGGCCGCAGCTGATCCGCACCTCGGAGTTCGCCGCATTCAGCCAGGAGATCACCGCACTCGTATCACTGATGGGAAAGGTCGTCGGTTGAGCAAGAGCGACAACAGCACCACCACCGCAGACATGACCGCCGTCGAGGCCGACCTCCACGGCTTCATCGTCGGCGAGCTGACCTCGGGTCCCGCGGGCGACGAGGTCGCTCCCGACGACGACCTCATCCAGCGAGGCATCGTCGACTCGCTCGGCGTGCAGCAGCTCGTCGGCTACTGCGAGAGCCGCTATGGCATCCGCGTGGACGACAGCGACTTCGTCCTCGACAACTTCCGGACGCTGCGCCAGCTCGCCGCGTTCGTCGAACGCAAGCAGGGGGAGCAGAGCTCCTCCGGGCGGACGAGGTTCCGGTCGCGGAAGTGACGATGGCGCCGGCGACAAGCGGCGAGCAGGGCCCGGGCCGTCTCAAGGGAACGGCGGACGACCTCTGGGCGCTGCTGCGCGAGCAGGGATGGCGGGCGCCGCTCGGCGAGCTCCGCGAGCTCGTCCGCCGGCGGTTCTACATGAAGGACGACCAGCTCATCGTGCGCAAGGACCTCGCGCCGCCGGGCGACGGGTCGGCGAGCGCGATCCGGATGGAGATCGCGGAGCCGCGCCACCTGCCCGCGCTGGCCGAGTTCAACCGCCGGCAGTGCAACACCCGGCGGACCAGGCGCTTCGCGACGGCGCTGGCCAACGGCAGGCACGCCGTGCTCGGGCTCCGCGACGGCGAGCTGATCGGCTACTTCTGGTGGGCGGACGCCACCGAACCGGCCAATCGCCAGCACATGACCCGTTACGGGGTCACGCTCGCCGAGGGCGACGTCTACGGCTACGACCTCTTCATCGATCCCGCCCACCGCGGTCGCGGCGTGCCGGCCGAGTTCCTGGCCAATGTCGAGTCCGTGCTGGGAGGGCTCGGGCATCGCCACATGTACGGGTTCGTGGACAGCGACAACCTCCCCGCCCGCTGGCTGTACACGACCCGCGGCTACGAGGTCGTCCAGCGCTCCCAGACGCGGACGGTCCTCAAGCGGCTCATGCTCGTCGACGGCACGGCCTGGCTGTCGGGCAGGAACGGACTGCGCTCGCTCACCAGGCCGACGCTCGCCGGCGGGCGCCGCTGAGCCCCGGTTGACCGCGCGATGCTGATCGAGGACCTCTACGCCCACGCGGAGTCCCGGGCGCATGAGGCGGCCGTCGTCTACCGCGACGAGAAGGTCACCTGGGCGGACCTTCGCGAGCGGACCGAGCGCCTGGCGCAGGGGCTCGCGGCCGCCGGCATCGGCCCGGGCGATCCGGTCGCGCTGCTCCTGGCCAACTCGCCGGCGTACGTGGTCAGCGCGCTGGCGGTCGGCGGCCTCGGCGCGATCGTCGTGCCGCTCAACCCGATGTTCAAGCAGGACGAGATCGCCTTCCTCTTCCGCAACTGCGGCGTGCGCGCGGTCATCGGCGACGAGCAGGGAATCGCGGTCTCGGCCCGGATCGCCGAGGAGCGCGATCAGGAGCTGCTGCTCGTCACGACCGGGCCGGAAGGACCGGCCACGCGCTCGTTCGACGCGCTCGTCGACGCGCATCCCGGCGCGCCGCTCGAGCCCCGCTCGCCCGAGGAGACCCTCGTCTTCATGTACTCGTCGGGATCCACGGGCCGGCCGAAGCGCGTGGCCCGGACGCACGGCATGTGCTGGGCCGAGGGCGAGAGCTACGAAGTGAGCATGGCGATCGGCCCGGCCGACAGGATCTTCTGCGCGATCCCGCTGTTCCATACCTACGGTCAGGGCAACTGCCTGTTCACCGGCATCCGGACGGGCGCGGCGATCGTCATCCTCGAGGAGCCCAACCCGTTCAGCCTCCGGCGCCAGCGCGCGCTCGAGCTCCTCGAGCAGCACGCGGTCACGATCTTCCCCGGTGTCCCGTTCAACTTCCGCCTCCTCGCCGACGCGCCCGGCGAGGCAGACCTGTCAGCCCTGCGCCTGTGCTTCTCGGCCGGCACCGCGCTGCCCGAGTCCGTCTTCCGCCGCTTCCTGGAGCGGTTCGGGATCCCCGTCCGCCAGCTCTACGGCTGCACCGAGGCGGGCGTCATCACGATCAACGTCGACGACGATCCTGTGCCGACGGCGGCGTCGGTCGGCGCGCCCGCCGACGGCGTCACGGTCGAGGTGCTCGACGACGACGACGCACCCGTGCCCGCGGGTGAGGTGGGGTCCGTCGCCATCGGCGGCCCGGCGCTCGCGCGCGGCTACGCGGACCTCGAGGAGCTCAACCGCGAGGTCTTCCGGGACGGGCGCTACTTCACCGGCGACCTCGGCCGGCTGGACGACGAGGGGCGCCTGTTCCTCACCGGCCGCCGGAAGCTCTACATCGAGGTCGCCGGCAACAAGGTGGACCCGGTCGAGGTCGAGGACGTCCTGACCACGCACCCGAAGGTCCGCGAGGCCGTGGTCGTCGGCGTCAAGGGCCGCGTCGACGGCGAAGAGGTGGTCAAGGCGGCGATCGTGGCCAACGACGGCTGCGAGCAGCGCGAGCTGATCGCGTTCTGCCAGCAGCGGCTCGCCAACTTCAAGGTCCCCCAGGTCGTCGAGTTCCTCGACGAGATCCCGAAGAGCCCGCTCGGGAAGATCCTGCGCAAGTACCTCATCGAGTAGCGCCCGTCGAAGGGCGATAATGGCTCGATGGGGCACGACCACGAGCACGACCACGGCTCGGAGCTGTCCGAGACCCAGCGGCGCGTCCGCGCCCTCGAGACGATCCTGACCGAGAAGGGCTACGTCGATCCGGCTGCGCTCGACGAGCTGATCGAGACGTACGAGACGAAGGTCGGCCCGCGCAACGGGGCGCACGTCGTGGCCAAGGCATGGGCCGATCCGGCGTTTCGCGCGTGGCTGTTCACCGACGGCTCCGCCGCCATCGCGTCGCTCGGCTACGTCGGCCGGCAGGGCGAGAACATCGTCGCCCTCGAGAACACGCCGGCCGTTCACAACATGGTCGTCTGCACGCTCTGCTCGTGTTATCCGTGGCCCGTGCTCGGGCTGCCGCCGGTCTGGTACAAGTCCGCGCCATACCGCTCCCGCGCCGTCGCCGACCCGCGCGGAGTGCTGCGCGACTTCGGCGTCGAGCTTCCGCCCGACCGGGAGATCCGCGTGTGGGACTCGACCGCGGAGATCCGCTACCTGGTCGTGCCGATGCGCCCGGAGGGGACCGACGGCTGGAGCGAGGACGACCTCGCCGCCCTCGTGACCCGGGACTCCATGATCGGCACGGGCCTGCCGGCCCGCGCGGCGGAGCCGGTGCGGGTGAACGGCGCCCAGGACATGGGCGGCGCGCACGGCTTCGGGCCCGTCGAGCCCGAGCCGGGCGAGCCGGTGTTCCACGCCGACTGGGAGCGCCGCACGTTCGCGCTGACGCTCGCCATGGGCGCGACCGGCGAGTGGAACCTCGACGCCTCGCGCTTCGCCCGCGAGAGCGCGCCGCCCGTCGACTACCTGTCGAGCACCTACTACGAGATCTGGCTCGCAGGGCTCGAGCGGCTCATCGCCGAGCGCGGGCTCGTCGCCCCGGAGGAGGTCACGGCGGGCCGGGCGCTCGGGCCGGCGCGCCCGCTCGGCCACACGCTCACCGCCGCGGACGTCGAGCAGACCCTGGGCCGCGGCGGCCCGACGGAGCGCGAGGCGCCGCGCCGCGCCCGGTTCGCGGTCGGTGACCGGGTGCTCGCACGCAACATGCACCCGCCGACCCACACGCGCCTGCCGCGCTACGTGCGCGGCCATGTCGGGACCGTCGTGTCCCTGCATGGCTGCCATGTCTTCCCCGACGTCCACGCCCACGGCGGCGGCGAGGACCCGCAGTGGCTCTACGCGGTCCGCTTCGACGCGCGCGAGCTCTGGGGCGCGGACGCGGACCCCACCGTCACCGTGTCCGTCGACGCCTTCGAGCCGTACCTGGAGCCGGCCCCGTGACGAGCGCCGCCGACGGACCGGTGTTCCGGGAACCATGGGAGGCCGAGGCGTTCGCCCTCGCCGTGTCACTGCACGAGCGCGGGCTGTTCACCTGGACGGAGTGGGCGGCGGCGCTGGGCGACGAGATCCGGCGAGCTGAGGATCCCGACAGCGGCGACGGCTACTACGGCCACTGGCTCGCGACGCTCGAGCGCCTCGTCGCCGAGAAGCACGTGACCGACGCGGCGACGCTGGAGCGCTATGCCGACGCCTGGGGCCGCGCCGCGCAGCGGACTCCGCACGGCACGCCGATCGAGCTGCGCCTCGGCGATCTGGCCTGAAAACACGAGAGACCCGACGCGTTCGGGCCTCGATTCAGTACCGCCACGGGGATTCGAACCCCGGTTTCCGCCGTGAGAGGGCGGCGTCCTAGTCCCCTAGACGATGGCGGCCAGCGACGGTCCAGCTTAGCAATCGTCCCCGTTGCTATCGTCGGCGCGGCAGGCCGCGCGGATGTGGCGGAATTGGTAGACGCGCACGGTTCAGGTCCGTGTGGGGGCAACCCCGTGGAGGTTCGAGTCCTCTCATCCGCATCCTGGAAAGGCCCTGCACATGGCCGGCGGGGAGGGCCCGTCCTCGCGCGGCAGCAAGTCCGTCGGTTGGCGCTCTCGAAAGGGAGTACTGTGGGTACTGAGCTGACCCTGCGGGCCGGACTTCAGCCTCAGAGCCCGAATGCCGCCGAAGCGCGACCACGCCGAGGCGCGGAGCTTGAGGCCATGATCGAGACCCGCGGGGCCGGCCGCTGATTCCCGCGTTGGGTCTCGTTCCCTCTCCTGTCGCGCGGCACCTCCAGAGGGTCAGGAGGTCATCGCCAATGCAAACGCAGCGCACCGTCGACGGAGCGCCCACGCCGCTCTTGCCGGATTCGACGCCTCTCACATTGCCGGCGGTGCCGCGTCGCTCGACGCGTCGAGCGACCGCGCGTCGCGCCAGCAATCGTCGCGCCACAGCGCGTCAGCACAAGGATGACGTCGAGGGGCGCATCCTCGAGTACCTGAAGGTCCACCCGCGGAGCACGACGGGCGACATCGCCAAGGGCCTGAACGTCAACCGCAGCACGATCGCCGCAGGCCTGTCGGACATCCTCAGGGCCGCCGACACCGGCAAGGGCGCGGCGGGTGAGTAGCCATGTCGCAGACTCCCAGCCAGCACGTTCGCGAGGCGAGTGACTCGGGCCAAGAGGGCTCATCGACGGTCACCGCCGCGTTGGACGACGGCCCGCTGCGAGGCACACGCATCGAGGCGCAGGTGGTCCAGGGCCGCCCGCCGAGCACGATCGATGTGCCTGACGACGACGGCATGTGCCGCTACTGCCTCGCGCAGTGGTCCCAGAGCGGTCCGTCCGCCGTGTACACATTCCTGTACCGCGTGTAGTTCTTAGATGCCTACAAGGTGGCCTCATGGATCTCCGCCTTGAGCTTGTCAACGTCCCAGTCGCCGACGTCGAGCGCGCGAAGGCGTTCTACGTCAACCAACTCGGCCTTGCGGTAGAGCAGGACATCCAGGTCGACGAGCGGCGCCGGTTCGTCGCCCTCGTGCCGCCGGGCTCACCATGCTCCATCGCGCTGACCACGGGCTACGTGGACAGCCAACCCGGATCGCTGCAAGGTCTTCAGCTCAACGTCGACGACGCCACGAGCACTCGCGCCTATCTTCGCGGGCGCGGCGTTGACGTTTCGGACCTTCAGAGCTTCCCGTGGGGTCATTTCTGCTTCTTCCCCGATCCGGACGGCAACGGGTGGGTGATCCATGAGCCACCCAGCCGGGAGGAGCGGCACTGATCTTCGTGGATCGCCACCGGACCAGACGCGGGGCGCTCGGCGTACCACCGACGGAGTAGGACGAAGATCAGTCCGTGGGCCGACGACACGCGCGGCGGGCTCGGCGAGGATCCCGCGCAGCCGATGACAAGGCTCGCGCGCGGCCCTCTCCTCCCCGGGCCGTCGGTCGCACCGACCCGGACGTGGGGCGTCCGGGGGATCGAAGGCCCCGGGTTCTCTCCACCCGGGGCCTTCGGCGTTGCCGACGGGCATGGCGGGCCGATCCGCGCGCACGCGCGGGGTCGGGGGTTCTCCCTACTTCCGGGGCCGCGAGCGCGCTGCCATGATCGCCGCGGCATGCCGGGATCGGTCCTCATCGTCGACGACGACCCGGGCTTTCGCGGACTCGTGGTCCGGATGGTCACGGCGAGCGGCATGGCCGTCGCCGGCGAGGCGGGCGACGGCGAGGCGGCGATCGCCGCCGCGCGGTCCCTGCGACCCGACGCCGCGCTGGTCGACATCGGCCTGCCGGACCGGGACGGCATCGAACTGGCCTATGAGATCGCGGCTCTCCCGTGGGCGCCGCGGGTCGTGATCATCTCCAGCGACGTCGACGCGGCAGGACTCGACCGCGACGTCCCAGCCGATCGGCGACTCCCGTTCGTCGCCAAGGCGGACCTTCCCGGCGTCGAGCTGCGCCGCCTCCTCGGCGGCGCTTGACGTCAGTCCCGGATCGGGAGGCGGGCGACGATGATCGTCCCGTCTCCCGGAACGCTGCGCACCCGCAGCTCGCCGTCGAGCGCGGCGACGCGGTCCTGTAGGCCGAGCAGGCCGGAGCCGCGGGTCAGCTGTGCGCCCCCCTGCCCGTCATCGGCGATCTCGACGTGGTACGTCGAGCCCTCGGTGCGCGCCGGTGACCCGGGCGCCCTGCGCGCCCGCGTGCTTCACGACGTTGGTGAGCGCTTCGGCGATCACGAAGTACACGGTCCGCTCCATGTCCTCCGGCAGGCGCTCCCGGCCGACGTCGATCACGACCGGCATCGGAAGCCGACCCACCAGGCCCTCGACGGCCGGTCGCAGCCCGTGGCTCAGCGCAGAGGGAAGGATCCCGTGCACCAGCTCACGCAGCGACTCCGTCGCCGTCTGCGCCTGCTCGAGCGCCTCGTCCACCAGATCGGCGGCCGGGCCGTCGTCGCGCAGCTCGCGCCGGGCGAGCTTCAGCGTCACGACGGTGTGCACGAGCCGCTGCTGCGCGCCGTCGTGCAGGTCGCGCTCGATGCGTCGCCGCGTCTGATCGGCCGTCTGCACGACTCGCGCGCGCGAGGCCGTCAGCTCCTCGCGGCTGTCGGCGTTCGCGATCGCCGTCGCCAGCAGGGCCGTGAACTGGATCATGCGGCCCTCGTTCTCGGCGCCGCTCCCCTCCGGGTCCTCCCAGCCGGCGATCATCGCGCCCCAGACGTGACCCTCCACGACGATCGGTGTCGCCAGCGCGGCGCTCATGTCGAGTTCGGCGAGGACCACCGCCGAGGAGGACCGGTCGCCCGGCACCAGCCGCGCGGCGCCACCGGTGCGCAGGACGGTGGCGGCCAACGTGTCGGGTCCGGGGGTCACGCGGTTGCCGACCGCCATGCCCCGTGCCACCAGGCCGCCTGACGCGACGATCGTCGCGGTGCCGTCCGGCTCGAATCGCAGCACGGTGGTCCCGGATGCACCCAGCAGCCGCCCGGCCTCGTTGCCGGCCGCATCGAAGATCTCGGCCGGGGCGGCGGCGCGGGCGACGAGCGTCGCCACGCGGCGCAGCGCCGCCTGCTCGTCGGCGAGCAGGCGCAGATCGTCGCGGTTGGCCTCGAGCGCCTGCCCCATCGTGTTGAACGAACGCTGGAGCTCGCCGATCTCGGCGGTCCCCGTCTCGGGGAGCCGGGCGGCGAGATCGCCGCCGGCAAGCCGGCCGGCCATCGCGGCCGCCCGGCGCAGCGGCACGACGATCGCCCGGGTCACGTAGCCGCCGAAGCCGGCGATCAACGCGATCGAGCCCCCGAGGCCCAACGCTGCGACGACGGTCGCCAGCGCGGCGTCGGAGTCCGATCGCTGATCTCGCTGCGCCGCGAGCCTTCGCTCGGCCGCGATGAGCCCGTCGAACTGCAGACGGAGCGCATCGACACGACGCTTCCCCTCCTCAGCCGTCGCGATGCTCGTCGCGGAGCGTTCGCCTCGCCGCGCGGCCGCGACGAGCGGGACGGAGAAGTCGCCGATATACGAGCCGATGGCCGCCACGAGGCGCTCCGCTCGGGCGTGCTGCGCGCGAACCCGGGTGAGCTGCAGGAGCTCCCGACTCGCCCGAGGGGCCGCTGACCGCGCGGCGTCCCACGGGTCGAGGAACCGCTGATCGCCCGTGAGGAGGTAGCCGCGCTCGCCCGTCTCGAGATCGAGGACGAGGCGCTCGAGGACGTTCGCGCTCGTGAGCACCGCGCCCGAATGCTGCGCGAGATCGCCCGAGTCGCGCTCGGCGGCGACCGCGCGGAGGAGCGCCACGAACGCGGCGCCGATGATCAGCGCGAGCACGGCGCTCGCGATCACCGTCCGACGGGTCAGCCCACCTCGAACCAATGCGCCGTGACCGAGGCTAACCGACCGAGTGGAAGGGCGCCAAACACGCCGGCGTGAACCTGCGCCTGGCGCCCGCCGCCGTCGCCGGCGCCTACCTCCTCATCCGCCGGGCCGGCCGGATCTGCTGCTCCTCACGCTCGGACGGGCCCGGCGGGCCGCCTGGCGAGACGGATGGCCGCGCGGGGGCCGGGAGCCGGCTTCGTGCGGACCACCGGCGCACCGTGGGCGGACCCGCGCCGGATCTCGATCACCGTGGGCCTCACCATGGCGGTCACTCTCCCGCCCGGGCGTCGCGTCGCCCATGCCCGGCAGCCCGAGGTCGGCATCCCGCAGACCGGACAGCCGTATCGGGCTAGCCCTACCCGGGCCGGCGAGCGGGGGTGCCATGATCGCCGCGTGCCCAGTTCCGTGCTGGTAATCGACGACGACAGCGCCTTCCGAGACCTCGCGCGACGCATGCTCGCCGCCGGTGGGTTCGCGGTCGTCGGCGAGGCCGGCACGGCCGCGGCGGGCATCGCGTCGGCGCACGAGCTCAGACCGGACGCCGCGCTCGTCGACGTCGGGCTCCCGGACCGCGACGGGATCGCGCTGGCGCGCGAGATCGCCGCGCTGCCGTGGCGGCCGCGCGTGGTCCTGACGTCGTCGGACCCCGACGCCGTGACATCCGACGACGTCCACCGCTCGGGCGCGCAGGCGTTCGTCCCCAAGGACGAGCTTCCCGACGCCCAGCTCGGGCCGCTGCTCGACGCTCGCCGGCCGCACGCGTCCCCGGAACGGCTGCGTCCCCCGGAGTAGCGGCGAGATCCATCGCGCGGCGGACGACACGCGTCGTCCGGCCGGTCAGCGTGACCCGGTGCCCCCACCGCGCCGCGACCGATCGCCTCGACCGCCGGACGATCGCGGTCGCCGGCGCCGTGACGCTCGGCGTGATCATGTCCGCCCTCGACACGACGATCGTCGACAACGCCTCCTGGCACTGGATCTTCTTCGTCAACGTGCCGATCGCCGCCCTCGCGCTCGTGGCGTCCGCCCGCGTCCTGCACGCCGACGCGGTGCGGCCCTGGCCGGCGGCCGGTCCCCCGCGTGAGCGTCAGCGCGTGGCCTGCTGCGAGCTGCGCAGGTACGTCAGCGTGGCGTGCACCCGCCGGTGCTCGGTCGGCCCGGGGTCGAGGGCGAGCTTGTGGAAGATGCTCGTGACGTGCTTCTCCACGGCGGCGTCGCTGATGAAGAGGCTCTCCGCGATGCCGCGGTTCGACTTGCCCTCCGCCATCGACGCGAGCACGTCGCGCTCGCGCGGGCTCAGCCGGTCGACCGGGCTCTCCGGCACGCGCCGCCCCAGCATCCGCCGGACGACCTCCGGATCGAGCGCGCTGCCGCCGGCGGCCACGCGGCCGACCGCCTCGACGAAGGCCTCGACGTCGCCGACGCGCTCCTTGAGCAGGTAGCCGACACCCTCGGCGCTGTCGCCGATGAGGTCGACGGCGTAGCTCTCCTCGTAGAACTGCGAGAGCACCAGCACGCCGATCTCGGGGTGGCGCGCGCGGAGCTCGAGCGCGGCGCGCAGGCCGTCGTCCTCGCGGCCCGGCGGCATCCGCACATCCACCACCGCGACATCGGGACGATGCGCGAGCGCGCGACGGAGGAGGTCGTCGGCATCTCCCACCTGGGCGACGACCTCGAAGCCCGCCTCGGTCAGCAGGCGAGCCACGCCCTCGCGTAACAGGACGTCGTCCTCGCCGATCACGACCCGAATCGGACGCGACACGAGACCACCGTAGTCCAACCGCCTCCAGCGCGCAGGTAGGGACAGCCCTACTCGTGTTCTCCGGCTCGCATGAGGTCGATCTCCGGTGCCCCCCGATGGGCGCCCGGATCGATGGCCGGGAAAGTGCGCGGAGCAACCACTCGGCCAGCTCGGAGGGACGGAGAACACCCATGCCCGACGCCGCAGTCGTGCCACTTGTCAGTGCGCAGCGGGATCGCCGCCGTCACATCGTCGACGCGGCGTCCCGGCCGCTGCAGCGGATCCGGATCGCCATCGCCGACGGCCAGCCCGTGGTGTGCGCAGGGCTCCGGGCCCTCCTCGAGGTCGATGACGGCGTCCGCGTCGTCGGGCAGGCCAACGACGCGGGCGAGGCGATGGCCCTGGCCCTCGAGGCGCGGCCGGATGTGCTGCTCCTCGACAGCGAGCTCCCCGGGGTCGACCGCATCGACCTCTCGCAGTTCGTCGAGCGTGTGCACATCCTCCTTCTCAGCACCCGCGAGACGACGGACGGCTTCCTGCCGGCCATCCGCGCCGGCGTGAGAGGCGTCCTGCTGAAGGACGGGCGCATCGACCAGCTCGGGGAGGCCGTTCGCGCCGTGGCTCGCGGCGACGCCGCCCTCGCGCCGAGCGTGGCCCGGTGTCTCCTGGCCGAGGTGGCCGCGCAGCCGGACGCCCGCCGGCACACGCACGACCAGCTCGAGGAGCTCACCGCTCGCGAACGCGAAGTCGTGGCGCTCGTCGCCACCGGGCTGAGCAACGGCGAGATCGCCGAGCACCTCGTGGTGAGCCCCGCGACGGCCAAGACGCATGTCAGCCGCGCGCTGTGCAAGCTGCACGCGCGCGACCGCGCGCAGCTCGTGCGGTTCGCCTACGAGACCGGCCTCGTCGTCGCGCGGCAGCGGGGATCGGTCCTGCGCAGCACAGCCACCTACGCGGCGGCGTAGCGGCGATCGCCTTGGGCTTCGTCCCCGCGAGCGCGGCCGGTTGAACGTGCAGTCCGACCCACCACAGCCAGGAGCATCGATGACCCTGCACCGCACCTCATGCATGTCGCTGCGTTCGTCCCTCCGCCTGCCCGTCGATGACGCCTACACCGCGTGGTTCAACGCGAACAGCCGCTGCGGGCACGCACTCGCCGTCTGGAGGGGGGCCGCAGCTCGAGGCGCACGTGCCGCCGCATACGACGCCTACCTCATCGAGCTGGAGCTCGAGGAGATCGCGGCGCTCGAGCTCAAGCAGCTCCACGCGCTGCCCGCGGCTGCCTGAGCGGCTTCTCGCGACGCGGGACGAGACCACGGTGCCGGAGGTCGCCGCCGCCCACGCGGCGGCGCTCGACGCGCAGATCCGCGTCCTGGGCATGGCAGCGCGCCATCCTGCAGGCGGTCGCCCGACGAGCAAGCGACCCGCAGGAGGACGACGGCTTCCGCGACAGCATCCGGCGGATGTCCGAGCAGCACTCGGCCGCCCGCGAGGCCGGCGAGGCGCAGTGCGGCGCCGAGATGGAAGCGGTCGCGGCGCTCGTCGCCGAGCATGCCGGCCGTGCCCGCGAGGCGGGCATCGAGCCCGGGACGCAGGCAGCTATGGCAGCTGCTGGCGATCGTCAACGGCTGGTCGCCCGAGCCGACGACGGTGCCCAAGTGGGAGTGGCTGATCGCGGCGCCGCGGGCGGGTTAGCGGCGCGGTGCCCGGCGACGGGCGATGTTGCGTGCCTGCGCGGCGGCCCAGCGCGCCTCGCTCTGCTCGCGCTCCTCGGCGGTCATCGTCCGCACGACGAGCCGGCCCTCGGCGATCGCGGTCTCCATCTCGGCCTGCTTCTCGACCTTGCGCGCGGCGGCGAGGTCTCTCTGGGATGTGCGGGCCTGGGGCATGTGCGCCCTCCTTCCGTCGGGGATCGACCGCTCGCGGGCGCGACCGGTCCGGGGATCAGACGACCGCGTGCTCGACTGCCCAGCGGGCGAGCTCGGAGCGCCGGCGCATACCGGTCTTCTCGCGGATGCGGGTGAGATGGTTCTGCACCGTGCGCGGCGAGATGTACAGCTGCTTGCCGATCTCGTTGTCCGTCAGCCCATCGGCGACGAGCCGCAGGATCTCGAGCTCACGGGCGGCCAGCAGCGGGCGCACCGAAGAGCCCTCGCCGCGCGCATTGCCGGAGAACTCGCGCAGCAGGTGCCCGGCGAGCTCGGGCGTGATGACCGAGCCGCCGCCGTAGGTCGTGATGACCGCCTGGCGCAGCTCCTCGCCCGTCGTGCGCTTGGACAGGTAGCCCGCCGCGCCCGCCGCGATCGCGTCGAGCAGGCTCTCCGGGCTCTCGTTGGCCGTCATCACGAGCGCCCGGATGCCGGGCAGCTCGGACCGCAGGCGCTCGAGCACGACCGCGCCGCCCAGGCCGGGCATGCGCAGGTCGAGCACCAAGACGTCCGGCTTCAGGTCCCGGGCCATCTCCATCGCCGTCAGGCCGTCGCCGGCGTCACCGACGATCTCCATGCCGGGGTCGCGCTCAAGCGCGCGGATGATCCCCTCGCGGACGAGCGGATGGTCCTCGGCGACGACGATGCGAATCTTCATCTTCCACGTATCGGCAAATCGGCCCGCCGGGCATGAGCGGCCGCCACCGTCGTCCGCAGAAGCGCGACGTCACGCGAGCGCGGGCGCGACCTCGGAGGCGATGATCTCGAGGCCCTCGTCCTCGCGGAACAGGTGGTGCTGGAGCATCACGCGGCCGACGCCCGCGTCGCCGTACTCGCGCAGGCGCTCGACGACGCGCTCCGGGGTGCCGACGATCCACCTCTTCGCCAGGTCGTCGAGGTCGACGGGGGTCCCCTGCCACTCGGCCAGGCGCTCGGCGCGGGCGCGCACGTCGGCCTCGTCGGCGCCGATGACGAAGCCGTTCATCATCGACAGGCGCAGCGTCGCCGGATCGCGCCCGATCGCCTCGCAGGCGGCGCGGAGGTTGTCGCGTGCGCGCGCGGCGGTCTGCGGGTCGACGTGGACGACGTTGTACTCCGAGGCCCAGCGCGCGGCGAGCGCCGCGCTGCGCGGGCCGGCCGAGCCGCCCATGATCAGCGGCATCGGGTCCTGGACCGGCTTGGGGAGCGCGTCGAGGTCCTCGACCGTCCAGTGCTCGCCCGAGAAGGAGAACGGCCCCGGACCCCACGAGCCGCGGATGATCTCCAGCTGCTCGGCGAGGCGGTCCATCCGGACCTTCAGCGGCGGGAACTCGAACCCGTAGGCGCGGTGCTCGGCCTCGAGCCAGCCCGTGCCGATCCCGATCTCGATCCTCCCGCCGGAGATGCGGTCGGCGGTGACCCCGAGCTTCGCGAGCACCGAGGGATGGCGGAAGGTGGCGGGCGACACCAGCGTGCCGAGGCGGATCGTGTCCGTCGTCGCGGCCAGCGCGCAGAGCGTGCCCCACGCGTCGAGCGAGCTGCGCTCGCGAACGCCGTCGACGGACAGGTAGTGATCGGAGCGGAAGAGCGCGTCGTAGCCGAGCCGGGTGCCGGTGGCGGCGAGCGCCTGCCAGTCCTCCCAGGTCACGCCCTCCTGCCCCTCGATCATGAGCGCCAGCCGCATGACGGAGACGCTACCGGGGGCCGCTCAGCCGCGGGCGGGAGCGGTCACGTGACGGCGGCGCGGTCGTCGGCCGAGCCGCCGCGCGCGCCGGCGCCGTCCGCGTGGCCCGCGTCCAGATAGCTCGCGGGCTGGTCGCTGAAGGCCATCGCCTCGAAGAGCAGCAGCACGAGGCCGACCTCGAAGAGCTGGTGCTCGGCCTGCCCGTCGGGAATCCGCGCGACGGCCGCCTCCTGGATGCGGTCGACCTCGGCCAGCCACTTCTTCGACGCCCGCGCGAGCTGCTTCCAGCCGCGCTCGTCGAGCTTGAGCGACATCCGCGAGATGTTCGCGTCGGAGCGGTCGAAGCCGCCGACCGCGGCCGAGCCGTTCACGTACTCGCCGATCTGGCGCAGCATCGCCGTCAGCAGACGCTGCTTGGCGACGGGCCCGAGACCCTCCCACGCGTCGTCGCTGAAGCGCGGGGTCTCGACCGCCTGGTAGACGTGCTCGGTCGCGCCGCGGCGCTGACGCGTGGCCACGAGCTCGATCAGCCCGAGGTTGTGCAAAGTGCGCACGTGGTACGCGATCGTGCCCAGCGTCGCGTCGAGCTTCTGGGCGAGCTGGACGGGACTGGCTGCCCGCTCGCCGAGCATCGCGAGGATACGGATCCGCAGCGGATGGGCCAGCGCCTTGACGTAGCGCGGATCGTCCAGCTGGATCTTCGGGTCCCCTGACAGGGTCGTCACAATACCCCTACTGACGACGGAATCAGTTTAAGCGTTGCTGAAATTGCACGAAAACCACCCGGTCGCTGCCTAGGCAGCGACCGGACGGCCGGAAGTTGGCGCGTTCACGGGCTACCGATCATATTCGACACCTCCTCCCGGTTGTGCGAATCGCAACGAATCGCCACGTAGACGGCCTTGGTGTGGCGGTCATCGTCGAGGTCGTCCTCGAGAACGGCGCCGGGAAGCTGGCCGCGGACGGCGACGATTGAAAGTCCCGCTTCCGTCGCGAGCCGCTCGACGGCGGGCCGGGTCCAGTGACGCTGAACGTGAGCGCTGCTGCTGCGGCGCCACGTCCCGTCGCTCTCGGGCGCGAAGACGTCGATGCTCACGCTCCCCAGCTCGCCGGGCCGCAGGTCGGTCGGGGTCGAGCCGCGCCACGCGAGGAACAGCTCGCCGCGCTGCGCCGCCCATGAGGACGCGAACGCCCCGCGGTACATCGCGGTCGTGTTCAGGTCCCAGACCGCAACGCCGCCCGGCGCGAGGTTGCGCGCGATGCCGCCGAGCGCGGCGCGCAGCTCGCCGGGCGCCAGCAGGTAGTTGAGCGAGTCGTCCAGACACGTGACGAGGTCGAAGCGCCCGAGGCGCGGCAGGTCGCGCATGTCGGCGCGCACGAGCCTCGCGCCGGGCGCCTTGGCGGCCGCCCGGCGGAGCATCCCCTCGGAGAGGTCGGAGGCCGTGACGCTCCATCCCCGGCGCTGGAACGGCAGGAAGCTCTTGCCGGTGCCGCACGCGACGTCGAGCAGTTGCCGGCCGCGCAGACCCTGGGCGGCGGCGAGCTCCTCCAGGCGCGCGGTCCACTCGTCGTGGCAGTAGGTCTCGGTGAGCTCGTCGTAGGCGAAGGCGAGCGCGTCGTACGCCGCCTCGGCTGTCTGGGTCGCGGACATGTCCGCTCGACCCCGTCCATCATTGAGCAGGTTTCATCAATCAAGATGAATCTCCAAATTGGCGTACGAACGCTCGATCAGCTCCCCGACCGGGGGGTGGGACTGGTCGGCTCTCCACAGCCTCGCGCTGCGGCAGGCCCGCGCCATCCTGCGCAACCACGCCGATGCCGAGGACGCCGCGCAGGCGGCGGTGCTGCGCGCATGGCGCCACCGCGCGTCGTGCCGGGACGCCGGTGCGCCCGAGCCGTGGGTGGGCGCGATCGCGCGCCGCGAGGCGCTGCGCGTGGCGGCGCGGCGCCGCGGCGAGGATCTGACCGACCTCGACGACGAGCCGCTCGCGCGCGGCGACGAGCGCGACCATGCCGGGGCGCTGGACCTCCGCGACGCCGTCGCCGCGCTGCCCGCCCAGGACCGCGAGATCTTCCTGCGCCACTACTGGGGCGACCAGTCGTGCGCGCAGACGGCGGCGGCGCTCGGGATGCCCGAGGGGACGATCAAGATCCGGCTGATGCGCGGCCGCCACCGCCTGCGCGCGCGTCTCGGGGTCCGTGATTGAGCGCCGCCGGGCTGCTCAGAAGCCGAACCGGCGCGGGCGCCGGACCGGCGCGGGCGGCTCGGCGCTCTCCATGAGCCGCACGCCGAGCAGCCGCCCGTGGCGGTGCACGCGGTCGATCGGGTAGCCGGCCAGCTCGAGCTCGTAGATCGCCGACGCCGGGTTGACGATCCCGCCCTCGCGCATCTCGACGAGGCTCACCGGCCGCTCGCCCGCATCGCGCAGGACACGTAGGACGGCCTCCTGGCGCTGCTGGCCGATGCGGCTGCTCACCCGGCCATTGTCGCGGGGACGGCCCGGATGCGCGCCGCCCGTGTCAGCCGATCGCGGGTGCGCCCTGCGGCAGGCGCGCGAGCGCCGCGTCCAGCGCGTCCTGACCGAACTCCGGATCCTCGAGCGTCCCGGCGAGGTAGGCGTCGTACGCGGCGAGGTCGAAGTGGCCGTGCCCGCACAGCCCGAAGAGGATCACCCGCTCCTCGCCCGCCTCGCGCGCGGCGAGCGCCTCCTCGATCGTGGCGCGGATCGCGTGGGCGGGCTCGGGCGCCGGGATGATCCCCTCGGTGCCCGCGAACTGCAGCGCCGCGGCGAACGTCTCGTTCTGGCGGTAGGCGCGCGCCTCGACCATTCCGGCCTTGACGAGCGCGCACAGCGACGGGGCGTCTCCGTGGTAGCGCAGGCCGCCGGCGTGGACGGGCGGCGGGACGAAGTCGTGGCCGAGCGTGTACATCGGCATCAGCGGGGTCAGGCCGGCGGTGTCGCCGAAGTCGTAGGCGTAGACGCCCCTGGTCAGCGTGGGGCACGCGGCAGGCTCGGCGGCGACGAAGCGCGGCCCCGAGCCCTCGCGCAGCGTGCGCCGCAGCCACGGGTAGGCGAGCCCGGCGAAGTTCGAGCCGCCGCCCACGCAGCCGACGACGACGTCGGGCGCCTCGCCCGCCATCTCCATCTGGGCGATCGTCTCCTGCCCGATCACCGTCTGGTGCAGGAGCACGTGGTTGAGGACGCTGCCCAGCGCGTAGTTGGCTTCCGGGTCCTGCCCGGCGACCTCGACGGCCTCGGAGATGGCGATGCCCAGCGACCCCGTCGGGTGCTCGGCGTTCGCGCGGCCGGCCTCCGTGCGGTCCGAGGGCGAGCGGTGCACGGTCGCGCCCCACGTCTGCATCATCGAGCGCCGGTAGGGCTTCTGGTCGTAGGACGAGCCGACCATGAAGACCTCGCAGCCGAGCCCGAAGAGGCGGCACGCGAAGGCCAGTGACGAGCCCCACTGGCCCGCGCCGGTCTCCGTCGTCAGCCGCGAGATCCCGGCCTGGGCGTTCTCGTAGGCCTGCGGGACCGCGGTGTTGGGCTTGTGCGAGCCGGCCGGCGAGACGCCCTCGTACTTGTAGTAGATGTGCGCCGGCGTCTCGAGCGCCGCCTCGAGCCGGTGCGCGCGGAACAGCGGCGTCGGGCGCCACAGGCGGTAGGCGTCGCGGACCTGGTCGGGGATCTCGACGTCTGGCTCGACGGAGACCTCCTGCTCGATCAGGGCCATCGGGAAGATCGGCGTCAGGTCGGGCGGTCCCGCGGGCTGCATCGTCCCCGGGTGCAGCGGCGGCAGCGGCTCGCCCGGGAGGTCGGGCAGCAGGTTGACCCAGTGGGTCGGGATCCGGTCCTCGGTCAGCAGGAACTTCGTCGGCGCCTCGCTCATGGCGCCGACCCTAACGCGGCGCGCTCAGGCGGCGCGCGGCAGCGGGCGGTCGTCGAGCACGGCGCCGTGGCCGTCGAAGCCGGCCAGGTGGATCGTGCGCCCGCCGCGGCGGACCTCGACGATCACGCCCCAGTCGCGCTGGTGGGCGCGCACCTCGGCGTCGGGCCAGCGGGCGCGCAGGCGGGCGATCGTCCGTGCCTGCTGTGAGGTGAGCTCGATCGCCATGGGCGCCAGTGTCGGCGCCCATGCTGAAGGCGGGACGAACGGCGCCTGAAGGGCGCCTTAATCCGCTCAGCCGTGCTTGGCGGCGGGCTTGCCGACCCGCCCGGGGCGCGTGTAGACCACGCCGGCGCGCAGCGACTCGCGGACTCGGTTGACCTGCTCGCGGTGCAGCGCGAGCTGCTTCTCGTTCATGGGACGCTCGGGTCGTTCCGAGGGCATGCGCGGGCTCCTTGGGGCCTGTCTGACGAACGGGCGCCGGTCCCGGACCGGACGATCGGAGCATCGTCACCCCCGGCGCCTCCGGTGGGGGCTCTCAGCCGCTCCTGCCCACCCCCGGCAGGGAGTAATCGCACCAATTCGATCAACGAACGCCCTGCTCAGGCGGCACCTTCGAGCCGCGGGCGCAGGCTCTCGACCAGCCCGTAGAGGAAACGGACGTCCGCGGCGCCGAGGTCGGGACGCGCCTCGCCGGCCAGACAGCAGAGCACGTACCGGCGCGCCGAGGCGCTCGTCATCGGCACGCCGATGTACGCGCGGATCGGCCCCGTGCGGACGGCCGGGACGTCACGGACGTGCGGGTCGGCTTCCGCGTCGGGCACGAGATTGCCGATCGTGCCGTCGAGCAGCCGCCGGCAGATCGTGTCCTCGAGCGGCGCCGACTGGCCGGGCTGCGCGCGCGGGACCCTCCCGCCGCCGACCGCCCAGCGGACGACCTCGCGGTCGTCGCGGACCTCGGAGACGAGCGCCGCGTCCATGGCGAGCTCCTGCCGCGCGAGCGCGAGCACGCGCTCGATGGGTCCGCTCGGGGCGCTGCCCGCGAGCGCGACGGACGGAGCGGGTCGAGCCGACGTACGCGGGAGCCCTCCGAGGGGCGTGCCGCAGACCGGGCACTCCTCCCCACTCACGCAATACGTCCGCAGCCCGCAGGCGGGGCATCGCACGTATGGCATTCGGTCAGACGGGTCGCCCGCAGCGTACCCCCAGCCGCCGTGATGAACCATCGCCCGGAGGGCGTATCAGGCGGGCTGGAGCTCGGCGGTGTCGGAGGCGTCGGCCGGGGTCGCCTCGGCGTCGGCCGGGGTCGCCTCGGCGTCGGCCGGGGCGTCGTCGCCGTCGTCGGCGCCGCGCCCGTCGAGCCCGAGCTCCTGCTCGAAGTCGGCGTCGTCGCCGTGTCCGAAGGCGGTCGCCTGCCCACCGACGACGTGCTCGACGAACAGCTCGACGAGCTCGGCATCGAGCTGCGCGTTGGACACGCGGCGCAGCTCGGCGATCGCCTCGGCCGAGGAGACCGGGTCGCGGTAGGAGTCGCGCGCGGTCATGACGTCGTACGTGTCGGCGATGGAGATCATGCGCGACAGCAGCGGGATCTCGTCGCCCGCGAGCCCGCGCGGGTAACCGCGGCCGTCGATGCGCTCGTGGTGGGCGTGGATGATCTCGGCGACGTCGGCGTGACCCTCGAGCAGCCGGACGATCCGCGCGCCCTCCTCGGGGTGGCGCTTGACCAGCTCCCACTGCTCGTCGTCGAGCTTCGTGTCGCCCTTGAGGATCGCGTCGGTGAGGATGTGCTTGCCGACGTCGTGGAGCAGGCCGGCCGTGTGGACGAGATCCTGCTCCGCCTTCGAGCAGCCCGCGGCGCGCGCGATCGCGCGGGCGTAGCGCGCGACGGCGGCGGAGTGGCGCGCGGTCATGTGGTCGTGCAGGTGGATCGAGCGCACGAGCGAGCGCATCGCGCCGAAGTGGCTGCGCCGGAGGCGCTCGTTCGCCGCGGCGAGCTGCTCGCTGCGCTCCTGGGCGTCGTCGCGCACGCGCTCGGCCTCGAGCAGGTCGCGGTACAGGCGGCTGAAGGTGAGGATGAGGACGCCACCGAGGACGAGCGCCGCGGCGCCGACGTGGATGATGAAGTAGGCGAGCACGGCGGTGGCGATCGCGTGCGCGACCTGCGAGGAGAGCAGCGGGCGCCACGTCGCGATCAGCTCGAGCTCGATGCGGCGCCCCTTGAGCATCCGCATGTAGGTCGCGATGAGCACCACGTTGACCGTCCAGGCGAGCATGAACAGCCCGATGACGAGCACCGCGAACCACATCGTCTTGCCGTCGCCCATCCAGCGCCAGGCGACGTCGCCGGCCAGGCCGGCGACGAGCGAGAACGTGGCGAACGTGGCCACGTCGCCGATGACGATCTTCCAGGCCTTGCGGCGCTGGACGACCATCGCGAAGCCGCCGATCAGCGCTGCCGGCGCCGGCCCGTAGAGCGCAGCCGTCAGCACGAGCGTCGGCATCGAGCACGACAGGTAGGTCCCCGACCGCGTCCGGGTCTCGAAGCGGTCGCCGATGACCGTGAACAGCAGCAGCAGCGCGAGCACGCCCGGCTCGCGCCAGTCGCGGGCATCGGAGTGCGCGGCCGCGAGCAATGCGGCCGCAACGGTCAGCAGGGCCGCGCCCAGAGGTGCCAGACGATTCGCGCACATCGGCGCTGAGATCGGCAGGTGGGGTCAGCGCTTGACCTGCCGGCCCCGATCCCCAGCCGTTCGCCGGTCGGACCGGTCATCCGTCCGCAGGCCCCTCAAGCCGGATGCCGCGAACGCCGACCTTCGACCGCTGCGGTCAGGTCCCCAGTTTTTTATCCAAACTTGGACGCATGTTCGATTAAAGCGGCGCCAGGGCCCCCTAACATGGCCGCTGCACGCGGAAGGCACACGGATGGAAAGGGAGGGACGACATGGGTCTCAAGGGCGGCTGAACCTCATAAGACGTTGTGGGACTCGACGAACGGTCGAGCCCTTACGCGGACGCCCGGCCATTGCGCCGGGCGTCTCCGCGTCCGGGCCGGACTCAGACGTTCGGCCATTCCCGTTGACACTTCGGCGTCGGTGGGCGATCACGCGGCTGCGCCCCGCGAACTCGGGCGCACCCTCCCATGCACGCGACCACGCCCCTCAGCGTCCCCGCCTTCCGGCGGCTGGCGACCTCCTACACCCTGAACGAGCTCGGGTGGGGGTTCGGCACGGTCGCCCTGGCCGTGCTCGTCTACCAGCGCACCGGGAGCGCGATGGGCACCGCGGCCCTGTTCCTGGCCACCGCCTTCCTGCCCGCGCTGCTCGCGCCGGTCCTCACGGCGCGCCTGGACCGGCTGGCCGTGCGTCGCGCGCTGCCGATCCTCTATCTCGTCGAGGCCGCGTTGTTCGCCGGCCTCGTCGTCGCCGCCGAGCGCTTCTGGCTGCCCGCCGTCCTCGCGCTCGCGCTGGCCGATGGCGCCGTCGCGATCGCCGGCCGGGCGCTGACGCGCGCCGCCGTCGCCGCCGCGCTGAAGCCCAGCGGCTCGCTCGCGGCCGGCAACCGACTGCTCAACGTCGCCTTCTCGATCGCCTTCGCCGCCGGCCCGGGGCTCGCCGGCCTCGTCGTCGCGGGCGCCGGCGTGGCCGCTTCGCTGGCGATCGCGTCGGGGCTGTTCGTCGTCATGGCGGCGACGCTCGCCACGTCCACCTCGCTGCCGGGTGCGCGCGCCGACGCCGACGGCGACTGGCGCGAGCGCCTCGCGGGCGGGCTGCGCTACGTGCGCGAGCACGGCGCTGTGCGCCGCGTGCTCGGGGCCCACGCCGCCGCCCTGTCCTTCGGGGCCGCGGTCACGCCGATCGAGGTCGTCTACATCAAGGAGTCGCTCGGCGCGGGCGACGTCGCATACGGCATGTTGCTCGCGGCGTGGGGTTGCGGCACGATCCTCTCGAGCGTCGCCCTGGCGCGCTTCGGGCGCACGTCGGCGCTGGTCCTGATCCCGGTGTCGGCCACCGCGGTCGGCGCCGGGTACCTGATCATGGCCGGCGCCTGGACGCTCCCGCTCGCGCTGGCCGGAGCCGTCGTCGGCGGCGCCGGCAACGGTGGCTACTACGTGTCGGTCGTGCAGGCGCTGCAGGAGCGCATCGCCGACGACTTCCAGGCGCGCGTCATGAGTCTGCTCGAGTCGACGACCGCCGCCTGCTACGGCGTCGGCTTCCTGTTCGGCGGCGTGGTCGCGACCGCGACCGACCCGCGGGTGGCGATCGCCGCGGCGGCCGTCGGCGTGCTCCTCTCCGCGGCGGCGATCGTCGGGCTGCTGCGCGGCGACCGCCGGCGCCCGGCCGAGCCCGCGCGGCTGCGCGTCCAGCCGGCCGTGCTGCCCGACCGGACCGCTCAGGGGCTGCGGAAGACCGACACCGTGACCGACACGGTGATCGTGACGGGCTCGCCGAGCCCGGCGGCCCGCTGATCGAGCGTCGCCTCGTCGAGGTGATGGGCGCTCGGGCCCATTCGCGCGAGTGCGCGCACAGCCTCGCGGTCGAGTGAGAGCGCGGCCTCGGTCTCGCTGCGACGGACCCGCCGCAGGTGCGCGCCGACCGTCTCCTCCACGCGCTCGTCCTTGCGCGGGTCGACGCGCAGGAGCCCGAGCGGCTCGACGAGCTCGGCCAGGTGGCGCGCGGTCGGCGCGACGAGCACGAGCGCGCCGCCCGGCGCGAGCACGCGCGCGATCTCGGCGCCGCCGCGCGGCGCGAACACGCTGAGGACCACGGCCGCGGTCGCGTCGCGCAGCGGCAGCTCGCGCCACGCGTCGCACGCGACCGCGCCGATCCGCGCGTGCGCGCGCGCAGCGCGGCGCAGCGCGAACGTCGAGCTGTCCAGGGCCACGCCGGCCCGTCCCGGGAGACGTTCGAGCACGCGCGCGAGGTGGTGGCCCGTCCCCGCGCCGAGGTCGACGACGCAGCCGGGCACGGCGGCGGCTTCCGCCTCCGCCTCGTCGCCGAGCGCGCCGGTGATGGCGTCGAAGTGTCCGGCGCCGAGGAAGGCCTCGCGCGCGGCGACCATGGTGGCGCTGTCGCCCCGCAACGGCGGCCCGCCGACGGGCGCGAGGTTGACGTAGCCCTGGCGGGCGACGTCGAAGCTGTGGCCCCCCGCGCAGCGCACGGATCCGTCGGCCAGGACCAGGTCGGCGGCGCAGTGCGGGCAGCGCAGATGGCCGAGGGCGCCGGCCAGTCCCATCGGCGCGATCGTAGCGTTTGCCGGCGCACCACCAAGGACGTGTCGGACGCGCTTTTTTCCAGTAGCGTCCGCGGCCAGCGGGGACAGCGCACGTCTCCGCGCCGCACGCGGACGGGTGCGCGCGAACGCCGGGGGCAGCCGGTGCGTCCGGCTCCGGCGAGGAGGACATGATGAGCAAGACCGCCACGGCCGGGCGGCCGAGGACCAGGACGAACGGGGCACCGGCCCCGCCGGAGCCCAACGAGGACGTCCTGCGCCGATTGGAGAGCGCGCTTCGCGCCGCGGCCGAGGGCGACTTCGCCCATCGCCTGCCCGCACGCCGCAAGGGCGTGCTCGGCGACGTCGAGGCCGCCTACAACGACCTCGTCGAGCGCAACGCGCAGCTCACGGCCGAGCTCGTGCGCCTCGGGCGCGTCGTCGGCCGCGAGGGCCGCATGACCGAGCGCGCCCGCGTCGGCGCGGCGCAGGGTGGTTGGGAGACGGCGCTGAGCTCGGTCAACGGGCTCGTGGACGACCTCGTCCGCCCGACGACCGAGGTCGCCCGCGTGATCGTCGCCGTCGCCGAGGGCGACCTCACCCAGAAGATGGCGCTGACCATCGACGGCCAGCCGCTGAAGGGCGAGTTCGCCCGCATCGGCACGACGGTGAACGCGATGGTCGACCAGCTCGGCTCGTTCGCCGACGAGGCCAGCCGCGTGGCCCGCGAGGTCGGCACCGAGGGCAAGCTCGGCGGCCAGGCCCAGGTCCCGGGTGTCGCCGGCACGTGGAAGGACCTGACCGACAACGTCAACTTCATGGCCGCGAACCTGACCAGCCAGGTCCGCAACATCGCCCAGGTCACCACCGCGGTGGCCAACGGCGACCTCTCGCAGAAGATCACCGTCGACGTCCGAGGCGAGGTCCTCGAGCTCAAGGACACCATCAACACGATGGTCGACCAGCTGCGCTCGTTCGCCGACGAGGTCACGCGCGTCGCGCGCGAGGTCGGCACCGAGGGCAAGCTCGGCGGCCAGGCCGAGGTGCGCGACGTCTCCGGCGTGTGGCGCGACCTCACCGAGAACGTCAACTTCATGGCGTCCAACCTGACCAGCCAGGTGCGCAACATCGCCCAGGTCGCGTCCGCGGTGGCCAAGGGCGACCTGAGCCAGAAGATCACCGTCGACGCCAAGGGCGAGGTCGCCGCCCTGGCCGAGACGATCAACTCGATGACGGACACGCTGAGCGTGTTCGCCGAGCAGGTCACGGGCGTCGCCCGCGAGGTCGGCACGGACGGCAAGCTCGGCGGCCAGGCCGAGGTGCCCGGCGTCGCCGGCACGTGGAAGGACCTGACCGAGTCGGTCAACTCGATGGCCGCGAACCTGACCGACCAGGTGCGCAACATCGCCCAGGTCACCACCGCGGTGGCCAACGGCGACCTCGGCCAGAAGATCACCGTCGACGCCAAGGGCGAGGTCCTTCAGCTCAAGGACACCATCAACACGATGGTCGACCAGCTCCGGGCCTTCGCCGACGAGGTCACGCGCGTCGCGCGCGAGGTCGGCACGGAGGGCCGGCTGGGCGGTCAGGCGTTCGTGCCGGGCGTCGGCGGCACGTGGAAGGACCTGACCGACAACGTCAACTTCATGGCCTCGAACCTGACCGACCAGGTGCGCAACATCGCCCAGGTCACGACGGCGGTGGCCAAGGGCGACCTGTCGCAGAAGATCACGGTGGACGTCAAGGGCGAGGTCCTCCAGCTCAAGAACACGATCAACACGATGGTCGACCAGCTGTCGGCCTTCGCCGCGGAGGTGACGCGCGTCGCGCGCGAGGTCGGCACGGAGGGCAAGCTCGGCGGCGAGGCCGAGGTGGCCGGCGTCTCGGGCACCTGGCGCGACCTGACCGAGAACGTGAACCTGATGGCGCGCAACCTGACCGACCAGGTGCGCAACATCGCCCAGGTCACCACCGCGGTGGCCAACGGCGACCTCGGCCAGAAGATCACCGTCGACGCGCGCGGCGAGATCCTCGAGCTGAAGGACACGATCAACACGATGGTCGACCAGCTGTCGGCCTTCGCCGCCGAGGTGACGCGCGTCGCGCGCGAGGTCGGCACCGAGGGCAAGCTCGGCGGCCAGGCCGAGGTGGCGGGCGTGTCGGGCACCTGGAAGGGCCTGACCGAGAACGTCAACGGCATGGCGGCGAACCTGACCGATCAGGTGCGCGGCATCGCGACGGTGACGACCGCGGTGGCCAACGGCGACCTGTCCAAGAAGATCACCGTCGAAGCCAAGGGCGAGGTCGCCGCGCTGGCCGACACCATCAACACGATGGTCGAGCAGCTCGGCGCCTTCGCCGACGAGGTCACGCGCGTCGCGCGCGAGGTCGGCACCGAGGGCAAGCTCGGCGGCCAGGCCGACGTGCCGGGCGTCGCGGGCACGTGGCGCGACCTGACCGACAACGTGAACCTGATGGCGGCGAACCTGACGAGCCAGGTGCGCAACATCGCCCAGGTGGCGACCGCCGTGGCCAACGGCGACCTGTCGCAGAAGATCACCGTCGACGCCAAGGGCGAGATCCTCGAGCTCAAGCAGACGATCAACGTCATGGTCGACCAGCTCAGCTCGTTCGCCGACGAGGTCACGCGCGTCGCGCGCGAGGTCGGCACCGAGGGCAAGCTCGGCGGCCAGGCCCGCGTCGAGGGCGTCAGCGGGACATGGCGCGACCTGACGGAGAACGTCAATCAGCTCGCCGGCAACCTGACGACCCAGGTGCGCGCGATCGCCGAGGTCTCCACGGCGGTGACGCAGGGCGACCTGACGCGCTCGATCACCGTCGAGGCGCAGGGCGAGGTCGCGGAGCTGAAGGACAACATCAACCAGATGATCGAGAACCTCCGCGAGACCACGAAGGTCAACGCGGAGCAGGACTGGCTGAAGACCAACCTGGCTCGCATCTCGGGCATGCTCCAGGGCCAGCGCGACCTGCAGACGGTGACGCGCCTGATCATGAGCGAGGTCACGCCCGTCGTCAGCGCCCAGCACGGCGCGTTCTTCCTCGTCGAGCAGCCCGACGAGGATCACGACGGCACGCTGCGGCTGATCGCCTCCTACGGCTACTCGCCGCAGCCCGGCGTCCCCGAAGGCTTCCGCTTCGGCGAGGGCCTGATCGGCCAGTGCGCCGTCGAGGGCCGTCCGATCCGGCTGACCGACGTGCCCGACGACTACATCAAGGTGACCTCGGGGCTCGGCCACGCGACGCCGGCGACGATCCAGGTCATGCCGATCATGTTCGAGGAGCAGGTCCTCGGCGTGATCGAGTTCGGCTCGCTGCGCCCGCTCGGCGAGGTCAACCAGGCGTTCCTCGACCAGCTCACGGACACGATCGGCGTCGTCATCAACACGATCCAGGCGAACATGCGCACGGAGGAGCTGCTGTCGCAGTCCCAGGCGCTGACGCAGGAGCTGCAGAAGCAGTCCGAGGAGCTGCGCCAGACCAACGACGAGCTCCAGGACAAGGCGCTGCTGCTCTCCCAGCAGAACCGCGACATCGAGATCAAGAACGACGAGATCGAGCTCGCGCGGCGCGGCCTCGAGGAGAAGGCGGCCCAGCTCGCGCTCTCGTCGAAGTACAAGTCGGAGTTCCTGGCCAACATGAGCCACGAGCTCCGCACGCCGCTGAACAGCCTCCTGATCCTCTCGCGGATGCTCGCCGAGAACGCGGAGGGCAACCTGCAGACCCAGCAGGTCGAGTTCGCCGAGACGATCCACGCGGCCGGCAACGACCTGCTCGCGCTGATCAACGACATCCTCGACCTGTCCAAGGTCGAGGCGGGCAAGATGGACCTCCACGTCGGCCAGCTCGCGCTCGTCGACCTGCGCGACGACGTCGACCGCGCCTTCCGACCCGTGGCCGAGGAGAAGGGCCTGCGGTTCGCGATCGAGAGCGACGAGCGGCTGCCCGCGGCGATCGTCACCGACGAGCAGCGCCTGCAGCAGATCCTCCGCAACCTGCTCTCCAACGCGGTCAAGTTCACCCACCGCGGCTCCGTGACCCTGCGGATCGCCGCGGGGCAGGACGACACGCTCGAGTTCTCGGTGATCGACACCGGCGTGGGCATCCCCGACGAGAAGCTCGCGCTGATCTTCGAGGCCTTCCAGCAGGCCGACGGGACGACCTCGCGCAAGTACGGCGGCACGGGCCTGGGCCTGTCGATCAGCCGAGAGATCGCGCGCCTCCTGGGCGGCGAGATCCGCGTCTCGAGCGCGCCCGGGGTCGGCAGCACGTTCACCCTGTGCCTGCCCCTGGCACCGCGCGCGGGCGAGACGCGCGCGGACGGCTTCGATACCGAGGCGGGATCCGCCGCTCCCCGCGACGGGCGCCCGCCGATGGTCGTCGAGGAGCCGCCGCCGTCGCTCGATGCCGAGGACGACGACCGCGCCAGCATCGCGCCCGGCGACCGTGTGCTGCTCGTGATCGCGCACGACGCCGAGCGGGCCCACGCGGCCATGGAGGCGACGCGGGCGAGCGGCCTCAAGGCGCTCGTCGCGCGGCGCGCGCCGACCGGGCTCGTGCTCGCGCGCGAGTTCCGCCCCGATGCCGTGCTGCTGTTCGCCGGCGACGGCCGCGGCGAGGTCCTGCTCGGGCAGCTCAAGGGCCATCCCGACACGCGCCATCGCCCCGTCTACGTGATCGGCCCGCCGGCCGGGCGGCTTGCCGCCCTGCGCGCGGGCGCGGCCGCGCACCTGTCGGTCGAGGACGGCGGCGCGGCCGTCCGCGAGGCGCTCGAGCACCTGGACGCGCTCGGACGGCGGACGGTCAAGCGCCTCGCCCTGATCCGCAACGGCAGCGACCTCGACGCCGAGACGAAGGCGCTGCTCGGCGCGGGCGACGACGTCGACATCGTCGACGTGGCCGAGGCGGACGCCATCGACGAGCTGCGCGAGCACGGCGCGGACTGCGCGGTGTTCCCGCTCGGCGAGCACGCCGACGCGGCGTTCGCGCTGCTCGAGCAGGCGGTTGGCGACGACCGGCTGCGCGAGCTCCCGCTGATCCTCTACACGCCCGACCTGCTCGACGCCGGCGAGCGCTCGCGGCTGGAGGAGCTCGCGGGCCGGGTCAACGCCAAGGCGGTGTCCTCGCCCGAGCGGCTCGTCGACGAGACGGCGCTGTTCCTGCACCGTATGGAGGCCAACCTGCCGTCGCCGACCCGCAAGCTGCTGGCCCAGCTGCGCACCGCCGACTCCGTGTTCCACGGCAAGCGGATCCTCATCGTCGACGACGACATCCGCAACGTGTTCGCGCTCACGAGCGCGCTCGAGATGCGCGGCATGAAGGTCGCCTACGCCGAGAACGGGCGCGAGGGCGTGACCAAGCTGCGCGAGGCGCACGACGTCGATCTCGTCCTGCTCGACGTGATGATGCCGGAGATGGACGGCTACGAGACCGCCCGCGCGATCCGCTCGATGTCGCGCTTCGAGCATCTGCCGATCATCTCCCTGACCGCGAAGGCGATGAAGGGCGACCGGGACAAATGCATCGCCGCCGGCGCATCGGACTACATCACCAAGCCGGTGGACATGGACACGCTGCTGTCGCTCATGCGGGTGTGGCTGCGGTGAGCGCCGAGCCGCACGGTCAGCCGGACCCGCCGAGCGTCCTGCTCGTCGACGACCGGGCCGAGAACCTCATGGCGCTGAGCGCCGTGCTCGAGCCGCTCGACGTGCAGCTCGTCACCGCGGGCTCCGGCGAGCAGGCTTTGCGGGCGTTGCTCGGGCGCGACTTCGCGGTCGTCCTGCTCGACGTGCGGATGCCGGGGATGGACGGTTTCGAGACGGCGCACTACATCCGCGGGCGCGAGCGCAGCGCCCGCACACCGATCATCTTCCTGACGGCGGTGAGCACGGACGTGACCCAGGTGCTGCGCGGCTACGAGGCCGGCGCGGTCGACTACGTGCTCAAGCCGTTCGAGCCGGTCGTCCTGCGTTCCAAGGTCGCGGTCTTCGCCGATCTCGAGCGCGAGCGCATCGCGCGCGAGCAGGCCGACGAGCTGCTGCGGCGGGCGTGGGAGTCCTCGCCGACGGGCGTCGCGCTCGTCGACGCCGAGGGACGCGTCGTCCGCGCGAACCCGGCGCTCGTGGAGCTGCTGGAGGGCCGCGTGCTCGCACCGGGCTCGGCGGTGGCCGACCAGTTCGAGCCCGCCGACCGCGCCGCGCTCGAGGCGCTGTGGCGCCGGGCGATGGACGACGGCGAGGGTCGGCACAGCGCCGAGCTCCGTCTCGCCGCCGGTGACGGGGAGTTGCCCGTCGCGGTGACCGCCGCGCCCGTGCGCGGCGGCCGCGGCGACAACGGGTCGGTGCTGTTGCAGATCGAGGACCTGCGCGCACGCCGGCGGACGCAGGCCGCACTCGAGCGGGCCGCCGCCGAGCGGGCGGCCCGCGACGAGGCCGAGGCACTGGCGGCGCGACTGGCGCGGGTGGCTGCGATCACCGACGGGCTCGACGCGCTCGCGCTGTCGCACCTCGTCGACGAGCTGTGCCGTCGGCTGCACGAGGTGCTCCGCGCGCGTGGCGCCGCCGTCCGCGTCGTCGACGCCGGCGGAGCGGTCGTCGCGGACGCCGAGCGCGGAACCGCCGACATCGCCGCGCGGGCCGTCCGCCGCGCGCTGGGCGAAGGGCGCGAGGTCGTCGACGAGGAGGACGACGCGCTCGCCGTGCCGCTGCGCGCCGGCGGCGAGCTGTTCGGCGCGATCGCCGTCGCCTCGCCCGGAGCCGAGATCCCGCCGGGCCAATACCGGGCGCTCGTCGCGCATGCCGGCGAGCGCGCGGCGCTGATCATCCGCCGCGTCCTGCTGCTCGAGCGCGAGCAGCACGTCGCCGCCACGCTCCAGCACGACCTCCTCCCCCAGGCCCTGCCCGAGGTCCCGGGCGTGAGCCTCGCCGCGCATTTCAGCGCCGGGGGCCACGGGATCGAGGTCGGCGGCGACTGGTACGACGTCATCGCGCTGTCCGGCGGACGCGTCGGGCTGATCGTGGGCGATGTGGCGGGCCGTGGCGTCGCGGCCGCCGCGCGGATGGGACAGCTGCGCAGCGCCGCGCGTGCCTACGCCCTCGAAGGTCATCCACCCGCGGCATTCGCCCAGCGCATGAGCGTCTACCAGCGGGCCCTGAGCCCGGACGAGCTCACGACCCTGATCTACGCGGTGATCGAGCCCGACCGCGAGCGACTGCGGTTCGTCAACGCGGGGCATCCGCCGCCGCTGCTGCTGCCCGAGCGCGGCGCGCCGCGGATCCTGACGGGCGTCACGCCCCCGCTCGGGGTCAGCGACCTGCCCCGGCACCCCGAGACGGTCGCGCCGTTCCCGCCCGGCGCCGCCCTGGTGCTCTACACGGACGGCCTCGTCGAGCGCCGCGGCGAGAGCATCGACCGCGGTCTGCAGCGCCTGCTCGGCGCGGTCCCCGGCGGCGCGGCCGCGGGCGTCGAGGCGCTGCGCGATCGCGTGCTCGACAGCTGCCTGGGTCCATCCAGCGGTGACGATGACGTCACGGCGCTTGTTCGTGCGCGCCGAGCCGTATCTCGGTCCCAGCGCCCGGTTCACGCTGTCGCCCGACCCCGAGGCGCTCGGCGCGCTGCGCCGGACCCTGCGTCGCTGGCTGGCCGAAGCGGGCGCATCGAGCGACGACGTCGCGGCGGTCACCATGGCCGCCAACGAGGCGTGGGAGAACGCCATCGAGCACGCGCACGCCTTCGCGCCGGTCCCGATCTCGGTCTCCTTCGAGCGCCGCGACGACGACGTCCTCGTGACCGTGCACGATGCCGGCGCCACGCCCGGCGAGTCCGATCCCGACCGCGGACGCGGCCTGGCGCTCATCAGGGCGCTGGTGGACGAGGCGAGCTTCAGCTTCGGTGGGCGCTACGGCGGCTCGGTCGTGCTGCGCAGGCGACTGGGCGTCAACCGCTCGGCCCCGACGGGCCGAGGCGCAGGCGCCAGCCGCGCCGCGCGCTGAGCCTCGGGCCATATACCCCCGTAGGGGTATGATGAGGACATGCCTACCCGCGGATACACAGCGACGAAGGACCAGCTGCTCGCCCGCCTGTCGCGCATCGAGGGACAGGTGCGGGGGATCGGGCGGATGGTCGAGGAAGACCGATACTGCATCGACGTGCTCACGCAGGTGAGCGCGATCCAGGCCGCGCTCGACGGCGTGGCACTGGGGCTGCTCGACGGCCACGCGCGACACTGCATGCTCCACGGCGAGGGCGAGTCGCCCGAGGCGCCGGACGCCCAGGCCGATGAGCTGATGGCCGCCGTCGGGCGTTTGCTCAAGCGCTGACGCGCCACGTGTTGTCGGGCGGTGCGGAGGGCGTCGGCCGGTCATCGGCGGCCACCGTACGCCGCCCGCCATGCCGCTCGGCCGAAACGCGATCATCCCGTTGCGAAACCGGGCGCGATTCGACACGTTTATCTCGTGGTGCGTGCGGAATACCTTTCCGTGACCGACACGCAGATCCCTTGCACGAGCACACCTTCGACATCCCTCGCGATCCATGTGCCCCGGCGCACGCCCGTCGGGCGATCGAGCAGCTCGCCGACCACGTCGACCCCGCGCTCGTTCCGGACGTCAAGCTGCTCGTGTCAGAGCTCATCACGAACTCGGTCAAGTACGGCGGCGACGGTGAGATCACACTCATCGTCCGCACCGAGAATCCGCGTCGCCTGCGCGTCGAGGTCGTCGACCAGGGCGCCGGCTTCGTGCCGGTCGCCCGCAACCGGCCGGCGACGGAGGTCGGCGGCTGGGGACTGCACCTGGTGCAGACGCTGTCGGACCGGTGGGGCGTCTACGAAGGCTCGACGCACGTGTGGTTCGAGCTCGACCGCTCCAACTGACGCCCCCGCTGCGGCCTGAACCACCAAGAACGGTCCCGAGAACGCGGAAGGCCCGCCATGAGCGGGCCCTCCGAGGCACTCGACCTCTCTCGTAGGCGCTCGTGTACCCCGCGATCTGCGGGACTCAAACGCTCTCATTGGTGACGTACCCGCTAGTTGGCGCGTAGCCACTCGTTTGCGGGGGAGAGAACCGCCGCCTGCCTGCCTAGAGGAACCGTCGGGCGCAAGAGCTCGACCTTTCGACCCTGGCAGGAGGCCACTCAGTCATGACCACAGCAGCTTCGCCGTTCCGCGCACGGATGCGCGCTGTTCTCGGCGGTGTCATCGCGATCGCGGCGAGCGCGGCGCTCGCGCCGGCAGCCCACGCCGGCACGTATCCGCTGATCAGCTGCAATCCGCCGGGCCTCAACGTGCCCGGTGGGGACGTCGGCCCGTGGAGCGGCTACGCGACGAACAGCGCGACCGCGGCCGCCTACGACCTGAACTGCAGCGCGAGCCGGAGCGACACGTTCGGCTTCAACGGGCGCGACCTGGCTCCCGACGCCCTCTACGGCGTGCAGCTCAGCGCCCCGGACAACATCACGCTGCGAGGGGTCAAGGCCTGGTGGCGCGTGAGCCAGCAGAGCCTCGGCTCGCTCACCTACGCGATGGTCCGCACCGAGGCGGGCGTGCAGCCCGGCGGCGGCGCGACGCCGTACGACGCGACCGCGGTTCCGCACGACTTCGCGTTGCCGTCGAGCACCAAGCAGCTGCGGCTTCACGTCATGTGCTCGACGAGCGCCGCTCAGGGCTGCTCGTACCCGACCAACGGGCACCCGATCGTGAGCATCCTCGGCACGCAGGTCACGCTCCACGAGAACGTGCAGCCGGCGGCCTCGATCGACGGCGGCTCGCTCACGAGCGCGGCGACGCTCAAGGGGACCAAGACGCTGAGCTACACCGCGAGCGACGCCGACTCCGGGATCGAGCGCGTGGAGGTCCTGCTCGACGGCATCGTCGTCGCGACCCAGAACGACGCGCGCGACCTCACGCTGCCGGTCGCCCAGCAGACGGGCTACTGCACCTACACGAACTGGAACGCGTGCCCGACGACGCGCAGCGGCACGCTGAACGTCAACACGGCGAGCGTCCCCGATGGCGCGTACGAGCTGTCCGTCCGGGCGATCGACGCCGCGGGCAACCAGAAGACCGTCGCGGCCTCCCAGCCCGCCGTCATCGACAACGTGCCCGACGGCGCGGCTCCGGTCGCGCCCACCCCGATCCCGGTGCCCGGGCCGAACGGCAAGGACGGCGCCAACGGACGTGACGGCGCGAACGCCGTGCTGACCATCAACGGGACGAACGGCTCGGCCGGCGCGTCGCTGAGCGCCGCGTTCTCGTCGACTCGCACCGGGATCGTCAAGAGCAAGTACGGCAAGCAGGTCCTGATCACGGGCGAGCTGCGCGCGCCGAGCGGCAAGCCGATCAGCGGCGCGCGGCTGTGGGTCATGCAGCAGGACAAGATGCTCGGCGCGAAGATGGTCCCGGCCGGCGAGGTCGTGACCGACTCGGCGGGCAAGTTCCGCTACGTCACGACGGCCGTGCGCTCGCGGACCGTGCGCTTCGGCTATCGCACGCACCTCGAGAGCGGCGAGTTCTCGCAGACGACCGACATCAGCCTCGGCGTGATCGCCAAGATCGGCCTGGCCTCCAGCCGCAAGTCGGTGCGCAACGGGCAGTCCGTCACGTTCAACGGCCGGGTGGCGGGTGCGCCAGCGACCGCGCGCAAGGTCGTCGAGTTGCAGGTCAAGAAGGGCTCGAGGTGGATGACGTTCCGCTCCACCCGCCTGCGGAACGGGCGCTTCAGCGAGAAGTACCGCTTCACGCGCACGCGCGGGCGCACGACCTACGTGTTCCGCGCGCGCGTCCGCCAGGAGGCCGGCTTCCCGTTCCTGACCGGCGTCTCGCCGCAGGCCAAGGTCACCGTTCGCTGACCCGATCCCGACGCGCTTCATCGGCGGCGCCCGCGCGTGCAGCGGGCGCCGCCGTCGTGCGTCTCCGCTCCTCTCCCCTCCCGAACGAGATCCCTCCCATGCTCCATTCCCTTGACTTCCGCCGCGCGCTCCGGGCCACCGCGATCATCCTCGGCTTGGCGGCCCTGCTGGCGCCTCGCGCATCCGCCGCCGAGGCCCCGACGCCCCAGGCGATCGACGCCAACGCCGAGTTCCTCGCGTCTCCCTCGTTGCCCGCGCCGCCGGTCCCGGGGAAGGTCTGCGTGGTCGACACGGGCGTCGATCTGACCACCGACCTGGGCGGACCGGCGGCCGTCGAGCGCTACAGCATCTGGGGCGGCACCGTCGACGACGTCGGCGGCGCCGGCATCCCCAAGCACGGAACGTACGTCGCGGGAATCATCGCCAGCAAGTTGGACGGCCAGGGATCCGTGGGGATCTGGCCGCAAGCTCGCATCGTGTCGGTCCGGGTGTTTCCGGATTCGGTCGAGTGGGACGCACGGTATTCGCCTACGTCGAGGCTCTGGAGATCTGTCGCGCAGCCGGCGCCACGGTCGTCAACCTCTCGCTGTCCGGACTCAGCACCGCCACAGGCCCGGAACTCGCCGAGCTCGAGAACCGGATCACCGACCTTCGGGCGAACTGGCGGCATGAACGTCGTCGCCGCGGCAGGCAACACGGGCGGCGACGTCGGGTATCCCGGGCGCTTCCCGCTGAGTCTTCACGGTCGGCGCCAGCGACTCGATCGGGCGGTCTGTGCTCGTTCTCGGCACGCGGGGCAGAGCTGGACATCGCCGCGCTTGGATGTGGCGTCACCGTCATCGCTGGAGCGTGGCGCAGGGACGTCGGTGCCGGCACCTCGTTCGCAGCGCCCGTCGTGAGCGCGGCTGCTCGCGGCCCTTCGCGCCTACCGTCCGGACTCTGCGAGCTCAGAGCAGGCAGAGGCATCCTCTTGGTGAGCACGGCGCGCCGGGCCGCGGACGCGTGCTCGATCGTGTCGCAACGGCGCTTTCGGGCGGCGGACCTCGGCGACGCTCACCGACCGTCGCTCGCACCGCTCCGACGCGCGCCCACGGCCCGCCGACGCATGCGTACACGCCGTCGCCACCGCTCCTGCACAGCGCCCTCTCGGGATCTGGGTGTCCGGCGGCCACGCGTTCGGATCGGCCCGCTTCGAGGAGCGGGCTACTCGCGAGTCTCGGCGTCGAGTGGCGTGCCGGACTTCGGTCGCGCGGTGTTCGTCGTCGACGGGCGCCGGTATCGCGCGCCGCACCGGATCATCTGCGGCTTCGGCTGCAGCAGGCCCACGCGAGCTGAGCGTGTGCCGATCGAGGTGCCGACGGTTGGAGCACGTCGCGTGCTGCGGCGATCCGCACTCGAGCGTCGGCCACGAAGCGTGGCACCGCGCTAAAGCGCACTGGGCGCGCATGCCGAGTGCTGACCCAGTCGACGTCTTCATGCCCGTCGATGCACCCACTCGCGTTGTTGCGCACCTTCGCGTCGCTCCCGATCGCCGTTGCCTCGTGCTGCCCTACGTCGCAGCGTCGGCGGGCACTTATGACGTCTCTCGTGCAGTCACGACCAGTAGCGGACCGCCGCTGCCGCTCGAGCGGCATCGATGACGCGTGGGAGTTCGAGACCAACGACGCCGCACACCTGGAGCTGTCAGCCGAGCTGCCCATCTCGAGCAGCGACGACGGGGCTGGACGGCCTCGTCGTGTCGGACCAGGCTAAACAGCGGCGCGCGCTCCGAGCTAGGTCCGATGGGCGTTCTGGCGGTTCGACTCCGCCGACAGGCGCACACCTCGCAGCGACTTGCGGCTGTGGACGACGCGCGGCAAGCAGCATCAACGGATGGGAGTTGTTCACGCGACTACCGCCGAGGACAAGCTTCCGAGCCGAGCGACTGCGTTCAAGCGACCTGATTCGTGGTTACTGCTCGGTCGAGGCATGTCGGCCGGCAGCCGATTGGGCGCTTGACACCGCTCGGCGTGCGCATCGGGATCGCGTGTCGCAACGCATCGTCTGTGCGCGACTGGGTCAACGCTCACCAGACGCCTGGACGGCGATCTACGGCTCCATCGTCACCATCGACGACCCCACCCCGCCCAACGCATCCGGTGCCACCGGCTCCCTCCTGGCCGGCGGCTACGTCCGCGGCGCGGTGACGGCCGGCGTCAGCTCCGCGTCGGACAGCACCGGCATCCGCGCGCTCCGGGTGCGCACCGCAGCCGGGCATGTCGTCGCGGAGTCCGAGCGGACATGCGACTTCACGCGGCGCGTCCCCTGCTCGGACCTCAGCGCGCCGGAGTCCTTCTCGTTCGACTCGACCGCGATCGGGGACGGCACGCACACGATCGAGGTCGGCGTGCTCGACTCGGGGCGCAACTTCACGGCGGCCGGCACGCAGCAGGTCACCGTCGACAACACCGCGCCGGCCGCGCCCATCCACGCAAGCCCCAGCACGAGCAGCACGGCTGCCTCGACCGCGGCGATCGCGTGGAGCGCGCCGGGGAACCAGGTCTCCCCCGTCACCACCGCGCACATCGCGACGTGCGGCACGGGCGGTTGCCGCACCACGACGCAGCACGCGACCAACGGTCAGGGCTCAGCGACCGTCGCGCTGGACGCAGTCGGCACCCACACGGTCCGGGTCTGGCTCAGCGATGCCGCGGGCAACGATGCCCCCGCGAACGCCGCGACGTGGACCGTCACACGCACAGCGACCCCTGCGCCGACCGCCGCGACCGGCACAAGGGCGAAGGCCAGCCCGCGGCTCGCCCTCGCGCGGCCGACTGTCGCCCGCGACCGCCGGACCATCAGCGTCCGCGGCACCGTCGCGGCGAACGTCCGGGGGCGCATCACCGTCCAGGCGCGCACGAGGATCCGCGGCCGCACACGCACCCTCACCCGCACGACGAACCTCCGCGGCAGGCGCTTCGCGGTGCGACTCAGGCTTCCGGCCGGAGCGTGGCGAACGGCCCGCCTCACCGTCCGTTACCCGGGCAGCACCGACCGCCTGGCGCAGCGGATCTCGAGGAGCGTCCGCCGCCCGGCGTAGCGCCAGGAAACCCGTACCGGGTTTCTGGCGCCCGCCTAAGGTGAACACTGACCGGCGAGATGGCGCGGCAGGACGTCGAGGCCGTTCGGCGCTTCTACTCCTCTTGGACGAACTCCGACCTGGCCGGGATGCTGGAGGTGGCCGACCCGGCCATCGACGCCGTGCCCGTGCTCGGGCTCCTCTTCAAGCGCCGCAACTACCGCGGTCACGGGGGCATCACGCAGTGGTATGACGAGGTCAAGGATCTCTGGGAGGGCTTCGAGATCCACGTCGAGCGCGCCGCCGAGGTCGACGGCGGAGTCGTCGCCATCCTGCACCTGATCGCGCACCAGGGCGGCCGCGACTCCGACGCCCGCATCGGCGTCCTGTGCAAGCTGCGCAACCACAAGATCGTGTCGATCACGGGCCGCGACGCGGAGGAGATGGCCGCGAAGCTGCCCGACGCGTAGCGCTCAGCCGGTCCGCCGCCGTCCCGGCGACTCGAGCCGGGCGACGTGCTTCACGCCCACCTCGAGCATCTCGCGCAGGTAGTCGGCGATCACTGCGAGCTCGCGCCCATCGCGGCGCCGGGCCACGCCCGTCGCGTCGGCCTCGAGCGCCTCGTACATCGCTGCGATCCGGGCGGCCCCGGGCGCCACGCCGACGAGCACGCGCCGCCGGTCCCCCGGGTCGACGCTCCGCGACACGACGGCGGCGCGTTCGAGCCGGTCGATGAGGCCCGTCACCGCCGCCGGGCTCAGTCCCGTCAGCTCCCCCAGACGCCCCGCGGGCAGCGGGCCGTGCTGCTCGATCTCGCCGAGCACCTCGAGATCCGCCGAGCTCAGGCCGGCGTGCCGGGCGATCGTCTCGCTCAGGAGCACCGACTGGCCCGCGACCTCGCGGAACAGGTCGTTCACCTCGGATGGGGTTGACACGACGCTCCCCAATCTCTACGGTCTACCGAATATTTTGGCTGAGCGAATTATCTTGCACACCGAACCACCTTAGCGCGAACGGACCACAACGCAACGCGCGAACCCCGAGGAGCACCTCATGACGCACCGGCCGCAGCCCCGGACCCTCCGCATCACGCCCCGCAGCTCTCTGCTCGTCCTCATCGCCGACCCGACGCTCGACCGCTCGTACCGGATCGAGTCCACCGGTCCCGCTCCGCGGGTGCGCGAGCACGCCGACGGCGTCGACCTCGACTACTCGCTCGCCGGGCGAATCCGCTCGCTCGTCCCGCGCAGCAGCCTCGCCGTCGCGCTCAGCCCGGCCCACACCTGGGCGATCGAGCTGATCGGCGGCGTCAGCGGCCTGCGCGCCGGCCTCGGCGGCCTGCCCCTCTCGAGCATCGCGATCACCGGCGGCGCCACGGACATCGCACTCGACCTGCCGCACCCGGACGGGCGGCTGGCCGTCGACGTCGGCGGCGGCATGAGCTCGGCCGTCGTCCGCCGTCCGGCCGGCGTCCCGGTCAGCGTCCGCGTCGACGGCGGCGCGACCGGCCTGCGCCTGGACGGCGACCGGCTCGGCGCCGTCGACGGAACGGTCCGCCGCCGGATCGCGCCCGCGCACACGGGCGGCGAGATCGTCGTGCACGTGCGCGGCGGCGCGAGCCGCCTGACCGTCGAGGCGGTCGAGACCGACGAGTCCGCCTCTCCCGCGTCGTCACGACCGGCGACCCTGCTGTCCGGCCCATGACGGGGATCGCCAGGATCCCGACCGCCCCGACGAGGCTCGCTGAATCACCGTCGCCGGCGCCCGGATCGGCGGCGCCGGGGGCCGCCGATCCGGCGGTCTCACCGCCCGGCGTGATACACAGATAGGTCGCGACCCCCGTCGCGCTCCCCCTCGAACTCGTCCCGGCGCTCGAACGCGTGCCACGCGTTGCGCGGGACGTGCGCCCCGATGATCGCCGACCCCGACACCAGGACCTCCTCCCGCTGATGCGTTCGCCGGGTGGAAATCGCGCATCGGCGCCCGAGCCGGGACGCTCGCGACCGGAGTGGCGCATGCTCGCCGCCGGACCACTCGTGGCGCTCGTCTCGATCGTCGCGGCGTTCATCGTCACCGACGCCGCCGGGATCTCGATCCGCGACCCGGACCACGTCGCCGGCCGGCGGCTGGCGATGCTCATCGGCCTCGTCCTGTTCCTCGTGCTGCTCGACGTCGTCGTCCGGGCCGCCCATCGCACGGGCCGGCGGATCCCGCCGCGCTCGGCGATCGCGGCGGTCCGGCGGGAGCGCTGGACGAGCACCCGCGCGCTCGCGGTCGCCAGCGGACTGATCAGCTTCTACGTCAGCTACCTCGCCTACCGCAACCTCAAGAGCGTCGTCCCGCTCGTGCGTCCCGAGCTCTACGACCGCCAGCTCGCTGAGCTCGACCGCAGCATGTTCGGGGGCAACGATCCCGCGGCGCTCCTGCACGGGCTGCTCGGCACGGGCTTCGCGACCGAGTTCTTCTCGGTCGCGTACATGCTGTTCTTCATCTTCATCCCCGGCACGCTCGCCGCCGCGCTCGTCTTCACCCCGAACCTGCGCGCGGGGCTGTTCTACGCCACCGCCCAGTCGTTCAACTGGCTGCTCGGGGCGGCCAGCTACTTCCTGCTGCCGTCCCTCGGCCCGATCTACTACGAGCCCGCCGCCTACTGGCAGCTCCCGTCCACAGGCGTGACGCAGCTGCAGGAGCTGCTCATCGACCAGCGCACGGCGTTCATCGCCGACCCGCTCGCGGGCACGGCGCAGAGCATCGGCGCGTTCGCCTCCCTGCACGTCTCGATCTTCCTCACCGGCGCGCTCGCCGCGCACATGCTCGGGCTCGGCCGGACCGTGAAGACGCTCGCCTGGGCGATGCTCGGGCTGACGACGATCGCGACGATCTACCTCGGCTGGCACTACGTGCTCGACGACGTCGGCGGCGTCGTCATCGCCGTGATGGCCCTGATCCTCGCGCGCGCGCTGACCGGCTTCGACCTGCGCACCGCGCGCGAGCCGGCGACGCTCTCGAGGCCCGCTGCGAGGACCGCGTGACCACGGCCGCCCGCACGCGGCTGCGCTCCGCAGGCTGGCGCGCGATCCTCGCGGGCCCGGCCGTCGCGGTGTTCATCCTGGTCTGGGCGCTGATCGCGACGGACTCCGTCGGCCTGCCCGTGCGCGACCCCGACCACGTGGCCGCGCTCTACCTGGTGCTCGTCGGCACCGGCGTCGCGCTGCTGGTGACGATCGACATCCTCTTCCGCGCCGCGCGGCGGACCGCGTCCTTCCCGCCGTCGCGAGCGGCGATCGCCGAGGTGCGGCGCGAGCGCTGGACGCCCGGGCGGATGCTCGCGGCGGGCACCGCGCTGACGAGCTTCTACGTCAGCTACATGGCGTACCGCAACCTCAAGAGCATCGTCCCGCTCGTGCGCCCGGACGAGCTCTTCGACCGCCAGCTGGCCGATGTCGACCGCGCCCTGTTCGCCGGCAGCGACCCGGCCGCCCTGCTTCACACGCTGCTCGGCACCGGGCTGGCCACGCACGTGTTGTCGGCCTTGTACATCGCCTGGATCGTCCTGCTGCCGCTGACGATCGGCGTCGCCCTCGTCTTCGCGCGCAACCTCGAGGCCGGGATCTACTACACGACCGCGCAGTCGATCAACTGGATCCTCGGCGCGGCGAGCTACTTCGTCCTGCCGGCGCTCGGGCCGATCTATTACGCGCCGGCCGCGTTCGCCGACCTGCCCGCCTCCGAGGTCACGCGCCTGCAGGGCGTGCTCATGGACCAGCGCGTCGCCTTCCTCGCGGACCCGTCGACCGCGACACCGCAGGCGATCGCCGCCTTCGCCTCGCTGCACATCTCGATGAGCTTCACGGCCGTCGTCGCGGCGCATCTGCTCGGCTTCGGGCGGCGCGTGACGATCACGCTGTGGGTGTGGTTCGCGGTGACGATGGTCGGCACCGTCTACCTCGGCTGGCACTACGTCGTCGACAACATCGCCGGCGTGCTCATGGGCGCCGCGGCCCTGTTCCTGGCCGGCCTGCTCACCGGGATCGACCTGCGCCGGGCGCGAACCCGACCCGAGATCGTCCCCGTGCGCGACAACGCGCCGGTCACGCCGTAGCGGCCGGTCAGTCGCTTGTAGGCGTCGAACGTGTCGGCGCCGGCCATCGCGACCCCGATCGGGGCGAGCCGGCGCACGACGTCGATCGTCCCCTCGTGCGCGGCGAGCACCGCGCCGAGCCGCTTGTAGGCGGCGGGCGCCTCGTCGGCGGCGCCGCCGCGCAGCTCGATCCGCCCGGCCGCGAGCCGGGCGCGCACGTCGTCGAAGTCGATCAGGCCGGGCGAGACCTGGACCATGCGCCGCTCGAGCCGCGCGTGCCCGCAGGACGGGCAGCGCCCGTCGGAAGGCTTGTGCTGCCCGGCGCGCTGGGCCCAGTCGCAGCGCGGGCACGCCCAACGGCGGCGGACCCTGCCCGCCGCCTTCGTGCGTGACATGACCCGGCCCGCGCCGTGGACGGTGCTGTAGAGCAGGTCGCGCGACCCGCCGCTCTCGGCCCCCCGCAGGATCACCGACGGCTCGCCCATCGTCGCCCCGACGAAGCCCTCCTGCCCGGGGAAGGCGGGCGTGCAGCCCTTGCGCACGACCCACACGTCGGTGTCGAGGTGACGCTCGCGCCACGCGAAGTTGTGGTGGTTGTGGACCTCGTAGGTCGCCTCCGCGCCGAGGATCTCGAGGACCTTGGCGACGACGGTGGCGCGGCCCGCGTAGGCGTACTCGCCGGCCAGGCGCATGGCCTCGATGTAGGAGCGGCCGAGCTCGCTGTCGACGTGGAGGAGGACCGGCGGCGCGTCCATCTCGCCCTCGGCGGCGCGATCGCCGAAGCCGAGGCCCTGCGCGAGGGCGAGGAACCCCGACGCGGTCCGGTGCCCGAACCCGCGTGAGCCGAAGTGCACGCCGACCCAGACGTGATCGTCGTCGCCGGCGAACAGGTCGACGTAGTGGTTGCCCGCGCCAACGGTGCCGAGCTGGGCGGCGGCGAGATCGAGCAGGCCGCGCTGCGGCGCGAACGGGGCGGCGCGGATCTCGTCGAGCACCGGATGGTCCACCGGCTCGTCGTTCCTGCGCCCCATCCCGAAGCTGATCCGCTCCTGGATCTCGTCCATGACGCCGCCGATCCGCCCCAGCACGTCGTCGACGAGGAGGTCGGTGCGCACCGCCTTGTTGCCGCATGCGATGTCGTAGCCGACGCCGGACGGGCTGATGTGGTCGGGGTAGGCGATCGCGCCGCCGATCGGCTGCGAGCAGCCGACGTGCCCGTCCGCGCAGAGCACGCCGCGGAGGGCTCCGCCCGCCTGCGCGCAGCGCTCGAGTTGCGCGACGGCGCGCTCGTCGACGTCGCCGCGGACGGTGATGGGGACCGCGGTACTCACCGGTCACCACGCTAGCGTCGCACTTGAATTCAAGTGCGCTTGAACTTGCACGATGGGGCGATGCCCGGATCGACACCCCTCCCCTCCGAAGCCCGAGCGCTGCTCGCTACTCCTCCTCGGCCAGTTCCTGGTCGTCCTCGACGTCTCGGTCGTCAACGTCGCGCTGCCCGCGATGCAGGACGACCTCGGGCTCAGCCCGACCGGCCTGCAGTGGGTGGTCAACGGCTACACAATCGCGTACGCCGGCTTCCTGCTTCTCGGCGGGCGACTGGCCGACGTCCTCGGCCATCGCCGCGCCTTCCTCGGCGGCGTCGCGCTGTTCGTCGCCGGGAGCCTGATCGGCGGCCTCTCCGGCTCCTCCGGCGTGCTGCTCGCCGGGCGCGTCGTCCAGGGCCTCGGCGCCGCGGTGCTCTCCCCCGCGACGCTGACGATCCTGCTCGCGTCGTTCCCGGAGGGCCCGCAGCGCGCGAAGGCGATGGGCTGGTGGATGGCCATCGGCGCCGCGGGCGGCGCGACCGGCGGCCTCGTCGGCGGCGCGCTCACCGAGTGGCTGTCGTGGCGGTGGGTCCTGCTCGTCAACGTCCCGGTCGGCCTGGCCGTCATGGCGGCGGCGGCGCGACTGCTCGCCGACCGCGCGGTCGACCGCCGTCCGCGGCTCGACGTCCCGGGCGCGGTGACGGCGACCGCCGGGCTGGGCGCGCTCGTGCTGGGCATCACGCAGATCGAGGCGCACGGCTGGACCGCGGCGCAGACGCTCGCGCCCGTCGCCGTCGCCGTCGTGCTCCTCTGGGCGTTCTTCGAACTGCAGCGCCGGACCGCGGAGCCGCTTATGCCGCTGACGCTGCTCCGCCTCCCCGGCCTCGCCGCCGCCAACGCGGTCACGCTCGTGTCCGGCGGCGGGCTGTTCGCGATCTGGTTCTTTCTGACGCTCTACATGCAGGAGGTGCTCGGCTACAGCCCGCTGCGCGCCGGCGCCGGTTTCCTGCCGCACACGCTCGCGATCATCCTCGGGACCCAGGTCACGACGAAGTGGTTCGCCGCCCGCGACGCGCGGGTGGTCATCAGCGCGTCGCTGCTGCTGTCGGCCGCCGGCTTCGTCCTGCTGTGGTCGGCCGACGCGGCAAGCGGCTACCTGCTGGGCGTCGCGCTTCCCGGCGTGCTCGTGATGCTCGGGGCGGGCATCGCCTTCCCGCCGATCATCGGCGCCGCCACGGCGGGCGTCGCGCCCGAGCTCAACGGCCTGGCCTCCGGGGTGGTGAACACCACGCGGATGGTCGGCGGGGCGCTCGGGCTCGCGGTCCTCGCCACGGTCGCGGCGTCCCGGAGCGCGGACCCTCGCGGGCAGCGCCCCGGCGGGCGCCGATGCGCTGGTGGCCGGCTTCCAGGCCGGCTACCTCGTCGCGGCGGGCATGATGGTCCTGGCCGCTGCGCTCTCGTGGCTGCTGCCCGCGACGCGCCGGGCGCCGGCGCGGGGCGCCGTCGCCGCGGCGGAGACGTGACGCCCCGCCTAGATCGCCGTCCGCCCGCCATCGGCGGCGACGGTGGCGCCGGTCACGTAGCTGGCGGCCGGTGACGCGAGGAACGCCACGACCTCGGCGATCTCCTCCGGCTGCGACGCGCGGTCCATCGCGGTGGTCTCGCCCAGTGCGCGGATGAACTCCGGCCCCGATGGCGTCGGCGTGTAGACCGGCCCCGGAGCGATCGCGTTGACCCGGACGCCGCTGGCACTGAACTCGGCCGCCCACGCGCGTGTCATCGCCTCGACCGCAGCCTTCGTCGCGCCGTACGCCGCGCCGCCCTTCATGCCGATGTCCGCGGCCATGCTGCTGACCCCGACGATGCTTCCGTCGCCGCGCTCGGCCATGCCTGGCGCGAGGGCCGCAACGAGGATGTACGCGGCGCGGATGTTGCTCGCGTACATCGCGTCGTAGGCGGCGACGTCGAAGTCGGCGGTGGCGCCCCACACCGAGATGCCCGCGTTGTTGACGAGGATGTCGACGTCGCCGACCTCCTCCGCCAGTCGCCGTGTGTCGGCGGTGTCGCCCAGGTCGGCGGCGACGAACCGTGCGCTGCCACCCGCGGCGGTGATCGCGTCGACGGTCTCGCGGCCGCGCTCGGCGTCGCGGCCGTGCACCACGACATCGGCGCCGTCACGCGCGAGGCGTAGGGCGACCGCGCGACCGATGCCGGACGTCGCGCCGGTGACGAGTGCCCGCCTGCCATGGAGGTCGTCTCGGTGATCCGTGGACATGGTGTGCTCCTGTCGTCTCGTTGAGCTGCGTCGAGATGGAGGGTCGCAGCGGCGATCCCGCACGCCATTAGCGAAACCTCCAATGGATGGCTGGCGCAATGGTATGTTTGTCCAACGATGCCTGCGTCCGTCGCCGAAGAGCACCGACATGCCATCGGCCGTGTCGGCCGGGCGCTCGCCGCGCGGCACGCCGCCATCGGGCGGGCGATCGCAGCGCGCGTCGCCGACGAGATCCCCGAGTACCGCCGCGCCGCGGACGACGTGCTCGCCGATCTGCGCGACGGCGCGACCGCAACTGCCGGAGTGCTCGCGCGCACGCTCGCCGACGGAACCGACGTGCGGCGCGAGGACGTCGTCTTCGTCCGCGAGCTCGCGGCGCGGCGCGTGCGCCAGGGCGTGACTCTCGACGTCTTCCTGCATGCGTACCGGACCGCGCTGTCCGCCTACTGGGACGCCTGCGCGGACGAAGCGGCCCGACAGGACCTCTCGCGCGAGGCCGGCGTCGTCCTCGCGCGCGTCTCGATGGACGCGATGGACGCGATCACGACGCAGGCGGCGGAGGGCTACCTGCGCGAGGAGCACCGGCTGCACACCCTCAGCGGCCGCGCCGAGCGCGACCTCGTCGAGCGCCTCGTCCGCGGCGAACCGGTCGCCGCGGGCACGCGCGATCCCGCGGCGCCGGGCATCGACCCGACCGCCGAGCTGTTCACGGTCATCGCGCGTGTGGCGTCGTCCGCGCTGTCAGGCGGCGACGCCCTCCAGGTCGCTCGCGAGGCGCTCAGCGACGGCGCGGCGCTCGGCCGCACGCGACCACTCGTGGTGATCCGCGAGAGCGAGGTCGTGCTGGTCGCCCCGGCCAGACCGCACGCCGACGCTCTCCGACGGGCACGCGACGCCGCGCTCGCTGCCCGCGGTGTCGACATCCGGATCGGCATCGGCGCCGCCTGCGCCGGGTTCGCCGGCGTCGCGCAGGCCCACCGCGAAGCGTCGCTCGCCCTCTCCTACACGTCCGCGAGCCGGCCGATGATCGCGCTCTCGGACCTCTCGCCACTTGAGTGCGCGCTCGTCGGCGCCGACGCCGGCGCACGCGCACTCATCGCGGCGAAGGGCGCCCGCCTGCGAGCGCTCGGCGACGCCGAGCGCACAAGCGCCATCGCCACGGTTCGGGCGTTCGCGCACGCCGATCTGAACGTCAACCGCGCTGCACGCGCACTCGGAATCCACCCCAACACCGTCCGGTACCGCCTCGAACGCATCGCCACGGCGACCGGCCACGATCCGCGAACGTTCCCGGGCCTCGTGGACCTCGTGTGCATCCTCGAAACGCTGACCCCCGGCCTTCATCCCGCTCGCGATGAGGGCGAGCGGCCCGTTCCGAGGCCGCGATAGGCGGCGAGCGCCATCTCGTAGAAGTCCTGCTCCCGGGGCGTGGGCACGCCGGCGAACACCTCCGCCTCGACTGCCGCCGTCGCGGCCTGCGCCGCCGCGAGAACGCGCCCGCCCTCGGACGTCAGGCTCACGAGACGCCGGCGCCGGTCCGTGGCGTCGCGCGTCCGTTCCAGCAGGCCTCCGGCCTCGAGGCCGTCGAGGATCGAGATCAGGTTGCCGGCGTCGACCTCGAGCCGGCGTGCCAGCTCGCGCTGGTCAGCCGCGGTGCGCGGTGGACGAGCACCAGCAGCCGGAGCTCGCCGGGACTGAGCCCCAGATCGGCCAGCGCGGCGATGAACGCACGATCGACCGCCTCGGCGAGGCGGACGACCAGGAAGCCCAGCGGCGGGCGTTCGTCGTCACGGGCGGCACCGGCGGCATCGGCCGCCAGATCACGCGCGCGTTCGCCGACGACGGCGCCCGCGTGGCGATCACGTCACGCAGCGCGAAGGACGAGAGCGAGGGCGCGCGCGTCGCGGTGCGGCTCGACCTCGACGAGCCGTCGTCCGTCGACGTGGCCGTCGGCGCGGCGATCCGCGAGCTCGGCGCCCTCGACACGCTCGTCGTCAACGCGGTGCGCTGGCTCACGCAGCGGAGCTCGCGCTTCGAGGACCTGCCCGCCGACGAGTGGCGCGCCGGGCTCCGCGCGAACGTCGAAGGCGCGTTCGCCGTGACGCAGGCGGCGCTCCCCGCGCTGCGCGCCTCGGGACGGGGGCGGATCGTCCTGATGTCCTCCGGCGCGGCCGAGGAGGGCCAGCCGGTGTCCCCGCACTACGTCGCGGCGAAGGCCGCGCTGCACGGCTTCGGCCGCGCGCTGGCCTGGGACGCGGGCACGGACGGCGTCCTGACCAACGTGGTCGCCGTGGGCTTCACGCGCACCGAGACGAACCAGGACCGCTTCCCGAGCGAGCTGTTCGAGCGCGCGGGCGCGCTCACGCCGCAAGGGCGGGTCTCGACGGCCGAGGATGTCGCCCGCGTCGTCCTCTGGCTCGGATCGGACGCGAACACCAGCATCACCGGCGAGGTGATCCGTGAGGGGACGAGCGTGGCCAGGACGCCGCTCGTCGCGCTGGCATGACCATCGGCGCGCACGAACGCCGTCCGGCCAGAGCGGCCGGTACGGTGCGAGCGTGGCCGCCGACGATGCGCAGGTGCTCGAGCTCGCGGGGCGCGAGGTGCGGATCACGAGCCCCGGCAAGGTGCTGTTCGGCGAGCGCCGCGAGACCAAGCTCGACCTCGCGCGCTACTACGCCGCGGTCACGGAGCCGCTCATGCGCGCGATGGGCGGCCGGCCCGTCCTCATGCAGCGCTTCCCCCAGGGGGCCGGCGGCAAGTCGTTCTTCCAGAAGCGCGTGCCCGACGGAGCGCCGGACTGGCTCGAGACCACGACGGTCCAGACGGTCAACGGGACGCCGTCGCGCGCGCTCGTGGCCGCCGACGCCGCGCATGTCGCGTGGGCGGTGAACCTGGCCTGCCTGGGCTTCCACGTCTGGCCGCACCGCGCCGACGACCCCGACCACGCCGATGAGCTGCGCCTGGACCTCGACCCGCAGCCGGGCACCGGCTTCGGCGAGGCGCGCGCCGCCGCCTGGGAGCTCAAGGCCCTGCTGGACGAGCTCGGCATCGCCGCGTTCCCCAAGACGACCGGCAACCGCGGGCTGCACGTCTACGTCCGCCTCGAGCCGCGCTGGGACTCCTACGAGGTGCGCTCCGCCGCCGTGGCGGTGGCGCGCGAGCTCGAGCGCCGCCGCGGCGACATCCTCACCGCCGCCTGGTGGAAGGAGGAGCGCGGCCGCCGGATCTTCATCGACTACAACCAGAACGCGCCGCACAAGACCGTCTTCGGCGCATGGTCGGTCCGCGCTCGCGCCGGCGCGCAGGTCTCGACCCCGGTCCGCTGGGAGGAGCTCGACGACGTCGAGCCCGACGGCCTCACGCTCGCGACCGTCCCCGCCCGGCTCGAACGCGACGGTGACCCGTGGGCCGCGATCGACCACGCCCCGCAGTCGCTCGAGCCGCTGCTCGCGCTTCACGAGCGCGATCGCGCGAACGGCCTGCTCGACGCGCCATGGCCGCCGGTGTATCCGAAGCAGCCCGACGAGCCGCCGCGCGTCGCGCCGAGCCGGGCGCGCCGGGGCTGAGCTGCTCTCGCGCTCCGGCGCTCGGCCTCGGGCGCCGGCGCCGCGCGTCGCGTGAGGTCGCGCACGTAGGCCGCAGTCACGCCTTCGGCGATACGGGTGCAGACGGGCGTAGTCATCGGGCGACCTCCAGGACGCTTGCGGGGACGGGGCTTGGCCGGCGGACGACGGCGGCCGCGACGACGGCCAGGCCGAGGGCGAGGAACACTGCGGAGCCGGTGAGCGCGACGGCGACGGCGTGCGCGAGATCCGCACGGGCGGCGCCCTGCAGCCCCACCCCGGTCGCGGACTCGCTCGCGGCCGCGCCACCCGCGGCGGCGACGACCGACACGAGGATGCTGATCCCCAGCGAGACGCCGAGCTGCTGGGCGGCGTTCACGACGCCGGATGCCGCGCCGGCGTCCGCAGGGTCGACGCCAGCGATGCCGGCGGCCGTCAGCGGCGCGATCGCGGCCCCCATGCCGAGGCCGAGCAGGGCCAGCGGGAGCGCGATGCCCCCAAGGAACGGCGTCGCCTCATCGAGCCGGCTCAGCCACGCCATGCCCGCGAGCGCGACCGCCAGGCCCGCCACGAGCAGGCGCGTGTCGCCCCAGCGGGCCGCCAGCCGCGGCACGAAGCGCACCATCGAGAACATGACGGCGGTCATCGGGAGGAAGGCGACCCCGGCGTGCAGCGGGCTGAAGCCGCGCACGCCCTGCAGGTACTGGCTGAGGAAGAAGAACATCGAGAACATCCCTCCGACGACCAGCAGGCGGGCGACGTAGGCGCCGACCCGCCGGCGGCTGGCGAACAGGCCCAGCGGGGTGACCGGCTGCGGCGCACGCCGCTCGAGGACGACGAAGGACCCGAGCAGGACGGCGGCGGCGACGAACGACGCGACGGTCAGGGCGTCGCCCCAGCCGGACTCCGCGGCGCGGACGAACCCGTAGACGAGCGCGGTCATGCCGGCGGTCGAGGTGGCCGCGCCGGGGAGGTCGAAGCGGCCCGGGCGTCGTTCGGTCTCGGACAGCACTCGCGGCGCGAGCCAGACGAGCGCGATGCCCACCGGGACGTTGACCCACAGGCCCCAGCGCCAGGAGATCCAGTCGGTCAGCATCCCGCCGAGGACCAGGCCGACGCTGCCGCCTCCCCCGGCCACCGCGCCGTACGCGGCCAGCGCGCGCGTGCGCTCGGGCCCCTCGCCGAAGCTCGTGGCCAGCAGGGCGAGGGTCGACGGTGCGGCGATCGCGGCGCCGACGCCCTGCAGCGCCCGGGCAGCCAGGAGCCAGGCCTCGGACTGGGCGAGCCCGCCGAGGAAGGACGCCACCGTGAACACCACGATGCCGGCCATCAGCGTCCGGCGACGGCCGAGGATGTCGCCCATGCGGGCGCCGAGCAGCAGCAGGCCGCCGAAGGTCAGCGCGTAGGCGCTCTGCACCCACGACAGGCCGGCGGGCGAGAAGTGCAGCTGCTCACCGATGCTCGGCAGCGCCGTGATGACGACCGAGGCGTCGAGGACGATCATCAGGTAGGTGGCGAGGATCACGCCGAGGACGAGCGCCGGGTGCGGGCGTGCGGGGGCGTCGGATGCGGGCAGCACGCGGCGTGCACGCCCGGCGGAGAGGGTGCGGAGCAAGACGGGCCTTTCGGTGGCCGAGGGAGTACACTGAACCGGAGGAAACCTCCACATGTTTCGGAGGGTGCCTCCGGATCGTGATACCACTATAGCGGAGGTAACCTCCGCTTTGTCAAGCATCTCGTCCGATGAGCACACCGCAGACCGAACCCGCCCAGCTCTCCAAGCGCCCGAAGCGTGCCGACGCGCTGCGCAACTACGAGAGGCTGCTCGCCGCCGCACGCGAGGCGTTCACGGAGGCCGACCGCTCGGCGTCGCTCGAGGACATCGCCCGCCGCGCCGGCGTCGGGATCGGCACCCTGTACCGCAACTTCCCCACGCGGGCCGACCTCGTGCAGGCCGTCTACGTCGACGAGGTCGAGGCCCTGTCGCGCAGCGCCGGCGAGTTCGCGGAGCTCGAGCCCTGGGAGGCGCTCACCAGCTGGCTGCAGCGCTTCGTCGGCTACGTGGCCACGAAGCAGGCGCTGGCCGACGAGCTCTTCGCGATCGCCGCGCGCGACGCCGCGGTCTTCGCCGGCTGCCGGTCCATGCTCCACGCGGCGGGCGAGCCGCTGCTGCGCCGTGCGCAGGAGGCGGGCATCGTCCGCGAGGACGTGGCGATCGACGAGGTCGTCCGCATGGTCGGCGGCATCGCGAAGATCCCCACCGACGACCCGGCCGAGATCCAGCGCCTGCTCGCCGTGGCCCTCGACGGCCTTCGCTACCGGGGCGGCTGAGCGCTAGCCGCCGACGATCAGCCGCGCGCCGCGCCCGCGCGTGATGAAGCTGAAGAGCCAGCGGATGAGCACCAGCAGGCGGTTCTGGAAGCCGATCAGGTAGTAGAGGTGCAGCGCGAGCCAGAACACCCAGGCGGGGAAGCCGCTGAGGTGGATGCCGTGCAGATCGGCGACGGCGCGCGCCCGCCCGATCGTCGCGACGTTGCCCTTGTCGATGTAGCGGAACGGCCGTACGCGCTCCCCGCGCCGGCGCTCGAGGATCGTCCGCGCGGCGTAGCGTCCCTGCTGCATGGCGACCGGCGCCACGCCCATGAGCGGCTTGCCGCCCTTCACCTGCACCATGTCGCCGATCGCGAACACCTCGGGGTGACCGGGGACCGTGAGGTCGGGCGCGACGAGCAGCCGACCGGCGCGGTCGACCTCCTCTCCCGCCGCGTCGGCGAGCAGCCTTGCGAGCGGTGACGCGGTCACGCCGGCAGCCCAGATCGCCGTGCGGGTCGGGACGACCAGGGGCTCCCCGTCGGGGGTCTGCATCGTCACGGAGGCGTCGTCGAGCCCCACCACGGCGTGATCGGTCATCGTCGTCACGCCGAGCTCGGCGAGCGAGCCCTCCGCCTTGGCCGAGAGCGACGGCGGGAAGCTCCCGAGGATCCGGCCGGCCGCCTCGGCGAGGACGATGCGCGCGCCCGCCGGATCGATGGTCCGGAAGTCGCTCCGGAGGGTGTCGCGCGCGATCTCGCCGATCTGGCCGGCCATCTCGACGCCCGTCGGCCCCGCCCCGACGACGACGAACGTCAGCCACGCGCGGCGCCGCTCGGGGTCCTGCTCGAGCTCCGCCGCCTCGAAGGCGCGCAGGATCCTCCGGCGCGCGTCGATCAGGCTCTCCATCGACTTCAGCTCGGGGGCGGCGCCGGCCCACTCGTCGTGGCCGAAGTAGGAGTACTGCGCGCCCCCGGCGACCACGAGCGCGTCGTAGCGCAGCGGCGGCGGCTGCGGCTCGTCGAGCACCGGATCGAGATGGACCTCGCGTGCGGCGAGGTCGAAGCCGGTCACCTCGGCGAGCAGCACGCGGACGTTCGCGTGGCGCTTGAAGATCGAGCGCAGCGGATGGGCGACCTCGGCCGCCGACAGCGCGCCGGTCGCGACCTGGTAGGCGAGCGGCTGGAAGAGGTGGAAGTTGCGCCGGTCGACGAGCGTCACGTCGACGGGCGCACGGGCGAGCTTCAGCGCCGCCTGCAGGCCGCCGAACCCGCCGCCGACGACGACGACGGAGGGGCGGGAGTCTGAGGTCATGGCCTGCATCGTCGCGCGTCGGCGCGAGCCGCGTACGCTCGCCCGCACCACGTGTAACCCAGAGGTTGCATCTCATCGGAGGATGTGTAACCCTGCGGTGACACGACGACCTCAGGGAGGTTCACATGGTTCCCGACCAGATCGAGCGAGAGACCGTCATCAACGCGCCCGTCGAGCGCGTCTGGCAGCTGATCACCGAGGCTCAGCATCTCGGCCGATGGTTCGGCGACGCCGGCGCCGAGATCGACCTGCGGCCCGGCGGCACGATGGCCCTGCACTGGGTCGACTCCGGAACGAACCGCGGCCGCGTCGTGGTCGTCGAGCCGCCCACCCGCTTCTCCTATCGCTGGGCGCCGTTCAAGGACCCGGGCGGCGAGGAGCCGGTCGAGGGCAACTCGACGCTGGTCGAGTTCACACTGCAGCCCGAGGGAGACGGCACGCGCCTGCGCGTGGTCGAGAGCGGCTTCGCCTCGCTCGCCGCCTCGGACGAGCAGCGCGCCAAGAACCTCGGCAGCAACACCGAGGGCTGGAAGGCGGAGACCGACGAGCTGCGCCAGTACGCGGAGAAGGTCGCCGCCTGATGAGCGCGCCGGCCGACGGGGTCTTCGCCGCACTGGCGGACCCGACCCGCTGGCGCGTCCTCAGTCTGCTCGCCGAGCGCGGCGAGGGCACCGCGACGTCGCTGGCCGGCGAGCTGCCGGTCAGCCGCGTGGCGGTCGTCAAGCACCTCGCGATCCTCGACCGCGCCGGTCTCGTGGAGAGCCGGCGCGCGGGCCGCGAGGTCCGATACACCGTCCGCACCCAGCCGCTCGGCGACACCGCCCGCTGGATGGCGGGCATCGCGTCGCAGTGGGACGCCCGCCTGGCGGCGATCAAGCGGATGGCCGAGGAGGGCTAGCAGCCCTTCCCATGACCTCGAACGACAACGTGAGAAGGAGATCTCGCCATGAAGACACCCCCGATCATCTCGCCGCAGGAGTGGGAGGCCGCCCGCGAGGAGCTGCTGACGAAGGAGAAGGAGCTGACCCACCACCGTGACGCCATGGCCGCCGAGCGCCGGCGGATGCCATGGATGGCCGTCGAGAAGGAGTACGAGTTCGACGGGCCCGAGGGCCGGGCGAGCCTCCTCGACATGTTCGCCGGCCGCCGCCAGCTCATCATCTACCGCGCGTTCTTCGAGCCCGGCGTGTTCGGCTGGCCCGAGCACGCGTGCCCCGGGTGCTCCATGGTGGCCGACCAGGTCGCCCCCGTCGCCCACCTGAACGCCCGCGACACCACGCTGGTCTTCGTCTCGCGCGCGCCGCAGGCGGACATCGCTCGCCTGAGGAAGCGGATGGGCTGGGAGATGCCCTGGTACACGCTGACCGACGACTTCGACGCCGACTTCGGCGTGGACCAGTGGCACGCCACGAACGCGTTCATCCGCGACGGCGACAAGGTGTACCGGACCTACACGGTCGACAACCGGGGCGACGAGGCGATGGGCAGCACCTGGAACTACCTCGACATCACCGCGCTCGGGCGCCAGGAAAAATGGGAGGACTCGCCGGAGGGCTACCCGCAGACCCCGGCGCACGAGTGGCTGACCTGGCACGACGCCTACGGCGACAGCGCGCCGTACGAGGAGTGGAAGCAGCACCTCGAACCCGTGGTGACGACGGGGAGCGAAGCGAAGTGATCGCTCACGTCGGAGGCATGCCGGTCGAGGAGGCCCTCGTGCCGATGGTGACGTGGGCGGGCGCCGGGCTCTTCCTCGCGCGCGGCTGGGTCGTGGCGCGCGGGCGCCGACGGCGCTCACGTCCGCCGGTGTGACGGCCGCGCCGGGAGCGGGTGCGCGCGGCGCCCGCTCCTACGCCGGTTGCGCGGCCGCGTCGATGTCGCGCTTGAGCTCATCGGCGTCGGCATCGACCTGCTTCTCGATGACCTTGTTCGCGCGCGCGAGGGCCTTCTCGAGCTGCTCCTCGAGCTTGGACTCGCCGAGCACGATCACCGCCGCCGTTCCCGCCTCGAGCTCCTTGCCGAGCTCCTTCAGATCGCCGCGCGAGATCCCGCGCGACAGGTGCCCGGTCAACGCGCCGGCGCCGGCGCCGACGATCGCGCTGCCGATGAGCGCGGGCGGGAACACGAGCCCGACCAGGGCTCCGACCCCGGCTCCGGTCCAGGCGCCGTGCTGGGTCGGCTTCTCGGTCTTCGTCACCCGGACCTTGCCGTCCTCCTCCTTGCGGATCACGGCCGAGTCGAACGTCCCGATCACTCCCGCGGCATGGAGGTCGAACACCGCCTCGTAGTCGGCCTCCGCATCCGCGATCTCGTCATAGACGGCGGCGTACAGAAACACCGGTCGGTCGGACATGCGGCTCCTTTCGGATACGTCGATCACGATCGATCGTACGTCGCACGCGGTCCGGACCACCTCACCCACACGGGATGAAAAGCCGCCGGCCAGATCACCCGGCTCGGATGATGCCCGAGCGCTCGCGGTCGGCGACCGTGGTGGTGTGGAGCGACGCGCGACAATTGCTGCGCCACCCAGGAGGAGAACGTGATGCCCAGCGAGTCCGAGCCGGAGTACGGCCAGTCCACTGCCTGGCGCCCCGAGCGCCCGCGCTTGCGGCTGTTCCCGATCCTCGTCTCGTGGCTCGGCACGGGCGTGGCGCTGATGGTGGCGGCCGGCCTCCTGCCCGGCGTCCACATCGACAACTTCTTGGGCGCGATGCTCGTCGCCGCCATCGCCGCGGCACTGAACGCCGTCATCCCGCCCGCGCTGGCCGCGCTGCGGTTGCCCGCCACGCTCATCACCGGCTTCCTGCTCGTCCTGTTGGCCGACGCCGGCATCCTGCTCCTCGCCGACCAGCTGACGGACGGGATCTTGAGGGTCGACAGCTTCGGCTGGGCGCTGCTGGCGTCGCTCGTCGTCGCCGCGGTGAGCGTGGTGCTCGACGTGCTCCTCGGCTCGGACGACACGTACTCGATGCGCATCGCACGGCGGATCGCGCGCCGGCAGGGCATCATCGCGACGACCGACGTCCCTGGGGTCGTCTTCCTCGAGATCGACGGGCTCGCGCTGCCCGTGCTGCGCCGCGCGATGCGCGACGGCAACGCTCCGAACATGGCCCGCTGGATGGCCGACGGCACGCATCGCCTGACCGAATGGGAGACCGATCTCTCGTCGCAGACAGGTGCCAGCCAGGCCGGCATCCTGCTCGGATCCAACGAGGACATCGCGGCGTTCCGCTGGGTCGAGAAGGAGACCGCAACGATGATGACGTGCTCGGCGCCGCAGGACTGCGCCGAGATCGAGCGGCGTCGCGCGACCGGCGCCGGCCTGCTCGTCGACGGCGGCTCGAGCCGCGGGAACCTGCTCTCCGGCGAGGCCGAGGACGTGATCCTCACCGTCAGCCGCATGGAGGCCGAGAAGAAGGCCAATCCCGGCTACCGGGCGTTTCTCGCCAACGGCGACAACGTGACGCGCACGCTGGTCCTGTTCATCTGGGAGGTCATCCTCGAATGGACGGCGGCCGTGCGCGCGAGCCGTCGCGACGTCCGACCGCGCGGCCACCGCGGCGGCATCTACCCGCTGATGCGGGCCTCGCTCTGCGTCTTCGTGCGCGACCTGATCGTCTCCGGGGTGCTCACCGACATGATGCGCGGGCGCCCCGCGGTCTACGCGACCTTCTCGAGCTACGACGAGGTGGCGCACCACTCCGGGCTCGAGCGCGCCGACACGCTCGAGGCGCTGCGCAAGCTCGACGACCGCTTCGCCGAGATCGAGCGCGCCCGCCGCTACGCCCCCCGGCCCTACGAGATCGTCGTCCTCTCCGACCACGGGCAGACCCAGGGCGCGACGTTCAAGCAACGCAACGGGTACGGCCTCGACGAGCTCGTCGAGCGCTCGCTCTCACAGGGCGATGTGTCGGGCATCGCCGGCGGTGACGAGCAGAGCTCCATGGTCGGTCTCGCCGTCAGCGAGGCCACGGGGAAGGAGGCGAAGCGGGCCAAGAACGATGTCAGTGACCGCGACGTCGTCGTGCTCGGCTCGGGCAACCTCGGACTCGTCTACCTCATGGAGGAACGCCGCCGGCTGACCCTCGAGGAGCTCGAGACGAGGCACCCGAATCTCCTCCCCGCGCTGCGCGAGCACCCGCACGTCGGCTGGCTGCTCGTCCGCTCCTCCGAGCACGGCCCGGTCGCGCTCGGCGCCCGTGGCGCCCACTACCTGGCGGACGGCCGCGTCGAGGGCGAGGACCCGCTCGCACCGTTCTCGCCCACCGCACCCCAGCACCTGCTGCGCACCGACGGCTTCGAGCACGTCGCCGACATCATGGTCGGCAGCTTCTACGACCCCGAACTCGACGAGGGCTGCGCCTTCGAGGAGCTGATCTGCTTCCACGGCGGCATCGGCGGCCTGCAGACGCGCCCCTTCATCCTCCACCCCATTCATCTCGAGACCCCTGCCGGGCCCATCATCGGCGCCGCGAGCGTGCACGGGATCCTCGCCGGCTGGCGCGCGACGCTTCACGGACTCGGGAACGGCGGGACGCCGGCGCAGGTCGCGCCGCCGGTGGCCGGAACCACCGAACCGTCGGTGAACACCTGATCGCGCCTCGTTTCACCCGTCGGGCGTCGCGACGCGAGCCGCCGGCACGGCGGACGCGGTGACAGGGCGCGGCCGGAAGGGCCGCTGCTCCATCTCACCGCCGTAGCGGACCGTCACGGCGCTCCCCGGCGGGATCTCCTGCCAGAGCCCGGGGAGGTCGGAGAAGGGCTCGGAGACGATCAGCCGGTCGTCGGAGGTGAGCCGGTTCAGCCGCGCGTTGTCCGGATACAGCCGGTGCACGGCGTCGATCTCGGCGGACGCGAAGAGCGATCGCGCCGGCCCCTCCGTCGCGTACCGCACGGCCCACAGGCTCTCGCCGTCCGAGACGCCGAAGGTTCCCTGCACCAGGCCCGACTTCCCGTGCTTGCGCCCCGTCGCCTCGATCAGGCCGACGGTGCGCTCGAGCGCGCCGATCGGGTCCTCCTCCAGTCCGAACGTGAGCGCGAGGTGGAAGACGACCTCGGTGTCCGTCGATCCGTGGACATCGGCGAAGAGGTCCGGGTCGATGGCGAGCATGAGGTCGCGCCGCAGGATCTGGAGATCGTCGACGTAGCCGTTGTGGACGAACAGCCACGGCCCGCGGCGGAACGGATGGCAGTTCGTCTGCTGCACCGGCGAGCCGATCGCGGCCCGCACGTGGGCGATGAACAGCGGCGACTCCACGTGCGCGGCGAGCTCGCGCAGGTTCGGGTCCGACCACGCGGGCGCGACGCTGTGGTAGACGCCCGGGCCGTCACCGCCGCCGTACCAGCCCAGTCCGAAGCCGTCCCCGTTCGTGGGCTCCGCGCCCATCCGGGCGTGCAGGCTCTGGTCGACGATCCCGTGCTGGGTCTTGAACAACAGCTCCTCGATGAGGACCGACTGTCCAAGCCACGCCATCCATCGACACATCTCGTGCTCCTTGTCCGCGGGCGCCAGGGGTTGATCTTGACCCACGATCGCCCGACTCGCCGCCGCGCGCATCGCACCGATGGGGTGAAATCCGCGCCCCGGCCGCCGCGATACTTCCGGCTCATGGGCAGTTCGGACCGTCGCAGACGCAGCCGTTCCGGCCAGCTGCTGGACGCGCTGGTCTGGGGAACGGTGTTGGGCGCGTCGGCCGGCGCGGTCCTGGGCGCCGCGCTCGACGGGATCGGAGCCGGCGCGGGCGCGCTGATCGGCGTGCTCCTGTACGCGCCGGCGGAGGCGTTCACGACGATGCGGCGGGGTGCCGCCGACGTCAAGCCGCTCTGGCAGCGGATCATCAGCAGCGCGCTGCTGATGGCGCTGTTCGGCGGGCTGCTCGGCCTGGTCGGCCTCGACGAGCCCCTACCGGTCGCGATCGTCAGCGGTGCGGTCCTCGGGCTGCTCGGCCTGCGCCCGCTGAAGCTCGCGCTCGGGCTCCTGGTCGGCGCCGTCGTCGGCGTGGTGGCCCAGGTCGTCGACGGCGGTGTGGACCCGCCGCTGGTCGCGGCGGCGGTGGCGGTCGTCTATCGCGTCGTCGCGGCTGTCGCCTACCGCAATCGGCCGCTGGTCCGCGTGATGGCCGAGGAGGTCCCGGCGTCCGAGTTGCGCTACGTGGTGCCCTTCGAGGCGCGCTCGCGGTATGTCGGCGCGGACTACGTCGAGCAGCTCGCCAAGGTCCGAGGTGGCACGTTTCGCCGCAACCCGCCCGACGTCGGGATCCTCGCGTCGCTCGACAGCCTGGACGGGCCGGAGTTCGACGCGCACCGGGTGCACCCGCTGATCCGCGAGTTCTACGAGCACACGAGCCGCTTCCGGCTGTCGATCATCCCCGAGTGGCGGACCTGGATGAAGCCCGGCTACGAGCTCTTCAAGCGCGTCGTGGCCGAGCCCCTCGGCCAGGCCGCGATCCCGTCCAACATCGAGGAGGCCCAGCGGGGGATGGTCAGCACGATCGACACGATCGACCTCGACGACGACGACGAGATCGACATCCGCGGCTGGATCCGGACGTTCGCGGACTCGGGCAAGCCGATCTACGTCGGCATCTACACCAGCTTCCGGCATGAGGGTCGCGGCTACGTGAGCGTCGGCTTCCCGATCCCCAGCGCCAACTTCACCGCGACCCTGGAGCCCCGCAACGCCGGCGACCACGACTTCCTGCTCACGTCTCGCAGCGAGCTGCCGTTCCCCGGCCACTACCTGAGCTCCGTCGACAGCGAACGCGACGCCCTGACCGTGCTCAAGCTGCTCTCGTTCGAGGAGGAGATCTTCGTCCACGTCACCGACGGCGAGCTCAGGACGGACCACAGCTTCTCCCTCGCCGGGCAGCGGTTCCTCACCCTCCGCTACGAGATCGAACGGACGGCGGATTCGGTGGGCCTGCGACCATGATCGGGCCATGAGCGTCCTGGTCCACGCTGTGATCCACGGGCTCGCCGGACGGGCGACGGAGCTGCGCGACCTGCTTCGTGACCACGCCGAGCAGCTCGCGCGCGCCGACGGAAGCCTTGGAGCAACCGCATATGAGCCGCTCGGCGCCGAGCCCGGCGAGTTCGTGCTCGACGCATGGTGGCGCGACGAGCCGTCCCTGCGCGCCCACTACGGCACGGCGGAATACGCCCGCTACACCCAACTGGTCGCCGAGCTGCTGGCGCGTCCCAGTGATGTGACCGTTCATGAGGTCGAGCGGTCATACCGGACCACCTCGGATCCCTCCTCGGATCCCGCCCGCCAGGGCTAGGTGCCGTCGCAGCGCGAGAACGGGCGGTTGCCGTTGTGCGTGGCGAAACCGGCGACGAGACCGATCAGGAATCGAGAAGCGCCGGCCACCGAGCCGCACCTAGCATGACCGGCATGCAGATCCCCACCACGACTCCAGGAGTGACCATGACCGGCTCGTCCACCCAGGGAATCAAGACCGTGCTGCATCCCGTGTCCGACCTGGCGGCGGCCAAGGCGGTGTACGCCGCCCTGCTCGGCATCGCGCCGCAGACCGACGAGTCCTACTACGTCGGCTTCGAGGCCGCGGGACAGCACATCGGGCTGGTGCCGGGCGGTGGACCGCAGGGCATGACCTCGCCGGTGGCCTACTGGCAGGTGCCGGACATCGAGGCGAAGCTGGCCGAGGTGACCGCCGCGGGTGCCACGGTGAAGGAGCCCGCGCACGACGTCGGTGGCGGCCGTCTGGTGGCCGCCGTCACCGACCCCGACGGCAACGTGCTCGGGCTGCTCCAGGACCGGTGAGCGCCGACCACGATCCCGCGCTGAGGCGACCGCCAAGACAGATGGAGACACGATGAGCACGGCCACGAGAACGGACACGCAGTCGCCTGCGCTGCACGCTGCCGACAGCCACGATCTGATCCGCGTGCACGGCGCGCGCGTGAACAACCTCAAGGACGTCAGCGTCGAGATCCCGAAGCGCCGGCTGACGGTGTTCACCGGCATCTCCGGCTCGGGCAAGAGCTCGCTGGTGTTCGGCACGATCGCCGCGGAGTCACAGCGGCTGATCAACGAGACCTACAGCGCCTTCGTGCAGGGGTTCATGCCGACGATGGCGCGGCCCGAGGTCGACGTCCTCGACGGGCTGACGACCGCGATCAGCGTCGACCAGGAGCGGATGGGCTCCAACCCCCGCTCGACGGTCGGGACCGCGACCGACGCCGACGCCATGCTGCGCATCCTCTTCAGCCGGCTCGCGCAGCCGCACATCGGCGGGCCCGGGGCGTACTCCTTCAACGTCGCCTCCGTCCACGGGAGCGGCGGGATCACGGTCGAGCGCGGCGACAAGACCAGGACCGAGAAGGCGACCTTCAGCCGCACCGGCGGCATGTGCCCGCGCTGCGAGGGCCGCGGCTCGGTCAGCGACTTCGACCTGTCCGCGCTCTACGACGACAGCAAATCGCTCAACGAGGGCGCGCTCACGATCCCCGGCTACAGCATGGAGGGCTGGTACGGCCGCATCTTCCGCGGCTGCGGCTACTTCGACCCGGACAAGCCGATCAAGAAGTTCAACAAGCGGGAGCTCCACGACCTGCTCTACAAGGAGCCGACCAAGATCAAGGTCGAGGGGATCAACCTGACCTACGCGGGCTTGATCCCGACGATCCAGAGGTCGATGCTGGCCAAGGACGTCGACGCGATGCAGCCGCACATCCGCGCCTTCGTGGAGCGCGCGGTGGTGTTCACCACCTGCCCCGACTGTGACGGCACCCGGCTCAGCGACGCGGCCCGATCGTCGAGGATCGACGGCGTCAGCATCGCCGACGTCTCCGCGATGCAGATCTCGGACCTCGCCGGGTGGGTGGACGGCCTCGACGAGCCGTCGGTGGCCCCGCTGCTCGACGCGCTGGGGCACACGCTCGACTCGTTCGTGGACATCGGGCTCGGCTACCTCTCGCTCAACCGGCCGTCGGGCACGCTGTCGGGCGGCGAGGCGCAGCGCACCAAGATGATCCGCCACCTCGGGTCGTCGCTCACCGACGTCACCTACGTCTTCGACGAGCCGACCATCGGCATGCATCCGCACGACATCGAGCGGATGAACGCCCTGCTGCTGCAGCTGCGCGACAAGGGCAACACGGTGCTCGTCGTAGAGCACAAGCCGGAGGCGATCGCGATCGCCGACCACGTCGTCGACCTCGGCCCGGGCGCCGGCAGCGCGGGCGGCGAGATCGTGTTCGAGGGCGATGTCGAGGGACTGCGGTCGAGTGACACGGTCACCGGGCGGCACCTTGACGACCGTGCGTCCCTCAAGCCGTCGGTGCGGACGTCGTCGGAGGCCCTCGAGGTGCGCGGGGCGAGCACGAACAACCTGAAGGACGTGGACGTCGACATCCCGCTCGACGCGCTCGTGGTGATCACCGGCGTCGCCGGGTCGGGCAAGAGCTCGCTCATCCACGGCTCGGTGTCCGGCCGGGACGGGGTGGTGACGATCGACCAGGCCGCGATCCGCGGCTCGCGCCGGAGCAACCCGGCGACCTACACGGGCCTGCTCGACCCGATCCGCAAGGCGTTCGCGAAGGCCAACGGCGTGAAGCCGGCGCTGTTCAGCGCCAACTCCGAGGGCGCCTGCCCCGCCTGCAACGGCGCCGGCGTCGTCTACACCGACCTGGGCATGATGGCCGGCGTCGCCACGACCTGCGAGGAGTGCGAGGGGAAGCGGTTCGAGGCGTCGGTGCTGGAGTACACGTTCGGCGGCAAGGACATCAGCGAGGTGCTCGCGATGTCGGTGGCCGAGGCCGAGGAGTTCTTCGGCGCCGGCGAGGCGAAGGTCCCGGCCGCGCACAAGATCCTCGGCCGGCTCGCCGACGTCGGGCTCGGCTACCTCACCATCGGCCAGCCGCTCACCACGCTGTCCGGCGGCGAGCGGCAGCGGCTCAAGCTCGCCACGCACATGGCCGAGAAGGGCGGCGTCTACGTCCTCGACGAGCCGACCACCGGCCTGCATCTCGCCGACGTCGAGCAGCTGCTGGGCCTGCTCGACCGGCTCGTCGACTCCGGCAAGTCCGTCATCGTCATCGAGCACCACCAGGCGGTCATGGCGCACGCCGACTGGATCATCGACCTCGGCCCCGGGCCCGGCCACGACGGCGGTCGGATCGTCTTCGAGGGCACACCCGCCGACCTCGTCGCCGCCCGCTCCACCCTCACCGGCGAGCACCTCGCGGCCTACGTCGGCACCTGACGTCGGTACGCGCGGCGGTGACTGCCACGGTCGCGTCGGAGTAGGCACCTCCGGCGCGACGTGGCACGATCTCGCAGGTGAGCAGCAGACCCGCCGCGGCGCAGCACCTGAGCGACCTCGCGCGGCTGCGCCGCGTCCGCGACCGGATCGACCGGGAGTACGCGCAGCCGCTGGACGTCGAGGCGCTCGCCCGCGGCGCGCACATGTCGGCCGGGCACCTCAGCCGCGAGTTCAAGCTCGCCTACGGCGAGTCGCCGTACGGCTACCTGATGACGCGGCGCATCGAGCGCGCGATGGCGCTGCTGCGTCGTGGCGACCTCAGCGTCACCGAGGTCTGCTTCGAGGTCGGCTGCTCGTCGCTCGGCACCTTCAGCAGTCGCTTCAGCGAGCTGGTCGGTGTGCCGCCCAGCGTCTACCGGCGCGAGTCGGCGCGCGCGACGGCGGGGATGCCGTCGTGCGTGGCGAAGCAGGTGACCAGACCGGTCAGGAATCGAGAAGCGCCCGCCCCGAGCCGCAGTTAGCGTGGCCGCCATGGACATCACCATTCACGCGAGCTTCCTCCCGCACAACGACCCGGACGCCGCCCTGGCCTTCTACCGCGACACCCTCGGCTTCGAGGTCCGCAACGACGTCGGATACGACGGGTTGCGCTGGATCACGGTCGGCCCTGCCGACCAGCCCGGCACATCCATCGTCCTGTACCCGCCCGTCGCCGACCCCGGCGTCACCGAGGACGAGCGGCGCACCATCGTCGAGATGATGGCCAAGGGCACCTACGCCACCATCGTCCTGGCCACCGCCGACCTCGACGGCACCTTCGAGCGGCTGCAGGCCGGCGGCGCCGAGGTCGTCCAGGAGCCGACGGAGCAGCCGTACGGCGTTCGCGACTGCGCCGTCCGCGATCCCTCGGGCAACCTGGCCCGCATCCAGGAGCTTCGCTGACGACGTTCTACCGGCGCGCAACCACGAGCCCGGCCTGCCATCCCGGCGCACGTCCTCCTGTCGGAGGGTGGATCGACGCGGTATCCATCCCGCTGCGCGCGATCAGCCAGGCGATCACTGAGTTCGAGTTCCACATGTCACCCGTCTCGAGTTCATCGCGGCCCCACACGGGCGTGGGGACGTGCGGGACGAGATCGAGCACCCGCTGCGCGAGAGCGTCCTCATCGGTCAGACGCAACGGGCCGCCAACGGCCTCGTCGATGTCGGGGATGCGTCCGTCGCGCCAGCGACGTATCTCGTAGCGGAAGATCCGAAACCGGCCCGCCCAGCGCGTCCCGACCGGGCCTTCGGCGACAACGCCGCGCTGCTCGCCGCGAGCGTCCCGGACCGGCGCCTGCTCGATGACGAACCGCGCCGCCGCGACACGGACTTCGAGCGCGGAGTGGTAGAGGTCGCACGTCGGTCGCCGCGCGGCCCGCGCGGCCGCCGCCTCGAACACGCGACCGTTGAGTCGCACGGAGTGGCCACCGGCTCCGAGGGGCAACCAGTACAGGTCGACCGTGGCCCCGTCACGCGGTGCCGTGGTGCCGAGGGATGTGCCTGCGCCAGACATCGTCACGCGGCAACCATCCCGGTTCCGCTCGAGGTGTGGCAACGACCTCGGCGGCGTGTCGTACGCCGCCTACGACGTTGGCGTGACCGCGCTGATCTCGGCATGGAAGAACGGCGCGTAGCGCGGGGTGTCGAACCACCAGCCGACGGTCAGGGTGCTGGGGACCACGAGGTCGCCGAAGCGGCGCTCGGAATGGATCTCGCCCCCGAACGGGATGTAGCGGAACGTCTGCTCGCCGGCGTTCCCCCAGCGCAGGGCGCTGACGTGTCGTATCGCGCCGTGGTCGTCGATCTGCACGCGAACCTCGGGTTGCTCGGGCGGGAGGTCGAAGCGGGCGACGATGACGTCGTCGGTCTCGGCTCGCCAGGTCACGCCGCGGCCGGGCAGCACGCTGGGCGGCGCGAACACGACCCCCTCGATCGCAGCGCGCGTCGCCGCCGACCGGGCCGTGTTGACGTCCTCGGCGTGAAACAGGGTCACGCGCCCGAGCAGGCGGCCCTCGGTGCTGCCCGCACCGTCTGCGTAGCGGTCGATGACGCGCAGCGGCGTGAGCGGCCCGCGCCCGACGCGGGCTCGCCACGTGAAGGATCGGCCGTCGACCGTCTGCTCGGCGGTGAACGGCAGCCAGAGGCCGACCTTGATGCGCCCCCTCATGGCCATGCGGACGCCGCTCGGGAGCGCCGCGCCGTCGCTGATGGCGTGGCCGAAGTAGCGCCGGACCGGCTCGTCGAGACCCGCGAGCATGTCTGGGGTGAAGCAGCGCGTGGGGTCAGCGGTCTTCGTCATGGCCGCTCGGTGGCTGGCCGCGTCTCGGTGTTCGTAGGACTGAGCCTACGCCGTCGCAGCGCGGGTGTATGGTCGGTGCACGCCTCGCCACACGGCGGGTGATCCTTGCGGCTCCAACTCTCGGCCGGCCTGGCCCGTCGACCCTCAGCGGTCCGTGCAGTCTCATGCAGGTGTCAGGAGCCAGGTATGTCGATTTCCTCGCCGGAGCCGTCCGCAGCGCGCGGGCCCGACCCATCGGGTGCGGGCTCGGTGCGGAGGAGGGTCTGCATCGTCGGCGCGTCCGGGAAGCTCGGGCGCTACATGGTCCAGCACGCGCTGGACCGGGGGCACGAGGTGGTCGCGGTGTGCCGCGAGCAGAGCGTGGACAAGCTTGCCGAGTTCGAGGGCCGGATCGGCATCGTGCCCGGTGCGACCGACGACCGCGAGGTCATCAAGCGAGCGGTCGCCGGCTGCGACGGGGTGCTCGTGGTTCTCGTCCCGCGCGGGATGCACGGCTACTCCTCCGGGACGGCACAGGCCGTCCTCGACCACGCGCAGCCAGGGGCACGGCTGGTGTTCTCGGTCGGCTACCACATCACCCGCGACGGCCAGGACGTCTATTCGTGGAAGGTGAAGGCACTCGTCAACGTCGGCGGCCGACTCGCGCGTCTCGCCCGTGTCATCGACCTCGACGACCAGGTCGAGGCGGGCCGGCGCATCTTCGCCAGCGACGCCCGCTGGACCGTCGTGCGGGGCAGCAGCCTCGAGGAAGGCGACAGCCAGGGCCTTCCGGTATGGAGCGATCACGTGGGCGACCCCATCCTGGAGAGCGACATCACGCGCCGCGTGGACTTCGCCCTGTTCATGGTCGAGGCACTGGACAACGACGACCTCATCCACGAGGCCCCCGCGATCGTCAGCCGCCAGAGCGCCTCGGCACTCGCGCACGCGGCCGCCTGAGCGCCTCGAGAAGGGTGAGCCCAGCATGACCCCTGAGCACTACGACGTCGTCGTCATCGGCGGCGGCCAGGCCGGCCTGGCAATCGGCTACCACGTCGCCCAAGAAGGCAGGCGGTTCACGATCCTCGACGCGGGCGCGGCGCCGGCGGCCGTGTGGCGCTCGCGCTGGGACTCGCTTCGGCTGTTCACACCGGCGGCTACGACAGCCTGCCCGGGCTGACGTTCCCCGGCGACCCCGATGCACTACCCGACCCGCGACGAGGTCGTCAGCTACCTCGCCGGCTACGCCCGCCACTTCGAGCTGCCGGTTGAGCTCGACAGTTGCGTCACCGGCCTGCGGCCCGACGACGGTGGCTACCGCATATCGAGCTGGCCGACCGCACGCTGCACGCCGACCAGGTCGTCGTCGCCACCGGCCCGTTCCAGACGCCGCGGCTGCCGGCGATCGCCGGGCAGCTCGCAGCCGACGTGACGCAGGTTCACAGTGCCGACTACCGCACGCCGGCCGGCCTGCCCGCCGGCCGGGTGCTGGTCGTGGGTGGCGGCAACACCGGCTTTCAGATCGCGCAGGAGCTCGCCGGCTCGCGTGAGGTGCACCTCGCCGTCGGCTCGCGCCAGACGCCGCTGCCGCAGCGGATCCTCGGCCGCGACCTGTTCCGGTTCCTCGAAGCGACCGGCCTCATGGACGCCACGGTCACCTCCCGCGTCGGCCGGCGGATGAAGGACCGCGAGACGTTGATCGGCTCAAGCCCCCGCGCCGCACGCAAGGCCGGCATCACGACCCACCCCCGCGCAACCGCCGCCGCCGGCTCGACCGTCACCTTCGCGGATGGTCGAGGCCTTGACGTCGACGGCGTGATCTGGGCCACCGGGTTCGAGCGCGACTACTCGTGGATGGACGCGCCCGTGTTCGCCGACGACGGCAGCGTCGCGCACGAGCGCGGCGTCACCGCCGGCCCGGGCCTGTACTTCCTCGGGATGCCGTGGCAGCACACGCGCGGATCGGCACTGCTGGGCTGGGTCAAGGACGACGCCGAGCACATCGCCCGCCACATCAGCGCCGCCGCTGGGCAGCGCGCCGCGCGGCCCGTGCTCGCGGGCGCCGCGCGAGGCGTCGGACCCGCGCGGCGCAGCACGTAGTTGCAGCCCGAACATGGCTGCCTCGATGCGAAGACACGGGCGCCGATCGCCTCGAGCTCCTCCGACACGCCATCGCGGCGTCGCCGTCGCGCGTGGCGCACGCCTCGACGTGCGCCACGCAGGCGGTGGTCAGCCGCGCGTCACAGCCGGCGGCGTTCGCCGAGAGCTGCGACGACGGCTCCGCGCGCGAGCCGCGTCGACGAAGAAGGCGAGCCGTCCTAAGCCAGCGCCGGCGCGCACGTCGGCTGGAGCGCCTTCAGCTCGGCGACGGTCGCCTCGACTCCTGCTTTCAGCGTCGCGCCGCTGAAGACCCCACGGAACGCCGTGAGGAACGATTGCGCGCAGCCGGCGGCGGCCTCGGCCTTCGCCTGCGCCGCGTCGGCCTCCTTCTGCACCTCCTGGGCCGTGCCCTTGGCGTCCGCTGCCGCCTGCTCGGCCTGCTTCAGCTTCGCGGCCGCCTGCTCCGACGCCCGACTCACGTCCTGCTGGGTGGCGCCGAGCTGGGAGCTCAGATTCTCGTAGGCCGTCTTCGCGGCCGCGACGACGCCGGCGCCGGGGCTCTGAGCCTCCTCGAGCTCTTTCTGCTGGGAAGCGATCTGCGCCTGCTGGGAGGCGACCTTGGCGTTCGCGTCGTCGAGGTCCGAGTTGAGGTTGATGGCGTAGATCCCGACCGCGACGATGCCCGCCGCCAGGACACCCGCGACGGCGATCCAGCCCCGTGGCCGCTTGTGAGGTGCGGCTGGGTCGCGCGGATCGGAGCTTGAGGGAGTCTCTGGCGCGGACATCTACGTTCTCCTTCTGGGGCAGCAACGGTCGCCGGGCGCATGGCCGTCGAGCGGCGTCGCGACGCGGAAACAGTCGGCCGAGCGTACGCGCGCGCCCGCCGGGACGCCTCATACCGATGGTGTGAAAAGAGCCGACTCGAGCGGCACGTCAGGGTTCATGGCGTGCGCGCCGGCGATCCTGGATCCGCGTGTGCAGCGTCTCCCATCGCGACCGCGCCTGGGCGGTGACCTCGTCCCACTGGCGCCGGACCTCGTCCTCGGCGGGCCGTTCGCCCCGCCGGATGCGGTCGAGCTCATCGTGGATCTCGCGGCCCGCCGCCGCCGAGCCGACGATGATGACCATGACGACGAAGAGCGCCGAGATCATGGCGAAGACCGCGCCGATGACCCCGTAGCGGGTGGCGTATGTGTCGAAGAGGTGCGGGACGTACACCGTCGCGCCGACCGAGTATGCGGCGAGCACCACCGATCCGACGATGCCGAAGGGAATCAGGTCCTGGCGCCCGATCCGCTTGGCGCTGAGGATCCAGCCGCTCCAGACCAGGAACGCCGCCGACAGCGGCACGCCGAGCAGCGCCGCGGAGAGCTCGAGGCGGCTGCGCCCCAGCACGGCGTGGAGGCCACCGCTGACGGCGAGGTACAACGCGAGCCCGCCGATCCACAGGAGCCCGTTGAACGTGTTGCGGACGCTCAGGGCGTCGAGCTCCCAGGTCTGCTCGAACAGCCGCTGCACGCCGCGGGTGAAGCTCAGGAGCGCGACCAGGAGGAAGAGGACCCCGACGAGGCCGAGGCTCGTGTCCACGCCGGAGGGCGGCGCGAAGATGTCCCTGACCGCCTCGGCGCCGCCTCCGGTCAGCTCGTAACGGTCGATGATGCGCTCGGACGTGCTCTTGCCCCCGAGTTCCGTGGCCACGGTGCTGGCGACGATCGCGAGCGGGATCGTGGCCGTCAGCGCCCCGGAGGCCAGGGCGATCGCGCGGTCGAAGCCGGCCACCTTCTGGAACCGGTTGACGACGCGGAGCACGAACTCCGGCCGTAGCCAGAACGTCAGCGTGCGGGCGGCGCGCTCGCGTTTGACGCGCCGCCGCTTGAGCTCGAGGGGATCGTCGCCCGCCATCGCTTGTTCGGACCGGCCGACCGTGAGCCCCGCCGATCGGGCTAGGTTGCCGGGCCGTACTCGTCGTCTCCGAGGACGACGATGCCATAGACGATCCAGACGCAGAGGAAGAAGATGCCGAGCGACCACCACGGGTTGGCGCCGCCGATCGAGAACAGGGCTCCGATCGCGCCGAGGCTGCCGCCGATGATCCCGATGATCCGACCATAGGTGTTGCCGGCGATCAGCGAGAAGCCGCCGCTGAGCTGGATGATCCCCAGCACGATCAGCACCCAGCCCATCGTGTTGAGGTCGCTGAAGATGTACCGCTTGTCGTTGACGAAGATGCTCGCGCTGTCCAGCGCGCCGATGCCATAGATGACATTGAGCGAGCCCGCGATCAGCAGCAGAATCGCCGCGAACATCGCTCGACCGGAACCTCGCATCTCGGACCCTCCTTGTTGTTGATCCGTCTGGTGGACGTGTCAATCGCGCGCGGGGATGAGGGGTTCGATCTCACGAAGAACGGCTCGAGCGGGCCGGCTGCGCGATCACGTCCATCCACGCCACGGTGCCCGGCCGGGCCCATGGTGACGCGAGCTTGACCTCAGCGAGGTCGAAAGGACCCCCCTCGACGGCGTTCACGAGGCCGACCGTATGGCCTCACCATTCTGTCGCCCTCATCCGATTGGGGTGACACATGGCACGCGCCGGTCGCCGCTCCGCGAGGAATCGCGTGGGGCTGGTGGCCGCTGACACCACGACGGATTGGACTCGTCAGGGCCAGCGACGAGCGCCGTCAGCGCCGAGCACAAGCGGGCCGACCTACCCAGGTGAACGCGAACGGGCTCCGAGCGCCTTGGCCGCCCGCACGATCATCGTGCCGACGAGGATGCCGAGCGCGATCATCGGCATCACCGAGATCGTCGGCGAGAACGCGGACGCGGGGTCCGAGAACTTCCTCAGCGCGCTCGTGTCGGTCCCCTCGGAGCCCGATCGCGCCGGGCACGAGCAACCAGAACGCGGGCAGGAACATCACGTGCGCCGGGAGCGCGTTCGCCGCGGAGCCGACGAGGTGGCGACGGGGCACCATGACGGCGGCGCCGATGAAGCCGCAGCGTCGGGTCGAGGATGCGCTCACCGGCGCACCCGCCGGGCCTACGCCGAGGTGCTCGGCGACGAGAACGCCGCGACGGCGATCTCGTTCTTGCACCGCGCGGTGGCGTTCTTCGAGCGCCACGGCATGACCGTCGAGCGCGTGCTGACCGACAACCAGGAGCTCGACGCGACGACGCAGCAGCTGGCGAGTACGAAGCCAGAGCCGGCGGTCACCTCGTCCGTGGGCTCGGATTCCTCAATCTCCGCTACACCGTCGCCCGCGGCCGTAGGCGCTTCCATACCGCATCGAGGACGATCGCGAGGGCGACCAGGACCAGCATCGCCACGAAGGTCTCGGGCGCGTTACGCGCGGTATCGATCGCGAACAGGACGAGCACGATCGACGTCGCGAGCATCGTGACGACGATCACCCAGGCCTTCGAGCCCGACTCCGAGCGCAGCCGCAGCCCGGCCACACCGACCACGAGGAAGACGACCAGCGACACCGCGCTCCCGAGCGAGGCGATCGCGCTCAGGTCGAACGCGTTGGCGAGAATGAGGACGAGGACGACGGTGATCGTCACGCCGCGCCTGCCGCGGAAGTAGCCGGGCTGGCCGAAGACCGGAGGGAACTGCGCGAGCTCGGAGAGCGCGAGCGTGAGGTTGCCGGCGGCGAAGATGTTGGAGTTGACGGAGGACGACGTGGCCAGGAGCGCCGTGACGGCCATGATCGTGAACCCTGCGTCCCCGAGCACCGGCCGAGCGGCCTCCGCCAGCGCGGTGTCGCCGGATGCCGCCGACGAGCAGGAACGAGATCCACACCGCAGCGCCGGCGACGGTCCCCGCCTGGCCGAGCAGCGCGAAGATCCCGGCGCCGACCATGGCACCGACACCGAGGAATGCGGCGCCGAGAACGGTCAGTCCCTGCTGTGGCGCGTCCGAGCCGGGCGCCGACGCGCCGTTGCGTGTCGCGATCGTCGGCTCCGGCGCTCAGGGCCGGTTCGCGTTCACCTGGGTGAATCGGCCCGCCTCCGTCACGCCGCGCGGGTGGCGGCGTACGTTTGCCTCGTGGCGGATGGCGCGCCAGATATCATGGCGAGATGCTGCTTAGGCCGCTGAGGCGCGCGCCGATGATGCTCGGCGGCGTCGGCTTCCAGGCCGGCTGGGATGAGGGGCGACGGAAGCAACTCGAGGCCCGGAGGCAGGCGGTCGTCCGCGCCCCACAGCCACCGGCGGCGCCCACGCCCGACGTCGTCGAGCAGCTCAAGGACCTGAAGGCGCTCCACGACGACGGCGTTCTCTCGCCGGAGGAGTTCCGGATGGCGAAGCGCAAGGTGCTGGGCGACTGAGCGAGGAGGCGACCGCCATGTCGCTCGGACCGGTCCAACTCCTCGTCGTCGCCTTCGACCGGCCCGACTTCAGCGGCGAGGTGCTCGCCGAGCTCGAGCGCCTGCGCGAGAGCGACGTCGTCCGCGTCATCGACCTGCTGGTCGTTCACAAGGGCGCTGACGATGTCGTCCGGCGCCTGCACCATTCCGACCTCACCGCCGGCGAGGCGGAGGGCGCCGGCGCCGTCGTCGGCGCGCTGATCGGCCTCGGCGCGACGCGCGTCGAGGCGGAGCACGGTCACCTCCCGGCCGAGGAGTGTTGGTCTCTCGACGAAGCCATCCCGAACGACTCCGCTGCCGCGATCGCGCTCGTCGAGCACCGCTGGGCGATCGGCACGCGCGACGCGATCCGCGCCGCGGGGGGCGTCGCGGTCGCCGACGCGTGGGTCCATCCGGCTGACCTCACCGCCGCCGGCCTCATCGACGCCGAGGACGCGGCGGTGCCGGATGGATGAGGCGATCGGTCCGTCAGGCCGCTGACGAGAAGAACAGCACCGCCACGATCTGATCCCTCCAAGCAGGTCTTCGGCGTCGCCCAGCGCGGCGACGTCGGCGTGTTCCCAGGGGTGCCGTCGCGGGAGTGAGTGCTGCTCCGCATCAGGTGGCGGTTCCTCGATAGTGGGCCCGTGACATGAAGATGTCCAGACCCAGCCGCGCGACAAGAACTGAGCGGCAAGCTGTCTGCGCACGCTGTTTCCCGCTTGGTCGAGAGGAGGCGCGAAGGTTGCCGGCCCACCTTGCCAGGGGCGACGGTGATGATCGCTCCGCCGATCCCGCTCTTGCCCGGGAGGCCGACGTCGTAGAGCCAATCTCCTGATGTCTGGTAGAGCTCGGCCGTCGTCATGACGGCCAGCACGTGCCGGCATGTCTCCTCGTTGACAACTCGCTCGCCCGTCAGTGGGTTCACGCCACCGAGTTATGCGGGTGTGCCGGACTCCTTTCCCGCTCACCCGATTCGGATGACGGTTGTGGTCGCGACATAGTGATGTGCCCGAGTTGTGAGCGTGGACGAGCGGCCCGTGGTCGTCGGCTCCGACGGCTCGGACGAATCGGAGGCGGCGGTGCACGAGTCTGCTGCCCTGTTCCGCGACCGGACGCTCGTGGTGGTAAGCGTGTGGGAGCCGGCTCTCGCAGTGGCGATGACGCGGGCGCCCGACGACCTCTCGGGCTTGTCCTCCACCGCGCCAGAGCCAGAGTCGATGGCCATGATCGACGGACTGCAGCGCGTTCTCGCCGGCGCCTGCGTCGTGCGCCTGGTGTTGACCAAGCTCGGGTGCGACTCGCTCGTGGTGAGCGACCGCGGCCTGCGCCACCGTCTGATCGCCGACCGGCGCGGCCTTGGCCCTCCGGTCGCCTGAGCGCTAACCGCAATCCGAGGTGAGCTCTGCCTCGACCGCGAGGGGGATGCTCCCGTGGACGCGGTCCTCGCCGAGGCGTTGCAGGACACCATCGCTCGCGAGCACGCTCGCCACGGCGGGCTTCACGCGTGCCAGGCGCAACCGGATGCCCGCACCCTCGGTGAAGTCGAGGATCTCCGCGAGCGTCGCCGCGCCCTGGGAATCGACGAAGTCCACGCTCTCCATGTCCAGGAGCACGGCGCGCAGCGGCGGGTCGGCATCCTGCGCGAGCGCACGGATGCGCTCGTCGAGTGCCTCGGCGGTGGCGAAGAACAGGCCGCCGTCCAGCCGCACCATGGCGAAGCCCGGGAACGTCTCGTCGTCTGCGTGCTCGTCCGCGTCGCGGAACACATGGGTCCCCGGCTCCCGGCCCAGCAACGGAATCTCCGGCGTGGTCGCGACGTAGACGAGCCAGATGAGCGAGAGCGCGATACCGATCACGACGCCGGCCAGCACGCCGGCCGAGAGGACGGCGACGATCGCCGTCGCCGCCACCCAGAAGTCGAAGGGCTTGACCCGACGCAGGCGGCGCAGCTCGGGGATGTCGATCATCCCGAAGATGACCGCGTCGATGATGATCGCGCCGAGCACCGCCTTCGGCAGGTCCGAGAACAGCGGCGCGAGCGCGACAAGGGTCAGGATGACGAGCGCGCCGGTGACGAGCGACGCGAGCGGCGTGCGGGCGCCGGCCGACTCGTTGAGCGAGCTGGCGGACAGGCTCGTCGAGACCGGCATCCCGCGGAACGCGCCTGCCGCGACGTTGGCCATGCCCTGCGCGACCGACTCCTGATCGACGTCGATGCGGTAGCGGTGCCGCGCAGCGAACGCGCGGGCGTCGCCGGCGGTCTGCGAGAAGCCGATCAGGAGCAGCCCGGCGGCGGCGGCAAAGATCGTCGCGTAGTGCTGCTTGAAGACGTCGAGGTCCGGCAGGCCCGGGGTGGGCAGGCCGCGCGGCACCTCGCCGACGAGCGCGACACCGTGAGCGTCGAGGTCGAACACCGGCGTCGCGAGGAGCCCTCCGACCACCAGCACGAGGGCACCCGGCACGCGAGGGGCCGAGAAGCGCAGCGCGAGGATGACCGCCAGCGCCACGACGCCCACCGCCAGGGTCGTCCCGCTGATGTCGTCGAGCGACCGGATCCACGACGCCAGCTCGGCCCACGACGTCTCGCCGGACGTCTCCGTCCCGGTCAGCTTCGGAAGCTCGCCGATAACGACGTCGACCGCGGCGCCCGCCAGGAAGCCGGTGACGACCGCGCGAGACAGGAACCGCGCGATCCAGCCGAGCCGCAGCGCCGCCAGCAGGAGGAACAAGGCGCCAGTCACCAGCGTGATCGCCGCCACGAGCCCGGCGGCCTCCGACTCCCCGACCCCCGCGACGAGCACGGCGCCACCCGCGACGGCGGCCAGCGAGGAGCTCGGCCCCGTGGAGATGTGGCGCGACGTGCAGAAGAGTGCGTAGACGATCGCGCCGGCCGCGGCGGCGTACAGCCCGTTCTGAACCGGGATGCCCGCGATGCCGGCATACCCGAGGTCCTTCGGCACGATCATCGCCGCCACGGCGATCCCGGCGAGCACATCGCCGCGGAGCGCGCTGCGCTCGTAGCGCGGCAGCCAGTCCGCGATGGGGGCGAGGCGACGCATGGCGAGGGGCCGGGCGTACGATCGACGCCCTGCACTGCGGCGATCCTGTCAGCCTGCAGGCGCGCTGTGGGAAGTGCTCGCACCACTCCTGCTGGGGTGCCGACGCCTGAGGGGCAACCACACGGCATGAAGGAGGAACCTGATGGCAATCGACACACTCATCGCCTACGTCGGCGTGTATGACAGCGTCGAGGACGCGGAGGCCGACTACCAGGTCGTGAAGGATCTCCACACCGAGGCGGATCTGATCGACGGGTACGACGCGGCGGTCGTGGAACGCCGCGGCGGGAAGACCAAGATCGTCAAGAAGCACGAGACGCCGACACGCGTCGGCGGTGTGCTCGGCGGCGGGGTCGGGCTGGCCACCGGGCTGGTCGTCGCGCTGTTCCCGTTCGCCGCCGTGGGCGGCGGGCTGCTCGCGGGCACCGCCGCGGGTGGCGCGATTCTCGGCGCGGTCGCCGGCCACGCGGCTGCAGGCATGAGCCGGGACGATCTCAAGCAGCTGGGCGAGCACCTGGACGCCGGCCAGGCCGGCTTGGTCGTCGTCGCCGTGTCCGACATGGGCGCCAAGGTCGAGCAGGCCATGGAGCGCGCCTCGAAGCTCGAGCAGAAGCAGCTCGAGGCCGACGCGGCCGAGATCGAGCGCGATGCCTCCGCGGCCGCGAGTCAGCCCGAACAGGTCCGGATCTACTAGCGACGCTCCTGATGCGCGTCAAGAGTCTCACGCTCGCCGCGCTGGCGACGGCGGTCCTGGTCGTCGTGCATCGACGGGTGCTCGGGATCGTGCGACGCCCGAGCTGGCCGCCGCCCCCTGACGCGGTCACCTCGGATGGCGCACAGTCCGCGACCGAGGCGTTCGCCGCGCGGGCGACCACTGGGCCTCGCGACGCGGCGCTCGGCTTCGCCTGGTCGACCGCGGCGACGCTCGAGCCCTGGGCCGACGGGGTGAATTTCTTCCCGCGCATCCTCGCGGACGTCGAAGCCGCACGGTCCTCGGTGCACATCCTCATGTTCGGCTGGCGGGAAGGCGAGGTGGGCATGCAGATGGCCGCGCTGCTGGAACGGAAGCTGGCCGAGCGTGTCGAGGTCAGGGTCATCGTCGACGGGCTCGGCTCGAGGCCTTACATGCAGGCGCGCAAGCTGTACACGCGGCTCGCCACGGCGGGCGCGGAGATCGTCGTCAACGACGTCCTCCCTCCCGAGCGAGTCGGCCTCTTCCCCACCGGCCGGGCGGTATGGCGCCTCGACCAGCTCGGACGGGCCGACCATCGCAAGCTGTACGTCATCGACGGGCACATCGCCTGGACCGGCGGCGCCGGCATCGAAGACCACTTCAACGACGGCCGCTTCCACGATCTGATGGTGCGGGTCACCGGCGACGTCGTCCGCCAGGCGCAGGCCGCGTTCCTGACGAGCTTCCGCGGCCACGGGGGCCCACTGCCCGCCGACCTCTCCCCGCACTTCCCCGCGCCGCGCGAACCCGGCTCGACGCCGATCGCGCTCGCGCAGGTGATCCCCGGCGGCTTCGTCGCCGCCACGCAGGCCGTCCGAGAGCAGATCGATCAGGCGCGCGAACGCCTCGACGTGATGAACCCCTACCTCACCGACCACGACACCATCGAGCAGCTGCTCGCGGCCGCGAAGCGCGGAGTGAGAGTGCGGCTCGTCGTCTCCGAGAACTCCAACAGCCACGCGGCGGCCGCGGCCCTCAAGCACCGATACGCCGACCTCGACGCCGCGGGCATCGAGGTATGGGAGGTGCCGAACACCGTTGTCCACGCCAAGGTCGTGATCGCCGACGACATCGTCAGCTTCGGCACCCTCAACCACGACGCCTGGGCCCTGTACCGCAACTCCGAGCTGCTGATGATCGCCCAGAGCCCGCCGGCCGCGGAACTCGTGCGGGAGCAATTGTTCGAGCCCGACATCGCCCGCTCCAACCGCGGCAACGCACCGTCGCGCACGCGTGAACGCCTCACCAGCTGGCTGAGCGACAAGCTCACCTACTACCTGTAAAGCAACGGTGCGACAGTGAATCTTCACCCCCCACGGGTGAGGACCGCTCACCCTCGCCGACGCGACACTGCGCCAACTTCCCGAAGGAGGCAGACGATGGTGCTCGCAGCGGACTACCCATTCCTGGACATCGTCTGGACGATGATCGTCTTCTTTTGCTGGGTTGCCTGGATCTGGATGCTGATCCTGATCTTCAGCGACGTCTTCAGGCGCGACATCTCCGGCTGGGCGAAAGCCGGCTGGTGCCTCTTCGTCCTCGTGCTGCCCTTCCTCGGCGCATTCATCTACCTGATCGCAAACGGCAAGGGCCTGACCGATCGACGCGTCCGTGACGCGCAGGCCTCACAGGCGCACTTCGACAACTACGTCCGCACCGTCGCCGCAGACAGCGGGTCGGCGGGCGAAATCGAGCGCGCCAAGCAGCTGCTCGACAGCGGAGCGATCAACCAGGCGGAGTTCGAGCGCCTCAAGGAGAAGGCGCTCGCCTGAGTGCAGTTCGCTCGCGTGCGCTGCCTGCATGACAAGGAGGCTGCCCTGGGCCCCCGCGCGACGACGGTTCTGCTGACGGCACCGAGAAGCCGCTGAGCCGTCGTAGCCGATCAGGATCGGTGCCGCTTCGTGCGCCGTTGCCTCACGTCCTCCGGCCCGAGCGCACTTGTCAGGGTGCGTTGCTGTCCTGCGACGCGCCCGAGTCCTCGACGGCCTTTTCGACCTGGCCCTTCAGCGACTCCACCTTCGTGCCGAGCCGGTCGAGCGTCTGCTGGGCGTTCCTCTCCGCGTCAGCACCGGCCTGCGAGAGCTGGTCGCCGGCGTCGCGGACCGACTGGCTGATCTCGTCGACCTCACCCGCCCCCAGGCCCAGCAGGAAGCGGAGCAGGCCGGCAAGGACGTCAAGGTGAACGCGAACCGGCTCCGAGCGCCTTGGCCGCCCGCACGATCATCGTGCCGACGAGGATGCCGAGCGCGATCGAGGGGACCGACACGAGCGCGCTGAGGAAGTTCTCGGACCCCGAGTCCGCGTTCTCGCCGACGATCTCGGCTTGGCGTCGACCAGATCCTCCGCGAGCGCGAGCTTGACCCGCAGGGCGAACAGCCGCTGCTGGCATCCGTCTTGGAGATCCCGTTCGATCCGGCGCCGTTTCGGCGTCCCCGCCCCGCGCCTAGCGCGCCCGCGACTCGCGCAGATCGCGCGTCTGGGACTGCAACTCCGCTTCGAGCTCCGCACACCCGCCTCTGCCAGGCGCGTCGCGTCGCCCAACTGCCCAGCCCACGGCGAGGCCGACGCCGATCGAGAGCATCCCGAGCCAACGGGCCCTGTCGACGGCCTCGAGGACGCCCGCAGCACCCGCCGGCACGGCCACCACCACGCCCAAGCGTGCGGCGAGCGAACCGCCCACTCCTCCTACGAATGTCGACAGCCGCCAGCGCGCCACCCTCGTCCGGCTCCCCGCGCGGGCGCGGCCGACGGGCGCCGTGCGCTTGACCTTCCCGGCGGGTGGCATGAGGCTCAATCCGGACGTGTCCACCGGTGTGGAGGATCGCATCTCGGCGCGCTCCGCCCGGTAGGCCCATCGCGTCCTACGGTCAGCCACTCCCGAACCAAGCTCCCGAATAGGACCAACGACTGGACGTCGGGCACCCCAGCGACGCAACCGCGGCCCCGCCGCGCGACGCAGAGTGCGAGCTTGGCCGGCCCGACACGACCAAGACGCGCGCGAGCGCGCGTCCGGGTCGGAGAAGGTCGTGCACTCGTTCCCCGTGGGCTCGACCGCGAGTGCCCGGAACGAAGAAAGCCCCGCGAAATGCAGGGCCCTCTCGGATCGGGGAGACAGGTTCGATTCCCTGCGCATCGGCTCCGCTGGTTCGGATCTGATGCGGTCTTCGCCGCCGACGAAGAGGTCACGTGGTTCGGATGGCGCAAGGGACCTGGCCATCGTCGCCCCGGCCCGAGCCGTGACGAGCGTCGCACGTCGAGCGACCGCAGCCGCAGGTGCTCGACCAGTCGGTGGTACGGCTCAGGGCCGTGACCACGGTGTACGGCCGCGGACGCTGCCGGCGTCGTTGGCGCGCTGCCACTTCGCGCCGGCGGCAGGCGGTCTATGTAGACGACAGATCACCCACTCCCGGAAGGCGAGATATGAAGGCAGTCGTATACAACGGGCCGCGCGACGTGGCCGTCACGGACGTCGACGATGCGCGCATCGAGCGCCCGTCCGACGCGCTCGTCCGGATCACGACGACGAACATCTGCGGCTCGGACTTGCACATGTACGAGGGGCGGACCGACTTCGAGCAGGGCCGCACGTTCGGGCACGAGAACCTCGGACAGGTCGTCGAAGTCGGCGAAGACGTCGAGCGCCTGCAGGTCGGCGACTGGGTCTGCCTGCCCTTCAACATCGCGTGCGGCAAGTGCGTGAACTGCAACCGCGGGCTGACGAACTACTGCATCGAGGCCCAGCCGATGGAGAACATGGCGGGCGCCGCGTACGGCTTCGCGGACATGGGGCCGTACCAGGGCGGCCAGGCCGAGTACCTGCGGGTCCCGTGGGCCGACTTCAACGCGCTGCGCCTCCCCGAGGACGCCGAGGAGAAGCAGGCGGACTACGTCATGGTCGCCGACATCTTCCCGACCGGCTGGCACGCGACGGAGATGGCGGGCGTCCAGTCGGGAGAGACCGTGGTGATCTACGGCGGCGGCCCGGTCGGGCTGATGGCCGCCTACTCCGCGATGATCAAGGGCGCCTGCAAGGTGATGGTCGTCGACCGCCACCCCGACCGCCTCCGGCTGGTCGAGGAGATCGGCGCGCTGCCGATCGACGACTCCAAGGAGAACCCCGTCGAGCGCGTGCTGGCGGAGACCAACGGCCTCGGCGCGCACCGCGGCTGCGAGTGCGTCGGCTACCAGGCGCACGACCCGCAGGGCCACGAGATTCCCAACGACACGCTGAACAAGCTCGTCAGCTCGGTCCGCTTCACCGGCGGCATCGGCGTCGTGGGGGTGTTCGTCCCTCAAGACCCCGGCTCGCCGGACGAGTTCGAGAAGGAGGGCAAGGTCGTCTTCGACTTCGGCAACTTCTGGTTCCGGGGGCAGAAGATGGGCACGGGCCAGTGCCCGGTGAAGCGCTACAACCGGCACCTGCGCAACCTGATCCACGCAGGCAAGGCGCAACCATCGTTCATCGTCTCCCACCACCTGCAGCTCGACCAAGCGCCCGAGGGATACGACCACTTCGACCGCCGCGACGACGGCTGGACGAAGGTCCTGCTCCATCCCAACGGTACGTCGTGACCGGCTCCGACCCGCGCGAGGTCCGCGAGCGTGGTGGCCGTGAGGTCCTGATCGCTGGCGCGCACGGCGCTGCGCCGATGTCGAGCGTGCGCCAGCGGTCGTAGCAGGGAGCAGTTCTTCCCGTAGAGCTGACGGTGCCATATGGGCGCTTCATGCAGCCTTGTAGGGCCGAGAGAAATTGGACCCCCGTGAACCCGTCCCTGCTCTGCTGACGGCCGAGAACGACGAAAGCCCCGCATAGCGGGGCTTTCGCTCGATCGGGAGACAGGTTCAGCTTGGCGCTCCAACTGTCCGCACGGAGCGTCGGATACGTTCTTGATACGCCCCGGGTCGCGCAAGTACGCGGTAAGGCGGCCGGCTCAGGCGGCGGTGACCGCTTCGACTACTGCGTGCAGGTCGTCGAGCGCGGTCTCGGCGTCAATGCGGCGGATCACGAGCCGCTGGCCGAGCTTGAGGGAAGTGTCGGGAACCTGGGCGAGGAACTTCTCGTCGACGATGCCCCCGTTGTGCACGAGGACGTGGCGCTGCGCGAACGCACGCTTGAGGCGCTGCCAGCGGTCGCCGCCGTTCAGCGCGGGCAGGTCGATGGCGGTGTGCTTGCGGAACAGTTCGGCCGTATCGTCGAGGCGCTGGAAGACGTTGCCCTTCTTCTTCGTGTGCTCCTGCGCGTTCGAGACGCGCATGGTGGACTGCCCGCGCGCGAAGAGCTCGAAGAGGCTCACAACCGACTCGACGCTGTCCACCGCCCAGCGCTCGAAGACGCCGGTGGCGCGCAGCGTCTCGCGGTCATCCTCGTCGAAGCGGTCCTCGACCGCCAACGCGGCGCGGGCGGCGGCTATGGCTTCGAGCACCTTTTCGGCAGCTGGGCGCGGCCCGCAGACCGGGCAGAAGGACGTGGCGCTGTAGACGGCGTGGTGGTTACCGCACACGGAGCAGTTGACGATCCGCCGCGTCCGCTTCTCCATGACATCGGGCAGCGCCTTGATTGGCGGCGGCGAGCCAGGCCGGTAGCTCGTCTCGACGCTCAATGACAGCCCGGAGCCCTTCGGCCGACGCGACGAGCGTGACCGACTGCCGAACGTCCGACCGAGCATGTCGTTGATCTCTTGGTGGACGAACTGGAGCGCGAGCCCGGAGGCGGCGGCCATGACACGCTCGTGCTGGGCGGCGCTCATGAACGCGCTGTGCTCTTCCCGATGCCCGCAGTATGGGCAGGTCAACTGCAGGTCGTCGGGCAGCGACTGGTACTCGACGTGCAGCATCTTGCACGGCGCCTCGCAGGGCGGGCAATCACGACCGAAGTAACCGTCCTCGTCGAGCGGGATCGACACGGACGTCGTCCAGCCGTCGGGGGTGTGCTCGACGTCTCCGACGCCGTCCGGCTTGCGCTGCTCCCAACTCATGAGGTCAGTCAAGCAGCCAGGCTTGACGGCTCCGTAGGCACAAGGGCTGCCGCGGTCGTTGCCTCTATTGCAGCGGTCAACTAACTGCGCACGGCTGTCGCT
>CAWBIU010000003.1:0-698921 GCA_963789015.1 uncultured Actinomycetes bacterium | reverse complement strand
ATCGCGCGCGAGGGCTACGACCCGGTGTACGGCGCGCGCCCGCTGCGGCGCTTCATCCAGCGCGAGGTCGAGACGCGGATCGCGCGGGCGCTGATCGGAGGTGACATCCGCGACGGGGCGACGGTCACCGTCGACGCCGAGGGCGACGAGCTCATCGTCGCCTGGCGCAACCCCGCGGCAGAGGCGCCGGAGACCCGGGAGCCGGTGGGCGCGGCGGCGTGATCACGCCTTGACAGCCCGCCGCAACCTCCTACCGGAGGTAACACAACCCACGATGCGGGAGGTTTCCGTGACCGATCTCCAAGACGTCCAGAGCTGGCGGGGGAGGAAGATGATCGACCCCGACGGCGACACCATCGGGACGATCGAGGACATCTTCCTCGACCGTCAGACCGGCGAGCCCGGGTGGGCCGCCGTGAAGACGGGCCTGTTCGGGCTCAAGCACACCGTCGTGCCGATCCGCGACGCGCAGCCCACCGACGACGGCAAGGTCCGCGTCCCGCTGCCGAAGGAGAAGGTGAAGGACGCGCCGCGCGTCGACCCCGATGGCGAGCTCGACCCCGACGAGGAGCGCAGGCTGTGGGAGTACTACGGCCTGTCGAATTACGACGAATGGCAGGGCGACGACAGGACGCGCGCGCTCGCGCTGCCCGACGAGGACGAGGACCGCGACCGCCAGGAGGCGGCCGTCGAGGGCGACGGCGGCAACGGCGCGCCGCGCGTCGTCGGCGTGCGGCTGCGGCGCGTGGTGATCGTCGCGGCGCCCGTCGGCGCACCGGACGACCGGACGACCTGACCACGCCCGCCCCCAGGACACCGTGACGCACGACTGAAGGGAGCGCCCCGTGAGCAAGCCCATCGTCGTGGGCTACGACCCGCGGCACGGCGACCGCGCCCCCGTCGACTTCGCGGTCGCGGTCGCCCGGCTCACAGGCGCGCCCCTCGTCGTCGCCGCCGTCCACGCCCGACCGCCCGTGCCGGCGGTCTGGGCCGGCCAGTCCCTGCCCTATGGCATCGTCGACGACGACCTCCTCGACGAGGCGCCCGAGGCGCTCCGCGACCGCGAGGCCGAGCTGCGGACCCTCGGCGTCGACGCCGAGGTCCGCGTGTGCCGCGGCGCGAGCGCCGCGAGCGTGCTGCATGCCGTCGCCGAGGAGGAGGACGCCGCCCTCCTGGTCGTCGGCTCCGATCGGCGGTCGGACCCGGGGCGCGTGCGCGCCGGGTCGACGGCGGGGCGGCTGCTGCACGGCTCGCCGTGCCCCGTCGCGCTCGTGCCGCGCAACTGGACGGCGCGCGCCGTGGAGACCGTCGGCGTCGCGTTCGTCGACAGCCAGGAGGGACGCGAGGCGCTCCGCGGGGCGCACGCGATCGCCCGGCGCGTCGGCGCGCGGCTGCGCGCGATCACGGCTGTCAAGCCGCGCCTCGCGGATGCGTCCGAGGCGGAGGCGACCACCCCCGGCCGCGACCGCCGCGACCCGGAGGACGTCGCGGGCGAGCACCGGCTCGCCGCCGAGCGCGCGCTGCGGCGCGCGGTCGACGAGCTCGGCGCGGACGTCCCGGTCGACGTCGAGGCCCTGATCGGCGACCCGGTGGAGCTGCTCGTCGCGGCATCCGAGCACCTCGACCTGCTGGTGTGCGGCTCGCGCGGCTACGGCCCTCTGCGCGCGGTGCTCCTCGGCAGCGTGTCCGGCGCGGTCATGATGGCCGCCCGGTGCGCGGTGATCGCCGTTCCCCGAGGCGTCCGGACGTCGCTCGACGACCTCGCCGGACCGCCCGCCCTGCGCCGCGACGCACGCGGCGCCGTCGCGTCCTCGTAACGCGGTGGCTCCGAGCATTCGTCGCCGGCGCGAGACGGCTTGGCGCGGGGGATCGACGGCCTACCGCGACTGATGTGCAGGCACGTCCATCACCCTCCCGGCCGCGCCCAGCGGTCTCGCCGGAGCGCCGCGAACGCCTGCGTCGCGACCGCGAGCTGTTCGCTCGGTACCACGACCCCTCGAGCCCGGTGGACCGCGACATGGTCGTCGCGCGCTTCCTGCCGCTGGCCCGCCGGCTCGCGGCGGGCTACGCCCACACGAGCGAGTCGTTCGACGACCTCTTCCAGGTCGCCTGCCTCGGGCTCGTGAACGCCATCGACCGCTTCGACAGCAAGCGCGACATCGCGTTCTCGAGCTACGCCGTGCCGACGATCCTCGGCGAGATCAAGCGCTACTACCGCGACAAGACGTGGTCGGTCCGCGTCCCGCGCGAGCTGCAGGAATTCGCGCTCGGGACCGACCGGGAGAGCGAGCACCTGACGGCGAGGCTTGGCCGGCCGCCGACGATCGACGAGGTCGCCGACGCCGTCGGCGCCCCGCGCGAGGCCGTCCTCGAGGCCCGCGGCGCGCTCGGCGCCTACCACGCCGGCTCGCTCGAGGACTCGCGCAGCGGGCGCGACGACGACGACCCGCTGCTGTCCGTCCTCAGCTGCGAGGAGGCCGGCTACGAGGGCGTCGAGCAGCGTGTCCTGCTGGACAGCATGCTCGGCTGCCTGACGCGGCGCGAGCGCGACATCATGCGACTCCGCGTCGAGGACGACCTCACGCAGGCGAAGATCGCCGAGTTGGTCGGGAGTTCGCAGATGCAGGTCTCTCGCATCCTGCGCCGGTCGCTCGACCGGCTGCGCGAGGTCCTCACCGAGGACGCCACCGCGCGCGGGGAGATCCCGCGCGCGGCGTAGCGAACGCGACCGCCGCGGCGGGATCAGCGTCTTGGCGAGCTCGTGGAGCTCCGCGATCGAGCTCGACCGGCCATCACGCTTCAGCGCACCGCTTGGAGCTCGGCGAGCCGCGCCTCCCGCTTGTGGAGGTCGACGACCGCGTAGTGGCCCTCCGACGCGCGCCCCGGGGCGACGACCAGGCTGCGTCCGAGCATCTGGGACATCGGCTCGCCGCCGCAGACCGCAACGCGGGGACGCAACGTGCCGATCAGCTCGGCGACCGCGTCACTGCCGGGCCGCCCGAGCCCCTTGTGCTGCGGGGGCGTGTGGAACAGGAGCACGCGCTCGTGCTCGGGCCACTCGCGCAGGAGCTTGAGCCGGTAGTCGGCCTCCCAGCGCGGGTAGCGCAGCCGCTCGATCTCCTCGCGCGGCTCGTCCGGGTCGTCCGAGATCTCGCCGCCCAGCCCGGCGACGACGACGTCGCCCGGCGCCAGCGCGGCCGTGCCGTGGACGCCGTGCAGGTCGCCGAAGACGACCTCGATGTTGTGCGCCTCGCGCAGGTAGTTGGCGACCGGCGCGTCGTCCGGGCCCGGGATCCAGAAGACGGGACGGCGGGCTGCGGCGAGCGCGCCGAAGACCGCCCGCTGGCTCTCGGGCGAGGCGACGCCGGCGCCGAGGGTGCCCACGACGGCGATCGCCTGGGCGTCGTCGCGTTCGGCCGCCTCGACGACGGCGGCGATCGCTTCGGTGGATCCGCCGGGGTCGGCGGCGCAGACCAGGCGCGTCAGGCGGGCCATGGTGCGGGTGCGGGGTGGTGAAGATGGCTCATCCCGCGGGCTGGTAGGCCGCGGCGGGCCGCGGACCAGCCTCCGCCGACCACGCACCGCCGCTCCCTACTCGGCGTCCGGCCGACGGCTTCGCCGCAGGAGGTGGATGGAGATCGCGAGGGCGAGCGTCAGCGCTCCGAGGACCCCGATCTCGACGAGGAACCCGGTCACGTCCTCCGGCCCGCCCGCGCCCTCCGCCTCCGCCGTGACGAGCAGGATCCGGCGCACGACGGCGATGAGCCCGATGAAGAGGAACGGCTCGACGAGGATCGTCCCGCCGAAGTCGACGAGCCGCAGCGTGTAGAGCAGCTCGGCGATGATGAAGATCAAAAGGATCCGCTCGAGCAGGAAGACGCCGACGTCGGTGACCGGGCGCGAGCGGCTCCCTCGATCACGTCGGCGACCGTGCCGATCAGCGTCAGCGCGGCGGCGGCCAGCAGCAGCAGGCCGATGACGAGGTAGACCGCGCCCGCGGTGATCATGAGCGGCAGCGCGACGCGACGAGCGGGACGCCCGCGGGCGGGTGGTTTACGGGACGCCCGCCCCGTCGTCGTCGTCGAGGCCGAGGAACAGGTCGGCGTCCTCGACGTCGGTGTCGAGCGGATCGGCGTCGGGCTCGATCATGTCCTGGTCGTCGGGCGGGTCTCCGACTGGGCGTCGCCGAGGGCGGCCTCGCCGAAGTGCTCGCGGATGCCGTGGCGGGGATCGGGCAGCGTTGTCGCCTCCTCAGGCGCGGACCGCGGAGACGTCGGCGAGCACCTTCACCTTCTCGCCCACGAGCAGGCCGCCGGTCGCGAGCTTCTGCTGCCAGTGCAGCCCGAACTCGGTGCGGTCGATCTCGCCGCGGATCGCGATGCCCACGCGCTCGGTGCCCCACGGGTCCTGCCCGGCGCCCTCGACCGTCGCGGTCATCTCCACCTCGCGCGTGACGTCCTTGATCGTGAGGTTCCCCCAGACGTTGTACGTGCCGCCCTCGACGTGCGCCACGCGCGTCGACTCGAAGCGGATCTCCGGGTAGCGCTCGGCGTCGAAGAAGTCGCGCGAGCGCAGGTGCTCGTCGCGCTCGGCGTTGCCGGTGTCGATGCTCGCGACGTCGACCGAACCCCAGGCGCGGGAGTGAGCCGGATCGTCCTCGGCTGCCTCGAGCGTCCCGTCGAACGCCCGGAAGTGCCCGCGGACTGTCGAGATCATCATGTGCTTGACCTCGAAGGCGACACTCGAGTGGGCGGGGTCGACCTTCCACGTGCCGGCGGGGACGCGGACCCTCTGGCCCTCGTCGGTCATGAGCTGCGTCATCGAGCGCTCCTCTCGTTCGGCGGCGGCGCGATGGGCGGTCGCCGGTGCGGGTCGTTGCCGTCTCGGCGGTCGCGGAGCGCCGCCGCCCTCTGTGCGGTAGGTCGATCGGCTCGCGAGCCAAACGCGCGCCGGGCGGGCCGGATGACGCCGCGGTACGTCGCGGCGGCGCCACAAGCCGGTTCGCTCGCGGGCCGCGCACTTGACGGTGTCGTGGCCCGACCTAGCCGACACGCGCATGGCACATCTACTCGAAGACGTCTCGGTCGCGATCCTCGCGACCGACGGCGTGGAACGCATCGAACTCGAGGAACCGCGCGGGGCGCTCCGCGGCGCCGGCGCGAAGACCGAGGTCCTCTCGCTGCACCCCGGCGAGATCCAGGCCCGCCAGATGGACATCATCTCGGCCGGCACGATCCCGGTCGACGGGGTCGTCTCCGACGCCTCGGTCGACCAGTACGACGCTCTGCTCCTGCCGGGCGGGACGGTCAATCCCGACAAACTCCGCATGGACGAGGGCGCCGTCGCGTTCGTCCGCGACTTCGTCGCCACGGGCAAGCCGGTCGCGGCGATCTGCCACGGCCCCTGGACGCTCGCCGAGGCGGACGTCGTGCGCGGGCGGCGGATGACGTCCTGGCCGAGTATCAGGACCGACCTCCGCAACGCGGGTGCCGAGGTCGTCGACGAGGAGGTCGTCGTCGACGGGCAGTTCACGACGAGCCGGTCGCCGAACGACCTCGAGGCCTTCTGCCCGGCGATCGTCGAGCAGTTCGCGCACGCGCGGGCGGGCGCTGCGGCGCCGTAGCCCACGCGCGCCACACGCGGCGAGGCACGCCGGCGCCGTCGACCGGTCCCGGGACCGTCGGGACACGGGCCGGCGCCTCGCCGCGCGTTGTCCAGGCGGGCCGGGGCCGGCGCGGCGTCCCTCCGCGGCGTGAACCGCGGATCGCGCCGCGGCTTGGCACGAAGGCGGCTTCGGCCTACCTGCCAGAGCTATGGCCCGTGGTCCCGTCCTCATCGCCTTCGATGGCACCCCCGCCGCCGAGCGCGCGATCCGCGACGCCGCGGCGCTGCTCGGGCGGCGGCCGGCGGTCGTCGCGGTCGTGTGGAAGGCCGGGCTGGCGTTCGAGCTCATGGAGCTTCCGACCGCGACGATCGGCCTGCCCCCGGCGCCGATCGACGTCCGCACCGCGGTCGAGATCGACCAGCGCAACTACGAATCGGCGCGCAAGCTCGCCCGGCAGGGCGCTGAGCTGGCGCGCGAGCTCGGCCTCGAGGCCGACCCGCTCGTCGTCGCCGAGGACCCGGAGACCCCGATCGCCGACACGATTGTCTCGCTGGCCAAGGAGCGCGACGCGCAGGCAGTCGTCGTCGGACCGCACCGGCACGGCCCCGTGCTCCTCGGCAGCGTCTCCCGCGACGTCGTACGCCACGCGCCGTGCCCGGTCGTCGTCGCCTCGCGGAACGGAGCGTGAGCGTGGACGCGCAACGGTTCACCACCCTCGTGCGGGAGGCGGCGGCCATCGACGCGGGTCACGCGGCCCGCGCGATCGCCGCGACGCTCACCACGCTCGCCGAGCGGCTCGACCCGGGCGAGGCGCGCGACCTCGCGGCCGAGGTGCCCCCAGAGCTGGCGGCGTGGCTCGCGACGAACACCCCCGCCGCCCGGTTCGGCGTCGACGAGTTCGTCCGCCGCGTCGCGGAGCGCGAGGGCGTGGACGCGGCGACCGCCGAACGCGACGCCCGCGCCGTGTTCACCGCGCTCGGCTACGCCGTGAGCCCCGGCGAGCTCGCCGACGTGGCGGCCGAGCTGCCGAACGAGTTCGCGGGCCTGCTGCCGCGCGGGTCGTGGGTCGAGCAGCCCACCGCCGACGAGTTCGCGGAGCGGGTCGCGCGCCGCACCGGGCTGGACCGGGAGCGCGCGATGCGCGCGGCCGAGGCCGTCGTCGAGACGCTCGCCGAGCGGATCTCGGGCGGCGAGGTCGAGGATCTCGAGGCGCGGCTGCCGCTCGAGCTGCACCCCGCCCTCGAGCGGGGCCGGGCGGCGAGCGGCGACCACGCCCGGACCATGCCGCTCCGGAGCTTCCTGTCGCGCGTCGCCGAGCGCGAGGGGGTGCCGCCCGCCGAGGCGCTCGTGCACGCGCGCGCCGTGCTCGCGACGCTGCGCGAGGCGGTCGGCGACGAGGAGTTCCTCGACGTCATCTCCGAGCTGCCGGCCGACTACAAGCGCACCCTGGTGCCCGCGGGCCGGCGAAGCCGCTAGGTCAGCCGCGATCGCCGGCCACGCGCGACCGATGGGCGGGACCCGGGTAGGGAGCCTGTGATGCACGTCGCCGGCGACACCATGGGCGACGCGCCACCTCCCGCCGGCCTCGGGCTCGCGCTCATCGCCGCGCCCGGCCCGGCCGAGGAGCTCGCCCGCGCGCTCGCCGACGAGCTGCCCGCCCGCCTCGGCGAGCGGATCCAGCCTGCGGTCACGTGGTCGGTGCCGGTCGCCGTCGAGCCGGCGGCGGGCGAGGCCGGCGTCGGCACCACGGCGCTGATCGACCGCGCGCGGGAGCGGATGATCCGCGAGGGCTGCGACCTGGCGGTCTGCCTCACTGACCTGCCGTTGCGCATCCGGCACCGGCCCGTCGTCGCCGACGCGAGCGCCACCCACGGCGTCGGCCTGGTCTCGCTGCCGGCGCTCGGCGCGGTTCAGCTGCGCCGGCGCGCGAGCGACGCGGTCGTCCGCCTCGTGGACGGCCTCCTCGGCGAGGGCCTCGCGACGTCGGGGCGCGACGCCGGCCACCGCGTCCGAGTCGGCCGCCGCCTCGCCGAGATCGCCGCCCGCGAGCGGCGCGTGGTCCCCGAGGACGACGACATCGACGTGCGCTTCGTCGCCGCGGTCGTGCGCGGTCACCTGCGGCTCCTGGGCGGGATGCTGCGGGCGAACCGGCCGTGGCGCCTGGCCGCGCGGCTGTCGCGCGCGCTCGCCGCCACCGTTGGCACCGTCGTCCTGTCGCTGATGACGGCGGACGTCTGGCGGGTGGCCGACGCGCTCGACGGGATTCGCCTGCTGGCGCTCGCCGTCGTTGCCCTGGCGGCGCTCGTCCTGTTCCTCATCCTCGCCCACGGGCTCTGGGAGCGGGCGGTCACGCCGCAGGCGCGCGAGCAGGCGGTGCTCTTCAACGTCGCGACGCTCCTGACCCTGCTCCTCGGCGTCACGTGCCTGTACGTCGCACTGTTCGTCCTCGCCCTGGCGGGCGCGGGCCTGCTGCTCGACGACGCCGTCCTGTCCCACGCGCTGGGCCACCCCGCCACGGTCGGTGACTACGTGAAGGTCGCGTGTCTCGCCGCGTCGCTGGCGACGGTCGCGGGCGCCCTCGGGGCCGGCCTCGAGAGCGACGCCGCGGTACGCGAGGCGGCGTACGGCTACCGGCCCGAGCGCGCCACCGTACGCGAGCGCGACCGCGGCGCCCCCGGCTCCTGACGGGCGGTCGCTGCGGCTGCGGCCCGGCTACGGCGGCCACCCGGTACGCGTTGCCGACGCAGCTGGCGCCGTCATGGCGTGCCGCCCTGGTCGGGCGCGCTCGGCGTCCTACGAGCAGGGGACATGTCCGTGTTCGCGATGCCCTCCGTCGACCTCCCGTCCGGCGAAACGATCCCCGCTCTCGGCATGGGGACGTGGAACCTCGCCGAGGGCCGCCATCCGCGGAAGGTCGAGATCGAGGCGCTGCGCACCGGCATCGATCTCGGCGTGACACTCGTCGACACCGCCGAGATCTACGCCCACGGGGAGAGCGAGCGGCTCGTCGGCGAGGCGATCGCCGGGCGGCGCGGCGAGGTGTTCCTCGTCGGGAAGGTCCGGCCCGGCCGAGCGACGCGCGAGGGCGCGTACGACGCGTGCGCGGAGAGCCTCGCGCGCCTCGCCACCGACCAGTTCGACCTGTACCTCCTGCACTGGCGCGGGTCGGTGCCGCTGCAGGACACCGTTGCCGGGTTCGAGGACCTCAAGCGCGCCGGCCTGATCCGGCGCTGGGGCGTCAGCAACTTCGACCTCGGCGACATGACGGCGCTCCTGCAGTTGCCCGGCGGAGCCCATGTCCAGACCGATCAGGTCCTCTACAACCTCGCGCACCGCGGGATCGAGTGGACGCTGCTGCCGTGGTCGCGCCAGTCGGGGCTGCCGCTCATGGCGTACTCGCCCCTCGAACAGGGGCGGCTCGCGGCGCATCCGGTGCTCCGCGGTATCGCGACGCGCCACAAGGCGACCGCGGCGCAGATCGCGCTCGCGTGGGTCATGGGCCATCCCGGCGTCTGTGCGATCCCCGAGGCCGGCACGCCCGCGCACGCGCGCGAGAACGCCCGCGCCGCGCAGGTCGACCTGGGCGAGGACGACCTCTTGGAGCTCGACGCCGCCTTCCCGCCGCCGTCGCGCCCGATCCCGCTCGAGGTGCTCTGACGGCGCGTAGACCTGGGCAAAGCGGTGGCCCTCGCCGTCATCTCGTTCGAGCCGATGACCGCGCCGATCAACCCGATCGTTCGCGTCGGACACGCACCTGGCGGCGCCGGGCGGCACGTACCGGGCAGGGTTGAGACCGCACTGCCAACCGTATGGCGACGGACATCCGACAGGTCGGTTTCCAACGCGTTCCACCGTAAAAAAGCCGCTCTTTGCGAGAAAAATGGTTCGGTCCTGCGAACATCGGTTGATGGTCCGCGGGCGAGGCGTATGACCTCTGACAGCGGCGCTCGCGTCCCTCTGCACCCCGGCGTAGGGCACCGCGATCCAGGTGCGGGAGGGTCGGGCATCCGCCCGGGCGGCACCGCCGGATCGATAGCCCCTACAGCCCGGCCCTGAGGAGACCAAACCCCCGACGCTTGCCCTGCGTGCGATGTGCGCGCCGCGGCGTGTGGCCCGCTCGACCGTCTCTCCGTCCCTAGCTCAGAACGACCAAGAGGTTGCGTGATGGCCCTTCCCGTGAGACGCAGAGAGCAGACGACGTCGCGGCCGCCGGCCGCGTGGGAGCCTGTCCGTGAGTTCGAGGAGCTCCAACGGCGGACGGCCGAGCTCATGGAGTCCGTCTGGTCGGGCATCGGCGGAGGTGAGGACCAGCCGTGGATCCCCGCCGTCGACGTCGAGGAGACCGACGACGCGTGGATCGTCGAGGCCGAGGTCCCCGGCGTCGGCCGCGACGACGTGAACGTGGAGCTGCGCGACTCCGAGCTCGTGATCTCGGGCGAGACCAAGGAGCGCGAGCGCAGCGGCATCCTGCGCCGCCGCACCAGGCGGACCGGCCGGTTCGAGTACCGCGTCGTCCTGCCCGGTCAGCCGGACCCCGACGCCGTCGAAGCAACGCTCGACGACGGCATGCTGACCGTACGCGTGCCCAAACCTGAGCAGGCACGCCCGCGGCGCGTCCAGGTCCAGCCCGCGAACACGACATGAGCGCCCTCGCGCGCGACGCGCGCGCCCCGCGCGCGCGACTGACCGCGACCGCGTTCGCGATGCGGTGCGAGCTCGACCTCGTGACGGCCGCGAAACACGACGCCGCCGCGCGTGAGGCCCTGCTCCACGCCTTTCGTCCTCTCATCGCGGGCGTCGCGCGCAGCTACGCGCGATCGACCTCCATCGACCGCGCGGAGCTCATGCAGGACGGCGTCGTCGGACTCCTGCGGGCGCTGGAGCGCTACGACCCGGCGATCGGGACCCCGTTTTGGGCGTACGCCGGATGGTGGGTCCGCCAGGCGATGCAGGAGCTCGTCACCGAGCTCATGCGTCCCATTGTGCTCTCCGACCGCGCCGTGCGCCAGCTCGCGCGGATCAAGCGTGCCCGCGCCCGTTTGTCCCAGGCGAACGGCCACGAGCCCTCGGTCGCCGAGCTTTCGACGTCGACCGGGCTGAGCCGCGAGCAGATCGGCCAGCTCATCGCCGCCGAGCGCCGACCGCGCGCCTTGGAGGAGCCGACCGACGGCGACCAGGGCTCGGCCGCGAGCTTCGGCGACCTGCTCGCCGATCCGCGCGCGGAGGACGCCTACGAGGGCGTGACATGGCGCGCGCACCTCGAAGAGCTGCCCCGGCTGCTCGGCGCGCTGAGCGACCGCGAGCGGACGATCGTGCGCGGGCACTACGGGCTCGACGGCCCGGAGCAGACCCTGCGCGAGCTGGGCTCCACGCTCGGCATCAGCGCCGAGCGCGTGCGCCAGATCGAGCAGGGCGCCTTCGACAAGCTGCACGACGCGGCCGGCGCATGAGGGTCGTCGCCGGCCGCTTCCGACCTGGGGGCCTGGTCTAGGTGGATCCTCTCAGCCTCCTGTAGCTGTTCTTCATCCTCGCCTCGCTCCAGCCCGCGGTACAGCGGCAGAAGATGCTGCTGCAACGGCGGCGGGCGCTGGCCGTCCTGTCGCGCGAGCGCAAGGCGACGGTGATCACACTGATCCACCGTCAGGAGCAGATGTCGCTGCTCGGCTTCCCGGTCGTCCGCTACATCGACATCGACGACGCCGAGAGCGTGCTGCGGGCCATCAACGAGACGCCGGCCGGACGGCCTATCGAGATCGTCCTCCACACGCCCGGCGGACGCTGATCGCGGCACGCTGATCGCGCTCGCGGCCGACGCGACCCTGCTCGACGCACACGCCGCGCTAGGTCCCGTCGACCCGCAGCTCGGCCAGTACCCGGCGGCGTCGCTCGTCGAGGCGTCCGACCCACGACCACCCGCTGCAGGTGCCAGACCTGCTCACGCTCGGCCTGCCGGTCCGCGTCGGCGTCCCCGAAACCGAGCGCGAGCGCATGCAGCTCTACCCGCAGCCCCGCGGACGTCCCCCCACGGTCGAGTACGTGCCCGGGCCGCCGAGCCTGCCGGCGCCGCGCCAGGCGCCCAGCTCGGCGGGACGGGGGGCGGCTCGCGGGCGCTGACGCCTCGCGGGCGCCGACGCGTCACGCCGCCGGTCCCGGTCCCGCGCGGCCCGGGCGCGTACCGCCCCGACGCTCGGCCCGGCGCCGGGAGGGATGGCCGGGCGGGAGGTCGTGCGAGGAGATGTCGTCGTGGATCTCGGGCGTGTCGCCGAGCGGGCGTGCGTCGTCGGCGCCGACGCCGGGGAACGGGTCGTCGCTGTCTCCGGCCGACGGATCGACGGCCTCGCCGGCGACCCGGCGGGTCTTGGCGCGGACGGTCGCGACCCACAGCGCCGCGGCCGTCATCGGGACGATCCCGGCCAGCAGGGTTGCGATCGCGTAGGCGGGGCCCACGAACACGGCCGCGGCCAGCGCGCAGATCCCGTAGAAGGCCGCGACGCCGCCGACGAGGAGGGCGGCCCACCGCGGCCGCGGGCGTCCGGGCCACGGGCCGAACGCGAGGTACATCCCGAGCCCACACGCGATCGCCGCGAGGCCGATCCCGAGCGCGAGCTCGAGCGGGTCCCACTTCCCGTTCGCGCCGTTCAGGATGAACACGCTGCCGATGTAGACGAGCAGCCACAGCACCGGCGGCCAGCGACGCGGGCCGCCGGAGCGTTGCCCGTCGCGGTCGGGTGTCTTCGGGCGACCCTCCACAGCGCCCGCGATAGGCCGCGGCCGCGGGCGCCCAAGACACCCCGTCGATGGCGAGCGGCCACGCGCCCGGTCGAACCCTCGGTCTTGGCCCCCGCGGGCGGCGGCGTACCCCAGGCGTCGGGGTGCCGCCGCGCGCGCCCGGCCGATGTTCCCGACCAGGAGGCAGGCTCGATGACCACGAGGGCAGCGATCACCGTCCATCGCCCACGCGCCGAGATCCGGCAGCTCTGGGAATCCCCCGACCACCGGCCCGAATACGTCGCCGCGGCGGACGCCGCCGTCAGCTTCAAGGACGCGCCGGGCGACCGCGGGACCGAGATCCACGTCGCCCTCGACGGGGCCGGCGGCACGCTCCAGAAGCTGACCGGCGCCGCGCGGCTGGCGAAGCTGAAGGACGAGCTGCGGCGCTTCAAGCAGCTGGTCGAGACCGGCGAGATCCCGCGCTCCGACTCGACCCCGGAGGGCGAGCGGGCCGAGCGCAAGCTCAGGCAGCGCCCGGCGCAGCCGCTCGACGACGCGGAGCTTCAGAAGGTGGGTGTGCGGTGAGAGCCAACGTCTGGTCGGGCCGCAACACGGTCCAGGTCGAGAACGTCCCCGACCCGAAGATCCTCAACGAGCGCGACGCGATCGTCCGAATCACGTCGACGGCGATCTGCGGGTCGGATCTGCATCTCTACGACGGCTACATCCCGACGATGAAGCGCGGCGACATCCTCGGCCACGAGTTCATGGGCGAGATCGTCGAGACCGGCCGCCGCGTCGAGAACCTCGCGGTCGGCGACCGCGTCGTGGTCCCGTTCCCGATCGCGTGCGGCAACTGCTGGTCGTGCCGGCACCAGCTGTGGTCGGTCTGCGAGAACTCCAACCCGAACGCGGGGATCGCCGAAAAGATGTTCGGCCACCCGACGGCCGGGATCTTCGGCTACTCGCACATCACCGGCGGCTACGCCGGCGGGCAGGCGGAGTACGCGCGCGTCCCGTTCGCCGACGTCGGCCCGATCAAGATCGAGGACGACCTCACCGACGAGCAGGTGCTCTTCCTGTCGGACATCTTCCCGACCGGCTACATGGGCGCCGACTTCTGCGACATCTCCGGCGGCGAGACGATCGCCGTCTTCGGCGCCGGCCCGGTCGGCCAGTTCGCCATCGCGAGCGCCGTGATGCTCGGCGCGGAGCAGATCATCGCGATCGACCAGTACGACTACCGCCTCGCCATGGCCAGCAACAAGGCGGGCGCGACGGACGTCATCGACTTCTCGAAGGACGCCGACGTCGTCGAGCAGCTCAAGGAGCTCACCGGCGGGCGCGGCCCCGACGCGGTGATCGACGCGGTCGGGATGGAGGCCACCCACGGCCACGGAGCCCTGCACGCCGCCGATCGCGTGAAGCAGGCGACCCGCATGGAGACCGACCGCGGGCACGCGCTGCGCGACGCCGTCATGGCCTGCCGGCCGGGCGGGATCGTCTCGATCATCGGCGTCTACGGCGGCCTGATGGACAAGTTCCCGATGGGCGCCCTCATGAACAAGGGCCTCACGATCAGGACCGGCCAGTGCCACGTGCACCGCTACCTCGAGCCCCTGTACGAGCGCGTGCGCAACGGCGACATCGACCCGAGCTTCGTCGTCACCCACCGGCTGGGCCTCGACATGGCCCCTGACGCCTACGAGACCTTCAAGCACAAGGAGGACGAGTGCGTGAAGGTCGTCCTCAAGCCCTGAAACGGAGGCCGGACATGCCACTGCCGCCCCGCCCGATCGACGCCACGCTGCACGGCGTCACCGACTACAGCGTCGGCGCGTTGCTCGCGACCGCCTTTCCGAAGGTGGCCGGCATCGAGGGCACGCGCTCCGCCGGCCAGATCCGACGAGCGGGCGCGATCCACGCCGCCTACAGCACGATCACCGACTACCCGCTGGGGATCGTGCGGCTGATGCCGTTCAAGGCGCACCTGGCGATCGACGCGCTCGGCGCGATCGCGCTGGCCGCGACGCCCTTCGTGACGGGCCAGTGGAGGAAGGGCCGCGACCAGTGGGTGCCGCATGTCGGCCTGTGCCTGTTCGAGCTCGCCTCGCTGGCCCTGACCGACCCCACCGGCAAGGGCGACTTCCACGGCGACGTCGACGCGGTCCGCCGCGCCAACATGGAGGACCCCCACCACAAGATCAACAACGGCGGCCCCGCGGTCGCCCGGGCGCGGGCGATGCCGAGCGCCTGATGGTGCCGGACCCTCCGCCGATCCTGGCTGCGGCCCCGCCGCTCAGCCCTGCAGCGCCGCGCCCGCGGCCGCGCGATGGCGCTCGACCTCGTCGAGCTGGCGCTCGGCGCGGGCGATGAGGTCGTCGACGTCGACCGCTGCGAAGCCCGGTGGGCGCCGGTCCCGGAGGACCGCCACAGCAGCAGCTTGCCGTAGATCCCGAGCTCGACCGCCTCGAGCTCGATCAGGGGCGACAGCGGCGACCGCCCCAGGATCCGGCCGTTGAGTTTGTATCGCCCGGCCTTCTCGGCCAGCCACGCGACCGTGATCTTGGCGAGGTGCGGCCGCGCGCCGACCGCGTCCATCACCCGCCGCAGCGCCCGGCGGTCCTGCGCGATCTCGGCCAGGAGCTTCACGAGGAAGCCGCCGAGCTCCGTCCCCGCGTGCTCGCGCGCCGCCCGGCGAACAAGCTCGATGACGGCGGTAGATCCCGCCAGGTGATCGTTCAGGTACACGGCCAGGTACCGCCCGGTGTCGGTCCGCTGCTCGGTCGTCGTCGCCTGATGCACGGCCATGCCCTCCTTGCTTGGGTCCTCCGGAGGCTAGGCCGTCCCGCGGGGGCGACAACGTGCCCGAACGCGCGCCGATGCGCGCCGGGGCGATCGGGTACGACCGGAGAGATGGCCGAGAGGGACGCCATCGTCATCGGGCTGATCGCCGCGCACGACGACCGCGACCTCGCCGAGGCGCTGGCCGAGGACCTGCCCGGCGCGCTGCGCGAGCACGTGGGCCCCGGCACCGACTGGGATACCGAGGTGCACGACGTCGACCCCGCCGACGCCTCCGCAAGCTCGTCCGAGCTCGTCGATGCGGTCCGCCGCCGCCTGCTCGACGGGGGCTGGCAGCTCGGCATCGGCCTCACGACCCTGCCGCTGCGTGTGGCCCATCGCCCGGTGGCAGCACGCACGAGCGCGTCGCACGGGGTCGGGCTCGTCAGCGTCCCGGCGCTGGGCGCGGTGCATCGCCGCAACCGCCTGCGCGACGTCGCGGTGGAGATCGTGGCCGGCCTTCTCGGCGAGGCGGACGCCGCGGGAGACGGGCGCCGCGCGCGCATGGCGGTCCGCAGCGCCGAGCTCGCGGCGCCGGCTGCGGCCACCCACGCCGAGCGCGACGGCACGCTGCGGTTCGCCGGATCGACCGTGCACGGCAACGTGCGTCTGCTCGTCGGGATGATCGCCGCCAACCGGCCGACGCGGGTCATGGTCCGCCTGTCGCGGTCGGCGACGGCGGCGCTCGGCACCGGCGCGTACGCGCTCTCGTCCTCGAACATCTGGACGCTCGCCGACGAGAGCTCGTGGCCACGCCTACTCGCGGTCGCGCTGCTCTCGGTGGCGCTCATCCTCGTCGCCCTCGTCGTCGCCCACGGCCTATGGGAGCGCGCCCGCGACCCGGCCGCCCGCGAGCGCGTCGCCCTGTTCAACATCGTTACGGTCACGACGCTCGCGATCGGCGTGGTCACCCTCTACCTCGCGCTGTTCGTGATCATGACCCTCGCCGCCATCGTGGTCATTCCGCCGCCGGCGTTCGCCCACGCCGTCGGGCACGACCCGACCGGGTGGGACATGGCGCGGCTGGGGTGGCTGGTCTCGTCGATCGCCACGGTGGGCGGCGCGCTGGGGACACTCCTCGAGAGCGACGCGGCCGTTCGCGAGGCGACGTACCGCCCGCACACACCCGGCGGGCGATCGGAGGACGAGCCCGACCGGGCTTGACCGCGGCCGAGTCGGGCCCTACTGCTCCGGCCGCGATCTCAGCGGACCGACGGACGCGAGGCGGCGACGGCGCCACCGGAGCGCCTCACCTCACGGCACAATGGCGACGGCGGAACCGAACGCCGTCCCGAGCGCGGGCTGCACCGCCATGTGGAGGTAGCCGAGCGCCTCGAGCTCGCGGGCGCGGGCGAGCCGCCCCGCGTCGATCGGGCGCAGCCCGCCGTCCCGGGCCAGCGCGGCCACCGTCGCCTTGGCGTCCTCGTCGTCGCCGGCAAGGAACACGTCGAGCGGTCGGCCGTCGACGGCACCCGCGAGGAGCGTGCCGGCGAACGTGGTGTTGAACGCCTTGACGACGCGCGCGCCGTCCGGCGCGACGTCGGCGATGACCTCGGCACCGGAGCCGAAGGGCGCGGTGTCGAGCGGCTCGAGGACGCCGAGGTCGACCGGGTTCGTGATGTCGACGACGACCCGGCCATCGAGCGCGTCCGCGTGCTGGCGAACGGCGTGCGGCGCCTGCGTGTAGGGCACCGCGAGGACCACGACGTCGCCCTCGACCTCCTCGGACGAGCCGACGGGCCCCTCCCCGGTCATCTCGTCCGCGAGGTCGTCGGCCTTGCTGATGTGGGTGCCGACGAACATGACCGCGTGCCCGCCCGCGAGCGCGCGTGACGCGATCGCCCGCGCCATGTTGCCGGTTCCGACGATCGTGATCCTCACGGCTCGACCGCCGGGCCCTTGATGTCGCCGGGCGTCGGCGCCGGGAAGTCCGGGTCGATGTGCTCGACGTGGCTCTCGCCGTCCAGCTCATGGACGAGGATCTGGGTCTCGCCGAACTGCCGCGCCCAGTTGCGCGCCTCCGCGCGGGCGTCGGTGAGCGTGGGCTGCTCCGCCAGCGGCACGGTGTCGCCGTCGTAGCGCACCACCCAGCGGTGGCGCGACAGGGGCAGGATCTCCAGGCGGTGATCGGTCATGAAGCTCAGCGGAGCAACTAGGCCGCTCAGCCGCGCCGGCAAACCGCCGCGCGACGCGATCCGGCGGCGGACGGAGGGCTCGACGCGCGCCCGCGCGCGTCGAAGAATGCTCGCGATCCCGAATGGACTTGTGCCCACGTCCGAGCGGCCTATGAGTGGCGTTGGGATGACCCTGACGACCACCCCTGCCGCAATCGCGATCCGACGCGGCGAGCACGCGTGCTGCCGGTTCGATCGCCGCGAGGACCGCGAGTCCATCGCGGACGCGTTCATGCGCGTCGGTCTGCGCCTCGACCACCGGGTCGTGTACCTGTGCGGGTCGAGCGACGTGGACGCGACGCTCACACGCCTCGAGTCGGCCGAGCCGGACGTGGCGTCCGCGCTTCGGACCGGCGCCCTCGAACTGCGCGACGCGCACGCCGCGTACCTGGCCAACGGTGACTTCGGCGTCGAGGGGATGATCGCGGCGCTGCGCGCGGAGCGCCACCGGGCGCTCGCCGACGGGTTCGCCGGGCTGAGCTTGACGGGCGATGTCAGCGCCGCGCTCGCCGGCGCCTCAGCCGAGGACCTCGTCGAGTACGAGCGCCGCGTCGACGAGGAGTTCGGCGACGCCACGCAGATGCTGCTCTGCCAGTACGACCAGCAGCGGTTCCAGACCGGCGCGCTCGTGGAGATCACGGAGGCCCACCACGTCGAGGTGTCGCCGGCACTGGCGACGATCGACCCCACCGGCGCCCTCGCCGCCGCGCGCGTTCACCCGCCGGAGACGCTGCGCCTCGCCGGCGACCTCGACTTCGAGACCGTCGACGGCCTGCTCGGCTTCCTCGAGGACAACGTCCACGGGCCGCTGCGCGTGGACCTCGCCGACGTGGAGTTCGCCGACGTGGCCGGCATGCGCGCGCTGCGCGGCGGCCGCCTGCGCCAGCTGATGATCGCCGGCGCCTCCGATCCGGTCCGGCGGCTCATCGGGCTCCTCGGCTGGGACACGGATCCGGGCGTCATGGTCGCGGCGTGAGCGGCTCGCCGTCGCATCACAACCTGTTCCTCTACGGAGAGGACAGCGCGCTCGTCGATCAGGTCGTGCCGTTCCTCACCGAGGGGATCGCCGAGCGCGAGGCCGTCGTGATCGTGCTCGACCCGCGCAAGACCGCGCTGGTCCGGGAAGCGCTCGGGCCCATCGCCGACCGGGTCGCCTCCGTTGACCGCGACAGCTACTACACGCGCCCTGAGGACGCGCTCGCGGGCTACGACGCCCGGGTGCGCCGTTACCTGCGGGCCGGCGCGCCGCGCGTGCGCGTGTTCGGCGAGCTGCCGCTGTGCCGGACGAAGACGGACAGTGACACCTGGATCCTCTACGAAGCGCTGCTCAACCCGGCCTTCGCCCACCACCCGGTCACGATCGTGTGCGGGCTCGACGGGCGCGAGCAGCCCGACGAGGTGATCGAGGGGTCATGGCGCACCCACCCGCGATCGCTCAACCACGACTGGTCGGACAACAGCCACTTCCACGACCCTTCCGACACGGTCCACGCCCTCACCCCACCGCCCGACGACGTCTCGGGCCTGGAGGCGATCCCCGCCGACGGGGGGGCGCGCGCGCTGCGCCGGCGGCTGCAGTCCGAGATGGCCGCGGCGCAGATCCCCGACGACCGCGCCCACAAGATGCTCGCCGCGACCGGGGAGATCCTCACCAACGCCCACGGCCACGGCGGCGGCGTGCGCGCAGTCCGCGCGGGGCGGGTCGGCGACCAGTTCGTCTGCGAGATCTCCGACCACGGCCCCGGTCTCGACGATCCGCTTGCCGGCTACCTCCCGCCGCACCCCGGGCACAGCGGCGGCGCGGGCCTGTGGGTCGCCCGGCAGGCGACGCGGCGGCTCGAGATGATCTCCACCGAGCGCGGATTGACGACACGGCTCTGGGCCTGAGCGTCCGCGGGCGCGCGCGTCGGCGCCGGCTCCACGGTCAAGGAGATCATGGAGTTCATGGGCACTCGAACCTGCCCATGGTCCAGCGGTATGACGTTGCTGCCGCCGCCCGAGGAGACCGACCCCGGGTCGACGCGGCGTACCGTCCGGCAGGAGACCTCAGCCGCTGACTGAACCTTCGCCCTCGTCGTCGCGTTCCTTGGCGATGATCGAGATCGCCCCGCTGCGCTCCAGGACCGCGTGCTTGATCTGGTCCAGTCGCTCCACGCCCTCGTCCAGCCGCCCGTTCTCCAGGATGTCGTCGAGGCGAACTTTCATCCTGGTCATCCGGTCTTCGTGCACGACGCCGTTCTCGATCAGGATCAGCGGAGCGTCCTCCAAGACGCCCCCGGCAGGATTCGAACCTGCGACCTGCGGATTAGAAGTCCGCTGCTCTATCCAGCTGAGCTACGGGGGCCGTTCCGGCGGCCGGTCATACCCGATCTGGGCCCGGCTTGCCACCGGGTCCGGCCGGGGCGCCTGGCAGGGTGGCGCTCATGCCATGCGGAACTTCGGTGGACCGGACGCGTTGGAGAGCCCGATGAACAAGACGATCCCCCTCACGCTCGCGGCCCTGCTCGCCGTCCTCGTCCTCGCGCCTTCGAGCGCTTCGGCCAAGACCAACGTCCGCGTCGGCATCGGCGACCAGCAGGCGTCGATCTTCGACTCCCCGCTGTTCCAGGTCGCCAAGTTCAAGCGCGTCCGCTACTTCGTGCCCTGGAACGTCATGGACGAGCCGGAGCAGCGCGACGCCGCCCGCGACTACATCCTCAGGGCGCGCGCCCACGGGCTGCAGGTCCTGTTGCACCTGTCCAGCCACGACCTGCGCATCAAGCGCGCCCAGCTCCCGACCGTCGCGCGCTACCGCTCGAAGATCAACCGCCTCGTCCCCTACTTCCGCCAGCTCGGCGTGCGCGAGTTCGGTGCCTGGAACGAGGCCAACCACGCCAGCCAGCCGACGTGGCGCAGCCCGACGCGCGCGGCCGACTTCTACGTCGAGCTGTACCGCGCCGTGAAGCCGCGCTGCAGCTTCTGCACCGTCGTCGGCCTCGACGTCCTCGACCAGACGGGCGTCGAGCGCTACATGCGCAGCTTCTACCGCCACCTCTCGCCGCTCTACCGCCAGCGCCTGCGCGTGGTCGGGATCCACAACTACGGCGACGTCAACCGCAAGCGCACGACGTTCACCCGCTCGATCATCAACCAGGCGCGCGAGTTCAACAGCACGACGAAGTTCTGGTTCACCGAGACCGGCGGACTGGTCAAGTTCGGCCGCTCGTGGCCCTGCAACGAGGAGCGCGCCGCCAACCGGCTGCGCCACATGTTCTCCCTCGCCCGCCAGTTCCAGCCCAAGGGCGTGCAGCGGCTGTACATCTACAACTGGACCGGCCCGGGCTGCGACGCGCGCTTCGACGCGGGCCTGATCGACCCCGACGGCGTGCCGCGCGCGGGCTACCGCTACCTGCGCGACGCGCTGCCCAACTACCTGCGTTAGCCGGCGACGGCCGCGGCGTCCGCGCCCTCGGGCAGGTGGACGCCGCGGCCCGGCACCGGCGATGACTGGACGATCGACGTCGTCGTCTGCCCGTAGAGCGCGAAGCGATCGATGACCTCCTCGAGGTGCTCGACGTCGCGCACGTGCGCGCGCAGCACGTAGCAGTCCTCGCCGGTGATCCGGTGGCACTCGACCACCTCGGGCGTCCCCTGCGCGAGCTCGGCCACCGGGCGCAGCTGGCGCGGCGCCGGACGCACCCGGATCACCGCGCTCAGCGTGAAGCCGAGCGCCCGCGGGTCGACGTCGGCGTGGTAGCCGCGGATGACGCCCTCGCGCTCGAGGCGCGCGAGCCGGTCGGCGACGGCCGGAGAGGACAGCCCGACGCGCCGGCCGAGCTCGGCGAGCGACAGGCGCGCGTCGGCCTGCAGCTCGAAGAGCAGACGGCGATTCGTCGCGTCCAGCGCACGGTCGTCGGTGGAGCGGTCGATCAGGCTTCGATCCGAAGGCATGTGAGCGATCCTACCTGTGGTCGCCCATGGACCGGAAGCCACGGGTTCGCGAACCTCAGGACTCGTGAGCGACACCGCGCTTCAGACCGCGCCGATCGTCCCGGCGACGACGGACCGCGTCCCGCCGCACGCCTGGTTCGTCGGCAGCGCGATCTTCCACTACCTCGGGCCGGCCTTCGCCGTGCTCCTGTTCGCGCGCGTCGACGTGCTCGGCGTCGCCTGGCTGCGGATCGCCTCGGCCGCGGTCGTGCTCGGGCTCTGGCGCCGGCCGTGGCGGTCGCTGCGGGCGCTGGATGCCTCCGGCCGGCGCCTGCTCGCCGGCTGGGGCGCGGTGCTGGCGGTCATGAACTGCTGCTTCTACCTGGCCATCGACCGGCTCCCGCTCGGCACGGTCGCGGCGATCGAGTTCCTGCCCGTGATCGTCCTCGCCGCGCTCGGCGCGCGCTCGGGCCGCAACGCCGCCGCGCTGCTGCTCGCCGTCCCCGGCGTCTACCTGCTCACCGACGTGCGCCTCGAGGGCGAGCCGCTCGGCGTCGCGCTGGCGTTCGCCAACGCCGTCCTGTTCGCCGGCTACATCGTGCTCGCCCACCGCGCCGCGCGCCACGGCGCGATCGGCGGCATCGACGGCCTGGCGGCCGCGATGCTCGCGGCCGCCGTCGTCGTCACGCCGATCTCGGGATGGGCCGTGGTGCCCGCGCTCGGCGACCACGTCGCGCTGCTCGCGGGGATCGGCGTCGGCATCTGCTCGTCGGTGATCCCCTACGTCTTCGACCAGCTCGCCATGCGGCGGCTGACCCGCTCGGGCTACGCGCTGATGGTCTCGCTGCTGCCCGCCACCGCGACGGTCATCGGGATCGCCGTCCTCGGGCAGATCCCGTCGCTCGCCGAAGCGGCCGGCGTGGTGCTCGTCATCGCGGGCGTCGCGATCCACCGCGAGCCGGCCGAGGACGGCGCCGCGTCCGTCGACGCCTGACCGGCGCTCGCGCCGTGTCAGCTCGCCGCCGCGGGCTCGGGGTCGACGAACTCGCGGTGGTGGTCGAGGTCGACCACGATGTGCAGCACGGGCTGGTCGAAGCGCACGCGGGCGCGCGCGATGAGGTCGCGCGCGAGCCAGTGCGAGCGCTGCTCGGGGTGCGTGGCGATGATGATCTCGTCGGCCGCGAAGGTCCGCAGCGCGTCCTCCATGGCCTGCAGCGGATCGCCGTCGCCGATGTGGCCGTCGGCGACGATCCCTGCGGCGCGCAGGCGACGCAGCGACGTCTCGAGCCGCCCTTCCGCCGCCTCGCGCGCGGCGTCGCTGTCCGACATCCAGTGCCGCAGCCGCGAGTTCAGCGCCGGCGCGACGACGAGCACGCGCCCGCCCACGTTGCGCGCCCGGAAGCGGATCGCCTCGTGCAGGACCGTGCCCTCGACGGTCTCGTTGGCGATGACGAGGATCCGGCGCGAACCCGGTCCTGCTTCGCGGTGCTGTGATGCGGCCATGGCGTCTCCTCGGGGGACGGCGACGGTGAAGGGCACAGACCACCACCCCGGGCTCAGCCGTCGCTAAGCCTGACCTAAGGCGCCGGTAAGCGGTGCGTCAGCGGACCGCGCCGCGCGCCGGCCGCGCGCGTGCGAGCATCCGCGCCGTGCGGCGCGGCGCGGCGATCCTCGGACCTCTGGCCGTCGCCCTCGCCGTCGCGGCGGCCGGCGACGCGCCCGCCCAGCTGCCGCCACGCGCGTCGGCGGCGCTGTCGACGCCGCGCGACTGCCCGCACACGCGGACCGTCCGCTTCGTCGTCACCGGCCGCGAGATCGAGAGCGTGACCTTCACGTTCGACGGCCGCCGCGCGCGCCGGCTGCGCCGGCCCAACGACGGGTCGCGGTGGCGTTACGTGCGCCGCACGCGCACGCTGTCCATCGGGGAGCACCGGATCCTCGCGCGCGTCACCTTCAGCGACCGCAGCCGCCGCCCGGCGGCCAACCTGCGCGGGGCCTTCCGGCGCTGCCGCCCGGGCCGCTGAGCGGCCTCAGCCGACGGGCTCGCCGAGGAGGACGCGCAGCTTGGCGCTCAGGTCCGCGGCGCTGAACGGCTTGGCGATGAACTCCGTCCCCGGCCCGAGCTCGCGCTCGCCGCCCGAGAGCGGCTCGCTGTAGCCCGACATGATCACCGTCCGCACCGACGGATGCCGGCGGCGGATCCGGTCGGCCAGCTCGGCCCCGCCGGGCCCGGGGATCACCGTGTCGGTCACGAGGACGTCCAGCGTGCCGGTGTCGCGCGCGTCGCTGAGCGAGAGCGCCTCGTCGCCGTCGGACGCCTCGAGGACGTCGAAGCCGTGTCCGTCGAGCATCCGGCGCACGATCGCCCGGACGGTCGCGTCGTCCTCGACGAGCAGGACGGCAAGCCCGCCCGCCTCCAGGCGGACGTTCGGCGCGCGCTGCGGCTCGGCCTCGACCGGCGCCTCGACGAGCGGCAGGTAGACCTTGAACGAGCTCCCGCGCCCGGGCTCGGAGTACGCCCACACGAAGCCCCCGCTCTGGCGGACGATCCCGTAGACCGTCGCGAGCCCGAGGCCGGTGCCGCGCTCGTCGCCCTTGGTCGTGAAGAACGGCTCGAAGATCTGCGAGAGCGTCGCCTCATCCATGCCGACGCCGGTGTCGGCCACCTCGAGCATCGCGTAGCGCCCGGCCGGCCGCGCCGTCGCCGGATGCAGCTGGAAGTACTCCTCGTCGAGCTCGCTCTCGGCCGTGGTGATCGTCAGGGAGCCGCCGTCGGGCATCGCGTCGCCGGCGTTCACGGCGAGGTTGACGAGGACCTGCTCGATCTGCCCGCGGTCCGCGCGGATCGAGCCGGCGCCGGGGCTGAGCCGCGTCTCGATGGCGATGTCGCTGCGGATCAGCCGCCGCAGCATCGGCTCGAGCGTGCGCACCGTCTCGTTGAGGTCGAGGACGACCGGTTCGAGCTCCTGACCGCCGCCGCGGCCGAAGGTGAGCAATTGCCGCGTGAGCGCGACCGCCCGTTCGCCGGCCTTCTTGATCTCCTCGGTCTCGGCGCGGTGCGGCGAGTCCGGCGGCGTGCGCTCGAGGAGCAGCTCGCTGTAGCCGATCACCGCGGTCAGCAGGTTGTTGAAGTCGTGGGCGACGCCCCCGGCGAGCCGCCCGATGGCCTCCATCCGCTGCGCCTGGCGAAGCTGCCCCTCGAGGCGCTCGCGCTCGCCCACGTCCTCGGCGAGCACGAAGCGCGCCGCGCGCTCGCCGAAGGTCACGTCGTGCCCCATCGCGCGGACCTCGATCCGGCTGCCGTCCTTCCGGCGGTGCAGCGACGACTCGACCGCGATCGCCTCCGTGGTCAGCGCGAGGAACTCCTCGCGCGAGTAGCCGTACTGCGAGACCGCCGCGTCGTTGACCTCGAGGACGGCGCCCGTCTCGGCGTCGTGGATCCACATCGGCACCGGGCTGCGCTCGAACAGCAGGCGGTAGTTCTGCTCGGCCCGCTCGCGCGCGACCAGCTCGCGGTTGACCGCCGCGATCAGCCCGTTGACCTCGTCGCCGAGGTCGCTGACCTCGGCCGGGCCGGAGACCGGGACCGGCGCCGGGGGCGACAGCCGGCTCGTCTCGCGGACGGCCCTGCCCAGGCGGGTCACGGGCACGACGACGCGGCGCAGGACGTAGAACGCCGCCGCGAGCACGAGCGCGAGCCCGAGGATGATGATCAGCAGCTGCCGGTCACGCAGGCGATTGGCGTCCGCGAGCGCGGAGTGCGCCTCCTCGCCGACGGAGAACGTCCACCCGACGCCCGGCACGCGCGCGTCCGCGTACAGCCGGCTCGTCCCGTCGAGGTCGTTGCGCTGCACCCGATCGCTCGGGGCGCGGAAGCCGGTGTCCGCGAGCGAGGCGCCGACCCAGCGGCCCGGGTCGATCGAGCGCGCGAGGACGCGCCCGTCGCGGCTCGTGACGATGAACTCGGCGGGCCGGCCGCCGCCGAAGAGACGGGCGAGTCCCGGTCCGGCGGGCTCGAGCGCCAGGAAGGCGGCCACGACGCCACCGCGGATCGGGGCGGCGCTCAGCACGGCATTGCCACCTGCGGCGCGGTCCACGATCGGGGCGGCCAACAGCGGTCGCGTGCGAGCCCGCGCGAGCCAGGCCTCGCCGCGGTACCCCGCGAGCGGCGCCCCGCCCTTGCGCGGCCGCGAGGAGCACGCCACCGCCCCGTCGGAGCGCACGATGTCGATGTGGCCCGTCTCGACGCCGTCCGGGCCGGCGAAGGCCAACGTGCACTCCTCCGGGCGCGTGAACGCATCCGACACCCGCGGATTCGCGGCGAGCTGCGCGACGGTCGCGCGGAGCACTGCGATGCCGTTCCCGAGCTGTCCGGCCGCCGTCCGCGCCGCGAAGCGTGCGTCGTGCTCCGCGTCGGCCCGTCCGTCCCTCGAGCTCTGGATGGACACGTACACGACCGCGCCCGCCGCAGTCGCGACGAACAGGACCGCGAGCAACCCGAAGTACGCCTTCAGCCGGCGGCTCCGCGGACGCCCAGGCGACCTCGAGCCCCCCGACGAGATGATCACATGCCTCCCTTCGGCGGCGAGCGTAGCGGCGGCGCGCCAGATGGGCGAATCGCGGGTCCGAGGCGGCGGATGGACGGCGCATTCGCCGCGCTGAACGGCGGATCGGGGCCCCCATCGCGGCCTTGCCCCGGCGGCGCGACCGGCGTACCGTCGGCGCAACGACGACGGAGGCTTCGATGGGTGCGAAGGACCTGCGCGACTGGACGCGGATCCGCCTCGAGCGCCACGCCAACCGGAGGGCACTCACCGGGCGCCCGGAGCACCATCCGCTGCGCACCGCGCGCGAGCTGCTGCTGCCCGCCGACGAGCGCGCCGCGGCGCGCGCCGAGCGCCGGGCGGAGACGGCGATGCGCAGCGAGCGTGACAACCTGGAGACGGCGGACCGGCGTTCCGCCGCGATCCTGGCCGAGGCGCGCCGCGACACGTTCGGCGTGCCGCCCGGCGGCTGAGCTCAGGCGCGCTGCGCGCGGCCGCCCAGCAGGACCTGCGCGGCGTAGGCCATGAGCACCCACTGCGAGCCCACGAGAACCCCGAACGCCCACCAGCGGCTGCGCTCACGGCGCGCGGCGTGCCACAGCACGACCGCGGCCGGCGGCACGTTGAGCAGCAGGTAGAGGAGCGCGACGAGCTCGGCGGTGACCCACGCGGAGGGCATGCCGCCGTGATCGGTCGCGGCGGGCGTCGCTTGAGCGCAGCGACGACCGGTGCGCCTGGAAGGCGGCGGCGATCGAGAAATCACCCGCCGGGGTGAGGCGGGCTCCTCCGGGCGCGGGCGAACGTCCCTTCCCCTCCCCACCCGATTTGGAGCCGAGCGTGACCAATACCGAGCAGCCCAACATCCTCGTCATCTGGGGCGACGACATCGGGATCACCAACCTGAGCTGCTACAGCGACGGGCTGATGGGCTATCGCACGCCGAACATCGACCGGATCGCCGACGAGGGGATGCGGTTCACCGACTCCTACGGCGAGCAGAGCTGCACGGCCGGGCGGTCGTCGTTCATCACCGGCCAGAGCGTCTTCCGCACCGGCCTGAGCAAGGTCGGCATCCCGGGCGCGGACCTCGGGCTGCGCGCGGAGGACCCGACGATCGCCGGGCTGCTCAAGCCGCTGGGCTACGCGACCGGGCAGTTCGGCAAGAACCACCTCGGCGACAAGAACGAGTTCCTCCCCACCGTCCACGGCTTCGACGAGTTCTTCGGCAACCTCTACCACCTCAACGCCGAGGAGGAGCCCGAGCTCCCCGACTACCCGCCCGCCGACGACTTCCCGCGCTTCCGCGAGCGCTTCGCGCCGCGCGGCGTGATCCACTCGTGGGCGACCGACGAGGACGACCCGACCGACCAGGGGCGCTTCGGGATCGTCGGACGCCAGCGCATCGAGGACACCGGGCCGCTCAACCGCAAGCGGATGGAGACCATCGACGACGAGGTGCTCGCCGCGGCGTCGGACTTCATCGAGCGCCAGGCGGACTCGAGCACGCCGTTCTTCGTGTGGTTCAACACCACGCACATGCACTTCCGCACCCACCCCAAGCCCGAGAGCGTGGGCCAGTCGGGGCGCTGGCAGTCGCCCTACCACGACACGATGATCGACCACGACCGGGTCGTCGGCGCGCTGCTCGACACGCTCGACGCGCTCGGGCTGACCGAGAACACGATCGTCATCTACAGCACCGACAACGGCCCGCACATGAACAGCTGGCCCGACGCCGGCATGACCCCGTTCCGTGGTGAGAAGAACACGAACTGGGAGGGCGCGTTCCGGGTGCCCGAGATGATCCGCTGGCCCGGGCGCATCGCCGCCGGCACGGTGTCCAACGAGATCGTCGCCCACCACGACTGGCTGCCGACGCTGCTCGCGGCCGCCGGCGAGCCGGATGTCGCCGCCAAGCTCCGCGCCGGTCACACCGTCGGCGACCGCACCTACAAGGTCCACGTCGACGGCTATGACCTGCTCCCCTACCTCATCGGGGAGGTGGAGCGCAGCCCGCGACCCGGGTTCATCTACTTCTCCGACGACGGCGACCTGCTCGCGCTGCGCTTCGACAACTGGAAGCTCGTCTTCATGGAACAGCGACTGCCGGGGACGATGCAGGTCTGGGCCGAGCCGTTCGTGACGCTGCGCCTGCCGAAGATGTTCAACCTGCGCACCGACCCGTTCGAGCGCGCCGACATCACCTCGAACACGTACTGGGACTGGCTGGTCGACAACGCGTTCCTCGTGCTCGCCGCCCAGACCGTGGTCGGGCAGTTCCTCGAGACGTTCCTGGAGTTCCCGCCGCGTCAAAAGGCGGCGAGCTTCACGGTCGACCAGGCCATGGAGCGTCTCGAGGCGGCCATCACCTCGGGGCGGTAGCGGGCATGTCCGCCGAGCCGCTCCCCTCCTGGCGCGCCGGGACCGCGCGCTCCGCGATCCTGGACTTCGTGGCCGCCGTCACCGACGCCGACGGGCCCTCCTACGTACCGCCCGACGAGCGCATCGCGGTGTTCGACAACGACGGGACCCTGTGGTGCGAGAAGCCGATGCCCGTCGAGCTCGGCTTCATCCTGCGGCGCCTCGCGGAGATGGCCGAGGAGGATCCGCAGCTGCGCGACCGCCAGCCCTGGAAGGCCGCCCGCGAGCAGGACTTCGCCTGGCTCGGCGGGGCGATCACGCGCCATTACCAGGGCGACGACGCCGACGTGAAGGTGCTCATGGGCGGCATCCTCCGCGCGTTCGCCGACTGGACCGTCGACGAGTACTCCGCGGCGGCCGACAGCTACCTGCGCGGCGGGCAGCACCCGACGCTCGGCCGCGGTCTGTGCGACTGCTTCTACCAGCCGATGATCGAGCTGCTGGACCACCTCGAGGCCGCCGGCTTCACGACCTACATCGCGTCGGGCGGCGACCGCGACTTCATGCGGCCGGTGACCGGCGACATCTACGGCATCCCGCCCGAGCGGGTCGTCGGCAGCTCGAACGCCCTGCGCTATCGCGACGGAGAGGACGGCGGCGCAGTCGTGTATCGCGCCGAGCCCGACTTCTTCGACGACGGGCCGGTCAAGCCGGTGCGGATCTGGAGCCGGGTCGGGAGGCGTCCGATCATGGCGGGCGGGAACTCCAACGGCGACCTGGAGATGCTCCGGTGGTCCGGCGCACCCGGCGGGCGCCGCGCTGCGCCTGCTCGTCCTGCACGACGATCGCCGATCGCGAGTTCGACTACACCGCCGGCGCCGAGGCTGGTGCTCGAGCGCGCGCGGGCCGAGGGCTGGACCGTGGTGAGCGTCCAGGACGACTGGTCGGCGGTCTTTGCGGACACGACGGGCTGAGATGAGCGTCGCCGGGCGACGGCGAGATGACGTGGATCCCGGGGCGCGACGTTCCGGATGGGATCCGACGACCACCATGCCGAGGAGGGGCCGAGCCACCGCGTCGCGGTCGACGGATTCTGGATCGACACCGCCGAGGTGACGAACGAGCGCTTCGCCGCCTTCGTGGCACGCACCGGCTACCGCACCGTGGCCGAGCGGCCGCTGGATCCGGCCGACTTCCCGGGCGCGCCGGCGGAGAACCTCGTGCCCGGCTCGCTCGTCTTCCGGCGCACCCGCGGACCGGTGGACCTGCGCCGGATCGACCGGTGGTGGGCCTGGACGCCCGGCGCGTGCTGGCGCCACCCGGAGGGCCCGGGGTCGAGCGTCGCCGGACGGCCCGGCCACCCCGTCGTCCACGTCGCCTATGAGGACGCGCACGCGTACGCCGACTGGGCCGGCCTGGCGCTGCCGACCGAGGCGGAGTGGGAGCTCGCCGCCCGCGGCGGGCTGGAGGCGGCGGCGTACGTGTGGGGCGACGAGCCCGAGCCGCCGGGCACGCGCCTGGCCAACTACTGGCACGGCGACTTCCCGTGGCGCGCCGAGCCCGGCTACGGGACGACGGCGCCGGTCGGCTCGTTCGCGCCCAACGGGCACGGCCTGTTCGACATGGCCGGCAACGTCTGGGAGTGGACGGCGGACTGGTACACCGCTCGCCACGCGGCCGATGAGGGGACGCCGTGCTGCGTGCCGCGCAACCCCGGCGGCGGCCGCCGGCCCGACAGCGTCGACCCGGCCCAGCCGCAGTTCCCGATCCCGCGCAAGGTGGTCAAGGGCGGGTCGTTCCTGTGCGCCGACAGCTACTGCCTGCGCTACCGCCCGGCCGCCCGGCGGCCGCAGATGGTCGACACCGGCATGAGCCACATCGGCTTCCGCTGCGTGCGCCGGGGCGCGGCCCCCGCGGCAGGGTGATGGCGCATCCTTGTCGACATGGAGCTGACGCCGAGCGGCGCCGACGGGTTCGACCTCGACGCCTACCTGCGCCGGATGACTGCGCGTTCGGTAGGGGTTCCGGACATCGCGCTGCCCGCCGTGCAGCACCCGATCGATTCTCATGTGCCGTTCAGACCACCCGCGGCGTCGTCGATCGTCTCGTAGAAGGCGCGCTCGCGATCCTCGAGCAGCTCCGGGATGGCCTCCTGCTTCACGAGGCGGGTGAAGTGCTCGGAGGCCATATGGGCCTCGTAGCCCGACACGTCGACGTACTGCTCGTAGAGGTAGAACAGGCGCGGGTCCTCGACCGAGCGCTGTGCCTGGTAGAAGACGTTGCCGGGCTCCGCGCGCGAGGGCGGGGTCATCTCCCGGATGACCTCCAGCAGACGCTCCTCCTTGCCCTCCTTGGCCCGCCACTTGGCGGAGACGACGTACGCCATGGTCATGCTCCCTATTCGTTCGATGTGATGTGCAGCACGCCTGACCGCGGCAGCGGGCGCCGTGGTCAGCGGTCTCGCTGACGCGTGCATTCCGGACGGCGTTCGGCGCTCGGTTCTGGCGCGCTGACCCGCCCGTTGACGCGCGGGTCAGCAGACCGAGGGCTCCGGGCCTGTCGTCTCGCCGTCGTCCACGGGCGGCAGCGGCGACGGCATGGAGCTCTCCTCGACGAGGTTGCGCTGGACGAGCGTGTAGAGCAGCCCGATCGACGGAAGCACGAGCACGACGGCGACGCCGAAGACGATCAGGACGCTGGTGAGCGTCGCGCTCGGAGCGGCGGCGTCGGCGATCGTGAGATCCTGCGGCAGCAGGTAGGGGTGCTGGGCGACGCCCCAGCCCCAGATCATGGCGGCGACCGCGCCGACCGCGAGCGGGCGCGCGCCGCGCCGGGCACCGCGCCGGAGCAGGACGAGCACCGCGATCCCGCACAGCAGCGAGAGGATCACGAGCGGCAGCGCGTCGCCGGTCAGGCCGTCGAAGACGTACTTCGCGTCGCTCTCCATGAGAACAAGGGCGGCGGCCGCGAGTCCGCCCGTGACGACCGCCGCGATCAGCGCGCGGGTGCTGAAGTAACGCTCGAGGGCCGGCGCACCGGCGCGCCGGGCGTCGCTCACCAGGAACACGGCGGAGACATACGCGCTGGTGGCGACGAACAGGGCGCCGATCAGCAGCGAGAGCGGATTCAGCCAGCTCGTCACGGCGTCGCCGGCGGCGTTGCCCACCGGCACGCGGCCACCTGCGATCGCGCCCACGACCGTGCCCATGAAGAACGGCGTGAGCAGCGACGCCGCCCCGAAGAGCGCCTCGGACACGACCCGGCCTCGCGAGCGCCGCGCGGTCTTGTGGAACGCGAACCCCGCCCCCCGCAGCACGATGCCGAGCGCGGCGAGGCTGAGCGGGATGAACAACGTCGAGAAGATCGCCTCGAACGCCGACGAGAAGCCGGTCCAGAGGACCACGAGCACGAAGATCAGCCAGACGTGATTGGCCTCCCACACGGGTCCGATCGCCCAGTCGATCAGCTCACGCGGGGCGCGGCCGCGGTGGCCTCCGCCCGCGAGCAGGCTCCACAGGCCGGCCCCGAAGTCCGCGCCGCCGAAGACCGCGTACATCGTCGCGCCGACCCACCCCACGATCGCGACCGCGTCGGCGCTGCTCATCCCGAGCCCCCCGCGACGACGGCCGGCGGCTCGCTCGGGGCGGGGCCGTACGGCACGTCGTCGTCGGGCTCGTCCGTCGCGCGCCAGCGCCGCGCCATCGCGCGCAGCGTGATGATCAACGCGGCGCCCAGAATCACGTAGAGCACGACGACCGCGATGAACGTGACCCACACCCCGCTCGCCTTGGTGACCGCGTCCTCGGTCCGCATCACGTTGTAGACGACCCACGGCTGGCGTCCGACCTCCGTCACGATCCACCCGCATTCGAGCGCCACGACGGACGCCACGCCCGAGACGGCCGTCGCGCGCAGGAACCAGCGCGACTGCGGGAAGTCGCGCTTGCGCCACCAGCCGATCGCGAGCCAGAGCCCGAGGGCCATGAGCATCGTGCAGATCCCGACCATGGTGTCGAAGGCCCAGTGGAGCATCGTGTTGGCGGGCGGCCGGTCCTCGGGCGGAACGGAGTCGAGCCCGATCACCTGCGTGCTCGTGCTCCAGCCCACGAGGAACGAGTCGAAGCCGGGGATCCCGATCCCGCCCTTGACGCCGTTGGCGGTGCAGATGCCGTAGATGTACTCCGTCACGTGGGTGGACGTGGTCTGGACACACTCCATCCCCGCGAACTTGATGGGCTGGTCCTTCGCGATCGACCGGGCGGCCGTGTCGCCGACCGCGAACTGGATCGGCGTGGCGATGCAGGCCACGGTGAGCGGGATCAGCAGCCCGAGGCGATGGATCCGGTCGCGCCGGCCCCGCAGCATCCCGACCGCGTAGACCGAGGCGACGATGAAGCCCGTGACGAGATACGCGGCCAGGATCATGTGCGGCACCTCGTAGGGCACCGCCGGGTTGAAGATCACCTTGAGCGGCTCGACCGAGGTCACGTCGCCCGTGCTCGGCGAATAGCCCTGGGGCTGGTTCATCCACGAGTTCACGGCGACGACCGAGAAGGCGCCGCCCAGGCCCGTGAGGACGATCGGCACGCCCGCCCAGAAGTGCGTCCACGGCGACAGGCGCTCCCAGCCGAAGATGTAGATCGCGACGAAGATCGCCTCGAGGAAGAAGCAGATGCCCTCGATCGCGAAGAGCACGCCGAAGACCTCTCCGAAGCGCCCCGTGAACGCGGGCCACAGCAGCCCGAACTCGAACGAGATGACGGTGCCCGTCACGGCGCCGACGGCGAACGTCACGGCGACCACCTTCGACCAGCGCCGCGCGAGCACCAACGCGTCCGCGTCGTCCTTGCGCAACCCGCGGTAGTTGGCGATCAGCATCATCGCCGGGAAGGCCACGCCCACCGACGCCAGGATGATGTGGAATCCGAGCGAGAACGCCATCTGGCTTCTCGCCGCTTCCAGCTGGGACGCAAGCATCAGCACGACTGCCGAGCAGTGTCTCCGCTCGAGCGACCACGATCGTCACCTCGATGGGGTGATGCGGCAGATCCGCGGCCGCCCGTAGCGTCGCTGCCGACGAGCCGGCTCGAGGAGGAGCACGGTGGCCCACTTGATCCAGCCCCGGGGCGACCGCCACGGCACCCCTGTCCCCGCCTAGCACCATCGACGACCGCGCCGGCGACAGCGGGCGGCCTTCGCTCGCCCGTCGCGCCGTCGACGGCGCCTTCGACCTGTACTGGGGATCGGGCGTCTGCGACGACGTGCCCGCACTGTCGTGGTTCCTCATGGTGTCGCTCGTCCCGCTGGCCCTCGGCATGACGGCGCTCGCCTCACTGCTGTTGGGCGACTACGCCGAGGCGCAGGCGCTCGCCGAGCGCGCCGCGCGCGTCCTGCCCCAGGACGTCAGCGACCAGTTCGTGCAGCTGGTGCTGCGCACCAAGCGGGACTCGCCGCTCCTGCTCGCCGGCTCGCTGGTGGCGATGGTCTGGGCAAGCGCGGGCGCGGTCGGGGTGCTCGAGCGGTCGATGTCCCGGCTGCTGGACCGCGAGCGCTTCGGCCCGCTGCTCGGCAAGCTGCGCCACCTCGGCCTCGCCGCCGCGCTGACGTTCGTCCTCGTGCTCGTCGTCCTGGCGGCGTCGAAGGCGACGGGACTCGAGGGCCGGCTGGGGCTCGAGGGCGCGCTGCCCGGCTGGATCGTCACGCTGGCCGCGCTCGGAAGCACCGTGCTCGTCTGCGCCGCGCTGTACCGGTCGTGCCCGCGCGACGGCATCCCGTGGCGCGCGGCGCTCGGAGGTGCCGTCCCGGCCGGCATCGCTCTGCAGCTCATCCCGAGCGCCGTCTCGTACTACCTCGTCTGGGTCGCGGGCACGACGCCGGTCCACGTGTTCCTCGTCCTGGCCGGCGTCCTCTTCATCTGCTACCTGGCGGCGATCCCGCTGCTGCTGGGCGCGGCCGTCGCCACGCGTCTCGCCCTGCGGCCGGAGCGGCCGGGCTGATCCAAGGCCACCCGCCGTCGCCACGAGCTGCGACCGCACGACGGCGTCCGGGGATGAACGCGCGCCCTGTCGGCATGCCTCCCACGGGTAGCCTCGCGACATGGCCAGATTCAGGATCCAGCCGCACGTCCGCCTCCAGGAGTGGATCGCCGAGGAGGAGGGCTTCTTCCGCGACGAGGGCCTCGAGTACGAGTTCGATCCTGGCGGCTTCGCGGGGGGCTCGGTGTACGCGCCGGGCGCGTCCGTCCAGCCCACGGACGCCGCGCCGATGTCCGTTCGCAGCGGCGCGTTCGAGGACATGGAGCAGGGCCGCTCCTGCGCCGTCTCGGGCGCCTGCCACTGGGCTGTCAACCACGCTGCGACGGCGAGCCACGGGCGCATGTGGGGCAAGGCGTACTCCGTGTGCGTCTCGGGCATCTTCGTCGCCCCCGACTCGCCGCACCGGCGCCCGGAGGACCTCGCCGGCGTGGAGGTCGGCGTCGGCTACCACTCCGGCAGCCACTACTCCGCGATCCAGGGCCTCGAGCCGTTCCTCGACCGCTCGGCGATCGCCCTCGACTTCGTCGGGCGCCCGTGGGACCGGGTCCGGCTGATGCTCGAGGGGCGGATCCCGGCCGCCAACGTGTTCGGCGCGCAGTACTACATGCTCGAGCAGCACGGCTTCCGCAAGCTCGTCGACACGACGTTCATCATGGGCTTCCTCGTCGGCGAGGACGCCGCGACGGACGACCTCGAGCGCTACTTCCGCGGCCTGCGCCACGCCCAGCGCGAGATCGACCTCGACGCCGATCGCTACAAGCACTTCTGGCTGCGCGAGATGCCAGACGACCTGACCGAGAGCGTCGACGTGCGCCGCTTCGGCCCCGGCGAGCGCGTCGTCTTCGAGCCCTACACGCGCGACATGTTCGAGCGCACCCACCAGTGGATGGAGCGCTGGGAGCTCTTCGACGCGAGCGCGGTCGGCCGGCCCGCGTACGAGGACGCCGTCATCGCCTGACCGGCTCGGGCGGCGGCGGACACGGCCCGGGAGGGGCCGGACTCCAAGCGCTCGCGTTGGTTGACCTCGGATGAAGACTCGCGCAGCCGGACAGACGAACTCAATGCGAAATCACGGCACCCGTGATCCGCCGCTCTAGGCGCCCGATGAACTCGACTGGCCTAGCGCGCGTGATTCAGGCGGTGACCTTGGGGTCTGGGCTGAGGAGGACGCCTCCTGTTCGCGGTACCAGCGGACGGTCTGTTCGACGGCTTCGGTGAGGGGCGTGGCGCGCAGGCCAAGCTCGGTTTCGGCGCGGGACGCGTCGACGATGAACGGCTCGTCGAACTCGTAGCGCATCTCGTTGAGCTCGCGCACCGTACGGTTGACGAGGCCCAGCGCGCGGATCTGCCACGCCGGCGTGACCCTCAGCCGCGGGCGGGTCCCGGCAGCCTGATAGACGAGCCTGACGACGTCGCGCGTCGTGCGCGTCTCGGGGCTTGGCAGGTGCCAGATGCGTCCGAGCGCGTCGTCGCGTTCGCCGAGGGAGACGAGGTTCTCGCCGATGTCGGGGATGAAGGTGTAGGTGTGCGGCATGTCGGGGTCGCCCATCACCGACGCGGGCTTGTCGGCAAGCGCTGGAGGGATGACCCAGTCGCCGATCAGCGACTGCTCGCCAGCGCGCGGCCCGAAGAAGTCCGACGCCCGCCCGACGGTGACCTGGACGCGCCCGGCGTCGTGGGCGGCCATGAGGGCGCGGGCCATTTCCGCGCGGACGCGGCCCTTGCGGGTGTGCGGGTCATAGGCGCGGTCCTCGGTGAACGGCCGTCCGTTGGCCCGCCCGTACATGTAGACGTTGTCCATCACGACCAGGCGCGCACCGGCGGCCTGCGCGGCGGCGATCGCCGCCGCCTGCAGGCCGGGGAACTCCTGCGCCCACCGGTGATACGGCGGGTTCAGTGCCTGATAGACGACGCGAGCGCCGCGCGCCGCCGTCGCCGCGAAGGCGGGATCGCTCACGTCGCCGGTGACGGACTGAACGCCCGCCACCGGCTCGCGCAGCCCCGAGCGGTTGACGACCTGCACCGACTCGCCACGGGCGGCCAGCGCCTCGGCGACCGCCATACCGACGGCGCCGGCGCCGAACACGACATGGTCGACGGCGTCCATTCAGTCCGCCTGCGCGCGTGCGGGCGTGAGGCGCGCGAGGAGGAGGCCGCTGAGCAGCATGAACACGAGCGCGCCGCCGGCGCCGAACACCGTGAACTGGTCGTCGACGCCAATGCCGGTGACCGATGCCACGGACCAGCCGAGCGCGAAGAGCACCGGCATCGCGAGTGCCCACGGCAGCGCGAGCGCGCGGCGCCCCTGTCGGGAGAGAACGAGCCCTTGGGCGGCGCCGAGCGCCGCGCCGCTGACGAGGCCCATGACGGCGAGCGCGCCGAGGTCCGTGTCGTAGCCAACGAGCGCTGCGCCCGCCGCCAGCCCGACGGCGTAGCCGACGGCGCTGGAAACGATCCATGCTGCCGCGCGCCCGAGCGCGCCCTTTGCGGCCCACCACTGGACGGCGCCGAGGCCGGCGCCGGTGAGCGCGCCGCCAACCAGCGCGGCGTCGACGGCGTCCACGTGTCCGCCGATCCCCCAGCCGATGTACCCCGCGACGGGGAAGGCGAGCCAGACCGCCACCCATCGCCAACCGGGGAAGGATCGCCGCTCGGACGAGTCGTGAGCGGAATCGTGGGACGTCCGATCCGCGGGGTCGCTACTGCGCGGTGACAGCCGCTGCGGGGTGGAGACTGACATACCTGGCTCCTTTGAACCTGGGTGAGGCGCGGACCGCTGAGGGTCGACGCGCACCAGCCGGCCAGGAGTAGAGCCGCAGAGATCGCCCGCCGTGCCCTTCGGAGACGAGCGCAGCACCTACTCTACTCCCGCAGAGCACGCGGCTGACGCAAATGTCGGGCGACACCTCCACCCATCGTTTGAGCCGCTGTTCATCTCCATGGGCTGGGTGGTAGGCGACCGTCCGATCCCCGACCTCAGCGGCCACGAGAACCAGCGAGGGCCGCCCGCCGCCACCCCGGCGAGCGTGGCCTCGAGCTCGCCCAGCACGGCCGAGCGGCCCACCTGTCGGGAGCGTGCCACCCGCGCTGCCGTGGGATCGAGATCCTGCACGGTCCTTTCCTCGGCGCCGTCGCGCCGGTCGCGGCCGGCGGCTCGGGGGCTGGCCACACCATTCCCGCGCCTTCCGTGCGTTACGGTCGCCATGATGATCCGACGTCCAACCACGTGCTGGTGGCGGCCGCTCTGACGCGGCCCTGAGTTCAAGCACGTGCTTCGGGCCGCCCCTCGGCGGCCCGTGCTCGCAGCGACGTGGCCGCCTGGGCACCAACCCTCAGGAGGCACACGTGACCGCTATCGCCCATCCCTCGCCCGCGGCCGCCGAGGCTCGAAGCGCGCAGCTCGAGGCCGAGCTGCGCCGGGAGCCGACCGCGTTTCGGGTCCTGACCGGAGACCGCCCGACCGGGCCGCTGCACATCGGCCACTACTTCGGCACACTCGAGAACCGCGTGCGGCTGCAGCGCCTCGGCGTCGAGATGTCGGTCCTGATCGCGGACTACCAGACGCTGACCGATCGCGATGCGTCGCGCCGGCTGCCCCGCGACGTGCTCGAGCAGGTCGCCGACTACATCGCGGTCGGCATCGACCCGGGCCGCGCGACGATCTTCGCGCACTCCGCGGTGCCCGAGCTGGGCCAGCTCGTGCTGCCGTTCATGAGCCTCGTCACCGTGGCCGAGCTCGCCCGCAACCCGACGGTCAAGGCCGAGAGCGCGGGGCGCACGCCCAGGGGGCTGATGCTCGCGTACCCCGTGCACCAAGCGGCCGACATCCTGTCCTGCCGCGCGAACGTCGTGCCCGTGGGGCGCGACCAGCTGCCCCACCTGGAGCTCACGCGCGCGATCGCGCGGCGCTTCAACGAACGCTACGGCAACGGCACCGCCGTCCTGCCGGAGCCGCACGCGCTGCTCGGCGCCGCGCCCCTGCTGCTGGGGATGGACGGGACCAAGATGAGCACCAGCCGCGGCAACGCCATCGCCCTGGGCGCGTCCGAGGACGAGACCGCGCGGCTGATCCGCGCCGCCAGGACCGACGCCGACCGGCTGATCACGTTCGAGCCCACTCGCCGGCCCGAGGTCTCCAACCTCGTGCTGATGGCGGCCCTGTGCCGACGCGAGGCGCCAGAGGCCATCGCGGCGGAGGTCGGCGATCGCGGCGCGACTGCGCTCAAGCGGCTCCTCACCGAGGCATTGAACGAGCGGCTGCGCCCGATCCGCCGTCGCCGCACCGAGCTGCTCCGCGACCCGGGCCACCTGCTCGAGGTGCTCCGGGGCGGCAACCGGCGTGCGCGCGAGGTGGCTGCCGAGACGCTGCTCGACGTCCGCCGCCACATGCATATGGCGTACTGACCGGGCTCGGCCCGCCTGTCTCGGTCGCGGCACCGCCGCCGGCGGAGGCTCGGGCCATCGGGCATCCCGCCCATCTGAGGTGGCGACAGCGAGCGGCGGGCATGAGGCGACCCAGCCATCGCTGCGTGTTCATTCGTAGTGCAGGGCGTCGAGCACGTTCAGTCGCGAGGCTCGGCGAGCCGGGATGATCGCCGCCCCCAGCCCGGCGAGGATCGCGACCACCGTGAAGCCCACGAGTTCCGGCAGCGGAATCGATGTCGCGATGTCGTATTGCGACAGCGCTTGCGTCACCAGAAGGGCGAGGAAGATGCCGAGCGGGAGCCCGAGCGCGGCGCCGATGAGCGCAGTGATGATGCTCTCGTGGCGGATCATCCGGCGCGCCTGGCGCCGCGTCATCCCGATCGTCCTCAGCATGCCGAGCTCCCGGGTGCGCTCGAACACGCTGAGGACCAGGGTGTTGACCATCCCGAAGAGGCTCACGACGACCGAGAACGCGAGCAGCACGTAGAGGAAGTTCAGGAAGCTGGCAAAGCCCTCGGTGTAGTCCTCCGCAAAGGCGGCGCCGGTGTGCACCGCCGCGTCGCTGAAGTCGGCCGCCGCCGCGGTGAGCGCCTGGTTGGCATCCGGGCCGGCGTCGAGGAAGGTGAACCTGTTCTTCGGCTGCGGGAACACTTCGTCGAACGCCTGCCGGCCGATCGTGATCGAGCCCAGCATCTGCTCGATCTCTGGCGGGTCGTAGATGCCGCGGACGACGACGGCCCGCTTGTCGCCCGACGCGGTCTGGATGGGCAGCCGGTCGCCGACCGTGACGCCCTGGTCCTCGGCGTAGGTCTGGGTCACGAGGGCGCCTCCGGTGGCGAGCTGGCCGATCGCCGCATCGGAACCGTCGGTCCACGCGAAGCGATAGAAGCGCGCGATCGTGGCCGGGTCGACGCCGGTGACGTCCTTCTCCTCGCCGGCCACGAGCGCCTTGTCGACGCGGACGTGCGAGGCGGTGCTCACGCCGGGCACGCGCGCGAGCGCGTCGCCCTCGGCGGCCTCGAACGGCATTCCGTCGTTGCCGTTGAGGATGTAGGCGGCGTTGACCTGGTCGGTCACGGCGGACTCGACCGTGGTGCGCAGGCCGGCGCCCAGCACCGCGACGACGGTCACAAGCGTCAGGCCGATCATGAGCGCGGCGGCGGTCGACGCTGTGCGACTGGGGTTGCGCACCGAGTTCGCGCTGGCCAGGTCGCCCGCGATGCCGCCGCCGCGACGCGCCGGCAGGCCCACGAGACGGGTCAGCGGCTTGACCATGTGTGGGGCCGCCAGGGCGACGCCCAGGAAGAGCGCTACGACGCCGAGCCCGAGCAGCAGCACGACCGCCGTCGTGCCGAGCCCCGTTGCGAAGATGCCGACGGCGATGGCGACCACGGACGCCGCGATCACGCCGACGGCCGTTTTCGACGAATGGGCGGCGAAGCGCGAGGGCGGGAGCGTCGAGCCCTCACGGACCGCCGCGATCGGCGGCACCCGCGTGGCACGCAGCGCGGGCATGACGCTCGCCAGCAGCGTGATCACGGTGCCGAGCGCGAGCGAGACGAGGACCGTCCGAAGCGCAAACACCATCCCCGCCTCCGGCAGCTCGCCGCCGAGCGCGGTCAACAGCTTGGCGAGCCCGAACCCGGCGAACAGCCCGACCACCGAGGCCAGCAGCCCGATCGCCAAGCCCTCGATCACGACGGAGGCCATGACCTGCCTGCGCGAGGCCCCGAGCGTTCGCAGCGTCGCGAACTCGCGCGTGCGCTGCGCGACGGTGATCGACAGGGTGTTGAAGATCACGAACGCGCCCACGAACAGCGCGATCCCGCCGAAGCCCAGCAGGAAGTAGCGGATGGCGTCCACGATGACGTTGGTCTCGTCGGCGTCCGCCGCGGCCTGCTGCTCGGAGTCCTTGACCTCCAGGCTCGCGGGGACCAGCGGCTGGACGGCGCGGACCAGCTCGTCCGACGACGTGCCCTCCTTGGCGGCGATCGAGATGCCATCGAAACGGCCCTTCTTGTCCAGCAGCGCCTGCGCGGTCGGGAGGTCCCAGATCGCCATCGTGGCGTCGCCGAGCGAGTTGACCGCGCCGAAGGTGGCGATGCCGGTCACCTCGTAGCGGCGCTTGGCTCCGAGCGTGGACACGGCGACGGTGTCGCCGACCTTGAAGTTCTCGCCGGCGGCCGTGCCGGCGTCGAGCGCGACCTGCCTGGGCCCTTGGGGCCACTCGCCCGTCTTGAGCTTCAGCGGGCTGAACTGCGGCAGCGACGCGTCGGTGCCGAGGGCGAACTGCGGGGCGTCGCCGGAGCCGACGGGTTTGCCGTCGCGGCCGAAGATCTCGGCCTTGTTCGACGCGACCGGCGCGATCGTGCCGCCGGCCGCCGCGACCTCGGGCAGCGCCCGGACCTGCGCGAGCAGCGACGCGGGAACCGCGGCGGCCCCGCTCTGGGAGCCCTTGACGATCTCCTTGCCGGCGATCACCGCGTCGGTCTGCTCGTAGGACGCCGTGAAGATGCCGTCGAAGCCCTTCTGGATCGTGTCGGTCAGCACGAGCGTGCCGCTCACCATCGCGACGCCGATCACGACGGCAGACGCCGTCAGCAGCGCGCGGACCTTGCGGCCCAACAGACCCTTCAGCGCGACGGCGATCACCGCGCGGTCACCGCCTCCAGCGCGTCGAGGATCTCGTGCGCGGTCGAGCGGCCGAGGTCGCGGACGATCTGACCGTCGGCGAGGAAGAGGACGCGGTCGGCGATCGCGGCGGCGTGGGCGTCGTGGGTGACCATCACCGTCGTCTGGCCGAGCGTGTCGACCGAGTCGCGCAGCAACGCGAGAATCTCGCCGCCGGACGTCGAGTCGAGGTTGCCCGTGGGCTCGTCGGCGAACATGACGCTCGGGCGCGACACGAGCGCGCGGGCGACCGCCACGCGCTGCTGCTGGCCGCCCGACAGCTCCGCCGGGCGGTGGCTGAGACGGTCGCCGAGCCCGACCTTGTCGATCAGCTCGGCGAGCCACGCCTTGTCCGGCGTGCCGCCGGCCAGCCGGAGCGGCAGCACGATGTTCTCGGCCGCCGTGAGCATCGGCAGCAGGTTGAAGAACTGAAAGATGAAGCCGATGTGGTCGCGCCGGAGCTTGGTCAGATCGGTGTCGTCCAGCGTCGTGACATCGACGCCGGCCACCACGACCTGGCCCGACGTCGGCCGGTCCAGGCCCGCGAGGATGTGCATGAGCGTCGACTTACCGGAGCCCGACGGGCCCATCACGGCGGTCAGCCGGCCCTCGGCGATGTCGACCGAGACGCCTCGCAGCGCGTCGACCGCGGTCTCGCCCTCGCCGTAGCGGCGCACGATGTCGGCGCCCCGTACGACCGCGACCGGCGGACCGCCCTTGACGGCTGGTGCGGCGAGTGCGTCGGAGACCTGCGGGACATCCATGGTGTCACCTCTGTGGCGCGCGACTACGGCGTGGCCGGCGCGGGGACGAGGGCGCCGTCGTCCAGAGCCGTGTCGGACGTCTGGTCACGGAGGCGGGGCGAGGACGCCTCGAAGCCCCTGGGCGTCAGGTGCCGGCGGTCGGCCGAGTGACGTCGTCGATCACGATGGGCCGACGACATGGGCATACCGACTCCTTCCCGCTGGGACAACGCGGCCGCGAGCGTCGACAACACCCAGGCTCGGCGCAGAACGAGAGCCGCAGGACCGGCCTCGCCCCTAGCGGCGAGGCACGCGACGAACATACATAGGCACAGGCACACGCAGGATTTTTCTCTCTCGGCGACGCCGCACCCCAATGCTCCGCCGGCCTTCTCATGCGCACTGCTGCTCGTCCCGACAGCAATCGCGGAGACCTCGGCTTGCTGCCGCCCCTCGGCGCATCCGCCTGACGTCGGGCAGCGAGCAATGGAGGATCCGGTGCCCACCCACCGAGCGAACCTGCACTGGGCAGGGTTGGACGTTCGGTGGGCGGGGTCGGGTGTATTGGCAGCTAGGCCTGGTCGCCGAGCGCGACGATGTGCTCGGGTAGCCGCTCGTTGTCGCCGTACATGAAGTGGTTGCGCATGTTCTCGGAGAACCGGCTCGCCTCGGTGGACTTCCCGACCGCCTCCGCGGTCTCGCGGACCAGCATGGGCGAGGCACCGCAGCAGACGCCGAGGTAGTTGATGCCGAGGTCGCGGGCCTCCTTGGCGAAGGCGCCGATCTCGTACCGGTTGGCGTACAGGGGGTCGAGCGCAGTCGGGAAGGTGCGGCCGTGCGGCGAGGGCACCCTTGCGCGGTCGTCGCTGAGGTTGAAGAACGTCGGTTCCTCGGCGGTGGTCCGGTAGGGAATCGGCAGTCCGCCGACGTGGCACGAGACGGCCGCGCGGATCTGCTTCAGCCAGGGCAGCATCGTCTCGGGCCCGCGGAAGCAGTTCATGCCCACCACGTCCGCGCCGGCCTGCTCCAGCCGCTGGCAGGTCTCGACGATGCCGACCCCGTCGGCCATCTCCTGCATCGCCATCGGCGCGATGGTGAGGACGACGGGCAGGCCGGTGGCCTTCGCGACCTCGAGCGCCGCCAGCGCCTCGCCGGCGTAGTAGAACGTCTCGCCGATGATCATGTCGGCGCCGCCCTCGACGGCCCAGCCCACCATCTCCTCGAACATGCCGCGCACCGCGGCCTGGCGGGCCGTGTCCTCGGGGTCCCAGATGTTGGTGTTCGAGATGTTGCCGGCCATGAGGTCGCCGGGTCGCTGGTCGGCGACCTCCCGGGCGATCTGGAGCGCGGCGCGGTTCAGCGGCTCGAGCAGGTCCTCCTTGCCGATGACCCGCATCTTCTCGCGGTGACCGTTGTAGGTGAACGCCTCGACGACGTCGGAGCCGGCGCGCTGGAAGTCGACGTGCAGCGTCCGGAGGGCGTCCGGGTACTCCAAGGCGACCTCGGGGACGAACTCACCGGCACTCAGGTAGCCGCGCCGCTCCAGCTCGAACAGGAAGCCCTCGGCACAGATCACCGGCCCGGCGTTCAGGCGCGCGGTCAGGTCCCCGCTCGCAACCTCAGGGGTGGGCTCGGTCATGTACTTCTCCTCGGTGGTGATGGGACGGGTCGTCCCACGAGAGACCAGACAGTCCGACGTCCACAGCAGGACGCAACGCCATCTCGTGGATCGGCACTACACGACGATGCAGGCGGTCTCCTGACTCCCAGGTCGAGCGCTCTCACCCCTGCCTTCCCAGGCCGGTCGGCCCAGTGGCGACGTGGGGTTCGAGCTCCCTGGTCACAGTGGCGAGGACCGTGTCGGACTTGCACCGAGTTCCCGGTTCTGCATCGCCGTCGCGAGTGTAGCCGCCGATCATGAAGCCGTGCAGCGGGACGCCCTCGAGAAGGGTGCGGTAGAGGAAGAGCAACCGACGTCCGCTCCGCTGCCGCATCTCGTCCAAGGCAGCACTCCTGCCGTCGGAACGTCTACGGCGCAGCCGCAGGGCGCAGGGAGCCGCCGTCCCCTCCGGCAAACCGAGCGTCGTCGAGGATCGGCGAGGGCCTGAAGCCCTTGACGATCAGATAGATCGCGAACGCCGCCTCGAAGGCGCCCTCGGGCACCGAGAAGAGGGCGTGCAGGCCGTCCTGCTCGTAGGCGCCGAACAGGACCGCAATCGACGACACGAAGATCAGCGGACCGCCGATGACGCCCAGCATCGCGAGCCGTGGCGGCATCAATCCAGTGCGGTACATCAGCCAGCCGAGCAGGATGCCGTTGACGCCGACGCAGAATCCCGGCCCGAGCAGGAACGTCCAGTCGTGGATCGCGACCAGGGTCTGCCCCGCGATGTCGAGCGACGTTCCGTCCGCGCCGATGGAGGCGGCCAGGTCGTCGCGCAGGGTGACGACGGAGAGCAGGCTGATCGCGCCGACCCCGATGATCGTCGCCTCGATCGTGCGCGAGGCGACGTAGCTGAGCGAGAGGGTTTCGCTGTATCGCCTGAGGATCGGAAACATCACGACCGCCGTGCCGACGTTGCCGATCATCAGGAAGATTTCGAGGAGGGCACCCAGCGTGACGCGAGTGTCGTCGCCGGCGCACACCGGCGTCGACGCCGTTGATCGCGTGGTGCGGGGTCGCCACACGGGGCATGTCCGGGCAAGGCCATTCTCGGACGTGCTCAGCAGCAGGTGGCGCAGCACTGCGCGGTCTGCGGCTGCGCGCCAGAGCTCGACCACGGCAGCAGGGCGGCGGCCATGGCGCCGGCGACTGCGCAGGACAGCCAGACGAGCAGCGGGTCGGCGTGGTGGAGCGCGACGCCGGCCGGCGGGCCAAGCGTGATGCCGATCGACCAGGCGGCCCCGAACCATCCTTGGTAGCGACCCTGCATGCCGGTAGGGGCGGTGTCGGCGACGTAGGCGGAAGCGAGCGGGAAGAACATGACTTCGCCCATGGTCCAGACGACGACGGTGGCCAACAGCGCGCCGGTCGTGTCGGCTGCGCCGGTGGCGGCCATGCCGGTTCCGACAAGCAGAGCGCTTCCGGCCATCAGCGGCCCGTGCGGCCAGCGCCGGGCAAGAGCGCTGGCGGGCAGCGAGACAACGAGGACGAAGGCGCCGTTGACGGCCAGCAGCAGGCCGAGGACCGCCGGCGCCAGCCCAACGGCATCGATATGGAGGGGCAGCGCCGAGCTCTGCTGCAGCTGCACCACGATGATGAGAGTGCTGGCACCCAGGAAGCGCGCGAACGTTCGGGTGGGCAGCCGTGCCGAAGACGGTGCGTCGAGCGCTTCGGCCGGCTGGGAGCGCGTCACGCCGGACGTGGCGGGCAGCGCGAAGAGGGCGAGCAACCCGAACACGACGCAACTGGCGCTATCGAGGAAGAACACCGCCGTGAGCGAGCCGGAGGCGGCGACGCCCGCGAGCACGCCACCAGCAGCGATGCCGGCGTTGAACGCGAGCCGATAGAGCGCGTACGCCGTCACGCGGTGGCCGGGCGGCGTGAGATCGGCGATCAACGCCGAGGAAGCCGGGCGATACAGCTCGGAAGTGAACCCGGCGAGCGCGACGAGCGCGACGATGAGCGCGACGGCGCGGGCTTGTGAGAGCGCCACGAACGTGGCGGCGCCGGAGAACATCGACACGGCGATGGTCTCGCGGCGGCCCAGCGTGTCCGCCAGCCATCCGCCGACGAGCGAGGCGGGGATCGTGCCTGCGCCGAAGGCGGCGAGCGCCAGTCCGGCTTCGGCCGCACCGTAGCCTTGCTGAACCAGGAAGAGGGCGAGGAAGTACCAGACGAAGGCGCCGAGTCGGTTGACCAAGGCACCGGCGCTGAGGATCCAGATCGCGCGCGGCAGGTCGTGGAGATCGCGTCTCACGCGTGCCTATCGTCGGCAAGATGTCGAGTCCCCTCGCCTCGCTCCGCCGCTACTCGGACGGCTTGCGGGCGCGCACGATCGCCGATGCGGCGTGCTCGTGCACACGATGCGTCTCCTGGACCTCGATGTCGGTCAGGCCGGCGTCGGCGAGGTGGCGGAGGTACTCCTCCCGCGTGAGCGCGCCGGCGACGCAGCCGACGTACTGGGCGAGGTCGGCGCGGGTGGTGGCGTCCATCTGCTCGTCGCCGACGATGTCGGAGACGGCGAAGCGCCCGCCGGGCTTGAGCACGCGCGCGGCTTCGCGCAGGACTTGAGGCTTGTCGGTGGAGAGGTTGATCACGCAGTTGGACAGCACAACGTCGACGCTGCCGGCGGCGAGCGGGATCGCCTCGATGTGACCCTTGAGCCAGTGGACATTTGTGAGCCCGGCCTTGGCCTGGTTGGCGCGAGCGAGATCGAGCATCTCGTCGGTCATGTCGAGGCCGTAGGCGGTACCGGTCGGGCCCACGCGGCGGGCCGACAGCAGCACGTCGATGCCGCCGCCGGAGCCGAGATCGAGCACCGTCTCGCCCTCCTGCAGCTCGGCGACCGCGAACGGGTTACCGCAGCCCAGCGAGGCCATCAGCGCGGTGTCTGGCAGCTCGCCGCGCTCGTCGGCCGCGTACAGCGCGGTTCCGAGCTGCTCGACCTGCTCGCCGGTGATGATGGCGGCATCCGGCCCGCAGCAGTCGGAGGCCTGCTCGCCGGAGACGACCTGCGCCGCCGCGGCGGCGTAGCGCTCGCGCACCGTCTCGCGCAGCGCGTCCGGGTCGACCATCTGGCCGGCCGCGCAGCCGCACGTGCCGCCGGCCGCGGCGGTGTCGCAGCACGCCGCCTTCTCGGACGGCTCGCAACAGGTCTGCTGCGCTTCGGGCGCACAACAACGAGAGTCGGCCGAGATGGTCGCGGGCGTCCGATCGCTCAGCTCAGCCATGCCGATAGCTCCTTCAGGGCGTCAGGTCGGACGTAGTAGTAGGCCCACAGGCCGCGGCGCTCCGAGTCGACGAGACCGGCGTCGCGCAGCTTCTTGAGGTGGTGCGACAACGTGGGCTGGCCGATATCGAACAAGGGGACCAGCTCGCACACGCAGACCTTGCCGGCGTGCTTCCTGAGCACGTCGACGAGTTGTAAGCGGATCGGGTCCCCGAGCGCCTTGGCCACCGCGGCCATCCGCGTCGCCTGCTCACGCTCGACGTCGGGATACACCACCGGCTCGCAGCAGCGCTCGCCGGCGGCGCGTTTGGTCTTGGGCGCCAGCTCCAGATCGACAACCATCGATCTATATCTATCGATTGAAGCGACGTTTGTCAATGTATATCCTTGTCTGGCATGGCGCACGCGCTCTTCGTCTGCCTTCACAACGCCGGGCGCTCCCAGATGAGCCAGGCCTTGTTCGAGCGCGCCGCCCAAGGCCGCCACACCGCCGCCTCGGCCGGCACCACTCCCGCTGCGCGCGTCCATCCCGAGGTCGTCACCGTCATGCTCGAGGTCGGCATCGACCTTGCCGCCCGCCGCCCCCAACTCCTCACCATCCAGCTCGCCGAGCCCGCCGACGTCGTGGTGACCATGGGCTGCGGCGACGAGTGCCCCTACATCCCGGGCAAGCGCTACCGCGACTGGGACCTACCCGACCCCAGGGGCCGTTCCCTCGACGACGTCCGTGCCACTCGCGACGAAATCGCTTTCCACGTCGACCAGCTCGTCGCCGAACTCGACGACACCCCCGCCTCAGGCGTGGCCTGACAAGCGGTTTCAGAAGTCGTTCCGTCGCTGCGCTGCTTCCGTTCCGACAGCGTGCTGGCGGGCGCCTGCCCGCGGCGGGGTGCTGCCTTCCTCCGGAAGCGGCAGTCTCGACCTGCGCTACTGCTCGTCGTCCTCAGCGGGAGCCGTGAAGAGAGGCCGGTCGGGCGTCTGCTCCCGCACCAGAAGCGAGAGCCCGTGATGGTTCGTTTGAGCTCCCTTGACCGGCACGCATCACCGACCGCTCTTGCGGCACACCCCTCAGCCGTTTGGCGGCGAGGTCGCTGCTTCGCGCGCTAGCTGGGCCGGTGGGGTTACCCCTACGGTCTCGCAGCGAGATGAGTGATTCGATGTCGAGAAGCTCTGACCGGCTCCGCTCGCCAGGTGAACGGCCACGACACGCGCGGCCCACGACACCAGGAGATCCCGATCCCGAAGTACCTGCTGCTCAAGCACTACCGCAGCGGCCCGGAGCCGCGCCGTCCTGTGCCCCGATGGACCAGTGGGCGACGCCGGGCCGGACGCCGCGCCGGTCACCACCGACTGGCCCGCTGCCCGAGACCAGCGACCTGGTCGCGGGCTGGTTCATGATCGACGTCGAGTCCCGCGAGCGCGCGGTCGACCTCGCGCCCTACGTCTCCTCCGAGCCCGGCCCCGCCGGCGCGGCCCCGAATCGGGTCCAGATCGCGCTGCCCGTGCACGACGCGATGGAGGCTCGTGATGACGACCTGACCTGACGCACGGCGGCGCGCTTTGCTCACAAGATCTCGACACACCAACGCACGCCCGAACACAAGACAGTCTCAAAGGAGGACGATGACCATGTCAGCAACAGAGGACTTCGGGGCCCTGACGCCCGTGCCGCTGATGCAGATCTCGACCGGCTTCTGGGCGTTCAAGACGCTCGCGGCCGCCAACGAGCTGGACGTCTTCACCCGCCTGGCAGGCGGCGCCGAGATGACCGCCGAGGAGCTCGCGCGCGAGCTCGCGATCGAGCAGCGCCCGGCGGAGATGCTGCTGACCGGCTGCGCGTCACTCGGCCTGCTGGAACGTGGTGACCACGGGTACCGCAACACGCCGCTGAGCGAGGGCTTCCTCGTGCGCGGCGCGCCGTACTACTTCGGCGGCGTGGTGACGATGTTCGACAGGCGGCTCTACCCGGGGTGGGCGAAGCTCACCGACGCGATCAGGACCAACCGCCCGACCACATGGGACCCCGAGCGCGAGCGCTCGATGTTCGAGCGCGAGGATCCGGCGCTGCTGGACACGTTCTGGGAGGCGATGCACTCCTTGTCGAGCTTCACCGCACGCACGCTCGGAGACGCTATCGATCTCGACGCCGCGACGCGGCTGCTCGACGTCGGCGGCGGTTCGGGCGCCTTCGCCATCGAGTTGTGCCGGCAATACCGGTCGCTTTGCGCGACCGTCTTCGATTTGCCGTTCGTCATCGACATCGCGACCGACAACATCGCCGATGCCGACCTCCGCGACCGCGTCGCCACCCATTGCGGGGATTTCTTCGTCGACCCGCTGCCACGCGGGCACGACGTGCACCTGTACTCGATGATCATGCACGACTGGAACGAGGAGCGCGATCGGCTGCTGCTGCGCAAGTCATTTGACGCGCTCCCCAGCGGCGGCACCGTGATCCTCAGCGAGCTCCTGGTGGACGACAACAAGACGGGGCCGCCCGCCGCCGCGCTCATGAGCCTGAACATGCTCATCGAAACCGAGGGCCGCAACTACACGGCACGCGAGTACACCGCGTGGCTGGACGACGCCGGCTTCATCGAGCCTCGCGCCGTCCGGTTCGACGCGCCAGGCGGCAACGGCGCAGTCATCGCACGTAAGCCGTAGCCAACGCGGCCCGCGCGACAGACCCACGACCACTCCAGGCGACAGCAGGCGCCCGTGGGCACGGCGGCTCAGGTCCCGCTCCAGCATCCGTGGAAGCCAGCGGTGCCTCCGGTGCTGTCGGGTTCCATTGGGTTGGACGAGTCGGGCGGGTGGTCCGACGCGCCGCTGGCTTCCGCATCTCCCGGCGAAGCGAGCGCGCGGTCTCCGAAGGTGATGCGATTCGCGGGATGCGCCGCCGCTGGTGGGCCGGCGGGCTCCGCCCGCTGTCTTGTTTTCGAGGGGGCTCGCAGGTGGCGGCTATGTGCGCGGCCGTGGCGCGTCGATGAACGAGGCGTCGTCCCCCACCGCCACTTGGCTCTGGATGCGTGGCAGGTGCTCGCCGAAGAAGACGGTCGCCGACAGCTCGCCGCGCGTCCGTGCGCCCGTCTTGTCATAGATCGCCTTGACGTGTTCGTTGACGGTGTGGGGTGAGATCGCCAGCCGCTGGGCGGCCTGTGCGGTCGTGGCGCCGCGCAGCAGCCACTGGGTGACCTCCTGCTCCCGCGCGGTGAGACCGTAGGCCTTTAGCAGCAGCGGAGCGACGAGCGTCGGGTGCGCCCGCTGCATGAATACCGCGACGCCCTGCCCGCCGAGCAGGGCGCCGTGCAGTACCAGCCACGTCCCCGCCGGGGTCTTCACCGCCGAGCTGGGCAGCTGCGATGCGCGCGCCGCGATCGCCTGACGCGTCGCGCTGGCCATGGCCTGGACCGCCGGCGACCGCCACCCTTGCTCGGCGGTCGCGCCCGATAGCTCTTCGAGCAGCGGCTCGGCGGTCGAGGACGCCCGCTCGAGCCGACCCGACGCGTCGAGCTCGAGCACGCCGGGAGCAGTGGCGGGCGGCGCCGCGGCCTGGGTCGCCTCCGTAACCAGGCCGCGGCGCACAGCGCGGGCGAACAGCGTCGACGCGCGGTCGAGCAGGTCGATCTCGTCGCGCGAGAACTCACGCCCACCGGCCATCCGGATCATGATCACTGCACCCCACGTCGCACCGTCGGCGACGAAAGCTCCTCGCAACTCGGCTCCGATGCCGCCCGCTGCCAACAGGTCCCGGTAGCGTGGGCTGCGCTCGAGCCGCCCGCCCGTCGCCTCGTGCAACGACGCCGCCTTGTGCGGCGCCCGGGCCAGATCGGCGAATTTGTTGACGTCGTCGACCTGGTACTCGTTGTGGGCGATCAGCGGGAACCGGTCGGGGATGTTCTGCAGCCGGTGCTCGGTGACGAGGTGGGACCCCGGATCGAGCGTGTGCCAGCACGCTCCGTCGTGCGGCAGTATGCCCTGCAGCCGCGCCGCCGCCTCGTCGAAGAACTCCGCGCGCGACGGCGCCCGCAGAGCGAGCCGAGCGAGGTCCGTCAGCACTGCCTCATGCGTCCAGTCCATGAGACCGCGAGAAGCCTACCCCCGAGAACTCGGTATTCCGATCGCGGTGCGAGATCGGAACGCTGCGATCATGCTCACCGCCACCGATCTGCACATCCGTGACGCCGGCCCGGGCGACGCCGAGGCCTGCGGGCGCATCTTCTACGACGCTTTCGCGGCCATTGCGCACCGCCACGCGTTCCCCGTCGAGCCGGATTCGCCGGAGTTCACCGCGTTCCACGCCAATCTGATGCTGTCGCTGGACGGCATCGTTTGCGTCGTCGCCGAGCGCGACGGCACCGTCGTCGGCAGCGGCTTCGCTGATGTGCGGGGCTCGATCGCCGGCATCGGGCCGGTGAGCGTCGACCCCGCCGACCAGGACGCCGGCACCGGGCGCCGGCTGATGGAGGTTCTGCTCGAGCGCACCCGCGGCGCGGCCGGCGTCCGCCTCGTCCAGACCGCCTACCACGCCCGCTCACTCGCTCTGTACGCGAAGCTCGGCTTTGTGGTTCGCGAGCCGCTCTCAGTACTGCAGGGCGCACCCCTGCAGCGCAGCACGCCCGGACTCGGCGTGCGCCCCGCACGCCCGGACGACGTGCCCGCCTGCGACGCGCTCTGCCGTCGCGTCCACGGCCACGATCGCAGCGGCGAGCTGCAGGGCGCGATCGCCGCCGGGTCGGCGCGCGTCGTCGAGCGGCCGGATCGGATCTCGGGGTACGCGACCGGCTTCGGCTACGGGTCGCACGCGGTCGCGGAGGGCAACGAGGACCTGCAGGCGCTGATCGCGTCAGCCGAAGCGTTCGTCAGCCTGGGGATCCTCGTGCCCTCGCGCAACGCGACCCTGCTGACCTGGTGCCTCGACAACGGCCTGCGCGTCGTGCAGCAGTCGACGCTGATGACCGTCGGCCTCTACAACGAGCCGAAGGGCGCCTGGCTGCCCTCGATCGTCTACTGACCAGCGCGGCCCGGCGATTCGAGCGAGTCGTTTGACCTCAATGGACAGCCATCGGCGGCTCGACGGCGCGCCGGGCTGAGCGGCCATCGCGAGAGTCGCCGCGCGATGCGCCGGCGCCGTCGCCGGTGTGCGGCCCTCACCCGTAGCATCGCCTCAGTGTCTTCGCCCACCAGCCTGGATTTCTATGACGCCGAGCTGCGCGCTCACCACGAGCACCTTCGCGCCGCCTATGGGATCAGCCCCGGTGATGAGGTGCTCGACATCGGCTGCGGAACCGGGCTGACGACTCGCGACGCGGGGCGCGCTGCGGCGCCGGGCCGCGTTGTCGGCGTCGACGTGTCCGAGCGGATGCTTCAACGCGCCCGTCAGCTGACGGCGGCCGAACGGCTCGGCAACGTCGGGTACGAGCGCGGCGACGCGCAGGTGCATCGCTTCGACCCCGCGCGCTTCGACGTGGCGATCAGCCGGTTCGGAACCATGTTCTTCACCGATCCGGTCGCCGCGTTCGCGAACATCGCCGCAGCACTGCGAGCCGAGGCCCGACTGGTGCTGCTCGTGTGGCAGCGCCCCGAGCACAACGAATGGGCGCGGCTGATCGACGCCGCGCTCGGCGACGCGGCGCAGCCAGCGCGACTGGGCGCGGACCCATTCTCGCTTGGGAATGCCGAAGTGACCGCGCGCATCCTCGAGACCGCCGGCTTTGACGACGTCCGCTTCGAGGAGGTCCACGAGCCGGTCTTCTACGGACCTGACCTCGATTCGGCGCTCGCGGTCGTCATTGGGTTTCAGGACACGAGTGCAGCCCTCGCGAGCCTGAGCGATGGCGAGGCGGCACGCACCGTCGAGCGCCTGCGCGAGATGCTCGCGGCCCACGACAGCCACGAGCACGGCGTGATGCTCGATTCGCGTTCCTGGCTGATCACCGCCCGGCGGCATCGATAGGGGCAGCCTCAGGCGCCACCACCCGATCATCAGCCCGATGCCGACGAGCGCTAAGGCTGTCGTGCCGGCTTACGTCCTAAGCGCCGAAGGCCGCGGGTTCGAGACCCGTCGTCCGCTTCGACGGGTCGCCGGCGGTCACACTCACTCCTCGTCCGGAGTCTTCGTGGTAATGACCACGACCACCGGAGGAACGGCAATGCTGGAGAAGGTCTTCTACACAAGCGTGCTCGTCAGCGACCAGGACAAGGCGCTCGACTTCTACACGAACGTCCTTGGCCTGGAGAAGCGCGTTGAGAACCCGACACCCGACGGGCCGCGGTTTCTGACCGTCGGCGTCAAGGGGGACGACTTCCAGCTGGTTCTCTGGCCCGGGACACCCGGGCAGGCCGAGCCGGCGATGGGACGCCCCCCGGCGTCGCTCACGATCGAGACCGACGACTGCCGGAAGACGGCCGAGGAGCTGAAGGCGCGCGGCGTCGAGTTCGTCTCGGACGTGCTCGAGTTCCCGTGGGGGTATGTCGCGCAGTTCCAGGACCCCGACGGCAACCGGCTGCAGATCCGAGAGGGCCGCTAGCCCTCACGCGAGGCGCCGGCGGTGCAGATGAGGCGGCTCGGCGAGCTGTGCCGGTCAGCTCGCTGAGCTCGGCGGGCGGCGGGCTCGGCCGGCTGTGGCGAACAACGTCCCGCGCCGAGGCCGTCGCGACGATGCGCGAGGGCTCCATGGCCTGCGTGTCGGGGCCACCGGCACGCCTCGCCACGTCCCCTGCGCAGGCTGCGGCTACTGCGGGAACGGGGGTGCCTGAGCGGGAAGCGAGGCCAGATGGCGAAGGTTGGCCTTGTCGCGGACGACGATGCTGGGCGGTTCGCCGCTGCTGGCATAGACGATCGCCTCCCCCGGGAACCGTTGCAGCCAGGCAACGACGTCCTTGACCCGGAGATTGCGCTCCACGCCTTCGCCGAAGTACGTAGCCATGCCGCCGAGCATAACCGCGGCCCCGTCAGCCGTCTGATGCTTAGGGTGTTGGACGGATGCTGGTGGTAGGAGCCCAACCATGATCCTCCCGAAGGTCCGAGATCCTCGCTTCGTGACGATCCGCCGCGGTGGGACCCTCACCGATTCGGATCACCGGCTCCTCGCCCTCTGGGCGGCATCGTGCGCGGAGCACGTCCTCGACCGGTTCGAGTCGGCTCAGCCTGAGGACCCGCGCCCGCGTGAGGCGATCGAGCATGCTCGCGCCTGGGTGCGTGCCGACGTGAAGATGACCCAGGCTCGCAAGGCGGCCGGCCATGCCATGGCCGCGGCCAGAGACCTGCGTGGGGCAGCACGGCATGCCGCGTACGCTGCCGGCCAGGCCGGGGTCGTCGCGCACGTCGCCGCGCACGAACTTGGTGCGGCCGCCTACGCGATCAAGGCCGCACGTGCCGGCGCGCCGGAAGGCGAGCGCGACCGCGCAGCGCGACTCGAGTGCCGGTGGCAGCGTGCCCAGCTTCCGGAGGCGATTCGCGAGCTCGTACTTGACGACCAGCGGTTGCGGAACGACATCTGCTGGTCGGTGTTCGACTGCTGAGCGAGCGTCGGGGCGCCAGCACCGCCGACAAGCCTCTCGACCGGACGCCGTGAGCTGAGCTGTCCCGCTCGACAGGAACATCGGCGCGCTGCGACCGATGAGATCGGTGCGGCGGTCCGGTCGTATTTGAACGACGACCAAACCAACCGCGTCTGCACCCACCATGACCGGCTCTCTCATACGAGTCGGATCGGTCACGGGTTCACACCGATCAACCGCACTCGAGGAGAACGACATGACCGCTACCTACACCTTCGACATCTTTTCGAGCCTCGACGGCTACGGCTCCCACAGCGGCGACTGGGGCGGCTACTGGGGCAAGCAAGGCCCCGAGTTGCTCGACCACCGCCTTGCCTCGTACGGCGCGGAGCAGCGGATGGTCTTCGGGGCCACCACGTACCGGCAATTCGTGCGGATGCTGGGCACGAGCACCGAGGAGTCCGAAGTGCGTGACTCGTGGGTCACTCGGATGAGGAGCATGCCGGCAACGGTGGTGTCGACGACGCTGGAAGGCCCCCTCGACTGGCCGAATGCGACCGTCGTGAGCGGTGACGCCGTCGACGTCGTCGCCCGGCTCAAGGAGGAGTCCGACGTGCCGTTGCGCTCGCACGGCAGCCTGTCGCTGAACCGCGCGCTGATGGCTGCCGGCCTCGTCGACCGCCTGCAGGTGACGCTCTTCCCTGTCATCACCGGTCAGACCGGGCTGGACGCGATCTTCCAGGGTGCGGCCGACTTCGACCTGGAGCTGGTCGAGAACCGGACGCTCGACGGTCACATCCAAGAGCTCATCTACCGACCCACCCTCCATTGACCTGTACGGATTCGACGAGGGTCTGATCTGACCGGGCCGCACCGATCTCATCGGTCGTGGCACGGTCCGTGCTGCAGGTCTGCCCCGCCCGCCCGCTCGACGATGCTCACGCAGCCCGCGACGTAGGACACGCGCTGCTGGGGCTCGACGGTGACGTGTCCTACAACGATGACCAGGGGTGCGCTCTCGTCTGTCGGGCGGTCGTCGCCGGCACTCTCGCTACCTGCTGTCCGAGGAAGCGGCGCCGATCCCGCCTAAGCGACGACGAACGTGTAGTCGCGCTCGAGCGCGCAGCGCCGTTGCTCGACTCTGAGTGGACCAACCTCCTGCGATCGTCGGCGAGCCCTCTCGACGTGCATCAACCTTCGCCCGGCGATCGCGTAGGCGAGAGACGCTGCCACGACGGCGCAGGTGACCGCGGCCAACCATGGGAGGGTCGCGGCGGCGCTGGCGACGGAAAGGCCGCCAGCCGCGATGAGCGCGATCAGCTGGCCGGTTAGCCCGCGGCCGTCGCCGCGAGGTAGGCAGGGGCGACTGGGCCTGGGAGCAACGCCAGCACTGGCTGACCGTCCGCGTCGAGCTGCGCGTCGGCCCGCTGCTCTGCGTCCTGACCGGACCGACCCGCGCCCGCGCCAGATGACCGGCCGCCGCCCGCGGACAACTGCGCCACACGGCGGCGCTCGCTGGCGTCCGTCGACGATTCGCGCCGCACCAGCTCCGAGGGGGCCATTGCGCGACACGCTCCATGCAACGCGGCGGCGCGGGCCGACTGCTCGTATTCGTCCACAGCGCTAGTGCGACGCGGCCGGTCCGTCGGTAGCGCTTGTGCCTCAACGCGGCAGCGGGGCGCGGGTCGGCCGCGCGGTCGAGGCCGATGGAGAGACATGAGCGCCGCTTGGCGTAGTAGGTCTTGTCCTTCAGTGCTGAACAGCAGGGGGCGTCGGTGCTGTGGGGGTGGTCGGCGCTTTGCGGCCGTTGCCTGCTCGTGAGCGGCGGGCTTCTCGGGTCCCTGGGAGGCAGGGCGTCGTCCGCGCGCGCAGTGACGGCCTCCGGGATTGTCCCGCGCACGGTCGTGCCCCGGCCCGGCAAGGAGACGATCTCGAGCTCACCCCCGACCGCGCCGACGCGGTCGCGCATCCCGATTAGACCGTCGCCGTCGCCCCGCTCCGAATGGTCGATTCCCACCCCATCATCACTGATCGCGAAATGGACTCGATCCCGGTCACGACCGACGGTCACGCCAACGCGTACGTTGCTGCCCGCGTGCTTGACCGCGTTCTGGATCGCCTCCGCCGAGCAGAAATAGATCGTCGCCTCGACCGGCGGCGAGCAGCGTCCGATGCCCTCATCGGTGACAGAAATCGCGATCGGTGCCCTGATCGCGAGCGAGGGCAGAGCGTCGGCCAGGCCGTAGTCGCGCAGCACCGGCGGATAGATCCCGTGCGCCAGGCTGCGCAGCTCCTCGATCGCCGCTTCGGCGTCGTTGCCGATCGCCTCCAGCCGGCCGGCGATCCCTTCATCGTCGGTGCTGTCCTCGAGCATCCGCAGGTTGACCTGGACCGCCATCAGCCGCTGTTGGGCGCCGTCGTGAAGATCGCGCTCGAGGTGACGGCGCTCGCGATCGGCGGTCTCCGCTATCCGCTTTCGCGACGTCCGAAGCTCATCGACCAGGCGCATGTTCTCGAGCAGCATCAGCGAGGTGGCGGCCAGACCCTCGACCAGGCCGGAGCCGGTATCGAGCGCGGGATCGTGGATCAGGACGGCGGTCGGCCGGTCGTCGCGGGTAATCTCGGTCACGCCGCGCGCCAGCGAGTCACGCGGAAGCTCCAGCGGGGCGCCGCCGGTGCCGACATAGCCGTTGCGCTCGGGCGCCCAGAGCCCGAGAGTCAGAGTCGGATCGCCGATCGCGTCGGCGATCAGCGCCTCCACCGCCACTGGAGTGAGCACCTTCCCGCCGGCGCCCAACACAATCCGGCCAACGCTCCTCGCCGCATACAGGTCCCCCCAGACCAGGCCGAGGAAAATTGCCATCGGAATCGCCAGTCCCAGCACACCATTGACGATCGTCACCACCGACGCCGTCTCCGGATAAGCGGGCAGAACGTACAGGGAGATCACAAACCAGGCGACGGTAGCGGTAAAGACGGCGGTCACCGGGGTAAGCGCGCGGCGCAACCCGGGCGCCGGCGCACGCGCCTTGTCGAATAGCAGCATCGTGAGGCCGATCAGCGCGATCGTGAACACGATGCTCGCCGCCGTGTTCAGCGCCGTCCCGATCACAGCATCGCCGCCGACCAGGGCATTGGGAGGACAGCGGGTCCCGCAGTCGTTGAACGAGCCGGCCCCGGGAAACGTTGGCGATAGGGCCAGGACCAGGCTCCACAACACAGCGGTGCTCAGCGCATAGGCACGGATGAACGCGCGCTCCAGCCTCGACTCGAGACGACCCCCCGGATAGGACAGCAACAGATAAGCCGTGTACACGACATACACGGCCCACAGCACCATGCCCAGCGTGTACGCCGGCGACGCTCCCGACGCATTGAACGACGTCGCGGCATACAGGAATCCGTTCCCCACAAGTAGCGGGCCGAACCTGCCGTCAGGTCGACGCCACCACGTATACAGCCCCACCGCCACATATGACGCGACGACCAGGGCTCGCCAGATCGAAACCGACTTCGGGTCAACGAGGATCGGGCTATTGGCGACCGCCCACGCCGTCAGCGCCGTCGCAACGATCCCCGCCACGCCGACCGCGACCAACACAAGCTCGCGGCGCGCGGCGCGCCGACGCCGATCGAGTCGTGAAACTGATGCAGTCGCCACCCAGATCGACTCCGAGGCCGCATCCTCGCTCGGCCAGCGGTCGCCGGCGTCACCCCAAACGGATGATGTCTCAACCTTCATCCCTCCGTCGCCCGACTTGACGCTTCTGCTGGCCATGAGCCGCGCCGTGACGCCCGGCTCGCCGCCCCCGCGCGATCGCTTTCGCCTGGCAGGAGTAGCCAACCGGTGCGCGCCGCCTCTGCTCCTATCCACATGCAAAGGAGCAGTCACGCGCAGCGGGAGCTCGCGCCCACATCGCTAGGGGCTGCGGCAACCTCAGGCGGCCCCGCGCGCCCATCAGCGCGGCGCAGGCGAGCACGGGTCCGAGCGGCAGCTCATCCTCAAGCAACAGACCGATGTTGCAGCTCCGATGACGAGTACGAGGATCGCGTCCAATGATTTAGGTAGTGCCAGAGGTCGCCGCGTCGTGGAGTCTGCGGAGGGCGCCGCGCTGTCCACGGCGCCCTCGGCTGCGGCTCACACGAGATCGGCGTAGCGGCCGAGGTACAGCCCCCAGCCGTCCGGGGCGGCGACGCCATCGCGCGCGCCTTCCCAGCCATCGCCGTGACGGTCGAGATGACGGTGCTCCAGCTCGACGCGCGTACGCTGCTCGTCGTCGGCGATGAACCGCACCTCGACCTCGCTGCGCTTGTCCGGGTCGTGCTCGACCTGCCAGTGGGGCGAGATGTTCCAGCTGAAGACCACGCGATGGGGCGGCTCGTAGGCCAGCACGGTTGCCCACTCGCACTCGCTCCCGTCGGTGCCGCGGTCGTAGATGCGGCCTCCGACGCGTGGCTCGAACACGGTCTCCTCGATGTCGACGCCGAGCATGTTGTGCTCGCGCGGCTTGATGCGGTCCATCTGCTCGGTGAACACCGCGAACGCCCTGTCGACGGGGGCGTTGACGACGACCTCGTTGCGTACTGACGTCGCCTGGGCTGGGGTGGCCATCATGCCTCCTCGTTGTTGTGTTCGACGATCTGTTCGTAGGTCGCCAGCGCTTGGTGCCAGAAGGTGTCGAGCTGAGCGCGGAGCGCGGCGAGCCCGTCGGGGTCGGCCTGGTAGATGCGCCGGCTGCCCTCCGAGCGGTCGATCACGAGTCCCGCGTCTTTGAGAACCCGTAGGTGCTGGGAGACCGCCGGGCGACTGACGGGGAGCTCGCTGGCGAGCTCGCCAACCGCGCGAGGGTGCTCGGTGATGCGGGCGAAAATGTCCCGCCGCGTCGGGTCGCCGAGAGCCGCGAACCCTTCAGCCCGGTAAGCAAACACTCACGGTAAGCGTACACTTACCTGTCTGGTTCGTCAAACCCGCCGGACGGGCAATCCAGCCTCGCGCCAGGCCTGAAATCCGCCGATCAGATCGGTGGCCCCGTCGAGCCCAAGCCGGCGCAGCGTCGCGGCGGCCAGACTGGACTGGTACCCCTCGTCGCACATCACGATGAGAGCACGGGTCGGATCGATGCGCGGGTCGTGCGTCGCGGATGTCGGGTCGCATCGCCATTCGAGGACGTTGCGTTGCACGACGAGCGCGCCGGGAACGACACCGTCGGCGCTGCGCTGCGCGTCTGAGCGGATGTCGATCAGCAGCGCTCCCGCCCCCATGGCGGCGTGCGCCTGGTGCGCTTCGAGCCGGTCGAGGCCACGCCGCGCCTCGTCGAGTAGCTCCTCGATGGTCTTGCGCTCGGGCGGCGTGGCGGCTGGCTGACCCACGGCTCTCGGTGATCCTTCCGGGGCGACTCTAGGGGCGGGCGGCGTATGCTGCTACTGGAGCCGTCGCATAGATGCCTTTCTCCGACGGCATAGTTGATGCCCTTGACCCGGGACGCCTCCGGTTGCTGGTCGAGGTCAAGCGCCAGGGCTCGATCTCCGCGGCGGCCGACCTGTGCCGCATGGGCCAGCCCTCGGCGACCAAGCATCTTCAGACCCTGGAGGCAGCGGTCGGTGACAAGCTCATCGAGCGCCACGGCCGTGCCAGCCGGCTGACCGAAGCCGGCGAGGTCGTGGCCGCGCACGCGCTCCGCGTGCTCGACACGCTCGAAGGGATGCAGGAAGAGCTGCGGGCGCTGCGTGAGGCGGAGCGTGGCACGCTCGCGTTGGCCGCCTCGACCACGCCCGGCAGCTATGTCCTGCCCTCCATCCTGCAGTGCTTCGCCGACCGTCACCCGCGCGTCGACGTCGACGTCGTCATCGGCTCGAGCGCGTGGGTCGCCCAGCGCGTCGCACGGCGCGAGGTGCAGCTAGGGCTCGCCGGCGAGCTCGATCTGCCGGACGGACTCATCGCCGAGCCGTTCCTCGACGACGAGATCGTCGGCATCGCGGCACCCGGCAAGCTCAAGCTGCACCGCAGCCGCGCAACGGTCAGCCAGCTCGTCGCCCAGACGCTGCTCGTGCGCGAGCACGGCTCTAGCACCCGCGCGGTCTCCGAGCGGTTCCTCGCCCGCGCCGGGTACCGCCCCGCCAAGCGCTGGGAGCTCGACTCCAACGAGGCGATCAAGCGCTCGGTCGCCGCCGGACTGGGCATCGGCTTCGTCTCCGAGCTCGTGGTCGCCGACGAGGTGCGCCGCGGCGAGCTCGTGCGCTTCCGGCTTGACAGCGCCGAGACGATGCGCCGCTGCGTGTACCTGCTGCGCGCCGATGGCCGCGAGCCAACGCCGTCGGAGCGGGCGTTCATTCAGACCCTGTGCTCGTGCTGCTCAGCAAGCGTCGCCGGTTGCACGGTCGACCCCACGGCCTGATGTCGGCTCAGTCGGGCGTTCGCCGACGTAGAGGAAGCCAGTCGCCCGGATCACGCCCCGGTCGATGAGCGCCTGCTCCTCGCGCTCGGTGTCGGCTCCCAGTTCGCCGTGCAGGTACGGCGTCCATGCGAAGAACCGCTCGGTGAACCGCTGGTCGAGCTCGAAGCGGAGCGCCTCGTATGTGTGCAGGCCGGCGTGGTCGTGCCGCCAGTGCGTCAGGCACGCTTCGATGGACTGCGGCGGCGCGGCGTACCTCGCCGCCCGCTTGGCCACGCACCAGCCAGCGGTGGGCCGGTCGAAGCGCTCCCACGCATGCTCACGCACGAGCACGCTGCCGCGGGCGCTCAGCAGGCAGCGGACCTTGTCGAGAGAGCGCCCCAGGTCGGCGACGTGATGCAGAGCGCGATTGGCCACGACCGCGTCGAAGAAGTGTGGGTCCGTGAACTCCTCGAGCGTGACGGCACGGAAGATCTCACCCTCAGGAGCGTCGGGGTCGATCGCGACGACGTCGTAGCCGCGGCGTGAGAGGCTCAGTGCCAGCTCACCGCGGCCGCAGCCCACCTCCAGCACCCGGGCGGGCGGCGCCGGAATGTGCGCGTCGACGAACCCCGCGACGTCCATGCGGGACTGAGCGTAGACGTCCGACCTGGCACGAGCCATTCTCCAGCGGAAAGCCACGCATCGCTCATCTGCCCTTGGAGCATGGGCCGTCGCTGCCTAGCGTGCCGAGGTATGTACTTCCGCCAGCTGCTCAACGACGACACCGCCTGCGCCTCCTACTTGTTCGGCTGCAAGTCGCTCAGGCAGTTGGCCGTCGTCGACGCGCACATCGACTTCGTCGACAATTACTTGGCGCTCGCCGAGGCCCTGGGCTTGCCCATCGTCGCCCTCTTTGAGACGCACGTGCAGGCCGACCATGTCTCCGGGTTGCCGGAGCTCGCCCGCCGCACTGGCGCGACCGCGTACCTGCCGGAGGGCGCGGGCGTTGAGTTCGACCACCGTGCCCTGGCCGACGGCGAGGTCGTGAAGCTCGGCAACACCAAGGTGCGGGCCATCGCGACGCCCGGGCACGCGCGCGCACACCACGCCTACGTGGTCACCGACCGGACCCGCGGTGATGAGCCGTGGTTCGTGCTGACCGGCGATGCACTACTGGTGGGAGACGCCGGGCGCCCGGACCTCCACGCCAGCGGCGAGCAGAGCATCGAGGACATGGCGCGCACCTTGTATCGCTCGCTGACCGAGCGGCTGCTCGCCCTGCCCGACGATCTCCTGCTGTATCCGGCGCACTACTCGGGGTCGGTCTGCGGGCGCGGACTGTCGGCCAATCCGGCGTCGACCGTCGGGTTCGAGCGGCGACATAACCGCGCGCTCCAGTTCGACTCCGAGGACGCGTTCGTGCGGGCACTGCTCGAGGACATCCCTCCCGCGCCGGAGCAGCAGGCGAGCATTGTGGCCGCCAACCGCGCCGGCCGCCCGCTCGCGAACGTTCCGTGACGGAGCCGCGCGGCGTCGAGCTCGGGCTGCGCGAGAACCTCGCGCAGTTCTCGCTGCTGGTCTGCGTCAACGCGTTTGTCGGCGCGATGGTCGGCCTGGAACGCTCGACGTTGCCACTGATCGGACGCGAGGACTTCGGGCTGGCCTCCAAAGCGGCGGTGCTCTCGTTCATCGTCGCGTTCGGGCTGGCGAAGGCCCTCACCAACCTCGCGGCCGGCTCGCTGGCCACCCGCGCCGGCCGACGCCGACTGCTGATCGCCGGCTGGGCGATCGCGCTACCCGTCCCGCTGCTGATCGCGCTCGCCCCGAGCTGGGGATGGGTCGTTGCCGCCAACGTGCTGCTTGGCATCAACCAGGGGCTCACGTGGTCCATGACCGTGGTCATGAAAATCGACCTCGTCGGTCCGCAGCGCCGCGGGCTTGCGCTTGGCCTCAACGAGGCCGCCGGGTACGGCGGCGTCGCGCTCGCAGCCGCGCTGTCAGGGTGGCTCGCCTCGGATTACGCTGCCCGAGACGTTTTGGTCATCGCCGCGGCCGTCATCGCCCTCGTCGCGCTCGCGCTCAGCGTCATCGCCGTCCACGACACCGCGGGTCATGTCGCGCTCGAGCAGTCCACAACGCACGACGCCGGCGAACGACCGCCGACGCTCCGTACGGCCTTTCCCGACGCGAGCTGGCGCCAACCGGCACTGCGCGCCTGCTCGCAGGCCGGGCTGGTCAACAACCTCAACGATGCGCTGGCCTGGGGTCTGATCCCGCTGTTTCTCGCCGCCCACGGCGCGAGTGTCGGACAGATCGGGCTTGTCGCCGCCCTGTACCCCGGGGTATGGGGCATCGGGCAGATTTGGACCGGGCATTGGTCCGACCGCGTCGGGCGGAAGCTGCCGATCGTCGCCGGCATGCTCGCGCAAGCCGCCGCGCTCGGGGCGCTGGCCGCTTCCAACGCCAGTGTCGGCATCGCGGCGGCCGCCGCCGTGCTGCTCGGCGTCGGCACCGCGCTCGTGTACCCAACGCTGATCGCCGCAATCTCCGACGCCGTCTCGCCCGTCGCGCGGGCCCCAGTCGTGGGCGTCTACCGCTTCTGGCGCGACATGGGCTACGTGGCGGGCGGACTGGTCGCCGGGCTCGTCGCCGACGCCGTCGGCTTCGCCGGGGCGATCACACTCGTCGCGGCGCTCACCGCTGCCTCGGGGCTGTGGGTGGTCTTCGACCTCCCCGCCGCGCACGCGTCCCGCCTGCCCGACCGCCACCCGGAGGCGATCGCATCATGAGGCTCGGCATGTAGGCGCGCCTGAACGCCGGACGGGCCCACGCCAGCGCCTCGGCCCACCGCTGATCCTCGGTGCGTCGGTACTCCGAAGTGCCGCCCCGAGCCGCGGCGCGCTGGCCATCGCGGCCGCCCACGCGGCGGCGAACGTTGCGCCCTGCCGGCGTTGCTCGGCGAGGGTGTGGCGGACGTGCTCCGCTGGGTCCATGGCCCCGGGCAGCGTGGCGGTGCCCCCGGACGGGGGCCTGCCAGCTGGCACCCGAACGCTTTGGATACCGAAACGGCGCAGGCGGCCCGAGCCAAGGGCCGACAGAAACCCACTCGGGTGCGGGCCATTCAGCCATCGGGGCGCCGGGATTTGAACCCGGGACCTCCTGCTCCCAAAGCAGGCGCGCTACCAGGCTGCGCCACGCCCCGTGAGAGGAAAGGTACGGGGTGTGGACCCGCTGCGGGTCGGGTCCGGGCGGTGCTAGGGTCGAGCCGCGCCATGGCCGACGTCCAGCCGCTACGGGCACTGCACTACGACCTCGGTCGCGTCGGCTCGCTCGGCGACGTGGCCTCGCCGCCGTACGACGTCATCGACCCTGTGCAGCGCGCCGCGCTGGCCGCGCGCTCGCCATACAACGTCGTCCACGTCGACCTCCCCGAGACGCCCGCCGACGGCGACCCCTACGCCCACGCCGCCGAGCTGCTCTCCCGGTGGCAGGCCGACGGCGCGCTCGTGCGCGACGACAAGCCGGCGATCTGGGCGATCGTCCAGGACTACGAAGGGCCGGACGGCCGCCCGCGCACACGACAGGGCCTGTTCGCGCGCGTGCGTGTCGAGGAATACGGCGCCGGGCGCATCCGCCCGCACGAGCGAACGCATCCCGGCCCGCGCGAGGACCGGCTGCGCCTGACGCGCGCCACGAAGGCCAATCTGTCGCCGATCTTCAGCCTCTACTCCGACCCGACGGGGACGGCCTGGGGCGCGGTCGCCCCGGCCACCGAGGAGGCGCCGTTCGGCGAGCTGACCGACGACGAGGGCACGCGCCACCGCCTGTGGCGCGTCGCAGACCCCGACGCGATCGCGACCGTGCAGGCCGCGCTCGCGGACACCGAGCTGCTGATCGCCGACGGCCACCACCGCTACGAGACCGCGCGCGTCTACGCCGACGAGATCGGCGGCGAGGGCGAGCACCGCTACGTGCTCATGTGCCTCGTCGCGCTCGAGGACCCCGGCCTGGAGGTCTTCCCCACGCACCGGCTCATCAACAACACCACGCCGGCGACCCAGGAGGCGCTCGGGACGGCGCTGCGCCGGGACTTCGACGTCACCGAGATCGACTACGCCGCCCTGCGCCCGCCCGACGGCGACGGTCCGCTCACCATGGGCTACATCGACAGCTTCTTCAAGCGCGCCTTTCGGCTGGTGCTCAAGGACCAGGCGATCGCCGACCGCGCCCTGGCGGACAAGCCCGAGGCCTACCGCACGCTCGACACCGCGGTGCTCGAGGCGCTGATCCTCACCGGCCCGCTCGGCCTGAGCGAGGACGACATCTCCCATCTCAACGGCCTGGGCTACTCGCGCACCGACCAGGAGGCGCTCGACCTCGTCCTCGCGGGCGCCTACGACGCGGCGTTCTTCCTGCGCGCGTCCCCCGTCGAGCAGGTTCAGCGAGTGGCCGAGACGGGCATCAACATGCCGCCCAAGTCGACCTACTTCTACCCCAAGGTCCCGACCGGTTTGCTGTTCAATCCACTGCTATAACGAACAGAAGGACCACGAGACAGAAGGGTCAGTCACAGGGAACCCGATGAGCACCGCAATGAAGGCCACCGCCCGCCGCGAGAACGGCTTCCGCCACAGCATCAAGATCCGCAGCCACGAGCTCACGGTCGACGAGCGATCCGACAGCGGCGGCGACGACAGCGGGCCCGAGCCGCTCGAGCTGCTTGCGGCTTCGCTGGCCAGCTGTACCGCCGTGACGATGGAGATGTACGCCGTCCGCAAGGGTTGGGACGTCGGCGGTGTCGAGGTCGCCTGCGACTACACCCCCGCCGAGCGCGGCTGCCCAACGCGCTTCAACATCGTCATGCGCTTCCCCGAGGCGCTCACCGCCGAGCAGGTCGAGCGCCTGCGCGTGATCGCCGCCAAGTGCCCGGTGCACCGGACGCTCGACGGCGAGGTCATGTTCGACGAGCGTGTCGAACGGGTCTCGCTCGCGCACTGAGGTCGCCCAGGGCCTGCGCTCGGTCCTCCTGGATCCGGCGGAGGCCGCCGCGCTCGACGTCCACGGCCGCATCGACTCGGCCGTCCTCGTCCCCCTGTACCTGCGGGACGACCGGGTGCACGCCGTCTTCACCCGCCGCCGCGACGACCTGCGCCGCCACGCCGGCGAGATCTCGTTCCCCGGCGGCCGCCAGGACGACGACGACGACGACCTTCGCGCGACCGCGCTGCGCGAGGCCGAGGAGGAGATCGGCCTGGCCCCGGAGGCCGTCGAGCTCGTCGGCGCGCTGCAGCCGACGCCGACGATCGCCACCGACTATGCCGTCTATCCGTTCGTCGGGCTGATCGAGCCGGGCCATGCCTGGCGCCCGTCGGCCGCCGAGGTCGCCGCCGTGCTCGAGTTCCCGCTCGCGCGGCTGCGCGCGGGCTTCGGCCGCGAGCGGCTCGTGCGCCGCGGCGTGCCCTTCCGCACCGACGTCTACGTCGTCGACGACGAGCTCATCTGGGGCGCGACCGCGCGGATCCTCGCGGACCTGCTCGAGCGCGTCCCCGCCGAGCTCGGCTGAGCGCCGCCGCGGTGTCGCTTCCAGAGGCCGGTCGGCGGGACCAACGCCCAGTCTCGAAGAGCAGGTCTCCACGCCGCTCCCGGTCATCCCAGACGGCGTCGTCGTCGGCTGCGTGCTCCGAAGCGCACCCGGAACCTGAGGTTGCCGGCGTCGACGACGACGCCCGTGACCACCGGCGCGCCCGCGCCACGCCGACGCCTTGCCCGGATGCTCCTCGTACTCCATCAGCGGTCGATGCCGGCGACGCGCACCGCGAGAGTCCCGGCCATCTCACGCGCAAGCGATGCCGGGAGCGCGGCTACTGGCCGGCGACCGACGAGACGTAGGCCGCCACGGCCTGGATCTGCTCCTCCGACAGCCGGTCACCGAAGGCCGGCATGCCGCCGCCGCCGTTGGTGACCTGGCTCTGGACGGTGGACTCCGACGGCTTGAGCTCGTCGAGGTTCGGGCCCTGCGTCCCGTTCGTGCCGGCGTCGGCCAGCGTGTGGCAGCCCGCGCAGTTGGAGGTGAAGACCTCCTTGCCCGCCGCCGCCTGCGTGCCGCCGCCCGAGCCCTCCGTCGTCTGCGTCTGCTCCTGGGTGGTCGTGCCGGTGTCGGCGCTCCCGCCCTCGTCGTCGCCGCCGCCGCCGCAGCCTGCCAGGGCCAGCGCGATGATCGCCAGTGCCGCGCAGAGTGTCCGCATGCGCGCCACATTACCCCCGCGCCCGGCGACAGAGTCGCAGTCGGCCGGGCGCGGGGTCGGCCCTCGGACGCCTAGGAGACGTCCTTCTCGATCGGCACGCCGACGAGGTTGCCCCACTCCGTCCACGAGCCGTCGTAGTTCTTGACGTCGCCCTGGCCGAGCAGCTCGTGGAGCACGAACCACGTGTGGGCCGAGCGCTCGCCGATCCGGCAGTAGGCGACGATCGGCTCGCCGCCGAGCGCGCCCTTGCCGCCGTACAGGTCGCGCAGCTCGTCGGCCGACTTGAAGGTGCCGTCCTCCTTGACCGACTGCGCCCACGGGATCGACTTCGCGCCGGGGATGTGGCCGGAGCGCTGCGCGCCCTCCTGCTCGTAGCCCGCCATCGCGATGATCTCGCCCGAGAACTCCTGCGGCGATCGCACGTCGACGAGCACGTCGCCGTTCTCCAGCGTGGAGAGGACCTGGTCGCGGAAGGCACGGATCGTGTCGTCGCCCGGCTTCGCCGTGAACGTCGTGGCCTCGTACTGCGGCACCTCGCTGGTGGTCGCGCGGCCCTCGCCGATCCACTTCTCGCGCGGGCCGTTGACGAGCTTGACGTTGTCGTGCCCGTAGTACTTCAGGTACCAGTAGGTGTAGGCCGCGAACCAGTTGTTGCGGTCGCCGTAGAGCACGATCGTGTGGTCGTTGGAGATGCCGCGCGAGCCGAACAGCTCGCCGAACTGCTCCGGGCCGAGGAAGTCGCGCTTGACCTGGTCCTGCAGGTCGGTCTTCCAGTCGAATCCGATCGCGCCGGGGATGTGCGACTCGGCGTACAGGGCCGGGTTCTCGTCGACCTCGACGATGCGGATCGAGTCGTCGTCGAGGTGCTGTTCGACCCAGTCGGTGTCGACAAGCACGTCGTTCGCGTACTCAGCCACGCTGGTCCTCCTATCGAGAGGGTTGAAAGACGGTCAGGTTTGAGGGGAAATCGAGTCTACCCGGGTCCGGGACGCTCATGCCAGGCTGTCGCGGCGCGCCCGCAGGAGGGCGTCCACGGCGGCGTGGGCGCCCGCCATCCACGCATCGCGGTCGGCCGGATCGGCCTCGAGCAGCGCGTAGGGGATCTCGTTGCGCCGGCCCGCCTCGCGCACCTCGTCGACCCCGCGACCGAGCGCCTCGCGCCCCACCGGGCCGGACGCCTCGTAGACGACGCCGCGGACCGTCGTGTCCGTCGTCTTCTCGAGCATCATCCGCAGCCGCGACCCGTGCAGCGCGGCGACCGCCTCCGGCGGTCCAGACGCCGTGCCCAGCAGCCACAGCAGCAGCGTGACGTTGTCCAAGGCGTAGCGCAGCGTCCCGATGACGTCGGGATCGCCGATCCAGCACTCGCAGCCCGCGGCCTCGATCTCCCGCCGCCCCGCCTCGCGGCGGGTGACCGCGCGCACGGCGTGCCCGGCGGCGACGAGGTCGCGGGCGAGCGCCAGCCCGCGGCAGCCGCCGCCCACCATCAGGGCCCTCACGGCGCGCAGTCTACGTCGCGTAGCCTCGATCTCACGAAGCGCCCGCCGCCGCCGTCCTCCTCTCGTGACCCAGCCTCCGTTCCAGCGCCTCCTGGACGCCCACCGCGACGAGGTCTGGCGGTTCCTCGTCGCCGCCGTCGGCCGCGACGCGGCCGACGACTGCTTCCAGGAGACGTTCATGGCGGCGATGCGCGCGTATCCGCGCACGCGCGTGGAGAACCCGCGCGCGTGGGTCCTGACCATCGCCCATCGCAAGGCGCTCGACCACCATCGCGCCCGCGCCCGCCGGCCAGACCCGGTGGGCGCGCTGCCCGACGTGCCCGCCGCCCCGGACCCCGAGCCGGGCGACGACGGCGTCTGGGAGCGCGTCCGCGACCTCCCGCCCAAGCAGCGCGCCGCGCTGCTGCTGCGCTTCGCCGGCGACTTGTCGCACCGCGAGGTCGCGGCGGCGCTCGGCTGCTCGGAGGAGGCGGCGCGCCGCTCCGCGCACGAGGGGCTCAAGCGACTGCGAGAGGAGCTCGCCGCATGACCGACCGACTCGTCCCCCCCGTCTTCGACCCGGCCGACGCCGCCGCGGCGGCCGCACGCTTCGCCGCCACGGCGACCCCCGACGTGGCCTACGCCGAGCTCGACTCGCCGGTCGGGCGCCTGCTCGCCGCGCGCACCGCGCGCGGCCTCGTCACGCTCTCCTACACCGACCACGACGGCGGCGCCGACGCCGTCCTCGAGCGCCTCGCCGCGCGCGTCTCGCCGCGCATCCTCGAGGCGCCCGGGCGCCTGGACGGCGTGCGCCGCGAGCTCGAGGAGTACTTCGCGGGCACGCGCACGCGCTTCGAGCTGCCGCTCGACTGGGCGCTCGCAGGCCCCTTCGCGCGGCGCATCCTCGGCGCCACGGCGGCGATCCCGTTCGGCGAGGTGCGCTCCTACGCGCAGGTCGCCACAGAGGCCGGCAGCCCGCGCGGGTCGCGCGCGGCGGGCAACGCGCTGGGCTCCAACCCGATCCCGATCGTCGTCCCCTGCCACCGCGTCCTGCGCAGCGGCGGCGCGCTCGGCGGCTACACCGGCGGCGTCGAGCGCAAGCAGGCGCTGCTGCGCATCGAGGGTGTCCTCCCCTCCTGACCGGTCGTCTCAGGCTGCCCGGCGATGGCCCCGGTGTTCGTGATCGGGGGCGGGCGCGGCGACGATGCCGTGCGCGCCTCCCACCCGCTGTTCGTGCGCGCCTGAGCTCAGGCGCGCGCAACCGCGGTGAGCGCGAGCAGCTCGTAGGCCACGGAGGCGGCGTTGAGCGCGGTCACCTGGCCGGGACCGTCGAACTGCGGCGAGACCTCGACGATGTCGTAGCCGACGAACGACACGCCGGCGAGCGCGCGCAGGAAGGCGACGGCCTCGTGCGGCAGCAGCCCGGCGATCTCGGGCGTGCCCGTGCCCGGCGCGAACGCCGGGTCGAGCACGTCGATGTCGAACGACAGGTAGGTCGGCCCGTCGCCGATCCGCGCGCGCACGCGCTCGCCGTAGTGCTCCGGCGTCCACGTGCGCAGCTCGGCGCACGTGATGATCTCGAAGCCCCACGAGCGCGGCTCGTCGAGGTCGGAGGCGGCGTACAGCGAGCCGCGCATGCCCGCCAGCAACGAGCGGTGCGGGTCGATCAGTCCCTCCTCGAGGGCGCGCCGGAACGGGGTGCCGTGGAAGATCTTCTCGCCGTAGTACTGGTCCCAGGTGTCGGCGTGGGCGTCGAGCAGGACGACGCCGACCGGCCCGTGCGCGGCGGCGTGCGCGCGCAGCTCGCCGAGCACGATCGAGTGGTCGCCGCCGAGGACGATCGGCGTCGCGCCCGCGCCGATGACCGGTCCCAGCGCGGCGGCGATCTGCTCCATGGTGCGCGCGGCGTTGCCCGGCGTCACGTCGAGGTCGCCGCCGTCGAGCACCGACAGCGCGCCGAACACGTCCACCTCGAGGGCAGGGTGCCAGGGGCGCAGGAGCAGGCTCGCGTCGCGGATCGCGGCCGGGCCGAAGCGCGCGCCGGCGCGGAAGCTCGTCGCGGTGTCGAACGGCACGCCGAGCACGGCCACGTCGGCCGTCGCCCAGTCGGTGCCGTGCGGGAAGCGGGCGTACGTGCGGATGCCGCTGTAGCGGGGCGCGCGCGACGGGTCGGGAGGCCCGTGGCGCGGGCCGTCTGCGGTCGGGGGCATGGCGCTGGAGTCTGCCCCGGCGGGCGGTCGGTCAGTCCTCGACGAGCGCGACGGCGCGCGGCGCGCGGCGCTCAGGCGAGGACGTCGACGAGCGAGCCGGTCGTCTCGTCCTGGGCGCGCACGGCCACCGCGTTGGCGGCGTAGGTCGCGCCGGCGATCGCCAGCGCGGGCATCTCCTCGGCCAGGTCGGTCCCGGACATGCCCGGTGCCGGCTGCTGGGCGGAGCGCGGCGCGGCGATGACGGTGGCGCCCGCCTGGGCGGGCAGCGACGCCGCGTCGACCCGCGCCGGCCGGTAGCCGGTGGTGCCGACGTTGGCGATGTCGTCGGCGGTCACGTCGAGGCCCATCTGGGCGATCGACATGCCGCTCACTGAGGCTGAGATCACCCCGGGGGCATCGGCGCTGCGCACGAAACGCTCGCGCCGGACGCCCCGGGCGTGGACGGAAGGCCTAGCTGCGGGTGGGCGCCCACTGCGCCTCGGCCAGGTCGCCCTCGGGCATGTCGGCCGGGGTGGGCACCTCGGGGGTGTCGCGCAGGTACCACTCGGCGTCGAGCGCCGCCTGGCAGCCCGAGCCGGCCGCGGTCACGGCCTGGCGGTAGGTGTGGTCGACGAGGTCGCCGGCCGCGAACACGCCCGGCACGCCGGTGCGCGTCGAGCCGTCCTCGACGATCACGTAGCCCTCCTCGTCGGTCGGGACCTGCCCCTGGACGATCTCCGACTGGGGCTCGTGGCCGATGGCGATGAAGGCGCCGCCGATCTCGAGGTCGCGCTCCTCGCCGGTCTCGACGTTGCGCAGCTTCGCGACGCGCTGGAACGGGCCCGCCCCGGCGTCGAAGGTCTCGACGGTGTACGGGGTGAGGAACTCGATGTTGTCCTGCGCGCGGGCGCGCTCGAGCATGATCTTCGAGGCGCGGAACTCCGGGCGGCGGTGGATGACGTCCACCTTCGAGGCGAACTTGCTCAGGAAGATGGCCTCCTCCATCGCGCTGTCGCCGCCGCCGACGATGACCGTCGGCTTGTCCTTGAAGAACGCGGCGTCGCAGGTCGCGCAGTACGAGACACCGCTGCCGCCGAGCTCCTCCTCGCCCGGCACGCCGAGCTTCTTGTGCTCGGCACCCATGGCCAGGATGACCGTGCGGGCGCGGTGGACCTCGTCGCCGACCCAGACCTGGTGGATGCCGCCGGGCTCGCGCGCCAGCTCGACCTTGGTCGCCTGGTCGGTGAGGAAGCGCGTGCCGAAGCGCTCCGCCTGGTCGCGGAAGCTCTGCATCAGCTCCGGGCCCATGATCCCCTCGGGGAAGCCCGGGTAGTTCTCGACGTCGGTCGTCTGCTGGAGCAGCCCGCCCCAGAAGAAGCCCTCGATGACGAGCGGGTGCAGGTTCGCGCGCGAGGTGTAGAGCGCGGCCGTGTAGCCGGCCGGTCCGCTGCCGACGATGATCACGTTCTCGACGTTCTGGGCCACGTTCATCTCGCTTTCTCGGAGCACTTCACTTTGTATAGTGTAGCCGCTCCGGCGCCATTTCCGTACCGCACGGCTTCACGCCCGCGCGACGGCCGTTGCCCTGCGCCCGCGCCCGCCCCTGTGCTCTTCCCGCCAGCGGGCCACCGTACGCTGTAGCTGGAAGAAGGCGACGGCGCCCGGGATCGTCGGCAGCCAGAACGCGAACGCGCGGTAGGTGAGCACCGCGACGACCGCGAGGCCGCCGTCGACGCCGAAGGCGATCAGCGCGCCGATCATGCCGCCGTCCACCCCGCCCACGCCGCCCGGCAGCGGGAGCAGGTTGCCGAGCATCCCCACGAAGTAGGCCATCGACAGCACGGCCCAGGGCGGCGAGTCGCCGAAGGCGTGGAACGAGGCCCACAGCACGGCGACGTTGAACCCCCAGAAGGCGAGTGAGCCGAGGAGCGCCGGGTCGCGCCGGCGCACGAACTCGATCGCCAGGCGCACGCCCGCCGACATCGTCGCGGGCAGCGTCGCGAGCTTGCGCGTGATCCGCCCGAAGCGCCCGTGGCGCTCGGCGTAGCCCGTCAGGCGGCGCTGCAGGTCGGGCGGCGTGAGCGCGATGAGCAGCGTCAGGATCATCGCCACGAGCGCGAAGGTGGCCGGGATCACGGTCAGCGCGAAGCTCGCGTTGCCGGGGAAGATGCCGAGCCGCAGGCCGTAGCCGAACACGACGAGCGCCGTCGTGTAGACGACGTAGCTGAGCACGAGAAAGGTGATCGTGCGGTCGGCCACCGTGCGACGGTCCATGCCCGCGCGGCGCATCGCCCAGGCGGTCAGCGCGATGCCGCCGGCGCCGCCCGCCGCGAACACGCGCGTGGCGGCCAGCGAGGCCATCGTCACCTCGTAGCTCTCCTTCACGCTCAGCCGCACTTCGCCCTGGTTGTAGACGCGGTGGAAGAGGACCACGTAGCCGGCGAACGAGCCGAGCGTGAACGCGGCGGCGAGGGCGAGCCACCACGGGTCGCCCTGCTCGATGCGCCGCCACGTGTCCTCGAGGCCGGCAAGCTGCGGCAGCCCGTAGTAGAGGAACGCGACGAGCACGACGACGAAGACCAGACCGAGCAGGATCCCGCGGCGCCCGACCTGGACGCGCGGCATCTCCTCGTCGTCGTGGTCCTCGCGGCGTGGGTCGTCGGGGACGTCCGTCGGAGCGCCGCTCATGCGTGCGCCCACCGCTCGACCCGCTGGACCGCCGCGCTCAGCCGGCGAGCCGCCGGCGCGACCCGCGGCGCGCCGCGGCGGACGCCCTCGGCGAGCGCGGCGCCGGCGAGCAGGTCGACGACGTAGTGCTCGCCCAGGTACACGAGCGCGAAGCCCAGCGTGATCGCGTACGTCCACCCCGCGATGCCCGTGACCACGCCGGCCTCCCCCAGCAGGTGGGCGGCCATCAGCGATGTCGCGAAGTGCAGCGAGGGCATGGCAGCGAGCGGATTACCTCCCAGAACATCGTAGAGAGGGCTCCAGGCGGCCTTCCATACGGCTTCCCCGTGTTCGCGCATCATTCGCCGCAGGGCCGGATCGCCGCTGCCCAGGACGCCCTGCTCGCCCGCGAACCACGGCGGGGCGGTCGGCAGCGCCCAGTAACCGACGAGCCCGAGGTCGAAGACGGCGTACATGCGGGCCGCCCCGCTCGGGAACAGGTGCGGCCGGCGCAGCAGCAGGTACACGACCGTCCCGTGGGGGACGAAGAACCACAGCCAGTGCGACCACACGAGCACACGGTCGACACGGCCGATGATGCCCGGGCGCGCGAGCGCGCGCTGGAGACGCAGGCCGGGCAGCTCGCCCAGGCCGATGACGCGGTCGATCCGGACGGGGTAGTGCACGCGCACGCGCGCGCGTAGGCGCTCGGGATCGTCGTTGGGCATCTGGTACGCGGCGAAGTACGCGGACATCTGCAGGACGAGCACCCCGACGTCACGCGCGCGCGTGCGCGGGGTGGCGATGCACAGCGCGACCGGCGCCGCGGCGGCGGTCGCGGTGACCGCGGGGGGCGGGATGCGGGCCCGCCGGCGCACGAGCGGGACGGTCACGCCGACCGCCACCACCCCCCATGCGACCGTGCGGATGGTGTTCGGCAGGCGCACAGCGGGCGCCAGTATAGGCACGGCCCCAGACCGTTCCTCGGGGGGCTACCCGACCGCTGACCGCGGGGCCACCGTGTACAAAGAGAGGTCGTGCCCGACCTGCAGCAAGGTGACGTCTTCGCCGGTCATCGCATCGTCGGCGTCGCCGGCCGCGGCGGCATGGGCGTGGTCTATCGCGCTGTCCAGCTCGATCTCGATCGCGCCGTCGCGCTCAAGCTGATCGCCGCGCACCTCGCCGAGGACGTCGGCTTCCGCGAGCGCTTCGTGACCGAGTCCCGCCTCGCCGCCTCGATCGATCACCCCAACGTGATCCCGATCTACTACACGGGCGAGCACGAGGGCGCGCTCTACATCGCCATGCGCTACGTCGACGGCTCGGACCTGCGGACGCTCGTCCGCGCCGCCGGCGGTCTCGACGCCGGCCGCGCGGTGCACATCGTCGCCCAGGTCGCCAGCGCGCTCGACGCCGCGCACGCGCGCGGGATCGTCCACCGCGACGTCAAGCCCGCGAACGTCCTGCTCGGCGACGCCGACCACGCGTACCTGACGGACTTCGGGCTGACCAAGCGCATCGCCTCCAACTCGGGCGCCACGCGCACCGAGGGCGGCTGGGTGGGCACGCTCGGCTTCGTCTCCCCCGAGCAGATCCGCGGCGGCCGCGTCGACGCGCGCGCCGACGTCTACGCGCTCGGCTGCCTGCTCTTCCACGCCGTCTCGGGCCGGGCGCCGTACCAGCGCGACTCGGACGAGGCGACGCTGTGGGCGCACCTGCAGGACCCGCCGCCCGAGCTGGACGGCGACGCGCCCGCCGAGCTGCAGCAGGTGATCTCGCGCGCGCTGGCGAAGGACCCGGCCGACCGCTACCCGTCGGCCGGCGACCTCGGCCGCGCTGCCCTGGCCGCCATCGGCCGCCCCGAGCAGCCGCGCGCCGAGCGCCTCGTCGCGGTCGGCGCCGCGGCTCCCGACGAGGCCGAGACGGCGGCATCGCCCGACCAGGCCCTGACCGTGCCGGCCGTGAGCGGAGACCCCCCGCCGCCCCCGCGCCGCGGCGCGCGACGGCCCGCCTGGGCCTGGGCGCTGGCCGTCGTGCCCGTGCTCGCGCTCGCGGCGGTGGCGGTGACCGCGCTCTCCGACGGAGGCGGCAGCGGGAACGGCGGGACGCCGGGTGGCGCGGCCACGACGGGCACCGGCGACGGCGACGGCTCCAACGCGGTGGGGCGCGTGGCGCGCACGATCCAGGTCGACGGGCGCCCGAACGGCGTCGCCGCCGTGCGCGACCGGGTGTGGATCCTGCGCGGTCGCAGCGACCGGCTCACGGTGCTCGACGCCGAGACCGGGCGCCGCGTGGACGGCCGCCCGCGCGCCGGCGACCTGCCCGCCAACCTCGCGGTCGCGGACGGGCGCCTGTGGGTGGCGGTACAGCGCCCGCCGTCGGTCGCCGTGATCTCGGAGCGCTCGGGCCGGCGCTCGGGCCGCGCCATCACGATGCCCGTGCGGGGCGCGGTGATCGCGATCGCGGCGGAGGGCGCGCAGCGGCGTCTGGGTCGGGGTGCGCACGAACCCCGGGCTGATCTTCCGCCTCGACCCCGACACGCGGAAGATCGTCAAGCGGATCGAGGTGCCCGACGGCGTCCAGGACATCGCCGTCGGCGCGGGCGCCGTGTGGGTCGTCGGCCGCACGGCGGACACGGTCACGCGCGTCGACCTCTCCAACGGCCGCCAGTCGATCATCAACGTCGGCGCCGAGCCCGCGGGCGTCGCCGTCGGCGAGGGCGGCGTGTGGGTGACCAACAGCGGCGACGACTCGCTCACCCGGATCGACCTCGGGTCGCTCGTCACGCGCGTCATCGGCGTCGGCGACGCGCCCTACCGCGTGGCCACCGGCGGCGGCGCCGTGTGGGTGGCCAACCGCAACGACAGCACCCTGAGCCGCATCGACCCCGAGACCAACCGCGTCGTCGGCGACCCCGTCGAGGTGCGCTCCAACCCGTTCGCGATCGACGTCCGCGGCCACGTCGTGTGGGTCACGAGCCCGCCCGACGGGACGGTGCAGCGGATCGACTTCTAGGCGGCCGGGCCGCCCGCCGTCGCGAGCGGGGCCCGCGGCCAGGGCACCGAGGGGAGAGCCTCGCGTGCGGCATTTGACAGAAACCCACGCCATTCGTGGGTTCGTGTCAAGCGGCCTTATCGCCGCCCCTGATCAGCTGGGCCACTCGTACTCGCTCCCCCTCGGTGCCCGCTGTTCGGGCACGAGGGCTCGGGCGGTTCCCGGCGTGACTAGGCGGCCGCGGCGGCGGGCGACGGGCCGGACTCGGCCTGGTCGGCCTCCCCGCCCTCGGAGCCCTCGATCGCGCGCATGCCCGGCAGCGCGAGGGCGGCGACGGTGATGACCCCGCCGAGCAGGCCGGCGGCGATCAGCGTGGTCTGCGCGCCGAGGAGGCCCGTGACCGGTCCCGTGAGCGCGAACGACACGGGCAGCAGGCCGATCGAGATCAGCCAGTCCAGCGACGAGACGCGGCCGAGCAGCGACGGCGGGACGTGGCGCTGCTTGGCCGTGGCCCAGACGATCGTGCCCGCGGTCTCGAGCGCGTTGAACGCGAGGCTGGCGAGCATGAGCATCCACACCGACGTGGCCAGGCCGTAGCCGGCGACCGCGAAGGTGGCGAGCGTCCACGCCACGTACATGAAGGTGATGTCGCGCTTGGGCAGGCCGCGCTGGCCGAGCATGACCGCGCAGCCGACCGACCCGATGCCGCCCGCGGCGAACACGGCGCCGAGCTCGGAGGCGCTGCCGCCGAGGTCGTTCTTGACGATGTAGGGCAGCAGGACCTCGGCGGGGCCCATGAACAGCAGATAGGCGATCGCCGCGGTGGCGAAGGTGCCCCACAGCCAGACGTGGCGGCGCACGTAGGAGAAGCCGGTGCGGATCTCGGCGCCGACCGTGTCCCGCGACTGCGGCGCGTGCCCGCGGCGCGAGCGCATGAACAGGAGCGTGAGCGCCGAGACGGCGAACGACGTCGCGTCGAGCGCGAAGGCGGCGCCGACGCCGACGACGTCGATGAGCACGCCGCCGATCGCCGGGCCGGCGAGGCGCAGCGCGATCGGGCGCACGAAGTGGTCGAGCGAGTTGGCCTGGGCGAGCTCCTCGGCCGGCAGCACGTCGGGCACGATCGCGTCGAAGGCGGGACCGAAGAAGGCGGCGCCGGCGCCGTACATGGCGACGAGCGCGACGATGTGCCACAGCTCGACGAGCCCCGTGAGCGACAGCAGCGCCAACGTCCCGACGGCCAGGCCGCGTGTGACGTCGGCGAACAGCATCACCCGCCGGCGGTCCAGGCGGTCGCTGAGCACGCCGCCGAGCAGCAGCAGCGTGATCGTCGGCACCGTCATCGCGATGCCGACGAGCGACAGCGCGGTCGGCGCGTTGGACAGCGCGTAGACCTGCCACGCCATCGCGACCATGAAGATGCCGTCGCCGATCAGCGAGACACACATCCCGCTCCACAGGAGGCGGAAGTCGCGATGACGGAGCGGGGCGATCAGCTTGACCCGGGCGAAGCCTCCCGGGCGATCGAGCCCCTCGTAACTATGCTGCATCGTCCCGCGACGCCTCGGCATGCCACTCGCCATTGGCGACCATGTCCTCCTGGGCGCGGAGGAAGGCCACCGTGTCATCGGCGTTCATCGGTCGGGCGAACAGGAAGCCCTGGCCCAGGTCGCAGCCCAGGTCGCGGAGCGTCGCCCACTGCTCGGACTGCTCGATGCCCTCGGCGACGACCTGCAGCTCGAGCGTGTCGCCGAGCGCGACCACCGCGGTGGCCAGGCCGGACGTCTCGAGCTGCGCGCCCTCGCGCAGGAACGAGCGGTCCATCTTCAGGACGTCGACCGGGAAGCGGCTCAGGTAGCTCAGCGACGAGTAGCCGGTGCCGAAGTCGTCCATGGCCAGGCGCACGCCGAGCTCCTTGAGCTCCTGCAGGCGCTGCACGGCCAGGTCGGAGTCGGCCATCATCACGGTCTCGGTGATCTCGAGCGTCAGGTGCGCCGGCTCCAGGCCGGAGCTCTCGAGCGCGTCGCGCACGTCGGCGACGATGTCGCTGTTCTGCAGCTGCTTGACCGAGAGGTTGACGGCCATCGTCAGCGGCGCGCCGCCGGGGTGCGCGGCGGCCTGCAGCGCCTTGGCCTGACGGCACCCCTCACGCAGGACCCAGCGGCCGATCGGCACGATCAGGCCCATCTCCTCGGCGAACGGGATGAACTCGTCCGGCGGGACGAGGCCGCGCTCCGGATGGCGCCAGCGCAGCAGCGCCTCGACGCCGGTCGCCCGGCCCGTCTTGAGGTCGACGACGGGCTGGTAGTGCAGCTCGAGCTGGTCGGAGGCCATCGCGCGCTGGAGGTCGGCGCGCAGCTCGAGGCGGCGGACGACGCCCTCGTGCATGGCCGGCTCGAACAGGCGGTAGCCACCCTTGCCGTCGCGCTTGGCGATGTACATCGCGGCGTCGGCGTTGCGGATCAGCTCGTCGGCGTCGGCCGGCGCCTCGCTCGCGCACCACCGAGATGCCGAGGCTGGCGCGGACGACGATCTCCTTGTGGTCGAGCGTCATGGCCTGGCGCGAGCGCCTCGACGATCCGCTCGGCGGTGTCGGCGGCCTCCTGGGCGGTCTCGATGTCCTCGAGCAGGACGGCGAACTCGTCGCCGCCGAACCGCGCGGCGGTGTCCGTCGTGCGGATGCTCGCGTCCAGGCGCTCGGCGACCTCGCGCAGGACCCGGTCGCCGGCGGCGTGCCCGAGGCTGTCGTTGATCGTCTTGAAGTCGTCGAGGTCCATGAAGATGACCGCGAGGCCGGTCTGCTCGCGGCGCGTGCGGGCCACCGCGTGGCGGACGCGCTCGGCGAACAGGGCGCGGTTGGCCAGCCCGGTGACCGGGTCGTGGAAGGCCTGGTGCTGGAGCTGCTCCTCGAAGGCCTTGCGCTCGCTGACGTCGCGGCTGTTGAGGACGATGCCGCGCACGTGCTCGTCGTGGAGCAGGTTCGTGTGCTGGATCTCGAACAGGCGCGAGCTGCCGTCGCGGTGGCGCAGCGCGCAGTCGAGGATCTCCGTGCCGGCGCCCTCGTTGGCGGCGCCGTCGGCGAGCAGGTGCAGCAGTCGGCTGCCCTCGCCCGGCGCGAGCAGCCAGTCGAAGCGCGTGCCCTGGATCTCGTCGGCCGTGTAGCCGAGGACGCGCTCGATCGACGGGCTCTGGTAGACGACGCGGGCCTCGGCGTCGAGCACGGTGATGAGGTCGCTGGAGTGGCGCACGAGCGAGCCGAAGCGCGCCTCGCCGGCCCGCTGGTGGATCTCCTCGGACAGCGTCGCGCTCTCGAGCGCGAGCGACACCTGGGTGGCCAGCGCGCGCAGGCCGCTGTCGACGGTGCGAAGCGTGGTGTGCGGGGCCGCGACGATGAGCAGTCCGCTCGTGCGGCCGCGCAGCGTCAGGCCGAGGACGACGGCGTGGCCGAGGTGCGCGGGCAGGCCGAGGTCGTCGCGCTGCTCGCGGGTGAGCTCGAGCGACGGGCGGTGCCCGGCGGCGGCGTCGAGCAGCGGGCGCACGGTGCGGGCGGGCAGCTCCCAGCCCGAGCCGTCCTGCGGGACCTCGCCGATCCCGGCCACGACCGCGGCCTGGTCGCCGTCGACGACGCACAGCAGCGCGCTGGCGCCCGAGTCGAGCAGGCCGCTCGTCCCGCTCAGGGCGGCGCGGTAGATGTCCTCGCGGCTCGCCGCGGCGACGAGCGCGGTGCCGGCGGCGCTCACGGCGCGCTCGCGGGACACGGAGCGCTCCTGCTGGCGGACGAGGCCGGCCATGCGGGCCACGACGAGGCAGAAGAGGAGGACCGACGCGCCGATGATGACGGCCAGGTCGGTGTCGCCGCGGCGCAGCTCGGCGGTGATCTCGATCACCGGCGCGATCAGCGAGGCGGCGGTGAGCAGGGCCAGGCGGAACGGCGTCAGGCGGACGTCGCGCTCGGGCGCCGGGCGCTCGAGGCCGCGCATCGACGGGTGCAGCGCGGCCGCGCCCCACAGCATGTAGAAGCTGATCCAGCCGACGTCGAGGATGACCTGGCCGTCGTAGGTGCCCTGCAGCGTGACCCAGCCGTAGGCGAAGTCGGTGACGAGCAGGGCGACGATGCTCGAGGCGAGCAGGTAGAAGGCGGGCTGGCGGCGGCCGGCGTCGACGGCGAGGCGGATCGCGGCGGCGAGCAGCAGGATGTCGCCGAGCGGGTAGGCGATCGAGACGAGCTTGGCGGTCAGCGCGAGCTCGTCGTCGCGCAGGTACGGCGCGATCAGGCCGACCCAGGACAGCAGCGCCAGGCCGAGCGTCATGATCAGCGAGTCGATGACGCCCGCGCGGTCGCGCTCCGGGTTGCGCCGGCGGACGAGGACGAGCAGGCCCGCCATCAGGGCCGGGTAGACGAGCAGGTACGAGCCGTCGCCCGGCGACGGGAACGGCACCTCCTTGTCGAACAGCCGCGGGTAGCTGTACGTGTAGAGGTCGCCGAACCAGAAGAGCAGGAAGCCGACGGCGAACAGGTACCAGGGCACCTGCGACGCGGGCTTGTAGATGCGCACGCCGGCGACGATCGCGACGACCGGCGACAGGCCGATCACGTTCATCACCGGGCCGCTGCCGGCGAACGGCGGGACCCACACGTAGAGCGCGCAGAGCAGCGTGCCGGCGGCCAGGTAGGCCTGCCACAGGCGCGCGCGCGTGATGTGCCCCGGGACGCTCATGGCTAGGCGGCCCAGTCGATCCGGTCGGGGTCGTCGGAGCGCAGCTGCAGCTCGCCGCGCGCGGCCAGGTCCTCGATCGCGGCGATCGCGAGATCGACCTCGGCCTCGGTGTTGGCGGCGGTGACCTGCAGGCGGAAGCCGACCTCGTCCTTGGGAACGAGCGGGAAGGCGGCGAGCGTCACGTAGACGCCGCGGTCGAAGAGGAACTGGCCGACGTCGGCGATCCGCCGGTGGTCGCGCAGCGGGATCTCGATGATCGGGAAGCCCGAGCGGTTCGGCGTCGCGACGTCGAGGCGCTCCAGCGCGGTGAGGACGCGGTCGGTGAGCGAGTGCAGCGTGCGACGGACCTCGTCCCCGCGGCGCTCGTTGACGTCGAAGCCGGCGAGCACGGTGGCCAGCGAGGCGACCGGCGACGGGCCCGAGTACAGGTAGGGCGGCGCGGCGACCTTGAGCAGGTCCTTGACCTCGGTCGGGCACGCGATGAAGGCCAGCAGCGACGAGTAGGCCTTCGAGAAGCCGCCGACGAGGACGAGGTTGTCGTACGTCTCGCCGGTGTGGCGGACGACGCTGTTGCCGCGCGAGCCGTAGGGCGAGAGCTCGTCCTCGGCGCGCTCGCCGATGACGCCGAAGCCGTGCGCGTCGTCGACGTAGAGCAGGGCGCCGTGGCGACGGGCGACGGCGGCGAAGGCGGGCAGGTCCGGCGCGTTGCCGGTCATCGAGTTGACGCCGTCCATGACGACGAGGCGCGTGGGGTCGCGCTCGGCGCGCAGCAGCTCGTCGAGGTGGTCGGGATCCTCGAAGCGGAAGCGGCGCACGGCGGCGCCGCGGGCGCGGGCGACCTGGCAGCCGTCGTAGATCGTCTTGTGGGCGCGCGCGTCCATGAAGATCGTGCCGTCGGCGGCCAGCAGCGGGATCACCGACATGTGGATGTGGGTGATCGTCGGCAGCAGGAGCGTGTCCTCGGCGCCGAGCAGCGCGGTCAGGCGCGCCTCGATCTCCTCGTACGGCGCCGGGCTGCCGAGCAGGCGCGACCAGCTCGGGTGCGTGCCCCACGTCTCGAGGTACTCGGGGACCGCGGCCATGATCTCGCGGTCGAGGTCGAAGCCCAGGTAGTTGCAGGACGCGAAGTCGGCCAGCCAGTGGTCGCCGATGCGGATCATGCGGCCATCGATCTCGTCGATGACCGCATCCATCATCGGATGCGAGGCCTTGAGGTCCTTGAGGTCACGGCAGGTCTCGAGCCAGTGGTCGATCCACGGGCGGCGCCCGGCCGCCGGCGGTGCCGGAGCGACCTGAGCGCGCGAGACGAACGATGCGCTGGGCTTCATGGCCCGGGGTATCGGTCCGGAAAGCCGGGACTTGAGCGCCGGGGCGCCCGGCCGGACGACCCGCCCAGGAACTGCTCAGGGTCAGAGGTCGCGCGTGGAGAGGACGCCCGACTGCAGCGCCTCGGCGACGAGCCGCGAGCGCTTCTGGTTCTGCGGCAGATGCTCGATCCCGAAGCGGCCGAAGAGCGAGCGCAGATGGGACTTCACGGCGTCGACGCTGAGGTGCAGCTCGGCGGCGATGTCGCCGTTCGTCGCGGGGATCGCGAACTCGTCGTGCTTGTAGGGGCGCGCGAGGGCGACGAGCACCTGGCGCTGGGTCGGCGGCAGGTCGCCGAGCGTGAGCCGCTCGCCGGCGATCTTCGTCGGCTGCGAGTCCTCGGCGGCCGGGCGCTTGAAGGCGATCGACGTCCGCCCGACCTGGACGACGTCGCCGTCGCGCAGGCGGTGGCGACCGCTGATGCGCTGCCCGTTGACGTAGGTGCCGTTGCGCGACAGGCCGTCGTCGCTGACCGTCCACTCGCCGGCGATCGCCTCGAGCTCGGCGTGCAGGCGGGACACCTCCGTGTCCCACGGCAGGCTGACGGCGTTGCCCGTGCCGCGGCCGACGCTGACGCGGTCGCCCTGGCGATCGAGCTCGACGATCTGCTGCTCGCGGTCCTCGCCGCGGAAGACCAGGAACGGGCGCCCGCGGCGCTCGGCCTCGATGCGCTCGCGCAGCTCGGCGGGCGACGCGCTGTGGGCCTGCAGCGGTGACGTGCCTCCGTTCATCGGTCGTCAACCCTACCCAGGGTGACACCGGCCCCACCCTCGGGAGGCCACCCCCGCCACCAGGGGTGGGTGGTCGCCGGCATCCGCGCGGGCGGATGCTCGCTGCATGCCCACGCTCCTGCGCCACCGGACCCCGCTCGCCGACGCCACCGACGAGCAGCTCGTCGACCTCGTGCGCTCCGGCGACGACCGCGCCTTCGCCGAGATCATCGACCGCTACGAGGGGCGGCTGACCGCCTTCGCCCGGCGGCTGCTCGGCGGCGCGCACCACGACGCCGAGGAGGTCGTGCAGGACGCCTTCTGGCGCGCGCTGCGCGCGCTGCGGGCCAGCGACCGCGAGATGGCGCTCAAGGCGTGGCTGTTCACGATCGTCCGCAACCGCGCGCTCGACGTCCTGCGCCGCCCGGCGCACACGGTCGACCTCGAGCCACACGCGCTCGTGCTGCGCGACGCGGGCGGCGACCCGCACGAGCGCGCCGTCCGCGCCGAGGACCTGCAGGCGCTCGTGGCCGGCCTGCACCGGCTCCCCGCCCGCCAGCGCGCCGCGCTCGTCCTGCACGAGCTCGGCGACGAGAGCCACCAGGCCATCGCCCGCGAGCTGCAGGTCTCCGTCGGCGGCTCGAAGGCGCTCGTCTCCCGAGCCCGCGCGGGGCTCGCGCAGGCGCGCCCCGCCGCGTAGGGGTCCGGGTCAGCGCCGGACGGCGGACGGGTCGCCGTCGCGCGCCGCGGCGGCCTCCCGCACGAGGGCGGTCAGGACGCGGCTGCGCTCGTCGGCCTCCGGGTGCCACTGGACGCCGAGCGCGAAGCGGTTGCGCTCGAGCTCCATCGCCTCGGGCAGCTCGTCCATGACCGCCCAGCCGGTGACCGTGAAGCCGTCGCCGATGCGGCCGACGCCCTGGTGGTGGTGCGACTTCGTGCCGTGGACGATCTCGCCCGCGGCGCGATGGGCGAGCGAGCCCTCGGCCAGGCGCACGTCGTGGTCGGCGTCGTCGAAGGAGCCGACCACGCGTCGGTGCTCGTGGTGGCCGTGGCTCTCGGGCAGGTGCTGCAGCAGCGTCCCCCCGCGCGCGACGTTCATGACCTGCATCCCGCGGCAGATGCCCAGGAACGGCATGTCGCGTTCCATGGCGCGGCCCGCGAGGGCCAGCTCGAAGGCGTCGCGCTCGGGCACCATGCCGCGCGTCTCGGGGTGGCGCTCGGCGCCGTACGTGCCGGGCTCGAGGTCCGACCCGCCGGCCAGCACGAGCCCGTCGAGCAGGTCGAGGACCTCGTCGGGATCGTCGTGGACCGCCTCGTCGGGCGGGATCATCAGCGCGAGGCCGCCGGCGCGCTGGACCGAGCGCACGTAGGAGCGCGGGAGCAGGAACGCCTCGAGGTCCCAGACGCTCCAGCGCGCGCGCTCGATGACCGCGCAGATGCCGATGACGGGCCGGTCCATCCGCTCCAGGCTACCCGGCGGTCCGGGGGCTCATCGCCTCGAGCACCGCGGCGCGGTCGATCCCGCGGGCGCACAGCACGCGGGCGGCGAGGCCCTCTCCCTCGCGCAGGATCCCGAGCAGGACGTGCTCGGCGCCGATGTGGCGGTCGCCGAGCGCGAGCGCCTCGCGCAGCGCGAGCTCGAGCGCCTTCTTCGCGGCGGGCGAGAAGGGCGGGCGAGCGCCCGCGGCCGAGCGCCCGCCCGCGGCCGGCGTCCCGCGCGCCAGCGCGCCGACCCCGAAGGCCCGCTCGACGCGCTCGCGGACCTCGTCGAGGTCGATTCCCAACGTCGCCAACGCGCCGGCGTCGAGCCCGGGCTCGCCGGCGTGCGCCTCGACGGCGGCGCGCGCGGCCGCGGCGCCGAGCCCGAGGCGGGCGAGCAGGCGTGCCGTCGCCCCGCCCTCGTCGCGCACGATCCCCAGCAGCAGGTGCTCGGTCCCCACATGCCCGGCGTGCAGCCGGGCGGCCTCCTCCTGGGCGCCGAGCACGACGGCGCGGGCCTGCGTCGTGAACCGCTCGAACATCACGCTCCTTTCCGGCGCAGCAGCCCGCCGCGACCGTGCTTGCGATGGACCGCCTGCTTCGTCACGCCGAGCGCGGCGCCGATCTCCTGCCAGGACCAGCCGAGCTCGCGCGCGTGACCGACGTGCAGCGCCTCGAGGCGCTCGGCGAGCTCGCGCAGTGCGGCGACCGCCCGCAGCCCGACGGCGGGGTCGTCGCTGTCGACCGACTCGGCGAGCCGCATGGCATCTCTGGCGCTCATGCTCGTCAACATAGATTGACGGTTCTCGGTTGTCAACCCACGTTGACGTGTCGAGCCCGTGTCGAGTCATGTTCGACCGGCGCCAACCCGTGACCGGGGAGCCGTCCTGTCCGCCGGGCTGTGCATACAATCCCCCGGCCTTGGCCCCTGCACGCCGGAAACGCCGCCGCCTCGGCCGCCTCCCGATCGCCCTGCTCATCGCCATCGGCGTGCTGGCGGCTTGGAGCGGCACGGCCTTCGGCAGCGCGATCGCCCCCGAGACCGGCGGCTCGCCGAACGCCGACGACATCAACACCCTCTACTGGCTGGTGATGGTCGTCGCCGTCGTCGTCTTCGTCGGCGTCGAGGGCGCGCTGCTCTACTCGCTGTTCAAGTTCAAGGCCCGCCGCGGCGCCGTCGCCGCCCAGATCCGCGGCAACACGCGCCTGGAGATCGGCTGGACGGTCGGCGCGGCCGTGATCCTCGTCGTGCTCGCCGTCATCACCTTCATCTTCCTGCCGGGGATCCGCAACCCGCCGAACTCCGGCCCCGACGGCGTCCAGCTCGCCGACCAGACGCTGCTCGCCGCCGGCCCGTCCAAGCGCCTGCCGCCGAACGGCCGGTCGCTGAACATCTGCGTCAACGGCCAGCAGTACGTGTGGCGCTTCACCTACGCCCAGAACTGCAACAACGCGCCGCTGAACTCGGTCTTCTCCTACGAGCAGATGACCGTGCCGACCGACACCACGGTGACGCTCGACATCACCTCCCAGGACGTCGCGCACTCGTGGTGGATCCCGAAGCTCGGCGGCAAGATGGACGCCATCCCGGGCTACACGAACCACACCTGGTTCAAGGTCCCGGGCGACGCGATCGCCGAGGGTCGGTCCGCGGTGTGGTTCCGCGGCCAGTGCGCCGAGCTCTGCGGCCGCAACCACGCCAACATGACCGCGCAGGTCCGCGCCCTGCGGCCCGCCCGGTTCGAGGCCTGGCTCGACCGCCAGCGCGCCGTCATCCGCGCCGCCAACCGCGGCGCGCAGCAGCAGCGCCGCCAGGTCGACGCCGGACGCAACCCGTGAGCCCGATCCCCCTCCTCCTCCCCAGCACCTGACCCTCCGCATGGCCGCGACCACACCGAAGACCACCACCAGGATCCCGCAGGTCGTCGCTCGCGAGGTCGAGCGCGAGCGCACCGGGTGGACGTCGTGGGTGACCACGACCGACCACAAGAAGATCGGGATCATGTACCTGGTCCTGACCTTCGTGTTCTTCCTGCTGGGAGGGACCGAGGCGCTGCTGATGCGCCTGCAGCTCAGCCAGGCCAACAACGACCTGCTGGACCCGCAGACGTACAACGCGCTCCTGACGATGCACGGGACGACGATGGTCTTCCTGTTCGTCGTCCCGGTCATGGCCGGCTTCGCCAACTACTTCCTGCCGCTGATGATCGGCGCGCGGGACATGGCCTTCCCGAAGCTCAACGCGCTGTCCTTCTGGCTGCTGGCCGCGGGCGGGATCGTCTTCTACGCCTCGATCTTCTTCAGCCCGCCCGAGTGCGGCTGGACCTGCTACCCGCCGCTCGCCTCGACCGAGTACCTCCCGAGCGGCGGCGTCGACGCGTGGATCTACCTCGTCCACCTCACGGGCCTGAGCTCGCTCGTGGGCGCGGTCAACTTCTACGTGACGATCGCCAACATGCGCGCGCCGGGCATGGGCTGGGGTCGCCTGCCGCTGTTCGTGTGGACGATCCTGATCTACGCGATCCTGCTGATCCTCGCGCTGCCCGTGATCGCCGGCGCGGTGACGCTGCTGCTCACCGACCGCCACTTCGGGACGCACTTCTACGACGCGGCCAACGGCGGCTCACCGCTGCTCTACCAGCACCTGTTCTGGTTCTTCGGGCACCCCGAGGTCTACATCATGGTGCTGCCGGGCTTCGGGATCATCTCCGAGGTCCTCCCGGTCTTCGCGCGCAAGCCGATCTTCGGCTACAAGGCGATCGCCGCCTCGACCGTGGTCATCGCCTTCCTGAGCCTGCTCGTGTGGGCGCACCACATGTTCACGACGCCGAGCCCGACGTTCGTGCTCGTGTTCTTCATGATGGCCTCGTTCCTGATCGCCGTGCCCACCGGCGTGAAGATGTTCAACTGGGTGGCCACGCTGTGGCGCGGCACGATCGAGTTCAAGACCTCGCTGCTGTTCGCCGCCGGCTTCCTCGGGACGTTCCTGCTCGGCGGCATCACCGGGATCTTCCTGGCCATCTTCCCGATCGACTGGCAGCTGCACGACACCTACTTCGTCGTCGCGCACTTCCACTACGTGCTCATGGGCGGCGCGGTGTTCGCCGTGTTCGCCGGGATCTACTACTGGTTCCCGAAGATCACCGGCCGGCTGCTGTCCGAGGGCATGGGCAAGGTCAGCTTCTGGCTGATGCTGATCGGCTTCCACGTGACCTTCCTGATCCAGCACTCGATCGGGATGGACGGGATGCCGCGGCGGGTCTACGAGTATCCCGACGTCGGCCACCTCGAGCTGTACAACCTGATCTCGACGATCGGCTCGTTCGTCCTCGGCATCGGGATCCTCGTGACCGTGGCCAACGTCGTGCGCAGCACGAAGCGCGGCGCGATCGCCGGCCCGGACCCGTGGAAGGCGAACACGCTCGAGTGGTTCACGACCTCGCCGCCGCCCGTCAACAACTTCGACGTGGTCCCGCGCGTGCGCTCGGTCGAGCCGATGAAGGACATCCGGCGCCAGATCGAGCGCCAGACCGGCGAGGTCGACCCGCTGGCCGCGCCGGCGCCCGAGTCGGCGGTGCAGCCGTAGCGATGAGCACGCCGCGGATCGGGTCGCGCGCGGCCGTCTGGCCGGCCGCGGCACGCGCGCTGCTGGTCGACCTCGTCGTTCTCACCAAGCCGCGCGTCCAGTCGCTGCTGCTGTTCACGACGGTCACGACGATGCTCGTCGCCGGCGACCCGTCGCTGGGCCTGATCCTGCTCACGTGCCTGGGCGGGTACCTGTCGGCGGGTGGCGCGGGCGCGGTCAACCATGCGCTCGACCGCGACATCGACGCGCGCATGGGCCGCACGGCCAACCGGCCCGTGGCCGCCGGGCGGATCTCGCCCGGCGCAGCGATGGCCTTCGGGATCGCCCTGGGCGTGCTCGCCGTCGTCGAGCTGTCGCTCGCCGTCAACCCGCTCGCCGCCGCCCTGTCGCTGTCGGGCTTCCTCGGCTACACGCTCGTCTACACCGTCTGGCTCAAGCGCCGCACGCCGCAGAACATCGTCATCGGCGGCGCGGCCGGCGCGGTGCCGCCGCTCGTGGGCTGGGCCGCGGTCACCGGCGGCCTGGACGGGACGGCGCTCTACCTGTTCGCGATCGTCTTCTTCTGGACGCCGCCGCACTTCTGGGCGCTCAGCCTGCTCATGAAGGAGGAGTACGCCAAGGTCGGCGTACCGATGCTGCCCGTCGTCCGCGGCGAGCGCGAGACGCGCCGCCAGATCCTGCTCTACACGCTGCTGCTCTACGCCGTCACGCAGCTGCCGTTCTGCGCCGGCGGCTTCGGGGCCACGTACCTCGTCGCCTCGCTCCTGCTCGGCGGCGCGTTCATCGCCGGCGCCGTGACGCTGCAGCGGCGCGCCGACCGCCGCTCGGCCCTGCGCCTGTACCTGTTCTCACTGGCCTACCTCGCGGCGCTGTTCGCCGCGATGGTGGTCGACGTCCACGTCTAAGATCGAGCCCGCATGGATCGTCATCTCGCCCGCAAGAACGTCCGCACCGGCCTGATCGTCACCGCCATCTGCTTCTTCATGTTCGGCATGACCTTCGTCGCCGCCTGGATCTACATCTCCCCGTGAGCACCGATCCCGAGATCCCGCCCGCCGGCGAGGACATCCACCTCCCCGGCCCGAGCATCCAGCCGCTGCTGCTGGCGGTCGGCATCACGATCGCGCTGCTCGGCGTGACGCTTTCGATCTTCCTCGTGATCTTCGGCGTGATCCTGTCGGTCTGGGTGACGCTCCGCTGGATCGCGGACGCGCGGCGCGACATCGACGAGCTCCCGCTCGAGCACCACTAGCCGCGCGGAGCGCGCTCAGGAGGACGCGCTGGCCGCGCTCAGCCCGGCGCTCGCCGGAACGGCGCAGATCGCCCCGTCGTCCGTCCAGCAGCGGACGATGTCGCGCACGGAGAGGATCCCGGCCACTTCGCCGGACTCGGTGACGATCAGGTGGCGGAAGCGGCCCCGCACCATCGTGACGGCGGCCTCCTCCAGCGACCACTCCGGCGCAGCGAAGATCACGTCGGCGGTCAGGTGGTCGCGGACGAGCTCGGTGTCCGGATCCTGCCCGGCGCCGATCGCGTCGAGGATGTCGCGCTCGGTGAGGATGCCCGGGCCTGGCGCGTCGGGGTCGAAGACGACGGCCGCACCGACGCGCCGCCCGGACATGAGCCGGCTCGCCTGGCGCAGCGTGTGAGCAGGTCCGATCGACAGCACCTCGGCGCTCATTCCGTGGCGTACCTGCATGGCGAGTCCTCGCTTCCCAACCCGGAGTTTGCAACGAATGCCTCAATCTCGAGGCTGCCCGGAATCTAACATGGGGACTGCGGACGATGAGCGCAATCGCGCCAAATTCGCAGAGAAGGACCCGTCTGTCTCATCCGATCACCGGGGCGCCGGCGTAGACGCATCGATACCTATGCACCGACCAGCAACCATCAGACACCGCACGAGCCTCTACGAGGACGCCATCGCCATCGTTGAGGCCGAGTACGCCGCCGACCTGTCGCTCGACGACATCGCCCGCCGCGTCGCCTCCTCCCGCCGCCAGCTGCAGCGCGCCTACGCCGAGATCGGCAGGACGACCTTCCGCGACCATCTCACCGGCGTGCGCATGGAGCGCGCCGCGGAGATGCTGTCCGGGCGCGGACTGACCGTCCGCGAGGTCGCCCACCGCGTCGGCTACCGCCAGCCCGCGCAGTTCGCCAAGGCGTTCCGGCGCCACCACCAGGTGTCGCCCTCGGCGTTCCGCAGCAGGGCGCGCTACGACGACGTCGCGCGTCCGGCTCCCCAGCGCGCCGCCGCCTGAGCCGCGCCGGACGGCATGCGCGCCGCCTCAGCCGGGCGGCGCGCGAAGGTGGGCACCACCGCGTTGTCGTCCATCGCGGGGCTCCCATAGGATGCCGCTCCCATGGCCCAGGAGGAGAGCCCGCAGGAAACGCACGAGGTCGCGCCGGCCGAGCGCAGGGAGCCGAAGCGGACCGCGATGCAGATGGTCGTGGTCGGGCTCGTCGCGTCCGTCCTCGGCATCATCGCCGGCCTCCTGATCGACTGGTTCCCGCCCGCGTCGTCGACCCAGGCCGGGCCGATCGACACGCTCTGGGACGTCCTGATCATCGCGTCCGTGCCGATCTTCGTGCTCGTGACCGTGATCATCGGGTTCTCGGTCCTGAACTTCCGGATGCGGCCGGGCGAGGAGGGTCTCGACGGGCCGCCGATCCACGGCAACACCCGGCTCGAGGTCATCTGGACGGCCGCACCGGCGATCCTCATCGTCGCGCTCGTCACGTACGCCTACATCGTCATGCGCGACATCGAGAAGGCGCCGGCCGCGGGCAACGAGCGCATCGTCCAGGTCACCGGCGAGCAGTTCGCGTGGACCTTCCGATACAACGAGGGCGGCCGCCGCTTCGCCAGCTCCCAGCTCTACCTGCCGGCCGGCGAGTCGGTGAAGTTCGAGGTCCACTCCAAGGACGTCATCCACGACTTCTGGGTGCCGGACTTCCGCATGAAGATCGACGCCGTCCCCGGCATCACGACGTCGTACCGCGTGACCCCGAAGGACGACGCGATCGGCCGCCACGCGATCGTCTGCGCCGAGCTGTGCGGGCTCGGGCACGCGTTCATGCGCCAGACCGCGCACGTCATGCGCCCCGACCAGTTCCGGGCCTGGGTGCGCCGCACGAGCGCGCCCGCCGGCGGCGCGGGCGGCGGTGGTGGCGGCGGCGGCCAGCAGGGCGCCGCGCCCGACGCCAAGGCGCTCTTCACGAACGGCAAGCAGGACACCGGCGCGACGGCGTGCGGTGGCTGCCACAAGCTCGCGGAGGCCGGGACCCAGGGCGGGACCGGGCCGGACCTCGACCAGGTCCTGAAGGGCAAGGACGAGGCGTTCATCAAGCAGTCGATCACCGATCCCGACGCCGAGGTGGCACAGGGGTTCGGGAAGGGCATCATGCCCCCCAACTACGGCGATACGTTGTCCCAGCAGGACATCGACGCCCTGGTGAAGTTCCTGTCGGAGGCCACGAATGGTTGAGGTGTCGAACTGATGTCGGCGAAGCTCCGCGCTCCGGGGTGGTACCGCGCCGGGCTCTACATCGCGCTCGGCATCGCCTTCTCGTACGCGATCACGATCTTCTTCCGGGCGATCCTGCCCGACTACAACCCGCTCGTCGACGGCGAGGCGATCCTGTCGGTCGCGCTGCTCGTCGTGCCGCTGTTCTTCTTCGTCGGGCTCGGCGCGTTCGACTACTGGTTCTACTGGGCGGCCGGCCGCCCGACGCGCCCCGAGGACCACTCGAGCCACGGCGCGCGCTCGTGGAAGGACTACTTCCGCGTCAACACCGATCACAAGGTGATCGGGATCCAGTACACGGTCACCTCGTTCTTCTTCCTCTTCGTCGGCGGCCTGATGGCGATGCTGATGCGCGCCGAATTGGCCGAGCCGGGGCGCCAGTTCGTCGACCCGAACACCTTCAACGGGCTGTTCTCCGTCCACGCCTCGCTGCTGATCTTCCTGTTCATCATCCCGGTCTTCGCCGGGTTGGCGAACTTCGTGCTGCCGCTGATGATCGGCGCGCCGGACATGGCGTTCCCCCGTCTGAACGCCCTGTCGTACTGGATGCTGCCGGTCGCCGGCATCATGATGCTGCTGTCGTTCTTCGCCCCCGGTGGCTCGTTCGCCGCCGGCTGGACGGCCTACGCGCCGCTGTCGGAGACGGCGCCGATCGGCCAGGTCTTCTTCACCGTGGCCGTGCAGTTCGCGGGCGCGTCGTCGATCGCCACGGCGCTGAACTTCCTGGTCACGATCATCACCATGCGCGCGCCGGGGATGTCGTTCTTCCGGCTCCCGCTGCTCGTCTGGGCGAACTTCTCGACGTCGCTGCTCGTCGTGATCGCCACGCCGTTCATCGCCGCGTCGCAGTTCTTCATCCTGCTCGACCGCGCCATGGGCTTCGACTTCTTCCGGACCGCGGGCGGCGCCGGCGGCGACGTGCTGATGTACCAGCACGTCTTCTGGTTCTACTCGCACCCGGCCGTCTACATCATGATGCTGCCGGGCTTCGGGATCGTCAGCGAGATCCTCGCCGTGAAGTCGCGCAAGCCGATCTTCGGCTACCGGATGATGGCCTTCTCGCTGCTGGCCATCGTCGTCCTCGGCTTCACCGTCTGGGCCCACCACATGTTCGTCTCGGGCATGCAGACGTGGATCCGCGTGCCGATGATGGTCACCACCGCGATCATCGCGATCCCCACCGGCATCAAGATCTTCTCGTGGCTGGCCACGCTGTGGCGAGGCGTGCTGCACCTCGACACGCCGATGCTCTTCGCGCTCGGCTTCCTGACGATGTTCACCCTCGGCGGGATCTCGGGGGTGATGCTGGCCATGATCCCGCTGACCATCCACGTCAGCGACACCTACTTCATCGTCGCGCACATCCACTACGTGCTCTTCGGCGGGTCGCTGTTCACGATCTTCGCCGGCGTCTACTACTGGTTCCCGAAGATGACGGGCCGGATGTACGACGAGACGCTCGGGAAGCTGCACTTCTGGGCGACGTTCATCTTCTTCAACCTGACCTTCGCGCCGATGCACCTGATCGGCGTCCAGGGCATGCCGCGGCGCGTCGCCGACTACGCCGAGCAGTTCGCCGGGTGGAACCTCGCGATCTCGATCGCCTCGTTCATCCTCGGCCTGAGCACGCTCGTCTTCGCCTACAACATGATCGCGTCGTGGCGCGGGGGCCCGCGCGCGGCCGCCAACCCGTGGCGTGCGCTCACGCTCGAGTGGCAGGTCTCCTCTCCGCCGCCGATCTTCAACTTCGACGCCGTCCCGACGGTCGTCGGCGGGCCGTACGAGTACGGCGTGCCGGGCGCGGTCCACGGCGTGTTCAAGAGCGGCGCGGAGGTGCCGCAGCCGGCGGGCGCGAAGGCGACGGCCGAATGACGCGCCCGCTCGTGCCTGGGAGGGCTGACACGTGAAGACGATCCTCGTCGTCGCCAACGAGACCCTCGGCGGGGCGCCGCTCCTGCAGCGCCTGCGGGAGCACGCCGCCGAGGGCGAGATCCGCGTCGTGATCTGCGTGCCGCGGACGCGTCCGCGCCACGGCAACATCATCTACGACGAGGCGGTCTTCGACGCCGCGCAGGTGCGCATCGATCTCGCCCGCTCCGTGCTCCGCGAGGAGGGCATCGACGCCATCGGCGAGCCCGGCGACCCCGATCCGTACACGGCGACGATCGACGCCGCGGCCGAGCACGACCCCGACGTCATCATCATCTCCACCTTCCCGGCGACGTCGTCGGGCTGGCTGCGGCGCGACCTCATCGAGCGCGTCCGTGAGGCCACGCGCGCGGAGGTCGAGCACGTCGTCGCCGACATGGACAAGGAGGGTCTCCCGTTCGCCGTCACGCTCGTCGTGGCGGCGCGCACGGCGTCGGCCGCGCCGCTGCAGGAGGCGATCAAGCATCGCGCCGAGGACCAGCCGCCACCTGTTCATCATCGTCATCCCCCAGGAGGGCGGCGAGGGCATCCACACCCGCCAGGCGCGCGGGCGGATGGGCCAGGTGCTCCAGCGCCTGCGCCGCGAGGGCCTGCTCGTCGCGGGCATGATCGGCGACCCCGATCCCTACACGGCGACGATGAACGCGCTGCAGATGTTCCAGGTCGACGACGTGATCATCTCGACGCTGCCCGCCACGCGCTCGGGCTGGATGCGCGCCGATCTCATCGAGCGCGTGCGCAAGGCCTCCGGCAAGCCCGTGGACCACGTCGTGGCCGAGCAGACCACCGCCGCCTGAGCGAGGACGGACGTACGCCATGGAAGCCGCCACGATCGCCCACGACGAGCATCACCACGGCCCGCCGCCGGCCAACCGCAGCTCGCGCGTCGACTCCGAGCTGCTCGGGATGCTGCTTTTCATCATCTCGGAGATCATGGTCTTCGGAGCCTTCTTCACGGCCTACTTCTTCATCCGGGTCGTGGCGAATGACCAGTGGCCGGCCGAGGACATGCACCTGCCGGTGGCGATCGCCGGCGTCAACTCCGCGATCCTCGTCTCGTCGTCGCTGACCATGCACTGGGCGCAGACGTCGATCAAGAACGGGAACCGGCGCGGGCTGAAGGCGGGCATGGTGTCGACGTTCCTGCTCGGCCTGACCTTCCTGTTCATCCAGATCAACGAGTACGTCCACATCGGCTTCGCCCCGCACGACAACGCCCAGGCCTCGGTCTTCTACGGGCTCACCGGCCTGCACGGCGCGCACGTCGCCGTCGGTCTCACGCTGCTGGCGATGGTCACGGTGCGCTCGTTCCGCGGGCACTTCACGCCCGAGCACCACCGCGGCGTCGAGGTGCCCGGGATCTACTGGCACTTCGTCGACGTGATGTGGGTGATCGTCTACACGAGCGTCTACGTCCTCTAGCGGCGCGGTTCCCTGGCCACCATGGACAACCCGCTGCGATCCGAGGACGCCGCCTTCCGGCTGCTGCTGTGGGTCGTCGCCGTCGCCGCGGCGGTGATCGTCGTCGCGCTGCTCGTGCGCGCCGTCACCTGACGGCGCGCCCGGTCGCTACTTGACGGTGAGCTCGCCCTCCATGCCCGCGGCACGGTGGCCGGGCACGGAGCAGTAGTACGTGTACTTGCCGGCGTCGAAGTCCGCCTCGAACTCCGACGTACCGCCGTTCTGGACGACCTCGCCCTCGCCCTTGTCGTCGATGACGATGTCGTGCGGCGTGCCCGACTTGTTCGGCATCTCGACCTTGAGAGCCCCGGCGGGAGCGTCGGCGCGGTTCGTCACGTAGGCGAGCTGGCCGCTGGGGTCGGCGGCGATCGACAGGACGCCGTCCTTGGCCTCGGCGGGCGCGCCGCCGCCGGCCTTCTTGACCGCGGTCGCGAGCAGGCCGCTGTCCTGGCCGCGGCGCGCGACGACGGAGGCGACGTAGGCCGCGACGTTCTGGGCGTCGTCGCCGGTGACGATCTTGGCGGGCATGGCGGCCGAGTCGTCCGGGCGCTTGTTCTCGGACTCGCTGAAGTCGCCGGGATGGATGATCTGGCCGTGGATCACGCCGCGGATGCCCGTACGCGGAAACCCGTCGCTGATCGCCTGCTGGAAGGACTGGTCGAGATCCGGGCCCGCCGTGCCCTTGGTGCCCGCGCGGTTGAGCGTGTGGCACGAGCCGCACTTCGCCACGAAGAGCTGCTTGCCCGAGATCAGGTTGGCGTCACCGCTGGACTGCTCGCCACACGCGCTGAGCAGCGTGACGCTGCCCGCAGCGAGCGTCAGCGCCAGGCCGGTGCGCAGGCCGTTGCGAAGGCTGGAACCCATCATGCGGGCGGGAACTCTATCCCTTCGGACGGACCGCGGGCGACGCCGTCGCGCCGGGCTGCGGCGGGCGTACGAGCGCCTCGTGGCGGCCCTCGGCGGCGGCCACGACGCCCGCCGCCACGCCGTCCCACGAGAAGCGCCGGCGCGCGACGGAGACCAGCGCCTCGCGCGTCGCCTCGCGCAGCTCCCCGGGGGCGCGCAGCCACCAGACGAGCCGCTGCGCGATCTCATGCACGGCGCCGTCCCCGACGGTGAAGGACAGCGATCGCGCGCGCCTGCTCGGGCACCGCGCCGGCGAGGATCGCGCTCACCTCGGCCAGTCCCGAGTGGGCGGCCGACAACGGCAGCGCGCCGCACGCGGCGGCCTCGGCGGCGACCATCCCGAAGGCCTCGGGGAACGTGCTGGGCACGACCTGCGCCTCGGCGGCGGCGAGCAGCGGCGCGAGCTCGTCGTGCTCGAGGCGACCCGTGATCACCACGCGCTCGCCCAGGCGCGCCGCCGCGGCGCGGTAGGCCTCGAGCGCCGGGCCGTCGAGCCCGTCGAGGAAGGCGAGCAGGTGGCGCAGCGGCGCGCGCGGGCCGCCCTCGGCCTCGCGGCCGGCCTCGGCGATCGCCCGCGCGGCGTCGAGGTCGCCGGCGGCCAGCGCGCCGAGCAGCTCCTCCAGCGCCGGCCGCCAGGCGCCGAAGCCGACGATCACCAGGCGCGCGTCGGGCACCTCGGCCAGGACGAGCGGCCAGGCGGCGGCGAGCAGGTCGATGCCCTTGGAGACGATGAGCTTGCCGACGAAGACGACATGGCGGTCGCGGTCGAGGCGCAGGCCGGCCAGCGCGCGCCCGGCGGCGGCCTCGTCGCGGGCGAACGCGTGGTCCTGCTCGACCGCCGCGGCGGCGCTCAGGTGGTCGGCCAGCGCGAGCACGTCGGCCGCCGCCTGCGCGGCCGGCCGCGGGCGGAACTCGGCCACGTCGACGCCCGGCGGCCCGAGGAACGTGCGCTCGGGGAGCAGGTCGTCGTCCATCGCGGCCCACAGGCTCTCGGCCGTGTGGCGCGAGCCGACGAGCACCGTCCGCGCGCCGGCCAGGCCCTCGGCGGCCGCGGGCAGGAAGCGCCCGGGGTCGCGCTTGACGGTGTACTCGAGCGCGCTGCCGTGGACCTTGACCGCGTATGGGACGCCCGCGTCGCGCAACGCGCGCGCGAGGATCAGCGGCCCCATGACGAGGTGGTTGGCCAGCGCGACGTCGGGGCGCGCGCGGGCGATCACGTCGCGCACGGCGGCGACGTTGGCGTCCACGTAGCGGGCGATCTCCTCGTCGCTGCAGTCGGCGAACGTGCGCGCCTGGACGGCCTCGTAGCGGTCGGCGACATAGACGGGCAGCAGCGCGCCGATCTCCGGCCGCCAGGCGGTCACGCGCACCGGCTCGCGCAGGACCTCGACGCGCGGCACGCCGTCCTCCCACGTGCCGACGGCGTCGACGAACCCGAGGTCGTGCGGGCGGCGGTCCTGGCTGAGCAGGTCGACGGTCGCGCCGCCGCGCGCCAGCGCCGCGCACAGGCGTGCGTTGTAGACGTTCGAGCCGGTCCCGCGCAGCAGGTAGCCGTGGAAGACGAGGATCCGCATCGGCGGCGAATCTAGCGGGCCGTCGATAGCATGCCTGCATGGCTCTCCAGCGCTACCGCATGCGCACGCCGTCGACCGGCCGCGAGACGATCATCGAGGGCGATCCGGACCGCGTCTACCGCGACCGCGACACCGGCGAGGAGCTCGAGGTCGTGGGCAAGGTCCTGCCGCTCGCGCCGAGCATGTCGCGGCTGCCGTGGGCGGTCGAGACCCTGCGCTTCTGCAACTGGTGCGACCAGCTCGCGCAGCGCGACCTCAACGACTGCCCGACGTGCGGGCGTCGCATGGCTCCCATCGTCGCGTCCTGAGGGCGCTCTAGGCTGTACGGAATGCGATCGCGCGCGCTCGCGGTGCTCGCCGCCGTCCTCGCGGCGGCGCCGTCGTTGACTCTCGCCGCCTGCGGCGGCGATTCGAGCAGCGGTGACGTCGCGCCGAAGTCCACGCCGACCCTGACCGTCCCCGCCGGCGCGGACGCGCTTGCCGCAGGAGGGCGACGGCGGCAGCAGCACGACCGGCACGACGTCGACGACCGACACCACGGACACGACGACGGACCCGACGGCGACGCAGGCGCCGAGCGCCGCGCCGACCCCGACGCAGGCCCCGGCGCCGACGCAGACCCAGGCGCCGCCCGCCTCGACGGCCGGCGGGGCCTCGCCGCAGGCCGAGGAGCCCGAGGGCAGCGGCACCACCGGCAACGGCGGCGGCACCGGCGGCGCGGGCGACTTCAACCAGTTCTGCCAGGACAACCCGGGCGCCTGCCCGGGGAACTAGGCGATCTCGAGCGAGACGCTCGCGCAGCCGCGGTGCGGCGCGAGCCGCTCGGCCTCTGCCAGCACCTCGTCGCGCGGCACGGCGCCGAACGCCTCGACGCGCACGTCGAGGCGGCGGCCCTGCTTGCGCCCCCGCCACAGCGCCACCGGCCGCCCGCCGGAGAGCACGAGCCCGGGGCCGCCGATGGTCGCCCACAGCCGCTTGCGCAGCGACCCGTCGCCCACGAGCGCCTCGCGGTCGCGCCCGATGAGCAGCGGGTCGCCCGCGGCGAGCAGGCGTACGCCGCCGGCCGGCGGCGGGTCCTCCAGGCGCGCGAGGTCGTCCGCGAGCAGCCACGCTCGGGTCGAGCCGGCGACCCGGACCTCGGCGAGCTCGCCCGTCACGAGCTCCCACAGCTCGCGCGCGTGGGCGGTCCCCAGCCCGGCCCAGGCGGCGAAGTGCGGGCGCGTCGATGGCCCGAAGCCGCGCAGGTAGCGGCGGACGAGCTCGGCCCCGGCCCGGTCGCGCGCCGGCGCCTCCCAGCCGCTCCACTGGTCGGTGCGCGCGAAGGCGGGCTGGCGGCCGGCGCGGCCGGCCAGGCACAGGCGCCCGCGCAGCGACGCCATGACGAGCAGGCCGCGCCGCGCGTGATGGCTCCCGCACGCCTCGCACCACGGCAGCAGCTCGGCGGGCAGGGCGCCGCGCAGCGCCTCGTGGAGGTCGTCGCGGCTGAGCACGCTCCCGTCGAGCGCGTCGGAGATGGCCGCGACGGCGAGCTCGACGGGCTCGGCGAAGCCCTCGTCGCGCTCGGGGACGGCGCGCCCGAGGACGGCCTTCAGGCTCGCGTCTCCCTCGGGCAGCATCGACGTGCCGTACGCGGCGGCCTCCGGCGCCGGCACGAGAGCCGTCGCCGTGCGCGCGTTGTAGAGCGCGACGGCGGAGCGCTCGTCCTCGATCGCCGCGGCCGGCCATCCGGGCGCGACCTCCTCGGCGCGGGCCGCGAGCGCGGCGGCGGCGGCGCCGGGCGGCGAGTCCTGCACGGCCCAGCCGCGCAGCGCGTCGGCCGGCGTGCCGCCGCGCGCGTGCAGCCCCTGCCCGGCCAGGCGGAAGGCGAGAACCTGCTCGGGCGTGACCTCGGCCGGCGCCATGGGCGCGGTGCCGGGCCCTACTGCTCGGCGGTCTGCGACCTCGGCGCGTCGGGGATCAGCGTCGCCGTGTAGGTCAGCCGGGCCGTGCGGTACAGGCAGTAGTACTGCGCGACCTGCTCGAAGCGCATCTGCGCGGTCTGGGCCTGCGTGTCGTCGCAGTCGCCGCGGGCGCGGCTGGCGCGCCACGACGTGTCGGCGCCGAGGCCGACGGACAGCGCGGGCGCCCACGTGGGCACGGTGAGCGCGACCACCCAGCCCTTGCGCACGCGGAGCGACTTACCCAGCGCGAACTGCGGCGTGCTGCCGAAGTACGGCGCGAGCTTGCGCGACGTCCCCTGCACCATGACCTGCGAGCGCAGCTTCTCCTGCGGGTCGATCACCGTGATGCGAGCCTCGGGCTCGCCGCCCAGGCGCTGGTTGAAGAACTCGGTCTGCTGCGCGCCCGGGTTGCCCAGGGCGATCGACCACGCCACGATGCGCCCGGTCTTGGGCACCGCCATGATCGGGCGGGTCGTGCCGACCTTCGCCTGGTAGCCGGTGGTGCGGCTCACGGCGAGGCACGGCTGGGCGGGACAGCTCGGCGGCGTGGGCGGCGGCGCGGAGCCGAGCTCGATGATCTCGGCCGAGGCGACCGCGGGCGCGGCGAGCGCGGCAGCCGCGCACGTCGACAGCGCGATGAGGATGCGTCGTGGCTTCACGTGGATCTCAACACCGGTCGGATGGGCGGAGTTTCGCCGCCGTGCGGCGCCTCCCTGCCCGGCATCATGACGTGCGAAGCGTCAACGTGGCTGTCGCCGGGGCGTTCGGGGCGGTGTCGACGCAGCTTACCGACGCGCATCCGGGCGCCGTGACCTCGCCCGCGAAGCGCACCATGGCGGGCCGCCCGATCGCGCTCTGGGAGAAGCGCATGACGACGGTTCGCGTGCTCGAGCGCGTCAGCGTCGCCCCGGCGACGCGCTCGAGCTCGCCCTCGCGCTCGCGCAGCACGCTCCCGCGCAGGTCGCGGCCGCTCGCGTCGGCAGTGATGCAGACGAGCCGGTCGGGCGGGAAGCCGACCGGCTCGCTCGACGTCCACAGCCGCAGGCACAGCGAGCCCGGCGGCCCGTCGTCGGCGGGCAGGTCGCGCGTCCGCCACGCGCGCCCGAGCGTGAGCGCGCCGCGCAGGCGACCGTCGTCGGCGCGCGCGAGCTGCACGCGCGTCAGCTCGAAGCCGTCCGGCGGTGCGTCGACGGGGTCGCGCACGACGACGGGGTCCTCCCCGGTCGCCGCCGGAGCCGCTGCGGCCGTCGCGAGCAGCGCGGCGAACGGGAGCGCGATGCGGCGCAGGCGGCGCATGTGCTGATGATGACGAGCGCGCCGGGATCCGGCTGCAACGGCACGCCCATTCGGGGCGAATCTCAGCCGCGCAGCGCCCGGGCGGCGCCGGCGATCTCGTCCTCGTCGCCCGGGGCGGGCGTCCACGGGAGCTTCAGCGGGTCGCCGGCGTAGCGCGGGATGACGTGGACGTGGAAGTGGAAGACGGTCTGCCAGGCGTCGCGGCCCCAACTGTTCATGAGGTTGATCCCGTCCGCCTCGAGCGCCTCGCGCGCGCGCCGGGCCAGGCGCCCCGCGGCGAGGGCGCAGGCGGCCAGGTCCTCATCGGGGACCTCGCCGATGTCGGCGGCGTGTCGCCGCGGCACGACGAGCGCGTGGCCGCGCGTCGCCGGGTTGATGTCCATGAACGCGACGGTCCGCTCGTCCTCCGCGACGATGGTCGCGGGGATCTCCCCGGCGACGATCTTGCAGAACAGGCAGTCGGGATCGCGGTCGGCCATGGAGCCGGAGACTACCTCGACGAACGGCCAGGTCACGCACCGCGAACTGCACGAAAGTCCTGATTGGTTCTACACACCGAAAAGTAGTATCGGTGAGGTGTCACCGGTCCGGCATGATGGCCTTCTCCGCGCTTTGGCGTGCCTACAGCGAGGGGCGCCTCGAGCGCTCCCTCGAGCTCGTGGACGCCGACTGCGAGCTCGTCATGCTCGGCGGCGAGCACACCTACGTCGGCCATGACGGCGTGCGCGACTGGCTGGCCGACGTGGGCCGCGCCTGGAAGACGCTGATGATCTCCTACGACGCCGTCGAGGAGCCTTACGACGGCTGCGTGATCGCCACCGGCCGCGTGATGGCCTCCTCGCAGGACGGCCGCGTGCTCGAGTCGCCGCTCGTGTGCGTCGCGTCGTTCCGCGACGATCGCCTCTTTCGCGGGCGCGCCTTCCGCGAGCGCGGGGACGCCGACCGCTACGCCGCCGAGCTGCGCGGCTGACTCAGGCCGGCGGCGCGCCGCGCTCGAGCACGGCGCGGGCGTGGGCCACGGCCCCCTCGGGCGTGCTCGACCTCGCCCGCGAAGCGCGCCTCGGCGATCTCCTGGAGCAGCTCCCCCAGCCGCGGGCCGGGCGCCAGGCCGAGCTCGGCGGCCAGGGCGTCGCCGCGCACGAGCGGCGCCTCCGGCGGCGCCGCGCGCCGGGCCAGCGCCTCGCCGAGCAGCTCGCGGGCGAGCGCGAGGTGGCCGGCGATCGCCTCCTCGGCCCTGCGCCCGCGGGTGGCCAGGCGGTCGGCGACCGACAGCAGCGTGACGTCCGCGGCGACCGGCTCGCACGCGCGCAGGTAGCGATAGACCGCGCGCCGGCTGAGCGGCGCCTGGTGGACGAGGAAGCCCAGGCGGAGGTGATGGCGTGCGAGCGCGGCGACGTGCGCGCGCAGGCGCTCGCTGGCGCGCAGGCGCGTCAGCACGTCGCGTGAGACTTCGGCGCCGACGACGTCGTGGCCCGGGAAGCCGACGCGCCCGTCGTCGAGCTCGATCCGCGTCTGCGGCTTGGCGGCGTCGTGCAGGAGAGCGCCGAAGCGCAGCGCGCCGCCGCGCGTGAGGTCGTCGGCCAGCGGCTCGGCGAGCAGCTCGGCCACCGGCCCGGCGAGCTCCTCGCCGAGGAACGCCGCGGGGTCGCGCTCGAGCGCGACGGCCACCTCGAGCACCTCCATCGTGTGGCCGTGGACGTCGCGGTGGTGGTAGCGGTTCTGCTCCACCCCGCGCAGCGCCGACAGCTCGGGCAGCACGACGTCGACGAGGCCGAGATCGTCCATGAGCGAGATCCCTGCGACGGCCTCGTCGGCGGCGACGATCCGCTTGAGCTCGCCGAAGACGCGCTCCGGCGCGACCTCCGCGAGCCCGGCGGCGTGCGCTCGGACCGCGTCGGCGGTCGCGGGGTCGACGTCGAAGCCGAGCTCGCAGGCGAAGCGCGCCACGCGCAGCGTGCGCAGCGGATCGGCGACGAAGGCCCGCTCGCCGACCATGCGCAGGCGCCGCGCGGCGAGGTCGGCCCGGCCGCCGTGCGGGTCGACGAGGTCGCCGCCGGCGACGGGCTCGGCCATCGCGTTGACGGTCAGGTCGCGGGCCGCGAGGTCGCTCTCGAGCGAGCCGCCGACGAGCGGCGTGAGGTCGACCTGCCAGGCGTGGCGCGGGCCGACCACGCGCCAGCCGCCGAACTCGTCGGAGAGCTCGAAGGCCGCGCCGCCGGTCGCCTGGGCCAGGCGCCGCGCGGCGCCGCGCGCGTCGCCCTCGAGCGCGACGTCGACGTCCTCTCCGGCCGTCGGACGCTCGAGCAGGCGGTCGCGCACGGCCCCGCCGACGATCCACGCGCGCCCGTCGCCGAGCACGTCGCGCAGCGCCTCCCTCACGCCGCGGGCTCCCCGTCGCGGTGGTAATGACGCGGCACGCGCGCCGCGAGCCCGCACGTCACCTCGTAGTTGATCGTGTCCAGCCGGCGCGCCCACTCCTCGGCGAGCACGCGCTCCCCGCCCTGGGCGCCGATCAGGACGGCGTCGTCGCCGCGCCGCGCCCCCCCGCCGTCGGGGCCGAGGTCGAGCGTGACGTTGTCCATGCTCACGGTGCCGCGCAGCGGGACGCGGCGCCCGCCGACGAGCACGTCGGCGTCGTTGGTCAGCGCGCGGCGCACGCCGTCGCCGTAGCCGATCGGCACGGTGGCCAGCATCGTCGCGCGCTCGGCGACGAAGCGCCGGCCGTAGCCCGCGCTCTCCCCCGCTGCGCACGGCTTTGATCTCGGCCACGTAGGAGCGAAGCTCGAGCGCCGGTTCGAGGCCGTGGTCGGCGGGGTCGCGCCCGAACGGGTCCATCCCGTAGACGGCGATGCCCGTGCGCACGAGGTCGAAGCGCGCCGCCGGGTCGCGCAGCGCGCCCGCGCTGTTGGCCGCGTGCAGGACGATGCCGGGGTGGCGGTCGCGCAGCGGCAGCGCCCACGCGGCGAAGCGCTCGAGCTGCTCGCCGAAGAACGCGTCGCCGCGCTCGTCGGCGGTGGCGAAGTGCGTCATCGCGCCGGCCAGATCGAGCTGCGGCGCGGCGGCGACCGCCTCGGCGACCCGCGTCGCCTCGCCGGGGTCGCGGGTGCCCAGCCGGCCCATGCCCGTGTCGAGCTTGACGTGCACGCGCGCCGGACGGTCGATGCCCGCGACGAAGTCCTCGCGCCAGGCGACGATGTCGGCGTCCGCCTGCAGCGCGGCGGCGAGCTCCTCGTCGCCGAGGGCGCCCATGACGAGGATCGGCCCGCCGAGGCCGGCGGCGCGCAGCTCGACCGCCTCCCCCGCCGTGGCCACCGCCAGCCACGTCGCCCCGCCGGCCAGCGCGGCGCGCGCCGCGGGCACGGCGCCGTGCCCGTAGCCGTCGGCCTTGACCACCGCGCACACGGCGACGTCCGCCCCCACGGCGCGGCCCAGCGTGGCGACGTTGCGCTCGATCGCCGCCAGGTTGACCCGCGCGACGGCGCGCAGCGGCATGTCAGCCCTCGCGGGTCAGCGCCTCGAGCACGTCGACCCGCGTGACCACGCCGACGAGCCGGCCGTGCTCGACGACGGGCAACCGGTTGTGGCCGCGGTGGACGATCAGCTTGCCCGCCTCGTGCACGTCGGCATCGGGGGCGACCGTCACCGGGTCGGCGGTCATGAGGTCGGCGACCGTCGACGCGGCTGCCTTGCGCAGGCGCGACTCGAAGCGGCGCAGCGGCTCGAGGAAGACGACGCCGCCGAAGAGCTCGATGTAGTGGGGAAGGTGGAGGTCGCCGTCGTCGTCGCCGATCACGAGGTCGGACTCGGTGACGATCCCCACGCAGCGGCCCGCGTCGTTCACCACGGGCACGCCGGGCAGCTCGTGGTAACGCAGCAGGCGCACGACCGTCTCCACGTCGTCGTCGGGCGTCACGGTGACGGGATCGGCATCCATGATGTCGGCGACGGTCTCGGCCATGCGGTCGCGGACCTTACCGTTCACCAGGCGTGCGGCAGGGCCTCGATGACGTCGCGCGCGATCACGCCGTCGACGCCGCGGTCCTTGGCCGCGTGAATCCCGGCGCGCGCGTGCAGGCGCACGCCGGCGCAGGCGGCGGCGAACGGCTCCACGCCGCGCGCCAGCACCGTGGCGATCACCCCGCTGAGCACGTCGCCGGTCCCGGCGGTGGCCAGCGCGGGCGTCGCGCCGGGGCTGACGGCGACCAGGCCGTCGGGCCGGGCGATGAGCGTGTCGTCGCCCTTGAGCACGACGATCGCCTGCGACGCCTGGGCGGCGGCGCGCGCGTGGTACAGGCGGCGCGCCCGGACCGCGTCGCTGTCGACCCCGAGCAGGCGGCCGAGCTCGCCCTCGTGCGGCGTGAGGATCGTCGGCGCGCCGCGCCCGGCGAGCGCGTCCAGCGCGCCGGCGTGGGCATTGAGCCCGTCGGCGTCGAGCACGACGCCGACCTGCGCCTCGCGCACGACGCGGCGCACGAAGGCGACGGCGCCGCCGGTGCGTCCGATCCCCGGCCCGGCGATCAGCGCGCCGCCCCGCGCGCTCAGCTCGAGCACGATCTCGGCGCCGGCCTCGGTGTGCGCGCCGTCCTCGTCGGGCAGCCCGCGCGACATCGCCTCGAGCAGGCGCAGCTCGAAGATCGTCTCCAGCGAGGCCGGGACGCAGGCGGTGACGTAGCCCGCGCCGGTGCGCTGGGCCGCCTCGGCGGCCAGGCACGGCGCGCCGGTCAGCCCGCGCGCCCCACCCGCCACGAGCACGTGGCCGCTCGTGAACTTCGTCCAGCCCGCCTGGCGGCGCGGGACGAGGGCGAGCAGCGCGTCGTCGTCGATCACGCCGACGTCGGGCGGGTCGACGGGCGCGACGGCGGGGATGCCGATGTCGATGACGCGCACGCCGCCCGCGTGGGCGCGGCCGGGCTCGATGTACAGGCCCGGCTTCGGCGCGGCGAACGTCGCGGTGGCCACGGCGTGCACGGCCGGGCCCGCGACCTCTCCCGTCGAGGCGTCGACGCCGCTGGGGACGTCGGCGGCGACGACGGCGCCGTCCCACGCCTCGAGCGCCTCGATGGCCTCGGCCACCGCGCCGCGGGGCGCGCCCTGGAAGCCGGTGCCCAGGAGCGCGTCGACCGCCATCGTCGCTCCCTCGAGCGCGCCGGCGCTGAACGGCTCGGGGGCGGGGCCCTCCAGGCGCCGGGCGTTCTCCGCCGCGTCGCCCTCGAGCTCCTCGGGCGGCGCCGTGGTCAGGACGCGCACGTCGCGCCCGGCCTGGCGCAGGCGGCGCGCGGCGACGTAGCCGTCGCCGCCGTTGTTGCCCTTGCCGCAGACGACGGCGACCGGGTCGTAGGGCGCGATCTCGGCCACGAGCTCGGCCAGTCCGCCGCCCGCGCGCTCCATGAGCTCGATGCTCGCGATGCCGCGCTCCTCGATCGCCCAGCGGTCCGTCTCGCGCATGCGGCGGGCGTCGGGCAGCCCGGTCAGCCAGTGCGGGTTCACTCGAGCACCGCCACGGCGCCCGCGGTCGACTCGGTGTGCGTCAGCGAGATGCGCACGCGGACGCCGAGCTCGGCCGCCCGCTCTGCCACGAGCCCGTGCAGCTCGACGGCGGGCGGCCGGTTGCCGCCCCCCACGACCTCGATGTCGCGCGGGCGCAGCACCTCCATCTCGAGCGCCTTGGTCACCGCCTCCTTGGCGCAGAAGCGCGCCGCGAGGTGGCGCGCAGGACGGCCCGTCGTGGCCGCGTAGGCGCGCTCGCCGTCCGTGAAGAGCCGGTCGGCCAGCGCGGGGCGACGCGCCAGCGCCTGCTCGAGGCGGTCGATCTCCAGGAGGTCGAGGCCGATCACGCGGCCGTGACGCTACCGCTACTCGACGGTGACCGTCTTGGCCAGGTTGCGCGGCTGGTCCACGTTCAGACCGCGCCGGCGCGCGATCCGGTAGGCGAGCAGCTGCAGCGGGATCACGGCGAGCAGCGGCTGCAGCATCCAGTCCGTCGAGGGCACCAAGAGGACGCGGTCGGCGTGCGGGGCGACCTTCGCCCCGTCGCCGGTGGCGACGGCGATCACGGCCGCGCCGCGGGCGCGGACCTCCTGCATGTTCGAGATGACCTTCTCGAGCACGGGCGAGTCGGTCGCCGTGGTGACGACCGGCGTGCCCTCGCGGAGCAGCGCGATCGGGCCGTGCTTCATCTCGCCCGCGGCGTACGCATCGGTCGAGATGTAGGAGATCTCCTTGAGCTTGAGCGCGCCCTCGAGCGCCACCGGCAGGCCGACGTGGCGGCCGAGGTACAGGAAGAAGTCCTGCTCCCAGCAGGACTCGGCGATCGCATCGACCTGCGGTTCGATCGTCTTCAGCAGCTCCTCGATGCAGTGCGGGATGCGCTTGAGGTCGCCGACGATCTCGCGGCGGCGCGCGGCGTCGAGCGTGCCGCGCAGCTCGCCGAGGCGCAGCGCGAGCAGGTACATGACCGCCACCTGGCAGACGAACGTCTTCGTCGCCGCCACCGAGACCTCGAGCCCGGCGCGCGTGAACAGCACGCCGTCGGCGTCGCGCGTGGCCTGCGAGCCCATGATGTTGGTGATCGCGAGCACGGTGGCGCCGCGCTCGCTCGCGATCCGCATCGCCGCCAGCGTGTCCGCGGTCTCGCCCGACTGCGTGATGCCGATGACGAGGTCGCCCGGGCCGACGACGGGGTTGCGGTAGCGGTACTCGGAGGCGATGTCCATCTCGACCGGGATGCGCGCCCACTCCTCGAGCGCGTAGCGGCCGATGAGCCCGGCGTGGTAGCTCGTGCCGCAGGCCACGACGACGATCCGCTTGACCCCCGCGAGGATCGACTCGTCCAGCGCGCCCGCCTCGTCGAGGTCGACGCCGTCCTCGCGCAGCGTGCGGTCGGCGATCGTCTCGGCGACGGCGTCGGCCTGCTCGTGGATCTCCTTGAGCATGAACGTCTCGAAGCCGCCCTTCTCGGCGGTCTCCTCGTCCCAGTCGATCTCCTGGACCTCGCGCTCCAGCGGCGTGCCGTCGGGCAGCAGGAAGCGCGTGCCGTCGGGCGTGATCTCGACGATCTCGCCGTTCTCGATGTACTGGACCCGTCGCGTCTCGCGCAGGAAGGCGGGGATCGCCGAGGCCAGGAAGGTCTCGCCGTCGCCGCGGCCGACGATCAGCGGGCACTCCTTGCGCGCGCCGACGAGCACGTCGGGCGCGTCGAGCGACATGGCCACGAAGGCGTAGTGGCCCTCGAGCTCGGCGTAGGCGGCGCGGACGGCGTCGACGAGGTCGCCGGCGGCGAGGTGATGGCTGATGAGGTGGGCGATGACCTCGGCGTCGGTCTCGCTCGTGAACACGGCGCCCATGTCGATCAGGCGCTCCTTCAGCGCCATGTAGTTCTCGACGATCCCGTTGACGACGACGTGGACCGAGCCCGTCGTGTCGAAGTGCGGGTGCGCGTTGTCCTCGTTGACGCGGCCGTGGGTGGCCCAGCGGGTGTGGCCGATCCCGGTGGTCGCGGGGCGCGTGGCCACGGCCACGGAGCCCTCGTCGGCCGGCGCGACGCGGCCGGCGACGGCCCCACGCAGGTGGTCGAGGTTGCCCACGGCGCGCACGGAGTCGATCGCGTCGCCGCGGATCATCGAGATCCCCGCGGAGTCGTAGCCCCGGTACTCGAGGCGCGTCAGCCCTGCCAGCAGCAGGTCCTGGACGGGCCGCTTCCCCACGTAGCCCACGATGCCGCACACGGTCGATTCCTTTCCTCAACGGCACGGAGCCGCGCTCGGCGGCCCCGACTGGAAGATCAAGGTAGCAACCGCGGGAGCGGCTGCAACCCACCGAAAGGCCGGTTTCGCGCCTCCGGCGCTACGGGCGGGAGACGGCCCCGTGGGCGCCCTCGACGAGGTCCACGAGCCGCCCGCACACGGCATCGGCCTCCTCGGCGCTCGGCGCCTCGACCATCACGCGCACGAGCGGCTCGGTGCCGCTGGCGCGCACGAGCACCCGGCCGCGGCCCGCCAGCGCCGAGTTCTCGTGTGCCGTGGCGGCGACGAGGTCGGCGTCGGCCATCGCCGCGTCGCGGTCGACGACGCGGACGTTGACGAGCCGCTGGGGCAGCTTGCGCATCGCGTTGCGGGCGGCGAGGTCGGCGCCGCCGAGCGCCTCGAGCGTGAGCAGCGCGCTGGCGATTCCGTCGCCCGAGGGGGCGAACGCGGTCTGGATGATGTGGCCGGACTGCTCGCCGCCCAGCGACCAGCCGCGCGCCCGCAGCTCCTCGAGCACGGCGCGGTCGCCGACGGCCGTCGTGGCCACGGTGACGCCGGCCTCCTCCATCGCCGCGTGGAAGCCGTAGTTCGTCATCACGGTGACGGCGACACCGTCGCCCGCCAGCGCGCCCGCGCGCCGCAGATGCAGGGCGGACAGCGCGATGAGCTCGTCGCCGTCGACGACCGTGCCGGTGCGGTCGGCGGCGAGCACGCGGTCGCCGTCGCCATCGAAGGCGAAGCCGAGGTCGTGGCCGCCCGCGGTGACCTCCGCGGCCAGGCGGTCGATGTGCGTCGAGCCGACGCCGTCGTTGATGTTGCGCCCGTCGGGCGCGTCGCCGAGCACGCTGACCCGCGCGCCGCGGCGCCGGAAGGCCTCGGGCGCGACGCGGTGGGTCGCCCCGTTCGCGCAGTCGAGCAGGACGTCGAGACCGTCGAGGCGCAGCGCGCCGAAGCGCCGCTCGAGCGCGTCGAGGTAGTCCTCCTCGGTGCCGGGCAGCGGGCCGATGCCGCCGATCGGCCCGGGCGCGACCGGAGCGTCCTCCTGCACGCGGCGCTCGATGTCGAGCTCGGTCGCGTCGGACAGCTTCATGCCGTCGGCGCCGAAGAACTTGATGCCGTTGTCGCGGTAGGGGTTGTGCGACGCGCTGATGACCGCGGCGAGGTCGAGCCGGTGGCGGGCAACGAGCAGCGGCGCCGCGGGCGTCGGCAGGACGCCGCCGAGGAGCACGTCGCCGCCCGCGGCGGACACGCCCGCGGCGAGCGCCGCCTCGAGCATCTCGCCGGACTCGCGCGTGTCGCGGATGACGAGCACGCGCGGGCGCTCGATGCCCGCGCCGCGGGCCGTGCCCGTGGCCGCGCGGCCGAGGGCGAGCGCCAGCTCGGCGGTCAGCTCGTCGCCGGCCACGCCGCGGACGCCGTCCGTGCCGAACAGACGCCGGCGCGGCGGAACGCTCGGATCTCCCGTCACGCGGGTCTAGCGCTTGGAGAACTGCGGCCGCTTGCGGGCCTTCTTGAGGCCGGCCTTCTTGCGCTCCTTCACGCGCGGATCGCGCGTGAGGAAGCCGCGGCGCTTGAGCTCGCCGCGAAGGTTCGGATCGGCCTCCAGGAGCGCCCGGCTGATGCCGTGGCGCAGCGCACCCGCCTGGGAGGAGACGCCGCCGCCCTGCATGCGTGCGACGACGTCCATGCGCTCGTCGTATCCGACGGCCTCGAGCGGCTGGCGGATGTTGCGCTGCAGCGTGCCGCGCGGGAAGAACACGTCGAGCTCGCGGCCGTTGATCGTGTAGGCGCCGGTCCCCGGAAGCAGCGTGACGCGCGCGATCGCCGTCTTGCGCTTGCCCGTGGCGCGGTAGCGCGCGCCGGCGCCGAGGTCGATGGTGACCGCGGCGATCGGCTGGTCCGCCGCCAGCTCCTCCTCCTCGGCGAGCGCGGCGGCCTCCTCGTCGGTGAGGCGGGCGAGCGGGTCGGCCCCCTCCTCGACGATGTCGACCTCGAGGTCGGCGCCGGGGATCTCGGGCTTCGCGCGCGGCGTCTCGTCGCCGTCGTCCTCGAAGTCCTCGTCCTCGGCCGTCGGCGCCTCGGCGGCGGGAGGAGCCTCGGCCTCGGCGGCGGGCCTCGGCAGGCCTCGGCCTCGGCGGCGGGCGTCTCGGCGGCGGCCTCGGCCAGCGGGTCGCCCTGCGGGCGCTCCTCGTCGGCGGGCGCCGGCTCGGCGGCCGGGGTCTCCTCCGAGGCGACCGGCTCGGCGGGGGCGGTCTGCTCCTCGGACGCCGGAGTCTCCTCCGGCTGCTCCTCGGGCGGGGTGCGATCGTCGGCCATCAGAACTCGAGCTCCATCGGTGTCGGCTTCTGCGCCGCGTGGGGATGCTCCGGGCCCGCGTAGATCTTCAGCTTCGTCAGCTGCTTTCGCGCGAGGCGGTTGCGGGGCAGCATGCCCTTCACCGCGTGACGGATGACCTCCTCGGGCCGGCGCTCGAGCATGTCGTTGAGCGAGCGCTCCTTGATCCCGCCGGGATAGCCGGAGTGGCGGTAGTACTTCTTGTCCTCGCGCTTGTTGCCGGTGACCGCGACCTTCTCGGCGTTGATCACCACCACGAAGTCTCCGGTGTCCACGTGCGGCGTGTACTCCGGCTTGGTCTTGCCGCGCAGGGCGTCGGCGATCTGCGTCGACAGCCGGCCGAGCGTCAGCCCGTTGGCGTCGACGAGCAGCCAGTTGCGCTCGCGGGTGAGGGAGGTGGCGACGTAGGTCTTCATGGCAACGAAAAGGCCACGCGGGCGGCGCGCGGCGAAGGGCAATGATAGGACACGCGGCCCGGCCGGGGTCCCGCGGCCGCGACGCCCGTCACTGAGCGGAATTCCGCATCGCCGCCCCCTTGCGTCCGCCGGTGGCGTCCATATACTCACGCGCCATCCAAGACGCCGAGTCTGCACGGTCCTTGCCGGGTCGTGTGGAGCGGGGGACCCATTGGGTGCGAGGGAGGCACCCCGGGGCGAATCTGGAACGGTTTTCCGGTAGCGCGGGTCGGCCGCGCGAGCCCGTCAGCTCACCCCGCAGGCTGCCAACCGAACCGTGGACCCGCCCGAGCGCGCATCAGCACGTCGTACCCCTGCCGTGGGTGACCGGGCAGCGCGCACCCGCTCGGGACGGGGCGACCCGTCGCCGCCGGGGAGCGGCGCACGGCAGGTGTCGCGTTGGCCGGCCCGAACCACCGCGCTGGTGGTCGGCGTTCTGCTTGCCACACCAGCCGGCGCCCGCGCCACACCCCCCGGAGGCGTTCAGGCACCGGCGACCACGTCCGCCGCCGCCCCGTCCGCACCACCCCCCAGCGGACCGGCGGCGGCGGTCGGACGTCCCGTCGCCGAGGCGATCAGCTGCCGCACCGGCTGCCTCGGCCTGTCGACCGCGACGGCGGGCAGCGTCGTGCGGATCACCGGCGACGGCGCCGGCGCCGGCGGCCAGATCATCTTCCTCGGCGGTCGCGGCGCGCGCGACGACCGCATCGTCCCCGCACGTCCGCTGAGCCCGACGACGACGGAGGCGACGCTCCCCGCCGGCGCGCGCTCCGGCCCGGTGCGGCTCGTCGCCCCGGACGGCCGGCGCTCGCTGCGCTCGCGCCACGGCGTCGCCGTCCGGCGCCCCGGCCAGCGCCGCCCGCGCCTCATCGACGCGCGCGTGGTCAGCCGCCGCGCCTTCGTGGACGCCACACGCCGCGCCGCGCTGGACATCTACGCCGGCGGCGAGTCGACCGCCGACCTCGTAGTCGACCTCATCCGTCCCGGCGACAACGCCGTCATCGCCCACTGGGTGCTCCCGGGCATCCCGAGCAGGACGGTGCAGACGGTCGAGTGGGACGGGACCGTCGGCGGCGTACCGCAGCCCGAGGGCCGCTACGTCTTCCGCGCCTCGATCACGACGACGATCCTGCGCGCCGCCGTCGGCGCGGGCGCCGCCCCGCCCGCCCAGCGCCCGCCCGAGTCGTCGAGCTTCGTGCTCGTCCGCAGCCGCTTCCCGATCGCCGGCCCGCACCAGTACGGCGAAGGGGCGGCACGCTTCGGCGCCGGGCGCGGCGGCCACGTCCACCAGGGCCAGGACGTCTTCGCCGACTGCGGCACCCCGCTCGTCGCCGCGCACGGCGGCGTCGTCAAGTTCGCGGGCTCGCAGAGCCGTGCCGGCAACTACGTCGTGATCGCCGCCGACGACGGCACCGACCAGGTCTACATGCACCTGCGCGACAAGGCGCTCGTGGCCAAGGGCGCGGCCGTGGCCACCGGCCAGCCGATCGGCTTCGTCGGCGACACCGGCGACGCGCGCGGCTGCCACCTGCACTTCGAGCTGTGGCCGGCGCCCGGCTGGTACACGGGCGGCAGCCCGGTCGACCCGCTCCCCAGCCTCAGGGCCTGGGACGCGGGCGCCTGACACGCAACTGATAAGTTGCGCATATGCGCGTGCTCGTCCTCGGCGGGACGGTCTTCCTCGGGCGCCACGTGGCCGCGGCGGCGCTCGCCCGCGGCCACGAGGTGACGCTCCTTCACCGCGGCCGCCACGGCCTGGACGTCTTCCCGGAGGCCGAGCACCTGCTCGCCGACCGGACCGGCGACCTGTCCGCGCTCGACGGGCGCACCTGGGACGTCGCCGTGGACACCTCCGGCTACGAGCCCGCCACGGTCGCCGCGTCGACCGAGCGGCTGCGCGACGGCGGCCTGTCGCACCTCGTCTTCGTCTCGACGGCGAACGTCTACCCGGCGTGGCCGGCGCAGCCCGTCGGCGAGGACGGGCCGGTGTGGACGGAGGGCGACGACTACGGGCCGCTCAAGGCCGCGTGCGAGCGCGAGATCGAGCGGCTCATGCCCGGGCGCACCTCGTCCGTCCGCGCCGGGCTCGTGTGCGGGCCGCACGACAACATCTTCCGCCTGCCCTGGTGGGTGCGGCGCGTCGCCGCGGGCGGCGCGGTGCTCGCCCCCGGCGACCCGGCGCGCACCGTGCAGCTCGTCGACGCACGCGACCTCGCCGCGTGGATGCTCGACCTGGCCGAGCACGGCCGCGCCGGCGCCTTCAACGGCACCGCGCCGGCGGGCGTGGCGACGATGGGCGACGTGCTCGCGGCCGCCGTGCGCGCGACGGGCTCGGACGCGCGCCTGAGCTGGGTGCCCGACGACGACCTCGTCGCCGCCGGCGTCGAGCCGTGGGACGAGCTGCCGCTGTGGTTGCCCGAGCGCGACTTCCCCGGGACGTGGGCGCTGGGCACCGAGCGCGCCCAGGCGGCCGGCCTGCGCGTCCGGCCCGTGACCGAGACCGTCGCCGACGTGTGGTCGTGGCTGGCCGGCGGCGGCGAGCAGGGCCTCTCGGACTGGCGCGCCGAGTACCGCCCGCGCGGGCTCAGCCCCGAGCGCGAGCGCGAGCTGCTCGGCGCCGGGCGCTAGATGGTTGGTTCCGCGGCCGCGTGGTCGTGGAACCAACCATCTCGCCCGCGGCTCACTCCCACTCGATCGTGCCCGGCGGCTTGCTCGTGATGTCGAGCACGACGCGGTTGACGTCGCGCAGCTCGTTGATCATGCGCGAGGCGATCTGCTCGAGCAGGTCGTAGGGCAGCCGTGCCCAGTCCGCCGTCATCGCGTCGTCGCTCGTGACCGCGCGGATGACGACGACGGCGCCGTAGGTCCGCTCGTCGCCCTGGACGCCGACCGTCCGCACGTCGGGAAGCACGCAGAAGGACTGCCACAGCTCGCGGTACAGGCCCGCCTTGCGGATCTCGTCCTGGAGGATGTAGTCGGCGTCGCGCAGCAGGTCCAGGCGCTCCTTGCTCGCCTCGCCGCCGACGACCCGGATCGCCAGCCCGGGCCCCGGGAAGGGCTGGCGCCAGACGAGGCGCTCGGGCATCCCGAGCTCGGCCCCGACGGCGCGGACCTCGTCCTTGAACAGCGCGCGCAGCGGCTCGACGAGCTCGAACTCGAGGTCGTCGGGCAGCCCGCCGACGTTGTGGTGCGACTTGATCGTCGCCGCGCCGGTGCCGCCGCCGGACTCGATGACGTCGGAGTACAGCGTGCCCTGGACGAGGAAGCGCGCGCCCTCGCCGCCGACCGCGAGGTTGGCCGCCTCCTCCTCGAAGACGCGGATGAACTCCGAGCCGATGATCTTGCGCTTCGTCTCGGGGTCGCTGACGCCGCGCAGGCGGTCGAGGAAGCGCTCCTCGGCGTCGACGGCGACGAGCGGGATGCCGAAGCGGTCGCGGAAGGCGGAGATGACCTGCTCGCCCTCGTTCTTGCGCATCAGCCCGTGGTCGACGAACACGCACGTGAGCTGGTCGCCGACGGCGCGGTGCACGAGCAGCGCCGCGACGGACGAGTCGACGCCGCCGCTGAGGCCGCAGATGACCTTGCCCGTGCCGACCTGCTCGCGGATCCGGGCGATCTGCTCCTCGACGATCGACGCGGCCGACCAGGTCAGCTCGCAGCCGCAGACGTCGCCGAGGAACGTCTTCAGGATGTCCTGCCCGAACGGCGTGTGGACGACCTCGGGGTGGAACTGGATGCCGTAGATCGATCGCTCGAGCGATTCGAAGGCGGCGACCGGCGACTCGCTCGACGAGGCCAGCGGCGTGAAGCCGGGCGGCGGCTCGAAGACGGTGTCGCGGTGCGACATCCAGCACGTCTGGTCGAGCGGGCAGGCCGGCGAGCAGCCGGCCCGACTCGCGCACGGAGAGCCGCGAGCGCCCGAACTCCCCCACCTCGGCGCCCTCGACGCGCCCGCCGAGCGAGCGCGCGAGGAGCTGCATGCCGTAGCAGATGCCCAGCACCGGGATGCCGAGCTCGAGCAGCTCGGGATCGAGGCGCGGCGCGCCGTCGGCGTAGACCGAGGCGGGGCCGCCGCTGAGGATCAGCCCGCTGGGACGGCGGCGCGCGACCTCCTCGGCGCCGACGTGGTGCGGCAGCAGCTCGCTGAACACGCCGCACTCGCGCACGCGGCGCGCGATGAGCTGCGAGTACTGGCCGCCGTAGTCGAGGACGACGACCTCCTCGAGATCCCGCGGCCGGTCGACCGCGGGCGTCTCGTCGGCCAGCTCGGTGGCGGCGGTGGCCTCGGTGACGATCCCGTGCTCGGTCATCACGCCTCCGGCACGGTGGCGTCGCCGCCGGCCCCGCCCCGGCTCACGCCTGGGACAGAGCCGGAGCCTTCTCGGCCATGCCGTTCTCCCGTTCCGCGCCGGGGTGCGCCGCCGCGGCCGCGCCGCGGCTGCCCATGCCCACGCCCTGCGCCGACTGGAGCGCCTTGCCCTCGGTCTGCAGCGCCGGCGCGATCATGAGCTCGGCGCGGTTGAACTCGGCGAGGTCCTTGTAGCCGCTCGTCGCCATCGACGTGCGCAGCGCGCCCATCAGGTTGAACGTGCCGTCGTTCTCGCGTGCCGGCCCGACGAGGATCTGCTCGAGCGTGCCGTTCTGCACCGTCTGCACGCGCGCGCCGCGCGGGAGCGTCGGGTGGAACGTCGCCATGCCCCAGTGGAACCCGCGCCCGGGCGCCTCGTAGGCGCGCGCGAGCGGCGAGCCGACCATCACGGCGTCCGCGCCGCAGGCGATCGCCTTGGAGACGTCGCCGCCGGTGCGCATGCCGCCGTCGGCGATGACCTGGACGTACTCGCCCGTCTCGAGCATGTGCGTCGAGCGCGCGCCCGCGACGTCGGCGATCGCCGTCGCCTGCGGGACGCCGAGGCCGAGGACGCCGCGCGTGGTGCACGCCGCGCCGGGCCCGACGCCGACGAGCACGCCGGCCGCGCCGGTGCGCATGAGGTGCAGGCCCGTGTGGTAGGACTGGCGCAGCCGCCGACGATGACCGGGACCGGGAGCTCGGCGATGAACTCCTTGAGGTTCAGCGGGGTCGACGTCTCCGAGACGTGCTCGGCCGAGACGACCGTGCCCTGGATCACGAGGATGTCGAGGCCGGCGTCGAGCGCGAGCTCGTAGTAGCGGCCGACGCGCTGCGGCGTCAGCGACGCGGCGACGACGACGCCCGGTTCCTCCTTGATCTCCTCGATCCGCTGGCGGATCAGCTCGGGCTTGATCGGCTCCTGGTAGATGGCCTGCATCTCGCGCGTGGCCACCTCCTTGGGCAGCTCGGCGATCCGCGCGAGCAGGTCGTCGGCGTCCTCGTAGCGCGTGAAGATGCCCTCGAGGTTGAGGACGGCGAGGCCGCCGAGCTTGCCGATGATGCCGCGCGGTGGCGGGCGACACGACGCCGTCCATCGCGGAGGCCAGCAGCGGCAGCTCGAAGCGGTAGTCGCCGAGCTTCCAGGAGATGTCGACGTCGTCGGGGTCGCGCGTGCGCCGTGAGGGCACGATCGCGATGTCGTCGAATCCGTACGCGCGGCGGGCCTTCTTCCCGCGCCCGATCTCGATCTCCATCACGTCATCCTAGGGTCGCTGGCGGACGAAAAGACCCCGCGCAGGCGGGGTCGGGGAACACTTCGAGAGGCGGCTGTGGCAGCGGCGACCACGGCCTCGGCCACGATAGCAGCGGGCCATCGCGGGCCCGGGCCGCGATCCCGCATCCTCGGGACGACCGACGCTGCTCGCTCAGCCGACGCCGGCCGGCTGGTCGAGGCGCTCGATCTCGATCTCGCCGAGCAGCCGCTCGACCTCGCGCGGGTCGATCAGGCCGGCGCCCAGGCGCTGCGTCGACTCGGCGCCGCAGGCGACGCCGAAGCGCAGGCACTCGGCGGGGGACGCGCCCGTGTAGCGGGCGGCCACGAAGCCGGCCAGGAAGGCGTCGCCGGCGCCGACGGCGGCGACCGCCTCGCGCGGCTCGATCCACACGCGGTGCAGCGACCGAGGCGCCGTCGACGTGGACGCGAGGCGACGCAGCCGTCGGGCAGCGTCATGATCGCCTCGCGCGCGCCGAGCTGGACCATCTCGCGGACGGCGATGACGCGGTCCTCCTCGTCGTTGAACTCGTGGCCGACGAGCTCCTCGGCCTCGAGCACGTTGGGCGAGATGACGTCGGGCTCGGCGCGGACGGCGTGGCGCATCGGCTCGCCGTCGGCGTCGACGACGGTCGACCACGTCGAGCTTGCGCAGCTCGCGGATCAGGTCGGCGTAGACGCCCGGGTCGACGCCGCGCGGCAGCGAGCCGGCGAAGACGACGACGTCGGCGCCGCGCGCGAGGTACAGGAGCTTGTCGCGGAAGAGCTCGACCTCCTTCGCGCTGACCGCCGGGCCGCGCTCGTTGATCTCCGTCTGCTCGCCGTTGGTCGGGTCGAAGACGGCCGTGTTCGTGCGCGACTCCTCGCGGATGCGCACGAAGTCGTTGAGGATCGACTCGCTCGGTGAGCTGCTCGACGATGCGCGTGCCCGTCGGGCCGCCCGCGAAGCCGGTCGCGATGACCGGCTGGCCGAGCGTCTTCAGCGTGCGGGCGACGTTGACGCCCTTGCCGCCCGGCATCGTCGTCTGCTCGACCGTGCGGTGGCGGCGTCCGAGCCGGAAGTTCGGCACCGACAGCGACTTGTCGATCGCCGCGTTGAGGGTGACGGTGATGATCATGCGACCTCGGTTCCCCCTGTCGGCCGACGCCGGCGCTGGAGCCGCCGGCGGCGCAGCAGCACGACGTGCAGGCTACCGAGTGCGAGGGCCGCGGCGAGCACCGCGAGCAGCGTCCGGCCGATGACGCCGTCCAGGCGCTGCAGCAGCGACGCCTCGGCGACCGCGCGGGAGGTGACGAGCGCGACCCGGTCGACCGGGCGCCCGCGCCAGCGGACCTCGATCGTGCCGACGCGCGCCCCCTCGGGCAGCGGGCCGTCGAGCTCGCGGGGGGCGCCGAGCACGCGCGTGGTCACGCGCTGGTCGCGGCGCGTCGTGCGCCGCACCGTGCGCGTGGCGACGAGGCCGACCCGCTCGTCGCGGAAGCGCAGCGTCGCGCTGGCGTAGCGCGCGCCCTGGCGCACCGCGGTCGACGCGCCGGTAGCGCCCGAGGCCGTAGCGCAGCAGGGCGAGCGAGTCGCTGTCGCGCGCGGCCTCGGTGGGATCGCCGAGCACGGCGGAGATGACCGTGACGCCGTCGCGGCTCGCCGAGCCGACGAGCACGTAGCCGGCGCGCGAGGTGTGCCCGGTCTTGACGCCGTTGACGGCCGGCACGTTGCGCACGAGCACGTTGCGGTTGACGATCGTGCGCACGCGCGAGCCCGAATCGAGCGTCGCGCGCGGGAGGTTCGTGACGCGCCGGAAGAACTCGTTGCGGCGCAGGATCAGCGTGAGCTTGACCAGGTCCTCGGCGCTCGAGTAGTTGCCCGCGCCGTCGAGGCCGATCGGGTTGGAGTAGTGCGTGTCGCGCAGGCCCAGCTCGCGCGCGCGGCGGTTCATCAGCCGCACGAAGGCGGTCCGCGAGCCGGCGACGCGCGCGGCCAGCGTGGCCGCGGCGTCGTTGGCGCTGGCGAGCAGCAGGCCGCGCAGGAGGTCGGCCACGGTCAGGCGCTCGCCGGCGCGCAGGCCGATCACCGACTCGACGGCCAGCCCGCGGTACCGCGTGGCCGTGACCGTCTGGCCCAGGCGCATGCGCTCGAGCGTGAGCAGCGCGGTCATCAGCTTCGTCGTGGAGGCGATCGAGCGCCGCTCGCGCGCGCTGCGCGACCAGACGACGTCGCCGGTCGCGGGCTCGACGAGGATCCCGGCGGGTGCGCGGACCGTCGGCGCGGCGGCGGCCGCCGGGGCGGGCCGCGCGGCGCCGAGGGCGAGCACGATGACGAGCGCGGCGAGCGCCGTGACCGCGCCCGCCGCGTGACGGACCACGCGGCTCACGGTCGCAGCTTGATGCGCTCGCCGGTCTGAAGCGCATCGGAGTCGAGCTCGGGGTTCAGCTTCCGCAGACGCGCGATCGGGACGCCGGTGCGCTCCGAGATCGCCGTCAGCGTGTCGCCGGTGCGCACGCGGTAGGTCCGGCGCTTGGACTTCGTGGAGCCGTTGCTCTCGGAGACCGTCCGCGCCGTCCCGGACGCCGGCTTGGAGGAGGCGGGCGCTCCCTCCTCGGGTTTCAGGCTCTGGCCGACGACCCCTGCGACCGCGATGACGCACACCACCAGGGCGAGAGGGGCCAGCCAGCGGGCGGGGCTGCGACGGCGCATGGTTTCGGGGGCAGCATAGGGCGGCCGTGCCCGCCGTAGCGCTACGCAAGGGACCAGGCCGCGCCCCGGAGCCGCTCGGCCTCGGCGCGGGCCGCCTCGGCCGGCGCCCCGCCGGCGGTCTCGTGCGCGGCGACGATCGAGCGCGAGGCCGTGACCAGGCCGCCGGCACGGCCGGGCGCGAAGGCGGGCGCGAGGTCCTCGACGCGCCCGCCCTGGGCGCCGATCCCGGGCAGCAGGAAGGGCGTGCGCGGCATGAGCTCGCGCAGGCGCGCGATGTGCTCGGGGGCGGTGGCGCCGACGACGGCGCCGACGTCGTGCAGGCCGCTCGTGCCGGGCGCCTGCGCGCCGAGGCGGTCGACGATCCCGGCGACGCGTTCCCACAGCGGCCCGCCGGCGGCGAGCTCGAGGTCCTCGAGGTCGGCCGCGCCGGGGTTGGACGTGCGCACGAGGACGAACACCCCGGCGCCGGCGGGGCGTGCGGCGGAGACGAGCGTCTCGAGCGTGTCGACGCCGAGGTACGGGCTGGCCGTGAAGGCGTCGGCACCGAGCCCGGGGACGTCGCCGAAGGGCGTCGGCGTGACGCCGACGAGCGCCTGGCCGTAGGCGGCGGCGGAGACCGCGATGTCGCCGCGCTTGGCGTCGGCGAGCACGAGCAGGCCGGCCGCGTGCGCGTGCTCGACGGTCGCCGCCAGCGCGGCCCAGCCGGGCGCCCCGAGGCGCTCGAAGCAGGCCAGCTGCGGCTTGGCGGCGACGCACGCCGGGCCGGCCGCGTCGATGACCGCGCGGCAGTGCGCGGCGACGGCGGCCGCGGCGCGCTCGGCGGGCGAGCCGCCCGCGGGCTCGGACGCGACCGCGGACGGCCACAGGCGCTGCGGATCGGGGTCGAGCCCGAGGACGACCTGCGACTCGCGTCGCGCGACCGCGTCGGCGAGGCGGTCGCCGAAGTGCGAAGGCACGGGGTCAGGTCGTGACGGGCAGCGCGTTCGCCGGAGGGCGACGGGCGCGTGGGTGGACGCGCCCTGCGCTGCTCGATCGGTCAGTCGTTGACGGCCTTCTTGAGGCCGGAGCCGGCGGTGAAGCGCGGCACCTTCGAGGCGGCGATCTCGATCGGCTCGCCCGTACGGGGATGAACGCCCTGGCGCGCGCTGCGATCGGCGACGTGGAACTTGCCGAAGCCGGAGAACGTGACATCGCTCCCGCGCTGTAGGGCCTCCTGGATGGTGTCGAGCACCGCGTCCACGGCCTTCCCGGCCTCGGTCTTGCCCAGGCTCGACCGGCTGGCGACCTGGTCGACGAACTCTGACTTCGTCACGTCGGCTCCTCCTCACTGCTGGTTCGTTGTCGGATGACGCTATCAGCGCCCACGGATCGAAAGCTCCGAAATCCCGCTTGGCAACGGCGTTTTCCCCGCCATCAGCGTCCCAAACCTGCTCTCGGCGGGTTAATGGTCGCCAATCCGGGTGGTCGGGCAGCGTGGAGGGCGGACCGGACGACGTCCGGCCGGTCGTCGGGGCCGCGCGGCACAATGGCGCGGTGAGCGTGACGCGCATCGCATGGGCGGTCACCGTCGCGGCCTGCCTGCTGATCTCGCTGGCCGTGCTGCTGTCCGGCTACCAGGGCTACGCCGCGGTGATCTTCGCCGTGGGCGCCTGCGCGGCCATCAACCTGGTCAGCTGACCGTGGTCAGCCACTCGCGCAGGAGCGCCGCAGCCCGCCCGCGATGGCTGATGGCGTCCTTCTCGGCCGGGGTCAGCTCCGCCATCGTGCGCCCGTCGGGGATGTCGTCGGGCAGGAACGCCGGGTCGTAGCCGAAGCCGCCGCTGCCGCGGGGCTCGGCGGCCAAGGTGCCGGTACAGCGGCCCTCGAAGACGCGCTCGTCGCCGTCGCCGACGTAGGCGATCGCGCACACGTAGGCCAGCGGGCTGCCGGCCGGCGCCTCGCGCAGCAGCTTGGCGAGGTTGGCGGCGTCGTCGGCGTCCTCGCCCGCGAAACGCGCGGAGCGCACCCCGGGCGCCCCGCCCAGCGCCGCGGCCTCGACGCCCGAGTCGTCGGCGATCGCCGGCTCGCCGGTGGCCCGCGCCGCGGCGCGGGCCTTGCCGAGCGCGTTCTCGGCGAACGTCTCGCCCGTCTCGGGCGGCAGCACGACGTCGTCGGGCAGCCCGACGACCCCGAGGCCGTCGAGCAGGCCGGCGAACTCGCGCACCTTGTGGGCGTTGCGCGTGCTGAGGACGAGCGTCACACGCGCACCGCGGCGGCCTGAGCCGCGCGGAGGTCCTCGATGCCCTTGGCGGCGAGGCCGAGCAGGTCGTCGAGGTGGGCGCGCGACAGCGGCGTGCGCTCGGCCGTGGCCTGGACCTCGACGAGCCCGCCGTCGCCGGTCATGACGACGTTCGCGTCGACCTCGGCGCTCGAGTCCTCGCGGTAGTCGAGGTCGAGCAGCGGCGTGCCGCCGACGACCCCGCAGGACACCGCGGCGACCGAGCCGCTGAGCGGCGAGCTCGTGATCTTGCCCTGCTCGCGCAGGCGCTCGCACGCGAGCTCGAGCGCGACGTAGGCGCCAGTGATCGACGCGCAGCGCGTGCCGCCGTCGGCCTGCAGGACGTCGCAGTCGAGGTAGATCGTGTTCTCGCCCAGCGCGGCGAAGTCGACGACGCCGCGGATCGCGCGGCCGATCAGGCGCTGGATCTCGACCGTGCGCCCGTCGGGGCGCCCGCGGCTGACGTCGCGCTGCTTGCGGTCGCCGGTCGAGGCCGGGAGCATGGCGTACTCCGCGGTGACCCAGCCGCGGCCCGACCCGGCGAGCCACCTGGGGACGCCGTCCTGGTGCGAGGCGGTGCAGATGACGCGCGTCTCGCCCATGCTGATGAGCGCCGAGCCGGTCGCCGTGCGCACGAAGCCCGGCTCGATCGTGGTCGGGCGCAGCTCGTCGGGCGCGCGTTCGTAGGAGCGGCTCATGCCGCCGCCCCGGCGTGCAGCACGACGCGCTCGACGGGGCCGAGCGGGAGCTGCAGGAAGCGGGTGCCGGCGGCGCGGAACTCCGCCGCGTCGCCGGTGCACAGGAAGCGGTAGTCCCCCTCGCCGGTGGCCGGGCTGCCCAGCGAGCGGGCGCTCAGGGCGTGCTCGACCTGGCGCGCGAGCGCCGCGCCCGAGGTGACGATCCCGACGCCGCGGCCGAGCATGCGCTGCAGCAGCGGCCGGACGAGCGGGTAGTGGGTGCAGCCGAGGATCACGGTGTCGACCTCCGCATCGCGCAGCGGCGCGACGTACTCGCGCACGGTGGCCACGACGGCGTCGTCGACCGAGCTCCCGCGCTGGATGATCGGGGCGAGGTCCGGGCACGCCACCGCGGTCAGCGTGACGTGCGGGTCGACGACCGCCAGCGCCTCGGCGTAGGCGCCGCTGGCCACCGTCGCCGGCGTGGCGAGCAGCCCGATGCGCCCGCTGCGCGTGCTCGCCACCGCCTGCACCGCCTCCGGGCGCACGACGGCGAGCACGTCGATGCCGAGCGTCGTCTCCATCATCCGCCGGCGCAGCGCCGGCAGCGCCGCCGCCGTGGCCGTGTTGCAGGCGACGACGAGCAGCTTGACCGAGCGGGCGATGAGCTCCTCGGCGATCTCGATGCAGAAGCGCTCGAGCTCGGCGGCGCTCCGCAGGCCGTAGGGGAAGCGCGCCGTGTCGCCCAGGTAGACGAAGTCCTCGTGGGGCAGGCGGACGAGCAGCTCGTGCAGCACGGTGAGCCCGCCCACGCCCGAGTCGAAGACGCCGATCGGCCGGGTGCGGGAGTCGGACGACGGACCGGGCACGGCGCCCATGGTAGGCGCCGCGCCCGCGGATCGCGCGAACCCGTGGCGATCAGGGCTTGACACCCTCGATCGCGTTCTTGAGCTCGTCGGTGACCTTCTTGGCGATGGTCGCGCCCTCCGACTTGTTCGACGTCGCCGCCACGACCGCGGTCATGACCGCGGCGACGAGCAGGATCAGCGCGACGTACTCGACCGTGCCCTGCCCGGCCTGCTCGCGCAGCCTCCCGTGCAGGTGCACCAGCGCGGCGTGCCCGCGGCCCATCATCCGGTAGCCCATCCCTGTTCTCCTCTGTCCGTTTTGCGGTGTGCCGAGGAGTCTGCGGAGGGTCGTGTCACGGGGAAAGGACGCGTCCGTGGAGAATCACGCACGGATGCGTGCCCTGATCGTCACGAACATGTGGCCGACCCCCGCCGTGCCCTGGCGGGGCAGCTTCGTGCGCGACCAGGTCGCGGCTCTGCGCCGCCGCGAGGAGGTCGAGGTCGACGTCTTCGCCTTCCCGCCCAAGCGCTACGCGGGCGCGGCGCGCGAGCTGCGCCGGCGATTCGCCGGCGAGCGCTACGACGTCGTCCACGCGCACTTCGGCCTGACCGCGTGGCCCGCGCTGGCCGTCGCCGCGCGCGCCCGCGTCGTGACCCTCCACGGCACCGACCTGCGCCACCCGCGCTCGCGGCGCATCACGCGCGCCGTGCTCGGTCGCTACGACCTCGTGGGCGCCGTCAGCGAGGAGCTGGCGAGCGAGGTGCCGGCGCGCCACCGCGTCGCCGTGCTGCCGTGCGGCGTCGCGCTGGACCGCTTCGCCCCGCTGCCGCGCCGCGCTGCGCGCGAGCGCCTCGGGCTCGACCCCGAGGGGCGCTACCTGCTGTTCGCCGCCGACCCCGCGCGGCCGGCCAAGCGCGTGGACCGCGCCCGCGAGCTCGCGTCCGCGGCGCAGCTGCTGACCCTCGGCGGCGTCGACCCCGCCGAGGTCCCCACCTACGTCAACGCCGCGAACGCCGTGCTCGTGCCCTCCGACCACGAGGGCTTCGGGCTCGCCGTGCTCGAGGCGCTCGCCTGCGACGTGCCCGTGCTGGCGACGCCGGTCGGCAACCACCGCGCCGCGCTCGACGGCATCGCCGGGACGCTCTGCGCACCCTACGACCGCGAGCGCTGGGCGGCGTCCCTGGCCCCGCACCTGAAGGCCGGCGATCCGCGGGTCGAAGGGCGCTCGCGCGCCGCGCTGTGGTCGTCGGATCGCATGGCCGACCGGGTGCTCCAGGCCTGGATCGAGCTGACCGGAGCGCCGCTATACTCGCCCCATACGGCGCCGATCGGCGCCTTTTCCTCATGAAGCGCCTGCTGCCACGACCGCCGCGCCGGGGGGCGAAGCCGTCGGAGGAGACCGCGCCGAGCACCGAGGTGCAGCCCGCCGAGTCGCAGGCCGGGCTTCCCGCCGGTGCCGAGCCCGAGGACCCCGCCGCTCCCCAGCGCCCAAGCTTCCGCAACCGCGCCCGGCTGCGCCGGCGGCTGCGCTACCTGCGACGCGTGCGCGAGCTCGGCTTCCGCGATCTCGGCGGCCTCGTCTTCGAGCAGCACAAGTTCGACCGCCCGGCCGAGACGCTCGTGCGCGGCAAGGTCACGGCGCTGGCCGCCGTCGACACCGAGCTGCGCGCCCTCGAGGAGGCGCTCGAGGACCGCCGCGACATCACCGAGCTGCGCGAGCCCGGTGTCTCGGCGTGCCCGCGCTGCGGCACGCTGCACGGCAGCGACGCGCGCTTCTGCCCGAACTGCGGGCTGGCCATCCGCGGCGCGCGCGCCATCGCCCCGAGCATCGCCGAGGGCGCGACGCCCCCCGCCGCGCCCCCGCCGGCGCCCGAGGACGAGCCCGCCGCGGCGCACACGGCCGAGCGCGAGGCCGCGAAGCTCCCCGAGGACTCCGGCAACGGCCGCGACACGGGCGAGCAGCCGACGATCACCGCGCGGCCCGGGACCGACGAGCCCGCCCCGTGAGCACCGGCGTCGGCCCCGGCCCCGGCGCGACCGCGTGCCCGCGCTGCGCCGCGCCCGTCGCCGAGGGGCAGGACTGGTGCCTGGCGTGCGGCGACGCGGCCCGCACGCGGCTTGTCCCCACCCCCAACTGGCGCCTGCCGCTGGCGCTGCTCGCTCTCGCCGCGGTCCTCGCCCTGCTCGCGCTGGCCATCGCCTTCGTACAGCTCACGCGCGACGACCCGCCGCCGATCACCACGACCACGCCGCCGCCCGCCGCGCAGCCGGCGCCGACGACGACCGCGCCGCCCACGGACACGACCCCCACCGAGCCCGGCGCGACGACGACGCTGCCCGAGACGACGCCGACGGCGCCCGCGACGACGCCGACGCTGCCCTCGACGACGCCGACGGCGCCCTAACGCTGCAGCGCGGGCCAGCGCGCGCCGAGCCGGTCGGCCGCGGCCGACGCCAGCGGATGCGGCCCGAGCTCGGGCTGGGGCGGCGTGCGCTCCTCGGCGAGCACCTCGAGCGACGCGCGCAACGACGTGGCCAGGCCGGCGAGGTCGTAGCCGCCCTCGAGCACGAGCCCGATCGGCACGCCGAGCTCGTCGGCCAGGCGCCGCAGGCTGGCGGTCATCACCGCGAAGCCGCCCGACGTGCACGCGCAGCTGGCCAGCGGGTCGTCGCGATGCGCGTCGTAGCCGGCCGAGACGAGCACGAGCTGGGGGGCGTACTCGCGCCCGACGGGCACGGCGACGTGCTCGACGAGCGAGCACCACACCGGGTCCCCCGAGCCGCTCGGCACCGGCAGGTTGACCGTGTAGCCCTCGCCGCGGCCGGAACCGACGTCGGACGACGGCCCGGTCCCGGGATACAGCGGCGACTGGTGGATCGACACGAACAGGACCTGGTCGGTGTCGTGGAAGATGTCGTTCGTGCCGTTGCCGTGGTGCACGTCGAAGTCGACGATCAGCACCCGCTCGAGCCCGAGGTCGTCGAGCGCGTGCCGCGCCGCGACGGCGACGTGGTTGAACAGGCAGAAGCCCATTCCCCGCGCCGGCTCGGCGTGGTGGCCGGGCGGGCGGTGCACCGAGGCGCCGTAGCGCGCCTCGCCGCCCACGAGCGCGTCGACCATCGCGATCGCGCCGCCCGTCGAGTGCAGCGCGGTCTCCCACGACCCCGCCGACACGACGGTGTCCATGTCGAGGCTGCCGCCGCCCTGGCGGGCGATCGCCTCGATCTCGTCGACGTAGCCCGGGGCGTGCACCGCCTCGATCTGCGCGCGGTCCGCCGCGGGCGACTCGCGCACGTCGTAGCCGAGCCAGTCGTGGGCCGCGAGCTCGCGCTCGACGGCCACGATCCGCTCGATCCGCTCGGGGTGCGCGCCGGTGTCGTGGCGGTGCGAGGAGGGGTGCTGGAACAGGATTCGGGACACGGTCCGGGTACGGTACCCCGCCATGCCGCCCGACCGCATCGACGCCGACCTCGCGGTCGTCGGGGCCGGCGCGGCGGGGCTGTACGCGGCGCTGACGGCCGCCCGCGTCGGGGCGCGCGTGGCCCTCGTCAGCGCCACGCCGCTGGCCCGCACGGCGAGCTACTGGGCCCAGGGCGGGCTGGCCGCGGCGCTCGCCGACGACGACTCGCCCGACCGTCACCGCCGCGACACCGAGCGCGCCGGGCGCGGCCTCGTGCGCACCGGCGCGGCCGCAGTCCTGTGCCGCGAGGCGCCGGCCGTCGTCAGCGACCTCGAGCGCGTCGGCGTCCACTTCGACGCCGACCGTCACGGGCGCCTGGCGCTCGGCCTCGAGGGCGGCCACAGCCGGCGCCGCGTCGTCCACGCCGGCGGCAGCGCGACGGGCCGCCGCGTCGTGCGCCAGCTGTCCGCCGTCGTCGTCGAGGACCGGCGCATCGCGGTCCTCGAGGGGGCGCGCGCGGCCGGCCTGTGGACGGTCGACGGGCGCTGCGTGGGTGTCGTCGGCGAGGACGGCCGCGCCGTCCGCGCGCGCGGCGTCGTGCTCGCGACCGGGGGCTCGGCGGCGCTGTGGTCGCGCACCACGAACCCGCCCGGCTCGCAGGGCACCGGCCTCCTGCTCGCGCGCGACGCCGGCGCGGCGCTCGCCGACCTCGAGTTCATGCAGTTCCACCCGACGGCGGTGACCGGCCTGCCGCGCCGCGAGGGCTTCCTGATCACCGAGGCGATCCGCGGCGAGGGCGCGACGCTGCACGACGCCGACGGCGAGCGCTTCGTCGACGAGCTGGCGCCGCGCGACGAGGTCGCGCGCGCGATCTGGTCGCGGATGCAGGAGGCGGGCCGTCCGTCGGTGGGGCTCGACATGCGCGAGGTCGACCCGCTGCTGTTCCCCAACGTCGTCTCCGCCCTGCGCCAGGCGGGGCTGGACCCCACGCGCGAGCTCGTGCCCGTCGCGCCCGCCAGCCACTACGGGATGGGCGGGATCGTCGCCGACCTGGACGGCGCGAGCACCGTCCCCGGCCTGTACGCGGTCGGCGAGTCGGCCTGCACGGGCCTGCACGGCGCCAACCGGCTCGCGTCCAACTCGCTGACCGAGTGCTTCGTGTTCGGCGCGCGGGCCGCGCGCGCCGCGCTCAGCGAGCCGGCCACGGCGGCCGGCGAGCCGCCGGACGCCACGGCGCTGCCGGAGCTCACGACGGCCTCGCGCGAGGCGCTGTGGGAGCACGGCGGCCTCGTGCGCACGCGCGCCTCGCTCGAGCGCCTGCGCGACGACCCGCACCCGCTCGTGCGGCTCGTCGCCGCGCACGCGCTGCTGCGCGAGGAGAGCCGCGGCGCGCACGCCCGCGAGGACTTCCCCGACACCGATCCGGCGCTCGACGGACAGCACTCCGTGACCCCGCCGGACGCGCACGCCCCGACCTACGAGAGATGGGCATAAAGAAGCCCCGGGAGGGGTCGATCACACGGGCGTCATGGCAGACGCGCCAAATGCCGTCCTTGCACAGCTCCTCGCGGCCGTTCCGGCGGCGCTGGCGTTCGTGGCGCGCGACGGCTCGCGTCGCTACGAGAACGCCCGCATGGCCGCCTTCTCCGCCGCCGTCCGCGAGCGGGCCCTCGACGGCGCCGGCGCGCCCACACCGACGGACTCGGCTTCCTCGAGCTGCTCGACGAGGACGACCGCATCTGGCGCTTCGACTACACGCCGGGCGAGCTCGACGGCGACGTGATCGTCGTCGCCTCCGACGTCAGCGAGACCCGCCGCATGGAGGGCCGCCTGGAGGAGCTGCTCGCCGCCGAGCAGATGGCCCGCGTGATGAGCGAGCACGAGGCGATCGAGCTCGCCCGCACGAACGAGCGCCTCGAGCTCGACGCGAGCACCGACCCGCTCACCGGGCTCGTCAACCGTCGCGCCTTCGACGAGGCCGTCGACCTGGAGCTCGCCCGCGCCACCGACTCCGGCTCTGCGATCGCCGTCATCTACTTCGACCTCGACAGGTTCAAGGGCATCAACGACACCCTGGGCCACGGCGCCGGCGACGCCGTCCTCGTCGAGACCGGCGCGCGCCTGCAGCGCTGCGTGCGCGCCGGCGACATCGCGGCCCGGCTGGGCGGCGACGAGTTCGCCCTGCTGCTCTGCCAGCTCCCGGTCGACGCCGCCGCCCAGGTCGCCACCCGCGTCGGCGAGGAATCGCTCGCCGCCATCAGCGAGGACGTCGTGCTCGGCGACATCGTGTGCCCGCTCGGGGCCAGCGTCGGGATCGCCGTCGGGCCGTCCGAGGGCGCGACGCGCGAGGCGCTCGTCTCGCGCGCCGACGAGGCGATGTACCTCGCCAAGCGCCGCGGCGGCGGCCTCGTGGTGCCCGCCCCCGCGCCTGCCGGGCTCGAGCCCGCCTGAGCAGCGATCCGGCGGCGCTGCGCCGTCGAAGCGGGTGCGATTGCCCCGCTCCGCGGCCTCGAAACCGGCGCCGCAACCCCGGCGCCGCCGCATGGGTTAACGCGAACTCAACACTGGCTGCGTTTTCGCCTTCACAGAGGCGCTCCATACTCGCGGCGCCGAGGGGTCGGGAGCCACTGACGTCAAGGAGACGAGGAAAGGCTCATGTATCAGGTCAGCAGAGCGATCTACCGGGAGCTCTCGCGGGAGATCACTGGGGGACGAGACGAGCACGAGGCGGTCCTGCACGCGTGCGAGGCGACGATCGAGCGGATGGTGGGCGACACCCACTACTTCGCCCGGCCCGCCCGCGCGCTGTTCCGGGACGTCCGGCCGTTCTTCGACATCAACGACTGGCCGCGCGTCTGGCAGGTGATCCACGGCTACGTGACCGCCACGCAGGAGGTCATCGCGCGGATGCCGCGCACCGGGATCGACGCCAACGGCAACCCGCTGCAGTGCCGGGCCACCACCCGTCGCGGCACCGCGTGCCAGCGTGTGCCGCTGCACAACAACGGCTACTGCCCGTCGCACCAGCATCTTGCGGAGACCGAGGAGACCGAGGTCGAGGCGATCCCGGCGATGATCGCGGCCTGACACCGGGCCGGCAGCCGGGCGGCGGTGGCGTGAACGGCCCTCCGGGGCCGCTCGCTGTACGTTGCCCGCCATGCTGCTCGGGGTCGACGTCGGCGGAACGTTCACGGACGCGGTCCTCGTGGCCGGCGGGGAGCTGCACACCGCCAAGGCGCCGACGACGCCCGAGGACCAGTCCGAGGGCGTGATGACGGCCGTCCGCGCCGCGCTCGAGGCCGCGGGCGCGACGGCGGACGAGGTCGAGATGTTCGCCCACGGCATGACCGTGGCCACGAACGCCCTGCTCGAGGGCCACGGCGCGCGCACGGCGCTCGTCGCCACCGACGGCTTCACCGACGTCGTCGAGCTCGGACGCCAGGCGCGCCGCGAGCTCTACCGCCTGTGCGCCGCGCACCCGGCCCCGCTCGTCCCTCCCGACCGCCGCTTCGCCGCGCCCGAGCGCATGGGCCCCGACGGCGTCCTGCGCGAGCTCGAGGACGACGACGCCGGAGCACTGGCCGACGAGGTCGCGGGCTGCGAGCCCGAGGCGATCGCCGTCTGCCTGCTGCACGCCTACCGCCACCCCGAGCACGAGGAGCGCGTGCGCGACGCGCTGCGCGAGCGCCTCGGCGACGACGTCCACGTCTCGCTCTCGCACGAGACCGTCGGCACCTTCCGCGAGTACGAGCGCGCCGCGACGACCGAGGTCGACGCCGCGCTGTCGCCGCTGCTCGCCGCCTACCTGCGCCGTCTGCTCGCGAGCGCGAAGGACGAGCGCCTGCCGACGCCGGCGATCATGCAGTCCAGCGGCGGCCTGGCCGACATCGAGGAGGCCGCCGCCCACGCCGCGCTGACCGTCCTCAGCGGACCGGCCGGGGGCGCCGCCGCCGCGGCGCTGCTCTCCGAGCGCTGCGAGGAGCCCGACCTGCTGTGCTTCGACATGGGCGGCACGTCGTGCGACGTGTGCGTCGTCCAGGGCGGCGCGGTGCGCGAGAGCGCCGGGCGCGAGGTCGGCGGGCGGCCGCTCGCCCTGCCGATGGTCGACATCCACACCGTCGGCGCCGGCGGCGGCTCGATCGCCTGGCGCGACGCGGGCGGCGCGCTGCGCGTCGGACCGCACTCGGCGGGCGCCGATCCCGGTCCCGCCTGCTACGGGCGCGGCGGGACCGAGCCGACGGTCACCGACGCCAACCTCGTCCTCGGCCACCTCGACCCCGACGAGCCGCTGGCCGGCGTCGAGCTCGATGCCGGCGCCGCCCACGAGGCGGTCGGCCGGCTGGCCGGCGAGCTCGGGCTCAGCGACGAGGACTGCGCGGCGGGGATCGTGCGCGTGGCCAACGCCGAGATGGTCCGCGCGCTGCGCGTGATGACGGTCGAGCGCGGCGTCGACCCGCGCGAGTTCGCGCTGCTGGCGTTCGGCGGCGCCGGGCCGCTGCACGCCGCCGCGATCGCCGAGGAGCTCGGCGTGCGGCGGATCCTCGTCCCGCGCGCGTCCGGCGTGCTCAGCGCGCTCGGGCTCGCGGCCGCCGACCGCCGCCGCGACCGCGCCCGCACCGTCTTCCTGCACGGCGACGAGCTGACCGGCGAGGCGCTGGCCGTCGAGGACGGCGACGCCGCCTACGACGTGCGCTACCGCGGCCAGTCCTTCGAGCTCACCGTGCGCGGCGTCGACGCCGACCCCGCGGCCGTGCGCGAGGCCTTCGAGGCGATCCACGAGGAGCGCTACGGCTACCGCGACCCGGAGGGCGAGATCGAGGTGGTGACGATCCGCGAGCGCCACAGCGAGCCCGGCCCCGAGGTGCGCTTCGAGGCGGCCGAGACCGACGAGATCAGCGGCCCGGACGTCGTGCGCCTGCCCGAGGCGACGCTCGTCGTGCCCGAGGGCTGGTCGGGGCGCGCGGACCGCACCGGCACGATCGTCCTGGAGCGCGAGGCATGAGCCGCGACCTCGACCCGATCGCGCTGCAGGTCGTGACCGGCGCGCTGCGCGCCGCCTGCGAGGAGATGGGCGCGGTCCTCGTGCGCTCGGCGCACTCCGCCAACATCAAGGAGCGCCGCGACTGCTCGACGGCGCTGTTCGACCCGTCGGGCGAGATGGTGATGCAGGCCGAGCACATCCCCGTGCACCTCGGGGCGATGCCCGCCGCCGTGGCCGCCGTCCTCGACCAGGACCACGAGCCCGGCGTGTCCTGGGTCCTCAACGACCCCTACGCCGGCGGCACGCACCTGCCCGACATCACCGTCGTCACGCCCGCGTTCTCCGAGGACGACGTGCTGCTGGGCTTCGCCGCCTCGCGCGCCCACCACGCCGACGTCGGCGGCCGCGTGCCCGGCTCGATGCCCTCGGACTCGACCACGCTCGAGGAGGAGGGCGTCGTCATCTCGCCGCGGGTCCTCGACGAGGACGCGATCGCCGAGCTCGCCGGCCAGATGCGCCAGCCCGCCCAGCGGCGCGCCGACCTGCGCGCCCAGCTCGCCGCCAACCGCGTCGGCGGCATGCGCCTGCGCGAGCTGGCCGAGCGCGTCGGCACCGACGAGCTGCGCGAAGCGACCGCCGCGGTGCTCGACTACGCCGAGCGCCGCACGCGGGCGTGCCTGGAGGAGCTCGAGGACGGCACGCGCGAGGCCACCGACGTGCTCGAGGCGGCCGGCGGCGACGTCGAGCTGCGCCTCGCGGCGACCGTCGAGGGCGACACGCTGCGCCTGGACTTCAGCGGCAGCGCCGACCAGATCGAGGGCAACCTCAACTGCCCGCTGGCGGTGACGCGCAGCGCCTGCCTGTTCGCGGTGCGCGTGCTGACCGATCCCGACATCCCGCCGAGCGCGGGCGCATACCGGCCGATCGAGGTCCACGCGCCCGAGGGCTCGCTGCTCAACGCGCGCCCGCCCGCGGCCGTGGCGGGCGGCAACGTCGAGACCTCCAGCCGCGTCGCCGACCTCGTGCTGCGCGCCTTCGGGCGAGCGCTCGGCCAGGGCACGATGAACAACCTGACGCTCGGCACCGAGGAGTGGACGTACTACGAGACGCTCGGCGGCGGCCAGGGCGCGTGCCCGGACGCCGACGGACCGAGCGGCGTCCACGTGGCGATGAGCAACACGCTGAACACGCCGGTCGAGGCGCTCGAGCTCGAGTTCCCGCTGCGCGTCGTGCGCTACGCCGTACGCCGCGAATCGGGCGGCGCCGGGCGCCATCGCGGCGGCGACGGCGTGATCCGGGAGGTCGAGGCGCTCGAGGAGATGAGCTACTCGCTGCTCACCGAGCGCCGCCGCCACGCGCCGCCCGGCGCCGACGGCGGCGAGGACGGCGCTCCGGGGCGCAACCTGCACGGCGACGAGGAGCTCGAGCCGAAGGCCTCCGGGACGCTCGCGCCGGGCGACACGCTGCGCATCGAGACGCCCGGCGGCGGCGGCCACGGCACCCCTTAGGCGCCTGAGGGGCCACCTCGTCGCAGGTAAGGGGTCGGGGACCTCAGAACGCTCCATGCGCCCGATGTACGGGCGCCCGTCGCAGTCCACCATGGACTCGTGCCAGCAGGTCCGAGCCCCGAGAGGACACCATGCACAGCGACATCAGCATCCACCTCGCCCACGCCCGCATGAACGATGCGCAGCAATACTCCAAGCGTGGCGACGCGCATGATCTCCAGTCGGCTGATCGGGCGCACGTCGGAGCTCGCCGAGCTCGAGGCGGCGCTCGCCGACGCGGACGCTTCGCGCCCGTCGCTCGCCTTCGTAGCGGGTGAATCCGGGGTCGGCAAGAGCCGCCTGATCTCCGAGCTGGGACGCCGCGCCGGCGAGCGCGGCGTCCGTGTGCTCGCGGGCGAGTGCGTCGAGCTGGGCGAGGGGGAGCTGCCCTACGCACCGATCGTCGGCGCCCTGCGCCCGCTCGTCCGCGAGGCGGACCCCGTGTTCGAGAGCCTGCCGGGCTCCGCGTACGCAGAGCTGGCCGGCGTGCTTCCCGGGCTCGGTGCGACGCGCAGGCCCGGCGAGGACGACCGCGCGGGCCCGGCCCAGGCGCGCATGTTCGAGGCGCTGCTGACCCTCCTGCACGTCCTCGGCGAGCAGGCGCCGGTCCTGCTCGTCATCGAGGATCTGCACTGGGCCGACAGCTCGACGCGCGCCTGCCTGGCCTTCCTGGCCCGCAGCCTGGCCGGCGAGCGCGTGCTCCTCGTCACCACCTACCGCGCCGACGAGCTGCACCGCCGCCATCCGCTGCGCCCGCTGCTCGCCGAGCTCGAGCGCGCCCCGCACGCGCGGCGCATCGACCTCGACCCGCTCACCCGCGAGGAGCTGGCCGAGCAGCTCGCCGACATCCTCGGCGACGCGCCGGACGAGGACATGGTCGAGCGCCTGTGGGCGCGCAGCGAGGGCAACCCGCTGTTCGCCGAGGAGCTGCTCGCCGCCGGGCTCGACGGCCGCGGCGAGACGCCGCCGACGCTTCGCGACGCGCTCATGCTGCGCGTCGAGCGCCTGCCGGGGGACGCCCAGGAGATGCTGCGGCTGCTCGCCATCGCGGGCACGCTCGACCACGACCTGCTCTGCGACGCGGCCGGCCTCGACGGCGCCACGCTGCGCGAGGCGCTGCGCGCCGCGGTCGGCGGCCACCTGGTGCGCGCCGGCGAGGACGCCCGCTACGGCTTCCGCCATGCGCTGCTGCGCGAGGTCGTCCACGACGACCTGCTGCCCGGCGAGCGCACGGACCTGCACCTCGCGCTCGCGGCCGCGCTCGAGCGCCGCGCCGGGCGCGACGGGCACGGCGCGCACCTCACGGCCGGCATCGCCCATCACCGGCTCGCCGCCGGCGACCAGCCGGGCGCGCTGCGCGCGGCCGTGCGGGCCGCCGAGGCGGCCGAGCGCGTGCACGCCTTCGCCGAGGCGGCGGCCCTGCTCGAGCGCGCGCTGGAGCTGTGGTCGCACGTCCCGGCGGCCGGGGACGTCGCGGGCGCCGATCACGCCGAGCTGCTCGTGCGCGCCGGCCACGCCCGCGACGTGCAGGGCGACACGGCGCGCGCCGTCGACCTGCTGGCGGCCGCGCTGGGCGAGGTCGACGCGGACGCCCGTCCGCACCGCGCCGCCGGGATCCTCGAGCGCCTGTCGCGCGCGCACTGGCACCTCGGCCAGCCCGATGAGTCCGACGCCCTGCTCGCGCGCGGGCTCGATCTGCTCGGCGACGGCGATCGCAGCCCGGAGCGCGCCAGCCTGCTGGCCTGGCAGGCCAAGGCGCTCATGCTGCGCTCCGAGTACGGCGCCGCGATCGCGGCGGTCGAGGGGACGCTCGACGAGATCCGCTCCTCCGGGGACGCCTCGGCGGCGAGCCGTGCGCTCAACGCGCTGGGCAGCGCCGTCATGGCGCGCGGCGAGCTCGAGCGCGGCGCCGCCTATCTCGTCGAGGCGGCCGAGCTGGGCCGTCACAGCGCGCGGCCGCTCGACCTCGAGTCCGCCTACAACAACCGGGCCGACGTCCTGCACCAGTTCGGCCGGACCCACGAGGCGCTCGACGTCATCCGGGAGGTCGCGCGCGAGCTGGCCGACCACGGCCGCGCGAGCGAGTGGCTCGACGTGGCCACAGCGGACCTGCTCATCGCGCTCGGCGAGTGGGACGCCGCCGATGCCCACCTGTCCGCCTCGGGCCGGCGCGGCGGCGGGATGACGCGCGTCTTCGGGGACCTCGTCCGCGCCGAGCTGGCGCTCGGCCGCGGCGAGCACGACATGGCCCGCAGGCTGCTCGACGACGCCGCGTCCGTCGCCGCCGATGCGCCCGAGGCGCACTTCCGCGCCCACCACGGCGCGATGACGGCCGAGCTCGAGCGCCGCGCCGGCGATGTCGCGGCCGCGCGCGCCGCCGTCGACGGTGCGCGTGCCGCGCTGCCCATCGGCGAGCCCGACCTCGCCCGTCGCGCCCGCGTCGCCGTCCACGGCCTGACCGTCGAGGGCGACGCCGCCCAGCGGGCGCGCGACCTCGGCGACGAGGACGCCGAGCGCGCGGCCATCGAGCGCGCGACGGGGCTCATGGGCGACGTCGAGGACGACACGCCGGACGCGCTGGGGCCGGTCGCCGGCGCGTGGCGCGCGACGGCGGCGGCCGAGTTCAGTCGCGTCCGCGGGCCTGCCGACCCGAAGGCATGGGCGGCCGCCGCGGCGGCCTGGGAGACGGTCGGCTGGCCGCTGCCGATCGCGCAGGCGCGGTGGCGGCACGCCGAGGCGCTGGCCGCCGCGGGCGAGCGCGACGAGGCCGGCGCCGTCGCCGCCGAGACGCTCGGGACCGCCCGCGAGCTCGGTGCCGGCTGGCTGGCCGGCGAGATCGAGGGCCTGGCCACACGCGCGCGCCTGCGCCTCGGCGAGGCGGCGGACGAGGCGCCGGCCGCGGCCGGCGACGACGAGGACCCGTTCGGCCTGACCGAGCGCGAGCGCCAGGTGCTCGGCCTGCTCGCCCAGGGCGCGACGAACCGCGAGATCGGCGCTGCGCTGTTCATGGCCGAGAAGACCGCGAGCGTCCACGTCTCCCGGATCCTGGCCAAGCTCGAGGTGCGCAGCCGCACCGAGGCGGCCCACGTCGCGCACCGTCACGGCCTGGCCGTCTGAGCGTCCTCCAGCAGCCGGGCGATCTCGTCGTAGCCGCGCCGGCGCGCGTGCTCCAGCGCGGTGACGCCGCCGCCGTCGGCCAGCCGGGTGTCCGCGCCCGCGCCGACGAGCAGGCGCACGATCTCGGTGTGATCCGGGCCGCCGTCGCCGAGGATCACCGCCTCGAGCAGGGCCGTCCAGCCCAGGCGGTTGACGTGATCGACGTCGATCCGCGTGTCCAGCAGCACGCCGACCGTGCCGACGTGGCCGCGATCGGCGGCGGGGATCAGCGCCGTGCCGCCGAAGCGGTTCGTCGCCCCGAGGTCCGGCCCCGCGGCGAGCACGGCGCGCAGCATCGCCACGTCGCCGTTCTCGCCGCACACGAGCAGGGGGTTGTTGCGCTCGGCGTCCTGCAGGTCGACGTCGGCGCCGGCGCGGATCAGCGCGCGGAGGGCCTCGAGATGGCCGCCGAGCGCGGCCGCGGTGACTGCCGTGCGACCGCCGGCGTCGCGCCCGTTCACGGCGGCGCCACGCTCCAGCAGATCGCGGATGCCGCGAACGTCGCCGCGCTCGGCGGCGCCGATGAGATCGTCCGGGCCGGGCGGGTCGTCGCCCGCCGTCCCGCACCCGGCGAGGAACAGCACGGCGAGCGACAGCGCGGTCGCGCGGAGCACGCCCGCATGATGAACGGCGAGCCGGAGGACGGGCGCGGGGCCCGCTGCGCCACGATGGCCGGATGCTCACGGGCACGGCCGACCTCGAGCTCCTGTCCGGCGCGTTCGCCGCCGCCGTCGGCGCGGCCGTGCTCGCCGGCGCGCTGCGCGGCTTCTCGGGCTTCGGGTCGGCGCTCGTGCTCGCCCCGACGCTGTCCGCCCTCTACGGCCCGCGGACGGCGGTCCCGGTGGCGCTGCTGCTCGAGCTGCTGCTGTCCGTCCCGTTCGTCCCGCCGGCGTTGCGGCTCGTCGACCGCCACCGCGTCCTGCTCCTGTGCGCGGCGGCGCTCGTGGCGATCCCGTTCGGCGCGTGGCTGCTCGTGGCCGTCGACGAGGACGTCCTGCGCATCGCCATCTGCGCGATGGTGCTCGTCGCCGCCGCGGTCATCGGCCTGGGGTGGCGCTATCGCGGCCGGCCGAATCCGGTCGCCACGGCGGCCACGGGCGCACTGAGCGGCCTGCTCGGCGGGTCGACCGGCCTTTCGGGGCCGCCGGTGCTGTTCCTCTACCTGTCCGGCCCCGAGCCCGTGGAGCGGATGCGCGCCAGCTTCATGGTCTTCTTCTGCTGGGTCGACGTCGTGGCGCTCACCGCGTTCGCGGTGAGCGGATCGCTCGACACCGAGGCGCTCACGCTCGCCGCCGCCCTCGCTGCGCCGTACCTGCTCGCAGCGCTGGCGGGCGCGCGCGCTTTCGAGGGGACCGGCGAGACGCTCTACCGCCGCGTCGCGCTCGGCGTCCTGCTGGCCGTCGCCGTTGTCAGCCTGCCCTGGTGAACGGCTCGCCTAGGATGTCGCGCGTGGCGAACGTGGGCTTCATCGGGCTGGGCATCATGGGCTCGCGGATGGCGGCGAACCTCCGCGGCGCGGGCCATGAGCTGATCGTCTTCAACCGCACGCGCGAGCGCGCCGAGGCGTGGGCCGCCGAGCACGGCGGCACCGTCGCGGCGACCCCCGCGGAGGTCGGGGCGGCGGCCGAGATCGTGATCACGATGGTCGTCGACGGCGCGCAGGTGCGGGCGATGCTGCTCGGCGAGGACGGCGTCGCCGAGGGCGCCGGCGAGGGCACGCTGTGCGTCGACATGTCGACGATCGCGCCCACCGAGACGCGCGACATCGGCGCCGCGCTGGCCGAGCGCGGCATCCACTTCATCGACGCGCCGGTGACGGGCTCGTCGCCGCGCGCCGAGGACGGCACGCTGACGATCATGGCGGGCGGGAGCGCCGAGGACTTCGCGCGCGCCCAGCCGCTCTTCGAGGTGATGGGCAAGGTCGTCCTGCACGTCGGCGAGCTCGGCCAGGGCCAGATCGTCAAGATCATCAACAACGCCGTCGCCGCCACGAACGCCAGCACGCTCGCCCAGGCGCTCGTCGTCGGCCGCGCGACCGGCGTCGACCTCGACGCGCTCGTCGCCGTGATGGCGGCCGGCAGCGGCGGCAGCGCGATGCTCGACCTCAAGGCCGGGCCGATGCGCGAGCACGACTACTCGACGCTTTTCAAGCTCGAGCACATGCTCAAGGACGTGCGCCTGTGTCTCGAGGAGGGGCAGGCGGCGGGCGTCCCGTTCCCCGCCGCGGCGGAGACGCGCGAGGTGCTCATCGCGGCCATGGGACGCGGCCTCGGGGACGCCGACTTCGCCGCGCTGCTCGAAGTAATCGAGGCAATGGCTGGAACCCGCCTTTAGTCTGGGAAAATCGACCGTTCGTCGAAAGCTCCATGCCGGTTGGCAGTTTTCGACACCGAGAATGCGCAAATTCCCCATTGCGCTCTCGTTTCCGCCTGCACCTGCCAATAAGTCGAAGTGATGGTCCCGCCACATGACAATGTGGATCCGCGCCGGCGCTTCGGAATGCGCGGCGGACGCGGATCGCGCGGAAGCCGGCCTGCGGGCGCGGCGCCGCACGGCAAGCCGATCAGCGGCAGGCTGCTGACCGTCGAGGACCGCTGCTGGCAGTGCCGGTCCAAGGTGCGCGCGATCGTCGGCGTCTCCGTCGCCGCCGAGCTGACGAGCGACAACAAGGGCTTCCTGCCGTTCGACGCGGTCGCCGAGCAGCTCACCGGCGCGCTCGACTCTCGGGCGCTCGCCGCGCGCCGCATCGGCGAGCTCAAGCACCGCGAGAGCCCCGGCGTCCCCGGCGGCTACCTGTCGAACGGCTGCATCGAGTGCGACGCGCTGATCGGGCGCTTCCACCTCGAGGACCTGCTGCACGAGCACCTGATGGGCGGCGGCACGTACGGCCAGCTGGACATCGGCGTGCCGCTCGAGCTGCCGCTCGGCGTGCCCGCGCGCCTGACCGCACTGGGTTAGACCTCCCCCGTTCGTGGGAAGTACCGTCTCGCCCACTCAGGGGGCCGAGGTCTGCCCCGTCCCGCGACCGGCCTGTTCGTTGGAAACATGCTGATTGCAGGCGGGTTTTGTCTTTCGGCGGTCCTCTGGAACAATGCCGTTCATTCCCGAGGCACGGTGGCCTTGCCGCCAGCGCCCGGGATGTTTGTCTGTCCCCCCTCCTTTTCTCATCTCCCCTATGCCAATTGCTTTCAAGGAATGGGCGGTCACCGTCCGTGCGCTCGCCGAGGGCGAGCAGCTCGTCACCCTGCGCAAGGGAGGCATCCGCGAGGAGCGGAAGCACTTCGAGCTCGACCACGACCGTTTCTTCCTCTATCCCACGTTCGAGCACCAGCGCAACGACGTCGTGCGCGCCTCGCACCAGCCCGAACTGCGCCGAGCCCTCGAGGAGGGCGTGTGGCCCGACGGGGAGCCTTCCGCGCACGCGCTCACGCGCGACGGCGGCATTCCCCAGCCGGACCGCGTGCGCATCCGGGCGTGGGCCGAGGTCGCGGGCCACTGGCGGGTGACCGACGCTCGCACCGTCGACGCGCTGTCGCCCTACTACGTCTGGACCACGGACTACGCCGAGAAGCGGCTGTCCTGGAAGCGGCGCCACCCGCTCAACGTGATCCTGCTGCGCACGTATCGCATCCCACGCCCGGTGACCGTGAAGGTCCGCGAGGACTTCTACGGCTGCAAGTCGTGGCTCGAGGTGACGCGAGACCTCCCGTTCGAGGGCACGCCCGTGCTCTCCGACGAGGAGTTCGACCGCGCCTACGAGGAGATCGAGGCGATCGTCGAGGGCGGCGTCGTCGACCGCACGCCGGCGCTCGTCTGACCGCCACGGCGCAGGAGACCTTCCGCCGCGCGGCCCGGGTCCTGTGCCTGGGGATCGGCGGCGGCGGTGACGTCGTGGGCGCGCTTTCGGCCGCCGCGGTGGCCGAGGCGTGCGGCACGCCGTCCGTCCTCGGCGGCCTGACCTGGGAGCGGCGCCCGATCGACCCGCTCCCGGGTCCGCGGCGCCTCGACGAGGTGACCGGCGCCGAGCCGCTGCATGCGGCCGTCGCGCTGGCCGGGCCCGATGCCGCGGGCCCGGGCGGCTTCCGCTTCGCCGAGGGCCGGATGGCCGAGCTGCTCGGCGAGCCGACCGTCCTGGTCGACCCGCATCCGGGCCCCGCGGCGATGGCCGAGGGCCTCGCCGTCGCGGCCGGCCGGCTGGGCTGCGACACCGTGGTCCTGCTCGACGTCGGCGGCGACGTCCTCGCCCACGGCGACGAGCCCGGCCTGGGCAGCCCGCTCGCCGATGCCCTCGTGCTCGCCTGCGCGCCCGCGCTGGCCGCGGCGGGCGTGACCGTGCTGGCGGCCGTCTTCGGCGCCGGCTGCGACGGCGAGCTGACCCCGGCGGAGGTCGCCGAGCGCCTGGCCGAGGTCGAGGCGGCCGGCGGCGGGCGCGGCGACGCCGCGCTCGGCGAGGACGCGCTCGCGCGCCTGGAGGCGGCCGTCGTGGCCGTCCCCACCGAGGCCAGCGCGATGGCGCTGCGCTGCGCCCGCGGCGAGACCGGCGACGTCCCGATCCGCGACGGCCGCCGCACCGTGACGCTCACGCCGGCCGGTGGCCGGGTGTCCTTCTTCGACCCCGAGGTCGCGATCGGCGTCGGCGTCGCGGCTCGCGGCCGCCGTGCGCGGCGCGGCGAGCCTCGAGGAGGGACAGGCGATCCTCGAGGGGATGGGCGTGCGCACCGAGCTGACGTACGAGCGCGAGGCCGCGCGCGGCTGAGCGCCGCGCCGCGGCGCCCGGCACGGCAGGATCACCGTCGTGCCCTGGGTCGAGACGCGCTCGCCGCACCTCCTCGCGCGCCACGAGCTGGCGGACGACGAGGACGTCGCGGGACTGCTCGAGCTCGTCGAGGGCACGCGCGAGCGCCTGGCCGTCGCCTTCGACGAGCTGCCGCCCGAGATCGAGATCGTCGTCCACGGCTCCGACGCCGCGCTCACCGCGGCGCAGCCCTACCTGCCCGTGCTGCGGCGGATGGTCGCCCCGGCCGCCCGGCGCTACCTCGTCGGGTGGTTCGGCGTCGACACCATCCACGTCCTCGCCCCGCGGCTGCTGACCGCGCGCGCGTCGAACGTCCCGGGGTCGCGCGAGATGAACCTGCTCGCCCCCGCGGCGCTCTACGCGCAGCTCGTCGTCGGGATCAACAGCGGCCGCCTGCCGCCGCCGTTCCGGATGGCCAGCTTCGCGCGCTACGTGCGCTGGGCGTGGCTTCAGGCCGGCGCCGCGCAGTGGTTCTCCGGCCAGACCGCGTACGCGCGGCCGGCGATCGCCCGGCGCCTGCACGAGGGGCCCAAGCCGGAGTTCCCGCCCGGGGTGCGCGACGCCCACCTGCTCGGAGGCACCGTCTTCGACGTCCTCGCGCTCGAGCGCGGCGACGAGGCGTGCGCGCGCCTGGCCGCGGCGGCGCCGCGCGGCAGCGCGCGCGACGTCCTGCGCGACGCGTTCCGGGGCCGCGGGCTCACCCACGCCGAGCAGGCGTGGCGCGAGCACCTGTCCGGCCTCACGCGCTGAGCGCGGCCCCTCGCTAGACGAGCAGGTCGGTGCCGATCCAGGCGATCACGCCGACGACCGCCACGACCACGCAGAGCACGGCGAGCAGGCGCGCGGGACGCTCGACGGCCTGCGCGGGCGCCCGCTCGTCGAGTAGCTCGGCCTCGAGCAGGACGTCGCGGGCGGCGCTCGCGCCCGACGCGGGCACCATCACGTCGCGCGGGCCGGCGGCGAGCATGTCGGGCACGTCGAAGCCACGCGTGCGCCGCAGCATCGACGGCACGCCCTCCTCGAGCAGCAGGCCCTGGATGAGCTCGGCCTCGGCCTGGTGGCGGGCGCCGGCGACGCGGACGAGGTCGCCCTCGCTGTACTGCGGCTTGATCTTGCGTGCGCGCGCGTGCGCGTCGCTGACGGGGTCCTCCTCGCCGCGCTCGGCGTAGGTCAGCGGCATCCCGCACGCGTCGCAGAAGCGACGCTCGGCCGGGTGGGTGGTGGCGCAGCCGGGGCAGACGAGCGGGCCGCGGGGCTCGTCAGCCATGCTCGACCGCGACCTCGGTCACGCGGCCGTCGTCGATGCGAAAGGAGCGGATCACCGGGTCGCCGTTGCGCGACAGGCCGACGATCAGCCACTCCACTCCGGGCCAGCCGGCGGCGAAGTTGATGTCGGTCTGCGACGGGAAGGGCTCGGAGCGCGTGTGCGAGTGGTAGATCGCGCCCATCGTGCCGCCGGCGTCCTCGATGGACTCGATGGTGCGGTGGACCTCCATGCCGTCGACCTCGAAGCGCAGCGGGCTGGCCGCGATGTTCTCCGCCTCGTGCACGCCGACGGCACGCCCGTCGGTCATGGCGATCATCCCGCAGCACTCGTTGGGGAAATCGCGGCGGGCGTGGGCGACGATGCGCTCGAGCAGCTCCGGGGCGATGACCATGGGCGACCGAAGATAGCGGTCGCCAAGCGCGGGCTACTCGGTCTTGATGGCGGGGCGCTCGTCGTCCTCGTGGGAGGACTCGCCCGAGAGCGACTCCTTGAACTCGCGCATGCCCCGGCCGACCGAGCGCCCGACCTCGGGCAGCTTCTTCGGGCCGAGCACGATCAGCGCGATCGCGAGGATGATGATGAGCTCCATGGGGCCGACGTTCGGCATCCCGTCTCCAGTCGGATCGAGTGGTCCGGCCCTGAACTGTAGAGGGCTACGGGCCGCTGCGGGAGGGGCGGTCTACCACCAGACCGTCGAGTCGAGGTTCTCGACCTCGTCGACGGGCAGCGTGTAGATGCCGCTGGACAGGTACTTCCAGCCGTCGTCGCAGACGATGAAGACGACGTTGCCCTCGTCCATCTCCCCGGCGATGCGCACGGCGATCGAGGCGATCGCCCCCGACGAGACGCCCACGAACAGGCCCTCCTCGTCGAGCAGGCGGCGCGTCCAGATGACCGCGTCGCGGTTGGTGACGAAGATCTTCCGGTCGAGCAGGCTGAGGTCGATGATCGGCGGGATGAAGCCGTCGTCCAGCGAGCGCAGGCCCTGTACGGGCTCGCCCTGCATGGGCTCGGCGGCGACGATCTTGACCTGGTCGCCGAGCTCCTCCTTGAAGCGCCGGGCGTTGCCCATCAGCGTGCCGCCCGTCCCGAGGCCGGCGACGAAGGCGGAGACGTTGCCGTCGAGCTCCTGGAGGATCTCGGGCGCCGTGCCCTCGTAGTGGGCGCGCGGGTTGGCCTCGTTGCCGTACTGGTAGGGCATGTAGTACGAGGAGTCCGCGGCGGCCATCTCGACGGCCATCGCGACCGCGCCGTTCGAGCCCTGGGCGCCGGGCGAGTAGACGATCTCGGCGCCGTACATCTTCAGCAGCTGGGTGCGCTCCGGCGTGACGTTGTCGGGCATGACCACCTTCAGGCGGTAGCCCTTGTGCGCGCAGATCATGGCCAGCGAGATGCCGGTGTTGCCCGACGTCGGCTCGAGGATCGTCTGGCCGGGGCGGATCAGGCCCTTCTCCTCGGCGTCCTCGATCAGCGACCGCGCGACGCGGTCCTTGACCGAGCCCGTCGGGTTCCGGGACTCGAGCTTGGCCCAGATGCGGACGCCCGGCTTCGGCGTCAGGCGCCGAAGCTCGACGAGCGGCGTGTTGCCGATCGACTGGACGATGTCCGAGTAGCGGCCGCCACAGGGGCGGTTCTCCAGTGGGGGAAGGGTCATCGCTTTACAAACTGTAGCGGGGGTTCGGGGCACCCGTGGGCGACCCGCGTGGTCGGCGTACCCGGATCAGCCCAGGCCACGCCGCCGGCGTTCGCGCTCCCGGAGCAGCTCAGCTCGTCACATCGCGCGCAAACGCCTCGAAGGCGGCGACGTAGCGCGCGAGGTCGGCCTCCTCGTGGGCGACGGACAGCGTCCACTGCTCGTCGACGCCCGGCGTCATGAAGATGCCGTGGTTCATGTGGTACAGCCAGGCCAGCGTCGACAGCTCCTCGTCGACCTTCGTCGCGTAGTCGCGGTACTCGTACAGGCGCTCGCGCGCGAAGACCACGCAGCCCTTGGCGGCCAGGCCGACCGTGTGGCACGGCAGCCCGTAGCGGGCGATGACGTCGTCCAGGCCGGCGAGCAGGCGCTCGTTGGCGCGCTCGAGCGCGGCGTAGGCGTCGTCCGTCAGGACCTCCAGCAGCGTCGCCTGTGCGGCGGCCATGACGAGCGGGTTGCCGTTGAACGTCCCGACCTGGCGCACGGTCCCGGTCTCGATGAGCCGGCCCAGCTCCTCGGTCATGCCGACCGCGCCGCCCGGGTAGCCGCCGCACGTCGCCTTGGCCAGGCAGACGATGTCGGGTTGGACGCCGAAGCGCCGCGTCGCGCCGCCGGGGCCGATCGTGCAGCCCGTCTTGACCTCGTCGAAGACGAGCGTCACGCCGTGGCGTGCGGTCAGCTCGCGCACGCGCTCGAGGTATCCGTCGCGCGGTCCGACGATCGTGATGTTCATCATCGCCGGCTCGAGGATCAGCGCCGCGACGCGGTCGCCGATGTCGTCGAGCACGCGCTCCAGCACGTCGGCGTCGTTGAACGGGATCGCGCGGGTCAGCTCCGTCACGGCGTGCGGGTGGCCGCCGCCGTAGGGGACGCTGCCCGCCTCGCCGCGCTCGCCGAGCACGTCCAGCGGCGGGCGCACGGAGACCATCACGGCGTCGTGGTGGCCGTGGTAGGAGCCCTCGATCTTCAGGATCAGGTCGCGGCCGGTGGCCGCGCGGGCGAGATGGACCGCGTCCATCGTCGACTCGGTGCCGGAGTTCGTGAAGCGCCACTGGGGCAGCCCGTAGCGGCGGCGCAGCTCCTCGGCGACGACGATCGAGCCCTCGGTCGGCGCGGCGAAGTGCGAGCCGCGGCGGGCGCGGGCCTCGACCGCGGCGACGATCGCCGGGTTGGCGTGGCCGACGCACATCACGCCGAAGCCGTTGTGGAAGTCGACGTACTCGTTGCCGTCGACGTCCCACACGCGCGAGCCCTCGCCGTGCGAGAGGTAGACGGGGCGCGGATCGGCGGCCTGGAAGGAGCTCGGGACGCCGCGGGGCATCACCTGGACCGCGCGCTCGAAGGCGGCCTGCGAGCCCGGCGTGCGCTCGAGCAGGGCGCGCCGCTCGCGCTCGGTCAGCTCGAGCACGCGAGCGCGGTCGATGGTCTGCGTGAGGGTGGCCATGGGGACCAATGTACGCGCCGGAACGGTCGTCGGAACGGGCAGATCCCGCATTCCATCGGGGTCTTAAGACCATTGCCTATGCAACTTTTCCGTGACGTTCCTTTACAAGTCCGGTCTGAAGGTCAGAACCCGATGCGCCGGATCGCTCTCTACTCTCACGATGCGCAGGGCCTGGGACACATGCGTCGCAACATCGCGATCGCATCCGTCCTCGCCGATGCGCGCCACAGCTCCATCCTGCTGATCGCCGGCGCTCGTGAGGCTGCCCGCTTCCCCCTCCCGCGGGGCACGGACACGCTCGCCCTGCCGGCGCTGCGGAAGGACGACACGGGCCGCTACTCGTCCCGCTCCCTCGGCCTCGACGTCGAGTCGATGGTCGACCTGCGGGCGGCGACGCTGCACGCGGCGCTGGCCGCCTTCCAGCCCGACGTGATGATCGTCGACAAGCTGCCCAGCGGGGTCCACCGCGAGCTGGCGACCAGCTTCGACATGCTCGGCCGGATGGGGACCAAGCTCGTGCTCGGCATGCGCGAGGTCCTCGACGAGCCCGACCGCGTGCGCGCCGAGTGGGACGCCGACGGGTCGCTCGACGTGCTGCGTCGCCACTACGACGCCGTCTGGGTCTACGGCGACCCGCGCGTCTACGACCCGATCGTCGAGTACGACGTGCCCGCCGACATCGCGCGGATGGTCCGCTACAGCGGCTACATCGACCGCCTCGCCGAGCGCCGCGGCGACGGCGGCGGCCGCGAGCACTTCGACCTGCCCGACGGGCGGCTGTCGGTGTGCCTCGTCGGCGGCGGCGAGGACGGCCACAAGCTCGCCGACGCGTTCGCCCGCTCCGCGCTGCCCGCGGGCGCGACCGGTGTCGTCGTGACCGGTCCGTTCATGCCCGCCCACGAGCAGGCGCGGATCGCCGCACTCGTCGCCGCGCGCGACGACATGCGGCTGCTCGACTTCCTGCCCGACGCCGACGCGCTGATCGCGTTGGCCGACGACGTCATCTCCATGGGCGGCTACAACACGAGCTGCGAGATCGTCGCCTCGCGCCGGCGCGCCCTGATCGTGCCCCGCGTCGAGCCGCGCCGTGAGCAGCTCATCCGCGCCCGTCGCCTGAGTGAGCTCGGGATCGTCGACCTGCTCGAGCCCGCCGCCCTGACGCCCGGCGCGCTGACCGCGTGGCTGGCCGCGCCGGCGCGCCTCGCGCGCGATCGCTCGCGGCGCATCGACATGGGCGGCCTGCGGCGCCTGCCGGAGATGCTCGACGAGGTCCTCGCGCCGCGTCACACCGCCGCCGGGATGTCGGGCATCACCGCTCGCCCGCGACTGTCGGCGCGCTCGATCCTGGCCGCGGCCGCGGCGGTGGTCTCGGCGTGAGGCTCGTCGTGCTGACGAGCGGCTTCCCACGCCGCTCGGAGACCTTCGCGCTCAACGAGCTGCTCGCGCTCGACGCCGCCGGCTGCCTGGAGGCCGTCTTCGCGACGAAGGAGGGTGAGCCCGGCCCCGTCCAGCCGGGCGTGGAACGCCTCGCGCCAAAGGTCCACGTCCTCGCGCCCGGCACCGCCGCCGAGCAGGCCGAGGAGGTCGTCCGCACGCTCGGCGACGCGCACGTCACCGGCGTGCACGGCTACTTCGCCCACGTGCCCGCCGACGTCGCCGCCCGCGTCGCGCGCCGGCTCGGCGTCCCCTACGGCTTCAGCGTCCACGCACTCGATGCGCGCCGCGTCGGCGCCGCCGGCCTGGCCGAGCGCGGCCGCGAGGCGGCCTGCGTGATCGCCTGCAACACCGACGTCGCCGGCGACCTGCGCCGTGCCGGGGCGCCCGTCCAGCTCATCCCCCACGGCGTCGACCTCGAGCGCTTCACGCCCGCCCCCGAGCCCGAGGGCCCGGCGCTGTCGCTGCTCGCCGTCGGCCGGCTCGTCGAGAAGAAGGGCTTCCCCGTCCTGATCGACGCCGCCGCGCGCCTCACCGTCCCCTTTCGGCTGCGGATCGTGGGCCAGGGCTCCGACCGCCCGGCGCTCGAGCGCCAGGTCACCGCCGCCGGCCTCGAGGACCGCGTCGAGCTCGCCGGCCCGCGGACCCACGAGGAGCTGCCCGCCGAGTACGCCGCCGCGCACGCCGTCGTCGTGCCCTCGGTGCTCGACGCGGCCGGCGACCGCGACGGCCTGCCCAACGTCGTTCTCGAGGCGATGTCGAGCGGCCGCGCCGTCGTCGCCTGCGACGTCGGCGCGATCTCCAGCGCGGTCATCGACGGGCGCACCGGCCTGCTCGTCGCGCCCGGCGACCCGGCTGCGCTCGCCGCGGCGATCGAGTCGCTGGCCGGCGACCCCGCCCTGCGCGCCCGGCTCGCCGGCGCGGCCCGCGCGCACGTGGAGACCGAGTTCGAGCTGCACGCCTGCACGGGGCGCCTGCGGCGGCAGCTCGAGGCCGCGTATGCCTGACGCCGTCGCCTACGTCCTCAAGGGCTGGCCGCGGATCTCCGAGCTCTTCATCGCCAGCGAGATCTACCGCGTCGAGCAGGCCGGCCTGCCGCTGCGCCTGTACGTCATCAAGCCCGCCGACGAGACGCAGACGCACCCGGTCGTCGACCGCATCGCGGCCGATCCCGTCTACCTGCCGGCCACGACGAGCCTGTCGGCGACGACGCTCGTGCGCTGGCTGCGCGCGAACCTGCCCGCATTCCTGCCCGCGCTGGGCCGGGTCGCGCGACGCCGCCCGCTCGGGCTCGCGCGCGCCACCGCCATGGCGCTGGCCCAGTGCGTGCGCGCCCGCCCGCGGATGGTGTCGTGGCCGAAGAAGCTCTACGTCAAGGAGCTGCTGCAGGCCGTCGCGCTCTCTGACGAGCTGCTGGCGGCCGGCGACGTGCGCCACCTGCACGCGCACTTCGCCCACGGCACGACGACGGTGACGTGGCTGGCCTCGGCGATCACCGGGCTGCCGTTCTCGTTCACCGGCCACGCCAAGGACATCTACGCGCCGAAGCTCAACCCCGCCGGGCTCCTGCGCCGCAAGCTGCGCGCCGCGCGCTTCGCGGTCACGTGCACCGAGGCCAACCTCGAGCACCTGCGCGCGATCGCGCCGGACGCGACCGTCCACCGCGTCTACCACGGGCTGAACGCCGACTTCTCGCGTCTGCTGGCCGGCACCGTCAACGGGCACGCCCCCGAGCCCGACGCCGTGCGCCTGCTCGGCGTCGGCCGGCTCGTCCCCAAGAAGGGCTTCGACGTCGTCGTCGACGCGTGCGGCCTGCTCTCGCGCCGCGGGGTCCCCTTCCAGGCCACGATCGTCGGCCCCGACGACGACGCCGGCCCCGGGCTGCGCCGGCGGATCGCCGAGCTCGGCCTCGGCGACCGCATCCGCCTGCAGGGCCAGATGAGCCAGGCCGAGCTGCTCGGCGAGTACCGCCGCGCCTCGGCCTTCTGCCTGCCCTGCCGCGTGCTCGACGACGGCGACCGCGACGGGATCCCCAACGTCCTCGCCGAGGCGATGGCGTCGGGCGCGCCCGTGGTGACGACGCCGATCTCCGGCATCCCCGAGATCGTCCGCGACGGCGTCAACGGGCTGCTCGTGGCGCCCGACGACCCGGAGGCCCTGGCCGACGCGATCGTGCGCCTGCGCGAGGACCGCGAGCTGGCCCGCCGCATCTCGCACGAGGCGCAGGCCACCGTGCAGCGCGAGTTCGACGGCGAGCGGCTCGCCGGCACGCTCGTCGAGCTGTTCGAGGAGACGGTCGCGTGACCTGGACGCCCGTCGCGCCGCGCCCCGTCTTCTGCGTCATCGAGGCCGACCACCGCGACGTCGCCCTGGCCGACGCGGTCTGCGCCGGGATCTTCACCCATGTCGGCATCACGGTCGACCTCGGCCCGGAGCCCGACTGGGTCGGCGCCCCGCTGCCCGAGGACGAGGAGTGGCGGATCGAGTGGACGAAGTTCCCGTGGGCGCTGGACCTGGCCCACGCCTTCGGCCGCACCGGCGACGAGCGCTACCTGCGCGCCTGGGCGCGCCTGGTCACCTCGTTCATCCGCGACGTCGAGATCGGCACGGGCGTCGACAGCTCCGACGTGATGGCGCGGCGCGTCCAGAACTGGATCTACTCGTGGTCCGCGTTCGCCGAGGCGCCGGCGTTCCCAGGCCTGCCGGCCGACGTCGAGAGCGCGCTGCTGGACGGCCTGGGCGAGCACGTCGCCCACATCCGCGACAACCTCACCGCCGAGCGCAACCACCGCACGCTCGAGCTCTACGCACTGCTCGTCGCGGCGCTCGCGCTGCCCGACCTCGACGCGGACGGCGAGCTCCTCGCGCTGGCCACGGCGGAGCTGCACGCCAACCTGCTCAGCGACGTGCGCGCCGACGGCGTGCATCGCGAGCACTCCACGCACTACCACCTGATCGCGCTGCGCTCGTTCGTCGGCGCGCGCGAGAACGCCGACCGCTTCGGCGTCGATCTGCCCGCCGGCTACGACGAGCGCCTGCATCGCGCGTGCGACTTCGGGCTTCACTGCCGGCGCCCGGACGGCAACATCCCGGCGCTGTCGGACAGCGACACGGGCGACTACGCCGCCCTGCTCGAGCTCGCCGCCGGCGTGCTCGAGCGCCCCGATCTGCGCTGGGGGGCCACGCGCGGGCGCCACGGCCGGCCGCCCGAGCAGCGCAACGTCTCCTTCCCGGTCGGCGGCTTCCACGTCCAGCGCAGCGGCTGGGGCGAGCGCGGCACCGCGTTCGCCGACGAGCGCTTCCTGATCTTCGACTGCGGCGCGCTCGGCGACGGCGGCCACGGCCATCTCGACCTGCTCAACGTCGAGATCGCCGCGGGCGGGCGCTCGCTGGTCATGGACCCGGGGCGCTACACCTACGCCGAGGGCGAGCCGAACTGGCGCCACTGGTTCAAGGGCACCGCCGCGCACAACACCGTCGTCGTCGACGGCCTGGACCAGGCGCCCTACCGGCGCGGCAAGCCGCGCAAGGGCACGCACCCGACCGCGCGACTGCTCGAGCGCCGCAGCGCCCCCGGCCTCGACGTGATCCACGGCGAGGCCACGAGCACCTGCTACGACGCCGTGCACACGCGCCGCGTCGTGTTCGTCGACGACCGCTACTGGGTCATCGAGGACGCGCTGTGCGGCGACACCCCGCACCGCTACGACCTGCGCTGGCACCTTGCGCCCGAGGCCGAGGGCCGCGTCGCCGTCGCGCGCCGCGACGGCGCCACCGTCGTCCGCGCGCCGGGCGTCGCGCTCGTCCTGGCCGGCGACCGCGTGCCCGAGCTCGAGGCGGGCTGGATCGCCCCCGAGTACGGGATCAAGCACGCCGCTCCGGTCGTCTCGGTCGTCGCCGAGGGCATGGCCGACGCGACGTTCGTGACCGTCGTCCTGCCGCTCGCCGACGGCGAGCGCGCGCCGGAGGTCCGCGTGACCGAGGCCGAGGGCACGATCGTCGAGGTCGAGGGAGACGGCTTCACCGACACGGTCACGTGGCCCGAGACGGGCGCCCCGCTCGACGTCGGCCCGCTGCGCATCGCGGCCAGCGCGGGGCTCGTGCGGCGCGACGGCGAGGGCCGCGAGGTCGCCTGCGCGGCCGGCGTCGGCGGCGCACCGCTGTGGGCGCACTGGACCGAGGCGACGGGCATGACGCTCGGCCGCGAGGGGGACCTGTGAGCGCCCCCGCGCTCGCCCCCGATGCGCGCCTGCCGCGGCGCGACACGCTGCTCGACGCGCCGGTGATGACCGAGCGCCTGTCGCGGCTGCTCGGCGCCGACGGCCCGGTGGCCATCGACCGCTACGACCGCGGGCGGGTCAAGTACAAGCTCGGCGACAGCCTGCGCGTCCTGCACGAGGTCGAGATCGACGGCACGCCGCGGCTGGTGGCCAGCCGCACGTTCGCCGGCGACCGCAGCGCCTCGGTCTACGAGCGCGCCACGCGCGCCGTCGCGGGCGACGGCCCGCTGCGCGCGGTGGCCCACGACCCCGAGCTCGGCACCGTCTTCTGGACCTTCCCGAACGACCGCAAGATCGCCGGCCTCGCCGCCCTCGGCGCCGACACGGGCGCCGTCTCGCGGCTGCTCGGCCGCCCCGTCGCGCGCACCGAGCTGGCCGCCTACGCGCCCGAGAAGTCGGCCACGGCGGCGTGCCTCGGCGCCGGCGGGCGCGTGCTCGCCTACGTCAAGGTCTATGCCTCCGCCGACGAGGCCGCCCACGCGCGCCGCGTCCACCGCTCGCTGCCCGCGCGCCTGGACGGCGCCGAGCCGCTGCGCCTGCCCGCCGCGATCGCCTACGACGCCGCCGGGCCGATGCTCGCCGTCGAGGCCCTGCACGGCCGGCGCATCGACGGCCTGCGCGGCGACGAGCTGACCGGGGCGATGCGCCGCTTCGGCGCCGCACTGGCCGCCCTGCATGCGCTGCCCGCGCCGCACGGCCTGCCCGCCTTCACGCGCCTGGACGCCGACCGCCAGCCGTTCGCGGCCGGCGTCGTGGCCCGCGCGCGGCCCGACGTCGCAGCGCTCGCGCTGCGCCTGGCAGCGGATCTCGCCGCGGGCCGCCCGGACGACGCGGGCGCCCCCGTGCCGCTGCACGGCGACGTCCACCTCAAGAACGGCCTCCTGCTCCCCGACGGGCGGATCGGGCTGATCGACCTCGACCAGTGCGGCGCCGGCCCCGCCGCGGCCGATCTCGGCAGCCTGCTCGCCGGCCTGCGCTACCGCGCGCTCGTCGGCGGCGACCCCGCGGCCGCCGGCGACCTCGAGCACGCGCTGCTCGAGGGCTACGCCGAGCGCCGCGTGCTGCCCGCGCCCGCCGTCCTGGGCTGGCACGTCGCCGCCGCGCTGCTCTCCGAGCGCGCGCTGCGCGCGGTCAACCGGATCCGCCCCGAGGGCCTCGAGCACCTCGCCGCCGTGCTGCGCGCCGCGCGCGCGTCGCTCACCGGAGCGGAGGCGTGATGGCGCGCCCGACGATCCTCTTCCACTGCCAGCACTCGCTCGGCCTCGGGCACCTCGTCCGTTCGTTCGCGCTCGCGGGCGCGCTCGCCGAGCGCTTCCGCGTCGTCGTCCTGCAGGGCGGGCGCGTGCCCCAGAACGTGGCGATCCCCGCCGGGGTCGAGGTGGTCCCCCTGCCGGCGGTCGGCATGGGCCTCGACGGCCGGCTCGCGAGCCTGGACCGCCGGCGCACCGCCGACCGCGCCCTGGCCATCCGCAAGGAGGCCATCCTCGCCGCCCACGAGCGGCTGGCGCCCGACGTCGTGCTCGTCGAGATGTTCCCGTTCGGGCGCAAGAAGTTCGGCGTCGAGCTCGTGCCGCTGCTGCAGGCCGCGGGCGACGCCGGCGCCCTGCGCGTCTGCAGCGTGCGCGACATCCTCGTGACGTCCAAGCGCGACCAGGCCGGCCACGACGAGCGCGCGAGCCGCGCGGCCAACGAGCTCTTCGACCTCGTGCTCGTGCACGCCGACCCCGCCTTCGCGCGCCTCGAGGAGACCTTCCAGCCGGCCACGCCGCTGCGCACGCCGCTCCGCTACACGGGCTTCGTCACGCCGCCGCGCGCAGCGGCGCCGGTGCCCACGCAGGCGCGCGTCCGGCCGCGGGTCGTCGTGTCCGCCGGCGGCGGGCTGTTCGGGGAGGAGCTGCTCGCCGCCGCGGCCGACGCCCACCGGCTCGAGCTCGCCGACGCGGGCATCGACGTGCGCATCGTCGCCGGGCCGTTCCTGCCCGAGCCCGCGCTGCGCTCGCTGCGCGCCGCGGCGCGGGGCCGTCGCGGGCTGGAGGTGCTGGGCACCGTGCCCGACCTGTCCGCCGAGCTCGCCGCCGCCGACGCCTCGGTCAGCCAGTGCGGCTACAACACCGCGCTGGACCTCCTGCGCGCGCGCATCCCGGCGCTCGTCGTGCCCTTCGCCCAGGGCCGCGAGGACGAGCAGACCCGCCGCGCGGGGCGCCTGGAGGCGATGGGCGCGCTGCGCGTCCTCCCCGCCACGCGGCTCGACGGGCGCACGCTCGCCGCCGAGGTCCGCGACCTGCTGCGCTTCCGCCCTGCCGACGCCGGGCTCGCGCTCGACGGCGCCGCGGCCTCGGCCCAGGCGATCGGCGAGGCGCTCGCCGAGCGCGCCCCCGAGCCCGAGGCGGTGCCGGCATGAGCGCCTGGCTGGACCCACTGCGCGCGGCGCTCGACGAGGCCGGCGAGCCGGTCACGCTGTTCATCCGCGACGACGACGCCGGCTGGCGCGACGACCGCCTGATGCGGTTGCTCGCGCTGCTCTCCGCGCGCGGCATCCCGGTCGATCTCGCGGCGATCCCCACCGATGTCGGCGTGTGGCTCGCCGCCGAGCTGCGCGGCCTCGCCGACAGCGGTCTCGTCGCCGTCCACCAGCACGGCTACGCGCACGAGAACCACGAGCGCGAGGGGCGCCGCTGCGAGTTCGGGCCGAGCCGCTCGCGCGGCGACCAGCGCCACGACATCGCCGCGGGCCGCGAGCTGCTCGAGACGATGCTCGGCCCCGCCTTCCTGCCCTGGTTCACGCCGCCGTGGAACCGCTGCACGAGCGATACCGGCGCGTGCCTCCTCGAGCTCGGCTTCACCGTGCTCTCGCGCGACCGCACGGCGCCGCGGCTCGACCTGCCCGGCCTGGCCGAGCTGCCGGTCGACGTCGACTGGTTCGCCAAGCGCAAGGGCCGCCCCCTGGGGCGCGACGCGATCGGCGCCCAGCTCGCGGCCGCCGCCCGCACGGGCTCCACCGTCGGGCTGATGCTCCACCACGCGGTGATGGACGACGCCGAGCTGCTCGCCCTCACCGACCTGCTCGACCTCGTGGGCACCCACCCCCGCGTCCGCTGCCGTGCGATGGCGGCCGTCCTCGAAACCACCCCTCAGGAGGCATGCGCCTGATGCGCGCCATCGTCACCGGCTGCGCCGGGTTCATCGGCTCCCACCTCACCGAGCGCCTCGTCGCCGACGGCTGGGACGTGCTCGGCATCGACGGCTTCACCCCGTACTACGACCGCGCCGACAAGGTCGCCAACCTGCGCGGGCTGCGCGGCGCGGGCCCGTTCCGGCTCGTCGAGGGCGACCTCACCGAGGTGGACCTCCCCGCGCTGATGCGCGGCGCCGACGTCGTCTTCCACCTCGCCGCCCAGCCCGGCGTGCGCACGAGCTTCGGCGAGGGCTTCGCCCGCTACACGACCGACAACCTGCTCGCGACGCAGCGCGTCTTCGAGGGCGCAGAGGAGGCCGGCTGCCGGCGTGTGGTGTGGGCCTCGTCGTCGTCGGTCTACGGCGACGCCGCCGCCTACCCGTGCATCGAGGGCGACACGCCGACCAGCCCGCGCTCCCCGTACGGGGTCACCAAGCGCGCCTGCGAGGACCTTGCGGAGATCTACCGGGGTCGCGGGCTGAGCATCGCCGGGCTGCGCTACTTCACCGTCTACGGGCCCCGCCAGCGCCCGGACATGGCGATGCGCAAGCTGTGCGAGCGCCTGATCGACGGCGCCGCGTTCCCGCTCTACGGCGACGGCGAGCAATCGCGCGACTTCACCCACGTCGCCGACGCCGTCGACGCCACGGTGCGCGCCGCCACGGCGGCCGACGTCGCGCCGATCTACAACGTCGGCGGCGGCAACGAGGCGACGCTGGCCGAGGTCATCGCCACGCTCGAGGAGCTGTCCGGGCGTGAGGCGGTCCTCGACCGCCGCCCCGTCCAGGTCGGCGACGTGCGCCGCACCTCGGCCGACACCTCGCGTGCCCGCGCCGACCTCGGCTGGTCGCCGCGCATCGGCCTGCGCGAGGGTCTCGCCACCCAGCTCGAGTGGATCCACGAGCGCCGCGCGCTGCTCGCCCGCCGGTCGCGCATCCGCCCCGTGCCCGACCGCCCGCTCCCGCGCCGCACCGGCGTGGCCGAGCCGATCGCCGTCGGCGGCGGCGCTTCCTGACCGACCATGCTCGCCGACGCCAACGCCGCCCCCGGCACCGCGCCCTCGGCGCACGAGCGCCATCGCCTGCTGCTCGACGCGCTCGCGGACGGCGAGAGCGTGCGCGCCGCTGTCGAGGCCGCCGTCCCCGGTCGTCGCTGGCAGCAGACGTTCGGGCGCTTCGAGCCGGACGGCCGCCACGGGCTGGCGACGATCGTGCTCGAGACCGTCGACGAGCCCCAGGCCATCGTGCGCGTCCAGGCCCACGAGGGCGAGGACGGCCCGAGGCTCGTCGTCTCGACGTCGTCCGAGGACCCGGGGCTGCCGACGCTCGCCACGGTGATCGACGGCGCCCCCGGCACGACGATCGTGCGCTACCGGCCGTACAAGCGCTGCACGCTGCGCTGCGAGATCGACGGCGTCCGGCGCTGGGGCAAGGTCCTGCCCGAGGGGCGCGCCGAGGCGATCCACCTCGACGCCACCGTCCTCTGGAAGGCGTCGCAGGCCGGCGTGCTCGGCTTCGCGGTCGCCGAGCCCGATCGCTACGACGCCTCGACCGGCGCGGTCTGGCTCGGGGACGTCCGCGGCCGGCCGGTCCTCGACGACCTGCTCTCGGCCGACGGCCCCGCGCTCGCGGGCCGCCTGGGCGCCGCGCTCGGCACGCTCGCGGTCTCGGGGCTCGAGCCGGCCAACGCCCGCCGCCACGCACCGCGCGAGCGCGCCGCCCGCGCCGCCCGCGACCTCTCCGCGCGAGTGCCCGCGCTGGCCGGCGAGGTGGCGCGCGTGATGGCCGGCATCGATCGCCTCCACAGCGCCGCCGAGGAGCGTCCGCCGCGGCCGATCCACGGCTCGCCGCATCCCCAGCAGTGGCTGCTCGACGGTGACCGCATCGGTCTCGTCGACTTCGACCGCCTGACCCTCGGCGACCCCGAGCTCGAGGTCGCCGTCTTCCAGGCGGAGATGGACTTCGAGCGCACCGCAGTCGCGCGCGACGCGGTCAACGAGGCCTTCCGGCACGGCTACGAGTCGATCGCGGGCGCGCTCGAGCCCCGCCGGCTGGCCGCCTACCGCGCCGAGCAGCGGCTCGTCAAGGCGCGCCGCTCGGCCTGGGCCCTGCGCCCCGACGGCGACCGGCGCGCCGCGCGCCACCTGGCGCGCGCCGCCGCGCTCGTCGAGGATGGGGACGATGCTTAGGCTCGGCGCGCGCGTGGCGAAGTCGCCGAACGCGGACGACGCCGCGGCGCGGCGGCTGGTCCGCTCGATCGTGCGCCGCAACTGGCCGGCGCTCGGCGGCGCCGGCGTCTCGACGATCCTGCTGACGCTCGCCGACCTCGCCCAGCCGTGGCCGCTGGCGTTCGTCATCGACAGCGTGCTCACGGGCCGCTCGGTCCCCTTCGAGCTGTCCAGCGAGGACGTGCGCACGCTCGCGCTCATCGCCGCCGCGGTGGTCGGCATCGCGCTCGTGACCGCGGTCGCCACCTACACAGGCGAGCTGTGGCTCAAGCGCGCCGGCGAGCGGATCACGCACGAACTGCGGATCGAGATGTACACGCACCTGCAGCGCCTGTCGCTCGCGTTCCACGACCGCCGCCAGAAGGGCGACCTCGTGGCCCGGCTGACCGAGGACGCCAACGAGGTCGGGAAGTTCTTCTCGGACACGATCGGCACGATCGCCCAGGCGATCCTGATGCTGGTCGGCATGGCCATCGTCAGCCTGCTCATCGATCCGCTGCTCGGCCTGGCCATGCTCGCCGTCTCGCCCGTGCTGCTGCTCGTGAGCGCCCACTACCGGCGCGAGGTCAAGTACGCGGCGCGCAGCCAGCGCAAGAACGAGGGCGAGATCGCCTCGCTGGCCGCCGAGAGCCTGTCGGCGATGCGAGTCGTCAAGGCGTTCGGCGGCGAGGCCTACGAGCGCGGCCGCGTCGTCGAGCGCAGCGAGGAGCGCCGCCGCCACGGCATCACCGCGGCCGTCCTCGAGGCGCGCTTCAGCGGCGCCGTCGACGTCCTCGGCGCCGCCGCGATCGCGATCGTCCTCGTCCTCGGCGTGCTGCGTGTCGCCGCGGGCGCGATCAGCGTCGGCGACCTCGTCGTCATCGCCCAGTACGCGAGGCGCATGTACCGCCCGCTCAGCGATCTGGCCAAGCAGTCCACGAAGGCGGCCCGCGCGATGGCGCGCGCCGAGCGCGTCGCCGAAGTGCTGGCCGCCGATGAGGTGCTCGACGAGCGTCCCGGCGCCTACGACGGCGGCCGCGCGCGCGGCGAGATCGCGCTCGAGGACGTGTCGTTCGGCTACGACCCGGGACGTCCGGTGCTCGAGGACCTCTCGCTGCACATCGAGGCCGGATCGCGCGTGGCCGTCGTCGGCCCGTCGGGGGCCGGCAAGTCGACGGTCGGCGCGCTCATCGCGCGCTTCTACGACCCGGGCTCCGGCCGCGTGCTGATCGACGGCCGCGACGCGCGCGACTGCTCGCTGCCGTGGCTGCGCACGCAGGTCGGGCTGCTCCTTCAGGACACCGTCCTGTTCACGGGCACGGTGGCCGACAACATCGCCTACGGCAGCGGCGCCTCACGCGAGGAGATCATCCGCGCGGCGCGGGCGGCCGATGCCGACGACTTCATCAGCGGGCTGCCCCAGGGCTACGACGACGAGCTCGGGCCGCAGGGGATCGGCCTGTCCGGCGGCCAGCGCCAGCGCATCGGCATCGCCCGCGTGCTCCTGCGCAACCCGCCGATCCTGCTCCTCGACGAGCCCACGACGGGCCTCGACGCGGCCAGCGAGACACAGGTCATGGACGGGCTGACCGCGCTCATGCGCGACCGCACGACGGTCCTCATCACCCACTCGATGGCGCTCGCGCGCAGCGCCGACGTCGCGCTCGTCGTCGACGACGGGCGGATCGTGCAGCACGGCGCGCCCGCCGACCTGCTGCGCGCCGCCGGGCCGTTCCGCCGCCTGGCCGCCGAGCAGGGCCTCGTCCGCCGCCCGCGGCGCGCGGCGGCGCCGCCCGCCGACGAGGCCGTCCCGGCGCTGCGCGCGCTGCTCGACGGCGACCACATGGCGCCGGTCCTGCGCCGCTCGCTCGGGCGCGACGCGAACCTCGACGAGGTCACGGTGCAGAGCGTCCGCTACCGCCCCGGTGCGCACGCCTCGGTGCTCTACGAAGCGACGATCGACGGCGTCGGCCACGAGGTCGTCGCCCGCGCCGGGCGCCCCGATGCCCTGGCCGCCCGCGCCGCCGACCCCGACGAGATCGCCATCGCGCGCGCCGTCAACGGGCGCTCGCCGGCGGCCACGCCGCTGACATGGGACGCGCGCGCCGCCGCGCTCATCCAGTGGCTCCCGCTCGACCTCGACCTGCCGCTCCTGTGCGCCGCGCCCGACGAGGTCGCGCAGCGCCTGCGCGGCCTGGGCATCGTCGTCGGCGCCGACGGCCTGGAGCGCCTGAGCTACGTCCCCGGGCGCCGCGTCACGCTGCGCGCCGGTGGGCACGTGGTCCGCGGCTACGCCCGCGAGGATGACTTCCGCCGCGCGCTGGCCGGCGACCGCCTCGCCGCGAGCGTGCACATGCCGAGCCTGCGCACGCGCATGCGGCGGAAGCTCTCCGGCCGCGCGCCGGCGCCCGTCCTCGACGGGCCGGCGGCGTCGTTCGCCGGGGCGATCCCGGGCCTGCTGGCCACGGTCCACGCGGCGGGCGACGGCGTCGACGCGCCCACCGGGGCCTACGAGGCCGGCGTCCTGTTGCGCCACCTGCGCCGCCTGCCCGGCGACGGCCTGGAGCGCGCGACGCCCGAGGACACGCTGCACGGCACGCTGCGCTCGGCCGACGTCCTGCGCCACGTGGCGCCCGCGGCCTACTCGCAGGTCAACACGCTCGCCGAGCGCCTGGCCGACACGCTCCCGGATGCCGGTGCGCCGGTGATCGCGCACGGCAAGTTCCGCCTCGGCGGCCTGACGCGCGCCGAGGGCCGCCTCGTGGCGGCCGACCTCGCGCACCTGCGGATCGCCGACCCCGCCGTCGACGTCGCCAGCTACGCGGCCGACATCGCCGCCCGCGACGGACTGGACGCGGGCCTGGAGGCCGCGGGCGCGCTGCTCGACGGGCTGGGCGAGCGCCCGGCGGCGCTGCGCTGGCACGTCGCGTGCATGCTCCTGCGCCGCGCCGAGCGCCCGTTCCGGGCGCTCGAGGAGGACTGGCCGGTGCGCGTCGAGGAGATCGTCGCGGCCGGGCACGCCGCGCTCGATCGCTGAGCGCGGCGGGCGTGAGGACGGCGGCTAGGAGGCGCCGCCGGCCATGGCCGGCAGGATGACGAGCGTGTCCGAGGCGCCGACCGGCGTCTCGAGCCCGTCGAGCACGCGGACGTCCTCGTCGTTGAGGTAGACGTTCACGTAGCGGTTGAGCCCGCCCTCGGGCCCGAACAGCTGGCTCTGGGTCTGCGGATGGGTCTCGGCGAGCGCCTTGAGGACCTCGCCGACGTTCTCTCCGTCGGCGCTCACCTCGCGCTCGCCGCCCACGGACGGGCGCAGGACGGGTGGGATGCGGATCGTCGCCATTGGCATGACCCTAGCCCGCCGCCGCGCAGAACGCCTCGTAGTCGGGGAAGACGCCCATCTCGTCCTCGCTGATCGCGTCCGGCGGACGCGAGCAGATCGGGCACTCGGGGTCGCGGCGGACCTTCAGCTCGGTCGTCGTCGCCGCCAGCGCGTCGTACATGAGCAGGCGCCCGACGAGCGGGTCGCCGGCACCGACGATCAGCTTGATGACCTCGGTCGCCTGCAGCAGGCCCATCGTGCCCGGCAGCACACCGAGGACGCCGTTGGCGCCGCACGACGGCGCGAGCTCGGCGGGCGGCGGCTGCGGGAAGAGGCAGCGGTAGCACGGGCCCTCGTAGGGGTGGAAGACGCTGAGCTGGCCCTCGAAGCCGAGGATCGCCGCCGACACGACGGGGATCTCGAGCCGGACGCTGGCGTCGTTGAGCAGGTAGCGCGTCGGGAAGTTGTCGACGCCGTCGACGATGATGTCCCAGCCCTCGATGATCTCCATGATGTTCGAGGCGTCGAGGCGCGTCGCGTACTTGACGACGTCCACGTCGGGGTTCAGCGCCTGGATCTGCTCCTCGGCCGAGTCGACCTTGGGGACGCCGATGCGGTCGGTCGTGTGGATGACCTGGCGCTGCAGGTTGGAGACGTCGACGACGTCGTCGTCGACGATGCCCAGCGTGCCGACGCCGGCGGCGGCCAGGTACAGCGCGGTCGGCGAGCCGAGGCCGCCGGCGCCGAGCAGCAGCACCTTGGCGTCGAGCAGCTTCTGCTGACCCTCGACGCCGACCTCGGGCAGCAGGAAATGGCGCGAGTAGCGCTCGCGCTGCTCGGGCGTGAAGCTCTTGGGGACGTCGACCTTGTAGCCGCGGTCCTTCCACAGCGTGATCCCGCCCGTCATCGACTGGACGTTCTCGTAGCCGAGGTCCTCGGACAGCGTGCGCGCGGCGAGCGCCGAGCGCTGGCCCGAGGCGCAGTAGAGGACGACACGCTGGGAGCGGTCGGGAACCGCGCCCTCGATGCGCGACTCGAGGTAGCCGCGCGGCACGTGCTTGGCGCCGGGCAGATGCCCGGTCGAATACTCATCGGTCTCACGCACGTCGACGAGCGCGACGCCGTTGCCGACGAGGTCGGCGACCTCGGACGGGTCCACCTCGTCGATCTCCGCCCTGATGCGGCGGATGTACTCGGATCCGGAGACGGTCGCGGTCACCTTCGAAATCACCTGATACCCGGTCGGAATCTCATCACTTCAGAAAGGATAGCGCCCCCGTGGCCTCTCGCCCCCGGCCTCTCGTGCCGATGATGAGAGTGGCGTGAAGCGTCCTGCTCTGCTTACCCAGGTCCTCGCCGTCAACGCGGCCCTGATCGCTGCGACGGTACTCGCCGCGAGCATCACCGTGCGCCTCGACCCCGACACGCGCCGGCTGGGCCTGCTCGCCGCCGCGGTGCTCGCCACGGTGCTCGTCAACGGCCTCGTGCTGCGCCGGCGCTTCGCGCCGCTGGAGGACCTGATCACCGCCATGGAGAGCGTCGACTTCACCGCCCGCCGCAGCGAGCCGGCCCCCGTGCCCGGCGAGGTCCAGGAGGTCGCGCGCCTGCGCCAGGCCTTCGACCGCATGCTCGCGCGCGTCGAGGACGAGCGCGCCCGCACCGCCGGCGCCGTGCTCCACGCCCAGGAGGGCGAACGCGCCCGCGTCGCGCGCGACCTGCACGACGAGGCCAACCAGGCGCTCACCGGCGTCCTCCTGCGCCTCTCGGCGACGGCGCAGAACGCCCCGCCGGCGCTGCGCGACGAGCTGCGCGAGACCCAGCGCGTGGCCACCCAGGCGATGGAGGAGCTCGTCCGCCTGGCCCGCGAGCTGCGTCCCGCCGCGCTGGACGACCTCGGCCTCGACGCCGCCCTGCGCACGCTCGTCGGCGACTTCGCCCGCCGCGCGCGGCTGCGCGACGAGCTCGCGCTGGCGCCCGGCGCGCTCGACGCGCTCGCGCCCGACGACGGCCTCGTCGTCTACCGCGTCGTCCAGGAGGCGCTCTCGAACATCGCGCGCCACGCCGGCGCGAGCGGGGTCCGCGTCAGCGCCGAGCGCGCCGGGGAGGACACGGTCGTGCGCATCGCCGACGACGGCCGCGGCTTCGACCCGGCGAGCGCGCGCTCCGGGCTCGGGCTCATGGGCATGCGCGAGCGCGCCGTGCTCGCCGGCGGCAGCGTCCTCGTGCGCTCCGCCCCGCATGCCGGCACCGTCGTCGAGCTGCGCGTGGGAGGCGGCGCATGAGGCTGCTGATCGCCGACGACCACGGCGTCGTCCGCGGCGGCCTGCGGCTGCTGCTCGACCGCCAGCCCGACATGGAGGTCGTCGGCGAGGCGGCCGACGGCGCCGAGGCGGTCGCCGGGGCGCTCACCCACCTGCCCGACCTCGCGATCCTCGATGTCGCCATGCCCGTCCTCACGGGGCTGCAGGCCACGCGCGAGATCAAGGCCCGCGCGCCGGAGGTCGACATCCTCATCCTCTCCATGCACGACGACGAGCGCTACCTGTTCGAGGCGCTCAAGGCCGGCGCCTCCGGCTACGTGCTCAAGCAGAAGGCCGACCAGGACCTCGTCGACGCCGTCCGCGCCGTCGCGCGCGGCGAGTCGTTCCTGACCAACAGCGCCCAGGGCTCGCTCGTGCGCGAGTGGATGGCCGACTCCTCGCGCGGCCCGCGCGAGCCGCTCAGCCCGCGCGAGCAGGAGGTCCTCAAGCTGATCGCCGAGGCGCACACGAACCGCGAGATCGGCGAGATCCTCGGGATGGCCGAGAAGACCGTCGAGTCCCACCGCGGCAGCATCCTGCGCAAGCTGGGCATGCGCGACCGCGTCGAGCTCGTGCGCTACGCGATCCGCCGCGGGCTCGTCGAGCCCTAGCCCCCTACCCTGGGCGGGGTGAACGCCCGGATCCGCCTCGCGCTCGTCGTGTTCGCGGTGCTCGTGCTCGCCTTCGCGGCGGGCGTGACCGTCTTCGCGCGGCCGGGCGGCGGGCCCGACACGGGGACGACCGGCTTCGCCGGCGCCGTGCGCCCGGAGATCCCGCCGCAGGACTTCCGCCTGCGCGACCAGGACGGCGACCCCGTGTCCCTGCGCGCCTACCGCGGTCGCGTCGTGGTGCTCACGTTCCTGTACACGACGTGCCGCGACACGTGCCCCCTGACGGCGACGCAGATCCGCGGCGCGCTCGACGACCTCGACCGCGACGTCCCCGCCCTGGCCGTGTCCGTCGACCCGGCCAACGACACGGCCGAGCGCGCGCGGCAGTTCCTCTTCAAGCGCGGCCTCGGCGACGACCGCATGCGCTTCCTGCTCGGCAGCCGCGCCGCGCTCGAGCCGGTCTGGAAGGCCTACGGCATCCGCCCGCAGGGCAAGGCCTTCGACCACTCGGCCTACGTGCTGCTCGTCGACAAGCGCGGGCGCCAGCGGGTCGGCTTCCCGGTCGCGCAGCTCACCCCCGAGGGGCTCGCGCACGACATCCGCCGCCTGCAGGCCGAGGCGTAGCTACGCGGTCGGCTCGCCGTCGACGGGGTCCTCGCCGTCGTCCTTGCGGCCCTGGAAGAACAGGACGACCGCGAGGATGACGACGGGCGCGAGGTACAGCGCGCCTTCGAACCAATGTCCGGCGTGGGCGATGGGCGTGAGGATCATGACTGTGCCGATGCGGAGAGGAGCCAGAGGCCGAGGCTGGTGAAGCCGACCATGACGGCCAGCATCCAGTACTGCGAGCGCGTCGCGTCGCGGACGCGCCGGAAGACGATCAGGGCGCGGTCGTGCGCCAGGGTCAGGCCGGCCACGTGCCCGATCACGAGCGCCGCGACCTGGACGTACCAGATGCCGGTCGCACTGATGACGTTGTAGTCGATCGTCGCCCCGGCCGTCCCGAACAGGTCCGAGCCGTCGCCGAGCGGATCGGAGGCCAGGGCGGCGAGCGCCTGGCCCTGGTAGGCCAGCAGCGAGAAGTAGTGGGCGACCACGTACGCGAGCGCGATCGGGATCAGCGAGTGCGCGAAGCGCCGCGACAGCTCGTCGGCGGTGTGGCCGCCGATCGTGCCCATGCCCGCGATGCCGAGCCGGTACAGCCCGGAGATGAGCCCGACCATGGCCAGCAGGCCGATCGTGAAGGTGATCTGAAGCGCCGTCTCCTGCGAGAAGCCGACGTTGACGAAGCGCTCCTGGAGCGTCGGCGCGATCGCGCCGCTCGACGCCCACAGGTCGCCCTGCGAGAAGCCGTCGAAGCTCGTCGTCCCGATCATCACGCACAGCAGCGCGACGGTCCCGGGCACGGCGGTGAGCTTCGCCGCGCCGACGAGCGGGCCGCGCGTGTACAGCGTGCGCTCGCGCCAGTGCAGCGGCGAGAGCGTCGAGAAGAGGTTGAAGTAGACCGCGAAGGGATCGGCGTTGCGCGTCCACGTCTCGATCCCGTAGACGCTCATGCCCACGAGCTGGGTGGCCGCGTAGAGCAGCGCGAGGATGGCCAGCGTGCTCGGGTCGTCGCGGTTGACGTAGACGAGCTCGACCCAGGCGAAGACGAGGATCCCGATGGCGGCGGGCCAGCGGCCGAGCCACGCGGGGTAGGCGATCGGCTGCGGCAGGCGGCCGCCGCCCACGCGCCCGGCGACCCAGGCGACGCCGCGCGCCGTGGCGCGCCACGGGTTCAGCGCGGCGAAGACGTCGCCGAGGAACACGGTGGCGAACGGGACGCCCACCCAGAACAGGACGTAGATGACGGTCGGCGCGAGGTTGGCCGTCGCGGTCTGGGTGCCGGCCAGCCCGGCCCAGACGGTGACGACGAAGAGGGCGATGCCGATCGCGCCGCACAGGACCTCGAGCGCCGCGGGCACGCGGAGCCTGGGGCGTCTCGCGGGCGCGCTCGAGCCGCGGCTTGGGCCACAGGACGGCGAGCGCGACGAACGACACGACGAGCACGACGGCCGCGCCCCAGGCGAACAGCCAGCGCGGGATCGGCAGGTCCTGGCGCCCGACGAGGCCGTGCGCCATCGCGGCGTCCGGCAGGACGGCCACGGCGGCGCTCGCGAGCGCCGCGGCGATCGCGGTCGTCCGCACGCGGCCTGTCACGAGGGCTCCACCTCGAGCTCGGCGATCTGCACGCCGGCGTTCTCGAGCTCGACCTCGAAACGGCCCTCGATGGTCGCCTCGAAGCTGAACCGCGCCGTCCCGCCGGCCGAGACGTCCTCCATCAGGTCGTAGCCGTGCACATGGACTTCGTCGGCCACATCGGAGTCGACCTTGAATCGGACGCGGTCGCCCTTCGCGAACGTCATCGTCTGCACGCCGCCCTGCGGCTGCCCGTTGACGACGCGGATCGTCTCCTCCTCGGGCTCGGGGGGCTCCGTCGTCGTGGTCTCCGTCGTGACGGTCTCGGTCTCGGTCGTGCCGGTCTCCGTCGTCGTCGTCTCCGTCGACGTCGTCGGCTCCTGGGTGGCCGTCGTCCGGGCCGACGTCGTCGAGCCGGAGTTCTCGTCGTCACCTCCCTGGAAGATGACGAAGGCGATCAGGACCACGGCCAGGGCGGCGAGGACGATCATCGCGCGTTGCAGGCCGGACAGCCCGCTGCGATCGTCGTCCGGCGGCCCCGCCGGCGAGGGCGGCTGCGGCGTCGTCATGGTGCCGCCAAGGGTACGAGCACCCGCCGCGGGACACGCCGTCGGCCGGTACGCCGCCTGACGGTCGCCCGTCCGGGCGCTGGTACCGTGCGCCGCCGCCGATGCGGGCCCCCGTCGACACCATCGCGGCGCCGCCGTTCCCCAAGGACCTTCCCTGGGTCAACGTCGCGCCGCTGCGCATGGACAAGCAGATCGGGCGGCCCGTGCTCGTCGAGTTCTGGGACTTCTGCCGTCCCAGCTCGCTGCGCACGCTGCCCTACCTCAAGGCGTGGCACGAGCGCTACGCCGCCGACGGGCTGCGTGTGATCTCGGTCCACTCCCCCGGTTTCCCGCCGTCGCGCGACGAGGACGCGGTGCGCGCCGCCGTGACCCGCCTGGGGATCGAGCACCCGGTGTGCATCGACGGCGACCTGCTCGTGTGGTCGGCCTACGACAACGAGGGCTGGCCGGCGCGCTACCTGTTCAACGCGCGCGGGCGCCTGCACGAGTTCCACTTCGGCGAGGGCGCCTACGAGGAGACCGAGCGGGCGATCCAAGAGTTGCTTGGCGTCGAGCGCGAACCGCTTGCGCCGGTGCACCCCGAGGACGATCCCGAGGCGTTGATCGTCGTCCCGACCGCCGACCAGCCCGGCGCGTGGAGCGGCCCGTACGAGGCCGGCACGGTGTGGGCGATCCTCGACGGCCGCGGAACGCTGACTGCCGGCGGAAGCGAGATCGCCGTCGAGCACCCGGGCGCGTACGAGATCGTCTCGCACCCCGTGAGCACGCCGGGCGTGCTCGAGCTCGAGCCGGGCGACGGCGTGACCTGCCTGGCCGTCTGCTTCAGCCCGGGCCTGGCGCCGGCGGACGGCTGAGGCCCTCGGCCGTCGCGGCGTCGATCAGCCGCACGAGGCGCGGCGGCCCGCCGTCGTGCAGCTCGACAGCGCCGCCGGGCCGGTAGGGCCGCCGCCCCGTCGGGTCCAGCCCGTCGCGGTCGCTGCACCACGAGCCGCAGTTGATCAGCGAGCCGCCGCCGTCGAGCCCCCAGTCGGCCGGGTCGTCGCCGTCGAGCGGCCCGGCGCGATGGGTGTGGCCGAAGAGCACGTGGCGCGCGTCGATGCCCAGGCGGCCGACGACGGCGCCCATCGCGCGCAGGCCGGCGCGGCGCAGCTCGGGCCCGGAGACGTCGCGACCGACGGGCCCGAGGCCCGCGCGGTTGATCGCGCCGACGGCGATCGGCCAGCCACCGGCCATCAGCCAGTGGCGCAGCGGCCGGCGACGGCCACCCGCCAGCGCGCGCCACGTGCGCGTCGAGGTCGAGTTGTGGCGGACACGGCCCTCCGGGCTGCGCGCGGCGACCGCGTCGAGCAGCGCGTAGAGCGGGGCGAGGACGAGCTCGTAGTCGTCGGGCCCCGTCGCCTCGTCGACCCGCGCGCCGAGCACGCGCGCGAGCGTCCCGGCGGCCAGGCGCTCCGCGCTCGGGATGGTGGAGTGGCGGTCGAGGTAGTGGCCGTGGGTGGCGTAGACGCCGTCGGCGAGCCACAGGCCGGGATAGGCGATCTCCAGCCGTGCCGGGCGCAGCGCGCGGGCGACGGCGGCGATCGTCTCGGTCACGTCCGGACCCGCGCGCTGCTCGAGGCCGAGCGGGGGCGGCGCGCCGCTGTGCCCGCGGGCCTCGAGCCACGGGGCGATCAGCCCGTGATCGTGGTTGCCGGGCACGAGCACGACCTCGGCGTCGCCGAGCGCCTCCCCGATCGCCGCGAGCACCGGCTCGGCGGCGGCGAGCGCGTCGCGGGGCGGCCCGTGGCGCAGCTCGAGCGTGTCGCCGAGCAGCACGAGCCGGCCGGCGCCCTGCAGGCGGCCGAGCAGCGCGTCGAGCGCGGGCCGGCGACGCAGGACGTCGACGCCGGTCCGGGCGCCGAGGTGCAGGTCGGAGACGACGAGGGTCCGCACGGCGACCGGCAGGCTACTCTGCCTCGCCGTGGCTGCCGGAGCGCTGGACGGGCTGCTCGTCGCCGACTTCTCGCGCGTGCTCGCCGGGCCGCTGTGCTCGATGACGCTCGGCGACCTCGGGGCCGAGGTCGTCAAGGTCGAGCGGCCCGACGGCGGCGACGACACGCGCAGCTGGGGCCCGCCCGACGTCGACGAGGGCGCGACCTACTACCTCGGGCTGAACCGCAACAAGCGCTCGGTCGCCCTGGACCTCAAGGACCCGGGCGACCTCGACCTCGCGCGCCGCCTGTGCGCGCGTGCCGACGTCGTGCTCGAGTCCTTCCGGCCGGGCACGCTCGCGCGGCTCGGCCTCGGCTACGACGAGATCGCGGCCGCCAACCCGGGCGTCGTGCTGTGTTCGATCAGCGCCTTCGGGTCGGGCGAGCGCGCCGCCTCGCTGCCCGGCTACGACCTGCTCCTGCAGGCGATGAGCGGCCTGATGTCGATCACCGGCGAGCCCGGTGGGCGCCCGCTGAAGGCCGGCACCGCGCTCATCGACATGATCTGCGGGCTGTACGCGACGATCGGCATCCTCGGCGCACTGCAGGCGCGGGCGCGCACCGGCCGCGGGCAGCGCCTGGAGCTGTCGCTCATGGACAGCGCGCTCGCGGCGCTGCTCAACCAGGGCTCGGCGTACCTGCTCGCCGGCGTCGTCGGCCAGCGGCTCGGCAACCGCCATCCGAGCATCACGCCGTACGAGACGTTCGCCGCCTCCGACGGCGACTTCGCCGTCGCCTGCGGCAACGACGTGCTCTTCGGCCGCCTGTGCCGTGCCATCGCGCGCCCCGAGCTGGCCGAGGACGAGCGCTTCGCGACCAACCCGGCGCGCCTGGCCCACCGCGACGCGCTCGGGGCCGAGCTCGAGGCGGCCTTCGCCTCCGCGACGGCCGGCGAGTGGGTGGCGCGGCTCGGCGAGGCGGGCGTCCCCGCCGGCCCGATCAACGACATCGCCGCCGCGTTCGCGTTCGCCGACGATCTCGGCCTGCAGCCGTGGGACGACACCGACGGGGTGCGCACGGTGCGCCCGCCGCTGCGCCTGCACGACACGCCCGCCGCGGTGCGCCGGCGGCCGCCGCGGCTCGGCGAGCACGACGCGGAGATCCGCGCCTGGCTGGCCCGAGACGCCTAGCCGGACTGCGCCGCCAGCGCCTGGCGGATCGTCTTGGGGAGCATGAAGCGGACGTCCTCCTGGACGACCTGGAACTCCTCGACGTCCTTCGTGCCGCGCGCGCGGAAGAACTCGACGAGGCGCTGCACGAGCGTCTCGGGCGCGCTGGCGCCCGAGGTGATGCCGACCACGCGGCGGCCCTCGAGCCACGACTCCTGGACCTGGGTCTCGGTGTCGATCAGGTGCGCGTCCGTGCCCAGCTCGCGCGAGACCTCGACGAGGCGGTTGGAGTTCGATGAGTTGCGCGAGCCGATGACGAGCACGAGGTCGCACTGCGGCGCCATCTGCTTGACGGCGGCCTGGCGGTTCGTGGTCGCGTAGCAGATGTCGTCGGTGCGCGGACCGATGATCGCCGGGAAGCGCTCGCGCAGGCGGGCGATGATGGCGCGCGTCTCGTCGACCGACAGCGTGGTCTGCGAGATGTAGGCGATCCGCTCGGGGTCGGCGACCTCGAGGCGGTCGACGTCCTCCTCGGTCTCGACGAGCACGATGTGCTCTGGCGCCTCGCCCATCGTGCCCTCGACCTCCTCATGGCCGGAGTGGCCGATGAGCACGATCGTGTAGCCCTCGCCGGCGAACTTCAGCGCCTCGCGGTGGACCTTGGTGACGAGCGGGCACGTCGCGTCGATCGTCTGCAGCCCGCGCGCGAGCGCGTCGGCGTGCACGGCGGGCGACACGCCGTGGGCCGAGAAGACGGTCACCGCGCCCTCGGGGATCGAGTCGTCGAGCTCCTCGACGAACACGGCGCCGCGGTCGCGGAGCTGCTCGACGACGTGCTTGTTGTGCACGATCTCCTTGCGCACGTAGACCGGCGCGCCGTGCAGCTCGAGCGCGCGCTCGACCGTCTGCACGGCCCGGTCGACGCCGGCGCAGTAGCCGCGCGGCGCGGCGAGCAGCAGCTTCTCCGGAAAGGCGGCCATGCCCCGAGTGTACGGCCCGCCACGCCGCGCGGATGTCAGCGGTGGCGCGCGCGTGCGGCGATCTCCTTCCGGTATCGGCGATGGAACGAGCGCTGCCGCTCGCGGCGCTCCTGGGCGCTCATCCCCTCGCGCTCGAGCTTGCGCATGTGGGCCACCCGGCCCGCGTCCAGGTCGCCGGCCGCGATCGCCGCCTGCACGGCGCAGCCCGGCTCCCCCTCGTGACGGCAGTCGCCGAACCGGCACCCCGCGGCCAGCTCGTCGACGTCCGAGAACGCCTGCTCGAGCCCGTCGGTGCCGGTCAGGCGCGGCAGCCGCAGGCCCGGGGTGTCGATGAGCATCGCCCCGTCGTCGAGCACGAACAGCTCGCGGTGCGTGGTCGCGTGCCGGCCGCGGTCGTCGCCGGCCCTGACCTCGAGCGTCCGCTGGCGCTCCTCGCCGAGCAGCAGGTTGACGAGCGTCGACTTGCCGACGCCCGACATCCCGACGAGCACGGCGGTGCGGCCCGGGGCGAGCATCGCCCGCAGGGCGGGGACGCCCCAGCCGTCCTGGGCGCTGAGCACGAGCACGTCGGCGCCGCCGACGTGCTCGGCGACGCGCCGGGCGTCGCCGAGCGGGTCGGCCGACAGGTCGCCCTTCGAGCAGGCGACGAGGATCTCGAGCCCGCCGGCGCGCGCGAGGGCGACGAAGCGCTCGACGCGCCGCAGGTTGAGGTCGTGGTTGAGCGAGGTGACGACGACGCACAGGTCCGCGTTGGCGACGAGGTCGCCGCCGTCGCGGGCCAGGACCGTGCGCCGCGGCAGCACGACGCGGACCGCGCCGTCGCGGACGCCGACCCAGTCGCCGGTGACCGGCGGGCCGCCGCGGACGCTGCCGGCCACGGGCATGAGCGTGTCGCCGTCCTCGCCGCGGACATGGACGCGGCCGCGGTGGACGGCCATGACCCGCGCGGGTGCGAGCGCGGGATCCTGCTGGTCGGCGAGGGCATCGGCCCAGGCGCCGTCCCACCCGAGGGTGGAGAGATTCACTTCGAGGCTCCTTCGTCGGAAAAACGGTCGCGAACGGGAGGGCCGCGCGGCGCAGGAGCGCGCGCAGCCGCCGTCAGGACGTCGCGGCGAAGGTGGAGGGCTGTCCGCGGTAGATCAGCACGGCGGGAAATGTAGCGGCCGGACGGGCGCCCGCCTAGGGCGGTTATCCCTACTCCGCCTGGAGGACGCGCAGCAGCTCGTAGACCGTCTCGCCGACGGCGTCGAGGCTGCGGCGCGAGAGCTTGTCGACCGTGTCGCGCACCGTGTCGCGGTGGCGGTAGGTGAAGTCGATGAGGTCGATCGACGGGATCCCGGCGTCCAGGAACGGGGTGTGGTCGTCGAGCAGCGCGGCGCCGGTCCCGGGCGGGAAGACGCGCGCGACCCCGGCGCGGCGCGCGGCGGCGCGCAGCCGCGCCCACAGGCGGCGGTCCGAGTTGCCCTCGCGCGGGATGCGGATCGCCGTGTTGGCGACGTAGTCGAGCAGGACCATCCGGCCGACCTCGCCGCCGTGCGCGCGGACATAGGCCTTCGAGCCGCGCAGCGCGTCACGCTCGAAGTCGGTCGAGCCGAGCGGCTCCTCCTCGCCGTCGAAGAGCACGAAGCGGATCTCGCGGGCGTTCGCCGGCCGCGACCGCGCGCCGATCGCACGCGCCAGCTCGATCACCGCCGCCGTGCCCGCGGCGCTGTCGTTGGCGCCGACGAAGCCGCGCGGCGCGGCCTCGGTGTCGTAGTGCGCCCCGACGACGATCGCCGGCCCGCGGCCGGGCAGCACCCCGACGACGTTGCGCAGGCCCGGGTGCCCGGGCACGGCCTCGAAGGTCCCGCCGGGCAGCCGCGGGCGCAGGCGCTCGGCGACCGCGCGCAGGCGCGCCGAGCCGGCCGGGCGCTGCCCGGCCGCGACCTGCTCGCGGATCGTGCGGAAGGCGCGGTCGGCGTCGAAGCGGTCGACCCGCGCGGCCGGGACAGGCCCGGTCGCCGCCGTGCCCGCGGGCTCGCGCACGGCCGCATCGCCGCCGCCGATCATCGGGAACCCGTTGATCGCGAGGACGACGAGCCCGGCGCCGAGGCCGATCTGCACGACGAGCGCGACCACGAGCACGCGCACCGACAGGCCGCCGGCGCGGCGCTGGGCGTCCTCAGTCGTTGGCCGTCACCGCCTCGAGCAGGTCGGCGAAGCGCCGCCGCGCCTCCTCGCGCCGGCGCGGCAGGTGCTCGCTCGGCACGCCGTCCTCGGGCGCCTCGTAGCCGCGCAGGAGGCGCCGCGCCACGGCCTGGCGGTGCACTTCGTCGGGGCCGTCGTAGAAGCGGGCCGCGCGGGCGTAGCGGTACATCGCCTCGAGCGGGAGGTCGGTCGAGTAGCCGAGCGCGCCGTGCACCTGGATCGCGCGGTCGATGACGTCGTGCATCACCCTCGCACCGTAGAACTTGATCAGCGAGATCTCGGTGCGCGCGGCCGCCGCGCCCTGGGTGTCCATCACCCAGGCGGCGTGCAGCGTGAGCATCCGCGCGGCCTGCATCTCCGCCGCCGAGTCGGCGATCCACGCCTGCACGACGCCCTTGTCGGCGAGCGGGCCGCCGTGCGCCTCGCGCGACAGGGCACGCTCGCAGAGCATGTCGAAGGCGCGCCGCGAGACGCCGAGCCAGCGCATGCAGTGGTGGATGCGCCCGGGACCGAGGCGCTGCTGGGCGATCTTGAAGCCCTCGCCCTCGCCGCCGAGGAGGTTCGCGGCGGGCACGCGCACGCCCTCGAGCAGGATCTCGGCGTGGTTGCCGAGCTTGCCGAACGAGCCGACGGGGTGCTCCATCGTCGGGATGTCGCGCACGATCCGCACGCCGGGCGTGCCGGCGGGGACGATGATCATCGAGGCGCGCTGGTGCTCGCGCGCCTCGGGGTCGGTGATCGCCATGACGATCAGGAAGTCGGCGACGGATCCGTTCGTCGAGAACCACTTGTGACCGTCGATGACCCACTCCTCGCCGTCGCGCACCGCGCGCGTGTTCATCACCGTCGGGTCCGAGCCTGCGACCTCGGGCTCGGTCATCGAGAAGGCCGAGCGCAGGTCGCCGGCCAGCAGCGGGTGCAGCCAGCGCTCCTTCTGGTCCTCGGTCCCGGCCATGGCCAGGATCTCGCTGTTGCCCGAGTCCGGCGGCTGGTTGCCGAACACGTTCGGGCCGAGCGGCGAGCTGCCGAGGATCTCGTGCATGAGGCCGAGGCGCACCTGGCCGAAGCCCTTGCCGCCGAGGTCGGGTGGCAGGTGGGCGGCCCACAGGCCGCGCTCGCGGACCTGCTCCTGCAGCGGCGCCAGCAGCCGGTCCAGCTCGGCCTGGGAGAGGTCGTCGGCGAGCGCCTCGACGGGCCACACCTCGTCGCGGACGAAGCTGCGCATCCAGTCGAGCTGGGCTTCGAACTCGGGCTCGGTCGAGAAGTCCCACGGCATGGCGCGACGCTCCCATCTCAGGGGTTCGGCGGTCCATTATGCGGGGAGTCCGGGCCCCATGCGCGTAGTCGTGACCGGAGCGACGGGCAACGTCGGCACCGCCCTGCTGCGGGCGCTGGCCCGCGAGGACGCCGTCGGCGAGATCGTCGGGATCGCCCGCCGCCGGCCCGAGGCCGCGGCGCCCAAGACGATCTGGCAGAGCGCCGACGTCAGCCGCGACGACCTCGTGCCGCTGCTGCGCGGCGCCGACTGCGTCGTCCACCTCGCGTGGCTCATCCAACCCTCGCGCGACGAGTCGGTGACCCACGCCACGAACGTCGAGGGCAGCCAGCGCGTCTTCGACGCGGCTGCCGAGGCCGGCGTGGCGTCGCTCGTGTACGCGTCGTCGGTCGGCGCCTACGGGCGCGGCCCCAAGGACCGGTTCGTCGACGAGTCGTGGCCGACGACGGGCACCCCGACGTCGTTCTACGCGCGCCACAAGGCCGAGGTCGAGCGCCGGCTGGACGCCTTCGAGCGCGCGCATGCGGACATGCGCGTCGTGCGCCTGCGCCCCGGGCTGATCTTCCAGCGCGGCGCGGCGACCGGCATCCGGCGGCTGTTCGTCGGCCCGTTCCTGCCCGGCGTGCTCGTGCGCCGCGAGCTCGTGCCGGTGGTGCCGCGCCACCCGCGCCTGCGCGTGCAGGCCGTCCACGCCGACGACGTCGCCGACGCCTACCGGCGCGCGATCGTCACGCCCGCCGCCCGCGGCCCGTTCAACGTCGCGGCCGACCCTGTCCTCGACGGCGACGTGCTCGGCCGCGTGCTCCGGGCGCGGCCGGTCACGGTCCCCGCCCCGGTCCTGCGCGCCGCCGCGACGCTGACGTGGCGGGCGCGCCTGCAGCCGACCGAGCCGGGCTGGCTGGACATGGGGCTCGCCGTCCCGCTCATGGACTGCGCCCGCGCGCGCGACGCGCTCGGCTGGGCGCCGCGCCACGACGCCGAGGAGGCGTTCCGCGAGCTGTTCGCGGGCCTGCGCGAGGGCGCCGGCGCGCCGACGCCACCGCTCGATCCGCGCACGAGCGGCCCGCTGCGCGTCCGCGAGCTGCTCGGCGGCGTCGGGCGGCGCTCGAAGTAGGGAATCGTCACGAGCATCTAGGGTGCGGCCCATGGCCCAGGAGCACCTCGACCGGCTGACCGGCATCGACGCCGGCTTCCTGTACCAGGAGGGCCCGGACGCCCACATGCACGTGGGCGCGCTGATGCTCTTCGAGGGCCCGCCGCCCGCCTACGGCGAGCTGGCCGACGCGCTGCGCGAGCGCCTGCACCTCGTGCCGCGATACCGCCAGAAGCTCGCCGTCCCGCCGCCCGGCGCCGGGCGCCCCGTGTGGGTCGACGACCCCGCCTTCGACCTCGAGCTGCACGTCCGCCACACGGCGCTGCCGCGCCCCGGCAACCACGCGAGCCTGCTCGCCCTGGCCGCGCGCGTGTTCTCCGAGCCGCTGGACCGGCGCCGCTCGCTGTGGGAGATCTGGCTCGTCGAGGGCCTGGCCGAGAACGCCTTCGCGCTCATCTCGAAGACCCACCACGCGATGATCGACGGCATCGCCGGCGTCGACCTCGCGCAGGCGCTGCTCGACGTCTCCCCCGTCCCGGCCGAGGTCCCGCACCCCGGCGAGCCGTGGCGGCCGGCGCCCGAGCCGTCGGCGGCCGAGCTGCTGGCGCGCGGCGCCGTGGCCGCCCTGCGCGCCGGCGCGCGAGCGGCGGGCGTCGCGGCCGAGGCGCTCGGCGCGCCGCGCACGACGCTGAACACGGCCGTCGGCGCGGCCGAGGCGCTCGCCGAGCTCGCCCGCGCGGGCGCCCGGCCGGCGCCGGACACGCCGCTGAACCGCGAGATCGGGCCCAACCGCCGGCTCGTCTCCGTCCATCGCGAGCTCGGCGAGCTCAAGGCGATCGGCGAGTCGCTCGGCGGAACGGTCAACGACGTCGTGCTCGCCGCGGTGACCGGCGCGCTGCGCAACTGGCTGCGCTCACGCCAGGTGCGGACCGAGGGGCTCGAGCTGCAGGCGCTCGTCCCGGTCTCGCTGCGCGGCGCGCACGAGCGCGGCGCGCTGGGCAACCGGCTGACGGCGATGCGCGGCACGCTGCCCGTCGGGATCGAGGAGCCGGTCGCGCGGCTGCGGGCCGTGCGGGCGACGATGGACGAGCTCAAGGACTCCAAGCAGGCGCTCGGCGTCGAGATCCTCGCGGCGTTGGAGAACGTCGTGCCGCCGGCGATCCTCGCCCTCGCCTCGCGCCTGCACTTCTCCTCGCGCTTCTTCAACCTGCTCGTGACGAACGTCCCCGGGCCGGGCTTCCCCCTCTACCTGCGCGGGCGCGAATTGCTCGACGTCGTGCCGATCGCGCTGCTGCCGCGCGAGCACACGCTCGCCGTGGCCGTCGTCTCCTACCACGGGCTCATCACGTTCGGCCTGCTCGGCGACCGTGACGCGCTGCCCGACCTCGACGGGATCGGGGACGCGCTCGACGCGGCGCTCGACGAGCTCGCGGCGCTGGCCGGCGTCGTCAGCGAACGGTGAGGCGCGCGTCCGGTCGCTTGGGCTTCGGCTCGCGGTTGCCGGCCTTGTCGATGGCGACGGTGAAGAAGCCGTAGCGGGCGCCGCGGCGCACCGTGACGCGCCGCGAGGTGCGCGTCGTGGTCAGCAGTCGCCGCGCGCGGCGGCCGTCGGTCGAGCGCCACAGCTCGTAGCGGGCGATGCCCGACAGGGCCACGTTGCGGCGCGGGACGTCGCGCCCGCGCCAGCGCACGGTGAGCTTCGAGCCCGTCGGCGCCGCGAGGCGGCGGACCTTGGAGGCCGGCGGGCGGCCGTCGAGGTTGCGCGCCGCGGTCACCGCGGCGCCGGCGTCGAGGATCCCCCAGCCGAGGTCGGGACTCCAGCCCGTGCCCGCCGGGCGGCGGGCGCTCTCCTTCATGAGGCGCACGATCTGGCGCGCCGTGAGGTCCGGGTTCAGTCTGCGCACGAGCGCCGACGCCGCGGCGACCATCGGCGCCGCCATCGACGTCCCCTGGAGGTAGGCATAGCGCGCGTCGGCGCCGAACGTCGTGCGGCAGCCGCACGGGCGCATGTTGCCCAGCGCGCCGGTGTCGAGCGCGTTCTGGGCGCTCGTGAACGCGCCGAATATGCCGGGCGGTCCGCTGCCCGTGCCGCCCGTGTAGGAGCCGTAGGCGGCGAGCGAGATCTGCGTGCCGTAGCCCGCGAACGAGGCGCGGCGGTCGTAGAAGTCGGCGGCGGTGACCGACAGCCCGCGCCCCTTGCTCAGGTCGGGGCCGGTGTTCGTCGGCTGCAGCACGCTCGAGGGATAGCCCTGGTCGGCGATCGGGTCGTCGGCGGCGGCCGAGACCAGCACGACGCCGCGCTTGACCGCGTAGTCGATCGCGTTGACGACGGGGAGCGAGGGCTGGGCGCCCGCCGCGGTCCCGAAGCTCATCGTGATCGCGTCGGCGCCGTGGTCGACGGCCCAGACGATCGACGCCGCGACGCTCGAGTCCGAGAAGTCGGACTTCACGACGAGCAGGCGGCAGCCGAGGCCCGCGCCGACGAGGCCGACGCCGTTGTTGCCGGCCGCGCACGCCAGCGACGCGACGTGGGTGCCGTGGCCGATCGTGTCCAGCCCGGCGGGCGAGCGGGTGGCGTCGAAGCTCGTCAGGCCCGCGACGCGGCCGATGAACTCGGGATGGGCGATCTCGGCGCCCGTGTCGATCACCGCGACGCGCGCGCCGCTGCCGTCGGACAGGTCCCAGGCCGCCAGGAAGTTGCTGCGGGCCGCCCACCACTCGACGGTCGTCCCGGGAACCGACGCGGGGCTGGGCTCGGGCGCGACGAGCGCGGGGTCGTTGGGCTGGAAGCGGACCCGCCCGCGGTTCTCGGCCTGCACGGAGGCCACGCGCGGGTCGGCGCGCAGTCGACGCGCGAGCGCGCGCATCGACTCGCCCGGGCGCGGGCGCACGGTGACGAGGCCGATCTGCGGGACGCTGAAGCCGCTCGGCCGCGCGTCCGCCGATGCGGCGACGGCCTGGGCCGCGGCCGCCCGCGCCGCGGGGGCCCGCTGCGCGCCGGGGGTCACCGTGACGAGCAGGCGCCCGGTTCCGCCCGAGGCACTCGCGCCGGACGCCGGCGCGAGCAGCAGCGCGGCGCAGAGCGGGAGGAGGAGCCGGCGCATCGTGCCGACCATAACCCGCCTACGGGCGAGTGGCTTCGGCGAGGTCCGAGACGGCGATCAGAAGCCGAGCGCGAACTTCGCGTCCTCGGACATCTTGTCCGGGGTCCACGGCGGCGTGAACGTCATCGACGAGGTCACCTGCTCGATTCCCTCGAGCTCGCCGACGAACTCCTCGATCTGCTCGGAGACCTGCGGGCCGATCGGGCAGCCCGGCGAGGTGAGCGTGAAGGTCACGTGGACCGAGGAGTCCTCGACCTCGACCCCGTAGATGAGCCCGAGCTCGACGAAATCGAGCCCCAGCTCGGGGTCGATGACGTTCGAAAGGGCGTCCTCGACGTCTTCGACGGTCGTCATGTCCTTGAGTGTAGCTGCGGCTTTTGTGTAGGTTCCTCCTCTTGGTGTCCTACACGGCAAAGCCCGCAGTACTGCGTTGCTGCGGCGACGAGGACATCGCCACGCAGGGCTGTCGCCGGACGGCGCTCTCGCGCGCCCTGGCCGCCGACACGGACGTGCTCGTGGACCTGAGGGAGCTCACGTTCGCCGACAGCTCGCTGATGGTCGATCTCGCGATGCTCTCGCGCCGCCTGCGCATCACCGGGCGGCGGATGCTCGTGGCCGGCGCCCAGCCGCAGGTGTGGCGGCTCATCGAGGCCGTCGGCCTGCACCGGCTGCCCGGCGTCGTCGCCGACCCGCGCTCGACCGCCTTCGCCTGAGCGCGCGGGCGCCCCGGCCGGGCGCGCCGCTGCCGTAGCCTGTGAGGCCGATGCGCCTCTTGCTCGTCGTCATCTTCGTGGTCGTCCCGATCGTCGAGCTGTTCGTGATCATCCAGATCGGGCAGCTCATCGGCGTCCTGCCGACGATCGCGCTGCTCATCATCGACTCGATCCTCGGTGCGCTGCTCATGCGTGCGCAGGGGCGCGCCGCGTGGGAGCGCTTCAACCGCGCGCTCGCCGAGCGCCGCCCGCCGGCGCGCGAGGTGCTCGACGGCGTCCTGATCGTGTTCGGCGGCGCGCTGCTGCTCACGCCCGGCTTCGTCAGCGACATCCTCGGGCTGCTCCTGCTGCTGCCGCCGACGCGCGCGCTGCTGCGCGGCGTCGTCGCGCGCCGCGTCCTGCCGCGCATGATCGTGACCACGGTCGGCGGCCAGCGCGTGTACGGACGCCCGCCGCGCGCGGACGGTCCCGGCTACGACGTCGACGGCACCGCCAGCGACGTCGACCCGCCCCGCCTGAAGTGACCGTCGATCCCGCTCAGGACGCGCCGCGCGTTCCGGCCGGCTCCGACGGCAGCGACGCCGTGACGATGGCCTTCGGCGACGAGCGCGCCGGGTTGTTCGGCGTCGCGCGGCTCGGCCTGGCGCGCGCCGGCGCCAGCGGCCTGGCCATCCTCTTCCACGGTGGCGAGCCCGTCGCGGTCAAGGCGGAGGGCGGCGTCGACGTCGGCGCGCCGGAGTCCTGGGACGACGTCTCGGCGGCGGGGCTGGACACGCAGGTGGTCGAGCCGCTTCGCGCCTGGCGGCTGTCCTTCGCGACCGACGAGGCGAGCCTCGACCTCGAGCTTCGCGCGGTCGGCGCGATCGCCGAGCTGAGCGCCGAGCACCCGGTGGCCCGCGCGGGCGGGATGGCGGGCTTCGACCAGGCCTGCCACGTGACCGGCGCGGCCACCGTCGGCGGGCGGCGGATCGCCGTCGACGGCCACGGCCAGCGCGGGCGCTCGTGGGGCTCGCCCGACTGGGACCGGATCGCCGAAGCGCGCTCGGTGGCCGCATGGCTGGGCGACGACCTGGCGGTGTCGCTGACCGCGATCCGCCCCGCGGGCGCCAAGCACCACGAGGACGAGGAGGTCGCCGCGACCGTGCTCGACCGCGATCCCGAGCGCGACGAGCCACGCGCCACCGACGTGCTCGACCCGCGCCTGTCGACGACCTACGACGCCGACGGCCGCCAGGTCGCGGCGGGCCTGGAGCTCTACGTCAACGGCGACGGGCTCCCGCGCCGCGCGGCCGGCGAGGTCATCTGCGGCACGACGATCGACCTCGGGCGGCTGCGCCTCGACACGGCGTTCCTGCGCTGGCGAATGGAGGGCCACAGCGGCGTGGGCCGCTACGACGTCCTCCGCCGCGCCGCGGACTGAGCGTGCGTCAGTTGTCCGAGCCCAGGCGGTCCCAGAGGTAGAGGCCGAGGCACTCGTTGGCCAGCTCGATCGACCGCTCGCGCGAGAGGTACGGCAGCACCGTGTCCAGCGCCTCGTCCTCGGCCACGCCGGCGTCGAACGCCTCCTCGCCGCGGAACCCGGCGGCGATCTTCAGCGCCTCCCGCCGGTTGTCCCCCAGTGACGCGAACGCGTTGACCAGGAACTCGCGGTTGGCGATCGGATGGCCCACCTCGAGCGACGCGTGCCACGCGGCGAGCATCGACAGGTCGTGCTCGTCGAGGTCGGCGATCGCCTTGACGTAATGGGACTCCAGTTCCTGGTCGGGGATCTCATCGACCCAGGCACGGACGATCTCGCCGAGCAGCTGGCGCCGGGCCTCGCGGCCGACGGACTCGGCGATCACACGGACCGCATCCTGGGGTTCGATGAAGCACAGGGCCATCGCAACGCCTCCTGGCGTTCGAGGACATTGACGCGCTGGACGGTAGGCGCCCGATCGGACGGCAAACCCGGCTCAGGGAGCGGGATCGCGACGACCCGGGGTGCACGTCCTGACGCATGGGTTGCGGCGGGACGGCAGGCGTAGTTGGGTCCGCGGCCTCAACCGACCGGACGCTGGATCGATGACGGCGTCCCGAGCAGGGGAGGAAGGGATGCACGTCGCATCGCACCGCGTGCGGAGGAGCCTCGCGGCCACCTGCGCCATCCTGGCCGCGGGCCTCGTCGCGGCGGCCCCCGCCTCCGCGCGCCAGGCCCCGTCCGCCGAGCTCGCCTGGGCGGCGTGCGGAGAGGCGCCCGGCGTGCAGTGCGCGACCCAGCAGGTGCCGCTCGACTACGACCGTCCCGACGGCAAGGCGATCAGCATCGCCGTGGCCCGCGTGCCCGCGAAGGACCAGGCGAACCGGATCGGGTCGCTGTTCTTCAACCTGGGCGGCCCGGGCGGCCCGGCCGTCGACTTCCTGCAGGCGACCGCCGGCGCCGGGCTGTTCGACGCGCTCAACCAGCGCTTCGACATCGTCGGCTTCGATCCCCGCGGGGTCGGCCAGAGCTCGCCGGCCATCGACTGCAAGGCCAACCCCGAGACCGAGGGAGCCGCCTCGCAGCCGTTCCCGACGCCGCTCACGCTCGACCTCCAGGCCCTGCTGGACAAGGACCGCCGCTACGTGGACCGCTGCCAGCGCCTCAACGGCGAGATCCTCGAGCACGTCTCGACGGCCGACGTGGCCCGCGACATGGACGTCCTGCGCGAGGCCGTCGGCGACGACAAGCTGACCTACCTCGGCTTCTCCTACGGCACGTTCCTCGGGGCCACGTACGCCGCGCTGTTCCCGAACCGGTTCCGGGCGCTCGTGCTCGACGGCGCGCTGGACGCCGAGGACTACCTCGACGATCCGCTGAAGATCTCCAACAGCCAGACGGCGGCGTTCGAGCGCGCGCTCGGGCGCTTCTTCCAGGCCTGCGCCGGCAACCAGACGGCGTGCCTGAACTTCGGCGGCACCGACCCGCACGACGCCTACGACGAGCTCGTCAAGCGCGCCGACGCGACGCCGATCCCGGCCCCCGACTACACGCCGGACCCGCGGCCGGTCGACGGCGACGACATCAACGCGGCGTCGGTCTCGGTCCTCTACGCCAAGGAGTTCTGGCCCCTGCTCGCCGCCGCGCTGGCGACCGCGCAGGCCGGTGACGGGACGCTGATCCGCGCGATCGTCGACGAGCTGTTCTACGGCCGCGACCCGCGTGACCGGGCAGTACGACCAGCTCTCCGACCGCTTCCTGGCCATCAGCGCGGCCGAGCAGCGGTGGCCGAGCGACATCCGCACGTACGTGCGCGAGGGCGCGCAGGCGTGGGACATGTTCGACCACTTCTACTTCAACCACGGCTACACCGAGCTCAACGCCGGACTGTGGCCGGCGAAGGCCCAGGACGCCTTCTACGGCCCGTACGCCCTGCCCGGCTCGGCGGCCACGCCGCTCGTGATCGGGACGACGTACGACCCGGCGACGCCGTATCGCGGTGCCGTCAAGCTCACCCGCCAGCTCGGCAACGCCCGGCTGCTGACCATGCGCGGCGACGGCCACACCGCCTACGGGGGCAACTCGCCGTGCATCGACGCGGCGGTCGACGCCTACCTGATCGACGGGACCGTGCCCGCGGCGGGGACGACCTGCGTGCAGGAGGTCCCGTTCGAGCCGATCATCCCGCTCGCCTCGTCGTCGACGAGCACGAGCGCCGCGCGGCTGGCGCTGCGCCGCGAGACGCAGACGCGGCAGCTCGGCCCGGTGCTGCGCCGCCGCGCGATCGTGCGCTGAGACCGCTCCCGCCCCGCCGCGGCCCCGTGCCGCGGCGGGCCGGAGCCGCCCCTCTGCACGGGATCTGCACGGAAAGCACCCCGTTTGTGGCACATATCCGGCACGGCGATGGATGCCGTGCATACGGTCGCCTCGCACTGTCGTTGCTTGGGGGAGCGCGATGGAAGGACGCGATCAATGGGCATGACGCCGAACCCGACGCGGATGCCGCGTCGCTGGCCTCTGGCGCTCGGCTGGAGCGCCTGCCTCCTCGTCGCCGTGGGAGCCGTCTTCGTGCTGGCGTGGGTCGTCGGCCGGCCGCCCTCGCCGGGCGAGCCGGGCGTCATCGAGGCGCTCGACCGTACGCTGCATCGCGACGAGGTCGCGGCCGCGCTGACGATCGGACTGCTCACGGCGGCCGGCTGGTCGCTGCGGCGCGTGTGGCTCGAGCTGCTCGGCTGGCTGCCGGGGCGGATCGACGTCGAGTCCGTGCGCCTGGACGGCGAGATCGACGGCGTCGACGCGGAGCGGCTGACCATGGAGCTGCGCCGCCGGCTGGCGCGGCGGCGCCTGCAGGCCGCCGCGGCGGTGCCGGGCGCGCCGCCCTCGACCGACTTCGTCGGCGTGCTCGGCGACGTCCGGCCCGACCCGCCGAGCATCCTCGCCGCGCTCGGGCGGCTCGTGCGCTCGGTCAAGCCGACGCACGCCTACGAGGTCGCGGTGACGGTCACCGTGCGGCCGGAGGAGCCGCGCTACGACGCGAGCGTCGAGGTCACGCGGCTGCCGCACGAGGGCATCTCGTCGCGCACCGTGACCGACACGAGCTGGGACGGCGCGGTCCAGCGCGCGGCCGACGCCGTCGTGGCCGCCGTCCTCCCGCAGACGCGGCTGTGCCGCGCCCCGTGGACGGGCTGGCGGCGCTACACGATGGACGCGGACATGGTCCACGCGCACGAGCGCGCGTGTCAGCTGACGTCCGAACGGCGCTACGACGAGGCGCTCGACGACCTCTATCTCGCGCTGTCGCTCGACCCGCGCAACATCGACCTGCGCCTGCAGATCGGCTTCGTCCAGGAGAAGCTCGGCCTCTACCTCGACGCCGTGGCGATGTACCTCAGCGCGCGGACCGTGGTGGCCAGCGACGACGGGCGCGTGTACTCGCGGCGCGCGCGCCGCGAGCGCCGGGCCAGCGCGTGGATCGCCGGCTACCGGATGGCCATCCTGCTCGCCGGGCCGAACGTGGCCGAGCAGTGGCAGCACCCGACGCGCGAGGCGGGCGAGACCGAGCGCGACGCCCAGCGCGCGGCGCTGCGCGAGCGCGTGCGCGGCGCGCTGCGGCCGATCATCGGCCACTTCCGGCTCGTCGGCTCGCGCTCGGGCCCGATGGGCCCGCCGTGGACGGCGACCGAGCTCGAGGAGCTGCTCGCCGACCCGCCGTCCGAGGGCCGCGAAGACCTGTTCCCGCTGCGCGCGCTGTTCGTGCAGATCGCCTGCGCCGAGCTCGAGCAGCTCGGCCACGAGGTGCGCTTCTCGGCGCGCCGGCCCAACGCCACGCTGTCACCGGCCGCGGTCCGCCTGGCGAGCGTGCTGATGGACATGCGGCGGCGCTGGATCCGCCACCGCGTGCTCAACGACGAGAGCGTCGCGTGGCGCGTCGACCCGGACCAGCTCGCCGTGAACGTCCGGAAGATCGGCGGGCGGCGCTGGGCGTGGACCGAGGAGTACAACGCGGCGTGCATCTTCGCGGCGCCGATGCTCGTGGCCACCGTGCAGGAGGACCCGCCGCGCGCCGACCGCTTCGCCGGCTACGCGCGCGAGCGCCTGCAGCGCGCGATGGCCTCGGCGACGAGCGCGGCGATCGCGGCGCGGCGCGACTGGGTGGTCAGCGAGGACCCGGACCTCGCGGCGCTGCGACGCCACGAGGAGTTCAAGCAGTTCGAGGCGATGTACCTGCCGTCGGCGACACGCACGCCGCACCGGCCGAAGCTCGTGCAGCGCTGGCAGATGAGCCGCTTCACGCGCGCGCTGATCCTCGGCAGCGCCGAGCGCTGGGAGGGGTTCTGGCAGCGGCGCGGGCGCGAGCTCGCCGAGGCCGTCGACGCCGGCCAGGTGCTGGGCTGGCTGCAGGACGAGGCGGAGACGTGGCGGCTGATCGACCGCGTCGCCGAGCACCACCGCCATTGGCGGGTGCGGCTGGAGCTGATCACGCAGATGGCCTCGGCGAGCAAGCGCCTGGGATTCGCGCCGCTGGACGCGGCCGTCCCGCCCTTCGACGACCGCTGGATCGATGACGCGCGCGCCTGTGGCGTGGCGAGGGGCGTCGGCGACGACGAGGAGGTGGCCGAGCGCGACGTGCGCTGGGCCAACGAGCGCCTCGACGTGCTGCACGACCTGCTCGCCGACTGGCTGACCAACGAGCTGCCCGCGTCGAGCGTGTCGGTGCGCGAGCACGACCTCGAGGGACGTCCCCTGGCGGCCGCCGACGTGGCTGCGCTGTGCACGAAGCACGCGGCGATGTGGCGGCGCCTGCGCGAGTGGATGGCGCCGCCGGAGGCGGACAGCGCGCCGCGGACCGAGGAGAACGGCGAGGCCGTGATGGGGCTCGAGCGCACGCGACGGGCGCCGCGCGGGCGCACGCCGGCCGTCGTCTCGCCCGCGGTCCCCGCCGTGCCCGCCGGGCGCGGAACGCGCAGCCAGCGCCTGGCGCCGCTGCGCTTCGGGCCGCCCTGGCGGTAGGCGGGTCCGGTACGGCCAGCCCGAGCGCGCACTCGGGAGACACCGGCTGGTTCGCAGGGGCGTTCCCGTCGCCGGGGTCGTCCTCATCGCCACGCTCGGCGCGGTCGGGGCGGTCGTGCGCGCGCTCCTGCGCGACGCGGAGTAGCCGCTCACCCCATACTGCGGGTCATGCTCGACCCACGACCAGCTGCCTGAGAGGGGATCGCCGTGAGCTACGACCCGAGCGCTCTTGCGAACGTCATCTCCGAGCTGCTGTCCCCCGGCGCGGGAGACGACGGCGACACCGATGCGGGGACCTGGACGCGGCCCAGCCGTCGCGCCAATCCCACGCCCGAAGCTCGCGCGGCGCGACGGGCATGGGTCGGCCGTGTCGATCTCGCGACCGAGGTGCTCGTGTCCGTCAGCTACCGGCGCGGGACGAACAGCGCGCTGGAGATCCTCCACGAGCTGGCCGAGCGCGACCCACGTGCGCTCGCCCTCGTCGCCGCGCACGCCGTCCACTTCCTCTCGATCGCCGAGCCGCCGTGGGAGGCGGCCGAGCGGGTCGTCGGCCCGGGGATGGCAGACCTGACGCCGGAGCTGGCCGAGGCCGTCGCCGAGATCCGCGCGGCGCGCGAGGCGCCGGACGGTGGCGTGCTCGCGTAAGGCCCTGCGCTGATCACGGGCGCTCGACCTCGAACTCGCCCGAGCGCCCCGATCCCACGGGGGCGGCCGGCCGCGGCGCGGGCGCCTTCGTCGTGGCGATCGCACCCGTCGGGGCCGCGACGTACGCCGGGATCCTCGTTGTGGTCGTCGTGGGCTTCACGGTCGCCGTGCGCGACGCGGGCCGCAGCTTGCGCGCCGGCACCCGCACGACCGGCCGGCGCTTGACCGAGGAGCGCCGCCTCGACGAGCGCGGCGCCGCCGGCTCACGACCCGAGGACCGCGCGACCTGCGTGACGCTGGGTCCCGGCGCGTCGGTGCTCAGCACGGCGCGGGGCGGCTCGGGCGAGCCGACGACCGCCTCCTCGACGGCGATCCCGCCGCCCGCGATCGCCGCGACCGATGCCGCCGTCGCCGCCATCTTGCCCGTCGTCACGGCATCCACGAAGGAGTTGGCGCGGTAGGCCGTCGCCGCGGCCTTCTCGTTGACCGCGCTCCACACCAGCTCCCACAGCCGCGCGATCGCCTGGCCGGCCGCATCGAGCGGCCCCGAGCCGCCGAGCGCCGCCCCACCGGACGGGAAGATCGCCACCAGCGGCGCCGACGAGCCGCGCAGCTCACGCACCGTCGCCCGGCACGCGCCGCAGTTGCGCAGGTGCGGGCGCAGCTCGAGCAGCTGCTCGGCCGTCGCCTCGCCGTCGACCATCGCCGACAGCGACGGCCCCCAGCGCTCGCACTCCTCGCCCGCCTCGATCCCCGCATACCGGGCCAGGAAGCTCTTGCGCCCCTCGGCCAGACACCGGTTCACCTTCGTGTAGGTCCACCCCGTCGTCTCGCAGATCTCCTGATAGCTGTTGCCCATCGCCTTGAGCCACAGCGCGCGGACCTCCTGCGGCTTGAGGCGCTGGAGCGCCTCGGCCGACCGCGAGACGCGCTCGAAGGCGAGCACGCGGTCCTCGGGCGACGGCGCGGTGCGGACCTCGATCGTGTCGAGGTCGAGGTCATCGCCGCCGACGAGCTTCCGACGTGAGGTGTTGACCGCGACCGCCTCCCGCTTCACGACGGTGTGCAGCCATCCGCCCGCACGCTCGGCGTCGAGCCGGTGGGCGTGGCGCATGAGGAGCTCGAGCGTGCGCTGGTAGGCGTCCTGGGCGTCGTCGGCGCACAGGCTGTAGCGCCGCGCGACGCGCAGCAGCGAGTCGGCGTGCTCGGCGATGAGCTCGAGCACGAGCCGCTCGGCCTGCTCGGCCGAGCGCCGGGCCGGCGCCGGGGAGGCGCCGGCCGAGTCGTTCGTGGGAACGGGCTCCGGGAGGGTTCCCAGAGGCCCGAGGGCGATGTCGTCCATGACTGCTTTCGGTGAGCGAGTTAGAGCATTTGTGACTGCGTAGGCGGCGATCGGCACGATTCGCCCCCCATGCGTGCCGGGATCGCGCCGGATTTCCGCTCTTTGCGGACAAGACTGGACGCTTGTTCGGCACCTGTCCGCGCTATCGGCGTCGGGCGACGTAGCGCTTCCCGGCCCGCACGACGACGGTGCGGTGCTTGACGCGGTCGTAGACGCGGACCCGCCCGCGGCGGACGATCGTCACCGTGCGAGCGCAGCCCTCGAGCGTCGTCCAATCCGTCCCCTGCGAGGCGCCGACGCTGTAGCGGCCCTCCACCTGCCACCTCCCGGGCCGGCGCTGTGTCTTGAGCCGCACCCGCCGATCGCGGCGCACCGCCGACCCGCGCCCGCCTGCGCCACAACGAGGTCGCGCGACGCGCAGCGTCGTGATGACCTGGCGTCCGGCGCTCTGCCGGACCGTCACCTGGGCGCCCGTCACCTCGGCCGCGACGCTCGGCCCCCGGCCCGGCGTGGCCGCCAGGCGCACCGCGCAATCGGTCGCGGCGAGCCGCGGGGACCGGCGTCCTTGGGATCCCGTCGCCAGCAGGATCGAGTCGCGCAGCGGAACGAGCCGGCTCATCGCCGGCAGGCCGACCTGGGCGTCCTGCTCAGCTCCCGGACAGCGAGCGGGCCGGACGACCACGAAGCCACGCCGCGGGCGCCGGTCGCTGCCGTCGTCCACGCGCTCGCAGCGGTCCGGGCCGCGACGCGCGACGGGGTCGCCGCGGTCGGTGATGGCGAGATCGACCCCGGGGCCGCACGTCACGGCCGCGTCGCGACCTCCGTCCCGCGCGTCGACGACGTCGTCGCTGGCCCCTCCGTCGAGCCGGTCGGGCCCACGCCCGCCCTCGACGTAGTCCTCGCCCGCCGCGCCCTCGAGCGTGTTGCCGGCGGCCGTCCCGGTGAGCGTGTCGGTCCAGCGGCCACCGGTCGCGCTCTCCACCTCGCGGACGGTGTCGACGTCACCGGGCTCCTCGCTACGCCCCGTGCCGGAGCCCAGGTCCACGGTGACGCCGATGGACAACGACGAGTAGGTCACCACGTCGGTGTCGGGCCCGCCGACGATCTGGTCCGCTCCGGGCCCACCGCTGAGCGTGTCGGCCCCCATGCCGCCCTGCGTGGTGTCGGCGCCCGGACCACCGTCGACGTTGTCGTCACCCGGTCCGCCGTCCAGGACATTCGGGCCGGAGCCGCCGAGCAGCCGGTCGGCCGCCGGGCTTCCCGTCACCTGCTCGACGTCGAGCGCAATGTTGTCGCCCTCGCCGGCCGCGCCGTCGTTCGCCACGCCGTCCTCGGTCACCACCACCCCGGCCGAGCGAGCGGCGTAGGAGACCGAGTCCGTGCCGGGACCGCCGGCGACGATGTCGGCGTCCGCCACCGGAGGGCCGGGCCCGGCTCCGAGCACGTCGTCGCCGGCTCCGCCGTCGAGATCATCGGGCCCCGCATCGCCCTCGAGGCGCTCGGCCGCAGCGCCGCCGCGCAGGACGTCGTGGCCGTCCCCGCCGAGCAGCTCGGCGCCGATGCCGCTCGCGTTCGTGATCCCGTCGTCGAGATCGCCGCCGCGGACGGTGACGCGCGTCTGCGGCGTGACGGGGCACGACGCCGTCTGGGGGTCGACCATGGTGCAGGCGCCCGACATGCCCATGGTGGCGACGCCCGCGTCATTGACGATGAGCCTGTCGCCGCTCGTGGTCAGCGTGACGCGGTTGGCTTCGGACGAGGCGGCGGTGAAGCCCACGGCGTCGCCCGGCCCCGTGCCCACGGTCCCGGCCGGCGCCGCCGGGGCGCTCACGGCGAGCACGACGAGTGCCAGGCCGAGAGGCGCCAGCGGTCTCCGCGTCGGCCGATGCGGCCTGCGGAGACGTGGACTCATTTCCGACCCTCCTTCGTGCCCGCTCGCCCCCCGCACCGACGCTATCCGCACGGGCGACGCACCGGCAACAACTCAGTTCCCGGAATATCGAAAACGGTTAATAGAGAAGTTCTGCTTCTGCATCGCTACGACCGGCAAACGGTGCAAAAGCGCTGGATTTCGCGGGTGTATGCTCGCCTCGGAGGTATCGATGGAACCCATGCGTCGCGCGTTGCTGGTCGGAATCGACGACTATCCGTCGGAGCCGCTGGCCGGATGTGTCAACGACGCGCGGGCGATGGAGGCCCTGCTCTCCCGCCACTACGACGGGAGCGTGGACTTCGACACCCAGCTGCTGACCTCCGACGAGCAGCGCGTCACGCGCGCCCGGCTGCGCGAGGCGATCGAGGGGCTGTTCGCCGATCCGGCGGAGGTGGCCCTCCTGTACTTCTCGGGGCACGGGACGGAGAACGACCTCGACGGCTACCTGGTCACGTCCGACGTCGCGCTCTACGACGAGGGCGTCTCGCTCGGCGACGTCCTGGCGCGCGCGAACCGGGCCAAGCACATCCGCGAGGTGGCGATCATCATCGACAGCTGCCACAGCGGATGGCTGGGGGCCGTCCCGGCGATCGACAACGCGCACGCGTCGCTGCGCGAGGGCCTGTCGATCCTCACCGCCAGCCGCTCGACGCAGTCGTCGTGGGAGCTCGGCGGGAGCGGCATGTTCACCGAGCTCGTCTGCAGCGCCCTCGACGGCGGCGCCGCCGACATCCGGGGCGAGGTCTCCATCGCGAGCGTCTACGCCTACGTCGACCAGGCCTTCGGCGCCTGGGACCAGCGTCCGCTGTTCAAATCGCACGTGTCGCGCATGCTGTCCCTGCGCAGGGCCCAGCCGGCGGTCAAGATCGAGGTCCTGCGCCGGTTCCCCGAGTGGTTCGAGACGCCCGACGCCGAGTTCCCGCTCGAGCCGCGGCACGAGTACACGAAGGAGCCGCGCGATCCCGAGGCCGAGGAGATCTTCCGCTGGCTGCAGCGCTGCAACCGGGTGAAGCTCATCGAGCCCGTCGGGCAGGAGGACATGTACTACGCGGCGGTCCGGAGCACGGGCTGTCGTCTGACGCCGCTCGGGCGCTACTACTGGAAGCTCGCGGACGCCGGCCGCATATGACGCGGGTCGGGGTCACGGGGCATCGTGACCTCACCCCGGCGACCTGCGATCTGGTGGCGGCCGCGCTCGCGGCCGAGCTGCGCGAGCTCGACGGGCTACGCGGCATCAGCTCGCTGGCCGAGGGCGCCGACCAGCTCTTCGCCGAGCGGGTGCTCGACGCGGGCGGCGCGCTGATCGCGGTGATCCCGTGTGGCGGGTACGGCGACTCGTTCGCGACGGAGGCCGGCGTCGCGAGCTATCGGGCGCTACGCGGCCGCGCCGACGAGGTCGTCGAGCTTCCGTTCGCCGGTCCATCGGAGGAGGCCTTCTGGGCGGCCGGCCGCCGGATCGTCGCGCTGGCCGAACGGCTGCTCGCGGTCTGGGACGGAAGCATGTCGCGTGGGCTGGGCGGGACGGCGGACGTCGTCGCGTTCGCGCTCGAGCACGGCGTGCCGACCACGGTCGTCTGGCCCGCCGGCTCGCGTCGCGCCTAGCGCGGCCGTGCCAGGTAGCTCCCGGGGGCCTTCACGGTCACCGTCTTGTCGCGGACGAGGTCCTGAACGCGGACGGTCCCGCTCTCGACGCGGGTGAGCGTCCCGTCGCAGCGCTCCTCGGTCCACCAGATCGTGCCCTTCGCCGCGCCGACGCTGTACTTCCCGCGGACCTTGAACTGCCTCGTCGCCTTCACGATCCGCGTTCGGAGGCGGCGCTTCGGCTCGTCCTGCATGGTCGCTCTCTGCCCACGACCGGACGCGCGCGGGCACTTCGAGCGCGGCCCCTTGAGGCGAAGCTCGGTGTCGCCCCGTCCGCCGCGTCGCTGGCGGACCGTGAACATGCCACCCGAGGCGAAGATCGTCTGGCGGCGCCCCGCGCGCTTGCCCGCGGTGGCCAGCCGGACCTCACCGTCGGTCGCATCGATTGTCGAGCGGACCGGGATCTTCAGCGTCTCCGAGAGCGTGAAGAAGCGGCGCGCCTCCGGCGGCTGCAGCCCGAAGTTGCCGCGCGTCGGCGAGACGAGCGCCGTGCGGCCGACCACGAGGCGCCGGCGGCCACCGGCGTCCTCCGTCTCGCAGTCTCGCACCAGGTCCTTGGGGTCGACGATCGCGATGTCCTGGTCGTCCCCGCACGCGACGATGTCGCGGTTGCCGTCGCGGGCACGGATGAGATCCGTCGCGTTTCCTCCGGTCAGCTCGTCGCGCCCCCGGTTCCCCTCCAGATCGTCCTCCCCCGACGCGCCGTTGATCGTGTTGCTGTCTGCGTCTCCGGACAACGTGTCGTTCACGGAGCCGCCGACCACCTCCTCGACGGTCCGCAGGACGTTGTCGCCCTCGCCCTCCTCACCGTCGTTGGGGACGCCGTCGAGCGTCACGGTCACCGGGCCCGAGCGGTTCACGTACGTGACCGTGTCCCGGCCCGCGTCTCCGTCCATGACATCGGGGCCCGCACCCCCGTCCATCGTGTCGTTCCCGCGACCCCCGGCGAGGGTGTCCATCCCGGCACCCCCGCTCAGGTCATCTCCCCCGTCCGCGCCGGTGATGCCCGGCTCTCCACCCTCGATCGTGTCGTCGCCGGCCTCGCCCTCGACCTTGTCGACCCCCGGACCGCCTTGCAGCCTGTCGCCCCCGGCTCCCCCATTCAGGTCGTCGCCGCCGCCCCCGCCCGACACCACGTCGTTGTCCTCGTCGCCGCGCAGGTCATCCTCGCCGCCGCCGCCGGCGATCACGTCGTCCCCGGGTCCGCCGCTGACGTCGTCGGTGCCCGAGTCGCCGCCACCGGAGAGCTCGTCGTTGCCGCCGCGACCACTGATGGTGTCATCTCCGGCTCGGCCCTCGAGGACGTTGTCAGACGCGGACCCGCTCAGCGTGTCCCCCTCCGAGCCCCCGATCAGGTGTTCGACGTCCGGGCGTACGTTGTCGCCCTCGCCCCGCTCCCCGTCGCCTCCGGGGTCGTCCAGGTCGATGGTGAGTGGCATGTCGCGGGCGCTGTAGTCGGCGGTGTCGTTTCCCGGACCGCCGCTGAGCACATCGCTCTCGTTCGCGCCGCTCGCCGGGCCGGCACTCAGCTCGTCATTGCCAGGGCCACCATCGAGCGTGTCCGCGCCCGCGCCCTCGTCGCCTTGGACCTCGCCGTCTGGGAAATCGAGGCGATCGTTGCCCTCACCGCCCACGATGCTTGGGTCATCACCCGCTCCACCATGAAGCACATCGTCGCCCCCGCGGCCGTCGAGAGTGTCGGCGCCATCGTCGCCATCGAGGTGCTCCGGCCCGGCTGCACCGGTGATCCTGTCCGCACCGTCCTGTCCTGACGCCACCAGCAACGGTGCTGCGGGGACGGGCACGCTCGGGGAGGCGGTCTCAGTGATCGTGAGATCGTCGTCGCCCGCCCCCAGCGATATCGTGACCTTGCTGACATTGTCGGCGCTGCAGGACGCACGGTTCGCATCTACGGGTTGACAACCGTTTAGTCCGGTGATGTCTTGCTCATCGAAGACGTAGTCGCTCCCGGCCTTAGAGAGCACCACCACGTCGCGGGCCTCATCGCCGGTGTATTCGATCACGAACCCGCCGGTGCTCGTCTGGTTCCGCTGCACTACCCCGGCGCTGGCTGACTGTGAGAACACGCCCAATGCGACCAACGCTGCCGCCGCGAGCCACGCCGCCCGCGCCAGAAGACGGGAAGCGGGCGACCTCACTGGTAAGCGATCACGAGCCGCCCGCCGCCTTTGAGGGCCGCGGTGCCCTGTTTGCTGTTGTAGGAAGGACCGCTTCCACCCGTAATGGCGAGCGGTCGGATGTACTGACGGTCGAAGAGGCCCTTGTTGGTGTTCGGCCTCAGCACCAGCCCTTCCGCGATCAGGCTGCCCGCATTTGTGTCTTCGCCGCCGAAGCTGAGCACGATGTTGCAACTCAGCCGGGTATCGGCGGTATCGGCGGCGCGAGCTCTGCCGGCAAAAGCTGGCAGAGGGGGAGTCGCGGGTGAGGTCGGGGCCCCGAGCAGGACACAGGTCGCCCGGTAACTGCCCGTGTCGTCTCCGGTGATCTTCCCCCAATACCCCCACATCGGGCCAGAGCCGAGAGCAACCGGCGGCTTGTTGTCCTCGCTTGCCGTGATGGTAAGCGGCGACATCGGCACGCCAGCGGCTGGTCCGCTCGCTGCCATCGCGACAGCAACACTGACGCCGGCGAGGCCGCCGACGACCCCCAGCGCAACGCGGCGCATCGATCCTCCTTCCCTGTGCCGGACGGCCGCCTATCAAGACCAACCCTGGTGTCATCTACCGGAACGTCCAGGGCTAGCACCACCTCGCGACACGACGGCGTGAGCGCGAGGTGCGACGTGCGATCGTCAAGCTTTGGCGCGACCCTACTCTGCGGCTGAACGCCGATGCAATAGTCGTGGTGGACGATCCAGCGCTTGGTGGCATTTGTGCAGGTTCGCGACGGCGTCGGGACAAGGTGGCCCAGTCGAGCAGCGTTTTTTCAGGGAGTACTAGCTCGTTTCCGCGCTTATTCGGAGTGACAAACGCGCGCCGCACCCGGGGAACGAGCGAGCTAGCGAGCGGGGAAGCGTTGCCCACAGTGTGGGTCCTGCTCTGTTCCCTCCTGCGGTCGTCGTTGCCGGATGGGGCGGGCCACGCTACGGCCGCGAAGGATGCGCCCTGCGGGGAGCCATAGCTCGAGAGAACTTACCTCCGCGTAGCGGCGTACACGGAAGGACGCGGTCCAGTCTTCTACCGGAAGGCAACCAATATGACGCTTATCGGTTTTTGATCGCACCGCTTATTGGTAGCCGTCCTTGCCTTTCCCGAGCCACAAGTGCAGAGTAGACAAACCGTTGCAGGTGTTCATCAGCTATCGCCGTTCGGATGCACCGTCGGCCTCCCGTCAGCTGGCCGCGACGCTGAAGCTGCGCCTCGGCGAGGACCGCGTCTTCCTGGACACCCGCGACACGAAGCCGGGCAGCGACTGGCGGTCCAACGCCGTGAAGCGGGTGCGCGAGGCGGACATCGTGCTCGCGGTCCTGGGTCCGCACTGGCTCGCTCACACCCACGAGCGGCTGCACCGCACGCTTCTGGACCCGAACGCCGAGGACGTCATGCGGCTCGAGATCGAGACCGCGTTCCGGAACGGCGCGACCGTCGTGCCCGTGCTCGTCGATGACGCCGAGATGCCGTCGGCGGACCTCATGCCGCGCTCGTTCCGGCCGCTCGCCAAGCGTCAGGCGCAGACCCTGCACCACGCGACCTGGGAGCGCGACGTCGAGATGCTGGTCGCGTTCCTGAACGGCCTCCCCGATCGACCGCAGGCGACCGAGCCACCGGCCGAGGCCCAGCGGGAGCGTCCGACCCTCGGCCGGCGCACCGACACCGCGCGGATCGCGCGCTACCTCGCCGACGGCTCCGTCGTGACCGTCCTCGGCTCAGGCGTCAACCACGCCGACCGCCTGGAGCCGTGGCGCCACGGGGCCGGCTGGCTCCCCGACAACGTCGAGCTGGCACGTCACCTCGCGACCCACTTCAGCCTCGGCTCGGAGAGCGACGACCTCGCACGCATCTCGGAGCACGTGTCGCTAACCGAGGGCCGGGTCGACCTGTGCCGCACCGTGCGCGAGCTGGTCGTCAAGGTCGAGGACCGGCCGAGCTCCGTGCATCGCTTCCTCGCCGACCTCCCGCGGCGGCTCCAGACGCTCGACCGCGAGGCGTACCAGCTCATCGTCACGACGAGCTACGACTCCGCCCTCGAACGCGCCTTCGACGCGGTCGACGAGCCGTACGACCTCGCCGTCTTCGTCGCGACCGGCGAGCACAAGGGTCGCTTCATGCACATCCCGTGGTTCGATCGGGACAACGGCGGCCCAACGCCGATCACGGTCCCCAACGAGTACGTCGACCTGCCCATCGACGAGGAGGGCGCGCTGTCGCGAACGGTGATCGTCAAGCTCCACGGCGGCGCGATCGACTTCGGGACGAACGGCCCGAACCTGCGCGACAACTTCGTCATCACCGAGGACGACTACATCGGCTACCTCACGCAGGGGCCGGTCGCCAGCCTCATCCCGCTGCAGATCCTCAACAAGCTCCGCGACAGCCACTTCCTCTTCCTGGGCTACCGCGTTCGCGACTGGACCCTGCGGGTCTTCCTCCAGCGCGTGTGGGGCGGCCAGCAGTTCGAGTCGCGGTCGTGGGCGATCGACGCCGAGCGGGAGGCGATCGAGCGCGGGCTGTGGGAGCACTTCGGCGTGAGCGTCGTCGACGAGTCCGCCGCCGAGTTCCTGGAGCAGCTGGAGGGTGAGCTCGGCGCCTAGCCGTGGCCACGCGGAACGGTGAGCGCAAGCGGCGGCCCGTACGTCGGCCTGGACTACTTCGTCGAAGAGGACGCAGAGCTCTTCTTCGGCCGCGACGGCGAGCGCAGACGCATCATCGGCAACCTGCGGGCCTCGCGGCTGACCCTGCTCTACGCCGAGAGCGGCGTCGGCAAGAGCTCGCTGCTCCGCGCCGGCGTGTCGGCCAGGCTGCGGGAGCTGGGCGCGCGCAGCGTCGCCAACGGCGGCACGGCGCGCTACGTGCCCGTCGTCTTCAGCGCCTGGCAGGGCGACGCGACGGCAGGCCTGATCGCCGCGCTCGAGGCCGCGGTGCGGCCGATGGCCGGCGGCGACGGCGATCTCGGAGTCCGGCGCGATGCGCTCGAGCACGCACTCGAGGACGTCGCGCGAGCGGTCGACGCGACCCCCCTGCTGATCCTCGACCAGTTCGAGGAGCACTTCGTCCACGAGCCGCACGCCGGCAACGGCTTCGACGACGACCTCGCCCGCTGCATCACCCGCCCGGACCTGCGCGCGAACGTCCTCATCTCGGTCCGCGAGGACGCCTACTCGCTGCTCGGCCAGCGCTTCAAGGCGACGATCCCGAACGTCTACGGCAACTACCTGCACCTCGACTTCCTCGACGAGCGCGCGGCCCGCGACGCCGTCCTCGAACCGGTCCGCGCGTTCAACGACCATCTGCCGGGCGACGCGGCCCGCTTCGAGATCGAGCCGGACCTCGTCGAGGCGGTCCTCGAGCAGGTCCGCCGGGGCCGCGTGACCATCGGCGACGCGGGCGCACCCGACGTCGGGGCGAGCGGTCCGGTGCGGATCGAGACCGCCTACCTGCAGCTCGTCATGAAGCGGCTCTGGGACGAGGAGGTCGCCCTGGGGTCGACCGATCTGCGCCTGGAGACCCTGCAGCGGCTCGGCGGCGCAGACACGATCGTCCGCTCGCACCTCGACGACGTGATGGGCGCGCTGCCCGCCGAGCAGCGCGATGCCGCGGCCGCGGCCTTCCGCTTCCTCGTCACCTCCGGCGGGCGGAAGATCGCCCTCAGCACGGCCGAGCTCGGCGAGTTCTCCGGCGCGCCCGAGGCCCCGCTCGACGCCGCCCTCGGCCACCTCGAGGGCGAGCGGATCCTGCGCCGGATCCCGTCTGCCGAGCCCGACGGGGTCCCGCACCGCGAGATCTACCACGACGTGCTCGCGCCGGCGATCCTCGACTGGCGCCGGCGCCACGTCGATGAGCAGCGCCGCGCGGAGACCGAGCGCGGGCTGAAGGAGGCGCGCGAGCGAACCCGGCGCCTGGAGGTGCGCAGCCGGCGCCTGGCCGCGGCGGTCATCTCCCTGGCCGCCGTGCTCGTGGGGCTCGCGCTGTACCTCCTCGACCCCGTCGCCGTGCGGAAGGCGGAGCTGCGGACGATCGACGCCCGCTTCGACGTGCGCGGGACGAGCGCGCCCGACCCGCGGCTTGTGCTCATCGCCGTCGACGACCGGACGCTGCAGGCGCTCGCCGACCCCAGCGATCCCCGCCTGCCGCGCCAGGACTACGCGCTGATGATCAGGCGCCTGCATGCGGCCGGGGCGCGCCTCATCGCCCTGGACGTCCTCTTCGAAGACCCGTGGACGGAGCGCGGCGACCGGGCGCTGATGAGCGCCTTCCGCGCCGCACGAGACCGCCTCGTGCTGCCGTTCGGACCTTCGTCGCCGAGACCGGCACCGGATGGCGGCCAGCGCGTTCGCGCCGAACTCATGCGACACGGCCGATCTGGTCGGCGGCACGGGCGTCAAGACGGGCTACGCCGGCCTGCCGCAGGACGTCGACGGCAGCCACCGGCGCACCGACCTGCTCGTGGACTTCGTCAACGTGAAGCCGGCCGAGGGCGATCCTCGCGACAGCGTGCGCGCGCCGACGTTCGCCTTCGCGGCCGCCAACCTCGTCCGCGGCGGCGGCTTGAGCCGGCAGCTGGACGAGTGTCACGACTGCGGAGGGCCGCGAGGAGGGCGCCCAGAGCGACGTGACCTCGTGGATCGACTACCGCGGCCCGCCGGGCACGCTGCCGCGCGTGTCCGCCCTCGACGTGATCGAGGGCCGCCGCCGCGCGGACGACGTTCCGCGACAAGCTCGTGGTCATCGGCGTCTTCGCGCGGGGATCTCCCGACGCCGTACCCCATGCCGGTCGATCGCGACGCGCCGATGCCGGGCGCCGAGATCCAGGCCAACGCCATCGACACGCTGGTGCGCCCGTCCCGCTGCGGGACGCGCCCGACCCGCTCGACGCGATCGCGATGGTCCTGCTCGCGTGCCTCCCCGCGCATTGCTCGCGCTCAGGCGCTCCCGCCGCTTCACCCCGATCGCGATCGCCGTTGCCACCGTCGTCTTCCTCGTATGGGCGCAGCTTGCGTTCATGTTGGGCTGGATCGTGGCCGTCGTCGTGCCGATGGCGGCGTTGCTGGCGGCCACGGCGGGCGTCGCCGGCGTGGCCGTCGGGCGGGCGATCCGGCGTCGCCGTGCGGGCGGGACGAGCGCCGTCTTCTAGGCGCGGAAACCCCATACGTCTGCTTAATCCAGTACACCGTGGAATGCCTGAATTCGCACCGAAATATCGGTTGGTTGCACAGGCACCGGTGTACGTGTACGACGTCACACTGCGGGTGTGGCCCGCTACCTTGACGCGGCCATTCAGCCCTGAGAGTGTCGATGGCGAAAAGACGCACGCTTGCAGGTGACAGATTCGCCTGCTCCGGCACTCGCCCAAAGATTGGGGTTAAGCGATGTTCCTGCAACTGCACTCGGCCACCAGGGTGAGCTGATGGCCTCCGCGACGACGCACCCTCACGAGGTCCGCAGCATGCCGCGCGCTGCGTTCGCCGGCGCCCTGCTGCTCGCCTGGTCGGTGATGGCGCTGCTCTGGGTCTACAGCACGATCGACGCGGTCGTCACGGAGAGCGACGCGATGGCCGCGGTCACGGCGGTCGCCGCGCTGGCCCTGCTGACGCTCCTCGCCGGCATGGAGGGCCTCGAGGTCGCCGTCATCGACCGGTGGCGCAAGGTCTTCGTCGACGGCGACAAGTCGCATCTGGCGGCCTGGCTGGCGGCCCGGCAGTTCTTCGTGGCGATCATCGTCACGACGGCCACCCTGCTGGCGCACCGTGACTACATCGCCGTCCCGGGCACCGACTCACGGCTGACCGAGGGACTCCCGCTGGGCCTCTACGACCTCGTCATCGTCGGTCTGATGGTGCTCTGGTTCGCCCAGATCCTGCCGAAGCACATGGCCGCGACGAACCCCGACCGCTACCTCCGCTACACCCGCGGGACCCTGTTCCCGTGCGTCGAGGTGATCCGCATGACCGGCGTTCCCAAGCCCGCGGAGTGGGTGGCGGGCGGGATCGAGCGCTCGCTCGACTGGTACACGGGGGCCGAGGAAGAGATCGAAGAGGCGCCTGCCCGCCGCGAGGATTCCCTGGCGAGCATCTGGCGCGAGCTGATCCCGACCGAGGGACGTCAACCGCCCCGCTGAGCCGACCGGCCAGTTACTGGAAGTTCACGGCGGCCCGCGTCAAGAGCGGGTCGCCCGTGAGCATCCACAGCGGCACGGCGTAGTTGCCGACCCGGTAGGACCCGCCGAAGTGCAACCCGATGATCCGGTGTGTCTCGAGGTCGAACACGGGTGACCCCGAGTTGCCGCCCAGGGTCGAGCAGTCGTGCTGGACGGCGGAGTACCGCGTCGAATAGGCGACGGCCCGGCCGGGCTGCAGGCGCTTGACGTCGAAGATGTCCATGAACAGCCGCCGGATCGGCTCAGGGTCGTTCCGGCGGCCGTCGTAGGCCGGGAAGCCGACGACGTAGACGTCGCGGTCGTAGAGGTCGGCCGGCTCGGTCGCCGCGATCGCCAGCGGTTCGGGCAGCGAGCGCCCGTCGGCTCCCGCCGGCTCAACGCGCAGTAGCGCGAGGTCGCGATCCTCGTGGATGCCGATCGCCTCGGTGATCTCGAACTCGAGCGTCCGCGCGTTCCCGAGCTCGGCGAGGAAGTCGATCCGCGTCGTCATGCCGGGGCGGAACGTCCACCGCTCTCCGCGCCGGGAGCAGAACTCCATCGCCACGTGGCGGTTGGTCATCAGCGTCGTCGGAGCGACGAGCGCCGCGGTGCCCGCCCATTCGAGGTTCAGGTGCCCGGTCACCTCGATGCGCCCACAGCACGCGATCGCCCCGCGGATCGCCTCCCGCTCGCCGGACAGGTGCGCCCACTCGCGCGGCGGCGGCAGGAAGTCGCCGTCCTGGATCAGGATCGCCGGCCGCCCCTCGATCAGGACGATCGCCTCGAGCCCGAGCAGCTCGTCCTCGTCGAGCTCCTCCTCGCGCCCCTCGGCGACCTTCTCGAGACCCGAGATCCCGTCGCCGACGACCCGGCGGCGCTCCTCGCGCACCGCCGCGACGATCGGATCGGCGGGGTCGCCCTCGACCGCCGACTCGGGCGCCTCGGCCAGCCGCTCGGCGACCTCGCCGAGGTCGCCGAAGATCCGGCGGACGTCATCCGACGATCCGCTCGCCGCTCATGCCCGGACCGCCTCGGCGATCTCGCGGTGGACGGCCGGGAACGCCTCGGCGATGTCGGCCAGGATCGCGTGCATCTGCGAGCCGACGTTGACGATCGCGGTGTCCTTGCCCTGGAAGTTGGTCAGCGGGACGCGCCGCGACGCCCGGTGGAGGCCGAGCACGCGCCAGGAGTCGTCGAGCACCGGTGACCCGGACGACCCGTTGCGGGTGTCGGTGAAGTAGCGCAGGTCGCGCTCGGTCACGCGGTCGACGAGGTTGTTGCGCAGCGCGACGCGTTTGGACTCCCCCATCGGGTGCTGGATGATGTTCACCGCGATCCGGTCCCCCTCGGCGAGGCTGAGCGGCTCGGCGGCGAGCTGGAGCGGGTTCCGGTCCGCCGGGGCGGCGAGGCGCAGGATCGCGTAGTCCAGCGCGGCGCCCCAGGCGACGAGCTCGCGGAAGGGCACCGGGGCGACGTCGGCGCCGTCGTCGTCGAAGCCGAACTCGGCGCTGGCGTGAGCGCCCTGCAGGCGCAGGTCCTCGTCGGCCACCCCGGCGATCTCGTCGCGCGCGCGGGCGGCGATCACGTGGTGGTTGGTCATGACCAGCTCGGCGGTCACGAGCCACCCGGTCCCGAGATGCGGCGGCGCGTCGACGTTGTTGACCTTGCGCGGCGCGCCGCCGCTGAACTGCGGGACGCGCAGGCGGGCGACCGCCGTCCCGGCCTGCCAGCCGAGGCGCAGGAAGTCGTAGGGCACCGTGTCGTCCTGGTGCACGATCGCCTCGGGGATCTCGCCGAGCTCCTCGGCCGGCGGCAGGTCCGGCTCGCCGGAGGTCTCGCTGGCGACCTTGTCGTAGGCAGCCTGTAGGACGCTCTGCGCGTCGGCGACGACGGCCAGACGCGAGGCGTTGCGCAGCCACACCTCGAGCGGCACGGTGCCGTCGACGAGCCGATCGACCTGGTTCATCCGGGTCAGGTCGCTGTGCAGCTGGTTCAGCGGCGAGGGCAAGAGCGGCAGCGCCCGCACGTAGCGCCGCATGACGCCGTCGAACAGCATCGGGCGCATCTCCGGCTCGCCGAGCTCCGCGTCGTCGACGGCGTCGCGGACCTGGACGAGCTCGTCGGGCGTGAGGTGGCTCACCGCGGGCCACCCAGCATGTCGATCACGTGCGCGCGAACGCCCTCGTCGCCCGACGCGACCAGCGGCCGGGCGAGCTCGCCCAGCCGACCCGTCGCGTCGAGATGCTCGACCAGCGTCCGCACGCCCGAGCCCGATGCGGCGCGCCGGACGCCACGGCGCGAGGCGAGGTCATCGAGCCAGGCCGCGAACGACGCATCCTCCGCGACGCGCGCGCGGACGGCGCGTTCGAGGTCCTCCAGGTCGGCCGCCGTCCGCGAGCGGACGCCGAGCACGTCGATGGCGCGCTGCAGCACGTCGGCGTCCTCGGCGCCCAGCTCGGCGGCGATCGACCGCACGAGGGCCGGATGGCGCTCGAGCGCGTCGCCGTCGAGCTCGAGGAAACGCCGCGCGGCACGCCGGCGCACCTCGGTCGCCTCCGCGCCCTGAAGCCGCACGCGCATGAGCAGCGCGCCGAGCGCGTCGGCCGGGCGGCCCAGCCGCAGCGCCAGCTCCTCGGCCTCCTCGAGGCGGCGGTCGGCGAGCGCGCCGGTGCTCAGCCGCGCCGCGAGGAGCAGGAGGTCCAGGCGCGCCGCGGGCACGGCGGCCGTCGCCGGCATGCGGCGATCGTCAAGGGCCGCGAGCCCCTCCTCGACCGCCTCCTCGGCTGCGGCGCGGTCGCCGGCCAGGTCGAGCGCCTCCGCCTGCAGCCGGGGCAGGGGGCCGGTGGGCGACCACCCCGACCGCGCCCCCATCAGCTCGAGGGCGGCCCGCGCACGGCCGCGGCGCTCGCCCTCGTCGCCCGCCTGGTCGAGCAGGTCGTCGACCTCGCGCGCGACGAGCGTCTCCCAGTCCTCGTCGTCGGCCTCGGCCAGCGCCTCGGGCGTTGCGCGCGCGTCGCGCAGCCGCGCCGCCAGGTGTGCCTGGGCGCGCGCCGGCAGCTCCGCCTCGGCGCCCCACAGGTGGCGCTCGACGCCGTCCTCCCAGCGCTCGTCGACGCTGCGGGGATCCTCGCCGAGGCGCAGGCGGTGGTAGATCTCCTCGGCGCGGGCCTGCGCTCCCGGGCGCGCCGTGTAGAAGGCGACGGCGGCTCGCTCGATCGCCTCGACGGTGGCCGGCCGGTCCTGCTCGACGAGCGCGAGCATGTCGCGCCGCACGTCGGGGCGGTGCACGAGCGCGTCGCCGTCGCGCTCGACGAGGTCCACCTGCCGCGCGAAGCCGTCGAACAGCGCCTCGGCGCGCGCAGTGTCGGGCACGGCGACCTCGCATGGGCCGGCCAGGACCTCCTGGATGACCGCGGGCGTGATCCGGCGCAGGATCAGCCCCGGATGGGCGAGCGCGGCGATCTCGGGGTCGGCGATGCTCGCGAGCAGACGGTGGTAGAGCCGGCTCTGGATCTGCTCGTCCTCGACCCGGAACAGCAGCCAGCGACGCGTCGGCGTGTCGTCCACCCAGTCGGTCTGCGGCCCGGCGCGGCGGGCGAGGCCGGCCGCGAGCTTGAGGCTCAACGGGTTGCCCCCGAAGCGCCCGGCGATGAGCTCGGCCAGGCGCTCGTCGGCGACGCCCTCGTCAAGCAGGAAGGCAACCGACGCGGCGCGGTCGAACTCCTCGAGCTTCAGCTCCTTGCCCGCGCGGCGGTTGACCGGCAGCTCGTCGACCGGGGCCCGGCCCGAGACGACGACGCGGACGCTCGGATACCAGCGCTGGAAGGCGTCGAACAGATCCCACAGGCGTCGCAGGTGGGGCGAGCTGCGGTACTGCGCCTGCTCGAAGGAGTCGAGGACGATGAGCAGTGGCGGCTCCCCGGAGCCGGGGGGCACGGCGGCCCGCACCGCATCGGCGAGCCGCCGGACGAGCCCGTCCTCCTCGGCCCGCGCCCGCCGGCCTGCGGCCTGCGCCGACTCACGATCGGCGGCGAGGTCCTCGCGCTCCTCGATCGCCAGCGCCTCGTCGCGCCCGCGGCGGGCCTCGTGCGATGCGGCGTCGGCGATCTCGCCAAGGTCGGCGTCCGAGTCCGGGTACTGGATCGCGAGCTGCCGCGCCGCCTCGGCCAGCAGCGTCGCCGGCTCGAGGACCGACAGCGTCGGGCGCTCGAAGTCGATGAACACGAACGGGATGCGCCGATCGCCCGCGCGCGCGTGGTCGAGGACGAACTTCGCCAGCAGCGTCGACTTGCCGATCCCCGGCGGGCCGTGGACGACCATCGGCTTCTCGGTCGGGGTCGCGAGCGGGTTCAGGCGTCGCCGCGCGCCGCGCAGCTTGGTCGAGAGCGTCGTGAGCTCGAGCACGCCGACGTGCAGCCGCAGCTCCGAGAGCTCGGCCTCGCGCCCGTGGAAGCCGTGAGCGATGAGCGACTCCAGCGGGCTGAACAGTCGCCGTCCGGCGTAGACCCGCATCGCCTCCTCGGCCGGCGGGACCCCGCTCAGGCCAGGGATCTCGCCGAGCCAGCGCAGCGCCTGCAGGCTGTGCCCGAGGCCTTCGAGGTCCTGGGAGTCCAGCGGCGGCGCCGATCCCTGCAGGTACGCGCGCACGGCGTGCTCGACGGGCCGGACATCCGGGTCGCCGTTGGTCTCGAGCGAGCGCAGCGCCTCCTCGCCCCCGGACAGCCGGCGCAGCGCGGCCACGCGCACGTCGCGCTTGAGCGTCCACCGGCGCCGCGTCGGGTCCCCGACCGTGTCGCAGTCGTCGATCAGCTCGAGCAGCGCGTCGCCCGCCTCGCCCTCGGCCTCGAGCGTCTCGGGATCGAACGCGGTCAGCAGCGCGGCCGCCTCGCGCAGGGCCCAGCGCCGCGGCGCCACCTGCGCCTCGGCCGTGGTCTCGAGCACCTCCAGCCGGCGGCGCACCCGCTCGCTGACCTGCGCGAGCGATCCCCGGTCAGGGCGCGAGGTCACGCACGACCCCCTCGACGGCGCTGCCGAGCTGCTGCATGTAGCAACCGCCCTTCGCGCGCTGCCGATCGGCGTAGGCGAGGATCTGGTCGACCGTGTCGTCGACCTGTGCGGCGAGCTCGTCGTCCGACGGCCGCTCGCCGGCCGGCAGGCCTCCGTACAGCTCGCGGAACCACTCGGTGAAGAACTCCCGGACGTCCTCGTCGGAGAGCAGCTCGAGGCGCTCGGTCTCGCAGCGGTTGCGCAGCTCCCAGTCCAGCACGCCGTCGTAACCCAGGAGGACGAGCCGGACGCGCCCGTCGCCGTAGAGGTCGGCGGCCATCGCCAGACGCTGGACGAGGTCCCACACCTCGGAGGTCGGGGGGAGCAGGTTGAGGCCGTCGACGACGAACCACCAGGTCCCGCCGCTCTCCTTCGCCTTCTTGACGAGCCACTGCGACGCGCGGCCGTACCACTTGCGCGGGTCGTCCTGCCGGCCAGGTGGCGTGTCCCCCGACGACGCCACCTCGAGGGCGATGGTCTCGACGATCTCCTCGGGCGTGCCGCTCTCGTCGAGCAGCACCGGCACCTTGCGAAACCCGTACGCGGCGGCGGCGTGCTCGATGAGCCGGAAGCTGTAGGACTTCCCGCTGCGCGGCTCGCCGGTCACCTGCAACACGACCTTGGGGTGCGCGCCGGCGTGCAGGTCGCGCAGCTTGGTCCGCAGCTCGTGGCGGTCGATGAAGACCTCGCGGCCGGCCAGCACGGTGGCCAGGAACGGATCGGCGGCGGCGCGTTCGCCGTCGCGGCTCGTGACGAGCGCCCGCTCGCGCTCGAGCATCTCGAGCACGCGCACGGACTCGGGCAGCGCGGCCAGCATCGGCAGGCTCGCGAGCGTCTGCAGCAGCCGCAGCTCGGGCGGATCGTCGCCGAGCAGGCCGGCGTCGCGCACGGCCCTGACCAGCACCACCGCGTTGTCCGCCGGCCGCGACGTCAGTGGGAGCGCACCCACGAACTCGGCCGGGAAGAAGGCGGCGAGGCGATCGTGAGGCTCCACCGTGCGGAGCAGGTGGTCCCGCGAGAGCTCGGTCACGAGCGTCCATTCCGTATCGGCCAGCACCCTCGCTGCTCCTGGAACCGCTCCCCCGCAGGGCGACCATAGACCTGCGGTCGGAGTCAGGTCAAGAAGCCCTCCGGGGGCTCGTCCGGCATCCGCGCCTCGGTCAGGACCTCGTCGGCCTCGACGATGTGCATGACCGCGTTGATCAGCGCCAGGTGCGAGAACGCCTGCGGGAAGTTGCCCAGGTGGCGCCCGCTCTCCGGCTCGATCTCCTCGGCGTAGAGGAGCAGCGGGCTGGCGTAGGAGAGGAGCTTCTCGCACAGTGCGCGGGCCCGCTCGATCTCGCCGATCTCGGCGAGGGCGGACACGAGCCAGAACGAGCAGATCGTGAACGCGCCCTCCTCGCCCTCCAGGCCGTCGTCGGTCGTCTCCGTGCGGTAGCGCAGCACGAGGCCGTCGACCGTCAGCTCGTCGGCGATGGCGAGCACCGTCGCCCGCATGCGGTCGTCGGACGGCGGCAGGAAGCCGACCAGGGGCATGAGCAGCGCCGACGCGTCGAGCGCGTCGCCGTCGTAGTGCTGGACGAACACCCCGCGCTCGTCGGTGCCCCGCGCGCAGATCTCCGCGTGCATCTCCTCGGCGGCCGCCCCGAAGCGCTCGGCCGCCTCCTCGTCGCCGCGGAGCCGAGCGAGGCGCGCGCCGCGGTCGGCGGCGACCCAGCAGAAGACCTTGGAGGACGTGAAGTGCTTCGGCTCGCCGCGCACCTCCCAGATCCCGCGGTCGGGCTCGCGCCAGTGCTCGAGCGCCGCGTCGAGCTGGCGGACGAGCATCGACCACAGGCGATCGTCGAGCTGATCGGCGGAGCGCACGTGGAGGCGCACGGAGTCCAGGAGGACGCCCCAGACGTCGTGCTGACGGTGATGCCACGCGTCGTTGCCGACCCGGACCGGCCGCGCGCCGTCGTAGCCGGACAGGTGGTCGAGCGTGCTCTCGCCGAGCTCGCGGCGACCGTCGATGCCGTACATGATCTGCAGGTCGTCGTCGTCGGCGCGGTCGGCGATGAAGTAGAAGAAGTCGGTCGCCTCGCGGTCGAAGCCGAGCGTCGACAGCGCCCACAGCATGAACGTCGAGTCGCGCAGCCAGCTGTAGCGGTAGTCCCAGTTGCGCTCGCCGCCGGGGGTCTCCGGCAGCGACGTCGTCGCCGCGGCGACCATCGCGCCGGTCGGCGCGTACGTCAGGCCCTTCAGGGTCAGCGCGGAGCGCTGCAGGTGGATCTGCCACGGATGGTCGGGGAACCGGCCGCGGGCCATCCAGTCGTGCCAGTAGGCGCGCGTCTCCTCGAGCCGCGCCTGCGCCTCGTCGTGGTCGGCGGGCGGCGCGTGGTCGCTCCAGCCCAGCGCGCAGAACGCGGACTGCCCGGCGCGGAGCGTCGTCTCCGCGCGCGCTCGCGCGCGCTCGAAGCCGAGGCGCAGATCGGTGCGCAGGCGCAGCGCGGGCGCGTCGTCGCCGGCCTCGCACATGGCGTCGCCGTACGCGTCCCCGAGGTGCCGCCAGGTCCCCCGCGTTCGCCCGTAGTCGAACCCGGGGGCGCAGTCCATCTCGAGGTCGACGAAGCCGTCCAGGCAGCGCAGGACGCGCAGCAGCACGTGCCCGGCCTCGTGGTCGCGCGGCGCGCGGACGTAGCGGTCCGAGCGTTCGGCGTCGTGATGCCAGGGGCCGACGATCAGCGCGTCGTGGACCTCGAGCCAGCCGGTCGGCGTCCCCCAGGTCGTCTCGAGGACCATCGTCCCCGGCAGGTAGCGACGGGCGGCGGGGACGGTGCGATCGACCGGCCCGACCCGGAAGCGGCCCGCGTAGCGGTCGAGGATCGCCGAGAAGACGCTCGGCCCGTCCATCCGCGGCAGCGACAGCCACTCGACGTTGCCGCTCGGCGCCACGAGCGCGCAGACCTCGCAGTCCGACAGCAGGGCGTAGTCGGCGATCGGCGGGAACGGGCTTCCGCCGAGCGGGATCGACCCTCCCCCGCCTCGACCGGGAGGCAGCTCCAGCTGCAGCTCCACCGCCCGACCATAACCGCATGCTCGCCACGCAGGGCCCGGACGTGCTACATCACACATGTGGTCGCAGCCGCGTTCGGAGCCATCGTCCTCACCCTGCTCGTCGGGTTCTACACCGGCGTCATCCCGGGCGCCGGGATCTTCGACCCGCGCCGGCGGGCGCAGATGACCGACGAGCTCGCCGGGCGCGAGCCGCGGCCGATGGCGCCGCGGGCGCCGTCGACCACCCTTCAGCAGCTGCTGCTCGTCGGCTTCTTCCTGAGCATCGTGGGGCTGGCGGCCGGCGCGCCGGGCGTCAAGGCGCTCGGCCTCTTGGGGGTGCTCGCCACGCTCGCGGGACTCGTGGTCATCCGCGTGCGCCGCGACAGGCGGGCCGCCGAGCTGCAGGCGCTCGAGGACTAAGGTCCTACGTCTAGGGCGCGGGCGCGGCGAAGTCCGCCGCGCGGCCCGCCTCGATCACGCGCTTGAGGAAGCCCTCGGTGCGCTCGTGCTCGGGCGCCGTGAAGATCCGGTCGGGCGGCCCCTGCTCGAGGATCACGCCGTCGGACATGAAGCAGACGCGGTCGGCGATCTGCCGCGCGAAGCCCATCTCGTGCGTCGAGATGATCATCGTCAGCCCCGAGGTCGCCAGCTCGCGCACGACGGTCAGCACCTCGCCGACCAGCTCGGGATCGAGCGCGCTCGTGATCTCGTCGAGCAGCATGAGCTGCGGCTGCATGGCCAGCGCCCGCACGATCGCCGCGCGCTGCTGCTGTCCGCCGGACAGCCGGTCTGGGTACTCGCCCGCCTTGTCGCCGAGTCCGAAGCGGACGAGCAGCTCCATCGCCCGGTCGCGCGCGTTGGCCTCGGACATCTTCAGCACCTTGCGCGGGGCCAGCGTCACGTTGGCCAGCACGCTCATGTGCGGGAACAGGTTGAAGGCCTGGAAGACGATCCCGATCCGCCGCCGCACCGCGTCGAGGTCGATGTCGGGCCTCGTGATCTCCTCGCCGTCGAAGAGGATCCGCCCGTCGTTCACCGGCTCGATCAGGTTCGCGCACTTCAGCAGCGTCGACTTGCCGCATCCCGACGCGCCGATCAGGCAGACCACCTCGTGGGCGGCGACCTCGAGGTCGATGCCGCGCAGGACCTCGATCCCGCCGTAGCTCTTGCGCACGCCCTCCAGTCGCAGCACCGGCTCGCCGAGCGCGCTCATCCCGCCGACGCCCGCATCCGCCGCCGGTCGCGCTCGATCAGCCAGTCCGTCGAGCGCGCGAGCGGGATCGTCACCGCGATGAAGAGCAGCGCGGCCATCGTGTACCCGGCGAAGTTGAACGTCTCCGAGGCGTAGTTCTCGGCCGCCCGCGCCACCTCGACCAGCCCGAGCAGGCCGACGAGCGCCGTGTCCTTCTGCAGGCCGATGAAGTCGTTGAGCAGCGGCGGGACGACGCGCCGGATCGCCTGCGGCAGCACGACGTAGCGCATCGACTGCCACTGGCTGAGCCCGAGCGACCGCGCGCCCGCGTGCTGGCTCGGGTGCACCGACTCGATCCCCGCGCGGTAGACCTCGGCCACGTAGGCCGAGTACACGAGCACGAGCGCGATCACGCCGTAGGTGAACACCGACAGCTCGGAGATGAACTCGATCTGCAGGCCCGGCACCCCGAGGCCGACGATGAACACGACGAGGATCAGCGGGATGCCGCGGAACACATCGGTGTAGACGAGCGCGACGAGCCGCAGCGGCGCGAGCACCGGCCCGGGCAGGCTGCGCACGACGGCGATCGCCAGGGCGAAGACGAGCACGAGCGTCTCGCTGATCAGCATCAGCTTCACGTTGATCCAGAAGCCTGCGATCACGGTGCTGAACGAGTCGTTCAGGCCCGACAGCGAGAAGAAGGCGTCGACGACCTTGCTGGCGCCCGGCGACAGCGCGATCGCGGTCCCGACGATCGCGAAGAAGGCGATCGTCGAGACCACGGAGATGATCGTGTTCTGGCGCGTGGTGCGCCCGCGCCTCGAGCCGGTGGCGCCGGCTGCGGTGGTCGGGACGGACGCCATATGCGATGTCTACTTCAGTTCGGGCAGGTCTTCCGACCCGGGGAACCACTGCTTCTGCATCCGCTCGAGCCGGCCGTCCTCGCGCATCTTGGCGATCGCCTGGTCGACCTTGGCCTTCAGCGGGTTGCCCTGCTGCATGAGCACGCCGTACTTCTCGCCGGTCGTGAACTTGCCGGTCATGGCCACGTCGTCGGGCCGGCGCTTGACGATGCCGCTGCCGATCGCCACGTCCATGACGAACGCGTCGATCTGGCCGTTGGCCAGTGCCTGGGTCGCCGCGCCGAGGGTGCTGTACTCGCGCGGCTGCTTGTCGGGCTTGATCTTGTCGGTGATGTACGCGCCGCCCGTCGTCGTCGCCTGGAACCCGAACTGCAGGTCCTTCATGTCGGCGATCGACTTGGCCTGCTCGCCCGGCCCGCCCTTCTTGATCAGGAAGCCCTGGTCGGCGTCGAAGTAGGGCGCGCTGAAGTCGACGACCTTGTCGCGCTCGGGCGTGATCGTGATCTCGTTGATGGCGACGTCGTACTTCTTGGGCGCCGGCGAGAACAGGCCCGAGAAGGGCGTGTTGACCCACGTCACCTTCGCGACGCCGATCTCCCGCGCCAGGGCATCGGCGAAGTCGGCCTCGAAGCCCGTGGGATTGGAGATCGGGAGCTCGAGGAAGCCCGCGACCGGGAACTCGGCGCCCGCCGTGAGCTGGCCGGCGGTCTGGAGCTTGACCTCCGACGAGCCGCCCTCCTCCGCGGTGCTCGCCCCGCCGCCGGAGCCGCCGCCGTCGTCGTCGCTGCCGCACGCGGCGAGCGTCAGCGCGGCGATCAGGGCTGCCGCCACCCACATCAGCTTCCTCACGAGCCCCTCCTCAAAGGCCGTTACCACCAGGCGTGTCAATATTTCGATTGACGCGTCAGTTATATTCGCGCCTGGGTCCGGGTGTCAATGCGCACGAAGACTCAGAGCTCTTCCTCTCGCCGTCGCCCCGGCCGCCCGCGCGGGGCCGATCCGCGCCGCCCCGAGCGCCTCGAGCAGATCCTCGACGCCGCCTGCCGGGCGATCCTCGAGCGCGGCTTCCCGGCCACGCGGATCTCCGACATCGCACGCGCCGCGGGCGTGTCCACGGGCACCGTCCACTACTACTTCGCGACGCGCGACGAGGTGCTCATCGCCGCGCTGAAGTGGGCCAGCGCGCGCCTGTTCGAGCGCGTCGAGCAGCCCGGCGACGACCCGCCGACCGCCCGCCTGGCGCGGCTGCTCGAGGTCGCCGTGCCGTATCCCGGCCTGGCCCGCGACGAGTACGTCCTGTGGCTCGAGCTGTGGCTGCGCGCGCTGCACCAGCCCGAGCTGCTGCCCCAGTGCGAGGCCTTCTCCTCCCAGTGGCGCGGGCTGTTCCGCGACATCGTGCGCAGCGGCGCCGAGCGCGGCGACTTCGCGCCCGTGACCGACGTCGAGGAGGTCACCGACCGGCTCGTGGCCCACGTGGACGGGCTCGGCTTCGAGACGACGCTCGGATACCGCTGGACGTCGCCCGAGCGCATGCACGAGCGGCTGATCGCGTTCGCCGCCGAGCAGCTCGGCGTCCCGGCCGCGGCGCTCGCCCCGGGAGCGGCGCGCGGATGACGACCTGGACCGACCTGCTGCGTCCGCCGCTGCGCGAGATCGGGGCCTACCGCCCGGGCGAGAGCCTCGACGAGCTCATGGCCCGCCACGGCCTGAGCTCGGTCGACAAGCTCAATTGGAACGAGGGCCTGTGGGGCCCGCTGCCCGGCGTGCTCGACGCCGTCGCCGGCGCGCTCGACCAGACCTGGGCCTATCCCGAGCACGCCTACAACACGTTGCGCGAGGCGATCGCGGGCGACACGGGCGCCGACCCGGCCGAGGTCCTCCCCGGGCACGGCATCCAGGCGCTCGTCCTGACGCTCGTCAACGCGTTCGTGACGCCGGGCGACCGCGTCGTCGTGCCCTCGCCGACCTACGGGCTCTACGCGCAGGCCTCGCGCGTCGCGGGCGCGACGGTCGAGCGGGTGACCTCGCCCGATCTCGCGCTCGACCTCGAGCGGATCGCCGACGGCCGTCACGCGCACGGGCGCGCGGCTCGTGTTCGTCTGCGATCCCAACAACCCGACGGGGCTGCGGATCGGGGCCGACGAGTGGCGCGCGTTCCTGGACGCCGTCGGGCCCGACTGCGTCGTCGTGGCCGACGAGGCCTACATGGACTACGTCGACCCGACCGACCGCGTGCGCCGCGAGGACGACGTCGCCGACGGGCGACGCGTCGTCGTGCTGCGCACGTTCTCGAAGATCTTCGGGCTGGCGGGGCTGCGGCTCGGCTACCTGCTCGCCGACCCCGCCCTCGTCCACTACCTGCACAGCGTGCAGGAGCCCTTCAACGTCAACCGCGCCGCGCTCGCCGCCGGCGTCGCCAGCCTCGGCCGCCCCGGCGAGCTCGCCGAGCGCCGCGAGCTCGCCGCGGCCTCGCGGGGGCGCCTCGCGAGCGCGCTGCGCGACGGCGGGATGGCGCCCGTTCCGTCGTCGGCCAACTTCGTGCTCGTCGACCTCGGCGTCGACGACGAGGAGCTCGCCGAGCTGCTCGTGGCCCGCGGCGTGCTCATCCGCCCGGGCACCGAGCTGGGCATGCCGGGCTGGGCGCGGATCACCGTCGGGCCGGCCGAGGTCATGGACCGCGCGTCGGCGGCGCTGCTCGAGGCACGCGCGCAGCTGCTCGGTGCGGGAGCATCCGCGGCATGACCGTCGAGGCGACCCCCGCGTCCACGACCACGACGACCGGCGGCCGCGCCGCCGCGCACGCGCTCGCCGCGCACGGCGTCGACGTCGTCTGGGGCATCCCGGGGACGCACAACCTCGAGCTCTACGCCGGCCTGGGCGAGGCGGGCATCCGCCACCTGAGCCCGCGCCACGAGCAGGGCGCGGCCTTCGCCGCGGACGGCTTCAGCCGTGTCACGGGCCGCCCGGGCGTCTGCGTGACGACGTCCGGCCCGGCCGTCCTCAACGCCGCGACGGCGATGGGCCAGGCCTACTCGGACTCGATCCCCGTCCTGCTCGTCGCCGCCGGGATGCCGCTGCGCAACCCCGGCCTGGGCAGCGGCGACCTGCACGAGACGAAGGACCTCGTGCGCGCGATGGACGCCGTCGTCGGCTACGCGCACCGCGTGACGAGCGTCGAGGAGATCCCCGTCGCCATCGCCCAGGCCTTCGCCCGGATGGCCACGGGGCGCCCGCGGCCCGTCGTCGTCGAGATCCCCTACGACCTCATGACCGAGCGCGGCGAGGCGCCGTCGGTGACGCCGGTCGCCACCTCGGCGGTCGTCCCCGGCGAGGCGGCGCTCGACGCCGCCGCCGAGGTGCTGGCGGGCGCGGCGCGTCCGGCGATGCTGGTGGGCGGCGGCGCGGCGCGCGCGGCCGCGGGCGTGCGCGCGATCGCCGAGCGGCTCGGCGCGCCCGTCGTGACGTCGATCAACGGCAAGGGCACGCTGCCCGAGGACCACCCCCTGAGCCTCGGCGCCGGGCTCGCCGCGACGGCCGCGCGCGGGCTCGTCGAGGACGCCGACGTCGTGCTCGTCGTCGGCTGCGAGCTCGCGCCTTCGGACCTCTGGTGGGGCCCGCTGCCGCTCGACGGCAAGGCGGTGCGGATCGACGTCGACCCGGCGCAGGCGGTCACGAACGCCGTCCCGGTGGCGAGCGTGATCGGCGACGCCGGGCTCGCGCTCGACGGGCTGCTCGCCCGGCTCGGCGACGGCGGGCCCGCGGAGGACGACGAGCGCGCGGCCCGCTTCCGCGCGGCGTTCCGCGCCCAGGCGGCCGGCGACGCCGAGCGTTGGTCAGGGACGCTCGAGGCGATCGCCGGCGCGCTCGGGCGCGACGGCGTGCTGGCGACCGACAACGCGCAGGTCGCCTACCTCGGCGCGCTCGGGGCGCTGCCCGCCTATGCGCCGCGCTCGTTCCTGTTCCCGTCGGGCTACGGGACGCTCGGCTACGCGATCCCGGCCGGGATGGGCGCGAAGGTCGGCCGCCCGGACGCGCCCGTGGTGGCGCTCACCGGTGACGGCGGGGTGATGTTCACGATCGGCGAGCTGGCCTCCGCCGTGCAGGCCGGCCTGGCCCTGCCCGTCGTCGTCGCCGACAACGGCGGCTACGGCGAGATCCGCGACGAGATGCGCGAGCGCGGCGACGCGCCGCTCGGCGTGGACTTCGCGTCGCCCGACTTCGCGGCCCTCGGGCGCGCGCTCGGCGCCCACGGCGTGCGGGCGGACTCGCCGGCGGCGCTGCGCGACGCGCTCGGCGACGCGCTCCGGGCAGACCGCCCGACGGTCATCCACGTGCCCGAGGCACGCGGCTGAGGCGCGATCTGGTCGCTACCGGACGTCGGCTGCGGGGCGCGTGCAGCGGCCGTTGTAGCAGACGCTCGGCTCGCCGTTGAGGCCGTCGAGGTGGAAGTGGACGCCGCCCTCGGAGGGGACGTCGACGATGATGTTGCGCAGGGCGTTGAGGACGCGGCGGGTCATGGGAATCCGTTCTCGTGTCGGGGAGCTCGCTCCCTCGCCATCGACGCGCGAGCGGCTTGTGACACGCTTGTGACGCCCCGCGTGGACGGATGATCTACCCGGTCATGGCGCGAGCACGCCGCGCGAGATGATCAGCCGCTGGATGTCCGACGTGCCCTCCTCGATCTCCTCGAGCTTGGCGTCGCGCATCCACTTCTCGACCGGGTACTCGCGGGAGTAGCCCCAGCCGCCGAGCGTCTGGACGGCGGCCCACGTGCACCACATCGCGGTCTCCGAGGCGTGCAGCTTGGCCATCGCGGCCTCGGTCGTCGCCCGCTCGCCGGCGTCCAGGAGCTTGGCCGCGCGCCACGTGAGCAGCCGCGCCGCGTCGACGCGCAGCGCCATGTCGGCGAGGCGGAAGGCGACGGCCTGGTGCTCGGCGATCGGCCGCCCGAACTGGACGCGCTCCTTCGCGTAGTCGACGGCGAACTCCAGCGCGGCGCGGGCGAGGCCGGTGGCCGACGCGGCGAGCGTGACGCGCGAGCGGTCGAAGGTCGTCATGAGCGCGCGGAAGCCCTCGCCCTCGGGACCCAGCCGCCGGTCGGCGCCGAGGCGGACCTCGTCGAGGAACAGCTCGGCGCTCGGGATCGCGCGCTGGCCCATCTTGCGCATCGGCGGGCCGCAGGTGAAGCCGGCGTCGCCGTCCTCGACGACGAACGCGGTGATCCCCCGTGCGCGGCTGCCCGGCTCGACGGTGGCGAACACGACGTAGAAGCTCGCCACGCCGCCGTTGGAGATCCACGCCTTCTGGCCGGAGAGGACGTAGCCGTCGCGGTCGCGGCGCGCCACCGTGCGGATCGACGCGGCGTCCGAGCCGGCCTCGGGCTCGGTGATGGCGAGCGCCGTGAACGGTGGCTCGTCGGCGGTCAGGGGCGCGATCCAGCGGCGCTTCTGCTCCTCGTCGCCGAGCACGAGCAGCGGCTCGGCGAAGAACCCGTTGGACGTGATCAGGTTGCCGATCCCCGAGCAGCCGAACGACAGCTCCTCCTGGACGATGCAGCCGGTCAGGCAGTCCGTCATCCCGCCGCCCCCGAGCTCCTCGGGGATCATGAACGAGGTCAGCCCGAGCCCGGCTGCCTTGGCCCAGACCTCGCGCGGCAGCTCGGTGTCCGCCTCGTCGACGGCGAGCGAGATCGGGCGGATCTCGCGCGCGGCGAACTCGCGGCAGACGCGCTCGATCTCGCGCTGCTCGTCGGTGAGCTCGAACGGCGACCGGTGGACGAGTGACGACGGCATCGGACCTCCTGGACGGCGCGGGGCCGCGGCATGGTCGCGCGGACTGATCACAAAGTCAAAGAATGCTTTTCACGACGGGCGCCGTCTGCCACACTGCCGCGCCGATGGCCCCGGCCCCGACCACGAACGCACGCGGCGCGAGCACGCGCGAGCGGATCCTCGCCGCCGCCGTCGACCTCCTCGCCGACGGCGGCATCGACGAGCTGCGCATCGCCCGCGTGGCCCGGCGCGCCGGGGTCTCGACCGCGCTCGTCCACTACCACTTCGACACCCGCGAGGCGCTCCTGACCGAGGCGCTGACGCGCTCCTTCAAGATCGCCGGCGACGTGCGCGCGAGCGTCAGGTACGGCGACGGGCCCGTGCTCGACCAGCTGCGGCGCAAGGTCGACGAGTCACTCCCCCACCCCGGCCGGCATCGCCGCGAGTGGGAGCTGTGGGTCGAGCTGTGGCTGCGCGCGATCCGCGAGCCCGGGCTGCGCGAGGTCGCCGCCGAGGTCTACCGGCGCCTGCACGTGTCGATGCGCGACCTCATCCAGGAGGGCATGGACGCCGGTGAGCTCGCTCCCGGCGAGGCCGGGCCGGTGGCCGACCGCGTGCTCGCGGCGATCGACGGCTTCGGCTTGCGCGCGCTGCTCGACGAGGGGCGGATGCCCGTGCAGCGCGCGGTCGACGAGGCATGGGCGGTGCTCGAGGCGCAGGTCGCACGCCCGGCGGAGTGAGCGAGTCGCGACGCCGGCGGGTGGACGGCCTGGGGAGCACGTCCACCGCGCCGGCATCGCTCTCGCCGCCGCCAAGAGGTGGAGCAGGCAGGGCATGGCCGGTGGGAGACCGGCCGGGCGTCTCACCGCCTGCGACGACGACGATCCTCATCGTGACCCGTGCCGGCCGCGCCCGCCATGGGGTCTGGCCCCCATTCCCCGCGGCGGATGACGGTCACGCGGGCTCGCCGGGCGTGACGATCCCGTGCTCGTAGGCGAAGACGACCGCCTGCACGCGGTCGCGCAGCGAGAGCTTCATCAGCACGGCGCCGACGTGGCTCTTGACCGTGGCCTCGCTGATCACCAGGCGCTCGGCGATCTCGCCGTTGGAGAGCCCGTGGGCGACGAGCACGAGCATCTCGCGCTCGCGCTGGAGGGCGACGATCGCCGTGAACGTCTTCGTGACGCTGCCGATCCGGATCCGGTCGCTCGGGCGCAGCGGGCGGCGGGTGCGGCGAGCAGGAGCGCCGCCGCGATGGCGGCGGCGGCGCGGAGTGCGATTCGGTTCATGGCTCCACGATCCGCCCGCCGCATCTCGGCGTCATCGGCCGCGGGTCGGATCCCGGTCTGCGACCCGGGTCGGAGGTGGGGCATGCCCCACCGCGCCGCCGGGGGTGCCCGCCCGCAGGACGCCACCGCGCCCCAGCGACACGCAGGCGCCGGCACCCGATCGTGCAGACATGCTCTCTACACGACGTTCCCCCAGCGCGGACGACGGATTGCTCGCCCGCGCGGTGCGCCGGATCTCCGGCGCCTCCGCCCGCCGCCGGAAGACCACGATCCTCCTGTGGCTGCTGTTCGTCATCGGCTGCAGCGTGGCCGGCGGCATGACCGGCACCCAGCTCCTGACCGACTCCGAGTCCGGCACCGGCCAGTCGGCGCGCGCCGACGCTCGCGTCGAGGCCGCCGGCCTCGAGCGGCCCGCCTCCGAGCAGATCCTCGTCCGCTCGGGCGACGCCTCCGCCACCGCCGCTGCTGCCGCCGACCTCGAGCGCCGCCTCGAGCGCCTGCCCGCCGTCGGCGAGGTCAAGGGTCCACGCGACACGCCGGCGCTCTCGACGGCCGGCGGGCGCACCGTGCTCGTCGTGGCCAGCCTGCGCGGTGACCCCGACGACGCGAAGGAGCACGTCGCGCCCGTCGAGGCGGCCGTCGCCGCCGTCGCCGGCGCACATCCGAACGTGACCACCCAGGAGGCCGGCGCGGGCACGATCGGCAAGACGTTCGACGAGGTGATCGAGAAGGACCTGCAGCGCGCCGAGCTCATCTCGCTGCCGATCACGCTGCTCATCCTGATCCTCGCCTTCGGCGCCATCGTCGCCGCGTCGGTCCCCCTGCTGCTCGGCCTGACCTCCGTGGCCGCCGCCATGGGCGCGCTCGGCGTCGTCTCCCAGGTCGTCCCCAGCGACCAGTCGTCGGGGTCGCTCGTCGTCCTCATCGGCCTCGCCGTCGGCGTCGACTACTCCCTGTTCGCCATCCGCCGCGAGCGCGAGGAGCGCCGCGCCGGCCGCGAGAAGTACGACGCGCTGGCCGTGACCGCGTCGACCGTCGGCCGCGCGATCGTGGTCTCCGGGCTGACCGTGATGGTCGCCCTCGCCGGACTGCTGTTCACCGGCCTGGCCATCTTCACCGCGATGGCCCTGGCCACCATCATCGTCGTGGCGATCGCCGTCATCGGCTCGGTGACCGTCCTCCCCGCCGTCCTCAGCCTGTTCGGCGACAAGATCAACAAGGGCCGGATCCCGTTCCTCGGGCGCCGGCAGCCGCGCACGGGCGGCGGCGTCTGGGGCGCGCTGGCGCGCGTCGTCACCCGCCGGCCGGTGGCCGCGCTCGTCACCGCCGTGTGCCTGATGGGCGCGCTGGCCGTGCCGGCGATGGACATGAAGCCGGCGAGCACCGGCGACGCCGCGTTCCCGGCCGACCAGCCGGTGATGGCCGCCCAGCGCCAGATCGAGCGTGCCTTCCCGGGCGCGCCGAGCGACGCCGAGATCGTCGTCACCGGTCGTGACCTCGACGGCGCCGCCGCGCAGAAGCGCCTGCGCGCCCTCGGCCGCGACGCGCTCGAGGTCACCGGCGGCCGCGGCGCGGTGTCGGTCGAGACGTCTCGCGCCGGTGGCACCGCCGTCGTCTCCGTGCCGATGCCCGACCACGGCGAAGACGCCGCCGCGCGGACGGTCGACGCGCTGCGCGACCGCGTGCCGGAGGGCGCCATGGTGACCGGCGACGCCGCGCGCAGCGCGGACTTCACCGACCGCCTGGACACGGCGACCCCGATCGTCATCGCCTTCGTGCTCGGTCTTGCGCTGCTGCTGCTCGTCGCGGCCTTCCGCTCGCCGGCCCTGGCCGCGGGCGTGGTCGGCCTCAACCTGCTGTCGGTCGGCGCCGCCTACGGAATCCTCGTCGCCGTCTTCCAGAACGACTGGGCCGAGGGCCTGCTGAACTTCACGAATACTGGAACGGTGTCGGACTGGGTGCCGCTGTTCTCGTTCGTGATCCTGTTCGGCCTGTCGATGGACTACACGATCCTCGTCCTCGAGCGGATCCGCGAGGCGCGCCGTGCCGGGCTCCCTGCCCGTGCCGCCGCGGCCGAGGGCGTGAGCGCCACGGCCGGCGCGGTCACGAGCGCCGCGATCGTCATGGTCGCCGTGTTCGCCGTGTTCGGGACGATGACATTCGTCGACACGAAGCAGCTCGGGGTCGGCCTGGCCGCCGCGGTCCTGCTCGACGCGACGATCGTGCGCGGGATCGCGCTGCCCGCGCTCGTGGCTCTGCTGGGCGATCGCCGCTGGCGAGTCCGCCCGGCCGCGCGGCGCGGTTGGGATGATGCCCGAGCCGGGTCGGCGACCGTCCGCCCGACGGTCGTCCCGGCGAGCGGCGATGCGCGCTGACGAGTTCGACCTCCTGCCCGAGCGGGCCGCCGGCAAGTCCGGCGGCCCGTTCGGGCGTCTGCGCTTCGACTCTGGCGCCGTGCTGTCCGCGCAGATCGCGCTGTGCGCGCTGCTCGGGTTCGTCGCCACGGCGATCTGGTACCTGACCGCCGACGACGGCGAGTTCTTCTGGCCGGCGTGGGTGTGGGTCGGGCTCGCCATCCCGATCGGCCTGCACGTCGCCGTCCGCTGGGGATGGCGACGACCGCCCGGCTTCCGCCGCCGTTTCGCCATCCAGGCCGCGATCTCGGCCGTCCTGATCGTCACCGAGGTCACCATCTGGGCGCTGACCGGGCAGGGCGGGCCGTTCTGGCCGATCTACTCGGCGCTCGTCTACCTCACGCTGCTCGGGCTGCACTGGATCATCTGGGGCCGCGGGTCGGCCGAGCGCGAGGCCGCGCTCAGCGCGCGAGTGGACCAGCTCACGCGCACGCGCCGCGGCGCCCTCGACGTCCAGGCCGCCGAGCTGCGGCGCATCGAGCGCGACCTGCACGACGGCGCGCAGGCGCGGCTCGTGACGCTGAGCATGCACCTCGGGCGCGCCGAGGAGCGGCTGTCCGAGCAGCCCGAGGTCGCCGAGCTGTTCCGCCGCGCCCGCGACGAGGCGAGCGCGGCGATCGCCGAGCTGCGCGACCTGGCCCGCGGGATCGCCCCGCCGGTGCTCGCCGACCGCGGCCTCGAGGCCGCCGTCGTCGCGCTCGGCCGCCGCGCGGCGATCCCCGTCGAGGTCGACGCGGCGCTCGACCGCCGGCCGCTGCCGGTGCTCGAGACGGCCGCCTACTTCGTCGTCGCCGAGTCGCTGACGAACGTGGCCAAGCACGCCCCCGAGGCGTCGGCCCGCGTGACGATCCGCCTCGACGACGAGCACCTGCGCATCGTCGTGGCCGACGACGGGCCCGGCGGCGCGGCCCCCGGGGGCGGTGGGCTGACCGGCCTGCGCCACCGCGTCGAGGCGCTCGACGGGACGCTGACGGTGACCAGCCCGACCGGCGGCGGCACGACGATCACGGCGGAGCTGCCATGCGCGTCGTGATCGCCGAGGACCAGGCGCTGCTGCGCGAGGGGATCGTCGCGCTGCTGCGCGATCACGACATCGAGGTCGTCGCGCACGCCGAGGACGCCGCCGGGCTGCTGCGCATCATCGGCGGCCACAAGCCCGACCTGGCGATCGTCGACGTGCGCCTGCCGCCGACGTTCACCGACGAGGGCGTGCGGGCGGCGATCGAGGCGCGCGAGCGCCACCCGGGGATCGGGATCCTGATCCTCTCCCAGTACGTCGAGCCTGCCTACACGGCCGAGCTGCTGGCCACGGGCGAGGGCGGGATCGGCTATCTGCTCAAGGAGCGCGTCGGCGAGGTGCGCGCGTTCCTGGACGCGATCCGCCGCGTCGCCGCGGGCGGCACCGCGCTCGACCGAGAGGTCGTCGCCGAGCTCGTCCAGGCGCGCGCCCCGGGCGGCCGCGACCCGGCCCTCGGGTCGCTGACCCCGCGCGAGCACGAGGTGCTCGGGATGATGGCCGAGGGCCGCACGAACGCGGCCATCGCGCGCACGCTGGTCGTGACCCTGGGCGCCGTCGAGAAGCACATCTCGAACATCTTCGGCAAGCTCGACCTGCCGGCCACGACCGACGACCACCGCCGCGTGCTCGCCGTGCTCGCCTACCTGCGGGCGGGCGGCGACGGCTGACGCGCGGCCTAGGCTTGCAGGCATGACGGACGCCACCGGGACCGAGGCCAAGCCGCTCGGGCTGCGCGAGCGCAAGAAGCAGCGGACCCGGCAGAACATCGCCGAGACCGCGCGCCGGCTGTTCGCCGAGCGTGGCTTCGAGCACGTGCCGGTCACGGAGATCGCGCGCGAGGCCGAGGTCTCCGAGCAGACGGTGTTCAACTACTTCCCGACGAAGGAGGACCTCGTCTACTGGCGGCTGGGCTCCTTCGAGGAGGAGCTGCTGGCGACGATCCGCGCCCGCGAGCCGGGCGAGCCGGTGCTCGCCGCCTTCCGCCGCTTCCTGCTCGGCCAGCGCGGCCTGCTCGGCGAGCACGACCCCCAGGCGCGCGAGCAGCTCGTGGCGTTCTCGCGGATGATCGCCTCGAGCCCCGCCCTGCGCGCCCGCGAGGAGCAGATCCTGGCCGGCTACACGCGCACGCTCGCCGCGGCGATCGCCGAGGAGTGCGGCGCGGGGCCCGAGGACCTGCGCCCGACGGTCGCCGCCCACGCGATGATCGGTGCCCACCGCGCCCTGATCGAGCTGACGCGCGGACGCGCGGTGCGGGGCGAGCTCGGGCCCGAGCTCCCGCGCGACGTGCGCGCCGCAGCGGAGCAGGCGCTCGACCTGCTCGAGGAGGGCCTCGGGTCCTTCGCGCCCAAGGGCGCAGCGGCGCCGAGCGCGCCGGCCGGGTGATCCGAGCGCTCGCGGCCCGGCGCCGGCCGCACGCGGCCGGCGCCGGGATCGGCGCTCAGCGCTTGAGGTGGAAGGCGAACGCGAACTTCGCGCCGTTCTCCCGCGCCTCGAGGTCCATCGTCCCGCGCGCGCCGCGATAGCGCCCGGTCCCGCCGGTGACGGCCATCGTGCTCGGCTCGGCGTCGAAGAAGGGGCCGTTCACGACGATCTGGCCGCCGGCCAGGAACGTCGTCCAGGTGCACTCATAGGCCTTGCCGGCCACCGTGCGCACGCAGTAGCCCTGGTCCGTGCCGACCTTGCGGGTGTCGCTCGCGTCGTAGACGTCGTTGGCGAAGGTGAGGATGTCGCCGACGCTGTCGCCCGTCGCGCCCGTGTCCGTCGTCACGTCGGTCGTCGCGTGCTCGATGACGGTGAACGTCCGGCCCTGCCCGCGGCGCTCCGACGGCGCGGCCCACGCGCTGACGGCGACGATGAGCAGCACGATCGCCCCGAGCGGGACGACGGTGGTGATGACGCGCTTCATGGCACACCTCCTGTTGGTTGGGCGCCTGCCTAGCCGAGCGGCGAGAGCCGCGTCAAGCCGAGGGGGCGTCGCGGTGACCCGCGGGGTAGGTTCCGGCGATGGCCTCGGACGCGACAACACCAGAGCCCGGCGAGACCGTCGGCGTGATCGGCCTCGGCGCGATGGGCGGCACGATCGCCGCGCACCTCGTCGATGCCGGCTACGACGTCGTCGGCTACGACACGGACGCGGCGCGCGGCGAGGCGCTCGCGCAGCGCGGCGGCGCTGTCGCGGACTCGCCCGCGGATGTGGCGGCGCGGGCCACGGTGATCCTGACGTCGCTGCCGACGGTGGCGGCGGTCCGGGAGGTCGTCGGCTCGCCGGAGGGGATCGCGGCGTCGGCGCGCGCCGGCGCCGTCGTGATCGAGACGAGCACCACGCCGCTCGACGTCCGGATGGAGGCCCGCGACGTCCTGCTCGAGCGCGGGATCACGCTGCTCGACTGCCCGCTCAGCGGAACCGCCGACCAGGCGCGCGAGAAGGACCTCGTCGTGCTGGCGAGCGGCGACGCGGCCGCCGTCGAGCGCTGCGCGCCGATCTTCGCGGCCTTCGCCCGCCGGCGGTTCGAGCTCGGGGAGTTCGGCGCGGGCACGCGCATGAAGTTCCTCGCCAACCTGCTCGTCGCCGTGCACACGCTCGCGGCGGCGGAGGCGTTCGTGCTCGCCCGCGCGGCCGGGCTGGACCTCGAGCAGTTCCGCGAGGTCATCTCCGCGGGCGCCGGCGCCTCGCGGATGTTCGAGGTGCGCGTCCCGCGCATGATCGAGGGCGACTTCGCGCCCGGGATGCGGGTGCGGGCGTTCCGCAAGGACATGGCGGCGATCACCGACTTCGCCGCCGGCCTCGACGTGCCGCTCGTCCTCGGCGAGGTCGCGCAGCGGCTGATCGTGGAGGCCGACGAGACCGGGCACGCCGACGACGAGCTCGCGGTCCTGAGCGAGGTCCTCGAGCAGGCCCGCGGCGGCGCCGCGCGGACGTAGCGCGCTCGCGCGGCAGACGTCCGGGCTTGCCCGCGCCCGCGCCGTGCGCTAGGAATGGGCGCCGTGTCCATTTCGGATGTGGACAGCGCGTCCAAAACGAACGCGACCGGCTCCGCGAAGGCGCTCGTCAAGGGCCTCGCGCTCGTCGACCTGGTTGCCGGCGCCGACCGCCCGGTGCGCGTCGCCCGGCTCGTCGACGAGAGCGGGCTGCCGCGCGCGACCGCCCTGCGCCTGCTCGACGCGCTCGTCGAGCACCGCGTCCTGCGCCTCGACGAGGCCGGCTACGCGCCCGGCCCGCAGCTCGCCGTGTGGGGGCAGCGATATCTCGACGGGCTCGACCTGCGCGACCACGCCGACGACCTCATGCGCGCGCTCGCCGAGCAGACGCGCGAGACGTGCTACCTCGGCGTGCGCGACGGGCGCCAGGTGCTCTACGTGGCCAAGGCCGACAGCCCCCAGGCGATCCGCCCGGCCGCGCGCGTCGGCAGCCGCAACCCGCTGCACAGCACCGGCCTGGGCAAGGCGCTGCTCGCCTTCGGACCAGCCGACGGGGTCGAGCAGTACGCGGCCGCCCCGATGGAGCGAAAGACGCCGAACACGATCACCGACCCGGCCGCGCTCGCCGCCGAGCTCGAGCGCATCCGCGGCCGCGGCTGGTCGATCGACGACATCGAGAACGAGGACGGCGTGCGCTGCGTGGCGGCGCCCGTCCGCGACCACGCGGGCAAGGTCGTCGCGGCGCTGTCCGTGGTCGCGCCCGCGTACCGCTTCGCGCTCGAGGACCTCTCTCGCCTCGCCCCGCAGGTGCTCGGCGCCACCGCCGAGCTGTCGCGCCGCCTCGGCTACGCGGCGCCGCACCCCGACCACTCCGAAGGGAGCAGCCGATGAGCGACGAGAGCTGGCGCGGGACCGTCGGCCCGCTGGACGGCGACGCGATCGCCGACTTCCTCGCCGAGCCGCACATCGCGCGCCTCGCGTGCCTCGACGCCGAGGGGTGGCCCTACGTCGTCCCGTGCTGGCAGGAGTGGGACGGCGATTCCTTCTGGGTCGTGCCGCGCGAGAAGTCCGCGTGGGCCAGGCACCTCGCCCGCGAGCCCCGTTGCGCGATCACCGTCGACGAGGCCGGCGCGCAGCGCAAGGTCCTCGCCCAGTGCCGCGCCCACCTCGTCGAGGAGCCGAACGTCGGCGGGCGCTGGGTGCAGGTCGCCGAGCGCATGAGCACGCGCTACCTGGGCGAGAACGGCCCGCGCTACCTCGAGCCGACGCTCGACAAGCCGCGCTGGCTGTTCCGCCTGGAGCCGGTGAAGGTGCAGACCTGGCAGGGACAGGACTGGGCGGCGCGGTACAAGTGACCGGCGACGTCGTCGAGCTCGCGCAGGCGCTGATCCGGGCCCCGAGCCCGAATCCGCCCGGCGACGAGCGCGCGCCCGCGGTCGTGGTCGAGGAGGCGCTGGCCGCCCTCGGCCTGCCCGCGCCGCGCCGCATCGCGCGCGACGATCGCCGCCCGAACCTGCTGTGCACGGTCGACTTCGGCCCCGGTGGCCGCCACCTCGTGCTCGCCGGCCACCTCGACACGAAGCCGCTCGGCGACGCCGCGTGGAGCGTCGATCCGTTCGCCGCGCTGCGCGACGGCGATCGCCTGACGGGACTGGGCTCGGCCGACATGAAGGCCGCGCTGGCCGCCATGGTCGTCGCGCTCGGCCGGCTCGCCGCCGACCCGCCGCCCGCGGGCCGCGTGAGCCTGCTCTTCACCGCCGACGAGGAGGACGGCGCCGCCTTCGGCGCGCGCCACGTCGCCGCGACCACGCTGCTTCACGCCGACGGCGTCGTGATCGGCGAGCCCGGCGGCATCGAGGACGACCTCGACCGGCTGCACCTCGTCAGCCGCGGCATCGCGCGCATGCGCGTCGTCGCGCGCGCCGAGCAGGGCCACTCGAGCCTGGCGGGCGAGCTGCTCGAGTCGAACGCCGGCGTCGACGCCGCGCGTGCCGTCGTCGCGATCGCCGACGACCTGCGCCTCGACGTGCCCACCGATGACGCCGGCCTCGAGGGCTGGCGCGCGACCGTCAACACCGGGCTGCGTTTCGGCGGCGGCGTGGGCTACGGCGTGCTGCCCGGCGAGATCGCGGTCGACACGGAGGTCCGCCTGCTGCCCGGCATGACGCGCGCCGCGGTCACCGCGGCCTTCGAGGCGCTGCTGGCGCGCGCCGGCGCCGGCCTCCGTCTCGCCTTCGCCGAGCCGCCGGGCGACTGGCTCGAGCCGACCGCGCTCGCGCCCGGCCATCCGCTCGCGCGGGCGGCGCGCGAGGCGTGCGAGGCGGTCCTCGGGGCGGCCCCGCCCGACGCCGTCTTCCCCGGCACGACCGACGCGACCCCGTTCGCCGAGCTCCAGGGCCTGCCGGTCCTGCCCGCGCTCGGACCCGGCCTGCTGCGCCGCGCCCACGCCGCCGACGAGTGGGTCTCGATCGAAGCGGTCACGCGCTGCGTCGACCTCTACGCCGATCTGGCGCGGCGCTTCTGCGCCGTCGCGGCGCCCGCGGGGGCGAGCATGTGAGCAGCGCCGCCCCGCACCCCGCCGAGCTCGGCCCGACCAGACTGGCCCGCGTCCTGCCGCGCGTGGCTCCGCTCGCCGGGCTCGTCCTCGTGCTCGTGGCGGCGGCCGTGACCACCCCCGAGCTGTTCCGCCGCGACAACCTCGACCTGATCGCGCTGCAGGCCGGGATCATCGGCGTGACCGCCGTCGGCCAGACGATCGTCCTCCTCACGGGCGGGATCGACCTGTCCGTCGGCGCCGTCGTCGGCCTGACGACGGTGATCATCGCCGACCGCACGAACGGCAGCGATGCCGCGCTGCCCGGCGCCATCGCGCTCGCGGTCGCCGGCGGCGTGGCCGTCGGCGCGATCAACGCGGCGCTCGTGCTCCTGCGCCAGGTGCCGCCCTTCGTCGCCTCGTTCGCGACCTTCGTGCTCGTGCAGGGCGCCATCAACGCGGCCACGCGCGGCGCGCCCTCGGGCGAGATCCCGCCCGCGCTGCGGCCGCTCGGCGCCGACGACCTGCTCGGCATTCCCGTCCCGCTGTGGATCTTCGCCGCGCTGGCCGGCGCCGCGGCCGTCGTCCTGTCGCGCACCGTGGTCGGCCGCCGCGTCTACGCGACCGGCGCGAACATCCGCGCCGCGCGCCTGTCGGGAATCCGCACGTGGCTGATCATCGCCGGCGCATGGGTGCTGTCGGCGCTGCTCGCCGTGCTGGCCGGGCTCATCGACGCGGGCTACCTCGGCCACGTCGACGCCCAGCTGTCGCGCAGCCTCAACCTCGACTCCGTCGCCGCCGCCGTCATCGGCGGCGTCAGCCTCGCCGGCGGCCGCGGCAACATCGGCCAGACCGTCATCGGGGTCGCCCTGCTCTCCGTGCTGCTGGTCTGGATGGTCCAGCTCGGCGCGGGCGCGGGCGGCCAGCTCGCCGTGGAGGGCGCGGTGATCGTGCTCGCCGCCTGGCTGCAACAGCGCGCGTCCTCCATCTCCGCCACCCAACCCCAAGGAGGGTGATGACCGTGTTCATCGCCACGCCTCGCCGGCTCACCGCGCTCGCGGTGGGCCTCGTCCTGCTCCTGGCCGTCTCGGCGTGCAGCAGCGAGAAGGAGGATGCCGGCGGCAGCGCCTCCACCGGCGGCGACAACTGCGCCGCCAACTCCCAGGGCGCGCAGGAGTACGCCCGCAGCTGGGACACGGCGCAGCGCCAGCTCGGCCTGTCGGGCATCAAGCCCAACAGCGTGCGGATCTGCGACGTCGATACCGCGAAGTACAAGAAGGAGGCGCCCGAGGGCGGCTACCGCGTGGCGCTCGCCGCGCAGGGCCCGACGAACTCCTGGGCGCTGACCAACGAGGAGGCGTTCAAGTACCACGCCGACCAGCGCGGCGCGAAGGTGCTCTACGCGTCGGCCAACGGCGACGCGACCAAGCAGGTCGACAACATCCAGCAGCTCGCCTCCCAGAAGCCCGACGCGATGGTCGTCGTGCCGATGGGCCCGGGCGTCACCGGCCAGGTCCGGGCCGCCTCGCAGCAGGGCATCCCCGTCGTCCTGTGCGCCGGGCGCCTGCCCGACAACTCGGGCGCGGTCTCGACGGTCACCCGGTCCTACGAGCTGCAGGCCACCCTGTGGGCCGAGTGGCTGGTCAAGAAGCTCGGCGACAAGGGCCGCATCGCGATGCTCTCGGGCATCGCCGGCGTGCCCACGGCGGAGTTCCAGAAGACCGCCGCGACGAAGGTCTTCGCCCAGCACCCGGACATCACCGTGGTCACGAAGCAGTACACGGACTGGTCGCCGACGAAGGCCAAGACCGTCGCCGCGAGCCTCGTCGGGCGCAACCTCGACGGGATCTGGTCGGACTCGGGCATCAGCGACCTCGGCGTCGTCGAGGCATACCAGCAGGCGGGCAAGCCGGTGCCGCCGGTGACCGGCGACTCCTCCAACGCGTTCCTGAAGGCGGTGCGCGGCAAGGACGTCGACTTCGCGCTGTCGGCCTTCCCGCCCGAGCAGAGCACGCAGTGCCTGGACGTCGCGCTCGACGCGCTCGCCGGCAAGAGCGTGCCGAACGTGGTGAACGTCGACTCGGCCGCGTACACCAACGCCGAGATCGACAAGTACGTCAAGCCCGAGTGCAGCGACAACCTGTGGGTCCCGTCCACGCTGCCGGCGACGCTGCAGCGGCGGCTGAAGCTCTGCTGACGTGACGGACGGCGCGACAGCGCTGCTCGAGGTCCGGGGGCTGGTCAAGGCCTTCCCCGGCGTCCGGGCGCTCGACCGGGTCGGCCTGCGCTGCCGGCCCGGCCGGGTGCACGCCCTGGTCGGCGAGAACGGCGCGGGCAAGTCGACGCTCGTGAAGATCGTCACCGGGAACCTCGCCCCCGACGAGGGCGAGGTGCTGCTCGACGGCCGCGCGGTGCGCTTCGGCGATCCGCGCCAGGCGCTGGCCGCGGGCGTCACCGCCGTCTACCAGGAGCTCACGGTGCTGCCGGCGATGAGCGTCGCCGACAACGTCCTGCTCGGCCAGGAGCGCACGCGCCGGGGGCTGATCGAGCGCCGCCGCCAGCGCGAGATCACCCGCGATGCGCTCGACCGCGTCGGCCTGGCGCACATCGACCCGTCGACGCCGGCCGAGGAGCTCTCGCTGGCGAGCCGCCAGCTCGTCGAGATCGCGCGGGCGCTCGTGCGCCGCACGCGCGTGCTGATCCTCGACGAGCCGTCGGCGGTCCTGGCCGGCGAGCAGCTGGAGGGGCTCTACGGACTCGTCCGCGGCCTGTCCGCGGACGGGGTCGGGATCGTCTACATCAGCCACCGCCTCGACGAGGTCATGGCGCTCGCCGACGACGTCACCGTGCTGCGCGACGGGCGCGACGTCTCCACCGGCCCGGCCGAGGGGTACGACGTCGACCGCCTCGTGCGCGAGATGGTCGGGCGCGAGGTCGACACCGTCTTCCCCGAGCTGCCCGAGCCCGGCGACGAGGTCGCGCTCAGCGTGCGTGGGCTCGTGCCCGCCGGACCGGGCGACGGCGCGCCGCTCGACCTCGAGGTCCGCGCCGGGGAGATCGTCGGCATGGCGGGGCTGCTGGGCTCGGGGCGCAGCCGCCTGCTGCGGACGCTGGGCGGGGTGCACCCGCGCGCGGCGGGCTCGATCCAGGCGGGGCGCGGCGAGGTGCGCGCGTCGGTGCGCGGCGCCGTCGACGCGGGCATCGTGCTCGTGCCCGAGGAGCGCAAGACCGAGGGGCTCGTGCTGCCGCTCGCGGTCCGCGCGAACGCCACGCTCGCCGACCTTCAGAGCGTCGCGCCGCACGGCTGGCTGGCCCCGGCGCGCGAGCGCGCCGCCTTCGCCGAGGACCAGCAGCGCCTCGGGATCCGCGCGTCCGGCCCCGACCAGGGCACGTGGCAGCTCTCCGGCGGCAACCAGCAGAAGGTCGTGCTCGCCAAGTGGCTGCGCACGCGCCCGCGCGTGCTGCTGCTCGACGAGCCGACGCGCGGCATCGACGTCGGCGCCAAGGCGGAGATCTACCGGATGGTGCGCGAGCTGGCGGCGGGCGGCATGGCCGTCGTCTTCGTCTCGAGCGACCTCGTCGAGGTCCAGGGGCTGGCCCACCGGATCCTCGTCTGCCGGGACGGCGCCGTCGTCGGCGAGATCGAGCGTGAGCGCTTCGACGAGGAGCGGCTGATGCACCTCGCGCTCGGCACCAGCGAGGCCGCCGCATGAGCGCCGTCGCGGCCCCGCTGCGCCCGGCGCGGCGCATCACCGTCGCGCGCGCGGCGCGCAGCGGCCTGGCCGCGTGGGCGATCGTCGCGCTCGTCGTCCTCGGCCTGACGATCGCCGATCCGTCGGGGTTCTGGACGTCGGCCAACATCGCCAACGTCCTCACCGGCTGCGTCGTGCTCGGCCTCGTCGCGCTCGGCCAGAACCTCGTCGTGCTCACCGGCGGGATCGACCTGTCGGTCGGCTCGATGGCCACCCTGTCGGCGATGCTCACCGCCGTGGCCATCGACGGCTACCCGATCCGCGCCTTGCCCGTGGTGCTCGGCGTGCTCGTCGCCGGCGGCCTCGTGGGCGCCGCGAACGGTCTGCTCATCGCGCGCGAGCGCCTGGCGCCGTTCGTCGTCACGCTCGGGACCTTCTACCTGCTGCAGGGCATCGCCTTCCTGATCAGCACCGAGCCGACGGGCCAGGTCACGTCGGCACTGACGAGCTTCGGGATCGACCGCGCCGGCCCGCTGCCCTACTCGATCGCCGCGCTCGCGGGCGCGGTCGCGATCGTCGCGCTCGTGCTCGGGCGCACGCCGTTCGGCCGCCACGTCTACGCCGTCGGCGGCGATCCGGAGGCGGCCCGCGCGAACGGCGTCCCGGTGGCCCGCACGATCACCTGGGCCTACGTCGGCTGCAGCGCGCTCGCCGCGGGCGCGGGCGTGATGCTCGCCGCGCGGGCGACGCTCGGCGCGCCGACGGCCGGCCAGGGGCTCGAGCTCTCGGCGATCACCGTCGTGGTCATCGGCGGGACGTCGCTGCTCGGCGGGCGCGGGACGCTGACCGGCACGCTCGGCGGCGTCGTGCTGCTCGCCCTGATCGAGAGCTCGTTCACGCTGCTGCAGATCGACGCGACGCTCACCGACCTGATCCGCGGCCTGGTCATCCTCGCCGCCGCGGCGATCTTCGTGACGAGGACGCGGCGATGAGCGCGCCGCGCGTGATCGGCCTCGGCGAGGCGCTCGTGCGCCTGTCGACACCGGGCCACGAGCGCCTCGAGCAGGCCGCCGCGCTGGAGGTCGACGTGGGCGGGGCCGAGCTCAACGTGCTCGGGGGCGCTGCCGCGCTCGGCCTCGACGCCGTGTGGCTCACGCGCCTGGCCGACAATCCGCTCGGGCGCCGGATCGCCGCGCACGCCGCGGCGCTCGGCGTGCGCGCCGAGGTCGACTGGGACGCCTTCGCGCGCGCGCCGCTGTACTTCGCCGAGCACGGCATCGCGCCGCGCCCGTCGGAGGTCCTCTACGACCGCGGCGCATCGGCGATGACCACGCTCGACACGGCCACGTTCGCGTGGCCCGAGGCGCTGGCCGGAGCCGGCGCGGCGCTGGCCACCGGGATCACCTGCGCGCTCGGCGACGGCCCGGCCGCGGCCGTCGGCGCCTTCCTGGCCGAGGCCCGCGCCGCCGGGGCGCGGACCGTCTTCGACGTCAACCACCGCAGCCGCCTGTGGGGCTGGGACGAGGCCGTCCGGGTGCTGCGCCCGCTGCTCGCGCGCGTCGACGTCCTGCTCGCCAACGGCCACGACCTCGCGCGCCTGCTCGGCCGCGACGACGACGAGGTCGGCGTGCGCCTGGCGCGCGAGATGATCGACGAGTTCGGCCACGACGTCGTCGTCCTGCGCGACACGACGGCGCCGGCGCCCGCGCGCGTCGCCGTCCGCGTGACGGCGGTGACGGCCGGCGAGGAGCACACGAGCGCGGTCCACGAGGCCGCCGTCGTCGACGCCTTCGGGGCAGGCGACGCCGCGCTGGCCGCGCTGCTCACCGGCCTGCTGCGGGGCGGCGACCTGCCCGCCGCGATCGACGCCGCGGCGTGGGCGTGCGCCTTCCACCACACCGTCCCGGGCGACTCGTGGCGCATCCGCGCCGCCGATCTCGCCCGCCGCGCCGACCGCGTCCCGAGGATCCTGCGCTGAGCGCCGCCGGTGACGAGGTCCTCGAGCGCGTCCGGCGCACCCGCGCGGTGGCGATCCTGCGCCTGCGCGAGCACGGGCAGGCCGTCGCCGTCGGCCGGGCGCTGCACGACGCCGGGCTCGACCTCATGGAGGTCACGCTCGACCACCCCGACGCGCTCGGGAGCGTGCGTGACCTCATCGCCGCGCTGCCCGAGGACGCGATCGTCGGGGTCGGCACCGTGCGCCGCGCCGCCGACGTGCCGGCGGCGGCCGCCGCGGGGGCGCGCTTCTGCGTCAGCCCGCACGTCGACCCCGCCATCATCCGCGCCGCGCTCGAGCACGGCCTCGAGCCGATGCCCGGCGCCTGCACGGCGACCGAGGTGGCGACCGCGCTCGACGCCGGCGCGCGCGTGCTCAAGCTGTTCCCCGCCGGGCCGCTCGGGCCGGGCTGGCTGCGTGCGCTGCTCGGCCCGTTCGCCGGCGTGCCGTTCGTGCCCACCGGTGGCATCCGCCACGACGACCTCGGCCCGTGGTTCGAGGCCGGCGCGGTCGCCGTCGGCCTCGGCTCGGACCTCGTCGCCCCCGCCCCGACGGCGGACGACGTCGCGCAGGTCGCCGCCCGCGCGCGGGCGGTCATGGCCCAGGCGCGGGCGGCGGTGTGATCGTCGACGCCCACCTGCACGTGTTCGGCCGCGCCGACGTCTCGCCGCGGGCGGTCGACGCGCTCGCCCCCGCCGAGCGCGAGGCGCCGGTCGACGACGTGCTGTCGCTGATGGCCGCGCACGCCGTCGACCGCGCCGTCCTCGTCCCGCTCGGGCCCGAGGACGGCGACGTCGCCGCGGCGCTGCGGGCGCACCCGGGGCGCTTCGCGGCCGTCGCGGTCGCCGGGCCGGCCGAGCAGGGGCGCGAGCCCGGCGTCGATCCCGTGGCCGCGCTGCGGCGCCGGCGCGAGGCGCTGCCCTTCGACGCCGTGCGCACGATGTGGCTGGGCGACCCCGCGCGCCCGCTCGCCGACAGCCCGATGCTCCCCGTGCTGCGCGCCATGGCCGCCGACGGGCTCGTGCTGTGGAGCTACGTCCCGCCCGACCAGACCGGTCTCCTGGCCGAGCTGCTCGTCGCGATCCCCGACCTCGTCGTGGTGCTCAACCACCTCGGCTTCGCGCCCCACGACATGCGCGTCGACGAGCACGCCCGGCCCGCCTTCGACGACCCGCTGCCCGAGGACGAGGTGCGCCGCGTGCTCGGCCTCGCCCGCCACGAGCAGGCGCGGCTGATGCTCTCCGGCCAGTACGCGCTGTCGCGCGAGGAGGCGCCGTACCGCGACCTCGACGACACGGTCGGGCGGCTCGCCGACGCGTTCGGCGCCGAGCGGATGCTGTGGGCGTCCGATCTGCCGTGGACGCGCGAGGTCCCGGGCTACGCGGCGCTGCTCGACCTCCCCCGCCGCCAGCTTCCCGGCGCGTCGCCCGAGGAGCTGGCCATGGTCCTCGGCGGCACCGCGCTCACGCTGTTCCCCCACCTGCGCCAGGAGGCATGATGCCCGCGCTCGCCGCCAACGCCGAGGGCATGCCCCGCTCGGGGATCCGGGAGGTCATGGACCTCGCCTGGAGCCTCCCCGGCCCGGTCATCGGCCTGCACGTCGGAGAGCCGAGCTTCGCCACGCCCGAGCACATCCGCGAGGCCGCCTGCCGCGCGCTCGAGCGCGGCGAGACGCGCTACACGCCCAACCCGGGGATCGCCCCGCTGCGCGAGGCGATCGCGCGCAAGCTCGCCGAGCGCAACGGACTGGGCGCCGACGCCGGGCGGGTCGTCGTCTCGGCCGGCGGCATGCAGGCGCTGCACGTCGCGCTCGCCGCGACGGTTGCGGCGGGCGACGAGGTGCTGATCCCCGATCCCGGCTGGCCGAACTTCGCGATGGCCGTCGGCTTGCTGCAGGCCCGGCCCGTGCGCTACCCGCTGCACCCGGAGCGCGAGTTCGTGCCCGACGTCGCCGAGCTCGACGCGCTCGTCACGCCGCGCACGCGGGCGATCATCGTCAACACGCCGTCCAACCCCCTCGGCGCCGTGCTGCCGGCCGCCGCCGCCGAGGCGCTGTGCCGCTTCGCCGACGCGCACGACCTGTGGCTGGTCTCCGACGAGTGCTACGACGCGATCACCTTCGACGCCGAGCACGTCGGCGCCGGGCGCTTCGACCGCGAGGAGCGTGTGCTGAGCTGCTTCAGCTTCTCGAAGACCTACGCGATGACGGGGATGCGCGTCGGCTACCTGCTCGCGCCGGCCGCGGTGGCGGCGACGGCGGCCAAGATGCAGGAGGCGCTCATCGCCTGCGTCAACGCGCCCGCCCAGCACGCCGCGCTGGCCGCGCTCGACGGGCCGCAGGACGCCGTCGAGGAGATGCGCCGCACCTACGAGCAGCGCCGCGACGCGGCCACCGCGCTGCTGTCCGAGAACGGCGTCGGCCACCTGCGTCCGCGCGGCGCCTTCTACCTGTGGATCGACGTCCGCGACCGCTGCGGCGACGACGTCGCCGCCTGGGCGCTCAACCTGCTGCGCCGCGACGGCGTCGCGGTCGCCCCGGGCACGGCCTTCGGGCCCGCGGGCGAGGGCTGGATCCGCACCTCGCTGGCCGCCGGCACGGACGAGCTGCTCGAGGGCCTGCGGCGCATCGCCGGGGCCTAGGGCGTCGGCCGACGCCGAGGGCCGCCGTGCTCGATCATGCCGCCCGCATGCCGACCGCCCCGATCCCCTGCATCCTCGACTGCGACCCCGGCCACGACGACGCCGTGGCCATGCTGCTCGCCGCCGCCTCGCCGCGGCTCGACCTGCGCGCGATCACCACCGTGGCCGGGAACAGCACCCTGGAGAACGTCACCCGCAACGCGCTGCGCGTGTGCACGCTGGCGGGGATCCGCGACGTGCCGGTCGCCGCCGGCGCCGACCGCCCGCTGCACCGCGAGCTCGACGTCGCCTCCGACGTGCACGGCGAGAGCGGGCTCGACGGCCCGCCGCTGCCCGAGCCCGACGTCGAGCTCGACGCGCGCCAAGCCGTCGAGCTGATCGCCGACGTCGTCTTCGAGGCGGACGAGCCGGTCACGCTGATCGCGGTCGGTCCGCTGACCAACGTCGCCGTCCTGCTCGAGCGCCATCCCGAGGCCGCCGCCGGGCTGGGCGAGATCGTCATCATGGGCGGCTCGACCGAGCGCGGCAACCGCACCCCGTACGCCGAGTTCAACATCTGGGCCGACCCCGAGGCCGCGGACGCCGTCTTCGCGGCCGGACTGCCCGTGACGATGGTCGGCCTGAACGTGACCCACCAGGCGCTGGCCACGCCGGACGTCGTCGCGCGCCTCGAATCGCTCGACAGCGAGCTGGCCGGCACGGCGGCGGCGTGGATGACGTACTTCGGCGACTCCTACCAGTCGATCTGGGGCCTGCCGCATCCGCCCGTCCACGACGCGTGTGCCGTCGCGCTCGTCGTCGATCCCGAGGTCGCCACGGCGACCCACGCGTTCGTCGCCGTGGAGACGGCCGGGGAGTGGACGCGCGGCGCCACCGTCGTCGACCTCCACGGCCGACTCGGCCGTCCGCCCAACGCGCGCGTCGCCCAGCACCTCGACGTCACCCGCTTCTGGGACCTCGTCGTCGGCGCCGTCGACGCGCTCGGAGCGCCGGCCCGGTGAACGCCGAGATCGTCGTCGTCGGCTCGGTCAACCTCGACGTCGTCGTGCCCGTCGAGCGCCATCCCGGCCCGGGCGAGACCGTGCTCGGCGGCGACCACGAGCAGCTTCCCGGCGGCAAGGGCGCCAACCAGGCGGTCGCCGCCGCGCGACTCGCCCGCGCCGTCGCCTTCGTCGGCCGCGTCGGCAGCGACGACCCCGGGCGGCGGCTGCGCGCGACGCTCGAGCTCGAGAACGTCGACACCCGCCGCCTGCGCGACGACCCCGACGCGCCGAGCGGGCTGGCCATGATCTCCGTCGCGCCGGGCGGCGAGAACACGATCGTCGTCAGCCCGGGCGCCAACGGGCGCGTCGGTCCCGAGGACGTCGAGGCGGCCGCGGACCTGCTCGCCGGCGCCGCCGTCACGCTCGTCCAGCTCGAGATCCCGGCCGCGGCGGTCGCCGCCACCGCGGCCGCGGCGGGTGGGACGCTCGTCCTCAACCCGGCCCCGGCCCGCGCACTCGAGCCTGACGTGCTCGCGCGTGCCGGCGTGCTCGTCCCCAACCGCACCGAGCTCGGGCTGCTCGCCGGGGTCGACGCGCCGCGCACCGCCGGCGAGGCCGCAACCGTGGCCGCCGCCGTCGAGGGGCCGCGCGCGGTCGTCGTGACGCTTGGCGAGGACGGCGCCGTCGTCGTGGAGGCCGGGCGCAGCGAGCACGTGCCGGCCCCGCACGTCGACGCGGTCGACGCCACCGGCGCCGGCGACGCCTTCTGCGGCGCGCTGGCCGATGCCCTGGCCCGCGGCGCCGAGCTCGTCGAGGCCACGCGCTGGGCGGTGCGCGCCGCCTCGGTGAGCGTCACGCGCCCCGGCGCGCTCGGCGCGATGCCGACGCGCTCCGAGGTCGAGAGCGCCGCTTAACGAGACGAGGCCCGCGTTGCGGGCCCCGTTCGGCACTCACGGAAGGGAGAGGAGACGCTCCATTCATCGGCGCGGGCGCCGTGGACTTGAGGCGACTTCTCGCCGTCTGGACGGATTCTGGACGCTGTAAAGCACGCTTGACAGACCCAGGGTGACAAGCTAGCTTTACAGCACACCGACCACGAGCCTCTGGAGGTCCCCATGCCGCACATGCGGCCGACATCCAGCTCGCGGCGGATGGCCGTCATCGCGGCGATGCTGATCAGCCTGCTCACCGGGCTGACGAGCGCCCCTGCGCATCCGGCCGACCGCCCGGGCCTCGCATCACTCGGCTATGCGCACGCTCGCGACGCCGTCCTGCGCGAGGGCCGCGCCGCCGGGCGCCTCGTCGCCGCCGGCGACGCCGCCCGTCTGCACGCGCGCTTCGCACCGCCGCTCGCGAAGCAGGTCTCGCTCGACGAGCTCGAGCGCCTGCTGCGCGACATCCGCGCCGCCGCCCCGGTCGGCGCGCGCGAGGGCGACACGGCGCTGCCGCTCGCGCCCGGCCGGCGCGTCTACATCGCCGACCACCGCTGGGGCGGGCGCACGCTCGGCCTCACGCTCGCCCTCGACGCGCGCGGGCGCATCGGCTCGATGCGCATCGCGCCGCGCGAGCCGCTGCCGCCGGACCCCGCGGCCCGTGCTGAGACCCCCGCCCTGCGCCTGCCCGTCACGGGCACCTGGTGGACGTTCTGGGGCGGCCCGTCCGAGCGCCAGAACCATCACGTCAGCGCGCCCGACCAGCGCCACGCGCTCGACCTCGTGAAGTGGCGCGACGGCGGCACGGCCGACGGCGACGGGGCCGCCAACGGCGACTACCACGCGTGGGCCGAGCCCGTCCGCGCTCCCGCGCGCGGCGTCGTGGTGCAGGCGCGCGACGGCGTGCGCGACAACACGCCGCAGGCCGAGGTCGAGAACCCCGCCGACCCGGCCGGCAACCACGTGCTGCTCGACCTCGGCGGCGGGCGACACATGCTGCTCGCCCACCTCCGTCGGGGCACGGTGGCCGTGCGCCCCGGCGAGCGCGTCCGGCCCGGAACGCCGCTCGGGCGCGTCGGCAACTCGGGCAACTCGTCCGAGCCCCACCTCCACGTCCACCTCCAGGACGGCCCGCGGCTGTTCGCCGCCACCGGCCTGCCGATGGCCTTCGGGGACGTGATCGTGGACGGCCTGGCCCGCGATCGCGCCGAGCTCGTGCAGGGACAGTTCGTGGCCGCCCGCTGAGCGCGGCCCGCCCCCGCGGCCCGGCCGGGCCGGGCCGCGGGGGTGGTCGCATCGGCTCAGCCGCCCTTGGCGATCCGGCGCGCCTCGCCGGTCACCTCGAGCACGTGCATGCCCGTGTTCGCGCGGTCCACGATGTAGATGTAGCCGCGGTCGTCGACCTCGACGTTGTTCGTCTGGATCGCCGTCTTGCAGCGCTCCACGCCGTCGACCTCGATGCAGCGCGGATCGGTGTTCGCCGTCGTCGGCGGGATGAACCTCCCGACCTCGACCGGATGGAACGGGTCGCGGATGTCCACGGCCCGCACGCCGGCGTTGAAGTACGAGATGAAGACGATCTTCTTGTAGTAGATCGGCGTCATGTTCTCGTTCGACGAGTGCGCGCCGAAGCGCCCGCCGCGCTGGCAGAACTCACCCTCGGACTCCGGCACGCGGTAGCTCGAGATGATCTGCGGCGTGGTCTCGTCGGTGATGTCGGCGATGAACATCCGCTGGTGGGCGTCCTCCGTGCACTCGTTCGAGGTCGCCTCGTTGACGATCACGACGATGTCGCGCGTCGCGCCGACCGGGAAGTCGGCGTCCTCGGCGACCGGCACCCCGAGCACCGGGAACGTCGTGTGCGCGCCCCAGTGCGAGGACAGCTTCAGCAGCGACACCTGCGGGAAGGCGAGGTTCGCCGGCGTCGGCTCGGCCGCCCCGGTCAGGAGCTTCTCGCGGTCGGCGATCTGCATGATCCCGTCGGCGCCCGTGCCGTGCCCGAAGTACACGCGGTTGCCGAGCGCGATCGGGCCGTGCAGCTCGGTCGGGACGGGCTCGACCGTCGACCCCGGCTCCTGGCCGACGAGGCCGTAGTTGCGGATGAACCGCGGCGCCGACGGGTCGCTCAGGTCGAAGATCTGGGTCATCCGCTCGGTCCGCCAGCCCGGCACGCCGGACACGAGGTACGCGGTCCCCGTCTTGCACTCCCAGAAGCTCTTGTGCGTCCCGACGAGGCCGTCGACGACGGTCTTGAACTTGACCGGCTTGGCCGGGTCGGTGACGTCCCAGATCTCGTGGGCCGAGTTGCCGAACGAGCGCAGCAGGAAGACCTTGCCGTCGTCGGCCGTCGAGCCCGGCAGGTCGCTGCCGTCGCACACGCGCGCCATCTGGGCGCCGCCGCCCTCACCGGCACCGCCCGCCGGCGGCGCCTCGCCCGGGATGTGGGCCAGGTAGCGCGGCCTCTTCGGGTTGGTGACGTCGACGACCGAGGTGCCGTTGGGCTCCTCCTGGCCGGTCAGCGGGTTCTCCGCCATCCCGCCGTGATGGCCGACGTAGGCGATCCAGCGGTCGCCCTTGGCGTGGTGATGGATCGTCGGCTGGTAGGCCGAACGCGCCTGCAGGTCGTCCATGCCGAGCAGCCGCATGTTCTCGCGCTCCGACCCCTTCCCGTTCGCGACCTTCGCCCCGGCGTTCGCGACGCCGAGGACGGGCAGGCCGACCGTCGCCGCGACGAGCGCGACGAGGGCGGCCCGTGTGGACCTGCGCGCAGGGATCAACATCTCTCTCTCCTCTCTGCTGACGAAACGGTGCGTCGCCGCGCGCCGCACGGCGCGCAGGCGTCATCGCGACGGGCCCCTCCACAGCCCGACGTCGTCATTCCTCGCGCGAGCGGCCACCACCGCCCGGCGAACCCCTGAGCATCGAGGACTATCCCGTCGTGACGAACCGCGCAAGCGCGCGCGTCAGGAGGTGTGCGCAGCGCGACAGAGCAGGTTTCGCGTCAGGCGAGAACCGACACGCAGCGCCCGAATCGCCCGGCGCCGACGAGGCGCCCACCGGCGTCGTAGAGGCCCGCGCCGGCCCCGGGAGCCGGGGCCGGGCGCGGGACCTCCTCGACCAGCACGCCGTCGACGACCTCCGCCTCGCGCCAGGACGCTTGCCAGGTCGAGGCGGCGATGGGCTGGAGGGAGGCGATCACGGCGGCGGGTCGGAGTGGGGTGCTCGGATGAGAGATGGTGACGGCCGCGACGCCCGCGCGCACCTCCGGATCCCGCCAGGACGGCTGCGGCTCCGCGCACATTCACCCCGAGGGGCGTGCGACGCGCCCCGGCGGGTAAGCTCGAGGGACGGCGATGCTGATGCTCATCGACACGCCGGACCCGCGCCACGGCGACGGCTCGCACCCGCCGCGCGGCCGCGAGCGCCGGCTGCTCGCCGGCGGTATGGCGTGCCTGGTCTTCGCGCACTTCTTCCCGGTCGTCGGCGCGCTGCTGCTCGCCGGCTCGGGCCTCGCGATGCTCGTCGTGGGCCTCTACGTCATCGACGACGAGCCCACGCAGGACTGACGGGGCCGCGACCGTGCGCGTCGTCGTCGCCGACGACCATCCAGCCATCCTCGACGCGCTCTGCCGCGCGCTCGAGCGTGGCGACGTCGAGATCGCGGGCCGCGCCGGCGACGGCGAGCAGGCGCTGCACCTGATCCTCACCGCCGCGCCCGACGTCGCCGTGCTCGACGTCCGCATGCCGCGCCTGGACGGCATCGCCATCGCACGCCGCCTGCACGAGGCGGAGGTGCCCACGGCCGCGATCCTGTACACCGGCGCCGCCGAGCGCGCGGTGCTGCTCGAGGCGCTCGACGCCGGGGCGCGCGGGTTCGTGCGCAAGGAGGCGCCGCTCACCGACGTCGAGAAGGCGATCCGCGTCGTCGCCTCGGGCGAGACCTACGTCGACCCCGCCCTGGAGGGCGTGCTCACGAGCTGCGACGCCACCCAGCGCCTGCCCGCCCTGTCCCCGCGCGAGCGCGAGATCCTGCGCCTGCTGGCCGACGGGATGGGCAACGAGCAGGTCGCGCAGCGGCTGGAGATCTCGCCGCTGACCGTGCGCACGCACGTCAAGAACGCGATGCTCACGCTCGAGGCGGACACGCGCACGCAGGCCGTCGCCCGCGCCCTGCGCGACTCGCTGATCTCCTGAGCGGCGTCAGTCCTCGGCCGGGTGCGCGCGCAGCAGCGTGCGCAGGGCCGACCGGCGCTCGCCGTCGTCGACGTCCGCCGCGCCGCCGTGGATGCGCTCGTCCTCGGGGCGCGCCCAGTTCAGGAGCGCGAGGTCGAGCGCCTCGATCGGCACGCCGCCGGCGGCGGCCAGCTCGCCCGCGCGGCGCTGCAGGTTGAGCGCGTCGCCGATCCCGAAGACGCGCTTGGCCGCGACCGTCGTCGGGTCGGTCGTCTCGACGAGGTGCAGCGACCACGGGCGCATCTCGAACACGCCGAGGTGGCCGAGCAGGACGAGCAGCTCGTAGCGCGGGCCGCGGACGAAGCCGGGCAGCGCGAGGCGCTCGAAGGCGCGCTCGAAGCGCCGCTGCGGCGTCCACGAGGCCTCGCCGCCGAACGCGGCGGCCTGGGAGCCGGCGCGCGCGACCCACGCCCGGTAGGCGGCGAACGTCGCGCTGCCGCGCGCAGGGTCGTGCGCGGTGCGCGGGCCCAGCTCGGTGAACTCGAGGTCGGGCAGCTCGCCCGTCGCCCACTCCGTGCGCGCGGGGTCGATCGCGCTGAACGGGCTGTCGCCCTCCAGCGGCGAGATGTAGGCGATCTGGAAGGCCAGCCACGCGGCCTCCTCGGGATCGTCGAGCCGGGCGACCTCCGAGTAGAGCCCGGGCGGGGCGCTGGAGAGCTGCTCGAGGCGGGCCGCCGCGAAGGCGACCTCGTCGGCCAGGCGCGTCGCCTCGACGGTGGCCCGCAGGCCGGGGACGAGATCGTGCTCGTAGCCGTCGTCGGCGGCCCGGGCCACGTGCCGGACGCGCAGGTCCCCGGCGCTGCGCGAGGAGCGCCGCCGGGTCGTGCTCGGCGCGGCGCGCTGCACCGCCGGCCGCCGCGCCGGAGTGGGCGGGGCCAACGGCGAGCGCGGCTTGCGCGAGCAGATGGGGCAGTTGGCCTCGAGGCGGTTGTGGCGGCAGAAGGTCGGCACCCGACCCAGTCTAGGACCGCCGGACGCGGGGGGCGGACGCCCGCCCCCCGCCGCCTCGGAGGCCCGCTAGCGGCGGCAGCTGCGCCGCTTGCGGTCCTTCACGACGTTGTAACCGGGACGGACGGTGCCGTCGAGGTTCACCAGGCCGGCGTCGAAGTCGTCGGCGGCGGTGAACGCCGGGTTGAACTGGTACACGTACAGCCGCTTCACGCGCTTGTACGAGCGGCCCATGGTGAACATGCAGCCGAGCGCCTTGGCCGCGCGCGAGGTGCTGCGCGGGAACGAGCGGCCGAGCTTGACGATGCCGCCGGTCTCGGTCAGCCAGACGTCCTTGCGCCAGGCGGCCAGGACGCGACGCGTGCGCGTCGTCGAGAAGCGGTTCGTGTCCGAGTAGTTGTGGAAGCCGAGGATCTTCGGCGTCGACCCCGCGAAGCGCTTGAAGCGGCGGATCACGTTGATCGTCTTGTTGACGTTCTGCTCGTCGAGCACGTCGAGCGCGACGATCCGCGTCCCGCGCGTACCGAACACGCTGCGCACGGCCTTGTAGTAGCTGGCCAGGCGCTGCTCCTTGCGGCACGTCGGCTGGCCGGCGATGCGGCTCGAGGACTGGCAGCGGTTGACCTCGTTCCAGACCGAGATCTCCTTGACGTCCGGATAGGCCGCCTTGAACGCGGTGATCGCGGCGCGGTACTCGGAGACCGAAGGCAGGTGGCGCTCCTTGCCCGGCTGGCGCGAGCGCTCGAAGGCCACGAGGATGCGCTGGTTGGCGGCGCGCGCGGCGCCGATCCAGGCGTCGAGCGCTGCCTTGTCGTTCGGCGAGCTCATGACGTCGTACGGCGTGATGTAGCGCGCGGCCTTGATCTTCAGCGGCGCGAACAGCGGGTTGGTGAACGTCGACGCCTGCTGGTCGCTGACGCCGATCGTGGCGGCGTGGCCGGTCGCCGGGACGGCGAGCATGGCGAGCAGGAGGACCAGCGGGGCGAGAAGTCGTCGCATGGGTAGGGGAAACCTCTTTCGTTCGGGAGTGCGGGCGAACCCGGGAGGCTCAGCGCGAGCGCGCGCGAAGGTCCAGCGGCGCGCGCTCAGAGTGCAGAACAGGCTAACCGCACGGAAGTTTCGGCGCGCCCCGCCGCGTCCCTGCCCCGCGTCCGCTGCGAACCGGCCCTCAGAGCGCTGGCCCAGCGACCTGCGGCGGGCCCTCGGGGCCCTCGTCCGCGTCGCCGCCGCCCACCAGGACGGGCTCGCCGGGCGCCTGGCCGAGGCTGCGCAGGTGGCGGTCGACCATCCGCGCGCACTGGCGCCCCTCGTTGATCGCCCAGACGATCAGCGACTGGCCGCGGCGCGCGTCGCCGGCCGCGAACACCCCGGGGACCGAGGTCTCGTAGGTCGGCGCCTTGACGTTGCCGCGCGGGTCCTTCTCGAGGCCGAGCTGGTCGAGCGGGAGCGGCTCGGGGTGCAGGAAGCCCATGGCCAGCAGCACGAGGTCGGCGCGCAGCTCGCCGTCGGTCCCCTCGACGGGCTTGAACGGGGGCGCGTCGGCGGCCTGCGCGTAGTGCAGCGCGCGCACGTGGCCGTCGCCGTCGCCGGTGAGCCGCGTCGTCGTCACGGAGAAGTCCTGGCGCCCGAGCTCGGCCGCGCGGGCCTCCTCCATCGCGTAGCTGAGGCGGAACTTCTGCGGCCACAGCGGCCACGGCGTGCGGTCGTCGGGCCGCTTGACGGGCGGCTCGGGCAGCAGCTCGAGCTGCACGACCGAGGCGGCCCCCTCGCGCACCGAGTTGCCGACGCAGTCGGCGCCGGTGTCACCCCCGCCGATGACGATCACGTGCTTGCCCTCGGCGGTGATCGGGCGTTGGCCCGAGCCCGCGACCCAGCGGTTGCGCACGTAGAGGTACTCCATCGCGTAATGCACGCCCTCGAGCTCGCGACCGGCCACGGGCAGGTCGCGCGGCACGCGCGAGCCGGTGGCGAGGACGACGGCGTCGAACTCCTCGCGCAGCTCCTCGGCCGTCACGTCGGTGCCGACGTCGACGCCGAGGCGCAGCTCGACGCCCTCGTCGACGAGCTGCTGGACGCGGCGCTCGACGACGCGCTTCTCGATCTTGAAGTCCGGCACGCCGAAGCGCACGAGCCCGCCGCCGGCCTCGTCGCGCTCGAGCAGCACGACGCGGTGGCCCGCCCGGCGCAGCTGCTGGGCGGCGGCCATCCCGGCCGGGCCGGCGCCGACGACGGCGACCGAGCGGCCCGTCTCCATGCGCGGCGGCTGGGCCGTGACCCAGCCCTTCTCCCACGCGCGGTCGATGATCGCGTTCTCGATCTGCTTGATCGTGACGGCGTCGCCCTCGCGGATCTCCAGCACGCACGCCGCCTCGCACGGCGCCGGGCACAGGCGCCCGGTGAACTCGGGGAAGTTGTTCGTCGCGTGCAGCTGACGGATCGCGTCGGCCCAGCGATCGCGGTAGACGAGGTCGTTCCAGTCGGGGATCAGGTTCCCCAGCGGGCAGCCGTTGTGGCAGAACGGCACGCCGCACTCCATGCACCGCGCGCCCTGCTCGGCCAGCTCGCCGTCCGAGCGGCGGACGAGGAACTCCTTGTATGCGTTCTCGCCCTGGACGCGCTGCTGCGGATCCTCGTAGGGGACGCCGACGCGCTCGACGCGCAGGAAGCCGCCGAGCTCACCCATCCGCGGGGACCTCCTCGCCCGCCTTCGGGCGGATCGCGTCGCCGTTCTCGGACTCGGACGTGACGAAGCCCTCGCCGCCCGTGCCCTCGGGGTGGTCGCGGTGGGCGGCCGGGGTCGTGCCGGCCTCCTCCTCGGCGCGCGCGAGCTCGGCGAGCACGCGCTTGTAGTCGGTCGGGAAGACCTTGACGAACGACGGCAGCAGCGCGTCCCATTCGTCGAGCACGCGGCGCGCGACCGGCGATCCGGTGCGGCGCTCGTGCTCGGCGACGAGGTCGCGGACCTCGATCACGTCGCCCTCGTCCAGCGGCTCGAGCTGGTCGAGCATGGCGGCGTTGACGCGCCGGCGGAGCTCGCCGCGCTCGTCGAGCACGAAGGCCAGGCCGCCGCTCATGCCCGCGGCGAAGTTGCGCCCGGTGGGGCCGAGGACGACGACGCGCCCGCCCGTCATGTACTCGCAGCCGTGGTCGCCGACGCCCTCGACGACGGCGCTGGCGCCCGAGTTGCGCACGGCGAAGCGCTCGCCCGCGCGCCCGCGGAAGAAGGCGCGACCCTCGGTCGCCCCGTAGAGCACGGTGTTGCCGATGATGACGTTGTCCTCGGCTGCGAACGTGACGCCCTCGGGCGGCATGACGGCGAGCACGCCGCCGCTCAGGCCCTTGCCCGTGTAGTCGTTCGTGTCGCCGCGCAGCGAGAACGTCACGCCGGGCGCCAGCCAGCCGGCGAAGCTCTGGCCGGCCGATCCGGTGAAGTCGATCTCCAGCGTGCCCTCGGGCAGGCCTGCCGCGCCGTGGCGCGTGGCGATCCGGCTCGACAGCACGCCGCCCACGCAGCGGTTGACGTTGCGCACCGGCATCTCCAGGCGCGTCGGCTCGCCCTGCTCGATGGCCATCTGGGCCTGCTCGACGATCTGCCAGTCGAGGTTGTCGTCGAGCACCGGCGGCGGCGGCTTGACGCGGTGGCGCGGAGCGCCCTCGGGCAGCTCGGGGAAGTGCAGGACGTTCGTGAGGTCGACGCCGCGCGCCTTCCAGTGGTCGATGGCCGCGTCGACCTCGAGCAGGTCGGTGCGGCCGATGAGCTCGTCCATGCGCCGCAGGCCGAGCGACGCGAGCACGCCGCGCAGCTCCTCGGCGACGAAGAAGAAGAAGTTGACGACGTGCTCGGGCTGGCCCCGGAAGCGCTTGCGCAGCTCGGGGTCCTGGGTGGCGATGCCGACCGGGCACGTGTTCAGGTGGCAGGCGCGCATCATGATGCAGCCCGTCGCGATCAGCGGGGCGGTCGAGAAGCCGAACTCGTCGGCGCCGAGCGCCGCGGCGATGGCGACGTCGCGCCCCGTCTTGAGCTGGCCGTCCGTCTGCACGACGATCCGCGAGCGCAGGTCGTTGCGAAGCAGCGTCTGCTGGGTCTCGGCCAGGCCGATCTCCCACGGCACGCCGGCCGCCTGGACCGAGCTCAGCGGCGACGCGCCGGTGCCCCCGTCGTGGCCGGAGATGAGCACGTGGTCGGCATTCGCCTTGGCCACGCCGGCGGCGACCGTGCCGACGCCGACCTCGGCCACGAGCTTGACGCTGACCGAGCCGCTCGGGTTCGCGCAGCGCAGGTCGTAGATGAGCTGCTTGAGGTCCTCGATCGAGTAGATGTCGTGGTGCGGCGGCGGCGAGATCAGGCCCACGCCGGGCGTCGTGTGGCGCACCCAGCCGATGTAGCGGTCGACCTTGTGGCCGGGCAGCTGCCCGCCCTCGCCGGGCTTGGCGCCCTGAGCCATCTTGATCTGCAGCTGGTCGGCGTTGACGAGGTAGTGGATCGTCACGCCGAAGCGGCCCGAGGCGACCTGCTTGATCGCCGAGCGCCGCCAGTCACCGCCGTCCTCGGGCTTGGGGAAGCGCCGCGGGTCCTCGCCGCCCTCGCCCGTGTTCGACCTGCCCTCCAGGCGGTTCATGGCCACCGCGAGCGTCTCGTGCGCCTCGGTGGAGATCGAGCCCAACGACATCGCGCCGGTGGCGAAGCGCTTGACGATGTCCTTGGCCGGCTCGACCTCTTCGAGCGGCACGGGCTCGCGGTCGGTCCGGAAGGTCAGCAGCCCGCGCAGGGTGGCGCGACGCGTGGCGTCCTCGTTGATCGCACGCGCGTACTCGTCGTACTTCTCTTGCGAGTCTCCCACCACCTCACCGTTCGGCTGCGCCTCACCGTTCGGCGGTGCCGCGGAGCGCACCGCGTGCTGGAGCAGCGCGATGGTCTCCGGGTTCCACATGTGGTGCTCGCCGTCGCGGCGCCACGCGTAGACGCCGCCGACGGGCAGCAGGTCGTCGACGCGCCCGGGCCACGCGCGCGCGTGGCGGTCGAGCGCCTCCTCGGCGAGGACGTCGATCCCGACGCCGCCGATGCGCGAGGCGGTGCCCGTGAAGTGGCGGTCGACGAGCGTCTTCTCCAGGCCGACGGCCTCGAAGATCTGCGCGCCGCAGTAGGACTGGATCGTCGAGATCCCCATCTTGGAGATCGTCTTGAGCAGGCCCTTGCCCAGCGCCTTGACCACGCGCCGCTCGGCGTCGTCGGGGTCGGCGATGTCGGCGATCCGCCCCTGGGCCGCGAGCTCGTCGATCGTGTCGAGCATCACGTACGGGTTGACCGCGCTCGCCCCGTAGCCGATCAGCGTCGCGAAGTGATGGACCTCGCGCGGCTCGCCGGACTCCAGCACGAGCCCCGCGCGCAGGCGCGTGCCCTCGCGGACGAGGTGGTGGTGGACGGCGGCGACGGCGAGCAGCGCGGGGATCGCGGAGCGCTGCGGCCCGACCGCGCGGTCGGACAGGATCAGGATGTTGACCCCGGCCTCGACGGCGTCGTAGGCCTCGTCGCACACGTTGGCCAGCCGCGCCTGCATGCCCGCCGGGCCGTCGGCCACCGGCCAGGAGATGTCGATCGTGTGGCTGCGGAAGACGTCGCTGGAGACCTGGCGCAGCGTCTCGAGCTCGCGGTTGCGCAGGACCGGCTGATCCATGACGAGCTGGTGCGCGTGCTCGGGGCTCTCGTCGAGCAGGTTGCGCTCGGCGCCGACGCCCGTGCCCAGCGACATGACGATCGCCTCGCGGATCGGGTCGATCGGCGGGTTGGTGACCTGCGCGAAGAGCTGCTTGAAGTAGGTGAACAGCGACGGGCGCTGGTCGCTGAGGACGGCGAGCGCGGCGTCGTTGCCCATCGAGCCGATCGGCTCCTCGGCGTTGCGGACCATCGGCGCCATGAGCACCTTGAGGTCCTCCTGCGAGTAGCCGAAGGCGAGCTGCGCCTGGCGCAGCGGCAGCTCGCTGGCGCGCCGCGCCGAGGCGGGCTCGAGGTCGTTGAAGTGCACGACGTTGCGCCGGAACCACTCGCCGTAGGGCTTCTGCGTGGCGACGTCGCGCTTGACCTCTTCGTCCTCGACGATCCGGCCCTGCTCGAGGTCGACCAGGAACAGCTTGCCGGGCTGCAGGCGCCCGAGGCGCTTCACGTTGCCCGGCTCGATGTTGAGCATGCCCGTCTCCGAGCCGAGCACGACCCAGCCGTCCTTCGTCTCCATCCAGCGGCCCGGGCGCAGGCCGTTGCGGTCGAGCGTCGCGCCGACGACGCGGCCGTTGGTGAAGCACACCGCGGCGGGGCCGTCCCACGGCTCCATGAGGCACGAGTGGTAGGCGTAGAAGCCCTTCAGCTCGTCGGTGAGGTCGTGCCGGCCCTGGTAGGCCTCGGGGATCATCATCATCACCGAGTGCGGCAGCGAGCGGCCGGCGAGCATCAGCAGCTCGAGGACGTTGTCGAACGTCGCCGAGTCCGACCCGCCGGGGCGCACGATCGGCATGACCTTGGCCAGATCGCGCCCGAACAGGTCGCTCGCCAGCTCCGACTCGCGGGCGCGCATCCAGTTGACGTTGCCCATCAGCGTGTTGATCTCGCCGTTGTGGCAGATCACGCGGTAGGGATGGGCGAGCTCCCAGCTCGGGAAGGTGTTCGTCGAGAAACGCGAGTGCACGAGCGCCATGCCGCTGGCGAAGCGCTCGTCGCGCAGGTCGGGGTAGAAGCCGCGCAGCTGGTGGGAGATGAGCATCCCCTTGTACACGCACGTGCGTGAGGAGAAGCTCGGCGAGTAGAAGTCCGGGCCGGCGGCGAGCTCGATGATCCGGCGGATCACGTAGAGCTTGCGCTCGAAGGCGTCGTGGTCGTCGTCGTGGCCGGGGCCGGCCTCGATGAACACCTGGCGGATCTGCGGGCGCGACGCGTTGGCGGTGTCGCCCACGTGCGCCTCGTCGATCGGCACGTCGCGCCAGCCGAGCACGCGCTGGCCCTCGGCGCGGACGTTGCGCTCGACGAGCTGCTCGAGCTTGTCGCGGTGGGCGAGGTCGCGCGGCAGGAAGCAGACGCCGACGCCGTAGCGCCCGAACTCGGGCAGCTCGAAGTCGACGACGCCGCGGAAGAACGCGTCGGGCAGCTGGGTCAGGATGCCCGCGCCGTCGCCGGTGCGCACGTCGGCGCCCTCCGCCCCGCGGTGCTCCAGGTTGTCGAGCGCCTCGAGCGCGCGCGCGACGACCTCGTGGAGCGGCTCGTTGTCGAGCCGCGCGACCATGGCGACGCCGCACGCGTCGTGCTCGAACCTAGGGTCGTAGAGGCCGTCGGCCTGAGGCGGCGAGATGTGGGTCATTGTGTGAGTCCCCGTTACGGCTGCGGGCAACCGGAGGTGAGCGCGTCATGATACGGAGCGCGCCGCCCAACGGAAACAGTCGTCTCGTCGCGGCGTGCGCACCATAGCGTCCTCGCCGGATGCGGACCGCTCCGGGGCACCATGCCCGCCGGCGGGATATTGTGCCCGCCGGGGATCGCATGCCAGGGGGGCCCGAATCAACGCATGGAACCGACGTCCGGCGGGCATCACTGCGCCCGACGCGTCCGGCATGACCGGTTCGCTCGCCCCTGAACACGTGGACACACACGCTCCCGATCTCGAGCTCACGCTGCCCGCCCGTCCTGAGAACGTGGCGGTGGCCCGGCACGCGATCGGCGGCTTCGCCGACGTCCTCGACGTGCCCGACCAGACGCTCGCCGACGTCAAGCTCGCCGTCACCGAGGCCTGTACGAACGTCGTGGTGCACGCCTATCCCAACGGCGAGGGCCCGATGGGCCTGCAGGCCACGGTCGACGACGACCTGCTCGTCGTCGTCGTCGTCGACGAGGGCCGCGGGATGCTCCCGCGACCGGACAGCCCGGGCCTCGGGCTCGGCCTGCCGCTGATCGCGACGCTGGCCGAGTCGCTCGAGCTCGGCACCGGCACGGCCGAGCAGACCGAGGTGCGCATGACCTTCCGGCTCGACACGATCGGCGTCGTGGACGCCCAGGGGGCGTCGTGAACGCCGGTCCCCCGCCCGCGGCCGCCGACAACGAGGCGTCCGTCGCCGTCCGCAAGGGCCCGCTCGTCGGTCCCGTCCTCGGGCGCGTCGTGGGCATGCTCGCGGCGCGCGCCCAGTGCCCGATCGACCGGCTCGACGACGCGATGCTGCTCACCGACGCGGTGGCCGCGCACGCGCCCGCCCATACGACCGACGCGCACGTGCGCGTCGTCGTCGCCGCCAGCGCCGGCGCGATCGAGCTGCGCGTGCGCGCGCTGAGCCCCAACGGAGCCGACGCGCTGGTGGCCGACGCCGATCTCCCCGGCGTCGGGAACGTCTTCAAGCGCGTGGCCGACGAGGTCGACGCCCGCGCCGGGGCCGGCGACGGCCGCGGCGAGCTCGTGCTGCGCCTGCGCTTCGCCGCCTCGTGAGCGCCGCCGCGTCAACGGCCGTACCCCCGGGGATGCTGACCGAAGGCTTCGCCGAGCTGACGATCGAGGTGCGCGACCTCGACCGTCTCGAGCGCTTCTACACGGGCGTCTTCGGCCTACGCGTGCTCGCCCGCGAGGACGACCGGGTCTGGCTCGCCGCGGGCGATCGCGCCCGCCTCGGGCTGTGGCTCCCGGGCGAGAAGGAGATGGGCGACGAGGGCGGCCGCCACGTCCACTTCGCCTTCTCGGCCGGCCCCGGCGGCCTGGACCGGCTGACCGAACGGCTGGCGGCGGAGGACCTGCGCTTCCGCGGCCCGGTCGAGCACGACGGCGGCGATCGCTCCCTCTACGTGGAGGATCCGGAGGGCAACGTGGTCGAGGTCTGGGACTTCTTCGAGCGCGGCGAGGGCCGCCGCGAGGGCGCCGCCGCGCTCGCCGATGACGACAATGGTCACCACGATGCGTCAAGCTAGAGAGCGATGCCACCGGAATTCTCACTGACCACCGAGTCGATCGACGACGCACGCCACGTCGTCGCGGTCTCCGGCGAGATCGACCTGTTCACCGCGCCCGAGCTGAAGTCCGCGCTCGGCGAGGCGCTCGAGTCCGGGCACACGCGCATCGTGGTCGACCTCACCAACACGACCTTCCTCGACTCGACGGCGCTCGGGGTCCTCATCGGCGCGGTCAAGCGGCTGCGCTCGCGCGACGGCGTCCTGACGATCGTCAACACCGATCCGAACATCGCCAAGACGTTCGAGATCACCGGGCTGGACCAGATCTTCACGATCCGGCCCACGCGCGACGAGGCGGTCGAGGCGCTCGACGCCGACGAGGCGACCGCGTAGCGGCTACCGGCCCTCGCCGGTCAGCAGCTCGAGCACCGCGTCCTCGACCGGCTGGATCGCCGTGGCGTCGTGCTCGTCGGCCACGAGGTTCATCGACCCGCCGATCGTGCGCCCGTCGCGGAAGCCGTCGAACACGCGCGGGTCGATGTAGGAGGCACGCGCCACCGCGGGCGTGTTGCCGAGGTAGTAGGCGACCTCCTTCACCGCCCGCGTGATCGCGCGCTTGCGGCCCGTCTTGGTCGGCGGCGCCTCGCCCGACACCGCGAGCGCCACGGCGGCGAGGACGGTCGCGCCCCAGGTGCGGAAGTCCTTGGCCGACACGTCGGCGCCGGTGACCTCCTTGAGGTACTCGTTGATGTCGGCCGAGGTGAGGTCGTGCCAGCGCCGCGACTGCTTGTAGGCGAGCAGGTCGTCGCTGCCGCCGCGGCGGCTCTTCAGGCGGCCGATGACGTCGGCCACCTCGGGGTCGACGACGGCCTGCAGCCGGCGCTTGCCCTGCTTGGACGGGTAGTCGAACAGCAGCACGTCGCCGCGCAGGCGCACGTGGCGCTTGCGCATCGTGGCCAGCCCGTAGGTCTCGTTGCGCACGGCGTAGTCCTCACCGCCGACGCGGAAGAAGCCGCGGTCGAGCAGCCGCACGGCGCACGCGAGCACGTGCTCCTTGCCCAGGTCGCCGAGCGCGAGCCCGGCGTCGACGTGCTCGCGCAGCTTCGGCAGCGTGCGCGCGAAGAGCACCATGTCGTCGAACTTGAGCGCGTCCTGCCGCGCTCGCCAGCGCGGGTGGTAGAGGTACTGCTTGCGGCCCGCCGCATCGGTGCCCGTGGCCTGGATGTGGCCGCCGGGATAGGGGCAGATCCACACCTCCTCCCACGCCGGCGGGATCACCAGCTCATGGATGCGCTCCAGGACCTCGCGGTCCTCGACCGGTTCGCCGTCCTTGTCCAGGTAGCGGAAGCCGCGCCCGTGGCGCCGGCGGCGGATGCCCGGGCCGGTGCAGTCCGCGCGCCGCAGCCGCGGGGTCCGAGGGGCGTCGCGCGTCGCGGCCATGGCGCCGGGGGTACCCGCCGCCCGGCAAGCGCTAGCGCGTGGCGGCGCGAACGGGCGCGCCGCCGGGGCTCAGCTCTTGGCCGTCGCCTTCTTGGACGACGAGCTCTTCTTGGCCGGCGCCTTGCGCTTGGCGGGCGCCTTGCGCTTGGGCTTCTCGTCCTCGTCGTCCTCCGCCGCGTCGCCGCCGTCGCGCTCGCGGACCGCGTCGAGGCTCGCCTTGAGCGCGGCCATCAGGTCGGGGACCGGCTCCTCCTCCTCGTCGCGCTCGGGCTGGACGGCGATCTCCTCGCCGGCCGCCTTGCGCTCGATGAGGGAGAGGACCTCCTCGCGGTAGGTGTCGTGGTACTTGCCGGGCTCGAACTCGCCCGACAGCGACTCGACGAGCTGCTTGGCGATGCCCAGCTCGCGGTCGTTGACCTCGACCTCGCGCGCGGCGTCGAGCTCGTCGATGCGCTCGGCGTCGACGACCTCGTCGGCGAAGATCATCGTCGCCATCCCGAGGACCTCGCCGTCCATCGGGCGGATCGCGACGAGCTGCTCCTTCTGGCGGATGACGACCTTGGCGATCGCCACCTTGCCGCTCTCGCGCATCGCCTCGAGCAGCAGCCGGTAGGGCTTGGCGCCGCCCGCGCCGGGCGCGAGGTAGTACGGGTGGTCGTAGAAGATCGGGTCGATCTCGGAGAGGTCGACGAAGTCCTCGATCTCGATGGTCTTCGTCTTCTTGGGGTCGAGCGCCTCGAGCTCCTCGGGCTGCACGATCACGTAGCGATCGGGCCCGATCTCGAAGCCCTTGACGATCGTGTCGAAGGAGACCTCGTCGCCGGTCGAGGGGTCGACGCGGCGCTGCTGGATGCGCACGCCCGTCTCGCTGTTGAGCTGGTGGAAGCGCACCGTCTTGCGGCTGACGGCGCTGTAGAGCTTGACGGGGACGGTGACGAGGCCGAAGCTGATCGCTCCGGTCCAGATCGAGCGTGCCATGCACCCAGTATTCCCCATGCGCCCAGGCGTTCCGCCGGGCGCAGGGGGAATTGCGGTGCGACGGCGCTACGACGAGGCGGCCGAGCCGGCCGGCTGCGGCATGTCCTCGTGGGCGCCCTCGGCGAACTCCTCGATCGCCTTGGCGCTGAAGGCCGGGAGGTCGTCCGGCTTGCGGCTCGTCACGAGGCCCTGGTCGACATGGACCTCCTCGTCGACCCAGGTGCCGCCGGCGTTGCGCACGTCGGTCTGCAGCGAGGGCCACGAGGTGATCGTGCGGTCCTTGACGATGCCGGCCTCGACGAGCACCCACGGGCCGTGGCAGATCGAGGCGATCGGCTTGTGCGTCCTGGCGAAGTCGGCGACGAAGCGCACCGCGTCCTCGTCGGCGCGCAGGAAGTCGCCGTTGGCGACGCCGCCGGGGATCACGAGGCCGTCGTAGTCATCGACCGACGCGTCGGAGACCGCCTTGTCGACCTTCAGCTTGTCGCCGTGGTCGAGATGGTTGAAGCCCTGGATCTCGCCCTCCTCCAGGCTGAGCAGCTCGGTCTGCGCGCCGGCGTCCTCGATCGCCTTGCGCGGCTCGGTGAGCTCCACCTGCTCGACGCCGTCGGTGGCCAGGATCGCGATTCGCTTGCCTTCGAGCGTGGCTGCCATGTTCGTGTCCTCCGTCTCGGTTCCGGTTGGGTCCTCCGCAACGGGTAACCGCTTCCCCGCGGACCTCAAACCGTCCGGGCGCACCGCCGCCAGCGGCTCGATTGCCCGCTCGCGAGCAGGGGTAGGTCGCCGGGGTACCGGAAGACCGCCCCCACTGGAGGAACACGTCATGGCCACCGCCCCACGTTCGGCCTCACACGGCATCTTCTCCGACGACAACGCGGAGGCCCGCCAGCAGATCGTCGAGATGCTCAAGAAGGCCTACTGGATGGAGATCGAGACGGTGATGAGCTACATCGCCAACTCGGTCAACCCCGACGGCGTTCGCGCGCAGGAGATCATCGAGTCGCTGCGCGAAGACGTCCAGGAGGAGCTCGGGCACGCGCAGCAGTTCGCGGCGCGCATCAAGGAGCTCTACGGCGTCGTCCCGGGCTCGCTCGAGTTCAGCGCCGAGCAGAGCTTCCTGCAGCCGCCCGAGCACCAGACCGACATCGTCCACGTGATCAAGGGCGTGATCGAGGCCGAGACCGGCGCGATCGAGCACTACAACCAGATCGTCGAGGCGACCGAGGAGGTCGACCCGGTCACGAACGACATGGTGATCGCCGTCCTCCGCGACGAGGAGGGCCACCGCCGCCTGTTCGAGGGCTTCCTGCGCGAGTACGAGGCCGAGGGCCTCGCCTGACGCTCAGCTGCGACCTGTCTTCGCGTGGGGCGCGCCGACCGGCTTGGACTCCGGCGAGCCGCGCTGGACGAACCAGACCGTGAGCAGCGCACGCCCGGCACGCTAGGCCGGGCGGCGGACGACGAAAGCCGGCGCGCCGGACCTACTCGGTCTGCGGCGCCGGCGGAGGCTCGATCGGGTCCTCGCGCGGCGTGTCGGGCTCCGGCGCCGGGGGCTCGACCGGCTCGGGCGCGTCCGGCGGCGCCGGGTCGGGCACGGTCGGCGTCGGGTCCGGGCCGCCGGGCGGCCCGCTCGGCGTGGGCGGCTCGGGATCTGGGACCACGCTCGGCTCGGGAACCGCCGGCGTGGGCGGCTCGACCGGCTGCGGGACCTCCAGCGTCACGAGGTCTTGCGCTCCAGGTCGGCGACCTCCTCGGCCTTGCGGTCGGTCTGGTCGTGGGCCTCGGCGAGCTCCTCCTTGGCCTCGCCCTTGCGCTCCTCGCGCGCGCCCGTCGCGGCGCAGCTTCGGATCGTCCGCGAGGTCGCCCGCGGCCTTCTTCGTGCGGCCGGTGATCTTGTCGATGATGCTCATGCTCAAGCGCTACCCGAGCGGTGTCCAGGACAACCGCTCGCGCAGCTGGGTGATCGAGCCGAACACGATCGTCGCGCCGGCGCGCAGCAGCTCGGCGTCCGAGAAACCGCCGGTGAGCACGGCGATCGTGTCCACGCCGGCGTTCTTGGCCGCCTCGCAGTCCCACACGGAGTCGCCGACCATCACCGACGGCCCGCCGCCGATCTTGCCCAGCGCGGCCTCGACGAGGTCCGGGTCGGGCTTCGTGTGCTCGACGTCGCCCGACGAGGTCCAGTCGTCGGCCAGCTCGCGTGCGCCGAGCAGGTCGAGGTAGTGGTCGAGCTCGTCGGGCTTGGCCGAGCTGGCGAGGACGACCCGGTGGCCGCGGCCCTTGAGGTCCTCGATCAGCTCGCGCGCGCCCTCGAGCGGCTGGACCTCCTCGATGAGCTCCATGTAGAGCTCCTTCTCGGCGTCGCGGATGTCGTCGCCCTGGCGCGCATCGGCCTCCTCGCCGATCAGCGCGGGCACGAGCTGGTCGGAGCCCATCCCGATGGCGCGGTGGATGCGCCACATCGGCGGCGTGTGGCCGTGGCGGCGCATCGCGCGGTACCACGCGATGGTGTGGAAGTAGTTGGAGTCGACGAGCGTCCCGTCGACGTCGAGGATCGCGGCCATCGGGGTCACGACTGGAGCCTCCTGACCAGGCCGAGGCCGAACCAGAGGGTGAAGTAGAGGGCGGCCAGGCAGACGATGGCGACGACCGTCGTCCCGCTGTCGAACAGGACGTCGGTCACGAACAGGACGGCGCCGTTCATGGCGATGGCGAGCGCGAGCAGCCCGACGAGCATCTGCGCCGTGCCGATCTGGATGATGTTGGCCTTCTCGTGGTGCTCGAACGTCATGCGGTGATAGGCCGACGGCGCGATGAGGAAGGCCGTCGCCACCGCGGCGGCGATCAGGGTGACGAAGTAGACGTTCTCCTGGAACTCGTTCACGCGGCGCCAGCCCTGCTGGAACGGGACGGTGAGCAGGAAGCCGAACAGCACCTGCACGCCCGGCATGGCGACGCGCAACTCGTTGAGCAGCTCCAGCATCTGGCGGTTCAGGCGCTCCTGCTCCTCCTCGGAGCGCCCGGGGTGACGGTCGGCGTCGGCGGAGGCCATGGCGGGCCACTACCCCGCCGGAGCGGTTCGCTAAGCCGCGCGTGCCACCGGCGCGATCGCCTCGCGCATCGTCTCCACCGACCGGCGGATCAGCCGCGAGACGTGCATCTGCGAGATGCCCACGGCGCGGGCGATCTCGCGCTGGGTCATGCCCTCGTAGTAGCGCAGGCGCATGATCTCGCGCTCGCGCGGCGGCAGGCCCTCCAGGCCGCGGCGCAGCAGCACGCGGTGCTCGACGTGCTCGTAGCCCGCGTCGTTGTCGCCGATCGCCTCAAGGGCGCCGGCGCCCTCGACGAGCGGCTCGTCGAGCGACAGCATGCGGTACGCGCCGGCCGCGGCGACGGCCTCGAGCACCTGCTCGTCGCTGACGCCGAGGTAGGCCGAGATCTGCGGCACCGTCGGCACGCGGCCGTGCTCGCGGGTCAGCGACTCGCGGGCGCGCGCCACACGGGCGCTGAGCTCCTGGACCTCGCGCGGCACGCGCAGCATCCAGCCGCGGTCGCGGAAGTGGCGCTTGAGCTCGCCGGCGATCGTCGGCACGGCGAAGGTCGTGAAGCGCACGTCGCGGGTGCAGTCGAAGCGGTCGATCGCCTTCAGCAGCCCCAGCGAAGCGACCTGCTCGAGGTCGTCGAGCGGCTCGCCCTTGCCCGCGTAGCGACGGGCGAGGCTGCGTGCGAGCGGCAGCATGCAGCTCGGCCAGCTGCTCGCGCGCGGCCCGGTCCCCCTGCTCGTGCCAACGTCGCAGGAGATCGTCTGTCCCAGTCGCGGGATCCATCCGTCGAGCGCACCCTTCCCCGTCGGTGACGTCAACGATGCTGTCGCTCCGCCGCCCGCGGGGATAGGTGGGCAGACCTGGTCGCGCAGCCGTCGGATCGATAATCTGGCCAGGATTCGGATGGACGCCAGTGGTCACACCCTGAGCGCGACGCGATTCGCCGCCCTGACCGGCGTCTCCCGCGAGCGCCTGCGCACATGGGAGCGCCGCCACGGGTTCCCGGCGCCGCGGCGCGTCGGGCGAGGGCCGCGGCGCTACGCGGTCGAGGACGTCCCGCGCGTCGTGGCCGTCCGCCACGCCGCGGCCGAGGGCGTCCCCATCCCCGAGGCGATCGCGCGGGCGCGGGCCGTGGGCGACGGCCCCGCGGCGCTCGGCGACATGCCGCTCGCCGCGCTCGTCGAGGACCTCCCCACGCCCGTCGTCGTGGTCAGCGGGCCCGCGCCGATGCGCATCGCCTACGTCAACGGCGCGGTGCGCGCGCTGCCCGGCGCGCCGGCGGCGGGTGCGGTCCTGCCCGAGGCCGTCGCCGGATTCGCCGGGTCCGTCGCCGTCGGCGCGCTCGAGCGGATGTTCTCGACGGAGGCCGCCGCCACCGAGGTCCACCACCCCGCGTGGGGCGGCCATGCCAGGCACACGACGCGATCGAGCCTGTTCCGCCTGCCGCCGACCCCGTCCGCGCCGCCGCTCGTGGCGATCGTCGGGCTGGAGGGCGACGGCGAGCGCACCGCGCGCGCCACGCTCGCGGCGCTGCGGATGGAGGTCGACGACCTGCGCTCGGCGCGCGCCCGCAGCGCGGGCTGGCTCGACGCCCTCGGGCAGCTCGGCGAGGCGCTGGCCCGCGACCCCGAGCCGTCGGAGGCGATCGCCGACGGGCTCGACGCGGTCGTCGCCAACACGGCGGCGGCCGACGCGGCGTTGCTGCGCCACGAGGGCGGTCGCCTGCTGCTCGACGGCTCGCGGCGCGGGCTGCTCGGCGCGGGCGAGGTCGTGGTCGCCGCCCATCCGGGCCTCGCGCGGGCGCTGCGCGACGACGAGCCGGCGTGGCTGGAGCCGGCGACCGCTGCGGCGCTCGGCGTGCCCCGCGAGCTGCGCGCCGCGGCGGTGCCGGTGACCGTCGGCGGCGAGTCGCTCGGCGCGCTGGTGCTCGTCGCCGAGGGCGGCGCGACGCTCGACGGCGACGCGCGCCTGCTGCTGCGGATCGTCTCCCCCGCGCTCGGCTTCGCGCTGCTGCGCGACCGCCTGGTCGGCGAGCTGCGCCGCGCCGCCGCGCGGACGCCGTCGACCTGGTCCTAGTGGGCCGCTAGCCGGCGCGCTCGGGGTCGACCCCGGTGCGCGCGACCATCCGCAGGCGCCCGAGCGAGGAGCGGATGATCCGCGAGACCTGCATCTGCGAGACGCCGATGCGCTCGCCGATCTCGGCCTGCGTGAGGTCCTCCTCGAAGCGCAGGCGCAGGACCTCGCGCTCGCGCGGGGTGACGGCGCGCAGGAGCTGGGCGAGCGTGGCGCGGTCCTCGGCGAGCCCGAAGCCGTCCTCGTTCGTGCCGACGGTGTCGCCGAGCGTGTCGCCCTGCTCGTCCTCGTTGCCGCGCGGCGTCGACAGCGACGTCGCGCGGTAGGCGGCGGACGCCTCGAGCGCCTCGAGGACGGCCTCCTCGTCGACGCCGACCGCCTCGGCGATCTCGGGGACGGTGGGCGCGCGGCGCAGATCGGTCGAGAGCTCGCCGACCTTGCGGTCGACGCGCAGCGCCAGCTCCTGGAGGTCGCGCGGGACGCGCACCGACCACGTGCGGTCGCGGAAGTAGCGCTTGATCTCGCCCAGGATGGTCGGCACCGCGTAGCTGGAGAAGGCGACGTCGCGGGTGAGGTCGAAGCGGTCGATCGCCTTGACGAGGCCGAGGCTGGCGACCTGGAAGAGGTCCTCGAAGGGCTCCTCGGGGCGCTGGTAGCGGCGCGCGAGCTGGCGGGCGAGGGGCAGGAAGCGCTCCACGAGGATCTCGCGGTCGACCGGATCGCGCCCGTCGAGGTAGCGCTCGAACAGGACGCGATCGTCGTCGGCACGAGTCGAGCGCCGATCGCGTGCCTCTTCCTCGCCCGGGCGGGGCGCGCTCATGCGCATTGCGGGCGCGGGCAGTTGTCGGCGTGGTGGCGGCCCATGGGCACTCGGCACGAGTACGACAGGAACTGGGCGCGCCGGGTCCCTTGGGCGCAGCGACGTCCGGCGGGGTGGCTGGGCCGGTCGTCGTACCCATTCTACTCAGTGGTCCGCACCGGTAGGGTGCGATTGGACGATGGGGCGCAGCCAGGCCACAGCGAAGGACGCCGCTCGCGAGCTGCGTGGCCTGAAGGTCCTGCTCGCGGACGAGGACGAGGGTGCCCTGCGGATCACCGCCGCGACGGTCCGCGAGCTCGGCCACGAGGTCGCCGAGATGGCGATCGGGATCCAGGAGGCGGCTGAGACGATCGCCCGCGACGACCCGGACGTCTCGATCGTCGTGGTCTACGAGGAGCACAGCTACGCGCTGGAGATGATCAGCGAGATCGTCGAGTACGCGCGGGGCCCGGTGATCGCCGTGATGGACGACGGCTCGCCCGAGTTCATCGACGAGGCGGCGACGCGCGGGATCGACTCCTACGCCCGCGACGCGTCGCCCGCGGCGATCCAGTCGGCGATCTCGGTGGCCATGCGCCGCCACGAAGAGCGCCGCCGGCTCGCCGAGCAGGTCGAGCGGCTCGAGTCGGCGCTCGAGCGCCGCGCGGTGATCGAGCGCGCCAAGGGGATCCTCATGGAGCGCCACGACATCGGCGAGCGCGCCGCGTTCGACCGCCTGCGCGATCACGCGCGCAGCCGCAACCGCACCGTCGTCGACGTGGCCGCCTCGGTCGCCGAAGGTCACGCGCTGCTGCCGCGGGCGCGCGAGTAGCGCGCCCGGGCAACAGGCGGTGGCTCAGACGCGTGCCGCGGGGCGGCGGCGACGCGGCGGCGTGCGCGGCTCGGGCGCCGCGGGCGTCATGGCGATGAGCTCGTCGGCCAGCGCGAGCGCGCGGGCGTGGCCGCCGGCGCCGGAGCGCTGGAGGGCCCGCGCGAGGTGCATGCCGACGCGCTCGAGTTCGATCGACGAGCCCGGCAGCGACAGCTCGGGGCGGCCGCTGAGCCAGCGCCGCACGCGCGAGCGCTGGTCGTGCAGCCGGGCGATCTCGGCCAGGCAGCGCTCGGCGCGGCGACGACGCAGCTCGGCCGTTCCCGCCGTGCCGATCGCGTCGGACGCATAGCGGAACAGGTCCTGACGTCGGTCGTCGTCGATCACGTCGTTGTACGAGCGCAGATAGGCGCCCAACACCGGGCACACCGACTGCGGCCGGTCACTGAACGGCTCGCCTGCGAGCATCGAGGCGAGCTCCATCACGCAGACTCCCTTCTCCGGTGACGCGTGCTTGCCTCTCCGCAGGCGGACGGTCTGGTGACTGACGATCGACGTCATAGCCGCTCCTTTCGGCGTGCCTCCACGGGGAGGTTGTTCCCTGGACCGGTCTCCGTCGAGCGCGGTCCTTCACGGTTCGACGCGCCAATTCTCTTCCCCTCGGGCTCCCGATGGAAGGGCAAGAGCGAAGCTCGGACCATCCTCGGCACCCAGACGCGCTTCTGCGCGGCCCGCGGCTCAGCCTCCGAGCGCCTCTTCCACGGTCCGATCCGTGCGCTCCGGCGGGTGCGAGCAGAGGCCGGCGCGACCCGGGCACGTGGCACACAGAGCGCGGTGCGGGACGCCGGCGACGGGGAACTCCCCCGCCAGCAGACCGGCCGCGCGGTCGCGCAGTGCGGCCTCGAGCGCCGGTGCGTCGGCCGCCTCGTAGCGGCGCACCACGGGCTCGGAGGCGCGCTCGAGGAACAGGTGCACGACCTCGACGGCGGGCGCGCCGGCGCGAAGGCAGGCGAGCGCGTAGATCTGGCGCTGGCCGCCGTAGGAGGCGTCGACGAGCGCGGCGAGGTCGGCGTCCGCGACGCGGTCGGACTTGTAGTCGACGACCAGCGCCGTGCCGTCCGCCTCGCGGGCGAGGACGTCGACGACGCCGTTGACGAGCGGCCCGTCGTCGCCGAGCGGGAAGGCGAATCCGTGCTCGCGGCGCACCTCGGCGGCGCCCGCCAGGCGTGCGTTGAGGTCGCTGCGCGCGAACGCGCCGACCATCCCGAGCAGGTCGGCGACGTCGTCGTCGCCCAGTTCGACCTCGGTGGCCTCGGCCAGCGCGCGGACCTCGTCCTCCGCCGGCGCGGCCGTCCCGTCGAGGCGCTCGAGCAGCGCGTGGACGAGCGAGCCACGCACGAGCGGGTCGAGCGCCGCCGCGGCGGCCTCGTCGACGAGGTGCGCCGGCGGCTCCTGGGCGGGCAGCCCGAGCCCCCGCTCGAGGTGGAAGCGGTACGGGCACGCGGCGTAGCGGGCCAGGGCCGTGTAGCTCAGCGTGGCCGGCGGCGGCGGCCGGCGCTCGCCCTCAGGCGCGCCGAGCGCGGGCCGGCCGGCCGGCGACCGGGCTCCCGGCGCGGGCGCGGGCGCGCCGGCGGGCACCTCGCTCGCCTCGCCGAGCGCGAACGCGAGCTGCTCGCCGGGCGCGCCGGGGCCGAGGCGCAGCACGCGCCCGACCGTCGCCGGCGCGTTGAGGCGCACGCGCACCCGGGCGGTGCGGCCGTCCTCGACGCGCTCGTGGTCGATGACCGGCACGTCGGCCGTCAACCGCGCGACGTGCGGCACGAGCGCGGGGCCCATCCACGACAGCGGCGGCGCGCCGGGCCGCGGCGCCGGCCAGTCGTCTCCGAGCTTGACCGCGCCGGAGAGGATCAGGCGCTCCTCGGCGCGGGTCACGGCGACGTGCATGACGCGCCGGTCCTCGGCCTCGTCGGCGGCGCGGCGGCGCTCGGCGATGGCCTCGAAGTCGAGCGCCTTCTCGCGCGCGCCGTCCATGCTCACCAGCCGCAGCCCGACGGCGTCGCCGTCGACGAGCAGGTCGGGCTGGCGGTTGTTGCCCAGGCGGCCGAGGTCGGCGACCACGACGACCCCGAACTCGAGGCCCTTGGCGGCGTGGATGGTCATCAGCCGCACGGCGTCGAGGTCGCCGAGATCGACGGGCGCGTCGGGCTCGCGCGCCTCGGCCTCGAGCTCGGCCGTGGCGAGGTCGATGAAGCCGCGCACGTCGCGCCCGCGGGCGGTCTCGAAGGCGGCGGCCAGGCGCATGAGCTTGTGGACGTTGGCCAGCCGCCGCGCGCCGCCGGGCAGCGCGAGGACGTGGAGGTCGTAGCCGGTGCGCCCGACGACGCGCCGCAGCAGGTCGTCGAGACCGGCGCGCGGCGCGTGCTCGCGCTCCGCCGCGAACCAGCGCCGGAACGCGGCCAGGCGCTCACGGTCGGCGAGCGGCACGGCGAGGGCCGGGTCGTCGAGGGCGTCCCACAGCGCCGCGCGGGTGCGGCGTGCGTGCATCGCGGTCAGCGCGAGCGCGTCGGAGGACAGGCCGACGAGCGGCGAGGCGACGAGCCCGAGCAGGGCGTTCTCGTCGCGCGGGTTGGCCAGCGCTCCGAGGTAGCAGCAGAGGTCCTGGACCTGGCGCCGCGCCCACCAGCCGCCCGCGCCCGTGGCCAGCGTGGCCAGCCCCTCGAGCTCGAGCGCGCGCTCGAACACCGTCATGTCCGTGGCCGCGCGCAGCAGCAGCACGATCTCGCCGGCCGGGACGCCCTCCTCGCGCACGAGCGCGGCGATCCGCTGGGCGACGAGGCGGGCCTCGGCGTGGCGCGCCGCCGACCCGGCGGGCAGCCCGTCGGCGAGCTCGGTCGGGGCGTCGCCGTTCCACGCGCCCGCGTCGGTGATCAGCAGCTCGACGGACGGCGCCTCCTCCGGCGGCTCCTCGCGGCCCGGGCGCAGCGGCACCCACGCGCCGCCGTGGACGGGCCCGAACGCGACGTCGATCGTCTCGAGGATCTCGGGCCGCGCCCGGAAGCTCGTGGCCAGCGTCGCCGCCGCGCCGACGGTGTCGAGCTCGCGGCGGCGGCGGCGGAAGACCTCGACGTCGGCGTGGCGGAAGCCGTAGATCGACTGCAGCTCGTCCCCGACCGTGAACACGTTGCCGCGATCGAGGAAGCCGAGGATCTCGAGCTGCAGCGGGTTCGTGTCCTGGAACTCGTCGACCATGATCCGCTCGAAGCGGCCGGCGTAGGCGCCCGCCGCGGCCGGCGAGGCGCCGAGCAGGTCGCGGGCGTGCAGCTCGAGGTCGTCGAAGTCGACGGCCGACCGTGCGCGCTTGCCGGCGGCGTAGGCGTCGGCGAAGCGGCCGAGGAGCTCGTCGATGAGGGCGAGCACGGGTCGGGCGCGGGCGTCGCGGCACGCCGCGGCGAAGGCGCCGCGCGCCTGCAGGTAGGCACGGCACGGCTCGGTCTGCAGCTCGGCGACCGAGCCGGGCTTGAAGCACGCGGCCTCGAGCGCCGCCGCGCCGGCGGGCGCGCCGGGCTCAAGCCCGCCGAGCATGGCCAGGCACGCGTCGACCGCGGCGCGCGCCCTGTCGATCGTGGCCAGCCAGCGCGCCCCGGCCAGCGTGCTCGCCGCGTCGCGCGCGGCGCGCTCGAGGCGCTCGCGCACCTCGCCGAGCTCGGGCGGCGCGACGGCGGGCAGCGACGGGCGCGTCTGCCCGCGGCTGCGCAGCGCGTCGTGGGCGCCGAGCACCATCTCCGACAGGCGGTCGGGCGCGTAGGCGGCGGCGAGGTCGAGCGCGTCGAGGCGCGACTCGCCGTCGACGTCGGCGAGCAGGCCGGCCAGCGCCGTGTCGAACGCCTGGCGGCGCAGCGCGCGGGCGCCGGGCTCGTCGAGCACCGTGAACGCCGGGTCCAGCCCCGCGGCGACGGCGTGCGCGCGCAGCACCCGCGCGCAGAAGCCGTGGAACGTCATGACCCACGCCGCCTCGGTGTCGCGCGCCGCCTCGCGCTCACCGAGCTCGAGCAGGCGGGCGCGCACCCGCGAGCGCAGCTCGCCGGCCGCCTTCTCGGTGAAGGTGATGGCGAGCACCTGGGCCGGTCGCAGCCCGTCCTCGACGACGGAGCGCACGAAGCGCTCGACGAGCACCGAGGTCTTGCCCGAGCCGGCGTTGGCCGACAGCAGCAGCGGGCCCTCGCGGCGCGTCACCGCGGCCGCCTGCTCGGCCGTGAACGGCCGCCCGCCGGCGCCGGTCAGCTCGCCCTCCGCGTCCATCAGCTCGATCACGACTCGCACCGGCAGATCGACGGGTGGGCGCAGCCGCCGCGCCACGCGCAGCTGTCCGGGCGCGGGCGCAGCGCCCCCGAGCGGATCCCGCGGACGGCCTCGAGCGCCGCCTCGAGCACCTCGTCGAGGCGGGCCCCGAACTCGGCGTCGCCGAGCCGGTCGTTGGCCACCACGTCGAGTCCGGGGTCGGCGCCGTTGCGCACGAGCCCCCGCGCGCGGCGGTCGTCGGCGGCGCCGAGCGGCTGGTAGAGGCCGCCGACCGCCTCGACGCCGAGCACGTGGGGCAACGCGAGCATGTACAGGCCGATCTGGAGCTTGGCCTCGGCCAGCCAGCGCCCCTGGGCGGGCGCGGTGCGGCCCTTGTAGTCGTAGACGATCGCCTCGTCGCCGCCCGGCGACAGGTCGACGCGGTCGATGCGCCCCTGGAGCCTCAGCTCGCCGCCGGCCAGCGTCGCGGCCGGATGCGGGTCGTCGGCGCCGCCGAAGCGCAGCTCGAAGTGCCCGGGCGTGAGCTCCGAGCCGGCGTGCGCCGCGTGCTCGAGGTAGTGCACGAGATCGGCCTCGAGGCGCCGCAGGGCGGTGCGCAGCCGCTCGGGGTTGACCGAGATGCGCGCGCTCGCGGCATGGCGCTCGAGCGCGGCGCGCAGGTGGCGCTCGGCCTCCTCGAGACGCTCGGGCCGCAGGCCGCCGCCCGCCGCGGCGAGGTCGCGCAGCGCGTCCTCGAGAACCGTGTGGGCCAGCTCGCCGCGCAGCATCGGCTCGGGGTCGGGCGCGAGGTCCTGCGGGCTGAGCAGCCGCTCGACGAACCACTTGACCGGGCAGCCCACCCAGGCCTCGAGGCCCGACGCCGACCACGCCTCGCGCGCGCGCAGCGCGCCGAGCACGGCCGGGTCGCCGAGCGGCGCGATCGGGGCGGGCGGCTCGCGCCGGGCCGCGCCCTGGGCGGCCAGCGCGGCGCGCAGGCGCTCGCGCTCGGTCGGCGCCAGCGGGCCCTCGTGACCGGCCGCGCCGAGCGCGCGGCGGTCGACGGCCGGGACCGGGTGGAGCAGGTCGGCGGCGTCGTCGACGAACAGCGAGCGGACGACCGGCTCGCCGTCGTCGTCGGCGGCGTGCCAGGACAGCGCGAGCAGGTCGGTGGGCCGCGACAGCGCCGCGTAGAAGAGGTAGCGCTCGGCGTCGAGACCCTCCTCGGCGAGCGCCAGTCGCAGCCCCGAGGCGGCATTGATCGCGCGCCGCTCGGCGTCGCCGAGGAACGGCTCGGGGCGGCCGGGCCGCGGGAAGACGCCCTCCTGCAGGCCGCACAGGAACAGCGCGCGCACGCGCCGCGCGCGGATCCGCTCGGGCGAGGTCACCTCCACCGCGCCGCGCGCGCCGCCGGCGCCCGCGCGCACCTCGAGGTCCTCGATGGCGCGGATCAGCTCGGCGGGCGACGGAGCCAGCGCGCGGTCGCGCTCGGCGAGCGCGCCGAGCTCGGTCAGCGCGCCCCGCAGTGCCCCGGCGACGCGCGCGTCGAGCGCCTCGGCGCCGCCGAGGACGGGGGCCCGCCCCCGCCAGGGCGCGGCGAACAGCGCGGCCGCCTCCGCGGCCAGGCGCTCGCACAGCGCCGCCGCCCCGCGCCCGTGGGCGGCGACGAGGCGGTCGACCTCACCGAGCTCGAAGCCCGGATGCGCGGCCTCCCAGAGCGCTCGGGCGGCGGCCGCGGTGCCCGCGCCTGTGCGCCGGGCGTCGGCCTCGAGGCGGTCGGCGAGCGCCGGGCGCTCGAGCTTGCCGGGCGTGCGCAGCCACGCCAGCAGGTCGTCGGCGCTGCCCTCCGCGAGCGCGCAGCGCAACAGGCCGAGGAGCCCCCGCCCGAGCGCCGTGTGGCCCGCGCGCAGCCGCCGGTCGATGGCGACCGGCACGGCGGCGTCGGCGAACACGTGCTCGAGCAGCGCCGCGTGGTCGTGCGGAGAGCGCAGCACGACGGCGATCTCGTCGGGGGCATAGCCCTCGTCGCGGATCAGCCGCGCGACGTGCGCGGCCACGAGCTCGAGCTCGGCGCGCTCGCCGCCGCCCTCGAGCAGCAGCACGGCGCCGCCGGGATCGGCCTTCGGGGCGCCCGGCTCGAACAGGCCGCGCTCGATCCCGTGCAGCGCGGCCGCGGCGTAGTGCTCGTCGCGCGCCGGCAGCGCGACGTGCTCGGCGCCGAGCGCGAGCAGCTCCTGGAACGTCGCGCCGCGGCCCGCGAAGGCGGCGCGGCCGGGCTCGTAGGTGAGCGAGACGGTGACGTCGGCCCCGCAGTGGACGGCGAGCGTCTCGATCGCGTCGAGCTGGGGCCGCGTGAGGTCGTCGAAGCCGTACAGGAACAGCGGCGTCCCGCCCCACCGGCGGGGGTGCACGCGCAGCGCGTCGAGCGCGCGCGAGGCGCGCAGCGCGGGGTCGGGCCGGTCGAGGCGGCGCAGCGCGTCGCGGTACGCGCCGTAGAGCGCGCCGAGCTCCTCGGCGTACTCGGCCTGCGCCGGCTCGCCCGCCGCCCAGGCCCGCACGGCGGCGTACCAGCGCCCGGGCTCCACACGCGCCTCCTCGAGCTCGTCGACGAGCGACAGGAAGGCGGGCACGAACCCCGGCGTGGACGCGGAGGCGCGCAGGCGGCGCAGCGGCGTCGCCGCCGCGGCGGCGGCCGCGACACGCTCGCGCGAGAGGCGGCCGAGCGGGCGCCCCCCGACGCCCGCCCGGCGACCGATCTCGCGCGTGAGCCACGCGAAGGTCAGGACCTGCACCCCGAACACCGCGCCACCGGCGGCGAGCTCGCGCCGGTAGTGCTCGACGTCGGCCGACGTCGGCACGACGAGCAGCGGCTCGCGTGCCAGCGCGCCGCGGAAGGCGTCGAGCACGTGGCCGGCCTTCTCGGCGTTGGCCGGGCCGGTGACGAGGGTGAGCGACATGACCGCTCAAGGGTCGCGCACGCACCGGCGGACCTGACAGTCCCTGCAACTCTCAGGCGGCGGCGACGTCCGCGCTCGCGGCGGCTGCCGCCTCCTGCGTGCCCTCCTCCTCCGGCTGGCGCCCGCCCTCGCGGGCCCACGGCTCGTCGAACTCGACGCGCCACTTGCCGTCGTCGGACTGCTCGAGCGCCAGCCGCGCGCGGAACGAGCGCCCGCTGCGCCCCTTGAAGCCGGTCACCGGCCGCTCCGTGCGCCCGGTGGCGATCAGCTCGCGCGCGACCGCGGCCGGGAGCTGCTTGCCCGCCTTGGACTTCCAGATGACGAAGCCGCAGCCGGGATCCTCGCGCGACCAGCACGAGAAGCCCTTGCGGTTCTCGACGATGTCGTTGCCGCAGATCGGGCACGGCCCGAGGTTCGCGCGCGGGATGCGCACGTCCTTGAGCGTCGCGTCGAGCGTGCCGACCGTCTTGCCGGCGAACTCCGCGATGTCCTCCATGAAGCGCTCGCGGCGCTCCTCTCCGCGCTCGATCAGGCCCAGCCGGTGCTCCCAGTCGCCGGTCAGCGCCGGCGAGGTGAGCGGGTGCTCGGCGAGCAGCCGGATGACGTTCAGCCCCTTCTCGGTGGCCACGAGCGCGCGGGCGTCGCGCTCGACGTAGCCGACGTCGATCAGCCGCTCGATGATCGCCGCGCGCGTGGCCGGCGTGCCGATCCCCGAGTCCTTCATCGCCTCGCGCAGCTCGTCGTCGTCGACGAGCTTGCCCGCGGTCTCCATCGCGCCGAGCAGCGAGGCGTCGGTGTAGCGCCGCGGCGGCTTGGTCTCCTTCTCGAGCGCCTCGGCCTCGCGCGTGTCGACGTCCTCGCCGCGCTCGAGCTTCGGAAGCTGCTGATCGCCGCCCTCGTCGTCCTCGCCGGCGCCCTCGCCCTCGGGCAGCTCGCCGTAGACGCCGCGCCAGCCCGGGACGAGCAGGACCTTGCCGCGCGTGCGGAACACGTGCTCGGCGACGGTCGTCTCCACGCGCGTGTTCTCGAACACGGCGTCGGGGTGGAAGATGGCCAGGAAGCGGCGCACGACGAGGTCGTAGATGCGGCGGTCGTCGCCCGACAGCTTGGAGACGTTGTGCTCGGAGTTCGTCGGGATGATCGCGTGGTGGTCGCCGACCTTGTCGTCGGCGACGACGCGCGCGAGCGGCAGCAGGTCCAGCGAGGTGACGTACTGCGCGGCCTTGGCGTAGTCGGGGTGGCGGCCGACCTTGGCGACCGTCGGCTTGATCTCGGGCACCATGTCGCTCGTCAGGTAGCGCGAGCTCGTGCGCGGATAGGTCAGGACCTTGTGCTCGTCGTAGCAGCGCTGGGCTGCGGCGAGCGTGCGGCGCGCCGAGAAGCCGAAGCGGGTGTTCGCCTCGCGCTGCAGCGACGTCAGGTCGAACAGGAGCGGCGGGCGCTCCTTGCGCTCGGACTTCTCGAGCTTGGTGATCTCACCGCGCCTGCCGCGGACGGCGGCGACGATCTCGGCGGCCAGCTCGGCGCTGCCCAGGCGCGGGCGCGCGCCGTCGTGGTAGCGCCCGGCGTAGGTCCGGCCGTCGTCGGTGGCGAAGCGCGCGTCGACGAGCCAGTACTTCTCGGGCACGAAGGCGCGGATCTCCTCCTCGCGGCGCGTGAGGATGGCGAGCGTCGGCGTCTGCACGCGGCCGAGCGAGACCGCGCCGTCGAACGACGAGCGCAGGCGGATCGTCGCCGCGCGCGTCGCGTTCATGCCCACGATCCAGTCGGCCTCCGAGCGCGACTTGGCCGCCGCCTCGAGCAGCCTCATCTCCTCGTCGGGGCGCAGGTGGGCGAGCGCGTCGCGCATCGCGTCGTTCGTCATCGACGACAGCCACAGCCGCCGGATCGGCTTGCTCGTCCCGCCCGCGGCGGCGAGCACCCACTTGAAGATCAGCTCGCCCTCGCGGCCGGCGTCGCAGGCGTTGACGATCTCGTCGACGTCGTCGCGGCGGAGCAGGTCGCGCACGACGGCCATCTGCTTCTGCGAGCGCTCGTCGCGCACGACGAGCTTGAACTCGCGCGGGACGATCGGCAGGTCCGCCATGCGCCACTTCTTGAAGCGCTCGTCGTACTCGTCGGGCTCGGCGAGCTGCACGAGGTGGCCGACCGCCCAGGTGACGAGGTGCTCGGGGCCCTCGAGCCAGCGCGCCGTCTTCTCACCCGCCCCCGAGTGCTTCTGGAACGGGCCGGGCAGGACGCGCGAGAGGTCCTGGCCGACGGACGGCTTCTCAGCGATGACGAGGGTCTTGGCCATGAGGCGAGCAGGGTAGCGCTGCTGGATGGCCTTGGGTCACCTCGCGCACGGGCCCGTCGAGACCGGACCGGCGAGGGAGCGCAGGTCTTCGGCGACGATCGAGTTGGGCACGCCGAAGCCCCCCTGGGTGCCGCCGCGGGTGGCCGCGAACACCGTCGTGAGCACCCGTCCGCGGCCGTCGACCATCGGCCCGCCGGAGTTGCCCGGGCGCACCAGGCCGCGGAACGTGGTCAGCCGCCGTGACACCGGGCCGCGCCCGTAGGCGTCCTGGGTGAGGACCGTGCGCGTCGCCCCGATGCGCCCAGCGCGGACGTCGTAGGGCCCGTTCTCCGGGAACCCGAGGATCGCCGCCTGGCTGCCCGGCTCCGGGTCCTCGGCGAGCGGCAGCGGGCGGCCGCCGAGGCCGTCGACGCGCAGCACGGCGATGTCGTTGCGCGGGTCGTAGCCCACCGCCTGCGCGGTCAGGCGGTCGCCCTCGCCGCCGAGCTGCACCGTGGTGTCGGTCTGGCCCGCGACGACGTGCGCGTTGGTGACCACGACGCCCGGCGAGGCGATCCAGCCCGAGCCCTCGACGCCGAGCCCGCACGCCGTGCCCTGGATCTTGACCACGCCCTCCGCCGCGGCCCGGACCTCCGGGTCGCGGGCGATCGCCGCCCGCGGCGCGGGGACGCCGGCCGACGGGCCGTCGATGCGCGGAAAGGGGTCGAACCGCGCGAGCGCATTGAGGACCGGCCCGGAGGGCGGCAGCGCGTCGTTGAGCGCCTGCAGGATCGACGAGCGCTGGATCTCGACGCGGAACGTGTTCGCGCCGGGCGTCTGGAGGGCGACGGCGCCCGCCAGCCAGGCCAGGCCGAGCGCGACGGCGCCGCTGAGCATCGCGCCGCCGAGGCCGTCGACGACCCCGAGGCCGGGGATGCGAAGCCGGCGCCGCACGCCGTGGCCGAGCGTCTCCATCAGGCTGCCGAGCAGCAGGCCCCCGATCAGTGCGCCGGCCAGCCCGAACAGCGGCGCGTAGGGCGACTGCGACCCCGACTCGATCAGCGCGGCCCCGAGGCGGCCGCCGAGCAGCAGCCCTCCGGCGAAGCCCGCCAGCGTCGCCGCCCCGACCACGAACCCCTGTGCGTAGCCGGCGAACGCGGCGGCGAGCGTCAGGGCGACGATGATCCAGTCGAGGGAGGTCACGCGGCCGCGCGCAGGCTACTCTCAGATGCGTGGGGGGCCTGCCACAGGACGTGCGGCGATCCGGGGGTCACGGACGCCGCGCCCGTCGCCTGCGCACGCTCGCCGGCGGGACCATGATCGCGGCCCTCGCCTTCTGCGGCGGGCTGGTCTGCGGCGCGCGCCACGTGTCGACGAACGAGCGCACCGCGGTGCGCTTCGCCGAGGCCTGGCAGCGCGGCGACTGGGCCGCCATGTACAGCGAGCTCACGGACGCCACCCGCGCGCGTGTGCGTCGGCGCTCGTTCTCCTCGGCCTACCGCCGCGCGCTGCGCACGGCGACGGCGGACGCGGTCGTCGTCGGGCCCCCGGTCGCGGCCCCGAGCGGGACCTTCCGCCTGCCCGTGCGGGTCGCCACGCGGGTCTTCGGCACCGTCCGCGGCGAGGTCCTTCTCCCCGTCGCCGAGGACGGGATCACGTGGACGCGGGAGCTCAGCTTCCCGGGCCTGCGCCACGGCGAGCGCCTCACGCGCACGACCCACCTGCCCCCGCGCGCGTCGCTCATGGCGCGCGACAACACGCCGCTGGCGCGCGGCGACGACCGCTCCTCGCCGGTCTCCGACGTGGCCCGCTCGATCGCCGGCGCGCTCGGCCCGATCCCGGACGAGCGCCGCTCCGAGCTGCGCGAGCTGGGCGTCCCGTCCGACGCCCAGGTCGGCGTGAGCGGGCTCGAGCGCGTCTTCGACGCGGCGCTCATCGGGCGCCCGGGCGGCGAGCTGCGCGCCGGCGACCGCGTCATCGCACGCGGCGCCGCGTACAAGGCCGAGCCGGTGCGCACGACGATCTCGCTCGACGTCCAGGAGGCGGCGGTCGCCGCCCTGGAGGAGCGCCTGGGCGGGGTCGTCGCGCTCGACCCGCGCAGCGGCGCGCTGCTCGCCGCCGCCGGGATCGGCCTGTCCGGGCTCCAGCCGCCGGGCTCGACCTTCAAGATCCTCACGCTCACCGGGGCGCTCGAGGCCCGAATCACGAGCCCGGGGCACAGCTACCCCGTGCAGACGGAGACGCAGCTGGAGGGCGTCAAGGTCGAGAACGCCCACGGCGAGGCGTGCGGCGGGACGCTCGTGGCGTCCTTCGCCGAGTCCTGCAACTCGGTCTTCGCGCCGCTCGGGGCCGAGCTCGGGGCGCAGCGCCTGGTCTCCGTGGCCGAGCGCTTCGGCTTCAACGCCGAGCCGCCGATCCCCGGCGCGGCGACGAGCACGATCCCGGCGCCGGACGAGATCGGCGACGCGCTCGCCGTCGGCTCGTCGGCCATCGGCCAGGGGCGCGTGCAGGCCACCGCGCTGCAGATGGCGCTGACCGCCGCCGCGATCGGGCGCCGCGGGCGCCTGCCCGCCCCCACGATGAGCTTCGACGACGCGCGCGAGCCGGCTCCCACGAAGCGCGCCACCTCCCCGCGGATCGCCCGCTCCGTCGAGCGGATGATGCTCGCCGTGGTCCGCGAGGGGACCGGCACGGCGGCGGCGATCCCCGGCGTCAAGGTCGCGGGCAAGACGGGCACGGCCGAGCTGAAGACGACGACGCGCTGCGAGCCCGACCCGGCCAACCCCGAGTCCTGCCCGCCCGAGGACAACCCGGACGACCCGACCGACACCGACGCCTGGTTCGCCGCCTACGCGCCGGCCGGCGACGGCCGGCCGCGCGCCGCCGTCGGCGTGCTGCTCGTCGCCTCGGGCGCGGGCGGCGACACGGCGGCCCCCGCGGCGCGCAGCGTGCTGTCCGCCGCCCTCAGGGCAACTTCGTGACTTGACTGAAACCTGACATCGCTGACCGTGATCGTCGGAGCGGGCGCGGCCACGGCGCTCGGCGGCACGAGCCAGTCGGACGAGTCCGTCTCGATCCGTCTGAGCGGCAGCCCGCCGAACTTCGCCTTCCGAGGCGTGCCCAAGACGATCGATGCGGGACGGACGACGTTCCGCTTCCGCAACACCTCACAGGGCCAGATCCGCCACAACTTCCGGGTCGTCCGGAACCTGGGCGGCGGCCGGCGGTTCGCCAGCAAGACGCTGGCGGCGGGCGAGAGCGAGTCCAAGACCGTCAACCTGACGCCAGGGACGTACGTCGCGCTGTGCACGATCGGTGACGGCTTCCACGCCGCCAACGGCATGCTCGTCGCGTTCACCGTCGAGTAGCGAGCGGCGGGACGGCCTTCGGGAGGAGGGCCCCGCTCCGGTGCCGGCGGGCGGCTCGCGCGAGCCCCCGCCGGCGCGGGGCTCACGTGGGACCGCTCCTAGATGTCGAGGTCGACGGTCGCGACCACGCCGGGCTGGCGCGGGGTGCGGATCGAGAACTCGAGCGGGCGGTTCTCGAGGTTCGCGTTGGGGATCCTGAAGAGCAGAAGCGAGCCCTGGATCGAGCCCTGCTCGGCCGGGCTGTCGGGCTTCGGGATCACGTTGTGCGGCGAGACGTTCCCGCCGCGGTAGGCGAACACGTTGTCGGCGGCCAGGCGGATCGGGCGGAACGTCGTCTCCTGTGTGTCGACGATCCGGTAGTCGATCGCCGCCGGCTTGGCCTCGTTGGTCACGTTCTGGACGCGGATGAAGACGGCGAACCACTGCTCGCCGACCTTCAGCCGGCGCTCGGCGGGCGTCAGCCCGACGAGGTAGGCGCGGTCCTCGACCGAGCTCGGGTTGAGGATCCGCGAGATCTGCACCTGGTACTTCAGCTCGCCGAGATCGAGGTAGGCGCCCTCGGTGGTGCCGTGGAGGATCTCGTCCTCCTTGTTGCACGCGCTGAGCGCGAACGCGGCGATGACGGCGAAGGCCAGGGCGAGCGAGCGACGCATCGGGCGCGGGAGTCTAGTCGAGCCGCCGGGTCAGCGGATCGGTGCGCCGGTGGCGGGCTTGCGCGCACCGCCGGCGATCGTCGGCCGGGTCCCGCGGTCGAGGTCCTCCTCGAGGATCGAGCGCAGGCGGCGCATCGCCTTGCCGAGCTTGCGCTTCATCCAGCCGCGCGCGCCGAAGCTCTCGAGCAGCTTGTCGGAGAGCATCTTCGGCTCGGTCTCGAGCGTGAAGCGCACGCGCGTCGAGGTCGCCGAGACCGGCTCGAGCTCGTAGACGCCGATCGTGCGGATCCGGTTGAACTTGCCCGTCCGCCCCACCTCGACGATGCGCCGCTCCGGGATCACCTCGACGATCGTGGAGTCGGCCCACGGGAAGCGGTTGAACGGCGCCTTGATGCGGTAGCGGGCGCCCGCGCCGCGGCCGTAGGTGTCCTCGCGCGTCAGCCGCCAGTCGACCATGAAGTGGTCGGTGAACTCCGCATGGTTGGCGATGTCGACGAGGTACTCGAAGATCTCGGCGCGGGGCCGGGCGATCGTCACTTCGGTGATGAGCGGGTCCACGGCCCGCGATTCTAGGGGGCGAGATCGTCAGGCAGCGGCGCGCACGCGCAGGCGCACCGTGTGCCCGCGCTCGGAGTGCGGCACCGTCAGCGTGCGCTCGGGCGCCGTCCGCCGGCGCGGCCGGCACAGCTCGCAGAGGACGACGTGGCGCGGGTAGACGTGCACGCGCTCGCCCACCAGCGGCGTGCGCCCGCAGTCGTCGCAGCCCACCCGGCCGGCCTGCAGCAGGTCCACGCTCTTGCGCAGCAACTCGCGTTCGAGGTCGGGCTGGGAGATGCCGAGCAGTGGGCGGAGCATGACTGCAGGTGTTCGCCGCCGACCGTTGGCGTCCTCCCCGCCACCGTCGGTCGCATGGCGCGTTGACGCTCGCGTCGCGATGCGCTATCCCGGTCCCCCACCAGGGCGCAGACGGGCCTCCCAGAGAGCCAAAAGGCCCGTCCAATACGCCATTTTCATAGCCCAGGCTCAATTGACAGCGTCGTTATCATCGTCGGAGCGCGAGGTTCTGAGAGGGCCTCGCGGACGGAGGGAGCGGAACGATGGAGTCACTCACGACGGGCACCCTTGCGGGTACCGGTTCGTTCAGATGTGAAGGGTGTGGCTACGTGGTCACGCTGTCGGCCGCCGACGAATTGCCGGACTGCCCCGGCTGCGGCGGCGCGCGGTTCGCCCGGGCCTCGCTGTTCTCGGGCGGGCGCTTCGCGCGCCGCACGAGCGACGAGCCGACGCCCGAGCAGCGCGAGGCGCTGATCGCCGAGGCGCGCGGGCTCGTCACCGAGTCCGGCGAGTACCTGGCCTGGCACGACGGCAGCAGCGTGCGGCTCGCCTCGCTCGAGCGCGAGTGGACGCGAGTGGGGCGCAGCCTCGCGGCCGACGTGCGCTTCGACGACCCCACGGTGTCGCGCCGCCACGCGTTGATCGTGCGCCAGCCCGACGGCGTGCGCGTGCTCGACGACCGCAGCCTCAACGGCGTGTTCGTCAACGGCGAGCGCGTCGAGTGGCGCGTCCTGACCGACGGCGACGAGATCGTCGTCGGCCGCTACCGGCTGCACTTCCTCGAGGCGGAGGCCGCCACGGCCCCCACCGCGACGTCGCCCCTGAGGGCGACCGGCTAGACCGAGGCTTCGGGCCGAAGGCCCGCGGAGGAGAGGGACGGAGGGGCCCGGGTTGCGGGATCCGGGCCCTCTCCGCACGGGCGTGAGCCACCGCACGGACGTCGTGCGGCACGCCGCCTAGACTGGCGACGCGTGGCCCACAAGATCGCGGTGCTCTCGCAGAAGGGCGGCACGGGCAAGACGACAGCCGTCCGTCACCTGACCGACGTCTTCCGGCGCGCCGGGCTGGACGTCCTCGCCATCGACCTCGACCCGCAGGGCAACCTGTCGGACTACTTCGACGTCGAGCCCGACACCGAGCCGACGATCGGCGACGTCCTCACCGGCCGGGCGACGGCGGCCGACGCCGTCCACGAGGGGGTGATCCCCGCCAACCTGTCGCTCGCCGAGGCCGAGCTCCAGCTCGCCGGCAAGATGGGCCGCGAGCTCACGCTGCGCCGGGCGCTCAAGGACGTCGACGGCGACTACGACGTGATCCTCGTCGACTGCCCGCCCGCGCTCGGCCTGCTCACCGTCAACGCGCTCGTGGCCGCCGACTACGCGCTGCTCAGCGCCGAGGCCCAGTACTTCGCGCTGCAGGGCGTCGAGCAGGCGCTCGAGGTCATCGAGCTCGCGCGCGACGGACTGAACCCGGACCTCGAGTGGCTCGGGGTCGTGTTCAACATCGCCGACATGCGCACGGTGCACTCGCGCGAGAGCTACGCCTCGCTGCGCGAGCACATCGGCGACAAGCTGCTCACCACGGTCGTGCGCCAGTCGATCGCCTACGCCGAGTCGGCCGAGCGCGCGGTGTCGATACTCGACCACCGCGCCGATCTCGGCTCGGACTACGTGCTGCTCGCCGACGAGCTGCTCTCGCGGCTCGGGCTTGCCGCGGCCCGCCGACGGATCAAGCCGCTCGTCGAGGCGGCGGCCGACGGGCGCACGAAGGCGGAGAGGACCTCGGACACGCGCTCCGGGTGACCCAGGTACGGGACGTGCCCGGCCGGGAGCACCTCGAGCGTCGCGTCGGGGACGGCCTCCGCCGTCGCGCGCGCCGCCCCGACCGACCCGACCGGATCGTGGTCGCCCCAGATCAGCAGCGTCGGCACGGTCAGGCGCCGTAGCGTCTCGGTCCGGATCCGCGCCGAGCGCCGGAATCCCAGTGACGAGATGCCCGCTCGGATCTCGGCGAGGTTCGTGGCCGACGCGGTCGGATCCCGGCCCGCCGCCACCAGGGCCTCGAGGAGGTCCGGATGGCGGACGATCGTGTCGCGCTCGCCCATCGACGCCATGAGGCGGAGAATCATCCGCGTGTTCGGTCGCACGCGGGCGAGCAGGTCGCCGACGACCGGGGTGGCAAGCACCCGCAGCGGCGCCGGGGCCCGCGTGCCCGGCAGCAGCGGCGCCGAGCCGATGAGCGCCAGGCGTCGGACCCGGCCGGGGTGCGCGAGCGCGTACCAGAGCGCCCAGGTTCCCCCCATCGACTGGCCGGCCAGCGCGCACTCCTCCAGCCCGAGCGCGTCGAGGACCTCGTCGACGAACTCGACGGCGGCGTCCCGGAAGCGCTCGCGGGGGACGGGCGCGGGCTCGCTGCGACCGAACCCGGGCCGGTCGACGGCGATCAGCCGCAGCCCGTGGGCGCGGTCGAGCAGCGGGAGCAGCGACACCGACGACGTGCTGCTCCCGTGCAGGCAGACGACCGGCGGCCCGTCGCCCGCCTCCAGGGCATGGACGCGCCGGCCCGAGCGAACTTCGATGAAGCGAGCTGTCGTGGCCACGATCGTCCTCCCTCGGTGCAAGCCTCAGCGATGGGCGGCCAGCGGCGCCGGACCGGTCGCCGCGGCGCCCCCGCGGGCCGGACCGGCGCCGTGCATCTCGCGCGCGATGGCCCTGGCGGCGTGGCGCGCCTGGCGACCCGCGTAGGAGAACTGCGCCGGGAGCGGGACGTAGCCGACGAAGCGCAGCCCCGGGGCGGCGGCGACCTGCGCGTGGGCGCGCGGGACGCCGCGCTCGTCGAGGACGCCGAGGTGGCCGACCATGTCCTCCAGGCCGCAGCGGTACCCGGTGGCGGCGATCACCGCGTCGGGCTCGATGCGCTCGCCGCCGGCGAGCACGACGCCGTCCTCGTCGAGGGCGGTCACGCCACCCACGACCTCGATGAGCCGCGCGCGGAACGCGTCGATGATGTCGTGGTCGACGATCATCGGGGCCACGCCGAGCCGGCGCAGGCGGGAGAAGACGCCCTCCTCGGGGATCGGCAGGCCCACGTCGCTGAGGTCGCCGATCTCCTTGGCGCGGACCTTGCGCAGGACGGCGTCGGCCCGCTTCGGCGGCAGGTGCAGGAAGATCCGCCCCATGAGGGCGCCCATCGGCGAGCGCAGCAGGATGTTCGGCGGCGTGCGCACGGCCATCCGGACGCGCGCGGCGCCGCCCGTGGCGAGGTCATAGGCGATCTCGGCGCCCGAGCAGCCGGAGCCGACGACCAGCACGTCGCGGCCGCGGTAGGGCTCCGGGTTGCGGTACTCGGCGGCGTGCAGGAGCGGGCGCGTGAAGTCGCCGCGACCGGGCCACTCGGGGATGTCGCCGGTGTGGTCGTAGCCGGAGGCGACGACGACGTGGCCGGCCGCCATGTCACCGCCCGAGGTGCGCACGACCCAGCCGCCGCCCTCGCGGTCGATGCGGTCCACACGCGTGTCGCGGCGCACGTCGAGCTCGTAGCGCTCGGCGTAGGCGCCCAGGTAGCGCACCACGTCGTCGCGGGCCGGGAACGTCGCCGTCCCGGACGGGTACGGCCCGCGCGGGAGCTGCGCGAAGCGCCGGGCGGTGTTGAGCTTGAGCCGGTCGTAGCGCCGCGCCCATGAGGCGCCGACCACGCCCGAGCGCTCGAGCACCGTCGCCGGGATCCCCCGGCGCCCCAGCTCGGCCGCGGTGGCGAGGCCGCTCGACCCGCCGCCGATCACGATCACGTGCCTGTCCTTCGTCGCTGTGCTCATGCCGGCGAGCGTCCCAGGGCGGGGCGCGCCGGTCATGAGTGAGAACACCTAATTCGGGGCGGGATCGGGGTGGCGGACGGCGTAGGCGGCGGCCTGCGCGCGGCCGCTGAGGTCGAGCTTGAAAAGCACGCTGGCGACGTGGTTCTCGACCGTCTTGCGGGTCAGGAACAGGCGCTCGGCGATCTCGCGGTTGGACAGTCCCTCGCCGAGCAGGGCGAGCACCTCGCGCTCACGCTTGGTCAGCCCGCCCGTTCCCTTGGGGCCGCTGCGCGCGGCGCGCACGCCGAGCGAGCGCAGCAGCGCCGCGGCGGCGTCGGCGTCGCGGGCGGCGCCGAGCTCCTCGAAGGCGGCCAGCGCGGCGCGCAGGTCGGCGATCGCCGGCTCGCGCTCCGTGGGCGCCGCGGCGCGGGCCAGCAGCACGCGCGTGCGCGCGGCCTCGAGCGGCATCTCGTGCGCGGCGAAGCGCTCGAGCGCGCGCTCGAGCCGTGCCACCGCGGCCTCGGCGTCGCCCGTCGCGACCAGCGCGCGGCCGAGCGCCCGGTCGCCGCGGGCGGCGATGACGTTCGTGCCCTCGGGCGCGAGCGCGGCGAGGTCGCGAGCGGTGGCCAGCGCGGCGCCGGCGTCGCCCTGGGCGACCTCGGCCTCGCAGAGCAGCTCGAGCAGCGGCGCGGCCTCGATCGCCACGCCCTCGAGCTCGCGCAGGCGCCGGCGCAGGATCGCCGCGGCGGCGGCCGGCTCGCCGGCGGCGAGGTGCAGCGCGGCGCGCGCCGGAACGGTGGCGGCGCGGTTCTCGAGTCCCGCCACGAGCGCGGCCGCCTCGCTCACGCGGCCCTGCGCGAGGCGCAGCTCGGCGAGCCCCGCGACGGCCTCCGAGTGGAGGACCGGCTCGGCCGCACGGCCCGTGCGCACGGCGGCCTCGAGCTCGGCCTCGGCCTCCTCGAAGCGACCGAGCGCGAACAGCACGCCGCCGAGGTGCGTGCGGCACAGCGCGTACAGGTGCGAGGAGCCGAAGCGGCGGTTGAAGTCCTCGGCGGCGCGGATCCACTGGGCGGCGCGGCGCAGCTCGGCGGCGCGGCTGTAGCAGGCGATCGTCACGCAGCTCGTCTGCACGACGGTGTCGGGGCGCCCCTCGCCGCTGAGCGCGGCGGCCATCGCCTCGTCGAGCAGGGCCATGCCCTCGTCGACGCGCCCGGTGAGGATCATCGCGCCGCCGATCTGGGCCAGCGCGCACAGCTCGAGGTCGAGGTCGCCGTGGCGGCGCCCGTCCTCGAGCGCCGCGCGCGCGAAGCCCTCCCCTGCGCCCGTGTCGCCCGTCATGTTGGCCAGCGCCGCCCGCGCGAACAGGACCCAGCCCGCGAGCGGCTCGAGGCCGAACTCGTCGACGAGCCGCGCGAGGCGCTCGAGCCAGCCGCGGGCCGCGGCCTCGTTGCCGAGGCTCGAGCCGTGGTCGATCATCATCCCGACGGCCACGGTGGCCGCCTGCTCGGGATCGGGCCGGCGGCGGAAGGCCGCGTATGCGCGCTCGCGGCAGCGCAGCGACTCGTCGATCTCCTCCAGCCACCACAGCGCGGTACCGAGGCCGACGAGCGCCTCGGGCGTCTCGCGCTCGGCCAGCGCGGACTCGAAGGACTGCCGTGCGACCGCCCAGTCGCCGGACTCGAGGGCCTGCCGGCCCACGCCGAGGAGCGCTTCGAAGTCGCCCGGCACGCGTCGATCGTACGCCGCCCCGCAGGCAGCCATGGGTGCGGCTCGCACGACTGTGGCGTGGGTCACACCGGTGCAACGGATCGAGCCGCGCGGCATATCGATTGGATGCATGATGCGCAGATGACCGCCCCCGCCCCGAACGGCCGGGCCGAGCACCATCCCGAGCCGCGGCGCAAGATCAGCTCATGGCTCATGGACATGGACGGCGTGCTCGTCCACGAGGAGCAAGCGATCCCGGGCGCCGACCGCTTCCTCGCGCAGCTGCGCGAGCGCGGCACGCCGTTCCTCGTCCTCACCAACAACTCGATGTACACGCCGCGGGACCTGGCGGCGCGGCTGCGGGCGAGCGGGCTCGAGGTCCCGGAGCCCTCGATCTGGACCTCGGCGCTGGCCACCGCGCGCCTGCTCGAGGACCAGCGCCCCGGCGGCTCGGCCTACGTCGTCGGCGAGGTCGGCCTGACCACCGCGCTGCACAACGCCGGCTACACGCTGACCGACCGCGACCCCGACTACGTCGTGCTCGGCGAGACGCGCACCTACAGCTTCGAGCGCATCACGCGGGCGATCCGCCTGATCGCGGGCGGCGCGCGCTTCATCGCCACCAACCCCGACGCGACCGGCCCCACGCCCGAGGGCCCGCTGCCCGCGACGGGCTCGGTGGCCGCGCTCATCAGCCGCGCGACCGGCGTCGACCCCTACTACGTCGGCAAGCCCAACCCGCTGATGATGCGGTCGGCGCTGAACGCGATCGACGCCCACTCGGAGACGACGGCGATGATCGGCGACCGGATGGACACCGACGTCGTCGCCGGCCTCGAGGCCGGGCTGGAGACGTTCCTCGTCCTGACGGGTGTGACGACGCGCGAGGACGCCGAGCGCCACCCCTACCGCGCCGCCCACGTCCTCGACTCGATCGCCGACCTGGTCGACGACCTGCGCTAGGCCCCGAGGACGCTGGCCTGTGCGCCCGCGGCCTCGAACGGCGCGGGCAGCACCTGGGCCCAGCCCGCCGCCTCGGCCTCGAGCACGGCGGTGATCGCGGCCGTCTCCGCCGCGCGGCACCACACCAACACCGTCGGCCCCGCGCCCGAGATCGTCGCGCCCAGCGCCCCGAGCTCCGGGGCGCGGCGGACGAGCTTCATCGACTTCGGGTAGAGGTTCTCGCGGCGCGGCTGGTGCAGGCGGTCGCCGAGCCCGCGGGCGACGAGCTCGAGGTCGCCCTGGGCGAGCCCGAGCGCGAGCAGCGCGCCGTGGGCCGTGTTGAAGACGGCGTCCTCGATCGGCACCTCGGCGGGCATTGCCGCGCGCGCCGCCTTCGTGCGCACCGCGCGGCCGGGCACGACGACCACCGCCTCGAGTCCGTCCGGCGGCGTGAACCGCGTGGCGCCGTCGTCGGCGCAGATGACGAAGCCGCCGAGCAGCGCGGCGGCGGCGTTGTCGGGATGGCCCTCGAGCTCGGTGGCACGGGCGAGCAGGTCCTCGTCACGGGCGCCGAGCAGCTCGGCCGCGGCGACGAGGCCCGAGACGTGCGCCGCCGCGCTGGACCCCAGCCCGCCGGACAGCGGGATCTCCGAGCGGATGCGGAAGCAGAAGCGCTCCGGCGAGGCGAGCTCGGAGAACGCGCGCACGACGAGGTTGCGCCGGTCGCGGGCGATCCTCAGGTCGGTCTCGACGGCGAAGCGGCCGGTCTCTTCGACCTCGAGCTGCATGTGCATGCCGATCGCCGCGGCGAAGCTGTCGAACCCCGGCCCGAGGTTCGCGCTCGACGCGGGGACGCGGACGACGATACGGCGCGCCACCGGCCCTCGCTACCCGAGCACGGCCTGCTCGACGGCGCCCAGCTCGGGCTCGCAGGGGACGACGGAGCCAGACTGCTCGAGCGCCGTCTGCGGGTCCTTGAGCCCGTGGCCGGTGAGGACGCAGACCACGCGCCGCGCGTCCTTGGCCCCGTGGCGCAGCAGCCCGGCCACCGACGCCGCGCTCGCGGGCTCGCAGAAGATCCCCTCGCGTGAGGCGAGCAGCCGGTAGGCGTCGAGGATCTCGTCGTCGGTGACCGCCTCGATCGCGCCGCCCGAGCCGGTCACCGCCGCCATCGCCTCCTCCCAGCGCGCCGGGTTGCCGATCCGGATCGCGCTCGCCACCGTCTCGGGCTTCTCGATCACCCGGCCCTCGACCAGCGGCGCCGCCCCGGCGGCCTGGAAGCCGAGCATCCGCGGCGCGTGGCCGGCCTCCTGGAACCCCTTCCAGTAGGCGGTCACGTTGCCTGCGTTGCCCACCGGGATGCACAGCGCGTCGATCTCGTCGAGGACCTCGAGGATCTCGAAGGCCGCCGTCTTCTGGCCCTCCAGCCGCAGCGGGTTGACCGAGTTGACGAGCGCGATCGGGTGGCGCCGGGTGAGCTCGCGGACGATCGCCAGCGCCTCGTCGAAGTTGCCGCGCAGCGCGATCACGCGCGCGCCGTGCATGAGCGCCTGGGCGAGCTTGCCGGCGGCGATCTTGCCCTCGGGGACGATCACCGCGCCGCCGATCCCGGCGCGCGCGGCGTAGGCGGCCAGCGACGCCGCCGTGTTCCCGGTCGAGGCGCAGATCACCGCCTCGGCGCCGCTGCGCACGGCGTCGGAGACCGCGCACGTCATCCCGCGGTCCTTGAACGAGCCCGTCGGGTTGGCCCCTTCGAGCTTCAGCCACACCTCGGTGCCCGCGCGCTCGCTCAGCGCCGGCGCGCGCACGAGCGGGGTCGAGCCCTCGTCGAGCGAGACCACCGGGTCGTCCGGGGCGAACGGCAGGCGGTCGCGGTAGCGCTCGATGAGGCCGGGCACTTACACGAATTCCTCGTCGATGACGCGGATCGCCCGCGGGCGGGCGCGCATGAAGTCCAGGCCGGCGATGAGGTCCACGGCGGCGTAGAAGCGCGACTCGAGGATCGGGTGGGTGACCATGACCAGGCGTGCGTTCTCGCCCAGGCCCCGCTGCACGACGGAGCGGATCGAGGCGCCCTGCAGGCCGAGGAGCTGGGCGATCTGGGCGAGCACGCCGGGGCGGTCGGCGACCTCGAGGTGCAGGTAGAACGCCGACTCGACGTCGGCGACGATCGGCAGGCGCGCCGTCGTCTCGGGCGTCGAGGCGGGCGGGATCATCGCGCTGACGACGTCGCCGAGCACGGCGCTGGCCGTCTGCGGGCCGCCCGCGCCCGGGCCGCTCAACGTGATCTCGGTGATCGCCTGGGACTCGATCGTCACCGCGTTGAACGGACCGCCGATCGACGCCAGCGGGTGCGCGGCGTACAGGAACGCCGGGTGCACGCGGACGCTCAGCCCGTCATCGATCCGCTCGGCGGTGCCGATCAGCTTGAGGCCGAGCCCGAGCTCCTGGGCGTAGGCCATGTCGTCGGCGGTGATGTGCTCGATGCCCTCGAAGCGCACGTCGTCGAGGTGGACGGGCGTGTTGAAGGCCAGCCGGGCGAGGATCGCCATCTTCGCCGCCGCGTCCTTGCCGTTGACGTCCTCGGTCGGGTCGGCCTCGGCGTAGCCGAGCTCCTGCGCCTCGGCGAGCGCGTCGGCGTAGGACGCGCCGGTGTCGGCCATGCGGCTGAGGATGAAGTTCGTCGTGCCGTTGACGACGCCGTGCAGGCGCTCGATGTGGGCGGCCGCGAGCGTCTCCTGGAGCACGCGGATGACGGGCACCACGCCGGCCACCGCCGCCTCGAAGCGCAGCTGGACCCCGTGCTCGCGGGCGCACGACCACAGCTCCTCGCCGTGCTGGCTGAGCAGCTGCTTGTTGGCGGTGACGACGTGGCGCCCGGCGGCCATCGCGCGCAGCACGTAGTCGCGCGTCGGCTCCAGGCCGCCCATGACCTCGACGATCAGGTCGGAGCGCTCGAGGATGTCCTCGTACTCGCCGCGGCTGCGCGTGAGCACGCCCGTGAGCTCCGGGCGCAGGCCCGTGATCGCGGCGATCTCGTCGGCGCGCTCGGGCAGCAGCGCGGCGAAGGCCGAGCCGACGGTGCCGTGCCCGAGCAGCCCGATCCGGAATGGGGCGGGCTCAGACATCGCGGGCGACGAGGTCGTCGGGCGTGTCGCGGCGCACGACGAGCCGCGCCTCGCCGTCGCGGGCGAAGACCACGGGCGCACGCGGGATCGCGTTGTAGGTGTTGGCCATCGAGTAGCCGTAGGCGCCGGTCGCCGGCGTCACGATCACGTCGCCCGGGCGCGGGTCGGCCAGCTCGATGTCGCGCGCGATGACGTCGCCCGACTCGCAGTGCTTGCCGACGAGATGGCAGCGCGTGCCGCCGCCGAAGCGCCCGACGACCTCGGCCTCGTAGCGCGCGCCGTAGAGCATCGGCCGCAGGTTGTCCGACATCCCCCCGTCGACGGCGACGTAGGTGTCGACGTTGCGCTTGACGGACTCGACCGAGTACAGCGTGACCGTCGAGTTGGCCACGAGGGCGCGGCCCGGCTCGTCGAGGATCCGCAGCCGGTCGCCGAGCAGCTCGCGCACCGCGTCGACCTTGAACGCGACGTAGTCCTCGATCGACGGCGGCGTGTCGCCCACCCCGTAGGCGACGCCGAGCCCGCCGCCGAGGTTGATCGTGCGGAACTCGCCCAGGCCGGCGACCGCCTCGACGGCCGCGCGGAACGGGGCGAGGTCGAGGATCTGCGAGCCGATGTGCATGTGCAGGCCCTCGAGCTCGAGGCGGTCCGACGCGGCCACGCGCGCGATCGCCGCGGGCGCCGCCTCGAGGTTGAAGCCGAACTTCGTGTTCGGCCCGCCCGTCGACATCGCCGGGTGCGTGTCAGGGCTGATCCCGGGCGCGATCCGCATCTGCACCATCTGGCGCTCGCCCGGCGCGACGACCTGCTCGAGGCGCTCGATGTCCTGCTCGTTGTCGAGCACGACGTGGCCGACGCCCGCGTCGTGGGCCGCCTGCAGGTCGGCGCGCGACTTGGCGTTGCCGTGCAGATGGATGCGCCCGGGCGCGAATCCCGCGCGCAACGCGAGATGCAGCTCGCCCGCCGAGACGACGTCGCAGGCCAGGCCCTCCTCGGCCATCACGCGCAGGATCGCCGTGCACGAGAACGCCTTGGCCGCGAAGTGCACCTCGAAGTCGTCGCTGCGGGCGGCGAACGCGCCGACGAAGGCCCGCGCGCGAGCGCGGATGTCGTCCTCGTCGACGACGTAGGCGGGCGTGCCGAACTCGCGCGCGATCTCGAGCGCGTCGCAGCCCGCGATCTCCAGGCGGCCGTCCTCGGTCAGGCGGCTGCCCAGCGAGTAGGCGGGCGAGAGCTGGCGGACGGCGGCCATCGGCGGCGCATGTTCGCAGAACCCCTGCCTAGGTCCTTTTTTCACGGGGACCCAGCCGCACCACACGTGTGGTGGTGGCGCCGGTTTCACGGAGCCCGGAGACGCGTAGCGTCGCCTCTCCGCCAGTCCACCACGAAAGGACCTCCATGTTCGGAGGCAATGTCTACGTCATCCGCATCGCGCGCGACGAGGACGAGGGCGCGCTGCGCGAGCTGGCGCAGCTCGATGCGAAGCGCCCCATCTACGGCCGCGCGCTGATCGGCGAGATCAGCGGGCGCCCCGCCGCCGCGCTGGCGCTCGAGGACGGCCGCACGATCGCCGACCCCTTCCAGGACACCTCGCACCTCGTCGTCCAGCTGCGGCTGCGCGCGAGCAGCCTGCAGGCGCACGAGCGCAATCCGTCGGTCGCCGACCGCGTCCGCGCGGTCATCCGCGTCAAGCCGGCGCACTCGCCCGCGCAGGGCTGACGCACTCCGCATCGCGGACCGGGCGGCAGGGCCCGGTCCTCGACGCCGGCACGCGGGGGTTCGCTACGGTCCCGCGATGCTCGCCACCACGATCACGGCACTGGTCATGGGGATGACGCTCCAGGGCGACTGCCCCGGCTGCGCCTCGCACGCCAACTGGCCGACGATCCAGAACCTGAGCATCGACAAGCCCTCGACGCCCCTGCCGCGGCTCGTCGGGACCGCCGTCAACGACGAGCTGCTGGGCGGCCACGGCTCGAACACGATCTCCGGGCGCGGCGGCGACGACGTCCTGTGGGGCGACTTCAACCCCAGCGGGCAGCCCGCCTCGCAGGTCGACCGCATCCGCGGCGGCCGCGGCAACGACTTCATCTACGGCAGCCACGGGCGCAACGTCATCTCGGCCGGCCCGGGCAACGACAAGATCCGCGTGCACTACGGGCGCGGCGTCGTGGACTGCGGGCCCGGCTTCGACATCTACCACGTCGCGAAGTCGCGGCGGGACCGCTACCGCTTCCGCAACTGCGAGAAGGTCGACTACCGGACCGAGTCGCAGGGTGGCGTCCTCTGAGGTCGCCGAGCCGCTGCTGGGCGTCCGCGACGGGCTGAGCCACGCGCTGTTCAGCCCGTCGGGCGATCCGGCGGGCGGCGTCGTCGTGCTGCACGGCGCCGGGTCGTGCAAGGAGAACCACTTCGACTTCGCGCGCCGCTGCGCCGCCGCCGGCCTGGCGGCGCTCGTGTTCGACCAGCGCGGGCACGGCGCCAGCGGCGGCGCGCTCGGAGGGCGCGCGTTCGACGACGTCGCGGCGATGGCCGCGCTGCTGGGCGACGTGCCCGTCGCGTTGCGCGGATCGAGCATGGGCGGCTGGCTCGCCCTCGCCGCCGCCCGGCCCGCGGGCGCTGCCGCGGTCGTCGCCATCTGCCCGGCGAGTGGGGAGCTGCTGCGCTCGCGCATGGACGACGGCGCGTTCCCGTTCGAGACCGACGCCGGCGCGCTCGATGCGCTGATCGCCGGGGTCGATCTGACCGCCGAGGCGGCGGCGCTCGGCGAGCGCCTGCTGCTGCTGCACGCCGAGGACGACGAGACCGTCCCGGTCGCCGGCTCGCGCGCGCTGCACGCGGCGGCGCCGGGCTCGCAGCTCGTCGTCTCGCCGGGCGGCGACCATCGCTCGGTCCAGCACGACGCGGCCGGCCAGGCGCGCTCCGTCGAGTTCATCCTGGCGCGCTGCGCCGCGGCCGCCCGGGCGGGCTGAGCGGTGGGCGACGACGCGCTCTACGACCGCATCGGCCTGAGCTACACCACGACCCGCCGGGCCGACCCGCGCATCGCCGCGGCGATCGAGGACGCCCTCGGCGACGCGGTCAGCGTCGTCAACGTCGGCGCCGGCACGGGCTCCTACGAGCCCGCCGACCGCCGCGTCGTCGCCATCGAGCCCTCGCCGGTGATGATCGCCCAGCGCCCGCCCGGCGCCGCCCCGGCCGTGCTCGCGAGCGCCGAGGCCCTGCCGCTCGCGGACTCGAGCGTCGATGCGGCGATGGCCGTGCTCAGCGACCACCACTGGGCCGACCGCGCCCGTGGCCTGGCCGAGATGCGCCGCGTCGCGCGCCGGCGGGTCGTCGTCTTCCAGTTCGACCCGGCCTTCGCCGAGGCGTTCTGGATGACGCGCGACTACCTGCCCACGTTCCTGCGCCGCATGCGCGGGCGCTCGCTGGCCGAGCTCATGGCGCCGCTCGGTCCGGTCGAGATGCGCCCGGTGCCGATCCCGCACGACTGCGTCGACGGCTTCTTCTCGGCCCACTGGCGCCGCCCCGAGGCGTTCCTCGATCCCGAGGTCCGCGCGGGCATCTCGGTCTTCCACCTGCTCCCCGCCGACGAGGTCGCCGAGGGCGTCGCGCGCCTGCGCGCCGACCTCGACAGCGGCGCGTGGGCGCGGCGCAACGCCGGGCTGCTCGAGCTCGACGAGCTCGATCTCGGCTTCCGCGTCGTGCTCGCCGAGCTCGGCTGACGGTCACGCCGTGGCCAGCGCGACCAGGCAGCCGAGCACGGCGACCCCCGCCGCGGTCCACGCCGCGTAGTCGCCGGGCCGCCCGCTGTGCAGGGCGCGCAGGCGATCGAGCGCGCGCACGCCGGCGCGCGGCGCCCGGTCGCGCACGCCGGCCAGCCCCGCCGCGGCGACGGCGACCGCGCCGGCCAGCGACGCGACGGCGTAGAGCAGGCCGGTGACGCCGGGGCCGTGCGAGGCGACGCGGACCTCCGGCAGCGGACGGCCGTCGAGCACGGCGGCGGCGTAGCCCGGCGCGTCGACGAAGTGCGCGGCGGCCAGGCCCGCCTGGTGGGCCACGCCGGGCGCCACGCCCCACGCCAGCGAGGCGGCGAGCAGCACGACCGCCGGGCCCCAGACGAACGCCGGCCGCTCCGCGACGGGCGCGCCTTCGTCCTGCTCGGGCTCGGAGGGGTCCTGCGCGGAGTACGGGTCCTCGCGGGCGCGGCGGCCCACCGCGAAGAAGATCCGCAGCGCCGCGCGCAGCAGCGCGCCGCCGGTCAGCGCCGAGGCGACGACCATGACCGCCGGCAGCCAGCCGTAGCCGCCGGCGCGCAGCGCGGCGTCCTCGACGAGCGACTTGCCGAGGAACGGCCCGAACGGCGGCAGCGAGGCGACCGCCAGCGCGCCCGTGCAGAGCAGCAGCCCGAGCGGCCACATCCCGCGCGCGCGGCCGTGCAGCTCGGCCTCGTCGACCGTGCCGAAGCGGTCGTTGAGCAGCCCGACGGTCGCGAACAGCGTCGCCTTGACGAGCCCGTCGCCGACGACCCACACCGCCACGCCGGCGAGCGCGCCGGCTTCGAGCAGGCCGATGCCGGTCAGGAACAGGCCGACGTGCGAGATGGTCGCGAACGCGAGCATCCGCTTGAGGTGGTGCTGGGCGGCGCACATCACCGCGCCGACGAGCGCGGTGAGGACGCCGAGGCCGACGAGGATCGCTCGCAGCTCCGCGTCGTAGGGGGCCAGCACCTCGCCGAACACCGTCCAGTGCACGCGCGCGAGCCCGTAGAGGCCGAGCTCCGAGAAGGCGCCGGCGAGCAGCAGGCCGATCGGCGTCGGCGCCACCGCGTAGGCGTCGGCCGTCCAGAAGTGGAACGGGACGGCCGCGGCCTTGACGAGCAGGCCGCCGGCGACGAGCGCCCAGGCGCAGATGACGAGGCCGTCGGCAGGCCCGTCGGCGAGCGCGCGCCCGATCTGGGCCATGTTCAGCGCGCCCGTGCGCCCGTACAGGAGCGCGATCCCGAAGAGCAGCAGGATCGAGCCGATCGTGTTCGTGACCGCGAAGGTCAGCGAGCCCTCGAGCGGCGCCCGTTGCCGGACCTCATAGCCGACGAGCACGTAGGCGGCGACGCTCATGAGCTCGAAGAAGACGAACAGGTTGAAGATGTCGCCGGTCAGGCAGAAGCCGACCATGGCGGCCAGGAAGACGAGCGCGAGCGCGTCGAACAGGTGGTCCTCGACGCGGATCACCTCGATGCACATGACCGCCGCGGCGACCCCGAGCACGGCGACGAACAGCGCCAGCCCGCCGCCGAGCGGATCGACCGCGAAGGCGATCCCCACGGCGGCGCCGTCGCGCGGCTCCCAGCCGCCGAACCACACGAGCAGCGCGCCGCCGCCGGCCCGCTCGAGGTTCAGCGCGCAGAGCACGGCGGTGGCGAGCGCGGCGAGCGTGCCCACCACCCCCGCGACCGGGCGGCGGGCGAACGGCGTCGTGGCGGCGAGCAGCGTCGCCGCCAGCATCGGGACGATGACGGCGAGGGCGGCGACGTCCATTGGGGCTATCCGCGCAGCGCGCCCAGCTCGTCCGGGTCGACGGTCCCGAAGCGCTTCTGGGCCTGGACGGTGAGCGCGAGGAGCACGGCGATGACCGTCGCCTCGACGACGACGTCGGTGAGCGTCAGCGCCTGGACGACGGGGTCGACGACCGGCGCGGACGGCGGGATGTCGACGTAGATCGGCGCCTCGCCGCCGTCGCGCCAGCCGATCGCCAGCAGCAGCACGTAGGTCGAGCACTGCATGACGCCGAGGCACAGGATCAGGTGCACGAGGTGGCGGCTGGTGATCACGCCGTAGAGGCCGACGAGCAGCAGCCAGACCGCGACGAGGTAGGGCAGCGAGGTCACGCCTCCCCGCCTCCACGGCCGCGCAGCAGCATCTGGTCGGCGAGCTCGGAGAGGATCAGGGTCACCGCGCCGGTGACCTCGATCCCGACCGCGGCGCTGAGCAGCGGCACCGTGCCGCCCGACAGCAGCGAGCCCGTCACGCCGGGCCCGAGGAAGTTGTCCATGGCCACGGTTCCGAACACGATCCCGCCGAGGGCGATGAGCGCGTAGCCGGCGGCGCCCGCGGCATCGGCGATCTCGACGAGCGCGACCGGGCGCACGCGCTCGACCGCCGCGATCTGCCCGGCGGCGTAGACGAGCAGCAGGGCGCCGGCCAGGAGCACGCCGCCCTGGAAGCCGCCGCCCGGGGTGAGCGCGCCGTGGGCGACGACGTAGATGCCGAACAGCAGCATCGGCCCGACGAGCACGGCGCCGAGCGCGCGCAGCGCCGCCGACGTCTCCGTGGCCCGGCGCTCGTCCTGCTCGGCCGCCCAGCGGATGCGGCGCTCGCTGCGCTGCGCGCGCAGCAGGACCGCGGCGCCGAGCGCGGCGGCGAACAGGATCATCTCCTCGCCGAGCGTGTCGAACCCGCGCAGGTCGAAGTTGACGCCCGTCACCGCGTTGGCGACGTGGCGTTCGGCGAGCATGATCCGCGGCGCGAGGTCGGCGTACGGCCCGCGCGGGTGGCCGAAGTCGGGCAGCCCGGTGACGGCGCCGACCATCAGCGCACCGAGCAGCGCGAGCGCGGGCAGGGCGAGGACGAGGCGTGCGCGCCGGCTCACCGCTCCTCCTCGTCCGTTCCACGCTCGTGCAGCCGCAGCTGCGCGAGCGCGATGAGGACCATCACCGGGACGGCGATCCCCGCGACGACGATCTGTGACAGCGCCACGTCCGGGGCGCCGAAGGCGAGGAACATGACCGACAGGGCGAGCCCGAGCCCGCCGGAGGCGACGGTCTGGCGCAGCGGGTCGCGGACGAAGACGGTCAGCGTCCCCGTGACGGCCACCGCGAGCAGGCTGACCACGTGCAGTGCGGTCACCCGCGCGCCTCGCGGTGGCGGTGGATGGCCCGCGCCGTGGCATGCGCGAGGACGGGGCCGGTGACGAGCAGGACGGCGCCGGTGAGGAGCGTCTTCAGCGCGATGAGCGAGGCCGGGTCGTGCACGATCACGGCGGCGCACAGGCAGGCCGCGCCGGCCGTCGATGCGCCCGCGAAGTGCAGCCGGTCGAGCGCGTCGCGCATGACCACGACGCCGGCGCAGGCCAGCAGCTGCGCGGCGAGCCCGGCGCCGGCCAGCAGCCAGATGGCGACATCGCGGATCACGGCGCGCGGAAGGCCTCCACGAAGCGCAGGTAGGCGATCCCGCCGACGAAGGTGACGATCGCCGAGGCGAGCGCGAGGTCGGCGAACGGCTCGCGGCCCGTGCCCTGCGAGATGAGCAGCAGCGCGAGCGTCGCGTCGACGCCCGCCGCCTCGAGCGCGACGATGCCGTCGGGCGCGGGCAGCCGCACGCACACCACGACGAGCGGCACGAGCGCGGCAGTCAGCGCCGTCGCCGCCCACAGCCAGCCGTTCACGGCGCGGGCAGCGGCTGGGCGGCGGACCGCGGGTCGTCGGTGGGCACGAGCTGATGGACGACCATCGTCTGCCGCCGCGCGTCGATGTCGACCACGACGGTGTTCGGCGCCAGCGAGCCGAGCGCCTCCGTCCAGGCGCGGTGCGCCGCCTCGCGCGGGTCGTCGCCGACGGCGGCGTAGGGGACCTCGGTGAGGCGGCCGGGCGCGGGACGGCGCAGGACCGCCGCGCGCCACAGGGTCACGGCGAGCGGCCGCAGGTCGGTGACCGCGCGCATGGCCGCGGGCCCGGCGGCGAGCAGCCACCGCGGCCGCGGACGCAGCAGCACCCGGCGGCGCGAGCGCACGACCACCGCGCCGGACGCGGCGACCGCCGCCGCGAAGGCTCCGGCGACGAGCTCGGGCGCCGCGACGGTGTCGACCAGCGCGAGCCACAGCGCGGCGAGCAGCACCCACCAGACGAGCCACGCGCGAAGCGCGCCGGGATGGGTCGGGCGCTCGGGCGGTGGCGGCGGAGCGGCCATGGGCGCGCGACGCTACCCCTCGCCCCGGTCGGTCCCGCGTCGTCGATAGACAGCGCCGCGCTCGTCCGCCGCGCCGGCGATGCGCGACGACTCTCCTACAGCGTCAAGGCGTGACGCCGTCGCCCGCCGCATCGGCGAGGAGCGCCTCGAAGTGCCCCTCCCGCGCGACGGCCGCGAGGTAGGCGAGGTGCTGGATGAGCACGTCAGTCGGCCACGACTACGCCGTGGCCGGGACGCGGCGGCCCGGCGGGACGGCGACGCGCAGCCCGCCGCGGCGGGCGAGGGCCCACAGGAAGCCTGCGCCGCCGGCGACCATGGCCAGGCTCCAGAGCTGCGCCATCGTCAGCCCGGCGAGGACCTCGTCGTTGCGGCGCAGGAACTCGACGAGGAAGCGCTCGCTCCCGGCCAGGACGAGGTAGGCGCCGAACATGACGCCGGGCCGCACGACATGGCGCATGCGCCAGATGACCCAGGCCGCGAGGCCCATGGCGAGCGTCTCGTAGATCGGCGTCGGGTGCACGGGCGTGTCGGTCGGCACGGTCCCGTTCGGATAGGCCATCGCCCACGGGCCGTCCCACGCCTTGCCGTAGTCGCCGTCGCCCGACAGCTGGCAGCCGATGCGCCCGACGGCGTAGCCGATGGCCAGCGGGACGGAGGCGAGGTCGAGCACGGTGCGGTTGAACACCCCGCGCCACCACGCCCAGCCGAGCACGGCCGCCGCGCCCCCCAGGGCGCCGCCGTACCAGGTCAGCCCGGTGCCCGAGAAGAGGTTGGAGAAGAGGCTCTCGCCGTTGCCCGTGTTGTCGATCGCCCAGTAGACCTTCGCGCCGACCAGGCCGCCGATGAGGGCGGCGAAGATCATCTCGTAGGCCCAGTCCTGGGGCTTGCCGATCTCCTTGCAGATGGCGCGACACGACGGCTCCGGACGCCAGGAAGCCGAGGGCCAGCATCAACCCGAAGGTCTTCAGCGGGAGGCCGAGGATGTCGATCTCGGGCTGCACCCGACTGAGGTTAGAGGTAGTTCAGCGGGCTCGTCGGGGCTCCGTTGATACGGACCTCGAAGTGCAGATGGTCGCCCGTCGAGTGGCCCGTGCTGCCCACGTAGCCGATGACCTGGCCCTTCGAGACCGACGCCCCCATGGAGGTGCCGTAGCGCGACTGGTGCGCGTAGCACGTCGACATGCTCGACGTGTGCTGGACGCAGGTGAAGTTGCCGTAGCCGCCGGTGAACCCGAGCAGCACGACCTTGCCCGAGGCGGCCGCGCGGATCGGCGTGCCGCCGGGTGCGGCGATGTCGATGCCGGCGTGCATGTGGCCGGGGCGCGACTCGCCGAAGGAGCCCGTGATCGGGCCGTTGACCGGCCACATGAGCTGGCCGTTGCCGCCGCCGGCGGGCGGCGTGAAGTTCGTCCCGGTGCCCGCCAGCGTGGCCCGGACCTTGGCCTCCTCCTTCTCGAGCGAGGCGAGGTGGCCCTCGAGCTCCTGCCGGCTCTGGCGGACCCCGGCCAGCGCCTGCTGCTTGTCGGTGCGCGTGCCGTGCAGCCCGACGCGCGTGCCGATGAGCTCTTCCTTGACCGAGGCGATCTCGTTGCGGTTGGCGAGCACGATCGAGGTGACGCGCTTCTGGCGGTGGGTCAGCGTGGAGAGCTTCTTCTCCGTCGTCAGCGCGTCGGTGCGGGCGGCGCGGACGATCCCGATGATCTTCTGGTCCTGCTGGGAGACGCGCTCCATGAACTCCCCGCGCTCGAGCAGGTCGGCGAAGCCCTTGGCGTTGAGGATCACCGTGACGATGTCGGGCTTGTCGGCCTGGTAGAGCTGGACCATCCGTTCGGCGAGCGCGGCGCGGCTCTCGGCCAGGCGCTTGCGCAGGCGGACGAGGCGGCGCCGCTCGGAGCGCAGCTCGCGCTGGAGGCGGGCGAGCTCGGCCCGCTTGGCGTCGAGGTCGGCCTGGATCTCGGCCTGGCGGCGCTGCAGCCGGCCGATGTGCGCCTCGAGCCGGTTGATCTTCGAGGTGTAGGCGCTGATCTCCGACGTGAGCACGCGCTCGGTGCCCTTGCGCTTGCCGATCCGGCCCCTGGCGGACTCGATCTTCTTCTGCAGGTCGTCGATCCGCTGCTGCGGAGTGGCGCTCTGTGAGGGCAGCGGAAGAGCCGCCCAGAGCGCGAGCGGAAGAACCGCAGCGGCGATCAGGAGGCGGATGCGCATGCGAAGCGCGCGATGCTAGCGAGGAGACCGGTCTTGTTTGGCAAAATCTGTTCCATGCCTCGACCCACATCATTCGGTCGTGACCCTGGTCTCCAGATTCGGATGCTGGTCACGATGTTCCTGCTCGGACTCGTCTATGTCGTGCTGGTCGGGGTCCTGTTCGCCTCGGGTGCCAGCGGCATCACGATCCTGATCGTGGCCGGCGGTCTGCTGGCCTTCCAGTTCTTCGCCTCCGACAAGCTCGCACTGCGCTCGGTCGGCGCCCATGAGGTCTCGCCGCAGGAGGCGCCCGAGCTGCACGCGATGATCGAGCGCCTGTGCATCCAGGCCGACCTGCCCAAGCCGAAGGTCGCCGTGATGCAGACGTCGATGCCGAACGCGTTCGCGATGGGGCGCTCGCAGAAGAGCGCGACCGTGTGCGCGACCACGGGCATCATGGAGCTGCTCTCGCCCGCCGAGCTCGAGGGCGTGCTCGCCCACGAGCTCACGCACGTGATCAACCGCGACGTGGCGATCATGACGCTCGCGGGCTTCTTCGCCTCGATCGCGTCGATGATCGTCCAGTTCGGCTTCTTCTTCGGCGGCGGCCAGGGCGACGACGACGACGACGGACCGAGCTTCTTCGTCGTGATCCTCGTGGCGCTGGGCGTCTACATCATCTCGTTCTTCCTGATGCAGGCGCTGTCGCGCTATCGCGAGTTCGCTGCCGACCGCGGCGCCGCGGTGATCACCGGGCGACCGAGCGCGCTCGCCTCGGCGCTCATGAAGATCAGCGGGACGATGGAGCGCATCCCGCAGACCGACCTGCGCGCACACGCCGAGATGAACGCCTTCTACATCTTCCCGGCGAACAGCAAGCAGTCGCTGTTCAACCTGTTCGCGACGCACCCGCCGATGGAGAAGCGGATCGAGGCGCTGAGCCGCCTCGAGGCCCAGCTTCAGGGCGTCCGCTGAGGTGGGCTTCCTCGACGCGCTGCTCGGTCGCTCCAAGGTCAAGGGCCCCGCGCCCGACCGCCTGTTCGCGCTGACGACGGCCTACATCGGGCTCGAGGCGCAGCAGGGCGTCAAGACGCGCGGCGCGGCGTCGATCGTCTTCCAGCCGCTGGCCACGGGCGACTTCCAGTCGATCGTGTCGGAGATGGAGGAGGTGCTGGCCGGGACGGGCACCGAGTTCGGCTCCTCGATCGAGACCAAGGACGACGAGTTCGGCTACCGCTGGATGATCATCCGCGACCCCGACCTCGAGGACCTCGTCGTCGGCGTCAACGCGGTCAGCGACGCGCTCGCCGTCGGCGGCTACAGCAACCGCGTGCTCTGCGCCGTCTTCGCCTTCGAGGACTCCAGCAGCGCGCCGCTGTACTTCATCTACAACTACAAGCGCGGCTACTGGTACCCGTTCGTCCCGGCCGGCGGCGACAAGCAGCGCAACACCGAGCGCGAGCTGCAGATCAAGGCGATGGTCGGCGCGGAGCTCCCGTTCGAGCCTGAGCTCGAACGCTGGTTCCCGCTGTGGGGGATCCCGATCTAGGCTGCCCGAGCCGGCGTCCCGTGGATTCGCGCTAGCGAACCGTATGGCTCGCTACCGACGCCTCGGATGGAAGCGTCGCCTCGGTGGCGTCGATGGCTATGCGGCAGAAGGGCGGCGTCTGCCGGAGCGAGTTGGTCGCGGTCGGCGCCAGATCGCGGCAGATCCGCGCCGCGTGGGCCCAGGTCGGCTGCTGCTGCTAGCGCTCGCGGTGTGTTGCCGCGGTCGGCCATCAGCTCGCGCAGGTACGGGGCCGCGCTTGGTCGGCCGCGGTCCTCGCTTGTAGACGCGGAGGCAGTCCTGAGCCACCGGAGCGGAGCAGCGCTCTGGCAACGCTCGATCGCCGATCTCGGCCGCCCGACGTCACCCACGCCGACCCCGGGCACGGTGACCAAGTGGCCGACGTAGCGGTGATCGGACCCCCAGCGCCCGCAGCCCGCGCTCGATGCCGTCGATCTCACGCTCGAGGTCATCGATCAACGCCACCGCACAGAGCACGTCGGCGCGCCAGGCCTCGGGGAAATCAAGCCGTGCCAGCAGCGCGCGGCCGCGCGCGCCTCGAACAGGTCAGTGACCGGGCAGGCGTGCCCGAAGGCAATCAGGCTGGAATGCACGCGCTGCTTGCAGCATCGCAGCGGTGCTTGCCGATGCATCGCCGCCGCGCCCGCTCGCGCTCACCGCGCTGGGCGAAGTCCGGCAGCCAGATCGCCGGGACCAGATCGCGGCGCGAGAGCTCGGCCAGCACCCACGCGTCGATCCGGTCGGTCTTGCACGCCAACGGCGCCAACCCCTTGACCTCTCGCGTCGGCGACCGCGACCTCCCAACCACAGCGCTCCAGCACGTCGTGCACGAACCGCGCGCCGTTCCTCGACTCGATCACCGCCGACACCGACTCGCGATGACGCAGCGCAACGACCCGCACAAGCCCGCGCAGCCCATCCCCGTCCGGGCTCACCGCCCCCGTCTCGACCGGCGCCCGGACTCGCTCAGCAAGCAGTAATCAAGCCGCCGGCCACTGAGATCCAAACCAGCGTGCAACATATGCGCAGGGCCTCCTTCGGCTCGCTACGTGTGGCGACACGCCGCAGCCTGCCACCACGCGGGAGGCCCTCCTTCATGGCTTCGATGCCCGCTGTTCGCAGGCCCGCGGCCCTCACCCGCGCCGGACCAGCAACTCCCCCACCACCAACGGCTTCCGCTCGCTCGTCCCGCGCGCCGCGGTGACGCGCACGTAGCGCACCGGCTGCCCGGACCCCGCGACGTCCTCGCGCAGCGCGCCGCCGGGCAGCGCGGCCAACCGCGTCCACGTGCGGCCGTCGGCCGACACCGACACCACGGACCCCGCGCTGCGGGTCGGGCCCGTCACCGCGTGGTCCTCGATCGAGGTGCTGCCCGTCGCCACGGCGAGGACGTCCGGGCGCACGAGCGACAGCGAGCCGAGCGGGACGACGGAGCCGAGGTCGACCTGCAGGCGCACGCCGGGGCGCTCGGCCAGCCACGACGACGCGGCCGTGCCGTCGACCGCGGACTCGGCGGGATCGCCGGTCGCGGGCGTGGCGGTCGCCGGGCGGCAGCGGGCGAGGTCGTCCGTCGGCGCCTCGTCCGGCCGCCGGGTGGCCAGGGTGACGGGGCTGCCGGAGGCGAGCGTCACGCTCCCGGACGGGGATTCGAGCACGAGCGGCGCGCCCGAGAGCAGCGTGACGGTCGTCGACGCCCGCGTCATCTCGACGCGAACCGTGCGCCCCTGCCACGACACGGACGACAGCGTCACCCCGGTCAGCTGCGGCGGAAGGCTCGGATCGAGCCGGACGCGGTCGCCGCGCCAGCGCCAGCCCGAGTACCCGTACAGGAACTCCTGCAGGAACCCGCCCGCCCCGGTCGTGAACGTGAACGCGCCGCCGATCCGCGCCTCGGAGAACTGCTCGTAGGGGCCGCGCATGAACGGGTCGACGCTGCGCTTGGTGAAGCTGAACGCCGCGCAGCCCGCGGTCCCCAGCTGCGAGGTGACGATCGAGTGGATCGCGTCGGTCATCGACGGCCCGTCGGGATCGCTGCGCGGCACGTAGTGGTCGAGGTCGGCCTGGGTGACCGCCGCCGGCTGCGGGTTCTCCCACGGGTAGGCGAGCAGCACGACGTCGGCCTGCTTGACCGTGTCGCCCCGGTAGCCCTCGAACTCGGGGTGCAGCCCCTTGGCCGCGTCGAACGGCACACGCAGCGCGCCCGCCACCGCCGACCACTCCGGCTTGGCCGGCAGCCCGACGAGCCCGGCCGCCGCCACCGCGATCCGCAGCGAGTCGCGCGCGCCGACGTTCGTGTAGACGCTGTCGCGCACGCGCTCGTGGTACTCGTCGGGTCCGATCACGCTGTTGATCGAGCGGGTGCCGTCGGGGTTCGGCCGCGAGCGGCTGACCCAGAAGTCCGCGATCCCGGACAGCACCGGCCACGCCTCGCGCCGCAGCCACGCGCGGTCGCCGGTGGCCAGCCAGTACTGCCACATGGCCTGCGCGATGTCGGCGCTGACGTGCACCTCCCACTTGCCCGTGTTGCAGCAGCTCGGCGTCTCCTCCGAGCCGGTCAGCGCGCTCTCCCACGGGAAGCGCGCGCCGCCGAAGCCGGTCGCGCGGGCGTAGCGCCGCGCCGCGGCGAGGCGGTCGACCCGGTACTGCAGCATCTCGCGCGCGAGCGACGGCGCCGTGGCCAGCAGGGACGGGTACATCCACGTCTCGCTGTCCCAGAAGACGTGGCCGTTGTAGCCGTCGCTGGACAGCCCGCCGGGCGACGGCGCCCACGGCGTGTCGTCGCGCACGCTGGCCAGCAGCGAGAACAGCGCCGAGCGCACCTGGCGCTGGAGGCGCTCGTCGCCGGTCACGACGATGTCCGCGCGCCACAGCCGCGCCCACGCCGCCGCCGAGGCCCGCCGCACTGCGGGCAGGCCGGTGCGCGCCTCGCGCGACGCCACGGCCAGCGCGCGGGCGTGCGGCGTCCCGCGCTCGCCCTCGTCCGTCGAAACGGCCACGCCGACGTACTTCGTGAAGACGTAGGTGCGTCCCGCGCGCACGCGCAGGCGCACCTGCTGCGCGGCGCTGCGGCGCTCGGCGCGGGCCACCGCGGAGGGCGCGCCGCCCGGGCCGCGCAGCACGGTGGCGACGGTCGCGCGCACGCCGAGCCCGAGCGAGCGTAGATCGACCCACTGGCGCGCGCCCGAGCGGCCGCGGGCGGTGCCCCTGACGTGCTCCGCCGCGCGCCCGTCGATCGCGTCGAGCACGGACACCGTCCCGGTGAAGCGCGGTGTCACCGACAGCCGGACGACGGCGGCGTGGCGCCGCGCGCGGTCGGTCATCACGTCGTAGCGCAGCCGCGCCGAGCGCCCGGCGGGCGAGGTCCACAGCAGCGAGGTGGTCAGCGTGCCGGTGCGCAGGTCGAGCGCCTGGCGGTAGTCGCGCACGCGGCCGCTGCGCAGCGAGTAGCGCCCGCTGCCGTCGTCGTAGCCGAGCGTCGACCAGGCGGGCAGCGCGGCGCGTCGCTCGATCAGGCCCTCGTCCTTCTTCGTCGTCCTGGCGTACAGGCCCTGGACCTGCGACTGCGTGGCCAGCGGCTCGTCGCTGCCCGCGAGCGGCACCTGGTCGAAGCCCTGGCCGGCCGCGGGCTGGCGACCCGCCAGGTAGCCGTTGCCGATGAACGCCGGCGCGAACCCCTGCCCGCCCGGCCTGCTCGTGCTCAGCACGAAGCCCTCGTCCTGGGCGGCGGCCGACGCGGCCGGAACCAGCACGGCGACGAGCGTGACGACGACGAACAGACGCTTCACAGCAGCTCCTCCTCCCGAAGCTGCAGCGCTCCTACCCCGGGCCCCGGCCCCCGAACCCCGGCGGCCCGAGCCGCGCGTCCCGCTGACGCTCGTACAGATCCGCGCCCGTCGAGATGTAGCGCCCGTCGCTCTCGGGACGGTAGTCCCACGGGTGCGCCCGCCCGCGCGCGAGGGCACCGAGGACCACGCGCCGCTCCTCCTGGGAGGCGAGCACGCGCGCCCGCAGGGCGTCGAGGTCCCAGCGCGCGTCGGCGGCCTCGCGCAACGAGGCGCACAGCTCCGGCGCCGAGGCCGACAGGTCGTTCAGCTCGCGCGGATCGGAGGCGAGGTCGTAGAGCAGCTCCGGGTCCGTGCCGCAGCGGATGTACTTGTGCTCGCCGCGGCGGATCATCACCGCCGGGTCGCGGACGCCCTCGGCCAGGTACTCGGCGACGACCTCGTCCGGCCCGCCGCGCCCCGAGCCGTCGAGCAGCCCGGCCAGGCTCGTCCCGTCGAGCCCGTCGGGCACCTCCACGCCGGCCAGCGCCAGCAGCGTCGGCATCAGGTCGAGCAGCGACACCGGCCGCGCCACGCGGCTGCCCGCCCGCACGCTGCCCGGGAGGCGCACGAGCAGCGGCACGCGCGCCGAGCCCTCGAAGAACGCCATCTTGAACCACAGGCCACGCTCCCCCAGCATCTCGCCGTGGTCGGCGGTGAAGACGACGACCGTGCGCTCCTCCAGCCCGGACTCGGCCAGCGCCGCGAGCACCCGCCCGATCCGCTCGTCGACGAAGCTCACCGAGGCGAGGTAGCCGTGGCGCGCGTCGCGGACCTGCTCCTCGCTCAGCCCGGCCGCGTCGACGCCGCTCATCGCCCGCAGCCGGCGGCTGTGCGGGTCGGCCTGTTCGAGCGGGATCGGCCCGACGGCGGGCGGCGGTATCGCCGCCGCGTCGTAGCGGTCCCAGTAGCGCTGCGGGACCTCCCACGGGTCGTGCGGGTGGGTGAAGGAGGCGACGAGGAAGAACGGCTCGCCGGCGCGCCGCCGGGCGTGGTCGAACAGCGCCCGCGTGGCGTGGAAGGCGACCTCGTCGTCGTAGTCGCCCTGCATCGACGCGGGCGCCGCCGCGGGCTCGAGCACGCTGCCCATCGTGTGGTACCAGGGCAGCCGCTCCTCCGGCCCGGCGCGCCAATCCGGCGTCCACTCCAGCCCGGCGGGATAGACGTCGGGCGTCAGGCGCTCCTCGAAGCCGTGGTGCTGGTCGGGCCCGACGAAGTGCATCTTGCCGGCGAGCGTCGTCGCGTAGCCGGCGGCGCGCAGGTGGTGGGCGACGGTCGGCAGCGAGGCGCGCATCTCGGCGGCGTTGTCGAAGACGCCCGTCCGCGACGGCAGCAGCCCGGTGAGCATCGAGGCGCGCGACGGCGAGCACAGCGGCGACGGGCAGTAGGCGGCATCGAAGCTGACGCCGTCCGCGGCGAGGCCGTCGAGCGCCGGCGCGTCGGCGGGCACGCCGGCGGCCATCTGGTCGGCCATGACCAGGAGGATGTTGGGCGGCGGCGCGTCGCTCATGCGCTCACGAGCGCGCCGTCGGGCACGCGTCCCTCGACGGCCGCGCGCACCGCCGCCGCCGCGCGCCGGTACAGCTCGGCCTCCGCCTCGTCGCTCAGGTAGGCCGAGTGCGGCGTGACGATCAGGTTGCGCGCCTGCGGCGCCGGGTGCGCGAGATCGGGCGGCTCGACGGCCAGCACGTCGAGCGCGGCGCCGCCCAGGCGCCCGTCGGCCAGCGCCTCGAGCACCGCGCCGGTGTCGAGCAGCGCGCCGCGGGCGGTGTTGACGATCAGCGCGCCGCGCGGCATGAGCGCGATCTCGCGAGCACCGATCAGGCCCTCGGTGGCCGGCGTGAGCGGCACGTGCAGCGAGACCACGTCGCACGAGGCGAGCAGCTCGCCGAGCACGGCCGGGCGTACGCCCGCGGCCTCGAGTGCAGCAGCCGGCTGCACCGGATCGGAGCCCCAGACCTCGAAGCCGAGCGCGCGCGCCCGCACCGCCAGCGCCGCGCCGATGCGCCCGAAGCCGATCACGCCGAGCCGCGTGCCGCGGATCCGCCGCAGGCGCCCGGCGGCGACCGCGTCCCAGCCGCCGGCGCGCACCGTGCGGTCGAGCTCGACGACGCCGCGCATCAGCGCCAGCGCCATCGCCAGCGCCGAGTCGGCCATCTCCTCCACGCAGTAGTCGGGCACGTGGCAGGCCCACACGCCGCCGCGCCGGCGGATCGCGTCGAGGTCGATGTGATCGAAGCCGACGCTCGGGGTGAGCACGATCCGCAGCGCCGGCAGCGCGCTCGAGCTCGGCCGCGCCGACCGTGCGCTCCCACGTCACGAGCCCGACGACGTCGTCGCCGGCCAGCGCGCCGTCGGCCGCCTCGACCCGGACGGACGCTCCGCCGAGCCCGGCGCGCAGCGCCGCGACGTCGAGCGACGCGTCGGCGAGGACGCGCCCGCTCACACGGTGGGGGCCGACACGTGCCCCAGCGCGACCTCGATGCTCGGCGTGTTGGCCAGCAGCTTGCGGGTGTACTCGGCGCTCGGGGTCGTGAAGATCTGCTCGGTCGGGCCCTGCTCGACGATGTGCCCCTCGGTCATGACCACGACGCGGTCGGCGAGCGTCCGGATCAGCGCCAGGTCGTGGGTGATGAAGAGCAGGCTCAGGCCGATCTCCTCGCGCAGGCGCCCGAGCAGCTCGATGATCGCCGCCTGGACGGAGACGTCGAGCGCCGAGGTCACCTCGTCGCACACGAGCAGCCGTGGCTCGGCCGCGAGGGCGCGGGCGATCGCCACCCGCTGGCGCTCGCCGCCGGAGAGCTGGTCGGGGAAGCGGTTGGCGGCGGCGCCGGCGAGGGCGACCCGCTCCAGGCACTCGCCCACGCGGCGCGAGGTGTCGGCGCGCGCGCCCGGATAGAAGAGCGCGAGCTGGCGGGCGATGGTCTGGCCGATCGTGCGCCGCGGGTTCAGCGACGCGTACGGGTTCTGGAAGACGTACTGGATGTCCTTGCGCGCGGCGTCCGAGCGCGAGCGCGCCGCCTCGGGCAGCAGGTCGGCGCCGAGGCGCACCTCGCCCGTGTAGTCCTTGTGCAGGCCGGACACGCACCGCGCCAGCGTCGTCTTGCCCGAGCCGGACTCGCCGACGAGCGCGACGCACTCGTTGTGGCGCACCTCGACGTTGATGTCGAACAGCGCCTGCGCGGAGCCGTAGCGCGCGTCGAGGTCGCGCACCGAGAGCACGACGTCCTCGCCGATGCGGTGGCGGCCGGTCTGGCCCGCGCCCTCGGGCGGGGTCTCGCGCACGACCTCGGCGACGTGCCAGCAGCGCACCTTGTGCGCCGGGCCGACCTCGCCGGCGGGCGGGAACGTGGCGCGGCAGTCGTCCTGGGCGAACTCGCAGCGCGGATGGAAGGTGCAGCCGTTCGGGCGGTTGCCCGGCAGCGCGGCGTGGCCGGGGATCCCGACCACCGTGCGCTTGCCCGCGATGTCCGGGACGGCGCGCAGCAGGCGGCGCGTGTACGGGTGCGACGGGTTGGCGAACATGACCTCGCGAGGCCCGCTCTCCACGATCCGCCCGGCGTACATGACCGCGACGCGGTCGGCGAGCTCGGCGACGACGGCGAGGTCGTGGCTGACGTAGAGCGCCGCGACGCGGTGGCTGCGGCACAGGTCGCGCACCGTCTCGAGCACGCGCGACTGGGTCGTCACGTCGAGGCCCGTCGTCGGCTCGTCGCAGACGATCACGTGCGGGCGGTTGGCGAAGGCCATGGCGATGGCCACGCGCTGCTGCTGGCCGCCCGAGAGCTGGTGCGGGTAGCGGCGCAGGAACGTCTCGTCGGAGGGCAGCGCGACCTCCTCGAGCGCCTCGCGCAGCCGCTCGCGGCGCACGTCCTCGCTGCGCCCGGCGGCGTGCGCCTCCATGATCTCCTCGAGCTGGGTGCTGATCCGCAGCGCCGGGTTCAGCGACGTCCCCGGATCCTGCGGGATGTAGGAGACGACGCCGCCGCGCAGCGCGCGCAGGCGCTCGCCGCGCAGCTCGGCGATGTCCTGGCCGTCGATGCGCACGACGCCGCCGCCGAGCTTCCCGCCGCGGCGGACGTGGCCGAGCAGCGCCATGCCGACGGTCGTCTTGCCGCTGCCCGACTCGCCGACGAGGCCGAGGACCTCGCCCGGGTGGATCTCGAGCGCGATCTCGTCGACGACGTCGATGTCCGTGCCGGTGAGCTCGATGCGCAGGTCGTGGACGTCGACCGAGGCGGCCGGGCGCGTCTGCGTCGCGCTCATGAGCGGTTCCCCCGGTCCAGGCCGATGGCCGCTCGCGCGATGCCGTCGGTGACGAGGTTCGCCCCCACGGTCAGGAGGCCGATGGCCAGCACGGGCAGGAACACCGCCCACGGCTGCACGCTGATCGACAGCCGGTTCTCGTTGATCATCAGTCCCCAGTCGGCGGTCGGCGGCTGCAGGCCGAAGCCGAGGAAGCTGACGGCGGCCACGAGCCCGATGGAGTAGGTGAGGCGCAGCCCGATCTCGACGAGCAGCGGGCTGGTCACGTTGGGCAGCAGCTCGGCCACGACGATCCGCCAGCGCTTCTCGCCGACTGCCTCGGCGGCCTTGACGAAATCGCGCTCGACGACCTCCTGGGCGGCGCCGCGCATGACGCGCGCGACGCGCGGCGCGTGGGTCACGCCGACGGTCAGGACGATCAGCCACAGCTTCGGCCCGATCGCCGCGACGAGCAGCAGGACGAAGATGATCTGCGGGAAGGAGAGCATCACGTCGTTGGCGCGCATGAGCACCTCGTCGACCCTGCCGCGCGAGTAGGCGGCGGTGAGCCCGAGCGCGGTGCCGGCGACGATGCCGACGGCGGTCGCGGCGACCGACATCCACAGCACGGTGAGCCCGCCGTAGAGGAAGCGGCTGAACACGTCGCGCCCGAGCGCGTCGGTGCCGAACAGCGCGTTGGCGGAGGACGGGCTGTTGGGCGGGCCCACGAACTCGGTCGGCGAGTGCGGCGCCACGAGCGGCCCGAGGACCGCGATGGCGACCATCAGCCCGACGAGGGCCAGGCCGACGCGCGTGCGCCCGAGGCGCAGCGAGCGCCGCAGTGTCCACAGCCACGCGTGCCCGCGCAGCCGCTCGGAGCCGACCGGCGCCTGCCCGACGGCGGCGCCCGCCTCGAGCTCGACCGCGCCCTCGACCGTCGGCCCGGCGGTCATCGGCCCGCCGTCCTCAGGCGCGGGGTGACGAGGATCGTCGCCACGTCGGCGAGCAGGTTCAGGCCGACGTAGATCGCCGCCGCGAGCATCGTCACCGACTGCACGACCGGCATGTCCTGGTTGCCGACCGAGTCGACGAGCATGAAGCCGATGCCCTGGTACTGGAAGACGAACTCGACGACGACGATGCCGCCCGCCATCCACGCAAGCTGCAGGGCGGTGACCTGGATCGCGGGCACGATCGCGTTGGGCACAGCGTGTCTCCAGATCACCGTCCTCTCGGGCAGGCCTTTCAATCGCGCCATCGTCACGTACTCGCTCTCGAGCACCTCGATCATCGAGCCGCGCATGATGCGGCTGATGTAGGGGACCACCGCGATGATCAGCGTGAGCGCCGGCAGGACCACGACCTCCGGGTTCTCCCACGCCCGCTGGCCCGGAGCGAGCAGCGAGACCGCCGGGAAGATCTGGAAGACGTTGGTCGCCAGCAGCAGGATCAGGCACAGGCCGATGACGAACTCGGGCAGCCCGGCGAGCACGAGCGTGACCGTCGAGGTGATGTTGTCGGCCGCCCGGTCGCGCTTCATCGCGGTCCACACGCCGATCCCGATCGACAGCGGGACGGCGATGATCGAGGCGATGAAGACGAGGAACAGCGTGTTGCCGACGCGGTCGCGAATCAGATCGGTCACCGGCTGCTGCGTCGCCGCCGAGTCGCCCAGGTCGAACGTCAGGATCCCGGCCAGCCACTGCGTGTACTGGGTGATGAGCGAGTCGTTGAGGTGCAGCTGCTCGCGCAGCGCGGCGAGCCGGTCGGGCGTGGCCTCGCGGCCCAGCATCGCCGTGGCGGGGTCGCCCGGCAGGGCGATGACGGCGGCGAAGACGATGAGCGAGACGAGCCACAGCGTGAGCACGCCGAACCCGATCCGGCGAACGATGAACCTAAACGACACCGTCCATCTCCTTTCGATCGGCCTCGAGCTCGCCGGCGATCAGGCGCATGGTGAGGCGCAGGTGCTCGGCGACGAGCTCGGGAGTCGCCGGATCTCGGCGCTCGAGCGCCTCGAGCAGCCGTTCGTGGTCGGTCACCCAGTTCGTCCACGGGTAGTCGGGGTGATGACGGAGGAGCATGCGCGCCTCGGCCGCGAGCGTGTCGTAGGCGCGCTCGAGGCGCGGGCTGCCCGCCAGCCGCACCATCTCCTGGTGGAAGCAGAGGTCGGCGTCGATCACGTCCACCGTCACGTCGTCGTGGTCGCGGGCCATCTCGCGCAGCTCGTCGAGCGCCGCGCGAACGCCGTCGAGATCGGCAGGCGGCAGCTCGAGGATCCGCCGCGCGGCGCCGACCTCGATCGCCTCGCGGGCGACGTAGACGTCGAGGCGGTCGGCCAGCGACATGGTGCGCACGAAGGCGCCGCGATGCGGCTCGTACTCGACGAGCCCCTCCTGGACGAGCTGGCGGATGGCCTCCCGCACCGCGCTGCGACCGGTGCCGACCGTGTTCGCGATCGGGACCTCGCGCAGCGCCTCTCCCTGGGGGATGCGGCCCTCGATGATCCCCTGGCGCAGCTCCCGGAGCACCTGCTCGGTCATCGACGCGCGCTCGACGCTCGTGAGCCGCCAGCTCTTCGCCTGCGGCGCCACCTGTCTCCTTCGTGGGGTGTCGACAACCATACGAATTCGTCCGAACGGCAGTCAAGCACCGTTTTGGAGCCGCGGTTGACAGACAAATTCATCCACTTGTAGCGTTGTCGACAATCATGGGGCCGGCGGACCTCAGGTATCGCTCGCCGCTGCGGTCCGACGCCAACGCCGGCCGCGTCGCGCTCGTCAGCGGCGGCGGGACCGGCATCGGGCGGGCCACCGCGCTCGAGCTGGCAGCGAGCGGCGCGAGCGTCGCGGTCTGCGGACGCCGCGCCGAGCCGCTCGACGCCGTCCGCGAGGAGCTGGAGGCGCTCGGCGCCGAGGCCGTCTCGCTCGCCGCCGACCTGCGCGAGGACGGCGAGGCGGAGCGCATCGCCGAGGCCACAGTCGAGCGCTTCGGGCACGTCGACGTGCTCGTCAACAACGCCGGCGGCCAGTTCTCGGCGCCCGCCGAGGACATCTCGCCCAACGGCTGGCGCGCCGTCGAGCGGGTCACCGTCGACGCCGTGTGGGCCATGACCCGCGCGGTCGCGACGCGCTCGATGATCCCGCGCGGCGACGGCCTCGTCGTGTTCGTCGGCTTCAGCCCGCAGCGCGGGATCCCGGGCTTCGCCCACGCCGCGGCCGGGCGTGCCGCGGTCGCCAACCTCGCCTCCGGGCTGGCGCTCGAGTGGAGCCGCCACGGGATCCGCAGCGTCTGCGTGGCCCCGGGCACGATCCTCACCGAAGGGCTGGCCGGGTATGGCGAGGAGGCCGTCGAGGGCTGGCGGCGGACCGTGCCGCTCGGGCGGCTCGGGCGCCCCGAGGAGGTCGGCGCGCTGATCGCGTTCCTGGCCTCGGCGGGCGGCGGCTACGTCACCGGGACGACGATCGTCGTCGACGGCGGCGCCGACGCGTGGGGCCTGGGCGAGCCGCCACCGGCGCGCGAGGCGGTGGCCGGCCCGTGATCTCGCCGACGGCCACGCGGCGGGACCTGCGCGCGCTCTTCGCGCCCGAGTCGGTCGCGGTCGTCGGCGCGTCGGACGACCCGGTCAAGTGGGGCAACTGGCTCGCCCGCGGCGCGCTGCGCGCCGAGCACCGGCGCAGCGTCGCGCTGATCAACCGCCGCGGCGGCGAGGTGCTCGGCCGTCGTGCCCACCGCTCGCTCGCCGAGCTCGCCGAGCCGCCCGAGCTCGTCGTCCTGGCCGTGCCCGCGACGGCGCTCGAGTCGTCGGTCGACGAGGCGATCGCCGTGGGCGCACGGGCGATCGTGGCGATCTCGGCCGGGATCGCCGACGGCGACGCCGGCGGCGCGCTGGACGCCGCCATCGCGGCACGGGCGCGCGAGGCCGGGACGGTGCTGCTCGGGCCGAACTGCCTGGGCGTGTTCGACGCCGTGGCCGAGCTCGACCTCGTGCCCAACCACCTCCCGCACGGGTCGATCGGGCTGATCTCCCAGAGCGGCAACCTCGCGCTCGAGCTCGCGCTGCTCGCCGAGGAGGCGGGCCTCGGCTTCTCGCGCTTCGTCTCGCTCGGCAACCAGGCCGACCTCGAGACGGCCGAGCTGGTGCGCGAGCTCACCGAGCACCCGCAGACCGAGCTGATCGCCGTCTACGCCGAGGACTTCCGCGACGGGCGCGCGTTCGCCGCCGCCGCGCACGCGGCGCGCGAGGCGGGCAAGCCGGTCGTGCTGCTGCCGATCGAGCGCACCGCGGCGACGGCGCGCGCCGTGCGCTCGCACACCGGCGCCCTGGCCAGCGACGGCGCGGCGATCGACGCCGCCTGCCGCGCCGCGGGGATCGAGCGCGTGCGCGCCCCGCAGGAGCTCGTCGACCTCGCCGACGGGCTGCTGCGCGCCGGCGCCCCGGCCGGCCGCCGCGTCGCCGTGCTCGCCGACGGCGGCGGCCACGGCGGGATCGCCGCGGGCCTGGCCGGCGAGGCCGATCTCGAGCTGCCCGCGCTGAGCGACGCACTGGCCGCCGAGCTGCGCGACGGCCTGCCCCCGACCGCGGCCGTCTCCAACCCGATCGACCTGGCCGGCGGCGGCGAGCAGGACATCCACACCTTCGACCGCACCGCCCGCGCGCTGCTGCGCTCGGGCGAGGTCGACGCCGTCCTGCTCACCGGCTACTTCGGCGGCTACAGCGTGTACGCCGACTCGCTCGGCGACGGCGAAGCGTCGGTCGCCGACGCCCTGGCCGACGAGGTGCGCGCGAGCGGGCGCCCGCTCGTGGCCCACACGATGCACCCCGACACGGCCCCGTCGCACGCGCTGCGCCGCGGCGGCGTGCCCGTCTTCCGCGCCATCGAGCGCGCCGTCGGCGTGCTCGCGCGGCTCGCCGGCCACCGCGAGCGCCGCGCCGCGGGCGTGCCGCCCGTGCCCGCCGCGGCCGCGCCGACCGCGGCCTCCGGCTACGCCGCGGCGCGCGCGCTGCTCGCCGCGGGCGGGGTGCCGTTCGCGCCCGCGCGCAGCGCGGCCGACGCCGAGGAGGCCGTCGCCGCCGCCGCGGCGATCGGCTACCCGGTCGCGCTCAAGGCGCTCGGACCCGTGCACAAGTCCGACGCCGGCGGCGTCGTCCTCGGGCTCGTCGACGAGGCGGCGCTGCGCGGCGCGCTCGCCGACCTCGAGGCGCGCCTGCGGCCGGCGGGCTTCTCGGTCGAGGCGATGGCCGCCCTGCACGACGGCGTCGAGCTGCTCATCGGCGCGCGCTGGGACGCGCGCTTCGGGCCGGTCGCCGTGGCCGGCCTGGGCGGCGTGCTCGTCGAGACGCTGGCCGACGTCGCCGTCGCGCTCGCGCCGCTCGACGACGACGGCGCCCGGCGGCTGCTGCTCTCGCTGCGCGGCGCCGCGCTGCTGCACGGCGTCCGCGGCCGACCGGCCGTCGACGTCGACGCGGCCGCCCGCGCGCTCGCCGCGCTCTCGCGCGTGGCCGCCGAGCATCCCGAGATCGCCGAGATCGAGGTCAACCCGCTGCTCGTGCGCCCGCACGGCGCGCTCGCCCTCGACGCGCGCGTCGTGCTCACCGCGGAGGCCGCGGCATGAGCGACGACGGCACCGTCGACGTCCGCGCCGAGGGCGACGTGTGCGTCGTCACCCTGCGCCGCGAGCGCAAGCTCAACGCGCTCTCCAGCGCGCTCGAGGGCGCCCTCGACGACGCGCTGGCGCGCCCGAGGTGACGGCCTCGCGCTGCGTCGTGATCACCGGCGGCGAGCGCGCCTTCTCGGCCGGCGCCGACGTCTCCGAGCTGCGCGACATGGATCCGGCCGCGATCCTCGCCTACTACCGCGCCACCGGCGGCGTCTACGAGCGCGTCGCCGCGCTCCCCCAGCCGACGATCGCCGCGATCGCCGGCTGGTGCCTGGGCGGCGGGCTGGAGCTCGCGCTCGCCTGCGACTTCCGCGTCGCCGAGACCGGCGCCGTCTTCGGGCTCCCCGAGGTGGCGATCGGCATCCTGCCCAGCTCGGGCGCCACGCACCGCCTCGTGCGGCTGCTCGGCACCGCGCGCGCCAAGGAGCTGATCCTCCTCCACGAGCGCATGTCGGCGGCCGAGGCGGCCGCGCTCGGCGTCGTCACCGAGGTGACGGGCGACGGCGGCGCGCTGGCACGCGCGCTCGAGCTCGGCGCGCGCCTGGCCGCGCTGCCGCCGCTCGCCGTCCAGGTCGCCAAGCAGGCCATCGACGCGATGGGCGAGTCCTCGCGCGAGGCCGGCCTGCTCGTCGAGCGCCTCGGGTACGGGATGCTCGCCCAGACCGCCGACGCGCGCGAGGCGGCGACCGCGTTCACCGAGAAGCGGGAGCCGCGCTTCGCGGGGCGGTGAGCGGATGCACGCGATCCTCGCACGACGGCAGGTAGCCCTCGAAGATCACGTTGTCGGCGTGGCAGCGCGCCCAGCGCTCCTGCTCGGGCGAGCGCACGGTCCAGGCGAGCACGACCTCGCCCGCGGCCCGGCGGCGCTGCACGGCGCGGTGGCCGATCCGGCCGACGTGGCAACCGTGGAAGGCGGGGCGCACGAGCGGGCCGGCGACGTGGCCGCGCGTCAGGTGGCCGACCGCGAGCGACGCGGCGCCGCGCTGGACCTGGCGGACGGCGCGGCGGCGGAAGGACTGGATCGCGACCTCGCCGCGGTAGCTCGCCAGTGCGGCCAGCGCCGCCCACTCCAGCTCGCCGCCGAGGCCCACGCACTTGAGCTCGACGAGCAGCGGCACGCGGCCGGCGACGAGGTCGAGCACGTCGCGCAGCAGCGGGATCCGCTCGTCGGTGCCCTGCAGGCGCATCGCGGTGAGCTCGCTCGCGTCGTGGTCGTCGACGCGCCCGCGCGCGCCCGTGACCCGCGCGAGCGCGCGATCGTGGAAGACGACGAGCCGGCCGTCGCGGCTCAGCCGCACGTCGAGCTCGGCCGGGAAGCCGGCGCGACAGCACGCGGCGAAGGCGGCGAGCGAGTTCTCGGGCACCCCGGCGGCGGCATCGTGGAGACCGCGGTGGGCGATCGGGATGCGCGTCAACCAGCTCTGATGGAGGCCGGAGGAGGACGTAGGTCGAATTGTGCGGCAGCGCGCGGACGGGTGCGACGCACTGCCGAGAGGCGTACGACGAGGAGGAGACACACATGACGGATGGGCCGAGGGAATCCTGGCTCGACGAGATCACGCGCCGCCAGGTCCTGCGAGGGGCCATGGGCGCCGGCGCGGCGCTCGCGACCGGCGGCATCTTCGCCGCCTGCGGCGGAGATGACAGCGCGACGACGACCGGCAGCGGCGGCGGCGCGACCGCCAAGATCCGCGACGGTGGGTCGTTGCGCGTCGGCGCCACCGGCGGCGGCGCCAAGGACAGCATCGACGCGCATGTCCCGGTCGCCGACCCGGACATCCAGCGCGTCTGGAACATGTACGAGCCGCTCGCCGTGCGCTCGCGCGACTTCAGCAAGCTGGAGATGCTGCTCGCCGAGTCGATCGAGCCCGACGGCAACAACCCGAAGTCCTGGACCGTGCGGCTGAAGCAGGGCCTGACGTTCCACAACGGCAAGACGGTCACCGCGGACGACGTGATCTTCTCGCTGAAGCGGATCATCGACCTTCCGGGAACGGGGGCGGCGTCGATCGGCTACATCGACACCGGTGGCCTGAAGAAGATGGACGACCGCACGGTGCGGATCCCGCTCGAGCTCGCCAACGCGGGCTTCCCGGACGACCTCGGCCAGTACTTCAACGGCATCGTGCCGGAGGACTACGACCCGAAGAAGCCGGTCGGCACCGGGCCGTTCAAGTACCAGAGCTTCACGCCCGGCCAGCGCAGCGTGATGACGAAGTTCGCCGACTACTGGCAGACCGGCAAGCCGCACGTCGACGAGCTGACGATCATCGACTTCCCGGAGGCGACGGCGCGCGTCAACGCGCTCATGAGCGGCCAGGTCGAGGCGATCAGCAACCTCCCGGCCAGCCAGGTGGCGAGCGTCCAGGGCAACAGCAACATGAAAGTGCTCAACGCCGAGACGGGCGCCTTCCAGCCGTTCACGATGCGCGTCGACGCCTCGCCGTTCGACGACGTCCGCGTCCGGCAGGCGTTCAAGCTCATCCCCGACCGCGAGCAGATGATCCAGCAGGTGCTCAGCGGGTTCGGCCGCGTGGCCAACGACCTGTACGCGCCCTACGACCCGTTCTACGCCAAGGACCTACCGCAACGCAAGCAGGACTTCGAGCAGGCCAAGTCGCTGCTCCAGCAGGCCGGCCGCGCCAACCTCACCGTCGAGCTCGTCACCGCCGACGTCTTCGCGGGCGTCCTCGCGGCCGCGCAGGTCTTCGCCGAGCAGGCCAAGGGCGCCGGCGTGACGGTCCGCATCCGCAAGCTCGACACGGGCACGTTCTACGGCGACAACTACCTGAAGTACGTCTTCTCGCAGGACTACTGGGCGACGCGCATGTACCTGCCCCAGGTCGCCCAGTGCGACCTGCCGAACTCGCCGTTCAACGAGACGCACTTCGGCGAGGGCAAGTTCGAGGGCCTCATCAAGCAGGCGCGCGGCGAGCTGGACGAGGCCAAGCGCCGCGAGATCATCCACCAGGCACAGGAGATGCAGTACAACGAAGGCGGCTACATCATCCCGTACTTCTCGAACCTCATCGACGGCTACAGCGCGAAGGTCAGCGGCTTCCTGCCGTCGAAGGCCGGGTTCAACCTCGGCAACAACTGGTTCAAGGACGTCGGCTTCGTCCAGGGGACGTAGCTAGCCGGTGAGCGACGGCGCGGCGGCGTGCCCGAAGGCGAGCACGCCGTCGAGCCCGCGCTTGGACACCTCGTTGCCGACGATGAGCCGCTGGATCTCCGAGGTGCCCTCCCAGATGCGGTCGACGCGCAGGTCTCGGTACAGGCGCTCGACCGCGTTCTCGCGCATGTAGCCGCGCCCGCCGAGGATCTGCAGCGCGCGGTCGACGACGCGCCCGCCCGCCTCCGACGCGGCGAGCTTGATGACCGCCGCCTTGGCGTGCAGCGCCTTGCGGTCCAGGCCCTGGTCGGCCTCCCAGGCGACCTGGTGGACGAGCGCGCGGTTGCACGAGATGTCGACGACGCTGTCGGCGACCATCGCCTGGATGAGCTGGAAGTCGAGCACGCGCTCGCCGAACTGCCGGCGCTCGCGCGCGAAGTCGACGGCCTCGCGCAGTGCCCGCTCGGCCGCCCCGACGACGCGCGCGGCGATCATCAGTCGCTCCTCGACGAACCAGTCGCGCGTCAGCTCGTGCCCCTGGCCGATCTCGCCGAGCAGCGCCTCGGGCCCGAGGGCGACGTCCTCGAAGGCCATGATCGGGTGCTCGTAGACGAAGGTGTGCATGTAGCGCGGCGTGCGCACGGTGCGCACGCCGGGCTGGTCCTTGTCGACGAGGAACAGCGCGGGCGCGCGCTCGGGCCCGACGACGGCGCCGACGATGATGTAGTCGGCGACGTCGCCGACGGTGACGAACCACTTCTCGCCGTTCAGCCGCCAGCCGCCGTCGACGGGGTCGGCGGTCGTGCGCAGCGCCGTCGGGTCCGAGCCGGCGTCGGCCTCGGTGATGGCCACGGCGTCGCGGCGCTCGCCGCGGATGCCGGGCAGCAGCCAGCGCTCGCGCTGCGCCTCGTCGCACGCCTTGAGCGCGTTCGCCGGGCGCCAGACCGTGTCCCAGAGCGCGTTCGTCAGCCGGCCGAGCTGCTCCTGGACGATGACCTGGTCGAGCACGCCGAGGCCCTGCCCGCCCCACTCGACCGGCATGTTGATCGCGTTGAGCCCGTGGTGGCGGACGCGGTCGGCGATCTCGCGGTGTGCCTCCGGAGCCAGCCCGTTGCCCTCCTCGCACGCGAGCTCGTGGACGCCGATGTCGTCGGCCAGCGCGCTCGCGCGGGCGCGCAGGTCGAGCTGCTCGGGGGTCAGGGTGAAGTCCATCGTCGTCGCTCCGCCGTTCGTATCGTGCGCTGGCCGTCGCGTAATATGCATCACATGTCGACGACGGTCAACCATGGCGACGTCGCCGCGCCGCAGCGCGTGCAGTCGGTCGAGCGCGCCGCCGAGCTGCTCAAGGCGGTCGCCGGCGCCGGCCATCCGGCCGCCGTCGGCGAGCTCGCGGAGCGCTGCGGCCTGAACCGCAGCACGGCGTGGCGCCTGCTCGCCACGCTCGAGGACCACGGGTTGATCGAGCGCGACCCGTCGGGCGGCGGCTACACGCTCGGCTACGCGCTCGTCGCGATGGGCGCCGCGGCCGGGCCGCGCCCGCTCGTCGCCCGCGCCCACCCCCACCTGCGCGCGCTGGCGGCCGACTGCGAGGAGACGGCCAGCCTCGCCGTCCCGCGCGGGCTGCAGCTCGTCACCGTCGACCAGGTCCAGGCGCCGCACGTGATGGCTGCCGACTGGCTCGGCCGCCCCTCGCCACTGCACGCCACCTCGACCGGCAAGGCGCTGCTCGCCCCCCTCGACGAGGCCGAGCTCGACGCCGCCCTGCCGCGCATCCTGGAGCGCTTCACGGAGACGACGATCACCACGCGCTCGGTCCTGCGCCGCGAGCTCGACGACGTCCGCCGTCGCGGCTGGGCGGTCTCGCGCGGCGAGCTCGAGCCCGCGCTGTGGGGCGTCTCGGCGGCGATCCTCGACTCCGGCCGCCCGGCCGCCGTGGTCAGCCTGTGGGGCACGGAGAGCCGCATCCGCTCGCGCGGCCTGACCGTGCTCGGCGAGCGCACGGCCGCCGCGGCGGCCGCGATCGCCGCCGCGATCACGCCCGCCAGTAGCCCCGGCTGAGCAGCACCGCGACGGGCACGATCTCCAGGCGCCCCAGCCACATGAGCGCCGACAGGACGCCGGTCGAGACGTCGCTGAACGGCGCGTACGAGCCGAACGGGCCGGCGAACCCGAAGGCCGGGCCGACGTTGCCGAGGCACGCCGCGGCCGCCGCGAAGGCGTCGAAGGCGGGCAGGTCGGTGCCCGCGCGGCGGGCGTCGAGCGACAGGGCCGAGCGCCCCGATGACGAACGTCAGCAGGTAGAGCAGCACGAAGACGACGGCCGAGCGCAGCGCGCGCTCGTCGACGACCGCGCCGCTGACCGTGATCGGCGCGACGCGGTCGCGGTGGACGGTCTGGGTCAGCTCGCGCTTGACGATGCGGAACAGCATCAGGTGGCGGATGACCTTGATCGAGCCGCCCGTCGAGCCCGCCGAGGCGCCGACGAACATGAGCAGCACGATGGTCGCCGCCGCCAGCGGCCCCCACGTGCTGAAGTCGGCGGTGGCGAAGCCGGTCGTGGTCATGATCGCCACGCCCTGGAAGGCCGCGTTGCGGATGTCCGTGCCGGCGCCCTCGAACCCGCCGGCCACGAGCTCGAGCACGAGCAGCGTCGCGCCGAGGACGAGCAGGACGGCGTAGAGGCGCGCCTCCTCGTCGCGGGCGATGACGTCGAGCCGCCGGTGCACGAACACGACCCACAGGCGCAGGAAGTTCAGCCCGGCGAGGATCATGAACACGACGAGCGCCCATTGGGTGATCGGCGCGAAGCCGGCGGCCGAGTCGTTGAAGGTGCCGAAGCCGCCGAGCGAGACGACCGAGAACGCGTAGCAGACGGCGACGAACGGCGTCATCTGCTGGTCCAGACCGGTCCAGCCGAGCGTCGCGAGGACGACGATCGCGACGAGCGTGAGCGCGACGTAGAGCCGCCAGAGCCGGCGCGCGGTCTGGCGGATGGTCGTGGTCAGGCGCTCGATCTCCGTCGGGCCGGCGAGCTCGCGTTCGAACAGGTGACGCCCGCCGATGCGCATGCGTGGCAGCACGGCGACGGCGAGCACGATGATGCCCATGCCGCCCAGCCAGTGGCTGAGCTGGCGCCAGAAGACCATCGAGCGGTCGAGCGCCTCGACGTCGGCGAGCACCGTCGCGCCGGTGGCGGTGAAGCCCGAGACCGACTCGAAGAACGCGTCGATCGGCGCCGACAGCCCCGGCGCCCCGCCGAGCAGGAACGGCAGCGCCCCGAAGACCGGGATCACCAGCCACAGCAGCGCGATGACGAGGAAGCCCTCGCGCGGTCCGACGTCGGTGGCCGAGCGGTCGCCGGTGAGCCGGTCGAGCCCGATCCCGGCCGCTCCCGTCGCCGCACCGGAGACGACGAACGGCCACCACGGGTCGCCGTAGCCGACCGCCACCCCGGCCGGCGCGAGGAAGGTCAGCCCGACCCACTTCAGGACGGCGCCGACGAGGTCCAGCGAGCTCCCGACGTCGACGCCGCCGACGGCCCTCGCGAGCCGCCGCGAGACCGGCGGCGCGCTCGTCACAGCACCTTCTCGACGTGTGTGGCGCGGCTGGACTCGACGAACACGATCACGCGGTCGCCGGGGTGCAGGACGTCGTCGCTGTGCGGGAAGAGCGCGGCGCCGTCGCGGATGACGGCACCGATGATCGTGCCCGTCTCGGGCAGCTCGCGGAACGGGCGCCCGGCCAGCTCGCTGTCCTCGCGCACGGTCAGGTCGAGCACCTCGAAGCGGTCGTGCTCGAGCATCGCGAGCTGCATGATGCGCGGGTCGTGGGCGAAGCGGACGAGCTCCTCGGCGACGCGGTCGCGCGGGTTGATGGCGACGTCGATCCCGCCCTCGTCGAGCACCGCCGAGGACTCCGGGTTGTTGACGATCCCGATCGTCAGGTCCACCCCGTGCAGGCGCGCGAGCACGCCGGCGTACAGCGTCTTGGCGTCGTCCTTCATCGCGAAGACGGCGGCCGCAGCCCGGCCGATGCGCTCGCGCTGAAGGAACTCCGGGTCCAGGCCGTCGGACTCGAAGACCTCGGCCTTCGGGAGCGCCTCGGCCACCGCGCGCGCCCGCGACCCGTCCCGTTCGACGATCCGCACGCGGATGCCGCGCTCCAGGAGCACGCGCGCGATCGCGGTGCCGACGATGCCGGCGCCGAAGATGACGACGTTGTCGACGGTGTGCTCCGCGAGGGCGAGCAGCCGGCTCCAGGCGCGCGCGGCGTCGGGCGACGCGATCACGATGACGCGGTCGCCCGGCTCGATCACCGCGTCGCCGTCGGGCCGGATCGCGCGGTTGCCGCGGATGATGCCGACGACCTTGGAGTCGTCGGGCACGGCGGCCTCGCGCAGCAGCTTGCCGACGATGGCGTCGCTCGCGCAGTCCTGGGGGACGTCGAACTCCACGATCTGCACCAGCCCGTCCGCGAACACGTCGGTCTGTCGGGCCGCCGGGATGCCGACGATGCTCGCCACCGCGTTGGCCGTCTCGACCTCCGGCGAGACCATGAAGTCCACGTCGATCTCGCGCTCGCGCCACGCGTCGAGGTACTCGACGTTCGACGTGCGCACGACGGTCCGCGCACCCGACATGCGCTTGGCGAGCATCGTCGCCACGAGGTTGACCTCGTCGCGCGACGTCGAGGCGATGACGAGGTCGGCCTTGTCCACGCCGGCCTCGGCGAGCGTCCGGCGGCTCGCGCCGTTGCCCGTCACCCCGTGGACGTCGAAGCGGTAGGAGAGGGCGGCCACACACGCGCCGTCGGGGTCGATGACGGTGACCTCGTGCTCGTCGTGCAGCGCCTCCACGACGGTCCGCCCGACGTGGCCCGCGCCGATGACGACGATCCTCACATGCGCGAGCCTAGACCGTGTGTGCGCGCGGGGCCGTCAGCGCCGCCGACCTGCCGACGTCAGCAGGGGATCCGCGCCCTGAGCGTCGTCCCGCCGCCCGCCGGGCTCTCGACGTCGAGCCGCCCGCCGAGCGCCTCGACGCGGTCGCACAGCCCGCGCAGCCCCGTGCCGACCCGGTCGTCGGCGCCGCCGACGCCGTCGTCGGCCACCTCGATGACCGCGTAGCCGTCCTCGCGCGCCATGCTCACGCGCCCGCTCGTCGCGTCCGCGTGCTTCGAGGCGTTCGTGAGCGCCTCGGCCACGAGGTAGTAGGCGGCGGCCTCGACGGGCGCCGGGAGGCGCTCCTCGATCGCGGCGCAGACCTCGACGGGGATGCTCGAGCGCCCGGCGAGCATCTCCAGCGCGGGCGCCAGGCCGCGGTCGGTGAGGATCGCCGGGTGGATGCCGCGGGCCAGCTCGCGCAGCTCCTCGAGGGCGTCGGCGAGCTCGACGTTCGCCTGGCGGACGAGCGCGCCCGCCTCGGGATCGCCGGCCGCCAGGCGCATCTCGGACAGCCGCAGGGTCAGCGACAGCGCCACGAGCCGCTGCTGGGCGCCGTCATGGAGGTTGCGCTCCAGGCGCCGGCGCTCGGCGTCGCCGGCCTGCACGATGCGCGCCCGCGAGGCCCGCACCTGCTCGCGCGCCTCGGCGTTGGCGAGCGCGAGCCCGACGAGCGCGGCGAAGTCGGCGAGCCGCTGCTCGGCGCCGTGCTCGAACGGGCGGTCCTCGACCGTCGAGACGATCACGGCCCCCCACACCGAGCCGGTGAACGAGATCGGGGCGCCGACGGCCGAGCGGAAGCCGAGGCCGCGCACGAGCTCGGCCGTCCGGCCGGGCATGCCCTCGAAGCTCTCGACGCGCTCGGCGCGGGCGCTGTTGCGGATCCGCGCGGCGACGGTCGGGCCGTCGAGCTCGAGCGCCGTGCCGAGCGGCATGTGCCCGACGCCGCCGGTGCTCCACGCGCCGATCACGACCGCCGTCCCGTCGGGCTCGTAGCGCAGCATGTTGGAGGTGTGGGCGCCGAGCAGGTGGCCGACCTCCTCGGTGACGAGCGCGAAGACGCGCTCCTGATCGGCCTCGCTGGCCACCGTGGTGGCGACGCGCCGCAGTGCCGCCTGCTCCTCGGCCAGCATCCGCAGCGCCTCCTCGTCGCGCTTGCGCTCGGTCACGTCGCGCAGGTAGCCGGTGAACATCGGCGGGCCCGGGATGCGTGGGCGCGTGATGGCGATCTCGACCGGGAACTCGCTGCCGTCGGCGCGCATCGCCGGCAGCTCGACGGGGTGACCGACCATCGAGGACTGGCCGGTGGCGACGTAGCGCTCCACCCCGCGGCGGTGCGCCTCGCGCAGGTCCGGCGGGATGATCAGCGCGGCGAGCTCGCGGCCGATCATCTCGTCGGCGGTGTAGCCGAACGTGCGCTCGGTGGCCTGGTTGACCTCGACGACGCGGCCGGCGGAGTCCATCGTGACGATGCAGTCGAAGGCGGCGTCGATGATCGCGCCCTTGCGCGCGTCGCTGTCGCGCAGGCGGATCTCCGTGCGCCAGCGCTCGACGCAGTCACCGATGCGCCCGCCCAGGCTCGTCATCGTCTCGAGCAGCGTGGCGTCGGGCTCGGCAGGCTCGCCGGTGGCGAAGCAGAGCGCCCCGAGGACGTCGTCCGAGGCGCGGATCGCGAAGCAGAAGCCGCCCTCGTCCCACGCGGGCTCGCCGTCGGCGAGCACGCGCGTGGCCAGCGTGCCCGGCTCGGAGCGCTCGAAGCGCGCCGAGGCCGGCCACGTGTGCGCGCGCCGTGGCGCGCCGCCGAACGGGACCCACACGCCGCCCGCCGCCCAGCCCAGCGACTCGCCGATCGCGGCCAGCAGCGCGGGGTAGACGGAGGCCTCGTCGGGCGCGTCGGCGAGGACGCGGCCGACCGCGTGCTCGGTGCGCAGCAGAGCCGCTGCGTCGTGATGCTGCGCGTCAACGCTCATCGGTCGGGCGATCCGGGGCGATCCGGGCACCCCACCTTGTCACATCCGCCCGGCGGCGCCGGGCGGTCAGGCTCCGGCGGCGTGCGGCCGCGTGCGCTCGCGGAACGAGCGCACCTTGTGGCGGTTGCCGCACACCCCCATGTCGCACCAGACGGCCGAGCGGTTGCGCGAGCGGTCGTAGTACGCCCACTGGCACGACTCGGCCGGGCATGCCTTCAACCGCGGCCACGTGCCGTCGGCGTGGGCGGCGGCCACGAGCACGAGCAGCCGACCGAGCGCCCCGTCGACGCCGCCGGCGTGCGCCTCGGTGCGCGGCGACCCGTCCTCGCCGAAGCGCACGCCGAGGGCGGCGCGGCGCGCGGCGTCGTCGACGGTGGCGGCGGCCTCGGGCGCGGGCTCGATGCCGGCGTGGGCGAGCAGCAGCTCGCGCAGCGCCTCGCGCAGCGCGATGGCGCGGCGGTGCTCGGCGGCGCTCACGCCCGGGCCGCCCTCGAGCAGGCGGTGCTCGGCCAGCCAGGCGCGGAGCTCGTCGGGTGTGCCGATCGCCTCGGCGCGCTCCTCGCCGTCCCACGTGTTGACGAAGGCACGGACGAGCTCGAGCTCGCCGGGCGCGGGATCGGAGGCCATCAGAAACCACCGTCCGCGATTGACAGGTTAGGGTAACTCCTCATAGCTTTTGGCCAGTTACATCCTACCCCGCTCCCAGGAGGCCGATCGCGTGACCTCGCCGTCGCCCGTCGTCACCGCCCATCTCGACGCCGTGCCCACGCTGACCTACGACAGCGTCGAGGAGGCCGACTGGAAGCCGCTGCGCCACCACCTCGGCATCGGCGCCTTCGGCGTCAACGCCTGGGTCGCGTCGGACGAGGGCGGGATCGTCATCGAGCGCCACGACGAGGTCGACGAGGGCCACGAGGAGCTGTACCTCGTCGTGCGCGGCTCGGCGCGCTTCACGGTCGGCGACGAGACGATCGAGGCGCCGGCGGGGACGCTGCTCTTCCTCGCCGACCCGTCCGTCACGCGCCAGGCGGTCTCGACCGCGCCCGACACGCTCGTGCTCACCGTCGGCGCCACTCGCGGCCAGGCGTTCAGCCCCTCGCCGTGGGAGGCGCGGGCGCTGCGCGACGGCGGCGCCACCGGCGCGCCACCCGCGTAGGGCGCGCGGCGGGCGGGGTACGTCCCTGGGCATGAGCTCGCCCACCGTCTCGCAGTTCATCCTCCGGCGCCTGCGCGAATGGGGCGTCGGCCGCGTCTACGGCTACCCGGGCGACGGCTCCAACGGCCTCAACCTCGCCTTCCACGACGCCGGCGACGGGATCGCCTTCGTGCAGACCCGCCACGAGGAGCTCGCCGCCTTCGCGGCCACCGCGCACGCGAAGCTCACCGGCGAGGTCGGCGTGTGCATGGCGACCTCGGGGCCGGGCGCGATCCACCTGCTCAACGGGCTCTACGACGCCAAGCTCGACCACGCGCCCGTGCTCGCAATCGTCGGCCAGCAGAAGCGCATGTCGCTCGGCGGCGACTACCAGCAGGAGGTCGACCTGCGCACGCTCTTCAAGGACGTGGCGAGCGAGTACCTCGGCGAGTGCGTCGACCCGCGCCAGGCCGGCCACCTCGTCGACCGCGCCGTGCGGACAGCGCTCTCGCAGCGCACCGTGACCGCGCTCATCGTGCCCTCCGACGTGCAGGAGATGGACTACGAGCCGCCGCCGCGGGAGCACGGCGCGATCTCCTCGTCGGTCGGCTGGCGCCCGCCGGTGATCGTCCCGCGCGACGAGGACCTGGCCGCCGCGGCCGACGTCCTCAACGCGGGCGAGCGCGTGGCCATGCTCGTCGGCCAGGGCGCCAAGGGCGCGACCGCCGAGGTCGTCGCCGTCGCCGAGGCGCTCGGGGCCGGCGTCGCCAAGGCGCTCAACGGGCGCGCCGTCGTGCCCGACGACCTGCCGTTCGTGACCGGCGCGATCGGCCTGCTGGGCACGAAGCCGAGCGCCGACATGATGGACGACTGCGACACGCTGCTGATGGTCGGCACCGGCTTCCCGTACGCCGAGTGGCTGCCCGAGCCCGGCCAGGCGCGCGCCGTGCAGATCGACATCGACGCCCGCCGCCTGGGGATCCGCTACCCGGATGAGGTCGACCTCCAGGGCGACGCCGCGGCGACGCTGCGCGCGCTGGCGCCGATGCTCGAGCGCAAGACGGACCGGTCGTGGCGCGAGCGCATCGAGCGCGAGGTGCAGGAGTGGTGGCGCACGCTCGGCGAGCGCGCGCAGGCGCCGGCCGAGCCGGTGAACCCGCAGCTCGTCTTCCACGAGCTGTCCTCGCGGCTGCCCGATCGCGCGATCGTGCTCGCCGACTCGGGGTCGGCGACGAACTGGTGGGCGCGCCACCTGCGCCTGCGCGAGGGCATGGACGCGGCGCTGTCGGGGACGCTGGCGACGATGTGCCCGGCGGTCCCCTACGCGCTCGCCGCGCGCCTGGCGTTCCCCGACCGTCCCGTCATCGCGAGCATCGGCGACGGGGCGATGCAGATGCTCGGCATCAACGGGCTGATCGACATCGTCGCCCACGCGGGCGGGCCCGGGCCGCCGCTCGTCGTCCTCGTGCTCAACAACGGCGACCTCAACCAGGTGACCTGGGAGCAGCGGGTGCTCGCCGGCGACGCGAAGCTCGAGGCCAGCCAGGACCTGCCGCCGTTCGACTTCGCGGCCTACGCGCGCGGCCTGGGGCTCGAGGGCATCCGCGTCGAGCGTCCCGAGGAGGTCGCGCCGGCGTGGGATCGCGCCCTCGCCTCCGACCGCCCGGTGCTCATCGACGCGATCACCGATCCCGAGGTGCCGCCGCTGCCGCCCCACATCCGCCTCGAGCACGCCCGCGGGATGGCGGGCGCGCTCCTGCACGGCGATCCCGCGGCGGGGCGGATCGTGCGCCAGACGCTGCGCGACAAGCTGCGCGAGCTCGTCGACTGACGCGTCAGACGCTGCTGCCGGGCGAGGCGGGGTCGGGGATCAGCCCCTCCCCGCTGAACTCCTCGCGCGCCTCGGAGAGGGTGATGTCCGCCGGCGGGAGGATGAACTCGGAGGGCTCGAGATCGTCGCCGTCGATCACCGTGCCCTCCGTGCGCACGAACTGCAGCAGCTCCTCGAAGCCCTCGTGGAAGGCGTCCTCGTCGTCGCGGTCGACGGCGGCCACGACGGCGTCGTCGAGCTCGTCGAGGCGATGGTGGTGGGCGTCGTCGAGCCGGTACTGGGCCTCGTTCGAGACCCGGACGATCACGCGGGGCCGCCTTCGCCGATCTGCTTGGACCCCTCGGCGTCGCCCTTGCCCAGCTCGGCCCGCATCTTGGCCAGCTCGTCGTCGACCTGGCTGGAGGAGCTGAGCTCGGAGAGCTGGCGATCGATGTCGTCCTGGCCGGAGCCGAGCGCGGTCAGGTCCTCGAAGGTCCCGGCCTCCTCGAGCTCCTGCACCGCGTCGGCGCGCGCGCGCATCTGCTCGGTCTTGTCGGTCGCGCGCTGCATGGCCAGGCCGACGTCGGCCATCTCCTCGCCCACGCCGGTGGCGGCCTCGGAGATCCGGACCTGGGCCTCGGCGGCGGAGTACTGCGCCTTGATGACCTCCTTCTTGGTCCGGAAGGCCTCGATCTTCTGGCGCAGCTTGGCCTCGGAGTCGGTCAGCCGCTGCTGCTGGCCCTCGAGCTCGGCGACCTGCTGGTCGAGCGACTGCAGCTCGGTCTGGGCGACGTTCTTGCGCTCCAGGGCGATGCGCGCAAGGTCCTCGTTGCCGGCCGCGAGCGCCTGGCGCGCCTGCGTGTCGAGCTTGACGACCGACTGCTCGATCTTCGAGGACTGCATCTGCAGGCGCTTCTTCGCCGTGACGACGTCGGCGATGCCCTTCTTGACGTTCTGCAGCGACTCGAGCTGCTTCTGATAGCTGTAGTCGAGCGTCTCGCCAGGGTCCTCGGCCTTGTCGAGCAGCTTCGAGATCTTCGCCTTGATGACGGTGGACATCCGTCCGCCCATACCGGGCATGAACCCTCCTAGGAGCGCTTCGCTTTCTCCCGCTAGCGTACCGAGCGCCGATGGAGCCGCGAACCGCAAGCGAGTCGCGCAGCGCGCTCGTGCAGTGGATGGGCCCCGCCGACGCCAACGTGTCCGGGTTCGTGCACGGCGGAACGGTCATGAAGCTCTGCGACGAGGCGGCCGCGCTCGGCGGCGATCCGCCACGCCCGGCGGCGCGTCGTCACCGCCGCGGTGGACCGCATGACGTTCCTGCTTCCGATCCACGTCGGCGAGCTGCTGACGCTCGCCGCGTCGGTCAACGCCGTGTGGCGCACATCGATGGAGGTCGGAGTGCGCGTGAGCGCCGAGAACCCGCTCACCGGCGAGGTCCGCCACACGAACTCCGCCTACGTCACGATCGTCGCGCTCGACGAGCACGGCGCGCCCGTCGCCGTCCCGCCGCTGGTCGCCGAGACGCCCGAGGAGCAGCGCCGCGAGCGCGAGGCGCAGGTGCGCCGCGCCAACCGCCTGGCCGAGCGCGAGGAGATCTTCGCGCAGCGCGAGCGCGAGCACGACCTGCCGGTGCGCTAGGGGTCGCGGCGCAACGCCGCGCGTATCTGGCCGGCGACGTGGTGCGGCCGCCCGACGATGTCCGCGCGGGTGAACCGCAGGACGGTGTAGCCGCGGAGCTGCAGCGCGTTGTCCATCGCCCTGTCGCGCTGGAACGCGCTCGGCGTGCCGTGTCCCGCGTACCCGTCGGTCTCGACGACAACGCGCCGCGCCGGCCAGAGGAAGTCGACGCGGCGCCCGGCGACCTGCTGCTGGGTCAGCGGCCTGGGGACGCGATGGCGGTCGCAGATGGCGAGCAGCCGGTCCTCGAGCGGCGACTGGGTCGGCGCGAGGTCCTCGACCAGCGCGCGGAGCCTCCGCGACGGCCGGCGACTCAGCGCATCGCGCAGCGAGGGAGGGTCGAACAGGCGCCGGAACTGGGCCTCGCGGACGGCGCGAGTGAGGTCTTCGGGCTCGAGCACGTGGGCGAGGTCGACGAGCGTGCGTGCGGGGCTCGTGACCGGGATGCCGCGGTGGACGGTCCGGTCCGGCGCCGCCAGCCGGCCACGATGCATGACGATTCCGGCTGTGCGCCGCCGTGCGGGCGCCGTGACGTCGGGCACGCCGAGCTCGCGATCGATGATCTCCCAGAGCGCGCCGGCGCTGCGGTGGCTGAGGACCGCGGCCTGCCCGCCCGCCAGGGCCGCCGCGAGCCACCTTGCCTCGCGGCGCGGAGCGCGATGGCCGACGGCGTAGACGCCGCGGTGCACTCGGAGCAGACGACCGGCGGCGATGCGGCGCTCGATCCCGCCCCGCGACACCCCGATCCGCAGGAGGTCGTCACGGGAGACGACCCCGTACTGCCGCGTCGCGACGGCCGCGATCGCCCCATCAAGGCCATCCGAGGTCTCCTGTGCACGCATGCCGTGCATAGGAGACCTCGGGCGAAGTTCGCCCCGGGCTGCACGAAGCTGCGGTCGATCCTGAGGATGTCCATGCGCGCGTCCGCGCGCGAACGCGCGGCGCTACAGGCCTTCGGGGTGGCGCGCCTTGAAGCCGCGCGAGGAGCGCAGCGTCGGGCGCCAGCGCGGCCCGCGGTCGCCGCTCGGATCGCCCGCCGCGCTCGTGTCCAGGCGCAGCCCGGCGATGACCACGTAGGCGTGACCCGGGTTCGTGTAGACCGTGATCCAGTCGCCGCGACCGGACTCGCCCCAGCTCATGAACGACGAGGAGTCACGCGGGCGCCCGAGCAGGCCGGCGCCGTGCAGCGCGTAGGAGACCGTGCCGGAGCAGTCGTAGCCGCGGTCGACGAAGCCGCGGCCGTGGCCGCCGCCGTAGCGGTACGGGCGGCCGATGATCGCGTTGGCGGCCCAGATGGCCTCCTTGACCGCCTGCGGCGCCGACGCCGGCGCGTAGGCGACACCGTCGACGACCGTCGCCACTTCGCCGTCGACCGCCGGCTCGGCGCCGGGAGCCACGAGCCCACCGGTCGGGGGCTCCTCCGCCATCGCGGCCGGGGCCGCGAACAGCCCGAGCATGCCCAGCGTGAACGACACCATCAGGGACCTACCCCACACGACAACAACCTCTTTCGTCGGCCTGCGGGGTTAGCTGTCGGGCTGGCGCGGAAAGAGCCTGCGCCTCCCACGGATCGACCGCGAGATTCGCCCCAGTTGATTGGGTCCCCCGTTCCCCGGACCGTCCGGGGATTCGGCGTGAGGCGCGTGAGGGTAGCGGAGAACTCCGGGATTTCCGGTTGTAGTACCCAGGTTTGGGGAGTGGCGCCGTTCGATGACCGCCATGCGACGCGGCGCAGAGTGCCTCGATCCGGCCTCCGGCGCGCCGGAAAACCGCGTGCCGGCGGCGTCTCCCGGGCGGCCTGCCGCTATCGTCGGCACGGATGCGACGCAGCGCCCTCCTGCTCGTCCTCCTGACGTTGCTCGGCGCGGTCCTCGCGGGCTGCGGACGCTCGAGCGGAGACGCCGGCGTGAACGGCGCTCCGAGCGCCGACAAGGAGGACGACGCCGCCGCGGACCTCGGCTTCCCGGCCGTCGCCACGAAGAACACGACGCGCATCTCGGGCGCCGATCCGATCGCCAACGCCGCCGCCGTCGCGCGCGCCGTCTTCCCGGAGGCCGCGCAGGCCTCGCGCCCGAAGGCCGTCGCGCTCGTGGACGCCGGCGACTGGCGCGCCGGCGTGGCCGCGGCCGTCTTCGCCGCCCCGCCGCTGCGCGTCCCGATCCTGCTCACCGACGGGTCCGACATGCCGCCGGCGAGCAAGGAGGCTCTCGACGAGCTCGCGCCCACCGGGGCCGAGGAGGCGGGCGGCGCCCAGGTCGTGCGCGTCGGCGACGCCGCCAAGCCGTCGGGCCTGAAGTCCAACGACGTGTCGGGCAAGGACCCGTTCGCGCTTGCGCAGGCGATCGATGCCCTGCAGGCGGTGGCCAGCGGGCGGGCGAGCGACAACGTCCTCGTCGTCTCCGCCGACGACCCGGGCTACGCGATGCCCGCCGCGGCCTGGGCGGCGAAGTCCGGCGACTCCGTGCTGTTCGTGCGCCGCGACCAGATCCCGCCCGAGACCACGGCGGCGCTGCGCACGCACGAGAAGCCGCGCATCTACGTCCTCGGCCCCGAGGAGGTCGTCTCGGCCGCCGTCGAGGAGCAGCTCGGCAAGCTCGGCGACGTGACGCGCGTGGGCAGCGGCGACGCCGTGCGCTCGAGCATCGACTTCGCCCGCTTCACCGACGGCTCGTTCGGGTGGGGCGTGATCGACCCCGGGCACGGCCTCGTGTTCGCGCGCGCCGACCGCCCGCTCGACGCCGCGGCCGCCGCGCCGCTGTCGGCGAGCGGGACCTACGGGCCGCTGATCCTGCTCTCGAGCGCCGGGTCGGTGGACAAGCCGATCTCCGACTACCTGCTCGACATCCAGCCGGGCTACAACCGCGATCCCGTGCGCGGCGTCTACAATCACGGCTGGATCATCGGCGACGCCAAGGCCATCACGGTCGGCGTCCAATCGCGCATCGACTCGCTGCTGGAGATCTCTCCCGTGCAGCAGCGCGAGGCCGACCGGCCCACCTCCTGACCGATGTCCGAAGCCGAGCATCCCACCCGCCGCAGCGCCACCCACGAGGTCACCGTCGATGACGTGCGCCAGCTCATGGGCGCCGCGACGCCGCACTTCGCGCTGCAGATCCGCAACCGCATCGCGCGGTTGATCAGCGGCCTCCCCGCCGACCATCCGGCACGCCTCGAAGGCGAGCGCGAGATCAGGCGGCTGACCGAGCTGGGCTTCACCGGCGAGACGCGCAGCGAGGGCGAGGAGCCCCTGCCCCGGCTGCCCTCGCTGGCCGCGGCGCCCTCGCCGTCCTCCGACGGCCCGTCGCACTAGCGGCTGATACCCCGCGGGGGCGAGCACGTCCGGCTCGCGCCCTAACGTGAGTGGGTCCATGCGCGTGCTCGCGGTCGACATTCGCCATGGCTGAGCAGCTGCGCCCCGAGGGCCTGGCCGGCTCGGTCTTCCCGGGGCCGTTCCCGGTCGGCTCCTACGCCGGCCTGCTGCGCGAGGAGCTGCGCAAGCGCGCCCGCGTCCAGCTGTTCGGCGAGGTCTTCAACGTGGCCGTCGCGCGCACGCGCGTGTTCTTCGAGCTCCGCGACGCCTCCGGCGCCGTCCCGTGCGCGATGTGGCGCGACGCCTTCGACCGCCTCGGGCTACCGGAGGGCGCGCTCGCCGACGGCGCTCAGGTCGTCGTCGCCGGCGGGCCGGACTACTACCCGGGCTCGCGCACGTCGTCGCCGTCGTTCTCCTTCGACGTCACCGGCCTGCGCGTGGCGGGCGATGGCGACCTGCTCGCCCAGCTCGACGCGCTGCGCCGGCGGCTCGCCGCCGAGGGCCTGCTCGAGCCCCAGAAGCGCCTCCCGCGCCCGTCGCTGCCGCGCTGCATCGGCGTCGTGACGGCCGAGACGGGCAAGGCGCGCGGCGACGTGCTCGCCGGGCTGCGCCGGCGCGGCTGGTCGGGCCGGCTCGTGTGGGCCTACGCGCCGGTGCAGGACCGCCGCGCGGCGGGCGCGGTGGCGCGGGCGCTGACCGACCTCGCCTCCCTGGCCGAGGTCGAGGTCATCGTCGTCGCGCGCGGCGGCGGCTCGCTCGCCGACCTGTTCGCGTTCTGCGACGAGTCACTGTGCCGGACGGTGGCCATGCTGCGCGTGCCCGTCATCGCCTCCGTCGGCCACCACGGCGACCGAACGCTGATCGACGACGTCGCGGCGGTGAGCTGCTCGACGCCCACGCACGCCGCCGAGGCCGCGGTGCCGCTGCACCCGGGCGAGGCGCGCGCAGCGCTGCGCGCGGCCGCCGAGCGCCTGACGACGCACTCGCGCCGCGCGGTCGTCGTGCGCGCCCGCGAGCTGGCGCGCCTGTCGCGTGCGCCGGGCGAGCACGTCGCGCGCCAACGCCGGGTCCTGCACCAGACGCTGCGCGAGCTGCGTGCGAGCGCGACGCGCAGGCTGCAGGGCGAGCGCCGCGCCGGCCGCCGGCGCGCCGAGGCCCTGCGCCGCCGCAGCGCCGCCGCCGCGGGCCCCGACGCCGCCGGGCGCCGAGCCGCCCTCGACGGGCTCGCCCTCGCGCTCGCCGCGCACGACCCCGAGCGCGTCGTCGAGCGCGGCTACGCCGTCGTCGACGACCGCGACGGCAACGTCGTCACGAGCGCCGAGGCGGCGCGCGCCGCCGGCGCCGTGCGCCTGTTCTTCGCCGATGCCGCCGTCGATGCCACGATCAACGAGGACCCATGAGCGAGACCACCGAGAACCAGACCTACGAGGCGGCGACCGCCCGCCTCGAGGAGATCATCAAGCGCCTGGACTCCGGCGAAGCCGGCCTGCGCGAGACGCTCGACCTCGTCCGCGAGGGGCGCGGGCTCGTCGAGTTCTGCGCCGCCGAGCTCGACGCCGTCGGACGCGGGCTGGAGGAGCTGCGCCTCGACGAGCTCGTCGCGCGCCTGGACGGCGGCGCGGCGTGAGCACCTACGACGCGCTCGCCGGGCTCGAGCTGCACGTCGACGACTACGCGCTCGAGGGCCTCTCGCGCGAGGTCTCCAGCGACTTCACACGCCAGTCGACGGTCATCCGCCTGCGCGGAGCCGGCGAGGAGGGCGTCGGCGAGGACGTCACCTACGAGGGCGTCGCCCACGACATCCTCCAGGAGGCGGGAGCGGTCCAGCCGCTGGCGGGGACGTGGACGCTGGGCGCGTTCTGCGATCACGTCGAGTCGCTCGACCTGTGGCCGCGGCCGCCGAGCTGGGACGCCTTCCGCCACTACCGCCACTGGGCCTACGAGTCGGCCGCGCTGGACCTCGCACTGCGCCAGGCCGGGATCCCGCTGCACGAGGCGCTCGGGCTCGAGCCGCGCCCGCTGACGTTCGTCGTCTCGCTGCGCCTCGGCGAGCCGCCGACCCTCGACCCCGTCCGGCGCCGGCTCGACCGCTACCCCGGGCTGCGCTTCAAGCTCGACGCGACGTCCGACTGGACGGAGGAGATCTTCGCCTGGCTGCGCGACAGCGGCGCCGTCGACTCGATCGACCTCAAGGGCCTGTACGAGAACACGATCGTCGACCAGGGCGCGGACGCCGGGCTCTACCGCACCGTGGCCGAGACGTTCCCTGACGCGTGGATCGAGGACCCTCGCCTGACCGACGAGACGGGTCCGATCCTCGAGCCCCATCGCGACCGCATCACGTGGGACGCGAACATCCACTCGGTGGCCGACATCGAGGGCCTGCCCTTCGCGCCGCGGATGGTCAACATCAAGCCCTCGCGGCTGGGCACGCTGCGGGAGCTCACCGCGGCCTACGACTTCTGCGCGCAGCGCGGTATCGGGATGTACGGCGGCGGCCAGTTCGAGATCGGGCCCGGCCGCGGTCAGATCCAGTACCTCGCCTCGGTCTTCCATCCCGACACGCCCAACGACGTGGCGCCCGGCGGCTACAACGACGGCGACCCGCCGGCCGGACTGCCGGACAGCCCGCTCGCGCCGCAGCACGCGTCCACCGGCTTCCGCTGGGGCGACTGGAGCGACCGCTAGACGGTTCGTAGGCTTCGCGCATGATCATGCGCAGATGGCGTGGGGCGGTCCGCCCCGAGGACGCGGAGGACTACCTCCGCCACCAGGCCGACACCGGCGTGGGCGACTACCGCGAGACGCCGGGCAACCTCGGCGTCATCGTCCTGTCGCGGCGGGTGGGCGACCTCGTCGAGGTCGTCGACCTCTCGCTGTGGGATTCGATCGACGCGGTCAAGGCGTTCGCGGGCGAGGACCCGGACGTCGCGCGCTTCTATCCCGGCGATGAGGGCCTGCTCGCCGAGCGCGACGGCCACGCCGACCACTGGGAGGTCGTCGAGACCGACCTCGACCCGCGGCTGGCGAGCCGCGGGGCCGGTTAGCGTTCGTCGGCGGTGCGGGCGAGGTAGGCGTGCCCGGCGCGGACGCGGACGGTTCGCTGCTTGCGCAGATCGAAGACGTCCACGGCGCCCGCCATGACCCGCGTCAGCGTTCCGGCGCAGGTCTCGCGTGTCGACCAGCGGGTGCCGCGGACCGTCGCGACGCTGTTGCGTCCGCGAGTGCGGAAGCGCCCGTGGTTGTCGCGCGCCCAGAGGGCGCCCGGGCGCGGCTTGGACTTCTTGGAGGGGGTTGCGCGCGCGACGGCGGCGCGGCTCGCAGCGCCGAGTCCGGTCGCGGGGCAGCCCTTCGGGCGTCCGCCGCGCATGACGAGGTCCGTCACGCCGTTCGCCTTCGGCGACTGGCGTACCTGAAAGATCGCGCCGCGGATGGTCGCGCTCTGGACGCGGCCGTCTGAGTTGACGGCGCTGCGCAGTACCACGGTGCCCTTGCGTGCGTCGACAACCGCGCCGGACGGCACCGATCCGGCGACCTCGAGGGACACATAGCCGCTCGAGCCGGGTAGCCGCACCTGTACTGCGCCGGTCACAGGCGTCAGGCCCATCGACTCACCGATCACGGGCCGGGCCGCGGGCGGCAATGGAGTCGGCGCCGGGGACGCTGCGGGACCGGCCGGCGTGGCGGTCGAGTCCTTCTTCGCCTGGCCGGGAGGCATGCCCGTCGCGGCGGGCGTCGTCTTCTTGGCCTGGCCGGGCGCCGTCGCCGGCGTATCCGTCGTCTTCTTCGCCTGCCCCGGAGCGTTCGGCGGAGCGCTCGCAGCAGGAGTGCCCGCGGCGGGCGCGCCGCTGTCCTTGGGCTTCGCCTTCTCGTTGCCGTTCCCGCGGCCGTTCGGGCTTTCGCGGACTGCGGCGGTGGCGGTGACCGCCGCCAGGCAGAGGATCAGTGCAGTCAGAAGCGCACCCGGCAGGATTCTCGAGACGTACGGCATGCGCAGGTCATCGGCAGAACAGCCTGCGCCTTCAGCGTCTCAGCGGCGGATCGACGGATGGGCGAGGCGCGCATCCCTCCGGTCGCCGCGGCAGATGCCGATCTTGGCCCCCGCCATGCCATCGCCCCGTGGCGCGATGTCCTTCGTGCTCGAGCGCCATGCACAGATGCCGCACACGTCGACGCCCGCCTGGCGGGATACTGAGCGACGTAGGTGAACACGCCATGAGCAAAGCATCTCACCGCATTGCCGTCCGAACAGACGTACGAAGCGTATTTGACTGAGCGCGCCGACTGGCCGAAGCGACGACCGAAAGAGACGTCCGCCTGGTGCGAGCCGCGCCGCGCTGTCGCCCCGCGCCCGAGGCTCCCGAACCCCGAAGCGCCGCCCGACGACGCCCGAGCCGGAAACCCAGGCTTGACCGCCAACACCGCGGGTTCAGCGCTCGCGCGTCGCCGCGTCATCATGCCCGTTAGTGCGCCGGTCATTGACGGTGGTCGCTCGCGGTTCATCCGCCACATGCGTCGACGTCCCCGCAATCGTCGTCACGCCGCTGGCACGCCTCCGTCGTCCTCTCGCGACGCGAAACGTGCCTGCACGGGCAGCGCTCGTCGGGACGGCGAGGCCGTGGCGGCCGAGAACCGGCCGTCGTCGAGAGCGCGCCCTACGGCGACACGCTCATGCCCTCGCTCGCCTCAGCCGATCAGTTGCCAAATGGTTCCTCGGCGATTCTGGACCCCGAGCGCGAACGGCCGAGCCCCTTGGGCCGTGCTCTGCGTCCTCGTCGCGCTTCTCGCCGGCGGACCGATCGGCATCGCGCTGTCAGATGACGCCAAGCGTCCCGCGGCGAGCGCCACGGCGTCGCTCGGCGACGTTGTCCGTCGGGCGGGCTGCCGGCTGTCGGAGTTCGACACCGACTCGCGCAGCAATCCGCCGGTCAGCGGGCGCGTCGATGAGCGCATCACCGCCGACGACGGCTCCTATGTCGGGCGCCGCGCTCCGTCTGCGCTGGCCGCCACGCACGCGCTTCTGCACGGTCGCGTTGTCGTTCAGTACCAGCCCCGTCTCCCTGCGGGCCAGATCCGACGGCTCGACCGGCTCGTCCGCGGCAACCCGGCGGGTGCGCTGCTGTTCGCCAACCGGACCGACATGCCGCAGCCCGTCGCGGCCACCGCGTACCTGACGCTGATGACGTGCCCGCGCGTCGACGCTCGCGACGGTCGGCGCGCTGCGTGCCTTCCGCGCCCGGCGCGGCAACTTCGGCCAGGACTTCTAGGCCTGCAAGCGCGAGCAGTTGCCGACGCGCGCGGCCGCTCCTGTGCGTGGACGCCCCGAGACTGCAACGGGACAGCTCGCCGCCGCCGCGTCCTCGTCCTGAGCTCGGCTCAGTCCAGACCCGCAGTGAGTTGCAGCCGCGCCCTGAGCGCAGACGGGGCGGCGGGGCCCAGTGCCGCGACACCAGCAACGCCGGGTCGTGGCGCTCGACGCGGCCAAGCAAGTTGGCGCGGAGCCCGTCATTCGCGGCATCCGCTCGACGCCCCTCCGCGGCGCGGCCACTTTGTCGCGAAGTACTCAAGAGCCTTGTCCGTTCGACCGATCACGGCCGTCATGCGCACGGTGTCGTTCACAGCCCTGATCGTCGGGGTGATCCTCATCCCGACCGCCCTCGGGCTGGCCAACATGGATCACGACCGCGAGGTCTCCCAGGTCGAGCGGATGCTCGTGGCCGAGACCGACGAGCACGGCGGCGCGCTGGACAACTACTTCGCGCGGGCGCGATCTGTCGTCTTGCTGACGGCCAACGCGCCTGCCTTTGCCAACGTGCTCGCCGATCCCGGCACCCGCGCGGACCGGTGCGCCGCCAGGGCCGCAACCTCGCCGAGGCGACCCAGCACCTCGGCTACCTGGAGCGCCTGTATCCGACGAGCGTCGGCGAGGCCTGCTTCATCGACGCCGACGGCGAGGAGTTCGCTCGCGTCGTGCGGGGCGAGATCGCCGGTGCCGGCGACCTCTCGACCGAGGAGGAGCAGGCACCGTTCTTCGCGCCGGCGTTCGCGCTGGACTTCGGCCAGACCCACCAGACCAAGCCCTATGTCTCGCCCGACACCAAGGAATGGGTCGTCGCCAACGCCACGCTGGTCCCGCAGCCGGACCGGCGCAAGCGCGCGATCGTGCACTTCGAGGTCACGATCGAAAGCTTCCGCCGCGCCCTGGGCGCTGACCCGTCGGCCGAGCTGCGAGTCGTCGACGCCCAGACCGGCCGCGTCGTCATCGACGCCCAGCGGCCCCAGCGCGTCGGTGCCCGTCTGGGCGTCTCGGACGATCGCCGCTTCGCCGGCCTGGCGCAGAGCGCCGGTCGATCGGGCGCCACGGAGGTTGCCGGGCGGCGCAGCGCCTACCGACGGATCCGCTCCACCGCCGGCAACGCCAACGACTGGCTCGTGGTCGCGACCGCGAAGGCGCCGACGAGCAGCTGGATCTCCGGCATCGGGCCCGCTCCGCTGGCGATGCTGGCCGTCGCGCTGGTGATCATCGTCTTGGCCGGCGTGTCGCTGCGCGCGACTCGCCGCGAGCTCGAGGCCCAGGCCACGACCGACGCGCTGACCGGCCTGGGCAACCGGCGCAAGCTGCTCGGCGACCTCGAGCGCCGCGTGAAGGCCGCGGGTGTCGATCGACCCGGCGGTGCTGACGCTGTTCGATCTCAACGGCTTCAAGAACTACAACGACACGTTCGGCCATCCGGCCGGCGACGCCCTGCTCGTGCGCCTGGGGCATGCGCTGGCCGAAGCGGTTGCCGCGTTCGACGGTCTGGCCTACCGCCCGGGCGGCGACGAGTTCTGCGTCATCGCCAGCGCGGCGCGGCAGCCTGAGCTGGAGCAGGCCGCGTGCGACGCGCTGAGCGAGAGCGGAGAGGGCTTTGCCGATCTCGGCCGCGTTCGGTTCGGTCGTGATCCCGCGGGACACCGCGGAGGCCACCGAGGCGGTGCGCAAGGCCGACGAGGCCATGTACGCCCAGAAGCACTCCGGGCGCGCCACGGCCGGCCGGCAGAGCCATGACGTGCTGCTGCGCGCGCTCGCCGAACGCCACCCGGACCTCGGCGACCACCTCGACGGCGTCAGCGAGCTCGCCACGGACGTCGCCCGGCGGATGGGCGTCGAGGGCGAGGAACTGACGCAGCTGCGCCACGCCGCCAGCCTGCACGACGTCGGCAAGGTCGCCATCCCCGACGCGATCATCACCAAGCCCGGCGCCCTCGACGACGACGAGTGGGCGTTCATGCGACGCCACACGGTCATCGGCGAGCGGATCATCGCCGCCGCGCCGGCGCTCGGCCCCGCCGCCAAGCTCGTCCGCTCCTCTCACGAGGCGTTCGACGGCAGCGGCTACCCCGACGCCCTGGCCGGAGCGGAGATTCCTCTCGGGGCCCGGATCATCGCCGTCTGTGACGCGTTCGACGCGATGATCTCCGCCCGCCCCTACTCGCCGCCCAAGACGACGGCTCAGGCGCTCGCCGAGCTGCGCCGCTGCGCTGGGACGCAGTTCGACCCGGCCGCTGTCGACGTCTTCGTGCAAGTCCTCGCAGACCGAGCGCAAGCACCGACGGTCATCGCCTGACGGGCAGGCCACCGCCGGCGGCGGCGCGGGTCGCGCCTGGCCGCGGATCGCCGTGCCGTCCAACAGCCCCGCGAAGCCCACCCGGCCCGCGGTCGACCCGATCTCCGCGCCGCTGAGGCGACGACCGCCACGGGAGCGCGGGCCCGACACGCCGCGACGTGCCGACGGGCGACCTGAGCGGGAACGGCTGGCGCCCGGTGATCGCCACCCGCCGGGATGACGGCGACGTGGGGCAGGACCCGATGGCCTCAAAGCGCGGCGGCCGCCGCTCGCGGGGTCGGGTGTTGTAGTGCCACGGGGGCGAAGCCGATCGGCCGGAGCAGATACGCCTGGGCGACGGGCGATGGATGATCGGCCGTCGGCGTTTGAGCAGATGTCGCTCTGACCGGCAGAGCGTGAAGGACCTCGGGTGTCGCTGCGGGGTCCCTGGCGTACGGGGGCCAAAAGGGACGCGAGCACCGGCAATCTGAGCGCAGTTGGCCAGGATTTGGGTATTCGAGCCGGCGTGATGAGGCGGGCCGGCCGCCCGCAGACCAACGGACACGTCGAGCGGCTGCATCGCACGATCCTCGAGGAGTGCCGGCGGCCGGCGTTCGCGCGGTTTCACTTCCCCGGCTACACCGGCCTGCATCGCCACCTCGACAGCTACATCACCTACGACAACAACCACCGCGCCCACACCGGCAGAACAACGCCCGGAAGAACCCCGGCCGAAGTCATCTACGGCGCCCGCAAGATGGAGCCCCGATGAGCCGCACCTGTCGGCACAACTCGGAGGCTGTTCAGGTTAGCCGCCGGCCAGCGCGTCGCGCAGCGGCGCGGCCAGCTCGGGCGGGTCGACCGCCCCGAGCACGACCGCGTCGCAGCCCACCCACGCGGCCGCCTCGCGCAGCGCGTCGGCCATCCGCTCGACCGCCCGCGGCTCCAGCGAGAGCTGGCGGGCGACGAGCGTCGTCCCGTCGCGCTTGGGATCGACGCGCCCGACGAGGCGCCCGCCGGCGAGCAGCGGCATCGCGAAGTAGCCGTGCACGCGCTTGGGCGCGGGGACGTAGGCCTCGAGGCGATGGTCGAAGCCGAACACGCGCTTCGTGCGCCGGCGATCCCAGACGAGCGAGTCGAACGGCGACAGGAGCGTCGTGCGGTGGCGCCCGCGGACCGGGTTCTCGAGCGCGTCCGGGTCGGCCCACGCGGGCGCGTCCCAGCTCTCGACGGCGACGGGCACGAGCCCGGTCGCGTCGATCACGCTCGCGACGTCGGCCGCCCTCAGGCGGTGCACGTCGGCCAGGTCCGAGCGCGTGGCCACGCCGAGCGCGCGCCCCGACTGCGCGACGAGCCGCGCCAGGCACGTGGCGTCGTCGAGGTCCTCGCCGAGCAGCTCGCCCGGGACGGCGCGCTCGGCGAGGTCGTAGACGCGCCGCCAGCCGCGGCGCTCGACGCAGACGACCTCGCCGATGTCGAGCAGCCACTCGATCCCGACCTTCGTCTCCGACCAGTCCCACCACTCGCCGCCGCCGCGCGCGCCGCCGAGCTCCTTCGTCGTCAGCGGCCCCTCGTCACGAAGCCGCGAGCGGATGCCGTCGAGCGCCGTATGCGGCACGTCGTGCCAGCGCATGCCCCGCTCGAGGAACTTCCGCCGGCGGAAGGCGAACAGCGGCCACTCGGTCATCGGCAGCACGCATGCGGCGTGCGACCAGTACTCGAAGCCGTCACCGCCCCACAGCGCCTGTTCGACGGCGTCGCGACCGACCGGCCCCAGGCGCGCGTAGAAGACCAGCTCGTGCGAGCGCGCGAGGACGGAGATCGTGTCGAGCTGCACGGCGCCGAGCGTGCGCAGCATCGCGGGCACGCCGCCACGGCGGTGGGGCGCGCCGAGCAGCCCCTGCGCGCGCAGGGCGATCCGCCGGGCCTCGCCGGCGCTCAGGGTCAGGACGGGCTCGGGCACGGCCGCGGTCGCCACCGCCGGGATCCTAGGCAGCGGCGACGCCGGACCGGGCCTAGAGCGGCGGCGCCCCGGGACCGGGCGGCCGCGGGTCCGGCACCCCGGGGTCCGGGGGCGGCGGCGGAATCGGGTCCGGCCGCGGCGTGTCGGCGCTGCGGACGGGCGCGCGTGAGGACGGGACCTGCATGGCGGGCGGTACTACCCGCTTTGGCCGGTCGCCCTGCGAAGATCGCTGCCGATGACCGATGTCGCGGGTCCCCGCACGGCCGCGCCCGCGGATGGGCGCCCCGGCCTGGCCGAGCTGACGGCCGAGCTGCGCGAGCGCCTCGCGCACGTCCGCCGCGGCGGCGACGACGCCGCGAGGGCCCGGCACACGGGCCGCGGGAAGCTGCTCGTCCGCGAGCGCATCGACCGCCTGCTCGACCCGGGCTCGCCGTTCCTCGAGCTGTCGCCGCTCGCCGCCTGGGAGCTGTACGACGAGCCCGTGCCCGCGGCGGGGATCGTCACCGGCATCGGGCGCGTCGAGGGCGAGACGTGCGTCGTCGTGGCCAACGATGCCACCGTCAAGGGCGGCACCTACTACCCGGTCACGGTCCGCAAGCACCTTCGCGCCCAGCGCATTGCCGCCGAGAACCGCCTGCCGTGCATCTACCTCGTCGACTCCGGCGGCGCCTACCTCCCGCTCCAGGACGAGGTCTTCCCGGACCGCGAGCACTTCGGGCGCATCTTCCTCAACCAGGCGCGCATGTCGGCGGCGGGGATCCCGCAGCTGTCCGCCGTCATGGGCTCGTGCACGGCGGGCGGCGCCTACGTGCCGGCGATGTCCGACGAGACGGTCATCGTCCGCGGCCAGGGCACGATCTTCCTGGGCGGTCCGCCGCTCGTGAAGGCGGCGACGGGCGAGGAGGTCAGCGCGGAGGACCTCGGCGGCGGCGACGTCCACGCGCGCCGTTCCGGGGTGGCCGACCACCTCGCGGCCGACGACGACGACGCGCTGCGCATCCTGCGCTCGATCGTGGCCACGACGGCGCCCGGCGCACCCACCGTCGCCCCGCCCGACGGCGACGGCGAGGACCCCGTCGAGGACCCGGCCGGGCTGCTCGACGTCGTCCCGGCCGATCTGCGCACCCCCTACGACGTGCGCGAGGTGATCCGCCGGATCGTCGACGCGAGCCGGCTGCACGAGTTCAAGGCGCGCTACGGCGAGACGCTCGTCTGCGGCTTCGCCCACATCCACGGCCGCCCCGTCGGGATCCTCGCCAACAACGGGATCCTGTTCTCCGAGTCGGCGCTGAAGGGCGCGCACTTCATCCAGCTGTGCGAGTCGCGCCGCGTGCCGCTGCTGTTCCTGCAGAACGTGGCCGGCTTCATGGTCGGTCGCGAGTACGAGAACCGCGGGATCGCCAAGGACGGCGCCAAGATGGTCACCGCCGTTTCCTGCGCGACGGTGCCCAAGCTGACGGTCATCGTCGGCGGCTCGTTCGGAGCCGGCAACTACGGCATGTGCGGCCGCGCCTACGACCCGCGCTTCCTGTGGACGTGGCCGAACGCGCGCATCTCGGTGATGGGCGGCGAGCAGGCCGCCTCCGTCCTCGCGACGGTCCGCCGCGACGCGCTCGCGGCGCGCGGCGAGGACTGGCCGCAGAACGAGGAGGAGGCCTTCAAGGCACCGATCCGCGAGCGCTACGAGGTCCAGGGATCGCCCTACTACGCGACCGCGCGGCTGTGGGACGACGGGGTCATCGACCCGCTCGACACGCGGCGCGTGCTCGGCCTCGCCCTGGCGGTGTGCGCCCGCGCTCCGGGCGAGCGCGGCCGCTTCGGCGTGCTGCGCATGTGATGGGCTTCGACGCCGTCCTCGTCGCCAACCGCGGGGAGATCGCCGTGCGCGTGCTGCGCGCCGCTCGCGCGCTCGGCCTGCGCACGGTCGCCGTCTTCTCCGACGCCGACCGCGACGCGCCGCACGTGGCCGAGGCCGACAGCGCGCTGCGCATCGGACCGCCGCCGGCCGCCGAGTCCTACCTGTCGATCCCGGCGCTGCTCGACGCCGCGCGCCGCTCCGGCGCCGGCGCGGTGCACCCCGGCTACGGCTTCCTGTCCGAGAGCGCGGCCTTCGCGCGCGCCTGCGCCGAGGCCGGGCTCATCTGGGTCGGCCCGCCCGCCGAGGCGATCGAGCGCCTCGGGCGCAAGGACGAGGCACGCCGCCTGGCGATCGCGGCGGGGGTGCCCGTGCTCGACGCGGTCTCCGACGCGCCCGACGCCGAGCTGGCCGCGCGCGCGGCGGACGAGATCGGCTTCCCGCTGATGGTCAAGGCGGTGGCGGGCGGCGGCGGGCGCGGGATGCGCATCGTCCGCGCCCCCGGCGAGCTCGAGGCGGCGCTGGCCGCCGCGCGGCGCGAGGCGCAGGCGGCGTTCGGCGACGGCACGCTGCTCGTCGAGCGCCTCGTCGAGCGCGCGCGCCACGTCGAGGTGCAGGTCCTCGCCGACGCTCACGGTCACGTCGTCCACCTGCACGAGCGCGACTGCTCGACCCAGCGCCGCCACCAGAAGGTGCTCGAGGAGGCGCCCGCGCCGCGCCTGGACCCCGTCGTGCGCGACACGCTGACGGGCGCGGCGGTGCGCCTCGCCCGCGAGGCCGGCTACGTCAACGCGGGGACGGTGGAGTTCATGGTCGACGGCGACGAGGCGTGGCTGCTGGAGATGAACACGCGCCTGCAGGTCGAGCACCCGGTCACCGAGCTCGTCTGCGGCCTGGACCTCGTCGCGCTGCAGCTCCGGATCGCCGCGGGCGAGCCGCTGGCCTTCTCCCAGGAGGACGTCGCGGCGCACGGCCACGCGATCGAGGCACGCGTCTACGCCGAGGACCCCTACCGCGGCTTCCTGCCCCAGGCGGGCACGGCGACCGCGGTGCGCTGGCCGGCGGGCGCTCGCGTCGACGAGGCGCTGCGCACCGGCCAGGAGGTCAGCGCGTTCTACGACCCGCTGCTCGGCAAGGTCATCACGCACGGGCCGACGCGCGAGGCGGCGCGGACCGCGCTCGTCGCCGCCCTCGACGACACGGCGATCGTCGGCGTGACCACGAACCTCGGCTGGTTGCGCGACCTCGCCGCCTCCGACGCGTTCCGCGACGCCGCGATCGACACCGCCTCGCTGGACCGCGCGCCGGCGCCGCGCCCGCCCGAGGCGCCGGACGAGGTGCGCTGCGCGGCCGCGTGGGCGCTCGCCGCCCAGGCGGCGGCGGACACGCCGGCCGACCCGTGGGCGAGCGGTGACGGATGGCGTACGGGCGGCCCGCCGGCAGCCGCGACGATCGTGCTCGACGACGGGGCCGGTCGCCTCCTCGCGCGCGTCGACCGCGCGGGCGGGACGGTCGAGACCGGCGGGCGCCGGCACGCCGTCCACGGACCGGAGCGGATCGACCCCGGCGAGCCGCTCGCGCTCGAGGTCGACGGGGCGCGCCACGTCTTCCACCTCGCGCTGCGCGGCGGCGCAGTGACCGTCGTGCACCACGGCCACGTGCACGTCTTCCGGCCGCCGGGCGAGCTGCCGGGCGAGGCCGCCGTGGCCTCCGACGGCGCGGTCAGCGCTCCGATGCCCGGCACAGTCCTGACCGTCGACGGCGAGGTCGGCACGCCCGTCGAGGCCGGCCAGACGCTCGTCGTGCTCGAGGCGATGAAGATGGAGCTCGCGCTGCAGGCGCCGTTCGACGGGGCGCTCGAGCGCGTCGACGTCGCCGCCGGACAGCGCGTCGCGCTCGGCGCGCCGCTGTTCAGCGTGCGGCGCGCCGGCGACGAGGACTGAACGCGCGGCTCAGACCCGCTGCACGAGCGTGGCCGTCCCCAGCCCGCCGCCGCAGCACATCGTCACGAGCCCGGTCTCCCGGTCCTCGTCCTCCATCTCGTGCAGGAGCGTGGTCAGCAGCCGCGCTCCGGTCGAGCCGAGCGGGTGGCCGAGGGCCATCGCGCCGCCGCGCGGGTTGACGCGGTCCATGTCGGGCTTGTGCTCGCGGGCCCAGGCGGCGACGACGGGCGCAAAGGCCTCGTTGATCTCGATCACGTCGAGGTCGCCGATCGCCATCCCGTTGCGCTCGAGGATCTTCGCCGTGGCCGGGATCGGGCCGGTGAGCATCGTGATCGGGTCGACGCCGACGGTCGTCTGGTCGACGATCCGCGCCCGCGGGCGGACGCCGAGCTGCTCGGCCTTCTCGCGCGACATGAGCAGCAGCGCCGCCGCGCCGTCGGAGATCTGCGACGAGTTGCCCGCCGTGATGCGTCCGTCCTCCTTGAAGGCGGGCTTGAGCTGGGCGAGCTTCTCCAGCGACGTGTCGGCCCGGATGCCCTGGTCGGCGACGTGCGTGTCGCCGTTGACCGCGAAGGGGATCGTCTCGCGCTCGAAGCGGCCCTCCTCGGTCGCGCGCGCCGCGAGCTGGTGCGAGCGCAGGGCGAGCTCGTCGAGCTCCGAGCGCGGGACCTCCCACTGCTCGGCGATCATCTCGGCGCCGAGGCCCTGGCCGACGATGTTGTGCTTCTCGAGCAGCGCGGGCGGGAACGCGGTGCCGAACTCCTGCTGCGTCTTCAGGCCGGCCGCGAACGGCAGATGGCCCATGTGCTCGACGCCCGATCCGATGATGACGTCGTGGACGCCGGCGGCGATCAGCGCGGCGCCGAAGTTCACGGCCTGCTGGGCCGAGCCGCACTGGCGGTCGACAGTCGCCGCGGCGGTCTCGATCGGCAGGCCCTCCTGCAGCCACGCGTTGCGGGCGACGTTGACCCCCTGCTCGCCGAACTGCATCACGCAGCCCGCGATGACGTCCTCGACCTCGCTCGCGTCCACGCCGGAGCGGTCGAGCAGCTCGCGGTAGCAGCGGCCGAGCAGCTCGTTGGGGTGGACGTCCTTGAAGATGCCCTTCTCCGGGTGCCCGCGCCCGATCGGCGTGCGGACGGCCTCGACGACGACGACCTCTCGACCCTGCTGACTCATGGCTGCGCTGTCCTCCGCTCGCTCGCTCGTGTCCCGCGATGCTAGCGGCCGTTGACTGACCAATCGGTCATCATCCCCGGCCTCATGCGCATCCTGCGGATCCCGTTCTCCACGAACGTCGAGCGCGTCGCCCTCGCGGTCGGCCACAAGGGCCTCGAGGCCCAGTGGGTCGAGGTCGACCCCGACGATCGCACGCCGGTGCGCGAGCTCAGCGGCCAGGACCTCGTTCCGGTCATGGTGACCGGCCACGGCGAGATCGTCGTCGACTCGATGCGGATCGTCGCCTGGATCGAGAACCACCGCCCGTCGCCGCCGCTGTGGCCCGCCGACCCCGCCCGGCGCACGGAGGTCGACGTGTTCATCGAGTGGTTCAACCGCGTCTGGAAGGTGCCGCCCAACGCGATGGACGCCGAGCTCGGCGCCCCGCGGCCCGACCAGGCGGCGCTCGAGGCGCACGCCGACGAGATGCGCGGCTGGCTGCACTGGTTCGAGGCGCTGCTCGACAGCCGCCCCTACCTGATGGGCGATGCCTTCGGCGCGGCCGACGTGTGCGCGTTCCCGTTCCTGAAGTACGGCGTGATGCACGACCCGACCGACGACGAGCGCTTCCACCAGATCCTCATGGAGCACCTGCCGATCCGCGGCTCGTTCCCGAACGTCGAGTCCTGGGTGTACCGGGTGGACGGTCACCCGCGCGCATGAACGACACCTGACAGACCTGACAGAACCTTTAGGGCGCGTTGAGGTACCGGGACGAGAATGCGCCTCGCGAACGTACCTCGCAAGTGCACCTCCTCCCAGAAGCAGACGTCCGGCCCGCCATGAGCGGGCCGGTCGTTTTAACGGGCCGGCCCTGACACACGACCGGCCCGCTTCTCTCAGCAGGCCGGTCGGCGCTTCGTTCGAGGGTGGACCCACCCGATCCACCGTTCCTCGGGAGGCGCCGCGGCCGTCCCACCGTGCCGCGGAGCCGTATGGACGCCTCCCTTCCGTGGAGCGCGTCGGAGGCTCCAACGCAGCGCGCGCGGAGCTCAACTTGCGCCAACTCGTGCGGCGTCAGTCCGAGCGCTGCGCGACGACCGAGCGGCGCTCGCGGATGCGGACCGCCTCGATGCGGTTCTCGCGCACCGACTCGACGCGGATCGAGTAGCCGTCGGCGGTGATCGTGTCGCCGCGCTTCGGGAGCCGCCCGAGCTGGGCGAAGACGAAGCCGCCGACCGAGTTGTAGGCGTCGCTGTCGACCGGCAGCTCGAGGCCGTAGTCGAGCAGGTCGGTGACCGCGACGTGTCCGCGCACGAACCAGTCCCCGTTGGCCAGCCGGCGCACCTCGCCGCCTGCCGGGTCGGTCTCGTCGGCGATCTCGCCGACGACCTCCTCGATGATGTCCTCGACGGTGACGATCCCGGCGACGCGGCCGTACTCGTCGACGACGACGGCCATCGACGAGCGCTCGCGCTGCAGGTCGGCCAGCAGGTCGTCGAGCGGCTTGGTCTCGGGGACGATCGGCGCGTCGCGGACGAGCGAGTCGATCGAGGCGTGCGGGCCCTCGGCCATGAGCTGACGGGCCAGCGAGTTGGAGTGCACGATCCCGCGCACCCGGTCCTGGTTGTCGTCCTCGGTGACCACGAGCCGCGTGTGGCCGGAGGAGATGCAGCGCCGCAGCGCGGTCTCCACGTCCTCGGAGACGTCGACGGTGACGACCGCGGGCGTCGGCGTCATGACCTGGCGCGCCTCCTGCTCGTGCAGGTGGAAGACGCCCTGCAGCATCCCCGCCTCGCCCGGGTCCAGCGTGCCGCCGGTCTGCGCCTGGGCGATCAGGAAGCGCAGATCCTCGGGGCTCTGGCCCTCGGCGAACTCCGCGTCGGGGTTGATGCGGAACACGCGCAGGATGCCGTTCGACGCGCCGTTGAGCAGCGCGATGAACGGGCGCATCAGCGTGTTGAACCAGTCCAGCGGGCGCGAGACGAGGAGCGCCACCCGCTCGGCCTTGACGATCGAGTAGATCTTCGGCACCTGCTCGCCCGCGGTGATGTGCAGCGCGGTCACGAGGATGTAGGCGATCGCGATCGACAGCGCGGTGGCCACGCCGTGGGAGAGGCCGCCGAAGATCGGCTCGACGAGGTCGGCGATCGCCGGCTCGCCCAGGAAGCCGATGCCCAAGGAGGCCAGGGTGATGCCGAACTGACACGCGGACAGGTACTCGCTGATGTCGTCGAGCTGGCGCAGGACGCGGCGCGCGCCGGCGTTGCCCTCGGCGGCCAGCTCCTCGAGCTTCGAGCGCCGCGAGCGGACGAGGGCGAACTCCCCGGCCACGAAGAACCCGTTGGCGAGAATCAGGACGACGACCGCGATCAGCAGCAGCGCGGTCATCGGACGGCGGGCTGGAAACCGCTACTTCGAGGAAGGTCGTCTGCCACGGGCCGGTCTGCGCGTGAGGCTAGCAGTCACCGACCGTGCCATACCCTGTCGTTCGATGAGGATCGTCAGCCTCGTTCCCCATGCCACCGAGCTGTTGTTCGCACTCGGACTGGGCGACGACGTCGTCGGCGTCACGCACGAATGCGACTACCCCGACGAGGCGCGCCAGCTCCCGCACGTCACCCGCGACGTGCTCCCGAGCGGCCTGAGCTCGGGCGAGATCGACGCCGCCGTGCGCGAGCGCACCGAGCGCGGCCAGGCGATCTACGAGCTCGACGAGGAGGCCCTGGCCGAGCTCGAGCCCGACCTCATCGTCACCCAGCAGCTGTGCGCGGTGTGCGCGGTCTCCTACGACGACGTCGTCCAGGTCGCCGAGCGCATCACGTCCCGCCCACGCGTCATCTCGCTCGACCCCGGGACGCTCGGCGAGGCGATGGGCGACGTCCGCACGATCGCCCAGGCCACCGGCGCGCGCGACGCGGCGATCGACCTCGTCGCGCGCCAGCGCGCGCGGATCGACGCCGTCCGCCTCGCCGTCCGCGGCGCCGAGCCGGTGCCGGCCGCCGCGCTCGAGTGGCTGCACCCGGTGTTCATCGCCGGGCACTGGACGCCGCAGATGATCGAGCTGGCGGGCGGCAGCGACGTGCTCGGCTTCGCCGGCGAGAACTCCGAGCAGTCCACGTGGGAGACGGTTGCCGCGGCACGGCCCGAGGTCGTCGTCGTGATGCCGTGCGGCTTCGACGCCCTGCGCTCGCACGAGGAGGCCACGGGCCACGCCGAGGCGCTCGCGCGCATCGGCGCGCGGCGGATCGTCGCGGTCGACGCCTCCTCGTACTTCTCGCGCCCCGGCCCGCGGCTCGTCGACGGGCTCGAGCTGATGGCCCACATCCTTCACCCCGACCGCGTCCCCGAGGCGCCCGGGGCCGCGCTCGACGTCGAGGTCTAGTCGATCGGCTCAGCCGATCCCGCTGCCGCCGGCGGCGACGATGCCGCCCACGACGGCGGCGACGGCGAGCGCGCCGGCGAGCACGAACCCGAGCTGGGGCGAGCGGCGGCGGTCGGCGTAGTTGTAGGCCACCCCGACGAGCGCGCCGCCGATCAGGCCACCGATGTGGCCGCCGATCGAGATCCCGGAGAGCACGAAGCTGAGCCCGAGGTTGAACAGGATCAGCATCCCGATGTCGGTCTGGAACGGGTTGATCCCGCGCGCCCGCAACTCGACCGCGGCCGCGCCCATCAGACCGAAGACGGCGCCCGAGGCGCCGACGGTGTTGGCGTCGGGCGTGACGAGCAGCGCGCCGAAGGATCCCCACAGCAGCGCGGTGCCGTAGAGGACGGCGAAGCGCGGCGTGCCCAGCGAGGGCTCGAGCATGTTGCCGAGAATCCACAGCAGGTACATGTTGAAGAGGATGTGCAGGAAGCCGGCGTGCAGGAAGCCGCCGGTGACCAGGCGCCAGTACTCGCCGCCGATGTCGATCGCCGGCCCGTTGAGGGCGAAGTCGGCGAACAGGCGGTTGCCGCCCCCGCCGCCGATCCCGAACGAGCCGCTGCCCAGGAAGGCGACGGCGCACAGGATGATGATCGCGATGGTCGCGCGCGGCTCGCTGTGCATGGTGCGAGCGGTGTGCACCTTCGTGCGCTGCCTGGCGCACTCGGGACAGCGCATCCCGACCGAGCGTCGGCGTCATGCAGTCCGGGCAGATCGGCCGCCCGCAGTTCGAGCACGAGACGCCCGTCGCCCGGTTGGGATGGCGGTAGCAGGTCTGGGTGGCGCTCCCCGTCGAGGCGGCTTCCATCGTCCTTCGAGGGTACATGGCACGTGCCCGCCCGGCCGCCGGTGCGGGTTCACGCACGCGCCGGTGCGCGACACCCCGTTGACGGGCCCGGGGCGGCTCGCGTACCACTTGGGCACATGCTTGAGGACGGGCTGAGGAAGAGCCTGCCGTGGGCTCGGCGGCGCCGCAGGGACGCGGTGGGCGACGAGGTCGTCGCGGCACGCGACCGGGACGATGCGCGCCTGCGCGAGGCCGCGCACACGCTGCGCACGCCGATCGCGGTGGCGCAGAGCCACGTCCGCTTCGTGCTCGACGGCCTCGACGAGGACTCGCCCGAGCACGCCGACGCGCTCGTCGTGCTCGACGAGCTGCGGCGCGCGGCGCGGATCGCCGACCAGCTGCTCGTGGTCGGCACGACGACCGCGGACGACGCGCTCGCGCTCGCGCCGCTGGACCTGTCCGCGCTGGCGCACGAGGTCGCCGGGCGCTGGGGCGCGACGAGCCGACGCGACATCGCCGTGCAGGCCGGCGGCCCGCTCGTCGCCCTGGCCGACGCCACGCACCTGCGCCACGCCCTCGACGCGCTCGTCGAGAACGCGCTCAAGGCGTGCGGGCCCGACGACCGGATCACGATCTCCACGGGTGCCGACGAGGGATGCGCCGTCCTCGCCGTGACCGACACCGGCACCGGCATCGCGGCCCACGACCTCGAGCGGATCTTCGAGCGCTTCGAGCGCGGGACGGCGTCGGCGGTCGGGCGCGGCACCGGGCTCGGCCTGGCCATCGTGCGCGCGATCGCCGAGAGCCACGACGGCACGGTGTCCGTGGCCAGCCGCCTCGGGCGGGGCAGCACGTTCACGCTGCGCCTCGGCCCGGTCCTGCGCGCCGGCGAGCAGCCGGCGCAGGCGCAGACGGCACCGGACGCGGCGGCGCAGGCCGCCTAGCGGCGGACGATCCGGCGCACCTCGACCACCGCGGCGCCGCGGATGCTCTTGTTGCGCTTGTGGTGCTGGCGCATGCGCAGCAGGACGAGGCCCGCGCCGGCGGCCGTGCCGACGGCGATCGCCGCGACCGGGCGCACCCAGTTGCGCGGGTCGCGCATCGAGGCGAGCTCCCAGCTGTCGAGCTCGTCGGCGGCCAGCTCGGTGAGGCCGCGCAGCGTCAGCTCCATGCGGGCGGACAGGTCGTCGGGCGGATCGACGGGCGCGAGCGCCCGCCGCACGAGGCCCTCGAAGTCTCCGGCGGCCTGGTCGCTCATCTCAGGTCCCTCCTTGGCGTAGCGCCACGATCTCCTCGAGCTGACGGATCGCCCGATGCAGCAACACCTTCGTGGCGCCATCGGTGCGGCCCATCGCCCGCGCGATCTCGCGGTTGTCCATTCCCAGCGCGAAGCGCATGATCAGCGCCTCCCGGCGGTCGTCCGGCAGCTCCTCGATCCCCTCCAGGATCCGCGAGAGCTCGTCGCGACCCTCCACCAGGTCCTCGGTGGTGTGCGTGGCCGTGAGCGTCGTCGTGTCCTCGATGGGCGTCTGCGGGCGGCGTGCCCGGTCGCGATAGAGATTCGCCGCCAGATTGTGCGCGATCCGGATGAGCCAGGGTCGCAGTGGCCGACCGTCCGACTCCGCCATCGCCCGCTCGAAGTGCCGGTACGCCTGCAGGAAGGTCTGCTCCGTCAGGTCCTCCGCGTCGTGGTGGTTGCCCACCCGGTAGTACGCGTAGGAGTAGACGTCCCGCAGATGGGCCCGGTACAGCTCGGAGAACTTCCCGTCGAGCTCCTCCTTGTCCACGCATGGCAGCCTACTCAGGCGACGCGGCTGCGCCGGGGTCGTGTGGCCGGGTGGGCGGTCAGGCCGGCCGAGGACAGGAGCTTGGCGACCGGCACGCGGAACGGCTCGGGCACGCCGTCGAGGTCGGGCGCACCCTCCGGTGCGAGGACGACGACGCCGGCGCGTGTGTCGGGAAGGCGCTCGCCGGGCGGGCCGGTCAGGACGAAGAGGTCGTGCGCGGCCGGGTCGACGGCGCCGGGGTCCGGCGCCCGCTCGACCTCGAGCCCGGCGCGCGTCAGCCCGGCCTCCGCGGCGGCCGCGAGCGGGCCCGAGCCCGCGACGGCGGCGCTGCGGATCCGCGGCAGGCCGCCGAGCCACTCCCACTGCAGCTCGACGAGCGGCCAGATGCGGTCGGTGGCGGCGGCCGCCAGGCGCGACGAGGGCCTCTCGACGCGCGGGAAGGTGACGGGGCGCCCGGCGCGGATTCGCACCTTGTGCGGGCGGAAACGCCAGCCGCGGCGGACCGACTCGGTGCCGATGACGGCGATCGGGACGACGGGCGCGCCGGTCTCGAGCGCGAGGCGCCCGACGCCGCGCTTGGCGCGGCCGAGGGCGCCTGGGCGGGTCCGGGTGCCCTCGGGGAAGATGAGCACGGCGTCCCCGCGGGCGAGGATCGCCTTGGCGGTGTCCAGAGCGCCGTGGTCCGAGCTGCCCCGGTCGATCGGGAAGGCCCCCAGAACGCTGAGGATCCGCCCCGCGACGGGGATGTCGAAGATCTCCTTCTTGGCCACGAAGTAGATCGGCCTCCGGGCCATGACCGCGATGACGAACGGGTCGAGGAACGACCGGTGGTTGGACGCGAAGATGACCGGGCCGCGGGCCGGGATGTGCTCTCGCCCGATGCGCTCGAGACGGAGGTAGCCGTGGAACAACGGCTGCATCCATGCGCGCATGAACCAGTACACGAAGGGGTTCACACCCCGCGTGCGGGCCCGGTCGAGCAGCGCCTCGCGATCCATGGTGTGGCATACCTGGGGCCGGAGGCGCGGTTACAGTTTCTCGACACCCATGCCCATGACCCCCGCCAACGCCGCGCGCGGCGCACTCGCGGGCGCCGTCGCAGCCGGAGTCTGGGCCGCCTCGTCGCCACTTGACACCCGTGTCTTCGGGGTCCCCTACCTCGACCATGAGCTGCTCGGCAAGTGGGTCACGCGCGGACCCGCGTGGCCGTTCGCCGGCATCGCCCTGCACGTCGCCAACGGCGCCCTGTTCGGCGCCGCCTACGCCGGCCTGGCGCCGCGGATCCCGCTCCCCGCCTGGGCTCGCGGCCCGGCCGCGGGGCTCGCCGAGCACCTCGCCACCTGGCCGCTCGTCGCGCTCGTCGACCGCGTCCACCCGGCGCGCGACGAGCTGCCCGCGCTGGCCGGCAGCCCGCGCGCCTTCGCCCAGGCCACCTGGCGCCATCTGCTCTTCGGGCTCGTGCTCGGCGAGCTCGAGCGCCGCCTGAACGCGCCGCCCGCGCCGGGCCCGCGCGTGCCCGAGGAGAAGGTGTCCTCCAACGGGCACGGCAACCTCGAGCACGCCGTCGGCGGCGCGCGCTGAACCGCTGGTCGCGAGGCGGTAGCGTGGCTCCGAGGAGCCCGAGAGATGACCGTCGGAGAGTGGGCGCTCGTCGCGAGCACCGTGTTCACGGGGCTCTGGTCCGGCCTGTTCGCGATGCTCAACCTCGTCATGCACCCGATGCTCGGGGCGATGAGCGGCCCCGAGTTCGCCCGCTTCCTGCGCGCGTTCCTGCCCACGGCGCGGCACGCGCCGTTCAACTACGTCGCGGTGATCGGAATGGTCGTCGCGCCGACCGTCGCCCTCGTCGCCGGTCTGGGCTCGACGGCGCTCGTCCTGACCGCGATCGGGCTCGCGCTCACCGTCGCCGGGCCGCTGCTGGTGTCCAACCGGCTCGCCGAGCCCAACTACGACGTCATGCTGGCCTGGGATCCGGACGCGATGCCGGCGGACTGGGAGGCGGGTCGGCGGCGGTACTTCGCGCTGAACTGGGTCCGCGCCGTCGCGACCTGGGGAGCGTTCGCGACCTTCCTGGCGGCGCTCGTGGTGGAGCTCCGGTAGCGCAGCTCCGCCCACGCCGGGCCTGCGCCCGCGTACCCTGGCGTCGACAGCGGCTCGCCCGCGTAGCTCAACTGGCAGAGCATCCGCCTTGTAAGCGGAAGGTTCCGGGTTCGACTCCCGGCGCGGGCTTGCGCTCCTGGGGGCCGACCCGTCCAGGACCCCCCGGGCGGGCCGGCCGTACTCCGGGGCACGCGGAATGCACCGGACAGGGGCGAGGCTACCCGCAGTGACCCCGTCACGCAGCGCTTTCTGGCGGCCCGGGCATCGGCGGTACGGTCCCCGGCGATGGTCGTCCGACCGCTGCGAACCGGCGAGGAGGCCGCGGTCGGCGCGCTCTGCGTGGCCGCCTTCCGCGCCGACGGCCACGTGAGCGAGCGCTACTTCCCGATCGCCGCCGACGTGGCGGGGCGCGCGGCCGGCGCCACCGTCCTCGTGGCCGAGTGCGACGGCGCGCTCGCCGGGTCCGTGACGATCGCCCTCGACGGCGGCCCGCAGGCCGAGATGGCCGCCGCGGACGAGGCCGAGCTGCGCGTGCTCGCCGTCGCACCCGGCTTCCAGCGGCGCGGTGTCGGCCGCGCGCTCGTGCAGGCGTGCGTCGATGCCGCGGTGGCGCGCGGCCGGAGGCGGATCGTGTGCTCGTGCCTGGGCTCGATGACCGCCGCCCAGGCGCTCTACGCGCGCAGCGGGTTCCGCCGCGTGCCCGAGCGCGACTACTCGCTGTTCGCGGGCTTCGAGCGCCAGGCGCTCGTCCTCGAGCTGGGCCCCGACGCCCACTGAGCAGCGGTACGCTCGCCGGCATGGCGCGCCGGACGGCCGACGAACGCCGGGAGCACGTCGTCGAGGCCGCGATCGTCGAGTTCGCCGGGCACGGCTACCACGGCGCCGGCACCGCGGCCATCGCGCGCCGCGCCGGGATCTCCCAGCCCTACGTCTACGCGCTCTTCCCGGACAAGCGCGAGCTGTTCCTGGCCGCGCATCGCGAGGTCGCCGAGCGCATCCGGCGGCGCCTGACCGAGGCGGCCGAGGGCGAGCAGGACCCGCAGGCCCGCCTGGCCCGCATGGGCGACGCCTACCTCGCCCTGATCGCCGACGGCGACGACGTCCTCTGCCAGCTGCAGGCGTGGGCCGCTGCCGGGGACCCGGAGCTGCGCGACGAGGTCCGCGACGAGTTCCTCAGCGTCTTCGGGACGATCGAGGAGGTGGCAGGCGTCTCGCGCGAGGAGGCGGCCTTCTTCTTCGCCGGCGGGCTCTTCCTGACCGTCGCCGCGGCGCTCGGCGTGCCGCGCGAGTTCTGGCCCGCCGCGCCGGGGTGAGGATGGCAGGACCGCAGGTTCGGCTGCTCGGACCGGTGAGCAGATCTGCGCCTTCGCGCAGCTGATGCTGCGAACAGCCGGTAGCGGGACGTCGCACTCTGCCCTGGGAGAGCATCGAACCGGCCAACAGCATGCGTCGCCTCCCGTTTCCCGATGTTGCAGGGGGTCACTTGCGACGCATAAGCCGTACCCGAACGCCCGGAGGCTCCGGAGGCTCACGCATGAGCCGGGGCTCCCGGATCACCAAGACGGCCGGCGTCATCGCCGCGCTCGGCATCACGACGATGGGGACCGCCGGCGCGATCGTCGCGTCGGCCGCCGTCCCCGAGTTTCCGAACAACCTCGTGGTCTTCCCGAACCGCGACTTCGTCACCATCGAGGGCTACGACCAGTACGCCGGCCAGACGGCCACCGTCGAGGTCACGCGCAACAACAAGGTCGTCGGCGCCGCGAAGGGCGTCGTCAGCGGCGGCGAGGTCGCCTTCGAGATCAACCACCCCGGCGGCGTCTGCTGGGGCGCCGGCGCGAGCAGCGCGCTCCAGGTCACGCCGGACATCAAGGCCGGCGACGAGGTCTCGATCAAGATCGGCGATCAGGTCGACGACGACACGATCGTCCAGGACGCCGTCGCCGGGACAGGCGTCGCCGACGGCACGAAGGTCACCGTCAGCGGCCACGTCGCCGACGGCGTCACCGCCGCCCAGATGGAGCAGCGGATCGTCAACCCCGACCTGACCGACACGGTCATCGGCCGGCGCGACGTGCGCGCGGTCTTCGGACCCGTGGTCACCTCCGACCGCGGCCCGTACGACTCCGGCCTGAGCGTCGACCGCGACGCCGACACCTACACGGCGACGTACGACTTCCCCACCGCCGACATCGCCTCCCAGGTCGCGGGCGGCGGCGGTGAGCGCATCATGGCCTGGCAGACCGAGGACGGCGACGGCAATCGCCAGGGTCTGACGATCGCCGAGTCCGGCGAGCCCGGCGGCCCCGGCATGGGCGGCTGCCCGGCCGGCCCGACCGACCAGGGCGCCCCCAAGCCCGGCGAGGCCTTCGCCGTCCGCTCCGCGGACAAGAAGTCGATCGCCGTCAACTGGACGCCGGCCGAGTCCGCCCCCGGCGCCGCCGAGGTCACGGGCTACAGCGTCGTGGCCATCGGTCCGGCCGAGGGCATGGGCAACCAGCGCAAGCAGGTCGGCTTCATCACGGACGCCGGCGCCACGGCGTCGACGATCAAGGACCTCGACCCGGCCACGACCTACTCGGTCGAGCTGCGGTCGATGACCGGCGCGAAGATGAGCGAGCCGTTCGTCATCGAGCTCGCGGGCACCCCGGATCCGGGCGGTCCGGTCGACGAGGAGCGCCCGCCGGTGGCGTCGAATCCCGCCGCCGTCCCGGACACGACTGTGGAGGCGAGCTCGGTCACGCTGACGAGCGCCGACAGCTCGGCGCAGATCTTCTTCACCACCGACGGCAGCGACGTGCTCGATGCGGACCTGCCGTCCGACACGGCGAAGCGGTTCACCGAGCCGATCGCGATCACGAAGCTGACGACGATCAAGTTCGCCGCGATCGACGCGGCGGGCAACTTCACGCTCGGCGAGGGCACGTTCGCGCCCAAGCCGGTCGCGCCTCCCGCCGCGCCGACGCTCGGCGGCTCGACCGCCGGGCAGGGCACGGTCACCGCGCGGTGGTCCTCCACCGACACGTCGATCACGGGCTACGAGGTGCAGCTCTACAAGGGCACCTCCGATGTGCCCGAGGGCCCAGTGGTGACCACGGCAGGGACGTCGCACACGTTCACGGGCCTCACCGCCGGCCAGCCGTACACGTTCACGGTGCGGGCGGAGAACCCCGGCGGCTGGGGGCCGACGGTCCGCTCCGGCACGCTGACGCCACAGGCGATCACCGACCGGATCACGATCACGCAGGCCCGCTGGAAGCGCGGTGACTTCCGGATCTCGGGCACGGGCTCGCAGGTCGGGGCGACGATCACGCTCAAGACCGGATCGGCGGCCAACGCGCCGGTGATCGGCACGGCGGTCGTCCAGCCGGGCGCCACGCCGACTGCCAACGGCACGTGGGAGCTGCGGCTGCGCAACGGCACGTTCGCCAACACGCGGCCGGCGCAGGTCTACGCCGTCTCGAGCGGGAAGGGGACGGCCGGACCGGTGGCCACGACCACCTGACGCCGTCCGGAAGCAGCAGACCCGAGGGGCTCGCCGCGTCGCGGCGGGCCCCTCGTCGTTCACGGCCCGCTCAGCGCGGCACCCAGGCCTCGCCGTGGCGGGCCAGGTGCAGGTACTCGTAGCCGTGGTCGGTGACGACGCGGAACACGGCCTGGTCGTCCTCGGTGCCCGGCCGGTCGACGACCTGCACGAGGTGCAGGTCGGTGACGTCGGCCGCGGAGCGTTCAGCGAACGCCTCCTTGGCGGCCTGCTCGAGGAGCCCGCGGTCCCAACCCTTGTCCTGCGCGTGGGCCTGCGCGAGCGCCTGGTTGGCGACCTCGAGCTCGGCGCGCAGCGCGTCCTCCTCCGCGCGGTTGTGGCGCGCGTTGGCGACCAGTCCCCCGACGAACAGGAGGATCAGCAGGACGACGACGACGATGACGACGATCGCGACGGCACTCACGACACGTGATTACAGCAGCACGTTGCGCGTCGCGAGGTGGGCGCCCACCTTGCGCTTCACCCGCTGCAGCGCGTTGTCCACCGTCTTCGTGTCACAGCCGAGGCGGTCGCCCACGAGCTCGTAGCTGTAGCCGTCGAGGTACAGGGCGAGCACGCGCGACTCGAGGTCCGACAGCGCGGTCGAGAGGCACGCGACGAGCGACTGCAGCTCCTCGGAGGAGATGACCTGGTTGACCGGATCGTGGACGGACGGTCCCGGGATCACCTCGTCGAGCGTCGGCTCGCCGTCGAGCGAGCTGGCCGGCGACGCCGAGAAGCTGACGTACTGGTTCAGCGGCGTGTGCTTGTTGCGCGTCGCCGTCTTCACCGCGGTGATGATCTGGCGCGTGATGCAGAGCTCGGCGAAGTTGCGGAAGCTCGACTCGCGGTCGGAGCGGAAGTCCCGGATCGCCTTGTAGAGGCCGACGAGGCCCTCCTGGATCAGATCGTCGCTGTCGCCGCCGGCGAGGAAGTACGAAGAGGCCTTGAGGCGCACGAACCCGTAGTAGCGGCGCACGAGGCGCTCGTACGAGGTCGCGTCGCCCTGCTTCGCCAGGGCGATGAGATATCCGTCCTCAACCTGTACTTGAGATTGAGTGTTCGGGGAGAGACGGGCCACGAGCGTTCCTTTCGTCCCCCGCTCGGCGGCGCCGGCGGGATGGGCTGGTTGCTCAGTGGCGCACTCCTCCCCTGGCGCCAACTGCATCCTGCACTGCTATGAACGACGCCTCAACCTCAAGTCGAGCGTCAAGTTGCGCGGCTTTATCCCAGACTTATGGAGCGTTGTCAAGCGCTCGTGCGGCGATGCAAGATGCCGTACAGCAGGGCGGCCGCGGCGGCGCTGACGTTGAGCGATCCGATCCGCCCCCGGATCGGCAGCGCGACGAGGGCGTCGCAGGCGGACGCCACGCGCGGCCGCAAGCCCCTTCCCTCCGCGCCCAGGACGAGCACGACGGGGCCGTTCCAGTCGGGATCGGTGTACGCCACCGCGCCGTCGGCGGCGGCGCCGTAGACCCAGCAGCCCGCCTCCTTGGCGTCGGCCAGGAAGTCGGTCAGGTTGCGCACGCGAGCGATCGGAAGGTGTTCGACCGCTCCCGCCGACGCCTTGGCCACGGCGCCCGTGACCTGCGCGGCCCGGCGCTCGCCGATGACGACGCCGTCGGCCCCGGCGCACTCGGCGGTGCGCACGACGGCGCCGAGGTTGTGCGGGTCCTGGACCTCGTCCAGGGCGACGATCAGCGGCGCGGGGCGCGCAAGCAGCTCGGCGGCGTCCGCGTACGGGAACGGGTCCGCGAGCGCGCAGATGCCCTGGTGCCCGTCGCTGCCGGCCAGCGCCGAGAGCGCGGCGGCGTCGGTGATGTCGACGGGCACGCCCGAGCGCTCGAGCCACGGCTCCCGTGCGGCGCCCTCCGTCGCCCACACGCGGTGCACGGGCCGCCGGCCCGCACGCAGCGCCTCGCGGATCGGGTTGCGGCCGAAGAGGTTGGCCGCCGGCTCCTCAGGGGCCCGGGCGCCCGGCCGTCCGGGGCGGCGCGGTGGGCGCGACCGGCTCACCGGTCGGCGCGGACGAGCTCGGCGCCGCCGGGCGCGTCGCGGACCTGCCAGCCGAGGGCGCCGAGCTCGTCGCGCAGGCGGTCGGCCTCGGCGAAGTCGCGCGCCGCGCGCGCGGCCTCGCGGCGCTCGAGCAGCTTCTGCGCGGTGGCGTCCGCGCCCGCCGCGCCGGCATCGGCGTCGAGCAGGTTCTCGAGCCCCAGGACGCCGAGCATCTCGCGCAGGTGGGCGTCTCCGACGCCGCCCCGGCGGTTGGACTCGCGAACCCAGTCGTAGGCCGCCGCGAGCGCCTCCTGGGTGTTGAAATCATCCCCAAGTGCAGCGAAGAAGCGGTCGCGCAGGGCCGCCATGTCATCGGGCGAGTCGCCCGGATGCAGGAGCCGCGCGGCCTCGCGGAAGCGGCGCACGCCGGCCTGCGCGGCGCGCAGCGTGTCCTCGGAGTACTGCACGGGCTGGCGGTAGTGGCCGGCGCAGAAGAAGAGCACGAGCGCGTCGCGGCCCCAGCGCGCCACCGCGTCGCCGAGCGACTCGATGTTGCCGACGCTCTTGGCCATCTTCTCGCCGCCGAACTGCAGCATCCCGTTGTGCATCCAGATCTGGGCGAGCTCGGCCCCGCGGCCCGCACGCGTCTGCGCCGCCTCGTTCTCGTGATGCGGGAAGGTCAGGTCGTTGCCGCCGCCGTGGATCTCGAAGCCGACGCCGAGCAGCTCCTCGGCCATCGCCGAGCACTCGATGTGCCAGCCCGGGCGCCCGCGGCCCCAGGGCGCGTCCCAGGCGGTGTCCTCGCCCTCCTTCTGCGCCTTCCAGAGGGCGAAATCGAGCGGGTCCTCCTTGCGATCGGCCCCCTCGACGCCCTCGCCCTGGTCCATGTCGTCGACGGCGCGGTGGCTGAGCGTCCCGTAGCCGGGGTCGGAGCGCACGCGGAAGTAGACGTCGCCGTCGACCGCATAGGCGCTGCCATTGTCGATCAGGGCCTGGATGAGGTCGACGATCGGGCCGATCGTCTCGCTGGCCAGCGGCTCGGCGTCGGGCCGGCCGAGCTCGAGCAGGTCGGTGTCCTCGACGTAGCGCGCGGTCATCTCGCGCGCGAGCTCGTCGCTGGGCCGGCCGAGCGGCCGCGCCGCGTCGTAGATCTTGTCGTTGACGTCGGTGACGTTGGCGACGAACGTGACGTCGAGGCCCTCGTGCTCGAGATAGCGCTTGAGCAGCGAGAACACGACGTAGGGGCGCGCGTTGCCGACGTGGATGCGGTTGTAGACCGTCGGCCCGCACGCGTAGATGCCGACGCGGCCGGGCGTGCGCGGGCGCAGCTCGGTCAGCTCGCGCGAGCGCGTGTCGTGCAGGCGGATCGTGGCCACGACGGCCAATGTACGCAACGGACGGGCGATCCGGCTGGTCATCGGGCGTCCAGGAACTCATCTAGACGTCTAGAATCCCTGCAGATGCCGGTTTCGGCGGCACCCACAGACCTGCCCTTCACCGCGACCGCGGTGCGCCGCGGGGCTCGCGCCGGCGCGCTCTACCGCCAGGTCGCCGACGACCTCGAGGCGCGGATCCGCGACGGCGTCCTCTCCCCCGGGCTGCGGCTGCCCGCCGAGCCGGCCATCGCCCGCGCCTACGGCGTCAACCGGCTGACCGCGCGCGAGGCGCTGAGCGTGCTCGTGCGCCAGGGCCTCGTCCGCCGCGAGCACGGCGTCGGCAGCTTCGTGGCGCAGGCGCCGGTCCGCCACCGGATCGGCGGCTTCGACGCGAGCCTGACCGAGGCGATGCGCGAGCAGGGGCTGTCCGTGCGCCAGGAGCTGCTCGGAATCGCCCGCGAGGACGGCGAGACCGTCCCGGGCGGACCGTTCCCGGCGTTCCCGGGGCCGGTCGCGCGGCTGCGCCTGCGGCGCGTCGTCGCCGACGTCCCGTGGTCGCTGACGCTGACGTGGATCCCGGCATCGCTGCTGTATCCGGACTTCGACGTCGGCCCGCAGACCTCCCTCTACGCCCGCCTGCTCGAGCGCCACGGGCTGCGGATGCTGCGCGCCGACCGCCTCTTCGGCGCCGCGCCCGCGGACGACGCCGACGCCGAGCAGCTCGACGTCGCGCCCGGGGCCGCGCTGCTCCTGCTCTCCGGCGGGAACGTCGACCAGCACGGGCGCCGACTCGCCCACGTCGCCCACCGCATCCGCGGCGATCGGGCCGAGTACGCGGTCGACCTGCGTCCCGGCGAGCCCGCGACGTGACCCTGCTGCAGGGCCTGGCGCTCGTCCTCGCCGGGCTGCTCGCCGGGACGACGAGCGCCCTCGCGGGCGGCGCCTCGATCATCAGCTTCCCGGTGCTGCTCGCCTTCGGCGTGCCGCCGCTGAGCGCGAACGTCACCAACAGCGTCGGCCTCGTGACCATCGCCGTCGGCGCCGCGACGGCGTCGCGCGAGGAGCTCAGCCCGCAGCGCGCGCGGCTGCGCCGCCTCGTCGCGCCCTCGCTGATCGGAGCGGTCGGGGGCGGGATCCTGCTGCTCTCGACGCCCGAGGAGCTGTTCGAGGCGATCGTCCCGGCGCTGATCGGCGGCTCGTGCCTGCTGCTGCTCGCCCAGCCGTGGATCGTGCGCACGCACATCGACGACAGCGGCTGGCGGCGCCACGCGGCGTGGGCCTCGACCCTCGTCGCCTCCGTCTACGCCGGCTACTTCGGCGCCGCGGCGGGCGTGATGCTGCTCGCGCTGCTCGCGCTCTTCTCGGCGGGCACGCTGCACCAGCTCAACGCGCTCAAGAACGTCCTGCTCGGCGCGGCCAACACGGCGGTGATGCTGCTGTTCGTGGCGCTCGCGCCGATCCGCTGGCCGATGGCGGCCGCGCTCGCGGTCGGCAGCCTCGCGGGCGGCGCGACCGGCGCGCGCCTGGCACGACGCATCCCGGCCGGGCGGCTGCGCGTCGGGATCGCGCTCGTGGGTCTCGCCGTCGCCGTGTACCTGGCGGTCGCGGGCCCCTAGCAACGACATCTAACCGATGGCGAGACAGCCGATCCCGACGACGATCGCAGCCGCCGCGAGCATGCGCCGGCGCGTGTCGCCCTCATCGAGCAGCGTCGCGCCGGCCGCGGCGGCGAGCAGGATGCTCAGCTCGCGCGCCGGGGCGACGTAGCTGACCGGAGCGTGGACGAGCGCGAAGAGGACGAGGATGTAGGCGAGCGGGCTGAGGACCGCCACCCCGAGCGCCTGACGGCGGTGGGCGCGCCACACCTGGCCCATCTCGCGGCCGCGGCCGAGGACGAAGGGCGTGAGGATCGCCGCGTTGGCCAGGTTCGTGCCCCAGTAGTAGGTCACCGGCGAGAGCCCCTGGGCGTCGACGGCCTGCTTGTCCCACAGGGTGTAGGAGGCGATCGCCGTCCCGGTGAGCAGTGCGAAGACGACCGCCGGGCGCGCGCCGTGGCCCGGGCGGCCGGCGAGCGAGAACACCGCGGCGACGATGATCGCCGCCCCGGCGAGGGCGAGCGCGCTCGGGCGCTCGGACAGGAAGGCGATCGCCGCCAGCGTGGAGAGCAGCGGGCCGGTCCCGCGCGCGAGGGGGTAGACGAGCGACAGGTCACCCTCGCGGTAGCCGCGCTGCAGGAGCACGAAGTACAGCGCGTGCAGCGCGCCGCTGCCGACCATGAGCCCGATCGCGCCGAGGCCGATCGGGCTCGGATCCGCGATCTCGGCGACGACGAGCGCGGGCACGTAGATCACGGTCGCCGCGGCGGCGCACAACCAGACGAAGACCGCGCCCCCGGCCGCCGTCTTGGCGAGCAGGTTCCAGCCCGCGTGGGCGAACGCGGCGGCGACGACGAGGACGAGCGCGACGGAGGACACGGCGGCTCGGGACCGTAGCGGCCGCTACTGTCACGTGGGAATGCAGAGCGTCTCCGCGCTGGACATCCTCGTCGTCGATGACGACGCGCCGTTGCGGGACATGCTCACGCGCTCCTTCGAGCGCGAGGGTCACCGCGTGACGGCCGTCCCGGACGGCCGCGAGGCGCTCGCGCGCGCCGCCGAGCAGGACTTCGACGTCGTGCTCCTCGACGTCGCACTCGGCGCCGGGCCGGCCGGCCACGACGTCGCCCGCGCGCTGCGCGCCCGCCGCGCCGTCGTGCCGATCATCATGCTCACCGCGCTGGACAGCGAGGCCGACGTCGTCCAGGGCCTCGAGGCGGGCGCCGACGACTACGTCACCAAGCCGTTCGGCCTGGCCGAGCTGCGCAGCCGGATCCGCGCCGTCCTGCGCCGCGCCCAGGGGCGCGTCGTCGAGGGCGTCGTCGGCGTCGGGCCCGTGACGATCGACCAGCGCGCCCGCCAGGTGACCGTCGACGGCTCGCCCGTGCGCGTGACGTTCTCGGAGTTCGAGGTGCTCTCGTGCCTCATCGAGCGCCCGGGCAAGCTGTTCACGCGCCAGGAGCTGCTGCGCGCCATCTGGGGCGACAGCGCCTACCGCGACCCGCGCGCCATCGACGTCCACATCCGCCACCTGCGCGAGAAGCTCGAGGAGAAGCCCGAGGAGCCGAGCCTGATCCTCACCGTGCGCGGGGCGGGCTACCGCTTCCGGGAGCGGTGAGGGCGCCCCGGCCGCGCTCGGGGCTGCGCTGGCGGCTGCTCGTCGCCCTCGTCGTCACGAGCGTCGTCACCCTCGCGGCCGCGGCCGCCGCGCTGCTGCCGCCGCTCCAGGAGCGCCTGCGCACACAGCGCAGCGACGACCTCGCCACGGCCACCGAGGCCGACGCCTTCGGCTTCGAGCGGGCGATCGAGGAGAGCCTGCGGCGCACGCGCAAGGAGAGCGACGACGCGCGCCGCTTCTTCCTCACCCAGGACGTGCTCAGCCGCGCGCTCACGCTGCGCCAGCGCACCGGCGCGCGCGTGCTCGTGACCGACTCGATCCCGCAGACGATCTACGACACCGACAACAACGCGCCGCTGCCCCAGCGCCTGATCCTGCAGTCACTGCGCGAGGAGCAGAACGCCACATCGGTCTCGAGCGACGCGATCACGGTCGTCGTGCAGCTGCTGCCGCCCGTGTCCGACGGCGACCCGCCCGAGTACGGCCGCTTCCTGCTCGTCACGCAGAAGCCGCTGACCGACGTCGACGCGGCGGTCAGCCAGGTCCAGCGCGCCTTCCTGACCGCCGCGGGCGTCGGACTGATCGCGGCGATCGTGCTCGGCATCGCGCTGTCGAGCACGCTGTCGCGCCGGCTGGCGCGACTGCGCGCCGCGGCCATGCGCGTGGCCGCCGAGGGCACGGACGCGCCGCCGCCGGTCGACACCGGGCGCGACGAGGTCGGCGACCTGGCCCGCACGCTCGCCGCGATGCAGGAGGAGCTGCGCCGCCAAGAGGAGGCGCGCCGCGCCTTCGTCGCCACCGCCTCGCACGAGCTTCGCACGCCGCTGACGTCGTTGCAGGGCACCCTCGAGCTGATCGACGAGGACCTCCGCGACGGGCGCCTGGACGCCGAGGACCTCCAGCGCCAGGTCGCCGGCGCGCAGAGCGAGCTCGGCCGCCTGCGCCGCCTGGCCACCGAGCTGCTGGACCTCAGCCGGCTCGACGCCGCCGTGCCGCTGCGCGCCGAGCCGGTCGAGCTCGGCGAGCTGTGCCGCGCCGTCGCCGCCGAGTTCTCGCTCCCTGCCCGCGAGGGCGACGTCGAGCTCGACGTCGTCGCTCCGCCCGGCCCGTGCTGGGCGGCCGGCGACCCCGGAGCGGTGGCGCGGGTCGTGCGGATCCTGATCGACAACGCGCTGCGCTACTCGCCACCCGAGCAGGCGGTGCGCGTGACACCCGCCTACCACGGCGGCTGGGCCGCGGTCGACGTCGCCGACAGCGGGCCGGGCGTCCCGCCCGAGGACCGCGAGCGGATCTTCGCCCGCTTCCAGCGCGGTACCGGGAACACCGGTGGCCCCGTGGGCTTCGGGCTCGGCCTGGCCATCGGCCGCGAGCTCGCGATCCGCATGGGCGGCGGGCTCGAGCTCATGGAGGCCGAGCCCGGCGAGGGCGCGTGCTTCCGCCTGCGCCTGCACATCGAGCTGCCGTCGGGCTCGCACGACGCCGATCAGGCGATCGAGCCCGCGGTCCCCGGCCGCTCGGGATAGGGTCGGTCCATGGGCGCGGTCATCCACGGTCCGGGCGACGGCGAGCGCCACGCCGCCGGAGCCGCCTCGGAGATCGTCATCAAGGTCACCGGCGAGGAGACCGGCGGCTCGTTCTTCCTGTCCGAGAACGTCGTCGAGCCGGGCTTCCCCGGCCCGCCGCCCCACCGCCACGCGGCGCTGACCGACATGTTCTACGTGCTCGAGGGCACGCTGCGCATGCTGGTCGGCGACACCGAGCACGACGCCGGACCGGGCACCTTCGTGTGCGTGCCGCCGGGCGTCGTGCACACGTTCCGCAACGCGAGCGACGCGCCGGTGCGCGTGCTGAACTTCAGCACGCCGTCGGGCTGGGAGCACTACATGCGCGAGCTCGCCGAGGCGGCGCGCTCGGGACCGCTGACGTCCGAGGCGATCGGGCGCATCGCCTCGCGCCACGACTTCGAGGTCGCGTGACGCGCGGCTAGCTCGTCGTGGCGGCGGGCTGCGGCGCGCCGCGGAGCCGCGCGATCTGGCGGCGGCCGCCGTAGCGGGCGACGAGCGCGACGAGGCCGGTGAGCGTGATCGGCACGAAGAGGACGAAGCGCACGAGCACGACGTAGGCGAGCGCCGACGGGTGCCCGGTGGCGGACACGAGACCGATCCCGAGCAGCACGGCGGCGTCGAAGGTGCCGACGTAGCCGGGCGCGGCCGGCACCAGCGCGGCGATGTTGGCCAGGGCCATGACGTAGAGGCCGTCGAGCAGCGTCATGTGCACGCCGGCGACCGAGCCGAGCACGGCGTAGACGCCGCCCTCGACGATCCACAGGCCCGCCGACAGCGCGAGCAACTCGGTACCGCGCCGGCTCCACAGGCGCCGCGACGGCGCGAGCAGGGCGACGATCACATCGCGGGCGTGGCGGCCCGCGACGGTGCGACCGCCGAGCAGCCAGGCCACGCCCGCGGCGAGCGTGAGGCCGGCGCCGATCGCGACGAGCGCCCAGCCGGGCACGCCGAGCGGCAGGTCGAGCGTGGTCACGAGGACGACGAAGACGAGCCCGAGGGCGAGGGCGTCGAGGATCCGCTCCGCGACGAGGGTCCCGACCGTCGACGCCGTCGGCGCGCCGGTGCGGCGCGCCGTGAGGTAGGCCTTCATGACGTCGCCGGCCCGCGCGGGGAGCGCGTTGTTGCCCATGTAGCCGATCGTCGTCAGCGCGAGCGCGTCACCGCGCTCGCAGCGAACGCCGCCGTCGCCGAGCAGCGCGCGCCAGCGCTCGCCGCGCAGGACGGTGGCGATCGCGTAGAGGACGATCGCGACCGCGAGGCCGGGCAGCGCCGTCGAGGCGTCGGGCAGATCGGGCAGCGGCTGGCGGGCGGCCCACCACACGACCGCCCCGAGCGCGACGGCCGAGACCGCGAGCTGCAGCGCGAACGTTCGGCTCGGGCGGGCCACTAGCCCACTTCGGAGAGCGCCTGCTGCATGGACGGCGTCGTCGGCGCGTCCTTGTAGGGCTGCTCCGGATCCTCGTGCTCCTCGTGGTAGGAGCTCTCGACGTTGACGGCCCAGATGTCGTGCGACGTGCCGTGGAGGATGTTCTCCACCGCGCGCATCGCGCTGAGCATCGAGTGGTCGGAGTTGTTGTAGCGGTGCAGCCCGTTGCGCCCGACCTGCTGCAGGTTCGGCAGCGTGGCCAGCCAGCCCTTGATGACCTCGACGCGGTCGACGTAGTCGGCGTCGTACATCGGATAGGCCTTGGGCACGCGCACGACGGTGCCGCGGCGGACCTTTGCGGCGTCGGCGAGCCCGAGCCGGCTGAGCTCGTCGGTCGCCAGCGCGACGAGGCCTTCGTCGCTCATCGTCCACAGATCGTCGCCCTCGAAGCAGAAGTACTCGAGGCCCACGCACGCGGTGTCCGGGTCGGGCACCATCCACGGGCTCCAAGAGCGGTAGTTCTGGATGCGACCGACGCGCACACCCGGCTCGTGGATGTAGATCCAGTTGTCCGGGAAGACGTCCTCGCCGTCGAGCACGAGCGCGACGGTCAGGAAGTCGCGGTAGCGCAGGCCCTGCGCGTTCTCGCGGACGTCGGCCGGCGGCTCCGGGTCGGCGATGCCGGCGGTCGCGCGCAGCGGCAGCGAGGAGATCACCGAGCGCGGCTCGATGATCTCGTCGGGCGTGTGCACGGCGGTCACGCGGCCGTCCGAGGCGGTCTCGAGCTTCGTCGCGGGCGTGTTCAGCCGCACCTCGCCGCCGAGCTCCTCGATGCGGGCGGTCATGGCCTCCCACATCTGGCCCGGGCCGTAGCGCGGGTACTGGAACTGGCCGATCAGCGACTTGATCTTGTCGCCGCGGTTGCCGAAGAACGCGGCCTTGGCCGCGCTGAAGAACGACAGGCCCTTGATCCGCTGCGCCGCCCACTCGGCGCGCAGCTCGGTCGTCGGGACGCCCCACACCTTCTCGGTGTAGGACTTGAAGAAGTGGTTGTAGAGGCGCTTGCCGAAGCGGTTGGAGACCCACTGCTCGACGTTGTCCTCGGGGCCCTTGGGCTTGACCGCGGCCCACAGGTAGGAGAGCAGGCACAGCGGCAGCTCGATCGGGCCGAGCTTCTTCACCACGTCGGCGCCGCGCAGCGGGTAGTCGAGGAACTTGCCGCGCCAGTAGATCCGCGACATGCGCGGGCGCAGCAGGAACTCGTCGCCCATGATCTCGAGCCAGAGGTCGTTGACCTCCTTGCTCTTGGTGAAGAAGCGATGGCCTCCGAGGTCGAAGCGATACCCGTCCGGGTCGACGACGGTCTTCGCCAGGCCGCCGACCTGGTCGTCGGCCTCGAGGACGATGACCCGCCGGCCGGCCTTGGCCAGGAGGTACCCGGCGGTCAGCCCCGCGGGGCCGCCGCCGATGACGACGTGCGGGGCCGGCTCATCGCCATTTCCGGGCACGCGTACGAGATCGAGGTCGGCAAGACTCATGTCGCACACCTTTCCCGCTCAGGCGGCGGATTCAGGCGTCGGCTAACTGTCGCTAACAGTTCCTAACCGCTCGCGCACGCGTGCGCGAGGGGAGTCTCGGAGCGGTTCGCGCACCCCGGCCGCGCCGCCGCCGAGGGGCGGCGCGGCCGGTGCACGTCTCAGCGCGGCTGCGAGGTCTGCGGGCCCCCGCTCCGGCTGCGAATGGTCAGGTAGAGGTTCGCGCGCGAGGTCACGCGGCCGGGGACCGAGGCGCGGTAGTAGAAGGCGATCCGGCGGCGGCCGCGGGAGTCGCCGAACAGGTTGAGCGGCAGGATCAGGGTCAGCCGGCCGGCGCGCCGCGACTTCAGGCCGGTCTTGAGCAGGCGCGGGCGCCCGGCGACGTAGTGGTAGACCTCGACCTCCGCGCCGCGGATGCCGCGCCCGCGGTTGTCGCGCAGGAAGCCGCGCGTGACGACGCGCCGCCCGATGCGGGTCGTGTACTCGTTCTCGCGGTTGGCCGCGAAGAACATCCGCACGCGACCGCGCTTCGTCCGCCCGGCCGGCGAGCCGTTGGGCCGCGCGTTGCGGACGGTGAAGCGTCGCCGCCGGCCCGACGACGTTCGTCTGCGTTGCCGGCGGCGTCCTCGAGGACGACGCTGATGCTGTGGCGCCCCTCGCTCGAGCTTCGTCGTGTCGATGGCCACGCTGAGGCCTGCCTGCGTGAGCGGGCACGGCACCTTGGCCGGGAACTCGTACGGGTTCGCGTTGCTCGGGTCGATGTCGGCGCACGTCCCGAACGCGGCGGGCTGGATCTCGACGGTCTTGCCGTCGATGGACGTGACCATCCGGTACACGCCGCCGCCGCGGTCGGCGCTGTCGAACTCGACCGTCGCCGTGCCGCTCTTCGCCGCGGGCGCGAACAGGGAGCCGCGCACGTTGCCGACGGTCGGCGCGATCGTGTCGCTCAGCGCGACGCCGACGCGGCCGGCGGCCAGGCGGATCGGGAAGCTGCAGGTGTTGATGGTCACGCCGCCGCAACCCGCGGTCAGCGTGAGCTGGGCGGCGGACAGGCCGCTGCGGTTCACGGTGCCCGACACGTCCGCCCCGCAGGCGTTGGGCAGGCAGCCGTCGATGAGCGTGTTGTCGGCGTTGATCTGGTACGTCAGGAACCCGCCGTTGGCGGCGCCCGTCGTCGAACGGTCGATCGACACGCCGTTGACGCGCGTGTCGTCGGGGGCGTTGAAGCGGAAGGCGGCGCTCAGGCCGCCCTGCCACGGGCCCGGGCCGGACAGGCCGGCGGACAGGCTTCCGCCGGTCGCGCCGCAGGTGTTCGTGGCCGTCGCCGACGGCGACTCGATGGCCTCGAACCCGCGCGCGGCGGTCGGGGCGCCGGACGGTCCGGCGCACTCCCAGTCGATGTAGGTGGCGGCCGAAGAGGTCGCAGGCACGACCAGGATGGTGGCCAACAGCAGGGAAAACGCGATGACGGCGCGTCGCACGGTCTGCACTTCTCCTCCTTGAGACTGCGTGACTGGCTGGGCGCGTGCGTCCTAGCAGGTAATTCGCGCAACCCCTGGGGGAGATGGAGCTTCCCATGGAGGGTGCGCGCCGTTATCTCCATCCCGCGGTGACCGGCTTTCTGGCCGCTACGCGCGGTTTTCCGGACCGTCGGGGACGCTAGCGGCGCTGGTAGAGCACGGTCCGCACGCCCTTGGGCAGTGGCCGCCCGCGCAGCCGCGGGCTCCTCAGCGTGCGCACGAGGCGGGGGTCGCGGTCGAGCACGCGCTCCCACTGCGCGGCCCGCCGGCGGACGAGCCGCGTCCATGGCGCGCGCCAGGAGGCCGAGCGGATGATCGGCTGCACGAGCAGCAGCTGCTGCCCGGGCCGCAGCGAGCGCACGAAGGCGTCGGCGGTCGGCTCGGGTTGCGCGCGCCGGAAGCGGGTCATCGCGTCGCGCCAGTCCATGACCTGCGGGTCGGGGACCGGTCCCATCGCGTTGCCCCAGCGCAGGCCGCGCGGCAGGTAGACGTGCATGACCGGCACCTGCTCGGGGTGCGACGCGACCACCAGGTCGCCCGGCCTGAGGCGGTCGGCGACGACCACCGCGGCGTCGTGCGCGTTGCTCTTGCGATTCAGCTCGTCGATCCGCGGGTTCCAGCCACAGCACGACGAGCACGACGACGGCGACGATCCCCTGGGGGCCCGAGCGCGCGAGGCCCGCCGCGCCGAGCAGGATCATCGGGCCGAAGATGACCGACAGGTAGCGGCTCGCCCACGCCGGCGAGATCTGCGACGACAGCCACGCGAACAGGAGCGCGGCCACCCCCATGACCGCGACGGCGAGCGTCGTCCGCGCGCGCGGGCTGCGCGCGCCGCGCGCCGCCATCGGCAGGGTCACGAGGCCGGTGGCGGCGATCAGCCCGAAGGCCATCGCCGGCGCGTCGCCGCCGAGCAGCACGATGACGCTGTTGAGCACGTCGTCGGGGCCGGGCAGCACGGACCACGGCGCCCCGGTGTGGCCGGCCTGGTAGAGCAGGCTCGGGATCCACGGCGCGAAGGCGACGAGCACGGCGCCGTAGGCGAGCGCCGCGTCGCGCAGCAGGCCGCGCCGGTCGCGCTCGTTGGGCAGCAGCGCGAGCAGCGCCACGATGGTCCCGGCGGCCAGGAACAGCCCCCAGTTGTGGGCGTAGATGAGCAGCGCGAGCGCGACGGAGAAGCCGGGCAGCCACGCGCGGCGGCGCTGGACGAAGGCGAGCGCGAAGGCGCCGGTCACGAGCACGCCGAGGAGCGCGACCAGCGAGTACATCCGCGTCTCCTGCGCGTAGTACGTGAGGAACGGGTTGACCGCCCCGAGGACCGCCGCGATCCAGCCCGCGCGCGCCCCGAACAACGCGCGACCGGTGACGAAGGCGGCGGGCACGAAGAGCACCGCGAGGCCGATCGACAGCGCGTGCGTGTCGGCCTCGCCATGGCCGAAGACCCGCATCCACACGCCGAGCAGCAGGTAGTAGAGCGGCGGCGAGCCGTCCTGGCGCAGCAGGCCCGGGATCTCGTCCAGCGGATGGGAGGCGACGCCGACCGAGATCCCCTCGTCGATCCAGTAGCGACCGTGGATGGCCATCGTCCGCAGGGCGAGCGAGAAGCCGGTGAGGAAGGCGACGGGCACCGCGATGCGGACGGCCAGCGGCAGGGCCCGGAAGCGCTCCACCGCGCGACCGAGCCGGCGGTTGATCCGCTCCCGCGGGGGAGCGGCGACGGTGCCGACGCTCACCCGCCGCCGCCTCGGCAGGCGCCGACGATCCGCCAGTTCGAGCCGGCGGCGAATGTGCGCACGCCCGCCTCGCCGCCCACCGGCGCGAGGTCCGGGACGACCGGGGCGTCCGGGTTGCTCTTGGCGCGGAAGATCACCGCTGGGCGCTGGGCGTCGAGCCGGACGCGGCGCGCGTGCACGCGCAGGTGCCAGGCGACGATCGGCACCTGGAACGGCCCGGTGTAGGGCCTGCCGCAGGCCAGCAACCGGTCACGCCCGCCGGCCGTGTGCCATCACCGACGGCAGTGCGTCGTTGAGGTCGGCCTGGAAGTCGATCGCGACGCGGTCGATCGGGAGCGTCGTCCACGTCGGGGCGGTGAAGAAGATGCCGGCGACGACCGCGAGCCCGACGGCCAGCGGCGTGCCGCGGATCGCCCCCTCGTCGAGCACCCCGCGCGCCAGCCAGCCGACGCCCGCCCCGGCGACGATCCAGAGCGCGGCGGCGGGCATCACGAGGTAGCGGATGTTCCCCGAGAAGCCGCCGTCGGCGGTCATGAAGGCGACCTCGGCGACCCACAGGAGGGCCGCGGTCGCGATCCCCAGGACGATGAGCAGCTCGCGACGCGGTGGGCGGCGGACGAGCAGCGCGATGCCGAGCGCGGCGATGCCGGCCCAGAAGACCGGCGTGAGCATCAGGTTGAACTGCTCGAGCACGACGCGGATCGGGTCGTCGGCGAAGGCCGGGCTGTTGGCGCGCGGGTTCTGCGCTCGGTGCATGGCCCGCAGCGGGTCGCCCGAGCCCCACCACTCCGGCGCGATCCAGAGGACGGGCAGCGCCACGAAGCCGGCGAGGACGAGCGTGCGGACGTGCGGCGCGCGCCACAGCAGCCACAGGCCGTACAGGCCGACGAACGGCCACGCCTCGGGGCGCAGCAGCGCGGCACCGACCGCGCACAGGAACGACGCCCGCGTGCGGCCGTCGAGATGGCGGTCGACGGCCGCCAGCGCGAGGGCGACGAGCAGGCCCTCGGAGTTGCCCAGCGCGGCGTTGCGGACGGTCCACGGCGCGAGCGCGACCGGGACGGACGCGACGACCCCGCCGGGCAGCCCGGCGACGCGGCGGCCGAGCTTGAAGGCGAACCAGATGCCCGAGATCGCGCCCGCGCGGGCGACGAAGAGCCAGAGGTCCGGCGCGATGTCGCCGAACAGCGCGAACGGCGTGGTGAACAGGACGGGCAGCGGCTTCCACGACGGGCCGCGGACGGTGTCGAGGTCCAGGTGCAGGACCTCGCGTCCCCAGATGATCCACGACCACGGGTCGTAGGTCGGCGTCGACGGGCCGAGGAACGAGAGGGCGGTCAGCGCGAGGACGACGATCGCCACGCGGTAGCGGAGCGCGATCGCCGGCAGCGCGAGCGCCGGCAGCGGCGAGCGCGCGACGGTGAGCTCCTGGGCAGGTGGCATGGTGCCGGGGGCCGATTGTGGCGGACGCCATGTTGCCCGTCGTTAAGGCAGGGCAAGCGCAGGTTTCCGGTTCCTGTGGATTGCAGGGCTGTTCGTTCGCGACCCTCCGGCGGGTCGCCGCGTATCGAAAACGTCCCGTGTTTCCGGGCTTTGCCTTCGGAATCGGCCTCGCAGCGCCTACCTTTCCGTCCGTCGCCATTGCGATAAGCGTCTACCGGGTAACCGCTCGGAAAAACCGTAGAACGCGGGTTTGCTGCCGTTCGACGTGCGCGTCCCGGTAGCCTGACCGGCGGGGATCTGGGAAGGGCCGTCCAGCATCTCCGTTTTCGCAGCCATGTGCCAACGGCCCCAGAAAGGACGTGCATGCCCCTTCGCTCCTCCACGAGACCCCGCGCGGCGGCACGCCGAGCGCGCGTGGTCGCCTCGTGTGCCGGGGCGCTCGCGCTGTCGCTGGCGCTGATCGCGCCGGCCGCTCAGGCCACGCAGTCGACCGCGAGCGGATCTCCGTCCAAGGCGTCGTCGTCCCCGACCGGCCACAAGCCGGGCGGCGACAAGGACAACAACAAGAACCACAAGCCGGGCTACAAGCCGGGCAAGTCCGACAATCACAAGCCGGGTGGTTATCCGTCCAAGCCGAGCCATCCGTGTAAGCCGGGCGAGAAGCCCTCGTACCCCAAGCCGGGTGAGAAGCCCGAGTGCAAGCCGGACACGCCGCCGCCGTGCGCCGAGGGCGAGACGCCGACGGGCACGCCGCCGTCCTGCACCCCGCCGCCGACGTGCGCCGAGGGCGAGACGCCGACGGGCACGCCGCCGTCCTGCACCCCGCCGCCGACGTGCGCCGAGGGCGAGACCCCGACGGGCACCCCGCCGTCCTGCACCCCGGCGCCTCCGTGCGCCGAGGGCCAGACGCCGACCGGCACCCCGCCGTCGTGCACCCCGGCCGCCCCGCCGGCCGCGAGCGGCACGCCGGCGCCGGCCGCACCGCCCGCCGGCCAGGGCGTGGCTCCGACCACGGCCAGCGGCACGGCCCCGACCCAGACGGTCGCCGGCACGCAGGCTCGGTCGGCCTCGGCGCGGCTCGTCATGCCGAGCCGCTGCGCCGCGACCACGGCGCGCGTGAGCGTCGCCGGGCGGCTCATCCGCCGCGTGACGTTCCTGATCAACGGCCGCCGGGTGCGCACGGTCACCGTGGCCGCCGGGCGGACGCGCGTCAGCGCGAACCTGCCGGTGCGCCGCTTCGGCTCCCAGCGCCAGCGGGTCCAGGTCCGCGTCACGTTCCGCAACGGAACCGCCGCGCGGACGCTCAACGCGACCGTGAGCCGTTGCGCTCAGGGTGGCGTGTCGCCGCAGTTCACCGGCTGAGCCGGAGATTCCGGGATCGGGGCGGTCGCCGCGCGCGGCCGCCCCGCCTTCCCGTCGCTGACGGCGCCCGCGCCGTCAGGCGCGCCTGAGCGTCGCCACGGCGAGCGCCGCGACGCCCTCCTCGCGCCCCACGAAGCCCATCCCCTCTCCGGTGGAGGCCTTCACGTTGACGGCATCGGCCCCGACCCCGAGGGCGGCGCCCAGCGCCGCGCGGATCGCCTCGCGGTGCGGGGCGAGCTTCGGGCGCTCCATGACGACCGTCGCATCGACGTGGGCCACGGTCAGCCCGCGCTCGTCGAGCATCGCCATCACGGCGCGCAGCAGCGAGAGCGAGTCCGCCCCGCGCCAGCGCTCGTCGGTGTCCGGGAAGTGGGCGCCGATGTCGCCCAGCGCGGCCGCGCCGAGCAGCGCGTCGATGATGGCGTGGGTGAGGACGTCGGCGTCCGAGTGCCCGGCGAGCCCGCGCTCGTGCGGGATCGTCACGCCGCCGATGATCAGCGGCCGGCCCTCGGCGAGGCGGTGCGAGTCCCAGCCGATGCCGGTCGTGACGCTCACGGCGCGCCGAGCGGCTCGAGCCGGCGCTCGCGGCGCTCGAACACGCTGACCTCCGTCACGCCCAGCTCGTCGAGCAGCTCGAGCGCCCGGTCGTAGCCGTACCCGAGCTGGCCGGGGACGTGGGCGTCGCTGGAGAGCGCGATCGGGTTGCCCGCGTCGAGCACCATCTCCAGGAAGTCGCGCGACGGGTAGATCTCGCCGACCGGCTTGCGCAGGCCCGCCGTCGACACCTCGACGGCGATGTTGGACTCCGCGATGCCGTCCATCGCGTGCTCGTAGAAGTAGCGCAGGTCGCGGCTCGGCCACGGACGCTCGCGACCCCAGTGCTTGACGAGGTCGGGGTGGGCGAGGATGTCGAAGAGCCCGCTCATCGCCGCCTCGCCGAGCCACTCGAAGTAGCGCCGCCAGACGCGGTCGGGCGACTCGCCGGTCGTCCACACGTCGTAGCGGTCGTAGTCCAGCGCGCGGTCGCCGAGGAAGTGGATCGAGCCGATGACGTAGTCCCAGTCGCGGCCCTCGAGCAGCTCGGCCATGCGGTCCTCGCGGCCGGGGATGAAGTCGGCCTCGATGCCGAGCTTGAGGTCGGTCTCCTCGCGCACGAACGCGCAGTAGGCGTCGAGGTCGTCGCGCGCGCACTCGCGCCACAGCTCGTGCTGCCAGACGTCGAGCGCCTGGGTGAAGCGGTAGACGTGCTCGCTGACGCCGAGCTCCTCGATCCCGCGCTCGGACGCCGCCTCGCGGTAGCGCTCGGCGTTCCCGGGCGTGAAGAACCGCTCGGCGGGCGTCTCGTCGATGTCGTCGGGGCGCAGGTGGACGTGGAGGTCGGTGAGCACGTGGTCCTCTCGGCGAGGTCAGGCGGGCGTGCGCTCGGCGAGCAGGAGCTCGGCGACGCGCAGGTCGAGTGGCGTGGTGACCTTCAGGTTCTCGCGGGGGGCGCGCACGAGCCGCACGGTCCCGCCGGCGGCCTCGACGAGCGAGGCGTCGTCGGTGGCGGCGGTGAGCTCCTCGTCGCTGCAGTCCAGGGCGCGCTCGAGGGCGTCGCGCGTGAACGCCTGCGGGGTCTGCACGGCCCACAGGGCGGAGCGGTCGAGCGTCCGCACGACCTCCTCCGCCGCGCGACTCCTTGATCGTGTCGGTGACCGGCGCGGCGGCGATCGCCGCGTCGCAGTCGTGCGCCGCGAGCGTGTCGAGGCAGTCGCGCACGAGCGCCGGAGTGGCGAGCGGGCGCGCGGCGTCGTGGACGACGACGACGTCGGTGTCGCCCGCGGCGTGCAGGGCGGCGCGCACCGAGGCCGAGCGCGTCTCGCCGCCGGGGACGCCGAGCGTCCCCGCCGGGGCGTGCACGCCGGGCGGCAGGGCGACGACGATCCGCTCGATCTCGTCGACCGCGGAGAGGGCGTCGATGCTCCAGGAGATCATCGGACGGCCCCCGAGAATGACGAACGCCTTGGGTTCTCCCGACCCAAGGCGTTCGCCACGTCCGGCGGCCACGATCAGCGCGACCGCCACGGAATGTCGCCTAGGCGGGGGTCTTCGCGCCCGCCGACTCGGCGAGGAGGTTGTCCAGATGCTGCTCGGCGCCCTCCTCGTCCATCTCCAGCGCGTACATGAGCTCCGACGCGAGGATCTTCTTCGCGCGGGTGAACATCTGCTTCTCGCCCGTGGAGAGGCCCTTGTGATGCTCGCGGATGGCCAGGTTGCGGACCACCTCGGCGAGCTCGTAGATGTCGCCGGTCTTGATCTTGTCGCGGTTGTGCTTGAACCGGCGGTTCCAGTTCTTGGGCATCTCGGACACGTCGTCCTGGAGGACGGCGAGCACCTTCTGCACGGTCTCCTCGTCGATCACGCGCCGCAGTCCGGCGACGGCCGCGTTCTCACACGGGACCATGACCGTCATGTCGTTGTGGAGGATCTTGATGGTGAGGTACTCCCGCTCCTCCCCGAACATCTTGCGCAGTTCCTTCTTGAGGACCTTGCCTGCCCCGTGATGGGGGTACACGACGTTGTCGCCGCACTCGAACTCGATGTGCTCTGCGGCGACCTCGAGGTCCTCCACGAGCTTCTCTGCTTCCGCTGCTTCCGGAATGGTCATCCTCCTTGGATCGTCACCCGCACGGGGGCCGCGGGGCGAGGGGGGTGGGTCGAAGTCGGTCATCAGGTCTGCAGGTAGCGGTCGACCAGGTTGATCTCCTGCAGGCGGCGCAGACCCTCACGAATGTCCTTGGCGCGGATCTCACCGACGCCCTCGACGGTCTCCAGCTCGGCGTCGGTGGCGGCGAGCATCTCGTCCAGCCCGCCGAACTCGTGGACGATCTGCTGCACCACGAGCTTGGGAAGCCGCGGGATCCGCCCGAGGATCCGGTAACCGCGCGGCGAGACGGGATAGTCGAGCGTGTTGACCTTGCGGTCGTAGCCCAGCAGCTCGGCGAGCCGGCCGAAGTCGAGGAGGTCCTGGTGGGGCAGGCGCCCGATCTGCTCGAGCGCCGAGGCGAAGGCCTCGTCGCTGTCCTGGGCGAGGTAGTCGTGCACGAGCGCGGCCTTGTCGGCGGCGGTGCCGACCATCGTCTCCTCGAGCTGCATCTCGATCAGGCGCCCCTCGGTGCCCAGCTCGACGATGTAGCGCTCGATCTCCACGGCCATGCGGGTCACGAGCTCGGAGCGCTGGAGGACGGTGAGGACGTCGTGCAGGGTCGCGCCGCCCTCGAACTCGAGCGCCGTGAGGCGCGTCGAGACCTGATCGAGGCGGGTGCGGTACTTGTCGAGCGTGGCCAGCGCCTGGTTGGCCTTGGCCAGCACGACGGGGATGTCCTCGAGGATGTACTTCGCGCCGTCGACGTACAGCGAGACGACCTCGCGGCGCTGCGAGATCGCGATGACGAGCGCGTCCGTCTGCTTGGAGACGCGCTCGGCCGTGCGGTGACGGGTGCCCGTCTCGAGCGACAGGATCGTCGGGTCGGGCATGAGCTGGACGTTGGCCTGGCCGATCTTCGTCGCGTTCGTGTTGAGCACGAGCGCGCCGTCCATCTTCGCCACCTGGTAGAGCAACGCCGGGCTGTAGTCGATGTCGAGCTTGATGCCGCCCGAGAACAGGAAGCTCAGCTCGTCGAGATCGCCGATGACAAGCAGCCCTCCCGTGCGTGCGTGGAGGATGTTGTCGATCCCCTCGCGCAGCGCGGTACCGGGCGCGACCATCTCCAATGCCTTGACAAGCCGGGGCTCTTGGCGGCTATCGAGCTCTGCGAGCTCATCCCCGGGACGCTGCGCCATGAATGCCCATTCTAGCAAGGGTTTATCGGCGGTTTATCCCTGATCGCCTGCGTCAGGCTGCCTTCCGCGCCCCGTCCTGACCGCCCAGCGCCGCGCGCACCGCGCTGCGGAGCGTGCTCGCCGACGCGGGCGACACCACCTCCCGCAGCCCGAACTTGGCCGCCTCCTCGGCGCGGCGGTCCGGGTGGGCGACGGATCGGAGCTCGCCGGTCAGCCCGACCTCGCCGAAACACGCCAGTGGAGCGGGCTCGGTGGCGACGCCGCGCGCCGCGCCGGCCACGGCGAGCGCGATGGCGAGGTCCGCGCCGGGTTCGTCGATCCGCACGCCTCCGACGACGTTGACGAAGACGTCGGCCGCTCCCACGCCAACCCCGGCGTGACGCGCGAGCACGGCGAGGACGAGCGCCAGGCGGTTGCGATCCAACCCGGTGCAGACGCGGCGCGGGGGCACGAGCTCGCTCGGCGAGACGAGCGCCTGGACCTCGACGAGCAGTGGCCGCGAGCCCTCCATGGCGGCGAGCACGACGCTGCCCGGCGCGCGCGTGGCCTCGCCGACGAAGCGCGCGCTGGCGTCCAGCACCTCGGCCAGACCGGACTGGCGCATCTCGAAGACGCCGACGTCGTTCGTCGACCCGAAGCGGTTCTTCAGGGCGCGCAGCGTGCGGTAGGTGCGTTCGCGCTCGCCCTCGAACTGCAGCACGCAGTCGACGAGGTGCTCGAGCACGCGCGGGCCGGCGAGCGCGCCCTCCTTGGTGACGTGGCCGACGAGCAGCACGGCGGTGCCCGAGCGCTTGGCCACCGCGGCGATCCGCGTGGCGACCTCGCGGACCTGGCCGACGGTCCCGGGCGCGCTCTCGAGCGCGGCGCTGCTCAGCGTCTGCACGGAGTCGATGACGCAGGCGTCGGGGCGCTCGGCCTCGAGCGTGGCGAGGACGCTGTCGAGGTCCGTCTCGGCGAGCACGGGGACGTCGAGCGCGGCGGCGCCGAGGCGCTCCGCGCGCAGCCGGATCTGGGCGGCGGACTCCTCGCCGGAGACGTAGAGCGTGCTGCGGCCGGCCGCGGCGAGGTTGCCGAGAGCCATGTTCGTCAGCGTCGACTTGCCGATGCCGGGCGAGCCGCCGAGCAGGACGAGCGAGCCGGGGACGAGCCCACCGCCGAGGACGCGGTCGAACTCGCCGATGTTCGTGAGCAGGCGCGGCAGGCGCTCGGCGGCCACGTCGCGCAGGCGGACGGGGCGGACGGCGGGGCCGGCGACGGCGGGTCGCCCGGCGGCGGGTCGCGCGCGCGGCGCCCGCTCCTCGACGAGCGTGTTCCACTCGCCGCAGCCCGGGCAGCGCCCGTGCCACTTCGGGCTCGTGGCTCCGCAGGCGGAGCAGCTGAAGATCGTCGCCGTCTTTGCCACCTGCCGAGACTAGGCGGCGGGCCGGTCGGCTTCGCCCCCCTCAGCTCGCCTGCAGGAGCTCCTGGCCGCGCTCGTCGTAGATGTTGACGGCCTCGCCGGTGGTGTCGCCGGCCAGGAGGGTGACGATCAGCTTCGCCGGCAGCTCCGGACTGTGCAGGCGGCCGTTCTCGTGGAAGTTGCGGAACATGGAGATCAGGCGCTCGCCGGCGACCTCGACAGGCCGCGTGCGCACGTCGACCTGCATGTCGGTGTCGGTCGTGCCCGGCCGGACGAGGTTCACGGTCACGCCCGTGCCCTCGAGCTCGTCGGCGAGGTTCAGGGTGAGCATGTCCAGCGCCGCTTTGCTCACCGAGTAGGCGTTGGCCTCGGGCATCCCGGGGGCGAGCGCGCCGCCGGTCGAGACGTTCAGGACGCGGCCCCAGCCGCGCTCGAGCATGCCCGGCACCGTGCCCTGGATGAAGGCGAGCGCGCCGACGAGGTTGATGTCGAGCGTGCGGCGCCACTCCTCGAGGTCGACGGTGGCGGTCGCGCCCGCGGGCCCGACGATCGCGGCGTTGTTGACCAGGATGTCGACCGGCCCGGCCTCCGCCACGGCGCGCCCGACCTGCTCCGGGTCGGCGAGGTCGCAGGCGATGACCGCCGCCGTCGCGCCGCGTTCCTGCGCGTCGGCGGCGACGGCGTCGAGCGCCTCCTTCGTGCGCGCGACGAGGACGAGGTCGCAGCCGGCGTCGGCGAGGGCGAGCGCGACCTCGCGCCCGATGCCCCGGCCCGCGCCGGTGATCAGGGCGCGGCGGTCGTTGAGCGTCGAGGTCATGCCCTGGAGCCTTTCATGCCGAGCGCGTGGGCGATCTGCTGCACGACGTGCGCCGGACGGTGGGTGAGGTCGGCGTGGGTGAAGCGCAGGGTGGTGTAGCCGGCGAGTTGGAGCTGGTTGGTGGTGGTGCGGTCGTGCTGGAAGGCGCTTCTGGTGGCGTGGCTCTCGTAGCCGTCGGTTTCGACGATCAGGTGGTGCTGGGGCCAGAGGAAGTCCACGCGTCGTCCCTGCACGTGCTGCTGCGCGCGGGGAGTTGGGAGGCCCTGCTGAGCGCAGAGGGTGAGGAGGCGGTCCTCGAGGTGCGACTGGGTCGGGTTGAGGTCCGCCAGGAGCTGGCTGAGCTGCTTCGAGGGGCGGTGGTCGAGAACGGCGAGCATCGAGGGGAGGTGGAACAGGCGCTTGAATTCGGCCTCTCTGACCGCTCTGGTGAGGTCCTGCGGGGTGAGGGTGTGGGCGAGGTCGGCGAGCGTGCGCGCGGGGGTGGTCACCGGGATGCGCCGGTGGATCGTGACATCAGCGGTGTGCGCCGATTCGTGGGTGCGCACGCCGGGGACCCGGCGATGGGTCCGCGTGGTCACGTCGGGGATCCCGTCGTGGTTGAGCAGTTGCCACAACGCACCGGCACTGCGATGACTGAGCACCGCTCCCTCGCCGCACGCCAGCACCGCCGCCAACCAGCGCGCCTCGCGGCGCGGCGCCCGGTGACCCACGCAGTAGACGCCGCGATGAACGCGCAGCAACCGCCCCGCCGCCAGACCACGCTCGATCCGACCGCGATCCAGCCCCAGAGCGACCAACTGATCGCGAGACACCACCCCGTACTGACGCGATGCCAGCCGCTCGATCGCATCCCCCGGCGGAAACCCACGCATATCGTGGGTAGCAGCCGGGGCCTGAGAATCCGCCCCCCTCGACGCCCCGAAAGCGGGCCCTATGGGCGCCGCGCGTCCACGTTGAGCCGTTGGAAATCGAGGACCACCGGCGAACCACAGCGCGCCAGCACCTCATCCACGAACGCCGAGTGCAGATCGGCGGGCAGGCGCTGCAGGTGACACCGCAGCGGCGCGGTGCTCACGAAGCCCACCGGATCGCCCGGGGTCACGTCGCTCGGCTCGAGCCAGACGTCGACGTCCTCGAAGCCGGCGGCGTGCAGCCGTCCCGCCGTCCCGGAAGCGTCCGCGAAGCGCTTCGGCGGCGCGAAGCCCGCCAGCCACGGCGCGAACGGCTCCGACGCGCCGACCTCCGCCGCCAAGCCCAGGAAGCGCGCGAGGTTGCCCTCGCCGCCGCACTGGGCGACGAGCCGCCCGCCGGGCCGCAGCGCCGCGAACAGGCGCGAGAAGAGCCGGTCGTGGTCGTCGATCCAGTGGAACACGGCGTTGGAGAACACCGCGTCGACCGGCTCGTCGAGCTCGAGGTCCACCAGGTCGACGAGGCGCACATCCGCACCCGGCCCGAGCGTCTCGCGCGCCAGCTCGACCATCTCCGGCGAGCCGTCCACGGCGATCACGCGCCCGTGCGGCAGGCGCTCGACGAGGCGCGCCGTCACGCCGCCCGCGCCGCAGCCGGCGTCGAGCACGGTCTCGTCGCCGCGCAGCGGCAGGCGGTCGAGGACGACCTCCGCCCAGCGCGCCTGGGCGTCGGAGGCCCGCGCGTAGGTCGCTGCGTCCCAGCTCGAGGAGGTCACGCCCGCGAAGCGTCGAGCGCGCCGACGACGTCGCCGATCACGTCGGCGGCGTCCTCGATGCCGGTGCTCAGCCGGATCCAGCCGTCGGCCACCGCGTCCGTGCCCCAGCGCGCGCGGCGCTCGGCATTGGAGTGCACGCCGCCGAAGCTCGTCGACTCGGAGACGATCCGCAGCGCGCCGAGGAACCGCTGCGCGCGCTCGGCGCCGTCGAGCGTGAAGCAGATCACCGACCCGACGCCCGGCCAGCGCACGTCGGAGACGTCGTCGCGGCCCCGCAGCGTCTGCGCCAGCGCCGCGGCGGTCGCCTCCTGGCGCTCCAGGCGAACGGCCAGCGTCGCCAGCGAGCGATGGGCGAGCCAGGCCTCGAAGGGCCCTGGGATCGCGCCGACGCTCGAGCGCCACGTGCGCAGCGCCACGGCCCGCGCCGGGTCGGCGACGGCGGCGTAGCCCATCACGATGTCGCTGTGGCCGGTCAGGTGCTTGGACGCGCTCACGACCGACACGTCGGCGCCGAGCGCCAGCGGCTGCTGGCGCAGCGGCCCGGCCAGCGTGCTGTCGACGACGAACTGCGCCCCTGCCGCGTGGACCTCCTGCGCCAGCGAGGCGAGATCGACGACGGCCAGCCCCGGGTTGGAAGGCGACTCGACCCACACCATCGTGGCGCCGGGCAGCGCCTCGCGGACCGCGGCGGCGTCGGTGGGCACGAGCCGCACCTCCACCCCGCGCGGCTCGAGCTGGTCGCGCGCGAGCTCGCGGATCCCCGGATAGGCGTCCGACGGGGCGACGAGCACGTCGCCGGGGCGCAGCGCGTCGAGGACGACGGCGCTGACCGCGGCCATGCCCGAGGCGAAGACGACGGCCTCGCCGTCCTCCAGCTCGCCCAGCGCGGACTCCAGCCGCTCCCACGTCGGGTTCGAGTAGCGGTTGTAGGTGAAGGACGCGCTGTCGACCTCGCCGGCGAGGTGGAACGGCGCCGCGAAGACGGGCCCGGGCAGGAACGGCTCGCCCTGGGCGGCCGCGGGCAGCCCCGCGTGAACGGCTCGCGTGGACGGGCCGGACAACGACGACGGCCGGGCACTGGGCCCGGCCGTCGGTCGTTCAGGCAATGCGGAGACGGCGCTACGCCGGCTCGTCGCCGCCGCCATCGACGCCCGCCGGCGGCGGCGACGCGGGGGCCTCGGGCTCGCCCGGCGAGCCCTCCTCGGCCTGCGCCTCGTCGCCGGCCGCACCGACGGCCGCGGGCACCTTCTTGGGCTCCACGACGGTCAGGGAGACCTCCGGATCGCTGCCCTCGGGGGCGCGCTCGACCAAGACCGTCGAGCCCGCGGGCAGCTCGGCCCGGAGCACGAAGTCGGCGAGCGGGTCCTCGATGTAGCGCTGGATCGCCCGGCGGAGCGGACGGGCGCCCATGGAGGGATCCCAGCCCTTGTCGACGAGGAGGTCCTTGGCCTCCTCGGTCAGCTCCAGCTGCAGCTCGCGCTCGGCCAGCGACTGGCGGATCCGGCGCAGCAGCAGCTCGACGATCGTCTTGATCTCGTCCTTGTGCAGCTTGTGGAAGACGATGACGTCGTCGATCCGGTTGAGGAACTCAGGCCGGAAGACCTTCTTGAGCTCGCCCATGATCCGGTTCTTCATGTCGTCGTAGGTGATCCCCGTCTCGTCATCCGAGACGGCGAAGCCCAGCGGCGTGTTGCGAGCGATCTCCTGAGCGCCGATGTTCGACGTCATGATCACGATCGCGTGGCGGAAGTCCACCGTCCGGCCCTGCGAGTCGGTGAGGCGCCCGTCCTCCAGGATCTGGAGCAGGATGTTGAACACATCCGGGTGCGCCTTCTCGATCTCGTCGAGCAGGAGGACGCAGTACGGCTTGCGCCGCACGGCCTCGGTGAGCTGACCGCCCTCGTCGTAGCCGATGTAGCCGGGAGGCGAGCCGACGAGCCGGGACACGGCGTGCTTCTCCATGTACTCCGACATGTCGATGCGCACCATCGCGTCCTCGTCGCCGAACAGGAACTCGGCGAGCGTCCGCGCCAGCTCGGTCTTGCCCACGCCCGACGGGCCGAGGAAGACGAACGAGCCGGTCGGGCGCTTGGGGTCCTTGAGCCCCGCGCGCGAGCGCCGGATGGCCTTCGAGATGACCTCGACGGCGGCGTTCTGGCCGATGACGCGCTTGTGGAGCTCCTCCTCCATGCGCATCAGCTTCTGCGTCTCGGCCTCGGTGAGCTTGAAGACCGGGATGCCGGTCCACATGGAGACGATGTCGGCGATCTCCTCCTCGCCGATCGCCGGCCGCTCGCCGTCGCCCTCGCCGCGCTCCCACTGCTCCTCGAGCTCACGCTTCTTGTTCGTGAGCTTGCGCTCCTTGTCGCGCAGGTTCGCGGCCTTCTCGAACTCCTGGGCCTCGATCGCGGCCTCCTTGGCGCGCCGCGTCTCCTCGATCTCCTCCTCGAGCTCCCGGTAGATGGGCGGGGAGGTCATCGACTTGATGCGCATGCGCGAGGCGGCCTCGTCGATGAGGTCGATCGCCTTGTCCGGCAGCTGCCGGTCGGAGATGTAGCGGTCGGCCAGCTCCGCGGCCGCCTCGAGCGCCTCGTCGGTGATGTCCACCTTGTGGTGCTGCTCGTAGCGGTCGCGCAGGCCCTTGAGGATCTGCACGGTCTCCTCGGTCGACGGCTGGTCGACGCGGATCTGCTGGAAGCGCCGCTCCAGGGCGGAGTCGCGCTCGAGGTACTTGCGGTACTCGTCGAGCGTCGTGGCGCCGATCGTCTGCAGCTCGCCGCGCGCCAGCGCCGGCTTGAGGATCGAGGCCGCGTCGATCGCGCCCTCGGCCGCGCCGGCACCGACGAGATTGTGGAGCTCGTCGATGAACAGGATGATGTCGCCGCGCTGGGTGATCTCCTTCATCACCTTCTTCAGCCGCTCCTCGAACTCACCGCGGTACTTCGAGCCCGCCACGAGGGCGGCCAGATCCAGCGTGTAGATCTGCTTGCCCTTGAGCAGCTCGGGCACGTCGGCGTTCGTGATGCGCTGGGCGAGGCCCTCGACGACGGCGGTCTTGCCGACGCCGGGCTCGCCGATGAGCACGGGGTTGTTCTTGGTGCGTCGGGAGAGGATCTGCATGATCCGCTCGATCTCGGTCTCGCGCCCGACCACGGGGTCGAGCTTGCCGTCCGAGGCGAGCTTGGTCAGGTTGCGCCCGAACTGGTCGAGCAGCTTCGAGGACTTCTTGCCCTCGCCCTGAGCGGCGCCGGCGCCTGCGCCGGCCCCTGCGCCCTGGCCCTGGCGGCGACCGCCGGGACCGCTGAGCATGCGGATGACCTCGTTGCGGATCTTCTCCGAGTCGGCGTCGAAGTCCAGGAGGATGCGGGCGGCGACGCCCTCGTTCTCGCGGACGAGCCCGAGCAGGATGTGCTCGGTGCCGATGTAGTTGTGGCCGAGGCTGAGCGCCTCGCGCAGAGCGAGCTCGAGCACCTTCTTGGCGCGCGGAGTGAAGGGGATCTGCCCGGAGGTGACCTCCTCGCCCGAGCCGACGATCCGCACCACCTGCGCGCGGACGCGCTCGACCGTGATGTCGAGCGACTCGAGGACGCGGGCGGCGAGACCCTCCTCTTCGCGGAGCAGTCCGAGAAGGATGTGCTCCGTGCCGATGTAGTTGTGCTTGAGCGTCCGCGCTTCCTCCTGCGCGAGAACGACGACCTGACGGGCTCGTTCCGTGAATCGCTCGAACATGGTGCTACTGGTCCTTTCCTGCTGGCCGTGCCTGGCCTAGGTCGGTGCGTGGTCCAGCCGTAGTGCGGGGAATGGGACGCGAAGTCGCCCGATACCTCACCTCATCGGCAGATCTGCCGGAGAACGTGAGCGATCGGGTTCGGTCGGCGGGCATAGGTCAGTTTACCAACGCTCTTCTGGGCCTCCGCGCACATCTGCGTACTGCCCGCAAGCCGGGCGCGGCGAGCATCGTTCGGCCGGCCGGGACGGTTGTCTTCCGGACAGGTCGCGCCTGCTTGGCGCATGGACGCGGCGCGGCACGTTGAGAAGCAACAACCTGCCTGTACGGTCGCGAGCAGAGGAACAAGCCTTCCTCTGCCGGTCCTGTTCCCGCCGGCACCCGTCGCGCCCCTTTCCCCCGGCGCAGCCCATTCGCTTCTCCGAGGAGGCAAATCGTGGCCGCAACGGCGGAGACCGTTCACCCGCACCCCGACGCCGACCGCGCACACGCGGACCGTCGCCTGTTCATCCGCTACTGCAGCGCTCGCGATCCAGTCGATCGCGACGCGATCGTCGAGCGCTTCATGCCCCTCGCCCGGCAGCTCGCCGCCCGCTACCAGCGGCCCGAGGAGCCGTTCGACGACGTCTTCCAGGTCGCCTGCTTCGGCCTCCTCAAGGCCGTCGAGCGCTTCGACGTCGGCCGCGGCGTCGCCTTCTCGAGCTACGCCGTGCCGACCATCACCGGCGAGATCAAGCGCCACTTCCGCGACCGCACCTGGTCCGTGCGCGTCCCGCGCGACCTCCAGGAGCTCGCCCTTCGCGTCGACCGGGTGGTCGGCGACCTGACCCGCGAGCTCGGCCGCCAGCCGTCCGTCGACGAGGTCGCCCGCGCCGTCGACGTCACCGGGGAGGAGGTGCTCGAGGCGATGCAGGCCGCGGGCGCCTACCGCTCGGCGTCGCTCGACGCGCCGCGCGCCTCGGTGGACGAGGACGCCGGCGACACGCTCGGCGACGCGATGGGCATCACGGAGGACGGCTACGAGCGCGCCGAGCAGCGCGCGCTGCTGCAGTCGCTCATGGACGGCCTCACCATGCGCGAGCGCGAAGTCGTGCGCCTGCGCTTCGACGAGGACCTCACCCAGGCCGAGATCGGCGAGCGCATCGGTGTCAGCCAGATGCAGGTCTCGCGCGTGCTGCGCCAGGCGATCACGCGCCTGCGGCTGATCGCGCGCGTGGAGGACGAGGAGCCGGCAGGGCGTCCAGGCTGAAGCCGCGTGGCAGCTCGAGGTCGTGGGCCTCGAGCAGCGCGGCGTCGGCGAGCAGCTCGTGGCACGGCCCGTCGGCGACGATCCGCCCGGCGTCGAGGACCACCGCGCGCTCGCACAGCTCGGCGGCGAGCGGCAGGTCGTGGGTGGTCAGCAGCATCGTGCGCCCGAGCCCGTCGAGGACGGCCACGAGCTCGCGGCGCGCACGGGGGTCGAGGTTGGCCGACGGCTCGTCGAGCACGAGCAGCGACGGGCGCAGCGCGAGCACGGTGGCGATCGCCACGCGGCGGCGCTCGCCCATCGACAGCCCGTGCGGCGCGCGCCGCGCGGCGTCGCCCATGCGCACGGCGGCGAGCGCCTCGTCGACGCGCCGCGCCGCCTCCTCGCGCCCGAGGCCCATGTTCAGCGGGCCGAAGGCGACGTCCTCGCGCACCGTCGGCATGAACAGCTGGTCGTCGGGGTCCTGGAAGACGAGGCCGACGCGGGCGCGCACCTCGCCGAGCGTGTCGCGCCGGACCGGCAGGCCGGCCACCTCGACCTGGCCCTCGCCGCGCAGCAGCCCGTTGAGGTGGAGCATCAGCGTCGTCTTGCCCGCGCCGTTGGGACCGAGCACCGCGACGCGCTCGCCCTCCTGGACCTCGAGGTCCAGCCCGTTCAGCGCGCTGCGCCCGTCGGGGTAGCGGAAGCTCAGCCCGCGCAGGCGGACCGCGCCGCTCACCCGCCGACCTCGAGCCCGATGCGCAGCACGAGCGGCGCGGCGAGGGCGAGGGCGACGAACAGGGCGTCCGCGCGGCCGAAGCGCAGGACGTCCAGCGAGGGCAGCGCGCCGTGGTAGCCGCGGGCGAGCATCGCCAGGTAGACGCGCTCGCCGCGGTCGAACGTGCGCAGGAAGAGCGCGGTGGCGGCCCGGCCGACCGCGGCCGCCTGCAGCGCGTGGCGCGGCCGGTAGCCGCGCGCCGCCATCGCCGCCCGCATCGCGGCCGCCTGGTCGGCGATCACGAACAGGTAGCGGTGCATGAACGCCGCGATGAGGACGAACAGCCGCGGGACGCGCATCGCCTCGAGGCCGCGGAGCACGGCCGGCGGCGTGGTCGTCGCGCCGAGCAGCGCGGCCGAGGCCGTGCCGATCGTGGCCTTGGCCGCGACGGCGGCGGCCACGGCGAGGCCTGCCCGCCCGAGCGTGAGCGGCGCGGCGGCGGCGACGAGCAGCACGGGCACGAGCACGAGCCGCACGCGGCGCCAGAGCGCGACCGCAGGCACGGTGGCGGCCCAGGCGACGGCGGCGAGCACGGCGGCGCAGGCGACGTAGACCGGCCAGCGCTCCAGTGGCGCGGACACGGCGACGCAGGCCACGCCGAGCAGGGCGACGATCTTCGCTCGTGGGTCGAGGCGGTGGACTGCGCTGGCCTCGTCCCCGGCCAGGCCGACGAGCTCGAGGGAGTGGCTGCCGGCAGCGCCCACGAGCGCCCTCAGGCGGGGGCGCGGCGGCGCCGCAGCCCGGCGGCGAGCCCGTAGCCGAGGGCGAACACCGCGAGCGTGCCGGCGAACCCCGCGACCCCGGTGGCCACCCGCGGGTTCGAGATCCCGGGGAACGCGTAGCCGGGCACCGGCGAGTGCTCCTGCGCCGCGTGCGCGCGCGCCTGCCCGGCGAACCCGTGGTCGGCGGCGACGCGCTCGAGCCCGTCAGGCGAGGAGGAGGCGAACGGCGACGCGGCGCTCGCCAGACCGAGCGAGACGGCCAGCGCGGCCACGGCGAGCAGGCGGGCCGGGCGGCAGGTCACGCGACCACGCGCTCCCGCGCGTGCTCCTCGTCGGACAGGCGGCGGCCATCGCCGATCGCGACGAGGTCGGGCCGCGCCGCCAGCACGGCACTGACCGCGGCCACGGTGACCACCGCCTCGCCGACGCCGATGAGGGCGTGGACACCGAGCATCGCCGGCAGCACGGTGCCGAGCGGCACGGTGCCGGACAGCGCCAGCTCGGCGCTCGCGGCGGCCGCGCCGAGGACGACGGCGCCCCACGCGACGACGGCGACGAGGCCGAGGTACAGCGTGCGCCCGGGGTCGAGCAGCCGGACCGCGGCGGCCAGCAGGAGGCCGGCGGCGAGCGCGCCCAGCACGCCCATGTTCACGATGTTCGCCCCGAGGGCGGTGATCCCGCCGTCGGCGAACGCGAGCGCCTGCACCGTGAGCACGACGGCCATGACGACGCAGGCGGTCCACGGCCCCAGCAGCACGGCGGCGAGCGCGGCGCCCAGGACGTGGCCGCTCGTGCCGCCCGCGACGGGGAAGTTGAGCATCTGGACGGCGAAGATGAACGCCGCGAGCACGCCGAGCATCGGCACGCGCGACTCGTCCAGGCGGGCGTCGGCGTCGCGAAGGCCGTAGGCGACGGCGGCGATCGCGAGGACGAAGAGCGCGGCGGCGACCCCCGGGCTCAGGAACCCGTCCGGGACGTGCATGGCGAGCGGCAGCTCAGGCACCGTCGTCACCCGCGGCCGCGCAGTCGGCGCACAGGCCGCACAGCGGGAAGTGGCCGAAGCGCGCCTCGAAGCCGAAGCGACGGCGCACCTCGTCGCGGACCGCGTCCAAGTCGGCGGCGTCGACCGTGCGCTTGGCCCCGCACGCCTCGCACACGAGGTACTCGTGCCCGCGGTCGCCCGCGAGCACGTACTGGCCGGGGCCATGACCGAGGTGCATGTGGCGCACCACGCCGATGCGCTCGAGCGCCTCGAGGTTGCGATAGACCGACGTCACGTCGCTCGCGGGCAGGTCGTCGACACCGGCGCTGATCTGCTCCGCGGTCAGCGGCCGGCGCGCCCGGGACAGCGCCGCGAGCACGAGCCGACGGGCGCTGGAGACCCGCATCCCCTGCTCGCGCACCGCGGCGAGCGCGGCATCGAAGCTCGGCACCGGAAGCGTCGCCCGCACGTTCGGCGCGGTCATGTGGCGACGCTATGCCTGTTGCGACAGGGTTGCAACAAGCGGTGTCCGGCAGCTGCGACGCGCCAGGCTCAGCGCAGCAGCGCGTGCACCGCGGCCTCGTCGACGCCGTGGGCGCGCAGCAGCTCGGCGGCCGGGCCGCCGGCGGCGAGGACGCCGAGCAGCGCGTGCGCGCCGAGCGCGTGCTCGGCGGCGCCGGCCGCGCCCGTGGCCGGCGGCAGCTCGGGCCGCGCGGTCGCCTCGGCGGCGCGGCGGCGGACCTCGTCGCGCAGCGCGCGCGGGTCGACGGAGGCGGACATCAGCACGCGCACGGCGACGCCGTCGCGCTCGCGGAGAAGGGCGAGCAGGACGTGCTCGGGCTCGACCGTCGTCCCGCCCAGGTCGATCGCCTCGCGCAGCGCGTTGCCCAGCGCGTCGCGCGCGGGCGGCGTCATCGGCAGCTCCGGCGGCGAGGGGTGCTCGGGCAGCCCGACGACGCGCATGACCTGGGCGCGGGCCTCGCCGAGGGCGAGCCCGAGGGCGTTCACCGCCTGGGCCCCGGGACCATCGCCCTGGCGCAGGACGCCGAGCAGCAGGTGCTCCGTGCCGACGTGGTCGTGGCGCAGCGTGCGGGCCTCGTCCTGGGCGCTCACCACGACCTCGCGGGACGCCTCGCTCCAGCGCTCGAACGGGCCGCCCGCCATCGCCGGCCCGCCGCTAGTCCCGCATGGCCGGGAAGAGGACGACCTCGCGCAGCGAGCGCCGGCCGGTGAGCACCATCACGAGCCGGTCGACGCCGACGCCGACACCGCCGGTCGGCGGCATGCCGTGCTCGAGCGCGGCGAGGTACGCCTCGTCCATCGGCTGGGCCTCCTCGTCGCCCTCCTCGGCGTGTCGGACCTGGGCCTCGAAGCGCGCGCGCTGCTCGTCGGGATCGTTGAGCTCGGTGAACGCGTTGGAGATCTCCATGCCGTCGACGAAGGCCTCAAAGCGCTCGACCAGGCCGGGCTCGGAGCGGTGGTCCTTGGCGAACGGCGACAGCTCGACGGGGTAGTCGATGATGAACACCGGGTCGGTGATCTCGGGCTCGACGTACTTCGAGAGCAGGTCGTCGACGAGCTGGGCCCACGTGCGGCGGTCCGTGTCGATCTGCACCCCGTCGGCCGCCTCGATCGCGGCCACGAGCGCGTCGCGCTCGCGCGCGGCGAGGATGTCGACCCCCGTGCGCTCGCGGATCGCGTCGCGCAGCGTGATCCGCGCCCACGGCGGCTCGAGGTCGAGGTCGCCGGCGTAGCCGCACTCGCGCGCGACGAAGGCGACCATCTCCTCCACGCGGCGCATCTCGTCCGTGTAGTCCGCGTAGGCCTCGTACCACTCGACCATCGTGAACTCGGGGTTGTGCTTGAACGAGACGCCCTCGTTGCGGAAGTCCTTGCCGAGCTCGTAGACCTTCTCCAGCCCGCCGACGATCAGCCGCTTGAGGTACAGCTCGGTGGCGATGCGCAGGTACAGCGTGCGGTCCAGCGCGTTGTGGTGCGTCGTGAACGGGCGCGCCAGCGCGCCGCCGTAGATCGGCTGCAGCACGGGCGTCTCGACCTCGACGAAGCCCTCCTCGTCGAGGTAGCGCCGCACCGCCGAGACGGCCTTCGCGCGCGTCACGAAGAGCTCGCGGCTCTCGGGGTTGGCGATCAGGTCCAGCTCGCGGTGGCGGAAGCGCGTCTCGACGTCGCTGAGGCCGTGGAACTTGTCGGGCGGCGGGCGCAGGCTCTTGGCCAGGACGGCGAAGTCCTCGACGCGCAGGCTCAGCTCGCCGCGCCGGGAGCGGAAGGCGAGGCCGTCGACGCCCACCAGGTCGCCGAGGTCGAGCTCGAGCAGGCGCGCCATGCGCTCCTCACCGAGCTCGTCGACGCGCGCCTGCAGCTGGATGCGCCCCGAGCGGTCGTCGAGGTCCAGGAAGGCCATCTTCCCCTGGCCGCGCCGGGCGTGAAGGCGCCCGGCGACGCGGTAGCGCGCGTCGGAGTCCTCGCCCGCGGGCAGGTCGGCGTGCGCGGCCTGGACGTCGGCGACCGCCACGACGCCGGGGAACTCGTGCGGGAACGGGTCGATCCCGTCGGCGCGGAGGCGGTCGAGCTTCTCGCGCCGCGTGGCGAGGAGCTCGTCGGCCATCACGCCACCCCTACAAGCCCACGTCGATCTTGGTGATCTTCAGCTTCCGAGCCGGCCCGCGCGGGACCTGCACGGAGACGACGTCGTTGCGCTTGTGGCCGATCAGCGCGCGGCCCACGGGCGACTCGTTGGAGAGCTTGCTCTCCGCGGGGTTGGCCTCGGCCGAGCCGACGATCGTGAACTTCTGCGACTTGCCCGTCTTCTCGTCCTTGACGGACACGACTGAGCCGACCTGGACGGAATCCGTCGAGATGTCCTTCGGGTCGACGACCTGCGCGGAGCGCAGGCGCTCCTCGAGCTGCGCGATCCGCTGCTCGAGCATCATCTGCTCGTTCTTGGCGTCGTCGTACTCGGAGTTCTCCGAGATGTCGCCGAACTCGCGCGCCTCCTTGATGCGCTCTGCCACCTCGCGGCGGCGGTTGGTCTGGAGCTCCTCGAGCTCGCCCTTGAGCTTCTCGAGGCCCTCAGGAGTGAGAATGACGTCGCGTGCCATGTGGCCTTCTCGGGTGACCGCCGGGGACAGAAAACCCCGCTCTCGGCGGGGGGGTCCAGCGGGATCTGGGACGAATCGAGCGGGGCAGTATAGCGTCCGACTACGCCGCCGCAGGGACCCCGGACAGGGTGTCGAGGGCCGCCCGGGCGTCGTCCGTCCCCGACGTCGCCTGAAGCGCCTGGTTGAGCTGCTTGGCGGTGTGCGGATCGAGCCCGAGGCGCTCGACGTACCACGGGTAGAACTTGCGCAGGTAGCGCCCGGCGCGGTCGGCGCCGAGATGCTCCACGGCGCGATCCATGACCCAGTCGAGCTCGGCGAGCACCTCGTCGGCGACGGGCGCGGCGTCGCGATCGCCGAGGACCTCGCCGAACAGCCACGGGTTGCCGAGCGCGCCGCGGGCGAGCATGACCGCCGCCGCGCCGGTGTGCTCGAAGGCCTCGCGCACGCGCGCGCCGCTCCGCAGCCCGCCACTGAGGATCACCGGCACCGGCAGCTCGCGCACGAGCTCGGCGGCGAGGTCGTAGTCGGGGCGCCCCTTGTGGTGCACGGCGGCCGAGCGCGGGTGGAACCCGATCGCGCTCACGCCCGCCTCGTCGACGAGCCGGCGGGCGAGGTCGAAGCCGCTCGTCTCGCCCGGCCGGCGGCCCGAGCGCAGCTTGACCGTCACGGGCAGGCCGCTGCCCTCGCGCGCGGCGCGCGCCACCGCGACGGCGACGTCGGGGTCGTCGATGAGGGCCGCGCCGGCCCCGGTCTTGCAGACCTTGGGCACCGGGCAGCCCATGTTCAGGTCGATGATGTCGGCGCCCGCCTCGGCCACGCTCGCCGCCGCCGAGCGCATGATCTCGGGGTCCTGGCCGAAGAGCTGCACGGCCACGGGCCCGCGGTCGCCGGCGCGCTCCTCGGGGTGGATGCGCAGCATCTCGGTCACCGTCTTGGCGTTGCGGTGATGGATGCCGAAGCTCGAGACCATCTCCGAGACGGCCAGCCCGGCGCCGTAGCGCTTGGCCTGCAGGCGCACGAACCAGTTGCCGATGCCCGCCAGCGGGGCGAGCACGACGCGGTTGGGGATCGGCACGCCGCCGATCGTGAAGGGGTCCGTCAGCCTGCGTTCGGGCACGACGGAACGAGGCTAGCGGTTGCGCTCCCAGATCAGGCGAAGCCCAGCGAGCGTGAGCAGGTCGTCGATCTCGTCGATCGTCTCCGTGAACGGGACGATCGAGGCGGCCAGCCCGCCGGTGGCGATCGTCTCGGTCTCGTCGCCCAGCTCGCCGCGCAGGCGGCGGACGATCGCGTCGACCTGCCCGGCGAAGCCGTAGACGATCCCGCTGCGGATCGCGTCGATCGTCGACTTGCCGATCAGCGAGCGCGGCGGCGCGATGTCGATCCGCGGCAGCGCCGCGGCGCGCGCCGTCAGCGCCTCCATCGAGATCTCCACGCCGGGCGTGATGATGCCGCCGAGGTACTCGCCGTCGGCCGACACGGGGTCGTAGGTGATCGCCGTGCCGAAGTCGACGACGATGCACGCGCCGTGGACCTTCTCGAAGGCGGCGACCGCGTTGACGAGCCGGTCGGCGCCGATCTCGCGCGGGTTGTCGTAGCGGATCGCCATCCCCGTGCGGATGCCGGGGCCGACGACGAGCATCTCGTGGCCGAGGTAGCGCGCGGTCATCGCCGACCACTCGGGCCCGAGCTGGGGCACGGTCGAGGAGACGATCGAGGCATCGAGGTCGGCGAGCGACACCCCCCGCAGCGCGAGCAGGCTGCTCAGCGCGGCGCCGAGCTCGTCGGCCGTCGACTCGCGCACCGTGGCGAAGCGCCAGTGCTCGACCAGCTCGTCGCCGCGGTAGGTCCCGAAGTGCGTCTGGGTGTTGCCCACGTCGACGACGAGCAGCATGGGCGGGCAGTCTAGGTCCGGCGGGCGAGCAGCAACGGCGGCCCGGCGCGCCGGACTCCCTCGTCCAGCGGCATCGCCGCCAGGCGGTCGGACAGCCGCGTGCCGTCCGGTGTGGCCAGGTCGAAGTCGAGCTCGAGCAGCGGGATCAGCACGAAGCGCCGCTCGGTGACCTGGGCGTGCGGCAGGCGCAGGCGCTCGGAGGCGTGCTCGACGTCGCCGAGCAGCAGCAGGTCGACGTCGATCGGGCGCGGGCCGTGGCGGATGCCGCCCTCGAGGTCGCGCCCGAGGTCGCGCTCGATCGCCTTGCACGCGTCGAGCAGCTCCTCCGGCCCGTGCTCGGTCTCGATCCGCACGCACGCGTTGAGGAACGGCGGCTGGTCGAGGACGAGGCCGACCGGGTCGGTGTCGTAGGTGCTCGACGAGGCGAGCACGACGATCCCGTGCGCCGGGCATCGCGTCGACCGCGGCCTGCAGGTTGCCGCGCCGGTCGCCGACGTTCGAGCCGAGCCCGAGGTGGCCGATCACCGCGGCGGTCGCTCCGGCGCGGTGAGCAGCGCGAGCTGGCGGCTCTGGGCGAGCAGGACGCCCTCCTGCGACCACACCCGGCCGTCCTCCTCGAAGAAGCCGCCGGCCGCCGTGGTCGAACGGAACTCGACGAGCACGGGCTCGGCCGGCCCGACCGCCCTGGCGGCGCGCGGGGCGCGGAAGTGGATCGTCAGGTCGAGCGTCGGCGCGGGCACCGGCTCGCTGAGCACGACCCACGGCGAGGGCATCCACGCGTCGCAGAACATCGCCAGCGCGACGGCGTCGAGCGGCCGCGACTCGGCGAAGCGCAGCCAGCCGCCGGTGATCGCGGGGTCGCCGAGGCCCTGGAACGGCGGCGGGCCGATGGCCGGGCGGACCTCGAAGCGCCGCACCATCTCCAGGCCGAGGTCGTCGGTGAGCGGCGGCGTCTCGCCGGGCGGTGGGACGGCGGGCCGCGCGCCGGCGTACTCGGCCGGCCCGGGCAGGTCGCGCGCGAAGCCGGCGAGCGCGATGACGCACACCTTGCGCTCCTGCAGCATCCGCGCGGTGAGCGTGCTCGTCGTGCGCCCGGAGCGCTCGACGGTCACCTCGATGCGCAGCGGGCCCTCTCGGGGCGGGCGCAGGTAGTGGCACGTCAGCGAGCGGGGGTCGCGCGCCGGGTCGGCGAGCTCGGCGATCATCGCGCGCAGCACGATCGCCGCCAGGTAGCCGCCGTTGGGCCCCCGCAGGACGCGCCACGCGGGATCCGAGGTGGCCGCCCAGGCGCCGTCGCCGAGCGGCGAGACCGCGGTCCCGCGGTCGAACGCCGTGGCCGAGGCCTCGATCACTCGCCGGCCTGGCGCCAGACCTCGACCGAGACCGACTCGACGGGCAGTGGGATCGGCGGCTCGGGCTTGGTCGCCTTGACCCACACCTCCTCGGCGTCGAAGTCGCCGAGGAGACGGTCGGCGATCGCCGAGCACAGGCGCTCGAGCGTCTTGTAGCTGCGCTGCTGGGCGACGAGCGCGACCTTCTGGCAGACGACGCCGTAGTCGACCGTGTCGTCGACCATGTCGGTCACCGTCGCGTCGCACTCGCCGACCTCGAGGCGCAGGTCGAGCACGAGCCGCTGGCCGACCTCGCGCTCGGCCGCGGTGACCCCGTGATGCGTGTAGAGCGACAGGCCGGTGACCTCGATGGTCACCTCGGTCTGTGGGCGCTCGTCGTCGTCGTAGTCCTCCTCGAGGTCCTCGAGGTCGTCGTCGTCGCGGTCAGGCGCCATGGGCGGCCAACGTAGCAGCCGTCACCTTCAGCGCATCGACGCTCGCGGCGACGTCGTGGACGCGGAACACGGAGGCCCCGCGCTCGAGCGCGAGGACGTTCGTGGCCACGGTCCCGAGGACGCGCTCGTGCGGGTCCTCGCGGCCCGTCAGGCGGCCGAGGAACGCCTTGCGCGACGAGCCGAAGACGATCGGGAAGCCGAGCGCGACGAGCTCGTCGAGGCGCCGCAGGAGCTCGAGGTTGTGCTCGGTGGTCTTGCCGAACCCGATGCCGGGGTCGAGCTGGATCCGCTTCTCCGCGATGCCCTGCGCGACGGCGAAGGCAGCGCGCTCCTCGAGGAACGCCTTGACCTCGGAGACGACGTCGTCGTAGCGCGGGTCCTCCTGCATGGTCTGCGGGTCGCCGAGCATGTGCATCAGGCAGCAGTCGCAGCCGCGCTCGGCGACGAGCGCGGCCATCCCGGGATTGCGGAACGCGGTGACGTCGTTGACATAGGTCGCGCCGGCGTCGACGGCGGCGCGCGCGACCTCGAGCTTCATCGTGTCGACGCTGATCTGCGCGCCCGAGCCGGCGAGCTCGGCGACCACGGGCACGACGCGCTCGAGCTCGTCCTTGACGCTCACGGGGTCGGCGTAGGGACGCGTCGACTCCCCGCCGACGTCGAGGATCGCGGCGCCCTCCTCGACGAGCCGAAGCCCGTGGGCGATGGCGGCGGCGCGCTCGAACCACTCGCCCCCGTCGGAGAACGAGTCGGGCGTCACGTTGACGATGCCCATGATCCGGAACGCGGCGGCCACCGCCGCATCCTAGGGCTCAGTCCGCCGCGTCGGGCTCGGCCAGCCAGCGCACCAGCGCGGCGCGCGCGAAGCGCCAGCTCTCGCCGATCCGGCGGCCGGGCAGGCGGCCCTCCTCGGCGAGCGCGAGGACGTCGGCCTCCTCGACCTGCAGCAGCGCGGCGGCCTGCCCGGGCGTGAGCACCTCGGGCAGCTCCGCGGGGCGGAAGGCGTGGTGGCCGACGACGAGGCCGGGCTCGTCGGCCTCGACGATCACGCGCCGCGGCGAGGCGCCGAGGTCGCGCAGGGCGTCGCGCCCGCCGTCGCTGTCGGGGTCGACGTAGCGGTCGACGAGTCCGGCGACGAGGTCCTTCTTGGCGGCGCCGACGGCCTGCGCCGCGCGATCGAGCTTGCGCGCCTGGTCGACCGGCAGGCGGACGAACAGCGCGAGGGTGGGGTCCTGGGTGCTGCGTGGTGACATATCAGTAGGATAGCCAGATATCCGTCGTCGTCAAGCGGTCGCCCCCTGCGGCCGGCCCTCGTCCAGGCCGATGCGCGCGTGCAGGCGTCGCAGGGGCGCCGGCGCCCACCAGTTCCAGCGCCCGAGGAGCGCCATCAGCGCGGGCACGAGCAGCGCGCGGATGATCGTCGCGTCGATGGCCACGGCGAGCGCCGTGCCGAGGCCGACCTGCTTGATGAAGACCACGCCCGAGGTCGCGAACGCGCCGACGGCGACGCAGAACAGCAGCGCCGCGGCGGTGACGATGCGCCCCGTGCGCTCGACCCCGAAGGCCACCGCCTCGCGGTCGGCCATCCCCGCGTCGTGCGCCTCCTTGATCCGGGAGAGCAGGAACACGCCGTAGTCGGTGGCCAGCCCGAAGGCGATCGCGAAGAGCAGGATCGGCTGCGTCGACTCCAGGCCGCCCGGGCTCTCGAAGTCGAGCAGTCCCTCGAGTCGCCCGTCCTGGAAGACGAGCACGAGGATCCCGAACGTCGCGCTCAGCGTGAGCACGTTCATGATCAGCGCCTTGACCGGCAGCACCACCGACCCGGTCATCAGGAACAGGATCGTGAACGTCGTCGCGGCGAGCAGGCCGAGGCCGAGCGGCAGGTGGTCGAGGAGGCTCGTCCCCTGGTCGGTGAAGCGCGCCGCCGACCCGGTGACCGCGACCGGGAACGGCGCCGGGACGTCGCGCACGGCGCGCATGACGCCGCGACTGGCCGGCGACAGGGCGTCGCCGGGCGGCAGCACGTCGATCACGACGGTGCCGTCGCCGAGGCGCCGGGGCGGCGCGACGTGGCCGGCGCCGGGGATCGCCTGCAGGCGCCGGGCGTAGCCGGCGACGCGCGCGCCCTGCGCGCTCGGCGCGCTGACCACGACCTGGATCGGCTCGGCTGCGAAGGCGCCGAAGTCGCGCTCGAGCGTCACCGCGACCTGGCGCGCCTCGGAGCCCTTGGGCAGCTGACGGAAGTCGGCGGAGACGAAGTCGGCGCGCAGGAACGGCAGCCCGGCGACGAGCAGCAGCGCGGTCGTGGCCAGGGCGACGGCGCCGGGGTGGCGCATGACGCCCTGCGCGAGGCGGTACCAGCCGCCCTGCCCGGGCGCCGCGCCGGCCTCGGCGCGGCGCCGCCAGCGCGCCGGCGAGAGCGCGTTGACGCGCGGCCCGAGCGCGGCGAGGACGGCGGGCAGGACGAGCAGGGCGACCGCCGCGGCGACGAGCGTGACGAGCACGCCGCCGATGCCCATCGAGTAGAGGAAGCGCAGCGGGAAGACGAGCAGCGCGGCCATCGCCGCCGCCACCGTGAGGGCGCTGAACAGGACCGTGCGCCCCGCGGTCTGCATCGTGCGGATGAGCGCCTCGGCCCCGAAGCCCGTGGCGGCGGCCTCCTCGCGGTAGCGCGAGACGATGAACAGGCCGTAGTCGATCGCCAGGCCGAGCCCGATCCCCGTCACGAGGTTGAGCGCGAAGATCGACAGCTCGGTGATCTGCGCGTTGACGAAGCGCAGCAGCAGGAACGTGGTCACGATCGACAGCCCGCCCATGAGCGGGGGCAGCAGCGCGGCGACCGCCCCGCGGAACACCCACAGCGAGAGCAGGAAGAGGATCGGGAAGGCGAACATCTCGGCCCTCGCGAGGTCGGCCGAGACGGTCTCGCCGATCTCCGGGTTGATGACGCCGCGCCCGCCGAAGGTCACGCCGTCGCCGCCGAGCCGCGCGCGCAGCCGGTCGACGACCTCGAGCTCGTCGCTGTCCGTGCCGAAGGAGGCGGCGACGACGGCCTGGCGCCCGTCGCGCGACAGGAAGGCGGGATCGCGCGTGTCCAGCCAGCTCACCGTGCGCTCGACGCCGGGGTCGGCGGCCATCTCGCGCTGCAGCGTGCGCAGGCGCTCCCGGGCCGCTCGGGTCGGTGCGCACGTCGGTCGTGCCGCGCTGGAGGGCGACGAGCCCGAGCCCGCTGCGCCCGCCCGTGGCCTGCTCGATCTGCTCGCCGCCGCGGACCGCCTCGGACGCCGGGTCCTGGAAGTCGCGATCGCCCGCGCTCAGCTCGCCCGCCACCGGCCCGCCGACCGTCGCCCCGACGACGAACAGGATCCCGCCGATGACCAGGACGCCGCGCGTCCGGCGCAGGACGAGGCGGGCCAGGGCGGTCATCGCGTCACGGCTCCTTCTTCGTGCGGGCATGCGGGAGCAGGTGCGAGGCCCAGGCCTCGCGGCCGGCGAGCTCGTCGAGGGACATCGCGGCGGCGACGTTGAGCAGCATGCCCTCGGCGACGAACGCGCGCAGCTGCTCGGGGTCGGCCCCCGAGAGCCGGCCGATCTCCTCGATGACGGCGCCGTAGTGCTCGCGGGCGACGGTGCGGATGTCGGGATCCGACGTGCACGCCGCCCACAGCTGCATCTGCAGCGCGAGCAGCTCGCGGTCCTCGAGCATCCGCCGGTACGCGGCGCCCATCGCCTCGAGCACGCTCGGCTCCGCGTGGTCGGCGTGCCAGCGCTCGGCCGCCTCGCGGAAGGTGGCCAGCGTGCGCTCGCACGTCCGCACGGCGCACGCGAGGAACAGGTCCTTCTTCGTGCCGAAGAGCCGGAACAGGTACGCGTGCGAGATCCCGGCGTTGCGCGCGATCGTCTCCGTCGAGGTCCCGAACCAGCCCGTGCTCGCGAACTCGGGCACCGCCACATCGACGATCTGGCGGCGGCGCTCGTCCGCGCTGAGCCTGGTCCGGGGCGGCGTCGCGGTCATCGGATGCCTAGTGTGAGTGACTACTCACTTCCCCGTCAAGTACGGCTACCCGTACCCCGGAACGACTCCGGGCCCGCACGAGGCGGGCCCGGCAGAACTGCGGGCGAGCGGCCGCTAGGCCAGCTCTGGTTTCTCGGGCAGGTCGAGGCCGCGCGCCTCGACGCCGCCGCCGGCCAGCCCGGGGCGGGGCAGCGGCCGCGGGGCCTCGCGGCCCGGGCGCTCGGGCGCCGCGGGCGTGCCCGGCACGTCGGGCGGGACGGCGGGCTGATCCGGGAAGACCTCTTCCTCGCTCTTGCCCTGCAGCAGCGCCTGGAACTCCTCCTTCTCGATCGTCTCGCGCTTGAGCAGGATCTCGGAGATCGTGCCCAGCGCGTCGCGCTTGTCGGTGAGGATGTCCTTGGCGCGCTGGTGGGCGCTCTCGACGATGCGGCGGATCTCGTCGTCGATCTCGCGCGCGATCTCGTCGGAGTAGTCCGGCTCGGCCGAGAACTCACGGCCCAGGAACGGCTGGCCGTGGTCGTGACCGAAGACGCGCGGCCCGAGCCGCTCGCTCATGCCGAAGCGCATCACCATCTGCTTCGCGGTCGCCGTGACCTTCTCGAGGTCGTTCGACGCGCCCGTGGTGATCTCGCCGAACACGATCTCCTCGGCCGCGCGGCCGCCGAGCGTCATCGCCATGTTGTCGGAGAGCTCGGCGCGCGTGGTGAGGAACTTGTCCTCCTGCGGCATCGAGATCGTGTAGCCGAGCGCCTGGCCGCGGCTGATGATCGAGATCTTGTGGACCGGGTCGGAGTGCTCCAGGTAGTGGCCGACGATCGCGTGGCCCATCTCGTGGTAGGCCGTGATCAGGCGCTCCTTCTCGCCCATGACCCGGGTCTTCTTCTCCGGGCCGGCGATCACGCGCATGATCCCCTCCTCCAGCTCGACCTGCGTGATCTCACGCTTGCCGTTACGGGCGGACAGGAGGGCGGCCTCGTTGACCAGGTTGGCCAGGTCGGCGCCGGTGAAGCCGGGCGTCTGGCCGGCGAGCGCGTCGGTGTCGATCTCCTTGGCCAGCGGCTTGCCGCGCGTGTGGACCTCGAGGATCTTGGCGCGGCCCTTGCGGTCCGGGCGGTCGACCACGATCTGGCGGTCGAAGCGGCCCGGGCGCAGCAGCGCCGGGTCGAGGATGTCCGGGCGGTTCGTGGCGGCGATGAGGATGATGTTGTCCTTCATCTCGAAGCCGTCCATCTCGACGAGCAGCTGGTTGAGCGTCTGCTCGCGCTCGTCGTGACCGCCGCCGAGACCGGCGCCGCGATGGCGGCCGACCGCGTCGATCTCGTCCATGAAGATGATGCAGGGCGAGTTCTGCTTGGCCTGCTCGAAGAGGTCGCGGACGCGCGAGGCGCCGACGCCGACGAACATCTCGACGAAGTCCGAGCCCGAGATCGAGAAGAACGGCACGCCCGCCTCGCCGGCGACGGCGCGCGCGAGCAGCGTCTTGCCCGTGCCCGGAGGGCCGTAGAGCAGGACGCCCTTGGGGATCCGGGCCCCGAGCGCCTGGAACTTCTTCGGGTTCTCGAGGAACTCCTTGATCTCGTGCAGCTCCTCGACTGCCTCGTCGGCACCGGCCACGTCGCGGAAGGTGATCTTCGGCGAGTCGACCGACAGCCGCTTGGCGCGCGACTTGCCGAACGACATGACCTTCGAGCCGCCGCCCTGGACCTGGTTCATCAGGAAGATCCAGAAGCCGATGAAGATCAGGAACGGCAGGACGTAGGTGAGCAGCGACAGCCAGCCGTTGCTCTTGCGGCCCTCGACGTCGTAGTCCTGGATCCGCTGGCTCTGCTTCGCCGCCTGCAGGCGGGTGTCGAGGCGGTCGGCGGCCTCGGGCGGATAGCCGGTCTCGTACTCCTGGCCGTTGCGCAGCTTGACCGTGAGCGTGTTGTCCTTGGTCTTCATGTCGACCGTGCGGACCTGCCCGGACTGCAGCTGGCCGACGAAGTCCCCGTAGGACGGCGGCTGCGTTCGCTCGCCCGGGCTGATGAGCTTCTGTGCGAAGAACGCCAGCACCACGACGATCAGGATCGGGAATGCGGCGCTCTTGAAGAACCTGCTCATGACGATTGGACGGCGCCTCCAGCGCCTCGCGTGCTAGGGACCGGCAAGAGGGAGAGCGTACCAGCGTTTCCTGGGCTTCCCCGGCGGTTGATCCGCCTCGGCGCGCGCCCGCGCCGCTACTGGATCAACGCGGCGACGTACGGAAGATTTCGGTACTTCTCCGCATGATCGAGGCCGTAGCCGATCGCGAAGCGGTCGGGGATCTCGAATCCCACGAAGCGGATCGGCAGCTCGACCTTGCGCCGCTCGGGCTTGGTCAGCAGCGCGCAGACCTCGAGCGACGCGGGGTTGCGGGCGCCCAGGTTGCGCATCAGGTACTGCAGGGTCAGCCCCGAGTCGACGATGTCCTCGACGATCAGCACGTCGCGCCCCTCGATGGGCACGTCGAGGTCCTTGAGGATCCGCACGACGCCGCTGGAGTCGGTCGCCGACCCGTACGACGAGACGGCCATGAAGTCGACCTCGCAGGGCAGCGAGATCTGGCGCATGAGGTCGGCCAGGAAGAACACCGCGCCCTTGAGCACGCCGATGAGCAACAGGTCGCGGCCGGCGTAATCGGCGCTGACCGCTTCGCCGAGGTCGCGCACGCGCTGCTTGAGGTCGTCGGGCTGGACGAGGATCTCGCCGATGTGCGGGTCGCGCATCCGGCGGGAGTCTATGGACGGGCCAGTCGCAACGGCGGCGTGCGCTCGCAGCGCAGGACGCCGTCGTCGACGATCGCCCGCGCGCCGTCGCCGAGATCGAGCGCGCCGTCGCCGAGCGCGAGCACGTCGCCCAGGCGACCGGCGGCGCGCGCGCACAGCTCACCGGTCGCACGCTCCGCCAGTCGGCGCAGCACGAGCCGGGCGAGCGCACGCGGGAGCGTGGCCAGGTGCTCGACGGCGATCCGGTCGCGCCCGGCCAGCGCCGTGTCGACGACGACGTCGAGCACCTCGGCCTCGTCGCGCAGCAGCTCGGCCGTGCGCACGATGTTGCGCTCGGCGCCCGGATGGATCTCGCGCAGGGCGGGGACGAGACCCGTGCGCACGCGCCCGCGCGCGTACCTGTCGGACTCGTTCGTCGCGTCCTCGCGCCACGCCAGCCCGCGCTCGCGGCACCAGGCAGCGGTCTCCTCGCGCGTCGCACCGAGCAGCGGGCGCACGAGCCGGCCGGAGCGCGGCGCCATCCCCAGCAGCGCGCGCCGTCCCGGCGACGCGGCCAGCCGGTAGAGGATCGTCTCGGCCTGGTCGGTGGCCGTGTGCGCGACGGCCAGGCGCGCGCCGCGCTCGCCGGCGACGCGCGCACCGGCGGCGTAGCGGACGTCGCGCGCCCATGCCTGGAGGTTGCCGGGGGCGTCGTCCGGCCGCGCCGCGTGCTCGATCACGAGCGCGACGCCGAGCTTGCGCGACAGCGCCACGCAGTGCGCCTCGTCGGCGCCGGCCTCGTCGCGCAGGCCGTAGTTGACGTGCAGCGCGCTGACCGCCTCGGCGCCGGCGAGCATGACGGCGACGTCGAGCAGGCACACGGAGTCGCGGCCGCCCGAGAGCAGGACGACGACGGGGCTCGCGGCGGGCACCAGCCCGGTCGCGGCGACGCGCTCGCGCAGGTCCATCGCGTCGAGTCTAGGAGCGCCGAGAAAACAGCGGCGGGGTCCTCGGTGAGGAACCCGCCGCTCGCGGGTTGACGTCCCGCTACGTCGGTCGGCGGCGCTCGTCTCTCGACCGGCGGCGCCTTGCAGGCGGTGTCCCGCCCACTTCCCGACCTGATGCCTTGGTTGGTGCCGCTAGTCGTACTGGGGCGCCCGCAACCTGTCAACTTCAAGCGTTGGAGGGCGACGCCGGGCGCGTATCGTGCGGCGGCCCGTGCCCAGCAGCATCCATCTCCGCCCCACTGCCGCCCTGGCCCCGCGCGCGCTGCTCCCCGGCGACCCGGGCCGCGCGCTCGCGCTCGCCCAGGCGCTGTTCGACGAGACCCCGCGGATGTTCAACCACCACCGCGGCCTGTGGGGCTACACGGGCACGGCGCTCGACGGCGAGCCGCTGACCGTGCAGAGCACCGGCATCGGCGGCCCGTCGGCGGCGATCGTGCTCGAGGAGCTGTGCGACCTCGGCATGGAGTGCGCGATCCGCGTCGGCACGTGCACGGCCCTGGCCGGCGACCTGGCGGCGGGCGAGCTCGTCGCGGTCACCTCGGCCCTGGCGGGCGACGGCGCCAGCCGCGCGATGGGCGCCGGCGATGTGGTGACCGGCGATCCCGGCCTCGCCCGTGCGCTCGCGGCGCAGGCCGACCGCAGCGGCCTCGTGGCCTCGGGCGACCTGTTCTACGGCGACGACCCGGCCCGCCGCGAGGCGTGGCGGGCGGCCGGCGCCCTGGCCGTGGACCTCGAGACGGCCGCCCTGCTTGCGGTCGCCGGGCGCCGCGGCGTGCCGGCCGGGTCGCTGCTCGCCGTCGTCACGGCGGACGGCGAGCGGCTCGGCGAGGAGGCGGTCGACGACGCGGGCGTGCGCCTCGGCCGCGCGGCGCTCGCCGCGCTGGACGGCGCGGTCAGTCCTCGGCGACCTTGAGCCGTTCCTGGCTGCTCGGGACGGGCTCGGCCCGGCCCGGCAGCGCCTCGGCGATCGCCTCGACCTCGCGGGCGATCACGCCGAGCTGCTTCTCGATCGCGTCGAGGCGCCCGGTGAGCGCCTCGTCGGTCCGCAGCGCGGCCAGGCGACCGTCGAGGCGGTCGACGCCGTCCTCGATCCCCTCCAGCCGCTGCGAGACCTGCCGCACGCGGCGCGTCAGGCGCTCGATATCGGCCGCCGAAGGGATGTTGAGCGCCCCGAGCGCGGCCTCCTGCGCCTGCGTGGCCTTCTCGCGCGCCTCGAAGGCGCGCGTCAGGGCGCCGCTGACAAGCGGGTTCTCGAGCAGCTCCTGCGCGAGCCGGGCGAGCGCGTCCTCACCGGAGCGGGCGAGGCGCTGACGCAGTCCGTCGGGGCCGAGCTCGTCGTCCATGGCTCGAACGCTACCGCCTCGCGCACGCGGGGAGGCGCCGAAAGGTCCATATCTAACCCTCGACTCGAGGGTTAGGGTGCGGGATCGCGCAACGGATTGAGCGGTGAATGACCACGGAAACCGGCCGGGGTTGCGTTCAAATGGTCAAGAACCTGACCGGTACGGTCGATCACTCCGGTGTTCCCCTTCTCCCGCGGGGCTCGGAAATCCTCTTGACACGCCGGAATCACACCTCTCAGCAGCGGCCCCAGCCGCGTGGCGCCCGTTCCCAGGGCCCGCGCCGGCGCGTGCTGTCCGGACTCGTCGTCGCCGGCCTGTTCCTGGCCGGCTTCGGCGGCGCCATCATCCCCGCCTCGGCCGCGCCGCACAACTACCTGCTCCACCTCGCCGACGGCACCCAGACGCAGTGGTCCGGCGAGCCCGGCACGGCCCCGTCCGCCGTGACGGTGGCGGGCGTCGAGGTCACGGTCACGAGCGTCGACGACCTCGGCGAGATCGTCCCGGACCGCACGGACACCGCGCCCGACGTCACACCGCCGCCGGATCCCGACCCGCCCGCGGACACGACGCCGACCGACACGACGCCCACCGAGACGACGCCGACCGACACGACGCCCACGGACACGACGCCCACCGAGACGACGCCGACGGAGACCACGCCCGAGCACGGCAACGGCGGCTCGGACGGCCCGTCGTCCTCGTCGCCGTCCTCGGGCTCTCGGCTCCGGATCCTCGAGCTCGGGGCCCGGCCCCGCGAGCACGACGACCTCGCGCGGCTCCAAGATCGTGGCGCGCGACGGCGCCGAGCGCGCGAAGCGCAAGTCTAAGGCCAAGCATGAGGCTTCCGAGGAGGAGGCCCAGGAGGACCAGGGCACGCGCATCAACCAGCACGGCAGCGACGTCGACACGAACGACCAGCCCGCGCCGCGCCGCAAGGACGGCACGCCGACGCCCGCCGACCCGACCTTCTCGCTCGCCGTGCCCGGCGCCGCGCAGCCCGGCGTCCCCAACTTCTTCATCGAGAAGTTCCGCATCCCGCCGTTCCTGCTCCCGATCTACCAGGCCGCCGGCGTCGAGTTCGGCGTGCGCTGGGAGGTCCTGGCCGCGATCAACGAGATCGAGACCGACTACGGGCGCAACCTCAACGTCTCCTCCGCCGGCGCGCTGGGCTGGATGCAGTTCATGCCCGCGACCTGGGAGATGTACGGCACCGACGCCAACCACGACGGCCGCCGCGACCCCTACAACCCGGTCGACGCCATCTTCGCCGCCGCGCGCTACCTCAAGGCCGCCGGCGCCGAGGAGGACATCCGCCGCGCGATCTTCGCCTACAACCACGCCGACTGGTACGTCGACTCCGTGCTCATGCGCGCGCGTCTGGTCAGCGGCCTGCCCAACGACCTCGTCGGCTCGCTCACCGGCCTGACGCAGGGCCACTTCCCGGTGCACGCGAAGGCGCGCTACGCCGACGACCTCACCAAGGCCGACGCGCGCGCCGCACGCAAGAAGGGCGCGACCGTCCCGGTCGAGTCCGATGCCTCGCGCCGCGACATCGACATCTACGCCAAGGCGGGCTCGCCGGTCATCGCCGTCCAGGACGGCACGATCGTCAGCAAGGGCCGCTCGGACCGCCTCGGCCTGTACATCAAGCTCCGCGACGCCTACGGCAACACGTACACGTACGGCAACCTCAAGAAGCTGTCGCGCCTGTACCCCGTGCCGAAGGAGCGCTCGGTCTCCAAGCAGGAGGTCGAGGACGAGCTCAACCTGTCGGCCAAGAGCAAGGACGACCCCAAGCCGACGATCGCCGCCAGCGCCGGGCGCCAGCTCGCGCCGACCGCCGCGACCGCCGTCACCCGCGGCGCCGCCGCGCTCGCGCCGTCGGCCGCCGTCCCGGAGCTCGAGAAGGAGCGCCTGTTCGCCAACCCCTACCGCCCGCTCGCGTTCGACAACGGCGGCGAGGAGCAGCTCTTCGAGAGCGGCGCGGCGATCCCCGGCTTCTCGACCTTCAAGTCCTTCTTCACCGAGATCTACGGCCTCGACCGCGAGGACGTCGTCCTGCGTCGTCTCCAGGTCGGCTCGAAGGTCATCGCCGGCACGATCCTCGGGCGCATCGGCACGACCGACGACAAGACCGCGCCGCACGCCAAGTTCGAGATCCGCCCGGCCGGGCGCGGCGCCCCGCGCGTCGACCCCAAGCCGATCCTCGACGGCTGGAAGCTGCTCGAGTCGACGGCGATCTACCGCGCCGCCGGCCGCAACCCGCTCGTCGGCCGCGACGCCAAGACGGCGACGATCGGCCAGATCCTCCTGATGAGCAAGGAGGACCTCCAGCGCCGCGTCCTGAGCAACTCGAACATCCAGATCTACGAGTGCGGCCGCCGCGACATCGAGGCCGGCATCGTCGACCGCCGCGTCCTGGCCACGCTCGAGTTCCTGGCCTCGAGCGGCCTGAAGCCGACCGTCAGCTCGCTGCAGTGCGGCCACGGCTACCTGACCACGTCGGGCAACGTCAGCCACCACTCGACCGGCACCGCCGTCGACATCGCCGCCATCAACGGCGTGCCGATCATCGGCCACCAGGGCGCCGGCTCGGTCACCGACATCACGATCCGCAAGCTGCTGACGCTGCAGGGCCAGATGCGTCCCGACCAGATCATCTCCCTGATGACCTTCCCGGGCGCCGACAACACGCTGTCCATGGCCGACCACAACGACCACATCCACGTCGGCTGGCGCCCGATGTTCGGCACCGACCTGAAGGTCGGCGCGCAGTTCGACGCCGTGCTCAAGCCGGGCCAGTGGGACAAGCTCATGCAGCGGCTCGGGGAGATCGACAACCCCGAGGTCCTCACCTCGCCGTCGAAGTACGCGCTGAAGGCCGACGAGTCGGCCAGCGCCGCCCACGCGGGCGAGTAGCGCCTCGCGCTACTCGTCCGGGTCCAGCGCCTCCGGCGGGTCCTCGCCGCGCAGGATCGGCAGCGACGTGGCCACCACCGCGGTGAGCGGGATGGCCACCAGCGCGCCGATGATCCCCGCGAGCACGCCGCCCGTGCCGACGGCGAGCAGCGTCGCCACCGGGTGCATCTCCATCGTCCGCTGCATGATCATCGGGTACAGCACGTTGCCCTCGAGCTGCTGGACGAGGAGCACGATCGCGAGCACGACCAGCGCCGCGCCGACGCCGTTGGAGACGAGCGCGATGAGCACCACGGCGGCGCCGGCGACGTAGGCGCCGACGATCGGCACGAACGCGGCGACGAAGGTCAGCACGGCGAGCGGCAGCACGAGCGGCATGCCCACGAGCGCCATGCCGAGGCCGATGAACACGGCGTCGACGGTGGCGACGAGGACGACGCCGCGCATGTAGGCGCCGAGCACCGACCACGACATCTCCCCCGCCTCGTCGACCCGGCTGCGGACGGACGACGGGAACAGCGAGGTGACCCAGCTCCAGATCCGCGGCCCGTCCTTCACGAAGAAGAACACGAGCACGATGGTCAGCAGCGCCGAGGCGAGGATCTGGCCGAAGATCATCGCGCCGGTGAGCACGCCGGACGCGATCGAGCCCGACGAGCTCTGCAGGCGCTCGGAGGCCGAGTCGATCGCCCGCTGGACCTCGCTCTCGCTCAGGCCGAACGGGCCCGAGGCGATGATCCGGCCGAGCTCCTGCGCGCCGCCCGTGACCGTGTCGGTGAGCACGCCGAGCTCGGACACGAACGGCGGGACGACGAGCGAGGCGATCGCGGCGACGACGAGCACGGCGACGACGAAGACGATCGCGGTGGCGGCGCCGCGCGGCACGCCCCGCCGCGCGACCGCGTTGGCGGGCGGGCTGATCAGCGTGGCGATGAGGAGCGCCAGGAACAGCGGCAGGGCGACCAGGCGCACGTGCCACAGACCCCACGCCAGCACGGCCACGGCGGCGACGACGGCGAGGAAGCGCCAGGACAGCTCGGCGGCGGTGACGAGCCCGCGCGGAACCCCCGGCGGCCGCGGGGGGCGGCGGACGTCGGAGTCCTTGTCGGGGCGCTCGAGGACCGTGGCCCGCATCTCTGGTGCCTACCCCGGATCGAGCGCGGCCAGCAGCGCATCCAGCTCGGCGACCACGTCGCCGCCGAGGCGCACGACGGCGCGGTCGTCCCACGGCGTCGGTCCCTGGGTCACGACGGCGACGGCGCCGCCGGCCTCGCGCGTGATGCTCGGCAGGCCGGCGATCGGGTGGACCTCGAGCGAGCTGCCGATGCACAGCAGCAGGTCCGCCTCGGCGGCGAGCGCGAAGGCGCGATCGAGCGCCGCCTCGGGCAGCCACTCGCCGAACAGGACCACGTCGGGCTTCAGCGGTCGCCCGCAGTCGCAGCGCGGGACGCCGGCCGGGTCGGCGTCGAGCCGGCGGCGCACCTCGGCGAGCGGGTAGCGCTCGCCGTCGGCCAGGCACGAGGAGGTCGCGATCGTCCCGTGCACCTCGACGAGCTCGCGCGTCCCCGCCTTGCGGTGCAGGCGGTCGATGTTCTGGGTGACGACGGCGGCGAGCCGGCCGCGGCGCTCGAGCTCGACGAGCGCGTGGTGGGCGGCGTTGGGCTCCTTGCCCTCGAGCACTCCGAAGCGGTGCCCGTAGAAACGCCAGAAGCGCTCGGGGTCCGCGCGCCAGGCGTCGATGTGGGCCACCTCCATGGGGTCGACGTTCTCCCACAGCCCGATGCCCGGGGTGCGGAAGTCGGGGATCCCGGACGGCACCGAGATCCCCGCGCCGGTCAGCGCCACGACCGTGCGCGCCGCGCCGACGATCTCGGCGAGCCGCTCGACGTCGCCCGTCACGCGGGATCAGGTCCCGCGCCAGCGCGCCTGGCGCTTCTCGACGAACGCGGCGACGCCCTCGCGCGCGTCGTCCGTCGCGAAGACCTCGGCGAAGGCACGCTGCTCGGCCTCCAGACCGGCGTCCAGCGACGGGTCGGAGCTCGTCTGCTTGATGTGGCGGACGGCCAGCGGCGGCTGGCTCGCGAGCTTGCGCGCCCACGCCAGCGCGGTGTCGAGCAGCTCGTGGTCGGCCACGACGCGGTTGACGAGGCCGTACTCGTACGCCTCGTCGGCGCTGACCGACTCGCCCGTGAGGTTCATCTCGAGCGCCTTGTTCGTGCCCACCAGCCGCGGCAGCCGCTGGGTGCCGCCGAAGCCGGGCATGATCCCGAGGCCGATCTCGGGCTGGCCGAAGCGCGCCGACTGCGCGGCGATGCGGATGTCGCAGGCCATCGCCAGCTCGCAGCCGCCGCCGAGGGCGAGGCCGTTGACCGCGGCCACGGTGACGACGCCGGAGCGCTCGAAGGCGCGCAGCAGCGCATGCGTGCGCTCGGCGATGCGCCCGCCGTCGCCGTTCTCCATCTGCGCGGTGAACCCCTTGATGTCGGCGCCGGCGCAGAACAGCTGCGGATTCGCCGAGGCGATGACCAGCGCGCGGACCTCGCCGCCGCTCTCGACGCGCTCCCAGACCGCGGCGAGGTCGTCGAGCAGGGCGCCCGAGATCGAGTTCGCGGGCGGGTTGTCGAGCCAGACGATGGCGATGTCCCCGCGCGACTCGAGCTGCAGCGTCTCCGGCTGGTCGCCGTCGTCCGGGCGCTTGTAGGGGAAGACGCCCTGGCCGGCGGCGGGACCGGTCCGGCCCTGGGCGACGAGGCGGCGCAGGACCGGCGGCGGGGCGAAGCGCTCGCCCCACTCGTCCGTGGCCCGTTCGAGGCGCTCGAGCACCGTGTCGAGGCCGGCCTGGTCGGCACGCGCGAGCGGCGGCGGCATCAGTCCCGTGCCGGCCATCATCCCGAGGTCGACCTCGCGCGTCGTCGTCACGCCCTCCTGGACGAGCGCCAGGCACTCGACGAGCGCGCGCAGGTTGAAGCGGTCGGACAGCTCCTCGAGGTCGGGGTCGGCGTCGCCGGGGACCTGCGGCTCGCCGTCGGCGTAGAAGCCCTCGCCCCCGGTCTTCGCGCCGAGCTTGCCCTCGGCGACGCGCGCCTTCAGGCCCTCGTGGACGTACATGCGCCCGGGGTAGGACGCGTCGAGGTACTCGGCGACGTGGAGGACCGTGTCCAGCCCGAGCAGGTCGGCGAGGAAGAACGGCCCCATCGGCGCGATCTTGGACTCGGTCACGGCCTCGTCGATCGCCTTGATCGACCAGCCCTTCTCCTCCTGGACGCGCCAGACCTCGCTCATCGCCGCGTTGAGGACGCGGTTGACGACGAAGCCCGGCACCTCGGCGCACACGATCGGCGTCTTGCGGATCGCCTGGGCGAGGCTCACGGCGGCGGCGACGGTCTCCGCCTCGGTGTCGTCGCCCTCGATGATCTCGACGAGGCGCATGACCGACGCCGGGTAGAAGTAGTGGAAGCCGACGACGCGCTCGGGGCGGCTCGTGGCCTCGCCGATCTCGGTGATCGACAGCGCCGAGGTGTTCGACGCGAGCACGGCGTGGCCCGGCGTGCTGACGTCGAGCTCGGCGAACACGGCCCGCTTGACGTCGAGGCGCTCGGGGACGGCCTCGATGACGAAGTCGACGTCCCCGAAGCCGTGGTAGCTCGTCGTGCCGTCGATGCGGGCCATCACCTGCTCGAGCTGCGACTCGGCGTCCTCCTGGGCGAGCCGGCCCTTCTCGACGAGCCGGCCGAGCTGGCCCTCGGTGACGTTGCGGGCCTCGATCAGCCCGGCCTGGACGAGGTCGTCGTCGACGTCCTTGAGGACGACCGGGATGCCCGCGGAGGCGATCGTCTGGGCGATCTGGCCACCCATGGTGCCGGCGCCGACGACCGCGGCCTTGAAGACGAACATGTGGGGACGGCTCTCCTCTCTGGGGGACGGCGACGCAGGCTATAGGGGCAGATCGCGCTCGGCCCGCAGCTCGGCGGCGAAGCGCCGCAGCGTGCGCTCGAGCGTCTCGCGCTGGGGGCGCCGGACGACGAGGCGGTCGAGCAGGGCGGGCTGCAGGCGCGGGTCCTTGGGCTCGTAGTCGCGCTCGAGGACGACGGTCACGCCGCCCTCGTGGGGATGGAAGGCGATGCGCTGGGTGCCGCGCACGCGGTCGTCCTCGAAGCTCACGGTCTGCCCGGCGCGCGGCTCGTAGGCCTCGACGCTCAGCAGCACGCGGCCCGAGCCGCCGTGCTCGGAGTCCCACACGACGCGCGCGCCGGGCTGCGGCCAGTCGCCGTCGACGCGCGCGACGTGCCTGAGGCCGTCGACGAACGTCGGCCAGCGGCGGTGGTCGTACCAGAGCTCCTCGGCGTCGCTGGCCAGGCCGGCGACCTCGATGCGCGCGCGCACGCGTCCCATGGTCCCGGGGACGCTACGCGGCCACCGCCGGCGGCGGCGCGTCGCGGGGCATCAGCGTCCCGCGCGCGATGACCAGGCCGGTGATCGACTGCTCGGTCACCCGAGGTGGAGTCCGGCCCTCCCGACGGGGGCGTCAAGCCGCCCCCGCGAGATGGCGGTCGCTCGCCGCCCCTGCTAGAAAGCTCGTCCGATGGCCACGCCACGCCGCTTCGAGCTCGAGGACCTGCTCAACCGTCCCGGGACCTACTTCAACCCGGAGACCGAGGTGCTGCTCGTCGTCGACGACGCCCCGGAGGTCGACCCGGAGCTGTTCGAGGAGGAGACGCCGGGAGGCGAGTGGGTCCTGCTCGGCGATGACGTCCCGCTCGACGAGCGCGCGCGCGACGAGCTCATCGAGCGCTTCGAGGTCCGTCACCACCCTGGCGCGACGAGCGCGCCGGCGGAGGATGACGAGGAGGAGGAGGACGAGGAGCTCGAGCCCGACGAGGAGCCCGAGGAGCTGCGCTAGGCGGCCCGGACCGCCTGGGCGAGGTCGCGCCCGGGATCGATCGACCAGCGCGAGGCGAGCTCGCGCAGCCCGCCGTCCAGCGGCCAGCGATCCGCCTGCGGGTCGCCGTCGAAGCCGGCCGACGCGCCCTTGAGCGCCATGCTGCCCGTGTTGTCGCCGATCGCGCGCACGGCGGCGACCTCGTCGGCGTGGAGCAGCGGCGTTGCCGGCACGGCGGCGAGCTCGGCGCGCTTGCTCTCGATCGAGCGCGCGTCCGGGCCCGGCTCCTGGATCAGCGTCGGCGCGACGCAGGCCACGGGCTCGTGGGCGAGGTTCCACTGGCAGGCCAGCCCCATCGGCGTGAGGCCGTGGCGCTCGGCGATCGGGCGCAGGCGCTCCATCCGCTCGCGGCCGGCCTCGACCCAGCCGGCCGGGCGGAAGCCGCGGTGGTCGCGCGGCGCGAACTCGTGGCCGGGGCGCACGTCGTCCCAGAACAGCCCGCCGTAGTCGACGACGCGCGTGATCAGGCGCACGCTGTGCTCGCGCGCGGCGGGCAGCACGAGCTCGCCGGGCCACGGCTCGAGTGGGTTGAGGATCACCATCGCCCAGTCGATGAGCGCGCCGAAGCGTTCGAAGCAGTCGATGAGATCGAGCGTGAAGCCGTTGGCCGGGCCGGGGGCGACGCCGAGGCGCGCGGTCAGGCCCTCGTCGCGCACGGCGCGCAGCGCGTCCCACACGACCTCGCTCGTGTAGCCCGTGCGGTCGGGGTTGTGCAGCAGCAGGAGATCGAACGACGACGCCCCGATGCGCTCCAGCGAACGCTCGGTGGCCATCCGCACGTAGTCCGCGTAGCCGTCGGCGCCGCGCAGGCGGGGATCGGTGAAGCGCGGGAAGCCCTTCGCCCCCTCGCGCTCGCCCGTGTAGAAGTCGTGCCCGATCGCCCCGACGACGCACACGTCCTCGCGCGCCACGCCCTGCAGCGCGCGGCCGAGCAGCGCGTCGGCCTCGCCGGCGCCGTAGGCGTCGGCGGTGAGGACCGTCGAGATCGCCGCGTCGGGGCGCAGCAGCGCGGCGAGGCGCTCGTCGTCGAGCGGCTCGCCGAAGTGCATGAAGCGCCCGCCGCTCCACGTGCCGACGGCCAGATGTCCGGGCTCGGGCATCGGCGTCCGAGTCTAGTCCGGCCCGGGCGGGCCGGTCAGGCGAAGAAGAACGTCAGGCCGAGTACGGCGTAGACGGCCAGCAGCTGCAGTCCCTCGAACCACGTCGACTCGCCCTCGTTCGTCACGTGCGAGGCGATGAGGATCGCCAGGAAGATGCCCGCGAGCTCGAACCCGTTGAACACCAGCGCCATCGGGTGCGGCCCGATGAACAGCGAGCACAGGACGAGGACCGGCGCCACGAACAGGGCGATCTGGGCGGCCGAGCCGATCGCGATGTTGACCGCGAGGTCCATCTTGTCCTTCCAGGCGACGAGCACCGCGACCCAGTGCTCGGCCGCGTTGCCGACGATGGCAACGACGATCACGCCGATGAAGAACTCGCTCAGGCCGACGGACTCGGAGGCCTCGGTGATCGAGCCGACGAGGATCTCGGACATCAGGCCGACGGCGAGGCCGGCGATCGCGAGCATGATCACGGACTTGCGGACGGTCCACGGCTCCTCGTCGCCGTGCTGGATCGGGTCCGGATCGTCGTCGGAGTGCGCGACCGGGTTGAACAGGTCCTTGTGGGTCTTCAGCGAGAACCACAGCCCGGCCGCGTACGTGCCGATGAGGACGAGCGCGACGGCGTAGGAGAGGCTCTCGACGGTCCCGTCGTAGTTGATGCGCTCGTCGTCGGGGCGCGGCAGGCCGGTGCCCTCGACGAGCTCGTAGACGGCGGGCATGATCATGGCCCCGACCGCGAGCAGGAGCATCGCCGACTGGGAGGTCGCAGCGGTGGCGTCGAAGAACTGGCGCTCGCGGCGCAGGCCGCCGACGAAGGCCGAGGCGCCGAGCACGAGCAGCGAGTTGCCGATGATCGAGCCGATGATCGACGCCTTGACGACCTCGTGGAGGCCGGCGTTCAGGGCGAACAGGGCGATGATCAGCTCCGGCGCGTTGCCGAAGGTCACGTTGAGCAGGCCGCCGATGCCCGGGCCCGAACGCTCGGCCAGCTCCTCCGTCGCGCGTCCCATCAGCGCCGCCGTCGGAATCACGCCCAGCGCGGAGGTGAAGAACACGATCACCGGGTCGGCGTGGATCAGCTCGAAGAGGACCGCGAGCGGGATGAAGGGCACCAGGACGTACGGCGCGCCCTCGGAGGAGAAGAGAAAGCGTCGGAGAGCCATCGGGGGCCGCAGGATAAGCAAGAAACGCTCTATAACGTCGGCCCGTCGTTGCGAGAGCGCTCTATACCGCGAGGTGGAGTGCGGGCTCCGGTCAGCAGCCATAGACTGCGGCCGCGCGCATGGCGCCCCGCACGATCCTCTTCACCGGCAAGGGCGGCGTCGGCAAGACGTCGGCGGCCGTCGCCACGGCCCGGCGCTGCGCTGCCGCGGGCCGGGCGACGATCGTCCTGTCGACCGATCCGGCCCACAGCCTCGCCGACATCCTCCAGCAGCCCGTCGGCGCCGAGCCGACCCCCGCCGGGGACTGCCTCTGGGCGCAGCAGGTGTCCGCCCAGGACGAGCTCGAGCGCCACTGGAGCGCGATGCAGGGTTGGCTCGGCGAGGTGCTCGTCGAGCGCGGCGTGGATCGGATCCAGGCCGAGGAGCTCACCGTGCCGCCCGGTCTCGACGAGCTCTTCAGCCTGCTGCAGATCCGCCGCCACCACGAGGAGGAGCGCTTCGAGGTCGTCGTCGTCGACTGCGCGCCGACCGGCGAGACGCTGCGGCTGCTGTCCTTCCCCGACGCCGCCCGCTGGTGGCTGGAGCGCGTCGTCCCCTCGCAGGGCGCGCTGCTCGCCGCCGCGCGCCCGCTGGCGAGCGCGCTGCTCGACGTGACCCTGCCCGGCGACGCCGCCCTCGGCGACGTCCACCGCCTCGTGCGTCACCTGATCGCCATGAACGAGATCCTCCGCGACCACGAGCACGTCTCGATCCGGCTCGTGATGACCCCCGACCGGCTCGTCATCGACGAGGCGCGGCGGACGTTCACCTACCTGAACCTGTACGGCTTCCTGACCGACGCGGTGATCGTCAATCGTGTCTTCCCGGCCGAGGTCGGCGAGTACTTCGCGGCGTGGCGCGAGCGCCAGGCGGGCCGGCTGGCCGACGTGCGCGCCGCCTTCGCGCCGGTGCCGGTGCTGCAGGCGCCGTACTTCGACGAGGAGGTCGTGGGCGCGGCGATGCTCGACCGCCTCGGCGCCGAGGCCTACGCCGGCCACGACCCGGCGGCGGTGCTGCACCGGCGCCTGACCCACGAGCTCGAGCTGCTCGACGGCGGTGCGCAGCTGCGCCTGGAGCTCCCCTTCGCCGACAAGGGCGAGATCTCGCTGAAGAAGATCGGGCTCGAGCTCGTCGTCCGCGTCGACGGCCACAAGCGGACGATGATCCTGCCCGCCGCGCTCGACGGCTACCGCCCGGCGGGCGCGCGATTCGACGACGGCGCGCTGGAGGTGAGCTTCGATGGCCCCGGACGAGCCGGCTGACCCGCTCGACGAGATCGAGGAGCGCCTGCGCGAGACGCGCGAGGCGGCCCGCCGGCTGCGCGAGGCGCACGTCCCACCGCAGGGCTGGGCGGTCCCGCCGCGCGACGGCGGCGCGTCCTCGGACGATCTCGCGGCGCTCATCGCGCTCGTGCGCGCGGTCCGCGAGCTCGTCCCGCCCGAGTTGCGCGAGCCACTGACCGACGCGCTGCGTCAGGTCCTGCTGCTCGTCCGCGCGCTCATCGACCGCTGGCTGGAGATCCTCGAGTCGGACGGGGACGACGGCGGCTCCTCGGAGGTCGAGGACATCCCGATCGCGTAGTCGTTGTCGCCCTGGTCGCGCGCCCACGCACGCGACCGCACGCATCAACTCAGCGGAAGCGCTCGAGCCACGCGACCACGTCGGCCCACGCGGGCTCGGCGGGATCGAGGTGGACGCCGTGGCCGTCGCCGGGGCGCAGGACGAGCGTCACGTCGTCCCCGGCCGCCTCGGCGGCCTCGACGTAGCGGGTCGCGAGCTCGGGCGGGACGGTGTCGTCGGCGTCGCCGTGGACGACGAGCGTCGGGACGCCGATCGGGACGCGCTCGATCGGCGAGGCGTCGGCGTAGCGGTCGGGGACCTCGTCGGGACCGCCGCCGAGCAGGTCGCTCGCCGCGCCGTCGCCGATGCCCAGCCGCGCGGCCTGGGCCAGGTCCAGCACGCCGCCCTGCGACACCGCGCCGGCGACGGGCACCGCGGGCGACGGGCGCGCCGCGACCCAGAGGGCGAGCTGGCCGCCGGCCGACTGGCCGAGCACGACGACGCGGTCGAGGTCGAGCGGCGCGTCCAGACCGGCGAGCGCGTCGACGGCCGCGCCGGCGTCCTCGAGCGTCGTCGGGTACCCGCCCTCGCCGAGCGGGCCGAGCCGGCGGAACTCCACGTTCCAGGCCGCCCAGCCGCGGCGCGTCAGGTCGCGGGCGAGCTCCTCGCCGAGCTCGAGCGTGTACTGCTCGCGCCAGAACCCCGCATGGAGCACGACCGCGACGGGGAACGGTCCATCACCCGCGGGGAGCGTGAGATCGGCGAACTGGTGGAAATGGGATCCGTAGCGATGGCGCATACAATGCCCCGCAGCATGGCGCAGGGGCCGACGACGTGGATCCTGACCCTGGACCGCATGCGCGCGGCGGCCGGCGTCCTCGCATGAGCGCAGGCCCGGGCCCGGGAGATCCGCAGCGGGCGCACGACCGGTCGCGGCAGGCGGCCGAGCACGCGCGCGGCGCCGCCGGGCGCGTCGGCTCGAGCTGGCGCGCGCTGAGCCAGCACCAGAAGCTCGCCGCGATCGCGGCCGTCGCGCTGCTCGTCTCGATGCTGCTGCCCTGGTACCAGGAGACGGGCTTCGCCGTCGTCCGCGGGCGGCCCGTCTCGCTCGACGACTCCAAGAACGCCTTCCAGGTCTACTCGTTCGTCGAGGCGGCGATCTTCGTCGTCGCCGCGGGCGTGCTCGTGCTCCTCTACGCGCGCGGCCAGCGCAAGGCGTTCCACCTGCCGGGCGGCGACGGCACGGTGATCATGGCCGCCGGGCTGTGGGTCATGTTCCTGATCTTCTACCGCCAGCTCGACAAGCCCGACGGCCGCCGCGAGGGCCCGATCAGCACCTCGGTGGGCGTCGAGTGGGGGATCTTCATCGCCTTCCTGCTCGGCGCGCTGCTCGCCTACGCCGGCTACCGGATCCGCGCCGCGCACACGCCCGAGCCGGTCACGGACGACGTCCCGCCGCCACCCGCCGCACGCCCGCGCGACCCGGAGCCCGAGCCCGAGCCCGACCCACCCGTCACCGTCCACCGCGGCCACCGAGGTGGCTCCGCGGCCGCATGCCGAGCGGCCCGACGAGGAGCCGACGGTCGTCCGTCCCCGCTCCCCGAAGCCCGACGACCTCGACGACGGGCAGCTCTCGTTCGACGAGCCCGCCGAGTACCGGCCGCCCCCGCGGCGCCGATAGTCCAGGCCTCCTCCACCGCTCAGGGAGGCCGCCGATAACCGGGCGGTGAACTCGTCCCGCTCACGCTGGCTTCGCTGGCTGCCGCTCATCGTGCTCGCCGTCGGCGTGGCCGCGTCGCTGGCCGCGTTCGTGCTGCTGCGCGGCGTCGTGGGCCGCGAGTCGCACGCGTCGTTCCGCGACGCCGCAGACGAGAGCGCGAAGGCGGTCACCGCCGAGCTCGAGCGCTCGGAGAACGCGCTGCGCGGTCTGCGCGGCCTGTTCGTGGCCAGCGACTCGGTCCGGCGCGCCGACTTCCGCCGCTACGTCGAGGCGCTGCAGCTCCCTGAGCGCTACCCGAGCCTGCGCGGCCTGACGTTCGTCGCCTCGGTGCCGCCCGGCGACGTCGCGGGCTTCACCGCCGCCCAGCGCGCCGACCACGCGCCGGGCTTCACCGTGCGTCGCGCGCCGAGCACGCTCGCGCCCGCGCCGCCCGCGCCCGACCGCCGCATCGTCACCTTCATCGAGCCGTTCCAGACGTCCAACACGCGACTCGGGTACGACCTCAGCCGCCGCGCCGAGACGCGCGCCGCCCAGGACCGGGCGCGCGACATCGGCGCCGGCACGCTGACCCCCCGCGTGCGCCTGGTCGGCGACCACGCAGCCGGCTTCGGCATGTACCTGCCGATCTACGACAGCGACGCCGCGACGTCGACGGTGGCCGAGCGCCGCGCCGCCCTGCGCGGCTGGCTGCTGGCCCGCTTCCGCGGCCCGAACTTCATGGCCGGCATCCGCGGCCGGGTCCCGCGCAACGTGCGCGTCGAGCTGTTCGACGGCGACCGCGCCGCACCCGGCGCGCTGATCGGCGTCGCCGGCGGCGCCGCGGACGGCGGCCGGCAGCGCAGCACCCAGATCGTCCACGACGGCCACCTGTGGACCGTGCGCGTCACCGCGCTGGACGGGTTCCTCACCAGCAGCCACGACCGCGAGCCCGTCAGCGTCCTGATCTTCGGGCTGCTGCTCTCCGCGCTGCTCGCCGCGCTCGTCCAGACCCAGGTCACGGCGCGGCGGCGGTCCGACCTCGAGGTCGAGCTGCGCACCGCCGAGCTGCTTCACACCGCGTCCAAGCTGCGCCGGGTCAATGCCGATCTCGAGGAGCACAACCGCGAGGTCGAGACCTTCGCCCGCCTGCAGCGCGACTTCGTCACGACGGCCTCGCACGAGCTGCGCACGCCGCTGACCACGGTCCTCGGCTACCTCGAGATCGTGCTCGGCGCGCGGCCCGAGGAGCTGTCGGACACCCAGCGCGGCCACCTGCAGGTCGTCTGGCGCTCCGCCCAGCGGCTGCTCGCCCTCGTCGGCGACCTGCTCACCGTGGACCGCGCCGAGTCCGGCGTCATGGACATCGAGCCCGAGCCGGTCGCGCTCGGCCCGGTCATCGCGCCCGCCGTCCACGACCTCGAGCTGGCCTGCGTCTGGCACGGCCTGACGCTCACGATGGGCGCGATCCCGTCCGACCTCGTCGTGATCGCCGACCCCGATCGCTTCCGCCAGGTGCTGGACAACCTGATCGGCAACGCGATCAAGTTCACGCCCGCCCCGGGCGAGATCTCGGTCGGCGTGCGCGCCGCCGGCGACCGCGCCGAGATCAGCATCTCCGACACCGGCCCGGGCATCCCGGCCGACGAGCTGCCGCACATCTTCGAGCGCTTCTACCGGACGTCGTCGACGGCCGAGACCGCCGCCCAGGGCACCGGCCTCGGACTGTCGATCGCCCGCGCGCTCGTCGAGGCACACGGCGGCACGCTGACCGCCGAGAGCGTCGTCGGCGAGGGCACGACGTTCACCGTCTCGGTGCCGCTGGCACCGGTCGCGGCGAGCGTCTCCGCGCCAACGACCTGATCGTCTGCCGCCCGGGTCGCAAGACCCGGCCCGCGGCTGCGTTGACCGCTGTGACCGAACGACGGTGGTGCCTTCGGCGCTCGGGCCCGACCCGCCCGGCCGCCGACCGCGGCCCGCGTCGTGCCCCTCACACGACGCGGGCGCCGCCGTCCTCGGTTGGGCCGGGACGCCGCGGTTGTCATCATTGGTGGCTCATGGCCGAGATCCCGCAGAGCATCGAGGACGTCACCGCCGGGCTGCGATCGGTGGGCTACCTGCCCGGCGAGTCCACCTCGCTGGTGTCCTATCTCGCCGCCCGGCTGGGCAAGCCGATCCTCGTCGAGGGCCCCGCCGGCGTGGGCAAGACCGAGCTCGCGCGCGCGCTGTCGCGCTACCTCGGGCGCGAGCTGATCCGCCTGCAGTGCTACGAGGGGCTCGACGAGGCCAAGGCGCTGTACGAGTGGAACTACCGCAAGCAGCTGCTGCGCATCCAGGCCGAGGCGGAGGGCGCGGGCTGGCAGCAGGTCCAGGACGACATCTTCGGCGAGGAGTTCCTGCTCCAGCGCCCGCTGATGAGCGCGATCGCCGCCGAGGAGCCGGTCGTGCTGCTCATCGACGAGATCGACAAGACCGACCAGGAGTTCGAGGCGATGCTGCTCGAGCTGCTGAGCGACTTCCAGATCTCGATCCCCGAGCTGGGCCGCTTCACCGCGCGCACGCGGCCGATCGTCCTGCTGACGTCCAACAACACGCGCGAGCTGACCGAGGCGCTCAAGCGCCGCTGCCTGTACCTGTGGCTCGACTACCCCGAGCTCGAGCACGAGCTCGAGATCGTCCGCCTGCACACGCCGGACCTCGACGAGACGATCGCCCGCCGGCTCGTCGAGGTCGTCGCCATGGTCCGCGAGCTCGACCTCAAGAAGCCGCCGTCGATCGCCGAGTCGATCGACTGGGCGCGCGCCCTGCTGCTGCTCGGCGCCGACGACATCGACCAGCGCGTGTTCACCCAGACGCTGTCGATCATCGTCAAGCACCGCACCGACCTCGACGTCGTCTCCGACCGCATCGGCATCAAGCTGGGCGTCCGTGCCACGCCTGCCGGATCGACCGTCGAGCCGTAGGGCCGCGCTCTACGGCGCCACCGCGCCGGAGGACGCGCCGCCCGGGCTCGCGGCGAAGCTGCTCGAGTTCGGCGAGGAGCTGCGCGGCGAGGGCGTCGCCGTGGGCACGAGCGAGCTGCTCGACGCCTTCGCGATCCTGCGCGAGGTCCCGTGGACGTCGCCCGCCGACTTCAAGGACGCGATCGCCGCGACGCTGGCCAAGTCGCAGGAGGACCGGCGCATCTACGACCTCGTCTTCGACCGCTTCTTCTTCCGCGCGGCCGAGCTCGCCGCCGTGCAGGAGGGGGTCGTCGAGGGCGGCGGCATCGACGCCGCGGGCGCCGAGCTGAACCTCGAGACGCTGCGCCAGGAGATCGCGCGCGCCCTGCGCGAGGGCCGCGAGGGGCTGATGCGCGACCTCGCGCGGATGGCCATCGCCGCCTTCGGGCGCCAGGGCGAGGGCTCGGGCGTCGTCGGCGTCGACGTCCAGCGCATCCGCCGCGCGCTCGGCCTGCGCCCCGAGCCGCAGCCCGACCTGGACCCCGACGACCCGCGCGCCGAGGGCCTGCCGCGCGACGCGATCCGGCGCTTCGAGGCGTTGCTGCGCCAGGAGCTCGAGCGCGCGCAGATCGAGCGCACCGAGTCGCTGCCGCCGGCGCGCCCGCTCAACGAGCTCGATCGCGCGCTGCCGTCCGGCCCGCTCCAGGATCTCGCCGCCGTGCACCGCGTGGTCGCCCAGCTCAAGCGGCGCCTGAAGACGCAGGGCCAGGAGAGCCGCGGCAGCCGCCACCACGCCCACGTCGACGTGCGCCGCACGATGCGCGCCTCGCTGGAGACCGGCGGCGTGCCCGTCGTCCTCAAGTACCGCCCGGTGCGCCCGCGGCGCCCCGAGATCTACGTGCTGTGCGACGTCTCGACCTCGGTGACGAGCGCCAGCGTGTTCTTCCTGTCCGTCCTGCACGCGCTGCACGACTCGTTCCGGCGCATGCGCTCGTTCGTGTTCATCGAGCGCATCAGCGAGGTCACCGACCTCTTCGAGCGCGAGCGCGACTTCAAGGCCGTCTCGGAGGCGATCGGGCGCGACGCCGGCGTGGCCGACATCAGCGGCTACACCGACTACGGGCGGGTGTGGAGCGAGTTCGCGACGCTCGTCGAGGACGACCTGCACCCGCGCGCGACGGTCATCGTGCTCGGCGACGCGCGCACGAACGGGCGCGACCCGCGCTCGGACATCTTCGGCGCGGTCGCCGCGCGCGCCGGGCGCACGTTCTGGCTGAACCCCGAGCCGCGCCTGTACTGGAACTACGGCGACAGCGTGATCGCCTCCTACGAGCGCCACTGCGAGGCGTTCGAGTGCTGGACGACGAACCAGCTCGAGGAGTTCGTCAAGGCGCTCACCCGGCCGGTGTCCGGACGCTGAGCCAGGGGTACCAGGCGTCCATGCGACGCCTCCCGATCGTCCTCATCGTCCTCGCCCTCCTCGCGGTCCCCCTCTCCGCCCAGGCCAAGGAGGGCTCGCGCTTCCACCCGGCGGTGACCTCGACGCGGGGCGTGATCGCGACGGAGTCGCCCGCCGCCTCGCGCGTCGGGCGCGCCGTGCTCGAGTCGGGGGGCAACGCGATCGACGCCGCCGCGGCCACCGTCTTCGCCCTGAACGCCGCGCGCCCGCAGTCGTGCGGCATCGGCGGCGGCGGCTTCTTGCTCTACCGCAGCCGCACCGGCGCGGTGCGCGCGCTCGACTTCCGCGAGACCGCCGGCGCGGCCACCACGCCGACGACGTTCGCCGGGCCCGGCCTGCACAAGGACTTCACCGGCCACCTGACGGTCGGCGTGCCCGGCGTCGTGGCGGGCATGGACGCGGCGCTGACGCGCTACGGCACGTTCTCGCTGAGCGAGGCGATCGCGCCGGCCGAGAAGCTCGCGCGCGAGGGCATCCGCGTGCCGCTGTCGATGCAGGGCGCGGCGCGCTCGGAGGCCGACCGGATCGCCAACTTCCCCGCCACGGCGGCGATCTTCCTGCCCGGCGGACAGCCCATCCCGGCCGGCAGCACGCTGCGCCAGCCCGAGCTCGCGGCCTCGCTGCGGCGCATCATGCGCGGCGGCGCCGAGGCCTTCTACCGGGGCACGATCGCGCGGCGGATCGTCCGCGACATGCGCTCGCCACGGCCCGCGACGCGCGACGCCGGCCTGCTCGCGCTGAAGGACTTCGCCGCCTACAGGGCGGCCTGGCGCGACCCGCTGCGCGGCACGTATCGGGGCCGCACGGTCCTCGGCTTCCCGCCGCCGACCTCCGGCGGCGTGGCCATCCAGGAGATGCTGAACATCCTCGAGGGCTACGACCTGGCCGCCTCGGGGCAGTCGACGGCGCTGACCGACCACCTGATCGCCGAGGCGCAGAAGATCGCCTGGGCGGACCGCAATGCCTACATCGCCGACCCGTCGTTCATCCGCCAGCCCGTCGCCCAGCTGCTCTCGAAGACCTACGCGGCGGGCCGCCGCGCCCAGATCAACGGCGATCGCGCCGGCACGTTCCGCGCCGGGGCGTTCCCCGCCTCGACGGCCTCGGCGGCCGGGGTGACGGGCGACCGCAACCCGAACGGGAGCACGACGCACGTCTCGGTCATCGACCGCCGCGGCAACGCCGTCGCGCTGACCTGCACGATCGAGCAGGAGTTCGGCAGCGCCGTCATCGCCCCCGGGACCGGCTTCCTGCTCAACAACGAGCTGACCGACTTCGGCGACCCGGGCTCGGCCAACCAGCCGCAGGCGGGCAAGCGCCCGCGCTCGTCGATGAGCCCGACGATCGTCGTGCGCGACGGCCGTCCCGCGCTCGTGGCCGGCGCGGCGGGCGGCGCGCGGATCATCATGGGCACGCTGCTGCAGATCGTCGGCACGGTCGACTTCGGCCTCGACCTGGCCCAGGCGGTCGACGCGGAGCGCCTCGACAACCAGGGCGGCTCGTCGCTGAACATCGAGGACGCGCGCGTCGACCCGGCGCAGCTCACGGCGCTGGCCGGGCGCGGGCACCGGCTCGTGCGCGAGGGCGAGTACGGCCCGCGCCCGCGCGTCCAGCTCGCGGGCACCGACGCGGCGACCGGCCGGCGGCTCGCGGTGTCGGACTCGCGCAGCGACCGCGCCGCGCTGGCCGAGCGCGGCGGATAGCGACCGGGCGGGGTGGCGCTGTTGCAGTTCTCTGACTAAGGTCAGAGGCATGGACGAGGACGCCCCGCACAAGGTCCGGTCGTTCAACCGCACGGTGACGGCGCGGATCGGCGTGCTGCAGGACGAGTACCTCGCGCGCGGGCGCCCGCTCGGCGCCTCGCGCGTCCTGTGGGAGAGCGGCGCGGGGCCGACCGACCTGCGCTCGCTGCGGGCGCGGCTCGGCCTGGACTCGGGCTATCTCAGCCGCCTCGTCGGCTCGCTCGAGCGCGACGGGCTCGTGATCCTCGAGGCCGACCCGGCCGACCGCCGCGTGCGCGCGGTGCGGCTGACCGACGCCGGGCGCGCCGAGCGCGACCTGCTCGACCGCTCGAGCGACGAGCTGGCGCGCTCGCTGCTCGAGCCGCTCAGCCAGCCCCAGCGCGAGCGGCTCGTCGAGGCGATGGGCGTCGTCGAGCGCCTGCTCACCGCGGGGCTCGTGCAGCTCGCGGTCGAGGACCCGGCCGGCGCCGGCGCGCAGCACTGCCTGCGCTCGTACTTCGCCGAGCTCGACGCCCGCTTCGAGGCCGGCTTCGACCCCGGCCGCAGCCTCGCCACCGAGGCGACCGACATGTCCGCGCCGGCGGGCCTGCTGCTCGTCGCGCGGCTCCGCGGCGAGCCGGTCGGCTGCGGGGCATTGACCTTCCACGACGGCTACGACGAGATCAAGCGGCTCTGGGTCGCGCCGGAGGCGCGGCGCCTCGGCCTCGGCCGACGGATCGTGCTCGCACTCGAGGAGCACGCGCGCTCCCACGGGGCGAGCGTGCTGCGGCTCGACACGAACCGGGCCCTGCCCGAGGCGGCGGCGCTCTACCGCTCGATGGGCTGGCACGAGATCGGCCGCTACAACGACAACCCCTACGCGACCCATTGGTTCGAGAGGCGTCCCGGCGGCCCGGGCCGCTAGCATCCGCGTCACGACGTGACAACAGGGGGGCTGGCGGAGGCCGGCTGAGATAGCGCCCACGGACCTGGCGCTGACCCTTCGAACCTGTGGGGTAATGCCCGCGGAGGGAGCGATGCAGACGAAGATCGAGGCTCCCGCGCAGGAGCCTCGACACGTTTCCGAGGAGGCGATGGGCGACCGCGAGATCCATCTCTCGGGGGTGAGCCGTGCCTTCGCCGCGCCGCGGCGGCGAGTCCGGGCTCGCCGCGCTCGAGGACCTCTCGCTCGACGTCGCCGCGGGCAGCACGGTCGCCGTCGTCGGGCCGAGCGGTTGTGGGAAGACCACGCTGCTCGAGCTCGTGTGCGGCCTGTTGGCGCCCGACCGCGGGACGGTGGCGGCCGGCCCCGCCGTGCTCATGCCCCAGCGCGACCTGCTGCTGCCGTGGCTGACCGCGATCGACAACGCCGCGCTCGCCGTGCGCATCGCCGGCGCGAGCCGCGACGAGGCGCGCCGCCGCGCGCACCCGCTGTTCGCCGCCTTCGGCCTGGAGGGCTTCGAGCGCGCCCGTCCCCACGAGCTCTCGGGCGGGATGCGCCAGCGCGTCGCCTTCCTGCGCACGCTGCTGTCGGGCAAGCCCGTGCTGTGCCTGGACGAGCCCTTCGGCGCGCTCGACGCGCTCACCCGCCGCGACATGCAGGCGTGGCTGGCCGACGCCCTCGAGCGCGAGCCGCGCACCGTGCTGCTCGTCACCCACGACGTCGAGGAGGCGGCGCTGCTCGCCGACCGCATCGTCGTCCTCTCCCCCCGTCCCGGCCGCGTCGTGGCCGAGCTCGACGTCCCGCTCGCGCGCCCGCGTTCGGCCACCGCCCCGGCGCTCATCGCCCTGCGCGAGCGCGCTCTGAAGGCGCTCGGGCGATGATCGCCCGCGTCCTCGCGCCCGCGCTGCTGGCCCTCGCGCTGCTCGGCGCCTGGGAGGCCTACGCCGTGCTCGGCGGCGTCGACGACTTCATCCTCCCGGCGCCGACCGAGATCGCCGAGGCGCTGTGGAGCGACCGCGCGCTGCTCTGGGACAACCTGCTCGTCACCGCGCAGGAGGTCGGGCTCGGCGTGCTGGCCGCGCTCGTGCTCGGCTTCGGCCTCGCCGTCGCGCTGCACTTCTCGTCGATCCTGCGGCGCGGGACCTACCCGCTGCTCGTCGCCTCGCAGGCGGTCCCGATCGTCATCATCGCGCCGCTGCTCGTCGTCTGGTTCGGCTTCGGGATCGTCCCCAAGCTGGCGATCATCGCGCTCGTCTGCTTCTTCCCCGTCGTCGTCACGACGCTCGACGCGCTGGCCGCCGTCGACCCCGACGAGATCAAGCTGCTGCGCACGCTGGACGCGTCGCGCTGGCAGGCGTTCCGCTACGCCGAGGCGCCCGCCGCCCTGCCCGCGGCGCTCAGCGGCGCGAAGATCGCCGTCGCGGTCGCCGTCATCGGCGCCGTGTTCGCCGAGTACGCCGGCTCGAGCGAGGGGCTCGGGCACCTCATGCTGCAGGCCATCCCGCAGCTGCAGACCCCGCGCGCCTACGCCGCAGTCGTCCTGCTCGCCGCCTTCGCCGTGGCCCTGTTCTCCATGCTCGCCCTGGCCGAGCGCCGCCTCGTACCGTGGGCCCACCGACCCCGAGGAGCCGACCACCAGTGACCCGCCGCCCGCTCATCGCCGTTCTCGTCCTCGCCGCCGCGCTCGTCCTCGGTGCCTGCGGCGCCAAGGAGGACTCGAGCGGTCCTGTCGCGCGCGAGCCGGTGCGGCTGATGCTCGACTACTTCCCCAACGCCGACCACGCCGGCATCTACGCCGCGCAGGCGGGCGGGGACTTCGGGCGGGCGGGCATCGACCTCGACATCCAGACGCCGTCGGACCCGTCGGCGCCGCTGAAGCTGCTCGCCGCCGGGCGCGTTGACCTCGCGATCTCCTACGAGCCCGAGCTGCTGCTCGCGCGCGACCAGGGCCAGGACCTCGTCGCCGTCGGCGCGCTCGTGCAGACCCCGCTGACCTCGGTGGTCTCGATCGGCAAGCGCGCCATCTCGCGGCCCGAGCAGCTGAAGGGGAAGACCGTGGGCACAGCGGGAATCCCGTACCAGTCGGCCTACCTGAAGGCGATCCTCGACGACGCGGGTGTCCCGCGCTCGTCGGTGCGCGAGGTCAACGTCGGCTTCAACCTCGTGCCGGCGATGCTCTCCGGCCGCGTCGACGCGACGCTCGGCGCCTTCTGGAACTACGAGGCGATCCAGCTCAAGCTGCAGCGCAAGCGCCCCAAGGTCATCCGCATGGAGGCCGCCGGCGTGCCGACCTACAACGAGCTCGTGATCGTGGCGCGCCGCAGCGACGTGCGCGAGGACGGCAAGCGCATCCGCCGCTTCATGCGCGCGCTGACCCAGGGCATGCAGGCGGTGCGCAAGGACCCGCGCGCGGGCGTCGACCCGCTGCTGGCGGCCAATCGCGACCTCGACCGCCGGCTGCAGACGGCGAGCGTCCAGGCGACGCTCGAGGCCTTCTTCCCGACCGACACGTCCAAGCCCTTCGGGTGGATGGACGCCGCCGCGTGGGGCCGCTACGCGACCTGGATGCGCTCGAACGGCCTCCTGCGCACGGGTGACGGGCGCGGGGCGCTGACCAACGAGTTCCTGCCCGGCGAGGGCGTGTAGCCGAGCGGCCCGCGGAGGGCGTGGGCGGCCGCCAGCCCGCGCCATTCGCCGTAGGGGGCGAACAGCTCGCGCACCTGCTCCTCGCTCGCCTTCGCGCGCGGGTCGCCGGTGAGCAGCCGCCCGCCGAACTTGAGCAGGCCGACGTCGCCGGCCGGGACCTGGTCGTAGCGGCCCTGGCCGTGGATGGCGAGCATCTCGAGCGTCCAGCGTCCGATGCCCGGGATCGCGCGCAGCCGCCGCCAGGCGCGCTCGTGATCGGGCGCGCGCAGGTCGGCGCGCCCGCCGGCCACCTCCTTCGCCGCGCGGCGAAGGGCGAGCGCGCGGCCCGCGGCGAGGTCGAAGCTCTGCAGCAGCGCGGGTGCCGTCCCGGCCAGGCGCTCGGCCGAGGGCAGGTCGCGCAGCCCCGTCTCCTCACAGCGGCGCCCGAGGCGGGCGACGATCCGGCGCTCGATGGCGAGTGCGCGCTCGAGCTCGATGAGCTGCTCGCAGATCGCCCACGCCAGGGCCTCGAACGGATCGGGCCGGCGACGGGGGCGCAGCCACGGGCGGCGCCGCACGGCGGGGCCGATGAGCGGGTCGGAGCGGAAGCGGTCGTAGAACGGGCGCAGGTCGTCGTCGACGCCGATCGCGAAGCGCATGCGCGCGATCGCCTCCTCGGCGACCTCGCGGTCGCCGGCCCACGCGCCGATCAACACCTCGCCGGCGCTCGGCTGGGCGGCGCGGACGATCGCGCGGCTGCCGTCGACGTGCATGAGGCGCTCGAGCACGTTCCCGCGGCGGCGCATGACGAAGTCGCCGCCGCCACCCGGCAGGCGGAAGACCCAGGGCGGACGCACGTGCCGGCGGACCTCGACCATCGCGCTGCAGGCTATGCCCGCAGGCCGACGGCGTCGCGCGCCGTCCCCGCATCGTGCGGGGATCGGCGCGGCCGGCCGAGACTCAGCGCAGGGCGGCGGGGACGGCGGGCGGCGTGGCCACCGGCGCGTCCGCTCCGGCGGCCCGCACGCTGCGGGCGGCGGCGCCGGCGCGGGGGCCGACCGCGACGATCCGGTCGAAGCCGCGGGCGGCGAAGTAGCGGACGTCGGTGGCGGCCTGGGCGGCCGTGGCCGGGATGCGGACCTCGACGGAGGCCCGGGTCGAGCGCTCGGTGCGCTGCGCGGCGGCGCGGGCGCCGGCCAGCGCGGCGGCGCGGTCGGCGCCCGCGTCGACGACGAGGGCGATACGTGGCGCCGGTTCGGCGGGCGGCGCGGACGTGCCCGCGGCCACGGCCCACAGCGCGCCGAGGCCGGCGAGCACGGCGACGAGCAGCGCGACGAGCAGGGGGTCGGCGCGGCGGGCGGCGGCGCGCGTGCGGTCGGGTGTCATGATGGCGGTCGTCATACGATTGACGGCATCATACGTATGATGGGCGCGATGTCAAATCGTGCCAACAGGCGAACGGCGCTCGTGACACCCCGCCACCGCCGGTCGTGGCAGCCTCACCTCGCGCGCCGGGGCGCCGGGCGCCGTGGTGAGATGTGGCATCGCCGAGGGCTCCGACACCCGGGTCACGAGCATCGACGTCGCACGCCGCGCCGGCGTCTCGCAGTCGACGGTGTCGCTCGTCATGTCGGGCAAGGCCCGCGGCCGCGTGTCGGCCGACACCGAGGCCGCCGTGCGCCGCGCCGCCGCCGACCTCGGCTACCGCCCCAACGCGGCCGCGCGGGCCCTGCGCCTCGGCGCCGCGCGCAGCGTGTGCCTCGTCGTGCCCGACGTCACGCACCCGTTCTTCGGTCACGTCATGCGCGGCGCCCAGGCCGCCGCCTGGGAGGCCGGCTACGCCGTCGTGCTCGTCGACACCGCCAACGATCGCCAGTGGGAGGAGAGCTCCTACGAGGCGCTGCGCGGCGGGCCGGTCGACGGCTTCCTGTTCTTCGGCATCGAGCCGCCGCGCGGGCGGCGCGGGGCCCGCGGCGAGCAGATCGTCGTCATCGATGCCGAGCTCGCCGGGCACCCGTCGGTGCGCCTCGATACCGAGGCCGGCACCGACGCCGTCATGGACCATCTGCTCGGCCTCGGCCACCGCCGCATCGGCCATCTCGCGGCGGCCGTGCGCGGGCAGACGTTCCGGGTGCGCCAGAAGCGCATCGACCTGGCGCTCGGCGCTGCCGGGATCGACCCCGCCGGCGCGCCGCGTGCCGAGGCCCGGATCACCTTCGAGGAGGCGCGCCGCGCTGCGCACGAGCTGCTGGGCGCCGACGACCCGCCGACCGCGGTCTTCGGCGACGACGACATCCTCGCCGGTGGCGTCTACCTGGCCGCGCGCGACCTCGGCCTGCGGATCCCCGAGGACATCTCGGTCGCGGGCTTCGACGACCTCGAGTTCACGCGGCTGCTCGACCCGCCGCTGACCACGGTCACCGCCGACGGCGCGCAGCTCGGCGCGCTGGCCTTCACCACGCTGGCCACGCGGATGGCCGGCGAGCGCGTGCCGCGCGTGCAGCGCGTCCCGGTGCGGCTGGAGATCCGCGGCTCGACCGGTCCGCCGCGCTAGCAGGGGGTTGCGCGAGCGGGCCGGCCGGCTGCGGCAGGTGCGGGGGTCGGAGGTCCTTTGGAGCCGGTGGGCGGCTTCCCAGGAGAAGGGCTCGCCTCCCGCGAGACCCTTCCCCCGGCAACGCACCCATGCCCTCCCGTTGGCATGTCGTGCGCTCCTGGAAGCCACCTCCCAAGCTCCCCCCTTCCGGACACTCCCGCGGGGGTGGAATGGATAGTCCTCCGACGCCGCGATCGGCGACAGCGAAGAACTCGCAGCGCGAATGCGACCTTGGTCGGGTCCTGTCTTAAGACCTGACCGGGACCCGGCGGCGCGTCAGTCGCGCGGGCCGAGCAGGTGCACGTCGACGAGGAACGAGCGCGACGCCACGATCGGCGCCATCGCGCGGGCGCGGCGGCGCTCCTTGCGCACCTTGCGCGCGCGGACGACGGCGACCGTGGCCACGCCCGCGGCGAACGACGTCGCCGCGACGGCCGCGGCCTGGCGGGCGACGATCTGACCGGGCGGACGCGTGCGCTCGAGCGGCGCCGAGGAGGCGTCCTCGTCGAGCACGGGCAGTGCGTCGACCTCCTCGATCTCGCGCTCGGCGGCCTCGGCGCGCGGCACGTCGGGACGTGGTTCGTCCATTCCGCGGCAGTCTACCTGCGCCGGCGGACCGCACCGCGGCGCAGCGTCCGCCGACGAGTCAGGCGGACTCGTCGAGCGCGCGCTCGTAGAGCCGGTAGCGCTTGACGATGCGGCCGTTCATCGCCTGCATCCCGCGGTTCATGGCGCGGTTCGTCTCGAGGATCCAGCCCATCTCGCCCCACTTGATCGTCGAGCGCGCCGACTCGTCGAAGTGCTCGACGTAGAGCGCCGCGGCGACCCCCGTGTGCTGGTACTCCGGCTTGACGCCCAGGAAGCCCACGCGGACGCGGTCGATGATCCGCCTGCGCCGCAGGTAGTGCAGCCAGCCGAACGGCAGCACGCGACCCTTCATGCGACGCAGGACCTGGTTGATGTCGGGCACGGTGATGGCCACCGCGATCGTCTCACCGTCGCGCTCGGCGACCATGAACCAGCGCTTGTCGAAGACGAGGCGCATCTCGCCCGTGTACCAGTCGAGGTCCTCCTTCGAGTACGGCACGAAGCCCCAATTCTCGCGCCACGCCGCGTTGTAGACGTCGGCGAAGCGGTCCATCTCCGCGCGCAGGTTCCGGAAGGACATCTTGCGCAGCGTGATCCCGTGCTTGGGCTCGAGCTGTGCGGCGAGGTCGAAGAGGATCGGGCGCATCTTCTCCCGGTCGGAGATCTCGAGCTCCCACATCAGCAGGTCCATCGCCTTGTCGAGCGCGCTCTCCTCCATGCGCGCCGCGTAGTAGGGCGGCTGCCAGGGCTGCTTGATCATCGGCTCGCGGTCGAAGCCCTCGATGAGCACGCCGCTCTCGTCGTTGAGCGTGAAGTCGGCCGGGCCGATCATGCGATCGCGGCGGCGCTCGCGCAGCCAGCCCTCCGCCGCGCCCAGCAGGGCGGTGAGCGCCTCGAGGTCGTCCTCGAACTCCAGGAAGCCGAACATGCCCCACGCGTTGCCGTGGAACTCGTTGAACGCACGGTCGATCTGGGCGCTGATCCGGCCCACCACGCGGCCGTCGCGCCAGGCCAGGAAGAGCTCGGCGCTGCCGTGCTTGAAGAACGCGTTCTGGCGCGCGCTGAGGAACATCCAGCGCTCGATCCGCAGCGGGGGGACCCACTGCCGAGAGCTAGAGTGCAGCCGATAGGGAAGGTCGATGAACGCCTTCCGCTCGGCCCGCGTCCGGACGGGCTTCACCACCACCGACACGGCGGCGACCCTACATGGCAGGCACCTCCACCGACGTCTTCGCCAAGGTCCGCGGTCACGAGCGCGCCGAGCAACTGCGCGCCGCCCGCGAGGCGGACGTCCTGCCCTACTTCCGACTTCTCGAGGGCCCGGCGCGGCCCGTCGTGGAGATGGAGGGGGCCGAGCGGATCATGCTCGGCTCGAACAACTACCTCGGCCTCACCGGCGACGAGCGGGTCATCGCCGGCGCGCGCGAGGCGCTCGACCGCTACGGCACCGGGCTGACGGGGTCGCGCCTGCTCAACGGCACGATCCCGCTGCACCTCGAGCTCGAGCGCGAGATCGCCGAGTGGATGGGCACCGAGGACGCGATCGTCTTCACGACCGGCCACCAGGCGAACGTCGGCACGCTGGGGACGATCCTCGGCCCCGGCGACACCGTCGTCGCCGACTCCGGCGACCACGCGTCGATCCTCGACGGCTGCCTGCTCTCGCGGGCCAAGCTGCGCCCGTTCCGCCACAACCGCATCGAGAAGCTCGAGCGGATGCTCGAGAAGGCACGCGACGACGCGGGCGGCGTGCTCGTCGTCGTCGACGGCGTGTTCTCGATGGAGGGCGACATCGCGCCGCTGCCGGCCATCTGCGACCTGTGCGAGCGCTTCGGCGCGCGCCTGATGGTCGACGAGGCGCACGCCGCCGGCGTGCTCGGAGCGCGCGGCGCGGGCACCGCGGAGCTCTTCGACGTCGAGGACCGCGTCGACCTGCGGATGGGCACGTTCTCCAAGTCGCTGGCCAGCTGCGGCGGGTTCGTGGCCGGCAGCGGCGAGGTCGTCGAGTACCTGCGCATCCAGTCGCGCGCGTTCCTGTTCACCGCCGCCGCCGTGCCGGCCGCCGTCGGCGCCGCGCTGGCGGCGCTGCGGATCATCCGCTCGCCGGACGGCCCGCCGCTGCTCTCGCAGGTGCTCGACAACGCGCGCTACCTGCGCGACGGCCTCGAGGAGCGCGGGTTCGCCGTCGGCCGGGCGGAGCCGCTCCCCCAGGGCGGCGACGTCGTCACGCCGATCGTGCCCGTGCTCGTCGGCGACGACTGGAAGGCCGTCTTCCTGTGGAAGGCGCTCTTCGACGCGGGCGTGTTCGTCAACACGGCGCTGCATCCGGCGGTCCCACCGGGCGGCGCGCTGCTGCGCACGAGCGTCATGGCCACGCACGACCGGGGCACCCTCGACCGGGCTCTGGAAGCCTTCTCGAGCGTCAAGGAGCGCTTCGAGGCCGACCACGGCGCGCTGCCCGGCCCGGGCGCGCACTGAAATGCCGCGCACCGCAGCGAGCGCGCCGCTCGACGCGGCTATCACACCGTTTGTCTCGCCGGGCAGCGAGCCGGTCCGTCGGACGTCTTACGGCGGGCGTCGGCGGCCAACCACGACGGGAAGAAAAAAGGCGCTCTGAGCGAATGTTGCGCGCGTTCACACGTTGACCGCCCCGCGCCAAGTGTCATACCTTGCCGCCGCGTCGGCGAGACGCGTCGGGGTGAGGCCCGGACCCGGGTTCGACCAGGGTCATCGGGAGAGTCGGACCCTTCACGGTGCCCGGGCTTCGAACGAGGGCCCTGGACGCTCGCTCGTCGGATGATGCACGTACAACGAGCAGCGTTCCCCTTGAGGGAGGGGAGCAGGGAGGACCGATGAACGCTGAAGCGATGATGGCCCCTGGGCCACAACACCTGCGTGCGCTGGAGCGCGCCAACGCAGTGCGGCTGGCGCGAGCTGATCTCAAGCGCAGGGTGGCCGAAGGGGAGGTCAGCGCTGCTGAGGTGATCCTGATGTCTCCGTGGGAGGCCGAGTCGATGACCGTCTCGGACCTGCTCACGAGCCAGCGGCGGTGGGGTCACACCCGCTGCCGGAAGTTCCTGCAGTGCATCCCGATGTCCGAGACGAAGACGATCGGGTCGTTGACCGATCGTCAGCGGCGCGCGGTTGCGCAGCTGCTCGGCGAGGGATGCGTGGAGGCGCCGCGGGCCGAACGGCCCGGCGTGCCGGCACTGGCGGGGGTCGCCTGAGCAGTCGCTCTCAAGGCTGGTCGACGCGGCGTAGCGCTCCCCGCCGCGTCGATCAACCCACGGGTGTCGCGATCTCCACGATGTGGCCGTCGGGGTCACGCAGGTAGATCGACCGCAGGCCGCCGCGCTCGAAGACGTCGGTGCACTGCACCTCGCGAGCGCGCAGATGGTCCCGCCAGGCGTCGAGCTCGTCCGCCGAGCCGACGTGGAAGGCGAAGTGATGCGTCGAGCCCGCGCCCACCGTGCCCGCCTCCATCGCCGGGTACTCCATGAACGAGACGAGCGTGCCCGGGCTGCCCTCGGGATCGCCGAACCAGAAGTGGCGCGCGTCGGGGTCGTCGGCGTTGTGTCCCTCGGTGACGAGCGTGAGCCCGAGCACGTCGCGGTAGAAGGCCGTCGTGCGGCCGAGATCGGTGCTGATCGCGGTCAGGTGGTGCAGCCCGCCCAGCCGTAGCCGCCGTTCCTCCGGAGCGTCGCTCATCGCCACGATGCTACGGCCCGCAACGGCGCCACCACAGGGGTCGCCTCGCCCGCGGGTCTGATTCACTGAGGATCGACCTCGACTCCCGGAGGGATGCGTTGCCGGAGCGATTCGATGCGGGCGCCGGACTCGTCGCGCTCGGCGCGGTGTTGCTGCTCGTCAGCCTGTTCGTCGACTGGTTCACCCCGGGCGGCGACGCGTGGGCCGTGTTCGAGATCGTCGACATCGTGCTCGCCGGCTGCGGCGTCGCCGGCCTGATCGCCGCCATCCCCCGCTACGGCCTCGGCCCGGCCGTCCCCTGGATCGCCTACGGGGCGCTGGCCATCGTCGCCGTGCAGATCATCGACCTGCCGCCCGCGGCCCGCGGCACCGAGATCGCCACGGGCGCCTGGCTCGCGCTCGCCGGGACGGTCGTCATGGCCATCGGCGCGACCCTGAGCGCCGCCAGCATCTCGGTCACCGTCGACGTGCGCGAGCGCGAGCGCCGCCGGCGCTCGGCGGCGATCGACGCGCGTGACGCCGAGCCGCCGCCTGAGGATGCGGCGGGCGAGGAGCCAACCGAGGACGAGGACGACCTGCGCCGGGCGCGGCGCCGCGGCACCGTCGCCCCGGGCGACGGCGGCGCGGACGTCGCCGGCGGCCCCGAGCTGTGGCGCGGTCGCCGGGGCTCGCGCGCCGAGCCCGACGAGCCGGCGCGCGACGACGCCGCGTCCGACGACCCCGAGCGCACGCAGGCGCTCGATCCCGTCGACCGGCCGGGCGAGGGCTCCTGACGACGGTGGCCGCCCCCGTCCGTTTCGAGGTCCTCCGCTTCACGGCGACGCCGGCCAGCGCGGAGGTGGCGCTGCTCGAGCTCGAGGGCCGCTTCCGTGCTCCGTCGCGCCGCCGCCTCGGCGCGCCGCGGCTGCTCGCCGAGGACGGCGCGGCGCGCGCGGAGGTCAAGGCGTCGGCGGGCGGGGACGCGATCGCCGAGCCCGACGGGGCCCGCTGGCGCGCCGTCTTCGCCGTGCCCCTCGGCCTGGTCGAGGGCGGGTCGTTCGCGCTCGCCGTCGGGCGCGAGCTGCTGCTCGACCTCCCCTCCCCCGACGCCGACGAGCGCCTCAACGGCGCCGGCGACACGCACGTGCGCCTGGCGCGCGAGGCCAACGCGCTGCGCCAGCGCGCCGACGAGGCGCGCGAGGCGGCCGCGGCGGCGCTCGCGCGGGCCGACGCCGAGCGCGCCGGGCGCGAGCGCATCGAGGCCGAGCTGCGCGGCGAGCGCCACGCGCGCGAGGAGCTCGCCACCCGCCTGGCCCAGTTCGAGACCGAGCTCGGGGCGCGCGACGACGCGCTCGAGTCCGCGCGCCGCGAGCACGCCGACGAGCTCGAGCGCCGCGACGAGGCGGCGCGCTCGAACACCGACGAGCGCGTGACCGAGGCCGAGGCCGAGTCGGCCGAGCTGCGCCGGGCGCTGAAGGCGGCGCGCGCCGACATCGAGCTGCTGCGCCGCGAGCGCGACCGGGCGGTCGAGCGCGCCGCCGCGCGGACGGCGTCCGCCCCGGCCGCCGCGCCGGTGCCGCCGCGCGAGGACGAGGGCCCCCATCCCGAGCAGGAGGCGGCCGAGCCGGCGCTGCCGATCCCCGAGGGCGAGGCCGTCGGCGCCGCGCGCCCGGCCCTCGGCGCCGCCCCGGCGACGGAGGAGACCGCGGTCCACGAGCCGCACGACGACGACGGCGAGCACCCCACCGACGAGGACGCCACCGCGGTCCTCGGCGAGCCCCCGGAGAACCTGGCGAGCGAGCCCAACGGCGCCTTCCCGCTGAGCGAGACCGAGGGTGTGCGCGTCCTCGGGCGCCGGCCGCCGCGCTCGCGCAGCGGCACCGAGCCGCCCGCCGAGCCGCTGCCCGGCACCGCCGAGATCGGCGCGCGCCACATCGTCCCCGGCGCGCTCGGGCGGGGCGGGATCGGGCCGTGGATCGCCCGCGGGATCGCGATCCTCGCGCTCGCGGCGGTGATCGCCGCGCTGCTGCTGGTCGTCGGCGGTCTGCGTTGACCGCGGGCCTCAGCGGCTGACGTCGTACACCAGGTGGGTGACCCGGTCGCCGCGCACGATCGTGCTCGGGTTCTCCAGCCGCAGCGGCTCGGCCAGGCCGCCGGTGGCGAAGAACGGGCGGCCGGACCCGAAGACCACCGGGACCTGGTTGACCACCACCTGGTCGATCAGCCCGAGCCTGAGCGCCTGGCCGCCGATCTGACCGGCGGCCACGTCGACGACCCGGTCGCCCGCGAACTCCTTGGCGGCGGCAATCCCCTTCTCGACGCCGTCGACGAACGTGAACGGTGCGGTGTCGGCGTACTCCCAGTCCGTCGGCGGCCGGTGGGTGACGACGAAGACGTGCTCGCCGGCGGCCGGCTTGCCGTCCCAGCCGTTGGTCAGGTCGAACACCCGCCGTCCGATCACGTTCGCAGCCATGTCGCCGTACAGGTCCAGCATGAGGTCGGCCGACGCCTGGGTGGTCCGGGACTCGCCGTCGGAGCCCGGGAAGCTCCAGGCGACATCGCCGTTGCCCAACCAGTCGAACAGCGGCCCGACGCCGTCGTTGTCGTCGGCCATGAACCCGTCCAGGGAGACCACCGCGCCCATGATCGTCTTGCCCACGATCTCGTCCTTTCGTTTGCAACCGATTCACGGCTCAGCCTAGGCGTCGTGCTCGGCGACCAGGCGCTTGGGCGCGCGCAGCCGCCAGACGTCCTCGATGAGCTCGGCGAGCTCCTCGCTGTCGACCGTCTCCAGGCGCGCGAGCACGTACGGATGCCCGTCGTAGTGCGGGATGGTGAAGAAGGCCTCGGAGCGCCCCTGCAGCAGCGCCTCGCGCTCGCCCATGTCGATCACGCGCACGACGAGCGCGTCGGGGTCGGAGCGCATCCGGCACATGAGCCCGCCGCGCACCTTGAGCGCCGGCGTCCCGTAGGACGTGCCGACCTCCACGCCCGGGAACCGCCGGCCGATGGCCACTACGTCGTCCCACGTGAGCATGGCGCGCAGCCTACGCCGCTCAGCGCGCGCAGAAGCGCCCGCAGACCGGCCCCTCGGGGTGGTCGCCGAACAGCACGAGGGCGATCGCGAGGACGAGCAGCACGAGCGCGAACCACAGGGCGAAGCGGATCACGGCGCGGCGCCGCCCGCGGACGCGCTCCTGAGCCGCCTCGGGCCCGAGCAGCCCCAGGACGGCCTGCTCGTCGAGGCCCAGCCCGCGTTCGCGGCACCAGGCCACGAGCTCGTCGGCGCCAGCGACCTCGACGACCGGCGTGGCGTAGGTCTCGGCCAGCCGGCGGATGAGCCGCTCGTTGCGACCGGGGACGAGCACGAGCGCGTACGGGCGCCCGCGCTCGGCGCGGAAGCCCTGGTCGTGCAGCTCGACGGCGCCCTCGGCCTCGACGATGCCGGGCACCGTGCGGCGCTGGGCGAGCACGCGGCGGGCGCCGGCGCGCGTCGGGTGCAGGGCGTGGATGCCGCACTCGCAGTCCGGCGCCGGGGCGCGGTGGCCCTCGGGCCGCGGGCACGTCGCGGTCAGCCACTCGCCGCCGGTCGGCCAGACGATGCCGCGCTGCGGCGCCGCCAGCCGCTCGCCCTCGTCGCCGACGTCGACCTCCCACGTGCGCAGGCCGTAGATCGGGCCCGGGACGAGGGGCGCGTCGCTCACCCGCCGATCGTCGCGCCGCGGCTCCGCCCGGGCAAGCGCGGCGGTCAGTGGATCCGCGGTGGCACCGGGTCGATCGTGTGGCCGACGCGGAACACGCGATCCGGATCCCAGACGCCCTTGACCTCGCGAAGGCGCGCGAGGTCGGCGGGCGCGTAGGCCTCGGCGGTGCGCCCCGGGTCGGCGAGGAAGTTCAGGAACGCGCCGCCCGTGGCGTGCGGCGCGAGCGCGGCGGCGACGGCCGGCGCGGGCGCGTCGAGGATCACGGACAGCGGCACGGAGCGGTGGCCGACCGGCCCGGCGCCCGCGGCGGGGCGCGCCATCACTCCGCCCCAGTGGCGGACCTCGACCGTCTCGACCGGCGAGGCCTCGTCCGCCCCCGCCGCGACGAGCGCGTCGATCACGGCGCCCGGCAGGTCCTCGAGGAGGTCGAGCCGGCGCGGCGGCGTGCCGCCCATGCGCGCGTCGGCGAAGCGCGTCGTGCGCAGGCCGCCGGCGAGCGCGGGGCCGGCCGCGGCGTGCAGCGGAGCGAGCAGGCGCTCGGCCCGCGCACCGTCGCCGGCGTGCATGGCGCGGATCGCGAGCACGCGGCGCCCGCGGACCGCCTCGGGCACGTCGGGCGCGTCGGGCAGCCGCGTCAGCAGCACGGCCGTGCTGATCTCGTCGGGCGCCGCGGCGATCCAGTCGCGGTAGGCGGCGAGCGTCGCCGCCGCGCGGTCGACCGCGTGGTAGGTCGTTCCGGCGTGGACGGCGGCCACCGGGTGCAAGCGCACCTCGAGCGCGGTGACGACGCCGAAGCTGCCGCCGCCGCCGCGCAGCGCCCAGAACAGATCGGGGTGCTCGTCGGCGCTCGCCGTCACGATGGCGCCGTCGGCGGTCACGACCTCGGCGCGCAGCAGGTTGTCGGCCCCGAAGCCGAAGCGGCGCGAGAGCCAGCCGACGCCGCCGCCCAGGGTGAAGCCGGCGACGCCGACGTCCGGCGAGGACCCGGAGGCCGGTGCGAGCCCGAACGGCGCCGCGGCGGCGAGCACGCCGCCCCACCGCGCGCCCGGTCCGACGCGCGCCACGCGGCGCTCGGGGTCGACGAGCACGGTGGCCATCGCCGAGGTGCGGACGAGCAGCGCGCCGTCGGCCGGCACGTGCGTCCCGTGCCCGGTGGCCTGGACGGCGAGCGCGAGCCCCTGCTCGCGCGCCGCGACGACCGCGGCCCGGACGTCGGCCGCCCCGGCCGCCTCGACGACGAGCGCCGGGCGCGGGTCGAGCGCCGGCGACAGCGCGCGCCGCGCGCCGTCGTAGCCCGGGTCGCCGGGGCGGTGGACCTCGCCGGCGACGACGCGCTCGAGGCGCGGCGCGACCCGCGGGCGGCGTGCCGCCGCTGCCTGCATCGCGGACATCAGGCGGCCACCTGGACCGGCTCGCGGCGCTCGCGGGCGGCGGCGCGCGCCGGCTCGGCCGCGGCCTGCGGCGGCCAGCGCAGGACGTAGACCGCGATGACCAGCGCGACCGCGACCAGCGCCGCGCCGACGAGGTAGGCGAGATGGAAGCCGGCGTTGAGGGCCGCCGCGTGCGAGACACCGCCGTCCGACAGCGCGCCGGTGCGCTCGGTGGCCAGGGTCGCGAGCACGGCCAGGCCGATCGCGCCGCCGACCTGCACGGACGTGTTGACCAGGCCCGAGGCGACGCCGGAGTCCTCGGGCGTCGCGCCCGACATGGCCAGGGTCATGAGCGCCGGGAAGCCGAGGCCGGCGCCGAGGCCGATCAGCACCATCGGCGGCAGGACGTCGGCCACGAACCGGCCGTCGACCGGCGTGCGCGCGAACAGCAGCAGGCCGGCGGCGATGGAGACGAGGCCCGGCATCAGCGTCGCCTTGGGGCCGAAGCGCATGTTCATCGGGCCGGCGACGCGCAGCGACATCGCGCCCATGACGACGGTCGCGGGCAGGAAGGCGAGGCCGACCTGCAGCGCGTCGTAGCCGAGCACCTGCTGGAGGTACAGGGCGCCGAGGAAGAACATCCCGAACATCCCGACGACGAGCAGCGCCTGGACGAGGTTGGCCCCGGCGACGTTGCGCGAGGCGAACAGGCGCAGCGGCACGAGCGGCTGGTCGATGCGCGCCTGGCGCGCGACGAACAGCGCGACGAGGGCGAGTGCGATCCCGCCGAGGATCAGCGTCCGCGACGAGCTCCAACCGTTGGCCTCGACGCCGAGGATCGTGAACACGCCGAGCATCAGGCCGCCGGTGAGCAGCGTCGCGCCGGGGATGTCGGCGCCGGCGCGCAGCCCGAGGCCGGGCTGGGCGTCGATCAGGCGCAGCGCGAAGAACGCGGTGGCCACGCCGATCGGCAGGTTGATGAAGAAGATCCAGTGCCAGTCGAGCGCCTGGGTCAGCGCGCCGCCGGCGAGCAGGCCGATCGAGCCGCCGGCCGATGCGACGAACCCGTAGACCCCGATCGCCTTCGCCTGCTCGCGCGGCTCGGGGAACATCGTGACGATCATGCCGAGGATCACGGCCGACGACAGCGCGCCGCCGACGCCCTGGATGAAGCGCGCCGCGACGAGGATCTCCTGGCTGCCGGCGACGGCGCACAGCAGCGAGGCGACGCTGAACACGCCGAGCCCGATCAGGAAGATGCGCCGCCGGCCGATCAGGTCGCCGATCCGCCCGGCGAGCAGCAGCAGGCCGCCGAAGGCGATCAGATAGGCGTTGACGACCCACGCCAGGCCGCTCTGCGAGAAGCCCAGGTCCTCCTGGATGGAGGGCAGGGCGACGTTCACGATCGTCGCGTCGAGGACGATCATCAGCATGCCGACGCACAGGACGTAGAGCGCCATCCAGCGGCGGCGGTCGTTCGAGGTGTCGGTGGTCACGGTCTCGGTCTCCTTGCTTCGCGGGGTTCACGAAGGTGTCGGAGCTGAGACCGCCGCCTCGACATCGACTCATCGATGGAGGCGAAAGACTCGTGCTAGCCCTACCCGGGCAGGTGGTCCGGGAGGCCGAAGCGCTCGAAGATCGCGCTCACGCGGGGCGCGTCGGTGGGCTGCGCGGCCCACTCGTGGAAGTCCTCCTCGCGCTCGACCTCGGTCGTGCGCACGACGAAGGCGACGACGTCGGAGACCTTGTCGCCGCGCAGGGTCAGGACGTTGAGCGCGAACGGCACGTAGTGCCCGGCGTCCTCGTCCCACGTGTAGAAGCCCAGCGCGGGCTGGCCGTTGGCGCGCGTCCGCACGGCCTTCCAGCGCCACAGTCCCGACATCGGCCAGCCGACGAGGAACTCGGCGAACACGTCGCGCGGGCCGTACCAGCTGGCCAGCGGGGGCATGGCGATCGCCGCGTCCTCGGTGAGCATCGCGACGACGGCGTCGACGTCGTTGCGCTCCCACGCGTCGACCCAGCGGTCGACGAGGCGGCGGATCTCGTCGTCGTCGAGCTGGCGCAGCGTCTGCTGCTGGCTCTGGTCGGGCAGCTTCTCGTCGAGCGTCGCGCGGGCGCGCTGCAGCGCGCTGTTGACCGACGCGACCGTGCTGTCGATCGACTCGGCGACCTCCTTGGCCGAGAAGCCGAGCACCTCGCGCAGGATGAGCACGGCCCGCTGGCGCGGCGGCAGGTGCTGGAGCGTGGCGATGAACGCGAGCTCGACCGCCTCGCGCTGCTCGAAGCGCGCCTCCGGCGAGGCGTAGCCGTCCTCGAGCCCGAGCCGCTCGTCCGGATAGGGCTCGATCCACACCGACTCGGTGACCGGCTCGCTCGGGCCGCTGTGCGGGTCGCTGGCCGGGCCGTAGTCGATCGGCAGCACGCGCTTCGGGCGCCGGCCGATGATGTCCAGGCACGTGTTCGTGGCGATCTTGTAGAGCCACGAGCGCGTCGAGCTGCGGCCCTCGAAGCGTGCGAGCCCGCGCCAGGCGCGCAGCAGCGCGTCCTGCAGCGCGTCGTCGGCGTCGTGCACCGAGCCGAGCATGCGGTAGCAGTGCGCGTGCAGCTCGCGGCGGTGGAGCTCGACGATCCGGGCGTAGGCGTCCTCGTCGCCGCGACGGGCGGCGTTGAGGAGCGCCTGCTCGTCAGGGGTGGGACCGGTCTGGGCGGTGGCCATCGACGGCGCGAACGTTAACCACGCAGGTCCCGGCTCGGGGGGCGGCTAACCCCCGGTCTGCGCTCAGGCGACGCCGGCGTCGATGAGCTGCGTCCAGATCTCGCCCTGGTCGGCGACGCGCACGCCGAGCTTCTCGGCCTTGGCCGTCTTGCTCGCGCCGACGTTGTCGCCGCAGATGAGCAGATCCGTGCTCGCGGAGACCGAGGAGGCGGTCGTCGCGCCGGCGCGCTCGCACAGGCGCTGGAAGGTGGGACGCGGGATCTTCTCGCCGCTGCGCGGATCGGCGATCGTGCCCGTGACGACGACGGTCAGGCCGGCCAGCGGCGCGTCGGCGGCGACCTGCGGCGGAAGGTCCTCGTCGCGGACGTCGAGGTCCACGCCGAGCTCGCGCAGCCGGGCCAGCTCGGCCTTCGTGTTGTCGCGGCCGAGGTGCTCGCGCAGGCTGGCGGCGACCTTCGGGCCGATGTCCTCGACCGCGACGAGCGTCTCCTCGTCGGCGTCCGCGACCTCCTCGAGCGTGCGGAAGCCCGCCCGGCACAGGCGCGCGGCGGTCGCCTCGGAGGCCATCGGGATGGCCAGCCCGATGAGCGCTCGGCGCAGGCCGACGCGGCGGCTGCGGTCGATCGACTCGATCATGCGGTCGGCCGAGACGTCGGCGATCCGCTCGAAGCCGAGGAGCTGGTCGCGGGTCAGCGCGTAGAAGTCCGACGGGCGCTCGAGCAGGCCGGCCTCGGCCAGGCGCTCGATCCACACCGGCCCGAGCGCCTCGATGTCGGCCGCCGCGCGCGAGGCCCAGTGCTCGAGGCGGCGCACGGTCTGGGCGGGGCAGGCGACGTTCGTGCAGAACAGCTCGCGGCTGTTGCCCTGCTCGGTCAGCGGCTGCCCGCAGGACGGGCACTCCGACGGCGGCACGATCTCGCGCTCGTCGCCGGTGCGCTTGGCGGCATCGAGCACGCCGGCCACGAACGGGATCACGTCGCCCGCGCGACGCACGAGCACCGTGTCGCCGATCCGGACGTCGCGCGCGCGGATGACCTCCTGGTTGGCCAGCGTCGCGCGCGTGACGTTGCCGCCGCCGACGAAGACCGACTCGAGGTGCGCGACGGGCGCGACCTTGCCGGTCTTGCCGACGTCCCAGACGACGTCGGAGAGCACGGTCGTCTTCTCCTCGGCGGCGTACTTGAAGGCGAGCGCGCCGCGCGGGCTGTTCGAGCGCGTGCCCGCCGCCGCGTAGGCGTTGCGGTCGGCGAGCCGCAGGACGGCGCCGTCGAGGTCGTAGTCGAGCTCGTTGCGCTCGGCCTCGATCGCGCCGATGACCTCCTGCGCCTCGGCCGCGCTCCGGCAGCGGCGCATGTCGGGCGCCTCGAAGCCGAGCGTCCTCAGCGCCGCGCCGAGGTCGGCGTGGACGCCGTCGGAGCTGTCGAGGTCGAACCCGAAGAAGCGCATCCGGCGCTCGGCGACGACGCTCGGGTCCTTCGCCCGCAAGGTGCCGGCGGCGGCGTTGCGCGGGTTGATGAGCGGCTTGTCGGGATGGGCCACGTTGAACGCCGAGAACGTCGAGCGCAGCATCACGAGCTCGCCGCGGACCTCGGTGCGGCCCTGCGCCTCGACGCGATCGGGCACCCCGTCGGCGAGCGCTCGCACGAGCGGAGTGACGTCGTCGCCCGTCGTTCCGTCGCCGCGGGTGATCGCGCGCGCCAGCCGCCCGCCCTCGTAGACGAGCGCCAGCGAGACCCCGTCGAGCTTGGGCATGACGACGACGGGCTGGCCGGGGAAGCGGTCGAAGAAGGCCGACACCTGCTCGGGCGTCGTCGCCTTCTCGAGCGAGAGCATCGGGCGGCTGTGACGGACCGGCTCGTGGAGCACGGCGGCGGCGCCGACCTGCTCGAGCGGGTTGGGGTCGGGCGTGAGCTCGGGGTTGGCCTCGACGAGCCCGCGCAGCTCGTCCTCGAGGGCGTCGTAGTCGGCGTCGGCGGCCCGTGGCGCGCCGGTGTAGTAGGCCTCGCGCAGCTCGGTGATGCGGGCGGCGAGCTCCTCGATCCGTCCCCTGACGTCCACGTCCGTGCTCATGGCCGGAACGCTACGCGGGGGCGGCGACGAATCGAAGGGGGTCAGCCGTACGGCAGCGCGCGCACCTCGAAGTGCGCCGTCCCGGTGCGCATCACGCGGTGTGCGAGCGGGACGAGGACGCCCTGCAGGAGCGGGTGCCTCCGGCGCAGCGCCCGAGCCGCGCGTCGCGCCTCCTCGCCGTCGAGGCGGCGTGCGGTCGCCGGCACGGCGGGGCCGGTCGGCCGGCCGCGCGGCGTGCACGGCGCCAGCTCGATCCGCGGCTCGTTGCGGATGCGCTTGACCTTCCACCCCGTGCCGGGGCTGCGCACGTAGGCGTGGTCACCGTCGACGGCGATGCTGACCGGGGTGCCGACGGGCGTGCCGTCGCGACGGAAGCTCGTGAGCAGGACCGCCCACTAGTCGGTGAAGGCGTCGAGTCCGGGCATGTCCCGGTCGACGATTGGTGGTCGGCGCGCGTGACAGCGGTCGTCCGAGGACCGGGAGGCCGGAGCGGATACGCAACTCTCTGGTTGCCTGTCGTCCCCCAGCAACCTTCGGCGGTTGATAACGTACGACAGGCAACCAGTTGGTTGCGTTTTCCCCCTGTCGGTGCCCTGAAAGCGGGCCCCGCGAGAGGCCGGCGGAGACCAAGGCGAAGACGAGCCGCCCGCGGCCGTGTCTACCGCGGAAGCCGCGGCGCGATGATCCGGTAGGCCTTGAGCCCCAGCCCGAGCCGCTCGCGGTCCTCGGAGAGCATCGGGTCGAGGCTGGTCAGCTCGCGCACGCGCTCGAGCCGGTAGGCGACGGTGTGCCGGTGGGCGTAGATCGCCGCGGCCGTCGCGTTCATGTTGCAGTTGTGCTCGAGGTAGGCCTCGAGCGTCCCGACGAGGTCGGTGCGGTACTGGTCGTCGTAGCGCACCACCGGGGCGACCGTGTCCTCATAGAACGAGCGGACCTCCTCGGGGTGCGAGGCGAGCACGCGGAACAGCAGCCGGTAGGTCCCCGTGCCGATGTCCTGCTCGAGCGGCCCGCCCGAGCGTCGCACGACGTCGAGCACGAGCTCGGCCTCCTGGATCGCGCGTCCGAGCTCGCCCGGGTCGGCGTAGAAGCTCGACAGCCCGACCAGGCCGTGGCGGCGCAGCCGCTCGGCCAGCCCGCGGGCGCGGGCGAGCGCCTGGTCCGGTCCGCCGCCGCCGCCGCCGTCGGGCAGGAGCGCGTAGACGCGGCCGTCGAGGTGCTGGGCCAGGGCGCCGGGCGCGTCCTCCGCGATCGTCGCCACGACGTGGCGCGGGCGGTCGGTTGTGAGCTCGGCGCACAGCGCGACGGCGCCCTGCGAAAGGTCACAGCCGAGCCGCGCGGCGCGGCGCACGACCTCCTCGGCCTCGAGCTCCGGGCGCGCCCGGAGGTCCTCGAGGAACGAGCCGCGCAGGTTCTCCTCGACCTCCTCGCGGGCCTCCTCGACCGCCACCTCGGTGAGCGAGGCGACCGCGGCCAGATGCAGGAACTCGTTGGCCTCCGCGGTGGCCGTCGGGCCGAGCAGCAGCACGGCGCCGACGAGCTCGTCGCCCGAGGCGATCGGCACCTCGGCCGCCACCTCCTCGGGCACGCGCGCGGGACGGTCGCGGATCCGATCGGCGACGTAGCGGCGCAGCCCCTCCGGGGCGACGTCGCCGTCGTCGCCGGACGTCATCACCGCCGCGCCGAGGCGCGGCACGATGATCGCCACCGGGCCGCCGGCCGCGGCCGCGGCCAGCGCGGCCACCCGCCCGAGCCCGTCGCCGCTGAGCACGGCGTCGAGCATCTGCAGGTGGACCTCACGCAACCGGGCCACGAGACCCGCCGCCGCGGCCGCCCCGCCCGTCGAGGCGGCTCGGCGCGCGGCGACGGAGTCGTGACTCATCGTCACCCCCTCAGGTGACCGCAGCGGGGTCGGGGTGCGCCTGGAGGACCTCCTCACCGGCCTCGCCGGTGCGGACGCGGTAGGCCTCTTCGACGGGCTGGACGAACACCTTCCCGTCACCCACCGCACCCGTGCGCGCGTGCTTGAGGATCGTGTCGACGATCGTCTGCACGTCGCGGTCGGCCACGACGCACTCCAGCTTGATCTTCGGCCGCAGGTAGTTCGTGAGCTCCGCGCCCCGATAGCGCTCGGTGATCCCCTTCTGGCGGCCGGACCCCTTGACCTCGGAGATCGTCAGCGAGGGAAATCCGAGGCTCAGGAGCTCCATCCGGATCGGTTCGAAGGACTCGTGGCGGATGTACGCCTCGATCTTCTTCATGCGGGCACCTCCTTGGTGGATGCGACGGGCACCCGGCTCCCATCACCGTGCGCGGGTGCCGGCATCGCACCGTAGCCCACGAGCTCCGGCGCCGGGATGAACTGCTCGGGGTACCCGTACATGCCGTGCTCGGCGATGTCCAGGCCGGCGTCCTCGTCCTCCTCGGCGACCCGCAGGCCGACCGTCGCCTTGATCGCGCCGAACGTCGCCATCGAGAGGACGAACACCGTGATGAAGGCCAGGCCGACGCCGACCGCCTGCACGCCGAGCTGGGTGAACGAGCCGCTGTAGACCAGGCCGGGATCGCCGATCCCGTTGTACTCGGCCAGGCGCGGCGACGTGAAGATGCCGCAGGCGAGGGTGCCCCAGATGCCCGCCAGCCCGTGCGCGGAGAGCGCGCCGACCGGATCGTCGAGGACCTTGTCGACCGCGTAGACGCCGAAGACGACGATCACGCCGGCGACGAGGCCGATGATCGGGGCGGCCCAGAACTCGACGTAGCCCGAGGGCGCCGTGATGGCGACGAGCGCGGCGATCGCGCCGTTGCCGCACATGCCGACGTCGAGCCTGCTCGTCTTGAAGTAGACGGTCAGCGCGGCGCCGATGACGCCCGCGGCGGCGGCCAGGTTCGTGACCACGGCGATCTCGGCGAAGCGGCCGTCGGCCGTGCCCAGGGTCGAGCCGGGGTTGAAGCCGAACCAGCCGAGCCACAGGATCAGGACACCCAGGCCGAACAGCGGCATGGAGTGGCCGGGGATGGCGCGCGGCTTGCCGTCGGGCCCGTACTTGCCCTTGCGTGGACCGAGCAGGAGCACCGCGGCGAGCGCGCCGGTGGCGCCCGTGAGGTGGACGACCGTCGAGCCGGCGAAGTCCTGCACGCCGTTGCCGACCGTGGAGAGGATGCCGCCGCCGAAGATCCAGTGCGCGATCAGCGGGTAGATCAGCGCCGAGAAGACGACCGCGTAGATCGGGTAGGCGATGAACTTGATCCGCTCCAGGGTCGAGCCCCAGACGATCGCCAGCGAGACGGCGCAGAAGACGAACTGGAAGAAGAAGAACGCGGCGCCGCTGCCGGTCAGGGGGCCCTCGATCAGGCCGCCCGAGATGCTGTCGTTGAATCCGAGCAGGAAGCCGGAGTCACCGGCCAGCTTGGCCGCGCCGCCGAAGGCGATGGCGAAGCCGCAGATCCACCAGACGATCGAGGAGATCGAGAAGTTCACGAGGATCTTCGCGACCATCGTGCCGACGTTCTTGCCGCGCGTGAAGCCGAGCTCCAGGAACAGGAAGCCGGCCTGCATGAACATGACGAGCACGCCGGCGACGATCACCCACGTCGTGTTGAGCTCGTTGGCGAGGGTTTCGACCGTGGGGCCGTCCTGCGCGAGCGCGTTGGACGGGATGAACAGCGCTGCCAGGAGGCTCAGCACGAGCCCGCGGGTCAGCAAGGAACGACGCATGAGTCCTCCTGCGGTTGAGTGCGCCCCGCAGTCTGCGCAGCGCGCCGCGAGCGGTCTGTCTCCCGTTGTCCAAAGATCGGGGTGGCCGTTTCGCCATCCGGTAGAGGCGCACCTGGCCGGCCCGTCCAGTCGGGCGAATCGGCCGGGGAGAATCTTCGACGTGTGGCTAAGGTCGTTGTCGCGCGCCCGCCCCTAGGCTCGTCCTTGGCTTCCACGCACGCGTGGACGTCGCGCACCTGCAGCTCTCGACAGGAGGACCCGTCCCGCCCATGGCCCGGACCCGCCAGCAGAACGTCACCGCCGCCCAGTGGAGCCCGAACGGCTCCTCCTTCGGCTCTTCCGACCTGACCGCCCCGGGCAGCTACCCGTTCGGCGAGAACGTCTTCAGCCTCGACGCCCAGCGCAAGCGACTGCCCAAGGACACCTTCAAGCGCCTGCAGGCCACGCTCAGCCGTGGCGAGGCGCTCGACCCGTCGCTCGCCGACTCCGTCGCCAACGCGCTGCGCGAGTGGGCGATGGAGAAGGGCGCGACCCACTACAGCCACTGGTTCCAGCCGCTGACCGGCATCACCGCCGAGAAGCACGACTCGTTCTACAGCCCCACGACGGAGGGGACGGCGATCGCCGAGTTCTCCGGCAAGGAGCTGATCCAGGGCGAGCCGGACGCGTCCTCGTTCCCGACCGGCGGCCTGCGCGCGACGTTCGAGGCGCGCGGCTACACCGCCTGGGACCCGACGTCGCCGGCCTTCATCATCGAGAACCCCAACGGCGCGCTGCTGTGCATCCCGACCGCGTTCGCGTCGTGGACGGGCGAGGCGCTGGACCAGAAGATCCCGCTGCTGCGCTCGATGGACGCGCTCAGCACCGCGGCGCTGCGCGCCCTGCGGCTGCTCGGCGACAGCGAGTCCCAGCGCGTGTTCACCACGGTCGGGCCCGAGCAGGAGTACTTCCTGATCGACGAGCAGTACTTCTTCGAGCGCCCCGACCTGTACACGACGGGCCGCACGCTGTTCGGGGCCAAGCCGCCCAAGGGCCACGAGCTCGACGACCACTACTTCGGCTCGATCCCCGAGCGCATCCTCGCCTGCATGCTCGAGACCGAGCGCGAGCTCGCGCGCCTGGGCGTGCCCGTGAAGACGCGCCACAACGAGGTCGCGCCGAACCAGTACGAGATCGCGCCGATCTTCGAGAACTCGAACGTCGGCTCCGACCACCAGCAGCTCACGATGCAGGTGATCCAGAACGTGGCCCGTCGCTACGGGCTCGTCGCGCTGCTGCACGAGAAGCCCTTCGCCGGCGTCAACGGCTCGGGCAAGCACAACAACTGGTCGATGGGCACCGACACGGGCTCGAACCTGCTCGAGCCGGGCGACACGCCGCACGAGAACATCTCGTTCCTGTTCTTCTGCGCAGCGGTGATCGCCGCGGTGAACCGGCACCAGGCGCTGCTGCGCGCGTCCGTGGCCAACGTCGGCCAGGACCACCGCCTCGGCGCCAACGAGGCGCCGCCCGCGATCATCTCGATCTTCCTCGGCGCCGAGCTGCGGAAGATCTTCGACACGATCGAGGCGGGCGAGGGCGATCCGGCGACGCCGGGCTCGTTCCTCGGGCTGGGCACGCCGGTGCTGCCGCCGCTGCCGATGCACGGCGGCGACCGCAACCGCACGTCGCCGTTCGCCTTCACCGGCAACAAGTTCGAGTTCCGCGCGCTGGGCTCGAGCATGTCGCTCGCGCTGCCCAACACGGTGCTGAACACGATCGTCGCCGAGGCGATCGACCAGCTGTGCGACGAGCTCGAGAACCTCGCCGACGGCGAGATCGGCAACGAGGCGATCGTCGAGGCGATCCGCAGCGCCTACGCGAACAACAAGCAGGTCTGCTTCGACGGCGACAACTACTCCGACGCCTGGCACTCGGAGGCCGAGGAACGCGGGCTGGCGAACCTGCGCACGACGCCCGACGCGCTCCCGTGGCTCGTCGAGCACCAGACCATCCAGGCGTTCGAGCGCTACAGCGTGCTCTCCGAGCGCGAGCTCGAGTCGCGCTTCGAGGTCGCCGTCGAGCAGTACGGGACGCGCCTGAACATCGAGGCGGAGACGGCGGCGGAGATCGCGCGGACGATGCTCCTGCCGGCCGCGCTGCGCCACCTCGTCGACCTGCGCAATGCGGGCCACGACGGGCTCATGGGCGAGACCGAGGGCCTCGTCGACGAGTTCTACGGCGCGATCACGAAGCTCGAGGAGGTCAACGCGGTCCACCCGGCCGAGGAGGGCCTCGAGCACGCCAAGTGGATGCGCGACAACGTCATCCCGGCGATGGACGCGGTCCGCGAGATCGCCGACCGGCTCGAGCGGATCGTCGCCGACGACCTCTGGCCGCTGCCGAAGTACTCGGAGATGCTGTTCATCAAGTAGCTGCACTCCCCTGCAAACCGGGTCTTTTTGGGCAGGCAGGGGAACACCGGGAGAACACCAGCTGGACCGAGGCCGCCTCGCCGTTGGCGACGGCCTCGGCGCGCTGGGCGCGCGTCGGCGATCAGCGCGTCCAGGTCCGCGAAGCGCCGCGCGCCCGCTGGCGAGAAGCGTCACGCGCGTTCTCCGGGCGGCTCTTTCTCCAGCGACCTGAACACCTCTCCCCGGAGCGGCGGCGATGAGCTGAGGTCCCCCACCCCCGAGGCGCCGGCGACGCCGTGCTCGGGTATAACGCGGCTCCGCTGCCACGGGCGACAGACGCTGCGTCGCGACGAGGTGGCCGCAACGGCCGACACTCGGAGGCAGTCCATGGGATTCACGCCCGCAGAGCTCGACAGGCGCACGCTGCACCGCCGCGCAGTGGAGGCGGCGATCTGGGGCATGCCCGCCGTCAACTACGACGCGATGTACCAAGCGGCGGTACGCGACGCAGGCGGAGCCTTCAACCAGATCATCTACTGGTCGCGGCTCATCGACTGGCGAAACCAGACGCTGACGCCGAACCCCGACGCGGTCTACCTGATGCCGTTCATCGACACGACGGACGAGCCGATCGTGTTGGAGATCCCGGCCGCCGAGGGCGGGTCGATCACGGGCAGTGTCGACGACGCCTGGCAGACGGCCGTGGAGGATGTGGGCCTGGCCGGAGTCGACAAGGGCAAGGGCGGCAGGTACCTGATCCTCCCGCCCGGCTACGACGACGAGGCCCCCGGGGGCTACATCGTGCTGCGACCGGAGACACGGCGGAGCTACGCGCTGCTGCGCTCGAACCTGCGCGGCGGCAGCGAGGCAGATGTGGCGGCGGCGGTCGCCTACGGCCAGCGCGTCAGGCTCTATCCGCTCGCGCAGGCCGACGACCCGCCGCCGACGACGTTCGTCGACGCCGCCGGCGTGCTCTTCGACGCGACCATCCCCTATGACGCGACGTTCTTCGAGGCGCTCGACCGGTGCGTGCAGGCCGAGCCCTGGCTGACGCGGGACAAGGCGATGATCGAGTCGCTCAAGTCGATCGGGATCGAGAAGGACAAGCGCTTCGCCGCTGATCCCGAAACGCAAGGGGTCCTCGCCGACGCGCTCCAGGAAGCCCACGCCTGGCTCGACCTCCGGTACCAGGCATTCTTCTCCCCGCCCTTCTACGACGGCACCCACTGGGCACTTCCCGTGTCCGACGAGTTCGTGAAGGAGGTCCAGACGTCGTACGCAGACCCCGACTCCTACCCCCTCGACTCACGAGCCGTCAGCTACCACTTCGCCTTCTTCAGCGCCAAGCACTTCGGAGCGGGGCAGTTCTACCTGTTCAGCATCAACGATGACCAAGGCGAGCCGTTCGACGGCGCCAGCGACTATCGGCTCACCGTGCCCGCGAACGTGCCGGTCAACCTGTACTGGTCGGTCACGGTCTATGACCGCGCGACCCACACCCTCATCCGCGACCTCCCATGGTCAAGTCGATCCTCGAACACCCCCGGGCTCCAGGAGAACGTCGACGGCTCGGTCGACATCTACTTCGGACCGCAACCGCCCTCCAGTCGGGAAGAGAACTGGATCCCGACCAAGCCCGACGGAGGCTTCGAGCTCATCTTCCGCTTCTACGGACCCGAGAAGCCCCTGTTCGACAAGAGCTGGCGGTTGCCGGACATTCAAAGAACCCCGTAGCGCACGCGGACGCGGTGCCGTTGCGCCGCCGCGCCGCGGGCGCGCCGGCGAACACCGGGGGAAGGCCCCGCGAATCGTTGGGCCTTCGGCGTCTCCGGGCCTTCCGGCCGTGGCACGGCGCGCCTACCAGAGGGCCTGGACGACGCCTCCGTTATGCAGCGTCGCCGCGTTGCACTTGACGCTCCAGTCCATGAACGCGGGCAGGTCCTGCCAGGACTCGGCCGCCAGTCTCCAGTGCTCGGCCACGCCGGCGGGCGACTCGTAGATCTCGTTGAGCACGAAGATCGTGTTGCCGGTCGGCTCCGAGGTGGGGTCCACCGGGTTGGCCAGCTCCGGGCCTTTCGAGATCCGGTAGGAGAGGAGCGCCGTGTCGCCGTCGCGAGGGTGGCCGGTCATCCAGTCCGCGTGGCTGTCGAAGATGCGGTCACCCTCGGCCACGTCTTCCGGCGCGGCGGTCCACATGACGACGATGTTCGTCTTTCCGGTGTCGGACATGCTGCCTCCGAATGAGAACTGCGCTGCCGTGGGGCGACTGACGTAGCTCCTTTCCGTCCGCCGGCCGGATTGGTCGCCCGCGCAAGGCGAGTCCCAGCCTCCTCCCGCGGGCGCGAGGAAGTCAAGCGCCGAGGCGACGCGAGGCAACGATTCCGTGATCGGGCCCTGACCCTGGCCACTCGGTTCGTCCTAGGACATAGGTCCCATGGACGAAGAAGCGGTGCGCTGGCACTCTCGACTCGCCCCGCTCCGGCGGAGCATGCGAACCCTGGGAGCGCGACCTAACCCCCACCCCCGGTCGCGTTTGGGCGTGACGTCGTCCTTGGGCGGCGTCACGCCACCGTCCGCATGCGATGTTCGAGGGCGGCGCAACATTGCCACGAGGTTGTCAAGGTTGGTCCGATCGCTGTTAGCATTGGCCGCCGCATGCGCGACTATCTCGAGGCAATCGGCAGCCGCGTCGTCGTCTTCGACGGCGGTATGGGCGCCACCCTGGAGCAGTTCGACCTCACCGCTGAGGACTACGGCGGCCTGCCGGGCAAGTGCCACGAGGCGCTGATCCTCCAGCGCCCCGACGTCATCGAGGGCGTCCACGCGTCGATGGTCGAGGCGGGCGCCGAGGTCGTCGAGACCGACACCTTCCAGGCCAGCCGCCTCAAGCTCGAGGAGTGGGGCCTGGCCGAGCACACGCTCGAGATCAACCGGCGCGCGGCCGAGATCGCCCGCAAGGCGGTCGGCGAGGAGCGCTTCGTCGCCGGCTCGATCGGGCCCACCGGCCACCTCCCCGCCTCCGACGACCCGACGCTCGGGCGGATCACGTTCCGCGAGCTGCTCGAGGTCTTTGCCGAGCAGGCGCAGGGCCTCATCGAGGGCGGCGCCGACCTGCTCATCATCGAGACCGCGCAGGACATCCTCGAGGTCAAGGCGTCGATCTTCGGCGCCCGCGAGGCGTTCAAGCGCACCGGCCGCGCCGTGCCGATCCAGGCCTCGGTCTCGCTCCTGCCGCAGGGCGGCAAGATGCTGCTCGGCACCGACATCGCCTCCGCGCTGACCACGCTCGAGGCGCTCAAGGTCGATGCCGTCGGGCTGAACTGCTCGACCGGGCCCGAGGACATGCGCGACGCGATCCGCTACCTCGGCGAGTTCGCCACCCTCCCGGTCCACTGCATCCCCAACGCCGGCCTGCCGCTCCAGGGCCCGGACGGCGAGACGATCTTCCCCGAGACGCCCGAGGAGCTCTCCACGATCCTCGGCGAGTTCGTCGAGCGCTACGGCGTGAGCATCGTCGGCGGCTGCTGCGGCACGACGCCCGACCACATCGCCGCGATCCACGACCGCTGCGCCGACCACGACCTCGACTGGCGCCCGGCCGCCCGCGCGCCGCACGTCTCGAGCATGATGGCCGCGACGCCGCTCGTGCAGGATCCGCGCCCGACGCTCGTCGGCGAGCGCGTCAACTCGCAGGGCTCGCGCAAGGCCAAGGAGCTGCTGCTCGCCGACGACTACGACGGCCTCGTGCAGGTCGCCGAGGACCAGGTCGAGGGCGGCGCCCACGTGCTCGACGTCTGCGTCGCGCTCACCGAGCGCCAGGACGAGGCCGAGCAGATGCGCCAGGTCGTCAAGCGCATCGCGCTCACCCAGCCCGCGCCGATCCAGATCGACTCGACCGAGCCCGAGGTCATCGAGACCGCGCTCGAGCAGATCCCCGGCCGCGCGATCGTCAACTCGGTCAACCTCGAGGCCGGCCGCGGCAAGCTCGACGTCGTCGCGCCGCTCGCGCTCGCCCACGGCGCCAGCCTGATCGCGCTGACCATCGACGAGGTCGGCATGGCCAAGACGGCCGAGCGCAAGGTCGAGATCGCGCAGCGCATCAAGGAGATGGCCTGCGACGAGCACGGCCTGGAGCCCGAGTCGCTGATCTTCGACTGCCTGACCTTCACGCTGACCACCGGCGACGAGGAGTGGCGGCCGAGCGCCGTCGAGACGATCGAGGGCATCCGCCGCATCAAGTCCGAGATCGCCGGCGTGCAGACCTCGCTGGGCGTCTCCAACGTCTCGTTCGGCGTGTCGCCGCCGGCCCGCGCCGTCCTCAACTCGGTCTTCCTGCACCACTGCGTCGAGGCCGGGCTGGACCTGGCGATGGTCAACCCGAACCACATCACGCCCTACGGCGAGATCTCCGACGGCGAGCGCGACCTCGCCGACGACCTCGTCTTCAACCGCCGCGAGGACGCGCTCGAGCGCTTCATCGCGCACTTCGAGGCCAAGGGCGACGAGCCCGAGCAGGAGGCCGCCGACGCCACCGCGGGCATGGAGCCCGAGGAGGCGCTGCACTTCCACATCCTGCGCCGCAAGCGCGACGGGGTCGAGGACTGGATCGACCGCTCGGTCGACAAGATCGGCGCCGTCCCGACGCTGAACGACGTGCTGCTGCCGGCCATGAAGGAGGTCGGCGACAAGTTCGGCGCCGGCGAGCTGATCCTCCCCTTCGTGCTCCAGAGCGCCGAGGTCATGAAGCGCGCCGTGGCCCGGCTCGAGCAGTACCTCGACAAGCTCGAGGGCTACACGAAGGGCACGGTCGTGCTCGCCACCGTGTTCGGCGACGTCCACGACATCGGCAAGTCGCTCGTCAACACGATCCTCACCAACAACGGCTACACGGTCGTCGACCTCGGCAAGCAGGTCCCGATCCAGACCATCATCGAGGCGGCCAAGGAGCATGACGCGACGGCCATCGGCCTGAGCGCGCTGCTCGTCTCGACCTCGAAGCAGATGCCGATGTGCATCCAGGAGCTGCACGAGCAGAAGCTCAGCTTCCCCGTGCTCATCGGCGGCGCGGCCATCAACCGCGACTTCGGGCTGCGCGCGCTGTACCCGCACGGGCGCGAGGACGACACGCTCTACGACTCCGGCGTCTTCTACTGCAAGGACGCCTTCGAGGGCCTGGCCAAGATGGACCAGATCGTCGACGGCGAGAAGCGCGAGGCGCTCGTGGCCAAGACGCGCGAGGCGGCCCAGAAGCTGCGCGAGAAGGGACCCGAGCCCGAGCAGGGGGACACGTCCGACAGCTCCGTCCGCTCCGCTGCGAGCACCGACGCGCCCGTCCCCACCCCGCCGTGGTGGGGCCGCCGTGAGGTCGACGTCGACATGGACGCCGTCTACCACCACCTCGACACGCACGTGCTCTTCAAGCTGCACTGGGGCGGGCGCGGCGTGAAGGGCGAGGCCTGGGAGAAGCTCGTCGGCGAGGACTTCCGCCCGCGGCTGGAGCGCATGTGGCGCGAGGCCGACTACCTGCGCCCGCGCGCCGTGCTCGGCTACTTCCCGTGCTACAGCGAGGGCAACGAGATCGTCGTGCTCGACCCCGAGGATCGCGAGACCGTCCGCGAGCGGCTCGTCTTCCCGCGCCAGCCCAAGCACGACCGCATCTGCCTGGCCGACTTCTACCGACCCAAGGACAGCGACGAGCTCGACGTCGTCGCGCTCCAGGTCGTGACCGCCGGCGACAAGGTGACCGAGCTGATGGCCGAGCTCGAGCGCGACGGCGAGTTCGCCGAGCAGCTCTTCGTCCACGGCCTCGGCGTGCAGACGGCCGAGGGCATGGCCGAGTGGCTGCACTCGACGGTCCGCGATCAGCTCGGCGTCGGCGCCGACCAGGGTCGCCGCTACTCGTGGGGCTACCCCGCCTGCCCTGAGCAGTCCGAGCACGAGAAGGTCTTCCGACTGCTCGACGCCGAGGCGGTCGGCATGCGCCTCAGCGGCGGCTACGCGGTCGAGCCCGAGCAGTCGACGGTTGCGATCGTCGCCCACCACCCGCAGGCCGTCTACTTCGGCATGAAGTCGGGCTTCCTGCCGAAGAACGACCGCCAGGCGCGCGACGAGCTGATCGCCGGGACCGACAAGGACCCGGCCAACCTCGGCGCGGCGCTGACCGACGAGGATCCGGCCGAGCAGCCCGTCGGCTCGCCGGCGCCGGCCTAGGCGGCCCCGGGGCGTGGCCGACGCTCCGAAGACGGTCGGCGTCCTCGGCCCCGGCGGCGTCGGCGGCCTGATCGCCGCGCGCACGGCCGCGGCCGGGCACGCCGTCAGCGTCGTCGCGACGGAGCGCAGCGCGCCCGCGATCGCCGTCCGCGGCCTCACGCTGCGCGCGCCCGACGGCGAGCTGGCGACGCGCCCGCGGGCGTCCGCCTGGCTGCCGGAGCCCGTCGACGTGCTGTTCGTCGCGGTCAAGGCCAACGACCTGCTCGCCTCGCTGGAACGCGTGCCGGCGCAGATGCTCCGCGGCGCGGCCATCGTCCCGCTGCTCAACGGGATCGACCATGTCGCGCTGCTGCGCGCCCGCTACCCCGAGTCCGCGGTCGTCGCCGCGACGATCGCCGTCGAGGCGACGCGCCACCGCGCCGGCGAGATCGAGCAGCTGTCGTCGTTCTCGATCGTCGACGTGGCCACGCCGCCCGAGCTCGCCGGGACGGCGAGCGCGATCGCCGAGCTGCTCGAGCTGCCCGGGCTCGACGTGACCACGAACGACGACGAGCCCTTCGTCCTGTGGCGCAAGCTCGCGGTGCTCGCGCCGATGGCGCTGCTCACGACGGCGGCGGGCGCGCCGATCGGACCGGCGTGCGAGGCCCATCCCGACTGGGTCGGCCCGCTCGTCGCCGAGGTCGCGGCCGCGGCGCGCGCGTCGGGCGCCGACATCGACCCCGCGCCCGTCGAGAAGCGGCTGCGCGGCGTGCACCCGACGATGAAGACGTCGATGCTCAAGGACCGTGAGTCGGGCCGCCCGCTCGAGCTCGACGCGATCGCCGGCCCGATCCTGCGGGTGCTGTCGGCCGACGGCGCGCCGGTGACGGCGGCCGCGGTCAGCGAGATCCTGCGCTCGACCGAGGGCTAGGCGGCGAGGGTGTCGGGGCGCTCGCCCCGCTTGCGGAAGCGGAGTCGCGCGGCGCGGGGAGCGGTCTCGAGGGCGTCGAGAAATCGATCGGCGGCATCCATCCGCTCGTTGTAGTCGGCGTACTCGGGACGCGCGACGACGCGCGCCTCGTGCCACAGCCACAGCGCGCCGGCGATGAGGAGGAACACGACGGCTGAGAGGGCGATGGTGAGCATTGGGCTGCCTCGTCGGGAGGGGGGTCTGCCAAGAACCGGCTGTACCCCTCTTTTCGGCGTGACAAGAGGCACACATGAGCCATATCGACAGACGGCCGCCGGGTGCGTCAGGCGGGCACGTCGCGACGCCGGAAGGCGGCCGTTCCGGCCGCCGCGAGCCCGGCGGCGACGGCGGTCAGGACGAGCAGCGGCGCGACACTGAGATCCGCGGCCGGCAGCAGCGGGACGTGGCTGAACGGCGACAGGTCGGTGACCCAACCGGGCAGCGAGAGCAGCGGGCCCAGGTACGCGAGCAGGAAGCACGCGCCGAGCAGGCCCCAGACGGCGGGCATCGCCCGCGGCGCGATCCCGAAGAGCGCGACGGCGGCGCCCGCGAGCACCCACACCGCGGGTGCCAGCGCCACGGCCGAGCCGACGAGCACGGGCAGCCGGACGAGGTCGTGCGCGGCGAGCGCGTCGGCGATCCCCGTGCCGGCGCCGAGCGCGGCGAGCACGACGACGGATCCGCCCGCCGCGAGGGCGAGGTTCGCGGCCGCCCAGCGCGGGCGCCCGAGCCCGGTGGCGAGCAGCGGCTCGAGGCGCCCGTCTGACTCCTCCGCGCGCATGCGCAGGACACTCTGCAGCGCGAAGCCCGTGCCGACCAGCGCCATCGACAGCATCGACACCGCGAGGTAGTTGTCGACGAGGCCGCCGCCCGTCTGGGCGAACAGGCGCTCCGCCTCGCTGCTGTGGCCGACGATGCTCTCGGCGTCGCGGCCGGTGAGCCCGATCGACACGCCGGCGAGGAACAGCCCGGCGGCCCACGCGGCCAGCGCGTTGCGCCCGAGGCGCACGGCAAGGCCGAGCGGGCGGACGAGCACGTCGCTCGCCGCCGGTGGCCCGGGCCGCGGCGCGACGAGCCCGGCGCCGTCGTCGCGGCGGTCGAGCAGCGCGAAGGCGGTCGTGGTCGCCGCGGCGGCGAGCCCGAGCGAGAGGCCCAGCGGCCACCAGCGCTCGTCCGCGAAGGGGCGCATGGCCTGCGCCCAGCCGATCGGCGACAGCCACGACAGCGTGCCGTCGCCGACGTCGCCCGCGGCCCGCAGCAGGTAGGCGGCGCCGAGCGCGGCGCCGGAGATCGCGTAGGCGCCGCTCGTGCTCTGGCTCACCTGCATGGCCAGCAGCGCGATCGCGGCGAACGCCAGCCCGGCCCCGGTGAAGGACGCGCCGAGCGCGAGCGAGCCGGCCGCGGGCTGCCCGAGCGCGATCATCGTCCCCGCGACGCCCGCCCCGGCGAGCAGCGCCGCGAGCGCGGCGACGCCGGCGGCGGCGACCGCGGGCGCGCGACGGCCGAGCACGCCCGCGCGCAACAGCTCGCTGCGCCCGCTCTGCTCCTCCGCGCGCGTGTGGCGGCCGACGATGAACATGCTCATCAGGGCGGCGCCGATCGCCCCGAAGGCGCCCCACTGCCAGGCCACGTCGCCACCCACGTCGGTGACGCGCAGCGCCGGGCCGACCATCGCGATCAGGCCGGGGTTGCCGGCGACGCTCGCCGCGTAGGCGGCGCGGTCGGCCTGAGTCGGGTACAGGCTCTCGCTCTGCAGCTCGGTCGAGGCGACCAGGAACGCGAGCACGAGGACGTAGACCGGGATCCGCAGCCGCTCGCGCCGCAGCGCGAAGCGGACCATGGTCGCAGCGCCCGCGAGCGTGCTCACGCCGCCTCGGCGATCTCGTCGCCGTAGTGGCGCAGGAACAGCTCCTCGAGTGTCGGCGGGCGGCTCGTGAGGCTGCGGATGCCGAGCGGGGCGAGGCGGCGCATGACCTCGTCCAGGCGCGCGGTGTCCACGTCGAAGCGCGCCCGCGAGCCGTCGACCTGCAGGCCGTGCAGGCCCTCGAGCGCGGCGAGCCCGTCGGGCGGCCGGGCGGTCTCGACGGTGATCGAGGTGCGCGTCAGGTGGCGCAGCTCGGCCAGCGTGCCGCTCTCGACGGCGCGCCCGGCGCGGATGATCGTCACGCGGTCGCACAGCGCCTCGACCTCGGCGAGGATGTGGCTCGAGAGCAGGACCGTGCGCCCGGCGCGGCGGACCTCCTCGATGCACTCCTGGAAGACGGTCTCCTTGAGCGGGTCCAGGCCGGACGTCGGCTCGTCGAGCACGAGCAGCTCGGCGTCCGAGGCGAGCGCGGCGACGAGCGCGACCTTCTGGCGGTTGCCCTTGGACAGCGTGCGGGCCTTCTTGGCCGGATCGAGCTCGAAGCGCTCGAGCAGGTCGGCTCGCCGTCGCGGGTCCAGCCCGCCGCGCAGGCGCCCGAGGAGGTCGATCGCCTCGCCGCCGGTCAGGTTCGGCCACAGGCTGACGTCGCCGGGCACGTAGGCCAGGCGCCGGTGGATGGCCACCGCGTCGGCCCACGGGTCGCCGCCGAGCAGCGAGACGCTGCCGCCGTCGGCGCGCAGCAGCCCGAGCAGCACCCGGATCGTGGTCGACTTCCCGGCGCCGTTGGGCCCGAGGAAGCCGTGCACCTCCCCCGTGGAGACCTCGAGGTCGAGGCCGTCGAGGGCACGGAAGCTCCCGAACGTCTTGACGAGCGCCGAGACGGAGATGGCGTCGGTCATATCGCCAGGCTACATCTATTTCAGCTCTTTGTGAAAAGTGTAAACCAGTGACTGATACTGGTGCTAGCCGTACTTCGGGGGTTCGGTTCCTCCCGATCGCGTCCACCGGTCACCAGGGTTGATCGCAGGCGCGCGCGCGAAGAGGCTGCGCGACGATGACCGAACTCCAGGACCCGACCGGCACGAACGGGCGCAAGCACGCCCACGAACGACTCGCGACGGGCGCGCTCGCCCGTTGGGTGCGGATGTGCGCCACCCATCCATGGCGGGTGATCTCCGGCTGGGTCGGGATCCTCGTCCTCCTCATCGTCCTCGTCGGGACCGTCGGCGGCAGCCTGCGCGACGAGTTCGACATCCCCGGGTCCGACGCCCAGAAGGCGACCGACCTGATCGAGAAGAAGTTCACCTCCGAGCAGGGCGCGGTCCTCAACATCGTCTTCGCCGCGCCGCGCGGCCAGCGCCTCGACACGCCCGAGCGCAAGGCGGCGATCGACAAGGCGATCGCCGACCTCAAGACCGCGGAGTTCAAGCCGAGCGACGGCAAGGCCGGCATCGAGAGCGTCGGCGATCCGTTCTCGAAGAACACGTTCGCCGAGAACGGCCGCATCGCCTACGCCGAGGCCCAGTTCGACCAGACGATCGAGGACAAGGACCGCGATCAGGTCGTCGCCGTCGAGGACGCCGTCAAGAAGACCGTCGCGCCGGCCGGAGTCACCGTCGAGTACAACGGCGAGGCCGAGTTCCCGCCGATCGAGCAGGGCTCCTCCGAGGCGCTCGGCCTGCTCGCCGCGATCGTCGTCCTGCTGATCGTGTTCCGCGCGTTCACGGCGATGCTGATCCCGGTCTTCCTCGCCCTCAGCGCGCTGCTGACGGCGTTCCTGCTGCTCTTCATCCTCGCCGGGCTGACCGACATCAACACGATCACGCCGATCCTCGTCTCGATGATCGGGTTGGGCGTCGGCATCGACTACTCGCTGTTCATCGTCACCAGATTCAGACAGCTGCTCCACGACGGGCTGTCACCGCAGGACGCCGCGTCCGAGGCGGGCGCCTCGGCGGGCCGCGCGGTGCTCTTCGCCGGCCTGACCGTGGCCATCTCGGTCACCGGCCTGGCCTTCATCGGCCTGGACTTCGTGACCAAGCTCGGCATCGGCAGCGCGCTCGGCGTGCTGACCACCGTGCTCATCGCCAACTCGCTGCTGCCGGCCGTGCTCTCGCTGCTCGGCCACCGCATCGACAGCCTGCGGGTGCCGTTCCTGCCGCCGATCGACGACTCCGCGGCGGGGCGTGAGGGCACGCTGGTCGCGCGCTGGGGCCGTTTCGTGACCGCGCACGCGCGGGTCATCTTCCCGGTCGTCTCGATCGTCATCCTGGCGCTCGCAGCGACGTCGGCGCTCGTGCGCCTCGGCGCCGCCGACCAGGGCACGCAGCCGACGGCCCAGACGAGCCGCCGCGCGTACGACCTGCTCGCCGAAGGCTTCGGGCCGGGCTTCAACGGCCCGATCCCGATCGTCGTCGACGTCAACGGCGACCCGCAGGCGCCGCAGAAGATCCACGACCGTGTCGAGGGGCTGCCCGGCGTGGCCTCGGTCGGCGAGCCGCAGCTCAACAAGGAGAAGACCGTCGCGATCGTCTTCGTGACGCCGGACTCGGCGCCGCAGGACGAGGCCACCGACACCGTCGTCGATCGCCTGCGCGCGGACGTGGTGCCCGAGGCCACCGCCGGGGGCAACGCGGTCGCCTACGTCTCCGGCCAGACCGCGGCGTTCAAGGACATCGCCGACCAGATCATGAGCAGGCTGCCGATCTTCCTGCTCTACATCATCGGGGTGACGCTGATCGTCCTGGCGATGGCGTTCCGGTCGATCGTCATCTCGGCGACGGCGGCGATCACCACGCTGCTGTCCGCGTTCGTCGGCTTCGGCGTGCTCACGCTGGTGGTCCAGGAGGGCCACCTGCTCGGCCTGACGGGGCTGGACCGCACCGGCCCGATCGAGACGTTCGTCCCACCGATCGCCTTCGCGATCCTGTTCGGGCTCTCGATGGACTACATGGTCTTCCTGATGAGCCGCATCCGGGAGGAGCACGTCCACGGCCTGAAGACGCGCGAGGCGGTCGAGCACGGGATCTCCGCGATCGGGCGCGTGATCGTCGCCGCGGCGATCATCATGGGCACGGTCTTCGCGGCGTTCATCGGGAGCGCCGACCGGATCCCCAAGGAGTTCGGCATCCTGCTCGCGGTGGCGATCCTCACGGACGCGCTGATCGTGCGCATGACGCTCGTACCCTCGCTGCTCACGCTCCTGGGCGAGCGCTCCTGGTACATCCCGGGCTGGCTGGACCGCCTGCTCCCGAACCTGACCATCGAGCCGCCGCACGAGCGCGAGGAGCCCGCACCGCCCGAGCGCGAGCGCGGCGAAGCGGTCGAGGCGCCCGGCCGGGCCTGAGTCAGCCCGGGCCCTCGACGAGGGCCACCTTGGCGGCGCGCGTCAGCCTCTTGATGCGCGCCTCCTCGCGTCTCGCCGCCGTGCGGTCGGCCATCGGCCGCGCGAGCGCCAGCTCGACCGGGCGGCGGCTGCGCGTGTACGCGCTCGCCGTGCCCGCGGCATGGCGGGCGAGGCGCCGGTCGAGGTCGACGGTCCAACCCGTGTAGAGCGAGCCGTCCGCACAGCGAAGCACGTAGACCCACGCGGCCGAGCTCACGCCGGCGGCCTTCGCCCGCCCGCGCCCGGCTCCTCCCCCAGCTCGTCGAGGCGACGGCGGAAGGCCCCGGCCCCGACGACCTCCGCGCCCGCGTCGCTGACCGTCGCGGCCAGCGGCCCGTCGGACGTGACGACGCGCAGCTCGTGCGGCGCGGGGTCGGCGGCGACGAGCGCGGCGATGTCGTCGTCGGCGGCGTTGCGCCCGCGGCGACTTGCGAAGCGCACGTCGACGCCGCCGGCGTCGATCTCGAACGGGGCCCCGTCGAAGATCACCGTGACCGGCTCGCCGCCGCGTGCCGCGAGCGCGGCGAGCGAGTCGGTGAGGCGGCGCATGGCCGCCCGCCGGTCGCGCCACCAGCCGTCCGGCCGCGCGCCGACGACGTTCATCCCGTCGACGACCCAGCGGGCGGGCGAGGCGCTACGCCTCCGCGCCGGCCTCGGCGCCGCGCGAGGCGGGCAACGGCGCGAGCTCGACCGGGCTCGTGTGCATCGCCCGCAGGCGTACGTCGCGCCAGCTCAGCCCCTCCTTGACCAGGGCCGGGGCGCCCATGATCACCGCGGTGGCGATCTCGACGGCCTGCAGGATGATCCCGAAGGCCAGCGCGTCGGCGTAGCCGACGCCGTAGCTGGCGAGCACCGCGACGCACGCGGCCTGGAAGACGCCCAGGTTCGACGGCGTGGCGGGTAGCACGGCGGTCACGTTGACCGCGAAGAGGACGGCCGCCGCGGCCCCGAGCCCGGCCAGGTGCTCGAGCCCGAGCGCGGCGATCAGGGCGTAGCAGGACAGCCACTGGATGCCCCACGCGCTGAGCTGCAGCAGCGTGGCGGCGATCCCCAGGCGCGGCGTGCGGAAGACGCGCACGCCCTGGCGGACCTGGGCCATCGCGGCGCGGGCGCCGCGCACGGCGGCCTGGGCGCGGCGCGAGCGCGAGGCCACGCCGCCCCGCAGCAGCGCGGGCGCGAGGAGCACCGCGGCCAGCACGGCGAGCGGCGCGATGGCGACGGCCATCAGGGCGCGGTGACGCTCGCTGAAGACGCTCACCGTCGTGAACATGATCGCGCCGAGGATCGCCAGCGCGAGCACGTTGAGCAGCGTCTGGGAGACGATCGTCCCGATCACCGTCGGCAGGTGCTCGCGCGGCCGGCCGGTGCGGCGGGCGACGATCAGCGCTCGCGAGGGCTCGCCGAGGCGGGCGGGCAGCGTCGCGGACATGAGCACGCCGATGAAGGTCCCCTGGAGCGCGTCGGTGCGCGTGATCCGTGTCGTGGGCATCGCGGCGCGCAGGATCGCGTGCCACGCCCAGCCGCGGACGACCATCGAGGCGCACATGAGCGCCAGCCCGACGAGGACCCACCATGGCGTGGCGGCGACCAGGCTCTGGCCGATGCGGTCCAGGCCGATGCGCTGCATGGCGATCAGGGTCAAACCGCCGCCCAGCAGTGCGCCGGCGGCCACGCCGGCGCGGCGCGCGACGGTGCGCGTGCGGGAGCGCCCGCCCACGGGTGCGGGCTCGAGGCTCGCCAGGCGCTGGGGCGGCACGACCGGGCGCATGTCGGCCGAGGCGATGCCGAGGCGCACCGCGGTGCGGGCGCGCGCCGTGGCGGGCGCGGGCGTGGCGATCGCGTCCTCGTAGGCGCCGAGCACCTCGGCGGCCACCGTCGGCCAGGCGAAGCGCCGCGCGTTCTCGGCCGCCGACGCGGCCATGCGGGTGCGGCGGTCGTGGTCGAGCGCGAGGTCGCGCAGCGTCTCGGCGAGCGCGGTCGCGTCGCCGCGCGGCACGAGCACGCCGTCCTCGCCGTCGCGCACGACGTCGCGGTAGCCGGCGATGTCGCTGGCCACGACCGGCGTGCCGGCGGCGAACGCCTCGGTCAGGACCATCCCGAACGACTCGCCGCCCAGGGACGGGGCGACGAGCACGTCGGCGGCGGCGAGCGCCTCCTGCTTGCGGGCGTCGGAGACCTTGCCGAGCGCGTCCACGCCGCTCAGGTCGAGCATCATCGGGGCGACCTGCTCGCGCGAGGCGCCGACGATCGTCAGCTCGACCGCGACGTGCTCGCGCAGCGCCTCGAAGGCGCGCAGCAGCACGGGCAGGCCCTTGCGCTCGACGGCCTGGCCGACGAAGGCGAGGCGGAGCGGGCGCCCGGCGATGGCGCTGCGCGGGAGGACGAGACCGGGCACGTCGACGCCGTTGGGGATGATCCGGTAGCGCCCGCCGTAGTAACGGCGACCGGTCCAGGCCGCCGCCTCGGAGACGGCGATGCGCACGTGCAGGCGCTGGAGCTTGCGGCGCACGCCGAAGACGACGTTGCCCAACCCGTTGGAGATGGGGCTCGGCGCGTACGCGTGGAACGTCCCGACGAGCGGCGCGACAGTGGCGTCGAGCGCGTCGTAGCCCACCGTGGGAGCGGGGGGCTCGTGGACGTGGATGACGTCGGGGCGCATCGCGCGCAGCTCCTCGCGCAGCGTGGTCACCGACGTCGGCGTGAGCGCGACGTTGGACACCGCGCCGTTGGCGCCGACGCCGACGGTCCGCCCCAGCGGCACCAGCCAGTCGGGGATCTCGCGCTCCTCGGGACGCGCGCCACCGTGCAGCCGCGCCGACAGGCGGTCGGGCGGATCGAGCGGCGAGAAGACTCGCACCTCGTGGCCGTCGGAGCGGAATTGGCCCGCCAGAGCTTCGATGTGGCGGGTGACGCCCCCGGGATAGGTCCACGAATACGGGGACACCAGGGCGATGCGCATCGCGCTGGATGGTACCGGCGGAGCCCTCGGATCCACGTTCGGGTAACCGCCCGCTAACGAATCAGAACATGGCCCGTATGCTCAGTTGCGTGAGCGATCGGCACTTCGTCAAGTACACGTTCCTGAAGATCGATCCCGCCTGGAGGCGCCTGGATGCGGCCGAGCGCGCCCAGCACAAGCGCGAGTTCGTGGCCGCCTGCGAGGACTTCGGGGCCGACCACCTGCTGCAGTCCTTCTCGCTCGTGGGGACGCGCGGGGACGTCGATCTCATGCTCGTGGCCGAAACCGAGAACCTGGACCGGATCCACGAGTTCCACGTCGTGCTGGGGCAGGCGGGACTGATGAAGTGGGCCGAGCAGCCCTACTCGTTCCTGGGTCTGCGCAAGGGCTCGGAGTACTCCGACGAGCAGCGTCTCGTCCCGCGCCCGTTCCGCGGGCGCTACCTGTTCGTCTACCCGTTCGTGAAGACGCGCGCCTGGTACGCGCTCGATCCCAAGGAGCGCTACCGCGTCATGCAGGACCACATCCGCGTCGGGCGCGAGTACCCCCAGGTCGACAACCACACGACCTACTCGTTCGGCCTCGACGACCAGGAGTTCGTCGTCGCGTTCGACACCGACGACGCCGGCGCGTTCCTCGATCTCGTGCAGCGCCTGCGGGGCACCGAGGCGTCGGCCTACACGCTGCGTGACACGCCGAGCTTCACGTGCCTGCGCGTCTCTCTCGAGCGCGCGCTCGGCGCGCTGGACGGCGAGCCGCTGCCCGCGCTCGAGGCGCTCGGCTCCTGAGCGCGGGCCGCGCGTGGACGACGCTGCGATCGCGCACCTGCGCGCGGCCGACCCGGTCCTCGCGCGGCTGATCGACGCCTACGGCCCGCCGACGCCGACCCGCAACCCCTCGCGTCCGCCGCCCGGCGACCACTACGCCGCGCTGCTGCGCTCGATCGTCGGCCAGCAGCTGTCGACGATCGCCGCGCGGGCGATCTGGCGGCGGCTCGTCGAGCGCTTCGGCGGCCGCGCGCCGACGCCGCAGGAGATCCTCGACGACGACCCCGACGCGCTTCGCACCGGGGTCGGCCTGTCGCGGGCCAAGACGGAGTACCTGCGCTCGCTGGCCGAGCACGTGGTCTCCGGTGAGCTCGACCTCGACCGCCTCGAGGCGCTCGACGACGACGCGGTGCTGGCCGAGCTGACGGCCGTGCGGGGCATCGGCGCGTGGAGCGCTCACATGTTCCTGATGTTCCAGCTCGAGCGTCCCGACGTCCTCGCGGTCGGCGACCTCGGGATCCGGCGCGCCGTCGAGCGCGCCTACACGCTGCCGGCGATGCCGACGCCGGCCGAGCTCACCGCCATGGCTGAGCCCTGGCGGCCGTGGCGCAGCGTCGCGTGCCGGATCCTCTGGCAATCGCTGGACAACGTGCCGGTTCAGGATTAGCCGACGGCGTCGGCGCAGGAGTCGGGCAGCGCGGGCGGCGGCGCGGCGGGCTCGCGGTTGCCGCCCCAGGCCTTCCACAGGTCGTAGGTCGGCCACGTGCGGGTGAGGCGGGCGTTGGCGAGGCCGACCGGGAAGGCCGGATCGTCGCGGAACGTGTACTGGAAGGCGGCCTGGATGCGCGGATCGATGTCCCAGCGGCGCAGGGCGGCGTCCATCGCGCGGCAGTCGGCGCGCAGGCCCGCATCGCCGCCCTCGCGCCGGCCGCCGACCTTCGGCCCGCCGACTCCGGTCTCCGTGATCCAGATCGGCTGGTCGGCCGCGCACGGGCGCTTGGCCAGGGCCGCCTCGAGGTCGTCGACGGGCCTGGTGGCCGCGTCGGCGTCACCGGGCTCGGCGTAGGCGTGCTGGGTGAAGACCTTCGCCGAGCACACGACGTCGTCCGGCAGGCCTGCGAAGAACTCCTCGATGCCGCCGCCGCGCAGACTCGAGCGCGGCAGTCCGGCGAGCTCGCCGATCGTCATGTCCTGCTCGCCGGGGAGCGCCGTGAGCTCCTCGCGCATCGCGCGCGCGAGCTTCGTGTAGACGGCGGGCGAGAGCAGCGGCGACGAGGTGTCGCATGCCGCGCGCTGGGGGCTGACGAAGAACGGCCCGTTGGCCTCGTTCCAGGGCGCCCACCAGCGGATCGGGACCTTCTCGGCCTCGCCGACGGCGGCGATCGCGCGGATCAGCTGCCGGTAGGCGGGCATCGCGGCATCGGCGATCGGCCGCGAGCGCGGCGCCGCGTCGGGGCGCTCGCAGCCGTTCGCGGGCTGGGCGGCCCAGTCCGGGACGCCGTAGATGACGACGAACACGTCGAAGCCGCCCGCCGCCTGCTGCTGCATGCGGACGGAGCGCAGGACGTCGCGGACGCCGCTGGTCGGCACGCACGGCTGGTGGCCGCGCGAGCAACCGTCGCGCGACTGCTCGAGATTCGCCGGCTGCGCCGGATCGGGCTGCAGGACGGCCCAGTCGACCATCAGGCGGAAGTAGCGCGGGCGCAGCGCGGTGAGCCGGTCGCGCCAGCCGGCGGCGCCGGGCGCGGGCGACGGCGAGACCTCGGGATTGGCCAGCAGTCCGGCGTTGGTCTCGGTCAGGCCGACGGCCAGGCCCTCGCCGGGCGGCTGGGGCGGAATCGTCGGCTCGGGCGCCTGCGGCGTGCTGGGCGGCCGGGGAGCGGGTGTCTCCCCACCGCCGAACGGATCCACGACGGCGACGAGGACGGCGATGAGCAGCGCGAGACCGGCAAGCCCCGCGCCGAGACGTGCGCCGCGGCTAGACCGCAGAGACCTGCTCGTCCTCGGCTACGCGGAAGGACGAACCGCAGCCGCAGGCGGCGACGACGTTGGGGTTGTTCACCTGGAAGCCCGCGCCCTGGAGCGAGTCGACGTAGTCGATGTTCGAGCCGTCCACGTAGGGCAGGCTCTGGTTGTCGACGAGGATCCGCAGGCCGTGGTCCTCGAAGATCGCGTCGCCGTCGCGCTGGTTGTCGAAGGCGAGGTGGTACTGGAACCCCGAGCAGCCCCCGCCGCGGACGCCGACGCGCAGTCCGGCGAGCGATGTGTCGGTCGTCTGCGAGTCCAGGAACTCGCGGACCTTCTCGGCGCCCTTCTCCGTGAAGGCGACACCCTTGGCGTGGTAAGTGATCTGCGTCGTGCTCATCGCTTTACGAAGTGTAGCGAGGTGCGTCGGAGCGTCTACCCTGTGACGGACATGCCGTCCACCGAGGAGATCAAGCAGCGTATCGAGGCCGCGATCCCGGACTCCTCCGCCGACGTGGAGGACTGGACCGGCGGCGGCGACCACTTCCGCGCGACCGTGGTCTCGCCCGCCTTCGCCGGCCTCACCCGCATCCAGCAGCACCGGCTCGTCATGGACGTGTTCGCCGGTGAGATCGGCGGCGTCATCCACGCGTTCAGCGTGACGACCAAGACCCCCTAAGGAGCTTTCGATGGCCGACCAGACCGAGAACCCCCTGCGCGACGCGATCGCCGAGGCGATTCGCGACAACCGCGTCATCCTGTTCATGAAGGGCACCCCGGAGGCCCCGGCCTGCGGCTTCTCGCAGCGCACCGTGATGGCCCTCCAGGCCACCGGCGCGTCGTTCGCCGCGGTCGACATCCTCCCCGACCCCCGGATCCGCCAGGAGCTCTCGGCGCTCTCGGAGTGGCCGACGATCCCGCAGCTCTTCGTCGACGGCCAGTTCGTCGGCGGCTGCGACATCGTCACCGAGATGTACGAGACCGGCGAGCTCGCCGACACGCTCGGCGTCGAGGCGCCCGCCCAGCAGCCCGCCCCGGCCGCCGAGTCGCCCGCCGGCAGCACGCCGATGGGCATCGAGAACCGGCTGAGCTAGCTGGGATCCTCCGTTCGCGCGGGCCCCGGCGCTAACCCACGGTATGCGTGGGTAGCCGCCGGGGACCGGCGGCGTGTGCGCCCACGAAGGCCACGCGCCCGCATCAGGGGCGCGCGACCAGGGCATCGAGCCCCGAGCCTGCGAAGCGCCTAGCGCCTGCGGCGGAACAGCCCGCCGACGGCGGCGATCCCGCCACCGACGATGAAGCCGGCGGCGGCGGCGCCGATCAGCACCTGCTTCTGGTGCGTGACGATCTGCTTGCGCCAGTTGGTCACCTCGGCGACCTCGCCGCGCAGGCGCACCAGCGAGTGGGCCAGCTCGGCGCGGTTGGCCTCGATCGAGGCGCGGATCTCCTGCGGGGAGCGTGAGCGTGCGGCAGCCATCAGATGGTCCGCTCCGGGTCGTCGGCGCGCACGGTGTCCTTGATGCGCTTGGCCTCGTCGATCGCGAGATCGGGCGTCGGCGGCGCGCCGCGCTTGAACGCGCGCGAGGCGAGGTAGCCGGCCAGCGCGCCGAGCAGGAAGAGCACGCCGGCGACGATGAAGAAGCCCCAGAACTGGGTCCCGTCCGGGAACGGGATCGCCCAGTAGGCGAGCCACGCGAAGCCCTGCAGGAGGATGGAGAGGCCGAAGATCGCGAACACGCCGGCCGTGATGCCGATCACCGCCCCCTTCACGAGCGACGAGACCTTCTGCGTGACCTCGGCCTTGGCGAGTTCGATCTCCTCGCGGACGAGCAGTTGCGCGCGATCGCTGACGTCCTGGATCGCCTGCGCGATGTTGGCTTCGCTCTGCTCGTCGCGGGTGCGCGGTTGCTCCGGGGTGACGGCCATGGCCTAGCTGCCTCCGAGGCGCTTGAGGAGGAACGCCGCCACGACGCCCCCCGCGAACGCGGCGCCGACGAGGATCTCAGGATGGTCCGGCGGGATGCCGAGCGGCAGACCGCCGCCGTCGGGCGCCGGCGCGCCGGTGGTGGTGCTCGGCCCCGCCGCCTCGGGCGGCGGGATCGGTCCGGCGGTGGTCGGGCGGTGCGGGTCTCCGCTCACTCGGGCGGGTCCTCTCCGAAGGCCCGGCGCCAGATCATCGCGGCGGCCCTGGCCGTGATGACCGAGGCGATCGCTCCGAGGCCGGCGAGCAGCGCCGACCACATCAGGCGCTTGACGACGTCGTTGTCCATCGGGCCGGATCCTACTCAGGCGGTGGCCGGAACGGCCTCGAGCCCCCCGCAGATCGTCTCGACCACGAACCCCTTGGCCTGCTCGAACTCCTCCTCGGACACCGGCCGCCCGTCGAAGATCCAGCCCGTCAGGACCTGCTCGATCGCGCCGTAGAACGCCATCGCCGCGAAGCGCGGCGTGACCGTGGCCTTGAACACGCCCTGCTCCTGCGCGCGCTCGACGATCGCCGCGATGAGCACGTAGGCCTCGCGGATCTTCTCCACGTGCGTGTGGCCGAAGGAGTTCGCCGCGCGCGTGACCTCGACGATGATCACCTTCATCAGATCGGGGTCGTGGCGGTAGGAGTCGACGATGAACGACGTGATCGCGTAGAGCTTGTCGCGCGGGCCCAGGTCGTGGGCGTCGAGGTCGCGGATGACCTCGAGCATGATGTTCCAGCGCTCGAGGAAGAGCGTGTCGAGCACCTCGTCCTTCGAGCGGAAGTAGTGGTAGACGAGGCCGTAGGCGACGCCCGCCTCGTCGGCGATGTCCGAGACGCGGCAGCCGTTGAACCCGCGCCGGGCGAACACGCGCACCGCGGCGTCGAGGATCTGGCGGCGCTTGTCGGCCGCCACGGCGCCGGCGCGCTCGGTCGCCATCACGCGCCGACGGTGGCGGCGCGGCGGTAGGCGGCGGGGCGCCGGTTGGCCAGCGAGGGCAGGCGACGGCGGATGTCGGCCTGCGCCTCGAGATCGAGGTCGGCGGTGATCACGCAGTCGCTGTCGGGCGCCGCGGCGAGCACGATCCCCCACGGGTCGACGATCAGCGAGCGGCCGCCCGACCGGTGGCTCGGCGGGTGCTTGCCGATCTGGTTGGCGGCGACGACGAAGGCCTGGTTCTCGATCGCCCGCGCGCGGATCAGCGGCTCCCAGTGGTCGCGCGTGGTGGCGACGGTGAACGCCGCCGGGACGGTCAGCACGCGCGCGCCCTCGACCGCCAGCACGCGGTACAGCTCGGGGAAGCGCAGGTCGTAGCAGACGGTCAGGCCGACCTCGACGCCGTCCGCCGTCGTGGTCAGGACCGCCTCCTCGCCGGGGTCCTCGTGCTCTGACTCGCGGTACTCGACGCCGCCGATCTCGACGTCGAACATGTGGATCTTGCGGTACGCGGCGCGCAGCTCACCGTCGGGGCCGTAGTGCAGCGAGGTGTTGCGCAGCTTGTCCTCGCCCTCGACGCGCTCGGAGATCGAGCCGGCGACGAGGTCGATGCCCAGCTCCTGCGCCACGCCGGAGGCCCAGCTGCTCGCCTCGCCGCCGACGGGCTCGGCGGCGGCGCGCAGCGCGTCCCCGTCGCCCAGCGCCGTCCACTTCTCGGGCAGCACGACGAACGTCGCGCCGTCGCGTGCCGCCCGGCGCACCAGGCGGTCGGCCTTCTCCAGGTTGGCGGCCTTGTCGGCCTTCGCGTTGAGCTGGACGGCGGCGGCGCGCATCGGTTCTCCCTCCGTCGCGGTGGCTGACTGACGGGTCAATCTGGCGCGCACCAGTCTACCCGCCGCCCGCGCCGATCCGGTGTGACCGCGGCGCCGTACGGGGGTACTTCTGGCCCCACCCTCCATGGAAAGGACACCGCCATGATCGGCGCCCTCATCCTCGGCATCGTCGCGGGCTTCCTCGGTCGCCTGCTCATGCCCGGCCGCGACCCGATGGGCTTCTTCGCCACGATCCTGCTCGGCCTGGCCGGCTCGGTCGTCGGCTTCCTGGTCTTCACCGAACTGCTCGGCATCGGCGACGACGACATGTTCGACCTCGGCGGCCTGGTGGGCGCGATCATCGGCGTGATGGTGCTGCTGCTCGCCTACCGCCAGTTCGTCGTCTCGCGCCGCACCCCCGCGCACTAGCGATCGGCCGAGAAGCGCGCCGCGCGGTGCGAGCAACGCTCCAGCGCGCGGCGCAGGCGGGCGTCGTACTCGGCCTGGAAGGCGTCGTTCCAGACGAACTCCGAGCGCCCGCCCTCGGCCGAGGCGACCTTGATCGCCGCCGCGTCGAAGCCGAGCTCGTGCACGGCGGCGTCGAACGGGAAGTCGCTGTCGGTGAGCTCGGTGGCGAGTTCGACGTGGAAGCTGCTGCTCGCGCCGGCGTCGGGCCGGTCGCCGGGCGGGTGCTGCTCCCAGGGTGACAGCCGCAGGAGCTCGGGCTCCCGGTCCGCGAGACGCGCGCCGCTCGTGCGGGCCCACGTCTTGTTGCGCAGGCGGCGGATGAGTGCGCGCCCGCGCAGCGCGTGCCGCGAGCGCAGCCACGTCATCGTCACCACGATGGCCGGCAGCACGCTGAGGGCACCGACGATCTGCAGGGCCCGCTCCGCCCGCTCGTCGGTCAGGCCGATGAGGGCCAGCACGGCGGCGAGCATGAGGACCGCCGGGAGCGTCGCCCAGTTGCGCACACCCGAGAGGAGCCGCGTCGTCATGCCATGCGGATCGCGCCGCGCGAGCAGCGCGGCGACCGCCCCGGCGAAGGTCAGCAGGACCGTGCTGCCCAGCTCGCCGTCCAGCGGCGAGGTGGCGGCCAGGAAGCCGAGGATCCCCGTGGTCAGCCACGTCGTCACGACCGCGGTCGCGAGCCATCCCTTCGTGTCCGCCTGCAGCTTGACCTGCGCGCGGGAGAGCGATCCGAAGGGGACGTCGGCGATGTGCAGGTCGACCGTGGGATAGCCGCCGGTGACCGTGTCGAACGACGGCCGCCGGCGCCAGCGCACGCGGTCGTCGGGATCCTCGTCCTCGAGGGCCTGCCACGCCGCGCGGTCCTCGTCCGGGTCGTTGGACGGGGACAGGGTCAGGTTCGGCCGTCCGGCGAGCATGCTCGCCTCGATCACCGAGACCTCCGGCGGCGCGGTGACCTCGAGGTGATAGCTGGCCGCCAGCTCGGCGGCGGGCACGGGGAAGCGGATCACCGTCGGTCGCCAGCCGAGCGCGGCGGTGAGCGGCCGCCAGTACCACCAGGGGAGGCGCCGGCCGCCGCGCCCGTACGTCAGCGGCTCCGGATCACGCCGCGGCGCCGGCCTGCCCGGGAACCGCCCCTGGGCGTGGCCCTGGTAGCTCGACGTGCTGTGACGCAGCGTGAGCGGTTCGTCGTAGGCGAACTTGACGATCCGCCGCGCCCCGGGCGGCGACATGTCGAGCGTGAAGAGCAGGAAGCCGCCGGCGAAGCGGTCGACCAGGCTCTTGAACACCGGGTCGCGCGCCAGCCGGCGCAGCAGCGCCGCGCCCTCGTCGGCCGGCTCCTCGGCCGTGCGCGCCGCGTCGAAGCGCGCGTAGGCCCCGTGGAGCTCCTGTTGGTCACCCGCCACGATGTCGCGCACGAAGCCGCTCACCGACGCCGGCAGCGCGGGCAGCGGGCCCGGCCGGTCCCCGAGCAGCGCCGCCGAGGCCCACGCCCGCATGACCGCGAGCGTCAGCGCCTGCGCCTCCCGGAGCCCGAGCAGCGGCAGCGGGGTGCCGTGCTCGTCACGCAGGTCGAACTTCACGAGGCTCTTGCGCCGCATCATGGTCAGCGGCAGGACGCGCACGACCGCGCCGTCGGCGCGCTCGAAGGACACCGCCTCGTCGGCCGACGGGCTGACGTAGTCGACGCTCATGCGCCGGCGGACCGTGCGGTCGTCGAGGAACGCGACGTGCTCGACGCGGCGGCGCACCCAGGTGGCGCTGCGCGAGAACAGGTTCAGCATCGCCAGGCCGCAGCGCGGGCAGTCGTCGAGCGCCGCCCACCCGGCCGGCGTCGTGGGCCAGGCGTGCGCGGGCCGGGCCGGCCCGGCGCCGGGCAGCGAGGTCCCGGGATGATGGCCGACGGTCGACACCTGCGGCGAGTGTCCTGCAGCGGCCGGACCGACCGTCGACGCGGTGATCTGTGAGCGGTCTCACGGAGCGCCCGCGCGGGCGCGGCGCATCCTCGGAGCCATCATGCGCTGGGAACCTGGCTCGCACTCGACCAACGCGATCGTGCTGCGTCAGGTCGTCGGGCGCGCCCGCTCGGCGTCCGTCCCCGGCCGGCTCGGCGTCGCCGCCGCGAGGCTGCTCGAGGCCTCAGAGCGCGGACGCGGCTGGAACGAGCAGCAGGCCTTCGACGCGCTGACCGCCGCGCACCGAGCGGCGATCGCCGCCGTCGGCAACCTCTCCTGGTGCCTGGAGCGCTTTCCCGCCGAGCGCGACCTGCGTCTGCTCGGACGCGAGGTCGACGTATGCGCCCGCCACCTCCAGGAGGCCCACGACGCGCTCCTGGACGCCCGCCGCCTGCCGACGCCATGGGGCGCGGTCATGCGCCTGGCGCGGCGGCGCGACGCGGGCGCGCAGCGCGACGAGGCCGCGCGCGCCTACGCGCTCACCGCGATGGCGTTCAGCGCCCGCGTCGAGCGGTTCGCCGAGCTGCTCGACGACCTCGACGTCTAGCGGCCCGTCGGGTCTCAGGCTCGTCTCACCTGCGTCCGGCACGCTCCACAGCCTCATCCGGACAAGCAACATCGGAGGTGTGACATGACACGCAGGGTCAAGCGGACGGCGATCGCGGTCGGCGTGGTCGCGGTGGTGGGCCTCGGCGGCGCGGCCGTCGCGGGCGCGGTCGGCGACGACGACGCGTCCGAGAAGGCGATCACGGGCCCGGCGCTCCAGCAGGCCAGCAGGGCCGCGCTCGCCCACACCGGCGGCGGCCAGGTCACCGGCACCGAGGTCGGCGACGAGGAGAGCCTCTACGAGGTCGAGGTCACCAAGGACGGCACCCAGACCGACGTCCAGCTCGACAAGGCCTTCCAGGTCGTCGGGGACAAGGTCGACAAGGAGGACGGCTCCTAGGGCAGCAGCGCCTCGATGATGGTGGCCAGGCGCCGCGCGCGGTCGGGCGCCATCATCGAGGTGATCTCGGCGCCGATCAGCTCGGAGCCGTCGGCCACCTCGGCGAGCAGCGTGCGCAGCCCGCCGTCGCTGAGGCCGCCCGGCGCCGGGAACGTCGCGGGCAGGACGCTCGGATCGAGCACGTCGAGGTCGAGGTGCACGAACACCGGGTGCCCGGCCAGCATGCCGGCGAGCTGAGACGGGCGCTCGACGAGGCCCACGCCGCGCGTGTCGAGCAGCACGCGCTCGCCCGGGTCGACGTCGCGCACGCCGCACATGACGACGCGCGCCGGGTCCAGGTCGCCGCCGAAGCCGGTGTCCCAGACGCCGCAGGCGCCGGCCAGGCACATCCCGCCCAGGAACCCCGACGGCGTCGTGTCGGGCGAGTTGAAGTCGCCGTGGGCGTCGAGCCACAGCACGTGGGCGTCGGGCCGGCGGCGCGCGAGGACGGGCAGCGTGGTCAGGCAGATCGAGCAGTCCGACGCCGTGAGGATCGGGTAGCGCCCGCCGCCGAGGGCGTCCTCGAGCTGGCCGCCGGCCTCGAGCAGGCAGCCGCGCGAGTCGCGCAGGTCGTCCTCCCAGGCGCCCACGCGCGCCTCGCCCGGCGTGCCGATCACGCGCTCCTGCGTCCCGAGCCGCGCGGCCAGCTCGGCGGCGAGCGCGACGGCGCCCTCCGAGCCCCGCGCGTCGTGGTCCGACGTGCGGCAGGCGAGCGCGATCACCGCCCCTTCCACACCGGCTCCCGTTTGTCGAAGAAGGCCTGGATCCCCTCGCGGATGTCCTCGGTCGACAGCGCGATCGCGAACTCGGCGCGCAGGTACTCGAGCGCGTCGGCGAAGGCCATGTCCTGCGAGCGGAACAGCGCGTCCTTGCCCAGGCGCATGAGCAGCGGCGAGCGTCCCGCGAGCTTTGCCGCCCAGTCGGCCACGGCGGCCTCGAACTCGCCGGGCGCGACGACGCGGTTGACGATCCCCAGCCGCTCGGCCTCGCGCGCGTCGATGCGTTCCCCGAGCAGCAGCAGTTCGGTGACCTTCTTGCGCGGCAGGTTGCGCGCCAGCAGCGCGCTGATCATGAACGGGAAGATGCCGACGTTCATCTCGGGCGCGCCGAACGTCGCGCGCTCGGAGGCGACGACGAGGTCGCAGGCGAGGGCGAGCCCGAGCGCGCCGGCCAGGCAGTGGCCGTCGACGGCGCACAGGACGGGCTTGCCGAGCTCGCCGATGAGCGTGAACAGCGCGGGGAAGCGGAAGGTCGTGTCGAGGTGCTTGCGGGCGACGGGCACGTCGGAGGCGAAGCCCGACAGGTCGCCGCCGGCGCTGAACGTCGTCGGGTGGGTGCTCGTCAGCACGACGCAGCGCACGCCGTCGTCGTCGCGCGCCGCGCGCAGGGCCGCGAGCAGCTCGTCGAGCAGCGCGTCGGAGAGCGCGTTGCGGGTGTCGGGCTGGTCGAGGGCGATCGTCGCCACCCCGTCCGGCGACGCCTCGTAGCGCAGGGACTCGTAGGCCACGGCGCGCGGATGCTGCCGCATGCCACGGGCGGCCGCAACCGCCGCGATGCATAGGATCCGCGGCCTTCGGACGGAGGAGGCAGGGAACGGATGGGAGTTCTCGACGACAAAGTCGCGATCGTCACCGGCAGCGCGCGCGGCATCGGGCGGGCCACCGCCGAGCTGCTCGCGGAGCACGGTGCGCGCGTGGTGATCAACGACCTCGACGGTGACCTGGCACGGCAGACGGCCGGCGAGATCGGCGGCGAGACCGCGGTTTTCGCCGGCGACCTGACCAAGGACGGCGCCCCCGAGGCGCTCGTGCAGACGGCGATCGACGCCTGGGGCAAGCTGGACATCGTGGTCAACAACGCGGGCTACACGCTCGACGCGATGGTCCACAAGATGACCGACGACTGGTTCCAGCGGATGCTCGACATCCACCTCGTCGTCCCATTCCGCGTCATCCGCGCGGCCGCTCCGCACCTGCGCGAGCCGGCCAAGCGAGAGCGCGAGGAGGGACACGAGGTGTTCCGCAAGATCGTCAATACGTCGTCGATCTCGGGCACGATGGGCAACGCCGGACAGGCCAACTACGCCGCCGGCAAGGCGGGGATCGTCGGGCTCACGAAGACGCTGGCCAAGGAGTGGGGCCAGTTCAAGGTCAACTGCAACGCGGTCGCCTTCGGCTACATCGAGACGCGCCTGACCGCGTCGAAGGAGCCGTCCAACACGATGCGGATCGACGGCGACACGGTCCAGCTCGGGATCCCCGACCACCTGCGCGAGGAGGCGCCCGCGCACATCGCCCTCGGCCGGCGCGGGCTGCCCAGCGAAGCGGCGGGCGGCGTCTTCTTCCTGTGCTCGCCGTGGAGCGACTACGTCCACGGCCAGGTGCTCAACATCACCGGCGGCCAGCTCGGCGGCATGGACTCGTGAGCGCGGAGATCGCCACCGTCGGCGAGAAGGACCTCGACGACCTGCGCCCGCTCGTGCGCGGCTACCTGGACTTCTACGCGGTGGACCCGACCGACGCCGACATGGCGCGGCTCAGCCGCGCGCTGATCGCCGACCCCGAGCGCGAGGGCGTCCAGCTCATCGCGCGCGACGGCGGCCGCGCGACCGGCTTCGCGACGATCTTCTGGACGTGGTCGACGACGCGCGGCGGGCGCGTGGCGATCATGAACGACCTGTTCGTCGCCCCCGAGGGCCGCGGGGGCGGACTCGCCGACGCGCTGATCGCGGCGTGCGCCGAGCGCGCCCGCGAGCGTGGCGCGCTCGCGCTCCTGTGGCAGACCGCCCCGGACAACGAGCGAGCGCAGGCGGTCTACGACCGCGTCGGCGCGACGCGCTCGACGTGGGTCGACTACGAGCTCGACCTCGGCTGAGCGGCGCCGCGTCGGCGTACGATCCTCGTCGCGCCGTCCGGGGTGGGCGGCGGGCACGACCCTGGGAGGGCTGCTGGGATGAAGCTGGTCAAGCCGGGCCCCGAGCACGAGGTGCCACGAGGCATCCTGGGCGGCTCGGAGGTCTCGCAGGCGACGACCGGGGCGATCAGCATCTACATGGCGAAGTTCCGCGTCCCGCCCGGCGCGCGCTCGCGGCCGCACTACCACGCCAACTGCGAGAGCGCCCTGTACATGCTCTCGGGCTCGATCGAGATCCGGTGGGGCGAGCACCTCGAGGAGTCGCTCGTCGTCGAGCCCGGCGACCTGCTCTACGTCCCGCCGCGCGAGACCCACGTCGTCATCAACCGCTCCGACGCCGAGCCCGCCGACTACGTGGTCGCGCGCGACTCGCCCACCGAGGACTCGGTCGAGGTTCCCTGGGCGGACTCCCCGCTGGGCCCCTGAGCGGGGTCCCGGGCGCGCAACCTTCGCGGCGCGCAGTGGGTTATGCCCACGATGCGCCGCTTTCCGATCCTGCTGTCCGCCCTGCTCGCCGCCGTGCTGCTCGCGCCCGCGGCAGCCGAGGCCCGCGTCGTCGTGATCGCCGCCGGGGACGGCTCGGCCACGCTCACCGACGTCACGACGAACCGCATCGTCGCCCGCGTGCCCGTCGGGGGGCGGGCGCGCGGCGCGACGGTCGCTCCGGACGGCACGCGCGGCTACGTGGCGGCGGGCCGGCGGGTCGTCGCGGTCGACCTCACCACGCGCCGCGTGGTCGGGGTGGCGAGGCTGGGCGGGACGGCGGGCGCGGTGGCCGTGTCGGCCGACGGCGCGCGCCTGTACGCGGCGCGGCGCGGCGCGCTCGAGATCGTCGACACGGCGGCGCTGCGCGTGATCGGGCGGATCGCGCTGCCGCGCCGCTCGGCTCCGTCCGCGGTCGCCGTCTCGGGCGACGGGTCGCGCGCGGCGGTGGTCCTCGACCGCCGCCGCGTGGGGATCGTCAACCTGCTCGCCGGGCGCCTGCTCAAGCGGGTGGCGGTCGCGCGCGCCGGGGGCGTCGCCTTCGCGCCGGGCGGCCGCGACACGTGGGTCTCGGCGCCGGGCGCGCGCAGCGGCCGTCTGCTGCGCTTCAGCGCCTCCGGGCGCCTGCTCGCGCGGCGCAACGCCGGCCGCGCCGTCGGCGGCGGCGGGCTGACCTTCTCGCCGACCGGGCGCTACGCGGTGATCGGCGCGAACGCGGGTGAGCGCGTGACGGTGATCTGGAACGTCCGCCGCGCGCGCGGCGCCGCACGCGTGCGCACCGGGCGCGGCCCGGGCTTCCCGGCGTGGTCGCCGGACCGCACGCGGATCTACGTCGGCGACCGCGCCGACGGCACCGTCTCGGTGCTCAGCGGGCTGTCGTTCCGGCGCCTGACCATGCAGCGCCTGGGCCGCACGCGCCGGCCCGTCGCGCTCGCGGTGCAGCCGGGCGTCGCGGTGATCATGGGCACGCCGGGCAACGACGCGATCACCGGGTCGCGCGGGCGCGACCGCATCGAGGGCCTGGCCGGCGACGACACGCTGAGCGGCCGGCGCGACGACGACGCGCTGCTCGGCGGGCCGGGCAACGACACGCTCGTCGGCGGCACGCTGAACGACGTGCTCGACGGCGGCGAGGGCGACGACCGCATGTTCGGCCAGTCGGGCAACGACCGGGCGCTCGGCGGGATCGGGAACGACAACGCCAACGGCGGCACCGGCAACGACACGCTCGACGGCGACGACGGCAACGACTTCCTCGACGGCGGCGACGGCGACGACATCGTCCGCGGCGGCCCGGGCGACGACAAGATCGACGAGGCCGGCCTGGGCAACGACAAGCTGCTCGACGGCGGGCCGGGCAACGACTTCGTCGACGGCTCGCGCGGCAGCGACGACATCACGGGCGGCGACGGCGACGACACGCTGTTCGGGGCGTCGGGCAGCGAGCTCGTGGACGGCGGGGCGGGCAACGACACGGTCGACGGCGGCACCGGCGGCGACCGCCTGTTCGGCCGCGACGGCGACGACGCGCTGCGCGGCGACAGCGGGCGCGACACGATCTCGGGCTCGGCCGGCAACGACGCGATCGACGGCGGCTCGGGCGACGACCGCCTGAGCGGCTCCTTCGGCGCCGACGAGATCGTCGCCGGCCCGGGCGCCGACCGGATCGACGCGGGCACCGCCAACGACCAGGTCCGCGTCGCCGACGGCGATCGCGACGTCGTCAACTGCGGCCCCGGGCGCGACGTCGCCTACGTCGAGAACGACGCGCCGTCGCGCGACGTCCTGACCTCGTGCGAGACCGTGATCCCGGTGCCGCCCGAACCGGCCAGCGACGCGCCGACGAGCGCCTCGAACATCTTCGGCACCCCCGGCGACGACGTCCTGTTCGGCACGCCGGGCGACGACTCGCTGTTCGGCAACAACGGCGCCGACCAGCTCTTCGGCAACGACGGCAACGACTACGTCGACGGCGAGAACGGAAACGACACGCTGCGGGGCGGCAACGGCAACGACGAGATCCACGGCCGCAACGACGCCGACCTGATCCTCGGCAACCCCGGCGACGACCGCCTCTACGGCGACCGCGGCGCCGACACGATCAACGGCGAGGACGGCAACGACGTCATCTACGGCGGGCTGGACGACGACACGATCGCCGGCGGCGCGGGCAACGACCGCATCCAGGCGGTGAGCGGCGGCACGGACCGGATCGACTGCGGCGACGGCGCCGACGTGGTGTTCGCCGATGTCGACGACGTGGTCAACCCGACGTGCGAGGACGTGCGCCGCTAGATGGTTGATTTTGCGGCCGCGTGTTCGCCTGGCGTCGGATCCCGATTCGATCCCGCCCGCCCGGCCGACCGCGGAGGGGTGCACAGTGGCAGAGCCACGGGCCCCCGACGTGGGTGGCGATCCGGCGCCGCGGGACGACGTCAGGCGGGCGCGGGGTCGTGAAATCAACCATCTAGGTCCGGACGAGGGCCGGCACCCAGAGCTCGTCGACCCGCGCTGGGCGGCGGCGACGTGCCGATCGCCGCGAGCTGGCCGCACGGTGCCGGGTCCCGGCGCGTCGTGCGCTTCCTCGACCACGTCGGGTGACAGCACGCGCCCCTTGACATAGCTACGTTCCATAGTTAGCTTCAACTACGGAACATAGCTTGCGGTCGGCCGGGCCGACCCGTCCCAAGGAGACATCCGAGATGACGCGTATCCAGCGCTGGACGCTCACCATCGTGTGCGCGGCGACGGCCATGCTCATGCTCGACATCGCGGTGGTGAACACGGCGCTGTCGGCGATCGCCGGCGACCTCGGCGCCGGCCTGTCGGGCCTGCAATGGGTCGTCGACGCCTACACGCTCACCCTGGCGGCGACCGTCATCACCGCCGGCTCGCTGGCCGACCGCTTCGGCCGCCGCCGCCTGTTCATCGTCGGGCTGGGCACCTTCACGGCGACCTCGCTGCTGTGCGCGGCGGCGTCGTCGATCACGATGCTCAACGCCTCACGAGCCGCCCAGGGCGTGGGCGCCGCGGTCATGTTCGCGGTCTCGCTGGCCGTGCTCGCCGACGCCTTCCCGCGCATGGACCAGCGCCTCCAAGCGCTCGCCGCCTACGGCGCGACGATGGGCGGCTCGTTCGCCGTCGGGCCGCTGGTGGGCGGCGCGCTGACCTCCGCGCTGGACTGGCGCTGGATCTTCCTCATCAACCTGCCGCTCGGGCTGGCGTGCCTGTGGATCGTCCGCACCTTCGTCGCCGAGTCGCTCGATCCGCGGGCGCCGCGCGTCGACCGCCCCGGCCTCGTGACGCTCACCGGCGGGCTCTTCCTGCTCGTCCTCGGCCTGCTGCGCGGCAACGAGGACGGCTGGGCGAGCCCGGCGATCCTCGCCTCGTTCGGCGGCGCCGCCGTCCTGCTGTGCGCCTTCGTCGCGATCGAGGCGCGCGTCGCGCAGCCGATGCTCCCGCTGCGCCTGTTCCGCAACCCGTCGTTCACCGGCGCCCAGGTGGCGGCATTCGGGATCTCGGCCTCGCTGTTCGCGATGTGGCTGTACATGACCCTGTACCTGCAGCAGGTCCTGGGGCTGTCGGCGATCGAGGCCGGGCTCGTCTACCTGCCCGGGACGATCCTCAACTTCCTCGTCGCCGGCGCGACGGCGTCGGTCGGGCGGCGGGTGTCGCCGCGCGTGCTCATCGCCGCGGGCCTGGCCCTGATCGGCGCCGGCCAGGCGCTGCTGACGATCGTCGCCGTCGACTCGTCGTGGTGGCTGTTCCTGCCCGGCCTGCTCGTGGCGATGGTCGGGACCGGGATGTTCAATCCGGCCGTCAGCCAGGTCGCGCTGAGCTCGGCGCCGCCCGCGCAGAGCGGCCTCGCCGCCGGCGTCAACGACATGTTCCGCAACGCGGGGATCGCCGTCGGCGTCGCGGCGCTCGGCGCGCTCGTCCCGGCCGGCGCGGCCTTCGGCGACGGCACTGCGCAGGCCTACGTCGACGGCCTGCACGACGCGCTCTGGGCCGGCGCCCTGCTCGCCGCCGCCGCGGCGGCCGCGTCGGCGCTCCTGATCCGCGGCCGGCGCGGCGACGCGGCCATCGCCGGCGACGTCGCGCTCGAGGGCGCCTAACGCGGGGCGCGGTCCAGCACCGAGCGCACCGCGTCGAGCAGGGCGGGCGGCGTGAACGGCTTCTCGAGGTATGCGCTGCCCGACGGGAGCTGGCCGCGATCGCGGATGACGTCCGCGGTGTAGCCGGAGATGAAGAGGGTCGGCAGGGCCGGAATCAGCTCGCTGAGGCGCTCGGCGAGCTCCGGCCCGGTCAAGCCGGGCATGATCGTGTCGCTGACCAGGGCGTCCGGGCGCGCTCCGCTGTGCACGAGGCGCAGCGCCTGGTCGGGCGTCGCGGCCGCCATCACCGTGTAGCGCGCCGCGCGGAGGATGCGCTCGAGCAGGGCACGGACCGTGTCGTCGTCCTCGCACACCAGCAGCGTCTCCCCCGCGCCGTGGCGCTCCGCGATGGTGGGGGCCGAGGCGTCGTCGCCCGTGAGCGCGTCGACCGCCGGCAGGTAGACCCGGAAGGTCGCTCCCCGCCCCGGCTCGGAGTAGACCCGCACGGCTCCGCCGGCCTGGCCGACGATGCCGTGGACCGTCGCCAGGCCGAGGCCGGTCCCCTCGCCGATCTCCTTCGTCGTGTAGAAGGGCTCGAAGAGGTGCTCGAGCACGTCGGGATCGATGCCCGAGCCGGTGTCGCTGACCATCAGGCACGCGTAGCGGTTGGCGGGGAGGCCCTCCTCCTCGTCGCTGTGGCCCGCCGTCAGCTCGACCGTGCGGGTCTCGATCGTCAGCGTGCCGCCGGTGGGCATCGCGTCGCGCGCGTTGAGCGCCAGGTTCACCACGACCTGCTCGATCTGGCCCGGGTCGGCCATCACCGAGGCGATCGCGCCGTCGGTGAGCAGCTGCATGCGGATGTCCTCGCCGATCAGCCGTTCGAGCATCGGCATCAGGCCCTTGACGGTGTCGGTGAGATTCAGCGCGACCGGGTCCAGCGCGCGCTGCCGGGAGAAGTCGAGCAGCCCGCCGGTCAGCTTCGCGGCGCGGTCCGCGGCGCGCTGGATCTCGCCCAGCTCCTCCTTGACCGGGCCGTCGCGCATGGCGGCGAGCTCCGCGTACCCGGTGATCACGGTCAGGAGGTTGTTGAAGTCGTGGGCGATCCCGCCCGCCAGCCGGCCGATCGACTCGATCCGCTGCGACTGCTGCACGCGCCGCTCGAGGAGCTGCTGCTCGGTGACGTCCCGCGCGACGATGCAGACGGCGCTCACCTCGCCGCGGAGGTCGCGCACCGGCGACATCGTCACGTCGAGCGCCAGCGCCTTGCCCTGCAGGCGGCGCGGCGCCTCGTAGCGCACCGCCGCGCCGGTGGCGAACGCGCGCTCGAGCCCCTCGTCGCGCTGCCTGGTGGCGGACGGGTCGAGCCGGACGGCCTGGTCGAGCGGCGCGCCCACCGCCTGGGAGGCCTCGACGCCGAACATCAGGGCCGCCGCGCGGTTCCAGCTCAGGACGCGGCGATCGCGCGCGACGGAGACGACCGCGTCGGCCGACGCGTCCACGAGCGAGGCCAGCAGTGCCAGCTCGTCCTGCTCGACGCGCCGGCGCGTGATGTCGCGCGCGATCGTCGAGGCGCCGACGATCTCGCCGCTCGCGTCGCAGAGCGGCGCCACGCTGAGCGAGACGACGACACGCGTCCCGTCGGCCCGCAGGCGCTCGGTCTCGTAGTGCTCGACGCGGTCGCCGTCGAGCACGCGATCGAGGATCGCCACCTCCTCGCCGGCGCGCTCCGGTGGCACGATGATCGCCACCGGCCGGCCCACCGCCTCCTCGGCGCTGTAGCCGTACAGGCGCTCGGCCGCCGGGTTCCACAGCGTGATCCGCGCGTCGCGGTCCTTGGCGAGGATCGCGTCGTGCGAGCCGTCGACGATTCCCGCCAGAAGCTGCACGGGCTCCAGCGCGCTCTCGACCGTCGGCCGCGCGATCCGCCCTGCGTCGTCCTTCCGTGGTGAGCCGGTCATGGCCTTCCCACGACCAGACGTTAGCCGTGCGGCCGCGCCAGGCGCGGGCCGCCTCGCTAGTGCAGAGGTTTGCCGCCGGTCGCGCCGACGACCTCGCCGCTGATGTAGCGCGAGGCATCGGTGGCGAGGAAGACGTAGATCGGCGCCAGCTCACCGGGCTGCCCCGGGCGGCCGAGCGGCGTGTCGGCCCCGAACTGCGCGTTCTTCTCGGCCGGGAAGCTCATGACCACGAGCGGGGTCCAGATCGGCCCGGGAGCGACGGCGTTGACGCGGATGCCGCGCTCGGCGAGCTCCTGCGCCAGGCCCTTGGTGAAGGTGCTGATGGCGCCCTTGGTCGACGCGTAGTGCAGCAGCTCCGGGCTGGGCTGGGCGGCCTGGATCGAGGTCGTGTTGACGATCGTCGACCCGGGCCCCATCCGCGGCACCGCCGCCTGGCACAGGTGGAACATCGAGATGATGTTCGTGCGGAAGACGAAGTCGATCTCCTCGGGCGGGATGTCGAGGAACGAGTCGTGCGCCATCTGGAACGCCGCGTTGTTGACGAGCACGTCGAGCCCGCCGAGCTCGTCCACGGCGCGTTCGACGAGCGCGAAGCAGTGGCCGCGGTCGCCGACGTCCCCGCGGACGGTCACGCAGCGGCGCCCTGCGTCCTGCACCCAGCGCTTCGTCTCGGCCGCGTCGTCGTCCTCCTCGAGGTACGAGCACAGGACGTCGGCGCCCTCGCGCGCGAAGGCGATCGCCACCGCGCGGCCGATGCCGGAGTCGCCGCCGGTGATGATCGCGACCTTGTCCTTCAGCCGGCCGCTCCCGACGTACGTCTCCTCGCCGTGGTCGGCGAGCGGTCGCATGTCGGTCTCGCGCCCGGGCGGTTCCTGTTCCTGCTCGGGGAACGGCGGCTCGGGCTCGGCGTGGGTGGGGTGCTGGTCGGACATGGCGCGGGCATTCCCCGATGCGGCCTTGACCCAAGCACGCGTGCGGACTACCGTTAACCTTGTGGTTAACGATCCGTTCAAGGCGCTCTCACACCCCATCCGCCGGGGCATCGTCGAGCGCCTCGCCGCCGGACCGGCGACGGTCGGCGACGCCACCGCGGGCTTCGGCGTGTCCAAGCCCGCGATCTCCAAGCACCTGAGGGTGCTCGAGGAGACCGGCGTCGTCACGCGCGAGGTCCAGGGCCGGACGCACCGGCTCTCGCTCGAGCCCGACGTGCTCAGCGAGGCGGCGGACTGGATGGATCGCCAGCGCGCCCTGTGGGGGCGCCTGTTCGACGTCGTCGACGAGTACCTGAAGGAGGAAGGCCAGCGATGAACATGCCCCCGATCGTCTCGCCCCAGGAGTGGGAGGCCGCCCGTGAGGAGCTGCTGACCAAGGAGAAGGAGCTGACCCGCGCCCGCGACGCGCTCGCCGCCGAGCGCCGCCGGATGCCCAGGATGGCCGTCGAGAAGGACTATCGCTTCGAGGGACAGGACGGCCCGGCGAGCCTGCTCGACCTGTTCGACGGACGCCGCCAGCTGATCGTCTACCGCTTCTTCTACGAGCCCGGCGTCGCCGGCTGGCCCGAGCGCGGCTGCGGCGGCTGCTCGTTCCTCGCCGACCAGGTCGCCCACCTCGCCCACCTCAACGCCCGCGACACCACGCTGGCGTTCGTCTCGCGCGCCGCGCAGGCCGACATCGAGCGCTGGAAGGCCCGGATGGGCTGGGAGATGCCGTGGTACACGCTGACCGACGACTTCGACGCCGACTTCGGCGTGGGCGAGTGGCACGGCACGAACGCGTTCCTGCGCGACGGCGACCAGATCTTCCGCACCTACTTCATCAACAGCCGCGGCGACGAGGCGATGGGCACCACCTGGACCTACCTCGACATGACCGCGCTGGGGCGCCAGGAGGAGTGGGAGGACTCGCCCGAGGGCTATCCGCAGTCGGCGTCGTACATGTGGTGGAACCTCCACGACGAGTACGACGAGGCGGCGTGATCGCCCACGTGGCCGAGGACACGACCCTGCGGATGGAGCGCACCTACCGGGCGCCCGCCCAGGTGGTCTTCGACGCGTGGACGAGCGAGGAGGTGATCCGGCGCTGGTGGCACGCCGAGCACGACTGGGAGACCACCGATGCCCGGGTCGACCTGCGCGTCGGCGGGATCGTGCGCGTCGTCATGCGCGACCCCCACAAGGACATCGAGTACGGCGGCGGCGGGCGCTACACGGAGATCGAGCCGCCGACCCGGCTGGCCTTCACCTGGATCTGGGACGGCGACGACCGGCGCCAGCTCATCGAGCTCGACTTCGAAGAGGCCGACGGCGTCACCACCGTCCGCTTCACCCACAGCGGCCTGTGGAACGAGGAGGCCGTGCGCTCGCACGAGAGCGGCTGGGGCAGCGCGTTCGACAACCTCGAGCGCACGCTCGCCGCGGCCGGCTGACCGGAGGCACCACGTGCCTATGCTTCGGCGATGGCCGCCGCCTGTGCGCACGTCGCGGAGATCCGCGAGGACCTCGAGCCGCTCGCCGACCCGGTGTGCGAGGACTGCGCTCGCGCCGGACGGGAGGACTGGGTCAGCCTGCGGCGCTGCCTGACGTGCGGGCACGTCGGATGCTGCGACTCCAGCCCCGGCCTGCACGCGACGGCGCACCACCGGGCGACGGACCATCCCGTCGTCGCGACGCTTCAGCCCGGCCAGGACTGGGCGTGGTGCTACGTCGACGAGATCAGCGTGCGTCCCATCGACGGGCGCTGGGTCGAGGTCGACCTGTTCTTCGAGGCCGGAATCGCGTACATGCGCGACCACATCGCCGCCGGCGGACGCCCGGACGTCGACGAGAACCACACCCACGGCAAGGGCTTCCCGCTCGGACAGTGGGTGGCCGAGATGCGCCGCCGCCACGACGCGGGCGAGCTGAGCGCCGGCCAGCGCGCGGAGATCGAGGGTCTCCCGGGCTGGCGCTGGGAGGCCTGAGCCCGCCGTCAGGCTCGCCGGCGCAGCTCTGGCGCTCGGACGAGGCCCCCAGGCGTCAGCGCCGCACGTGCACGGTGAGCCGGCGCACGCGGCGGTTGCCCGCGGCGTCCGTCGCGCTCAGCGTCACGCGGACGGTGGCGCGCCCGCCCCGGCGCAGGGCGCGCCGGATCCGCGCCCGGTTGCGCGGGCCCACGCGCAGGCGCACGCGCGTCCGCCGCGAGGACGACGCGCGCAGCGTCCGCCGCACGGCGCCGGTGCGCAGGACCCGGCCGGAGGCCGCGATCCGTCCCGCGCCGCGCAGCAGGCAGCGCTCGCTGCAGCGAGCCCGCAGCGACACGGCGCCGCCGCGCGCCACGCGCTGGCGATGGGCGAGGCGCACGCTCAGCACCGGCGGGCGGGTGTCGCCGGCGGGCGCGGGCGCGGTCGAGCAGGCGCCGCTGTCGGCCAGCCGGTAGACCGGGCCGGCGATCGAGACGACGTACACGCGCCCGCACGCGTCCTGCCCGAAGCTCACGAGCTGGTCGACCGCCGCGAGGCCGAGGTCGCGGACGCCGCTCGCGCCGCCCGCCGACAGCGTGGCCGCATACACCCGGCCGAGGCACAGGTCGCCGTAGACGTACTGGCCGGCGAGGTCCGGCAGCGCCGGGTCGCGGACCACGTAGCCGCCGGTGATCGAGCACCAGCCCGCCGCATGGCCGTGCTCGACGACGGGCCCGGCCTGGGCCACGCCGCCGCCGTCGAAGGCGTGGGTGCCCTCCCAGTCGTCCCAGCCGAAGTTCGCGCCGCGCCCGGCGCCCGCCGCCGCGGGCGCGAAGTCGATCTCCTCCCAGGCGCCCTGGCCGACGTCGCCGATCACGAGGTCGCCGGTCGCGCGGTCGAACGAGAAGCGCCAGGGGTTGCGCAGGCCATAGGCCCAGATCTCGGGCTGGTTGGGCGCCGCCAACGGGTTCCCGCCGGGGATCGCGTACGGCGCTGCGCCGCGCGGATCGATCCGCAGCAGCTTGCCGAGCAGCGGGTTCTGGCCGTCGCCGGCCGGGTTCCCCGACAGCCGCTGGCCGTTGTCGTAGGGATCGCCCGCGCCGCCGCCGTCGCCCGTGCCGATGTACAGCATCCCGTCGGGCCCGAACTGCAGCTGGCCGCCGTTGTGGTTGTTCTGCAGGCCGTGCGGGACGGCGAGCACGAGCCGCGCGTAGGACGGGTCGGCCACGTCGGGGTTCGCGGCGCTCCGCCGGCGCTCCTCGATGCGGATCTGGCCGGTCCCCGGCGCGACGAGGTAGACGTAGAACAGGCCGGAGGTCGCGTAGTCCGGCGCGAACGCCATCGACAGCAGCCCGCGCTCGCCGTCGGTGGCCACCGGGACGGTCAGGAACGGCGTGGCCTGCGGCGTCCCGCCCTTGACGAGCACGACGCTGCCCGCGCGCTGGACGACGAACACGCGGCTCGTGTCGCCCGGCGGCGCCGTCACGTACACCGGCGCGGTGAAGCTCGCCAACGGCTCCAGGCGAACGGCGGCCTCGGCCGGCGCGGCGAGGGCGAGCACGCCGAGTGCGACGGCCGCGACGACGAGGCGACGCACTACGCGGCCGCGGGGCCGCCGCGCCCGCCGGTCTCCAGCGACTCGTAGAGCTTGCGCACCTCGGCGAAGATCTCCTCGGCGACGGCGCGCTGCTGGCCGCGGGTCGGGTCGGCCACGCGCTCGAAGCGCAGCGGCTCGCCGTAGAGGACGGTCACGCGCGGGAAGCGCAGGCGCTTCCAGTTGCGCACGCGCGATGAGCCGTGCACGGCGACGGGCACGACCGTCGCGCCCGACTGCAGCGCCAGACGCCCGATCCCCGGGCGCACGCGATCGCCCAGGCGCCCGGTGCGCGAGCGCCCGCCCTCGGAGTACATGGCCACGCAGCCGCCGTGCTCGAGGATCAGGTTCGCGGTCACGAACGCCTCCTCGTCGCGCAGGCCGCGGCGCACGGGGAACACGCCGCCGTGGGAGAAGATGAACTTCAGCGGCACGCGGAAGAGCTGCGACTTGGCCATGAACCGCACCTTGCGGCGGATGTACGTGGCCAGGAAGAAGTGGTCGAGGAACGAGAAGTGGTTCGGCGCGAGGATCAGCGGGCCCGAGGCGGGCACGCGCTCCGTGGCGATGGCGCGCCCACGGAAGACGGTCCACGTCAGCAGCGAGACGAAGATCCGCACGACCTCGTACATCGCGTCCGGGCCGCGGCGGCGGGCGCGTGCGTGGAAGCGCTCGAAGTACTCGGGGGGGCGCGTGTCCTCGTAGACCTGCGCGCGGATCGGGGTCAGGTCGCGCGGCGCCTCCTCCGTGCTCACGCCGTCAGCGTACCCCCCGGCGCGTCGGCGGTCGCGGGTATCGTGGCGCGGCTCTGGAACATGGCGTCCGTGAGGAGGCGGTCGTGGCGGAGGTCGAGGCCCACATCACGGGCACGGTCTGGAAGATCGAGTGCGAGGTCGGCGACCGGATCGCCGAGGGCGACACCGTCGTCGTCCTCGAGTCGATGAAGATGGAGATGCCGGTCGAGGCCGAGGACGAGGGCGTCGTGCGCGAGATCCTCTGCGAGGAGGGCCAGGCCGTCAACGAGGGCGATACGCTCGTCGTGCTCGAGTGAGATGAGCCACGGGCCGGTCCGGACGGCGCGGATGAGCGGCTCGTCGATCGCCGCCCCAGGCGCCGCGGCGTGGGTCACCGACTTCGTCAACGCCGCCTACCACGCCCGCCCGGAGGGCGAGCGCGACGTGCGCGACCTGCGCCTCGCGCACGGCATCCTGACGACGCGCTGGGCGCGCGCGGGCGGCCGGCGCCTCGGCGCGCGCGACCTGCCCGCCTTCCATCGCGCGTTCGGGTCCGCGCGCATGCGCGCCGGCGGCCGCCTGGACCGCGAGGCGCTGCTCGACGGCGCCCGCGAGCTGCTCGGCGACTGGTTCGCCGGCGCCTGGGACGACGACGCGCGCCGTGCCCACGGGATCGGCTTCGAGACCGTCGAGGAGCGCGACGCCTTCGACCCCGGCCTGCGCCTGCGCCGCGGCGCGCTCGGCCCGCCGACGCCGCCCGCCAGCGAGCACGACGACCGCCACTGGGGCAGCTATCCGCCCGTCCTCCTGCCCGACGCAGACGCCGCACTGGCGTTCCTGCGCGACCCGGCGCGCTGGCCCGACATGGGCTCGGCCGGCGGGCGCTTCACCGCCGTGCGCCACGGCCCGCTGGACGGCAACACGTTCGAGATCGAGGTGAGCGCCGCCCTGCTGCCGCGCGCGCCGCTCTCCACGCGCGCCTATGTCACGTGCACGGCGGTGCGCGAGGCCGGGCCCGACCTGGCGTCCGCCGTGGCGGCGCTGAGCGCCCGTGCCGAGGCGCTGCCCGAGGGCGCCGAGGCGCTCGCGCTCATCGAGTTGACCACCCACCGCGGCCACTTCCTCGGCCGCGCGATCTCCAACCTGCTCGTCTTCCGCGACGCCGGCGGCGCGTGGATCCGCGACGTCGGCTGCTGGGACCGGCTCTCGGCCCACCTCGCCGCCGCCTACGCGGCGGCCGGCCGCGACGCCCAGGCCGCCTTCTGGGGCCCGGAGCCCGAGGACATGAGCATGCTCGCCCAGCTCGCCCGCGTCCTCACGGACGGGGACGTGACACGCCGCTGATCAGGCCGCCAGCCGCGCGGGAACGCCGAAACGGGCGATGACCTCGGGGGTCAGGAAGGCGGTGATCTCGCGCACGCGGTCGCCCTCGAGGCCGAGCACCTCGAGCGACACGAGCGCGTGTCCGTCGCCCGCGCGCTCGGGCAGGTACCAGGCGACGGCGGGCTGGCCGTTGGCGCGCGCGAGGACGTGGCGCAGGTCCGGTGTGCCCGTGCCGGTCATGAACTCGATCACGGCGTCGCGGCCGCGGAACCAGTGCGGCAGCGGCGGCATCGCGAACGTCGCGTCCTCGACGAGGATCGCGACCATCGCGTCGACGTTGCGCGTCTCCCACGCCGCCACGTAGCGCTGCACCACGGCGCGCACACCCTCGTCACCGAGCTGGCGCAAGGTGGCCTGCTGGCTACGGGCGGGCAGGCGCTCGTCGACCGTCTGGCGCGCGCGCTGCAGCGCGCTGTTGACCGACGCGGAGGTCGTCTCCAGCGACTGGGCGACCTCGCGCGCCGAGAAGCCGAGCACCTCGCGCAGCAGGAGCACGGCGCGCTGGCGCGCGGGCAGGTGCTGAACGGCGGCGATGAACGCGAGCTCGACGCTCTCGCGTTGCTCGTAGCGCGCGTCGGGGCCGGCGTGGTCCTCGCCGAGCCCCATGACCTCGTCGGGAAACGGCTCGAGCCAGACGCCCTCCGTGACCGGCTCGCCCGGCCCGTCGGCGGGCGACGACGCCGGCCCGTGGTCGGCGGGCAGGACCCGCTTGGGCCGCCGGGCGATCACGTCCAGGCACGCGTTCGTGGCGATCCGGTACAGCCACGGGCGCAGCGGGCGGGTCGCGTCGAAGCCGTCGAGTCCGCGCCACGCGCGCAGCAGCCCGTCCTGGAGGGCGTCCTCGGCGTCCTGCAGCGAGCCGAGCATCCGGTAGCAGTGCGCGTGCAGGGCGCCGCGGTAGGGCTCGACGAGCCGGCCGAAGGCCCCCTCGTCGCCTGCGCGGGCGGCGTCGATGAGGCGCGCCTCGTCCATGTCCGACGAGATTACGCCCGCGAGCGATGAGTTTCGCGTGGGGCGCCGGTACTGGCTTTCGAGAACCCACCCACACTCCACAAGGAGATGCCATGAGCCAGGTCACCGCAGCGTTCCTCATGTCGCTCGACGGCGTCGTCGAGGCGCCTCAGGACTGGAACTCGCCGTACTTCGACGCCCGCATGGGCGCGATCATCGGCGAGTCGATGGCCAACACCGACGCCTTCGTGATGGGACGGCGCACCTACGAGGAATGGGCCTCCTTCTGGCCTCACCAGGACTCGGAGTCCAACCCGATCGCGGCCGCGATCAACGGCCTGCCCCGGCACGTCGCGTCGACGACGCTCGACCGCCTGGACTGGGAGGGCTCGACCCTGCTCGAGGGCGACGTCCCGCAGGCCGTCGCTGCGCTGAAGGACCGCTACGACCGCGAGATCTCGATCTCCGGCAGCGCGACGCTCGTCCGCTCGCTGCTCGCCGCGGGCGTCCTCGACGAGCTGCGGATCATGCTCCACCCGATCGCGCTCGGCCGCGGCGCGCGCCTGTTCGAGAACGGCATCGGCCAGGTCCCGCTCGAGCTGGTGTCCTCGGAGACGCTCGACAGTGGCGTCGTCTACGTGCGCTACCGCGCTGTCGCCCGGGCGGGGTGAGCGGGGAACGCCGCGATGTCCTGTCCGTGGCGTCCTGTTCACGGTATGCGTGAACGAGGCGCCACGGACGGGTTTGTCGCCGCGTCGCGCTTCGCGTGGGTGCAGGCCAGGGCACGGGAGACGACCCACGCGCCGTCTCTTGGCATCCGTATGGGTTGCAAACGCACGGCGCATGGGCCGCGAGCGGGGGCGGCGCCCTCCCCTCGCCGCCCCGGCCGCGTGGCACGAGAAGCGCCCCGCGGACGGAGGCCCCGGCGCCCCGGTCAGGCGGCGACGAGCCGACCGCGCAGCGCGCGCAGGTCGTCGCCGCCGAAGCCGTGGTCGCGCAGCCAGCCGAGGGCGCCGCCGTGGCGCTCGGCGATCAGCGCGAGGACGCGCGTCATGGTCTCCGGCCGCGGCCGGTGGGAGTCGACGGTGCGGCCGTGGAGGTCCTCGGCGTAGGTCGACGAGGCGCGCAGGCGCGCGACGAGCGGCTCGATGCGCTCGCCGGTCGCGATGTAGTCGGCGACGATCTCCTCGCGCGCCACGCCGACGGCCTCGAGCGCGAGCGCGCAGACCATGCCGGTGCGGTCCTTGCCCGCCGCGCAGTGCACGACGGCCGCGCCCTCGCCATGGGCGACGTCGCGCAGCGCGGCGACGACCGAGTCCGGCCGGTCGCGCAGGTAGCCGAGGTAGGAGCGCACGGCCGGCGTCTCGTCGGGATCGCCCTCCAGCCGGCGGCCCTGCCAGGGCAGCAGCGTGTCGACCGAGATGTCCGTCCGCTCGCCCGCCTCGGGGTACAGCGAGCGGTGGCGGATCTCGACCCGGCCATCGGCGACGAGCGGGCCGGGACCCTCCTTCTCGACCTCGACGCCGGTGCGCAGGTCGACGACGACGCGCACGTCGTGCTCGGCGACGAGGCGCTCGACATCGTGCGCGCTCAGCCCCTGCAGGTTGTCGGCGCGCAGCAGCACGCCCGGGGCGGTGCGGCCGCCGGCGACCCCCAGGCCGCCGAGGTCGCGCACGTTGACGGCCCCCTGGAGGTCGATCCAGCGCGACGGCGTCCCTGCGATCGTCATGACTCCGAGAGTACGCAGCGCGCGCCCGGCAGATCGTGAAGGCTTTGCTCATGCTCCAGTTCGACGACGAGGGCGCGCGGCGACTCGAGGCCGTCTACACGACGGCGGACGTTGTCGCCCAGCGCCGCGAGGTGCGCGCCGCGCTCAGCCTGCAGCCGGGCGAGCGCGTGCTCGACATCGGCTCCGGCCCGGGCTTCCTGACCGCCGAGATGGCCCGCGAGGTCGGGCCGGGCGGGCGCGTGGCCGGCGTCGACCCCAGCGACAGCATGATCGCGATGGGGCGCCGCCGCGAGCCCGAGCCGCCCGCCGCGCCGATCGAGCTCGTGACGGGCGGCGCGGAGGCGCTGCCGTTCGCGGACGGCGCCTTCGATGCGGTGGTGAGCACGCAGGTGCTCGAGTACGTCGAGGACGTGGCCGGCGCGCTGGCCGAGGCGCGGCGCGTGCTGCGCGACGGCGGGCGGCTGCTCGTGCTCGACACGGACTGGAGCTCGCTGCGCATCTTCACCCGCGACCCGGAGCGGATGGCACGCGTGCTCGAGGCGTGGTCCGAGCACCTCGTCGACCCGCACCTGCCGCGCCGCCTGCCGGCGCTCATGGCCCACGCCGGGCTCGAGGTCGTGCGCTCCGACGTGATCGCGATCGCGCGCCGCGGCTACGACCCGGACACCTACGGCGGCGGGACGATCGGGACCATCGCGGCGTTCGTGGCCGGCCGCCGCGGCGTGAGCGCGGAGGAGGCGCAGGCGTGGGCCGACGAGCAGCGCGGACTCGGCGACGCGTTCGACTTCCGCGTCGAGCGCGAGCTGTTCCTGGGCGTCCGCTGACCGCCGGGCGACGGCGTCCGGCGCCGTCCCTACCGTGGCGCGCGTCCAGCATCGCACCCAAGGAGCCGCGTTGACCGACGTCCAGGAGCGCCTCGCCGAACTGCGGGAGCTCGGCCTCTGCCGCCGCGTCCGGATGATCAGCGGGCCGCAGGGCCCGCGCGTGGTCCTCGACGGGACGCCCGTGCTCCTGCTGTGCTCCTCGAACTACCTCGGCCTCGCCGACCACCCGCGCGTCCGCGAGGCCGCGGCCGACGCGGCGATGCGCTGGGGCGTCGGGGCGGGCTCGTCGCGGCTCGTGGCCGGGACGATGACCGTCCACCGCCGCCTCGAGGAGCGGCTCGCCGCCTTCGCCGGGACCGAGTCGGCGCTGCTCTTCGGCTCGGGCTACCTGGCCGGCGTCGGGGTCGTCGGCGCGCTGGCCGGCGACGGCGCCGTCGTCTTCTCCGACGAGCTCAACCACGCCTCGATCGTCGACGGCTGCCGGCTGGCGCGCGCCGAGACGTTCGTCTACCGCCACGGCGACCTCGACCACCTCGACTGGGGCCTGCGCAACGCCGAGGGCCACAGCGGGCTGATCGTCACCGACGCCGTGTTCGCGATGGACGGCGACGTCGCGCCGCTCGAGGAGCTCGCCGACCTCGCCGCGCGCCACCGCGTGCGACTCGTCGTCGACGAGTCCCACGCGCTCGGCTGCCTCGGGCCGGACGGGCGCGGCGCCGTCCACGAGGTGGGCGTCGAGGACGAGGTCGACGTGCTCATCGGCTCGCTCGGCAAGGCGCTCGGCGCGTACGGCGCGTTCGCCGCGTGCGACGCCGACATGGCCGCGCTGCTCGTCAACACCGCCTCGCCGCTCGTGTTCTCGACCGCCCCGCCGCCGCCCGTGGCGGCCGGCGCGCTCGCCGCGCTGGAGCTGCTCGACGAGGGCCCGCAGCGCATGGACCGCCTGCACGCCAACGCCGACGCCCTGCGCGACGAGCTCGCGCGCGAGGGCTTCGACGTCGCCGGCTCGAGCACCCAGATCGTGCCGATCGTGGTCGGGGACGCCGCCCAGACGCTGCGGGTCTGCGAGCTCGCGCTCGAGCGCGGCGTCTTCGTCCAGCCCGTGCGCCCGCCGGCGGTGCCCGACGGCGCCTCCCGGATCCGCCTGTCGGTGATGGCCTCGCACTCGCGCGAGGAGCTGCGCGAGGCGGCTCGGGCGCTCGGGCGCGCCGCGCTCAAGGCCGGCTTCCGCCCCGGCGCCGGGCTGCCCGCGGTGGCGGCGCGCGCCGCCGCCGGCCGCGTCTTCGACTTCGAGCAGGACGTCCGGCGCGCGGCCTGAGGGAGATCGTCGCGTCAGCGCTCGCCGGTCGCCGCGACCTCGACGATCGAGGTGTCGATGAGCCACTCGACCGGCGCCCGGTCGTCGGTGAAGACGCGCCCGCCGCGCAGCGGGCCCGCGAGCCGCGTCGCGGTGGCCGTCGCCACGGGGCGCAGCGCAGCGGGGAGGGACGGGATCGCCGCGCGCAGCCGCGCGGCCGAGACCGGCGCCCGCGAGCCGGCCAGCATCACGTTCGTGCTCTGGCTGGGGTCGCGCAGCAGGTACGGCAGCTCGGTGCCCATCGTCGCGGTGAGCACGCGCTCGAGCGAGTCGGAGTCCTCGGGGTGGCCGATGTTGATGACGAGCATCCCGCGCTCGGTCAGACGGTTCCGCGCGAGCGCGAAGAACTCGCGCGTGGCCAGGTAGAACGGGATGTACGGCTGGCGGTAGGCGTCGACGACGATCAGGTCGAAGCGGCGGCCGGTCCGGCGCAGGTAGGGCCGCGCGTCGGCGGTGTGCAGGTGCAGGTCGCCGCCGCGCAGGTCGAACAGGCGCCGGCCGACGTCGGTCAGCTCGCCGTCGATCTCGACGCCGTCCACGCGCGTGCCCGGGAAGAAGTGCGTGTAGGCGCGCGCCGTCGTGCCCGCCGCGTTGCCGAGGATCGCCACCGAGCGCGGCGGCCGGCGGCCGGCCGCGAACGGGAGCACGAGCATCTCGTCCCAGTAGTCGCCGGTCAGCCACCGGCCGGGCCGGTAGACCGAGTGGACCGCCTGGCCCTCGTTGAGCTCGAGGCGGCGCTCGCCGTCGCGCTCCTGCACCACCCGCGCGTACTGGTACTCGGTCTCGTGGTCCCACACGACGCGAGCGCTGCCCGAGTCCTTGACCGTCCCGACCGGGATCGCCATGAGCGCCGCCACGGCGACGGGAGCGAGCACGAAGCGCCGCCCGAGCGCGGGCACGGCGACGATCGCCAGCGCCAGCGCGAAGCTCAGGAACGTGCGCCGCGTCCCGACGAGCGGGATCAGCACGAGCGCGCTGAGGAACACCCCGACGAGGCTGCCGAGCGTCGAGATCGCGTACAGGCGCCCGGCCACGCGGCCCGCCTCGTCGACCGCGCGCACGCTGAGGCGCACCGCGTAGGGCGCGATCGTCCCGAGCAGCAGGACGGGCGTGGCGACGAGGATCAGGACCGCGATCAGCGACCCGGCGAAGGCGCCGGCGTCGACCGAGTCGAGCGCGTCAACGGAGACGCGCAGGATCGGCCCCGCGACGAACGGCACCGCCGCCAGCAGGGCGCCGGCGAGCAGGACGACGCGCGACATGCCGCGCATCGTCGGGTCGCGATCGGCCAGGCGCCCTCCGATCCAGTAGCCGGCCGACAGGGCGACGAGCACCGTGGCGATCGTGTTCGCCCAGATGATCGTGGACGCGCCGAACCACGGCGCGAGCAGCCGCGTGGCGGCGATCTCGGCACCGAGCGATGCTGCGCCCACCACGGCGGCGACGAGCTGGACGCGGCGGGCGGGCACGCGGCGAGGATGTCAGACGGCCTGGGCCGGGGCGGCAGCCCGGATCAGTCCTCGTACAGCGTGAAGTCCTTCTTCCGCGCGCCGCACACCGGACAGAACCACGTGTCCGGGATGTCGTCGAACGGGGTCCCGGGCGGGATGCCGCCGTCGGGGTCGCCTTCTGCCGGGTCATAGATGAATCCGCACGATTCGCAGATCCAGCGCTGCTGGGTCACGGTCTCCGTCATAGGGGGCATGAGGGTACCCTCATGGCGTGCAGATCGACCGGCCGCCACCGGACGAGGAGCTCAACATCGGCGGCGAGCCGACGGTCCCCCGCCAGGCGGCGACGATCATCCTGCTCCGCGGGGGCACGCGGTCGCTGGAGGTGCTGCTCGTGCGCCGCACCGAGCGGGCCCGCTTCATGGCCGGGGTGTGGGTGTTCCCGGGCGGCGCCGTCGACGCCGGAGAGGGCGAGGGCGACGCCGCGCACCGCCTCGCCGCGGTCCGCGAGCTGCGCGAGGAGGCGGGCATCGCCGTCGCCGATCCGGCCGGGCTCGTGCGCTTCTCGCGCTGGATCACGCCGCCCGAGATCACGATCCGCTTCGACACGCACTTCTTCCTGGCCGAGCTGACCGGGGACCAGCCGGTGCGCGTCGACGGCGACGAGATCATCGACCACCGCTGGGCGACGCCGGCGGCGGCGCTCCGCGCGTGGGAGGACGAGGAGATGAGCCTGGTCTTCCCGACGATCAAGACGCTGCAGCAGCTCGGCGCCTTCTCGTCGGTGGCCGAGCTGCTGCGTCACGCGCGGGGACGCGAGGTGCGCCCCGTCGTCCCGCACGTGGTCACGGACGGTGAGGTTGCGCGGATCGTGCTCCCGGAGGACGCCGATCCCGCGGCGTGAAGCGCTCCTTGGCCCACGCGTCGACACGCCGCATGTCGCCGCGGCCGAGCGTCACGGCGTAGACGAGGATGCCGAGCACGACGACGGTGTAGCCGCTGACCGCGCCCGTCTCGGCGTAGTCCCAGACGGCGAGGCCGAGCAGCACGACGTGGTCGACGACGATCGCGACGAGGACGCCGATGCTCGCGCGGTCGCGCCCGTAGCGATAGCGCAGCAGCAGGAACGCCACGAACAGCGTCCAGAAGGACGCCTCAGCGGCGATGGCGAGAATCCACTTCAGCTCCATGACGGCACCCGATCTTTTTTACAACGCTTGTTGTAGATAAGGTAGCACGGGTGCCCCGGGTGGTCGATCACGAGCAGCGGCGCGCCGACGTCGCCGCCGCGGTGTGGCGGATCGTCGCGCGCGACGGCGTCGACGCGGTGACGGTGCGGCGCGTCGCCGCCGAGACCGGGATGTCGACGAGCGTCGTCTCGCACTACTTCACCGACAAGGCCGACCTGCTCGGCCTCGCCTTCCACCTCGTCGTCGAGCGCACGGCGGCGCGCGCCGGCCAGGCGGCCCCCGGCGAGCGCACCCGCGCCCTGCTCGTCGCGGCGCTCCCGCTCGACGAGGAGCGGCGCACCGAGGCGCGGATCTGGTTCTCGCTGCTCGGCCTGGCCATCACCCGTCCCGAGCTCGCCGCCGACCAGCGCCGCGCCTACGCGATGTGGCGCGACGCCGTCGCCGAGGCGATGCGCGAAGAGGGCCTGGATCCGCGCGCCGACGCCGTCGCCGAGGCCGCGGCCCTGATCGGGATGGTCGACGGGCTGACCGTGCAGGCCGCGTTCGCGCCCGGCGAGCTGGCCCCCGAGCGCCAGCTCGCGATGCTCGACGAGCGCCTGCACGAGCTCGGGATCGGTGATCCGCGGCGTGCCTCCGAGGGGTAGATTCGCGCCATGCCCAGCTTCCCGCCCGAGCTGCACGAGGCGGCCACGCGCTACCTCACCTGCGAGTTCGTCACGATCGACAGCGCGGGGCGCCCGATCGTCTGGCCGGTCACCCCGTATTTCCACGGCGACGAGGACTGCGTCGATGTCACGACCGGCCTCGGCTATCCCAAGAAGGCCGACGACGCCGAGCGCAACCCGCGCGTCGCGCTGCTGTTCTCCGACGCCACCGGGAGCGGTCTGCACGACCCCCCGACCGTGCTCGTGCAGGGCACGGCCAGCGTCGACGACCGCAATCTCGAGGCCAATCGCGAGCGCTTCGAGCGCGAGCTGGCCGACAAGCTGCCGGCGCTCGCCGCGCAGGCCCCGCCCGAGCCGCTGCGGCGGATGTTCTCCTGGTACTACACGCGCATCTACGTGCACGTGCGTCCAGAGCGCGTCTACGTGTGGCCGGGCGGCGAGCTCGAGGCCGAGCCGCGGCTCTACGACGCGCACGTCGAGGAGGTCCGCTCGGGCCACAACGAGGAGCCCGAGGAGGGCCATGCCCCGCCCGAGGGCGGCATGGACGTGTGGGACCCGCGCCTGGACCGCCTCGGCCCCCACGACGCCACCGGCGTGATCTCCTTCGTCGGTCCCGACGGCTTCCCGTTCGCGGTGCGCGTGCCGGTTCGCGCCGACCGCGACGCCCACGTCGTGCACATCGACTCCGATCCGGTCGGCGCACCCATGGAGGCCGGCCCCGCGTGCCTGTGCGCGCACGCGCACGCACCCGACTTCTCCTGGCAGCGCAGCTATCAGGTCCGTGGCGACCTGCGCGAGCACGACGGCCGCTGGGCGCTTCACCCGCACCGCGTCGTGGCCGGGCTGCAGCTGCCGTCGTCGGCCGTCGAGCGCTACCGGGTCAACGTGCGCAAGATCCTGCGCTTCCGCAAGGTCGCGCGCGAGCGCGCGCTCAGCCGCGAACCTCGGTGACCGGGACGCTGAAGCGCCGCTCGGCCTCGCCGACGACGTCGTCCTCGCGGTAGCGCGCCGCGTCCTCCTCGCGCACGAAGACGAGCACGCGGTCGGCGGGGTAGGTGGCGAGCGCGTCCTGGAGGGCGAGCAGCGGCTCGCTCTCGCCCGTCGTCGCGCGCGCCCGGGCGCCGCTCTCACGCAGCCCGGCGGCGGTGCGCTCGGCGGCCGACTCGGCGTCGTCGATCGCCTCGTCGCTGTCGGAGACCCAGAAGGCGACCGCGGACTCGTTGACCGCGGGCGAGACGACGAGCACCTCCGCGCCGTCGAGGTCGTCGTCGGGCAGCGCGTCGCGGACGGCTGTCGGCGCTGACGGGATCGGTGGCGAGGACGAGCAGCTTCATGGCGCCGGAAGGTACCCCGCGACAGCCGTGTGCAACCGTGTGGGCATGGCCGCCGATCCGCTGATCATCGACGTGTGGGCCGACATCTCGTGCCCGTGGTGCTACCTGGGCCACCACCGGCTGCGCGCCGCGCTCGAGGACGAGCCGCCCGGCAGCGTGAAGGTCGTCCCGCGCGCGTTCGAGCTCCAGCCCGACCTGCCGCCCGAGGGCATGGCGGTCGAGGACTTCTACCCGCGCAAGTTCGGCTCGGCCGAGGCGATGGGCGAGGCCTTCGGGCGCACCACCGAGACGGCCGCGAGCTCCGGGCTCGAGCTGCGGTACGACCGCATGCGCCGCGCCCCGAACACGCGCCTCGCGCACCGGCTCGTCGCACTGGCGCGCCGGCACGGCGCCGGGCCGCAGGCGCTCGACGCTCTGTTCGCCGGTCACTTCCGCGACGGCGCCGACGTGTCCGACCCCGAGCAGGCGCTCGCGCTCGTCACCGCCGCCGTGCCGGAGCTCGACGCCGCCGAGCTGCGCCGCGGGCTCGAGGCCGGCGAGGGCGAGGACGACGTCGCCGCCGAGGAGGCCGCGGCCGCCGAGCTGGGTCTGTCCGGCGTGCCGTTCTTCCTGGCCGGCCGCGCCGTCGCGCTGAGCGGCGCCCACGACGTCGAGACGATGCGCCGGCTCGTCGCCGCGGCGCGCGAGCGGCTGGAGAGCGCGGCCTAGCGCTGCGAGCCGTCGCCGGCCTGCAGGAGGTCCGCGCGCCCGGCCTCCTCGAGCTGCGCGCGGTAGCGCGGCTGGGCGGGCTTCACGAGCGGGACGACGGCGAGGATCTTCGCGTTCGGGCCCCGGGCGCGGACGTCTCCGTTGGCCAGCGCCACGGCCATGTTCAGCTCGCCCAGCCACATGCGGTGCGCGACGTCGGCGTCCATCTGCAGGACGACCTCGGCGCGCAGCCGGCTCTCGCCCAGCTCGACCTGGCCGGGCTCCTCGCCCTGCGGCGTGCGCAGCGTGAGCTGGGCGTCAGGCTGGCGCAGGCGGAACTGGACGATCGTGTCGGCGCGCGCGAGCGCCCGCGCCGTGTCGGGATCCTCCACGAGCCCCTGCAGGAGCCGGCCGATGTGCGCGTAGACCTCGTCGGCGTCCTGGAAGTACGGCATCGGGCCGGAGCATAGTCAGGCGCCCGCCCCGGCACGTTGACCCCCCAGTCGAGCGGAATCCGGCTCGCCGGGCAGCGTCGAGACCGCCTCGACGACGCGCATCGTCACGCGCCGGCCGGGCGGCGGCGCGTCGCCGCCGAGCGTGCGGCAGCGCACGAGCAGCCCGCTGGGCAGCGTCAGGCGCACGAGCTGGTCGTGGCCGAAGAACGTGCGGTCGACGACGACGCCCTCGACGTCCCCGCCGCCGAGCGCGATCGCCTCGGGTCGCACGACGGCGACCACCGAGCCGTCCGGGGCGCCGGGCACGCGCAGCGGGCCGAGGTCGCTGGCGCCGACGCCGTCGCTCACGCGCGCGGGCACGAGGTTGGCGTCGCCGAGGAACTCCGCCGCCCAGCGCGTCGCCGGGCGGTCGTAGAGGTCCTGCGGCGCGCCGACCTGCTCGAGGCGCCCCTCGCGCAGGAGGGCGACGGTGTCGGCCGTCGACAGCGCCTCGTCCTGGTCGTGGGTGACGAGCAGCGCCGTCGTCCCCGCGCGGCGCAGGATGGCCATGACGTCCGCGCGGACGCGCTCGCGCAGCCCCGGGTCGAGCGCGCTGAAGGGCTCGTCGAGGAGCATGACCTGCGGGTCGGCGGCCAGCGCCCGCGCCAGCGCGACCCGCTGGCGCTCGCCACCGGACAGCTCGTGCGGATAGGCGCGGCCGCGGTCGGCGAGGCCGACCAGCTCGAGGCACTCGGCCCCGCGCCCCGGCGTCGTCGCGCCGAAGTCGGCGTTGCGGGCGGCGGTCAGGTGCGGGAAGAGCGCACCGTGCTGGAAGAGCATCCCGACGCGCCGCGCCTCCGGCTCGACCCAGGTCTCCGGACCCGTCACGCGCTGTCCGCCGATCTCGACGCTGCCCGCGTCGGGCACCTCGAAGCCGGCGACGACGCGCAGCAGCGTCGACTTGCCCGAGCCGCTGGGCCCGAGCACCGCGGTGACCGAGCCGGGCTGCACCGTGAGCGTCACGTCGTCGACGGCGACCAGCGATCCGAACCGCTTGGCGACGCCGCTGATCTGCACTGAGACGGGTACGGCGCCGGACTGCACCGGTTCGGGACCTCCTCCCTCGATCGCGGGCGTAAGGGTAGCCTAAGACCGCTCTCGTCCCGGCGCCATCCCAGGAGGCCCTGACCGTGCTGCAGTCCCTCGTCCGTCATCGCCGTCTGCTCGTGCCGCTGCTCGTGGGCGTCGTGGTGCTCGCCGTCGCGGTGGTCGCGGTCGCGGGGCGCGGGGGCGGCGGCGACGATCGCCTCGTGGTCTACAACGGACGCTCGCAGTACGGCGACGAGACGGTCTTCCGCGAGTTCGAGCGCGACGCCGGGCTGACGATGACGCTGCGCGGCGGAACCGCCCCCGAGCTGTTCGAGCGGCTGCGCAGCGAGGGCTCCGACACGCCGGCCGACGTGCTCGTCACCACGGACCTGGCCAACCTCTGGCGGGCGAAGGAGGCCGGCCTGCTCGAGCCGGCCACCAGCGACGTGCTCGAGCGCCAGATCCCGCCCGCGAACCGCGACCCCGACGAGGAGTGGTGGGGGCTGAGCGCGCGGATCCGCACCCCGATGCGCTCGACGACCCGCGTGCCCGCGAACGCGATCACCTCCTACGAGGACCTCGGCAGGAGCCGCTTCAAGGGCAAGCTCTGCCTGCGCACGTCCAACAACGAGTACAACCAGTCGCTCGTGGCCGACATGCTCGCCAAGCGCGGCGCCGGCCCGACCGAGCGCCTGTTGCGCTCGTGGATGGCCAACGACCCGACGATCGTCGGCTCCGACGTCGACGTCCTCGAGGCGATCGCCTCAGGGCGCTGCGATGCCGGCCTGACCAACCACTACTACCTGGCGCGGATCCTCGAGGACAAGCCGGACTTCCCGGTGACGCCCGCCTGGCCGGACCAGGACGGCGCCGGGGCGCACACCAACTTCTCGGGCGCGGGCGTGGTCAAGGGCTCGGCGCACGCCGATGAGGCCGTCGCGCTGCTCGAGCACCTCACGAGCCCCGCCGGCCAGAAGGAGATCGTCGCCAACGGCGAGCTCGCCGCCGACCGCACGACGCCGCCCCAACCGCACATCGCCGACTGGGCCGAGGTCAAGCAGGACCCCATCGACGTGGCCAGGGCCGGCGCGATGCTGCCCACCGCCGTGCGTCTGATGCAAGAGGTCGGGTGGAAGTAGCCGCCCCGGCCGCCGCGCCCCGCCCGCGGCACGGCGGCTGGACGTTGGCCGCGCTGTTCGTCGCCGTCCTCGTCGCCGGGCCGCTGCTGATGCTGCCCGCGTCGTTCATCGGCCAGCCCGAGGCGCTGCGCCAGGTCGGCGTCAGCCTGCTGCCCGAGGCGCTGCGCAACAGCCTCGTGCTGGGGGCCGGGGTCGGCGCCGGGACGCTGCTCCTCGGCGGATCGCTGGCCGCGCTCGTGTCGTTCTACGACTTCCCGGGGCGCGCATGGCTGGACTGGGCGCTCGTGCTCCCGCTCGCGCTGCCCGGCTACGTGCTCGTCTTCGTGCTGCTCGGCCAGTACGACGCCGACGGCGAGCTGCTGGCCGCGCTGCGCGCCGTGTTCGGCCAGGGCGTCAACCTGCCCGACGTGCGCTCCACGTGGGGCGCGATCCTCGTCCTCACGCTCGTGCTCTACCCCTACGTGTTCGTGCTCGGGCGCAGCGCGTTCCTCGAGCAGTCACGCGACACGCTGGAGGCCGCGCGGACGCTCGGCCTCACGCACCGCCAGGCGATCGTGCGGGTCGCGCTGCGCTCGGCCCGGCCCGGCCTGGCCGCCGGCGCGACGCTCGCGGTGATGGAGGCGCTGGCCGACTTCGGCGCCGTCAACCTCCTCAACTACCGCGCCATGACCGATGCGATCTACCGCGTCTGGTACGGCACGTTCGACCGCAACGGCGCGCTCCAGCTGGCCACCGTGCTCCTCGCGCTGGCCTTCACGTTCCTGGCCGTCGAGCGGCTGCTGCGCGGCCGGGCGCGCTACCTCGGGGCGCTGACGCGCGGCGAGGCCGTCGTCCCGCGGCGACTGCACGGCGCCAAGGCGCTCGCGGCCACGGCGCTGCCCGTCGCCCTGCTCGTCGTCGTCGTCGGCCTCCCCGTCGCCCAGCTCGCGGCCTGGGCGCTGGGCTCGTTCGACACGCCCGGCCTGGCGCGGCGCCTCGGCGGCGACGCGCTGAACACGTTGCTGCTCGGCGGCGCAGCCGCGGTGGCGACGGCCATCGCCGCGACGACGATCGCCTACGGGCGGCGCACCGACCCGTCGCGGCGCGGCGCGCTGCTGGCGCGGATCGCCACGCTCGGCTACGCCGTGCCCGGGACGGTGGTGGCCGTCGCCGTCTACGTCCCGCTGGCGTGGATCGACCGCCACATCGCGGGCGCCGCCGGCGACGCGCTCGGGATCGACCTCGGCCTGCTGTTCACCGGCACGGTGCTCGGGCTCCTGCTGGCCTATGTCGTGCGCTTCCACGCGCTGGCGCTGCTCGCCGTCGAGGCGCGCCTGGAGCGCGTCGACCCGGCGCTCGACGACGCCGCGCGCAGCCTCGGCGCCGACCGCACGCGGCTGCTCGCCGAGGTCCACGCGCCGCTGCTCGCGCCGGGCATCGCCACGGCGGGGCTGCTCGTCTTCGTCGAGGTCGTCAAGGAGCTGCCCGCGACGGCGCTGCTGCGGCCGCTCAACGGCGACACGCTGGCGATCGCGGTGTGGGAGGCGACGAAGGACTCGCGCTTCGAGACCGCGGCGCTGCCCGCGCTGCTGATCGTCCTCGTCGGGCTCGTGCCGGTCATCCAGCTCGCGCGGCTGTCGCGCTCGGGGGCGCGCCTCGAGCGCGACCTGCTCGACCCCGGCGCGCGGCCCTAGCGGGTGCCGGCGGCGGCCACGAGCCGGGACACGGTGCCCTGCGCCGAGACGGCGTAGAGCTCGCCGTCGAGGTCCTCGCCGAAGGACACGAGCCCGGGGACGCGCGCGGCCTCCTGGCGGACGTCGAGCATCCGGCGTCGCTCGGCGCCGCGCGCGGCGAGCGACCAGATCGTCCCGCGGCAGAAGTCGCCGAACAGGTAGCGCCCGTTGAGGGCCGGGTTGCGCGCGGCGCGGTACACGTGGCCGCCGGCGATCGAGCAGCGGCCCTCGGTGTGGCGGTAGCCGGCCAGCGGCCAGACGAGCGTGGCGCCGTGGTTGAGGTGCTTGCGCCCGAGCGGCAGGTCGCCCTCGTAGGCGGCCCAGCCGAGATTGGGGATGCGCTGGCCGTACTCGGGCAGGTAGAAGGCGTCGATCTCCTCGACACGGTCCTGGCCCACGTCGCCGAGCCACAGCATCCCCGTCGCGGGGTCGAAGGCCATCCGCCACGGGTTGCGCAGCCCGGTGGCGACGATCTGCCAGCCGAGGTCGGGGCGGCGCGGGTCGTAGCGCAGCAGCTTGCCCAGCCGCGAGCGCTCGCTCTGGGCGCGCTGCTCGGGGTCGAAGGCGCTGCCGCCGTCGCCGAGCCCGACGACGAGGCGGCCGCGCTCGTCGAGCAGGATCGTCCCGCCCTTGTGGTTCTCGTAGGGCTGGTCGACCGCGAGCAGCGTGTGGGCGCTCGAGCGATCGACGGCGTGCTCCCCGGCGCGGTAGCGCACGAGCCGCGTGTCGCGCTCGCGGTTCGTGTACAGGACGTAGAGGTGCCGGCCGCGCGCGTCGAAGGCCGCGCTGAGCAGCCCGAGCTCGCCGCCGCTGCTCACCTTGCGCCGGAGGTCCAGGTACGGGCGCCGCAGGACGCGCCCGCCGGAGATCACGCGGATGCGGCCGGTCTGCTCGGCCACGTACAGCCGTCCGCGGCGCCCGGCGCGTGCGACGATCTGGACGGGCTGGCGCAGCCCGCGCGCCACCGTCCGCAGCGAGAACGAGCTCGCATCGCCGGCGATCCGGGCCATGGCCGGCCCGGGCGGCTTGTCGGCCGGCCGGCGCCAGAGCGGCAGACGCGACATGTCCCGGGCGTCGGCCCGCCGCGCCTCGCGCGCCGGTGCGTCGTCGCAGGCGGCGACGACGAGCGCCGCCATGAGGGCGGCGCCGACGGCGAGCACGACACGGGCCATGAGGGCACCCTAACCATTTCCAGTTAGGGACGCCTAACTCATCCGTCGCAGGCACCCCGCACCTCCCACCGCGCCGAGCGGCCGAGCACGGGCAGCGACACGGGGACCTCGGGCTGCACGGACGCGCCGGCGCGGATCCGCGAGCGGAACACCGGCCCGCCGAGCGCCGGATCGAAGGCCACGCGCCGCTTGTGGACTCCGAGCGCGTACGCCAGCGCCGGGCCGCGCAGGCGCCCGACGACCGGGCGTCCGCAGGCGAGCAGCGCGGCGCGGCCGCCGGCGTCGCGGACGGCATCGTCGAGCGCGCCGTAGAGCGCGGCCTCGTTCCCGGCGGTACGCAACTCGGTCCGCACGCCGTCGAGGCGCAGGACGGCGACGACCACGACGAGCAGGAACACGGCGGCCGCCGCGGCGCGCCGGCCGCCGGCGAGGGCGGCCAGCCCCACGCCGCCGCTGACGGCGATCAGCGCCGCGCCGGGCAGCGCGTAGCGCGGCTCGCCCGAGTAGCCGGCCTCGGCCATCACGGCGACGAGCGCCACCCAGGCGATCCCGGCCGCGGCCGGCCAGGCGGCGGGCGGCAGCCGCCGCCGCGCGACCGGGGCGAGCGGCACGAGCGCGGCGGCGACGAGCGGGGCGAGCGGGATCGCCGCGGCGCGCTCGAGCGACGCCAGCAGCGGCCGCGCGGCCGTCGCCGGTGCTCCCGGATTGGGGATCCGGGCACGCTCGGACGAGCGCAGCGGATCGCCCGAGGCCAGCCACTCGGGCACGAACCAGGCCACCGCAAGCAGCGCCGCGCCCGCAGCCGCCCACGCGCGCAGCGCGGGGCGCCGCAACCACAGCCAGACGCCGTAGGCGCCGAGGAACGGCCACGCCTCGGGGCGCAGGAGCGCGGCCAGGACGCCGAGCGCGAGCGCGCGGCCGTGGCGGTCGTCGAGCGCCTGCAGCGCCGCGGCCAGCACGAGCGCCAGGAACAGCCCCTCGGAGTTGCCGACGGCGCCATGCCAGACCCACCCGGCGCTGAGCGCGACGCCCGCGCCGGCGGCGACCGCCGCGACCCACGACCGGCCCGCCAGCCGCCACGCCAGCCGCCCGGCGAGCAGCACCGCGGCGATCGCGCCGGCGCGCGCGACGACGAGCCACAGCGCCGGCGCCGCGCCGCCGGCGAGCGACAGCAGCGCGGTGACGGCCACCGGTAGCGGCTTCCACGCCGGCCCGTCGACGGTGTCGAGATCCAGCGCCGCGACCTCGCGGCCCCAGATCAGCCACGCCCACGGGTCGTAGCTCGGCTGCGACGGGGCGAGCAGCGACAGCGCGGCCAGGGCGACGGCCGCCAGGACGATCGCGATCGCCGCTCGGTCCTCGGTTTGGTCACGCTGGCGTCGCATTTCGGAGCGGATTGGCCGGTCGGGCACCCTATGCGCTGCTACGTTCCGGCCAAATCCAAGTCAGAGGAGACGGACGGAGTGGCGACCGCAACCGAGACGCTCAAGAACTTCGTCGACGGTGAGCTCGTCGACCCGGCGGACGGCCGCACGTCCGCCGTGATCAACCCGGCGACCGGCGAGGAGATCGCCCAGGCGCCCGAGTCCGGCGCGGAGGACGTCGACCGCGCCGTCAAGGCGGCGAGCAAGGCCTTCGAGACCTGGGGCACGACGACCCCGGCCGAGCGCGCCACCGCGCTGCTCGCGCTCGCCGACCTCATCGAGGAGCACGGAGACGAGCTCGCCGAGCTCGAGTCGGCCAACGCGGGCAAGCCGCTGGCCGCGGTCAAGGAGGACGAGATCGGCACGATGGCCGATCATTTCCGGTTCTTCGCCGGCGCGGCGCGCCTGCCCGAGGGCAAGGCCAGCGGCGAGTACCTCGAGGGCTATACCTCGATGCTGCGGCGCGAGCCGGTCGGCGTGGCGGGCCAGATCTGCCCGTGGAACTACCCGCTGATGATGGCCGTCTGGAAGATCGGCCCGGCGCTCGCCGCGGGCTGCACGATCGTCCTCAAGCCCGCGCCGACGACGCCCATCACGACGCTGAAGTTCGCCGAGCACGCCGCCGAGATCCTGCCCAAGGGCGTGCTCAACGTGATCGGCGGCGGCAACGACGCCGGCGCGGCGATCGTCGAGCACCCGGGCATCGACATCGTCTCGCTGACCGGCTCCGTCGACACCGGCAAGTGGATCGCCGAGCACGCGGCCAAGACGCTCAAGCGCGTCCACCTCGAGCTCGGCGGCAAGGCGCCGGTGATCGTCTTCGACGACGTCGACCTCGAGACCGTGCTCGAGACGGTCGCCGGGACCGGCTACTACAACGCCGGCCAGGACTGCACCGCGGCGACGCGCGTGCTCGCCGCCGGCAAGGTCTACGACGACGTGGTCAACGGCCTCGCCGAGCAGGCCAAGGGCCTCGTCATGGGCGACACCCGCTCGGCCGACACGACCCTCGGGCCGCTGAACTCCGCGCGCCAGCGCGAGCGCGTCGAGGGCTTCCTGGAGCGCAAGCCGTCCAACGCCCAGGTCGTCACCGGCGGCAGCGAGCCCGACCTCCCCGGCTTCTTCCTGGAGCCGACGGTCGTCGCCGATCTCAAGCAGGACGACGAGATGATCCAGCGCGAGATCTTCGGGCCGGTCATCACCGTGCAGCAGTTCACCGACGAGTCCGAGGCGATCGCCTGGGGCAACGGGACGCCCTACGGCCTCGCCTCCTCGGTGTGGACGCGCGACATCGGGCGCGCGATGCGCGTCGCCAACGCGCTGCGGTTCGGGACCGTGTGGATCAACGACCACATCCCGCTCGCCTCGGAGATGCCGCACGGCGGCTTCAAGCAGTCCGGCTACGGCAAGGACCTGTCGGCCTACTCGGTCGAGGACTACACCGTGGTCAAGCACGTCATGGCCTCCTTGGCCTGACGGTCCCAATTCCGCACGTCCGGCCCCGGGCGCCGTTAGGGTTGCCCGGGGACCGACGTGGAAGCCTCAGCTCTCCATGCACCGGCGTACCTCGGCCGCCTGTCGGTGGCCGGTCCGCTGCTGCGGCTGCGCTCCGACGAGCAGCTCGTCGCGCTCTTCCGGCAGGGCTACGAGGAGGCCTTCGGCGCGATCCACGACCGCTACCGCCAGCGCCTGTTCGCCTACACGCGCCAGATGCTCGCCGGTTCGCGCTCGGACGCCGAGGACGCGCTGCAGGACGTCTTCCTGCGCGCCTATCGCTCGCTGCGCGAGGACGACCGGCCGGTCGCGCTGCGGGCGTGGCTGTACCGCGTCGCCCACAACCGCTGCGTCGACCAGCTCCGCCGTCCGCTGCCGGTGGCCAGCGAGGTCTTCGAGGTCTCGCGCCCGCCGCTGCGCGACCCGCTCGACGAGACGGAGCGGCGCGAGGAGCTGCGGCGGCTCGTCGACGACGTCCGCCGGCTGCCCGAGCACCAGCGCTCGGCGCTGCTCATGCGCGAGCTCGACGGGCTCTCCTACGCCGAGCTCGCCGAGGCGCTCGACGTCACCGTCCCGGCCGTGAAGTCGCTGCTCGTGCGCGCGCGAGTCGGCCTCGTCGAGGCCGGCGAGGCGCGCGACGCGGCCTGCGCGGAGATCCGCGCCGACCTCGCCGCGGCCAACTCGCGCGGCGTGCGCGCGCCCTCGCGGGCGCGCCGCCACATGCACGACTGCGCCGGCTGCCGCGGCTACCGCTCGGCCCTGCGCGGCGTCCACGACGGCTTCGGCGCGCTGTCGGGCAGCCCCGGCACGCTCGTCACGCTGGCCAAGCTGCTCGGCCTCGGCGGCGCGGGATCGAGCGCCGCGGTCGGCGGCGGGGCGGCGGTCGGCGGCGGCGCCGCGGCGACGAAGGTCGCCGCGATCGTCTGCTGCGCGGCGGTCGTCGGCGGCGGCGCCGTGGAGGTGCCGCGCGCGATCGACGCCGTCACGCCCGCGCGACCGTCGCACGCGTCCGAGAAGCACGGCGAGAAGGCCGCGCCCAAGGCCCGCGCGGCGACCGCGCCCGCCCCCGCGGCGGTCCGCCCGGTCGTCGTCGGCGCCCCGGCCGCGCAGCCGGTCGCGGCGCCGAAGCGCCACGCCCGCCCCGCCGCGAAGCGATCGCACCGGCGCGCCGCCGCCCGCCGCCACCACAGCTCGGCGGAGAGCGCCGCGCACAGCGGCGGTGTCGTCGCCCCCGCGGAGGCGACGGCGGCGCCCGCGGCGAGCACGCCGGCCGCCTCGCCCGCGAACGGCGGCGCGGCTCCGGTCGCGCCGGAGCAGGCGCCCGCCGGCCCGGCCGCCACCGGCGGCGCCGAGCCGGTCGCCCAGCCCGCGCCGGCGGCGGGGGCCGAGACCGGCGGCGCCGCGGTTGCGTCTCCGGCGGCGCAGGCCGCTCCCGAGCAGGTCGGCGCCGCCGCAGCGCCCTCGGGCGGCTAGGAGCTGGAGGTAGCGCGCGGCTGGGCGGGCGCTATCGTCGCCCTCCCGTGGAGCCCTCGCCGGTCACCCTCGAGCACGAAGGACTGCTCGTCCGCCGCGGCCCGCGATCGGGCCTGTACACGATCGTCGCCGTGCACTCGACGGCCCGCGGCCCGTCGCTCGGCGGCTGTCGCATGTGGCGCTACGGGACGGGCATGGACGCGGTCGCCGACGCGCTGCGGCTCGCGCGCGCGATGACCTACAAGGCCGCCGTCGCGGGCCTTCCGCTGGGCGGCGGCAAGGGCGTGATCATGCTCGCCGACGGCCCGCCCAGCGGCCGCGCCCGGCGCGCCGTCCTGGCCGACTTCGCCGAGACGGTGCAGGCCATGGACGGCGCGTACATCACCGCCGAGGACGTCGGCACCTCCTCACGCGACATGAGCGTGATCGCCGAGACGACCGCCCACGTGAGCGGCCTGGCGCGCTCGCGCGGCGGCTCGGGCGACCCCTCCCCGGCCACCGCGCTCGGCGTCCGCGCCGCCCTGCTGGCCAGCGTCGAGCGCGCCTTCGGCAACACCTCGATGACGGGCCGCACGGTGGCGATCCTCGGGCTCGGCCACGTCGGCCTGCGCCTGGCGCGGCTGCTGGACCGCGACGGCGCGAAGATCGTCGCCGCCGACATCGACGAGCGCAAGCGCGGCGAGGCCGACGCGCTCGGCGCGCGCTGGATGGCGCCCGACGACGCGCTCACCGCGCAGGTCGACGTCGTCGCCCCGTGCGCGCTGGGCGGGGTGCTCAACGGAGACACCGTGCCGCGCCTGCAGGCGCCGGTGGTCGTCGGCGCCGCCAACAACCAGCTCGCCGACGAGGGCGTGGCCGACCGGCTGGCCCAGCGCGGGATCCTGTGGGCGCCCGACTTCGTCGCCAACGCCGGCGGCATCATCAACATCTCCGTCGAGCTCGAGCCGGCCGGCTACGACGCCGGCCGCGCGCGCCGCCGCGTGCAGGGCATCGGCGACACGCTGCGGGCGATCCTCGACAGCGCGTCGGACGGCGTCACCCCGCTGGCGGCGGCGATGGAGCTCGCCGGCCACCGCCTCGCCGACCCCGCTTCGTAGGAGCGCGGGCGTGCGGCTCGGCGTCGCCGCCGCGCTCGTCGACGGGCGGCTGCTGCCCGGCGACGTCGAGATCGCCGACGGGCTCGTTCGGGCCGTGGGCGCCGGCGCGGGCGGTGCCGGGATCGCCGCGCCCGGGCTCGTCGACCTCCAGGTCAACGGCATCGGCGACGTCGACCTGCTGGGCGCCGACGCGGCCGGCCTGGAGCGCGCGGGCGCGGCGCTGCTCGCCGCCGGTGTGACCGCGGTGCAGCCGACGTACGTCTCGGCGCCCGAGGACGCGATCGTCGCGGCGGTCGGGGCGCTGCCGCGCGACGGCTTCGGGCCACGGCTCATCGGCGCGCACCTCGAGGGACCGTTCCTCGCCCCGGCGCGCGCCGGCGCCCACGATCCCGCTGCGCTGCGCGCCCCCGACCGCGACCTGCTCGCGCGGCTGCTCGACGCCGGCCCGGTGAGCCAGGTGACGCTCGCCCCCGAGCTCCCGGGCGCGCTGCCCCTCATCGGCGACATCGTCGCGCGCGGCGTGACGGCGGCGTGCGGGCACAGCGACGCGACCGCGGCCGAGGCCCACGCCGCCTTCGACCGCGGGGCGAGCACGGTCACCCACCTCTTCAACGCGATGCGCCGCCCGGCCGCCCGCGACCCCGGGATCGCGCTCGCCGCGCTGAGCCGCGAGGACGTCGGCGTCCAGGTCGTCGCCGACGGCCACCACCTCGCCGACGAGACGCTGCTCGTCGCGTGGCGCGCCGCGACCGGGCGCGTCGCGCTCGTGTCCGACGCCGTCGCGCGCACCGGCCTGGCGGGCCGCGCCGTCGAGGCCGACGCCGGCGACGCGCCGCGGCTGCCGAGCGGGACGCTCGCCGGCAGCGCGGCCACCCTGCTCGACGGCGTGCGCCGCCTGCACGCGCTCGGCGCCGAGCTGGCCGCCGCGCTGGACGCCGCCACGGCGGTGCCCGCCCGGATCGCCCGCCGCGCCGATCTCGGCCGCCTCGCACCCGGCGTGCCGGCCGACGTCGTCGTCCTCGACGACCGCCTCGAGGTCGTCCGCGTGCTCGTCGGCGGCGCCGACGTCCCCGCCTCCTAGACCGGTGTGCGGCGGAAGCGGCCGGTCCGGATCACGCGCCCACCCGTGCGCTGCGCGTAGGGCTCCAGTCCGTCGCGGGCGCGGGCCACGGCCCAGTCGTGGTTCCAGCGGAAGAGCGGCCGCAGCACGGGGCCGAGCGTGCGAAGCAGCGGCCGGTCGGGGAACACGCGCCAGTCGAAGCGCACGTGCGTGCCGCCGAGCCTCGGGGTCAGCGTCCACGTGCCGCGCCCGCGGAGGTCGCCCTCGACGTCGCCCTGCACCACGCGCGGGCGCTCGAGCCTGGTGATCGTGGAGGTCGTGTGCAGGTGGTACGGCAGCCGGCCCTTGAAGTGCTGGCGCGTGCGCTGCCCGATCCCCGGCGGGCCGTCGGACTCGACGTCGAGGTACACCTCGCGCCACCACTCCGTGTACGTGCGCGCGTCCGCGAGCGCGTCGAACACCGCGTCGGGTGGTGCGGCGACGTGCCACTCGTCGGCGAAGACGTACTCGCCGCCGCCGTCGGCGAGCCGTTCGCGCAGCCCGGCAACGGCGCGGCGCGCGGCCGCCGGACCGTCGAGGATCGCGGTCGCGGCGACGCGCTGGAGCGCGTCGGGGCCGAGCCGCGTCGCGCGTGACTCCCCGCCGAAGTCGCGATACAGCTCGGCCGCGGCGGTCGGCCGCAGCCAGCCCGAGCCGGTCAGGCGGCCCTCGCGCGAGAGGCGCGCGAGGCGCTCGAGCAGCTCCTCCGAGCGGCCCGCGGGCCGGCCGGTCAGCCGGTGGTCGCAGTCGCCCTCGCCGCGCGGGAGCTGGCGGTGGGGCACGCCGGCCGGGATCTCGATCGCGTCGCCCGGCCCGAGCTGGTGCTCGGCGCCGCCGATGATCACCGTCATCCCGCCGCGCAGGACCTCGATGCGCTCGGTCTGGCGCAGGTGCGCGTGCTCCTGGGTGAGGAAGCCGCGCGGGCGGCCGAGGACGTCCGCCTGGGCGAGCTCGCCGCCGGTCTCGGCGGCGGTGGATCGGAACGCGACCCGGACGCCGACCTCCGGGATCTCGATGACGTCGCCCGACCTGACCATGGACCGACCTCCGTTCGCAGGTCCCCGCCCAGCGCGAACCTACCGCAAAGCAGAGCGCCCGCCGCCCACCGCCTGGTCGAGCTACGGGCGCTCGACGCCCGCAGGCAGCCGCCCCTCCTCGTCGAGCTTGTCGAGGTGAGCGGCGAGCGTCACCGTCGCCGCCCCGCGCAGCGACGCCGGCGCGTCCGACCACACCCGGTCCAGCAGCTCCTCGACGCCGCGCAGCCCGTCGGCGAGCGCGGCCTCGAGGCGGCGCTCGCGGTCGAGGCGGTGCGCGACGTACTCGCCGAGCTTGGCCGCGGGGTCGAGCACGAGCGGGCCGTGGCCCGGGCACAGAACCTCGAGGTCGAGCGCGCGCAGGCGCTCGAGCGCGGCGAGGTAGCCGCGCAGGGCGCCCGGCCCGGGGGCGACGAACACGCTGCCCTCGCCGAGCACGGCATCGCCGGTGAAGCACGCGCCGCCGGCGACGTAGGCGAGGTGGTCGGGCGCGTGGCCGGGCGTGGCGATCGCCTCGAGCGGCCCGAAGCGGTCGCCGTCGCGCAGCCGCCGGTCGGCCGGGAAGCGAGCCGCGCCGACCGGCGGGCCGCCCGCCGCGTCGCGCAGCGCGGCGACGCCGTCGACGTGGTCGGCGTGGTCGTGGGTGATGGCGATGCCCCCGATCCCGCCGCGGTCGCGCGCGTCGGACAGGATCCGCGCGAGGTGGGCATCGAGCGCCGGGCCCGGGTCGACGACCCAGCACGGGTCGCGCCCCACGAGCCACGTGTTCGTGCCCCGCAGCGTGAACGGGCCCGGGTTGTCGGCCGTGATCTGGGCGATGTCGAGGCCGGCGAGAGGATCCATCGGCGGCCGCCCGGCTCAGCGCGGCGCGGCGAAGCGGTAGACCGGGCCCTCGAGGGAGGTCACGTAGACCCGGCCGCGGGCATCCTCGCCGAACGACGACGGGCTCGACACGCGCGGCAGGTCGAGCACGCGATCGTTGCGGGCGCCGCCGCTGCGCAGGCGCGCCGCGCGGATCCGCCCCTCGCACACGTCGGCGTAGACATAGCGGCCGGCCAGGCTCGGGACCTGCGCGTCGCGCACGACGTAGCCGCCGGTGATCGAGCAGAAGCCCTCGTCGTGGCTGTGGGTGATGACCGGCGCGACGGCGCCGGGCGCGGCCTCGTCGGTGATCCGGTTGTTCCCCTCCAGCGGCCGCCAGCCGAAGTTCGCCCCCTTCCCCCGCCCGCGGGACACGTAGTCGATCTCCTCGACGGCGTCCTGGCCGACGTCGCCGATGCTCAGCGCAGCCGGTGCGGCGGTCGAACGAGAAGCGCCACGGGTTGCGCAGCCCGTAGGCGTAGATCTCCCCGCGCGCGCCCGAGCGGCCCACGAACGGGTTCGAGCTCGGGACCCGGTACGGGTTGGCGCCCGAGCGGCGCGGGTCGATGCGCAGGAGCTTGCCGAGCAGGGTGCCCAGCGACTGGGCGTTGCCGCGATCGCCGTGCTGGTCGTTGCCGCCGCCGCCGTCGCCGGTGCCGACGTACATCAGCCCGTCGGGCCCGAAGACCATCAGCCCGCCGTTGTGGTTGGGCTCGGGGTCCTCCATGCGCAGGACGAGCCGCGCGCTGTCCGCGGCGGCCCGGTCGGCGCTCGCGCGGCGGTACTCGACGATCCGCTGCTGGCCGGCGCGGTCGGTGAAGTAGACGTAGAAGCGCCCGCTGCGGGCGTAGTCCGGCGCGAAGGCCATCGACAGCAGCCCGCGCTCGCCGCCGGACAGGACCTGCGAGGTGATGTCCAGGAACGGCCGCGGCAGCGTGCGCCCGCCGCGCACGACCATGATGCGCCCGCCCTGCTCGACCACGAACACGCGCCGGCGGTCACCGGGCGGCGCGGTGACGTACAGCGGCGCGGAGAAGCTCCCGATCTGCACGAGCCGGATGCCGCGCCGCGCCTGCGCCGGGCGGGCCTCCGCGGTGGAGGTCCCCGATTCGGTGGTCGCCGGGGCCTGCGGCTCGGCCGTCGATCCGGCGGCGCGATCGGTCCCCGAGTCCGAGCCGCACGCGGCGAGGACGAGGGCGGCCGAGACGAGGGCGAGGGCGGGGCGGCGGCTCATCGCGCGCAGGATGCCAGGCGACCTCGTCCCCTCGCGCTGGTGGCACGGGTGCCGCGATCCGCTCCGGCGACGGGCGGGCTCAGGCCGCGCGCGGCACATGCGTCACGGCGACCGCGCCGTCGGCCTCCGCGGTGATCTCCCAGTGCGGGATCGCGCGCGGGCCGCGGAACAGACGGTCGACGACCGCGGTCGGGCCGGCCAGGCCGACGCCGCCGGGCTGCGTCTCGCGCGCGTCGTGGAAGAGCACGGTGCCGCCCTCGGCGACGAACCCGTGCCAGCGGTCCCAGTCGGTGGCGACGCCGAGCTCGCTGTGGTCGCCGTCGATGAACACGAGGTCGACGGGCAGCGTCCAGCGGTCGGCGACGCCGGCGCTGAAGTCGACGTGCCAGGTCACGCGCGGGCCGCCGTCGCGAGCCGCGCGCGCGACCACGCGGCGCGTCGCCCACTCCGTCGCCGCCGCGCCCTCGCGCAGCGCCGCCGGGTGGTGGCCGAAGGGGTCGATCAGGTGAAGCTCGGCGTGCGGGCCCAGGACGTCGCACAGGACGACGGCCGAGGAGCCCTCGTAGACGCCGATCTCGACCACGCGCCGGCGGCCCTCGGCGAGCTCGCGCAGCAGGCCGGCCTCGTCCTCGGAGTGCATGGTGCGCGGCGGGATCATGCCGGCGCCGACGGCGACCGCCCGCAGGCGCGGGTCGTCTCGCAGGCGGTCCGGCGCCAGCCGGCGGATGGCCTTGGGCAGGGCCATCGCTATCGCACGATCCGCCCGCGGACCTCGCCGAGCGCGACCGCGTCCTCGCCGCGGCCGGCCACCCCGCGCAGCACGACCTCGTCGCCGTCCTCGAGGTAGGAGCGCTCGCTGCCGTCGGCCAGCCGGACGGGCTCGGCGCCGTCCCAGGAGAGCTCGAGCAGGCTCCCGCGCTGCTCGCGCTCGGGTCCGGAGACCGTCCCCGAGCCGAGCAGGTCGCCGGTGCGCATGCTCGCGCCGTTGGACGTCAGGTGGGCGATCTGCTGGGCCACGCTCCAGTAGAGATGGCGCCCGCTCGTGCGCGCCAGCGGGGTCAGGCCGACCTCGAGCTCGAGGTCGATGTCCAGGGCCCACGGATCCTCACGCAGGTAGGGCAGCGGCTCGGGGTCCTGGGCGGGCGCGTCGACGCGGAACGGCGCGAGCGCCTCCATCGGCGTCACCCACGCCGAGATCGACGTCGCGAACGACTTGCCCAGGAACGGCCCGAGCGGGCGCGACTCCCACGCCTGCAGGTCGCGCGCGCTCCAGTCGTTGAGGAGCACGACGCCGAAGACGTGCCCCAGCGCGCGCTCGACGGCGACGGGCTCGCCCACCGCGCTCGGCGTTCCGATCACGAAGCCGAGCTCGAGCTCGACGTCGAGCTTCACGCTGGGACCGAACACCGGCGCGCCGTCCTCGCCGCGTCGCTGGCCGTGCGGGCGGCGGATCGGCGTGCCGCTGACCACGACCGTCGACGAGCGACCGTGGTAGCCGACCGGGAGGTGGCGGTACTGGGGCGGCAGCGGGTCGGCCTCGGGCCGGAGGATCCGCCCCGCGTTGGAGGCGTGGTCGATCGAGGACCAGAAGTCGACGTAGTCGGCGACCTCGATCGGGCGCAGCAGCTCGACCTCGGCGAGGTCGACGAGCGCGGGCTCGGCGTCGACGCCGGACACGAGCTCGCGCACGCGCGTGCGCGTCGCCTCCCACGCCACCGGGCCCTGCGCCATGAACGCGTTCAGCGACGGCCGCGCGAAGACGCCGTCCGGGTCGTCGACCAGGCCGCCGGCCGAGAGCGCGGCGAGATCGAGCACGCCGTAGCCGTAGCGGACGCCGACCCGCGGCTCCCCGCCACGGGCCCGGAACACGCCGTAGGGCAGGTTGACCCGCCCGAAGCCCTCCTCGCTCATCGCGCCGGATGGTGCCACGTCGCGGTGAGGGGACGGATCCGCCCCTCCGGCGCGCCTCCGCCTGGCACCATTGGCAGGGGCGCGCGGCCGCCGCTCGCGCTCCCAGGAATGCCTTATCGGCACCTGACGATCCGCCGCCTACCCTGGGATACCACCGTGGAGGACTTGACCGCACACCTGCCGACCGTCCTCTGCGCCGTCCGGGCCGGGACCGTCGCGTGAAGTCGCCGAGGCACCTGTGGACGGGTGACTGGCGCAGTCACCGCGACGATGAGCCCCCGGAGGCGCCGCGCCTGCGCCCCGAGCCGCCGCGCCCCGAGCCCGAGCCCGAGCCCAGGCGGCGCCGCACCGGCCTGATCGCCGCCGGTGTCGTCTTCGGCGTGCTCGTGCTGCTCGCCGGTGCCTTCACGGCCGGGACGGTGATCCAGGGCGACGACACCGAGCCGCTGCCCGAGGCGCAGGGCGGAGCGCTCACGCCGCGCCGCGGCCAGACGCGCATCAACGCGATCTACGCGAGCGCGAGCCCGGCCGTCGTCTCCGTGCGCACACGCACCGGTACGGGCACCGGCTTCCTGATCGACCGCGACGGCACGCTCGTGAGCAACGCGCACGTCGTCGGCGGCGCCAACGACGTGGCCGTGCGCTTCGGCCCCAACGGGCAGTCGATCGACGCCCAGGTGCTCGGCACCGACCCCTCCTCGGACCTCGCCGTGCTGAAGATCTCGACGTCCGACACGCCCAACGTGCGCCCGCTCGGCTTCGCCGACTCCAGCCGCGTGCGCGTCGGCGACCGCGCGGTGGCCATCGGCAGCCCGTTCGGCCTCGACCGCACCGCCACGGCCGGGATCGTCTCGGCGCTCAAGCGCGAGATCCGCGCGCCCAACGGCTTCCAGATCGACGAGGTCATCCAGACCGACGCGCCGATCAACCCGGGCAACTCCGGCGGCCCGCTGCTCGACGACGACGCCAAGGTGATCGGGATCAACACCCAGATCGCCACCGGCGGCGCCTCGCGCGGCAACGTCGGCATCGGCTTCGCCGTCCCGTCGAACACGGTGCGCCAGGTCGTCCCGCGGCTGCGCCGCGGCCAGACCATCGACCGCCCGTACCTCGGCGTGAGCAGCGGCCCGGCGACGCCCGCCACCGGCGACGGCGCCGTCGTGACCTCGGTCGAGCCCGGCAGCCCCGCGCAGCGCGGCGGCCTGCAGGCCGACGACGTCATCACGAGCATCGAGGGCCGGCGCGTCGCCGACCCGGCCGACGTGTCGGCGGCCGTCAACGGCCACTCGCCCGGCGACCACGTCACCGTCGAGGTCCGCCGCGACGGCCAGGCCGTCTCGCTCGACGTCGAGCTCGGGACGCGCCCCGCGGGGTCGGGACCGTGAGCGGGGTGCGATGAGCTTCGGCTCTCCATTCGTCCTGGCCACGCTGGTCTTCGTGCCGCTCGTCGTGTGGTGGTACGGGCGCAACCAGCGCGGGCGCCGCGCTGCCGCGGCCGCCTTCGCCACGCCGGCGCTGATGGCGTCCGTGGCGCCGCGCCGGCCGGGCTTCCGCCGCCACCTGCCGATGCTCGCCTTCGCGCTCGCGCTCGCCGTGCTCATCATCGCCGCGGCCAAGCCTCAGCGAACGGTGGCCGTGCCCGTCGAGCGCGCATCGATCATGCTCGTCACCGACGTGTCCGGGTCGATGGAGGCCACCGACGTCAAGCCGTCGCGGCTCGTGGCCGCGCGCCGCGCCGCGCGGGCGTTCGTGGACGACGTGCCGCGCACCGTGAACGTCGGCGTGCTCGCCTTCAACGGCCGCCCGCGCGTGCTGCAGAGCCCGACCACCGAGCGCCCGGACATCTACGCCGCGCTGGCCCGCCTGCGCTCCAGCGGCGGCACGGCCACGGGCGAGGCGATCGCCTCGGCGATGCGCACGCTGCGCACGCCGACGCGCCGCGGCGCCAAGCCGCCGCCCGGCGCGATCGTGCTCATCTCCGACGGTGCCTCGGTCAAGGGCAAGAACCCGATCCAGGCGGCCCAGGAGGCCAAGCGGGCGAAGATCCCCGTGTACACCGTCGCCCTGGGGACCCCGCAGGGCACGATCACCGTGCCGCGCCCCGGCGGCGCGGGCGGGACCGAGACACGGCGCGTGCCGCCCGACGTCGAGAGCCTCGCGCAGATCGCCAACGAGTCCGGCGGCGAGACCTTCGCGGTCGATGACGCGGGCGAGCTCAAGCGGGTCTACGAGCGGCTCGGCTCGCAGCTGAGCACGGAGAAGCAGAAGCGCCAGATGACGGCCGGCTTCGCGGGCGGCGCCCTCGTGCTGCTGCTCGCCGGCGCCGGAATGTCGCTCGCCTGGTTCGGGCGGCTGGTCTGAGAACGGAGAAAGACGAAGGGAATGGAATGACCGAGTTCGACGACATGGGCGGCGTTCGCGCGCAGCAGCAGGCCCGCTTCGACGAGGCGCGCGACGCGCTCGAGGGTGCGCTGCACGAGATCAAGCGCATCATCGTCGGCCAGGACGCGATGCTCGAGCGCCTGCTCGTGGCGCTGCTCGCCGGCGGCCACGTGCTGCTCGAGGGCGTGCCCGGCCTGGCCAAGACGCTGACCGTCAAGACGCTCGCCCAGGTCCTGGGCGGCTCGTTCCGGCGGATCCAGTTCACGCCGGACCTCGTCCCCTCCGACCTCGTGGGCACGCGCATCTACCGTCCCGACACCGGCCGCTTCGACACCGAGCTCGGCCCCGTGTTCGGCAACTTCCTGCTCGCCGACGAGATCAACCGCGCGCCCGCCAAGGTGCAGTCCGCGCTGCTCGAGGTCATGCAGGAGCGCCAGGTGACGATCGGCGGACAGACCTTCCCGGTCCCCGCGCCGTTCCTCGTCATGGCCACGCAGAACCCGATCGAGTCCGAGGGCACCTACGCGCTGCCGGAGGCGCAGGTCGACCGCTTCCTGCTGAAGATCGTCGTCGACTACCCGACCTTCGGCGAGGAGGCCGCGGTCGTCGGTCGCAGCCTCACCGACCCGGCCGACGTGCGTGAGCTGCTCAGCCTCGAGGACCTCGCGCGCTACTCGTCCGCCGTCCAGGGCGTGCTCGTCGACCGCGACGTGATCGCCTACGCCGTCCAGCTCGCCGACGCGACGCGCAACCCGCGCGACTACGCGCTCGACGACCTCGAGACGCTCGTCGACTACGGGGCCAGTCCGCGCGGGCCGATCAGCGTGATCCACGCCGCCCGGGCGCTCGCCCTGCTGCGCGGCCGCGGCCACGTGATCGCCTCCGACGTGCGCGACCTCGCGCCCGACGTCCTGCGCCACCGCCTCGTCCTCTCCTACGACGCGCTGAGCGACGGCATCAGCGCCGACGACATCCTCGAGCGCGTGATCTCGACCGTCGAGATCCCGCCGTCCGACCACCTGCGCCGCGGGCGGGCCGCCGCGTGACGACGCCGGCGGGACTCCGCGTCCCGGACGGCCGGCAGGGTCCCGGTCCGATGCCCGCTGCGCTGGTCGAGGCGCTCGACCTCGTCGTCGCGCGCCGCGCCGCCGGGCTGCTGCCCGGCGACCGCCGCGGCGCGGGCGTCGGGACGGGCACCGAGCTGGCGCAGCTGCGCCCGTATCAGGTCGGCGACGACGTGCGCCAGATCGACGCGGCGTCGACGGCGCGCACCGGCGTGCCGCACGTCCGCGTCCACGTGCCCGAGCGCACGCTGACGACGTGGTTCGTGGTCGACGTCTCGCCGTCGATGGCCTTCGGCACGGCCGACCGGCTGAAGGCCGACGTGGCCGAGGGCGTGGCGCTCGTCATCGGTCGCCTGGCCATCCGCCGCGCCGGGCGGATCGCGCTCGTGACCTTCGGCTCCCAGCGCGAGCGCCTGCTGCCGCCGCGCGGCAGCCGCCCGGGGCTCATCGGCCTGCGCCGCGCGCTGGCCGAGGGCGTCGCCACCGACGGCCACGAGGACCGCCACGCGCTCGCCCACGCGCTCGGCCGCGTCGGCCGGGTGTCCGGGCAGCCGGGCTTCGTCGTCGTCATCTCCGACTTCCGCGGGCAGGACAACTGGACCAACGCGATGGGCTCGCTGCGCATGCGCCACTCGGTGCTCGCCGTCGAGGTCCGCGACCCGCGCGAGGGCACGCTGCCCGCCGTCGGCCGGCTCGCGCTGATCGATCCCGAGACGGGCGAGCGGATCGAGGTCGACACCGGGCGCCGCGGCCTGCGCGAGCGCTTCGCCGCCGCCGAGCGCGCCGAGCGCGACGCGATCGCCGGCGACCTGCGCCGGCTGCGCGTCGACCACACCGTCCTGTCCACCGACGCCGACTGGCTGCTGGAGCTCGGCCGCACGCTGCGATGAGCCTGCCGGTCGCGATCTTCTTCAACGCGCCGTCGGCGCTGCTCGGCCTGCTGCTGATCCCGCTCGCGGTGCTGCTGGCGCGCGTCTTCCGGCGCCGCTCGCAGCGCTACGCCGTGCGCTTCACCGGAGTCTCGACGTTGCGCGCCGTGATCGGCACGACGCCGGCGTGGCGCCGCCATCTCCCGGCGCTGCTCGCGCTGCTGGCGCTCGCGACGCTCGTGTTCGCGCTGGCCCAGCCGCGCCGGACGATCGCCGTGCCCGCCGAGCAGGCCTCGGTCGTGCTCGTCACCGACCACTCGCGCTCGATGATGGCCACCGACGTCTCGCCCACGCGCCTGGAGGCGGCGCGCGACGCGGCCACCCGCTTCCTCGACCAGGTCCCGGCGCCGGTGCGCGTCGGCGCGGTCGCCTACTCCGACGCGCCCGACGCCGTCCAGGCCCCGACGACGAAGCGCGATGACGTGCGGCGCATCGTCGAGGGCCTGACCGCCGACGGCAGCACGGCCACCGGCGACGCGCTGGCGGCCGCGCTCGAGGGCATCGACCAGACGCGCAAGAACGGCAAGCGCCCGCCGGCGGCGATCGTGCTGCTGTCCGACGGCAAGACGACGACGGGCCGCGACCCGATCCAGGTCGCCCGCCAGGCCGGCCGCAAGAAGGTGCCGATCTACACGGTCGCGCTGGGCACGCCGGGGGCGACGATCCCCAACCCGTACCCGTACGCCTCGCCGCTGCCGGTGCCGCCCGACCCGGAGACGCTTCGCGAGATCGCGCAGGAGTCGCAGGGCCGCGCGTTCACGGTCGAGGACGCCGGCGCCCTGAACGAGATCTACAAGCGGCTGGGCTCGAGCATCGGCACGCGCACGCGCGAGCAGGAGATCACGGCGGCCTTCGCGGTCGGCGGCCTGCTGCTGCTCGCCGCGGCAGCCTTCACGTCGCTGCGCTTCTCCGGCCGGCTGCCGTAGGCGAACCACGAGGCTTGCGCATACCCCGCAGGGGTGTGGTCGGCAGCCACCAAGGGGGTCCTGCGCGGGGGCCCGGACGGGGCGATCCTTGGATCAACCCCTCCACCCCCCTCTCTCCAGGAGCCCGACCGACATGACTCTCTCCAGCCGCATCCGCAAGACCGCCTCGCTGGCCGCCCTGTCGGCCGTCGTCGGCTCGGCCGCCCTCGCGGGCGGCGCCCAGGCCGCCACCGTCGGCCAGCCCACCGTCCACGGCCCGAGCGAGCGCATCCCGATCAACTTCGCCGGCTACAAGGAGCCGGCGGACAAGCGCCTGCCGAAGAACTTCCGGATCGTCAAGGTCCCCGTCGAGATCGCCCGCGGCGAGAAGGCGTCGACCACGCTGACCGCGCCGAAGGGCTTCCGCATCGTGACCATCGGCTTCGGCGACGGCCACCAGATCGGCGGTGTCGTCAAGGACGTCGACTACCCCGGCAAGCGCTCGGTGGGCATCAAGCTGTGGGCCAACAGCAACCTCGTCGATCAGGGCGAGACCGGCAAGGGCACGGTCTACCTGCTCGCGCGCCGCGCGTAGTCCTCGCGCCGCATCGCATCGCAGCCTCGGAGGCCGGCGGGATCACCCGCCGGCCCTCTGGCGTCTAGAGCCCCGGCTTGAGGACCATGTCCCACGTGGCCACGACGAGGAGCACGAGGATCACGCGCGTGCCCCACGTCCAGCGCGTGAGCAGGCGCCGCGCGCGGTCCCCCTCGCCCGCCTTCGCCGCCCGCTCGGCGGTGATCGCCGCGCGGCTCTGGAAGGCCGCGCCGTAGAGGAAGGCGAGCGCGAACAGGCCGAAGGCGATCTGCACCCACGTCTGGTCGAAGTCCCACGAGGCGCTGTCGGACACGAGCCAGATGCCCAGGCCGATGACGAGGACCGGCGCCGGCGCGAGCACGATCGGGCCGATCACGCGCAGGCTGCCGATGAAGCGCACGACCTCGCTCTCGTCCCGGCGCAGGACCTGCGTGGCGAAGGCGGAGAGGACGACGGTCCCGCCGAGCCAGACCATCGCGGCGAGGATGTGCCCGAGCAGGAGCCAGTCGTAGAGGGCGGCGATCGGCATGCGACCAAACCTTAGATGTCGAATGGTTCGTCATCAACCGATCTGTTTCCCACGACGGCGGGTCCCGGGCGTAGCATCGGCTCGCGACGACCGCGACCGATCCCCATCTCCCGCCGACGCCTGCGCTCGGAGAGCGCCTGCGCCGCGCCCGGCGGCGCCGGTTCGTGGGTCGCGCGGCCGAGCTCGAGCTGTTCCGCGGCGCGCTCGAGGCGGGCGAGCCGCCGTTCGCCGTGCTCTGGGTCCACGGGCCCGGCGGCGTGGGCAAGTCGGCGCTGCTGTCCGCGTTCGCCGACGAGGCGGGCCGGGCCGGCGTCGGTGTCGCGCGCGTCGACCTGCGCACGATCGAGGTCTCACCCGCCGGCTTCGAGGCGGCGCTGCCACCCGGCGGGCTGGGCCCCGGGCGCCACGTCCTCCTGCTCGACACCTACGAGGCGGCCGGCGCCCTGGACGACTGGGTCCGCGACCGCTTCCTGGCCGCCCTCCCCGGCGAGGTGCTCGTCGTGATCGCCGGCCGCGCGCCGCCGGGCCCGCGCTGGACCGGCGACCTCGGCTGGCAGGACCTGCTGCGCGCGGTCTCGCTGCGCAACCTGCGCCCGGAGGACGCCCGTGCGCTGCTCGCCGTCGCCGGCACGGCGCCGGAGCAGCACGACGCGCTCGTCGAGGTGACCCACGGCCATCCGCTCGCGCTCTCGCTCGTCGTCGACGTCCTCGCCCAGCGCCCGGAGGCCGAGGCAGCGATCGACCTCGGCGAGGCCCCGGACGTCGTGCGCGCGCTGCTCGGGCGCTTCGTCGAGGACGTCCCCGGGCCGCGCCACCGCCGCGCCCTCGAGGCGTGCGCGCACGCCCGCTTCATGACCGAGGACCTGCTCGCGGCCGCGTGCGGGGAGGACGACGCACCCGGCCTGTTCGCGTGGCTGCGGACGCTGTCGTTCGTCGAGGAGAGCCCGGACGGCCTGTTCCCCCACGACCTCGCGCGCGACGTGCTGGAGGCCGACCTGCGCTGGCGCGACCTGGAGGCCTACCGCGACCTCCACCGGGCGATCCGCCGCCGGATCGTCGAGCGGATCCGCGGGCTGCCCGGACGCGACGGTCAGCGCGCCGCGGCCGACCTCGTCTTCCTGCACCGGCGCAACCCGTTCACGCGCGCCTACTGGGACTGGGACAGCTTCGGCGGCGCCTACGCCGACGCGCTGCGCCCCGGCGACGGCGCGGTGCTGCGGGCGATGATGGGGCGCCACGAGACGCCGGAGGCGGCGACGATCCTCGACCACTGGCTCGAGCGCCAGCCGGGAGCCTTCTGGGTGTTCCGCACGGCAGGCCCCGATCCGATCGGCTTCGCGGCGTGGATCGCGCTGCACGAGGCGAGCGAGGACGACCTCGCCACCGATCCCGCGGCACGCGCGATGTGGGCGCACGCACAACGCACGTCTCCGCCGCGGCCCGGCGAGGAGGTCTACGCCGGGCGCTTCTTCGTCGACGCCGAGCGCCATCAGGAGCCGTCGTCGGCGTCGTTCAACGTCATCACCTTCCGCAGCTGCCAGCTATGGCTGAGCCGGCCACGGCTGGCGTGGGACTACCTGGGCCCGTGGGTCGACCCCGACGCCGTCGCGCCGCTCATGGCCTACATCGACTATCAGCGCGTGCCCGAGGCCGACTACGTCGTGGGCGGGGTGCGCTACGGGGTCTTCGCCCACGACTGGCGCCGCGCCGGGCCCGACGCGTGGCTGCAGGTCATGGCCGAGCGCGAGATCGACGCCGGCTTCGAGGTCCCCGCCGCGAGCACGGCGGCCACCGTGCTCGCCCTGTCCCAGCCCGAGTTCGCGGCCGCCGTGCGGGCCGCGCTGCGCGACCTGCACCGCACCGACGCGCTCGCCGCCAACCCGCTGCTGCGCGCGCGTGTGGTGCGCGAGCGCGACGACGGGGCGGGCAGCGCCGCCGACGTCCTGCGCGACCTCGTCGACGAGGCGGTCGGCGCACTGCGCGCCGACCCGCGCGATGCCAAGCTCGCCCGCGCCCTGGAGCGCACCTACCTGCGCCCGGCGCCCACGCAGGAGCGCGCCGCCGAGGCGCTCGGGCTGCCGTTCAGCACGTACCGCCGCCATCTGGCCGGCGGCGCGGAGCGCGTCGTCGACTGGCTCTGGCGTCGCGAGCTGTACGGCGAGCACTGATCGAGCAGCGATCGGCCTGGCGGGTGAGCACCGCGGCGGCGGAGCCTGCGCATCGCACCCACCAGGAGGTCGACCGTGATGCGCAGGGACAGGGACCACGCCGTCGTCATCGGGGCGAGCATGGCCGGGCTGCTCGCGGCCCGCGCGCTCGCCGAGCACTTCGAGCGCGTGACGATCGTCGAGCGCGACAAGCTGCCCGCCGCCGGCGAGGGTCGGCGCGCCGTTCCCCAGGACCGTCACGCCCACGCACTGCTCGCGCGCGGGCACATGTGCATCGAGGAGCTGCTGCCGGGGCTCACCGGCGAGCTGATCGCCGCCGGCGCACCGACCTACGAGCCGCTCACCGAGCTGCGCTTCGTCGTCCGCGGGCGCGAGCTCGCGCGCGGCTCGGTCGGGCGGCGCTCGATCGTCGCCGGGCGCCCGCTCATCGAAGGCCAGGTCCGCCGCCGCGTGCTCGCGCTCGGAAACGTCGAGGTCGCCGAGCGCACCGATGCGGTCGGCCTCACCGCGACGCCCGGCGGCGAGCGCGTGACCGGCGTGCGGATCCTGCGCCGCGAGGGCGGCAGCGCCGAGGAGGTGCTCTCCGCCGATCTCGTCATCGCCGCGGGCGGGCGCGGCGCGCGGCTCGGGGCGTGGCTCGAGGCGCTCGGCCACGCGCGCCCGGAGGAGGACCGCCTCGACGTCGACATCGTCTACGCGAGCCGCCACGTGCGGCTGCGCGACGGCGCGCTGGGCGGCGACCGCCTCGTGCTCGTCGGCGCCCGTCCCGGGCTGCCGCGGAGCATGGCGCTGTTCGCCCAGGAGGGCGACCGCCACCTGCTCACCGTGTGCGGCTACGGCCCGGCGCACCGCCCGCCGTCGGACGACGAGGGCTTCGCGCGCTTCGCGGCGAGCGTCGCGCCCCCCGGGGTCGGCGCGGCGCTGGCGGGCGCCGAGCCGCTCGGCGAGATCGTCACGCACGGCTTCCCGGCGAACGTGCGCCGCCGCTACGAGCGCATGACCCGCTTCCCGGCCGGCCTGCTGCCCACGGGCGACGCGGTCTGCTCGTTCAACCCCATCTATGGTCAGGGCATGACCGTCGCCGCGCTCGAGGCCTGCGCCCTGCGCCGGTGCCTGGCCGCCGGGGACGAGGACCTCGCGGCGCGCTGGTTCGCCGCGATCACCCCGGTCGTCGACCACGCGTGGGACCTCGCGCTCGGCGGCGACCTCGCGCTGCCCGAGATCCGCGGCCGGCGCTCGCTGCGCGTGCGGCTCATGGGCGCCTACCTCGGCCGGCTGCTCGCCGTCGCCGAGCGCGACCCGGCCGTGGCGGTCGCGTTCATCTCGGTCACCGGGATGATCGATCATCCCCGCACGCTGCTGCGCCCCGCCCTGGTGCGGCGCGTGCTCGCCGGGACCCGCGCGCGGACGGAGGCGGCGCCGCGGCCGGCGGCCGCCCACGCGAGCGCGGAGGTGGCGTCATGATCCCCCGCGAGCTGGAGATCGACGGGATCCGCACGCCGCTGCGCGAGGCGGGCCCGCCCGAGGACCGCGAGGCCGTCGTCTTCCTGCACGGCAACCCCGGCTCGGGAGCCGACTGGGAGGAGCTCGTCGATGTCGTCGCCGCCGGCGGGCGCCGCGCGCTGGCGTGGGACGCGCCCGGCTTCGGGCGCTCCGCCGCGCCCGGCTTCGTCCAGTCCGTCGACGCCCACGCCGCGTTCGTGGGCCGCGCCCTCGACGTGCTCGGCGTCGAGCGGGCGATCCTCGTCCTGCACGACTTCGCCGGACCGTGGGGGCTCGCCTGGGCGGCCGGCGCGCCCGAGCGCCTGGCCGGCGCCGTGCTCCTCGGCACCGGCGTGCTGCCCGGCTACCGCTGGCACGCGCTCGCCCACGCCTGGCGCACGCCGCTGCTCGGCGAGCTGCTCATGGCCACGACGACGCGGCGCGGCTTCCGTTCCCTGCTCGGGCGCGGCAACCCGCGCGGGCTCCCGCGCGCGTTCGTCGACCGCATGTACGACGACTACGACCGCCCGACGCGCCGCGCCGTCCTCGACCTCTACCGCTCGGTGACCGAGACGCGCGCCGAGGCGCTGATCGCCGCGCTGCGCCCGCTCGACCGCCCCGCGCTCGTCCTGTGGGGCGCGCACGACCCGTACCTCCCCGTCGCCTTCGCCGAGCGCCAGCGCGAGGCGTTCCCGAGCGCGGAGGTCGTGGTGCTCCCCGACAGCGGGCACTGGCCGTTCGTCGACGCCGCCGACATCGTCGCCGAGCGGCTCGCGAGCTTCCTGGCGGGCGTTGAGCCGGCGACGGTCACCGGGTGGCGGACCACGGCCCCGAACTGAAGAGAGCGAGCATGAGGACGGTCCTGGTCGAGGGCGACCGCGGCAATCCAGCCACGCCGATCAGCTGTCTGGGACAGCGCCGTGGGTTTATGCACAAATTCTGTCGGAATTGTTACTTTGGCCGCCGTGCTCGAGGTCGCACGCCGAGCTCAGGCGAGGGCCGGCTCGCGCGCCGCGGGCTCGTGCAGCAGCCCTCGCCGGCGCAGCCGCGGCAGGACGCCCTCGCGGCGCCGCGCAGAACGCCTGGCGGAAGAGGAGCCCCTGCGTCGCGAGGCGCTGGATGTTCGGTGTCACGACCTGGTGGCCGTAGGGCTGGACGTGGCGCCCGGTGTCGTGCGAATGGAGGTAGACGATGTTCGGCGGGGCCATCCCTCATTGAGTCGGCAACGCCGCCGAGGCGGTCTCCAGCACCGCCGGAATGACCGGAAACGAGTCTGTTCCTGCCAAGACGCCGTTCGTCGCAGACCGCTTGCGAGCCCCCGCATGGCGACGTTACATTCGGTCGCGCCTGGCGTCACAACCCCACGGATGGGGTCTGCGACGCGAACATCGCGACGGCGCCCGCTCGCGCGGACGCCGAACCTGGGGGTGTTGACCCTGACTGCACTGCGCTGCGCCAACTGCGGCTTGGCGTACCTTGGCGCGACTGTGGAGCACGTGCTGCTGCTCGCCTCGAGCGGCGCCTCCTGCCCGTCGTGCCGGACGCCGCTGACCGAGGAGCCCACGGCCACGCCCGTCCGCCGCCGGCGCATCGCCCTGTCCCGAGACCGCGCCGCCGCCGGCGCCGAGCGTCACAGCCCGCAGCCGACGTGATCGACGACTCGCACGCCGCGCGGATCCTGCAGATCGTGCGTGCCAACCGGCGCGGCACGCCGTCGCACGATCCCGAGCACGCGGCGCTCCTCAGCGCCGAGCGGCTCGAGGCGGCGGTTTCGGACGCCCTCGGCGTGCTCGAGGGCTGGCTCGTCTCCCGCGGCGTGGCCTACGAGGCCGTCGACCCTGACGCGCCGGCTCCCGGCCGTCGCTGGGCGGCTCGAGCGCGGCGCCCGCCTCCCTCGGCGCGGGCGCTGCTGCTCACCGGCCGCGCCGGCGCCGTGCTCGCGATCATCCCCGCAGCCGCGCGCGTCGACGTCCGCGGGGCGCTGGGCGCCACGCCGCCGCAGGCGGCGTCGCGCTTCTCGTCGGGCCGTCACCGGGCCCAGGTCGTCCTCGACCATCGCCTGCTCGGGCACGACCGGATCGCCTGTCACAGCGAGCTGCGCGACGGCGCGCTCGTGTTCTCGGCCCCGGCGCTCGCGCGCGCGGGCGCCATCACGGCCGACATCAGCGCCCGCCGGCGCTGATCACGACCGCCCGACCGGGTAGAAGCGGGACATGCCCCGCTCGATCTGGAACGGCACGGTCACCTTCGGGCTCATGACCGTGCCGATCAAGCTGTACACGGCCACCCAGTCCAAGACCGTGCGCTTCCGCGAGGTCCACCTCGAGGACGGCGCGAAGGTCGAGCACCGACGCTTCTGCTCGGTGGAGGACCGCGAGGTCCCCTACGACGAGGTCGTCAAGGGCTACCAGGTGGCCGAGGACGAGTACATCGTCCTGACCAAGGAGGAGATCGCCGCGGCGGCCGGCGACGGCGCGCACCGCGTCGACGTCGAGCACTTCGTCCCCGCCGGCGACATCGACCCGGTCTTCTACGACCGCACGTACCTCGTCGGCGCGGGCAAGGACGGCGAGGAGGCCCACCGGCTGCTGTACGACGCCCTCGAGCAGACCGGCCGCGCGGGCATCGGCCGCTTCACCTTCCACGACCGCGAGTACCTGACAGCGATCCGCGCCAGCGACGGCGTGCTCCTCCTGCACACCCTGCACTTCGCCGACGAGCTCGTCCCGCCGCCCGAGATCGAGGTGCCCGAGCCGACCAAGGGCCCGTCCAAGCGCGAGGTCGAGATGGCGGCCAGCCTCGTCGAGCAGCTCCACACCCGCTTCCGGCCCGAGCGCTACGAGGACGAGCACCGCGCTGCGGTGCTCGCCCTCATCGAGCGCAAGGCCAAGGGCGAGGAGATCGAGCCGCCGCCGGACGAGACGCCCGAGGAGCCCGACGACCTCATGGCCGCGCTGCAGGCCAGCCTCGACGCGGGCAAGAAGGGCCGGTCGAAGTCGAAGAAGGGCGGCCGCTGATGCCCCGTCCCCTGTGGAGCGGCGCGGTCAGCTTCGGCCTCGTCAACGTTCCCGTCGCGCTGTTCAGCGGCGTCCGCGACCTCGACGTGCGCTTCAACCAGCTGCACGAGAAGGACGGCGCCCGGATCGAGACCCGCCGCTTCTGCGCCGAGGAGGACAAGGAGATCTCCTACGACGAGATCGGCCGCGGCTACGACCTCGACGACGAGCTGATCGTGCTCACCGACGAGGAGCTCGCGGCGGCGGCGCCCAAGCGCACGCGCACGATCGAGATCGAGGCGTTCGTCGACGTCGAGGAGGTCGACCCGATCCTCTTCGACCACCCCTACATCCTCGCTCCCACGGGCGAGGCCGACGGCAACCTGCGCGCCTACCGGCTGCTCGTCGAGGCGCTGGCGAGCACCGAGCGCGCGGGCCTCGGGCGCTTCGTCATGCGCACGAAGGAGTACCTCGTCCTCCTGCGCTCGCGCGACGAGCGCCTCACGCTGACGACGATGCGCTTCCACGACGAGGTCCGCCCCGCCGACGAGCTCGCGCCCGGCGGGCGCAAACCGGCCAAGGCGCGGCTCGAGACCGCCGTCGAGCTGATCGAGGCGCTCGCCGCCGACTGGGAGCCCGAGCGCTACGCCGACCACTACCGCGAGCGCCTGCTCGAGGTCGTCGAGCGCAAGCGCAAGGGCCGCAAGATCACCGCGCCCAAGGCCGGCCCCGAGGATGCGGGCGGGCCGCCCGACATCATGGACGCGCTCAAGGCGTCGCTGGCACGCGTACGCGGCGAGGACGACGGCGGCGACGGCGACGGCGACGCGGGCGCGGGCGGCGACGAGCTGGGCGAGCTCAGCCGCGACGAGCTCTACGAGCGCGCGCAGGAGGCCGGCGTCCCCGGCCGCTCGTCGATGAGCAAGGACGAGCTCATCGACGCGCTGTCGGGCGGGCTCAGTCGGTCAGGAAGGCGATGATCCGGCAGATGCTGGCCTCGCCCCCGATGAACTTCCAGGGGAAGGCGCCGATCACGCAGCGCATCGTGCCGAGCGCCTCGAGGTCGCCGCCGACGTTCTCGGCGTGAACGATGCCCTTGCTGAACGGCACGTTGTGCATGACGAAGAGGTCCTCGTCGGGCCAGCGCTCCTCGACCGTCGTGCCGATCAGGCCCTCGTACTCGGCGCGGATGTCGGTCCGCATGTTCTTGATCGTCGTGTTCATCGGGTGATCGGCGGAGCCGGTGTCCGAGCCCGTCCACGACAGCTCCATCTCGGCGATCCACTCGGCGAGCTCGCGCCCGGCGCCGGGGTGGCGGCACATGTACTTCGTCAGGTCCTCCTCGCTGCCGCCGAGGTAGTGCTTGGCGAAGCCGGTGTGATAGATCAGGACGTCGCCGCGCTTGACCTCGACCTTGTCGGTGATGTGGTGCGGCTTGATCTCGTCGAAGGGGCCGACGACGTCGGAGATGTCGACGACGACGCCTTGGTGCACGAGCCGGTCGAGCGAGATCGAGGCGATGTCGCCGCCGCCCGGGGTGCCGTGCAGCGGCGCGTCGATGTGCGTGCCGACGTGCAGCGAGGTCTCCACGCGCTGCGAGACGATGCGGTTCGTCTGCAGGGTCTGGGTGTAGTACTGCTTCATCCCCGGATAGCCGACCCAGCCGGGCGTGTGGAAGCTGATCGGGTGGCTGAGGTCGACCATGCGGAAGGGCAGGCCCTCACCCGAGAACACTTCGGCGGCGGACTGCGGCTGGACGGTCATCGTGCTCCTGTCGTTCGTGGCTGAGCGGCGCGCCGTCACAGGACGGTCCCGCTGACCGCCAGGCCGTAGACGTCCGTGCGGCGGTCGCTCCGAGGGTTGATCGAGGAGCCGCGCTCGTGCGCGCGGCGGACGGCGTCGAGGTCCACCTGCGCGGTCGCGAGCTCCGGCTCGCTGCCTGCCAGCGGGCCGAGCACCGTCTTCCCGTAGGGGTCGCAGAGGACCGAGGACCCGAGGAAGTCGAGCTCCCCGCTCGGGCCCGCCTGTGACGCGCAGGCGATGAAGACCTGGTCGAGGTTGGCCTGCAGCTGGGCGCCGCGCGCCTGCGGGCAGAAGCCCTCGTCGTCCCAGCGCTCGGCGTCGAACCCGGGCAGCCAGGCGGTCGGGACGCAGATCAGCTCGGCACCCTGCAGCGAGAGCGCGCGCGCCGTCTCGACGAAGCGCAGGTCGTAGCACACGCACACGCCGATCCGGCCGAGGCGGGTGTCGGCCACGGGCAGGCCGCGGTCGCCCGGCACGAAGGAGCCCTTCTCGCCCGCGAAGAGGTGCAGCTTGCGGTAGTGCAGGAGGACGCCGCCCGCGTCGACGGCGACGACGCTGTTGAACAGGTCCTCGCCGTCGCGCTCGCAGAAGCCCGCGACGATCAGCCCGCCGGCGCGCGCGGCGGCCTGCGTCCACGCCTGAACGCAGGGCCCGTCGACCGGCTCGGCGACGTCGGCGAGCCGCTCGCGGTCGGTGGCGTAGCCCGATGCGATCAGCTCGGGGAGCACGACGATGTCCGCGCCGCGGTCGAAGAGATCGCCGGCAGCGTCGAGCGTGAGCGCCATGTTCTCCCGCGGGGCGTACGGCCGGCCGGTGATCTGGCCCAGGCCGAGGCCGACGGGCCGGCTCATGGCCGGGCGCTCTCCAGCTCCTCGCCGATCAGCCCGGCGCGGCGCAGCCCGGCGACGTCGGCCGGGCACGGGCCGCCGACGCTCTCCACGAGCACGCCGCGGTCGCCGACGACCTGGTGGCGCACGCCGGCGGGCACGTGCACGACCTGGCCGGCGCGGAAGGTGTGCTCGCGGCCGCTGTCGAGATCGCGGATCGTCCCCTCGCCGGAGAGGATGAAGATCGTGTCCTCGGACTCGTCGTGCGCGTGCGGGCGGTTCTGCTCGCCCGGCTGCATCCGGACGTAGTTCATGTTCGCCTCCCACGCGCCGACCCCGGGCCACACGACGAGACGCGCATCGGCCGCGATCAGCGGCAGCCGCGTGTCGGCGTCGTCGCGGTGGAAGACGCGGATCGCCATGCGTCAGGCGTCGAGGTGGGCGTAGAGCGCGTCGTCGGCCGGCGCCGGCCCGCCCACGAGCTCGATGCCGCCGTCGGCCGCCCGCACGGCGTACGCCGTGCCCGCATCGACATGGAACATCGAGCCGGCGCGCAGCGCCCGGCCCTCCTGCGCGGAGGCCTCGAGGACCGTCCCGCCGCCCTCGATGACGTAGTAGACGGCGTCGGACGGGTGCACCAGCTCGACCGTCCGCGACCCGCCGTCCAGCCACAGGTGGTGCAGCGAGCGGCTGCGCGCGCCGGTGCCCGGCCAGACGATCGCCCGCGCCGTGCCCGCGCCGTCCACGATCGGCAGCTCGGGCCCGTCGCTGCCGTCGAGGATGCGTATCTCGCGCCCCAGGTCTGCGTTCCCCTTCGTGATTGGTCGATCGTAATACATTGCGCATGTGCCAGGGGCGCGACGGGTCCGCGCGGCGCGCGTCGTCGTGGCAGCCTCCCGGGCCGCAGGGCCGACCACATCCGACCGAGGAGCGAGATGAGCACCACGACCACCGAAGGCGCCTGGCGCAGCGAGGTCCGCGACGGCATGCGGATCGACTGGGACGTGCCGATCACCGCCGACGACGGGCTCGTCATGCGGGCCGACGTCTACCGGCCCGACGACGACGAGCAGCACCCGGTGATCCTGAGCTACGGCCCGTACGCCAAGGGCCTGCCCTTCCAGGAGGGGTATCCGAGCGCCTGGGACCGGATGGTCGAGAAGCATCCCGACGTGGCCGCGGGATCGACGAACGCCTACCAGAACTGGGAGGTCGTCGACCCCGAGAAGTGGGTCCCCGAGGGCTACGCCTGCGTGCGCGTCGACTCGCGCGGCTGCGGGCGCACGCCCGGCGTGATCGACCACTTCTCGCCGCGCGAGACGAAGGACTTCGACCAGTGCATCGAGTGGTCGGGAACGCAGCCGTGGAGCAACGGCAAGGTCGGGCTCAACGGCATCTCCTACTACGGCATGAACCAGTGGCAGGTCGCCGGCCTGCAGAACCCCTACCTGGCGGCGATGTGCGTCTGGGAGGGGTCGTCGGACTGGTACCGCGACGCCACCCACCACGGCGGCATCGTCTCGACGTTCTGGGCCAACTGGTACGACATGCAGGTCAAGACGGTGCAGTACGGCCTCGGCGAGAACGGGCCGACGAACCCCAACAGCGGCCAGCTCGTGTGCGGCGACGAGACCCTCGGTGACGAGGAGCTGGCGGCCAACCGCGCCGACTTCGGCGGCGCGATCCTCGAGCACCCGCTCGACGACGAGTACCACCGCGACCGCTCCGGCCAGTGGGAGCGCATCCAGGTCCCGCTCCTGAGCGCGGGCAACTGGGGCGGCCAGGGCCTGCACCTGCGCGGCAACGTCGAGGGCTTCCTGCGCGCCGGCACGGAGCAGAAGTGGCTCGAGATGCACGGCATCGAGCACTGGACGCACTTCTACACCGACTACGGCGTCGCCATCCAGAAGCGCTTCTTCGGTCACTTCCTGAAGGGCGAGGACACCGGCTGGGCGGACCAGCCGCGCGTGCTCCTGCAGGTCCGCCACGTCGACGGCACGTTCACCGAGCGCCCCGAGCAGGAGTGGCCGCTGGCCCGCACGCAGTGGACCCGCCTGTACCTCGACCCCGAGTCGCGCACGCTCAGCGATACGCCGGCCGCGGAGGGCGAGATCACCTACGAGGCGCTCGGCGAGGGCGTCACCTTCTCGACCGGGCCGCTCGAGCGCGAGACCGAGCTGATGGGCCCGTCGGCGCTGCGCCTGCGGGTCTCGTCGGACACCGAGGACGCCGACATCTTCGCGATCCTGCGCGTCTTCGACCCCGAGGGCCAGGAGGTCACGTTCCAGGGCGCGATCGACCCGCACACGCCGATCGGGCAGGGCTGGCTGCGTGCCTCGCACCGCAAGCTCGACCCCGGGCTGAGCACGGAGTACCGGCCCTACCACACGCACGACGAGCTCCAGCCGCTGACCCCGGGCGAGCCGGTCGATCTCGACGTCGAGATCCTCCCCACGTCGCTCGTGATCCCGGCCGGGTACTCGATCGCGCTGACGATCCAGGGCCGCGACTACGAGTTCGCCGAGCACACCGGCGCGCGCCTCTCGAACTTCAAGAACGAGCTGCTCGGCTGCGGCCCGTTCCTGCACGACGAGCCGCGCGACCGCCCCGCCGACGTCTACGGCGGGAAGGTCACGCTGCACCTCGGCGGCCAGGACGGCGCCTCGGTGCTGCTGCCCGTGATCCCGAGCTGATGCGGGCCCGCCGCCTCCGCCCTCAGGCCGCCGAGGCGGCCGGGGCGGGGGCGGCGGAGCGCGCGGAGCCGAGCTTTCCGAGGACCTCGTCCGTGCTCAGCACCCAGCCGAAGCAGCGGGCGATGTTCTGCAGCGCCGACTCGTGCAGATCGGGCCCGTACATGCTGTGCACGCAGTCGCTGACGACGATCGCCGCGTAGTCGCGGTTGAACGCCTCGAAGGCGGCGCACTGCACGCACGTGTTCGTGTTGATGCCGATCATCAGCAGCGTGTCGATGCCCTGCATGCGCAGCCAGCTGTCGAGCTCGGTCTCCAGCCACGAGCTCAGCCGGTGCTTGGAGTTGACGACGTAGTCGGCGGGCCCGGGAGCCAGCTCGGGCATGACCTCGGTCTGCGGCGAGCCGGGCAGGTTGTGGCCCGAGATCGTCGAGGGCAGGTCGGGCGTCAGGCTCTGGCGCGCCGACTCGACCGCCCGCCACCACGGGTTGCGCAGGTACTCGCTCTCGCCGCCGACGATGCGGTTGTGCATCACGAGGAACGCGGTCGGGATGCCGGCGGCGCGCGTGCCCTCGAGCAGGCGCGCCGACGCGGCCACGACGTCGCCGGCGATCTCGGCGGAGACGGGCATGGTCGCGATGTCCGGGTCGAGGTGGCCCCGGTGCGTGTCGATGGCCAGCACCGCGGTGCGCGCCGGGTCGATGCGCAGGTCGGCGTTCAGCCGCCCCGTCATGTCCGCGCGGTCGGCCATCACGTGGCCTGCGCGACCTCGAGCGTGCCCGCGGCCTCGTTGATGTCGGTGACGCCCCGCAGCTCCTCGGGCAGATCGGCGCCCTTGCGCGCGTACCACTCGGCCAGCAGCGCGGGCGCGTCGACGACGAGCCCGAGGTGCAGCGAGATGATCAGCAGGGCGGCGTGCTCGGCCTCCTCGCTGTAGCCGGCCACGACGTCGCGCGGGATGATCACCCGCAGGTCGCGGTTGGCCGCGTCGAACGCCGTCGACAGGTCGCAGGCGTCCGTGAAGGTGCCGGTGATGACGAGGTTGTGGACGTCGAGCTGGCGCAGCAGGAACTCGAGGTCGGTCGGGTAGAAGCTCGACAGGCGCTTCTTCGTGCGGATGTAGAGGTCGCCGGGCTCCTCCTCGACCATCAGGTCCAGCCACTTCGTGCCCTCCCAGCTGTGCTCGAGCATCAGCTGGTTCGGCGGCAGGTACAGCTCGTAGAGCACGCGCCAGTTCGCGCCGACGTTGTGCGCCCTGGAGCGCGCGTCGTCGATGCCGCCGTGGCGCTGCCAGTGCTGCACGTGGATGATCGGCACGCCGAGCGCGCGCGCGTGCTGGTGGAAGAGGTTGTGGGCGGGGATCCGCGCGCGGGCGCGCGGCGCGGGCAGCGTGAGCTCCGCGTCGGGACCCACGTGACCGCGGTGCATGTCGATGCATGCGATCGCGGTGTGCTCGGGGTCGAGCCAGCGCTCGAACGCCTCGTTGGAGGGCAGGACGCGCCGTTCCCGGTCCTCGAGGTAGCAGTACATCTCGGTCTTCATGGCTTGGGGGCCTCCATTCGGCGGTGCCGGCGTGGCGCGGCCCCACGGCCGCGCCACGCAGTGCCTTTCGTGCGTTCGGTCGCCTAGCAGCCGATCGACTTGGGATCGATCTTCATGCCGGAGCCGACCTTGCCGATCGTCGGGTCGCCCTGGACGGCGTCGGGGACCTTGATCTCGCCGGAGATGATCTTCGCCTTGAAGTCATCGACCTTCTTCTGGATCTCCGGGGTCACGACGGAGCCCTGGAGGGTCGGGTTGGGCGCCAGCTCGCCGACGTTGCCGTTGCCCAGCGTGTACTCCTTGTACCAGTTGTCCGTGATCTTCTTCTCGGTGTAGGACTTGATGATGTCCTCGGCCACGCCGTCGAGGTTGTAGAGCACGCTGGTGAGCACGACCTTCGGGCCCAGCTTGTAGCTGTCGAAGTACGACGGGACGACGTACTTGCCCGCGCCGGCCGCGTTCGCGGCGGCGATGACGCCCTGCACGGCCTGGTCGACCGCGCTGATGATGACGTCCGCGCCGTCGGAGTACAGCGACGAGGCCGCCGCCCGCGCGAGCGCCGCGTCGGTGAAGCTGGTCGTCGCCTTCTGGACGACCTTGATGTCCGGGTCCACGCAGCGCGCGCCGAGGGTGAAGCCCTCGGGCTGGCGGGTCAGCGCCGGGAACGGGAACGCGTAGACGGCGCCGAGCTTCTTGGTCTTGGTGACCATCGCCGCCATCGCGCCGGCCAGGAACGTGCCCTGCTCCTGCTTGAAGTCGACGTGCCCGAGGTTCGGCGGCTCCTTCTTGGCGTCCGCCTGGTCGGCGAACTCGAACGGCGCCTGCACGAACTGCACCTTCGGGAACTGCCGCGCGAGCTTCTGCGCGGGCGCGTCCATCGCCCCGTGGGCGAAGATGATGAGGTTGTAGCCCTTCGCCGCGAACGACGAGCCCTGCGCCACATACTGGTCCGGCGTCTCGACGTTGCCGACCATCGTCGTCTTCACGCCGAGGGTCTTCGCGGCATTCGCCACGCCGATGGCCCACGAGTTCGCCCAGGAGCGGTTGTTCACCGCACCGGTCGACAGCACCGCGACCCTGATGTTCGAGTTCGCCGAGTCCGCGTTCGCGGTCGAGCTGCTGCCGCCGGAGCCCGAGTCATCGGACCCACAGCCGGCCAGCACGGCGAGCAGGACAGCACCGAGCACGGCGAGCACGGCGACATGTCGATGCTTCTTGCGCCCTCTCTGCATGCGCTTCCCCTTCCTCCTCACGTGGGGCCTGGGGGCGGCCCCGGATTTGACGTGCACTCCTCCCCCGAGGATCTGGTCGTCGCGTCCTTCGCTCATGTCGTCGACCCGCTCGGGCGGAACGGCACCCCGACGGCAGCGGGGTAGCGCGAACCGCGCGCGAGCACGACGGCGGCGATGGTCACGACGTAGGGCAGCGCCACGAGCACGTGCGTGGGGACGTCCGACACGAAGCCGAGGTTCTGCGACTGGAACTGCAGCGCCTGGGCGATGCCGAAGAGCAGCGCCGCGGCGACGGTGGCGAACGGGTTCCAGCGCGCGAGCACGACGATGCCCAGTGCGATGAACCCGCGGCCGTTGGTGTAGCCGCTGACGAAGCCGCCCGAGTTGGCGAACAGCTGCGCGCCGCCGATCGCGGTGATCGTGCAGCCCAGGATGACGGCGACGTAGCGCAGCCGGAACACGTTGAGCCCGGCCGACTCGGCGGCGCGCGGGAACTCCGACGCCGAGCGCGCGTAGAGCCCGAACCAGGTGCGCCGCATGAGGTAGAAGACGAGCGGCGCGGCGAGCAGGGCGGCGTAGACGAGCAGGTCCTGCTTGAAGAGCACCTCGCCGAGCCACGGGATGCTCTGCAGCAGCGGGATGTCCCACTCCGGGAACGACGCCGCCGGGCTGGCCTCGACGTACTTCGCGGCGAGTGTCGTCGTCAGCGCGAAGGCGAAGATGTTGAAGAGGATCCCGGTGATGATCTGGTCGGTCCCGAGGCGCACGTAGAGCAGCGAGAGGACGATCCCGCAGGCCATCCCCGCCCCGGCGGCCACGAGCAGCCCGACCCAGATGCTCTCGCCGCCGAAGTTGACGCCGACCGCGGTGCCGAAGGCCCCGATGAGCATGACGCCCTCGATGCCGACGTTGATCACGCCCGCCTGCTCGATGATCAGCTCGCCGAGCGCGGCCAGCAGCATCGGGACCATCAGCGCGATCCCGAGACTGAAGATCGTCTGGCTCGTGCTCACTTGGCGGCCTCCGGATAGGTCAGCCGGATCAGCCGGAAGCCGAGCAGCAGGACGACGAACAGCGCCATCAGGATCTGCCCGACCGTCGTCGACAGGCCGGTCGTGGCCTGCAGGCCGTCGCTGCCCACGCGCAGCGCGGCGAACAGGAACGCCGACGGGATGACCCACAGCGGGTTCAGCCGCGCGACGAGCGCGACGGCGATCCCCAGGTAGCCGAAGTTCGAGAGGTTGAAGCCGGCGGGCAGCGCGCCGTTGATGCCGAGGATGAAGATCCCGCCGGCCAGGCCGGCGAAGCCGCCGGCGAGCAGGAACGTGGTGACGGCGACGCGGCTGATCGACATGCCGCTCATGCGGGCGGCGTTCGCGTTCAGCCCGATGGCGCGGATCTCGAAGCCGAGCTTCGTGCGGGCCATGACCACCCAGGCGACGATCGCGGCGACGACGGCGAAGACCGCGCCGAGCGTGACCAGCGTGCCCGTCCAGATGTTCGGCAGCAGCGCCTCGAAGGGCACGTCCTTGGTCTGGTTGGAGGCGCCCTGGGCCCAGATCCCGTCGATCGCCCAGTTGCCCAGCTCGATGGCGATGAAGGTCATCATCAGCGAGGTGATGACCTCGTTGGCGTTGATCGTCGCCTTGAGGATGCCGGGGACGAAGCCCCATGCCGCGCCGCCGACGATCGCCGCGAGGACGCACAGCGCGGTGAGCAGCCAGTGCGGCATGCTCGTCGGCAGGGCGAACGCCGCGGCGAGCGTGCAGAACGCGCCGAACCACATCTGACCCTCGCCGCCCACGTTCCAGAGGTGGGCGCGGAACGGGATCGCGGCAGCGAGACCGGTGCAGCACAGCAGGCTGGCGATCATGATCGTCTGGCCGAAGTTGAACGCGCTGCCGACCGAGCCGTTGATGATCGCATCGAAGGCGTCGACCGGGTTCGCGCCGAGGATCGTGATGAGCAGCGCGAAGATGATGAGCGTCGCGACGACGGCGCCCAGCGTGCGCAGCCACCCGCGGCGGCCCGCGGAGGGCAGGCTGAGCCGGCGTATCGTGTCGTTCAGCCCGCCGCCCGGCCCCCTGGGCGTGGGCCGCTCCTCCGCGGTCGCGACCTGCTCCTCCTGCGCCATCAGGCGGCCGCCTTCGTGCCGCCCATCGCCATCGCGAGGTCGTCGATGGAGACCGTGCTGGCCGGCGAGTTGTAGGCGACGGCGCCGCGGTAGACGCACAGGATCCGGTCCGACAGCTTGAGCAGCTCGTCGAGGTCGATCGACACGAGCACGATGCCGGCGCCGCGGTCGCGTGCCTCGAGCAGCTTGCGGTGCACGTAGTCGGTCGCCCCGACGTCGACGCCCTGGGTCGGGTTGGCAGCGACGATCACCCGCAGCTCGCGCGAGAGCTCGCGGGCGAGGACGACCTTCTGCTGGTTGCCGCCGGACAGCGACAGGACGGGCAGGTCGGGATCGGGCGGGCGCACGTCGTACTCCTCGAGCAGCCGCCGGGCGTGCTCGCGGATGGCGCGCGGGCGCAGCAGGCCGCGCTCGACGAAGCGCCCCGCGGGCACGTCGGAGAGCGCCAGGTTCTCGGCCACGGTCATGTCGAGCACGAGGCCCCAGCCCTGGCGGTCCTCGGGGATCCCGCTGACGCCGAGCTTGCGCAGCTCCAGCGGCGAGCGCGCGGTGATGTCCTCGCCGCCGAGCAGGACCGTGCCCTCGGAGATCTTGGTCACGCCGGTCAGCGCGTCGACGAGCTCGCGCTGGCCGTTGCCCTCGACCCCGGCGACGCCGACGATCTCGCCCGGGTGGACGTCGAAGCTCACGCCGGCGACGGCGTTCTCGCGGTCACGGGTGTGGACGACGACGTCCTGGACGCGCAGGACCGGCTCGGTGCCCTCGGCCATCGCGCGGTGCTTGGGCAGCTCGTGCAGCTCGTGGCCGGTCATGAGCCGAGCCAGCAGCTGCTCGTCGTAGGAGCCCTGCTCGACCGTGTTGACGGTGCGCCCGTTGCGCAGGACGGTCACGCGGTCGGCGATCTCCATGACCTCGCTGAGCTTGTGGGTCACGATCACGACCGAGCGGCCGCTGGCCCGCAGCTCCTTGAGCGTCCCGAACAGGTCGTCGATCTGGGCCGGGCCGAGCGACGAGGTCGGCTCGTCGAGGATCAGCACGCGCGCGCCGCGATAGAGCAGCTTGAAGATCTCGACGCGCTGCTGGGTGTCGATCGGAAGGTCGCGGATGCGCCGGCGCGGATCGATGGTCATCCGCAGGCGCTCGGCCGCCTCGGCCACCTCGCGCTCGACGGCCTTGGGGCGGAAGGACATGTTGAACGGGGAGACCGAGCCGAGCACGACGTTCTCGGCGACGGTGAAGTCCTGCACGAGCATGAAGTGCTGGTGGACCATCCCGATGCCGCGATCCAGCGCCTCGGCCGGGCCGTCGAGGACGACCTCCTCGTCGTCGAGCGTGATCGTGCCCTCGTCGGGCTGGACCATCCCGAAGAGCGCGTTCATGAGGGTGGTCTTGCCGGCCCCGTTCTCGCCCAGCACGGCGTGGATCTCGCCGGGCCGGAGCTCGAGCTCGGCGTCGTCGTTGGCGACGGTGGACCCGTAGGTCTTGCGCATCCCGCGCATCCGGACGTGAGGGACCTTGGACATGTCCACGGTCGGGATCCGGCCCCTGCGGCGCGGTCGAGAGCGATCGGCAGGCGAAGCCATCGGCTACGTATACCTCATAGGTATGCCTGAGGAAAGCGGTAGGCTGCCGCCGCGCCGAAGCGCGACAGCGAGAGAGAAAGGCAGGCGACCAGGTGTCAACCGTCAACACCGCAGGCGAGCGTCAGGCCATCTGGCCCGGCGACATCCCCAAGCCTCTGGCTCCGTACAGCCCCGCGATCAAGGCCGGTGGATGGCTCTTCGTCGCAGGCCAGCTGGCCAGCGACTTCGTGACCGGGATTGCCGAGGAGTGCAAGCTCGCCAACCCCAACACCGGCGATCAGCTGCGGCTGCAGTCGGACTTCGTCCTCAAGAACCTGGCCGCGCTGCACGAGGCGGCGGGCATGGACATGCATTCCGACGTGATGCGCATCTACCAGTGGTTCGCGTCGCGCTACCCGACGATGGAGGCGTTCGCCGAGGGCGACACCTGGCCGCGCATCTCGATCACGCCGTACCTGCAGACCCGCAACGAGTACATCGACGACCCGCGCCCGGCATCGACGGGCATGGGCATCCGCGAGGACGGGCTGCTCGTGCGCAACACGATCCTCGAGGTCGACATGATCTCGATCGAGAAGCAGCCGGGCGTCGAGAAGAAGGGCTTCCCCGCGCCCGCCGGCGTGCCGAGCCCGCTCGCCGGCTACTCGCCCGCGATCCGCAACGGCGACTGGATCTTCCTGGCCGGCGAGATCCCAGTCGACTGGGAGGGCGACTACCTGTCCGACGTGCACCTCGGCGAGCCCAGCGGCCTGGCTCGCGAGGCGCGGGTCAACCCGTACTTCTGGTACGGCTCGGAGATCGAGAACCAGACCGAGTACGTGCTCCAGAAGCTCGAGAAGATCGCCGCGGTCGCCGGAGCCTCATCGCTGAAGAACACCGTCAAGGCGACGGTCTACATCGCCTCGCCGGCCGACTTCGCCGGCATGGACCGCGTCTGGAAGCGCTGGTTCCCGGAGAACCCGCCGGCGCGTGTCGTGATCCCCTACATGGGTCTCGGCGGCAAGGGCAGCCGGATCGAGATCGCGCTCAAGCTGCTCGCCGACGACTCGGACCTGACGATCGAGACGATCGAGACGTCCGAGGCGCCCGAGCCGCTCGGCCACGAGCCGCAGGCGGTCAAGGCCGGCCAGTTCCTGTTCTTCTCGACGCAGATGGCCTTCGACTCCAGCGGAGCGCTGGCCGAGAAGACCAAGCGCCACCCGGAGTTCCCCTGGTACGGCCAGCCCGCGAAGATGCAGATGCACTACATGCTCGACAACGTCTCGGCGATCTCCGAGGCGGCGGGCACGACGCTCGAGAACCTGTGTCGCCGCCAGGCCTTCCACGACGACTTCACCTGGTTCGCCGAGACGATGCAGGACGAGTGGGCCTCGCGCTTCCCCGGCGACAAGCCCGCCTCGACCACCCTGCGGATCGGCGGCCCGCTCGTCGTGCCCGGGGCCAACATCCTGCTCGACCTCATCAGCTACGTCCCCAAGAGCTGAGCGGCTCGGGCGCCGGAGCCGGCGGGAGGCGGCCATGAACGGCCGCCTCCTGGCCATCGGCGCCGGCGTGACGTACGGCACGCTCGGGATCTTCGGCACGCTGTTCTACGACGAGGGCGGCGACAGCTTCACGTTGCTCGCGGTCCGCTTCTGCGGCGGCTCGCTGATCTTCGCGGCGATCGTCCTGCTGCGCGGGCGGCCACGGCCGTCGCCGCGCAACATGACCCTGGCGGTCGCCCTGGGGCCCGCCCAGCTCGGGGCGACGGCGTGCCTGTTCGTCGGCTTCGACAACGCGTCGCCGGGCCTGGTGACGCTGCTCTTCTACATCTACCCGCTGCTCGTCACCGTCGCGGCGGGAGCGCTGTTCGGCGAGCAGCTCGGTGCGCGCCGCGCGGCGCTGCTCGGCGTCGGGATGGCCGGCATCGCGCTGACCGTCGGCGCGCCGCAGTCGGCGTCGGGGCTGGGCATCGTGTGCGGGTTGGGCGCGGGCGTGTTCACCGCGGCGTTCATCCTCGGCGGCCGCCACGTCATGCAGCGCGGCGTCGACGCCTTCCAGTTCGTCGCGCTGGCCTACAGCGGCTGCGCCGTGGCCATGTTGATCGCCGCGCTCGTGCGCGGCGTCGAGGGGACCTCGGGCCCGGCGCTGACCTACGCGCTGCTCGTCGTCATCCTCGGCACGGCCGTGCCGACGCTGCTCTTCTACTCGGCCATCCGCTCCATCGGCGCGGGGCCCGCGGCGCGGCTGGCCACGATCGAGCCGGCGACCGCCGTCGTCCTGTCCTACCTCGTGCTCGGCGACTCGCTGACGCTGACGCAGATCGCCGGTGGTGTCCTCGTGACGGCGTCCGTGGTCGCTCTGGCGGCGGAGCCGGGCACGCTGCGCCGCGGCGCCGCGCTGCGGGCCGCCGAGCCGTGAGCGACGGGATCGCCCGCGGCGCCCGTGACTCGCTGGCGCTCGGCCTCGCGCTCGTCCCCATCGGCCTCGCGTTCGGCTACGTGGCCGACGTCGCGGGACTGACGTGGTGGATGGCGGGGCTCATGTCGCTGATCACGTACGCCGGGCCGTCGCAGTTCCTCGCCGTCGGCCTGCTCGGCGTGGGCGCCGGCATCCCCGCCATCGTGGCCACCGTCCTCGTCGCCAACCTGCGCTACACGCTGTTCGCCGCGTCGCTGGCGCCGCACCTGCGCGACGCGCCGCGCCGGCGCCTGCCGCTGCTCGCCCACGGCCTGGCCGACGGCTCCTACGCGGTCACGCTGCACGAGGCGGCCGAGCACCCGGAGCGCCGGCGCCTGGATCGCTACCTGCTCGGCTCGATGATCGTCTCGTTCGGCTTCTGGGTGCCCGCGTCGGTGGCCGGCAGCCTGCTCGGCGACGCGCTCCCCGAGGCGGTCGCCTTCGGGCTCGGCTTCGCCACGCCCGCCATCTTCATCGCCTTCCTCGTCGCCGGGGTGCGCGACGCGATCGGGGTCGGCGTGATGCTCGTGGCGGGCATCGGCAGCGTCGCGGGGCAGGACCTGCTGCCGACGGGCCTCGCCCCGATCGCCGCCATCGTCGTCGCATCGACCCTCGGAGGCACGCTGACATGGCGACGTCGACCGCGCTGATCCTGATCGCCGGCATGTCGATCGCGACGTACCTGACGCGGCTGCCGCTGGTCCTCTTCGTCGTGCGCGACCGGCCGCTGCCGCCGCTCGTCGACCGCATCCTCGACCGCATCCCGACGGCAGCCTTCGCGGCGATCGTCTTCCCCGGCGTCCTGCAGCCCGGCGGCGACACCGACCTGTCGGCGTCGAACCTCTACCTCTACGCCGCGGTGGTCACGACGGCCGCCTGCGTGCTGCTGCGCCGCAGCCTGCTCGCCTCGCTGCTGCTCGGCGTGGCCACGGCCACGGCCCTGCGCCTGCTGACAGGGTGAGCGCACAGGTCATACCTAACTCTAGAATCGGCGAATGGAATCCGCCCACGCCCGTGACGCCCTGACCGACCTGGCGCTGCGCCCGGCCGTCGTCACCATCGACCTGCACCGCGGCCACCTCGATCCCGAGGTCGCGACGCTCCCGCTCCCGGCCGACGCCTCGGCGGCGCTCGTCGAGCGCGTCGTGCCGCTGCTGGACGAGCTGCGCGGGCTCGGCGTTCCCGTCATCCACGTCATCACCTCCTACCGCAACCGCGAGGAGATCCTCGGCAACGCCTACTGGCGCTTCCAGGCCGGCCGGCCCGACAGCGCGCGCGCCGCGATCGCCGAGCACAACCTCGAATGGCTGCCCGGTCTCGAGCTGATGCCCGGCATCGGCCGCGACGGCGACGCGATCGTGGACACGAAGAAGCGCTACGACTGCCTGCTCGGCACCGACCTCGAGATGATCCTGCAGGCCGGCCGGCACGACAGCCTGCTCGTCATGGGGGTCAACACCAACTCGTGCGTGCTGGCCACGACGGTTGCCGCCTCGGTGCGCGACCTCGCCGTGTTCGTGGTCGAGGAGGGCGTCGACACGATGCTCGGCGCCGAGCTGCACGACGCGGCGCTGTCGGTCATCGACGCGTCGTTCGGCTGGGTCGTCCGCGCCGAGACGGCGCTCGGCGTCCTGCGCGAGCGCGCAGGACGCCCTGTGACCGCCTAACGGCTCACTCGCCCGCGTGCTGGTGCTTCGGGCCCTGCATGTAGTTCTCGATCCACCAGCTGAAGAAGGCGTGCCGGACGATCTCGCCGTCCTCCTCGCCGAAGCCCCCGTCGCGCCGCAGCGCCTCGATCATGGCGTGCTCGTCGGCGGCCAGCGGCACCTCGACGGCCTGCTTGACGATCGGGTAGTTCGGCCACTGCGGCGTGTACGCGCCGTCCTGCTCGAGCTCGCGCGTGGCCTTGATGTCCTTGATGATGAAGTCCTCGGGCGTGCGCTGGTTGCGGTACTGGCGGCCCTCGGGCTGCAGCCACGCCTCGCGGTCGGCCTCCGTCGAGGACAGCACCTGCACCTTCAGCGGCTTGAGCTCGAAGTTCGAGGTGCTGAAGATGTCCGCGCCGCAGACGTTGGGCACGGCGAGGATGTCGAAGTGCGCCAGCAGCTCGACGTGGTCGCCGGGCTTGGCGAGCATCCGCTTGATGTAGAGGCGCTCCTCGTCGTCGACGCCGGTGTGCATCCAGAAGTTGAACGAGTCGTGCACGTCGTCCGGCGTCAGCCCGTACTCGCGGATCGACTCGGCGAGGATGTCGTGGCAGTTGGTGTGCGTGTCGAACCCGTACTGGTACTCGTAGAGGAAGCCGGTGCAGCGCGGGTACTGGATGTCGTTCGTGCCGACGGTGTCGCGGATGATCGTGAACATCGGCCGCTCGCGGGGCGGCGCCGACCACAGCATGTCGCCCTCCTTGGGGAACAGCCCGTGGAGGTGGCGCGTGCGGCCGGTGTGGAAGAACTCCTTGTAGTCGTGCAGGTTGAAGGCGTTGAAGTCGGCGCACTGGCCGTTGCCGATCTGCTCGATGCGCAGGATCTGCCCGCGCAGGACGGGGACGGCCTTGCCCGTCCCGGGCTCCATCACGTGCTCGAAGAGGACCTCGCGCCCGGCCATGGTCACTCCCGGCTCCCGGCCTGTGCCGGCGCCGCCGCGCCGAGCTCGGGATGGTCGCGGCAGAAGGCGACGAAGCCGCTGCGCAGCACCTCCCCGTAGGTCGAGCCGTGGGCGCCGTCCGCGATCAGGCGGTCGAGCATCTGGGCCTGCTGCTGGTTGATCTCGAGGGTGACGGGTCGCGCATCGCTCATGCGAGCATCCTAAGCACGACGCCCGGCTCTGTGCGCATATGTATTACCATCGACGCGCTTTGCGGACGGACGCCCGCGCGTCGATCGACGAGGTCCAGGGCCCGGCTCCGGCCATCGGGCAGGCGGTCCCGCGCCGCGAGGACCGCCGGCTGCTCACGGGCACGGCCGAGTTCCTCGACGACGTCCCGGTCAGCGGCGCGCTGCACGTCGCCTTCCTGCGCAGCCCGGCCGCCCACGCGCGGCTGCGCTCCGCCGACACCGCGGCCGCGGCGGCCGCGCCGGGCGTCACCACGGTGATCACGGCGGCCGACGTCGACATCGGCCCGCTGCTGCCGCCGCTCCACAACCCCGAGGCCGTTCCCACGCCCCGCCCGCTGCTGGCCGACGTCGTGCGCTTCGCGGGCGAGGCCGTCGCCGCGGTGGTCGCCGCCGACCCGTATGCGGCCGAGGACGCGTGCGAGCTGATCGTCCTCGACCTCGAGCCGCTCGCGCCGGTGGCGGGGACGGAGGCGGCGCTGGCCGACGGCGCGCCGGTCGTCGACGGCTATCCGGGCAACGTCCTCTACGACTCGCGCCTGGAGGCCGGCGACGTCGACGCCGCCTTCGCGCGGGCGGCCGCGGTCGTCGAGCGCACGTTCGTCAACCCGCGCTACTCGGCGGCGCCGATCGAGCCGCGCGGCGTCGTCGCCGCGCCCGAGGGCGACGGCCTCACCGTGTGGTCGTCGACCCAGGCGCCGCACAAGCTCGCGCGCACGACCGAAGATCTGCTCGGCCTCGAGCCGGGGACGGTGCGTGTCATCACCCCCGACGTCGGCGGCGGCTTCGGGCAGAAGGCGCACGCCTACCCCGAGGAGATCCTCGTCGCCTGGCTCGCGCGCCGGCTCGGGCGCCCGGTGCGCTGGACCGAGGACCGCGCCGAGAACCTGCTCGCCTCCTCCCACGCGCGCGACCAGCGCGTGTGGGTGCGCGCGGGCGCCGACGCCGACGGCCGGCTGCTGGCCATCGAGGCCGACGTCGTCTGCGACGTCGGCGCCTACGGCGTCTACCCCCACGGCCACATCCTGGAGGCGCTCGGGACGCCCGCCATGATCCCCGGGCCCTACCGCCTGCGCGACTACCGGGTGCGCAGCCGCTCGGTGGCCACCAACAAGTGCCCCGAGGGCGCCTACCGCGGCGTCGGCCTGCCCGTGTCGGCCTTCATCCACGAGCGGCTCATGGACCTGCTCGCCGGCGAGCTCGGGCTCGACCGTGCCGATATCCGCCGGCGCAACCTCATCCCCGCGTCGGAGCTGCCCTACGTCACGGTGACCAACCAGCACTACGACAGCGGCGACTACCACGAGGCGCTCGAGCGCGTCCTGGAGGCGATCGGCTACGCGGGCTTCCCCGAGCGCCAGGCGGCGGCGCGCGCCGACGGCCGTCTGCTCGGCCTCGGGCTGTCCTGCTACGTCGAGTACACCGGCATCAACTCGCGCGTCTTCACCGGGCGCGGCATGGTCGGGATCGCCGGCTACGACGCGGCCCACGTCGTCCTCGACGACCGTGCCCGCGCGACCGTCTGGACCACGCTGCCGGCCATCGGCCAGGGCGTCGAGACGACGTTCGCCCAGATGACCGCCGACGAGCTCGGCATCGACCTCGCGGACGTCGCCGTCGCGCGCGCCGACACCGCGGTCGGCGACCTGCACGGCACCGGAGCCTTCGCCAGCCGCACGGCGATCGCCGGCGGCGGCGCGATCCGCGACGCGTGCGCCGAGCTGCGCCGGCGCCTGCGCGAGGACGCCGGCGAGCGGCTCGAGGCCGACCCGGGCGACCTCGAGATCGTCGGCGGCGAGGTCCGCGTGGCCGGCTCGCCGGCCAGCCGCGTGCCCGTCGCCGAGATCGTCGCGGCGGCCGCCGACGCCACGCGCTACCGCGTCAGCGCGACGTTCGACCCGCCCGCCATCGCCTACCCGTACGCGACACATGCCTGCGAGGTCGAGGTCGACGCGGAGACCGGCGCGATCGCCGTCACCCGCTACGTGATCGTCGAGGACTGCGGCACGGTCATCAACCCGACCATCGTCGAGGGCCAGATCCACGGCGCCGTCGCCCAGGGGATCGGCGGGACGCTGCTCGAGTCGGTCGTCTACGACGCCGACGGCCAGCTGCTCACCGCGTCGCTGATGGACTACCTCGTCCCCACCGCGAGCGACATGCCCCACCTCGACATCGGGCATCTCGCGATCCCGGCCCCGGGCTCGCCCAACGGCGTCAAGGGCGTCGGCGAGGGCGGCACGCTCGCGCCCCCGGGCGCGCTGGCCAACGCCGTCTCCGACGCGCTCGGGACCGAGTTCAACACGCTGCCGCTGACGCCCGAGCGCGTCGCCGCGGCGGCCGCGCGGAGGGCCGCGGGCGGGTGAGCCGGCTCTTCGAGACCGGGCGCGTCGGGACGCTCGAGACCCGCAACCGGATCGTCCGCGCCGGGACGTCGGAGACGATGGCGACCGAGGCGGGCGCGGTCACGCCGCAGTACGTCGACCTCTACGAGACGCTCGCGCGCAACGGCGTCGGCCTGCTCTTCACCGGTCACCTGTACTGCGCCGGGCGCGGGCAGTACGCGCGGCGCCAGACCGGGATCCACCACGACGGGCTGATCGACGGGCTGCGCTCGGTGACCGACGCCGTGCACCGCCACGGCGCGCCGATCTTCGCCCAGCTCGCCCACGCGGGCAGCCAGTCGCGCGTCCAGGCGGGCGAGCCGCTGGCGCCCTCCGCCGTCCCCAACGCGCTCACCGGGCGCGAGGTCCGCGACGCCGGGGAGGACGAGATCGCCGAGGCGATCGAGGCGTTCGCCGCGGGCGCCCGGCGCGCCGTCGCGGCCGGCTTCGACGGCATCCACCTGCATGCCGCCAACGGCTACCTGATCAGCGAGTTCTCCTCGCCGGTGGCCAACCGTCGCACCGACGCCTGGGGCGGCTCGCCCGAGGCGCGCGACCGCTTCGCGCTCGAGGTCGTGCGGGCCGTGCGCGCCGCCACCGGCCCGGACCTGCCGGTGACGCTCAAGCTCGGGATGGTCGACGCCGTGCCCGGCGGGCTGACGCTCGAGGAGTCCGTGCGCCGCGCCGGGCGCCTCGTCGAGGCGGGCCTGGACGGGATCGAGGTCTCGTGCGGGATCATGCGGCTGGCCACCGACTCGGCGCGCCAGTACGTGGCCGTCGACCGCAGGCGCGCGCTCGAGGACCTGCTCCTCCACCGCCTCAACGCCGAGCCGGCCGCCGAGGCCTACTTCGTCCCGTGGGCGCGGGCGCTGCGCGCGCAGGTCGACACGACGATCGTCGCCGTCGGCGGGATGCGCACGACCGCGACGATGGAGTCCGTCCTGGCCGCCGGCGACGCCGACTTCGTGGCCATGGCGCGCCCGCTCATCCGCGAGCCCGACCTCGTCGCCCAGCTCGCGGCCGGACGGACCGGGCGCGTCGACTGCACGTCGTGCAACATCTGCCTGATGCACGAGGGCCACCACTCGCTGCGCTGCTGGCGCACCCCGCGCCACCGGCTGCTCGCCCACGCCGCGTTCCGCCTGGCCGGCGGCCTGCGGCGCTGACGGTTGCCTGCGGTTCCTGCTACGTAATACGATCGGCCGTGATGGCCCGCGTGACCAGCGCGACCCTCGAGCGGGCGACCGGCGCCGAGCGGGTCGTCGGGCGCTCGGTCCTGCGCAAGGAGGACCGGCCGCTGCTCACCGGGTCCGCCCGCGTTCGTCGACGACGTCGCACCGCCCCGGGATGGTCCACGCCACGATCCTGCGCAGCCCGCACGCGCACGCGCGCATCGCCGCGCATCGACGCGGCCGCGGCGCGGGCGCTCCCGGCGTGGTCGCGCGTGATCACCGCCGGCGACCTGCCCGCCGGCGGCCCGGCGATCCCGATGCGGATGTTCCCGCGGCCCGGGCATGGAGCGCTTCCTGCAGCGCCCGCTCGCGCGCGACGTCGTGCGCTACTCGGGCGAGCCGGTCGCGGTCGTGGTCGCCGACTCGCGCTACCTGGCCGAGGACGCCGCCGAGCGGATCGAGGTCGACCTACGAGCCGCTCGACGCCGATCGCTCGACGGCCGCCGCCGCGGCCGACGGCGCCGGCGCCGGTCCTGCACCCGCGACGCGGACACCAACATCGCCGCGCGAGTTCACGGTCGAGCATCGGCGACGTCGACGGCGGCATTCGCGCGAGGCCGACGATGGTCGTCGCGGCGACGATCCGCTGCGCAGCGCCACGCCGCCGTGCCGATGGAGACGCGCGGCCTCGTGGCCGAGCTCGACGCCGCCACCGGCGAGCTGACGGTGTGGGGCGCGGCGAAGGTCGCCGCACATCAACCGGCGCATCCTCGCCGGCATGCTCGGCTGGCCGCGAGGAGCGCATCCGCCTGATCGAGCTCGCACGTCGGCGGCGGCTTCGGCGCGCGCGGCGAGTTCTACCCCGAGGACTTCCTGATCCCGTTCGTGCGCGATCGCGCCTCGGGCGGCCGGTGGGCTGGACCGAGGACCGCGAGGAGCACCTGCGCGCGACGAACCACTCGCGCGAGCAGACTCACGAGATCGCCATCGCGCTGCGCCGCCGACGGCACGTTCCTGGCGCTGCGCGACGCGCTGTCGAACGACACCGGCGCGTACGTGCGCACGCACGGCACGGTCGTCCCGGGCATGACCGGCGGGGCTGCTTCCCGGGCCCTACCGCTGGCGGCGCCTACCGCTGCGCGGTCAGCCACGTCGTCACGAACAAGACGCCGGCCGGGACCTACCGCGCCCCCGGCCGCTACGAGGCGAACGCTCGCCCGCGAGCGGCTCATCGACCTCGCCGCGCGCCGGCTGCGGCTGCGACCCGCGTCGACCTGCGCCGGCAGCAACCTCGTCGCCGCCGCCGACATGCCCTACACGACGGGCACGCACACCGACGGGCACCCGGTCGTCTACGACAGCGGCGACTACCCGCGCTGCTCGGACCGCGGCCTCGAGCGCTTCGACTACGAGCGCATGCGCGCGCTGGCGCGCCGCGGACGCCGGGCCCGCGACCGCGCCCGCGGGATCGGCGTCGCGCTTCTTCGTCGAGAAGAGCGGCATCGGCCAGCTGGGAGTGCGCGCGGGTCGGCCTGTCGACGAGCACGGGCCGGGCCGTCGTCGCACGCGGCGCCGCCTCGCGTCGGGCAGGGCGTGCGAGACCGTGCTCGCGCAGGTCTGCGCCGACGCGCCTCGGCGTCGCGCTACGACGACGTCACGCGTCGAGCCACGGCGACACGGCGCACGTCCCCGACGGCATGGGCTCGTTCGGCAGCCGCGCCACCGCGCTCGCCGGCAGCGCGGTGCGCCGCGCCGCGACCGACGCTGCGCCGGCGGATCCTCGCGGCGGCCGGCGAGCACGCTCGAGGCGTCGCCGGGCGACCTCGAGATCGAGGGCGACCGCGTCGTCGTGCGCGGCTCGCCCGGACGCCGCGGTCTCGCTGGCGCGAGCTCGCCCAGGCGGCGCGCGCCGGCGAACGCGCTCGGCCGCGGCGCCGAGCCCGGGCTGAGCGACGAGGCGTACTTCAGCTCGCGAGGACATGAGCTTTCCCTACGGGCTGCACTGCGTCGCCGTCGAGGTCGATCTCGAGACGGGCGGCGTGCGCGTCCACCGCTACGCGATCGCCTACGACGTCGGCCGCGCCGTCAACCCGATGCTCGATCGAGGGCCAGATCGTCGGCGGCGCTCGTCGCAGGGCCTCGGCGGCGCGCTGCTCGAGGAGCTGGCCTACGACGCCGAGGGCCAGCTCGTCGCCGGCTCGTTCATGGACTACCTGCTCCCGACCGCCGCCGAGGCGCCGCGCGGTCGAGGTCCTCGTCACCGAGGACGCGCCCTCGCCGCTGAACCCGCTCGGCGTCGAAGGGCGCGGGCGAGGGCGGGACGCCGCGGCCGGCGCCGCCATCGCCAACGCGGTCTCCGACGCGCTCGGGGCCGAGGCCACGGCGCTGCCGCTCACGCCGCAGCGCGTCATCGAGCTCGCCGAACGCGGAGGTCGCACATGAAGCCGCCGCCCTTCGAGTACCACGCGCCCGAGACGCGTCGACGAGGCGCTCGCGCTGCTCGCCGAGCACGGCGACGAGGCCAAGGTGCTGGCCGGCGGCCAGAGCCTCGTGCCGCTGCTGAACTTCCGCCTCGCGCGCCCCGACGCGGCTGATCGACATCAACGGCCTCGGCGGCGCTCGCCGTACATCCGCCGCCGCGGACGGCGTCGCTGCGCGTCGGCGCGCTCACGCGCCAGGTCGACGCTCGAGCGCTCGGAGACCGTCGCGGCCGCACTGGCCGCTGCTGCACGAGGCGCTGGCCTTCGTCGCCCACGCCGCAGATCCGCAACCGCGGGACGGTCGGCGGCTCGATCGCGCACGCCGACCCCGCCGCCGAGCTGCCCGTCGCGCTCGCCGCGCTCGACGGCTCGGTCCGTCGTCCGCTCGACGCGCGGCGAGCGCACGATCGGCTCGGAGCGAGCTCTTCGTCACCCACCTGACGACCTCGCTCGAGCCCGACGAGCTGCTGGTCGAGGTCGACGTGCCGGCGCTGCCGGCCGCGCACGGGCTGCGCGTTCATCGAGTTCGCGCGGCGCCACGGCGACTTCGCGCTCGGCGGCGCCGCGGTGACGCTGACGCACTCGACGCCGACGGGCGCCTGCGAGCGCGCGACGATCGCGCTGCTGGCGGCCGCGGCCGACGCCGCTGCGCGCGACGGAGGCCGAGCAGGCGCTGCGTCGGCCGGCGGATCGACGAGCGATGCGCGCGCGCGAGGCCGCCGCGGTCGCGGTGCGCGACATCGCGCCGACCGGCGACATCCACGGCAGCGCCGACTACCGGCGCGCCTGATCGAGGCGCTCGTCCGCCGGGCCGTGCTCTCGGCGGCGCGGCCGCGAGCCGAGCAGGTGGCGGCATGAGCGAGCGACGGGTCGCGCATCGAGATCAACGGCCGCGAGCTACGAGGCCGTCGTCGAGCCGCGCCTGCTGCTGTCGGACTTCATCCGCCACGAGGCCGGGCTCACCGGCACCCACGTCGGCTGCGAGCACGGCGTGTGCGGCGCCTGCACCGTCCAGCTCGACGGCGAGCCCGTGCGCTCGTGCCTGATGTTCGCCGTCCAGGCCGCACGGCCGCTCGGTGCGCACGGTCGAGGGCATGACCGAGGGACTGGACGGCGAGCTGCACCCGCTGCAGCAGGCCTTCCACGAGTCGCACGCGCTCCAGTGCGGCTTCTGCACGCCCGGCTTCCTGATGTCGCTCGAGCCGCTGCTGCCCGACGCTCGGACGCCGCAGCGACGAGCGAGATCCGCGAAGCGCTCTCCGGGAACCTCTGCCGCTGCACCGGCTACCAGAACATCGTCGCCGCGGTGCGGCTGGCGGGCGAGCGCATCGCCCAGGCGGGCGACGACGAGGCCCAGCAGTGAGTTTGTCCAATGTAATACGATTGCGCGTCGCCGGGCTCGCCGACGCTGGGGAGAGCACATGAAGCTGGACAACGACTTCTCGGTGGACGCCCCGCTCGACGAGACGTGGGCCACCCTCCTCGACATCCGGCGCGTCGCCGGGTGCCTGCCCGGCGCGACGCTCGAGTCCGACGGCGCCGACGGCGTCTTCCGCGGCTCGATGCAGGTCCGCCTCGGGCCGATGAAGCTCGCCTACCAGGGCACGGCGCGCATGGCCGAGGTCGAGGAGGACGACCACAGCGCGACGATCGAGGTCCGGGCCAAGGAGCTCAAGGGCCAGGGCACGGCCTCGGCGCGGATCCGCAACCGCCTCGAGCCCGGCCCGAACGGCGCCACGCACGTCGCCGTGCAGACCGACCTGACGATCACCGGCCGCCCGGCCCAGTTCGGCCGCGGGATCATGGAGGACGTCGCCGGCAACATGCTCGGCGAGTTCGCCCGGCGCCTGGAGAACGAGGTCCGAAGCGGCGCCGCGCCCGTCGCGGTCGGCGAGCCGGCGGCCGCCGCGGCCCCGCCCCCGCCCGCGCCCGCCGAGGACGAGGCGCCGGCGGCGCTGGACATCGGCGGTGCGATCGCCGGGCCGCTGGCCCGGCGCGCCGGGATCGGGCTCGGCGTCCTCGCGCTCGTCGGGCTCGTGGTCTCCGCGCTGCGCGGCCGCCGCCGCCGGCGCGGTCTGAGCGTGCGCGTGGACTGGAAGCGATGAGCACGGCGTCGAAGATCGCGGCGATCCTCAACCCCGGCCGCATGCTGGCCGACGGCATCCCGTACCCCGACTACGCCGACGCCGGCCGTCGACTGGAGGCGGGCGAGGACTGGTTCGAGCTGTGGATGGACCGCAGCGCGCGCTACGAGGCGCTCGGCGCCGAGGCGCTGGAGCGCGGCGACGGCGTCTCGGCCGGCGAGTGGCTGTGGCACGCCTCGCTGTCGGCCCACTACGGCCAGTTCATGTGGTTCCACGACCCCGAGCGCCGCGAGGCCGGCCAGCGCGCCAAGTCGGAGCTGTACCAGCGCGCGGCGCCGCACCTGCTGCCCGCCGCCGAGCGCGCCGACATCGCCTTCGAGGACACGAGCATCCCCGGCTACCTGCGCCGCCCGGCGGGCGCGGGCGGCGACCGGGTGCCGTGCGTCGTCCTCATCGGCGGCCTGGAGTCGACGAAGGAGGAGAGCTACCTGTTCGAGGCGATGTGCCTGCGCCGAGGCATCGCGACGTTCGCCTTCGACGGCCCCGGCCAGGGCGAGATGTTCTTCACGCGCACGCTCCAGCCCGACTTCGAGCGCTACGTGTCGGCCGTCGTCGATCACCTCGAGGGCGCCGAGGGGATCGACCCGGGACGGCTCGGCGTCCTCGGGCGCAGCCTCGGCGGCTACTACGCCGTGCGCGCCGCGGCGTGCGAGCCGCGGCTGCGCGCGTGCGTCGCCTGGGGCGCGATGTTCGACATGTCCGGCTACGACGACATGCCGCCGCACACGCGCGACGGCTTCGCCTACGTGACGGGCATCGCCGACCGCGACGAAGCCCGGGCGTACCTGCAGCGCTCGCTCGACCTCTCCGACGTCATCGGCGATCTGCGCTGCCCGACGTACGTGCTGCACGGCCGTCACGACGTGATCTTCGGGATGGACCAGGTCGCCAAACTGCGCGAGGCCACCACCGCGGCGCCGACCGAGATCGTCGTCGAGGACGACGGCGACCACTGCTGCCACAACATGGGCGCGGTCGTGCGACCGCGGATGGCCGACTGGATCGCCCGCGCGATCTCCGGCGTCACGGCGCCGCTGTGAAGCCGCCCGAGTTCGACTACGCCGCGCCGGACTCGCTCGACGAGGCGATCGGCCTGCTCGCCGGCGATCCCGACGCCAAGGTGCTGGCCGGTGGCCAGAGCCTCGTCCCGCTTCTCAGCCTGCGCCTCGCCGCGCCGTCGCTGCTCGTCGACCTGCGGCGCGTACCCGGCCTGGACTCCGTCGCGCGCGAGAACGGCGCGATCCGCATCGGCGCGATGGTCCGCCAGCGCCGCGCCGAGCACGACGAGGGCATCCGCGCCGCCGCGCCGCTGCTGGCCCGGGCGCTGCGCCACATCGCCCACCCGCAGGTGCGCTCGCAGGGCACGGTCGGCGGCAGCATCGCCCACGCCGACCCGGCCGCCGAGCTTCCCGCCGTGCTGCTCGCGCTCGACGGGCGCGTCCGCGCCCACGGGCCCGGCGGCGAGCGCGTGCTCGCCGCGAGCGACTTCTTCACCGGCTTCCTGTCGACGGCGCTCGCCGACGACGAGGTCCTGACGGCGATCGAGCTCGACGCGGCGGCGCCGCACACCGGCGCGGCGTGCGTCGAGGTCGCCCAGCGCAGCGGCGACTACGCGCTGTGCGGCGCGGTCGCCCAGGTCACGCTCGACGGCGACCGCGTGGCCGCCGCGCGCCTGGCGCTGCTGGGCATCGGCGACCGGCCCGTGCGCGCCCACGCGCTCGAGGCCGAGCTGGCCGGCGGCCCGGCCACGAGCGAGGCCGTCGCCGCGGCGGCGCGCCTGGCCGGCGACGAGGCCCGTCCACCCGACGATCCGCAGGTCCCGCCCGAGTACCGCCTGCACCTGGCGCGGGTCGTCGCGCGCCGCGCGCTCGAGCAGGCGATGGAGGAGGCCGGTCGATGAGCACCCGCCGCATACGGCTGACCGTCAACGGCGACGACCACGAGGCCGAGGTCCCCGTGCGCCTGACGCTCGCCGACTTCCTGCGCGAGCACCTCGACCTGACGGCCACGCACCTGGGCTGCGAGCACGGCGTGTGCGGCGCGTGCACGGTCTCGGTGAACGGGCGCACGGCGCGCACCTGCCTGATGCTCGCCGTCCAGGCCGACGGCGCGACGATCACGACGCTCGAGGGCGTGAGCCCCGGCGACGCGCCGCTGCACCCCGTCCAGCAGGCGTTCTGGGACCGCCACGGCATGCAGTGCGGCTTCTGCACCCCGGGGATCATCATGACCACGCTCGAGCTGCTCGAGGACCACCCGCAGCCCACGCGCGAGCAGGTCGGCGAGGCGCTCGGCGGCCACCTGTGCCGCTGCACGGGCTACGTGAAGATCGTCGAGGCCGTCGAGCAGGCGGCGCGCGAGCTGGCCGGAGGCGGGCGATGAGCGTCTTCGGCGCGCCACTGCGGCGCAAGGAGGACCCGCGCCTGCTGCGCGGCCACGGCCGCTACCTGTCCGACGTCAAGCTCCACGGGATGGTCCACGCCGCGGTGCTGCGCTCGCCGCTGGCCCACGGCGAGATCCGCTCGATCGACCTGGCTCGCTGCCAGGCCGACCCGCGCTGCGTCGCCGTGCTCACCGCGGCCGACTTCGACGACCTGCCGACGCTCGCCTGCATCGACGCCGAGCCGACGACGAAGCCGTTCCTGCAGACCGTGCTGGCCACGGACAAGGTGCGCTACGTCGGCGAGCCGGTCGCCGTCGTCGTCGCCCGCGACCGCTACGACGCCGAGGACCTGCTGAGCCTCCTCGACGTCGAGTACGAGCCGCTCGACGTCGTCGTCGACCCCGAGGAGGCGATGCGCGACGGCGCGCCGCTCGTGCACGAGGGCACGAACGTCGCCGACGTGCTCGAGTTCTCCCAGGGCGATGCCGCGGCGGCGCTGGAGGCCGCGCCGCACGTGCTGCGCGAGCGCTTCTCGACACAGCGCTACGCCGGCATGCCGATGGAGACGCGCGGCGTCATCGCCAGCTGGGACGACCGCACCGGCGCGATCACCGTGTGGTCGTCGACCCAGGTGCCCAACGGCGTCAAGCGCAACCTTCAGGCCTCGCTCGGGCTCGCCGAGAACGCGATCCGCGTCGTCGCTCCCGACGTCGGCGGCGGCTTCGGCGTCAAGCTCCAGATCTATCCCGAGGAGACGCTGATCGCCAAGCTGGCGATGCGCATCCGGCGGCCGGTCAAGTGGGTCGAGGACCGCTGGGAGCACTTCGTCGCGTCCACGCACGGGCGCGAGCAGTTCCACGACGTCGAGGTCGGCTACGACGACGACGGCCGCATCCTCGCGATCCGCGACCACTGCGTCACGAACACCGGCGCCTACCTGCAGAGCCTGACCCTCGTCGAGCCGTTCATCGGCGTGGCCATGCTCAGCGGCCCCTATGCCATCGAGCACTTCGAGGGCCGCGCCGAGATCGTCATGACGAACAAGACGCCGATGAACCCGTTCCGCGGCGTCGGCCACGTCCAGGCGGCGTTCACCATGGAGCGCATCGTCGACTGCGTCGCCGCCGACCTCGGGCTCGACCCGGTCGACGTGCGGCTGCGCAACATGATCACCCCCGACCGGATGCCGGTCGACCGCGGCTTCGGCAACGTGCTGGCGGGCACGATCGTCTACGACTCGGGCGACTACCCCGAGTGCCTGCGCCGCGCCGTGGCGCTGGCCGGCTACGCCGACTTCCGCGCCGAGCAGGAGCGCCTGCGCGCGGAGGGGCGCCACGTCGGCATCGGGATCGGCTGCTTCGTCGAGGAGACGGGCCTTGGGCCGTACGAGAGCGGGACCGTGCGCATCGAGCCCTCGGGCCGGGTCGTCGTCCTCACCGGCGCGTGCAGCAGCGGCCAGGGGCACGCGACCACGCTCGCGCAGATCGCCGCCGACGAGCTCGGCGCCGACATGGACGACGTCGTCGTCCTGCACGGCGACACCGACCTCGTCCGCCACGGCGTCGGGACCTACGCCAGCCGCACCGCCGCGGTCGGCGGTCCCGCGGTGCGCAACGCCGCCGGCAAGGTCCGCCGCAAGGCGCTGACGGTCGCCGGCCAGCTGCTCGAGGTCGACGCCGGGGACCTCGAGATGACCGGCGGCGCGGTGTCCGTCGTCGGTTCCCCCGGCGCGTCGGTCACCCTGTCCGAGATTGCGCAGGCACTCTCACCGGGCAGGTCGCTGCCCGAGGGCATCGAGGACTACGGCCTGGAGGCGACCGACATCTATCACCCGGAGAACAACACCTTCGCCTACGGCGTGCACGTGTCGACCGTCGAGGTCGACCTCGAGACCGGCGTCGTGCGCCCGCTGCGCCACGTCGTCGTCAACGACTCGGGACGCGTCATCAACCCGCTGATCCTCGAGGGGCAGGTCCAGGGCGGCGTCGCCCTCGGGCTCGGCGGCGGCCTGCTCGAGGAGGTCGTCTACGACGGCGACGGCCAGCCGCGCAACCCGAACTTCATGGACTACCTCGTCCCGGGGATCGACAACGTGCCGCCCGAGATCGTCGTGGAGCACATGGAGATCCCCACGCCGCTGAACGCCGACGGCATCAAGGGCGGCGGCGAGGGCGGCGCCGTCGGCGCCCCCGCGGCGGTCGCCAACGCCGTCGCCGACGCGATCCGGCCCGCCCGCATCAACGCCACCCCGCTCACCCCGCCGCGCGTCCACGCCGCGATCCGGGCGGCCGGGCTCGACGCGGCAACCACGTCCCCGACGCCGTGACCAGCCAGCCCCCCAAGCCGAACGCCGTCCCGCAACTGGAGAACACGCCGCTCGCCGAGCGCGCGCGCACGGCGATCCTGTCCGCCATCCTCGAGAAGCGCTTCGAGCACCGGCTGCCGCCCGAGGACGATCTCGCGTCGATGCTCAACGTGAGCCGCACGACGATCCGCACCGCGCTGCAGCGCCTCGAGCAGGACGGGATCATCAGCCGCCGGCGCGCGATCGGCACGACGATCAACGCGCACGTCGCGCCCGCCAACCTCGCCCTCCAGCGCCTCGTCGGCTTCGACCGGCTGCTCGAGGAGAAGGGCCACGACGTCGAGATCGACGTCAGCTGGACGCGCGACACGCCGTCGGCCGAGGTCGCGGCGATCTTCGACTTCGATGAGGACGAGGACTGCTGCATCACGCGCAAGGAGTACTTCGCCGACGGCAACCTGGCCATCCACATCGCCGACTACGTGCCGTGGTCGCAGCTCAACGGCAAGCGGCTGCGCGACCCGATCCCGGCGTCGATGTTCGACTTCAGCCAGCGCTACTTCCGCGAGCCGATCGACCACGCCGTCGTGAAGATCGTGCCGATGGTCAACTCGGCCAAGTCCTCGACGGAGCTGCGCCTGAAGCGCGGCGAGCCGTTCGCGCGCCTGCACGAGACGCACTACTCGGCGGGCGGCCGCCCGCTGGCCTTCTCGGTCATCGACGAGGACCCGAACCTGATCCAGCTCGAGGTGTTCCGGCGCGCGTGAGATGAGCACGCCATCCGCCGAGGAGATCACCCGGCGCCTCGGCGAGCAGGCGTACCTCGCCGACCGCGGGCTGGCCACCGTCCTGTCGGTCGCGCTGACGCTGCGCAAGCCCCTGCTGCTCGAGGGCGAGGCGGGCGTCGGCAAGACCGAGCTGGCCAAGACGCTGGCCACCGTGCTCGGCGCGCGGCTGATCCGCCTGCAGTGCTACGAGGGCATCGACGTCGCCCACGCGCTCTACGACTGGAACTACGCGCGCCAGATGCTCTACATCCGCACGCTCGAGGCCGCGCACGCGGCGGACACGGACAGCGTCTCGGACCTCTTCGGTCCCGACTTCCTGCTGCGCCGCCCGCTGCTGGACGCGATCGAGAACCAGGACCCCGAGCCACCGGTGCTGCTGATCGACGAGATCGACCGCGCCGACGACGAGTTCGAGGCCTTCCTGCTCGAGCTGCTCTCCGACTTCCAGGTCACGATCCCCGAGATCGGGACGGTCCGCGCCGAGCGCCGGCCCGTCGTCGTGCTGACCTCCAACCGCACGCGCGACCTGCACGACGCGCTCAAGCGGCGCTGCCTGTACCACTGGATCGGGCACCCGTCGGTCGAGCGCGAGATCGCGGTCGTCCACGCGCGCGTGCCCGAGGCCGCCGACCGGCTCGCGCGCGAGGCGGCCGCGTTCATCGCGCGCGTGCGCGCGCTGGATCTGACGAAGGCGCCCGGCGTGGCCGAGACGCTCGACTGGGTCTCGGCGCTCGCGGCGATGGGCCGCGAGGAGCTCGACCCCGAGACCGTCGACGCGACGCTCGGCGTCGTGGTCAAGTACCACGAGGACCTCGAGCGGATCCGCGCGGGCGGCATCGCGGAGCACGTCGCCGCGGCCAAGGGCACGGGCGCCGCCGTGCGTCACGCGCGATGAGCGACGAGGACTTCGTGGCGCGGCTCGTGCGCTTCGGGCGCACGCTGCGCGCCGCCGGCCTGGAGGTCGGGCCCGGCCGGCTGCAGGACGCGATGGTCGCGCTCACCACCGTCGACGTCACCGCGCGCGACGACGTGCACTGGGCGCTGCGCTGCACGCTGTGCTCGCACCGCGACCACCTCGAGCCGTTCGAGGCCGCCTTCGACGCGTTCTGGCGCACGCAGGGCGAGGGCGACGAGGTCCGCGCGCGCCGCCTCGAGGCCCGGGCGGCCGACGACGACGGCGCCGAGCCCGGCGACGACGCCCAGGCGCGCCCGCTCGCGCTCGAGGCCTCGGGCGACGACGCGCCGCCGGGCGGCGAATCCGAGCACGGCCAGGGCTCCTCGGCCCACGAGCGGCTGATGACGCTCGACTTCCGCGAGTACGGCCCGCAGGAGCTGCACGACGCGCGAGCGCTCGTCGACCGGATCGCGCGCAGCCTCGCGCGGCGGCGCTCGTCGCGCCTGGAGCCCGCGCCCGCGGGCCACGCGCTCGACATGCGCCGCACGCTGCGCGACGCGATGCGCACCGAGGGCGACCCGGTCCGTCGCGCGTGGCGGCGCCGGCGGCTCGTCCCGCGGCGGACCGTCTTCCTGCTCGACATCTCGGGGTCGATGTCCCCCTACGCGCGCGCGATGGTCATGTTCGCGCAGTCCGCCGTGCAGGTCGGCCGCGCCGTCGAGGTCTTCACGTTCGGCACGCGGCTGACGCGCCTCACGGCGCGGCTCGCCGGGCCCGACCGCGACCGCGCGCTGGCCGAGGCCGCGCGGGCGGTGCCCGACTGGGCGGGCGGGACCCGGATCGGCCCGAGCGTGCAGGCCTTCAACGACGGCTGGGGCCGGCGCGGCCTGGCCCGAGGGGCCGTCGTCATCGTCGTCTCCGACGGCTGGGAGCGCGGCGAGGCGGCGCCGCTCGGCGAGGCGATGGCCGCCCTGCACCGCTCGGCGCACGCGGTCGTGTGGGTCAACCCGCTGGCCGGCGACCCGCGCTACCGCCCGCTCGCCGCGGGCATGGCGGCGGCGCTCCCGCACGTCGACGTCTTCCTGCCCGGCCACGACCTCGCGGCGCTCGTCGCGCTGGCCGAGGTGCTCGAGTCGCTGCCCGATCGCCGCGGCCACGTGCGCCGCCACGCGTCGCGTCCCGCCCGGGCGGCGGCGTGAGCGGCGTCGCGCTCATCGGCCAGTCCGTCCCGCGGCTCGAGGACCGCCGGCTGGTGCGCGCCGCGGGGCGCTTCGTCGACGACGTCGACCTCCCCGGGCAGCTGTGGATGCGCGTCGTGCGCGCCGGCCTCGCGCACGCCCGCATCCGGGCGATCGACACGGACGCCGCCCGTGGCGCGCCGCGCGTCGTCGACGTCATCACCGCGGCCGACGTCGCCGAGATCGAGGCCATCCCGCTGCGCCTGGACTTCGGCATCGAGCTCGACCCGTACCTGCAGCACGTGCTCGCCCGCGACCGCGTCCGCTACGTCGGCGAGCCGCTCGCCGTCATCGTCGCCGAGGACGCCTATGCCGCCGACGACGCCGCCGAGCTCGTCGTCGCCGAGCTCGAGGAGCTGCCCGTCGTGCTCGACGCGACCCGCGCCCTCGACGACGGCGCGCCGTCGCTGTGGGACGGGCGCGGCAACGAGGCGGCGCTGCTGACCAAGCGCTTCGGCGACGTCGAGGAGGCCTTCGCGCAGGCGGCGCACGTCGTCCGCGCCGAGCTGCGCACCGGCCGGCACACGGGCATGCCGCTCGAGACGCGCGGGCTCATCGCCGACTGGGACGCCGGCCGCGGCGAGCTCACGGTGTGGGGCGCCGCGCTCGTCACCCACTACCACCGGCGCGTGCTCTCGCGGCTGCTCGGGCTGCCGGTCAACCGCATCCACATGCGCAGCACCGACGCGGGTGGCAACTTCGGCGTGCGCGGCGACTTCTTCCCCGAGGACCTGCTCGTGCCGCTGCTCGCCATCCGCACGCGCCGGCCCGTGAAGTGGACCGAGGACCGCGCCGAGCACCTCGTGGCCACCAACCATGCGCGCGACCAGGTGCACCACATCGAGGCCGCCTTCACCGCGGACGGGCGGCTGCTCGGCCTGCGCGACGAGATCTGGCACGACAAGGGCGCCTACATCCGCCCCACCGGCGTGGTCGTCTCGGAGATCTCCGTCGGCATGCTGCCGTGGCCGTATCGCGTGCCCGCCTACGAGGGCACGATCCACGTCGTCACGACGAACAAGACGCCGGTCGGCCCGTACCGCGCGCCCGGCCGCTTCGAGGGCACGTTCGCGCGCGAGCAGCTGCTCAGCCTCGCCGCACGCGAGCTCGGGCTCGACCGCCTCGAGCTGCGCCGGCGCAACCTGCTGACGCGCGACGACCTCCCCCACGACCCCGGCCTGAGCGTCGGGGGCGAGGCCTTCGTGCTCACCTCGGGCGACTACACCGGGCTGCTCGAGAAGGCGGTGGCCGCGTCGGGCTTCGAGTCCTGGCGGCGCGAGGCGCGGGCCCTGCGCGCCGCGGGGCGCCTCGTCGGGACGGGGATCGGCTACTTCATGGACAAGAGCGGCCTCGGCGTCTACGAGACGGCGGGCATCGACGTCGACGTGGATGGCACCGTGCGCGTGCTCGCCGGCGGCGCCTCGTCGGGCCAGGGCATCGAGACCGTGCTCGCGCAGATCGTCTCCGAGACGCTCGGCGTGGCGATGGAGCGCATCCAGGTGATCCACGGCGACACCGACCTGATCCCCGACGGCGTCGGCTCGTGGTCGAGCCGCAGCACGGTGATCGGCGGCAGCGCGACGCTGCTCGCCGCGCGCGAGACGGCCGACAAGGCGCGCCGCATCGCCGCCGACGTGCTCGAGGCGCGCCTCGGGGACACGGTGCTCGAGGACGGCCGCGTGTTCGTCGCCGGCTCGCCCGAGCGCGGCCTGACGCTCGCCGAGATCGCCGCCGCCGCGGACACCGTGAGCAACGCCAGCCGCGGCGAGGCGCCGGGCCTGGGCGCGCGCACGATCTACGTCGACCCGGCCATGAACTACCCCTACGGCGTCGGACTCGGCCAGCTCGAGATCGACCCCGACACGGGGGCGGTGCGCGTGCTGCGCTACTTCGTCGCCTACGAGATCGGGCGCGCCGTCAACCCGCAGCTCGTGCGCGGCCAGATCATGGGCGGCGCCGCCCAGGGGCTCGGCGGCGCGCTGATGGAGGAGCTGACCTACGACGAGGGCGGCCAGCCGACGGCGACCTCGTTCATCGACTACATGATGCCCACGGCGTCCGAGGTCCCCGCCGTCGGGACGCTGATCTGCGAGGACGCGCCGACGCCGACGAACCCGCTCGGCGCCAAGGGCGCGGGCGAGTCGGGGATCATGCCGGTCGGCGCCGTCGTCGCCGGCGGGATCGAGGACGCGCTCGGCGCCCCGGGCATCGTCACGCGGCTGCCCGCCCATCCCGAGCGCGTCCAGGAGTGGATCGCCCAGGCGCGCCGCGCGCGGGGTCCGGCGTGAGCGTCCCGGCGCGCGATCTGCTCGTCCGCGGCGGCGAGGTGCTCACCGCCGGCGGAGGGCTCGAGCCCGGCGACGTGCTCGTCCGCGACGGCGTGATCGAGGCCGTCGGCGCGCACCTGGACGCCGACGTGCCGGCGCTCGATGCGGCCGGGACGATCGTCGCCCCGGGGATGGTCAACGCCCACTACCACTCCAACGAGAACTTCAACCCGGGGCTCTACGAGGGCCTGCCGCTGGACCTGTGGTTCGTCCACTCACACGAGATCACGCGCACCGAGCCGCCCTCGGCCGAGGCGATCTACACGCGCACGCTGCTCGGCGCCGTCCAGCTGCTGCGATCGGGGACGACCGCCGTCGTCGACTTCGTCTTCGAGGCGCCCGAGATCACGGTCGACACGCTCGAGCCGATCGTGCGCGCCTACCGCGATGCGGGGCTGCGCGCCACCGTGCTGCTCGGCGTCGCCGACCTGCACTACCTCGCCTCGCTGGACATCGACCCCGCCGATCGCGCCGCGGCGGCGGCCGAGTTCTCGCCGCCGCCGGTCGGCCGCATCGTCGGCGTCGCGCGCGACGCCGTCGACCGCTGGCACGAGCCCGGCGGGATGATCGGCATCGGGCTCGGACCGTCGGCGCCGCAGCGCTGCAGCGCCGAGCTGCTGGCCGCGACGATGGCCATGGCCCGCGAGGAGGGCCTGGTCTGGCAGACCCACGTCCAGGAGACGCGCACCCAGGCGGTGACCGCCCGGCGCTGGCACGGGCGATCGTTCGTCGACCTGATGTCGGGCCGCGGGCTGCTCGGCCCCGAGGCGACGCTCGTGCACACCGTGTGGCTCGACGACCGCGACCGCGAGCTGATGGCCGCCTCGGGCACCGCCGCCGTGCACTGCCCGTACAGCAACCTGCGCCTGGGCGACGGCGTCGCCGACGTGCCGGCGCTGCTGCGCGCGGGCGTCGACGTCGCCCTCGGCACCGACGGGCGCGGCTGCGACGAGACGCTCGACATGCTCGAGCTCACCCGCCTCACCGCGCTCCTGCACAAGGTCCACGGCCGCGCGCCCGAGGACTGGCTCAGCGCGCGCCAGGCGCATGCGATGGCCACCCGGGCCGGGAGCCGCTGCGCCGGCCACGGCGACGCGCTCGGGCGCGTCGAGCCCGGGGCGCGCGCCGACCTCGTCCTGCTGCGCCGCGACACGCCGACCTTCGCCCCGCTGCACGACCCGCTGCGCCAGCTCGTCCTCGGCGCGACCGCGCGCGACGTGCGCACGGTCATCGTCGACGGCCGCGTCGTCGTCGACGACGGCGAGGTCGTCGGCGTCGACATGGCGCGGCTGCTCGACGACGCCGGACGCCACGCCGCCGAGGAGCGCTCGGCGACCGCGCCGGGGATCGACGACCTCGTGCGCGCCGTGCGGCGGATGTTCGACGCCGCCGAGGCGGCGCCGCACCACGTCGACGCCTACGTCAGGGGCTGAGCGCGAACAGGGCGCGCGCGGTCCCCGCGCGCACGCGGTCGGCGTCGCCGGCGCCGAGGTCCGCGGCGTCGAGCGCGCGCACGCTGCGCATCGGGTCCCACAGCGGGTAGTCGCTGCCGAACATCACGCGGCCGGCGCCGAGGAACTCGACGAGCACGCGCACGGCGGGCGGCCAGTCGCAGACGATGTCGGCGTAGAGCAGGCGCAGGTGCTCGCTCGGCGGCGCGCTCAGAGCGCCCATGCCGCCGGGCATCCGCTCGGCCTCGTAGTCGATGCGCCCGGCCAGCCACGGCAGCAGGCTCGCCGTGTGCGGGACGACGAGCCGCAGATCGGGATGGCGGTCGAAGAGCCCGCCGAGCACGAGGCGCAGGACCGCGGTCGTCGTGTCGAACAGGAAGCCGACGGTCGGGATCAGCGCGTAGACGTCGACCGTGGCCGCCGTCAGCGGGAAGGTCGGGTGCAGCAGGATCGGGGCGCGAAGCCGCGCCGCCGTCTCGAAGACGGGCTCGAGGCCCGCCTCGTCCAGCGGCCGCCCGCGCACGTTGGAGAACAGCGTCGCGCCGCGCAGGCCGGCGCTCACCGCGCGCTCGAGCTCGGCCGCCGCGGCGGCGGGGTCGGCGGCGGGCAGCACCGCCAGGCCGGCCAGGCGCCCGGGGTGGGCGCGGGCGACGTCGGCGAGCTCGTCGTTGGCGTCGCGGGCGACGACCACCGCGTCGGCCGCCTCGAAGCCGTCGACGCCGGGCACGCTGACGCCGACGACGGCGGTCGCGATGTCCTGGCGGTCCATGTCGCCGAGGCGCGCGTCGAGGTCCTCCATCTCGGCCAGCAGGGCGTGGCCGCTGCCCGGCCCGTAGTGGATGTGGCCGGCGCCGTCATGGCGCTCGATGCGCGGGAAGCCGGTGCGCCGCTCGAGCGCGTCGGCCAGTGCGCGCGGCAGGTGGTGGGAGTGGATGTCGATGATGCTCGGTGACACGGGCGCCGGGCATCGAATCACAGGTAGATTCGGCACCCCCCGAGGAGGAGCGCGAGATGAGCGTGAGGATCGCCGTCGTCCAGCCGATCGGCCATCGCCCGCCGGACGACGAGCGAAACGTGCAGGACGCCGTGCGCCACGTCGAGCGCGCCGCCGAGCAGGGCGCGCAGATCGTCGCCCTGCCCGAGACCTACCCGGGGCCGTGGCGGATGCCGGCGATGTTCGACCCGGCCGAGGCGATGGCCGAGGTCGCCCGGCGCTGCGGCGTCTACGTCCAATACGGGACGCTCGAGCCGATCGACTCCGACGAGAGCACGGCGTACAACGTCCTCGCGCTGGCCACGCCCACCGGCGAGCCGGCCGGCACGTACCGGCGCACGCACCCGCCGGGCCCGTGGATCTACAAGGGCGGCGGCTTCTGGGACTTCGAGTACGTCGCCGGCGACGACTTCCCGGTCTTCGAGACCGAGCACGGGACGATCGGGCTGGCCATGTGCAGCGAGGTCTACGTGCCCGAGGTCACGCGCGCGCTCGCGCTGCGCGGCGCCGAGCTGATCTTCCTGCCCGCGGGGATCGACAAGAAGCGGCTGTGGGAGACGTGGCGCAACCTCATCTGGGCGCGGGCCACGGAGAACCTGGCCGTCGTCGTGACGACGCAGAACCTGTTCGACCCGGCCGAGCGCGGGCTTGCCATGATCGCGACGCCGGAGGCCGTCGTCTTCGAGTCCACGTCGCCCGGCGTCTTCGTGCTCGACGTCGAGCTCGACCGCGCGCGCGAACTGCGCGGCCGCGAGGACACGGTCGGGTCGAGCGAGCACGAGGCGGCGAAGGCCGGCCTGCTCAGCCAGTGGCAGCGGCCCGAGCTGCGCGAGCGCGTCTACGGCGCGCCGTCCGTCCGCTGATCACGGCCGGACCGAGCGCGACCGCGGCGACGGTCGCGGCGGCGAAGGCGATCGGCACGCCCGCAGGCACGGCGAGGACGGCCACGAGCGCGCAGAAGGCGACGAAGCCGGCCATCCCCCCGAGCATTCCGCGCAGGAGCTCCGCCACCGCGACGGCGCCGCCGTCGCGGTGCGTGAAGACGGCGAGCACCGAGGCGAGCACGGGCAGGGCAGCGAGGATCCCGCCCGCCATCGGGCCGAACGCTCGCGCCGCCGCGGCCAGCGTGACGACGAGGAGCGCGGTCAGCGCCATGCGGGCGGGGAGGTCCCAGCGGCCGCTGACCACGGTTGCGAGGCGGCCGACGCGACCCGCGCGGCGCGGGAGCGCCCAGTGCGCGACGGCCAGCGACAGCGCCGCTGCCGTGAACGCGGCGGCCGGCCCCGCGTCCGTTGCGGAGACGCCCGCGGCGGCGACCGCGGCCGCCCCCCACCCCGCGGCCAGGCTCGCCCGCCGGCCGGCGCGCGCGGCGGCATGAGCGTAGGCCAGCGCGAACGCGCTCAGGGCGACGAGCCCGAGCAGCGTCCCGGTCGCCGCACTCGCGGCGGCCGCCGCCCCCCGCTCGTCGGCGATGATGAGCAGCACGGGCCCGACGATGGCCGGGAAGGCGCTGACGAGGCCGCCGGTGTGCTCGCCCCAGCGGCGGGCGGCGAGCGTCGCCGCGCCGACGAGGGCAGGGGCGATTGCGACCTGAAGGGCGAACTCGACCACGCGTCGAGGCTAGCGGCCGCCGACAGGGCCCACCGGCGTGCGACGATCGGGCCCGCGTACACCAGTCGAAGGGACGGGACGAAGGTGTCCGAGCAGACCGGAGCCAGAGCCGATGATTCGTACTGCGGGCGCCGGCCGACCAGTCACGAGCGGCGGGAGGGCCGGCCCTGGGATGCGTCGTACCTCGATGGCCCGGCGCCGTGGGACATGGAGCACCCACAGCCGGCGATCGTGCGTCTGGCGAGCGAAGGCGCATTCGCCGGCGCCGTTCTCGATGCAGGCTGCGGGACAGGCGACAACGCCCTGCATGTTGCCGCTCTGGGGCTGAACGTTCTGGGCGTCGATGTGGCTGAGACCGCACTGTCGATCGCGCGGGAGAAGGCCGCGGCTCGCGGCATCGACGCGGACTTCCTGGCCGTCGATGCCCTGCACCTGGACCGTCTGGGCCGAGTGTTCGAGACGGTGCTCGATTGCGGGTTGTTCCATTCGTTCGACAGCAGTGAGCGGCGCGACTACGTGGCGAGCCTGGCTTCGGTGACTGGTCGTGGCGGAAGCCTGTACGTGCTCTGTTTCAGTGACGTCGGACCCGAGTCCGCCGGCCCGCATCCCATCAGTCAGGAGGAGCTGAGGGCGGCATTCACTCGCAGCCGCGACTGGAGCGTTGCCTCCATCAGCCCGGAGCGGCTCCAGGCAAGGTTCAACGCGCAGGGTGCACCGGCCTGGTTGGCCAGGATCGAACGGACCTGATCGGTCGGCCCGGTCGCGCGACGCGCACGGTCGCACACCGGGGAGCGGGCCAGGGTGTTCACGGGCGCGACGTCCCGGCGGGCACCGTCAGGGTCGGTGTCGTCACCAACCAAGGCCCGTGGCCTTGTGGGAAGGGAGAGGATCGTCATGGGTTCATCCTCCGTCGGGCTGACCACCGCGGAAGGACCCGGCTCGGCGTCGGGCGCGCCGAACCTTCCGCCCGGTTTCAGCGACACGTTCACCAGCCGCTACGTCGATACCGCCGAGCTGCGCCAGCACGTCGTGATCGGTGGGGACGGCCCACCGCTGCTGCTCGTGCACGGCTGGCCGCAGACCTGGTACGCGTGGCGGATGGTCATGCCGGCGCTGGCGCGGGACTTCGAGGTCATCGCCGTCGACCAGCGCGGGATCGGGCTGTCGGACAAGCCCGAGGACGGCTACGACGCGGGCGCCATCGCCGGCGACCTGGTCGCGCTGATGGACGCGCTGGGTCACCAGCGGTTCGCCATGTACGGGACCGACACCGGGATGCCGATCGCCTACGCCGTGGCCGCGGATCACCCGGACCGGGTGGACCGTCTGATCGTCTCCGAGGCTCCCATTCCGGGCGTGTCGGCCTCACCGCCGCTGTTCGTCCCTCCGGCGCTCAACGCCAGGCTCTGGCACCTGATGTTCAACCAGCTCCCGGCCGAGGTGAACGAAGCGCTGGTCAGGGGCCGGGAGGAGATCTTCTTCGGCGCGGAGTTCGACGCGTCGGCCGGGAGCAGGAAGCTCCCCGCCGAGACGGTCGACTACTACCTCGACGTCCTGCGCTCGGACCCCGACGCCCTGCGTGGGAGCTTCGGGTTCTATCGGGCGGTCAACACGACCATCGCGCAGAACCAGCAGCGCAAGGCCCGGCGGCTGACCCTGCCCATCCTCGCGATGGGCGGCGAGGAAGGTGGCGGTGAAGGGCCCGGCAGCTACATGAAGCTCGCCGCGGACGATGTGCAGACGGTGGTCCTGCCCGGTGCCGGCCACTGGGTCGCCGAGCAGGCTCCCGAGGCGCTCCTGGCAGCGCTGACCGCCTTCCTGGCCCCGTACCGCGAGGGATCGGCCGGCACCCGGGACGCCGGCACGGTCGCCACCGCCTGAGCGGCGGCATCTCCGCAAGAACGTCACACTCGGGGATCACGATGACCACGTTCGAACGCCTCCACATGCCTTCGCTGGCCGGAGCGACCGGGTGGCTCAACTCCGAGCCAGTCGGTCGCGACGAGCTGCGGGGCCACGTCGTCCTGGTGAACTTCTGGACGCTGACGTGCATCAACTGGCTGCGCCAGGAGCCGTACGTGCGCGCCTGGTCGCAGGCCTACCGAGACGACGGGTTGGTCGTGCTCGGGATCCACACGCCGGAGTTCTCCTTCGAGCAGGAGATCGACGGGGTGCGACAGGCGGTGAAGGAACGCGCGATCGACTACCCGGTCGCGCTCGACAACGACTTTGGGGTCTGGAGCGCCTTCGCGAACCACTACTGGCCGGCGCTCTACTTCGTGGACGTGGACGGCGTCATCCGCGACCACCACTTCGGCGAAGGACGCTACGAGCGATCGGAGCGCGTCATCCAGCGGCTGCTGGGGGTCGAGCGCGAGCTCGACCGCGTCGAAGGGCGCGGAGTGGAGGCACAGGCCGACTGGGACCACCTGCGGACCCCGGAGACGTATCTCGGCTACGGGCGCGGCGAGCGCTTCACGTCCCCGGGCGGCGCCGCGTTCGACGCACGCCGCGCCTACGAGCTCCCCGAACGCCTGCCCCTCAACGACTGGGCCCTTGCCGGCGAGTGGACGATCGGCAGCGAGAGCGTCGTGCTCGACGAGGCCGGCGGCAGCATCGCGTTCCGGTTCCACGCGCGCGACGCGCATCTCGTGCTCTCGCCCGGCGCACGAGAGCCGATCCCCTTCCGCGTGCTGCTCGACGGCGACGCTCCGGGTCGGTCACACGGCGTGGACGTCGACGAGGACGGAAACGGCGTGCTCCGGGACGGCCGCCTGTACCAGCTCGTGCGCGAGCCGGACGCCGTCCGCGAGCGGACGCTTCGGATCACGTTCCTCGAGCCCGGCGCCGAGGCGTACGCGTTCACGTTCGGGTAGGTGCCGTTCCCGCTTGGCGCGGGCGCGTCTAGCGCAACGACCTGAAGCCTGCGCGAACTTCCTCCGCGAACAGCTGTGGCTGTTCCCAGGCAGCGAAGTGGCCGCCTCGGTCGAGCTGGTTGTAGTGGATGAGGTTGTCGGGATACGCGCGCTCGGCCCAGCTCCGGGGAGCTTGGTAGAGCTCGTCCGGAAACACGCTGATGGCGTACGGGATCGAGATGGGCTTGGCCTCGAAGAAGCCCGCCTTGTTCTCCCAGTAGAGGCGAGCCGCGGAGACGCCCGTGTTCGTCAGCCAGTAGAGCGTGATGTTGTCGAGGATGTCGTCTCGCGTGAGGTCGCCCTCGAGGCGTCCCTCGAGGATCCGCGCGACGAGCCCGGGCTGGCCGGTGCCGTCGCCGTGGTCGATCGCGAACGCGGCGAGATCGACCGGTGAGTCCGCGAGTCCGTACATGGTCTGCGGCCGCGTCCCCATGATCAGCGCGTAGGCCACGTGGCTCGCGTAGAACCCGCTCAACTGGTCGTATGCGCGTCGCTCGTCGGCTGAGAGGCCTGCCGGCGGCGGATCGCCGCGCTGGAACGCCGCTGCGATCTCGGCCGGCGCGGTGCCGGGCATGTTGGAGTGGATGCCGAGCAGCTCCGGTGCCGCCTGCACGCCCATCGCCTGCGTGACGGCCGCACCCCAATCGCCGCCCTGCGCCACGAATCGGGTGTAGCCGAGGCGCTTCATCAGCGTCACCCAGGCACGCGCGACGCGGGCAGGGTCCCACCCGGTGGTGCTCGGCTTGGCGGAGAACCCGTGGCCCGGCAACGAGGGAATGACCAGATGGAACGCGTCGGTCGCGCTTGCGCCATGTGCTGTGGGATTCGTGAGCGGCTCGATGACCTTCAGCTGCTCGATGATCGAGCCGGGCCATCCGTGCGTGACGATCAGCGGCAGCGCGTCCTCGTGCTCGGAACGGATGTGGATGAAGTGGATGTCGAGCCCGTCGATCTCGGTGAGGAACTGCGGCAGGCCGTTGAGCTTCGCCTCGCACGGCCGCCAGTCGTAGTCGGTCCCCCAGTAGCGCGCGAGCTCTTGCATGAGTGCGAGCGGCACGCCCTGCGAGTCGTCGGCGACCGTCTCGCGCTCAGGCCACCTGGTGGCGTTGATGCGCCTGCGAAGGTCATTCAGGTCCTCGTCGGAAAAGCCCACCTCGAATGGGCGTACAGCGGTGCCGGCGCTGCCTGCTGCAGCTTCAGTGGCGGACATCTGCTCCTCCTTCGGGCTCGTCATGGGGTATCGGGCACGATTGTCCGGCGTGGCGCTCATCGCGCCCGTGAAGTCCCTGGTCGACGCCCCGGGTGCCGACTTCGATGTACCGTCGAGGATCGTGAACCTCATGGGCCGCCCCGGTGCCGACCGCTCTGCGGCCCTGCTCCTCGTGGCGGTGGGTTGCGCGCTCGTCCTCGCCCTGACGGGCTGCGGCGGATCCTCGGGGGCCGCGGCCGAGCCGGCGCCTGCGGGCCGGACGTACACGCTGATGCAGATGAACCTGTGCCTCTCCGGTCTGGCCGGCTGCTACGGCAAGGCGGCATACCCGGCCGGCGTGGAGGAGGCGGTGACCCGGATCCGTGAGGCGCGCCCGGACGCCGTCACGGTCAACGAGGCCTGCCGCAACGACGCGACACGGATCGCGCGGCGAACCGGATACCACGTGCGCTTCTCGAGGGTGATCTACCGCGGCGAGCTGCTCCGCTGCGTCCGACCGGGCGGCCGCGGGCTCTTCGGGAACGCGGTGCTCACCGAGGCTGCCATCGAGCGCACCGACAACCGCGACTTCGAGGCGCAGGCCGGCCCCGAACGGCGCCGGTGGCTGTGCGTCTCGACCCGAGTCGGCGTCGACGTGTGCACCGCCCACCTGAACACGCGCAGCGTCATCGAGGTGGCCGGGAACGAGGCGCAGTGCGCCGAGCTCGCAGCGCTCCTCGCACGTCGCGCGGCCACCCGCACCGTCGCCTTCGGGGGTGACGTCAACCGTCGCCGCTCCTGCGCCCCCGGCGGCGTCTGGACCCGCACGGACAGGTCCGCCGGCCAGGCCCCCGGGATCCAGCACGTCTACGGAAGCCGCGCGCTCCGCTCGCCCTCGGCGCGGGTGGTGCCGGTCACGCACAGCGACCACGACCTCCTGCTGGTCCGGGCGCGCCTCACCAGACCTGAGTAGACGCCCTCATCGGGGTTCATCGGGAGTGGTTGTCGCGCGCCCATCCAAGCTGCCGGCGTGTGCGCTTGGGGAGCGCGCTCACGATGAGGTCGTAGGAGTCCTCGACGAGATCGCGGATCAGCTGGTCCGGCAGCCTGCCGTCCAGCGTGACCGTGTTCCAGTGGCGCTTGTTCAAGTGGTAGCCAGGGCGGATCGCCGCGTAGGTGACTCGTAGCTGAACGGCCAGCTCCGGCTCGCACTTGACGCTGACCTCGAGCGGCGTGCGGTCGAGCGCGCTGATCGCGAACAGCTTGCCGCCGACCTTGAACACCGAGGTCTCGGGGCCGAACGGGAACTCCTCCACCGCCCCCGTCTGAGCGAGGCACCACCCGCGCAGCTCAGCAGCGTCCACGTGTGGATGCTCTCAGGACAGGCCGCTCCGCCACCAGCGCGAACTTCCGCACGCGCCCCTCGCCGAGCCACTCGATCCACAGCCGGTGGGCGGCGAGCAGCTCGTCCAGCGCCCGGGGGCCGACCTGCGCCGCGATCTCCTCGGCCTCCGCGGCGAACGCGTCCGCCAGCGCCTGCGCCGTCGCGCGATGCGCGCGGCTGTGCTCCTCCTGCCACGCCACGACCAGGCCCGCCCGCTCCAGGGACGTGGCCATCTCGTCGAGCGGGGTGAGCCAGACCGTGCCGGAGTCGGGCATCGCCGCCCGCTCGGCCGCCGTGAGCGGCGGCCCCTCCTCGAGCGTGAAGGCGAACCGCCCGCCGGGCCGGAGCGCCGTGCTGATCTCGCGGACCAGCGCGTCCTTGTCCTCGAAGGCGAGCATCGTCTCGAGCAGGAGGACGACGTCGAAGGGGCCCGCCGGGAGGGGCGGGATCTGCGCAACCGCGAAGCGGCAGGGCAGGTCGCCCGCGCGCTCGCGGGCGATGGCGACGGCGCTCGCGCTGGCGTCCACCCCCAGGTAGGCGCAGCCCAGCTCCCGCGTGAGGAACCGCCCGGGGCCGGCGATGCCGCAGCACAGGTCGAGCACCGTGACCCCGGGACCGATGCCGGCCTGCACCGACAGGGCCCGGATCTCGCCGGCGGTCATGAAGCTCTCCTGCCCGACGAACTCGCCGGGGGCGTAGGCCGACACGCGCGCGCGGCGCAGCGCCCGGTCGAATTGCGCGCGGTCGTCCTGCCTCATGACCGTGGTTGCCTCGGCGCCATCGCGCCGCGATCTTGCCGCAGCCGGTCCCGGGAAGGTGCGACGGCACGCGAGCGTCCGGGGTTAACGTCAGTCCTCGACGCAATCACGATCTGGGAGGCGGGGTGCGAGACGGTCAGGCGGGGCCGGCGGCCGGGCTGATCGCCCAGGTGCTGGTGCTCGCCGTCCTGGCGGGGACCACCGGGCTCGGCGCGGCCGGCTGGGTCGTCGGCCTCGCCTGCGCCGTGACGATCGCGGCGGCGCTGGGGCGCGGCCTCGCGCGCGGTCCGGGTGACGGGCTGGGGCCGGCGTCGTGGGTGACGCTCGCCCGGGCCACGCTCGCCGTCGGCGTCGCCGCGCTGGTCGCGGACTCGTTCACGCGGCGGCGCGCCGGTCGCGCTGCTCGTGACGCTGGCCGCCGTCGCGCTCGCGCTGGACGCGGCCGACGGATGGCTGGCGCGGCGCACCGGGACGGCGACCACGCTGGGCGCGCGCTTCGACGGCGAGGTCGACGCGTTCCTGATCCTCGCCCTCAGCGTCTACGTCGCCCCCGAGTACGGCACGTGGGTGCTCGCGATCGGGGCGGCGCGCTACCTGTTCCTGGCCGGCGAGTTGCTGCTGCCGTGGATGCGCGCGCCGCTGCCGCCGCGCCGCTGGCGCAGGCTCGTCGCGGCGATGCAGGGGATCGTGCTGACGGTGGCGGCCGCCGGGGTTCTGCCCCGGGCGCTCATGCAGGTTCTCCTGGCCGCGGCGCTGGCGGCGCTCGCGGTGTCGGTCGGCGAGTGCGTGCGGTGGCTGTGGGGCCACCGGCACGACACGCACGAGCAGGTGCAGGCGGTGGACGTCGCACCGTCCGGACCCGGGCCGCTGCGCGCGCCCATCGCCGTGGCGCTCACGGTGCTCGCCCTGCTGGTCGTCTGGGGCGCCCTGGTCGCGCCGAACCAGACGACGCGTCTCACCGTCGGCGCGTTCGCGCGGCTCCCGCTCGAGCTGCTCATCGTCGTCGCCCTCGCCGTCCTGCTGCCCGCCGTCCCGCGCCGCGCGCTGGCCGTCGTCGCGGGCGTGGCGCTGGGGGTGCTCGCGCTCGTGAAGGTCCTCGACATGGGGTTCTTCACCGCCTTCGACCGACCGTTCAGCCCCGTCTCGGACTGGACCTACGTGGGGATCGGCATCGAGACGCTCGGCGAGGCGATCGGCAGGTCGCAGGCGAACCTCGTCGCGGCCGCCGCCTTCGTGCTCGTCGTCGCGCTCCTCGCCGTCCCGGTCCTGGCGCTGCTGCGCGTCACGCGCGTGGCGGCTCACCACCGCGACCGGGTGCTCCGGGCGGCCGCGGTGCTCGGAGTGCTCTGGCTGGTCCTGCGCGTGCTCGACGCGCCTGTCGCCTCCACGAGCGCCACCGCGCTCGCCGTCCGCGAGGTGCGGGCGGTGGAGACCGGCCTGCGCGATCGGGAGATCCTCGCCCGGGAGATCGCCCACGAGCGCTTTCGCGCCACTCCGGAGTCCCGGCTCCTTGCCGGGCTGCGCGGCAAGGACGTCCTGCTGGTCTTCGTCGAGAGCTATGGGCGGGTCGCGGTCCAGGACTCGTCCTTCGCGCCCCGGATCGACGCCGTACTCGACCGCGGCACCGCCCAGCTGCAGGGCGCCGGCTTCTCGTCGCGCAGCGCCTTCCTCACCTCGCCGACGTTCGGAGGCCTGAGCTGGCTGGCGCACTCGACCCTGCAGGCAGGGATCCAGGTCGACGGCCAGCGGCGTTACGACCAGCTCGTCGGCGAGGAGCGCCTCACGTTGACGCGCGCGTTCAAGCACGCCGGCTGGCGGGCGGTCGCCGCCATGCCGGCGAACCACCGGGCGTGGCCGGAAGGCCGGACCTTCTACGGCTACGACGAGATCTACGACCGGCGGAACCTCGGCTACCGCGGCCCGGACTTCGGCATTCCGCCGATGCCCGACCAGTACGCGCTCGAGGCGCTGTACCGGCGCGAGATGGCCAAGCCCGACCGGCTGCCGCTGTTCGCCGAGGTCGACCTCATCTCCAGCCATGCGCCGTGGACGCGCATCCCGCCGCTCATCGCATGGGACGACATCGGCGATGGGTCGATCTTCCACGGCCTGCCGGTGCGGAGGACCAAGCGGGCATCGCTGTTCGACGACCCCGACCGGGCCCGCGCGGCCTACGGCCATTCGATCGAGTACTCCCTGAACGCGGTGCTCTCGTTCGTGCAGCGCTACGGCGACGACAGCCTCGTGGTCGTCATGCTCGGCGACCACCAGCCCGCGACGGTCATCACCGGCCAGAACGCCAGCCACGACGTCCCGATCTCGGTCATCGCCCACGACCCGAAGGTGCTGGAGCGGATCGCCGGCTGGGGCTGGCAGGACGGCCTGCATCCGGGCCCGCGGGCGCCGGTGTGGCCGATGGAAACGTTCCGTGACCACTTCTTCGGCGCGTTTCGGTCGTCGCCCACGAGCGGCTGACCCGGCGCCCGCCGTTCAGTCGTCGATGAACCGGGCCGAGAGCGCGTAGCGCAGCAGCACGACGTCGCCGATCTGGCGCACCTCGGCGAGCGTCGCGCGCCGCCCGGCGTTCCACGGGAAGGTCCCGTCGCTGACGAAGCGCGGCGCGCTCGAGTCGCCGACGAAGAACGGCGCCACCACGAGCTGCAGCTCGTCGACGAGGTTGTCGGCCAGGAACTGGGTGTGCACGATGCCGCCGCCCTCGACCATCAGCCGCTCCACACCGCGGTCGGCGAGGTCCTCGCTGACCCGGCGCATCCGCACGCGCCGGCCGCCGTCCACGATCGTCGCCACCGGCCCGAGCCGGGCGCGGGCGTCCGCCACCCGCAGGCTCGAGGTGTAGACGAGCTTCTCGGCCTCGCCGGTGGTGAAGAAGTCCGAGCGGGCGTCGAGGTCCACCCGTTCGGTCACGGTGATCTTCATCGGGGAGGAGGCGAGCCCGCGGGCGGTGCGCCGGTCGCGGCGGGCCTGCGAGCGCACGAGCAGACGCGGATTGTCGGTGCGCACGGTCGCGGCGCCGACCATGATCGCGTCGCTGGAGGCGCGCACCTCGTCGACGCGGTCGAAGTCGGCCTCGTTGGACAGCGCCAGGCGCGGCGTCTGGTCGCCGAGGTAGCCGTCGAGCGACACGCTGCAGCTCAGCAGGGTGTACGGGCGCTCAGGCACCTGGCGCTCCGTCCCCGCGCGCGACGACGCCGATCCCGCCCGGGAGCGGGCGCTCGCGGCCCGGCGCCGGCCGGGCGCGGCGAACCCGGTCGGCGATCAGGAAGGCGGCCCCCGGCAGGCAGGCGACGAACACCATCACGCCATAGACGACCGCGGTCGCGACCCCCTGTGACGCTCCCAGGCCGGCGGCGGCGAACGCCCAGGCCGTCATCCCCTCGCGCGGCCCCCAGCCACCCACGTTGGGCAGCGCCGCGGCCAGCAGCACGAGCAGCGCGAGCGGCAGCATCCGCGACGGCGCCGCCGTCACCCCCGCGGTCCGCGCGGCGATCAGGAACGTGGCCGCGTGGCCGGCCACGACGAGCGCCGACGCGAGCGCGATCGCCGGCCACGCCCGCCGGGCGAGCAGTCCGTCGCGCACGTCGCGGGCCGCGGCGCTGCGCAGCCGCGCCCACCGGGACCGGCCGGCGCCGCGCCCCGCGCGCGCCGCCAGCACGACGACGACCGCCGCCGCCAGGAGCGCGACCGCGACGAGCGGCATGGCCGCGCGCACGGGCGACGGCACGGCGAGCAGCACGGCGACGGTGAGCACGACCTGCACGACCTGCCCAGCCGAGCGCTCCCACGCCACGGCGCGCAGCCCGCGGCCGACGTCGCTCGTGTCGCGGCCGTGGCTGTACCCGCGGTGGACGTCACCCACCACGCCGCCGGGCAGCGAGACGTTGAGGAAGAGCGAGCGGTAGTACGCCGCCACCGCCGTGCCCAGCGGGAGGTCGACGCCGAGACCGCCGGCCACGATCCTCCAGCGCCAGGCGCAGCACACGGTGGTGAGCACGGCGAGAGCGGCGGCGGCCGCCAGCGCCCCGCCGTCGACGGTGCGCAGGCCGTCGAGGAACGGGCCGGTGCCCACGTGCCAGACCAGGAAGGCGAGGATCGCGACGGTGGCGGCGAGGCGGACGGCGGTCGTCACGGCAGTCCCCAGCAGATCGGCATGGTCGACGGTGACGGCCAGCTCGCCGGCGGCCGCCTGCGCCAGGCGCCGGTCGCGATAGGCGGCGGCCTCGGCCACCAGCGCAGGCTCCTGCTCGCAGGCGGCGGCGACCCACCCGCCGAACCACTCGGCCGCAAGGTCGGCGTGGCGCGGATCCAGGCGCCAGGGGCTCGGCCGGACCGTGACCTCGGCGCCCGTCCCGCGCAGGTCCTCGGCGGCGGCCGCGACCGCGTCGGGCCCGAGCAGGCGGCCCGCCGTCGTCGTGCGGCGTTGATGGGCGTTGAAGGCGGCGGCCATCCGCGCGTCCAGGGGATCGGCCGGCGTCAGGGCGACGCGCCCGACGACGGTCAGCGCGAGGAGCACGGGACATCCGGCCCCCGCGCAGGCCCGGAGCGTCCCGGCCAGCTCGTCCGCGCTCAGCATGTCGAGCAGCGCCGAGGCGACGATGAGGCTCGCGCCGGCGAGATCGCCCGGCGCCAGCCGGGTGATGTCGGATCGCTTCGCCTCGACCGTGACCGCGGTCCCGTCGGCCGCGGCGCGCGGCGGATCGCTGACGGCGGACTCGAGCAGGTCTGCGTCCCGGTCGTGGACCACCCAGTGCTGCGGTCCGCGCAGCCGCGGCGCGAGCCAGCGGCCCATCGCGCCGCTGCCGCCGCCGAGGTCGTGGATCACGAGGCGGCCGGCCGCGGGGAGATGCCGCCCGAGGCGCTCGGCGAGCTCGGCCGAGCGTGCCGCCGCGTCGGCCGGCTCGCGCAGGACGAGCCACTCCGGGCTGACACGGACGCCCTCTGCGCTCATCCCGCCGCTCCCGCGAGGACGCCGGCGAGGACGGACGTGGTCGCCGGCCACCCGCGCAGCGACGCGCGCCGCTCGCGCGCGGCGCGCCGCAGGCGCCCGCGCAGCTCGGCGTCGCCGAGCCAGGCCCGCAGCGCGTCGCCGAGGGCCGCCGGGTCACCGGGCGGGACGAGCAGCCCCGGCACGGTGCCGTCGTCCCCGTGCCCGAGGGCCTCGGTCACCCCGCCGACCTCGGCGGCGAGGACCGGCAGGCCGCGGGCCAGGGCCTCGGTGACGACCATGCCGTAGGTCTCGGCGTGCGAGGCGAGCACGAGCAGGTCGGCGGCGGCGTACGCGCGGTCGAGCTGCGGGCCGGTGCGCGGTCCCGGGAAGCGGACCCGGTCACCGAGCCCGCCTCCGCGCGCGCGGCGGCGCACGCCGTCGGCGAACGCCGGGTCGCGGTCCAGGCTGCCCACGCACGCGCAGCGCCAGGACAGGTCCGTCGCGGTGGCGAGCGCGTCGAGCAGCACGTCGTGCCCCTTGCCGGGCGTCACGGCCGCGACGCAGAGCAGCCCGTCGCCGGCCGCGGTTCCCGGCGCGAGGCCGGCGTCGTCGACGCCGGGCGACGCCACGTGCACCCGGTCCTCCGGCAGCGCATACAGCTCCGCCAGCCGACGCCGGGTCCATGCGCTGGTCGTGACGACGGCGGCGGCGGCCGCGACGACCTCGCGCTCGCGTGCCCTGACTGCGACCGCCTCGCCGTCCGGCGGGCGATGGCCCAGCGGCATGTGCACGAGCAGAACCTGCCGCAGCCGTTGCGCGTGCGGCACGAGCGCCTCGGGCGCGGCGGACGCGACCAATCCGTCGAGCAGCACCACGGCGCCGTCCGGGATCCGCCCGACGGCGCGCGCGAGGGCGGCGTGGCCCGCCGCGCCGGGCCGCGGCCACGCGCCGGCGATCGGATGCTCGTGCACCGCCCAGCCGAGCGCGGCGAGCCCTCGGCACACCCGGCGGTCGTAGACGTTCCCGCCGCTCGGCCGCGCGGGATCGTCGATGCCCTCGGGGACGACGACGTGGACCTCCGTCACAGCGGCCGCTCGTAGCTCGCCGACGCGATGTGGGACTCGTGCAGCGTGACGACGAGCCCGTCGAGCTCGCGCGCGCCGTCGCCCAGTGCGCCGGCCCGCGCGCGGTCGGCGAGCCGGTCCGCGACGACGCGGGCGAGCGCCTCGGTCGTGGTGTTCATGCCCGCGAAGTCCGCCTCGTCGTCGAGGTTGCGGTAGCCGAGCTCGGCCACCACGGCGCGCAGCGCCTCGCCCGCCCGGCCGATGTCGACCACGATGCCGTCGGCGTCGAGCGTCGCGCGGCGGAAGGTGGCGTCGACGACGTACGTCGCGCCGTGCAGGCGCTGCGCGGGCCCGAACGCCTCGCCGCGCAGGCTGTGGGCGATCATCATGTGGTCGCGGACGGTCACGCTGAACACGCGCTACGCCCCGTCGTAGGTGAGCGTGTGACAGAGCGCCGGCAGGCTTCCCGCGGCCAGGCGCGCCATGACGCCGGGCAGCTCGTCGAAGCGCGACTCGCCGGTGATGAGCACGTCGAAGGCGGGGTCGCGCAGCAGGTCGAGCGCGAGGGCCAGCCGGTCCGCCGTCGTGCGGCGCGCGCTCCGGGCCGGGGACACCGTCCCGACCTGGCTGGCGCGCAGCCCGAGGCGGCCCGCGTGGAACGCGCCGCCCAGCGAGAGCCGGACCTCGGCGTCGCCGTACCAGCTGAGGTCGAGCACCGTGCCCTCGGGCGCGAGCAGGTCGAGCGAGCGCTGCAGCCCGGCGGACGTCGCGCTCGTGTGCACGACCAGGTCGCACCCGCCTGCCGCGTCGTCCGGCCGCGCGAAGCCGGCGCCGAGCGCGACCGCGACGTCGGCCCGTGAGGCGTCGACGTCGACGAGCGTGACCTCGACCGCGGGGAACCGGGCGAGCAGGCGCGCGACGCAGCAGCCGACCATCCCGGCGCCGACCACGGCGACGCGGTCGCCGACGAGCGGCGCCGCGTCCCACAGGGCGTTGACGGCGGTCTCGACGGTGCCGGCGAGCACGGCGCGCGCCGGCGGCACGTCGTCGGGCACGACGGTCACGGCGCCGGCCGGCACCACATAGGCCGTCTGGTGCGGGTACAGGCAGAAGACCGTGCGGCCGCGCAGCTCCGGAGGCCCCTGCTCGATGGCGCCGACGTTGAGGTAGCCGTACTTGACCGGCCCCGGGAAGTCCCCTTCCTGGAACGGCGCGCGCATCGTGGCGTACTGGCCCGGCGGCACGCCGCCCCGGAAGACCAGCGTCTCGGTGCCGCGACTGACGCCGGACCGCAGCGTGCGGACCACCACGTCGCCGCGCCCGGGCTCGGGCAGCGCGACGGGCCGGATCTCCCCGTGTCCGGGCGCTCGCAGCCAGAACGCGTGCGCGTCGTCCGGCACGTCCTTCCCCTCGGATTCGTACGGCATCGGTCTGTGGTTCTCCGGGCGGCCCCGGATGTCTACCACCAGACGCCTGCCGGCGGCGATCCTTCCCGCCCGGCGCCCGCACGGCGCCAGATCTCAGCCGGTCAGCGCGCGGAAGACCTCCTCGTGCCACACGGAGCGGTTCAGCCCGACGCGCAGCAGCGTCGGGCCCCGCAGCGGCAGCGCATCCTGAAGCGCCGCGCGCACGCCGTCGGCGTCCTCGGCGCTGTAGGCCGTCATGCCCAGCGCGCGCGCGACCGCGGCGATGTCGGGGGTCTCGAACTGGCTGAGCGACGGGTCGAGGCCGTGCTTGCGCAGCATGTACACCTCGGCGCCGTAGGCCGAGTCGTCGAGCACGACGACGAGCAGCGGGACCCGCGCGCGCACGGCGGTGTCGAGCTCGGTCAGGCTCATCATCAGCCCGCCGTCGCCCTCGAAGACGACGGTCGTGCGGTCCGGCCGGGCGACGGCGACGCCGATCCCCATCGCCAGCGCCACGCCGACCGAGCCGAAGGCCCACGGCAGGACGAGGTCGAGCGGGTCGTCGACGCCGACGTGGATCGCCGGATAGCCGTTGAAGTGCCCGGTGCCCATGAGCACGCAGCGCCCGCGCGGGAGCAGCTCGTCGCAGATCAGCGCCACCTCCTGCGGGTCGGCGCCCTCGCCCGGCGGGGCGAACGTCAGCCCGGCGCGGGGGTCGAAGGCGGCGATGCGCTCGCGCAGCCCCTCGTCGCGCAGGCCGGTCGCGCGGCCCGGCCCGAGCGCGTCGAGCAGGGCGGCGGCGGTGGCGCGCGCATCCGCGACGATCGCCTCGTCGGCGGGCGCGGTGTGGCCGACCGCCTCGGGGTCGGCGTCGACCTGGACGAGCGTGGCCTGCGGGAAGAGCGAGCCGTGGGCGACGGTGAAGCGGTTGAGCCGCGCGCCGACGGCGAGCACGAGGTCGGCCTCGCCGAGCACCTCGCGGCACAGCTCGTGCGAGAAGCCGCCCGCGATGCCGAGGTCCCACGCGTCGCCGGCGAACCAGCCCTTGGCCTGCAGCGACGTCGTCAGCACCGCGCCGATCCGCTCGGCGAGCGCGAGCAGGACATCGCGCGCCCCCGCGTGCACGGCTCCGCGACCGGCCAGCAGCACCGGGCGGCGCGCCCCGGCCAGCAGCTCGACGACCGCGGCCACGCGCTCGGGGTCGGGCTGCGCGCGCTGCGGCGGCGGGACGGCACGCGACGACGGCGCGTAGCTCCAGCCTTCGCCGACCACGCCGGTCTGGACGTCGAGCGGGACGCTGAGCACGATCGGCCCGCGGCCGAGGCGCACGTGGCGGAAGGACTCGCCGACGTCCTTGGCCAGCGTCCCGGGCAGCCCGGCGCCGCGGTACGCGCCGGCGGTGGCGAGCGCGAACGGCTCCTGCGCGATGTCCTGGGCGTGGTCGTGGAAGCCGCGCTTCGTGTCGCCGGCGATGAGGACGACCGGCGAGCGCGCGCGCCGCGCCTCGGTGAGCGTCGTCGCCGTCTGTGTCAGCCCCGGGCCCTGGGTCGTCGTGCACACGCCCGGGCGCCCCGTCGCGCGCGCGTAGCCGTCGGCCATGGCCACCGCGCCGGCCTCGTGGCGGACGGCGACGTAGCGCACGCCGTGGCGCTCGACGAGCGGCGGCACCCAGTGCAGGTTGCCGTCGCCGAGCACGCCGAAGACGACCTCGACGCCCTCGGCCGCGACCGCCGCGGCGAGCGCCTCGGCGCCCGTCCGCACGGGTGCCGCGACCGCGCTGCTCATCGCACGAGCTCGTCCGTGGTCGGGACCTCCTCGATCACCCCGTACTTCTTGGCCAGCTCGGCGTTGAGCTGGATCGACGCGTCGTCGATCTCCGAGGTGAACGTCGGCAGGCGGATCTTCTGCGCCGCCGCCTCCGGGATCTGCGTGTAGGTCGGGATGATCGCCCGCACCTCGTCCTCGTGGGCGGCGGCGTAGTCGACCGAGCGGCTCATGGCGCGCTGGAAGCGGTCGACGACGTCGCCGTTCTCGGCGATGTAGCGCTCCGTCGCGACGTACACGCCGTTGGCCACGTTCGGCTCGGCGCTGACGAACGGCGCGTCGATCTGGCGCCCGCCGGTGCCCAGGATCGCGCTCAGGAACGGCTCGGTCGCCAGGACGGCGTCGACCTGGCCCTCTTCCAGCGCGGCCGGCATGTCCGGGAACGGGATCTCGACGAGCTTGATCGAGTCGGGGTCGACGCCCTGCTTCTCGAGCGAGTTCTTGATGTGGACCTCGGCCACGCCGCGCAGCGCGTTGATGCCGATCGTCTCGCCCTTCAGGTCGTCGACCGTCTTGATCGGGCTGTCCTTGCCGACCATCGTCACCTGCCAGTCGGTCTCCGGCGTGTCGCCCGCGGCGTCGCTCATGTTCACGATCTTGATCGGCACGTCCTTGCTGACCGCCGTGACCGTCGGGATGACGCCGACGAACGCGAACTGGTTGGCATTCGAGTTCAGCGCCGCGATCAGCGCCCCGCCGCCCTCGCCGACCTGGGGCTTGATCGTCAGGTTCTCCTCCTTGAAGAAGCCCTTCTTCATGCCCAGGTACATCGGCGCGGCGTTGGCCGTCGGCAGCGTGCCGACGGTGATGCTCACCGGACCGGACGACGCCGAGGAGCCGCCCGAGCCCCCGGAATCGTCGTCGCCGCCGCAGCCGGCGAGCGCGATCAGCACGGACGCGAGCATCCCGGCGACGAGCGCAGCGCGTCGCGAAGACATCCAGAACCTCATCGGCCTCTCCTCCTCCTCGGGGCCTCGATTCGCTCCAGGATTGTCAACAATATCGGCTACGAGCCGTGCGCGGCAGGCGCCTCGACCGGCGGCGTGCCGTAGGTGTGGAAGCTCTCGACGGTCTTCACGCCCCACGCCTGGCCCCTGCGCCGCTCGGCCTCCGTCCACACCACCGGGGGCTGCTGCGGGTCGTAGACCAGGTAGCCGCCGGTCGTGACCTCGATGCGGTTGCCGCCGGGCTCGATGCCGTACAGGAAGAAGCCCTGCGCGATCGCGTGCTTGGACGGCGCGGCCTCGATCTCGATGCCGTGGTCGAGGAACAGGTCGGCGGCGCGCAGGCACTCCTCGCGCGTGTCGACCCAGAAGGCGAGGTGGTGCAGGCGGCCGCGCGCGCCGTAGGCGTCCTTGGTGTAGATGAGCTCGTGGGCGGCGATCGTCGCGCTCATCCAGGCGCCCGTCTCCGTGCCGTCGTCGAGCTCGATGCGCTCGTAGAGGCGGTAGCCGAGGACGTCGGTGGCGAACACGCGGTTGGGGCGGACGTCGGCCGCGAGCACGTTGACGTGGTCCAGGCGCTTGACCGCCGCGCCGCGGCCCGTGTAGCGCTGGGGCTGGTTCTTCAGCGACGGGCGCAGGTGCTCGGGCGGCTCGTAGCGCTCCGTCTCGAAGTAGATCTCGAACGGGTGCCCGTCGGGGTCGGTGAAGCGGTATCCCGGGCCACGCCCGCGCTCGCCCGCGGTCCAGCCCTCGCCGCGGCCCGCCTGCTCGATCGCGGCGACGCGCCGCTCGAGCGCCTCCTGGCTCCACGCGCGCAGCCCGAGCACCGCCATGCCCGAGGTCTCCGACTCGGTCAGCTTGAGGCTGTAGGGCTGGTAGTCGCCCCAGCCGCGCAGGTAGACCGAGCCGCCCGCGCGGCCCTCGACCTCCATGCCGAGCACGTCCTCGAAGAAGCGCAGGCTCTCCTCGGCGCGCGGGGTCAGCAGCTCGACCGGCCCGAGGTGGGCGATCTCGCTCACGGCGACCTGCCCTCGACCCGCTCGCGCAGGCCGTCGAGGTCGTAGGAGTGCAGGCCCGAGGCGAGCTTCCCGGCCTTCACGCGCTCGTTCTCCTCGCGGTCGAGCGCGGCCGCGAGGACCTCGTCGACGCGCTCGGCCTCGACCACGGCGACGCCGTCGGCGTCGAGCACGACGACGTCGCCCGGCCGGATGCGCGCCCCGCCGACGACGACGGGAACGTCCAGCGCGCCGACCTCGGCCTTCGTCGCGCCGCGCACGCGCACCCAGCGCGTCCACGTCGGCGGGCCCAGCTCGGCCAGCTCATCGACGTCGCGCACCGAGGCGTCGACGAGCACGGCGGCGGCGCCGCGGGCGCGCGCCTGGGTGGCCAGCAGGCCGCCGAACAGCGCGACGGGCTCGGGCAGCGGCATGCTCAGCACGAGCACGTCGCCGGGCTGGACCTCTGGCATCGCGGCGTGGACCATCAGGTTGTCGTTCTGGCCGCAGCGCACGGTCCGCGCCGGGCCGGCGACGCGCGCGCCGGGCACGACCGGGATCAGGTCGGCGTCGACGAACAGGCCGCGCCCGGCCGCCTCGTAGACCGTCGCGCTGCCCAGCCGCGCGAGCTCGGAGAGCGTGCTCACAGGACGCTCACCAGCTGCGGGATGACGCGCTGGAAGGCCTCGGCGTACTGCACCGAGCCTTCGCCCGAGGCGCGCCGCGCGTGGTTGGCGCGCTGCTCGGCGCGCTGGCCGTAGTAGGTCTGCAGGTACGCCTGCGCCTTCATGTGCGCCATCGCCTCCCGCTTGGCCTCGATCACCGAGGTGATGTCCACGAACGTCGTCGGGGTGAAGTTGCACAGCTCGGGCTGGTGGGGCTCGAACAGGAACAGCGCCGGCGGGCGGATCGTCGCGAACGCGCTCTGCACGCCGGCGCCGGCGGCCAGCCCGCGCGCACGGTCGACTGCGGCGTGCGCGACGGGATGGTCGGGGTTGAACGGGTCGGTGTCGGTGTGGGTGACGAGCACGTCGGGCGCGAACTCGCGGATCGTCTCGGTGATCAGCGCCAGCCCGTCGGCGTCGATCTGCAGCGGGTAGTCGCCCAGGTCCAGGGCGCGGAAGCCCGCCCCCAGCGCGCCCGCCGCCGCCTCGGCCTCGGCGTGGCGCACGCGCTTGACGTTGTCGAGCGTCTGGCCCTCCTCCTTCCACAGCTCGCCCGACTCGCCGCGCTCGCCGTAGGACAGCGCGACGACCTCGGCCACGCCGCCCGCCTCGACGGCCTTGGCGATCGCCCCGCCCGCGCGCCAGACGAAGTCCGCCGAGTGCGCGCCGATGACCTGGATGCGCCGGCTCACGCCGGTCGCTCCGCGAGGGCGCGGGTGTTCGTGACCGCCATCGTGTGGACCTCCTCGTCCGTGAAGCCCGCCTCCAGGAAGGTGTCGGCCATGAGCGCGAGGCCGTCCTCGACGGGCGGGTTGAAGACCTGCCCGAGGTCGGTGACCCAGACCGTGCGCTCGGGCCCGACCGCGCGGCTGGCCTCGAGCACGCGCGCCCACGAGACCTTGCCGGTGTAGGGCGTCGTGAACGCGCGCTCCATGAGCGCGCCGCGCTCGGCCAGCGCGCACTGGTCCTCGACCGAGAGGTCCTGCGAGGGGAACTCGGGGTGGGTGACGACGATCCGCCGCACGCCGGCCTCGACCGCGCCGTCGACGACGGCGAAGATCTCGTCGCGCGCGAGGTGGCCGGTGGCGAGGACGAGGTCGTGGCGGGCGATCGCGCTCAGCACCTCGCGCGCCTCGGACAGCAGGTCGCCGTCCTCGTCGACGACGGCCACCGGCTCGGGGACGACGCCGGACTCGCGCAGCTCGAGCTCGAAGCGCACCCACACCGGGACCTTGCCGCCGGGATCGGCGGCGAGCACCTCGTGCTGCTCGTTGACCGAGCTGACGGTCGGGAACCACACGATCCGCGCGCCCTCGCGCGCGGCGATCTCGAGCGCGACCGCGTTCAGGCCGCCGACGGCGCGGTTGAGCACGAGGGCGCCGAGCACGTCGACCTCGGGGACCGCCTCGCTGACCACGCGGGCGCGCTCGGCCGTCGAGGTGTAGTGCGACTTGAGGCCGAAGCCGGCGAGCCCGAGCTCGGCGAAGCGGTGGGCGAGCGCGAGGTCGCTGATGCGCCGCTCGACGACGTCCGGGGCGATGTGGACGTGGACGTCGTAGCCGCCGCGGACGATCTCGCGGGCGCGCTCGGTGGGGACGGGATGGCCGTCGCTCATGCGCCCCACGCCCGCCGGGCGACCTCGGCGACGAGCCGCAGCTTGCGCTCCTGGCCGGCCTCGTCGAGCGGGTAGTTGCCGATCGCCGACTCGAAGCCGCACTGCGGCGAGACCGCGAGGCGCTCGCGCGGATGGAAGCGCGCGGCCTCCTCACGCGCGCCAGCAGCGCCTCGGCGTCCTCGAGCTCCGTGCGCTTCGTCGACACGAGCCCGAGCACGACGACGCGGTCGTCGGGCAGGTCGGCGAGCGGCTCGAAGCCGCCCGAGCGCTCGTCGTCGTACTCGAGGAAGAACGTGTCGAAGCGCTCGGCGCCGGCGAAGACCTGGCGCGAGATCGCCTCGTAGCCGCCGGCCGCCTGCCAGTGCCCGTCGCGGTTGCCGCGGCACAGGTGCAGCGCGTGGCGCACGCCGGGCGTGGCCGCCACGCCGTCGAGGATCTCGACGCCCTCGGTGAGCATCCGCTCGGGATCGATGCCGCGCGCCACGTACGCCTCGCGGACCGAGGGATCGACGAGCGTCGCCAGCTCGGGCGCGTCGATCTGGACGTACTCGCAGCCCAGCGCCCTGAGGTCGGCGATCTCCTCGCAGACGAGCGCGGCGGCGTCCTCGAACATCTCGAACGGGTCGGAGTACGCCGCCGTCGAGTGCTCGGGCGACCAGAACGTCTGCATCATCAGCGGGCTCGGCAGCGTCACCTTGACGGGCGCGCTCGCGCGGGCGCGCGCGTAGACGAACTCCTCCTGGGCGAGCGAGCGGCGCCGGCGCAGGCGCCCGGTCACCGCGCGCTGGTGGGCGTAGCGCAGCTCGTCGTCGCCGTGCCAGTCGTGTCCCGCGGCGGGGACCTCGCCCATCCCGTCGACCGCCTCCGACAGCGAGCCGGTGAAGTGCGCGCGACGGAACTCGCCGTCGGTCACGACCTCCATGCCGGCCGCCTCCTGCATCGCGATCGCGCGGTCGACCTCGGCGTCCTCGATGCGCTTGAACGCCGCGTCGCCGAGGTCGCCGGCGGCGTGCTCCTCGCGCGCCGTTCGCAGGCGCGCGGGCGCAGCAGCGAGCCGACGACCTCCGCCCGCGGAGGGGCCGCGCTCACGAGCCCCAGATCTCCTCCGCCGTCTCGACGACGAGCCGCAGCTTGGCGAACTGCTCGTCGATGGTCAGGTCGTTGCCCTCGCGCGTCGAGGAGAAGCCGCACTGCGGCGACAGGCACAGCTGCTCGACGTCGACGAACTTCGACGCCTCCTCGACGCGGCGCTTGAGGTCGTCCTTGGCCTCGAGGTCGGGGCGCTTGGACGTGACGAGGCCGAGCACGACGATCTTGCCCTCGGGGACGTAGCGCAGCGGCTCGAAGCCGCCCGAGCGCTCGTCGTCCCACTCCATGAAGAAGCCGTCGACCTCGAGCTGGTTGAACAGCGCGTCGGCGACGAAGTCGTAGCTGCCCGAGGCGGCCCACATCGACTGGTTGTTGCCGCGGCACATGTGCGTCGTGATCGTGAGGCCCTCGGGCCGCCCGGCGAGCGCGCGGTTGATGTTGGCGATGTAGGTCTCGTGCTGGTGCTCGGGGTCGCCGCCGATCGAGGCGACGTGCTCGCGCTGGCGCGGGTCGTTCATGTAGGCCAGGCTCGTGTCGTCGAGCTGCAGGTAGGTGCAGCCGAGGTCGGCGAGGGCGCTGATCTCCTGCGCGTAGGCGGCGGTCAGGTCGCTCCAGAACTCGTCGAGGTCCGGGTAGACGGACTCGTCGATGGCCGACCGCCCGCCGCGGTAGTGGACCATGCTCGGCGAGGGGATCGTGAGCTTCGGGGTCGCGGTCGCGACCGTCTCGCGCAGGAACGTGAAGTGGTCGGCGAAGATCGGCCGCGGGAGCGTCACCGTGTCGGCGACGTGGGCCGACGGCGGCGCCCAGTCGTACTCGCGCTCGGCGTTCTCGAAGTGGACGTGGATCGTGTCGTCCTGGACCTTGGTGATCCCGCCGAGCTGGTAGATGAAGTCCATGTGCCAGGACTCGCGGCGGAACTCGCCGTCGGTGGCCGACCGCAGGCCGACCTCCTCCTGGCGTCGGACGACGTCGCGGATCGCGTCGTCCTCGACGGCCTTCAGCTCGTCGTCGTCGATGGCGCCGGCCGCGTGGTCCTCTCGCGCCTTGAGCAGCTGCGGCGGACGCAGGAGGCTCCCGACGTGATCGGCGCGAAACGGGGGCGTGCTGCGTGGGGGCATGATCGCTCTCCGCCGTTCGGGTATCGTCGTCTCGATCCTAGCTATTTGTTGACAATCCGGTCGACAAACAGGGTCCCGGGCGATGATCGACGACGACGGATACCACGTGCTCCGCGAGGCGATCGTCTCGGGTGAGCTGCTCCCCAGCGAGCGGCTCGTCGAGGAGGACCTGAGCAGACGCCTGGGCGTCGGGCGCGCCGCGGTCCGCATGGCCCTCGTCCGCCTCGAGCACGACGGCCTCGTCGAGCGCGAGCGCCACCGCGGCGCGCGCGTGCGCCGCGTCTCCGACGAGGAGGCGGTCGAGATCCTCGAGGTGCGCGCGGCGCTCGAGGGCCTTGCGGCGCGGCAGGCCGCGCAGCGCGCGACGCCCGAGGACGTGCGCGCCCTGCGCCGGATCGTGCGCGAGATGGCGGCCCTGCGCGAGCGCGGCGACCTGATGGCCGTCTCGGACGCCAACGCGTCGCTGCACCGGCGGATCCTCGAGATCTCCGGCCACGAGACCGTGCGCCGGCTGTCGGGGATGATGATCTCCCAGATCGTCCGCTACCAGTACCGCACCGTGCTGCTCCCGGGCCGCCCGGAGAAGTCGCACCGCGAGCACACGGCGATCGTCGACGCGATCGCCGCCGGGGACGGCGACGCCGCCGAGCGCGCCATGCGCCGCCATCTCTCGCACGTCGCGGCGGCGCTGCGCCAGCGCCAGCGCGCGGCCGCCGGCGGCGACGACGCTCAGCGCCTCGACGGCTCGCGTCCGGGCGGCTGATCGGGTCGCGGGCGCTGCGGCGGGCGGGTGATCGCCCGCTCCTCCGGCTCGCCGGGGCGGACGGTCAGCGCGTTGCCCTCGTGGACGATCTCGAGCTCGTCGCCCGCCTCGAGCGTGTAGGTCGCCGTGTCGCCGGCCAGCTCGACGCGCAGCCGCCGCTCGCGCACGGTCAGACGGAAGGCCACGCGTGTGAGGCGGTCGGGCATGCGCGGGGCGAAGCGCAGGTCGCCGTCCTGGTCGCGGAAGCCCCCGAAGCCGGCCGCGACGGCCAGCCAGCAGCCGCCGAGCGAGGCGATGTGCAGCCCGGTGTCGGAGTTGTGGTGCAGGTCGCGCAGGTCCATCAGCGCCGCCTCGCCGAGGTAGTCGTAGGCGAGATCGAGGTGGCCGGTCTCGGCCGCGACGATCGCCTGCACGCACGCCGACAGCGACGAGTCGCGCACGGTGATCCCCTCGTAGTAGGCGAAGTTGCGCGCCTTCTGCTCGTCGGTGAAGGCCCAGCCGCAGGTGTAGAGGGCGAGGACGAGGTCGGCCTGCTTGACCACCTGCGTTCGGTACAGCGAGAAGTACGGGAAGTTGAGCAGCAGCGGGTACAGGTCGGCGCTCGTGCCCTCGAAGTCCCAGAGCGCCTGGTCGGTGAACCCGTCCGACTGCGGATGGATGTCCAGACGCTCGTCGTAGGGCAGGCGCATCGCGCGCGCGGCGGCGCGCCAGCGGCTGACCTCCGCGACGTCGACGCCGAGCTCGTGCGCCTCCTCGGGATGGCGGCGGACGACGTCCGCCGCGGCCTCGAGGTTCCGCCTGGCCATCAGGTTCGTGTAGACGTTGTTGTCGCCCAGCGCGCTGTACTCGTCGGGCCCGGTGACGCCCTCGATGCGGAACTGGCCGTCGACGTCGTGGTGGCCGAGCGCCGCCCACAGGCGCGCGGTCTCGACGAGCAGCGGCACCGCCGCCTCGCGCGAGAAGGCGTCGTCGTCGACCGCCCGCTCGTAGCGCAGGACGGCGTCGGCGATGTCGGCGGCGATGTGGACGGCGGCCGTCCCCGCGGGCCAGTAGCCGGAGCACTCGCGCCCGGCGATCGTGCGCCACGGGAAGGCGGCGCCCTGCAGGTCGAGCTGATGCGCGCGCTCGCGCGCGAGGTCGAGCGTGGCGCGGCGCCACAACAGCGCATCTCGGGCCGCCCCGGGCACCGTGTAGGTGAGCACCGGGAGCACGAAGGACTCCGTGTCCCAGAAGGCGTGGCCGTCGTAGCCCGAGCCGGTCAGGCCCTTGGCCGGGATCGCGCGCTGCTCGGCGCGCGCGCCGGCCTGGAGCACGTGGAAGAGCCCGAAGCGCATGGCCTGCTGGAGTTCGTCGTCGCCCTCGATCTCGACGTCGGCGCGCTCCCAGAAGTCGTCGAGGTACTCCCGCTGCAGCCGGCACAGGCCCTCCCAGCCGCTGTGGCGCGCCTCGGCCAGGCTGCCGCGCACCTGCGCGCGCACGGAGGGCAGCGAGCGGTGGCCGGACCAGCCGTACGCGAGGAACTTCAGGACGCGCAGGCGACTGCCCGCGGGCACGTCGGCGGCGATCGTGACACGGCCGACGTGCTCGCCGGCCTCGACGTCGATGCCACAGCCCGGCGGTCCGTCGATCTTGTGGTCCATGGCTGCGGCCATGCGCAGCCCGCTGCGGCGCGTGCTGTGGATGAGCATCACCGCAAGCTCGTGGGCGACGTGCTCCTCGGCCATCAGCGGGTCGCGCATCACCGCCGATGCGCGGGGGTCGTTCGAGGCGAGCGGCTGGCCGTCCTCGTTGGCCACGAGCTCGGACTGGACGATGATCCGCGAGCCCTCGCCGACCGGCTCGACCTCGTAGAGGATCGCCGCCGCCCCGCGCTGGGGCAGCGACACGAGCCGCGTCGAGGAGATCCGCACCTCGTCTCCGGCGGGCGAGCGCCAGTGGACGCGTCGGCGCAGGACGCCCGCGCGCAGGTCGAGCACGCGCTCGTGCTCGAGCAGCTCGCCGTAGCGGACGTCGAACAGCTCGTCGTCGACGAGCAGGCGCAGCAGCTTGCCGTCGGTGACGTTGATGACCGTCTCGCCCGCCTCCGGGTTGCCGTAGGCGGTCTCCGCGTAGGGGAGCGGGCGCACTTCGTGCAGCCCGTTGAGATAGGTGCCCGGGAGCCCGTACGGGTCGCCCTCGTCGAGGTTCCCGCGCATCCCGATGTGGCCGTTGGCGAGCGCGAAGACCGACTCGCTCTGCGCCAGCGCGTCGAGGTGCAGCTCCGCCTCGCGGATCTCCCAGGGGTCGATCTCGTAGATCGGCTCGTCCGCGTTCATCGGTCCTCCAGCAGCTCGGCGAGGTCCTTCACCACGACGTCCGCGCCGTGCTCACGCAGCGCGTCGGCCTGCCCGACGCGGTCGACGCCGATCACGCGGCCGAAGCCCCCGGCGCGCCCGGCCTGCACCCCGGCCAGCGCGTCCTCGTAGACGACGCTCTCGCGCGGCTCGACGCCGAGCCGGCGCGCGGCGGCCAGGAACGTGTCGGGCGCGGGCTTGCCCTTCAGGTGCTCCTCGGCGGCGACGACCCCGTCGACGACCGTGTCGAAGCGGTCCTGCAGCCCGGTGACCCTGAGGACGTCGCGCGCGTTGGCGCTCGAGGAGACGACGGCGCAGCGCAGCCCGGCGTCGCGGACGGCGTCGAGGTAGCGCACCGAGCCCTCGTACGGCTCGACGCCGTCGCGGCGGATGCGCTCGAGCACGAGCTCGTTCTTGCGGTTGCCCAGCCCGGCGACGGTCTCGGCGTCGGGCGGGTCGCCGGGCGAGCCCTCGGGCAGCTGGATCCCGCGCGAGGCCAGGAAGGCGCGCACGCCGTCGGCGCGCTGCTTGCCGTCGACGTACGCGTCGTAGTCGCGCTGGGTGAACTCGCGGAACTCCTCCCCTGTCCGCTCGGCGCGCGCCTTGAGCTCGTCGTCGAACATCTCCTTCCACGCGGCGGCGTGGACGACGGCCGTCTTCGTCAGCACCCCGTCGAGATCGAACAGGCACGCCTTGGCCCCGCCGGGAAGTCCGAGCACCGACGGAATCTACCGGGGTGCGCAGGCGGGCCCGGAGGCCGGCCGGTGATTCAGCCGTCGGAGCCGTGCGCGGCCCGGAACCCGCGCAGGCGCAGGGCGTTCGCGACGACGCTGACGCTCGACAGCGCCATGGCCGCGCCCGCGATGACCGGGTTCAGGAACCCGGCGGCGGCCAGCGGCACGGCGGCGACGTTGTAGCCGAACGCCCACGCGAGGTTCTGGCGGATCGTGCGCAGCGTCGCGCGCGACAGGCGGATCGCGTCGGCGGCGGCGCGCAGGTCGCCGCTGACGAGCGTCAGGTCGGAGGCCTCGATGGCGACGTCGGTTCCGGTCCCGATGCTCAGGCCGAGGTCGGCCTGGGCGAGCGCGGGCGCGTCGTTGACGCCGTCGCCGGCCATCGCCACGACGCGGCCCTGCTCCTGCAGGCGGCGCACGACGTCGGCCTTGTCGGCCGGCAGCACCTCGGCGATGACCTCGTCGATGCCGACCTCGGCGGCGACCGCCTCGGCCGTGGCGCGGTTGTCCCCGGTGAGCAGGACGGGGCGCAGGCCGAGCGCGCGCAGCGACGCGATCGCCTCGCGGCTCGTCGGCTTGACGGTGTCGGCGACCACGAGGATCGCCGTCGCGACGCCGTCGACGCCCACGGCGATCGCCGTGCGCCCGCGCGCCTCGGCGGCGCGGCGCGCCTCGTCGAGATCGGCGGGCAGGTGCATCGACCAGTCGGCGAGCAGCGCCGGGCGGCCGGCCACGACGGCGTGGCCGTCGACGACGCCCTCGACCCCCAGGCCCGCGCGGCTGGTGAAGCCCTCGACGGCGGGCAGCGGCCCGCTCGCCTGCGCGCCGGCCGCGATGGCGCGGGCGATCGGGTGCTCGGAGGCGTGCTCGAGCGCGCCGGCCAGGCGCAGCGCCTCGGCGGGGTCGGCGCCCTCGGCGGCGACGACGTCGACCAGGCTCATGCGCCCGGTGGTCACCGTGCCGGTCTTGTCGAGCAGGATCGTGTCGACGGTGCGCGTGGACTCGAGCACCTCGGGGCCCTTGATGAGCAGGCCGAGCTGGGCGCCGCGCCCGGTGCCGACCATCAGCGCCGTCGGCGTGGCCAGGCCGAGCGCGCACGGGCACGCGATGATCAGGACGGCGACCGCGGCGGTGAAGGCGAACGTCGTGCTCTCGCCCGCGCCGAGCCAGAAGCCGAGCGTGGCCACGGCGAGCGCGATGACGATCGGGACGAAGACACCCGAGACGCGGTCGGCCAGGCGCTGGACCGGCGCCTTGCCGGTCTGCGCGGCCTCGACGAGCCGCGCGATCTGCGCCAGCGCGGTGTCGGCGCCGACACGCGTGGCACGCACGACGAGGCGGCCGCCGGCGTTGACCGTCGCGCCCGCGACCTCGTCGCCCGGCCCCACCTCGACCGGGACGGGCTCGCCGGTGAGCATGCTCATGTCGACGGCCGAGGCGCCCTCCTCGACGACGCCGTCGGTGGCGACCTTCTCGCCCGGGCGCACGACGAAGCGGTCGCCGGGGGCGAGCGCGTCGACGGGCACGCGGCGCTCGGCGCCATGCTCGTCGAGCACGGCCACGTCCTTGGCGCCGAGCTCGAGCAGGGCGCGCAGCGCGGCCCCGGCGCGCCGCTTGGCGCGCGCCTCGAAGAAGCGCCCGGCGAGGATGAACGTCGTCACGACCGAGGCCGTCTCGAGGTAGATCTCGTCGGCGCCCGCCCCCTGGTCCGGGATGAGCTGGAAGTCCATCCGCATGTCGTTCATGCCGGCGTCGCCGATGAACAGTGCGTACAGCGACCACAGCCAGGCCGCGAGCACGCCGACGGAGACGAGCGTGTCCATCGTCGCCGCGCCGTGCTTGAGGTTCGCCCAGGCCGCCGCGTGGAACGGCCAGGCGCCCCACAGCACCACGGGCGTGGCCAGGTTGAGCGCCATCCACTGCCAGTTGTCGAACTGCAGCGCCGGGATCATCGAGACGAGCAGCACGGGCAGCGACAGGAGCGCCGAGACGATCAGGCGCCGGCGCAGCGGGTCCGCGGCGTCGGGCGCGGCCTGCGCCTCGCCGCCGCCGTCGTCGTCGCCCGTAGGCGGCGCGGGCAGCGCGGCGCGGTAGCCCGCGGCCTCGACGGCCTCGAGCAGCCGCTCCGGGGCGAGCGCCTCGCGGTCGAACTCGACGGTCGCCTTCTCCGTCGCGTAGTTGACCGTCGCGGCCACGCCGTCGAGCTTGTTCAGGCGCCGCTCGATGCGGTTCGCGCACGACGCGCACGTCATGCCCGTGATCTCGAGCTCGAGCCGGTCGGCGGCCGCGCTCATCGCCCGACCTCGCGCGTGAAGGCGGCGGTGTGGATCTCCCCGCCGCTCCGGAACTGCAGGAACAGGCGGTAGCGGCCGGCGCTCGGGAACGTCGCCTCGAAGCGCGGGCTGCGCTCGTCGGGATGGACGTGCAGGAAGGCGAGATCGCCCTGGCGCAGGGCGACGAGATGCCCGCGCGCGCCGAGGTACGGTTCGACGGCGACGGGGCGCCCGCCCCGCGTGACCGCGAAGGCCAGCTCGGACTCTGCGCCCGCGCGGCTCGCGCCGGCGCGGAGGGTGACGCGCAGGCCGTCGGTCGTGGCGCTGCTGCGCGCGGCGGGCAGGGTGCGCGCGCGGGCGGCGCCGTCGACGGTCAGGTCGGTGGCCAGGGTGTGCGCGCGGCCGGCACGCGCGAAGTCGGCGAAGACGCGGTAGGTGCCGGGGTCGCGCAGGGTGACCGGCGCCGTCCAGCGCCCGTCGGTGCCCTGGGTCGGGTGCAGGTGCTGGAAGCCGGTCATGTCGCGGCGCACGACGATCAGGTGCATGCGCTTGGTGTGCTCGACGTCGAAGTCGCGCACGGTCGCGCCGTCGCGCCCGGTGATGCGGAAGGTCAGGGCGAAGCGCTCTCCCGCGGTCGCGCGGTCGCGCGCGGGCTCGAGCGTGAGCCCGCGGTCGCTGACGGCCAGGCCGCGGACGGGCGCGGGCGCGAGCGCCGCACCGGATCCGCCGTGGCCGCCGGCCATCCCCTCGCCCGCGTCCGCGGCGGAGCCGTCGGTGCCCGCGCGCACGTCGAGCGCGCCGCCCGCGAGCGCCGCGCCCGCGAAGACGAGCACGAGCGCGACGGCGAAGCCGGCGAGGCGGGCGAGGACGCTCACGCGGCCACCTCGGCGTGACCGTGGTGGTCGGCGCCGGTGTACTCCTCGCGGCGCAGGAGCATCGCGACCAGCATGGCGGGCAGCATGACGACGTGCTCGAGCATCATCAGCGTGCCGTACTCCACCACGAGGCCGGTGCCGAGCAGCGCGAGGATCCCGATTGTGGGCAGGACCATCGAGGCCGTCATCTCCAGGCACGGCGCCAGGCCGTGCCCGCGGAAGCGCATCCAGCCGACCATCGGAACGGTCATGCTGACGGTCATGCCGATCAGGGCGAGCGCGGGCGCGTCGGCCCGCAGCTCGGACATGGTCGTTCCGGTCGCGTTCAGCGCCGCGACCGCGGGCATGCCCAGGACGAGCATGCCGAGGAACATCGCCGCCACCATCTCCAGGTAGTGACGGATGAAGTGACGCGTCGCGGAGCTCATGCGGCCACCGCGTCGTAGCCGGCCTCGTCGATCGCGCCGACGATGGCGAGCGGGTCGATCTCGCTGCCGTTCACGCGCACGAGCTTGGTCTGGAGGTCGACGTGGACCGAGCCGACGCCGGGGAGCTTGCCGACCTCCTCGCTGACGGCGGCCTCGCAATGCGCGCAGGTCATGCCCTGGACGAGAAAGGCGATCGTGTGGTCGGGATGGGACACTCTGGGAACTCCTGGTAACGGGGTCTTGATACGGGCCGGGGGTATCCGTGGAAGCGCACGCTACCACACCCCCATGGGGTATGCGACGAAGATTTATGCGGCGAGCCGGAAGCGCTCGCGATAGGCCGCCGGGCTGACCCCGACGCGCCGCTGGAAGGCGCGGCGAAGGACCTCGGCGCTCGAGAAGCCGGCCGCGCGCGCGACCATCTCCAGCGACGGCGCGCCGTCCTCGAGCAGCGACCGCGCGCGCTCGACGCGCAGCGCCTCGACGTAGGCGGCCGGCGTCCGGCCGACCTCGCGCCGGAAGGCGCGGGCGAACGAGCGCTCGCTGAGGTTGGCGTGCGCGGCCAGCGCGCCGACGGACAGGTCGTCGGTGAGGTGGCCGGCGATCCACGCCTGCAGCTCGCGCAGGGCCGGCCGCGCGGCCTGCTGGGCCGACAGCGCGCCGCTGAACTGCGACTGGCCGCCGGGCCGCTTGAGGAACACGACGAGCAGCCGCGCGACCTCGAGCGCGGCCTCGGCGCCGAGGTCCTCCTCGACGAGCGCGAGCGCGAGGTCCATCCCCGCGGTCACGCCGGCCGAGGTCCACACGTCGCCGTCGCGGACGAAGACCGGGTCGGGGTCGACGTCGACGCCCGGGTAGCGCGTCGGCGAGCTCGTCGCAGAACTTCCAATGCGTGGTCGCGCGCCGGCCTTCGAGCACGCCCGCGGCGCCGAGCAGGTAGGCGCCGGTGCACACCGAGACGGTGCGCCCCGCGCGGGCCGAGGCGCGGGCGATCCAGTCGACGACGGCGGGGTCGGAGGTCGCCGCGCGGGCGCCCTCGCCGCCGGCGACGACGAGCGTGTGGTTGCGCGGGGGCGGCTCGGGCAGCGGCGTGACGCCGAGGGACAGGCCGTTGCTCAGCGTGACCGATCCGGTGACCGTGGGGCCCACGACCTCGAGGCGGTACGCGCCGGAAGCGAAGTGGTTGGCGTGGTGGAAGACCTCGACGGGCCCCATCACGTCGAGCGACTGGGCGCCCTCGACGGCGAGGACCATGACGCGGCGGATCGGTGGCATGCGGATGATCCTGCCATATGGCGCGCGCCGTCTGGAAGGACCGATGTCCCACGGATCCTGCCAAACCGCAGCCGGCGCCGGGGGACGTCATGGGCCCAGCGACGGCGCCGGCGCGTCACGCCGGACCTTGGCGTCGATGGTGGCGAGCAGGGCGCGGTACGAGTCGCAGAACGACGCCACGCCCTCGTGCTCGAGCTCCGTCGTGATGGCGCCGAGATCGAGGCCCGCCTCCGTGGCCTGGCGGAGCGTGTCGAGCCCGGTCCGCTCGCCGATCCCGCGCGAGGCGTCGCCGTGGTCCGCGAAGGCACGCAGGGTGGCCTCCGGCATGGTGTTGATGACGTCGGGAGCGATGAGCTCCTCGACGTAGACGACGTCGGAGTAGGCGCTGTTCTTGGTTGCGGTGCTCGCCCACAGGGGTCGCTGAGGGCGGGCGCCGGCGTCGCGCAGGGCGGACCAGCGCTCGCCGCCGAACCACGTGCGGTAGCGGTGATATGCGAGCTGAGCGTTGGCGATCGCCACACGGCCGCGCAGGTCGGAGTCCTCGGGCAGGACGGCGTCGGCCTTGGCGTCCACGCGCGAGACGAAGAACGACGCCACCGAGGCGAGCCCGTCGACGGGCTCGCCGACGGCCAGCCGACGCTCGAGGCCGGTGATGTAGGCGTCGACGACCTGCTCGTAGCGCGCGACCGAGAAGAGCAGCGTGACGTTGACGTTGACACCGCGCGCGGTGAGCTCCTCGATGGCCGGCACGCCGGCCTCGGTGGCCGGCACCTTGATCATCACGTTGGGCCGAGCGAGCCGCTCCCACAGCTCGAGCGCCTGCGCGATCGTCGCCGCGGTGTCGTCGGCGAGATCGGGCGTGCACTCGAAGGACACGAACCCGTCACGGCCTCCGCCGGCCTCGTACGTGGGGCGCAGCAGGTCGGCGGCGCGCCCGACGTCGTCGAGCGCGAGCTGCAGGAACAGCTCCTGCGGGTCGCCGACGCCGGCCGCGGTGGCGTCGCGAAGCTGACTGTCGTAGCGGTCCGAGCCGGTGATCGCCTTGGCGAAGATCGTCGGGTTGGAGGTGGCGCCGGTGACGGCGCAGTCGGCGATGAGCCGTGAGAACGCGCCGCTGTCGAGCAGGTCACGCGACAGCGTGTCGAGCCAGATCGAGACGCCTGCGTGCTGGAGCCGGCGCAGGCGGTTCATGCGGGCCTGCCTTCCTCGATCGGGACGAGGTCCTCGAGCGGCACGTCGGGGTCCACCAGACGGCGGTCGTCGACGGGCACGCGCTCGCGGACCAGTCGCTGGATGTGATCGCTGACGTCCCAGACGTTGACGTTCATGCCGGCGAGCACGCGATCGCCGGCCAGCCAGAAGGCGATGAACTCGCGGGTCGCCGGGTCGCCGCGGAAGACGACGCGGTCCCACCGGCGGGCGTGGCCGGCGTACTCCATGCCGACGTCGTACTGATCGGAGAAGAAGTACGGCACCGTGTCGTAGGTCGCCGGCCGGCCGAGCATCGCCTGGGCGGCGAGCGGACCCTGGTTGAGCGCGTTGGCCCAGTGCTCGACGCGGATGCGCTCGCCGAAGAGCGGGTGCTGTGCGTTGGCGACGTCGCCGGCGGCGAACACGCCGGCCGTGCCGGTCTGCAGGCGCTCGTCGACGAGGATGCCGTTGTCGACCGCGATGCCGGCGGCCGCGGCGAGCCCGGTGCGGGGCTGCACGCCGACGCCGACGACCACGAAGTCGCAGTCGTGCGTTGCGCCGTCGCTCGTCCGGACACGCTGCACCGCGCCGTCGCCCTCGAACGCCTCGACGCCGGTGCCGAGCAGCATCCGCACGCCGTGGTCGACGTGGATGTCGCGGTAGACCGCGCCGACCTCGGAGCCGAGCACGCGCTCCAGCGGCACGGAGAGCGGGTCGACGACGGTGACGTCGAGACCGCGTTGCCGCGCCGATGCGGCCACCTCGGCGCCGATCCAGCCGGCGCCGACGACCACGACCGCGCCGCCGCGATCGAGGCGCTCTCGGAGGGCGTCGGAGTCCTCGACGCTGCGCAGGTACAGCACGCCGTCGAGGTCGGCACCCGGGATCGACAGGCGTCGCGGCTCGGCGCCCGTGGTCAGCAGAAGCCGGTCGTAGCGCAGTGTCTCGCCGTCGTCGAGCGCCACCTCGGCGGCGGACGCGTCGAGGGACACGGCGGTGCGCCCGAGCCGCAGCTCGATCTCCTGCTCGTCGTAGAAGTCCTCCTCGTGGACGTAGATCGTGTCTCGGGCCGACTCGCCCCGCAGGTAGTCCTTGGACAGCGGCGGCCGTTCGTACGGCCGCGCCGGCTCGGCGCCGACGAGCACGAGCCGCCCGGCGAAGCCCTCGGCACGGAGCGTCTCGGCGGCCTTGGCGCCGGCGAGGCTCGCGCCGACGATGACGAAGGTCTGATCAGAGGTCATGGGGGCTCCTCGTGGTGAGCGCCAGGACCTCCTGGCGGGTGCGGGCATCGTCGCGACACAGCCCGCGCATCGCGGAGGTCACGGTCGTGGCGCCCAGCTTCTGGACGCCGCGCAGCGACATGCACAGATGCTGGGCCTCGAGGACGACGGCGACCCCCCTCGGCGCGAGCTCGCGCTCCAGCCAGTCGGCGATCTGGACGGTCAGGCGCTCCTGGATCTGCAGGTCGCGGGCGAACAGCTCGACCACGCGGCCGAGCTTGCTCAGGCCGATGATCCGCTCGCCCGGCACATAGCCGACGTGCGCGACGCCGTGGAACGGCAGCAGGTGGTGCATGCACAGCGAGTGGAACGGGATCGCGCGGGCGACGATCAGCTCGTCGTAGCCGTCGTCGTTGGCGAACGTCGTCGCCTGGAACCGCTGCGGCGTGAGCAGCTCGCTGTACGCGTCGGCGATCCGGCGTGGCGTCTCGCGCAGCGCCTCGTCGGTCACGTCGGCGCCCAGCGCGCCCAGCAGGTCGCGTGCCGCGCGCTCGAGTGCCCCGTGGTCGATGCGGCGCGGAGCGGGCGCGGGCGCCGGCGTCGCCGGCGCGACGAGCGCGAGACCCGCTGCCCCGGCGAGTTCCGCGACCATCACGAAGCCCGCGGGGCGTCGTAGTACATCGCGAGCCGGGCCAGCGTGAGCGCGCCGAGCAGCAGGCCGAAGTCGCGCAGCGCGACGTCGTACCAGCCGGAGAACGTCAGCAGGTTGAAGATGATCCCGGCGAGCCACGCGGCGACGAGCGGCGCGCCGTAGCGCGGCCTGACGGCGACGAGCACGCCGGCGAGGATCTCGACGGCGCCGACGACGTACATGAGGTCCTGACCGCTGCCGGGGACGATGTCGTTGACCCACGGCGCCAGGTACTGCGGCCAGTCGACGAGCACGTTGGCGAACTTGTCGAGGCCGAAGGCGATCGGGGCGACGGCGAACGCGATGCGCAGCATCAGATAGGCGTCGCGCCCGGGATCCCGCCGGGCGGACGCGGGCGCGCCGTTGGAGCACGGCGGCCGTTCGCGCGGATGACTCGGTGTGGACGGTCGTGGACATGCAGTGCCTCCTTGTAAAAACAATGACGCTTGGTGATAGACACGCTACGCTTCTCGTGCCATGTCTGTCAAGATCCATTAGCGTTAGATTCCTCTCGTGGAATCCCCTGGCCTTCGATCCGTCTCCGCCCTCAGCGCCCTGGACGACCCGGTGCGCCGGCGGCTGTACGACTTCGTCAGCGCGCGCGACGAGCCGGTCGGACGTGACGAGGCGGCGACCGGCGTGGGCATCGGGCGCCCGCTGGCCGCGTACCACCTGGACAAGCTCGCCGACGAGGGCCTGTTGACCGTCGCCTACGAGCGCCGCTCGGGGCGTCGCGGTCCCGGCGCGGGACGGCCGGCGAAGCTCTACACCCGCTCCGGGCGCGAGTTCAGCGCGAGCGCCCCGCCGCGCGACTACGGGCTGGCCGCGCGCCTGCTCGCCGAGGCGGCGGCGAGCGACCCGACGGGGACGACGGCCCGCACGCTGACCGGCGCCGCGAACCGCCTCGGGCGCGAGCTGGCCGGCGAGCTGACCGATCCGCCGCCGCCGGTCGCCGACGCGCTGTGCGAGCGCGGCTACGAGCCCTACGACGACGACGGCGTGCTGCGGCTGCGCAACTGCCCGTTCCACGTCGCGGCACAGCGCCATCCCGAACTCGTCTGCGGAATGAACCTCGCGCTGCTGCGCGGCCTGCTCGACGGGCTCGGCGCGGACGGGGCCGAGGCCGCGCTCGAACCGGCGCCCGGGCGCTGCTGCGTGGCGATCAGGAACGAGCCGCCGGGCTCGTAGGCCGCCGCCGTGGCCGTTTCGTCCGGTCGCGTCCGCTCCCTGCGATCCAATGTACGCATGTCCGAGGAGTCGTTCGCCTTCGGCGGGCGCGACGTCCGCGTCGTCGATCTCAGCCAGCGCCTGAGCAACGACACGACGCCGTTCGAGCCGATGCCGCACACGATCGAGTACTTCGACCACGAGGCGACGATCCCCATCTCCGAGGAGAAGTTCGGGCTGGGGGCCGAGCACTGGCGCGACGGGGTCGTCTGGGCGCACGAGCGCGTCACGCTGACCACGCACTCCGGCACCCATGTGGACGCGCCGTACCACTACCACCCGACCTCGGGCGGCGCACCCGCGCGCACGATCGACGACGTCCCGCTGCGCTGGCTGATGGGCGACGGCTTCGTGCTCGACCTGCGCCACGTCGATCGCGTCGCAGGCATCCGCGAGGCCGACGTGCGCGAGGCGCTCGACCGGGCCGGCTACGACCCGAAGCCCTACGACATCGCGCTCGTGCGCACCGACGTCTCCGAGCACTACGGCGAGCCCGGCTACGACCTCATGCACCCCGGGCTGCGGCGCGACGCGACCGCGTGGCTCGTCGGCCGCGGGGTGAAGCTGATCGGCATCGACGCGTGGGGCATCGACCGCGCCTTCGACGTGATGACCGAGGAGGCGCTGGCCGGCGACGACGCCCAGCTGTGGGAGTCGCACAAGTTCGGCGCCGACGAGGAGTACTGCCAGATCGAGAAGCTGTGCAACCTCGGGCAGCTGCCCGAGCACGGCTTCCAGGTCCTCGCCCTGCCGATCCACCTCGAGCGCGCCAGCGGAGCGTGGGCGCGGGTCGTCGCGCTCGTGCCGGAGGGCGGTTGACGGACGGCGGCGAGTACCCCTCACTCGGGCTCGTGGTCGAGCGCGGCGTCGCGCGCATCACCATCGACCACCCGCCCCTGAACCTGCTCGACGCGTCGCTGCTCGAGCAGCTCGATCGGCTGAGCGAGCGCCTGGCCGGCGACGAGGAGCTGCGCGTCGCCGTCTTCGCCAGTGGCGACCCGGACTTCTTCATCGCCCACGCCGACCTGCGCGGGATGGCCGGGCGCGGCGACCCGCACGCCGAGCGCCGCGCGCGCCTCAGCCGCTTCGCGGCCATGACCGAGCGCCTGCGCACGATGCCCGCCGTCTCGATCGCCGTCATCGAGGGGCGCGCCCGCGGCGGCGGGAGCGAGTTCGCGCTCGCGCTCGACATGCGCTTCGCGGCGCGCGAGACGGCGATCCTCGCCCAGCCCGAGGTCGCCTTCGGCATCCTGCCCGGCGGCGGCGCGACCCAGCGGCTGCCCGCCCTCGCCGGCCGCGCCCGGGCGCTCGAGATCATCCTCGGTGCCGGCGATCACGACGCCGACGACGCCGAGCGCATGGGCTGGATCAACCGCTCCCTGCCGGCGGCCGAGCTGCACCCGTTCGTCACGCGCCTCGCCGAGCGGATCGCCTCCTTCCCGGCGCAGGCGATCGCCGCCGCCAAGGCCGCGATCGACGCCGCCGCACCGTCGCCCGTCGACGGGCTGCTCGAGGAGCACCGCCTGCTGCGCCGCGCGCTGGCCACGCCCGAGGCCACCGCGGCGATCGAGCGCTTCCTGGCCGCGGGCGGGCAGACGCGCGAGGGCGAGCTCGACATCGGCCGCCTGCTCACGCCGCGATGAGCGACGCGCTGGCCGCGCGCCTCGTCGGCGCCTGGTCGCTCGTCGCCTACGAGGCGATCGCGCCGGACGGCACCGTCGAGCACCCGCTCGGCCGCAACGCCGCCGGGCTGCTCGTCTACACCGCGGGCGGCCTCATGACGGTTCAGCTCATGCGGCCGGGCCGGCCGCCATGGACGCGCGACGCGGCCCCGAGTCCCGAGGGCTACCTGGCCTATGCCGGGCGCTACGAGGTCGACGAGGCGGCGCGGACCGTCACCCACCACGTCGAGCTCAGCCTGCTGCCCGACTGGGTCGGGCGCCCGCAGGTCCGCGAGGCCGACCTCGACGGCGACCGGCTGCGCCTGACCACGCCGCCGAGCCGCATCGGCGACCGCGAGGCGGCGGTCGCCCGCCTGACCTGGCAGCGCACCTGAGCGCTTGCGCGCGGCTCGCCCCTGCGCGAGGGTGCGCCGCGAACCGGTTCGGAGGAGAGGAGCCCGGATGAGCGATCTGGCAGCGAGCCCGCGAGGCGCGACCGGCGGGCAGGCCGTCGAGCCCTACCGCATGTACATCGGCGGCGAGTGGGTCGGGGCGCACGACGGCGCGACGTTCGACAGCCTCAACCCGTACACCGGCGAGCCGTGGGCGACCGCGCCCGACGGGGGCGCCGCCGACGTCGACGCGGCCGTCGCGGCGGCGCGCGCGGCCTTCGACGCCGGACCGTGGAGCGAGATGACGGGCACGCAGCGCGCGGCGCTGCTGCGCGCCCTGGCGGCGATCCTGGCGCGCGACGCCGAGTCGCTCGCCGTCGCCGAGACGCGCGACAACGGCAAGCTGCTGCGCGAGATGCGCGGGCAGATGGCCTACCTGCCCGAGTGGTTCAACTTCTTCTCCGGCCTCGCGGACAAGATCGAGGGCGAGGCGATCCCGTCCGACCGCCCGAACTTCCTCGTCTACACGCGCCACGAGCCCGTCGGCGTGGTCGGCGCGATCGTGCCGTGGAACTCGCCGCTGCTGCTCATGTGCTGGAAGCTCGCGCCGGCGCTCGCCGCCGGCTGCACGATGGTCGTCAAGCCGTCCGAGCACACGCCGATCTCGGCGCTCGAGTTCGCCCGCCGCGTCGAGGAGGCGGGCTTCCCGCCCGGCGTGTTCAACGTCGTCACGAGCGAGGGCCGCGATGCCGGCGCCGCGCTCACCGCGCACCCCGGCGTCGACAAGGTGGCGTTCACGGGCTCGACGGCGACGGGCATCGAGGTCGGCCGCACGGCCGTGTCCAACCTCACGCGCTTCTCGCTCGAGCTCGGCGGCAAGTCGGCCCAGGTCGTCTTCGACGATGCCGACCTCGACGCCGCCGCCAACGGAGTCATCGCGGGCGTCTTCGCGGCCACCGGCCAGACGTGCATGGCGGGCTCGCGGCTGCTCGTCCAGGACACGGTCCACGACGCCCTCGTCGAGCGGATCGTGCAGCGCGCCCGCACGATCAAGCTCGGCGACCCGCTCGAGCCCGAGACCGAGATGGGCCCGCTGGCCAACCGCGCGCAGCTCGAGAAGGTCACCGGCTTCCTGCAGGACGCCGCCGCCGACGGCGCGACCATCGCCCACGGCGGCGCCGCCGACCCCGAGCGCGGCGGGCTGTTCATCCAGCCGACGGTCATCACCGGCGCCGATCCCGCGATGCGCGTCGTGCGCGAGGAGATCTTCGGGCCCGTGCTCTCCGTGCTGCGCTTCGGGACCGAGGACGAGGCCGTCGCGCTGGCCAACGACACGCCGTACGGGCTCGCCGGCTCGGTGTGGACGGAGAACGTCCACCGCGCCCATCGCGTCGCCCACCGCCTGCGCGCCGGGACGGTGTGGATCAACGCCTACCGCGTCGTCGCCCCGAACGTCCCCTTCGGCGGCATGAAGATGAGCGGCCTCGGCCGCGAGAACGGCATCGAGGCGATCCGCGGCTACACCGAGACCAAGGCGATCTGGGTCGAGCTCAGCGGCGCGACGCGCGATCCCTTCACGCTCGGCTGAACGCTCTCAGTACGAGCGCGGCAGCCCGAGGACGTGCTGGCCGAGGAAGGCGAGCACCATGTTGTTGCTGACCGGCGCGATCCCGTAGAGGCGCGTCTCGCGGAACTTGCGCTCGACGTCGTGGCGGTCGACGAAGCCGATGCCGCCGTGCGTGTCCAGGCACGCGTTGGCGGCCTGCCAGCTCGCCTCGCTGGCCACGAGCTTGGCCGCGTTGGCCTCGGCGCCGCAGCGCTCGCCGGCGTCGTACAGGGCGGCGGCGCGGTCGCGCATGAGCTCCGCGGCGAGGACCTGCGTCCACGCGCGCGCGAGCGGGAACTGCACGCCCTGGTTGGCCCCGATCGGGCGGCCGAAGACCTCGCGCGAGCGCGCGTACTCGACGCCGCGGTCGAGGAACCACCAGCCGTCGCCGACCGCCTCGGAGGCGAGCAGGATGCGCTCGGCGTTCCAGCCGTCGATGACCTGGCGGAAGCCCTCGCCCTCCTCGCCGACGAGCGCATCGGCGGGGATCCGCATCGAGCGGTAGCGGACCCCGTAGGTCGCGTAGTTGAACATCGTCCGCACGGGCTCGACGGCGAGCGCCTCGGGCTGCTCGCGGCGCACCTCGCGCAGGTCGACGAGGAACAGGCTGATCCCGCGCGCCCGCTGCGCCGGGTCGTCCGGACGGGGCGCGGTGCGGGCCAGGAGGATGAGCAGGTCGGACTCCAGGATGCGGCTCGTCCAGTTCTTGTGGCCCGTGACGACGTAGCCGTCGCCGTCGCGCTCGGCCGTCGTGGTTATCGCGGTCGTGTCCGACCCGGCTTCGGGCTCGGTCACCGAGAACGCCTGCAGACGCAGGCGCCCGGCGGCGATCTCCGGCAGCCATCGGCGCTTCTGCTCCTCGCTGCCGTGGCGCACGAGCGCGCCCATCGTGTACATCTGCGCGTGACAGGCGCCGGAGTGCGCGCCGGAGCGGTTGACCTCCTCGAGGATCAGCGCGGCCTCGGTGATCCCGAGCCCGCGGCCGCCGTACTCGGCCGGGATCAGGGCGGCGAGATGGCCGGAGTCGGTGAGCGCGCGCACGAACGCGTCGGGGTAGGCGCGATCGCGGTCGCACTCGCGCCAGTACTCGTCGCCGAAGCCCGCGCACAGCTCGCGGACCTCGGCGCGCAGCGCGGCGCGCTCGGGCGTGTCGCTCATGCCTCGATCCCCGCGGCCGCGCGCGAGCGGTCGTCCCACTCCGGCTCGACGGCCACCGACGGGCCGTGCCCGCGCCGGTAGACGAGGAGCGTGCGCTCGAACGTGATGACGATCTTCCCCGTCTCGGTGAAGCCGACGGTCCGCACGGTGACGACGCCGACGTCGGGGCGCGAGCGCGACTCCCGCGCCACCAGGACCTCGGACTGCGAGTAGACGGTGTCGCCCTCGAACAGCGGGTTGGGCATCCGCACGCGGTCCCAGCCGAGATTGGCCATCACGTGCTGGGAGACGTCGGTGACGCTCTGGCCGGTGACGAGCGCGAGCGTGAACGTGGAGTCCACCAACGGCTTGCCGAACTCGGTCTGCGCGGCGTAGTGGGCGTCGAAGTGCAGTGGCGAGGTGTTCTGCGTGAGCAGCGTCAGCCACACGTTGTCGGCGGCGATCACCGTGCGCCCGAGCGGATGGCGGTAGACGTCGCCGACGGTGAAGTCCTCGAAGTAGCGGCCACTCCAGCCCGGGGCCGCGGAGTCGTTGGTCGTCATGCGCGCATCGTCGCGCGTCGGGCAGGATGCGTCCGTGCCGACCCGTGTCGCCGACCTGCTCTCCGACCTCGTCGCGATCGACTCCGTCAACCCGTCGCTCGTGCCCGGCGGCGCCGGCGAGGGCGAGATCGCCGCCCATGTGGCCCGCTGGGCGCGCGACGCGGGGCTGGAGGCCGAGGTGCTCGAGGGGACGCCGGGGCGCCCGAGCGTGCTCGTCCGCGCCCGCGGTTCCGGCGGCGGCGGGACGCTGCTGCTCTGCGGCCACCTCGACACCGTGACGACCGCGGGCATCGACGACGCGCTGCGCCCGCGGATCGACGGCGACCGCCTGTACGGCCGCGGCGCCTACGACATGAAGGCCGGCGTCGCCGCGGCGCTCGTCGCCTGCCGGCAGGCCCGCGCGCGAGGGCTGGCCGGCGACGTCGTCGTCGCCGCCGTGGCCGACGAGGAGCACGCGAGCCTCGGCGTCCAGGAGGCGCTGGGCGCGCTGCGCGCGGACGCCGCGATCGTCACCGAGCCGACCGAGCTCGAGGTCGTCGTCGCTCACCGCGGCTTCGTGTGGTCGGAGATCGAGGTCACGGGCCGCGCCGCGCACGGCTCGCGCCCGCACCTCGGCATCGACGCGATCGTCAAGGCCGGCCCGGTGCTCACGGCGATCGGCGCGCTCGACGCCGAGCTCGGCGCGCGCACGCATCCGCTGCTCGGGCGCGGCTCGGTGCACGCCTCGCTGATCAGCGGCGGCGAGGAGCTGTCGAGCTACCCGGCGCGCTGCGTCGTCGGGCTCGAGCGGCGCACGCTGCCCGGCGACACGCGCCAGAGCGTCGAGGCCGAGCTCGAGCGCCTGCTCGCCGGCTGCAGCGCCGCCGACCCCGCGCTCGTGGCGCAGGCGCGCACGCTGCTCGTGCGCGAGCCGTTCGAGGTCCCGCACGGCGCGGCGATCGTCCGCCACGTGCGCGACGCCGCGGCGCACGTGCTCGGCGCCCCGCCGCAGCTGACCGGCGCGAGCTACTGGGCCGACGCCGCGTTCATCGCCGCCGCCGGGATCCCGACGGTCATGTTCGGGCCGTCCGGCGAGGGCGCCCACGCGGACGAGGAGTGGGTCAGCCTGTCGTCCACGGACGCCGTCGCGGAGGTGCTCGTCGCCGTCGCCGAGCAGGTCTGCGCGTGAGCTGCCTGGTCAACCGCGCCGTCGATCCAGGCGCGCTGCCGCTGCCGTCCGGGGAGGCGGCGGCGTTCCACGCCGCGCTGCCCGGCTACCGCCCGACGCCGCTGCGCCCGCTCCCGGCGCTCGCGGCGGAGCTCGGCCTCGGCGCCGTCGCGCTCAAGGACGAGTCCGACCGGCTCGGCCTGCCCGCCTTCAAGGTGCTCGGCGCGGCCTGGGCGGTCGAGCGCACCCTGCGCGCGGACCCCGCCATCGGCACGCTGGTCGCCGCGAGCGCCGGCAACCATGGGCGGGCCGTGGCGCATGTCGCCGCGGCGCGCGGACTGCGCTGCCGCGTCTTCCTCCCCGCGCGCGCCGCCGCGGCGCGCCGTGACGCGATCGCCGCGGAGGGCGCCGAGGTCGTGGTCGTCGACGGCGACTACGAGGAGGCCACCGCGCTCGCCGCCGCCGACGGCGCGCGCGACGGTACGGCCGAGATCGCCGACGTGGGCGACGCGCCGTCGGCGCGCTGGGTGATCGACGGCTACGCGACCCTGTTCGCCGAGACGGCCGCGCAGGGCATCCACGACCTCGTGCTCGTCCCCGTCGGCGTCGGCTCGCTCGCGGCTGCCGCGGCGCGCTTCGCCGCCCGGGCCGGCGCCCGCGTGGTCGGGGTCGAGCCGGCGACGGCCGCGTGCCTGACCGCGTCGCTGGCTGCCGGGAGTCCGGCCGCGGTACCCGCGCCGGGGACGACGATGGCCGGGCTGGACTGCGCCGAGGTGTCCTCGTCCGCGTGGCCCTCGCTGCTGGCCGGGATCCACGGGACGGTGACCGTCACCGACCACGACGCGGCCGCGGCGATCCGCGAGCTGGCCGCCGGCGGGCTGGCGGTCGGGGAGTCGGGCGCCGCGGCCCTCGCCGCCCTGCGCCGGCTGGCGACGGAGCCGGGCTGCGAGCTGCTGCGGCGGGCGATCGACCTGGGCCCGGCGACCCGCGTGCTGCTCGTCGCGACCGAGGGCCCGACCGATCCGGAGACGTACGAGCGGGCGCTTGCCGGCGAATAGTTGTCAGCGCAACTATCGTGGTAGGCTGGTCGTCATGGAACTTGGCATCTACACCTTCGCCGAGCGCACGCCGGACCCGGCGACGGGCGAGACGATCAGCGCGCAGGAGCGCCTGCGCGACCTGATGGAGGAGATCGAGCTCGCCGACCAGGTCGGCCTCGACGTCTTCGGCGTCGGCGAGCACCATCGCCCCGACTTCGCCGTGTCGGCGCCCGCCGTCGTGCTCGGCGCCGCCGCTGCGCGCACGCAGGACATCCGCCTGACGAGCGCCGTCTCCGTGCTCAGCTCGGACGACCCCGTTCGCGTCTTCCAGGACTTCGCGACGATCGACCTGCTCTCCGGCGGGCGCGCGGAGATCATGGCCGGGCGCGGCTCGTTCATCGAGTCCTTCCCGCTCTTCGGCTACGACCTCGACGACTACGACGAGCTGTTCGCCGAGAAGCTCGAGCTGCTGCTCGCGCTGCGCGCGAGCGAGCACGTGACGTGGTCGGGCCGCCACCGCGCCGCGCTCGACGGCCTCGCCGTCTACCCGCGGCCGGTGCAGGACCCGCTGCCCGTGTGGGTCGCCGTCGGCGGGACGCCGCGGTCGGTCATCCGCGCCGGCGTGCTCGGCCTGCCGCTCGCGCTGGCCATCATCGGCGGCCGGCCCGAGCGCTTCGCGCCGTTCGCCGACCTCCACCGCCAGGCCGCGGCCGAGGCGGGTCACGACCCGCTGCCGCTCAGCATCAACTCCCACGGCCTGATCGCCGACACCTCGCAGGCCGCCGCCGACATCGCCTTCCCGGGCCTGAAGGCGATGATGGACCGCATCGGCCGCGAGCGCGGCTGGTCGCCCATGACGCGCGAGCAGTTCGAGGCCAGCCGCGATCTGCGCGGCGCGAACTTCGTCGGCAGCCCGCAGCAGGTCGTCGAGAAGATCCTCTTCCAACACGACGTCTTCGGGCACGACCGCTTCATGGTGCAGTTCAGCGTCGGCACGCTGCCGCACCGGGACGTCATGCGCTCGATCGAGCTGTTCGGGACCGAGGTCGCGCCCGCCGTGCGCCGCGAGATCGAGCGGCGCCGGGAGAGCGCCGCGTCGGCCGCCGCCTGAGCGGGAAGACACATCGGATCATGGCGTTCACGAAGATCGACAAGGCCCTGCGGACGACCTCGGACCGTTTCGAGCGGCCGGCGAGCCGCTTCCGGGACCTCGTCTCGGCCGACGGCTCGACCGCCTATCCGGCCGAGGCCGGGCGCTACCACCTGTACGTCTCGTGGGCCTGCCCGTGGGCCCACCGGACGGTGATCGGACGCCATCTGAAGGGCCTGGAGGACGTCATCGGCATCTCCGTCGTCGACCCGATCCGCGACGAGCGCAGCTGGCGCTTCAGCGGCGGGCCGTACCGCGACCCGATCAACCGCTTCGAGTTCCTCGGCGAGGCCTACGACGCGACCGACTCCGGCTACGACGGGCGCATCAGCGTCCCCGTGCTGTGGGACAAGGAGACCAGGCGCGTCGTCAACAACGAGTCGGGCGACATCCTGCGGATGTTCAGCACCGCCTTCGCCGAGTTCGCCACCGACGACGTCGACCTCTACCCGGCCCAGCACCGCGCCGGGATCGACGCGCTCAACGCGCGCATCTACGAGACGGTCAACAACGGCGTCTACGTCGCCGGCTTCTCGCGCGACCAGGAGTTCTACGAGCACACCGTCGCGCGCATGTTCGAGACCCTCGACGACCTCGACGAGCGGCTCGGGTCGCGGCGCTACCTGTTCGGCGACGAGCCGGTGGAGACCGACTGGCGCCTGTTCACGACGCTCGTGCGCTTCGACGCCGTCTACAACATCCACTTCAAGTGCAGCCTGCGGCGCGTCGTCGACCACCCCAACCTCTGGCCCTACGCGCGCGACCTCTACAGCCTGCCCGGCATCGCCGAGACCGTCCGCTTCGACGAGATCCGCGCGCACTACTTCCGCACGCATCCGTCGATCAACCCGAGCGGGCTCGTCGCCGTCCAGCCGGCCGCGGACTGGGACGCGCCGCACGGGCGCGAACGGCTCGCGGCCGGGACGCGCGCGGCCGCCTGACGAACCCCCGGGGTACGGACAGCCCGAACGGCGCTCCGCGGGTCCCCCGCCTGCCATCCGCCGGGTGGCACGCCCGCCGGGACGCGTCCCGGCTGGCACATTGCGGCAAGGACGTCACCCCACCCCCCGGAGCGAACGCCATGACCATCCACAGCCTGACCTCGATGCGCGAACTGGACCACCGCTCAAGCGACGGGATCGACGTGCGGATGCTCTGGAGCGAGGACGACGGGCGCGTCGTCGTCTCCGTGTCGGACGCCCGCACCGGCGACTCGTTCGAGTTCGAGGTGCACGAGGGCGACAGCGCCGCCGAGGCCTTCCGGCACCCCTACTCGTACGCCGCCTGGCGCGGCGTCGACACGTCGCCCGGCTCGCGCGACGAGCTCATCGCCGCCTGACCCGCGCTCGTTGATACCGTGGTTGCCCCGGCAAGTATCCGCCGGGACCGGCCACGGAGGAGAGGAGCCCGGCATGCCCGGCGAGCAGCGCATCAGCTACGTCCCGCTCGACGCGATGACCCCGGAGATGCGCAGCGAGATGGAGCGCTGCGCGCGGGAGGGCACACCGCGCCCCGAGAGCACGGCCGTCCGCGCCCACGTGCCGGCCGCGTTCTGGTTCTTCGCCGACTCCTGGAGGCAGCTGTTCCGCGAAGGCGTCCTCGACCACCGGATCAAGGAGCTGTGCCGCGTGTACGTCTCGCGCTCGGTCAAGTGCGAGTACTGCGGCAACCAGCGCTCAGAGAAGGGCCGCGCGTCGGGCCTCGTCGAGGGCCAGTACGACGAGCTGCTGAACTTCGAGAGCGCCGAGATCTACGACGAGCGCCAGAAGGCCGCGCTCGCCTACGCCGAGGCGATCGCCTGGCACCTGGACACCGACGACGACTTCTGGGCGCGCATGCATGCGCACTTCAGCGAGCCCGAGCTCGTCGAGCTGGGCTGCTTCATCGGCCTGACCTTCGGCCAGCAGAGCTGGCTGCGGATGCTCAACATCGACCACCACCAGGTCATGCCGGGTACCGCAGCGTCGATGGCGCCGGGCTTCGAGTCGGCCGAGGCGCTCAGCGCCAGCAAGGCGTCCGAGGACTACTGGGCCAAGGCCCCGGCGGCCCGGGCCTGAGCGACGGCGGCCGGCGCCGCCACGAGGACACGCGCCGGCCCCTCCGCCGCGGTCAGAGCGCCGTGTCGGCGCTCGTGCCGCTCTGGCCGCTGCCGCCGTCCTCCTTCGGGCAGTCGCGGCGGTCCTGCGTCCCGTCGTCCTGGGTCTGGACGGGGGTCGCGTCACCGCTCGCGGGGGCCTGCTGCTGCGTGCTCGACGAGCCGCTTCCGCCGTCCGCGGCGAACGCGTTGGAGACGATGCCGGCGCCCGGCACGGCGAGCACCGCGGCGCCGAGCAGCGCCGCGAGCTTGAGCCGCCGGCGGTCCGGCCGGGTGGCCGTCTCTTCTGGCTGCATGTCACTCCTTCCGGTCGTGGAACGCCACCCAGCATGGGCGCGCGTGTGTCACGAGCCGGTCAGGTCGCGGGCATGCTCAGCACACCCTCAGCGATCCCTTATCGCCAGCCGACGTCAGGCCCACTCCATCGGCGTGTAGCCGCTCGTCCGCGGCGCCGAGACGATCAGGACGAGCGCCGGCTCGTCGCCGTCGTTGGCCACCGTCCGCTTCGGCTCGGGGTCGAGGCGGGCGAGCGTGCCGGCCGGCGCCGGGTGCTCGACGCCGTCGACGACGATCGTCGCCGAGCCGCTGAGGACCATGAACACCTCCTCCTGGTCGCGGCCGGTCTCGTCGTGCTCGGGGATCCGCGTCCCCGGGGCGATCTCGACGATGTTCATCCCGAACGCCTGGAGGCCCAGGGTCCGGCGGGCGAGCAGCCACGAGCCGGTCCGCTCGAGGTCGTCGCGGTGCACCAGGGTCATGCCGCGCGTGGCCGTCATCGGTGTCTCCTCTCGCTGTGGCCGCGCCTGTCGGGGTGACGCTATCTTGCGCGCCGCATGCGGATCGACCGCCGCGAGATCGTGCCCGCGGGCGAGGCCCGGCGCGCGGGCTAGTCGCGCCCGGTGGCGTGGACGAGCAGGCTGGCGATCCACGCCTCGCGCGCGAGCGCGTCGCGGTAGACGCGGTAGGCCCGGCGCTTCTGCGTCCCGCGGGCGGCTTCCCAGGCCGCGAGCGCGAGACCGGCCTCGACCTCGGAGACCGCCCACGCGCTCCACAGGTCGGCCGCCGTGGGCCGGCGGCGCAGGCCGAGCGCGAGCACGGCCAGATCGGGATCGGGCAGCGCGACGGTCCGCTTGGCGAGCAGGCGGCGCGTCGCGTCCAGCGCGCGGCGCGCGCCGCCGGCGATCGTGCCGCGCGCGCGACGGCGCGGCGGGCGGCCCTGGGTCGGGCTCAACTCGGTGAGGACTGGTCTGTGCATCGCGGGGCTCGGTCGCTTTTCGGTCGGGGTCTGTTTGCGTGGCAGCGTCTGAGGTCCCGAACGCCGCGATCGCCGTCCACTGGCGAAATCACGCGCGACGTCATTCGTCGACGAACACGCCCGAAACCGGTCCCTCGGCGCAGCGACGGGGTCCCGGACCATCGGAGATCGCAAACCGGCAGGGGTAGGGTGCGTCCATGGCCAACAATTCCGTCACCGTGGGCCTGCTCGTCCGCCTCGAGGCCAAGCCCGGGCGCGAGCAGGACGTCGAGAACTTCCTGACCGGAGCCCTGCCGCTCGTCGAGGAGGAGCCGGCCACGATCCAGTGGTACGCGATCCGCATCGGCCCGACGACGTTCGGGATCATCGACGCGTTCCCCGACGACTCCGGGCGCCAGGCGCACCTGAGCGGCAAGGTCGCGGCGGCGCTGATGGAGAACGCGCCCGACCTGCTGTCGGGCGAGCCGACGATCGAGCAGTTCGACGTGCTCGCCGCGCGCCTGCCGGGCTGACGCACGACGACACCCCGCGTGCGAGGACCCGGACGAGGCCGTGTGGTCGCGGTTCGGGGCGGGCTACGGGTACCTGCCGCTCGCGCTGCCCGTCGCAGCGCTCGTGTGGCTGCGCCGTCACGACTAGGCTCGCGGCCATGGACGACGCCTCGGCACGGCGCCGCGCCCGCGCCGCGCTGCGATCCGGCGCCGAGCGCGCGCCCGCACGCTCGCACTTCCGCGCGATGGGCATCGATCCCGACCGCCTCGACGGCCCCGTCGTGGGGATCGCGTCGACGTGGACGGGGACGATGCCGTGCAACCTCAACCAGCGGCGCCTGGCCGCGCGCGTCGCGGAGGCGGTCGACGCCGCCGGCGGCGTGGCGCTGGAGTTCAACACGATCGCCGTCTCGGACAACCAGTCGCAGGGCACACCGGGCATGCGCGCGTCGCTCGTCTCGCGCGAGGTGATCGCCGACTCGATCGAGCTGATGACCGAGGCGCACGACTTCGACGCGCTCGTCTGCCTCGTCGGCTGCGACAAGACCGTCCCGGCCGCGCTGATGGCCGCGGCGCGCGTCGACCGCCCCGCCGTCGTCCTGTCCGGCGGGCCGATGCTCGCCGGCCGCCTCGGCGAGCGCCGGATCACCATCCAGGACGTCTGGGAGGCGCTCGGCGCGCACGAGCGCGGGAGGGCGTCGCGCGCGGACCTCGACGTGATGGAGCGCACGGCGTGCCCCGGCGCCGGCTACTGCGCGGGCAACTTCACCGCGAACACGATGGCCATCGTCGTCGATCTCCTCGGCCTCGGGATCGTCGGCGACGGGCTGATCCCCGCGGCCCACCTCGAGGACAAGGACGCCGCCGCCGCCCGCGCCGGGTCGCTGGCCGTCGAGCTCGCGGCACACGGGACGAGCGCCCGCAGCCTGCTCGACCGGCGCTCGCTGGAGAACGCGATGGCCGGCGCCGTGGCCAGCGGCGGCTCGACGAACACCTTCCTGCACCTGCTCGCCATCGCCCGCGAGGCGGGCATCCCGCTCACGCTCGACGACCTCGCCGCGGTCAGCGCGCGCACGCCGGTCGTCGCCGACCTGCTCCCCGGCGGGCGCTGGGCGGCCGAGGACCTGCACGCCGCCGGCGGCACCGCGACGCTGATCCGCGAGCTCGTCCGCGGCGGCCACGTCGACGGCGACGCCCCGACCGTCGACGGCCGGACGCTCGCCGAGGCGACGGCCGGCGCGCCCGACCCCGACGGCCGGGTGTTCGGCTCCTTCAAGCCGCGCGGGTCGCTGCATGCGCTGCGCGGCAACCTCGCGCCGGAGGGCGCGGTGATGAAGCTCGCGGGCACCGAGCGCCGGGCGCACACCGGCCCGGCGCGCGTGTTCGACGACGAGGGCTCGTGCGTCGACGCCGTCCGCGCCGGCGGGATCGCCGAGGGCGACGTGCTCGTCGTCCGCTACGAGGGCCCGGCGGGCGGGCCCGGCATGCGCGAGATGCTCAGCCTGACCTCGTCGGTCGTGGGCGCCGGGCTGGGCGAGTCGGTTGCGCTCGTCACCGACGGGCGCTTCTCGGGCGCCACGCGCGGGCTGATGGTCGGCCACGTCGCCCCCGAGGCGGCGCGCGGCGGTCCGCTCGCCGCGATCGCCGACGGCGACCTCGTGACGATCGACGTCGACGCCGGGCGGCTCGAGGTCGACCTGCCCGACGAGGAGATCGCCCGCCGCCTCGCCGCCTGGGCGTCGCCGGAGCCGCGCTACACCGGCGGCGTCTTCGCGCGCTACGCCGCCTCGGTGGGCTCGGCCTCCGACGGCGCGGTGCTCGTCAGCGCGGCGGCGCCACGGGCCACGGCCGCTCGCGACTGAGCGTCAGCACGTGCACGGGCGCGGCGACCTCGTCCGCCGCGTCGGCCGCCGCCCCGGCGCGCTCCGTGTTGCCCTCCATGAGGTCCCAGTGGATCGGGACGAGGATGCTCGCGCCGACGTGGACGGCGAGGGCGACGGCGTCGCGGGCATCGAGGTTGCCGGCGAGGCCACGCCGTTCGCGGAAGAATCCGCGCCCGTTGACCGGCAGCAGCGCGACGTCGACGCGCACGCCCTCCAGGCCGGCGAGCACGCGCTCGTCGGCGATCGTGTCGCCCGCGTGGTAGATCGCGACGCCGTCGCCCTCGAGGACGTAGCCGACGAAGCGCGGCGGGTCGCCGCCGTCGGAGTAGCCGTCGGCGGGCTGCACGGCGTGGATCGCCGGCACGACGCGCAGCGCGACGCCGCCGGGGAGGTCGAGGCGGTCTCCGGGGCGCACGCCGGTGAAGGGCAGCCCCTCGACGCGCCCGGCCAGCGGCGCCGGGGCGATGACCTCGACGCCCGGCGAGCGCTCGGCGACCGCGCGCAGCGAGCCGGGATCGAGATGGTCCAGGTGCTCGTGGGTGACGAGCACGCGGTCGATCCGCGCGCCGAAGACGTCGACGGGCGGCGGCGGGAGCCGGCGCCCCTCGTGCTCGGAGAAGAACGGGTCGACGAGCAGCCGGGCGCCGCCCGCCTCGACGAGGAAGCTCGCCTGGCCCAGCCAGGTGAGCACCGCCGTCATGGGCGGAACCTCGCGATCGCCTCGGCCACGCCCTCGTCGAGCGGTCGCGACACCTGCCCGCCGACGAGCTCGGTGAACGACGACGAGTCGACGGACGACGGGAAGGGCAGCGGCTCGTCGGCCGCGGTGATCCGCCCCGCCGCGTCGGGCGCCGCGCGCTCGATCGCCGCCACGATCTCGGCGATCGTCACCTCCGGGCCGTCGAGGTGGTGGACGGACGCGCCCTCGCCGCGCGCCTCGCTGGCCCGCACGAACGCCTCGCCGGCGTCGGCGGCGTACTGCAATGTCACCGCGCCGCCGAACGGGATGTGGAACTCGCGCCCCTCGGCGGCCGCGACCATCGCCGCGGTCGGCGCGGAGGTCAGCCCCTGGTCGCGCCCCGGCCCGTAGACGGTGTGCGGGCGCAGGCCGACGGACGACACGCCGTAGTCCTCGAAGTAGCGCTCGGCGGTCCCCTCGTTGGCGAGCTTGAACACGCCGTAGAGCGTGCCCGGGTGCCCGCCGGGCTGGGCCGGCAGCGCGGCGATCGACGACGCGTAGACCACCGGTCCCATGCCCTCGCCGCGGCGCCGCACCGCCTCGAGCACGTTCACCGTGCCGCCCACGTTGACGGCCGCGCCGGCGATCGGGTCCTCGCGCACGAACGGCACCTGGAGCGCGGCGAGGTGGATGACGCCGGTCACGTCGTGGTCGTCCATCACGCGCTCGAGCGCCGCGAGGTCGGTGACGTCCCCGTCCACGCGCGTGATCGCGCCGAGCTGGTCCCCGGTGAGCGCCAGGCGCAGCCGGTGGTCGCTGCCCCCGAGGTCGTAGGTGACGACGTCGTGGCCGCGGTCGAGCAACGCGCGCACGCTCCACGCGCCGATCGCGCCCAGGGCGCCTGTGACCAGGTATCTCATCCTCGCTCCTCCAGCACCAGGGTCGCCTTGACGCCGCGGTGGGCGAAGGCCTCGGCGAAGCCGTCGAGCGGCACGCGCAGGCCCACGAACGCCTCGAGCGCCTCGGGCCAGCGGGCCCGGGCGCCGTCGAGATGCTCCACCGCCGCGCGCCAGTCGACCCGGTTGGCGTTGACGCTGCCGAACACGGCGCGATTCTGCAGGATCGCGTCGACGGCGAGCACGCGGCCGTCGATGCTCACGCGGCGCGGGCGGCCATCGATGCCGAGCAGGCAGGCCACGCCGTTGCGGCGCAGCAGCCCGAGCGCGTCGAGCATGAGCTGCGCGTCGCCCGCCGCCTCGAGCACGACGTCGAAGCCGCCGACGTCCTCGGCCAGCGCCGGCAGCGGCGTTTCGGTCGTGGCCACCGGCCGCGCGCCGCAGGCCTCGATCAGGCCCGCCTTGCCGTCGTCCGCCGAGCGCCGCGCGGTCCACACCTCGAGCCCCTCCATGCGCAGCAGATACGTGCCGAGCATGCCGATCGCGCCGGCGCCGAGCACGAGCGCGCGGCGCGGCGCCCATGGCTGGCGGCCGCCGACGGCGCGCACGTGGCGCAGCCCGCGCTCGCAGATCGACGCGGGCTCGGCGAGCACGCCGAGGCGTCCGAGCGACGGCGGGACGGCGACGAGGTGCTCGGGCGCCTCGGCCACGAGCTCGGCCGCGAACCCGTGCAGGCGGGTGATGCCCCGCTCCCGGTAGTCGCCGGTGTCGCAGGCGTCCGGAGCGCCCGCAGCGCACGCCGCGCAGCGCCCGCACGAGCGCCGCACCGTCGCCGCGACGAGATCGCCGCGCGCGAAGCCGCGGGCGTCGCGCTCGACGACCCCGAGCAGCTCGTGGCCGAGGACGAGATCCTCCTCGCCGTCGGGCGGCACCCCGAACAGGCCCTCGGCGATCTCGCGGTCGGTGCCGCACACGCCGACCTCGAGCGGGCGCACGAGCACGTGCCCGTCGCCGGCGGCCGGCGGCGGGACCTCGGCGACGCGCGTCGATCCGGGTCGCTGCGGAACGGTGGCGAGAGCCTGCATCCCGGGGATTGTGGCCATCGAGTCCGCCACGGGCCCCAGGGACCCGCGTCAGCGCCCGGCTGCTCGCCTGAACTCCGCGACGTCCGTCACCCGGATCGGCTGATGCGGCGGCCCGCCGGGGCGCGGAATGATCGGTCGTTCCCGCGACAGGACGGAGCCACACCCGTGTCGTTGACCGAGCACGAGGCGCCCTAGACATGGGGCACCTGGGCGAGCGCGTTGAGGGTCACTTCCGGCGGCGCGCCGAACGCGCGATCGCCAATCGGCAGGTGTTCCGCTACCTCGCCGGAGCGATGCTCCTGCTGTCGCTCGCCGCGGGCGTCATCGTCTCGATCATCGACCGTCGCGACTTCCACTCGCTCGGCGACGGCCTGTGGTGGGCGCTGGTGACGCTCGCCACCGTCGGCTACGGCGACATCGTGCCGACGAGCGCCTGGGGCCGCGCGGTCGGATCCGTCGTGATCGTGATGGGGGTGACGTTCCTCGCGATCCTGACGGCGACCGTCACGTCGTACTTCGTGTCGGCCGACCAGGACGAGCGCATGGCCGACGTCGAGGCCGCGCGCGGCGCCGAGGACGACGACACGAAGGCGCTCCTGCGGGAGGTCATCGCACGGCTCGACGCGATCGAGGCAGCCCTCGGTCGCCGCACGCCGGAGGAGCCACGGCCGTGAGTGGGACACGGACGACAGCCCGGTGAGCGGGAGGACGATCCGCTGGGCGATCGCCTTCCTCATCGGCCTGGCGACCGTCACCGCGACGGGCTACGGATGGCGCGCGGCGCAGATCGGGAGCACCGCCGCCTTCGACGACCGCCAGTCGATCAGCGAATCGGTCCGGATGCAGCAGCTGGCCGTCCAGCGAGCGGTCGAGGTGTCCGCCGACGTGCGCGAGTACCGGCGGTACCGCGCCGACTACCGGGTCGCTGCCGCGCTCGACGCCCGTGCGCGCCACGCGCGTGCCGCGGCGCTGCGCGCGGATGCGACGCGGCGCGCCGCTGCCGCGGGTGTGTTCGGTCGCTTCGCGATCGGCGCCGAGCTCCTGGATCCGAGCCCGCAGCCGCGTCCCTTCGACGTCGACGCGCGCACGCGCGCGCTGGCGGCGGAGCAGGCCACCGGGCTGAGCTCTCCGCCGCTGCACCCGGGGCACTGGGCCGCCCGAGCCACCGCCATCCGGGTGCGGGTCAACCACCTCACCCGGTGGGCCTTCGTCGTCGTCGTGGCCGTGCTGCTCTACACGATCGCCGAGGTCTCGACGCGCCGGGAGGCCCTGTACGGGTTCACCGCCGCGGGAGTGGTCGTCTACCTCGTCGGTCTCGCCGGCGGCCTCGCATCGGTGTTCTGAGCGATGGGCGAGCGGGACGCGCTGAGCCGGAGGATCGCGATCGCGCTCGCCGTGGTGGTGGTGCTCGGCGGCGCGCTGGCGATCCTGCAGAAGGGCGCGAGCGTGCACGAGTCCAACTACGCGCGCGAGACGACGCGCGTGGCGGTGCACGCGCTCCGCGCGCATGTCGTCGTCGACGTCTTCCGCGGGACGGCCGCGCCGGGCGCCCTGCGCCGCCTGAGCTACGACGCCGAGCGCGCGTCGCTGCGCCAGCACGCGCTGGCCGAGACGCGCATCGCCTGGAACGACCGCTCGACGCGGTACACGACGGTGATCGCGATCCTGGCGGCCGCGCTCTTCCTCGTGGGCTTCGGGCTCGTCGTCGAGGGCGGCCTGCGGCGCGTCACCGCGCTCGCGGGCCTGGCGGTCGCCGGCTTCGCTGTGGGCTGGGCTGCCTGGCTCCATGCGCAGCCGATCCCGGGGACGCCGGCCCGCGCCGTCGACGACGCCGCCCGTGGCGCCGTGAGCACCGCCGCCGGCGACTTCGACGCCGCCGTGACGGCCTACGGCGACGCGATCGCGGCTGACGCCGACTACGCGGCGGCGCACACCGGGCGCGCGCGGGCACGGCTCCTGGCCGCCAATCCGGACTTCGAGATCACCGGCGCGTACACGGACACGGCCGGCCGGGCGTCGGCGGCCGGCGTTCGCGACGCCGCGGTCGCGGTCGCCCTCGACGAGCGCGACGCCCTCGCCCTGGCACTGCTCGCCCTCGGCGTGTTCTACCGCGGCGAGCACCGCCGGGCCCTGCGCGCCGCCGACATGGCGCTGGCCGCCAACCCCAACGTCCCCGACATGTGGCTGCTGCGGAGCGCGATCCTGGCGGCGCTCGGCGATGCCCTCGCGGCCGAGCGATCGCGCGCCCGCGGCGAGCGCCTCGCCGGCGAGGCGGGTGTGTCGCAGCGCCTGCGGCTGCTGACGTCGCGCTACCTCGGCCAGCTCGAGTGGGTCGCGAGGACCGAACCGGCGCGGGCGGCGACGGCGCGGCGCCTGTCCGATCGCGCCGTCGCCGCCGAGACGGCGACCACCCTCGGCCGCCGCCCGGCCGCAGGCGCACCCGAGCACGGCGGCGTCGGCGTGGAGGGCCTGCGCGTCGCGGGCGGCCGGCTGACGCTGGTCCTGCGCTGGCGCGGGCTCGCGAGGAACACGGCGCTGAGCGCCCTGGCCTACGAGCGTCCCGTGCGCGGCGGGGCGTGGGCGCAGCCCACGGACCTCGCCGTGTTCGCCACCGTGTCGGGCGACGGCGAGCGGCGCATCTCGGTCCCGCTGCGGCGGGCGTGCCCGCCGACGGCGGTCCGGGCCGACGTCTTCCTCGACGGCGCCCCTGCGCTGTCGCGGACCGGCCCGGGTGCCCCGCCGACGTGCTGAGCGGCGATCACCCGATCGAGGTGATGCCGCGGCGGCGGGCGTGGCCGACGATCTCCGCGATGGGCGCCGAGACCAGAGCCGTCGAGACGACGTCGGGCGGCCGCGCGCTGTGGATCGAGGAGCTGCGCCCGCCGGGCGGCGACCTCGTCGCGCGCTTCGCACCCGGAGCGGGGATGGTCGGATGCTCGCTGCGCCATCACGGCCAGGAGCTGCTCGGCATCCTCGGCTCGATCGACGGCTACCTCGACCGCGGCACGGTGTTCGGCATCCCGCTGCTGCATCCGTGGGCGAACCGGCTGGGCGGCTGGAGCTACGCCGTCGCCGGGCGCACGGTGCGCCTCGACCGCGGCTCGCCGCTCCTGCACGGCGACGCGCATTGCCTGCCGATCCACGGCGCGGTCGCGGCGGGGTCCGACTGGCAGGTGACGCGCGCCGGGGGCGACGAGGACGTCGCGTGGCTCGAGGCCGAGCTCGACTGGGCCGCCCACGCCGACCTCTTCGGGGTCTTCCCGTTCGCGCATCGCGTCCGCATGGCCGTCGCCGTCGGCCGCGACGCCCTGCGGATCGAGACGTCGGTGCACGCGACCGGTGACACGCCCGTCCCGGTCTCCTTCGGCTTCCATCCGTACCTCGCGCCGCCCGGCGCTCCACGCGAGCGATGGGAGGTCGAGCTGCCGGCGCTCACCCACCTGCCGCTCGACGAGCTCGGCCTGCCCACCGGCGCGCGAGCCCCGCAGGGCGCCGATCGCTTCGTGCTCGGCGAGCGCGCGTACGACGATCTCTTCGCCGTCGAGGCGGGCGCGGCCCGCTTCGCGGTGAGCGACGGGACGCGGCGCCTCGTCGTCGAGTTCGAGTCCGGCTATCCCTTCGCGCAGATCTTCGCCCCGCGCGAGCAGGCCGTCATCTGCTTCGAGCCCATGACCGCGCCGGTCGATGCGCTGCGCACCCACGACGGGCTGGTGTGCGTCGATCCGGGCGCGAGCACGGCGGCGGCCTTCTCGTTGCGCGTCGAGACGGTGGCCTGACCGCGGCGCCGGCGCCTCAGGCCTCGTCCTCGATCTCGTAGCCCATCGCCAGCGCGAGCCTCGGCGCCTCGGCCACCACGCGGGCGAGGCCGACGGCGGGGCCGATCGCCACGAGCACGCCGAAGATCTCCTCGTCCGTGGCCCCCGTCGACTGGGCGACCTCGACGATCCAGCGCAGTGAGGCCGTCGACGCGCCCACGGAGAGCAGCGCGCCGGCCTGCACGAGCGCCTCGGCCTTGCGATCGAGGCTCGAGGCGGGCGACTGCGGCGACCCGCTGGCGAGCACCGAGCCGATCAGGCTCTCGTCGTTCAGCGCCAGGCGCCGCAGCAGTTGGCCGACCGGCTCCACGTCAGGCCGCCGGCCGCAGCCGACCCCCGTATGCGACCAGGCCGTAGATCACGAGCAGGTCGACGGCGAAGAGCGCCAGCGCCAGGAACGGATACGACGGGACGAACAGGAGCAGGGCGAGCGCGTTGAGCGTCGCGCTCGCGACGCCCACCCACCGCGCCCAGCCGACCCACGCCAGGATCCCCCCGGACGCGAGGATCTGGACGACGCCGAGCGCCAGCAGGATCCACCCGAACGTCTTCAGGTCGCCGATGACGTACTTCGCGTCCTGCACGTAGAAGGTCGAGCCCGAGATCGCGGCGATGCCGTAGATCGTGTTCAGGATCCCGCCCAGCCCCACCATCACCGCGGCGAAGGCGAGCCAGCCCGCGCTGTGGTCGGCCCGGTGCTGCGGGCGCGACCGCGCGGCGGGCGCGGCCCGCGGGCGGCGCACGGTCGCGATCTGGGACGGCTCGGTCATGCGCACTCCTCGTGGTCGGCGCCCGTGGCGGGCCCTTCGCTGACGGCGAAGCCGACCCTACGAACCGCGCCACGGCGACGCATCGCCCGAACGGGGTGATGCCGCCGCGCGACCCACGAGCGAGGCTCGTGTCCGATGGATGCGACGATCGCCCGCGGGATCGCCCACTACAGCCACGCCGGCCGGCTGGACGGCTTCGGCACGCCGCTCATCGAGCACGTCGAGCGCGTGGCCGCGGCGGTGCCGGGCGAGCTGCGCGCCGTCGCGTACCTGCACGACGTCCTCGAGCACTCCGACACGCCCCTGAGCGAGCTCGCCGCAGCCGGCCTCGAGCCCGTCGAGCTGGAGGCGCTGCATCTGCTCACGCGTGCCGCCGGCGAGAGCTACGAGGCCCACACGCTGCGGATCGCGTTCGCCCGGGGACGTGCCGGCACGATCGGCCGCGCCATCCGCCTGGCCGAGCTCGCCGACCATCTGGACCGCCCCGAGGCGCGCCGCTCCGGCCCGCCGTACGGCTGGGCGCGGACGCACATCGCCACGGGCCAGGCGCGGCGCGATCCCGCCCCGAGCTAGGCGTCGAGCAGCCCGACCTCGCGCGCGCCGGCGACCGCCTCGGTCCGCGACGACGCGCCGAGCTTGCGATAGACCGCGTGCGCCTGGGTCTTGATGGTGTTCGCCGACACATGGAGGTGCGCGGCGATCTCGCGGAAGGACAGGTGCGTCGGCAGGAGGCGCAGCACCCGCAGCTCGGCGGTCGTCAGCGACGTCGGGCCCATGATCGCCGCGGCCGAGAACGAGTCCGCTCGCGTCCAAGCCTCGTCGAGCCACTCCGAGAGCACCGCCGCGTCCGGCGCGCGGCGCGCCAGACGCGACGCCTCGGCGAGCAGGGTCCGCGCCGCCACGACGTCGCTCAGCCGCAGCGCGGCGCGCGCGAGCAGGATGCGGACCTCCGCCTCGTACCACGGGGCGAAGTCCGCGAGCATCGTGAGCAGCCTGGCCCCCTCGCGCATGTCGCGCTGCGCATCGTCGACCCTCCCGCGCTGGGCGCGCGAGAGGGCGGACGCGGCGAAGACGAGCGCGCACAAGGGGTCGTCGCCCAGCCCGACGCGCTCCACCTGCGCGCGTGCGCGGGAGATGCACAGCTCGCCGGTCTCCGCGTCGTCGTCGTCGAGCGCGACGACTCCCAGCTGCGCGAGGCACAGGACCTGCACGGCGGGCGCGGCGACGGCGGCGAGGCGAGCGCCGTCCTCGAGCTGGGCGCGCGCGGCGTCGCGATCGCCGGAGAGATGGTCGGCGACGCCCTGCGCCAGGCGGCACAGCGCCAGCCACGGCACGTCGTCGCCCAGCCCCTCGGCGGCCTCGGAGGCGTCCCGGCGCATGGCGGCGAGCCCCTCGCGCCCCACGAGCGCCCGCAGCAGCACGAGGAGCGCCGCGTCGGCGCCGCCCGCCGACCCGGAGCCCAGCCCGCGCTCGGCGACCGAGCACCAGTGCTCGAGGAGATCTCGGTCGCCGGCGACGAGCATCGCGGCCGCGGCGGTGAGCGCGAGCGGCGGATGGCCGGCGATCTGCTCGGGCGTGAAGCGATCCAGCCAGCGGCGGATCGCCGCGTGCCGGCCGTTCATGAGGTGATCCGCGGCGACGCTCCAGAGCAGATCGCCGGCGCAGCCGACGTCCTCGGCCGCGATGGCGTGGTGGATCGCGCGGTCGATCTCGCCCCGCCCGGCGTGCCACTCGCTCGCTCGCCGGTGAAGCTCGCCCTCGTACTCCGGCTCGAGGCGGTGCAGCTCGGCCTGGAGCATCTGGGCGAAGAGGCCGTGGTAGCGATACCGGGCGTCGGCGCGGTCCAGGGGCACGAGCAGGAGGTTCGAGCGGGCGAGCTCCCGCAGGGTGCCGCCGGAGCCGGGACCGCCGAGCACCGCGTCGCACAGCGGCCCGGAGAGGTCGCCGAGCACCGACGTGCGGGTGAGGAAGCTGACACGGTCGCCGGGCTGCTCGGCGAGCAGCTCGTCGCGCAGGTAGTCGGCGACGAGGCGGTCGTCCCCCGCGAAGTGGGCCAGCGCCCGGCCGCGGTCGGTCTGATCGCGGAGCGAGAGCGCCGCGAGGTAGAGGCCGGCGGGCCAGCCCTCCGTGCGTCGCACGAGCAGGTCCACGTCCTCGGGCCGCAGTCCGAGCCCGTCGAGCAGGACCGACGCCTCGGCGCGGCTCATCACGAGGTCGCGCGCGCGGATCTCGACGATCCGGCGGTGGGCCCGCAGGCGGCCGACGGGCAGGCCCGGCTCGCTGCGCGACGCGAGCGCGAGCTGCGATCCCCGGGGCAGATGATCGATCAGGACCTCGAGGGCCAGGAGGGCGCCCGGTGTGGTGAGCCGGTGCGCGTCGTCGAGCACGAGCACGAACGGGCGCCGCCGGCGGGCGACCGACCGTGCGACGCGTTGGAGGAGGAGGTCCGACGGCCCGGCGCCGTGCCGCGCCAGCGCCGTGACGCCCTCGCGCCCGACGGGCTCGATGGCGTCGAGCGCGAGCGTGATGGCTGTGAGCAGGCGCCCCGGATCGTCGTCCTCGGGCTGCAAGGTGACCCAGGCGAACGGGCGTCCGTCCTCCTCGGCCCACTCCGACAGCGTCGTCGTCTTGCCGTATCCGGCCGGTGCGACGAGGAGCGCCAGCGGGGTGTCGTGCGCCGCGGACAACCGCTCCACGAGGCGCTCGCGGGCGACCAGGCCGGGACGGAACGACGGCCGGCTGCGGGAGGGTGCGGGGAGGACCGTGGCGGTGGGCATGATGGGCCAGGGGCGGTGCGTGGGGGGAACCTGGCACGGCCGAGCATCGCCGTCGGGGCGAGCGGGCGGCAAGGGGGCGTACCTCCATGTCGCGGAAGGCGGGCACCACGCCGCAGCCCGGACATTTCACCCCGATCGGGGGATGCCCGGCCCGTGAGCCGGACCGCAATATCCGCGGCGAATCGGACCGTTTCACGTCAGGAGGCAGATCGCCGTGGCCCAGCAGACCTACGTCGGCCCCGAGGGGTCGAGCTACATCGAGGATCAGCGCGGAGGAGGCTGGATCACGTTCGCGGGGGTCATGATCGTCCTGGTCTCGATCCTCAACATCATCGACGGCATCGCCGCGATCTCGAAGTCGAGCTTCTTCACCGAGAACGCCCGCTACGTCTTCAGCGACCTCAACACGTGGGGCTGGATCGTCCTGTGCATCGGCGTGCTGCAGATGCTCGTGGCTTCGGTGTCTGGGCCGGCAACCAGCTCGCGCGCTGGACCGGCGTCATCATCGTCTCGCTGAACGCGATCGCGCAGCTGCTGTTCATGCCGGCGTATCCGTTCTGGTCGCTGTCCATCTTCGCGCTCGACATCCTCGTGATCTACGGGCTCGCCGCCCACGGCGGCCGGCCGCGGCTGGACTGAGCGTCAGACGGCGGCGCCGCTGGCGTCGCACGGCAGCCGGCCGGCATCGCCCACCAGGGCGCGCTCGCGCTCGAGGATCCGCAGCGTCCGCTGCATGGCAGCCGGCTGCAGGCCGCCGTGCTCCCGGACCGGGTTGTCGAGGCGGTGGATGAGCAGCATCGTCGCGGTGATGACCGCGACGACCGAGCCCACGAGCATCGCCTGGGCAAACCACCGCTCCCCCGGATCGGCGAAGAACAGCATGAAGGCGAGGATCGCCGCCGCGATGAAGAACAACACGGTCCACAGCGAGCCGGGGATGACGCCGGCGGCGCCGTGGATCCGGTCGTTTCGGGCGAGCTCGCGCTGCCCGGTCCGGTCGACCCACGTGTCGTACGCGCTCTGCTCGGGCCCCGTCCTCGGGTCGGCGGTCTTGAGCGTGCGGAACAGTGCCACGCCCCACGGGTTGAGGCGGTCGCCCTCGCTGCCGGCGCGCATCCGCGGCCATTCCTGCTCGACGACCGCGCGTCCGTAGCAGACGAGCTCGTCGCCGAGCCGCACGCGGACCGCGGCGGGCATGAACTGCGCCGTCTCGTACTGCTGCACCAGCAACAGGGCCTCCGTCTCGGCACCGCTGCGCGACTGGTCGTAGCTCGTGAACGCGAGGAAGACGATGAGGCCCAGGAGGACCGAGAAGCCCGTGGCCAGGACGCCGAACACCCCGGCCGCGCGGTCGCCGTCGACGAAGACGCTGCCCTCCGGCGCCCGGCGCCGCACGAGGAGCACGGCCCCGACCGCCACGCCCGTCGCGGCGGCGACGATCAGCACGGACCACACGATGCTCACCCGGCCATCTCAGTGCTGCGTCAGCGCGGGCGCGGGCTCAGGTCCGGCCGGCGTCGCGCCGGCCGCCGCCGGGGCGGCGGGCGACCCGCCCCCGAGCCGGGCGGAGAGGGCGATCGTCGCGAGGTAGGCGACGACCACGCCCACGATGACCAGCGGCGTCGTGGTCAGGCCGGCCTTCGCGGTGAGCAGGCTGGCGAGCACGACGGCCGAGAGCGGGAGGCGCAGGACGGCCGTCACCGCGGCGGCCAACCCCACGGCGACCGCCGCGGTGAGGTCGAACCCGGGCAGGTAGGACGCCATCATGCCCGCCGCCGCGCCCAGGAACATCGCGGGGAAGGTGGGACCGCCCCGGAAGCTCCCGAGCGAGATCCCCCAGGCGAGGCCCTTGAACGCGATGAGGGCGCCGAGCGCCCCGACCGACCATTCGCCGGGGTTCGCCGTGAGCGGCCCGAGCGCGGTCTCGCCGGAGAACAGCACCTGGTCGACGCCGTGGTCGGTCACCTGCGAGAAGGCGATCGCCAGGCCGGCCACGATCAGCCCGGCGAGCGGGATGTGGACGAGCGGCCGCCGCGCGACGACCGGGGACACGGCGCGCCCGACCAGGCCGATGACCACGCATCCGACGGCCACGCCGAGCGCGAGCGCGATCGTCCAGACGAAGTCGATGAACGTGGGCCGCACGAAGTCCGGCAGCGTCAGCGCCTCGATGGCGTACGCGCTTGTGCTCAGACCGGTGAACGCCCCCAAGCCGATCGACACGAGCGATCCGATGCCCGCGGCCAGCAGGCCGGGGATCAGCACGAGCGGCAGCTGCTTGCCGCCGAGCCCCGTCGCCTCGATGAGGATCACCGCGGCGATCACCGGAGCGTCGAACAGGAACGAAAACGCCGCGAAGCTGCCGGCCGCCGCCGCGACCGTCACGACCTGCGGCGGCGCATCCCGGCGGGCGAGATGGACCGCGAGGATGCCGAGGCCGCTGCCGAGCGCGAGCAGCGGCGCCTCCGGCCCGAGAACGAGGCCGAGCCCGACGCTCGCGAGGGCCGCGAGAATGACGCCCGGAAGCTCCACCGGCTGCGTGGGGCTCGGCTCGAGGCCGTGCGCGGGGAGGTGCCCGCCGGAGCCGGGCAGGCGCATGATCGCGAGGGCGGTGATCAGTCCGGCGATCGCGCAGATGGGGAGCGACCACCACCACGGAGCGCCGTCGCCGTACCCGACGGTCTTCGGAAGGTCCTGATAGACCCCGACCTCGAGCTGGTTGATCAGCTCCAGGAAGCACCACGTGGCCAAGGACACGACCACACCGATGGCGGCGGCCAGGGCGAGGATCCCGAGCATCGCCCTGCCCTGCGGGGCCTGCGCGGCCGTGGGTGGCGCCGAGCCCGCGTCAGCCGGCATGCGACGTCCCCGCTCGGGGAGATGGGCGGACACGGCTCGAGGAACTGATGACCGGACGCTAGTCAGCCTCATGCGCGCGGTCGTCACCCCAAGCAGGTGATGCCGCCCGGGCACGCCGCGCCCAGCGTGTCGCCGTGCTGCACCTGCGTGTCTTCGGCAGCCGGCCGGTGATCGCTGAGGTGGCCGACGAGCTCGACCGGATGCCCGGCGCACGGCACGTGATGCGCACCGACGACGCGGGGTCGGGGAGCGCGCGATCCCGGCCTCCGCGTACCTCGGCGTCGCCGCCGCGGTCGGCGAGATGTCGAAGGCCCTGGGGGCGGCACTGGTGCTCGCGATCAATGTCGCGATGCTGATCGCCGGCGGCTGCGCGACCCTCCTCGTCCAGCGGACGCTGCGGCGGCGCGCCCTCGCTCGGCCGGGTGGTGAGCGCCCCGGCACCCTCTCCGCCCGGGGCGGTGGTGCGCACGCCCGAGCGCACGCACGAGAATAGGCGGGTCCACCCCATTGCCCGGCGGCAGCGCCCGTGGGACGGTCGTCGCGCCATGCCGGATCCGACCGAGACCGCCGCCCGCGCGCTGCGCGCGATGCGCGCCCTGGCGGCCGACCTCGCCGAGGAGCGGCGGACGTCGGCCGTGCTGAGGCGCGAGAACGTGGCGCTCCGCGCCGAGAACGAGCGGCTGACGGCGGACCGTGGCCTCGCGCCCCGCGTCGCGGAGCTGCTCGCGCAGACCGCGCAGGACGGCGAGACGAAGCCGGGATCGCGCGCCGCGGGCTGACGGCGCGGCGAGCCCGCCCTCAGGCCGGCGTCGTCATCCGCGGCTCGGAGTCGGCAGCGCCGGCGCTCTCGTCGTCGTCGATCCGCGCGACGTCCAGACGATCGAGCACCTGGGGCCCGCGGCTGCGCGTGAGGTAGGCCCAGCCCCAGTCCACGAACGCCTCGATCCGGTTGCGGACGCCGGTCATGAGGATCGCGTGCACGCCGAGCCACGCGCCGAAGGCCGCGACGCCGTGCAGCTCGCGGCGGCGCGCCCCGACCTCGGCGATCGCGGCCCCGCGCCCGATCATCGCCATGATGCCCTTGTCGTGGTACTGGAAGGGACGGCTCGGCTCGCCCGCCAGCCCCGCGATGATGTTGCCGGCCGCCCACGCGCCGCTCTGCAGCGCAACCGATCCGAGCTGAGGCAGCGCCTCCCCGCCCGAGCCGGGGATGTTGGCGACGTCCCCGACGGCGTAGAAGCCCGGCACGCCCTCGACGGACAGGTCGGGCAGGACCTCGATGCGGCCCCCGTGCCCGTGCGGCAGCGTCTCGGCGGCCGCCACCTCCGGCGCCATGATGCCGCCGCCCCAGATGACGCACCGCGTCAGGATCGTCGAGCCGTCGGCCAGCTTCACATGGCCGGGCCCGACCTCCTTGACGGCGACGCCGAGATGGACGTCGACGTCCTTGCGCGCGAGGACCTTCGCGACGTAGTCATGGGCCTTGTCGGAGAACGGGCCGAGGAGGGCGTCGCCGAGGTCGACGAGGTGGATGCGCGCCGCCGCGACGTCGAGGTCGCGGTACTCGTCCGTCATCGTGTCCTGGATCAGGTCCGCGAGCGCGCCGGCCATCTCCACGCCGGTCGGCCCGCCGCCGACGACGACGAACGTCAGGGCGCCGCGCTCGATCAGCTCGGGGTGGCGGTCGGCCGCCTCGAACACGCCGATGATGCGCGAGCGCAGGCGGACGGCGTCCTCGAGCGAGTACAGCGGGAAGGCGTGGCGCTCGGCGCCCTCGGTGTGGAAGAAGTTCGGCCGCGACCCCGCGGCCAGGACGAGCACGTCGCCGGTGTGGCGCTGCCCGTCACGCGTCACGACGGTGCGCGCGGCGGGGTCCACCTCCGCGACCTCGGCCATCTTCACGTCGACGTTGGGGTGCCGGCGGAACAGCTTGCGCAGGGAGAACGCGATGTGGCTGGGCGTGACCTGCGAGGTCGCCACCTGGTAGAGCAGCGGCTGGAACTGGTGATGGTTGTTGCGGTCGATCAGCGTGACGCGGACGTCGTCGCGTCGCGCGAGCCGCCGGGCGCAGCCGAGCCCGGCGAAGCCGCCGCCCACCACGACGACGTGCAGGCCGGTGTCGCGGTCAGGCATGGGTGGCCTCCTGGAGGGCCTGGCGGCGCTGGCGGACGCCGAGGCGCTCGAGCAGGTGGTCGCCGACCCGCGTCGCGTTCGCCATCGCGGTCAGCGCCGGGTTCACCGCGCCGATGCTCGGGAAGAAGCTCGTGTCGACGACGTAGAGGTTGTCGACCTCGTGCGCCCGGCAGTCGGTGTTCAGCACCGAGGTCGCCGGGTCGCGGCCGAAGCGGCAGGTGCCGGCCTGGTGCGCCACCCCCGCGACGGGGATGTCGTTCTTGAGGTACGCGTGGCGCGGGACGAGGTGGCCGTGGTGCATCCCGAGCGCCCCGAGCATCCCCTTGAGCTGGTGCAGCAGCTCCTTCTTGGGCAGGTCGTTCGACGGCTCGTAGGCGATCGCGATGCGCCCGTCGCGCCGCAGCGTCACCCGGTTCTCCAGGCGCGGCAGGTCCTCGGTCGACAGCCAGAAGTCGACCGCGTGGTTCGCCACGTCGCGCAGCGTCCACTCGGGGGCGAGCTTCGTCTGGATCGGCTTCTCGCCGCGGTACATCTCGGCCGAGGACTTGCCGACCATCTGGATGTTGCCGAGCGGGTGGTCGATCTCATCCGTGCCGAAGTAGAAGTCGTTGAGACCCAGCGTCTTCTGGAAGACCGTCGGGTTGGGCTCCTTGGACAGCGCCAGCACGGCCTGGCTGTTGTGGAACATGTAGTTGCGCCCGACCATGTCCGATCCGTTGGCCAGACCGTGCGGGTGGGCGTCGCTGGCCGAAGCGAGCAGCAGCTTGGCGCTGTTCGACGCGCCGCAGGACACGACGACGAGGTCGGCGGCGTACGTCTCGGTGATCCCGTTGTGATCGACGAGCACCTGCGTCACCGCCGTCCCCGCCGCGTTCGTCTCCAGGCCGACGGCCTCCGCGTTGGTGAGCATCGTGACGTTCGGGTGCTCGAGCGCTGGGCGCATGCCGAGCACCTCGGCGTCGGACTTCGCGTGGACCAGGCACGGGAAGCCGTCGCACGTCGCGCAGCGCACGCACGCGCTGTGCGGCATGTCGTCCTCGCGCAGCATCACGCCGCACGGGGCGTGGAAGGGCCGGTGCCCGGCCGCCTCGAGGTCGTCGGAGAGCTGCTGGATGCGCGGCTCGTGGCTGACCGCGGGGAACGGGTACGGGGCGCTCGCCGGCGGCTCGGTCGGGTCCTCGCCGCGCGCCCCATGCACCTGGTAGAGCTGCTCGGCCATCGTGTAGTACGGCTCCATCTCCTCGTAGGAGATGGGCCACGCGGGCGACATCCCGTCGACGTGGCGCAGCTCGCCGAAGTCCTCCTTGCGCAGGCGGTACAGGGCCGCGCCGTAGAGCTTGGTCGCGCCTCCGACGAAGTAGTGCACCTGCGGCTGGAAGGGCTTCCCGTCGCTGTCGAACCACGTCTCGGGCGAGACGTAGCGGTTGTCGGCGAAGACGTCGTGGGCGGACCAGTTCGCCGGTTCGCGCGGCAGCCAGTCGCCGCGCTCGAGCACGAGGATCCGCTTGCCCGACGGGGCGAGGTACCGCGCGAGGGTCCCGCCCCCGGCGCCGGTGCCGATGATGATGACGTCGTACGAGTTCATGTGAGTTCCTCCAGCCGTTCGGCGACGATGATCCGCGCGGCCGCCTCGATCAGGGCGAGGTGGGAGAAGGCCTGCGGGAAGTTGCCGAGGTGCCGGCTCGTGTCGGCGTCGAACTCCTCGGCGTAGAGGCCGAGCGGCGACGCCTCGCGCAGCAGGCGCTCCATCATGTCGCGGGCCCGCTGCATCTCGCCGACGACCGCCAGCGCCGACACGAGCCAGAAGGAGCAGATCAGGAACGTCCCCTCCTTGCCCGACAGGCCGTCGTCGGTCTCGTCGGTGCGGTAGCGCAGCACGAAGCCGTGCTCGGTGAGCTCGTCGGCGATCGCGAGCACGCTGTTGTGCAGCCGCTTGTCGTCCTGCGGCAGGAAGCCGAACAACGCGGCCAGGAGCGTCGATGCGTCGAGCGCGTCGGTCGCGTAGTGCTGGCGCAGGACGCCGCGGTCGTCGGTGCCATGCTCGAGGATGTCCGCGCGGATCTCCTCGGCCGTGCCCGCCCACGTTGCCTCGAGCTCGCGGTCGCCGCGGATCGCAGCGAGCTTCGCCGCACGATCGAGCGCGACCCAGCACATGAGCTTGGACGAGACGTAGTGCTGCGGCTTGCCGCGCGCCTCCCAGATCCCCTGGTCCGGCTGGCGCCAGACCTTCGTCGCGCACTCGGCCTGGGCCTGCACGATCGGCCACAGCCGGCGCGGCAGGCGCTCGCTGCGCCGGGTGTGCAGGAGGATCGAGTCCAGCGCCGCGCCGTAGACGTCGTTCTGGCGCTGGTCGAAGGCGCCGTTGCCGACCCGCACGGGGCGCGCGCCGGCGTAGCCGGACAGGTCGTCGCGAGTCGTCTCCGTCAGGTCGCGGCGGCCGTCGATCCCGTACATGATCTGCAGCGATCCGTCGGCGTCGGGCTCGAGGTCGGCGACGAACTGCATGAACTCGTCGGCCTCCCAGTCGAGGTTCATCCAGTGCAGCGCCTGCAGGGTGAACGTCGAGTCGCGGATCCAGGTGTAGCGGTAGTCCCAGTTGCGCTCGCCGCCGGGCGTCTCGGGCAGCGAGGTCGTGAGCGCGGCCACGGTCGCCCCCGTCGGCATGTACGTGAGGCCCTTGATGGCCAGCGCCGAGCGCTGCAGCGCGCCGCGCCAGCGATGGTCGGGGATGCGCGCGCGCCCGAGCCAGCCGCGCCAGAAGCGCGTCGTCGCCTCCAGGCGCTCGAACGCCTCGTCCGCGTCGGCGGGGCCCGCGAGGCCCTCGGCCCAGGAGATCGCGCAGTACAGCTGCTCGCCCTCGCGCAGGGTGTGGCGGGCACGGACGCGATTGCCCTCGATTCCCATCGCCATGTCCGTGCGCAACCGGATCGTGAGCCCGTTCGCCGTCGCATCCGCCGTGTGGCGGTCCTCGCCGACCAGCGTCCAGTCGGCGGCCATGCTCCCGTAGTCGAACACCGGCTCGCAGACGAGCTCGATCTCGATCGTCCCCGCGATGCACGACACCGTGCGGACCAGCAGGTGGTCGGCGTCGTCGTCGGCCGGCGGTCGCGTGTGCGGCGTGATCGTGTCCTCGCGCTCGCGCGGGCCCATCGTCAGGGCGTCGCGCATGACGGCCCATCCGCTCGGCGTGTGCCAGGTCGTCACCAGGGTGTTCGTGCCGGGCTCGTACTCCCGCGCGTTGGGGACGTTGATCCCGAACGGCCCGAGCCGGAAGCTCCCGGCCTGGCGGTCGAGCAGCGCGCCGAACACGCTCGGTGAGTCGAAGCGAGGCACGCACAGCCAGTCGATCGACCCGTCCGGTGCGATCAACGCGCCCGTGTGGCAGTCCGACAGGAACGCGTAGTCGGCGATCGGCGTGAAGGGCGAGGGCATCGCCGCGCTCTGCGGCATGGCGGCCGGCTCGGCGCCCGCCTTCGCCGCGGTCGGACGGCGCTTCTTCTCCTTCGTCGCGCTCATGACGCCACCCACGGGTCGTGCCAGCGGCCGTGGCCGGCGAGCAGGCGGTCGGCGGCGGGCGGCCCCCACGATCCCGGCGCGTAGGGATGGACGGGCGGTGGCGCGTCGAGCAGCGGCTGCATGATCCGCCACGTCTCCTCGACGCTGTCCTGGCGCTTGAAGCGCGTGCTGTCGCCCTGCATCGCCGCGTGGAGCAGGACCTCGTACGGCGTCGCCCCCTCGCCGCCCTCGTCGGCGAACTCCATGTCGAGGTGGATCTGCCGGGGCTCGGCGCCCTCGGCGTGCTGGGCCTCGACGAGCAGCTGGACGCCGGTGGTCGGATCGAGCCTGACGACGAGCTGGTCGGGCTCGGGGCCCCGCGACGTCGCGGCGTGGAAGCCCAGGCGCGGCGGCTTGCGGAACACGAGCCGCAGCTCGGTCTGCGTGACGGGCAGCAGCTTGCCGGTGCGGATGTAGAACGGCACGTCCGACCAGCGCCAGTTGTCGACCTCGAGGCGAAGCGCGGCGTAGGTCTCGGTCGTGGAATCGTCGGCGACGCCGTCGATCGCGCGGTAGCCGTCGTGCTGACCGCGCACGTACTGGGCCGGGTCGGCGTCCGGGACGGCGCGGAACAGCGTGTACAGCGCGTTCTTGATCGTCGTGGGGTCGCGGTCGGACGGCGCCTCGAGGGCCGCCGCGGCCACGACCTGCATCAGGTGGTTGACGACCACGTCGCGCAGCGCGCCGACCGGATCGTAGAAGTGCCCGCGATCGGCCACGCCGAAGCTCTCGGCCATCGTGATCTGGACCGACGCGACGTTCGAGCGGTTCCAGATCGGCTCGAAGATCGTGTTCGCGAAGCGCAGGTAGAGGATCTCGGCCAGTCCCATCTTGCCCAGGAAGTGATCGATCCGGTACAGCTGCGACTCGTCGAGGTACTGGTGGACCTCGTCGTTCAGCGCGCGGGCCGAGGTCACGTCGTGGCCGAACGGCTTCTCGACGACGACGCGGGCGCCGCCCTTCGTCAGGCCGGCGTCGGCGAGGCCCTTGACGACGTTCCCGAACAGGAACGGCGGGATCTCGAGGTAGAAGACCGGCGTGCGCGCTCCGTCGAGCGCGACCCGGACCCGCTCGAAGGTCTCGGGGTCGGCGAAGTCGCCCGCGACGTACCTCAGACGCGACGCGAAGCGCTCGAAGACCCGCTCGTCGATCGGCTCGCCGGCGTCCGCGATCGACGTCCGCGCGCGGTCGCGCAGATCGTCCACCGTCCAGTCGTCGACCGCGACGCCGACGATCGGACAGCTCAGCAGCCCGCGCCGCTCCAGCCGGTACAGCGAGCGGAAGGTCATCACCCGCGCGAGGTCGCCGGTGATGCCGAAGGCGACGAAGGCGTCGGCGACGCGCGGCTCGTCGGTCGCCGTCCCGGCGCTCGTGGTCCGGGCATGCAGTGCGGTGGTCATGCGCTCGCCTTCTGACGTGGGGCTGATCGCGACGATGGTCGACGCCACGCCGGCGACGGTCATCACCTCATGCGGGTGAACTCGCCGCGGTGGGGGGCGGCGTGTACAGGACGACCGTGCCGGCGACCTTGTCCTGCAGGCCCTGGCGGCGGTCGTCGACGAGCGAGAGGAGGAAGCCCGCGCCGAGTGGGATCGCGGCGAGGACGAGCCCCGCGAGGCGGGCGACCGCCCGGGCGAAGCCGATCCGTCGGCCGTCCGTCGTCACGACCTCGAGGCGCATCAGGCGCATGCCCGGCGTGTGCCCGAGAAGCGTCCAGAAGCAGACGAAGTAGCCGCCCTCGAACACGAGCCAGGCCAGCCCGGTGGCGAGGACGGTGGGGGCGTCGGCCGACTGCTCGCCCGGGATGAGCGTCGACAGCACGAGGGTGAGCAGACTGGTCGTGGTCAGCGCGAGCGCGTTGACGATCACGACGTCGACCACCATCGCCACGCCGCGTGTCGCCAGGCCGGCGTACGGCGCCGCGTCTCGGTCCATCGTCACCCTGGTACGGCGTCGGGCGGCGGCGGCTCCGGCCCCGGCTCCGGCGGCGGCGGGCCGGCCCGGACGATCGGCTTGCGCCGGAACAGCCGGCGGGCGGTGCGCTCCGCCCGGTCGTCCGCGGCCACCGTGCGTGTCCGGACCTCGTCGGCGAGCTCGCCGGCCAGGCTCGCGCTGCTCTCCGCGATCGCGGCGCGCATGGCGGGGCTCTGCGCCACCTGGGCCACGACCCGCTGCAGCTCGTCGCTGGCCAGGAAGCGCTCCGTGAGGTCGGAGGCCAGCCCGCTCTCCATCACCTGGATCAGGTGCCGCTCGAGCCCCGGGCTGGCGAGCACCTCGGCGACGATGCGGTCCGCCGAGGGGCTGTCGAGGACCCTGGCGATCAGCTCGTCGATCTCGGGGCCGTCCGTGAGGCGGCTCACGACACGGTCGAGCCCCGCCTCCTCCACGAGGCGGGCGGCCCGGCGCTCGCCCTCGCCGGCGAGGCCGGCGAGCGCCGAGTGCCCGGCGTGCCGCACCGGCGCGAGGGGACCCGACCTCCACACGGGACCGACCACCGCGCCCGCCGTGCGCCGGCCGGCGCCCGCAACGCTGGTGATACCGCGCCCGCCGACGCCGATCGCGCCGATGCCCGCCAGCACGAGCAGCGCGGCGGTCGATCGCGGCGCCGCGTCCTGCCCGGGGTCGGGTCGTGTGGTGATCAGCGCCTGTGACATCCGCGTCCGACGCTCGCAGGCGGGCGGGGCGCGCGCCACGGCGCACTCCTGCCTGTGGAGGGGGCGCATGCCCCCTCTCGAGCGGCCGTGCCCACACCCCTGCCGCCGCATCGTGGTGCGCGCATCCCCGGGGACACGCAGGCGGGCTCCATTGATCGCGCGACCCCGCCGCCCGAGTCTGTCGTCGTGGGGCCACTGCGCATCGTGCTCGCCGACGACTCGTATCTCGTCCGCGAAGCGGTCTCGCATGTCCTCGACGGAGCGCCCGACATCGAGGTCGTCGCCGTCTGCGACGACCGCGACAGCCTGATGGCGGCCATCGTCGCCGAGGAGCCCGACGTCGTGGTGACCGACATCCGGATGCCGCCGTCCGGGGACGCCGAGGGCGTGCGCGTCGCCGTCGAGCTGCGGACGTCCCATCCGGCGATCGGCGTCGTCGTGCTCAGCCAGTACCTCGAGCCCCGGTATGCGCTGGACCTGCTCGCGCAAGGCTCGGAGGGGCGCGCCTATCTCCTCAAGGAGCGCATCCACGACCGCAACGAGCTCACGGCGGCGATCCGGGCCGCGGCCGCGGGCGGCTCCGTCATCGACTCCAAGGTCGTCGAGATGCTCGTGACGGCGCGCTCCCAGGCCGACGCCTCCCCCTCGCCGGGCTGTCCGTGCGCGAGCGCCAGATCCTCGGGGAGATCGCCCAGGGGCGCAGCAACCCCGCGATCGCCACGTCCCTGCGCCTGAGCAAGCGCGCGGTGGAGAAGCACATCAACTCGATCTTCACCAAGCTCGAGCTGCCCGAGTCCGAGGAGGTCAGCCGCCGCGTGACGGCCGCCCTGCTGTTCCTCGCCGACGAGGGACGGGGATCGGGCACGCACGGCTGAGCCGCGCGCGCGGGCCGCCTACCCGACGTTCGAGACCGGCGCGGACGACTGCCCCTCGGTCTCGGCGAGGAACAGCAGCGTCGCCTTCACCCGGCTGCTCACGTCCGGCGAGCCGGCGAGGTTGAGCTTCATGAAGATCGCGTTGATGTGCTTCTCCACGGCGCGCTTGGTGAGGACGAGCGACTCCGCGATGGCCTCGTTGCTCTTGCCCTGGGCGATCTCGGCGAGCGTCTCGCGCTCGCGCGGCGTCAGGGCGGACAGGAGCGAGTCCGACGAGCGCTCACGGCTCTGGACGAGCACCTCGACGATCTTCGGATCGATGTACGACGCGCCCTGCCACACGGCACGGACGGCGTCGAGCAGCTGACCGCGGTGGTGGACGCGCTCCTTGAGCAGGTACGCGCGGCGCGCCGATCCGTGCTCCAGGAGCTTGAGGACGTACGCGGGCTCGGCGTACTGGCTGAGCACGACGACCCCGATGTCCGGGTGGGTCTGGCGCAACATCGCCGCCGCGAGGATCCCCTCGTCGCTGTCCGTCGGCGGCATCCGGATGTCGGTGACGACGACGTCGGGGCGCTCTGCCTCGACGGTGGCGAGCAGCGTGGCGCGGTCGCCGACGGCGGCGACGGTCTCGAAATCGGGTGCGTCGGACAGAAGGCGTGTGACCGCCTCCCGGACGAGGAACGCGTCCTCGGCGACCACGACCCGGATGGGCATCGCCATGAAATGACAGTACGGCACGCGACACGCGCGCTGCAACGCTTTCACAGCATCCTGAAATGCACGAGGCCGTTGGGCGTGGACGACGGTAGGCCAGCGCCCCGCGTCGTGCGTGCACGCAGGCTGGCACCGTTCCAGATCGGTTGGCACCATCGCGCGATGACGCCCGGGCCCCAGGAGCCCATCCGGCACGGTGACGACGCGGTCGGCGTCCTGATCGTCGACGACGACGACGCCTTCGTTCGCGTGGCGCGCGAGGTGGTCGGCGCGACGCCCGGCTTCGACACCGTCGGCGACGCCGCCTCCGGTGAGGAGGGGGTGTCGCTCGTGCCCGTGCTCGCGCCACAGCTCGTGCTCATGGACGTGCGCATGCCGGGGATCGGCGGGTTCGAGGCGGCGCGGCGGATCGCCGATGCCGGCGGCGATGAGGTCGCGGTGGTGCTGATGTCGGCGGACCCGCGGGTGCTCGCCGGCGCGCCGGCGAGCAGGTCGATCGGCAGCGTGCGCAAGGAGCGCCTGTGTCCTTCGGTCCTGCGCTCGCTGTGGGAGGAGCGGACGCTCAGTCTCAGGCTTGGCGCGTGACGTCGCCATGGTCCATCACGCGCCCCGAGATCGGAGGAGGCGGCGGTGGGAGCGGCACGAGGGCGACGACCCGGGTCCCCGCCCCGGGCTCCGACTCGATCGTCAGCACGCCGCCCAGCGCGGCGATCCGATCGGCCATGTTCGTGAGCCCGGCACCCGACGAACGCCTCGCCCGGGCGTCGAAGCCGGCGCCGTCGTCGCGCACCTCGAAGCGCAGCCGGCCGTCGTCGCGCAGCGTCATCGACACCCGCGTCGCTCCGTGCGCGTGCTTGGCGGCGTTCTGGAGCGCCTCGACACAGGTGAAGTAGACGGCCGTCTCGATCTCCGCGTCGTAGCGCCCGATCCCGTCGCTGTGCACCGTGGTGTGCAGCGGAGCGCCGAGGGCCGCCCCGCGCAGGGCGGCCTCGAGGCCCGCGTCGGCCAGCAGCGCCGGATAGATGCCCCGCGCGATCGAGCGCACGTCGTCGATCGTGTCCTCGACGTCCCGGCCGAGCTTGTCGAGGAGCGCCGCGAGGCGCTCGCGCTCGCCGCGCAGCCCCTCGCTCTCGAGCGCCAGGCTGGCGCGCAGGGCGACGAGCCGCTGCTGTGCGCCGTCGTGGAGGTCGCGCTCGATCGTGCGGCGCACGTCGTCGCCCACGCTCAGGATCCGCGCCCGCGAGGCCCACAGCTCGCGCAGCCGTGCCTCGTGCTGGGCGACGAGGCGGTTCGTCTCCAGCAGCGCGAGGGCGTACGCGCCGGCACCGTGGACGATGCCGGGCTCGAGACCCAGGACGGCATCGTGGTCGACGGCGGCGACGCGCCCCGAGCCTCCCACCTCCGTGACCGCTCTGCCGTCGCCGGCCCGCAGCGCCGCGACGGGCCGCCCGTCCTCGTCCACCCAGCGCCCGGGGACGCCGTTGGCCTGGTAGGCCACGCGCAGCGCCGGATCCTCGAGCGCGTCCGCCATGGTCGCGCGCAGCTCGGAGGTGGCCGTCGCCCGCGCGCGCGCGGCGGGTCAGCCGCTCGAGCGCCGTCGCGACGTAGAGGCGGGCCGCCACGAGGCCCGCGCCGAAGCCGAGCGCGATCAAGGGGAGGCTCAGGAGGTACATCCAGCCGAGGGCGTCGACGAGCGGCCCGACGCGCCCGTGCCGGCGGGCGATCTGGTACGCCGGGAGCGCGAGCGCCCGGAGCGCCGCCGTGCCGAGCACGGGCGCCAGCGTCCGGCGCCCGAGCGGGATCGAGCCGCGCCACCGGCGGGCCAGGACCACGACGACGCCCAGCCAGACGGCGGCCGTGAGCACCTCGCGCAGCGGACGCACCGCGGCCTCGATCAGCGCCGGCTCGCTTCCCGTCACGGCGAATGCGTTCGGCGGGCAGGAGACGCCGCACGTCGTCCAGGGCGAAGGCTCGGGGAAATGCTCGACGACGAGGACCGACGGGAGGTACAGCAGCCCGGCGACGGCGAGCACCGCGCGGAACAACGCGCGGTCCAGGGGTGCGGTCAGCCGCCCCGACGGAAAGGCGAGCAGGAGGTACACGAGCGCCGGCTCCACGAACCACACGGCGGTGCGCCCGATGCTGTACACGACGCTGTCGCTCGACACGGCCAGCGCGGTGACCGACAGCAGCAACGCGGTCGCGAGCAGCTTCAGGGCGAACCGGTCGCCGGGACGGCGGTGCAGCGCCCAGGCCGCGATGACGCAGGGAACGCCGACCATCAGCCCGAACGCGAGCCCCGCCTCGAGGCGCTCGTCCGGGGCGGAGGCGGCGAGCGTGAAGGCGACCGTCGCCGCGGTGAGCGCGGCGCCCGCGAACGCCACTGCCGACGGTCGGAGACCGCCCACGCGGGCAGCGCGAAACGTCGCGGCGGTCACCGTCATGCCATTGCGCCCGGTCCAGTCAGTGATCGTGATCCTAAGGCCGCACGCACCCGCGTCGCGATGGTGCGCACACCCCGAAAATCGGGGGGGTCAGGACCCCCTCGAGAGAGGGGTGACCCCCGTTGCCGCGCGGCGCACGCGGCTGGGAGGGTGGGATCGAAGACGGCGGGGCCACCTCCGTCCCCCAACTCAGGAGCCAAGCTCGTGAAGCGCTCGATGATCGTTCTGATGCTCGTCGCCGGCCTCGCGCTCGCGGCGTGCGGCGAGTCCGCCGAGGACAAGGCGCAGACGCAGGTGTGCGACGCGCGCGCCAACATCAAGAAGACGGTCGACGACCTGAGCTCGCTCACACTCGCCACCGCGAGCGTCGACGGCATCACGTCCAGCCTCAAGTCGATCCGCACCGACCTCGGCAAGATCAAGGACGCGCAGGGCGACCTGGCCGGCGACCGCAAGCAGCAGGTGAGCGACGCCAACCAGGCGTTCACCTCGCAGCTGAGCTCGATCGTCAAGAGCGTTGCCGGCGGCGGCGTCTCGCCCGCGGAGGCCGGGACGCAGATCAAGGCCGCCGCCGGGCAGCTGGCCACCACCTACCAGGAGACCCTGGGCAAGATCGACTGCTCGTAGCGGCACGCGCGCGGCGCGCCGCGGCCCGCCATGGACACCGACGACGTCCTCCTCGGTCTCGGCCTGGTCCTCGCGCTGGCCGTCTCGTCGCAGCTGCTCGCCGCGCGACTGCGCATCCCGGCGATCGTCGTCCTCCTGCCGGCCGGGTTCCTGGCCGGCATCGCGACGGACGTCGTCCATCCCGATCAGCTGCTGGGCGCGCTCTACCAGCCGTTCGTGTCCATCGCGGTCGGGGTCGTCCTGTTCGAGGCCGGCCTGCGGCTCTCGCTGCGCGAGATCGCGCCCGAGGTCCGGCGGACCGTCGGGCGCCTGGTCGGCATCGGCGTCCTGGTCACCTGGGCGGGAGTCGCGGCGGCGGCCGCGCTGCTGTTCGACGGGCTCGGGACGGGCGTGCCCCTGCTCCTCGGCGCGATCCTCGTGGTGTCGGGCCCCACCGTCGTGCTGCCGCTGCTCGCGTTCGTGCGCCCGGCGCACGATCTGCGCACGCTCCTGATGTGGGAGGGCGTGCTCGTCGACCCGGTCGGCGCCCTGCTCGGCGTGCTCGTCTTCAGCGCCGTGCGATCGGCCGCGGCGGGCGGCCGGATCTACCACCCAGGCGAGATGGTCGTCAGCCTCGCCGTCGGCGCGCTGGTCGGCGTCGCCGGCGCGGCGCTGCTGTGGCTGCTCCTGCGCCAGACGCAGCGCGTGGCGCCGCGGCAGGCGATCCCCGCGACGCTGATGGTCGTCGTCGCCGCCCTCGTGGTGGCCGACCTCATCCGGGACGACGCGGGGTTCGTGGCCACGACGCTGATGGGCGCGTTCCTGGCCAACCAGCGTCGCATCGACATCACGCTCACGCTCGAGTTCCAGTCGACGCTGGTCCAGCTCCTGATCGGCGCGCTGTTCGTCCTGATCGCGGCCTCGGTCACTCCCGATGAGGTCGCCGACGTCCTGCCCGAGGCGATCGCGCTCGTCGCGGTGATGGTGCTCGTGATCCGTCCGCTCGCGGTCGCCGTCGCGTGCTGGGGGTCGTGGCTCACGCTGCGCGAGCGGATGCTCGTCGCGTGGATGGCTCCGCGCGGCATCGTCGCGGGAGCCACCGCCTCGGGCTTCGGCCTGCAGCTCTCGCAGGAGGGGGTGGCCGGGGCCGACCGGATCCTGCCGATCACCTTCGTGGCCATCTTCGGCACGGTCGTCCTCTACGGGCTGACGGCGGCGCCCGTCGCCCGCCTGCTCGGCGTGGCCGAGCAGGGGCGGACGATCGTGCTCATCGTCGGCGGCCATCCGTGGGCGCGCGCGATCGGCGAGGCGCTGCAGGCCGCCGGGGTCGGCGTGCGCCTGTGGACCGGGCGCGCGCAGGACCAGGCGGCGGCCCGCGCGGCCGGGCTCGACGCCGATCGCGGCCGGCTGATGGTCGACGCGATCAGCCGCGAGGCGGAGCTGGAGGAGATCACCGATGCGCTCGTGCTCACGTCCGACGACGACTTCAACGCGCTCGTGGCCGCCGAGCTCCGCACCGAGCTCGGCCACGATCGCGTCCATCGGGTGGCCCCTGCGCCGACTGCCCATCTGCTGCCCTCCGCGATCGGCAGCGGGGTGCTCGGCGGCGAGGCGCTCACCTACGACGAGCTCGAGCGGCGCTTCGGCGCGGGGGAGCGGCTGGCCGCCGCCGCCGGGCCGGACGGCGACGGGGCGACGGAGTGGAGCGCGGGCACGCCGCTGTTCGTGATCACCGCCGGCGGCGCGCTGCGCGTCGCTCGTGACGGGCGCGATCCCGAGGTGGCGCCCGGCGACACGGTCATCGCGCTCGCCGCCGGCGGCGCCGAGCGCGGCCCGCTGCCCGGGCACGTCACGACGGGCGCGTGAGCGTGCGGCGCCGGGCCATCATCCATTCGGGGTGATGCCCGGCTACCGTGTGCGGGGTCGAATCCGTCGCGGCGGCGAAAAACGAGCGCAGGGAGGACCGATGGCAGATATCGATACATCCGACACCGGCCTGGAGGACACTCTCCGGGAGATGGGACCGATCGACTACGTCGTGCTCGAGTGGCCCGGCAAGCAACCCACGGGCGAGGCAGGGGAGATGATCATCGACCTCGTGGACCGCGGGATCATCCGGATCCTCGACGTGGCCTTCCTCGGCAAGGACGAGGACGGGTCGGCCTACGCGATCGACCTCGCCGACCTCGATGCCGCCGAGGGCTTCGGCGCGTTCGAGGGCGCATCGTCCGGGCTGTTGAGCGACGAGGACCTCCAGGACGCGGCGACCGCGCTGGAGCCCGGAACGTCCGCGGCGGTGCTCGTCTGGGAGAACCGCTGGGCCGCGCCCATCGCGGTCGCGCTGCGTCGCTCGGGCGCCCAGCTCGTCGCCAGCGGGCGGATCCCCGTCCAGGCCATCATCGCGTCGCTCGACGCGACGGAAACCACCACCTGATCGCAGAGGAACACGACATGCCCGGACTGCTTCGCGGAATCGCCCGCACCGCCGTCGTGGCGGGAACGGCCACCGCCGTCAGCAACCGCGTCTCGCGCCGCCAGGGGCAGCGCTGGTCGCAACAGGAGGAGCCCGCCTACGGAGAGCCGGATCCCGGCTACGCGGCCCCGCCGCCCCCGCCCCCGGCGCCGCCGGTCGATCCCATCCAGCAGCTCAAGGACCTGGCCGCGCTCAAGGAGCAGGGCATCCTGACGGACGCGGAGTTCGCCGTCCAGAAGGACAAGATCCTCAACGCCTGACCGGGCGCGCGCGCCGTCGGCCCGCTGCTAGCGGGCCGCGGCGAGGATCTCCTGCTTCTCGGCGGCGAACTCCTCGTCGGTGAGGACGCCGCGCTCGTGCAGCGCGGCCACGCGCTCGAGCTTCTCGACGGGATCGACGCTCGCCCAGTGCGGTGCCGCCGGCGCCGGTGAGGCGCCCCCTTCGGCGCCCGCCGCGCGACCGCCGCCGATCCGTCCCCACGCGGCGCGCGCGCGGTCGGCCAGGTTGCGCTCCGCGTCGGGGAACTCCCGGGCGGTGCGCCGCCGCAGCACCTCGAACCCGGCGACGATGAACACGATGAGCACGAGGGCGGTCAGCGGCTGGCGCAGGGCCTGCGTCGGCGCCCAGACGAGGAGCAGGAGCACGATCACCGCGAGGCCGCCGTAGGCGTAGGCGGGCTCGCGCAGGTACGGCGCCAGCGCGCGCCGCGTCCCGACCGCCAGACCCGTCGTGCCGGCCAGCCAGGCGGCCAGCACGATCGCGACGCCGTAGAGGATGCTGGCGGTGGCCGCGTCCGCGAGCAGCGACGTCTCGATGCGCCACGTCGACTCGATGGCCGGTTCGATCGAGGCGGTCGAGGCCAGCGAGTCGACCACGACGCCCTCGCCGAACCGCCGCACCAGGAGGGCGGCGATCCCGGCGATGAGGAAGCCGATGCCGACCCCGCGGAGCGCCTGACGGCGCCATCCGCGGGCCAGCCAGACCGCGAGCGCGAACAACGCGATCGCGAGGACGACCAGCCCGATGGCAAGCGGCCGCAGCAGGTTGAAGACGTCCTGCGCGAGCGCGAGCTGGTCGGAGCGCATGATCTCGATCTGCGCCGCGCCCGGCGGCACCTTGTCCGCCAGACGTCCGCCGACCCCGACGCGCTCCTCGATCTGCCCCAGCAGGCCGCCGAGGTCGAGCGTGACGACGCCACCGGTGGTCTGCAGTGCGGGCCCGCCACCCTCGAGCACCTTGATCAGCCGCGCGTGCGCGCGGCGGTTGGCGTTCTCCCACAGCTCCTGCACGCGCGGGCGCTGCAGCGCCTTGTTGGTGACGTTCTCCGCGGCGCTGCGCAGGCCGCCGGCGGCGGGCGCGGCGAGGCCCTTCAGCTCGGGAGGCAGCGACGCCCGCAGCTCGCCCGCGACGTCGACGTTGGCGTACAACTGGTCGACGAGATAGCCCGACACGGTGGTGCGGATGGCCGTGTCCTGGAGCAGCTCGCTGCTCGACCTCGTCCAGTTGTCGCCGTTGAGCACCTGGCGCTGGACCCACACCGCGAGCACCGCCAGGAACGCGGTGATCGTCGCCGCGACGAGCAGCGCGTAGACCGCGCCCCGGTGGGCGCGCGGGGCCTTCGCCGAGTTCTCCATGCGGCCAGCGTCGCAGCGCCCGGGCGGGGCGGGCAATGGTGCGCCGCTGCCTCCTCGGGTGGTCCTGGCCCCACCGGCCGGCGGGGTGTGAGCATCCCCCGCCGCTAGCGCGCGCGGCGGCGGATCCCGTCGTCCGCGGCGGCGACCCCGGCGACGTATGTCGCGTGCGTCGCGAGGCTCGTCGCGATCACGTCCGCGCCCCAGCGCCAGGGCGGCGGGGTGCGTCCGAGCAGCGGGAACATGGTGAACGTCGCGCTCATGAGCGTCGCGCCGAAGCCGAACGATGCCCAGGGCTCCCCGACGGCACGCCGCAGCGCGCCGTGCAGCAGGCCGAAGGCGGAGCCGTAGGTCCAGCGCAGGGCGAGGCCGAGTTCGTGCTCCTCGCGGCCGGTGACCTGGGGCAGGTGCATGACCGACGCGACGATCCGGCCCGGGACGAGGCTGTCGTCGTAGTCCAGTGGCCCCTTCGCGCGCGCTCGCAGCCGGCGCTCGGCGGCGTAGGCGAGGGTCATCATCGCCGTCCCCGACGTCCCCGCGAGGACGCTGCGGACCGGCCAGGGGATCGGTGCGGGCATGTGGCGACCATCCCGTACGCCCACCCGCGTGTCGTCATCCGATCCGGATGACGCGATTCACCCCATCGAGGTGATGCGGACGCGGGCCGCGCCGACCAGGCTCGGCGCACCACTCGATCGAAGGAGACAACCGTGGCGATCGGACCAGTCCAGCTCATCGTCCTGGGCTTCCAGCACCCGGACTTCCATGGCGAGATCATCGGCGAGCTCGAGCGACTGCGCGAGAGCGACACCGTTCGCGTCATCGACGCGCTCGCCGTCTACAAGGACGCCGCCGGCGACGTCGCCGTCGAGCATCTCAGCAACCTGACGGATGACGAGGCCATCGAGCTCGGGAGCAAGGTCGGCGCGCTCGTCGGCCTCGGCATCGAGGGCGAGGAGGGCATCGAGGCCGGCGCCCTTGCCGGCGCCGAGGCCGCCGCCGACGGCGTGCAGGTGTTCTCGGAGGAGGACGCCTGGGACGTCATCGAGGACATCCCACCCGACTCGGCCGCCGCGCTGATCCTGCTCGAGCACCATTGGGCCGTCCCGCTGCGCGACGCGATCATGCGCGCCGGGGGCTTCCGCATCAGCGACGGGTTCATCAGCCCGCTGGACCTCGTTGCGATCGGGCTCGTCTCCGCCGAGGAGGCCGCCGAGCTCCACGCCGTCGAGTCCGCCGCCAGCTCGCCGGCGTAGGTGACACCCGTGCCGCCCGCGGCACGCACCCCGTCCGCACCACGACATCGGAGGATCGCCATGTTCGGTTCACGTAGGGTCGCCCGCCGCACGGGCCGGCGCACCGCGCGCCGCGTCAGCCGCCGTCGCTAGCGGTCAGAGACCCAGGGGGTGCTGCGTCTCCGGCAGCGCGTCGAGCTGCCGGCGCAGCGCCTCCAGCGCACGTCGGTCCAAGCCGCGCCCGCGGCTCGGACGCCGCAGTGCGGCGATCGCCGCCGGCAACTCGAGCGCCGCGACCATCGGAGCGCCGATGCACACGACGACGATCAGCGGCAGCACGGCCGCCGGCGCGGGAACGAGCGCCGCCGCGCTGAGGAGCCCGGCGCACATGACCGTCGTGAGCACGACGAACAGGCAGATCGCGATCGCCTGACGTCGCGTGGAGGGCGGTTGGGACATGAGCACTGCGTCCGGAAGGGTTCCCCGAATCCGCAGCGCGCATGCCGCGTTCGCCCGCGCTCGTCCGCCGGCGAGCGGTCAGCGCCTGGGCGTCGTGCTCCGGCGGCGCTCGGCGAGCCTCGCGACGTGATCGGCGAACTGCCGCTCGAACTCCGGCCACCACACGGGCCCGGCCGGCGGCGGCCGGCGCGGCGCTGACGGGCCGCGGCCTCCGCCCCCTCCACCGCCGCCGTCGTCCGAGTCGTCGGGGCCTTCTCCCCGGCGCAGCCACAGGAGCGCGAGCGCGATCAGCGGCATGGCGATCGCGACGATCGTGGGAGCCCAGAGGACGGCGATGGGATGACGGATCATGCGGGGTCTGGTCCGGGCGCGGCGGGGACGGTGTCGTCGAGCCCCGCGCGCAGCTTCGCCTCAGCCTCCTTGCCCAGCGACGTGCGCATCACCCGGCCGCCGTATTCGCGGATCTGGGGCAGCACCTTGTCCGCGGTCGCGTCGCGCACCAGCAGGACCAACGCCGCGCGCGGCGGCTCCAGGCTCGCGCCGAGCTCGCGCATGAAGTCGTCGTCGACGCCGGTGTCGTTCGCCGAGCCGGCGATGCCGCCGGCGGCCGCGCCGACCGCCGCGCCGACCAGCGGCGCGAACACGAGCAGCCCGATCGCGCCGCCCCACAGCGCGCCCCGCCCGGCGCCCTTGCGGCCCGGGCGCTCGGACTGTTCGAGCTTGACCTCGCCCTTGTCATCGCGCGAGACGACGACGGCGTCGTCGAGCGTGATGAGCTCCTCGCGGCTGAGGTCGGCGAGGATGTCGCGCACCACCTGCGCGGTCTGGCTGTCCGGATAGGAGATGGCCACGAGCTCACTCATCGGTGCTCCTTCAGGAGGCGGTCGTCGCGACCCTCCCAGGGGCGCCGCTTCGCGGCCAGCGTGCGCACCCGTGTCTCGCCGGGCGTGCCCGCACCCGGGGTACCGCGCCGTCAGTGCACGAGGTTCTTCAGCAGCACCATCAACGTCCCCAGTGCGGCGACGCCTGCCCCGCTCACGAGCGACATGATCCGTGACTGGCGCATCGCACGGCCCGCGAGATATCCCCACGCCGCGAGCTCGGTGAGCCCGACGGCGAGCGCCAGCGTGATCGCCGGCGAGCGGCCGATGAGCCCCACCGCGCCGAGCAAGAGCGGCACCGCCGGCAGGAAGGCCGCGTTGACCAGCGGCCACTCCTGTCGCGCGGCACGCCGGACGAGCGGCCACGACGCCGTGCGATCGCCGGACGCGCGGCGGCTGATCACCTCGGCGTACACGTGCACGACCCAGAAGACCAGCGACGTCGCGAGTGCCCCGCCGAGGATCGCGCCGGCCGTGGCACTCTCGTCCTCGGACAGCGCGGCGATGACCGCGAGGGCGAGGATCGTTCCGTAGACCGCGTCCGCCAGACGGCCCGCGTGTTCCGTGCTCTGTGTCTGACCGGCCACGCCTCGACGGATCGTACGGCGTGGACGGGCGTCTCGCCGAAGGGCGTGCCCTACCTAGAGGGGGCCCATCCCGCTCCGGTCGAACGGGCGGTGCGCCGCGGACTCGCGCAGGGCGCGTTCGTTGTCGAGCTCGCGCTGCATCTCCTCGGGCGACGGCTTGCGCAGCACCCAGTAGAGCACCGCGCCCACGAACGGCAGCAGCAGCACGATGATCAGCCAGGCAGCCGTCGGTCCCCTCCCCAGGTGCCGCCGGAGGATGTCCGCCACGGTGAGCACCCAGATCGCGAGAAGCGCGAGCCCGAGGACACCGCCGATCGCCCAGAATCCCATGCGCGCATCGTCGATCCGCGGCGCCCTGGCGGACAATGGCGCGTGCCGGTGTCCGGCCGGGGGTGCGTGCACCTCCGCGCTACACGCCGCGCTGGACCGCGATGCGCCGGTCGTCCGCGGCCCGGGTGAACGCGGCGTAGTCGGCGTCGGCCTGATCGGCATAGGCCACGGCGAAGCGTGCAAGGGCACGATCGAACGTCTCGTCGTCACCGATGTAGCCGGTGATCCTCGCGGCGTCGCCGGTGCGCGCGTGTGCGCGCGCCAGCGTCGCGCCGCACAGCTCTCCGTACACGGCCAGGCGCTCCGGCGACATCGCCTCGATCGTGGCGGAGCCCTTCATGTCGCGCAGCTGCCGGACATGGAACTCGTGCCGGCGCTCACCGGTCCCGGTGACCCAGCCGAGGAACGCGTCGCTGGCGGACTGCATGAGCCGCTGGCCCTGCACGACCCGCTCGCCCTGATGCTCGTACTCGCTCGCGCCCGCATACGGGGCGAGCACCGAGGTGTTCGCCTCCTTGATCTGGAGGAACAGCGGATCGTCCTCGGCGTCACCCATCAGCAGGATCATCATGGCCTCGTTCCCGACTGAGCCGACGCCTGAGACCTTGCGTGCGAAGTCCTCGTAGTGATAGCGGTCGAGCACGACGCGCCGGTCAGGGGGCAGCGATCGCGCGTAGTCGGTCAGCCCCTGGCGGACCACTTCGTCGAAGTCGCCCTGCAGCGTCTCGGGCGGGCGCACGATCACCGGTGGCTGCTGCTTGATCCGGTAGCCGCCATCGACGCGCTGCGCGAACTTCTCCAGCGAGCCCAGGCTCGTGCGTCGTCGCGCCTTCGCCACTGTCCTCTGAGCGGACGTGACCGCCGCCTTGTCCACCTTGGGGGTGAGGTCGGCGAGCACCTCGTCGGCGTCGAAGCGCGTGTACCAGACATCCAGGAAGCGCATCGTCGCCGCCGTGGCCATCGCCCTCCGATAGGCGCGCGCGGCCGAGCGCGCCGCCGCGCGCTGCTCCTTGGGACGGTGTCCGTTGTCCCGGGCGGCGACAGCGAAGCTCGCGGCCAGGCGCTTCAGATCCCAGTCGAACGGCGCCGGCAGCGACTCGTCGAAGTCGTTGAGGTCGAAGACGAGCCGGCGATCCGGCGCCGCGAACAGGCCGAAGTTCGACAGGTGGGCATCGCCGCAGCACTGGACGGTCAACCCGGTCGTCGGTGTGCGCGACAGATCCCACGCCATGATCGCCGCGGTCCCGCGGAAGCACGTGAACGGCGACACGATCATCCGCCCGTGCCGGATCGGCACGAGCTCCGGCACACGCGCCGCGTTCTGCTCCTCGAGGACCCCGACCGGATCCGGACGGTCATCGGGCGCCGTCCACTCGGCATGAGCCTCGAGCGGCGCCGACTCCCGCTCGGCACGCCCTTCGGCCATGCGCTCCGCGATCGCCTTCGGAAGGTCCAGCATGCCGCGGCGGCGGTGCCTGTCCTTCCCGGCCTTCCGCGGCTTGCGGCTCTTCGGTGTCCCGTTCAGGTCGGTCACCCGGACTTCAAGGGCTCCTCGCATCGACGTCGGGCCGCCGCCATCGTCCTCGTCGTGGGCATTTCCCGACAAGGATGCGTCCACCCCGGATCGGCGGGGTGCCTGCCCGTCGGAACGCCGCGCTGTCACATGAGGTGAGGTGGAACATCGGGGCGCCCGGATTTGAACCGGGGACCTCACCGGGCCGGGCGGGATGGGTCTCCCTGCGCGGGCGCGTATCCGTGAGGTGAGGTGGAACATCGGGGCGCCCGGATTTGAACCGGGGACCTCACCGACCCGAACGGTGCGCGCTACCAGGCTGCGCCACGCCCCGAGGACGCTCCAGTGTATCTGGCCCGCGACGGCGTCCGGCGAGGAGGACGTGCCTCCCCGCCGGCCTTCCGCCGGACGTACCCTTGTGCCGTTACTTGCCGCCGAGCAGGCCGCCGGGACGCCGGTCGCCGTGCCGACGGTGTCCTTGACCGCGCCGGTCGCCGTCGTGGCGGTGGTGTTCACCGCGCCGGCCGTGCTGCCGACGGTCTTGTCGACCGTGCCGGTCGCCGCGCCCGTCGCCTTGTTGGCCGCGCCGGTGACGGTGGTCGTCGTCTTGTCGACCGCGCCCGTGGCCGCGCCGGCCGTCTTGTTGACCGTGCTCGAGACGCCGCTGGTCGCGCCGTTGGTCGCCTTGTCGACGGCGCCGGTGACGGCGCCCGTCGTCTTGTTCACGGCACCGGTCGTCTTCTTGACCGTGTTGTCGACCGCGCCGGTCGCCGTCCCGGTCGTCTTGTTGACCGTGCCCGTGGCGGCGCCCGTCGTCTTCTTGACCGTGTTCGTGACCGCGCCGGTCGTGCGGTCGACGGTCTTCTTCACGGCGCCGGTCGTGCCGTTGACGACGGCGCCGGTGGTCTGCGTGACGCCGTTGACGGTCTTCGTGACGCCGCCGACCGTCTTCGTCACGGCGCCCGTGGTCTTCTTGACCGCGCCCGCGGCCGGCGTCGGCGGTCCCGCCGACCGTCTTGCGCGCGCCGTCGGCGGCGTCGGGCGTGCCCGCGGACGGGCCGCCGGAGGGATTGCTCGTGCTCCCCGCGGCGCCGGAGCCCGAGGACGTGCCGGCGCCCTGGGCGGGCCGGGCGCCTGTGCGCCCGGTGGCGGTCGAGGTGAAGCCGCTCGGCGCCGCGCCGCGGTCGCGCGCGCCGGCCTTCGCCGCCGCAGAGCCGCGCTCCGAGGTCGCCGAGGACGCGGGCTCGGGCCCGGACGGCGTCGAGTCGCCCTGCGACGTGACGGCGCCGGCGCCCGCGCCGGCCAGCGCCACGGTGGCGGCCACGGCCGCCGCCTTGACCCAGCCGGCCATCGGCTCGGCGTACTGGCCGGCCGAGGCGGACAGGTTGGCCAGCGAGCCGTCCCCGCCGAACCAGCGGCGCTTGAGGAAGGCGGGCAGCGGCAGCAGCGCGGCGATCTTCTCGCGCAGGCCGCGGCCGGCGGCCAGCGCAGCGACGTCGATCCCGGCGAGACCGGCGACGCGGCGGCAGGCCTGGCAGTGGGAGACGTGGCGGGACATCTTGCGCTCGTCGCGCGCGCCGAGACGCACGTCCACGTCGGCGGCCCGGGCGATGAGCTCCTGGAAGCGCGAGCAGCGCTTGCCGCTCGCCAGCTCCTCGTACTCCTCGCTCAGGCGGCGCCGGGCCCGGAAGAGGGTCGACTCGACCGACGGCCGGCTCATGCCCAGCCGCTCGCCGATCTCGCGGTAGGAAAGGCCCTCGAGCTCGCGCATCACGAGGATGTCGTGGTGGGACTCCGACAGGCCGCCGAACGCGCCGCGCAGATCCTCGAGCGCCTTGCGCGTGTCGGCCGCGGCGTCGGGCTCCGGGGTGCTGCTGACGAGCTTGAGGTGATCAGCCGCGCCGAGTCCGTCGTCGGCGTCGTAGGAGACCTCCTCGGTGCGCCGCGAGCGGCGGAACGCGTCGATGCACGCGTTCTTGGCGATCTCGTAGATCCAGGGCTTGAAGACGATCGGGCGCTCGGTCTCCCGCATCCGCCGCAGGGCGGACATGAAGACCTCCTGGGTGATGTCCTCGGCCCGGCCGTGGTCCTTGACCATCCCGTGGACATACGCGGCGATACGCCGCTGGTAGCGATGGTAGAGCTGCTCGAACGCGAGGTCATCGCCCCTGCGGGCGGCGGCCACCAATGCGTCGTCGGTGGTGTCGGCGCCGACCCGTGGGAGGACGGGTGGCGCGGCGAGCGTGGCTATGTCCCCTACTCCTTTGCGGCGCCGCCATCCATGTACGGCGACCGCGTTGTAGAACTTCCGGCGAATGTTAGAACGCTGGTCCGGCACCGAGGTTGGCTGAGTGGCCCCCCTCTCGTCGCTCATCGGTCACCTCGACGCCCTTCTCGACCCCGCGGTGTTCGATGACTACGGTCCGAACGGGCTTCAGGTTCCCGGGCGCGAGAACGTCGAAACGATCGTCACCGGCGTCTCGGCGAACATCGAACTGTTCGAACGCGCCAGGACTGCCGGGGCCGACCTCGTGCTCGTCCACCACGGGCTGTTCTGGGGCGGCCCGCCGCGCAACCTGGATCGGGCCGCCAAGCGCAGGCTCGAGGTCCTCTTCGACGCCGACATGAGCCTCGCCGCGTACCACCTGCCGCTCGACGCCCATCTCGAGCACGGCAACAACGCGCTGCTCGCCGAGGCGCTGGGCTGCGCGTCGTGGGAGCCCTTCGGCCGTCACCGCGGTCGCACCATCGGGGTCGCCGGGCGCCTGCCCGGCGAGGGCATCGACCCCGGCGAGCTCGTCGCGCGCGTGCGCGACGCGACCGACCGCGAGCCGCTCGCCTTCACCGACGGCCCCCAGCGCGTCCGCACGGTGGGGATCGTGTCGGGCGCCGGCGCCGACCATCTCGAGGAGGCGATCGCCGCCGGCCTCGACGCGTTCGTGACCGGCGAGCCGGTCGAGCGCATCATGTCCCGCGCGCGCGAGACCGGCGTGCACTTCCTCGCCGCCGGCCACTACGCGACGGAGACGCGCGGCGTGCGGCGGCTCGGCGACCTGCTCGCCGAGCGCTTCGGCGTGCGTCACGAGTGGGTCGACGTTCCGAACCCGATCTGACGAAAAGCCGGCGCGGAGATGTTGCTGACCGACAGAACCTGCACGTTCAACGCATTTTGGTTGCCGATGTCCGAGACGCCCGCTATATGTGCAGAACGTCTCAATCGCCCCTAGGAGGGAATGCTGCCAATGGCCAATCACCTGACGCCCACGGAGCTCGCTCGCGAAGCAGGACTGGAGCGCAAGGAAGTCATCGCGAAGTGCATGGAAATGGGCGTCCCGATCTTCCAGGGCCGGATCGACAAGACGCTGTTCCTGGCCAATCTCGGCCAGACGACGCAGACCACGCGGCAGCCGTCCGGCGCGACCGCCTGACGCGCGACATGCCGGCCGTGCCTCCCGAGCGCGGCCTCTAAGCCCCCTCTCCGCCGTGACGGTCCTCCGCCCGTGGCCGGAGGCCGTCGCGGACGTGGGATCCGCAGGACGGCGCGTGCCGTCGCATCGGCCCGGGTACCCACCGGTCTATGACCATCGCAATCGTTGCCGCGATCTGCGTCGTGTTGCTGATCCTGGCCTTCCTGGCCCCGCGGCTCTCGTCCCACCCGCAGCGGGGCGTCAACAAGGTGTTCGGAACCGGCGGCCAGGTGGCCGGCTCGGCTCCGGGCCCGCTCGGCCGCCTGCTGCGCAAGCCGTTCTCGTCGTCGAACAAGGCGGCCAACAAGAGCGCCTCGCTCGGCCGCCGCGGTCGCGACAAGATGCCCATGTGACATCGCGCCCGGCCCGGCCGGCGCGCGAGCCGCATCCGTCGGCGGGGCGCTCCTTCGGGGCGCCCCGCGTGTTCGGAACCAGCGTGTCCGTTCGTCGCCGTGCCCTGACCTGCCTGCTGCTCGCGCTCGCGGCGCTCGCCTGCGCCGCGCCCGCCGCCTCCGCGCTCGACCGCGCCGCCCTGCGCAGCGAGCTGTCGCGGGCGATGCTCTCCAGCCGCCTGCTCGCGGGCGCCTACGTGCGCGACATCGACACCGGCGAGGAGATCTACGCCCGCAACGAGAACGTCGCGCGCTCGCCCGCCTCGGTCGAGAAGCTCTACACCACGGCCACGGCGCTGCTGCGCTTCGGCCCCGACGCCACGCTGCGCACGCGCGTGCTCGCCACCGGCGCGCTCGACGCGCAGGGCGTCTGGCGCGGCGACCTCTACCTCCAGGGCGGCGGCGACCCGACGCTCAGCCGTACGACGATCACGAGCTTCGCGTCGACGTTCGGGGCGAAGACGGGCATCCAGCGCATCGCCGGCTCGGTGTACGGCGACGAGTCGTTCTTCGACCTGCAGCGCGGCGGGGCGCGCACCGGCTTCGCGGTCGACCGCGACATGACCGGCGTGCTCAGCGCGCTCGCCGTCTCGCGCGGGTACACGCGCAACGGCGCGCCCGCCGAGGAGGCCGCCCGCCGCCTGTCCCGCGGCCTGCGCGAGTCGGGCGTGAAGGTCGAGGGCGCGACCGGCGTCGGCGCCGCTCCCGCCGACGCCCGCGAGATCGGCGCGATCGACTCGCCGCCGGTGTCCCAGCTCGCGGCCGCGATCAACGTGCCCTCCGACAACTTCGCCGCCGAGATGGTGCTCAAGGCGCTCGGGGCGCGCTTCGGCGGCGGCGGCTCGACGGCGGCCGGCGCGGCCGTCGTCCGCGAGCAGTTGCTGGAGTTCGGCATCCATCCGCGGATCGTCGACGGCTCGGGCCTGTCGACCTCCGACCGCACGACGCCGCGTCAGGTCGTGCGGCTGATCGAGCGCATGGACGGCCAGCCGGCCGGCCCGGCCTTCGAGGGCTCGATGGCGCTGATCGGCCGGACCGGCACGGTGCGCACACGCATGCGCGGCACCCCCGCCCAGGACCGCTGCCGGGCCAAGACGGGCACGCTGCGCGCCGTCAGCGCGCTGGCCGGCGTGTGCACGACGACGGCCGGGCGCCGCGTCGGCTTCGCGCTGCTCATGTCGACGCGCAACACCTCCCGCGCGCACCGCGTCCAGGACCGCATGACCGCGGCCCTGGCCACCTACGGCTCCTAGGCCAGCAGGGCGAGGACGGCGGCGAGGATGGCCGCCACCGTCGTCGCCACGGCGAGCGCGCGCAGAGCGCGCGGGTCCTGCTCGCCGCCCGCCGTGCGCCTTCGCGACTCCAGGTAGACGCCGAGCGCCACCGCCAGCAGCAGCACCGCCGGGACGATCAGCCACGGCTCTCCGCGGTGGGCCGCGGCGCCGAGGACGAGCGCGGCGAGCGTCGTGTAGCCGGTGGCCATGCGCTGCCAGGCCAGCGCCGTGCGCTCCGGCGCCATGCCCGGGTCGCGCGCGTGGTCAGCGGCTGAGGGCATCGATGACGACGATCGTGGTCACGAGGACGGCGAGCATGGCCACGCCGGCGGCGAGGATCCGCGGCGGCCCGCCCGTGGGCAGCGGCGCCCCGGTGCGCAGCGCGTGCTGGTTGGCCTGCCAGCGGCGGTAGCTCGTCAGCGCGAGGACGGCGCCGAGCACGATCGGCGGCAGCGCCACGGCCAGCCGCGCGACGTCGCTCTCGAACTCGAGCAGCTGGCCGGCCGCCAGCCCGCCGCCGACGAGCGCCATCGCGGTGCGGATCCACGCCAGGTACGTGCGCTCGTTGGCGAGCGTGAAGCGCTCGTCGGGCTCCTCCCCCTCCTCGCGTTCATGCGGGTGTGCCACGCACCAGCTCCAGCAGTCCGGCCTCGTCGAGCACGTCGACCTTCAGGCGCTCGGCCTTCTCCAGCTTGGAGGAGCCGGGGCTCTCCCCGGCCACGACGTAGTCCGTCTTCCTCGACACCGACGACGTCACGCGCCCGCCGGCGGCGACGATCTGCTCCGTCGCCTCCTCGCGCGTGAGGTCGGGCAGCGTCCCGGTGAGCACGAAGGTGCGCCCGGCCAGCGGGCCCTCGCCCGGCGGCGGGCCCTCGACCTCGAACTGCAGGCCGCGCTCGCGCAGCGCGGCGATCAGATCGCGCATCTGCGGATCGGCGAGCTGCGCGGCGATCGACTCGGCCATCTTCGGGCCGACGCCCGGCGTGCCGGCGATGGCCTCGGCATCGGCGGCCAGCAGGCTGTCGATCGAGCGGAAGTGCTGGGCCAGGCTGCGGCCGGTGACGAAGCCGACCTCCTCGAGGCCGATGGCGTACAGCACGCGGCCGAACGGCCGCTCGCGCGAGGCCGCGATCGCGTCGACGAGGCGCGTGGCGCTGACGTCGCCGAAGCCCTCGAGCTCGACGAGGCGCTCGACGGTGAGGTCGTAGAGGTCGGCGGCGTTGACCACGAGCCCGGCGCGCTGGAGCTGCAGGACGCGCTCCTCGCCGAGGCCGTCGATGTCCATCGCGCCGCCCGAGGCGAAGTGCTTGAGGAGCTGGAACTGCTGACCGGGGCAGCCGGTGCGGTTGGGGCAGCGCGTGAAGACGCGCCCCTCCTCCTTGACCGTCGGCGTCCCGCACGACGGGCAGCGCTCCGGCGGGCGCGGGACGGGGCCGCGCCGCTTCGCCTCCGCGGCGTGCGGCGCCGGCGAGAGGACCTGCGGGATGACGTCGCCGGCGCGCAGGACGATGACCTCCTCGCCCACGCGCAGGTCCTTGCGGACGACGTCCTCCTCGTTGTGCAGCGTGGCCAGCTTGACCGTCACGCCGCCGACGTGGACGGGCTCGAGCACCGCGAACGGGTGCAGGTCGCCGAACTTGCCGACGTTCCAGGCGACGTCCTTCAGCGTCGTCACCGCCGTCGTGGGCGGGAACTTCCAGGCGATCGCCCAGCGCGGATCGCGCCCGACGACGCCCAGGCGCCGCTGCAGCTCGACGTCGTCGACCTTGACGACGACGCCGTCGATCTCGAAGTCGAGCGCGCCGCGGCGCTCCTGCCAGGCCAGGCAGCGGGCGACGACGTCCTCCTCGGCGTCGAGCCGGACGACATCCTCGTTGACGCGGAAGCCGCGCTCGCGCAGCCACGTCAGCCCGTCCCAGTGCGAGCTGAAGGAGATCCCCTCGGTCGCCCCGATGCCGTAGCACCACATCGACAGCGGCCGCTCGCGGGCGAGCTTCGGATCGAGCTGGCGCACGGTCCCGGCGGCGGCGTTGCGCGGGTTCATGAACGTCGACAGGCCCTGCTCGGCGCGGCGCTCGTTGAGCGCGGCGAAGTCGCTGAGCGACATGTAGACCTCGCCGCGCACCTCGAGGAGCGGCGGCGCGTCCTCGATGCGCAGTGGGATCGTCGGGATCGTGCGCAGGTTGTGGGTGACGTCCTCGCCGATCTCGCCGTTGCCGCGCGTCGCGCCACGCTCGAGGACGCCGTCGCGGTAGACGAGCGAGATCGCCAGCCCGTCGATCTTCGGCTCGGCCACGTAGCGGAAGTCGGGCGCGTCGATCCCCTCGCGTGCGAGGTGGTTGCGCATCCGCTCGATCCACGCGCGCAGCTCCTCCTCGCTGCGCGCGTTGGCCAGCGACAGCATCGGCTGCAGATGGGTGACCTTGTCGAGCCTGGAGAGCGGCTCGCCGCCGACGCGCTGGGTCGGCGAGTCGGGCGTGAGCAGCTCGGGGTGGTCGGCCTCGAGCCGGCGCAGCTCGTCCAGCAGGGCGTCGTACTGGTCGTCGCCGATCGCCGGGTCGTCGAGGACGTAGTAGCGGTAGCCGTGCTCGGTGAGCTGCTCGCGCAGCTCGGCCGCGCGGTCCCGCGCCTGCGCGGGCGCGCTCACTCGACCTCGCGGGCCGCGGGCTCGAGCAGACGGGCGAGGTCGTAGCGCGCGAGCGCGTCCATGCCCGCGACGTCGGTGAGGTCGAAGTGCACCGGCGTGACGGCGATCCGCCCGGCGTGCACGGACGCCAGGTCGGTGCCCTCCTCCTCGCCGTGCAGGCCCGGGTCCTCGCCGTAGATCGAGTAGCGGCGGCGGCCGTGCTCGTCCTCGGCGTCGAGCTTGAGCTCGTCGCGGTAGATCCGCTTGCCCAGGCGCGTGACGTCGACACCCTCGGGCGCGCGCGCCGGGACGTTGATGTTCAGCAGCGTGCCCTCGGGCAGCGGCACGTCGGCGAGCTCCTCGACGACGCGCGCGGCGAAGTCGGCGGCCGCCTCGAAGCGGGCCTGGCCGTCCAGGTGCTGGGAGACCGCGATCCCGGGCAGGCCGAGGATCAGCGCCTCGAGCGCGGCGGCGACGGTGCCCGAGTAGGTGATGTCGTCGCCGAGGTTCACGCCGTGGTTGATGCCCGAGACGACGACGTCGGGCTGGAAGCCGTCGATCAGGCCGAGCGCGGCGAGGCGCACGCAGTCCACGGGCGTGCCGTCGGTCGCGTAGCCGACCGTGCCGTCGTCGAAGTCGACCACCTGGACCCACAGCGGCCGGCGCGTCGTGATCATGCGCGCGAACGCCGAGCGGTTGCCGTCGGGCGCGACGACGGCGAGCTCGACGTCCTCGAGCGCGAGCAGCGAGCGGCGCAGCGCCTGCAGGCCCTCCGCCTCGATGCCGTCGTCGTTGGTCAGCAGGACCCGCACGCATCCCAGGATAGTCGCGGGCCCGGCGCCGTCCCCGTCCCGTGGTGTAAAGCGCGCTTGACACCTCGATGGTGTCAAGCTAACTTTACAGCAACAGTGCAGAACGACGTCCGAGACCACCGCTCACGACGCGACCTCAGCCAGGGGGCGCTCGCCAAGGCGATGGGCGTCTCGCGCCAGACCATCAACGCGATCGAGACCGGGCGCTACCTGCCCTCGCTGCCGCTCGCGATCGGGCTCGCCCGGTTCTTCGAGACGACGGTCGAGGACCTCTTCCACCCCGACCCCGGAGAGCTTTCCACGTGACCATGATGAAGACCCTCGGAACCCCGGCCGGCCAACTCGCCATGGGTGCGCTGATCGCCGCCGCCGTCGTCGTCGCCTACCTCCTCGGCGGCCAGAGCGTCGGCGAGGCGCTGATCGGCGGCGGCCTCGTGCTCGGCTTCATGGTGCTCGTCACCGTCGCGCGCCGGCGCAGTGACACGTTCGACGTCATGAGCGGCGTCGGCGACGAGCGCACGCGGAGCCTCTACCAGCGCGCCGTCGCCTTCGCGGGCACGGTGATGTCCTTCGTGCTGCCCGGCTGGTGGCTCGTGACCGTGGCCCAGGGCGAGAGCAACACCACGCTCGCGCTGCTGTGCGCGATCTTCGCCGTGAGCTGGCTGCTCGCCGTCGTGGTCCTCTCGCGCCGCTCCTGACCGTCGCGCGGCTCAGGCGTCGTAGCGCACCGAGGCGAGATACAGCCCGTGCGGCGGCGCCGTCGGCCCGGCGTCGGCGCGCGGGCGGCCGTCCAGCAGCGCGGCGAAGGACGCCGGCGAGCGGCGCCCGCCGCCCACCTCGAGCATCGTTCCGACGAGCGCCCGGTTCATGTGGCGCATGAACGTGTCGGCCTCGATCCAGAACTCGAGCACGTCGCCCGTCGTCTCCCAGCGGGCGGCGAGCACGGTGCGCGAGAAGCGCACGTGGTCGGTCTCGGTCGGCGTGAACGCCGTGAAGTCGTGCGTGCCGGGCAGCAGGTCCGCGCACGCCCGCAGCGCGTCGCGGTCCAGGCGGTGCGGCCACCACAGCGCGCGGTCGCGCTCGAAGGCCGATGGCTCGCGGCGATGCAGCACGCGGTAGCAGTAGGTCCGCGAGCGGGCGTCGCGGCGGGCGTCGAACCCGTCGGGCGCCGGCGCGCAGGCCGTCACCGCGACGTCGTCGCCGGTGAGCGCGTTGAGGGCGCGCAGCGGGACCGGCGGGCCCGCGTAGGAGGCGACCTGTCCCCAGGCGTGCACACCGCGGTCGGTGCGCCCGGCGACCGTCAGGTCGACCGGCGCGCCGAGCACGGTCGCGACGGCGTGCTCGAGCTCGCTCTGCACGGTGCGCCGGCCGGGCTGTCGCGCCCAGCCGGCGAAGCCGGTGCCGTCGTACTCGAGATCGAGCCGCGTGACCGCGGGGCCCCAGGGGTCAGACGAGCTCGAGGTAGACCATCTCGGTCGCGTCGCTGCGACGCGGACCGAGCTTGAGGATGCGCGTGTAGCCCCCGGGACGCTCGGCGTAGCGGGGCGCGACCTCCTCGAACAGCTTGTGGACGGTGAACTTGTCCTGGCCCAGCGTGCTCAGCGCCTGGCGCCGGGCGTGCAGGTCACCGCGCTTGGCCAGCGTGATGAGCTGCTCCACCTCGGGCTTGACCGCCTTGGCCTTGGCCTCGCTGGTCTTGATGCGCTCGTGCTGGATGACCTCCTTGCAGAGGTTGGCCAGCAGCGCCTTGCGGTGCGCGGCATCGCGGCTGAGCTTGTGGCGCGTCTTCTGGTGGCGCATCGTCCCTGGAATCCTAGTCGCGGCCGCGATCAGTCGTCGCGCAGGTTCAGGCCCCGCGCGTGCAGCGTCTCGATGACCTCGTCGATCGACTTCTTGCCGAAGTTCGGGATCGCGTTGAGCTCGCCCTCGGACTTCGAGATGAGGTCGCCGACGGTCTGGATGCCGGCGCGCTTGAGGCAGTTGTACGAGCGGACGCCGAGCTCGAGCTCCTCGATGAGGATGTCGTGCATCGGGCCGCCGGCCTGGCCGCCGCCGCCGTTGACGGCGCCGACGCCGTCGCCCTCGAGCTGGCCCGCGGGACCGGCGCGCAGCTCCTCGATGCGGTCGGCGTCGGTGAAGATCGCCAGCTGCGAGATGAGGATCTCCGCGGCCTCGCGCAGCGCGGCCTGGGGATCGATCGAGCCGTCCGTCTCGATGTCGAGCGTCAGCTTGTCGTAGTCGGTGCGCTGGCCGACGCGCGCCTGCTCGACGGCGTAGGCGACACGGCGCACGGGCGAGAAGATCGAGTCGATCGGGATGACGCCGATCGGCTGGTCGGGCGACTTGTTCTCCTCGGCGGGGCGGTATCCGCGCCCGCGGCCGATCGTGAGGTACAGCTCGAGCTTGGTCTTCTTGTCGAGCGTGGCGATGTGGACGTCCGGGTTGAGGATCTCGACGCCGGCGGGGAGGTCGATGTCCTTGGCGGTGATGTCACCGGGGCCACTCACCACGAGCGGCGCCTCGACCTCGGTCGCGTCGGAGTGCATGCGGCACACGACGCCCTTGAGGTTGAGGACGATGTCGGTGACGTCCTCGGTGACGCCCTTGATCGTGGAGAACTCGTGCGCGACGCCTTCGATCCGCACGCTCGTGACCGCCGCTCCCGCGAGGGAGCTGAGCAGCACACGCCGAAGCGAGTTGCCGAACGTGTAGCCGAAGCCGCGGTCGAGCGGCTCGATGACGAACGAGCCGCGATTGTCCTCGACCTGTTCATTCGTAATTCGGGGGATCTGGAAGTCGAGCATCGGGTGGGTCCTGACTGTCGTGTCACGAGCGCCGCGCGACACGGTCTCGGCGCGACGCGTTTGGGGAGGGTCCTTCTACTTGGAGTACAGCTCGACGATGAGCTGCTCCTGCACCGGCGTCGTGATCTCCCGACGCTCGGGCCTGCGCAGCACCTTGGCGGTGAGCGCATCGTGATCGGCCTGCAGCCACGCGGGGACCTGAGCCGTGAGCTCGGTCGCATCGCGGATGAGCGCCTCGGCGCCCGTGCCGGCCTTGACGGCGATCACGTCGCCGTCGCGTACCTGGTAACTGGGGATGTCGACGCGGCGGCCGTTGATGTACCAGTGCCCGTGCCGGATGAGCTGGCGGGCCTGGCGTCGCGATCCGGCGAAGCCGAGTCGGACGAGCACGTTGTCGAAGCGGCGCTCGAGCAGCGTGAGCAGGTTCTCGCCGGTGATGCCCTCCTGGCGGGAGGCCTTCTCGTAGTAATGGCGGAACTGCTTCTCGAGCACGCCGTAGTAGCGGCGTGCCTTCTGCTTCTCGCGCAGCTGGACGCGGTACTCGGACTGCTTCTGGCGGCCGCGGCCGTGGTCGCCGGGCGGGTACGCGCGCCGCTCGACGCCGCACTTGTCGGTCAGGCAGCGCTCGCCCTTGAGGAAGAGCTTCTGGCCCTCACGGCGGCACTGCTTGCACTGGGGGGAGGTGTCTCGAGCCATCCTGCTCCTCGCTCAGACGCGGCGCCGCTTGCGGGGGCGGCAGCCGTTGTGCGCTTGCGGGGTGACGTCCTTGACGCCCGTGACCTCGAGCCCGGCGGCCTGCAGCGAGCGGATCGCCGTCTCGCGGCCGGAGCCGGGGCCCTTGACGAACACCTCGACCTTCTGGAGCCCCTGCTCGATTCCCTTCCGGGCAGCGGCGTCGGCGGTCACCTGCGCGGCGAACGGCGTCGACTTGCGCGAGCCCTTGAAGCCGGCACCGCCGGCGGACTCCCAGGCGATGACGTTGCCCTCGCGGTCGGTGAGGGACACGATGGTGTTGTTGAAGCTGGTCTTGATGTGGGCCTGGCCGATCGGGATGTTCTTCTTCGGCTTGCGGCGGCCACGCTGCGGTCGTCTCGGTGCGGGCATCCAGTCCTTACTTCTTTCCGGCCTTCTTCTTGCCCGCGACCTGCATGCGCTTCGGCCCCTTGCGCGTACGGGCGTTCGTCTTCGTGTTCTGCCCACGCACGGGCAGGCCGCGGCGATGTCGCAGCCCGCGGTAGCAGCCGATCTCCATCAGGCGCTTGATGCTCTGGGAGCGCTCGCGGCGCAGGTCGCCCTCGACCGTCAGCTCGCGGTCGATGACGTCGCGCAGCTTGGCGACCTCGTCCTCGGTGAGGTCGCGGACGTAGGTGTCCTGCGAGATGTCGGTCTCGTCGAGGATCCGGTTGGCCGTCGGACGGCCGATCCCGTAGATGTAGGTCAGGCCGACCTCGACGCGCTTGTTGAGAGGGATGTTGATCCCGGCGATTCGTGCCATCGGCAGATCAGCCCTGTCGCTGCTTGTGACGGGGGTTCTGGCAGATCACGAGCACCGCGCCGTGACGGCGGATGATCTTGCACTTCTCGCACATCGGCTTCACCGACGGTCGTACCTTCATGATCCCTTTCGGCTTGCGTACCCGGCGACTCGGCTCTGGCCGCCGCAGGGGGCTGCCGCTACCGATCGCGGAATGCGCGCACGCCGGTCGTTGCGGGCGCACAGACGAAATACGATAGCAAAGGCCCTGGACCCATTCCGGCCCGCAAAAACGGCCCGCGATCAGGCGTCGCGCAGGCCGACGACGCCCCCCACACGGGCCATCTCGATGACCAGCCGCGCCTCGCTCCCGGGCGGGCTGACGACGCTCATCGTGGCGTGCTCCTGGTCGACGCTGCGCACCGCGCGGATCAGCGCGCCGAGGCCGGCGGAGTCCACGAACGTCGTGCGCCCGAGGTCGATGACGACCTCGCGGCAGCCGTCGTCCAGCGCCTCGACGACGGCCTCGTCGAGCGTCGTGCCCGACGCGATGTCGAGCTCGCCGACGACCTCCAGCTCGGCCGTCTCGCCCTCGCCCGAGCGAACGATCTCGATCACGGGCTCAGCCGCTCGCCGCCGCCAGCGAGCCGTTCCCGGCGGCCTCGCTCTCGTGCCACGGCGTGAGCACGCGCGGCCCGTCGGCGGTGATGGCGACGGTGAACTCGAAGTGCGCGGCCAGCGAGCCGTCCTGCGAGAAGATCGACCAGCCGTCGTCGCCCATGCGCACCGGGTCGCTGCCGGCGTTGACCATCGGCTCGATGGCCAGCACCATGCCCTCCTCGAGCTTCGGGCCGCGGCCCGGCGGGCCGTAGTTGGGGACCTGCGGGTCCTCGTGCATCGAGCGCCCGACGCCGTGGCCGACGAGCGACTTGACCACGGCCAGCCCCTCGCCCTCGACGCGCCGCTGGACGGCGTTGGAGACGTCGCCCAGGCGCCCGCCCACGCGACAGTGCTCGACCGCGTCGAACAGCGAGTCGCGCGTGACGTCGAGCAGCTTGCCGGCCAGCGGCGTGATCGGGCCGACCGGGAAGGTCCGCGCCGCGTCCGCGACCCAGCCGTCGAGGACCACGCCGACGTCGACCGAGATGATGTCGCCGCGCTCGAGCCGGTACGGGCCCGGGATGCCGTGGACGACCATCGAGTTCGGAGAGGCGCAGATCGAGCCCGGGAAGCCACGGTAGCCCTTGAACGCGGGCGTCGCGCCCTGCGAGCGGATGAAGCGCTCGGCGGCCTCGTCCAGCTCGGCGGTGGTCACGCCCTCGCGGACCTTGGACTCCATGAGCTTGAGCGTGCGGACGACGATGTCGCCGGCCGCCGCCATCTTCTCGATCTCCGCGGGCGACTTGCGGATGATCACAGCTGGTTCTCGAGGCGCAGCGTCGAGACCGTCGCGCGCAGGTGGTCGTGGACCTCCTGGGGCTTCCGTGTCCCGTCGAAGCGGTGCAGCAGCCCGCGATCGTCGTAGAAGTCGATCAGCGGCGAGGTCTGGTCCCGGTAGACCTCGAGCCGGTTGCGGATCGTCTCCTCGCGGTCGTCGTCGCGCTGGCTGAGCGGCTCGCCGTCGACGTCGCACACGCCCTCCTTCTTGGGCGGGTGCGTCTCGAGGTGGTAGACGTGGCCCTCGGGGCACACGCGGCGGCCGGACAGGCGGCGCACGACGTCGTCCTCGGGCACATCGATGAGCAGCACGGCGGACAGGGCGCGGTCCAGGCTCTGCAGGCCCTCGTCGAGCGACTCGGCCTGCGCGACCGTGCGCGGGAAGCCGTCGAGCAGGAACCCGTCCTCGCACTCGCCGCCCTGGACCGCGTCGAGGATCACGCCGGTGATGACCTCGTCGGGGACGAGGTCGCCGCGGTCCATGTACTCCTTGGCCTCCCGTCCGAGGTCCGTCCCGTCCTTGACGGCCTGGCGCAGCATGTCGCCGGTGGCCACGTAGGCGATCGGGAAGTCCTCCTGCAGGCGCTCGGCCTGGGTGCCCTTGCCCGCGCCCGGAGGCCCCAGGAGGATCAGGTTGAGCTCGGACACGAGGGCGGTGGAGGAGTCGGTCGACTCGCCGTCGGCACGACGGCGCGGGAAGCGGGAGCCGGGCACCCTAACCTACTTCAGGAAGCCCTCGTAGTTGCGCATCATCAGCTGGGCCTCGAGCTGCTTCATCGTGTCCAGGGCCACGCCCACGACGATGAGCAGCGAGGTGCCGCCGAAGAAGAAGTTCGCGCTCGTCTGGTTGATGAGGATCGTCGGCAGCGCCGCGACCGCGGCCAGGTACAGCGCCCCCGGGAACGTCAGCCGGGCGAGCACGCGGTCCAGGAACTCGGCCGTCGGCCGGCCCGGCCTCACCCCCGGGATGAAGCCCCCGTACTTGCGCAGGTTGTCGGCCTGGTCGACGGGGTTGAACGTGACCGCCGTGTAGAAGTACGTGAACAGGATGATGAACACCGTCTCGCCGATGATGTACGGCGCGTCCTGCGGGTTGAAGAACGTCGACAGGTCCTGCGCCCACGGCTGCTGGATGAGCTGGCCCACGGTCGGTGGGAAGGCCATGATCGAGGCGGCGAAGATGACCGGGATGACGCCGGCCATGTTCACGCGCAGCGGCAGGTAGGTCTGCCCGCCGGCGCTCATGCGCCGCCCGATGACGCGCTTGGCGTACTGGACCGGGATCCGCCGCTGGCCCTCCTGGATGAAGACGACGGCGGCGATCACGGCGAGGCCCAGGAACGGCATGCCGACGACGAAGACCTGGTCCGGGTTCGTCCACCACGCCTGCACGCCGTTGGGCAGGCCCGCGACGATCGAGGCGAAGATCATCAGCGAGATGCCGTTGCCGATGCCGCGCTGCGTGATGAGCTCGCCCATCCACATGAGCAGCACGGTGCCCGCGGTGAGCGAGATGACGATCAGGAAGACGTGCGGCGGGTCGAAGTCCGGGATGACCGGCGTGCCCGCGCTCGGCGCGAAGCTGCGGAACAGGAAGACGTAGCCGATCGACTGGGCGAAGGCCAGCCCGACGGTGAGGTAGCGCGTGTACTGCGTGATGCGCTGCTGGCCGACCTCGCCCTCCTTCTGCAGCTTCTCCAGCGACGGCACGACGACCGTCAGGAGCTGCAGGATGATCGAGGCCGTGATGTACGGCATGATGCCCAGCGCGAACACGGCGATCCGCGACAGCCCGCCGCCGCTGAAGACGTTCAGCAGGTTGAGGATGCCGCCGGAGCCGAACTGGCGCTGGATCTGCTCGACGGCCTGGACGTCGATGCCCGGCACGGGGATGTGCGATCCGAGCCGGTAGAGCCCAAGCAGCAGCGCGGTGAACGCCAGCTTCTTGCGGATCTCCGGGACCGTGAACGCGCTGGCGATCGTCGACAGCATCGGCCTGCCAGGTTAGCGCGTCGCGCCGGGCGCCCGGATCAGGGCTCGACGACCTGGCAGGTCCCGCCGGCGGCCTCGATGGCCTCGCGGGCGGCCGCGCTGAAGCGGTGCGCGTGGACGGTCAGCGGCTTGGAGATCTCGCCCTTGGCGAGCACCTTGACCGGGACGTTCTTGCGCGCGCCCAGACCCTTCTCGCGCATCGCCTCGAGGGTCACCGCGTCGCCCTTCTCGAAGCGCGCGTCGAGGTCGCCGATGTTGACCGGCTGCGTGTGCGTGCGGAACGGCTCGAAGGGCATCGACTTCTTCATGTGCGGACCGCGCAGCTTGCGCATCCGCATGTGGATCGGCATCTGGCCGCCCTCGAAGCGCGGACGCTCCTTGGCGCCCGAGCGCGAGCCCGCGCCCTTCTGGCCGCGGCCCGAGGTCTTGCCCGTGCCCGAACCCTCGCCGCGGCCGACGCGCTTGCGCGCCTTGCGGCTGTTCGGCGCCGGCTTGAGCGTGTGCAGGCCGAAGTCGTCCGTGTCCTTGAACTCAGTCATCGATCCTCACCAGGTGGCGGACGCGATGGACCATGCCACGCGCCTGCGGGGTGTCCTTGACCTCGACCGTCTGGCCGATGCGGCGCAGGCCGAGCGAGCGCAGCGTGTCGAGCTGCTTCCTGTCGGCGCCGTTCTTGCTCTTGGTCTGCGTCACCTTCACGACGCGGGCGCCTCCTCGGCGGCCGGTGCCGTGCCGTTCTCCGAGCTGTCGGCGGGCGCGCCGGACAGCGTCTCGGCGGCGGCGGGCTCGCCGCCCAGGCCGAGGACCTGGTTGATCGACAGGCCGCGCAGCTCGGCGACCTCGTCGGGGGTGCGCAGCGACTGCAGGCCCTGCAGCGTCGCCTTGACCAGGTTGATCGGGTTCTGCGAGCCCAGCGACTTGCTCAGGATGTCGTGGATGCCGGCGAGCTCGAGCACCGCGCGCACGCCGCCGCCGGCGATGACGCCGGTACCGGCCGAGGCGGGCTTGAGGAACACGCGGCCGGAGCCGAACTCGCCGGTCACCGTGTGGGTGATCGTCGAGCCGTGCTTGGGCACGCGGAACAGGCTCTTCTTCGCGCGCTCGACGCCCTTCTGGATGGCCAGCGGGACCTCGTTGGCCTTGCCGTAGCCGACGCCGACGACCTCCTTCTCGTCGCCCACCACGACCAGCGCGGTGAACGAGAAGCGCCGGCCGCCCTTGACGACCTTGGCCACGCGGTTGATCTCGACGACCCGCTCCTGCAGGTCGAGCCCCACCGGGCTCACGGTGCGATCGACACCGTTCATACGGTCAGTCCTCCTTCGCGCACGCCTTCGGCGAACGCCTTCACGCGGCCGTGATATTGGTAGCCGCCGCGGTCGAAGACCGCGTTGGAGACGCCCGCGCTCTGAGCGCGCTCGGCGAGCACGCGGCCGGCGCGCTCGGCCTGCTCCATCGGCTTGAGGCCGCGCAGGTCGCTCTCCGTCCACGACACGGACGCCAGCGTGACGCCGGCGAGGTCGTCGACGAGCTGGGCGTGGATGCCCCGGTTGGAGCGGAACACGGAGATGCGCGGGCGGTCGGGCGAGCCCGAGACCTTCGCGCGCACGCGCCGGCGGCGCCTGAGGCGCGACTGCGGCTTGCTGACGACGGTCATGCGCGCTTGCCAACCTTCCGGGCGACGTACTCGCCCTCGTAGCGGATGCCCTTGCCCTTGTAGGGCTCCGGCGGGCGCTGCTTGCGGATGTAGGCGGCGATCTCGCCGACCATCTGCTTCGAGTTGCCCTTGACGACCACGCGGGTCGGCTGCGGGACCTCGAACTCGATCCCGTCGGGCGCCTTGACGGGCACCGGGTGGGAGTAGCCGAGCGCGAGCTCGAGGTCGCGGCCCTTGAGCACGGCGCGGTAGCCGACACCCTGGATCTCCAGGCGCTTCTCGTAGCCCGTGGTGACGCCGACGACCATGTTGGCCACGAGCGAGCGCGTCAGCCCGTGCAGGGCGCGGTGCTCGGCGCGGTCGGTCGGTCGCGTGACGACGAGCTCACCGTCGCGCTGTTCGACGGTGATGTCGCGCGGGACGCGCTCGGAGAGCTCGCCGCGCGGGCCGTTGACGCGCACGATCTCGGGCTCGATGGCCACGGTGACCGTCTCGGGGACGGGGATCGGCTGTCTTCCGATTCGGGACATGTCGGTTACCAGATGTGGGCGACGACCTCGCCGCCGACGCCCGCGTTGCGCGCGTCGTGACCGGTCATCACGCCTCGGGAGGTGGACACGATGGCGGTGCCCATGCCGCCGAGCACCTTGGGGATGTCGCCGTGGCCCACGTACGTGCGCTGGCCCGGGCGCGAGACGCGCTTCATGCCCGAGATCGCCGAGCGGCGGTCGCTCTCGGCGTACTTGAGCGTGATCCGGATCAGCTCGCCGGGGTGCTCGGGGTTGGGCGCCTCGAGCTCGTAGGCGTTGATGTAGCCCTGCTCCTTGAGGATCCGGCTCATCTCGACCTTGAGCTTGCTCGCCGGGATCTCGACGGTCTCGTGCGACGCCTGGATGGCGTTGCGCACGCGCGTCAGGAAGTCGGCGATGGGATCGGTCATCGACATCGGGCTACCAGCTGCTCTTCGTCATCCCCGGGATGTAGCCGTCGTGCGCGAGCTCGCGCAGGCAGATCCGGCACAGGCCGAACTTGCGGTAGACGGAACGCGCGCGGCCGCAGCGGCGGCAGCGGGTGTACTCCCGGGTCTTGAACTTGGCGGGGCGTGCCTGACGCACGCGCTGCGAGAGCTTGGCCACGTCAGGCCTCCTCGGTCGTCTGGGCGTAGGGGTTGCCCTCACGGCTGAAGGGCATGCCGAAGGCCTCGAGCAGGGCGTAGGCCTCGGCGTCCGTCGGGGCGCTGGTCGTGATCGTCACGTCCAGGCCGCGGACCTGGTCGATCGCGTCGTAGTCGATCTCGGGGAAGATGATCTGCTCGCGGACGCCCATCGAGTAGTTGCCGCGCCCGTCGAAGGCCGTCGGCTTCAGGCCTCGGAAGTCGCGGATCCGCGGGATCGCGATGGACATCAGGCGGTCCAGGAACTCGTAGGCGCGCTCGCGGCGCAGCGTCACCGAGACGCCGACGGGCATGCCCTCGCGGACCTTGAACTGGGCGATCGACTTGCGCGCGCGGCGGATGCTCGGCTGCTGGCCGGCGAGCGTCGCGAGCTGCTCGATGGCGGCGTCGAGGACCTTGGAGTCCTGCTTGGCGTCGCCGACGCCCATGTTGAGCGTGATCTTCTCGATGCGCGGCGCCTGCATCGGGGTGGAGTAGCCGAAGCGCTCGATGAGCGCGGGGCGGATCTCCTCGATGTAGCGCTGCTTGAGGCGTGCGGTGGTCTGCGGTGCGGCGGTGGCCATGGCGATCAGTCCAGCTTGCTCCCGGACCGGCGCGTGACACGCTGACGCGACCCGTCCTCGCGGGTGACGCCGATACGGGTGGGCTTCTTGTCCCTGGGGTCGATGAGCATCACGTTGGAGATGTGGATCGCGCCTTCCTTCTCGACCACGCCGCCGACCGTCTCGGCGCGCTGCGCGCCGCGGACCTGCTGCGGGCGCTGGTGGCGCTTGACGATGTTCAGGCCCTCGACGTAGACCCGGTCACGCTTGGGGTCCACTCGCAGGACCTTGCCGGTCTTGCCGCGGTCCTTGCCGCCGACGACGATCACCTCGTCGTCGCGGCGGATCTTCGCCCGACCCATGCTAGAGCACCTCCGGAGCGAGGCTGACGATCTTCATGAAGTTCCGGTCGCGCAGCTCACGGGCCACCGGCCCGAAGATGCGCGTCCCGCGGGGGTTGTTCTGCGCGTCGATGATCACCGCGGCGTTCTCGTCGAAGGCGATGTAGGTGCCGTCGTCGCGCCCGAACTCCTTCTTCGTGCGCACGACGACCGCCTTGACGACCTCGCCCTTCTTGACCGTCCCCTGCGGGTTGGCCTGCTTGACGGTCGCGGTGATGATGTCGCCGATGCCGGCGTAGCGCCGCCGCGATCCGCCCTGGATGCGGATGCACAGGATCTCGCGCGCGCCGGTGTTGTCGGCGACCTTGAGCCGCGTCTCGTTCTGGATCACTTCGCACGCTCCAGCACGTCGAGGAGGCGCCAGCGCTTCGTGCGCGACATCGGGCGCGTCTCGACGACGCGCACGAGGTCGCCCTCGTGGGCGTCGTTGCGCTCGTCGTGCACGTGCACCTTGCTCGAGGAGCGGACGATCTTGCGGTAGCGGCGGTGGCGCTTGGCCACGTCGATGCGCACGGTGATCGTCTTGTCCGCCTTGTCGGAGACGACCGTGCCGAGGCGCATCTGCGGGGTGCCCGCGGTGTGCTCGGCGGGCGGCGTGCCCTGGCCCTTCTCCGTCTTGCGCTCGCGTTCCTGGAGACGCCGGCGGCGGCGCGCCTTGGACTTCTGGCGGCGCAGCTCGGTGCGCTCCTCGGGCGTCGAGCCGCGACGCGCGCCGCGCTTGGCGCGCGCGGCGGCGCGCCGCTCGTGCGGCGTCAGCTGCGGGGGCTGCGGCTCGGCCGCCGCGGCCGGCTCGTTGGGCTCGGCGGCCGCCTCGCCCGTGGCCACGTCGGCGTCGGGCTCGGCGGCGGGCTCGGCCGCCGCGGCCGCGTCGGTCTCGGCGGCGGGCTCGTTCGGCTCCGCGGCCGTCTCTCCGGTGCCTTCGACGGGCGCCTCCTCGGGCGCCGTCTCCGGCTCGGGATTCGTCTCGGGGTTCTCCTGGTCAGCCATGCCTATCGGATCGATTCGGGTTCGAGGCCGCGCTGGCGGGCGACGGTCAGCGCGCGGGCGAGATCCCGCTTGGCGCTACCGACGCCGGCCGTGTTCTCGAGCTCGCCGGTGGCGAGCTGGAAACGCAGGCCGAAGACTTCGCGGCGTTGGGTGCGGATGTGCTCGACGAGCTCCTCGTCGGGCAGGTCGCGCAGGTCCTTCGCATTCATCAGGCGGCGTCCTCCCGCATCACGAACTTCGTGCGCACGGGCAGCTTGTGGCCGGCGAGGCGCATCGCCTCACGGGCCAGGGCCTCGTCGACGCCGGCCAGCTCGAACATGACGCGGCCCGGCTTGACGACGGCGACCCAGCCCTCGGGCGAGCCCTTGCCAGAGCCCATGCGGGTCTCGGCGGGCTTCTTGGTCACCGGCTTGTCGGGATAGACGTTGATCCAGACCTTCCCGCCACGCTTGATCTTGCGGGTCATGGCGATTCGGGCGGCCTCGATCTGCCGGTTGGTGAGCCAACCGGCCTCGAGGGACTTGATCCCGTACTCGCCGAACTGGATGTCGGTCTGCCCGCGAGACAGGCCCGCGCGGCGCCCGCGGTGCTGCTTGCGGTGCTTGACGCGCTTGGGGGACAGCATCAGCGGCCGCCTCCCTGGCCACCGGGACGCCCGCGGCCACCGCCGCCGCCGCCGCCGCCGCCGCGGCCACCGGGACCGCCGGGGCCGCCGCCACGGCCACCGCCGCCACCGCCGCCGCGGCCACCGGGACCGCCGGGGCCGCCCGGGCCGCCGCCGACCGCGGCCACCTCGGCCGCCGCGACCGCCACCGCCGCGCCCGTCGCCGCGGCCTCCGGCGCCGCGCCGGTCACGGCCGCCGCGGCCGTCGCCACGGTCCTGCTGCTGCTGCTGGGGCGCGTCCATCTCGGTCAGATCGACGCCGGTGAAGCCCTCGGGCATGATCTCGCCCTTGTTGATCCAGCACTTGACGCCGATGCGGCCGAACGTCGTGCGGGCCTCGTAGAAGCCGTAGTCGATGTCGGCTCGCATCGTGTGCAGCGGCACGCGGCCGTCCGAGTAGCTCTCGGTGCGCGCCATCTCGGCGCCGCCGAGGCGGCCGGAGACCTGGACCTTGCAGCCCTTGGCGCCCGAGCGCATCGCGCTCGTCAGCGCGCGCTTCATGGCGCGGCGGAAGGCGACGCGGTTCTGCAGCTGCTCGGCGATCGACTGCGCGACGAGCTTGGCGTCGAGCTCGGGGCGCTTGATCTCGAGGATGTTGACCTTGATCTGCTTGCGCGTCATCCGGTGCAGGTCCTTGCGCAGGGCGTCGACCTCGCTGCCGGACTTGCCGATCACGATGCCCGGACGGGCGGTGTGGATGTTGACCTCGACCTCGTTGGCGTCCTTGCGGATCGTGATGTCGCTGAGGCCGGCGTGCGAGAGCTTGCCCGTGATGTGGTTGCGGATGCGCACGTCCTCGAGCAGGTAGTCCGAGAAATGGCGCTCGTTGAACCAGTTGGACTTCCAGTCGTGGATGTAGCCCACGCGCATCGACTCGGGATGAACCTTCTGTCCCATTGACTACTCCTTCGGCGTGAGCGTGATCGAGAGATGGCTCGTGCGCTTGCGGATGCGCGTCGCCCGCCCCATGGCGCGGGGCTGGAAGCGCTTCAGCGTCGGGCCGTCGTCTGCGGTCACGGCGACGACGTGCAGGTCCTCGCCGATCAGCTCGTGGTTGTGCTCGGCATTGGCGATGGCGGACTCGAGCAGCTTGCTCCAGTCGCGGGCCACGGCGCGCGGGGTGTGGGCCAGGATGGCGCGCGCCTCCTGCACGGACTTGCCGCGAATGTGATCGCACACGAGGCGCGCCTTGCGCGGCGACGTGCGCACGTACTTGGCGGTGGCGCGGACGAGCACGGGCTCGCCGACCGGCCGCGGGGCGCGGCGGGCGGGAGCCGGCGCGGGCGCCTCCTCCTCGTCCTCGGCCGCACGGCGGCGCCGGCGGCGACGGCTCGGGGCGGGCGCCTCCTCGGCGGCCTCGTCCTGGGGCTCCTCCTCGTCGTCCGTCTGGGCGACGGGCTCGGAGGTGCCCTCCTGGACGGCGGCGGCCGCGGCCTCCTTCTGCTCTCCGGTGACCTCGGCGGCGGTGCCCTCGGCCTTCTTGGCGCGGCTGCGCCGGCGCTTGGGCTTCTCCTCCGCCTCGGGCGCGTCGGCCGTCTCGGCCGCGGCCTCGGTGGCGGCGGCCTCCTTGGCCTCGGCGGCCTCGAGCTCGGTCTGCTCGTCGGCGGCGGGCTTGCCCTGGCTCGGATCGCCGGGCTTGCTCGGCGTCATCGGCGCCTACCCGTGTCGGCGTGACCGCGGTACGTACGGGTGGGGGCGAACTCACCGAGCTTGTGGCCGACCATCGCCTCGCTCACGAACACGGGCACGTGCTTGCGCCCGTCGTGGACGGCGATGGTGTGACCCACCATCTCGGGGAAGATCGTCGAGGCCCGCGACCAGGTCCTCACCATCTGCTTCTGATTGGCCTGGTTCAGGGTCTCGATGCGCGTCATCAGACGCTCCTCGACCCACGGGCCCTTCTTGCTCGAACGACTCATCTACCGCTTGCCCTTCCCACGCCGGCGGCCGCGCACGATGTAGCGGTCCGACGGCTTGTTCTTCTTGCGTGTGCGGTAGCCCAGGGTAGGCACTCCCCACGGGGTGACCGGGTGACGACCCGCCGTCGTGGACCCCTCGCCGCCACCGTGCGGGTGGTCGACCGGGTTCATCGCGGTGCCTCGCGTCTGGGGGCGCACGCCCATGTGACGCTTGCGGCCGGCCTTGCCGACCTTGATGTTCTGGTGATCGGCGTTGCCGATCACGCCGACCGTGGCGCGGCACTCGGCGCGCACCATGCGCATCTCGCCCGAGGGCAGGCGCAGGGTCGCCATGTCGCCGTCCTTGGCCATCAGCTGGACGGACGCGCCGGCCGAGCGCGCGAGCTGGCCGCCGCGGCCGGGCTGCAGCTCGACGTTGTGCACGACCGTGCCGACCGGCATGTTGCGCAGCGGCAGGGCGTTGCCCGTCGAGATCTCCGCGCCGGGGCCGGAGGCGACGGTCGCGCCGACGCGCAGCCGGTTGGGCGCGAGGATGTAGCGCTTCTCGCCGTCGGCGTAGTGCAGCAGCGCGATGTAGGCCGAGCGGTTCGGGTCGTACTCGATCGTCGCGACCTTCGCCGGCACGCCGTCCTTGCGCCGCTTGAAGTCGATCTTGCGGTACAGGCGCTTGGCGCCGCCGCCGCGGTGGCGGGACGTCTTGCGCCCGCGGGCGTTGCGCCCGCCGCTCTTGCGCAGGCCCTCGACGAGGCTCTTCTCGGGCCGGTCGCGGGTGATCTCCGCGAAGTCGGCGTAGGTCGAGAAGCGGCGACCGGGACTGGTGGGCTTCGGCTTGCGAATCGGCATGGATCAGCCCTCGAGGCCCTGCAGGCCCTGGAAGATCGGGATCTCGTCGCCCGGGCGTACCTGCACGATCGCCTTCTTCCACGAGCGCGTCCGCCCGGCGGTGAGGCCGCGGCGCTTGGGCTTGGACTTCACCGACGCGGTGCGGACCTCGACGACCTTGACGTCGAACAGCGTCTCGACGGCCTGGCGGATCTGGGTCTTGTGCGCGTCGGGGTGGACGCGGAACGTGTACTTGTCGGCGGCGGCGAGCACGTAGCTCTTCTCGCTGACGACGGGGCGGATGATGATCTGGCTGGGATGCATCTCAGGCGTCCTCCTCCGCGGCGTCGTCGCCGCCCTCCGGGCGCTGGCCGTTGGCACGCGACGTCAGCGAGGACAGCGCCTCCTCGGTCACGAGCACGTGCGCCGCGCCGACGAGGTCGGCGATGCCGACGCCCGTCGCGGGCAGGACGGACACGCGCGGCAGGTTGCGGAACGACAGCGCCACGCGAGCCTGCTCGTCGGCGAGCACGATCAGGACCGAGCCGCCCCGGGCCCACTCGCCGATCAGGCCGGCGGCGCTCTTCGTCGACGGCGTGTCGAAGTCGGTCGGGTCGAGCACGGCGATCGTCCCGCGGTCGGCGTGGACCGAGAGCACGCTGCGCAGCGCCGCGCGGCGCTCCTTGCGGTTGACCTTGAAGGTGTAGCGCCGCGGCGACGGACCGAAGACGACGCCGCCGCCCGCGAAGTGCGGGGCGCGGATCGAGCCCTGGCGGGCGCGGCCGGTGCCCTTCTGACGCCACGGCTTGGCGCCGCCGCCGCGGACCTTGCCACGCGTCTTGGTCGCGGCGGTGCCGGAGCGGCGGGCGTTCAGCTCGGCGCGGACCGACTCGTGGACGAGCGGCCCGTTGAAGCGCGCGCCGAACGCGGAATCGTCGAGGTCGACCTTCTTGTCCGTCCCGAGGACGGGAGCCTCAGCCATCGGTGCGCACCTCCACGACGCCGTTGCGCGGTCCGGGGACCGAGCCGCGCACCAGCAGCAGGTTGTTGCCCGCGTCGACGCGCACGACCTCGAGGCCCTTCTGGGTCACGCGCTTGTTGCCCATCTGGCCCGGGCCGCGCAGGCCCTTGAAGACGCGCGCGGGGTATGCGGCGGCGCCGATCGAGCCCGGCGCGCGGACGTTGTGCGAGCCGTGGGACACGGGGCCGCGGCTGAAGCCGTGGCGCTTGACGGTGCCCTGGAAGCCCTTGCCCTTGGAGACGCCCGAGATCTTGACGCGCTGGCCCGCCTCGAAGGCCTCGACGGTGACCGTCTCGCCGACCTGCAGCTCGCCGGCCTCGTCGCGGAACTCGACGACGTGCTTCATCGGCGGGGCGTCGGCCTTGCGCAGGTGGCCGAGCTCGGGCTTGGAGAGGTGCTTCTCCTTCGTGGCCCCGAAGGCGAGCTGGACGGCCTCGTAGCCGTCACGCTCGTGCGTGCGGATGCCGGTCACCGGACACGGGCCCGCCTCGAGCACCGTGACGCGCTCGACGCGCCCGTCGTCCATGAAGACCTGGGTCATCCCGAGCTTCTTGGCGAGGATCGCGGGCATCGGTCAGCCGGCCAGCCTGATCTCGATGTCGACGCCCGCGGGCAGATGGTCGAGCCGCTGGAGCGAGTCGACCGTCTTCGGCGTCGGCTGGTGGATGTCGATGAGCCGCTTGTGCGTGCGGATCTCGAAGTGCTCGCGTGAGTCCTTGTCCTTGAACGGGGACCGGATCACGCAGTAGACGTTCTTCTCGGTCGGCAGCGGCACGGGACCGGAGACCGTGGCGCCGGTACGCGTCGCCGTCTCGACGATCTCCTTTGCCGCCGTCTCGATGGCCGAGTGGTCGTAGGCCTTGAGCCGGATGCGGATCTTGTTCTGGGTGGCGGCTGCCATTCGGTGTGCTTGTTTCTGCCTGTCTGCGGTCTGTGGGCTGGTCGCCGCGCCGTGCGTATGCGCACCAAGGGCGGACCCCCTTCGGGGCCCGCCCCGCCCGCCGCTCCGGGTGGAGCGGCGGAGGCACAGCTGGGTCGTATCCGGTTACTCGATGATCTCGCTGACGACGCCCGAGCCGACCGTACGGCCGCCCTCGCGGATCGCGAAGCGCAGGCCCTGGTCCATGGCGATCGGCTGGATCAGCTCGATCTCCATCTGGACGTTGTCACCGGGCATCACCATCTCGACGCCCTCGGGCAGCTTGGCGACGCCCGTCACGTCGGTCGTGCGGAAGTAGAACTGCGGGCGGTAGCCCGTGAAGAACGGCGTGTGGCGACCGCCCTCCTCCTTCTTCAGCACGTACACCTCGGACTTGAACTTCGTGTGCGGCGTGATCGACTTGGGCTTGCACAGCACCTGGCCGCGCTCGATCTCCTCGCGCTTGGTACCGCGCAGGAGGCAGCCGACGTTGTCGCCGGCCTGGCCCTGGTCGAGGATCTTGCGGAACATCTCCACGCCCGTGACGACGGTGGAGGTCGTCGGGTTGATGCCGACGATCTCGACCGTGTCGCCCGTGTTGATGACGCCCTGCTCGATACGGCCGGTCGCGACGGTGCCGCGGCCGGTGATCGAGAAGACGTCCTCGACCGGCATCAGGAACGGCCGGTCCAGCGGGCGCTCGGGCTCGGGGATGTAGGTGTCGAGCTGCTCGGCGAGCTCGACGATCTTGGCGGTGTACTCGGGGTCTCCCTCGAGCGCCTTGAGCGCCGAGCCGGTGACGAACGGGATGTCGTCGCCCGGGAAGTCGTACTCGGAGAGCAGCTCGCGGACCTCGACCTCGACGAGCTCGAGGAGCTCCTCGTCGTCGACCATGTCGACCTTGTTGAGGAACACGACCATGTACGGCACGCCGACCTGACGGGCGAGCAGGATGTGCTCGCGCGTCTGCGGCATCGGGCCGTCGGCGGCGGAGACGACGAGGATCGCCCCGTCCATCTGGGCCGCGCCCGTGATCATGTTCTTGACGTAGTCGGCGTGTCCGGGACAGTCGACGTGCGCGTAGTGACGATTGCTCGTCTCGTACTCGACGTGCGACGTGGCGATCGTGATGCCGCGCTCCTTCTCCTCGGGCGCGTTGTCGATCTCGTCGAAGCTGCGGGCCTGGCCGCCATAGGTCTCCGAGAGCACCTTCGTGATGGCAGCGGTCAGGGTCGTCTTGCCGTGGTCGATATGCCCGATCGTGCCGACGTTGACGTGCGGCTTGTCGCGCTCGAACTTCTCCTTGGCCACTGCTGTTCGCTCCTGTCTTGAAGTCGTATTCGGGTCCCTGGCGAACCAGGGAAAGCTATCTCAATCGTTCAGAGCCGTGCTCTTACGCCGGGACCGGCTCGCCGGCGCGGTGCTCGACGATCTGCTCCGCGATGTTCGGGGGCACCTCGTCGTAGCGCTCGAACTGCATCGTGTAGGTCGCACGGCCCTGCGTGTTGGACCGCAGGTCGGTCGCGTAGCCGAACATCTCGCTGAGCGGGACGTAGGCGGTGACCGCCAGCGCGTTGCCGCGCCGGTCCTGGCCCTCGAGCCGGCCGCGCCGGCGGCTCAGGTCGCCGATCACGTCGCCGAGGAAGTCCTCGGGGGTGACGACCTCGACCTTGAAGACCGGCTCCAGCAGCACCGGCTTGGCGCGCCGCGCCGCCTCCTTGAAGGCGAGCGAGCCCGCGACCTTGAAGGCGATCTCCGACGAGTCCGTGTCATGGTACTTGCCGTCGACGAGCGTCACGCGGACGTCGACGATCGGGTACCCGGCGCGGACGCCGTTGGCCAAGGCCTCCTCGACGCCCTTCTCGACCGCGGGGATGAACTCGGTCGGCACGGAGCCGCCGCGGATCTTCGAGACGAAGTCGAAGCCCTCGCCGGGCGCCGGCTCGATGTTGATGTAGACGATGCCGTACTGGCCCGAGCCGCCGGTCTGGCGCACGAAGCGGCCCTCGACCTTCTCGGCCGTGCCGCGGATCGTCTCGCGGTAGGAGACCTGCGGGCGGCCGACGTTGGCCTCGACGTTGAACTCACGGCGCATGCGGTCGACCAGCACCTCGAGGTGCAGCTCGCCCATGCCGGAGATCTCGGTCTGCCCGGTCTCCTCGTTCGTCGCGACCTGGAAGGTCGGGTCCTCCTCGGCCAGGCGGCCGAGCGCGACCGACATCTTCTCCTGGTCGGACTTCGTCTTGGGCTCGACGGCGACCTTGATGACGGGCTCGGGGAACTCGATCATCTCGAGCTTGATCGGCGCGTCCGGGGCGGCCAGCGTGTCGCCGGTGACGACCTGCTTGATGCCGACGCCGGCGGCGATGTCCCCCGCGTAGACCTCGGGGACCTCCTCGCGGTCGTTCGCGTGCATCATCAGGATGCGCCCGACGCGCTCGGTGCGACCGGAGGAGACGTTGAGGATCCGCGAGCCGGCCTCGAGCCGGCCCGAGTAGACGCGGAAGTAGGTGAGCTTGCCGACGAACGGGTCGGCCATGATCTTGAAGGCCAGCGCGGCGAACGGGGCGGTGTCCTCGGCCGGGCGGATCTCCTCGCGCGGCTCGTCCTCGCCGCGCACCTCGACGAGGCCGGAGACCGGCGGCACGTCGAGCGGGCTGGGCAGGTAGTCGAGCACGGCGTCGAGCAGCGGCTGGACGCCCTTGTTCTTGAAGGCCGAGCCGCAGAAGACCGGCGTGAGCTTGATGTCGAGCGTCGCCTGGCGGATCGCCTCCTTGAGGCGGTCGACCGGGATCTCCTGCTCCTCGAGGATCATCTCGACGAGCCCGTCGTCGTAGTGGGAGACCTCCTCGAGGAGGTGCTCGCGCGCCGCGTCGGCCACGTCGCGGTACTCCTCGGGGATGTCGACGACGTCGAACTCCTTGCCGAGCTCGTCGCGGTACATGATCGCCTTCATGCCGACCAGGTCGATGATCCCGACGAAGTCGCCCTCGGCGCCGATCGGCAGCTGGACGGGGACCGGATGCGCGCCGAGGCGGTCGATCATCGTCTGCACGGACTTCTCGAAGTCCGCGCCGATGCGGTCCATCTTGTTGATGAACGCGATGCGCGGGACGCGGTACTTGTCGGCCTGGCGCCAGACGGTCTCCGACTGCGGCTCGACGCCGGCGACGGAGTCGAACAGCGCGATGGCGCCGTCGAGCACGCGCAGCGAGCGCTCGACCTCGACGGTGAAGTCGACGTGGCCGGGCGTGTCGATGATGTTGATGCGGTGGTCGCGCCACTCGCACGTCGTCGCCGCCGACGTGATGGTGATCCCGCGCTCCTGCTCCTGCTCCATCCAGTCCATCGTCGCGGCGCCCTCGTGCACCTCGCCGATCTTGTAGGTCCGTCCGGTGTAGTAGAGGATGCGCTCGGTCGTCGTCGTCTTACCGGCGTCGATGTGCGCCATGATCCCGATGTTTCGGGTCTTGTCGAGCGAGAACTTGCGGGGCATGAGGTGTCCGGGGGAGTGGGTGAGTCGGGGCAAAAAGAACGGGCCCCTCGGGCCCGCACGCACGACAGCTCCTGGGCTCCCTGCCGCGCTATGTGCTCGGGGTCTTCATTCGGGGCGCAAATGAGACTTGCCCGGAAGACACGCAGCTAAACGGCGAGTCAGGGCAAGCGACTCCGCAATATAGCAGAGGGTTTCGGGCCTTCCGCCGCATGACCGCGGGCGTGCCGTCAGCCTGACCAGCGCCACACGAAGAGGCCGCCGCGGACCTCTCCGGCGAGCCCGAGATCGCCCACCGCCTCGGCCACGCCGGGCCAGTCTGGATGGCCGTGATCGTCGAAGACGACGACCGCTCCGGGCGCCAGCCGCGGGCGCCACGCGGTGAACTCGAGGACCGTCGGCTCGCGCTCGTGCGAGCTGTCGATGAACAGCATCTCGACCGCGTCCGCGCGCTGTGCGCCCTCGGCGCCCGGGCCGGCCACGAGCTCGATCCGGCCGCGCTGGGCATCGTCGAGCAGATCGAGGTAGCGCTCACGCTCGGGCCGCACGACCGGGTCGAAGCTCAGCACGCGCCGCCCCGGATCGTCGACGACGAGAGCCGCCGTCGCCCACGCCGTCCCCGTCCCCAGCTCCACGACCACGCGCCGCCCGCGCGCGAGCTCGAGCAGCGTGGCCAGGTGCTCGGGCCGCGACACCGACGCCAGGGAGAACGCGTCGCCGTCGCGCCTCGCACGCGCGTGCGCGCGTCGATAGAAGCCGGCGGACGTCGGAGGCGGCAGGACGCGCAGCGAGCGCTCGAGAGCGAATGCCGCCTGGACGCGAGCCGGCGTGAACGCGGCCGACTGCTACCAGCGGTAGTGCGCGAAGGCCTTGTTGGCCTGCGCCATGCGGTAGATGTCGTCCTTGCGCTTGTAGGCGCCGCCCTGCTGGGACTGCGCGTCCATCAGCTCGTTGGCGAGGCGCTGGGCCATCGTGCGCTCGCGGCGGGCGCGGGCGAACTCGACGAGCCAGCGGACGGCGAGCGTCCGCGCGCGGCGCGCGGGGACCTCGACCGGCACCTGGTAGGTCGCGCCGCCGACGCGGCGGGAGCGGACCTCGAGGACCGGAGTGAGGATCTTGACCGACTGCTCGAGCGCCTCGACGGGCTCCTTGCCGGTGCGCTCGGCCATGATCGCCAGCGCGTCGTAGACGATCCGCTCGGCGGTCGACTTCTTGCCGTCCAGCATGACCTTGTTGATCACCTGCTGGACGAGCCTCGAGCGGTGGATCGCGTCCGGCTCGACGGGACGCTGCTGGGCGGCTGCGCGACGGGGCATGGCTACTTCTTCTTCACGCCGTACTGCGAGCGGGCCTTCTTGCGGCCGCTCACGCCGGCGGCGTCGAGCGTCCCGCGGACCACCTTGTAGCGCACGCCCGGCAGATCCTTGACGCGGCCGCCGCGGACGAGCACGACCGAGTGCTCCTGCAGGTTGTGGCCCTCGCCGGGGATGTAGGCGGTGACCTCCATCGAGCCGGTGATGCGCACACGCGCGACCTTGCGCAGGGCGGAGTTCGGCTTCTTCGGCGTCGTCGTGAAGACGCGCGTGCAGACGCCGCGACGCTGCGGGGCGGCGACCTGCTTCTTGCGCCCCTTGCCGGACTTCAGGCCCGGCGTGGACAGCTTCTTTGGCTTCGGATTGCGGCCCTTGCGAATGAGCTGGCTGGTGGTCGGCATGCGGCGAGCGACTTTAGCAGGGGGCGGGCGGTCGGAATGGGTCGTCTAGGCGGTGGCGACCGCCGCCAGGGCGTCGGCGGGCGGCGTGTGCTCGAGCCCCTGATCGCGCGCCACCGGCTCGTAGCAGAGGCGCCCGGCGGCGACGTTGAGGCCGTCCATGAAGCCGGGGTCGGCGTCGAGCGCGCGCTGCACGCCCTCGTCGGCGAGCCGCACGACGAACGGCATCGTCGCGTTCGTCAGCGCGTAGGTGCTCGTGATCGGCACCGCGCCGGGCATGTTGGCGACGCAGTAGTGGGTGATCCCGTCGACCTCGTAGGTCGGGTCCGAGTGCGTCGTCGCCCGCGACGTCTCGAAGCAGCCGCCCTGGTCGATCGAGACGTCGACCATCACCGCGTGGGGCTTCATCAGCGCCAGCTGCGCGCGCGTGATCACGTGCGGCGCCTTGGCCCCGTGCACGAGCACCGCGCCGATCACGAGGTCGACCTCGGGCAGGCGCTGCTCGATGTCGAGCGTCGAGGCGAAGCACGTCGAGCAGCGGCCGTTGAGCAGCACCTCGAGCTCGCGCAGGCGGTCGATGTTGCGGTCGAAGACGTACGTCTCGGCACCGAGGCCGATCGCGATGTCGGCGGCGTTCTGGCCGACCACGCCGCCGCCGATGACCATCACCTTGCCGGCGGCGACGCCCGGGACGCCGCCGAGCAGCAGGCCGCGCCCGCCGAGCGGCTTCTCGAGCATGAACGCCCCGGCCTGCGTGGCGATCTTGCCCGCGACCTCGCTCATCGGCGCCAGCAGCGGCAGGCGACCGCGCGTGTCGGTCACCGTCTCGTAGGCGATGCAGATCGCGCCCGAGTCCATCAGCCCGCGCGTGAGCTCGGGGTCCGGCGCCAGGTGCAGGTACGTGAAGAGCACGTGGCCGGCTCGCAGCCGCGCCACCTCCTCGGGCTGGGGCTCCTTGACCTTGACGATCAGGTCGGCCTGGTCGAAGACGGCGTCGGCGTCCGGGACGATCGCGGCGCCCTGCTCCTCGTAGGCCGCGTCGGGGATCGCGGAGCCCTCCCCCGCCCCGGCCTGCACGACGACGTCGTGCCCGTGGTCGGTGAGCTCGCGCACGCCCGAGGGCGTGAGCGCCACGCGGTACTCGTCGGCCTTGATCTCCGTCGGCACGCCAACCTTCACGTCGGACCTCGCTGTCGATCAGTGGTGGGGTGTGCGGACGATCTCGCGTCCGCGAAGGGCCAGCCAGAACTCGATGCGGTCGCGCGCCGAGCCGAGATCCCGGCCCGTCAGCTCCTCGACCTTGCGGATGCGGTAGCGCAGCGTGTGACGGTGGCAGAACAGCCGCCGGGCGGCCGCCTCCCACTGCCCGTTGCACTCGATGAAGGCTTCGAGCGAGCGCATCAGCTCGCCGCCGTAGTGGCCCTCGCCGTTCTCGATCGGCCCGAGCAGCGACTCGCAGAACAGGCGCAGCGCGTCGGTGTCCTGGAGCGAGAGCAGGAGCTGGAAGGAGCCGAGGTCGCGGTAGGTGGCGATGCCGGCCTCGGCGTGGTCGCCGTTGCGCCCGTTGGACGCCCCGTTGCTGTCGGCGCCGAGCTCGCGGGCCTCGAGCGCGCAGCGCGCCTCGTGGTAGGACTCGCGCGCGCGGCCGATCGGCACGGCGCGGCCGGCGCCGGCCGGCGGGCGCGTCCCCATCGCCTCGCCGGCGCGCGCGACGACGCGCTCGCCGAGCTCGAACAGCTCGTCGTCGCCGAGCCCGGGCAGCAGCGCGCAGACGAAGCGGCCGTTGGCGGCCACGAGGCCGTGCACGGCCTCGGCGCGCAGCGCGTCGGTCAGCGCCGCCTCCCAGGCGTGGGGCTCCGCGCGCTCGCCGGGCGCGATGACGAGCGCGCTCGCACGGGTGCCGAGGCCGAAGGGCTCGAGACGGCGCACGAGCTCGCCGCCCTCGAGCTCGCCTTCGATCGCCGCGCTGAGCACGTCCCCGGCCAGCCGGCGCTCGGTCGAGTCGGCGACCCGGCGGCGCAGCAGCTCCAGCGCGATCACGGTCACGGCCTGGTGCAGGATCAGGCGGTCGATCTCGGCCGGGCCGCCTGAGTCCTTGACGGCGATGAGCCAGGCGGGCGGAACGCCGCCGCGCTCCGCGCCGTCGCCGCCGCCGACGGGCAGGGCCAGGCCGCGCGAGGCGACGTCGGGATGGGCGGGCACGAAGCCGCGCCCGTCGCCGCGCCGCGCGCGGTCGCGCAGCTCGTCGCCGAGCGCGCGCACGACGTCCTCGTCGACGTCGCGGTGGAAGGTGCGCAGCGCCTGCAGCTCGCCGCGGCCGTCGAAGACGAGCGCGGCGCCGCCGACGAGCCCGGCCAGCGCGCCGGCGATCGCGTCGAGCCCGCGCTCGCTGAGGACGATCCGCTGCAGGCGCTCCTGGGCGGCGATCGAGCGCTGCAGGAGGGCGTACTGCTCGTTGACCAGGCGCGTGAAGGCCTGCTCGGTGAGCGCGATGAACGGCACCTCGTAGGGCACCTCGAAGAGCGGGAAGTCACGCGCCGCCGCCGCCTCGACGAGCGCCTTGGGCACCGTCTCGTGGGTGAAGCCGGTGCCGAAGCCGGCGCCGGCCAGGCCGTGGTCGGCGAGACAGGCGATGAACTCGCGCTGGCGCTTGGCGGTGTCCAGCGCCATCCCCGTGGTGAGCAGCAGCTCGCCGCCCGACAGCCACGGGGTCGGGTCGCGCAGCTCGGAGATGTGCACCCAGCGGACCGGGATGTCCAGGTTGTCCGCCCCGGCCAGCACGTGCACGTCGAGGTCCCCGAGGACCTCGCGGACCGTCAGCACCTCAGCGCCGCCATCCGCTCCGCGGCCTCCTCGAGCACCGGGCGCAGGACGGCCTCCATCTCCTCGAAGTGCTCGGGGCCGGCGATGAGCGGCGGCGAGAGCTGGATGACCGGGTCGCCGCGATCGTCGGCGCGGCAGATCAGCCCGCGCCGGAACAGCTCGCCGGACAGGAAGCCGCGCAGCAGCGTCTCGGACTCCTCGTGGCTGAAGGACTGCCTTCGTGTCGCTGGTCCTTGACCAGCTCGATCGCGTGGAAGTAGCCCGCGCCGCGCACGTCGCCGACGATCGGGATGTCGCGCAGGCCCTCGAGCATCGCGCGGAGGTCGACCCTCGTTCTCGCGCACGTGCTCGAGCAGGCCCTCCTGCTCGAAGACGTCGAGGTTGGCCATCGCCACCGCGGCGCACATCGGGTGCCCGCCCCACGTGAAGCCGTGGGCGAACGAGTTCGTCCCGTGCAGGAAGGGCTCGACGACGCGGTCGGAGGCGATCATCGCGCCCATCGGCGCGTACGAGCTGGTCAGCCCCTTCGCCGTGGTGATGATGTCGGGCTGGTAGCCGTAGCGCTCGGCGCCGAACCAGTACCCGAGGCGGCCCCACGCGCAGATCACCTCGTCGGAGATGAGCAGGACGTCGTAGTCGTCGCAGATCTCGCGGACGCGCTGGAAGTAGCCCTCCGGCGGCGTGAAGCAGCCGCCCGCGTTCTGCACCGGCTCCATGATCACGGCGGCGACCGTGTCGGGGCCCTCGAACTCGATCCGGTGGGCGACGGACTCGGCCAGGTTCTCGGCGCCGTAGCCGGGCGGCAGGCGGTAGAGGTTCGTGTTCGGCACGTGGCAGCCGCCGGGCGTGAACGGCTCGAAGGGCTGGCGCAGCGCGGTGACGCCGGTCGCCGCGAGCGCGCCCATCGTCGTGCCGTGGTAGGCGACCTCGCGCGCGATGATCTTCGTCTTGTTCGGGTGGCCGGTGAGCTTGTGGTACTGGCGCACGACCTTCAGCGCGGTCTCGACCGACTCGCCGCCGCCGGAGGTGAAGAACACGCGGTTGAGGTCGCCCGGTGCGAGGCTCGCGATCCGGGTGGCGAGCTCGATGGCCGGCGGGTGCGCGTAGTTCCAGGTGGTGAAGAAGCCGAGCTCGCGCGCCTGGTCGGCGCCGGCCTGGGCGACGTCCTGGCGGCCGTGGCCGATGTTCACGCAGAACAGGGCGCTGAGGCCGTCGAGGTAGCGGTTGCCGTGCTCGTCCCAGACGTAGCAGCCGTCGCCGCGGACGATGATCGGGATCTCCGCGCCGTCGGCGAACGCCCCCATCCGGCTGAAGTGCATCCACAGGTGGCGCTTGGCCTGTTCCTGCAGCGTCGTCTCGGTCGTCGCCGGCGTCGTCGCCATGCCTTCTCCACTTCGTCGTCGGACTCTCCGTTCTGTACAACGCTATCCCGTCGTCGTCGCGCTGTAAAGGACGAGGAGGCAGGCACCGTTGTACCGAACGGCGAAGACGCCGAGTCGGAGGTGCGAGCGGCGGCGCGAGCCGCGGGGCGCTAGGCCGGGGTGGCGGCGCGGTCCGCGGAGCGGGCCGGCGCGGGCGTCAGCGCCGAGGCGATGACGACGAGGACGAAGGCCACGCCCTGGACGACGATGCCCAGCGCGGTGCCCGGCATCGGGTCGCCGAAGACGATGATGCCGCCGGCGATGCTCGCGATGTTCGCGGCCGTGCCGGTGATGGCGATGACCTCGACGGCCTCGCCGTCCTGCAGGCTGCGGGCCGAGGCGTAGAAGGCGGTGGCCGAGGCGGCGGCGGCGACGAGCAGCCACGGCGACATCAGGGCGAGCGGGCCGTCGGCGGCCATGCCGCTGAGCGCCTTGACGGCGACGTTGCAGACGCCGAAGAGGATGCCGGCCGCGGCGGCGAGCATGACGCCGTGGTGCTCGGCCGGGGCGCCGGCGCGCGGCCCGAGGATGAGCAGGCCGCCGACGCCGAAGAGCGCGGCCTCGAAGGCGATCATCGCCGGCGACGAGAAGGTCGAGTGGGCGCCGTCCGGGTTCGGCATGGTGACGCCGAGGAGGATCAGGCCGACGGCGGTGAGCGCGAGGCCCCACCACTGACGCGGGCCCACGGTGAAGCCGAAGATGCGGTCGGCCATGACGGCGATGAGGACGACGCCGCCGCTCAGCACGACCTGGACGACGGACAGCGGCGCCAGCGAGATGGCCGCCACGTGCAGCGCCCAGCCGAGGCCGCCGACGCCCATGCCGATCGCGAACCACTTCGAGGACCACAGCGACTTGGCCGTCCGCAGCGGGTGGCGGATGTCCACCTTCGCACAGGCGCAGGCGCCGCGGTGCTTGAAGAAGAATCCGAGATTCGAGGCGAAAGCGCAGAGGAGCGCCAGCAGGATGCCGAGGTGAAGAGTCATGGGAGAGTGGTCAACGCGCCGAGCCGAGCCACTATGGCGCTGCCGAGCGTCGACCCAGTCATCGGCAGCGCGGCCTCTCGTCTTGACCCGAGCGCTGAGCGACAGGCTATCGGCTGGCAGGTCAGCGCGCGCTCCCTTTCCGGTAAGAACGCAGGATCCCTGGAACGCAGCGGGGTGCGCGGGCTGAACGGCGTGGCATCGGACACACGTCCAGTGGACGCGTCGATGTGGCTCGGGCGCGTGATGCGTCTCATTTCGTTCACCGGCGCCGAGCCCCTGCACCTCCCCGTGCGGGGCCGTCGCCGTATGACGTCCAGCTGCCCGGTCCGGCGCAGTCCCACTCCCTGTTCGCCGCCGGTGTCTGACACGCTGTCGGGCCGGATGGCGGGCGGAGACCGACAGGGGCGCGACCGGGCCGCCCTCGCCACCCTCTATCTCGGCGGCTTCCTGGGTCCGTTCGGCAGCGGCGTGCTGGCCGTGCTCGTGCCCGAGCTGCGCGGTGTCTACGACGCCACGACGGCCGAGGTGACGGCCGGGATCACCGTCTACATGCTGCCGTTCGCGGGCTTCCAGCTCGTGTCCGGCACGGTCGGCGAGCGCCTCGGGCAGGCCCGCACGATCCGCTGGGCGTACCTGGTCTTCGCGATGGCCTCGTTCGCCGCGGCGGCCGCGACGTCGATCGGGCCGTTCCTGGCCGCCCGCGCCCTGCAGGGCGCCGCGAACGCGTTCACCAGCCCGCTGCTGCTCGCGGCCCTGGCGGGCGTGGCGGGCGGGCGGCGGCTCGGGCGCAGCATGGGGACGTTCAACGCCGTGCAGACGGCCGGCATGGTCATGGCGCCGCTGTGCGGCGGGCTCGTCGGGGCGATCGATCCGCGCCTGGTCTTCGCGGTCCCCGGCGTCGTCGCGCTCGCGCTGGCCGCCGCGCCGCTGCCTCCCGCCGCCGGGCGCCGGGCCGCGGCGCGCCCGGCGCGCCTGCGCGCGGCGTTCAACCGCCGCTCGCTCAGCGTCGCGGTGGCCGGCGGGCTGAGCTTCCTCGCCGTCACCGGGCTGACGTTCCTCGTCGGCCTGCAGGCGGCCGACCGCTTCGGCCTCAGCGTGACCGAGCGCGGCCTGCTCATCGCCGGATTCGGGCTGGCCGGCGTGCTCGCCGGGCGCCCGGGCGGCGAGCTCGTCGACCGCGTCGGCCCGGCGCCGGTCGCCGTCGCCGGCGCGCTCGTGTCCGGCGTGCTCGTGGCGCTGCTCGGCGTGGCCGGCAGCCCGGCGGCGCTCGCCGCCGCGTGGGCCGGGGCGGGTGTCGGCTCGGCCCTGCAGTGGGCCGCGATCAACACGCTCGCCGTGCAGAGCGCGCCCGAGAACCGCGGCGGCGCGATCTCGGTCATCGGGACGTTCAAGTTCGCGGGCAGCGCGCTGTCGCCGCTCATCTGGCTGCCCGTGTTCCACGCGCGCCCGTCGCTCGCCTTCGCCCTGGCCGGGGCGACGGCCGCGGCCGTGGCGTTCATCGGGATCGTCGCGCGCGGGGAGCGCCCGGCGCCGCCGCGGACGGAGCGCGAGGCCGCGCGGGCCGCGGCGCAGGGGTAGCGTCGCGGGGTGCTGTTCCGCCGCGCGGACCTGGAGGGCATCGCCGCAGGCGAGATCACCATCGCCTTCCGGCGCGGGCGACGCCGGCCGGCCCGGCCCGGCTCGACACAGCTCACGCCGGTCGGTGTCCTGCGCATCGAGTCCGTCGAGGCGGTCGAGCCGGACGCCGTGCCCGACGAGGACCTGGCCCGCGCCGGGCGGCCCGACCGCGCCGCGCTGCTCGCCGGCGGGCCGGAGGACGGCGTGCTGTACCGCATCGCCCTGCGCCTCGAGGGGCCCGACCCGCGCATCGCGCTGCGCGAGGACGCGGCACTCGGCGACGAGGCGCGCGCCGAGCTCGACGTCCGCCTGGCGCGCATGGACCGCTCGCGGCGTAGCGGCCCGTGGACGGGCGCCGTGCTCGCCCTGATCGCCGAGCGGCCCGCCGTGCGCGCGGCCGACCTCGCCGCCGAGCTCGGCCGGGACGACCTGCGCGCGTTCAAGGCCGACGTGCGCAAGCTCAAGGCGCTCGGGCTCACGGAGAGCCTCGAGACCGGCTACCGGCTCTCACCGCGCGGGCGCGCGTATCTGGGCGGGAGCTGAGGGCAGATCCCAGCGCGACCCCGGGACCGCCTCAGGCGATCGCGGCGTCCAGTGCGGCGCACGCGGGCGCCACCGCGCGACCGAGGCGCTCGACGCCGGCGCGCGCATCGACCGCGCCCTGCTCGATCGCGAAGGCCAGCTCGGCCAGGCCGGTCGCGCCGACGTTGCGGCAGCCGCCCTTCAGCCGGTGGGCAAGCCGGCGCGTGGCGTCGTCGTCGCCGCCCGCGACCGCGTCGCGCAGCTCGCGCAGGGTGTCCGCGGCGGTCTGCTCGAAGAGCCCGACGAGCTGCGCGGCCAGGTCGCCGTAGGTCTCCTGGAGGCCGCGCAGGCGGTCGGGGTCGACGGCGGCGTCGGCGATGGCGGGATCGATGGGCGGCACGCTCCGGAGATCGGCGCGGCGGGCGCCGCGGCACACGGACGATCGTCCAGCAGCGAGCGTCCCCGCACCCGGCGCGAGTCCAGATGCGGCGCGCATCGGCCGATGACCGGGGACGTCTCTCCCCTCCGCCTGTTCCTGAATGCACATCCTCATCGCAGACGACGAGCCCACCAGCCGCGTGCTGGTCGCGGCGGCCGTCGAGAAGCTCGGCCATGTCGCGACCGTCGTCGAGGACGGCGCCGAGGCCTGGGGGCGGTTCGTCGACATGGCCCCCGACGTCGTCATCACCGACTGGGACATGCCCGGCCTCGACGGCACGCAGCTGACGCGCCGCATCCGCGGGCGCCACGACGTCCCCTACCCCTACATCATGGTCCTCACCGGCCGCGCCGACGCGGAGTCCGCGCGGGCGACGATGGAGGCCGGGGCCGACGACCTGATCATCAAGCCGCTCGAGCCCGACGACCTCGAGCGCAAGCTCATCGCCGCGCGCCGCGTCACCGCCCTGCACCGCCGCCTGCACACCGACGCGCGCCAGGACGCGCTGACCGGGATCGGCAACCGCCACCGCCTCGACGAGGACCTCCTCGCCATGCAGGCGCGCGCGCAGCGCTACGGCCACACCTGGTGCGTGGCGCTCATCGACGTCGACCACTTCAAGGCGCTCAACGACGACGCCGGCCACCTCGAGGGCGACGACGTGCTGCGCCGCCTGGCCCACACGCTGGGCGAGACGATGCGCGGCGGCGACACCCTGTACCGCTTCGGCGGCGAGGAGTTCCTCGTGCTGCTGCCCGAGCAGTCGCTCGACAGCGCCGCGCGCGCGGGCGAGCGCCTGCGCGCGGCCGTCGAGGCGCTCGACATGCCGCACCCGTCCTTCGGCCGCGTGACGGTCAGCGTCGGGGTCGCCGGCCCCGCCGCTCCCGGCGAGACCACCGAGGGGCTCATCGAGCGCGCCGACCGCGCCCTCTACCGGGCCAAGGCCGGCGGGCGCAACCGCGTCGAGGTCGCTCCGGAGGAGATCTCCGCCGCGCCGATCCGCGTCATGGTCGCCGACGACGACCCGCTCATGACCGGCTTCATCGGCCTCGTGGCCGAGCACGAGCCGGGCATCGAGCTCGTCGGGACGGCCTCGGACGCCGACGAGGCGATCGAGCTGGCGCGCCTGCGCCGCCCGCAGGTCGTGGTGCTCGACCTCTACATGCCGCGCGGCGGCGGCACGCGCGCCGCGACCGAGATCCTGCGTGAGGACCCAGCGACGCGCATCGTCGGCCTCAGCGGCGACGACAGCCAGCAGGCCCGGCTGGACATGAACCGGGCCGGCGCCGTGGGATACATCGTCAAGGGCGCCAAGCCCGAGGAGATCGTCCGCGCGATCCGCAGCTCGGCGCGCTGGTAGCCGGAACGCCGAGGGCCCGCACGATGGCGGGCCCCCGGGTCACGGCTTGATGTGAGCGACGATCAGCTCTTGTCGTCGTCGGGCACGTCGAGCTCGGCGAGCTCCTCGGCGAAGCCGGGGTCGCTGCCGCCGGCGCCGATCTCCTCGAGCGAGGCGAGGTCCTCGTCGAAGGCGGAGCCGAAGCCGCCCAGGCCGTCGCCGTCGCCGAGCCCGAGCTCGGCGGCGATCTCGTCCTGGTCGAGCAGGCCGACGTCGTCCACCGCGCGGGGCAGCGGCTCGGCGGGCTCGATCTCGATCCGCCGGTAGCGCTTGAGCCCCGTGGCGGCCGGGATCAGCTTGCCGATGATCACGTTCTCCTTCAGGCCGTTGAGGGTGTCCTTCTTGCCCTCGAGGGCCGCGTCGGTGAGCACCTTCGTCGTCTCCTGGAAGGAGGCGGCCGACAGGAACGAGTCCGTGTTCAGCGAGGCCTTCGTGATGCCGAGGATGATCTCCTCGAACTGCGCGGTCTCGCCGCCGTCCCCCTTGATCCGGTCGTTCTCACGCGCGAACTCGTAGCGGTCGACGAACTGCCCGGGCAGGTAGCCGGTGTCGCCCTTCTGGTCGACCCGGACCTTCTTGAGCATCTGGCGGACGATCAGCTCGATGTGCTTGTCGTTGATGTCCACGCCCTGCGACTTGTAGACCTCCTGCACCTCCTTGACGAGGTAGCGCTCGGTCTCGGTGCGGCCGCGGAGCTTGAGCAGGTCGTGCGGGTACAGGGAGCCCTCGTTGAGCTGCCGGCCCGCATCGACCTTCTCGCCCTCGGAGACGAACAGGCGGGTCCGCCGCGGGAACGTGTGGCGGTGCTCCTCGCCGCCCTCGTCGGTGACGACGACGGTGCATGGCCTTGTCGGTCTCCTCGATGTGGACGACGCCGTTGTGCTCGGTGATCTGCGCCAGGCCCTTCGGCTTGCGCGCCTCGAACAGCTCCACGACACGCGGCAGGCCGTGCGTGATGTCCGCGCCGGCGACGCCGCCGGTGTGGAACGTCCGCATGGTCAGCTGCGTGCCCGGCTCGCCGATCGACTGCGCGGCGATGATGCCGACCGCGTCGCCGACCTGGGCCGTCTGGCCCGTGGCCATCGAGCGGCCGTAGCACGCCTGGCACACGCCGGTGGTCGCCTCGCACTTGAGCACGGAGCGGACCGACACCCAGGCGTCCTCCTCGAGGCTCTCCTGCGATGTCGGCGAGCTCGGCGCGGTCGATCAGCTGGCCCTTCTCGACGATCGTCCGGCCGCGCTTGGTCGCGATCTCCGCCGCCGCGTAGCGCCCGATGAGGTTGTCGTTGGGCTCGCCCTGGTTGTTGCGGACCGTCAGGTCGATGAACTCCTCGGTGCCGCAGTCGGCCTCGCGGATGATCACGTCCTGCGCGACGTCGACCAGGCGCCGGGTGAGGTAGCCCGAGTCGGCGGTGCGCAGCGCGGTGTCGGCCAGGCCCTTGCGGGCGCCGTGCGTCGAGATGAAGTACTCGAGCACCGTCAGGCCTTCCATGAAGTTGGCCCGGATCGGGCGCTCGATGATCTCGCCCTTCGGGTTGGCCATCAGGCCGCGCATGCCGGCCAGCTGGCGGATCTGGCTCATCGAGCCACGGGCGCCCGACGTCGGCCATCATCATGATCGGGTTGAGCGAGTCGAAGTTCGCCTGCATGGCCGTCGCGACCTCGTCGGTCGCCTCCGTCCACTTCTCGACGACGAGCTCGTGGCGCTCCTCCTGCGTGATCAGGCCCATGTCGTACTGGTCCTGGATCTCGGCGACCTCGCCCTCGTAGCGATCGAGGATCTCCCCCTTCTCCGGCGGGATCACGACGTCGTTCTTGGAGATCGTGATGCCGGCCAGCGTCGAGTAGCGGAACCCGAGGTCCTTGAACGCGTCGAGCACCAGCGCGACGGCCGACGCGCCGTAGCGCTGCACGAGGGCGTCGACGAGCTTGACCGTGTCCTTCTTGCGCATCGACTGGTTGACGAACGCGTAGCTCGTCGGCTCGAAGGCCTCGCCGAGCGCGTCCTTGAGCGCCCGCTCGATGCGGTCGTTGTAGATGATCCGCCCGACCGTGGTGAGGATGTGGCCGCCCTCGCGCCCGACGGGCCGGTACTCGGCCACGTCGTGCAGCTTGACGCCGCTCTGCTCGTAGCGCAGCTCGGCCTCCTGGGCCGTGCGGAACACGTGCGGGCGCGGCTCCTTCGCCGGCCAGTCGCCGGAGCCAGCAGCTCCTGCTTCTCCGCGAGCTCCTCGCCGTCCGGGCCGTAGGTCAGGTAGTAGGCGCCGAGCACCATGTCCTGCGACGGCACCGCCAGCGGCGCGCCGTGGGCCGGCGACAGGATGTTGTTCGACGACAGCATCAGGATCCGCGCCTCCGCCTGCGCCTCGGCGCTGAGCGGGAGGTGGACGGCCATCTGGTCGCCGTCGAAGTCGGCGTTGAACGCGTGGCAGACGAGCGGGTGGACCTGGATCGCCTTGCCCTCGACGAGCACGGGCTCGAAGGCCTGGATGCCCAGGCGGTGCAGCGTCGGCGCGCGGTTCAGGAGCACCGGGTGCTCGTGGATGACCTGCTCGAGGACGTCCCAGACCTGCGGGATCATCGAGTCGACCATCTTCTTGGCCGCCTTGATGTTCTGCGCCTCCTTGCGCTCGACGAGCTGGGCCATGATGAACGGCTTGAACAGCTCGAGCGCCATGAGCTTCGGCAGGCCGCACTGGTGCAGCTTCAGCGACGGGCCGGCCACGATGACCGAGCGGCCCGAGTAGTCGACGCGCTTGCCGAGCAGGTTCTGGCGGAAGCGGCCCTGCTTGCCCTTGAGCATGTCGCTCAGCGACTTCAGCGGCCGGTTGCCCGGGCCGGTGACGGGGCGCCCGCGGCGGCCGTTGTCGAACAGGGCGTCGACGGCCTCCTGGAGCATCCGCTTCTCGTTGTTGACGATGATCTCGGGCGCGCCGAGGTCGAGCAGCCGCTTGAGGCGGTTGTTGCGGTTGATGACGCGCCGGTAGAGGTCGTTGAGGTCGGAGGTCGCGAAGCGGCCGCCGTCCAGCTGGACCATCGGGCGCAGCTCCGGCGGGATCACCGGAACGGCCTCGAGGACCATCATCTCGGGCTTGTTGCCCGAGTTGCAGGAAGGCGCTGACGCACCTTCAGGCGCTTGACCGCGCGGGCCTGCTTCTGGCCCTTGCCCGTGCGCACCTGCTCCTCGAGGTCGAGGCGCTCGTGCTCGAGCACGATGCCCGGCATGTCCTGCGGGCGCAGGCCGTCGCCCGGCGAGCGGTCCGGGTCGGCGTCGCGCACCGGCGCCTCGCGGTCGTACTCGGTCTTCTCGCGCAGCAGGTCGCGGACGTGCTCGGCGCCCATGCCGCCGCCGAAGTACTCGCCGAAGCCGAACGGCGAGCCGAAGCGGTGCTTGAGCTCACGGAAGAACGTCTCGTCGGCGATGATCGTCTTGGGCGGAACTCGTCCTTCTCGATCGGCCGCTCCGGGTACGCGCTCAGCGGCCAGTCCTCGTCCTCGGCTGGGCGGGTCGTCGGACGGCTCCTCCTTGTTGGCGAAGAGCTTCCAGACGTCCTTGAGGCGCGTGCGCGCGTCCTCGTAGTAGGCCTCGGTGTCGTCGATGTCGGCGTTGAACGTCCGCTGCAGGTCCTTGATGAGCTTGTCGCGCTCCTCGTCGGACAGCTTCTTGACGTTGATCTCCAGCGACTCGGCCCACAGGTGGTCCTCGTCGGCGAAGCCGCCCTGGTCGCCCGTGCGCAGGTACTCGACGCGCGCCTCGAGCGAGCCGCGCAGCTCGGCCACGCGCTCGCGCTCCTCGGCCAGCAGGCGGTCGAGCTCGGCCTGCATCTCGGCCTCGAGCTTGGGGACGTCGCGCCAGCGCGCCTCCTGGTCGACCCAGGTGATGATCGACGCGGCGAAGTAGAGGATCTTCTCGAGCTCCTTGGGAGCCATGTCGAGCAGGTAGCCGATGCGGCTCGGGACGCCCTTGAAGAACCAGATGTGGCTGACCGGCGCGGCCAGGTCGATGTGACCCATGCGCTCGCGCCGGACCTTGGAGCGGGTGACCTCGACGCCGCAGCGCTCGCAGACGATGCCCTTGTAGCGGACGCGCTTGTACTTGCCGCAGTAGCACTCCCAGTCCTTGGTCGGACCGAAGATGCGCTCGCAGAACAGGCCGTCCTTCTCAGGCTTGAGCGTGCGGTAGTTGATGGTCTCCGGCTTGGTGACCTCGCCGGAGCTCCAACCGCGGATCTGCTTGGAGGAGGCGAGGCCGATCTCGATGGCGTCGAAGTTGTTGATGTCGATCAAAATGGTTCCTTCGTGTTCGCGTGAGGCTGAGGGAGTTGGGCGGGCGGGTTGGCCGCACGCCGCTACGCCTCGGCCTCCTCCGTGTCGTCCTCGGTCTCGGGGATCTCGATCTCCCCGATGTCGATGTCCGTGTCGAGGTCGACGTCCTCGAGTTGGTCGGGCGCCTCGCCGGACTCCTCGGCCTCCTCCTGCTCCTCGGCCTCGTCGGCGTCGCGCTTCTCGGTCGTCGGCCTCGTCCCGGCGCCGGCCTGGCCGGCCGTCGCCGGCGCGGACGCCGGACAGGTCGATGCCGAGCTCCTCGGCGGCACGCAGCAGGTCGTCGTCCTCGTCGCGCATCTCCGCCCGCTGGCCCTCCTCGGAGACGACGTTGACGTCGAGCGCCAGCGACTGCATCTCCTTGAGCAGGACCTTGAAGGACTCGGGGATCGACGGCTCGGCGATGTTCTCGCCCTTGACGATCGCCTCGTAGGCCTTCACGCGCCCGACCGTGTCGTCGGACTTGATGGTCAGCATCTCCTGCAGCGTGTAGGCGGCGCCGTAGGCCTCGAGCGCCCAGACCTCCATCTCGCCGAAGCGCTGGCCACCGAACTGCGCCTTGCCGCCCAGCGGCTGCTGGGTGACGAGCGAGTAGGGGCCCGTGGAGCGCGCGTGGATCTTGTCGTCCACGAGGTGCAGCAGCTTCAGGATGTACATGTAGCCGACCGTCACCTGCTCCTCGAACGGCTCGCCGGTGCGGCCGTTGAACAGGGTGAACTTGCCCGACGCGCGGGCGCCCGCCGGACGCGACTTGTCGATGTCCATGCGGATGCGGCCCGTGTGCTCCTCCTGCCACTCGACGAGCGCCGTGTCGACGTCCTGGACGCTGGCGCCGTCGAACACCGGCGTGGCCACGTAGACCTTGCGCCGTCCTTGCGCGCCTCCTCGGCGGCGCCCGTGCCGTCGTCGTACCAGCCCTGCGCCGCGGCCCAGCCGAGGTGCGTCTCGAGGATCTGGCCGACGTTCATGCGGCTCGGGACGCCGAGCGGGTTGAGGATGACGTCGACGGGCGTGCCGTCCTGGAGGAACGGCATGTCCTGCTCGTCGACGATCTTCGAGATGACGCCCTTGTTGCCGTGGCGGCCGGCGAGCTTGTCGCCCTCGGAGATCTTGCGCTTCTTGGCCACGAACACGCGGACGAGGTCGTTGACGCCCGGCGGCAGGTCGTCGCCGTTCTCGCGCGAGAACGTCATGACGTCGATGACGACGCCGCCCTCGCCGTGCGGGACCTTGAGCGAGGTGTCGCGGACCTCGCGCGCCTTCTCCTTGAAGATCGCGCGGATCAGCTTCTCCTCGGCGGTCAGCTCGGTCTCGCCCTTCGGCGTGACCTTGCCGACGAGCAGGTCGCCGGAGCCGACCTCGGCGCCGATGCGGACGATGCCGCGGTCGTCGAGGTTGCGCAGCGACTCCTCCGAGCGGTTCGGGATGTCGCGCGTGATCTCCTCGTCGCCCAGCTTCGTCGTGCGGGCGTCGATCTCGTACTCCTCGATGTGGATCGAGGTGAGCTCGTCGTCCTTGACCAGGCGGTTGGAGAGGATGATCGCGTCCTCGAAGTTGTAGCCCTCCCAGGACATGAAGGCGACCATCAGGTTCTTGCCCAGCGCCATCTCGCCCTCGCTGGTGGAGGACCCGTCGGCGAGGACGTCACCGGCCTTGACCGTCATGCCGGTCCCGACCTTCGGCTTCTGGTGGATGAGCGTGCCCTGGTTGGAGCGCATGAACTTCTGCAGCTCGTACTCGTCGCGCTCGCCGTCCTTCGTCTCGATGACGAGGTTGGTGGCGTCGACGTAGGAGACGGTCGCCGTCGCTGCGGGCGAGGAGGACGTCGCCGGTGTCCAGCGCGGCGCGGCGCTCCATGCCCGTGCCGATGATCGGCGCGTCGGTCTTGAGCAGCGGCACCGCCTGGGCCTGCATGTTCGAGCCCATCAGCGCGCGGTTGGCGTCGTCGTGCTCGAGGAACGGGATCATCGCCGTGGTGATGGACCAGATCTGCTCGGGCGAGACGTCCATGAGGTCGACCTCGGCCGGCGGCACCGTGATGTACTGGCCCGCCTGCGTGCGGCAGACGACCTCGTTGCCCTCGAGCTTGCCGTCCTTGGTCAGGGGGTGGTTGGCCTGCGCGATCAGGCGCGGCTCCTCCTGGGTGGCGTCGAGGTGGACGACCTCGTCGGTCACCTTGCCGTCCTTGACGACCCGGTAGGGCGTCGTCACGAAGCCGTGCTCGGAGACCTCGGCGTAGCTCGACAGCGAGCCGATCAGGCCGATGTTCGGGCCCTCGGGGGTCTCGATCGGGCACATGCGGCCGTAGTGGGTGGTGACGTCGCGCACCTCGATCGGCGCGCGCTCGCGCGTGAGGCCGCCGGCGCCGAGGGCGCTCAGGCGGCGGCGGGGCCAGCAGGCCGGCCAGCGAGTTCGTCTGGTCCATGAACTGGCTGAGCTGGCTGGAGCCGAAGAACTCCTTCTGCGCGGCGACGACCGGGCGGATGTTCACGATCGTCTGCGGGGTGATCGTGTCCTCGTCCTCGGTGGTGAGGCGTCCGCGGACGACGCGCTCCATCCGGTAGAGGCCGATGCGGAAGGCCTCCTGGATCAGCTCGCCGACGGTGCGCAGGCGGCGGTTGCCGAAGTGCTCGTACTCGTCGAGGTGGTCGGCGACGGGCTCGCGCGGGAGCACGACGGCCTCGGCGGCGTAGTCCTTGATCTCGACCTCGCCGTCCTCGGGGATGCCGAGCAGCTTCGGAAGGCTG
>CAWBIU010000002.1:0-717600 GCA_963789015.1 uncultured Actinomycetes bacterium | reverse complement strand
CGGCTGCGAACAACAGCGCCAGCAGCGCAGACAGCAACGCGGCGACCGCCGCGCGCACAGCCTCGGGCGTGGACATCTGGACGCTCCTCGGGCGCGGGTCCAGTCAAGCGTCGCACCCGGTCCCGCCCGCCGCAAGGCGCACGTCGCCGCTCCGACGCGCGGGCTCGGCGCCAGCCGTGCCCGCTCTTTGCGCCCCCCGCCGACCACGCCTCTCGTACTGATCCTGACCTCGATCGGCGCGGCGAACGCCAACTCAGGGCTAGGCGCTGTGGCGCGGCGTCACCCAGCCAAGGCTCGCTCCGACTGCAACGCCGAGCGCGATCCAGAAGGCGACGCCGTCCACCAGCGTGTCCAGGACGAACGCTCCGACGAACGTGGCGACGGCGCTGAACACGATCACACCCCACATGCCGGCGAAGCCCAGTTGACCAGCTCGTTGATGCAGGCCCCCGCGGCCGGCCCCAATCATCTCGCCGCGATGACCCGTGCTGCTTGCTGGCCGATGAGCTCACCGATGGCAACGCCCGCCGCGGTGACACCGAAGACGACGACGCACCGCTTGAACAGGCGCCGCATGTTGCGGTGGACGATGCACCTCCAAACGCCAGCGGCTCCCGTGATCATGGCCATCGATGACTGTCGGGCAGACCGCCGTGGCGTCCACGATCCCTTCGTCCGAGATCAGGACGCGCGAGTCGCGGCGAGCATGCTCCCGGCTCGTGGCTTTCGCCCAGCGAGCGGTTTGCAACGAGCCGACGATCGCGTAGCGCTCTGGCAGGAGTCCCTTGTAGAACAGGTCGTCTGAGGGCCGGGAAGAGCGTGCGGCGGGCCAGGTCGCCGGAGGCGCCGACGACGACGAGCGTCTGGGGTGGCGGCGACGCAAGGGCCATGGCGCTCACCCGAGCTGGCGGTCCAGGTTGTACGCGGCGCTGATCAACGCCAGGTGCGTGAAGGCCTGGGGGAAGTTGCCCAGCTGCTCGCCCGTCGGCCCGATCTCCTCCGAGTACAGCCCGACGTGGTTTGCGTAGGTGAGCATCTTCACGAAGGCCAGCCGCGCCTCGTCGAGCCGCCCAGCGCGGGCGAGCGCCGCCACCCACGCACCGTGTTTGCCCGACCGACCCGAGCCAGATTCGAAGCAAGAGGCCTCTGCACTCCGCGGGCATCGGGCGTCGAATCGGTCTCCCCGACTCAGGTCGGCTCGCGGTAGGTGTGGCTGCTCCGGCGGCGTGTGCCGGGGCCGGCGTCGCCCACCGGCGGTTCACGTGGTCCGCGATCGGCGCGCCGTGGTGACCTCCACGCCCAGCGCGGTGGCGCACAGGGCATGCAGGAAGCACATGCGCTGGCCCATGGCGAGGATCCGGCCCGCCGCGTCCGGATCCTCGGGCGAATCGAGAAAGAGGTGTGTCTCCGGGGCCTCAGCGGCGGACTCCTCGCCGTCGCCGGATCCCAGCCAGAGGTCCTGCACGAGCCGGCAGCCGTCGACGCGCAGCTTGGTCAGCTGCGCGTAGCGGATGACCTGGGTCGCGTAGCAGAACGCAAGGCCGGCCGAAACGTAGCTCATGGGGTCTGGCGCGCGTGGCTCGCGATCGGTCGCCGCCGGACTGTCCGCGAGCAGCCGGAAGTGCGACCCGGGGGGCTGGAAGAGGTGTTGGTCGATCACCATCAGGCCGTCGTCGCGCGGGGCGCACACCGCGCGGGCGTGCGGCCGGCGGGCCTGACCGTCCGCGCGCGGCCGGGCGTCGCGAGCGTCTGGGAGCTCGCCGGGCGCATCGTCGGCGACCTTGACCACGAGCGCCTCAGGCGGTGGCATGGCGTCGGTCGCCTGGTCGAAGCGATCACCGGGATCGTCGAGTGACGGCCCTCCGATCGCCGCGAGGCTGCCCGTGGGGATCTGTTTTCCATTGAGGTACAGCGCGAAGCGACCGGTGAGCGGGCGGCGGAGGAGCCCGTCGACGGGCGAGGCGACGATCGCCTCCTGCGCGAGCGTTCGCAGGTCGGTGTCATCGGGCGTGTTCGCCTCGACCCGGACCGAGATGGGCAGCGCGCCACCGGCGATCGTGCCCCGAAGCGCCGACCCCTCGGTCGTGTAGACGCTGTCCTCGATCACCCGCAGCGAGTCCACCGGGATCCCGCGGCGTGTGGCCATCGCCGTGAGCTCCGCTACGTAGGAGGAGGCCAGTCCGGCGCTGAAAAGGCCGAGCGGCGGCGGCGCGAGGTCCGTGCCCCCGAAGTAATCGCCTTCGTCGGAGAACAACCGCCACGCCGGTCCCTCTCCTCGCCCCACCACAAGCGCCTCCTTGGCGTGGTGGGTCCGCGACCGCATGACGGTACGAATGGCGTGCCCACGCCGCGCCTCGGGCGGCACGATGTCGTGCCCCCTCTCCACGCGCGCGGCGGTGAACGCCGGCGCCACCCTCTCGCTGGTCATAGTCCTCGATCTCCCCGCGAGGGATCGGCGTCACACCCGACCCGCTGCGATCCCGACACGGTCGAGGCGGCCTCACCTCCCCCACGCCGGGACGGACGCCGCGGCGTCACGAGCCGCCGCTGCCGCGTCCCACGGTGACAGCTGTTCATTCGCGCGAGCGCTCGGGTCCCGCGGCGCCCGAAGCCTTCTGATCCACGGGCAGCACTCCGTGGCCGGCGCCGAGCCAGGCGGGGCGCTGGAGGAGGGCCCACGGGGTTCGGGTGAACCCGTCGGCCGACCGGCCTGGCCTTCGGCGCGACGCCGTTGCGCGGCCGCGTGCCGTCACGCCCGCCGACCCAATCGGCCCGGTACGCCCGGTCCGGGGACGGACAGCGGATGGGCACGACGCTCGGTCGGCGCGTTAGGTCCCGGGGATCGTCGCCCTCACCGGATCCCGTACCCGGCGCTACCGGGCCGGCGTGACGTCCGCCGCTCGGACGGCGGGCCTGCCGTACGGGTTCACGGTCACGGTGTGGTCATCCGGGCAGGTGCTCATCCACTTCCACGGGGTCCCCGGGCTCGGCCTCATCAGCCTGTTCGCCGCGGGGGCGGTCGCCGGCTATGGCTCACTGCGACTCGTCATCGGGTCCGCCAGCCCGACGACCGACAGCCAGTTCGGCGCGGGGACCGCTCCCTTGCGCGCGATCGCCATCCAGGCCGCCGCCGTCGCGCTCTCGGTCGGAGTCGTCGGCCTGGGCGGTTGGCACCTGCCACCGGGCCTCTGCTGGCCGCTGGGCGGCGCGGCCAGCGTGATCGTCTACCTCGGCGTGACCGGTGTCGAGTGCGCGCTGAACATCCGCGACGACGGCACGCGATGATCCGGCGATCGGCGGCACGCGAGCGCCGGCGTCCCGGTCGTTCAGGCACGAAACCTCACGCACCGACCGGCGGTCGACGGGGACCGCACCCTGTCGCGCGTTCGCCCGCGACCGCGGACGAGCCTGGCTACGCCCGGCACAACAGGGCGCTGATTGGTCGCCACTGCCAACTGCGACGTGCGCCCGAAGCCGCCGACTGACGGCCGGAGCGTGCGGTCGGTCGAGAGACTTAGCGCCGCGGCTTGCGGCCACGGTCTCCCGTGGCCGACGGTTCCGCGGCACCGTCCACGGTATCGGCGCGGAGCGCGTCATCGGCCCGGCGATCCCAGCTGTCGGCCGCCTCCGCCGCCTGGCGCGGGCCGATGCCCCTCAGCGTGCCGAACACGCGCGCCGGCGCGACGTCCAGCCAGAGGCGCCAGTCGCCCCCAAGGCCGTCGATCAGACGGCGTGCGCGCCGCGGGCCGATGTGGCGCACGGCCAAGAGCTCCGGTGGCAGGTCTTGGGCGATGCGACGCACGGTAGGCCGGGCCGGGAGGCGCCCGCGCGGCACGCGTCCCATCTCAAGCGCTGGCGCGGCGAAGCACGCCGCTTCCTGCGCACACACGGCGACGCGCTCTCGCGCCGGCCCTTCTGGGTGTTCAGCTCCGGGCCGGTCGGTGACCCCGCGGAGGACGACAAAGCCTGGACGGAGCCGCGCAGGACGATCGCCCAGGCGGAACGCTTGGGAGCGCGAGGGCACGTCGTCTTCGGCGGGCGTGCGCCGACCGACGGCTGGGCCGCGCGCGCGATGGCCCACAAGACGCCGCCCGAGTACCGCGACCGTCGCGACTGGGACGCCATCCGCCGCTGGGCACAGGGCATCGCCTCCGAGCTGCGGCCCGCCGTCGCGGCGTCGTAGCGGCGGGACCCCCCACGCCGACCTGAGCGGCGCTACGCCTCGTCGCGCGGCGCTGACGAAGCCTTCGGAGGAGACGGAGGTCGCCGTCGTGATCTGAGACGGTCTGGGAACGGGCGCGTGCCGCGACAGCAGTCGCGACTGAGCCAATCGCAGCGGCGTAGGCCGGCTGCCGCTCTTGGTCCGAAGCGCAAGCGGACCCCGCTACCGACCCCTAATCTCGGCATGCCCGCCGCCCCCGCAACCGCGCGGTGTTCGCCACCCGAGCGACGATCAGCACCGTCGCGCTGGGGGAGGCCTTCGCCGGTGCGCGTTTGACGGACGGGCACGGGTTCGCCAGGCGCCCGCGTCGCGTGGGATCAGGACCCCATCGACGGGGCCGATCGGCACACGGATCCTGGCCCGATGGCGCGCGTGTTGGTCCTCGTGAGTCCGCCCCGCCGGCTCAAGGTCGACGAGGCGGAGAGCTGGCTGCGTGAGGAGCTGGCCCCGGTCGTCCGGGCTGCGGGCCTGCGCTCCGCGGTGCTGAGTCGCCTGGCCGGCGCATCGCCCTTCGGCGCCGGTGCTTGGGGGTGGTTGGTCGAGTTCGACTTCGACACGCCCGAGGGCGCACGCGGAGCGGTGGGCGAGGACGTCTGGGCGTTGCTGCTCGGTGATCTTCGGCTGGTCGGGATGTCCCCGATGGTCGCCCTCGTGGAGAGCCCGACGGAGCTCATGCCCTGATGGCGCTGGCGATCGCCGTCTTCGCCGGAGCGCTGGCGCTGATCGCCAGCGAGCGCTTCGATCGCACCAAGATCGCGCTGCTCGGCGCGGTGCTCATGCTGCTGACGCAGACGGTCGATCAGGAGCACGCGGTCGAGTCGATCGACTTCAACACGATCGGCCTGCTCGTGGGGATGATGCTGCTCGTCCGCCTCACCGAGCCGACCGGCGTGTACAACTGGCTGGCGGTCCGCGCCGGTCAGCTCTCGCGTGGGAACCCGCTGGCAGTCGTGGTCTGGCTTGCGGGCACGACCGCCCTGCTCTCAGCGTTCCTCGACAACCTGACGACGGTGCTGCTGATGGTGCCGATCACGTTCGTGCTCGCCGACGCGCTCGACATCGACCCGATCCCACTGGTCATCATCGAGGTCATCGCCTCGAACATCGGCGGCACGGCGACGCTGATCGGCGATCCGCCCAACATCATCATCGCCGGCGCGACCGGGCTCTCCTTCACCGCGTTCATCGTCAACCTCGCGCCGATCGCCGCGGTGGTGTTCGTCGTGGTCGTGGGCCTGCTCTACCGCGCCTACCGGGGACGCCTCCAGGTCGCCCCGGAGGCGCGCAGACGCGTTCTGGACCTCGACGCGGGCGCGGCGATCCAGAACCGCGACGAGCTTGTTCGCACCGTTCCGGTCCTGCTCCTCACGATCCTGCTGTTCTTCTTCCACCAGGCGCTCGCCCTCGAGCCCGCGACGGTCGCGCTCGGCGGGGCCACCGCGGCGCTGCTCATCACCCGCCAGCCGCTGGAGGATGCTCTGCGTGGGATCGAGTGGCCGACGCTCTTTTTCTTCATCGGCCTGTTCGTGATGGTCGGCGCGCTCGAGGAGACCGGCGCCATCGGCGAGGTCGCCGACGCGATCGCGGCGGTCACCGACGGCGACCGCACGGCCGAGCTGCTCGGCATCACCTGGCTGGCGGCGATCGGATCGGGCATCGTCGACAACATCCCCTTCACGACGACGATGATCCCCGTCGTCGCCGAGCTCCAGGCGGGCAACGACGGCGACGACGCGTACTGGTGGGCGCTCGCCCTGGGCGCCTGCTTCGGCGGCAACGCGACGATCATCGCGGCCGCCGCCAATGTGGCCGCCTCGGGGATGGCCGCTCGCGCCGGAAAGCCGATCGGCTTCGTCCAGTTCCTCAGGGCCGGCCTCCCGGCTACGTTCATCTCGATGCTGCTGGCGACGGGCTATCTGTTCATCCGCTACGTCTGAGGACCCTCCGTGAACGCCAAGCAGCTCAGCCACGGCCTCGTTCGCGAAGCACCCGTCCTGCGTGAGACCGACCGGGTCGGCGACGCGATCCGCGCCATCCTCGACAGCGCTCTGCCCGCCCTCCCGGTCACCGACGCCAACGACCGGTTCGCGGGAATCTTCGGCGAACGCGAGTTCATGGCCGCGCTGTTTCCTGGCTACGTCGATCAGCTCCGTCATGCCGGCTTCATCAAGCACGAGCTCGACGAGGTGATCGAGCGACGTGTCGGCTGCCGCGCAGAGCCCGTCTCGGGCTACATGAACACCGAGCACGTGACCGTGCAGGAGGACTTCTCGGACGTTCAGGTCGCCGAGACCTTCCTCCATCACCGCGTCCTCATCGTGCCCGTCGTCCGACGTCGCCGCGTGCTCGGAGTCATCACCCGCGGCGACTTCTTCCGGAGAATCGCCCAACGCCTGCTCGACGCCGGCTAGGTGCTCGGGCCATGGGGTGAGGAGCCACGCGGCCGCTCAGGGCTCAACGAGGCCACGGCGGATCGCGTACCTCGTCAGCTGCACGCGGTCGCGCATGCCCAGCTTGGCGAGCACGTTCTCGCGATGGCGCTCGACCGTCTTGCGGCTGATGCCCAGCAGCGCCGCGATCTGATGGTTGGTGTGCGCCTCGGCGATCAGCTTGACCACCTCGAGCTCGCGCGGCGTCAACGGGTCCTCCGGGACCTGGCCGCCGGAGCGGGCGCGATCGAGGTAGTCGCCGATCAGCGCCGCGATCCCAGAGGGATAGAGGAACGGCTGGCCGCGGAGCACGGCGCGGCACGCCTCGACGAGATCCCGATCCGCCGCCGTCTTGAGGACGTAGCCGCTGGCGCCGGCCTTCAGCGCCTCGAACAGGTACTGATCGTTGTCGTGCATCGAGAGCATGAGCACCCGTACCTCGGGTCGGATGCGGCTCACCTCGGCGGCCGACTGCAACCCGGTCATGCGCGGCATCGACACGTCGATGATGGCCAGGTCGAGCTCGGGTGCCTCGCGGACGATGGCGAGTGCCTCCGCGCCGTCGCCGGCCTCCGCCACGACGTTGAGGTCGGGCTGCGCGTCGAGCACCATCCGCAGGCCGCGGCGGACCATCGCGTGATCGTCGGCGATCAGGATGCGGGCGGGGAAGCTCATGGCAGCCGCAGGCGCACGGTCGTGCCGTGGCCCGGTCGCGACTCTACGTCCAAGGCCGCGCCGATCAGCATCGCCCGCTCGCGCATCCCGCGAAGGCCGGTTCCGTTCACATGCGTGGCGGGCTCGAATCCGTGCCCGCTGTCGCGGACGACGAGCGTTACACGCCCGTCATCCCCGCGACCGAGCGACAGCCACGCCCGCGACGCGTCGCTGTGGCGCGCGACGTTCGTCAGCGCCTCCTGCGCCACGCGATAGACGACGAGCTCCTCGTCGGGCTCCAACGCCCGCAGGTCCGGCGCGAGCCGTCGCTCCACGCGCACGCCGGTGCGCCGCCCCATGTCGTTGGTCAGTGCGGCCAGCGCACTGGACAGGCCGAGATCGTCGAGCGCCTCCGGGCGCAGCCGCCGCGCGATCTCCCGCACCTCCTCCAGACTCGCCCGCACGCCCTCACGCGCCTCCCGCAGCTGGTCGCCCACCGCGCCGGCCGCCTCGTACGACACGCGCTCGAGCTGCAGCATCACCGCCGTCAACGCCTGACCCACCTCGTCGTGGAGCTCACGGGCGATCCGACGGCGCTCGCGCTCCTGCGCCGCCAGCGCCGACCGGGCGCTGTCCCGGCGCTCGGTCTCGAGCCGCTCGATCATGTCGTTGAAGGCCGCCGTCAGCTCGGCGACCTCCCCTCCGACCGGCTCCACGGCGACGCGCGCACCCGGCCGCAGCGGGTCCACCCCGCGCATGAACGCCGTCAGCCGGCCGAGCGGCCCGAACGCGCGCCGCAGCAGCGCGAGGTTGAGCGCGAGCATCGCGGCCAGTCCCGTCGCCAGGACCACGACCTCCGTGAGCGCGATCGGAAAGCTCACCGTCGCCGGTGACACCACAAGCACGAGCGTCGCTACCACGAGAACCGCGGCGTTGGTCGCGAACACCCTCCACAGCAGCGGCATCGAGGGCAGCGTACGCGTGGGCGGCCGAGCGGACGCTGGCCGACCGTCGTGGCACGTCCGCGTCTCGCCGCCGCGTCGCCGGAGTGCATCCTCAGTTTGCGCCGCGTTCACCGCAGCGGCCGATCGTCGATCGCCTCAAGCGCCGCGTGCGCGAGCTCGGCCGTCGACGCGCGACCGGTCCGTCCGAGCGCGTCGGATTCGTCGGACAGCAGGTGCACCGGGCTGAGAGGGTCGCTGACGAGGAAGCTCGCCAGTGCGGCCGACCGGAGGCAAGGATCCTCGACACTCTCCAGCCGGTCGGCGAGCAGCAACAGCAGATCGGCGGCCTCAGCCACCTGGCGTCGATCGGACGGCACCGCCACCGCCCGAGGACAACGCTGCGGCCGGCGAGCCTGATCGACGAGCCAGCGCAAGCAGGCCGCGAGCCGCCGACGGTGGCGGCCGTCGAGCAGCTGCTGCGCGCGGAGCCCGCGCGCGGGGTCGGTCGTGGGGTTCGCTCCCTCCGCAAGATCACGGTCCAGAGCGATCCGGCAAAGCCAGACCCGCATCGCCAACGCCCGGGGACCAGGGCGCGGGCCCCGGCCCACACGGTCCAGCCCAGGACAGCCAAGCACTCCAGATCGCCTCGCGACGCCGACCGTAGTTGTTGTCCCTACCTCCCGAAATGGGGTCCTGAACCCATGCCAACCGGCCGCGACGGGAGCCCCACCATGGACGCGCTGCTACGCAGCCTGCTGGCCGGCGTCCTGGTCAAGCGCGCCGGCGGACGCGGTGCCCGCGTTGCGCTCCAGGACCGCGTCCGAGTGATCGCCTTCGGCGCCGATGTCCGCCTGCCGCATCGGCGCTACGGACAGGCGATGGGCATCGTCCCGATCGAGCTGCCTGACGTCCACGCTCCAGGCGTGCTCCGCATGGCGAGCGGCGAGGATCGCCTGTAGCGCGCGGGCCGCGCGCTCCAGGTGTTGGTCAGTCACCCGCACTCCGCCGTGGACACCCTTCGAACCCGGCCCGATCACGCCCCCGAGGCTACGAGCGCGTTGGGATGCGCTCCGGTCTCGCCCACGCATCTGCTGCCCAGGACGCGAGCGGGGTTGACGCCGGCGGGATGAAGTTCGCTGTTCCGCGGCTCCCGCTAAATCCATCTGCCCTCGCGGACGCGGTGAACTACTCCGCCATCAGCGGGCCATCCCGGATGCCGGCGCGGACGGTGGGCGCGAGGCTGCCTCCGACACCCGCGCAGGAGACGAGATGGCCACCTTCCCTCGGGCCGACGCCGCGCCCGCCCCGTACCGCCCCAAGCACCGCGTTCTGACCGCTCTTCAGACCCTGAGCGCCAAGACGGATGCCGGCGCCGCCGACGACGAGCGAGAAGCGTCGCTTCGCGACGCCGTTCGGGCGTTCGGGGTGATGGCCGGCGGGCCTGCCGTGCTCGACGTCGCCGCCGGCGCCGCCGTGGCCGCCACGTTCCGGGCGCTCGTGCGCGGGCGACGGCCGTCGCCCGTGGCGCTCGCCGGCGCGGCACTTGTCGCGATTCACGCGCTCGCCGTCCGGCCGTGGATGGCGGGCTGGGGCTCCACGTCGGCGGAGCGCGCGAAGGCGTTGCCGGGCGACGAGCTGGTCCCTGATCCCGGCATCCAGTCGACGCGCGCGGTGACCGTCGACGCTCCGGTGGAGTCGGTGTGGCCGTGGCTCGCCCAGCTCGGCCAGGACCGCGGCGGCTTCCACAGCTACGAGTGGCTCGAGAACCTCGCCGGCTGCCGCATGCGCAACGCCGACCGCATCCATCCCGAGTGGCAGGAGCGCCGCGTGGGCGAGACGCTGTACCTGCATCGCCTTCACGGCATGCCCGTGGCGCGCTTCGAGCGCGAGCGCGTGCTCGCCCTGGAGGGATGGGGCGCCTTCGTGGTCGAGCCGGCGGGTCGCGGCCGGACCCGGCTCATCGCTCGCGGACGCGCGCCGCGCGGTCCGGCACTGGCGGCGTACGTGCTGTTCGTCGAGATCCCGCACTTCGTCATGGAGCGCCGGATGCTGCTCGGCATCAAGGAGCGCGCCGAGCGCGCCTACGCGGAGCAGCGCGCGTGAGCGCCGCCGCGAATTCTCGCCGGCCTCGAGCGCGCGGCGCCGCCACCAGACCCCGGTCGGGAGCACGCTTGCGCCGACGACGGCGTGCGCTGGGAACCGGTCGGTGCGGGTCGACATCTCGATGGTCACGCCACCGGCGGGCGTGCGTCGCATCCACGGAAAATCACTGAAGGGAGCGCATGACGATGCTGGAGGAGCGGTTCCTGCCCGTCTACGACATCTCCGACGGCGTCGCCGTCGTGGTCCGTGCCGACGCGGAGACGGCGTGGAGCGCGCTGATGGCCGTCGACCTCGTCGAGCTTGGTCGCCGACGTCCGCTCGTCGGTGCCCTCGGCGCGCTGCGGATGCTCCCCGAACTCGTCGGTCACCTTCTACACGGCGAGCCGCTGCCAGCCGCGCCGAAGCATCTGCGCCTGAGGGACACGGCCAACCTGCCGGCGGGCGGAGGCGGATGGATCCTGCTCGAGGAGACCTCGACGGACATCGCGCTCGGGCTCGTCGGCCGCTTCTGGCAGCCCGTCATCCGCTACGCGGACGTCGCGCCCGAGGCCTTCCGCGACTTCGCTGAGCCCGGCTACGCCAAGACCGTCTACGCGCTGTCCGCACGCCCGCTGCCGGAGGGTGACGAAACGCTGCTGGCGGCCGTCATGCGCACCGCCACGACCGACGAGCAGGCGCGGCGCTGGTTTCGCCGCTACTGGACCTTCGGGGTGGGCTCGGGCGCGCACGTGCTCGCGGCCGGCCTCCTCGACGCCGCGCGCGAGGACGCCGAGGCACGCGCGAGGCCCGCGTAGCGCGGGTTGGGCGCACTCGGCACCGCACGAGGCTCCCTTGAGCAGCGGCGCGACGGCGCCGTCGCCCGCGCCGTGGATCGGACACCAGTCGCGCGTGCGAAGAGTTTCGGAGCGGTCTGAACGTCGCGCCTGGACGTTGAAACGGACGGCTCCGGAAGGCGGATGTGGAGGTACGGCTCGCCGGAGCTTGTGCGAATCGCCGACCTGGCGATCGTCCGCTCCGGCAAACGGGATACGGGGGCGCATGCGAACCCTGGCCTGCTCCACGTGGGCACGCGGCCGATGGCGCCCAGAGCCGCGGCCGAGACCATGTGGTCCCTCGGATCGCGGCCGATCGCAACGGGCCTCAGCGGTAGTGCTTCTCCGCGGCGTCCCGTAGCTCATAGAGCGGGGCGGGCTACGAGTTCGGTGTGGCAGAGACGACGCGCCACCACGCTGCCTGCTCGGAAGGCGCAACCCCGGCGAGCAGGCCCGGATCGGCGAGCACCTCGTCACGCCTGCGTCCCGGGAACACCCGATAGTCGATCGATCCACGCTCACAGCCAAGCTCGAGCACGCGCCAGAGCGACCGGGCGTAGCTGTCGGCGCGCTCCGCGCCGTCCCACTCGTACAGCCCCCGATAGATGCCGTCGCGATCGTGGGCGAGCCAGAGCTTGGACACGAACCCGGGGAAGCCGACGAAGAGCGGCGTGTTGAGGATGCTCTCGGCCCTGAACCAGGCGTGTCCTCGCCCGCGAACCGCTCGGAGCCGGAAGGAGACGATCAGGAAGCACGGGTCGCTCGCCGGCCGAGGCGCCACGGTCTCCCGGTAGACGCGGGCGGAGGTTGCATTCGCGAACTGCACCACCCGCCCGACGTTCCCGCGGGGCCAGCGCAAATGACCGCGTGCCAGCAGGGCGATGCTCCGCACGACGCAGCGCCCGACGGCACGCCAGGCGACCGCTCGCGGAAGCGGCGCGTTCGCCGGCGGCCTCGCCGATGCAGGGGCGTGCCCGGTCATAGGGGGCCCGAACTCAATCGCATCACTGCGCCCCGAGGCGACTCGACGGGTTCATCGACCGCATGGGTCGCATGCACGCCGCCTCGATCGGAGTGTCGATCAAGCCCAGTGGGCCGGCGGGCAGCAGTTCGGCCTCGTCGCGTGGTGCCTGGCGCGATGCCGAGCAGTGGTCTAGCGCCTGACGGAACGGTCGCGGGCGCTTTGTACGGCGTCCGCGGTACCACACACCGTCCTCGGTGGGCGGTCACCGTCCGTGTCCGACGATGCGGCGTTCCTCGCGCGGATCCATGCACTGGCGCGCGGCGGCAACGTGTTGTCGGCGACGTTGCGACGAAGGCTGCCGGCGGGCGCCCTCGACCGCCTCCGGCTAGAAGCGGATGGTCGTGCTGGACGTCACCGCTGTGGGGTCGGCCCGGAAGCTGAGCGCTGCCGGCATCGTGTCGCGCGGGCGCGATGGGGCGTTCGCCGCCGGTGGTAGCCCCTGGGTCACGTCGCGCAGTGCCGCACGCATCGTCCCGTGCCCGCGCAGGGTCAGCCGCACCGTGATGCCGCGGCGCGTCATGCCCACGTAGGACAGCTTCAACTCGCCGTCGCGCATCCCCGTCGTCGCGGGGTACGGCCGGCCCTCGACGGTGGCCGACACGATCGGTGCCGACGCGCGCAGGTGCGCGGCGATGTTGCCGGCGTCGCGCTGCGAGCGCAGTCGCACTCGCAGCGTCGTGGTGTCGCCGTCGGCCGTGGAGGACAGACGGGTCAGCTGTGGCGCCGCGAGCCTGACGGCGGGCGCCGGGGCGCGCCAGCCGGCGACGGTGCTGAACGGCGCAAGCTCGATGTTCCGCGGCTCGGCGTTTCGCAGCAGCGGCCTGGTCCAGGAGTCGCGGTCCCCGGCCTCCCAGGACGCCTGGCCGCTGTCGGCGTCATAGACGTAGGCGATGAAGTCAGGCCGCGGGTAGCCCTCGTCGTAGCCCAGACGCGCGACGCCCAGCCCGATCAACAGCACCGCGAGCGTCGCGGCGGCGAGGGGAGCCAGCCAGCGGGTGCCGAGCAGGCCACGCCGACCGCGAAGGCGCGGGGCCAGACAGGGGACGAGCAGGCCCGCGGCGAGCGCCGCGAACAGGCCGAGCACGCCGACGGCCGGGAAGCCCATGCCGTCCAGGCGCAGGGCCAGCAGCGTGAAGAAGAGCATGACCGGCGCGAAGACGACCACGAGGACGGCGAGCGGGATGCTCACCCCGGCGGCCCAGCGCACCTGGTCAGCCCGCTCGCCCGTCAGCCGCCACAGGGCGACGGCGGCGGCCGCCAGCGCGGGCCACGTCCACAGGTACGCGGCGCTCGGGGCCGCGAGCGCGAACCCGACAGCCAACAGGATCCACCACAGCAGTGCGCCCAGCGCGAGGTTCTCCGCGCGCGCCCGCCGCAGCAGCGGCTGGTAGGCGGCGGTGAAGAGGGCGACGGCCAGGGCGACCATCCCGAACACGAAGAAAAGGTTCTGGTCCGACCCGATGCTCAGTACGCGCAGGTCGGGGACGACGCGCTTCAGAGCGACCCACGCGAGCGTCGTGACCGCGGTGGTGGCAAGCGTCACGGCGGGGAACGACAGCGCGCCGGCCACCAGGCCATGGGCCGTGAGCCGGCGCCGGCGCAGTCCGACCCAGAGGGCGGCGACGAACAGTCCGGCGGCGATGAGCGCGAGGCCGACGGCGACCGCCGGGCCGTATTGCACGATCGTGCCGCCGGTGATGTTGAAGTAGGTCGAGCGATCACCGGTGCGGCGGCTGAGCGTCGTGCCGGCGAGCCGGCGGGCCAGGCCCACGGCGTAGTCGCCGTGCATCTGCAGGCTGCCCCGCCCCAGCCGCTCGCGATTGTCAAGCAGCGTGTGGTAGTCGGTGGTGCCGCGCATGTGGACCATCTGCACGCCGGCGACGCCGCGGTCCATGTACTCCTGCGTGTCGGTGTTGAGCTGCTGGGCACCGAACAGCCCGCGCAGCAACGACGGCTCCACCGAGTAGGTGCGCGCATGCGGCGCGCCCGCGAGGACATGCTTGACCAGCCACGAGCTGTTGGCGCCCACGAGCAGGGACGGGCCGTGGCTGCCGCTGGTTTCCCAGTTCAGCACGACGTCGACATCGCGGATGAGCGGGCTCTCGGCGAACGCCGCGGCGCCCAGGTCGCCGTTCTCCTCGGCGTCGGTGAACACCAGGATCACGTCGTTTCGCGCCGGTCGGCCGGCGCGCAGCGCGCGTGCCGCCTCCAGGACGGTCGCCACGCACGAGCCGCAATCGCTCGCGCCGGGTCCGCCGGCGCCGCTGTCGTAGTGCGCGTTGAATGCGATGGCACCGCTGCTGGCGGTGCCGGGGATGCGGGCGACGATGTTCGTGACCGTCCCGGCCTCGGGGTCGGCGGCATCGCTAAAGCGGTTGACGACAGCCGCGCTCTGCAGCTGCGGCCGTAGGCCCATCGCGCGAAGCTGCGCCTCGATGTACCGCTGCGCACGACGGTGGTTCGGCGACCCCTGGAATCGCGTCTGACGCGCGATGGCGTCGACATGGCGCATCGCACGCTCGGCCGAGAATTGGGTCGGTGCGGCCGTGGCCGGTCGAGGCGGCGGAACGCGCTGCTGCGACCACTGCATGAGCGCGGCGATCAGCAGCAGCATGAGCGCCAGACCGACCGCAACGACGGTCAGCCGGCGCCGTGGTGCGCCGGGCTCGGGGGAGTCGGGAGCATTGCGGTGCGACGGACGAACGGCGGTCGTGGCCATGTCGGCACCGTATGGAGGGCTCGGCCCGCGGTAATCCGAACGGGGCCGCCCCTTGGCCGCGGGCAACTACGGAGCGCCGGAGTGGCGCCGCATGGACCAACCGCGCCAGCCGCTGCGTCGCAACGCCGGCGTCGACCCTCCGTGTCGACCATGTGCCGCAGAGCTCGCTTCGGTCGGTCAGGAGGCCTCCATGGGTGCTCCCCTAGCGCGACAGCGCGCGGGTGCTCATGCGCGCGCCGCGTCGCGTCCGGCACGCGCCATGGCGTCGGAGCGCAGCAGGCGCGTGAGCACCAACGGCGGTGAACGCGGTGTGACTCCCTCCCGCCCTGGCACGCGATGGGCGACCCGCATGCGCTCGTTCGAGCCCTCCATGACCCGCGCCGAGCCGACCGCAGTTCGGCGCGCGCAGCGGTCGGTCGCATGCCGGCGCCGAATCAGGCCCGAGCCGCGCACGCCGGGTCCTGGAAGGAGTGCCAGGCGGCTCGGCGGCGTGAGCCGACTGCTCAGCCTGCTCCTCGCCTCGCATGGCGCGCGGGTGTGCTCGCTCGCACGGCGATGATCGTCGGGCCGCCCAGCGGGAATGACGGGCTCATGGGTACACCGAAGGGCTCGGTCCTGCGCCGTGCCGGCGTCGCGGCGGGCGCGGCGCTCGGCGGCGTCGTCGCGTACGACCTGCGCCAGCGCCAGCACGCGATCCTGCGCAACTTCCCGATCGTCGGCCACCTGCGCTTCGTGCTCGAGTCCTTCGGTCCCGAGCTGCGCCAGTACATCGTCACCTCCAACGACGAGGAGCGGCCGTTCTCGCGCGACCAGCGCCGCTGGGTGTACGCCTCCTCCAAGCGCGAGATCAACACCTTCGGCTTCGGCACCGACAACGACCTCGAAAGCGCCGACGGGCTCGTCGTGCTGCGCCACTCGCCGTTCCCGGCCAGCGCGGCCGAGCAGGGGCAGCCGGGCGGGCCTCCCGACTACCGCATCGCCGCCGGGAAGGTCCTCGGCGGCGCGCACGGGCGCCGGCACGCCTTCCGGCCGCCATCGCTGGTCAACATCTCGGGGATGAGCTACGGGTCCTTGTCGCCCGTCGCCGTCGAGGCCCTCAACCGCGGCGCAGCGGAGGCCGGCTGCCTGCAGAACACCGGCGAAGGCGGCCTGGCGCCGGCGCACGCGCACGGCGGCGAGTTGATCTTTCAGATCGGGACGGGGTACTTCGGCTGCCGCGATGCCGACGGCCAGTTCTCGCTCGAGCGGCTGCAGGCGACGATCGAGGGCCATCCGGTACGCGCGCTGGAGATCAAGCTCTCGCAGGGCGCGAAGCCCGGGCTCGGCGGCCTGCTGCCGGCGGCGAAGGTCACCGAGGAGATCGCCGCGATCCGCGGCGTGCCCGCGCACCGCGACTGCGCGAGCCCGTCGTCGCACTCGGCGTTCGGCGACGTCGACGAGCTGATCGCGTTCGTCGAGCGACTCGCGGAGGCGACCGGCCTGCCGGTGGGCATCAAGTCGGCGGTCGGCGACCTCTCGTTCTGGGAGCTGCTGGCGGAGCGCATGGCGACGACCGGCCACGGGCCGGACTTCGTGACGATCGACGGCGGCGAGGGCGGTACCGGCGCCGCGCCCTTGACCTTCAGCGACCACGTCGCCATGCCGTTCAAGCTCGGCCTGGCCGCCGTCTACCCGCTGTTCGCGCGCGCCGGACTGGCCGAGGACGTCGTGTTCATCGGCGCCGGCCGTCTGGGCTTCCCCGACGAGGCGCTCGTCGCGCTCGCGCTCGGCTGCGACATGATCAACGTCGGGCGCGAGGCGATGCTGGCGATCGGCTGCATCCAGGCCCAGCGCTGCCACACCGACCGCTGCCCGACCGGCGTAGCCACCCACAGCCGCTGGCTCATGCGCGGCCTCGACCCGTCGCTGAAGTACGTCCGCGCGGCGAACTACCTCGTCGGCCTGCGCGGCGAGATGCTGGCGCTCGGCCGCGCCTGCGGCGCCCGCCACCCGGCCCTCATCGACGCCGGCCGCATCGAGATGGTCAACGCCGGCTTCAGGTCGCTGCCGCTGCGCGACGTCTTCGCCTACGAGGACGCCTGGCCCGTGATGTCCGAGCGCCGGCGCGCGGAGACCGAGGAACTCATCGGCCGGCCCGGCCCGCGTCCGACCCCCGGGCCCGAGGCCGGCGAGGACAGCTACCCACGCATCGGCGACCCCGACGCCGATCACCAGGACCTCGGCTCGCCCGGCGAGACGGCCAGCGAAGCGGGCTGAGCGCCGTATTGCAGTCTTCGGTCGCATCTCGGCGGATCGGCCGCACGGTCGAGGCCGGTCAGTGCTCGAGTGAGGCGCCGTCGCGACGGACTACTGCTCATCGGGCGATGCGGAAGCGACGTCTGACTTCCGCGCCGGGTGGGCGACGGCGCCGCAGAACGCCGGCGCCGGCACGCTGCCGCCGAGACGATCGGGTCGTGTGTCGCGTCGGCGGCGGCGACGCGCGCAGCGAGCGATGTCGTCGCGGACATGCTGACGGAGCACCTACCCGGGGTGACGCCTGGACGGCCCGACCTGCGTGGCCAGCCCGGCGATCAGCGGGCGCGCGCCACGGAGCTCGGTGCGGATGACGTCGTCGCCGGCGGGCTCATGCAGCCAGGGCTCGAGCTGATGGCGCGGTGAACCGGGAGCTCGTTGGGGGCAACCGGTCGATGCGCGGGTGCGGGTAGAGGACCGCGGCTGGGCGGGCAGGCGATCGGACGCCGCACCGGATCCTCGTGTGTGGGTCGCCGTGGCAAGTGGGAACCATCAGAGGGTGGCCACCGACACACCGCTCGCTGCCGGTCGCTTCCGGACGATCCGCCGCCTCGGCCGAGGCGGGATGGCCTCCGTGTACCTGGCCGAGGACGTCCACCTCGGACGCAAGGTGGCGATCAAGCGCCTGCACCCCGAGCGGGAGATCGACGTCCGGCCCCGCTTCCGGCGCGAGATGCGTCTGGCCGCCTCGCTGAGCCATCCGCACCTCGTCCGGCTGCTCGATGCGATCGTCGAGGATGAGGCAGTGCTCCTCGTCATGGAGTACGTCGAGGGCGAGACGCTGGCCGAGCGCCTCCGCCACGGTCCACTCGAGCTTCCCGTCGTTCGTGAGGTGCTGCGCTCGCTCGCCGACGCCGTCGACTACCTGCACTCCCGGGGGATCATCCACCGCGACATCAAGCCGGCCAACATCCTGCTCGACAGGACCGGGCGCGTGAAGCTGACCGACCTCGGCATCGCCTCGGCCGCCGAAGCGACCGGCATCACGACCTCCGGATCGGTGTTGGGCACGCCGGCCTACATGGCCCCGGAGCTCTTCGAGGGCCGGCGGGCGACGCCGGCCACCGACGTCTGGTCCCTCGCCGCGGTGACGTTCGAGATGCTGACCGGTCAGCGGGCGCAGCGGGGCACCACGATGCCGGAGATCGCCCTGAGCGTGACGCGCGAGGACCCGCCCGACCTGCGCGACCACTGGCCCGAGGCCGGAGCGCTGGCCGCGGCCCTGCGCCGCGGCATGGCGCGCCGCTCCCAGGACCGGCCGACCTCGGCATCGGTGTTCCTGGCCGAGGTCGAGTCCGGCCTGAGCGAGGCGCAGCACGGGCGCACGATCCGCCCCGGCGCGACGGGCGCGAAGTCGCTGCTCGCCCCGACGACGGTGGGGCCCGCGCGCCCACCGCGGCCGGCCTCCAGGCGGGGACCGTCGCGTCGCCTGGTGGCCCCGCTACTACTCGCCGCGCTCGCGCTCCTCGCCGCGGGGGTCGTGGCGATCGTGGTCTCGGGCGGCGATGACGGTGCCCGCGAGCGCCAGAGCGCCGGACGAAGCGAGGCCACAACGACGGCGGGCGCCAAGCCGACAACGCGGCGGTCCACCCCGACGACGACGACGGGACGTCGAGCTCCGTCGACCACGACCGGCGCATCGTCCAGCGCGTCGGGCTCCGCTCGGGCGCAGTCCACGCCGCCGCAGCCCGCGCCGTCGGCAACCCCATCGCCGGGTGCCACGCCGCAGGGCGCCGCACCGGCCGCACCGGCGGGGTCGACCGGAGACCCGGCCGAGGCGACGGCCGACACGCCGGCGGGCGCCGTCCAAGCGTTCTATGGCCTGGCCGCCGCGCACCGGTACGAGGACGCGTGGGCGCTGGCGACGCCCACGCTGCGCGAGCAACTGCAGGGCTTCCGAGCGTTCCGAGCGCAGTTCTCCTCCGTGCGGTCGATCCGGTTCCACCGCGCCGAGGTCGTGCGCCAGACGCCAGACACGGGAACCGTGGCGATCGCCACCACGGCGACGCACGCCAGCCACGTCGATCGCTGCGCGGGCAGCGCGACGACCGCCCGCGGGCCGAGCGGTGGCTGGCTGGTCACGCGAGTGTCGGTGAGCTGCTGACACGCCGCCGAGGCCAGCGACAGTCGAGGATCGACAGGTCGAGCCGGCAGAGCCACTCCGGGTCGGCGAGGACGTCCATCTCGACGATCCTTCCGTTTCGGATCGTGAAGCCCGCGATCGCGAACGGCCGCCCGTCGCGAGCTCGATCCGCCGGCGGTCCACGACCTACGAGAGCCGGCGTCTCGATGTCGCGGCGACGGGCGCGCTGGTCGCGAAGGTGCGAGCGTCCGTCGTTCGGCGTCGTCGGCTGCACTCGACGAGATCGCAACTACGCTGCCCGCGCCGGTCCGCTCAATCTCGCTCCGAGCGTGGCCGCTCGACTTTCCCGACGACGTCGCCGTCCAACATCGCGCGCCATATGAGACTCGGGCCGACGCCATCGTGTACCGCCAGGAGCTCGCCGAGCTCGCACACGCTCGTGACTGGGAAGTTCACGTCTATGACCCGAAGGCTGTGGTAGGTCAAGCGGTCAGCATGCTGGGTCAGCCGGCCGACGAGGTCCTGCACGGACCTCGGGCAACACTGGGGCCACCGTGGACGAAGGATCATCGGATCGCGCTTGCCGCGACGATTGTGGCGGGGTGAATCCGTTGAGGTGCCGGTAGGGCTGACCGCCAGGCCCCGTCCTTCGGTGACCCAGCGGAGCGCTGTCCATCGAACGGCCAATCGCCCGCGCCAGGCGGGTCGGGTCCGGTCGTAGGACGAAGGTCGGATTGCACCTCGGCCCGACCGGAAGGCACGGTTGACTCGCGGGGACACGCTGTCCACGCGACTACACACAGCGATGCCGGATCCGGGGCAAGGCCCCCGAAGAAGGGAGCACCCCATGTCCGTCCCGCGCCTGGTCGCCCTCGCGGCGGCCTTGACCGTCCTGGCCGTGCCCGCCACGGCGTCGGCGGCGACGTCGACGTTCGACCGGCTCGAGGTCATCGGCTCGGCCGACTTCCGCAACCTCTCCGAGGTCTGTGACGACGGGAGGACGGCCACGAGCCGCGTCCGCATCACCGGCGGCCACGAGGAGGAGGCCGAGGACCGCGTCTCGACGCTCGACCGCGACTACCTACGCGTCCAGATCCAGTCCGGCTGCACGGGGATCATCCAGGTCACGACGAACGACGCCGACTTCACGTGGTCGCCGTCGCTGCAGACCGCGAGCGTCGTCGGTACGTTCACGACGACGACGGGGCAGACGATCTCGGTCGACATCGCGTGGGAGGGCACCGGTCCGCTCGAGGTCAACCACAACAACACCTCGTTCCCGGGCAGATCCGCCAACTTCGTCGGGCGGGAACGCGTCGCGGTGGCGACCGGGACGGTCGTGCTCGACGGCAAGACGCTCGTCGACGGTTCGACGACGAACGCGCTGATCGAATCGCTCGACGACCACATCGTGGAGACGACCTAGAACCTTCGCCCTGAGCGGCCCGGCTCTGCCCCACGCCGCATGGCGGGCCGGGTCTCCTCCCGGTGTCCGGCCGCACCAGCATCACGACGGTCGTGCGATTTTCGTCCAGTCCTCCGTTTCGGCCGGTCGGCTTCCTGGAACCACGCTCATCGGCAACCTGAACACGCAAGGAGGCAGTGAGACATGGCTGACGCGGGACCCCCTCTGGGACTGATCGCCGTAGGACTCGTGCTGTGGCTGGCGATCAACGCGACGATCGCTGGGATATCGATCCAGACGATCGGGCTCATTCTGTTCCTCGTCGGTGTCGTGTGGCTGGTGATCGAGCTCGCGCAGGCCCATCGCGTACGCCGCGCCGGCACCGTGGTTCGCGAGCGACCTGTCGCACGCGAACGCGACATCTACTGAGCACCCCTCACGGCCCGGCTGCCACGTGCGGCAGTCGGGCCGCGCGGAGGTGCGTGCGACGGACGACCGGCCGCGCTGCCGCTGTCGCCTCGGGGCACTAGCGCCATCACCGAGGTCCCACTCCTCGAGTGGCGCCGCTGTCGGGCAAAGCAGGAGCGCAGCTGGTGTGACCAGCGCGCTTGCGCCCCCTCGCCGGGCGTGTTGTCTCGCGGCGACGCGCAGCCACGTCGTGAACGGCGCCCGCTGCACGCAAAACGTGGCGGCCGGTGGCCGCCACGTTCGGGGGGATGGGGGTGTTCGTCGAGGGCTCAGGCGTCGTCGCTCTTCTCCCCGTTCGGGCTCTTGCCGTCGCGGTGCGCGACCTTCGCCTTGAGGGCCTCGACCTTGGCATGCGCCGCGTCGCGGTCGTGATCTCGCTGCGAGCGCATCAGCTCCTCCTGCGCCTCGCGGGCGGCCTTGCTCTCCGCCTTCTCGATGGCGGCGACCTCGGCCTCGACCTCGTAGACGCTGCGTCGCAGCACGGTGCCGCCGAACGCCGCCATGGCGGCGTCGACGATCTCCGGGCTCGGCTCGGTGACGACGGCCAGGACGGCGGTCCGCTCGGGCTCGACGGTCTCCGAGAGCCGGCCCAGGGCGGTCTCGACCTGCTCCGCCTCGTCGAGGTCGAACAGCGATCCCACGAGGAGGCCCGTAGAGCCGCCGATCAGCACGCCCACCGGCCCGCCGAGGATGCCGACGAGCAGGCCCGTCAGGCCGCCGCCGGCCGTGCCGACGAGCTCAGGAGAGCCGACTCGGTCCTTGACCGTGACGGTGCCGTCCGCCGCGCGCTGCACGGCGACGGCCTCGTGCACCTCGATCTGCTCCTGCGAGTCGAGCTCCTTCAGCTTGGTGAGCGCGGCGTACGCGTTGACGTCGGCGTCGAACGCGACCGCGATGACGTTGTAGGTGGTGGGCACGCCGGTGTCCGGGGCGCCCGGGGTGGATGTGGAGGTGGTATTGGTCATGGGCGCAGCGTCGGGGACGGCTGCGTGACTCGGCGTCACGCGGTCTGCGTGATTGCTCGCCGTCTCGCACGTCGGGGCAGCCCGTGGCGGCCCTCAGCGCGGCCGCGTCCCGGGCCCCAGCAGGCGGAGCTCGCGGGCGCGGGCGACCGCCTCGCTGCGATCGTGGGCGTCGAGTTTCGCGTAGATGTGGCGGACGTGCGTCCTGACGGTGTTCGCCGAGACGAACAGCTCGGCGGCGATCTCGGGCGTCTTGAGGTTGCTCGGCAGGTAGCGCAGGACGCGCAGCTCGGCGTCGCTCAGCGGGTCGAGCAGCGGGGCGGCATCGCCCGGCGCCGGGGGTTCCGTCCCGGCGAGCAGGTCGAGGACCGTCGCGAGCAGCGTCGCGTGGGCGCTGCGGTGGCGAGGGTGGCGCTCGAGCAGCTCGCGGACCGGCGCCAGGGCGAACGGCAGCAGGATCCCGTCGGCCTCGGCGAGCTCGAGCGCGCGCTCGATCGACGTCTCGGCGCCGCTCCGGTCGCCGAGCCGGTCGCGCGCGGCGGCGTCGAGCAGCGATGCGTCGACCGCAGCCCATGACGGGTGAACCGCGCTCACCGTGCGCTCGATGACCGGTGCAAGCGCGTCGATCGCCGCCTCCGGCTCGTCGTCGGCGAGGTGCACGGCCGCGGCGGCGATCCGCATCCCGGCGCGGTCCCGCTCGTCGGCGGGCATGTCGGCGAGCGCGGCCCGGACGGCGGCGGTCTCCCCCACCCGGACCCGGGTCTGCAGGAGGCGGCTGCGCAGCCCGACGTTCATCGCGTGCTCGTTGGGCAGGGCGGCCTGCGTCCGCTCCGCCCGGCGGAAGGCGGCGAGCGCTTCCTTGGGTCGTCCCTGCGCGAGGGCCAGCAGTCCTTGCGCGCTGTGGAGGACGAGCGCGGTCGCCGGCTCGCCGCGGTCGAGCGCGCGCTCCGCCCGCTCGAGCCAGCGCTCGCCGTCCTCCAGGCGTCCCTGCCGCACCAGGAGGTTTCCCCCCGCGGCGAACGCCGCGGCGGCGACCGGATCGGTGGCCCACCCGTGGGTCTCGGCCAGCGTCACCGCTCGCTCGGCGAGCGGCAGGGCCTCCGTGATGGGCAGTCCGCTGAGCGCGCCGGCCATCGCGAGATGACCTAGACACACGATCTCGACGTACGGACGATCGGCGCGGTGCGCGAGCTCGAGCGCGTGCTCGAGATCCCGCCGCGCGTCGCCGGGCCGCAGCGACCACAGCTCGGCGATGCCGAGATTGACCAGCGCGACCGCTCGATCGTCGCTGCTCAGCGAACGCTCGCGGCCGGGCGGCGAGTCGGAGGTGGCCTCGAGGGCCGCCTCGACGGCCCGGGCCTGGTCGAGGGCGGTGCCGACATCGCCGCCCTGACGCGCCACGAAGAGGGTGATCGCCGCCCGCCGCAGCTCGAAGAGCCATCGCCGGTCGCCGGGCACCGTCTCCGCCGACCGCTCGGCGGCGGCGATGTACGTGCGCGCATCGTCCAGGAGACCGTCGAGGGCACGAGCGTTGGCGTGGGCGAGCGCCAGCTCGGGATCCGCCGCGGCCTCGGACGGGAACGCCGCGAGCAGCGCCGCGAGCGTCGCCCGGCGGCCGTCGAGGATGAGGCTCAGCTCGTTGTCGGCGAACAGGCGCGTCGCCGACGCCCAGTCCTCGGCCGCCTGCGCGTGCCGGATCGCCTCGACGGCGAACCCATGCTGCTCGTGCCACTCGGCGGCGGCGCGGTGCAGCGGGCCCACGCTCTCCGGGGCGACGCGGCGCAGCTCGAGCCGCAGCAGGTCCGCGAACAGGTGGTGGTAGCGAAACCACGACCGCCCGGCGTCGAGCGCGGTAACGAACGCGTTCGCTTCCTCCAGTTCCTGCAGCATCCGCTCGGACCCCGTGCCGCCGGTCAGGACGTCGGCCAGCGGGCCGCTCACCCGCTCGAGCACCGACGTGCGCAGCAACATCCCGCGCACCTCGGGCGGCTGACGGTCCAGCACCTCCGCCAGGAGGTACCCGGCGACCGTGCGCTCGCTCCCCGAGAACTCCCGCACGAAGCGCTCCGGGTCGGGATGCTCGGCCAGCGAGATCGCCGCCAGCCGCAGACCGGCCGCCCATCCCTCGGTCCGCTCGTGCAACAGCGCGAGCCCCTCGGCGGACAGCTCCACCCCGGATGCCTCCAGCAGCTCGCGCGTCTCGTCGAGCGAGAAGCGCAGATCGGCGTCCCGCAGGTCCTGAAGCTCGCCCGCCAGGCGCAGCCGATGCAGCCCGAGCCGGGGCTCCTCGCGCGTCGCGAGCACCAGCGTCAGCTGCGGCGGCAGCCGGGCGACGAACCGCTCGAGCCACGCCTCCGCGTCGGCCGAGCACAGCTCGTGCAGATCGTCGATCACGAGCACGACCGGCTCTTCCAGCGACCGCAGCTCGGACAGCAGCCTCTCCACCACCGCCTCGCCGCGGAAGGCCGGCGACGGGCTGACCCGCTCCACGAGCCCGGCGCCGGCGACCGCGCCGGACATCGCCTCGACCACCGAGAGCCAGAACCGCTGCGCGTCGCGCTCCCCGCGCTCGACCGCGACCCGGGCCACGCGGTCGCCGCCGACGGCGTCGACCCACGAGCGCAGGAGGGCCGTCTTGCCGCTGCCCGCCGGCGCGCACACCAGGACGACGCCGCCGGGAGCGGTCTGCGACAGGCGCCGGAGCAGCGGGTCGCGCCGGACCAGCCGGCGTCCGGCGGCTCGCCGGTCCGGGCCGGCGCCGCGCGCGGGTGACGGTTTATCCATCGGGCATCACGCGTGCTTCTACCGGAGCCTCGCAGGCTCGCGCTGCGCAGAACAGCCGCGGAAACTCCAACGAGCGTGCGGAGAGGTACGAACATGGCGACCGACAGCGCCTGGAGGCATGCGATCGCACGAACTGCGTGACGACCGCTCACCCGGCCCGGCGCGATCGTGAGGCAATGAGGACGAACCCCCTGGAAGCCGGCATGACCCGCACGAGCCCCACGCCCGAGTTCACGCGCGAGGAGCACCTCTCCCGCCAACAGGCGGCCGAGCGCCTCGTGGACATCGCCTACGCGCTCACCGCCGGCGCGACGCTCGAGCTCAGGACGCACGACGAGCACGCCAACGTGCCCGTCGCCGACGAGGTGGTGCTCAAGCGCACGAGCACCACCGACGGCGAGCGCGTCGACGTGCACATCCAGCTCAGCTGGTCCGCCGAGCGAACCCCCGCCCCCCGCGCGAACGGCGCGCGGCGGCACTCCTAGGGAGGAGCCGTCCGTGTCCCCGAACGATCACCCGGATCGCATAGCGGGGGGCATGGCGCTCGCGCCTCCGCCGCGGCGGTCCGTGCTGTTCGTCAACCCGTGGTCGGGTGGCGGAGCGGCAGGGCGCGCGCGGCTGGTCGACCGCGCGCGGGAGCTGGGCATCGAGGCGATCGAGCTCGCCGCGGGCCAGCGCCTCGACGAGCTGGTCGCCGCGGCGATCGACGACGGCGCCGACGCTGTCGGGGCGGCCGGCGGTGACGGGTCGCTCGCCACGGTCGCCGCCGTCGCGTGCGCGCGCGGAGTTCCCTTCGTCTGCGTGCCGGCCGGGACACGGAACCACTTCGCCCGTGACCTCGGCGTCGATCCGCGCGACCTCGCCGGCGCCCTCGACGCGTTCGCCGCCGGCATAGAGCGCCGCGTCGACGTCGGCGAGGTCAACGGCCGCATCTTCCTCAACAACGTCTCGCTCGGCATCTATGGCGAAGCCGTGCGCGACGCCGGCTATCGCGACGCCAAACTCCGCACGCTGCTTCAGACCGCCGAAGCGGTGCTCGGCCCCGGGGGCGAGGCCGCCGGGCTGCGCATCGTCGACGACCTCGGCGTCGAGCACCGCGGCCCGGCCCTGGTGCTGGCCTCCAACAACCCCTACGCACCCAGCCGGCCGGGCGCCCGCGGCTCGCGTCCCGCCCTCGACGGCGGGCGGCTGGGCATCGTCGTCGTCGACTCGCCGGCGCCACGCACGCCCCCGCGCGCTCGCGCATGGACCGCCCCGACCCTCGTCGTCCACGGCGACCGCGAGATCGCCCACGCCGGGCTCGACGGCGAGTCCGTCGACCTGCGCACGCCGCTGAGGATCGCCGTCCGCCCCGCCGCCCTGCGCGTGCGGGTGCGCGCACCGAGATCACGCAGCGTGCGTGATGACCGCTCACCCCGCCCGGCCCGAGCCTTCTGAGCGACCCAACAACCGGTCGCCGCCCGGGGGACCACTCGTCATAGGAGACCTCATGGCTGATCACGCTGCACACACCGACGTTGAAACGCCGCCGATCGGGGCGGCCTTGCGCGACACGATGCGCCGGATCACCGGCTACTGGTGGACCTGGCTGGCCGGCGGCATCGCCTGGCTCGCGATCGCGCTGGTGATCCTCCAGTTCGACTCCGCCTCCGTCACGACGGTCGGCATCATCGTCGGCTTCATGTTCGTGCTCGCCGGCATCGAGAACATCTCCCTCGCACGCGTGCCGACGGGCCCGCGGTGGGTTTCGGCGCTGTTCGGCGTCCTGTTCCTCGTCTCCGGCCTGCTCTGCTTCGTCGAGCCGCGCGCGACCTTCGCCGGGCTCGCGGACATGCTCGGCTTCCTGTTCCTCATCGTCGGCGTCTGGTGGATGATCCGCTCGTTCGTGGAGCGGCCCATCAATCCGCTCTGGTGGCTCGGGCTGATCTCCGGGATCCTCATGACCGGTCTCGCGTTCTGGACCGCGGGGCAGTTCTTCATCGAGCGGGCGTACGTCCTGCTCATCCTCGCCGGAGTCTGGGCGCTCATGCAGGGCATCACGGACATCGCCCGCGCGTTCACGGTCCGCCGCCTGCACGACGCGCTCGGCGAGGACGCGGCCCGGTGACGCGTCCGGGCACTCCCCGATGGGCGGGCGGCGCCATGCGCCGCCCGCCGCGGAGCACGAGGACGGTGACCGACGCGACCGGACGGGGCCACCCGAGCTGGCTCGAGGACGCCGACCGCCTGGACCTCGCCGTCTACGCCGCCATCGCCGCGACACCCACGCCGGCGATGGACGAGGCCCTGCGCCGACTGTCCCGGGCGGCCGACCACTCGAAGCTATGGGTCGGCTGCTCCGCGCTGCTCGTGGCGATCGGCGGCCGGCGCGGCCGGCGCGCCGCTGAGAACGGGCTGGCCTCGATCGCCCTCACCTCGGCGGTCGTCAACCTCGGCCTCAAGCGCCTGGGCAACCGCCGCCGGCCCAACCGCGACGCGGCGGAGATCCCCATCGCGCGCCACGTGGCGATGCCGCGCTCGACATCATGGCCGTCCGGCCATTCGGCGTCCGCATCCGCCTTCGCGATCGGCGCCGGCGCCGCGTGGCCGGCGGCCGGAGTCCCGCTCAGCGCACTGGCCTCGCTCGTGGCCTACTCGCGCGTCCACACCGGCGTGCACTACCCGTCCGACGCGATCGCCGGGACCGTCGCGGGCGTCGCGCTAGCTCCCGTTGCGGTGGCGGCGGTCGCGCGGCGGCGTCGCCGGGTCGGGCTCGCGCACCGGGCGTGATGATCGGCCACCGCCGGGCCGGTGGGGTCTGCATGAGGCGCCGCCGGGAGCCGCTGCGGCGCGGTCGACCGTCCTGCGGCGAGCCTAGGCTGCGAGGTCGTGACAGAGGTCCTGCACAGGCTCGACGCCGAGGCGCGAGAACGGATCGCCGCCCTGCGCGCGGAGGGTCGCTTCTTCTGGCTCGATGCCTCGCTCGCCGAGACCAGCCATGACAATCTGGTCGCCGCCCTGGACCCGCCCGAGCATGCGCTGCGGGCGCTCGCCGCGAGCCGCTACCCCCGCCAGTCACGGACGGTGCACGCCGACGGAGCGTCCATCGGCTTCGCGCTGCGCTGCTACGTGCGCCCCGCGGCGCTGGCGGCCGGCGACGGGTCGCGCCTGCGCCCGCTCTGGGTCCGTGTGCTCCTCACCGCCGACTACCTGCTGACGCTGCACGAGGAGCGGGTCTCGCTGCCGGCGCTGCTCGCCCCGGAGATCTCTCCGGAACGGGGCCCTCACTACGTCGTCTACTCCGTCCTCGACGCGATGCTGGCGACGACCTTCGACGCGCTGGAGGAGCTCGAGCTGACGCTGGACGCGCTCGCCGCGAGCTGGACCGAGGGGGACGGCGCGCCGGTTCCCCGGGCGACTGTGCAAGAAACGGGCGCCAGGCTGGCGACGATGCGTCGCTGGGCGACGGCCGAGCAGGCGGTCTTCGGGCGTTTAGGCGTCGAGATTAGGGCGCTGCGCGGCTTCGACGCCGAGGAGGAGCCGTTCTTCGATCGCCTCGACGAGCAGGTCGACCGCCTGCTCGTGTCGATCGACGCGGCCTCGAACGGCATGGGGATGTTGCTCGACCTGCAGCTCAACGAGCGCGCGTATCTCGTGAGCGTCGTGGCGACGATCTTCGTGCCGCTCACCTTCATCACGGGGTTCTTCGGGATGAATTTCGGCTGGATGGTCGACCGGATCGGCAGCCCCGCCGCCTTCTCGGTGCTGGGACTCTTCGTCCCGATCCTCACGGCCGCCCTGGCCTGGCGGCTGCTGGTGCGCCGGTTCCTGATGGGCGACGCACCCAGCGCGCGGCGCAGCTGAGCCTCGGCGCGGTGCCAAGAGTGCACGCGGCCCTCCCGACGAGGCAATCACGCAAACGGGGTGACGTCGGCTCACGCAGCTCGCGCCGACGCTGCCCCCATGACCGATACCACCACAGGGAACCGCCCGCAGACGGGCGTGCCCACCACCGACGACCAGCGGGCGGCGGCGCCGACACGCTGGTCAGCCGACCCCGACCGGACCTCGGTCGACTTCGCCGTGAAGACGTTCTGGGGCTTGATCGCGGTTCGCGGCCACTTCGACCGCTTCGGCGGGACGTACGAGGTCGGGCCAAACGGGGCGCGGATCGAGCTGACGATCGACGCCGACAGCATCGACACCGGCAACGCGAAGCGGGACGAGCACCTGCGCTCGACCGACTTCTTCGCCACCGCGGACCACCCGCAGGTGCGCTTCACATCGACCCGCGTCCGTGATGCCGGCGACGGAACGCTGCGCGTCGAGGGCGATCTCGAGGCGGCCGGGAAGGTCGTGCCGCTCGAGCTCGACGCCACGGTGGCGCAACTCGATCACGCGCGCCTGGACATCGAGGCGACCACGACGGTCGACCAGCGGCGCCTCGGGATGAGCAACGGCCTCCCGGGGATGATCCGCCGCCCGGCGACGCTGCACGTCAAGGCACTGCTGAGCGACGCGGCGAACGGAGTGGCCGCGAAGGAACCATCGTGACCGCCACACCCGGTCGTGATCGTCGACGGGGGGGTTCGGCGGCCTCGCAGCCGCGAAGGCGCTGCGGCGCGCTTCCGTTGACGTCACCGTGGTCGACCGGCAGGCGCACCACCCCTTCCAGCGGCTCCTCTATCACGTCGGGATCGGGAGACTCGCGGAGGGCAACATCGCATCGCCGATCCGGACGTGCTGCGTCACCAGCGCAACGGGGCGCCCACCCCGGCGGAGGTGGGCGCTGTCGACCTCGAGCGCAAGGCCTTCGCCTCGCTCGATCAGACGATGGTGTCGACCGCGCTGCGACGATCGTCGGCGACCCGGGAGTCCCGCACCGTCGCCCGCTCAGCGCTCCCGGGCCTGCGGCGCGGCGGCGCCGCCGGAGACGTCCGCGGTCGTCGACGGCACCGCGTAGAACAGGTTCCGCGACGCGACGACTGCGCTCCGCCAGACGGCGCGGAATGTAGGGCGCCTGGACCATGCGCAGGGAAGGGTGGGGGAAGGCCACGCCACCCGTGCCGACCGGACCACGTCGGGAAGCCCGACGGCTGATGCTTGCACCAGGTCCCGAGCCTCTAGGCTGCCCGCCCATGGCGGTCTGTCCCGTGTGCGGCCGGCACGTTCAGCAGCCGAGGACCGGCAGGCCCAGGGTCTTCTGCTCCGAACCTCACCGGCATGCACTTCCGCGTAAACCCGCGCCGAGCAGTTGCGAGGTTGGCAATGGTCATTTTTCCTCCTTCGCTTCGGGCATCGCGGTGAGCGTTCGCCGCTGCAGGAGATAGAGGCGGCCGCCGGCGAACGCCCATTCGAGGTCGTGGGTTCCGCCGAAGACCTGGTCGCAGCGGACCGCGAGGGCGTGGAGCGCGGCGAGCTGGGACTCATCGAGGCAGGAGGTGCGGGCGAGTGCTGCCGGAACGTCTGTCTCACGCGTTCCGCCTGCGGGGTCGGTCCGTACGGCGACGTCCTTCAATCCCAGGGCTCGCTCGAGGACCGTGCCGTCCGGCGCCAGCCGGAAGCGGTCGGGCGTCACGAGACCGGCGACGACCGCCTCGCCGAGTCCCCACGCGGCTTCGATCACCAGCTCGTTCGATCCGTCGAGTGGATTGCGGCTGAAGAGGACCCCGGAGGACTCAGCGTCCACGAGCTCCTGGACGACGACGGCCATCCTCGGCTCCGGCGGCAGCCCGAGACGCCCGCGGTAGGCGTTCGCCGAGGCCGACCGCGCCGACGCCCAGATCGCGGAGACCGCATCGACGACCTCCGTCAGCGAGCGAAGATGCAGCCGCGTCAGGTGCTGGCCGGCGAAGCTCGCCTGTCTCGAATCCTCGCCGATGGCTGACGACCGCGCGACGAGCGGCGGTCGGAGCGTGCAGAAGACCTCCGCCAGCTCACGTCTTGCGTCGTCTCGGCCGGCAGCGAGAGCGTCGACGAACGCCACGGGAAGGGCGATGCCGACAGGAACGGGCAACCCCGCACCCACCGCGGCCGCGAGCTGTGCGGCCTTGCCGCCGACGAGACGCACGTCGAGCGGCTCGGTGAGCGGCGAAGGCCTCATCGCCGGCGGGCTGTGATCAGGCTGAGCGAGAACGGACCTGCGAGGCGGCGACGGCGAACGTCCGCGAGGCCCGCCTGGTTCAGCCACCTTCGAAACGTCGAGTAGGGATAGATCTTGCCCTGCGCGGTTCGCAGGACGAGCCCGAGGGCGTAAAGGGCCGCGCGGCGCTGACCGTCTCCCGGTTCGCTGGCGAGGATGTCGACGACCGCGATCCTGCCTCCCGGCCGGAGCGCTTGCGCGACCCGGCCGAGAAGTCGGACGTTCGCTTCTTCGTCGAAGAGGTGGCAGAAATTTGCGACGAGTGCGAGATCGAAGCCCGCTCGCTCGCTCCACTCGAGGTCGAAGACGTCGCCCTCGACGAAGACGTATTGGGCTTCGAGTCCGGCCGCTCGCACAGCGGACCGCGTGCTCGCCATCACTCCCCGCAGCTCGACCGCCGTCACGGTGCAGCCCTGGTCGCGCGCGGCGAGGGCGCGGCTCCAGGGGGCGGCGCCGGCCCCGACGTCGAGCACCCGGGCGCTCGGCTGCATCAGTAGCTCGGCTGCGTGCGCGGCGCTCTCTGCGAACAGCAGCGCGAGCTGCCCGACGAGGTTCGGGTACAGCGATTCCGCCCCGGCACTGGTTGCCGCGTCCGCCGCACGCCATTCGCCACGGAGCGCGAGGCCGAGGGAGCTCCACGGCCGCAGCAGCTCCGCGAAGTCCGTGAGGCGCGAGAACGAGGGCCGGACGCGGCCGTCGTCGTCGCGGGCGAGGAGGCCGAGAGCGGCGAGCGCCGCGAGGAGCGACTCGGCGCCCTGCTCCGTCAGGCCGCAGTCGGCGGCGACGGTCTCCGCTTCGACCGGGCCCTCGGTGACGCGCGCGATGACCCCGAGCTCGAGGGCCGACCCGATCGCGGCGCCTCCGGCGCACGTCTCGAGAAGCTTGGCCGCAAGGGCCGGCGGCGGGAAGGACGATCTGGCGCTCTCGGCGAGTCCGAGAGCCGAGACTGCCCTTGTCACGCCAGGACCTCCACGTCGCCAACCATGCCGTCGACGGACACGTGCGCGCCGTCGGGGATCACAGACGTCGCATCGGTGCAGCCGACCACCGCCGGCAGGCGGTACTCGCGAGCGACGATCGCCGCGTGCGACAGTAAGCCGCCGCGGTCGGTCACGATCGCCCCGAGGAGCGGCAGCACGATGTTGAAGGCGGTCGTGGTCGAGTTGGTGACGAGGACGTCGCCCTGCTCGATCCGACCGAACTCCTCGGTGCCGCGAATGACCCGTGCCGTCCCCCGGTAGAGGCCGGGGCTGACGCCGAGACCTCGCACCTTGCGCTCCTCGCTCTCCGGCTCGGGCGCGGTGAAGATCTCCTTGACGACTGCTCCGAGCGCGCGCTCGAGCCTCGCGGCCGCCGGAGGAAGCCATTCCGCGGGCAGGGGAGGTCCCGGCTCGCCGCCCAGGAACGGCGGCGCGTCCGCGTAGCGCGCCTCCATTCGATAGCGCGCCCGCGCGGCCAGCTCATGGGCCGAGGGCCCTTCCCCGGAGCTGACGAGGCCGCGCAGCTCCGCGTAGTCGGCTTCCACGAGATGGCTGGGCTCGGCGATGCGTCCCGTCGCGGCGAGCCTGCGGCCAGCGGCCAGGATCGCGCGCCGCGTGATGCCGATCGCCCACAGGTCGGCGTAGGTGCCGCGTTCGTCCCGGAGCCGGTAGAGCGCACGTGCCTCGTCGAGTAGATCGTCGAACGTCGCGCGGTATCCGGCGGGCACGTCGCCGCGGACCTCGTCGACCCGCGTCGCGACCTCTTCTGCGACCGCTGCGGGCGCGGCGGCGTGAATCGCGGACCGAATCGCTCCGACGACCAGCTCCGGAAGCTCGTGCACCGACGGCTCTCCGACGTCCTCGCCGTTGACCGGCCGGTGGCCGACTCGATCGACGTACGCGGCGGCAGCCACGCCAATCGCGCCGGGCGAGGACCGCAGGCCCGCGACGACCTCTGCCGGGTCGCCGGGGATCGACAGAAGGTGCGTCGCCGCGGGATCGCGCCTGAGCGCGGCAACGAGCTGCCCGAGCTCCTCGTCGGCGCCGAGCGGATCCGGGTTCGCGCCCTGGAGGAGACGGAGTAGCTCGGCCGGAGAGCGCCCCGTCCACTCGTGTGCGTGCACGAGGAAATCGCCGACCGGCAAGAGCGCCGGCACGTTGAGCAGGTGGTGAAGGTATGCGCTCTGGATCTGGTTCTCGCGGCAGCGATCGAGATACCCGAGAAGCTCGGTCGTGCCGAGCGCGGCCGGATCGATGGCCAGGAGCCCGAGATGAGCGCGGATCGCCGCCGGCTTCACGTCGCGGTCCCAGCGCTCGAGGTCCTCGCGCCAAAGCTTCCGCTCGAACACGCTCGCGCTCGTCTCCAGCCGCCGCCGGATCTCCGGGTCGCTCCGTACGAGCTCGTCCCACACGTCCTTTGGTGGATGACCGACCGCTTCCTTCGGCGCTCCCACGGGACGGGCGCAGTAGTACGGGAACCCGTTCACGAAGCTCGCTTCCAGATACTCGAGCAGCGACCCGTAGCGACGGAGGCTCTCGCCGAAGCCGCGCTTGAACGCGTCCGGGAAGACCTCGGCCTGAAAGCGCGTTACCGGCCGCGTCCAATGGGTCGGGTCGAGAAACCACGACCCCGGCCGGGGCGGGGTAAAAATCTGCTCAGCGACGACGCTCATCGTCATCGACCTCCTTGATGCTCGCCGGGTTCCGGCGAAGCTCGTCCGTCAGCACACGCACAGCCCAGGCAGCCGCCTGCCCTGCCTCTGCGCCGTCGAGGTTCCACTGATCGCACATCGCCTGCCAAGCGGGTGCGCTCACGAGCAGGTAGACGACGGCGAGCGCCCGCCGCCGCTCCGCCGGCTCCAAGCCGTCGGTCACCTCTCGCATCGCCCGCTCGAACGTCTTCAGACGCCGGCGGCGCGTACGCGCTCGGATCTCCTGTCCCCGCTTCGAGAGTAAGGCGCGGAGCAGCGGTGCTCGCTCGTCGTACATGCGATACAGGGCGGGCGCCATCTCGCGCACGCCCTCGAGCGTCTCGGGGTAGGAATGGAGGACGAGGCGAAGGTGCTCCTCCGCCCACTCGCCGAATGCATCGAAGAGCGCCTCCTTCGTCGGGAAGTGCCGGTACACCGTGCGTACCGACACACGCGCGCGCATCGCGACGATCGGAACTGTGACCTCGTCGACGGCCTCGTCCGCAAGGACATCTGCCATCGCCTCCAGGATCCGCCGCCGCGTCTGGTCCATCTGCTCCGCGCGGAGGGGGCTTTCGTAGGGTCGTGCGGTGCTCATGTCACGGCCACAGTAATTGATGACACGAGCTCATGTCAAGACGGCACGAGTGCATGCCGCAGGCAGCCAGTTCGCCGAGGCCGACAGGGAACGCTGGGCGGTCCAGGAAATCCAGTATCCGACTCGTGACGCGGAGCTTGCCCGTGGTCTCATTGGTGAGGTACGGATGCGCATAGCGGTCGTCCGCGACCACGCCACGCCCCTCTCGAATCTAGGAATCGCCCATGCGCCGCCTGCGGCTCGCCCTCTTCACCCCGGCGCTCGCCGCCGCGGCCCTCGCGATCTCGGCCGCGCCGGCACAGGCCGTGTCGGACAGCGTCGTCGCCGGCTCGGCCGGGACCGTGGTCTTCCATCCGTTCACGATCCCGCCCAACACGGGCTGCATCCGCTGGACTGACGGCACCTACAACTGCGACCCGGTCAACGTCGTGTTCGCCAACCGATCGCCGGGCCAGGTGCGCGACATGCTGCGCGCACGCGGCTGGACGACGTTCGACCTGGGCAGTTCGCAGAGCCTGCATTTCGCGACCGAGACGCGGTACACCCAGGACGTCCAGGTGTTCCGCGCCGACGGTCGCAACACCGCCGGCGAATCGCTGCGCTACCACATGCGCCTGTGGCGAGTCCGCGGGATCGCCTCGACCGTCACCGTCGGTGCCGCCCACCACGAGCGGCGGGTCGGCTTCTCGGACATCATCGACCGGGCCTGGGAGGACGCCGAGGCGGCCGTCGCCGGCGGCCTCTGCCCGTCCGGAGGCTGCTTCACAGCCGCCTCCCTGCCGACCCAGAGCGCGATGCAGGGCGGCGACGGCGAGTGGCGCGGGTGGGCGAACAACGCCGTCGCGAGCATCCTCCCCTGACGAACGCGCGCGTTTCTAGCACCTCATGTCTTGGCGGGGAGCAATCGCAGCGGCTCGTCGAGAGTCGCGTCGCGTTCCGAGACACGCTCGCGAGGAACTGGGCGTGCACGTACGCGGGTCCTTGGGGCACCGGTATGGGTGCTGAAGCGAGACGCCGGCCGCTGTGATGCGCTGAGCGGTGATACTGGCGACAACGTGCTCGTCGGGTTGGCGGACGACGACACGCTGGACGGTGGCGGCGCGCGGACGTCCTCGACGGCGATGCCGGAGAATGACTGATTGTGCGCGCGACGGGGTGGCCGACCGCGTCCTGTGCGGCCCGGGAACGACCGTGTCGTCGCGGACGCTGCCGATGCCGTCGTCGACTGCGATCCGTCGACGTTTCCCGAGTCCGCCCCGCGGCCGGCGCTGCGTAACCGGCTCGCGAAATCCTGGCCCCCGGATTGACCGTTGTGATCCGCCGCGTGCCGCAGCTCACGAGAGCGCCGGACGCGCCCAGCGGTCGGACCGATGCAGCCCGGAGTCTCCCCTCTTCGGCGGTTGCGCTGCGGGCCCAGCGCCACAGGTTCGTGGCAGTCCGAGCAGCGGCGGGCACGCGTGGCAGCTGCGGCGGGCAGGGGCGGCCCACGCTTGGTCAGCCGGGGACGATGACGATCTCGTAACGGTCTGCGGTCGGGGGAATGCCCGTATCGAACTTCGCGTTGACGACCGCGAGCCACCTGCCGTAGCGGGTGGCGGTGCTCGGGACCTGGAACCGGTCGCTCCTGATGACTCTCTCGACCACGCCTACGCGAAGGCGGGGGCCCAATCGGACCCGCGTCACCCGGTTGCTGTTCTGGACGGCCCAGAGCCGCCGGCCGCGCAGCACGATTCCGTCGACGGTGGGCACGCTGACGCCGGCGATGCGAGCGCTTGCGCCGGTGCTCGGATCGACCCTGTACAGCTGGCCGTTCGCGGAGTGCGCCACGATGAGGGTCTTTCCGCGGGCCGTGGCCTGAATGCCATTGAGATTGAACTCGCCGCTGGTGTCCGCTGCCGGGCCGCTCAGCGCAAGCGTCCTGAATTGCGTGGAGACGCCGGCGCGACTGATCGGCACGAAGTAGAGCGTGGCCTGCTTGGAATCGGTGAACCACGCGCCGCGCGTGGTCACCGCCACGTCGTTGATGACGCTGGTCTGTGGATTGCCGAACTGGTACGTGGCGACCGTGGCCTTCGTTCGCGTGTCGTAGACGTACGCCTGCCCGGTGAATCCACCGGCCACGAACAGCAGCCGGCGAGCAGGGTCAAGCGCCATGCCTACGGCCATGCGGCCCGCCGGCACGTCGATGAACAGCTCGGCCCTCCCGCGCCGAAAATTGCCGCGGAAGATGTCGCCGCCGAACAGGTCTCCGGCGAAGAACGTGGCGCCGCGGCCGGCGGTGATGCCCTCGGCCGATGTGGCGCCCGGGAGGACGATGACCTCCGCGGGTCGGGAGGCGGCGGCCGGCACGGCCAGCGCCAGCGTCAGCGCGAGTGCCAGGAGCGAGAACACCGCCCTCGCGGTCAGCGCCGCAGGCAGATCCATCTTCGGAAGGCCGTGCATCGAAGATCCTCCTGTCGAGGTTTCATCGAGGAGCGGGCCGGGTCATTATCGCCTGATGGTCGATGAAGATGCGAGGACGCGAAGCGGCGAAGCCTCACTGCGACGACGGGCGGCCCATCCGATCTCTGCAGAGCGGAGGCGTGAAAGCGAGCGGATGACAGCGCGACACGGTTCGGCCGCCTAGCCTCATCCGCTGTGCCGCAAGGCGAAGCTCGACATCCTCGCGCCGAGCGGGCCAAGCGCCACACCGCTCGTCTCGGGACGCGGTGTGAGTCTCCGTACTTGGTCCCCAACTTGGTCCCCGACTCGGCAGATACGACCCGAGAAAGCTCGGCCGACCGGCCCTCAACTTCGCTTTGTCAAGGGCAATATGAGCGTCAAGGCGCCGATCATAATCCGCGTGTCGGGGGTTCGAGTGCCTCCTCCGGCATCAGAAGAGCCCTGCTCAGCGTGGCTTTCCTTGTTCCCGACGTTCGAGCGGGAGCGCAGACCTCGGGCGAGGCCCATTTCAGGCACACCTGGCAGGCAGCACGAGCCGCTGGTCCTGGGTGAGGTCGGCGGCCACCTCGTGCAGCCCTGAAACTCCTCGTTGGTGGGGCGTGATCATGGACAGTCAGCCCCGCCGCCTACAGCCTGTGTCGTCACCAGCCGCCAGCGTGACCATCCTGTCGCAGATCCGAACCCGCCCGGTACACGCCGTTCAGAGGCTGCTCGAAGAGCCCGCTCTTGCCGTCGTTCGTCTCGAGCGCACCCTTGCAACATGACGTGCCGGGCGGTGGCATCCGCGCAGCCCGCAAGCTCGGGTCCCGTTCGAACAGCAGTCCCTGATAGACGCCGGATTGGCCGCGAGCGAGTTCCACCTTGTGCCCGAGTTGGGTCAATCGTGGACCAACGAGATCGAACAGCTCGGTATCCAATCCGAGTATGTCGCTCGACTGGTCGTGATCGAAGCGGGCGGCGTCGGCCGTGGCTTGGACGTTCATCCCCAGATCGATCATGTTGATCACGTGCTGCGCCTGGGCCTGGGGCTGCGTGGTGCCGCCCTTGTTCCCGAACGCCATCAGCGGGTTGCCGTCCTTTGTGATGAAGCCCGCGGTGATGGTGATGAACGGCCGTTTGCGCGGAGCGACCTGGTTGGGATGGCCTTCCTCGAGCGTGAAGTTCGCTCCGCGGTTGTTCAGTAGGAAGCCGTAGCCCGGGACCGTCACGTAGGAGCCGAAGAAGCCGGAGATGCTGTCGACGAACGACACCATGTTGCCCCAGCGGTCGCCGACCGTCAGGTAGACCGTGCCTCCCGGGATGTTGCCGCGAGTGTCCGCCGGCCGGGCTTGGTCAGGGTTGATCTTGTCGCACAGCGTCGCCGCGTGTTGCTTCGAGAGCAGCGTGTCGAGCGGCACGTTCTCGGATGCCGGATCGGCGTTGTAGCGAAGAAGGTCCGAGTAAGCGAGCTTCTTCGCCTCGACCACGAAGTGCCAGTACTTCGGGTCCCTCGGTCCGAGATCGGCAAGGTTGAAGCCGAGCTTCGGTGCGCACACTTCGAGGATGTTGAGTATCTCCAGGGCGGCGAAGCCCTGTCCTGGCGGCGGGAGCTGATGGATGTCGTAGCCGTGGTAGTTCACCGAGATCGGCCTCACGAGCTTCCCGCCCTTGGACGCCGCGAACTCCGCGAGGTCGTCGAGTTCCATGACACCGCCGGCGGCCTTGGACTTGCGCACGATCGCCCGAGCGATCGGGCCCTCATAGAAGGCGTCGCGGCCACCTGTCTGAAGCAGGCGAAGCGTCTTAGCCAGGTCGGGATTCCGGAAGACGCTGTACATCTCGGGCGGCTCGCCGTTGGGAAGGAACGTCCGGACCGTGTCGGGATCGGTCCTCAGATGGTGCGCAAGAGTCGCCCAGTCGTGAGCCACGCGCTCGTGGACGGGATAGCCGTCCGCGGCGTAGCGACGCGCCGGCTCCAAGACCTGCCTGAAACCCATCGTGCCGAAGCGCTTGAGGATGGCGTCCCAGCCCGCCACGGCGCCGGGAACGGTCACCGAATTGATCCCGCTCTCGGGCACCTCGTCGACGCCGAGGCGGTCCTTGAAGTACTCGGGCGTCCAATTCTTCGGCGCCCAGCCGCTCGACTCCAGGCCGTAGAGCTTCTTGTCCCTGGCCGACCAGACGAGGGCGAACATGTCGCCCCCGAGCCCGGTCGCCATCGGCTCGACCACACCGGCCGTGGCGGCTGCCGCCACCGCCGCGTCGATCGCGTTGCCGCCGTCCATCAAGATGCGCTCGGCCGTTGCGGTCATGAGCGGTTGGCTCGTCGCGGCAATGCCGTTGCGCGCGAGAACCTCCGACCGCGTCTGCTCCGTGTACCCCTGCGGGCGGGTGGCCCGAAGCGCCTGGACGTTGCTGCCGGGATTCGGCACGTCCGCGGTCGGCCGCCCAAATGCGTTCGGCGATCCAGAACCCGACTGCGCCACAGCCAGAGCCGAGCCGACGGTCAAGGCCAAGAGAGACAAACAGAACAACAGCACTCGGCGCCGCGTCCGCGTCACGCACGCGAAGCCGTCGCGGCTCTGCGCTTCAGCGTCTTCACGACCGTCTCTCGGCTCCGTGTTCGCTGCGACCGCCGCCTCTAAGGATCAAGGGTCCACCAGCCCACTGAGCGAACGTACGCGAGGTCATTGGCGCCGCGGTACGCACAACGCGGCGATCCAACGCCACGCGCGCCAGTGGCGCAACCGCGCTCGTCAGCGTTCGCACAGCCCCCGGCGACGCCCTCCGAAGCTCTGTGAGCCGGACCGGCTTTACGGAGACCGGGTCAGCTGGGTCCCTCTTTCGCTTCGAGCGGGTAGTTGCCCTTGCTCACCCGCCGTCACGCCTCCTCGCGTCCCTGGACCAGGCGATGGGCGCAGAGCGCGAGCTCGAGGTTCAGGCGCGCGGTCGCGTCACCGCTGAGTCCGCCGGTGAGGTCGTCGATCTGGTTGAGCCGGTAGCGGAGCGTGTTGTAGTGGATGAACAGCTCCTCGGCGGCTCGTACCCGGTTGCCCTCGCAGCGCATGAACACCTCGAGGGTGTGCAGGAGGGAGCCGTTGTGGCCGCGGTCGTAGTCGAGGAGCGGACCGAGTGTCTCCGAACGGTGCCGGCGCAGCTCCTCTGACGGCAGCCGCGACAGAAGCCGATAGACCCCGAGCTCCTCGTGCTCGAGGACGAAGTCGTCGCCTCTGAGCTCGCGCCCGAGGGCCAGCGTCGACGCCGCCTCCTCGTAGCTGCGCCCGAGGTCATCCACGTCGTCGGCCACGCCGCCCGCCGCGACCATCACCCGCAGCTCGGGCCCGGCCCGCCGCAGCGCCGCATGGATGTCGTGCGTGATGCGGCCCAGCGCAGTGCCCGGTTCGACCAGCAGCGCGAGCCCCGAGCGCAGGCCCCAGACGATCGGTCGCGAGGCAACCGCCTCCAGCGCCGCGCGCACGAGACGGTCCTCGAGCGGCTGGCCGGCGACGCGGACTCGCTCGCCATCGCCCTCGCACAGCTCGACCAGCACGACCGCCCGCGCCCGGTCCATGTCCCAGCCCATCGCCGTCGCCCACCGCGCGATCTCGGCCCGGTCCACCGGACGGCGCGACACCAGCTGCATCAGCAGCAGCGTGCGATGGCGCTGCTCGCTGAGCAGGACCGAGCGCTCCTGAGCGAGCGCCATCGCCGCGACCGTGGCCGCGTGCTCCATCGTCGTCAGCTCGTGAGCGACGACGTCGACGCCGCCGGTCCAGACGACGACCTCGCCATGCTCTGCGCCGCCCACCCGGATCGGGCGCACGACGTGCGGCGCCTCGGGCTCGGACGGGATGCCCTCCGTCGCGGCCAGGTCATTGCCCTGGGCGTCGCGGATCGCGACCGGGCGACGCACGAGCTCGGACACCGCCTCGGCGAGCTCGCTGAACGAGCCACCGTCCACGGCGACCTGGGTGAGCCGCATGTGGATCGCGTTGGAGCGCTCGAGCGCGACCGCCTGATGATCGAGGATCGACCCGAGCACCTGCGAGAGGATCTCGTCGAACATCATCTGCGGCGGCAGCCCGATGAGGGGAAAGCCGAGCCGGTCGGCGACTGCGAGCACGTCCTCCGGCACCGCCTCGACGTACAGGCCGAGCTTGAGCACGAGGCCCGCCAGCTCCCGCTCGGCGAGCGCCGGGACGAGCCGCGCGAGCGCGGTCGGGTCGTCGCGCATCGTGTAGCCCGTCGTCAGGAGCAGCTCGCCGCCGCGCATCCAGCGCACGATGTCGGCGTCCTCCATGACGTTGACGCCCCGGATGCGCCGCGCCGCGCCGCGGGCGCCGGCGACGAGCGTCGCCCCGCGCAAGCACGGAAGCGACAGGGCGTCCTGCACGGTGATCGCCGCGTCCCCGCGCCGGGGATCGACCTCGTGCGACATGTCACGCGCGAGCATAGCGCCGGGTGCCAACGCAGGACCGTTCTTTCTGGCAAGAGCAGCCCATGACCCGCCGCCTCCAACTGCCTACAGTCGCGGGATGGAGACCACCGCCCGCACCGCTGTCATCGCCGTCGGGGGCAACGCCCTCCTGGAAGGCGACGGCCCCGCGACGATCGCCGAGCAGTTCGACGCCGCGCGACGGCTCGCGCCCGAGCTGTGCCGGCTCGTCGCCGAGGGATGGCGGATCATCCTGACGCACGGCAACGGCCCGCAGGTCGGCTTCATCATGCGTCGCTCGGACCTCGTCGCCGACATCGACCCAGCGCTGCCGCAGCTCGCGCTCGACATGGCCGTCGCCGACTCGCAGGGAAGCATCGGCTACATCCTGGGCGCGACGCTTCAGGGCGAGCTCCGCGCGGCCGGGCTGTCCCAGAGCGTCGTCGCGATGCTCACCCACACCGTCGTCGACGCCGACGACCCCGCGTTCATGACACCGACCAAGCCGATCGGGAGCTTCTACGAAGAACCCGTCGCCCGACAGCTCGCGGAGGACAACGGCTGGGTGGTGGCCGAGGACTCCGGCCGCGGCTGGCGGCGGCTCGTCGCCTCCCCGCAGCCCGTGCGGATCCTCGAACACAACGCGATCGACACGCTCGTCGGCGCGGGCTTCCTCGTCGTGGCCGCCGGCGGCGGCGGGATCCCCGTGGTCGAGGAGGCCGACGGCCGCCTGCGCGGCGTCGAGGCGGTGATCGACAAGGACTTCGCCTCGGCGCTGCTGGCCATCGCCGTCGGCGCCGACATGCTGTGCATCACCACCGGGGTCGACCGCGTGGCCGTGAACTTCGGCCGCCCCGACGAGCGCGCGCTCGACGTGGTCGACGCCGAGGAGGTGCGGCACCACCTGGCCGACGGGCAGTTCCCGGCCGGCAGCATGGGCCCGAAGATGCAGGCGGCGCTGCGGTTCATCGAGGCCGGCGGCGACGAGGTGCTCATCACCAGCCCCGACCGCCTGGCCGACGCGCTCGACGGCGGCACCGGCACGCGCGTCGTGGCCGCCGCGCGCACCGCGTAACCGCGGTCGCGTGCGTGCCGGCGCGCCGTTACGCCGCCATCGGCGGACGGCGCTGCGCCCACGGGCGCGCGGCCTCGAAGGCGGCCGCCGCGCGGAGGACGAGCCCGTCGTCGAGGTGGCGCGCGGCGATCTGCAGCCCGACGGGAAGGCCGTCGTCCGTGAAACCGGCCGGCACCGTCGCGGCCGGCTGGCCGGTGAGGTTGAACGGAGCGGTGAACGAGAGCCAGGCGGTGTCGCGCACGTAGCGCCCGTCCACCCTCTCCGGCCCCTGCATGTGGACCGGGAAGGGCGGAACGGTCAGCGTCGGCGTGAGCAGCAGGTCGTAACGGCGCATGAACCGCCACATCGTGTTCTGCACCGCCTTGCGCACGGTGATCGCGTCGGTGAAGTCCTCGGCGCGCCATTCGCGCGTGACGAGGTCGACGAGGTGCGGCGACATCTCCGCGCCGTGGCGGGCGACGAGCTCGCGCATCCCGCGCAGATCGGTCTCGAGGGCGATGAGCGCGAGGAACGCGGCGCCGGGGTCGGCAAAGCCGGGATCGGCCTGCTCGACCTCGCAGCCGAGCTCCTCGAACGCGCCGACCGCCTCGCGGACGACCCGCTGCACCTCGGGGTCCACCGCGACGTAGCCGAGGTCGGGGCTGAAGGCGACGCGCAGGCCGCGCAGGCCGCCATCCGCGGCGCCCTCCGCGGCCGCCCGCCAGTCGACGTCTCCGGCCGGGATCGAGTGCCGGTCGCGGTCGTCGGGCCCGGCGATGACCGACAGGACGAGGGCCGAGTCGGCGACCGTCCGGCTGACCGGGCCGACGTGCTCGAGCCCCTCCCAGCTTGCGATTCCGGGGAGGCGCTCGTCGCGGCAGCTCGGGTACATGGGCACGCGGCCCATCGACGGCTTGATCCCGAACAGCCCGCAGAACGACGCCGGGATCCGGATCGAGCCGCCTCCGTCGGCCGCGATCGCCACCGGGCCCATGCCGGCGGCGACGGCCGCCCCCGAGCCGGCGCTGGACCCTCCCGAGGTCAGGTCGGGGTTCCACGGGTTGCGCACCGTCTCGGACACCGGGCTGTGGCTCGCGCCGCTGTAGCCGAACTCGGTCACGGCGGTCTTGCCGAGCACGATCGCGCCCGCGTCGCGCAGGCGCTCGACGACGATGTCGTCCTCGTCGGGGACGAAGTCGCGGTAGGCGGGCGAGCCGCCCGGCATCGGCATCCCCGCGACCGAGACGAGGTCCTTGATCCCGAGCGGCACGCCACACAGCGGCCCGCCCGGCGCGCCGCCGGCGAGGTCGCGCTCCAACGCGCGGGCGGCCTCGAGCGCATGGTCGTCGGCGCGATGGCAGAACGCGTGCAGACGCGGCTCGAGGCGATCCATCCGGCGATGGACCGCCTCGACCACCTCGACCGGTGAGAGCTCGCGGCGGCGCACCGCCGCCGCGAGGTCGACCGCCGGTAGTCGCGCAGAGATCCTCGGTCACTCCGCCGGGACCGGTTCGGGGACGGTGGCGGCGACGCGGCTGCGCGCGGCGACCGCCTCGATCGCCAGGTAGGCGACGGCGCCGGTCACGAGGCCGACGACGGCGTCCGACCACTGCGGCGCCTCGTAGTGCACGAGGCCGGCGCAGAGCGCGCCGATCGCCCAGGCGGCGAAGGCGGTCGGTCGCACCACGCCCACGACGCGCGTCTCGGCGGCGCCACGGAGCAGCACCTGGTCGGCGATCAGGACGGCGCCGATCGGGGGCACGAACACGCTCAGGATCACGAGCCAGCTCAGGAAGTGGCTCCACACCCCGGCGAGCGCGATGCCCACACCAGCCAGGCCGAGGAGCAGCGTCAGGACGCGCATGCGGCCGCCGACGATGTGGCTCCAGCTCACCGCCCCGTTGTACAGGCAATGCGAGCAGACGGAGCCGAGGTTGACGAACACGAAGACGATCGCGAGCGCGCTCAGCAGCGGACCGGCGCCGTCGGCGACGAGGGGCAGGAAGTTCCCGCCGTCACTCGCAGGCGCCGCGATCGCGCCCGCCGCGACGACGACGCCACCCGTGAGCTGGGCGACCATGCTCGCGACGGGAAACGCGGTGAACGCGGCGAGCACGGCCTCACGGCCGTTGCGCGACCAGCGCGTGAAGTCGGCCGTCATCGTCCCCGAGTCGGCGAACGTGGCCATGATGAGCGAGACCGCGGCGCCGAAGCTCAGCGACCCCGCCGCTGCGCCGCCGACCCCGCCGTAGCTGAAGATCGCGCCGAGGTCGTGGTCCTTGGCCACCAGCGCGAGCGCGATGCCGGCGACGATCACGAACAGCGGCGCGGCGATCGCGCCGAGCACCGACAGCGCGCGGATGCCGACGAACGTGATCGCGATGAACAGCGCGCCCGCGCCGACGATGACGAGCGGCTGGCTCCAGCCGAACGAGGCGTTGATCGTGGCGCCGGTCGCGCCGGTGTTGAACGCGAACCACCCGACGACGATCGTCGCCAGGAAGCCGGACGCGACGATGTACCCGACGCGCCCGAACGTCTGCGTGGCCTGCAGCGCGAAGCTGCGGCCGGTGCTGCCGGCGCGGTGGCTCAGCAGCCCGACGTAGACGAGCATCACGAGGTTGGCGACCGTGATCGCGGCGACGCCGCGCCAGAAGCCGAGCAGCGCGACGACGACACCGCCCGGGACCGCGTTCGTGAGGATCATCGGGAACCCGAACCACACGGCTGCGACCTCGGAGAGGCGCTTGCGGTGGCTGGCGGGGACGGCGGTCTGCTCGAACTCCGACTCGAGCTCGATCCCGCCGACGCGGTCGGCGTCGGATCTCGACATGGCCGCGTCGGCGGCGGGACTGGACACACTCATGGGGCGCTCTCCTCTGGCGCTGGGCATGGGCACGTCGTCGCCGGGCCGGCCCAGCGGGCCGGCCGACGACGGATGGGACGACTGATCGGTGGGTTGCGGCCGCTAGTGGTGCTGGTCGGCCGGGCGGGTGAGCTGTGGCTGCAGCCAGGCGTACAGGACGCCGAGGGCGTTCATCGCGACGGCCGCCCACAGCGACGCGAAGGCGTCCTGCGGGTGCAGCCCGAAGCCGCCGAAGTAGGTCGCGAAGTACGACGCGAAGCCGAAGAACATGCCCGGCACGAAGCTGAGCGCGGGCACGAGGCGCCCGACGAGGATCATCAACGAGTTCAGCACGCCGAGGATCACCATCTGCGCGATCGTGAACGAGGTCCCGGTCCAGTGGTGCGAGGCTTCGGTGAACCCCAACACGATCAGCATCGCTGTGAACGAGCCGAGGACCTGGACGGGCAGGATCTTGCGGATCACGTCGCGCTTCGGGCCTCCGGCGGCGAACGTCCCCGCCCAGCTGATGAAGACGGCCCACGGCGGGAAGTGCGGCGACCCGTTCGAGATCGGGACGGTCGTGATCGCGAGCAGCGAGGCGGAGAGCTCGGTCGGGAGGTTCAGCCAGCTCCGGCGGCGTTCGGCCGGGGCCGGCCCCGCCTCGGGGGTGCCCTCGTCGCGCCCGTAGCGCGGGTTGGTGATGTCTGAGGCCACGGCGTGCCCTCCTAGGCTCGGGGGACCGGTGCGGTCCGGTGGATGACGGTCTCGTGACGGGTCTCGACGGTGACGCGGCCGTTGCGGACGACCCACAGGCGCGGCGGGATGTCGGCGAGGACATCCGCCACCAACGGGCTGTCGCAGACGACGAGGTCGGCCCGCCGTCCCTCCGCGAGCCCGTAGTCCTGCAGGCCGATCGAGCGCGCCGCGTCGTACGTCGCCATGCGCAGGACCTCGGACTGGCTGTGGGGGGTCCCGAACTGGGCCGCGTGCGCGAGCAGGTTGCCGATCTGCAGCATGTCGGCCTTGCCGAACGGCGTGAACGCGTTGCGCACGTTGTTGGACGAGAACGCCACGTTCACGCCCGAGTCGCGCAGCAGGTGGACCGGGGTCAGGCCGCGCCGCTGGTTGCGCTCGTCGCCGCGGCCACCGAGGTACAGGTCGGTCGCGGGCAGCGTGACGATGCTCACGTCGGCCTCGCGCAGGCGCTCGATCACCGGCGCGGCCTCCTCCCGGGTCAGGGACCCGAGGCTGGTCACGTGGCCGAGCGACACGCGGCCCTGCCAGCCGTGCTCGATCGCCTTCTCGGCGATGTAGCCGGCGGCGGCGTAGCGCTCGTCGGCGGCGTCGTCGGCGAAGTCGGCGTGCATGTCGACCGGCACGTCGAAGCCCCGGGCGAGCTCGAAGACGAGGTCGATGTGGCGCTTGGTGTCGTCCCACGTGCGCTCGTTGTAGGGACAGCCGCCGACGACGTTGGCCCCCAGCCGCAGCGCCTCCTCCATGAGCTCCAGGGTGCCCGGCGCCTTGACGATGCCCTCCTGCGGGAAGGCGACGACGTCGAGATCGAGCAGCTCGCGGTACTCGTCGCGGACGGTGAGCGCGGTCTCGACGCCGAGCAGGCCCTGGATCGGGTCGACGTCCGGGTGGGCGCGGACCGCGATCGTCCCGTGGGCGACGGCCATGTCGAGCACGGCGCGCGAACGCGCGAGGACGTCGTCGCGGTCCTGCTCGGCCTTGAGCTCCGCGGTGAGGCGGATCGCCTCCGCGAGCGTGCCGTCGCGAGCGGGCTGGCGGCGATAGATCAGTGCCTTGTCGAGGTGCATGTGCGGCTCGACGAAGCCGGGCAGCACGGCGCGGCCGCCCGCGTCGATCGTGCGGCCCGCCTCGGCGTCGATGCCGGGCGCGATCGCGGCGATGCGCTCGCCCTCGATGGCGATGTCGACCGGCGGCCGGTCGTCCCAGACGCGGGCGTTCGTGATCAGCAGATCCATGTGTCTCCCCTCGGTCGCCGTGGGATGGGCCAACGGCGACGCTCGAGCAGCATGGCGCGACCGGTTCCCCGTGTCATTGGCAGACGGTGCCGGATCCAGCGCGCCTGTCTTGGCAGCTCGTGCCCATGAACCCCGAGCGGCCCAGTCCTACAGTGCCGACATGCCCGTTCGCTGCCTCGTCCGCCCCGGCTCCTACTTCGACTCGGTCGTGCTCATGCGGGTCGCCGCCGAGCTCGGGGCGCTCCCGGGCGTGCGCAGCGCGAGCCTCGTCATGGCGACCGCCTCCAACAAGGACGTGCTCGGCGCCGCCGGCCTGCTCGCCGACGAGGCCGCCGCAGCGGGCGCCAACGACCTCCTCGTCGCCGTCGATGCCGACGAGTCGAGTGTCGACGACGCCTTCGCCGCCGCCGACGAGGCGCTGAACCAGCGCGCCGCGCCGCCGCCGACCACGGACGGCGAGCCGCTCCGCCCGCGTGCGCTCGCGGAGGTCGACGCCGGGCTGGCGGTCATCTCGACCCCCGGCCGGTACGCCGCGGCGGAGGCACGCAAGGCGCTGCGGCTCGGCATGAGCGCGTTCGTGTTCAGCGACAACGTGCCGCTCGAGCAGGAGGTCGCGCTCAAGCGCGAGGCGCACGAGCGCGGGTTGCTCGTCATGGGTCCCGACTGCGGGACGGCGATCATCGGCGGCGTGCCGCTCGGCTTCGCCAACGAGGTCCGCCGCGGCGACATCGGCCTCATCGGCGCCTCGGGCACCGGGCTGCAGCAGGTCTCGAGTCTCATCGACGGCTGGGGCGCCGGCGTGAGCCAGGCGATCGGCGTCGGCAGCCACGACCTCGGTGCCACGGTCGGCGCCGTCTCGATGCTCGACGCACTCGACGCGCTCGCCGACGATCCCGCCACGCGGGTGCTCGGGCTCGTCTCCAAGCCGCCCGATCCCGACGTCGCCGAACGGGTGCTCGCGCGCGCCGCGACGAGCGGCAAGCCCGTCGTGGCCGCGTTCATCGGCGCCGACCCCGACGGAGCGCCCGACGGCGTGACCGTGGCGCCGACCCTCGAGGAGGCCGCGCGTCTGCTCGTCCACGCCGCGACCGGCGAGTCGCCGTCGACCGAGCCGGACGGCGACGTCCCGACCGCCGCGCCCCGCGGCGAGCGCCGCCTGCTGCGCGGCCTCTACGCCGGCGGCACGTTCGCCTATGAGGCCGAGGTGCTGCTCGCGCCCCGCCTCGGAACGATCAGCGACGAAGCCCGGGCGCCCGCCGCCGGGCCGCGCCGCCGAGCTGCCCGACGCGCACCTCATCCTCGATCTCGGCGACGACCGCTTCACCGTCGGGCGCCCGCATCCGATGATCGACCCCGCCGTGCGGCTCGACATGCTGCGGGCCGCGGGCGAGGACCCGCGCACCGCCGTGATCGTCCTCGACGTCGTGCTCGGCCACCTCGCCGCCGAGGATCCCGCCGGCGACCTCGCGCCCGTGATCGCCGACATCACCGCGCGCGACGACGCCCCGTTCGTGGTCGCGTTCGTCGTGGGCACCGCGGCCGACCCCCAAGGGCTCGAACGCCAGGAGCGCACGCTGCGCGAGGCGGGCGCCCGTCTGGCCGGCTCGAGCAGCGCCGCGGCACGACTCGCCCAGGCCCTTCTTCCCGCGGAGGTGGCGGCATGAGACCGCCTGAGTCAAACCATGGTGGCGCGCTCGGAGGCCTGCTGACGGGCACGCCGGATCTGGTCAACGTCGGCGTCGAGTCGTTCTCCGCGCCGCCCGCCGCCCACGGCGCGCGCGTGGTGAGCCTCGACTGGCGCCCGCCCGCCGCCGGCGACGACGCGCTCGGCCTGAGGCTCGCCGGCCTGATCGCCGACCCGGCGATCGAGGCGGCCAACGCGGAGGCGCTCGAGCGGATGCTCGCGGTCCGCGCGCACTGGATCGACGTCGCGCGCGCCGACGAGGCGCTCCCGCAGCTCGGCGAGGAGCGGCTGCTGCTGCACGCCGGCCCGCCGATCGCATGGGAGGAGATGTGCGGGCCGATGCGCGCCGGGGTCATCGGCGCGGCGCTGCTCGAAGGATGGGCGGACACGCCCGAGGCGGCCGAGGACATGGCGGACGCCGGCGAGATCGCATTCTCGCCCTGCCACCACCACGACGCGGTCGGCCCGATGGCCGGGATCATCTCGGCGTCGATGCCGCTGATCGTCGCCGAGGACCCGGCGACCGGCCGGCGCGCGTACACGAACCTCAACGAGGGCGCGGGCCGCTGCCTGCGCTATGGAGCGCTCGGCGACGACGTCATGCAGCGCCTGCGCTGGATGAACGAGCGCCTCGGCCCGAGCCTGCGGGCCGCGCTGCGCGACCTCGACGAACCGATCGACCTCAAGTCGATCACCGCACAGGCCCTGCAGATGGGCGACGAGTGCCACAGCCGCAACGTCGCCTCGAGCGCGCTCCTGACCCGCGCGCTCGCACCCGGGCTCGCTCGCCACGCGGACCTCGGCGGCGTGGAGGCACTCGACTTCCTCCGCACGAACGACTACTGGTTCCTGAACTTCTCGATGGTGGCGAGCAAGCTCGGCACCGCGGCCGGGCACGGCGTGCCGCACTCGACCGTCGTCACGACCTTCGCGCGCAACGGCGTGACGGTCGGGATCCGCGTGAGCGGCGCCGGCGATGCGTGGTTCACCGCGCCCGCCGCCGAGATCGACGGCCTCTACTTCCCGGGCTACGGGCCCGAGGACGCCAACCCCGACATCGGCGACAGCGCCATCGCCGAGACCTACGGCCTCGGCGGCTTCGCGCTCGCGGCGGCGCCCGCGATCGTCGGCTTCGTCGGCGGCACGACGGCCGAGGCGATCCGCACGAGCGAGGAGATGGCGACCATCACCGTCGGCCGCCACCGCGAGTACCAGCTCCCGGTGCTGCGCTTCGCCGGCAGCCCGCTCGGCATCGACGTCCGCAAGGTCCTCGACACCGGCCTCGAGCCCGTGATCACGACCGGCATCGCCCACCGCGAGCCCGGCATCGGCCAGATCGGCGCGGGCCTGACGCGGGCGCCGATGGCCTGCTTCACCGCGGCGCTGGACGCGCTCGCACCGCCGCTCGGGGAGGCCGCGTGATGACGACGGCACCCCCGCTGCCCGAGCCGCACCACCGCCGGCCGTTCCTCGCCCGGCGGGCCGCGATCGCCACCCCCAACGAGCTCGCGTCGGTCGCAGGGCTGGGCGTCCTGGGCCGGGGCGGAAGCGCGGTCGACGCGATGGTCGCCGCCAACGCCGCCCTGTCCGTCGTCTACCCGCACATGACCGGCGTCGGCGGTGACGCGTTCTGGCTGATCCATGACGCGGGCACCGGCCGCCAGCACGTGCTCAACGCCAGTGGCCGCGCTGCGGCTGCGGCGACGTGCGACGCCTACGCCGGCGCCGCGGAGATCGCACCCCGAGGGCCGCGCGCCGCGCTCACCGCGCCGGGCGCGGTCGACGGCTGGGTGCAGGCCCATGCCCGCTTCGGCTCGCTGCCGTTCGCCGAGTGCCTCGAGCCCGCGATCGGGCTGGCCCGCGACGGCTTCCCCGTCGCCGAGTCGCTGGCGCAGTGCTCGGCCGCCTGGCGCGACCTCCTGGCCGCCACCCCGTCCACCGCGGCGGCATACCTGCACCGGGACGGCACCCCGTACCGGCGCGGCGAGGTCATGCGCCTCCCGGGGCTGGCGGACACGCTCGAGGCCGTCGCCGGCTCCGGCGGAGCGGCGTTCTACACCGGCGAGATCGCCGCCGCCGTCGGCGAGTACCTGGCCCGCCACGGCGGTCCTCTCACCGCCGACGACATCGCCGCACACCGCTCCGACTGGGTCGAGCCGGCGCGCGTCCGCTACCGCGGCCGCACCGCCGTGGCGCCGCCGCCGAACTCGCAGGGCTTCGCCGGCCTGCAGATCCTCGGCATGCTCGAGCACGTCGACGTCGCCGCGCTGGCCGGTGATCCCGCGAGCTACGTGGACGTCGTCGTCCGCGCCACCGCCCTCGCCTTCCAGGACCGCGACCGCCACCTCTGCGACCCCGACTTCGGCGACGTGCCGCTCGAACGGCTGCTCGACCCCTCCTACCTCGCCGAGCGCGCCGCGCTCCTGGACCGGCCGACGGCCGGCGCCGTCGTCGTGCCGCAGGCCGCCGGCGACACGACGTTCAGCTGCGCGGTCGACGCGGACGGCAACGCGGCTGCCGTGATCCAGAGCATCTACCAGGAGTGGGGCTCGGGCGTGGTGGCCGGAGACACCGGCGTCCTGATGCAGAACCGCGGCTGCTTCTTCTCGCTCGACCGCGCCCATCACAACTGCCTCGAGCCGGGCAAGCGGACGGCACACACGCTCACCGCCGCGATGGTGATCGGCGAGAGCGGCCCGGAGCTCGTCTACGGATCGATGGGCGGCGAGGGACAGCCCCAGACGCAGGCCGCCATCGCCACTCGGGTCATCGACCACGGCCGGTCGGTGCAGGAGGCGATCGACGACCCCCGCTGGCTGCTCGGCCGCACGTGGGGCGACGACCATCGCGGCCTGCGCATCGAGCGCCGCTTCGGCGCGGAGGTGGCCGAGGAGCTGACCGCACGGGGGCATGAGAACGTCGGCCTCGTCGACGACTACACGGAAGTGGTGGGCCATGCGCAGGCGATCCAGGTCTTCCCCGATCACCTCGAGGCCGCCGCGGACCCGCGCTCGGACGGGGCGGCGCTCGGGTTCTGACCCTGCTGCTCCCCCCGCGCACGTACGCGCGCGTCGATCCGTCAGGACGGCGCGTCGGCCGCGAGCAGGCACAGCGTCGCGCCGACCGCCACCGCGTAGGCACGACCGGTCGACGCGCCCGTGCCCGTCAGGCGTACGAGCGCATCTCGCCACCGCGCATCGGCGGGGTCGAGCAGCGGGTGCACGGGCGCAGCGATCCGTCCCTCGGCGCCCAGGCCCAAGAGCGTCGCGGCCAGCGCCGTGGTGCGATCACGGCAATCGACCGGCGCCAGCGCGGCGAGCCATCGGCGGCGCTCGGATCCATCGAAGCCCACGGCGTCGCCGGTCGCCGCCACGACGGCCGCCACGGCGGTCAGGACGTCGTCGCCCTCCGGCGTCAGTCCGGCGCCGAGTCCGATGAGGCGCTCGGCCGCCCTCGCCGCCTCGTCGGCGTCACGATCGCTCAGCGCACGGCGGAGGTGCCGCGTTCCCTCGGCCCCGCGCTTGTCGACGGTGGTGGCCAGGCCGCCGTCGACCCACCGTCCACCGGCGACGCCGAGCGCGTCCAGCATTGCCGTGCCGCGAGCGCCGAGCGCGCCGCGCTCGTCGGGTGACGCCCGCCGCAGCGCCGGCTCCCATCGCGGCGGGTCGGCCGGATCCCAGGTCACCCGATCGCCGGCGACCTCGATCATGCCCGGTGCGGCGCGCACGGGACCGTCGGAGACCGCCGTGCGCGGCACGGCCACGCCGTTCGGCATCAGCGCAATGCCCGGAGCGGTGAGCGCGACCACGAAGCCGGCGAAGTCGAGGTAGGCGGCATCCGGCGTCGCGCCCCGCACGACGCCCGTACGCGCGCCGGCGGAGAGCCGCTCGAGCACCGGGACCGCGACGACGTCGGCCACCATTCTGAACGGGACCGCGTTCTTCCTTTGGGGCGCTCGCGGTGGCGTGGCGCCGCGTCAGCCGTCGGGATCGAGCTTGCGTGCTCGCTCGGAGTGCTGCGCGGCTGCCTGCCGCTCGGCTTCGGCCGCCTCGGCCCGCTGGTGTGCGTCGCTCTCGAACCGTTGCGCCTCGGCCTTCAGCTCGTCGGCGCGCTCATGGCGGCGCTCGGCCTCGGACGAGAGGTCCTGCGCCTCGTGCTCGAGCTGCTGCGCGGCCTCGTCGCGCCGGCCGGCCTCCGCGCCGCGCGCCCTCGACTCGACCCTGCGCTGGTGCTGCCGGCTCTCGCGCTTGCGCCGCGCCGTCAGGGTGAGGGCCGCCAGCAGGATCAGCGCGACGGCGATCAGGATGATGATCAGAGCGGTGCTCATGGGTGTGCCTCCACGGTCAGGACGAGGGACTTGTACCCGCGATGAGCGAACGACGTTCGCGACGCGTCCTGGCGGGCGGCCGGCTCATGAATCTTCGGGGGCTGCGGGTACCCGGAACGAGCACGGCGCGCTCAGCGCCGCAACGGACCGACCGGAGGAGAGAACGATGCCCTCACCTGACCTCGAGACGCTGCTCGCGTGGCGCGGGTCGACCGTCCGCGACCGCGACGGAGACAAGATCGGCACGCTCAAGGAGCTGTATCTCGACCAGGAGGACCGGCCTGCGTGGGGCGCCGTCGACACCGGTCTGTTCGGGCTGCGCCAGACGTTCGTCCCGCTCGCCGACGCGATCCCGGTCGACGACGACGTCCAGGTGCCGTTCGACAAGGAGCGGGTCAAGTCGGCGCCCAACGTCGACCCCGACGCCCAGCTCAGCGAGGACGAGGAGCGTCGGCTCTACCGCCACTACGATCTCGCGCCCGGCGAACAGGATGTCGCCGACGAGCAGGGCGCGGTCGCGCCGAGCGAGGCGCCGGCGACGGACGAGCGGGCCGGCGTCGGAGCCGACGGCGAGGCCGACCGCGAGCCCGAGGCCGACCGCGAGCCCGGCGGCGATGGCGAGGAGACACCGGATGCGATGACCCGCTCCGAGGAGGAGGTTGTCGTCGGCACGCGGCGACGCGTCAGCGGCAAGGCGCGGCTGCGGAAGTACGTGGTCACCGAGCACGTCCAGCGGACGATCCCGGTCCAGCGGGAGAAGGTTCGCGTCGAGTACGAGCCGGACGACGGCAAGGAGGCGCCGACCGAAGACCGGCCCGGCGAGGCCGGCTGACGGCGACGCCGCTGCGATCCGCGCGAGCGCAGGCACGCCAGGATGGCCGTGTCGTCGAACACGTGTCACATGCCGTCTCGAAAAGCCGGGGACGGCGCCGCCACCCCGACCAGCGACAAGGAGAGACGGGATGACGACGCAACAGGACGTGCAGACGTGGCGCGGGCGGACGGCGCTCGACCGCGACGGTGAGAAGCTCGGCAAGATCGACGAGGTGTACCTCGATCGTCAGAGCGGCGAGCCCGAGTGGATCGTGGTCAAGACGGGGCTGTTCGGCTCGAAGTCGACCTTCGTCCCGATCCGGGACGCGAGCGCCGACGGCGACGACGTGCGCGTCGCGCACGAGAAGAGCCTCGTCAAGGACGCGCCGAACATCGATCCCGACGGTGAGCTGTCGACCGATGAGGAGCGCCGTCTCTACGAGCACTACGGCCGCGGCGACTACGACGACTGGGGCCCGGACTCCGAGGACCGCACCGAGGCGCGGTTCGGTCACGACACGCACGCCGGCGAGCCGGCCCGTGACGCCGACCGCGACGTCCGTGAGGATCTCTCAGAGGGCGACGTGTCCGGCCGCGCGGGCGGGGAGACGATGACGCGCTCGGAGGACGAACTGCACGTCGGCACCGAACGCCGTGAGACGGGCCGTGCGCGCCTGCGCAAGTACGTCGATACCGAGAACGTCGAGGAGACCGTCCCGGTACGGCGCGAGGAGGTGCGCGTCGAGCGTGAGCCGATCACGGACGCCAACCGCGACGCGGCCCTCGAGGGCCCCGAGATCACCGAGGCCGAGCACGAGGTCACGCTCCACACCGAGGAGCCGGTGGTGGAGAAGCGCACAGTCCCGAAGGAGCGCGTGCGCCTCGACAAGGATGTGCACACCGAGGAGGAGACGATCAGCGAGGACGTCCGCCGCGAGCGCATCGAAGCCGAGGGCGACGCCGGGGAACGCCGCCGCTAGGGGGACAGGACGGCGGAGCGGACCTCCGCCATCGCGCACGCCCGCCGCAGGCGCCGACCACCGGCGCCCGGCGGGCGACGGCGCGCCCCCGTCGAACCCACACGGGCCGTGGTTCGCTGTTCGCCTTCGACAACTCGTTGGCGCGCGAGCTCGAGGGGCCGTAGGTGCGGTGGCAGGGGGAGGCCATGCCCGAGCCGGCGGCTGCTCGCGCTCAACGAGGCGCCGGCCGGCGAGCTATACGCCGGCCATCAGTTCGGCTCGTAACTCGCCGCGCCTCGGCGATGGCCGCGCGCTCCTCGTCGGCGAGGTCCTCGATACGCGTGGCCGTCGCCGCGATCCCGCGCGGGAGGGTTGCTCGGCCCACCCCTTGGGGTGCTAGGCGCCGAGGCCTCCGCGGCGCAGGATTGAGCCATGCTCACCCCGACGGTCACCTACATCGGCGCCGCACACACGGTCCGCCTGCAGCCGCCCGCGGCGTCGACCCCGTCGGTCCCGGCCCAGCGCACCAGCGCCGTCGACTGAGCGCAGGCCACCAGCGAGCCCCGTGGACCCGGCCGTCAGTAGACGGCCGGCACGTAGGACTGCGACTCGCGGGGCGGGCGCACGTAACCGTCTTCGCTCTGGCGCGGCGGGAGGGTGAGCGGGACGGGCGCCACGTATTCGTAGGGGACGCTGGAGAGCAGGTGCGTGACCGTGTTGAGCCGGGCGCGGCGCTTGTCGTCGGCGTCGACGACCCGCCAGGGCGAGAGCTCGGTGTCCGTGCGCGCGAACATGGCGTCCTTGGCCCGCGAGTAGTCGACCCAGCGCGAGCGCGACTCGAGATCCATCGGGCTGAGCTTCCAGTGCTTGGCCGGGTCGGCGAGGCGCGCCTGAAAGCGCCGCTCCTGCTCGTCGTCCGAGACCGAGAACCAGTACTTGATCAGCTTGATGCCCGAGCGGATCAGCATCTCCTCGAACAGCGGGCACGCCCGCAGGAACTCCTCGTACTCCTCCTCCGTGCAGAAACCCATGACGCGCTCCACGCCGGCGCGGTTGTACCAGGAGCGGTCGAACAGCACGATCTCCCCGCCCGCGGGCAGCTGCGCCACGTAGCGCTGGAAGTACCACTGCGTCCGCTCACGGTCGTTCGGAGCCGGAAGCGCCGCAATCCGGCACACGCGGGGGTTCATGTCCTGCGTGATCGCCTTGATCACGCCACCCTTGCCGGCGGCGTCGCGCCCCTCGAAGATCACGACGACCCTCAGGCCCTGAGACTTGACGTACTGCTGGAGCTTGACCAGCTCCACATGGAGACGGTCCATCTCCTCCTCGTACACGGCCCGCTTGAGCTTGCCCGGCTTGCCGTCCTTCTGCGCTTTGCTCATGCTGCCTCTCCCTCGATCGGCGCTGGGAAGATCCTCACCGGTCGGCGACCGCGGCAAACGACGCGACGCAACAAGATCCGCACGACGTCCCGTCTCGCTGCGCGCTTGGTCGTGCCAGGGGCGCGCCGATGCGCACGCGTGCGTCTTGCCGAACGGCTGCTTTCTGCGTCGTTCGTCGGGGTGCTGCGTCACCCCGAGCGTTGGGCGGTCCCAGGCGCGAGCTCGAGCGCGCCCGCCGCCGGCGTGTAGATCGTCGTGTGTCCGTCGTCCCACTCGATGCGGTACCGCGCCCCAGGATCCTCATGGAGCACTTCTCGCACGGTCCCGTACCGTGCGCGACGCTCGGTCGACTCGGACTCCGCCTTGACCCGGTCTCCGGCCTGGAAGGTCATCCCATCTCCTTCCGGTGGTATCCGCCCAAGCCTACCCCGGCGCGGCCAAGACGTCGGGCTTCCATCCGCCGCGGGATCCTTCGCTCATGACCGCACTCGGGTTGCGCGACAGCCTCGCTGACGCCAGGCGCCGCTGATGCTCGGTGCGGTGATCTTCGTGTTGGCGTTCGCCGCGCTGGTTCTCGCGCTGCTCTGGACCTTCCAACGACACCTGATCTACCTCCCATTCCCCGCCGCCGTGCCGCCGGCCGCCGCCGTCCTTGCCGATGCGCGAGAGGTGACGCTCACGGCCGTCGACGGGCTCACGCTCGGCGCCTGGTTCGTCCCGCCCGCCGCCCCGAGCCGACGCCTGGGCGTCCTGGTGGCGGCAGGAAACGCCGGCAACCGGTCGCTGCGGGCACCGCTGGCGGCGGCGCTCGCCCGTCATGGTCTGGCCGTGCTGCTGTTCGACTATCGCGGCTACGGCGGCAATCGCGGACGTCCAACGCAGGACGGTCTGGCGCTCGACGTCCGCGCCGCGCTGGGGTTCCTGACCGAGGCGGGCATGCCTCCCGGCCGCCTCATCTACTTCGGCGAGAGCCTCGGCGCGGGCGTGGTGAGCGAGCTTGCCACCGAACATCCGCCCGCCGGGCTCGTGCTGCGCTCGCCGTTCATCGATCTCGCCTCGGTAGGCCGCATCCACTACCCGTTCCTGCCGGTGAGAGCGCTGCTCAGGGATCGCTTCCCGGTCGCCGCCCAGCTCGCGCGCGTGAGAGCCCCGACGACGGTCGTCTACGGCAGCGATGACACGATCGTCCCGCCCGAGCAAAGCCGGGCCGTTGCCGCCGCCGCGACCGGCGCCGCGCGCCTGGTCGAAGTCGCGAACGCCGGCCACAACGACCGTGCCCTGCTCGACGGAACCGAGCTGATCGCCGCGATCGTCGACCTCGCCGACCGCGTCACGCCCCGCGACCGGCGTTCCAGTGCTGAGTGATCGTGGTTGCGGGCAGGGCCGCGGCGTAGACCGCCACCTCGTCGGCGTGCCCCTGCGCGTACTGCGCGAACGTGCCGTTGCGCATCACGTGCCATGGCATCACCGGCGCCGTCGCAGCGGCGCCGCTCCCGCTGTGGATGAGCGCCCCGTCGAGATAGAACCGCACGCTGCCGCCGTCCTTCGTCACCGCGACGTGGTGCCACGCGCCCTGCACGGAGGCGACCGTGCGGCCCGTGTTGAACGTCGTGCCGCCGACCCGGTAGGACAGGCCGCCGCCGTTGTCGTAGGCGATGATCCAGCCGCCGCCGGCGGTGTGGTCGCGCATGACCGCCACGCCGGCGCGCCAGTCGAACCAACCCTCGAGAGTGCCCGCCGCACCGAGGCCGCCGGCCGAAGCGGTCATCTCGCCACTCGCGCCGTCGAAGCCCGCGGACGTGTCCGGGTCGCCGCTGAGCGCGCCGGGGTCCCCGAGCGTGAAGGCGCCGCTGTACGTTCCCGGGTTCGCCCCCTTCTCGTCGACCGCCACCGCGCCGATGCGCTCGCCGAGCCGCCAGTAGGCGACCAGACCGGGCGTCCCCAGCACGGCATCGCGGTAGGCGCTGGGCGCCGGCGGCGCGGTGGTGAACGTGGCGTCCGCGCCGGTCGTCGTGCCCGTCGCGTTGATTGCCACGATCCGGTAGTGGTAGGTCTGGCCGGCGGCGAGCCCGGTCACGGCGGCCGTGACAGCGTGCGCACTGTCGTCGGCGGGACTGACCGCCTGATCGGCGGTTGTCGACCCGTACGCCGTCGTCTGGCCGTACTCGAAGCGGTAGCTCGTCGCCTGGTTGTGCGGGTTCACCGTCGCGCTGAGCGTCGCGCCGCCCGCGGTGACGGCGCTCGCCGCGCCCGTCGTCGCGCTCGGCGCCGTGCTCGGTTGGACCACGACCTCGGCGACGAACACGTCGTTCGCGCCGGCGTTGTCGGTCACGGTGAGCTTCGGGAAGTACCGGCCCGGCGTGGTGTAGGAGTGCGTCACCTGCGCGCCCGATCCCTGCGCGCCGTCGCCGAAGTCCCAGTTCCAGCTCGCGACCGACCCGTCGGGATCGCGGGACGGCCTGCCGTCGAAGGCCACCTGCTGGGGCGCGGTCCCGGTGCGCGGCGAGGCCTCCGCATCGGCGATCGGCGGGCTGTTGCCCCCGGTGGCCAGGATCGTCGTGACGGAGGTCCTGTAATCGACGTAGCTGTTGTAGATGCCCCGGATCCAGACGACGCTCATGTCGCCCGTGAAGGGAATGAACCCGCGCGGGGAGATCGGGCGGACGTTGTTGGCCGTGTCGCCGCTCGTGACCGCCTGCCGCGACCAGGTCGCGCCGCCGTCCGCGGTCTTCCAGGTCTCGACCTCGTAGATGCCGTTGATGCGACGCGACAGGTAGACGGTCGAGGGATCCTCGTGATCGAGCGTGATCCCGGCCGAGTAGTAGGGCTCCCTGCCATCGAGGCTGATCGACCCGCCGGCCGCGGTGATCTCCGAGGTCTGCCAGCGCGTCCCCGTCCACCGCGCGTACATGTAGCGGTGGTCGCTGGTGGAGGCGAATGACGCGAACACGATGACCGGGCGCCCAGCCGCGTCTCGGGCGACGTCATGGACCCACGCCTTGCGCGACGTGTCGTAGACCTTGTCCGCCTGGCTCGGAGCGATCGCCGTCCCGAGACTCGCGATCCGTGTCCCGTTGGCCCGGAAGATGCCGCCCGCCCGGTAGGCCGCGTAGTAGATGTTGACGTCCGCGACGGCCGACGGATGGGCGTTCGTGAAGGCGAAGTGGATCGTGTCGGTGCCGTTCGTGTCGAACTTGATGTACGGCCGCTGGCCCGAGACGAAGACCAGGGTGCGCGCCGGCGACCACGTCGTCGCGCCGTCGGCCTGGGTCGAGAACGTCGGATTGTGGTTGCCGCCCCGCCAGAACAGGTAGCTCGTGCGCTCCGCGCTCAGTCGCAGCGGGTTGGGATACGTGTAGCCCTTCGTCCCCGGCGAGTTGACCGGGACCGTGGACGGCGCATCCCACGTCGTGATGTCCTCCGGGTTGCGGGTCGTCCGGTAGTGCATGACCGAGCCGTAGTGGGCGGCATAGAACACCCGCAGGCGGCCGTCCGGGAGGACCTGGATCGCCGGGTTGGCGTGGTCGTCGACCTGCAGCCGGGACGCGAGCACCACCGTCGTCCGCGAGAGCGTGTCGTGGTCGTACGCGGACACCTTGACGTCGCCGTCCGGCGCAACCCAGCCCACGTACGTCCTCCTGTGCGCGCCGTCGTGGCGAACGCCGCGGGGGTCGGCGAACCACGACCAGGCGCCGTCTCCGAGCACGCGCTGCGCACCGGACACCGGCGTCGCCACCGCTGCCAGCAGGGTGAGGACACCGCACCCGACCACGACGAGGACGGCGGTGGATCCGAGGGTTGGGGGATGACGTCGCAACGCTCTCCGCCCGCCCGGCGCCGCTCGAGCATCGAGCGGACGACGCATTCGAGCCTAACCTGGCGTCGAGAAACCGCGGCTCGGAAGATCGGTTGCCTGACGCCGGCTCGGGAGGCCGGCCCCCCAGCCGGGACCGGCCTCCTCCTGCCATCAACCTGACGAGCTCCTCGGCGGCGCTCGAGCTAGTTCTCCGTGTCGACGCGGATGAACGGCGCGGGGAACGGGAAGTTGGCGGCGCCGTTGACGAGCGTGGTGCCGTCGAAGACGATCGTCGCCGTCGCGGTCGCCGAGCGCTGCTTGCGCTTCGAGCCAGGCCCGTTGACCGTGGTCGTGATCCCTCCGGTCCCGGTCCAGCGGGCGTCGACCGAAACCGCGTGCAACCCGCCCCGGTTGTCCCGCACGCCGGTGAACGTGCCGCTGACACTCACGTTGTTGAGGTTCGGGTCGAACTGCGTCGGCGCCGGCTGGACGAAGCCCCAACTGAAGGTGCCGTCCGGACACTGGCCCGCGAACCCGACCCTGAGCGGCGGATTGGGGTCAGGCGTCGTCCCCGCTTCGATGAAGTTGTCCGTCTCCACGATCAGGCGGCCGTCGGCGGCCGTGGACCCATCCGGGCACTGGAACGGGGTCGACCAGCGCGCGGAGGCGACTTCCTCCGTGAAGCCCTTCGCGGCCGATGCGACGGCCGGTACGACAAGCAACGCCAGTGCCGTCGCTATGGCGAGCACCGATCGACGCCCCGACGGACGAGACCTCTGGGTCATGACTGCTCCTCCTGCCGGCGCGCTGGAACCTCGAAGGGCTGAATCGGGGTCCCCGCGGCCCTTCGTGCCGCGCGCCGGAATCCTTGGGAGATTCGCGTGCCGGGTTCCCCGCACGGACAAGGCTCGTTCCGGGTTGGCGCGCTGGCAATAGGACCTTGGGCCTACGACCTGGTGCCGCTCGTGCTGGCCCCCCGTCAGGGCCGCTCAGAGCCGCCGGGAAAGCGCCAACACGACGCGCCCGGCGGCCGCGATCGCCACCCCGACCGCCGCGACGGCGGCCGTGATCGCGGTCGCGCCCGCTGTGAGCGGGTCGACTCCGAGCGTGGCGCCGGCCGAGGTGAGCGACAGGACGGCCGCGCTCGCGACGGCGACGAGCGCCCACGCCGGGAAGGCGACGTTGCGCCGCCACGACAGGCGCGGCCGGGCGCGCAGGCTCCAGGCGATCGCCGCGTTCGCGACGAGCCAGCCGGCCACGGCAGCCGCGACCGCCATGTCGGCGCCCCACCGGTCGTAGACGAGAAAGAAGGTCGGGAGCACCGCGGCGGTGAGCGCCACGGCCGTGAGCGCGATGGCGAACAGCTCCGCCCCGTCGAGGAACCGGCGGGCGGGATCGCGCGGGGGCTGGTCCATCGTGCCGGGCGCCGGCGGCTCGGACACGAAGGCGACCGACGCGCCGACATCCATGAACAGCTCCAGGATGACGATGTGCACCGGGCGGAACGGGGCAGAGAGCCCCAGCATGAGCGGCGCGGCGACCACCGCGACCAGCGCGATCTTCGCGCCGAGGTAGAACGCGACCGCGCGGCGCAGCTGCGAGGCGAGCCCGCGACCGCCCTCGACGGCGCCGACGATCGTCGGGTACGCGTCGTCGACGAGGACGAGATCGGACGCCTCCCGGGCCAGATCGGTCCCCCGCGCGCCCATGGCGATGCCGACATTCGCCGCAGCGAGGGCCGGCGCGTCGTTGACGCCGTCGCCGGTGACGGCGACGGCCTCGCCCCGGTCCTGCAAGACCTTCACGAGCCGCAGCTTGTCCTCGGGCGTGGCGCGCGCGATGACGGCCTCGCCGCGCAGCCGGTCGGCGAGCTCCTCGTCGTTCAGCGCGTCGAGCGCCGCGCCCCCGTGCATGGGCACGGAACCGCGGACGCCGGCCTCGCGGGCGGCCGCGGCGACCGTCGCGGGGTGATCGCCGCTGACGACGATCGTCCGCACCCCGGCGCTGGCGAGCTCGGCCACGGCGTCGCCGACCCCGGGACGCAGCGGATCGCGAAAGGCGGCCAGCCCCACGAACGTCAGATCCTCCTCGGCCTCGGAAGCATCGCGCGGCACCTTGGCCACACGGCGCTCGGCCACGGCGATCACCCGCAGCCCATCGTCCGCCAGCCGCGCGGCGCTCGCGAGCGCGGACGCCCGGTCCTCATCGGACATCGCGCACGCGCCGAGCACGGCCTCCGGCGCCCCCTTCACGGCGACCCACGCGCCACCGGCGTCGCGCCACACGGCGCTCTCGCGCCTGCGCACCGGATCGAACGGATACCGGCCCAGCTGCTCGCCCGCCGCACGCTCGCCGGCGGCACCAGCGAGCACGCGGTCGATCGGGTCCTGTGCGGCGGCGGCCCCGTGTGCGGCAGCCGCCATCGTCAAGACGCGCTCGCGGTCGCCGTCGATGCGCGCGATCTCGAGCCGGTTCTCGGTCAGGGTTCCGGTCTTGTCGGCGAGCAGCACGGTCACCGCTCCGACGGCCTCCGCGGCGCGCAGCCGCCGCAGGAGAACACCGTGCTGCGCCAACCGCAGACCGCCGATCGCGACGAGGACCGTCACGAGGATCGGCAGCTCCTCCGGGATCGTCGCGAACGCGAGCGTCAGCCCGCTGAGCAGCATGTCGCGGGCGGGCTGGCCGCGGAGCACCCCGACGAGCGGCACGAGCACGCTCGCCGTCACCGCGACGAAGAGCGCCGCGCGCGCCAGCTCGGCCATCGCGCGCTGCAGCGGGGTGGGCGGCTCCCTGGCCTCCGCGACGAGCCGTCCAAGCCGCCCGATCTCCGTGTCGTCGCCGAGCGCGACGATCACGCCCTCGCCGGCGCCCGCCACCACGGCCGTCCCGGCGTACAGCAGCGAGGACCGCTCGGCGAGCGGCGCGCCGGCGTCGACCGGCTCGGGCCCCTTCGCCGCCGCCACGGGCTCGCCCGTCAGCCTGGACTCGTCGGCGGCCAGGCCGTCGGCCTGGACGACGCGCGCGTCGCCCGCGACGATGCTGCCGGCCTCGACCAGCAGCACGTCGCCGATCACCAGCGCGCCGATCGGGACCGCGCGCGCGGCTCCCGCCCGTCGCACGAGCGCGGTCGGGGCGCTGAGGTCACGCAGCGCCCGCAGCGCGCGCTTGGCACGGATCTCGGAGATCGCCTCCACCGCGCTGACGAGCGCGATGATCACGAAGATCGCGATCGCGTCGCGCAGCTCCCCGAAGATCGCCGAGAGCACGCCAACCGCGATCAGCAGGAGCTGCATCGGCTCCACGACCGACTCGACCAGCTCGCCGAGGACGGCGACGGTGCGGCTGCGTTCGACCCGTTCCGCCGCCGGGCGGTGCCGCCGCGCGACCTCCTCGGGCGTCAGCCCGGACGGGCGACTCTCGGTGCGCTCCCACGAGACCGCCTGAGGCTCGGCGTGGACCGGCACCGGGTCGCTGGACCGCGACGCGCGCGTTGCACCCGCCATGAAACGGATGATACGTACGCGTGAGACACCGCAGGCGTCTGGGATCATGGTAGCCGCGTGACGCGTGACTGGTTGCTGATCACCGTCTCCACCCCGGGCGGCGGGTCCTCGACGCTGCGCGTCTACGCCTGGCGCAAGCTCCGCAGCCTCGGCGCCCATTACCTGCAGCAGTCGGTCTGCCTGCTGCCGGCGACGCCGAAGACCACGCGCGCCACGGCGCGGCTCGTGACGCGCCTGCGTGCGGAGGGAGGGCGCGGCGAGATGCTTCGCATCCACCTGACGGACTCCAGGCAGGAGGCAGCGGTCATCGACGCCATGCAGGGCGAGCGGACCGACGAGTACCGCGAGGTCGTCGGGAGCACGCGGCAGTTCCACGAGGAGCTCCAGTTCGAGCGCCGCCGCGGCCGGGCGATGTACACCGAGCTCGAGGAGTCCGACGCCGACCTCGCCCGCCACCAGAAGTGGCTCGCCGCGATCCGCGCCCGCGACTACTTCGACGCGCCCGGCGGCGACGAGGCCGCCGCGGCTGTCGCATCGTGCGAGGAGGCGCTCGCCCGGTTCGAGAGCCAGGCGCTGGCCGCAGAGCTCGACGACCCCGCGTCGGCCCCCCGACCGGGACTGCGCGCGGTCGACGGGGCGAGCGACTGACGCGCCGCCATCACGAGCGCTGCGCGCGCTGCGCCCTCGGCGCTTCCCGCACCTCCCGCACGAACCTGCCCGCCGCCTGCAGCGCCTCCGCGGCATCCGGCAGGAACGACCAGAAGAGCTGGAAGACGTGCGCGTCCACCGAGTACAGGTCAAGCCGCGCGTCGACCCCATGCGCGCGACCGTGGTCGGCAAGCGCCTCAGCGTCCGCCAGCCGGTCGTCTCCCGTGGCCGCCTGGACGAGCAACGGCGGCAGGCCGCCGAGGTCGGCGCCGAGCGGGCTGGCGATCGGGTCGTCCGCGGGGTGGGCGCCGAGGTACCCGGCCGCGTAGCGGCTCAGGGTCTCGTCCGGGCGCAGCTCGCCGGCGAGGTCGATCCACGGGCACATCAACACCGCCCCGCCCGGCACCGGCAGACCGCGTTGCAACAGCGTCAGCAGGACGGAGACCACGAGGCCGCCGCCGGATGAGTCGCCGCACAGCGTCACCTCCTCCGGGGGCACGCCGGCGTCGAGCATCCAGCGGTACGCGGACAGGACGTCCTCGATGGCCGCCGGGAACTGGTGCTCGGGCGCCAGCCGGTAGTCGGGGACGAGCACGCCGGCGCCGGCCTCGACCGCCAGGGCACCGGCGAGCGAGCGATAGCCGAAGGCCGAGCCGAGCGTGTAGCCCCCGCCGTGGAGATGCAGCACGGTCGGCGGGTCGTCGGCGTCGCGGGCGATCTGCAGGGACGGCACGCCGCCCGCGTTCACCGGCGTCACGGTCACCTCCGTCGGGACCGTGAAGCTCGCGAGCATCTTCTCGTACGCCCTGCGGCACTCCTGGACGTCGGCGTCGGCGGCCACGGCCCGAACGAGCGGCTCCCAGAGGCGCGCGACGCGCTCCACGAGCTCGCCGCTCATGGACTGGACGGTGGAGAGCGTCGCGTCGACCTCCCGCAGCAGCGGCCGCACCCGCGCCAGCATCGCCTCGCCCGCGAGCGTGAGCTCGACGCGGTGGCTCGAGCGGCGCAGCAGCTCGCTGCCGAGCAGCTGCTCGAGCGCCCGGATCTGCCGGCTCAGGGCCGGCTGGGTGATGTGCAACCGCCCCGCCGCCCGTCCGAAGTTGAGCTCCTCGGCGACGGCCACGAACGAACGCAGGTGACGAAGCTCGACGGCCTCCGAGGCCTGGGGGAAGGGCACCACGTTGTCGTCTGACACCCGATCGATTATCGGTCACAACGCGATCCGCGGCGATGCCAACACGACATGACCGCGATGCCCGATGTGCCTTTCCATTTCTCCGCGCGAGGCCCGACGATCCCCGCCATGGCTACCTTGGTGCAGCGAGAGGCGGACCTGTCCCTGCGTGCCGCGAGCGCCTTCTCGCGGCTGCGCGTGTGCTGGCCGACGGACGGGGCGGACGGCGCTCCGATCGCCGTGCTCGCGACGGAGAACGACCCGCAGCAGGCAGCGGCGCGCGCCCTCAGCGCCGAAGGCGGCTTCATCGTCCTCGGCCTGGAGACGACCGCGCTGGACGTCGTCACCGTCGCGCTCGAATGGGCGGCCGAGCACGGCCGCCATCTGGGCGCGGACTCCGACCGGGTGCTCGTCGCCGGCGGAGCGCTCGCCGCGACCGCGGCGCTGCACGTCCGGGACAACGGGTGGCCTCGCCTGACGCGGCAGCTGCTGATCGGCGAGGGCCATCTTGGGTGGCCGCCGGCGAGCGCGTCACTGGCCGGGGTCGCGCCGGCGACGGTCGTGAACGCCCCCCACTACGCGGCCAGGCTGCGCGAGGCGGGCGTGGTGGTCCGGGAGCTCTCGGCGATGCATCCGCGCGGCTTCGCCTGGATGGGCGACGCGGCCGGCACCCCGGACGTGACGCGGCCCCGGGTGGACATCCACCCGGGGCCGCGGTCACATCGGTTCTTCTCGCCTACCGCGTGTGCAGGTAGGACGTGACCTCCGAACAGAGGTCCGTGATCTCAAACTCGGGCTTGATCCATGTCATATGGGGCGTCTCCCTTTTCGGGTCCTGGTCCACGTTATCGAACACCGCGTGACAACCGGGGGCGGCCGGCCACGACGGCCGACCGCACACGGATTGTCAAGATCGCAGGGGCCTAGTCCTCCGGCAGCGCGAAGACGAACACCGCGCTTCCCTGGCCCGCTCCGAGCATGCCGGGCAGGAACCCCTCGGTCCAGGCGCCCCAGCCCGTCGGCACGGCGATGTACTGCCGGCCGTCGATGCTGTACGTGCTCGGGCTCGAGTGGTGGCCGCTGCCGCACTGGAACTGCCAGAGCAGCTCGCCCGTCCGGGCGTCGAGCGCGTTGAACTCGCCCGTGGGCTCACCCGCGAACACGAGGTCGCCGCCGGTGGCGAGCGTCGACGCGCACATCGGGATGTCGTTCTGGAACCGCCAGGCCTCGCCGCCCGTCTTCGGGTCGAAGGCGCTGATGGACCCGGACATGTCCTCGAGGTCCACAGCCACGCCGGCGCCCCAGTACGGGATGCTCTCCTTGAACTCCCGCCGGCGGCGGGTGGCCGTCGCGCCGACGTCCTGCACCGGCACGTAGAAGAGCCCCGTCTTCGGGCTGTAGGACGCGTGCGTCCACTCCTTGGCGCCGGCCGGGCCGGGCCAGAAGTGCACCGGGTCACCCTCGGCGTCGGGGAAGACCTTCGGCGTCACGGTGCCGTCGGCGTCGATCGTGCCCCAGTCGATGCGGTCCACGAACGGCGCGACGCGCACGAGCGAGCCGTCGGTGCGGTCCAGCACGAACCAGTACCCGTTCTTGTCGAAGTGGGCCATGCACTTGCGCCCGTCGAGGTCGAACAGGATGTGCTCCATCGTGGAGTCGTAGTCCCACACGTCGTGCGGGGTGTACTGGTAGTGGAACTTGATCTCGCCGCTGTCGGCGTCCACGGCCACCATCGAGTCCGTGTGGAGGTTGTCGCCCTCGCGGACGCCTCCGTCGAAGTCGGGACACGGGTTGCCGGTGCCGTAGTACAGGAGGTTCAGCTCGGGGTCGTAGGTGGGCGTGACCCAGCAGTTCGCGCCTCCCCGCTGCCAGGCCTCGCCGTCGTCGGGCCAGGTCTCTGACCCGGGCTCGCCGGGCTTCGGCACCATGTACGTCCGCCAGACGCGCTCGCCGTTCTCGAGCTTGAACGCGTCGGTGTGGCCGCGGTTGCCGAACTCCCCGCCGGAGCTGCCGACGATGACCATGTCCTTCACGACGAGCGGAGCGACCGTGGCGCTCTCGCCGGCGCGCACGTCGCCATAGGTCTGGTCCCAGACCTTCTTCCCGGTCTCGGCGTCCAGGGCGATGATGTGCGCGTTCAGGGTGACGACGAAGACCTTCCCCTGGGCCACGGCGACGCCCCGGTTGACGTTGCCGCAGCAGAGCGACACGTCGTACGGGATCGCGTGCTTGTAGCGCCACAGCTCCGAGCCGGTCCTGGCGTCGATCGCCCAGACCCAGCCGTCCCAGCCGGAGAGGTACATGACCCCGTCGACGACGATCGGTGAGGCCTCGAACGAGTAGGTCGACTTGCCTGCGTGCAGGCCCGTCGAGCCGGCCTGGAAGACCCAGGCGGGCGCGAGCCGCCTGACGTTCTCCGTGTTGATCTGGTCCAGCGTGCTGTAGCGCTGCCCGTCGTACGCGCCGTAGTACGTCAGCCAGTTCTGCGGCTCGCTTTCCCGGGCGTTGCGGATGCGGTCGTAATTGACGCCCTTGGCGGCCGGCGGCGCCTTGCCCTTGGTCGGGCTGAGCGTTACGGCGTCAACGGCATGGCCTGCATCAACGTAGTCAGTTGCCATTCAGCGGCTCCTTTGCAAGATCGAGGTTGAGCTGGGCGATCGAACTACGGCTGCGGCTGCGGCGGGCGATCGATCTTCGCCTCGGGCGGGGCGTCGCCCTGGACGACGATCGCGCCGGTCAGGCCACGGCCCTCGTCGTTGCCGGTACGCGAGCCGTACCAGTAGTAGCCCGGGCCGTCGAGATGCAGTGTGGCGGTCCCCTTGGAATGGTTGACCAGCCAGATGAACTGCATGTCACCGTTGCTCGGCAGAACCGCGCAATGGGTGTTCTTGTCGTCGTTGATGAGCGTGAGCTCGACCGTGCCCGCATGGGGCAGGATCAGCACCACGGGCTCATAGACGAGCTCGTCCTCCGGGATCCGGATCGTGCCGGTCATCTTGCCGTCCGATCCTTCCTCGGCGAATCCGACGCTTCCGCGACCGAGCATCCGGCCTAGCGTCGTTCCGTTCTGACGCAGCAGTTCCTCAACGACTTCGCTCTGAGCGGTCTGGGTCACCCAGCACCTCCTCCGTTTGCGGGCCGATTTGTGCGCCGACCCTATCTGGGCCTGGTGCGCGGAACAAGGTTGAAACGAGCGTTACCTCTCGGCCGGGCAGCCATCTGACATCGCGCGTTTCGGCGCGCCAAACCGCGGCTGGAACCCTTCCGATCTCAGAACGGTCCGCTAGGCGGCTTCGAGTCGGTGCGACTCGAGCAGGTGGGCGGCGTGCAGGCGCCGCAGCGTCATCGGCTTGAGGCGCTCGCGGATGTCGTCCGGGATCACGTCCCCCCACGCTTGGGCGGCCTCGTCGGCCTGCGCGACGAGCTCCTCGAGGGTCTCGTCGGACGGCTTGATCTGGACCAGACAGCGCAGGCCGAAGCCGATGTGCCAGCGCTCGTCGAGCTCGACCTTCTCGACGCCCTTCTTGACCCCGGGCAGCGCGTCGTCCTCGAGCTCCTGGAGGATCGCCTGCTGACCCGAGGTGAGCACGATCCCCTCGAGGAGCATGTGGTAGAGGGCCACGCCCTGCTCGAGCTTGGCGTTGCCCGCCGCCATCTCGGCCGACAGGGCGGGCAGCCGCTCCTCGAAGAGCTCGAGGATCGCGGGCGGCGCCTGGCCGCGGATCGCCGCGCGGCGCTCCTCGGGCGTCTCGCCGGCCACGCCGAGGATCTCCTTGGCGATGCGATCGAAGAACACCGCGTGGCGAACCTCGTCGCGCTTCTGGAGATAGAAGACCCACGCCTGCAGCGAGTCGGTCATGAAGTCGCCGAACGGCGTGAGCTCGTCGGCGACCGCCTCCTCGGCCACACAGAAGCCGGCGAACAGCGTGGTCAGCCGCTCGCGGCGGTCGTCCTCGAGGTCGGGCCAGGCCTTTGCGTCCTCGGCCAGATCGATCGCGTTCGCGTCCCACTGCAGGCGGGCGACGATGCGCGAGAAGAAGCTCGGCCAGCGGCTGTGCGGAAGCAGCGGGCCCCCGTTGTGACCCTCGCGCGATCCGAAGTTGCGACCCGTCCCGTAGTCGAACCCGTACATCGCCAGCTGCCGCTTGGCCTCCGCCATGCGAGCAAGATACCAACGCGATTCACGTCCTCAGCCCACCCACCGGATGTCGGCGCGGCGGCGCGGTCAGGCGCGCGCCGGGCGGCGCATCGTCCGGTAGGTGAACTCGTCCGTCTGAGCCGCCTCGCGGGCCGCGACGATGGTCGCGTGGTGCGGCGAGAAGCGGCACACGGGATCGGTCGCCGCGGCGTCGCCGGTGAGGCGCAGCGCCTGGCAGCGGCAGCCGCCGAAGTCCTCCTCCTGGCGCCCGAGCGGGCACGAGCGGCACGGTTCCTGCATCCAGTCCGTGCCGCGGAAGCGCGCGAACGCGTCCGACTCGTTCCAGATCCACTCGAGGGAGTGGTCGCGCACGTTGGGGAACTCGAGATCGGGGATCGTCGTCGCCGCCTGGCAGGGCAGCGCGTCGCCGTTGGGCGCCAGCACGATCACCGTCCTCCCCCACCCCGCCATGCACGGCTTGGGCAGGTCCTCGTAGTAGTCCGGCAGCACCCACAGCACGTTGACCTTCGGGCCGACGCGCTCGCGGAAGGCCTGCACCGCCTCCTCCCCGCGCTCGAGCTGCTCGCGCGTGGGCATCAGCGCCTGCTGGTTGACGACCGCCCACCCGTAGTACTGCGTGTTGGCGAGCTCGAGCCGCTGGGCGTCGAGCTCCTCGGCGAGCGCGAGGACCTCCTCGATGCGGTCGAGGTTCTGCCGGTGCAGGACGGTGTTGATCGTCAGCGGCATCCCCAGCTCGCGCGTCACGCGCGCGGCCGTCATCTTCTTCTCGAACGAGCGGTTGCCGCCGATGCGGTCGTTCTCCTCGGGGTCCGGGCTCTGGACCGACACCTGGATGTGGTCGAGCCCCGCCTCCTTCAGGCGCTCCGCGCGCTCGCGTGTGAGCAGCGTGCCCGCCGTGACGAGCGTCGAGTACAGGCCGGCCTCGCGCCCGGCCGCGACGAGCTCGTCGAGGTCGCGCCGCAGCATCGGCTCGCCGCCGGTCAGCGCGAGCTGCAGGACGCCGAGCGCCCGCGCCTCGCGGAAGACGCGCGCCCAGTGCTCGGTCTCGAGCTCGTTGCGGTAGCGCTCGCCGCCGATGTCGGTCGGGTTCGAGCAGTACGGGCAGTGCAGCGGGCACTGGTAGGACAGCTCGGCGACGAGCGTGGAGGGCCTATTCGGAGGCATCGACCACCAGCCCGTGCTCGCCCATGCGCTCGAGCAGCTCACGCACGTCGTCGGTCACGTCGGCGCCCGCGTAGCGCTCCGACAGGGCCGCGGCGATCTCGCCGAGCGACCGCTCGCCGTCGCACAGCTCGAGCGCCTGCGCCGCCGTCTCGTTGAGCTTCACGGCGCCCTCCGGGATCAGCAACAGGTGCTCCTCGCGCACGTCGTCGTACTGCAGGCGGGCGCCGTCGGCGAGTCGCGGCCGGTTCACGGCGCCCCCTCGGGCTGCGTGTCGCCGCGCTCGATCGCCTCGAGCTGTGCCCACAGCATCTCGGTCTTGAAGCGCAGCGCCGCGACCGCGCGCTCCTGCTGCTCGCGCGTCACGCAGCGCTCGACGACGAGGTCGAGCGCGTGCTGCGCGTCGCGCGGCGCCTGCACGAGCCGGGCGCGGAAGTACTCCAGGCCCGCCGGATCGATCCACGGGTAGTGGCGCTCGAGCGCGGCGAGGCGGACCTTGATCGCGCCCGGGCCGAACAGCTCGGTCAGCGACGACGCGACCGCCTCGATCCACGGCTTCCGGCGCGCGAAGTTGACGTAGGCGTCGACGGCGTAGCGCACCGCCGGCAGCACGAGCCGCTCGGACTCGAGGTCCTCGCGCGACACGCCGAGTGCCTCGCCGAGGCGCAGCCACGACTCGATCCCGCCCGTCCCGGGCGCCGTGCCGTCGTGGTCGACGATCCGCCGGACCCACGCGCGTCGCACCTCGACCTCGGGGCAGTTGGAGAGGATCGCGGCGTCCTTGAGCGGGATGCAGCGCTGGTAGAGGAAGCGGTTGGCGACCCAGCGCTGCAGCTCCTCGCGCGTGAGCTCGCCGGCGTCCATCCGCACGTGGAACGGGTGCAGGTTGTGGTAGCGGCTGCCCTGCGCGCGCAGCCGCTCGACGAGCTCGTCGGCCGTCCACGGCGCCGCCTCTCCGGCGATCACCGTCACAGCTCGACCTCCAGCCCGTCGTGGGCGACCTCGGCGCCGGCGCGCAGGACCGCGTCGCGCTCCGGGGAGCGCTCGAGCAGCACGGGGTTGGTGTTGTTGATGTGGACCAGGATCATGCGCGGTCCCTGGAGCTTGGCAAACGCCGCGAGCGTGCCGTCCGGCCCCGACAGCGGCACGTGGCCCATCTGCCGCGCCGTGCGCTCGGAGATCCCGAGCTGCGCCAGCTCGTCGTCTCGCCAGAACGTACCGTCCACGAGCACGACGCTACTGCCGGCCATGCGCTCGAGGACCTCGCCGTCGAGCCGCGCCAGCCCGGGAACGTACGTCAGGACACCGCCGGTCGCGCGGTCGCGGAAGACCAGCCCGCTGGCCTCGACGTCCACCCCGGTCCCCTCGAGGTAGCGCGGCGGGTCGCCGCCCGCCGCGAAGGACTCGACCTCGAGCGAGGATCCCTCGATCGCCACGGCGCGGCCCGGCTCGAGCGGGTTCCACTCGGCGCCGCAGAAGCCGTCGAGCATCGGCAGGACCGGGTAGCCGTCGGTCAGCGCGCGGCGGACGGCATCGCTGCCGTACACCCGGATCGGGCTCGAGGACTCGCGCAGCAGCAGCAGCCCCGCGGTGTGGTCGATCTCGGCGTCGGTGAGGAGGATCCCGGCGACCGGGGCGCCGCGGACGCCGTCGACCCGGTCCGTACCGAGCGCCTCGAGCTGCTGGCGCAGGTCCGGCGAGGCGTTGGCCAGGAACCACGGGCCCTCGTCCCCGCGGACGGCGATCGACGACTGCGTGCGCGGGCGCGCCTCGGCGCCCGTGCGGGCGGCCTCGCACGTCGGGCAGTGGCAGTTCCACTGCGGGAAGCCGCCGCCGGCGGCCGAGCCGAGAACCCTGACCTTCACGGGCCCCCGCTCCCGGGAACCCGCCGCGAGGAGCTCAGCTCCTAGCGATGGTAGACGTAGGAGGTGACCTCCGAGCAGAGCTCGACGAGCTCGAACTCAGGCTTCGTCCAAAGCATGTAGAAGACCTCCCGTGTCGTGGGGTTAGGAGCACCTGATAGTAGTCCCCGCCTGCGGCGGCATGTAGCCGGCGGGCGTGATCGCCCGACCACGGACGCCGGACTTGTCGTCGGCGGCAACTTCTGCACACGATGCCGCGCGCAGGGGCCACCACGGGCAAGGGAGACGCCGCGGGCATGACGTCGATCTTCATCTTCATCTCCGGAGCGACGCTGCTGGTCTACAGCGCCGAGAAGCTGATCGGCTTCCTGGTCAATGCGTCGCGCGGACTGAAGATCTCGGTCTTCCTGCTGGCGATCATCTTCACCGGCATCGAGTTCGACGACATCGTCCTCGGCGTCGCGCTGAGCCTCGAAGGGCTCGAGGACGTCGCCCTCGGCCTCGTGCTCGGTACCGCGGTCTCGTTCACGGGCGTCGTGCTCGCGCTCGGCGCGATCCTCACGCCGACCCAGTTCACCATCCCGCGCGACTACATCGCCCTGTTCGCCGCGGCTCCGCTCGTCATGGTCGTGTTCGCGCTGATCGGCTCCATCGACATCGCCGGGGCGGTGGTGCTGCTCGCCCTGTTCACGGCCTTCGTCGCCTATGTCGCGTTCCGCGAGCTCCGGAGGGAGACGGCGACCTTCCGCAACCTGGAGATCCTCGAGGAGCTCGAGGAGGAGGACGAGGCGGACGACGGAGCGGGACCGGACGACCCGGTGCGGGCGACGGCGGTCTCGACCATGATGCCGTTCGAGGGCGAGCGCCGGTTCACGGGCTGGCTCAACCTGGGCCTGGCGATCGTCGCGCTCGCCGGCATCATCGTCGGCGCCGCGACCGTGAGCACCGGGACCGAGGGGATCCTCGAGCAGTACGACATCGAGGACACCGTCTTCGGCGCCACGATCGTCACCGCCGTCCTCGTCATCGAGGACCTCTTCCTGACCGTGCGGCCGATCCGCAAGGGCATCCCCGAGATCGGGATCGGCAACGTCATCGGCAGCCTCGTCTTCTCGGTCACCGCGAAGCTCGGGATCGTCGTCATCGCCGGCGGCAGCATCGTCATCGGCTCGAGCGTCCTCAACTGGCACCTGCCGGTGCTCGTCGCGATGACCGGGCTCGCCGCGTACTTCCTGTCCACCGGGCAGCTGAAGCGCTGGCACGGCTGGGTCCTGCTCGGCTTCTACCTCGCCTACTGGATCGTCAGCTTCGTCGTCTACGGCGGAGCGCCGGTCGACGACTGAGGGCCGGCCGCCGTCTCAGGCGACCGGCCCTCCGATGCTCAGGCGGGGTCGGTGTGCGTGACGTCGCTCGCGGCCTCGGCCTGTGCGAGGTCGGTCTCCGTCGGCGCCGGCCCCGCCGGCATCTCCTGGGGGGCAGCCTGGGTGGCCGGCAGCGCGGGGGCGCCGAGACCCTCGACGTCCGCATCGATGACGTCGCTCTCGGCCTCGGCCTCGGCCAGTTCCCAATCCTGCAGGTTCGGCGTCTGATCCTTGGTCATGAGAACTCCCTTCTCGTCGCTTGCCGGTCCTCATCGCATACCCGCCGGATCGGGCGCAAAACTTTGGTATCCGTTGTGATTCATAGATGGATCTCTATTTTCTTCGGGGATCGGGTCCGCATCCGGGAAGCGCTCCATGCGCCCGTCGGCCAGCCGGACCCAGGTGCGGTCCTCGTGGACGAAGGCGTGGTCGACGTCCATGCCCACCGCGGCCGCCGCAAGGCACGTGGCGACGAGCTCGTTGGCGTCGCGGACGATGCCGATGTGGAACAGCGAGGCGCTCTCGCGGATGACCTCGTCGTGCCCGGCGCGCAGCACGATGCGCACGTCCTCCTCGACGGCGCGCGACGCGACCGCGACGGCGACGTTCGTCAACTGCTCCGAGGTCACGGCCGCCAGCGCGCGGGCGCGCCGCAGCGACAGGCGCTGGAGCAGGAAGCGGTCCTCGCCACGCCCGATGACCACGGGGATGCCGAGCGTCCGAGCGACGCGCACGCTCCACAGATCGCCGTTGCGCTCGACCGCGACGACGTCGACGCCGAGTGCCTGCAGCGTCATGCACAGCCGCAGGCCCACCTGGCCGAGGCCGACGACCACGACGTGGTCGCGCCGCGGCACGGTCCGCGTGCCGATGATCCCCGTCAGGCGCCCCGACAGCAGCCGGTTGACGAGCCCGGCCGTGAACACCGCGGTGAGCGCGACGGCCGCGGCCATCGAGAACGTCGCGTAGGCCTTCAGCCACGTCGGGCCGGCGTCGATCGCGTCGTTGGGGCCGACGGTGGCGACCGTCTTGACCGCGGCGTACATCGCGTCGGTGGGCGTCTCACCCTTGACGGCGAGCAGGATCGCCTCGGCGACGACGAGCGCGAGCAGGCCGCCGAGCCCGAGCAGCATCACCCGCGAGCTGCGGTCGTGCGGGCGCAGCTGCGCGACGAGCCGGCGGCGCAGGCGGCCGCCCGGGCGCTGCGGAGCGTTGGGACCGTCGGCGGCGCGCGGGGCGCCGTCGCCGTTCGTCACGCCGCGTCGCGTGTCGGTGCCGGCGAGCGCGAGCAGGTCGGGGTCCACGCACGGCCCGGCGAAGGCGGGCGCGGCGGCCTCGCCCAGCGACGTGACCGTGCAGTTGGGCACGGCGCGGACGAGCTGCGACGCGACGGTCCGGTCGAAGATCGTGGCGACGAGCCGCACGCCGGGGCACAGGTGCTCGGCGAGCAGCGCGAGACGCAGCGCCTGGACGTCGTCGCGGCTGGCCACGACGACGGCGTCGACGCCGGCGGCGAGCGCGCGGGACAGCGCCCGGTCGGAGGGGCGGCGCAGGACGACGGCGTCACGACCCGCGTCGCGCACGCGCTCGCCGACGGCGGTGACGAGCGTGCCGTCGCCGACGACGACGATGCGCTGGCCGGCGGGACGGGGAGCGCCGTTCGCTTGGAGGAACCTGTCGGACATCGTCCCAGGCTCCCGGAACGTCACATAGAGTTCAAGTAATCAATTTCAAAGAACGCTAAGGTTTAGATCTATGTATTAAGCGAGCTCGATGCGCTCCGCGCCGCGCATGCGCAGATGGTCGAGCGCGGTCCCGCTCGCCTCGCGCAGGCGCAGGGCCCGCACGAGCGGCGCATAGCGCCCGCCGGCGAGCCCGTCGGCGAGCAGGGCGGCGCCCTGGGCGGCCGCCTTGGCGTGCGCCACCGCCCCGCTGACGGCGCGCACGGGCGCGACCGCGCCGAGCCGCCCGGCCAGCGCGTCGACGAACCCGGGCGCCCGGATGAAGCGCCCCGCGACGAGGATCTCGCGCGGCGCGGGGACCGCGGCGGTCAGCTCGAGCGCCGCCTTCACCGCTCCCTCCTCGAGCGCGAGCCAGCCCTGGCGGTGGCGCGGGTCGGCGCGCAGCGCCTCGAGCGCGCCGGGGGCCGACAGGTCGAGCTCGCCGTCCGGGTCCAGCGCGCCGCCGCTGAAGACGGTGTCCTTGGACAGCGCGGCGCCGAGCAGGTAGGCCGCCTCGGCGTCGAGCGCGCCGCACGCGCGCGCCCCGATCGGCGCGTACGAGCCGCCGATGCCGTCGACGATCGCCCCGCCGTCGACGGCCAGCGCGGCGCTGAAGGCGCCGCCGACCTCGACCATGACGAACGACGTCTCCGCGTGGGCCACGCCGAGGCGGACCGCCTGGTCGTCGATGCACAGGGCCGCGCTGGCGACCTTGTCGGCGGTGCCGAGGTCGATGCGGTTCCACTTGCGGTGCTCGGGGACGGTCGGCAGGTGGATCGCGCCCGGGCCGAAGACGAGCGGGAGCCCGGCGCCGATCAGCCCCCGGATCATGGCGCGCATCCCCCCGATGCCGGCGGCGACGCCGGCCTCGTCGCGGCGCAGCAGCAGCATGAGCGCCAGCTCGCGCTCGCCGACGCGCTCGCCCGGCACGAGCGGCAGCCCGTAGCCGGCGGGGCCGAGCACGAGGTCGAACGGCCCGTGCGCGACGAGCGCGTCCACCAGCGGAGCGGGGTCGAGTGCGAGATCGGCGGAGCGGAAGCTCTGCTCGAAGAGCAGCTCGCCGTCGGCGAGCGCGCACAGGTCGATCGAGACCGTCCCGGGGTCGACGCCCGCGACGCGCGGACCCACGCGGTCGCTCAGAGGGTCTCGCGCGCGACGGCGTAGACGCCGTCGGCGTTGAGGATCACGTCGTTGGACTCGAACAGCCGGCGGATGCAGGCCTTGTGGGTCTTCATCTTCGGGCCGCCGACGCCCAGCGCGCCGAGGACCTTCTTGCCGTCGCGCTCCTCGAAGAGGTCCGTCGCCTCGATGTCCTCGATCCCGAGCGGCTCGGCGGCGTTGTAGTCGACGAGCAGCTCGAGCGTCGGGTTCTTGCTCCACACCTCGTGGCGCAGCAGCTGGATGCCCGCCGGCCCGGAGGCAAGCACGATGTTGGCGCCCTCGAGCGCCGCCTCCATCTCGGAGCGGTCGGCCACCTCGCGCGCCTCGAGCCCGAGCCGCTCGGCCACCGCCAGCCCGCGCGGGCGGCGGTAGGAGTCCTTGCCCAGCACGTCGGCGGGGATCGTCACGCACAGGACGTCGGCGCCCTCCTGCTCGAGCAGGACCGCGGAGCGCACGCCGACGGGCCCGACGCCGATGACGACGGCGCGCTTGCCCTTCAGGTCCAGCTCCTTGGCGATCAGCGCGATCGCCGTGGCCGCCGTCGTGTTGCAGCCGTCGGAGTCGAGCATGGCCGACACGCGGAACGGGCCGAAGAACGCCTCCTCCACCTGCTCGAGGAGCTTCTCGCCCGCGCTCGCGTCGGAGCCGCCGACCCAGATGGCGGTCGACTTCAGGTCGTCGGGGCCGCGCGTGAACATCGCCCCCTGGACGAGGTCGATCACGTCGTCCGGCTCCACGCCGCCGTGGCTGAGCAGGACGTCGACGTCCGCGTCGTGCGCCACGACGGCGTCGAAGACGCTCGGGTGCTCGTCGGTGTCGAGCTGAATGAGGATCTTCTTCACGCTTCCTCCTTCACATCCGCTCTCGACCGGGTTCCGGCGCGCTCAGCGCGCCGACGGGCGCCGGCCGGACGATGGCCGGCCGGCGCCCGTGCGCTGCGGCTTGGTCTTGCTAGCCCTCGGCGCCGCCGGCGAACGGATGGCGTGCCGCCTCGGACGACGCGAGCACGTCGCTCACCTTCGGCTCCTCCGCCATCGCTCGCGCGATGGACTCCTTGGTGGCCTGGTAGTTGAAGTCGAAGATCTTCTTGTCGTCCTCGGCCTGCCAGTGGATGAAGACACCCACGATGATGCTGAGGTGCTCGACCTCGCCCTCGGGGATGACCCCTTCCCTGACCGAGTCGACGACCGCGCGCGCGACCGCCGCCTGGGCGGGCCCGAACATCTGGCCGACCTGCTTCTCGCCCTTGAGCGTCACCTTGTTGGCCATGATCGTGTCGGGCTTGGCCGGCAGGTTGGGGGCGACCACGGCCAGGAGGTTCGTGTGCCCCTCCTTCTGGTTCAGCAGGGCGCTCGCGAACGCCGCTCCGACCGGACCGTCGTTGCGGCCGATGATCAGATCGATGTGGGCGACTTCAGCGCCGTCACCGACCAGTGACTCTCCAACCGACATGGCTCTAGGTGGCATACGCTCTCCTCTCTCGCTGTCGGATCCCGAACGGTTCCCTGGGGCCGCGCACATGCGCTTGACCTGCGGCGGCGACGACGGGGAGCCGCACGTCTGCAATGCGGCGCGAGCATAGCGTGGCCGCAGGTTCGGCGCAGGGCGGCCCGGGGGTATGCTCCGCACGCTGACGCAGCCGGGGCCGCCGACGCGGCGCCGGCGGCGCCGGTGGGTCCACTTCGCGCGAGTCCGACCTGCTGTGACTGCCCTTCGCGAGCCCATCCCGCCGGTCACGGACCACGCGCATGCCTGAGCGCGCGGCGACCTGCGCAGGCTGCGGATGCGCCTGCGACGACATCGAGGTGACGCTCGCCGGCGACGCGCTCGAAGACGTGCGCGGCACGTGTCCGCTGGGTGACGCGTGGTTCGCCGAGCGGACGGGCGCAGCGGGCCCGGCGGCCGTCGTCGACGGTCGCGAGGTGGACGTCGCCGAGGCGATCGCGGCGGCGGCCGGGATCCTGAGCGAGGCCCGCCTGCCGCTCGTGTGCGGCCTCGGCCGCAGCGACATCGAGAGCCAGCGCGAGGCCGTGGCGCTGGCCGAGGCGATCGGCGCCGTGATCGATCAGGTCGCCCCTCCCGGCGACGGCGCCGCCGGCGCGGCCGCGCAGGCCGCCGGCCTGAGCACCGCCACGTTCGGCGACGTCCGCGACCGCGCCGAGATCGTCGTCGCGTGGCGCGCCGATCCCGCGGTGTCGCATCCGCGCCTGCTGCCCCGCCTGCGGCTCGACCGGGCCGGGCGTTCGTCGGCGCGCACGCTGGTCGTGGTCGACGCGCGGCGCACGGCCACCGCGGAGGAGGCCGACGAGTTCATCGAGCTGGCGCCCGAGCTGGACTTCGAGGCGCTGTGGACGATGCGCGCGCTCGTGCGCGACGTCCCGCTCGATCGCGAGCTCGCGGGGCGGCTGCCGCTCGACGAGCTCTCCTCGCTGGCCGAGCGGCTCAAGACGTGCGTCAACGGCGCCGTGATGCACGGGGCGGCGCTCGGCGCGGACGGCGACGTCAGCGCGCTGGCGCTGCACGCGCTCGTCCGCGACCTGGACCGCGAGACGCACATCGTCTCGCTGCCGCTGCGCCACGACGGCAACGCGCGCGGCGCGGACGACGTGCTCGCCTGGCAGACCGGGTACGCGTCGGCCGTGAGCTTCGGGCGTGGCCATCCCCGCACGCGCCGCGGGGAGTTCAGCGCCGTCGACCTGCTCGAGCGCGGCGAGCCCGACGCGGCGCTCGTCGTCGGCCCCGGCACGCTCGAGCACCTGCCGCCGCGCGCCGCCGACCACCTGCGCCGGATCCCCACGATCGTCGTCGGGCCGCGCGCCACCGAGGGCGCCCAAGCGCGCGTGGCCCTCGCCACCGCCGCGAGCGGCGTGCATCGCGAGGGCACCATCCACCGCATGGATGGCGTGCCGGTCCCGCTGCACGCCCCGCTCCCCTCGCCCCGGGACGGCGACGCCGAGGTCCTCGCCGCGATCGCCGCGCGCCTCGCCGGCGACGGGGAGGGCTAGCGCCGGATGCTGCGCATCGCCCAGGGACGGGTCTTCGATCCCGCGAACGGCGTCGACGGCGAGGTGCGCGACGTGTGCCTCGACGGCGGCCGCGTCGTCGCCGACCTGCCCGACGACGCCCCGCGCATCGACGCCGCCGGGATGGTCGTCATGCCGGGCGGCGTCGACATCCACTCCCACCTCGCCGGGCCGGCGGTCAACGCCGCGCGCAAGCTCGCGCCCGAGGAGCACCGCGGCGACGTGGTCGACCGCACGGCGATCATGCGCGGCGGGACGGGCGGGACGGTGCCGTCGACGTTCACCACCGGCTACCGCTACGCGATGCTCGGCTACACCACGGTCGTCGACGCCGCGACGCCGCCGCTGCTCGCCCGCCACACGCTGGCCGAGCTGCGCGACACGCCGATCGTCGACGCCGCCTTCCTCGTCCTGATGGGCAACAACCTCCCGCTCTTCGAGCTCATCCGGGAGGCGGGCCCGGACGGCACCGGCCGCGTGGCCGACGCCGTCGCCTGGTGGCTGCAGGCCACCGGCGGCTACGGCGTCAAGCTCGTCAACCCCGGCGGCGTCGAGATGTGGAAGCGCGGCAACCGCAACGTGACCACGCTCGACGACGAGGTCGAGGGGCTCGGCGTCACCCCGCGGCGCGTGCTCGAGACCGTCGCCACCGCGGTCGACGAGCTCGGCCTCCCCCACCCCGTCCACGTCCACTGCAACAACCTCGGCGTGGCCGGGAACTCGAGCACGACGCTCGACACGCTGCAGACCCTGCAGGGCCGGCGCGCGCACTTCGCCCACCTGCAGTTCCACGCCTACGGCGGCACGCCCGGCAAGCGCCCGCGCTCCAACGCGCCCGAGCTGGCGGCGCACCTCGACGCGCACCCCGAGCACAGCGCCGACGTCGGCCAGGTGATGTTCGGGCCGGCCACGACGATGACCGCCGACGCCCCCGTCTCGGCGCTGCTGCGCGAGATCACCGACGGCAAGTGGGTCAACGCCGACCTCGAGGCCGAGACGGGCTGCGGCATCGTGCCGTTCGCCTACCAGGAGCGCAACTACGTCCACGCGCTGCAGTGGGGCATCGGGCTCGAGCTGTTCCTGCTCGCCAGGGACCCGTGGCGGGTCGTGCTGTCCACCGACCACCCCAACGGCGGCTCGTTCCTCAGCTACCCGCGGCTCATCCGCCTGCTCATGGACCGCGAGTTCCGCAACGAGCAGATCCGGCGCGTCAACAAGAAGGCGATCGGGCGCACGGTGCTGCGCGACGACATCGAGCGCGAGTACACGCTCGGGGAGATCGCGATCATCACGCGCGCCGGGCCGGCGCGGCTGCTCGGGCTCGAGTCGAAGGGCCATCTCGGCCCCGGCGCGGACGCCGACGTGACGGTCTACCGCGAGCACGAGGACCGCGAGGAGATGTTCGCCCTGCCGCGCTACGTCATCAAGGGCGGCGACGTGATCGTCGAGGACGGCGAGCTGCGCGCGACGCCCGCCGGCGACCTCCTGCGCGTGGCGGCGGACTACGACGAGGACATCGCGCGCACGCTCGAGCCGCTGATCGAGGAGCGCTACAGCGTGCAGTTCGCGAACTACCCGGTCCGCGAGCCGTGGCTGCTCGAGCCCGCCCGCAGCGTCCAGGCCCGGCGCCCATGAGACTGTCCGGCGCCGAGATCGTCGACACCTTCGCCGAGGCCTTCCCGATGTGGGGCGCGCGGATCGTCGTGACCGCGGAGAGCCCGGCGTGGGCGCACGAGGCCGGCCGCTCGCTGACCGGCTTCGCCACGTCGGTGATCGGGTGCAAGTGCGAGGCCGGGATCGAGCGCGAGCTCGACCCCGGCGAGACGCCCGACGGTCGGCCGGGGATCAGCCTGCTGCTGTTCGCGCCCGACCGCGAGGGCCTGGTCAAGCGCCTGATCGAGCGCATCGGCCAGAGCGTGCTCACCTGCCCCACGACCGCGTGCTTCAACGGCCTCGACGTCGAGGAGACGGAGGACATCGGCGGCAAGCTGCGCTTCTTCGGCGACGGCTACCAGGCCAGCAAGGTCCTCGACGGGCGCCGCTACTGGCGCGTGCCGGTGATGGAGGGCGAGTTCCTCATCGAGGAGCGCTTCGGCGTGATGGAGGGCGTCGCCGGCGGCAACATCATCATGCTCGGCCCCGACGTCGCCAGCGCGCTGCGCGCCGCGGAGGCGGCCGCCGCCGAGATGCGCACCGTGCGCGACGTGATCCTCCCGTTCCCGGGCGGGATCGCCCGCAGCGGCAGCAAGCTCGGCTCGCGCTACAGCAGCCTGATCGCCTCGACGAACGACCCGCTGTGCCCGACGCTGCGCCCGCTGGTCGCCAACAGCGAGGTGCCGCCGGACGTCGGCTCGGTGTTCGAGATCGTCATCGACGGCCTGACGCTCGACGGGGTGCGCGAGGCGATGGGGCGGGGCCTGCACGCCGCCGCCGCCGCGGGCGCCAGCCAGGTGACCGCCGGCAACTACGGCGGCGGGCTCGGACCGTTCCACATCGGCCTGCACGAGCTCGTCGGCTCGGCGCGGGAGGACGTGGTCCCGTCCGCAAGCACGCGCACCGCCAGCGACCGGCGATCACCGCCTGGCGGCGTCCTCGACCCTTGAACTGCCCGGGGCAGTCCTGCGGTCTGCGTCCTTGCCAGCCGCCGCCGGCCGCCTGGACGGCACACGTGCTACGAACGGAACCACTCGTGACGCTGACCCTCACGTTGCGCGAGCGCCCGTCCGTGCCGCTCGAGGCCGAGGGCGTCACGCCGGATCGCGTCTCGGCGCTGAGCCGCGGCGAGATCGAGGCGCTCACCGTCTGGGAGGGCAACCGGCGGGCGCAGGTCGGCGACTTCTTCGACGTGTCGGGCGACGGGGACGAGGAGCTGCGCTTCGAGGGCGACCTCGAGAGCGTCAAGTTCCTCGGCGCGGGCATGACCGACGGCCGGGTGACGGTCGCCGGCGACGCCGGGATGCACGCCGGCGCGGGCATGTCCGGCGGCGAGCTCGTCGTCGAGGGCGACGCCGGGGACTTCGCGGGCGTGAACATGCTCGGCGGGCGGCTCGTGGTCCGCGGCTCGGCCGGCCGGCACCTCGGCGCGGGCGAGCCGGGCGAGCGCGCCGGGATGCGCGGCGGCGAGATCCTCGTCCACGGCGACGCCGGCGAGCAGGCGGGCGCCGGCCTGCGGCGCGGGCTGATCGCCGTGGCCGGACGCGTCGGCGACGCCGCCGGGCTGCGCATGCTCGCCGGGACGATCGTCGCCTTCGGCGGGCTCGGCGCCCGGCCCGGCGCGGCGAGCCGGCGCGGCACGATCGTCGCCATGTCCGGCGCCACGCTGCTGCCCACGTTCGCCTTCGCGTGCTCCTACCGCCCGCCCTTCCTGCGCCTCTACCTGCGCCATCTCCGCGCTCAGGGCCTGCCGGTGACCGACGAGCAGATCGACGGCCGCTACGAGCGCTGGTGCGGCGACAGCCTGGACCTGCGCCGCGGCGAGGTCCTGATCCTCGAGTCCGGGCGGTGACGCGGCCGCCGTCGTTGACGCGCGTCGGCGTGTCCGGGGTCGAGAAGGTCATCCGGGTCAGCGGGCCCGGCGTCCGCCACCCGCAGCTCTACCACGCGCGGCTGGACTGCTTCATCCACCTCGGCCCCGAGCAGGACGAGCCGCGCGCGTCGCGCTTCGCCGCCGCGGTCAACGAGGCCATCGGCCAGGTCGTCATCGGCGAGGTCGGCTTCCGCGCCGAGGAGCTGGCGCAGCACATCGCCGAGATCGTGCGCCGGCGCCAGGAGGCGCCGCGCGCCGAGGTCACGCTGCGCGCGCGCTACCCCGAGCACAAGCCCGCGCCGGTCTCCGGGATCCCCACGCAGGAGATCTACACGCTGCACGTCTCGGCGGTCGCGTCCGCGCACGGCACACGGCGGATCGTCGGCGTCGCGGCCCAGGGCACGACCGCGTCGCCGGCCACCCAGCGCCTCGTCGCCGCGGCGGCCGGCGAGCGGCTGGCAGCGGGCGGCTTCAGCGACGGCCAGATCGCCCGCATCCTCGACGCGGTGCCCGTCGCCGCCGGCAACGAGCGCGGCCTGGGCACGCTGCACGTCGGCTGCCCGGAGGGCTGCGACACCGACATCGACGCCGCCGCCCTGCTCGACATCGTCGAGGGCGCGATGTCCAGCGAGATCTACGAGCTGCTCAAGCGCGCCGACGAGGGCGCCATCGTCGAGAAGGCGCACCGCAACCCGCGCTTCGTCGAGGACTGCGTGCGCGGGATGCTCCGCGGCGTGCTGGAGCGCTACGCGGACCTCCCCGACGACGCGTTCGTCTCCGCCCGCCAGGAGAACCTCGGCACGCTGCACCAGCACGACGTCGTCGTCGAGCGCTCCGGCCTGCTGGGCGAGCTGCGCGCCGAGCGGCGCACCGGCGCCGCCGCGCCGCGTCACACGTCGGCGCGCGAGTGGCTCGACGCCGTCCGCGCCGTGCCGTGATGCGCATCGCGATCCTCGGCTCGACCCGCGGCTGGCACGCCGAGCGGCTGCAGCGGGCGCTGACGGCGCGCGGGCACGAGTGGGGCTTCGCGCCCGTCACGCGGATGGTCGGCCGCATCGACGGCGGGATCGCCGTGCGCGGGCTGGAGGTGGCGCTCGAGGAGTGCGACGTCGTGCTCGTGCGCGGCGTGCCGCGCGGCTCGCTCGAGCAGGTCGTCTTCCGGGTCGACGTCCTGCACGCGCTCGCCGCCGCCGGGGTGCGCGCGGTCAACGGCGCGCCCGCGATCGAGCGGACCGTCGACAAGTTCCTCGCCTCGGCGCTCCTGGCGCGCGCCGGCGTGCCGACCCCGCGCACGATCGCCTGCGAGCGGGCCGCCGACGCCGAGCAGGCGTTCGCCGAGCTGGGCGGCGACGTGATCGTCAAGCCGCTGTTCGGCTCGATGGGCAGCGGCCTGGTCCGCATCGAGGACCCCGACGTCGCGATGCGGGTGTTCCGCGCGCTCGAGCTCGAGCGCGCGGTCTTCTACCTCCAGGAGACGCTGCCCCACGCCGGCCGCGACGTGCGCGCGGTCGTCGTCGGCGAGCGCGTCGTCGCCTCCATCGAGCGGATCGGCGAGGGCTGGCGGACGAACCTGGCGCGGGGCGCGCGAGCCCACGCGGTGCGGCTCGACGCCGAGCAGGAGCGCCTGTGCGTGCGCGCCGCCGAGGTCCTCGGCGCCGACTACGCCGGCGTCGACCTGCTGCCCGGCGCCGACGGGCGCGACCACGTGATCGAGGTCAACGGCATCCCCGGCTGGTACGGGGCCGAGCGCGCCACCGGGGTCGACATCGCCGCCGCGATCGTCGAGCGCCTCGAGACGCTCGTCAAGTGAGCTCGCGCAGCTCCTCGGGACCGATCGCGCCGCCGTGCAGGGCGGTGGCGACGAGCGCGCCGGCCGCCCCGGCCGCGGCCAGGGTGCGCAGGTCGCCGGCGTCGCGCACGCCGCCCCCGGCGATCAGCGCGAGCTCGGGGAAGCTCGCGCGCAGCGCGCGCAGGAGCGCGACGTCCGGGCCCTCGCCCGAGCCCACGCGGGCCAGGTCGAGCACGATCGCCTCGCGGACGCCGAAGCGCGCCAGGCGCGCCAGCGCCTGGCGCGGCGCCAGCTGCGCGAGCTCGGGATCGGGCGACAGGACGCGGCCGGCACGCAGGTCGAGGCTGAGGACGAGCGGCGCGTTCGGGAGCTCGGCCCGCAGGCGCTCGAGCGCCGCCTCGCGGGCCAGCGTCTCGGTGCCGATGACGACGCGCGCGGCGCCGAGGGCGAGCAGCTCCCGGACGGCGTCGGGCTCGGCGCTGCCGGCGTCGACCATCACCCGCGCCTCCGCGGCCAGCGCCGCGAGCAGCTCGCGGTGCCCCGGCCCGCCCGCGATCGCGTCGAGGTCGGCGACGTAGAGCTCGCCGAGCCCGAACGCGTCGCGCACCGCGCGCGTGACCGCGACGGGGTCCGATCCGGCCACGATCGCGCTGCGCAGCGGGCGATAACGTTCGCGCTCCCCGCGCACCGCGTGCACGGCGGCTCCGCTCTTGAGATCGATGACCGGGATCACTCGCACGGCCGGGGAGCGTCGCGCATGGGCGGCGTGATCGGCCTCGACGTCGGCGGAGCGAACACGAAGGCGGTTCGCCGCGACGGTGGCGAGCGGCGCGCCGTCACGCGCCCGTTCGAGGTCTGGAGCGACCGCGAGGCGCTCGAGGCGGTGCTCCGCGACGTGGTCGGGGAGCTGTCGGCGGGGCGGGCCGAGCCGGTCGCGCTGACGACGACGGCCGAGCTGTCCGACGCCTTCCGGACCAAGCGCGAGGGCGTCGCGTTCGTGCTCGACGCCGCCGAGACGGCGCTGGCGGGCCGGCCGCTGCTCGTCTTCACGACCGGCGGGGAGCTCATCGCGCCCGCGCAGGCGCGGGCGCGGGCGCACGAGGTCGCGGCCGCCAACTGGGTGGCGAGCGCGCTCGCCGTCGGGGCGCTGCATCCCGACGCGCTGATGATCGACGTCGGCAGCACGACGGCCGACGTCATCCCGATCGCCGCGGGCGGGGTGGCCGCCGCCGGGCGCACCGATCTCGACCGGCTGCTCGCCGGCGAGCTCGTCTACACCGGCGCGCTGCGCACCAACCTCGCGGCGATCGCGCCGCGCGTGCCCGTCCGCGGCGGCTGGTGCCCGGTCGCCTCCGAGCTGTTCGCGATCAGCGCCGACGCGCAGCTCATCCTCGGCCACATCGAACCCGGCGCGTACACCTGCTCGACGCCGGACGGGCGCCCTGTGAGCGTGGCGTTCGCGCGCGAGCGCGTGGCGCGGCTCGTGTGCTCCGACGTCGAGCAGCTGATGGCAGAGGAGATCGAGGCGATCGCCGCCTTCCTGCACGCCGAGCAGGTGGACCAGATCGAGGCGGCCGCCCGCCAGGTGATCGCACGGCTCGCCGACACGGCGCCCGTCGTCGCGCTGGGCATCGGGGCGTTCATGGCGCACGAGGTCGCGCAGCGCCTCGGGCGCCCGGTCGCCGAGCTGCCGTGGACGGCGGCCGAGCGCGACGCCGCCCCCGCCGCCGCCCTCGCCGAGCTCATGGCCGCGCGCCCGCCGGCGCCGTGACGACCGTCGTGAAGATCGGCGGCGGGCTCGCGCGCGAGGCGGGCGACGCCGCGCTGCAGGCGCTGTGCGACACCGTCGGCGAGGCCGGCGCCCGCCACCGTTTGCTCGTCGTCCCGGGCGGCGCCGGGTTCGCCGACGCCGTCCGCGCGCACGACGGCCGCTTCGCGCTGCGCGACGCGACGGCGCATCGCATGGCGATCCTCGCCATGGACCAGTTCGGCTGGCTGCTCGGCGACCTGATCCCCGGCGCGGTGACGTGCACGGAGCTCGAGGCCACCGGCGGCGCCGTACAGGTCCTGCGGCCCGCCGCGCTGCTCGCCGGCGACCCGCTGCCGCTCTCGTGGGAGGTCACGTCGGACTCGATCGCCGCGTGGGTGGCCGGGGCGGCGAAGGCGGAGCGCCTGGTGCTCGTCAAGCCGGTCGCCGGCCTCTACCGCGACTGGCCGCCGGCCGGCGAGCCGATCACCCGCCTGAGCGTCGACGAGCTGGCCGAGTTGCGCGCCGGCGGGCGCGCGGGCGGCGTCGACGCGCACTTCCCGCAGGCGCTGCGCGCGGCGGGCGTCGAGGCGTGGATCGTCGACGGCCGCGACCCGGCGCGGCTCGTGGCGCTGCTCGAGCACGGCAGCACCGACGGCACCAAGATCGCCTAGCCCGCGCAGAGGGCGCGCAGCGCGGCGATCCGCCCGGCGTCGATCGGCGCGGTGCGCTCGCCGTCCCGGCACGCCGCCGATCGCACGCCGGCGATGTCGGCGCCGGTCGCCCGCACGGCGGCCAGGTCCTCGGCGCGCAGCGCGCCGGCGAGCGCGACCTCCAGGCCGGCCTCGTGCCCGGCGGCGACGAGCGCGGCGAGCGCCTCGGGGCCGAGCCACTCGAGCAGTCCGCGCCCGTCCTTGACGGCGGTGTCGAGCAGGCAGCCGCCGACGCCGGCGCGGCGCGCGGCGGCGACGAGCGACGCGGGCGGCAGCGGCCGGCTCGGGACGCGCTCGGCGTCGGCGTAGCCCGCGGCGATGACGGCGCTGGCGCCGTCGACCGCCTCGGCGACCGCGCGCAGGAGGGCGACGGCATCGTCCTCCGTGGACGTCCCCCACAGCCCGACCTTCACGTAGGCCGCCCCGGAGCGCGCGGCGCCGAGCGCGGCGAGCGCCGCGGTGCCGGGCAGGTTGGGCATGTCGCCGATCGCCACGCTGACCGGGCGCTCGGCCGGGACGGCGTCGCGGACGCGGCCGATCACGCCGGGCGCCGGGGCGCCGAGCGAGCCCTCGGCCGGGTTCTTGACGTCGACGATGTCGACGCCCGCCGCGGCGGCGACGCGCGCCTCGTCGGCGTCGGTGACGCTGACCAGCAACCTCATCGCACGTCCACGCGCGCGCCGCGGCTGTCGAAGCGCACGAGCTCGACGCTCGCGTCGTCGCCGAGCTCGGCCCGCGCGCGGCGGACGAGCTCCTCCCCCGCCCGCTCGTCGCCGACGACCCCGTACGCCGCCGGCCCCCACGAGCTCTGGCCCGCGCCGGCCGCCCCGAGGCGCAGCAGCATGTCGACGACCCCCTCGGCGCGCGGGTGGAAGACGCCGCCCTGGACCGGCGCGAACGACTCTCCGACGAGCCGCTGCAGCTGTGTGAGGGCGGCGCCGAACTCCGCCAGGTCGCGCTCGGCGAGGCCGGGGAGCAGCGAGGTGAGCACGAGCTGCGCGATCAGCCCGGAGCGCTCGGGATCCGGGCGCAGCTGCGCGAAGGCCTCCTCCTCCTCCGGCCCCGAGAGCCCCGGCTCGCCGCTCGGGATCACGAGCACGCAGCGCCAGTCGTCGGGCATCGCGTGGTGGGCGAGCAGCGGGGCGGCGCGGTCGGCGCCGGGGCGCACGCCGCCCTCCACGACCAGGCCGCCGAGGAAGAAGGTCCACAGGCCGACGGCGGAGCGCGCGCCGCGCCCGGCGGCATGGGCGATGGCCGGCGGGTCGAGCCGCCGGCCGGCCAGCCGGGCCAGCGCGGTCGTGACGGCGAGCGCGAGCTTGGTGCCGGAGCCCAGGCCCATGTGCGGCGGGATCGCCTCGAGCACGCGGATGCCGGCGCCGCCGTCGAGCCCGACCTCGTCACGGGCGCGCTGCGCGACGGCGAGCGCGCGCTCGGCCTCGGGACCCTCGGTGGTGAGCGCGTCGCTCGCGGTCACCTCGACGACCGTCGCGGGACGCTCGACGGCCACACCGAGCCCGCCGAAGCGGCGCGTGGCGCCGCCGACGACGTCGAGCATGCCGAGGTGCAGCCGGGCCGGCGCCTCGACGCGGACCGTCGTCATCCCGCGCCCACGTGCCGCCGGACGAGTTCCCACGCCTCGCGCTCGCGCGGTCCGGCCGTCTTGTCGACGAGCACCTGCAGGCGCGCCAGCTCCGCCTCGATCTCGTCGCGCGGAAGCCGGCCCGCCCGCGAGGCGAGGATCGACCCCTCGAGCACGGCGTGCCGCGCCCGGTTGAGGCCGAGGAACTCGCGCCCGATGCCGCGCCCGACGACGCGCGTGGTGACCCGCGCGCGCACGTCGCCCGCGTCGATCGCCTCGACTGTGACCTCGCGCCACGAGCACGCGTCCGCGAGCACGGCGCCGGCGACCTCCTCGGAGGGTCGCGTGGGCGGATGCGGGTCGCCGAGCGCGGCCTGCGTGAAGAGCAGGATGTCGTCGGTGAGGTTGACGACCGCCGCGCCCGTCGCCTCCAGATTGCGCAGCGTGCGCGTCGAGCGGTACGGCTTGATCACGATGACGTCCTCCCCCCACTCGACGCCCATCGCGGCGCAGTTGACACTCCCGTCGGGGTTGATCGTCGTCGTGACCGTCTCCACGATCGCGCCGCTGGCCGGCGCGTCGCTCATCCGAGGAAGGACTGCTCGAGCACTCCCACGTCGATGCTCCCGGCGCGGACGCTGCGCCCGTCCGGAACGCTCGTCAGCAGCAGCTCGGCCGGGCTGAAGAGCATCGGATCGATCTTGTAGAAGTCCCAGTCCGCGCGCTCGAGCACGCGCCCGAACGGCTCGCCGTGGTCGTCCGAGGCGGACGCCGGCAGGCGCGGCGCGATCTCGTCGAGCTCGTCGGCGGGGGCGTCGATCGTCAGGTGCACCTGACCGCCGTAGAGCACCGCGTCGTTCGTGCGCCCGATGGCCTCGGGGTCGGTCTTGCTCACCGGCGGGAGCGGGCAGCTCCCGAGGCCGCTGACGATGCGGCGGACGTCGAAGTCCGTCTCGTGCAGCTTGTGCAGCGCGGTCTCGACGACGCGCGCGGCGACCTGGACGCCGCCGGCCAGGCTGGCGGTCGGCGCGTACAGCAGCGTGAGGTCCTCGGGGGCGACGCCGGCGCGCTCGGCCACCTTGGCGGCAATCGCCTCGGGCGGGGCCTGCCCGGTCTCCAGGCACAGCACCGCCTTGGTCGCCTGCTCGTCCACGTCGAGGTCGTCGTAGAGCTCCTCGGCCCGGATCAGCGCACGGCCCGGCCCGCTCGCCATCGCGAAGAAGTCGTCGCCCTCGAGCTTCCAGCCGGCGTACTGGGAGGCCAGGCAGGCCCGAGCCGGATGATCGGTGACGACCGTCAGCCCGGGCCACCAGCGCCCGTCGAGCGTCAGCGGCGTGAACGTCACCCAGCCCAGGCCGCCCATGCAGATCTGGGCGAAGCGCCGCCCCGCCTCGAGGCCGCCGGGGACGTCGCTGCCGCAGTCCACGAGCCGGGTCCCGTTGGGGAGCGTCGTCACCGCGACGCCCAACAGCTCCGCGTCCTCGGCGAGGTGGTCTGCGAGCTGGTGGGCGCGGTCGTTCAGTGAGAGGGTCACGGCGCCTGAGCATATGGATCGGCTCCCGGCGGAGGGTGCTCAGGCGGGCGCGCGAACGCCGTCGCGCTCGTGGAGCTCGGCGCGCAGCGCGGCGGCGCGCTGCTCGAGGTCGGCGACGACGGCGTCCGGGCTGCCCTGCGCCGAGAGCAGGGTGCAGATCGGCTGACCCGTCCCGATCCGCTCTGCCGGATGCGGGACGTCGCGGATCCCGCGCGCCGGCCAGCCGCGCGTGTCGCCGACCTGCATGTCGCGGGTGGCGAAGAGGATCGCCTTCCCGGCCGCGCGCGGCGGCGCCTCGTCCGGCGCGCCCGGCGGCAGGCGGCCGGCGCAGGCCGCCAGGTGGGCGGCGAAGACGCCGGTGCCGTGCGCCGCCTGCACGGCTTCGAGCGAGCCCGTCGGCCGCGGGTTGACCTCGAGGACCCAGGCGCGCTCGCCGTCCCAGATCAGGTCGATGCCGAACAGGCCGCGCAGGCCGAACGCGGCCGCGAGGTGGGAGCAGATCGTCCGCGCGGTCTGCGCCAGCGCGCGACGCTCCGCCTCCGGGAGCCGCGCCGGCACGACGTTGCCGCACCACGCGAAGCCGCGGCCGCCGAGGGCACGGTGCCCGATGAGCTGCTCGGTGACGCCGAGCAGGGCGGCGGAGCGCCCGTCGCCGACCGCGGCCGCCGAGCACGGTACGCCGGCGATGCGCTCCTGCACCACCACGTTGCCCGGCAGCGCGCCGCCGCGCCACTCGCGGATGCCGCGCCCGCCGCCCCCGAGCACCGGCTTGCGCAGCCAGCGGCGCCGGTCCCCGCGAGGTGCCTCGCCGGGCCGGAACGTCGGCGGGTGGGAGAAGCCGGCGCCGCGCAGCGAGGCGCCCAACACGGCGGGGTCGCGGACGCGCTCGAGTGCCTCGGGCGGCGTGCCGAGCAGCCGCCGGCCGCGGGCGAGGCGCTCGACGAGCGCGGGCTGGTTCTCGAGCCCGGCGCCGTAGACCACGCTCGGCGCGCCGATCCCGTCCGCGGCCTCGACGAGATCGGCCATGCGGCCGCGGCCGCCGAGGTCGCGCAGCACGGACACGCTGCGGCACAGCCGCTGCAGGTCGAGGTCGCCGAAGCGGTCGAGCGCGACGACGTCGTGCCCGGCGCCGACGGCCAGCTCGGCGAGCATCCGCGCGCTCACGGCGACGAGCAGGATCGGCTCTTCCGCCGGGCCGCTCACAGCGTGCCCTCGAGCAGGGCGACGAACAGCACAGCGGTGACGAGGTCGGCCGTGGTCCCCGGGTTGAGCGCGTTGCCGTCGCCGCGCAGCGAGGCGTCGAAGCGCACCAGCGCGCTGCGGCCGGCGGCGTTGCGCACGCCGCCGGCGGCGAGGACCTGCTCCGCGCCCACCGTCACGCGCAGCGCCGCCGCCTCCCCGCGCTTGCGGGCGATGAGCGAATCCGGGACGGCGGCGAGGATGCGCAGGGCGAGCTCGACGATGGCGTCGCGCGGGCGCAGCCCGGCGCCCAGCGCATCGGCGAGCGCGGGCACGCCGAGCTCGAAGGTCACGGAGTAGTCGCCGCTGTACTCGGCGGCGATCGCGTCGCGCCGCGCGGCCGCCGCCATCGCCTCGCGCAGGGTGATGTCGGGCTCGTCGCGGACGTCGTGCTCGACGGGCTCGTCGAGCCCGCCCGCGCCGGCCAGGCGGATCGCCGCGTACGCGGACCGCGCGTCGTCGACGGTGAGCGCGCGCAGCACCTCGCACACGCGGTCGCGGTGGAGGTCGCCGTCCGTCGCCGCGTGGGCGAGCGGCGCGAGCAGCAATGCGATCCCGAGGTTCGTGTTCGCCCGCGTGACCGCGCGCGTCGCGCGGACCGCGCCGAGCACGGTGTCGCCGACGCCGCGCTCGCCTGCGCGGCCGATCTCCGGGCCGAGCGCGATCGCGCTGCGCAGCATGTCCTCGTAGGCGGTGTCCTCGAAGTCGTGGGTCGGAGTGATGTTGCCAGGCTTCTCCGCGCTGACCTCGAGCACGCAGGCCAGCTGCGCGGCGGCGGCGAGCTTCTCGGGACCCCCGCCCGGCGTCGGCTTGACCGCCATCGGCGCCAGCGTATCCTCGCCGACGGCATGGAGCGGCTCGACGGCACGCGAGCGGTGGTCACCGGCGCGAGCAGCGGGATCGGCGCCGCGATCGCCGCGGCGTTCGCCGACGCCGGGGCGACGGTGCTCCTCACCTACCGCGCGAGCGCGGATGCCGCCGCCGAGGTCGCTGCGCGGATCGCCGCGCGCGGCGGGACCGCGCTGACCGCCCAGGCCGACCTGTCCACGCGCGCGGGCTGCGAGGCGCTCGTCGAGCACGCGCGCGAGGGCCTCGGCGGCATCGACGTCTGGGTCAACAACGCCGGCGCGGACGTGCTCACCACCGAGGCGGCCGAATGGGACTGGGAACGCAAGCTCGACCTGCTGCTCGCCGTCGACCTGAAGGGCACGATCGCCTGCTCGTACGCCGTCGCTGCGGTGATGCGCGAGCAGCCCGGCGGCGGGTCGATCATCAACATGAGCTGGGACCACGTGACGACGGGGATGGAGGGCGAGAACCCCGAGCTGTTCAGCGCGGTCAAGGGCGGCGTGCTGGCCTTCAGCAAGAGCCTCGCCCGGAGCCTGGCCCCCCAGGTCCGCGTCAACGTGGTCTCCCCGGGGTGGATCGAGACCGCCTTCGGCCAGGGCGCCGACCGGGACTTCCACCGCGAGGTGGCCGAGTCGACCCCGCTCGGTCGCTGGGGTACACCGGAGGACGTCGCCGCCGCCGCGGTCTGGCTCGCCTCGGGCGACGCCGCGTTCCTGACGGGACAGAGCGTGAACATCAACGGCGGCACTGTGATGTAGTCGAAGTCCGCACGAAGGAGGCGACCGATGGCCACGCAGGAGAAGGAAAAGCCGTACAGCGACGAGGAGGTCGAGGCCAAGATCAAGGAGAACGGCCTGGACGGCTGGTACCTCGAGGGCGGCTGGCTGCGCCGCAAGTACAACACCGACGGCTGGCCGACGACGCTCATGCTCGTCAACGCCGTGGGCTACCTCGCCGAGGCGGCCTACCACCACCCCGACCTCGCCGTCACGTGGGGGAAGGTGTGGGTCAAGCTCCAGACGCACTCGGCCGGCGGCATCACCGACAAGGACTTCGCGCTGGCACGCCAGATCGAGGACACCGTCATGTGGCGGCCCGACGACGACAGCGCGCTCGAGGGCACGCCCAACAAGTTCGTCCGCAGCAAGAGCTAGCCGGCGCCGTCGATCGCCACGCGGGCGTGACCGACCGGCTGCTTTTCGTGACCGGCAAGCTCGCCGCGCCGGCCCTGCGGGACACGCTGGGCCGCGCCGAGCTGCCGTTCGAGCACGAGATCGCGGTGATGAAGATCACGGTCGCCGCGCTCATGACGACCGACTGGATCGCCAAGCGCCTCGAGCTCCCCGACGGGGTGACGAAGGTCGTGATCCCCGGGCTCTGCGAGGGCGAGACCGACGTCATCGCCGACCGCGTCGGGGTCCCGGTCGAGAAGGGCCCGGGCGACCTCAAGCGGATCCCGAGCTGGTTCGGGCAGGCCGACGCGCGCGCGCACTTCGGCGCGCCGCGACATCCGCGTCTTCGCGGAGATCAACCACGTCCCGCGGCTCAGCCGCGAGCAGATCCTCGAGCAGGCGACCTACTACCGCGACGCCGGCGCCGACGTCATCGACCTCGGGCTGTCGCTCGGCCGCCGCTGGCTCGACGAGGGGCCCGCGATCATCGCCGAGCTGCGCGAGCGCGGCTTCACGCTGAGCATCGACACGCTCGATCCGGACGAGATCCTGATGGCCGACGAGGCGGGCGTCGACTACGTGCTCAGCCTCAACGGGTCCAACCGCGACCTCGCCGAGCGCATCCGCGCGACGCCGGTGCTGATCCCCGACACGCCCGAGGACCTCGACAGCCTCGAGGCGACGATCGCCCACCTCGAGGGGCTCGGCAAGCCGTACCTCGTCGACCCGATCATCGAGCCGATCCCGATGGGCTTCGCGCAGAGCCTGGGGCGCTACCTCGAGGTGCGCCGGCGCCATCCCGAGGCGGAGATGTTCATGGGCATCGGCAACCTCACCGAGCTGACCGAGGCCGACACCACGGGCGTCAACGCGATCCTCATCGGCTTCTGCCAGGAGCTCGGCATCCGCAACGTGCTCACCACCGAGGTCATCGACTGGGCGCGCGGCGCCGTCCGCGAGACGGTCCTGGCCGCGCAGCTCATGCACTTCGCGATGGAGCAGGGCACGCAGCCCAAGCACGTCGACGGCAGCCTGCTCACGGTCAAGGACGAGGAGGTCCGCCCCTACGCGGAGTCCGAGCTGCGCGAGCTCCACGAGCAGGTCACCGACCCGAACTTCCGGATCTTCGCCGACCGCGAGTGGATCTACGTCTTCAACGCCGAGCTGTTCGTCAAGGGCACGGACTTCAACGAGATCTTCGACCAGCTCGGCGTCGACGAGGCGACGCATGCCTTCTACCTCGGCAAGGAGCTGATGAAGGCGACCATCGCGCGAGCCCTGAACAAGAACTACCGCCAGGAGTCACCGCTGGACTGGGGCTACCTCACCTTCGAGGAGCCGCGCCGCGAGCGTGTCCGGCTGACCCAGCGGCCGTCGCGCTCTCAGCCGGGCTAGGCGGCGCGCGTGATCCGCGACGGCGCGGTCGCGTCGACGCCGGCGACGGGACGCAGGCGCTCGATCGCCTGGCGCAGGATCCGCGAGATGTGCATCTGGCTCAGGCCGACGCGCTCGCCGACCTCGGCCTGCGTGAGGTCCTCCTCGAAGCGCAGCCGCACGATCTCGCGCTCGCGCGCGGACAGGCACCGCAGCAGCGCCTGCAGGCTGGCGCGATCCTCGGCGCGCTCGAAACCGTCCTCGGCGACACCGAGCGCCTCGCCGACCGTCTCGCCGGCCTCCTCGTCCTGCTCCCCTCGTGGGGCGTCCAGCGAGTCGGAGCGCTGCGCGCTCGCCGCCTGGAGCGCCTCGAGCACGCTCTCCTCGGTGGTGTCGAGCGCTCGGGCGATCGCTTCGATCGAGGGCTGCCGGCCCAGCTCACGAGTCATGTGTTCGACGACGCGGTCGACGCGCAGAGCGAGATCCTGGAGGTCGCGCGGAACGTGGACCGACCACGTCCGGTCACGGAAGTGGCGCTTGATCTCTCCGGTGATCGTCGGCACCGCGTAGCTCGAGAACGCGATCCCCCGGTGCATGTCGAACCGGTCGACCGCCTTGACCAGGCCACAACACGCGACCTGGAAGATGTCGTCGAAGGGCTCATCGCCGCGCCGGTAGCGCGCGGCCAGCCGGCGCGCGAGCGGAAGGAAGCGCCGGACGATCGCATCGCGATCGGCGGGATCCCCCGTGGCCTCGAAGCGGATGAACAGCCGGCGATCGGCGAGGTCTCGCTGGACGAGATCGAGTGCTGGTGCCGGGTGCGGCTCCGGCGATGCGGCCATCGTGGCCTCCTTGATGGGAGCGGATGGGCTGCGCGGGCTAAGAGCCGTTCCGCCGCGCCTCGGCGAGGAGCTCCGCTCCCTCGTTGATGTTCCGCACCGCCTCCGCCAGGCCGTGTCCGGCGACCCGCGATCGCCCCGGCGTGACGACGGGGCCCGGGCGAGACGCGCGAGCGGGCGGCAGCGCCGCGGACGACGAGGTGGTGATGTCGGCCGGCACGAGCGCGAGCGTCGCGTCGATCGTCAGGAGCCGGATGCCCATCACGCGGGCCAGGAGCGACGCCTCGACGAGGACGCCGTCGGACAGGCGTCGTCGGCGATCAGGGGCGACGGTCAGCGCGACGGGGGCCGGGATCGTCACCGCCCGGAGGCCGACGGGCGCTGAACTCCTCGAGCTTCTCCGACGCCCTCGCCATCCCGTCGACGATCTGGGCATAGCGCTCACGTCCGGCCCTCGTGCCGACCACGTAGCCGGCGGCGAAGACCACCAGCGCCGTGAGCTTCACGAATGGTCCCTCGCCCTCCCCTGGCGCCGTCTGAGCGAGGAGATGCCGGCGCTGCCGGCCGTCAGGCCCGCGAGACCGCCGGCGATGAGGCCGGCCTTCACGGCCTTGTCCTTCTCCGGCATGGCGTTCCTGAGCGCCTTGGCCGAGCCTCCGCCCCCCGGGACGCCCAACTTGATGCCACCGGGGATGTCGACGGAGTCGAGCAGTCGCTGCAGGTGGCTCTTGCGGTTGATGAGTCTCATCGGGTCGCCTCCGTTCAGCTCTTGCGCGACGCCTTCGCGATCGCGTCCACGAGCTCTGCCTTGGTCATGGTTGCCCGTCCCTCGATGTCGAGCGTCGCGGCGAGCTCGACCAGCTCGGGCTTGTTGTAGGTGTCGAGACCGCCGTTGGCCGAATCCCGCTCGAGCTCGCGCGCGGTCTCCTTGGCCGTCGCCACCGACTGCTCCCGGATCTGCTCGGTCGCCTTGACCCGTTGGTCGGCCTCGCTGGCCTGCTGCTCGGCCTCGGCGGCCAGCATCTGGGCCTGGCGGTGCGCCTCCTCCGCGGCGGCGCGTGCGGCCTCGGATGCCTCGTCGGCCAGTCGCCTGGCCTCGGCGAGCTTCTCCGCCGCGTCCTCGACGAGCTCCTCGGCTCGCTGCTGGGCCTCCTCGGCGTCGCGCCGCGCCTCCTCGATCTCGCTGTCGATGCTCGCCTGGGCCTCTTGGCGCTGCTCCTCGGCGTCGGCCTCGGCGGCCCGGCGTTCGCGCTGCACGGCCTCCTCGGCCGCCTTCTGGGCCTCGGCCACACGCTGCTTGACGCGGCGGCTCGTGTCCCGGTCGACCTCCTTGACGCGAGCGCGCCCGCGCTCGGTCACCTGGCGCGCGTGGTCCGAGCGCTCCTTGGACTCCCGCGCGGCCTCGACCGCGCGGTCCTCGGCCTCCCGCGCGCGGTCCCCGGCCTCCTGCGCGCGCTTCATCCGGAGCTCCACGGAGTCTCCGCCGACGGGAGCGGCATCGACCACGGCCGCCGTGACCTTCCGACCGCGGTCGCGCGCGCCGGCCGTGACGGACTCGGCGGCGCTCCCGACGGCGTCCGCCGGTTTGAGCACCCGCGAGAGGAGCCACGCGGCGTTCGACGGCATCTCTTTCAGGCCCGTGCGTGTTCGCTCGGACAAGGACATGGCAAACCCCTCCTTGCTACCTGGACAGTGGTGAGCCTATATGAGACAGTCATGTCTCGTCAAGCGACCGTCTAGACTTCGTGCGAGACGAAGATGTCAGCATCCGCTCCTCGACCCACGCTGCAGCAGCGCGTCGCCGCGGCCATCCTCGACGGCGCGGCCCAGGTCTTCGCCGTCCAGGGAGAGCAGGCGAGCATGAACGACGTCGCCGCGGCGGCCGGGGTCGCCCGAGCCACCGTCTATCGCTACTTCCCGACGCGCGAGACGCTGCTCGACGAGCTCGCGCAGGCCGCCGTGCGCGACGTCGACGCGCGCCTGACGGCCGCGCGGATCGACGCGGTCGCGCCCGAGGAGGGCGTCGCGCGCGTCGTCCGCGCCTTTGTCGACCTCGGCGACTCGTTCGTGCTCCTGGCACGGCTGCGCGGGCGATCGGACCCGAAGCGCTTCGAGGACAGGCTCATCGAGCCGCTGCGCCGGCTGTTCGAGCGGGGCCAGGCCGCGGGAGACATCCGCGAGGACATCACGAGCGCTCGCCTGGCCGAGTCGCTCATCGGACTGGTCGTCGGCGTGCTCACCTCCACCCCGGCCCTGGGCAAGGAGGATGTGATCGCCACGGTCACCGGCCTCTTCTTCGACGGCGCCCGCGCCCGCGGCCCGCGACGCAGATGAGCGACGAGCCCGTGTCCAACCCCCGCGACGAGGAGGACCACATGGACCGAGAGCCCGACCGACCGGATACGGAGGAGGAGGCGCCGGATCACGAGGCCGACGATCGATCGACCGAGCGGGACGAGGGCGCCGACCCGCTGCTGCAGGAGCTGGTCGCCTACCTGCGCGACAAGCGCACCGAGCTGCGGGAGGAATGGGCGCGGCGCATCAGCGAGGCCGAGCTGCTGGGCGTGATGTCGGACGATGAGATCTTCTCCGAGGCGACCGAGGTCTACGACAACTACGTGGACGCCCTGGAGACGGGCAGCATCGAGACCCTGCAGACCTACGCCCGGGAGCTCTCGGAGCGCATCATCCCGCGTGGCGTCGAGACCCACGAGGTGCTGGGGATCGTGCTCCTCCTGCGCGATGTGCTGGCGCGATCCCTGTTCGCCAGATACCAGGACGATCCCGAGCTGCTCAACCGCATCCTCGACTCCTACGAGCCGGCCGCGAACCGGATCGCGGTCACCGTCGGGGTGAGCTTCGTCGAGGAGCGCGAGCGGGTCATCCACGAGCAGCAGGAGGCGATGCGGGAGCTCTCGACGCCGGTCCTCCAGCTCCGGGACCGCCTGCTCATCCTCCCGATCATCGGCGTCCTCGACTCCGCGCGTGCTCGCCAGCTCACCGAGCAGCTGCTGGCGGCGATCCGTGACAACCGCGCGACGGTGGTGGTGATCGACATCACGGGTGTGGCGACGATCGACCGCTCCGTCGCCAACCATCTGGTGCAGACGGTGGAGGCATCGCGGCTCATGGGCGCGAGCACGATCCTCACCGGCCTGTCGTCCGAGATCGCGCAGACGCTCGTCGACCTCGGTGTGGACCTCGGCATGATGAAGACCGTCGGCGACCTCCAGGGGGGCCTCGAGGAGGCCGAGCGCCTGGCCGGCTACCGCGGCGCCGACGCGCACGGCCCGGCCGGCGACGTCGAGACGTAGGCCGGCGCGCCGATGTCGGTCGCGATCCTCCGGCAGGGCCCCTACCTCATCGCCTCGATCCAGTCGGATCTCTCCGACACCGAGGTCGTCGAGCTGCGCCATGAGCTCGCCGAGCTCGTCGGGCGGTACCGCTCACGCGGGATCGTGATCGATGTCGCGGCGCTGGACGTCATCGACTCGTTCGTCGCACGGGCCCTGCGCGCGATCGTCCTGACCGCCAGGCTGCGCGGCGCCGACACGGTCATCGTCGGCATCCAGCCGGATGTCGCGATCGCGATGGTGCAGTTCCGCCTGAACCTCGGACCGCTCCGCGCGACGCTCGACCTGGACGCGGCGATCGAGCTGCTCGACGACCTGGCGCGGGGGGACACAGAGGATGGAAGGTGAGGTCCGCGTCCCCATCACCACCGACGCCGATCTCGTGACCGCCCGCGCCGAGGCGCGCGCGATGGCCGAGCGGCTCGGCTTCCCGCGACCCGATCCGACGCTGATCGCGACGGCGATCTCGGAGATCGCGCGCAACATCGTCGTGCACGCCGGCCAGGGCGAGATCGTCCTCAGGCCCTTCGAGGACGCCGACCGCTACGGCGTCGTCGTGATCGCGACCGACGCGGGCGCGGGCATCCGCGACGTCGAGGCGGCCCTTCGGGACGACTACAGCGGACGGGGCGGCCTCGGCCTCGGCCTGCCGGGCGCCCGGCGGCTGATGGACGACTTCGACGTCGAGTCGGACCCCGACGCCGGCACGGTCGTGACGATGCGGAAGTGGAGGTACCGCGACGAGCTCGCGCGCCTCCGCGAGGAGCGCCGCCGGCGTGGTTGAGCGAGCGCCACGCGCGGCGGTCGAGTGGGGCGTGGCCACGCGGTGCCGGCGCGGTGAGTCGACGAGCGGAGATCTCGCGGTCGTCACGCTGCTGCCGGAGGGCGCGCTCGTGGCCGGCATCGACGGGCTCGGGCACGGCAGCGAGGCCGCCCGCGCCGCTCGCAGGGCCGCCAAGGTCGTGCGCGAGCGCCCGAGCCAGGACCTCGTCTGGCTGGTTCAGCGCTGCCACGACGCCCTGATGGGCACGCGCGGGGCAGCGATCAGCCTCGCCTTCCTCTCGCCTTCGGAACGCGGGATGACCTGGCTCGGCGTCGGGAGCGTGGAGGGCCGGGTGGTCAGCGCCGACCCGTCGGCGCGGGGCCCGAAGGGCTCTCTCGCGCTGGCCGGCGGCGTTCCGGGCCACGAGCTGCCGGCGGTGCGCACCGCGAGGCTCGACGTGCAGCCGGGCGACGTCCTCGTCATGGCCACCGACGGGATCGCATCCGCCTTCGCGGACGCGCTGGACATCTCCGGCTCCACCCAGGCGATCAGCGATCGCATCCTGGCCGATCACTGGAAGCCTCCGGACGACGCACTCGTCATCGCGGTCCGCTACCTCGGGGTGCGGCGGTGAGCACCGGCGCGGCGCAGTTCCGAGCGGCGTACATGTCCGCGCTCGGCGATCATCTGGCGGACCCGACGGAGGCGTCGCTCCGGGTCGCGTACGAGCTCGCGCGCGACGCCGTGAGCCGTCACCTGAGCGTGCTCGACCTGGCCGTGGCCCACCACGAGGCACTGCTGTCGGCGCTCGCCGGCGCCACGGGCGCCGCGGAGGTGGAGCGCGTGACGCGGGTGGCCGGTGACTTCTTCCTCGAGGGCCTGTCCACGTTCGAGATGGTCCAGCGCGGCTTCTGGGAGGCGCGCGAGGCCGCCCTGCTCGAACGGCGCCAGACCGAGCGGGCGCGTCAGCTGTCGTCCTTCCTCGCCGACGCGTCGCTCGCGCTCGATGCCCACGGCTCGCTCGAGGAGATGTTGCGGCTGGTGGCCGAGCAGGCGCGCGAGCTCATCGGCGCGGAGTGCTGCGTGGTGACCGTCGCCGCCGAGGGCCTGCCCCGTGCCGCGGAGGCATCCTCCTTCGCGAGCGCCGACCGGCGCTGGACGAGCTTCGTCCGGTGGCTCGACCTGCCCGCGATCCACCTGCTCATCCTCGAGGGCGGGGGCTCGGTGAGGATCACCGGCGAGCGGCTCGCCGACCTGCCTCCGTTTCGCGCGGCGGCCCGCGATCGACCGCTGCGGGGCTGGCTCGCCGCGCTGCTGAGCGCCCTCGACGGCAGCGAGCTGGGAGCGATGCAGCTCTTCGACAAGCAGGGCGGAGACTTCACCGTGGACGACGAGGCCGCGCTTGTTCATCTGGCGCAGATGACGTCGGCCGCCGTCGAGCGAGCACGGCACTATCAGCAGCGGACCTAGCGGCCGGCCAGACCGCCGACCGGCGCCTGACCCACACGCACGGACACGGTGCGTCCTCCAGTCTGGATCGAACCCGGTGCGTACGCGTAGGCTCGCGCCGTGCTCTACGGACGAGACCTGGAGCGCGACCACCTGGCCCGTCTCCTCGAGGGGGCGCGGGCCTCGCAGAGTGGTGCGCTGGTCCTGCGGGGAGAACCGGGCGTCGGCAAGACGGCGCTGCTCGAGCAGGCGCGCACGATGGCCGCGGGCATGCACGTGCTCCGGTCCCGCGGCGTGGAATCGGAGTCGGAGCTGCCCTTCGCCGGCCTGCACCAGCTCATCCGCCCCGCCCTGCACCTGTGCGATCGCCTGCCCGCCGCTCAGGCGGCGGCGATGCAGGGGGCGCTCGGCCTCGCCGAGCGCGGCGGCGACGATCGGTTCCTCATCTCTGTCGCGTGCCTGAGCCTGTTCTCCGAGCTCGCGGAGGAGCGGCCCGTGCTGGTCCTGGTCGACGACGCCCAGTGGCTGGACATGTCGTCGGCCGACGCCCTGCTGTTCGTGGCTCGCCGGCTCCACGCCGAGGGCATCGTGATCCTCTTCGCCTCGCGTGAAGGGCCGGGACATCGCCGGTTCGACGCGCGGGGCCTCCCGGAGCTCGAGGTCCCGGGGCTGAGCCCCGACGCTGCCGCCCAGCTGATCATGGGCGAGGTCGAGGGCGTCGTCGCCCCGGCGGTCCGCGACCTCCTCGTCAAGCAGTCGTCCGGAAACGCCCTCGCGCTGGTCGAGCTGCCCGGCGCCCTGTCCGCCCGGCAGCTCGCGGGCCTCGACGGGGTGCCCGAGGAGATCCCGCTGACGCCGAACGTCGAGCGGCTGTTCCTCGAGCGCGTGCGCCGGCTGCCCGAGACGACGCAGAAGGCGCTCGCGCTCGTCGCCACCGAGGACAGCGGATGGCTCGCGCCGGTGCTGCGCGCGACGGCCGCGGCCGGGATCGGCGCCGACGCCCTGAAGGCGGCCGAGGAGGCGGGGCTGGTGACCGTGCACGACCGGCGCGTCGAGATGCGCCATCCCCTCGTCCGGTCGGCGATCCTCCAGGGGCTGTCGTCGGACGAGCGCCGCGCGGCGCACCTCGCGCTCGCCGCGGTCCTCGACGACGACCTGGGAGCGGACCGGCGCGCGTGGCACCTGGCCGCCGCGGCGGTCGGGCCCGACGCGGACGTGGCCGCCGACCTCGAGTCGACCGCCGAGCGCGCACGGCGTCGCAGCGGGCACGCCGGGGCGGCGGCGGCGCTCGAGCGCGCCGCGGAGCTGAGCCCCGGCACCGAGGCGCGGGCGCGACGGCTCGTCCTGGCGAGCGCCGCCGCCTGGCATGCCGGTCAGCCCGAGCGCGCGACGGCGCTGCTGGATCGTGCCGACCCGCTCGTCACGGACGGGCGGCTGCGCGCGGACGTCGAGCATCTCCGTGGCGAGATCCAGCTGCGCTGCGGGTCGCTGATCGACGCCTGCGACATCCTCATGGCCGGGGCGAGCAGCGCCGCGGCGCTCGACACGCACAAGGCGCTGGAGATGCTCCTGCACGCGCGCGAGGCGGCCGGGTGGGCCGGCGACACGCCGCGGACGCTCGACTCCGGGCGCCGAGCGGCGATGTTGCCGAGGAGCGAGGATCCGGAGACCCGCCTCCTCGGCGACCTGCTCGTCGGCGTCGGCCGCATGTACGACGGCGAGGCTGCCATCGGCACGCCGCTCGTGCAGGAGGTCGTCGCGCATGCCGACGAGTTCGACGAGCCGAGTTGGGTCGTCTGGACCGCGACCGGGGCGCAGGCGATCGGCGACGAGGCCAGAGCAGAGGCGCTGCTGCGCCGGGCGATGGGGCTGGCACGTGCCTCGGGCGCCGTCGACAAGCTCACCTACGCGCTCCTCACCTACGTCCTCATGGGACTGCTCGGTGGCCGCTTCGACGTCGCCGCCGAGGCCGCGGAAGGCCTCACGCTGGCCCGCGACGCCGGCCTTCCCAACGCCGCCAGCACGCATCTCGCCATGCACGCCTGGTTCGCCGCCCAGCACGGCGACGAGGATGAGTGCCGCACATCCGCCGCGAGTGCGATCGAGGCGGCGCGGACCAGCCGCGGCGCCTTCGCGAACGCGATGGCCGAATGGGCGACCGGCGTGCTCGAGCTGAGCCGGCGACGCCCGCACGAGGCCGTCCCCCATCTGCAGGCCGTCGGCGACGAGCGGCCCGGCAGGGGGCACGCGTACTTCGCCCTGATGTCGGCTCCCGACCTCGTGGAGGCGCTCGTCCTCGCCGGGCAGCCGGACAGGGCCCGCGCCGCAGCGGCGGTCTTCGAGGGCTTCGCCCAGCCGGGCGCGCCGTCGTGGGCGATGGCGCTGGCGACACGCTGCCAGGCCCTGATCGCCGACGACGTCGCCGGCGGTCTCGAGGCGGCGCTGCGGATCCACGCCGCGAGCGACCGCGCGTTCGATCGGGCGCGGACGGAGCTGCTTCTCGGCGAGCACCTGTGGCGCGCCGAGCGCTGCCCGGAGGCCCGCGAGCACCTGCGCGCTGCGCAGGAGGCCTTCGAGGAGATCGGCGCGGCCGGTTGGGCGCAACGCGCGGGGGATGAGCTGCGAGCCAGCGGAGGGATCGCCGAGCGACCGGATCCAGGCAGCGCCGCGCAGCTCACGCCGCAGGAGCTCCAGATCGCCAGGCTCGTCGCCGACGGCCATTCCAACCGGGAGGTCGCGGCGCGCCTCTTCCTCTCGCCCCGCAGCGTCGAGGCGCAGCTGCGCAGCATCTTCGCGCAGGTCGGCATCGCCTCGCGCATCGAGTTGGCCGCCCTCGGCTTCGGCTCCGAGAGCTCGAGCAGCGTCCTGCGGTCGCGCCTGGCGCGCGCTGGGCTCGCCGAGCTGTTCCGTGACCTGCGGACGCTGCACGGTCGTGACCTGCAGGAGGCGCTGGCGCGAACCGTCGGCGATCCCGACCTCGTGCTGGCCCATCGCCGCCAGGACGGGCTCGGCTACGCCGACGCGGACGGAGCGCCGATCTCGTTGAGCGCTCCCGGGAGCGGCCGTGCCGTGGCGGCCATCGAGGTCGACGGGCGCGAGGTCGCCGCGCTGGTCTACGACGCGACGCTGGACGACGACCCCGAGCTCGTCGAGGCCGTGTGCGCCGCCACCACCATCGCCGTGGAGCACGAGCATCTCCACGCCGAGTCGCGGAGTCGCCTCGCCGAGCTGCAGGCCTCGCGCCAGCGCATCGTCGCCGCGGGCGACGCCGAGCGGCGCCGGCTCGAGCGCAACCTCCACGACGGGGCTCAGCAGCGACTCGTCGCGCTCGGGATCCAGCTCCGGCTGCTGCGCGAGAACATCCGTCGCGACCCGTCGGAGGCCGAGGCGCTCGTGTCGACGGCCACCGACGAGCTGGCGCAGTCCCTCGCCGAGCTGCGCGAGCTGGCCCGCGGGATCCACCCGGCGGTGCTCGCCTACGGATTGCCGGCCGCGCTGGAATCGCTCGCCGCTCGCTCGCCGGTCCCCACCGACGTCTCGTGCGATCCGCCGGGCGCCCTGCCCGAGCCGGTCGAGCTCGCCGCCTACTTCGTCGCCTGCGAGGCGCTGACCAACGTGGCCAAGTACGCGCAGGCGACGGCGGCGTCGGTGCGGCTCTGGCCCACGGAGCACGGGGTGGCCCTCGAGATCGCCGACAACGGCGCGGGCGGCGTGGATCCGTCGCTCGGCTCGGGACTGCGCGGGCTGAAGGATCGCGTCGAGGCCCTGGACGGCATGCTCGTCGTGACGAGTCCGGTCGGCGCGGGCACCGTCGTGACCACGGAGCTGCCGTGCCCGGCGGAGCCCGCAGGCGTCATCAGCGGCGATCAGCACGGCGCGGCCGCCGACGCCGACGCCGGCGTCGCCCGGTTCTCGCGCTGACCGGGCGCGGCGGCGAGACCCGCGCGAAACGTTGCTGCGTGGACAGCGCTCTTGACATCGGCTCACACGATTTGGTCAAATGACTAAGTCAATCGCCCAAGGAGCTACGGCCATGGCCCACGAGCGCCCGGCTTCCTTCCACGCCTCCCCCGCGGAGGCCCTCCGCGCGCCCGCGGAGGAGTTCCTCTACGTCGCCTGCCTGCACCACGGCGCCGGCGCCGATCAGCCCGACTTCGTCGCCGTCATCGACGCCGAGGAGGGCCGGATCGTCCACGAGCTGCCGATGCCGAACGCCGGCGACGAGCTGCACCACTTCGGGTGGAACCGCTGCAGCTCCGCCTGCCATGGACCCGACCGCTCGCACCTGATCGTCCCCGGCTTCCGCTCCTCGCGGATCCATGTGGTCGACGTCGCCAGCGACCCCCGCCGGCCGCGGATCGAGACGGTCGTCGAGCCCGCCGACCTGATTCGCGAGACCGGCCTCAGCCGCCCCCACACCGTCCACTGCATGCCCGGCGACAACGTCGTGGTGAGCATGCTCGGCGACGCCGACGGCAACGGCGCCTGCGGCTTCGCCGTCCTCGACGCGCGCACCTTCGAGATCAAGGGCCGCTGGGAGGACGGCGGCCGGCGCCCACCCTTCAACTACGACTTCTGGTACCAGCCGCGCCACAACGTCCTCGTCTCGTCGGAATTCGGCGAGCCCAACGCCTATGAGCCGGGCTTCGACCTCGACGACGTCGCTGCCGGGCGCTACGGCAGCCGGCTGCACTTCTGGGACCTCGAGACGCGACGCCTGCAGCAGACGCTCGAGCTCGGCGACAGCGGGATGCTCCCGTTCGAGATCCGCTGGCTGCACGACCCCGCAGCCGACGAGGGCTTCGTCGGCGCTGCGCTGTCCAGCACGATGTGGCATTTCCACCGCTCCGACGGCGCCTACCGCGCCGAGCAGGTCATCGCGGTCGACGCCGTCGAGCAGGACGGCTGGCCGTTCCCCGTTCCGGGGCTGATCACCGACCTCGTCCTCGCGATGGACGACCGCTTCCTGTACTTCTCGGACTGGCTGCACGGCGACCTGCGCCAGTACGACGTCTCCGACCCGGCCAACCCGCGCCTCACCTCACGGCTCTGGCTCGGCGGCGTGCTCGGCCATCCCACTGACGCCGGCCGCGCGCTCAACGGCGGTCCGCAGATGCTGCAGCTGTCGCTCGACGGGCGGCGGATCTACGTCACGAACTCCCTGTACTCGACGTGGGACGACCAGTTCTATCCGGAGCTGCGCTCGTGGCTGCTGCGCGTCGACTGCCACCCCGACGGCGGCATGGAGGTCGACCCGAGCTTCTTCGTCGACTTCCACGACCGCCCGGGCGGGCCGGCCCGCGCGCACGAGGTCCGGCTCCAGGGCGGAGACTGCACCACGGAGATCTTCCAGTGATCCCGTCGGCCCACATCGGCGGCATGCCGCTCGAGGAGAGCGTGCTCATGCTCGCCCCCACCGCGGGCATCCTCGCGCTCGTCGCCCGCGCCCGTCTCAAGGAGATCGCCGCATGGCGCCGGCGTCGGTGACCCGCCCGCAGACCGAGGAGGCGTTCCTCGACGCCGCCGAGCGCCTCCTGGTGCGCGTCGGCTACGCGGGGATCACGACCCGGCTCCTCGCGACCGAGGCGGGCGCCAACCACGGCCTCGTCCACTACTACTTCGGCTCGATGGAGAGCCTGCTCGTGCGGGTGCTCGAGCGGTTCACCGAGCGAATGATCGTCCGCCAGCGGGCGATGTACGCGGCGCCCGACGTCCCCTTCATCGAGAAGTGGCGCGCGGCGATGCGCTTCCTGCAGTCCGATCGCGACTACCAGAAGGTCTGGTTCGAGCTGCAGGCGCTGGCCTGGAACCGGCCCGAGCTGCACGAGCGCGTCGCGCACGTCGACGCCGAATGGCGAGCCGTGCTGACCGAGGCGTTCGCCGAGCCGCGCGAGCGCCTCGGGATCGAGATGCCGCTCGACGCGCTCGTCTCGCTGGTCATCACCTTCAACGAGGGGATGATCCTCGAGCGGCTGTCGGGCGTCGAGAACGGCCATCGCGAGCTGCTCGTGTGGATCGACGAGTGGCTGACGAGAAGGGAACGACCATGACGACCGCCGAACCGATCACGGGCGCCCGCGAGCAGACCCGCGCCCGCTATCCCGACGACGAGGGCTACGTCGAGCGCGACGGGGTCCGCGTGTTCTGGGAGGTGTACGGCAGCGGCGAGCCGACCGTGTTGCTGCTGCCGACCTGGTCGATCATCCACTCGCGGCACTGGAAGGGCCAGATCCCCTACCTCGCTCGCCACTGCCGCGTCGTCACCTTCGACGGCCGCGGCAATGGGCGCTCGGACCGCCCCGCGACGGCCGGTGCCTACGCCGAGCGCGAGTTCGCCGCCGACGCGCTGGCGGTGATGGACGCCACCGCGACCGAGCGAGCGGTCATCGTCGGCCTCTCGGCGGGCGTGCTGTGGGGAATCCTGCTGGCCGCCGAGCATCCCGAGCGCGTCGCCGGCGCTGCCTTCATCGACCCCGGCGCGCCCTTCGCGACCCACCTCGCGCGTGCCACGACGCCGTTCGACGAGCCGCTCGAGCGCTACGAGGGCTGGGAGAAGTACAACCGCCACTACTGGCTCGAGCACTACCGCGACTTCCTCGAGTTCTTCTTCGGCCAGGTCTTCACCGAACCGCACTCGACCAAGCAGATCGAGGACTGCGTCGGCTGGGGCCTGGAGACCGACCCGGAGACGCTCGCGCTGACCTACCTCGGCCGTGAGCTGAAGGACGCCGACGAGTTCGCGCGCCTCTGTCACCGGGTGGCCTGCCCCGTGCTCGTCCTCCACGGCACCGACGATGCCGTCCGGCCGATCGTCGCCGGCGAGCAGCTCGCGCAGGAGACTGGCGGCGCTCTCGTCGCCCTCGAGGGCTCCGGGCACTGCCCGCACGCGCGCGATCCCGTGCGCGTCAACCTGCTGCTGCGCGACTTCGCCGCCCCGCGGCCCGCACCGGCGCGCTGGAGCCGCGGCCGCCGCCGCCCGAAGCGGGCGCTGTTCGTGTCATCGCCGATCGGTCTCGGCCATGCCCGCCGCGACATCGCCATCGCCCGCGAGTTGCGCCGCCTGCACCCCGACCTCGAGATCGACTGGCTCGCCCAGCACCCCGTCACCGCGGCGCTCGACGCCGCCGGCGAGACCGTGCACCCGGCCAGCCGCGAGCTGGCCAACGAGTCCCACCACATCGAGTCGGAGTCGGCCGAGCACGACCTGCACTGCTTCCAGGCGTGGCGGCGCATGGACGAGATCCTGGTCGCGAACTTCATGGTCTTCCACGACCTCGTCCAGGAGCGGCCCTACGACCTGTGGATCGCCGACGAGGGCTGGGAGATCGACTACTACCTGCACGAGAACCCGGACGAGAAGCGCGCCGCGTACGTGTGGCTGACGGACTTCGTCGGCTGGCTGCCCGTGGCCGACGGCGGCGAGCACGAGGCCGCGCTCACGGCCGACTACAACGCCGAGATGATCGAGCACATCGCGCGCTTCCCGCGCGTCCGCGATCAGGCGATCTTCGTCGGCAACCCCGAGGACGTCGTCGCCGACCGCTTCGGCCCGGGCCTGCCGGCGATCGCCGACTGGACCCGCGAGAACTTCGACTTCAGCGGCTACGTGACCGGCTTCGACCCGGCCGAGTTCGCCGATCGCGAGCGCCTGCGCGCCGAGCTCGGATACCGCCCGGGCGAGCAGGTGTGCATCGTCACCGTCGGCGGCTCCGGCGTCGGCCGGGCGCTCCTGGGACGCGTGATCGAGGCGTTCCCCGAGGCCCGGCGCCAGGTCCCCGACCTGCGCATGATCGTCGTCGCCGGGCCGCGCATCGACCCCGCCTCGCTCCCCGCCCACGACGGCCTCGAGGTGCGGGCCTACGTCCCCGACCTCTACCGCCACCTCGCCGCGTGCGACCTCGCGGTCGTCCAGGGCGGCCTGACCACGTCGATGGAGCTCACGGCCAACCGGCGGCCGTTCCTCTACTTCCCGCTGCGCCACCACTTCGAGCAGAACTTCCACGTCCGCCACCGGCTCGACCGCTACCGCTCCGGCCGGAGGATGGACTTCGAGACCGACACGCCGGACGTCATCGCCGCGGCGATCGCCGAGGAGATCGGGCGCGAGGTCGATCCCGTGCCGGTCGAGACCGGCGGTGCCGCTCGGGCGGCCGGGCGCATCGCCGAGCTGCTCTGACCCGCGTCCCCCGGCGGCCGTAGGATCGGCGCGCGATGACGCGCGAACCGGGGCTTCCATGACGTCGGGCGGCGAACCCAACCTCACCGAGGGCACCCGCGTTCGTGTCGACCTCGACGACCACGACGTGCCGATCGCGTGCACCGTGTTCGCCTTCGTCGGGTCGGTGATCCTCGCGCGCTACGACGGGACCCTCGCCGGAGAGGCCTCCCAGCAGCTGTCCTCGGGCGCCGACGCGTACCTCGTCGTCGAGCAGGACCGCGGCATGAAGGCGCTGCGCGGCAGCGCGAGGCTGAGCGGCGAGGCGACGCTCGCGCTGCGCATCACCGACGCGTTCCAGCTCGGTCAGCGGCGTGAGTCGACGCGCGTCGAGCTCGTCCTCGATGCCGAGCTCGTCCCCGAGGGCGCGGTCGCGCCGCCCGGCTCCACGAAGACCATCGACGTGAGCTTCAGCGGCGTGCAGGTTCAGCGCTCCGAGGCGACGCCGGTGTGCGACCGCTACGCGCTGACGCTCAGCGGCGAGCCTCTCGGCGCGCCCCTCGTCACCGGCGCCGCGCTCGCGCGCGAGCTCCCGGGTGCGCTCGGTCTGCGCTTCACGCGCGTCGAGCCGGCCGACCGCCAGCGGCTCATCCAGCTCGTGCTCGCCCACGTGACCTTGCCCGCCGAGCACGAGCAGGCCTGATCACGACGAGGCGCCCGTCCAAGGCGCATCCTCAGCCCGCCGCGAGCGGGGCGAGCGCGACGCGCTCGCCGGTGTCGACCGAGGTCTCGATCGCCTCCATGACCTGCAGCGCGGCGAGGCCGTCCTCGGCCGTCGCACCCTGCTGCGGCGCCCCCTCGAGGATCGTCGCGGCGAAGCCCTCCGCCTGACGGCGCCAGAAGTGCCCGTCGGGACCCAGCGGGCGGTGGTAGCCGCCCGTGCGCGTCGAGAACGCCTCGACCTCGCTCGTGCGCATGGACCACGGCAGGAACGTGCGCCCGAGCACGCTGCCGTGCTCGCCGTAGGCCTGGAAGCCCTCGTGCCAGTCCATGCGCACGGCGATCGTCAGGTCGAGGTGGCCGTTGCTGCCGTCGGCGAACTCGCACGCGACGAACCAGCTCTGGATGCCGGCGCGCTCGACGAGCCGCGCGTGGACGGCGGTGATCTCGCCGGCCAGGAAGCGCGCCGTGTCGACGAGGTGGCTGCCGTGGCCGAGCATGTTGTAGCGGCGGAGATCGGCCTTCGGGTCGCCCGGCGGGCGATGCGCGGCGGCGCTCCGCACGATCGCCGGCTGCAGGGCGTCGGTCATCGCGTAGCGGTAGGCCGAGTCGCAGTACCACGCCTTCAGCGCGATGAGCGGCCCGGCCTCCTCGCGGATGAAGTCGCGCGCGAAGACGATGCCCTCGTCGAAGCGGCGCATCGTGCCGACCTGCAGCACGAGGCCGGTCTCGCCGGACCTTGTCGCGCAGCCGTCGCCCCTCGGCCACGGTCACGCCCATCGGCTTCTCGACGAGCACGTGCTTGCCCGCGTCGAGCGCCTGCATCGCGGCGTCGACGTGGAACTGGTCGGCGATCGCGACGATGACCGCGTCGACGTCGGGGTCGGCGAGCATCGCACCGAGGTCGCCGAAGGTGCGCGCCGGCCGCCAGGTGGCGCCCACCGTCTCGAGCAGGTCCGGCGCGCGGTCGCAGAGCGCGTGCAGCTCGCAGTTGCCCGCCTTCTGCACGGCCTCGAGATGGGCGGCCTGGGCGATCGGGCCGGCCCCGAGGATGCCGACGCGCAACTGGGGTCGTTTCATCTCAGCTCGCCACTGGCCGGCTAGCGCAGGGGCCCGGCGGCGCGCTGCGCGGCATCGCGGACGCGGCCCGAGCGCACGAGCTCGACCGCGGCCTCGATCTCCGGGGCCAGGAAGCGATCCGGCCCGGGGCCGCCGACCGCGCCGCGCAGCTCTTCGATGACCGCCCCGGTGCCCGCCGCCGGCTGCAGCGGGCGGCGCAGCTCGATCCCGCGCGCCGCCGTCATCAGCTCGATGGCGAGCACGCGCGTCAGCCCGTCGACGGCGCGGCGCAGCTTGCGCGCGGCGCCCCAGCCCATCGAGACGTGGTCCTCCTGCATGGCCGAGCTCGGGATCGAGTCGGCCGACGCGGGGACGGCGAGCCGCTTGAGCTCGGCGACGATCCCCGCCTGCGTGTACTGGGCGAGCATCAGGCCGGAGTCGACGCCGGGGTCGTCGGCCAGGAACGCGGGCAGCCCGTGGCTGCGGTCGGCGTCCAGGAAGCGGTCGGTGCGCCGCTCGGAGATGCTCGCGACATCGGCGACGACGACGGCCAGGAAGTCGAGCACGTAGGCCAGCGGCGCGCCGTGGAAGTTGCCGTTGGACTCCACGCGCCCGTCGGGCGTGATCACCGGGTTGTCGATCGCCGCGGCGAGCTCGCGCTCGGCCACGAGCGTCGCGTGGTCGACGGTGTCGCGCGCGCCGCCCGCCACCGCCGGCGCGCAGCGCAGCGAGTACGCGTCCTGGACGCGTGTGTCCTCCGGGCCGCGGTGGCTGGCCACGATCGGGCTGCCGTCCAGCAGCGCGCGGATGTTCGCGGCCGACGCGGCCTGGCCGGGATGCGGGCGCAGCGCGTGCAGGTCCTCGGCGAAGACGGCGTCGGTCCCGAGCAGGCCCTCGACGCTCATCGCCGCCGCGACGTCGGCCGTCGTGAGCAGCAGCCGCAGGTCCCACAGGGCGAGGGCGAGCATCCCGAGCATGCCGTCCGTGCCGTTGATGAGCGCGAGGCCCTCCTTCTCGGCGAGCGTGACCGGCTCGATGCCGGCGTCGGCGAGCGCGGCGGCGGCGTCGCGGCGATCGCCGTCGCGGTCGCGCACCGGCCCCTCGCCCATGAGCGCCAGCGCGCAGTGGGCGAGCGGCGCGAGGTCGCCCGAGCAGCCGAGCGAGCCATGCTCGGGCACGACGGGCGTGATCCCGGCCGACAGCATCGCCGCGTAGGCGCTCGCCGTCTGCGGGCGCACCCCCGTGCGCCCCGTGGCGAGCGTCGAGAGCCGCAGCAGCATCAGCGCCCGCACGACCTCGCGCTCGACCTCGTCGCCCGAGCCGGCGGCATGGCTGCGGATCAGGCTGCGCTGCAGGCGCGTGCGCAGCTCGGGCGGGATGTGGCGCCCGGCGAGCGCCCCGAAGCCGGTCGAGATCCCGTAGTGCGGCCGCGTGTCGCCGGCGAGCGCCTCGACCACCGCGCGGGTGGCCGCGATGCCGGCGAGCGCCTCGTCGGAGAGCGCCACCGCCGCACCGTGGCGCGCGACGGCGACGATGTCCTCGATCGCCGGCGCCTGCACGCCGATGGTCACCTGGGAAGTCGGGCTCATGCCGACATTCAACGGCGCGCGGCGCCCGGGGGTCACTCCGCCGACAGGCAGACGACGGTCGCGTCGTCCTGCAGCTTCTCCGAGCAAGCCTCGAGGACCGCGCGGTGGACCTTCCGGACGGTGTCGGCGGCCGAGCCGTTCTCGGACAGCAGCGCGGCCCGCGTGACGCCCTCATGGCCGAGTCCCGCTTTGCCTCGACCGCCCATGATCACGCCGTCTGAGCACATCAGGAGCCGGTCGCCCGGGGCCAGCGTGGTGACGTGCTCCGAGGGCCTGGGCGTGGCACGTCCGCCGAGCCCGCGGCCGGCCGGCATGTCGATGCGCTCGACCGCCCCGTCGGCGCGGATCACGAGCGGCGCGACGTGCCCGCAGTTGACGAGCTCGAGCCGGAACGTCGCAGGGTCCCAGCGGCCGGCGATCGCCGTCATCTCGGCCGACGGGCCGGGCATCTCCCGCAGCGTGCGGTGCATGAGCATGAGCGCGTCGTGGGTCGTTCCGCCACTCCGCCGGCTGGCCCGCAGCGCGCCGAGCGCGACGGCGCTGCTGGCGGCCGCGCGGGTGCTCGGGCCGAGGCCGTCGGCGAGCGTGATCCAGACCCCGTCGAGGTTCTCGACGATGTCGAACCAGTCCCCCGCGACCTCGTAGCTGGGCAGCACGTTCCCGGCGACCTCACCGCCGGTGATCCGGGAGATGCGCGGCGGCAGAAGGCTCTGCTGGATCTCCGCCGCCGGGCGCGGGGCCTTCCGGCGTTGGCCGCGCGCGAACGTGTCCGTGTAGCGGTCGGCGAGCGTGATCGCCGCCGCGGCCTGCCGGGCGATCTCGGCGAGCGGGCGGCGCGGGCGCCCGAGCGTGAGCATCACGCCCGTCGCGCGGCCGCGCAGCCAGAGCGGGACGACCTCGATCCCGGGGCGATCGGCGAGGCCGGCGCGCAGCTCCGACAGGCCGGCCGAGTCGAGCTCGGGACCGATCGCCAGCGGCGACTCGATGCGCTCGGGCAGCCGATCGGGACCGGCGACGCGCAGCAGGTGCGAGCCGTCGATGTCGAGGACGTACAGGGCGAGCGGCACGTCGGCGATCCGCTGCGCCTCGGCCACGAGCTGCTCGGGGAGCATGGCCGGCGCGACGACGTCGAAGACGTGGATCCCCTCCACCGACAGGGGCCGCTCGCGCCCGAGCCGCCCGGGCGGCAGCGCGTGATCCTCCGACGGCGCGCCGCTCACCGAGGAGGGGTTCTTCTGCGTGCGGATGGCCGCGAGCAGGCTCTCGCGGTCCGGGAAGTGGCGGTACAGGGTGGAGCGCGAGACGCCTGCGGCCGCCGCGACGTCTGCGGTCGGCGTCGTGGGCGACTGCTCGAGCAGGCGGCGGCTGGCCTCGACGATCCGGCCGCGCGTACGTCGTGTGTCGGCCCGCGTGTCAGGCACGGTCACCAGTGGACTCGACCCGTCCGGGCGATTCAACCAACATGGGACTGGTTGTCTCGCATAGGTGTCCCATCTTCCACTGCTGGCCGTTCGCACACGCCAAACTCGGTACATCGTATCCCACGTCGGACGAACGGGACGAATTCGCCCCGGAACCGCGAGCGCACACACATGGTCATGACACACACCGAGCTGCCACGCACCGGCGAGGCGGACGTCGATCACCGCATCGACGCGGATCGCCGGCTCTTCATGCGTCTGAACGATCCCTGCGACCCGGTCGATCGCGACGCGGTGGTCGTGCGGTTCCTGCCGATCGCGCGCCGGCTCGCCGCTCGCTACCAGCGACCCGGCGAGCCGTTCGACGACATCTTCCAGGTCGCCTGCATGGGCCTCGTCAAGGCGATCGAGCGCTACGACGTCGACCGCAACATCGCCTTCTCGTCGTACGCCGTCCCGACGATCTCCGGCGAGATCAAGCGCTACTTCCGCGACTACTCGTGGGCCGTGCGCGTGCCGCGCGACACGAAGGATCTCGCGGTTCGTGTCGAGGCCGTGGCGCGCCAGCTGACGCACGACCGTGGCCGCGCGCCGTCGGTGGAGGAGGTCGCGGCGGCGGTCGACCGCTCGACCGAGCTGGTCCTCGAGGCGATGCAGGCCGTGACCGCGTCCCGCACGACGTCCCTCGACGCCCCGCGCCCGTCCGGCGACGAGGAGGCCGGCGAGACGCGCGGCGACGCGACCGGCCGCGCCGACGACGGCTTCGAGCTCGCCGAGCAGCGTGCGCTGCTGCAGTCGCTCATGACCGCGCTGACGCCCCGCGAACGCGAGGTGCTGCGCCTGCGCTTCCACGAGGACCTCACCCAGGCCGAGATCGGTGAGCGGATGGGGGTCAGCCAGATGCAGATCTCACGCGTGCTGCGCCAGGCCCTCAATCGCCTGCACGTGGTCGCGACCGAGGACCCGGTCGGAGCGCGTCAGTAGCGGGTCCATACGCGGTAGATCGCCGCTCCGCGACGGCACTGCCACGTCGCGAACCAGCGGCGGATGTCGGTGAAGTCGACGTTGAAGCCGCGCACCTCGCCGCAGCGGTGGCCGCGGAACCGGGCGGGGTTGCCGGCGCGACGCCAGGCGCGCATGACGGCAAGCGCGGTGGCGCACCGCGTGCCCGCACCCGCCCGCGTGACGAGCTCGGTCCTGTCCTGGCCCGCGCCGCAGCGGTGCTTGATCCGAATCGCCCCGTGCGCGGGCGCCGCGACCGCGAAGGTCGCGGCCACGATGACGGCGAGCAGGACCGGGAGCACAGCGAGCCGAGGCACGGCCACAGGCTCACCGGTGCACCGGACGGATGACCGTCGCGCGTGCCGACTCGGCCGTAGCGGGGCCGAGGGCCCGAAACGCGGCCTTCACCCCACGACGCACGCGTCGTGCGCCGCGGGCGCGACGTGGACCTGCCAACGCGTGCGCCCGGACGCGTCGAGCACGGTCAGCGTCCCGTCGTTCAGCGACGGCGTCAGGACGCGGCCGGCGCGTCGCAGCACGTTGTAGGAGCCCAGCGGCGTGCGCGCCGCGGCGCGCACGCGCCCGTCGTCCAGCGCGTGCACGCGCAGCGACCGCCCCTCGCCGCTGGCCACGTACGCGGCGCGGGGACCGAACGTGACGTGCTGCGGGGCGACGTCGGCGCCGAGCAGCCGCGCGGGGCGGCCGGCGCCCGCCGCGTAGACGGCCATCCGCGGCTCGCGGCCCGCGGTGACCCACACTCGCACGCCGCTCGGCGAGAAGCCGACGTCGTGGGCCAGGAACGGCGGCCGGACGCGGCGGCGCAGCCGTGGGCGCGTCGGCTCGGAGACGTCGACGACGGCGAGCGCCGCGGCCGAGGACCCGAGCGCGACCCACAGCGTCCGGCCCGCCGGGTCGAGTGTGAGGTGGCGGGCGTGCGCGCCCACCTCGGCGCGGTGGACGACGCGGGCGCGAGCGAGATCGACCACGGCGACCTCGCCGTGCCCCGAGTCGGTCACGAAGGCGTGGCCGCCCGTCCGGAGCGATGGCCGTGTAGCGCGGCTGCCCGAACCCGCGCAGGACGCGGTGCACCCGCAGCGTGTCCGGGTCGAGCACGGTCACCGCGCCCTCCGAGGCGTGGGCGACGATCACCGGCGCGCCGTGCCGCGCCTCGATGCTGCGGGGACCGGCGAGCGTGGCGATCCGTCGCTCGACGCGGCGGCTCGTCAGGCCGACGACGGCGACATGGTCCTCGGTGTCGGCCGTGACGAGCGCGAGCGGAGCCCGGACCCGGCGGGGGGTGAGCGCGGCCACGCCGAGAGCGACGCCGGCGCCGAGGAACTCGCGGCGATCCATGCCCGGACTACGTCCGCCACGGCCCCCGCGGTCCCCCGGGCCCGCGACCGATCGCTCAGGGCGTCGCCGTGAGCCCCGCGCCGACGGCCGAGAACAGCAGCCCCATGAGCGCCGGGCCGGCCTCGTCGATCGGCCGCGCGTTCCCCGGCTTGTCGATCTCGACGTCCTCGCCCCACTTCGTGAACTTGACGTCGAGGTCCAGCTTGAGCGCCGTGACCTCGTCGGCGTCGCCCATCGCGGCGAGCGCGGCGCGGTCGAGGTCGACCTCGATGCCCAGGCGGCGCGGGAGGTCGTCGTCGGCGCCGGCGGCGTAGGTCAGCTCGGCCACGCGGCAGAACGTCGCCAGGCCCTCGCGGTCCTCGGCGGACATCTTCTCGCCGGACTGCGCGGCGAGCGCGGCGATCCCGTCGGCCTTGCAGTGGCCCTTGGCCTGCCAGGTCGGCCCGTCGATGTCCGGGCCCTCGGTGACCTCGGCGTCGAGCACCTCGTCGGAGTGGTCGTAGATCCAGCGCATCGTCTTCTTGAGCTCGTCGGGGTCCGCCTTGGCGGCGGCGCCGTCCGGCGCGGCGTCCTCCCAGTCGTCGAAGCCCTTCGTCGCGTCGCCGTACCACGTGCCGAGCAGGTTCACGTAGCTCGAGTGCGGCCCGAGCAGGCCCTTGGCGCCGTACTCCTTGCCCCCGAGGCCGAGCGTCCCGTCGACGGTCAGCGCCTTCTCCGAGGCGCCGCCGGACAGCGACAGCTCGATCGGCTCGGACACGAGCACGCGCGCCGTGGCAGGCGCGCCGGCCGACGGCGTGACGTCGAGCGTCGCCTTCACGTCGTAGTGGACGCTCTTCTCGTCCTGCCCGGCGGCCGCGCGCAACGACGATCCGATCAGCCCGGCGGTGTCGGGCTGATCGCCCTGGTCGCCGCATCCGGCGACGGGGACGGCGAGGCAGAGCACGAGCAGCGATGCGGTGAGGAGCGCGCGACGGCGCATGGGCATGGGTCCTTCCATGGCTGGGACGGTCGATCTCGTTTCGGCATCGGCGGCGGATCCCTGAAGCGCGGACCCCGTCCGCTCGACGCGCCTGCGAAGCTGCGCGCCATGACGGCAGGGACCGGGTGGCCTCCGCTGCCCTACGAGGCGTGGGAGCCGACGAAGGCGACGCTGCACCGCTTCGCGCAGATCGTCGGCAAGGTGCGCATGGCGCTCGTGCCGTTCCGCAACCACTGGTGGCACGCGACGCTCGCGGTCTCCGCCCGCGGCCTGACCACCGGGCCGATGCACACCGATCAGCGCACGGCGGAGATCGAGCTCGACCTCGTCGAGCACCGCGTCCGCGTGCGCTCGAGCGACGGCCGCGCGGCGGGGTTCCCGCTGCGCGACGGCCTCTCGCCCGCGCGCTTCCACGAGGGCCTGTTCGCCGCGATGGCCGAGGTGGGGGTGCTCGCCGAGATCGACGCGCGCCCGTTCGACCTCGAGGGCCCGCCGCTTGACGAGGACACGCTGCACCACAGCTACGACGCCGAGGCCGTCGAGCGCTTCGCCGCCGTCCTCCGGCACACGGACGCGGCGCTCGCCCGCTTCGCCTCGCGCTTCAACGGCAAGGCGAGCCCGGCGCAGCTCTTCTGGCACGGCTTCGACCTCGCCCACGCGCGCTTCTCGGGCCGCCGCGCCCCGGCCGCCGCGGGCGCCGACCGCGTCACGGCGGAGGCCTACTCGCACGAGGTCATCGCGTTCGGGTGGTGGCCCGGCGACGACCGGACCACCCCCTACCCGGCCTTCTACTCCTACACGGCGCCCGAGCCCGAGGGCCTGCGCGACGAGCCGCTCGAGCCGGGCGCGGCGGCGTGGCGGGAGGTTGGGGGCGGCTCGCTGGCGGTCCTCCCCTACGACGCGGTCCGCGAGTCGGCCGACCCCGAGCGCGCGCTGCTGGCGTTCTACGAGAGCGCCTACCGGGCCGGCGCGGCGCGCGCCGGATGGGACGCCGCCGCGTTCGACACCGGCCGGGCGTGATCGTCGACGCCCACCACCACCTCTGGCGCCGGGCCGACCTGCCGTGGCTGCAGGGCCCGATGGTGCCGCGCATCTTCGGGCCCTACGAGCCGATCCGCCGCGACTACCCCGCCGAGGAGTACATCGCCGAGGCGACCGCCGCGGGGATCGAGGCGTCGGTCTACGTGCAGGCCAACTGGCCGCTCGAGCGCTCGCTGGACGAGGTCCGCTGGGTCCACGCGATCCACGAGGCGACCGGCTGGCCGCACGCCATCGTCGGCTCCGCCGACCTGTTCGACGAGCGCGCCGGCGAGGTCTTCGCCGCCCAGGCGCAGGCCGGCCCGCTCGTTCGCGGCACGCGGCTGCAGCTGCACTGGCACGAGGAAGAGCGCTTCCGCTTCGCCTCCGCGCCGGACCGCATGCACGACCCGGTCCTGCGCCGCAACGTCGGGCTGCTCGCCGGCCTCGGGTGGCTCTTCGAGCTGCAGGTCTTCCCGCCGCAGATGGCCGACGCCGCGCGCTTCGTCGCCGACTTCCCCGACACGACGTTCGTGCTCGTCCACGCCGGGATGCTCGAGAGCGTCGAGGAGCACCACGTCGTCCCGTGGCGGGCCGGGCTCGAGCTGCTCGCCGCCCGGCCCAACGTCGTGGCCAAGCTCAGCGGCCAGGGCACGTTCGTGCACCGCGTCGACCCGGAGCTCATCGCGCTCGTGACCGACACGAGCCTCGAGCTGTTCGGCGCCGCGCGCTGCCTGTTCGGGACGAACTTCCCGATCGAGAAGCTGTGGACGGACATGGGCACGCTCGTCGGCGCCTGGCAGGTCGCGCTGGACCGCCACCCCGAGGACGTGCGCCGCGCGGTGCTCGGCGAGACCGCGGCGCGCGTCTACGGCCTCCGGCGACCGTAGGATCGCGGCATGAGCGCAGCTCGTCCCGCCCGTCCGCGCGGGCCGCGGTCCGACGTCGCCGACACGCGCGAGGCGCTGCGGGCGGCCGCGCTTGGGCTGTTCGCCGAGCGCGGCTACGAGGGCACGCGCCTGCGCGACGTCGCCGCGCGCGCCGACGTCGACGTCGCGCTCGTCAGCTACCACTTCGGCGGCAAGGACGGGCTCTTCGCCGCCGCGATGGAGCTGACGGTCAACCCCGCGGCGATCATCGAAGGACTGCTCGAGCAGGGCGTCGACGGCCTCGGCGAGCGGCTCCTGGCCGCCCTGCTGGCGCTGTGGGACGACCCGCAGACGGCGAGCCCGTTCATCGCGCTCGTGCGCTCCGCGGCCGGCAACGAGCGCGCCGCCGAGCTCCTGCGCGGGTTCGTCGAGGGCGAGCTGCTCGGCCGCATCGCCCACGCCATCGACGCCCCGCAGCCCGAGCTGCGCGCCGCGCTGGCCGGCAGCCAGATCGTCGGCGTCGTCATGGCCCGCTACGTCGTCGGCGTGCGGCCGCTCGCGACGGCCGACGCCGCGACGCTCGTCGCGGCGATCGGTCCGACGCTGCAGCGCTACCTGACCGGCGACATCGGCGCCGCCGGCTGACGCCGGTCGGCGGCCGGCCGGCGCGCCGGCAGCCCGCGCGCGATCACGACCGCGGTCACCGCGCTGAGCGCGGCGGCGACGAGCAGCCCGATACCCATCGCGTCCACGAACGCGCTCGACGCCGCGCTCGCGAGCACGTCGCCGGCCTCGCCGGGCAGGCGGCCGGCGATCGTCACCGCCGCGCCGACCGACTCCTGCGCGGCCTCGCGCGCGGGACCGGGCAGGCCGGCCGTGCCGGAGGCCAGGTCGTCCTCGTAGAGCGAGGAGACGAGCGAGCCGATGACGGCGACGCCGAGCGCGCCCGAGACCATCCGCGCGACGGTGTTCATCGCCGAGGCGACGCCGGAGCGCGCCGCGGGCACGGCGCCGACGACGGCCTCGGTGGCCGGCGCCATCACCCAGCCCATCGAGAGCGCGAGCGCGAAGAACCAGGCGCCGAGCACGACGACGCTCGTGGCGGTATCGAACAGCAGCGTGGCGGCGAGCACGGCCGACAGCCCGAGCAGGCCGGCGGTCACCACCGGGCCCGTGCCGAGGCGCGCGACGGCCCGGTTCGACGAGCCCGCGCCGGTGATCAGCCCGAGCGCGAGCGGGGACATCGTCGCCCCCGCCTCGATCGCCGACAGGCCGCGCGCGAACTGCAGGTACTGGGTCAGCGCGAAGATCCCGCCGAGCAGCGAGAAGAAGGCGACGCTGACCGCAAGGGTGCCGAGGCTGAAGCGGCGATCTGCGAAGAAGCCGAGGTCGAGCATCGGGTGCTCGGTGTGGCGCTCCCAGGCCACGAACGCGGCCAGCAGTGCCAGGCTGCCGGCGAGCAGGCCGAGGATCAGCGTGCTCCCCCAGCCCTCGTTCGGCGCCTCGATGATCGCGAAGACGAGCAGGCCGAAGCCAGCCGTGGAGAGCAGCGCGCCGGGCACGTCGAACCGGCCCGGGCGCGGGTCGCGGCTCTCGGGCACGAGGCGGATTCCGAGCAGCACGGCGAGGAACGCGAACGGCACGTTGATGAGGAACACCGAGGACCAGTCGAACCACTCGAGCAGCAGGCCGCCGGCGAGCGGGCCGAGCCCGATGCCCAGCGCGGCGAGCGCGGCCCAGACGCCGATCGCCTTGCCGCGCTCCTCCTCGGGGAACACGTTGGCGATGATCGACAGCGTGGCGGGCATGATGAGCGCCGCGCCGACGCCCATCACGGCGCGCACGGCGATGACCTGCCCGGCCGAATCGGCGAACAGCGCGCCGAGGCTCGACACGCCGAAGATGAGGACGCCCGCCTGCAGCGCCCGCTTGCGGCCGTAGCGGTCGCCGAGCGTGCCGAAGACGAGCAGCAGGCCGGCGAAGACGAGCAGGTAGGCGTCGACCATCCACTGCAGCGTCGACGCGGACGCGTGGAACTCCGACTGCAGCGTCGGGAGCGCGACGTTGAGGATCGTGTTGTCCAGCCCGATGACGAGCAGGCTGAGGGAGAGCACGCCGAGGGTCTTCCAACGGGCGGCGATCATGGGGAGCCTCCGGGACGAGGTCTGGTTTCAATCTTCGTTGAAACAAACGGTAGCGCCGCCGTCCGTCGAATTCAACGGCCATGGAAACGCGGTGTTCGATGGGTGTCACACCGCCGCGGGCCGTCTCGTCCCTGAGAGGACAGACCAGTCCGCCAAGGAGACCCGATGAACACCGCCTTCCCCGCCACCCGCATCCAGCTCGACGCCCTCGCCCCGCGGCCCACCCACGCGCTGGCCGGCCTGTCGGCCTCCGTGCGGCTCGATCCCGGCCTGCGCGAGCTGATCGACGTGCGCGCCTCGATGGTCAACGGCTGCATGTTCTGCATCGACATGCACTGGAAGGACGCGCGCGCCGCCGGCGAGTCCGAGGAGCGCCTGTACTCGCTCGCCGCGTGGGCCGAGAGCCCGCTGTACAGCGATCGGGAGCGGGCCGCGCTGCTGCTCTGCGACGCGATGACGCTCGTCGCCGAGGGCCACGTCCCAGACCCGGTGTGGGCGGCGGCGCAGGCCGCGTTCGAGCCCGAGGAGCTCTCCCAGCTCGTCTTCGCGATCATCGTCATCAACGCGTGGAACCGCCTGACGATCACCGCCCGCCCCGAGCCGGGCAGCTACGAGCCGCCGATGCGCGCGGCGGCGTGAGCGCGACCGCACCGGCCGCCGACCTGCGGCCGCTGATGCAGTCGATCGCCTACCGGATGACGGGCAGCGTCGCCGAGGCCGAGGACCTCGTCCAGGAGGCCTACCTGCGCCTCGAGCTGGCGCGTCGCGACGGCGTCGAGCCCGACTCCCCGCGGGCGTGGCTGGCCACGGTGACCACGCGCCTGGCCATCGACCACCTGCGCTCGGCGCGCGCCCGGCGCGAGCGCTACATCGGGCCGTGGCTGCCCGAGCCGCTGCTCGCCGACGCCGCGCCCGGCGCCGACGCCCACGCGGAGCTGGCCGAATCGCTCTCGCAGGCCTTCCTCGTCGTGCTCGAGACGCTCTCGCCGGTCGAGCGGGCGGTCTTCCTGCTGCGCGACGTGTTCGGCTACGAGTACGCCGAGATCGCGGCGATCGTCGGCAAGGGCGAGGCGAACGTCCGCCAGCTGGCCTCGCGCGCGCGGCGTCACGTGGCCGAGCGCCGGCCGCGCTTCGATCCCGACCGCCGGCGCCGCGAGGAGCTCTTCGACCGCTTCCGGGCGGCGTGCGAGGCCGGCGACGTCGCGGCGCTCGAGGCGATGCTGGCCGACGACGTGACGATCTACGCCGACGGCGGCGGGCGGATGACCGCGGCGCGCCGGCCGATCCGCGGCCGCGCGCGCGTGGCGCGCGTGATGGTCAAGCTGACCGTCGCGGCCCAGCGGCCGCCGGGGCCGTTCGCGATGCATCGCGTCGACGTCAACGGCCAGCCGGGGCGCGCGCTCGCGTTCGCGGACGGCCGCGTGGCCGACGTGCTCGCCGTCGACGTCGGCGAGCACGGCATCGAGGCGATCCGCATCGTGCGCAACCCGGACAAGCTGGCGCACCTCCACGCGCCGGCGCCGCCGTAGCGCCGAGGCGCCGAGGCGGGCAGCTACGCTCGCTGATCGTGCCGTCCCCTGACATCGCCCGTCCCGCCGTTGAGATCAGCGACCTCGTCCGCGAGTTCAAGGGCGGCATCCGCGCCGTCGACGGGCTCGGCCTCGAGGTCGCCCCCGGCGAGATCTACGGCTTCCTCGGCCCCAACGGCGCCGGCAAGACGACCACCGTGCGCATCCTCACCACGCTGCTGCGCCCGACGAGCGGCTCGGCGCGGGTTGCCGGCCATGACGTCGTCCGCGACGCCGACGCCGTCCGCCGCTCGATCGGCGTCGCGCTGCAGGAGGCGGCCATCGACCCGCTCATGACCGGCCGCGAGCTGCTGCGCATGCAGGGCGCGCTGCACGGGCTCCGCGCCGGCGCGGCGCGCGAGCGGGCGGCCTCGCTGCTCGAGCGCGTCGGGCTCGTCGACGCCGCCGACCGTCGCGTCGGCGGCTATTCGGGCGGCATGCGCCGCCGGCTCGACCTCGCGCTCGCCCTCGTGCACCGGCCGGTCGTCCTGTTCCTCGACGAGCCGACGACCGGCCTCGACCCCACGAGCCGCGCCGCGCTGTGGCGCGAGCTTCGCGCCCTCAACGAGGAGGGCACGACCGTCTTCCTGACCACGCAGTACCTCGAGGAGGCCGAGCGCCTGGCCGACCGCGTGGGGATCATCGCGCGCGGGAACCTCGTCGCCGAGGGCACCCCGGCGACGCTCAAGGCGCGGCTCGGCGAGCCCGTCGTGCACGTCGAGCTGACCGACCCCGAGGGCGCCGGCCGCGCCCGCGAGGCGCTCGCCCGGCTCGGCGACCTCGAGCCTGCCGACGCGCGCGCGCCGACGCGCGTCGCCCTGCGCGCGCCGGGCGGCCACGGCGCGATGGCCGCGGTCATCCGCGCGCTCGACGGGCGCGGCGTCGAGGTCGCGTCGGTCGAGGTCGAGGCGCCGACGCTCGACGACGTGTTCGTCGCGGTCACGGGCTCGCACCTGGAAGGCGACGGCCGCGCGGGCGACGAGCCCGTCGAGACCGCGGCGTGACCGACGCCATCGCCCGCGAGGCGCGCGTCGTGCTCGCGCTCGGGCGCCGCGCGCTGTCGGTGCAGTTCCGCCGCGCGCAGCTGCTCATGCCGACCTTCGTGCTGCCGCTCATGCTGCTCGCGATCATCGCCAGCGGCACGAGGTCGGCGACCGACCTGCCGCAGTTCCCCGACATCCACTCCTACCTGAGCTTCGTCGTCCCCGGGACGATCATCCAGGGCGCGCTGCTGGTCGGGCTGACCTCCGGCGGGGCGCTCGCCGCCGACATCGAGTTCGGCTTCTTCGACCGCCTGCTCGCCGCCCCGGTACGGCGCACGAGCCTCGTCCTCGGCCGTCTGTGCGGGACGTTCGGGCTGGCCCTGCTGCAGTCGTCGTTCTTCCTGCTCGTCGCGCTGGCCTTCGGCGCGAGCTACCCGGGCGGGATCGGCGGCGTCGTCGCCGCGATCGGCCTGGCCGCGATCACCGCCGTGGGGATCGGCGGGCTGGCCATGGCGATCGCCATCCGCACGGGGTCGCTGTCGCTCATGCAGAGCTTCTTCCCGTTCGTGTTCGTGCTCCTGTTCACCGCGCCGGCGTTCTTCCCGCGCGAGCTGCTCACGCCCGCGCTGCACACGGTGTCGGAGTTCAACCCGCTGACCTACGTCGTCGAGGCCGTCCGCGGGCTGCTCGCCGGCGACGCCGACCTCGGCCATCCGTGGCACGGCCTGGCCGCCGCCCTCGGGCTGGCGCTGTTCAGCATCGCGCTGTCGACCGTCGCCCTGCGCGACCGGCTGCGACGCACATGAGCGCCTCGGCCCCCGCCCGCCCGGTCGCCGGACCCGTCGCGTTCGCCCTCTGGCGGCGCTCGCTCAACGAGGTCGTCCGCGTGCGTGGCGCGTTGCTGCCGACGACGATCGCGCCGCTCATCTTCATGCTCGGGATCAGCGGCCAGTTCGGCCGCCTGACGGGTCTCGAGGGCTTCCCGACCGACTCCTACCTGTCCTGGATCATCCCGGTGTCGGTGCTGCAGGGCGCGGGCTTCGCAGGCGCCGCGACCGGCTCGAACCTCGCGCGCGACATCGAGATCGGCTGGTTCGACCGGATGCTCGTCGCGCCGGTGGCCAGGCCGCTGCTCGTGGCCGGGCCGATCCTCGGCGCGATCACGCGCTCGCTCGTCCCCGCCACCGTCGTGCTGCTCGTCGGGCTGGCGCTCGGCGGCGAGCTGACCGGCGGGGTCGCGGGCCTGGTCGCCCTGTACGTCGCGGCGGTCGGCTTCTGCGCGGTGGCCGCGCTGTGGGGCATCTGGGTCGCGCTCGTCTTCCGCACCCAGCAGGCCGGGCCGCTCATGCAGCAGGGCGTCTTCCTCGGCGTGTTCCTGTCGACGGCGTACACGCCCGAGGTCCTGCTGCGTGGCTGGCTGTCCGACGTCGCGGCGCTGAACCCGGTCACCCAGGTCCTCCAGCTCGCCCGCCAGGCGACGGTCTCGGGGATCGAGCCGAGCTTCGCCCACACGTGGCCGGGGCTCGTCGCGCTGGCCGGCATGGCCGTCGTGCTCGGCGCGCTGTGCCTGCGCGGGCTCTCGCGGATGGGCCGCTGAGCAGGGTGTGGGAGCGCGCCACCTAGGTGGTCGTGCGCCGCGCGCGGCGCAGCGCGAAGCTGTGTCCATGACCCGTACAGCCCGTCTGCTCACCACCCTCGCCGCCACCGCCACGCTCGCGGGCGGCGCCGTTTCGGCCGCCTCGGCGCAGTCCGCCGACTCCGTCGTGACGGTCTCGCCGCGGAGCGTCGTCGCCACCGCGCCGGCCAACAGCCCGATCGACTTCGCCGGCGTGCGCAGCGCCCGCCGCGGCCGGCCGCTGCCCGCCGACAACGTCGTCATCGGGCGCAAGGTCTCGATGACCCGCGGTTCTGAGGTCGCCTACGGCGCCCTGACGCTGCGCTGCCCCGCCGACCATCCGCGCCTGCGCTCGCTCGGCTTCACCGGCCAGGTCGCGCCGCAGGTGCTGTTCCCGCGCAACTACGTGGGCAAGCGGTCGGTGAACGTGATGGTCACCTACAACGCGCGCACGGTCCCCGTCGGCGGGACCGCCCAGGGCACCGTCCTCGCCCTCTGCCGCTAGGCAGCCATCTCGGCCGGGCGGCGCCGTCTGCCGCCCGGCCGCAGCCGCGGCCGGAAGACCGACAGCCCGACGGCCAGCGACAGGGCCAGCACGTCGTAGCCGCTGCCCAGGATCAGCGTCGTCTCGCGCCCGCCCGCGCCGGTCTGCATCGCCTCCACCGCCGGCCCGAGCACGAACGCGCCGACGAGGATCACCGACAGGATCACGCCGAGCTTGACCGTGACCCAGCGGTGGCGCAGGACGCCCCAGCGCGTCCCGAACCCGAGCAGCAGCCCGCTGCCCAGCGAGATGAAGCTGAGCGGGATGCCGAAGAAGACGCTGAACGTCTCGAGCAGCGTCCACGTCGACGCCGCGAGCTGCGGGTCGTCGGTCGTCGCGCCGCGGATCGACAGGGCGAGGAAGCCGGCGACGTCGCCGAGCAGCCCGACCGAGGCGATGATGTGGACGGTGAGGACGGCGCGGCGCGCACGGGGCGAGAGGCGGAATCCCTGGCTCATGCCCCTGACGGTGACGGCGATCGGGCGCGCCGTCGTCGGCCGCAGCGGCGATCCGGCGTCATCCTCGAGGAGGAGACGCGCTCGTCACCGCGCATGAGGCCGGGCGCCCGCGCCCTCGCTACCGTCCGGCCGGTGAGGGATCGCGCGCGCATCCTCGAGAGCGCCCGGGCCAGGCCCGAACGTGTCATCGCCGTCGTGCTCGCCGTCGCGGGCGAGATCGAGGCGCTGCTCGCGCCGGGCGCCGGCGACACGCGGCTGCTCGCCGTCCTGCTCACGCCGGCGATGACGCTCCCGATCGCCTGGGGCCGCCGCGTCCCCGCGCTGCCGATCGCCGCCGGCGCCGCCGCGCTGCTCGCCGAGGCCGCCCTCGGCGGGTTCTTCGAGCAGCAGCGCGTCGTCCCGCTGCTCGCCTTCATCGCCGCGCTGTACCTGGCCGGGCGCCACGCCGAGAGCCGCGGCGCGATCGGCCTCGCCGCGCTCGCCGCCGCGGTCCTGGCGGCCACGCGGATCGCCTTCGACCCGGCCGTGACGAGCACGCCCGACGCGGTCATGACCGCCGTCGCCGTGGCCGTGCCGCTGCTCGTCGGGCGCTGGGTGCGCGGCCAGGCCCGGATGCGGATCGAGCTGGCGCGCACCGCCGAGCGCCTCGAGGCCCGCCGCGAGCGCGACGCGCGCAACGCGGCCGAGGAGGAGCGGATGCGGATCGCCACCGACCTCCAGGGCGCGGTCGCGGGCGAGCTGCGCCAGATCGCCGCGCGCGCGACCGAGCTGCGGGCCCGTCTGGCGGTGGGCGACCACGCAGCCGCCCGCACGATCCTCACCGAGGTCGCCGAGACCGCGCGCGAGGCGCTGGCCGACGTGCGCCGCGCGCTCGGCGTGCTGCGGCGCACCGATCGCGCCCCGCGGCTGACGCCGCCCGGCGCGGAGGCCGGCGCGCCCGAGCCGGCCGCGGACGAGCCCGCTCTCGCGGCGCCCGCCGTCCCACGACCGTCGCGGCGGACCGACCCGGTGCTCATCGATCGCGCGCTCGTCGCCGTCCTGCTCGTCGTCGCCGAGGCCGAGCTGCTCGTCTCCACGAGCGGCGCCGAGCGCCTGCTCGCGGCCCTCGTCGCGGTCGCCCTCGCCGCGCCGCTGCTCGTCCGCCGCCACCACCCGCTGCCCGCCGGCGCGGCGGTCCTCGTCGCCGTCGCGGCGCAGAGCATCCTGCTCGACCTCGACGGCTTCAGCCTGTGCGCCACGCTCAGCATCGTCTGCGCGGCCTACGCGATCGGCGCCCACGCCGAGCGGCGCGCCTCGGTCGGCGGGCTCCTCGCGTTCGCGCTCGGCGCCGGCGTGCACGCCGCCGTCTTCCACCCCGACGCGGTCGGCGCGGCGCTGCTCGGTGGCGTCGCCGTGCCGTGGGCGATCGGGCGGATCGTGCGCGGCAACCGCCGGCTGACCCGCGAACTGCGCGACGAGGCCGCGCAGCTCGAGGCCGGACGCGCCCGCGACGCCCGCGCCGCGGTGACGGCCGAGCGCATGCGCGTGGCCCGCGAGCTGCACGACGCCGTGGCGCACAACATCAGCGTGATCGCCATCCAGGCGGCGGGCGCCGACGGGATCGTCGAGCGCGACCCGCGGCGCGCCGCCCAGTGCGCGGCGCTGATCGAGGCGGTCGCCGGCGAGGCGCTCGCCGAGCTGGGCTCGCTCGCCGCGGCGTCACCCGCCCCCGAGCCGGGCCTCGCGCGGGTCGGCGCGCTCGCCGGCCGCGCCCGCGCCGGCGGACTGCCCGTCGACCTCCGCGTCGAGGGCGATCGCGGCGCGCTGCCCGCGGGGGTCGACCTCGCCGCGTACCGGATCGTGCAGGAGGCGCTGGCCAACGCCTCCAAGCACGCCGGCGAGGCGCACGCGACCGTCGTCGTGCGCTACGCGGCGAGCGCCGTCGAGGTCGAGGTCGCCGACGACGGCGCGGGCCCGGGCGCCCCCGGCGAGACGGGCGACGGCGCCGGCCACGGGCTGATCGGGATGCGCGAGCGCGTCGCGCTGTACGGCGGCACGCTCGACGTCGGACGGCGCCCGAGCGGCGGCTTCCTCGTCCACGCCCGCCTGCCGATCGGGGGCCGGTGAGCGTCCGCGTCCTCATCGCCGACGACCAGTCGCTCGTGCGCGCGGGCTTCCGCCTCGTGCTCGAGAACCACCCCGACCTCGAGGTCGTCGGCGAGGCCTCCAACGGCCACGAGGCGATCCACAGCGCCGGGCGGCTGAAGCCCGACGTCGTGCTGATGGACATCCGCATGCCCGAGCTCGACGGGATCGCCGCGACGCGCCGGATCACGGACGCGACGCCCGCGCGCGTGCTCGTGCTCACCACCTACGACCTCGACGAGTACGTCTACGACGCGCTCCAGGCCGGCGCCAGCGGGTTCCTGCTCAAGGACACGCCGCCCGACCAGCTCGCCGACGGGATCCGCTCGGTGGCCGCCGGCGAGGCGCTGCTCGCCCCCACGGTGACGCGGCGGCTGATCGAGGAGTTCGCCCGCATCGGGCCCGCCCAGCGCGCGCGGCCCCCGGAGCTCGACGAGCTCACCGCGCGCGAGCTCGAGGTCCTGCGCCTGATGGCGCGCGGGATGTCCAACGCGGAGATCGCCGCCGCGCTCTTCCTCGGCGACACGACGGTCAAGACGCACGTGGCCCACGTGCTCTCCAAGCTCGGCCTGCGCGACCGCGTGCAGGCCGTCGTGCTCGCCTACGAGTCCGGGCTCGTGACGCCCGGGCGCGGCCCCGAGTAGGAGGCCGCCCTCATCACCGCGGAGGAGGGCGCCCGGCCCGCTCCTCCGCAACGACGGCGCCAGGTTCGCCTGCGCGGCCGACGACGGATCGGCGCTCGCCGTCGACGCTCCACGCACCGCATCGACGACCAGCGAAGGAGCGACAGATGGCACATCGCGGACAGACCCTCGACAACCCCGTCACCGGCGAGCGGATCCGCTTCCTGCGGACCTCGGCCGACACCGCCGGCGAGCTGCTCGAGTTCGAGATGGAGCTCGCCCCGGACGGGCGCGTGCCCGGCGCGCACGTCCACCCCGAGCAGGAGGAGCGCTTCCACGTGCTCGCCGGGACGATGACGTTCCGCCTCGGCCTGCGCCGGATCGTCGCGCACGCCGGGGACACCGTCGTGGTCCCCGCCGGGCGCGCGCACCGCTTCGCCAACGGCGGCGATGAGCACGGCGCGCGTGCGCGTCGAGGTCGACCCGGCGCTCGACATGGAGGACCTGCTGACCACCACCGCCGAGCTGGCCCGCGACGGCGAGGTCATGCCCTCGGGCATGCCGCGGCCGCTGTCGCTGGCGCTGTTCGTCGGGCGCTTTCGCCGCGAGGTGCGCGCGCCCTTCCCGCCCGCGCCCGTGGTCCGCGCCGCGCTCGCGCCGCTCGCCGTCCTCGCGCGGCGGCGCGGCCTGGCCGAGCGCTACGCGTCCTGACACCGGGCGACAGGACGGGCCCGTGAGGGGAACACAGGACGACATGAAGCCCTTCGTCGTCAACCGCCACGGGCGGCTCGTGTTCCCCTCGAACTTCCTGCCCGAGCTCGACTTCTCGGTGCTCGACGGGCTCGAGGCGCTCGACGCCGTGATCGCGCGCGATTTCGAGGCCAAGGCGCCCACCGGCACGGACATCCTCGAGCGCGTCGAGTCCGGCGGCTATGAGGACCGCTTCGCGCTGATGCGCGACCTCGCCCTCAACCTCGTGTGGGTCAACCGCTACGCGATGACCATGTACGAGAAGCGCCCGACGCGCTGGCGTGACGTGCCACGGCGTCGCGACGACGTGTTCCTGCCGATCCTCACGCCGTGGGAGGAGGGCGAGCGCAAGGTCGCCGCCGTGGCCGACGCCTTCGGCCGGCTCGCGGGCGGGCCCGATGCCGGGGCCGAGGAGCGGATCTTCGCGATGCTCTTCGACGTCTTCGCCAACCGCCGCCACCACGCGACGGACCTGCCGGCGATCAAGCCGACGGTGGCCGAGATCCTCGAGGACCCGGCCAACCTGACCTTCCGCCTCCCGCGCTACGACCCCGACCACGGGGTCTTCGGCTTCGAGGGCATCCGCGACTGCCATGAGGACGTCCCGCGCCTGGAGTCGCTGCACCGCCTGGCCATGGTCCTGCACGACCAGTACCCGTGGGACCGCCCGTCGACGGCGCTCGCCGAGGTCGGCAGCCTGCGCGACGACGACTTCGTCGTCCTCTTCGCGCCCCGCAACCCCGACGTGCTCGATTTCATCCGCCGCGTCAAGAGCGGCGCGCGGCGCCCCGCGCGCCCGTCCCCGCCGAGCCGGGCGCACCCGCCCGTGCGGCCGTACCCCGCCGTCCACGTGCGCGAGCGCTTCGAGGTCATGCCGCGGCTCGAAGCGCTCGCCGTGGTCAAGGGCGAGCACGTCTGCACGAACGACGACCTGATCCGCAACGGCGCCTACTCGTGGTCGCCGATGACGGCCGAGGACATCGCCCGCAAGACGGGGATCGAGGCGCGCCGCTACACCGAGCGCGGGCTCGACGAGATCGCGCTCGAGGCGGCCCAGCGCGCGCTCGAGCACGCGGGCCGCGAGCCCGAGGAGATCGGCGCGGTGATCTTCTGCACGTGCACGAGCACGACGCTGATCCCGTCCGTGGCCTCGTGGCTGTCGGGCCAGCTCGGGATCCTCCAGACGCACGCCTCGTTCGACCTGATCGCCGCCTGCGCCGGCTTCCCGTACGGTCTCGCCGAGGCGACGCGGCTGCTGCAGGAGGTCCAGCGCCCCGTGCTCGTCGTCTGCGCGGAGAAGTTCTCCGACAAGATCGGCGCCGTGCGCACCTCGCGCATGATCTTCGGCGACGGCGCCGGGGCGGTCGTGATCGCGCCCGCCTCCGACGGCGAGGCGCCGGACATCGAGTTCCTGCAGACCTATGCGAGCGGGCCGGCCAGCGAGGTCAACTCGATCATCTGGCCGAACCCGGACTTCGACAACGACATCACCGTCTACGGCCCCGAGGTGAAATCGCTGGCCGGACGCTACCTCGTCCAGATGATCGAGGAGCTCGGCGAGCTGGCGCACCCCGAGGGCGACGGGTCGCTGCTCGACGCCGTCGAGCTCGTCGTGCCCCACCAGGCCAACAAGACGATGGTCACCGAGCTGGCGTGCGGCGCGGGCCTCAGCGCCGACCGCCTGTACTTCAACATCGAGAGTGTCGGCAACGTCTCGGCCGCGAGCATCCCGCTGGCCATCAACGACGCCGTCAGCGAGGGCGTCATCGACCGCCCGATGCTCATCTTCGCGCCCGGCTTCGGCGCGGGCGCCGTCGGGGGCTACGCCGTCGCGCGGATCGACCCGGCGATCGTCGCGGCCGAGGGCAAGCGTGCCGAGACGCTTGCCCTGGCCGGTGCGGCGAACACCGCCGGGTCGTCGTCCGACGACCTGGTCGAGGCGTTCGGCGGCTAGGAGCCGAACGTGAGACCGAAGCGCTGGCAGAGCCCGGGGATCGACTCGAAGTCGAAGTCCAGGCCATAACGGGCGCCGAGGGCGGCGAGCCAGGCGGGCTCCGGCGGACCGGCGGCGCCCCGGTCGACGAGCTCGTCGAAGAACCTCTCGAAGCCGCCCGGGGCGATGATCTCGAGGATCCGGCAGGGCACGTCGCCGGCGTTCCAGAAGGTGTGCCATTGGTCGCGCGGCTTGTGGACGAGGTCGCCGGCCTCGGCGTGGACGACGTCGTCGCCGAGCAGCGCGCCCATCCGGCCCTCGAGGACGAACGAGTACTCGTCCTCGCGGCTGTGGCGGTGCAGCGGGGCGGCGAGCCTGCGCGGCGCCATCGGATGCTCGACGAGCGAGAAGCCGCCGTCATGGGTCTCCTCGGTGTCGATCATGAAGCGGACGCCGATCGAGCCGAGGCTGCCGGCCTTGCCGTCGCTCGGGCCGACGAGCTTCGGGGCGTGGTACGTGGGCATGGCGTGTGCGAGCCTTTCGATGAACATAGTGTTTAGCGATTGGCGAGGACTGTATCATCGTTGAACACCGTGTCAACCCAAAAACGCCCATACCAGCTGAAGGCCCGCGCCGAGGCCCAGCAGGCGACCCGCGAGCGGATCGCCGCTGCGGCGTCCGCCCTGCACGAGGAGCTCGGCATCGCGAAGACGACGGTCGCCGACATCGCGCGCCGCGCGGGGGTGCAGCGGCTGACCGTCTACAACCACTTCCCGGACCTCCACGCGCTGCTGCCGGCGTGCACCGCGCACTGGCTCGCCGAGCACCCGCGGCCCGACCTCGAGCCCGCGGTCGCGCTCGAGGATCCGGCCGAGCGCCTGCGTGCGGTGCTCACCGCGCTCTATGGCTGGTACCGGGAGAACGCGCCGATGCAGCGGCGCGTCCTCGGCGAGCGCGCGACGGTCCCCGAGCTCGACGCCTGGCTGGCGCGCTCGGCGGACGCGAGGCTCGCCCAGCTCGCGGCGCGGCTGTCCTCGGGCTTCGATCGCCCGGACGCGCGTGCGCTCGTCGCCCTCGCGCTCGACTTCTGGACCTGGCAGCGCCTCGACGGCGAGGGGCTGGACGACGACGCCGCCGCCCAGCTGATGACGGCCGTCGTCCACGGCGCGGCGAGCGAGACGATCTAGGGACCGCGCCGGCCGGCGACCTGCTCGAGCGTCAGCCCGCTGACGACCGACTCGGGCTCGGTGGCGACCGGGTCGCGATCCGCGTCGGCGGTCTCGTCGCGGCGCTTGACGAGCAGCCACTGCGGCTTGGCGCCCTCGCTCGTGCGCTGCAGCGTGAAGCCGCCGCGCAGCTTGCGCCCCTCGAGCCAGAACGACAGGTGGCCGGCGTCGAGCCACTCGGCCGGGCTGCGGCTCTCGTCGAGCGGCCGCCACGTGCCGCGATCCCAGACGATCACGCCGCCGCGGCCCGCCGGGCCCTCGAAGCTCGCGTGGTCCATGGCGTGGTCCTCGACCTCGACCGCGAGACGCTTCTCGGCCGGGTCGGTCGACGGGCCCTTCGGCACCGCCCACGAGCGCAGCACGCCGTCGACCTCGAGGCGGAAGTCGAAGTGGACCGCGGTCGCGGCGTGGTGCTGGATGACGAACAGCACCACCGGACTGTCGCAGCCGGTCGCCGGCGCGGCAGAATTCTCGCCGTGCACGACGTCGAGTTCGTCCTCGTCAGCCTGCTGGTGGCCGTGGCGGTGCTGGCCAGCGCCGCCCGCGCGGTGAACATCCCGTACCCGATCGTGCTCGTCCTGGGCGGGCTGGTGATGGGCTTCATCCCGGGCCTGCCCGACATCGAGCTCGAGCCCGAGCTCGTGCTCGTCCTGTTCCTGCCTCCGCTGCTGTACTCGGCGGCGTTCTTCGCCAACCTGCGCGAGCTCAAGCAGGACCTGCGCGCGATCTCGCTGCTCGCGATCGGGCTCGTGCTGGCCACGATGTGCGCGGTCGCCGCCGTTGCCCACTCCCTGATCGACGGCCTGCCGTGGGCGGCGGCGTTCGCGCTCGGGGCGATCGTCGCTCCCACGGACCCGGTCGCCGCCACCACGGTGGCCCGGCGCCTCGCGGTGCCGCGGCGGATCGTCTCGGTCATCGAGGGCGAGAGCCTGATCAACGACGGCACCGCGCTCGTCGCCTACCGCGTCGCCGTGGCGGCCGCGGTCGGCGGCAGCTTCTCGCTCGTCGACGCCGGGCTCGAGTTCCTCGGCAGCGCGGCCGGCGGCGTGGCCATCGGCCTCGCCGTCGGCTGGGTCATCGCCTGGATCCGGGCGCGCATCGACGACGTGCTCGTCGAGGTCACGATCTCGCTGCTCAGCGGCTACGCGGCCTACCTGCCGGCCGAGGCGCTGGATGCGTCGGGCGTGCTCGCCGCGGTTACCTGCGGCATCTACCTCGGCTGGCAGGCCCCGCGCATCTCGACGGCGCAGATGCGCCTGCAGGGCTACGCCGTCTGGGACACGCTCGTCTTCCTGCTCAACGCGCTGCTCTTCGTCCTCATCGGCCTGCAGCTGCCCGTCGTCCTCGACGGGCTGTCCGAGTTCGAACCGCTCACCCTGATCGGCTACGCCGCGGCGGTCAGCGCCGCGGTCATCCTCACGCGGCTGATCTGGCAGCACACGGTCGTGTACGTCATCCGCGCTCTCGACCGCCGCCCGCAGCAGCGCGCGCGGCGCTCGAACTGGCGGAACCGGACGATCGTCGGCTGGGCGGGCATGCGCGGCGCCGTGTCGCTCGCCGCCGCGCTCGCGCTGCCGCCCGACTTCCCACAGCGCGACCTGATCCTCTTCCTGACCTTCGCGGTCATCCTCGCCACGCTCGTGGTCCAGGGCCTGACGCTCCCGATCCTCATTCGCCGCCTGGACATCCACGACGACGGCGAGGAGGAGCGCGAGGAGCTCGTCGGCCGCCGCGCCGCGACGGACGCCGCGCTGAGCGCGATCGACTCGCTGCAGGATCTCGACTGGACGCGTGAGGACACGGCGGAGCGCATGCGCCGCGCCTACGAGTACCGCCGCCGCCGGCTGGCCGCGCGCGACGGCGACGGCGACGAGGAGGACGGCGAGGACTACGAGCACCGCTCGCTCAAGTACCAGAAGATGGTCCGTCAGGTCCTCGACGCCCAGCGCGCGGAGATCGTGCGCCTGCGCAACGAGGGCGTGATCTCCAACGACGTGATGCACCGCCTCGAGCGCGAGATCGACCTCGAGGACGAGCGGCTCGAGATCTGACCGTGCAGCAGGCCATCCGGCGGTTGCCGCCGGGCGGCCGGTAGTCCACGATCGTGCGCGATGTCCCGGCGCAGGCGATCGATGTTCTCCGGCCCGTCCTACGGGCGCAGCGCCATGTGGCTCGAGCCGGGGATGCGCCGGCGGCGCGGCCCGCGGGGGATCATCGCGCCGATCGTGGCCGTCCTCGCCCTGCTCGGGTGCGCCGCCGCGGTCGTCTACGTCGTGTTCGACCCGTTCAACAAGGACGACCGCCGCGCCGTCGCGCAGCGCTTCGCCGACGCCTGGGCGCGCGACGACAAGGACGCCATGCACGCGCTGATCGATCCCGAGACCGCGCGCGCCTACCCGCCCGAGCGCTTCGTCGCGACGTACACGGCGGTCGAGCGCCAGGCCACGGTCGAGGCCGTGCGCGCCGGGCGCGCCGGCCCGCCGCGCGACGGCCAGATCGCCGTGCCCGTCGCCGTCACCACGCGGATGTTCGGGACGCTGCGCGGCACGGTCGTGCTGCCGATGGTCGAGACCGACAAGGGCGAGGCGCGCGTGCGCTGGCGGCCGTACCTGCGCATGCCCGGCCTGCGGCGCGGCGAGCGCGTGCGCCGCCGCACGCTGCGCCGCCCGCGGCGCGCGCACGTCCTCGGCGCCGACGGGCAGCGCCTCTCGCGCGTCGGCCCGGCCGCCGCGATCGTCGGCCGCCCGCCCTCGGGCGACAGCCCGGGGAGCGGCCTCGAGCGCCGCTTCGACGCGCGCCTGTCGGGCCGCGCCGGCGCCGAGCTGCGGTACGGCGAGCGCGTCGTGCGGCGCGTCTCCGTGCGCCGCGGCCACAACGTGCGAGCGACGATCCGCCCTCGCCTGCAGCGGGCGGCGGCCGCCGCGCTGGGCGAGCGGCTGGGCGGGATCGCCGTCGTGCGCCCGCGCGACGGCTCGGTCCTGGCGCTCGCCGGGCTCGCCGTCTCGGCCCCGCAGCCGCCGGGCTCGACGTTCAAGATCATCACCCTCTCGGCGGCGCTCGAGGAGGGCATCGCGCGGCCGTCGAGCACCTATCCGGTCGCGACCTCGGCGACGCTGTCCGGCGTGGAGCTGCGCAACGCCAACGACGAGTCCTGCGGCGGCACGCTCGTGGAGGCCTTCGTCGAGTCGTGCAACTCGGTGTTCGCCCCGCTCGGCGCGCGCCTGGGCGCCAAGCGGCTCGTCGCCGCCGCCGAGGAGTTCGGCTTCAACGAGCGCCCGCGGGTGCCCGCGGCGCGAACGAGCCGCATCTCGCCGCCGTCGCGCCTGCGCGACAGCCTCGCCGTCGGCGCCGCGGCCATCGGCCAGGACCGCGACCTGGCCACGCCGCTGGCGATGGCGGGCGTCGGGGCGACGATCGCCGAGCGCGGCGTGCACGCCCGCGCGCGGATCGTGCGCAGCGATCCCGTCGTGCGCCGGCGCGCGGTCTCCCGGCGGGTGGCGAGCCAGGTGCGCTCGATGATGATCGGCGTCGTGCAGGGCGGCACGGGCACCGCGGCGCGGATCGACGGCGTCCAGGTGGCGGGCAAGACGGGCACCGCCGAGCTGCGGCCGACGGCCAACGGGGCGCCGGACCCGCGCAACACCGACGCGTGGTTCGTGGCCTTCGCCCCGGCGAGCCGGCCCCGGGTCGCCGTCGCCGTGATGCTGGTCGGCGCGGGCGCCGGGGGGGCCGCGGCGGCGCCGATCGCCCGCCGCGTGCTGCAGTCCGCTCTGGCCTGACGGGGCGCGCTCTCATCCCCCTTTCAGCCGCACCCCGTACGGTCGGCGGACCGCGCCATGGCCGTCGAGCCCCGCCCCTCCGTCGCCGCCCGTGTGGAGCCGTCCGCTCCGCCCGCCGAGGGTGCGATCGCGCTCGAGGCCCGTGGGCTCGCACGCCGCTACGGCGACCTGCGCGCGCTCGAGGACCTCAGCCTGCGACTGCGCGCCGGCGAGATCCTCGGACTGCTGGGCCCGAACGGCGCGGGCAAGACGACCGCCATCCGCGTGCTCACCACGCTGCTTCACCCCACCGCGGGCAGCTTCAGCGTCGCCGGGATCCCGCACACCCGTCCGGCCGAGATCCGCGCGCGGATCGGCGTGCTGCCCGAGAGCGCCGGCTACCCCGAGACGCAGACCGGGACGGAGTTCCTGCGCCACCACGCGCGGCTGTTCGGCCACACGCGCGAGAGCGCCCGGGCCGTCGCCGCCGCACTGCTTGCCGACGTGGGACTCGCCGAGCGGGCCGCCTCTCCCGTCGCGCAATACAGCCGTGGCATGCGCCAGCGGCTGGGCATCGCCCGCGCCCTGGTCAACGAGCCCGCGGTCGTGTTCCTCGACGAGCCGACGCTGGGTCTCGACCCCGCCGGCCAGGGCCAGGTGCTCGCCCTCGTCGGGCGCATCGCACACGAGCGCGGGGCCACCGTGATCCTCTGCACCCACATGCTCGACGAGGTCGAGCAGGCGTGTAGCCGCGTGCTGATCCTCAACCGCGGGCGCACGGTCGCCGACGGCACCGTCGCCGACGTCGCGCGCCGCGCAGCGGCGCGCCGGTCCGGGCGCCTACGGGTTCCGGCCGAGCTGCGCGACCGCGCCCTCGAGGTCCTCGAACGCGCGCCGGGTGTGGACGAGGCGCGCGCCGCCGACGGGCGGCCGGACTGGGTCACGGTCACGTTCGACGGCTCGGCGGGCACGCCGCCGGTCCGCGTCGACGGCGCGGTGCGCGAGCTCGCCGAGAACGGCATCCCGCTCCTCGCCTTCGAGCTCGAGGGCGCGCGGCTGAGCGACGCGTTCCTGGCCATGACCGCGGAGGAGACCTGATCGTGGCGGCTGCGGCCGAGCGCCGCGCAGCGACGCCGGTCCGCGGCGGCTGGGCCGTCGTGGCGGCGCAGGAGCTGCGCGACCTGTGGCTCGGGGGGCGTGGCGTCGCGCTCATGCTCGCCTTCAGCGTGCTGATCAGCGTCATGACCTACCTGGGCACGACGAACGAGGAGCTCAACCTGCTCGAGCAGCGCGAGGCGGTGAACCTCACGGTGCAGGTGGCGGTCGCGGTCGGCGCCCTGCTCACGATGCTCGTCGCCGCCGACGCGGTCAGCGGTGAGCGCGAGCGCGGGACGCTCGAGAGCCTCCTGCTCACGCCGGTGCCGCGCGCCGAGCTCGTCGCGGGCAAGCTGCTCGCCGCGCTGTCGCTGTGGCCCGCGGCGCTGGCCGTGGCCGTGCCGTATCTGTGGTTCCAGGGCCGCGGCGTCGACGCCGTCGGCGACGCGGTCGCCGCTGCGCTCGTCGCGGGGACGCCGCTCGCGGTCGCCCTCGCCGCGTTCGGCCTGATCGTGAGCACGCTGTCGCGCACCAACCGCCTCAGCCTCTCGGTGAGCCTGTTCGTCCTGCTCGCCCTCTACGCGCCGACGCAGCTGCCGGCCGGGGCGACGCAGGGCTGGGCCGGCGAGCTTCTGCTGCGCCTCAACCCGGTGACCGCCGCGGAAGAGTTCGTCGGCAAGGTGGTCATCAACAACCATCCCCTGACCCAGGACGCCGAGTGGCTCGTCTCTCCCGTGGCCGCCGCGGTGGCGCTCACCGCCGTCGCGCTGCTCGTCGCGCCCCGCCTGGTCACGCTGCGCCCGGGGGCGCGGGGATGACCGTGCGGCGCGGGCTCGCGCTCGGACTGCTGTGCGCCCTCGTCGCGGCGGGGGCCGGGGCGCCGGCGTCGCATGCCGCGGTCAGCGTGGCCGTCGATCGCGAGCGCACGTCGATCCGGCTCGGCGACGGCTTCTCGTTCACCTCGACGATCACGAACACGGGGCGCGCGCCGCTGGCCGGCCTCGTCGCCCACCTCGACGTCGTCAGCCTGCGCGACGGCGTCTACGTCGATCCCGAGGACTGGTCGTCGCAGCGCACGCAGTACCTGGCGCCGCTGGGGCCCGGCGCGTCGATCGACCTGTCGTGGAACGTGACCGCGGTCAACGGCGGGCGCCTGGGCGTCTACGTCACCGTCGTGCCCGGGCCCGCGACGTCCGTCCCGCGCCTGGACCCGGCCATCGGCCCGCCGATCGACCTCCGCGTGGCCGAGCGCCGGACGCTCAACTCGGGCGGCGTGCTGCCGCTGGTGCTGGGCATCCCCGGGCTGCTCGCGCTCGCCATGGTCTGGCTGCGGGCCCGCGTGGCGCGGCGGCGGGTGCTGTCCTGAAAACCTGGCCCTTGACCGCGCCGTCGCGCGCGTGAAAGGCTCGCCGACGGGAGGCGCCATGCGAATGCATGGGGTCAAGATGAACGCGACACGGCGTACGGCGGTCCGAGGGCTCGGACTCGTCCTGGTCATCCTCGGCGGCCTGGGCGCCGCCCTGCTCGCCGGGACGGGCGCGACGGCGGCGCCGGGCCCGAGCCCGATGGCCGAGGCCAAGGCGGTCGCCCCCGTGCGGGCCGCCGAGTCCGCGCGCCAGGCGCCCGTCGCGAGCGCCGCGCAGGCGAGCCGGCGCAGCTTCCCCTACCCGACGACCTCGAGCCCGATCACGATCTCGCGCGACGGCCGCTACGTGTGGACGGTCAACCCGGGCGCCGACACGGTCAGCGTGATCCGCACGTCGAACAACCAGGTCGTGCGCACGGTCGGCGTCGGCGACGAGCCCCAGAGCGTCGCGCTGGACCCGAACAACCGCTACGCCTTCGTGGCCAACGCCGCCGGCAACAGCGTGACCGTCATCCGGATCCGCAACGCCTCGAGCGGCACGCTGCGCGCCCAGCGCGTGCGGAGCCTCACCACCGGCGCCGAGCCGTGGAACGTCGTCGTCTCCCCCGACGGCCGCCGCGCCTTCGTGGCCAACAGCGCGCAGGACACGATCACCGTCATCGACGCGCAGAGCCCGCGGATCATCGGCAACGTCGATCTGCAGCGCAGCAGTCGCTGCAACCCGAACACCGACCAGCACTTCCAGCCCCGCGGCCTGGCCGTCACGCGCGACAGCAACCGCCTGTACGTGACGAGCTTCCTGGCCTTCACGCGGCCTGGCGGCCGCCAGGGCGACGACAACGGCAAGCAGGGCGTCGTCTGCCGGCTGAGGATCGACACCGAGTCGGGCGACATCGACGACTACAGCCCGCGGCGGCGGATCACGCTCGCGTCGCAGGTGACCGGCTTCACCGTCGACCGCGACGGCAACGGCACGCCCGACCCGACGTCGGCGTTCCCGAACCAGCTGCAGAGCATCGTCATCCGCGGCGGGCAGGCCTACCTGCCCAACATCGCCGCCTCGCCGGACGGGCCGCTGCGCTTCAACGTCGACACGCAGGCCTTCGTCAGCGTCGTCAACGGCGTGCGCCAGGATCGCGAGCGCGACGGCGCCCCGAGCCGCTTCCTCAACCTCCACCTCGGGGCGCGCAATCCCGAGGCGGGCAAGAAGCGGCTGTTCTTCGCCAACCCGTGGGCCATCGGCTTCACGTCGCAGTCGGGCAACGGCTCCGCGTACGTGGTGTCGGCGGGCAGCGACCTGCTGGTCAAGGTGCGCGTCAGCGCCGACGGGCGCCTGGCCTTCACCGTCGACTCCGACACGACGCGCTACATCGACCTCAACGACCCGGCCAACCCGCTCACCGCCGGCGCCAACGCGGGCAAGAACCCGCAGGGCATCGCGGTCAACCGCGACGGCACCCGCGCCTACGTCACGAACTTCGTCTCGCGCAACGTCTCGGTCGTCAACCTCCGTCAGGACCGCGTGATCCGCACGATCCGCACCTCGGCGCCGGCCGCGCCGGGCTCGCCCGCCGAGGTCGTGGCCGCCGGAGCGGAGATGTTCTTCTCCTCGCGCGGCTCGTTCGACCGGCCGGCGGGCACGGCGGTGTCGACGACCGAGCGCCTGTCGAGCGAGGGCTGGCAGGGCTGCGCGAGCTGCCACTTCAAGGGGCTGACCGACGGCGTGGTCTGGGAGTTCGGCTCGGGCCCGCGCAAGTCGGTCCCGCTCAACCCGACCTTCAACCCGCGCAACCGCAGCCAGCAGCGGATCCTCAACTACTCGGCGATCTTCGACGAGCTCGAGGACTTCGAGGCCAACGTGCGCAACGTCTCCGGCCCCGGCCCGCTCGCCGCACCGGTCACGTGCGCGCTGCCGCCGCCGGCCACGAGCACCTTCGACCCCAACCACGGCCTGATCATCGGCGACGACGGCAACATCAACACGCCGCCGTGCGTGGTCAACTCGCTGGCCGCCAAGGCCAACGCCGACCGCCGCCAGGTGACGCTCACGCTGCCCGGGCAGCGGCACCGCCATCCCGGCGATGACCGCGCTGCGCGAATGGGTCCGCGCCGCCGTGCGCACACCGAACGGACCGCTGCCGCGCACCTCCCGCCGCCCCGGCCCGTCGCTTCAGGACATCGTCGCGGGACGCGCGCTGTTCGCCCAGCAGAACTGCCAGAGCTGCCACGGCGGGCAGCTGTTCACGAACTCGATCAAGGACTTCACCTCGCCGCCCGCCGCGACCGAGATCGCCAACGAGAGCAACCCCGCGGCGACGTCGGGCAACCCCGTCCCGGTGCCCTACCTGTTCCGCTTCCTGCGCGAGATCGGCTCCTACAACCTCGGCGTGCCGGGTGCGGGCAACGACATCGGCGGCAACGTCGGCGCGAACGAGAAGGCGACGCAGGGGCTCGTGAACGGGGTGGCCACGCCGGCCGTCCCGCCGGACGGCCTGGGGCGCGACTTCAACGGCGACGGGCGCGGCAACGGCTTCAACACGCCGTCGCTGCTCGGCATCCACGCCGTGCCGCCCTACTACCACAACGGCGCGTGCGAGACGCTCGCCTGCGTGGTCGGGAACGTCAAGCACCGCACGGCGAACGGGACGCTGCCCGACCGGCTGACCTCGGCGCGGGCGCGGCGGCAGGTCGTCGCGTGGCTGCAGACGGTGACGCAGCGGACGGCGCCGGTGCCCTAGCGGGCGCCGCCGCGCCGTCACTCCACTCCGCGGTCGGCGTCGTAGGTCGTGCTCGCTGCGGCTTCGACCGGCGCCTCGGATGCGTTTCCGCCGCGTGCATGCGCCCGGCGTCCGCCCAGCTGCGCAGCGCGCGAGCCGGCCCGGCGCAGCGGGGCCAGCCCCTCGCCGTAGAGCCGTTGGGCGGTTGGCGAACGCTTCGCCCACCGTCGCAGCGCGATCGAGCCGGCGCCAGCGGCGATCGCCGCGCGTCCTGGCACCCCCCGGGCGAGTCCGAGCCCCTGGTGCATCGGCTCGAACCGATCGGCGAGCTCGAGCTTGTAGCGCTCCGCTCCGCCCAGGAACTCCACGCGCACGGCCCCGTCCTCCGCTGCCGTGCCAATCGCCTCGAGCGTCGTCACCTGTCCCGGAGACCAGCGCGCGAGCTCAGGATCGAACGCGAGCGAGTGCACGTACATCGTCCGCGACAGCCACAGGTAACAGTGGTAGGCGACGGCGCGACCGTCCAGGCGCAGCGTGACGACGCGGGTCCGGTCGGCCGCTGCGAGCGCGATCAGCGCCTCACGCTGGAAGCCGCCGCCGGGTCGCGAGGAGAACTCGGACGCGTCCGGCCGCCCCCTCCGGCGCAGGGCATGAAGACGCACAGCCTCGGTCAGCGCAATCTCCACCTCGTCCGGCCGGCGGGCGACGGTGGTCGTGATGCTTCCCAGCCCGGCCAGCTGTCGACGGCGACGCCGGTGCAGGCTGCGGCGCTTCGCCGGCGTACGCTCGGCGTAGATGGCCTGCCAGCCGCGCTCGAGGTCGAGCACGGGCGCCTCCACCCGCTCGATCAGGCGCAGCCGCGACGGTCCCAGGGCCTCGGCGAGCCGACTGCCGGCGGGCAAACCGAACACGTCGAGAAGGTCATGGCTGCCGTGCGCGGCGTGCCGAACGAGATCCCGCGCCACGGCCGGCGGCTCACCGGGAGCGAGAAGCAGGTCACCGAGCGCGGACAGGTGGCCGCCGGCGAACTGAGCGACGCGCAAGCCTCGCTTGCGGCGGACGGCCAGAGGGAGCGCGCCGACCACGCGGTCCGCACGGTACGCGACGTGCGCCGCGAGCTCCCAGCCGTCAGGCTCGGCATGCTCCCACCACGCCGACAACCAGGCGTGGAGCAGGAAGGGGCTCGGCCGCGGCATCGCCAGTACGAGGGCATCCCACGAGTCGCCCAGCCGCGCCAGCTCCTCGCTCGTGCTGACCGTCCGCACCGTCACGTCGGCGCCCGCGCCGCTCAAGTCAGCTCCCGTGGACGTCGCCCGTAGCGCAGCGCCTGGTACGTCGCACGGCCCGGAAGCGCGCGGTCGTGGCCGCCGTATGCCTTCGCCCGGACGTCGCGCACGGTGTCGTACCTTCCGATCGCGATCCGCGGCAGCAAGTGGGCGTCGCTCGTCGTCGCGACGATGCCGGGCTCGCACGTCACGGCCAGCCGCAGGCCGCTCTGCTCTACGAGGTCGCGCTCGCGCCGGCCGACGCGGCCTCCGGGATAGCAGAAGACGTCGCCCGGCCGCCCGAGGCGCGACGCGAGCACCTCGCGGGAGCAGAGGATCTCTCGCCGTGCACTGGCGGCATCGAGCGCGGTGAGGTCCGGATGCGTGAGCGAGTGCGGCTCGAACGCGACCCCCTCCCGCTGCAGGCCCAGGATGTCGTTCCACGTCAGGAGCGGCGGCGGCCGCGTGTACCAGGACATCCGGATCGTGCCGTCGACGAGCGCCGGCGCGACGAAGACGGTCGCGGGGAAGCCGTGCTCGCGCAGCACGGGCCACGCATGCCCGGCGAAATCAAGGTAGCCGTCGTCGAAGTTCAGCACGAGCGTCTTCTCGGGAAGGCGCCCCGCAACGAGAAGCTCCCAGGCCGTGGCCAAGTCCACGACGCCGAACTCCTCCGCGGCCAGCATGGCCATCTGGCGGCGGAACTCGCGCGGACGGACGGCGAGGAGGTCGGCGTCGTCGCTGATGCGGTGGTAGGCGAGGACGCGGAAGCCCGGGACGCCCGCGCTCCACGCGCGGGTGCGCTCCCATCGAAGCGAGCGCGACCTCGTCATGACGCTCTTGACCAGCGTGGCCGCCCACCGCTCCGGCTTGAGCTGTGCCGAGCGAGCGCTCATCCACACCGAGGCACTGTGGCCGCCAGCGGTGCCGCCGGCTGCGTGGGCCTCCCGTCCGCCGCCGTGCGCGCCGCGGCTTCCGCGGAGCCACTCCACACCGTCTCGTAGACCGTCGCCGTCTCCGCGACCATGCGATCGACCGTGAAGTGCCGTGCGACGCGTTCGCGTCCCGCCTCCCCCATCCGCTCAAGATCCTCCGGGTGGGTCAGCAGCTCGTGCAGCGCGCGGGCGAGTAGCTCGTCGTCCGGTGCGGGGACCAGCCGGCCGGTCACACCATCGATGACGGCCTCAGGTGTCCCACCCACGGCGGTGGCCAGGACCGGAACGCCCGCGCTCATCGCCTCCAGGACCGAGATCGGCAGCGACTCCCAACGCGAGGGAAGCACGAACAAGGAGAAGCACGCCAGCCACGGAGCGACGTCTCCGCCGTACGGCTCGTGGCGAAGCCGCGCCTCGAGCCCGTGGCGCGCGATCTCGCTCCTCACGGCGTCGCGCAGGCGCCCGTCGCCCACGACGAGCCCGCAGGCACTGAAGTCGGGGTCCCGGCACGCGCGCGCAAACGCCCTCACGAAGCGCACGGGACCCTTCTCCTCATCCAGCCGGCCCAGGTAGCCCGCGATCCGTCGCCCGGCGGCCCACTCCAGCACCCCGGGAGGAGCAGCGGAGGGAACCACGGCAGGAACGCCGTTGCGGATCACGGTCATCACGCGCTCCACTCGGGCCAGGCGGTGCCGCGCCTGCTTGAACTCCCACTGCGATACCGCGACCACAGCTGTCGTGCGGTGCAGGAGCAGCTGCTCGACGAGCGCGTAGGAAGTCCGTTGGAGTAGCCCGAAGCCCGCCGCGAACGCGAAGCAATGGGGCGTATAGACGGCTCGCTGCCCGCTGGGCATGACGAGGCGGACGAGCCCGCCGGCCTTCGAGCTGTGCGCGTGCACGACGTCGTACGACCCGTGCCGCAACAGGCCGCGCAGGATGCGTGCGGCCCGGACGTCGGCGACCCCCGGGTAGCGCTCGAACGGCAGCTCGTGCACGCGCAGGCCGACAGCTCGCAGCCGCACGATGTAGGGGCTGTGGAAGGACCCGGCGACGTCGACGTCCCAGCCCAGGTCGGACAGTCCGCACGAGAGGCGCAGGACGTGCTCGGGTACGCCGCCGACGGGCGGCTGGAAGACCTGCAGGACGCGCCCCGTCGACGACGGGCTCAGAAGGCACCACTCCTGGACAGCAGGGCCCGGACAGTCTTCGTGAGGATCTGCCAGTCCAGCCGAAGCGACCAGGAGGCGACGTAGGCGCTGTCGAGCCTCACCCGGTCTTCGTAGTCGAGCGAGGAGCGCCCGTTGATCTGCCAGTAGCCGGTGATGCCGGGCTTGACGGCCAGCAGCGCTGCGGCCTTCGGGCCGTAGCGCCCGATCTCGCCGTCGGTGACGGGCCGTGGCCCCACCAGGCTCATGTCGCCGAGCACGACGTTGACGAGTTGGGGAAGTTCGTCGAGCGACGTCCGCCGCAGGAACGCGCCGACCCGTGTCACGCGTGGGTCGGTCTGGAGCTTGTAGGTCAGCTCGAACTCTCGCTGCCGTGCGGGATCGCTCATCAGGCGCCGGAACTCCCCCTCGGCCGTCTCGCCGCCGTACGCGATGCCGCGGCAGTTCGCGAGATACATGGAGCGGAACTTGAAGAGGCGGAAGGGGACGCCGAACCTCCCGAGGCGCTCGTGGCGGTAGAGGGCCGGCCCCTTCGAGTCAAACCTGATCGCGATCGCGATGACCACGAGGATCGGCGAGAGCACGAGGAGGCCGGCGGTGGCCGCGACGACATCGATCGCGCGCTTTATCGCCAGCGACGACCTCGCGGGCCGGGCCGGGGGGAGTCCCAGGAGCGGAAGGCCCTCGATCGTGTGGATCGTCGCGTTCGGCCCGATCGTCTCGTAGAGGCGCGGGACGATGTCCACCTGAACGTCGAGCAGCTTGACCGCTTCGGCGAGGTCCAGCATCGCCGCCTCCGATTCGCGCGAGAACGCGAAAATGACACGCTCGACGTCGAACAGGCGTATGAGGACCGGCAGGTCGGCGGCGACCCCGACCATGTGGACGTCGGCAAGCTCGTCATGGAGCTCGCGAGGATCCGCGTCGACGAAGCCGACGAGGTTCACGCCGTACTCGGCGTGGCGGCGCAGTTTCCGGGCCACGAACTGCCCGACGCTGCCCGCGCCGACGATGAGGGTGTTCTGCAGAAACTGCATCCGGCGCCGGCAGAAGGCTCGTGCGCACGAGCGCAGCACGGTGATCAGCACCGTGGCGAGCGCCCAGAACAGCACGAGTCGGGCAAGCTCGGGTTGCAAGAAGCCGAACGCACGGGTGATCAGCAGGAGCCATGTTCCGACGGTGATCAGGTGGAACACCCTGATCAGGTCGTCGGCGGTGGAGTGGTCCGTGCGCTCGTCGTCGTTGTCGTAGAGCCCGTAGACCTTCGCCGCCGCTACCCACACAGGCAGCGTCGCGACGAACACGACGAACTCGGTCGTCCCCGCCACCTCCCCCCCGTCCGCGGCCCCGCCGGCGATGACGACGTGGGCGATGACGAAGGCCAGCGAGAGCCCGATGACGTCGGCCGCGAGAAGCATCCGGGAGACGAGCCACCCGCGCCGCTTCACCGCCGCCCGCCGCAGCTCGAGGATCTCGATCGTCCGGGGGTCGGCGTCGGCGAGCAGCCTGCCCCAGCTGGCGGCATGCTGGACGGAGGGCTGCTCGGCGTCGCGAAGCATCTGTCCCCTCGACGGCCGGCGCGCGAAAAAGCTTCCCTCGATCGCAAGGAGTTGGTGCCCCTCGCCGTCTTGGGAGTGATCCTCCGGCTCGGCCGTTTCCCAGTTCCCTCCGGGAAGCCGGACCCTGACCGAGTTCCGCGGGATGCCGGGACATGACTGCCGAGCCCAACGACGACATCGCGGAGCTCCTGGGCGCGCTACCGCCCGCTCCGTCCGACTGGGTGCTGACCGCCGCGGAGCTCCCGCGGCTGCAGGAGGCGGTGCATTGGGCCGGGTCGCACGGCACGGGCGATCTCGCCGAGGCGCTTCGGCATTTCGGCCTCGACCCGAACGAGCGGCGCGTTCGCGCCGCGGAGCGACTTCGCGGCATCCCGCGGGCGCAGGCAGGCGCCGTGGAGGAACGCGTCGTCGGCCGAGGTGGGCAGAGGTCGGCACGGTGACTCGCCCGAGACGCGACATGGCGACGACGCCCGCCCTGGGGGCCATCGGCCGGTGACACCGGTAGCTCCGATCCGCATCAGCCACGTGCTCCTCGCGTCACTCGCGGCGCTGGGTATCGGGTTGACGGTGTGGATCGCCGGGCCGGTAACGGCGGATGAGCCCATCCCCGAGCCGCCCGCCGTTGCCGCTGTTCCCGGCGACGTCCGCTACATGGGGTTCTCCAACCCGTCGTTCGATCGCTACACCGACGACAAGACCCCCGAGTACGGCGGCTGGCTCCAGAGGAGCTTCTGGCGGATGGTGGCCTTCTCTCCCTACTTCGACGACAGAACCACCTGGTACCCCAGAGCCTGGGTCCACCGGAACCTCTATGCGATCTACACGGAAAGTTCGCTGGCCCGCGAGCAGCGCGAGTGGATTCTTCGGGACCCCGACGGCGCAGAGTTGTTCATCCCGTGGGGATGCCGGCTTGGCGGTTGCCCGCAGTTCGCGGGGGACATCGGCAATCCCGCCTTCCGCCGCTACTGGATCGACCGCGTGAAGGACATCGTCGCCCGCGGCTACCGCGGGCTCTGGATCGATGACGTGAACATGGAGTTCCGCGTCGGCGACGGAAACGGCGAGTTCGTCGCCCCGCTCGATCCCCGCACCGGCGCGCGCATGACCTTCGAGGGCTGGCGACGATACGTCGCCGAGTTCGTCGAGCAGATTCGCAACGAGCTGCCGGCCATCGAGATCGCACACAACGCGATCTGGTTCGGCGGCGGCGCCGGGCGCGACGCTGACCCCTACGTCGGGCGTCAGATTCGCGCGGCGGACTACATCAACGTGGAGCGAGGCGTCAACGACTCTGGGCTGGTCGGCGGGACCGGGGACTTCTCCTACAGCACTCTTTTGTCCTACATCGATCGCCTGCACGAGCGCGGACGCCATGTCGTTCTGGAGAGCACGGCGACCGAGACGTCCGCGCAGGACTTCAACCTCGCCAGCTACTTCCTGGTCTCCACCGGCAGAGATGCACTGTCGGTGGGAGGCGTCACCCCCGATCGCCCGTGGGACCGCCTGGACCTCCACCTCGGTGAGGCGCTCGGGCCGCGTTCGCTCTGGCTCGGCGTCTGGCGGCGCGACTTCGTCGATGGCATGGTGCTGGCCAACGAACCCGACGCTCCGCCGAAGACGGTTCAGCTTCCGCGCACCATGCGCGATGCGGACGGCGAGCTCGTCGACTCCGTGACGCTCCGCGCCGCGAGCGGCGCGATTCTCCGGGACGTGAAGAGCCCGTGACGGGCACCGCCCCTCTCGCCCGGGCCGGCGCCGCCCTCCTCAGGATCCTCCCGCGATCAACGCGGCCGGAACCGCGCATTGCACACAACCGCCCACGCGGGAGGCACTCGCCGACATGAGCACTCCAGACTCCGCCACCCACTCGCTCGTCGCCGACGAGCCGCTCGAGCCGCGCCGCCACCTGGCCGCCCTGCGGCGCAGCGGCGTGCTCATGCTCGGCATCGTGACGGCGCTCACCACGGGCGTCGTCGCACTGTCGCTTGCGCTGCCGCAGACGTACGAGGCGTCGCTGCGAATCCTCGTCAACCCGCCGTCGAGCGTCGTCGCGGTCGCCGACAGCGACACGGTCGAGCGCGAGCTGTCGACGCTCCAGAAACTGCTCGGGACCCGCGAGGTGCTCGGTTCCGCCGCGAGGCGCCTTCCCGGCGAGACGATCGCGTCGCTGAAGGACAAGGTCACCGCCTCGGTGGACGCGGGCGGGAACCTCATCTCCGTCGTCGCGCGGGACCGTGATCCCGAGCGCGCCGCGCAGCTCGCCAACGTCGTGGCCGCCGCGTTCCACCAGCGGCAGGTGGTCATCGAGCGACAGCAGTACCAGACCGCGATCACGGCTCTCACCGACGAGATCGCCCGCCTTCGCGCAGCGCCCGCGACCGACGACGCGGAGGGTCAGATACGAGCCCTGCAGACCCGGCTTGCCGAGCTCACGGTCGACGAGGCGAGCGCCGGCTCCGGGGTACAGATCGCGGAGGCCGCCGTCGCGCCGCGCTTCCCGAGCTCACCCAAGCCGCTGCGCAACGGCATCGTCGCGTTCTTCGCGGCGATCGTGCTTGCGGTCATGGTCGCGCTCGCGCGCGACCAGCTGAAGCCGCAATTCAGCTCGGAACGGGAGCTCTCGAACTTCCTGAGCATCCCGGTGATGGCCAGCGTGCCCTTGGTGCGCGCAGGATTTCGGCGGGGGTCGAGGCGAATGGGCGAGCAGCTCGAGCATGAAAGCTACGAGACGCTGTCCGCCTCGCTGCGCCTCGCGCTGCCTCCGCGCAAAGCGCACATCATCATGGTCACCAGCGGCGTTCACGGGGAGGGCAAGACGACCGTGACACACTCGCTCGGGACGGGGTTGGCCCGTGCGAACCACGGAACCCTCGTTGTTTCGGGCGACCTCCGCTTTCCGGAACTCGACGCTCGCCTGGGCGTGGAGGGCCACTCCGGTCTGAGCGACCTCCTGACCGGCCATGACGGTGTCGTGAGCGCCGAGTCCAACGGCAAGGGCAAGGTGATCACCGGACGATTCAGCGCCAGCACGCCGACGAGCCTGAGCGCCCTCATCACGCAGGCTCGCGACGGGGTCAATGCCGAACTCGATGTCCTACCGGCGGGGCTTCGCGCCGCGGAGGCTGCCCGGCTCCTCGAGCCGGACCTGCTCGCGCCCGTCTTCAAGGCCCTGCGCCGTCTGGACTACACGTACATCCTGATCGATACGCCGCCGCTGCTCGGCGTGGCGGACACGCAGGTGCTCGCAAGGTTCTGTGACACGCTGCTCGTCGTTGCCCGGCTGGACCGCACGACGTCCACCATCGCGATCGACGTCCGTAACGCGCTGCGTCGCCTCGAGGTCAAGCCCCTCGGCCTGGTCGTGATCGGCGGGCGCAACGACCCCGCGCCGTACTTCGTATCTCGAGGTCAGCCGCGAGCCGAGCCGCCCGAGCAGGTCGAGTTCGCCCCTGTCGGCTGAGTCTTTGGCGGAGGATGGGTGCTCACGCTCGCTGATCAGTCCGCAGCCTCCTCGCTGAGGCGACGTGACGCCGTTTCGCGCCGGCGCGTCAGTGACGGCTGGATGACCCTCGCCGGCGTCTCGCTCGCGCTCGCGGCGGCCGGTCTCACGCTCTCGCTCCAGCAGGTGCCCGTGTCCACGCCGATGGCTCTGGCGGGCGGCCTTGGCATGCTCGTGCTGCTGGCGTTCGTCGTCGCCCGCTACGAGGCGGCCGTCGCGCTCGGGTTCGCCCTCCTCGGGGTTGTGCGCATCGAGCCCTCGCCACCTGATGCGGTGTTCGCGATGGTCATCGCGGTGGCGATCGTGACCGGACGCTTCCGCCTCCAGCGAGTGCCCCGCGCCGCGATGGCACTCGTCGGCGGTCTGATCGCGCTGAACCTGCTCTCGTGCATGGAGGTCGTGGACGCCCCCGCCGGCGCACGGTTCCTCCTCATCACGCTCTACCTGCTGGTCTTCGCCCTGTGGCTCGCGGAGTACGTGAACTCGCCCCGCAAGGCCCGACTCGTCCTGCGCGCCTATCTGCTCATCGCGGTGCTGAGCGCGCTCGTGAGCGTCGTTGCGCTCTACGTGCCGTTCCCCGGCCACAGCATCTTCCTGGACTACATCGACACCCGCGCGCGGGGGCTCTTCAAGGACGCGAACGTCTATGCGCCGTTCCTCATCCCGGTGTTGCTGATCCTGTTCGAGGAACTCGTGAACCGGAGGCTGCTGCGGCTGCGTAGCTGGCTGCTCTGGCTCTGCATATGCGTTCTGGCGCTCGGTGTGCTCGTATCCTTTTCACGCGCCGCCTGGCTCAACCTCGGCGTAGCGGCGATCGTGACGCTGGGTGTCGCTGTTCTACGCCGGCGCGGCGGGGGTCGTGCCCTGCGTCGCGGACTGTTGCTGTTGGGTTCCGGCGCGGTGATCCTGACGGTCCTCGCACTCGCCGAGCCACGGTCCATGGGCTTCCTCGAGGAGCGCGCTCGGGCCCAGTCCTACGACGTCGCTCGCTTCGCCGCCCAGGGCGAGGGCGTCGCGCTCGGGATGTCGCACCCGGTCGGCATCGGTCCGGGACAGTTCGGCGTCTACTCCGCCCTCGCCACCCACAGCACCTACGTCCGCGTCCTCGCCGAGCAGGGTTTTCTCGGCCTGGCCCTCTATGTCGGTCTTGCCCTGATGACCCTCGCGTTGGCGCTGGAGAACGTCGGCGCCGGGCGAGACACGTATGGCATCGGGTCGGGGGCACTCCTCGGCTCCTGGTGCGGCCTCCTGGTCAACAGCGGGGTCGTGGACACCATGCACTGGCGTCACCTGTGGGTCGTGGCGGCCTTGATCTGGGCCGGCGCGATGTCCCGCTCTGGCGGCCCGAGGCCGGCTCACCGCGCGGGGATGGAACGCAACACGCGGAGTGGGTCCGCTCGGGCATGAGCGGTAGACCGGCCGTGACCTCGCGCAGAGATGTGAGCGGCTCGACCCCCTCGGTCCGTCGCTGGTCAGACATGTCGTCGACCCCGTCGTCTCCCCGAGAGCAGACTGCGACCGCCGGGGCGGGGGACGCCTCGTCGCGCATCCTTGCCAACTCGGGATTTCGCGCACTCGCGGATATCGGCGGCAAGCTCGGGAGCGCTGTCCTCTACATCGTGCTCGCCCGGAAGGTCGGCGCCACGGACTACGGCGTCTATACCTTCGCACTCTCATTCACGAGCCTTCTGGTCGTTGCGGGCGGAATCGGACAGGACGTCGTCCTGACACGCGAGGTGGCGCGGGACCGCAGGCGGTTGAGCGAGTACTTGGCGAACTCCGTCGCCTCGCGGCTCGTCCTGAACCTTTCACTCCTGCTCTTGGCGGTGACGATCGCCACGGTCGCCGGCATGGCCGGCGAGACCCGGCTCGTGATCCTGTTGCTCGGCCTCGGGGCCATCATCGACACGCTCCTCAAGCTCGTGTTCGCGGTCTTTCAAGCCTTCGAGCGGCTCGGCCCCGTCCCTGTGGTCCTCATCGCACAGCGCTGGGTGACCACCGCGGCGGCGTTGGTCGCGCTGTACCTCGGAGGCGAGGTGGTGGCCGTCGCAGCGATCTACTTCGCCGTGGCACTCCTCGCATTCGCGCTCGGGATCGCGCTCGTCTACCGCCTGGTCGCGCGCCCGCGCTGGGCCGTGACCGTCGAGGGATGCCGGAGGGTGACCAAGGAGGCGGTACCGATCGGAGTCGCCCTCATCGCCCTCGAGATCCTCTTCAGGATCGATACGAGCATGCTCGCGGTGTTCAAGCCACCGGCGGATGTGGGCAGTACGGGGCGGCCTACCGGCTGCTCGAGGCCAGCCTGTTCGTCACGTGGAGCGTCAACGCCGCGGTGCTGCCCGTTCTGTCGCGGCTGTCATCGGAGAGCCGACCGTCGGTCGGGTTCGTGTTCCAGCGGGCGCTCAAGCTCGTGCTGGCGATCTCGCTGCCCATGGCGGTCGGCGCGGCGGTGCTCGCACAACCCCTCATCACGACCCTCTACGGGGAGCAGTATCGGCCGGCGGCCACCGCGCTGGCCCTCCTGGCGCCCGCGATCCTCCTCTTTCCGGTCAGCTCGCTCTCGAGCGCTCTCCTCTATTCGCAGCACCGCCAGCGCGTCGTCGCGTACTCGTACGCCGCGATCGTCGTCCAGAACGTCGCCACGAACCTTGTGCTGATCCCGCGGTTCTCCTACAACGGAGCTGCGGCGAGCACCTCGATTTCCGAGCTCCTGATCGCCGTCACGTTGCTGGTCATCTCGCGTCCCCAGCGCGAGCGCCTCCAGGCGCGGCGGCTGCTCGCGGGAGCGGTGCTGGGTGGCGCAGTGGCGGGTGCCGTGATGGCGGTCGCTCACGGCTCGTTGCCTGCGGCGCTCCTCCTGGGCGCGGCGACGTACGTGATGGTGCTGCTCGGCGTCGAGCGGATCGGCTTCCCGGACGACTTCGCCGCTCTTCGCTCATTCCTCGATCGGGCGCACGCGCGATCAACACGCCGGGAGCCGCGGACGACGGCCCGGGAACATGGCCGCGACTGACCGGGTCCGCTCTCAGGCGCCGTCCGCTCTGGTCTTGGAAGGCGGCGCGCCGGCACTGGCGACCGCGAGATCCCTGGGTCGGGCTGGATGGCGCGTGCTCGCGCCCCTCGGTACGCGCGCGGCCGCTTCTCGGTACTGCGCGACCGCTGTCGGCCTGCCGGCCGCCGAACAGGCTCCCGCGGCCTTCGCGGACGCCGTCGCCTCCTGCGTGACCCGGGAGCACGTCGATGTCGTGATCCCGACCCGAGATGCCTCGATCACCCTGCTGTGGGCGCGGCCGGACCTGGGGAGCGCAAGGGTCCTAGGTGGCGATCGACGGCAAACGGCGCTGCTCACGGACAAGGCACGCGCGTTGCGGGCGGCGGAGCGGGCGGGCTTCCCGACGCCCGCGTGGGTCGACCCCGTGGATGAGCGTGACGCGCTGCGCGGAGCCCGCGAGCTTGGATTTCCCTGCGTGATCAAGCCGCGGCGATCCTATGTGCCGTGCGGCGGCAGCTTGCGGCAGGTTCGCCACACCTTCGCAGCGGACGAGGCCGACCTGCGGGCGAAGCTCCGAAGGGGAGCTGACGATGAGTGCCCCTCCTCCAGTCCTACGTACCAGGGCGCTCCCTGTCGGTGGGCGCGGTTCTCGCGGGCGGGCGCGTCTTGGCCCGGGTCGCGCGCGAGACCATGAGCTTCTACCCCATCCCAGGCGGTACGTCCGTCTGGAAGCGCACCGTCCCGCCGGATGATGTGGGCGTCGGCGCCGCCCTCGATCTGCTCCGGGCGCTCGACTACGAGGGCTTGGCCGAGGTCGAGTACCAGGTCGATGCTGCCGGCGTCCCGCGGTTCATGGAGGTCGGCGTCCGCGTCTTCGGCTGGCTGCCGTTGGCAATCCTCTCGGGAGTGGACCTCCCGTTGATCGGAGCGCGGGCGCTCATCGGTGAGTCGCCCGGCCCAACGCCCGAGTACGCCGTCGGAGCGGAGATGCGCTGGCCGGTCGGCGAGCTGAAACGACTCAGGGACGTGCTCGGCCGATCGGCGCGCTTGCCCCCCGGAGTGTCCCGGGCCGACGTTATCGCCAGCTCTTGGCCGCCATGGCGGCCGGGAATGCGCTACGACGGCGTGGACCTGCGCGACTGGCGCCCCCTGCTCCCCGCCGGCTCGATCCTTGGTTGGAGCGCGAACCTGCGCAACGCCAACCTCGGCGCGGACGATCTTGACGCGGCTCCCCGGAAACTGGAACGGTGAATTCGATGCCTTCGTATCGATGGGACCTCTCAGATCAAGAGCGGGTGCGCGTCGAAGCGTTGTCTCGTCGAGGACTTCGGCCTCGGCAGGCAGTGTGGATGCTCCTGCACTCCCCCCGGATCATTCCTGAAACGCTGACGGGCACCTTCGCCGCAGCGCGAGACGGCGTCCTGAACAACCACGCTCTCGTCTGGCTTCTCGACGGTGAGCGGGTGCGCCAGGTGATCCCGGATGCCGCCCGAAGTGTCGGCTGGACCGACGAGCGCCCGTTCGTCTCCTTCCTTTCTCCCCACCTCTCCTCGAAGGAGCGGGTGCTCGAGTTGGGGTGCGGCGACGGCCGTGTCTCGCGGCATGTCGCTCCGGCAGTCGGCGAGCTGACCTGCACCGACGTGTCAGCGACCATGCTTCGTGAGGCAAGGGAGAACCTCGGGGCGTTCGGCAACGTTCGCTTCGGACGCACGCATGGGTTCACGCTGTCGGAGTTCGCCTCTGGCGAGTTCGATCTCGTGTTCGGACGCGGCGTCTTCCCGTCGCTCGACATGAACCAGGCCCTGGCCCTGCTGGACGAGTGTGCGCGCGTTCTGCGCCCCAGGGGCCGGTTCGCGGCCGACTTCTACACAGTCGATCCTCCCGGAGCGATGCAGCAGCAGCTGCAGGCCGTGCGCGAGGCCGCCCGGCGCCGCCGCTTCACCGCAGGCGAGATGCGCCCCTACAGCGAGGCACAGATCCGCGCGCTCTGTGAAGGTGTCGGCCTGAACGAGCTGGCCATTGCCTATAGCGCGTCGGTCGCCCACTATGGCCGCCCGCCCTACATGGTGCTCGCCGGAAAGCAGGATGGGCCCGTCGCTGACGACGGCAATCCGCCGGCGGACCCGCTCCGCCGCCTCGCGTCGACGGGCTGATCCGCGCGGCGAGAGCACGGCGTACCGCCTCGCCGCAGCGCCGACACGAGCGGGGATGGCTAGATCCCGGCCGAGCGAACCGCACTCCGTTTCCCCGCCCCGGCGGCAGCGCGCCACTCGGAGCCGAGCAGCGAGCGCAGGCGATGCCGCGCGCGCGACGCGCGGCTGGCCACCGTGCCCTCCGCGATCCCGAGCGCCGCGGCGATCGTCGCGTGACTCTGGTCCTCGACATACACACGCTGCAGGATCTCCTGCTGGAGGACCGGCAGCCGCGCCATCGCGTCGCGGACGGTTAGGGCGTCGTCGAGCGCCTGCAGGGCATCTTCGGCGGGAAGGCTTGCGAAGTCGTCGATGTCCTCCCGCACGCGCGTGCGTGACAGAAGGCGGAGGCGGTCCACGGCCAGCCGGCGGGCGAGCTGACCGATCCACGGGCGGATCGCATCGTCGCCGCGCAGGCCATCGAGGTTCTGCCACGTTCGCATGAACACCTCCTGAAAGACGTCCTCGGCGTCGTGCTCCGGGAGCCCATACGCACGGGTGATTGCGTGGATGTACGGGGCGAAGCGGCGTACGAGCTCAGGCCATGCCTGAAGGTCGCCTCGGCGGCAGCGCGCGGTCACCTGGGCGTCGCCCGCCCGTGCCGCCGGTCTGGTGCCGACGATTCGGGGGGCCCTGTCGGTCATGACGACTCCCCTCGGACCGGCCGCCGCGCCGTCCCAGAGTCAGCCTCGTTGTGAGCGAGCGCAAGCAACTTGAGGCCGAGCGCCACCACGCGGTCGTTGCGCCGCGGCCCATGCCACGCCGTGGGGGCATCCCTCATCGACGTCGTCCGCTCGAGGCCGCACAGCCAAGCCCTGGAGCGCCGATCACCGTTTCTGAGGCTGAGAAGCACGGCACTCACCTGATGGCTTCTTCGCGATTCTCCATGTCCGGAAAGACGGTCACGCGCCGGCCGGGGACCGCTCGCGCAAAGCGATCGTAGGGTCGCTCGGGTGCCCCACCACACGCTGGGCGAGATACGTCCCCGAGCGATTGCGTATGGCGTCGACGAACGACCGTTCAGCGGCGAAAAGCCACCGCACAGCGTGCAGAACCTGTCGCTCAGCGTGCGCGGGCGACCGCCGCCGGATCGACTGCAGCTGGGCCTGAGATCGAGGCAGAGGGAGGCGGGGAAACGCATGCGATCACCCCTCCGCGCGCTCGCCGGGCGCCGCGTCGGACCTCCCGGCTTCGACCGGGGCCGGGGACCACGACGAGCGCCGCCGCCGTCGATACCCGGTGGCGGCCTGGACGCTCGACGGTCGCCACTCCGTGCCGCCCCTGACGGTCGGGACGCCCTCCGCATTGAGCCTGTCGGCGATTGCCTGCAGCGTCGTGCCGTCGGCGCGCATCTTGAAGATCCGCTCACGGAGGTCGGGGAAGTCCGCCACCGCCGGCCGCGCTCGGCCAACGCCGTTCCGGCGCGCCGCCTCGAGCCCCGCTCGCGTCCGGTCGCTGATTCGCCGGCGCTCCCAGGTGGACACCTCGATCAAGGCCCGGGCCGCCAGGCGGCCGCCGGGCGCGGCGGTGTCGACGCCCTCGGCGATCGCGATCAGCCGCACACCGGAGCCGGTGAGCCACGTGAGGATCTCGCCCAAGCCGAGCACCGAATGGCTCAGCTGGCCGAGGTCGGATACCACCAGGCCGCTGGCGTCTCCCGCGGAGATCCGCGCGAGCACATACTGGAGCCCGGGCCGCTCAGAGCTCTGCCCCCTGACCGGCTCGCGGTCCCGCACGACCTGAAGCAGGGCAAGCCCGCGGCGGCGACTCTCGTGCATCAGGATGTCCGCCACGGCCGCGGCCGTGTCGCCCTTGTCGCTTGTGGACGGCGCGGCGATGCACGCGTAGCCGAGCACCGGCGTCGTCGGGCTGCGACCGGCCGCACGCGCGACGCGCTCGGCGCCGAGGGGTGTCCTCCGCGCTGCCCGCGACGGACGAGGGATCTCCGGTGCTCGTGGTTCAGCGCGCCCGTCGGCGCGCCCCGCCGAGCGCTGCGACGTGCGCCTGGAGAGGCCGGGCGTGTCGGGCGCGTCGGGAGCGCGGCGCTCGCCCTGCGCACGCTCGTCTCCCGTGTCGACTGTGCTCGACCGCTGCGACGCCGGCGCGGTCACAGCATGACGGCGGCCCTCGCCGCGGGCGGCTTCGAGCAGCCCGCCCCCGCGGCGGCGACCATGTCGCCGCCGTGCCATCCGCGCGGCTCCGGACGCAAGAGCACCGCACGACAGAAGCGCAAGAGCCGCGGTGATGGCGAGCAGCACGCCTCGCGTGGACTGTGCCAGGCCGGCATCGTCGAGATGTTCCGGGCGCCGGTCCGTCCGTGCCGGTGCTCGCTGCGACCCGACGATCGCGCTCCCGCCGGACGCGAGCTTTCGATCTCGGGCTCCGTGCTCGGGCATCGCGCCGCGCTCCGAGCGATCGGCGTGCGCGTCGATCCCTGCCGCCATGACCGCACGCCTCAGCGCGCCCACGGTGGCAGCGCCAACGAGGCCGTCGACCGATAGGCGCGCGCGGCGCTGAAAGCGGCGAACCGCGGACTCGGTCACGGGACCGAACCGCCCGTCGACGGGCCCTGGATGCTCGCTCGCCCGACGCAGCCGGCGCTGAAGTCTCCGAACACTGTCCGACCCGCCCGGCATCGCGTATCCGTCACCGCGACGGATCAGCCGGGTGCTGCTGCGCAGCGCAGCTCGCGTCGCCGACCCAACCACGCCATCCACGGTCAACCGGTTCCGGCGCTGGAAGCGCCGAACCGCGGCGGCCGTCAACGGCCCGAAGCGGCCATCGACGCCCGGCGCGCCGAGGTCATAGCCGCGACGTACAAGCGTGCGCTGCAGGTTCCGCACCAGCTGCGCGGGGTTCGCGCCGATGCCCGCGCGCGGCGCGAGGAGGGGCGTCGCCACCCGGTCCCGTGCTTGCGCGGTGCCGCTCGGCGCGATCAGCATCGTCGCGGACACGAGTGCCGCGAATGCCGCGAGTGCTGCGATGGTCCTGCATCTGCTTCCGGAGGCGACCAGATACGTGGTCATTCTCGGCTCCCCTTCTGAACGGCTCTGACGCCGCCGCGAGCGAATGCGCGCGGCGGCCCGACTGGCTCCCTGCGGGAAGCTCAGCCGGGCCGATGCAGAAGGAAGGCGGTGCCCGCCGGGCCCACCGGCACGAGCCGGAGGCGATGGCGACGGAGCACAGGAGCAGCGAAGAGGAAGAAGCTCAGGAGAACAGCGGTCCACATGGCGGCGGCGGCGCCGCCGGCGCCGCTGCCCGCGACGCCCGCGCCGGCGTTCCCGGGCGGTCCAGACGGCGGCTGCGAGTTCTGGCCGCCGCGGTCGCGCTTCGCAGGAACAGGCTCGCCGGCGCGAATCGCGGCGCGGATCGTAGCCGCCGTGGCAAGGCTCATGCCGGCGGCGAGCGCCGCCGCCGCGCTTATCGCGAGTTGTGGAACCAGGGCTGCGTCGTCAGCAGGGGACGCGAACGGCGGCAGCAGGCCCGCGGCCGCGCCTGCCGCGTGGAGCCGCGACGCGTTGCGAGCCCGCGCCTCGGAGGGAAGGGCGGCGCTCGGCGTCGAGACGGCCACGCTTGGCGCGGCGCCGGACGAGACGTGCGCGACGGCGGGCAGGGTGGCGGAGAGCGACTCCGGAACGAAGACGGGCACGGGCGCCGCAACAGGCATTCCCGAGGGTATGAGCGAGGCCGTCGTCGGCGACGCGACGTTCGCCGCGACGCCGGGCTGCGGCTCAACTGGCACGGTCGGCTGAGGCGCTTCCGTCGTGCCGACCGCCGGCGCGACCGGGATCACGACCGGCGCAGGCGCGACCGGCGCGGCGACGACCGGCTCAGCCGCAACCGGCGGAGGGGCGACCGGGGCCGGTGCGGCGGCGGGCGGGGTCACCGCCGGCGCCCACTCTGCCGGCGTTACATCCACCGGCGTCGGCTCGACCGGGCTCACGTTCGCGGGCACCGGCGCCAAGGGGGCAGGCTCGATTGGCGTCGGGTCGAGCGGCGTCACGTCCACGGGGACCGGCGCAACCGGGAGCGGTGGCGGCTCGACCGGCGTCACGCCCACCGGCAGCGGCTCCACGGGGACCGGCTCCACCGGCGTCACATCTACCGGCAGCGGCTCCACGGGGACCGGCTCCACCGGCGTCACATCTACCGGCAGCGGCTCCATCGGCAGCGGCTCCACCGGCAGCGGCTCCACCGGCGCCGGCTCCACCGGCGTCACATCCACCGGCAGCGGCTCCACCGGGACCGGCTCCACCGGCGTCACATCCACCGGCAGCGGATCCACCGGGACCAGCTCCACCGGCAGCGGCTCCACCGGCGCCGGCTCCACCGGCAGCGGCTCCACCGGCGCCGGCCCCACCGGCGTCACATCCACCGGCAGCGGCTCCACCGGCGTCACATCCACCGGCAGCGGCTCCACCGGCGTCACATCCACCGGCAGCGGCTCCACCGGCAACGGATCCACCGGCGCCGGCTCCACCGGCAGCGGCTCCACCGGCGTCACATCCACCGGCGCCGGCTCCACCGGCGTCACATCCACCGGCAGCGGCTCCACCGGCAGCGGCTCCACCGGCGCCGGCTCCACCGGCAGCGGCTCCACCGGCAGCGGCTCCACCGGCGCCGGCTCCACCGGCGTCACATCCACCGGCAGCGGCTCCACCGGCGCCCACCGGCGTCACATCCACCGGCAGCGGCTCCACCGGCAGCGGCTCGATCGGCGTCGGCTCGACCGGTGTCGGCTCGGTCGGCGTCGCATCCACCGGCACCGGCTCCACCGGCGAGGACTCCACCGGCGAGGACTCCACCGACGAGGACTCCACCGACGACGACTCCACCGGCGAGGACTCCACCGACGAGGACTCCACCGACGAGGACTCCACCGACGAGGACTCCACCGACGAGGACTCCACCGACGACGACGGCCCCGACGACGACCTCCCCGACGACGACGGCCCCGACGACGACTCCCGCGCCGCGACTGCCCCGACGACGACTCCCCGACGACGACGGCCCCGACGACGACTACCCGCGACGAGGACTCCACCGACGACGACGACCCCGACGACGACGGCCCCGACGACGACTCCCGCGCCGCGGACTGCCCCGACGAGGACTCCACCGACGACGACGGCCCCGACGACGACCTCCCCGACGACGACGGCCCCGACGACGACTCCCGCGCCGCGGACTGCCCCGACGACGACTCCACCACGACGACGACCCCGACGACGACTCCCGCGCCGCGGACTGCCCCGACGACGACTCCACCGACGACGACGACCCCGACGACGACGGCCCCGACGACGACTCCCGCGCCGCGGACTGCCCCGGCGAAGACTCCCGCGACGACGACTCCCGCGGCGAGGAGGCCACCACGTCGTTGGGCCCCGGTTCGGCGGGCGCGGCGGCCGCTGTTCCCAGCGGCGCTAGAACCGCGCAGCCCAGAACGAGCACTGCGGCCTGCGACACGTTCCGGAAGAGCCGGGACCGTGACACGAGCCGACACGGGCAGATGGACTCGGTCGGCGCCACGCCCGCCAACGGCCGAGGACACGGCATGAAGAACGGGATCCGAATCCGCTTCAAGCGACCGGCTCCTCGGCCTCCACATCTACCGACCCGGGCTCGTGACGGAGGCCGGAGCCGTGCAAGGCGCCCGCCGTAATGGGTACGGGCAGGCTCGGCGTGACGCGTGAAACGGACGATCGGAGGGGCTTGATGCACGTCCAGGCCCACGCGGGAACGCCGATATCCAGCGTTGTCACCACGGTACGACCTGCGCTCCGGCACAAGCGGCGCTCAGGCAACCGCCCGCACTGCCCGTGGACCAACTACAGACCTTGCTCGCCGGACGGGCCACTCCAAGTCGTCCCGACGCCACCCCAATCACCCCCATTGGCAAACTGCGAGCGCAGGCTCCCTCACGGACAGAGCCCCGGCAATAGACCGGTCGGTTCAACGGGCGTTCAGTTCTGAACGCGGATTTACGCGAGCGGCATGGCGTATGCGAGCGAACCGTGACCATGGCGCGATTAGAAGGGCGTTTTGCGATTAGTGTGTGCCAGACGCGGGGCTTCCTCGCGGACTATCTGAATGGGGTTTGGGGGTATGCAGGGCGGAGCCGCTGCCCGGAGGACGCCGCCCGGAGACCACGAGCCGGCGGCGGTGCGACTTTTCGTGGTCGCAAGCTCCGAACTTGTGCGCCTAGGGTTCAGCCGGCTGCTGCGCGCCGCCGAGATCCAGCTCGTGGGAGAGGCGAGCGAGCTTGCCAGGGCTTCGCTCATGCTGCGCGACTCGGCGGCCAACGTGGTGCTCGTGGAGTCGTCACGCTCTCCGGCTGCCGTTGATGCCCTGAGGACCTTCGTGCGGTCCGTGCCGCAGCGCGCGGTTGTCCTCGTTGAGAGCACTGATGACCGCTCGCTCCTCGAGGCGCTCGCAGCCGGCGCGTGCTGCTCCGTGGACCTCAATGCCCGCGAGGACGAAATTGTTGCGGCGATCCGCGCCGCGGCTAGGGGCGAGCGGTTCGTCTCCCCCATTCTCGCGCGGCGGCTGGCACGCTTGCTCGGCCTGAGCGACGGAGGCACCTCAGCGGCGGCGCCTGAGCTGACCTCGCGCGAGCGCGAGGTGCTCGAGCTGATCGCACGCGGCCGGGACAACGGGCAGATCGCGCGGGAGCTCTTCGTCAGCCCCGCGACCATCAAGCACCACACCGGCAGCATCTTCGCGAAGCTCGGCGTGGACAATCGGGTACAGGCCGCCGTCCGAGCAGTGCAGGAAGGCCTGGTCGACCGGCCCTTCTGACGCCCTCGGCGAGCTGTCGCTACCCCCGAGCCTGCATCTCGGCCAGCAGGCCGAGGGCCATGCTCCGGTCGGTCGCGCCCAGCTTGCGCAGTGCTCCGGAGAGATGGCGGCGGACGGTGACGACGGAGATGTCGAGCTCTGATGCGATGCCACTCGTCGACAGCCCGCGGCGCAGGAGCGCGACGACCTGCGACTCGCGCGGCGTGAGACGCACGGACCCTCCGGCCAGCGACGTCGGCTCGCGCCGTGGCTGCTGAGCGCGGATCCCATCGATGAGCGAGCGCATGAGCGGCCGCGGGATGGCGGTGTCGCCCGCGAGTAGGGCGTGAACGGCGGCACGGAGGTGGGCCGGATGCGTGGACTTGGGTAGGTAGCCGGAGGCCCCGGCGCGTAGCGCGGCAAGCAGTTCCTCTCCGTTGACTGCCTCGGTGAGCATCAGCACGACCGTCTCGGGGAGGTTCGTGGTGATCGCCCGCGCTGCGTCGAGCGCGCCGCCGCACATCGAGCAGTCCAGCACGCACGTGTCGGGGCGTCGCGCGAGGGCGCCCCTGATCGCCTCGTCGGCCGTGGCCACCTGGGCGACGACCACGAAGCCGCCGTCTTCCAGCGCCGCGCCCGTGCCGAGACGGAAGGTCGGCTGCGCGTCGGCGATCAGCACGGTGCAACGGAGAGGCATGAACCGTGCCCCGGCGGTTGACGGAATGACGTTTCGGTCGGCCGGCGGCCCGGCCCAACCTCCAAGTCCCATGCTGCCCCCTTGTCGAGGCATGGTGAGCGCAGTTGCGTGCAGTGACAACGCGCTCGCGGCGCTGGGATCAGGTTCTATCGGCGGCGCTCCGTCGGACGGCGGCGCCGCGGGCGGCGGCGCGGGCGGCGGCGCGGCCGAGCCGGTTCCTTCGCGGCTTGGCGCCGGGGGCGATTCCGATGTGACGACCGGCTCGGGCGGGCCTTTCCGACCGACGTGCTCAGGCTTATCCGGCACGAGCGTTCGCCGCCGGGCCCTCCGGACCGGCGTGCTGGGGCTTGGCCGGCACGACCTTCGCCGGCGGGCTGTCCGGACCAGCGTGCTGCGGCCCGCCCGGGACGACCTTCGCCGGCGGCGCCTTCGGACCGGCACGCTCAGGTCTCGCCACGGCCGGCTCGGCCGGTGGGCCGTTCGGACCCGCGCGTTCCGGGCTCGCCGCGACCGGACCCTTCGGCCGACCCGGCACGCCCTCTGCCGGTGGCCCCTTCGGACCGGCCTGCTGCGGCCTCGCCGCCGGTGGCCCCTTCGGACCGGCCTGCTGCGGCCTCGCCGCCGGTGGCCCCTTCGGACCGGCCTGCTGCGGCCTCGCCGCCGCCGGCCCCTTCGGACCGGCCTGCTGCGGCCTCGCCGCCGGCGGCCCCTTCGGACCGGCCTGCTGCGGCCTCGCCGCCGCCGGCCCCTTCGGCGGCCCCTTCAGGCCAGCGTGCTCGGGCCTGCGCGCAGGCGCCACCGGGCGGCTCTGGGGACGGGCCTGTGGCCGATCCGCCGGTGCGCTCCTCGAGCCACCCGCGCCCGGGAGCTCTGCGGGCCGTCGCGCGGGCACGGCGCCACGTGCCGCCTGCGGCTGCGACGCTCGCCTGGACGGAGCGCTCGGCGCCCCGTCGCGCGTCCCCGAGGCGGGCGCGCGCGAGCCCACCGGGACGAGTGCCCGCTCCGTCGGCGTTCCCTCGGCGCGGCGGCCGGACGGCACGGTCTCGGTTGCGGTGACCGGGACGGCAGCGGTCGCCTTCGGCCGCGCGCCGGAGACCGGCATAGGGTCAGGTACTGGCGCAAGCGCCGACAACCCGGCTGGAGATGGCGAGTGATCGACGACGCCCAACGGCGCACCCAGCGCTCCTGCCTGCCGCCGGCCGGCGAGGTGGCCGGAGTCCGCTGCGGGCAACGTGGTCGTCGCGGGCACCGTTGTCGCGGGCGCATGACGGAGCCGCTCCAGCTGCACGGCGCCTCCCGCCGTGGCGACAATCGCCGATCCGACGGCGATCTTCGCCACGGTGCCCGACGCGAGCTGCGCGATCGTAGTGGTCGCGATCGCGGCCGGACTCGCCGCCGTCGCGGCCGCCGACGTCGCGCCGCCCGACGCGCTGTGGCCCGACAGGAGCCGTACCAGCATCCCGACCGACGCCGTCCCGGGCAGCGGCGGCAAGAGGGCACCGAGCTCGTTCGGGCGACGCCGCAGCGCGTCGGCGAAGGAGGAGCATCCCGCGCACGTTCGGATATGGCCCCGGATTCGCCGTCCCCGCCGCACCCGGCCGTCCCCGTCGGAAAGCGCGCGCTTGACCTCCTCGCAGCTCATCGCCCGCCCGGCCTCCGCTTCGTGGAGGGCGACGCGCGCCTCGTAGATCGTCTGCCGCGCCGTCGCCGTCGACACGACGAGCACCGCAGCGATCTCGTCGTGGCTGAGACCACAGAGCTCGCGAAGGACCAGCGCGCTGCGCTGTCGCTCGGGCAGCACCGCGAGGTCCGCCCGAAGCCGTCTGAGGCGCTGGCGCAGCTCTACGTCCTCCTCCGCGCTGGACGCCACCGCGTCCGCCTCGCCGAGCTCGGCATGGGAGCGACGGCTGCGCAACATGCTGACAGCCTCGTTGTGGGCGATCCGGAACAGCCACGGCCGGAGCGCCACCTCGCGGTCGCCGCGCTGCAAGGCCTCCCACGCCTTGGTCATCGTGTTGTGGAGCGCGTCGTGCGCGTCCTCGTCGTGCCGGAGGATCGAGCGGCAATAGCGGTAGAGCTCTAGGTGATGGCGCTCGTACACCACGGTGAACGCGCCGACGTCGCCGCGCGCGGCCTGCCGCAGCGCCTCGTCGCTCCGCGTCGCCGAAGCGTGCGGCGCAGAGACCCGGTTCCTCCTGGGCAGCGCGTGAGCGCTCATGAACCCCCCGGTTCACCGAAATCCAGCGGACGTACATGCGAACCTACCGCGCGGCGAAGGGCCGCGTCGGCTTCCGGTTCGCCGGCGGCCCTAGGCCCGGCGCAGGTCGACCACCCGCACCGCCTTGCCCTCGCTGCGCGGGACGGTCCCGGGCGCGACGAGCTCGACCGCGATCGCGATCCCGGTGCGCTCGCGCAGCGCGGCGCGCACGCGGCCCGCGAGGTCGTCGCGTCCGGCATGCGCGCGCGCGGTCTCGCAGCGGGCGGTGACCTCGTCCATCGCGCCGGGGCGCTCGATGCGCAGCTCCCAGTACGGCGCGAGCCCGTCGGCCTCGAGCAGGACCTGCTCGATCTCCGACGGGTAGACGTTGACGCCGCGCACGATGAGCATGTCGTCGCGGCGCCCGAGCACCGGGCCCATCCGGCACAGCGTGCGCCCGCATGGGCATGGCTCGGCGGTCAGCGTCGTGATGTCGGCCGTGCGGTAGCGGATCAGCGGCAGCCCCTCCTTGGTCAGCGTCGTGAGGACGAGCTCGCCGGGGCCGTCGCCGGCCACCGGGTCGCCGCTCGCCGGGTCGACGATCTCGGGCAGGAAGTGGTCCTCGTTGACGTGCGAGCCGCCCGGCGCGTCCTCGCACTCGGCCGACACGCCCGGGCCGACGATCTCCGACAGCCCGTAGACGTTGCGGGCGCGCAGCCCCAGGCGCGACTCCAGCGCGCGGCGCATCGACTCCGACCACGGCTCGGCGCCGAACAGGCCGATCTCGAGCGGCTGGTCGCCGGGGGCGACGCCGGCCTCCTCGAACGCGTCGGCGATGTTCAGGGCGTAGGAGGGCGTGCAGGTGATGACCTGGGCGCCGAGGTCGCGGATGAGCATCGCCTGGCGCCGGGTCCGGCCGGTGGAGATCGGCACGATCGTCGCGCCCAGGCGCTCGGTTCCGGCGTGGAAGCCCAGCCCGCCGGTGAACAGGCCGTAGCCGTTGGCGTTGTGGACGACCATCCCCGGGCGCACGCCGCAGCGCGCCATGCAGCGCGCGACGACCTCGGCCCACATGTCCAGGTCGGCCGCCGTGTAGCCGACGACGGTCGGCTTGCCGCCGGTGCCGCTCGACGCGTGGAGGCGGACGATGCGCTCGCGCGGGACGGCGAACAGCCCGGTGGGGTAGTGCTCGCGCAGGTCCTCCTTGGTCACGAACGGCAGCCGGCGCAGATCGCCGAGCGCCGCGACGTCGGCCCCGGCGCCGACCCCGGCGTCGCGCAGGCGCGCGCTCAGCGGTGTCGCGGCGGCCAGCGTGCGGTCGACGGTCGCGCGCAGGCGCTCGAGCTGCAGCGCCTCGAGGTCCTCGCGGGGCACGCGCTCGATGTCCGCCGTGGCGCTCACAGCCGTCGCTCGCGGGCGTTCCAGTGCTGCTCGAGGTTGCGCACGAGCGCCGGGCTGAGGTGGCAGCGCGCCTGCTCGAGGCAGTACGTCGCCATGTAGGCGCGGAAGGTGTCAAGCGGCTCGGCGCCGACGCGCAGCGCGCGGCGGTTGGCGGCGGCGTTGACCACGCCCGAGCCCGTCAGCGCCTGCACGCGCGCGCGGAGCGCGTCGTCGACGCCGCCGGGCTCGACGGTCTCGTCGCACAGCAGATCGCCCTCCGGCGTCCCGGCCTCGAACTCGCGCCCGGAGAGGATCGCCTGGCGCGCGAGCCGCTCGCCGACCGCGCGCGGCAGCCGGAGGTTCGAGGCGCCGGGAATGATCCCCTCGCGTCGCGCCGGGAGATGGAGACGCGCCCCGCGCTCGGCGACGACGTGGTCGACGACGTGCAGGAGCTGGCAGGCGCCGCCGATCGCGTAGGTCTCGACGCCCGCGACCCACAGCTTCTCCGTCGTGTCCTCGGGCTCGCCTGGGCGGTGCTCGGGGCCGCTGAGCCCGCGGAAGAGCTTGTTGACGTAGCCGAGGTCGCGGACCACGTAGAACAGGTAGCTCACGCGCCCGAGGTAGAGGTGCGTGAGGTTGATGCCGGCGCCGAAGATCCGCCGGCCGGCGTAGCGCGGGTGGTCGACGACACTGCCGCGGAGCACGCCGACCTCGACCTCGGGATCGAGCAGCGCGAGGTCGACGGCCGTCTCGGTGGCCGCCAGCGTCGTGTCGTCCTCGGCGTTGAGGTGGCGCGGGTTGCGCAGCTCGAGGATCGCCGCGCCGCCCTCGCGGCGCAGGTGGACCGCCCCGAGGTCGATCTCGCCGGCGGCGCGGAAGTCGTCCAGGCGCTCGAGCGCGTCCGCGGTCGGGCGCAGCATCGACCAGACCAGGTGGGCGCCGGCGGCCGGCGAGGAGAGCACGTGGGCCAGGAAGCGGCCCTGGGCGAGCTCGTGGCCGTGCTTGTCGGCGAGCGTGCGTCCGCGCTCGGCGTCGAGCTCGGCGGCGCCGGGCACGAGCCCGGGAACGCGTTCGGCCGCCGCGGCGAGCAGATCCTCGACACGCAGCGCCCGCGTGCGCCCGTCGGTGAGCTCGGCATGGAGCGTCTCGGCGTGAGCGCGCAGGAAGCGCTCACGGGCGTCGTCGCGCTCGCCGGGCGACTCCTCCCCCGCGAGCAGCTCGGCGGTCGCGCGAAGGTCGGCCTCGTAGCCGCGGGCCCGCCGCGATGCCGCCGCGCCCACCGTGGTCCAGAGCGGGAAGATCGCGTCATCTTCCCGAGGACGCCGCGCCCGGGCAAGACGAGCGAGCCGCGGCCCGCGTCGCCCAGCGCCTACCATCGCGCCGTGCCGACCGTCACCCGACCACACGATCTCGACGGCGTCGTCGCCGCCTCCGTGACGCCGATGAACGCCGACCTCGGCGTGGACCGCGCGCGCTTCGCCGCGCACGTCCGCCGGCTGGTCGACGACGGCTGCCACCGCGTGTCGATCTTCGGCACGACCGGCGAGGGGAGCTCGCTGTCGGTGGCCGAGCGCATCGCCGCCTGGGAGGCGCTGGTCGCCGATGGCGTCCCGGCCGATGCCCTGCTGCCCGGGACCGGCGCGTGCGCGCTGACCGACGCGGTCGAGCTGTCGCGCGGCGCGCTGGACCTCGGCGCGCCCGCCGTGCTCGTCCTGCCGCCGTTCTACTTCAGCGCCGTCACCGACGACGGGCTGCTCGCCTTCTTCGACGCGCTGGTCGAGCGCGTCGCCGACGACCGCCTACGGATCCTGCTCTACCACATCCCCCAGAACACCCAGGTCGGCTTCGGCGTCGATCTCGTCGCGCGCCTGCTCGACCGCTTCGGAGCGACGATCGCGGGGATCAAGGACAGCGCCGGCGACGCCGACCACACCCTGCGCCTGAGCCGTGAGTTCCCGGAGCTCGCCGTCTTCGCCGGCAGCGAGCGAGCGCTTCTTGAGGTCCTGCGCGCCGGCGGCGCGGGCTGCATCTCGGCGACCGCGAACGTCACCGCCCCGCAGGCCCGGGCGGTGTTCGACGCGCACGCCGACGGCCGCGACGACGACGCGGCCGCGGCGCAGGAGCCGCTCACGGCGATGCGGCTGGCGATCCAGGCCCACCCGCTGATCCCGACGATCAAGCGCCTGCTCGCCGAGGAGTCCGGCGATCCGGGCTGGGAGGTCGTGCGCCCGCCGCTCGAGCACGGCGAGGAGGTCGGCGCCCTGCGGACCGAGCTGAGCGCGCTCGCCCGTCAGGCGCCGGTGACGTCGAGCCCGTAGAGGCGCGCCGCGTTGCGCCCGGCGACGCGCGCGACGACCTCCTCGTCCCCGGCGCCGGCGCGCACGAGCCCGACGGGGTCGGCGGGGGCCATGTCGAACGGCAGGTCGGTCCCGAGGACGACGTTGTCCGCGCCGACGCGCGAGATCAGGTACGCGAGCGCGGCGTCGTCGTGGGTGATCGTGTCGACGGCGATCTGGCCGAAGTACGACCACGGGTCGGCCGGGGCGTCGCGCAGCTCGGGGCGCACCGTCGTCGCGTGGCGCAGGCGCCCCGCCTGGTAGGGCAGGAAGCCGGCGCCGTGCAGCAGGACGAGCCGCAGATCGGGGTGGCGGTCGGGGACGCCCGCGCAGATGAGCCGCGCGGCGGCCAGCGTCGTCTCGAGCGGCAGCCCGACGACGTTGTTGAGGTAGTACGGGGCCAGCGCGGGGTGGCGGTCGTAGGTGAAGTCGGGGTGGATCTCCGTCGGCAGCCCGGTCTCGGCGGCCGCGGCCCAGAACGGCTCGAAGTCGTCCTCGTCCAGGCGCCGGCCGGCGATCGACGTTCCGATGTGCACTCCGACGGCGCCGTCGGCGGCGGCCTCCTGCAGCATCGCCGCGGCGCGGCGCGGGTCCTGGAGCGGGACGTGCGCCATCCACCAAAGCCGCCCGTCGGACTCGGCCGCCATATCGGCCAGGCCGGCGTTGACCGCCGCGCAGATCGCCGCGCCGGGCCCGGCGTCGAGCTCGTAGTAGAAGAGCGGCGGGATTCCGGAGACGATCGCCGCGTCGATGCCGAGCGCGTCGAGCTGGGCGAGCTTGGCCGGCGTCTCCACGAACTCGTCGGCGACGGTGAAGTCGACGTGGTTGCCGCCGTGCCAGCGGCGGCCGTCGAGCTCGACGCGGTAGACGGGGTCGCGCGCGAAGAGGTCAAGCGCGCGCTGGGGCAGCGCGTGGTGGTGAGCGTCGATGATCATGCCCAGCTCAGCGCCCCACGCCCGATGAGGTCGCCCGCGCGCAGCGCGTCGTGCAGCTCGTCGATCTCGCCCGGCCCGGCGCTGCGGCTGACCACCGGGCGCACGCGCCCGTCCTCCACGAGCTGGGCGGCGAGCTCGAGCTCGGCGCGGCCCGCGTAGCGCGAGGCGACGATGCTCGTCTGGCGCAGCACCATGTCGCGCGGCGCGACGTCGACGGACGGGCCCTTGAACGTCGTCAGCACGACGAGCCGCCCGCCGGGCGCGAGCGCGCCGAGCGACCACGCCAGGCTGGCGGCCGAGCCGAGCAGGTCGACGACCACGTCGGCGCCCCGGCGCCAGCGCGCGGGCAGCGCCACCGCGCCGAAGTCGCTCGAGTCGACGGCGTCGACGCCGAGCTCGCGCTCGAGGAACTCGAGCTTGGCCGTCGTGGCCTCCAGGCCGGCGACCCGCGCCCCGCGCAGCGCCGCGACCTGGACCATGTGCGCGCCCACCCCGCCCGCGGCAGCGATCACCGCGACGCGCTCGCCGGCGCCGATCGCCGCGCGGGCGGCCACGTGCACCGGGGTGGCGATCGCATCGGGGATCGCCGACGCCGCCACCGGGTCGATGCCGTCGGGCAGCGGCACGATGTTGCGCTCGGGCAGCACGACGCGCTCGGCGTAGCCGCCGTCGCGGTCCACGCCGACGTAGCCGGCCAGGCGCTCGCACAGCGACTCCTCCCCCGCCCGGCAGCGCCGGCAGCGCCCGCAGCACAGGTAGAAGTAGGCGAGCACGCGCCGGCCGGCGAGCTCGGGGTCGGCGCCCGCGCCGACGCGCGAGACGGTCCCGACGAGCTCGTGCCCGGGGATCCGGGGCAGGTCGGCGGGGTCGTCGCCGAGGTCGCCGCGGATGCAGTTGAGCACGGTCAGCCCGACCCCGCACGCCTCGACGTCGACGAGGACCTCGCTGGGCCCGGGCTCGGGATCGGGGCGCTCGCCGTCGAGCAGCGGCCCGTCCCAGGTCTCGATCCAGCGCGCGCGCATCAGCGAAGCGTGATGAGGAGGGTTCCGGCGATGACGAGGACGATCCCGATCAGGCGCGGCAGCGAGAGCCCGAGGCGTTCGACGCCGGCCAGCCCGAAGCGGTCGACGACGGCGGCGGAGACGAGCAGCTGGCCGCAGATGGTCGCCGCGAACACGCCGCCCGCGCCGAGCGAGCCGACCGCGGCGGCGAGGGCGACGATGAAGACCGCGCCGATGATGCCGCCGGTCAGGTACACGAGCGGCACCTCGGAGGCGTGGCGCAGCTCGCCGAACCCGCCGCCCGCGGCGACGAGCACGACGGTGAGAATCGCCGTCGACATCACCGAGCTGATGAACGTCGCCCCGATCAGTCCGGTGTGCCGCGCGAGCTGGGCGTTGATCGGCGGCTGGACGGCGAGCAGCCCGCCGACGAGCAGCATCGCGCCGACGAGCAAGGCCTTCGTCACGAGGCGACCGGCTCGAGCACGGGTCCGGCGCCCTCGAGCCCGGCCTCGTCGGCGATCATCGCCCCGATGCGCAGGCGGTGCGAGTCCTGCGCGCCGTCGGAGTGCAGGAACGACATGCAGTCGCGCACGCACTTGTTGACGCCGCAGTCGCGATACATGATCGCCAGGCCGCCGAACGTCTCGGCCGCCGACAGGGCGACCTCCATCGCCGTCTCCGACGCGAAGACCTTGGCCGCGCTGCCCATCTTGAAGTCGTAGCCCGGGTCGTGCTCGACCGCCCACGCGGCGCGCCAGATCAGGCTGCGGGCGGCCTCGAGCTTGCTGTACATCTCGGCCAGCCGGCAGCGGATGTTGGCGTGCTCGATGAGCGGAACCCCGCCCTGGACGCGCTCGCGCGCGTGTGCGACGGCCATGTCGTAGGCGGCCTGCGCGGTGCCCAGCGTGGTCGCGCCGGCCGTGATCGCGCTCTCCTTGAGGATCAGCCGCGAGCCCGCGTAGCCGCTGTCGACCTCGCCGAGCAGGCGGTCGGCGGGCAGGCTCACGTCGTTGAAGCGCAGCGCGCCGTTGTTGTTGCCGCGCTGGCTCATCTTCTCGTGGACCTTCTCGACCGCGAAGCCGGGGTCGTCGTTGAGCACGAGGAAGGCGCTCGTCCCGCGCGCCGCGGGCTGCGACGGGTCGGTGCATGCGAACACGCAGTACAGGCCGGCGTCGGCGCCGTTGGAGATGTAGCGCTTGTAGCCGTTCAGCCGCCACGAGCCGTCGTGCTGGCGCTCGGCGTGGGTGTGGAAGCGGAAGTCCGGCCCGTCGATGATGTAGTCCGAGCTCGTCTCGGGCTCGGTGAAGCAGATCGCCAGCACGCAGCGCGGATCGGAGGCGAAGCGCTCGAGGAACAGGTCGCGCGCCTGGCCCTCGGCGAGCTGGGCGAGGATCCGCTGGACCTTGATGCACTGATCGATGAGGACGGCGAAGCCCATGTCGCCGTAGCTCAGCTCCTCGATCAGGATCGCGATCGACAGGGCGTCGCCGCCGGCGCCGCCGTCCTCCTTCGACAGCCCGAACGTGCGCCAGCCCAGCTCCGAGGCCTCCTCGACGAGGTCCCAGGCCACGCGGTCGGCCGGATCGGCCTCCCACTCGAGCTCGGCCGCGCGCGGGCGCAGCCGCTCGACCGCCCAGGCGCGGACGTCGCGCCGGAAGGACTCGAGCTCCGAGGTCAGGCCGAACATCGACGCGCGGCCGTTGTCGTGCATGGTCATGCGCTCTCCTCTCGCCTCCGCAGGCGAGCGATGCTACCCGTCGTGGCAAACGTTTGGCAGCCGGGGTCCGGTCGAGCCCCGGACGACCAGGCGGGCGTCGACGCGCACCACCTCCCCCGTCCCCGACGGATCCTCGATTGCCCGCAGCACCACCTCGGCCAGCCGCCGCCCGAGGACCTCGCTGGACACGCCGACGGTGGTCAGCGCCGGCGAGATGTGGCTGGCCAGCGGCAGGTCGTTGTAGCCGACCAGTGAGACGTCGCCGGGGCACGAGAGCCCCGCCGCGCGGATCGCCTCGAGCGCGCCGACGGCCATCACGTCGTTGTGCGCGAAGACGCCCGTCGGGCGCTCGGGGGCGGCCAGCGTGAGGGCCATCAGGCGCCGCCCCTCGGCGATGTCGGCCACCGCCGCCGCATCGTCGACGGTCACCTCGCGGGCGCCGTCCACGGCCGCGACCGCCGCGCCGAAGCCGTGGCGCCGGCGGCCGAAGGAGTCGATGTCCAGCGGCCCGGCGAGCTGCGCGACGACGCGGTGGCCGAGCTCGAGCAGGTGGGCGGCGGCCAGCGCGGCGCCGCGCTCGTCGTGGTGCACGACGGCGGGGAGCCCCGTCTCCGGCAGGTCGCGCACGCCGAGCACGACGGGCACGCCCTGCGCGGCCACGCGCAGCAGCAGCTCCTCGTCGCCGAGGTGGGCGGCGGTGGTGACGATCGCGTCCACGCGCCGCCCGAGCAGGTGGGTGATGACGCGCTCGAGCCGTTCGTGGCGCTCGGCGGACTCGGTCACCAGCGCGATGAAGTCGTGCGTCTCCAGCCCGCTGGCCAGCCCGCGGATCAGGAGGTTGTTGTACGGGTTCTCGAAGTCGCCGACGACGACGCCGACGCTCTGCGTGCGGCCGCGCTTGAGCCCGGCGGCGACGAGGTCCGGCGTGTAGCCGAGCTCGCGCGCGGCCGCCTGCACGCGCGCCACGGTCGCCGCGCTCACCCGCCCCGGCCACGGCGGCGAGAGCGCCCGCGAGGCGGTCGAGACGTGCACGCGCGCGCGGTCGGCCACGTCCTTGAGGGTGGGCGCTGCGCTCCGGGCTCTTCGCGTTGCGTCCCACGGTCTCCGCCTCCGGCCGGCGCCGATCATAGATGCCCTGCCTTCGCCGGCTCCCGGCCTAGCGGGGCGCGAGCCGCAACGCGCCGTCGATGCGCACCGTCTCGCCGTTGATCATCCCGTTTCGGGCGATGCTCACGACGAGGTCGGCGAACTCCTCCGGGCGCCCGAGCCGCGGCGGGAACGGCACGGTGGCGGCGATGCGGTCGCGCACCTCATCGGGCAGCCCGGCGAGCATCGGGGTGTCGAAGGTGCCCGGCGCGATCGCGCAGACCCGGATCCCGCGGCCGGCGAGGTCGCGCGCCGCGGGCAGGGTCATGCCGGCGATCGCCGCCTTCGACGCCGCGTAGGCGAGCTGGCCGATCTGACCTTCGAAGGCGGCGGCGGAAGCGGTCTGCACGTGCACGCCGCGCTCGCCGTCGACGGGCTCGTTGTCCGCCATGGCCGCGGCCGCGGCGCGCAGCAGGTGGAACGTGCCGAACAGGTTGACGTCGAGCACCCGGCGGAACCCGTCGACGCTGTGCGGGCCGTCGCGGCCGAGCAGGCGCTCGGGCGTGCCGATGCCCGCGCAGGCCACGCTCAGGCGCAGGCCGGCCGGGTCGAGCGCCGCGGCCCGGACGACCGCCGCCTCGACGGCCTCCGGGTCGGTCACGTCGGTGCGGGCGAACGCCGCGCGATCGCCGAGCCGCGCCGCAACCTCGGCGCCGTGCTCCTCGTCGACGTCGGCGACGAGCACCGCCAGGCCGTGTGCGTGCAGGGCCGCCGCCGTGGCCGCGCCGAGGCCCGACGCGCCACCGCTGACGATCGCCGCGCCGCTCAGCTCGCGCATCTCATCCGTCCCGGCCGCCGAGCGCGAGCCGCTCGTCGCGGGCGAGCATGCGCGGGCTGTCGATGAGGACCCGCCGCCGGCGCAGGCCGTCGAGCATCGGCTCGTCGTCGCCCAGGGCGACGAGCGTGGCATGGCGCTCGCGGCGCGTCACCGTCATCTGCTCGGGGTGGACGTCGACGGCGTGGCCGTCGAACTCCAGGCGCGCGCCGTAGTAGCCGGCCTCGACGAGGATCTCGACCTCCGTCGACGAGCCGACGACGAGCGGCGGGCAGCAGCCGCCGTGGGGCGCCAGCGGCGTGAGCACGAAGCCCTCGCTGTTCGTCGTGAGGATCGGGCCGCCCGAGGCCATCGTGTAGGCGCTCGAGCCCAGCGGCGTGGCGACGACGAGGCCGTCCCCGGCGAAGCGGATGTAGCGGTGCCCGTCGACGCGGATCTCGACCGCGATCTGGCTCGGGCCCTGCCGGACGACGACGAGATCGTTGATCGCCACCTGCGACTCGCCGCCGCCCGCCACCTCCAGCCCGGGCAGCCGCTTGGCGCGCCAGTCGCCCGCCAGCATCCGGTCGAGCGCGTCGTCGAGCTCGTCGGCGCCCGTCGCCGTCAGGGCGCCGAGGCTGCCGCAGGCGATGCCGAGCACGGGCTTGCCGGCCGCCGCGGCGGCATGGAGCGCCGCCAGCGCGGTGCCGTCACCGCCGACGGCGAGGACGAGGTCGACCGACGACGCGTCGCCGACCTCGGCGATCTCGCGCTCGAGGCCGTTGACGGCGACCTGGACGATCTCCACGTCGTGGGCGGACGCCCAGCGGCGCACCGCCTCGAGCGCGGAGTCGATCTCGCGGCGGGGATGGACGACGAGGCCGATGCGATGCACGCGCGCATCCTCGCGCACGGCGGCCCCGGAACGGCGGCCGCCTCCGGTCACGCCTCGCGGTCCACGTAGCGCCGGTACTCGGGCTCGACCTCGAGGCCGAGCGCCTGGATGTAGCGCGCGACCGCCTGGTAGAAGCCGGCCAGCAGCACGATCTCCAGGGCCCCCTCGCGGCCCAGCGCGGCCTCGAGCTCGGCGAAGCCCTCGTCCGACAACGCGATCTCGTGCATCTCGTCGGCGCACCGCAACGCGGCGCGCTCGCGCTCGTCGAACGCCCCGGACTCGCGCCACGAGGCGAGCGCGAGCACCTGCTCGTCGGGCACGCCGGCGTGCTCGGCCATCGCGCGGTGGTGGGCCCACTCGTAGTCGGAGCCGACGAGCTGGCCGGTGCGGAGGATCACGAGCTCGCGCAGCGCGCGCGGCGTGCTCGCCTCGTAGCGGAGGCCCTGCGCCAGCCCGGAGTAGGCGCGCAGCATGACCGGGTGGTTGGCCAGCGCCCGGTACAGCGCGATCGGCTCGCGCCCCTCGCGGGCGAAGACGCTGAAGACGTCGGCGACGATGGGATCCGGGGAGTCCGGAGGGACGGGCGGGACGCGCTGGGTCATGGCCGGGTAGCAAAGTGGATGCGGGCCGCCGCATCAACGCCCCGGATGGCATGGTCGTGGCAGTGTTCGACGACGTCACGGTCCGCGCCCCGAGTACGGCGAGGACCACGACCGCGCGTTCCGACCCCGACGGCAACCGTCGAGCTCGTCAAGCACGGCCTGGGGCCGCCAGGCGAGCGATGACGTCGTGCAGCGCCTCGCGAACCCGCGATGACGGGACGCCGGCGTCGCCGAGCGCGGTGAGCAGCTCCGCGTCGAAGGCGGCGAGCAGCACGTGGGCGAGGACGTCGGCGTCGGCCTCCGGGCGCGCACGCGCGAGCAGCACGCTCGCGTGGCGGTGCCAGACGCCGTAGGCGCCGGTCCCGAGGCGCGCGAGCGGGCGCGCCGTCTCCGAGCCGAGCAGCAGGTCACGGTGGGCGAGGCTGAGGTCGAGCAGCGCGTCGGCGAACGCGTGCAGGCGCTCGCGCGGGTCGTCGTGCGGGCCGAGCGGCGGCGGGCCGCTGAGCAGGCGCTCCTGCAGCTCGCGCTCGTGCTCGTCGAGCAGCGCCAGGAACAGCGCCTGGCGGTCGCCGAAGCGACGGAACAGCGTCGCCTTGCCGACCCCGGCGTCGCGCGCGATCTCCTCGAGGCTGACGTCGGCGACGCCGCGCTCGGCGAACAGCCGGCGCGCCGAGGCGACGATCCGCTCGCGGTTGCGGGCGGCGTCGGCGCGCTCGCGCGGGGCGGCGATGGGCAGCTCGTCCACGGAGCCCAGCCTACCGAAACGAACCGTTGTCTCGTTTTGTTTGGTACGGTTTCCCAGACAACCGAACCGCCGTCTCACTTGGATTCGAGGTGATCGATGGACGCCGCCGCCGTCCCCTTCCTGCTCGCCGTCGGCGCGCTGCTCGCGCTGCAGGCCGCCGCCAACGTCCAGCTCAGCACCGCGATGGGCAGTCCCTTCGGCGCCTCCGCGCTGCAACTGGTGATCGGCGCCGCGCTGCTCGTGACGCTCGCCGCGGTCGCCGGCGCACTGGCCGGCCTCGACCTCCCCGCGGGCACGCCGGCCTGGCACCTGCTCGGCGGGCTGGGCAGCGCGATCTACATCACAGCGGGGATCCTGCTCCTCCCCCGGCTCGGCGCGCTCGTCAGCGTCGGCCTGTTCATCGCCGGCCAGATGGGCGCCTCGCTGATGCTCGACGGGACGGGCTGGCTCGGCGTCCGGCGCGACGCACTCGACGCGCCCGCCTGGCTCGGTGCGGGGGCGGTCGTCGCCGGCGCGGTGCTCATCGTCCGCGCCCAGGCCGGCCGCGACGCGCTCGGGTCCGCCGCGCGCGCCGGCGGCCGCTGGGTCGCGCTGGCGCTCGGCGCCGGCGCCGCGCTGCCCGTGCAGGCGGCGGTCAACGCGCGCCTGCGCGAGGACCTCGACGCGCCGATCGCCACCGGCGCGGTGTCGTTCGTCGTCGCCGCGACCGCGATGGCCGCCGTGCTGGCGGCCGCGCTCGCCGCCGCGCGTACCCCCCGCCCGCAGCTGCAACCGCTCGGGCGCGTGCCGTGGTGGGGTTGGCTCGGCGGCCTGTGCGGCGCGAGCTACGTGACCGCGATGTTCATGCTCGTGCCCGAGATCGGCACCGCGCCCGCCGTCGCGCTGACCGTGGCGGGCCAGCAGGTGGCATCGGTCCTCGTCGACCGCCACGGGCTGCTGCGCCTGCCCCGCCGAGCCGTGCCGCCAGCGCGCCTGGCCGGCGTCGGCCTGCTGCTCGGCGGGGTTGGGCTGATCCAGCTCGCCTAGTTACCTCACAGCGCGTGCGAACCAGGCGTCCACCCGCCGCCACGCCTCCTCGGCCGCCGGCGCGTTGAAGCGCGCGCCGGTGTCGTTGAAGAACGCGTGGTCGGCCTCGGTGAACGTCAGGACCTGGTGCTTGAGGCCCGCCGCCTCGAGCGCGGCCTGCGCCGCCGGCCGGGTCGCGTTGACGCGTCCGTCCAGCCCGCCGTAGACGGCGAGCACCGCCGCGTCGGCGCCGCCGAGGTCGCCGCCCTCGGGGAACGGGCCGTAGAACGGCGCCGCCGCGGCCAGCCGGTCCTCGCCCGCGGCGAGCAGCCGCCACACCATGCCACCGCCGAAGCAGAAGCCGGTCGCCGCCAGCCCCTTGCCGTCCAGCCGGCGTTCGAGCTCGGTGACGCCCGCCTTCATGTCCTCGTCGAAGCGATCGGGCGGCGCCGCGGCGAGCGCGGCGGCGACCTCGGCCTCGCCCGGGAACGCGCCCGTCCCGCCCTCCTCGGACAGGAGGTCGATGGCCAGCGCCGACAAGCCGCCGGCCGCGAAGCGCCCGGCCACGGAGCGGATGTGATCGGTCAGGCCGCGGTTCTCGTGGATCACGAGCACGCCGCCGAGCGGGCGCTCGGCCGCCGCCCAGGCCGCCATCAGGGTCCCGCGCGGACCGGCGAAGGTGATCGCCTCGGTGGCGACCGGCGCCCACTCGTCGACCGTGGGATGCCGGCCCCCGTGCCCCTGGCTCCGGCGACGCGTCGCCGGAGCGCTCGTGGCCCGCGCCTGCGCCGCCTCCGCCGCCAGCATCGCCGCCGCCGCGCCGCCGGCGACGCCGAGCAGCCCGAGCCGGCGCATCGCCTCGCGCCGCGTGATGATCCCGTCGGCGTGGTCCTCGGCCACCTCTTCGGCCAGGTACCGCTGGAGCTCTGTCATCGCTGCCTCCCTCCCCCAGGAGCGTGATCGGGAGCCCGGTCCCGAGAGGCGGCCAGCCTTCCAGATGACCCGTGGATTCGCGCTGGTTCGAGCGCGGCGGCGCGGCGTCTGCGAGCATGCGCGCGATGGCCTCCGAGCCGCTCTTCGGCTTCCTCGCCGAGCGCCCGGCCGCGCAGCGCGCCGCGGCGTGGGCGCACGACGCGCACGAGGGCCAGGAGCGCGACGCCGACGGCGCGCCGTTCGTCGTCCACCTGCTCGAGGTCGCGCTGCTCGTGCACGAGGGCGGCTACCCCGACGAGGTCGTCTGCGGCGCGCTCCTGCACGACGTCATCGAGAAGGGCGGCGCGACCGCCGCCGACGTGACCGAGCGCTGTGGGCCACGCGTGGCGGCGATCGTCCTCGCGCTCAGCGAGGACGAGTCGATCACCGACTACGGCGACCGCAAGGCCGCGCTGCGCGGCCAGGCCGAGGCCGCCGACGACCAGACGCTCGCGGTGTTCGCCGCCGACAAGGTGGCCAAGGCGCGCGAGCTGCGCATCGGCGCGGCGGGCAACCGGCTGCTCGCGCGCGAGCTCGCGTGCAGGCGCGAGCACTACGTCGCGTGCGCGGAGATGCTCGAGCGCCGGCTGCCGCAGCATCCGTTCACGCACATCCTGCGCTTCGAGCTCGACCTCCAGCCGTATGTGCCCGCGTTGCGCTGGCTGGCCCCGGCGCGCACCGGCGTGCCCGCGTAGCGCGGGGTCAGACGAGCGACAGCGTGTAGTCGAGGATGTGCCAGGGGACCTCGAGCTTGCGCAGCCCGAGCTGGCGCCCCTGGCTGCTCGCCGTCGTCCAGCACCAGTCGAAGGCGTTCCACGGCAGGTTCGTGAAGAACGGACCGGCCCACTGCGCGCCGGAGTCGTTCTCGGCGTAGTAGAAGAACTTCGAGCCGCCGACGTAGCCGGTGTGGATCTTCGCCGTCGCCCCGGGCGTGACCTCGTACCAGCCCTTCTTGGCCCAGTCCACGCCGCCCTCGCAGCCCGGCGACGCATAGGCGTAGGTCACCCACGTGGTCTGCACCGTGTTGTTGAGGATGTAGAGCCCCATGGCTCGTTCCCCTAGGCGGCCGCGGCCGGGCCGGCGGGCGGGTCGGGCGGCTCGTTGGGATCCTGCTCGGAGCCCTCGTAGGGCTCCTCGCCCGCGCTGTGCTCCGAGCCGCCGGCGCGGCGGTCGGGCGGGCGCCGCGCGCCGGGCGCCGCCTCGTCCATGCTCTCGTCCGATGCCGGGGCCTTGTCGGCGGCCTCCTCCGGCGTCCAGTCCCGTCGCAATCCGGACATGCGCGCGAGCCTACGCCCGCCGCGCGGGCGCGTGGGGCTTCTTCGATGAGTCTGCGAGATCGTGCGGGTCAGAGCGCTGACCGAGACGCCGAGGAACGACACGCCGAAGCTCGTCTGCTCGCGCACGGCTGGCGCACGCCTCGCGGGCCGGTCAGCCTGGTGCGCGGCGACCTCGCCGAGTAAGGTCGCGCGGTCGACGGCGTCAGGCTCGGCGCCGGGCTTCACCGCGCCGGCCCGGCTGGCGCTCGTGGAGTCGACGGCGTTCACCTCCGGCGCCGTCGCGCAGACCTACCGGCCGGCCTGAGCGGCGGTCACGGGGCGCCGTCGACGGCGAGCGAGCGGTTGGCGTAGCGCTCGTCGCCGGTGACCTCGACGCCCATCCAGTCGGGCGGCACGAAGGCGAGGCTGCGCTCCTCGGAGTCGAACTCGACCTCGGCGGTCAGCAGGCCCTCGAGGGCCTCGTGGTAGACATCGACCTCGGCCGTGAGCCCGTCGCCGAGGTCGACGAGGTAGCGCGTCTTGGCCACGCGCCGGTCCCGCGTCAGCTCCCACAGCGAAGCGAACCGGCGCACGTCGATGGGCATCTCCTCCTCGACGCGCACGAGGCCCGGACCGGACTTGACGGTCAGCGTGGCGTCGGACCCGCTGCGCCGCACGCGCACCTCGACGCCGTCGTCGGCCACGGCCAGGTAGCCCTGTTCGAGGTCGCCGTGCGGATGGCGGTCGATGTCGGCGGGCAGCGCGCGGAGCAGGTACTTGCGCTCGATCTCGACGCGCTGGGGAGCCTCGTGCTCCCCGCTCACCGGCGGCGGCCGCCGTACGGCGTCCACGGGCCGGCCGGCAGGCGGCCCCGCAACATCCACTGCGCGATGCGCGCGACGACGAGGCCGACGATGGCGATCGGCGCGAGCAGGATCGTCAGCAGCACCGCGCTCATCGTCAGCGCGACGATGATCCCGATGGCTGCGAAGGCGACGAAGTCGGGCAGCAGGACGAGCACGGCGACCATGACCGCCGCCGCGACCAGCAGCGTGGCGCCGGCGGCGAGGGGGCGGCGGCGTGTCGACCGCGCGGGCTTGGGCACCGGGCGCGGGCGGCCGCTCAGCCGCGGCAGCACCGCGTCCCCGCCGGGCAGGTCCCACACGAGCCCGCGCATGTCCTCCACGGTGCGCCCGGCCCAGAGGTCCTCGAGGCGGGCGTCGAGCTCGTCGGGTGACAGGCGCCCGTCGGCGCACGCGTCGCGCAGGAACTCCGCCACGCGCTGACGCTCCCCGTCCGAGGTGCGCATCGTCGCCGTCCGGTTGGCCTGGATGAGCATCGCCCCCAAGTGTCGCGGTGCGACGCGCCGTCCGCAAGTGGCAGCCGGCGGATCTGGACGTCCGGCGGGGCACGCGACGCCCCGCACCCCGGTTGCGGCATGCCGCGCCGAGGGGTGCCGAAGTTCACCTTGGGCACGGGCCCGGGCGGGCCTACGCTGGAAAACGATGCATCGACCGGTCCACATCCCATGCTGCTGACCACCGACCAGGCCCTGGCCATCGCCGAGCGCCGCCAGCGGGCCGCGCTCGCCGACGCCGCGCACTTCGGAGCCGTGATGGGCTCGCCGCTGCGCTTCATCTGCCGGCCCACGCCGGACGGCCCCGAGTTCGAGGCCGTGCTCATGGACGAGTCGCGCTCGTGCGCGATCGTCACGCCGGACGGCGAGCTGTCGTGGCTCACCGAGCGCCGCACGCGCGACCCGTGGGCCGAACGGGCCCGGCGCCCGTCCAAGCGGTTCGTCCGCCGTCCCGCGTCCGCTCCGGCGCTCGGCCAGGCGCGACCGGTCACGGTCGCGCCGCCCGAGGCCGCGCCGGCGCCCGAGCCGAGGCCCGCGCCCGACTCGCGCGCGCGCCCCGTCGTCTCCGAGCCGCCGCCGCCCGTGGCGCCGCGTCCCTGCGCCAAGCGCAGCAGGCGCGTCCAGGTCCCGCTCGGCCGGCGCCAGGCCGTCGTCCGCCTCGCGTGGGGCCCGTGCGAGCGCGACTGCTGCCGTGAGGCCGCGCCGCCGCTCGTGTCGGTGGACCTGACCCCACGCTAGCCCTCGCGGTCCCCCGCGTGGGGCAGCGCGCCGTCAGGCGGAGGCGACGGGCTCCGGCTCGCGATGCGCCGCCGGCGCGCCGGCGCGCTCGGGCGGCAGCTCCGGCGCGCTCGCCGCGGCGGCCTCGACGCGCTCTCGCGCCCGCGCGTAGGCGACGCGCCCCCACGCGGCGGCGACCAGCGCCGCGGCGCCGCCGAGGGCCATGCCCGCGCGCGGCCCGGCGATCTGGGCCAGCCCGCCCATGAGCGGCGCGCCGATCGGCGTCGAGCCGACGAAGACGACGGAGTACAGCGCCATGATGCGCCCGCGCAGCGCGCCCGAGTTGAGCTGCAGCGATGAGTTCACGCCCGCCGCGAAGGTGACGCTCGCCGCGCCGAGCGGCACGAGCGCGATGAGCTGGATCTCGAGCGTCGGGGCGACGGCGGCGATCAGCTGCGCGATGCCGAAGAGCACCGCCGAGCCGACGATCAGCCCGGGCGACACGCGGTTGCGCGCGCCCGACACGAGGGCGCCGGTCACCGAGCCGACGCCCATCGCCGCGGTCAGGATCCCGTAGGTCGCGGCCGAGCCCTCCCAGGTGAAGCGGGCGAACAGCGGCAGCAGGACCTGGAAGTTGAAGGCCAGCGTCCCGACGAGCACCATCATCATCAGCGGGATGCGCAGCTCGGGGCGGCTCCAGGCCACCCGCACCGCGGCGCGCACCTGGCCGCGCTCGCGCGGCGCGCGATCGACGCGCTCGAGCTGCGACGCGTCGATGAGCTTCAGCGCGAGCAGCATGGCCAGGAACGAGGCCGAGTTGACCGCGAAGCACGGCGCGACGCCGACGAGCGCGATCAGCCCGCCGGCCAGCGCCGGGCCCACGATCCGCGCCGTATGGACGATGACGCTGTTCAGCGACACGGCGTTGACGATCCGGTCCGACCCGACGAGCTCCATCACGAAGGCCTGACGGGTCGGGTTGTCGACCGCGCTGACGGCGCCGCGCACGAGCACCAGGGCGAGCACCATCCAGACCTCGACGTGGCCCGTCCCGGCGAGCGCGAAGAGCGTGAGCGCGGGCACGGTCATCATCGCCTGGGTGAGCATCAGCAGCCGGCGCTTGTCGTGGCGGTCGGCGACGACGCCGCCCAGGGCGCCGAAGAGCAGGATCGGCAGGAACTGCAGCGCGGCGGTCAGGCCGACGGCCAGGCCGCTGTCCGTGAGCCGGACGACGAGCCACATCTCGGCGACGATCTGCATCCAGTTGCCGCTGATCGAGATGACCTGGCCGGTGAAGTACCGGCGGTAGTTGGGGATCGAGAGGGAGCCGAGCGAGCGGCGCAGGGCCGCCGTCATCCGCGCTCCTCCTCGAGCAGGCCCTCGAGCAGGTCGGCGGCCCGCGCCAGCGTGGCGCGGTCCTCGGCGCTCAGGCCCTGCAGGCGCTCGGCCAGGAACGCGTCCTTGCGCGTCCGGATCTCCTGCAGCAGGGCGGCGCCCGCCGGCGTCAGCGCGATCAGCGACGAGCGCCGGTCGGCGGGATCGGACGTGCGCGCCACGAGCCCGCGCTCCTCGAGCGCGGCGATGAGCTTCGTCGCCGTCGGGCGCTGGATGCGCTCTCGCGCGGCGAGCTCGCTCGGCGTCAGCGGACCGTGACGCTCGACCGAGGCCAGCGCGGTGTTCAGCGAGGGGCTCAGGCCGACCGTCGCCTCCTGGCGCATGCGCCGTGCGGTGCGTGCGACGGCCAGGCGCAGGTGCGCGGCGAGCTCGGTGATCGGCACGGTAGTTGCCATCGCTAATTAGTCTAGCGAATCACCCCCACCGGACCGGGCCGTCCGCATATCCTGCGCCGCGATGAGCGCATACGACCGGGGGCCGCAGCCATGGGGCGACGACCCCGCGCTCGTCGCTTTGCTCGGCGCCCAGGGCAGCACGGCCCTGCGCGACCTCTTCGACCCGTTCCCCGACGGCGTCGGCCTGCTGTGGGCGATCCGCGGCGACGACGGGCGCATCAGCGACTTCTCCTTCGGCTACGGCAACCCGGCGATCCTGCGGCTGTTCCGCCTGCCCGGCAGCCAGCACGCGCGCTACACGCTGCTCGAGGCGCTGCCGCAGATGGCGCAGGACGGCACCTTCGACCGCTACACCGAGGTGTGCGACACGGGCGAGCCGTTCGTCGACGAGATCACGTTCGACACGCCGTTCGGCGACGGCTACATCCGCGGCACGTTCATGCGCCGCACGGCCAAGCTCGGCGACGGCCTGCTCGTGCTCGTCACCGACGTCACCGAGCGCCGGCGCATGGAGGACGAGCTGCGCGCCTTCGCCGACATCGTCGCCCACGACCTGCGCGAGCCGATCACGGGCATCGCCCACCTCGTGACGCTGCTCGAGCGCCGCGCCGACGAGCCGCCCGACCCGGCGGTGCTGCGCCTGCTGCGCGCGAGCACCGAGCGCGGGCGCGAGCTCATCGACGGCGTCCTGGCCTACGCGCGCGCGGGCGAGCTGCGCTCGGAGGCGGTCGCGCTCGGCGACCTCATGGCGCAGGTGACGGATGACCTGCGCCCGCGCCTGGAGGAGGCGAGCGCGACCGTCGAGGTCGGCGAGCTGCCCGAGATCGAGGGCGACGCCGGCCAGCTGCGGCGGCTGCTGCAGAACCTCGTGACCAACGCGGTGAAGTTCCGCGCCGAGGCGCCGCCGCGGGTCGCCGTCTCGGCGGCGCGCGGCAACGAGGGCTGGATCGTCACCGTGCGCGACAACGGGCGCGGCGTCGCCGAGCGCGACGCGGCGCGGATCTTCGGGATGTTCTCGCGCGCGCACCACGACCTGGAGGGCACCGGGATCGGGCTCGCGGTGTGCCGGCGCATCGTCGAGGCGCACGGCGGGCGCATCTGGGTCGAGCCGGGCGACGGCGGCGGCAGCGCGTTCCGCTTCACGCTGCCGCTCGCCTGACCGCCCGTCCGCTACGACCGAACCTGCTCGCGGGTCTCCTGCGCGGCCTGCTGGACATCCGAAGCGGCCTGCTGAGCTTGCTCGTGTCCGCTCTCCTTGGCGGTCTCCGAGGCCTGCGAGGCGACGTCCTGGACCACCTGCTTGCCGCGCTCGACGGCCTGCTGACCGGTCTCGGCCGCCTTCTCCTTGACCTGGTCGGCCACCGGCCCGATCTTCTCGTCCTCGACGCGCGTGGACGGGATGAGCATCCCGGCGACGAACCCGACGGCGATGGCGCCCACGGCCAGCCCCAGCGGGTTCTCCTGGGCCACGCCCACGGTGCGGCGGGCGCCGTGCTTGACGTCCCGGGCTTCCGGCGTGGCGCCGGTGACCTTCGACTTGAGCGTGTCCACCTTGTCGCTCACCGATTCCTTCGCTCGTGACTTGACATCGGTCTTGTAGGCGAGCGCGTCGACGGTGTCGCCCATGCGCTCGCGGGTCTGCTCTATCTCTTCGCGGATCGCGCCTGGGTCTTCGCCCATTCGAGGTCCTCCTTCACGGTGTCGACGGTCTGCTCGGGAACGGGCGGGGTCGCCCGCTGAACACGGTCACGGCCCTGCAGCGCGAGCACGGCGGCGACCGCGGCGAGGACGACGGCGACGATCAGCGCCGCCAGCCACGACGCCATGGCCAGATCGAGCAGCAGGATGATGCAGGCGGTCAGCGCGCCGGCCGACAGGAGGCCGACGACGCCGGCGCCCCCGAACAGGCCGGCGCCCTTGCCGGCTTCGCGGCCCTTCTCGACGAGCTCGGCGCGCGCCAGCGCCATCTCCTGTCGGATGAGCGTCGAAGTCTCGGTCGAGAGCTTGCCGAACAGCTCGCCCAGCGAACGCTCGCGCAGATCGGCCTCCGACCCGCCGGCGGGAAAGGATCCCGCGCTGCGCGGCCCGTCGGTCACGGCCGCACCCCGGGCGCGGTGGTGATCGGGTCCGCCGGGTCGAGCGTGCCCGGACCGCGCAGGTCCGCGCTGGTCAGCGGCTGATCGACCGCCGGCGCCGCGGGGCGAGGGGCCGGCAGCCTGCCGCTCGCGCGCTCCTCGTAGCGCCGGCTGCTCGAGGCCTTGAGGACCCGCGAGGCGGCGAAGCCGAGGAACAGGCCGCCGGCGGCGACGGCCCACGGGTTGCTGCGCGCGAAGTCCTCGACGTCGCCCAGGATCCGGTCGGCGTCGGACTCGCTCAGGTAGCTGCCGGCCCGCTCGGTGCGCTCGGCGACCTGATCGGCGAGCTTCGCCGGGCCGTCCTTGCCCTGCTCGCGGAGCCCGTCGGCCACCGAGCGCAGGTCGCCGGCCGACTGCGAGACGCGCTCGCCGGCCTGGGTCGAACGCTGGTCGACCTGATCACGGACGCGCGAGCGGGCCTGGCCGGCCGCCTCCCGCGCCTGGCCGGCGGCCTGCTCCTTGACCGCCTGTGCCTTCTGCTGGGCCTGCTCCTTCGCGCCGCCGTCACCGGTGGCGGTGCCGGGCGAGCCGGTCTGTGTTGCTCCGGCCATCGCGTCTCCTCTCGAACTCGGGTGTGGAGGGGGCGCGGTACCCGCCGATCGGGAGCAGCGATGCGCCCGCGCCGGATTGGCGCGCGCGGACTCGCCGGGGAGGCGACGGTCAGTCGCGCTTCGCGCGCGGCGCCATCGCCGAGACGCCCGTGATCTCGCGCCCGACGATCAGTGACTGGATGCTGTCGGTCCCCTCGAAGGTGAAGACGGCCTCCATGTCGGCCTGATGGCGCGCGACGTGGTTGTGCAGCAGGATCCCGTTGCCGCCGAGGATGTCGCGGGCGTCGGCGACGACCGCGCGCGCCTTGGCGGCGTGGTTCATCTTGGCCAGCGAGGCCATCGCCGCGGTCAGCCGGCCGTCTTCGGCGAGCTGGGCCACGCGCAGGCACAGCAGCCGCATCGCCGTGATCTCGGCGAGCATGCGGCTCAGCTTGTCCTGGACGAGCTGGTAGTGGGCGATCGTGCGGCCGAACGAGCGTCGCTCCGCGGCGTACTCGACGGCCGCCTCGTAGGCGGCGAGCGCGACGCCGAGGGCGCGCCAGGCGACCCCGGAGCGCGTCCGCGTGAGGACGCGGCCGACGTCGGCGAACGTCTCGCAGCCGGGCAGCCGGTTGGCCTCCGGGACGCGCACGCCGTCGAGCGTGATGTCGGCCTGCCAGACCGCGCGCAGCGACGTCTTGCCCGTGATGATCTCCGCGCTGTAGCCGGGCGTCCCCTTCTCGACGAGGTAGCCGCCGACCTCGCCGTCCTCCCCGCGCGCCCAGACGACGATGACGTCGGCGAACGTCGCGTTGCCGATCCACCGCTTGCGCCCGTCGAGCACGTGGTCGGCGCCGTGCGCGGCGCGCGCGCGTCTCGAGCAGGACGATGTCCGACCCGTGCTCGGGCTCGGTCAGCGCGAAGGCGCCCAGCGCCTCCATGCGCGCCATCGCCGGCAGCCAGCGCTCGCGCTGCTCGTCGGAGCCGAGCATCTCGATCGACTGCATGGCCAGGCCGGAGTGGACGCCGAAGAACGTCTCGACGCTGCCGTCGGCGCGCGCCAGCTCCATGTGGACGAGGCCCTCGGCGACCGCGCTCAGGCCCGGGCAGCCGTGGCCGCGGATCGCGCCGCCGGCGTAGCCCAGCGCGGCCAGGCCGGGCAGGAGCTCGAACGGGAACTCGGCGCGTTCCCAGTAGTCGTTGATGACGGGCATGACCTCGCGGTCGCAGAACGCGCGGACACGGTCGCGGGCGTCGCGCTCGGCGTCGCTCAGCAGCTCGTCGGTGAGCAGGATGTCCGAGGCGGACGTCGTGGCCTCGGAATGGTGAGCGGTCGCCACGCGGCGATGATACGTTCGGCGTGCCTGGAACGCTGCGATGGAGTTTCGAATCCTCGGCTCCATGGAGGGCGCGCCGGCGGCCGACGTGTTGCTGGACGCACGTGCGGCATCCGACGGGACGCGCACGTCCGTCACGGCCGCCATGCGTCGCGCCCGCGTGCGCGACGGACTGCTCGGCACGTTCTCGTTCGACGCGGCCGGTGACATGACGCTCAAGCGGATCTTCATCCACCGCATCCGGCGCGGCGAGCTCATCTACGTGCGCACGGTCACGTCGTCGAACGGCCTTCCTGACGGCTGATCTACCGGCCTTTACCGCAGACGAGCGCGGTCGTTTACCGCTCGGGAGCACGCTCCTTCCCAGCCGAGCCGCGTGGGGCGGCCGGCCCAACCGGAGGAGCCAGGAATGTTCCGCTCGACGTCCCGCATCACCCGCATCGCCGGCGCCGCGCTCGTCACCGGCGCCGTCGCCGCTCCCGGCGCGCTCGCCTCGTCGCCCGACGCCGACGAGCTCAACGCCGCCGCGATCGCGGCGCGCCAGATCGACCACCGCGCGCCGGACACCGTCGACCAGGCCGAGGGCCTGCGCATCGGCGAGACGCCGATCCCGAGGATCGTGAAGGTCCCGGTCGAGGTCCGGGTGCCGACGGACGGCGGCATCGACTGGGCCGACGTGGCGATCGGCGCCGGCGGTGCGGTGGGCCTCGTGCTCATGGCCGGCGGAGCCGCCGTCACGGTCACGCGGCGCCGGCACACGGCTGGGCTCGCCTAGCACCGATGAGGAGTGCCGGCCCGACGGCGGGGGCGGCGGGCGCGTGCCCGCCGCCCCCCGTCGCATCAGGCCAGGCGCGGACGCAGCGGACCGGCGCGGAAGCCGCCGAACGCGGGGCGGCGACGCGGCCGCGCCGGGAGGGCGGTGCGGACGCGCAGCATCTCGACGGCGGAGGCCGACGCCGTGAAGGGGTCGGCGATCGTGCGGCCGTCGGCGAGCGACATGGCGGCGACGATCTGACCGTCGAACTCGGCGACGACCGACTCCCCGCGCAGCGGCCGGGCGCTGTCGAGCGCGGCCAGCTGGGCCAGCGCGGGGTCGTCGCCGAGGCGGGCGGGCCGGATGGTGATGGCCGCTTCGGCGCTGTCGTCTCCGAAGGGGCGGGCGGGAGTGCGGCTGAAGCGGAGCATGCCGAGACTGTGCCATCGCACCGCGTCCGCGCACATGCGGCAGACCGGTGTCCGGGGTGCGGGACTCCGCGTCGTCAGGGGTGCGGGCAGCCGTACCGCCGCGGCGGACAAAGCGGGCGCGCGGGCCGACGCGCGGGAGTATCGTCAGGTCCATGACCGATGTCGGCCTGGTGTGCGTGCTCCTCGTGTACGCAGCCTGGGCGGCGCGCCGGGCGATCAAGGGCCCGCCGCCGCTGCGTCCGCTCCGGCTGTCGCGGATCGCGACGGGCTGCATCGTGATCCAGCTCGGCTTCCACGCGGCGGCCACCGCCGCCCCCTCGGCCGTCTCGGCGATCGCGCTCGTGCTCGCCGGCTGGACGACCTTCGGCCTGTGGTGGATGTGGCTCAGCCGCGCCCCCGCCACGCCGCGGCGCAGCGGCCCCGACGAGCCCGACGAGGGCGGCGGCGGCCCGAGCGACGGCCCGCCCCCCGAAGATCCTCCCGGCCCGAGCGGCGACGACGTCGACTGGGACGCCTTCGAGCGCGAGTTCCAGGACTACGTCGACCGGTCCGGCGAGCGCCCGCTCACGCCCGATTGACCGCGCGCGGGTGGGGCGCGAGCATCGCCCGCGTGTGTCGGCTCGCCGTGGCGCTGCTGTGCGCCCTCTCGCTCCTCGGCCTGGGCGCGTGCGGCGGCGACGACGACGGCGGGTCGATCCGCGATGACCTCGAGGCACGCGCCGAGGAGGTCCGCGAGCGCGCCCGCGAGGCACGCGAGCGCCTGGCCGACCGCATCCGCGACGCGCTCGACGACCTCGAGCAGGCCGTCCCCCGTGCGACGCCGGCAACGCCGGTCCCGGCGTCCGACGGGCGCACCGGGCAGAGCGAGATCGAGCGCTTCCTCACCGACGTGATCCAGAGCGTCGACCGCTACTGGACGCGGACCCTCGCCGCGGCCGGGCGCGAGGAGCCGCGCGTGCGCTACGTGTGGGTGCCCCCGGGCTCCGCGGTGCGCACCGGCTGCGGGGCGACGGCGGGCGACGACGCGGCCTTCTACTGCCCCATCGACGACACGATCTACATCGCCCAGCAGCTCGCGGCCGACCTGTGGCGCGGCATCGCCGACAGCTTCCCGGGCGAGCGGGCGGGCTACGGCAATGCGGTCGGCGACTTCGGCGTGGCCTACGTCGTCGCGCACGAGTACGCGCACAACGTCCAGCAGGAGCTCGGGATCTTCACGCTGAACCCGAACGTGAGCGCCGCGCCGTTCGAGCTCCAGGCCGACTGCATGGCCGGGCTGTGGGGCAACTCGGTCTTCCGCGAGGGCCGCGTGCAGGAGGGCGACGTGCAGGAGGCGCTGAGCACGGCGTCCGCGGCGGGCGACTTCGACGAGATCAACCCCGGCCACCACGGCACGCCGGACGAGCGCCGCCAGGCCTGGCTGCTCGGCTTCGAGAGCGGCGACCCGGCGGCGTGCCGGCGCTTCACACCGGCCTGACCGGCGCGCTCAGGCAGCCGACAGCAGCTGCGGCGCGACCTGCTTCTTGCGGCTCATGACGCCGGGCAGATCGATCGCGCCATCGTCCTCGGGCTCGCCGAAGATCCGCTCGAGGGGCACGCCGTCGCCGCTGACGAGCATCTTCGTCCCCTTGGCCACGATGTCGGTGATCATCAGCGCGTAGAGGGCGTAGTCACGCCGCTCGCGCAGCTCGTCCATCGCGTCGATGAGCTCCTCGCGGCGCTCGAGCAGCGCGTCGCCCACCGTCTCGACCTGGGCGATCGCCACCTCCTTGCCGCCGCTCACGCGGTAGACCTTGACGTCGCGGCGGATGAGGTCCTCGGCGTCGACCTCGGAGACGTCGGAGGTCGCCTCGAACATCTCGCGGCCGAACTCGTCGGCCTCGATCTCGAGCACGCGCTCGAGGTAGCTGACGGCGGCCTCGTCGCGCTCGGTGGTCGTCGGCGAGTTGAGGATGACGGTGTCCGACAGGACGGCGCCGAGCAGCATCGTCGCCGTCGAGGGCGTCGGCTCCATGCCGTTCTGGCGGAAGCGCTCGATGACCAGCGTCGCCGTCGAGCCGACCGGGTCGAAGGTGGCCATCACCGGCACGTGCGTCTCGATCGAGCCGATGTGGTGGTGGTCGAGGATCTCGACGATCTCGGCGTGCTCGACGCCGGGCACGCTCTGGGCCTGCTCGGCATGGTCGACGAGGATCACCTGCCGCGGCCGCGGGCCGACGAGCTCGGCGTGGCTCACGAGCCCGATCGGGTGCTGGTCGTCGTCGACGGCGACGGCGGCACGGTAGTCGACCTCGCCGATCTCCTCGGCGATGTCCGACACGAGGTCGTCGGGGCGGACGGTCAGCGGGTCGCTGTTCATGAGCGCGCGGCACGGCTGCGAGAGCGTGACCATGCGGCTCGTGACGTAGCTGTCCAGCGGCGAGGAGACGACGGTCGTCCCCTGCTCGCGCGCCAGCTCGAGGACGTCGTCCTCGGGCACGGTGCCGTTGCTCGTGATGAGCAGGGCGATGCCGAGCTCGAGCGCGCGGCGCTGGGCGTCGGGGCGGTCGCCGACGACGACCACGTCGCCCTCCCCGATCGACGTCGGCAGCGAGTCGACGTCCATGGCCAGCACCCACACGCGACCGTCGATCTCGCGGTCCTCCCCGGCCACGAGCTCGCCCTCGAGGACCTCGACGATCGCCGACACGCGGGCCGCCGCGTCGGCCAGGCTCGTGGCTTCGCGCGACTCGCGGATGTAGCGGCGGGCGAGCGTGCGCTCGGTCATGACGCCGGCCAGGGCGCCGTTGTCGTCGGTGATGGGCACGAGCTCGAGCTCCTCGCGCGCCATCGTGAGGCCGACCTCGCGGATCGGCTCGCGATGGTCGGCGGTCGGGAAGCGCTCGCGCATGACGTCGCAGGCGCGCAGCAGGATGTGCGGCAGGAACTCGGGCTCCTCGGCCTCAGCGCGGTCGAGCACCCAGCGGGTCTGGGCGTTGACGTCGCCCAGCCGCGCGGCGACGTAGCGCGAGCGCGGGTCGATCCGCCGCTTGAGCTCGGCGTAGCCGATCGCCGCGGCGATCGAGTCGGTGTCCGGGCTGCGATGCCCGGTGACGTAAATCGTGCCCACCTGGTGCCTCGTCCTTTCAGAACCTCGGCGCGGATCATCGCGCCATCGGCGGTCTCGCGGTCGTCACCTCCTCGCGGAAGGCGGTCGGCGAGCGGCCGTGGTGGCGGCGGAAGGCCTTGGCGAACTGCGCAGGCTGGCGGAAGCCGACGCGGCGCGAGATGGCGCCGATGGGCAGCTCGCCGGCGAGCAGCTCGGCCGCGTGGCCCATGCGAGCGGCGTTGAGCTCGTCGCGGAAGCTCGTGCCGCCGATCTCGGCGAACACGCGCTGGAGCTGGCGCTCGGACGTGGCGATCTCGCGCGCCACCGTGGCCAGGCCGAGGCCGAGCTCGCCGTGGCGACGCTCGATGACCAGCGTGGCCTCGGCGAGCAGCGCGCTGCGCCGCCACGGCGTCGTAGGGCGCTCGCCGCGCACCCCGGGCGACCCGGGCGACGGCGCGGGGGCCCGCCGGGCCATCGGCGCGGCGGCGCCGGCCGGCAGGGCGTGGGCGCTCGCGCGCTCGTCGAGCAGCTCGGCGCCCGGCAGCAGCCCGCGACGCTCGAGCCGCTCGCGCAGCGGGCCGGGCACGATGACGACGGCGAGCCCGTCGCGGGCGACGGCAAGCCGCCGCAGGGCGGCCCCGAGCAGCACGGCGCCCTCCTCGCCGTGCGCCCGCGCGTCGGCGAGGTCGACGACGAGACGGCCCGGCAGTCGCTCGGCCTCGCGCATCGCGGCCTGCAGTCGCGGCGCCGTGGCCAGGTCGACCTCGCCCTGCACGCGGACGACGTGCGCGCCGCCCGCGCGCGCGTGCAGCAGCGCGAGGCGCGGCTCGACGGGGAGGCGCTGATCCAGGCCGGAGATGCCGGACACGATCGCCCGGGGGTACCCGCTGAGTGGCCCTCACCGCTCTGGTTGCCTGACAGGGTGTTCGCGAACGTGCCGGACGGTGCGGGATCAGACGCCGCGCGGGACGCTGTCCTCGAGCACGACCCGCATCAGGTCGCGGATCGAGAGCATCCCGACGACCGCGCCGCCCTCGACCACGGGCAGGTGGCGGAAGCCGCCGTGGATCATGAGCACCGCGGCGTGGTCGGTCGTGTCGCCGGGGTCGATCGTCTCCGGATGCGGCGTCATCCGGTCGGCGACGGTCGTGCCCTCGCCGATCCCGTCCGCCACCGCGCGCAGCACGTCGCGCTCGGTGAGGATCCCGGCGAGATCGTCGCCCTCGAGGACGATGACGGCGCCGACGTCCTTGGCGACCATGCGCTTGGCGACCTCGGTCAGCGTGTCGGCGGGCGCGACGGTGAGCAGGTCCCGCGACATGTGCGTGCGCGCGTCGGGCACGCCCGCGATCCTACGCGTTCTCGTGCGTCAGCCGTCGTCTCTGCCGTCGCACCCGTATGGGTTGCTCACGCAGAAACGATGGCCCGCCGGCCTACGCCGAGACCGACGCTGCGCCCGGCGCCGGGCGCGCGCCCGCGGGCGCAGCCGGGAGCGCCACGGTGAACCGGGCGCCCGCATCCGGGGCGTTCTCGGCCCGCACGTGGCCCTCATGCGCGTCGACGATCGCCGCGACGATCGCGAGCCCGAGGCCGGCGCCCGCCTTGCCGCGCTCGCGGCCGCCCTCGGCGCGCCAGAAGCGCTCGAACACGGCCTGTGGGTCGTCGCCCGGGATGCCGCGGCCGTGGTCGAGGACCTCGACGACGACCTCCTCGCCGGCCGGGCGCACGGTGACCGAGATCGGCGTCCCGGCGGGCGTGTGGACGAGCGCGTTGCGCAGCAGGTTGGCGAGCACCTGGCGCAGCTGGTGCGGGTCGCCGCGGACGTGCGCGGGCGACTCGGCGTGCACCGAGATGTCGCGGTCGGGCGCGGTCGCGCGCGCGTCGTCGACGGCGTCGGACGCGAGCGCCCCGAGGTCGATGTCCTCGCGCACGAGCTCGCGGACCTCGTCCAGGCGCGCGAGCGTGAGCAGATCCTCGACGAGCACGCCCATGCGCGCCGCCTCGCCCTCGATGCGGCTCATCGCCTTCTCGGTGCCCGCGGCGTCGCGCGCCGCGCCGATCCGGAACAGCTCGGCGTACCCGCGGATCGAGGCCAGCGGCGTGCGCAGCTCGTGCGACGCGTCGGCCAGGAAGCGGCGCAGGCGGTCCTCGCTGGCCTGGCGCTCGGCGAAGGCCTGCTCGAGGCGCCCGAGCATCGCGTTGAGCGCGATCCCCAGTCGCCCGACCTCGGTCTTCGGCGTCGCCGGGCTCACGCGCCGCGACAGGTCGCCGCCCGCGATCGCGCCGGCCGTCTCGCCGATGCGGTCCAGCGGGCGCAGGCCGATGCGGACGAGGATCCACGACAGCCCGCCGAGCGCGGCGAGCACCGCGGCGATGACGAGCGCCTCGACGACGAGCAGGCGGTCGAGCGTCTGGTCGACCTCGGTCAGCGGCACGGCCACGACGATCGACCCGGCGGAGCGCTCGTCGGGGATCGCCACGGCGCGGTAGCGCAGGCCCGAGTCGCCCTGGGCGCCGACGGTGATCACGCGGGCCGCGGGCATGCTCGCGGGCAGCTTCGGCTTGGCCAGGTCCGCGTCGCCGAGCGAGGAGATCGCGGTGTCGCCGACCACCCTGCCCGAGGCGTCGCGCCGCTGCCCGTAGGTGCCGGGCGGGAGGTTGGCGTTCTCGTCCGGCGGCGGGCCGAAGCGCTTGCCGTCCCCTCGCCCGGGACCGCCGCCGGGGCGCGGGTCGTCCGGCGAGGCGACGCCGGCATCCACGAGCGCGCGGTTCATGAACGGCGCGGCGCTCTGGGCCTGGCGGTCGACGCGGTCCATCAGGAACGAGCGCTGCTCGGCGTACGTGATGCCCCCGAGCGCCAGCAGCCCGACGGCCGCGAGGGCGACGAGCCCGACGATCAGCCGGGCGCGGAGGGACGCCATCACGCCCGTGGCAGGCGCAGCGCGTACCCGACGCCGCGCACCGTGTGGATGAGCGGGCGGCCGTGGACGTCGATCTTCTTGCGCAGGTAGCTGACGTACGTCTCGAGCACGCGCGCGTCGCCGCCGAAGTCGTAGTTCCAGACGTGGTCGAGCAGCTGCGCGCGGGTCAGCACGCGGCGCGGGTTGAGCATCAGATAGCGCAGCAGCCGGTACTCGGTCGCCGTCAGCTCGATCTGCTCGCCCGCGCGCGTGACCTCGCGCGTGTCCTCGTCGAGCTCGAGGTCCTCGAACACGAGCCGGCTGGACTCCGCCTCGGCGCGGCCGGTGCGGCGCAGGATCGTCCGCACGCGCGCGATCAGCTCCTCGAGGCTGAACGGCTTGGTGACGTAGTCGTCGCCGCCCGTCGTCAGGCCGCGCACCTTGTCGTCGGTCGCGTCGCGCGCCGTCAGGTAGATGATCGGCACGTCCGCGCGCTGGGCGCCGAGCCGCTGGGCGACGTCGAAGCCCTCCATGTCGGGCAGCATCACGTCGAGCACCATCAGGTGCGGGCGGAAGGAGGCGACGGCGGAGAGCGCGGCGCGGCCGGTCCCGGCCGACTCGACGGTGAAGCCCTGGTAGCGGAGGGCCATGGACACGACGTCGACGATGTTCGGCTCGTCGTCGACGACGAGGACCCGGTGCGACTCGGTGGCGGCTGCGTTCATGTCCATCAATATTGGCAGCGAACCTGGGAGAACCCTGAGAGACGCCCGCGAGGTCCCTGGGCACGCCCCCGGTACCATCGGGCGGGATGGAGGCCGCATCGACACCGACGGCCGGCGACCGCACGAGCGCGCGCGAGCGCATCCTCGACACCGCGTACGAGCTGTTCAGCCGCCACGGGACCCGCGCCGTGGGCGTGGACCGGATCATCGCCGAGTGCGGCGTGGCGAAGATGACGCTCTACCGCAACTTCGCCTCCAAGGACGAACTGATCCTCGCCTTCCTGGAGCGCCGCGACCAGCGCTGGACGCGCGAGTGGCTGCAGGCCGAGGCGGTGCGCCGCGGCGCGACGCCCGCCGAGCAGATGCTCGCGATCTTCGACGTCTTCCACGACTGGTTCGGCACCGAGGACTTCGAGGGCTGCTCCTTCATCAACGTGATGCTCGAGATCGTCGATCAGGGCGATCCCGTGCGCCAGGCCACCGTCCGCCACCTGGCCGCGATCCGCGCCTTCGTGCGCGGGCTGGCCGCCGAGGCCGGGGTCGAGGACCCCGACGGCGTCGCCCACCAGTGGCACATCCTCATGAAGGGCTGCATCGTCGCCGCCGGCGAGGGCGACCGCGACGCCGCTCGCCGCTCGCGCCAGCTCGGCGCGCTGCTGCTCGCGCACCACGGCGTCGCGACGCCCGCGGCGTAGCGCCGGCGCTCAGGCCGGCGCGGCGGCGCCGAGGCCGGCGGCCTCGCGGAGCGCCTCGGCCTTGTCGGTGCGCTCCCACGTGAAGTCGTGGTCCTCGCGCCCGAAGTGCCCGTAGGCGGCGGTCTTCTGATAGATCGGCCGGTGCAGCCGCAGCTCCTCGCGGAACGCGCCGGGGCGCAGGTCGAAGTGCTCGTCGATCAGCCCCTGGATGCGCCCGCGGCCGACCTTCTCGGTCCCGAACGTCTCGACCATCACGCTGACGGGGTGCGCGACGCCGATCGCGTAGGCCACCTGCACCTCGGCGCGGTCGGCCAGCCCCGCCGCGACGACGTTCTTGGCCACGTAGCGCGCGGCGTAGGCGGCACTGCGGTCGACCTTCGAGGGGTCCTTGCCGCTGAACGCGCCACCGCCGTGGCGCGCCATGCCCCCGTAGGTGTCGACGATGATCTTGCGCCCCGTCAGCCCGCAGTCGCCCACGGGGCCGCCGATGACGAAGCGGCCGGTCGGGTTGACGAGGAAGTTCTTCATGAGCTTCTTCTCGTCGTACAGATCCGACGGCAGGATCGGCAGCAGCACGTGCTCGAACAGGTCGGGCTTGATCAGCGACTCCGAGTCCACGCCGTCGCGGTGCTGCGTGGAGATCAGGACCTTCTCGATCTCCACCGGCACGCCATCGAGGTAGCGGACGGTCACCTGCGTCTTGCCGTCGGGGCGCAGGTAGGGCACCACGTCGGCCTTGCGCACGTCGGCCAGGCGCTTGGCGAGCTTGTGCGCCAGCGAGATCGGCAGCGGCATGAGCTCGTCCGTCTCGCGGCTGGCGTAGCCGAACATCATCCCCTGGTCACCGGCGCCCGCGACGTCCATCGAGTCATCGTCGGCGGGATCGTGGCGGGCCTCGTAGGCCGAGTCCACGCCCTGGGCGATGTCCGGCGACTGCTTGTCGATCGCGTTGATCACCGAGCACGAGTCGGCGCTGAACCCCAGGTCGGCGTCCGTGTAGCCGATCTCGCGGATCGTCGAGCGCGCGATGTCCTGGATGTCGACATAGGTGTCGGTCGTGATCTCGCCCGACACCACGACCAGGCCGGTGTTCACGAGCGTCTCGCAGGCGACGCGCCCGGTCGGGTCGTCGCGCATGACGGCGTCGAGCACGCCGTCGGAGATCTGGTCGGCGATCTTGTCCGGGTGGCCTTCGGTCACCGACTCCGACGTGAACAGGTACTCGTTGTCAGACAGCTGGGTCATGCCAGAGGGACTCCGCTTCGTGACGGGTGTTGGACGGGGTGACCTCGACCAGGTACGCGACCATCACGTCGTCGTCGCGGAACCGCAGGTGGTAGGCGTCGGACAGCTCCTCCACGCGCTCGATGTGCGGGCGGCGCTCGGCGAACATCGAGTGGAAGCTGAAGAACGAGAAGTCCACCACACGCGAGGCGAAGCCGGCGCGCTCGAGCAGCTCGGCCGTGCGCTGCTGGCCCAGGATCGAGAGCTGCATGATGTACGCCGTGCCGTCGGAGGTGAGCAGCCGCGGCAGCAGCGTGATCAGGTGGTCGAGCATGTTCCGGCCCCAGAAGTCCAGCGGGCGGTGGCCCGTCGGCTGGTCGTAGGGGTCGACCGGCATCTGGTAGAGGCTCGCCACGACGAGGTCGTAGCGGTCGCGCGGGACCCACGGGTAGAGGTCGACGGCGTCGCCCGTCATGCGATCGGCGACGCCGTTGCGGAAGCCGTTGGACAGCGTGTTGGCCACCGCGCGGCGGTCGATGTCGATCGCGTGGACGTGCTCGGCGCCGTTGCGCGCGAGCTGGATCGACAGCAGCCCGGTGCCGCAGCCGATGTCCAGGCAGCGCTTGTCGCGCCCGATGCCGTGCTGGAAGAGGTACTTCCAGACCAGGAAGCTGCCCTGCGTGGGCACGAAGACGCCGCGATCGCAGACGATCTCGGGGATCTCGAGCGGGAACAGCGCGCGCCCCTGCTCGTCGATCCACGGGGCCGCCGGGGCCGGCCCACGGTCGGGGCGCGCGCCGTCCGCGGCGGGCGCCCGCGCCGGCGCGACGGCGCCGTTGCGCCGGCCGCGGGGCTGGTCGCGCACGCGGGCTCGGGCGGCGGCGATGTGCTCGGGCCGCGTGCCGCAGCAGCCGCCGATGATCTGCGCGCCCTCGTCGCGCCACAGCGCGGCCATGTCGGCGTACTCGTCGCCGTGGACGGTCTTGTCGAAGCTCCAGCCGTCGGAGGTGTGGATCCCGAGGTTGGGATAGACGCCGAGCGGCAGGTCGGTGAAGTCGCGCAGCCACGGGAGCATCCCCGGGATGTGGTCGGGCGGCAGGCAGTTGATGAGCAGCGCCTGGACGCCGATCTCCTCGAAGTGGCGCGCGGCGCGCCCGAACTCGTCGCCCTCGGGCCCGCCCCAGTGCTGCCCGAACACGCCGCACACGCCCTGGCGACAGCGGCGGAAGCTCACCCACACGGGGATCCCCGAGCCGACCAGCGCCTCGACGGCGGCGTAGGTCAGCCCGTCGCGGACCAGCGTCATCGTCTCGAGCACGACGAGATCGGGCGGGTCCTCGTCGAACACGCGCGGCAGCAGCTCGAGCAGCTCCCGGCGCGGCTCGCCGTCGACGTCGCCGTTGATCGAGAAGGCGAGCGCGACCTCGCCGGCGCGGCTCGAGTCGTCGATCGCCTCGCGGGCGACGCGCATGCCGCGGCGCGCGAGGTCCATCCAGTGCAGCGGCGTGGCGAACGCGGTCTGAGCGTGGCGGTCCAGCGTGCCGGTCAGGCCCCAGGTGTTCGTCGACAGCACGTCGCAGCCGACGTCGAGGTAGGCGCGGTGCAGGTCGCGGACCGCGTCGGGCTCGTGCACGAGCGCCCACGAGCCCCACAGCGCCTCGTCGTGACGCCGCGTCTCGTCGGGCATCACGCGCGCCAGCTCGGTGGCGATGCCGCCGTCGAGCATCACGCAGCGCTCGGAGGCGATCAGCTCCTGGACCCGCGCGTAGGCCGACCACGGCCGCTCCGGGCTCTCCTGCCGCACGTCGAAGACCGACGCCATCGATGGACCCTCAGCTCTCCTCAGACCGATCGAGGGTGCGCGCACGCACCCCCCGGGTGTCTACATCGTCCGTGCTGGGCCCATCCCGTTTCGCCTCCCGAGCGAGGGGTCTTGCCCCCTCCGACGGGAGGGGCGCGGGCAGGCTCGCGCTATCCCGGCCACGCCCCGCGCCCACCCGGCTCGTCGCCGTGGCGCATGGTCAGGCGCATGTAGCGCGACGTCGCCTCGGCGCGGTTGGACGCGTGCAGCTTGCGCAGGATGTTCTTGACGTGGAACTTGACCGTGCCCTCGGAGACGACGAGCGCACGGGCGATGTCGGCGTTCGTCTCGCCCTTGACCATGTGCTCGAGGACGTCGAGCTCGCGGCGGGTGAGGAGGTCGCGCAGCGCCGAGTCCGGCGCCGCCGCGCGGGCGGGCTCGTCCTCGCGCTCGCGCTCGACGGCGAGGTCGATGGCGCCGTCGCTGAGCTCGCTCGTGCGCGCGTCCGCCCAGCTGGCGACCTGGCGCAGCTCCTGGCGCTGGACGCGCAGGCGGCGGCGCAGCACGGCGCGCTCGAAGACGTGGGCGAAGACGAGCGCGAAGCGCCACAGCGCGTCGCGGTCGGCGGCACGCAGCGGCGCGCCCGACAGCGCGCGGTCGCCATGCAGGAAGCCGATGACGCGGCCCTCGAGCACGACCGGCGAGGCGACGTGCTCGCCCCAGCGCATGACCTCGGCGAAGGCGTGGCGGCCGGGCGCCGCGTCGCGCACGACGAGCGCGCGGCGGCGGCGCAGCATCTCGGCCTCGACGAGCGGATAGCCGAGGCGGACCGGGTCGGCGCGCAGCGCCGCGAGCGCCTGCGCCGCGTCGCCCGCGCCCTCGCGGCAGAAGACGGCCTCGGCGACGAGCCGGCTGTCGTCGATGCGGCTGAGCACGGCGCGGTCGAGATCGAGCGCCCGGCACGCCTCGCCCGGCCCGCGGTCGACGATCTCGCTCACCGGGCCCGCGTCGCCGAGGCGATCGGCGGCGGCGGCCACGCGTTCGAGGGTCTGCAGGCGGGCGAGCAGGCCGGCCTCGACGAGCAGGCCGGCGAGTCGGTGCAGCTCGCGCGCCTCGCCGCCGGCCGCGGCGAGCTGCTCGCCGAGCAGCGCGTCCAGCGCGCGGTGAAGCGCCGCCAGCTCGCCGGTCGTCGCGCCGGTGTCGCCCGCCGGCGCGTCGTCGAGCAGCGCGGTGAGGCGCTCCTCGAGCTCGGCCACCGTGGCGGCGGGCTGCGGGCGGGTGGCGCTCACGCCCGCGGCAGCTCGGCGGTGCCGTTGGCGCGGCCGCGGCCGGCGCCGTCGGAGGTGATCTCGAGCAGGTAGGCGACCATCACGTCGCGCTCGCCGACGGACAGGTGGTGCGCGTCGCTGAGCGCCTCGACGCGGGCGATCTGCTCGCGCGCGGCGGCCTGCTCGGCGGTGAAGCCGAACATCGTGTAGTCGACGACGCGCACGGCGAACCCGGCCGCCTCGAGCAGCTCGGCCGTGCGCTGCTGGGAGAGCACCGAGAGCTGCATGAGGTAGGCGACGCCCTCGGGCGCGAGCGCCTCGCCGAGCTTCGTGATGAGCTGGTCGACGACGTTGCGCCCCCAGTAGTCGACGGCGCGGTGCGTGGAGACCGCGTCGACGGGATCGGCCGGGAGCTGCATGAGGCTGGCCACGACGACCTCGTAGCGCTCCTCGGGCACCCACGGGAAGAGGTCGACCGTCATCGCGCTCACCCGGTCGTCGACGCCGTTGCGGAACGCGTTGGTCATCGTGTTCGCCACGGCGCGCGAGTCGACGTCGATGGCCCGCACGTGCGAGGCGCCGTTGAGCGCGAGCTGGACGGCGAGGATGCCCGTGCCCGAGCCGATGTCCAGGCAGCGCTGGTGGGCGCCGATGCCCTCGTCGAAGAGGTGCTGCCAGACCATGAAGCTCGCCTCGTCGGGCGGTGCGACGCCGGGGTCGACGGCGAGGTCGGGGAACGGCAGCGGGTACAGGCGGCGCTCGCGGCGGTCGGCCCACGGCGCGATCCGCGCCGCGCCCTTCTCGGCGGCGTCCTCCAGGCCGCCGCGCCGGCGGTGCCCGGGCCGGGTGCCCTCGAGCGTCCCGCGGGCGGCCTCGATGTGCTCGGGGCGCGTCCCGCAGCAGCCGCCGACGATCTGCGCGCCCTCCTCGCGCCACGCGCCGGCCATGCGCGCGTACTCGCCGCCGTCGACGCCGGGCGTGAAGCGCCAGCCCGCGTCGGTGAAGTAGCCGAGGTTGGGATAGACGCCGAGCGGCAGGTCGCAGAAGTCGCGCAGGTAGCTGACCATCCCGCCGACGTGGTCGGGCGGGATGCAGTTGACGAGCAGCGCGTCGACGCCCATGCGCTCGAAGCGCCGCGCGGCGCGGCCGAAGTCGTCGCCCTCCGGGCCGCCCCAGTGCTCGCCGTAGACGCCGCACACGCCGTGGCGGCAGCGGCGGAAGGACAGCCACACGGGCAGCCCGATGCCGAGCAGCTCCTCGACCGTGTCGAACAGCGACGGGCGCAGGACCGACAGCGTCTCGACGAGGACGAGGTCCGGCGGCGCGGGCTCGTCGTCGAACAGTCGCTTGAGCAGGCGGATCGTCTCGTGGCCGTCGGGCGAGTCGAGGTCGGCGTTGAGCGAGAAGGCGACCGCGCACTCGTCGCGGCGGCCGGCCTCCTCGACGGCCCCGACCGCGAGCCGCAGGCCGCGCCGGGCGATGTCCATCCAGTGCACGGGCGCGCCGGTCTCGTCCCACAGGCGCGGGCCCTCGGCGCTGAGCGCGGAGGCCAGGCCCCACGTGTTCGTGGAGATGACGTCGCAGCCGATGCCGGCGTAGCGGCGGTGGACCTCGGCGACGGCGGCCGGCGTGTCGATCAGCGCGCGCGTGCCCCACAGGCGCTCGTCGCCGCCGTTGGAGCCGCCGTGGGCGAGCTTGGGCAGCTCGGTGCCGACCGCGCCGTCGAGCAGCACGCAGCGGTCCTCGGCGATCATCGAGCGCAGGCGCTCGGCACGCGGCGACGTCCCGGCCGCGGCCTTCCGGCCGCCGGCGGGATGGGCCTCCGTGTGCTCCTGGGCCTCCGTCATCGCGCCTCCTCCGCGTCGCACCGCGGACGTGCGGTGGCGACGGGCACAGCGTACCCGTGCCTTCGAGCGGCCCGCGGCGGACGGACGGCGGGGCTACAGGGCGCGGATGGCGCGCGGCGCGGCGGCGGCCATGCGGCTGACCGCGTCGCAGCCGACCAGCGACAGGCCGAGCGGGCGGCCGCACTCGAGCAGCGCCTGCCACGCCACCGGCGCGCCGGCGCAGTCGATGAGCAGCAGGAAGTGGTTCGCCGTCGGGCGCAGGACGACGGCCGCGACGCCCTCGATCTCGCCCGTCTCGACGTGGCCGAGATCGGGCAGCGGCAGCCCCTCGGCACGCATCAGGCGCTCGGCGCGTGGCCCGATCAGCGACACGGGCGCGCAGCCGCGCTCGGCGGCGGTGATCGGGCTGCCGCCGATGACGGCCTCGCGGGCGACGCGGCGCCAGCGCTCGACCGCCCCGGGCGGGCCGACGACGAGCGCCGTGCGCTCTCCCACGCGCGCGCACCAGGTTCCGGCCGCGGCGACGACGGCGGCCTCGCCGGGCACCGGGTGATGCCCGCGCAGCGCGCGATCGAGCAGCCGCTCGAGCCACGGCTCGCGACCCTCGACCTCGAGCACGCGAAGCTCGGTGCGCAGCGCCATCCCGACCGACTTGTGGCACACGGCGACCTCGGTGGCGACCGAGCCGTAGTGGCGCGTGACGAAGCGCCCGTCGCGGGCGGTGGTCATCGCGCCGGGCGGCGTGAGGCCGGCGAGCGGGTCGGTGGCAGGGGCCGGGACAGGTGCGATCTGCATCGTGTCCCGACGGTAGACCGGTGCCCGCGCGCGAGCGCCTCCCGATGGGAGGGACCTTCCTCCCCCTCCGAGCAGGTACCGCCCTCCCCGCCGCGCGGACGGGGAGCGAAGTCCTGTATGCAGGTTCGTGGTAGCGTCCGGCCGCGGAAGGAGGAGGAGAAGGTGCGCGAGGCCCGCGATCCCCGCTGCCATGGGAGATCCGTGTCGTCGAGCGAATCGCCCGATGCGGCGCCGGGAGACCGGCGGCATGCAACGGCGACGGCATGCCACGCGCGCCCGCATCCCGAGTGTCCGGCTCATCACAGGGAGCAGCACGTGTCCGACAGTCCTGACCCGACCACCCCGCGCCCGCAGCGCGCGACGGGCGGCCGGCGCCGCCTGCGCGCCGGGCTGCTCGCGCTCGTCCTGACGCTGCTGGCCGCCGGCGTCCTGGCCGCCTGCGGTGGCGACGACGACAGCGGCGGGGGCGGCGGGAGCGCCGAGGCCAAGCCCGCCACGCTCAACGTCGGCGTCATCCCGATCGCCGACGTCGCGCCCCTGTACCTGGGCGTCGAGAAGGGCTTCTTCAAGGAGCAGCAGCTGACGATCAAGCCGACGCTGGCCGAGGGCGGCGCCGCGATCACCCCGGCCGTGCTCAACGGCGACTTCCAGATCGGCTTCTCGAACACCGTCTCGCTGCTCATCGCGGCGTCGAAGAACCTGCCCGTCCAGATCATCAGCCAGGGCGTGCTCGGCGGCAAGGACGAGTCCGAGGCGTGGGCCGACCTGCTCGTGCTCAAGGACGGCGGCATCAGCTCGGGCAAGGACCTCGAGGGCAAGACGATCGCCGTCAACACGCTGAAGAACATCTGCGAGGTGACGATCAAGGCCTCGCTGAGCAAGGAGGGCGTCGACGTCTCGAAGCTCAAGTTCATCGAGGTGCCGTTCCCCGACATGAACGCCGCGCTGGAGGCCAAGCGCGTCGACGGCGCGTGCGTCGTCGAGCCGTTCGTCAGCCAGGGCACGGCCGGCAAGGCCAAGGGCATCGATCCCTTCTACGTCAACACGGCCCCCGATCTGACGGTGGCCACGTACTTCACCTCCAAGCAGTACGCGCAGGAGAACCCGGAGATCGTCGACCGCTTCGTCGCCGCGATGAACAAGTCGCTGGACTACGCGCAGTCACACCCCGACGAGACGCGGGCGATCCTCACGACCTACACCGAGATCCCGGAGGCCGCGACGAAGAGCATCAAGCTCCCGCAGTGGCGCTCGGACATCACCACCCCGACCGTCGAGCTGCTCTCGCAGCTCAGCAAGCAGTACGGGCTGATCACCGAGGAGCCGGACCTCGGGGAGCTGATCCGCCCCCAGAACGCCGGCTGACCGACGGCGATGGCGCGCGGCGCGGCGAGCTCCCAGATGGCGCGGGCGCTCCTGCGCCTGCGCGAGCTCGTGCTCGAGGGGGAGTTCGCGCCCGGCGAGCGGCTGTCGGAGCTGCCGCTCGTCGAGCGCCTCGGCGTGTCGCGCACGCCGCTGCGCCTCGCGCTCGCGCGCCTCGAGCACGAGGGCCTGATCGAGGCGCTGCCGGGCGGCGGCTACGCCGTCCGGCAGTTCACGCGCGAGGACATCAACGAGGCGATCGACCTGCGCGGCGTCCTCGAGGGGACGGCCGCGCGCTTCGCCGCCGAGCGCCGGCCGAGCCGTCGCTCGCTGCGGCGACTGCGCGCGACGAGCGCCGAGCTGGCCGAGGTCGTCCACGACACGAGCCCGTCGTTCGACTCCTTCGTGCGCTACGTCAGCCTCAACGAGCGCTTCCACCGGCTGCTCGTCGAGCTCGCCGGCAGCGCGGTCCTCACGCGCACGCTCGAGGGCGTCGTGGCGCTGCCGTTCGCCTCGCCGAGCGCCGCCCTCGTGGCCATCCAGGCCGAGCTGCGCGAGTCGCACGAGATCCTGATCGTCTCCCAGAGCCAGCACGAGGCGCTGATCGACGCGATCGAGAACGGCGAGGGCACGCGCGCCGAGGGCGTCGCGCGCGAGCACGCGCGCATGGCGCGGCTCAACCTCGACGTGGTCATGCGCCGCCGCCACGTGCTCGCGCGGGTGCCCGGCGGCTCGCTCGTGCGCCTGCCCGGCGACGGGGACGGGGACGAGGCGACGGCAGCCGTCAGCGCCTCGGCGACACCCCGGTGAGCGCCCGAGCGTTGCCCTCGTAGATCTGCGCGCGCTCGGCCTCGGAGAGGTCCAGCGCGTCGACGTTGGCGATCGTCGAGCGGATGTAGCCCGGCCCCTTCTCGGGGTCGAAAGGCGAGTCGGAGGCGAACAGCATGTGGTCGACGCCGAAGAAGTCCAGGCTGCAGCGCAGCGCCGGCTCCGCCCCGAACACCGCCGTGTCGGCGTAGAACATGCGGAAGTAGTCGATCGGCCGCTTGGACAGCTCGGGGCCGGCGACCTCCTCGTGGCGGTCGGGCGGCGTGCGCGCGCCGAGCTGGTCCCATCCGGGCCCGACGCGGCCGGCGAAGAACGGGACCATGCTGCCGCCGTGGTGGATCAGGACCTTGAGGGTCGGGTGGCGCTCGAGGACGCCGGAGAACACGAGCCGCGCCATGTAGGCCGCCGTCTCGTAGGGCCACCCGAAGACCCACCAGATCTCGTAGCGCGACTTCTCCTCGGTGCGGTAGTCGGCCGACGCCGCGCTGCGCGTCGGGTGCACCCAGATCATCCGGTCCAGCTCGGCCATCCGCGCGTAGAAGGACTCGAAGCGCTCCTCGTCGGGCGGGTGGCCGTTGACGTTCGAGTACATCTGGGCGCCGAGCGCGCCCATTCCGACGGCGCGGTCGAGCTCCTCGACGGTGGCGTCGGGATCGTTGAAGGGCAGCGAGGCGACCCAGCCGGCGAAGCGGTCGGGGTGGCGGTCGACGAGCTCGGCCATCCCCTCGTTGCCGAGCCGCGCCATGTCGCGCGACAGGCGCGGGTCGCCGAGGTCCTCGGCCGGCGGCGCGGGCAGGCTGATGATCTGCCGGTAGTCCTCGCCGAACTCGTCCATCTGCCGGAAGCGCAGGTCGAGGTCGACGAGCGACGGCACGCCGGCGATCCGCTCGCGGACGTTCGCGGCCGCGGGCGTGTCGGTCAGGTCGGCCATGCGCTCGGCGTAGTGGCCGGGCATGACGTGGCAGAACGCGTCGATCTTCACTGGCCGGTCGCCTGGTGGGCGTCGCCGACGAGGTCGTCGACCGCGATCTTCGAGTCGACGAGCCCGAAGCGCTGCACGAGCCCGGCCGTGTTCTCGATCGAGTCCGTGTTGAGCGTGCTCGTGAACGACGGCAGCTCCATCCCCTTCGCCAGCGCCGCCGGCGTCTTGGCCCGCTCGGTCATGAAGCTACGGAACTCCGCCTGGTGGGCCATGAGGTAGCCCGCCGTCGCCGCGACGGCCTTGCGCCAGCCGTCGACCGCCTCGGGGTTCTCCTCGGCGAACTGCTTGGAGACGGCGTAGGCGCCGACCTGCATCTTCGGCTCCGTGGTCACGTAGGAGTAGTCGATGATCCGCGTGCTCCCGCGGTCGGCGGTCACGAACGGCTCGATCACGAACGCCGCGTCGACGTCGCCCTTCTCGAGCGCCGCGCCCATCTCGGGGAAGTCGACCTCCGCGAGCTTGACCTGGCCGGGGTCGACGCCGGCCTTCTGCAGCGACGCCTTGACGACGACCTCGGCGATGTTGTTCAGGGTGTTGACGGCCACCGTCTTCCCGGCCAGGTCGCCGACCTCGCGGATCGACGAGTCCTTGGGGACCATCAGCGCGCCGAAGTCCTTCTGGCCGCTGGCGTGCGCCGACGTGCCCGGCGCGATCGCCTCGATCGGCAGCCCCTTGGACGCCGCGATGAGCAGCGAGACGACGTTCGAGCCGCCGATCTGGACCTTGCCGCTGACGAGCGCGGGCACGGTCGCGGCGCCGCCCTGGGCGGTCTGCAGGTCGACCTTCAGCCCCTGCTTCTCGAAGAAGCCCTTCTCGACGCCGAAGGCGACGAAGGTGGACGGCACGCCGGCCGTCTCGGACACGGTCACGTTCGTCGGGCCCTTCGCCCCGCCGCCGCCGGACCCGCCGTCGTCGCCCCCGCAGCCGGCCAGCGTCAGCCCGGCGGCCGTCACGACGGCGACCAGCCATCGCCCTGTGGTCCTCGTCATGGCGCTCTCCTCCTCCAGATCTGCGTCCGAGCACGGTTCTTTCCGCCCGCGCGCGATGCGACACGCAGGTGGCGCGATGATGCGCGCCGTGAGCGAACCGGGCGACTACCCGCACGTGCGCGAGATCACCACGCGCTGGAAGGACAACGACGTCTACGGGCACGTCAACAACGTCGAGTACCTGTCCTTCTTCGACACCGTCATCAACGCGTGGCTGATCGAGCAGGGCGGCCTCGACGTCGAGCGCGACACGGTGATCGGGCTGTGCGCCGAGTCGCACTGCGCCTTCCACGCCGCGCTCGCCTTCCCCGACACCGTGCGCGCCGGGTTGCGCGTCGCCCACCTCGGGCGCTCGAGCGTGCGCTACGAGATCGGGCTCTTCCGGGCCGGCGACGGGCTGCTGGCGGCCACCGGGTGGTTCGTCCACGTGTTCGTCGACCGCGAGGACCGGCGGGCCGTCGCGATCCCCGACCGGCTGCGTGCGGCGCTCGAGCGGCTGCGGCCTGGATAGCATCCCCGCCGGTCCACGACTCGGGAGGTCGTTCGCTCATGCGCAGGTCCCTCGTCGCGCTCGTCGCGCTGGTTTCGCTGGCCCTCGCCGCCACGGCGGTAGCCCAGTCCGTCCCCGACCGCATCGACCTGCCGGACGGCTGGCAGCCGGAGGGCATCGCCGCCGGGGCGGGCAGCACGCTCTACGTCGGGTCGATCCCGACCGGCGCGGTGCGCCGGATCGACGCGCGCACGGGCGCGAGCAGGACGCTCGTCCGCGCGCGCGACGGCCGCGCCGCGATCGGCCTGGAGGCCGTCGGCCGGCGCCTGTTCGTGGCCGGCGGGCCGACCGGCAAGGCGTTCGTCTACAGCACGGCCAACGGCCGCCCCGTGGCCGACTTCCAGCTCGCGCCCGCGGGCACGGAGGACACCTTCGTCAACGACGTCGCCGTCACCGGCGAGGCCGCCTACTTCACCGACTCGCGCCGCTCGGTCCTCTACGTCGTGCCGCGCGACCTGTCGGCGCCGCGCGAGCTGCCGCTGCCCGACGTGCCGCTGCTCGAGGACAACAACCTCAACGGCATCGTGGCCACGCCCGACGGCGCCACGCTGATCGCCGTGCAGAGCAACGCCGGGAAGCTGTGGCGCATCGACGCCGCCACGGGCCGCGCCGCGGCGATCGACACGGGCGGCGTGTCCGTGACCAACGGCGACGGCCTGCTGCTGCGCGGCCGGCTGCTCTACGTCGTGCGCAACCGCCTGAACCGGATCGTCGTCTTCCGCCTCAACGCGGACCGCACGCGCGCCACGCGGGTGCGCACCCTGCGCGACGACGACTTCGACGTGCCGACGACGATCGCGCGCCAGGACGGCCGGCTGTACGCGGTCAACGCGCGCTTCGGGACGGACGGCGCCTCGTCGGCGGACTACTGGGTCACGCGCGTCCGCGACCGCTGAGCCGGGCCACGGCGGCGAGGAAGACCGGGACGATGCGCGGGTCGTAGCGGCGGCCCGCGCCCCGGCGGACCTCGGCCAGGGCCTCGTGCGACGGACGGGCGGGCCGGTAGGGCCGCTCGTTCGTCATCGCGTCGTACGCGTCGCAGACGGCGATGATGCGCGCGCCGAGCGGGATGTCCTCGCCGGCCAGCGCGTCCGGGTAGCCCGACCCGTCCCAGCGCTCGTGCGTCGAGCGCACGAGCCCGGCGACGTCGCCCAGGCCCTCGCACGCCGCGAGCATGCGCTGGCCGACCACGGAGTGCTCGCGCATGATCTCGAGCTCGTGGGTGTTCAGCGGGCCGCCCTTGTCGAGGATGCCGCGCGGGACGACGACCTTGCCGACGTCGTGCACGCGCGCCGCGCGGACGACCGCCTCGCGCTCGGCCTCGGGCAGCCCGAGGTCGCGGGCGACCTCGCCGGCCAGCTCGGCGACGGCGCGGTGATGGGCCTCCAGGCGCGGGACGCGCTCGGACACGAGGGCGAGCAGCGCATCGCGCGTGCCGGCGAACTCGGGACGGACGACGCCGATGTCGCCGCGGCGATGGGAAAGCTGCAGCGCCGCGGCGCGAGCCGCGGACCAGGCACGTCTCCTTGAAACGGCCGACCGCATACCTCTGAGATCGTCATGCCGGCGGTTTTCTTGACAGAACCCGCCCGCGCGCGTCAGACGCCAACGACGACCGCGTCGGCCAGCGCGGCCGGACGGGCCAGCGAGGGCGTGTGGCCGCCGGGCAGCTGCACCGGCGTCACGCCGAGGCGCTCGGCGGCGGTGCGCCGCGACCACTCGGGCGAGACGATCTCGTCATCGGCGCACACGATCGAGGCGACCGGGACGTCGGGCAGCGCGTCGAGCGGGCACGGGACGCGGTAGGGCGTGACCGCCTGCGGGCGCAGGTGGGCGAGCGCCGCACGGGCCAGCGGCGCGGGCACGTCGGGGTACATCGTCGCGATCGCGAGCGCCTCGTCGGCCCACACTCGGCTGCCGTGCTCGTCGGCGATCTCCAGCCCGCGCTCGTAGCCGGGCACGAACGGCCCCGGGTCGTCGCGGGTCTGCTCGACGAGCGTGCGGCCGGGCTCGGCGACGACCGCGCACAGGTAGACGATCGCGCGCACCGGGCGGCGCGCGGGCACGAGCGGCGCGGTCTGTCCGCCGAGCGAGTGGGCGACGAGGACGACGTCGTCGCCGGCGTCGCCGAGCGCGGCCGCGACGACAGCGGCGTAGTCGGCGAAGGTCGCGGCGGCGTCGTCGCAGGGCAGATCGGGCGCGACGGCCCGGTGCCCGCGCCGCTCGAGCTCGGCGACGAGCGGCGCCCAGCACCAGCCGTCGTGCCAGGCGCCGTGGATGAGGGCGTACGTCGTCACGCGCCGGATCATGGCGGCCCGCGGCGTGCCACGATCCCGGGGTGCGTGGCGTGCGTGGGCTGGCGGCGGGCGGCGTGGCGCTGGCGCTCGCCGGCGGCGCCACGGCGGCGCTCGCCGTGCGCGACGACGACGCGGGCGATCCGCGCCGGACCGTGACGCGGGCGCCCGCCCGCACGGCGACGCCGGCGCCCGCCGAGGCTGCCCCTCCCCCGGCCCCCTTCGTCGTCGCCGTCCGCCGCGCGGGCGGCGTGCCCGACGGCTGGGCGACGCGGCTGCGCGCGATCGACGGCGTCGGCACGGTCGCGCGCGTGCGCCGGGCGCAGGCGATGCTGCGCGCCACGACGACGGCCTCGGGCCGGCGCGTGCGGGTGCGCGGCGGCTACGCGGTCGCGCTCGACACGTTCGTCGTCCCGCGCTCCTACGCGGCGCTGCTGCCCGCCGGCGCACGCGAGACGGTGCGCCGCCTGCGGCCCGGGACGGCGATCCTGTCGCGCACCTCGGCGCGCGTGCGCGACGCCGGCGTGGGCGCCACGCTGACGCTCTCCGGCGGGCGCCGGCTGCGCGTCGCCGGCGTCCTCGACGACGGCCTCGTGCGGGCCGCCGAGCTCGTCGTCGGGCCCGCCGACGGCCGCCGCCTGGGCGCCACCAGCCCGTCGCTGATGGCCGCGGTCACGTCGGACGCGGCGATCGCCCGGGCGCACCGCGCGTTCTCGGGGGCGCGCTCGCGCGTCACCGACGCCGGGCCGGGGCCATGGCGCGTGGGCGGGCGGATCGTGCCGCCCGTGATCCTCAAGGAGCGCTTCGGCGAGTTCGCCCTACGCCTGCCCATCGCGCGCGACTGGGTCCGCCCCGACCCGGCGTGGGTGAAGCGCAACGTCGTCACCCGGCGCGTGCCCGTGCTCGGGACCGTGACCTGCCACCGGCGCATGTTCGCCCCGCTGCGCCGCGCGATGCTGCGCCTCGCGCGCCGTGGTCTCACGCGGCTCGTCGACCGTGGCGACTATGCCGGCTGCTACGCGCCGCGGCGCATCCCCGCGTCGGGCACGCTGTCGCTGCACGCGTGGGGGCTCGCCGTCGACCTCAACGCGAGCCGCAACCCCCAGGGCTCGCCGCCCGACCAGGACCCGCGCCTCGTGCGGGTCATGGAGCGCGCCGGGCTGTGGTGGGGCGGGCGCTGGCCGACGGTGCCCGACGGCATGCACTTCGAGTACCACGGGCCCGACGACCCACCGGACGCGTGAGTCCACTTATGACGTTTGACGTTGTATCGCGTCACGTAGTAGTCTGATGGACATGGAAACGGAACTCAGCACACTCGGGCGCTACGCCGGCCCGGCCACGCTGATCCTCTCGAGCCTCGCCGAGGGACCGAAGCACGGCTACGCGCTGACCAAGGACATCGAGGGCTTCGCCCGCGTCTCGCTCGGCCCCGGCACGCTCTACGGGGCGCTCGGGCGCCTCGAGGACCAGGGCCTGATCGAGGCGCTCGAGGGCGACGGGCGCCGGCGCCCCTACCGGCTGACCCCGAACGGCGCGGTCGCGCTCGAGGCCCAGCTCGCCGACCAGCGGCGCGTGGCCGACGTCGGCCTGCGGCGCCTGGCGGCCGGAACGGCGGTGATCGCATGACCGCCCTCCACGCACGGCTCATCGACCGCCTCGGGCTGTGGAGCATCCCGCTCCTGCTCGTCTTCTGGACCGCCCTGTGGCCCCTGGCCATCGTGTGGGTCGTCGGCAGCGCGCTGCTGCACCAGGCGCGGCTGGACCGCAGCGCCGAGGCGCGCCGCGAGCGGCGCGTCGCGCGGCTGCTGCGCTGGTACCCGCGCCGCTGGCGCGCCCGCCACGGCGACGAGTTCGCCGCGCTCGTGCACGACACGATCGACGACGGCCGCGGCGGCCCGCGCCTGACGCTCGACGTCGCGCGCACCGCCCTGGCCGAACGCGTCGAGGCATCCGACCGCCGCTCGGCGCTGCTCATGACCTGCTGGGCGGCGTGCGGGATCCTGATCTTCCCGCAGGGGATCGTGCCGATGATCATGATGCTCACGGGCTTCGACAGCCGCTCGTGGTTCCTCGCCCTCTACGTGCCCGAGCCGTTCGGCTGGCTCGTGGCCGGGGCGATGCTCGCCATCGGCGTGGCCATGCTCGCGTGGGCCATCACCACGACGCGACGGCTCGCCGCGGTGCGGCGAGCGGCCTGCGTCGCGACCGACTAGGACAGCGCCGCCTCGGCCAGGAGATCCACCTGGCCGGGGTCCGCCGACGCCGGGAAGCAGATCACCTCGTCGACGCCCGCCTCGCGGAAGCCGGCGAGGTAGGCGCGCACCGTGTCCGCGTCCTTGGCGGCGCTGTCGACGATCATCTGGGTGTAGTCGCCCAGCCAGGCGTAGTAGTCGCCCAGGCTGCGGGCCGCCGCCTGCTGCGCGTCGTCGCCGAGCGCGAAGTAGAACAGCACCATCGTGCGCGGCTCGCCGTCGCGGCCCTCCTCGGCCCACAGCTCGAGCAGGCGCTGCTTGGCCTTGGCGAAGTCGTCGGGCGCGCCCCCGCCCATCGTCCAGCCGGCGCCGTGGCGCGCCGCGCGGCGCAGCGAGACGTCGGCCGAGCCGCCGATGAGCACGGTCGGCCCGCCCTCGCGGAACGGCGCCGGGCCGACGCCGTGCTCGCCGCGCCAGAACGCGGCGAGCTGCTCGAGCTGGCGGTCGAAGGCCCGGCCGCGCCCGGCGAAGTCCACGCCGGAGACCGCGAAGTCGTCCTCCCGGCCGCCCGGCGTCATCCCGAGTACGAGGCGGCCCTTCGAGAGCCGGTCGATCGTCGCCGCCTGCTTGGCCAGCAGCGCGGTGTTGGTGCGCAGCGGCGCGATGAGGATGTCGGTGACGAGCGCGATCCGCTCGGTCACCGCCGCCGCCGCCGCGAGCGCGATCAGCGACTCGAAGTTGGGGTAGACGATCCGGTCGATCGTCCCCAGGGAGCTGAAGCCCGCCGCCTCGGCGCGCTGCGCCCAGTCGACGATCCCGTCGCGCTCGACGCCGCGCACCGCATTCGGCAGACCGATTCCGATGTCCATGCCCGGAGTATTACCCCGTCTGGGTGTCCTCCTCCGGACCGCCGGCGGGCTCGCCGTCGGCGAGGATCCGGTACAGCGAGCGCCGCGTCTCGGCGAGCACGCGGCCGGCCTCCCCGACCTGGGCCTCGCTGCCCGCGTTGAGGACCTGGACGAAGGCGAGGCCGACGTCGCGCGCGATGGCGATCGCGTCGGCCGAGCTCTCGCTCATGCCGCCGTGGGCCATCGCCTCCCAGGGCGCGGCCTCCTCGTCGGGGCGCTCCTCGACGTAGGCGCGGCCCGCGTCGGTGAGCTGGTAGAGGCGCCGGCCGTCCTGCTCCTCGGAGCGGATCAGGCCCTCGTCCTCGAGCTGCTGCAGGGCCGGGTAGACCGAGCCCGGGCTCGGGCGCCACGCGCCGTCGCTGCGCTGCTCGAGCTCCTGCATGATCCCGTAGCCGTTGCGCGGCTCCTCGGCGAGCAGCAGCAGGGCGGCCATGCGAACGTCGCCGCGGCGCGCCTTGCGCCGGCCCCAGGGGCCGCCGGGCCCGCCCGGCCCGCCGAAGCCGCCTCGGCCCATGAGGACGTCGAACGGCATGCCGGGACCGAAGCCGCGCGGTCCGCGGTGGTGATGGTGGTGTCCCCGCCCGCCGGACATGGCGCGCAGGGCGAGGGCGAGACGACCGACGGAGGGGTCGAAGGGTCGCCGGCCCGCGAAGTGGATGGCGGTCATACGCCACTCCTCTCGGTGGGTTTGTGAACAGTTACGATATGTAACGATATATCGTGATGTTCCGTGTTGTCAAGGCCGACCTGACGCGCCGCCGAGCGGCCGCGCTCTAGCCTCGGCGCGTGCTCGGAAGGCTCGCGCTCCTCGTCGCGCTCGGTCTCGGTGCCGGCGTCGCCGCGTGCGGCTCGGACGACGGACCGCGGCGCGCGGCCTCCTCCGCGACGGCGGCGCAGGCCTCCCGGTGCCCGGCGGCGGGCGTCTCCGACGTCCGCGGCGGCGTGCTGCGGATTCCGCCGGGCGCACGCGCCGGCGCCACGCCGCTGCTCGTCGTCGTCATCCCGGGCGGTGGCGGCGACCGCCGCGACCGCCTCGGCGTCGGTGCCGCGGCCGACCGTGCCGGCTTCGCCGTCCTCTACCCCACCTCGACCGACGACTTCTGGACGCTCAACGACGGCCAGGGCAGCGCCGACGTGGATGCGGTCACCGGCCTGCTCGACCGCCAGGCGGCGAGCGGCTGCTTCGACGCCGAGCGGATCTCGATCACCGGCGTGTCCAACGGCGCCGGCTTCGCCACGCGCATGGCGTGCGAGCTGCCCGGGCGGTTCGCCGCCGTCGTCCCCGTCGCCGCCGGCTTCCGCGCGCTCGACCCCTGCCCGGCGTCGGCACGCGCTTCGTTCCTGGCCATCCACGGCACGGCCGACACGGTCGTGCCCTTCAACGGCAAGAAGCCCGACCGCGCCGGGAGCGTGCCGCGCAACACCGCGCGCTGGGCCCGCCGCGACGGCTGCGACGCCCGCCCGCGCACGAGCACCCCGCGGCCCCTCGTCACCCGCGTGACCTACCGGGGCTGCGACGACGGGATGCGGGTCGGCTATCTGCGCCTGTCGGGCACGGACCACGGCTGGCCGGGCGCCGGGCCCCCGCTTCCCGACCGCAACCCGTCGGGCCTGAGCGCTACGCGCGAGGTCATGCGCTTCGTGCGCGACGCAACTCGATGACCGCCTCGCCGACGAACAGCGCCGTGATCGCGGCAACGAGCGCGAGCGGCGCGAGACCCTCCGCGAGCAGCGCCACGACGAGGATGACCAGGCCGGCGCCCGCCCGCACCGCGACGACCGAGTCGCGGCTCGCGGCGCGGATCATCGCCATCGCCACCAGATAGGCGGCCAGCCCCGCGCCGAGCGGCAGGCGGTCGGCCGGCTTCAGCGCCTCGCCGGCCGCGGCCGCCTCGACGCAGAACTCGATCCCCACCGCCGCCGCCGCGATGCCCGCGAAGACGAGGAAGTGGCCCTGCGCCCACACGAAGCCGCCGGCGTGGTGGCGGTCGGGCATCGCGCGCCAGCGATCGAAGTACACCCACCAGACGGTGGCGGCGATCACGAAGCCCAGCAGGGCGACGAGCACCGCGGCGGCGCGCGACGCCGTGTCGATCCCGGTCACGGTGACGACGACCGACTCGCCGAGCACGATGATCGTGAACAGGCCGTAGCGCTCGGCGATGTGGCGCGGGTCGTGGGCGCGCTCGGGCAGCGCGACGACCGCGACGTACGGGGTGACCATGAGGACGACCATGGCCAGCGCCCAGACGACCGGGCGCGTTCCCTCGTCGAGCGCCAGCGACGCCAGCCACAGCGCCGCGCCGAGCGCGTCGCCGATGCCGTAGCGCGCGGTCAGCGGCCGGGCCGCGGGGACGCGCAGCCACACCCGCGCGTAGAGCGCGGCGAGCACGAGCAGCAGGCCGGCGTACGCGAGCACGAACGTCGCCGAGTCGCCGTGGGCGGCGCCGTCGACGCCGGCCGAGAGCACGGCGACGCCGACCATGGCGGTCAGCAGACCCAGGCGCGACGGGACGTCGTCGGTGTCGAACCCCGTCGCGAACCACGTGAACCCCATCCACGCCCACCACACCGGGACGAACAGGCCGGCGAACACGGCCAGCGCCTGGACGGAGTGGTCCTCGTGGAGTTGCGCGGCGAGGGCCGCGATCGCCGCGACGAACACGAGGTCGTAGAACAGCTCCAGCCAGCTCGCGCGTCGCTCGCCACCCTCCTCGGGCGCGGGTGGCGCCCGCCATGGGACGGCGGGAGGCTCGACGGTCACGGGCGCGGATGCTTCGAAAGAGCGCCGCCGGCCACGGGGGCCGGCGGCGCGGGGAGGAGAGGGACTGCGAAGGTCCGCAGTCACCCTCGGCGGGCCTGGCAGAGCCCGGCGAGAGCGCTAGCAAGTTAGCAAGCAGAGTGCTAATCCAGCAAACGACCTGGCGCGCTCGAGCCGGGCCGGAACGGAGAGCGCCCGGCCGGTGGCCGGGCGCTCGCATCTCAGGGGGAGGAGAGATGTATCTCGTATGTCCTACGGACGCTGAGGCCGACGCTGTGAGAGGGAGTTTCGCGGCGGCGGCGTCTGTACATCGCTGTGGGTACCCGGCGCCTTTGGGGCCATGAGAGAGGCGTTCGAGCGCGAACATGGCTCCGCTTTCCGGCGCACCCGAGACCACGCCGGTGTGGACATCGTGCACCCAGGGTGGGCCCCGCGAAGGCGCGCGAGCGGCGACGATGCGGCCATGTCGTCACCAATGGCAACACTCACCCGCTGCGGCGTGCGCGCCGTGGCCGCGGGGGCGCTGGCCTGCGCCGCGCTCGCGCCGGCGGCCCAGGCCGCCAACACCACCCTCTCCACGGAGCAGCGCGCCACGCCGGTGGCCGCGTGGGACGGGACGATCGCCTGGTCGAGCTACGACACGGCCGCGAACAACTTCCGCCTCGTCGTCTCGCGCGACGGCGGGCCGCCGCAGCCGCTCGCCGTGGCGCCCAGCCCGGTGCCCTTCGACGTCGACCTGGGCACGAACCGCAACGGCTCGACCTACGCGGTCTACACGCGTTGCGCGACCCCGGCCGCGCCGGGCGCCGACGACCAGCGCGGCACCGACTGCGACGTCTACCGCACGAGCGTCGCGACCGGCATCGAGCAGCACCTGACCTCGATCTCGGCCCCGGCCTGGGACGAGCGCGACCCGACGATCATGCGTGGCGAGATCGCCTTCATCCGCCGCGAGACGCACGGCGGGACGACGTCCGACGTGCTGCGCATCGCCAACACGACGTCCGGCTCGCAGGGCACGCGCCAGCTCACGAAGGTCAAGGTGGCGCGCTCGACCGCGCTGCGCGACCCCGAGCTGGCCTCCGACCGCATCGCCTACGTGCGCACCGGCCCGGGCTTCGGCTTCGGCGAGCAGCAGCTGCACACCCTGACGCTGCGCGCACTGACCGACCGCACCGTCTACACGGCCCGCTCCGGCGGCGCGAACTCGGCGAACATCGCCGGCCTCTCGGTCAGCGACACGCTGAAGTCGTTCGTCTGGGCACGCACGAACAACGGCTCGGGGACGGGCAACCGCCTCGTGCGCCTGACGATCTCCAACGGGCAGATCACCTACGCCCAGGGCTCGTCGCGCTACATCTCCTCGGCCTGGGCCAGCCCATCGCTGGGGGCCGCGGTGTCCGTCGACGCCTCGGGCACGGGGACGTGCTTCGGCAACGTCAACGACCCGCCGTCGGCCACGCAGTGCTCGATCCAGGTCACCGGCCCGGTCACCTGGTTCGCCTCACCCTCGCTGCAGTGACCGCGGGCTCGCGGCCGGGACCGTCAGGCGGTCCCGGCCGCGGGCGCGCTCAGTACGGGTACGGCGCGATGCTGCCCCGCACGGTGACCCACTGGGTGTCGGTGAACGCGTCGATGTTGGCCGCCGCGCCGCCGAAGCGCGATCCCGTTCCCGACTCGCCGACGCCGCCGAACGGCGCCACCGCCTCGTCGCCCACGGTCTGGTCGTTGATGTGGACGATCCCGCTCGGGATCCGCTCGGCGAGCTCGAGCGCCCGCATCACGTCGCCGGTCATGATCCCCAGGGACAGGCCGTAGGGCGTGTCGGCCGCGGCGCGCAGGGCGTCCTCGACGTCGGTGAAGCGCGCCACGGGAGCGACCGGCCCGAAGATCTCCTGCGACCACGCCGGGGCGTCCTCGCGGACGTCGGCGAGCACGGTCGCCTTGTAGAAGAGGTCCTCGAAGGTGCCGCCGGCGGCCAGGCGCGCGCCGCCGCCGTCGACGCTCTGCCGCACGAGCGTGTGGATCTTGTCGCGCTGGGCGGCGTCGATGATCGGCCCGAGGGCGACCTCGTCGGTCGCGGGATTGCCGACCGGCAGCTGGCCGGCCTTCTCGGCCAGGCGCTCGACGTAGTCGTCGGCGATCCGGTCGTGCACGAGGTGCCGGCCCGTGGTCATGCAGATCTGGCCCTGGTGGAAGAAGGAGCCGAAGGCGGCGGCGCTGACCGCGGCGTCGACGTCGGCGTCGTCGAGCACGATGACCGCCGAGTTGCCGCCGAGCTCGAGGTGGGCGCGCTTGAGGTGCCGTGCCGCGAGCTCGCCGACCTTGCGCCCGGCCGCCGTCGAGCCGGTGAACGAGATCACCCGGACGCGCGGGTCGGCGACGAGCGCCTGGCCGGTCTCGGCGCCGCCGGGGAGCACGTGCAGCAGGCCGGCGGGCAGGCCCGCCTCCTCGAAGGCGCGCGCCAGGCTGAAGCCGCCGCACACCGCCGTGCGCGGGTCGGGCTTGAGGATCACGGCGTTGCCGAGCGCCAGCGCGGGCGCCACCGAGCGGGACGAGAGGATCAGCGGGGCGTTGAACGGCGCGATCACTCCGACCACGCCGACCGGGTTGCGCCGCGCCAGGCTGAGGCGCTTCTGCTCGCTCGGGATGATCTCGCCGAGCGGGTGCGACGGCAGCGTCGAGGCCTCGTAGCACTCCTGGCTGGCGACGTGGATCTCGAACTGCGCCTTGGGCGTGATCGAGCCCGACTCGCGCACGAGCCAGCCGACGATGTCCTCGGCGTGCTCCTCGATGAGCGTGCCGGCGCGGCGCATGACGGCGGCGCGCTCGGTGAACGGCGTGGCCGCCCACTCGCGCTGGGACTCGGCCGCGCGCTCCGCCGAGCGGGCGACGTCCTCGGCGTCCGCGATGCCGACGCGCCCGAGCTCCTGCCCCGTCGCGGGCTCGACGACCGCGGCGTCGCCGCCCGAGGCCTGCCGCCAGGTGCCGTCGAAGATCGACCCCGACCACGCCGCGGGGTCGAGCAGGCTGGTCTGCTCCAGGGTGCTCACGTTCTCCTCCTCCAGGTCCGGTGGGCGCAGATGCTACGCCCGCGCGCCCAACGGTCTCACCGTTGGCCGAGCACGGCGCCGGCCTGCAGCCCGGCGCGCTGCACGAACTCCCCGGCGGCCTGCTTGTCGCCGTCCGCGCGCACGCCCGTGACGGCCAGCGCGCCGTCCGCAGTGGCCACGACGAAGCCGTCCTCGCCGACCTCGAGGACCTCGCCGGGGGCCCCGTCGCCGCCGTCGGCGGGACGCGACTCGATGATGCCGACCTCCTGGCCGCCGATCGTCGTCCACGCCCCGGGGCGCGGCGTGCAGCCGCGGACGTGGTTGTGGACGTCGCGCACGGGCCGGTCCCAGTCGATCTCGGCGTCCTTGTGCCCGCACCAGCCCTCGTAGCTGGCCAGCGCCTCGTCCTGGACGATCCGCGGCGCCTCGCCGTCGCGCACGAGGTCGACGCTCTCGACCATCGCCTCGACGCCGAGCGGGAAGAGCTTGTCGAAGTACAGGCTCCCGAGGGTGTCGTCGTCCTCGATCGGGACCTCCTTCGTGAGCAGCACCGGGCCGGTGTCGAGCCCCTCGTCGGGCCAGAAGATCGACAGCCCGGTCGTCGAATCGCCCTGGATGATCGCCCAGTTGATCGCGCTCGGCCCGCGGTGGCGCGGGAGGACCGACGGGTGGTACTGGATCGTCCCGCGCGTCGGGATGCCGAGCACGCTCTCCGGGACGAGCAGGGTCACGAACGCCATGACCATGAGGTCGGGTTCGAGCTCGGCGATCTGCCGCGCCGTCGCCTCGTCCTTGAACGACTCCGGCTGATGGACCGGGATCCCGGCCTCCTCGGCCGCCTCGGCCAGCGGGTCGCGCGGGCGGCCCTCCTTGTCCGGCGCGCAGAGGACCGCGACGACGTCCTCGCCGCGATCGATCAGGGCCTTCAGCACCTCGGCACCGAAGGCCTGCTGTCCGTTGACGATGATGCGCATCGGCGGCTCCTCCCCGGGTGGGCCGGTGTATACCGCATCGGTAGGGTGCGCCCCGGCCCGGCTCCGAGCGAACACGAGAGGCAGCGATGGCGCAGACGCACTACGTCCCCACCGACCAGGTCCACTACACGTGGGACGCGTCGAACGAGCCGCTGCTGACGGTCGAGAGCGGCGACACGATCGTCGTCGAGACCCGCGAGGTCAGCGACAACCAGATCACGCCGGAGTCGACGAGCGACGCCATCGCGGGCCTGGACTGGGATCGTGTCTACCCGCTGGCCGGCCCGATCGCCGTCCGCGGCGCGAGCCCGGGCGACACGCTCGCCGTCGAGATCCTCGACCTCCACACGCGCGGCTGGGGCTGGACGGCCGTCCTGCCCGGGCTCGGGCTGCTCGCCGACGACTTCGCCGAGCCGTACCTGCGCATCTTCGACCTGACGGCCGGCGACGTCACCCACTTCCGCGAGGACATCGTGCTGCCGATCGAGCCGTTCATGGGCACGATGGGCGTCTGCCCGGCGGGCGCCAGCGCGCAGCCGGTGATGCCGCCCGGGCGCTTCGGCGGCAACCTCGACACCCGCCAGCTCACGGCCGGCACGACGCTGTTCCTGCCCGTCGAGGCCGAGGGCGCGCTGTTCAGCTGCGGCGACGCCCATGCCATGCAGGGCGACGGCGAGGTCTGCGTGACCGGCCTGGAGTCGCCCATGTACGGGGCGCTGCGCCTGACGCTGCACAAGGACCGCGCGATCCCCGGCCCGCAGTACCGGACGGCCGGCGCGCTGACGCCGCGTGTCGACGCGGGCGGCTGGTACGGCACGACCGGCATCGGCGGCGACCTCTACGCGGCGGCCCAGGACGCGGTGCGCGCGATGATCGACCACCTCGGCGCGAAGCACGACCTCTCCCCCGTCGACGCCTACCTGCTGTGCAGCCTGTGCGTCGACCTGCGCATCTCGGAGATCGTCGACGCCGGCCAGTACGTCGTCAGCGCGCTGCTGCCGCTCGCGGTCTTTCGCTCGTAGCGATGGACGACCTGTGCCGGCTGTCCGGCACCGAGGCGGCGGCCCGGATCGCGCGCGGCGAGCTGACCTCCGCGGCGCTCGTGTCGGCGTGCCTTCAGCGGATCGCCGGGCGCGAGCCCGAGGTCCGGGCGTGGGCGCACCTCGACCCGGAGGCGGCGCTGGCGCAGGCGCGCGAGCGCGACGCCGAGGCGCCGCGCGGCCCGCTGCACGGCGTGCCGGTCGGCGTCAAGGACATCATCGACACCGCCCACCTGCCCACGGAGCACGGCTCGCCGATCCACGCGGGGCGGCGCCCGGACGCAGACGCCACGTGCGTACGGCGCCTGTACGACGCGGGTGCGGTCGTGCTCGGCAAGACGGTGACGACCGAGTTCGCCACCTACCAGCCGTCGGTCACGCGCAACCCGGCCGCCCCGGGCCGCACGCCCGGCGGCTCGTCGAGCGGCTCGGCGGCGGCCGTCGCCGACGCGATGGTGCCGGTCGCGCTCGGCTCCCAGACCGCGGGCTCCGTCGTCCGCCCCGCCGCCTACTGCGGCGTGCTCGGCCTCAAGGCGACGCGCGGCGCGATCGACCTGACCGGCGTGCTCGGCCTCAGCGCCCGGCTCGACACGCTGGGCGTCTTCGCCCGCGACCCCGCCGACCTCGAGCTGCTGCTCGACGTGCTCTCCGACACGCCCGCGGCGCCCGCCGCCGAGGCGCCGGCCTCGTTCGCGTGGTCGCGGACGCCGTGGTGGCCGTCGGCCGACGAGGACGGGCGCGCCGCCGTCACCGGCGCGGCGCAGCGGCTGGCGGCGGCCGGCGAGCGAGTGCGCGAGGTCGACCTGCCCGCGGCGATGGCGCCGCTGCCCGAGGCCCAGCACCGGCTCATGGCCCACGACGCCGCCCGCTCGCTGGCCTGGGAGGCCGAGCACCATCCCGGCGAGCTCAGCGACGTCCTGCGCGACTATCTCGAGACGGGGCGCGGGATCGGCGACGACGAGGCCGAGGAGGCGCTCGCCCTCGCGGCCGCCGGGCGCGCCGCCCTCGAGGAGCTGCTCACCCCGGGCGAGGCCCTGCTCGTGCCCGCCGTGACCGGCGCGCCGCCGCCGGTGTCCGATGGCAACACCGGCGATCCCCTGTTCTGCCGCGCGTGGACGCTGCTCGGGGGGCCGGCGCTCGCCGTTCCCGGACCGCTGAGCGCGGACGGCGCGCCCGTCGGGGTCCAGCTCGTGGCCGGGCCCGGCGCCGAGCGCACGCTGCTGCGCGCCGGCGCGCGGGCGTTCGCCGCGCTGCGCTGACGAAGCCGCACACGTCCGGGTTTTCCCGGCACGTCCGTGGGGAAGCCCCGACGGCAACTCCCGGGGAGGGATGCAAGCATGGCCGACGCCAGCGCAGACGGCCGGGGCGAACCCGGCCTTTCGGACACCATCGACTTCCAGCGGATCGAGTCCTCGGCGGAGTTCCGCGAGCTCGTCGCCCGCCGCAAGCGCTTCCTGGCGATCGCCTCGGTGATCGTCTTCGGCGAGTTCGGGCTCTACCTGATCCTCGCCGCCTACGCGCCCGGCTTCATGGGCACGCAGATCGTCGACGGGCTGCCGCTCGGCTGGCTCGCGGCGATGGCGCAGGTCTTCATGACCTGGGCGATCACGTGGGTCTACCTGCACAAGTCCGAGCACGAGTTCGAGCCGCTCGAGGAGCGCGCGCGCCGGCAGGCCGAGGCGCGCTTCATGCGCGAGGACGCGCCCGCCGCCGACGACGCCGCCACCCGGCCCGAGAGGAGCATGCGATGAGCCCCGTCCTCGCCGCCGATCTCAAGGCGCTGCCGCTGTCGGTCTTCGCGATCGTCCTCGCGATCACCCTCGGCATCACGTACTGGGCGTCCAAGCGGACGTCCACCGCCACCGAGTTCTGGGCCGCGGGCCGCTCGGTCACCGGCTTCCAGAACGGCTGGGCGATCGCCGGCGACTACATGTCGGCGTCGTCGTTCCTGGGCTTCGCCGGCCTGATCTTCCTGTTCGGCGTCGACGCCTTCGTCGGGCTGATGGCGGCGCTCGTCGCCTTCGTGCCCGTGCTCCTGTTCTTCGCCGAGCGGATGCGCAACTCGGGCAAGTACACGCTGGCCGACGTGCTCGCCTACCGCCTGCGCGAGCGCCCGGCGCGGATGGCCGCCGCGGTCGGCACGCTGGCCGTGTCCGCCGTCTATCTGATCGCCCAGATGGTCGGCGCCGGCGTCCTCATCCAGGCGCTGACCGGCGTCGGCTTCGTGCCCGCGGTGATCGTCGTCGGCACGTTCATGCTCGCCTACGTGGTCTTCGGCGGCATGCTGGCCACGACGTGGGTGCAGATCATCAAGGCCGGACTGCTCATGGTCGCGGGCGTCGTCATGACGGTGCTCGTGCTCGCCAAGGTCGGATTCAGCCCGCTCGAGCTGTTCAACCGCGCCGCGAACCGCCACCCCGAGGGCGACGCGTTCCTGTCCCCCGGCCTCCAGTTCGACTCGTCGCTCGGCCTCGTGTCGTTCGGGATCGCCTTCCTGCTCGGCACCGCGGGGCTGCCGCACATCCTCATGCGCTTCTTCACGGTGCCCGACGCGAAGGCCGCGCGCGGCTCCGTCGGCTGGGCCGTGACGCTGATCGGCTCCTTCTACCTGATGGTCATGGTCATCGGCGTGGGCGCCCGCGCGATCCTCGGCGAGGGGGGCGCGGAGGCCGCGGGCACCAGCGGCAACCTCGCCGTGCCGACGCTCGCCGAGTCCCTCGGGGGCGGCGCCGATACCGCCGGCGGCGAGATCTTCCTCGCCGTGATCTCGGCCGTCGCGCTGGCGACGATCCTCGCGGTGGTCGCCGGCCTCGTGATCACGTCGTCGGGCGCCGTCGCGCACGACCTGTGGAGCAACGTCGTGCGCAAGGGCCACGACTCCGAGCGCGAGGAGGTCTGGGTGGCGAAGATCGCCTCGCTGGCCATCGGCGTGCTCGCGATCGTCGTCGCCATCGCGGGCGGCTCGGGCTTCAACGTCACCGCGCTCGTCGGCCTCGCGTTCTGCATCGCCGCGAGCGCGAACTTCCCGGCGCTGCTGCTCGCGCTGTTCTGGCCGCGCTTCAACACCGCGGGCGCGATCGCCGGGATCCTCACCGGCGTCGTCTCCTCGCTCGTGCTCATCACGATGAGCGCGCCGGTGTGGCCGGGCGCCGACAGCGACACGGGCTCGCCGCTGGGCTCGCTCGGCCTCGACAACCCGGCGATCTTCACGATCCCGCTGGGCTTCCTGGGCTGCTGGCTGGGGACCGTTCTGAGCACGGAGCGCGGCAACGAGCGCACCTACCACGAGCTGTACGTGCGCGCCGAGACCGGCATCGGCGCCGAGCGCGCGACCGGGACCACGGTCCGTCGCCGCCCGAGCCGCGCGGGCGCCGCGGCGACGGCGACGATGCAGGTCATGAAGGGCTCGTGAGCGCGGGCGTCGTCGAGCTCACCCGCGAGCTGATCGCCATCGACACCATCAACCCGCCCGGGCACGAGGCCCGGGCGGCGGCGGTCGCCGGGGCGCGCCTGGAGGCGGCGGGCCTGGAGGTGCGCAGCTTCGATCTGGACGAGGGCCGCACGAGCCTCGTCGCGCGCTGGCCCGGGCGCTCGGGCGACGCGCCGGCCCTGTGCCTGACCGGGCACCTCGACACCGTCCCGCTCGGCCGCGCCGACTGGTCGCGCGACGCCTTCGCGGGCGAGATCGACGGCGACCGCCTGTACGGGCGGGGCTCGAGCGACATGAAGGGCGGCGTCGCGGCGATCGTCGTGGCCGCCGAGCGCGTGGCCGCGCTCGGGCGCGGGGACGCCGGGCTGGAGGTCGTGCTGTGCGCCGCCGAGGAGACGGGCTGCGAGGGCGCGCTGGCGCTCGCCCGCGAGAACGGCGCGCTCGGGCGCGCCGGTGCCGTGCTCGTCGCCGAGCCGACGACGAACCAGCCCTGCGTCGCCCACAAGGGCGTCGTCTGGGTCGACGCCGTGACGCACGGCAAGACCGCCCACGGCTCGATGCCGCACCTCGGCGAGAACGCCGTCCTCGCCCTCGCCCGCGCGCTGTCGCGTCTCGGCGAGCCGCGACTGGAGGCCGAGGAGCATCCGCTGCTCGGCGAGGCGACGCTCAACGTCGGGACGATCTCGGGCGGGATCAACATCAACTCCGTGCCCGACCGCGCGACCGCGGGGCTGGACGTTCGCACCGTCCCCGGCCTCGACGCGGACGGCGTCCTCGCGCAGCTGCGCTCCGCGCTCGGCGACGACGTCGCGCTCGACGTCCGCATCGCGCTCGAGGCGATCGACACCGATCCCGCGGATCCGTGGGTCGCGGAGGTCTTCGCGGCCATGGCGCCGCTGCTCGACGAGCCGCCGTCGCCGCGCGGCCTGGCCTACTTCACCGACGCCGCCGCGCTGTCCCCGGCCTACGGCACGCCGCCCACGATCATCTGCGGCCCCGGCGACGCCGACCAGGCCCATCGCACCGACGAGTCGTGCTCGGTCGCGGCCCTCGAGGCGGCGGCCGAGGGCTTCACCGAGATCGCCCGCCGCTGGTGCGGGCGGTAGTCCGCGGTCGCCGACCGAGCGGCCTGCTCGACCAGCGGTTCAGGAGCCGTCCGCACCGAGGGGGTGCGGTTAACCCCGCTGTGGCGGGGACCGCCCGCCGGGAGCATCTCCCCCATCGGACGTTGCCACCCCAGGGGGAACTGATACATGCTGATGGTCGACCCGACGGCGCTCGACGCCGCCGCGCTCCGCTCGCAGGTCGCAGGAACGGTCGTCGCGCCCGGCGACGCCGAATGGGACGTCGCGCGCCAGGCGTGGAACCTCGCGGTCGACCAGCGCCCCGCGCTCGTCGCCATCCCGGCCGACGAGGACGACGTCGTCGCGATCGTCAACTTCGCCCGTGAGCACGGCCTGCGCGTCGCCCCGCAGGGCACCGGCCACAACGCCACGCCGCTCGGCTCGCTCGAGCGCACGATCCTGCTGAAGACCTCCGCGCTGCGCGGGGTCGAGATCGACGCCGAGCACCGGACCGCCCGCATCCGCGCCGGCGCCCTGTGGGCCGAGGTCACCGGCCCGGCCTCCGAGCACGGCCTCGCCCCGCTCGCGGGCTCCTCGGCCGACGTCGGCGTCGTCGGCTACACGCTCGGCGGCGGCCTGAGCTGGCTCGCGCGCCGTCACGGCCTGGCCTGCAACAGCGTCATCTCCATCGAGGTCGTCACCGCCGACGGCCGCCGGCTGCGCGCCGACCGCAACCACGAGCCCGACCTCTACTGGGCGCTCCGCGGCGGCACCGGCAGCTTCGCCGTCGTGACCGCGATCGAGATCGCGCTGTATCCGCTGCCCGAGGTCTACGCGGGCGCCCTGCTGTGGCCCTGGGAGCGCGCGGGCGAGGTCCTGCGGCGCTGGGCCGAGTGGTGCCGCACCGCGCCCGAGACGATCACGACCTCGGCGCGCCTGCTCCAGGTCCCGCCGCTGCCCGACATCCCCGAGGCGCTGCGCGGCCGCCAGTTCGTCGCCATCGACGGCGCCTTCATCGGCGACGCGGCCTCCGGCGCCGCCGTGCTGCGTCCGCTGCGCGCGCTCGAGCCCGAGATCGACCTCTTCGGCGTCAAGCCGGCGGCGGCGCTCAGCCACATCCACATGGACCCCGAGCAGCCCGTCCCCGGCATCGGCAGCCACATGCTGCTCGACGAGCTCTCCGACGCGGCCATCGACACGCTCGTCGCCGTGGCCGGCCCGGACTCGGGCTCGCCGCTGCTGGCCGTCGAGCTGCGCCACCTCGGCGGCGCCGTCCGCCGGCGGCCGGACGAGCACGGCGCGCTGGCCACGCTCGACGCGGCCTACGTCCTGTTCGCGGTCGGCGTCCCGATGGACGAGGGCATGGCCGCGGCGATCGTCGCCCACCACGAGCGCCTGGGCACGGCGATGCGCCTGTGGGATGCGGGCAAGCGCTTCCTCAACTTCACCGAGGAGCCGACCGACCTCAGCGCCGCCTACCCCGACGCGACCTACCGCCGCCTGCGCGCCGTCAAGTCGGTCTACGACCCCATGGACCGGATCGCGTCCAACCACCCGATCCCGGCCGGCGCCTGAGCAGGCGCGCCCCCGCGGTCAGGCGGCCGTCGCGGCGGCCACCGCAGCCGCGGCGGCGTCGACGACGGGCGCGGCGGGCTCGGCCGCCGGAACCGCCTCGGTCACCGGGACGGCCTCGGCGGCGGGCGCCGGAGCGGCGGGCGTCGCCTCGACCGGCGGGGCGGGCTCGGGCGCGGGCGGCACCGTCGCCTCGACCGGCGGGGCCTCGGCCTGCGGGGTCGCGGGCGGCGTCTCGGCCGGAGCGTCCGTCGCCGGAGCCTCGGTGGCCGGAGCTCTCCGTCGCCGGAGCCTCACTCGCCGGAGCCTCGGTTGCCGGAGCGTCGGCCGCGGGCGTCTCGGTCGCGGGCGTCTCGGTCGCGGGCGTCTCGGTCGCGGGCGTCTCGGTGGCCGGCGCCGGAGCGTCGGTCACGTCGGCGCCTGAGCCGGCGGACACCGGCGCTGCGACCTCGGCCGGGTCGTCGGTCGGCGTCGTGGTGTCGACCACCGACGTCGCGCCGCCACCGGCGACCGCCGCGCTGCGCTTGACCCGATCGCCGGTCGGCGTCGTCGTCGCCGGCGTCGTGATCGTGTCGGTCGGCGTCGTCGCCGGCGCCGTCGCGTCCGGAGCGGGCGTCGTCGTGGCCGCCGGGGGCGCGATCGTCGCGGGGTCGGCCGGCGTCGCCGCCGGCGTCTCCGCCGGAGCGGGCGTCGACTTGGTCACGGGCGTGCCCGCGGGAAGCGTGGTGCTGACCGGCTCGGAGACCACCGGCGTCGCCGGGGTCACGACGGCCGGGACGGGTGCGGGGACCGGAGCCGGGGCGGGCGCGGCCGGGGCGACCGCGACGACAGGTGGCGGCGGGGCCGCGGGCACGCGCACGGACTGCTGCACGGCGGGCGAGGCCACCGGGGCCGAGGGCGCCGGGGCGGCCGTGCCGCCGACCGCGCCGGCCGCGCCGCTGCCGCCACCGGTGACCGCGACGGCGGTGAGGATCTTTGCCACGACGCCCTTGGCGCCGATCGCGCTGAGGCCGCCGGCCAGGCCGGTCGCCGTCGCGCCGGTGGCCACGGTCCCGGCGGCAAGGCCGCCGGCTGCGCTGAGCCCGCCGACGCCGGCCGAGCCGCCGCCCGCCAGGGCGACGCTGCCGCCGCCGGCCAGGGCGAGTCCGCCGCCGCCTGCGCCGCCGGCGCCGCCCGTGGCCATCGCCACGATGCCGCCGCCCGCGGCCGCGCCGCCTCCGGCCGCCGCGCCGCCGGCCGCAGCCGCGCCGCCGGCCGCGCCGGTTCCCACCAGCGCGCCGCCGCCGCCGCCTGCGCCGCCGCCGGCCGCCGCGCCGGTCCCGACGAGCGCGCCGCCGCCGCCGCCCGCGGCCACGCCGCCGCCTCCGCCGCCCGCACCGCTCACCGCGGCCGCGCCGCCGCCACCGGCGCCGCCGGCCGCGACGGCACCGGAGCCGCCGAGCACCGACCCGAGGATCCAGCCCTTGAGGCCGAGCGTCGGGACGACGGGAAGGATCGCCGCCAGCGCCGCGCGCTGGTGACCGATCTCGACCTCATAGGCCGCGCACGAGGGGCAGCGGTCGAGGTGGCCGCGGACCATGCCGCGACGCGGGAGCACGCCCGCCCGCGTGGCCAGGTGCCGGCGGATCTCCGAGCACGGGGTCTCACGAGCGCGCTTGGCGCGCAGCAGGCCCTCGCGGGCCTGGAAGACGAGCGCCTTGACCTTGTCCTTGCGCACGCCGAGCACCGCGGCGATCTCCTCGTGGGAGTGATCGCCCAGCTCGAAGAGGACGAGGGCCGCGCGCTGCTCGTCGGGCAGGCGGCGGACGTCGTCGACGAGGTCGCGCAGATCGGCGCGCTGCTGGACTTCCTCGGCCATGCCGCCGCCGCCGAAGAGCGGGACGACCTGGCCGCCGCCTTCGACGGTCTCCGGATCGCCGACCGTCTCCTGACGGCGCGAGCGCAGCAGGGTCAGGCAGCGGTTGCGGGCGATCGTGTACAGCCAGGGGCGCAGCTCGAGCTCGCTGTCGTCGCGCCCGTGCAGGGCGCGGTAGGCGGAGACGAACGTGTGCTGAAGCGCGTCCTCGGCCTCCTCGCGGCTGCCGAGCAGGTGACGGCAGAACGAGAGCAGCCCGCGGTGGTAGCGGTCGTAGATGACCTCGAAGGCAGCGTCGTCGCCGAAGCGGACGAGCTCGACCAGGGCCTCGTCGTCCTCGCCGTGCAGCAGCCGCCCGCGGTCCGGGCGGCGCATGATCCCCAGCGCGCTAATGGCCATGCGCGTCTCGTGCCTGGCTGTGGTGACGGAACACAATGCCTCCACGGCGCCCGCAATCGCCGTGTCGTTGTGCGGGAGTTGCCGCGCTGCGCCTACGCGGCAGGTAGATCCGCCCCGAAGTCCTCGGCGTTGTCATCGACGTGGCCGAGGACCCGGGGCACTCCGGGCGTTGGGGGAAATCGCGCTCGGAGCGGTGGCATCCCTGCCACCGAAGTGCTGAAGACGTCATATGGCGCTCAACGGGGAAATCTGACCGTCCCGGAGGCGTCGGTCAAGTCCCGCGCACGCGAGTTGGGAGGCCGCTCCCACACCGGTTTCAGGTGCTGGGCCCCAAGATGGCCGCCGGGCGCTGCCGGCGGCGGTGGCGAGGCGGTCCACGCCCCCCTTAAGCAGCGACCCCCGGGCGCTCCCTGCCCGGGGTGCCGCTGCTTCCCCCAACGCCCGGGTCAGACGGTCGATCTCCGACCGCCGGACCATGGCTGAGGGGAGGTCCGACTCGACGATTCGGCTGTCGCCCCCAGAGTCAAGATCCCTCACCTCTCACAACGCGGTTGGAGGTTCCAGGTTGGCCGTCGGGGGCAGAAATTTCGGAAACCGGTTTCCGGTCTCTCGTGGATCTCCCGCTGCGGAGCGGGACCCGGCCGGAGGCGTCGAGAAACCTGGACGTATGTCCGAGCCCTGGACCTTGGACCAGGATTCGCGGACCCCGCGCCGAACGGGTCCGATCGCCGATCAGCGGCGGCCATGACCAATACCTCACCCTCTAGTCGAGGGTGAGGCATGGCCAGGCACGGGATGTCGACCGTGGGTCGAGGCTGCCCGGGCTAGCCGGCCGCGGTGCTCGGCCGCGTGGCCAGCTTGACCTGCAACTCACGGGAATCGCCGTCGCGACGGACGGACAGCGTGACCTCGTCGCCGGGCGCGTGATCGTTGATCGCGGCGACGAGCGCGTCGGATGAGGCCACCTTCTTCCCCTGGATCGCGGTGACGACGTCACCGGCGCGCAGACCGGCGTCGGCGGCCGGGCCGCCCGCGGTCACCCCGCCCACCTGGGCGCCGCCGGCGGCGTCGCCGAGCTGGACGCCGAGGTACGCGTGCTTCACGGAGCCGTTCTGGATCAGCCCGCCGGCGACCTTCTTGACGGTGCTCGACGGGATCGCGAAGCCGACGCCGTCGTTGCCGCCCGAGTCGCTCTCGATCTGGGCGTTGATGCCGATGACGGCGCCGGCCGCGTCGAGCAGCGGGCCGCCCGAGTTGCCGTGGTTGATCGCCGCGTCGGTCTGCAGGGCGCCGGAGATCGTGTAGCCGTTGGGCGACTTGATCGTCCGGTCGAGCGCGCTGATGACGCCGGTCGTGAGCGAGCCCTCGAGGCCGAACGGGCTGCCGATGGCGACGACGCTGCTGCCGACCTGCACCTTCGCGGAGTCGGCGAACGACAGCGGCTGGAGCTTGGACGCGTCGACGTCGACCTTGATCACCGCGACGTCGGTCGACGGATCCTGGCCGACGAGCTTGGCGCTCGCGGTCGATCCGTCGGCGAACGTCACCTTGATCGAGCCGCCGCCGTCGACGACATGCTGGTTGGTGGCGATGTGGCCCTGCTTGTCCAGGACGAAGCCCGAGCCCTCGGCGGTGCCGCCCTGGCTCTGCTGGGGCTCGCCGAAGGGCGAGTCCGACGAGGACGAGGACGACGACGAGGACGTCGTCACCTTGATGTCGACGACGCCGTTCTTCGTGCGGCTGTAGATGTCATTGGCGGTGAGGCCGGCGCCGGACTCCAGCGAGGCGGGCAGCGAGGGAGCGGCGGTCGCGGTGACCGTCTCGGTCCTGGTGGTCGAGCCGTCGGCCAGGGTGGCCACGGCGGCCCCGCCGGCGCCCGACGCGAGCGCGACGGACACCAGCAAGGCGGATCGGCGAGGGATGTTCATGAACAGCGGTCTCCAGGGAGGTCGATTGGTTCGGGGCGCCACACGGCAGGCGCCGCGGAGCTGATCGGGGGCGCGGCGGTCGCGCGCCAGCGGCGGTTGGCCACCGCGCCGGTCGGGGCGACGAAGCGCCCGGGAAGGTCATGGGCGTCGAGCCAGCCGGGCCCCGCGGCGCCGAGGCCGAGCGCCGCGCGGGCGGCGATCCCGGCATCGCGACACGAGGAGGCGGCGACGGTGACCGCGCGCCACGGCCCGCCGGCGGTCGCGAACACGGTGGCCAGGCCGCCGCGGCGCATGTGCAGCGTGCCGCCGGCGGGGATCGCCACCACGGCCCCGCCGCGGGCGGCGAGGTCGTGGCCGGCGGCCACGTAGCCCGGGCCGGCGATGAGCCGGACGGCGTCGTCGACGGCGCGCCCGCGCAGGACGGCGTCGAGATCGAGGCGCACGCCGGGCGGGCGCGCGAGCAGGCGCCCGGCGAGGCGCACCTCGCGCCAGCGGCCGTTCGTCGCCGGGTCGGCCAGGCCGCCCGTCTCCTGCGCGGCGAGCAGCGCGTCGGCGAGGGTCTCGGCCAGCAGCGCGGAGACGGCGAGCACCGTCGCGTCGCTGCGGTTGACCCAGGCCAGCTCGCTGTCGGGCTCGCCGGCACCGAGGGCGCGGGCGCGGCGCTCGAACAGCCGCCGGATCGCCCCGAGCTCGGCCTCGCCGGCGCCGCCGACGACGACGTCGGCGCCCAGCGCGTGGAAGCGTCCGGCGGAGGTGGGCGGCTCAGGCGTGGTTCGCGGCATGGACAGCATGGGACCACCCGCCCCTGAGAGCCACCTCAGCGTCTCATCAAGACTCCCTAAGAGCGCGAGCGCGCCGGTCGAGGCCGCCGGGCCGTCCGGATACGCTCCGCGGGTGACCCGAGTGGACCCCGTGACCGGTCGCCGGCGCCCGTCCACCTGGGGGTGGCTGGTCGCCGGCTCGGCGTCCCTGATCGTGGGCGCAGCGATCGTCCTCGGCGTCTGGTGGCTGGCCTCCGGCGAGCGCGTCGTCTCGACCTACTCCGTTCGCGGCGCGCTCAACGGCATCACGCTCGACCTGCAGGGCGCGAGTGCGGACATCGTCGGCGGCGGCGATGGGCGCGGGGTCGATGTGAGCCACACCGAGTCCTACACCTTCGGCCGCCGCCCCGCGGCCGGGCGCGACGTGGTCCGCGGCGTCCTCAAGCTGCGCTCGCGCTGCCCGCGCAGCGTGCTCGCCACCTGCCACGCCAGCTATCGCGTCAGGGTCCCGGACAACCTCCCGGTGACCGTGCGCACGACCACCGGCGACGTGCGCTTCACGGCGTTCCGCGGCCCCGCGCAGATCGACACCGGGGGCGGCAACATCAACGTCGGCGGCTACTGCGGGTTCGCGCTCCTCGCGCGCGCGCGTGCGGGAGACGTGCGCGCGTCGGCGTCGTGCGCGCCCGACCGGCTCGAGCTTCGCTCGGGCAGCGGCGACGTCCGCGCCACCGTGCCGCCCGGGCGCTACCAGGTCGACGCCGACACGAGCGGCGGGAGCCGGCGCGTCGCGGGCATCACGCAGGTCTCCGACGCGCCGTTCCAGATCCAGGCCATCAGCAGCACCGGCGACGTCGCCGTGGAGAGCCGCCGGTGACCGCCTCGCTCGACCTCGGCGCCCGCGTCCGCCGCGCGCTGCGCGCGCTGGCCATCCTCGTCCTGTCGATCCCGCTCGGCGTGCTCGGCCTCGGTGTCGTGCTCGTGCTGCTGGTCGGCGCCGCGCTCAGCGCGCTGTGGATCGGGCTGCCGCTCGTGCTCGCCGCGCTCGCCGCCGGGCGGCGACTGGCCGACGTCGACCGCCGCGCCGCCAACCGCCTGCTCGACGCGCACATCGCGCCGATGCCGCGCCGCGCGCCCACGACCGGCACGCCGTGGCGCCGGGCGCTGACGATCCTCAGCGACCCCGCCAACTGGCGCATGTTCGGGTTGCTCGCGCTCAAGCTCCCGATCGGGATCGTCGGCCTCGTGGCCGGCCTGGCACCGCTGTTGCTCGGCGTGGCGCTGGTCGTCCTGGGGGTCATCGGGATCGCCGGCAGCGGCGAGGTCACGTTCGTCGGCCCGGCGCGCCTCAACGTGATCACCGGCCTGGTCATGCTCGTGCTCGCGCTGCCCGCGGCGATCCTCGCCGTCGCCGTGCTCGAGACGCTCGGCCGGGCGCTGCGCCGCCTGTGCGAGACGATGCTCAGCTCGCGCCGCGCCGCCGCCGGGCCGGTCCGCGAGATGCTCGCCGAGAGCCTCGGGGACCGGACGCTGTCGATCGCCTACTGGCTCCCCGACCGCGAGACGTTCGTCGACGAGGCCGGGCGACCCGTCGTGCTGCCCGACCGCGGCTCCGGGCGCGCCTGGACGGCGGTCGAGCGCGACGGGCGGCGCGTCGCGGCGATCGTCCACGACGCGGCGCTGGAGACGGGCCCGGAGCTCGTCCAGGCGGCCGCCGCGGCGGCCGCGCTGGCGCTCGACAACGAGCGCCTGAAGGCGGACCTGCGCGCGCGCGTCGAGGAGCTGCGCGTGTCGCGCGTGCGCATCGTCGAGGCCGCCGACGCCGCGCGCCGGCGCCTCGAGCGCGACCTCCACGACGGCGCGCAGCAGCAGCTCGTGAGCCTCGCGCTCGACCTGCGCCTGCTCAAGGCGCGCGTGCGCGGGAACGAGACCGAGCCGCTCGTCGACGAGCTGGCTGCCAAGCTCGCCGTCGCCCTCAGCGAGCTGCGCGAGCTCGCGCGCGGCATCCACCCCGCGATCCTCACCGACCGCGGCCTGGGCCCGGCCATCGAGGCCCTGGCCAGCCGCGTGCCACTCGACGTGACCGCCGAGATCGGCATCGAGGAGCGCCTCGCCCCGCCGATCGAGGCGGCGGCGTACTTCGTCGTCGCGGAGGGACTGACGAACATCGTCAAGTACGCGGGAGCGACCGGCGCGCGGGTCGAGATCACCCGCTCGCGCGACGCCGTCCACGTGTCGGTGGCCGACGACGGCGTCGGCGGTGCGCGGGTCGGCGGCGGCACGGGCCTGCGCGGCCTCGAGGACCGCCTCTCGGCGCTCGACGGGACGCTCGCGGTCGACAGCCCGCCCGGCGGCGGCACGCGCCTGCGCGCGCGCATCCCGCTCGGGGCCGACGCCCTGCTCGCCGACGCGCGCGACGACGTCAACGGCGCCCACGTCCCGGCGCCGGCCGAGACGCGCGTCGACCGCTAACGGGGCGCCAGCGCGAGGATCTCGCGCGCCTGCTCGACGCTCGCGAACGGCCTCCCGAGCTCGCCGGCCAGGCGCACGACCCGCGCGACGAGCTCCGAGTTCGTCGCGCGCACGCCGCGCTCGAAGTAGAGGTTGTCCTCCAGGCCCGTGCGCACGTGCCCGCCGGCGATCAGGCAGTAGGCGTTCATCGGCAGCTGGTCGCGACCGATCGCGCACACGGACCACACCGCGCGGGGCGGCAGCAGCCTGCGCATGTGCTCGACCTGCTCGAAGGACGCCGGCACGCCGGTGCCCGGGACGCCGAGCACGAACTGGACGCGCAGCGGATCGTCGAGCAGCCCCTCCTCGCGCAGCGCCAGCGCCAGGCCGACGTGGCCGGTGTCGAAGCACTCGAGCTCGGGCGCCACGCCGTGGTCGCGGAACGCCTGCGCCATGCGCCGCAGGAAGGGCACGTCGCCCTCGAAGATGCGGTCGCCGAAGTTGATCGTGCCGCAGTCAAGCGAGCCCATCTCGGGCCCGAGCTCGAGCGGCCCGAGGCGATCGTCGCGCTCCGAGCGCCCGCCCGCGGTGCCGCACGAGAGGTTGAGGATCGCCTCGCAGCCGCGCTCGCGGATCGCGTCGACGAGCGCGGCGAAGACCTCGCGGTCCTGCGTCGGCGTGCCGTCCTCCTCGCGGGCGTGGAGGTGGATGACGGCCGCGCCGGCCCGCCACGCCGCCGTCGCCTCCTCCGCGATCGCGTCGGTCGTGAGCGGCAGGTTCGGCCGGCGCTGCGGGTCGGGATCGGCGGAGCCCGTGATCGCGCACTGGATGACCACGGGCGTGTCTGCGTAGGCGCTGAGAGGCATTCCCCCGGGCCTACCCGCTGGCCACCGAAGGGCTTCGTTCCCCGGCGCTCGGGGATACTTGGAGGCGAAAGGAGCACCCGGAGGAGGTCGATGCGCACACAGGTCGGGATCGTCGGAGCGGGGCCGGCAGGCCTGCTGCTGTCCCATCTGCTGCACCTCGAGGGCATCGACTCGGTCGTGCTCGAGAGCCGCAGCCGCGCGTACGTCGAGCAGCGCGTGCGCGCCGGCGTGCTCGAGCACGGCACCGTCGACCTGCTGCGCGACACCGGCCTGGCCGACCGCCTGGACCGCGAGGGCCTCGTCCACCACGGCGTCGAGCTGCGCTTCGGCGGCCGGGGGCACCGGATCGACCTCAGCGAGCTGACCGGCGGGCGGGCGATCACGATCTACGGCCAGCAGGAGGTCGTCAAGGACCTGATCGCGGCGCGCCTGCGCGACGGCGGAGACGTGCGCTTCGAGGTCTCCGACGTGCGCCTGGACGGCCTGACCTCCGACGCCCCCTCGATCGCCTTCACGCACGACGGCGGCGCCGGGGCGCTCGAGTGCGACGTGATCGCCGGCTGCGACGGCTTCCACGGCGTCACCCGCCACGCGATCCCCGACGGCGTGCTGACCGAGTACGACCGCACGTATCCGTTCGGCTGGCTCGGGATCCTCGCCGAGGCGACGCCGTCCTCGGACGAGCTGATCTACACCAACCACGAGCACGGCTTCGCCCTGTGCAGCCTGCGCTCGCCGAAGCTCAGCCGCCTGTACCTGCAGGTCAGGCCCGACGAGGACCTCGGCGCGTGGCCCGACGAGCGCGTCTGGCAGGAGCTGCGCACGCGCACCGCGACGGACGACGGCTTCACGCTCAACGAGGGGCCGGTCATCGAGAAGCTCGTCGCCGCGCTGCGCAGCTGGCTCGTCGAGCCGATGCAGTACGGGCGCCTGTTCCTGGCCGGCGACGCCGCCCACATCGTCCCGGCCACCGGCGCCAAGGGCCTGAACCTCGCCGTCGCCGACGTGCGCACGCTCGCGCAGGCGCTGACGAGCTTCTTCCGCAGCGGTTCGACCGAGCTGCTCGAGCACTACTCGGAGACGTGCCTGCGCCGCGTCTGGCAGGTGCAGCGGTTCTCGTGGTGGATGACCTCGATGCTCCACCGCTACGACGCCGCCGATCGCTACGGCCACCGCCTGCAACTCGCCGAGCTCGAGTACGTGACGTCGTCGACCGCCGCGTCGACCTCGCTGGCCGAGAACTACGTCGGCCTGCCGATGTGACCCCCGAGGAGAGAGCGTTGCCAGAGACCGACCGCCCCGCCGATGCCGCGCTGCCGTCCGTGACCGGCTACCGCCGCGACGTCGACGGCGTCCACCCCCAGCTCCTGTGGCCCGACTACCGCTCGACCGTGGTGCGGGCGCCGAAGCGGCCGCTGACCATCCTCCCCCACACGCTGACCGAGGTCACCGGGCCCGTGTTCGGTGCCGAGCGCATCGGCGAGCTCGACCACGACCTCACGCGCCAGGCCGGGGGCGAGCCGCTCGGCGAGCGGATCATCGTCCACGGGCGCGTGCTCGACGGGGACGGGCGCCCGCTCCCCGACACGCTGGTCGAGATCTGGCAGGCCAACGCGGCCGGGCGCTACCAGCACGACGGCGACCGCCATCCCGCGCCGCTGGACCCGAACTTCCACGGCGCCGGGCGCACGCTGACCGACGCGCAGGGCAACTACCGCTTCGTGACGATCAAGCCCGGCGCCTACCCGTGGCGCAACCACGACAACGCCTGGCGCTCGGCCCACATCCACTTCTCGCTGTTCGGGCAGGCCTTCGTCCAGCGGCTCGTCACCCAGATGTACTTCCCCGGCGATCCGCTGTTCTCGCAGGACCCGATCTACAACGCCGTCCGCGACGAGCGCGCCCGCGAGCGGATGATCTCGAGCTTCGACCTGTCGAGCACGGTGCCCGAGTGGGCGCTCGCCTACCACTTCGACATCGTCCTGAGCGGCCGCGAGAGCACGCCGCCCGACGAGGACCACTGATGGCGCGCGGGATCACGCCGTCGCAGACCGTCGGGCCGTTCTTCGCCATCGGCCTGCCGTGGCCCGACGGGCCGTTCGTCGTCGAGGAGGGCACGCCGGGCGCGATCTGGATCCGCGGCCTGGTCACCGACGGCGACGGCGAGCCGGTGCCCGACGCGCTCGTCGAGACCTGGCAGGCCGGGCCCGACGGGCGCTTCGACCACCCCGACGACTTGCGCGGCGCCGCCGGCGGCTTCCGCGGCTTCGGCCGCTGCCCGACCGACGATGAGGGCCGCTTCGGGATCCTCACGCTCAAGCCCGGGGCCGTCCCCGGGCCGGACGGGACCACCCAGGCGCCGCACGTCGACCTGTCGCTGTTCGCCCGCGGGCTGCTCAACCGCGTCGTCACGCGCGTGTACTTCGCCGACGAGGCGGAGGCCAACGACGCCGACCCGGTGCTCGGCTTGCTTGACCCCGACGCCCGCGCGACGCTGATCGCGCGCCCGTCCGACGACGGGTACGCGTTCGACGTGCGCCTGCAGGGCGCCGATGAGACCGTCTTCTTCGCCGTCTGAGCCGATGGCCGGCGGGCTGTTCGACGGCGTCCTCGCCCGCGGCGCGGTCGCCGCGGCGGTCTCCGACCGCGCCTGGCTGCAGGCGATGCTCGACTTCGAGGCCGCCCTCGCGCGCGCCGAGGCCGCCGCGGGCCTCGTCCCCGCCGCCGACGCCGAGGCGATCGCGGCCGCCTGCGACGCCGGGCGCTTCGACGTCGCCGCGCTCGGCGCCGCCGCCGCCGCGAGCGGCAACCCGGTCGTCCCGCTCGTGCGCGCGCTCGGCGAGGCGGTCCCGGAGTCGGCGGCCCGTCATGTCCACCGCGGCGCGACGAGCCAGGACGTGCTCGACTCGGCGGCCATGCTCGTCGCCCGCCGGGCGCTCGGGCCGCTGCTCGACGACCTCGCCGGCGCCGCCGCCGCGGCCGCCGCGCTCGCCGAGCAGCACCGCGACACGCCGATGGCCGGGCGCACGCTCCTGCAGCAGGCGCTGCCGATCACCTTCGGCCTCAAGGCGGCCGGCTGGATGTGCGGACTCGACGAGGCCGCCGACCGCCTGCGCGAGGTCCGCGAGCGCCGCCTGGAGGTCCAGCTCGGGGGCGCCGCGGGCACGCTGGCCGCGCTCGGCGACGCGGGCCTGGACGTGCTCGCGCGCCTGGCCGGCGAGCTCGATCTGGCCGAGCCCGTGCTGCCCTGGCACACGACGCGCACGCCGTCCGGCCGAGCTGGCGGGCGCGCTCGGCGCCGCCGCCGGGGCGATCTCCAAGGTCTCGGGCGACGTCGTCCTGCTCGCCCAGACCGAGGTCGGCGAGGTCCGCGAGGGCGCCCCCGGGCGCGGCGGCTCGTCGACCCTCCCCCACAAGCGCAACCCGGTGGCGGCGATCTCGGCGCGCGCCTGCGCGATGCGCACGCCCGGCCTCGTCGCCGCGCTGCTCGGCGCGATGGGCCACGAGCACGAGCGCGCGGCGGGCCCGTGGCATGCCGAGTGGCGCCCGTTCGGCGACCTGCTCACGGCGACGGGCTCGGCGGCGGCGTGGCTGCGCGACTGTCTGGAGCACCTCGAGGTCGACGCCGCGCGAATGCGCGCGAACCTCGACCTGACCGGCGGCGCACTGCTCGCCGAGCGCGTCAGCGGCGCGCTGGCGGGCGAGCTCGGCCGCCAGGCCGCCCACGACCTCGTCCACTCCGCCGCCGTGGCGGCCTCGGGCGGCGGACCGCCGCTGCACGAGGCGCTGGCCGAGCGGCCCGAGGTGGCCGAGCACCTGAGCGCGGACGAGATCCGCAGGCTGCTCGACCCGGCGGAGTACCTCGGCGCGACCGGCCCGCTCGTCGACCGCGCGCTGCGCGCCCATCGCGAACGGCAGGAGGACGCAGGGTGAGCCCCGTCGAGGTCCACCACCGGATCGACGGGCCCGGCGGGGCGCCGCCGCTGCTGCTCGCCAACTCGCTCGGGACCACGACCGCGATGTGGGACCCGCAGATCCCGGCGCTCGCCGAGCGCTTCCGCGTGATCCGCTACGACCACCGCGGCCACGGCGGCTCTCCCGTGCCCGCCGGCCCCTACTCGCTCGACGACCTCGGCGCCGACGCCGTCGCGCTGCTCGACCGCCTCGGCATCGAGCGCGCGCACGTCGCCGGCGTCTCGCTCGGCGGGATGGTCGCGATGTGGCTGGCGATCAACGCGCCCGAGCGCGTCGGCCGTCTCGTCCCGTGCTGCACGTCGGCGATGCTCGCCGAGGACCACGACTGGCCCGACCGCGCCGCGCGCGTGCGCGCCGGCGGCGCCGAGGCCGTCGCCGACGCCGTCGTCGGGCGCTGGTTCACCGACGGCTGGGTGGCGGCGCACCCCGACCGCGCCGCGGAGATGCGGGAGATGCTGTGCGCGACGCCGGCCGAGGGCTACGCGGGCTGCTGCGACGCGATCGGCGCGATGGACCTGCGCGACGGCCTGCCCGGCGTGCGCGCGCCCGCGCTCGTCATCGCCGGCGCGCACGACACCGCGACGCGGCCCGTGCACGCCGAGCGCATCGCCGCCCTCGTCCCCGGCTGCCGGATGGAGGTCGTCGACGCCGCCCACCTGGCCAACATCGAGGTCGACGACGAGGTCACCGCGCTCATGCTCGACCACCTGGAGGACCGCCCGTGACCGACGACGACCGCCGTGCCGAGGGGATGCGCACGCGCCGCGAGGTGCTCGGCGACGCCCACGTCGACCGTGCCGTGGCCAACACCACCGACCTGACCGAGGCCTTCCAGGACTTCATCACCCGCACGGCGTGGGGCGACGTCTGGACGCGCCCGGGCCTCGACCGCCGGATGCGCAGCGTCGTCACCCTGACCGCGCTCGTGTCGCTGCGCGCCGAGAACGAGATCGCGATGCACGTGCGCGGGGCGATCGGCAACGGCCTGACGCCCGAGGAGATCGGCGAGGTGATCCTCCACACCGCGGTCTACGCCGGCGTGCCGGCGGCCAACGCCGCGTTCGCCATCGCCCAGCGCACGCTTGCCGAGATGGACATCCCGCAGGCCCAGCCGCGCGAGCGCAGCTAGAAGAACGCCGCGAGAAGCGGCGCGAGGACCTCGGGGTCGACCTGGTGGGTCTGGCCCGCGAGCGTCTCGCGGCGCGCATCCGGCAGCAGCGCGGCGAGCGCGTCGGCGCCCGTGTGCATGAACGACTCGCTCGCGCCGCCGTCCATGACCAGGACCGGGATCGAGACGGCGTTCCAGCGGCCGGCGGGCAGCGGCGCGCCGCTCATCGTCGTGCCGGTGACGCGCCCGTCGTAGGCGAGCGTGTGGGCGATTCGCTCGACGACGTCGAAGGACGGGTCGGCGGCCATCCGGGCGGCCATCTCGGCGGGGATGGCGAGCGCGGCGGTGAGGAACAGCTCGCCGGCCTCGCGGCGCCGGCCCGCGCCCACGAGCGCGTCGAGGCGCTCGACGTAGTCCCCGGGCAGCGGCGGCCGCGAGTCGTCGACGATGAAGGCCGGCTCGTAGAGCGCGAGGCGGTCGACCGCCGAGCCCGCCTGGACGGCGTCGAGCGCGAGGATCGCGCCCGAGGACATCCCGTAGACGCCGGCCGGCGCACCGACCTCGGCGATCAGCGCGTCGATGTCCTCGATCTCGCGCGCGACCGCGTAGGGCGCGGTGTCGCCGCTCTCGCCGCGGCCGCGGCGGTCGTAGGTGACGACGGTGTGCTCGCCGGCGAGCAGCTCGGCGATGCGAGCCCCCGTCCGGCTGATCTCGCGAAAGCCCGTCGCGCCGTCGACGAGCACGACCGCCGGGCCCTCGCCCGTGCGGTCGTATCCGATGCGCGTGCCGTCGGCCGAGACGACGTGGGGCACGCCGCCCCTACGCGGCGGGCTCGGCCTTCGCCGTCGCCAGCTTCTGGCGCTGGCGCTCGGGCGCGATGCGCGTCACGTTCCAGGCCAGGCCGAGCTTCTCGAGGGCGTTGATGAGCATCGCCGAGAGGTCGACCTCCCACCAGCGCAGACCGTGGCGGGCCGAGCGCGGGAAGGCGTGGTGGTTGTGGTGCCAGGCCTCGCCGAGCGACGGGATGGCCAGCCAGAGCACGTTCGTCGACTGGTCCTCGATGTCGAAGCGCCGGCGCCCGAAGAAGTGGCAGACGGAGTTGATCGACCAGGTCACGTGGTGCTGCAGGAAGATGCGCACCAGGCCGCCCCACAGCAGCGCGGTGAGCCCGCCCTTGAGGGTGCCCGAGACGATCAGGCCGAAGGCGAACGGCAGCAGCAGCCCCAGCGCAACCCAGTAGTGGAAGCGCGCGCTGATCAGCCGCATCCCGCGGTCCTCGACGAGGTCGGTCGCGTACTTGCGCCGCTGGGCGCGGCCGTGGTTGACGAACAGCCACCCCATGTGGGCGTGGAAGAGACCGGTGAGCGCGCCCTTCCAGCCGTCGGCGAACTGGACGTGCGGCGAGTGCGGGTCGCCCTCGACGTCGGTGTGGGCGTGATGCTTGCGGTGGTCGGCGACCCAGTCGATGACGGGGCCCTGGACGGACGTGGAGCCCGCGATCGCGAACGCGTACTCCAGCCGCTTGTGCATCTGGAAGGCGCGGTGCGTGAGCAGGCGGTGGAAGCCGACGGTCACGCCGAACCCGGCGATCAGGTACATCACGCCGAAGGCGATGAGGTCGGTGACGCCGACGAGCGAGTTCCACAGCAGCACGACGGCCACGAGGAACGCGACGAAGGGCAGGAGGACGGCGATCAGGTTGACGGTGCGCTCGGCCTTGGTCATGGCTTGGAGGCTATGCACCATCAAGCCGCGCCGACTGAGTCACGGACAAGTCATGGGCGCCGAAAACTATGCCCAGACGATGAAAAGCGCCTGAACGGCGCTCAGACCGACTGCACGCGGCGCAGCTCGCGCGAGATCTGCGCGAGGCGGGCACGCGCCTCGACGAGATCGCGGACGGCGCTGATCATCGCCCGCTCGGCCGGCGGGGTGGCCCCGGGGCGCGGCGGCGGCGCCGACAGCTCGGTGCGCAGATGGTCGACGTTCGCCTGGCAGCGGCGGACGTCACGCGAGATGTCGTCGTGACGGCTGCGGAGGGAGGTGAGCCGGGTGGCTCGGGGGACGGCGGCGGCTGTGGGCATAGGCGCGGGAGGGGGTCAGGCAGGACAGGAGGAGGCGGGCCATGCTAGCGGCGCGCTCACCGGTCGATGCCCGGTGCACGGAAATCGTCGAAGCACGGTCATCCGGTGCGCAGGGTTTGCACGGGATCGCGCGCCAGGCGGGCCGGAGTGTCATCGTCGGCGGCAGCGAAGAAGGTCCCCACCTCGTCGAACAGATGCGCCGTCGAGCGCGCCGCGTAGAGGACCGGCTGGTAGTGCGTGATGTCGTACTCGACGCTCGCCATCTCGGCGAAGTCCAGCGGCCGGATCTCCATCGAGCGGAACTCCTCGATCTCCCCGTAGGAGGACAGGATCCCGGCGCCGTAGGCCTTCAGCTCGCCGTCCTCGAAGACAACGCCGAACTCGAGCGTGAACCAGAAGACGTCGGCGATGACCTGCAGGGCCTCGTCGGTCTCCACGCGCCGCGCGGCCTCGCCGGCCAGGCGCTTGAGCTCGGCGAAGCGCGGGTGCGCGAGCAGGTTGCCGTGCCCGATGACCTCGTGGATGACGTCGGGCTCGGGCGTGTAGAGCGGCTCGGACGGGTGGCGGACGTACTGCGTGGAGTGGAAGACGCGGTCGGCCAGCGAGCCGTAGAACTGGCGCAGCGGGACGAGCCCGGCGGCGGGCTCGTAGCCGAAGCCGGTCAGCGGGCGCAGCCGCTGTGTGACCTCGTCGAGCTGCGGGACACGGTCCTCGCGCAGCCCGAGGCTCTCCTTGGCCTCGAGGAACTCACGGCAGGCGAGGCGCTCGTGCCGCGAGCGCAGCTGCGCGGAGACCGTGCGCCAGACGCCGTCCTCGGCCTCGGTGTACGTGATCCGGGGCACCGGCTCGCCGGGACTCCAGCGGACGGCCGCGGTGGCGATCTCGTTGCGCCGCTCGCGGTAGGCAGCGTCGTTGAGGCCGGGATGCTCGGGCGCGAGATGGACGATGACGGATCCGTCATCGTCCTCGGTGACCGGTGAGTACAGCTGGCCCTCCTCGAACATCTCTCCTCCTTGGCACGCCGACCCGTGCGCCAAGCTCACCACCCCGGGGCGCGCAGGGCAAGCGGTGGCGCGAACGCCCGGCAGGATGCACAATGTGCGCAGGGCTCACCCTTCAACTCTGCACAGATTGACCAGCCTTCTCGACCAGCTCGACGCGCGCATCCTCGGCGCCATGCGTGCCCAGCCGCGCGTCGGCGTGCTCGAGCTCTCGCGCCAGCTCGGCGTTGCCCGCGGCACCGTGCAGGCGCGCCTCGACAAGCTCCAGGCGCGCGGCGTGGTCACCGGCTTCGGCCCCGAGCTGGACCCGGCGATGATGGGCTATCCGGTGCTCGCCTTCGTGTTCCTGGAGATCGCCCAGGGCCGGCTCGAGGAGGCGGTGGACGCGCTGGCGGGCGTGGCCGAGGTGCTCGAGGCGCACGGCGTCAGCGGGGCGCGCGACCTCCTGTGCCGCGTCGTCGCGCGCGACAACGGCCACCTCCAGGAGGTCATCAACACGATGGTCCACCACCCCGCCGTGCGGCGCTCGACGAGCTACATCTCGATGTCGCGCCAGATCGACCCGCGCATCGCGCCGCTGCTCGCGCAGGCGGCGGGCGAGTAGTACGCTGGACCCCCACCACGAAATGGCAATGCCATTGCGCGATAGGCAACAGTCGAGAGGAACCATGCCCGCCACCGTCCCGTCGTCCGCCAAGCACCTCGTCATCGGCGCCGGGGTGCACGGGCTCTCGACCGCCTGGCACCTCGCCGAGGCGGGCGAGGAGGTCGTCGTCGTCGACAAGACCGGCGTCGCCGCAGGCGCGTCCGGGATCGCCTGCGGCGTCGTGCGCAACAACTACTTCCAGCCCGCGATGTCCGAGCTGATGGCCGCCTGCGTGGAGATCTGGGAGTCCGACCCCGAGGCGCTGCACTACCACGGCTCGGGCTACATCGCGCTCGGCCCCTCCTCGCAGGAGAGTGACCTGACCGAGGTCTACGAGCGCCAGCAGCGCATCGGCTACCCGTCCGAGCTGGTCACCGGCGCCGCCGACGTCGAGCGCCACATGCGTGGCGTCTACTCCGACTGGCGCGCGCCCGGCCTGACCGTCTGCCTGCACGAGCGCGCGGGCGGCTTCGCCTTCAACAAGGAGTCGATGCAGGGCCTCGCGGACAAGGCGCGCGCGGCGGGCGCGCAGATCGTCGAGGGCGTCGAGGTCACCGGCTTCGAGTTCGACGGGTCGGGCGCCGTCACCGAGGTGCGCACGAACGCCGGGCCGATCGCCGTCGAGCAGGTCGTGGTCGCCGTCGGTCCGTGGATCGCCTCGCTGTGGGAGATGCTCGGGCTCCCCGCCCGGATCGACGTCCACCAGCCCGACGGCGGCGTCGCGCAGAACGTCCCGATGTGGACCTACTGGTACCTGCAGGAGGGCGAGATCGAGGTCGACCCCGCCACCTTCGTCACCGACGCCGGCGACCCCTCGCCGGTGCTGCACGTCGACAGCGACGCCGAGCTGCGCGACGACGACGGCGAGCTCGTCACCGACGAGCCGTGGGGCATCTACGTCAAGCCCGACCGCAGCTCGATCCAGGGCGGCGCGGCGCCGCTGACCGTCGGCCCCGAGTTCACCGTCGACCCCTACCCCACGGGCAGCGTCGAGCCGACCTTCCCTGATATGTGGTGCGCCGCGCTGTCGCACTGCCTCGGGCGCTTCGAGGGCACGCGGCCGAAGTACGTCCAGGTCCGCTCGGGCGGCGCCGGCGCCTTCACGGCCGACAACTTCCCCGTCTTCGACCGGATGAAGCCCAACGTCTTCGTGGCCGCGGACTCCAACCACGGCTACAAGATGATCGCCGTCGGCCGCGAGATCGCCCGCGTCCTCGGCGGCGAGCACTCGACGCTCCTGCACCCGTTCCGCTTCGAGCGCTTCGCCACCGGCGACCTGCACCCGGTCAGCCACAGCCCCTATCCCTGGAGCTGACATGGGCGACGGCGCTCCGGCGATCGCCGTCTCCGCCGGCTTCACCGACTACGGCGACTACCTCGGCGTCGCGCTCAGCCGGCCGCTGCTCGCCGCGGGCGCGGTGCCCCTGCTCCTCCCCTACCTCGAGGACGCCGTGTCGCGCGCCGGCGCGCTGGACCGCGCCGACGCCCTGCTGCTCGGCTTCGGCCGCGACATCGCCCCCGAGCGCTACGGCGCGCGGCCGCACCCGGCGATGACCGACGTCTCGCCGCACCGCGACGCCTTCGAGCTCGCGCTCGCCGAGGAGGCGCTCGCGCGGGACCTCCCCGTGCTGGGCATCTGCCGCGGCATGCAGATCCTCGACGTCGCCCGCGGCGGGACGCTGCACCGCGACCGCAGCGAGTACCCGGCCGGCGCCGAGGAGCACCCCGGCGGCGACTGGGAGCGCTGGGACCGCGTCTGCCGGGCGACGCTCGGCCAGGGACCGCCCGTCGAGCACCCGCGGCACCCGATCCGCGTCGCGCCCGGCTCGCTGCTGCACGCCGCGCTGGGCGACGCGGCGGTCGTCAACTCCTACCACCACCAGGCCGTCGACCGGCTCGGGACGGGCGTCGAGGCGGTGGCGTGGGCGCCGGACGGGATCATCGAGGCGATCGAGCTGCCCGAGGCGACGTTCTGCGTCGGCGTGCAGTGGGAGCTGCAGGAGGCGTGGCGCGAGGACGCGGGCGGGCGCGCGCTGTTCGAGCAGTTCGTCAGCGCGGCGCGCCGCCGAGCGCTCGCGACAGCTCGGCGGCCGCCTCGAGCAGCGCGGGCAGGACCTCGCGCCGCCGCGCCGCGGTGAGGCGCGCGGCCGGGCCCTGGAGGCTGACCACGGCGGCGAGCTCGCCGCTGCGGTCGAAGACCGGCGCGGCGAGCGCGTTGAGGTCGGGCTCGCGCTCGCGGTCGGCCTCGGCCCAGCCGCGCTGGCGCACGCCGTCGATCTCGCGCGCCAGCGCGGCGGGATCGGTGATCGTCCGCTCGGTGAAGCGCGTGAGCTCGCCGTCGAGCGGGGTCGCCGGGGCGTGGGCGAGCACGACCTTGCCGACCGCGGTGGCGTGGCCGACGCTCGGGCGGCCGAGCCGCGCCACGGAGACGACGCTCGAGCCCGCCGGGATGAAGTCGACGGTCACCGCCTCCGACGCGCCGGGAACCGACAGCGTCGCCGTCTCGTCGGTCCGGGCGACGAGCTCGCGCAGCAGCGGGCGTGCCAGCTCGCGGGCGTCGAGCCCGGCGAGCACGCCGTCGGCGAGCGCGACGAGCCGCAGCCCCAGCCGGTAGGGGCCGCCGGCGCGGCGCTCGACGAGGCGCCCGCGCTCGAGCGTGGCGAGCAGCCGCGAGGCGGTCGAGGCGTTGACCCCGATGCGCCGCGCGAGCTCGTTGACGCCGAGTCCGTCCGGGCTCTCGGCGAGCGCGTCGAGGAGCGCCACGGCCCGCGCCACGGACGCGACGGGCCGGCTCCCCGGGCGCTCGGCGTGGTCGCTCACGGCGCACAGGTTCGCAGGCGGGCGGCGCGCGCATCCACCCGCCGTGCGGCGGAGTAGGTTGCGCGCGTGATCGTCGACCGTGCCATCTACCGCGAGGGGCGGCGCATCGCCGAGCCGGGCGATCTGGCCGAGATGGCCGACACGTGCCGTCACGGCGGCGGACTGGCATGGATCGGGCTCGTGAGCCCGACGGCCGAGGAGTTCGAGTCGGTGACGCGCGAGTTCGCACTGCACGAGCTCGCCGTCGAGGACGCGATCGACGCCCACCAGCGGGCCAAGCTCGAGCGCTACGGCGACACGCTGTTCTGCGTGCTGCGCCCCGCGCGCTACGTGGACGAGACGGAGACCGTCGAGTTCGGCGAGGTCCACGTCTTCGCGGGCCCGGAGTTCGTGGTCACCGTCCGCCACGGCGCGAAGCCGGACCTGGCCGGCGTGCGTCGCAGCCTCGAGGCGCGCCCCGACCTGATGCGCCGCGGGTCGATCGCCGTCCTGCACGCGATCATGAACCGCGTCGTCGACGACTACGCGCCCGTCGCGGCCGGCGTCCAGAACGACATCGACGAGATCGAGGACGAGGTCTTCGGGAGCGGCGTCGGCACCGGCGTGTCGCGGCGCATCTACGAGCTCACCCGTGAGGTGATCGCCTTCCAGCGCGCGATCAAGCCGCTCGTGCCGATGCTCCAGCGGCTCATGTCGGCCCCGGAGGTCGGCGACGAAGAGCGCAGCTACCTGCGCGACGTGCAGGACCACGTGCTGCGCCTCGACGAGCAGACCGACGGCTTCCGCGAGCTGCTGCAGAACATCCTCAACGTCAACCTGACGCTGGAGACGAAGGTGCTCAGCGAGGTCTCCAACCGCCAGAACGAGCAGGTCAAGCGGATCTCCGCCTGGGCGGCGATCCTCTTCGCGCCGTCGGCCGTGGGCACCGTCTACGGGATGAACTTCGATCACATGCCCGAGCTGCGCTGGGAGCTCGGCTACCCGTTCGCGCTCGCGCTGATGGCGGCGATCAGCGCCGCCCTGTACCTGCTGTTCAAGCGCGCCGGCTGGCTCTAGGCGGCGGCTGCGCGCGCGACTGCTAGCGCGCGATGTTGACCGCCGCCGGGGCCTCGAGCTCGAGCGCGCGGACGACGTGCAGGTCGACGCTCTCGGGGGCGAAGAGGTCGGTGGAGTGGTGCACGACCTCGCCCGACGTGACGTGGATGCTCTCCTCGAGCTCGAGCGCCGCCGTCGGGCTGCGCACCCCGAACAGCGTGCCGGCGCGGTCTCCCGGCGAGATCAGGCGGGGGCACACGCGCGTCGTGGCGAAGGCGATCGGCACGCCGCGCTCGAGCAGCACGTCGAGCAGCATCCGCCCGGCCGTGAAGGCGGCGCGCAGCTCGCCGGCCTCGGGCAGCGGCAGGTCGGGGCGGACGGTGTCGACCATGAACGCCGAGGGCTCGCCGTCGGCGAGCACGACGCGCTGGATGCGCGGCGCGACCGTGGTCGGCGGCAGGCCGAACACGCGCCCGAGGTCGCGGCCGAGCGGCGTCTCGGAGATCTCCACGTCGCGCACGCCGAGCGCCACGCCGCGGCGGCTGGCCAGCAGCGAGTAGGGCTCGAGGCGCTCGAGGCCCTCGACGAACGCGGTCGGGCGCGCGACCTCGCCCACGAAGGTCCCGCTGCCCTGGCGGCGGACGATCTCGCCGCCCGCCTCGAGGCGCTGCAACGCGGTGCGCAGCGTCCCGCGCGAGACGCCGAGCATCGCCGCGAGGTCGTGCTCGGGCGGCAGCCGGTCACCGGGGCGGTGGCGGCCCGGCGCCAGCCAGTTGCGCAGCGCCTCCTCGGCGCTGTCGACGAGCGACGGCCGGCGCTCGGTCGGCGAGCTGGCTATCGCACGACCTCCTCGCCCGCCCGCAGCGCCTCGTCGCGAGCGGCGCCGGCGCGGCGCACGGCGTCGGCCGACCGGGCGAGGCGAGGGTCGTCGCGGCCGGCGAGGTTGATCTCGACGAGCAGCCCGGCCGCGCGCGACGCCGCCTCGGCGAGCAGCGCCGCGGTGATCGCGTCGCCGCGCAGGTGCTCGTTGCCCGTGCCCGCCGCCTCGACCGCGAGCCCGGCGACGACGGCCGCCGCCTCGGCGATGGCCAGCGGCGTCTCGGCGGCGTTCGAGCGCGCCTCCTCGAGCTTCTGCTCGCGGTGGCGATGCTTCTCGGGCAGGCGCAGTGCGACGAGCACGGGCTCGAAGTTCTCCGCGTCCTCCTCGGCCAGCGCCATCAGGCGGCGGCGCGTCTGCGCCGCCTCCTTGCGGACGTCCAGCATGCGGTGGTGGATGCCCGCGTAGCGCGGGCGCGCCAGCGTGAACGACGCGGCCATCTCGACGAGCGCGGCACCGAAGGCCGCCGACCACGCGGCCGAGCATCCGCCACCGGGCGCGGGCCGCTGCGCGGCGACCGCGTCCATGAGCTCGGAGAGCGAGAGATCGGCGAAGTCGGCCACCTGGGGCTCCTCAGAACAGGCCGACGGTCCTTCCGTCCGCGTCGATGTCCACGTTCAGCGCGGCCGGGGTCTTGCCCAGGCCCGGCATCTGCGTGATGTCGCCGCACAGCGGGACGAGCCAGCCGGCCCCCGTGTAGGCGCGGATGTCCCGCACCGGGAGGGTGAAGTGCTCGGGCGCGTTGAGCAGCGCGGGGTCGCTGGAGAGCGAGAGGTGCGTCTTGGCCATGCACACGGGGAAGTGCCCGAGGCCGTCCTTGGTGAACTGGCCGATCTTCTGCTCGGCGGCCGGATAGAAGTAGACGTCCTTGGCCCCGTAGACCTTCTTGGCCACGGTCTCGATCTTGTCCTGGATCGTCCAGTCGTCCTCGTAGAGCGGGTGGAAGCTGTTGGGCTGCTCGCACGCGTCGACGACGGCGTTGGCCAGGTCGGCCGCGCCGATCCCGCCCTTCGCGAAGCCCTCGTTGGTCTCGGCCGCGAAGGCGCCCGCCTCCATGGCCAGGCGCTTGACGAGCTCGACCTCCTCGTTCGTGTCGCCCGGGCGGCGGTTGACCGCGACCACGGCCGGCAGGCCGAAGTTCTTGATGATCTGCAGGTGGCGGCGCACGTTGGCCATGCCGCCCTCGATCGCCGAGAGCCCGTGCTGGCGGTCCACGCGCGGGTCGTCCTCGATCCCGCCATGGTGCTTGATCGCGCGCACCGTCGTCACGAGGACGACCGCGCTCGGGGTCAGCTCGCCGAAGCGGCAGACGATGTCGAAGAACTTCTCCATGCCCATGTCCGAGCCGAAGCCCGACTCGGTGACGACGTAGTCGGCGAGCTTCATCCCCACCTGGTCGGCCACGAGCGAGTTGTTGCCATGGGCGATGTTCGCGAACGGCCCGCAGTGCATCAGGCACGGCTGGCCCTCGAGCGTCTGGATCAGGTTCGGCTTGATCGCGTCCTTGAGGAGCACCGCCATCGCCCCGGCGGCGCCGAGGTCGTCGGCCGTGATCGGGCGCCCGCCGTCGAACGAGTGCGCGACGGTGATCTGCCCCAGGCGCTCGCGCAGGTCGTGCAGGTCGCGCGAGACGGCCATGATCGCCATGACCTCGGAGGCCGCGGTGATGTCGAAGCCGGTCTCGCGCGGGTAGCCGTTCGCGCGGCCGCCGAGCCCGATGACCGTCTCGCGCAGCGCGCGGTCGTTCATGTCCAGCGCGCGGCGCCAGCCGACGCGCAACTGGTCGATCTTGTGCGGGTTTCCGTGGAGGATCGACGCGTCGAGCATCGCCGCGAGGAGGTTGTTCGCGGCGCCGATGGCGTGGATGTCGCCGGTGAAGTGGAGGTTGAGGTCCTCCATCGGCACGACCTGGGTCATGCCGCCGCCGGCGGCGCCGCCCTTGACGCCGAAGACCGGGCCCAGCGACGGCTCGCGCAGACACGCCACCGGCTTCTTGCCGATCGCCCCGAGGCCCTGGGTCAGGCCGACGAGCGTCGTCGTCTTTCCCTCCCCCGCCTTCGTCGGGGTCATGCCCGCCACCACGACGATCTTCCCGTTCGGGCGGTCGGCCAGACGCTCGATGACGCCCAGGTCGATCTTCGCCTTGAAGCGGCCGTAGGGCTCGAACTCCTCAGGCTCCAGTCCGAGCCCCTCGGCGATCTGCTCGATCGGGATCAGCTCCGCTTCCTGCGCGATCTCCAGGCTCGACTTCATCGTTCTCCTCGTGGTTGCGGACCGGCTCAGTGGCTGACGGCGGCGGCCGCGAGCTCGGAGACCAGCTTGTCCTCGTAGAAACGCTCGAGCGCGAACGGCTGGATGAGCTCCGGCTGCTTGCCGGTCGCCACGAGCTCGGCGAGGGTCTGGCCGACGATCGGTGCCGCCTTGAACCCGTATGTTCCCCAACCGGCGCTGACATGGAAGTTCTCGACCTCGGTCTGGCCGAGGATCGGGCTGTAATCGGGGCTGAGGTCGCACAGCCCGGCCCACGAGCGCAGCATCCGGGCGTGCTCGAGCTGCGGGAAGAGCTCGAGCGAGTGGCGCGTGACCTCCTGCAGGAAGTTCAGCGTCCCGTTCATGCGATACGTCGTCCACGGCTCGATCTCGGCGCCCATGAGGAACTCGCCGCGATCGGTCTGGCTGATGTACACGTGCATCTGCGACGACACGATGACCACGTCGAGCAGCGGCTTCATCGGCTCGGTCACGCACGCCTGCAGGATGTGCGTGGTGATCGGCATCTGCACGCCGGCCATGTCCGAGATCAGCGAGCTCCAGCCCGCCGTGCAGTTGAGGACCTGGCCGGCCTTGATGGTGCCGCGGTTCGTGCGCACGGCGTCGACGCGGCCGTTCGTGCGCTCGATGCCCTCGACCTCGGTGTAGGGATGGATCTCCGCGCCGCCGTGGTCGGCGCCGCGCGCGAGGCCCCAGACGACGGCGTCGTGGCGGATGATGCCGCCGGGCGGGTGGTACAGGGCGCCGAGGATCGGATAGGTCGCGTCGTCGGAGACGACCATCGCCGGCGCCAGCTCCTTGACCTCGTCGGGGCCGATCAGGCGCGAGTCGATCCCGGCCAGGCGGTTGACCTCGGCGCGGTTGGCCATGACGAACATCGCGCGGTCGGAGTGCGCGAGCGTCAGGTGGCCGCACTGCGAGAACAGCAGGTTGAAGTTGAGGTCCTGCGACAGGCCCTCGTAGAGCTTCACGCTGCGGTCGTAGAAGCGGGCGCCCTCCGGCGTCTTGTAGTTCGAGCGCAGGATCGTCGTGTTGCGCCCGGCCGCGCCCGAGCCGATGTAGCTCTTCTCGAGGATCGCCACGTCGGTGATCCCGTGCTCCTTCTGCAGGTAGTAGGCGGTGGCCAGCCCGTGCGAGCCGCCGCCCACGATCACGACGTCGTAGGAGTCCTTGAGCTCGGGGCGCTTGCGCCACATGCGGCGCTTGCGGAACAGGTCAAGCACGGCCGGCCTCCTCCTTGACGGCGGTGGCGTCGGGGATCGGCTCGAGCGCGTCGGCGCCGACGGGTGAGCCGCCGAGGTGCTCGGCGGCGTCGGCGACGACGGTCCACACGTAGTGGCCCAGCGCCCAGCCGAACAGGAACAGGAAGCGATCCTCGTCCTCGCGCACGAGCACGCCGGGCGTGCGCGCGATCGACCCCGGGCGCAGGCCATGGACCGGCGTCGCCTGCGGGCGCAGGTCGAGCGCCGTGAAGCGCGCGAAGACCTCGCGCGCCTGCGGCCCGAGGATCGTCATGGCGGCGTACTTCGTCGTCGCGTCGACGACGGAGACGAGGCCCGAGGCGGTCGCCGCCGCGTCGGTCAGGCGCTCGCGCAGCCCGGCCACGGCGCCGGGCTCGCAGATCACGAGCGCGCGGCCCGTCGTCAGCGGCAGCCACCACGCGCCGGCGGCGCGCGTCGCGCGCCCGAGCTCGAGCGACGCGCCGCCCGAGGCCTGGGCCACGATCGCGGCGAGGTCGTCGGCGCCGGCGTGCAGCTCGAGCTTGCCCAGGTGCGAGACGTCGGCCCATCCGGCGACGCGGCGGGCGGCCTCACGCTCCTGCTCGGCGGAGCTGTAGCCGACGGCCACGTTCCAGCCGTCGCGGACCTCGAAGCGCGCGCCGGCGGCGCGGGCGTCGTCCTCCATCGCGCTGCGGGCCAGCGGGTTGAAGCGGTCGCCGGCGGTCGCGGCGTCGGGCGCCAGGAAGTCGAAGCTCACGAGCGCAGCACCTCCCCCTCGGGGTCGTAGAAGGGCTTGGTCTGCACGACCGCGTCGTACGTCGCGCCCTCGTCGGAGATCGTGATCCGGGACTCGTCGGAGGCCATCGAGGACTCCACCCAGGCCAGGCCGATGACCTTGTCGAGCTGGGGCGAGTAGCGCGACGACGTCACCTGGCCGGCGGCGACGCCGTCGCGGACGACGACCGAGCCCTCGGTCGGCACGTGCCCGTCGGCCATCGCGAAGCCGACGAGCGCCGTCGCCGGCTCGCGCTCGGCGTAGTGCTCGAGCGCCCAGCGGCCGATGAAGTCCTCCTCCTTGTCGAGCTTGACGATCCACGGCATCGCGGCCGCGAACGGCGTCGACTCGGAGTCGGTGTCCTGCCCGACGAGGATGTGCATCTTCTGCAGGCGCAGCAGGCGCTGGGGCTCCAGGCCGAACGGCCGCAGGCCGTCCGGCGCGCCCGCCTCGAGCAGCGCGTCCCACAGGTGCCGGCCATGCGCGGCCGGCGCGTGGATCTCGTAGCCGACCTCGCCGACGAAGCCGATCCGCATGATCAGACAGGGGACGCCGGCCACGAGCGCGCGCTTGGCGTCCATGTAGCCGAAGGCCTCGTTCGAGCAGTCCAGGTCGGTGACGCGGCCCATGATCTCGCGGGCCTTGGGCCCGGCGAGGTTGACCGCCGACAGGCCCTGGGTCAGGTCGGTCAGGTGGACCTGCATGTCCCAGTCCGCCAGCCACCACGAGAACCACTCCTCCATCGCGCCCGCGCCGCTGGAGGTCGTGGTCACGTAGAAGGAGTGCTCGTCGAGGCGGCAGACGGTGCCGTCGTCGACGATCCGGCCCGCGTCGGAGCTGATCACGCCGTAGCGGATGCGCCCCGGCTTGAGGTTGGACAGGCGGTTGGGGTACAGGCGGTCGAGGAACGCGCCGGCGTCGGGGCCGCGGACGAGCAGCTTGCCGAGCGTCGAGACGTCGATCAGGCCGGCCGCCTTCTGGACGGCCACGGCCTCGGCCTGCGGATCGCCGTAGTCGTAGGCGCGGCGCCAGTCGCCGGCCCACTTGACCGTCGCGCCCAGCTCGCGGTGGCGGCCGTGGATCGACGAGCGCTTGGCGGGCTCGATCGGGCGCCCGGCGAGCACACCCATCGGCACCGGCGACCACGGCGGCCGCGCCGTGGTCAGGCCGACGTCGCCGAGCGACAGCCCGGTCTCCTGGGCGAGCACGCGGATCGCCGCGAGCTGCGAGTAGCGGCCCTGCGACGGGCCCATCGTCACCGTCGTGTAGCGCTTGGAGAGCTCGATCGAGTCGTAGCCCTCGCGCGCCGCGTAGATGACGTCCTTGGCCGTCTGGTCCTCGTCGAGGTCGACGAACGACTTGCCGGCGCGCTTGCCGTCGGAGGCGACGGCGGGCGGCGTGGCCACCGGGCCGGGGCCGGGCAGCGCCCCCAGGCGCTCGCGCGCCTCGCGCGCCTCGCTCGTCGCGGCGTCGTCGCCGAAGCCCAGCGCGATCGCCGCGTCGGCGCCCGCCGCGGCGCCCGACAGCTCGGCCGCGGCGGCGCTCTCGTGGCCGGCGACCTCGCCGGCGGCGAGCACGCCGTGCGGCAGCTCGTCGAGCACGAAGCGCGCGCTGGGCTCGTCGTAGCGCGCCTTGGCGCCGCCCTGCAGGAGCAGCGAGGTCGCCGGTGCGGTACCGCCGGAGACGGCGATCAGGTCGCACTCGAACTGCTGCTCGGAGCCCGGGACGGCGTTGCCGAGCGCGTCGACGGGCGCGACGACGGCGCCGGTGACGGCCGAGCGCCCGAGCGCGCGGACGACCGTCGCGCCGCGCACGAGCGGGATCTTCAGCGCCTCGATGCGCTCGGCGGCCTCGCCGCCGCCCGCGTCGGCGCGCAGGTCGGCGACGGCGGCGATGTGGACGCCCGCCTCGTGCAGCGCGAGCGCCGCCTGCAGGCCGCGGTCGCCGGTGGTGGTGACGACCGCGCGACCGCCGGGACGGACGGCGTACAGCGCGGCGAGCCGGCGCGCGCCGCCCGAGAGCATCACGCCCGGCAGGTCGTTGTCGGCGAAGACGAGCGGCTGCTCGATGACGCCGGTGGCGGCGATGTGGCGCTTCGCGCGGATCTGGTGCAGCGTGTCGCCCTGCCACACGGGGACGAGCCCGTCGAAGTACCCGAGCGCGGGCGCGCGCGTGAGGATCTCGACGCCGGCGTCGCGGGCGCGCGCGACGAGGTTGCGGGCGTGCTCGTGGCCGCCCTCGTGCAGCAGCGCCCCGCCCGGCTCGACGTCCTCGTCGCAGAGGACGACGTCGGCGCCGAGCTCGGCCGCGCGCAGCGCGGCGGCCAGGCCGGCCACGCCGCCGCCGATGACGAGCACGTCGCAGTGGCGGCGCCGGTACTCGGTGCGCCACTCGCGGTCCTCCTGGCGCTTGGGCAGCCTGGCCAGCCCGGCGGCGTGGCGCAGGACCTTCTCGTAGACGGGCCACAGGCGCCGCGGGCGGATGAAGGTCTTGTAGTAGAAGCCGGGCGGCGTGAACGGCCCGCCGACGATGTCCGTCGCGCGCATGACGTCGAAGCCCAGCGACGGCCACGCGTTCTGGTGCTCGACCTTCATGCCGTCGCGGATCGGCTCGCCGCAGGCGCGCACGCCGGGACGGCCGTCGACGACGACCATCGAGTTCGAGCACTGCCCGCAGCCGCACATCTCCCCGCGCGGGCGGTGGTACTTGAACGAGCGCGAGAACGTGCGTCGGCCGGCGGCCATCAGGGCCGAGGCGATCGTGTCGCCCGCCAGCCCCTCGACGGTCGTGCCGTCGAAGCTGAACGAGACGGTCCGGGCGCGCGTGACGCGCTCCCCGGGCTGGGGCGCCAGGCGGCTCATGCCAGCGTCGCCTCCCCGCCCGCGCCCGACGCGGGCACCGGCGTGTTGGGTTCGGTGGACTGCGGGACGTCGCCCGGGAGCGCCGTCCACTTGACGTCGTTCGTGCGGGTGTCGCGCTCGGCGACGAACCACGAGCGGCACCCGGAACGGTGGTACCACCACTCGCGCTGGACGCCCGCCACGTTGCGGCGGAAGTAGTTGTAGGCGTTCAGCTCGCGCCAGCTCGGCTTCGACTTCGGGCGCGACGCGATCTCGCCGCCGTAGCCGAAGTCGGTGACCTCACGGACGCCGCAGTTGGGACAGGTCAGCAGGTAGGACATGAGGGGATGGGGCCGGGGTCGACGACGCGCGGCGAGCGTATACAAATAGGTACAACGGCGCAAGGAGCGCGGGTGCGGCGGAACGTCTACAGCGGCGCCTCGCTACGCCCCGGGATCCAGCCCGTTCCGGCCAGCGGGACGCGAGCCATCGCGGCCGCCTCGATGGTCAGCGCGACGAGGTCCTCGGGCTCGAGGTTGTGCACGTGCGACTTGCCGCACGCGCGCGCGAGCGTCTGGGCCTCGAGCGTCATCGTGCGCAGCAGGTTGGCCAGCCGGCGCCCGCCGAGCTCAGGGTCGAAGCGGGCGGACAGCTCGTCGTCCTGGGTCGAGATGCCGACCGGGTCGCGGCCCTCGTGCCAGTCGTCGTAGAAGCCCGCGGCCGACCCGATCTCGCCGTACGCGCCGTCGAACTCGGGCGCGTTGTCGCCGAGGGCGATGAGCGCGGCGACGCCGATCGAGACGGCGTCGGCGCCGAGCGCGAGCGCCTTGGCGACGTCGGCGCCCGAGCGGATCCCGCCGGACACGACGAGCTGCACCTCGCGGTGCACGCCGAGCTCCTGGAGCGCCTCGACGGCCTGCGGGATGGCGGCGAGGATCGGGATCCCGACGTGCTCGATGAAGACGTCCTGCGTGGCCGCGGTGCCGCCCTGCATGCCGTCGAGGACGATCACGTCGGCGCCCGCCTTGACCGCCAGCGCGGCGTCGAAGTACGGGCGCGAGGCGCCGACCTTGATGAAGATCGGCTTCTCCCAGTCGGTGATCTCGCGCAGCTCCTCGATCTTGATCTCGAGGTCGTCGGGCCCGGTCCAGTCCGGGTGCCGGCACGCGCTGCGCTGGTCGATGCCCGCCGGCAGGTCGCGCATCGCGGCCACGCGGTCGGAGATCTTCTGGCCCATGAGCATCCCGCCGCCGCCCGGCTTGGCGCCCTGGCCGACGACGATCTCGATCGCGTCGGCGCGCCGCAGGTCGTCGGGATTCATGCCGTAGCGCGAGGGCAGCAGCTGGTAGACGAGCGTCTCCGAGTGCCCGCGCTCCTCCTCGGTCATGCCGCCGTCGCCGGTCGTCGTGGCCGTGCCCATCTCGCTCGCGCCGCGGCCGAGCGCCTCCTTGGCCGGGGCCGACAGCGCCCCGAAGCTCATGCCCGCGATGGTGATCGGGATGTCGAGGTGCAGCGGTTTGGAGGCGCGGCGCGTGCCGAGCGTGACGTCGGTGTCGCAACGCTCGCGGTAGCCCTCGAGCGGGTAGCGCGACACGCTCGCGCCGAGGAACAGCAGGTCGTCGAAGTGTGGCAGCTTGCGCTTCGCGCCCCAGCCGCGGATGTCGTAGATCCCCTCGCGCGCGGCGCGCTGGATCTCGGCGATCGCGTTGCGGTCGAAGGTGGCCGACTCGCGGAGCCCCGGGTGCCAGCCGTTCATCGGGCCTCCCGCGCCGGCAGGACGGCGTTGTCGGGGTGGAAGTTGTAGAGCTCGCGGGCCGACCCGTAGCGCCGGAACTCGCCGGGGTCGGCGTCCTCGATCCCGGCCCGGCCGAGCAGCTCGCGCAGCTCGGCGCGGTGCTCGTCGCTCATCTCCTTCTCGACGCAGTCGGCGCCGAGCCCGGCCACGCGGCCGCGCACGTACAGGCGCGCCTCGTAGATCGAGTCGCCGAGCGCGTCGCCCGCGTCGCCGCACACGACGAGCCGCCCCTTCTGGCCCATGAACGCGCCCATGTGGCCGATCGACCCGCGCACGACGATGTCGGCGCCCTTCATCGAGATGCCGCAGCGCGCCGCGGCGTCGCCGCGCACGACGAGCAGCCCGCCGCGGCCCGTGGCGCCCGCCGACTGGCTCGTGTTGCCCTCGACGACGACGGTCCCGGACATGATGTTCTCGGCCACGCCGACGCCCGCGTTGCCGTGCACGCGGACCGTCGCCTGCTTGTTCATGCCGGCGCAGTAGTAGCCGACGTGCCCCTCGATCTCGACCTCGATGGGCGCGTCGAGGCCGACGGCGAGGGCGTGCGCGCCGCCCGGGTTGACCACGCGCCAGCGCTCGGGCCCGGCGGCGCCGCCGGCCAGCGCGTGCAGGCGCGCGTTGAGCTCGCGCCGCGAGGTCGCGGCGAGGTCGACGGTCTCGGCGGCCACGGTGCCGGCGCTCACGCCACGGCCTCCCGCTCCCACACGTACACGCGCGCAGGCTCGGGCTCCCAGACGGTCGCGTCCTCGGCGCCGGGCAGCACGGCGATCGCCCGGTACTCGGACGCCATCGCGACCCAGTCGTCGGTCTCGGCGAGCACGGCGGGCTTGCAGGCGATCGGGTCGCGCAGGACGGCGAAGCCGTCGGCCGTGCCCACGGCGAAGGTGTAGAAGCCGTCGAGGTCGGTCAGGCACGACTCGAGGGCGCCCTCCAGCGACGCGCCCTCGCGCAGACGCCAGGTCAGGTAGCCGGCGGCGACCTCGCTGTCGTTGTCGGTCTCGAAGGCCATCCCCTCGCGGCGCAGCTCACGCCGCAGGCGGTTGTGGTTGGAGAGCGAGCCGTTGTGCACGAGGCACAGGTCAAGGCCGGTCGAGAAGGGGTGCGAGTGCTCGGTCGTGACGCGGCTCTCGGTCGCCATTCGCGTGTGCCCGAGGGCGTGGCTGGCGCGGATGTCGCCGAGCGCGAAGCGCTCGACGAAGTCCGTCGGCAGGCCCATCTCCTTGTAGATCTCGATCCGCTCGCCCGCGCTCATGATCCGCAGCTCGGGGTGGCGCTCGCGCAGCCACGCCTGCGCGGTCTCCGCGTCCGTGCCGACGACGAAGACGGCGTGGCTGGCGCGCACGGCGGGCTCGACGTCGCCGCCGAAGGCGTCGGCCAGCGCGCGCCCGACGGCGTCCCAGTCCTGGCGCGCGTCGGCCGAGTACAGCGACACCTTGCTCGAGCCCGACGGCGCCGGCTCGCGGTAGAAGGCGACGCCCGCGCTGTCCGGCCCGCGGTCGCTGAGCTGGCCGAGCATGGCGCCGAGGTGCTCGCCGAGGCGCTCCTCGACGGCGGTGGACTTGCTGAAGAGACCGGCGATCCCGCACATGGCCTCAACTGTGCGGCCGCGGATCCGCGAAAGCTATGTGGCAAGAGCACATATCGTGGCCGCTCATCCGGTCTCCTGCGCCGAACGACGCATCCGGCGTGATCGCGACGAGAACGCTGGGTAGCACCGAAGCAATGGGACTGAGCCGCCGTCCCCGCCGCTTCGCCCGCCGCGGGCATGCCTCCGGAGCTGCCGAGGCACCAGGCGCGCCCGGCGCCTTCCATGCGCCCGTCCGGCTCGCCGACCGCGTCGCCAACTGGCCGCGCGGGACCCCGGTGACGATCGTCGAGCCGTTCGGCCCGTCGGTCATGGTCGAGGTCGCCGACGCCGGGGGCGACACGCTCGACGTCCTCGTCGTGCGGCCCGAGCTGCTCACGGTCTAGCCGCGTCCTCGAGCAGCCCGAGCCGGCGCGCCAGCCACGGCGCGGGCATCGCCTGGGCCACCAGCGTCACGAGGATGGCGATCGCCACGACGCTGGCGAGCACGTCGACGCCGGGCACGCCGAGACCGGCGAGGACGCCGACGAGCGCCGCGGGAACGACGCCGGTCTCGCGCGTCCAGGCCAGGAACACGAGCTCGGCCCGCGTCCAGCGCGCGCCGCGATCGGGCAGCGCGCACGCGAGCACGGTCAGCGGCCGCGCCACGAGCACGAGCACGGCGATGACCGCGAGCCCGGGCAGCGCCTCGTCGGCCATCGTGTCCCACGGGAGGTTGGCCCCGATCGTCGCGAACACGAACACGGTGACGATGTCGCTCAGCGTCCCGGCGACGACGTGCATCTCGCGCTCGTGCTCGGCGTGCATGGCCAGCCCGAGGCGCTCCATGTTGCCGACGACGAGCCCGGCCAGGAAGGCGCCGAGGTAGCCGCTGCCGCCCGCCGAGTCCAGCGACACGTACGAGACGGCGACGACGGCGAGCACGGCCAGCGGCGCCGAGTCGCGCCAGATCCCCACGCGATGGCTCGAGATCGTCAGTGCGAGCAGGACGCCGGCGACGATGCCGAGCACCGCGCTGATCGCCAGCTCGCCCGCGAAGTCCGCCACGGGCCCGCCGATCGACTCCCCGCCGCCGACCACGACGGCGGCGAGCGTGAGGGCGAGCACGGCGCCGGTCGGGTCGTTGAGCGCCGACTCGGCGACGACGGTCTGCGCGATCTTCGGCCGCAGGCGCGAGCCGATGAACAGCGGGATGAGGATCGCGGGGTCGGTCGGCGAGAGCACCGCGCCGAGCAGCAGCGCCTGGTCCCAGGGCAGGTCGAAGAGCACGCGCGCGGCGGCGGCGACGACGACCGTGGTCAGCACGACGCCGGGCAGCGCGAGCAGCCCCAGGCTGACCCACACGCGGCGCAGGACGTCGACGGACAGGTTGAGCCCGCCGTGGAAGAGGATCGCCGAGACGCCGAGCGTGAAGACGAGCTGTGCGCCGAGCGACTCGAGCGGGATGTCGACGAGGTCGAGCGCCGCGGGGCCGATCAGCGCCCCGGCCCCGACGAGCAGCAGGACCTCGGGCAGGCGCAGGAGGTCGGCGACCACGCGCGCGAGCAGGCCGGCGCCGAGCACGAGGCCGAGGGTCTGGATGACGTCGCGGGTCACGCGGCGTGGGGCTCGGCCAGGGTGCCCATCGAGGCCGGGGATCCTCCCGCATCCGGCGGCGGCCCGGGCGGATAACGTCCGTGCCGGCGTGATCGTCTTCGTGATCCTCGGCCACGTGCCGATCGTCCTGCTCGTCGCCCAGATCGGGATGCTCTACCTGACCTGGCTCGACCTCCGGGACGAGCGCGACCTCGACTTCCAGGTCAAGGTCTGGTGGTTCCTGCTCGTGCTGCTCTTCAACGTCGTCGGGTTCCTGGGCGAGAAGCTGTGGATCACCGCCCGCCGCCAGCGCCGCCGCCGCGAGGCCGGGCGCTGAGCCGGAGCGCAAGCTCCAAAAAAACTCCCACGGCGTCAGCCGCGCCGCGTATAAGTCCAATTTGTCCAGTTGCCCGGACGCGGTGGAGGAGCCGCGGGAGAGGGGCTGAGCAGCGGCATGGGTGGATTCGTTCTCGCGCAGGTGCAGAACCTGCAGGACGCAGCCAGCGCGGACGCGCAGACGCGGGACAGCGCGATCCTCGGCGAGCAGTTCTACTTCTTCACCGTCGTCCTGATGTGGCTCATCCACGCGGGCTTCATGTCGTACGAAGCCGGCGTGGCGCGCCGCAAGAACGTCATGACGACGGCGATGAAGAACATCCTGACGATCGCCGTCGTCACGCCGAGCTTCTACTACTTCGGCTGGTGGATCTACAGCTGCGCGCAGCCCGGTCTGGCGATCGGGCCGAACAGCAGCGACTTCACGTCGGTCACCTGCCAGAGCGGCATCCCGTGGTCGGACGCCTTCGGGCCGAACCTCACGAACAACATCAACCTGATCTTCTTCCTGGCCTTCCTGCTGTTCTCGTGGACGACGGCGTCGATCATGTCCGGCGCGGTCATCGAGCGGGCCCGGATCAGCGCCTACCTCGTGCTCGCCGTGCTGCTCGGGTCGGTCGTGTGGATCCTGGATGCCGCATGGGGCTGGAGCGCGGGCGGCTGGCTGACGCTGCGCTTCGGCTTCCACGACTCGATCGCCTCGGGCGTCGTGCACGGGGTCGCGGGGGCGTTCACGCTCGGGGTGCTGTTCAACCTCGGGCCGCGCATCGGGCGCTACACGCGCGACGGCCTGACGCGGACGTTCAAACCGCACAACCTGCACATCACCGCGCTCGGGCTGATGCTCATCTTCACCGGGTTCTACGCGTTCTACGGCGCGTGCCTGGTCATCGCCTCGACCTCGTTCCCGGGCTGGGCGACCATCTACCTGAGCCCGACGACGCTCGGCTCGATCACGATGGTGATCACGATGGGCTTCGCCGGCGGGTTCACCGGCGGCTACTTCGCCAGCCGCGGCGACCCGTTCTGGACCATCTCCGGCGGCCTGGCCGGCGTCATCGGCGTGTCCGCCGGCGCCGACGTCTATGCGCCGACGCTCGCCTATCTGCTGTCGATGCTGACCGCGGCGCTCTCGTACTACGCGTCCCTGTGGATCGAGCACCGCCAGCGCGTCGACGACGCGGTCGGCGCGGTTGCCGTGCACGGCGTGTCGGGCTTCCTGGGGATGTTCTGGGTCGGCGTCTTCGCCGCCGGCTACCCGACCGGCCTGAACAACGTCGAAAGCTCGATCGGCGGCCAGCTCATGGGCATGGCCACGTTCCTGCCGCTCGGCTTCCTGTCGGGCTACACGGCGTCGTACGTGTTGAAGAAGCTCAACATCCTGCGCGTGCCGGGGGAGGTCGAGATCGAGGGCCTGGACATGGCCGAGTACGAGACCGACTTCTATCCCGAGCACGGGCGCGTGGCCGAGCCCATCATGGAGCCGGACGGCACCCTGGTCGAGTCGGAGAGCGTGCTGCGCGGGGCGTTGCAGGAGACGAGGAGGTAGCCATGGCCAGCTTCGTCCTCAGCGTGATGATCATGATCGCCGTCGTCGGCACGCTCTCCGCGTGGATGCTGCGCCGGCAGCGGCAGGAGACCGAGAGGAGCGCGGATGCCCGCGATCATCGATAGCGCGCCCGACTGCGTCGCGCACGTCGTCGGCGCCAAGCCGGCCGACGACTCGGCCGACTTCATCCTGCAGGCGGCCTACGAGAAGTGCGCGGGCATCATGACGTTCGGCCCGGGGAGCACGTACGGCGAGGACGGGGCGGGCGCGAACGGCGCCTACATCGTCCTGACCGTGATCGGGATCGCGGTCATGGTCATCGCCCTGGTGGCGTGGGTCCTCTACGAGGACCGCCGCCTGCGAAAGCACGCGATCCGACTGCGCGAGCGTGGCGTGGCCGTGACCCCCGCCGGACCGGGCTAGGAGGAAGAACGATGGCCACACCGTCCAAGCGTGAGCGGCAGATCGAGTTCCCGCCGCTGCAGACCCATAACCGCGCCTTCGAGCGCGCGATGCTCGCGATCTCGATCGTGTGCGCGATCGTCGTGCTCGTGATCGTCCTGTTCACGAACATGGGCACCGAGTTCCGGCCCACGGTGTGACGGCGGCGACGCTCGAGCGACACCGGCGGCGTGGGCGGCTGGACCGGCGCGCGGTCGTCTTCCTGGTCGTGCTGTTCGGCGCCACGCTGCTCTTCTCGCAGTCCTGCCAGCAGTCCCAGGTGCGCATCCCCCAGGAGCGGGCGATCGCCACGGCGCGCGCGCAGGTCGACTTCCGCCCCGTCCGGACGCAGATCCGTCTCGTCCGCCAGGGCCTGAACGCCAAGCCCTTCTGGGCGGTGTCGCTGTCGATCCCCGCGCGCGACGGCTCGCCCGGGCGCATCGCGACCGTGCGCGTCGACGCCAACAACGGCAAGGTCGCCGCGGTCAACGACGACAGAGGGCGGCCGGCGCCGTAGGCGCGGTGTGTGCCCGCAGTACACCCGCGCGGGGGTTAACGTGGCCGCGGCGCCCATTGCCGCCCCACGCCCCGGCCGAGAGGATGCCTGGATGAGCGCGCTCGAACCGCTGGCCACCGCCAACCCCGACGTCCCGTTCACGGCGCCGGCGACGGCCGACGAGGCCCGGGAGTGGATCCGCTCCAACGGGATCGAGTTCCTGTTCGCGCAGTTCGTGGACATGCACGGCAAGCCGAACGCCAAGCTCGTGCCCGCCGCGCACCTCGACGGCCTGCTCAGCGAGGGCGCCGGCTTCGCCGGCTTCGCCGCCGGCGACATCGGCCAGCGCCCCAACGATCCGGACATGGCCGCGATGCCCGACGTGCGCAGCCTCACGCCGCTGCCCTGGCGGCCCGGCGTCGCGCGCTTCGCCTGCGACGTGCACGTCGAGGGCGAGGAGTGGCCCTACGACCCGCGCACGATCCTGCGCCGCCAGCTCGACCGGGCCGCCGCGCTGGGCTTCGAGTTCAAGATCGGCGCCGAGCTCGAGTACTTCCTCGTGCGCCAGCGCGAGGACGGCGGGATCGAGCTCGCCGACCCGCTCGACACCCTCGACCAGCCCTGTTACGACATGCGCGCGCTGACGCGCAGCCTCGACTTCGTCAGCCAGGTCGCCCGCAACATCACCGCGCTGGGCTGGGACAACTACGCAACGGACCACGAGGACGCCAACGGCCAGTTCGAGCAGAACTTCGACTACGCCGACGCGCTGACGACCTGCGACCGCGCGATCTTCTTCCGCTACATGGTCGAGTCGATGGCCCAGGAGCGCGGGCTCATCGCGACGTTCATGCCCAAGCCGTTCCCGCATCTGACGGGCAACGGCTGTCACTTCCACATGAGCCTGTGGAAGGACGGCGAGAACGTCTTCGAGGCCGGACCCGACGGCGACCCCCGCGGGCTCGGTCTCTCCAAGGCCGCCTACCACTTCATCGGCGGCCTCAAGGCGCACGCCAAGGCCTACATCGCCCTGACCGCGCCGACCGTGACGTCCTACAAGCGGCTGGTCGCCGGCGGCGCCCAGAGCGGCTCGACATGGGCGCCGGTGTACATCAGCTACGGCTACAACAACCGCACGCAGATGCTGCGCATCCCGGCCCCGGGCCGCATCGAGGACCGCACCGTCGACGGCTCGTGCAACCCCTACCTGGGCGCGACGGCCGTGCTCGCGGCCGGCCTCGACGGCATCGAGAACGAGCTCGACGCGGGCGCCCCGACGACGGAGCTCAACCTGCACGAGCTCACCGACGAGAGCCGCGAGCAGCTCGGCGTCGAGATGCTGCCCGCCAACCTGCTCGACGCCACGCGCGAGCTCGAGCGCGACGACGTCCTGCGCGCGGCGCTCGGTCACACCGGCCGCGAGGACTACGTCGACTACTTCGTGCGCATCAAGCGCGGCGAGTGGACGATGGCCCACGAGCAGATCACGCAGTGGGAGCTCAAACGCTACCTGCAGCTCTTCTGATCGCCTGACGCGCGCCCTGGGCCGTACCATGGCCCCGGGAGAGGCGCGACGATGGCGATCACGAGGACCACAGGCGAGGTTGGCGCCGACGGCGACGTCGCAGCGCAGCTGGACCGCGTCCGGCTGGAGAGCGACACCCTCTACGCGGTCATCAATGCCGTCGCGTCCTCGCCGGACCTCGACGAGGTCCTTGAGGGGATCGTCGACCTGCTCACCGAGGCGACGCGCTGCCACGCCTGCTTCGTCTACCTCAGCGACGGCGAGCGGCTGCGCCTGCGGGCCGCGTCGCGCGTGTACAACCACCTTGTCGGGCGTGTCGAGTTCGGCGTCGGGGAGGGGCTGGCGGGCTGGGTCGCGCGCAACCGTCGCCCCGCCTTCATCCGCGACGACGCGATGGCCGACCCGCGCATGAAGTACGTGCCCGAGATCGACGAGGAGCGCTTCCAGTCGATGGTCGCCGTGCCGATCCCGGCGCGCGCCGGCGAGGCGCTCGGGGTCGTCGTGCTGCACACCGAGGCGCCGCGCGAGTTCGAGGACGGCGTGCTCAACGTGCTCGTCCACACCGCCTCGCTCGTCGCCGGGGCCATCGAGAACGCCCGCCTGTACGAGGACGCGCGGCGCCGTGTCGAGACGCTGACGCGCCTGTCGGCCCTGGGCCAGGAGATCGCCGCGGTCGACGGGCGCGAAGAGCTCTACCGCGTCGTGACCGAGTGCGTGCGCGAGCTGCTGCGCGCGGACGCCTGCCGGCTCTATCTGCTCGACCGCCCGGGCGGGCGCCTCGAGCTCGCCGCCGCCGACCCGCCCGGCGGCGACGCCGACAGCGAGGGCACGGCCATGCTGCTCGACGTGCTGCGCCGCCGTGCGCCGTCGGCGCCGAGCACCGGCCCGGTGCTCGCCGCACCGGTGGCCGCGGGCGCCGAAGACCTCGGCGTGCTCGCCGTCGCCGCCTCGCACCCGATGGACGCCGAGGACGACGAGCTGCTCAACGCCGTCGCCCACCAGCTCGCCGTCGCGCTCAAGAAGGCCGAGCTGATCGAGCGCCTGACCGCCGAGAACATCGTCCGCGACCTCTTCGACGCGCTCGCCAGCGGGGCCGGCGACGTGGCCGAGTCGCGCGCCCGCGCCGCGGGCGTCGACCTCGCCCGGCGCCACGCGCTGCTGCACGTCGAGCCCGTCCGCGGGCACGGCGACCATCGCCCCTGGCCGGCGGTGGCCGAGCGCGCCGAGGCGCGCCTGCGCCGCCTCGCCCCGGGCGTCCTGTGCGACACGGGGCGCGAGAGCATGCGCGTGCTGCTGCCGCTGCGCCCGGGCGCGGGCGACGAGGCGCACGCCGAGCTCGCCCGCACGCTGGGCGAGCTGGGCGCCGCCGAGCGCGTCATCGTGGGGATCGGCGAGATCCGCCGCGGCGTCGCCGGCGGTGAGCGCGGCGTGCGCGAGGCGGCCGACGCCGCGCAGATCGCCCGCGCGCTCGTGCGCGGCGGCGGGGCGATGGCCTATGCCGAGCTGGGCGCCTACCGGTACCTCGTCCGCCTGCCACTCGACGAGGCGCCCGACGACCGCCACTGCGAGGCCGTCGAACGGCTGATGGACTACGACCGCCGCCGCCGCGCGCAGCTCGTGGTCACGCTCGAGCAGTACCTGCGCGACCGTCGCAGCAACGCGACGACGGCGCGCGCGCTCTACATCCACCCGAACACGCTGCGCCAGCGGCTGGACCGCATCGAGAAGCTGTCCGGCCTGGACCTCGGCACGGAGGACCTGCTGTCGCTCGAGCTTGCCGTCAAGCTGGTGCGGCTGCGCTCGGCGACGCGACCCGGGTAGGGTCCGCGCCCGTGAGCACTCCCAAGATCGTCGTCACCCGGCGGATCCCCGAGCCCGCCGTCGAGAAGCTGCGCGAGGCGGGCGAGGTGTGGGTCTCGCCGGAGGATCGCCCGCTCGAGACCGCCGAGCTCCACGACGCCGTGGCCGGTGCGGACATCGCCGTGACCCTCCTGCACGACAAGGTCGACGACGCGTTCCTCGACGCCGCCGGCCCGCAGCTGAAGGCGGTGACCAACGTCGCCGTCGGCTTCGACAACATCGACGTGCCCGCCGCCACGAAGCGCGGTGTGCTGATCACCAACACGCCGGGGGTGCTCACCGAGGCGACCGCCGACCTGGCGATGACGCTGATCCTCGCCATCACCCGCCGCGCCGGCGAGGGCGAGCGGCTGATCCGCGACCGCGAGCCGTGGTCGTGGCACATGTTCATGCTGCTCGGCATGGGCCTGCAGGACAAGGTCCTCGGCGTCGTCGGCATGGGTGCGATCGGCCGCTCCGTCGCACGCCGCGCGCGCGCCTTCGGCATGACGATCGCCTATACCGACGCGCGTGAGCTGTCCGCCGACGTCGCCTCCGAGCTGGGCGACCCGGAGCGCATGGAGCTGCACGACCTGCTCGCCGCGTCCGACGTGGTCACCGTCCACGCCCCGCTCATGGACGAGACCCGCCACCTGATCGACGCCGACGCGCTCAGCCGCATGAAGGACAGCGCGTACATCGTCAACTCGGCGCGCGGCCCGATCATCGACGAGGCGGCGCTCGTCGACGCGCTGCGCGACGGCCAGATCGCCGGCGCCGGCCTCGACGTCTACGAGAACGAGCCCGACGTCCATCCCGGCCTGCTCGAGCTCGACAACGTCGTGCTCCTCCCCCACCTCGGCTCGGCGACGATCGAGACGCGCACGGCGATGGGCGTGCTGGCGGCCGAGAACGCCGTCGCCGTCCTGCGCGGCGAGCCGCCGAAGACGCCGGTCAACCCCGAGGTGCTCGAGGCTTAGGTGGTTGATTCCGACGGCCGCGTGGTTGCCTGGCGTCGGATCCGTGGATGCCGGGCGCCGACCGCGGAGGGGTCACAGTGGCAGAGCCACGGGGCCCCGACGTGGGTGGCGATCCGGCGCCGCGGGACGATGCCAGGCGGCCGCGGGGTCGCGGAATCAACCACCTAGTCGTAGATGTGGAAGCCGCGTCCGGCCTTGCGGCCGAGCGCGCCTTCGGCGACCAGCGCGCGCAGGCGGTCGGGCACCTCGAGGCCGAGTGACTCGCCGATGGCCAGCGCCACGTCCAGGCCGACGTAGTCCAGCAGCGCGAGCGGCCCCATCGGGTGCCCGGCCCCGAGCGTCATGCACGCGTCGACGTCCGCGACGGCCATCCCGCGCTCGTCGGCGAGCCGCACGGCGTCGAACAGGTACGGGAACAGCAGCCGGTTGACGACGAAGCCGGCGCAGTCGGGCACCTCGACGGCCCGCTTGCCCAGCGCCGCCGCCAGCGCGCGGGCCCGCTCGCGCGTGACGCGGTCGGCGCGCTGCGGGAAGGCGAGCTCGATCAGCTCCATCCGCGGGACGGGATTGAAGACGTGGAAGGCGACGAAGCGCTCGGGCCGCCCGCTGGCCTCGGCGAGCTCGCCGAGCGGCAGCGACGAGGTCGTCGTGGCCACGATCGCGTCGCTGTCCAGGCGCCACTCCAGGCGCCCGAGCAGCTCACGCTTGGCCGCGAGGTCCTCGGCGATCGCCTCGACGACGAACGTCATGTCGCCGATGCCGGCGGTCAGGTCCGTGGCGACGGTCACACGGCCCGCGTCGAGGGCGGCGTCGAGCTTGGAGCACACGTCGCGCACCTTGCGCTCGGCGCGCTCGGCGGATGCGTCCGAGCGCGCCCACAGCGTCACCTTGCCGTGGCGCGCCGCGACGACGGCCAGCCCGCACGCGATCGTGCCGCTTCCGACGATGCCCAGCCGTTCCGAAGCCGTCGCGCTCATGTCCCCGTGACGAGATCGTAGAGCCGATGGACCCGCACCGCACCCGATGCCGTCTCCTCGCACAGCCCGCAGAGGATGCACTCGTCGAGATTCTCCTCGCGCAGCGCGACGCGCCCGCCGTGCTCGGCGAAGATGTCGACCGGGCAGACGGCGGTCAGTCGCGCCGCCAGCGCACGGTCGGCGACGACGCCGTCGTCGACCTCGATCCCGATGAACGTCGCGTCGGATCTCATGCCGCCCTCCGGTGCAGTCGGGCCCGCAGCAGGGCCGGGATGTCGCTGATCTCCTCGGCGACGGCGATCCCCGCCGCGCGCAGCCGCTCGACCTTGTCGGCGGCGGTGTCGCCGACGCCCTCGACGATCGTGCCGGCGTGGCCGAAGCTCATGCCCGGCATCTCGTCCATGAAGCGACCGGCCATGAAGGCGACGATCGGCAGCCGCGTGCGGTGCTCGCGCACCCAGCGCGCCAGCTCGGCCTCCATGCGGCCGCCGGGCTCGGTGTAGATGACGATCCCCTGGGTCTGCGGGTCGGCCTCGAACAGCGGCATGAGCTCGGCGTAGGTCGAGCCGATGATCGCGTCGCCGCCGATCGAGACGGCGGTCGACTGGCCCAGCCCGGCGGCGCTGAGCGTCGAGGACAGCTCGGTGGTCATGCCGCCGGAGCGGCTGATCACGCCGATCGGCCCCGGCCGGTAGGCGCGCTCGGCGTCGCGTGCCGGCCCGCCGATGCCGCCCATCTTGACCTCGCCGGGGACGATGATCCCCAGGCAGTTGGGGCCGATGATGCGGGCCCCGCGCGCGTCCGCGACCTCGATCATCTCGGCCACGTCGCGGCGCGGGATGCGCTCGGTGACGATCACCACGAGGCGGATGCCGTTGTCGAGCGCCTCGAGCACGGCGTCGCGGCAGTGCGCCGGCGGCACGGTGACGACGCTCCCGTCGACCGGCGCGCCGTGATGGGCGACCGCCTGCTCGACGGTGTCGAAGACGGGCACGCCGTGAACCTCGCGCCCGCCGCGGCCGGGCGTCACGCCGCCGACGATCCGCGCGCCGCGGCCGTAGTCGAGGGCGTCGCGCACCAGGCTCACCGCCTCGCGGCCGGTGATGCCCTGGACGATGAACGTCGTCGTGTGGTCGATGAGGATGCTCATGCCGCCATCCGATCCTCGACCAGGCCGACGGCGCGCCGGGCCGCCTCGTGCATCGACACGGAGCGGTCGGCCGGCTCGATCCCGTAGCGCGTCAGGATCTTGCGGCCCTCGTCCTCCCAGGCGCCGGGAATCCGGAACACGGCGATCCGCTCGGCCGGGTCCATCCCGAGCTCGAGGCACGCCTTGACCACGCCGCGGGCGACGATGTCGACGCGCGTGTTGGAGACGATCGACATCATCACCGCGACGCGCTCGACGCCGGGCTTCTGGAGCACGAGCTTGACCAGCGCGCAGGTCTTGGCCACGCTCGGGTTGCCGCCGATCTCGCAGAAGTTCGCCGGCCGCCCGCCGTGGGCGCGGACCGCGTCGAACAGCGTCAGCGAGCCGCCGCCGGCGCCGATGACGAGGCCGAGGTCGCCGTCGAACTCGGTCACGCTGCCCGCCACGCCGCGGTGGTCGGAGGCGTCGACGGCGGCGCCGGCGACCTCGAACGGCGTGGGGTCGCGCGCCTGGCGGGTCTCCTCGTCGCCGACGCCCAGTCCGCGCAGCCAGTCGCGCTGACGCGCGCGCGCCTCGTCCTCGATCTCGATGTGCGCGTCGAGCGCGACGAGCGTGCCGTCCTCGAGCTCGGCCAGCGGGTTGATCTCGGCGAGCGTCAGGTCGCGCTCGGCGAACAGCCGGGCGAGCGCCGCGAGCACGCGCGCCGGGCCGCCGAGGCGCTCGGCGCTCAGGCCGGCGGCGGCCACGGCCTGACGGGCGTGGAAGGCCGACACCGTGCCGCTCGCGGGCAGATGGACGCGGGCCACGAGGTCCGAGCCGGCGTCCTCGACGTCGATGCCGCCCGCCTGGCTGAAGAGCGCGACGGGGCGCTTGGCCACGCCGTCCCAGGCGACGGCGGCGTACAGCTCGCGGGCGACGGCCATGCGGCGATCGACGAGGACCCCGCGCGGGAGCCGGCCGCCGATCGGCGTGGCGAGGATCTTCGCGGTGGCGGCCGCGGCCTCGCGCGGCGTCGTGGCGAAGAGCACCCCGCCGGCCTTCATGCGCCCGCCGGCGAGGACCTGGGCCTTGACGACGACCGGGCCGCCGAGCCGGCGCGCGACCGCGGCGGCCTCGGCCGGGTGGCGCGCCAGCCCGCCGTCGAGGACGGGGATCCCGGCGGCACGCAGGATCTCGCGGGACTCGTGCTCGTAGAAGCGCATCGCCGCTCACCGCCCGCCCGCGGCGACGGGCGTCGCGCCGTTGCGGGCCTCGATCTGCTCGACCTTGCCGAGCAGCGTCTCCGCCATGCGGATCGACGCGGCGTCGATCAGGCGGCCGTCGAGCGAGACGGCGCCGCTGCCCTGGCGCGCCGCCTCGTCCATGGCGGCGATGATCCGGCGCGTCCGCGCGACGGTGCCCGCGTCGGGGGTGAAGACGGAGTTGGCGAGCTCGACCTGCGAGGGGTGGATCGCCCACTTGCCCTCGAAGCCGAGCACGGCGGCGCGGCGCGCCGCCGTCAGGTAGCCCTCGGGGTCGCCGAAGTCGCCGTAGGGCCCGTCGACCGGCCGCAGCCCGTGGGCGCGGCACGTCACGGCGATGCGCGCCTGCGCGTAGTGCCACTGGTCCCCCCAGTGGCGCTCACGCGTGCCGTCCTGCGCGGCGTCGGTGATGACCGAGTAGGCCTCGGTCGAGCCGCCGATCGAGGTCGTGTGGCTGGCCAGCGACGCGGCGTAGTCGGCGACGCCGAAGACCATCGCCTCCATGCGCTCGGGGCACGCGGTGGCGATCTCGTCGACGTTGACCATGCCGATCGCCGTCTCGATCAGCACGGACAGGCCGATCCGCCGCTCCAGGCCCATGGCGTCCTCGATCTGCGTGAGCAGCGTGGCGACGAAGTGCACGTCGCCGGCCGAGCCGACCTTGGGGATCATGATCAGGTCGATCCGGTCGCCCGCCTCCTCGACGACGTCGACGAGGTCGCGGTAGCACCACGGCGTGTCCAGGCCGTTGATCCGCACGGAGACCGAGCAGCCGGACCAGTCCTCGCGGCGCAGCGCGTCGATCACGTTCAGCCGCGCCTGCGGCTTGTCGGCCGGCGCGACGGCGTCCTCGAGGTCGAGCATGACGATGTCGGCGCCGGCTCCGGGGGCCTTCTCGAGCATGCGGATGTTGGCACCGGGAACCGCGAGTTCGCTGCGGTGAAGACGCGACGGCGTTGCGGCCATGTGTTCCACTCCTCGGGACGGGGGGCGCAAGGAAACCCCTCCAGACCCCGCTTTGCAAGCGACCTTAGAGGAATTTGTGTGGATCGCCACCAGTGTTCGATATATAGAGTCGAACCGTCATTCGCCGACGTTTTCCATGGTTCTTCTTGGTGAATTGCACTAGGGTGTCGCGGATGACCCCGAACGCCACGCTTCCACCGCTCGATCCCGGCGAGCGCCTGCTCGCCGGCCCCGGACCCAGCAACGTCGAGCCACGCGTGCTCGAGGCCATGCAGAAGCCGATGCTGAGTCACCTCGACCCGGACATGCACGACATCCTCCTGCAGGTCGTCGACTTCCAGCGGCAGGTCTACAAGGCCGATTCGGGCCTCGTCTTCCCGCTGCAGGCGACCGGCTCGTCGGGCATGGAGACGGGCCTCGTCAACCTGCTCGAGCCGGGCGACACCGCGATCGTCGCGGTCACCGGCTTCTTCGGCAACCGGATCGCCAAGATGGCCGCGCGCACGGGCGCGAACGTCGTCGAGGTCAAGGGCGACTTCGGCGAGATCGTCCCCAACGAGCGCCTGCTCGAGGAGCTCGACAAGCATCCCGACGCGCGCCTCGTCGCCGTCGTGCACGCCGAGACGTCGACCGGCGCGCGCCATCCCGTCGCCGAGCTCGGCGAGGCGCTGCGCAGCCGCGGCGGTGACACGCTGCTGTTCGTCGACACCGTCACCTCGCTCGGCGCGCACCCGGTCGAGTTCGACGAGTGGGGCATCGACTTCGCCTACTCGTGCACGCAGAAGGCGCTCGCCGCGCCGCCCGGCATGTCGCCCCTGGCGATCTCCGACAAGGCGCTCGAGCGCGTCGCCAAGCGCAAGGCGCCGGTGCCGTTCACGTTCGACCTCGACCTGCTCAAGAAGTACTGGATCGACCGTCCCGTGGTGTACCACCACACGGCGCCGATCCTGCACATCTACGCGCTCTACGAGGCGCTGCGCGGTGCGCTCGAGGAGGGCCTGGAGAACCGCTTCCAGCGTCACACCGACGCCGGCGGCTACTTCCAGGCCGAGATCAAGGCGCGCGGGCTGGACCTGCTCGCCGACCCCGAGTACCAGCTCGCCCAGCTGTCCGCCGTCAAGGTGCCCGAGGGCGTCGACGGCAAGGAGATCCAGACGCGCCTGCTGCGCGAGCACGGCATCGAGGTCGGCGGCGGCCTCGGCCCGGACGCGCCGCCGATCTGGCGCGTCGGCCTGATGGGCTACAACGCCCGCCGCGAGGCCGCCGACCGCGTCCTCGCCGGCTTCGACGACACCATGTCGCTGCAGCGCAGCGAGCTGGCGTCGTCCAGCGCCTGACCGACCATCGCGCTCTGCCCCGGGCCGCCGCCGTCTACGCGGCGCGCTCGGGGCTCGCGCCGCGGGCCCGCGCGAGCGCGCCCTGGGCGGCCGGCGACTCGACGTACTCCATGAAGGCATCGACGGAGTCGCGCACCGGCCCCGTCGCCGCCCGCACCACGTACCACGAGCGGTGCGGCAGCCCGCCGCGCGGGCGGATCGACTCGAGCAGCCCGAGGCTGAGCTCGAGCTCGACGGCCGCGCGCGACTGAAGCGCGACGCCGAGCCCGACGCGCGCCGCCTGCTTGATCGCGCCGTTGGAGCCGAGCGTGAGGACGCGCGGCTCGATGCCGTGCGCGGCGAGGTACTCCTCGCACAGGACGCGCGTGCCCGACCCCGGCTCGCGCAGCAGCCACGGGCGCGTGGCCAGCTCGTCCATGCCGACCCAGCGGCGCTTGGCCAGCTGGTCGCCGGGCGCGGTGATGAGCACCCACTCGTTGTCCATGAAGGCGCGCCCCGACAGACGGCCGTCCTCGGGCACTCGGCCGGTGATGGCGACGTCGACGTCGTGGTCGGCCAGGCGCTGGAAGACGTCGGCGCGGTTGCCGACGTCGAGGCTGATCTCGAGCTCGGGATGCAGCTCGCGGAAGCCCTGGATGAGCGGCGGGACGAGGAACTCGCCCGCCGTCGTCACCGCGCTGATGCGCAACGTGCGGTGCCCGCGGTCGGCGGCCTCGCGCGCCGCGCGGCCGCCCTGGTCGAGCAGCCCGAGCACGTCGGCGGCATACGGCGCGTAGGCGGCGCCGGCCGGCGTCGGGCGCAGCGTGCGCCCCGCGCGCTCGGTCAGCGCGACGCCGAGCTCGCGCTCGAGCGCGGCCACCGCGGCCGACACCGAGGGCTGCGTGACCACGAGCTCCTCGGCTGCGGCGGTGACGGATCCGCGCCGGACGACGGCCAGGAAGGCGACAAGCTGGGTGAGAGTGACCGCCATGGATGTAGGCGGAATCATATAGGAATCCTTATGCGGATCAGCGCGCGTCGCGTCCGCAGAAGGACCTGGCGGCGAGGACCGCTCAGGCGTGCAGCGCGCTGTCCGCGCTGACCGGCGCGGGCGGCTGGCCGTGCCCGTGACGGCCGCCCACGGCCTGCGCCGCCCGGGCGGAGACCATGTGGTAGAGCAGGATCACCTGCACGAGGGCGAGCGAGTCCGAGCGCAGCAGGTCCGTGCCGATCGTGAACTCGCCGAGCTGGCGGACGCGCAGGTGGCTGGCGAAGCTCATCCGCTCCCAGACCGCCTCCTCGATCATCGCCGCGTGCGCGGGGTCGATGTCCCCGGGGATGCGCAGCAGGACCTCGCGCTCACGGCGTTCGACCGACGGCCCCTCCTTGACGCCGTCGACGAGCGGGGCGAGGTCGGGGTGCGGCAGCGAGTCGCGCAGCACCACCTCGGCGTCGAGGTGGGCGGGGTCGCCGCCGGCATGTGTGCGGAAGCTGACGACGATGTCGGCGTGCGTCTGCTGGGGGCGGATGAACAGCTCGGCGTCGCGCTCGCGGTGGTCGAGCTCCCACAGGACCTGGTCGGTCGTGTAGCCGCGCCGCGTGACGTCGCGCTTGACCTTCCAGGCGCGGCGCAGCTCCTCCGGCGGGGACAGGAAGACGCGCACGTCGTGCGCGGCGCGCAGCGTCTCGGTGTAGAAGCCGAGCAGCCCCTCGACGACGAGATAGGGCGCCGGGCGCAGGTAGCGCGGCGCGCCGAGCATCCCGGTGCGGTGGTCGTAGACCGGCTTGAGCACGGGCTCGCCGCGGCGCAGGTGGCGCAGGTGCTGGGTGAGGATGTCGAGGTGGTTGGCCTCGGGGTTCAGCGGCGACACGCCGAGGTGACGGCGCTCGTGACGGTCGTAGCGGTGGTAGTCGTCGGCCCCGAGGAGTGCGCAGTTGCCGTCCCCGAGGACGCGGACCAGACCGCGCGTCAGAGTCGTCTTGCCCGCTCCCGAGTCGCCGACCACACCGAGCACGATGGGACGCGGCATGGTCGGCGGTAGCCTAGCGGGAACGCGCCGTTGCACACGGCAGCCGCGCCCTGTATGAATTTGTCCACTCGTGGCCACGACGCCTCCCACCGAGTTCATCGTCCCGCTGTCGGGAACCGCGGTCTGGGGCGGCCCCGAGGCGATCGGCGAGATGCCGTTCGACACCCGCCCGCCGGAATCGGCGCTCGACGTCGAGGGCGACGATCCGCGCGTCGCGCTGCGCCGCACGCTCGGCATGTTCGCCACCGGCGTGACGATCATCACCACGCGCAGCGGCGAGCAGGTGCACGGCATGACCGCCAACGCGTTCATGTCCGTCTCGCTCGACCCGCCACTCGTCCTCATCTCGGTCGACCGGCGCACGAAGATGTGCGGGATGCTCCACGAGGGCTGCTGCTACGGGGTCAGCGTGCTCGGCGAGACGCAGAGCGCGCTGTCGGATCGCTTCGCGGGCCGCGCCGGCTCGGAGGACGGGCCCGAGCCGCGCTTCCAGCTCATTGCCGACACGCCGCTGGTCGAGGGCGCGCTCGCGCGCTTCGTGGCCCGTGTGCAGCGCTCCTACTGGGGCGGCGACCACTCGCTGTTCCTCGGCCGCGTCGAGTACGCGCGCACCGGCGAGGGCGCGCCGCTGCTCTTCCACGGCGGGCGCTACGAGCGCCTGGGCCCGGCCGACGACGCCGCCTGACCCCGGCGGGTTGACTTCTCCGCCCGGGCCTGTACGTTCGCTCCGACAGGAGAGAGACAGGTCAGTCTCATGCTGGCCGAACGACCTGAGGAGAGAGCATGCCCATCCCCACCGAGCTCGTCGGGTCCCTTCCGCGCCCGATGCGGCTCCAGGAGGCCTACGCGGACTACGACGAGGGCAAGATCACGTGGGATCAGCTCAAGGCGTCGCAGGACGAGGCCGCGGCCGACTCCATCCACCGGCTCGAGGAGACCGGTGAGCCGATCGTCACGGACGGCGAGCAGCGCGAGTCGAGCTTCGCCACCTACCCGATCACCGACACGCTCGCCGGCACCGGGCTCGCCGATCACCTGGCCGGCGACGGCCAGTACTTCGCGATCTTCGATGACGGCCACCACCGCCAGCTCCCGCGCCTGACCGGCGGGCCGTTCCGCTACAAGACCTTCGCGTCGGAGTTCGTCGAGAAGAACAAGGCGATCGCCTCCCGGCCGGTCAAGCAGGCGGTCATCGCGCCGTCGATGCTGATGCTGCTCTATCCGCTGGACGGCGAGATCGAAGGCTACTCGCGCGAGCAGTTCCTCAGCGACCTGTGCGACGAGGTCGAGAAGGACATCCGCCAGTGCTTCGACGCCGGCGCCGTGCGCGTGTCGGTCGACTTCACCGAGGGCCGCCTGGCCAACAAGAACGACTCGCGCAATCCCTGGACCGGCAAGAACATGCTCCAGGAGTTCATCGACCTCAACAACCGCGTGATCGACCGCTTCTCGCCCGAGGAGCGCCGCAACATCGGCATCCACACGTGCCCGGGCGGAGACTGCGACTCCGTTCACAGCAAGGACGTGCCCTACGAGATGCTGCTCGAGCACATGTTCGACATCAACGCGGGCTACTTCCTCATCCAGTGCGCCAGCGAGGACGACAAGGAGAAGGTCTACGAGCTGTGCGGCAAGTACAGCCGTGACGACGCCAACGGCGTGCCGCAGGTGTGCTTCATGGGCGTGATCAACCCGCTGACGCCGGACGTCGAGACCGCCGAGCAGGTGCGCGACGACCTGCTGCTGGCGGCCAAGCACATCCCCGTCGAGCGCCTCGGCGCGACCGACGACTGCGGCTTCTCGCCGTTCAGCCGTGACGTCAAGCCGAAGCACGGCTCGCCGGACTTCGCGCGCGACGTGGCGATGCAGAAGATCAAGGCGCGCCTGGACGGCGTGCGCATGGCCTCGGAGGAGCTCGGGGTCTAGGACGGACCTCGGGTCGCGGCGCCGGGTCACCCCCAGCCGGCGCCGCTCTCCTCCGGTTCAGCCGCTGGGCCCGAAGCGCTCGGTGCGGATCCGCGCGGGGTCGAAGCCGGCGTCGACGGCCAGCCCCCCGGCCGTCTCGACGAAGCCGTTGGATCCGCACACGAACACCGTCCCCGAGGTGATCCCGGCCGCTCCGACGAGACCGGCGTCGATGCGCCCGGTGTGGCCGGTCCAGCCCGCGGGCGGCTCGCGGGTGTAGGTGAGCAGCGTGTCGTCGCCCAGCTCGCCGGCGTAGATGACGTCCTCGGCGCTGCGCACGGAGTAGATCAGGCGCATCTGCGCCTCGGGCATCGCCCGCCGCCGGTGGCGGAGCATGGCCATCAGCGGCACCACGCCCGAGCCGCCGCCGATGAGCAGCACCGGCGACTCGCCGCGCCACACGAAGTACGACGTGAATGGGCCGCGCACCTCGACCTGGTCGCCGACCTCGACGACGTCGTGGAAGTAGGGCGACACCTCGCCGTCGTCGAGGCGGTCGATGGTCAGCTCGACGCCGCCCGCGTCCAGCGGCGAGGAGGCGATCGAGTACGAGCGCTGGGCGCTGTAGCCGTCGGGCGCGGTGAGCCGCACGTCGTAGTGCTGGCCGGGCAGATGCGGCATCCACATCGGGACCTCCAGCCGGAAGGTCTTCACGTGCGGGGTCTCGACCGTCACCTTGCTCACGGTGGCGATCTGCCAGCGCCCGGGAGCCCGCAGCTCGACCGCCGTCAATCGTTCCAATAGCGCTCCTCCTTCCAGGGGTCGCCGCGGTTGTGGTAGCCGTTGGCCTCCCAGAAGCCGGGCTCGTCGTGGTCCATGACGCGCAGGCCCGCCGCCCATTTGGCGCTCTTCCAGAAGTAGAGGTGCGGCACGAGCAGCCGCGCCGGCCCGCCGTGCTCGCGCGGCAGCGGCTCGCCCTCGTGCTCGATGACGACCCACGCCTTGCCGTCGCTGAGGTCCTCGATCGAGAGGTTCGTCGTGTAGCCCCCGAACGAGAAGGCCATCGCGAAGGCGCCGAGCGGCTCGGCCTCCTCGAGCAGCGTGTCGACCGACACGCCGCGGAACGAGGTGCCGAGCTTGGACCACTTCGTCACGCAGTGGATGTCGCACGGCACGTCCTCGAAGCCGAGCGCGTGGAACTCCTCCCACGACCACGAGCGCTCCTCGCCGACCATGCCGTCGACGCGGAAGCTCCACGCGTCGGGTTCGATCCGCGGTGTCGGCCCGGCGGTGAGGACGGGGAAGCCGGGCTCGACATACTGCCCGGGCGGGACGCGGTCGCGGAGCTCGTCGGGCACCCGCCGGCGGCCGCCGAAGCCCCTCGAGATGAAGCTCATGGCCGCGAGCCTAACTACGCCCCGGGGCGGGATTCCAGGGCGGCGCCGGCGACGGGCTCGCCGAGCTGCAGGACGAGCCAGATCGCGTGGGGCTCGCGCAGCAGCTCCGGGCGGGCAAGCGGATCGCCGTCGACGACGACGAGGTCGGCGAGGCGCCCCGGCTCGATCGTGCCCATGGTGTCGTCGAGGCCGAGCGCGAAGGCGGCGGTCGAGGTCGCGGCGACGAGCGTCTCGTGCGCGGTCAGCCCCTGCTCGATCATGCGCAGCAGCTCGATGCCGAGGTCCTCGATCGGGGCCCAGTCGTGCCCCGCGGCGATCCGCACGCCCGCGGCCTTGGCCGCGCGCAGCGTCAGGCCGGCCTGCTCGATGTTGTGGCGGGCGAGCTCGCCGAGCAGCTCTGACCAGTCGTCCTCCTCGGCGACGCCGTAGAAGCAGCTCAGCGTCGGGACGAGGACCTGGTCGTGCGCGGCCATCCGCTCGAGCAGGTCGGGCCGGGCGTTGAGATACATGCCGTGCTCGATCGTGTCGACGCCGGCCTCGATCGCCAGCTCCGTCCCGGCCAGGCCCTCGGCGTGGGCGGCCACGCGATAGCCCTGGCGGTGGGCCTCCTCGACCACGGTGGCGATCTCGCCGCGCGTCATCTGCGCCGGGTCGGGGTCCTCGAGCTCGACCGAGCGCGCGCCCGTGGCCATGATCTTCACGAAGTCCGCGCCGCGGCGCAGCTGCTCGCGCGCGGCCCGCCGCATGTCGTCCTCGCCGTCGGCCTCGCGGTACATGCCCTCGAAGAAGCGCCCGCCGGGCGCCGTCGCGGAGAGGATCCGCCCGCACGTGAGCAGCCGCGGGCCGCGCGTCGCGCCGTAGCGCATCGCCTGGCGCGCGGCAAGCACGTGGTCGTCGAACGAGCCGACGTCGCGGATGGTGGTGATCCCCATCCGCAGCGCGGCGCGCAGGTCGGCGGCGATGAAGTGCGCGACGGCCTCGCCGCGCAACGGCTCGGCGCCGTGGGCAGGCTCGGGCTGCGACTGCCCGAGCACGTGGGTGTGGGCGTCGGTGAGACCGGGCATCAGCGTGCGCCCGCCGAGCGCGACGACCTGGGCGTCCTCGGGCGGCGCGTCGCCGGAGGATCCGACGGCGCTGATCGTCCCGTCCTGGACGAGCACGGCCGACGCCTCGCGCGGCGGCGCGCCGGTGCCGTCGAGCAGCCGCGCGTCGGTCAGCCACAGGCGCCCGGGGCGCGGCGGCGGAGCGGCGAGCAGGGACGGGCGGCGGGCGGGCATCGGCCCATCCTGGCGCACCTGCGCCTCACACGGCGGCCCGGTCGGAGAGGATGCCCGCGATGACGACGATCGACCGTGACCGCCTCGCCGCCCTCCACGCCGATGAGCTCGGGCGCTTCGCGCGCGAGCACCCGCGCTCGCGCGAGCTGTTCGAGCGGGCGCGCGGCTCGCTCGTCTCCGGCGTCCCCATGACCTGGATGGCCAAGTGGGTCGGCGGCCACCCGGTCTACGCGGCCACGGCCCACGGCGCGCACGTGCGCGACGTCGACGGGCACGAGTACGTCGACTTCGCGCTCGGCGACACGGGCGCGATGGCCGGTCACTCCCCGCAAGCGATGGTCGCGGCGGTCCGCCGGCGGCTGGAGGTCGACGGCGGCGCGACGCTGATGCTGCCGACCGAGGACGCCGCCTGGGTCGGCGAGGAGCTCGCCCGCCGTTTCGGCCTGCCGCTGTGGAGCTTCGCGCTGACCGCGACGGACGCCAACCGCTGGGCGCTGCGCCTGTGCCGCGCGATGACCGGCCGCAGCCAGGTGCTCGTGTTCAGCCACTGCTACCACGGCTCGGTCGACGAGACGTTCGTCACGCTCGGCGACGGCGCGCGGCCGCGCTCGCGCGAGGGCAACGTCGGCCCCGCCGTCGACCCGACGGCGACGACGCGCGTGTGCGAGTTCAACGACCTCGAGGCGGTCGAGCGCCTGCTCGCCGACGAGCAGGCCGCCGTGGTGCTCACCGAGCCCGCCCTGACGAACATCGGGATCGTGCTGCCCGAGCCCGGCTTCCTCGAGGGACTGCGCGAGGCCTGCGACCGCACCGGCACGCTGCTCATCATCGACGAGACGCACACGCTGAGCGCGGGCCCGGGCGGCTGCACGGCGGCGTGGGGCCTGCGCCCCGACCTCGTGACGATCGGCAAGGCGATCGCGGGCGGCATCCCGATCGGCGCCTACGGCGTGAGCGCCGACGTGGCGGCGCGGATCGACGCCCTCGAGGACGCCGACCTCGTCGACGTCGGGGGCGTGGGCGGCACGCTGGCCGGCAACCCGCTGTCGCTCGCCGCGGCGCGCGCGACCCTCGGCGAGGTGCTCACGCCGCAGGCCTTCGACGGGATGCTCTCGCTCTGCGAGCGCTTCGTGGCCGGCGTGCGCGACGCGCTCGCCGCGCACGACGTGCCGTGGTCGATCGTCCCCCTCGGCGCGCGCGCCGAGCTGAGCTTCGCACCCGAGCCGCCGCGCACCGGCGGCGAGAGCGCCGCGCTGCACGACGGGCCGCTGGAGGACTGGCTGCACCTGTTCATGCTCAACCGCGGCGTGCTCATCACGCCGTTTCACAACATGGCGCTGATGTCGCCCGCCACGACGCAGGCCGACGTCGACCGCCACACCGACGTGTTCGCCGAAGGACTGGCCGCCCTTGCGAGCACGGGGGGCCGTGCGCGAGCATCGGCCTGACCACCGATCGGAGAAGGACGCATGGCGTGTCGAGGACGGGATCGACACGTTCGTGTTCCGCGACGGGATGATCGTCGCGCAGACGGTCCGCTACACGCTGCTCACGTCGTGGCGGGGGCGGGCTGCGGCGGCGTGCGGCGCACGAGCCGCCAGGTCAGCCACACGCCGAGCGCGAACAGCGGCAGCCCCATCGCCGTGCGCGCCACGCCGAGGGCGACGACCGCGCCCGCCAGGTACAGCGGCAGCTGCACGATCAGCCGCACGACGAACAGCCCCGCCCACATCCAGCTCGCGCGGGCGAAGGCGCGGTAGCGCACCGGGTCCTCGCGCCACGCGCTCCCCTCGCCGTCGAGCTGGGCGACGATCACCCCGACGAGCGGCCGGCGGACGGCGATCGAGACGATGAACGCCGCCGCGTAGGCGGTGTTCGCCAGCAGGCCCGGCAGGAAGAAGTTCTCCGCCTTGCCGCTGCGCGTGGCGATGAAGGCGGCGAAGGCGACGCCGACCAGGCCGGAGAGCGCGTGGCGCGGCGTCTCGCGGCGCGCCAGGCGCACGACGGCGAGCACGACGGCCAGGCCGACGGCGACGATCGCCGCCGCGTTCGTGTCCGAGCCCGAGAGGACGTAGGCGACGACGAAGGCGACCGCGGGCAGCGACGTCTCGCCGACGCCCATCGGCCCGCCGATCGCCTCGGCGAGCGTCGGGGGCTCTGCGCGCTGCACGTCAGGCCGCTCCGGCATCCGAGCATGATGCCCGACGCCGGACCACCGCGGCGCGTCAGGAGCGCGGGCGCTCCTTCTTGGGGTCGTAGAACGGGAACGGCACGACCTGCGCCGGGATCCGCTTCTGGTGGCCGTCGAGCTTGCCGACCTCGACCTCGGTGCCGGGCTCGGCGTACTGCACGGCCATCCGGCAGAGCGCGATGTTCTTGCGCAGCAGCGGGCTCTTCGTCCCCGACGTCACGACGCCGACCTGCGAGCGCCCGACGTGCACGCAGTCGCCGTGGCCGGCCGGCTCGTTGCCCGCCAGCTCGAGGCCGACGAGGGTGCGCTGTGGATGCGTGCTGCGCTCGAGCAGCGCGTCCTTGCCGAGGAAGTCCTCCTCGGAGTCGAGCTTGACCGCGAAGCTGATCCCCGCCTCGAAGGGGTCGACCTGGTCGTCGAACTCGTAGCCGGCGAAGATCAGGCCCGACTCGATGCGGATCATGTCGAGCGCGTCGAGGCCGAGCGGCTTGAGCCCGTGGCTCTCCCCCGCCTGCCACACGGCGTCCCACAGGGCCGGGCCGTCGTCGGGGTGGCAGAAGATCTCGTAGCCGAGCTCGCCGGTGTAGCCCGTGCGCGAGACGACGATCGGGATCCCGTCGTAGCCGCCGATGCGCCCGATGAGGAACCGGAACCACTTGAGCTCCTCGAGCTGGGGCTGGTCCGGCGGCGCCCACACGAACTGCTTGAGGATCTCGCGGCTGTTCGGCCCCTGGACGGCGATGTTGTGCAGCTCGTCCGTCGACGGCTTGACCCAGACGCGCAGGCCGAGGCGCTCGGCGAGGCCCTTCAGGTGCACGCCGGTGTAGGGGTCGCCGCCGATGAAACGGAACTTGTCGTCGCCCATCCGGAAGACGGTCGCGTCGTCGATCATCCCGCCCGTCTCGTTGCAGACGGCGGTGTAGACGACCTGGCCGGTGGCCAGGCGCCGGATGTCGCGCGTGATCGCGTGCTGGACGAGCGCCTCGGCGTCGGGGCCGAGGATCTCCCACTTGCGCAGCGGCGAGAGGTCCATGACCACCGCCGCCTCGCGGCACGCCCAGTACTCGGCGATCGCGCCCTCGTTGGTGAAGCAGGTGGGCAGCCAGTACCCGCGGTACTCGGTGACGTTGCGCGTCAGCTCCGACCAGCGGGGATGGAAGGCCGTCTCCTTGGTCATGACGGGCTCGGCCTCCGGGGTGACGCGGTGCGCGATGGCCATCGAGAAGCGGTTCTCCGGTGCGTAGACACGGACATGGACGTCGGTGGTGTCCCAGCCGTTGGCGGGGTCGATGTCGTCGGGGCAGGCCGACGAGGCGCACACGAGGTCGTCGAGCGCGCGCAGCAGGACGTAGTCGCCGGGCCGCGACCACGGCTCGTCGGAGACGAGCACGAGGTCCGAGTCGAAGCCCGTGTTGTAGAAGAAGTTCAGGGCCTCCCAGCCCTTGCGGGCGGCGATGCCGAACGGGTCGAGCTGGGCGTTGAAGTTCTCCGTGCAGTTGACGTGCCCGAAGTAGCCCATGTCCTCGTAGTACTTGCGCGTGCAGGCGAGCGCGAACGAGTCGTGGCGGCCGACCGTGTCCTGCACGATCTGGCACAGCGGGTCCATGTCGAGGTCGTAGTACTTCGAGTGCAGGCCGACGACCGGGTAGGCCGCGCCCATCAGCGTGCGCGTGACCTGCGCGTCGAGCCCGCGCTCGACGCCGGCATCGAGCTTGTGGCGGTTGAAGGCGAGGAAGTCCGAGCACTGGCGCCCGCGGACGTCGATGATCTGGATGTACTCGCCCTTGCGGACCTCGTAGCTCAGCGCGCTGGCCTTGTCGACGCGGAAGTCCAGCCGCGCCTGGGCGAGCGGCTCGGGCAGCTCGGCCTCGGGCGGCGCGAGCGGCTCGGCGCGGCGGATCTCGACGGTCAGCGCCGAGGCCGGCCAGCCGCCGTCGATGACGCGCCCGCCCGGCGCGCCGACGACGACCGTCGCCTCGCGCACGACGTCGAACTCCTGGCGCGAGCCGGCGGGCGCGTCGTCGCCGAACAGGCGGACGGCGCGCGCCGCGTCGGGCCGGAGCCCGCGGCGGTGCAGCTCGCCGAGGAAGCGGTCGGCGCGGCCGTTCTCCAGCGCGCGCAGCAGGACGGTGGCGGGCGCGTCGGCGCGCGCGCCGATCGCCGCCGCGTCCTCGCTCCCGTCGCGGTCGAGCACCGTGAGCTCGCCCACCTGCCCGCCGTCGGGGTCGACGACGGTCAGGCGGTCGCCCGCGCGCACGCTCACGACCGTCGCGCCGCCCGGGTGCACCCACCACGACTCGAAGCCCGGGTCGGGCGGCCCCAGCCCGGGGGTGATCAGCGACGGGCGGTCGAGCGCGAGGGCCATCGGCTCAGCCGGTGGCCGCCGGCGACTTGGCCTCGTCCTTCTCGGCCTGCGCGACGAGCTCGTCGGCGAGCTCGCGCTTGGCCGCCGGGTCGAGCTTCTTGACCTCGTTCTCCACCACGCGCCGATTGTAGGTCTGGTTCCAGTAGTCCAGCGCGTCGAAGCCGAGCAGGACCGCCTTGCCCACGAACTGGCGCAGGACCTCGTTCGTCGGGCCCATCACCCAGCCGGCCTTCGCGTCGCGCAGGTAGCGCTCGAGCTCCATGTCGCGCTTGTACCCCGTGCCGCCGCAGGCGTGGAGCATCTTGTCGACGTGGTGGGCGACGTTCTTGGCCGCCTCGAACTTGATCTGCCACGCCCAGTGCAGGAAGTCCGCGCGCGCGAACTCGCCGGGCGAGAGCCGCTTGGTGTTGTTGTCGGTCGCCCAGTCCATCGCCTGGGCCACGGAGACCACGAACAGCCGGCAGGCGTTCGTGTCCATGATCGCCTCGCCGACGTAGTCCTGGATCGTCGGGTAGTCGGCGACCCGCATCCCGACATCGACGTGGCGCTTGCGCGTGGTGTGGCGCTTGGCGATGTCGATCGCGCCGAGCGCGATGCCGTTCCACACCGACGAGGAGCCGATCAGGAACCACGGGTCGACGGCCTCGTCGTTGGAGGCGGCGCCGTCGCCGACCGGGCCGACGATCTGGTCGCCCGGGATCTCGACGTTGTCGACCTCGATCGGGCCGGACTGGTTGCCGCGCAGGCCGAGCGCGTCCCACAGCGACGGCTGGGCCTTGACGTCGTCGCCGTCGATGACGAACACCGACAGGTCGTCGTAGCCGGAGAAGTCCGGCGACGTCGTCTGGACGACGTAGAAGTCGGCGAACCCGCCCGACGTCGTCCACGACGCCTTCTTGCGGACCTTGTAGCCGCCGTTGGAGCGCTCCGCGCCGGAGGAGAACGGGTACCAGAAATGCGAGCCCGTCTCGGGGTCGGAGTAGGACAGCGTCCCGAGCTTGCCCGAGTTCAGCGGGCGGATGTACTTCTCGACGAGCTCGTCGGTCGGGCGCAGCATGATCGTCTGCACCGCCGCCATGTGCATGACGTAACACATGGCCGTGGACGCGCAGCCGTAGCGCGCGAGCGTCTCGCAGACCATGCTGAACGCGACGTGGTTCTCGCCCAGGCCGCCGTACTCCTCGGGCACGGTCAGGGCCAGGAACCCGTGCTCGCCCATGAGCTCCAGGTTGCGGCGCGGATACAGCAGCTCGTCGTCCGAGCGCTTGGCGTTCGCGCGCAGCTCCTGCTCACAGAGCCCGATGAGCGTCTCGCGAAGCTCCTTCTGGCGCTCGGTCAGGACCCAGTTGGGATCCCACTCGTAGCCCAGGCCCCAGAACGGCTCGCCGCCCCACTGCTTCTCCTCTGGCATCCCGGGCCCTCCTCACAGACTGAATTAGACGAATTGGTCCAGATGCGTTCGGCGCGTTGTATCGCAGCGCGGTCCCCCTGTCCACCCGCGGTCCGAACGTAGGTTGACTGCCGTTCGCGACACGTGGTACAAGAGCGACGCCCGGACGCACTGGGCGAATTTGTTCATATGCCCGGCCGGCGGGAGGCGCTGGACGGGTCGCCATAACTCGAGAAGAGGAGTGAGCGTGGCGACAGCACAGGTCGAGGAACGGCAACTCCTCAAGGCCATGACGTGGTGGGACGGCTTCGTCGTCGCCCTCGCCAACCCGGGCTTCCTGCTCGCGAGCCTCGGCGGCTCGATCGGCGTGCTCGGCACGACCGGCGCGTGGGTGCTCTGGACGATCTCGATCTGCCTGGGCGCGCTGCAGAACAACATCCACGCCGAGCTGGCGTCGATGTTCCCGAACAAGTCGGGCGGGGTCGCGCTTTACGCGCACGAGGCGTGGCGCAAGTACCTGACCTTCATCGGCCCGCTGGCGACGTTCGGCTACTGGATCGGCTGGTCCGTCGTGCTGGCCGTGAACGGCCTGGTCGCCGGGACCCTGATCCAGGCCGAGTGGTTCTCGGGCTCGACGTGGACCGAGACGGTCGCGGGCTTCGACCTCACGCTCCCGATCGTCCTCGGCATCGGCCTGATCCTGGTCGTGTGGCTCTTCAACATCTACGGCGTGCGCCCGGCGGTCTGGTTCGGCTACGTGACCGGCGCGCTGCTGTGCATCCCGGTCTTCGTGCTCATGTTCCTGCCCTACGTCACCGGTGACTGGTCGAGCTCGAACATGCAGTGGCAGATCGGCGCCAACGGCGGCCTCGCGCTCGCGCTGACCTGGCTGTACTTCATGTGCTGGTCGTCCTACGGGATCGAGGTGGTCGCGACCTTCGCGCCCGAGTACAAGGACACGGAGCGCGACACGACGAAGGCGCTGCGCGCCGCGGCCGGGTTCTCGGTGCTCGTCTACGCCCTGTTGCCGCTCGGCCTGGGCGGCACGCTCGGCACCGAGGCGGTCGCCGCCGACGCCACGATCATCGCGTTCTACACGCAGGCCTTCGACCTGATCGTGGGCAACGCCCTGGCCAACGTGATGATCTTCTGCGTCGTGGCCGGCCTCGTGCTGTCGATGAACACCGCGACGATGGACGGCTCCAGAGCCCTGTACGGCATCGCCCACGACGGCATGACGATCCGTCAGTTCGGCAGGCTGAACCGCTTCTACGTGCCCGGCCTGGCGATGACGGTCGACATGCTGCTGAACGTCCTGCTCATCAGCTTCTTCGCCAACCCGCTGGAGATCATCGCGGTGAGCAACATCGGCTACGTGTTCGCCACGTGCGCCGCGCTGTCGGGGTTCCTGCTGCTGCGCAAGGACCGCCCGAACTGGCCACGGCCGCTGCGCCTGTCCAACGCGTGGGTGCCGATCTGCGCCGTGCTCCTGGCGGTGAACCTCACGTTCCTCGTCGTCGGCGGCTTCCTCTACTCAGGCGGCTTCCTGGGCATCGAGGGCTACGGCTACGGCTGGGACAAGACCCGCGTCGGCCTGGTCGTGCTGCTCGCGGCGTTCGCGCTCTACCTCTACCGGCATCTCGTCCAGGACAAGATCCCGGTCAAGCTGCGCGAGGAGATCCCGCAGACACCCGAGGAGGAGCTGCGCCGCCCGGAGACCAAGGCCGTGCCCGACGCGATGACGACCGTCTGATCGATTCGGCTGTCTGCTGTTTCGAGGGGGCCCTGCGGGGCCCCCTCGTCGTTGTGCGGCTCCGCGCGTTGCGCGGCTTCGCCGGCGCTCGTCGGGCCCCGCTACCAGGGCGAACGAGACCTACCTCGGCCGCAGCTCCCACCGCGGGAGCTCCGCAATCGCGCGCCGGTAGCGCTTGCGGTGCGCCGGCCGCAGGAAGAAGAACCACACCATCGTGCTCAGCGGCAGCAGGATGAAGAGGCTGAAGAAGTTGCCGGTGAGGACGAAGAACAGCGCGGCGGTGGCGACGACGAGCCCGAGCGCGATGGGCAGCAGCCGGAAGCGCAGCTGGGTGCTGCGGATGAGCTGGTACTGCTCGCGCGGGATGTCGTTCGTGTCCCAGGTGCGCCCGCAGCGCTCGCAGGTCCACGTCTCGCCGTAGCGCAGGTCGCGCTTCTCGCCGCACTCGCACGCGATGGTGATCGGCGGGCCGCCGAGGACCGAGCCCGGCGCCTCGCGGCCGAACCGCTCGCGCGGCTCCCGCTCGCCGCGCCGGCGTGCGCGCCTGCCCATCTACCTCTCCCGGAGCCGGTGCATCAGGGCCATCCTACGGGGACGGCAAGAAATGTACCTATTTGCTCAAAGCACCGATATGATCCGGCCGCCGCCGGCCCGGCACCGGCGTGCGCAAGCCCTCCGAGCGAAGCGACCAGAGGAGACGCCCAATGGCAACGGAGACCAGCGGCGGCCTGACCAGCGTCAACGGACACCGGTTCGGCGGCACCGTCGAGACGGTGCTCGCGACCCCCCGGATCGAGCCACCGCCGGAGACCCTCGCGGAGGCGCGCACCGCTCCCGGGCGCCGCGAGAAGATCGAGGCGATCACGCGTCGCATCGAGTCCGAGGGCATCAAGTACGTCTTCTTCCAGCAGGTCTCCATCACGGGCCGCGTGATGGGCAAGGGCGTCGTCTCGAGCTTCTTCCCGCAGGTCGCCGAGAAGGGCTACCAGCTCGTCTACGGCGCGACCGCCAACCTGTTCACCGACCGCTACGGCAACTACATCGGGTTCGGTCCCGAGGAGTCCGAGCTCGCCGCGGTCGCCGACCTCGACACGTTCGCCGTCCTGCCGTGGGATCCGCGCGTCGCGCGCGTGTACTGCGACTGCTACGACACGGAGACCGGCGAGCTGCTCGACGCCGACCCGCGGCAGAACCTCAAGAAGGTCGCCCACGACTTCGAGCAGGAGCTCGGGCTGCAGTTCCTGATCGGCATCGAGCCCGAGATGATGTGGCTCAAGAAGCCCGAGGACGGCCAGGTCCCCGAGGGCGTCACGAAGCCCTACTGCTACCACATCCACCAGTTCGAGGAGCTTCGTCCCGTCCTGATGGACGTGGTCGAGTACGGCCAGGCGCTCGGCCTGGACATGAGCTACGGCGACCACGAGGACGCCCCCGGCCAGCTCGAGCTCAACTTCCGCTTCGACCGGCCGGTCCGCACCGCCGACAACATCACCACGTACCGCCAGGTGTGCGCGGCGGTCGCGCGCAAGCACGGCCTGCTCGCCAGCTTCATGCCCAAGCCGTTCACGGGCGTGTCGGCCAACGGCCACCACCACCACTTCACGCTGATCGACGACAACGGGACCAACGTCTTCCACGACCCGGACGGCCCCGGCCAGCTGTCGGAGTTCGCGCGCAACTTCCTCGGCGGCATGCTCGAGCACTTCCCGGCGCTCATGTGCATCGGCAACCCGACCGTCAACTCGTACTGCCGCATGTGGGACACCGGCTTCTGGGCCCCGATCTACAAGAACTGGGGCTGGCAGAACCGCACGACGACCGTGCGCGTCGCCGCCGGCGGGCGCTTCGAGTACCGCGGCGTCGACTCCTCGTGCAACCCGTACCTGACCGTTGCGACGCTGCTGCGCGCCGGCCTGGACGGCGTGCGCCGCAAGCTCGATCCCGGCCCGCCCCAGCAGGGCAACACCTACGACCTGCTGGCCGAGGGCCAGGAGATCGAGAAGGTGCCGGACAGCCTCGGCGCCGCGCTCGAAGCGCTCGACAAGGACGACGTCGTCAAGAGCGCGATCCCCGGCCGCCTCTACAACGTCTTCCGCCACTACAAGCGCGACGAGTGGGAGCGCTACCTCGCCGCCGTGACCGACTGGGAGCGCGAGGAGTACCTGGAGGTGCTCCCCTAGCCATGTGCGGGATCGCAGGCATCATCCACCGCGACGGCGGCAACCAGGACATCGGCCAGGAGATGACCCGGATGCTGCAGTCGATGAAGCATCGCGGGCCGGACTCCACGGGCTACGCGCTGTACAGCCCGCCGATGGACGGTCAGTACGCGATGCGCGTCAAGCTGGCCGACGGCGGCGGCGGCCACGACTTCGACTACCACGACCGCATCACCCGCAGCCGCGGCCAGGTCGAGAACCAGCTGCGGGCCGGCGGTGCGCAGGTCGCGCTGATCGAGGACGCCACCGAGTACGCGCTCAACGTCACCTTCGCGTTCGACGGCGATCTCAAGCAGCTCGCCGACCGCGTCGAGTCCGTCCACGGGACCGAGGTGCTGTCGATCGGGCACTCGCTGCAGATCGTCAAGGACCTGGGCGACGCCGAGACGGTGGCCGGCGAGTACGGCCTGAAGGACTTCGTCGGCAGCCACGCGATCGGCCACGTGCGGATGGCGACCGAGTCCGACGTCGACATCTCCGGCGCCCACCCGTACTGGGCGTATCCGTTCTCGGACATCGCCGTCGTCCACAACGGCCAGCTGACGAACTACTTCTACTGGAAGCGCCGCCTGGAGCGCAGCGGCCACCGCTTCCAGTCGGAATGCGACTCGGAGATCATCGCCGTCTACCTGGCCGAGCGGATGGCCGAGGGCAACTCGCTCGAGGACGCCATGCGGCTGAGCATGGAGGAGCTCGACGGGGTCTTCACCTACATCTGCGTCACCGACGACGCGCTGGGCATGGCCAAGGACGAGCTGGCGGCCAAGCCGCTGGTGCTCTACGAGTCCGACGAGCTGGTCGCGCTCGCCTCCGAGGAGGTCGCGATCCGCCAGCTCGTCGACCACGAGATCGACACGTACGACCCGGGCGAGGGCGAGGTGATGGTGTGGCAACGGTAGGCGAGTCGCGGATCGTCTATGACGCGCGCGGGCTGGTCGAGGTCGACGGCAGCGCGCCGAACGTCGCCGAGGTCGACGAGCAGGGTCGCGCGACCTTCGACGCGCGCGAGCTGACGACGCGCAAGATCAACGCCGAGCTGCGCCGCCTCGTCTACGAGGACGGCGCGGCCGACGTGACGATCCTCAACCCGGGCGCGAAGCACTCGCTCGCCGTGGGCATCCTCGCGCGCTGCCGGATCACCATCGACGGCAGCCTCGGGTACTTCGGGTGCGGCCTGATCGACGGCCCCGAGATCCACGTCAAGGGCCGCGTCGGCTGGTCGTCGTGCGAGAACATGATGTCGGGCGTGGTCGTCATCGACGGCAACGCGGGCTCGCTGACCGGCGCGGCGATGCGCGGCGGCGACCTCCTGGTCCACGGGCGCGTCGGCGCCCGCACCGGCATCGACCAGAAGGGCGGCACGATCATCATCGGCGGCAGCGCCGGCTCGATGACGGGCTTCATGATGCAGCGCGGCCGCCAGATCATCCTCGGCGACGTCGGGCCCGGCCTGGGCGACTCGATGTACGACGGCGAGATCTACGTCGGCGGCAAGGTCAAGTCGCTCGGGGTCGACTGCGTCCCCGGCGAGTGGACCGACGCCGACACCGAGTTCGTGCAGCGCAAGTTCCGCATCTACGGCCTCGGCGAGCCGCCCGAGCTGCAGAAGTTCGTCTGCGGCAAGCAGCTCTACAACTACGACAACCTCGAACCCTCCGAGCGCAAGCTCGTGCTCTGAGCAGGGAGGCTCCATGGCCGACGAGACCGCACCCTCGCAGCAGACCGTCCTCGGGCAGAGCCGGATCTTCACGCCCGAGGTCATCAACGACATCCACATGAAGGCCGAGCTCGGCCGCTACCGGATGCGCGGCTTCTCGATGTTCAAGAAGATCCCGCACTGGGACGAGCTCGTGTTCCTTCCCGGCACGCTGACGCGCTTCGTCATCGAGGGCTATCGCGAGAAGTGCGAGACGAAGACCGTGCTCGGCGCGCGCTTCGCGCAGAAGCCGCTCGAGCTCGACATCCCCGTCTACATCACGGGCATGAGCTTCGGCGCGCTGTCGCTCGAGGCCAAGATGGCGCTGGCCAAGGGCGCCTCGATGGCGGGCTCGGCGACGTGCTCGGGCGAGGGCGGCATGATCCCGCCCGAGCGCGACCTGTCGACCAAGTGGTACTACCAGGTCATCCAGAGCCGGTACGGGTTCAACCCGCACCACCTGATGCTCGCCGACGCGGCCGAGTTCTTCATCGGCCAGGGCTGCAAGGTCGGGCTCGGCGGCCACCTGATGGGCCAGAAGGTCACCGAGCAGGTGGCCGAGATGCGCTCGCTGCCGGTCGGCATCGACCAGCGCTCGCCCGCGCGCCACCCCGACTGGCTGGGGCCCGACGACCTGTCGCTGAAGATCCAGGAGATCCGCGAGGCGACGGACTACCAGATCCCGATCCAGCTCAAGCTCGGTGCCTCGCGCGTCTACGACGACGTCCGCATGGCCGCCAAGTGCGGGCCGGACATCATCTACCTCGACGGCGCCGAGGGCGGCACGGGCGCCGGGCCGCACCTGGCCACGGAGGAGACCGGCATCCCGCTGATGGCGGCGATCCCCGAGGCGCGCCGCGCCCTGGAGGACGTCGGGCTGTCCGACGAGATCGACCTCGTCGTGGCCGGCGGCATCCGCAACGGCGGCGACGTGGCCAAGTGCCTGGCACTGGGCGCCAAGGCCGTGGCCATCGGCCACTCGGCGCTGATGGCGCTCAACTGCAACAAGGAGATCCCCGGGGTCACCGACTACGAGGGCACGATGGGCGTGCCCGCGGGCAAGTGCTACCACTGCCACACGGGCCGCTGCCCGGTCGGCATCACCACGCAGGACCCGGAGCTGCGCAAGCGCCTCGTCGTCGACGAGGCCGCCGAGCGCGTCTACAACTTCCTGCACACGCTGACCCTCGAGGTCCAGCTCCTGGCGCGCGCCTGCGGCAAGACGAACATCCACAGCCTCGAGCCCGAGGACCTCGCCGCGCTGACCGTCGAGGCGGCGGCGATGGCGCGCGTCCCGCTCGCGGGCACGCAGTACGTACCGGGCGTGACCGAGGAGAACACGCTCGCGGAGATCAAGACGATGCTCGAGCGCCACCTCGAGAACCCGGTCGACGAGCTGCCGGTCTCCGGCGCGTCGGTCAACGGCGGTCACAACGGGGAGGCGCAGGCATGAGCCCGCCCGAGACGACGCGCGGCATCGACGCCGAGGTCCTCGCGGGCAAGCGCTTCCCCTACCAGGAGGACATCGGGCTCGTCGAGGACATCGACCTGCTCGAGGCCACCCCGGGCGAGGACATCAACTGGCTCGAGGACATCCACCTGCTCGTCGAGGACGGCGTCCCGGCCGTCTTCGACCGCTACTCGAACTCGTTTCTGAAGATCCACTTCGCGATCCCCGAGGGGCGCGAGGACGAGATCGCGCGCAAGGTGCTGATCAAGCACCTGCAGGAGGGCAACTCGTACGGCATCCAGCTCAAGGTGCGCCACACGAAGTTCCCGCAGCCCGAGCTCGGCTCGTGGCTGGCGGGCTCGCGAACGGTGGGCACGGACTGGAAGCCGCCGGTGCTCGAGGGCTGGGAGCCGCCGCTGCACTAGCCCGGCGGCGGGGTGTTCGCGGTCGTCATCACCGGGCCGCCCGGCGCGGGCAAGTCGTCCGTGCTCACCGCGCTCGTCGACGCGCTCAGCGACGAGGGCGTTCCCCACGCCGCCCTCGAGGTGGAGATGCTCGTGTGGACGCACCCCGCGCTCGACGACGCCGCGCGGGGGCGCCAGGTCGCCTCGGCGTGCGCCCTCTTCGACCAGGCCGGCCACCGGCTGCTGCTCGTCGCCGACACGCTCGAGACCGACGCCGACACCGCGCGGCTGCTCGAGGCGCTCGGCGCGCCCGAGCACCTGCTCGTGCGTCTCGAGGCGCCGGCCGCCACGCTCGCGGCGCGGATCGCCGCGCGCGAGCCCGAGAGCTGGTCGGGCCGGGACGGGCTGATCGCCCACGCCCGCGAGCTGGCCGGGACCATGACGGCGCTCGCCGGAGTGGACCTCGTGCTGGGCACGGAGGGGCGTCGCGCCGAGGACGTGGCGGCCCGGATACGCGCCGCGCTCCCCGCGCGCGTGCTGCGATAGCGTCGCGCCCGTGCCGACCGTCCTCGTCGCGCCGGACTCGTTCAAGGGAACCTTCTCGGCGGTCGAGGTCGCCGAGGCGATCGCGCGCGGGCTCGGGCGCGCCGGGGTGGACGCCGACCTCTGCCCGGTGGCCGACGGCGGCGAGGGCACGATGTCCGTGCTGCTCACCTCGCTCGGCGGGCGCACGGTCGACGTCGACGTGCACGACCCGCTTGGCCGCCCGATGAGCGCGCCGTTCGCGCTGCTCGGCGACGGCCGCCGCGCACTCGTCGAGACCGCCTCGGCCAGCGGCCTCGCGCTCATCGGCGAGGACGAGCGCGACCCGTGGGCGACCACGACATACGGCACCGGCGAGCTCATCCGCGCCGCGGTCGAGGCGGGCGCGCGCGAGGTCATGGTCGCCGTCGGCGGCTCGGCGACCATGGACGGCGGGCGCGGCGCGCTGGAGGCCGTCGCCGACGGCGGCGGGATCGGCGACGCGCGGATCGTCGTGCTCAGCGACGTGCAGACGACGTGGGAGGACTGCTCGCGGATCTTCGGGCCGCAGAAGGGCGCCGACGCCGAGATGGTGGGCCGCCTCGAGCAGCGCCTCGACGCGCTGGCGGCCGAACTGCCGCGCGACCCGCGCGGCGTGCCCATGACCGGCGCGGCCGGCGGCCTGTCCGGCGGCCTGTGGGCCGGGCTCGGCGCCGAGCTCGAGCCGGGCGCGCCCTACGTGCTCGACGCGGTGCGCTTCGACGATCGCCTCGGGCGCGCCGTCGCGGCGATCGCCGGCGAGGGCCAGATCGACGAGCAGAGCGTGCTCGGCAAGATCGTCGGCGAGATCGGTGACCGGGCCGGCCGGGCCGGCGTGGCGCTGTACGCGATCGTCGGGAGCGACGCGGTGCCGCCCGAGGCGGCCGAGCGGATCGCCCTGCGCTCCGTGCGCGAGGCCACGACGCTCGAGGAGATCGAGGCCACGGCCGCGGACCTCGGGCGCGCGATCGCCGGCGCCGGCTGATGGCGTCGGCGCGCGTCGTCGCCGGCCTCCCCCTCACCGGTCCGGCCGCGCCGTTCGGTCGCGACGTCCTGCGCGGCGCCGAGCTCGCGCTCGAGCACGCCGGCGACGCGGACGTCGAGCTCGAGGCGCTCGACTCCTACGACGAACATGACCGCGACGAGCGGGCCGCCCTGAACGCCGAGCGCGCCGTCGCCGATCCCACGGTGCTCGCCTACCTCGGCGACTTCCACTCCTCGCAGGTCTTCGGCGCGGCGCCTGCCCTCGCAGCGGGCGGCCTGCTCGCCGTCGCGCCGGTGGCGACGTACGTGGGGCTACGCGGCGACACGCTCGTCCGGATCATGCCCCACGACGGCGTCGGCGCGCGCGCGATCGCGCGCTGGCTCGTCGACGCCGGCGTCGCCGAGGTCCTCGTCGTCCACGACCACGACGACGGCTACGGCACCCCGGTCGGGACGATGTGCGCGCACGCGGCCAGCGAGGCCGGCGTCACCGCGCGCCAGCGCCCGGTGTGGGATCACGACGAGGCCTGGCAGGACGATCTGGGCGACGCCGGCGCGCTGCTCTACGTCGGCGTCGCCGGCTCGGGCGCGGCGGAGATGTGGCGCGACCTGCACGCCGCGCGGCCGGACATGTGGCTGCTCGGCAGCGAGGGCGTGGCCGAGGGCCGGCTGGCGCGCGAGATGCCGCCCGAGGCGGCGCAGCGCACGCGCTTCTTCGTCGCCAACCGCGCGCCGCTGGCCCTCTACGGCATGGAGGCGATGGCGCTGATCCTCGACGCGATCGCCGCGGGCGACGGCGACCGGGCGGCGATCGTGGCCGCGGCGCGCGGCACGCGGGACCGCGACTCGCCCATCGGGCGCTACTCGATCGACGCCGAGGGCCACACGACGAGCACCGCCTACGGACGCCTCGCGGTGGTCGACGGCAGGCTCGCCTGGGACGTCTGAGCGCGCTCAGGCCGGCGTCTCGAGCTCCTCGGCGAGCTCGTCGCGGATCGTGACGAGCCAGATCGCCGGACGGCCGAGCCCCTCGAGGCGGTGCAGCTCGTCGGCCATCCGCTCCGAGCGCCAGCTCACGGCGAGCAGGTCGAGCGCGGCGTGCAGCGCCATCGCGTGGTTGGCGAGCACCATGTCGAGGATCTCGCGCGCGCTGGCCAGGCGCCCGGCCGGGCACGGCGGCAGCTCGCGGCGCAGCGCGACGAAGCGCGAGATCAGCGGCCCGCCGCGCACCGCGAGGTCGCCGAGCGGCCCCTCGTCGCGGATCTCGGCCATGACCTCCTCGCCCTCGCGCTGGAGGGCGAGGGCCTCGTCGGCGATGCGCAGGAGCGCGCGGCGCGCGGCCGCCGGATCGGCGCCGTAGGCCATGGGCTGACGTTACTGCGAGCGCGCCACCTCGAGCGCCCGCTCGAGGTACTCGTCGGCCTTGGCCGTCATGCGGACGAGGCCGTAGGCGTCGAGCACGGCGCGCTTGATGTCGTCGGCGCCGGCCATGGTGAGGCGCTCCATGAGGTCGGCGATCTCGTCGAGCGGCACCTCGTCGAGGCCGCGCGGCCCCAGCTCGCGCACGCGGATCGGCGGGCTGCCCGCGGGGCGCAGGACGTCGTCGCCCTGGCCCGGCAGCTCGTCGTCGCTGACCATCTCGATGCGCCCGGCCATGCGCAGCCGGTAGGCGGCGGCGGACAAGGGCGCGCGGGCGATCGTCGTCAGCTTGCGGCCGCCCGCGGCGCGGTTGTAGAGCGCGTAGGCGCGCGACGCCAGCACCGGGCCCTCGGCGGCGACGATCTCGGCGAGCACCGGGTCGATGACGCCGCGCCCGGCGTCGCGCGGGTCGGGCACGCTGCCGGACGGCTCCCACGCCGAGTACGGCGCCAGGGCCACGCTCCCGGGCCGGCCGTCGGCCACGGGCTCGGCCGCGGCCCACTCGCCCAGCGGCCAGCCCGCCACCGACGCGGACGGCGCCTGCGGGTCGGGGAGCTCGACGACGGCGGCCGCACCGGCGTGCTCGCGCAGCAGCGCGCGCTGCTCGGCGCCGCCCGGCCCGGCGACGACGACGGCGGCCACGGGCAGGCCGACCGAGCGCGCGCCCTCGACCGTCAGCAGCGCGTGGCTGGCCAGGTCGGGGCCCCCGGGGGCGACGACGACGACGGTCGCGCCGCGCGTCCGCGCGACGTCGCGCACGAGGCCCTCGCCGTCGCGCGCGGCGGCGAGCAGGCCGGGCGCCGAGCGCACGCTGACGCCCTCCGGCGCCTGGCGCTCGATGGCCCGCACGAGGTCGCGCGCGTCGAGGCTCGCGGTCGTGGTGACGAGCAGCAGTTCGGGCACGCCGGGAGCATAGGACGCGTGCGCGACGCGGGTAGGGCGATGGGCCATGCGTGCCATCGCCATCACCGAGTACGGCGGCCCGGACCGCCTCCACGTCGCCGAGATGCCCGAGCCGATCGTCGGCCCCGACAGCGTCCTCATCGCGGTGCGCGCGGCCGGCGTGAACCCGGTCGACGCCGGGATCCGCCGCGGCGGGCTCGTCGAGCGGATTCCCTGCTTCCTGCCGCTGATCCCGGGCTGGGACGCGGCGGGCGTGGTCGAGCAGGTCGGCCCCGCCGTCGAGGAGTTCGCCCCCGGCGACGAGGTCTACGGCTACCTGCGCAAGGACTTCATCCGCGACGGGACGTACGCCGAGCTCGTCGCCGCGCGCTCGTTCCACTTCGCGCCGCGCCCGCGCACGCTGTCCTTCGAGGAGGCGGGCGCCGTCCCGCTCGCCGGCCTGACGGCGCTGCAGATGATGCGCGACGCGCTCGTCCTGCAGGGTGGCGAGCGCATCCTCATCCACGCCGCGTCGGGCGGCGTCGGCGGCTTCGCCGTCCAGATCGCCAAGGCGGGCGGCGCGCACGTGATCGCCACCGGGAGCCCGTCCAACCACGACTACCTGCGTGAGCTGGGAGCCGACGAGGTCATCGACTACCACGAGCAGGACTTCGTCGAGGTCGTACGCGCGGCCCACCCGGACGGGATCGAGGCGGTCGCCGACATCGTCGGCGGCGAGACCCAGGAGCGCAGCGTCGAGGTCCTCCAGGAGGGCCGCGGCCGGCTCGCGTCGATCATCACCCCGCCCGACCGCGAGGCGTTCGCCGCGCGCGGCATCGCCGCGCACTACGTCTTCGTGCGTCCCGACCGGGTCGGGCTTCAGACGCTGGCGACGATGGCCGACGCCGGCGAGCTGCGCGTGCACCTGAGCGAGGTCCTGCCGCTCGAGGAGGCGCGCCGGGCGCACGAGCAGATCGAGTCGCGCCACACGCGCGGCAAGATCGTGCTCACCGTCTGAGCGCGATCGGCGGCGCCGTGCGGTCCAGCAGCGCCGCGTGCACGGCGGCGGTGCGCCTCGCGACGTCGGGCCAGCCGAAGCGCAGCACGTGCTCGCTGGCCTCGGTGACCAGGCGGAAGCGCAGCGCGGGGTTGACGAGCACGAGCTCCATCAGGTGGGCGAGCAGCCGCGGGTCGCGCGAGCGCAGGCGCAGCGCGACGTCGTCGGTCGGGGCGACCTCGCGCAGCCCGCCCGTGTCGGAGACGATGCACGGGCAGCCGCTGGCCATCGCCTCGAGCGCGACGAGCCCGAAGGGCTCGTAGAGCGAGGGGACGACGCACAGGTCGGCCATGCGGTAGAGCGCGTGCAGCAGGTCGTCGCCGATCCAGCCCAGGAAGGCGCCGTGCCGGTCGAGCCCGAGCCGCCGCGCCTGCCCCTCGAGCTCGGCGCGGTAGGGGCCGGCACCGGCGACCAGGTAGCGCACGCCGCCGACGCGCTCGATGACCTCGGGCAGCGCGTCGAGCGCGAGCTGGAAGCCCTTCTCGTAGACGAGCCGGCCGGTGAGCAGCACGATCCGCTCGTCGGGCGCGGCGTAGCCGGCGCGCAGCGCGCTGAGGTCGCCGACCGGGTGGCGCTCGAGCGGGTCGATGCCGTTCGGGATCACGGCGATGCGCTCCTCGCCGAGCCCGAAGACGTCGGCGACGTGGTCGCGCATGTAATGGCTGCAGACGATGACGTGGTCGGCGCGGCTCGCCATCCACGCCTCGGCGGCGTGGATGTGCGACTGCGGGTGCGCGCCCACGCGGCCCTCGTGGCGCCCGTGCTCGGTGGCGTGGATCGTCGTCACGTAGGGGACGCCGAGCCGGTGCGCGAGCCCGTCCGCCGCCTCGGCGACCAGCCAGTCGTGGCCGTGGACGAGGTCGATGCGCTCGCGGGCGGCGAGCGCCATCCCCGCCGTGGCCATCGCGGTGTTCATCTCGCCGACCCAGTCCAGGAACGCGTCGAGGTCGCGCGGCGTGGCCGACGCGCGGACGCGGTGGACGTGGACGCCGGCGCGCTCCTCGTGCTCGGGGTCGTCCGCGCGCCCGCGCGTGAGCACGTGGACGGCGTCGCCGCGCGCCACGAGCGCCTCGGCGAGCTTGCGCACGTGGCGCCCGAGACCGCCCTCCACGACCGGCGGGTACTCCCAGGAGACGAGCAGCAGGCGGCGCAACGCCGGCCGACCCTACTGCGGCGCGGCGGGCCCGCGCCTCAGTCGGCTCGTTCGAGCAGCGCGAGGCCGTCGCCGTCGACGAGCTGGGCCACCGCGGTCTCCGGGCCGAGCTCGCGCTCGGCGCCCGTGAGCACGTCGCGCCAGCGCCCCGGAGCGGCGAGCGTCGCCTCGCCGGGATCGCGGATCGCCGCGACGGCGAGCACGTCGTCGGCGCGGCGGAACGCGACCACGTCGGGACCGGCCTCGAGCGGCGTGTAGGCGCCGCCGTCGAACGCCTCGGGCCGGCGGGCGCGCAGGTCGAGCGCCCTCCAGATCAGGCGCAGCTTCGCCGTCTCGGGCGTCGCCGCCGCGCCGTCGCGCAGCGCGTCGAGCGCGCGGCGGCGCTCCTCCCAGTCGACCGGGCGGCGGTTGTCGGGGTCGACGAGGTTGAGCGCCTCGAGCTCGTCGCCCTGGTAGACGTCGGGCACTCCCGGGACGGTGAGCTTGAGGAGCTGCTGGCCGAGCGCGCTGCGGCGCCCGGCCGCGGCCACGCGCGCGGCGAACGGCTCGAAGCTGTCGAGGAACGGGCGGTGGTCGAGCAGCGCGACGGCGAAGCGCTGCACGCGGCGCTCCCAGTCGTGGTCCTGCTCGACCCAGCTCGTGTTGCGCTTGGCCTCGCGCAGCGCCTTCTCGAGATAGGCCTCCAGCCGCTCGGGCTCGATCGGCCAGGCCCCCACGAGCGTCTGGTAGATCAGGTACTCCTCGTTGGCGTCGGGCGCGCCGTCGGCGCGCAGCTCGGCGTTGACCTCGCGCCAGCGCAGCACGTGCTCGCGCCACTCGCCCGCCATCCCGGCCAGCGCGCCGATCCGCGCGCGCACGTCGCCGCCGCGCTTGGTGTCGTGCGTCTGGGTGACGAGCAGCCCGCGCGGGAAGCGCTCGGCACGCTGCAGGTTGGCGGCGTGGAACGCGTCGACGCCGATCGCGAAGCGGCCGGGGTCGCCGCCGACGTCGTTGAGCGCCAGCAGCCGGTTGTAGCGGTAGAACGCGGTGTCCTCGACGCCCTTGGCGGTCACCGGCGGCGAGGTCTGCTGGAAGCGGGTCACGAACTCGTCGTGCCCCTCCTCCTCCAGCAGCAGGACCGCGGCGAGCCGCTCGTCCATGTCCGCCGCGGCCACGGCGCGGCGGTCGGCGTCCTCGACGCGCCCGCTCCACGGCTCGACGTAGGTGCGGTAGACGGGCAGCGCGGCCAGCGCGTCGGCTATGCCCGGGACGTCGAGCAGGGTGCGCAGCCGCGCGACCTCGCGCGCGAAGGTCGTCGTCGCCTGCTGGACCTGGGCCTCGAGCGCGACCTCGTCGAACGCGCGCGTCTCTCCCGTCAGCTCGGCGAACAGGTCGGTGAGCGCCGCCTCGCCGGACGGGTCGACGAACAGCGCCGTCGCGTCGTTGAGGAACTCGTAGCCGACGGTTCCCTCCACCGGCCAGTCGCGCAGCGGCTCGGGTGGGTGGGCCGCACTCAGGATCTTCTCGACCCAGACGTGCTCGACCCCGGCGTCGCGCAGCCGGCGCAGGTAGCCGGCGGGGTCGGCGAGGCCGTCCGGGTGGTCGATGCGCAGGCCGTCGACGACGTCGTCGCGGACGAGCTCGAGCACCTTCGCGTGCAGCGTGCGGAAGACCTCCTCGTCCTCGACACGCACCGCCGCGAGGTCGTCGATGTCGAAGAAGCGCCGGTACCAGCCGTCGCGCGGGTCCCAGTCGAAGAAGCGCGCGCGCAGCTCCTCGTCGGCCCACCAGCGGTTCTCGTCGACGGCGCCCATGTGGTTGGGCACGATGTCGAGCAGGATCTCCAGGCCGAGGGCGCGCAGCTCGCGCAGGCCCTGCTCGCCGCCGAGCGCGTCGGACACGCGCGTCGGGTCGACGACGTCGTAGCCGTGCGCCGAGCCCTCGCGCGCCTGCAGCGAGGGCGACAGGTACAGGTGCGAGATCCCGAGGTCGCGCAGGTAGGGCACGAGCTCCGCGACCGCCGCGAAGCCGAAGTCCGGCGTGAGCTGCAGCCGGTAGGTCGCCCTCACGAGCGCCGCCGCAGCAGCTTCATCGACCGCGAGTGCACGAGGACCTGCCCGCGCGCCACGTAGCGGCTCTTCCCGGGCTCGAGGGTCGGGTCGTACGTGCACAGCTCGTCGGTCCAGTCCGTGCCGAAGCGCCGCGCCGGCAGCGTGAACGTCGTGTCCTCGTGGCTGGCGTTGAAGAGCAGCAGGAACGAGTCGTCCTCGATGACGTCGCCGCGCTCGGTGCGGTCGGCGATCTCCTGGCCGTTGAGGAAGACGCCGAGCACGTGGCCGTGCTCCTCCCAGTCGCGCTGGGTCATGCGGCGCCCGTCGGGGCGGAACCACCACACGTCGGGGAGCCCCGAGCCGGCCTGCTCGCGCCCGGCCAGGAAGCGCCCGCGGCGGAACACCGGGTGGTCGCGGCGCAGCTCGATCAGGCGCTTCGTGAAGTCGTAGAGCTCGGCCTGGTGGCCGCGCAGGCCCCACTCGTACCAGGAGATCTCGTTGTCCTGGCACCAGGCGTTGTTGTTGCCGCCCTGGCTGCGCCCGATCTCGTCGCCGCCGAGCAGCATCGGCACGCCCTGGGACAGGAACAGCGTGGCGATGAAGTTGCGCTGCTGGCGCTCGCGCAGCGCGTTGACCTCGGGGTCCTCGGTCTCGCCCTCGACGCCGCAGTTCCACGAGCGGTTGTCGTCCGTGCCGTCGCGGTTGTCCTCCTGGTTGGCCTCGTTGTGCTTGTCGTTGTAGGAGACGAGGTCGCGCAGCGTGAAGCCGTCGTGGGCGGTGATGAAGTTGATCGACGAGAACGGCTGGCGGCCGTCGGACTCGTACAGGTCGCTCGAGCCGGTGAAGCGCGAGGCGAACTCCCCCACGCTCGCCGCGCCGCGCCAGAAGTCGCGCACGACGTCGCGGTAGATGCCGTTCCACTCCGACCACAGGACCGGGAAGTTCCCGACCTGATAGCCGCCGGGGCCGACGTCCCACGGCTCGGCGATCAGCTTGACCTGCGACAGGACCGGGTCCTGGTGGATGACGTCGAAGAACGCGCTCAGGCGGTCGACGTCGTAGAGCTCGCGGGCCAGCGCGCTGGCCAGGTCGAAGCGGAACCCGTCCACGTGGCACTCGATGGCCCAGTAGCGCAGCGAGTCCATGATCAGCCGCAGGACGCTCGGGTGCACGACGTTGAGCGAGTTGCCCGTGCCCGTGAAGTCCATGTAGTGACGAGGGTCGTCGGGCATGAGCCGGTAGTAGCTCGCGTTGTCGACGCCCTTGAAGCTGAGCATCGGGCCGAGGTGGTTGCCCTCGGCGGTGTGGTTGTAGACGACGTCGAGGATCACCTCGATGCCCGCGCCGTGCAGCGCCTTGACCATGCCCTTGAACTCGCGGACCTGCTCGCCGCGCCGGCCGGTGGCGGCATAGTCGGCATGCGGGGCCAGGTAGCCGATCGAGCTGTAGCCCCAGTAGTTCGACAGGCCGCGCTCGTGCAGGAAGTGCTCGTCGGCGATGTGGTGGATGGGCAGCAGCTCGACCGCGGTGATGCCGAGGCGCTGCAGGGAGCCGAGCGCCTCCTCGGAGGCCAGCCCGGCGTAGGTGCCGCGCAGGTCCTCGCGCACCCCCGGGTGGCGCATCGTGAAGCCGCGCACGTGCGTCTCGTAGATGACGGTCTCGTTCCACGGCCGGCGCGGCGGGCGGTCGCCCTCCCAGTCGAAGCCCGCGTCGACGACGATCGACTTCGGGATCGCCTCGGCGTCGTCCTCGTCGTCGCGCTCGAGGTCCGCGTCGCCGGTGCCGTCGGGCTTGTAGGGCAGGACGTTGGCCGCGTCCCAGCGCACGCCGCCCTCGATCGCCTTGGCGTAGGGATCGATGAGCAGCTTGTGGGCGTTGAAGCGGTGGCCCTCCTCCGGCTCGTAGGGACCCTCGACGCGGAAGCCGTAGCGCTGGCCGGGCCCCACGCCCGGGACGTACACGTGCCAGTGGTGCGCCGTGACCTCGGTGATCTCGATGTGCTCCTCGGCGCCCGCGTCGTCGAACAGCGACAGCGTCACGCCGGCGGCGTTCTCGGTGAACAGCGCGAAGTTCGTGCCCTGGCCGTCCCACGTCGCGCCGAGCGGGAAGGGCTTGCCGGGCCAGCGCTCGTGCTCGCTCATCGCAGCAGCGCTCCCGCGCGGCCGGGCAGCACGACCTCGCCGTCGTCCAGCCGCGCCTCGTGGGTGGCGAGGACGACCTCGCCGCTGTCGCCCGCCGGCACGCCGGCCTCGTCCGCGCCGAAGTTCGCGGCCAGGACGAACGGCCCGCGGCGCACGTGCAACCACGGCGTGGCGCGGTCGAAGTCGACGCCGTCGACCTCGATCCCCGCCGGCATCTCGCGGCGGACCTCGAGCAGCCGCTTGTAGAGGTCACGCAGCGCCGGGTCGCCACGGCGCGTGAGCTTCGAGCGCCGGAAGGTCTCCTCGGCCTGCGGATCGGGGACCTCCTCGCCGGCGAAGTCGGCGAACGACGCGAACTCGCGGCGGCGCCCCTCGCGCGTCGCCTCCGCGATGTCCTCGTCGATGTGGTCGGTGAAGAACTGGAAGGGCGACTCCTCGCCGTGCTCCTCGCCCATGAAGAGCATCGGCACGAACGGCGACAGCAGGGTCACGAAGGCGGCGAGCGCGCGCGCCTCGGACGGCATGCGGTCGCCGAAGGCGCGGTTGCCGACCTGGTCGTGGTTCTGGCTGAAGACGACGAACTCGTCGACCGGGCGGTCGCCGGCGGGGGCGCCGAAGCGCCGCCGGCGGAAGGTCGAGTAGCCGCCGTCGTGCACGAACGGGCGCCGGAAGGCCTTGGCGAGCTGCGCGATGTCGCCGAACTCCTCGTAGTAGCCGTTGCGGTCGCCGGTGAGCAGGACCCGCAGGGCGTGGTGGAAGTCATCGGCCCACTGCCCGTCGTGGTCCCAGCCGCCCTCGTCGGGCGGGCGCGTGACCTTCGGGTCGTTCAGCCCGCTCTCGGCGATGACGAGCGCGCGCGGGTTGACCCCGTGCACGCGGTCGGCGACCTCGCGCATGATGTGCCGCGCCCCCTGGTCGAAGATGGCGTGGATCGCGTCCAGGCGCAGGCCGTCGACGTGGAAGTCGCGGATCCAGCCCTCGGCGCTCTGCAGGACCCACTCGCGCACGGCGTCGCTGTCGGTGTCGTCGTAGTTGATCGCCTCGCCCCAGAAGGTGCCGTACTTGTCGGTGAAGTACGGCCCGAAGGCGGCGATCGCCTGGTCGCCGGAGGCGCCGAGGTGGTTGTAGACGACGTCGAGGATGACGCCGAGCCCGGCCGCGTGGGCGGCGTCGACGAGCCGCGCGAAGCGCTCCGGCCCGCCGTAGCTCGACTGCGCGGCGGAGATGTAGACGCCGTCGTAGCCCCAGCCGCGCGCGCCCGGGAACTCGGCCACCGGCATCACCTCGATGTGGGTGACCCCGAGCTCGGCCAGTCCCGGAAGCTGTTCGATCGCCGCCTCGAACGTCCCCGCCTCGGTGAACGTGCCCACGTGCACCTCGTAGATGACAGCGTCGCGCAGCGCCGCGCCGCCGTCCCAGCCCTCGTCGGTCCACGTGAAGGCCGACGGGTCGACGACCCGCGAGGGGCCGCGCAGGCCCTCGGGCTGCCAGCGGCTGGAGGGGTCGGGCAGGCGCTCGCCGTCCAGCACGTACCAGTAGTCGTCGCCGGCGGCCGCCTCGACGCGCGCGCTGCGCACGCCGAGACCCTCGTCGGCGAGCGGATGGTCGTCTCCGCGGACGTGGACGGCGACAGCGTCCGCGCGGGGCGCCCACGCCCGGAACTCGACGGTCCCGTCGCCGAGAGGGGTGGCGCCCAGGCGGCGCTCCCAGGGAAGCTCGGCATCGGGCATGGATGGCCACGTTACCCGGCCCGCGGGGGGTTCAGCCGTCCGGGCGGCGGCCATGACGGGCGGCTACCGTCGAGGGTGATGCTGCTGCTGCGCGACGCCTTTCCGGAGGACCCCGCGCTCGACCTCGCCGTCGGGCACGCGCTGCTGCGAGAGGTGGCGGAGGGCGGCCCGGGCCCGCTGCTGCGCGTCTACCGGCCCGGGCCGACGGTGGCCTTCGGCCGCCTCGACGCGCTGCTGCCCGGCTTCGCCGACGCGGCCGGCGCCGCGCGAGCCCACGGCTTCGCGCCCGTCCTGCGTGCGCCGGGCGGTCACGCCGCCGCCTACGACGGCGGCTCGCTGTGCCTCGAGCAGATCACGCCGCAGCCCGTCGCCTACGACGGCCTGCAGGAGCGCTTCGAGGAGGCGAGCGAGCGGATCGCCGGCGCGCTGCGTGCGCTCGGGGCCGACGCCCACGTCGGCGAGGTCCCCGGCGAGTACTGCCCCGGGCGCTTCAGCGTCCACGTCGGCGGCGTGAAGATCGCCGGGACCGCGCAGCGCGCGGTCCGCGGCGCGGCGCTGCTCGGCGTCTCGCTCGTCGTGACCGGCGGGGAGCGGATCCGCGCCGTCCTGCGCGACGTCAACGCCGCGCTCGGCCTGGAGTGGGACGAGCGCACGGCGGGCGCGCTCGAGGACGTGCTCCCGGGCGTGACCGTCGAGGACGTCGAGTCGGCGCTGCTGCGCGCCTACGGCGCCTCTGACCGGGCGGCGGGGACGCTCGGCGCAGCGACGCTCACGCGGGCTCGCGAACTCGTCGACCGCCACCGGCCGGCTGCAGCACGCCCTCCTCCACGAGCACCATGTTGACCCAGGCGCCGGCGCGCGCGCCGTCGGCGATCGCCATCGCGACGTTCTGCGACGGGTCGGCGCAGTTGCCGGCGGCGTAGACGCGGTCGACGCTCGTTGCCCGGGTCATCGGCTCGGCGACGATCCCGCCGTGCGTCTCGTTCAGGTCGCAACCGAGCGCCTCGGCGAGCGCGATGCGCGGGTGCATGGCCACATGGAAGAACAGGGCGTCGCGCTCGAGCGGCTCGCGGGCGTCGAACTCGATCGCGGTCAGCCGCCCCTCGTCGGAGACGAAGCGGCGGACGGGATCGCGCACGACGGGGACGCCGGCCGCCTCGAGGGCCGTCTCGCCCTCGTCGTCCAGGGCGGCGCCGTCCGTGAGGACGACGACGTCGCCCGACCACTGGCGCAGGAGGCGGCCCAGGTGGTCCGCCTTCGCACCTGCGAGGACGGCGATGCGCCCGTCGCGGTGCTCCCAGCCGTCGCAGTACGGGCACGTGTGGGCGCTCGTCCCGTAGATCTCGCCGAAGCCCTCGACGTCCGGCGTGTCGTCGAGCAGGCCGGTCGCGATGATCAGCGTGCGGGCGCGCTCGCCCTCGATCTCGACGCCGCCGTCGACGAGGCGGGCGAGCGATGGGTCGACATCGGCGTGGCGCACCTCGACGCCGTAGCGCGCGATCTCCTCGAGGCCCCGCTCGCGCAGCGCGGACGGCGCGAGCCCGTCGTGGCCGAGCACCCCATGCATGGCGTGGGCGGCGTGGTTGCGCGGCTCGCCCGAGTCGAGCACGAGCACGCGGCGGCGGGCGCGGCCGAGCATGAGAGCGGCGCTGAGTCCGGCGGGTCCGGCGCCGACGACGATGCAGTCCCAGGGGTCCATGGTGCGTAGGGTGCGCCATCGACGTCGTGTATGGCAACATCTCATGCCGAAATGGCAAGAAGCGCTGACGCCGTGGTCCGGGATCGCCTGCGGGCGCTGCGCGCGGAGCGCGGGCTGAGCCAGGAGGAGGTCGCCGCCCGCGCCGGGATGGCCGCCTCGACGGTCAGCCGGCTCGAGTCGGGCGCGCGACGGCTCGCCCTCGACCACCTCGCCCCGCTCGCCGGCGCGCTCGGCGTCGAGGTCGGCGAGCTGCTCCGTCCCGCCACGACCAGCGACCCGCGCGTGCACGCCCGCGCCCAGAAGGTCGACGGGATGCTCATGCACCGCCTGTCGCAGTCCGCTCCCGGCGGCCTCGTCGTCGTGCGCATGGAGATCCCGGCCGAGCGGACGGTGCCCGACCCGCGCAGCCACGAGGGCCACGAGTGGCTCTACGTGCTGGCCGGCCGCGTGCGCCTCGTGCTCGGCGACGATGACCTCGTGCTCGCGGCCGGCGAGGCCGCCGAGTTCTCGACCTGGACGCCGCACTGGGTGGGCGCCGTCGACGGCTCGGCCGAGGCGCTGGCCATCTTCGGGCCGCAGGGCGAGCGCGTCCACCTGCGCGCGCGGCGATGAGTTCCGGCGGCCGAGCGGGTCGCATGGGGTTGCTGAGATGACAACCACGAGCACGCTCGCCGGAACCCGGCTGTTTCCCACGCCATCCGTGGGTAACCGCCGGGGCACGAGCCGACCACGCGCGCCGGCAGCCACCCTCCCCTCGAGGCCCAGGTCGCGAGCCCCGACGAGCGCTAGCAGGAGAACACGATGTCCTGCGCGCCCTCCCACAGGCACAGCTCGCCGAGGGCGCGCAGGTTCTCGCGGCCCTCGGTGACGGTCAGGAAGTGGTTGCCCGCGAGCTGGCCGACGATGCTGGCGAACAGGCAGCCGCCGTAGGGCAGCAGGATCTCCGTCTCCGAGACGCCGCCCGGATAGAGCAGGATCTCGCCCGGGGCGGGATGGCTGGTCGCATTCTCCATCCCCACGCCGACGTCTGTCTCGCCGAGCGGGATCCACGTCGACTCGCCGCTCCAGCGCACGTGGATGACGCGGTTGCGGAACGGGAGCCGCGCCAGGAACGCCTCGCACGTGCGCGGCGCGCGCTCCTCCTCCAGGCGGGCCGCGAACTCGTACGGACCGGCGGTGATCGCGAGCGTCGTCATGCTCCGGGATCATGAAGGCGTGGCGGCGAACACGGAGTCCGGCTGGGCCACCGCCGCGGCGCGCGCCCTCGAGCGCTGCGACGCGCTCGGGCGGATCTCCGAGGAGGCCGGCCGCCTCACGCGCCGCTTCGCCACGCCGGCCCTGACCGAGGCCGGCGACCTCGTGCTCGGCTGGATGCGAGAGGCCGGTCTCGACGCGCGCCGCGACGCGGCCGGCAACGTCGCCGGCCGCCGGCCCGCCGCCGACGACCGCTCCCCCACCCTGCTGCTCGGCTCGCACATCGACACCGTCCCCGGCGCCGGGCGCTACGACGGCCCGCTCGGCGTCGCCGTCGCGCTGGAGGCCGTCGAGCGCGCCGGACACGACCGGCCCTTCGCCATCGAGGTCCTCGCCTTCGCCGACGAGGAGGGCGTGCGCTACGGCACGGGCTACCTCGGGTCGAGCGTTGTCGCCGGCACCTTCGACCCCGCCCTGCTCGACCGCCGCGACGACGACGGGCACGACGATGCGCGACGCGTTGCGCGCCGCCGGCGGCGACCCCGGCGCGCTCGCCGCCGAGGCGCGCGACCCCGCCGCCCTGCTCGGCTACGTCGAGGTACACATCGAGCAGGGTCCCGTGCTCGAGGCCGAGGACCTTCCCGTCGGCGTCGTGAGCGCGATCGCCGGTCAGAGCCGCGTCCGGGTCACGTTCACGGGGCGCGCGGGCCACGCCGGCACGGTCCCCATGGGCGGCCGCCGCGACGCCCTGGCCGGCGCGGCGGCGTGGATCTCCGCCGTCGAGGAACGCGGCCGCGACGACGCCGCGCACGGCCTCGTCGCCACGGTCGGCACCGCGCAGGTCGAGCCCGGCGCGGGAAACGTCATCCCCGGGCGGACGGTGCTCGGCCTCGACGTCCGTGCGCCCGCGGACGCACTACGCGAGCGCGCCCGCGACGACCTCGAGGCGGCCGCGCGGGCGATCGCGTCCCGCCGCGGGCTCGGCCTCGCCTGGGAGCCGACACAGGAGGAACCCGCGGTGACCTGCTCGCCCGAGCTCACGGCAGCCCTCGCCGCGGCGACCGAGGCCGCCGGCACGCCGGCGCGCGCCCTGCCCAGCGGCGCCGGCCACGACGCCGTGGCCATGTCCGCCATCGCGCCGGTGGCCATGCTCTTCGTGCGCTGCGCGGACGGGATCAGCCACCACCCCGACGAGTCGGTCGACGCGCGTGACGTCGCCGTCGCGATCGCCGCCCTGAGCGGTCTGCTCGACCAGCTTGCGCGATGAGCGCGCTCGTGCGCGGCGGCGCCGCCTTACGTCGGCGGGCGGCCGCGCCCGGCGGCCCGCCGCCTCGTCACTCCGGAACGAACCAGAGCACGCCGAGCGGGGGCAGCGTGAGCTGGGCCGAGAAGGCCTGCCCGTGCCAGGGCACCGGCTCGGCGTCGACGCCGCCCATGTTCCCGACGCCCGAGCCGCCGTAGTCGTGCGCGTCGGTGTTGAGGGCCTCGCGCCAGCGGCCGCTGCGCGGCAGCCCGACGCGGTAGCCCTCGCGCGGCACCGGCGACAGATTCGCCACGCAGATCATCACGTGCTCGCCATCGTGCGAGACGCGCCCGAAGGCGACGACGTTGTTCTCCGCGTCGTTGGGCTCCAGCCACCAGAAGCCCGACGGCTCGAAGTCCTCGTCGTAGAGCGCCGGCGTGTCGCGCAGCACGCGGTTGAGGTCGCCGACGGCGCGCTGCAGGCCGGCGTGGCCGGGGTCCTCGAGCAGGTGCCAGTCCAGCGAGCGCTCGTGGCTCCACTCGCGCGGCTGGCCGAACTCCTGGCCCATGAACAGCAGGTTCTTGCCCGGGTGCGACCACATGTAGGCGTACAGGGAGCGCAGGCCGGCAAGCTTCTGCCACTTGTCGCCGGGCATCTTGTCCAGCAGCGAGCCCTTGCCGTGCACGACCTCGTCGTGGCTCAGCGGCAGGATGAAGTTCTCGCTGAAGGCGTAGACGAGGCTGAAGGTCAGCTCGTGGTGGTGGTAGCGGCGGTACAAGGGGTCCTGCTCGAAGTAGCCGAGCGTGTCGTGCATCCAGCCCATGTTCCACTTGAAGCCGAAGCCGAGGCCGCCCAGGTACACCGGGCCGCGAGACGCCCGGCCAGGCCGTGGACTCCTCGGCGGCGGAGATGATCCCCGGCTCGCGCGCGTGCAGCACCTCGTTGAGCTCCTTGAGGAACTGCACCGCGTCGAGGTCCTCGTTGCCCCCGAACTCGTTCGGGATCCACTCGCCCTCCTTGCGCGAGTAGTCGAGGTAGAGCATCGAGGCGACCGCGTCGACGCGGATGCCGTCGGCGTGGAACTCGCGGGCCCAGAACAGCGCGCTGGAGAGCAGGAAGTTGCGGACCTCGTTGCGCCCGAAGTTGAAGACCAGCGTGCCCCAGTCGGGGTGCGCCCCGCGCCGCGGGTCGGCGTGCTCGAACAGCGCCGTCCCGTCGAAGTTCGCCAGCGCCCACTCGTCGCGCGGGAAGTGCGCCGGCACCCAGTCGAGGATCACGCCGATCCCGTGGCCGTGCATGCGATCGATGAACTCGCGCAGGTCGTCCGGTGAGCCGAAGGCCGGCATCGGAGCGAAGTACGACGTCACCTGATAGCCCCACGAGCCGGCGAACGGGTGGGCCATGACGGGCATCAGCTCGATGTGCGTGAAGCCGAGCTCGCTGACGTACTGGGCGAGCTCCTCGGCGAGCTCGAGGTAGCTGAGCGGGCGGTCGCCCTCGTGCGGGTTGCGCCGCCAGGAGCCCAGATGGACCTCGTAGATCGAGATCGGCTCGCGCAGCGGCGCCCCGCCCGCGCGGCGGCGCTCCATCCAGTCGTCGTCCTTCCACTCGTGCCGGGAGCGGAAGACGACCGACGCGGTCTGCGGCGGCACCTCGGCGGCGCGCGCGTAGGGGTCGGCGCGCAGCGCCAGCGCGCCGTCCTGGGTGCGGAGCTCGAACTTGTAGCGGCTGCCGTCGGGCACGCCGGGGATGAACAGCTCCCAGATCCCGGCCGAGCCGAGCGAGCGCATCGGGTGCAGGCGCCCGTCCCACGAGTTGAAGTCGCCGACGACGCTGACCGAGCGCGCCGACGGGGCCCAGACGGCGAACGACACGCCCTCGACGCCGTCGACCTCGAGCACGTGCGCGCCGAGCTTCTCGTAGAGCTCCTCGTGGCGCCCCTCGCCGGCCAGGTAGAGGTCGATCTCCCCCAGCGTGGGCAGGAACGCGTACGGGTCGCGCACCGTGAACGTCCGGCCCTCGCCGTACTGGACGTCGAGCTCGTAGCGCAGCGGCAGTCTCGCGCTCGGCACCGAGCCCTCGAAGACGCCGCCGGGGTGGCGCAGCTCGAGCTCGACCGGGTCGCCGCCCTCGGGTCGGGCGATGACCTTGGCGGCGTCGGGCCGGTAGGCGCGGATCACCACGCCGCCGTTCTGGGGATGCGCGCCGAGCAGCCGGTGCGGCTCGGCGAGGTCGCGGTGGACGATGGCCTCGATGTCTGTCTCCACACTCACGGCAACGGCTCCTCCAGCAGGCGCGCGATCCCCGCAACGGGGATCCGGACCCAGTCGGGGCGGTTGTTGAGCTCGTAGCGCAGCTCGTAGACCGCCTTCTCGAGCTCGAACACGGTCAGCAGCGTGCGCGAGTTGGCCTCGCCCGGAGGCAGCAGCGCCGCATCGACCGCGCGGAAGTAGCCGCTCAGGAAGGCGTCGCGCATGCGGTCCTCCCAGCCCTCCGGGGCGGGCGTCCCGCGCTGCAGCTCGCCGGCCGATGCCACGTAGGCGAACGAACGGAGCATCCCGGCGACGTCGCGCAGCGGCGAGCGCTTGCGGCGGCGCTCGAGCAGCGGCCGCGCAGGCTCGCCCTCGAAGTCGAGCACGACCCAGCCGTCCGGAGCGAGCAGCGTCTGGCCGAGGTGCAGGTCGCCGTGGTGGCGGATGAGCCTGCCGCTGCTGCCGATGTTCGCCAGCAGCGACAGCCGGTCGCGCACCTCCTCGCCGCGGCCGGCGATCGGCTCGAGCGCCGGCTCGTCGGAGGGCAGGTCGACGAAGACGCGCTCGATCTGCTCGTCGATCGTCGCCGTGATCAGCCCGGTCGCCTCCTGGCTGGGCTCCTCGGGCGCGAAGGCGGGATCGGTCGCGTCGGAGCCGAGCGTGGAGTGCATCTCGCCGATCACCTCGCCGAGCTCCTCCATGCGCCCGACGAACGCCTCGGGGTCGGTCTCGAGCTCCTCGAGCGCGAGCTCCCAGCCGTCGCGACCGCCCTCGACGTAGCGCTGCACGACGCCGAGCGTGGCGTCCATGAGCTCGCCCGTGTAGTCGACCCAGCCGGTCAGCGCGGCGATGTTCGGGAAGCCGCGCGCGGTGAGGAAGCGGAGCATCTCGAGCTCGGGGTTGTCGCCCGCCTCGAGCCGGCGGTAGATCTTCAGGACGAACGCCTCGTCGAACACGACCGACGAGTTGGACTGCTCGGCGCCCATGGCCCGCGCCGGCGCGCCCAGGGCCGGGCGCCCGCTCTCGTCGTCCCAGTGGAAGTTCACGGTCGCGTGCTCGTCGGCGACGGTCGCCGATCCGGCGAGCAGGTCGCCGACGGCGGCGACGGCGGCGGGGTCCGCGAACGCGTCGTAGACCGTCGTCCCCTCGACCTCCGAGAGCAGGCCCTCGGTCCAGCCGTCGCCGGCCGGGCGCAGGCCGAGGACGAGCTGGTAGATGCTGTGCGCGCCCGTCGGGAAGCGCGCCTCGACGAGCGCGAGCACGAGCTGCGGCGGGCCGTCGCTCAGCTCCACCGCGTCGAGCACGCGCGCCTGGGCCACGTCCTGGGCCTTGGCGCCGAACCAGCGGCGCGACACGAGCCACTCGGCGAGGCGCTCCTCGTCGAGGAGGGCGAGGTCAGGCGTTGCCATCGCTGGTCTCCGTGTCGGCGTCGGGATCCTCCCGCAGCAGGAACCAGAAGAACCCGCGGGGAGCGAGCGTCAGCAGGTAGGGGAGCTCGCCGAGCTGCGGGAACCGCGTGCGCCCGAACATCTCCTCGGGGTGGCGGCCCCTGAACTCGGAGAGGTCGAGCTCGACCGCCTGGGCCGACCGCGCGAGGTTGTGCACGCACAGGGCGATGTCGTCCTCGTAGCGGCGCACGTGGGCGAAGATCTTCGGGTTGCTCGGCTCGCAGCGGCTCGTACGTGCCCAGGCCGAAGACCGGGTGCTCCTTGCGCAGCGCGATGAAGCGCTTGAGCCAGCGCAGGAACGACGTCGGCGTGCGCAGCTGGGCCTCGACGTTGACGGCCTGGTAGCCGTACACCGGGTCCATCAGCGGCGGCGCGTAGAGCTGGGCGAAGTCGGCGCGCGAGAAGCCGCCGTTGCGGTCGCCCGTCCACTGCATCGGCGTGCGCACGCCGTCGCGGTCGCCGAGGAACACGTTGTCGCCCATGGCGATCTCGTCGCCGTAGTACAGGACGGGGCTGCCCGGCAGTGAGAAGAGGATCGCGTGCATCAGCTCCATCTCGTCGCGCCCGCCGTCGAGCAGCGGGGCGAGGCGGCGGCGGATGCCCACGTTGATCTTCATGCGCGGGTCCTTGGCGTACTCCGCGTACATGTAGTCGCGCTCCTCGTCGGTGACCATCTCGAGGGTCAGCTCGTCGTGGTTGCGCAGGAACAGGCCCCACTGGCAGTTGTCGGGGATCGGCGGCGTGCGCTCGAGGATCTCGTAGATCGGCGTGGCCTCCTCGCGGCGATGCGCCATGAACATGCGCGGCATCACCGGGAAGTGGAACGCCATGTGGCACTCGTCGCCGTCGCCGAAGTACTCGACGACGTCCTCGGGCCACTGGTTGGCCTCGGCGAGCAGGACGCGGTCGGGGTACTCGGCGTCGACGGTCGTGCGCACCTTCTTGAGGAAGTCGTGCGTCTCGGCGAGGTTCTCGCCGTTGGTGCCGTCGCGCTCGTAGAGGTAGGGCACGGCGTCGAGCCGGAAGCCGTCGAGCCCGAGGTCCAGCCAGAAGCGCAGCGCGTCGAGCATCGCCTCCTGGACCTCGGGGTTGTCGAAGTTCAGGTCGGGCTGATGGGAGAAGAAGCGGTGCCAGTAGTAGGCGCCGGCCTCCTCGTCCCAGGTCCAGTTCGACGTCTCCGTGTCGGTGAAGATGATCCGCGCGTCCTCGTACTTGTGCACCGTGTCCGACCAGACGTACCAGTCGCGCTCGGGGGAGCCCGGCGGCGCCTTGCGGGACGCGCTGGAACCACTCGTGATCGGACGAGGTGTGGTTCATGACGAGGTCGGCGATCACCCGGATGCCGCGCTCGTGGGCGGCGTCGATGAACGCCTGCACGTCCTCGATCGTCCCGTAGTCCGCGTGCACGAGGCGGTAGTCGGCGATGTCGTAGCCGCCGTCGCGCAGCGGCGAGGAGTACATCGGCAGCAGCCAGATCACGTCGATGCCCAGCCACTGCAGGTAGTCGAGCTTCTCGGTCAGGCCGCGGAAGTCGCCCGAGCCGTCGGCGTTGGCGTCGAAGAAGCCGCGCAGGTGGATCTCGTAGAAGACGGCGCGCTTGAACCACAGCGGGTCCGACTCGAACCAGTGGCCCGAGGATGTGGGAGGAGGAGGTGGCGCCATCAGGGGGTGTCCACGCGTAGCACGTGCCCGGGCCGCTCCGCGGGATCGAGACGCACGTAGTTCCCGCCGACATGCCAGTCGTAGCGGCTGACGTCGAGCAGATCGGTGACGGTGTAAGCCGGCGGGACGCCGAGATCGTACGGAACCTGCACCTGCCCCTCCTGGGCGTTGAACGGATCGAGGTTGACGACGGTGATGACGACGTTGGACCCCTGGCGCTTGGCGTAGGCCACGAGGGCGTCGTTCATGGTCTGAAGGAAGCGGACGTTCTCCAGGCGCTGCAGCGCGGAGTTGTCGCGCCGGACCTGGTTCAGCCGCTGGACGAGCGGCAGCAGCGGCCCGTCGAGGCGGCGCTGCTTGAGCTCGTACTTCTCGTTGTCGATGTACTCCTCGCTGCCCGGCCGCTGCACGTTCTCGAAGTGCTCGTAGCCGGAGTAGATGCCGTACGACGGGCTCAGCGTGGCGGCCAGCACGAGCCGCGAGGCGAACGCCGCGGGCCCGCCGTCGGCCAGCTAGTCGGTGAGGATGTCCGGCGTGTTGACGAAGAAGTTGGGCCGGAAGTACTCGGCCTCCTCGGTGTGCGCGAGCTCGTCGACGTACTCCTCGAGCTCCCAGCGCGCGCTCTTCCACGTGAAGTACGTGTAGGACTGGCTGAAGCCGAGCTTGGCCAGCGCGCGCATCATCGCCCGCTGCGTGAACGCCTCGGCCAGGAAGATCACGTCCGGATGGCTCGAGCGGATCTCCTTGATCAGCCACTCCCAGAACGGCAGCGGCTTCGTGTGGGGGTTGTCGACGCGGAACACGCGCACGCCGTGGTCGACCCAGTGGCGCATGACGTCCAGCAGCGCGCTCCAGAGGCCGAGCCAGTCCTCGGAGTTCCAGTTGACGTTGTAGATGTCCTGGTACTTCTTGGGCGGGTTCTCGGCGTACTTCAGCGTCCCGTCCGGGCGGCGGTTGAACCACTCGGGGTGCTCGGTCAGCCACGGGTGGTCGGCCGAGGCCTGGATGGCGAAGTCCAGCGCGACCTCGATCTTGTGGGCGCGCGCGCTGGCGACGAGCGAGTCGAACTCGTCGAGCGAGCCGAGCTCGGGGTGGATCGCGTCGTGGCCGCCGCCGGCGTCGCCGATCGCCCACGGGCTGCCCGGGTCGCCGGGCTCGGCGACGAGCGTGTTGTTGCGGCCCTTGCGGTTGGTCAGGCCGATCGGGTGGATCGGCGGCACGTAGAGCACGTCGAAGCCGAGCTCGGCCAGCCGCGGGATCTGCTCCTCGACGCCGCGGAAGCCGCCGAACGAGCGCGGGAAGAGCTCGTACCACGAGCCGAAGCGCGCGAGCACGACGTCGACGTCCACCTCGAGCGCCTTGAGCTCGGTGAGCTCGGAGCGCTTGGCGTGGCGCTCGACGAGCTCGGCCAGCGACGGGGCGAGCGCCTCCTGGACGGCGCCCTCCTGCTCGAGCGCGACGGCGGCGGCGTCGAGCACGGCCTTGTCGGGGCCCTTGGCGTTCGCGGCCGCGTCACGCAGCAGGACGGCGCCCTCGGACGCCTCGCCCGACAGGTCGGGCTGACCGGCCTCGAGCTTGCGCGCGACCTCGTCGCGCCAGCCGGCGAACGGGTCGACCCAGGCGGCGATCGTCCACGCCCAGCGCCCGGGCTGGTCGACGTCGAACGAGCCCGACCAGCGCACGCCGTTGTGGTGGGCGTCGACCGGGTCCAGCGGGCTCTCCGACCACGTGCGCCGGCCCGGCGGGCGGGAGCGCACGACGGCGCGCAGGACGTCGTGGCCGTCGCGGAAGACGTCGGCGCTGACCGCGACGGTGTCGCCGACGGTCCGCTTGACGGGCCAGCGCCCGCACTCGACGGTCGGAGCGGGCAGCTCGATGCGGATTCGCGGCGGAGGCGCTTGGCTTCTGGGCGGGGCGGGCACCTTCGTCCTCTTTCCGATTTGCCGGCTTCTTAACGTGAGCGAAGTGAAATTGAGGCGATCCAGCGGCGTCCAACTGCATGTGACCTCGCTGCCCGGCGGCCGGCTGGGCCCTGATGCCTACCGGTTCGTGGACTGGCTCGCCTCGGCGGGTCAATCGTGGTGGCAGGTCCTGCCGCTCGGACCGCCCGACCGCGCGGGCTCACCGTACAAGTCGCGCTCGGCCTTCGCGGCCTGGCCCGGGCTGCTCGCCGATGCCCGCGCGCCGGTGTCCGACGACGAGGCCGACGCCTTCCGCGCGCGCCACGCGGCGTGGATCGAAGACTGGGCGGACTTCGCCGGCGGACGGCGCGCGATCAACGACCAGGTGCGCTTCGACCGCGAGTGGGGCGCGCTGCGCGCCTACGCGGCCGAGCGCGGCGTGCGCCTGATCGGCGACGTGCCGATCTACGTCGCGCCCGGGAGCGCCGACCACCGGGCCCATCCCGAGCTGTTCCGCGACGACGTCGTCGCCGGCGTCCCGCCGGACGCGTTCACGGCCAAGGGCCAGCTGTGGGGCAACCCGATCTACGACTGGCCCGCCCTGCGCCGGCGCGGCTACCGCTGGTGGACGGAGCGCCTGCGGCGCACGTTCGACCTTTTCGACCTCGCGCGGATCGACCACTTCCGCGGCTTCGTCGCGTACTGGGCGGTGCCCGCCCGCGCGCGCGACGCCAGCGGCGGGCGCTGGGTGCGCGGGCCGGGGCGCGCCGTCTTCGACGCCGCCCGGCGCGAGCTCGGCGACCTGGCGATCATCGCCGAGGACCTCGGCGTCATCACGCCGCCGGTGCGCGCGCTGCGCGAGCAGCTCGGCCTGCCGGGGATGGCGGTGCTGCAGTTCGGCTTCGACCCCGGCGACCCGGGGAGCATCCACGACCCGGCCAACCACATCGAGGACCAGGTCCTCTACACCGGCACGCACGACAACGACACGCTGCGCGGCTGGTGGGAGTCGCTGCCCGATGAGCGCCGCGCGCTCGTGCGCGCGGCCGGCGTCGGCGGGCGCACGCCGTGGTGGGACCTGATCGGCGTCGCCCTGCGCTCGCCGGCGCGGCTGTGCATGCTCCAGGCCCAGGACGTGCTCGGGCTCGGCAGCGAGGCCCGGATGAACATGCCGGGCACGGCGTCGGGCAACTGGAGGTTCCGGCTCGAGCGCGGCGCGCTGACCGCGCGACACGCCCGGCGCCTGCGGGAGCTGACCGAGGAGAGCGGTCGCGCGTGAGGCGCGGGCTCGTCGCGCTCGGCGACTCGATCACCAACGGCCGCGGCGAGCCGGCGCTCGGCGTGCCGACCCGCTCGTGGGCGCAGTGGCTGGCCGAGGCCCTCGAGCTGCCGTTCACCGGACTGGCCGTCGACGGCGCGCGGACGGCGGACGTGCTCGCCCGCCAGGTGCCGCGCCTGCGCGGCCCCTACGACGTCGGCTGCGTGTACGCGGGCGTCAACGACGTCCGCACGCCGGACTTCGAGGCGGGCGCCTACGAGCGCGACCTGCGCGCGATCGCCGCGGCCGTGGCGGCGGCGAGCGATCGCCTCGTGCTGTGCACCCTGCCCGCCGACCTCGGGCGCCCGCGGGCCGCGCCCAAGCCACGCGCCGCGGGCGCGGTCGTGCGCGCCGTGGCCGACGACGCCGGCGCCGTGCTCGTCGACCTCGAGAACCTCTCCGGCCCGCCCTGGCTGCTGCCCGACGAGGTGCACCCCACGGCGATCGGCCAGCTCGAGATCGCCGATCGCGCGGCGCGCGCCCTCGGCGCGCGGCGGCTGCCGTCCTCGCTGGTGGAGATCCACGCCTCGCGCCGCGCCCGCGCCCGCTTCGCGGCCCGCCGCGGCGTGCTGCTGGCCCGCGACCTGCGCCGCCGCGGGATCGAGCGCGTGCGCCCGCCGCAGGGCTAGCCGGCCCGGGGGCCGAAGCGCTCCTCCATCCAGCGGACGCCGAACGCGGTCAGCTCGGCCGCCGGGAAGAGGTGCGACTCGGCCTCCCCCACGCTCCCGCGCGCGCCGATCCCCGTGGCCAGCGCCTCCCGCGCGATGACCTCGAACGAGTCGGCCCCGAGGTCGAGGTCCTCGTAGCGGAAGGCGCCGATCGAGGTGTCGATGTCCGTGTACTCGCGCTCGACGACGCGCCCGTCCTCGAGCACCGGCACGTGGAAGGTGACCTGCCGCTTGCCCGCCACGCGCGCGATCCCCTCGGCGTGGTGCAGCAGGGTCAGGGTCTCGAGCGGCGCGCCGAGCATCAGCACCTCGCCGCCCGCGGTCACGAGCCGCGCGAACGGGCTGTCGGGCCCGTAGCCCTCGTCCTGCGGGTGATCCTCGGTCAGCCATCGCGCGCGGGCGCCGACGGCGACGACGCTCGCCTCGGGATGGGCGCTGCGCTGCGCGCCGGGCCACGTCCGCACGCGCTCGGGGATGCGCCCGTGGTCGCGGGCGGCCTCCCCGGTCGCCACGTCGAACACCGGCGTCTCGGAGCGGTAGGCCTCGACGTGCTCGGCCGGCCAGTCGCTCGCGTGGTAGACGTGCTCCTCCCACGAGGCGTAGGCGACGAGCGTGCCCTCCGGCCCGAGCGCCTCGAGCAGCGCCCGCACGACGGTCTCGCTGCTGCCCACGACCCAGCCCAGCGCGCTCATGCGCGTGTGGACCATGAGGACCGCGCCCGGGCGCACGCCGAGGCGGCGCAGATCGGCCACGAGCTGCGACTTCGTCAGCGCCGTGCGATGCCCGCCGCCCGCGTCCACGCCGGGACATTTTCACAGCGAGGGGTGGCGCGCCGCTGTCCGCCCGTGCCCTAAGCTGCCGCGCACAGTGCTGCGGCTCGTCCTGGCCCGTCTGCGGACGCGCGGGCGATTGCGCGCCGAGGGGCGGGTCTCGATCGGCCCCCGGGTGCGCTTCCACCTGTCCCCCGGCTCGCATCTGACGCTCGGTGACGGCTGCCGGATCGGCGCCGGAACCCGCTTCCACGTGCATGGCCGATGCCGCGTCGGCGCCGGCGCGACCCTCGGCGACGGCTGCGTCATCGCGGCGCACGAGCGGATCGAGATCGGCCCGGGCGCCCGCCTCGACGACGAGGTCGTGCTGATCGACTTCGACCACGATCTCGCCGACGCCGAGCGCCCCGTGCGCCTGCAGGGGCTGCTCACCTCGCCCGTGGTCATCGGCCGCAACGCCGCGCTGGCCGTCGGCGCGACCGTGCTGCGCGGCGTCGAGGTCGGCGACGGGGCGCGCGTCCAGGCGCGCTGCGTCGTGACCCGCGACGTGCCTCCCGGCGCCACCGTCGGCGGCGTCCCGGGACGGATCGTCGAGGACGCGGTGTTCCGCGGCTCGTCGCGCTAGCGGCTAGCGCGAGCGGATCGCCATCCGGCGCAGCGTCCGGCGCGCCACGCTCGGGTCGATGCGCAGCGTGCCGCCGCCGACACGGTGGGTCGCGGCGGCCGCGGCGGCGACGGCGCCGGAGGAGCCGCGGTAGCGCACGGCGCGCCCGCCGAGGGTGCCGCTCGCCCCGTCGGCGGTCAGCGTCAGGGCGCCGCTCGTGCCGCGCGGCCCGCGGACCGTGACGCGGCCCGTGACGTCGGCGCCGTCGGTGTTGAGCGTGCCCGTGACGCGCAGCCCGCGCAGGTAGGCGTAGCGGCGCACGCGCAGCCGGCCGTCGAGGTCGGCGGGGCCCGTGAAGGACCCGCCGCGCAGGCCGCCGTCGCGTGCCTCGAGGCCCGCGAGCTCGAGCTGCAGCGCCGTCATGCGCGCATCGCCGACGGTGTCCAGCACGGCGAACACGACGCGGCCGCGGACGCCGCCGACGCCCGGCGCCGAGCGGAAGTCGCGCAGCGACCGCGGCGGCTGGGGCACCGGCGCGACGGCGATGTCGCGCCCGCGGCACGGCGTCCCGACCTGCCGGTCGCCGATGAAGCGGTCCAGCGCGCGCGCGACGCAGCCGGTGATGTCGTTGTCGATCGCGTCGTGGCCCGAGCCTTGGAGGGCGACGACGCTCGAGTGCGGCAGCTGCGCCGCCGTCTGGAGCGCGTTCTCGATCGGCGTGCGCAGGTCGGCGCGACCGCCGAGCAGCAGCGCCGGCACGTCGGGCAGCGGCCCGGCGAAGGGCGGGTGCGGCACGTCCTGCGGCCAGCGCAGGCAGTCGCCGACGTAGCTCGCGCGCAGGATCGTCCCCGGGTCGAAGGGCGCGTACGACGCGGGCGGGACCGCCGCGAGCGCGTTCTGCGCGATGGCCGGCCGTGCCTCGAGCGGCGCGGTCAGCGAATAGGGCAGCGGCACGTCGAGGCACGTGCTCGTGACGTTGGTGCCGAAGCTCAGCTCCTTCGTCGGCGTGTGCCCGCCCTGGCCGATGCGCCGCAGGCGCATGAGCAGGGCGGTGTCGCCGCGCGCGGCGGCGGCGAACGCCGCCGGCATGGCCGCCTGCAGGAACGGGTTGAGGTCGCCGGCGACGAGCAGGAAGGCCAGCTCCTCGGGCGTGCGGTAGCGCGTCGTGCGCGAGCGGCCGCGCGCGTCGAAGTAGCGTCCCTGCAGCGGCCCGCGCGTGATCAGCCGCTGCACGATCGCGGCGACGTCGGCGACCGGGTCGGCGGTGATCCCGCGGCAGCGGGTGCCGCGGCACTGCTCGCGCAGCACCCGCGGCAGGTTGCGGTAGGTGTCGAGCGTGAACGCGTCCGACCCGTCGGGCCCGACGATCGAGTCGAGGATCAGCCGGTCGACGTTGCCCGGGAAGGCGCGCGCGTACTGCAGCGCCACGTGCGTGCCGTAGGAGATCCCCATGAGCGCGAGCTTGTCGGCGCCCAGGCGCACGCGCAGCGCCTCGAGGTCGAGCACGGTGTCGGCGGTCGTGTAGGCGACGCGCTTCGGCCCGACGCGCTTGGCGCAGTCCTCCACGGCGCGCGGCCCGATCGGGTCCAGCGAGCGCAGCCGCTGCACGTTGTCGCAGCGGATGACGCTCGACTCGCCCGTGCCGCGCTGGTCGAGCGTCACGAGGCGGTAGCGGCGCAGCGCCGGCTGGAGGCTGAACGAGAACGACGAGGCGGCGTCGAGGCCCGCCTGACCCGGGCCGCCGGTCAGCGCGACGAGCACGCGACGCCGCGACGGGAAGTCGCGCTGGGCGGCGAACTTGATCCGCACCGAGCCGCCGACGCGCCCGCTGCGGTCGAGCGGGACCGTCAGCGTCCCGCACAGGAAGTCCGGCTGGTCCTCGCAGGGGCGCGCCGCGCGCGACTGCGCGCCCGCCGTGGGCGCCGCGAGCCCGGTCGCCGCCAGGGCGATGAGGACGGCGGCGGCGAGTGGTCGGAGGCGGCGTGGCACTGGCCGGCGCACGCTACCGTTATCCGGAGCCTGGCGCGTCGGCCCGGACGGACGGACGGGCCGGCCCTTCTTGATCTACTCGAAAGGTTCCTGGGGAATACTCTGGTGCTCACATGAGCAGCCGCGAGACGAACCTCTACGGGCGTAATCGGGAGGCGGAGCAGCTCGCGCTGCAACGTGAATGGCGCCGCCTTACCCGAGCCGCGACGATCGTCGCGCTCCTGACCAGTCCGGTCACCTTCGCCTTCTTCTACGTCCAGCACGACTGGCCCCTCCTCTGGGCGCTGGTCGGGACGGCGGTGTTCGTCATCGCCTTCCGCGGCTTCATGGACGTCCTCGCCCATCGACTGATCCCGCGCGCGAGTCTCTACGGCGCGGGCCGCGAGCTCGTCGAGGAGGACATCGTCTCGCGGCGGCGCGTCTGGTACTGGCGCACCAAGTTCCGCCGCCTCACCTACCTCGCGATCTTCGTCGCGTTCGTGCTCGTGGCGATGTCGATCGCCGGCATCGCCTTCTCGGACATCGGCGACTTCCTCGTCTCGGCGCTGCCGTTCATCCTCATCTACGGGATCCAGATCCCGCTCCTGTTCTTCGCGAACATCCTGATCCTGTTCGGGCCGATGCTCTTCTTCGGCCTGAAGCAGATGAAGGGCTACGAGCCGGGCGACGCGGACTGGGGCGTCAAGCTCGACGACGTCCGCGGCCAGGCCGAGCCCAAGGAGGAGGTCAAGAAGGTCATCGAGCTGTGGTCGGCCGGCGAGGAGTTCCAGATGGCCGGCGGCAAGCCCGAGCGCGGGCTGCTGTTCATCGGCGCGCCGGGCACCGGCAAGACGATGCTCTCCAAGGGGATCGCGACGACGTTCAACTCGCCGATCGTGACGATGCCGGGCTCCGGCTTCGCGCAGACGTTCATCGGCATGGACGTCATCGTCGTCATGTTCCTGATCCGCAAGGCCCGCAAGCTGGCGCGCAAGTGGGGCGGCCAGTGCATGGTGTTCATCGACGAGATCGACGCCGTCGGCATGCGCCGCAACGCGCTGCAGGGCGCCTCGTACGGCCACAGCGGCCTGCAGCCGCTGGGCACCGGCTTCGAGGAGCCGCCGCTGTACGGCCCCCAGGGCTCGATCACCCCGACCGGCGACCTGATCCTCGAGACCCGCGCCTGGCGCGACCGGATGTTCGCGGCGCGCGCCGAGCAGCGGCGCGACGCGATGCCGCACGCGCTGGCCGTCGTCCGCGACAAGGTCAACGGCTTCATGTTCCCGGGCATGGGCGGCGGCGGCAGCCTCGCCCTCAACCAGCTGCTCGTGCAGATGGACGGCATCGACGAGCCGCCGTTCATCCGCAAGCACTTCACCAACCGCCTGAACACCTTTCTCGACGCGACGTACTTCATCCCGCGCCGGATCAAGAAGCTGCCGCTGCGCCTGCGCCCGCCGAAGCCGCGCCCCGAGCAGGTCTACTTCATCGGCGCGACCAACGTCCCGATCGACGCGCTGGACCCGGCGCTCGTGCGACCCGGCCGCCTCGGCCGCCACATCTGGTTCCGCACGCCGACGAAGGACGACCGCCAGGACATCTTCGACCTCTACCTCAACCGCGTCTCGCATGACGAGGTCCTGGACCGCCCGGAGCGCCGCGACGAGCTGGCGCGGATGACGAACGGCTACTCCCCGGCCATGATCGAGCAGGTCTGCTCGATGGCGCTGACCTACGCGCACTCCGACGGGCGGCACGAGTTCGACCGCACGGACATCGTCGAGGCGATGACGACGATCGAGTCCGGCACCGCGATCGGCGTCAACTACGTCGAGGAGGAGACGCGCGCCGTCGCCATCCACGAGGCCGGCCACGCCGTGGCCAGCCACGTCTACATGGCCGACGTGCTCTCCACGCGCCTGTCGATCCGGATGCGCGGGGGCTCGCTGGGCCACCACGCGGCGATCGAGAAGGAGGAGCGCTTCTCCTCCTGGCGCCACGAGGAGGTCGGCAACCTCGTCTGGACGCTCGGGGCGATGGCCGCCGAGCACGTCTTCTACGGCGAGAACTCCGTCGGCGTCGGCGGCGACGTCCAGAGCGCCACCTGGCGCGCGGCGCGCATGGTCGGCATGTGCGGCATGGGCCCCGAGCCGCTGGACCTCACCGGCCGCGTCGACGAGGAGGGCCGCGAGGAGCTCGAGAAGAAGCTCATGGACCGCTTCGAGCGCATCGGGCTGCAGATCATGAACCGCGCCGCCGGCGGCAACATGATGCAGAGCGACCCGATCGCCTCCGTGCTCGGCGACCCGGCCAAGCGCCGCAACGCCGCCCAGATCCTCGGGCAGGCGTACATCACCGCCGTCTGCTGCATGCGCCACAACCGCGAGTCGGTGGCGCGCGTGGCCGAGACCCTCGTCCACAAGCGCGAGCTGTACGGCGACGAGGTCGTCGAGCTGCTCGAGCGCGCGAGCCCCAAGGCGCCGACGATCGACGTCCTCGACGAGACGGTCTGGCCCAAGGTATGAGCGACGGCGACGAGATCGTCCGCGACGACGACCGACGCAAGCGCCCGACCGACCCGGCGGGCACGCAGCCGCGGCACGATCCCGACGCCCTGCTGCCCGCCGAGCGCGAGCCGCTCCTGCACGACGACGTCATCGACGCCGAGCCCGTCGAGGAGGAGGACGGCGGCGAGGACATGCTCCCCGCGCGCCGGCGCGCAGGCGGCATCGGCGAGCCGGTCGCGCCGGCGAGGCACTCGACGTTCGCGCCGCGCTTCCACTTCCTCACCGGCGCGCTGCTCGCCGTCGGCCTCGCGGCCGTGATCGGCCTGATCGCCGTGATCGTCATCCCGGGCCGCGACGGCGACAACCGCGCGCGGTGGTCGAACTGGGTGCCGACGCAGAGCGGCACCGACGGCGCCGGCCAGATCGCCCAGCACGTCGCCGGCACCTACAAGCTCTCCGACGGGCGCCAGATGGTCGACGTGAGCGCGACCGGGCTGGAGATCCAGGGCGTGCCGCTCGCGGTCGCCGTGCGCGAGGCCCCCGACCAGGGCGGCGACATCCGTGTCTTCGACGACTCGGGGATCATCTACCGCCTCTGCGGGCTGGGCCCCGACTGCGCCATCTCGAGCGGCAAGGCGTCGGAGAAGCGCCACCTGCTGCTGCGCCGCGAGGCGCTCGAGCTCGCGCTCTACAGCTTCCGCTACCTCGGCGACGTCCATCAGGTCATCGTCTTCATGCCGCCGGCGCTCGGGCAGAAGCCCAGCCAGGCGCTGTTCTTCCGCGAGGGCGACGTCGCCCGCGAGCTCGACCGGCCGCTGACGGCGTCGCTGAGCCCGCGCGTGCCGACGGTGAGCACCGTGACGCTGTCGCCCGACGCGCCGCTCGTCGACCAGCTCACGACGGCGAAGCTGTTCCGCTTCAGCCTCACCCAGGCCAACACGGACAACCGCGGCTTCATCGTCCTCGATCCGTTCTCCGGCGCCGCGGACCCGTCCACGGGGTCGTCGTCCGGCTCGGGATCGGGCTCGTCGTCGGGCAGCGGCAGCGGACTCGCCGCGCCGACCTCCGGCGGCTAGCGCCCCGCTACGCGACCGGGCGCTCGAGCAGCAGCGCCAGGGCCTCGTCGCGCTCGAGCGCGACGGGCAGCTTCGACCAGCTCGGCACCGAGCCGAAGAAGACGAGCAGGTCGAGGTGGCCGGCGGCGACGACGACGTCGCAGCCACAGCAGGCCAACCGCTTGGCCACGCGCGCGAGCACGGCCGTCGGGCGGCGGTCGTGGCAGCCCCGCACGGAGGTGAAGTCGAGCACGAAGTCGCGGTAGCCGTCGTCGATCGCCTCGCCGACGCCGTCCTCCAGGCGCCGGGCCACGCCGGCATCGAGCCCCGGGGGAACGCTGACGACGCAGGTGCGCTCGCCCAGCCTGGTGCTCGTGATGTCCGCGGCGACCGTGCCCCTCACGAGGCGGGTGGTACCCCGCCGTCCGGCCGCCCATCCGCACCCTGCCCGCGCGGTTCGAAACCCGCGCACTCGCGCACCGGAACGCGTGGATAGCGGGGGAATCGCGGGTCGTCGCGCGATCGCCGGCACAGCGAGAACACCGAGCCGCGCGTGTTGCGGACGATCCGCTGGTGCTTGCAGCCGTCGCAGAGCCCGAAGCCCATCGACCTCAGTATGGCCCGACGAGATGGTTGAGATCGTCAACTACAGTGTGGGGCCATGGCGATCTTCCGGCGGCTGTTGGGCTTCCTGAGGCCCTACCGTCGTGGCGTCGCCGTCTCCGGCGTGCTCGCCGCCGCGGCGATGATCATGACGGCGGCGATCCCATGGCTGGCGGGGCGCGCGATCGACCAGATCAGCGACGGCGACAGCTCCGGCCTGCGCACGCTCGCCCTGGTGATCCTCGTCGCCGGTGTCCTGCGCCTCGCGCTCACCGTGACGCGCCGGCTGATCGCCGGGCGCGTGTCGCTGGGCGTCGAGCTCGACCTGCGCCAGCGCGTCTACAACCACCTGCAGTCGCTCGAGCTCGGCTTCTTCGACCGCCAGCAGACCGGCCAGCTCATGTCGCGCGCGACGGTCGACCTGCAGTCCGTGCGCTTCTTCCTCGGCTACGGGCTCATCTTCATGATGCAGTCCGCCCTGACGATCGTGCTCGCCGCGGGGGCGATGTTCGCGACCGACGTGGAGCTCGCCGCGGTGTCGCTGATCCCCGTGCCGCTCGTCATCTTCGTCGCCGGGCGCTACGGGCGCCGCGCGCGCCCGGCCCTGCAGGAGGTCCAGCAACGGATCGCCGAGCTGACGGCCGACGTCGAGGAGAACGTCGGCGGCGTGCGCGTCGTGAAGTCCTTCGCCCGCGAGGACCGACAGCTCGAGCGCTTCCGCTTCCGCGTCGGGCGCCTGTTCGACCAGGCGATGGTGTCCACGCGCCAGCAGGCCTTCTACAACCCGTTCATCGGCTTCCTGCCGCAGCTCGGGCTCGCGGCGATCCTCTTCTACGGCGGGCGCCAGGTCATCGCCGGCAGCCTGACCATCGGCCAGTTCAGCGCCTTCTACGCCTATCTGCTGATGCTGCTCTCGCCGATGCGCACGCTCGGCATCTCGCTCGGGCTCGCCCAGCGCGCGACCGCCGCCGGCGCGCGCCTGTTCGAGATCCTCGACCGCGCCCCGCGCATCACCTCGGCGCCCGGCGCGCCCGGGCTGCCCGATGGCAACGGCCACGTCGAGCTGCGCGACGTGACGCTCGTGTACGAGAGCGCCGAGCGCCCCGCCCTGCACGACGTCGACCTCGACGTGACCGCGGGCACGACCGTCGCGCTCGTCGGCGCGACCGGGTCAGGCAAGACGACGCTCGTCCAGCTCCTGCCGCGCCTCTACGACGTCACCGAGGGCGCCGTCCGGATCGACGGGGCCGATGTGCGCGACGTCGACGTCGCGCAGCTGCGCCACGCGATCGCGATCGTCGACGACGACCCGTTCCTGTTCTCGGCCACCGTCGCCGAGAACATCGCCTACGCGCGCGCCGACGCGACGCCCGAGGAGATCGAGCTGGCCGCGCGCCGCGCGCAGGCACACGACTTCATCTCGCGCATGCCCGACGGCTACGACACGCGCGTCGGCGAGCGCGGCGTGACCCTCAGCGGCGGCCAGCGGCAGCGGATCGCCATCGCGCGCGCGTTCCTCGCCGACCCGCGGATCCTCGTCCTCGACGACGCGACCTCGAGCGTCGACGCGTCGACCGAGCAGCAGATCAAGGCGGCGCTGCGCGAGGTGATGGCCGGGCGCACGACGTTCGTCATCGCCCACCGCCTGTCGACGATCTCGCTCGCCGACGAGATCGTCGTGCTCGAGGACGGCACGGTGCTGGCCCACGGCAGCCACGACGAGCTGCTCGAGCGCTCCGAGCTGTACCGCGAGATCGTCGAGAAGGGCCTCCCCGACCAGGTCTACCTGACGCGCAACCCCGCCGAGCGACGCGTGGCCGGCCTGTGAGCGACGGGACGCAGGTCGCGCGCGAGGCGACCCGGCGCGAGGACCTCGCGCGGCGCCTGCGCGGCACGAGCGGCCGCGGCCGCAAGCTGCGTGGGCTGATCGTCCTGCTCGCGCCCTACCGCACGCGCGTGATCGGGATGTTCGTCGCGCTCGTCGCGGGCACGGCGGCCTCGCTCGCGCCCGCCCCGCTGGCCAAGACGGCGATCGACTCCGGAATCCTCAAGGGCGACGAGCGCACGCTGAACCTCGTCGTCGTCGCCTTCGTGGCCAGCGCGCTGATCGTCTGGGCGGCGACGTACGCGCAGACCTGGCTCGTCGGCTGGGTCGGCCAGCGCGCGCTCGCCGACCTGCGGCTGCAGATCTTCCGCCACCTCCAGGCGATGCCGGTCGGTTTCTACGAGCGACGCCCGGCGGGCGTGCTCATCTCGCGCATGACCAACGACGTCGAGGCGCTCGACTCGCTCGTCACCGACACGGTGGTGACGCTCTTCCAGGCGTCGCTGACGCTGATCGGCTCGGTCGTGATCCTGCTCCTGCTCGACGTCGAGCTCGCGCTCATCACGTTCGCGATCTTCCCGGTCATGGCGATCGGCTCGCTGGCCTTCCGGATCGCCAGCGCCGACGCCTACCGGCGCACGCGCGAGACGATCGGCGCGATCACCGCCTACCTGCAGGAGACGCTGTCGGGCATCCGCGTCGTCCGCGCCTTCGCGCAGGAGCCGCGCCACCGCGCCGAGTTCGCCGCGCTCAACGCCCGCAACCGCGACGCGAACATGACGACGGTCAACCTCAACGCGGCCTACTTCCCGCTCGTCGAGTTCGTCAGCGCCGTCGCCACCGTGGCGATCCTGCTGGCGGGCGGCGCGCGCGTCATCCAGGGCGACATCGAGGTCGGCGTGCTCGTCGGCTTCATCGCCGCGCTGAACGGCTTCTTCGACCCGATCGGGCAGCTCTCGCAGGTCTACACGACCTACCAGTCGGGCATGGCCGCGCTCGACAAGATCTTCGAGCTGCTCGACGAGGAGCCCGACCTCGTCGACGCGCCCGACGCCATCGACCTCCCGCGCCTGCGCGGCGAGATCCGCTTCGAGGACGTCTCGTTCCGCTACCGGACGGCCGACGGGCCGAAGCTCGCGCTCGCCGACGTCTCGCTCGTCGTCCCGCCCGGGCAGACGGTGGCGCTCGTCGGCGCGACGGGCGCCGGGAAGTCGACGTTCGCCAAGCTCGTCGCGCGCTTCTACGACCCGACGGACGGGCGCGTGCTCGTCGATGGGGTCGACCTGCGCGAGGTGCGCGCGAAGTCGCTGCGCTCGCAGATGGGCATCGTTCCCCAGGAGGCGTTCCTGTTCAGCGGCACCGTCGCCGACAACATCGCCTTCGGGCGCCCGGACGCCGCGCCCGAGCAGATCGAGGCGGCGGCCCGCGCGGTCGGCGCATGGGAGTTCATCGAGGCGCTGCCCCACGGTCCGGACACGGAGGTCGGCGAGCGCGGCGTCCAGCTCTCGGCCGGCCAGCGCCAGCTCGTCGCCTTCGCCCGCGCGCTCATCGCCGACCCGCGCATCCTCGTCCTCGACGAGGCGACGTCGAACGTCGACCTGCACACCGAGGGGCGCATCGAGGCGGGCCTGCGGCGGCTGCTGGTGGGGCGGACCGCGATCGTCATCGCCCACCGCCTGTCGACGATCCGCCAGGCCGGCCGGATCGTCGTCCTCGACGGCGGGCGGATCATCGAGCAGGGCACGCACGAGGAGCTGCTCGAGGCGGGTGGCCCCTACGAGCGGCTGTACCGCGACTGGGCCGAGCAGGCGGCTGCGTAGTCGCGCAATCGGTGTGGTGTTCCCCGTACCTCGGCGCGTCCGGTCTGCCCCTTTGCACGGACCCTCTCGGGAGAAGAGGATGGGCTCATGCCGATCACGACCTCCCGCGCATCCACGCCGGCCGCCGTGCACGGCGTGGCCCTCACGTTCGAGACGGTCGCCGCGGACGCCGAGGCCCCGGCCGAGCGCATGCGCCCGCTCGAGGACACGCTGCTGCGGATCGTGGACGGCGTGGTGCGGCTGACCGTCGGAGCGGGCGAGCGCCTGCTGTGGACGGGTGACGAGGCGATCGTGCCCGCGGGCGCGACGCACCGCCTGAGCGGCGTCGGCGCGCAGGCCACCGTCGTGATGGGCTTCCGCCCGGCCGGCCTCATCCCCGGCGCCTGACGGCCGCTAGCCGCAGGAGCCCGGGGCCGGCGCGCAGATCGCGTCGACGAGCCCCCGCCAGCCGTCGCGCAGGCGCTCAACGGGCCAGTCCAGGCCCATGCGCACGCGCTGGTGATGGGCCGGGGCGAGCGTGGCCAGCAGCGCCTCGGCGGTGAACTGCGGATCGAGCTGCGGCGCGGCCTCACGCAGCAGGATCGTGAGGTGCGTCGCGTACAGCGCGTGTGGCCCGCGGCCGCCGCTGTCGTGCGGGATCGCCGCCAGCAGCAGCCCCGCGTGGCGCTCCAGCAGGTCAAGGTAGCCGTCGCCGAACGCCCGCAGGCGCTCGGCGGCGGGCGCCCCGGGGCCGAGCGGGGGCGGCCCGGAGATGAGCTGGTCCTGGAAGACGCGCGTGTGCTCGTCGAGCAGCGCCAGCGCCAGGCCGGCGCGGTCGCCGAAGCGCCGGTACAGCGTGCCGGTGCCGACGGCGGCGGCGCGGGCCACGTCGTCCATCGAGACGTGCTCGATGCCGCGCTCGCCCACGAGCATCTCGGCCGCGTCGAGGATCCGCCGGCGGTTGCGCGCGGCGTCGGCCCGTTCGGGGGGCGACTCGCCCGGGTCGACGACCGGCAGATCCACGGTGCCGATCATGCCGACTGCTCGACCGGCGCGCCGACCTCCCGCACGAGATCGTTCACGACGTCGCCCAGCCGGCGGGCCAGCTCGGGATCGGCGAGCGACCCGTCCTCGGTGAACGCGCCGTCGGCCATCCCGACCGGCAGCTCGGCCTCGAGCACGTGGGCGCCGCTCGCCTTGAGCGCCTTGCGGACCTCGGCCTGCGCCCAGACGGCGCCGAACAGGCCGGTGCTCGCGCCGATGACGGCACTCGGCTTCTTGCGCAGCACGTTGTCGGGGAACGGCCGTGAGGCCCAGTCCAGCGCGTTCTTCAGCGCGCCGGGGACCGACGCGTTGTACTCCGGCGTCGCGATCAGGATCGCGTCCGCCTCCTCGATCGCGTCGAAGAGGTCGCGTACCGCGGCCGGAGGGAACTCCTCGAGGTCCTCGTCGAAGGCGGGAAGGCCGGCCAGGCCATCCCACTCGACGAACACCACTCCGGGCGGGAGCGCCTCGCCCGCCGCCCGGAGCAGCCTGCGGTTGTGCGACCCTCGGCGCAGGCTTCCGGCGATGCCGAGGATCTGCATCGGTCAGGCCTGCTGCGCGAGCAGCGAGATCTCGACGTTCAGAGTGACGTCGTTGGCCAGGACGTTGCCGCCCGACGGGAGCGGGAGGTTCCAGTTCATCTGCCACTGGGTGCGGTCGATGACGGCCTCGAGGTTGAGGTGCCCGCGCGTGTTTCCGAAGGCGTCGGGCGCCGGCGCGGTCCACGTGCCGGTCGCGACCACCGGGTTGGTGATGCCCTTGATGGTCAGGTCGCCGCTGACCTTGGCGGTCCCGTCGTCGTTCAGCTCGACGTCGTCGGAGACGAAGCTGACCTCGGGGTGGTTGGCGGCGTCGAAGAACTCCTCGGAGAGGACGTGGGCGCGGAACTGCTCAGGGGTGCGGATCGAGATCGACTCGACCGGGGCACGGCCGTCGAGGCGGCCGTCGGCCAGCGTCGCCTCGACGTCGCCCAGCGTGCCGCGGAAGACGGAGACGCCCTGGTAGCGGACGGCGAAGCCGAAGCTCGAGTGGACGGGATCGGCTGTGTAGGTGCCGCTGAGCGGAGTGGAGACTGCGGACATGGGAAGACCTCCAGTGGGAAGCGGGTTCAACTAACCGGAGTCGGTTCCGGTTCGTGATACACAGCATAGCGCAGAAGCTTGCTCGTGCAACTATTCCCGCTCGACTCGTCTCCGGCGCCGTTCGTCGCGTCTTCGTCCGGCGCTACTCGATCAGCCCGCGCCGCATCGCCTCGGCCACCGCGGCCGCGCGATCGGAGACGCCGAGCTTCTCGTAGAGCGTCTTCAGGTGCGTCTTCACCGTGGCCGGGCTGACGTGCAGGCGCTCGCCCACGGCCGGCGCGCTCAGGCCCTCGGCGATCAGCACGAGCACCTCGTGCTCGCGGCGGCTGAGCGACGGGCGGCCGGGCATGGCATGGGTGCGGATCGCCGCGGCGAGGCCGGCCTGGATCTCCTCGGGGAGCACGACCTCGCCCCGCGAGACGGCCACGAGCGCGTCGCAGATGCGGTCTGCCGGCCACGACTTCGACAGGTAGGCGCGAACGCCGGAGGCCACCGCGCCGTAGACCGTGTCGGCCTCCAGGTGCGCGCTGAGCAGCACGACATGGGTGGGGATCTCGTCGCGCACCACGGCGCGCGCGACCTCGACGCCGCCGAGGCTCGGCATCTCGACGTCGAGCACGGCGACGTTCGGCTGCTCGTCGCGGATCGCGCCGAGGGCGGCGCGGCCGTCCTCGGCCACGGCGATGAGCTCGAACTCCGGCCGCGCGCGCACGGCGCGCGTGACGGCCTCCCGGTAGAGCGGGTGGTCGTCGGCCACGAGGACCGTGATGCGGTCGGGCTGGCTGCGGGTCACTGCGCCTCGGCGGGCGGCCGCCGGGGGCGGCCGAGCGGTGGGATCCTAGTGACCCTGATCCTGCCCGAGACGAAGCGCCGCCTCGCAGATCTCGGCGCGCGTGAGCGCCTTGCTCATGCATCCGTCGGCGCCGGCGGCGAGGACATCGTGCCCGACGCCGTCCTCCAGCGTCGCGCTGATGACGAGCACGCGGCAGGTGGGCGGCGGGTCCTGGGCGCGCAGCCGGTGCAGGACGCTGATGCCGCTGAGGTCGGGCATCCGCAGGTCGAGGATGACGACGTCGGGCTCGAGCTCGGCGATCGCCTGCAGTCCCGCCTCGCCGCCGTCGGCCTCGCCCACCAGCTCGAGACCCTCGAAGGCGGTGACGGCCCGGCACATCCCCGTGCGGAACACCAGGCTGTCGTCGACCACGAGGACGCCGATCGGGCGACCGCGCCGGGCGGCGCGCCCGATCGACGCTCCAAGCGGATGCGTCGTCGGCCTCACCATGGCGCCGGGGGCCGCCCCCCGGACCCCGCGCACATGGTCGACGCGCATCCCGCGCGGCCGGCGGTGCCCCCTCGGTCCGCCGGCGCGCGCCGCTCGAGGGGCCGGAGCCGTTCCGGTGGTCCCTCGAGCGTCTGCGTCATTCCCTCTCCCCGATCTCCTCGCCTGAGCTCTGCACTCCGAAGCGCCTGCCGTGGCCTCGTCGGGTGTGGCCGGACCCTCTCGCACGGCGGGCCGGCGCGCATCGCTCCTCCGGACAGAGGATCGGGTGATCTTCGGCTCCCCCGATGGGATGAGCGTCGCTCCGCGCCGGCGTCAGCCGTGGCCGCGCGAGGCCTCGAGCGCCTGCTCGGCGCGGCGCACGACGCTCTCGGCGTCCTCCTCGGCGCCGAGCGTGACCGTCCCCACCGAGACCCGTGTGCTGACGTTGCCCGCCTCCGTGCGCACCGGCCCGGCGGCGACGGCGTCGCGGATGCGCGCGGCCAGCGACGACGCGCCCTCCGGCCCGGTGTCGGGCGCGAGCACGAGCATCTCGTCGCCGCCCCAGCGGCCGATGAGGTCCTCCTCGCGCAGCTCCTCGCTGACGCGCACGGCGACCGCCTCGAGCACCTCGTCGCCGACCGCGCTGCCGTGCACGCCGTTGATCTCTCGGAAGCCGTCGACGTCGATGATGAGCACCGACAGCTCGGCCGCGTGGCGGCGGCTGCGGCTGACGAGCGAGCCGAGCTGCTCGTCGGTGGCGCGGCGGTTGAGCAGCCCGGTGACGAGGTCGGTGCTGACCATCAGCTCGAGCTGGGCGTTGCGCGCCCGCAGCTCGTCGCGCAGCGCCTTGGTCCGCATCGCGGCGTGCACGCGCGCCAGCAGCTCGGGCTGCTGGAAGGGCTTTCGCAGGTAGTCGTGGGCGCCGCGGTGCAGGCCGTCGGCGACGTCCTCGGGCTCGCTGCGCGCGGTCACGAGGACGACTGGGATCTCGCTCAGCTCGGTGTCGGTCTGCAGCGAGGCGAGCACGCCGTAGCCGTCGAGCAGCGGGATCTGGACGTCGAGCAGGATGACGTCGGGGCGCTCGCGGGCCGCGAGCCGCAGCGCCTCCTCCCCGTCGCCGGCCTCGAAGATGATGTAGCCGGTCTTGTCCAGGAAGCGGCGCATGACGCGCCGCATGACCGCCGAGTCCTCGACGATCAGCAGTCGCCGGTCCAGGAGCGGCGACGGTCCGTGCGGAGGCCCCTGCCGACCTCCGCCGCCGGTGTCCGGTTCATGGGTGATGTCGGGAATTTGACCACGTCCGGACCAGGACGATGGACTACGGTTCGGTTCGATGGCGAACGCGGTCCTTACGTTGCCGCTGCGCTCGCAGGAGGACGTGCTGCTCACGCGCCGCCGGACGCGCGACCTGGCCGGCCTCCTGCAGTTCTCTCCGGAGTCCCAGATCGGCCTCTCCACAGCGGTCTGGGAGGTGGCGCGCCTGGCCGTCGCCGGTGGCCGGGTCGAGCTCGCCGTCGTCGACGACTCGCCGGCGATGACGGTCCGCGTGACCGTGTCCGGGGTGCCCCGCTCGGCGCTCGCCGCGGACGCCACGGGGCCGCGCGTGGACCTCGAGGCGCTGCGCCGCCTCGTCGGCGTCGTCGAAGCGCGTGACCAGGACGGGACGGCCGAGATCTGCCTGAGAGCCGCCGCCGACGCCGACACATGGGTGCCGGGCGTCGACGACCTCGAGCTCGTGCTGCGCTCGCTCACGCGCCACGACGTCGACGTCGGCGGGCCCGACATCGTCGACGAGCTGCGCCAGCAGAACGTCGACCTGCTGACGACCCTGGCCACGCTGCGCGAGCGCGAGGCCGAGCTCGTGCGCCTCAACGCCGAGCTCGGGGACACGAACCGCGCGATCACCGTCCTCTACACCGAGCTCGAGCAGCAGGCCGCCGACCTGCGCGAGCGCGCCGAGGCGACGGCGCGCCACCTGTCCTCGCTGACGCACGAGCTGCGCACGCCCCTGTACGCCGTACGCGGCATGACCGAGGCGATCCTGCGCGACCACGTCGACCGCCTCGACGAGGGGCTGCGCGACGACGTGACGCTGATCGATGGCGCGATGGTCGAGGCGCTCGATCTCGTCAACGACCACCTGGACCTCGCCAAGCTCGCCGCCGGCCGGGTCACCGTGCGCCTGTCGCACGTGGACGTGGCCGAGCTGTTCGCCACGGTGCGAGCGATCACGACGCGGCTGCCGGTCAACGCGGGGCTCGAGATCGTCTTCGAGGACGTCTGCAACGTCCCCGCGCCGCACACGGACGGGTTCAAGCTCGGGCAGATCCTGCGCAACTTCATCGTCAACGCGATGAAGTTCACCGAGGCGGGCGAGGTACGCGTGTCGGCCCTGGCGCTCGCCGACGGATGGCTGCGCCTCGCCGTCCGCGACACCGGGATCGGCCTCTCCGCCGAGGACCAGAGGCGCGTCTTCGAGGAGTTCGTCCAGCTCGGCGAGGAACGCGTCGGCGCGCTGCGCGGCACCGGTCTCGGACTGCCGCTCACGCGCCGCCTGGCCGCCGTGCTCGGCGGCAAGGTGACGCGTCGACTCGGCGGTCGGGGAAGGCTCGACCTTCGGCGTGCTCATCCCGCTGCGCTTCCCGCGCGACCGCGCCGGCATCGACGTCGTCGAGGCGGGCTGAGCGCTCGCCCGCCCGCATCGCCGGTGGGCCGCTATCCTCGTCGGCTGCACCCGATGCGGGGTGGTGTAATTGGCAACACGCGTGACTCTGGATCACGAATTTGGGGTTCGAGTCCCTGCCCCGCAGTCCGAGCTCGCTCAAGCTGACTGACGGCAACCCTGTGGCGCGGGGACGACGAGTCTCGACTCGAACCGGCGTTCCGCGAGCACTCCCGGCGCGCCGGTCTCGCGGCGTGCAGTCGTCCGTGAGCGGCGCCAGCTCGAGCGGGCCCGGCTTGCCCGAGGTCGGAAGCTGTGCCGTGACACCGACGGCGCTCCGGAGTCCGGCGGCTCAGTCCTCCGACGCGGGGTCGCGGAGCGCCTCGTCCACCTTGGCGCGCAGGTCCTCGGGCAGGAACGGCTTCTGCAGGAAGTGGTCGCCCGGCTCGAGCCCGCGCCCGACCATCTCGTCGCCCGAGTAGCCCGACGTGTAGAGCACGCGGATCCCGGGCCGCTGCGCGAGCACGCGGCCGGCGAGCTGGTGGCCGTCGATGCCCGGGAGGATCACGTCGGTGAGCAGCAGGTCGATCGTGCCCCCGTGGGCGGCGATGATCTGCTCGGCCTCGCCGCCGCTCGCCGCCGCGAGCACGCTGTGGCCGTCGCGCTCGAGCAGGCGCTGGGTGAGCGTGCGCACGGCGTCGTCGTCCTCGACGAGCAGCACTGTGGCCACGTCGGGCGCCGCCGCCGCCGGCTCCTCGCCCTCGGCCCCCGCGAGCGACCGCTGCGCCTCGGGCAGGTAGACCTTGACCGTCGTGCCCCGGCCCAGGCGCGAGTCGACGTCGATCGTGCCGCCCATCTGGTCGACGACCCCGATCGCGGTCGACAGGCCCAGGCCGCTGCCCTCGCCGACGCCCTTCGTCGTGAAGAACGGCTCGAACATCCGCCGCTGGGTCTCCTCGTCCATGCCGCGGCCGGTGTCGGCCACGGTGATCACGACGTAGCGGCCGGCGCCGAGGTCGACCCCCGGGGACTGGACCGTCTCCGTGCCGGCGCTGAGCGACAGCGTCCCGCCGGGGAGCATCGCCTCGCCGGCGTTCACCGCGAGGTTGACGACGACCTGCTCGAGCTGGTGGCGGTCGGCGCGCACGACGGCCGACGAGCCGCCGGCGCTGACCACGAGGTCGATGTCCTCCCCCACCATGTGGGTCAGCAGGGGCGCGAGGGTGTCGAGCAGCTCGCCGACGTCGAGGTCCTCGCGCGAGAGCAGCTGGCGGCGGCTGAAGGCCAGCAGCTGCTGGGTGAGGTCGCGGGCGCGCTCGGCGGCGACGCGCACCTCGGCCACGTCGGGCGCCAGCGGATGGTCCGCGCCGAGCTCGTGGGCGACGATCTCGTTGAAGCCGAGGATCGCGCTGAGCATGTTGTTGAAGTCGTGCGCGACGCCGCCGGCGAGGCGCCCGACGGCGTCCATCTTCTGGGCCTCGAGCAGCTGCTGCTCGACGCGCCGGCTCTCGCTGACGTCCTCGACGAGCGCGAGCTGGTAGAGCGGTCGTCCGGCGTCGTCGCGCACGAACGACGCGACCACGGACGCCTCGACGACGTGCCCGTCGCGATGGAGGTAGCGGTGCTCGAACTCCGTCCCGTCGCGCCCCGCCGCCCAGCTCTCGCGGAAGCGGCGCTCGAAGCGCTCGACGTCCTCGGGGCCGCCGACCGCGTTGTAGTCGGTGCCCAGCAGCTCGTCGGGCGCGAAGCCGAGCATCCCGGCGTAGGCGCGGTTGCACTCGACGATGAGCCCCTCCGGGTCGCGCGCGACGATGCCGACGCTGGTCGAGTCGAACACGAGCCGCAGCCGCTCGCGGCTCAGGCGCAGCTCCTCCTCGGCGCGGCGGCGCTCGGTGACGTCGAGCACGTAGCCCGTCCACAGCACGGAGCCGTCGGGCTCGGCCTCGGGCACCGACTGGCCCTCGAGCCAGCACACGCCGCGCGTCGGGTGCTGGAGCCGCCACGAGCCCGCCCACGGCTCGAGCGTGCGCGCCGAGTGCTCGATGCTCTCGCGCAGCGTCGTCGCGTCCTCGGGCAGCACGCCCGCGAACAGCGCGCTGGCGTCGGTGGCGACGTCCTCGGGCGCGATGCCCGAGATGCGATGCAGCCCGGGGCCGGCGTAGGGCATCGACAGCCGGCCGTCGGGCGACAGGCGCAGCTCGCAGATCATGCCCGGCAGCGTCGCGGCGATGCGCGCCAGGCGACTGCCCGCGCCGCGCGAGACGACCGTCTCGGGCGCGCGCTCGGCGATGACCACGTGCGCGGGCGCGCCGCCCGCGTCGCGCAGCAGCGTGCGCCGGCTGCGCACGGTGAGCTCGTCGCCGTCGGCCAGGCGGTGAGCGACGTCGCCCTCCCAGCGGCCGCGCGCCGCCAGCGCGTCGTCGGCGCCGGCCAGGCTCTCGGGGCGCGTCCGCAGCAGCTCGGCGGGGTCGCTGCCGACCGCCTCGGCGGCGACGAATCCGAACAGCCGCTCCGCGCCCGCATCCCACAGCACGATGCGCCGCGTCGCGGCGTCGATGAGGTAGGCGGCGTCGTTCATCGGCCTTGACCGGGCACGGCCCCCAAGCATCTCGTCTCGTGCGGAGCCCCGGAATCGGCCGATCGGCGGCGCGTCCGGCCCATGCCGGACCGGCCGATCGGGGCACGACCGCATCCTCCGATCGGCGCAGGACGGGAGGTCTGGGGGTCCGTCCTGTGCAAAATGGCCCGCAAACTGGCCGTCCTGCACGACCTGGTGCTACACATCGGCGGAATGGACGACGGGGAGCGGATCAGGATCGTCATCGCCGACGATCATCCTCTCTACCGCGCATCCATCGTGCGCGCGATCGCCCACCATCCGCGCATCGAGGTGGTCGCGCAGGCCAAGGACGGGCGCTCCGCGCTGGAGGACATCCGTGAGCTCGGGCCCGATGTGGCGATCCTCGACATGTTCATGCCGGACCTCGACGGCGCGTCGGTCCTCAACGCGGTCACCCGGGACGAGCTTCCCACCCGGGTGATCCTCCTCTCGGGGGCGCTCGACGACTCGACGGTCTACGCCGCGCTCGAGCGCGGCGCCGCCGCGGTCATCACCAAGACGGCCGAGGCTCACGACATCGTCGACGCGATCCTCGCCGTCGAGCGCGGCGACACCGTGCTGTCGCCGGAGCTGCAGTCGATCGTCGCGCGGCAGATCCAGATGCGGGCCAAGGACGACCGCCCGATCCTCACGCCGCGCGAGCGCGAGATCCTCGACGGGATGGCCCAGGGCATGTCAGGGCCGCAGATCGCCAAGACGCTGCACCTCAGCCCCTCGACGGTCAAGAGCCACACCGAGCGGCTCTACGAGAAGCTCGGCGTCGCCGACCGCGGCGCCGCGGTGGCCGTCGGCATGCGCCAGGGCCTCATCGAGTAGGCGGCGCGGCGAGCAGCGCCGCCATCACCGTCGTCCCCTGCTCGCCGGTCTCGAGCGCGATCGTCCCGCCCGCGCGGGTGACCTCGCGGTGGGCGAGCGCGAGTCGCAGACCGGGGAACTCCTCCTCGCCCTCGCCGCTGAAGGCGGGGTCGAAGGGCTGCTCGGGCGCGCGCTCCATGCTCGGCCCGCTGTGCGCGACGACGAGCTCGACGTGGCCGGGCGCGCCGGCGCGCGTGGCGATGCTCACCGTCCCGCCGGAGGGGAGGCGGTCGCCGGCGTGGAGCACGAGGGCGCGCACGAGCCGCGTGGCCGCCTGCGGGTCCATGGCGACGGGCGCCAGACCGGCCTCGAGGTCCGTGCGCACGTCGACGCCGGGCCCGAGCTGCGGGCGCGCGCCGGCCACCGCCGCCTCGACGGCGTCGCCGAGCGCGACCGGCCGCGGCTCGAGCGGCTCGCGGCGGCCGAGCACGATGAGCTGCTGGCTGAGCGTCACGCCGCGCTCCACGGCGCGGACCACCTGGGCCAGGTCGTCGGCGCTCTGCGAGCCGCGCGGGACGCCCTCGAGCGCGAACTGGGCGAAGTTGCGGATCACGCCGAACAGGTTGTTGAGGTCGTGCGCGACGCGCCCGGCGAGGCGCCCTTGGGCGTCGAGCCCCTCGATCCGCTGCCCGGCCGCGCCGAGCTCCTCGAGGCGCCGCAGCGCGCGCGGGATCGCCGCCGCCGGCTCCGTCTCCGGGACCTCCTCGCCCCCGGGCCCGCCGCGCGCGAGGCGGATCGCGCTGACCACGAGCGTCTCGCCGTTGGCCCGCACGGCGTCGAAGCCGACGTCGACGAGCACCTCGGTGCCGTCCGCCCGGCGCAGCGGCGAGCGCAGCGCGCCGCCGGAGGGCTCGCCCGCCCCGGCCGGTGCGAGCGGCACGAGGTCGGTCAGGGCGCGGCCCGCCAGCTCGTCCGCGGGGGCGCCGAGCAGCGCCTCGGCGGCGGGATTGACGAGCGCGATGCGCCCGTCGGAGGCCGTGACCACGACCGCGTCCGCGACCGCGGCAATGGGAACGGAACTGAGCTGTGATTCGAGATCACGCACGCTGATGCCGTACCCCCGGGGACCCCCGCGCTGCGTTCTACCAGTACGAGCTGCGGGGCGCCAGGGGTCAACCGCCCGGCCAACGGAGCGCGCCGCCGGGCGCAGAGCGGCGCCGTTCAGGCCGCTTCGCTGGCCCCGTCGGCGAACAGCTTGGTGATGTTGTCCTCCAGTCCGGGGTCGAGCACGAGGAGCACCTCGTCGGCCGCCTCGATCACCGTGTCCGCGTTGGGGACGAAGCCCTTGCCCTTGCGCAGCACGGAGATGATCAGGCTGCCGTCGGGGAGCGCGATCTCGCTGATCGGCCGCCCGGCCACCGACGAGCTCGGCGAGACCTCGAGCTCGATGATCTCGAGCTGCTCGTCGCGCAGGTCGAGCAGGTGGACCGTGCCGTACTGCGGGACCTCGTGCTCGATCAGGCGCAGGATCAGGTCGGTCGCGCTGACCGCCGGCTGGATGCCGAGCATCTCGAAGTAGCCGCGATTGCGGGGGTTGTTGACCCGGGCGATGATCCGCTCGCAGAGGTACTTCTCCTTCGCGAGCTGGCAGATGAGGAGGTTGTCCTCGTCGTCGCCGGTGACCGCGATGGTCAGGTCGGCGCGGTTGATGCCGGCGCGCTCGAGCACCCACAGCTCGGTCGCGTCCCCGTACTGGATGGCGTGCTCGAGCTCCTGTTCGACGGTCAGGTAGCGCGTGCGGTCGCTCTCGATGACGGTGACCTCGTGGCGCTTGGCCATGAGCTCGCGGGCGAGGTTCCAGCCGACCTTCCCTGCGCCGGCGATGACCACGTACATGGGCGTCAGACCTCCTCGAGCGCGCGCTCGAACATCTCGATCGCGTAGCTCGTCGGGCAGATCGTGTGCAGGCCCTGCTCGGCATACCACTCGGCGCGCGCCGGGTCCATGACGCGCACGATGACGCGCGCCACCTCGTAGTGCTTGGCCGCGATCTGGGCGATCGTCAGGTTGGTGTTGTCGCCGTCCGTCGACGCGATGAAGACGTCGGCCTCCTCGATCCCGGCCTCGCGCAGCGCGTCGATCTCCAGGCCGTGGCCGAGCGTGAAGCGCCCGCCGGCGTCCTCCCACGTCGTGTCCATCCCGGAGTCCAGGCGCTCGTGCGAGAGCGGGTCCTCGTCGAGGACCGAGACGTCGTGGCCGGCTTCGAGCATGGCGCGCGCGACGGAGGACCCGACGCGCCCGGCGCCGACGATGAGGATGAACGACATGTCGGGCGGACTCTAGATGGTTGATTGCCCGGCCGCGTGATCGGCCGGGCGCCCGTCGGAGGCGCCGTCGCCGTCCGCGGAGCTCGCCGGCGCGCGCCGGCTCTCGCCCGCCGGCGGTGCGGTCAGGATGACCTGGCACGGCGCCTTGGCGATCACGTACTTCGTCGCCTCCCCCACGAAGTTGTCCAGCGGTCCGCCGCGCCCGCCCAGGCGCGCCCCGCCACGGATCTTCGACGGCTCCTCGGCGGCGAGGACGACCGCCTGCACGCCGCGCCGGCGCGCCTCGTCGACGATCGCCTGGCCGGCGCGCCGCGCGCGTACGGTCGCCGTGGCGACCTCGACACCCTCGTACTCCTCCCCCACCGCCTTGGCCCGCGCGAGCGCCGCGCGCGCCCGCTTGAGCTGGGCGTCGGGCAGGGCGGCATCGATCGGCAGCGACATCGGGACCTCGAAGACCCACAGCGCCTCGATCGTCGCGCCGTGGTGCTCGTCGAAGGCGTCGGTGTCCTCGTCGGCGGCCAGGCGCCCGGCCGTCTGGACGATGTCGTCGTCGAGCGGGCCGCCGAAGATGGGCACGAGGATCGAGCCGTACTCCACGTCCCGGCGCTCGCCGCGCAGCGCCTTCTCCTTGACCAGCACGCGTCGCAGCAGCGGCTTGCCCTGCGTCGTGCGGTAGACGACGTAGAGGACGATCCCGCCGATCAGCCAGCCGCCGCCGACCCAGCGCGCGCCGCTGTGCGTGACGACGACGCTGATCCACGCGAGCCCCGCGAGCAGCGCCCCCAGTACGGCGGGCAGCGGCAGGTCGCCGCCGCCCACGCGGACCGACAGCGGCATCCGGTAGGGGCGTTTGCGGTCCGGCTCGCGGTAGCGCAGGACGATGATCGAGACGTGCGCGATGGTCAGGCCGAGCAGGCCGCCGAACGCGTAGAGGCCGATCAGGAAGTCGAGGTCGTGCGGCAGCATCAGCGCCGTGGCCATCGCCGCGGCGAGCAGGATCACCACGTACGGCGTGCCGCGGCGCGGGTGAAGGCGGCCGAGGAGGCTCGGGATCTGGCGGTTCGTCGACAGCGCGTAGGACAGCCGCGACAGGCCGAGCATCGCCGAGCCGGCGGCGGCCACCAGCGTCGCCGCCGCCGCGATGACGACCGCGTACTTCACCGGATCGGCGTACCAGTGCGGCGAGAACGCCTCGGCCACGCCCACGAGCGGCGCGTTCATGAAGTTGCGCGAGAGCGACGTGTCGTTGCCGACGACGGGCAGCGCGCTGAGCGCGACGACGGCGATGCCGACGTAGAGCACGAGCACGGAGATCGTCGCCGAGGCGATCAGGCGCTTGAGGCCGCGGCGCCCGACGCGCAGCTCACCCGACAGGCCCGACGCGGACTCGAGCCCGGTGAACACGACGGTGGCGACGCCGGCGGCGAAGAAGACGTCCTCCCAGGCCGGCGAGTCGCCGAGGTCGATGTCGCGGGTGAGCACGTCGAAGTCGAAGAACAGCGCGAGGCCGACGACGACGATGATCAGCTGCAGGACGACGTCGACCACGACGATCGCCGCGATCCGCTGGACGCGCGAGCGGGCGAAGCCGCGGATCGACCGCCACGCCACCCACGCGATGATCCCGGCCGCGGCGATCGACTCGAGCGCGCCGCGGCCGAGCGGCGCCCAGAACGCCGCGAGGTAGTGCGTCGCGGTGAACGCCGTGATCGACAGCAGGATCACGTAGTCGAGGACCATGACCCAGCCGGCGACGAAGCTGACGAGCTCGTTGAACGCGTAGCGCGCGAAGACCGTCGCGCCGGCGCGGTCCTGGTGCAGCGACGCGCCCTCGACGTAGGTCATCGCCGCGAGCAGGAAGAACAGCGAGGCGGCGGCGAAGACGATCGGCGTGAGGCCCAGGGCGCGCTCGGCCACGGCGCCGAGCGAGAAGTACAGCGCGGCCGCGACGATCGTGTAGATGATCGCGAAGAGGACCGGCTGGCCGAGCGTGCGGCGGATCACCGCGGGCTGCGCCCCCGTTCGCCGCCGATCCACAGCCGCCCCGCGCCGGCGGCCACGAAGAGGACCCCGATGAGCAGCCCGAAGGCGAGCGCGCCGCCGCCGGCGGCGATCGTGCGCACGATGATGACCAGGCCGACGACGACCATCGCGGCCGAGAGCACGCGCGTGGCGCGACGATGCAGATCGCGCGGGGCGCGCATGGACGACATGCTAGGTCTCCCGGGCCCCGGCGACCGCCTGGCGGCCCGCCGAGGCGCCGGCGCCGTTGCCGCTCGCGGCGCCGTCGGAGTGGATGATCACGCGGCACGGGCGCTCGGCCAGCACGGTCTCCACCGTCTTGCCGAACAGCGAGCCGCCGGTTCGCGCCGGGAGCGGCAGGATGACCGCCTGGGCGCGCATCTGCTTGGCCTCGTTGACGATCAGCCGGCCCGCCTGGCCGGCGCGGATCTTCTCGACGTGGCCGCTCACGCGCCGCCCGCCCTGCAGCCGCGCCTCCTCGATGATCGCCTGGGCCGCGAGCTCCTGCTCGGGCATCTCGGCGTCGATCGGCGAGGACGCCGGGACGGGGATGGTGACGAGGATGTGGATGCCCCGGCGCCGGCGTGCGGCGACCTTGACGGCCGTGGAGACCGCGCCGTCCGACGGGTGCTTGACGTCGAGGGCGACGAGCACGGACTCGTACTCGGCCTCGCGGTCGGTCACCGGCCGTGGGACCGCGACCTTCGTCGTCGTCACCAGGTCGAGCCCCTGGCGGTGGCGGTAGGCGACGTAGAGGACGACGCCGAAGCTCAGCCACGCCGCGCCCGCGACCGCCACGGCGAGGTGCAGCAGGGTGACGACGAGGAAGGCGATCCCCGTCCCCGCCAGGCCGACGACGGCGAACAGCGGGTACTCGCGGCCGAAGAGCCGGATCACCCCCGGGCCCCGGTACGGCCGCGGATGGTCGGGCGCCAGCCGTCTGAGGCGGATCACCGACAGGTGGGCGATGCTGAACGACAGCATCGCGCCGAACGCGTACATGTTGCCCAGGAAGTCCGCCTGGCCGGGGATCAGCGTGACGCACGCGATGCCGCCGAAGACGAGGATCCCGATCCACGGCGTGCCGTGGCGCGGGTGCAGCTGGCGCAGGCGGTCGGGCACCTGGCGGTGGACGCCCATCGAGTAGACGAGCCGCGAGACGCCGATGATGCCCGCGTTGGTGGCGATGAAGAGGATCGTCGCGGCGAGCAGGCCGACGTAGATCTCGCCGGGGCGCTGCAGGAAGCCGAGCTCGAGCTGCTTGATGACGCCGAGGATCGGGTCGCCGGCGTAGCCGCCCTCCTCCTCGCTGAGCCCCAGCAGCGTCTGGTACTCGCCGTCGGGCGTGCGCTCGACGGGCAGCGCGCTGAGGGCGACGGCGGGCAGCGTGAAGTAGATCGCGAAGACGGCGACGCGCACGCGGCTGATCGCGGCCGGGATCGTGGTGGCCTCGTCCTTGGCCTCCTCGGCCATGTTCGAGATCGTCTCGATCCCGGTGTAGGCGATCATCCCGATCGGGATCGCGAGGAAGAAGTCCTTCCACGTCGGCGCGACGCCGAGGTGCACGTTGTCGACCAGCGTCTCCGGCGACAGCACGAGGACCGCGCCGACGATCACCATCAGCAGCTGGGTGAGGAAGTCGATCACCGCCAGCGCGATGTTCACGCCGGCCGACTCCTTGGCCCCGAACACGTTCAGGACGCTGAGCAGGACGACCACGGCGATGCCGAAGACGATGTCGGCGGGCCCGTGGCGCAGCGCGTCGACACCGATGACGCTGCCCAGGTAGTGGGGCACGAAGAACGCCGAGATGGCGACCGTGATGATGTAGTTGAGCATCTGGCCCCAGGCGGCGAAGAAGGACCAGAACTCGTTGAAGGCGCGCCGCGCGAAGCTCGAGGAGCCGCCCGCCTCCGGGTACATGGCGGTCGCCTCGGCGTAGGTGGCGGCCGTCATGTAGAAGAAGATGCCGGTGATGATGAAGACGACCGGCGTCAGGCCGAGCGCGAAGCTCGCGACGAGGCCGAGCGCGTAGTAGATCGACGAGCCGACGTTGCCGTAGGCGGTCGAGAAGAGGGCGTTGACGCCCAGGACGCGCTGGAGACCGTGAAGGCGGCGTTCGGCCATGCTGTTCTCGGTCTCAGTCTAGGCCCGTCCGGCGCGGGCACGACGGGTTCTCCCGCCGCGCCCGCGCGACACGGAACGACTAGGTGATGATCGGGATGATCAGGATCGCGACGATGTTGGCCACCTTGATCATCGGGTTGATGGCCGGGCCGGCGGTGTCCTTGAACGGGTCGCCGACCGTGTCGCCGGTCACCGAGGCGGCGTGGGCCTCGGAGCCCTTGCCGCCGAAGGCGCCGTCCTCGATCAGCTTCTTCGCGTTGTCCCACGCGCCGCCGCCGGCGGTCATCAGGACGGCGAAGAAGAAGCCGACGACGATCACGCCGATGAGCAGCCCGCCGAGGGCCTCGATGCTGATCACGCCGACGATGAACGGCACGACGATCGGGATCAGCGACGGGATGATCATCTCGCGCTGGGCGGCCTTCGTGACGATGTCGACGCAGGTCGCGTAGTCGGGCTCCTCGGTGCCCTCCATGATCCCCGGCTTCTCGCGGAACTGGCGGCGCACCTCCTCGACCACGCCGCCGCCGGCGCGGCCGACGGCCTCCATCGACAGGGCCGCGAACAGGCAGACCATGAGGCCGCCGAGCAGCAGGCCCATGAGCACCGGCGGGTCGTCGATGAGGAACGCGATCCGCTCGCCCTCCTCGATCAGCTCGGCCTTGAAGCCGGCGAACAGGACGACGGCGGCGAGCACCGCCGAGCCGATCGCGTACCCCTTGGTCACGGCCTTGGTGGTGTTGCCGACCGCGTCGAGCGGGTCCGTGACGTTGCGGACCTCCTCGGGCAGCTCGGCCATCTCGGCGATGCCGCCCGCGTTGTCCGTGATCGGGCCGAACGCGTCGAGCGCGACGATCAGGCCGGTGAGCGACAGCTGGCCCATGACGGCCACGCCGATGCCGTAGATGCCGACCGTGCCGCCGCCCGCGACCTCCCACGACGCGAGGATGCCGAGCACGAGCACGAGCGCCGGCAGCGCCGTGGCCTGCAGCCCCTGCGCGAGGCCGGAGATGATGTTCGTCGCGTGGCCGGTCTGCGACGCCGCGGCCGTCTTCTTGACCGGCCCGAAGCGCGTCGACGTGTAGTAGTCGGTGAGCACGAACAGCAGCGCCGTGACGGCGATGCCGATCAGCGAGCAGAGGTAGAGGTCGCCGACGGAGGGCGCCGTGCCCGCGCCGCGCAGCGTGACGCCGTCCATCACCCACTGCGTGACGGGGTAGAAGGCGACGGCCGCGATGATGCCCGACAGGACGAGCCCCTGGTACAGGGCGCGCTCGACGTTGCCGGCGGCGCTGCGGACCGCGAAGGTGCCGATGATCGACGCGATGATGGCCACGCCGCCGAGCACCAGCGGGTAGAGCGCGACGGCCGTCTGCTGGTCGAACGTCAGGACGCCGAGCAGCATGACCGCGACCGCGGTCACGGCGTAGGTCTCGAACAGGTCGGCGGCCATGCCGGCGCAGTCGCCGACGTTGTCGCCCACGTTGTCGGCGATCACGGCCGGGTTGCGGGGGTCGTCCTCGGGGATGCCCGCCTCGACCTTGCCGACGAGGTCGGCGCCGACGTCGGCCGCCTTGGTGAAGATGCCGCCGCCCAGACGGGCGAACACGGAGATCAGCGAGCCGCCGAACCCGAGGCCGATGAGCGCGTCGACGGCCTCCTTCTGGGTCTGGTCGGCGAACGCCGTGAGGATGCCGTAGTAGCCGGCGACGCCGAGCAGGGCGAGGCCGACGACGAGCAGGCCGGTGATGGCGCCGCCGCGGAAGGCGGCGGCGAGCGCCGGCGGCACGCCGCCACGGGCCGCCTCGGCCACGCGGGCGTTGGCGCGCACCGACACGTTCATGCCGATGTAGCCCGCGCTGCCCGAGAGCACGCCGCCGATGGCGAAGCCGATGGCCACGCTGATGCTCTGGATGAAGATGAGAGCGATGAACAGCACCACGCCGACGATGGCGATCGTGGTGTACTGGCGGTTCAGGTACGCGCGCGCGCCCGCCTGAACGGCAGCCGAGATGCGCACCATCTCCGCGTTGCCCGGCGAGAGCGCAAGCAGCGACTGGGTGGTCAGCACGCCGTAGGCGACGGCGGCCGCCGCGCAGACCAGCGCGACAACGACCCCATGGTCGATCAGAAAGTCACTCAAGGGTTCTTCCTCCGGCGATGTCGTGAGCCGAGCGCGGCGCGGGGGCGCGGCGTCGCAGAAATACGGGCAGGCGCCCTGACGGCGCCCGGCTCCGAAAGCGCAGCGGATCCTAGCGTGGACACGCGATGTTCACCTGACCCGCAGGTCAGGGGAGCCCCCTGCGCGGTGCGCTACTGCCCGGGCACCCAGAGCCGTCCGCTGCGCTGCGCCGGCCCGGGCTCCTCGCCCGACGGGGCCGCTCCGGGCTCTTCGGACGCCCCCGGCGGGGGCGTGCCCTCGGTCGCGCCCTCGCCCCCCGGCTCGGCGCCGCCGACGAGCTGCGCGTAGGCCATCTGCAGCTGCGACAGCGCGTCGCGCAGCGTGCCCGCGTCGGGGCCCAGCTTGTCCTCGATGAGGGGCAGCAGCGCCCGCGCCGCGTCGACGGCCAGGCGCACCTGGTCGAGGTCGCGCTCGTTCTCGGTGCCGGGCGCCAGGCCGGCGCGGCGGCCGCCGAGGTTCAGCAGCGAGACGACGGTCTGGATCAGCACGTCGTCGACGCGGATCCGCTTCAGCTCCGCCTCGTAGGCGGCCTGCAGCTCCTCCTCGGTGGGCTGGCGGCCGGCGCTGCCGGGGCCCCCGGGTCCTGTTCCCTGCTCGGTCATGCGGGTTCGACCTCCTGGACGTAGGTCTCGCGTGTCTCCTGGACCGCCGCGGCGTACACCTCGCGCTCGTCGGCGCCTGCCGCGATCGCCCGGCGCTGGCGCTGGGCGCCGTTGCACTCGGGGAACTGCGGCTCGATGCCCAGCTCGGAGCGGACCGGCGCGGTCCACGCCAGCAGCCTCTCGCGGGCGGCGGCGGCCGGGTACTCCTCGGCGCGCTCGAAGTCGATCAGCACGCCGTCCTGCCCGTAGCGGACCGCGCGCCAGAAGTTCTCCTCGATGAGCCGCCGCGGCAGGTCCTCGTGCGGCGCGCCCTCGTCCTCGTCGCGCGCGGCCTGGGCCACGCAGGCGACGATCAGCGAGGTCAGCGCGTCGGACTCCAGCGCGCTGGACTGGGCGTCGCAGATGCGCACCTCGACGGTGCCGAAGGAGAAGTGCGGGCGCACCGACCACCACACCTGCGTGTACTCGACGATCGAGTTCGTGCGCACGAGGAGCTCAACGTACTCGCGGTAGGCCGCCCACGAGCCGAAGGCGTCGGGGATGCCGCAGCGCGGGAAGCTCTTCGTGAAGACCTGCGAGCGCGCGGAGTGCAGGCCCGAGTCGCGCGCGTCGAGGTAGGGCGAGTTCGCCGAGATGGCCAGCAGTGATGGCAGCACGGGACGAAGGCGGTCGCACACCCGGACGGCTCGGTCCGCGTCGCGCACGCCGACGTGGACGTGCAGCGAGAAGGTGTTGTTGCGCCGTGCCACGTACTGTAGGCCGTCGACGACGCGCCGGTAGTGCTCCGTGTCGATGTTCGGCTGCTCGCGGTAGTCGGCCCACGGATGCGTGCCCGTCGCCCCGAGGGAGACCCCGTGGCGCTCGGCCAGGCCGAACAGCCGCGCGCGCATGTCGCGCTGGCGGGCGAGCGCGTCGGCGAGGTCCTCGCCGCGGCCCGACCGGATCTCGATCTCGCTCGAGATCAGCTCGCCGGCGATCCACTCCGCGAGCACCGGGTCGGCCAGCCGCGCCGCCTCGCTGAGCTCCTCGAAGCGCGGGATCAGGTCCAGCGAGCCGGGATCGAGGAGCGCGAACTCCTCCTCGATGCCGACGGTGAAGTCGGTCGACGCCGCGTAGGCCGCGGCGGCACGATCGGGATCGATCGTCATGCGCGGGCCGGGGAGTGCCGGTCAGGTGAGGTAGAAGTACAGGGCGTAGAGCAGGTCGACGGCCGGGCTCGAGGTGTGGACGGTCACCTCGGGCGGCACCTGCAGCAGCGCGTCGGAGTAGTTGAAGATGATCTTCACGCCCGCGTCGACGAGCCGGTCGGCGAGCGCCTGGGCCGCCGCCGTGGGCACGGCGAGGACGCCGACGACGATGTCCTCCTCGTCCACGACGTGGCGCAGGTCGTCCACGTGGCGGACCGTCTGGGCCCCGACCTTCTCGCCCACCTTGTCGCGGTCGACGTCGAAGATCGCCACGACCCGGAACCCGTGGTCGGCGAAGATGTCGCTCGAGGCGATCGCCGTCCCGAGGTGGCCGGCGCCGAACAGGGCGATGTTGTGCTGGCCGGCGGTGCGCAGGATCTTGCGGATCTGCGACACGAGCGAGTCGACGTTGTAGCCCACGCCGCGCTTGCCGAACTTCCCGAATCCGCTGAGATCGCGGCGGATCTGGGTCGAGTTGACGTGCGTGTAGTCGCTCAGCTCCTGGGAGGAGATCGTCTCCTTGCCCATCTTCTTGGCCTGCGTGAGAACCTGCAGGTAGCGCGAAAGGCGCGCGGCGACGCCGAGCGAAAGCCGCTCCGGAGTGGCGGCTCCGTTGCCGCCCCCGGGCGTGACGGATGGCGTGATGTCGCCGATGCTCATCGGCCGTCCACTCTAGCGAGGCGCGACCTCAGATCCGCCTCGTCCACATGGAAGTCATACAGGTGCTGACCGTCGAGCGCGACCACCGGGATGCGCTCGAGGTAGGCCCGCAGGAGCGCCGGATCGGACTCGATGTCGACCTCCGCGAGGGTGAACGGGTTCTCGTCGCGCAGGCGCTCGAGCGCCTCGCGCGCGTCGTCGCACAGGTGGCAGCCAGGCCGCCCGTAGAGCGTCACGGTGCTCACAGGCCGCGCTCGCCCGTGGCGTAGGCGTCGACGGACAGCGGATCGGCGGCCGGCGTGACCCACCGCGCGGCGCTGGCGATCATCGCCGCGTTGTCGGTGCACAGCTCGCGCGCGGGCACCCGCAGCGGCACGCCGAGCGCCTCCATGCGCCGGCGCAGCGGCCCGTTGGCGGCCACGCCACCGCCGACGGCGAGGCGCCGCAGCCCCGTCGACGCCAGCCCGCGCTCGACGCGCAGTGCGAGCGCCTCGACGATCGCGTGCTGGTAGGCGGCGGCGAGATCGGCGCGGCGGGCGCGCGCCTCGTCCTCGCCGAGGTCGCGGATCTTGTAGAGCAGCGCGGTCTTGAGCCCCGCGAACGAGAAGTCCAGGCCGGCCACGCCCGCTGCGGTCGGGAACGCGAAGGCGCCCGGGTCGCCCTCGGCGGCCAGGCGCTCGAGCGCGGGCCCGCCCGGATAGGGCAGGCCGAGCAGGCGCGCCCCCTTGTCGAACGCCTCGCCCGCGGCGTCGTCGAGCGTGCGCCCGAGCACCGTGAAGCCGTCGTGCTCCTCGACGCGCGCGAGGAACGTGTGCCCGCCGCTGGCCACGAGGCACAGGAACGGCGGCTCGAACGGGTCGGGCCCCAGGAAGTTGGCGGCGACGTGGCCCTGGAGGTGGTCGACCGCGGCGAGCGGGAGCCCGCGCGCGGCGGCGATCCCCTTCGCGGTGGCCACGCCGACGAGCAGCGCGCCGACGAGCCCGGGGCCCTGGGTGACGGCGACGAGGTCGACGTCGTCGAGCGTCGCCCCGGCGCGCGCGAGCGCGTCGTCGACGACCGGGTTGACGAGCTCGAGGTGGTGGCGCGCCGCGACCTCGGGGACGACGCCGCCGTAGCGGTCGTGCACGCCCTGCGAGGAGATGACGTTCGAGCGGATCTCGCCGCCGGCGGTCACGAGCGCCGCGCAGGTGTCGTCGCAGCTCGTCTCGATCGCCAGGATGGCCACGGCGGCCTCAGCGCTCGCGCGCGATCGGCGCCGACGGCGTGACCGGCCCGCCGTTGGGGACGTCGTCGAGCGAGCCGTTCAGCGTCGCCGGGGTGCGCCACATGATGTGCGCGTCCTCGCCGTTGTCCTGGTAGTAGCGCCGGCGCATCCCCGCGACCTGGAAGCCGAAGCGCTCGTAGAGCGCGATCGCCGGATCGTTGGACTGGCGCACCTCGAGCGTGTAGCGCGCGTGCGCGTCGTCGACGCGCTCCATCAGCTCGGTGAGCAGGGCGGTGGCGACGCCGGTCCGGCGCACGTCGGGGTCGACGGCCACGTTCATGATGTGCCACACGGTGTCGTAGCGGCTGCACACGAGGTAGCCGCAGATCGGCTTGCCGCGGCGGGCGGCCAGGCAGATCCCGCTCGGCTTGCTCAGCTCGAGCACGAACATGGCCAGCGACCACGGCGTCGGGAACGCGCGCCGCTCGATCGCGATGACCTGGGGCAGGTCCGCGTACGTCAGGCGGGTGATGTCCAGCGGCGTCATGCCCCGCGGCGCAGGCGCGCCTCCTCCGCGTCCGGGAGGCGGACGTAGTCCGGGGTGAGCGCGTCGCGCTCGACGGTCGGGCTGTGGGCGGCGAGCCGGCAGATGGCGATCGCGCTGACGCGGTGACACGGAGCGCCGGTCGCCGGCACCTCGACGGCCGCCGGCACCAGCTGATCGCGAAATGCTAGCGCTCCGTCCCCGACGGCCAGCCAGGCTCCCGGGCGGTCGTGGTCGACCAGGGCGGCGAGCGCCTCGGGCCGCACGGCGACCGGCCCCGAGAGCTGCTCGTCGCCGTCGAAGGCGGCGGCGAAGGCCTCCCCGCGGCGGGCGTCGAGGACGGCGAGGACGGGCCCGTCGTGCTCGGCCGCGGCGGCAAGCGCGCGCAGCGTCGAGACCGCGCACAGCTCGGCGCCCGCGCCCTGAGCGAGCGCGCGTGCGCTGGCCACGCCGATCCGCAGGCCGGTGAACGTCCCCGGCCCGACGCCGACGCCGATCCGGTCCAGGTCGGAGAAGCGCAGGCCGGCGCGCTCGAGCAGGGCGCCGGCCAGCGGCAGCAGCCGGGCGGCGTGGCCCGGGCGCTCGCCGGGGCCGGGCACGTGGCGCAGCTCCTCGGGCTCGCGCCCGTCGACGTGCAGCGCGACGACGGTGTCCGGCGTGGCGGTGTCGAACCCCAGGAGGGCGGTCACGTCTCGATGATGACGCGCCGGAGATCTCCGCCCGCGTGCTCGAGGCGCACGCGCGCGGCGACACGCGTCCCGGGCGGGTCTCCGCCGGCGACCTCTGGCCACTCGACGAACGCGATCCGGTCCGGCGCGAGCTCGTCGGCGAGCAGCTCGGGCTCCTCGTTGCCGAGGCCCTCTCCGAGGCGGAAGAGGTCGAGGTGCGAGACGGGCACGCGGCCGTCCTCGTAGCGGCGCGCGATGGTGAACGTCGGGCTCGTCACCGGGACGGTCACGCCGAGCGCGCGGCACGCGCCGCGCACGAAGGTCGTCTTGCCCGCCCCCAGCTCGCCCGAGACGAGCACGACATCGCCCGGGCGCAGGCGCCCGGCGAGCCCGGCGGCCAGCGCCTCGGTCTCCGCCGCCGAGCGGCTGTCGAGCTGCGTGCCTGCTTCGCCCATGGGACGGGCGATGCTACCCCGCGTCCTGATCGCCGCCGCCCCCGCAGCGAATACCCTCGGGGGCCATGGCGCACGCGATCGCCGGCCGGCGCCCGCGGCTGCGCGAGAGGCTGCGGCGCTCGGAGTCGGGCAAGGCCGCGGGGCTCGCCGCCGCGACGCTGGCCAACAACGCCATCCAGCTGCTGTTCACCGTCGTCTTCACGCGCCTGCTCGGCGCGACGGGCTACGGCACGCTGGCCGCGCTCGTCTCCGCCTTCCTGATCCTGCTCGTCGCCGGCCAGTCGGTTCAGACGGCGGCGGCGCGCGAGGCGGCGCTCGACCGCCTCGGCCATCCCGAGGTCCTGCGCGCGACGCTGCGCTCGTGGACGCACCGGCTGCTCGTCGCGCTCGTCGCCGTGACGGCCGCGTCGATCCTCCTGCGCGCGCCGATCGCGGGCGCCATCGGCGTCGGCGAGGCCCCGTGGGCGGCGGCGGCGATCCTCCCCGCCGGCGTGCTGTGGATGCTGCTGTCGCTGCAGCGCGGGGCGCTGCAGGGACTGCAGGCCTACGGCGCGGTCGGCTCCTCGATCGTCCTCGAGGGGGCCGGGCGCCTCGTCTGCGCGCTCGTCCTGTTCGCCGCCGGCCTCGGCGTCACCGGGGCGATGCTCGGCACGCCGCTGGCCTTCGTGCTCGTGGCCGTCGCGCTCGAGGTCGTCCTGCACCGCCGCATCGGTCCCGTGCGCCGCGACGCCGGTGAGGTGCGCTCGCTGAGCAGCCTGCTCGGCGACGGCTGGGTGCCGATCGTCGGGCTGTTCCTGCTCGCCGCCCTGCAGAACGTCGACGTGATCGTGGCCAAGCACCAGCTCAGCCCGGAGGCGGCGGGCTCCTACGCGGCGGCGGCGGTGGCGGCCAAGTCGGTCGTCTGGGTGGCGATCGGGATCGGCCTGCACCTGCTGCCCGAGGCGACGCGGCGGGCCGCCGACGGTCGCGACCCGCGTCCCGTTCTCGTGCGCGCGCTCGTGATCCTGCTCGCGCTCGCCGCCCCCGCGCTGGCCATCTTCGCGCTCGCCCCCGAGCTGCTCCTGCGCCTGGCCTTCGGCGAGGAGCTGACGCAGGCCGCCGACGCGCTGCTCCTGCTCGGCGCGGCGATGACGCTGCTGGCGATCGCCTACCTGACGGTGCAGTACATGCTCGCCCTGCACGAGACGCGCTTCCTGTGGATCCTCGGCGTGATCGCGGTGGCCGAGCCGTTCCTGCTCGGCGCGCCGGACCTGGGGATCGTCGGGTTCGCGGCGATCGTCTTCGGGCTGCAGTGCGTCGTCGCCTCGGCCGTGCTCGCGCTCGGGCTGCGCGCCCGGCCTTCCGCGCCGGCGCCCAGCCCCGCCTAGACGGGCTGCACGCAGGCGGCCTCGAAGTGCGGCAGCAGCCCCGACCAGCCGCGCGCGTTGCGCTCGCGGCGCTCGGGGCCCAGCGCGCCGAGGCGCTCCCAGCCCCGGTGGACGATCGTCACCGCCGTGCCGCCGCCCTCGCCGTCGGCGAAGGTGACCTCCACCTCGGTCGCGTCGGCGCGGTCGAAGCGCAGGTGCCACAGGTAGGCCAGGCGGCGCGGCGGCTCCCAGGCCAGCACCTCGCCCCAGTCGTGCTCGTCGCCGCCCGGCGTGCGCTCGAAGATGCGGCCGCCGGGGCGCGGCTCGAAGGTCACGTCCAGGCCCGGATCGCCCGACACCGAGTGCCCGTGCGGCCACCAGCGCGACGTCTCGTTCGCCCACAGGTCGAAGGCGCGCGCGGGCGGGCACGCGACGGTGAAGCGCAGCTCGAGCGGGTTCACCGGTCGCCCGCGTTGTCGGCGAGCAGCCGGAAGCGCGCCGCGGCCTCGCCCCACACCTGCTCGAGGTAGCCGCGCACCGCGTCGATGCCCTCGTCGTGCAGGCGGTACAGGCGCCGCGTCCCGTGGGCGCGGTCGGCGACGAGCCCCGCGTCCTTGAGCAACCGCAGGTGCCGCGACACGGCGGGCCGGCTGATCGGCAGCCGGTCGGCGAGCTCCTGCACCGAGCCCTCACCGCCGGCGAGCAGCTCGAGGATCGCCCGCCGGTTGGGGTCGCCGAGGGCATCGAACGGGTCGCCGTGCAGGCCGTGGAGCGTGATCTGCCGAACCGTAGCAGAACTGTTACGGTAGACCGATCGTTACGGAACGGGAGGTTCTCGGTGAGGTCCTACGAGTCGACGTCGCACATCCAGGCCGGCCCCGACGCGGTGTGGAGGGTGCTCGCCGACGCGAGTGCGTACCCGACCTGGGACTCGGGCGTGAAGAGCGTCGACGGCACGATCGCGCCGGGCGAGAAGATCAAGGTCGTCTCCGAGGCCAACCCCGGCCGGGCCTTCCCGGTCACGGTCACCGAGTTGGTCCCCGGCCAGTCGATGACGTGGGCGGGCGGGATGCCGCTCGGCCTGTTCCGCGGCGTGCGCACCTTCACGCTGACGCCCGAGGGCGGCGGGACGCGCTTCCGCATGCGCGAGGAGTACACCGGGCCGCTGCTGCCCGTCATGTGGCGCTCGATGCCCGACCTCGGCCCGTCCTTCGAGCAGTTCGCGCGCGGCCTCAAGGCGCGGACCGAGGCGACGGCCTGACCCGCATCCCTACACTCGCCGCGTGCCCGCGGCCCTCGCCGTCTCCGGACTGACCAAGCGCTACGGCGCGACGCACGCGCTGCGCGGCGTGGACCTCGAGGTCGGCGAGGGCGAGGTCGTCGGACTGCTCGGCCCCAACGGCGCGGGCAAGTCGACGCTCGTGAAGATCGCCTGCGGGCTCGTGCGCCCGAGCGGCGGGCGCGCCGAGGTGTGCGGGGCGCGCGCGGGCAGCGCGGCGGCGCGCGGCTCGCTCGGCTACCTGGCCGAGCTGTTCCGCTTCCCGGGCTGGGCGACGGCCGACGAGCTGCTCGTCCTGCACCAGCGCCTCGCCGGCTCGGACGGCGGCGAGGCCGAGCGCGCCGAGCTGCTCGAGCTCGTCGGCCTCTCCCAGGCGCGCGAGCGCCGGATCGAGACGATGTCCAAGGGCATGCAGCAGCGCCTCGGGATCGCCCAGGCGCTCGTCGGCCGCCCGGCGCTGCTCCTGCTCGACGAGCCCACGAGCGCGCTCGACCCGGCGGGCCGGCGGACCGTCCGCACACTGCTCGTCGAGCTGCGCCGCCGCGGCCAGGCGGTCCTCCTGAACACGCACCTGCTCAGCGAGGTCGAGCAGGTCTGCGACCGCGTGTCGATCATCGACGACGGGCTCGTCGTCGCCGCCGGCCGTCCCGACGAGCTCGCCCGGCCGCGCGGCGTCGAGGTCGAGACGGCCCACGGCGTGCGGCGCTTCGACACCGCCTCGCGCGACGAGGTGCCCGCGATCGTCGAGCGGCTCGTGGCCGAGGGCGAGCGCGTCTACGAGGTGCGCCTCCTGCGCTCGACGCTCGAGGACACGTACCTGGCCGCCCTGGGCCAGGAGGAGGAGGCGGCGTGAGCGACGTCCTCGTCGTCGCCGGCCAGGCCGTGCGCGAGTCGCTGCGCCGGCGGGTGTTCGCCGTCGTCGTCGTCATCACGATCGGCTTCGGCGGGCTCTACGCGTGGGGCGCGAGCGAGCTCTTCGAGGACGTCTCGGGCTTCAGCAGCAACGAGGTCGGCCTCGACGCGCGCGTGCTCGCGGGCGCGACGTTGCTCGGCCTGGCCATGTTCGGGACGCTGTTCCTCGGCGTCGTGCTCGCCATCTTCCTGACCATCGGCGCCGTGCGGGGAGACGCCGAGCGTGGCCTGCTGCAGCCACTGATCGTGCGCCCGCTCGGGCGCAACCAGTACCTCGGCGGGCGCGTGCTCGCCGCCGGCGTCGGTCGCCGGGCTGTACATCGTCATCGTCTACGCCGGCGCCGTCGTCGTGACCGGCGTGATCGGCGACTGGTGGCCCGCCAACCCGGTTGCCGCCGGGCTGCGGCTCGCCGCCGCCGTCGTCGTCGTGGCCGCGCTCGCGCTGTTCGGCTCGATCTTCCTGTCCTCGACGGCGAACGGGATCGCCGCGCTGATGCTCTTCGGCGCCGGCCTGCTCGCGGGCCTGCTCGGCTCGATCGGCGACGCGCTCAACTCCGGGACGCTGCAGACCATCGCCAACACGGCCTCATGGGTGCTGCCCTTCGAGGCGCTCTACCGCGACGCCCTGCGGCTGCTCGTCTCCGAGGTGCCCGGCGTCACCGGGGCGATCATCCAGCTCGGCCCGCTCGGGGGCTCCCACGACGCGGGCGCGCTGCTGTGGCCCTGGGTCGCGGGCTACCTCGTCCTCGTGGGCGCGCTCAGCTCGCTCGCCTTCGGGCGCAGCGACCTGTAGTGGAACGACAGGCAGGAAATAGCGCCAGGCCATCCGTGGCCTGGCTCCCCGGCTCCCTGGGGGGAATGAGCCGAGGTCGCGCCAGATTTCCATAGCGTGGCGCGTCCCGCTGCAAGGAGACGTGCGTGGGCAACCAGGATGGGTAGTGCCAGCCCCATGCCCGACACGCAATTCTGGTTCGCCGCCTCGACCGAGGAGTTCACCCCGTCGCAGATGCTGTCCCAGGCTCGCGCCGCCTCGCGCGCGGGCTTCGACGGCATCGCGTCGTCCGATCACTTCGCCCCCTGGTTCCCCGAGGGAGCGGGCAGCCAGGCGTGGGTCTTCCTGGCCGCCGCCGGCGACGACACGACCGGTCCGCTCGGCACGAGCGTGACCCCGATCGTCCATCACTACCACCCCGGGCTCGTCGCGCAGGCGTTCATGAGCCTCGAGGACCTCTACCCCGGCCGCGTCTTCCTCGGCGCGGGCTCGGGCGAGGCGCTCAACGAGGTGCCGCTGGGCGCCGACTGGCCCTCGCCGGGCGAGCAGATCGAGCGCCTCGACCAGGGCCTGGAGGCCATCACGCGCCTGTGGGCCGGCGAGACGGTGACGATGGACGCCGGCTGGTTCGCGCTCAAGGAGGCCAAGCTCTACACGCGCGCGGCCAACCGCCCGCGGCTCTACGTCTCGGCCTTCGGGCCGCAGGCGGCCGAGGTCGCGGCGCGTCACGGCGACGGGCTGTGGACGCTCGGCGACCCCGGGCAGGCGCCGGAGATCATCGACGCCTACCGCGAGGCGTGCGGGCGCGAGGGCAAGGACCCCGGCGAGATCATCCTCCAGGCCGGCTTCCACCTGGCCGAGGACGAGGACGAGGCGATCGCCCGCGCGCGCAAGTGGAAGGCCACCCAGCTCGAGCAGGTCTACCGCGACGACCTCCACGACCCGGCCGAGATGGAGCGCCGCGCGCACGAGGAGATGAGCGACGAGGAGTTCGCCCACGAGGGCTTCCTGGTCGGCGCCGACGCCGGCGAGCACATCGACCGCCTGCGCGAGATGCTCGGCCTCGGGGCGACCGTCGTCTGCCTGCAGCTCATCGGCGACGCCGACGTCGAGGGCTCGATCCGCCGCTACGGCGACGACGTCCTGCCCGCGCTGCGCACGGCGCGGGTTGACTAGACGCTCAGAGGTCGCGCCGCAGAGCCACGAGCGCCAGGTCGAGCTGCCGGTCGACGACGGGCGCGCCCTCCACCTGCCAGCCGCGGCGCGCGTAGAAGCGCCGCGCGCGGCTGTGGCCCGCAGGAGTGACCAGCCGGCCCTGCGCCAGCCGCCGTCCTGCGCGCGCTCGACCCAGGCGCCGTGGAGGCGGTCGGCCAGGCCGGTGCCCCACCACGGCGGGCGGACGAAGAGCTGCCAGAGGTAGGCGGTGCGCCCCTCGTCGCCGCGGTCGGGAGCCAGCGCGACGTGGCCGGCGGGCTCACCGGCGATCTCGGCGAGCAGCGCCCAGGCGTTCGGTGTGGCCAGTCTCGCGCGTACGCCCTCGGTGAAATCCGCCGGCGGTCGCCACCCGGCCGGGCCGAAGGCGCGGTAGGTCTCGAAGCCGAGCGCCATCGAGCGCGCGATGGCGGGCGCGTCGGCGGGCACGGCGACGCGCAGGCGCAGCGGGACCGAGCCCACGCTCAGAAGAGCCCGAGCTGGAGGACCGCCTCGCGCTCGCGCTCGGCCTCGCGGTCGGGCTCCGGCTCCGGCGCCTCGGGCTCGGGCAGCGCGCGCGGCGGCTCGTCGTCGACGAGCAGCTCGGGCGGCTCCTCGGCGGCGGGCTGCTCGGGCGGGTCGAGGGCGAGCAGCTCGGGCAGGCGACGGAAGTCCGCGCGCAGGACCTCGACGTTCGCGGGCGTGTAGAGCGCCGCCGCGGGATGGAAGATCGGGAACAGGCGCACGGCGCGCGGCCCGACCACCCGGATCTCCTCGCGCCCGTGCAGGCGCGTGATCCCCGTCGGATCGCCGCGCAGCAGCTTCGTCGCGAAGTTGCCCAGCGTGCAGATCACGCGCGGCTCGATGAGCTCCACCTGGCGCATGAGGTAGCCCTGGCAGGCCTCGATCTCGGCCGGGTGCGGGTCCCGGTTGCCGGGAGGTCGGCATTTCAAGACGTTCGCCACGAAGACGTCGCCGCGCGTCAGCCCGATCTCGCCGAGCAGCTTGTCGAGCAGCTTCCCCGCCTGGCCGACGAACGGCAGCCCCTGCTTGTCCTCGTTGGCGCCGGGCGCCTCGCCGATGAACATCAGGTCGGCGTCGGCGTTGCCCGAGCCGAACACGACGGTGGTCCGGGTGGACGCGAGGCCGGGGCAGTTCGTGCATCCCTTGGCCTGCTGGAAGACGGCCTTGAGCGCTTCGCGGCGCTCCTCCCTCGACGACGGCACGGGCGCGATGCTACCCCTCGCCCCGGCGGTTTCCGGCCCGCCCCCGGTGATCGCTACGCTATTTGCACAGAGAACGCGACCGGCACCCCGACCCGGGGGCTGGACCGAGATATGAAGAGCACGATCGCGATCGTCGGCCGTGGCCGCATGGGCACGGCGCTTGCCGCGGCGCTGAGCGCGAGCGGCCGTCCCGTCACGGGCCCGCACGGACGCGGGACGCTCGATCCCGCGCACGCCGGGATCGTGCTGCTGGCCGTTCCCGACGCCGAGATCGCCGCCGCGGCGGCCGCCGTCCCGGCGCGCACCGGCCTGCTCGTCGGCCACCTGTCGGGCGCCACCGCGCTCGACGTGCTCGTCCCCCACGAGGCCTTCGGGCTGCACCCGCTGATGACCGTCACCGGGCCCGGCGCTGCGTTCGCGGGCGCCGGCGCCGCCGTCGCGGGGACGACCGAGCGCGCGCTGGCCACCGCCCGCGAGCTCGCCGTCGAGCTCGGGATGCTGCCGTTCACGGTCGCCGACGAGGACCGCGCCGCCTACCACGCGGCCGCCGCGATCGCCTCGAACCTGCTCGTCGCGCTCGAGGACGCCGCCGAGCGGATGGCCGCGAGCGCCGGCGTGCCGCGCGAGGCACTCGTCCCGCTCGTGCGCGCGACCGTCGAGAACTGGGCCGCGCACGGCGCCCAGCGCGCCCTCACCGGCCCGATCGCCCGCGGCGACGAGGACGTCGTCGCGCGCCACCGCGCCGCGATCGCCGATCGCGCCCCCGACCTCGCCGGCCTCTACGACGCGCTCGCCGACGCCGCCCGCGCGATCGCGGCGCGTCCCGCCGGGGTGGGCGCATGAGGACGGCCCGCAGCGTCGCCGACGTGCGCGAGGCGCTGCGCCCGGCCCGCCGCGAGGAGCGCCGGATCGGCCTCGTCCCGACGATGGGCGCGCTGCACGAGGGCCACCTGAGCCTGGTCCGCCGCGCCCGCGCGGACTGCGACGTCGTCGTCGTCTCGCTGTTCGTCAACCCGACCCAGTTCAACGAGGCCGCCGACCTGGCGAGCTATCCGCGCGACGAGCAGCGCGACGCCGCGCTGGCCGCCGAGACCGGCGCCGACGTGCTCTTCGCGCCGCCCGTCGAGGAGGTCTACCGGCCCGGCTTCGCCACCACCGTGCGCGTCTCCGGGCTGACCGAGCACCTCGAGGGCGCCCATCGCGGCACCGCCCACTTCGAGGGCGTCGCGACCGTCGTGGCCAAGCTGCTGAACATGGTCGGGCCCGACGTGGCGTACTTCGGCCAGAAGGACGCCCAGCAGGTCGCGGTCATCCGCCGGATGGCCGCCGACCTCGACCTGCCGGTCGAGATCGCCGCCTGCCCGACCGTCCGCGAGCCCGACGGGCTCGCCCTCTCCAGCCGCAACGTCCACCTGCGCGGCGACGACCGCGAGCGGGCCACGGCTCTGCGTCGCGGCCTGGACGCCGCCGAACGCGCGCACGCCGAGGGCGAGCGCGACCCCGTGGCCATCGCCGGCGCCGGACGCGCAGCGATGGCCCTCCATGGGGTAGAGCCCGAGTACATCGCGCTCGTACGCCCTGATGACCTGACCCCGGTGCAGCGCGCGGACGGCGAGGTCCTCGTCGCGGTGGCCGCCCGGGTGGGACCGACCCGCCTCATCGACAACACGATCCTCGGATAGGAGCACCAGGAAATGTCGAGCGCCCAGCAGAACATCCGGATCCCCGACGACGCCTCGCGGCTGCCGATGACGCTGCCGCGCCTGGCCGAGAAGAAGCGGCTCGGCGAGCCGATCGTGATGGTCACGGCGTACGACTTCCCGAGCGCGCGCGCCGCCGAGGCGGCCGGCGTCGACCTCGTGCTCGTCGGCGACAGCGGGGCGATGACCGTGCTCGGCTACCCCTCGACGGTCCCCGTCGAGGTCGACGAGATGCTGGTCCTCAGCCGCGCCGCGCGCCGCGGGCTGCGCACGCCGTTCCTGATCGCCGACCTGCCGTTCGGCTCCTACGAGATCTCCGACGAGCAGGCCGTCGCCACCGCGATGCGCTTCGTCAAGGAGGCCGGGGTCGACGCGATCAAGCTCGAGGGCGGCGGCGAGGTGCCGGTGGCGCGCGCCCGGGCGATCGTCGCGGCCGGCATCCCGGTCATGGGGCACGTCGGCCTGACCCCGCAGACGTCGACCGCGCTCGGCGGCTACCGCGCCCAGGGCCGCACCGGCGAGGCGGCGGCGCGGATCGCCCGCGAGGCCGTGGCGCTGCAGGAGGCGGGCTGCTTCTCGCTCGTCTTCGAGGCGATGCCGAGCGAGGTGGCGGCCGAGATCATGCCCGCGATCGCGATCCCCGTGATCGGCATCGGCGCGGGCCCGGCGACCGACGGCCAGGTGCTCGTCTTCCACGATCTGCTCGGCATCCGCGAGGGTCTCGGCGCGCGCTTCGTCAAGCGCTACGCCGACATCCAGGCCGAGATGGACGCCGGCGTCGCCGCCTTCGCCGACGACGTGCGCACGCGCCGTTACCCGGCGCCCGAGCACGACTACTCGATCCCGGCCGAGGAGCTCGAGCGCTTCCGCCGCGCGCGCTCCGGCTGATCGGTTCACACAGTGTTCACATAGACTCGGAGCCCTGGCATGGCTCGCCTCGGGCAGATCTTCAACTCGAAGGACCGCGAGTTCTTCGACCTGTTCGAGGAGGCGGCCGCGAACGTCGTGCGCGGCGCCGACCTGCTGGATCAGATGCTGGGCCACTTCCCCGAGCGCGCCGACCTGGCGCGCGACATCCTGATCTGCGAGCAGGAGGGGGACCGGATCACCCATGACATCCACCAGCGCCTGAACTCGACGTTCGTCACCCCGATCGACCGCGAGGACATCCTCGAGCTCACCTCTGACCTCGACGACATCATCGACCTGATCGACGAGGTCGCCGACTACCTCGGGCTCTACAAGATCGAGGCGCCGATGGAGCAGGCGGAGCGGATGGCCCACATCCTGCTCCAGGCCGCCCAGCAGATCGCCGCCGCGATGCCGCGGCTGCGCAGCTTCCAGGACCTCTCCCACTACACGGTCGAGGTCAACCGCCTGGAGAACGACGGCGACCGCATCAGCCGCAACGCGATCGCCTCGCTGTTCGACAACGGGATCGACCCGATGGTGGTGATCCGCTGGAAGGACATCTTCGAGCGCCTCGAGGAGGCGATCGACGCCTGCGAGCACGTGGCCAACACGCTCGAGGGCATCGTCATCAAGAACGCCTGATCGGCGTTCGCGTCTGACGGGAACTGCGAGACCATGGACAGCGCCGACGTCGTCCTGGTCATCGTCGTGGGCACGGCGCTCGCGTTCGACTTCACCAACGGATTCCACGACACGGCCAACGCGATCGCCACGTCGGTCTCGACGCGGGCGATGTCGCCGCGCTTCGCCGTCCTGTTGTCGGCCGTCCTGAACTTCGCCGGCGCGTTCATGTCCCTCGCGGTCGCGGCCACCGTCGGCCAGGGGATCGTCGAGGCCGGCGCGGTGAGCACGACCGTCGTCTTCGCCGGCCTCGTCGGCGCGATCGCCTGGAACCTGGCCACGTGGTGGCTGGGCCTGCCGTCGAGCTCCTCGCACGCGCTCATCGGCGGCGTCGTCGGCGCCGCCTTCGCGGCCGACGGCGCCGACGCGGTCAATGGCGACGGCCTGGTCGAGAAGGTGCTCGTGCCCGGCGTCGTCGCCCCGCTGCTCGCCTTCGCGGTCGCGGCGCTGAGCATCGTCATCATCTACGAGATCGTCGGGCGCCTGCGCCCGGGCCCGGTCAACCGCGGCTACCGGCTCGGCCAGCTCGTCTCGGCGAGCCTGTTGTCGCTCGCGCACGGCACGAACGACGCCCAGAAGACGATGGGGATCATCACGCTCGCGCTGATCTCCCACGGCGACCTGCCGAGCACGGGCTTCGACGTGCCCACGTGGGTCATCGTCTCCTCGGCGGCGGCGATCGCGCTCGGCACCTACACGGGCGGCTGGCGGATCATCCGCACGATGGGCAGCCGGATCATCAAGATGGACCCGGCCCAGGGCTTCGCCGCCCAGTCCTCGGGCGCGGCGGTGATCCTCACCGCCTCGCACCTCGGCTTCCCGCTCTCGACGACGCACGTCATCTCCGGCGCTGTCATGGGCGCGGGCGCGGCCAAGCGCCTGTCGGCCGTGCGCTGGGGCCTGGCCGGGAACATCGCGGTCGCCTGGGTCCTCACGCTGCCCGCGGCCGCCCTGATCGGCGCGGTCGTCTACGGGGTCAGCTCGCTGTTCGGGAACGGCGCGGCCGGCCCGCTGCTCATCACGCTGGCGATGATCGGCGCCGTCGTCGCCGTGTTCGTGCGCCGCCTGCAGGAGCGGCTCGTGCCGGCCGAGGCATGATCGCGGCGGTCGACACGGGCGCGCTGCTCGAGCTGATCTGGGTCGCCCCGGTCATCACGGTGGCCGTCGCGCTGTGCTTCTCGCTGATCATCGTCGGCGTGACGAAGGCCGGCGACTGCCGCCGCGGCGACCGCCCGCGGCTGGCCAGCGCCTACGCGTTCATGTCGATCGTGACGACCACGCTCTTCCTCGGCGGCGTCGTCTTCGCGGTCAGCGTGATCGCCGCCAAGTAGCCCCGGCCGACCCGTGCAGAGCCCGTGCACGTCACTGTGACCCGGTGCGCGCATCGCGCTGACCACCGACCTGCTCGGCCGCTGCCGCTGAGCTACGCGGGGCGCGCGAGGCCGCGGGCGAGCGCGTCGACCATCGCGTCGAAGCTCGCGTCGAGGTCGACGGGGATGCCGAAGCCGCCGCCCGTCTCCAGCGCGACGAAGCCGTGCAGCGCGCTGCGTACGGTGCGCGCGGCGTGGATCGCCTCGTCGCCCTCGAGGCCGAAGCTCCGCACGACGGCGAGCAGTGGCTCGACGGCCGACGCGCCGGCCGCGGCCAGCTCGGGGTCGCCGGGGTCCGGCGCGCGCACGGTCGCGGCGTAGCGGCCGGGATGGGCGACCGCGTACTCGCGGTAGGCGTGGGCCAACGCCGTCAGCCCGTCGGCGCCCGCGCGTCCCATGACCGCCGCGCGCATGACCTCGTCGATCTCGCGGATGGCCAGCAGCGCGAGGCGACGCCGGACGTCGTCGAGGCCCGCGACGTGCGCGTAGAGCGACGGCGTGCGCACGCCGACCGCGCCCGCGACCGAGGCGAGCGTGAGCGCTTGGAGGCCCTCGGCGTCGGCGAGCCCGGCGGCGGCCTCGACGACCGCGGCCGGGCTCAGGCCCGCTCGGCGCCCCATCTAGCGGCTCGGCGCCGGGTCGGAGGCGGGCGCCTCCTCGACCTTCTGCGCGGCCTTGGCGATCGCGCGATCCATCGCCGCGAGCGGGTTCTCCAGCGCCGGGCCGTGGCCCACGGCGAGGCGCGCAGGCTCGAGCGCGCGCAGGGCGCGGGCGCTGCGCAGCGCCGTGGGCCGGTTCCAGGTGGCCATGACGACGAGCGGGAAGCGCGGGTTCGTCCGCGCGCTGGTGGCCACGCCGCCGAGCGTCGAGTACGCGTCGCCGGCGATCAGCGTGTCGTCGCGGGTGTCCATGTAGGCGATGTGGCCCGGCGTGTGGCCGGGGGCGGCGTGGACCTCGAGCGAACCGACGCGGTCGCCGGGGACGAGCGTGCGCGTCGCTCGCGCCGCGACCTGGGGCCAGCTGCCGGCGAGCTTGGTCTGCGGCTCGCCGGGATCGAGCGAGCGGTCGCCGGCAAGCAGTCGCGCCTCGCGCTCCGAGGTGAGGATCTCGACGCCGCCGAGCGCCTCCACCAGCGCGTCGAGCGACCCGACGTGATCCCCGTGGGCGTGCGTGAGGGCGATGCGGACGATCGGAGCGCCGAGCTCCGCGGCGGCGGCGAGGATGCCCTTCGCGGCTCCCGCCGACGCCGGTGTCGACGAGCGTCAGCCCGTCGTCCTCACGGACGAGGTAGGTGTTGACGAAGCCGAGGCGGCTGACGCGGCTGATGTTCGGCGTGACGGGTGTGGTTCGCATGATGAGCCTACTTACAGTAGCCATTTACCTAATGATCTTAGTCTACTGCTCGGGGACCGTCATGTCAATCGAGCGCAGCGCCTTCGCCGGCGCCCCCGCCGCCACGGTGCGCGGCGGCAGGTCGCGGGTGACCACGCTGTTGGCCCCGACGACGCAGCGCTCACCGATCGTCACGCCGCTCGTCACGACGACGTTCGCCCCGAGCCAGACGTCGTCGCCGATCCGCGTCGGGCCCCGCGAGGTGAAGCCCTGCCACGTGATCGGCCGGTCGGGGTCGTCGTAGCGGTGGTTGGCGTCGGTGACCATGCAGCCGTTGGCGAGCATGCAGTGGCTGCCGATCTCGACCAGCGAGAGCGCGGCGACCATCACGCCGATGTTCAGGAAGGTGCCCTCGCCGATGCGGACACGCGCCTCGCCGGGCGCGGTGATCCACACGTGCGGCTCGAGCAGCGTGCCGGCCCCGATCTCGAGCCGGCCCTCGAGCAGCGCCTCGAGGACGTTGCCGTGGATCGGGCGGCGCGCGTAGGCCTCGCGCCTGGCGAGCTCCCAGTCCAGCCGGGCGCGGTTCCAGGGCAGCGAGCCGCGCTCGTACCAGCGCCACTTCTGCCACCACAGCCGGGCCCGCCGCGCGTCCATGGGCGGGATCTTCGCGGACCGGTGGCGGGGGAGCCCGGGCCTCCGTGCCCTGCTCCCCCGTCCGGTCCCCTGCCGTGCGCGTCAGGCGGACGCCGCCGCGGCTCCTGCCGCGGCGGACTCGCCTACCGCTTGTAGCGGCTGACGACGCGCTCGCAGCTCTTCATCTTCGGACGCTTGCGCCCGATGAACACGGTGTCGAAGCCGGGGCCGCAGTCGATGCTGACCTTGGCGCTGACGACGGCGAAGACCGCGTCGTTGCCGGGCCCGGCGAGCACCTGGTTGCGGCCGTGGCCGCGCAGGCGGATCTGGTCGCTGCCGGCGCCGCCGATCAGCGTGTTCGTGCCCTCGCCACCCTGCAGGTAGTCGTCGCCGAAGTTCCCGAGGATGCGGTTCGTGCCGCGGCCGCCGTAGACGATGTCGTTGCCGAAGCCGCCGTCGAGCGTGTCCTTGGCGTTGCGGCCGCCGACGCTGTGGTTCAGGTCGCCCCAGATGACGTCGTCGCCGCCGTCGCCGTTGATGCGATCCGAGCCGTGGCCGCCGAGCAGGTTGTCGTTGCGGTCCGTGCCCGTCCTGCTGCCGCCGCCCGCCGGGGCCATCCACTTGATGCCCTTGCTCGGGTCGGCGACCGGCGCGGCCTCGATGACGGTGTCGCAGTTCTGGATGCGGCCGGCGCGCAGGTCCTGGGCGTTGGAGATGCCGCCCGGCGCGTTGTACGGGTTGATGACGATGATGTCGGCGCCCGGCCCGCAGTCGACCGAGGCGACGGCGGTGCCGTTGTTGACGTAGACGACGTCGTCGCCGTCGCCGGCCGCGACGACGTCGGCGCCGGAGTCGGTGTAGATGACGTCGCTGCCCGGGCCGGCGTCGATCCGGTCGGCGCCGGAGCCGCCGCGGATCAGGTCGTCGCCGTCGCCGCCGGTCAGCTCGTCGGGAGCCGCGCCGCCGTCGAGGACGTCGTTGCCGCCGTCGCCGGCCAGCGTGTCGTGGCCGAAGCCACCGAAGGCGCGGTCGGTGCCGTCGCGGCCGGTCAGGCGGTCGTCGCCCGAGCCGCCGTCGAGCAGGTCGTCGCCGGCGCCGCCCTGGAGCGTGTCGGCGCCGGTCTCGCCGTAGAGGCGGTCGGCGCCCGCGGCGCCGGAGATGGTGTCGCCGCCCTCGAGGCCGTGCAGCTCGCCGCCGGAGGCGGCGGCGACGGTCAGGCGGTCGGGGCCGGGCAGGCCGTAGCGGGCCTGGCGCGGGCTGGCGGCGAGCGGTGCGATGACCGGCCCGACGCGCAGGCCGGAGACGGACGGCAGCGACCAGCTGGCCGGGAGGTCGGCGGGAAGCGCGCCCGGCACGGGCGCGAGCGACGCGGCGGTCGCGGGCGCCGGCGACTGGGCGCCGGCGGGCGCGGCGGTGGCCATCAGCGCGGCGCCGGCGAGGAGGGCAGCACGGAGGGAAAGCACGCCTCCCTGATCGGCCGTCCGACCGGCGGCTTGAGCTCCGGCGCCGCGGCCTGGGCGCTCATCCGAGCGCCGGCGCGCCATGCACGTGCCGTTGCAGGTTCACGGAACACCGCCGCGGGAGTTGCCGATGGCACCCATCGGGGTTAGGCCATGCACATGCTTCGCACCGTTCGCCTCGCCGGCGCGGCCCTCGCGGCCACCCTGATCCTCCCCGCCACCCCCGCCCTCGGCGCCGTCCACACCGTCGCGCCGGGCGAGACCCTGTGGGGGATCGCGATGGCCAACCGGCTGCCGACGAGCGCCGTGGCCTCCGCCAACGGTCTCTCGACCGAGGCGCGCGTCATCGCCGGCACCCGCTTGATCATCCCCTCCGGGACGAGCGGCTCCGCGCCCGCCACGCAGACGGCGGCCGCGCCGGGCTCGTCCGGCTCGTCGTCGTCCGGCGGCCTGCGCGTCCAGTGGGGCGACACGCTGAGCGCGATCGCCGTCCGCAACGGCGTGTCCCTCTCGCGCCTGGCCGCGGTGAACGGCCTCGACCCGGCGCGCCCGCTGCTCGCCGGCACGCGGCTGTCCCTGCCCGCCGCCGGTGGCGCCGGCAGCTCGGCGAGCGCGTCGGCCGCGTCCGGCCAGTCGTCGCCGACCACGGCCCCCGAGGCGATGGGCGGCTACACGGTGCGCGTCGGCGACACGCTCAGCGGCCTGGCGGCGCGCAGCCGCATCGGGCTGACGCAGATGGCGTACATGAACGGACTGGATCCGGACAAGCCGCTGCTCGCCGGGACCGTGATCAAGCTGCCGACCGGCTCGCCGCTGGCCACCTCGTCGGCCGCGACGCCGCAGCCCGTGTCGGCCAACGCCGCCCCGAGCGCCGCGCCGGCCCCCTCCGCCGGCCGCCTGAGCGCCGGTCAGATCCAGTCGATCGCCGCCCAGCACGGCGCGCCGAGCTCGCTGGCCACGGCGATCGCCTGGCAGGAGAGCGGCTTCAACAACGCGATGCTCTCGTCGGCCAACGCCCGCGGCATCATGCAGGTCATGCCCGGCACGTGGGACTGGGTGCAGTCCAACCTGTCCCGGTCGCGCCGCCTCGATCCGAGCTCGGCCGAGGACAACGTCCGCGCCGGCTCGCTGTACCTGGCCCAGCTCCTGCGCGAGACGAACGGCGACCCGGCGATGGCCGCCGCCGCCTACTACCAGGGCCTGTCGTCGGTGAAGCGGGTCGGGATGCTCCCCGAGACGCGCCGCTACGTGTCCAACGTGCTCGCGCTGCGCTCGCGCTTCGGCGGCTGACCCGCTCCGGCGGCCGCCGACGCGAGCGACACCAGGTTGCCCTCGGGGTCGGCGACGAAGGCGACCCGCTCGCCCCATGGCATGTCGACCGGCTCGCGCACGACCCGCTCGCCGCGCTCGCGCAGCGCCGCAACGGTCGCATCGACGTCATCGACGTAGACGAACAGCTCGTGGCGCGGCCCCAGGCCGGGCTCGACCCCGGCCAGCATGCGCGGTGAGTCCTCGGTCGTCACCGCCATCTCGGCCGCGTCGCGGCGCAGCGAGATGAAGCCGGCGCCGCCGTCCGGGCCGGGCAGCCGCGCCTGCTCGGTGAAGCCGAGGCGCTCGTAGAAGGCCGCGACGGCCTCGACGTCACGCGCATAGAGGACGGGGAACGCGCGCAGCGCCACCGCAGTCCCCTCAGGCCGCCGTGGCGACCTTGCGCGTGCGCTTGCGTCCCCGCTTCGCCGTCGGCGCCGCGGGCGTCACGAGCCCGGCCAGGAACTCTCCGGTGTGCGAGCCCGGTGTGCCCGCGACCTGCTCGGGCGTTCCGGCGGCGACGACCTCGCCGCCCTCCTCCCCGCCCTCGGGACCCATGTCGATGATCCGGTCGGCGGTCTTGATGACGTCGAGGTTGTGCTCGATGACGACGACCGAGTTGCCCGCGTCGACGAGCCGGTGGAGCACCTCGAGCAGCCGCTGCACGTCGGCGAAGTGCAGACCGGTGGTCGGCTCGTCGAGGATGTAGAGCGTCCGCCCCGTGGCCACCTTGGACAGCTCGGTGGCGAGCTTGACGCGCTGCGCCTCGCCGCCCGACAGCGTCGTCGCCGGCTGACCGAGGCGCATGTAGCCGAGCCCGACGTCGTTGAGCGTCACCAGCCGGCGGCGGATCTTCGGGATGTGCTGGAAGAACTCGACCGCGTCCTCGACCGACATCTCGAGGACCTCGGCGATGTTGCGGCCCTTGAAGCGGATGTCGAGCGTCTCGCGGTTGTAGCGCTTGCCATGGCACTGGTCGCACTCCACGTAGACGTCGGGCAGGAAGTGCATCTCGATCTTGATCTGGCCGTCGCCGCGGCACACCTCGCAGCGCCCGCCCTTGACGTTGAACGAGAAGCGGCCCGGCTTGTAGCCGCGCGCCCGCGCCTCCTGGGTCTTGGAGAACAGGTCGCGGATCGTGTCGAACAGGCCGGTGTAGGTCGCCGGGTTGGACCGCGGCGTGCGCCCGATCGGCGACTGGTCGACCTGGATGATCTTGTCGAGCTGATCCAGCCCGAGCACCGCCGTGTGCCGCCCCGGCCGCGTCCGCGCGCGGTGCAGCCGGTTGGCCACCGCCTTGAACAGGACCTCGTTGACGAGCGTCGACTTGCCCGAGCCGGACACGCCGGTGACGGTCGTCAGCACGCCGAGCGGGACGTCGACGTCGACGCCCTTGAGGTTGTGCTGGCGCGCCCCGCGCAGCTCGAGCATGCCGCTCGGCGTGCGCCGCTGCTCGGGCACCGGGATCGTCCGCGCGCCCGACAGGAACTGCCCGGTGAGCGACTCGGGGACCCGCTCGACCTCATCGGCCGTGCCCTCGGCGATGATCCGCCCGCCGTGCTCGCCCGCGCCGGGCCCGAGGTCGACGAGGTGGTCGGCGGCGCGCATCGTCTGCTCGTCGTGCTCGACGACGATGACGGTGTTGCCGAGGTCGCGCAGGCGCTCGAGCGTGGTGATGAGCCGGGAGTTGTCGCGCTGGTGCAGGCCGATCGACGGCTCGTCGAGCACGTAGAGGACGCCGACGAGCGCCGAGCCGATCTGCGTGGCCAGCCGGATCCGCTGCGCCTCGCCGCCGGACAGCGTCGCCGCCGCGCGGTCCATCGACAGGTAGCCGATGCCGACGTTCTCGAGGAACTGCAGCCGCTCCACGATCTCGCGCACGATGAGCCGCGCGATGTGGCGCTCGGTCTCGGTCAGCTCGATCTCGTCGAGCCACACGAGCGCGCGCTTGACGCTCATCGCGGCGAACTCGTGGATGGCCAGCCCGGCGACCCGCACGCCGCGTGACTCCGGCCGCAGCCGCGCGCCCTTGCACGCCGGGCACGGCACCATCGACATGTACTCCTCGATCTTCTCCCGTGAGAAGTCGGAGTCCGTCTCGCGATAGCGGCGCTCGAGGTTGGGGATGATCCCCTCGAACTTCGTCTGGTACGTGCGCCGGCGCCCGTAGCGGTTGCGGTAGGTGACCTGCACCGGCTGGCCGTTCGTGCCGTTGAGGAACAGCTCGCGGTGCTCGTCGGAGAGGTCGCGCCAGGGCGCCTCGAGGTCGATGTCGTAGCGCTCGGCGATCGCCTGCGAGATCTGCTCGTAGTACTGCGACGCGCTGCCCGCCCACGGGGCGAGCGCGCCCTCGCCGATCGACATCGACGCGTCGGGCACGACGAGGTCCGGATCGATCTCCATCATCGACCCCAGCCCGGTGCAGCGCGGACACGCCCCGTGCGGCGAGTTGAAGGAGAAGATCCGCGGCTCGAGCTCGGGGATCACGGGCCCGTGGTCGGGGCAGGCGAACTTCTCGCTGTAGAGCGTGATCTCGGGCGGCTCGTCGCCGCGGGGGACGGTCTCGATCTCGAGCATCCCGTCGGCCAGCGAGACCGCCGTCTCGATCGAGTCGGCCAGCCGCTTGCGCACGTCGCCGCGCATCACGAGGCGATCGACGACGATCGAGATGTCGTGCTTGAACTTCTTGTCGAGGACGATCTCCTCGTCGAGCATCCGCAGGTCGCCGTCGACCTTGGCCCGCTGGAAGCCTTCGGCGCGCAGCTCCTCGAGGACCTTGCCGTACTCGCCCTTGCGCCCGCGGACGATCGGCGCCATGACCATGAAGCGCGTGCCCTCGGCCATCTCCATGACCTGGTCGATGATCTGCTCGGCCGATTGGCCGGCCACCGGCTTGCCGCAGATGTGGCAGTGCGGGTGGCCGATGCGAGACCACAGCAGGCGCAGGTAGTCGTAGATCTCGGTGACCGTGCCGACCGTCGACCGTGGGTTGCGCGAGGTGGTCTTCTGGTCGATCGAGATCGCCGGCGACAGGCCCTCGATCGAGTCGACGTCCGGCTTGTCCATCTGGCCGAGGAACTGGCGCGCGTACGCGCTGAGCGACTCGACGTAGCGGCGCTGGCCCTCGGCGTAGATCGTGTCGAAGGCGAGCGACGACTTGCCCGAGCCGGACAGGCCGGTGATCACGACGAGCGAGTCGCGCGGCAGGGTCAGCGAGACGTCGCGCAGGTTGTGCTCGCGCGCGCCCGAGATGACGATGGCGGAGTTCGACGGCATCCTCTTTCAATGATTGTAGGGAGGGGAACAGACGTTCCCCTCGACGACTTCCCGCACGTTGCGAGGAACGGCGCGCAGCGCGGCGCGCTCGGGGTCAGCGAGCGGGGTCCAGGCGCGGCGCGGGCACGTCGATGAGCCGCAGGAGCGTGGCCGCGTCGGCCCCCAGCGGCTGCGGCGGGGCGCTCGGGCTGGCCCAGCGCGCCTCGGCCAGCTCGACCCTCGACAGGTGCAGCGCCGCGCCCCTGGCGTCGAGCTCGAAGCAGAACAGCCGCGTGCGCTTGTGGCTGCCGCTGACCTCGATCGAGCCCAGCTCGCGCATGTCGCCCGGGTCGATCCCGAGCTCCTCGGTCATCTCGCGGCGCGCCGCCGACGCGGGCGCCTCGCCGCGCCGCAGGCCGCCGCCCGGCAGCTCCCAGATGCGGCGGTTGCCGTACGTGTGGCGGACGAAGAGGACCCGGTCGCCGTCGCGCACGAAGCACTTGATGCCGTGCGTCTGCGGCCGGCGCGCCCACCACCAGACCCGCAGTCCGCGGTGGGCTGCGCGGTACCCGAGCCGCTTGAGGGCGATGACGCCGTGACCCGCCAGAGTGGCTCAGGGTAGCGCGAAGCCCTCGCCGACCCGCCGGATGAGACCGTCGCGCTCGAGGCCGTCGACGGCGCGCGCCAGGCGCTCGGGGGCGATGTCGCCGGGCAGCCCCTGCCCCGCGGCGAGTGCCGCGACGACCCGGCCGCGGACCCAGCGGTTCGTGTCCTCGAAGCGCTCGCGGACGCCGCGCGCCGCAGCCGGGACGACGCGCCCCGCCGAGGCGCACCATGGAGCGACCGGGCACGCGCCGCAGCGCGCCGCGCGGGCCGTGCAGACCGTCGCCCCGAGCTCCATCATCGCCTGGTTGAAGTCCGCCGCCCGCCCCTCGGGCAGGAGCGCGGCCGGCGCCCCGCGCCCGAGCCGCGCGGCCACGCGGGCGACGTTCGTGTCGACCGCGGCCACCTGCTCGCCGAACGCGAACGAGCCGACCGCCGCCGCCGTGTACGGCCCGACGCCGGGCAGCGCGCGCAGGTCCTCGGGCCAGCCGTCGCGGGCGACGGCGCAGGCCGCGGCGTGCAGGGCGAGCGCGCGGCGGTTGTAGCCGAGCCCGACCCACGCCGCGAGCACCTCGCCGCGCGTGGCGCCGGCGAGCGCGTGCACGGTCGGCCAGCGCTCGAGCCAGGCCTCGTAGCGCGGGACGACGCGCGCGACCTGGGTCTGCTGGAGCATGACCTCGCTGACGAGGATGGCGTAGGGGTCCGTCGTGCGCCGCCACGGCAGGTCCCGCCGCACGGCGCCGTACCAGCGCAGCAGCGCCTCGTGCAGGTCGGCGAGCGCCGCGTCCACGGTCAGCCGCGCCCCGCGCGCCAGCGCTCGAGCAGGGCCGGCAGCTCGGCGCGCATGAACGCGAAGAACGAGCGCGTCTCCTCGAGCCGCGCGGCCGCGGGGCGCTCGGGACCCAGCGCCTCCACGCCCTCGGCCAGCGCCTGCTCGAAGCGGGCCAGCAGGCGGCCGCGGTTCATCATCGTCTCGTACCAACCCTCGTCGGCCAGGCGCACGTGGTCGCTGCGCTCGCCCGCCTTGCGCACCCGCGTGACGAGCGAGGTCTGGACGAGGTAGCGCACCGCGCCCGAGATCGCGGCCGGGCTGACCTGGAGCGCCGCGGCCAGCTCGGCGGCGGTCACGTCGCCGTCGTCGTCGACGAGGATGCAGGCGAAGACTCGCGCCGGCATCCTGGGCATGCCGCCCTCGGTCGTCAGCAGCGAGGCGAACCGCTCGACGAACTCGGCCTGCCCGGCGTCGAGCGTCATGGGCCGGGGATGCTACCGCTCGGCTTCAGAGTTTTCACGAACCTCTGAACGCTCGCGGCCGCGGGACGCGCGCGTGCGCTCCTCCAGCCGCGCCGCCTCGCGCTCGTTGAGCTCGCGCCCCGAGCGCACGAAGTCCAGCAGCAACCGCCCCTGCTCGACCGTGTAGCGCTCGTACAGCTCCTGGGCGAGCGCCTGCTGGGCCCCGTAGAACTGCCCCGACAGGCTGCCCACGAGCTCCGTGGGCTCGACGAGCACGCGCCGCCGGTCCTTCTCGTCGCGCACGCGACGGGCGAAGCCCGAGCGCTCGAGCCGGTCGAGCGCCGCGGTCACCGCGCCGCTCGTCAGGCCCACGGCCTCGCCGAGCCGGCCCGCGGGCATGGGGCCCTCGCGGTCGATCGCGTCGAGGCAGCGCATGTCGGTGCGGTTGAGCCCGAGCGCATCGGCGACCGCCTGGTCGAAGCGGTCGGTGGCGCTCTGCGAGCGACGGACCTCGTCGATGAGCTCGTGGAAGAGTCGTTCTTTTTCGCTTGACAATCTTATCTCTTGATGATCAAGATACTTGCATGAACGGACAAATTGTATCCCCTGACACGGTCGGCGCCGCGATCCAGGCGACCGGACTGCGCAAGGCCTACCCGCCCGACGTCCAGGCGCTGGACGGCCTCGACCTCGCGGTCGAGGAGGGCACGATCTTCGGCCTGCTGGGCCCCAACGGCGCCGGCAAGTCGACGACCGTGCGCGTCCTCACCACGCTGACGCGCCCCGACGCCGGCCGCGCCCGCGTGGCCGGCATCGACGTGCTGGCCGACCCACGCCGCGTGCGCCACGCGATCGGCGTCGTCGGCCAGAAGCACGGCGCCGACCCCGAGGCCACCGGGCGCGAGAACCTGGTCCTGCACGGCGAGTTCTACGGGCTCACGGGTCGCGACCTCCGCCGGCGCACCGGCGAGTCGCTCGAGCGCTTCGGCCTCGCCGACGCCGCCGACCGCCAGGTCAAGACCTACTCGGGCGGCATGAAGCGCCGCCTCGACGTCGCCATGGGGCTGCTGCACCGCCCGCAGGTCCTGTTCCTCGACGAGCCGACCACCGGCCTGGACCCCGAGGCCCGCGCCGGCATGTGGGTCGAGGTCGAGCGCCTGGCGCGCGAGGAGCGGATGACGATCCTGCTCACGACCCACTACCTCGAGGAGGCCGACCGGCTCGCGTCGCGGCTGGCCATCGTCGACCGCGGCCGCGTCGTCGCCGAGGGCACGCCCGAAGCGCTGAAGCGCGACCTCGAGGGCGACGCCATCCAGATCGAGCTCGAGTCGTCCGAGGGCGCCGATGCGCGCGACGCGCTGGAGCGCGTCGGCGAGGTCGGCGAGATCGCGCTCGAAGGCGGCACCCTGCGCGCCCGGGCACGCGACGGCGGCCGGGCGATCCCCGCGGTCCTCGCCGCGCTCGAGGCCCACGGCGTGCGCGCGACGTCGGTGACGCTGGCGCGGCCGTCGCTCGACGAGGTCTACCTGCGCCACGCGGGCCGCTCCTTCCAGCGCGCCGAGCGCGAGCACGAGGCGGTGCCGGCATGAGCGCGCTGCGCCAGACCTGGCAGGTCAGCCTGCGCTCGCTGCGCGTGCTGCGCCGCCAGCCCGCCTACCTCGGCATCACGCTCACGCAGCCGCTCATCTGGCTGCTGCTGTTCGGCGCGCTGTTCAAGGCGGTGACCGCCATCCCCGGCTTCGGCGGGGGGTCGTACATCGACTTCCTCACGCCGGGCGTCGTGGTCATGCTCGCCGTCTCCTCGGCAGGCTGGACCGGGATGGCCCTCATCGAGGACATCCAGGGCGGGGTCATGGACCGCATGCTCGCCTCGCCCGTGTGGCGCGGCGCGTTGAACCTCGGCAGCGTCGTGCAGGCGGTCCTCACGATCGTCCTGCAGACCGCGCTGATCCTCGTGCTCGCGCTGCTGCTCGGCGCCGACTACACCAACGGCGTCGGCGGGATCCTGATCCTGATGCTCGTCGCCGCGCTGCTCGGCGCCGCGTTCGCGTCGCTGTCCAACGGCATCGGCGTGCTCGCGCGCCAGCGCGAGACGCTGATCGGCGCGGTGAGCCTCGTGCTCCTGCCGCTGACCTTCCTGTCGAGCGCGCTCATGCAGGACAGCCTCGCGCCCGGCTGGATCCGCACGGTGGCGACGGTCAACCCGGTGAACTGGGCCGTCGAGGCGGGCCGCTCGGCGGCGATGGGCGACCTCGACTGGGGGCTCGTGGCCTCCCGTGTGGGCCTGCTCGCCGCGCTCGTGATCGTCTGCGCGACGTTCGCCACGCGGGCCTTCGGGATCTACGGGCGCTCGCTCTGAGCGCCGGACGAGCTACGCGGCCGGCGCCTCGTTGCTGCGGACCTCCTGCAGCTCGCGGCGCAGGTCGCGGATCTCGTCGCGCAGGCGGGCGGCGTACTCGAAGCGCAGGTCGTCGGCGGCGGCCAGCATCTCCTCCTCGAGCTCGACGATCGTCCTCTCGAGCTCGTTGAGCGACATGTCGGCCGCCTTCGCCCGCCGGCGCTCGCTGCGCCGCCGGCCCTTGGGCGTCTTGCCCTCGGCCTGCAGGAACTCGGCGATGTCGCTGATGCCCTTGACGATCGTCGCCGCGGTGATGCCGTGCTCCTCGTTGTAGGCGAGCTGGATGGCCCGGCGGCGGTCGGTCTCGGAGATCGCCGCGCGCATCGCGGCGGTCTCCTTGTCGGCGTACATGAGCACGGTGCCGTCGACGTTGCGCGCCGCGCGGCCGATCGTCTGGATGAGCGACGTCTCGCCGCGCAGGAAGCCCTCCTTGTCGGCGTCGAGGATGCCGACGAGCGAGACCTCGGGCAGGTCGAGGCCCTCGCGCAGGAGGTTGACGCCGACGAGCACGTCGTACTCGCCCAGGCGCAGGTCGCGGATGATCTGGATCCGCTCGAGCGTGTCGATCTCCGAGTGCAGGTAGCGGACGCGGAAGCCCATCTCGAGCAGGTAGTCCGTGAGGTCCTCGGACATCTTCTTGGTCAGCGTCGTCACGAGCACGCGCTCGTCGCGGTCGACGCGGACGCGGATCTCGTTCATCAGGTCGTCGATCTGGTTGCGCGTCTCGCGCACCTCGACGATCGGGTCGACGATGCCCGTCGGGCGGACGATCTGCTCGACGACCTGCGAGGAGTGGCTGCGCTCGAACTCGCCCGGCGTGGCCGAGACGAAGAGCAGCTGCGGGGTGATCGACATGAACTCGTCGAACGTCTGCGGCCGGTTGTCCATCGCGCTGGGCAGCCGGAAGCCGTAGTCGACGAGCGTCTTCTTGCGCGAGCGGTCGCCCTCGAACATGCCGCCGATCTGCGGCACCGTCTGGTGCGACTCGTCGATGAAGCACAGGAAGTCGTCGGGGAAGTAGTCGATCAGGCAGTACGGGCGCTCGCCCGGGCGGCGGCCGTCGAGGATCCGCGAGTAGTTCTCGATGCCGTTGCAGAAGCCCATCTCCCGCAGCATCTCCATGTCGTACTGCGTGCGCTGGCGCAGGCGGTGGGACTCGAGCAGCTTGCCCTCGGCCTCGAGCTCGGCGCAGCGCTCGTTGAGCTCGCGCCCGATCTCCTCGACCGCGGCCTCGATCGTCCCCTCCTTGACGTTGTAGTGCGTCGCCGGCCAGATGGCGACGTGCTCGAGGTCGTCGGCGATGAGCTCGCCGGTGAGCGGGTCGAAGTGCTGCAGGCGCTCGATCTCGTCGCCGAAGAACGTCGCCCGGAACGCCGTCTCGGCGTAGGCCGGGAAGACCTCGAGCGACTCGCCGCGCACGCGGAACGTGCCGCGCCCGAGCGCCGTGTCGTTGCGCGCGTACTGGATCGAGACGAGCTTGCGCAGCAGGCCGTCGCGGTCGACGAAGTCGCCCTTGCGCAGGACCTGCATGTTGAGGTCGTACGTCTCCGGCGAGCCGAGGCCGAAGATGGCCGACACGCTCGCCACCACGATCACGTCGCGCCGCGCGAACACGGCCGCCGTGGCGGCGTGGCGCAGGCGGTCGACCTCCTGGTTGATCGCCGAGTCCTTCTCGATGTAGAGGTCCTTGCTCGGGACGTAGGCCTCGGGCTGGTAGTAGTCGTAGTAGGAGACGAAGTACTCGACCGCGTTGTCCGGGAAGAAGGTCCGGAACTCGTTGCACAGCTGCGCGGCGAGCGTCTTGTTGTGGGCCATGACCAGCGTCGGGCGCTGGACGCGCTCGATGACGCCGGCCATGGTCATCGTCTTGCCGGTCCCCGTGGCGCCGAGCAGCGTGGTGCAGCGGTCGCCCGCGCCCAGGTGCGCGGCGATCTCGTCGATGGCGGCCGGCTGATCGGCGGCCGGGGTGAAGATCGGGTCGAGGCGGAACTCGGGCACAACTCCTCAATGTACCGGCGGATCCGGCCGCCCCATGTCCGCAATCGGGCGCTCAGGCGGCGGAAAGCCGTTCAAGCGCCGACGTTGGCGGGAAGGCTGACGCGGACGCGACCACCCCCGCCAGGCAGGAGAACCGCATGGCCACGGCAACCGAGCGCGGGCCGTTCGCCCGCAAGCCGACCGAGGCGCTCGTCCGGGAGGCCGGCACCGACGACGGGCTCAAGCGCGCCGTCGGCGCGCTGGACCTGACCGCGCTGGGCATCGGCGCGATCATCGGGACCGGGATCTTCGTGATCATCGGCGAGGCGATCGCCGACTCCGGGCCGTCGATCGTCCTGTCCTTCGCCCTCGCCGGCGTGACCTGCCTGTTCTCCGCGCTCTCCTACGGCGAGCTGGCCTCGAGCATCCCGGTCTCCGGCTCGGCCTACACGTACGGCTACGCGACGCTCGGCGAGCTCGTCGGGTGGATCATCGGCTGGGACCTGATCCTCGAGTACGGCGTGTCGGTGGCCGCCGTCGCCGTCGGCTGGGGCGGCTACCTGCAGAGCCTGCTCGACTCGCTCTTCGGCATCAGCCTGCCCGACTCGCTCGCCGGCCCGCCCGGTGAGGGCGGCACCTTCAACCTGCCCGCCGTCTTCCTCGTGCTCTCCGTCGCCGCGCTGCTCATCTACGGCGTGCGCGAGAGCGCGCGGACGAACACGATCATGGTGTTCGTCAAGGTCGGCATCCTGATCTTCTTCATCCTCGTCGGCTTCAGCTCGATCAACGGCGACAACTTCTCGCCGTGGGCGCCGAACGGGACGCAGGGCACGGTCGACGCCGCCGCGCTGATCTTCTTCGCCTACATCGGCTTCGACGCGGTCTCGACGACCGGCGAGGAGGCCAAGGACCCGCAGCGCGACCTGCCGATCGGCATCCTGCTCTCGCTGCTGATCGCCACCCTGATCTACATCCTCGTGGCCATCGTCACCGTCGGCCTGCTGCCCTCGGACCAGCTCGCCGGCTCCGAGGCGCCGCTCAGCGACGCGATCAAGGAGGGCGCCGGGCTCGACTGGGCGGGCGACATCCTGTCCTTCGGCGCGCTCGTGGCCATCACCAGCGTGACGCTGACGATCCTCTACGGCCAGACGCGGATCTTCTTCGCGATGAGCCGTGACGGTCTGATCCCGTCGATCTTCGCGCGCCTCAGCCCGCGCCGCACGCCGATCTTCACGACGGCGATGTTCGGCGTCCTCATCGCTCTGATCGCCGCCTTCGTGCCGCTCGCCGAGATCGCCAAGCTCGTCAACATCGGCACGCTGTTCGCGTTCGTGATCGTCAACATCGGCGTGATCGTCCTGCGGCGCACGCAGCCCGACCTCGAGCGCGGCTTCCGCGTCCCGCTCGTGCCGTGGTTCCCGCTCATCGGCACGGCGCTGTGCATCTACCTGATGAGCCAGCTCGAGGCGGTCACGTGGCTGCGCTTCGGCGGCTGGCTGCTCGTCGGCGTCGTCATCTACTTCTTCTACGGGCGCACCCACTCGCGCCTGCAGCGCGGCGAGGGCGCCGACGTCGGGCGCGCCGACGAGGTCGCCTGAGCGTGGGTCAGATGCCCAGCTCGGCCGCGTAGGAGCGGCGGTACTCGACGTGCGCGTCGTGCACGGCGCGCACGTAGTGCCGCGTCTCGGGGAACGGGATCTCCGAGATCGTCAGGTCGCGCTCGCGCTGCTGGGCGTTGTCGACCCAGCGGTCGACGTTGCCCTCGCCGCCGTTGTAGGCGGCGAGCGCGAGCGTCTCGTTGCCCCCGTAGCGCCCGAGCAGGTAGCGCAGGTACCAGGCGCCGTAGGAGATGTTGACCTGCGGCGTGGCCAGGTCGCCGACGACGAACTCCGTGCCGCCCGACTTGCGCGCGATGTCCTGCGCCGTGGCCGGCGTGATCTGCATCAGGCCCTGGGCGCCGGCGTGCGAGGTCTGGCCCTCGCGAAAGCGCGACTCGGCGTAGATCACCGCCGCGATGAGCGCCGGGTCGAGGTCCTTGTCACGCGCCTGCTGGCGGATGATGTCCTCGTGGCGCAGGGGCAGCTTGATCTCCTTGACCGCGTGGTCGAAGGACGGCCACAGGAGCGCGGCGAGCAGCCCGGCGATCGCGGCCACGCCGATGACGAGACCGGCCCGCCGTCGGCGCACCGTGCGACGGCGCGAGGCCGTGGCGCGGCGCGCGGGCGCCCGCGCGGCGGGGCGCGGCCGGGAACCGGCCCGCGACGTCGACCTCTGCGCGCTGCTGCTCATGGATTGGCTTCTAGCTTGTCAAGGACCGCTGACAGCGCAAGGGTGAGCTCCTCGGCGGTCCCGCTGTTTCGGACGACGTACGTCGCCCGCGCCGCCTTCTCCTCCTGCGGGAGCTGGCGCGCGGCGCGCTCGTCGACCGCGGCGTGGCCGCGCGCCGCCGCGCGCTCGCGGCGCACCTCCTCGTCGGCCACGACGGCGATCGTGACATCGTAGGCGGCCTCGAGGCCGGCCTCGAAGAGCAGCGGCGACTCGACGACGGCCGCGCGCGGCGGCGGCTCGCGGCGGGACACCTCCTCGCGCCAGGCCGCCGCGCGGCGCGCCACGCGCGGCCACAGCAGGCCCTCGAGCCACGCCCGCTCATGTTCGGACACGAACGCGGCGCGTGCCACGGCCGGGCGGTCGACGACCCCACCGGGCGCGACCTCGGCGCCCCAGCGCCCGACCACGGCGTCGCGCACCTCGTCGGTCGCGTAGAGCTCGTGGACGACGGCGTCGGCCGACAGCGTCGCCGCGCCGAGCCGCTCGAGCGCCGCGAGCGCGGTCGACTTCCCCGCCCCCAGGCCGCCGGTCAGGCCGACGAACGGGATGGAGCGCGGTGCGACCAGACGGCGTCGGCTGCGGGTCGGCGCGGGCTAGGCGTCGTCGTCGGCGGGAGCGGCAGGCTCGTCGGCCGCGGCGACCGGCTCGTCGGCGGGCGCGACCGGCTCGTCGGCCGTCTCGGCCTCGCCGGCCGGCGCAGCCTCGTCGGCCGGGGGCGCCACGTCGGCGACCGCCTCGGGCGCGGCGGGCTCGACCGGCTCGCGCGGCCTCGACGGGCTCGGCGTCGCCGCCGGCGAACACGTCGTCGCTCAGCCCGAGCTCGGGCACGTCGTCGAGGTCGCCCGCCCCGGCGCCGGTGTCGCGGCGCGGCAGGACCTGGCCCTCGACGCGCTTGACCGACAGCGACAGGCGGCGGCGGTCCGAGTCGATCTCGAGGATCTTCACGCGGACGTCGTCGCCCGGCTGGACCACCTCGCGCGGGTTCTCGACGTGGTGGTTGGCCAGCTCGGAGATGTGCACGAGGCCCTCGACGCCGTCGAGGATCTCGACGAACGCGCCGAAGGTGACGACCTTCGTGACCGTGCCCTCGAGCTCGTCGCCCACGTTGTAGGTGTCGACGACGCGCTGCCACGGATCCTCCTGGGTCTGCTTGAGACCCAGCGAGATGCGCTGGCGGTCGCGGTCGATGTCGAGCACCTTGACCTGGACGGTGTCACCGATCGAGAGGATCTCGGAGGGGTGGTTGACGTGCGACCACGACAGCTCGGAGATGTGGATCAGGCCGTCGATGCCGTTGAGGTCGACGAAGGCGCCGAAGTCGACGATGTTCGAGATCTGGCCCTCGACGATCAGCCCCGGCTGCAGGCGGTCGAGGATCTCCTGGCGCTGCTCCTTGCGCTCCTCCTCGAGGACCGCGCGGCGGCTCAGGACGACGTTGTTGCGCGAGCGGTTGAGCTCGATGACCTTCGTCTCGATCTTCGTGCCCATGTACTCGTCGAGGTTGGGCACGCGCCGGATGTCGACCAGCGAGGCGGGCAGGAAGCCGCGCACCCCGAGGTCGATGATCAGGCCGCCCTTGACCACTTCGATGACCGTGCCCTCGACCGGCTCGCCGCTCTCGGCCGCCGCCTCGATGCGCCGCCACGCCTTCTCGAAGCGGGCGCGCTTCTTGGACATGATGAGGCGGCCGTCCTGGTCCTCCTTGGTGAGGACCAGCGCGTCGACCTCCTCGCCCAGCTCGACCTCGTCGTGCGGGTCGACGTTCTTGCGGATCGACAGCTCGTTGGAGGGGATGACCCCCTCGCTCTTGTAGCCGATGTCGACGAGGACCTCGTCGTTGTCGATGCGCACGACGCGTCCGGAGACGACATCGCCCTCCTCGAAGGGGGCGAAGGTCGCGTCGTAGTTCGGGACGATCTGCCCGTCGATCTCAAGCAGCAGGCCGTCGGAGCCTTCGACGATCCGGGCGTCTGAAGTCGGGATGGTGGTCTGGGACATGTAGCGGCCTAGGGTAGCGCAGTCGCCCCCTTAGAATGCGGCCCCGCATGCCCGTTCGAGCCACCAAGCGGGGGTCGGAGCGCACCCCGCTCAGCGGGGCGTGGGACGTGCTCGTGTGCGGCGCGAGCTTCGCCGGCCTGGCCGTCGCGCGCGAGCTGCGCGGCAGCGGCGCGCGCGTGCTCGTCATCGACCGCTACGAGATCGGCGAGCGCCAGACGTCGGCCTGCGCCGCGCCCACCCCGTGGCTCCGGAACCTGGGGCTCGGCGAGAGCATCCGCCAGACCTTCGGCGACATCGTCGTCCACAGCCCGTCGCGGACCTTCCGCTGGCGCCTGCCGTGGACGTTCTCCACGTTCGACTACCCCCGCCTGTGCGCCCTGCTGGCCGAGCAGGGCGACTTCACGTTCGAGACCGCGAAGGTGAACGGCCGCACCGGCGAGACGGTGCACACCGACCGCGGCGACCTGACCGCGCCGCTGCTCGTCGACGCGCTCGGCTGGCGGCGCGTCCTCTCGGGCGCGGACCCCGGCATCCAGCCGCCCGAGGCACGCCTGTCGCGCGGGCTGGAGGTCCATCCGCATATCGGATCCCACCCACCCGACGACCTCGAGCTGTGGCTCGACCCCGGCTACGTGCGCGCGGGCTACTCGTGGAGCTTCCCGGCCGGCGACGAGCTCCGCGTCGGCGTCGGATCGTTCGACCCGCGCGACCACGTCAAGGAGCCGACGGTGCGCCTGGCCGGCGACCTCGACGTCGAGGCCGTCCGCTACCAGGGCAACTGGATCCCGCACCAGATGCGCCGCCCGGTCGAGGACCGCGTGTTCTTCACCGGCGACTCGGCCGGCCACTGCCTGCCCACGACGGCCGAGGGGATCCGCACGGCGCTGTACTTCGGGCTCGCGTGCGGGCGCGAGCTGCGCGCCGTCGTCGACGGCCGCCAGGACCGCGACCGCGCGCTCGAGCGCTACGCCGCCTTCTGCGAAGGTCACCTGCGCCCGTTCCGCTGGCTGCTGCGCGTGCAGAGCCTCGTCTCACGCGTGAACCCGACGCCGCTGATGACGCCGGCGCTCGCGCTCATGAGCTCGCGGCGCTTCATCGACTGGTCCTTCGGCCACTACCTGCGCATCGCGCCACCCGAGTTCGCCCTCGCGGGTCCCGCCGCCGGCGACGAGCCGGAGACCGTCGCGGCCGCGGCCTGACGGCCCGGCCTAGAGCATCCGCGCGCCGGCGAGCAGCGCGGCGGGCGCCACGTCGGCGTCCTGGAACTCGATCCCGATGACGCGGCCGCCCGCGTCGAGGTCGAGGTTCAGGCCCCACTCGCCGAACGGCAGCGTCTCGGCGACCCCGTCGGCGCCGGGCGCCTGCAGCTCGACGTAGGCGGCGCCGACCTCGGGGTCGAACGTCGCGCGCCCTCCCCCGCCCTCCGCCAGCAGCGCCGGCGGCACCTGGCGCTCGGCGTCGGCGAGCACGATGACGACCAGGTGGCGGTCGTCGTCGAAGCCGAGCGTGATCCCGCCTGCCTCGCGGTGGCCGGGATCGCGGAACACGAAGCGGTCGCGGACCGGCGCCTGCGCGTCGAGGCGCAGCTGCGCGGCGTCACCGTCTCGATCGCAGCGCAGCAGCACGGCCGCTCACTTCGCCGCGAGCCAGTTCGGCCCGCTGCCGGCGTCGACGGCCAGCGGCGGCACGCGATCGCCCCACGGGGCGACCATCTCCGCCTCGACGAGCGCGATGACCTCGTCGACCTCGTCGGGCGGCCCCTCGAGCAGCAGCTCGTCGTGGATCGTGAGGATCAGCCGCGTCGCCAGCCCGCGCCGCTTGAGCTCCTCGTGGACGCGGATCATGGCGAGCTTCATGACGTCGGCCGCCGTGCCCTGGATGACCGTGTTGACCGCCAGGCGCTCGCCGAGCGTGCGCACCTGCCAGTTGCGTGCCCGCAGCTCGGGGATCTGGCGACGGCGGCCGTAGAGCGTCGTCACGTAGCCCTGCTCGCCCGCCTGCTCGATCGTGCGCTGCATGAACTCGGCGACGCGCGAGAAGCGCTCGAGGTAGGCGTCGATGAACGCCTTGGCCTCCTCGCGCGCGATGTTCAGGCGGTCGGCGAGCCCGTAATCGCTCAGCCCGTAGACGATGCCGTAGTTGATCATCTTCGCCTTCGAGCGGTCCATCGGCGTCAGGTCGGCCGGGTCCTTGTCGAAGACCTGGGCGGCGGTGGCGGTGTGGACGTCCTCGCCGCGCACGAAGATCTCCTCGAGCACCGGCTCGTCGGCGACGTGGGCGAGCACGCGCAGCTCGACCTGCGAGTAGTCGGCCGAGATCAGGACGTTCCCGGGCGCGGCCTCGAAGCAGCCGCGGATCTCGCGCCCGAGCTCGGTGCGCACCGGCACGTTCTGCATGTTCGGGTTCGTCGACGCGATCCGTCCCGTCGTCGCGCCCGCCTGCAGGAAGGTCGTGTGGATGCGGCTCTCGGCGTCGGCGAGCTGGGGCAGGACGTCGAGGTAGGTCTTCTGGATCTGGTTGAGCTCGCGCCAGCGCTCGATCTTGGGGATGATCTCGTGCTCGTCGCGGATCGCCTGCAGGACGCGCGCGTCGGTCGAGAAGCCGGTCTTGCCGCGGCGCTTGCGCGACAGCCCGAGCTGCTCGAAGAGGACCGCGCCGAGCTGCTGGGGCGAGCCGATCACGAACTCGGTCCCGGCGAGCTCCCAGATCTCGCGCTCCAGCCGCGTGATCTCCTCGCGCACGCGCCCGTCGACCTCGGCCAGGCGCTCCTTGTTCAGGCGCACCCCCGCGATCTCCATGTCGCGCAGCACGGTCGCCAGCGGCAGCTCGACCTCGGTCATCAGCGGCGTGAGCCCGCGCTCGTCGAGCTGCTCGCGCTGCCACTCGGCGAGCGCGAGCATCCGCACCGCGTCGGCGCCGGCCTGGTCCTCGACCGACGTCGACAGGCCACGCTCCTCGGTGATCTCGCGCAGCGGGAAGCCGCGCCGCGCCGGCTCGAGCAGATAGGCGGCGAGCATCGTGTCGTGGACGACGTTCGGCGGCACGACGCCCAGCGTCTTGGCGTCGTGGGCGATCACGGCGCGGTCGCCGAGCGCGGCGACGAGCGGCTCGGGCCCGTCGGTGTCGCCGACGAGGACGCGGTCGCCCGAGGCCACGCCGAAGCGCCACTGCGCGCCCTCGGCGAACAGCTCGCCCTCGGGCGGGGCGGGCGGCACGACGGCGACGGCGACCTCGGCATCGGCGCCGAGCGCGGCGACGTCGGACAGCGAGCCCTCGCGCACGCGCGCGTCGATGTGCGTCTCGCCGACCGGCGCGGGGGCGGCCGCGTCGTCGCCGAACGCCTCCTCCAGGCGCGCCAGCGGCGCGCGCAGCTCGAACTCGCGGAACACCTCGCGCAGCCGTGAGCGATCGGGCTCGCGCCCGGCCTCGGCGGCCGGGTCGACCTCGATCGGGACGTCGCGCATGATCGTCGCGAGCTGCTTGGAGACGCGCGCGTCGTCGGCGTGCTCGGTCAGGTTCTGCTTGCGCTTGGCGCCCGAGATGTCGTCGATGTGGGCGAGCACCTCCTCCAGCGAGCCGAACTGCTGCAGGAGCTGCGAGGCGGTCTTGTCGCCGATCCCCGGGACGCCGGGGATGTTGTCCGACGTGTCCCCCTTGAGCCCGTAGAAGTCGGGGATCAGGTCGGGGGCGATCCCGTAGCGGTCGACGACGGCGGCGTGGTCGTAGACCTTGGTGTCGGTGATCCCGCGGCCCGTCGCCATGACCCGCACGTGCGAGTCCTCGTCGATGATCTGGAAGGCGTCGCGGTCGCCGGTGACGACCATCACCGGGACGCCCTGCCCGCGGGCGCGCTCGGCGATCGTGGCGATCACGTCGTCGGCCTCGAAGCCGGCCACGCGCACGTTGCGATAGCCGAACGCCTCGACGAGCGGCTCGAGGTGCGGCCACTGCTCCTTGAGCAGCCCGGGGCGCGAGGTGCGCGTCGCCTTGTAGGGCTCGTAGACCTCCTTGCGGCCCGACGCGCCGGCGTCCCACACGACGATCGTCGGCTTCTGGCCGTACTCGGTGAGCAGCTTCACGAGCATCGACGCGAAGCCGAAGATCGCGTTCGTCGGGAAGCCCGTGGAGGTGGCGATCGACTCGGGCAGCGCGAAGAACGCCCGGTAGGCGAGCGAGTTGCCGTCGATGAGGAAGAGCTCCTCGTGCTGATCGCCGTTGTCGGCCACGGGCAGTCACCCTAGCCAACCGGCAGGCCGCCTTCTGACCTCGGCAGGATGCAGGCGCGTACCTCCGGCGAGACGACCAAGGAGACGGAATGCGGGTGACGCTGACAGGCGCGACGGGGTTGGTCGGCACGCGGATCGTGCGGGCCCTGAAGGCGCGCGGCGACGAGGTCACGGTGCTGTCGCGCAACCCGGCGCGCGCGGCGCAGGCGCTCGACGTGCACGCCGAGGCGTGGCAGCCGATGGACGGGCCGGCGCCCGCCCCGGCGCTGGCCGGGCGCGACGTCGTCGTGCACCTCGCGGGCGAGGAGATCGCCCAGCGCTGGAACGACGAGGTCAAGCAGGCGGTCCACGCGTCGCGCGAGGTGGGGACGCGCAACCTCGTCGACGGCATCCTCGCCGCGGACCCGCGGCCGCGGGCGCTCGTCTCCTCCTCCGCCGTCGGCTACTACGGCAAGCACGGCGACGAGGTCGTCGACGAGTCCACCCCGCCCGGCGACGGCTTCCTGGCCGATGTCTGCGTCGCCTGGGAGCGCGAGGCCGAGCGCGCGGGCGAGCGCGGGGTGCGCGTCGCGCGCGATCCGCACCGGCGTCGTGCTCGACAAGCGCGGCGGCGCGCTGGCCAAGATGCTGCTGCCCTTCCGCCTCGGCGTCGGCGGGCCCGTCGACAGCGGCCGTCAGTACCTGCCGTGGATCCATGTCGACGACCTCGTCGGCGTGTACATCGCCGCGATCGACGGCGACGACTGGAGCGGCGCGTTCAACGCCACGGCGCCGGAGCCGGTCACCAACCGCGAGTTCTCCAAGGCGCTCGGCCGCGCGCTGCACCGGCCGGCCGTGGTGCCGATCCCCGGCGTCGCGCTGCGCGTCCTCTACGGCGGCATGGCCGAGCTCGTGACCGACGGGCAGCGCGCCGTGCCGCGCCACGCGCTCGAGCTCGGGCACCGCTTCGAGCACCCCGATCTCGACGAGGCGCTGGCCGACACGCTGCGGCGAAGGACATAGGCCGACCGCCGGGACCGGCAGCGCGGATAGGGTCGCGCCATGGGGCTCCACGGCCCGGCCGCCCTGAACCTCGCCCGGCGCGCGCCGCGAAACATGGACTTCGGGCAGCTCCAGGAGACCTTCCTGGTGGTGGCGGTGACGACGATCCTCGTCATCCGCACGCAGCTGTGGCTCACGAACTACCCGCAGCTCGGCGGTCACGGCCTGCACATCGCGCACCTGCTGTGGGGCGGGATGTTCATGGTCATCGCCATCGGCATCCTCGTCACCTTCCTCGGGCACTCGCCGCGCCGGGTCGCCGCCATCGTCGGCGGCGTCGGCTTCGGCTTCTTCATCGACGAGCTCGGGAAGTTCATCACCGCCGACAACAACTACTTCTTCAAGCCTGCGGCCGCGCTGATCTACCTGATCTTCATCGGGTTGTTCCTGCTGACGCGCGCCTTCCAGCGCGAGCGCGGCCTGTCATCGGCGGAGCGGCTGTCGAACGCGATCGATCTCGCGGGCGAGGCGGCGGCGGGGCGCCTCGACGCCGCCGGTCGCGCGCGAGCGCTCTCCCTGCTGGACGGGGCCGACCCGCAGGACCCCCTCGTCCACCCCGCCCGGCGTCTGCTGGAGGCGGTCGATGCGCCGCCCCCACGGCGGCGAGCCCGCATCGCGCGCTGGGCCGCGACCCTGCGGACCGGCTACCTGCGGCTCGTCGAGCGCGGCTGGTTCCGGGCCGTCGTCGCGCTCGCCTTCGCCGTGTGGGCGTCGGCGACGGTGATCGTCGTGTTCGAGCTCGTGCTCTCCGTCGGCCTGCACCTCGGCGGCGCGGCGCGCGGCTACGCCTCCGACGCGATCGGGAGCCTGACGTTCGTCAACATCGCGAGCCTCGCGTCGAGCCTGGTCTCGGCCGCGCTGGTCGTGATGGGTCTGTACCGCCTCCGTGCCGGGGCACGGGTGGCCGCCTACGAGGACTTCGAGCGCGCGCTGTTCGTGTCGATCTTCGTCACCCGTGTGTTCGCCTTCGTCGAGTCGCAGTTCGCCGCCGTGTTCGGCCTGGGGATCGACCTCCTGCTGCTCATCACCGTGCGCGCGATGGCCAACGCGGAGCGGTCCGCGGATCAGCGGCGGCGGGGACGCGCCTCGAGCAACAGCCCCAGCCAGACGAGCTTCGCGGCGAGCGGGCTCACGAAGGCGACCGGGATCGACACGTAGAAGACGAGCGGCGGCAGAAGGCTCCCGGACGCCGCGACGGCCGCGCGGGCCTCCGGGCGTACGTGGCCGCCCCTGAGCGTGTAGCGAATCATCAGCCAGCCGACCAACGCGGTGGTCCCCACGACGGCGGCGTACAGCACGACGGCGTCGGTGCGGTCTGCGTAGTCGCCGAGCAGCTCGGTCGGGAACGGCACGAGCACGACCAGCGACAGGTAGATCAGGTTCAACGTCACCAGGCGGCCGTCGAAGCCGTGCAGCGCCTCGAAGAACCGGTGATGGGCGACCCAGAAGTTCCCGATCACCGCGAAGCTGAGGAAGTAGGCGAACACCTGCGGCCAGGACTCGATCAGATAGTCGGTCAGCTCCCGGCCCGGCAGTCCGGCCGGCACCTCGATGCTCAGCACCAACAGCGTGATCGCGATCGCGAAGACCCCGTCGGTGAACGCCAGGATGCGCGTGAACTCCATCGCCTCGCGCGGCGGGGTCCCGCCCGGCTGCATCGCGCGAGCATCGCCGCACGCCCGGATGGAACGGCGACGCCGGCCCGGTTAGCCTAGGCACTCCCCCTCCCCCGCCCGGGCGTCACCCCCGCCGCTCGCGCTCGACCTCCAGGAGGTACGGCATGTCTCCTCTCTCGTATGGCCGCGGCACGCGCCGGCGCGTGGCGGTGGCCATGACGCTCGGCGTCGCGGCGATCCTCGCCCTTCCCGCCCCGGCGCCCGCGCAGGCCCCGTCGGTGTCCGTCCACGCCATCTTCAGTGGCGGTCGGACGAGCGGCTTCACGGTCGGGACCGTCCTGCAGGTGCAGTACAGCGACCCGTCGGGCCAGACGCGCGAGAAGCAGGTCTGCTGGAACCCCGCCCCGATCGACCAGCCGTCGTGCACCCCGACCGGCACGGGGGCGCCGTCCCGAGCCGGCACGCAGACGATCACCGTCCAGCTCACGAACGGTCAGTCGGTGTCCACCTCGATCGCGGTCGGTGCCGCTCCCACGCAGCTCGGCAACGGGAGCTCGAACTCGCCGCCCGTTCCCTACACGGTGACGTGTGCCACCGAGCTGGACGGGAACCTCGGCGGGCAGAACCCGCTGCACCTGCTCAGCCCCGGCGAGCAGGTGGCCGCCTACTACCGCGCGAACGCCACGACCCTCCAGGTGTACGACTACTCGTCGAACACCGCGGGCTTCCTGGCGTCGAGCTGCGCGACCGGGCCGCAGCCCAGAGCGCGAACGCTCGAGCGCACCATCCGGCTGCGCTCCAACCGCACGCAGACCTACCGACTGGCGCTGCCCCGGGGCTTCGAGCCCACCGGGCCCGGCACGCCGATCGCCTACCAGCTCTACCCGGGCAACCGGCGCGGCTACGGCGTGGGCAACTACATCCGCAACCGCGGCGGCGTGCACAAGCCGTTCCTCGGCGCGACGGTCGTCCGCGACGGCTTCAACGACGACTTCGTCTTCGTCCGCATCCGGACGACGCGACTCGAAGGACCGGTCACGCTGCTGATCAGCGCGCACGGAACGACCTGACACGGGGTTGAACATGCAGGCATATGCCTGCATAATGCTCGGGCCATGGACGAGCGGACCGATCGTGTCTTCAAGGCGCTCGCCGATCCGACCCGGCGCCGCATGCTGGACCGCCTGCGCGAGCGCCAGGGGCTGACGCTCGGCGAGCTGAGCCGGGACCTGGGGATGGCGCGCCAGTCGGCCACCCAGCACCTCGGCGTGCTCGAGGCGGCCGGCCTGGTCAGCTCGGTCCGGCGCGGCCGCGAGAAGCTGCACTACCTCGATCCCGTCCCGATCCACGACATCCAGGACCGCTGGATCGAGCGGTTCGAGCGGCCGCGCCTCCATGCGCTCAGCGAGATCAAGCGACACGCGGAGGACGCCGAGATGGCCGACCGGCCCGACTACGTCTACATCACGTACATCCACAGCACGCCCGAGCGCGTCTGGGACGCCCTGACCGACGCCGACCTGACCGCGAGCTTCTGGGGCCACAGCAACGTGTCCGACTGGGAGCCCGGCTCGCGCTGGGAGCACCGGCGCACCGACGGCTCGGGCATCGCCGACGTCGCGGGCACGGTGCTCGAGGCCGCCCGGCCCGAGCGGCTCGTGATCACCTTCGGCTCCCCCGGCGACGAGGACGGCGCGGCGGCCTCGCGGGTGACCTTCACGATCGACCGTCACGCGGACATCGTCCGCCTCACGGTCATCCACGAGGGCCTCACCGAGGACGACTTTCAGGCCGCGGCGGCCGGCTGGCCGGCGGTGCTGTCGAACCTCAAGTCGCTGCTCGAGACCGGGCGGGTCCTCCCCCAGGCGCCGTGGGAGATGCACGCCGAGCTGCGCGACGCCCAGATGGCGGCGAACGACCCGCGCTGACGAGCCGTCAGCTCGCGGCCGCGCGCCGACGGCGCTTCTGGGCCCAGCGCGACTCCGGCCGCGCGGGCACCACGAGCCAGACGATCACGCCGATGAAGGTCAGCAGCAGCCCCGTGCCCAGGCCCCACTTCTCGCCGTAGCCCTTGCGGGACGACAGCTCGGAGGCGGCGATGGCCGAGGCCAGCCAGATCATGAGCAGGTAGAACGCCTTGGCCCCGACGGCGGCGAGGATGAGGGTGGCGGTGGTCATGTCCCGAGGTAGGCGGCCTGGACGCGCTCGTCGTTGCGCAGGTTCTCCGAGGTGTCGGTGAGGGCCACGTGCCCGGTCTCGAGCACGTAGCCGCGCGACGAGACGTCCAGCGCGTAGTTGGCGTTCTGCTCCACCAGCACGATGGTGGTGCCCTGCTGGTTGATCTCCCGGATGACCTCGTAGATGCGGTCGACGATCACCGGGGCCAGGCCGAGCGACGGCTCGTCGAGCAGCAGCAGCCGCGGCTGGGCCATGAGCGCACGGCCGATGGCGAGCATCTGCTGCTCGCCGCCGGACATCGTCCCGCCCTTCTGGCGCTCGCGCTCCTTCAGGCGCGGGAAGAGCGAGTAGACGCGGTCGAGGTCCTCGCGGATGGCGCTCTGGTCGCGGCGCGTGAAGGCGCCCATCTCGAGGTTCTCGAGCACGGTCATGCGCGGGAAGATGCGCCGCCCCTCGGGCGACTGGGCGATCCCGATCTCGGCCACCCGGTGGCCGGGCATCGTCTGGATCTCCTGGCCGTTGAAGACGATCCGCCCGGTGCGCGGCGGGACGATCCCCGAGATCGAGCGCAGCGTCGTCGACTTGCCGGCGCCGTTGGCCCCGATGAGCGTGACGATCTCGCCCTGGCGCACCTCGAGCGAGATGCCCTTGAGCGCCTCGATCGAGCCGTAGAAGGTGTGGATGTCCTCGACGAGCAGGACGACGTCGGCAGCCGTCGCGCCGTCGCCGGCGCCCTCGGCGGGCGGGTGGACGGCGGTCACGCCTGGCTCCCGAGGTAGGCCTCGATGACGCGCGGGTTCTTGCGCACCTCGGCGGGCACGCCCTCGGCGATCTTCTCGCCGTGGTCGAGCACGGTGATGTGGTCTGAGACGTTCATGACCACCTTCATGTCGTGCTCGATGAGGAGCACGGACACGCCGCGCTCGGTGCGCAGCGTCTCCATGAGCCGGCGCAGCTCCTCGGACTCCTTGTCGTTCATCCCCGCCGTCGGCTCGTCGAGCAGCAGAAGCCGCGGGTCGGAGCCGAGCGCTCGCGCGATCTCCAGGCGGCGCTGGTCGCCGTAGGGCAGGTTCATGGCCAGCTCGTCGTGGCGCTTGAGGCCGACGAAGCGCAGCAGCTCGCGCGCGCCCTCGTAGGTCTCCTTCTCCTCGCGCCGGTTGAACGGCGTGCGCAGCACCATGCCCGTGAAGCGCGAGCGCATGCGCGAGTGCATGCCGACCTGGACGTTCTCGATCGCTGTCATCGTCCGGAACAGCTTGATGTTCTGGAACGTCCGCGCGACGCCCGCGCGGGTGACGATGTCCGGCCGCTTGCCCGTGATGTCGCGGCCGTTCAGGAGGACCTTGCCGGTCGTCGGCCGGTAGAGCCCGGTCAGGCAGTTGAAGAAGGTCGTCTTGCCGGCCCCGTTGGGACCGATGAGCGAGACGATCGCCTTGTGGGGGACCGTGAAGTCGACGTCGTCGACGGCCACGAGCCCGCCGAAGACCTTCGAGATCGAGGAGGCCACGAGCAGCGGACCGCCGCCCTGCTCCTCGTCGTCCCGCGGGGCCGTGGCCGGCGCTGCGGTCATGTCCTTCGCACCTCGAAGAGCTGGTGGTCGCTCTCGGTCCCGATGTGGTCGGCTTCGTCGATCTCGGATTCGCGCAGCTCGAGCTTGCGTCTCGTCGACGGGAGGAGCCCCTCGGGTCTGAGCACCATCATCACGAGCAGGAAGAAGCCGAAGATCCCGAAGTTGATCGCCGTCACGTCGAAGTCCAGCCCGAGCTGCTCGGGGACGCCGTTGAGCTGCTTGAGCCCGTAGCGGTTCATCATCGACAGCGCGACGGCGCCGAGCATCACCCCCCAGATGTTGCCCATCCCGCCGATGATGACCATGCAGAGGATGAACACCGAGAAGCCGAACTCGAACTGGTCGACGTTGACGGTGTTGTTGTAGGTGCCGAGGAAGGCGCCGGCGAAGCCGCCCAGGGCGGCGCCGATGGCGTAGGCCCACAGCTTCGTGCGCACGAGGTTGACGCCCATCGCCGCGGCCGCGACCTCGTCCTCGCGCACGGCGATCCACGCGCGGCCGAGGCGCGAGTCGCGCAGCCGGCGGTTGAAGAAGATGACCAGCAGCAGCATCGCCAGGCCGACGTAGTAGATCGGCTTGAGCTCGAGCGGATAGCCGAAGCGCTCGTCGGTCCACGGGAGGTTGACCTTGTCGATCGGCGTGATCCCCTGGCGGCCGTTGGAGAAGTCCGTCGAGCCGAGGCCGAAGATGCCGCTCGTCGAGTTCTCGAACACGCGGGGCACGATCTCGCCGAAGGCGAGCGTGACGATCGCCAGGTAGTCGCCGCGCAGGCGCAGCGTCGGAGCGCCGAGGATGACGCCCCAGATCGCGGTGAACCCCGCCGCGATGAAGATCACCAGGAAGAAGTTGATGTGGATGCCGGGGATGTCGCTCCCGAACGCGCTCTGGGACGGCGTCAGGATGTGGATCCCCTTGCCGCCGGCCACGTCGGCGAACTGCTGCGATCCCAGCCAGCCGATGACGAAGGCGCCGATCGCGTAGAACGCGACGTAGCCGAGGTCCAGCAGGCCGGCGAAGCCGACGACGATGTTCAGCCCCAGCGCCATGATCATGTAGGCCAGGGTCTGGATCGAGGCGTCGAGCAGGTCGTCCGGCGCGCTCATCATCGCCTCGAGGATGTACGGATAGAGGATCGCCAGGCCGATGAAGACCAGGCCCCACACCCAGTTGGGCAGCATCCGGCGGATGCCTCCGACGTTCGAGCGCAGCGAGGCGGCGGCGGTGCTCATCTCATCCCTCGCGCGTCTCCTCGCCGAACAGGCCCTGCGGACGGAACACCATGATCAGGATGAGGATCGCGAAGACGATCGCGGGGGTCCACACCTGGCCGAAGTGGGTGTCGGAGATCGACTGGATGACGCCGATGATCAACCCGCCGACGACGGCGCCCTTGAGGTTGCCGATGCCACCCATGACGGCGGCCGTGAAGGCGATCAGGCCCGCGGTGAAGCCCTGGTTGAACTGCACGGTGCCGTTGTAGAGCGCGTAGATCATGCCCGCCGCGCCGGCGAGCAGTCCGCCGAGCAGGAAGGTGAGGGAGATCGTGCGGTCGACGTCGATGCCCATCAGGCGCGCGGCGTCCGGGTCCTGCGCGGTGGCGCGCATCGCCTTGCCATAGCGGGTCGTGGACACGAACCACACGAGCGCCGCCAGAAGCGGCACGGTGACGGCCACGGCGAACACGTCGGAGTGCTCGATCCCCACGCCGAAGATCTGGAAGTACTCCTCCTGCGAGCCGATCAGATCGGGCGAGCTGTCCGGCGTCGGGCGCCACAGCAGGCCGACGTTCTGGAGGATGAAGCTCATGCCGATCGCCGTGATCAGGGGCGCCAGCTTCGGCGCGTTGCGCAATGGCCGGTAGGCGACGCGCTCGATCATCGTGTTGAGCGTGCCGCTGGCCAGCATCGCGATCGCCAGGCCGACCAGCATGGCCAGCAGCGACACGGCGGTGCCGGTCTCCGTCGTCGCGCCGAGCGTTCCCCAGATCGACACGGCGACGAACGAGCCGATCATGAACACCTCGCCGTGGGCGAAGTTGATCAGCTCGATGATCCCGTAGACGAGCGTGTAGCCGAGCGCGATGAGCGCCCAGACCGTGCCGTTGGACAGGCCGGTCTTGACGTCGTCGAGGGTCTGCTTGGGGTCCTGCGCGAAGAAGTACACGAGCGCCGCGGCGAGCAGCACCCAGAGGATGTTGTCGTTGATGAACTTCAGCGGCCCACTCCGCGGGGAGCCGACCTGCGTCTCGGGGATCGATGCGGCTTCCATGGCCTCTGGTTCTGGAGGACCGGCGGCGGGACGGCCGGCGGGGCGGCGCCATCGCGCCGCCCCGGCCGGTCGCTCAGCCTGTGATCAGGATCCCGTCTGGGCCTTGAGGACCTTGTCGAACACGAGCTTGCCCGACTGGACGCGGTTCGCGCCGTAGTCGGAGAGCGTCGTGTCCCCGTTCTCGTCGATCGAGTACTTGCCGAGCGCCGAGTCGCGGTCGCGGATCTTGAAGAACGCGTCGATGACCGCCTGCCGGTCGTTGCCCTTGTCGCCCGCGTTCTGGACGGCGAGCAGGGCGACCTTCATCGCCTCGTAGCCATAGAGCGCATACGGATCCGGGAAGTGGCCGAACTTCTGCTCGAACGTGTCGAAGAACTTCTGAGCCGCCGGCGGGTAGAGCTTCGGATCCAGCGTCGGATTGGTGACGTAGGTCTTCTCCGCGGTGCTCTTGGAGATCTTCGACGCGAACGTCGACACGGCGATGCCGTCCGGGCCGAACAGCTTGGCGTCCGGATTGGTCGCGTGGATGTCCGTGAAGAGCTGGACGCCCTTGTTCTCCACGATGCCGCCGTAGAACATGCAGTCGGCGCCGGCCGCCTTGACCTTGGAGGCCACGGTCCGGAAGTTGGCGGCCTTGGTGTCGATGCCCTCGTTGGCCAGGACCTGCAGGCCCTGCGCCTTGGCGATCTCGTCGACGCCGTCGGCGATGCCCTTGCCGTAGACCTCCTTGTCGTTGAGGATGTAGAGCTTGGTGCAGCCCTCGTCCTTCTGATACGCCACCTGTGCCGCGGCCTGGATGTGGTCCGCGGGAACGACGCGGCCGTAGGTCCGCTTGCCGGACGGGTAGTACTTGTCGGGCTCGCCCTTCTCCGCGCCCTCGGAGCGCGTCAGGCCGACGTACGTGTTGGCCGGCGAGACCTGCAGGATCCCGGCCTCGTTCAGGATCGGGATGGAGATCGCCGACGCGCCGGAGTTGAACTCGCCCAGGTAGGCGATCGTGGACGCGTCCTGCGCCCCCTTGCGCGCGTTGGACGACACCTGGCCCGGCTCCCACTTCGCGGCCGCCGCCGTCGAGTCGTCGAGGCTCTTGTACTTGATCGTGAACTTGCCGACCTTGCCGCCGGCCTCCTCGAGCGCCAGCTTCTCGCCGCGCACGATGTCCTCCGACTGCGGGCGATTCTCGCCCTGCAACGGGAGGCTTGAATAGATGGTGAGGGAGGTGCGACCCTCCGACCCACCGCCGCCGCCACTGTCGTCGTCGCCGCCGCACGCGGCGGCGCCGAAGGCAAGGGCGGCGAGAAGGCAGCCCGAAGCTGCCACCGCTCGTACTCGCAAAACTGGTCCCTCCTCAAGGACGCGATACCGATGAGGTGCGCGATTGTATGGGTGCGATCAGAGGGTCCGCAATGTCCCCTACGGCCAAAGCCGTTAACCCTGCATGAAGCCGATCGTCCACCGGGCACCCGGCCCGGGACGTTCTAGAGGTTCCGGTTTCCAGGGAGATACGGCGTCAGCATGCGCACCGTGGCGGCCACCACGGCGATCAGCACGGTGATCATGAAGGCGTCGAACGCCTTGACGCCGAGCGCCCACATCACGATCCAGAGGATCAGCCCGGCCGTGGTGGCGACGATGACTCCCATGGCGGCGCGAACCTTAGCGCAGGGCCTCGGCGAGCCCGGAGACGACCTCGCGAACGGCCGCGGGCGGGTCGTCGGACTCGGCGGCGGCGCGCACGAGGCGGCTGCCGACGATCACGCCGTCGGCTCCCGCGTCGGCGGCGGCGGCCGCGTCGTCGGGCGTGGCGATCCCGAAGCCGATCGCCACGGGGACGCGAGCGTGCGCCTTGGTGCGCTCGATCAGCGGCGCGAAGCTGCCCGCCGCCGCCGTGCGCTCTCCCGTCGTGCCGCGCACGGACACGAGGTAGAGGAAGCCGCGGGCGCGGGCGGCGATCGCCTCGAGCCGCGGCTCGGGCGTCGTCGGCGCGACGAGCGGCACGAGGGCGATCCCCGCGGCCTCGCAGGCCTCGAGCGTCTCGCCGGACTCCTCGAGCGGCAGGTCGGGCACGATCAGCCCGCTCGCGCCGGCGTCGGCGAGGCGCGCGGCCATCGCCGCCGCGCCGCGCGCGAAGACGAGGTTGGCGTAGCACATGAGCACGACCGGGACGCGCGCGGCGAGCGCCTCGCAGATCCCGAGCACGTCGTCGACGGTCGTCCCCGCCGCGAGCGCGCGGGTGCCCGCCTCGTGGATCACGGGCCCGTCGGCGAGCGGGTCGGAGAACGGCACGCCGAGCTCGACGACGTCGGCCCCGCCGTCGGCGTACGCCTCGCCGATCGCCCGCGAGGTGGCCACGTCGGGGAAGCCCCCCATCAGGTAGGGCATCAGCGCGGCGCGCTTGCCCGAGCGCTCGAAGGCCCCGGCGATCCGCTCGGCGCCGGCGTTGGCGTTCACGGTGCTCATGGCGCGCCCGTCCCACCCGTGCGCGCGAGCACCTCGGCCAGGTCCTTGTCGCCACGGCCCGAGCAGCACACGAGGTCCAGCGCGCTGTCGCCGGGCGCCAGCGCCTGGTGCAGCGCGTGCGCGGTCTCGAGCGCCGGGATGATGCCCTCCAGACGCGTCACCCGCTTGAAGGTCGCGAGCGCGTCCTCGTCGCTCACGGCGACGTAGGTGGCGCGGCCCGAGTCGCGCAGCCAGGCGTGCTCGGGGCCCGAGCCGGGATAGTCCAGGCCGGCCGAGACGGAGTGCGCCTCGTGGATCTGGCCGTCCTCGTCCTGGAGGATCGCCGACAGCGAGCCGTGCAGCACGCCGGGGCGCCCGCCGACGGTCAGCGGCGCGCCGTGGCGCCCGGTCTCCAGGCCCTCGCCCGCGGCCTCGACGCCGATCAGCTCGACCCCGGGGTCGTCGACGAACCCCGCGAACATGCCGATCGAGTTCGAGCCGCCGCCGACGCACGCGAGCACGCGCTCGGGCAGCTTGCCGGTGCGCTCGAGCATCTGGGCGCGCGCCTCGTCGCCGATCACGCGCTGCAGGTCGCGGACGATCGCCGGGTAGGGCGCCGGGCCGACGGCCGAGCCGATGATGTAGTGCGTGTCGCCGACGTTGGTGACCCAGTCGCGAATCGCCTCCGAGACGGCCTCCTTGAGCGTCCGCGCCCCGGCCTCGACGCTGACCACGCGCGCGCCGAGCAGCTCCATGCGCTGCACGTTGGGCTGCTGGCGGCGGATGTCCTCGGCGCCCATGTAGACGATGCACTCGAGGTCGAGCAGCGCGCAGGCGGTGGCGCTGGCCACGCCGTGCTGGCCGGCGCCGGTCTCGGCGATGATCCGCGTCTTGCCCATGCGCTTGGCCAGGACGGCCTGGCCGAGGGCGTTGTTGAGCTTGTGCGACCCCGTGTGCATGAGGTCCTCGCGCTTGAGCCAGACCTCCCGGCCGGCGGCCTCGCTCAGGCGCTCGGCGAGGTACAGCGGCGTCGGGCGCCCGGCGAAGTCGCGCCGCAGGACCTCGAGCTCCTCGGTGAACGACGGATCGCGGGTCGCCGCGAGCCACGCGGTCTCGAGCTCGGCGAGCGCGGGCATCAGCGTCTCGGGGACGTACTGGCCGCCGTAGGGGCCGAAGCGGTGCTCGACGCCGGCGACGGCCATCAGGCGCGCTCCCCGACGGGGGCGAACGCGGCGACGGCCTCGGCGAAGGCGCGCACCTTCTCGGGGTCCTTCACCCCGGGGCGCGCCTCGGTGCCGCTGGCCGTGTCGACCGCGAACGGCGAGGTGGCCTCGATCGCCTCGGCGACGTTGCCGGCGTGCAGGCCGCCGCTGAGGATCAGCGGGGACCGCGAGCGCCGGCGGGTGACGAGCTCCCAGTCGAACGTCTCCCCCGTGCCGCCGTAGCGGCCGGGGACGCTCGCGTCGAGCATGTGGAAGTCGGTGTGGAAGGCCTCCAGCGCCGCGATGTCGGCGCCGCCGCTCACGCGCGCGGCCTTGATCACCTTCGCGCCCGTGCGGCGTGCGACCTCGGCGCAGAACGACGGGCCCTCGTCGCCGTGCAGCTGGACCATCGTCAGCCCGACGGCGTCCGCCGTGGCGGCGACCTCGTCGAGCGGCGCGTTGACGAACACGCCGCAGATCTCCGCCCGGCGGCGCAGCGAGGCCGAGATGCGCTCGGCGTCGGGCAGCGGGCAGCGCCGCGGCGAGCCCGGCCACAGGATGAGGCCGAGGGCCCAGGCCCCGGCCTCGACGGCGAGCTCGGCGTCGTCGAGCCTGGTCAGGCCGCAGATCTTGATGCGGGGCGCGCTCGGAGAGGTCACGCCCGCAATCGTACGCGGACTACCCGCCCGTGCCCGCGCGCTGGGCGAGGGTGACCTCGACCGTCCGCTCGTGCCCCTCGCGCAGCAGGGTGATCTTCACCGTGTCACCGTCGCGCTTGCGGGCGATGGCCGAGGACAGGTCGTCGCTGGAGCTGATCGGCCGGCCGTCGACGGCGGTGATGATGTCCCCGCCGAGGCGGATCTCGTTGCCGTCCAGCTGGGCGTCGATCGTCCCGCCGCGGATGCCGGCCTTGCTCGCCGGGCTGTCCGGCGTGACGTTCTGGACGAGCGCGCCCTTGGTCGCCGGCAGGTGGAGGTCGGCGAGCGTCTCGTCGATGGTGATCGACTCCACGCCGAGGAAGCCGCGGTCGACGCGCCCCTCGGACTTCAGCTCGGGCAGGATCCGCTTGGCCGTGTCGATCGGGACGGCGAAGCCGATCCCGACGTTGCCGCCGTTGCCGGCGCCCGTCTCGATCTGCGAGTTGATCCCGATCACGCGGCCGGTGGCGTCGAGCAGCGGACCGCCCGAGTTGCCCGGGTTGATCGCGGCGTCGGTCTGGATGACGCCGTCGATCTGGAACCCGTCGGGCGCCTGGATCGTGCGCTTCGTGGCCGACACGACGCCGGTGGTCAGCGTGCGCTCGAGCCCGAACGGATTGCCGATCGCGATCGTCGGGTCACCGACCTGGACGCCGTCGGACGAGCCGAGCGCCAGCGGGGTGAGGGTGAGGTTCGCTCGGGTCGACCTTCAGGACGGCGAGGTCGGTCGACTCGTCACGGCCCAGCACCTCGGCATCGACGACCTTCTTGTCGGCGAACTGGACGGTGATCTTCGACGCGCCGCTGATCACGTGCGCGTTCGTGAGGATCGTCCCCGACCTGTCGATCACGAAGCCCGAGCCCGTCGCCTGGCCGCGGCGCTCCTGGGGAACGCCGAGGTCGAACGGCGACTGCGTGCGCTGGACGACCTGCGCGCGGATGAAGACGACGCCGGGCGCGGCGCGCTTGTAGATGTCGCGCGGCGTCAGGCCCGACTCGCCGTCGCCGGTCGCCGAGCTGCCGCGCAGCGGCGCCTGCTCGACGACCGTCGTCCGGCTTCCGCCGCCGAGATCGAAGGCGGTGACGATCCCGACCGCGGCCAGGCAGCCGAGCACGGCCGAGACCACGGCCACCGGGAGCAGGGACCTCCAGCGCATGGTCCGAGTGTGCGGAACGGCGCTCAACCCCAGCTAAGGCGTCCCTCAGGGTTCCTTGAAGGCAGAATGGCCGCCGATGACGACGACCGCGATCCCCGGCCTGCTGCTCACCGAGCACGAGTTCTCGGTGCCCCTCGACCACGACGCGCCCGAAGGCGAGCGCATCACCGTCTTCGCCCGCGAGGTCGCCGACCCCGGCGGCCGCGACCGGCCCTTCCTGCTCTTCCTGCAGGGCGGGCCGGGCTTCGAGGCGCCGCGCCCGAGCGGCGCGCCGACGACCATGGGCTGGGTCATGCGCGCCCTGCGCGACTTCCGCGTGCTGCTGCTCGACCAGCGCGGCACCGGGCGCTCGTCGCCGGTCGGGTCGCTGGCCGCGCTCGCGCCCGCCGAGCAGGCGGCGTACCTCGCCCACTTCCGCGCCGACGCGATCGTGCGCGACGCCGAGGCGATCCGCCGCGAGCTCGACGTCGAGCGCTGGAGCGTGCTCGGCCAGAGCTTCGGCGGGCTGTGCGCGACGACCTACCTGTCGTTCGCGCCCGAGGGCCTGCGCGAGGTCCTCATCACCGGCGGGCTGCCGGCCATCGGCCATGACGTCGACGAGATCTACCGCGCCACGGCGGCGCGCATGCTCGAGCGCAACCGCCGCTACTTCGAGCGCTACCCCGCCGACCGCGAGCGGATCCTGGCGATCGTGCGCCGGCTCGAGGACGAGGAGCTCGTCCTGCCCGGCGGTGACCGCCTCAGCGCGCGCCGGCTGCGGCTGCTCGGCCACGCGCTCGGCATGTCCGACGGCCCGGAGTCGATCCACGCCGTGCTCGAGCTGCCGCCCGACTCGCCCGCCTTCCTGCACGACGTCGAGGACCCGCTCGGCGTCGCGCGCAACCCGCTGTACGCCGTGGTCCACGAGGCGTGCTGGGCCGACGGCGGGCGCACCCGCTGGTCGGCGCAGCGCACGCTGCCCGAGGAGTACGACCGCGCCCCCGAGCTCATGACCGGCGAGGCGATCATGCCGTGGCTGTTCCACGAGATCGCCGCGCTCGCGCCGCTGCGCGAGGCGGCCGACCTGCTCGCCGAGCGCGAGTGGCCGCGGCTCTACGACGAGGCCGTGCTCGAGGCCAACGACGTCCCCGTGGCGGCCGCCATCTACGCCGAGGACCCGTACGTCGAGCGCCGCTTCTCCGAGGAGACGGCGCGGCGCATCCGCGGGCTGCGCCCGTGGCTGACGAGCGAGTACGACCACAACGGCCTGCGCGCCGACGGCGAGCGCGTCCTCGGACGGCTGCTCGACCTCCTGCGCGGCAGGGCCTAGCGGGACCGCTCTAGTAGTAGCGGCCTTCGGTGGTTGCGCCCGTGAGCTCGCGGCACGCGCTCTCCGGGTCGGCGGCGCGCATCAGCGTCTCGCCGATGAGCACGGCGTCGACGCCCACGCGCTCGAGGTCGTCGAGCTGCTCGCGCGTGTGGAAGCCCGACTCCGAGACGACGGTCTTGCCCGCCGGGACGTCGGAGAGCAGCTCGTAGGTCCGCTCGACGTCGACCGAGAAGTCGACGAGGTCGCGGTTGTTGATCCCGATGACGTCGGCGTCGACGACCTCGAGTGCGCGGTCCAGCTCGTCCTCGCGGTGGACCTCGACGAGCACGTCGAGGTCGAGGTCGAGCGCCTCGCGGTACAGCGACAGGAGGTCGTCGTCGTCGAGCGCGGCGACGATCAGCAGCAGCGCGTCGGCGCCCGCCACCGCCGACTCGTACACCTGGTAGCGGTCGACGACGAAGTCCTTGCGCAGGATCGGCAGCTCCGAGGCGCGGCGCGCCTCGTGGAGGTCGTCGAGCGAGCCGCCGAAGTGCGGCCCCTCGGTGAGCACGGAGAGCGCGACGGCGCCGCCGCGCTCGTAGGCGCGCACGACGTCGGTCACGGTCGAGCCGGCGCGGATGTCGCCCGCGCTCGGCGAGCGGCGCTTGTGCTCGGCGATCAGCGACACGCCGGGTCGGATGAGCGCCTCGCGGAACGGGCGGTCCTCGCCGCGGCCGGCCAGGCGGCCCTCGAGGACCGAGAGGGGCACGGCCTCGCGCCGCCGCGCGACCGCGTCGCGCGTGGCGTCGACGATCCGGTCCAGCACGCTCATCGCGAGCGCTCCCGCCGGGGGTCGCCGCAGACGACGGTCGAGCAATGACGCGCGGTCACCCGGGCGCCAGCTTCCGGCTCAGCGACACGTAGTCGTCCAGCGTCCGCGCCGCGGCGCCGGAGTCGATCGCCGCGCGGGCGGCCTGTACGCCCTCGGCCAGCGAGTCCGCGCGGCCGCCGGCGTAGATCGCCGCGCCGCCGTTGAGCACGGCCAGGTCGCGGCGCGCGCCGTCCTCGCCGGAGAGGATCGCGCGCGTCGTCGCCGCGTTCTCGTCGGGGGTGCCGCCGCGGACCGCCTCGTAGGGCGCGACGTCGATGCCGACGTCGGCCGGGGCGACGACGTAGCGCCGGATGGCGTCCCCGTTGACCTCCACCACGTGGGTGGGCGCCGACGTGCTCATCTCGTCCAGGCCATCCTCGCTGGACACTAGCAACGCGCGGTCGCACCCCAGGCGCGCCAGCGCTCCCGCCATGCGCTCCAGGAAGGCAGGGTCCGAGACGCCGACGACCTGCCGCCGCGCGCCCGCCGGATTGGTCAGCGGGCCGAGGAAGTTGAAGATCGTCCGCACTGCCAGCTCCTTGCGCACGGGGATGACGAACCGGGTCGCCTGGTGGTGCGCGGGCGCGAACATGAAGCCGAAGCCGACCTCGTCGATGCAGCGCACGACGGCGTCGGGGCCGAGCGTGATCCGGGCGCCGAGCGCCTCGAGCACGTCGGCCGATCCGCTCAGCCCGGTGGCCGAGCGGTTGCCGTGCTTGGCCATCGCGCAGCCGGCCCCGGCGGCGATCAGCGCCGCGGTCGTCGAGACGTTGAAGGTCGGGCGCCCGCCGCCCGTGCCCGCGGTGTCGACGAGGTCCGGGCGCTCGGTGGGCACGCGCGTGGCCAGCGCCCGCATCGTGCCCGCCAGGCCGGCGAGCTCGTCCTCGGTCTCGCCCTTCGTCCGCAGCGCGATCAGGAAGCCGGCGATCTGCGCCTCGGAGGCGTCGCCGCGCATGATCTCCGAGAGGACGGCGGCGGCCTCCTCGCGGGCCAGGTCGCGCCCGGAGGCGAGCGCGTCGATGGCACGGGTGATCACGTCGTTGGGCATGGGGCGCGGCTCCTAGGCGCCGAGGAAGTTCGCGAGCATCCGCCGGCCCGACTCGGTCAGCACCGACTCGGGATGGAACTGCACGCCCTCGGCCGGCAGCTCGCGGTGGCGGATGGCCATGACCACGCCGCCGCCGCGCGCCGAGACCTCGAACTGCGGCGGGACGTCCTCGTCGACGACGAGCGAGTGGTAGCGCCCGACGGTCAGCGGCGACTCGAGCCCGGTGAAGATCGTGCGCCCGTCGTGCTCGATCGTCGTCGTCTTGCCGTGCACGGGATGGTGGCGGATGACGGTGCCGCCGAAGGCCTGGGCGAGCGACTGGTGGCCGAGGCAGACCCCGAGCGTCGGGATCCCCGCCTCGGGGAACCGCCGCACGACCTCGAGCGAGATCCCGGCCTGGTCGGGCGTGCATGGGCCGGGCGAGACGACGACGCGGTCCCAGTCGCCGGCGAGCAGCTCGTCGACCGAGGCGCGGTCGTTGCGGACGACCTCGAGGTCGGCGCCGAGGTCCCCGAGCTCCTGCACCAGGTTGTAGGTGAACGAGTCGTAGTTGTCGATCGTCAGGACCCTCACGGCCAGTCGGGCTGCTCCAGCGCCAGCTCGATCGCCCGCAGCACGCCGCGAGCCTTGGCCTCCGACTCGGCGAACTCGTAGTCCGGGCGCGCGTCGGCGACGGTGCCTCCGCCCGCCTGGACGTGGGCGCGCCCGTCCTTGACGACGACGGTGCGGATGTGGATGCACGTGTCGAGGTCGCCGGTGTAGCTCAGGTAGCCGATGGCGCCACCGTAGCCGCCGCGCTTGACCGGCTCGAGCTCGTCGATGATCTGCATCGCGCGGACCTTCGGGGCGCCGCTCAGCGTCCCGGCGGGCAGCACGGAGCGCAGCGCGTCCATCGCCCCGACATCGGGGCGCAGCTCGCCGGACACGCTCGAGACGATGTGCATGACGTGCGAGTAGGTCTCCACGGCCATGAAGGTGTCGACCTTGACCGTCCCGTACTCGCACACCCGGCCGAGGTCGTTGCGCCCCAGGTCGACGAGCATCACGTGCTCGGCGCGCTCCTTCTCGTCGGCCAGCAGGCCCTCGGCGATGCCGGCGTCCTCGGCGGCGTCGGCCCCGCGCGGGCGCGTGCCGGCGATCGGGCGCGTCGAGACGTGGCGGCCGGAGACGGTGAGCAGCGGCTCGGGGCTGGCGCCGGCGATCTGGAAGTCGCCGAAGTCCAGGAAGTACATGTACGGGCTCGGGTTGACCACGCGCAGGCCGCGGTAGATCGAGAACGCGTCGCCGTCGAGGTCGGCGCTCCAGCGCTGCGAGGGGACGACCTGGAAGGTGTCGCCGGCGTGGCAGTACTCGACGATCCGCGCGACCATCGACTCGAAGCCCTCGCGCGACATGTTCGAGGCGAACTCGGGCGCCGGGCGCGGCGGCGTGGGCTCCACGGCGGGCACGGGCCCGGCGAGCAGGCGCCGCGTCTGCGCGATCGTCGCGGCCGCCGAGGCGTAGGCGCGGTCGAGGTCCTCCTCGTCGGCGAAGACGTTGGCGAGGATCGTGATCGTGTGCTTGAGGTGGTCGAAGACGACGAGCCCGTCGGAGAGCATGAGCGCCAGGTCGGGCAGGCCGAGCACGTCGGGGTTGGGGTCGCCGAGCGGCTCGACGGTGCGCACGAGGTCGTAGCCGAAGAAGCCGACCGCGCCGCCGGCGAACGGCGGCAGGTCGCTCAGCGGCGCCTGGCGGTAGCGGCCGACCTCGCGCGCGGCGATCTCGTACGGGTCGCCCTCGTCGCCCAGCGACCAGCGCACGACGGCGCGCGGGCGCAGGCCGATGAACGAGTAGCGCCCGACGCGCTGGCCCTGCTCGGCGGACTCGAGCAGGAAGGCGGGCGAACTCGGGTCGGCGCCGCGCAGCTTCAGGAACGCCGAGACCGGCGTCTCGCAGTCGTCGATGAAGGTGTGGCGCAGCGGGACGAGGTTGTGCTCGCGCGCGAGGTCGCGCACCTCGGCGGGCGAGGGCTCGACGGGCAGCGGGACGGGCTCAGCGGCGACGGCCATTGAGCACCTCCTCGGCGCCGGCGAGCTCGCGGCCGCGGCTGTGGAGCAGCACGGTGAGGTGGTAGAGCACGTCGGCCGCCTCCTCGTCGACGCGGTCGTCGCCCTCCTCGCGGGCCGCCCGCGCGACCTCCTCGGCCTCCTCCTCGACCTTCGCGCCGATCCGCGGCGGGTCGTCGAGCAGCTCGACGGTGTAGGAGCCGGCCGGGCGCTCGCGGGCGCGGTCGGCGAGCGTGCGCTCGAGCGCGGGCAGCGCCTCGTGCGGCGCCGGCGGCTCGACGTCGCCGTTGTGGAAGCACGTGCGCTCGCCCGTGTGGCAGGCCGGGCCGACGGGCTCGACGAGCGCGAGCAGCGCGTCGCCGTCGCAGTCCAGCCGCAGCGCGCGGACGTGCTGGATGTTCCCGGAGGTCGCGCCCTTGTGCCACAGCTCGCCGCGCGAGCGGCTCCACAGGTGCAGCTCGCCCGTCGCGCGGGTGCGCCGCACCGCCTCGTCGTTGGCGTAGGCCAGGGTCAGGACCTCCCCGGTGCGCCAGTCCTGCACGACGACCGGGACGAGTCCACGCTCGTCGTAGGCGATCTCCACCGGCCTGATTCTGTCAAGCGGCGAGCGCCGCGACCGGTGCGGGCGCCGTCGCGAACGACGGATGCGCCTGGTCGAGGTACCAGCCGAAGGCGCGGTCGACGAGCGGCTGCGGGCGCAGCGCGCGCAGCGCGAGCGTGAGCGCGCGCGGCGGCAGCGCGGGCACGAGGCGCTGGAGGGCGAGCGCGCGCCGGAACGCGGGCCGGTGGCGCTCGTGGAACGCGGCGTAGGCGCGCAGCGCCGCATCGCGGTCCTGCTCGCCGGCGAGCACCGCGCGCAGCTCGCGCCCGCACGCGATGCCGAAGTAGAACGCGGTGCGGATGCCCTCGCCCGACAGCGGGAAGCAGTGCCCGGCGCTGTCCCCGGCGAAGAACACGCCATCGCCGGTGGCCTCGCGCAGGCGGTGCGGGAACCAGTTGCCCTGGTAGCGGACGGCGTCCTCGCCCAGGCGCCCGGCGAGCGCGACGGTCGGCTCCTTGACGTGGCGGCGCGGGTCGTAGGAGCCGACGCCGATGCGTGCCTCGCCGCCCGCGGGCACGCGCCAGCCGTAGCCGTGGCGCACGAGCCCGCGCTCGACCCACACGTCGAGCGCCCCGTCCGCGGCTGGGTGGGCCGTGCTCACCTCGGGGTGGACCTCCAGGCCGCGGCTCAGCGGCGCGTCGGGCGGCTGGAAGTGGGGCGAGGCGAGCACGCGCCGCCAGCCCAGCGCGTCGACGACGAGCGGCGCACGCAGCGTGCCGCGGTCGGTGCGCACGGCGTGGACGTCGCCGGGGCGCTCGAGGCCCTCGACCTTGGCGGTGGCGAAGCGCGCGGCGCCGCACTGCGCCCACAGCCCGCGGCACAGCTCGCGGTAGTCGAAGGCCGACCAGCTCCACGGCAGGCGCATCCGGACGCTGCCGTGCGGCGTGGTGAAGGTCATGTCGGGCAGCTCGCTGCGGATCGCCCCGGCGACCCCCATCGCGTGCAGCCACGGCGTCGGCGCCGCGCACGCCGAGGTCGCGCGCTCACCGATCTCGTAGCGGTCGACGACGAGCACGTCGGCCCCGGTCGCGGCGAGCTCGCGCGCCACGGCCAGCCCGGCGAAGCTCGCCCCGCACACGAGCACGTCGGCGCGCCCGCCGTCCAGCGAGGTGCGCTGCGCGCCGCGGGCGGTGGCGCGGACGGTCATCGCACGAGCAGCGCGCGCGCCGCGACGCGCGCGCCCTCCCACGGGGCCAGGCCGGCGCGCCGGCCGACGACGTCGAACTCGTTGCGCTCGACGCGGTCGAGCACGCGCCCGTAGACGGCGCGCGCGACGCGCACGCCCGGGCGCATCGACGGGGCGAGCGCGTCGAGCACCGGGCGCGTCTCCGAGAACAGGCCGCGGGCCCGCGAGACGTGGCGCGACACGCGCTCGCGCAGCGCGTCGCTCGCCGCCCCGTCGCGCAGCGCCTGCTCGTCCAGGCCGGGCAGGTAGACGCGGTCCAGCGCCCAGTCGCGGTCGACGTCGCGGATGAAGTTCGTCAGCTGGAAGGCGACGCCGAGCCGCGCCACGTGCTCGTGCAGGTCGGACGGGACGCCGAGCAGCGGGGCCATGATCCGCCCGACGGTGGCCGCGCTGCCGTCCATGTAGCGGTCGAGCTCGGTCTCCGTGCCGATCCGCACCGGCTCGACGCAGTCGACGCGCATCGACTCCACGTAGCGGTCGAGCAGGTGCAGCGGCAGCTCGTGGCGCGGGCCGGCGTCGACGAGCGCGGCGATCACCGGGTGCGCCGAGCGCCCGTCGCGCAGGCCGAGGCGCAGCTCGTCCTCCCAGCGGTCGAGCGCCGCGCGGCGCGGCGCGCCGGCGGGCAGGCGCCGCGGGCCGTCGACGATCTCGTCCGCGCCGCGCACGAAGCCGTACAGGGCGTGGACGGCGGGGCGCACGTCGCCGGGCAGGCACCGGGTTGCCGCCCAGAACGTGGGATCGTGGCGGAGCTGCATGCGACGGCACGCCCGATAGGACTCACGCACGCGAGGATCCAGGAGAACGTGCACGGCGTAGCACCCTACGTGGAACCCCCGGGATGCGGATGACCCCGGCCCTCGACCGCGAGCTCGTCTTCGTCACCGGGAAGGGCGGCGTGGGCAAGACGACGGTGGCCCTGTGCGTCGCCATGGCCGCCGCGCGCCGCGGGCGGCGCACGGTGCTGTGCGAGCTCGCCGGCCAGCGCCGCGCCGCCGTGCTGCACGGCCACGGGCCGCTGCCCGCCGGCGAGGAGGTCGCGCTGGCGCCCGGCCTGTGGGCCACCACCGTCGACCCGCAGCTCGCGCTCGAGGAGTGGGCGGCGCGCCAGATCGGCTCGCGCCGCCTCGTCGCACGCGATGACCGGCTCGAACGCCTTCGGCGCCTTCCTGGCCGCGGCGCCGGGGGCGCGCGAGCTGCTGACGATCGCCAAGGCGTGGGAGCTCGGGCGCCCGGCGCGCTGGGTGCGCGGCGCGCGCCCGCTACGACCTCGTCGTCGTCGACGGCCCGGCCAGCGGCCACGCCGTCGGGCTGCTGCGCACGCCGCGCGCGTTCGCCGAGATCGCGCGCGTCGGGCCGATCGCGTCGCAGGCCCGCCGCGTCGTCGAGCTGCTCGAGAGCAGCGCGCGCAGCGCCGTCGTCGCCGTCGCCCGGCCGGCCGAGATGCCCGTCGGCGAGACGCTCGACCTCCAGGGCGACGTGCGCGCCGCGCTCGGGCGCGAGGTCGACGCGATCGTCGTCAACGGCGTGCTCCCGCAGCGCTTCAGCGGCGCCGACATCGAGCAGCTCGAGCGCGCCGACGGCCGCGTCCCGGCCGCGGTCAGCTCCGCCGTCCTGACCCAGTACGGCCTCGCGGACGCCCAGCAGGACCAGCTCGCGCGCCTGCGCGGGGAGGCCCGGGCGCCGGTCATCACCCTCCCCCAGCTCGCTGTCCCGGCGATGGAGCTCGACGACGTCGCCGCGCTGGCCGGCGTGCTCGGCGAGCGCCTGGGCTAGACGGTCTACTCGATCCCCAGGCGGTCGAGCAGCGACTCGTCCGCGCGCCAGTGGCGGCGCACGCGCACGGACAGGTCGAGGTGCACGCGGGTGCCCAGCTCGCGTTGGAGCTCGCGCCGCGCCGCGGTGCCGATCGCCTTGATCATGCGCCCGCCCGAGCCGATCAGGATCCCCTTCTGGGACTCCGCCTCGACCCACACGAGCGCGCGCACGACGGTCAGCTCGTCGCGGTGCTCGATCTCCTCGACCTTGACCTCGACGGCGTGCGGGACCTCCTGGAAGGTGCGGCGCAGGACCTGCTCGCGGACGAGCTCGGCGAGCAGCACCTCGAGCGACTGGTCAGAGGACTCGGCGGCGTCGAACAGGAACGGGCTCGACGGCATGAGCTCGACGAGGTGCTCGCGCAGCTCGCCCATGCCCGCGCCCGTGCGCGCCGAGACCGGGAAGATCTCCTCGCCGACGCCGAGCTCGGCGGCCGCGGTCAGGGCCTTGACGGCGCGTGCGCGGTCGAGCCGGTCGACCTTGTTGACGGCGAGCAGGACGGGCAGCTCCGAGCGGCGCAGGGCGCCCGCGATGAAGCGGTCGCCCGGCCCGATGCCCTCCTCGCCGTTGACCACGAACAGCGCGGCGTCGGAGTCGGCGAGCTCGCGCTCGACGCGGCGCTGCATGCGCTCGGTGAGCGGGTCGCGTGGGCGCTGCACGCCGGGCAGGTCGACGAGCACGAGCTGGTGGTCGGGGCCGGTGGCCACGCCGCGGATGGCGCGGCGGGTCGTCTGCGGCTTGTCGGAGACGATCGCCACCTTGCGCCCGACGAGCCCGTTGACGAGCGTCGACTTGCCGACGTTCGGCCGGCCGGCGAGCGCGACGAACCCGGCGCGCGTCGATGCGCCCTCGCTCACCAGCGCAGCATCTCCGCCTGCAGGGCGAGCATCTCGCCCTCGTCGGTCTCGTGGTCCATGCCGACCAGATGCAGCGCGCCGTGGACGATGGCCTCGCGCAGGTCGGTGGTGTGCTCGGGGCAGATGACGATGTCGCCGAGCTCGCGCGGACCGGGGGCCGGCCCGTCCTCGTCGACGGGGAACGAGAGCACGTCGGTCGGCGACGCGTGGTCGCGGTGGGCGGCGTTGAGCTCGGCGATGCGGCCCTCGGCGACGAACTCGACGGCGACGTGACCGTCCTCGACGCCGGCCGACGCCAGCGCGAGGCCCACGAGCCGCTCCACCTCGGCGGCGGCGGGGGCGTCCGCGCCGCCCGCGCCGATGACCTCGACCTCGAGCACGCCGGCGGCGCTCAGGCCCGCCGGCGATCGGCGGCGCGCAGCTCCGGCGCCTGGCGCTCGGCGTGCTCGTCGTAGGCCTCGACGATGCGCTGCACGAGGCGGTGGCGGACGACGTCGGCGCCGCCGAAGCGCACGAACTCGACGCCCTCGACCTCGGACAGGATCTCGTTGACGACGACCAGCCCCGAGCGCTGGTCGCGCGGCAGGTCGATCTGGGTGATGTCGCCCGTGATGACCATCTTCGAGTTGAAGCCGAGCCGCGTGAGGAACATCTTCATCTGCTCGGGGCTCGTGTTCTGCGCCTCGTCGAGGATCACGAACGAGTCGTTCAGCGTGCGCCCGCGCATGAAGGCCAGCGGCGCGACCTCGATCACGTTGCGCTCCAGGTGCGCGGCGACCTTCTCGGGGTCGATCATGTCGTGCAGCGCGTCGAACAGCGGCCGCAGGTAGGGATCGATCTTCGCCATCAGGTCGCCGGGCAGGAAGCCCAGGCGCTCGCCGGCCTCGACGGCCGGGCGCGTGAGGATGATGCGGTTGACCTCGTGGCGGGCCAGCGCGGCGGCGGCCATGGCCACGGCCAGGAACGTCTTGCCGGTGCCCGCCGGGCCGATCCCGAAGGTGATCGTGTTGCGGCGGATCGAGTCGACGTAGCGCTTCTGGTTGACCGTCTTGGGGGCGACCTTGGTCGAGCGATGGCGCCAGACGACGTCCTCGAGGATCTCGGCCGGCGAGTGGTGCTGGTCGAGCGCGCCGGTGACGGCGGCGATCGTCCCCTCGGCGATCTCGTGGCCCTGCTCGATGAGCTCGGCGAGCTCGCGGACGACCACGGCGGCGGCCGCGACCGCCTCGGCGTCGCCGTCGAGCGTGACGACGTTGCCGCGCAGGAAGAGATCGCAGTCGACGTGGCTCTCGAGCGCGCGCAGGATCTTGTCGCCGGCGCCGCTGAGCGCCTGCGGCGACCTCGTTGGAGAGCTCGATCTGGCGGCGCATCAGCCGGCCCTCACGGCGTTCAGCGCCTCCTGCACGAGCGCGGAGACGCGCTTGCCGTCGGCGCGGCCGGCGACGCGCGGCATCGCCGCCTTCATGACGCGGCCCATGTCCTTGGGCGAGTCGGCGCCGGTCTCGGCCACCGCGCCGGCGACGATCGCGCGCAGCTCGTCGTCGGACAGCTCGGCGGGCAGGTAGGCGGCGATGATCTCGGCCTCGGCCTCCTCGGCCTCGGCCAGCTCGGGCCGGCCCCCGTCGCGGAACGCGCGGGCGGCCTCGTGGCGGCGCTTGCGCTCGCGGCGCAGCACCGCCTGCTCGTCGTCGCCGCCCTCCTTGGCCGCCTTCTGGAGCTCGGAGAGCACGAGGCGCAGCGCGGCGACGCGGTCCTTCTCACCCGCCTTCATGGCGGTCGCGAGATCCTGCTTCACCCTGTCGGCCAGCGTCATCTGCACCTTCAGGATACGCCGTGGGGCCGTCGTCGCCCCCCGCCTTTCGCTCAGCGGACGATGTGCACGCCCATGAGGGCCGGGATCCGGGCCACGGCGCGCGCCAGCGGCGAGACAGGGCGCCCGTCCTGCTCGGCCGCCTCCTTGGCCACGAGCGCGCGCCGGATGAGCGCCGCGCCCGCGACGCGCAACGGCTCGGGCGGCAGCGCGCCGACCTCGGGGTCGACGATCGCCAGGCCCGCGGCGCCGTCCGCCCGCCCGAGCGCGAGGCCCGCGAGCGCGCGGCCGGCCACGTGCGAGGGCCCGACGCCGTTGCCCGTGAACCCGAAGGCGGCGTGGGCGCGCCCGCCGGGCAGCGTGCGGACGATCGGCAGGTGGGTCGGCGAGACGTCGATCGGCCCGCCCCACGCGCGCTCGACGCGGCGCCCCTCGAGCGCCGGGAAGAAGCGCACGAGGTCGGCGCGCGTCCGCGCGATGACGTCGGGGTCGACCTCCATGCGCCCGTTCGGCCGCGCGCCGGCGGCCATCCGCCCGCCCGCCCAGCCGAACAGGATGCGCCCGTCCTGCGTCGTGCGCAGGTAGTGCAGCAGCGTGCGCCCGTCGCTGATCGCCTCGCCGCCCGTCCAGCCGATCTCGTCGATGACGTCGGGCACCGGCTCGGTGAGGACGATGTGGCTCGAGGAGACGGTCAGCGCGCGGCGCAGCGCCGGGACCGTGCCGGTCGAGGCGCCGGCGGCGAGCAGCGCGACGGGCGCGCGCACACTGCCCCCGTCGGTGCGCGCCACGCCGGCGTCGAGCGCCCGCACGCGGGAGCGCTCGAAGATCCGCGCACCGCGCTGGAGCAGGCGCTCGCGCAGGCCGAAGGCGAGCCGCGCCGGGTGCACGGTGGCGCCGACGGGCACCTCGACCCCGGCCCGCATGACCGGCGAGTCGCAGCGCGCGCGGACCTCCTCGGCGCTCAGCGGAAGGACGGTGACGTCGTCGACCGCCCGGCGGCCGACGCCGTCCTGGGCCGGCGCGGCGGAGACGATGAGATGCGGCGCGGCGCGGTACCAGGCGTCGACGCCCTCGTCGCGGCAGAACGCGCCGATCGCCTGCACCGACTCGCGCGCGGCGGCGAGCACGGCGTCCGCGCCCGCCCCGAAGCGCTCCACGAGCGCCGGGCGGCTGACGTCCATCGACTGCACGAAGCCGCCGTTGCGCCCGCTCGGGCCGAACCCGCAGCGGTCGGCCTCGAGCACGACGACGCGCGCGCCGGGCTCGGCCGCGAGCACGTGCCAGGCCGCCCACATCCCCGTGAAGCCACCGCCGACGACGAGCACGTCGGCCTCGACGTCGCCGCGCAGGGGCTCGAGCTCGGGGGGCGGGCCGGCCTCGTCGATCCACCAGCCGTGCGCGTCGTGCACCATCAGACGGTCGGGCGCTCGCCGGCCTTCGTGCCGCCCGCCGTCGACGGATCGCCGAGCGACGCAGCGTGGCCGAGGCGGCCGAGCTCGGACAGGTCGCGCCCGAACAGCAGCTGGACGTTCCAGTCCACGAGCAGTCGCAGCTTGCGCTTGAAGCCCGGCATCATCGCCAGGTGGTACGAGCGCGCCAGCATCCAGGCGAGCCGCCCGCGCCACTTGATCCCGATGGTGCTCGCCACCGCCTGGCCCTGGCCCATGTCGACGAACACGCCGCGCGTCTTGTAGGTGAACGGGCGCACCTTGCCGCTGCCGAGGGTCGCGGCGACGTTCTCGGCCACGCGCCTGCCCTGGCGCAGCGCGTGCTGGCAGGTCGGCGGCGTGGGATCCCGGCCCTTCTTGGCCGGGTCGGGCACGGCGGCGGCGTCGCCGACCGCCCACACGTCCTCACGACCCTGCACGCGCATCGTCTCGTCGACGACGATCCGCCCGCGGTCGGTCAGCGGCAGGCCGAGCTTCTCGACGACGGGATGCGGGCGCACGCCGGCGGTCCAGACGCACGTCCGCGTCGGGATCACGTCGCCCCCGCTGAGCGTCGCCGCCGTGTCGGTCAGGCTCTCGAGCGTCGTCTCCGTGCGGATCTCGATGCCCCGCCCGCGCAGCTCGCGCACGGCGAACTCGGCGAGGTCGGCCGAGATCTCGGGCATGACGCGCTCGGTCGCCTCGACGAGGATCCAGCGCACCCCCTGGGTGCGGACGCGCGGGTAGCGCTCGAGCGCGTCGGCGACGAAGTCGGCCAGCTCGGCCAGGCCCTCCAGCCCGGCGTAGCCCGCGCCCACGAACACGTAGGTGAGCCACGCCTCGCGCTCGTCGGGGTGCTCGAGCGTCTCGGCCGCCTCGAGGGTGCGCAGGACGCGGTTGCGCAGCTCGATCGCATCGGGCAGCGACTTGAACCCGATGCCGTGTTCCTCGAGCCCCGGGACCGGCAGCGTGCGCGAGACCGAGCCGACGGCGACGATGAGGTGGTCGTAGGAGAGCTCCTCGTCATGGCCCTCGATCGACTGCACGTGCACGATCTTCCGATCCGGGTCGGCATCGAGGACGGTGCCGATCCGCAGGTCGGTGCGGTCCAGCGCCTCGCGCAGCGGGACGACGACGTGGCGCGGCTCCAGCGTGCCCGCCGCCGCGCCGGGCAGCAGCGGGGTGTAGAGCATGAAGTTGACGTCCGAGACGAGCGTGATCCGCACGCTCGCCGGCGGCATCACGCGCTCGAGGGTGCGTGCCGCGTAGAAGCCGCCGAAGCCGCCTCCGGCGATGACGACATGCCAGGCCATGCGTCCGAACCTACCGCGCGGGCGAGCCGAGCAGCAGGGCCGCCCACTCGCCCTCGCGGCGGCGCTCGCGCTCCTGGAGCCCGAGCGGCGCGAAGGCGCCGGCGACGTCGTCGGCCTCCTCGGCGAGCAGTCCGCCGGCGATCAGCGCGCGCGGCGGATCACCGCCTGCGAAGCCGGTCTGCGCCAGGCTGCGCAGCAGCGGGCCCAACAGGTTCGCCAGTACGACGGGGGCGACCGGCGCGGGGCCGTCGCGGACGACGTCGTGGCGCGCGACGGCCACGTCCACCCCGTTGACCGCGGCGTTGGCGCGCGTGGCCTGCAGCGCGAGATCGTCGTGGTCGACGCCGCGCACGGGCGCGAATCCGAGCCGCGCGGCGGCGATCGCGAGCACCCCGGAGCCGCAGCCGAGGTCGAGCGCGGCGCCGCCGTGGTGCTCGGAGGCGACGTCGAGCAGCAGCTCGAGGCACAGGCGGGTCGTCGCGTGAGCGCCGGTGCCGAACGCCTGGCCCGGATCGATGACGATGTCCTCGAGTCCGTCCGGGGCCGGCGGCGCCCACGGCGGGCGCACGTGCAGCCGCCCGCCCACGGTCACCGGCTCGTGGAAGACGCGCCAGCGGTCGGCCCAGTCGTCGGCCACCTCGGTGGTGGCGACCTCGACGAACGCGCCGCCCGCCGCCGCGCGCAGGTCGGGCAGCGCGGGCAGCTCGCCCGGCGCCCCGTAGACGGCGTACTCGACGACGTCGCCGCGGTCGACCTCCTCGACGCCGGACGGCGCGAGCGTCAGCAGCTCGGCGAGGACGAGCTCGGCGTCCGCGCGGCGTACGCGCAGCGCCAGGCGGATCATGCGCCGATGAGCCGCCTGAGCTTGCCGACGAGCGACTCGTCCGTGCGGACGTTCTCCTCGGTCATCGTGCCGGCGAGCTGCTCGAGCAACTTGCGCTGCTCGCGGTTCAGGCGGCGCGGCACGACGACGTTCGCGACGACGCGCAGGTCCCCGCGCTTGCCCGTGCGCCGCAGGCGAGGCATCCCGTGGCCGCGCAGGGTGAACACGTCACCGGGCTGGGTGCCGGCCTTGACGTCGACCTCGAGGTCGCCGTCGAGCGAGACGACGGGCATCGTCGTGCCCAGCGCGGCGAGCGGGGCGGGGACGTCGAGCACGGTGACGAGGTCGTCCCCGTCGCGCAGGAAGCGCTCGTCGGGCGCGATCGACACGAGCACGTAGAGATCGCCGGGCGGGCCGCCGCGCTCGCCGGCATGGCCGCGCCCGCTGATGCGGATCCGCTGGCCGTCGGCGATCCCGGGCGGGATGTCGACGCGCAGGGAGCGGCGGCGGACCTCGCGGCCGCGGCCGTCGCAGTGCTCGCACGGCTGCTCGGCGATGCGGCCGTCGCCGCCGCAGACATCGCACGGCACCTGGCGCATGACCTGGCCGAAGGCCGAGCGGCTGACCGCCTGCAGGACGCCGACGCCGCCGCATCGCTCGCACGTGACGATCGGCGTGCCCGGCTCGGCGCCGTTGCCGCTGCAGCGCTCGCACAGGTCGACGGCCTCGAAGCTCAGCTCGACGCTCGTGCCCGATGCCGCGTCGGCGAGCGTGACCTCGGCCTGCACGGCGAGGTCGCGCCCCTGCGCGGGGCCGGCGGGCCGGCCGCCCATGCCGCCGCCGAAGCCCCCGAAGAACGCGTCGAAGAGGTCCGAGATCGAGCCGAAGCCCTCGAAGTTGGGCTGGTAGCCGCCGGTGCGCAGGCCGTCGTGTCCGTAGCGGTCGTAGGTCGCGCGCCGCTCGCTGTCGCTGAGGATCTCGTAGGCCTCGGCGGCCTCCTTGAACTTGTCCTCGGCGTCGGGATCGTGGCGGTTGACGTCCGGGTGCAGCTCGCGGGCGAGCTTGCGGAAGGCCTTCTTGATCTGGGTCTCGTCGGCGTCGCGCTGGACGCCGAGAACCTCGTAGGGATCTCGGGGGCGGGTGTCCGCCATCTCAGGCCTCGTAGACGTCCTCGATGAAACGCGACAGCTGCAGCGCCGCCTCGCGCACGACACAGATCGCGCCCGCGTAGTCCATCCGCACCGGGCCGATCAGCGAGACCGTGCCGAGCTTGCGGGTGGGCAGACCGTAGCCCGCGGCGACGAGCGCGAGCGAGTGCAGCGCGGGCAGCTCGTTCTCGCTGCCGATGCGCACGAGCACGTCGCGCTCGGACAGCGCCGCGCGCATCACGCCGAGCAGCGCGACACGACGCTCGAGCACGTGCATGAGCTCGTTGATCTGCGACAGGTCCTGGAAGCGGTGCTCGCCGAGCAGGCGCGCCGCGCCGTCGACGTAGAGCGTGTGCTCGGCCGTCTCGGCGAGCTCGGTGAAGGCCGGCGCCAGGCGGTCGAGGAAGGCCTGCTCGACCGGGTTCAGCGACGGGTCGGCGAGCCGCGAGTGGAGCATCCGCGCGCCCAGGCCCATCCCGGCCAGGCGCTCGTTGAGGTACTCGGCCGCCCATTGCGCGATGCCGGCGTCGACGGGGCGGTCGAAGGTGAACACGCGCTTGGAGACGCCGCCGGTCGAGGTGATCACGACGACCATCACGACCTTCGGCTGCAGCGGCAGGACCTCGATGTGGCGGACCGTCGAGGTGTCCAGCGGCGGCGCCGAGACGATCGCCAGCAGGTTCGTGACCTGCGACAGCGTCTCGGTCGTCTCGCGCATCGCCTCGTCGACCTCGCGCCGCATGAGCTGCAGGTTCAGCGCGCGATCGCGCGGGACGATGTCGCGCCCGCCGAGCAGGCGGTCGACGTAGAAGCGGTGGCCCGCGTCGGTGGGCACGCGGCCGGCGCTCGTGTGCGGGTGCGCGAGCAGGCCCTGCTCCTCGAGCAGCGCGAGCTCGTTGCGAATCGTCGACGGGCCGGCGGTGATCTCCGGATCGGTGGCCAGCGCCTTGGAGCCCACGGGCTGGCCGGTCGCCGAGTGCGACTCGACGACCTTGCTCAGGATCAGCTCTTGGCGGGGCGAGAGCACCCCCTCGATTGTAGGAGGCGCCCGGCGGCGCCCGGGCTACCCGGTGGCGAGCTCCGCCTCGGCGTTGCGGATGATCGCGCGCCCGTCCTGCTCGGCCACCGCGTGGACGATCGCGGTGCCGTCGCGGACCTCGGCCACCGTTGCGGTGACCGTGACCTCGTGCTCGGGGACGCCCATGCCGCGGAAGGTGACGTCCAGGCGCCGCAGCGCCGCCGGGCCGCCCGCCGCCTCGGTGTGCGCGCGGGCGACCTGGGCCATCGTCCACAGGCCATGGAGGATCTTGCCCGGCAGCCCGACGTCGCGCGCGAAGTCGTCGTCGAGGTGGATCGGGTTGAAGTCGCCCGAGGCGCCCGCGTAACGCGCGGTCAGGTACCGGTCGGGCGTGACCCGCAGCTCGGGCAGTGTGTCGCCGGGCTTCATCCCTCGCCCCGCACGATGTTCGTCCACACGCCCGTGCACACCGTCTCCCCGGCCGCGTTCGCCGACACCGTCTCGAAGACGTAGAAGCCCATCGGCCCGCGCGAGGAGATGTCGGTCAGCGTGACCGTCGTCGAGATCTCGTCGCCGGCGACGACGAGCGGGCCCCACGTGAACTGCTGCCCGCCGTGCACGAGGCGCGAGAACTCGATCCCCACCTCCGGGTCGAACAGCGCGGGGCGGATCGCCGCCCCGGCGTAGACGACGCAGAACATGGGCGGCGCGACGAGGTCGCGGAAGCCCGCGTGGTGGGCGGCGCTCAGGTCGAGGTGCAGCGGCTCCGACTCGCCCGTGGCGAGCGCGAACTCGCGGATCTTCTCGCGCCCGACCGCGTAGGTGGACGGCGGGTAGGTCTTGCCGATCAGGTCGGTGGCCACGGCCATCGCGGCGCATCCTAGATGGGGCCCTCACACGATGATCGCGACCGCGCCGCCGTCGGCCGACCACGCGGCGCCGGTGACGGTGCTCGCGCGCTCGCTGCACAGGAACACGATCACGTCCGCGATCTCGCCCGGGTCGGCCAGGCGCCCGAGCGGGACCTTCGCGGCCTGGGCGGCGAGCGCCTCCTCGCGCGTGACGCCCTTGACCCGTGCCGTCTGGTCGGCCAGCCCGCCCTCCTCCGTCCACAGCTCGGAGGCCACGGCCCCGGGCGCGACCGCGTTGACGAGCACGCCGTCGGCCGCGTAGCGGTCGGCGAACACGCGCGAGAGCGAGAGCTGGGCGGCCTTGGCGACCGAGTAGGCGGCGTTCGTCTGCGACGGCCGCTTGCCCGAGCTCGACGTCACGTTGACGATCCGCCCGCCGCCGCGCGCGGCCATCCGCGGCGCCGCGGCGAGCATGAGGCGCATCGGCGCCATCACGTTGAGCTCCCACTGGGCCTGCCAGTCCTCGTCGGAGAGCTCCTCGAGCGGTCTGGCGAAGCTCGTCCCGGCGTTGTTGACGAGCACGTCGATGCCGCCCATCTGCTCGGCGCACGTGGCCACCACGCGCTCGTCGACCTCCGGGTCGGTGACGTCGGCGGCGAGGTACTCGGCGCCGATCGCCTCCGCCGCCTCGGCGAGGCGCTCGGCGCCGCGGGCGACCATCAGCACCTTCGCCCCCTCGTCGGCCAGCCGGCGGCTCGTCTCCAGCCCGATCCCGCGGCTCGCCCCGGTGACGACGCACACCTTGTCGCGCAATCCGAGTTCCATGGCGGCGCATCATCTCGGCTGCGCGGACGGCGTGCTTTGCTGCCGCACATGCCTTCGCACACGCGGTACCTGACGTTCCAGACGCCCGAGCGCCGCCAGTTCGTGCGCATCACCGACGAGGTCCAGGCGACGGTCGACGAGTCCGGCGTGACCGAGGGGATGGTGCTCGTCAGCGCGATGCACATCACGGCCGGCGTGTGGGTCAACGACGACGAGCCGGGGATCCTCGAGGACACGCTCGAGTGGCTCGACAAGCTCGCGCCGCCGTCCTGGAAGGCGCCGGCCAACGACGTCGCCGCCGCGCTCGGCCCCGACCCCGGCGACTTCCGCCACCACCGCGGCGGCGAGGACAACGGCGACGCGCACTGGAAGAACCTGCTCGTCCACCACCAGGTCGTCCTCCCGATCACGGAGGGACGCCTCGACCTCGGGCCGTGGCAGGCGGTCTTCTACGCCGAGTTCGACGGCGGGCGACCCAAGCGCCTGGTCATCAAGGTCCTCGGGGAGTAGGCGCCATACTGCCCGCGGGAACGATTTCGAGGAGGAACCGATGGCAGCTGATCGCACCGCCAACACGGTCTGGGAGGGCGGCCTGGCCAAGGGCAAGGGCACGCTCAACCTGCAGTCCAGCGGGGTCGGCGGGGAACTGCCCGTCACCTGGGCGTCGCGCACGGAGCGCTCGAACGGGCAGACCAGCCCGGAGGAGCTGATCGCCGGCGCGCACAGCTCGTGCTACTCGATGGCCCTCTCGCTCGTGCTCGGCGAGGCCGGCAACACGCCCGAGCGCCTCGACGTCACCGCCACGGTCACGTTCGTCCCGGGCGAGGGCGTCACGACGTCGAAGCTCGTCGTGCGCGCACGCGTGCCGGGCCTTGACCAGGCCGGGCTCGACAGCGCTATCGAGGCGGCCAACGCCGGCTGCCCGGTGTCGGGCGCGCTGAAGGGCAACGTCGACATATCGGTGGACGCCACGCTCGACAGCTGACGGGCTCGGACCTTCCGGGCGGGGCGGCGGCTCAGGAGGAGCCGTCGCCCAGCTCGAGCACCGCGAGGAACGCCTCCTGCGGGACCTCGATGCGCCCGACCTGCTTCATCCGCTTCTTGCCTTCCTTCTGGCGCTCGAGCAGCTTGCGCTTGCGCGAGATGTCGCCGCCGTAGCACTTGGACGTGACGTCCTTGCGGTAGGCCTTGACGGTCTCGCGGGCGACGATGTTCGAGCCGATCGCGGCCTGGATCGGGACGTCGTACTGCTGGCGCGGGATCTTCGCCCGCAGCTTCTCGGTCAGCGTGCGCCCGAAGCCGTACGCCTTGTCGCGGTGGACGAGCATCGAGAGCGCGTCGACGGGGTCGCCGGCGAGCAGCACCTCGAGCTTGACGAGGTTGCTCGGGCGCATGCCGATGATCTCGTAGTCGAGGGACGCGTAGCCGCGCGTGCGCGACTTCAGCTGGTCGAAGAAGTCGAGGACGATCTCGCCGAGTGGGAGGTCGTAGGTGAGCTGCACGCGGTCGGACGACAGGTAGTGCATGCCGGCGTGCTCGCCGCGGCGGTCCTGCGCGAGCTCCATCACCTGGCCGACGTACTCCTTCGGCGTCAGGATCGAGGCCTTGATGTAGGGCTCGCGGACCTCGGCGATGCGCGCCGGATCGGGCATGTCGCTCGGCGCGTGGACCTCGACCTCCTCGCCGTTCGTCAGCGTGACCTCGAAGCCGACCGACGGCATGGTCGCGAGCAGGTCGAGGTCGTACTCGCGCTCGAGGCGCTCGCGCACGATGTCCATGTGCAGCAGGCCCAGGAAGCCGACGCGGAAGCCGAACCCGAGCGCGTCGCTCGTCTCGGGCTCCCAGGTCAGCGCGGCGTCGTTGAGGGTGAGCTTCTCGAGCGCGTCGCGGAGGTCCGGGTAGTCGTCGGAGTCGATCGGGAACAGGCCGCAGAAGACCATCGGCTTGACCTCGCGGTAGCCCGGCACCGGCTCGGTCGCCTTGCTGGTCTTCGTGGTCAGCGTGTCGCCGACACGCAGCTTCGTGACGTCCTTGATGCCGGTGATGAGGTAGCCGACCTCGCCGGCGTGCAGCTCGTCGGCGGTCGTCATCGCGGGCGTGAAGAAGCCGATGTCGTCGATGTCCGCCTCGGTGCCCGCGGCCATCGCGCGGATGGCCTCGCCCTTCTTGAACACGCCGTCGACGACGCGGATGTAGGCGATGACGCCGCGGTACTGGTCGAACTCGGAGTCGAAGATGAGCGCGCGCGGCGGCGCGTCGGGGTCGCCCGCCGGGGGCGGGACCTTCGCGACGAGCTCCTCGAGGACGTCCTCGACGCCCTCCCCGGTCTTGCCGGAGATGCGCAGGATCGCGTCGGCCGGCTCGCCGAGCAGCTCCGCGACCTCCTCGCTCACGCGCTCGGGCTCGGCGCCGGGCAGGTCGATCTTGTTCAGCGCGGGGATCAGCTCGAGCCCCGCGTCCACGGCGAGGTAGGTGTTGGCCAGCGTCTGCGCCTCGACACCCTGCGAGGCGTCGACGACGAGCAGCGCGCCCTCGCACGCGGCCAGGCTGCGGCTGACCTCGTAGGTGAAGTCGACGTGGCCGGGGGTGTCGATGAGATGCAGCTGGTAGGTCTCGCCGTCGCGCGCGGTGTAGAAGACGCGCACGGCCTGGGCCTTGATGGTGATCCCGCGCTCGCGCTCGAGATCCATCGAGTCGAGGACCTGGGCGCGCATCGAGCGCGGGTCCACGGTCTTCGTCATCTCGAGGATGCGATCGGCCAGCGTCGACTTCCCGTGGTCGATGTGGGCGATGATCGAGAAGTTGCGGATGTGTGCCTGATCGGCCACCGCGATCAGGATAGGGCGGGCCGGATGCGCCGGACGCTCAACCGGCGGGAGCGACGGGCAGCGAGCCGTCGCCGGCCAGCGCGACCCCGTCGCGGCCGGCGTCCTTGACCTGGTAGAGCGCGTGGTCGGCGCGGGCCAGGAGCGCGCTGTCCGACTCGTCGTCGTCGCGCGGAACGGCGACGCCGATCGACATCGTCACGCCGAGGCCGGCGGCGTGGACGGCGGCGAGCAGCCGCTCGCCGGCCTCGAGCGCCTCGGCGTCGTCGGAGACGGCCAATAGGGCGGCGAACTCGTCGCCGCCGATGCGGAACAGCGTGTCGCCGCGGCGCAGCGCGCTCGCCATCGCGGCCGCGACGCCGCGCAGGACGTGATCGCCGTGCTGGTGGCCGAAGGTGTCGTTCAGGCGCTTGAAGCCGTCGATGTCCGCGAGGACGACCGCCGTGCTCGGCCGCCGGTGCGAGCCGGCCAGCGACTCGTGGAAGGTGCGGTGGTGACCGAGCCCGGTGAGCGGGTCGGTGGCGGCGCGCTCGCGCAGCGAGCGGACGAGGTCGGCGGTGCGCAGCAGGCTGGCCGCCTGCGCGGCGAGCAGCTCGAGCAGCTCGACGTCGTCGCTGGACAGCTCGACGGGCGCCCGCGAGGCGAGCAGCAGCATGCCCTCGAGGTCGCCGTGCGTGACGAGGCCGACGGCGACGAGCGCCTGGGCGCCGTGGCTTTGCAGCGCGGCGAGCGGCGCGGGCGCGTCGTCGCGGGTCGCGCCGAGCGTGAAGCACGAGGTGGCGTGGCGGACGGCGCCGGCGAGCAGGTCCAGCCCGGCGGGCGGCGTGGCCGCGATCGGCCGCGCCAGCGGGCCCGCGCCGCACGAGGGTTCGAGCGCGCCGCCGTCGCCGCGGCGCACGACGACACCCGAGTCGACCGGGACGAGGTCGAGCGCGGCGGTGAGGATGCCCTCGGCGATCGCCGCGGCGTCCTCGAGCTCGGCCAGGCGCGCGACGTGGCGCAGCAGGCGCTGGGCCGACGACTCGGCCGGCGCGCCGCCGAGCGCGGTGATGCGCGCGGCCAGGCCGGCCGCGGCGCGGCGGACGCGCTCGGCGTCGTCGTCGTGCGGCTCGCGGTCGACGCGCACGTCGAGCACGCCGACGACCGCGCCGCGCGAGCGCAGCGGCACGCAGATGCGTCCATGCGCTCCGCCGCTGATCGTGCCGTCGCCCTCGGCGCCCGTGACGATCCGGGCGCCGGACGTGAACGCGCGGCCGACGGCCCCCGCGGTGGTCGGGATGCCGTCGCGCGCGTGCCAGATCCCGCTGACCGCCATGCACCGCAGGCGGCCGCCGCGTTCGAGCCAGACGCTCGGGACCAGCGCCGGATCGGCCGCCGCGAGACGGTCGACGACCGCCTTGCAGGCGGCGCCGACCCTCGCGGTGGCACCCCCCGAGGCCACCGTGGCACCCCCCGATGCCACGCTTCCGCTCGGTCGATCCGTGACCATTCATCCCCCCTATCGGACCGTTCGACGCAAAACTTGAGGGCTGAATGTCCGCTCATTGCGGGTTCTGCGCCGTTCAACGCGCAATTGGCGCATCGACGCTCCTCGTCTCGGTCCGTCGCCGAGGGTGTTACGACCGGCGCAGGCGGCCCGCGAGCAGGCGCTCGATCTGGCGTGCCTCGGGGATCCGCAGCAGGTGGACGGCCACGGCGTAGACGATCGCGCCGACCGCCAGGCCGCCGCAGACCGAGACGACCTGGCCGAGCACGTCGCGTCCGAGCGCGGCGTCGAGCACGCGCCAGACGCCGTACGTCGCTCCGGCCAGGGCGGCCGAGGCCACGGTCATCTGGGCGACGGCGAGGAGCGTCGCCCGCCCCTCGAGCTGGCCGTGCAGCTCGCGGCGCAGGTAGTAGACCTGCGCGAGCGTCATCGCGGCGCTCGAGGCCGCGGTGCCGACGACGATCCCCGGGATGCCGAACGGCCCGTAGAGCGCGACGGAGACGACGACGTTGACGGCGAGGTTCAGCCCGGCGATGCCGGTGGTGATCCACGGGCGCTGGAGGCTGAAGAACGTGCGCGTCAGCAGCAGGTTGACGCCGGAGAAGGGCAACGAGAACGAGAACCAGAAGAGCGCGCTCGAGACGAGCTCGGTCGAGCCGGGGCCGAAGGCGCCGTGCTGGTAGATGAGCCGCGTGATCGGCGTGGAGAGGGCGAGCGTGGCCGCGGCGGCGGGGATCAGCAGCAGGAAGACCTGGCGCATGCCGTTGGCCGTCAGCGCGCGCAGGGCGTTGAGGTCGCGCCGGGCGGCGAGCCGGCTCAGCGCCGGGAACAGGACGGTGGCGATGGCCACGCTGAACATGCCCTGCGGGAGCATGTAGATGCGGAACGCGGCGTCGATCGCGCGCGCCGCCTGGTCGGAGACGAGCGAGCCGAGCGTCGAGTTGATGAGCAGGTTGAAGTTGATGAGGCCGAGCCCGATGGTCACCGGCAGCATCAGCCGCAGGACCTGGCGCACGCGCTCGTCGCGGAAGTCGAGGCTGAGCTGCAGGCGGAAGCCGAGCGAGCGCAGCTGCGGCAGGGCCATGCCGAGCTGGACCGCGGTGCCCGCGAGCACGCCGACCGCGTAGCCGTAGAGCCGCTCGTCGCCCTCGAGCAGCTGGTGGCTGGCGACCAGGAAGGCGATGATGACGAGGTTCCAGACCAGCGGGCTGATGGCCGGGATGGCGAAGTGGTCGTAGGAGTTGAGCATCCCGACCACGAGGCCGTTGACCCCGAGGATCAGCACGACCGGGAACAGGACCTGGCTGAGGCCGACGGTGAGGTCGACGAGGGCGGCGTCGAAGGTGTCGCCGATGAACAGCGGCATGACGAACCCGGCGACGGCGATGAACAGCACGGAGATCGCGCCGAGCACCGTGACGATGAGGAAGAAGAGCGTCGACGCGAGCCGGAAGGCGTCCTTGCGCCGGCCCTGCTCGAGCAGCTCGGTGAAGACGGGCACGAAGGCGGCGCTCAGCGCGGCATCGGCGAACAGGCTGCGCACGACGTTGGGCACCTGGAAGGCGATCGTGAACGCGCTGAACGGACCGCTCGTGGCGAAGTAGCTCGAGGCCACGATCTCGCGGCCGAGCCCGGCGATCCGGCTCAGCCCGGTGGCGATCGAGAAGATCGCCGTGTTGCGCGCCACCGCCCGGCCCGTGGTCCGGGGCGGCGCCACCTGGCCGTCCGCGGGCCCGGCAGCGGGCGCAGTCGGCTCGCTCGACACTGAGCCGGGATGGTACGGCCCGCTGTGGCGGCGTCACCGGAGGGCCGTCGCCCGCTACACTCACCGCCGCCGTATGGCCAACATTCATTCACAGCAGAAGCGGATCCTCCGCACCGAGCGCGAGCGCCTCGAGAATCGTCGCTACACGTCGACGATCAGGACGTTCTTCCGCCGCCTGCAGGCCGCGGTCGAGGCCGGCGACAGCGAGACGGCCGACGCCGAGCACCGTCAGCTCGTGCGGACGATCGACAAGGCCGTCAAGCGCGGCGCCATGCATCGCAACGCCGGCGCGCGCAAGAAGTCGCGCGCGGCCAAGCTGCGTGTCGGCGTGCCGGAGGGCGACGCCGCGCCGGCGGCGCCCGCCGCCAAGAAGTAGCGCTCCGCTCCCCGGCCTGCTCGGGCCTCCTCCCTACGCGGCGATCGCCTCGATCGCCCGCAGCGCCTCGGTGTCCTCCGCCAGCTCGCTGTTCCCACGGCTGGCCAGCTCGAGCGCCGACAGCGCCTCGAGCGCGCGCCGCAGCGCGTCAGCATCGGTGTTCCGCGCCTCCTTGATGCGCCGGTCGGCGGCCCACGAGCCCATCCTCAGCGATGACTTGACCTGCGCCGGCGACTCCCCCGCGTCGAGCCGCGCCGCGATCGCGAGCACGTCGCGCACGCGGCGTGCCATGAGCGGAACGAGCCGCGGCAGCGTCTCGCCCTGCGCGCGCAGCTCGAGGAACGCGCGTGTGGCCGCCTGGCGGTCGCGCGCGACGAGCGCGTCGACGAGCCCCCAGACCTGGTGCTCGGCCGACAGCGCCGCGGCGCCCTGGACCTCCTCGACGCCGATCTGGGCGCCCTCGCCGTGCTCGAGCGCGAGCTTCTCGAGCTCGCGCAGCAGCCGCTGCTGACGGTCGCCGACCTGGGTCACGAGCGCCTGCGCGGCGGCGCCCTCGAGCCGTAGGCCGAGGCGCTCGGCCTCCTTGACCGCCCAGCGCGGGAGGTCGCGCGCCCGCAGCGCGTTCTCGGCGGCGACGTCGCCGCCCGCCTTCTTGACGGCGTCACCGAGCTTGACCGACGCCTTGACGCGGCCCTCCTCACGGGCGAAGAAGGCCACGGTCGTGTCGGGCGGCAGGTGCGCCAGCGCGGGCGTCAGCGTCGCCTCGATCTCGGCGTCCTTCCAGCGTTCGACGCCTTCGACGAGCAGGAAACGCCGGCCTATGGCGAAGGTCATCGCGTTGAGCGCGAGGGCGACGTTCTCGGGCGTTGCGGCGTCGCCCTCGAACACCTCGACCCCGCCCGTCCCCGACTCGGTCTCGGCGATCGCGCGCAGCCGCGCGCGCCGCTCGGAGATCCGGCCGTGGTCGTCCCCGTGGATCAGGTAGGCGGGCTTGAAGTCCGGCACTGCTCCGAGTCTAGATCGCGCCGTCGTGACCCCTGCCGGCGATGTCGCCCGCCCGCACTCAGGCATGGCGCCTGACCACGAGGACGCCGTCCTCCTCGTCCATCCGGACGCTCCCGTCGCGGTCCGTGCGGTAGACGGCGACCCGGGCCGACCGGAGCGTCGCGAGCGTCGCCGGCGTCGGGTGGCCGTAGCGGTTGCCGGCTCCGACGCCGATCGCCGCGACCTGCGGGCGCGTGCGCTCGAGCAGCGTCCCCAGGCCGGTGTCGGCGCTTCCGTGGTGGGCGACCTTGAGCACGTCGACCGTCCCGATGTCGAGCCGGTTGAGCACGTCGGACTCCGCGTCGGCGGTGAGCAGGAGACGGAAGCCCCCGACCCGGGCGACGGCCACGATCGCGCGCTCGTTCGGGTCGCCCGCGGGCGCCGTGCCCGCCGGCGCCGGCGTCGGCCACAGCACGCGGATCTCGATCGCGCCGGCGCGCAGGGTCTGCCCCGGCTCGGGCGGTGCGCGCGGGACGGCGCGCCGCGCGGCCTCGGCGGCCATGCGCGCCCCGAGCGGCTCACGCACGCCGTCGCGCCCGTCGAGCACGAGACCGACCGGCATCGCGCGCAGCACGTCGGCGGCGCCGCCGTCGTGGTCGGCCTGCGCGTGGGTGACGACGAGCACGTCGAGCTTGGCGACGCCCGCACGGCGCAGCCGCGCGACGACGCCGCCCTCCGGTGGCCCGGTGTCGACGAGCACGCTCGCGTCGCGGTGCTGGATGAGGGTGGCGTCGCCCTGGCCAACGTCGAGGAAGGTGATCCGCAGGCCGTCGGGCGGCGCCGCGGGCGCGCCCGGCGTGTGCACGAGCGCGATCGCCCCGAAGATGGCGACGAGGACGGCGACGCCGGCAGGCCGGCGCGCGGTGCGCGACAGGACGGGCGCGGCGAGCGCCACGGACACCGCGGCGACGACGGCGGGCGCGACGGCGACCTCGGCGGACGGCATCTTCGCGGCGGCGTCGCCGAGCCACGTCAGGTAGCCGAGCAGCGGCTCGGCGAGCGCCGTGAACGGTGTCGCGGCGGCGGCGCTCACCTGACCCGCAACGCCGGCGAGCATGCCCAGCCACATCACGGGCGCGACGACCGGCGCGGCGAGCAGGTTGGCGGGCACGGAGACGAGCGAGGTCCGATCGAAGTGCAGCGCGATCAGCGGGGCTGTCCCGATCGTCGCCGCGACGGTCATCGCCAAGGCCTCGGCGAGGCCCGGCGGGACGCCGGCACGCCGCGCCGCACGGGCGATCCGGGCGCAGAGCAGGATGATCGCGGCGACGGCGGCGAAGCTCATCTGCCAGCCGGGGTCCTCGACCGCGCGCGGATTGAGCGTGAGCGTCACCGCGGCGGCGAGCATCAGCGCGTGCCAGCGGTCCGCCGGGCGCCCCACGAGCGCCGCCGTGAGTCCCGCGGCGCCCATCACGCCGGCGCGCTGGATCGAGGCGCCCGCGCCCGCGAGCGGGACGTAGAGCGCGATGAGCACGAGCGCGGCGCCGAGCCGTGCTCGCAGGCCGATCCCGGCGACGGCGGCGACGCCGAACACCAGGGCGGCCAGGAGCATCACGTTCTGGCCGCTCGCGGCGACGAGATGGCTCAGGCCCGCGGCGCGGAAGTCCTCGCGCATGGGCTCGGACAGGCCCTCGTCCTGCCCGAGCACGATGCCGCGCAGCAGCGCGGCCTGCGGGCCGGCGACGCCGCGACCGAGGACCGCGTCGGCGCGCGCGCGGACGCCGTCGATCGCGCCGGGGAGGCCGCCGCGGGAGCGGCCGGTCAGCGCCATGCGATGCACTTCGAGCCGCGCGTGCACGTTGCGCGGGCGCAGCCACGCGTCGCGCGGCCGCAGTCGCTCGAGGATGCCGGTCGCCCGCAGCTCGTTGCCGACCCGGGCGGCGGGCCAGCGCACGCGCTCGCTCGCCTCGATCAGCACACGTTCGCCGGCGAGCTCGGCGATCGCCGTCCGCCCGCCGAACGGCCGGGCGCGCGCGGGCTCGAGCAGCGTGAGATACGTCGTCGTGGCATGGCCGAGGCGCGGCGTCAGCGCGGTGCGGTCGAGCGCCTCCAGCCGCGCGTCGGCGAGCACGGCGCCACCGAGCAGCGCCGCGACGAGCCCGAGCGCCAGGGCCGCGCGCCCGGCCACGACGACGAGCAGCATGGCGGCCGCGAGCACGACGACGGGCGCGCGCGGACCGGCGAGCAGACCGGCGACGGCGGCGGCGACGACCGTGTGCACCGGGCGGCAGCGGACCTCGGCGAGCGCCGCCGCGACCGCCTCGCGCACGGTGTCCACGCGGCGGCTCACGGCTGCACCTTGTCGCGCAGGGCCTCCATGCGCTTCGGCCCGATGCCGGGGACCTGGCTGAGGTCGTCGACCGACCGGAAGCCGCCGTTCTGCGTGCGCCAGTCGATGATCTTCTGCGCCGTCGCCGGGCCGACGCCGTCGAGCGTGTCGAGCTGCTCGGGCGTCGCCGAGTTCAGGCTCACCGGCGCCGCCGCGACAGCGCCCGCGGCTCCGGCCACGGCCACGGCGCCACCGGTTGCCGCCCGGCGCGGGACGACGACCTGCTGGCCGTCGGCGACCTTCGCGGCGAGGTTGATCGCGTTGACGTCGGCGTTCGCGCGCGCACCACCCGCGCGCTGCACCGCCTGCTCCACGCGCGCGCCGGCGGGAAGCCGGTACACGCCCGGGCTGCGGACCGCGCCGGCGACGTGCACCAGCGCGCCCGCGTCGCGCGAGCGCCCGATCCGCACCGTCCCCGAGCCCGCGCCATCGGGCGCGCCGGACGCTGTGGCGGCGCCGCTCGAGGCGGTCACCGAAGGCGGTGGCGACGACCTCCCCTGGGCCTGCATGAAGCGCACGCCGAGGGCCACGACCACGAGCGCGGCCGCGACGTACGCGACGGCCTGGGTGCGGGTGATCTGCGGCATGCGCCGAGGCTAGGCGGCGTCACGTCACAGCGGACCCCTGCTTTGCAACAAATCAGCGCAACGGGAGCTCCAAGAGTGCGCAGACGCGCTCGACGGCCTCACGCGGGCTGCCAACCTGCTCGACTCCATGCACGTCCCACGTCCCGAGCCCGATGACCGGCCGGCCGGTCTTGAGCGCCAGCGCGACCTCCGACAGCGTCCCGTAGGCGCCGCCCACCGCGACGACCGCGTCGGCGCTGCGGACGACCAATCCGTTGCGCAGCTCTCCCATGCCCGTGGCCACCGCGATCTCGACCCAGCCGTTGGCGGCCTCGCGATCCGTGCCGGGCAGGATCCCCAGCGTGCGACCGCGCCGGGAGCGCGCGCCGCGGGACGCCGCCTCCATCACCCCGCCGAGCCCGCCCGTCACCACCACCGCACCGGCGGCGGCGAGCCCGGCGCCGATCTCCTCGGCGCTGTGGAGCTCCTGTGAGGACGCCTGCGCCGGACCCACGACCGCGACGTACGGCGTGCGGGTCATGGCCGGGCGCCTGCGCCTCAGCGCACGACGACGTTGACGAGCTTGTCCGGCACCACGATCACCTTGACCACCTGGTGGCCGTCGATGTGGGCGCGCACGTTGGGCGCCGCGAGCGCGAGCGCCTCGAGCTCCTCGCGCGGCGCACCCGAGGGCGCGACGACGCGGTCGCGGACCTTGCCGTTGACCTGGCAGACCAGCTCGTACGTGTCGCGCTCGAGGAAGCGGTGGTCGGCCGCCGGCCAGCTCTCCTCCCAGACGCGCCGCCCGGTCAGACGCTCGTAGGCGTCGGCCGCCGTGTGCGGTGCGAACGGGAACAGCAGCGAGCTCGCGGTCGACAGCGCGAAGCGCAGCGTGCCGGCGCCGGCCTGGTCGCGCAGGCGCGAGGCCTCGTTGGTCAGCTCCATGATCGCGGCGATCGCGGTGTTGAAGGCGAAGCGCCCGGCCATGTCGTTCGTGACCTTCTCGATCGCCCAGTGCGCCTTGCGCAGCAGCGTCAGGTCGGCGTCGGAGGGCTCGTCGGGCACGGGGTCGTCGGGCAACGTGTCGGCGGCCTCCGCGCTGTTGCGCCACAGCCGACGCAGGAACCGATGCACGCCCTCGACGCCCTCGTCCGACCAGTCGGCGTCGTGGTCGGGGGGCCCGATGAAGAGGATGTACGTCCGCGCCGTGTCGGCGCCGTAGCGATCGACGATCGCCTCCGGCGAGACGACGTTGCCGCGCGACTTGGACATCTTCGCGCCGTCGCGCGTGATCATGCCCTGGGTGAAGAGCCGGGCGAACGGCTCCTGCGTGTCGAGGTGGCCCAGGTCGGCCAGCGCCTTCGTGAAGAAGCGCGCGTACATCAGGTGCAGGATCGCGTGCTCGACACCGCCGATGTACTGGTCGACGGGCATCCAGCTGTCGGCGATCTCGCGGTTCCACGCGGCCTCGGAGTTGTCCGGGTCCGTGTAGCGCAGGAAGTACCAGGAGGAGTCGACGAAGGTGTCCATCGTGTCGGTCTCCCGGCGCGCCGGGCCGCCGCACGACGGGCAGGTGGTGTTGACCCAGTCCTCGGCCGCGGCCAGCGGCGAGCGGCCGCGCGGCGCGTAGTCCTCGATGTCGGGCAGGAGCACGGGCAGGTCGGACTCGGGCACCGGGACGATCCCGCAGCGCTCGCAGTGGACGACCGGGATCGGGCAGCCCCAGTAGCGCTGGCGCGAGACGAGCCAGTCGCGCAGGCGGTAGTTGACCGACGCGTGACCCTTGCCCTCGCGGTCCAGCGACTCGACGATCCTCTGCAGCGCCTCGCGGTTCGGCAGGCCGTCGAACTCCGGGGCGGAGTTGACCAGCGTGCCGTCGCCGCTGTAGGGCAGCTCGTCGTCGGGTCCCTCGATGACACGGCGGATCGGCAGGTCGAAGTTCTGCGCGAACTCGAAGTCGCGCTCGTCGTGTGCCGGCACGGCCATGATGGCGCCGGTGCCGTACTCCATGAGCACGTAGTCGGCGACGTACATCGGGATGCGCTCGCCGTTGACCGGGTTGGTGACGTAGCGGCCGAGGAAGACGCCCGTCTTCTCCTTGTCCGCGGCGCCGCGCTCCTCGCTGGACTCCGTCAGCGCGTGGTTGACGTAGCGGCGGACCTCGTCCTCGTTGCCCGTCCCCGCCGCGATGCGCTCGATGTCGGGGTGCTCGGGCGCCATGACGAAGAACGTCGCCCCGAACAGCGTGTCCGGGCGGGTCGTGAAGACGGGGTAGTCGATGTCCAGGTCTTCGAGGCGGAAGACGACCTCGGCGCCCTCCGAGCGTCCGATCCAGTTGCGCTGCATGCGCTTGACGTGCGCCGGCCACTCGACCGTGTCGAGGTCGTCGAGCAGGCGGTCGGCGTAGTCGGTGATCCGGAAGAACCACTGCTCGAGCTGCTTGGCCTCGACCTCGAAGCCGCAGCGCTCGCAGCGACCGTCGATCACCTGCTCGTTGGCCAGGACCGTCTGGTCGTTCGGACACCACTTGACCGCCGCCTCGTGGCGGTAGGCCAGCCCGTGATGGAAGAGCTGCAGGAAGATCCACTGCGTCCAGCGGTAGTAGCGGGGCTCGTGCGTGCCGAACTCGCGCGACCAGTCGATCGAGATGCCCCACTCGCGGAACTGCTGCTGGAAGGCGCGGATCGCCGCGTCGGTCGAGTCACGCGGATGCTGGCCGGTGGAGATCGCGTGGTTCTCGGCCGGCAGGCCGAACGCGTCGTAGCCCATCGGCTGCAGCACGCGCCGCCCGGTGCGGCGATGGAAGTGGGCGACCGCGTCGCCCACGGAGTAGACCTTCAGATGGCCGATGTGGGGCTCGCCGCTGGGGTACGGGAGCATGACCAGGACGTACGACGCCGGCGGCTCGCCGGTCCCGGGACGCGGGTTGTCGACCTCCCACGTGCGCTCGTCGGCCCACACGCGCTGCCAGCGCGGCTCGATCTCCCCGGGGTCGTAGCGATAGTCGGCCATGGGCGACGGTCAAGGATAGAGTCCGGACGGCCGACCGCCCCGTGCGGCCCGGCGTCGGCGGGCCTCGATACAATGGCCCGCGAGCCTGGGGCTATAGCTCAGCTGGGAGAGCGCCTGCATGGCATGCAGGAGGTCGCCGGTTCGAGCCCGGCTAGCTCCACTCAACTTCAGGCCACCCTCAGGGGTGGCCTGTTGCCTTCAGCGGGCGGCGGTCTGCGCGACCGGCAGCTGATCGACCAGCTCCTCCGGATCGAGCTCCTCGCGGGGCACGTCACCCCACAGCGACTCGAGGCGGTAGAAGTCGCGCGTCTCCGGGGTGAAGACGTGGACGACCACGTCCAGGTAGTCCATGAGGATCCAGCGCGCCTCCGTGAGGCCCTCGACGCGCCGCGGCAGCAGCCCCAGCTCGTTCTTCAGGCCGAGGTGGATCCCGTCGTGGATCGCCTTGGTCTGGCGATCCGAGTTGCCGGACGCGAGGACGAAGAAGTCGGTGTAGCCGGCCACGCCGCGCAGGTCGAGCGTGACGATGTCGACCGCCTTCTTGTCCGCCGCGAGCGCGGCGATGGTGGTGGCGAGCCGCTCAGGGCTCATGCTCATGCGGCAGGCCTCCCCGCAGCTTGTCGGTACAGATCTCGCTCCTTGATCGCTCGCGCCACGTCGTCGGGGACGAGGCGCCGGATCGTCCTCCCGGCGGCGACCCGCTCGCGGATCGCCGACGACGAGACGTCGATGCGCGGCATGTCGAAGAACACGACGCGGTCACCGCCGTGAAGCGGCGTCAACCGCCGGGCGATGTCCTCACGGCGCAGTCCCTCGCGCTCGGCCACGGCCAGCCGCGCGACTTCCAGGATGCCCTGCGGATCCCGCCAAGACGGGAAGCTCAGGGCCATGTCGCCGCCGACGATGAACGTCAGCGAATGCTCCGGTTCGAGGTCATGGAGTGCACCAAGGGTATCGACCGTGAAGGACGCCCCTCCCCGCTCGATCTCCAGGCCGGAGACCTCGAGGCGCTCGTCGCCGGCGACGGCGAGCCGGCACAGCTCCAGCCGGACGTCGGCGCCCGGGTCGGCGGCGACCTCCTTGTGCGGCGGCTGGCTGACGGGCATGAGCAGCACGCGCTCGAGCCCGAGCTGGTCGATGGCGTCGTCGAGCATCACGAGATGGCCGATGTGCGGCGGATTGAAGGTGCCGCCGAGGATCCCGAGCTCAGCCATCGGTGCGGGCGCGCCTCGCCCGTGCGCGGTCGCGTGCGGTCAAGGGCGGATGTGGCCGTCGCCCTGCACCACGTACTTGAACGTGCACAGCTCGCGCAGCGCGATCGGGCCGCGGGCGTGGAGCTTCTGCGTCGAGTTGCCGATCTCGGCCCCCATGCCGAACTCGCCGCCGTCGGTGAAGCGGGTCGACGCGTTGACGTAGACGCACGCCGCGTCGACGCCGAGCTCGAACGCGCGGGCGGCGGCGGTCTCATTGGTGACGATCGCCTCCGAGTGCCCCGAGCCGTGCCGGTTGATGTGCGCGATCGCCTCGTCCACCGAGTCGACGACCTTGACGGCCAGGACGAGCGCGAGGAACTCGGTGTCCCAGTCCTCGTCGGAGGCGGCGTTCAGCGTCGGCGCGATGTCGCCCGCCAGCGTCCGCGTGCGCCCGTCGACGCGCAGCTCGACGCCGGCCTCGCGCAGCGCGCCCAGGGCGCGCGGGAGGAACGCCGGCGCCGCCTCGGCATGGACGAGCAGCGTCTCGGCGGCGTTGCAGACGCCGGGCCGCTGGGTCTTGGCGTTGACGATGATCGCCTCGGCCGCGTCGAGGTCGGCCGAGCGGTCCACGTAGACGTGGCAGTTGCCCGAGGCCGCGTAGATGACCGGGACGGTCGCGACGCCCTTGAGCGCCGCCTTCAGGCCCTCGCCGCCACGCGGGATGATCAGGTCGACCACGCCGTTCTGGGTGGCCAGCTCGGCGAGCTCGGCCCGCCCGCCGCCGGCCACGAGCACGATCGCGTCGCGCGGCACGCCGGCATCGGCGACCGCCTCCGCGGCGATCGCGCTGAGCACGGCATTGGAGTGCGCGGCCGACGACGATCCGCGCAGGACGATCGCGTTGCCCGACTTCAGGCACAGCGCGGCCGCATCGATCGTGACGTTCGGCCGCGCCTCGTAGACGACGGCCACGACGCCCAGCGGGACGCGCGTCTTGCGCACGTCGAGGCCGTTGGCGAGCCGGAAGCCGTCGATGACCTCGCCGACCGGATCGGGCAGCGCCGCGATCGTGCGAACGCCCGCGGCGATGCCGCGCACGCGCGCCTCGTCGAGCGCGAGGCGGTCGAGCAGCGCCGCGGACAGGTCGTTGTCGCGACCGGCCTCCATGTCGCGCGCGTTGGCCTCGAGGATCTCGGGGGTGCGCGCCTCGAGCGCGTCGGCGATGGCGTGCAGGGCGGCGTTCTTCGTGTCGCTGTCGAGCGTCGCGAGCACGCGCGCGGCCTCGCGCGCGGCGAGGCACCGATCGGCGACCGAGTGGGCGGTTGCGGCCATGCCTCTAAGACTAGGCGGTCGCGCCGGGCACGGCGGGGACCGCTAGACGAGGACGAAGTAGTCGCGGTGCACGGCTTCCTCGGTGGCGCGCGGCAGCAGCTCGCGCACGTCGGCGCTCTTCAGCCCCTTGACGCGCCGCAGCTCGGGCGCGGAGTAGTTGGAGATGCCCTTGCCGACGACGCCCGCGCCCTCCGTGATGTGCACGGCGTCGCCGGCGTTGAACCCGCCGCGCACGTCGACGATGCCGACCGGCAGGAGCGAGGTCCCGCCCTCGCGCAGCGCGCGCGCCGCCCCGGCGTCGACGACGATCGTGCCGTGCGAGGGCTTGGCGTAGCGAAGCCAGAGCTTGAAGCTCGAGTAACGCGCCTCGCGCGCCGGGAAATGGGTCCCGTCGCCGTTCGTGCCTCCGAGCGTCGCCTCGAGCGGGCCGGGCCGCAGGCCGTTGCAGATGACGGCGGAGATGCCGGCGGCGGTGGCCATCTCGGCGGCGACGACCTTCGAGCGCATGCCGCCGGAGCCGAGCGGCGATGTGGAGTGCCCGATCTCGAGCGCCCCGAGCGACTCGAAGTCGGAGACCTCGGTGAGCAGCCGGGCCTCCGGGTCGACGCGCGGGTCGGCGGTGTAGAGGCCGTCCGTGTCGGTGAGCAGGACGAGGCGATCGGCGCCGATGAGGATCGCCACCTGCGCGGCGAGGAAGTCGTTGTCGCCGAAGGACAGCTCGTCCGTCGTCGTCGTGTCGTTCTCGTTGATGACCGGCACGACGCGCCACTCGAGAAGCCGCCGCAGCGTCTGGCGGGCGTTGAGGTAGTGGGTGCGGGCGCTCACGTCGAAGAACGTCAACAGCACCTGGGCCGACGTCACGCCGCGCTCGCGCAGCAGCTCGTCGTAGACGCGGAACAGCTTGCCCTGGCCGACGGCGCTCGCCGCCTGGAGATCCTCGATCGCACGCGGCCGGACGGGCAGCTCCATCACCCGCATCCCGCGGGCGATCGCGCCGCTCGTGATGATCACGACCTCGTCGCCGCTGCGGTGGCGCGCCGCGACCTCGTCGCAGACGCGCGCGAGCACCTCCGCGCGCAGCTCGCCGGAGTCCTCGGCGACCACGCTCGACCCCAGCTTGACGACGAACCGCGCCACCGCGACGCCACTATCCCGGATCGAGCTCGAACACGACGCCCGCGATCTCGACATCGTCGCCGGGCTCGAAGCCCGCCGCCTCGAGCGCGCGGACGACCCCCATGCGGTGCAGCCGGTGCTCGACGTGTGCGAGGGCCTCGTCGTTGTCGAGGTCGTGCCGGGCGAGCAGCCGCTCGATGGGCTCGCCGAGGACGCGGAACTCGCCGTCGCCGACGCGCTCGACGTGCCAGTTGCGCTGGGCGCCGGGACGGAAGACGCGGTGCTCGGCGAGCTCGGCCTCCGCGGCGAGCTCCTCGGCGGCGCGGACCGCCTCGAGCGGGACGCGGCGCAGCAGCTCGGCGGCGAGGCCCTCGAGCCCCTCGCGGGTCGCCGAGGAGGTGATGAGCACCGGCACGTCGGGGCCGACGCGCTCGCGCCAGGCGTCGGCCGCCTCCTGGGCCTCCTGCGGGGTCACGAGATCCGCCTTGGACAGCGCGAGGATCCGCGGAAGCCGGGCCAGGGCGGGGTCGTGCGCATCGAGCTCGTGCTCGATCGTGGCCCAGTTCTCGAGCGGGTCGGAGCCGTCGAGCGGGGCGAGGTCGAGCACGTGGACGAGCAGGCGGGTGCGCTCGACGTGCGCGAGGAAGTCGTGGCCGAGGCCCGCGCCCTCGCTCGCGCCCTCGATCAGGCCGGGGATGTCGGCGATCACGAGCTGGCGATCCTCGCCCTCGAGGGTCCCGAGCACGGGCTCGAGCGTCGTGAACGGGTAGCCGGCGACCTTCGGCGCGGCGCGCGTCAGCCGCGTCAGCAGCGACGACTTGCCGGCGTTGGGCAGCCCGACGAGGCCGACGTCGGCGAGCAGTTTGAGGCGCAGCTCGATCCAGCCCTCGTCGCCGGGCAGGCCGCGCTCGGCGAGGCGCGGGGCCTGCCGCGTCGCAGTGGCGAACTGCTTGTTGCCGCGCCCGCCCGAGCCGCCGCGCGCGATCGTCACCTGAGCGCCCGGCGCGACCAGGTCGTACGTGCTGCCGTCCCAGCCGGTGACCTGCGTGCCCGGCGGGACGCGGACGACGAGGTCCCCGCCGTCGGCGCCGTGACGCAGCGCGCCCTCGCCGTTGCGCCCGCGCGCGGCCTTGTAGTGGGCCTTGCGCTTGAAGGACTGCAGGTCGCGCATCGAGTCGTCGCACAGCAGCGTCACCGCGCCGCCGCGGCCGCCGTCGCCGCCGTCGGGGCCGCCGCGCGGCACGTGGGCCTCGCGGCGGAACGACAGGCAGCCGTTCCCGCCGCCGCCGCCCTGCACGAAGATGCGAGCCTTGTCGTAGAGCATGATCGCCTGCGTCCAGCTTAGGACGCCCGGCGCAGCGGCTCGGGCGCGCGGCTCAGCGCGAGCGGCGCCGCTGCAGGCGGCTCGCCACCACCCGCTCGAGCTCGGCCGCGAGCGCCGGGAGCGTCTCGTCCAGGGCGAAGCGCCGCGCCATGTCCTCGCGGCCGCGTGCGGTCAGCTCGCGGGCCCATGCGGGGTCGCGCGTCATCGCGACGATCGCCCCGGCGAAGGCCCCCGCGTCACCGACCGGCACGAGCAGGCCGGTCTGCCCGTGGCGGACGACCTCGGGCACGCCGCCGACGTTCGACGCCACCACGGGCGTGTCGCGCGCCAGCGCCTCCATCGCCACGAGCCCGGCCGACTCGCCGCGCGAGGGCAGCACCAGCACGTCGACGCCCTCCAGCGCGTCGTCGATCGTGGCCGTCTCGCCGCGCAGGCGCACGCGCTCGGAGACGCCGAGCCGCGCGGCCAGTGCCCGCAGCGCGTCGGCGTAGCCGTCCTGGGCGACCGGCCCGACGAGATCGAGCGACGCGTCGACCCCGCGCCGGACGAGGTCGGCGAGCGCCTCGATGGCCACGTCCTGCCCCTTCTCGGGCGTGAGCGTCCCGACCACGGCGAGCCGCAGCGGGGTGCCGAAGGCCACCGGCGGGGCCGGTCCGGGTTCGGGAATCGGGATCCCGTCGGGGATCCCCACGATGCGCGCCCGCGCGTGCGGATCGAACAGCCGCGCGTTGTGCTCGCTGTTGACCACGACGACGTCGGCGAGCCGCGCGTGCGTTCGCATGAGCCACGGGGCGAAGCGCGAGAACGCCGTGTCGCGCCCGTGCACCACCGCCGGCACCCGGGCCAGGCGCGCGGCGAGCACCGGCGACAGCGACACGCTGCTGTTCGTGACCACGACGTCGACGTCGCGCGAGCGGATGCACCGCGCCAGCGCCACCGTGTCGCGCGCCGTGCGCAGCGCGCGACGGCCCCACAGGGCTCCGGAGTCGCTCCAGATCGGCAGCGACGACGGCCCCGCCACGACCTCGCCGAGCGCAGCGAACTCGTCGCGCAGCGGCCCTGGCGGCACGGCGATCGTCAGCTCGTACGACGCTGCGAGATGCTGCGCCTCGGCGAGCGCCATCAGCGTCGCGCCCGATCGAGCGCCCGCGTGCACGGTGAGCAGGGCCCGCGGGCGCCGCCCGGCGCGCGGCGCGCCGGCGCCCGCCGCCGGCGACAACGGCGCGACCTCGCCGCGCGATGGCGCGATCGAGCTCACGCCGCCCCGGTCACGCCGCCGACGCGTCCCGGTTGACCGGCTGGGGCGCCGACGGGCGCGGCGGGACGAACAGCTTCGGCAGCGTGACCATCCCGGCGAGCAGCGCCGGGCTCGTCAGCGGCGTCACCGTCGAGCGCGTGATCGCGTAGGGATCCAGCGCGTCGAGCGACGGCCGCGACCCCTCGAAGGTGAACGACAGCTCGACGCCCGCGTCGGCCAGCGCGGCGCGCGTCGTCGCGTCGTACGAGCCGGGATCGCCGTTGGGGTAGCTGAACCAGCGCATCGGGATCCCGAGCTCGTCGCGCAGCCGCATGCGGCAGCCCTCGATCTGCTCGCGCTGGGCGTCGGGCTCCAGGCGCGCGAGGATCGGGTGGTCGATCGTGTGCCCGCCGATCGACATGCCCGCGGCGAGCATCGCCCGGGCGTGGTCCCAGGTCATCCACTGGTCGGGCCACACCTCGCGACGGGCGCGGCCCGTGCCGGTCGCGTCGCCGAGGCGCTCGAGCCAGCCCTCGACCTCCGCGCCGGGCATCAGCTTGCAGGTGTCGATCAGGGTCGTGACCGCGCCGATCCGGTCGGGCTCGTCGAAGCGGACCGGCCCCGTCTCGGGCAGCGTCACGCCGGCGCGCTCGCTCGTGCGCACCATCCAGGCGACCTCGTCCCACCACGGCACGTGCGGGCGGTCGAGGAAGCCGGTCGACAGGAAGAACGTCGCCGTCGCGCCGTGGCGGCGCAGGATCGGCAGCGCGACATCGTGGTTGTCGCGGTAGCCGTCGTCGAAGGTCAGCAGCGCGTAGCGGCCGGGCTTGGCCGCCAGCGCCGGCACGTCCTCGGGCGAGACGATGTCCGTGTTGCGGGCGAGGAAGGCGACCTGGGCGTCGAAGCCCTCGGCCGTCGTCGTCCACACATTGCGGTCGAAAGGCGACCCGCTGCTGTCGCCGATGCGGTGGTAGGTCAGCACGAGCAGCCCGCGCCATGCGCCCGCGCGGCGCAGCATCGCGCCCACGTGAGAGCGCTCGATCAGTCGCGCGACCTTGTCGCGGCGCCCCATCAGCGACCGTCCATCCGTGTCCGTCTGTCCATCCGACCCCCCTGACTCACCACCAGAGCAACGCGAACGCGCCCGCGGGACTTGCGCGCGCGCCCGGCCGCGAAGCTGCGAGCCTTCGCGACCGCCCACCACCGAAAGGACCCCATGCCAGACGACGGAAAGGTCGTCCTCATCACCGGCGCGTCGACCGGCATCGGCGCCGCGACGGCCCGCCGCGCCGTCGACGCGGGCTTCCGCGTCGTCCTCGCGGCGCGCTCGACCGACACGCTCGAGGCCCTCGCCGCCGAGCTCGGCGGCGACGGGCGCGCCCTCGCCGTGACGTGCGACGTCACCGAGTGGGACGACCAGGAGCGCCTCGCCGCGGCCGCGCGCGAGCGCTTCGGCGCGATCGACGTCGTCTTCGCCAACGCCGGCTTCGGCGGCGCCCGCGGCTTCCTGGCCGAGACCCCGGAGCGCTGGCGGGAGATGATCCTGACCAACGTGCTCGGCGTCGCCTACACGATCCGTGCGACCCTCCCCGACCTGCGCGAGCGCGCCGGGCACATGCTCATCACGAGCTCCGTGGCCGGCCGCCGCGCGCTGCCCGGAAGCCTCTACTCGGCCTCCAAGCACGCGGTCACGGCGATGGGCGAGGCGCTGCGCCAGGAGGTCAACGGCACCGGCATGCGCGTCACCCTGATCGAGCCCGGCATGGTCGACACGCCGTTCTTCGACAACCCCGGCGAGGGCCGCCTCGAGGCCGACGACGTCGCCCGTGCGGTGATGTTCGCCGTCGAGCAGCCGCCGCAGGTCGACGTCAACGAGATCCTCGTGCGCCCGACGGCGCAGGAGGGCTAGACGGCTCGATTCCGGGCGAGCGCCGCCCCCGTGGCGACGCCCGTCGCCGTCCCCGCCACGGCGATCGCCGCGACGAGCAGCGACCCGGCGCGCGGCAGCGCGCCGCCGCGCCGGGCAGCCAGCGTGGCGGCGAGGTCGACGCCGTCGGCCAGCGCGCACGCGCGCTGCCAGCGCGGCCCGACCTCGGGGTGGCCGGCGGTGTGCACGGCGATCATCCCCATGACGACGTCGCGGACGCCGAGCGCGCGCAGCGCGACGGCGCCCGCGGGCGAGGCGCCCGTGTCGCCGAGCCAGATGCGCCCGAGGGAACGGGGCGCGACCAGCAGCGCGGCGCCCAGCGCGGCGCGGCCCGCGCCGTAACCGCGGGCCACGTCGCGCGGAGTCATGGCGGCTACTCGGCGGTGGCGGCGACGGGCTGCACGGACACGACGCGGCCGCGGCGGCCCGTCGTGAACTGCACGGTCCCGGCGGCGCGCGCGTAGAGCGTGTCGTCGCGGCCCATGCCGACGCCGTCGCCGGCCTTGAAGCGGCTGCCGCGCTGGCGCACGATGATCTCGCCGCCGGTCACGGTCTGACCGGCGAACACCTTCACGCCGAGGCGCTGGGCGTTGGAGTCGCGGCCGTTGCGGGAGGAGCCGAGGCCCTTCTTGTGTGCCATTAGGAGCTCTCCTCCTCGGTGGAGTCGGACTTCGCCTTCGACGCGGCGCGCTTGGCCGGCCCGGTGATGTCGGTCACCTCGATGCGGGTGAGCTCCTGCCGGTGGCCGGTGCGCTTGCGGTAGCCGCGCTTGGGCTTGAACTTGAAGACGCGCAGCTTCTCGCCGCGCAGGTGCTCGACGACCTTCGCGTCGACGCGGACCTTGGCCAGCGCGTCGGCCTCGAAGACGATGTCGTCCGAGCGGAACAGGATCGGCTCGAGCGAGACGGTGGCGCCGGTGTCGTCGGGCAGGCGCTCGACGAGAAGGGTCTGCCCCTTCTCGACGCGGTACTGCTTGCCACCGGTCTTGACGATCGCGTACATGGTCAGTCTCAGTCTGCGGAGGTCGCTTCGGCCTTGGCAGCCGAACGGCGTCGCCCGCCCCTGCGGCCACGACGCCGAGGCTTGGATTCTACGGCATCGTCCTCGTCCGAGTCCTCCGCCCCGTCCTCGGACGGCTCCTCGGCGGCGGCCTCGGTCGCCTCCTCGGCGGGCTCGGGCTCGGCGGCCTTGGCGCGCCGGCGGCGCGGCTTCTTGGGCGCGGGCTCCTCGTCGGAGCCCGCCTCCGGCGCCGCCTCGGCCTCGGCCTGGGGCTCCGCCGTCGCGCCGTTGCCGGCTGAGGCCGACGCGGCGCGGCTGCGCCGCCGCCGGCTGGGCCGCTCGGGCGAGTCCTCGGGCGGCTCGTCGTCCGACGCGGACGGCGAGGCGGCCTCGGCCGCCTTGGCCTCCGCCCCGTCGGCCGCCGCCTTGCCGCGGCGGCGCGACGTGCCAGAGCGCGACCGCGAGCGGGTCGTCGCCGGCGCGGCGTCGTCGCCGTCACCGGAGGGCACCGCGGGCGCCCCCTCGACGAGCACGGCGCTGGCCGAGGTGCGCCCGGCCTCGGTGATCCGCACGAGGCGCTTCTCGCCCACGTGCGAGCCGCCGCCCGCCACCGACACGATGTAGCCGTCGATCTTGGCCACGGCGTCGTCGACGGCGTACATGTGCGGCTCGACGATCGAGACGAGCACCTCCTCGCCCTCCCGGAACGGGATCGCCGTCTCGCGGACCTCGTCCATCGAGCCCTCCATGACCACGTCGAAGTGGTCGAGGGGCAGGCCCTCGGAGCCGGTGAACAGGAAGTGCTTGCCGGTCTCGATCTCCAGCAGGTGCAGCACGCGCGCCCCGTTGCCGGTGAACTGGCCGCTCACGCGGGGGTTCATCTGCAGCAGGAAGGCCTCCGTGGCGCGCGTCGCACGCGCCGCCAGCTCGCGCATGCGGCGCTCGAACTCGATCGCGATCGTCTCCTCGGAGAGGACGACGCCGTCGCCGTCGCACGTCGGGCACGGCCGGGTCATGATCTCGCGCACGCCCTCGGTGACGTTCTGACGCGTCATCTCGACGAGCCCGAGCTTGGAGATCTCGGCCGTGAAGGTCTTCGTGCGGTCCTCGTCGAGCGCCTTGCGCAGCGTCTTGAGCACCGCCTCGCGGTTGCGCGCGCGGGCCATGTCGATGAAGTCGATGACGATGATCCCGCCGATGTCGCGCAGGCGCAGCTCGTTGACCACCGCCTCGGCGGCCTCGAGGTTGGTGCGCGTGATCGTGTCCTCCAGGCGCGCCTGCTTGCCGCGGCCGACGAACGAGCCCGAGTTGACGTCGATGACGGTCAGCGCCTCGGCGTAGTCGATCATCAGGTAGCCGCCGCTGGGCAGGTCGACGCGCCGCGAGACGAGCCCGAGGATGACGTCCTCGACCCCGTAGGCCTCGAACAGCGGCGTCGGCTCCTCGTAGAGCTCGACGCGGTCGACGAGCTCCGGCGCGGTGCGGCTGAAGAACGAGACGAGCCGGTGGTGCTGCTTCTCGTCGTCGACGACGGCCTTCTCGAAGTGCTCGGAGAAGATGTCGCGCACGACGCGGACCGACAGGTCCGCCTCCTGGAAGACGAGCGACGGCGCCGGCGAGCTCTCGACGCGCTGCTCGAGGACCTCGTGGAGCTTGAACAGGTACTGCAGCTCGCGCTCGAAGTCCTCCCGCTTGGCGCCCGAGGCGGCGGTGCGGATGATCGCCCCGCCGCCGTGCAGGTCCAGCCCGCGGGCGGCGCGGCGCAGGCGCTCGCGCTCCTTGTCGTCGAGGCGCTTGGAGACCCCGATGCCCTCGCCGGTCGGCGTGTAGACCATGTAGCGCCCGGCGATGGTGAGCTCCATCGACAGCCGCGCGCCCTTCGTCTTGAGCGGGTCCTTGACGACCTGCACGACGATCTCCTGCCCGGGCTTGAGCAGGTCGGTGATCTTCTTGCCGCCGTCACGGCCGCGCCCGCGGCGCGGCGTCTCGACGCCGGGCAGGACGATCTCGTCGACGTGCAGGAAGCCGTTCTTGTCGAGGCCGATGTCGACGAACGCGGCCTCCAGGCCGGGCAGGACGTTGTCGACGACCCCCTTGTAGATGTTGCCCACGATGGAGCGGTTGCCGCGGCGCTCGAGATAGAGCTCGGCGACGCGATATCCCTCCGCGGGGTTCGCCTTGCGGCGACCGCGCCCGCGCGAGGGCTTGGTGGCGGCGGCCGGCGTGCCGGTCGCCTCGAGCAGCGCGACGCGGGTCTCCCCGCGGTCGACGCTGACGATGACTTGCTTCTTCACTTTGAGGGGTTCACTCCCTAGAAGGCGAGGACGCGGCCCTTGAGAGCAGCCGCTGCGCGCCCCTGCGCGTAGATCGACTGCAGCAGGCCGACGGCCAGGAACGTTGTGAGCACCGACGAGCCGCCGTAGCTGAAGAGGGGCAGCGGGATGCCGGTGATGGGCATGATCCCGACGTTCATGCCGACGTTGACGAAGACCTGGAACATGAGCATCGCGACGATGCCCCCGGCGAGCAACGCGCCGAACAGGTTCTTGGCCACCGTGAGTATTCGGAGCGCCCGCCAGATCAACAGGGCGTACATCGACAGCACGAACGCCGCCCCGACGAAGCCCCAGCGCTCGCCCACCACGGCGAAGATGAAATCCGTGTGGTGCTCGGGCAGGAAGTTGAGCTTCGTCTGGGTCGCTGCGTCGCCGCGGCCGGCTTTCTCACCGGAGCCGATGGCGATGCGCGACTGGTTCTGCTGGTAGCCCTGGTCGGCGGGGTTCTCCGACGGGTTGAGGAACGCCGTCAGGCGCTCCTTCTGGTAGTCGTGCAGCACGGTCACGCCGAGGTTCGGCGCCACCACCAAGGTCAGGGCGATGGCCACCGCGGCGAGCGCCCCGAGCGCGGCGAAGTGCCGCCACGAGGTGCCCGCCACGAACAGGATGGCGATGCCGATGACGATGTAGACCAGGCCGGACCCGAGGTCGGGCTGGACGATGACCATCGCCGCCGGGATCAGCGTCATGAGCATGATCCGGGCGGTCGTGTCACGGCCGTGCAGACGTCGCGAGCGGTCGACCACGAAGGCCGACAACGCCACGACGAGCAGGACCTTGCCCAGCTCGGAGGCCTGGAAGGAGAAGAAGGGCAGCTCGATCGAGCGCCGCGAGCCGCGGGAGACCGAACCGAGCAACTGGACGGCGACGATCGTGCCGAGCAGGCCGCCGTAGACGAAGTACTTCAGCTCGCGCAGCCGCGAGTAGTCCAGCCGCGAGAGGATGACGGCGATGATCAGGCCGACCGCGAAGAACGCGGCCTGGCGCTGGACGTAGTAGCCGGGCTGGCCGGGGATGTCGTCCGCGGTGGCGCCGGCGATGGTGATCAGCGAGGCCGCGCACAGCCCGAGCACGGCGAGCAGCAGGATGGGATCGAACGGCAGCAGCATGCTCGCCGGTCGCGCCGGCGTGGCCGCGGGCGGCTCCGCGACCTCCTGGATGGGCGTGCTGAGCGTTCGCGCGGGCACGTCAGTTCGTCTTCGACTTGCCGGCGATGTAGGTCTTCTTCTGGTCGAACCACTCCGCGAGCATCACGCGGGCGATGGGCGCGGCCGCCTCGGCGCCGAAGCCGCCGTCCTCCACGGTCACGGCCAGCACGATGGGCTTGCTGCCATTGGGCACGTAACACACGTACCACGACTGGTCGCCATGCCCCGGGCGCTCGGCGGTGCCCGTCTTCCCGTAGACCGGGAAGGCCTCCTGGTTCCAGCCGCGGAAGACGTCCGCGGACGTCCCGTCGCCGATCGTCGCCTGGTGCAAGCCCTGCATGATCGCCGACCGGGCCCCCGGATCCATCTTGACCCGTCGCGCGGTGCCCGGATCGATGCGCTGGATCTCGCGCCCGTTGGCGTCCTCGACGGCGACGCCGAGGTGCGGGCGCACGACCCGGCCGCCGTTGGCGATCGCCGAGTAGGCGACGGCCATCTGCAGCGGCGTGGCCTGCAGGTCGCCCTGGCCGACGGAGAGGTTGACGTTGTCGCCGACCGTCCACGGGCGCATGTCGGAGATGCCGCAGCCGCCGATCGCGCTCATCGAGATGCCGCGACGCTTGCGGCAGCGCCGCTCGCGGTCGGCCACCTCGGCGCGCCACGCCTTGTCGGGGACGAGTCCCTCGACCTCGCTGGGCACGTCGATGCCCGACGGCTCGCCGAGCCCGAGGCGGTGCGCCCAGCGCTGCAGCGGCTGGTTGGCGAGCGGGTTGAGGTCGCGGCCGAGCGTGTAGAAGTAGACGTCCGAGGAGACCTGGATCGCGCGCGGCAGCGACACGGAGCCGTTGACCGCCTTGCCCGCGTTGCAGAACTCCTGCTCGGCGGCGCCGATCTTGAGGCAGCCGGCGTCGTTGATCGGCGTCGTCGGCGTGATCAGGCCCTTGTCGAGCGCGGCCAGCGCGGTGATCGGCTTGAACGTCGAGCCCGTCGGATACAGGCCGCCGATCGCGCGGTTGTAGCGCGGCGAGCCGGCGGCCGGCCCGAACAGCTCCTCGTAGCGGCGCTCGGTGATCGGGCGCGACAGCACGGACGGGTCGTAGGACGGGTTGGAGCCCATGGCCAGCACCTGGCCGTTGCGCGGGTCGAGCGCGACGAACGCGCCCGCGGTGCCCGGACCGTTGGCGATCGAGCGGCTCATGACCGCCTCGCCGGCGGTCTGCAGGTCGAGGTCGATCGACGTGCGCAGCGCGCGTCCGCTGACCGGCCTGCGCGTCTGGGCCTGGCCCTTCGGGCGGCCGAGCGCGTCGACGGTGATCCGCTCGGCGCCGTCGAGCCCGCGCAGGTAGCGGTCGTAGGCGCGCTCGATGCCCTCCTTGCCGACGACCGTGCCCTGGCGCACGCCGCGGAAGCGGTCGAGCGCGAGCTCGGTCGGGCTGATCTCGCCGACGGTGCCGACGAGCTGGGCGGCGAGGTCGGCCTGGCGGTAGCGGCGCAGGTACACCTTGTTGACGTCGACGCCGGCGAAGTCGCTGCCGCGCTCGAGCAGGAAGTTGCGGATCGTCGCCGGGACGTCGGTCTTGACCGTCACGTTCGCGTAGGGGACGAGCGCCAGCGAGCGCACGACCCGCTCCTGGATCGTCTTGGGCGACATGTTCAGCGCGCGGCCGAGGCGGACGAAGCGCGCCTCGAGCTCCGGCGTGGTGGGCTGCGGGATCGGCTCGGGCTCGCCTTTGTGACCCTTCGGGCGCCTGCTGCGCGCGGTCATCTGCTGGCCCCATGTGGCGGCGGCGTCGCGCTCGGAGACGGGCAGCTTCTCCGGGTCGATCTGCACCACGGTGGCCACGCGGTTCTCGACCAGCGGCGCTCCGTTGCGGTCGACGATCGCACCGCGCGGCGCCTGGACGCGCACCTCGCGCACGCGGTTGTCGCGCGCCTGCTGCAGGTAGTCCTCGCCGGACAGGACCTGCAGGTACCAGAGCCGGAAGAAGACGATCCCGAACAGGGCGAAGGCGAGCACGCCGAGCATGGCCACGCGCAGCGCGAGCTGCGGGGTGATCGGCGGTCGGCGCTCGGTGACGGGGTCGATCATCTTCACGCTACGCGACTAGGCCCTCGACAACGGTGAGAGCCCGCCGGTCGTGTACGCCCGGCGCCGGCGGCGCCGCGGGTCCTCGGGCAGCGAGGGCAGCAGCCAGCGGCGCACGATCGCGTACACCACACCGGAGATCAGCGCATTGAGCAGGATCGTAGCCAGGATCTCGCGGACGAGCAGGAAGCTCACGGGCGCGTCGACGCCGAGCAGGAACTGCATGATCGAGTAGCCGATCGTCGCCATCGCGGTCGCCGCGGCGCCCGCCGCGAAGGGGATCAGCGCGCCCTGTGGGTCGCGCAGCTCGCGCAGGCGCCCGGCGCCGTAGCCGATCGCCACGTACAGCAGCGAGGAGAGCCCGACCGTCTGCATGAGCGCGAGGTCGAGGAACAGGCCGGTGGCGAAGCCGAAGCACGCGCCCGGCACGGAGCCGATGAGCAGCCCGACGGCGACGACGACGAGCGGCGTCAGGTCCGCGTTGGTCCCGAACAGCTCGATCTGCGACACGGCGGCGACCTGCAGGATCACCATCGCCACGCCGAGCGCGAAGAGCCGGAGCGCGAGCTGTGGCGTGATGACGATCACGTGGCGTTGCGCGTCCGGGTCAGGACCTGCACGAACTCGAGCCGGCGCATGTCGGCGAACGGGCGGAGGTGGACCTCCTGGTCGTCAGTGCCGGGCTCGTCGACGCGCGTGACACGCCCCACGGGGATGTTCGGCGGGTACAGCGACGGCACGCGGCTGATGCGCGAGCGCGTGCCGGACGTGACCACGGTCTGGCCGACCTCGACCTTGTCGTTGCGGGTCGTCCACTTGAGGACGAGGTCGGTCGGACGGCCGGCCTCGACCTCGACGACCCCGGGCACGCCGCTCTCGTTGACGCGCGCCGAGACCGCCGTCGAGTGGTCGGTGAGCAGCGTGACGATCGCCGACGACGCGCTGGCGTCCTTGACGACGCCGACGAGCCCGCCGGGACCGACGACCGGGTGGTTGGCGCGCACCCCGTCGCTCGTGCCCTTGTTGATCGTCACCTGGCTGTACCAGACGCTCGGGTCCTGGCCGATGACGCGCGAGGTGACCGGCTGCGCGCTCTTCAGCCCGGCGTCGTCCTGGAGCTCGAGCAGCTGCCTGAGCGCGCCGTTCTCGCGCACGGCGGCGTCGCCGGCCACGGCGCGGTCGCGCAGCGCGTCGCGCTCGGCGCGCAGGTCCTTGACGTCGCCCTTGGCGTCGATCGTGTCCCCCACCCAGCCGATCAGGTCGCGCGCCGGCTTGAGCGCCCGGCTCGCGCCCTCCTGGATCGGCGAGACGACCTCGAGCACGCCGCGCTGCACGGCGTGCAGCCCGCCGCCGGCGGACTCGCCGAAGTAGGCGGTGAGGAGGATCAGGGAGCAGGCGACGAGCAGCCCGAGGACTGCGCGCCGGCGCCTGACGGTCTTGTCGTACACGTGAAGGTGGAAGTCATCTCGGCGGGCGCGGGCGCTACGGGCGGCGCCGCCGGTTGCGTGAGTTCTTGTTGGTGCGGTGGATCACCTCGAACTCCTCGAGGGAGCGGCCGGAGCCCACCGCGACACAGGTCAGCGGCGACTCGGCCAGGTGCGCGGGCATCTGCGTCTCCTCGCGCAGGCGCTCGTCGAGGCCCTGCAGGAGCGATCCGCCGCCCGCGAGCATGATGCCGCGGTCCATGATGTCGGACGCCAGCTCGGGCGGCGTGCGGTCGAGCGTCTCCTTGACGGCGTCGATGATCTGCGAGAGCGGCTCCTCGAGCGCCTGGCGGATCTCCTCGCTCGTGAGCACGACCGTCTTGGGCAGGCCGCTGACCATGTCGCGACCGCGGATCTCGGCCTGCACCTCCTCCTCCATGGGGTAGGCGGAGCCGATCTCGAGCTTGACCTCCTCGGCCGTCTGCTGGCCGATGAGGAGCTTGTACTCGCGCTTGGCGTAATTGATGATCGACTCGTCGAGCTCGTCGCCGCCGACGCGGATCGACTGCGAGACGACGATGCCGCCGAGCGAGATCACCGCGACCTCGCTCGTCCCGCCGCCGATGTCGACGACCATGCTGCCCGTCGGCTCGCCGACCGGCAGCCCGGCGCCGATCGCCGCGGCCATCGGCTCCTCGATGAGGTACGCCTGGCGCGCGCCGGCGCTCAGGCACGCCTCCTCGACGGCGCGCTTCTCGACACCGGTCACCCCGGAGGGAACGCAGACGACGACGCGCGGGTGCGCCCAGCGGTTCTGGTGCACCTTCTGGATGAAGTGGCGCAGCATCTCCTCGGTCACGTCGAAGTCGGCGATGACGCCGTCCTTGAGCGGGCGGATGGCAGAGATGGTGCCCGGCGTGCGCCCGAGCATGCGCTTTGCCTCGATGCCGACGGCGTGGACCTCGCCGGTGCGCGAGTCGATCGCCACCACGCTCGGCTCGGAGAGCACGATGCCACGGCCGCGCACGTAGACGAGAGTGTTCGCCGTGCCCAGATCGACGGCCATGTCGCGGCCACCGAACCCGGTGAGGTAGCTGAAGAAGCCCATACGCGAGAGGACGACCGCATCGTCCGAACGCCCGCGCTGCGGGTGCGCGACGGCCGCGGGGCCAGTGTAGCGGACCATCCCCGATCTCCCCGACCCCCGGAAGAACCCCTGCAGGGCGCAAAATCGCCTGCAAAACCCGAGCTAGCAAGCGGGCCAGAGCAGGCCTGGCCAGAGGCCCAGCAACGTCGGCACGGGAAGGCCGACGACGTTCAGGTAGTCACCCTCGACGCGCGTCACGAGGGCGGCGCCGCGGCCCTGGATGGCGTAGCCGCCGGCGCGCTCGCGCCACTCGCCGGTGGCCACGTACCAGTCGAGCACTGCCTCGCCGAGATCGCGGAAGGTGACGCGCGTGGTCGCCGTCTCGGCCTGGACCGTGCCGTCGTGGGCGCGCAGCGCGACGCCGCTGACGACCTCGTGCGTCGTCCCCGACAGCCGGCGCAGCGTCTCGCGCGCGTGCTCCTCGTCGCGCGGCTTGCCCCACAGGTCCAGCCCGGTGGCCACGAGCGTGTCGACGCCGAGCACGACCTCGCCGGGGCGCCCCTCGGCGGCGATCGCCTTGCGCAGCGCGTTCTCGGCCGCGACGGTCGTGGGCGGACCCTCGTCCTCCTCGACGACGTCGGCCGGGCGGATGTCGAACGCGACGCCCAGGCTCTCGAGGATCGCGCGGCGCTGCGGCGAGCGGCTGGCCAGGACCAGTCGCGGCGCCTGCACTACGCGAGCTCGGGGAAGAACAGCCCGGCCTCGCGCCCGGCCGACTCGGCCGAGTCCGAGCCGTGGACCATGTTCTGCCCGACGGCGATCGCGAAGTCGCCGCGGATCGAGCCCGGCGAGGCCTCGAGCGGGTTCGTGGCGCCGATGACCTGGCGCGCGGCGACGACCGCCTGGTCGCCCTCGAGCACCATGGCGACGAGCGGCGCCGAGGTGATGAAGTCGACGAGCTCGCCGAAGAACGGCTTGCCGTCGTGCTCGGCGTAGTGTCGCTTGGCCAGGTCCTCGTCGACCGTCATGTGCTTGAGCGCGACGATCTTCAGGCCCTTGCGCTCGAAGCGGGCGATGATCTCGCCGGTCAGGCCGCGCGCGAACGCGTCCGGCTTGACCAGGATGAGGGTCCGGTCCATGGGGGTCTCCTTCGGAAGGTGTGGTTACTGGGGGGAGGGCGGCGCCTCGTAGGAGGCGGTCGCCTCGCGCTCGAGGTCGGCGGTCGAACGCCGCCGGCGCCGGCGCGGCAGCGGAGCGCGCCCCGGCACCTCGGCCTCGCAGTACGGGCACACCTGCCACTGCGGGTCCAGCGGGCGCCCGCAGCTCGTGCACGGGTCCTTGAGCTTGCGCAGGCAGTTCGGGCAGCGCAGGAAGTCCTTCTCCACGTGCTGCTCGCAGTGCGGGCAGAGGAGGTAGCCGCTCTCCTGCAGGCGCGCCTCCGCGGCCTGCATCTCGAGCTCGCGCTCGCGCACGTCGTCGAGGAACTCGGGCGGGCGCACGATCATGTAGACGATCGTCCCGACGAACGGGAACAGCGACGCCGCCGTCGCGCATGCGACGAGCATCGGATCGGCGATCCGCCGGCGGGCGTCCGCGTAGGTGTAGTAGACGAGAGCGAGCCAGACGACGACGGCGACGAGCACGAGAAGCTTGATCGCCGTGTCGAGAGCCTCGGACTCGATTCCGAAGACGCCGACGGGCAGCAGCATGGGCGCAGACGTTAGAGGAAGAGTCGGCCGAATCCGTATCCAAGCGCGAAGAAGACGAGGATCACGACGGCCACGACGACCGCCACGAGGGCGACCATCGCCGGCATCGAAGGGCCGTCCTCTCTCACAGCATCGACCTCCCGCGGGCGCCCTCGGGGCGCACCAGGTCGGCGATCAGGTAGATCGAGCCGGTGGCCACGACGACGCCGTCGGGCCCCGCGGCCTGGCGCGCGGCCGCCAGCGCGCGGCGCGGTCCGGCCACCGTGCGCGCCGGCGGGCCGCCGAGCTGGCCGCACAGCGACTCGAGCGTCGCCGCCGGCAGCGCGCGCGGGTTGGCGCTGGCGGTGAGCACGATCTCGGCGCACACGGGCAGCAGCTCGCGCAGCATCCCGGCCGCGTCCTTGTCCTCGAGGACCGACAGGCAGGCGACCACGCGGCGCCCCGCCGCGTAGGCGCGCAGCGACGCGGCCAGCGCCGCCATCCCGGCCGGGTTGTGGGCCCCGTCGAGGACCGTCGCCGGGTGCTCGTCGACGACCTGGAAGCGCCCGGGCACGAGCGTCGACAGGGCCGCGGCGCGCACCGCCTCGTCGTCAAGCTCGCCCAGGTAGGCCTCGGCCGCGGCGCGCGCGACGGCGAAGTTGCGGCGCTGGTGCTCGCCCTCGGCGAGCAGCGCGATGCCCGTGTCGGCGGGCGCCACGACGAGCCGCGCGCCGCGCTCGGCGGTCACCTGCTCGGCGAGCGCCATCGCGTCCTCGTGCAGCCCGGCGCCGACGACGAGCGTGCCGCCGGGGCGCACGATGTCGAGCTTCTCGGCGGCGACGTCGGCGATCGTCGGGCCCAGCCAGCGCGTGTGCTCGAGCCCGACGTTGGTGAGCACCTGCACGCGCGAGGGGAGCACGTTCGTCGCGTCCCAGCGCCCGCCGAGGCCGGCCTCGATGACGGCGACGTCGACGCCCGCCTCGGCCAGCTCGCTGTAGGCGGCCGCGGTGAGCGCCTCGAACTGCGTGACGAGGTCGCCCTCCTCCAGCGTGCGGTCGACCTTGGCGGCTGCGCGCGCCGCGCGTGCGACGGCGGCGGCGAAGCGCTCGGGCGAGAGGTCCTCGTCGTCGATGCGCACGCGCTCGGTGAACGAGACGAGGTGCGGCGAGAGGTACGCGCCGCTGCGCAGGCCGTGGCGGCGCAGGATCGCGGCGGTCATACGGACCGTCGAGGACTTGCCGTTCGTCCCCGCCACGTGGACGCTGCCGAAGCGCTCCTGCGGTGTGCCCAGCGCCGTCATCAGCCGGCGCATGCGGTCCAGCCCGAACCGCATCCCGAAGAGCTCGAGCGAGAGCAGGTAGCGCTCGGCCTCGGCGAACGTCATGTCAGATCGAGCTCCTGCCGGAGTCTGGCGAGCTTGTCGCGCTCGGCCTGGACGAGCGCGGCCGGCGCCTTGGCCACGAAGCCCTCGTTGGCGAGCTTGGCCTCGGCGCGCGCGATCTCCGCGCCGAGCCGCTCGCGCTCGGCCTGCGCCTTGCGCGCCTCGGCCTCGCGGTCGACGAGCTCGCCGGCGCGGATCTCGACGCTGCCGCCGGGCACGGGCACGACCGCCGTCTGCGGGCCGTCGGCGTCGAGGTCCAGCCGGGCCATGCGGGCGACGAGCGAGGCGTCGCCGTCGAGCCCGTCGATGCGCGCGGGCAGCACCTGGCCGGGCTTCACGCCGGCCTCGTCGCGCCACGAGCGGAGCGCCTGGACGGCCTCGATGACCGCCGTCATCTGCGCCTCGACGTCTGGGTCGCGCAGGGCGATGTCGGCGGGCGCCGCCTGGCTCACGGCCAGCAGCTCGTCCGTGCCGGGCACGTAGGACCACAGCTCCTCGGTGACGAACGGGATCACCGGGTGGGCGAGCGTCAGCGTCTCGCGCAGCACGTGGAGCATCGTCGCCGAAAGGTCGTCGTCGAACTCGCGGCCCTTGGTGAACTCGAGGTACCAGTCGCACAGCTCGCCGTAGACGAAGTCGTAGAGGCCGAGCGCGGCCTTGGCGAAGTCGAATGCCGCGAGGCTCTCGTCGAACGAGCTCTTGGCCGCCTGCAGCCGCGACAGGATCCAGCGGTCGGCGGGCGTCTGCGGGCGCGGCTCGGGCTCGACCTCGCGCACGTTGAGGAGCACGTAGCGCGAGGCGTTGAAGAGCTTGTTGGCCAGCCGCTGGCCCTGCTGGACCTTCTCGGAGGAGTAGCGCACGTCCTGCGTGGAGGACATCGCCAGCAGCCCGAAGCGCACGGCGTCGGCGCCGTGGCGGTCGATCTCGTCGATCGGGTCGATGCCGGTGCCCAGCGACTTGCTCATCCGCCGCCCGTCGGGCGCCTGGATGACCGAGTGCACGTAGACGTGCTCGAACGGGATGTCGCCCGCGAACTCGAGCCCCATCATCACCATCCGCGCGACCCACAGGAAGAGGATGTCGCGCGCCGTGGAGAGCACGTCGGTCGGGTAGAAGGCGCGCAGCTCGGGCGTCTCGCTCGGGCCAGCCGAGCGTCGCGAACGGCCACAGCGCCGAGCTGAACCAGGTGTCGAGCACGTCGGGGTCGCGCTCCCAGCCCTCCCCCTCGGGCGGCTCGGTGCCGACGTAGGTCTCCTCGCCGCGGTACCAGACGGGGATCTGGTGGCCCCACCAGAGCTGGCGGCTGATGCACCACGGGCGGATGTTCTCGAGCCACTCGATGTAGCGCCGGCTCTGGGACTCGGGGTGGATGGTGATGCGCCCGTCGCGCACGGCGTCGATGGCCGGGCGCGCGAGGTCGTCCATGGCCATGAACCACTGCAGCGAGATGAGCGGCTCGATCCGCTCGCCGGAGCGGTGGCTGAACGGCACCGTGTGCGTGTAGGGCTCGGTGTGGCGCAGGTGCCCCTGCTCGCGCAGCGCGGCGACGACGCGCTCCTGCGCCTCGGCCACGCCCAGGCCTGCGTAGTCCTCGCCGGCGGCGGCGGTCATGCGACCGTCCTCGCCGATCGCCGAGACCTCGTCGAGCCCGTGTCGGCGGCCGATCTCGAAGTCGTTGGGGTCGTGGCCCGGGGTGATCTTCAGCGCACCGGTGCCGAACTCGGTCTTCACGTAGTCGTCGGCGATGATCGGCAGGCGCCGGCCGACGAGCGGCAGGATCGCCTCGCGCCCGACCAGGTCGCGGTAGCGCTCGTCGTCCGGGTGCACCGCGATCGCGGTGTCGGCGAGCATCGTCTCGGGGCGCACCGTGGCCACGACGACCTCGCCGTCGCCGTCGGCGAGCGGGTAGGCGACGTGGTAGAGCGTGTCGGTGACCTCTCGCTCCTCGACCTCGAGGTCGCTGATCGCCGAGCGCGTGCCCGGGTCCCAGTTGACGAGGTAGTTGTCGCGGTAGATGACGCCCTTGCGGTACAGCGCGACGAAGACCCCGAGCACGGCGCGGACGTAGCGCTCGTCGAGCGTGAAGCGCTCGTCGTCGTAGTCCGCGGTCGCGCCGAGGCGCTTGAACTGCCCGATGATCGTGCCGCCGTACCGCTCGGTCCACTCCCACACGCGCGCGACGAACGCCTCGCGGCCGAGCTCCTCGCGCGTCGTGCCCTCCGCCTCGACCGCGCGCTCGACCTGCTTCTGGGTCGCGATGCCCGCGTGGTCGGTGCCGAGGATCCACTTCGCCCGTGCCCCGCGCATGCGGTGGTAGCGGATCAGCGTGTCCTGGATCGAGCCGTTGAGCGCATGGCCCATGTGCAGCGCGCCGGTCACGTTCGGCGGCGGGATCGCGATCGAGAAGTTCTCGGCCGCCGTCCCCTCGGGCTCGGGGTGGTGCAGGCCCGAGGCCAGCCAGCGCTCGCTGATGCGCGCCTCGACCTCGGCGGGCTCGAAGCGTGTGCGGTCCTGCAGACTCGACATGGGACCGGTCAGTCTAGGGACGGATTCAGTGCCGGCGGCGTCCCAGGCGCCGCCCGAGCGGCGCGAAGTCGCGAGCCATGCCGAACAGGTCGAGCCCGGCGGCGATGCGCCGGAACTCGGCGCGTTCGTCGCGCGTCAGCGCCATCGGCTTGCCGTGCGACTTGCGCGCGAGCTCGGTGAGGCGCTTGCGGTCGGCGGCGGGCAGCCGCTTCCAGCGCTCGCGCGCCATCATCGCGGCCTCGAAGACGATGACCCACGGGATCTTGCGCCACATCCACATGTCGGTGGTCTTCCCGGAAGCGGGGAGTTGCGATCAGGCGGACTCGGCCCGGCGCCGGCTCTCCTGCTCGGGCGCGGCCTCCGTCACCAGCGTCGGCGTGATGCCCTTCTCGACCGTCTCGCTCGTGACGACGCACTTCTTGACGTCGCGGCGCGAGGGCAGCTCGAACTGCACCTCGAGCAGGATCTCCTCGATGATCGAGCGCAGGCCGCGCGCGCCGGTCTCGCGCTCGAGCGCCTTCTCGGCGACCGAGACGAGCGAGTCGTCGGAGAAGACGAGCTCGATGCCGTCGAAGGAGAAGAAGCGCTGGAACTGCTTGACGAGCGCGTTGCGCGGCTCGGTGAGGATCGTGATGAGGTCGTCGCGCGTGAGCTGGTGGACCGCGCTCATGACCGGCAGGCGGCCGATGAACTCGGGGATCAGCCCGTAGTTGACGAGGTCCTCGGGAAGGGTGTGCTCGAAGATCTCGCCGGCGTCGCGCTCGACGCGCGACTCGATCGAGGCGCCGAAGCCGATGCCCTTGTGGCCGATGCGCCGCTCGATGACCTTGTCGAGGTTGGCGAACGCGCCGCCGCAGATGAACAGGACGTTCGTCGTGTCGATCGTCAGGAACTCCTGGTGGGGATGCTTGCGCCCGCCCTGCGGCGGCACGCACGCCGTCGTCCCCTCGAGGATCTTCAGCAGCGCCTGCTGGACGCCCTCGCCCGACACGTCGCGCGTGATCGACGGGTTGTCGGCCTTGCGGGCGATCTTGTCGACCTCGTCGATGTAGATGATCCCGGTCTCGGCCTTCTTGACGTCGTAGTCGGCGGCCTGGATGAGCTTGAGGAGGATGTTCTCGACGTCCTCGCCGACGTAGCCGGCCTCGGTCAGCGCCGTGGCGTCGGCGATCGCGAACGGGACGTTGAGGATCCGCGCGAGCGTCTGGGCGAGCAGCGTCTTGCCGCAGCCGGTCGGGCCGAGCAGCAGGATGTTCGACTTCTGCAGCTCGATGTCCGCGTCGTCGGCCTGCATCATCTGCACGCGCTTGTAGTGGTTGTAGACCGCCACCGACAGCGTGCGCTTGGACTCCTCCTGGCCGACGACGTACTCGTCGAGGACGTCGTAGATCTCCCGCGGCTTCGGGAGGTTCTCGATGTCGAACGTCGGCGGGGCGGTGAGCTCCTCGTCGATGATCTCGTTGCAGAGATCGATGCACTCGTCGCAGATGTAGACGCCGGGTCCGGCGATGAGCTTCTTGACCTGCCGCTGCGACTTGCCGCAGAAGCTGCAGAGGAGCTGTTCGTTCGAGTCGGTCGGACGGGCCATGGTCCCTCCTCAGCTTGCCCGGCGGTCGCCGAAGCTAATGCTCCGAGATCACCCGGTCAATGATGCCGTACTTCTGGGCCTCTTCCGAGGACATGAAGTAGTCGCGCTCCGTGTCGTTGCGGACCTTGTCGTAGTCCTGCTTCGTGTGCTTGGCGATGATCTCGTCCAGTCGCTGGCGGATGTCGATGATCTCCCTGGCGTGGATCTCGATGTCCGTGGCCTGGCCCTGGAAGCCCGACGAGACCTGGTGGATCAGGATCTTGGCGTTCGGCAGCGCCATGCGCTTGCCCTCCGCGCCGCCCGCGAGCAGGAGCGCGCCCATGGACATGGCGATGCCGACGCAGATCGTCTGCACGTCGGGCTTGATGAACTGCATCGTGTCGTAGATCGCCAGGCCCGCGTACACCGAGCCGCCGGGCGAGTTGATGTACAGCGAGATGTCCTTGTCGGGGTCCTCGGACTCCAGGTGCAGGAGCTGGGCCACGATCAGGTTCGCGATCTGGTCGTCCACGGGGGTCCCCAGGAAGACGATGCGCTCGTTCAGCAGCCGGCTGTAGATGTCGAAGGCGCGCTCGCCTCGCGACGTCTGCTCGACCACCATGGGGACAAGTGGGCTCATGGTCCTCGCTCTGTTTCGCTCGTCTGTGCGGATTCCTGCCGGCGCACGAAAGACGAAGGCGGCGGCTCGGGAGAGCCTACCAACCGCCTTTTCGCGGACCGGCCGCTTCGTCGGTCCTGACGCGAAGCCTCCGGAGAGGCGTCACGACCCAGGGGTCCACAGCTGCGGTCCGCCGGGCGCGCTCGCCGGCTCCTCCTTGCCGGGCGTCCACAGCTTGTCGCGCGCCTGGGCCTGCTCGACGGTGATCGGCTTGGCGCTGGAGGCCAGCAGGTCGATGGCCTGGCGCTGGGCCAGGTCGTCGCGCAGCTCGTCCAGGCGCCCGGCCTTCTCGAGCCGGGCGCGCAGCTTCTCGGGCGTCGTGTTCTCGCGCGCGGCGGTCGCCTGCAGCGCGTCGAGCACGTCGCCGTCGGCGGGCTCGATGCCCTCGGCCTCGATGACCGCGGCGATGACCGCCTCGCGGCGCAGCGCCTGCTCGGCGTCGGGCCGCGCCTCGTCGAGGATCTCCTCCTCGCTCTTGTTGGCGATCCGCAGGTACATGTCGCGGTTGATGCCCTGGTGGCCGAGCGAGTGGAGCATGCGGTCCCACAGCTCGCGGGCGCGCGCCTCGACCAGCGTCTCGGGCACCTCGACCGTCGCCTCGCGCACGGCGGCGTCGAGCACGGCCTCGCGGAACTCGCCCTCCACGCGTGACTCGTCGGCCTCGCGCATGCGCTTGGCGACGTCCTCGCGCAGCTCGTCGATCGTGTCGAAGCCGGCCGCGTCGGAGGCGAACTCGTCGTCGAGCTCGGGCAGCTGCTTGCGCTTGATCTCGTTCACCGTGACGGCGAAGTCGGCCGTGCGCCCGCGGAGGTCCTCGGCGCCGTAGTCGTCGGGGAAGGTGATCGTGATCGTCTTCTCGTCGCCCGCGCTCGAGCCGCGCAGCTGGTCCTCGAAGCCGGGCACGAGGTTGCCGCTGCCCAGCTCGATGAGCTGGTCGCGCGCCTCGCCGCCGGCGAACGCCTCGCCGTCGATCGAGCCCTTGTAGTCCATGACGATGAAGTCGCCCTCGCCGGCGGGCTCCTCGACGGTCTCCAGGCGCGCCATGCGGTCGCGCAGCGCGTCGATCTCCGCCTGCACCGCCTCGTCGTCGACGGCGGGCTCGCGGCGGCCGACCTCGACGCCCTTGTAGTTGCCGAGCGTCGCCGTGGGGCGCACGCCGATCTCGATCGTGAAGGTCAGCGGCTCGCCCTCCGCGGGCAGGTCGCCGAGGTCGAGCGACGGCTCGCCGATGGGATGGATCCCGGCGGCGTCGATCGCGTCGACGTACCAGTCCGGGAGCGTGCCGCGGACGGCCTCGTCGAGGACGCTGTCGCGGCCGATGCGCTTGATCACCACCGGGGGCGGGACCTTGCCCTTGCGGAAGCCGGGCATCCGCAGGTCTCGACCCAGCGTGCGGGCCATGCGCTGGACGGAGCGCTCCACCTCCTCGGGCGGGACCTCGGCCTCGACGCGGACGCGCGATTCGGGCAGCTCGGTGACGGTCGTCTTCACGGCGGCGGGCATGGCCGGGCAACGATAGCGTCCGTCCGTGGGCCGGATCCCGATGCCGCGACGCACCCGCGCCGCCGCGTGGCTGGTGACCGGTCCGCTCGGCCACCTGTGGGGCGGCCTCGCGGACTGGATCACGCTCCTCGCGCGCTACGCCTGGGCGCGCGCGCGAGGAGTTCCGATGGACTGGAGCCGCCCGCTCAGCAGGTGACGGTCAGGTGGAACGGGAAGTCGGTCGCCGGCGCCGGCCTCGTTCCGGGTGCGCACGTTGACCGTCGAGTTGTCGCCGGCGAGCACGGCCGTCGCGGCGCCCGGCACGGTGACGCCCGCGCCCGCCGTGTTGTCCGTGATCGTCACGCCGAGCGCGCAGGCCGAGATGTTGCCGCTGAAGGCGACGGCGTAGGTGCCGTCGCCGGCGCCGCCCGCGTTGCTCGCGGCGGTCGCGCCGCGCTGGGCGCCGAGCGCGCCGGCCGCGCTGACGTTGCGCGAAGCGGTTGGCGCTGGCGGCGATCTCGCTCGCGCTCTGGCCGTCGACCTGGTCGGCGTTCAGGCCCGTGGCCACGCCGGTCGCGTTCGTCGTGAACGGGGCGGCCGACGTGTTCGTCGACGTGATGCTTCCGACCCGCGTGCCGCCGGTGGCGAACTCGAAGGCGAGCCCGCTGGACAGGTTGCTGGCGCGGACGCACGGCTCGTTGTTCGCGGCCGACCCCCCGGGGCCCGAGCGGCAGCCGTAGATCGCGCCGCCGCCGTTGTTGGACTTGTTGGACTGGCGCGTCCCGTACGTCGACAGGTTCGCGATGATCTGCGTCTCGCGCCGGTACGACTGCGACGCGTTGTTGGACGGGTTGCGGGCTCCACCGTCGAGCGGCCGGCCCTCGCCGGCGGCGACGGCGAACGGGGTGGCGACCAGGGCCACGCCGATCGCGCTGACGAGGATCCACGGCCCGTTGCCGCGCAGGCGCGGGCGGATGCGCTTGAGCATCGGTGAACGACCTCCTTGAGGGGATGGATGCAGCAGGCGGGACCCGCCTCGCGGGGCCGGCGTGCCTGCATGACCCTCTCCAACATGCCCAGGCACTGGAAGGTTGCGGTCAGCGTGCTTACGTCGCCTCAGAGGACGCCGAACAGCGGCCAGCGCCCGGGCACGTCGCGCAGCGCGTGCGTGCCGCGGTCCTTGAAGCGCACGCCCGCCCCCACGACCGTCCCGTACACGGTCCCCGACGCGAGGACCTCCCCCGGGTTGGCGAGCGCGGCCACGCGCGCGGCGATGTGGACGGCCATCCCGCCCACGTCGTCGCCCAGCACCTCGCACTCGCCGGTGTGCAGGCCGATGCGCACGGTCAGGTCGAGCGGCTCGAGGCCCGCGCCGATCGCCTGCGCGCAGCGCACGGCGCGTGACGGCGCGCCCGGGAAGGCGACGAGGAAGGCGTCGCCGATCGTCTTGACCTCGCGGCCGCCGAAGCGGTCGATCTCGCGCCGGATGACCGCGTCGTGGGCGCTGAGCAGGTCGCGCCAGGCGGCGTCGCCGAGGCGCGCGGCGTGGCCCGTTGAGCCGACGATGTCGCTGAACAGGATCGTCAGCAGCTCGCGCTCGACGATCCGCCGGCGTCCGCCGGTCATGAACTCCTCGATCTCGCCGAGCAGCGCGGCGCTGTCGCCGACGCTCGGCAGGTTGTCGACCCCCTCGAGCTCGACGTAGCGCGAGCGGGGGATCCGCTCGGCCAGGAAGCGGGAGTGGCGGACGTCGACGAGCTGGTCGTCGGCGCGGTGCAGGATCAGGGCGGGCGTGCGCAGCTCCTCGAGCTCGTCGCGCACGTCGAAGTCGGTCAGCCCGCGCACGACGCGGCGCATCTCGCCGGGGCTGGCGGAGAGCCGCTCGAGACGCGCGAGCCACGAGCGCAGGCGAGCGTCGTCGGCGCGCGACGGGGCGAGGTCGTCGAGCAGGGCGCCGGTTCCCCAGCGCGCGATCATCCGCTCGAGCATCTCGGCGCGCTGCTCCTCGCCGATCGAGAGCTCGTCGCCGGGCGCGGAGGCCGAGCGGGCCAGCGACGCGTAGAGGATCAGGGCGCGGACGCGGTCCGGGTGCGCGGCGGCGACCTTGATCGCCAGCGGCCCGCCGGTCAGGTAGCCCAGCAGCACCGCGTCGTCGCTGCCCGCCGCGTCGAGCACGGCGAGCACGTCGGCGACCTCGTCCTCGAGCGACAGCGAGCCGTCGATCGGGTCCGACAGGCCGCTGCCGCGGCGGTCCATGAGGATCACGCGCGCGAACGAGCCCAGCCGGTCGAGGAAGCTCGCCATCCCCGGGTCGTCGCGGACGTGCTCGACGTGCGAGACGATCCCGGGCAGGAAGAGCAGGTCGGTCGGGCCGTCGCCGAGCGAGGTCCAGGCGAGGGTCGCGTCACCGGACTGGGCGTAGCGTGTCTCGGCCACCTCGCCCAAGTATCGCCGCCGGGCCGAGCGTGGTAGTCGTTGGGGTGTGACCGACATGCCGCAGCGATTCCGGGCGCTCGTCGCCGAGCGCGAGGGCGACGAGGTGACGCGCGGTCTGCGCGAGCTCGCCGCCGACGACCTGCCCGAGGGCGAGGTGACGGTGCGGGTCGACTGGTCGAGCGTCAACTACAAGGACGCGCTCGCCGTCAGCCCGAAGGGCCGCGTCGCGCAGATCTCCCCGCTCGTGCCCGGGGTCGACCTGGCCGGCGAGGTGATCTCCAGCGACGCGGGCGACGTGAGCCCCGGCGACCAGGTGATCGTCCACGGCCACGACCTCGGGGTCGCCCACCACGGCGGCTTCGCCGAGGTCGCGCGCGTGCCGGCGGCGTGGGTCGTGCCGCTCCCCGACGGCCTGAGCGCGCGCCAGGCGATGGCGCTCGGCACGGCCGGGTTCACCGCCGCGCTGTCCGTCATCCGGCTCGAGGAGCACGGGCTGCGCCCCGGCGACGGGCCGGTGCTCGTGCTCGGCGCCACCGGCGGCGTCGGCTCGACCGCGGTCTCGATCCTGGCCGGGCTCGGTCACGAGGTCCACGCCGCGACCGGCAAGGCCGACGAGGCCGACTTCCTGCGCGCGCTGGGCGCGACGGAGGTGCTCTCCCGCGAGGAGACCTCGGCGGAGTCCAAGCGCCCGATGGAGTCCCAGCTCTGGGCCGCCGTCGTCGACCCGGTGGGCGGCACGTCGCTGGCCTACGCGCTGCGCACCGTCCGCTACGACGGGGCGGTCGCGGCCAGCGGGCTGACGGGCGGCACGGACCTGCACACGACAGTCTTCCCGTTCATCCTGCGCGGCGTCTCGCTGCTCGGCGTCGACTCGGTCAACACGCCCACCGAGCGCCGGCGCGAGGTCTGGCGGCGGCTGGCCGGCGACCTGCGCCCGCCGGGCCTGGACGAGCAGATCACGCGCGAGATCGGGCTCGACGACGTCGACCCGCTGCTCGACGACGTGCTCGCCGGCCGCGCCAAGGGGCGGACGGTCGTGCGCGTCGGCGGTTAGCGCGCGACGGGCGCTCGCGGGGCGAAGGACAGCTCCTCGTCGCTGCCCGTCTGCACGACGAGCGCCGAGGAGGGCGGGACCTCGCGCCACAGGCCGGGCAGCTCGGCCAGCGGCTCGGAGACGACGGCGCGGGCCTCGTCGGAGAGCCGCTGGATGCGCTCGTCGTTGGGATAGAGCAGTCGCACGTCCTGTGCGTCGTTGCTGACGTAGAGCGAGTTGACGACGGGCCCGCTGGCGTAGCGCACGGCGTAGAGGCGTTCGCCGTCGCTGAGGCCGAGCGTCATCTGCAGCGGCTCGGCGATGCCGTGACGGTGCCCCGTGTCCTCGATGAAGCCGGCCATCCGCTCGAGCGCCGGCAGCGGATCGTCGTCGAGGCCGAAGGTCAGCGCGAGGTGGAACATCAGCTCCGAGTCGGTCGTGCCCTCGATCTCGACGAACAGGTCGGGGTCGACGGCGAGCAGCAGCTCGCGCCGGACGCGCTCGTGGCCCCCGATGAAGCCGTTGTGCACGAACAGCCATTTCCCGTGGCGGAACGGGTGGCAGTTCGTCTGCTGGACCGGCGTCCCGGTCGAGGCGCGCACGTGCGCGAGGAACAGCGGCGACTCGACCTGCGCCGAGATCTCCTGCAGGTTGCGGTCGCTCCAGGCCGGCGAGACGTTGCGATACACGCCGGGAAGCTCGGCGGTCCCGTACCAGCCGACCCCGAACCCGTCGGCGTTGGTCAGATGCGAGGTCTGGCGCGCCGCGCGGCTCTGCTCGATGAGCGAGTGGCGGGTGTTGTAGACCAGCTCCTCGATCCGCACCGGACTGCCGAAGTACCCAAGCCAGCGACACATCTCGTCCTCCTCGTCAGGTCAGACCGCCGAGCACGTCCTCGCGCCCGTAGTGTCCGACGACGTCGAACGAGCGCTTGGCGTGCAGGCCGGCGCGCAGATCGCAATCGGCCACGAGCATTCCCTCCTCCCCGCGCAGCGGGCCGGCGATGACCTCGCCGCGCGCCGGCTCGACGATCGCCGCGCCGCCCTCGCCGAACACGTCCTTGCCCTCGGGCAGCGGGACGGGGAAGTCGGCCGGGAACGCGGCGGCCGGGATGTACTGGGGCACGGAGACGACGTAGGCGCCGGACTCGATCGCGATGTGGCGCATGCTCGCCAGCCAGCCCTCGGAGTCGTCGGCGGTCGGGGCGACCCAGATCTGCGGGCCCGCACGGTAGACGGCGTAGCGCGCCAGCGGCATGCGGTTCTCCCAGCAGATCAGCCCGCCGACGCGGCCGATGCCGTCGAGCTCCGTGACGCCGAGGTCGTCCCCCGCGCCGACGCCGTGGAAGAGCCGCTCGTGCATCGTCGGCATGAGCTTGCGGTGGCGATGCAGCACGCCGGCCGGGCCGAGCGTGAGCATCGTGTTGTAGAGCGTCCCGGGACGGTCGTCCTCGCGCTCGTTGACCCCGATGACGCAGAACAGCTCGTGGGCGCGGCATGCCTCGACGAGGCGTGCGACCAGCTCGCCGCCGACGTCGACGCTGCTGGACCACATGCGCTCCCACAGCTCGTCGTGGCCGCCGAACGCCGCCGCCGCACGGGCCCAGGCGTTCGACGGGTAGACGGACACGAAGGTCTCGGGAAGGACGGCGAGCCGCGCGCCGCGGCCGGCCGCCTCGGCCAGCAGCCCGACGGCCTTCTCGACGGTCGCCTCGGCGTCGAGGACGACCGGGGTCGCCTGCACGGCGGCCACGCGCACGGTTGGGAACTCCGCCATCGGCGGCGAGCCTATCCCGGCACCGCTCGGACATGTGCGGATCCGGCTAGTGGCCGTGCGCGTGATGCTGGTGCACGACGGCGTGGCCCTTTCCGCGCGCGATCAGCCAGCGGTTGACCGGGTAGGCGACGGCGCCGGCGATGAGCAGCGCGACGGCCAGGCCGGCCCAGAACCCGATGTCGCCGAGGCCCGCGTCCATGGCGCCCGGGATGAGCAGGAGGATCGCGTTGTCGACGATCTCCATGACCGTGATGCTCACCGTGTCGGAGGCCAGCGCGATCGGCACGACGGCGCCGATGGCCATGCCGGCGCGCAGCAGCGGCAGGCTCGTGAGCCCGTAGCCGAACACGAAGGCGAGCGCGACCGCGAGGACGATCGTGCCGAGGTTCGAGAAGCCGAGCGCGGTGCCGATGATCATGCCGAGCACCTCGCCGATGGCGCAGCCGGTGAGGCAGTGCACGGTGGCCGAGAAGGCGACCCGGCTGAGGCTCTGGGGTGGGGCGGCGGTAGAGCTCATGCGGCCATCCTAGCAATACCCCTTAGGGGTATGATTATCTCAGAGTCCGAACTGACCGCGGTACTCGGCGGGGACGAGGTCCGCGTCGTCCGGGTGCCGCTGGATGTACCCATTCACGAAGGGGCAGAACGGCAGCACGTGCAGCCCGCGGGCGCGCGCGTCGTCGAGCGCGAAGCGGATGAGCTTCGAGCCCAGGCCCTGGCCCTCGTGGCCGTCGGCGATCTCGGTGTGGACGAAGGCGATCAGGCCGGGCCGCACGCCGTACTGCGCGAAGCCGGCAACCTCGCCGTCGACGGTGATCTCGTAGCGGCGCTCGTCGGGGTTGTCGGCGACATCGGGGTCCATGCCGCGCGATGCTACGTCCCGGGCGGCGGGTGGAAGACGACCACCGGCACCGGGCTGTGGTGCAGCACGGCGGCCGACACCGAGCCGAGCAGCACGTTGGCCATGCGCCCGCGCCCGCGGGCGCCCATGCACAGCAGGTCGAACGGCTGCTCGCGCAGCAGCGCGAGGATCTCGCCGGCCGCGTCGCCGTGGCGCAGGAGGGTGGTCACCGACAGGTCCTGGGGCAGGCTGTCGGCGAGCTTGCGCAGCCGGATCGCGGCCTCGGACTCCATCTGCGCGGCGAGCTCCTGCGGCGAGACGCCGGCGACGGCGACCGAGCCCGGCGGCCGCGTGACGACGGTGACCAGTGTCAGGTGCGAGCGCTGCTCGACCGAGTAGGGGACGACGTGGCGCAGCGCGAACTTCGCCGCGGGCGTCTCGTCGAGGGCCACGAGCACCCGCGGGTAGCGCGGCATGAGGTAGCCGCCGGGATCGTTCGGATCCGCCGTCACCACCTCCGCAGACTAGAACGGCGGCGGCCGCCGGCTCCCCCGAGGAGAGCCGGCGGCCGCGATGGGGAGATCAGGGCGTCGGGCGGGCGGCCTCGAACGCGGCCTTCACGTCGGCGGCGTCCTTGCCGAGGGCCTTGGCGACCGCCGCGTACATCGCGGTCTCGCGCGCCTCGTGGTCGGCGCGGTGGGTCTGCTCGGCCCTCGTCAGCGCGGCGCGCACGTCGGCCTCGCTCTTCGACAGCCCCTTGGCGAGCGCGCTGACCAGCGCGCTGTCGTCGCCGCCGCCAGGGCCGGGGCCACGGCCGCGGTCGCCGTCGCGCTGAGGACGGTTGGCGTCCAGGATCGCCTGCACCTTCGACGTCTCGACGCCGAGCGCCTTGGCGAGCGCGGCCGCGCGGTCGGCGCCGCGATCGCTCGGCCTGTCGGCCGGGCGCGCCGCCTGCACGGCGGACTGCAGCTTCGCCTCGGTCACGCCGAGCGTCTTCGCGACGGCCGCGAGGTCGTCGCGGCCACCGGGCCCGTGCCCGCGACCACCGTGGCCGCGACCGTCGAACTCCTCGACGGCCGTGACCGCGAAGGACTTGCTGACCTTGACCTCGACCTCGGTGCCGTCGGCCTTGCGGATGTGCGCCTCGTAGGCGCCGCCGTTGTCGGTCTCGACGCGCAGGACCGTGCCGGCGACCTTGGCCAGCGCGGCCTCCTGCACCTTGTCCTTGGTGGTGCCGGTCAGCGCCGTCTCACCGGCGCCGGAGCGCTGCGACGACGTGGCCGTCGACGACTTGTCGGCGGCGCCGGCGACGGCGGTTCCGGCGAGGGCGGCGGCCGCGGTGGCGGCCACGGCGGTCAGGTGGTTACGGGACAGCTTCAGCATTCGGGAGGACCTTTCGGACGGGTTGGTGTCGCTCATGCCGTGAGGATCGGTGTCCTCGCTGAGCCCGCCGTCACGTGAGGCTGAGAAAGCGCTGAGCGTCGGCCCCGGCCAGGGGCTTCTCGTAGACGTCGACGTCGCACGGGGTGGCGAGCAGCGGCGCGAGGTGCGGGTGGGCATCGCCGATGCCGCCGGTGCGGATGTGCCGGTAGCCGATCCGGCCGTACCACGCCTTGAGGAACTCCTTGTGCGGGTGCCGCCAGGCGCGCGGGACGAGCAGCTCGAGCTGCATCGCGCGCCGTCCGCGCTCGCGGCTGTGCTGCTCGGCGAACGCGACGAGCGCGCGGCCGATGCCGGTGCCGCGCTGATCGGGCGCCGCGACGAGCATCCCGAACTCGCTCGCGTCGCGCGCGACGTCGTGGAGACGGACGCTGCCGGCGACCTCGCCGCCCCGCGTGGCGACCGCGATCTGCTCCGCGTCGGATCAGCTCGGCGACCTCGGATGCCGTCGTCCGCGTGGTCCCGTCGCGCCAGAGCCCGCTCTCGGCGACCGCGTAGACCTCGTTGATGGTTCTCAAGGAACCGATCGCGTTCTACGATCGTTGGCATGGAGCTCCGGCAGTTGAGAAGCGTGGAGGCGGTGGCGCGCCACCGCCACTTCACGCGCGCCGCCGAGGAGCTCCACATCGTCCAGTCGGCGCTGTCGCATCAGATCCGAGCCGCCCGGGCGCCTTGAGTCGCCCGCCGGGCACGATCTGCTCGCCGACCCGTCGCTTGTCGCGCTCGTTCATGACCTGCTCGACGTCTGATCAGACCAGCAGATTCGAACGCTGGTCAGGCGGAACACGCGCGTCATGCAAGGCGGAGGCTGAGACCATGGGATTCACCCGGGCGCAGATCCGAGAGTCGATCGAACGGGCCGGTGACGAGCACTGGCAGGCCCTCATCCGACACCACGAGGACGCCTACCCCGAGAGCCGTCCGACCCCCGGTGACGTCGCGAAGGGCGAGGCCGCGCGGCTGGACGGCCTCGGCCTGAGCGACGATCCGAACGTCGAGCTGGTCGAGACCCGCGTCGAGCCCGTCCCGCCCGCGGTGCGCATCACCCACGTCTTCGAGGACCGCGAGAAGGGCACGCGGTTCGAGACCGAGCCGTTCACCGGCTACGAATGAGCCGCGCTTAACCCGCTTCGGGCGATGCGCCGGCCCGGCGGCGCTCGTACAGTCCGGCGATGGGCCTCTTGCGACACCGGAAGGACGACCACGTCGGCGAGCGGTTTCTCATGCGCGAGAGGCTGCTGGCGATCGGCGATGACTTCTGGATCGAGAACGAGCAGGGCGAACGCGCCTACAAGGTCAACGGCAAGGCGCTGCGCCTCCGGAGCACCTTCGTCCTCGAGGACACATCCGGCGACGAGGTCGCCCGCATCCAGGAGCGCAAGCTCACGATCCGCGACAAGATCGCGATCGAGCGCGGAGGGGACAAGGCCGCGACCGTCCACAAGGCACTCGTCGGCATCCGGGACCGCTTCGCCATCGACGTCGAGCACGGCAAGGACATGAAGGCGCACGGCAACGTCGTCGACCACGAGTACGAGATCGAGCGCGACGGCGACACCGTCGCCACGATCTCCAAGAAGTGGTTCCGCGTGCGCGAGTCCTACGGCGTCGACGTCATGGCCGGCGAGGACGTCCCGCTCATCCTCGCCATCACCGTCGCCATCGACTCGCTCACAACGCGGGACTGAACCCCGGCGCTTCGCGGCTCAGGCGCGCGAGGGCAGTGCGATCACCCGTTTCGGACGAGGCGGCTGCCGTGCCGGTGGCGGGATGCTGCGTGGGCCACAGCCCAGCCCGATCGAGAGGAACGACCCGCATGTCCGTCAGCGACGAGCGTCCGATGCAGCGCGAGGTGCTGCCCATCCCAGATGTGGCGCCCTCCGGACTCGTGACGTATGACGCCAAGGACCCGGACACGTCGTTCGCACCGATCGAGGAGCTCAGGCCGCCCGAGGGTGCCCCGAACGTCTTGATCGTCCTGATCGATGACGTGGGCTTCGGCGCGTCGAGTGCGTTCGGCGGGCCGTGCGCGACGCCGAACGCGGAGCGCCTGGCGGCCGGCGGCGTGAAGTTCAATCGCTTCCACACGACGGCGCTGTGCTCGCCGACGCGGGCGGCGCTGCTGAGCGGCCGCAACCACCACACGGTCGGGATGGGCGGGATCACCGAGATCGCGACGTCCGCGCCGGGCTACAACTCGATGCGCCCGAACACGTGCGCGCCGCTCGCGGAGATCCTGAAGCTCAACGGCTACTCGACCGCGCAGTTCGGCAAGTGCCACGAGGTGCCGGTCTGGCAGACGAGCCCCATGGGCCCGTTCGAGAACTGGCCGACCGGGAGCGGCTTCGAGTACTTCTACGGCTTCATCGGCGGCGAGGCGCACCAGTACTACCCCGCGCTGTACGAGGGCACGACCCCGGTCGAGCCATGGGGGACGCCCGAGGAGGGCTACCACCTCATGGGCGACATGACCGACAAGGCGATCCAGTGGGTCCGTCAGCAGAAGTCGCTGATGGCCGACAAGCCGTTCTTCGCGTACTTCGCGCCCGGGGCGACGCACGCGCCCCACCACGTCCCGAAGGAATGGGTGGACACCTACGCCGGCCAGTTCGACGACGGCTGGGACGCGCTGCGCGAGCGGACCTTCGCGCGCCAGAAGGAGCTCGGCGTGATCCCGCCGGACGCTCAGCTCACGCCCCGCCACGACCAGATCCCGGCATGGGACGAGATGCCCGAGGACCTCAAGCCGGTGCTGCGCCGCCAGATGGAGGTCTACGCCGGCTTCATGGAGTTCACCGACCACCACGTCGGGCGCCTGTTCGACGCGCTCGAAGAGCTCGGCGTGCTCGAGGACACGCTCGTCTACTACATCATCGGCGACAACGGCGCCTCGGCCGAGGGCACGCACAACGGCACATTCAACGAGATGATCAACTTCAACGGCGCGGCCGCGTTGGAGACGCCCGAGTTCATGCTCGAGCGCCTGGACGACTTCGGCGGCCCGACCTCGTACAACCACTACGCGGTCGGCTGGGCCCACGCGATGGACACGCCGTATCAGTGGACCAAGCAGGTCGCCTCGCACTTCGGCGGCACACGCAACGGCACGATCGTGCACTGGCCCGAGGGCTTCCCGGCGCGGGGCGAGATCCGGACGCAGTTCGCCCACGTGATCGACGTCGCGCCGACCGTGCTCGACGCCGCCGGCCTCGTCGAGCCCAAGTTCGTCAACGGGGTCCAGCAGACGCCGATGCAGGGCGTGAGCATGCGCTACGCGTTCACCGACGCGGCAGCCGACGAGCGCCACGAGACGCAGTACTTCGAGATGTTCGGCAACCGCGGCATCTACCACAAGGGCTGGACCGCGGTCACCCGCCACAAGACGCCGTGGCTGCTGGTCGGCGAGCAGGCGCCGGCGTTCGACGACGACGTCTGGGAGCTCTACGACACGAGCGTCGACTGGACGCAGTTCGAGGACGTCTCGGCCCAGCACCCCGAACGGCTCCACGAGCTCCAGCGACTGTTCCTGATCGAGGCGACCCGGAACAACGTCCTCCCGCTCGACGACCGCGTCGCGGAGCGGCTTCTCGCCGACGTCGCGGGCCGGCCGCAGCTCGTGAAGGGCAAGCGCCAGCGGCTCTTCGGCGGCATGGGCCGCCTGTCCGAGAGCTCCGTGGTCAGCATCAAGAACACGTCGCATGCGGTGACGGCGGAGATCGTCGTGCCCCAGGACGGCGCCCAGGGCGTGATCATCGCCCAGGGCGGCAGCATCGGCGGCTGGAGCCTGTACGCCAAGGAGGGACGGCTCCGCTACTGCTACAACCTGCTCGGCATCCAGCACTTCTACGTCGACGGCGGCCGCGAGATCCCGGCCGGCGCGCACCAGGTGCGCATGGAGTTCGACTACGACGGTCCGGGGCTCGGCAAGGGCGGCACCGTGCGGCTGTACCTCGACCGCGAGCAGATCGGCGAGGGCGCCGTCGGCGCGACGGCGGCGATGATCTTCGCGGCCGACGACACGTGCGACGTCGGCCGCGAGGGCGGCGCCCTGGTCGCGGAGGACTATCCGGTCCCCAACGCGTTCACCGGCGAGATCAGCTGGGTGGAGATCGACGTGGGTGACGCCGCCATGGACGCCGATCACCACCTCGATCCGGATGAGCTGCTCCGGGTGGCGATGGCGCGCCAGTAGGCCCGCCGGGCTACGAGGGGTGAGCGACGAGACTCTGAACCACGGCGCTCGTGCGCGCGAAGGATGCGGCGGCGGGTGGCGTTCGACCCGATCGCCGTGGAGAGCGATCGGTCGAACGCACACACCTTCGCGCTCCGGCACGCGTCCTGCCGCGGGCGCGCGAAGGCCCGCCCCTGCGTCAGGCGTGGACCGTCTCGCGATCGTCCGCCGTCGGGCCCGGAATCGTGTCGATGCCCTCCATCGCCTTGGTGAAGTCGATCGCCTCGTCGTCCATCACCGCACGCGGGTTGAACGTCGGGTCGGCCATCACGCCGTGCACGCGCCGGCGCTGCATGCCGAAGTTCCCGGCGTCGTACAGCGGTAGGACGGCCGCCTCGCGCAGGTAGCGGTCGTACTGCCACTTGCGATCGACGGAGTTCACGCCCACGACCTGCATGCACTTGTAGACGCAGTCGAACAGCATCTCGGTGCAGTGGATCTTGACCATCGCGCCGAGCATCTCGCCGTGGTAGTCGTGCTGGTCGAGGTAGTGGGCGCCCTTCCAGCAGAAGTACCGCGCCGCCTCGATCTTCGCGGCCACGTCGCCGAGGACATAGCCCGGGTACTGGTAGTGGATGATCGGTTTCGGGCCGCCGGCCGTGTACGTCCTGGCGAACTCGAGCGCGTCCTCGTACGCGGCGCGCGCCACCGCGACGGCGCCGATGCCTGCGACCGGGCCGGACCAGGCGAAGTTGCGGTTGATGAGCAGGTCGCCGTTGCCCTTCGCGCCCTCGACCATGTTCTCCGCCGGCACGCGCGCGTTGTCGAAGGTGATCTCGAAGTTCGGCGCGGTGCGCTGGCCGAGCGTGCTGATGTTGTTGTACGTGACGCCCGGCGTCCCGCGCTCGACGACGATCGCCGAGAGGCCCTCGGTGCCGCCCTTGCCCGAGTCGGTGCGGCAGACGACGAGGTTGAGGTTCGCCCCCTTGTTGTCCCAGCCACCGACGTTGCACGGCCAGTACTTGCGCCCGTTGAGGACGTACGCGTCGCCGTCGAGCGTCGCCGTGACGCCCATGCCCGCGCCGCCGATGGCGGGCGCGTCGAAGTTCGCCGTGCCGCCGGGGGACCCTGGCGGCTCGCTCGCGGCGTAGCCGACGATGAACTCGTTCGTCGTGTCGCTCGTCGCGCCGCCGATGAACCGCTGCTTCTGTTCCTCGGTGCCGTAGTACCACACCGGCATGAGGCCGAGGCCGTTGACGAGGATCGCCGTACCGAAGCCGGGATCGACCGCCTGGATCTCCTCGGCGGCGATGACGAAGTCGACGTTGGACAGCCCGCCGCCGCCGTACGCCTTGGGAAGCATCGACCACGCGATCCCCTGCCGGCACGCCTCCTCGTAGGCCGGCTTGGCCATCTGCCAGCCGAGGTATGGATCGGGCTCGGCGTCGATCTTCGGTGCGAGCGGAGCGAGAACCTCCTGGGCGAAGCTCCGCGCCATCGCCTGGACGTCCTGCTGCTCCTTGGTCAAGGTGAAGTCAATTGCCATGCTCTGCTCTCTCCTCACTGCTCACTTCCGCGAGCCGACCAGCCGAGGGCGCGCGCGCCGATCTCGCGGCCGCCGCGGAGTCGTGGTGTCGTCACCAGCACCGGACCGAGCACGGCTTCCGCCGTACTGCTGATGGCGATCCCGGCGGCTGTCGCAGCCGCCGATCACATGTGCTCGCTCTCGCTCTCCTTTCCGCGACCCGAGGGTCGCCGGTCAGCGCCGCGGTCGTCGTTCAGAGCTGCTCTGGCGGGACCGAGACCTGACAGGTATGCGTCGGCCCGCACGCGGAACGTACCACTGCCGCCGCGCCAGAATGGGACCCTTCGCGCATTCGGTGGCCTAGGCCTCGAAACGAGATCGGGACCTCCGGCGAACGCCGAAAGTCCCGATGACCACGAGGGGTGAGCGACGGGACTCGAACCCGCGACCACGCGTCCCGAACGTGTGGCGCAGGTCGTGGAAGCGGACCTCGCGCACGCCGGCGCGGCGCAACGCCGCCCTTGAAGCGCTTGAACAGCAGCGTGCGGTCCGACGGCCGGCCCGTCTGGCGCATTCCGCTCATCGCGCCCGCGAGGTACAGCCCCGCTCGACCAGTCCGACGTCGTCGCCCGGGACGTCGAGCGCTTTGCGCCCGAGGCCTCCAGGTGCGCCAGCAGGCGCGTACCGCCGCTCGGCGATCGTCCGCGTCGAGGACCTGGGCGGCACGGGCTATGAAGCGCCGGCCGGTCCGGTGCTCGCTCCGCGCGGACGTTCGTGCGTTCCCCTGCTCATCCCACGTCGACGTAGATGACCTCGATCGCGTTGTTCCCGTATCCGAGCCGGTTCCAGGGCGGGACCTCCGGTTGGGTGTGCCCGGCTGCGTCCGTCGCCCGCGCGCGGAGGGTGTGACGGCCGATCTCGTCGGCTGCCCAGTCGAACGACCAGTCCTGCCAGTGGTACGGCCCGGAGGGCGGTTCGACCCGGGCCGGGTGCCAGTCGCCTTCGCCGGTGAGGCTGACGTCCACGTGGGTCACCGGACCGGTCCCCGACCACGCCTTGCCGCGCACCGTGTGCGTTCCCCGGTCGATCGTCGAGCCGGCTGCGGGCGTCGTGATCCGCGCGCGCACGCGCATCAGGCTGACCGCCTCAGGCTCCCGATCGGGCCATTCGTACATGTAGTGACCCGTCTGGAACTCGCCGGCGTAGGGTTCGGTGAGCACGTCGATGCGCCGCAGCCACTTCACCGACGCCACCGCGTACCAGTGCGGCACGATGAGCCGGAATGGCGCCCCGTGGTCCGAGCGCAGCGGCTCGCCGTTCATCTCGTAGGCGATCAGGATCTCCGCCGACGGATCAGCCGCGATGGCGAGCGGCAGCGAGCGGACGAAACGAAGCTCGTCCCGGTTGGTGTCGGCGAGGACCGGCTTGAGGTGGTAGGCGCCCTCGTCGGCGCCGGAGAACCGCACGTCGATGCCCTCAGGCGCCGGATGCGCCCGCTGCAGGACGTCGTGGAGGAGGGCGCCCGTCCAGCGCGCGGTCGACACGGCGTAGTCGCCCCAGGGCTCGCCGATCGGCAGCGGCCGGGTCTGCAGACGCCCGTTCCCCGCGCATTCCAGCGTGACCGCGCGCTCCGCGGCCGGCATCGCGCGCAGGTCATCGAGCGTCAGGGTGGTCGCGTGCTCCACGGCGCCGCCGATCTCGAGCATGCCGTCGTGCGTGGGCAGCGCGAAGTTGCTGCGGACGTAATGGAGGTCGGTCGGCGTGATCTCGCCGTGCAGCGCCTCGGGCGGCGCCTCCGCGTTGTACGGGGCCGGGTTGATCATCTGCAGTGCGGCGCGAGCTCGGGCGAGCTCGTCTGTCACGGCCATGGCTGGGCCTCCTGATCGGCGGGTGGTTCACGCCGGGCGTCGCGCATCAGTAGTCGGCGTCCCGGAAGGTCGGCTCGCGGTCCTCGTTGAAGGCGCCGATGCCCTCGATGCGGTCCGGGTGGACGGCCGACCGCCAGTGCATGTCCATCATCGTGGCGATCGCCTGCTCGGTCGGCTGTCCTTGACCGAGTTGGACCGCCCGCTTGACCGCCTGGACGGCCGTGGGCGAGTTGCTCGCGATCTTCTCGGCGATCCGCCGCGCCGCGGCCTGCAGCTCGCCCGTCGGGTGGAGCTCGTTGACCATGCCGAGCCGGTACGCCTCCTGGGCGGTGATCGGGTCGCCGGTCATGAGCATCTGCAGGGCCTTGCCCGGGGGCAGGAGGCGGGGCAGCAGCGCCGGCGAGCCGCCGCCGGCCGCGAGACCGAGCATCGCCTCCGGCTGTCCGAAGGTGGCGTTCTCCGACGCGATGATGAAGTCGGTGCTCTGGGCCAGCTCGCAGCCGCCCCCGTAGGCGGTCCCGTTGACAGCGGCGAAGATCGGCTTGCGCAGCTGGCGGACCGTGTAGAGGGTGCGATCGAAGGCCTGGCGCTGGCGCAGCCAGTCCTCCTTGGTCATCCCCTTGCGCTGGCGCAGGTCGCTGCCGACCGAGAACGCCCGCTCGCCGGCGCCGGTGAGGACGACGACGCGGATGGCGGTGCGGACGGCGATCGTCTCGACGATCTCGGTCAGGCGGGCGCCCATCTCGGTGGTGATCGCGTTGTCGGCGTGAGGCCGGTTGAGCGTGATCAGCGCCACCTGGCCTTCGGACAGGTAGTCGACGAGCACCGGCGACTCGGGTTCCTCGAGGCCGGACGGGGGCGGGCCGAAGTCGAGCGCCTTCCACCGGTCGGTGCGGGTCAGGTTCGTGGCCATGCTGTCCTCCTCGTGTCGGTCGGGCCGGTCATGGCTCCAGCTCCGCCAGCCAGCGCATCGCGCGCAGGCCCGGGACGAAGCAGTACTCGCCGCCGCGGGTGACGACGAAGGGCGGGAGGTCCTGCAGCCGGCGGCGGATCGGCCGCTGGGGCACGGTGAAGGTCCCGGTGCCGTCGTTCGGACCGACCAGCGGGTCCTTCTCCAGGGGGGCGCCGATGAATATGCCGTCGTTCAGCCATTGGGTCTTGACGAACTCGAACTGGCGCCCGATGTGCGCACCGGCGAACACGAAGATGATGCCGCGGTCGGCGCCGTCGTCCTCGAGCACGCCCTCGGGCAGCATCGGCCCGTAGCTGGTGCCGCGCCGGATCATGCGGTGGAGGCGGACGTCGACGGCCCCGTCGCCGTCGAACGCGTCGCGCGGGTTGGCGCGGCGCGCGTGGGCGCCGAGCGGGCACTTGAGGCCGCGCGGGTCGTCGCCGTAGAGGAAGTCGTTGTGGCGCTGCGCGTCGGCGCCGAGGTCTGGATCGTCGCGCTCGGGGGAGACCGCGAGCGGGGCGCCGCTCTGCCAGCGCCCGACCATCTTGGCCCCCAGCAGCGCCTCCTCCTCGCGGCTCGCGCTCCTCGCGCGCAGGTACTGCCGGTAGGCCGCCACGCGTGTGTGGAGCTTGCGGAAGACGATGTACGTGCCGTTGCGGCCGAGCACGTCCGGGCTCGGCATCGGCGGCAGCTCGCCCGACTCATCCGGGTAGCCGAGGATGATCTCGCCCGGCTTCAGGGGGCGCTCCCGCGGGTTCGACGGCGGTCGGCCGCTCCCCTCGACCGCCGGCTGGCCGATCCCGTCCTTGAAGCCGAACGAGGTGCGGCCCGTCGGCAGCTGGTAGCAGTCCTGCCGCCAGATCACCTCGACGCCGGCAAGCTCGTGCTCGGCGGCGCGAAGCGCCCTGTCGACCACGGCCTGCAGCCGGGCGGCGTCGGGGGAGATGGCCGCCAGGGCGACGTGGACGTCGGGCGAGCCGAGCGGCTGCTCCCAGTACTCCGGGCCGCTCTCCCCGATGTCGCCCAGCTCGGCGGCGCGGGCGGCCATGCCCTGCCGGAACTCCGGCGCGAAGCTGTCCAGCGAGGCCTGCGGCACGCCGAGCTTCTTGAGGCCCTGATACGTGAACGCCGCCGTGATCCACGCGTCGTGGGCCGGATCGGCCGACGGTCGCCCCGTGTCGACGAGGCCGCGGAGCCGCCTTACGAGCTCGCGGCCCGCGGCCGGATCGCCGATGCGCAGGAGCAGGTACGTGCCGACGTACGGTGACGGGCGCTCGTGCAGCGCCCCGCTCTGGATGTCGTCGAGCTCCAGGCTGACGTGCTCTGTTGCTGTCATGGCTGCGTGCCCGTCAGCGCTCAGTGGTGCTCGGGCAGCTCGGGCGGATCCGGGTTGGGCTCCGCCAGGTACGGGAAGGTGCGAGTGGCGGGACGCGACGAGCGGTCGACCCCGTCGCGGATGACGGGTCCGTTGCCCGCGTTGATGAGCTGCGTGAACATGGTGTCGATCACGTCGTCGTTGAGCGTCCGTCCGCCGCAGGTCCGGTGGGCCTCGCCCCGGAGGGCGGCGAGCTCGATCTCCAGGTACGACCCCTGCTCGACGTACGGCTTGGTCACGTCGACGACGAGGTAGTCGGCGAGCACCAGCTCGGTCAGCGGATGGCTGCCGCCCTCCCCGAGCGGCCAGTCCGCCTTGCCGTCGAGGCCGTCCCAGAAGGCGAGGTTGGCGTGCAGCCGCGCCCGGTAGGCGCCGAGGTAGCCGTCGGCCAAGCCGAACGCGTCCTCACTGTTGTAGAGGTCGCGGATCTCGAGGTCGCGGTTGACCGGGTCGTACTGCTTCGGGGCCAGCATCATGTTCTTGACCTCGGGGCGCCCGACGCGCTCGATCCGCACGTTGAACACGCCGCGGGTGAGCGTCTCGGCGACGACGGCCACCAGCTCCGCGCCCCCGAGGAGCGCGGTGTCGAGCTCCACGACAAGGCTCAGGACGTCCTTGCCGTCGAGGAAGATCGACGACGGATCGGTGAACGCCAGCTTCCCCGTGGCGATGGTCCGCAGCGCGGCAGGCGCGTCCATGATGAACGGGTCCCATCGCGCGCCCGCGAAGACCCGGACACCGCGCCCCTCGCCACCGGCCGGGTCGTTGACCCGGAAGGTCACCGTCTCGCCGGCCGGGGTCGTGCACATCCCCTCCTGCTCGAATCGCCGCGGCCCGTTCGGGTGGACGTGCGGCGAGAAGACACAGTCGATCGCGACCTCCTCGTCGCCGGCCGTGAACGGCGCCCCGTTCGCGGGCGCGCCCGCAATGAGCGGCCGCAGCCGGAAGCGGTAGATCAGCCCCTCGGAGAGCGCGTCCCACGGCTTGGCGAACGGGAGCGTGTTCATGACGAGCACGAGGTGGCCGGGCCGCTCGGGGCTCGGGAACGCGTACACGTCGGTGATGTCGGCGATGGGGTCGGACAGCGCCCGCGGGCCGGAGATGTGGTCGGACATGGACTAGTCGGCGGCCTCGTCGAGCAGCGGCTTGAGCGCCGGGTGCTGCAGCGCCTCGGCGGCATCCGGGTGGTCGAGCACCTGCTGGAAGCCCGCGTTGACGCGCTGCGCCTTGCGGATCTCCTTGACCGTGCCGCCGTAGTTGCGGGCGTAGGCGCCCGCGGTCTGCTGCGCGCTGAGAACGAAGGCCTTCACGGCGGCCAGGTCCGGCAGGCCGTCGTAGCCCTCGGTGTGACGGAAGGTCGCGTCGAAGAGCGCGAGCGTCGGCCCGGAGGTGAAGAAGTCCTCCATGTAGGCGTCCCACGGGCCGTCGAAGCTCGTGATGAACGCCAGCCGCGTGTCGTCGTCGAACAGCACGAACCGCGCCTCGTGGATCGTCGAGATCGCCATCCCGTGTTCCCCCGGCCGGTAGCCGGGGGTGTTCTGCAGCTCACGGAGCGCCGCCCGCAACGCCTCGCCTTCGCCGGGCTTGACGCGGAAGAACAGGCTGAACTCGCTCGTCGGTCCGGCCGTGATGCCGGGCCCCGACGCTCCTCTCTCAGACGTCGCCATTCCTTCCCCTCTGTAGGCGCCGATCCAAGGCCGGCCGCGGCCCGCCGGGATTGCGGCGATGGTACACCCGCCGCTACGAGCCCAAACCCTCTCCCGGTCGGAGGGCCCGCACATCATCCGTATGGGGTGATCGTGGCCGTGAATCGACAGGAGCACGCGGTCCGAGCGCCGCTGCGGCGTCCGAGACAGCCGCGGTGGTTCAGCGGTCGACCGTGATCTGCCAGGCGCCCTGCGAGCCGTCAACCCGGTTCGATCGCGCCTGCTCGAGGTCGACGTCGACGAGCCAGGTCCATGCACGCTCCCCGGCGCTTGGCACGACCGTGCACCTTGCGACCCGCCGCGCGTTGCACGACCTCGAGCGTGTCGTGGCCACCGTGGAGCTTCGGCAACCGGCGCATCGATGTGCTGCACGAGGCCAGGACCGCGCTCGCCCACCGAGGTGATCGTCCGGGACCTCGCGCAGGAGCGCCTCGAGCTCGGTCTCGTCAAACACAAGGATCGACGGTGGACGAACCATCCACACCGCGGTCCATACCTCAGTCCTCGACTTCACGGCCGCCTTCGTCTGGCTGCACAACCTCCGCCGGACTCCGCATGCACTGGGAACGCGACGCCGCCCTGACCGAGATGACGCGGCGCCCAGCTGCACATGGAAACCGGCGCTGCGGAGCCAGCGATGAGTGAGGCGATCGGTTGGTGCCGACGTCCCGGAGCGCGCGGGACAGGGAGGTCCGCGGGCGCTACACGCCGCTTTCGACCGCGATGCGTTGCTCGTCCGCGGCGTCGGTGAACGCGGCGTAGTCGGCGTCGTTCTGGTCCGCGTAGGCGACGGCGAAACGCTCGAGCGCACTGTCGAACGTGTCGTCGTCGCCGAGGTAGCCCGCGATCTTCGCCGCGTCGCCGCTGCGGGCATGGGCGCGCGCGAGCGTGACGCCGCACATCTCGCCGTAGCGCGCCAGGCGCGCCGGCGGCATCCCCTCGATCACCGCCGAGCCCTTCATGTCGCGCAACTGACGGACGTAGAAGTCCCGCGCGCCCACCCCGGTCCCGGTCGCCCAGCCGAGGAACGGGTCGCTGGCGGCCTGCATGACACGCTGGCCCTGAACCACCCGCTCGCCCTGCTGCTCGAATTCTCCGGCGCCCGCATAAGGGGCGAGCACGGACGTGTCCGCCTCCTTGACCTGCAGGAACAGCGGGTCGTCGTCGCGGTCGCCCATCAGCAGGACCATGAACGCCTCGGTCCCGACCGAACCGACGCCAACGACCTTACGGGCGAAGTCCGCGTAGTGATAGTGGTCGAGCACGAGACGCCGGTCGGGTGACAGCGAGCGCGCATAGTCGGCGAGTCCCTGGCGGATGATCTGCTCGAGGTCGCCGTACCTCGCCTCGGGCGGGCGCACGATCACCGGCGGCTGCTGCTTGATCCGGTAGCCATCGCCGACCCGCTGAGCGAACTTCGACAGCGAACCCAGGCTGGTGCGGCTGCGGGCCTTCGCGAGGCCCTTCTGGACGGCCTTGACGGTGGCCTTGTCCTCACTGCCGGCGAGCTCGGTCAAGAGGTCGTCCGCGTCGATCCGCGCGTACCAGACCTCGAGGAAACGCATCGCCGTGGCCCTGGCCATCGTCGTTCGGTACGCCGCGGCGGCGGCCCGCGCGGCCGCGCGCTGCTCCTTGCGGCGGTAGCCGTTGTCGCGAGCGGCGACGACGAAGCTCGCCACCAGGCGCTTGACGTCCCACTCGAACGGCGCCCGCAGCGTCTCGTCGAAGTCGTTGAGATCGAACACGACGCGTCGATCCGGCGCCGCGAACACGCCGAAGTTCGACAGGTGCGCGTCACCGCAGCACTGCACGCGCAACCCGGTGCTCGGCGTCTGCGACAGATCCCACGCCATGATCGCCGCGCCACCGCGGTAGAACGTGAACGGCGAGACGATCATGCGCCCGTGGCGGATCGGCACCAGCTCCGGCACCCGCGTCGCATCCTGCGCTTCGAGCGTGCCGACCGGGTCCGGGCGTCCCTCCGGCGCCGCCCACTCGCCGTGCGCCTCGAGCGGCACCGACTCGCGCTCGGCGCGACCGTCGGCCATACGCGTCTCGACCGCCTTCGGCAGGTCCAGCACGCCTCGGTGGTGCTTCTTGCGCTTGGCAGGCTTCGCCCGCTTGTTCGGCTTGACCGCGGCCTTCGTCATCTGCCTACACCTCCCGCCACGCGAGACCGTTCTTTCATGTGCCGTCGTCGAGGGTGGTTGCGAACCGAACGGCCGCCGCTCGCGCGATCGCCTCGATCACGAGCGCGGTCGGCTCCGGCGCGTCGAGCCACGTTCCCGGCTCGGTGCGAAACAGCCTCAGAAAGAGTCGCGCGCCGAGCCAAGTCAGGCGTCATCCGATCCGGGTGATCCTCGGACGCCGAGCTCCGGCGTCGCGGTCCGGGAGGGTCGCGAGGCCTGACGTCGCGTGCGCTTGTCCGTTCTGGCGCCGGTGCGTCCGGGGTCGGCCGGCAGTGCGGTCATCCGGCCGTGAGGTTGCTCCCCACATGGCTTCGTCACTACGAGCGCCAATCGCTGCGCACCGACGCGATGGCGGGGCTGACGATCTGGGCGCTCATGGTGCCGGCAGGCGATGGCGTACGCCGGGATCGCGGGGGGTGCCGGTTGTGGCCGCCGTTCTGCATGCTCGTCGACCCGGTGGAAGAGGCGTCCGACCTGCACGCAGCGCGAGAAATTGATGCCCTATTGATGCCTCGCAGAACGCCGGGACCTCCGGGAAACCCCGAAAGTCTCGATGTTTACGAGGGGTGAGCGACGGGACTCGAACCCGCGACCACCTGGACCACAACCAGGAGCTCTACCAACTGAGCTACGCCCACCGAGCGCCTCGGAGTGTAGCCGTCAGGCGTCCTCGAACGGGAGCGCGCCGGCGATCCCGGCGATGTCGAAGATGCGCTGGACCGTGGGCCGGGCGCGGCGCAGGCGCAGGGTCCATCCATCGGTCTGGGCGGCGCGCGTCGCCCGCACGATCACGCGCAGCCCGGTCGAGTCGATGAAGGACAGGCCGGAGAGGTCGACGACGACCACGTCGCCGCGCCGGCGGCCGTCGAGCAGCGCGTGCTCGAGCTGCGGCGCGGTCGCGATGTCGAGCTCGCCCGCGGGCTTCACGGTGCGCTCGCCGGGCGCGCCCTGCTCGGTGACGTCGAAGCCGTGGATCGGCGCCGCGGCCTCGAGCGCCGCGACCGACGACATCGCCTCCTCGCGCGTGGCATAGGCGCTGAGCCGGCGCAGGCGGCCGCCGGCGACCTGGAAGACCACGTGCTGCTGCGTCTCCTTCAGCATCCCGGGCCCCTCGCGTCGCACCGTGCAGCTGGCCACGGCCGCCGCGCCGCGGCGCTCGACGGTGTCCAGGCGCGCCGCCAGGTCGACGCCCTCGCGTCGCAGCTCCTCGAGCGTCGCTCGCAGCTCGGTCGTGCCGCGCAGGACGCGGTCGGGGCCGGGGCCGAGCAGCAGCACGACGTCGTCGTCGATCAGGTCGAAGGCGGCCTCGATCCCGCCGCGCTCGTAGCGCGCGAACAGGTCCCGGACCGTCTCCTCAGGGGTCACCTCGGGCATGGGCGCACGGAAGGGTAGCCACCCGCCGCCGCACCGGCGATCGAGACCGGCGCCGCTCAGGCCGACGCGCGCAGCGAGGCGAGGCCGGCGGAGCGTAGCCGCTCGGTGTCCCCGATCACCAGCGCGAGCGCCCCGAGGACCTCGGCGCGGTGGCCCAGCGTGCCCGGCAGCACCTCGACCGCCTCGGCCGCACCCGGCTGCGCGAAGCGATCCAGGGCGAGGCGGATGCCGTCGAGCAGCGGCATGCCCGCCGCGCTCAGCTCGCCGCCGACGATGATCGCCTCGGGGTTGATGAGGTTGCACAGATCGGCGAGCACGCGGCCGACCGCGCGCCCGGCGTCGTTGACGATCCGCTGCGCGCCGACGTCGCCGGCCTCGACGAGCTCCAGCAGGCCGGCCACGGTCAGCGGCTCGTCGCGCGCCGGCTGCAGCAGCTCGAGCAGCGGCCCGAGCCCGGCCACCGTCTCCAGGCAGCCGCGGTTGCCGCAGCGACAGACCGCGCCATCCGCGTCGACCTGCACGTGCCCGAGCTCGCCGGCGATCCCCGTCGCGCCGTGGTGCAGGCGCCCGCCGAGCACGAGGCCCGCGCCGATGCCCGAGGCGAGCTTGACGTAGACGACGTCGCCACGCCCGCGGCCGGCGCCGAAGGAGACCTCGGCGAGCGCGCCGAGGTTCGCGTCGTTGGAGACGTCCACGTGCATCCCGAGCCGGCGCGACAGCTCGTCGCCGGCGGCCAGGCCGGCCCAGCCGGGGAGGATCACCGACGTCCCCAGCGTGCCGCTGCGGGCGTCGATCGGCCCGGGCAGCCCCATGCCCGCCCCGATGACCGCCTCGCGCCGGACGCCCGCCTCGTCGAGCACCTCGGCGACCATCCGGACCGCGGTGTCGAGCGACATCTCGGCGGCATGGTCGACGTCGAGCGCGACGCGGCGCTCGGCGAGCACCGTCGAGGACAGGTCGGCGACGGCGACGCGCAGATGCCGGTGGCCGAAGTCGACGCCGACCGCGACGCCGGCGGACGGATCGAGGCCGAGCATCACGGGCGGCCGGCCGGGGCCGCCGGCCGACGGCCCCTCGGGCTGCTCGACGACGAGGCCCTGCGCCTGGAGGTCGGCGACGACGCTCGACACCGTCGTCCGCGACAGTCCGGTCAGCCGCGCGAGGTCGCTGCGGCTGCAGCGCCCCGCGCCGCGCAGCGCGTCGACGACCCTCAGCCGGTTGAGCTCGCGAAGCGAGCCGAGCGAGCCGGACGACGCCATGCCCGAACCATATGCCAGCGGTGTCGGGCCACCGGTGCGGGGCTACCGTTCCCACGCCGTTCCCCTCCCATGGACCTCCGCCGCGTCGCCGTCGACCTCACGCCCCTGCGCGAATCGCGCGACCTGCGGCTGCTCATCCTCGGCAACGTCCTGTCCGGGCTGGGCACGCAGGCCGCCCTCGTCGCGCTGCCCTACCAGATCTACATCGAGACGCGGTCGGCCTTCCTGACCGGGCTGCTCGGCGCCGTCGAGCTCGTCCCGCTGATCACGATGTCGCTCTACGGCGGCGCGCTGGCCGATCGCCACGACCGCCGCAAGCTGCTGCTCGCCGACCAGGTCGCGATCGTCATCGTCGCCGGGCTGCTCGCGTTCGTGACCTTCGCGGGGGTCACGCCGATCCCCCTGCTCTACGCGCTCGGGGCGCTGCTCGCCGCCTTCGGCGCGATCCAGAACGTGCTGCGCTCGGCGATCATCCCCAATCTCGTCGCGCCCGAGCGACTGCGCGCCGCGCTCGCGGTCAACTTCGGGCTCTTCCAGCTCACCTACATCGTCGGGCCGGCGCTCGGCGGGCTGCTCATCGGCGCGCTCGGCGTCGGGTCGGCGTACGTCGCCGACGCGTTGAGCTGCCTGTCGATGGTCGGCGCGGCGGCGGCGATGTCGCCCCAGCCGCCGCTCGGCGCGAGCGCCGAGCGCGTCGCCGTCCTGCGCTCGATCGGCGAGGGTCTGCGCTTCGTGCGCCGCAACCAGGCGCTCATGGGGTCCTTCGCGATGGACCTGCTGGCGATGACGTTCGGGATGCCGCGCGCGCTGTTCCCCGTGCTCGCCGTCAGCTTCTACGGCGCCGGCGCCGAGGGCACCGGCCTGCTCTTCGCCTCGGTCGCGACGGGCGGCGTGACCGTCGCGCTGACCACGGGCTGGCTGTCGCACGCGCGCCGCCTCGGGCGACTCGTCGCGGCCGCGGTGTTCGTCTGGGGCGCGGCGATCGCCGCCGCGGGATTCGCCGGGTCGCTGTGGCTGGCCGCGGCGCTGCTCGCCGTCGCCGGCGGCGCGGACAGCGTCAGCGCGGTGTGCCGCTCGGCGATCAACCAGAGCGTCACCCCCGATCGCCTGCGCGGGCGGATGTCGTCGGTGTTCTCGGTCGTGGTGGCCAGCGGCCCGCGGCTCGGCGACGTCGAGGCGGGCTCGGCCGCCGCGCTCGCGGGCGTGCGCTTCTCGGTCGTGTCGGGCGGCGTGGCGTGCATGGCCGGGGTCGGCCTCGTGCTCGCCGCCTTCCCGGCCCTGTGGCGCTACGACGCCGACGAGGCGCTCGCCCGCCAGCGCGCCGAGGCGGCGGCGTAGGCTGCGCCGCGTGACACGAGCCGGCGCAATGATCGACCTCCCCGGCGGCCCGTTCCTGATGGGCAGCGACGATCCCGACGGCTTCCCCGCCGACGGCGAGGGCCCCGTGCGCGAGGTCGTCGTCGCGCCGTTCCGGATCGACCCGGTCGCCGTGTCGGTCGCGCGCTTCGCGGAGTTCGCACAGGCCACCGGCCACGTCACCGAGGCCGAGCGCTTCGGCTGGTCGTTCGTCTTCGCCGGGCTGCTGCCCGACGACTTCCCCGAGACGCGGGCCGCTGTGGCGGCGCCGTGGTGGCGCCAGGTCCTCGGCGCCGACTGGCGCCGGCCCGAGGGCCCGGGCTCGAGCGCCGAGGACCGTCTCGACCATCCCGTCGTGCACGTCGGTTGGACCGACGCCGTGGCGTTCTGCGCGTGGGCGGGCGTGCGCCTGCCCACCGAGGCCGAGTGGGAGTACGCGGCGCGCGGCGGGCTGCGCGGCGCGCGCTACCCGTGGGGCGACGAGCTCGAGCCCGGCGGCGAGCACCGCTGCAACATCTGGCAGGGCACGTTCCCGACCGAGAACACGGCCGCCGACGGGTGGGTCGGGACCGCGCCGGTGGGCGCCTTCGCCCCCAACGGCTTCGGGCTGCACAACACCTCCGGCAACGTGTGGGAGTGGTGCGCCGACGAGTTCGGTCCGGCGGCCCCGGGCGCGCGCGTCATCCGTGGCGGCTCCTACCTGTGCCACGCCTCCTACTGCAACCGCTACCGCGTGGCCGCGCGCTCGTCGAGCACGCCCGACAGCTCGACGGGCAACACCGGCTTCAGGGTGGCCGCCGACCCCTCATGACGGCGTTCGGTGCGCACGCCTTCGTGTGGACCGCGCAGTGGGACGAGGCGGGCGCCGAGCGCGCGCTGCGCGGCGCGGCGGCCCGTGGCCTCGAGTTCGTCGAGATCCCGCTGCTCGCCGGCGCCGGCGCCTTCCCGCTGGAGCGCACGCGCGACCTGCTGGAGGAGACCGGCCTCCAGGCGACGACGTCGCTGGGCCTGCCGCGCGAGCACCACATGCCCTTCGACCCCGGCGGCGCGCTCGAGCACCTGCGCGGCGCGATCGACCTGACCGCGCGCCTCGGCGCCCGCACGCTGACCGGCGCCCTCTACACCCACCTCGGCACGCTGACGGGCAGGCCCCCGACGGCGGCGGAGGTCGACACGTGCGCGCGGACGCTCAAGCAGGCCGCGCGGATCGCCGCCGACCATGGCCTGGAGCTCGGCGTGGAGGCGATCAACCGCTACGAGACCTACCTCAACAACACCGCGCAGCAGGTCTCGGACCTCATCGACGCGATCGACGAGCCCAACGTCTACGCGCACCTCGACACGTACCACATGAACATCGAGGAGCGCGGCTTCCGCGCCCCGATCCGCCGGCTCGGCAAGCGACTGCGCTACGTGCACCTCTCCGAGTCCGACCGCGGCACCCCGGGCCTCGGGAACGTGCACTGGGACGACGTCTTCGCCGGCCTGCGCGACATCGGCTACGACGGCTGGCTGGCCATGGAGTCCTTCGTCGCCGTCAACGAGGACATCATCGGCGCGACCGCGATCTGGCGCGACATCGTCGGCGACCCCGACGTCCTGATCCGCGACGGCCTCGCCTTCCTGCGCGGCCGGGCGCGCGAGCACGGGCTGTGGGATGACGATCGCTGACCTCGACGCGCTGATCGCCCGGGCGCGCGCGCTGGCGTCCGCGGGCGGGCGCGCGATCCTCGGCATCGCCGGTCCACCCGGCGGCGGCAAGTCGACGCTCGCGTGCGCCGTCGCCGACGCGCTCGGCGACAGCGCCGCGCTCGTGCCCATGGACGGCTTCCACCTCGCCCAGGACCAGCTCGTGCGCCTCGGGCGCCGCGACCGCATGGGCGCGCCGGACACGTTCGACGCGACCGGCTACGTCGCCCTGCTCCAGCGCCTGCGCGCCGCCGACGAGGTCGTCTTCGCGCCCGCCTTCCGGCGCGAGATCGAGGAGCCGATCGCCGGCGCGATCGCGGTGCCGCCGTCGGTCACGCTCGTCGTCACCGAGGGCAACTACCTGCTCCTCGAGGACGGCGACTGGGCGCTCGTGCGCCCGCTGCTCGACGAGGCGTGGTTCGTCGAGGTCGACGACGAGACCCGCGTCCGGTGGCTGATCGAGCGCCACGTCGAGTTCGGCAAGGCCGTCGACGCCGCGCGCGAGTGGGTGCTGCGCAGCGACGAGGCCAACGCCCGGCTCGTCGCGCCGACGCGGGCGCGCGCCGACCTCGTCGTGCGCGTCACGCCATGAGCGGCCGCTTCGCCCCCAAGGTCGTCCTCGTCACGGGCGGCTCGAGCGCGACGAGCGCGTGCCCGGCGCGTCCGACGGCGAGGCGAGCTCGCCGAGGCGCGCGACGAGCTCCCGGCGCAGCTCGCCCGCGGGCGGCGCCAGCCCGATGAGCTCGGCGAGCCACAGCCCGTCGGCGGCGAGCCGGAGGATCGTCGCGGTGACGGGGTCGCCGCCGTCGGCCACGAGGCGCTCCTGCCACGCCGCATAGCGGCGCCGCACGGGCTCCAGGCGGGCCGGGTCGCCGACGATCGCCGCGAGCATCGCGACGTCGGTGGCGCGCTCCTCCGCCGACGGGAGGCCGGCCGCGCACACGTCGATGTAGGCGCGCGCCCAGCCGTGCTCCCCGGCGCCGGCGGCGAGCTGCTCCTCGAAGCGGTCGAGCCAGTCCTCGACGAGCGCGTCGACGAGCGCCTCCTTCGTCGCGAAGTGGTAGAGGAGCCCGCCCTTGCTGACCCCGGCCTCGCGCGCCACGGCGTCGAGCGTCAAGGCGCCCGGGCCGACGGCGCGGATCGTCCGCCCGGCCGCGTCGAGCAGCCGCCGGCGCGTGTCGGCGCTGCTCACGAGAGCTGCCCGGAGAGGTTCAGGCCGACCACGCCGACGATGATGAGGACGATGCTCGCGATCTTCAGGGCGCCCGCGGGCTCGTCGAGGAGGGCCATGCCGATCACCGCGACGGCGGCCGTTCCCACACCGGCCCAGACCGCGTAGGCGACCGACACGGGGATCGAGCGCAGGACGAGCGCGAGCAGGTAGAAGGCGACGACGTAGCCGGCGATCGTGATCGCCGTCGGCCCCAGGCGCGTGAGGCCGTCGCTGGAGCGCATCGCCACCGTCGCTCCGACCTCGACGACGATGGCCAGGGCGAGCAGCAGGGCGGCGGGCATGCGCCGACTGTACCGTCCGGACGGTACAGCGTTGCTCGCCGTCAGCCGGCGGGCAGGAGGACCAGGAAGCGGGTGTCGCCGGGGCGCGACTCGAGCCGTAGCTCGCCGTGGTTGCGCAGGACGATCCGCTGGGCGATGTCGAGCCCGAGACCGGTCCCGCGGCCGACGGGCTTGGTGGTGAAGAACGCGTCGAAGATCCGCGCCTGCAGGTCGGCGGGCACGCCGGGCCCGTCGTCGCCGATCTCGATCGACAGGCGCGCGCCCTGGCGGCCCGTGCGCAGCGTGAGCCGGCCGCCCTCGCCGAGCGCGTCGACGGCGTTGTCGATCAGGTTCGTCCACACCTGGTTGAGCTCGGAGCCCGACGCCTCGACCGTCGGCAGCCCGTCGTCGTAGTCGCGGACGATCTCGACCTGCTTCTGGCGCAGCTTGTGCGCCAGCAGGGCGAGCGTGCTCTCCAGGCCTGCGTGGACGTCGACGGTCTGGCGCGGCCCCTGGTCGAGGTAGGAGTAGTTGCGCACGGCGTCGACGAGGTCGGCGATCCGGGTCGTCGCCTCCTGCACCTCGCCGAGCACGACGCGCGTCGCCGCGCACGCGGCGACGTAGCGCAGCCCCGGTGCGAGGCCGTCCGCGCCGGCCTCGCCGGCCACGCGGTCGATCCACTCGTCCCCGAGCCCGGCCTCCGCGAAGGCGGCGGCGATCTCGTGGCCGTCGGCCACCCCACGGGCGCCGAGCGCGTCGAGCAGCTCCTGCTCGCGATCGCTCTCGGCCAGCGGGTCGAGGCGCGCGGCGGGCGCCGGACCGTCCTCGGCCTCGGCGCCGAGCGCGGCGAGGGCCGCCAGCTGCGCGGCCGTCGCTCCGGCGCCCGCGAGCTCGGCGAACGCGGCCTGGCGGCGGCGCTCGAGGTCGCGCAGCGTGGACGCGCCGCGCGCGGCGGCGGCCGCGGGGTTGTTGAGCTCGTGCGCGAGCCCCGCGGCGAGCTTGCCGACGGCGAGCAGCTTCTCGCGGTCGCGCTCGATCCCCTTGACCGCCCCGCTGACCGACTCGAGCGTCGGCAGGAACTTGCGCAGCAGCGACGCGTGCGTATAGGCGAGGCGGCGCAGCTCGTCGCCGTCGAGCTCGAAGACGACCGTGTCGCCGACGGCGAACGTGCTGCCGCGGTACGGCGTCTCGGTGAGCAGCGCCATCGCCCCGAGGTAGCCGCCGGGCCCGTGGCCCATGAGCAGGACCTGCTCGCCGGCGACCTCGCGCGTCGTCTCGAGCTTGCCCTCGAGGACGATGTGGAACGCGCTCGCCCGATCGCCCTGGCGGAACAGGAACTCCCCCTCCTGCAGGCGCCGCTCGCGCCCGGTGCCGGCGAGCCGGACGAGCTCCTCGTCGTCGAGCGCGCCGAGGACCTCGACCTCGCGCAGGCGGTCGGCGGTCATCGCACCATCCGTGGCCCCGGGCCCCATTCGGCCGACCCTAATCGATCCCCGCGCCGCCGCGAAGGCGGCGAAGCGGACCGCCGATTCCGACCGGCTCACCCGGCCGGGTGAGGCGGCCTCCCCCGCGCCGCGCCGAGCATCGGGCCGTGACCGGCGTGGCGGAGCGCATCACGTGGCTCGGGCACGCCACCGCGCTGCTCGAGATCGGGGGCGCCCGCGTGCTTACCGACCCGCTGCTGCGCGACCGGCTCTGGCACCTGCGCCGCCAGGCGCCGACACCGCGCGAGAACGCACTCGAAGGGCTCGACGCCGTGCTCGTCTCGCACCTGCACCACGACCATCTCGACGCGCCGTCGCTGCGCCGCCTCGACCCGGCGCTGACCGTCGTCGTGCCTCGCGGCGCCGGCGACCTGCTGCGGCGCATCGGCTTCCAGCGCACGGTCGAGCTCGGCGTGGGCGAGCGCATATCCGTCGGGGGCGCCGAGATCACCGCCGTGCGCGCCGATCACGAGGGGCGCCGCGGGCCCTGGGGACCCTCGGCGGAGACGCTCGGCTTCGTCGTCGCGGGCGCCCGGCGCGTGTGGTTCGCGGGCGACACCGAGCTGTACGACGGGATCGGCGCGCTGCGCGGCAGCGTCGACGTCGCGCTGCTGCCCGTCTGGGGCTGGGGGCCGACGCTCGGCGCCGGCCACATGGACCCGCACAGCGCGGCGCGCGCCGCCGCGCTCGTCGAGCCCCGGATCGCCGTCCCGATCCACTGGGGGACGTTCTTCCCGGCCGGCCTGCGGCACGTGCGCGGCAGCGCCCTCACGGAGCCGCCGCGCGCCTTCGCACGCCTCACGGCCGAGCTCGCGCCCGGCGTCGAGACGCGGATCCTCGCCCCCGGCGAGACGCTTGGCGCTGGACGCGTGATGCGTTTCTCGGGAACCGGCCATCGCTACGGCGTCGTGCTCGTCCTCGTCGCCGCGCTGTGCACGTTCGCGCTCCTGGCGCCCGACGGCCCCGGAGCCCGCGCCGCCGAGCTCGCCGCTGCCGGCGCGTGCGTGCTCGTCGCGATGCGAACGTCGAGCGCCACGTCGATCGTCGGGCGCCGGATGGCGATCCTGCTCGCCGCCGTGCTCGTCGTCGCCGTCATCGGCGTCGCGGCGGGCGCGCCCGCCGAGGTGATCCCGCTGACCGCCACGGCGCTCGCCGTCGTCGCGGCGATCGCGGTGATCCTCAACGGGCTCGTCCGGCTCATCGTCGAGCAGGGCGTGACGTTGCAGGCGGTGTTCGGCGCGCTCGCCGTCTATTTCCTCGTCGGCCTGGCGTTCGGCTTCGCGATCGGCGCGATCGCCACGGGCTTCGACGGCTTCTACTTCGCCCAGGGCACCGACGGCACGCAGAGCCAGCGCGTGTACTTCAGCTTCACCACGCTGACCACGACCGGGTTCGGCGACCTCACGTCGCGCACCGCGCCCGGGCGCACGCTCAGCGTCCTCGAGGCGCTGCTCGGCCAGATCTACCTGGTCACCGTCATCGGGCTGCTCGTCGGCAACCTCCGCGGCCGGGTGCGGCAGCGCGAGGATCACCCGGCCGGTTGATCCAGCGCCGGTGATCGGGCATCACCCGCGCGGGGGTGAACGTCAAGGACCGGCTTCTCTCGCTCGCCGGGGACGCGAGCCGCGCCGCCGGCCGTGCTCGGCGATCGGCGTGCTGGCCGCGCGCCGGCCCGCGACGACATCGAGCTGCGCCTCGCCGCGCCGCGCGCCCCCCGTCGAGATGCTGCAGCGCAGCGGCTTCGCCGCGCGACTGGCGAGCGCGCCGACGATCGACGCCGCGCTCGAGACGGTCACCCGCCCGGGTGATGACCGCTCACCCGGCGCGTCCGCACGATCGGGAGCGTCCACCGACAGACAGGAGCGCCCGTGAGCGATCTCGTGGCAATCGCCTATCCCGACCTGGCCACCGCGCGCCAAGTGGCGTCGAACGTCGCCGAAGCGCAGAAGGCCCATCTCATCGAGCTCGAGGACCTGGTCATCGTCGAGCGCCGCAGCGACGACAAGATCAAGCTGCATCAGCCGTCGATGGCCGGCGTCGGAGCGGCCGGCGGCGCGCTGTGGGGCGGGCTGATCGGCCTGATCTTCCTCGTCCCGCTGTTCGGCATGGCCATCGGGGCGGCGTCGGGGGCGGCGGCCGGCGCGATGAGCGACCGCGGCGTCGACGACCAGTTCATGAAGGACCTCGGCACGAAGCTCGAGCCGGGCGGCGCGGCGCTGATCGCCCTCGTCCGCCAGGCCAACATGGACAAGATCCTCGACAACGTGAAGATCCCCGGAGAGATCATCCAGACCTCGCTCAACGACGAGTCCGAGCAGGCGCTGCGCGACGCGCTGGCCGGCGCGGGGGCAAAGGCGGGCGCGTAGGAAGAGTCCTCGGGGCGCGCGGCGCACCGCGGCGGGACCGCGGCGCGCCGCCCGTCCACGGGTCGTGCGTTCAGGCGCGGATCGCGTCCGGGCGGGTCAGCGACCAGATCACCCAGACGTCGAGCGCGATCACCGTGAGCGCCCAGAACGGGTAGTAGGGGATGAAGAAGAAGTTCGCCAGCGCGCTCAGCATGGCCAGGAAGATCGCGGTCACACCGGCCCACGCGCGACGGCCGAAGAGGCCGAAGCCGGTCGCCAGCAGCAGGACGCCGAGCACCAGGTGGATCCAGCCCCAGGCGGACGTGTCGAGGTCGAACGCGTAGTTGCGCGTGGTGACGAAGAACTGGTCGTTGATGACGGCGGCCAGGCCGGCGATGATCTGGAAGCCGCCGACGAGCGTGAGCACCGACGCGGCGAACCCGATGCCGCCGAGCGCCCAGCCGGAGACCTCCGGCTCGCGCCCGCCCGGGCGATCGGCCCTCGGCGCGCGGTCTGTCGTGGGGATGTCGGCCATGGAGACTCCTTCCGGGGAGCGGTTCGGTCGGAGCCAGGGTCCGACCCCGGCGGGTGGCTGCGCATCACCCCCGCGGGTGAACGGCGGCGCTCAGAGGAGGTGCAGCTGCCGGGCGCGGGCCACGGCCTCGCGGCGCGAAGAGACCTCGAGCTTGCGGTAGATGCTCTTGACGTGCGTCTTGACGGTGTTGACCGAGACGAACAGCTCGCCCGCGATCTCGGTGTTGGGCAGCAGCGTCGGCATCAGCCGCAGCACCTCCCGCTCGCGGCTGCTGAGCGGCTCCAGCAGGCCCGCGGGCGGCGCCGACACGCGCTCGAGGCCGTCGATCAGCTCCGCGACGACGACCGGATGGACCGTCGGCAGCGTCGCGTGGCGCTGGAGCAGGTTGCGCACCGCTGCGCCGCCGTCCGCGAACGGCCGGCGGAGGTCCTCGGGGGCGGCGACCTCGAGCGCCCGCTCGACCGCTTCCGAGGCGGCCCGCAGGTCCCCCATCGCCTGCTGCGCCACCGCGGCGACCAGCCAGGCGTGGACGCGCCGCGTCGGGTGCAGGTCGGGCTCGCTCGCGAGCACCGCTTCGGCGCGGCGCAGCGCCGACAACGCGTCGCCACCGGACAGCCGCGCGGCAGCCGCCACGAGCGGATCGGTGCCCTCGTGATCGCGGTCGGCCTCCCACGGCGCCGGGCCGAGCGCGTCACGCCACCGGTGCAGGAGCAGTCCCGAGGTCGGAAGCGCGGCGAGCACCGGATGCAGCATCGCGCGCGCACGGGCCTGGTCGCCGCGTGCGGCGGCGAGGTGCGCCCGGATCATCCGCGCCGCGTGCGAGGCCGGGACGTCGGCCGCGGCGTAGGCGGATGCCGCCGCAGCGTCGGCACGGCGCTCGGCCTCGACGGGCTCGTCGCGCAGCCAGTGCACGGCGGCGAGGGTCGCGTAGGCCCATGCGGCGGCGGCCGTGCGCTCCCAGCCGGCGGGCTCGGCCAGCGAGATCGCGGACGTCGCGGCCGCCTCGGCGCGGGAGAGCCGCCCCCACAGCAGCTCGATCGCGGCCGAGCGGCCGATGCACTCGAGCATGACGCGCTCGCGGCGGACGTCGACGGCCAGCGCCGCGGCGGCGTCGAGCGCGTCCGCCGCGGCCGCGGGCGACCCGGCGCCGAACTCGGTGATCCCAAGATGCATGAGGGCCAGCGAGCGACGCGCCCCGTCGGCCGGGACGGCATCGGGCACGGGCTCGGGCGCGGCCTCCAGGAGCCGGGCCGCGGCGCGGCGCGCACCGCTCACGTCGCCGCGGGCGCGCGCCCGCAGCAGCGCGCCGAGCGCCGCCACCTCGTCGTCCGGCCCGTCGCCCGCGGCGGCGAGGGCGGCCTCCGCGGCCACCGCGTCGCCGGCCCCGAGGCAGGCGCCGGCCGCGGCGACGGCCAGGCGGCGGTCGCCGGGGCGCAGTCGGGCGGCGGCGACGACCGTCTCCGGCGCCTGGCCGCCCTGCAGGAGGTCCAGCCAGCCGTCGGCGAGCAGGTCGGCCAGCCCGGGGACGTCGCCGGCCTGCAGGACGTGGGCCAGCGCCTCGCGCCCGAGCCCCCGGCCGGCGAGCCAGCGCGCGGCGCGCGCGTGGAGGTCCGGCGTCAGCGCGGGCCGCTCCACCGCCAGCCGCGCGCGCAGCAGCTCGGCGAACAGCGGGTGGTAGCGGAACCATGTCGCGTGGCGATCGACCGGCTGCAGGAACAGCCCGCCCTGATGGAGCTCCGCGAGCATCCGCGCGCCGCCGGCCCCGTCGGTGAGCGCGTCGGCGAGCCCACCGCAGATCCGCTCGGCCACGCTCGTGCGCAGCAGGAAGTCGCGGACGACCGGGCGCTGGAGGGCGAGGACCTCGCTGCTCAGGTAGTCGGCGACGGCGTGGTCGTCGCCGGCGAAGTCGGCCAGGAAGCGGTCGGGATCCGGTTCGGCCTGCAGGGACAGCGCGGCGAGCCGCAGGCCGGCGGCCCAGCCCTCGGTCCGCTCCAGCAGCCGCGTGAGCTGCTCGGGGCTCAAGGCGACGCCGTACTGGGCGAGCAGCGCCGCGGTCTCGTCCGCGGTGAACGCCAGATCGGCGAGGCGCAGCTCGCCCAGGCGGCCCTCGACGCGCAGCCGCCCGAGCGGGAGATCGGGATCGCTGCGGCTGGCGACGACCAGCCCGAGGCCGGCGCCGCCCTCCGTGGCCAGCGTGGAGACGAGCGCGCGCGCCGGGCCGCGCAGCAGATGGGCGTCGTCGAGGACGAGGACCACGCGCCGCGGCGCGCGCAGCAGCGCCGCCCGCAGCTCGAGGGCGACGTCCGTCGGGAACGCTGCCGCCGACTGCGGCTCGGGCGCGAGCGTCACCCCGGAGGGCGCCAGCGCCGCCGCGAGCTCGCGCCACAGGCGGCCGACATCGAGGTGCTCGGGCCCGAGCGTCAGCCACGCGATGCGGCGGCGGGAGGCCCATTCGGCGAGGAGGACGGTCTTGCCCGCGCCCGCGGGGCCGGTGACGACCGTCAGGGCGCGGCCGCTGGCGCGGTCGAGCGCCTGCTCCAGGCGCCCGCGCGGGATCCACGCCGTGGGCGCGACGCGAGCCGGCCACGCGGCCTCAACCCCTCCGGAACGGGACGCGGACGCATGGGCCACCCCGCAACCGTCGCAGCGGCCCAGGCGTTGCGGCAATGGCGTAAGCGCGAATCCCTGCAGGAGGGTGCGCACGCCGCCGCAACAGGCGCCCGCACGAACCGGAAAGGCGCTGATCGGCGATCAGAGGCGCCCGTCCTCGCCGGGTTCGGACAGGTAGGCGAGCACGGCCGACACGCGGCGGCTGACCTCCTCCTCGTCGACCAGCCCGAGCTTCATGAAGATCGCGCCGACGTGCTTCTCGACGGCCCGCTTGCTGAGGACGAGCGACGCCGCGATGGCGCCGTTGCTCTTGCCCGTGGCCATGTGGGAGAGCACCTCGCGCTCGCGCGCGGTGAGCTGCGCCAGCGCGGACCGCGCCGACCCCGAGCGCATCAGCAGCCCGACCATCCCCGGGTCCATCACCGAGCCGCCACGGGCGACCACGCCGATCGCCGTCGCCAGCTCCTCGCCGTCGCCGATGTGCTCCTTGAGCAGATACGCGCGCCCCTCGGCGCCGTCCTGCAGGAGGCCGATCCCATAGCGCGGCTCGGCGTACTGGCTGAGCACGACCACGCCGATCCCGGGATGCCGGCGGCGGAGACTGCGCGCGACGCGGATCCCCTCGTCGTCGCCGGACGGCGGCATCCGGACGTCGATCACCACGACGTCCGGGAGGTCGCGCTCGACGGCGGCCACGAGCGTGTCGCCGCGGTCGTACACGCCGATCAGCTCGACCTCCGGTGCGCGTGAGAGCACTCGTTCGAGCGCCTCACGCATGAGGTAGGAATCGTCGGCGATGATGACCCGTATCGGCATGCTCCGGGCGTGCGACACGGCGCCTCCCTCGGCACAGCCTAGACCGGGAGCGCTGCCAGTGGCGAGCTTCCCTCAGGGCGAGCGGAGCGCCTTGTGCAGCTGCCGCACCTGGAACGCCTGGACGATGTCGGTCACGCCCTGCATGAGCGCCCAGATCCCGGCGAACACGAGCAGCACGTAGGCCTTGTCGATGAAGAACTGCCCGCCTGTCCAGAAGGCGAGCACGACCATCAGGATCCCGGCGATCAGGCCCAGCCACCAGAGGTCGTTGACCTCGCGGTCGAGGAACGCCTTGACGATCCACGTCACCGCGACGATCAGGAACAGGAAGCCGAGGATGTCGGCGAGCCCGGCGAAGGTCTTCTCCGGGTTGACCAGCGCGAGGATCCCGGCGGCGCCGAGCAGCACGCCGAAGCCGAGCCCGAACCAGCGCGCCGCCCCGGTCGCCAGGCCGGCGATGATGAACTGCTGCACCGCGCTGAACAGGAACATGAGCCCGGCGATGACCCCGACGGTCGTCACCGACGCGTCGTCGAACTGCAGGACGACGAGCGCGACCACGATCCAGGCCATGCCGGTCACGAGCCACAGCCACCAGAACGCGGTCACCGTCTGCGCCGCCTCGCGCGCTTCGCCCAGCTCGTCCACGGGGTACGTCGTCATGCCTCTCCTCCTCTGGGGGCCGAAGCGTCGCGCGCGGGCGGGTGACCCCGCATCCCCCACGTGGGTGATCCTCAGCGTCGGCGCGCCACGATCACCCGCCCGGGTGACGAACCGTCACCCCGCTCCGCGCCATCCTGCTCCGATGGCGGTGACGAAGTACGAGTTCCGCATCCGCGGCCGCCTGAGCCAGCCGGTCCTCGCGCGCTTCGAGACGCTCGAGCAGGACTGCGAACGGGTGGAGACGGTCCTCCACGGCACGATCCGCGACCAGGCCGAGCTGCACGGCATCCTCGAGCGGGTCCAGTCGCTCGGCCTGGAGCTCGTCGAGGTTCGGCGGCTGCCGGGCTGAGCCCGGGCGGCCGGCGGACGGGCCGGGGCGATGCGGAAACGGATCCTCGCGCTCGCCCTGACCGCGCTCGTTCTCTACGGCGTGGCGCCGGCGGTCGTCGACGTGCTCGGCGGCTGGCGCGACCTCGACGAGGTCGCCCCCGGCTGGTGGGTCGCCGTGCTCGTCACCCAGGTGGCGGGCTGGGTGTGCCTGTGGGGGCTGCAGCGCCTGGCGCTGCGCGGCGCCCCGTGGTTCGCGGTCGCCGGCTCGCAGCTGGCCAGCGGCGCGCTCGGCCGCGTGGTCCCGGGCGGCGCGGCGGCCGCCGCGGCGCTCCAGTACCGGATGCTGGCCCAGGCCGGGCTGCGTGGCCCCACCGTGGCCACCGGTCTCACCGCGGGCTCGCTGCTGCTCGTCGCCGCGCTCGCCGCGATGCCGCTGCTCGCCGTGCCGGCGCTCCTCGCCGGTCGCACCATCCCCGAGGGCCTGCTCGAGGCCGGCGCCCTGGCCCTCGTGATCTTCGTGGCGCTCTTCGCGCTCGGCGCCGTGCTCATGCTCAGCGATCGCGCCGTCGCCCTGACCGGCCGGGTCGTCTCCGCGGTCCTGCGGCGCGTGCGGCGCCGCCGCCCGCCGCCGGCGGACCTGCCCGCGCGCCTGATCGCCGAGCGCGACCTGATCCGCGGCACGCTCGGGCGCCGGTGGCCCGCCGCCCTGGCCTACGCGGAGGGTCGCTGGCTGTGGGACCTGCTGACCCTCCTCGCGGCGCTCGAGGCGGTCGGCGCCCAGCCGCGGCTGTCGCTCACGCTGCTCGCCTACTGCGCCGCCCAGCTCCTGGCCCAGGTGCCGATCACCCCCGGTGGGCTCGGGATCGTCGAGGCCGGGCTGACCGGGACGCTCGCGCTCGCCGGCGTCCCCGCCGCCGCCGCGGCCGTGGCCACGCTCACCTACCGGCTGGCCTCCTACTGGCTGCCGCTGCCCGTCGGCGCCGTCGCCTGGGTGCTGCACCGCCGCCGCTACGGCAGCGGCGAGCGGCTCGAAGGCCCCGCCGGAGCGCCGGCGTGAGCGTGCCGGCGACCGATGGCTCGGAGCCCTCCCTCTTCCACCGGCTGATCGGCGCGCCGGTCGAGTTCGGGCGCGACTGGATCGTGCGCTTCGTCGCGCTGCAGGGCTTCGACCGCGCCGTCGCGCTGGCCGGGCAGGCGTTCACTGCGCTCATCCCGCTGCTCATCGTCTACGCCGCGTTCGCGACCAAGGCGGGCGGAAAGGACTTCGCCGACCAGATCATCCGCGTGATGGAGCTCAGCGGCGACGCCGCGGCCAGCGTCCGCCAGGCCTTCGCGCCCGCCGGGGAGGTCGAGAGCCAGATCAGCGTGCTGGGCGGGGTCCTGCTCATCGTCGCGTCGCTGTCGTTCACCCGCGCGCTGCAACGCCTCTACCAGTTCGCCTGGGACCAGCCGCCGCTCGGCCTGCGCTCGGCCGAGTGGGGGCTCATCTGGCTGGGCCTGGCGATCGCCATCCTGACCGTCCGCCCGGTCGTCCTGCAGGGCGTCCACGGGATGACCAAGGTCATCATCACGATCGCCTTCGGGACGCTGCTGTGGCTCGTGACGCCCTACATCCTGCTCGCGCGACGCGTGCCGTGGCGCCGGCTCCTGCCCACCGCGCTGCTGACTGCGGTGGGCATGACCGTGCTCTCGGCCGGCTCGGCCGTGTGGATGCCGCGATCGGTGTCGGCCTCGGCCGAGCAGTTCGGCACGATCGGCGTCGCCTTCGCGCTGCTGAGCTGGCTCGTCGGCGCCGGCCTCGTGCTCGTGTTCTCCGCCGCCGGAGGCGCGGTGATCGAGGACCGCCTGCGCGGCCGCGACGCGCGCAAGCGCTCGCGGCAGAAGCTCATGACGGGGTGACCCGGCAGTCGGCGCCGAGCGGAGCCGTCAGCCCGACAGGACGCTGATCCCGTCCCCGATCAGCTTCGCGCCGATGACGAGGAGGAGCACGGCCATGATCACCGCGTTGTTGGCCGCCATCCAGTCCTTGAGGTGGTCGAGCGGGGCGCGCGAGCGCTCCCCGAGCGCGAAGAACAGGACGACGGGTGCGCCGACGCCGACCGTCGCGATGATCACGAAGATCGCCCAGGCGACGGCCTGCTCGCCGGTCGCGATCCCCGCGCCGGCGATCGTCGCCGCGCCGCTGATGGCGATCAGCGCGTTCTTCGGGTTCAGCGCCGAGAGCAGCAGTCCGGCGCCCGCCGCCTTGACCGGCGTGAACGTGTCCAGCGCACCCATCCACTTCGGGGTGCTGACCTCGCTGGGATCGCGCGGGCGACCGCGCCACTGGCGGACGGCGACGAGCAGCAGCAGGACGCCGAGCACGAGCTTCAGCACGCCGACCCAGGTCGCCGGCTGCCCGTCGTCGTGCGCGCCGGCGCCGCTGGAGAACGCGAGCACGATCGCCCCCAGCGCGGCCAGGCCGGCGATCCAGCCGAGCACGAACGCGGGCCCGTTCGAGCGCCCGCGGCGGCTCACGAGCATGAGCACGACGACCACGATCGGCAGCGGGCTGATGGCGACGCCGACCGCCGCCGGGAGGATCTGGCCGATCGCGTCACCCACGCGGCGCGACGATCGCGGCGGGCGGGGTGAACGCGCATCACCCGTACAGGTGATCGCCCGCTGTGGCCTGACGGCGGAGCCTCACCCGCCGGGGTGATGGCGGCTCACCCGGGCGAACGGAACGCTGCTCCGGTGTCCGAGACGATCGAGCGCCGCGTGGCTGCGTTCCGCGCCGTCCGCCGCGAGCTGGAGGCGGCCGTCCTGCCGCTGGCCACCTCGGTCGACGGCCGGCGCTTCACGCTGCAGGCGCCGCTCGGCATGCTCGGCCTGACCCCGGGCGCCTACGTTCACCTGGACCTCGGCGAAGAGCAGCGCCTCGCGCAGCTCGACGCGGTCGAGCTCGGCCGGCTGGAGGGGACCGAGGTCGACGTCCCGCGGAGCGAGGATGCCCCCGACGGCGGCCGGACGCCCGTCTCGATCCGGTACCTCCACGGCCTCGGCATGGTCCTCGACGGCGACGGCTCGCCGTTCCACGACGCGGCCGTGCGCGCGGCCGAGCCGCGGGAGACGGCGGCGTGGCTGCACGCCGTGGCGCGACCGCGCGCGCAGCTTCAGACCGGCGAGCTGCTGCACGCCCCGGGCGTCGTGCACGCCCTCGACGCCGGCGGCTTCGGGCGCCACACGTTCCTGTGCGGCCAGTCGGGCTCGGGCAAGACCTACGCGCTCGGCGTCGTCCTCGAGCGGCTGCTCGCCGGCACCGACCTGCGGATCGTCGTCCTCGACCCCAACTCCGACTTCGTCCGCCTCGGCGAGGTGCGCGACGGCGTCGCGCCCGAGGACGCGGCGCGCCACCGCGACGCGGCCGCCGGGGTGCAGGTCCGCCGCGCGGACGGCGGCGAGGACCGGCTGCGGCTGCGGTTCGGCGAGCTCGAGCCCGAGGCGCAGGCGGCGCTCCTGCGCCTGGACCCGATCGCCGACCGCGACGAGTACGCCGAGATGGCCGCGCTGCTGGCCGAGGCCGGAGGGGGGTCGCTCGAGGCCGCCCTGTCCGCGGCGGCGCGCAGCGACCGCGGCGATCTCGTCGCGCGCGTGCGCAACCTCGGTATCGACCGCCTCGACGTGTGGGCGGGGTCGCAGCCCGGATCGGTCCTCGAGGACCTCGCGACGGCGCGCTGCCTCGTCGTCGACCTCGGCTCGCTGGCCACCCGCACCGAGCAGGCGCTCGTCGCCCAGGCCGTGCTCGCCGCCCTGTGGGCGCGCCGGCGCGAGCGCTCACCGGTGCTGATCGTCATCGACGAGGCCCACAACGTCTGCCCCGGCGCGCCGGAGGACCCGCTCACGGCGCTGGCCACCGACCTGGCCGTGCGGATCGCCGGCGAGGGGCGCAAGTTCGGCCTGTACATGCTCGTCGCCACCCAGCGGCCCCAGAAGGTGCACGGCAACGTCGTCTCGCAGTGCGACAACCTCGTGCTCATGCGCCTGAACTCGGCCGCCGACGCGTCCTTCGCCGGGAGCATCTTCTCGTTCGTCGCGCCGGGCCTGCTGCGCCGGGCGACCGGCTTCGGTCTCGGCGAGGCGCTCGTCGCGGGCGCGATCTCCTCGCACCCGGCGCTGCTGCGCTTCGGCGCGCGCGTCTCGCAGGAGGGCGGCGCCGACGTTCCCGCGACGTGGGCTGCCGGACCGGGCGCGGCGCGTTCCTAGCTGTCGAACCCCAGCCCCAGGCGGTCCAGCGCGCCGAGCCACAGGCCGCGCCGGCCGTCGCGGCGGTCGGCGGCGGCGAGGCGGTTGCGCGTGAGCTGGATCACCGCGGTGCGAAGCGGCTCGGGCGGGAACGGCAGCGGCCGGCGGCGCACGTAGCGGCTGCGCGTCGCCTCGGTGTCGCGCCCGTCGACGAGGTCGAGCGCGACGCGCGCGCCGAAGCGCGTCGCCGCGACGCCCAGGCCGGTGTAGCCCACGGCGTAGGCGACGCGCCCTTCGTGGGCGGTGCCGAAGAACACCGAGAAGCGGCTGCACGTGTCGATCGCCCCGCCCCAGCGATGCGTGAAGCGCACGCCCTCGAGCTGGGGGAACGTCGTCAGGAAGTTCTGCGCGAGCTGCGCGAAGGTCGCCTCGTGCTCGTCGAGCTCGTCGCGGACCGGGCCGCCGAAGCGGTAGACGGCGTCGAAGCCGCCCCACAGGATCCGCTCGTCGCGCGTGAGCCGGTAGTAGTGGAAGCGGTTGCCGCCGTCGCCGAGCCCCTGCCGGCGCCGCCAGCCGATCGACGCCCGCTGCGCCGCAGACAGCGGCTCGGTCATCAGCGCGTAGTCGTAGACGGGCACCACGTAGCGGCGGATCGCGCGCAGCAGCGGCGGGAAGGCGGACGTGGCGAGGATCGCGCGGCGCGCCCGCACCGCCCCGGCGGCGGTCCGCACCACCACGCCGGACGGCGAGCGCTCGAGCGCCGTCGCCGCCGTCCCCTCGTGCACGCGGACGCCCGCGCGGAGCGCCGCGTCGAGCAGCCCGACGGCGAGCCTCGCCGGGTCGACGAGGCCGCCCGAGTCCTTGACCCACAGGCCGCCCCGGTACGTGGGCGAGGCGACCTCGGCCTGCATCGAGGCGGCGTCTGGGAAGACCTCGACGTCGTAGCCGAAGCGCTCGTACAGCTCGCGCTCCTCCTGCGGCCACGCGTCCTGGTAGGGCGCGACCACCGGCATCAGATCGCCGGTCAGCTCGAGGTCGCAGTCGATCCCGTGGCGCTGCACGTCGGCGGCCAGGCCGCGCATGTTCTCGCGCCCGAGCCGCTCCAGCAGCGCGATCTCGTCGGCGAAGCGCGTCAGCCCGTTGCGCAGTCCGTGGGTCAGCGAGCCGAGCACGAAGCCGCCGTTGCGACCGCTCGCGCCGAAGCCGATCGTCTGCGACTCGAGCACGACGACGTCGCGCCCGGGATCGTCGGCCTTCGCGTGCAGCGCCGCCCACAGACCGGTGAAGCCGGCGCCCACGATGCACAGGTCGGCGTCCACGGTGCCATGCAGCGGCGGCCGTGGATCGCGCGCGGGCAGCACGTCGAGCCAGTACGGCCGCGGCGCGGCCTCCGCGTAGGTCGCGCGCTCGGCCGGCGTCGCCGGTCTGGTCGGCCAGGGCTGGGACACCGCGCCGGGGACGCTAGCGTCCCGGCCCGCATGTCCTCGGGCTCGATCAGGCGCGATGCGCTCGCCATCGGCGTGGCGACCGGCGCGTACGGGATCTCCTTCGGCGTGCTCGCGGTGGGCGCCGGCCTCACCGCCGCCCAGGCGTGCGCGATGTCGGCGCTCGTCTTCACCGGGGCGTCGCAGTTCGCGGTCGTCGGCGTCCTCGGCGCCGGCGGCGGCGTGCTCGCCGCGATGGCCCCCGCGCTGCTGCTCGCCGCCCGCAACGGCGTCTACGGGCTCGCGCTCGTCAGCGTGCTCCGCGGCCGCGCGCCGGTCCGCGCGCTGCAGGCGCAGCTCGTCATCGACGAGACGACCGCGATGGCCCGCGCGCAGGACGAGCCCGCGGCCGCCCGCCGGGCGTTCCTGGCCACCGGCGTCAGCGTGTTCGTGTTCTGGAACGCCGGCACACTGGCCGGCGCGCTGGTCGGCGGGGGCCTCGGCGACCCGCGCGCGCTGGGGCTCGACGCGATGTTCCCGGCCGCGTTCCTGGCGCTGCTGGCCCCCCAGCTGCGCGGCCCCGGCGCGCGCGTGGCCGCGGTCTGCGGCGCGCTGATCGCCGTCGCGCTCGTCCCGTTCGTCCCGGCGGGCGTGCCGATCCTCGCCGCCGTCCTCGGGGTCGTGCCCGGAGTGCGCGCGATGCGGCGCGCGGCGGTCGCGGCATGAGCTGGGCGGCGCTCCTCGTGCTCGGCGCCGCGGCGTACGCGATGAAGGCGGTCGGCCCGGTGGTCGTCGGCCACCGCGAGCTGCGCCCGGGCGTCACGCGGACGCTGGAGCTCGTCGCCGTGCCGCTGCTGGCCGCGCTCGTGCTCGTGCAGACGCTCGACGGCGGCGAGCGGCTGGTCGTCGACGCGCGCGTCCCCGCCATGGGCGTGGCGGCGCTGCTCGTGTGGCGCCGCGCGCCGTTCCTGGTCGTCGTCCTCTCGGCCGCGGCGACCGCCGCCGCGCTGCGCGCAGTCACCTGAGTGCGGCGGATCGACGTGTCCGAGCGAGCGTCCACGGTCGCGCGAGACCGCGCCCGGTCTGCCGACACGGACGCGGTCTGGCGCGGCTGCTCACCACCCGGCTTCCTGCCCGGCGCCCCCCGGTCGCTCTGCCGTCCTCCGTGCCGTGCGGTGGGCAGGAACGACGGTAGTCCCGGGCCGCTCCGCCGCCATCCGTAGACGAGGTCGGCCCGTCCGTAGGAAGGCGTGAAGCCGATCCGCAGCAATCGCCGCATGAGCCGGCGCTAGTCGCCGTCCGGCCGGCCCAGACCGACCGGGACATCCCAGCGGTGAACGCGCCGGACGAGCGCAAGGTAGGCGGGCACCCCGGCCACCGTCGGCAGCCAGAAGGAGAACACGCGGTAGGAGAAGACCCCGACGAAGGCCAGTCCCGGGTCGACGCCGAAAGCGATCAGCGCGGCGATCAGGCCTCCGTCGACGCCGCCGACGCCGCCGGGGAGCGGGAGCAGGTTCCCGAGCATGCCGACGAAGTACGCGACGACGAGCGCCGCCGGCGCAGGGGGCTCGCCGAACGCCGCCAGGCACGCGGCCAGGGTCGCGATGTCGAAGCCCCACCAGGCGGGCGCGCCCAGCAACCGGCGGTCGCGCCGGCGGGCGACTGCGATGGCGTCACGGATGCCCGACGGGATGGCGCCGAGCGCGCCGCGCCAGCCGTCGGTCGCGTCGGAGCGGACGAGGGGTGCGATCGCTGCCAGTCCGAGGGCGAGGACGATGATCCCGCCACCGACGGCGACCGCCAGGACACACGGCGCGACCGGCGCGGGCCCGGGCCACAGGCCGGTCAGCAGTCCGACGCCGCCGACGACGAGCGCCGCCGTGTAGACCGAGTACAACAGGACGAGGAACGCGGTCAATCCCGCCGCGACGGCACGAGCGTCCTCACCCGCGCGGCGGAGCACCCACGCGGTCAGCGCTATCCCGCCCGCGCCGCCGGCCGCGATCAGCCGCGTCGCCGCGACGCCCGCGATCGTGGTCAGCCAGGCCGTCGTCGCGTCGATACGCCGGCCGGCGAGCACGAGGCCGAACAGCATCACGTAGCCGACGTAGGACAGGCATTCGAGGATCAGGGCTCCGAGCAGCCACCACGGGTCGGCCGAGTCGATCCGATCCCAGCCGTCGTGGACGCCCGCCAGCCGAGGAAGCAGTCCATAGAGCGCGGCCGCACTTGCCGTGGCGAGAACGGCGACACCGAACGTGCGCCGCCAACGCACCGGGCGGGGTGCGTGGGCTGGGGCACTGGCGGCCGACATCAGCCCCGGTCGCGCGGAACGACGAGCACCGGGCGCTCGGCGTGGCGGACCACGCCCTCGGCCACGCTGCCGATCACTGCATCGATTGCCGCGTGCCCGTGCGTGCCGGTCACGATCGTCGCGGCGTCCAGCTCGGAGGCGATGCGCAGGAGCGTCCGCCATGCGCCGTGCTCGCTGGGCACGGCGAGGCCGCGCGCGCGGAAGCCCGACTCGCGGGCGAGCTCGGCACCCTCCTCGGCGCGGCGTCGGGCAGCCTCGGCGCTCGACTCGTCGAGCATCGCGGCCGGCTCGGCCAGCGGCCCAGGACCGTCGACGAGCGGGTTCCAGAGCAGGACCTGCGACGGCGGCAGCCAGACGTGCGCAACGACCGCCTCCCTGCCGCGCAGCAGCCGCCCGGCCGCGGCGATCGCGGAGCGGGACGTGGCGCAGCCGTCGTAGGCGAGCAGGTGCGGCCCACGACCCGAAGGCGCATCGCCCGCTCCGCGGACGATGAGCACCGGGACAGCGGCCGCGTGCAGGAGGCCGACGGCGACACTGCCGTGGACCAGCGGGTGGCGCCCGGCCTCGGCGCGGCCCCCGACGACCACGACGTCGCAGCCGCGGGCCTCGGCGACGTGCTGCAGTCCGCGGGCGCGGTGCGCGGCCTCGGCGACCTCGGCCTGGGCCTCCATGCCCACGCTCCGGGCGAGCGCGCAGCCGTCCTCGGCGACCTCGCGCGCGCGGTCCGCGGCGATCTCGTCCAGCTCGCGGTAGACCGGCACCGCGCGTCCGAGCACGGGAGCGCCGAGCATCGCGTCGAGCGAAGCCGTCGGCCGCCACACGGTCACGACCGCGGCGGCGTCGACGCGCAGGATGCGGACGGCGGCCCGGACGGCGGCCGGCGCCTCCTCCGAGTCGTCGAACCCGATCAGAGCGCGGGCGGGCGGCGCGTCAGGCACGGAGGTCCCGGCGCTCGTAGAGCCACGCCCCGAGCGCGCCGAGGACGAGCGCGGCGCCGAGCAGGCCCGCGAACGCGCCGGGCCGGATGCCGTTCTCGATCGCCGAGCCGTAGTAGTGGAAGGCCGACAGCTCGTCCACGGCGCCCACCGTGTCGGAGAGCCGGCCCAGGATCTCGACGAGGTACATGAGCACGAGCACCCCGGCCGCGGCTCCCGTGACGGCGCCGGAGCTCCCGAGGACGCCGGCGAGCATGATGGTCAGGCCTCCGGCGAACGCGGCCAGCGGCCAGAGATTCGCCACGCCGGCCAGCGTCGTCCCCGGGGCGAGGTCGACCCCGAACGCCCATGCCCCGAGCTGCATCATGACCGCGAGCACGACCAGGATCCCGATCAGCGAACCGGTGACACCCAGCAGCCAGCCCGCCACGAGGTCGCGCCGCCGCAGAGGGAGCCCGAGCAGGACCTCGCGGGTCCCGCGTTGTGGCGTCCCGGCGAGTGCGCCGGCCACCGAGTGCACGACGAACCAGCACGCCGCGAACGGAGCGATCATGCTGAAGACCTCGGCCGACATGTAGCCCTCGATGCTCGAGAAGCTCGCGTCGCTGATCCCGAGCGCCTCCTTGAGCGCGTCCGGGTAGGCGCGGACGAGATCGTCGAGCTGCGGCGAGCCCTGGATGCTCGGGAAGATCGCCAGCACCATGAGCGCCATGAGGCCGAGCGGCACGCCCCAGATCAGCGGCGCCAGGCGCTGGCGGCGCAGGACGTAGGCGGCGACGCGCCGCGCCGGCGGCAGCTCGCGGCGCAGCGCGGGCGTCGCGGCAGGCAGCGATGACGCCGGGGCGGGCACTGAGCTCATCGGCGCTCTCCCGCGGCGTCGGCGCCGTAGTAGGTGGCGAAGATGTCCTCGAGCGGCGGGCGCCGGGCCTCCATGTCGAGCACGCGGTGAGCGGCCGCGGCGCGGACGACGTCGGTGAGCTCTCCCGTCACCGACAGCTCGAGCGCCGACCCGTGCTCGCGAGCGCTCGTCACGCCGGGCAGCCGCGCGAAGAGGGCTGGGTCGACGGGCTCGTCGAAGCGCAGGACGATGTGGCGCACGGCCCGCTCGGCGAGCGCGGCGACGCTCTCGACGGCCACGAGCCGCCCGTCGCGGAGGATCCCGATGCGGTCGCACAGCCGCTCGACCTCGGGCAGGTTGTGTGACGACAGGAAGACGGTCGTTCCGGCCTCGCGCAACTCGTCGACGGCGAGCGCGAACTCGTCCTGGACGAGCGGGTCCAGCCCCGCCGTCGGCTCGTCCATGACCACCACGCGGGGGCGGTGCAGTAGCGCCTGCACGAGCCCGATCTTCTGGCGGTTGCCTCGCGAGAGCTCGCCCAGCGGACGGTCGAGCGCGGCACCGAAGCGGGCGGCCAGGTCGTGCGCATGCCCACGGTCGCGGACCCCGCGCAGGTCGGCGACGAGGTCGATCAGCTCGTCGCCCGTCGACCCGCTCGTCGAACGCGAAGTCCCCGGGCAGGAAGCCGGTGTGCCGCCGCGCGGCGACACCGTCACGGTTGACGTCGTGGCCGAGGATGCGGGCCTGGCCGGAGGTCGGGCGCAGCAGCCCGAGCAGCGTCCGGATGGTCGTCGTCTTCCCGCGCCGTTGGGCCCGAGGAACCCGAACACCTCGCCCTGCTCGACGCGGAGGGAGAGGTCCTCGACGCCGCGCGCGCGGCCGTAGCGCTTCGTCAGCGCAAGGGTCTCGATCGCCGCCTCGCTCATGCCGTCCAGCCTGCCGACAGACCGCCCTCACTCCATCCGTGGGGCGCCCCGGACGCGACTGCGGACTTCCCGCAGCCTTCGCTCCGAAGCTTTCGGCGAACCCGCGCTCGCCCGGCGGACTCGCCGCCGCCGATCGGCCGCTTCACCCCGATGGCCGCGGGTCCCCTCGGGCCAGCGGGCGATCGACGTCTTCTGTCATCCGTCGCGTACGCCGCCTGGCAGGGCCGGCGCAGCCTTCTCGTGGTCGACATGGCCGTCGCGCGCTGATGGCGACGATCGCCGGCGACCCGGCATCGAGCGTGCCGCGACGGCCGGCGGACCGGGGCGCGCGCGTCCGTAGAGAATCCGGCGCCTCTGCGGGGACATGCGGATGGATCCGCCGATCTCCGAACCTAGTGTGCAAGACGGTCCCGACACGGTGACCTGAAACCCACGAACGGGATCAAAGGCATGGAGGACGACATGTTTCTCCGCTGCGCGAGCTGCGGCGACCGTATCGGCGTCTACGAGGCGCTGGCGCTCGAGGATGAGGCGGGCTTGCTCGTGCCATCCTCGTGGCGCGCCGTGTCACGCCGCCGCGCCGGCGGAGAGGCCGGCCTGCGCGTGCTGCACGCCGACTGCGCCCGATCGCGCGAGCCGTCGCCGGACTGAGCGGCCCATGCACGCCGAGCGCTGCGACGTCGACCACGCCTGGACGGCCACCGCGACCTGACCCGGGGCGCGGCGCCGAGCCGATGCGAAGCCCCACTCGTCCTTGAGACGCGGAGTCAGCTCCCGGCCAAGGGCCGAACGGAGTCCGCGCGCCTGAGGTCGCCCGTCGACGCATGCTCGAGGACGATCGGATACGTCTCGATGCTGCGCCTCTCGACATCGAATCCCGGCTCGTTCTGCACCTGGATGTGGAGGTGCGGCTCGTCCGAGTTGCCGGAGTCTCCGACCTGGCCGATCCTCTGTCCCCGACGCACGCGGTCGCCGGCATGCACGCGGACGCTGCCCTGCTTGAGGTGGCCGTACAGCACGTAGTGCCCTCCGCCGATGTCGAGGATCACGTGGTTGCCCGCCATCTCGTGCCACGTGCGCTCCCCGATGGGCAGGTCAGGGCGCGAATCCACAGCAGCCGTGACGCGCCCCGCCGCGACCGCCAGCAGCGGATCGCCGAAGATATGGAAGTTCTCGAGGCGGCTCCGGTCGCCGCGGTAGGTCTTGCCGTCGACGAGCTGCACGAAGTCGATCGCGTTGCGCTGCACCTTGAGCGACCAATGGCCGTTGACGAGCGTGCTCCGGCCGCCCGATGCGACGTCCCACTCCTCCGTGAACGGAACGCCGATCGAAACCGGGTCGGCCGGCCGACTGTCGATGCGGACGAGCTGTGTCGCGAGGAAGACCGAGCCGAGCGCAACCAGGACATTCGCGGCCACGGAGACCCGCCGCCGCGGAAACGCAGTCAGCGAGGCGATCGCCGCGAGCCCGCCGAAGAACAGCCAGACGATGAGCTCATAGGCGTCCGGCGCGAGGATGCGCCAGACGAAGAACGTGCCGGTGAGGCCCGCCGCGCCGAGGAGCGCGAGACAGAGCCAGACGTTCAGGGCCTGCAAGGCCCACTTCGGTCGGCGCAGAAGGCGAGGCGAGGCGGACCCAGAGCGGATCCTGCGAAATGCCATGACGACCGGAGCGATCACCGCGAGCAGGACCATGGAGAGGAAGATGTCACCCGCCTGAGCGCTGCGAGCGAATGCGACGAGCGCCGTGACGGCGAGGATCAGCTCTCGGTGGCCGAGTGCCGCAGGGCCGGCGTACTGACGTGACTTCGCCAGCCGCGGGAGCACGACGCAGAGCGCGGCGAAGCTCGCGAGCACCGCGTGTCCGGACTCGATCGGGATCCGTCCGAGCAGGAGATCCATCCCGACGGCGACCGGGACGAGCGCGCTCGCCGCGAGCAGCGCGATGACGAGATTCCATCGTGTGGCGCCGATGCCTCGCTGGGGCACGCTGGAGTCCGGCTGCACCGAGAGCGCGACCAGGCCCCCGAGGATGAGGACCGTCACGAAGTTCGGCAGGCCGAGCGACGCGAACGTGCTGAGCGCGTACCACGCCAGGGCCAGCGCACCGAACCCCCATTCCCGCGGCCCGGTGACCGAGACATGCGGGTGGGCGGGCGGGTGCAGCGTCGACGTCGACATCAACCGACCTCCTCGTCGGACCTTTCGCTGGGAGCCGGTTCGTCTAGGTGTCTCGAGTGACTTCGCGTCCCGCTTGCTGAGCCCGACGCGAGTAGTACACGGCCAGCGTCGCATGGACCTGCGCCTTGACGTGGGTCGAGAGCCACCAGCTCTTGAGCAGACGCTCCGCCTTTGTCGCATGGTGTTCAGCCCGTTCGTGCGCGTCATGCGTGCCAGTCATCGCCAACCCTTCTTGCTGCGCGTTGCTCGACCCCCGCGGTTCTCGCTCCCGCCGGCGGTCGATGAGCCGAGCGACCACGTCGGCGGTGGTGAGATGTTCGCGCGGTGGGCGCCGTCGGACCACCGCCCGAACCCGTCGTCCGCTCCGTACTTCGCCGAGCTCCTCGTGCGTACTTCCGCTGCGCCATGCGCGGCGGTTCCCCGATGGCTACGACGTCGCGACGCTCGCCCGCAGCTCCGACGCGATCCCCTGCGCCCAGCGGCTGATCCCGTCCCAGTCGCGCCGGTCGCGGTACTCGGGGGGCGTGTTCTCGGCCATCGCTCGGTGGGCCCAGCCCGAGTCGGTCGGCACACGACCGCCGAACACGACGTGCCCGCGAGCTCCCAGGCGTTCGGCGCGGGCGATCGTCTTGCGCGGCTCCGTCCAGGCGTTGTCGTCCTCGGCGGGATCACCGACCGGCCCGGAACTGAACACCCAGAACGGCCGGCTTGCAAGCTCGTCGCCGTGCGCGCGCAGGAAGCGCCGCGCGTCGCCGCGCCAGCGCTTCATGTACACGGCGCTGCCGAGCACGACGGCGTCGTAAGGGGCGAGGCTGTCGACCGCGCCGGCCTCCGCGCAGTCGACATCGAGGTCGGCGTCCCGGAAGGTCTGGGCGACCGCCTCCGCGATCTCCGCGGTCGCACCGTGCTTGGAGGCGTAGGCGACGAGGATCTTCATGACCACAGCCTCCCGCCGGGCGCCGTCCCTGTCGTCCGCGGTACACCGCGGCGTGGGCCGGCAAACCCGCAGTCGTCCGGGGCGCGTTCCCGCCGTTGCGAGAAATGCGATCGCTCAGCGGTCATCGATCGCGTCGAATGAGCTTTGCTGCGAACCCCGTCAGCGGGCCTTCACCGGCGGGGGCAGCCGGACCTCGGTCTCGTACGAGTGCGCGACGGCCGAGATGTGCATCGCGGCGTGATCGGCGACCGACCCGATCGGGTTGGCGCTCAGCAGCATCGGCATCGAGATGATCGTGTTGCCGGTCTCCGGTGCGCCGATCCCGTCTTCGCGGTAGTGCGAGTAGCCGAGGTGGTAGACGGCGGTGATGGTCATCACGAGGGCCAGCGACGCAGCGAAGTACGCCAGGCGGCGCCGCCAGGTCGCAAGCCGGCCGCCGAGTGAGCGGTAGACGATGAGGCAGGGCAGCACGGTCAGCAGCAGCGCGTCCACCGCGCCGTAGATGCCACCGCGCCAGATCAGCTCGAAGACGAAGTACGGTCCGTGCGGATGTGCCGTGCCGTCCTCGCTGAGCACGTTGCGTACGAGCGCCACACCGAACACGAGGCCGAGCGCGAGACCGAGCTTCCAGTTCCGGCGGACTACCGCGCGCAGGTCGAGTCCGGTCGCGGCCGTGTACGCGGCGAAGAGCGCGATCACGGCGACGAAGTAGATGCCCAGGTAGACGTCGTGCTGGAGCTCGAGCGTGGTCGCGCCGAGGTAGGGAACCGCGAACCCCGTCAGCGCAGCGGCGGCGAACCAGCGCAGCTGTGTCGTCCAGGTCTCGGGATGCGTGCTGCGATGCCGGACAACCGCCGGTCGCAGCCGATGGCGTGTGTGCGAGCCGGTGGCTTCCATGTCACGACCGTAGGCACGCGCGCCGCCGGCCGCATCCGGCGAAGGCCGTGGCAGGGCTGCGCGAATCTACGCTCACCGCGCTGGGCGTCGCCGCCCGCATCTCCGCGGCAGTGCGGCCGCCGAGACCGGACCTGGCGTCAACGGCGCCCGCGGCGGCGGGTGCCGCGCCCGGACTGGGCGCGCCCGAGACGTCCCGCCAAAAGCGAGGCAACCAGGATCCCGCCGATCACCGCGACCATCCGCGCGGGTTGCACGACCGGGACGAAGCGAGTCGCGCCGTTCTTGAGCTCGATGTAGCCCGCCGGGGCCATGACGCCTCCTCCGCCACCTCCTTCACCTGACTGCTCCTTCGCCGGATCCGCGCCGCCTCCGCCGCCGAACATGAACCGGCCTGTGGCGACGGGGATGACGGTGACGCCGTCCTGCTGCACGGGAGCGCCGAAGACGGTGGAGACCGCGCATTGCGCGCCGACCCGATCGGCCAGCTTGGACAGCAGCTCGTCGGTACGCCGCGGTGGAACCTGCGCCGAGGGATCGTTGCTCGTTGTGGTCGCCATGTCGGCCCCTTTCCTCGTCGTGTGCGCACATCGTCCCCGCACGGACGCCCCACCGCATCCGTGATAACCCTCGCTTCCATGCTCGGTCCCCGGTCGTGGATCCGACCGCGGCGCGCGACCGCCCCGGGCGCCATGGCGCCCGGGGGCGGGGCCTGACCGGGTCCGGGTCCCGATCAGGGTGGTGAGCGTTCAGCCGGCGGCGACGGCGACGCGGGCGTCGTCTTGCGCGGCGGCCGCCGGCGCCATGCGGAACACGGTGCGGGCCGTTCCCGCGCTGCCGTCGAGGACGGCCTCGATCGCGTCGTTGACGTCGTCCAGGCGCCGCTCGGACTTCTCGACCACGGTCTTGCCGCGCGCGTGCAGGGCGAAGACCTCCTCGAGGTCGCGGTGCGTCCCGACGATCGAGCCGGTGACGGTCAGCCCACCGAGTACGGTCTCGAAGATCGGCAGGGTCATGGCGTTGTGGGCGGGCAGGCCGACGCAGACGAGCGTGCCGCCGCGCGCGAGCGAGCCGATGGCCTGCTCGAAGGGACGCGGGGTCGCCGCGGTGCTGACCGCCACCTGGGCTCCGCCCAGCGCCTTGATCGCGGCGACGGGATCCTGCTCGCCGGCGTGGACGACGTGGTCGGCGCCGAGCCGGGAGGCCGTGCGCAGGCGCTCGGGGTTGATGTCGACGGCGACGACCTCGGCTCCCGTGATGGCGGCGTACTGCACGGCCAGGTGCCCCAGCCCGCCGACGCCGAAGACGGCGACGAGGTCGGCCGACCGTGCACCGGAGACCTTGACGGCCTTGTAGGTCGTCACGCCGGCGCAGGTCAGCGGGGCGGCGTCGGCCGGGTCGATCCCGTCGGCCACGCGGACGACGTGGCGCGCGTAGCCGACCGCGTACTCGGCAAAGCCGCCGTTGAGCGCATAGCCCATGTTCAGCTGCGACTCGCAGAGCGTCTCGCGACCGCTGTTGCAGAAGCCGCAGGCGCCGCACGCGTAGCCGAGCCATGGGAGCGCGACGCGCGTCCCGACCTCGATGCCGTGCGCATTGCCGGCGCCCGACCCTCTCGACGATCCCGACGCCCTCGTGGCCGGGGATGAACGGCGGTGAGGGCTTGACGGGCCACTCGCCGCGCGCGGCGTGGATGTCGGTGTGACACAGACCCGAGGCCTCGATGCGCACGAGCACCTGCTCGGGCCCGGGCTCGGGCACGGGCACGTCCTCGAGCGCCAGCGGCGCGTGGAAGGAATGGACGACGGCGGCCTTCACGGAGTCCTCGCTTTCGTTGCTGACGTTCGCTACTCACGCTCCCACCGCGCGCCGCCGGCGCCATCGGCCACGGCCACCCCACCGCGTCCGTAGTTCGCCGGTCCGCCGTTGGGGAGACTCCGCGAGACGCGGGACCTCGCCGGTCAAGAGGGGGCGGGCACCGACGCGCCGGCGCGCACCGGCAGGCCCGCCGCCGCGTAGGCGTCGGGCTCGTCGAGCGTCTCGTGAGCCAGCAGGGCGGCGACGAGCGCCTCGAGCTGATCGCGGTGCTCGGACAGCAGCCCGGTGACGTCGCGACGCGCCTCGTCGATCAGCCGACGCGACTCGGCGTCGAGGAGCCGCTGCGTGTCGGCGGAGGTCGGCTGTGCCCAGGGCGCCTGGGCGGCGTCGGCGTCGGGCAGCACGCTCATCGGGCCGATCGCCTCGCTCATCCCCCACGCCCCGACCATGTGCCGTGCCAGCGCGGTCGCCTCGCGGATGTCGTTCTCCGCGCCGGTCGTGATGGTGCCGAACACGAGCTCCTCGGCGACGCGGCCGCCGAGCAGGACGCGGAGCTTGGCGCGCAGGTAGAGGTCGTCGTAGTTGAAGCGGTCGGCCTCAGGCGCCGACAGCGTCACGCCGAGCGCCTGGCCGCGCGGGATGATCGACACCTTGCGCACCGGGTCGGCGCCGGGCGTGAGCATGGCCGTGAGCGCGTGACCGGCCTCGTGGTAGGCCGTCCGCTCGCGCTCGGCCGGCGTGAGCATGATCCGGCGCTCGGTGCCGAGGACGACCTTCTCGAGCGCCTGCAGGAAGTCGGCGGCGGTGACGGCGTCGTGGCCGCGGCGGGCCGCCAGGAGCGCCGCCTCGTTGACGACGTTGGCGATGTCGGCACCCACCATGCCCGGTGTCGTCGCGGCGAGCCGGTCCAGATCGACGTCCTCGGCGAGCGGCATCGAGCGCGTGTGGACGCCGAAGATGCGGCGCCGACCGACCGTGTCCGGGGGCTGGACGGCGACGCGCCGGTCGAAGCGGCCGGGGCGCAGGAGCGCCCTGTCGATGACCTCGGGCCGGTTGGTGGCACTGAGGACGATCACCCCGATCGACGGGTCGAAGCCGTCCATCTCGGTGAGGATCTGGTTGAGCGTCTGCTCGCGCTCGTCGTGGTTGCCGCCGTATCCCGACGCCGGGCCGCGTGTGCGGCCGATCGCGTCGAGCTCGTCGATGAAGATGATCGCCGGCGCGGCCTCCTTGGCCTCCTTGAACAGGTCGCGTACGCGAGACGCGCCGACGCCGACGAACATCTCGACGAACTCCGAGGCCGAGATCGAGAAGAACGGGACCTTCGCCTCGCCCGCCAGGGCGCGGGCGAGAAGGGTCTTGCCGGTGCCGGGCGGACCCGTCAGGAGGACGCCGTGAGGGATGCGCCCCCCGAGCCTGCGGTACTTGTCGGGGTCGCGCAGGAAGTCGACGATCTCCCAAAGCTCGTCCTTGGCCTCGTCGATGCCGGCGACGTCCTCGAAGGTGACCAGCTGCGAGGAGGGCTCGGTGCGCCGCGCCCGTGACCGCCCGAACGAGCTCATCGCGCCCATCCCTCCGCTGCCGGCGCCGCGCATCAGGAAGACGAGGGCCCCGCCGATGAACAGGAGCGGGAGCAGGCCGACCAGGATCGACGTCACGCCAGAGCCGGAGTCGGCTTCCGGCTTGGCCGTGACCTCGACGTCGGTGCGCTCCAGCAGCCTCATCAACGCGGCGGTGTCGGCGAAGGTGGGGATCTCGGTCTTGAAGTACCGGCGGGCGGGCGCGCTCGGATCGTCGGGTGGGTAGCGGACCGCGCGTCGGAACGTGCCCTCGACCGTCGATCCCCGCGTGGAGACGGAGTCGATGTTGTGCGCGCGCAGCTGTGCGACGAAGAACGGGCTGTAGGGGACGCGAACCGTCCACGCGGGCGGCGGGCCGAGCGCCCGGGCCAGCAGCCAGGTGCCGAGCACGAGCAGGATCAGCAGCCAGATCCCGGTGCGCCACCGCCAGGTGCGCCTCGACGCCCGTTCGCCGCTGGGACCGCCCGGTTGGCGCGATCCAGCCGGAGGCGGCGGCGGGCTCATCGTCGCACCGGGACCGGCGAGTCGCCGTTGGCGGCCGGCTCGCCGCCGTAGAAGGCGGCCGCCTCGACACGGATCGTCACGTTGTGCTTGGTGATCAGGTCCTGCGGCGGGATGTCCGCCGTGTCGACCTGCAGGTTGACTCCGCGGGTGCGCTCGATGAGCGGGATGACGAGCACGAGGCCGGGCCCGCAGGCGCCCCGCAGGCGCCCGAGGCGGAAGACCACGACGCGCTCGTACTCGCGCACGATGCGGATCGCGCTGAGCGTCGTGAGCAGCGCGGCGGCGCCGAGACCGATGAGAGCGATCTGGGTGGTCGACATGCCCCGACCGTCGCACCACCTTCGTCCTCACGCATCCGTAGTCGGACCGATGACGCCAGCGGCGGAGTACGAACCTGCGCATCAGCACATCGCCGCAGGACTGACCGTGCATCGGCGACGTGAACGAGACCGCTCTGCGATCGGCACCGCGCACGGCGTTTGCTGAAGCGGGTCGTGCACGGACGCTCGCACGCGTGTGCGGCGGGCGACGACGGCCCGGCCGAGCTTGGCGCGGTGGCCGGGTCGCCCAGGGCAGTATCACGTCGCCGGCCGCAGCGCCTCGACCGCGCCCGGCGCGGGACTCCTGCCGTCGCTGCCACCGGAGTGGGTGCGTGAAGGCATGCGACAGAGGGCTGACGCCGGGCTGCGGACAACTACGCGCCGGTTCCGCGGTCGTCCCGGATGGTGGAGCTCGGCAGGGTGGGTAGCGTCGCCGACGCGCACTTCGCCGCGCGGAAGAACGCGCGGCGGAGGCGTTCACGAACTCTCCGAGAGAGAACAGGAGCTGTCATGTCACAGTCGACGCTCGAGTCGGTCGAGCACAGCGTGGAGACGACGAACGTGTGGCTGGACGAGCTCGCCGCCGAGCTCGGCTCCGGCGATCGCAGCGAGGCCTACCGCGTTCTCGGTGCAGTCCTGCACGCGCTGCGCGACCGCATCGGCCCCAGCGAATCGGCCCATCTCGCCGCCCAGCTGCCGCCGCTCATCCGAGGCGTGTTCTACGAGGACTGGGTCCCGAGCCGGACGCCTGAGCACTACCGCGACGGCGACGCGTTCCTGCGGCGCGTCGCGCGCGGCGCGCACCTGCACGGCGAGACCGAGGCCTCCTTCGCCGTGTCGGCCGTCGCCACCGTGCTCAACCGGCACCTCTCCGTCGGCGAGCTGGGCGACGTGCTGACCGTCCTGCCGCCGCATGTCCGGGCGGTCATCGCGGGTTGATGCTCTCGCGCGGGACAGAGCAGCCGGGAGCGCGTTCCACCGGCGGTCGACCACCCCATACGGTCAGGGCATGACCTTCGTCTGGTTCGTCATCTGGCTGGTGGCCAACAACGTCGGCGCCCACGAGGGCCTCGACTTCGATCCGGTCAACGTGTGGGCGGGAACACTGCTCCTCGCCGTCGCCCTCGATCTGACCCGCGCCGGTGGGCTGCCGCAGCGCGGGAGCGGCCAGGCACGAGGCGGATGACAGAAAGGTCGCGTGCGGGAGTGACCGGCGGCTGCGTGGTCATCCGCCTCGCGCTCCCGCTACGTGGGAGGCAGCGCGGCCGCGAGATCGCCCGGCGCGCGCTCGCCGGTCGCCGCGCCCCGCGGCAGCACCATGACGGGACAGGCGGCGTCGCGAACGAGGCGGGCGGCGGTGCGAGCCGATGACGAGGAGGTCGGAGCGCTCGGAGAGCTGCTTCAGCCGCTCGGCAGGGCTGCCGACGACGACACGCCCCGATCCGGTGACGCCGAGCTCGGCGACCGCCTCGTCGATGAGCGCCTGGGTGCTGTCGCCGTAGCGGGGCATCCAGTGCGACTCGTCGAGCTCGTCGGGGCTCATCTCGATCGGCGTCGTGACGACCGACAGCAGCTCGAGCCGAGCGCCGGTGCGCTGCGCGATCGCCCGCGCGAGCGCGAGGGCCCCGGCGTGACTCGGGCGGCCGTCGTAGCCGACACCGACCAGGCCCAGCCCGTCCTCGGGGTGACGTGAGGTCCCGCGGCGCTACCGCGACCGGGCAGCTCGAGCCGTGCAGCGTCGCTACGGCGTCGGCGCCGGCCAGGACGCGGCGGACGCGCCCACGGCGGGTGGATCCGACGATGATCAGGTCGGCGCGCTCGGCCTCGGCGACGCGGCGCAGTCGCGCGCCGGCGCACCGTCACAGCGGGCGACGGCCTGCGCGACGATGCCCTCGTCGTCCAACTCGCGCGCCGGAGGGCGGCGAGCGTGCGCCGCCGCATCTCCGGATCGTCGATGAGCGGCGTGCCGCCCGGCCCGTACGCGTACGGATAGACGCGGACGGCGACGAGCCGCGCGCGCCTCGGGATCGAGGGCGCGCGCGAGGCGCAGTGCATCGCCCGCCGTCGCGTCCGTCGACACCGACGACGATCCTCTGGAACACGACTGCCTCCTCGGGTGCTGCGCGGTCAGTGCGCGGGGTGCACGATCAGAAGGTCACGGTGCACCCGGCGCGCCACCCCTGCGCTGACGCTCTGGCGGAGCACCCGCTCGACGAAGCCGGGCTCGCGGGTGCCGAGGACGATGAGGTCCGCGTCGACCTCGTCGGCCAGCTCGGCGATCGCCCGGGCCGGATCGCCGATCGCAGGGGCCAGCGTCGGCGTGATGCCGCGCTCCTTCAGGTACGCGGCGGCGTCACGCAGCTCTCGCTCGTGGTCGGCGGGGCTGTCGAGCGGGTCCGTCGGGCCGACCGACCGCGGCGTCCCGATGAGCAGCGGCGCGACGCTGGTGACGATCACCTTCGCGTCCAACGCGCTCGCCAGCTCGGCCGTGCGCTCGAGCGCTCGCTTGGCGGAATCACTGTCGTCGTAGGCGACGAGGATCGACTTCATGGGTGGCGCTCCTCCAGGGTGTTGTCCGATGCCGCGACGCTACGGCCGGACCCCAGCGGTGACCACCGTGGTGATCCACGGGAACACGGTGGGAAACCCCTGACTCCGAGCCTCGGTGGCGACCGCCGCGTCGCCTGGCGGCGACCTGGCCGAGCAGAGCGCGCGCTTCGCCAACGTCATCGCCTCCCGCGGCGTCGCGCCCGGCGAGCGACGCGGCAGTGGTGTACCTGACCGCGCGCAAGCCGTCCAACTCGCCGAGCGCGGACCGTCGTCCGTAGTCCTCCGCAGCCGGTCGGCGGAACGCTGCCGATGGCATCCGATGCGCCCGTTGGTGGACTGCGTGCAGCAACCGAGGAGCCGGCATGACGACATCAGTGAAGAAGGCGCACGCGGGAGACTGGATCGAGGTCCAGGGCCTGCCGGGCAGCCCCTCCCGCGGCGGCCAGGTTCTCGAGGTGATCGGCAGGCCCGGCCATGAGCGCTACCGCGTTCGCTGGGACGAGAAGCACGAGTCGATCCTGTTCCCCACCGAGGGCGTGCGCGTCGTCCCGCACCTGGTGAGCGAACGGCGACGTGCGCCCGCCGGCCGGCGTGCCTGAGAGCGGGGCGTTCGGCGTGACCGCGCGCAGCGCAGACGGCGCGCGGCTGCGCGTGATCGTGGTCGCCGCTGAGCTCGCCGCCGATGGAGTCACCCTCCTGACCGGCCAGGAGGCGACGGCGGGCCGGCTGACCCTCGCCGACGGACACGAGCTCCACGCCGACCACGTCGTCCACCTGCCCCGGCTCGCGGGGCCCGGCGTCATCGGCGTCCTATGCGACGCCGACGGGTTCATCCGCGTCGACGAGCACTGCCGGGTGCACGACCGCCCCGACGTGTTCGCCGTCGGCGACGGCGCGACCGGCGGCCTGAAGCAGCGCGGGCTCGCCGCGCAGCAGAGCGAGACGGCCGCGGTCGCGATCGTCCGTCGCGTCGGCGCCGCGATCGAAGCGCCCGCCGGCGGGCCGGTGTTGCGCGCGGTGCTCCGCACGCGGCGCGGCTCACGCTACCTGCGTGCTGCGCCGCCCGGCCGCGAAGGCGCCGTCTCAGTCCCGCGCGATGCGCTGTGGTGGCCGCCGACCAAGGTGGCCTCATCCTGGCTGATGCCGTGGCTGGCCACGCGCGGCACACCCGCCGCCATCACCGGCGAGCCGCACGTCGGCTCCGAGATCCGCCGATCCGCCGGGGGGCAGTCGTGAGCGCCACCGTCCACCAGGGTGAACGGCCGCGGGACGCGGAGACGCTCGCGCGACCGATCGACCAGCTGCGCCGCGGCGACGTCGCCTACGCGGGCGGCAAAGGGGCCAACCTGGGGGAGCTGGCGGCCGCGGGCTGCACGTCCCGGAGGGCTTCGTGGTCGGCGCCCCGGCCTTCGCGTCCTTCATCGACGGGGGCCGTCTGCGCGCCCGCCTGCGCGCCCGGCTGGAGGGTCTCGACCCCGACGATGTGGACGCGCTCCAGGCGGCGTCGCGCGACGCGCGCGAGCTCGTCGACGCCGAAGCGATTCCCGACGCGATCGTGCGGGCCGTCCGCCGCCGCTATGACGCGCTCGGGCACGCCGGCGACGGCGACGCCGTCGTGGCCGTGCGATCGTCCGCGACCGCGGAGGACACCGCGTCGGCGTCGTTCGCCGGCATGAACGAGACGTTCCTGAACGTCCGCGGCGCGGATGCCGTCGTCGACGCGGTGCGACGCTGCTGGGCGTCGCTGTTCGGCGCGCGCACCTTGTCCTACCGCGCCAAGCGCGGACTGCCGCTCGGCCGACATCGACATCGCGGTCGTCGTGCAGCGCCAGATCCTCGCCCACGCGCTCCGGTGTGATGTTCACCATCGACCCGGGCAGCGGGCGCACGGACGGACATCGTCATCGAGGGCTCGTTCGGGCTCGGCGAGGCGATCGTCAGCGGCGAGGTCTCGCCGGACCGCTACGTCGTCGACAAGGCCACGCGGAGGATCCGGACGTTCCAGCTCGGGGCCAAGGAGCTCGTCGATCGAGCCGTTGCCCGAGGGCGGGGTGCGCCGCCGCGCGACCACCTCCGAGGAGAGCGCCTGCCCGGCGCTCAACGACGAGGAGGTCTCCAGGCTCGCCGACCTCGCGATCGCCGTCGAGCGGCATTACGGCGCGCCGCAGGACACGGAGTGGGCCTTCGACGCCGACGGTGCCGTGTGGATGCTGCAGTCGCGGCCCGATCACGGCCGTCGGGTCACCGCCTGGAGGCGCCGCGGACGACACCGCCGCGCTCGGCAGCCCGCTCGTGCGCGGCATCGGCGCCGCTCCGGGCCTCGCGAGCGGTGCGGTGCGTGTCGTTGCGACGCTCGACGACGCGCGCGCGCTGCGCGCCGGGGAGGTCCTGGTCACCCGGATGACGGCGCCCGACTGGGTGCCGCTCATGCGGCGTGCCGCCGCCATCGTCACCGACTCCGGAGGCATGACCTGCCACGCGGCGATCGTCTCGCGCGAGCTCGGCGTGCCGTGCATCGTGGGAACCGCCGAGGCGACGACGAAGCTGCGTGACGGCGAGCCGGTCACCGTCGACGCGACGCGCGGCGTCGTACGCGCCGGCCTGGAGACGCCCCCAGCCGCCGACGCGACCCCGACCGTCGCGGCCGAACGGATCGAGCCCACCGGGACGAAGCTGCTCGTCAACCTGTCCGAGCCGTCGCAGGTCGGCGCGCGTCGCCGCCCTCGACGTCGACGGCGTCGGCCTGCTGCGCGCCGAGATGATGATCGTCGAGGCGCTCGAGGGACGACACCCGCGCCTGCTGCTTCGCGATGGGCGCGAGCAGGAGTTCGTCCAGCGGATGGCCGACGGCCTGCTCGAGTTCGCCGCCGGATTCGCACCGCGGCCCGATCACCTACCGGACGATCGACTTCCGCACGAACGAGTTCCGGGGTCTGGAGGGCGGCGAGCAGTTCGAGCCGGTGGAGGCCAACCCGATGATCGGCTACCGCGGCGCGCTGCGCTACACGCGCGAGGCCGACCTGTTCGGCCTCGAGCTCGACGCGCTCGGCCGCGTCTACGACCAGGGCTACGAGAACGTCCACCTGATGCTGCCGTTCGTCCGCACGCCGCGCGAGCTCGCCGCCTGCCGGGCGCTCGTCGAGGCCGCGGGGCTGACCGGCCGGCGCGGCTTCGAGCTGTGGATCATGGCCGAGGTGCCGTCGGTGCACTTCCACCTCTCGCGCTACGCGAAGCTGGGCATCGACGGCATCTCGATCGGCTCCAACGACCTCACGCAGCTGATGCTCGGCGCCGACCGCGACTCCGAGCTCGTCGCCGAGACCTTCGACGAGCGCGACGAGGCGGTCGTCGAGTACATCGTCCAGCTCATCGCCCGGGCCCGCGGCCTGGGGCTCGCAACGTCGATCTGCGGACAGGCGCCGTCCGTCCATCCCGAGTACGCCGAGCTGCTCGTGCGGGCGGGGATCGACGCGATCTCCGTCAACCCGGACGCCGTCGCGGCGACACGCCGCCTGGTCGCGGCCGCCGAGCGGCGCGTGCTGCTCGACGCGGCCCGCCTCGGCCGCAACCCACTCGCAACCTCACGTCCCTGATCTCACCCGCACCAGGAGGCACCCATGACCACCTCCGCCCAGCCCGCGCCCACCGTCGGCCCGTCGTCGGCCTGGCCGGCCGGCCGCGTCGTCACGGTCGTCCTCGGAAGCCTCGGCGCGCTCGTCGCCGCCGCCCTGCTGCTCGCCGGCGTCGCCGTCGTCCTCGCCCATCTCACGCTGCGCGACTCGGACGGCTTCTACAGCTCGTCGACCGAGCGCGTCCGCACCGACACGCGCGCGCTGACCTCCGAGGGTCTGCGCATCGGACGTGTCGACGGCGCCGGAAGCGACTGGGCCGCCGACCTCGCTCCCGTCCGCGTCCGGGTGCGCGCCGCGAGCGCCGACGGCCGGCCGATCTTCGTCGGCATCGCGCCCGAGCGAGCCGTCGACGCGTACCTGCGCGGCGTCGCACACGAGGAGGTCACCGGCGTCCACGCCGATCCCTTCGCCACCGACACCGTCCGCCGCGAGGGCCGCGCTCGCCCGACCTTGCCCGCGCGGGAGCGCATCTGGGCGGCATCGGCGGGCGGCGCGGGGACGCAGACCGCCGAGTGGCACGTGGACTCGGGCCGCTGGGCCGTCGTCGTGATGAACGCCGACGGACGCCCGGGCGTCGCCGCCGACATCGCCGTGGGCGCCGAGATCGGCTGGCTGGTGTGGGTCGGCGTCGGGCTGCTCGTGCTCGGGCTGCTGTCGCTGGTGGGCGGCGGGGTCCTGCTGTACGTGGGGCTTCGCCCGCGACCCGGTCGGACCGCGTCCGGAGGCGCCGCGACCACCGGCGCGCCGGCTTCGAGCGAGGCCGCCGCTCGACGTGGCTCGTCGCCTACGACGCGATGACTCCACGTACCGGCTCCGCCCATGACGGCGGAGGTCGGGGTGGGCCCGGGGCACGGGATGCCGAGCCGGCGACGGCTCAGGCCGTGGCGGCCGCGGGGTGCTGGTGCGGGCGCCGGACGGCGGGGATGACGGCGTGCACCGTGGCGCCGCCGCCCGGCTGCGAGGTGACGTCCAGGGTCCCGTCGACCAGCGCGACGCGCTCGCGCATCCCGATCAGGCCGAAACCGGCCTCGACGCCCTGTGGGTCGAAGCCCGAGCCGTCGTCGGTGACGCGGACGTCGATCGCGCCGGCGTTCTCGACGACCGAGATCTCGATCGTCCCGGCGGCGCCGTGCTTGATCGCGTTGGTGATCGCCTCCTGCACGAGCCGGTAGAGCGCGCTCTCCAGCGCCGGGGTGTGGCGCGTCGCTTCGCGGCGCTGCTCGTAGGCGAGGTCGATGTGGGCGATGATGGCGGGCGAGCCGTGTCCCGCCGCCACGCGCTCGATGAGGCCTTCGAGGGCCGCGCCGGTGCCGAGCTCGTCCAGCGCGGCGGGGCGCAGGTCGGTGATGATCGCTCGCAGCTCTTCGATCCCGTCGGCGACGTCGGCGATCGCCTGGTCGACCGCGAGCGCCAGCGCCTCGCTGTCGCCGCGCCGCCGAGCGGTGGACAGCGACAGCCGCAGCGCGCCGAGGTCCTGAAGGGTCTGGTCGTGCAGCTCGCGCGCCCAGCGGTGACGCTCCCGCTCGGAGGCCTCGATGCTGCGCCGCAGGCCGTGGGCGGCGAACTCCTGGGCGGTCGCCACCGCCGTCGCCGCGCTGGCCGCGAAGGCCTCCAAGAGCCGTTCGTCGTCCTTGTTGAACTCCTCGGCGGACGCGCCGCGGTCGAACGCGTACAGGACCCCGAGCCCGCGCCCGCGGAAGAGCAGCGGAACGATCAGGCCGGTGCTGGCATCGACGACCCGCCCGAGCGCGAAGCGCAGCTGCGAGGACAGGTCGGACAGGCGCTGGGAGCGCTTGGTCTGCAGGACCTGCTCGGCGATCGTGCCATCCAGATCGACCGTCTCGCCGAGGAGCTCGCGCCGGTACTCGCCGGCCGCCGCGTCGACGCGCAGCCGTGGACCGTCGACGAGTGCGATCGCCAGCGCGCGGGCGTCCACGAGCGCGCGGCCGCGCTTGACGATCAGCTCGAGCACCCTCGCCAACTCCGTCTCGCCGCCGATCGCACGGGCGATGTCCGTCGTCGCCTCCATACCGCGAACGGCGCGCTCTAGCTCGCCGGCCCGTCGTCGCTCGCGCTCGTAGAGGCGCGCGTTCTCGATCGCGATCGCCGCCCAAATCGCCAGCAGCACGGCGGTCTGCTCATCGCCGTCGGTGAACTCGCCGTCCTGCTTCTCGGTCAGATAGAGGTTGCCCCACGCCTCTCCGCGGATCAGGATCGGCACCCCGAGAAAGGACGACATCGGCGGATGCCCAGGTGGGAAGCCGTAGGAGGCCGGGTGCTCGCCGACGTCGCCAAGGCGCAACGGCTGCGGATGCTCGATCAGCACACCGAGCACCCCCCGCCCGCGAGGGAGGTCGCCGATCCGCTCGCGGCCGTCCGCGTCGATGCCGCGCGTCAGGAAGCGCTCGAGCTCGTGGCGGCTCTCGTCGAGGACGCCGAGCGCCGCGTAGCTCGCGCCCGTCAGCTCGCAGGCCAGCGTGAGGACACGCTGCAGAACGGTTTCGAGATCCAGCTCGGAGATGAGGCCGGGCGCGACCTCCATGAGCCGCCGTAGGCGGTCCGCTTCGAGCGACGCGAAGCTCACGGTGCGAGCGTACACGCCGCGCTGGCGCGTCACCGTTCTTTCAACGACTGGATCAGTCGCCGACGAGGCCGTGGTCGAGGGCGTAGCGCACGAGCTCGGCGCGGCTCGTGCGGCGAAGCTTCTGCTGGATGTGGGAGCGGTGCGTCTCGACCGTGCGCACGCTCAGGAAGAGCTGCTTGCCGATCTCCGTGTTCGTGTGGCCCAGTGCGATCAGCCGCAGCACCTCGACCTCGCGCTCGCTGAGTCCGTCGGGCGGTCCGGCGGGCTCCGGGAGCTCGGCCGCGAGGCGTGCCCCGAGCCGGGGGTTGAGGTAGGTGTCGCCGCGCGCGGCGGCCCGGATCGCCTCGACGAGCTCGTCGTCGGCGGCTTCCTTGAGCACGTAGCCGAGGGCGCCGGCGCGCAGCGCCTCACGGGCGAAGCGCGGGTCCTCCTGCATGGTGAGCACGACGATGGCCGTGCCCGGGGACCCCTCCAGGAAGCTCGGGATGGCGGGCAGGCTCGGCTCGCCCGGCATGTTGAGGTCGAGCACGAGGATCGTGGGGCGGTGGGCGCGGACGTAGCGGAGCGCGTCGCCGACCTCGCCCGCCTCGGCGACGACGCGCATGCCGGGCTCGGCCTCGAGGACGAGGCGCAGCCCGCGGCGGACGACCGCGTGGTCGTCCGCCAGGACGACCGTGATCTCGGCCGCCGCGGCGTCCGTGTCGGACATCGGGGCGAGGCTACCGCTCTCAGGAGTGGGCATGGGCTCGAGCGTACGGGCGACACCCCGTCGGCCTCATCCGTGCGAGCCCGGCGAGCGGTTGCGGGTTTCTACGGAGCGACAGGCCCGGCGGTCAGCCCCGCCGGTCGCGAACGAGCGTCCGCGCCGTCGTCGCGCTCCCGGACCGTCGCGGACGGCAGCGCGAGCACCGGGCAGCGGGCGAGCCCGACGACCTGAGCGGACACGTCGCCGAGCAGCAGCAGGCCGGGGATTCCGCGCGGCCGGCCGCCGAGGACGAGCAGGTCGAGCTGGGCGCTGCGCGCGGCGAGCTGGTCGGCGACCTCGCCACTCACGACCACACGACGGAGGTCGATGTCGGGGCCGAGGGCCGCGGCCGCGCGCGCCGTCGCCCGCAGCTGCTGGGCGGCGCTCTCTTCTGCAGCCGGATCGACGACGTGGATCGCCTCGACGCGCGCGTGCGGCTCGCTCATCCCCGCCATCAGCCCGGCGAGCCGGGCCGCTCGGATGTCTCGTGCCGACCCGTCGACGGCGACGCCGATCCGCGCGAAGGTTCGCGGGCCGTCGGACCAGCCGCGTGGCGCGACCGCGACGCCACAGGGCGCCCGGCGCAGCGTTTCCGCGGTCACCCCGCCGAGCACCAGCCGGCCACGGGGACCGTGGCGGGAGGAGCCGACGACGATCAGATCGGCGCCGTGCTGCTCGGCCGCCTCGTGGAGGCTGCGCCCCGCGGTCGATCCGGCGAGCGCCGCGAAGCCGGCTGGCACCGCGCCGAGCGCGCGGCGGGCGAGGCCGAGCGCCCGCTCGGCCTCGGCGCGACCGGTGGGTCCGTCGTCGAGCCCGCGCGAGCTCAGCGGCGCAAGCGGGTAGGCCGCGGCCACCACCAGTCGCGCACCGGTGCCTTGCGCCACCCGGGCGCCCAGGGCGACCGCGTCGAGGCTCTCCAGACGACCGTCGACGCCGACGAGGACGACCCGCGGGAGCAGCGGCTGATCGCGCGTCGGCGCCGCGCGCGAGCCGGTCGGGTGTGATGCGGTCACGGTGTCATCCTCGTTCCAGTTCGTGTGGCCCGGACGCTAAGGCCGCGCGGGCTTGGGGGCATCGGGCCGCTGCACGCCTCCGGCTCCGTAGTGCGCCGCAGCGCGGCGGTGGAGGAGATCCGCGGTCCAGACGACGAGCGGGAAGAGCGGCAGGAGCGCGAGCAGCTCGGTCGGCGGGGGCATGGTGCCGAAGAGGTCCTGCAGTGGCGGCAGCCAGACGAGCGCGGCCGCGAACGCGAGCTCGAAGGCGATGCCCCACAGCAGCAGCCGGTTGCTCAGCACGCCGATCGATCGCAGCGATGCGCGTTCGGTCCGTGCGGCGAAGGCCACGCCGACCTGGCAGGCGACGATCCCGAGGAAGGTCATCGTCGTCGCCTGGTCGTGCAGGTGAGTCGACACCGGGTCGCCGGGGCTCCAGCCGGCATGCAGGAGCACGGCGAAGAACCCGCAGAGGACGACCAGCGCGGAGACCAGCCCGAGGACCCCCCACGCCCGCCAGAGCAGGCGCCGGTCGATCAACCGCTCGCCGCGGGCCCGCGGCGGGCGGCTCATCGTTCCCGGCTCGGCCGGCTCGCAGCCCAGCGCGACCGCGGGCAGCGTCTCCGTGCCGAGGTCGATGGCCAGGATCTGCATGACCGTGAGCGGCAGCGGGACGGCGCCCCCCGACAGGGCGAAGACGAGGAAGGGGACAACCTCGGCGGGCGCGTGGGCGAAGATGTAGAGGATGAACTTGCGGATGTTCGCGTAGACGCGGCGGCCCTCCTCGATCGCCGTCACGATGGACGCGAAGTCGTCGTCGGTGAGGATCATCGTCGCCGCCTCGCGCGCGACGTCGGTGCCGGTCGCGCCCATCGCGACGCCGATGTCGGCGGCCCGTAGCGCGGGCGCGTCGTTGACGCCGTCGCCGGTCATGGCCACGACGTGGCCCGCGGCCCGAAGAGCATCGGCGATCCGCAGCTTGGCCTCGGGCGAGGTGCGCGCGAAGACGATCTCCTCGTCGCCCGCCAGCAGCCTGTCCAGCGCCACGTCAGGCGTCGCGTCGAGCTCGGCGCCGGTGACGACGCGCGGCGAGTCGCCGCCGATGCCGACCCGGGCGGCGATAGCCGAGGCGGTCAGCCCGTGGTCGCCGCTGACCACGAGGACGCGGATGCCGGCGTCGTGGCAGCGCCGGACGGCGTCCCGGACGTGGGCGCGCGGCGGGTCGAGCATGGCCACGAAGCCGAGCAGGCAGAGATCGCGCTCGACGTCGTCGCGATCCTCCAGCAGAGAGCCCGTCCACGGGCGACGCGCCGCGGCGAGCACGCGTAGACCCCTCGCCGCGTAGCCGTCCGCGCGCGCCGACAGGGCCGCGCGCTCGTCGTCGGAGAGCGGGCGCTCGCGGCCGTCGGCGCCCAGGACGCTGACGCATCGCTCGAGCAGGACGTCCGGGGCGCCCTTGACGTGGAGCGCGGCGTCGTCGCCCCGGTCGAGCGTGGTCATCAGCTTGCGCCGAGGGTCGAAGCGGAACATCGCCACCCGACGCGCGCGCCGCACAGCGCCGTCGACGTCCGCGCCGAGGTCGCGCGCGGCACGCAGCAGCCCGATCTCGGTCGGGTCGCCGGACGGCTCGGGAGCGAGCTGGGCCGTGTTGCATGCGGCGAGCGCCTCGGCCAGCGCGAGCGCGGCGCCGCCCGCCGAGGGAAGGCGGCCGTCCCGGGCCGCGATCTCCGCGTCGCCCGCCCAGGCGAGCTCGACCTGCATACGGTTCTCGGTCAGCGTGCCGGTCTTGTCGGTGCAGATGACCGTCGTCGCGCCGAGCGTCTCGACCGCGCTGAGGCGCTTGACGAGGGCGCGCTGACGGGCGAGCCGGCGCACGCCGACGGCGAGCGCGAGCGTGATCGTGGGCAGCAGGCCCTCGGGCACGTTGGCGACGAGGAGGCCGACGGCGAAGATCACCGCGTCACCGAGCGGCAGCCCCGCGCCGAGCGTGGCGACGGGCACGAACGCCGCCGCGCCGGCAACCGCGATGGCGGCGATGAGCCACGCCACGCGGCGGACCTCTCGCTGCAGCGGGCTGCTCTCATCCCCCGATCGCTGCGAGAGCGCGGCGATCCGTCCCAGCTGGGTGGCCATCCCGGTCGCGGTCACGATCGCGCGCGCGTCACCGCCCGTGCAGGTGGTGCCGCTGAAGACGAGGTCGCGCGCCTCGATCGCCGGCACGTCGTGATCGACGAGCTCGGCCGAGCGCAACACCGGCACCGACTCGCCGTTGAGCGCCGAGAGGTCGATCTCGAGCGAACCGTCGACGAGCCGGGCGTCGGCGCAGACACCCTCCCCTTCCTCGACGAGCAGCACGTCGCCGGGCACGATCTGGCGCGCGTCGATCGGCTGCTCGGCCCCGTCTCGAACCACGCGCGCGTGCGGTGGGAGGTAGGCCTGCAGTGCCTCGATGGCGCGCTCGGCGTGGCGCTCCTGGACGAAGGCGAAGGCCGCGTTGAGCGCGATCACGACCAGGATCGCGATCCCGAGCTCGACCAGATCGCCGGCGACGGCCAGCGCGGCGGCGGCGAAGAGCAGCAGCGCGAGCGGATGCGTCAGCTGCGCGGCGAGCTGGCGCGGCCAGGTCGGGCCGCCGCGGCGGCGCAACTCGTTGGGCCCGTGCTGGGCCAGGCGTCGCGCGGCCTCGCGCGAGGAGAGTCCGGCCAGCCCGCTGTCCAGCTCCTCGAGCAGCAGCTCGAGGTCCTCGGTGGGATCCGGCGCACGAGCGGACGAGGGCGGCATGGCATCCAGCGTCGCGGACCGGCGCGGTCGCTCCATCGGTGACGTCCCGCGCAATGGTTGTGGGAAGACACGGATGGCGCCCGGCAGGGGCTGCGACGATGCGCCGATGACCGCGCCGACAACCCCCTCGTCAACGCCCCCGAGCGACGAGGAGCTGCACGCGCTCGACGCCTATTGGCGGGCCGCCAACTACCTGTCGGTCGGGCAGATCTACCTGCTCGCCAACCCGCTGCTGCGCGAGCCGCTCCTCCCGCAGCACGTCAAGCCGCGCCTGCTCGGCCACTGGGGCACGACGCCGGGCCTGAACTTCGTCTACGCCCACATGAACCGCGCGATCCGCGCCCGCGACCTGAACGCCATCTACGTCACCGGCCCCGGGCACGGTGGCCCCGGGCTGGTCGCCAACACCTACCTGGAAGGCACCTACAGCGAGATCTACCCGGACATCGCGCTGGACGAGGAGGGCCTGCGCCGCCTCTTCCGCCAGTTCTCCTTTCCCGGCGGCATCCCCAGCCACGTCGCTCCCGAGACCCCGGGCTCGATCCACGAGGGCGGCGAGCTGGGCTACGCGCTGGCCCACGCCTACGGCGCCGCCTTCGACAACCCGGACCTGCTCGTCTGCTGCGTGGTCGGCGACGGCGAGGCCGAGACCGGCCCGCTGGCCACGAGCTGGCACTCGAACAAGTTCCTCGACGCCGCGACCGACGGTGCCGTGCTGCCGATCCTGCACCTCAACGGCTACAAGATCGCCAACCCGACGGTGCTCGCCCGGATCCCGCGCGACGAGCTGCGCGCGCTCATGGAGGGCTACGGGCACGAGCCGCTGTTCGTCGAGGGCGACGACCCGGCCGCGATGCACCGGCTGATGGCCGAGACGCTCGACCGGGCGCTGGATCGCATCGCGGAGATCCAGACCGCCGCCCGGGACAGGGGCGCGGCCGGACGGCCGCGCTGGCCGATGATCGTGCTGCGCACGCCGAAGGGCTGGACGGGCCCGAAGGAGGTCGACGGGCTGCCGGCCGAGGGCTCGTTCCGCTCCCACCAGGTGCCGCTGTCGCAGATCCGCACGCGACCGGACCACCTCGCGGCGCTCGAGGCATGGCTGCGCAGCTACGGGCCCGAGGAGCTGTTCGACGCCGGCGGCGCCCCGCGCCCGGAGCTGCGCGAGCAGGCGCCGGTGGGCGACCGGCGCATGGGCGCCAACCCGCACGCCAACGGCGGCACGCTCACGCGCGCCCTGCGGCTGCCCGACTTCCGCGATTACGCGGTCGACGTGCCGTCGCCGGCGACGGCCTCGGCGGAGGCCACACGCGTCCTTGGCGCGTTCCTGCGGGACGTGGTGCGCCTCGACACCGAGCGGCGCAGCTTCCGCGTCTTCGGGCCCGACGAGACTGCGTCCAACCGGCTCGGCGCCCTCTTCGAGGTGACCGACCGCGCCTGGCAGGCCGAGGTGCTGCCCACCGACGAGCACCTCGCCCGTGACGGCCGCGTCGTCGAGGTGCTCAGCGAGCACCTGTGCCAGGGCTGGCTGGAGGGCTATCTCCTGACCGGCCGCCACGGCCTGTTCAACTGCTATGAGGCCTTCATCCACATCGTCGACTCGATGTTCAACCAGCACGCGAAGTGGCTGAAGGTGACGCGCGCGATCCCCTGGCGGCGGCCGATCCCGTCGCTGAACTACCTGCTCACGTCGCACGTGTGGCGCCAGGACCACAACGGCTTCAGCCATCAGGACCCCGGCTTCATCGACCACGTCGTCAACAAGAAGGCCGAGATCGTCCGCGTCTACCTGCCGCCGGACGCCAACTGCCTGCTCTCGGTCGCCGACCACTGCCTGCGCAGCCGCCACTACGTGAACGTGATCGTCGCCGGCAAGCAGCCCGCGCTCCAGTACCTGGCCATGGACGAGGCGGTTGCCCACTGCACGCGCGGCATCGGCATCTGGGAGTGGGCGGGCACCGCGGACGGCGTGGCCGAACCCGATGTCGTGCTCGCCTGCGCTGGTGACATCCCGACGCTCGAGACCCTCGCGGCGGCGGCGATCGTGCGCGAGCGCCTGCCCGACGTCCGCGTGCGGGTGGTCAACGTCGTCGACCTCATGCGCCTGCAGCCCGAGACCGAGCACCCGCACGGGATGTCCGACCCCGAGTTCGACGCCCTGTTCACGACCGACCGGCCGGTGATCTTCGCCTATCACGGCTACCCGTGGCTGATCCACCGCCTCACCTACCGGCGCGCGAACCACGACGGCCTGCACGTGCGCGGCTACAAGGAGGAGGGCACGACGACGACGCCGTTCGACATGGTCATGCTCAACGACATGGACCGCTTCCACCTCGTCATGGACGTCATCGACCGCGTGCCGGGGCTGGGCGAGCGCGCGGCCGGGCTGCGCCAGGAGATGGTCGACGAGCGGCTGCGCCACCGCGCCTTCACACGTGAGATGGGCGACGACACGGACGACGTCCGCGACTGGGTCTGGCCGTTCTCCTGAGCGACGCCGGGATGCGCGTCCTCGTCGTCAACGCGGGATCGAGCAGCCTCAAGCTGCGCGTCCTCGACGACGACGACACGGTCCTCGCCGCGGCCGACCTCGACGCGCCGCGCGGGGCGCCCGACCAGGGCGCCCTGGCTTCCTGGCTGCAGGACGCCGGCGAGATCGACGCGGTCGGCCACCGGATCGTCCATGGCGGCGAGCGCTTCCGGGAGGCGGTGCGGATCGACGACGAGGTGCTCGCCGCGCTCGAGGCGCTGACCGACCTCGCGCCGCTGCACCAGCCCAAGTCGCTCGGTGCCCTGCGCGCCGTCGAGCGCGTGCTGCCCGCCGTGCCGGCCGTCGCGTGCTTCGACACGGCCTTCCACGCCTCGCTGCCCGCCGCCGCGGCCACCTACGCGGTCCCGCGCTCGTGGCGCGAGCGCTGGGGGGTGCGCCGCTACGGCTTCCACGGCCTCTCGCACGCCTACGCCTCGCGCCGGGCTGGCGAACTGACCGGCGCGCGGCGGATCGTCACCTGCCATCTCGGCGCCGGCGCCTCGCTGGCCGCGGTGCGCGGCGGGCGCTCGGTCGACACCACCATGGGGTTCACGCCGTTGGAGGGCCTGGTCATGGCGACGCGGTCGGGGTCGGTCGACCCCGGGCTGCTGCTCTGGCTGCTCGAGCGCAAGGAGCAGCTCACGCCGGCGAGCATGAGCCACGCGCTCGAGCACGAGTCGGGCCTGCTCGCCCTGGGAGGCAGCGCCGACATGCGCGAACTCCTGGCCCGCGCGGACGACGACTCCCGGCTCGCCTTCGACGTCTACGTCCACCGGCTGCGCGCGGGCGTCGGCGCGATGACCGCCGCCCTCGACGGGATCGACGCGCTCGTGTTCACCGGCGGGGTCGGGGAGCATTCGGCACAGGTCCGCGCCGACGCTGCGGCCGGGCTCGGGTTTCTGGGGGTCCAAGTCGACGACGCGCGCAACCGCGGCGCCGATGGCGACGCCGACGTCAGCGCCGACGACGCGCCCGTGCGCACGCTGGTGATCGCGGCACGCGAGGACCTCGAGATCGCGCGCGAGGTCCGCGCCCTGGCCGGTCGCTAGGGACCGTAGGGGTCGAGCCCGAGCACCGCGGGATCGACCCGCGCGGGCAGCGCGCGCTCGACGCGCGTGCCGCCCGCCGGGGCGGTCGTCCAGCGCCGGTCGTGCACGTGGTCGGCGATCCAGGGCGCGAGGTAGTGACCGACGACCTTGGCCGGCGGCCACCACAGCAGATCCTCCGAGGCGCGGTCGATCCCATCGGCGCCGTGGCGCAGGTAGCGGTCGTGCTCGCCGGTGAGCAGCAGGCCGCGCAGGACGGGACGGAACGGCTCCGGGCCGAGCATGCCGCCGGCCTGGGCGGTGATGTGGCGGGCCGCGGCGTAGGCCTGCTGGGCGGCCAGCCCGCCCTGCTTGACGGGCTGGTCGGTGACGTCCCCGGCCGCGTAGACGCGCCGCAGGCCGGGGACCCGGCCGTGCTCGTCGACCGGGACGTAGCCGTCCGCGTCCGCGGGCAGGCCCGGGATCCGGGGTCCGAGCGAGATCGGCAGTGTGACGGTGCGGTCGACCTCGACGACCGGCCCGTCGGGGCCGAGGAAGACGACCCGTCCGTCCTGCCCGACACCGGGTGTGGCCTGCGTGTGGAGCTCGATCCCGGCATCCTCCAGCAGGCCGGCGACGACCTGGCTGGGCCCGTCGCCGAACAGCGCGAGCGGGCTGCGCTCGGGCGTGGCGATCAGGATCCGCGCGCGTCGCGCGCGACGTCGCGTCATGAGCGCGAGCTCGTAGAGCGGCAGCGGCCACGTCGCGCCGCCCGGGACGATGAACGCGACGGTCTCGAGCTCGCCGTGGGTCAGCCCCTCGACCAGCCGTCGCATCGCGGCGACGGAGTCGGGACCGCCGAACGTCAGCGCGCTCGGGTGGATCGTGCGGTGACGGGCCCCGGTGGCGACGAGCAGGACGTCGTAGGGAAGATCGCCGGTGCGCTCGAGCTCGACGACCATGTCGTCGCCGCGCACGCCGGTGAGGCGGTCCTGGACGTGGCGGGCGCCGAGGCTGCGCGCCAGGTCGGCGAGCGGGAAGCCAGGCGCCGGATCGCCGCCGAAGGGCTCGGCGACGGCGACCGGGGCGAGCGTGAAGCGGTCGCCCGGTGCGATCAGGGTGACCTGGAGCTGGCGCTCGCCGAGGTCGGCAAGGCCGAGGCACGCCTCGAGCCCGGCGACGCCTCCGCCGGCGACGACGACGCGCCAGGGCTCGATCCGGCGGTCAGGCATGTACGGAGGGCTCGGCGCCCGGCTCGGACGGGCTGCTCTCGCCGGGCTGGCCGGTGGCGGCACCGCGCGGGACGACAAGCACCGGGCACGCGGCGCGGCGCATGATGCCGGCGGAGGTGGAGCCGAGGAGCACCCGCCGGACGGGGCCCCAGCCCCGCGAGCCGACGACGAGCAGGTCGACGCGGCGCGAGAGGTCCTCGAGCTCCTCCGAGCTGATCCCCAGGACGGCCGAGCCGACCGCGTCGGCGCTCAGGCCGTCCACGACCTCCTGGAGCATCTGCTCGCGCTCGGCGCGGACGTCCTCGAGCCAGTCCAACGAGTAGCTGCCGGCCTCCGCAAGCATGGCCGACGAGTTCGGGGCGACGCTGAGCAGCTCCAGTCGCGCTCCCGAGGCATTGGCGAGGCCGGCTGCGACGTCGAGCGCATCGCGGGCCTCGGGACCGCCGTCGTAGCCGACGCCGATCAGCTTCACGCCGCCGTCGCCCGGCGCGTAGTCGCGCGGCGCGACGGCCACCGGGACCGGGGACCCGTGCACGGCGCCGAGGGCGTCGTCGCCGATCAGGACACGGCCGACCAGGCTGCGGCGCGTGGAGCCGACGACGATCATCGCGGCGTTCTCCTTCTCGGCGATGCGCTGCAGGGCGCGCCCAGGCGAGCTGTCGGCGAGCACATGCATGCGAGCCCGGATCCCGAGCTCGGCGAGCTCGCTCTCGAGCTTCTCACGGGTGGCCCGGCGCTGGGCCTCGACGACCGGAGAGCCGCTGAGCGCCGGGCGGTGGAAGTACGGGAACGCGCTGACGGCGACGACCTCGGCGTCGAGGGCGGCGGCGAGGACGGCGGCCAGGCGCAGCGCGTCGCGCCCGCCCTCCATGCCGTCGACGCCGGTCACGATGGTCTTGGCGAGCATGTGTGGAACTCCGGTTCGAGCGTCGGGGGTCAGGGGGTCGTCGGCGCGGCGTCGCGCAGCAGGTCGACCTGCACGTGGGTGCCGGCGGGGGCGAGCGGCGCTACCGTCGTCGCCTCGTCGCGGTCGGCCAGGTACGGCGCGAGTCGGCGGCCGGCGATCTTGCCGGGGGGCCACCACAGGGCGTGGTCGGCGACCGTTCCCTCGCCGCCGCCTCCAGCGGCGACGTGGTGCATGTAGCGGCGCTCGCGGCGGCCGGCGAGCAGCTGGCCGCGCAGCACGGGACGGAACGGCTGCGGGTCGACGTCGGCGCCGGCCAGCGAGGCGATCTGCTCGGCCGCCGCGTCGGCCTGCTCGGCGGCCAGGCCGCCGAACTTGACCGGGAGGTCGATGCCGTCGCCGGCCGCCCAGACGCGCTCCAGCCCGGCGACGCGACCGTGGGGGTCGACGCTCAGGAAACCGTTCGGGTCGGCCGGGACGCCCTCGATCACGCGGCCGAGCAGGCGCGGCAGCGCCACCACTCGGTCGACCTCGAGGCGCTCGCCGCGCGGCTGCAGCACGACGGTCGCCGCGTGCCCGCGCTGCACCTCCGCGATGGCGCCGCCCGCGAAGCGGATCCCGGCGCGCTCCAGCTCGCCCGCCACCGTGTCGCTCGCCTGGGTGCCGAACACGGCCAGCGGCGACGGCTCCGGTGTCACGAGCGTGATCTCCGGCGAAGCCTGCATCCCCCACGCCTGCTGGGCGGTGAGGAGCGCCAGCTCGTAGGCGGGCAGCGGCCATCCGGGGCCGGGCGGGATGACGAAGGCGATCCGCTTGGTGTAGCCCTCCTCGATGTCGGCGAGCAGACCACGCAGCTGCTCGTGGCCGGAGCGGTCGTCCCAGTGCATGGCGTGCTCGTAGGCGGGAACCGCGCGCGCGCCGGTCGCGAGCACGAGCGCGTCGAACTCGATCCGGCGGCCGCTCGCGGTTGTCGCCACACGCTCGGCGTCATCGACGGCGACGAGCTGGTCGGTGATCAGGCGCGCGCGAACGTCCCGGGCGATCTCGGCGAGCGGGTAGTGGCGCGGGTCGCCGAGCAGGAAGGGCTCGGCGACGGCCAGCGGCCGGTACACGAAGGACACGCCCGGGTCCAGGAGCGTGAGCTCGCAAAGGCGATCGGCGAGCGCGTGGAGGGTCAGGAGGGCCTCGACGCCGGCGACGCCGCCGCCGGCCACCAGGACACGGAACGGGGAAGTGGTCATGGTCGTGACGCTATGCGGCGCGGTCGCGGCCGCCATCCGCCCGCTCCCGCGTGTCCCTGCGGGAAACCACGGAACGGGCGCGAGCCGCGTGGGACGCGGCTCGCGCGGGCGGCGCTCTCAGACGGTCGGCTGCGAGACGCCCTGCGTCTCGAACGCGTCGGCGGCCGGCTCCTCGGTGTCGGTGCCGCGCGGGAGCACGAGCACGGCGCTCTCGGCGTGGGCGACCACGGCGTGCGAGGTGCTGCCGACCATCAGCCGGCGCACCGGGCCCCAGTTGCGAGAGCCGAGCACGAGCAGGTCGGTCCGTCGCGAGAGCTCGCGCAGCGCGGTGACCGCCGAGCCGTCCACGACCTCGCCGGCGTGCGCGACATCGAGGTCGCGCAGCGCGGCGTTCAGCCCGTTCTGTGCCGCCTCGTGCTCTCGCGCGCGCACGTGCTCGGGATCGAGGACCGACTTGTACATCGACAGCGACGTGGGCGTCTCGGCCGCGGCGACGATCTCCATTCGCGCGCCGGCGGCACGAGCGAGCTCTGTGGCGAGCTCGAGCGCCCGATGCGCCTCGGGCGTGTCGTCGAAGCCGACCCCGATCACGGCCAGCCGCCGCGCCCCGAAGCCCTTCGGGGCCACCGCGACCGCGCACGGGGCGGCGCTGAGCGTGTTGTGGGTGACGTTGCCGATCAGCAGCGTGCCCACCCGCCCGTGCTGCGGCGAGCCGATCACGATGAGCCCCGCGTCCTCGCGCTCGGCGAGCCGGTGCAGGCCGTGCGCCACGGACATGTCCTGCACGATCACGGACCGAGCCTGGATTCCGGTCGCCGCCAGCTCGCGCGCGAGGATGCCCCGCGACTCGTCCATCATCGCCGACCGGTAGGCCGGGTTGGCCGCGCGGCTCGGCTGGGAGCTATAGGGGAACGTGCAGGCGGCGATGAGCTCGCTGCCCGTGGCCTCGGCGAGCAGGGCGGCGAGCGCGAGCGCGTCGCGTCCCCCCGGCCGGCCGTCGACGCCGACGACGATGGTGCCGAACATGGGACTCTCCTTCGGTTGGTTGGACGGTTGGCGGATCAGCGCGCGGCGGCTGCCTGGGCGAGCGGGGCGACGACCTCGTCGAGCTGCTCGGCCGTCCCGCGCGGGATCACGAGGACCGGGCAGGCGGCGTGGCGGACGACCTTCGAGCTGACGCCGCCGAGGATCACCCGGCGCAGCGGACCGAAGCCGCGCGAGCCGATGACGAGCAGGTCGAGCCCGTGGCTCTCGGAGACCAGCTCCCCGGCCGGGCGCCCTTCCCGGCACCGGCGCTCGAGCGGGAGCCCGTTGCCTGCCGCGGCCGCGCCACGTTCGAGCGTGGCTGTCGCCTGCTCGCGCAGGACGTTCAGCCACGCCCCGAGCCCGATGCCGGCCATCTGCGGCGCGGTCTCCTCCGCGCCCGGGATCACCATGATCAGACGCAGCGTGGCTCGTACTCCGCGGGCGATGCGCGCGCCGACGCGCGCGATGCGCTCGGTGTCCTCGCCGCCGTCGAGCGCGGCGCCGACGACGCCGATCCCCTTGCCGGCGCGCTCGGCGTAGCCGACCGGGGCGACGGCGACGGCGCACGGGGAGGCGTGGAGCGTCTGGTCGGCGGTGGTGCCGAGCAGCACGCTGCCGAGGTCGCCACGGTGTGTGGAGCCGAGCACGATGAGCGCGGCGTCGGCCTCCTCGGCCACCATGTGCAGGGCGCGGGCGGGCGACGCGTCGGGCACGGCTCGGAAGGAGGCTCCGGGAACGTCCGCCAACGCTTCGCGGGCGCCGTCGAGCACCCGCTCGGCGGCGCCGCGCAGGGTCAGCTCGACCCGGCCCTCCGGCGGGATGACCGCGCTCAGCGGGGTGAACGGATAGGCATGGACGACAACGGTGCGCGCGCCCGTCGCGACCGCCAGGTGCCGGCCGAGGGCGAGCGCATCGCGCGAGGCCTCCGAGCCGTCGTAGCCGATGATCAGGTCGCTGTACATCGCGTCGCCTCCTCGGGCGTCGGGTCGGTCGCCGCCGCGCGCGAGACGACAAGCGCCGGCGTGTCCGCGCGCCGGACGAGGCCGTCGGACGTCGAGCCGAAGGCGACCCGCCCCAACGACCCATGCCCGCGCGAGCCGATCGGCGCGCTCGGCCTCGCGGCGTCACGCACGGCCCGGGCGAGCGTGGCGGCCAGCGCCACCACGTCGCGCCCCTTCGTGCCTGCGTCGCAGGCCGCGAGGATCGTCGTGAACATGGCGCGGACGCTAGGCGTGACGCCCGCCGCCGCCATCCGGGAGAGCCCCGCGAGCGGGTCGGTGCTTTCCACGGAGGGCGGCGGCGAGCGGCCGAGCGGGTCAGCCCGTGAGCTGCGGGCGCTGCGCCATCTGGCGGCGCGCGCGCCGCTCGGCCTTGCGCCGCTGCGCGGCCCGGCGTCGCTTCGCGGCCTTGCGCTTCCGCGAGACCTGCTCGGACTTCACGGCCTGCTTGGGCGCCGGGGCCGCGGCAGGGGCGGGAGCGGGCGGCGCGGGAGCAGGCGCCGCGGGAGCGGGCGCCGCGGGAGCAGGCGCGGCGATGACCGGCGCGGGCGGTGGCGCGGGGGTCGGAGCCGGGGGCGGCTTGTGCTTGTCGCACACGGGCGGCTTGCCGTGCGGGGGCGTGTCGTGTCCCGGCTTCTCGGGCGCCGGCTGCTCGTACGAGGGCTGCGGCGGCGGCGACTCGTGCGCCTGGGCGACTCCGGCGCTGAGCGCGAGTGCGGCGCTGGCCGTCGTCATGAGCAGGGCTCGGCGGTGAGCGTGCATGTGGTCCTCCTTCAGGGTTGAGACGGTCCACCGACGCTACGTCCCGCCCGGCGGCGAGCCATCCGGGCCAAACGCCCGACCTCGGTCCGTAGCTTTCGCGCTCGCGGGCCCGCGACGGGCGTCGTGTCAACGGGCTTTCCGGACCCTGATCCGTGGGATCCCCGGATGAGCGACCGCCCCCTGGTTGACAGGCTCAGACCATGCTTCGTTGGCCCGACCAGGAACGAGACCGGCCCCGCGTGATCGTCGCGGGAGGAGGCGTGGCCGCGCTCGAGGCGTGCCTGTTCCTGCGCGCCTTCCTGAGGGCCGAGGACCTCGAGATCGAGATGCTCACGCCCAATCAGCACTTCGCGTACCGGCCCCTGTCGGTACTCGAGCCCTTCGGCGACCAGCGGACGTGGAGCCTGCGGTTGGATCGCTTCGCCACCGACAACGATGTCGCGCTCGGGCACGCCCGGCTCGCCGAGGTCGACGCCACGGCGGCGACGATCGTCACCGACGCCGGCGAGCGGCGGTCGTTCGACCTGCTGCTCGTCGCCGTCGGCGCGCGACCGACTCCCGAGCTGCCGGGAGCGCTCACCTTCCAGGGATCCGTCGACGCACCCCGCGTCCGGCGGCTGCTCGACGATGCCGCCGCCCACCTGCGCCCGCGCGTCGTCTTCGCGGTCGGCGGCCACGCGACGTGGCCGCTGCCGCTCTACGAGCTCGCTCTGCTGACCGCGGCCGAGCTCGATCGGCGCGGCGCCCACACCGAGATCACGCTCGTCACCCCCGAGACGGCGCCGCTCGAGCTGTTCGGCCGGCATGCCAGCGATCGCGTGGCGGCGATGCTTCAGCAGCACGGCATCGCCACCGAGCTGGGCGCCGAGCCGCTGTCCGTCGAGGACGGCGAGCTGCGGCTCGTCGACGGCCGCACGCTGCCCGCCGAGTGCGTGGTCGCGCTGCCCCGAGCCGCCGGGCGCTTCGTCACGGGCCTCCCGCACGACGGTGAGGGCTTCATCCCGGTCGACGCGTACGGCCGGGTCGCCGGCCTGGACGGCGTGTTCGCCGCCGGCGACATCACGGCCTGCCCGTTCAAGCAGGGCGGCCTCGCCGCGCAGCAGGCGGACGCGGCGGCCGAGACGATGCTCGCCGCGCTCGGGCTCCCCATCGCGCCGCGCCCCGTCGATCCCGTCCTGCGCGGCGTGCTCTATACCGACGACGATCCCACGTACATGCGCCGGCGCCTGAGCGGCGGCGAGGACAACGAGCCGCGCGCCTACTCGCTGTGGTGGCCGCCGAGCAAGATCGCCGGCCGGTACCTGTCCCCGTACCTGACGGTGCAGGCCGGCGCGCCGCGCGCGCCCGAGGTCCGGCCCGGCGCGGATGTCGTGCCGGTCGAGGTCGACACCGCCGCGCGGGCCGACGTCGGCTCGCCGGCGGCGAGCACGGGCCGAGCGCCATGAGCCTCGCATCCGCCGAGCCGCCCCTGGCGGGCGCCCGGGTCGACGCGAGCGCCTCGCCCGTGTTGCGCGCGATGCTCGACCCGGCGACGTACCCGCGGCGGACGCGCGCCGTCGAGCTCGTCGAGACGCACGGCTCCTGGGTGTTCCTGACCGACGACCGCGTCTACAAGGTCAAGAAGCCGGTCGTGCTGTCGTTCCTCGACTACGGGACGCTAGTCGCCGGCGCGCCCTATGCCGCGAGGAGGTTCGGCTGAACCGCCGCCTGGCGCCCGACCTCTACCTCGGGACGGTGGCGCTGGTCGAGCGCGACGGGCGCCACACGCTCGTCGCCGACGACGAGCGTGCCCGCGACGCGCTCGAGGTCGCCGTCGAGATGCGGCGCTTCTCGAGGACGAGACGCTCGCGGCGCGCATCCGCGCGGGCACCGCCACCGAACGCGACGTGGAGATCGTCGGCCATCGCCTCGCCCGCTTCCACGCCACGGCAGCGACCGGTGATCCGGCGGCGGCGACGGCCGCGCTGCGCGCGGCGATCCGCACGACGCTCGACGACCTCGCCGACGCGCCGGGAACGGTCATCGAGCCTCGCCGTGTCCACGTCATGCGCCGCGAGTTCGAGGCGGCCCTGTTCGCGCGCGCCGGCCAGCTCGCCGGACGTGGGGCGCGTGGGCTGGTGCGCGACGGGCACGGCGACCTGCGCGCCGAGCACGTGCTCAGCGGTGCCGTCCCCCAGATCTTCGATTGCCTGGAGTTCGACCCCGGCCTGCGGATCGCCGATGTGACCGTCGACCTCGCCTTCCTGGTCATGGACCTCGAGGCGCTCGGCGCCCCGCGCCTGGCCCGCGCCCTGGTGTATGGCTACCGGGCCGCGGGGGGCAACGCCGGCGACGACGACCTCGTGGCCATGATGGCCGCGTTCCGGGCTCTGGTCCGCGCGAAGGTCGCGCTTGTCCGCGCGACGCAGCCGGACGCCGACACAGACGGCGCCCGCCGAGGCCCGCCGTCTGGTCGCGCTCGCGGAGCGCCTGATGTGGCGCGTCCGCGGGCGGCTCGTCGTCGTCTGCTGCGGCCCGGCGGCGAGCGGCAAGTCGACGCTCGCCGCCGCGCTCGCCGAGCGCAGCGGCTGGATGCGCGTGTCCTCGGACGTTGTCCGCAAGCGCCTGGCCCATGTGCCGGCGAATCGGCGCGCCCCCGCCGAGGCATACGCCCCCGCGATCACGCAGACCACGTACCGCTCGCTCGGGCTGCGAGCCAAGATCGAGCTGGCCAACCACGACGGGGTCATCGTCGACGCGACGTTCCACCGCCGCGAGAGCCGCGAGGCGTTCGCCGACGCCCTCGGCACGGTCAGCGCCGACGTGCTCTTCATCGAGTCACGCGCGCCCGCGGCCGAGCTCGAGCGGCGCGCGACGCAGCGCGCCGCGACGCCGGGCGCGGAGTCCGACGCCACGGCCGACATCGTGCGCAACCAGCTCGCGGACTGGGAGCCGCTCGACGACGTCGCGGGCGACGACCACACGGTCGTGCGGACCGACCGGCCCGCCGGTGACGTGGTCGACGATGTCCTCGCCTGGCTCGACCGGCGCCTCGAGCGCGACGAGCGCTAGGCGCCGAAGCCGCCGCAGTCCGCACCACGCGACGGCGATCCCGAGTGCCGCGGCGATCAGGGCAGCGGCCGGGCCGAGCGTGCCGAGGGCGAAGAAGTGCGGGTCCATGGCGTCAGGAGCGCACCGGCGTAGGCGGCGGCGAGCGCCACGCACAGCGCCGCGCTGAGGAACGTGCGCCGCCCGGCGCCGCGCTCGAGGGCGATGACCGGGAACCGGCCGACGGCGAGCAGGACCGTCGCCGCGACCGTCCGTGCGTCGCGCACGGGCAGGCGGCCCCCTCGACAGCGAGCACGTAGCCCGCCTCGACGCCGACCGCGGCGCCGATACCGCCGGGCACGGCGAAGCGCGCGACGTCGCGCAGGAACGTCGCGGGCGTCCCACCGCCCCGAGCTGGGGCGAGCGCCAGCAGGGACGCGGGGATGCCGATCGAGAGGCTCGACACCAGGCTCAGGTGCCGCGGGAGGAACGGGTACGGAACCGCCGCGACGCCGAGTGTGAGAATCAGGACGGCGGCGAACACGGGACTTGCTCACGAACAGCTTGGCGACGCGCTGGACGTTGCGCAGCGTCCGGTGAGCCCGGCGAGGAGCAGCAGTCCCTCGGGGACGAGCGCCAGCGTGCCGGCCACCGCGGTGGTCACCGCCTCGTCCGTCCCCCGGTCGCGCAGCGCGAGTCCCGCCCCCAGGACCAGCCCGAGCGGAACCATCGCGGCGACGAGCGCGAGCAGCAGCCGGTTGAGCGCGAGCTCCAGCGGCGAGCGCGGGTGGCGGAAGGCGCGCGCCTGTCCGGTGATCGCCTGGGCATGGCTGGCCCGCCCGGTCGCGGTGACCTCGTGACGTCCGGCGTCCTCGACGACGAAGCTGCCGGAGCGCAGCGCGTTTCCGGGACCACGCACCACGGGCTCGGACTCGCCGGTCAGGATCGCCTCGTCGAGCGTGAGGTCCTGCCCGTCGCGCAGCTCGCCGTCGACGTCGGCCCGGCGGGGACGGCCGTCGCGCAGGACGGTCGCGCCCGGCGCGACAAGCGCCGCGAGCCCGTCCAGGGCGCGCTTGGCACGGATCTCCTGGGTGATGCCGATCGTTGTGTTGGCGACGAGGATCCCGAGGAACATCGCGTCGCGCCAGTCACCCAGCGTGAGGGTCGCGACGCCCGCGACGAGCAGGATCAGGTTGAAGACCGTGAAGACGTTGGCGAGGACGATGCTGCGGTAGGAGCGGCTCGTCTCCGGCGCGCGCTCCGGCGGCCGCGCGCGCAGGCGGGCGGCCGCCTGCGCCTCGGTGAGCCCGACCGGGGCGGCGACGGCGAGGCCCGTCACGTCACTCGTAGTTGAGCGCGTCGATGACGTTCAGGCGAGCGGCGCGGCGCGCGGGCAGGATCGATGCCAGGACGCCCAGCACGACGGCGGCGACCGCCACCGCGATCGCCGTGGTCATGGGGAAGTGGAAGGCGATCCCCGGCATGAGCCCGCGCAGGCCGATGACCCAGGCGTAGCCGATGATCGCGCCCAGGCCGACGCCCGCGATCGCTCCGGCGACGGTGATGAGCAAGCTCTCGTCGACCATCGCGAGGCGCACCTGCCAGCGCGACGAGCCGATCGCCCGCATCACACCGATCTCCCGGGTTCGCTCGATGACCGACATGGCCAGCGTGTTGACCACGCCGAGCAGGCTGACGATGACCGCGATCGCCACGATCGCGTTGAAGATCGCGAACTGCTGGTTGACGTTGCCCTCGATCTGGCTCTTGAGCTCGGCCGTCGAGAGCAGCTCGAGGTTGGGGTACTCGCGCTCGACCATCGCGCCGACGCGGCGCTCGATGGCCGCACGGTCCTCGGCACGGCGCGCCTTGACCACGACCTGCGCGTCGCCGGTCGTCCCGTAGACGTCCCGCATGGTGCCCAGCGACATCTGGACGGCCGGTCCCTGGAAGGTGCCCATCGTCTCGAGCACGGCGGCCACGCGCGCCCGGCGGGTGCCGGAACCGCCGTGCAGCGTCAGGGAGTCACCGACGCGCACGTGGGCGGCGCGGGCGTAGCTGCGGTTGACGATCAGCCCGCCGGCCGCCATACCGGCCAGCGCCTCGGCGCGCGTCGCGCCGGTCACGGGCGACTGGTCGACGCGCCCATACGCCCGCGGGTCGACCGCGACGGCGAGCCCCTGCGCGTTGCCCTCGTGGATGCCAGGCAGGTCGAGGAACATGCTTCGCACCGGTGTGGCGACGGCCACGTCCGGCATCGCGGCGATCCGGCGTCGCACCGCCGTCGGGATGGTCTGGCCGCCGCCGTTCTCGAGCGCCTGGCCGATCGGCTGCACGGTCAGGTCGCGAGCGTAGGCGGCGTCGATCTGATCCGAGATCGTGCCGAGCAGACTGGAGGCCAGAGCCCCGTTGACCACGACCACGGACAGTCCGATGGTCAGGGCCACAGCCGTCGCCGCGGTGCGCGACGGGTTGGCGCGCGTGGCGTCGGAGGCCATGCGTCCCGAGGTCCTGGCCAGGCCGGTCAGCGGTCGCGCGAGGGCGCGGACGATCGGCGTGATGACCCACGGCGCCATCAGGCTCATCCCGAGGAACATCGCCATCGTCATGCCGATGCCGAGCAGTCCCGAGGCCAGCGACCCGGTGTTGTCGCCGCCGAACCAGAACTTCGCGCCGAAGACGAGCCCCGGGACGAACAGCGCGATGCCGGCCGCCAGCCGCCAGGTCGAGAGCCCGCGTCCGTCGCGCGTTCCCCGAGGACGGCCCGGATCGGCTCGATCCGGCCGGCCCGCCGCGCCGGGCGCAGCACCCCGATGACCGTCACGACGGGGCCCAGGATGCCCGCGACGAGCGCCGCCGAGGGCGAGATGCGCAAGCCGCTCATGGGGACGCCGAGCCCCTTCATCATCTCGATGAGCCCGAGGGCGAGCGCCAGGCCGAGGGCGAGCCCGAGCACGGTGCCGACCATGCCGAGGACCAGCGCCTCGGCCATGACGGTCCGCATGACCATCCCCCGGGTGGCGCCGAGCGTGCGCAGCATGCCCAGCTCGCGCATCCGCTGCAGGACGGTCATGTTGAAGCTGTTGAGGATCAGGAAGGCGCCGACGAACAGCGCGATGCCCGAGAAGAAGTAGAGGACGACGTTGAGCGCGCCGAGCTGCTCGCCCCACTCGTCGCCGACGCCCTGTGGCGTGCGCACCGAGACGCCGGTCCCGAGCTCGCGCGCGAGCCGCTCCTTCAGCGCGCCGACCTGGTCGCGGTCGGTGGCCGTGACAGCGATCTGCATGTAGCCGCGCGGCATGTCCATGAGCACGCGCGCGTCGCGCATCGGCATGGCCGCCAGGCCGCTGTCGCCGAAGGCCAGGCCGCTGGTGAACTTGAAGATGCCGACGACGCGCAGGCTCGCCCGTCCGGTCGACGTGGCCACCGGGATCCGCCCGCCGAGCTCGACGTGACGCGCGCGGGCCCAGTTGCGCTCGACGACGACCTCGCGTCCGGCCCGGACCGGGCGACCGGCGACGTAACGGAAGTCATACGGCGCGTTCCTCGGCTCGATCCCGGCGACGAGGATCTGGCCGACCATCCCCCTCACGGGCCGCCCGTCGTCGGCCAGGCGGTTGAAGATCGCGCCGATCATCGGCTGGGCGCTGCGCACGCCGTCGGTGACGCGGATCGTCGTGAGCGTCGAGTCGGGCACCAGCCCCGCGCCCGACGGTCCCATGACGATGAGGTCGGTCTTGCCCCAGGCCGAGTCGATCAGGTCGTCGAAGGTGTGACGGATGGTTCCGACGAGCAGCAGGACGCCGAAGACCATCCCCACGCCGAGCACGATCCCGAAGGACGTGAGAACGGCGCGCAGGCGCCGGGTGCGCAGCTGGCGCAGAGCGAGGCCGTCGAACGAGCGGAGCATCGCGATTCAGCCCGCCGCGGTGCCGCCCACCGTGAGCGGCTCCTCGGGCTTGTCGGGCTCCAGGGCGGCGAGCTGGTCGGCGACGGCCTGCGTGGAGCCGCCCGGCACTTCGGCGGCGATCTCCCCGTCGCGCAGGAACACGACGCGATCGGCGACCGCGGCGGCCGATGGGTCGTGGGTGACCATCGCGATCGTCTGTCCGTCGGCGCGGTTGACCTCCCGCAGCAGGCGCAGCACGGCGGAGCCGGCGCGCGAGTCGAGGTTGCCGGTCGGCTCGTCGGCGAGCACGAGCTCGGGCGACAGCAGCAGCGCGCGGGCGATCGAGACGCGCTGCTGCTCGCCGCCCGACAGCTCGGACGGGAGATGATCGGCGCGCTCGCCGAGGCCGACGCGGTCCAGCAGCTCGTGCGCGCGGCGCCGCAGCGCGTCGTCGTGGCGGCGCGCGATGAGCGCCGGCAGGTGGACGTTCTCGACGGCGGTGAGCGAGCCCATCAGGTTGAAGAACTGAAAGACGAACCCGATGTGGTCGCGGCGCAGGCGGGTCAGCTCGCGATCGTCGAGCTGGTCGTAGCGCCGTCCGCCGACGGCCACGACGCCGCTCGTCGGTGACTCGAGCGCGCCGACGATGTGCAGCAGCGTGCTCTTGCCCGAGCCGGACGGGCCCATGATCGCGACGAACTCGCCGCTGCGGATCGTGAGGGAGACGCCGCGCAGTGCGTGGACGGTTGCCGCGCCCGTTCCGTAGGTCTTGACGACGTCTTGGGCCTCGATGGCGGGGGCCGCGCCGGACTCGGGATTGAGCATGGCGAGGACGCTATGGACGCCCGGGACGGGCGCCATCCCCCGCTCCTACGCGCGTCGCTCCGTGAAATCCCACACCCGTCTCCGCGTCATCCCACCGCGAGCACGCCGAGCGCGGCGACGCACAGTCCAAGCGCGCCGATGGCCACCGCGGTCACCGCCCGCCCCCACGCGCCCAGCGCATCGGCTCCCATGAGGCCGCGGTCGGCGGCGAGGCCGCGGATGAACACGAGCAGCGGGAGGAGCAGCACGGCGTTGAGCACCTGGGTGACGACGAGGATCGGCACGAGCGGCGCCCCGGGGAGCAGCACGACCACCGCAGCGACGACGACCACGAGCCCGTAGGTGACGTAGAACACGCGCGCGTCGCGCCACGGGTCGTCGAGTCGTCCCTCCACGCCGATCGCCTCGGCCACCGAATAGGCGGTTGAGAGCGGGAGGATCGAGGCGGCGAGCAGCGCCGCGCCGAGCAGGCCGGCGCCGAACAGCGTCGACGCCAGGCCGCCCGCGAGCGGCTCGAGCGCGCGCGCCGCGTCGGCCGCGTCGTCGATCGTCGCGCCGCGCTCGTGCAGCGTCGCCGCGCACGCGACGACGATGAAGAAGCCGATGATCCCGGTCATCAGCGCGCCGGTCACGACGTCGACGCGCTCCAGGCGCACGTCGGCGGGCGTCAGGCGCTTGTCGACCGCGTAGGACTGGATGAAGGCCAGGCCCCACGGCGCGAGCGTCGTTCCGACCGTCGCGGCGGTGATGAACAGCGCTTCACGCGTCAGGGGCAGGTCGGGGACCACGAGCCCGCGTGCCGCCGCACCCCAGTCGGGGCCGGCGAGCACGCCGGCGACCACGTACGTCACGAACACCGCACTGACGGCGAACAGCACGCGCTCGACGCGCTGGAAACCGCCACGCAGCACCAGCGCCGACACGGCGACGGCAGCGAGCGGGACGCTCAGGTACCGGCTGACCCCGGCGAGCTCGAGGGCGGCGGCGACGCCGGCGAACTCCGCGCACGTGGTGCCAACGTTGGCGAGCAGCAGGCACACGACGCCGAGCGCCGCCCAGCGCACGCCGAAGCGCTCGCGGATCAGGCCGGCGAGCCCCTGCCCGGTGACGCAGCCCATGCGCGCCCCCAGCTCGTGGAAGAGGACGAGCGCGGCGGTCGACAGCGTGAGGACCCACAGCAGCCGGTAGCCGTACTCGGCGCCGAGGATCGAGTAGGTGGTGATCCCCGCCGGGTCGTCGTCGGACAGTCCGGCGAGCACGCCCGGCCCGATGACCGCGCCCAGCGCGGCGAGCCGCCCGGCGCGCGCGACGCCCGCGCGCCTACGGCGCACGGCGACGAGGCTTCAGCGCCGCGAGCAGCCCATGGCGGTGCCCGGGCAGGCGCTCGGCGAGCAACTCCTCGAGCACATCGTCGATCGCCACCGCGCCGATGAGCCGGCCGCGGTCGTCGACGACCGCGACCGCGAGCACGTCGTGGCGCGCGAAGAGGTCGATCACGTCGCGCGCCGGGGCGTCCGCAGCCACCGTGCAGACCGGTGCGGGCGCGGGGTCGCCGGCGAGCAGCGCGAGCGGCGTCAGCGTCGCGGTGGGGCGCCCCAGCCGGTCGAGCACGAAGACGGTGGCCAGGCCCTCGACCGGCGGCACGTGCTCGAGCAGCAGCGCGCGGACCTCCGCGGCCGACTGGCCCTCGCGCGCGGTGCGCACGTCGGGGCTCATCAGCCCGGCCGCCGTCTCGGGTCGGTGGGCCAGCAGGGCGCGCAGCCGGTCGGCTCGCCACGAGGGCAGCTCGCCGAGCAGGTCGCGCCGGCTATCGGGAGCAACGTGGCGGAGGGTGGCGACGGCGTCGTCAGCCGGCATGCCCGCCATGACGGGGCCCCCGGCCTCCGTGCCGAGCGCCTCGAGCAGCGTCGCGCCGACCTCCGGCCGCGTCGCGCTGAGCGCCGTGGCCGCCCGGCCAGGCCCGACCGTGCGCAACACCTCGGCGGCGCGCGGGGCGGGGAGCTCGGCGACGAGGGTCGCGAGCTCGGCGCGGTGCAGCCGGTGCACGCGGGCGCCGGCGGTAGCCAGCTGGAGGGCATGGCCGCGACCGGAGGCGAGGTGCACGTCGTCCCAGGCGATCGCATCTGCCTCGGCGCGCGCGGCGACGCGACGCAGGCCGAGGCGGCGCAGCAGCGCGGCCCACCCCACGTCGACGGCGACGACCGCCAGCTCGTCGCCGCGGCGCTCGAGCTCGACGTCGCCGACGCGAACCACCCGCGCGCCGCGCACGTCGACGATCTGCGCGTCGAGCACGTCGCGTGCCAGCCAGAGGGCATCGCCCGCCGCCGGCCGGGCACGCCCGTCGGTGTCCCGCAACGTCGCACCGGTCGCCTCGAACGTGGCGACGGTTTCCCACGGCAGCTCCTGGGCGCTCGCGCGCCGGCCGCGCCGGAGCCGCAGACCGGAGACGAGCGCGGCGTCTCCCTCGAGCTGCACGCGCAGGTCGGCGAGGCGGCCCGCCCGCCGCCCATCGGCATCGCTCACGGGCCGGCCGATCAGATCGGTGAGCGCGAGCACGCGGGCTCCTCGTCGCGGCGCGCGATCTCCTGCGCGGCGACGATGACGATCCCGAGGACGGAGATCGCCGCCATCGCCGGGACGGCGAGACGGGCCGCCCGCGGCGGGAGGACGAGCTCGAACAGCGGCACGGGGTCACCGACCTGCCGCTGCAACCCCGCCAGCGGGCACTGGCCGCGCCCGACGACGAGCGCGGCGCCTTCGACGCCCAGCCACGCGACGGCGTGGGGCAGCGCCCGGCCGCGGCGGCGCCGCAGCGCGCAGCGCCAGACATAGCCGAGGCTGGCCAGCTGCGTCACCGCGAAGAGCGCGTGCGCGACGCGCAGGCGCAGCCCGGCACGGGTCAGCGTCGATCCGGACATCGCGGCTCAGCGCCTCGGATCCAGGGACCGATCGAAGAACCCGACCACGCGCCGCTCGTACTCCGCGGGCTGCGCCGCCAGCGCGCCGACGTGCCCGCCGGAGGGGACCTCCCACAGCGCCTTCGGCGCCCGCGCCGCCGAGAAGTATGCGCGGTTGAGGATCTCGTCGCCGTTGCCGCGCGTCGCCCGGATAAGCAGCACGGGGCGCGGCGCGATGCGCGGCACGAGCCCTGTCAGCCGCTCCGGCGGACCGGTGTTGGCGAGGACCGCCATGGCGCCGGTCTCGACGAGCGACGGCGACAGCCAGCGCTGCCCGCGCGGGATCCCCGGCCAGTCGAGCTGCTCGGCCATCGAGCGCTTCCCGGCGCCCTCCGACACGACGGCGCGCAGCGCGCGGCTATGTGCCGCGGTCTGCAGCAGCAGCTCGCCGCCGACCGACAGCCCGAGGCCGCCGATCCGCCGGCGGTCGACGTCGGGGCGCCGGCCGACGAAGGCAAGCGCAGCGCGCGCGTCGGGCTCGCCGCCCCAGCCGCGCGCGTTGGGGTCGCCCTCGCTGGCGCCCTCGCCGCGGCGGTCGATGAGCAGGACGCCATAGCCATGGCGGACGAGCATCCGCGCGCGGGCGACGGTGCCCGTGCGGCCCGGGAAGACGATCACCGCCGCGCGGTTGCGCCAGGGCACGTAGCTGCCGGCCAGGCGCAGCCCGTCGCTCGTCCGCAGGGCGACCGCCTGCGCCGGGCGGCCGAGGTCGAGCGCCGGCAGCGGCGAGCGCGCCTTGTGGGTGGCGACGACCGCGATGCCCACAGGCAGGACGATGAAGATCGCGCCGAGCGCGGCGAGCGCGCCGACGAGCGCGCGTCGCGGATATCGGCGGAGCGGACGCTCGTCCAGGCGCCGTGAGCGCCACAGCACGATCCCGCCGAGGACGATCAGGACCGCACCGGCGATCCCCGCCAGCATCGACGTGACGTCGTCGCCGGCCACGCGGTCGACGGCGACGTGGCGGAACCCGTCGGCCACACCGGCCGTGACGGCCAGCGCCCCGATCGTCAGCGCGAGGATGGCGCGCAAGCCCGCGCGCACGCGCGCGTGAGCGAGCGCGACCGCGAGCAGCAGGGCCAGCGGGATCAGCATGCTCGCCAGATGATCGCCCAGCGACGTGCCCGGCTCGGCGTGCAGGGCGTTGTCATCGACGACGTAGAGGGCGATGAGCGCCAAGGCGCCGTACGCGAGCGCCGAGCCGGCGGGCCGTCGCGGCCTGTCGGCGGTGCCCGTCTTGCGCCGGACGTCACCGGCACGGTGGCGCGTCTCGCTCGGCGCGATGAGCAGCTCGGGCATGTCGCCGACGCTAGAGGCGTGCTGCGGGCGGAGCATCGGCAGCGCCCCGCAGGGCGTCTTCGTAGTCCGCCGCAGCCGGCGCGATGACCGAGGTCCCGACCTCACCCTCGACGATCGCGTGGGCGTCGGCGAGCGCGCCGATCGCCGCGCGTCGGCCCGTCGCCTCGACGAACCGCGCCGCGGCCTCGGCCTTCGGGCCCATCGAGCCACTCGCCAGCTCCAGCGCGCGCAGCTGGGCAGGCGTCGTCGCGCGCAGCCCTCGCGCCTGCGGCGTTCCCCAGCCGACCTGCACCGCGAGCACGTCGGTGAGCAGGACGAGCATCTCGGCGTCGAGCTCGACGGCCAGCAGCGCCGCGGCGAGGTCCTTGTCGATCACGCCCTCGACCCCACGCAGCTCACCGGCCGGACCCGCGACGACGGGAACCCCACCGCCGCCCGCGCAGACGACGAGCACGCCGGACTCGACGAGCTGCCGGATGGTCTGCAGCTCGACGATCCGGCGCGGCTCGGGCGAGGGCACGACGCGCCGCCACCAGCGCGCGCCGTCGCGGGCCATCCGCCAGCCACGCCCGCGGGCCAGGCGGGCGGCCTCATCGGGGCCATACACAGGGCCGATCGGCTTCGTCGGCGCGCCGAAGGCCGGGTCGGAGGCGTCGACGACGACCTGGGTCAACAGCGTGGCGATCGACCGGCCGGGCAGCTCGTTGCCGAGCGCCTGGTCCAGGAGGTAGCCGATCATCCCCTCCGACTCGGCGCCGAGGACGTCGAGCGGCGAGGCCGGCACCTCCGCGCAGGCCTCGGCCTGCAGCGCCGGCAGCCCGACCTGCGGTCCGTTGCCGTGCGTGACGACCACCTCGTGGTCGGCGGCGACCTCGGCGACCGCGCGGGCGGCGGCCGCGACGTTGCGCCGTTGCGTGTCGGCGTCGGCCGGCTCGCCGCGGCGCAGCAGCGCGTTGCCGCCGAGCGCGACGACGTCGGGCGCGTCATTCGACGGCGTCCCAGCCCGCGCACAGGGCGAAGACCGCGGCCTGCTCGGTCGGCATGCGGTTGGCGGACCTGCCGATCGGTTCGCCATCCGCCCGGCGCCCGGACGCGACGGTGGTCAACACCGCTTCGGCGCGCGCAGTTCGCCGTCCAGGCGACGCAACGCGCGACGCACGACCGCCAGCTCCGTGCGCGTGTGCACGAGTTTTCGCCCGAGGCGCACGAGCGCCTGCGCGGCGCGGGGGGCGCCGGCCGCCCCCCGATCGGTGCCGAGGACCATCCGGCGCCGGATCCGGCCCATCGCGTCCTCACGCGCGAGGGCCCGGCGCTCAAGCTCGCGTTCGCGGGCGATCAGACGGGCGCGTGCCTGCGGCGGACCTGGCGGCGCGGCGATCGGAGCGACGGTGCTCATGGCGGCGACCTTAGGCTCGCCGCGGCGAAGGGGCATCCGCAGTTCACTCGGGTCCCGGCGTGGCGGATCCCCGCCTGAGCGCGGGCGCTCGGAGCGGCGACGACTAGCGCGCCGGCCGGACCAGGCGCGGGACGACCGGAGCAGAACGCATTCCGGGGTGCGCCGTCGGCAGTGTGGTGAGAGGAGTGACCTTCGGCATCTGCATGGGGACGACGCTATGGAGCGCGCTCGCCGGCGCCATCCGCTGCGCCCACTGCTTCCGGGCGCGGGTTTCGGGCAGATCCGCCACCGTCACCCTTCCCGTTTGTACGGATGGCGGCACCGGAGTCGCACGGATGTCGCGCTCGTCCGCTCCCGGCCGAAGAGAGCGACTCGGCGGGCGAGCTCGCCGGCTGCGCCGGCCTGCCCATCGGGGCGCGTCTCGAGCAGCCGCTTCAGCTGCGTCCAGATCGTATGCTCCATGCGCGCCCCGGACCTCGCGACGTCGCGGCGCGCCGATGCGCCTTGACCAACTCGGCCGCGGCCAGCGGCAGCGCGCCGATGCCGACGGCGATGATCAGCGCGTCGGAGCCGAGGCTCACGGTGCCGAGCGCTCGGGCCACCGGGTCGATGGCGAGCGCCGCGACGAGCGCGCCCACCGAGCCCAGCAGCGCGAGCGCGAGCTGCGGGTTGCGCCCGCCGCGCCAGAACGGCTCCTCGCCGCGCACGGCGAGGACGTCGAGCAGCTGCGCGGTCACGAGCGTGACGAACGCCATCGTCTGACCGGTCGCCGTGCCGGTGGCATGGCCGATCAGGAAGGAGACGAAGCCCGCCAGCCCGGTGGCGGCGGCGCCGGTGGCCAGCATCGGCGCTATCGGCACGATGATGCCCTGTCCCGGCGGACGCGGTGGTCTCCTCGTGACATCGGGCGAGGGCGGATCGACGCCGAGCGCGATGGCGGGGGGACCATCGGTCAGGAGGTTCACAAGCAGGATCTGCAGAACCGTGAGCGGCGCGCCGAGGCCGGCCGTCAGCGCGAGCGTGAAGACCAGGACCTCGCCGAGGTTCGCCGCGAGCAGGAACTGGACGAAGCGGAGCACGTTGTCGTAGATCGTGCGTCCGCGGGCGATGGCGCGGACGATCGTGCTGTAGTCGTCGTCGGTGAGGACGATGTCCGCCGCCTGGACGGTCGCGTCGGTCCCGCGCCGACCCATCGCGACGCCCACGTGGGCCGCGCTGAGCGCCGCGACGTCGTTGACGCCGTCGCCGGTCATGGCGACGATCTCGCCACTGTCGCGCAGCGCCTGGACGAGCAGCGGCTTGTGGCGGGGCTCGACGCGCGCGAACACGGCCGTCCGTGCCACCAGGTCGCGCAGCCGGGCGCCGTCGAGCGCATCGAGCTGCGCTCCTGTCACCACCACGTCGCGTTCGTCGGTGAGGATGCCGGTCTCGCGCGCCACCGCCGCGGCGGTCGCGGGATGGTCACCCGTGATCATCACGGTGCGCACGCAGGCGCCTCGTGCCGTCTCGACGCTCGCACGCACGCCCGCACGGGGTGGATCGGAGAGCCCGATGAGCCCGACCGGCGTCAGCGAGCGTTCCGGGTCTTCGTCCACGCGGAGCGACGTGCGCGTCGCGACGACGAGCACCCGTACGCCCTCGCGCGCCCAGGCGGCGGCCATCTCGGCGAGGTCGGGACGCGGGCTCGCGAGACGCGCGAGCACGACCTCCGGCGCGCCCTTGACGTAGCTGCGGGTGGTGCCGTCGCCGTCCTGCACCACGACGCCCACACGCCGACGCTCCGAGGAGAAGGAAAGCGTCCGCAGGACCGTGCGACCGCCCAGCGCATCACGCCGCGAACTGCCCGCCGCGCCGGCGATCGCCGCCTCCTCGGGCGCGGCCCGCGGATCGTCGGCTCGGGCGACGCGACGAGCGCGGCGACGAGCGGCTCGTCGTCGTTCGCTCGGCGACGACGCGGGTGACGGTCATGCGGTTCTGAGTCAGCGTGCCGGTCTTGTCAGCGCAGATCACCGTCGTCGAGCCGAACCTCTCGACCGCAGCCAGCCGCCGCACGATCGCCCCGTCCTCCGCCATCCGGCGGAGGCGCAGCGCTGGCGCTGCGGCGGCCGGCGGGCAGGCCTTCCGGGATCGCGGCGACCGCAAAGCGAGACCCCAGCAGCAGGCTGTCCGCAGGCTCGGTCCCGGTGGCGACAGCCAGCGCGGTGCACAGCACCATCACAGGGCCACCACCAGCGCAGGAGCACGCCGGTGAGGCGGTTGAGCCGCGATTGCAGGGGTGTGGGCGGAGCGGGCGGCATCGTCGCGGCGAGCGCCCCGACCGCCGTCCTCGCGCCCGTGGCGACGACCACCGCGCGTGCCGCGCCCGCGGACGACGGTGGTACCGGCGTGGACCATCGTCGGGCGCTCGGCGAGCGGGCACCGCCAGCACCGGACCCCGGCGGCGCCCTTGGCGACGGGAAGCGACTCGCCCGTCAGCGTGGACTCGTCGAGCTCCGCATCCGCGGTCTCGAGCAGTCTGGCGTCGGCCGCCACGCGGTCGCCCGCGCGCAGCACGAGGACATCGCCGGGCACGACGTCGCCCGCGTCGACATCGCCCGGCGTCCCGGCCCCGGGGGAAGCGCGGGCGGGCCGCGAGCAGGCGCCGCAGCGCGGCCGCCGCCCAGGCCCAGCGCGCCTCCTGCGCGAAGCCGCAGCGCCGCGTTGAGGGCGACGATCGCCAGGATCACACCTGCGTCGAGGACCGCGCCGACCAGTGCCGAGACCGCGGCTGCGGCGGCCAGCAGCCCGACCATGGGGTTGCGCAGCTGGCGCCAGAGCAGCTCGACCCGGCCGGGGCGTGGCGGCTCAGGCGGCGTCGGGGCCGGTCGACCGCAGGCGCTCGCCTGCCTCGTGGGCGCTCAGGCCCGCCACGCGCGGTGTCAGGAGCTCCGCGACCTGCGCCGGGCTCAGGTCCGGCATGCACGCCTCGAGGCCGGCGTTGCGTGCCCGCGGCCCGCCGCGCCGTTCCGGCGCGCCGGGCAGGGAGGCGGCGAGCACCGGCGGTGAGCCCTCGAGCATGTCTCGACGCTAGGCGCCACGGGACGAGCGCCTGCGGGAAGCCCGGCATCGTCCGTCGCGGCTTTCCCCGGATCCGGCTGCACGCCAGCCGACGTACGGTCCGAGGGACACCCGATCGGAGGACCACGCATGGCCACGTCAGCGCCGCAGCCCTACCGCCCCACCTACCTGCTCCCACGCTTCGCCGACGCCACCGTGGCGGACGTCATGCACGCCGGCGTGCTCGGCTGCGGCCCGGAGGCGACGCTCGCCGACGTGGCGCGGATGATGAGCACCCATCGCCTGCACTGCGTGGTGGTCAGCGGCGTCGTCGCCGACCGTGGCGAGCACCTGATCTGGGGCGTCGTCTCCGATATGGACGTGATGGCGTGCGGCACGGGACCCGGAGTCGGTGACGGCCGGCTCGGTCGCGGCCACCGAGGCGGTCTCGGTCGACGCGTCGACGCCGCTCGGCGAGGCCGCCGAGCTCATGGCCGAGCACGCGACGAGCCATCTCGTCGTCACGAGCACGCGCCGCGAGATGCCCGTCGGGATCGTCTCGAGCCTCGACGTCGCCACCGCCCTGGCGTGGGGCCGCCACGCCGACTGACGGGGCCGTGAGCCTTCCCCGGCGAGCACGCAGGCCGACGTCGTCCTGCGCGACGGCTCGACCGCACACATCCGCCGCGTGCGGCGCGCGGACGCCGAGGACCTGCGCGCGTTCCTCGAGGGCCTGTCGCCCGAGTCGCGTTGGTTCCGGTTCTTCAGCGCCGGCGCCTGGATGAAGCGCGAGGCGGAGGAGGCGGCCGGCCTCGAAGGCGACGGCGGGGCCGGGCTCCTCGCGGTGGCCGGAGCAGAGCCGCGGATCATCGGCCACGCCGAGTACGTCCGCGAAGGCCCGGATCGCGCCGAGATCGCGTTCGAGGTCGCCGAGGACCGGCGCGGCCTCGGCCTGGCCACGATCCTGCTCGCGCATCTCGCTCAGGCAGCCCGGCGCCGCGGCATCACGACCTTCACGGCGACCGTGCTCGCCGCCAACCACCGCATGCTCCAGGTCTTCCGCGACAGCGGCTTCTCCCCGTCCGTCCGCTCCGAGCCGGGCCGCCTGCCGCTCGAGATGCCGACCGCGTTGTCCGATGCAGCGCGCGACGCATTCGACGATCGCGACCGCACTGCGGCGGCCGCGGCCGTGCGCACCGTCCTCGATCCGGCCTCGGTGGCGCTCATCGGCGCCACGACGCGCGAGGACAGCGTCGGAGCCGCCCTCGCGCGCAACCTCGTCGCCGGCGGCTTACCGGGGACGGCTGCATCGTCGGCCGCCACGCGGAGACGATCGCCGGGCTCACCGTGCATCGGTCAATCCGCGACGTGCCGGGGTCAGTCGAGCTCGCCGTCATCGCCGTCCCGGCGGCGGCGGTGCTCGGCGTGGCGCGCGACTGCGCCGCGACGGGCGTTCGCAGCCTGGTGGTCGTCTCGGCCGGCTTCGCCGAGGCCGGTCTCGACGGCGCCGAGCGCCAGCGCGACCTGCTGTCCCTGTGCCGGGCGACCGGGATGCGGCTCGTCGGGCCGAACTGCCTTGGGGTGCTCAGCACGCCGGCCGGCCTGAACGCGACGTTCGCTCCGACGGCGCCGCGTCCGGGCAGCGTCGCCGTGTCCTCGCAGAGCGGGGGCGTCGGGATCGCGCTGCTCGAGCAGGCGGACGCGCTGGGGCTCGGACTGTCCGCGTTCGCGTCGATCGGCAACCGCGCCGACCTGTCACCCAACGATCTGCTGCAGTTCTGGGAGCAGGACCCGCACACGGCGCTCGTGCTCCTGTACCTGGAGTCGTTCGGCAACCCGCGGCGCTTCGCCCGGATCGCCCGGCGCGTCGCGGCGAGCAAGCCGGTCCTCGCCGTCAAGGCGGGCCGGTCGGCCGCGGGCGCGCGGGCCGCCGGTTCGCACACCGGCGCGCTGCTGCGCGCCTCCGACGTGACCGTTGACGCGCTCTTCCGGCAGGCCGGCGTGGTCCGCGCCGACACGCTCGGCGAGCTCTTCGACGTCGCCACGCTGCTCGCCGGCCAGCCGCTGCCCGAGGGACGGTCGGTGGCGATCGTGACCAACGCCGGCGGCCCCGGGATCCTCGCCGCGGACGCCTGCGCCGCCCACGGCCTCGAGGTCCCCGAGCTGTCGCCGGGACGCAGCGCGAGCTGCGCGCCTTCGCCGCCCGGGCGCCGCCGTGGCGAACCCCGTCGACCTCGTCGCCGCCGCCCCCGCCGAGCATTACGAGCACGCGCTGCGCACGGTCTCCCGCGATCCGTCGGTCGACGCGATCATCGCCATCTTCGTTCCGCCGCTGGTGACCCGCGAGGTGGACGTGGCCCGCGCCGTGGCCCGCAGCCGCGAGGACGCCGGGCGCACGCTGCCGATCGCCGAGCGTGTTCATGACCGCCGGTCCGCGGCCCGACGAGCTCGACGCCGCGAGCGTCCCCGTATACCGCTTCCCCGAGAACGCCGTCCGCGCGCTCGGCGCGGCGGCCGACTACGCGGAGTGGCGTCGCGCCCCGCGCGGCGGGGTTGTCTGCCATCCCGATGCGCGTCGCGACGAGGCGGCGGCGATCATCGCCGCGGCGATGGCGGACGGCGACGGATGGCTGGCGCCGGAGCGCGCCACCGCGCTGTGGCGCTGCTACGGGCTTCCGCTGGCCGACAGCCGCGCTCGCCGAGACGCCCGACGAGGCGGCCGGGCGGCGGAGGACGTCGGCGGTGAGGTCGCGCTCAAGGCGGTCGCTCCGGGGCTGGTCCACAAGACCGACGCCGGCGGCGTGCGTTTGGGCCTGCCCGGCGCCGAACCGGTACGCGCCGCGGCCGGCGCGATCGTCGCGGAGGTCGTCTCCGACGGTCACCCGGCGCCGCGCTTCCTCGTCCAGCGCATGGCTGATCAGGGCGTGGAGCTGCTCGTCGGCGTCGTCCATGACCCGCTCTTCGGGCCGGTGCTGGCCTGCGGCGCGGGCGGCACGACGGCCGAGCTCGTCGGCGACGTGGCCGTGCGCATCACCCCGGTCACCGACCGCGAGGTGCACGAGATGGTGCGCGCGCTGAGACGTTCCCCTACTCGACGGCTACCGCGGGGCGCCCAAGGCCGACGTGGCCGCGCTCGAGGACGTCCTGCTGCGCATCAGCGAGCTCGTCGAGGCGCACCCCGAGGTCGCCGAGCTGGAGGCCAACCCGCTGATCGTCACCGCCGCCGGCGCGATCGCGGTCGACGTCCGCGTGCGTCTGCACCCCGTCGAGGCCGACGCGCCGTCGCCATCGGTCGACGCCTGACCCGGCCACGCTGCGGCCGGCTACGAGGCCCGCTCCGTCGCTTCCCGGATGGCACGAGGCCCACCGCCGCCTAGCGTCGCAGGCCCACCACCAAGGAGACCCAATGCCGACCGCCTGGCCATCAACGGCTTCGGCCGCATCGGACGCGCCGTCCTGCGCGCGGCCGTCGAGCGCGACGCCGACCTCGAGATCGTCGCCGTCAACGATGTCGCGGACCCCGCGACGCTGGCGGCCCTGCTGGCACGCGATTCCGTCTACGGGCGCTTCCCGCAGAGCGTGCGCGCCGAGAGCGACACGATCGTCGTCGGCGAGCACACGATCCTGGCCACCGGCGGCGGCGACCCCGCGAGTCTCCCGTGGCGTGAGCTCGAGGTCGACGTGGTCATCGAGTCCACCGGGCGCTTCCGCACCCGGGCGGCCGCGCGCCGGGCATCTGACGCCGGCGCGCGCAAGGTCATCCTCTCCGCGCCCGCCAAGGGCAGCGAGCCGGCCGACGCCGATGTCGTGCTCGGCGTGAACTTCGACGACGTCTACGACCCCGCCCGCCATCACATCATCACCAACGCGTCATGCACGACCAACTGCCTCGCGCCCGTGGCCAAGGTCCTGCACGAGACGGTCGGGATCCGGCATGGCCTGATGACGACGATCCACGCCTACACCTCGATCAGAAGCTGCTCGACGGCCCCCACAAGGACCTGCGCCGCGCGCGCGCCGCGGCAGTCAACCTCGTGCCCACGTCGACCGGCGCCGCCAAGGCGCTCGGCCTGGTCATCCCCGAGCTCGAGGGTCGCCTGAACGGCCTGGCGGTCCGCGTCCCGACGCCGACGGGGTCGATCGTCGACCTCACCATCGAGGCCGAACGCGCCACCACCGTGGCGAGGTCAACGGGGCGTTCGCCCAGCACGCCGCCAGCGGCCCGCTGGCCGGGATCCTCGAATACAGCGAGGATCCGATCGTCTCCTCGGACATCGTCGGCTCGCCCTGTTCAGCCGTCTTCGATGCTCCGCTGACGAGCGTCATCGACGGCACCCAGGTCAAGGTCATCGCCTGGTACGACAACGAGTGGGGCTACGCCAACCGGCTCATGGAGCTCGCCGAGCGGGTCCTCGCCGCCGTCCCGGCCGCCGCGTGAGCGCGTCCCGGCCGGACACACCGCGCGCGTGCTCGTCACCGCCGTCCTTCCCCGAGCGCGCGATCACGCGCGCGCTGCGCGCGCCGTTCGGCGACTTCTGCGACTGGGACGCGATCGACCGGCTTCGCCGGCGAGATCACCCGCCGGCTCACCGGCGCTCCGTAGAAGCCCGCGTGCGGCCGGCGGCTCGCCCCCGATGTGCCCCCGGGCCCGCACCGGGAAGACTCGGCGCATGCTCGTCAGCGAACTCGACCGCCCCCACTTCCGCCCCGAGCTGCTCACGGGCGTCGACGAGCCCGTCCGGCGCTTCCTGACCCGCGCGATCGGCGCGGGCGCCCTCGTGACCGAGCGCGTCACGATGCGCATGCGAGGCCGGATCCGGGCCAGGCGTGTGGCTGCCGTTCACCGCCGAGCAGCGGACCGGCCGCGACAGCTTCGAGTGGGACGCGCGCGTCGGCGCCGGCCCGCTGACCCTCCTGCGCGTGACCGACCGCTTCGCCAACGGCACCGGCAGCACGCAGGGACGGCTCTTCGGGGTCGCCTGCGTGTTCGCCTCCGACGATGAGCACACGGCGCGCTCCGCGGCCGGCCGCGCGGCACTGGAGGCCGCCGCGTTCGCGCCCGCCACGCTGCTGCCCGGCAACGGCGTCCACTGGCGCGCGGAGAGCGACACGCGGATCGTCGCGTGCTGGCCGGTCGGGCCCGAGATCCCCGAGGTGACGATCGACATCGACGAGGACGGCGCCGCGCACACGATCAGCGCCCCGCGCTGGCGCGCGGTCGGCGGCGACCACGCCTACGTCCCGTGTGGCTGCGAGATCGACGCCCACCGCCGCTTCGGCGACGCCGTCCTGCCGAGCCGGATCACCGTCGCCTGGTGGTTCGGCACGCCGTGCCAGCGGCCGTTCTTCCGGGCGCAGATCGACTCGTGGGCGCCTGCCCGATGGTGACATGGTCGGCCGGGTGCTCGGCGACCCGCGACGAGCCGGCCCGCGGCGATGCCGCGACGCCGCCCGGTCGGCGCTGCGACCTGTCCACGCGCCAGGAGCTCGTCGTCGACGCGCGCCCCGACGCGGTCTACGCGGCGATCTGGCGGGCGAACCTCATCGCGTCCCGCGGCGCCCGGCTGCTGTCGGCCGTGGCCATGTGGCCGGCGCGCCTGGCGGCGCGCGTCACCGGTCGGCGCGTGCCGCGCGCGGCCCGCTCGGCGACCCTCGGCGACATGCTCGCCGAGGAGAGCCCGTGGATCCTGGTGGCCGCCGAGCCCGGACGCGAGGTCGTGCTCGGGTTGCTCTGGCGGCCGCCCGCGGGGGCGGAACGCTGTGAGCCGGAGCACTTCGCGCAGTTCGCGCAGCCCGGGTTCGCGAAGGTCGCGTGGTCGCTCGCCGTCGTCGCCGACGGCGAGCGCTCCCGTCTGATCACCGAGACGCGGACGCTCGCCACCGACCCGCACACGCGGCGACGCTTCCGGCTCATGTGGCCCGTGATCGCGCCCTTCGCGGCGCTGCTGCGGCGCATGGTCCTGCGCGCCGTCAAGCGCGAGGCCGAGCGCGCCGTCGCCTAGGTGGCAGCGATGCCGCTTGCGGCTCACGGCAGCCTCTCGCTGTGGGTCGACGTCGCGATCGTGCTCGCCGCCGGCGCGGCGACAGCGCTGGCCACCGGGCTCGGCGCGGTCCCCGTCATCGCCCTGGGAACCCGCGCCGCGCGCGTCCAGCCGTTCCTGTGGGCGCTGGCCGCCGGTCTGATGACGGTCGCCTCGTTCGCCGGCTTGCTCGCGCCGGCCGTCGACGACGGCGGCGTGGCCGTCGCGATCGCCGGGCTCGTCGCGGGCGTGGCCTTCTTCCTTGCCAGCCGACGCTGGCTCGACCGGCGCGGCGGCCGCCCGGCCGCGGCGACGCTGGCGCGCCGGCGCAACCGCGACAGCACAATCGTCCTCGCCGTCCTGCTCGTGCACTCGCTGCCCGAGGGCCTCGCCATCGGCACCGCATACGGCGCGGGCGCCGACGGCGTCGGCCTGTTCGTGATCCTCGCCATCGCCCTGCAGAACGTCCCCGAGGGCACGGCGGCCGCGATCCCGCTGCACGCCGACGGCGCGAGCCCGGCACGCCAGTTCTGGATGGCCGTCGGCACCAGTGCCCCCCAGCCCGTCGGCGCGGCCCTCGCCGTGGTGCTCGTCGAGCAGGTCCGCGCGCTGCTGCCCTATTCGCTCGCCTTCGCCGCCGGAGCGATGCTCGCCCTCGTGGCGCTCGAGCTCGGCCCGAAGGCGGTGTCCGGCGGTCATCCCGGCCAGGTCCTCGCCGGAGCCGCGCTCGGCGCCGCGCTCATGCTCGGGCTCGCCGCTGCGCTCGGGCCTTGAGCGCGGCTGTGGCGAGCTACGGAGCGCGGGCAACGGCAGCGCGGGGAATCCCCGATGGCGAGGCGCGCCCCCCGGGGTAGCGTCGGCGCCATGAGCGCCTCAGTTCCACCCACCCCCTCCGCCCCGGGCGAGCCCGGCTACCCGGCCACGTTCGACGTCGACTACCCCGACCGGCCGCTGAATCGCGTCGTCACGCTGTTCCGCCCGTTCGCCGCGATCCCGATTCTGATCATCCTCGGGCTGATCCTCGGCGGCGCCTACGACTCGGACCCCGACGCCGGCGGCACTGCCGCCGCCAGCGGCGGCGGCCTGCTCGTGGTGCCCACCGTCCTGATGCTCCTCTTCCGCCGCAAGTACCCGCGCTGGTGGTTCGACTACAACCGCGAGCTGGCGCGCTTCGTGGCCCGCGTGTTCGCGTACCTGGCGCTGCTCGACGATCGCTACCCGTCCACCGACGAGGAGCAGGCCGTCCACTTCGAGTTCCCCTACCCCGACGCCGAGCACGACCTCAACCGCTGGCTGCCCCTGGTCAAATGGCTGCTGGCGATCCCCCACTACATCGTGCTGTTCTTCCTGTGGATCGCCGCCGTCGTGGTCGTGATCGTCGGGTGGTTCGCGATCCTGTTCACGGGCCGCTATCCCCGCGGCGCGTTCGACTTCGTCGTCGGCGTCGCCCGCTGGCAGGCGCGCGTCGCCGCCTACGCGACGTTGCTGGTGACCGACCGCTACCCGCCGTTCAGCCTGCGCTGACCCGCGGATCGGCGGCGCGACCAGTAGTTCTCCACGGCTGCTGCGCGGGTCGCAGCCGATGGCGGCGCGCCGGCCGGCCCGTAGCGTCGGGTCATGGCTTCCGACACCACTCATCACACCGCCCCGGCCGCCACCAGCACGCGGTTCGACACCGAGGTGCGCGCGATCATGCGGCCGGGCGTCGTCGTCGTCCCGGACGGCGCATCGCTGCTGGAGGCCCAGCGGGCGATGCTGTCCCACGGCGTCCACGCCGTGCTCGTGCTCGACCGCGACGGCGGCGGCATCGCCGGCTGGGTGACCAGCCGCGGCCTGCTCGGCTGGTGTGACCGCGACCTCGCGCTGATGCCCGTGCGCAACGCGGTCAGCGAGCCGCCCGTGACCGTGCACCCGTCCGCCCCGGCGCGCAAGGCGCTCGCCCTGCTCGAGCGCCACCAGGTGCACCATCTGCTGGTCACGCGCAGCCACGACGAGATCCCCGAGGGCGTCGTCGGCGACGTCGATCTCCTGAAGCTCGTCTCGTGAGCTAGATCCCGATGCGCGCGTAGACGGCGAGCTGACGCTGGGCCGCGGCGACCGCCCGCAGCGCCTCGCGCAGCCCGGCCCGGCGCAGCGGCGCGAGCGCGCCCGGGTCGATGTGGTTGTCGGCCGGGCGGCCGGAGGCGAGGCACTCGGCGTGATGCTCGAGGCGCACGCGCGAGACCGTCTCGAACGCCTCGCGCAGCGAGGTCGCCGTGTCGGCATCGAGGCGGCCGACCTCCTCGGCGGCCACCAGCCGGTCCAGCGTGCCCGAGACCGTGATCCCGGCGGCGAAGGCGTGCAGGCGCGCGAGGTTGGCGATCGGCAGCGCCCCGCCGCGCTTGAGATCGACGTGCCCGTGGCGGTCGGTCGCGAACCCGCGGCGGCTCACCGACACCTTCCAGTCCGTCGCGGTGCGCGCCAGGCGCGCGATGAAGTCCGGGTGGCGGCGCGCGTCGCGGATCACCGCGGTCAGCGCCGGCACGACGTCCAGGCCGCCCGCGACCTGGCGGAAGTCGAAGGCCACGGCGGCGCGGACGAGGTGCGAGCGGTCGGGATGCTCGAGGCACTCGCGGAAGACGGCGTGCCAGCGCCCCGCCGTCATGCGCCAGCGCGCGTCGCGCGCGAGCACCGCGGCGTGGTCCTCGCCCAGCCCGCAGCGGGCCAGGCCCGCGTTGACGTCGACCGCCACGCGCGCGAACAGCGGGTCCGCGTCGGGCCCGGCATCGTCGGCGTAGGCGAGCGCGTTGTCCTGGTCGGAGGCCGGTGTGAGCTCGCGGCGAGCGACGCTGCCGAGCGCCAGCCACGCCCACGGCACGGGCGCGGGGCCGTGACGGCGGAAGGCCAGCTCGGTCAGACGCAGCGTCGCGGTGTCGCTCTGCACGGTCAGCGCACGGCCGATGTCGGCCGGCGCCAGGCCCGCGGAGAGCAACGACGCGAGCAGCCGCGGCATGCCGCTCGTGACGACCTCGACGAGCCGGTCATCGCCGGCGGCGCGGGCGATCTCGCGGCGCAGCGCGAACGGCGAGTGCTCGCCGCCGGCGATGTCCTCGACGGTCAGCAGGCCGAGGATCCGGCCGTCGCGGGCGGTCACGCACAGCTCGCGCCGCTCGGCGTCGAGCAGGTCGACGAGCGCCTCGGAGGCGGTGCGCTCCTCGGGCGCCAGGAGCGCGTCGCGCGTGGCCACCGCGACCGGCTCGGACGGCGAGCGCCCGGCGGCGAGAACGCGCTCGCGCAGGTCGCGGTCGGTGACGATCCCGACCCCGTCCGCCCCGCGGACGAGCGCGGCGGTGACGTGCGCGGTGGTCATCGCCGCCGCCGCCTCGCCGACCGTCGCATCCGGCTCCACGAATACGGGCGGACGGCGGACGAGCGCGCCGAGGCGGGTCATGCTCAGCTCGGGCAGCGCGTGGGCGACGGACGCCGTGCGCACGAGCCGCCGGCGCAGCGTCGCGGCCACGAAGCGCGCGCCGGCCGGGTGGGCGAACACGCGCATCGCCGGCTCGCGGCCGAGCAGGACACACGTCGCGTCGTCGCGCGCGCGGACGGTGAAGGCGGGCGCCAGGCCGGTGAGCAGCGACGGATGGCCGAAGCACTGGCCCGGCTGAAGGACATCGACGATCTGGTCGGCGTGCACGAGCTCCATCGCGCCCGAGCGGATGACGTAGAGCGCGTCGGACGGCGGCCCGTCCTCGACGAGCACCACCGCGCCGGCCGGCCAGGAGCGCTCGACCGCGGCCGCCGCGACCTCGCGGCGCTGCTGCGCATCCAGCCCGTCGAACGGCGGGTGGCGCGCCAGGAACGCGGCGAGCTCGTCGGGGTCGGTCAGCGCGCGCCGTCCACCACGAGGAAGACCGGGATCCGCGCGCGGCGCCGCACGCGGTAGGGCTCCTGGGACCACATGAAGTCGCCCCGCACGCGGCTGCGCGGCGGGTCGGCTCCCATGACGATCGCGTCGCAGTCCAGGCGGCGGGCCTCGGCGACGATCCGCTTGGCTCCGGCGCGCGTGCCGATCACGCGGCCGTCGGCCGTGACGCCCTTGCGCTCGAGCCGCTTGATGGCGCGCTCGACGTTGCGCCGCTGGTCGGCCCACTCGCGGCGGCTCGGGAACAGGCCCGGGTTGGGGAAGCCGAACGTCGTCCCCCAGATGCGGGCGATCGTGAAGACGTGGACCGGCGCGTCGGAGTGGGCCGCGATCTTCGCGGCGAGGTCGACGGCCGCCTTGGGGATCTCGCGGTCCTCCGAGGCGAGTAGGACCGCACGGACGGCCAGCTCGCCGGGGTCGGGCGTCACTCCGTCGATGTCTCGGCTCCGGGCAGGACTGCGGGCTCGGGCTCCTCGGGCTCGACCCCGAGGCGCTTGTCCTCGACGCGCGTCCGGTACAGGTAGAACGGCACGTAGGCGAGCGCCACGAGCCAGCCGAGGAAGTAGTAGATCTCGGTGTCGCCGATGCGCGCGTAGCTGATGCCGCCGTACAGCCAGATGAAGCCGAGGAGGCCGGCCATGGCGAGCGCCACGTACTTCATGAACTCGGGCAGGCGCACCGGCCGCTGCACGTTCGGGCGGTACCTGCGCAGCAGGTAGTAGCCGACGAGCACGGTCAGGAACGAGCCGGTGTAGCCGACGTTCGAGAACGTGTAGATCTCGACCGCGCCGCCGAGCAGGACGACGAGCAGCGAGGCGACGACGTTGAAGCCCATCGCGCGGGCCGGCACGCCGTGCCGGTTGATGCGCTGGAAGAAGCGCGGGAACTGGCCGTCGACCGACATCTGGTGCAGGGAGCGCGCGCAGCCCATGATCGCGTTGAGCGCCGACAGCATGAGGGCGACGATGAGCATGCCGGCGATCAGCCAGTTCAGCAGCTCGCCGCCGGTCCCGAAGATCTTGCCCGCGAACGTGACGAAGATCGTGTTGGGGTCGACGAGGTCGGGGTTGGAGAGCGCGCCGGCGCCGAGCACGGTGATGAAGGCGATCGGGATCAGCGTGTAGATCAACAGGCCGAAGCCGCCCTCGAGGTTCATGGCGATCTTCGCGTCACGCGACGGGTCGCGCGTCTCGCCGATGTAACAGGCGGCCGCCTCCATGGCGATCACGTTCCAGGTCAGCAGGAACGCGTAGCCGCAGTAGAGGGTGAACCAGCCGGTCCCGTCGAGGCCGGTGAAGAAGCCCGAGCCGTCGAGCTGCTTGAAGCCCGAGAGCTGCCCCCAGTCGGCGTCGCCGGTGAACAGGAAGGCAACGGCCAGGAAGGTCAGCGGGACCATCGAGATGATGCCGAGCACCGTCGCGAAGCCGGCCCCGATCCGGATCCCCAGGTAGGCCGGGATGAAGAAGAGCAGGATGCCGACGATCGCGATGGCCAGCGTCCACCAGGCGATCGGCGTGTTGATCGGCGTGAAGCCGGACTCCGTGTCCAGCCCGAAGCGGTCGGCCAGGTAGAACGACGCCAGGATCATGTTCAGCGGCGCCACCGGGAACCACCCCAGCCAGTACATCCACGACGTCACGCCGTTGATGTGCTTGGCCAGCCGAGGCCATTTCTCGCGGTACGCCGGATAGGCGTAGGACGGCGCCCCGCCGGTGCGCTCGGGCATCATCGCCGACAGCTCGGCGAGCAGCAGGCACAGCAGATACCCGACGATCGTGAGGAAGACGATCAGCGGGATCGACGCCGCGCCGAGCGTCGTCACCATCACCGGCGCGATGCCGGTGACGAGGATCGTGCCCGCGAGCCCGATGACGAACGCGCCCCACCAGTTCGTCTCCTGGGCGAGCCCGCCGCCCTCGTAGTCGAGCGCGTCGGAGGTGCCCGTCTCCGCGCCCGGTCGGTCCGTCGTCGACATCTCTCTCCTCCGATCCGATCCCGCGACCGGCCCATCTACTCCTGTCCGCGATCGCGGTCAAGGCCGGCGGTACGGAGCCCACCGAAGGGAACCGAAATATGTGGGTCCGGACACGAGAAGCGCTGGAAAGGTGGCGCACTGCGCCATTGCCCCTCGCCCGGTGAGCGCGTACATCGGGCGACGTCCTAGGACCATCCGACGATCGCGACCGCGACCCGGTCCGTGCCAGCCTGCCTCGGATGGAGATCCTGCTGGCACGCCACGGGCGGACCGACGCCAACGGCGGGGGCTTCTTCGTGGGCCAGTGGGACGTCCCGCTGAACGCCACGGGGCTCGCGCAGGCCCGGGCGCTCGCCGCCGAGGTCCGCGACCGCGGGCTCGCGCGCCTGTACACGAGCCCGCTGCGGCGCGCCGTGCAGACGGCGGAGACCGTCGCCGCGGCCGCCGGGCTGCGGCCCGTGACCGACCCGCGCCTGGCCGAGACCGACGCCGGTCGCTGGCAGGCGCGCCCGCGCGACGAGGCCCGGGCACGCGACCCGGCGCGCTACCGGCTCCTGCGTCGTGCGCCCGAGCGCTTCCGCTACCCCGGCGGCGAGTCGCTGCGCGAGCACCAGGAGCGCGTGCGCGCCGCGCTGTCGGAGATCGCCGCGCGCGCCTCGCCCGCCCTCGTCGTCTGCCACCACGGCACGATCCGCTGCGCCCTGGCGCTCGGCCATCCGCGCGGCCTGGCCGCGTGGCGCGAGCTCGAGGTCCCCAACGCCTCGGTGATCGCCCTGCCCGAGGCCTCGCAGGCTGCGCTCGAGCCCTGAGGCCCGCAGCGCGCGCCGGTAGCGTGGGGACCGTGCGGATCGCGACGTGGAACGTGAACTCGGTCAAGCAGCGCGTGCCGCGGCTCCTGCCGTGGCTGGACGAGCGCCGGCCCGACGTGGTCTGCCTCCAGGAGACCAAGCTCGCCGACGACGCGTTCACCGAGCTGCTCGGCGACGAGCTGACGGGCCGGGGCTACGAGGTCGCGCTCCACGGCGAGCCGACCTGGAACGGGGTGGCGATCCTCTCGCGGGTCGGGCTCGACGACGTGGTCGCCGGGCTCGAGGGCTCGCCGGGCTTCCCCCATCCCGAGGCGCGTGCGGTGTCCGCGACGTGCGGCGGGATCCGGGTGGTGTCGGTGTACGTGCCGAACGGGCGCGTCCCCGACTCCGACCACTACCAGTACAAACTCGCCTGGATGACCTCGCTGCGCGAGGTCGTCGCCGCCGGCCCGGAGGCGACGATCGTCTGCGGCGACATGAACATCGCTCCCACCGACGAGGACGTCTTCGACCCCGAGGCGTACGTCGGCCAGACGCACGTCACGGCGCCCGAGCGGACGGCGCTCGCCGAGCTGCAGGCGGTCGGGCTGCGCGACGTCGTGCGCGACCACTGGCCGGACGAGCGCGTCTTCACCTACTGGGACTACCGCGCCGGGATGTTCCACCAGGACCTCGGGATGCGGATCGACCTGGTGCTGGCCGGGGCGCCGGTCGCCGAGCGCGTGCGGGCGGCATGGGTCGACCGGCAGGCGCGCAAGGGCCGCGGGCCGAGCGACCACGCACCCGTCATCGTCGACCTCGACGAGGCGCCGGACGGAGACATCGGGCCCGTCGTCCCACCGCCCTCCGCCCCGGCGGCGCGCCGCGGCTCGAAGAAGCTCCCGCAGGCCCCCTGACCCGCGGGCGGCGCGTCATTCCCGCGTCGCGGTCGCGGTCGCGAGAGGGCTGAACGCGCTTCGGCTCGCCCGGCATCTTCGGGTAGTCCGGCGGATAGGGCATGTCGCCGCGCCCGGCCTCCTCGTCGCGCTCGTAGATGTCGAGCAGCGGCTGCAGCGAGTGGGCGGCGTCGTCGATGCCCGCGTGGCGATCGCCCACCTCGGCGAAGCGGGCGGGCATCGTGGCGACGGTGAAGTCCTCGGGCTGGACCTCGGCGAGCTCGTCCCAGGTGACCGGCGCGGAGACCGGCGCGCCGGGCTTGGGCCGGACGCTGTAGGCCGAGGCGATGGTGCGATCGCGGGCGTTCTGGTTGTAGTCGACGAAGATGCGCTCGCCGCGCTCCTCCTTCCACCAGTTCGTGGTCACCTCGCCCGGGCAGGCGCCGTTCGAGCTCGCGCCCGAAGGCGATCGCCGCGTGGCGGACCTCGGTGAACGTCCAGCGCGGCTCGATCCGGACGTAGATGTGCACGCCGCGTCCGCCCGAGGTCTTCGGGAAGCCGGTGAGGCCCAGGTCCTCGAGCAGCGCCCGCGCCTCGGCGGCGACGCGCACGGCGTCGGCGAAGTCGGTGCCCGGCTGCGGGTCGAGGTCGAGCCGCAGCTCGTCGGGATGGTCGACGTCGTCGCCGCGGACCGGCCACGGGTGGAAGGTGATCGTGCCCATCTGCGCCGCCCAGCCGACGACCGCCAGCTCGGTGGGGCAGATCTCGTCGGCATGGCGGCCGGACGGGAACTCGATCCGCGCCGTCTCGACGTAGTCCGGCGCCCCGCGCGGGATGCGCTTCTGGAAGAAGGCGTCGCCGCCGCCGCGCTCTCGGGTCGAGACGACGATCCCGGGGTGCACGCCCTTCGGCCAGCGCTCGAGCGTCGTGGGACGGCGGGCGAGCGCGCGCATGATGCCGTCGCCGACGGCGAGGTAGTAGTTGACGACGTCGAGCTTGGTCACCGGGGCCGAGCCGTCGGTGGCCGGGAAGATCACGCGATCGGCGCTCGTCACGCGCACCTCCCGCCCGTCCGCGTCGACCGTGGTCTCCTCGGATCGCGCCATCCCCGGAGTATGTCCGCCCCTCGACGTATGCGCCGGGACATGGCGAGTGGCCACGGGCGGCCGGCTCCGGGAGGGTCGCCGCACGATGGCCGCAACGCCACAGACACGCCCGGCGGCCGCACCCGACCGCGATGCGATCGTGGAGCGCTTCCTCCCGCTCGCCCGCTCGGTGGCGGCGCGCTACCGCCGCGGCGACGAGCCGTACGACGACATCTTCCAGGTGGCGTGCTTCGCGCTCGTCAAGGCCGCCGACCGCTTCGACGGCCAGCGCGGCGTCGCGTTCTCGAGCTTCGCCGTGCCCACCATGACCGGCGAGATCAAGCGCCACTTCCGCGACCGGACGTGGTCGGTCCACGTCCCCCGCGACCTCCAGGACCTGGCGCTTCGCGCCGAGCGCGCCGTGGAGGGCCTAGCCGACGAGCACGGCCGCCGCCCCTCGATCGAGGCCGTCGCCCGCGCCGTGGGCGCGACCGAGGAGGACGTCCTCGACGCGCTCCAGGCGGCGAGCGCGCAGCGCGCCACGTCGCTCGACGTGCCGCTCGCGCACGACGAGGAGAGCGGCGAGACGGCGGGCGACGCGGTCGGCGTGGCCGAGGCGGGCTACGAGCAGGCGGAGCAGCGCGCCACCCTCGACGCGCTGCTGCGATGCCTGACGGCCCGCGAGCGCGAGATCGTGCGGCTGCGCTTCGAGGAGGACCTCACGCAGGCCGAGATCGGCGAGCGGGTCGGCCTGAGCCAGATGCAGGTCTCGCGGATCCTGCGTCAGGCGATCGAGCGGGTGCGCACGGTCGCGCGAGTGGCGCCGCGCTGACGACATCCAGCGCGGCCTGTCGATCGCGGTGTGCGCCGTACGGGACGTTTCGCTCGGCAACGACGCTCGCAGGCCATCGCGACCGGGCTTGGCGCCCGCGTCGTGCCGGTCGCGGCGAGCGCGGCTACGGCAACGCGCTCATGGGTGGCATCGCCGCCGCGCGCGGGCGTACGTCCTCATGGGAGACGCCGACGACTCGCTACGACTTCCTCGAGCTGCCGCAAGTTCGTCGACAAGCTGCGCGAGGGCCACGATCTCGTGCAGGGTTGCCGCCTCGAGCGCGGCGGCGGCCAGCGTGCTTCCCGGGCGCGATGCCGATGCTGCACCGCCGCTGGGGCAACCCGCTGTTCTCGTCGATGGCGCGCCGCTGGTTCCACGCGCCGATCCACGACGTGTACTGCGGCCTGCGCGGCGTTCACCAAGAAGCTCTACCAGACCCTCGACCAGCGCTGCACGGGCATGGAGTTCGCGACCGAGATGATCATCAAGTCGAGCCTGCACCGGCGCGCATAGCCGAGGTTCCCGATCACGCTGCACCCCGACGGCCGCAAGGCGCACAAGCCGCACCTGCGCACCTTCCGCGACGGCTGGCGCACGCTGCGCTTCTTCCTCCTCTACAGCCCGCGCTGGCTGTTCCTGGTGCCCGGCCTTCTGTTGATCGCTGATCGGTCTGCTCGGCTACGCGCTGGCGCTGCCCGCGGTCCAGGTCGCTCGGCGTCGACTTTCGATGCGCACACGCTGCTCTTCGCCAGCCTCGCGGTGATCTGCGGCTATCAGTCCGATCCTGTTCGCGGTCTTCACGAAGGTCTTCGCCGATCAGCGAAGGGCTGCTGCCCCCCGATCGGCGACTCGAACGCCTGAGCCGCATCGTCACCCTCGAGAAAGCACTGGTCATCGCGGCGATCGCCATCGTGGCCGGCCTCATCCTGCTCGGCTCGCGGTCAATGAGTGGCGCGTGCGCGACTTCGGCAGGCTCGACTACACGGACACGATGCGGCTCGTCATCCCCGGGGTCACGCTCACCGCCCTCGGGTTCGAGACGCTGCTCTCGTCGTTCTTCATCAGCATCCTGGCGGTCGCGCGGCGATGAGCTGCGATCCCGGGACACCGACCTTCGACGCCTACGCGGAGGGCTACGAGGCGACGCTGCAGCGCGGCCTCGCGCTCGCAGGGAGGACTCGTCGTACTTCGCGCGCGAGCGCGTCGCTCTGGCTCGCGACGCCTCGCGCAGCAGCGGCGCTCGTCCACTACGATCCTCGACTTCGGCTGCGGGACAGGGTCGACGACCCCCTACCTCCTCGGGCTCCCTGGCGCGCAGCGCCTCGTCGGCACGGACAATTCGCCGGAGTCGCTGGAGGTCGCCCGCCGCGAGCACGGCTCGCACCGGGCGCGTTCGTACCGCTCACCGAGCCGATCGAGGACGGGTCGGTGGACGTCGCCTACTGCAACGGCGTGTTCCACCACATCGCGCCCGACGAGCGCCCGCGGCGCTCGAGGCGATCCGGCGCGCTGCGCCCGGGCGGCGTGTTCGCCCTCTTCGAGAACAACCCATGGAACCCGGGCACCCGGCTCGTGATGTGCGGATCCCGTCGACCGCGAGGCCGTCACGCTAACGCCGCCGGTCGCACGCCGGACGGTCCGCGCCGCGGGCTTCGAGCCCGTCGCGACCGACTTCCTCTTCTTCTTCCCGCGCGCGCTGCGCGCGCTGCGGCCGCTCGAGCGCCGCCTGGCCAGGATCCCGCTCGGCGGCCAGTACCTGGCGCTGGCTGTGCGGGCGCGCTAACCAGAACGCAGTGGGGACTACGAAATCCACGAGCGTGGGTGCACGGCCGCCGTGCCCGGGTGATCAGCGCGGGTCTCGCGGACCTCCTGCCCGACGAGGGCACCGTGCTCGACATCGGCTGTGGCGACTGCTACATCGACGCGCTCGTCATGAAGCAGCGGCCCGGCCTCCAGATCACGGGCATGGACGTCGGCGTGCGCGGCGGGCGCACATCCCGGTGCGAGCGTTCGACGGTACGACGATCCCGCTCGACGACGACGCGGTCGACGTCGCGATGATCGTCGACGTACTGCACCACACCGAGACGCCGGTCGAGCTGTCCGAGAGGCCGTACGCATCTCGCGCCGCGGACTGGTCCTCAAGGACGTCACGGTCGGCGACCCCAAGCGTGTCTCATCTCCCCGCGACCTGTCGCGGCGGCGCGAAGGCAGCGGCGCCCGTCAGCAGGGCGGCGCCGGCGACGAAGACGGCGGCCAGGCCGGTGCCGTCGGCGACGGCGCCGAAGAGCGGTGCGCCGACGAGCAGTCCGATGGCCTGCATCACCATGACCGCGGCGAGCCCGGCCGAGGGCCGGGACGCGAAGACGTGCGCGCTCCAGATGACCTGGACGGCGACGATCGTGTTGTACGCGACGCCGAACAGCACGGCGGAGGCGAGGCCGGTCGCCGGCGTCCCCGGCGCAAGGCCGAGCAGCAGCAGCGAGGCGGCCTCGGCGCCGGCGGCGAGCGTGAAGGCCCCGCGTGCGCCGAGGCGCCCGACGACGTCGGCGCCGGCGCTCCCGCCCACGCTGGCGAGCCCGACGACGGCCAGGACGATCTGGCTCTGGACCGTCGAGAGCCCGCCCGGCCGCTGGAGGTGCTCGACGGCGAAGGTCCAGTACACCGAGCTGGCAAGCCCGACGAGCAGCGCGCCCGTCAGCAGCGGAGAGGAGCGCGGGCACAGAAACCAGCTCCGGCTCAGCCGCACCACCTCGCCGCGGGCGGCAGGCCCCCGACGGCCCGGCAGCACGGTGATCGCCCAGGCGGTGGCGAGCGCGGCTGCCACCGCGAACAGCAGCCAGGCCGTCCGCCAGCTCCCGGCGGCGAGCAGGGCGATCGGCGCCGCGAGCGCGACGCCCCAGCCGGTGCCGGAGCTGATGGCGGCGAGGACCCGAGCGCGGCGGTTCGGCGCCAGTGACGCGGACACGACGTCGGAGAACGGCGGGAAGACCAGCCCGGCACTCGCACCCGCCACCAGGAGCCCGGCGAACAGCGCGCCCGGATGCGCGGCCGTGCCGGCGACGACCATCCCCACGACGGCGCACACGCCACCGGCCCCCACGACGGTCCGCGGCCCGACCCGGACCGTGAGCGCGCCGGCGGTGACCGACGTCGCCACGTACGCGACGTACGAGGCGGCCGCGAGCAGCCCGATCGACCGATGGCCGAGGTGGAACGTCGCGCTGATGTCCGGGGCGAGCAGGCCGAAGCCGTAGCGAGCCATGCCATAGCTCGCCCCGACCACGCCGATGCCGGCCGAGGCCACCAGCAGCGGCCGCGACGACCGAGCGCCGTTCATGCCGCGGTGTGCTGAAGGGGGCAGCCGGCCGCGCCCCCGCAGCAGGCCGCCCGGTCGCACAGGCGGCAGACCGTCAGCGCCGCGGGGCGGTCCTGCGCGAGTCCGGCGACGAGCTTCTCCAGCAGCGGCTCGAGCGCGTCGCGGTCGACGGGCCCGAGCACCGAGACCAGGTCGCCGAGCGCGACGGCGCGCATCGACAGGACGTCGGCCGCGGCCCGGCGCCCCTTCCGCGTCAGGTGCAGCGCCCGGACGCGATGATCGGCTCCGGCACGCCGCTCGACGAGCCCGTCGCCGGCGAGCCGGTCGACGATCTTCACGGCCGCGGGGTGCGAGACGCCCAGCACGTTGGCCAGCGCTTTGACCGACTCGCCGGGATACGCGTCGAGGTGAACGAGCGCGCCCGAATGCGCCCCGCCCCGGCCCAGGGAGCCGTCCACGGCCGAGCGGAACCGATCCGCGGCGGCGAGCGCCAGCACTCCCAACAGCTGCTCGAGGCGGTCCGGCATCTCCCATTACGTAACCTGGTTACGCTTTTCCCAAACGCGACGCTCAACGATCCGGTCCGCCGCGCCGATACGTCTCCCAGGAACCGGAACGGGCGGGCCGGACTGCCCGCCCACCGTCTCATTCGTTGGCCCCGCTTCGATCATCACCGTTCCGCCCGGCCCACCGATCGGCCGGCCGCTCGCTGCTGCGAGCGCTCGCCGCCGCGGTCGTGGCGGCGGGCGCGTGCGCGCCGGCGGCCGCCGCCGTGGAGACGCCGCAGGTCCGCGCCGGCGGGATCACCGTCCCGTCGATCACGGTGCCGTCGATCAGCACCCCCGCGATCCACGTGCCCTCCGTGAGCACGCCGCTTGCGAGCACGCCGCCCGTCCACGTGCCGTCCGTCAGCACCCCCGCCGTGAGCACCCCCTCGGTCACCGTCGGGGCGGCCGAGACGCCGCCGGTCAGGACGCCGTCCGTGCCCGTGCCGGCGCCCGAGGTGCCGGCCACCCCGGTCACGCCGCGCGCGACCACCCCCAGCCGATCCGCCCCGGCCGCCTCGCACGCGCCGGCCGCGTCGACGACCACCACCGCGGCGACCACGGCCCCGGCCGCGGTGCGCCCGAGCGCCACGCGCCGGACACGCGCCTCGCGCGCCGCGGCCACCGCCGCGCGACGGCGGGCGCGGCGCGCCGATGCGGACGCGGCCGCGCGGAGCCCGCGGCCCGCGACGACGCCGGTCGGGCTGCGGACCGCCGAACCGTCCGCTGACGGTCCCCAGGCGCGGCCTCAGCCCGCGGCGCCCGCGGTTGCGGCCCGCCCGTCCGAGCAGTCGCTGCTTCCCGGGCCGGTCGACGAGATCGTGGACGCGCTGCCGCGCTGGGTCGTCATCGGGTTCTTCGGCTTCGCGCTGATCGCGGTGCTCATGGCGATCAACGCCTATCTCAGCTCGCGCCGGGCGCACGCGCTCGGCGCCCAGCGCGCGGCGCTGATCGACGACGTCGGCCTGCTCCAGACCGCGCTGCTGGCCCCGGTGCCCGCGCACGCCGGCGACGCGCAGGTGTCGGTCGCCTACCGGCCCGCCGCGGGACCGGCCGCAGGCGGTGACTTCTACGACGTCATCACGCTCGGCCCCGGCCGCACCGGACTGCTGCTCGGCGACGTCTCCGGTCACGGCCGCGAGGCGCTGCGCGACGCCGCGCTCGTCCGCTACACCGTCCGGACCTTCCTCGCCGCCGGCCACGACCCGGCGGATGCGCTCGCGCGGGCCGACGCCTGTCTGGGCTCGGACCTCGACGGCGAGTTCGCCACCGTCGTGGCCGCCGTCTACGACCACGAGACGCACGCGCTGCGCTACGCCAAGGCCGGCCACCACCCCCCGGTGATCCTCGGCACCGGGCACGACGCCGAGGCCGAGCCCGTCTCCCCGCCGCTCGGGGCCGGGCTGGGCATCCGCCCCGGTGGCTCCGAGCTCACGCTCGACCCCGGCAGCACCGTGTGCCTGTTCACCGACGGGGTCATCGAGGCCCGCCGCGACGGAGCGCTGCTCGGCCGCGAGACGCTCGTCGAACTGCTCGATCACGGCCGCCCCGACGGCCCCGAGCTGCTCGAGCGCATCGTGCAGCGCGCCGATGAGGTCTCCGACGACCTCGCCGTCTGCGTGCTCCACCGCCCCTGATCCGCCGCGGGCAGCGAGCAGGGCTCCGGCGCGCAACCCGGATCGGGCGGTGGTGATGCTCCATCGACCGCTGGGTCGCACGGAGGCTGCCCCCTTGACCGCCGCGACCGCTTGGCTGGACCGGTGACCGAACGGGCCGTCACCCGAGGTGGGTGATGAAGGCTCACCCCGCTCGCCCGTAACGTCACTCCATGCCTACCCTCGCCACACCCGCGCTCTCCGACGACGCGCTCGTCGAGATGCTGTCGCTGATGAAGGACTCGGGCAGCGTCGAGCTCAAGCTCACCGTCCCGCAGTCCAGCCAGCGCTCGAGCATGGAGTCCCTCCGAATGGATCCGCTCGGCGCCCAGGTCCGGCTCGTCTACTTCTTCGACACCCCCGATCTCACCCTCGAGCGCCATGGAGTGGTGGTGCGCGCGCGGAGGGTCGCGCAGAAGGGCGACGACTCCGTCGTCAAGCTACGCCCCGTCGTGCCCTCCGAGCTGCCGCGCAAGGTCCGCGAGTCGCCGATGTGCATGATCGAGGTCGACGCGATGCCCGGCGGCCACGTCTGCTCGGCGTCGATGAAGGGAGTCCCCGGCACGGCGGTGCAGGACGTGGCCGACGGGTCCGCGCCGCTGCGCAAGCTGTTCTCCAAGGAGCAGCGCAGCTTCTTCGCCGAGCACGCCCCCGAAGGCCTGGAGCTCGAGGACCTGACCCTGCTCGGGCCGATCTTCGTGCTCAAGCTGAAGGCCGCTCCGCCGGGCTGGGCGCGGAAGATGGTCGTCGAGCTGTGGCTCTATCCGGACGGGGCGCGGATCCTCGAGCTGTCGACGAAGTGCGGGACCTCCGAGGCCTTCCAGGTCGCGGCCGAGGCGCGTGCGTTCCTGGCCGAGCGCGGCATCGAGGCCGGCGGCCCGCAGACCACGAAGACGCGCAAGGCGCTCGAGTACTTCTCGAAGCAGGCGACCGCGCCCCCCGTCCCCGTGTAGAACAATATTCGTCACGCTGGATTGACTTTTCGACGAAGATCGCCGAAGGTCGCCCTCCCATTGTCATGAATCGACGCTCGCCGGGCGTCCGGTTCATCGAGCGAGGAGCCCGTCATGGCGATCTCAAGCCGCGATCACTACGTCACCTTCGGTCGTCGGGAGGGGGACGAGGACTTCCCCAACTCGCTCATCTCCGGCATCTCCACGTTCCTCGGCGCGCGGGTCGTCCCGCCGGTGCGCGAGGAGCTCGAGCGGGCGGGCGTGAAGGCCGGCGTGCTCGGGCTCCCGTGGGAGCACACGAACACCTGCCGGCCGGGCGCGAGCTACGGGCCGCGCTCGATCCGCCGCGCGACCGAGCACTACCTCAGCTACCACGGCGAGTTCCAGGTCGACCTCTTCGACGAGCTCGGGCTGGCCGACTGCGGCGACGTGGCGATCGTCCCGGGCAACGCCCAGCGGACGTTCGAGCGCACCGAGCGCGCGCTCACCGAGATCTACGAGGCGGGCGCCTTCCCGATCCTGCTCGGCGGCGACGACTCGTGCCCGATCCCGGTGACGAGCGCGATCAGCAAGCTCGTCGACGGCAAGATGGGCTACATCCAGATGGACTCGCACATGGACACGGCGGCCGACGTGGCCGGCGAGATGCTCAACCACGCCTGCCCGGTCAGCCGCACGTGCGAGCTGCCGAACGTCGACGGGCGCAACATCGCCCTGGTCGGCATCAACGGACCGCTGAACCCGAAGGTCGAGCGCGACTACGTCGACCGCACGGGCATCCAGATGATCACGATCTGGGACATCGACGAGTGGGGCATCGACAAGACGATCGAGCGGATCCTCGAGATCGCCTGGGACGGCACCGACGGCGTCGTCCTGCACACCGACCTCGACGTCATGGACCAGGGCTACACGACCGGCGTGACGACGCCCGAGTGCGGCGGGCTGACGCCGCGTGAGGTCATCAAGATGATCCGCGCCTTCGTGCGCCAGGGCGTCGACGCCTACGTGATCACCGAGTGCTCGTCCGTGTACGACCCCGCCAACAAGTCCGCGCGCGTGGCGACGCGCCTGGCGCTCGACGCGCTCGGCGTGCGCGCCAACCCGCAGGGAACGGGTCGCGTCTAGCCGTGGCGGAGGCGCGCGGCGTCCTGACGGGCGTCGAGGCGGCGGTGTTCCGCGCCCTGCAGGAGGACGGCGCGTGCCCTTCACGACCGTCGCCGAGCGGCTCGGGGTGTCCGAGGCGAACGTCCGGCGTACCGTCAAGCAGCTCGCCGCCAAGGACGTGATGACGATCACCGCGGTGGCCGACCCGCGGCTGCTCGGGCTCGAGTCGATGGCCTGGCTGGCGCTGTCTGTGCGCCTGTCGCAGATCGACGCCACCGCGGCCGCGCTCGCCGCGCTCGACGAGATCGACTACGTCGTCATCACGTCGGGCTCGTCGAACGTGATGGCCGAGGCCGCGTGCCCGACGACCGACGACCTGTTCGACCTCGTGCGCCGTGTGCGTGCGATGCCGGGCGTGCAGGGAGCCGAGTCCTATCCCTACTTCAAGCTGCTGCGCCAGCAGTTCCGCTGGATCGACGGCGACGAGGGCTCGGCGCCCGGGCCGCAGGCGCCCGCGCGCGCGGTCCGCGCCGCCACCGGGGAGCTCGACGAGCTCGACCGGGAGCTCGTCTTCGAGCTGCAGCGCGACGGCCGCGCCTCGTTCCGGGACATCGGCCTGCGGCTGGGGATCTCCGAGCGCGCGGTGTCGGCCCGCTACGCGCGCCTGGCCGAGCAGGACCTCGTGCGGGTGATCGCCGTCGGCAACCCGCAGGCGCTCGGCTTCGACGGGCTCGCGTTCGTCGGGATGACGCTCGCCGACGGCGCCGACGTCGAGGAGGTGTCCGCCGCGCTGGGATCGATCCCGCAGCTGTCGTACCTGGTGTGCGTGTCCGGGCGCTTCGACCTCATGGGAGAGCTCGTGTGCCGAGACCCCGACCACCTGATCCAGACCCTCGACCGCCGCCTCGGCGCGATCGACGGGATCGCCGGCGTCGACGTCTTCTTCTACCTGCGGCTGCTGTACCGGACCACTGCCGGGGCATGGGGCGCGGCCCGCTCCGGCACGGGCGCGAGGCCCGCGGCCGGGGCCCCGGCGCGATGACGCGCGTGCTGGTCATCAGCTCGAGCCCGCGGCGCGACGGAAACTCGCGCCGGCTGGCGGAGGCCGCCCTGTCGGGCGCCCGCGAGGCGGGCCACGAGGCGGAGCTCGTGCATCTCGACGACCACGTGCGTCACTTCCTGCGCGACTGCCGGGAGTGCCGCGACGCGTCGGGGCGCTGCACGATCGACGACGGCTACGAGGACCTCCTGCGCGACCGCGTCATCGTCGCCGAGGGCCTGCTGCTCGCCACGCCCGTCTACTGGTACGGGGTCTCGGGCCAGCTGAAGACGTTCTTCGACCGGATGTTCTGCTACATCGCCGCGTCGGCGCCCGACGCCGACCGGTACGCGAAGGGGATCGCCGGCAAGCGCCTCGGGCTGCTGCTCTCCTCCGAGGAGACCTATCCGGGCGCGGCGCTCGGCGTCATCCACCAGATCCAGGAATACGCGCGCTATACCCACTCCGACCTCGTCGGCGTGGTGCGCGGGATCGGCAACAAGCGCGGCGACGTCGACATCGATCCGGCCGACCCGCTGGGCGCGGCCCGGGATCTCGGCCGCACGCTGCTGACGCAACGCGCCACCGACTTCCGGCTCGACACCGTCCGCCCCGGATCGACGTGGGCGACGCCGGCCGAGGACGCATAGCCGGTGCCGACGGGCAAGCTCGAGCGCTTCGAGGCCGGCGACGTCATCCTGCAGAGCGGGATGACGCTGCCCGGCGCCGAGCTCGTCTACGCCACCTACGGCACCCTCTCCCCCGCCCGCGACAACGTCGTCGTCTACCCCACCCGCTTCGGCGGCGTGCACGCCGACAACGAGTTCCTGATCGGCTCCGGTCGCGCGCTGGACCCCGAGCGGCTGTTCATCGTCGTGCCGAACATGCTCGCCAACGGCGTCTCGACGTCGCCGTCCAGCGCGCCGGCGCCGGTGGCGCGCTCGCGCTTCCCGCTCGTCACCCCCGCGGACAACGTGCGCCTGCAGCACCGCCTGCTGCGCGAGGTCCTCGGCGTCGAGCGCGTCCGGCTCGCCGTCGGCTGGTCGATGGGCGGCCAGCAGGCCTACCACTGGGCGGTCATGTTCCCGGAGGTCGTCGAGCGCCTCGCCGTCATCTGCGGCGCCGCGCGGACGGCGCCGCACACGCACGTCTTCCTCGAGGGCATGCGCGCCGCGCTGTCCGCGGACCCGCGCTGGGACGCGGACGACCCGTCGCGCCCGCCGCTGCGCGGCCTGCGCGCGCTCGGGCGCGCGTGGGCGGGTTGGGCGCTCAGCCAGGCGTGGTACCGCCGCGCCGGCTGGGAGGAGCTCGGCTACACCTCGCTGGAGGACTTCCTCGTCCGCTACTGGGAGGGGATCTACCTGGCGCGCGACCCGTGGAACCTGGTGGCCATGATCCGCACGTGGCAGGCCTGCGACGTCGCGGACAGCGACGCCCACCGCGGTGACCTCGCCGCGGCGCTCGGCGCCGTCACGGCGCGCACGCTGGTGATGCCCGGCCGGACCGACCTGTACTTCCCGCCGGAGGACTCCGAGAACGAGGTCGCGCTGCTGCGCGACGCCCGCCTGGAGGTCATCCCGTCCGACTGGGGTCATTACGCGGGCGGCGGGCGCAATCCCGGCGACACCGACTTCATCGACCGCCGGCTCGCGGCGCTGCTGGCGGCCTGAGCGCGGTCGGACGGGCGTTAGGCTCCCGCGATGGAAACGGCGGACGGCATCTCCGAGGAGACAGGGGATCCGCCCGCCCCGCAGTGGCAGCTGACCGACCTGATCAGCGTCGAGGCGCTGCAGTCGATCCAGGACACCTTCGCGCGCGCCTTCGGGCTGCCGACGGTGATCGTCGACACGAACGGCGTGAACGCCACGGCGATCACGCACCGGCTCGCCTTCTGCGAGGACCTGACCCGCACGTCGGAGGTGGCCGGGCCGCGCTGCTCGGAGTGCGACCTGTGCGCGATGCGCGACGCCAGCCGGACGCGGCAGCCGGCCATCTTCCGCTGCTGGAACGGCCTCTACGACTGCGCCATCCCGATCGCCCCGAAGGGCCACGTGCTCGGCTACTTCCTGTGCGGGCAGATCTTCGACGAGCGCCCCGAGCCGGCGGACTACGCGCGGACGGCGGACGAGATCGGCGTCGACCCCGCCGACTACGTCGAGGCGCTGGGCGAGGTCAAGGTCGTCCCCTACGACCAGTACGCCGGCGCCGTGGACAGCATGCACGTGCTCGCCGGGATGATCGCCGACCAGGCGGCGGCGTCGATCGACAGCCTGCGGATGCTCGAGGAGGCGCGGCGGGCCAAGGCGGACACGGCGCGGCTCGTCGAGGAGCTCGACACGATCCTCGAGGCGCTGCGCGACATCGGGTCCCAGCCGACCTACCAGGCGACGCTCAGCTCGATCGCCGACAACCTCGCCCGCCTGATCCCGTGGGACTCCTGCGTCATCTACCTCACCGAGGGCGAGGAGCTCGTCCCCGCCGTGGTCCGCGACCCGTACGCGGCGCACGTCGCCGGGTACCGGCCGCGCAAGGGTCGCGGCGTCCTGGGTGCCGCGGCGCTCGGCGGCCCGGGCCGCCGCTTCGTCGACGTCACGCGCGATCCCGACTTCGACCCGATCCCGGGCGTCCCGGTCGAGCCCGAGAGCGCGCTGGTCATGCCGATGACCTACAAGGGCACGGTCTCCGGCGTGATCATGCTCAGCCGCTTCGAGCGGCGGATCTTCAGCGACCACGAGCTGCAGGTGCTGGACGTCTTCTCGTCGCAGGCCTCGGTGTCGATCCAGGTCGCCAAGCTCGCATCCGAGAACGCGCAGCGGCTGAGCGAGGAGCGCGCGTTCGGGCGCCTGCGGATGGCCATGGGCCAGCGCACGAAGGTCGAGTCGATGCTCGGTGACGTCGCCCACGCGGGCGTCGAGCTGCTCGGCGCCGACACGGCGGTCGTGCGCGCCTTCGGGATCACGGCGCCGGCCGCGGCCGGGCGCGGCGAGATCGACGCCGAGGCCGCCGGGCGCCTGCTGCGCGCGCTGTCCGAGCCGATCGCCCGCGCCGGCGATCGCGACGAGCCGGAGGTCGTCGGCCACGGCGCCGGGTCCGCGCTCATCCTGCCCCTGTCGGCCGACGACGGCGACGCGCTGGCGGTCTTCACCCGCCATGACGGCACGCCGTGGGACCGGCGCCTCGTCGACGCGCTCGCGTCCCAGGCCTCGCTCGGGATCGACCGCGTCCGGATGCAGGAGCGCGAACAGCAGCTCCTCCTGCGCTATCAGCGTCTCGCGGAGCTCGGCACGGAGCTCGTCAACGCGCGCGACGCGGCCGAGGTGCGCGATCGCCTGCTGCGCCGGACGCCCGAGATCCTGTCCGCCGACGGCGCGTTCATGGCGCTGCTCGAGGGCGGGCCGGACGCGATCGCGGTCGAGCTGCGCACCGGCGCGGCCCTCGAGGAGCGGACGGTCAAGCTCCAGCGCGGCGCCCGCCTGGCCACCGTCCGCCTGCGCGACGAGCCCTCACCCGACCGCAGCGTGTTCGACACGTGGAGCCAGGAGGTGTTCGCCGCGGTGGCGCCCGGCGCCGGCCTGGGCTCGTGTCTCGCCGAGCCGCTGCCCGCCGCCGACGGCGCGCTCGGCGGCCTGTTCGTCGCCTGGCGCGCGGACGGCGTCCAGCCCTCGCCCGAGCAGCGGCGGATCCTGGGCGTGCTGGCCAGCGCCGCCGCCACCGCACTGGACCGCTTCGCGGCGCACCGCGCCACCGACTCCACTCTGCGCGAGCGGCTGCTCGAGCTCGAGGCCCTCACCGGGCTGGCCCAGCGGCTGAGTGGCCTCACGAGCGAGGCGCCGATCGCCGAGCAGCTGCTCGACGCCCTGCGCCGCGTCGGCCGGCTGGACGGCGCGGTGTACGGGACCTTCTCGGAGGACGGGCCGCGCGTCACGCTGACCTCCGGCCCGGAGGACGCGACCGACGGCCTGCTCGCCGTGCTCGCGCGATCCGATCCCCGGCTCGAGAGCCGGCGGCTGGACGCCGGCGACGGCCGGTCCGAGGTCGTGGTCATCCCGATGCCCGAGGCCGAGGGCGAGAGCGACGGCGGGCGCGGCGAGCTGATGTTCGTCGCCGGGATCGGCCCACGCGGCGCCGACGACCAGCGCGACCGGGTGATGGCGACGCTCGCGCGCTACGGCGGCGTCGCCCTGGAGAACGCCCATCTCCATGACCGCCAGCGCGAGGCGATCTCGGGGCTCGAGCACCAGCAGCTCGAGACGGCCGAGCAGAACAAGAAGCTCGAGCGCGTCCTCTCCGTGCACGAGACGCTCGCGCTCGCCGTGCTCGAGGGCCGCGGGCTGGCGTCGGTCGTCCGCTCCCTCGCGGCGTTCATGGACGCCGCGATGCTCGTCGTCTCCCCCGGAGAGCGCGTGCTCGCCCGCTCCCCCGGCGAGGAGTCCATCACGTGGCGCCCGGAGATCCCGCCGGGCCGGCCGCCGCGGACGATCGTCACGAGCTCGGACGGCTACGAGCTCGTCGCCGCGCCCGCCCTCGTCGGCGGCGAGACGCTGGCCTGGGTCATCGCGCGCAGCGGGCGGACGCCGGGAGACGTGGAGCGCGCCGCGGTCGAGTACGGGGCGCTGCTCGTCGCGCTCGAGCTGCTGCGCGAGCGCACCGCGATCGAGGTCGAGACGAGGCTGCGCGGCGGCCTGCTCGAGGAGCTGTTCAGCGACGCCGCGGTTCCCGACGTCGTCCTGCGGCGCGCGCTCGCGTTCGGCTACGACCTCGCCGTGCCGTCGCGGGTGTACCTCGTCGAGGCCGTCGCGCCGCAGGACGGCCCGGCCGGCTCGCCCGATCCGGAGTCGCTCTTCGGTCCCGTCGCCGACTGCGCCCGGCGCTGGAGCGCGCGCAACCTCGTCGCACCGCGCGGCGGCGCGCTCGTCGTCGTCATCCCGGAGGCGCCCGACGCGCCGGCCGGCCCGGATCCCCGCTTCGAGGAGGACCTCGGCAAGGCGCTGGCGCTGCGCCTCGGTCAGGTCACCGTCAACACCGCGGTGGGCATGCGCTGCGACGAGGTCGCCGACTACCGAGGGTCGTACCTCGCCGCCCGCCGCGGGCTCGACCTCCTGCGGCTGCTCGGGCGCGCGGGCGAGCGCTTCTCGTTCCGCGAGGACAGCCTCGAGAGCATGCTGCTGCAGTCCACGCGGCCCGAGACCGTGGTGCGCTTCATCTCGCGCTACGTCGACCCGCTCGCCGCCTACGACCGCACGCACACGTCCGACCTGCTGCGCACGGTCGAGGCGTTCTTCGAGTGCGGCGGCGCGCTCGAGGAGACCGCGCGGCGGCTGCACGTGCACGTCTCGACGCTGCGCTACCGCCTCAAGAAGGCGACGGCGCTGCTCGACGTGGACCTCCGCGACGGCGCGGCCGCGCTCGACGTCCAGGTCGCGCTGCGCGCTGCGCGTGCGCTGCGCGTCCACCGCGGCTGACCGCGCACTCCGCGATTCATAGGAGGCGAGCGGCCGAGGTTCCCCGGATTCGTGGATATCCGCGACGCCCGGGCGACCGTACGTTGCCGCGCTGTGAATCAGTCGAGCGGGAGGCCCGGCCATGAGCAGCGTTGACGAGCACGTTTCGCCCAGCGATCTCGACGGCCGGTGGTCGCGCACGCGCGAGCGGCTGCGCGAGCAGGGCGTCGGCTACTGCCTGTCGTCCTACGTCGACGTCCACGGCGTGCCCAAGGCCAAGGCCGTGCCGATCGACCACTTCGGGCGCATGATGAAGGGGTCGGAGCTGTTCACGGGCGCGGCGATCGACGGGCTCGGCCAGGGCCCGGCCGACGACGAGCTGTCGCTGTGGCCGGATCTCGACGCGATCGTCCAGCTCCCGTGGGAGCCGACCGTCGCGTGGGCGCCGGGCAACCTGCACTTCCACGGCGAGCCGTACCCGATGGACAGCCGCAACGTGCTGCGCCGGCAGGTCGAGCGCCTCGCGCAGCACGGCCTGCAGTTCAACCTCGGGATCGAGACCGAGTTCTTCCTCGTCCATCGCGACGGCGACGGCGTGCGCCCCAACCACGCCAAGGACGTTCTCGCCCGCGCCGCCTACGACGTCGCCGGGCTGCTCGACAACCTGCCGTTCCTCGACGAGCTCATCGGCCACATGAACCACATGGGCTGGGACGTGCACTCCTTCGACCACGAGGACGCCAACGGGCAGTTCGAGCTCGACTTCTCCTACGCCGAGGTCACGGCGATGGCCGACCGCTTCGTGCTGTGGCGGATGATGACCAAGCTGCTGGCGCGCAACCACGGCTTCGAGGCGACCTTCATGCCCAAGCCGTACAGCGACCGGACCGGCAACGGCGGGCACTTCAACATGTCCATGTCGGACCTGGAGACGGGCGTCAACGTCTTCGACGACCAGGACGACCCGCGCGGCGCCGGCGTCTCGCGGCTCGCCTACCAGTTCATCGCCGGCGTGCTGCGCCACGCCCCGGCGATCAGCGCCGTGACCGCGCCGACGGTCAACTCGTACAAGCGCCTCATCAAGAGCGGGTCGATGACCGGCTTCACGTGGGCGCCGGTCTACATCTCCTACGGCGCGAACAACCGCACCCACATGCTGCGCATCCCGATGGGCGGCGGGCGCGTGGAGTCGCGTGCCGTCGACACCTCGTGCAACCCCTACCTGGCCGCGGCGATGATGATCGGGGCGGGGCTGGAGGGGATCGAGTCCGACCTCGATCCCGGCGATCCGATCCGCCTGAACATGTACGAGCAGGGCGACGCGCAGCTGCGCGAGCTGGGCGTGAACGTGCTCCCGCGGACGCTGCTGGAGGCCGTCGAGGCCTTCGACGCCGACCCGCTCTGCGAGGAGGTCTTCGGCGAGGAGCTGAAGGCCTCGTACGTGGAGCTCAAGGGCAGCGAGTGGTGGGACTACCACAACACCGTGTCCGCCTGGGAGTACGACCGCTACCTCGAGTTCTTCTAGGAGCCGGCCGATGACCGACCTCTGGCGCGGGCGGCCGTTTCCCCCGTTCGACCTCGAGCGACTCGACGGCGGCCGCATGGACGAGACGCACCTGCGCGGCCGGCGAGCGGTGCTCCTGTGCTTCGCGAGCTGGTGAACGTGCAAGGAGCAGCTGCCCGTGTGGCAGCGATGGTGGGACGAGGGTGAGCGTGCGTTCCTGATGATCGGGGTCGCGCAGGACGCCCAGGGAGCCGCGCGCGTCCGGCCGGTCGTGCGCGAGCGCGACGTCGAGTTCCCGATCCTGCTGGACCCGGCGAGCACCCTCTCCGCGGCCCTGCGCTTCCAGGTCGTGCCGACGGGAGCGTTCGTGGACGACGGGACGATCGCCTACCGCCACGCCGACGACTTCGACGCCGGCGATCCGCGCGTGCGCGCCGCCTTCGACGCCTTCCTGCGTGGCGAGCCGGTGCCCGCGCCGGCCGGCGAGGAGCGGATGAACCCCGATGCCCTGGAGCGCTTCGCGCAGGGCGCCGCGGCGCACGCCGACGGCGACGACGCACTCGCGCTCGCACGCTGGCGCGAGGCGCTGGCGATCGACCCCGAGAACTTCCTGATCAGGTCGCAGATCTGGGCGCTCGAGCATCCCGAGCGCTTCTGGCCGACCGTCGATCGCGACTGGCAGGAGCAGCGACTGCTGCGTGAGGGATACGAGGGACCGCTCCCGTGAGCGGAAGCGGGGGCGGGGATCGGGTCCCGCCTCCGGGTCAACAGAGGAGGAGAGAAGAGCCATGTCAGTGCACCTGAGGTCGCCGTCCGACCCCACGGACCTGGATCCCACGGATCCGGCGGACGTCAAGGACCGGATCCTGCGCATCGAGCGCCACGGCATCGAGTTCATCCCCGACGAGGAGCGCGCGTCGCGGCCGGTCAACCTGTTCTACATCCTGCTGGGCGGCTGTCTGACCTTCAGCCTGTTCGTCATCGGCTGGTTCCCGATCGCCTTCGGGCTGAGCTGGTGGTCGTCATGCAGCGCGGTCGTGGTCGGCTCGGTCGCGGGCGCGCTGCTACTCGCCCCGATGGGCCTGTTCGGCCCGCGCACGGGGACCAACAACCCGGTGTCGAGCGGCGCGCACTTCGGCGTCGTCGGGCGCCTGATCGGCACGTTCCTGGAGGCCTCGGCCTCCGTGGCCTTCGCCGCGCTCAGCATCTGGACCGGCGGCGACGCGCTCGTCGGCGGGCTGGACCGCTTCTTCGGCTGGGAGGACAGCACGATCACGCGAGTGCTCTGCTACGGCGTGCTGAGCATCATCGTCACGATCATCTCGATCCTCGGCCACAACATGATGGTCAGCACGCAGCGCTTCATGATCCCGACCGCGGGCCTGCTCACCGTCATCGGGATCTTCGTCTACCTGGGCGACTTCGACGCGGGCTACGGCGGCACGCCCGACGCGTACGTGTTCGGCTCGTTCTGGCCCACGTGGATCGCGTCGGTGCTCGTCGTGCTGGCCACGGTCACCTCCTACGGCGCGTACGCCGGCGACTGGACCAGGCACATCTCGCGCAAGCGCTTCAGTGACCGCTCGGTGCTCACGATGATGTTCCTCGGCGGCGTCTTCGGCATGGGCGGCACGATCATGTGGGGCGCCTACACCGCGACCGCGACGTTCGCGTCCGGAATCGCGACCGCCGACACGCCGTACGTCTTCGGGCTCGTCGACGCGTCGCCGCTGTGGTACGTGCCCGCGCTGATCTACCTCGGTCTGGCCTCCGGCACGGCGCAGGCGGTCATCAACACCTACGGCACCGGCCTGGACACCTCGTCGGTCATCCCCAGGCTCAACCGCGTGCAGGCCACCGCCGTGGCGTGCGTCGTGGCAACCGCGCTCGTCTACGCGGGCTACTTCTTCTCGGGGATCATCGACGCGGTCTCGACGTTCCTGAGCCTGCTCGCGGTCTTCTCGGTGCCGTGGATCATCATCATGATCATCGGCTTCCTGCACCGGGACGGCTTCTACCTGATCGACGACCTCCAGGTGTTCAACCGCGGGGAGCGCGGGGGCCGCTACTGGTTCACCGGCGGGCTGAACTGGCGTGCCTTCACGCCCTGGCTCATCGGCGCGGCGGTCGGGCTGCTGTTCACGAACACGGCGTGGTTCGTGGGCCCGGGCACCGACCTGACGGACGGGACCGACGTCGGCTTCGCGGTCGCGGGCGTGATCGTGCTCTTCCTGTACCCGATCGCGCTGCGGCTGTTCCCGGAGCCTCGCAACGTGTTCCGGGACGACGAGGCGTCGAACGCGCTCGGCGAAGGCCAGGTCGCCGACCCTCAGCTCGAGCACGTCTCGTAGCCGCGTGACTGCGATCGCGACTCCGGAGCGAGCCCGGGCCAACCGGCTCGCCGTCGACCGCATGCTCGAGGCCGAGCCGGTGCTCACCGACATCCGCCCGGCGATCGAGGTGCTCCCAGGCATGACCGCCGAGACGGTCCTCACGTCGGGCGCGCCGATGCCGTGGGAGCACTACACGGGCGGCCAGCGCAACGCCGTGATCGGCGGCGCGCTGTTCGAGGGCCTCGCGACCGACCCCGACGACGCCGACGCCCGGCTGCGGGACGGCCGCATCCGGGTCGCGGCGTGTCACGACTTCGGCTGCATCGGCTCGCTGGCGGGGATCTACACGGCCTCGATGCCCGTGTTCGTCGTCGAGAACCGCGCACACGGCAATGTCGCGTTCTGCAACTCGTTCGAGGGCTCGTCGCGCAAGCGGCTGAACTACGGCGTCTACGACGATGATGTGCGCGAGAGCCTGCTGTTCCTCCAGGACGTCGCCGCGCCGCTGCTGGCCGACGCGGTGCGGCGCGCCCCGGACGGCCTCCCGCTGCGGCCGATCATCCGCCGCGCCCTGAACATGGGCGACGAGCTGCACAGCCGCAACGCCGCGGCGACGCTGCTGTTCACGCGCGAGCTGCTGCCGCACGTGCTCGACGTCGCGACCGACAGACCGGCCGACACGCGCCGCGTGATCGACTTCATGTCCGGCAACGACTACTTCTTCCTGCGCCTCTCCATGGCCGCCTCCAAGGCCGCCGCCGATGCCGCCCGCGACGTTCCGGGAAGCAGCCTCGTGACCGCGATGACGTTCTCCTGCCGGGAGTTCGCGATCCGCGTCAGCGGCCTGGGCGACGAGTGGTTCCGCACCGGCCTGCCGAAGGTCGAGGCCAAGCTCTTCGACGGCTACACGGACGAGGACATCGAGTTCATGGGCGGCGAGAGCATCATCAACGAGACCGCCGGCCTGGGCGGCTTCGCCCAGGCCGCAGCGTTCCCGCTGCAGGACTACCAGGGCGGCAGCCCCGAGCAGATGGTCGCCAACACGCTGCGCATGTACGAGATCACGCTGGCCGAGCATCCCGTCTACCGGATCCCCGCCCTGTCGTTCCGCGGCACGCCGACCGGCATCGACGCCGAGCGCGTGGCGGCGACGGGGATCGCGCCGCTGATGGACGTCGGCATCGCGGGACGGGCCGGCGGCCAGATCGGCGCGGGCATGATGACCGCGCCCCTGGGCTGCTTCGAGGCCGCCGCCGCCACCCTCGACCAACAGGCACAGACCCCAGCGTCCTGATCACCCGTCGAGCAGCGGCACCCGCTCTACGAGGAGCTGCACGAGCGAGCGTCGCGCCCGGGACGTCTCCGAAGCCGCCTACCGCCGGCGCAGCGCCGGCTCGAGCACGTGCTCGCCGTAGCTTGGTGTCGGCAGGGTTGAGGTTGACGCCGGGCCGCACGATCTCGTCGATGCGGTGACGGGCGCCGCGGCCGTCGACTGGCCGGCGGTCAGTCGCGGTCGCCGCGCCGCTGCGTCGAGGCGCGGACGACGACGCGCCCCGGCACCATCGCGCCCGGCGCGACGGGCCTCCCCTCGGCCAGGTCGATGAGGGCCTCGACCGCCCGGCTGCCGATGAGGCCCGGGTTGAGGGTCATGGCGGTGATGGTCGGGTGAACCCAGTGCAGGGTGTCGCCGTCCACGGCGCTCGCGATCCCGAGGTCGCCCGGCACCGAGAGCCCGAGCGTCTGGGCCTGGCGCAGGACGCCGAGGGCGAGCCGGTCGTAGGTGGCGTAGACGGCATCGGGCGCGTCGCGCCTCGTCAGCAGTCGCTGGGCGGCGCGTGCGGCGGCGCGCTCGGCCGGCGGCTCACGCAGCTCGATGGTGATCGGCTCGATCCCGCGCTCGGCCGTCCAGCGGCGGTACGCGTCCAGGATGTCGGCGACGTACGAGCGGCTCGGTGTGGTCGCCATGATCGCGGGGCGGCGGTAGCCCATCTCGGCGAAGTGCTCGAGCGCGCGCACGGTCAGGCCCCCGTGGTCGTTGTCGATCCACGGGAAGCGGACGGCGCCACGGGTCGGCCGGCCGGTCGTCACGACCGGCGCGCCGCGCTCGGGCAGCACCTTCAGCAGCAGCTCGTCGCCGTGCGGATCCACCACGACGGCGCCGTCGATGCTCAGCGACTGCGTCGTGCGCGGGTCGAGGTCAGACGGGGCGAGGATGAGCTCGTACTCGCGCGACGCCGCCGCGCGCGCCGCGCCGTTGAGCACGTCGAGGAAGAACGCGGCGTCCGGGACCAGGTCGGGACTGCCCTCGTTCGCGAAGCCCGCGATCTGGATCGCGACCGTCCTGCTGCGCCCGGACACCAGCCGCTGCGCATGCGGGTTGGCGGTGTAGCCCATCTCCTCGGCGATGCGCCGGACGCGCTCGCGAGTCCCGGGCGCGACGCGTCCGCGCCCGCTCAGGGCGTGTGACACCGTCGTGACGGACACGCCCGCGGCCTCGGCGACGTCGCGGATGTTCGTTGGCATCGACGCTGTTCTACCGGGGCCACGCCATCATCTGACGGATGAGCGATCGACGACACCCGCTGTTCGCGCGTTGCCTGGCGCGATCGGCGGCGATCGCCGAGCGCAAGGGCGCCGGGGCCCTGCGCGCCCGCCTGCTCGACGGGCTCGCCGGGCGCGTCGTCGAGGTCGGCGCGGGCAGCGGGATCCAGTTCCCCCACTACCCCGCCGCCGTCGGCGAGGTCGTCGCGATCGAACCCGAGCCGACCCTGCGCGCGATGGCCCAGGACGCCGCCGGCGCGGCGCCGGTGGCGGTCCGCGTCCGCGACGGCCTCGCCGACGCGCTCCCGCTGGCCGACGCCTCGGTCGACGCGGGCGTCTGCGCCGGGGTGCTGTGCAGCGTCGAGGACCCGTCGGCCGCCCTCGCGGAGCTCGCGCGCGTCATCCGGCCCGGCGGCGAGCTGCGCTTCTTCGAGCACGTCCTCTCGCCCCGGCCGCGCGGTGCGGCCCTCCAGCGCGGCCTCGACGCGACGGGGATCTGGCGGCGCGCGATGGGCGGCTGCCGCACCGCCCGGCGCACCGACGAGGCGATCGCCGCGGCCGGGTTTCGCGTCGAGTGGCTCGAGCGCGTCAGCTTCCGCCCGACCGTGCTCGACACGCCGGTCGCGCCGAAGATCCTCGGCTCCGCCCGGCGGCCCTGATCAGCGGCTGTGGCTGGCCAGCGCCCGCGCGGCCGTGAGGGTGTTGCGCAGCACCCACGCGTCGGTGATCGGGCCGACGCCACCCGGCACCGGCGAGACACCCCGGACCCGCGGCAGCACGCTCTCGGTGTCGACGTCGCCGACGAGGCGGACCTTGCCGTCGGGATCCGTGACCGGGTTGATCCCGATGTCGACGACGATCGCGCCCTCGCGCACGTGGTCGGCGCCGATCAGCCCCGGCCGCCCGGCGGCGACGATGAGCAGGTCGGCCTGGCGCGTGTGCTCGGGCAGCCGGCCGGCGTCGTGCGTGTGCTTGTGGGCGGAGATCACGGTCGCGTTGCGCTGCAGGCCGAGGATCGCCGCGGGCTTGCCGACGTTGTTGGACCGCCCGACGATGACGAGGTCCAGCCCGTCGTACGCGGTCGCGGGATCGTGACCGGAGGCGCGCATGTAGCGGTCGAGCATGTTGAACGCGGCGGCCGCGGTCGACGGGACGAAGCGGGGCGTGCCGAGGGCCAGCAGCCCCGCGTTCTCCGGGTGCTGGGCCTCGACGTCCTTCAGCACGGGCAGATGCGCGAAGACGCGCGCATCCTCGATGTGGCCGGGGAGCGGCCGGAGCACGAGGATGCCCGTGATGTCCGGATCGACGTCGAGCTCCGCGATCTTGCCGACGACCTGCCCGAAGGTCGCCTCGGCCGTGATCCGCACCGGCCGCGACGCGGCGCCGACGGCCTTCGCGTGGCGATCGATGCGGCGTTGGTAGACCGACGCCGCGTAGTCGTCGCCGACGAGCAGCGTCGCGATCCCGACGGCGTGGCCGCGAGATCTCAGGTCGGCGACGTCGTCGCGGACCTCGCGAAGGATCTCGGCGGCGTACGCGCGTCCGTCGATGATGCGATGAGCCAGCGTGGTGGTCACGAGAGTCGACGAGCGCAGGACGGGGCGCGGCGGAGGGCGCACGATATCTGAGCCCGCTCGGCGCTGTGGGAGCATGGCGTGCGTGAGCGAGACGCCGGTCCACACGACGATCCATGCCCCGCGCGACCGCGTCGACGAGGCGCTCGTCGACCGCGCGGCGGTGAGCCGCCGGCGGTTCCCGGCGGGGATGACCTGCCAGGTGCCCTGAACGCCCGGCGCGTCGCCGTCGGCCGAAAGATGGACCAGGCGCCGCACCCATGTGGCGATGGGCCACATGACGAGTGTCACTCATGTCCGTTAAGTGGCTTGCAACGGTTGTCACGGCGAGGCTAGTGTCGCTCCATGGCCCGTTTCGCAGCACTTCGGGTGACAAGCGCTGATGGAGGGCTCGTGTGACGGACTCGTTCGGGTACGGGATCATCGGCTGCGGATGGGTGGCGGCCGCCCACGCGTGGGGCGTCCGGGCGCTCGCGGACGAGGGCGTCCGGCTGGTCGCCGTCGCCGACCGCGATCGCGCCCGCGCCGATGCGCTCGCGGCCCGCTTCGGGGTCGACCGTGTGCACGAGGACTACCGCGACCTCCTGGCCGACGACGACGTCCATGCGGTGTCCGTCTGCCTCCCGGACTTCCTCCACCACGACGCGGTGCTCGCGGCCGCGCACGCGGGCAAGCACGTCCTCTGCGAGAAGCCACTGGCGCTCACCGTCGAGGAGGCCGACGAGATGGTCACCGCGTTCAGCGACGGCGAGCGCGCGCTGAGCCTCGTCATGAACCACCGCTACGGCCCGGACAACATGCGCGTCAGGCGTGCGGTCCAGGACGGCGCGCTGGGACGCATCCTGATGGGGTCCGTCCTGCACTCCAGCGCGCTGACGGGCAACGACGACGGCTCTTCTCCATGGCGGGGCCGGCGGGGGCGGGCCGCCGGCGGCATCCTCACCACGCAGGCGATCCACTTCCTCGACCTGCTCCTCTGGTTCGCCGGCCCGGCGACCGCCGTCAAGGCATGGACCGACAACCTCGGCCGCCCGGAGCTCGATTTCGAGGACACGGCGGCTGTCGCCCTGCGCCTGCGCTCGGGCGCGATGGCGACGCTCGTGACGACCAACGGGACGCCGATCATGGACGACTTCACGGGCACGAGGATCGAGCTCCACGGGACCGAGGGCCACGTGATGCTCGAAGGCGACCAGCTTCGCCTGGCGTCGTTCCGCGACGGCTACGCGCCGCCCGAGGTTCATCAACCGGCGCCGCCCGACGGCGCGGACGAGATCTTCGGCCACGGGCACATCCACGAGATCGCCGACTTCGTGCGCGCGGCCCGCGGGACTGGCCCCGTGCCCGTGCCCGGCGCCGACGCGCGCCACCTCATGGCCGTGCTCACCGCGGCCTACGAATCCGCTGCTGACCACCGGGACGTCGAGCTGGACTTCGACGCCCTGGCCTATGCCGACGCATCACCCCGCAGAACCCTGAGGAGAGAAGGGAGCGTCACATGAGTTCGACAGCACGGCGGGTGGCAACGCTCGTCGCCACCGCAGCAACCATCGGCGGACTTGCCGCATGCGGCTCGACCGGCGACGACGCGGGTGGAGGCGGGGGCGAGACGCTGAAGGTCGGCGTGCCGCTCGCGCTCACCGGCCCGATCGCCGCCCAGGCGAAGGAGATGGTCAACGGCTACAACCTGTACCTCAAGGAGCACGGCGGCAAGCTCGGGGGCGTGCCGACGAAGCTGTTCTTCGAGGACACCCAGGCCGAGCCGGCCGCGGTCATCGCGAAGTCGCGCAAGCTGATCCGCCAGGACCGTGTGCACCTCCTCGGCGGTGGCGCCCTGGCCCTCGAGTCGCTGGCGACCATCGACGTCGCCAAGGCCAACAAGATCGCCTTCGTCACGCCGATCTCGTCCGCCGACGATCTGACGCAGCGCAAGCTGTCGCCGCTCTTCGCGCGGCCCAACATGACCAGCAGTCAGCCCAACCTGTACCTCGGCGACTACGCCTACAAGAAGATGAATCTGCGCAAGGTCGCGATCATCGCCCAGGACTACGCCTACGGCTGGGAGTCGGCGGGCGGCTTCCAGCACGCCTTCCAGGCCGCCGGCGGTCAGGTCACCAAGAAGATCTGGGTGCCGCTCGACGCGACCGATCTCACGCCGTACGTGCGCCAGCTGCCGTCCGACGTCGACGCCGTCTACGCGATGCTGATCGGCGCCTTCATCCCGCGCTTCGTCAAGGACTTCAACGACTCACCGCTGAAGGGCAAGGTCAAGCTCATCGGCGGCCCTGACATCACCGACGAGGACGCCCTTCGGGCGATGCCCGGATCGGATCCCGTGGGCATCGTCACCGTCCACGAGTACGCCCAGTCGCTGCCCAGCGCGAAGAAGTTCGTCGACGCCTACCGGGCGGCCTACGACGGCGCCACACCGTCCTACTGGGGCGAGTCCACCTACGTCACGGCCGCGATGATCGACGCCGCGATCAAGAAGCGGATCGACGGTGGAGAGAAGGCTGAGGACATCCCGGGATGGATCCGCGACAACCCCGAGGAGTTCATCAACGACTTCGTCGCCGCGAAGATCACCACGCCGCACGGGCCGCTGTCGATGGACGACCACCACAACGCGCGGATGACGCTCTACATCTTCCGCGTCGACAAGCCCGGCAGCAAGGAGATCCTCGAGACGATCCCGAACGCCAGCCAGTTCTGGACCGAGTCTCCGGAGGAGTTCCTCGCCCACCCGGTGTTCTCGCGCAGCTACCCGCCGATCGAGTAGCGCGGTGATCGGCGACGTCGTCAACGGCATCGCGTTCGGCGCCGTCCTGTTCGTCCTGGCGAGCGGGTTCTCGCTCGCCCTCGGTGTCATCCGGATCGTCAACATCGCCCACGGCGCGTTCTACATGCTCGCCGTGTACATCGGGATCTCCGTCCAGGAGCGCGTCGGGTTCATCCCGGCGCTCCTGGTCGCGGGCCTGTCGATCATGGTCCTCGCCGCAGCGGTGCAACGGCTGATCCTGAGCCGCTTCGACCTCGATCCGCTGCCGCAGGTCCTCTCGACCTTCGGGCTCACGATCGTCATCGCCGAGGCCACGCGACTGATCTGGGGCGGCTATCCCGAGACGCTCCCGACTCCCGAGCACCTGACGGGCTCGACGACGCTCGGCTCGATCTCCATCACGAACTACCGGCTGTTCCTCATCGCCGTCGCCGTCGTCCTCGCCCTGCTGCTGTGGTATCTGGTCGATCGCACCCGGATCGGCGCGATCGTCCGCGCCGCCGTGGACGACAAGGAGATGGCGCGCAGCATGGGCGTCAACGTCGAGTGGCTGTTCGTCGGCGTCTTCGCGTTCTCGGGGCTGCTCGCCGGCCTGGCGGGGGTGCTCGGCGGTCCCATCCTCGGCACGTACCAGGGCGTGCAGTTCGAGGTGCTCACGCTCACGCTCGTCGTGGTGGTGCTCGGCGGCATGGGCAGCCTGGCCGGCGCGTTCGTCGGCAGCATGGCGGTCGGGATCCTCAACTCCGTCGGGCTCGGGCTGTTCCCGCAGTACTCGTACTTCGTGCTGTTCGCGCCGATGATCCTGATCCTCACGATCCGCCCGCGCGGCCTCCTCGGGCGCCCTGTCGCCGGTGAGCTCTAGCGCGACGCCACGGCGGGCGCCTGGACGGCGAGCATCGGCACGAGCCGTCGCGGTCGTCGTGTTCGGCGCGTCGCTGCCGTTCTACATCCCGCCGTACTGGCTGGACATCGCGACGCTCGCCGTCATCGCGTCGATCTTCGCGATCGGCCTGAACCTGCTGATGGGCTACACCGGCCTCGACTCGCTGGGGCAGGCGGCGTTCTTCGGGATGGCGGCGTACGTCGTGGGCATCCTCACGGCGACATACGGGACGAGCTGGGCGCTCGCGGCACCGGCGGGCCTCGCGGCGGCGACCGCGCTGGCCGGGGCGTTCGGGCTGATCGCCGTGCGGCTACGAGGGCTGTACTTCCTGCTCATCACGCTGGCGCTCGGGCAGGTCCTGTGGGGCGCCGCGAACCGGTGGGGGGACCTCACGGGCGGCGCCAACGGGCTGAGCGGCGTCACCATGCCGTTCGACTGGCTCGTCGACCCGGCGCCGTTCTACTGGTTCGCCCTGGTCATCCTGGTCGTCGTCGGCCTGGCGGCGCACCTCATCATCGAGAGTCCCTTCGGGCTCTCGCTGAAGGCGATCCGCGAGCGCGAACTGCGCTCGACGACGCTCGGCTTCCAGACGTACCGGCACAAGTGGGTCGTCTTCGTGATCGCCGGCTTCATGGCGGCCGTCGCGGGCGAGCTGAGCGCGGCTTACAACGGGTTCGTCAGCACCGAGGATCTGTCGCTGACGTCCTCGTTCCAGGTCATGCTGATGGTGATCCTCGGTGGGACGGGCACGTTCTGGGGGCCGATCGTCGGCGCGTTCGGGATCCAGACGCTCCAGTACGAGCTCAGCACGCAGCTCAAGGACGGCTGGTTGCTCGTCCTGGGCGTCATCTACATCGCCGGCACGATCTGGCTGCCCGGCGGCCTGGTCGGGCTGGCCGACCGCGTGGCCTCGCGCGTGCGCGCGCGACGCGCGACCCCGTCCGCCGACGGAGAGGTTGCGGCCGACGGCGTCCCGGCGGGGACACCGCTTCCACCGCCCGCGGCGGTCGAGGGCGCCGAGGTCGAGCGGGTGACGACGGTCACCCCTCCGGCGAGGCCCTCAGGCGGCGAGACGGTGCTCGACGTCGACGAGGTGAGCAAGTCCTTCGGCGATGTGAAGGTCCTCACCGGCGTGAGCATGACGGTCCGGGCCGGTGAGCGGGTGGGGATCATCGGCCTCAACGGCGCGGGCAAGACGACGCTGTTCCACACCATCAGTGGACTGCAGCGACCGACGAGCGGCCACATCCTGGTCGCCGGCCAGGACGTCACGCGCCTGCCCGCGAACAAGCGGACCGACCTGGGCCTCGCGCGCACCTTCCAGGTCACGACCCTGTATCCGGGACTGACCGCGGTCGAGAACGTCGTGGTGGCGTTGCTCGGCCGCCGCTACCGGCACCTGCAGCTGGTGATGTGGCGCCGCGTGCGCAAGCTCGATGACCTGCTCGAGCGGGCGCACGAGCTCCTCGCCGCGGTGGGCATCCGCGAGATGGCCGACGTGCAGGTGCGTTACCTCTCCTACGGCCACCAGCGCCAGGTGGAGGTCGCGCTGGCGCTCGCCTCCGAGCCGGCGCTCCTGCTCCTCGACGAGCCCACGGCCGGGCTGGCCCAGTCCGAGACGCCGGCGATGGTGCGGCTGCTTCGCGCGCTGCCCGCCGAGCTCACGCTCCTGATCGTCGAGCACAACCTCGAGCTGATCTTCCAGGTCGTCGATCGTGTCGTCGTCCTCCACGAGGGACGGGTGATCGTCGACGACGACGCACCCGCGGTCCGCGAGAACCCCGAGGTGCGCGAGCTGTACTTCGGCTCGGGCGCCGGTCGAGCGGACCGCCCACACGCCGCCCCGGCCGTCGACGAGGCGCAGGCGCGCTGATGCTCGCCGTCGACGAGGTCCATACGTACTACGGGGACAGCTACGTCCTGCACGGGACGTCCCTGCAGGCGAGCGCCGGCGCGGTCACCGTCCTCATGGGGCGCAACGGCGTCGGCAAGACCACCACGGTCCGGACCATCATGGGGCTCACGCCGGCGCGGAGCGGCACGGTGACGTTCGACGGCCGGGACGTGACGCGGCTGCGGACCGACCAGATCGCGCATCTCGGCGTCGGGCTCGTGCCCCAGGGCCGGCGCATCTTCCCGTCGCTGACGGTGCGCGAGCATCTCACCGCGGTCCGCCGGCCGGCGCCGACCTGGTCGTTGGAGCGGATCTTCGAGCTCTTCCCTCCCCTGCGCGAGTGCATCGACCGACGCGCGGCCCACCTCTCGGGCGGCGAGCAGTCGATGCTGGCCACGGCGCGCGCGCTGCGCACCGAGCCGCGGTGCCTGCTCATGGACGAGCCCACCGAGGGGCTCGCGCCGCGCTACGTCGAGATCATGCTCGACGTCATCAAGCAGCTGCGCGCGGCCGGAGGCATCGCGGTCCTCGCCGTGCTGCCCGAGATGCCACTCGCCCTGGAGGTCGCGGACCGGGTCTTCGTGATGGGCAAGGGCCGGGTGGTCTACGACGGCACCCGCGACGAGTTCGCTCGCCGCGACGACATCCACCAGCAGTTCATCGGCGTCGGCTGAGAGCGGCGGAAGGGGAGCGACTGTGAAGGCGTACGTGAGCGCGGGCAACGGCAGAGCGGAGCTGCGCGACATCGAGATGCCCTCGCCGGGGCACGGCGAGGCTCTGGTCAAGGTGACCACCGCGTCGATCTGCGCCACCGACCTCAAGATCATCGACGGCCGCCTACCGGTCGAGCCCGGGCGCGTGATCGGCCACGAGCTCGTCGGTCAGTTCGTCGAGGGAGGACCGGGCGTCCACGGGTTCAGCGCCGGTCAACGCGTCTTCGTCCACGCAGACACGCCGTGTGGCGAGTGTCCGGAGTGCCTCGGCAACCCGAACGGCCAGGGCTGTCAGACCGGCGGCTCGATCAACGCCTTCCACTTCGGCGTGCTGCGCAACGGCGGGCACGCCGAGTACGCGGTGGTCCCGTTCGCCGCCGCCAATCTCGTCCCCATCCCGGACAGCGTGAGCGATGAGCAGGCGGTGATGCTCTGCTGTGTCGGGTCGACCGGGGTCGCGGGCGTCGAGCGGTCGGGCATCAGGCTGGGCGACACGGTGGCGATCGTCGGGCAGGGTCCCGTGGGCCTCTCGGCCACCGTCGCCGCCGGCCTGTGCGGCGCGGCGCAGATCATCGTCATCGACGCGATGGCCGACCGGCTCGAGCGGGCACGGCGGATGGGCGCGGACGCGACCGTGCACTCCGGGGAGACGGACCCCGTGGAGGAGGTCCGCCGCCTCACGAACGGGCGCATGGCCGACGTGGCGATCGAGGCCGTCGGCGTCCCGGCCACGTTCCTGACGGCGCTCCGGCTGACGCGCCCCGCCGGGACGCTCTCGAGCATCGGCAACTACGGGATCTCGGACGCCGCGCTGACGCTGCCCCTCGGGATCGACGAGTTCATGGGCGGTATCGGCGACAAGCGGATCATCACGACCGCCGCGCCGGGTGGCAAGGACCGCGGGCGCCGGTTGCTCGCCATGGCCGACAGCGGGCGACTGACGCTCGACTCCTACATCACGCACACATTCGCGCTCGAGGAGATCGACACCGCGATCGACCTGTTCCGCGAGAAGCGCGACGGCGTCTTCAAGGTCGCCATCAAGCCCTGAGCCCGCCGGCACGACGGGCGCTGCTGTGTCCAACCAAAGAGGAGGATCGATGGAGAAGCAGCTGATCACGACGCCGGGCTACAAGGGGGGCCTGGGCGGCCGGGCGTGGAGCCCGGGCATCAAGGTCGGCCCGTGGCTCTTCCTGTCCGGCATCACCGCGGTCGACTACAACGCGGGCAAGACCGTCGGGCGCGGCGACCCGCCGTCACCGTTCACGCCCGGTACCCCCGATCCCGAGGCGCAGTGGCGACAGGTGCTCTCGAACATCAAGGAGGTGATCGAGGGCGCCGGCGGGACGATGGCCGACGTCGTCGTCGCCAACGTGTTCGTGACCGACATGCACTACTACTACGACTACGAGTGGGTGCGGCGGGAGTTCTTCGAGGAGCCCTTCCCGGTCTGCACGTCGGTCGAGGTCTCGAGCCTCGTGTCACCCGACTGGATCCTCGAGATCGAGGTCCAGGCGTACATCGAAGGCTGATCGCCGCACGTCCCGGGCGCGGCGCCGCCGCGCCCGGGTGAACGGCGCGGCTACGCCGGTCGCGCGAACTCGTGCGAGGCGCTCAGCAGTCCCTTCACGACCTCGACCTCGTCCGGGTCGCGCGGAGCGAAGAGCATCACGGCGGTCGGCGGGATCAGTCCCCGCCGGGCGACGGGGTGCATCTCCGCCCAACCGGCGTCGATCGCAGCGTTGGCGAGCTCCGGCGGCAGGATGGCGTGCATGCTGAGGTCCGGCTCAGGGTGGAAGTGAGCGAACTCGCGGCCGACCATGAAGGCCTCGGGCGGCCCAGTGGGCTCACCTTCGGCGAGGACCAGCGCCCGGGCGCCCGGGACGGAGATCCCACTGGGCTGCTCGGTCACCCCGGGGAGAGCGAACGCCCATGCCGCGAGCCTCTCTCGGAGCGAGGGATCGCCGGGGAGCTGATCGAGCTGCTGGTGGGGATTGGTCGGCGTCGTGCTCGGCGGCTGGCCGGCGCGCCTGGGAAGCGAGAGCGACAACACCGGGAGAGCATCTCACTCGGCACACGGCGCTGCACGATGGCGCGGCGGGACATGCGCTGCCGCACCCCCCACCTGGACCGCGGCCGCGGGTGAATGTAGCGTCAGTCACAAAGGGGCGTGATCCGTTGAGCAGCATTGCCCAGAAGTCCGTGGCCGAAGAGTCCGAGAGCGCCCATGGCGACCGCCTGGTCGGCAAGGGCATGCTCGTTCTGTTCATCGCCCTGATCTCCTGCTTCACCGCCTGGGGTATCGCGCAGGACCTCACCACGCCGATGGTGGCGGGCTTCAAGCGCATCTTCGACATGAGCACGTTCCAGGCGTCGCTCGTGCAACTCGCGTACTTCGGCGCGTACTTCCTGCTCGCGTTGCCGGCGGCGTTCATCAACCAGCGCTTCGGCTACAAGACCGGCATCCTCGCCGGACTCGCGCTCGCGGCCATCGGCGCGTTCGCCTTCTTCCCGGCGAGCAAGATCGTCACCTACGAGGCGTTTCTCGTGGCCCTCTTCGCGATGGCGGCGGGCTGCTCGATCCTCGAGACCTCTGCGAACCCGTTCGTCATGTCGCTCGGGCCGGAGAGCACCGCGACGCGCCGCTTGAACCTGGCCCAGGCGTTCAACCCGGTCGGCACGAACATCGGCGTGCTGCTCGCCTCGACGCTGATCCTGCCCAAGCTCGCCGATCCCGTCGACATCTCATCGCTGACCCCGGAGCAGCTGCACACGATCCGGGCAGGCGAGCTCGGCGCGGTGATGGGCCCGTACATCGGGCTCGCCTTCCTGCTGAGCATCATCGCCGTGGCGATCGCGCTCCAGAAGGCGCCGCCGATCGTCGAGGAGTTCCCGGACGCCGGCCCGCACGAGGGCGGCACGCGTGCCCTGTTCGGTGTGCTGTGGCGCAACAAGCGCTATCGCTTCGGTGTCGTCGCCCAGTTCGCGAACGTCGCCGCGCAGGTGTGCACGTGGACGTTCCTGATCCAGTACGTGGAGCAGGCGCTCGGTGGCAGCCTCGAGAAGGGCGGCGCCTTCCTGCAGGCGAGCCTGCTGGTCTTCCTCTTCTCGCGCTTTTTCATGACCTGGCTCATCGGCTACATCCGCGCGACCAAGGTGCTCGCGGCAGTCGCCTTCCTGGCCGTCGGGTTGTGCCTGTTCGCCATGTCGAGCCCGAACCTGGCCGGAGTGCTCGCGGTCGTCGCGTTGTCCTTCTGCCTGTCGTTGATGTTCCCGACGATCTACGGGGTCGCCCTCAAGGGCCTCGGGCCGGCGACGAAGTTCGGCGCGGCCGGTCTCGTGATGGCGATCGTCGGCGGCGCGATCATGCCGCTGATCCAGGGCAGCCTCGTCGACGCGACGAGCGCGGCCTTCTCGTTCATCGTTCCCGCCGGGTGCTTTGCGGTCGTCGGGCTCTATGCGCTGTACGACCTGAGGTCCGAGCCGAGCGTGAGCGGCGGCGAGCCGGCCCCCGAGGCCGGTCCGGACAACGTCGCCGGGCCGGCGCAGCCCGCCGGGGGCGCGGCATGAGCGGCAGCCGCCGCGCCGCCGCGGCCGCGGCGGTCGTCCTGGCCCTGGCGCTCGGCGCGTGCGGCGACTCGCCGACGAGCGCAACGGAGAGCACGAAGCAGCTCGAGGTCGTGTCCTGGTGGACCTCCGGGTCCGAGGCGGCCGCCCTCGAGGTGCTGTTCGCGTCGTTCCGGGCGTCGAGCCCGGGCGTGGAGGTCGTCAACGGCGCGGTCCGCGGCGGCGCCGGGTCCGAGGCGATCGTCGAGCTCGCGAAGCGGCTGCAACGCGACGACCCGCCTGACGTCTGGCAGACGTTCGCCGGCGAGTCCGTGCAGGGCTACGCGAGGCGCGGCGTGATCCGCAGCGTCGCCCCCGTGTACGCGCGCGACGATCTGCGCGCTCGCATGAACGCGACGATCCTTCGTTCCGTCATGCGCGACGGCCGGCCGTACGGCGTCCCGACCGGAGCACATCGAAGCAACGTGCTGTGGTTCAACAACAGCGTGCTGGAGAAGGCCGGCGTCACGCCTCCCTCGAGCGGCTACACCCTCGCCGCGTTCCTCGCCGACCTCGAGAAGGTCAAGGCGTCCGGGACGGCGCCGCTGTGCCTCGGCGGCAAGGATCCGTTCACGACGGTCGAGCTGTTCGAGAACACGCTCTTGAGCTCGATCGGGAGGACCGGCTGGAACGACATGGTCGACGACGACCTCCACTGGCGCAGCGACCGGGTCCAGACGGCGCTGAAGAGCTTCGGCGTCATGCTGGGCTACGCCGACCCGCAGGCGAGCGGGCTGACGTGGGACCAGGCGACGAAGAAGCTCGCGTCGGGCGGTTGCGCCTTCGAGTCGATGAACGACTCCGCCTTCGGCGAGCTCGTCGCCACCGGAGCGCGAGAGGGCGAGGACTTCGGCGCCACGCCCTTCCCGGGGACCGGCGGCGACTTCCTCGCGGTCGTCGACGTCTTCGTCGCGGCGACCGGGGCGAAGAACGCCAAGAACGCGCTCGCGTTCCTCGGCGGGATCAGCGTTCCCGCCACGCAGCTCGCCTTCAACAAGGCCAAGGGCTCGGTCCCGGTCGTCCGCGACGTCGACCTCTCCTCGCTGCCGGCCTACCAGCGGGATTCGTCGAAGGCGCTCTGGGCATCGCCGCCACTCCTGTCGGTCGCCCACGGCGAGGCGATGAGCCCGGCGTTCCAGGAAGGCTTCTACGACGCGGTCTCGACCTACGTGCGGACACGCGACCCGGACGCGTTCGCGGACGACCTCGAGGACGCCGTCTCCAAGGACACGCTTCCCCCGCGCTGAGCGACGACCTCGATCGGGTGCTCGACTTGGCATTCGCTGCGCCCCTGGGGCTGGGCGCCCGAACGGCTGCCGGTGATAGAAGTCTCGTGTGCTCAGCTCCTCTGTCGCGCACACGCCGATCCCTGGTCGAGCGCGATGAACGTCGAGGTGACCCAGGCCCAGCCGGCCGACGTGGAGGCAGATCTCCTTGCCGTGCCCACGAACGGCGAGGCCCTCCGCAAGCTCGACCCGCTGTTCGAGGGAAGGCTGGCGCGTGCGGCCGCGGACGCCGATCCGATCGCGATCGTGCACGCCGGCCGCGAGCTCCGCGCGCAGCGCGTGGCCGTCGTCGCGGTCGACGCGTCCGCGCCACAGGGACTCCAGACCGCCGTCGCGCGGATGGTACGCGCGCAGAAGAGCGGCGGCACCCTCGCCTGGGCGCTCGACGACTGGCTGCCGCTGGCCGCAGAGCGCCAGATTCGGGCGATCGTCGAGGGCGCGGTCCTGGGCAGCTATGGCCCCGGTCGGTGGAAGAGCGAACCACCCGTGCCCGGCGTCGACCGCTTCGTCGTGTGCGGGGTGGACGGCGACGAGCTCCGCGCCGTCGCGTCGCAGGCCGAGCTCCTGGCGCGCTGGACGAACGTCGCGCGCGAGCTCGTGGACGGGCCGCCGAACGTCGTCACCCCCGAGGGCCTCGCCGAGCGCGCGGCGGCGCTGCCCGGCCTGCGTGTCGAGGCGCTCGACCCGGCCGTCGCCGGTCTGCCCGCGCTCGCGGCCGTCGGCGGCTCGAGCGCGCACGCGCCGCGGCTCATCGTCGTGCGCCACGAGCCCGAGGGCGCGCCGCCGCAGCCGCGCCTGGCGCTCGTCGGCAAGGCCGTCACGTTCGACGCGGGCGGCTACTTCCTCAAGCCGCAGGCCGACATCGTGCGCCAGAAGGGCGACATGGCCGGCGGCGCGGCGGTGCTCGCGGCGCTCGGCGCGATCGCCGAGCTCGGGCTGCCGCTGGCCGTCGTGGGGGTCGTCCCGGCGTGCGAGAACATGGTCGGCGCCGACGCGATCCGGCCCACTGACGTCATCCCGACGGCCGCCGGCCTGACCGTGGAGGTGACGAACCCGGATGCCGAGGGCCGCCTGATCCTCGCCGACGCGCTCTGGTACGCGCGCCGCGAGGCCGCCACGCACGTCATCGACCTCGCGACCCTGACCGGGGCGATGCGGGCCGGAATGGGCGACCTCTTCGCCGGCGTCTTCGGCAACGACGACAACTGGCGCGACCTGATCGTCGACTCCGGGACCGCGGTCGGAGACCTCGCCTGGCCCTGGCCGATGCACCCCCGGTATCACAGCCTGCTCGAGTCCCGGGTCGCCGACCTGCGCAACACCTCGGGACGGCCCTACGGCTATCCCATCACGGCCGCGGCGTTCCTCGAGCGCTTCGCCGGCGAGGGCCCGTGGGCGCACGTCGACATGCTCGGGCCCGCTCTGCTCGACGACGACCGCGGTGACGCCCTCGGCGCCGGGGCCAGCGGCTACGGCGTCCGCATGCTCGTCGAGGTCGCCTCGCGCATGGCGACCGCACTGCGCCGGGGCGCGAAACCGCAAGGGAGCCTCGACGCGTTCGCACTCCAGCAGATCGACGAGGACGACTAGGCGCGAGGCGAATCAGTCGCGCAGCGCAAGCTCGACGGCCCGGGCGACCTGCTCGCGCGAGCGGGCGCTCACGGCGCTGCTGAGGGCGTCCGCCCAGCGCTCGGTGCTCACCTCGCGCGCGTCGAGACCCAGGTCGGCGAGCACCGCGGCGTGGTCGACATGCCCGGCGATCTGCTCGGCGCGGCGCCTCGCCGCGGCGTGCTGGACACGGACGAGCCGGGTGTGCCCGTCCTCGGCCGAGATGCGGAGCAGATCCTCGCTCACGGCCGGGATCGCGCGCCGTGCGCACTTCTCCCATGGCGCATCGGCCGCGGAGTCCACGACCACCTGGCGGACGACTCGCCAGCCCGCGTGGCGGGACTCACAGCGCGCGACGAGGAACCGAGCCAGCGCGTCCGCGAGGACGGCGCCCTGCGGCTCCGAGCCGTGGGCGTCGAGATGCCGGAGGGCCTCGGAGATGCCGCGGCCGGCTTCGACGGCTCGAGCCAGCTGGACTGCTGTCCGCTGCGGCCCGCGCCGTGATTCGGTGATCTCGATCAATCAAGGGTAGCTCGCGCGAATGTCCGCGGGTCGACCACGACGCCCCTGCCGTCGATGTAGGGTCGCCTCGACGCCGGAACTCGACGAAAGGTCGCTCTGGTGGACACTCCCGCATCGATCCGCCGGAGCGTCGGAGCACTGCTGCTCCTCGGCGGACTCGCCCTTCTCCCACCCACCCCCGCTCAGGCCGATCCACGCCCCCTGCAGGCGCGCCCGACGGGCGACGTGCTCGCCGCCCCTTCGCCGGCGCTCCGCACCGACCTCCGCCGTCACCTCGTCTACGAGATCGTGATGCGCAACCCGACGACGACGCGGGCTGTCCTCGAGCGACTCGTCGTCGTCGATCAGCACCGCTCGACGCTGGCGTCATTCGGTCCTGAGACGATCAGGACGCTGCTGGGGCCCTCGGGCATGCCGCTGGTCCCGGAGCCCGAGCTGGGCCCCGGTCAGACCCTGACGCTGTTCCTGGACGTCACCCTGCCCCGCGGTCACCGGGTGCCCGCGGAGTTGGCGCACCGGTTCGTGCTCACGCTCCACCCGGGTACCGGGCCTGCCGACCGGGTGAGCCTGACCGGCGCGCGCACGACGGTCGAGCGCCGAGGCCCAGTCAGCGTGAGCTCGCCGCTGCGGGGGAACGGACTGCTCGCCCTCATCGCCCATGCCCCCGTGACGATCGACGACCGTCTGTCGCACGCGCAGCGCTACGCCATCGACTTCGTCCGCCTCAACCAGGCCGGCGACAACATCTTCGACGGTGATCCGCAACGCAACGAGAGCTACGCCGTCTATGGCGCCGAGGTGTTCGCGGCGGCGCCGGGGACGGTCGTCGCGGTTCGCAACGACATGGCCGAGAACACCCCTCCGACCGAACCGCCCTTCACCGCGTGGGAGAACGTGCCCGGGAACCGCGTGGTCCAGCATCTCGGGGGCGACCGCTACGCGCTCTACGCCCACATGCAGCCCGGCAGCGTGCGCGTGAAGGTCGGCCAGCGCGTGAGACGCGGCGAGGTCCTGGGGCTGGTCGGCAACACGGGCATCTCGTCCGGGCCGCACCTGCATTTCCAGGTCATGGACGGGCCCGGCGGGCCGTCCGCGCTCGACGCCAACGGGCTTGCCTACGTCTTCGACCGGTTCACGCTCGTCGGCAACATCGCCGACCTCAGCGCGCCGGTGCTCACGCCGGCCGCGCCGCCGCTCGATCGCGCAGACCAGTACCTCCTCTCAGGAGACGTGATCGACGTCCCTTGATTGGCCCATCGCCGGGCGCCGGTGTTGGCGTCGCACATCGCCGGTGGTGCTAGCTGTTAGCAGGGTAGGCTGCTAACAGCTAACGGATCGACAAGGAGACCCATGAGCACCGACACCACCACCCGCCGCGGGCAGGCCGGGAGTCCGGAGATCGCCGACGTCACGGATCAGATGATCCAGGCGGCGACGAACGCCACCGGCGCATACCTCGACGGAATCGACCGCGCGGTCGAGCTGCAGCGGCAGTTCACCGCCGGCACGCCGTTCCAGGCCTGGACCGAGCTCTTCGCCGCACAGGCCGGCGCCACGCGCCGCGTCGTCGAGGGCTACGCCGAGGTCGCCGAGCGGGCGCCCGCCACGGCCACGGCCGTGCAGGCGGCCACGCAGGAGACCGCGACCCGGGTGGCGCGCGACACCACCGAGGCCGCGACCCGCACCACCCGCCGGGCCGGCCGCGCGACGACGAAGGCCGCCAAGCGCGCCCGCGGCACTGCGGCCAAGGCCGCGGCGCCCGTGGCCACCGCCAAGCCCGCGGCGCCCGCGGCCAAGGTCACGCCCGCCCCGCCGATCGAGGGCTATGACGGGCTCACCGCCGAGCAGCTGATCGCCAAGCTCCCCGAGCTGTCGCAGGCCGTGCTCGCCGATGTCCGCCGCCACGAGCGCGCCAACGCCAAGCGCGCCACCGTCCTGGAGCGGGTCGAGGCGCTGCAGGGCCCCGAGCCCGCGCCGGGCTACGACGAGCTCACGGTCGAGGACGTCCAGAAGCTCCTCGCCGGCGCGACGCCGGAGCTGACCGCGAGCGTGCGCGAGTACGAGCGCCGCCACAAGGGCCGCGCGGGCGTCCTGCAGGCCACGGAGCCCAAGACCGCCTCGTAGGCGACTGAATCACCGGCCCGAGGGGAGCCCCACGTGGGGCTCCCCTCCGCCGCTTGTTCTAGCCGCTCGCAGTTCTCAGCCGAGCGCTGCGCCGGCTGGTCCGGGGCTGCTCAGGTCGGACCGGGCATCGCGACGTCGCCGCGCAGCGCGTCCATGCGCGCCCGCCGACCGCTCGTGAGCTCGTTGAGGACGATCTTCACGGATGCCGCCACGGGCACCGCCAGGACGGCGCCCACGACGCCGAGCAGCGCACTGCCGACCATCACCACCGCGATCGTCGCGAACGGCGACAGCTCGACGGCGGTCTTCATCACGGCCGGCTGGATGATGTAGTTCTCGACCTGCTGGTAGACGAGGATCACGACGAGCAGCACCAGGGCGGGGCCGAGCCCGCTTCCGATCAGGGTGATGATGCAGACGATGAACGCCGCGATCGCCGAGCCGACCTGTGGGATCAGGTCGAGGAGGCCGACGATCAACGCGAGCACGATCGGAGAGGGCGCACCGACCGCCCACGCCGCGAGGCCGACGACGGTGCCTGCGATGACCGAGATGGCGATGTTGCCGAGCAGCGCGAACGAGATCGTGCGGCTGACGCGGTCGATCGTGCCGTCCACCCGCGCAGCGGTGTCGGGCACCATGAGGGCGAGGGCCGATCCCTGGAGCGCCGGCTTGCTGATGGTCCCGAAGAGCGTCAAGAACGCCAGGGTCACGAGCGAGAAGACGCTGCCGACCGCTCCCGCCGCGGCGCCGAGCAGGTTCTTGGCCGCCTCGGGAATGTGCTTCGCGGCGTCCTGAGCGACGCTCTGCAGCTTCGCGAACGCCTCCGTGCCCTCGTCGATGTTCGTCAGCGGCGCGTTGCTCTGCGCCTCGTCGATGTAGCCGGGCAGCTTCTGCACGAACTCGCGGACGTCGATCCACACCGGCGCCGCCGCCCAGACGACGATCGTGAACACCGCCAGAGAGATGACGGCGAAGACGAACAGCGCCGCCTTGCCCCGCCCCCAGCCGCGCCGCTCGAGCGCGGTCACCGGCGGATCCAGCCCGAGGACGAAGACCATCGCGAGCGCGATCGACAGCAGGGCCTCCTGGACGACGACGACCAGCACGATGCCCAGCAGGACGCCGAGCGCGATGAGGACGGTGCGCGCCGAGACGATGACCTCGACGCGCGGGGTCTCGCTCGGCGTGGACGCGGGCGCGACCGCCGGTCCAGGATCGCTCGTGGGCGGCGGGGTTGTCATCTCCGATCCGGAGGATCTCACCCGAAACGGACGATGCCGACCACGCCGGATGCCGGGATGGTTCGATCGGGCGCGTCACGCGCCTCACACCCGATCGAAGGGACCGACCGATGTCAGACCGGCAACTCGTACTCGCCCTATTCCCGGATGAGCTCGCCGCCGACGACGCCGCAACGAAGTTGAAGAAGTCCGGCATCGCCGACGGGGACGCCATCGGCATCCTGGCCCTCGCTGCCAACGGCAAGCTCAAGCAGGACAAGGTCGGCGCCCACAGCACGGGCAAGGGCGCTGCCATCGGCGGCGTGATCGGTGTCTTCGGCGTGGCGCTCCTGGGCCCGGCGGTCCTGGCCGGCGCGGCGGTGGGCGCGCTTCACCACAAGAACCTCGGGCTCAGCGATGCCGACAAGGCGCGCCTCACCGTGGAGCTGAACGACGGCAAGGCGGCAGTCGGTGTGATGGCCGATTACGACACCGCGCCCGCGATCTCCGATCGCCTGACCCAGTTCGGCGGCACAGCCGAGCGTCTCGAGCTCAGCGACGAGGCCCTCCAGGCCGCGGCGGGGACGGACACAGCGGCAGTCTGATCAGCAGGTGGCGCTCGGGGGCCCGTGCCCTCCCGGTAACCCCCTGGCCAGGTCCCCGAGCCATGACCAGTGACTTCACGGGCGCGAACGATGCGCTCAGCCGCGACCGTGCCGGAAACCCCAAGTCCCTGGAGGTTCCCATGAGCAGTACGCCGCTGGCCAGTGAGCGCGCGACGGAGGCGTCCGATGTCGCGGGCGTGCCGATGAGGTTCGAGGTGACGACGTTGCCGGTCGCCGACGTGGACCGCGCCAAGGCCTTCTACCAGCGCCTGGGATGGCGTCTGGACATCGACTTCAAGCCCAGTGCGGACACGCGTGGGGTGCAGTTCACCCCGCCGGGCTCGCCGGCCTCGATCCAGTTCGGGGAGGGCACGACGACGATGGCGCCGGGCTCGCTGCAGGGCTTGTTGCTGATCGTCGAGGACATCGAGGCCGCCCGCGACGACATGATCAGCCGCGGCGTCGACGTCGGCGAGATCTACCACCTCGAGCCGGGCAAGGGCCCGCAGCCGGGTCCCGACCCTGAGGGTCGCTCGTACCTCAGCCGGGCGTCCTTCGCGGATCCCGACGGCAACGCCTGGCAACTGCAGGAGATCACCGAGCGGCTCCCGGGCCGGGTGTGAGCGATGGACGTTGAAGCCCTCTCACAGCTGCTCCTCGAAACGGCCACGCATCACGGGTCCTTCGAGGCGGTCGCCCCACCTCACGACTGGTGGGACTGGTACGCGGCGTACTTCGACGCCCGGCAGAACGGAAGCACCCCGGACGAAGCCGACGCGGCCGCCGGGCGCTACATGGCGGAGGTCAAGCACGTCGTCGTGCCGTCGTCCGCGTGAGGAGCTCCCATGAGCACGATGGATGCGAGCCATTCCAACAACAGCCGGGGCTCGGAGGCGTGGTCGGGGTCGTGGACGCATTTCAGCGTCGACCGCCGTAGTCCCAGCTCCTGCCGGGTGACGTTCGACCACCCTCCGATCAACACGATCACCGCGACCACCGTCGCAGAGCTCTCCGAGCTCGTCGGCCTGATCGAGCAGGACCCGGACCTCAACGTCGTCGTCTTCGACAGCGCCAACCCCGACTTCTACCTGGCCCACTACGACACCGAGCACGACCCGGCCAGGACCGCGGCCCTGGGCACCGGTCCGACCGGAATGCATGCGTGGCTCGACCTCCTCGTGCGCCTGTCCCGTGCGCCCGTGGTCAGCATCGCCTCGATCCGCGGACGCGCTCGCGGCGCGGGAAGCGAGTTCGTGCTGGCCTGCGACCTGCGCTTCGCATCGAGCGAGAATGCGCTGCTCGGCCAGTTCGAGGTCGGCACCGGCGTGGTCCCTGGGGGCGGGCCGATGGCCCGGCTGCCTCGGCTCGTGGGTCGCGGCCGCGCGCTCGAGATCCTCCTCGTCGCCGACGATCTCGACGGACCGCGCGCGGCGCAGTACGGGTACGTCAACCGCGCGATCGCCGACGACCGGCTCGACGACGAGGTCGACGCGATGGCCGTCCGGCTCGCGCGCTTCGATCACGACGCGATCGCGCGCACCAAGTCCTATGTCGATCGGGTGACGCTGCCCGACGACAGCGAGTTCCCGCCGGCCCTGGCCGATTTCTTCCAGATGCTCGGAAGCCCTCGCCAGCGGGAGCAGTCCGCCCGGCTCGAGGCGCTCGGGCTCAACAGGGACAGCGACCTGGAACGGTCCCTCGGGCGACGTGTCGTCGAGTCGGCTCCCGACGCCTGAGCTCAGGCCGGGAGGAGCTCGGAGGCGGAGGCGGGAAGCGCACGTGCGAGCTCGCGACGCGAGCGGATCCCGAGCTTGGCGAAGACCTTGCGCAGATGCCACTCCACGGTGCGCGGGCTGAGGAAGAGCCGCGCGCCGATCTCGGGGTTCGACAGGCCGTCGCGAGCCAGCCGCGCGATCTGCCACTCCTGCGCCGTCAGCTCATCGCGAGTCTCGGGCGTCCGCCGTCGCACCTTCTCACCCGTCGCCAGCAGCTCACCGTGGGCGCGCTCGGCAAACGCCTCCATGCCGATCGCGGTGCACAGCTCGTGGGCCCTGCGCAGCTGGGCGCGCGCGTCGACGCGACGATTCTCGCGGCGCAGCCACTCGCCGTAGAGCAGATGCGCGCGGGCGAGCTCGGGGCGTAGCCGGGTGCGGCCGAGCCGCTCGATCGCCTCTCGGTACAGGGACTCGGCGGCCTCGCCCTCGCTCAGCAGCGCCCGGGACCGCGCCGCGATCCCGAGCGCCCAGTCGGTCGGGGCCACCGCCGTGGCCGCGACGATGCGCTCGAGAGCAGCGTGTGCGATCTCCGCTTCGTCGCACCTTGCCGCGGCCTCCAGGAGCTCGATCGCCGCCCAGACCGACACGAACAGCTCCGGCGTGTCATCGCTCGCTTCCTGCGCAGCCACGATCGCCTCGCGATACCGGCCGAGACCGTTGAGGAGCACCGAGCGAGCCCACCGGGCGTATTGGACCGCGGTTCCCTGGCCCTCGGCCGTGAAGCCCTCGATCGTGGCGTCGATCAGGCCGGAAGCGCCGATCTCGCGGCCCTGAAAGCCGGCGAGCACGAGAGCGCCGTATGGCGCGACATGCGTGCCCGTGGCCTCCGTGACGCTGTCGGCCTCGGCGATCAGTGAAGCTGCCCTGCCGAACTCTCCGGCCAGCACGACGGCTTGCGCCATCACGTTGACGCTGACCGCCAGCACGGCCAGCGCGCCGGCCTCGCGGGCGAGCTCGACCCCGCGCGTGGCCACCGCGAGGCAGGTGTCGTGATCCCACACCATGACGGCGGCCGCGGTCGCCAGCCACCCCCAGCGAAGGACCTCCTCGGTCGAGACGTCCTTGCCGGCGAAGCCGGTCGCAGACGGCCCGAGCACCCGCGCCGCCGCTGAGCGACCGTCGGAGAACGCCAGCGAGAACCCGTCCAGCAGCAGATCGGAGGGACGCGGGCGGGCGGCCGGTCCGCCGGCCGCCAGAGCCTCGCGAGAGACCTCGTGCAGGCTCACGGAGCCGGCCAGGCCCCCGGCGAACAGCGCCGCGCTCCACGCGTCGAGGTACGTCTCGCGCGCGAGCTGCGGATCGAGCGGCTCCAGCGCCTTGGCGGCTCGAAGGAGCAGAGCCGGAGCGGCGCTGCCGCGGCCTTCGGAGTACGCGGCTTCGGCGCGCAGCAGATCCAGCCGCGCGCGCTGCAGCTCGTCCAGGGGCCCGACCTCGCCCGCCGCCATCATCCCGCGCGCCGCGTCGAACGCACCCGCTCGGAGGCCGAGGTCGGCGGCCGCGAGCGCACGGTCCGTCCGCCGCTTGGGGTCCCGGGTCAGCGCGACTGCGCGCTGCAGGAACGCGGCGGCGGCGGCGACGCCGCCACGCGCCTGCGCCCGCCCGGCCGAGTGCTCGAGCTCGGTCGCCACCTCCTCGTCGGGCCCCGGCGCCGCCGCGGCCAGATGCCACGCGCGACGGTCCGGGTCGAACTCCCGATCGGTCGCCTCCGCCAGCGCGAGGTGAACCGCGCGGCGTTCCTCCACGGCCGCCGAGCGGTAGACCGCCGAGCGCACGAGCGGGTGGCGGAACGTCACGCGGTCGCCGACCGCCAGCAGGCCGTCCGCCTCCGCACGATCTGCGGCCGCCGTCCCGATGCGGAGCTCCTCGGCAGCGAGCCAGAGCAGCAGCGGATCGCCGATCGGCTCGGCCGCGGCGACCAGCAGCAGGCGCCGCGCATCGTCAGGGAGGGCCTCCAGCCTGCGGACGAAGCTCTCCTCGATACGCCCCGAGAGCGGCTGTCCGCCCACCAGCCCGAACCCGCCCGCGAGCTGCGTCGCCGTCATCCCGCGCGGCAGCTCCAGCAGCCCGAGGGGATTGCCCCGCGTCTCCGCGATGATCCGGTCGCGCACGCGCGCATCGAGCATGAAGCGCATCGCCGATCCCAGCAGCGCCCGCGCGTCGCCGTCGCCAAGACCCTCGACCTCCAGCTCGTCAACGTGCCGAAGCTCCTCCCCCGGTTCACGTGCCGCGAAGACGATCCCGACCGGCTCGGCCAGCAGCCGCCGAGCCACGAACGCCAGCGTCAGAGCCGAGGCCTGGTCCAGCCACTGAGCGTCATCGACGACGCACAGCAACGGACCGTCTTCGGCAACCTCCGAGAACAGGCTGAGCACAGCCAGGCCGACGACGAACCGATCCGGGGGCGCGCCGGCGCTCAGGCCGAACACGACCTGCAGCGCGTAGCGCTGCGGAGCCGGAAGCCGATCACGCCGATCGAGCATCGGAGCGCACAGTTGATGCAGGCTCGCGAAGGGCAGCTCCATCTCCGACTCGACTCCCACCGCCCGCGCGACGTTCAGGTCCGGCACCGACTCGATCAGGTACTCGAGCAGCGCCGTCTTGCCGATCCCGGCCTCGCCGCGCAGCACCAGCGACCGGCTCTCGCCCCTGCGAACCGCGGCGACCAATCCGTCCAGCAGCGCGCATTCACCGGCGCGGCCGCGCAAGCCGCCGCGCCGTCCCGATGAGGGAAGATGGTTGTCCGGGCGCTCGGCTTCCACGACGACGCGGGCTCAGGTCGTCAGGAGCTCGGGGTCGGAGGTGCGAAGCGCGCCCGCGAGCTCCCGGCGCGAGCGGATCGCTCTTGGCGAAGACCTTGCGCAGGTGCCACTCCACGGCTGATGCACGGCAGCCAACGGCAGCTCCATCTCGGCCTCGACGCCGGCGGTGCGCGCAACACGAAAGCCGCTGGCCTGCCGTCCGGCGTACCCCAGCAGGGCGGTCTTCCCGATGCCCGCCTCGCCACGGACGACGGCACCGCTGCGGCCCCCGCGCACATGTGCGAGCAGCCGGTCGAGCACCTTGCGCTCGCGGGTCCGGCCCAGGAAGCCCGGGACTCGGTGGGCGGCCATGCGGCCGCCTAGCCTAACCGCCCGTAAGCCGCCCAAACCAGGGTGCGGCCAGGGAAGGAACAGGGCGCAACCCGCGGCGCTGCGCGCGACTGTGGGCGACTACGAGTACTCGGATCCCCAGGGGATCGATTCGTCAGTCGCGCCCGCCGCCGAACAGGTTGAGGAGGAGCAGGAAGACGTTGAAGATGTCGAGGAAGATGCTGGCGGCGATCACGACGGCGCCGGCGGGACCCGCGCGGCGCAGCCGGTTGAAGTCGAAGATCGTGAACGCGCCGAAGATCCCGAGCCCTGCGACGGCGTAGATGACGTTCCCGTTGGGGATCGAGACGAAGATCCCCACGATCCCGAACGCGATCAGGCCCAGCAGCGCCCAGAAGAGGGTGCGCGCCCACGAGGAGAGGTCCCTGCGCGTGGCGTACCCGTACGCGCCACACGCGGCGACGAACGCTGCGGTGGCCCCGGCCGCCTGCCACAGAGCGGACGGGTCGGCGTTGGCGTAGTCGGCGATCACGGGGGCGACCGCGAGCCCGAGCAGCAGGCCGAGCCCGAACAGCAATGCGATCGCGAGCTGCTCGCGGCCCTTGGCGGCGGCGACGTTGAGGCCGAAGATGCACGCGAACGCGCCGATGAACAGCACCAGCCCGGTCGCGCCGCTCAGATCGCGGCCGAGGTAGGCGCCGAGCGCAGCGAACCCGACCGTGACGGCGACGTAGCCCATCACCTGGCCGAGCAGCTCCCGGGCCTGGTCGCGCGTGATCGGCTTGCCGCCGAGAGTCGGGTCGTCGTAGGTGCTCTTGACCGTGCTCATGTCGTCCTCATCGTGCGGAGTGGGTGTGGTCTGGGGACGGCATGAAGCCTGGTCGTCTCGTCTGCGCCTCGCGCCCGGGGACACCCTGGTCCGATCCCCGGGTCACGTCCCGACCGCCCTCGAGCCGGACGGGTCGCCGTTCCCCGTCACCTACAGCGCCGCCGAGCTGTCCAGCCTGGTCGCGACGCGGTCCCATCGCTCGGCCACGAGCAGCCCGGCCGCCACCGGCACCGTCGCGGGCAGCGTGTCGTAGACGAGGAACAGCAGGTCGAACACCGCCGACAGGGCGAACGTCAGGAGCGCGACGCGCCCCTGCCTCATTCCCCGGGCGGCGAGCAGGCCGCCGAGGACGCCGGCGATGAAGACGTCGCCGTAGTCGATGCTGGCCGGGCCCAGCGCGAGGACCTGGAAGCGCGGCAGCGACGACACCGGCGCGGCGGCGACGAAGACCCGGTTGGGCTCCTGAAGGACGTCGCCGAACACGAACAGCGAGTCGACCGCGGCCATCGCGAGGATGCCCGCTCGCAGCGCCGCGGCCGGGACCGCGCCCGCGAGCAGCCGGCCGAGCGTCACGCAGCTCAGGGCAGACAGGACGACGGCGGCCACCTGACCCGCCGGACGCCCGCCGGCGGCCCAGGCCGCGGCGAACAGCGGCACGACGAGCAGCGCCGCCGCGGGGCGGGCACCGCGCATCGCCCATGCGAGGGCCGACGCCGCGAGCACGGGCACGGTGACCAACGCAAGCCACGCGATCCCGCGCGCACTGGTGGGGACGAGCGCGATCGCGACCACGACGACGACGATCGAGGCGGGAAGCACGATCGACCAGCCACGGCCCCCGAACCGGCGCAGCCACGCCGGGACGCCGGCCGCCGGAAGGGCCACGATGCACGCCTGGGCGCCGATCAGCAGCGAGTTGGCCAGCACGAAGCGGCCGGAGGGCGGCATCACCCCGGGTCACGAGCCGGCGGGCGCGTTCCCGAGAGTCACCCCGACCATCCGGGTCCCGCCCCGCCCCATGACCTCCAGGCGGACACGCTGGCCCGGCCGGTGATCCGCCACCGCGGCCGCGAGGTCGGCGGGCGTCTGGATCGATGTGCCGTCGACGGCGAGGATCGCGTCGCCGCCGACCGGCACGGTGACGCCGTCCACGGTCACGACCCGCGCGGGGCCGTGCAGGCCCGCCTTGGCCGCCGGGCCGCCGGCCAGCACCCGGGCGACCGCCACTCCGCGCGTCGGCGCGCCGCGGACCGCCGAGGCCGCGCCGCGGTCGACCTCCGCCACCTCGACGCCCAGCCATGCGTGCTGGGCGTGGCCGTCCGCGATCAACTGCGCCGCGATCGACTTCGCCGTGTCGCTCGGGATGGCGAAGCCCACGCCCACGTTCCCGTCGACCGTGCCACCCTCGATCTGGGCGTTGACCCCGACCACACGGCCGCGCGCGTCGAGCAGCGGGCCGCCGGAGTTGCCGTGGTTGATCGCGGCGTCCGTCTGGATCGCGTTGGGGATCGTCCGCCCGTCGGGCGCCTGGATGTCGCGGCCGGTGGCGCTGACGATCCCGGCGGTCATCGTCCGGTCCAGTGCGAACGGGTTGCCGATCGCGAACACGGCGTCCCCCGCCTCGGCGCTCGCCGAGTCGTCGAACCCCAGCGGATGGAGCGCCGAGGAGGGAACCTGCACGCGCACGACCGCGAGGTCCGTGGCCGCGTCGGAGCCGACCACGGTGGCGGGGTAGGTCTTGTCGCCGTTGAATCCGACGCGGATCCGGCGCGCGCCGCTGATCACGTGATCGTTGGTGAGGATGTCGCCCTTCGAATCGATCACGAATCCGGAGCCGAGCGATTGCACCTTCTGGCTGCGAGCCGGCGTGAAGAGCGTCGCAGGGGTCCTCTGCGTCTCCGTCGCCGTGATCACGACGACGCCCGGGGCGTCGCGTGCGTAGATGCTCTGCGGCGTCAGGGCGCCACCCACGGTCGCGCTCGCGGCGCGCGCGGGAATCGGCGGCGGGCTCGCATCATCGCCGCTGCCGGCGATCGCGACGACGACGCCGGCGGTCACGGCAGCGGCGACCACGGAGGTGAGGACGGCTGACACGGTTCGCTTCATCTCGGCTCCTCGTGACTCGTCAGGCGCCGACGGGCATGAGCGACGCGGCCCGGTCCACCGGCGGCGGCGCCGCGCCATGGCGGGCACCCGCGAGCGCCATGAGCCGGCCCACGGCCGAGCGGCTCGGCGGTTCCGCGCGTGCGCCGTCCAGGGGGCCCGCGGCCACGGCGCCGGGAGCGGCGGACGGGGTGCCGCCGGGCAGCGCAAACCCGAGCTGGTAGGCGAAGGCCACGAGCTGCGCGCGGTCGCGCGCATCGAGCTTGCGCATCGCCCGGCTGACATGGGTTCGCGACGTCGCTGGGCTGATCACGAGCTGCTGGGCGATCTCCTGGTTGTTGAGACCGAACGCCACGAGACCGACCACCTCGCGCTCACGAGCCGTCAGCTCGTCCAGCGCCTGGACGGCCGGCCGGGGCGGCTCCGGCCGCGAGGCGACGTCGGCCAGGACGGCGCCCATGAGGCCGGGGGAGATCGGCGTCTCGCCGGCCGCCATGAGACGCAGCGCCCGCACGAGCTCCGCGGGGTCGCTGTCGCCGGCCACGAGGCCTCGTGCGCCGGCGCGCAGCGGCCGGACGATCGAGTCCTGGCTGTCCGCGGGGGTGAGCGCGAGCACGCGCACATGCGCGAGCGCCGGGTCGCGGACGATCTGCCGCGTCGCCTCGACGGCGTCCAGGCCCCGCAGCTCGAGACTGATGACGACGAGGTCGGGACGCCGGCGCCGGGCCAGTGCCACGGCGTACTCCCCCGTGTCGGCTTCTCCGGCGACGGCCAGGCCGTCCTCGCCCTCGATCAGGAGGCGCAGGCCGGCACGCGCGAGGCGCTGCTCGTGCGCGATCACGACCTGGACCGGGTCGTGCTTGCGGTTCGGATGGCGCGGTTCGTCGTCATGCCCGCCGACGAGCGCGACGTGGGCCGGCCGTGCGGCGCGTGGCGGTGAGATCACGTTGGGCGTCATGGCCGTAGCGTCGCCGCCACGCGCCCGTCTCGCCATGGTCGCCCGCCCGAGACCGGGCTCGGGGCGACCGGACGGCCGAGTAGGGATGTCCCTACCTCGAGACGGGTCGGACCGTCCGCTTCACGATGCGAGCGCCGGGTGAGTGGACGCCGCGCGCGCCGGCGCCGGGCGCGCGGGCCCTCGGCTCGTCCACGGAGCGGTATCACGCCGGCCATCGGCCAACGCGCCCAGCGCGCCGCCGAGCTCCGCCGCCGTCGGGCGGTCGCCGGGACACGGAGCCATCGCCTCGCGAAGCACGGCGCCGACCGCGCCGGGCAGCTCGCCGCGGCCCGGGCTCCGCACCGGGCGCCCCGTCAGCGCCTGGCCGAGCGACACCGCGAGGGCGAAGACGTCGGACGCCGGGCCCGGCGTCGCGCGGCCCGGCGCCGCGGCGTCGGCGGCGCGCTGCTCCGGCGCCATGTACGACCACGTGCCCGTGGGCCCGATGAGGCGCGCCGCGGCGGCCACCGGCCGGGCCAGCTCGAAGTCGAGCAGCACGCCGGGGCCGCACAGGACGATGTTCGCCGGCTTCACGTCGAGATGGACCCAGCCCGCCTGGGCGATGTGCTCGAGCGCCATCGCGATCGCGGAGCCGTACCGGGCGACGAGCCCGGCCCACAGCGCACCCTGGCCCGCGACGACCGCGCCGAGCGTCGGTCCGGGAACGTGCTCGAGCAGCAGGTGCGGGCGCGATCCGGCGAGCGTCGTGTCGAGCCGGCGCGGCAGCGCCGGATGCGCGAGCCGGTCGAGCGCACGGCCCTCATCGCGGAGCCTGCGCAGGCGGCCGAGATCGGCGGCGAAGCGGGGTCTGAGGAGCTTGGCGACGGCCCGCCCACCGGCGTCGTCCGCCTCGACGAGGAACGCCTCGTGTGCGCCGCCGCCGCCCAACCGGCGAACGACGCGGCGCCCGGGCGCGACGCGGTCGCCGGGACCGAGGTCCCAGCAGGAGAGCACCGAGGCGATCGCGCGGGGAATCGTGGCCTCCTGCGTGGTCGCCGTGTCATCGACCGGCCAGAGCGGTCGGCGTTCGGGGCCCACGCGCACGCTGTCGCCCGGTGGCACGGCGACAGTGTCCCCACGCCCATGGGCGGGCGCCATGCCGGTCGGCCCGAGCGCGCGCTCCGGAATCCCGGAGTCGCACGTCGGGTTCTCCCGACCCCGTCCCGAGCACCTGACGAACGCCATGGGCGGATCTTCGGCCGGTCACCGGTCGGCGGTGTCCGCCGGAGGACGGCTCGGTCTTCTGCGCCCGTCGCCGTAGCGGCGTCGCCGATGTCCGCGGTGCGCGGTATGCACCGCTGCCGATGGACGGCCGACGACGTGGAGCGGCGCCCGAGGGACGCTTCCTTCATGGACGCGCGCCCGATCTACCACCTCGCGGAAGGAACGTCGTGATGCTGGCCGCCCTTCTCATGACGGCAGGCCTGGCGGTCGGCTCGTTCGCCGCGGCAGCCGTGCTGGTGCTCGCGCTGATGCGGATGCTCAACCAGGTCGACGACGAGCCCGCGCGCGATGCGCCAGGCGACGAGGGCGGCTGGCCCCGCGCGCCGCGCCGCTTCGACCGGCGCGGGAAGGCGGCGCGGTGGCGTGACTTCGAGCGCGAGTTCGCCGACTACGTCCGCACCGGCGCCGGTCGCAAGTCTTGAGCGCGGCGGACGTGCGCGCGGGTCGAACGGTCCGTCGCGCGGTGACGCACTGCGGTCCGCGGCGGCTGACTCCAACCATGAGAGGACGACAACGATGAGAGATGGCGCCCCACCCGGGGAAGCACGATCCAGTGCAGCGGGCCTGCCCGCCCCGTCGCCGGCGGCCGTCGTCCACGCAGACTCGCTCACGAAGCGCTTCGGCGGCGTCGTCGCCGTCGACGGGCTCTCGTTCGAACTCGAGCAGGGGACGATCACGGGATTCCTCGGCCCGAACGGCGCCGGGAAGACGACGACGCTCCGCATGATGCTGGGGCTGGCAGCGCCTTCGAGCGGGCGAGCGCTCGTCTTCGGCGAGCCGTACGCGCAGCTCGCGCAGCCGAGCCGCCGGATCGGCGCGGCGCTCGAATCGACCGACTTCCATCCCGGCCGGTCCGGCCGCGACCACCTCCGCATGCTCGCCCAGGCCGGCGGGATCGGGCGCTCGCGCGTGGAGGACGTGCTGAAGCTCGTCGAGCTCCAGGACGCAGCCGGGCGTCGCGTCAAGACGTACTCCCTGGGAATGCGCCAGCGGCTCGGGCTCGCGGCCGCTCTCCTCGGCGATCCCGAGCTCCTGATCCTCGACGAGCCGGCCAACGGGCTCGACCCCGGAGGCGTCCGCTGGCTGCGGGACTTCCTGCGCGACTTCGCGGCGGGCCGGCGGACGGTGCTGATCTCGAGCCATGTCCTGGCCGAGGTCGCCCAGACCGTCGATCAGGTGCTGATCATCAACCGGGGCAAGCTCGTCGTCGAGTCCTCGCTCGCGGAGCTGACCAACCGCGCCGCGGGCGCGGTGCGCGTCCGCACCCCGGACCCGCAACGGCTCGCGGACGCGCTCGTGCGAGCCGGCATCGGCTCCAGCGCCGGCAACGACCACACGCTGCTCGCGCACGGAGCGACCACGGAGCGCGTCGGAGACGTCGCCTTCGACGCGAACGTGCCGATCCACGAACTGGTCGTCGACAGCTCATCGCTCGAGGAGATCTTCCTCGGGCTCACCGCGGAGGCCGCATGATGGCGCAGTTCAGAGCCGAGCTCTTCAAGATCCGGTCGACGCGGACGACACTCGGCCTCGTCCTCGGCATGGTCTTCCTGATCGTGCTCTTCTCGCTGCTGGCGGGCCTGGTCACCAAGGCGCCGGAGCTCACCACCGTCGAGGATCAGCGCGAGATGCTCAGCGAGGGCAGCTTCGCGGGCGTCTTCTCGGCGCTCGCCGGGATCATGCTGGTGACCAGCGAATACCGCTACGGCACGATCCGGCCGACGTTCCTCATCACGCCGATCCGCTCGCGCGTCCTGGTCACGAAGGTCGCCGCCGGCGTCCTGGCCGGCGTCGTCTTCGGGATCGCCGGTGAGGCGCTCGGCTTCGGCATCGGCTACGCCTGCCTGGCCGGCCGCGGCATCGACTACGCGCTGGACGGCGGCCAGACCGCGCTCCTCCTCGCAGGGACCGTGGCCGCCACCGGACTCTGGGGCGGGATCGGCGTCGCCCTCGGCGCCCTCGTGCGCAACCAGGTCGGGGCGATCATCGCGCTCCTCGCCTGGGGCTTCGTCGCCGAGAACCTGCTCTTCGCGCTCGTGCCCGATGTCGGCCGGCTGGGGCCCGTTCATGCCCAGGACGCGTTGATCGGGCTCTCCACCGAGCACCTCCTCCACGCGACCGCCGGCGCGCTGATCCTCGTCGCCTGGGCGGCCGTCCTCTCCGTGGGGGGCGTCGCGGTGGCCGTGCGCCGCGACGTCGACTGACCGCGCGACGCCCGTACGCTCCGGGCGGTAGGGCGGGGATCCACGGAGCGCCGACGACACGGCTCGGCCGCCGGCCGACCATGGTGGGATGGACAACTCCGCCCAGATCACACGGTCGGCCGGCGCCGACAGCCAACACGCACGGCGCTGGTGGATCCTCGCCCTCGTCGCCGTCGCGCAGCTCATGGTCGTGCTCGACGCGACGGTCGTGAGCATCGCTCTGCCGTCGGCGCAGCAGGCGCTGCACTTCTCCGACGACAACCGCCAGTGGATCATCACGGCGTACACCGTCGCGTTCGGCGGCCTGCTCCTGGTCGGCGGGCGGATCGGCGACGTCTTCGGCCGCCGGCCGACCCTGATCGCCGGGCTGATCGGTTTCGCCGTCGCATCGGCGCTCGGAGGCGCCGCTCAGAGCTTCGGCCTGCTCGCGGGCGCGCGGGCATTGCAGGGCGCCTTCGGCGCGCTGCTCGCCCCCACCGCCCTGTCGCTGTTGAACACCACCTTCACCGACCCCGCCGAGCGCGGAAAGGCGTTCGGGATCTTCGGCGCCGTCGCCGGCAGCGGCGCTGCCGTCGGCCTCATCCTCGGCGGCGTGCTGACCGAGTACCTCTCCTGGCGCTGGTGCCTGTACGTGAACCTCGCCTTCGCGATCCCGGCGGCGCTCGGCGCGCTCGCTCTGCTGCCGCGCGAGCCACGTCCCGCGAGGCCGCGCGTCGACGTGCCGGGCACGCTGACTTCGGTGCTCGGCCTGTTCGCGCTCGTCTACGGCTTCTCCCTCGCCGAGACCGACGGCTGGAGCTCGGGGACGACGCTCGCGTTCCTCGCGGCGGGCGTCGTGCTGCTCGCGGCGTTCGCCGCCATCGAGCGCCGCGGCAGCAACCCGCTGCTGCCGCCCCGCGTCGTGCTCGACCGCAACCGCGGCGGCTCCTACATCGCCGTCGGCATCGCCGGGGTCGGCACGTTCGGCTCCTTCTTCCTCCTCACCTTCTATCTGCAGCAGACCCTCGGCTACTCGCCGGTGCGCTCGGGGATCTCGTTCCTGCCGCTGGTCGGCGCCGTGCTGGTGACCGCCACGATGTCCTCGTCGGTGCTGCTGCCGCGAATCGGCCCGCGCCCGCTCGTGACGCTCGGCATGCTGCTCTCCGCGGCGGGCATGGTCATGCTCACCCAGCTCGAGGTCCATTCCGCCTATGCGGCGCACATCCTGCCCGGGCTGATCCTCGTCGGGATGGGGCTCGGCCTGGTCGTCGCCACCGGGTTGAACACGGGGACCCTGGGTGTGAGCGCGGCCGAGTCGGGCGTCGCCTCGGCCCTGGTCAACACGATGCAGCAGGTTGGCGGCTCGCTCGGGACCGCGTTGCTCAGCACCATCTCGGCCGGCGCGGCGACGAGCGAACTGGCCGGCCGGCCGCCGACCGGTGCCGCGGCGGCGCAGGCCACGGTCCACGGCTACACCACCGCGTTCTGGTGGGCGACGGCGATCTTCGCCGCGGGCGCCGTCATCTGCGGGCTCGTGCTGCGCGGTGGCCGGCCACAGCCACAGGTCCAGCCCACCCCGGCCCTGGCGGGCTGACGCCGGGCAACGTCGCCGTTGCCGTCGGCGCTCTGCTCAGCGCCCGTGCGGCGGAAGCTGCGCCCGGACCATCCACAGATGCGCTTCGAGCGCGCGGACGACACCGATGAGCAGGTCCTGCGAGGCGGGCTCGAGCTCGCCGAGGCGGTTCATGCGCGCGCGGACGCGCTCCGCGACGTCCTCGAGCACGCGGGCGAGGCGCTCCACGACCTCGCGATCGCCGATCGCGCCGCGTTCCACGCCGCGCAGCGAGCTGTCGGCGGCGACCGCCTCGGCCTGCCCGTCGGGCCACGCACCGATGGCGACTGTCCGCTCGGCGACGGCGTCGGCGAGCGCGCGCCACGCGTCGATCAGCTCGTCGAGCTGGAGGTGCAGCGAGCGGAAGTTCGGGCCGACCACGCTCCAGTGCATCTGCTTGCCGAGCAGCGAGAGATCGATCAGCTCGACCAGCGTCGCCTGCAGCTCGCCGGCGACGGCGCCGCGGACGTGGCTCCCCAGCGGCGGGAGATGTGCGGGGGCGTCGGTCGTGGACATGGCGCCAGGATCGCCTGCGGCGAGGCCGCCGGCGTCGGCCGGTGGGACGGTCTTGGCCGTACGCCCACGGTCGTACGCGGCGCGATGTACGGCGAGGAGCCGCCCCGGGTCCGATGACGCGCGCGGGGCGAGCGGCGATCGTGTGACCATGACCGGAGACAACCTTCAGCCCCGGACCGCCCATGACGGCCGCGCCACCTCCATCGCCGTGCTCGGCACCGGGACGATGGGCGCACCGATCGCCGGCCGGCTCATCACGGCCGGCTTTCGGGTCAGCGTCTGGAACCGCACCGCGCTCCGCGCCAAGCCGCTGGCGGAGCAGGGCGCCCGCCTCGCCGCCTCGCCGGCCGAGGCGGCCGCATCGTCGACCGTCATCCTCACGATGCTGGCCGACGGCGCCGCGGTCGAAGCGGCGATGAGCGGCTCCGACGGCGCGTTGCGCGCAGCGCCTCGCGGCGCGGTCTGGATCCAGATGGCCACGGTCGGCATGGCGTGGACTCGGCGCCTGGCCGATCTTGCCCGCGGCGCCGGCGTCGACTTCGTGGACGCTCCCGTCTCGGGCAGCGACGGGCCCGCGCGCGATGGGACGCTGGTCGTGCTCGCCTCGGGCCCGGAGGGCATCGACAGGCGCGTCGCGCCGGTCCTGGACGCCGTCGGGCGCAAGACGCTCTGGCTCGGCCCGGCGGGCAACGGATCGGCGCTCAAGATGGCCATGAACAACTGGCTGGCCGCCCAGGTCGAGGCCGCCGCCGAGACGATCGCGCTCACCGAGGCGCTGGGCCTGGATCCGCACGCGTTCGTGGAGGCGCTCGCCGACAACCCCCTGGGCTCCCCCTTCGCGGTGGCCAAGTCGACCGCGATGCTCGAGCGCCGGTTCCGGCCCGGCTTTGCCCTCCGCCACGCGGTCAAGGACGTCGGCCTCGCGCTCGCCGCTGCGCGCGAGCGGGACATCGAGCTGCCGCTCACCGACGCGATCGCGCACCGCTGGGACAAGGCGATCGCCGACGGACACGCGGACGATGACGTCGCCTCCGTGGTCGCGGAGGCGTCCGCCAACGGCCTCGCGAGGGCGGCGGGGCCGGCCCGGGAACCGAGATGAACGCCCACGATGAATCAGCGGCGCTCGGCAGGCGGCTGCGCGCGTGCCGGAGCGTCCTCCTCACACCCGCCTCGCGGCCGAACGGCCTGACGGCCGCCCGCGCGGCCGGCGGCGACGCCATCATGGTGGACCTCGAGGCCACCGTCGTCCGCAGCGACAAGGCACGAGCGCGGGAGGCCGCCCTGGCCTTTCTGGCATCGCCCCCGGAACCTGACTTCCTGCGGCTTCTGCGGATGAACAGCCTGCGGACGGTCGATGGCCTCCACGACCTGCTCGCGCTGCAGCAGTCCGGCGGCCGACCGGACGCGATCGTCATCCCCGAGTGCGAGTGTGCCGACGAGATCCGGGTCGTGCTCGACGTCCTCGACGGCCCCGAGTCCGTGATCGGGGTGATCCCGATGGTCGAGTTCGCGCGCGGGGTCGTCGCCGCGGATCGCCTGGCCAAGGCTGACGAGCGAGTCTGCGGGCTGTTCCTCGGCGGAGGCGACCAGGCCGCCGACCTCGGCGCGCAGGGGGCCTGGGAGGACCTCCTGTACGCACGCGCTCGCGTGGTTGCGGCGGCCGCCGCAACCGGCATCGCCGCCATCGACGTCCCGTACCTCGGGTCCGGCGAGCTGGGCCTGCGACGCGAGGCGATGACCAGCCGCGAGCTGGGGATGACCGGGAAGGCGGCACTGCACGCCGAGCAGCTGCCGATCATCAACCGCGTGTTCACGCCGCGGCGCGGACACCGTCAGACGCGCCCGCTCTGTCCTGAGCCCCCCTGCCCACGGCCGCGCGGCCATGCTGCGAGCGGCCGAAGGGACCGGGTGATGCGCTTGGCGCACGCGGCCCAGCGATCGTCGCCGTCGGGAGTAGGCCGAAGATCGCCCCGCAGGCCGACGACGGATGGGTCCGACGGATCCACCATGTGGCCCATGACTGGATTGACATTTCCCGCGCGCAAGCGCGGCGTCGGGGCGAGACTGATCCGCAACGCTGTGGCCGCCATCGCGGTCGTCCTCGTGCTGCCGGCCGCCGCCGAGGCGCACTCGGTGACCGCGAGCATCGATTGCTCTGCGGCGACACTCGCGTTCGAGTCGACGCCGGGCACCACGCTCAGCTACGAGGTCCTCGTCAACGGCGCGCCGACCGTGAAGAACAGCTTCGCGGTGCCTTCGAATGAAGCCAGCGGCCGGCTGACGGTCCCGTACACCGCTCCGACGGGCCGGTTCACGGCGTCGGTGAAGGCCCGCTTCTCAACCGGCGAGACCGGAGGCACGACGCAATCGATGACGTGCAGCGTGCCAGCGCCGCCGGCGCCTCAGCCCGCCGCTATCGCTCCGGCGCCGCCTGCGCCCGTGCCCAGCAGCGCGGTGCAGAGCCAGGTTGCACGCGCGCCGGCGAGGATCGCCGCGCTCGCAGCCCGGTCCTCCTGCGCGAGTCGTGCGGTGCGCGTCTCGGTGAGTGGCCGGCAGATGCGAGACGTCTCGTTCTCGCTCGTCGGGCGACACGTGCGCACGGTCAAGGTGCGGGCCGGACAGCGAGTGGTGAGGACGTCGCTCCGGATGCCGAACCGGCGTGTGACGCCGATCGTCACCGCGCGGGTCCGCTTCCGCAATGGAGCCCAGCCGCGAACGCTGACTGCCCGCGCGGCCCGCTGTCGTCCGGTCTCTGTCCCCACGTTCACGGGCTGAGGCGGCCCGGGAACGACGCGAGGCGCCGCGCGGGCGCACGGAACGGGAGGGGCGCCGAGCGCGGTGCCCCGTCCCGGTCCGGCTCGCCGACCGCGATCAGATCAGCGGCGCAGGCGTTGGCTCGTCGACTTCGGCGCGGCGGGCGATCAGCGTGCCGCCGGCAGCGATGAGGATCACGAGGACGACGGAGCCGGCGACAATCGCGCCGACTGCGCTGGACGAATCCGTCTCGCCATTCGCAGCCGCGGCCTGTGCGCAGCGGGCCTGGATGGCCTGAGGCGGCGGTGCCTTTGCCGCATGGGGCGGGCACGCCAACGGGGTGAGAAGCGGTCCCTTCGCGGTCGCCGGCACGGCGGCGAAGGCGAGCAAGAGAATGACCGCAAATGGCACGAGCCCCCACGCTCGGCTCGGTCGGATCTTCCGGCGCATGGCTCCTCCTTCAATCGGGTGTCACGAAGCTAGTCGCGTCCCATGCCCGCCGAAATCCGGCAGCCGGGCATCTCGGGGGAGGCCAGCAGGGCAATGGATCGCGGGGGTGGCAGCGTTGACACGGCACCCCGGGAGGAGTCAACTCTCTCCATGGACGAGGTCTTGCGTGTGCGCGGCCTCCGTCGGAGCTTCGAGTCCCAGGCGGCGCCCGTACGCGCCCTCCGTGGAGTGGATCTCGACGTCGGCTGCGGCGAGTTCGTCGCCGTCATGGGGCCTTCCGGATGCGGCAAGTCGACGCTGCTGCAACCTGGTCGCCGGCCTCGACACGGCGACGGGCGGAGACATCGTCGTCGCGGGACGGTCGCTGGCGCGTCTGCGACGAGGACGAGCTCGCGCCCGCGTCCGGCGCGAGCACATCGGCTTCGTCTTTCAGTTCTTCAACCTGCTCGAGGGCATGAGCGCGCTCGAGAACGTCGTGATCGCCGGCGGTGATCGCGGGCGCGCCGCACAAGCGTGCCGAAGCGAGGGCGCGCGGCCTTCTCGACCTTCTTGCCCTCGCCGACAAGGCGCATGACGCTCCCGGCGTCCTGTCGGGCGGCGAGCGGCAACGGCTCTCGATCGCTCGCGCGCTGGCGAACGAGCCGACGCTGCTGCTGGCCGACGAGCCCACCGGGTCCCTCGATTCGGTGGGCGGCGATGGAGATCCTCGAGCTGTTCCGCCGGTTGCACTCAGGCGGCCAGACGACCCTGCTCGTCACGCACGACGAACGCGTCGCCCAAGCCGCGGACCGAGTCGTCTGGATGCGCGACGGACGCATCGAGCCGCGCGACCGGGCAGCCGGTCGCTGCGACCTCCGGAGCATGAGGTGGAGGCCATCTGGATCCGTCTGCGCGCGGAGCGCGCGCTCGCGATGGCGCGCATGGCTGGCGCTCGCCGCGCTCGCGGGCCTCGCGGGCGGGTTCGTCATCGCGACCGCCACGGCCGCCCGGCGCGCGGATAGCGCCATCACGCGCTGGCGCGACGCCACGGGCACGATGGACGTCTGGGTCGGCAAGGGCGAGCTCTGGGACCTGGAGATCGACTTCGCGCGAGTCGAGCGCCTCCCGCAGGTGGCCGGCGCGACGCGCTCGCATCGATCCTGTCTATTGGGCGCGGACGGACACCGGCCGCGTCGTCTCGGTCGACGAGACGGAGCTCAACGTCGCCACGAACGGGGCGGATGGGGCGGCGAAGCGCCCCAAGATCCTCGAGGGCCGCACGCCCGACCCTGCCCGGGCGGACGAGATCTACGTCGGCTCCAACGCCGCGCGAGCGCTACCGCCTCCATGTCGGCAGCACGCTGCGCGTGCGCTTCGCGACGCGGCCGGAGGTCGCACGGATCGCCGCGACCGGCGAGCACGACCCACGGGAGGATCCCGAGACCTCCGGCGCCGGGCCGCTCCTGACCCTGAGGGTGGTCGGGCATCGCCGCGGAGATCCAATCTGCGGACGCGCTCGGGTTCATGGAGATGTCGCCGGCGTTCTGCGAGAGCGTACGGCCGGCGTGTCGGCGTGTGGACCGCTCTCACGGGGATCTGGCTGAAGCGCGGAAACGCGGACCTCGCTGCCTTCCGGGCCGGCGTCGAACGCGTCGCGAACGGCCAGCCGATCGGCTTCTATCCGAAGGAGACGCTGACCGCGAAGCTTCGGAGCTCGATCCATCTTCAGGCGCAGGCGCTCTGGCTCCTGACGGCACTCGGCGCCCTCGCAGCGGTCGCGCCTCGTCGGGCAGGCCGTCGCGCGCCAGACCGCGGTGGACTCGGTCGACCACCCGGTCCTGCGCTCGCTCGGCATGACGCGGCGACAGCTCCTCGTCCTCGGCCTCATGCGCGTCCTTCCAGCCGGTGCCGTCGGCGGCGCGCTCGCGGTCGCGCTCGCCGTCGCGTTGTCGCCCCTCGGCCCGATCGGCGCCGCTCGCACAGCGGAGCCTCCAGCCCGGCGTGTTCCTCGATCGGCTGCTCCTCGTGGTCGGGCGCGGTCCGCGACCGCCGCGTTGTTCGTCCTCGCCGCCTTCCTCCCTGCGCGCCGGGCCTCGCGCTCAGCGCGTGCGATCGAGAGCGCGTCGCGGCGCTCCGCTACGGTGGATTTCCTGGCGCGGTCCGGGCTGTCACCGAGCAGCGTGTCGGGCGTGCGCATGGCGCTTGCACCGGGCGAGGGTCGAGCCTCGGTCCCGGTGCGCACCACCCTCGTCAGCGCGACCGTGGGCATCGCCGCGGTCGCCGTCGCGCTGACGATCACGGCGAGCGCCGAGCGCCTCCTCAACACGCCGAGGCTCTACGGCCACAACTGGGACGCCGTGATCGGAGGCGGCACGCACCCGACGATCCCGGACCGGGTCATCGCGCGGCTCCGCGCCGATCCGTCCGTCACGCAGCTTTCGATCGGTGCTGTCGCAGAGGGGCGGGTGGGCGGCAAGCCGATCGGGCTGCTCGCGATGGATGCGGTCCGCGGAGCCTTGGCGCCGACCCTGCTGGACGGGACGTGCTCCGGCTGCTACCGACGAGATCCTGCTCGGCACAAAAACCGCCCAGGAGCTCGGTGTCGAGATCGGCGACCGGGTGAACGGGCGCATCGGCGACCGCGTGCGTGCGCTTCGCGTGGTCGGGACGCGGCGTGCTCCCCGACTTCGGCGCCGCAGCGGCATGGACCCTCGCGCTCGGTCGGGGCGGTTCGATGACGCACCGCGGGCTGCGCAGCCTTGACCCCCAAGCGCTGCGAAACGTCGTTCTTCTCGGGGTCGCACCCGGCGCGCGCAGGGACCCGACGCTCGCCCGACTGAGGCGCGAGGTGTCCGCCGTCGCGCCAGTGCGCCCGGCCGACGTGGCGAACTGGGGGCGCGTAAGCATCTTTCCCTACGCGATCGCAGCGCTGATCGCGGCGGCCGCGGCGGCGGGCCTCGCACACGCGCTCCTCGCCTCGGTTCGCCGGCGCCGGCACGACCTCGCGATCCTGAAGACGCTCGGGTTCCGGCGTCGCGACGTGCGGGCGACCGTGGCGTGGCAGGCGACGACGGTGGCGGCGATCGGCGTCCTCGTCGGCCTGCCGCTGGGCATCGCGATCGGGCGCTTCGCATGGAACGTCTTCGCGACGAGCCTCGGCGTCGTCCCGGAGCCGGTGGTGCCGATCGCCCCCGTCCTGCTGATCGTCCCGGCGACGATCTTGGTCGCGAACCTGGTCGCGCTGCCATCCGGCGCATCGGCAGCTCGCACGCGCCCGGCTGCGGTGCTGAGGGCGGAGTGACGTGAGCGCCGCGGAATCCAGCGTGGCGCCGCGCCGCCCCGCCCGGTGGCTGAACGCGCTGGCGCTCCGGGCGATCCTCCTCGCCGGCCTGGCGGGCATCATCCTCGCACTGGAGCTCCTCGTCCTCCTCGCGCTCGGCCGTCTGCCGACCGACGAGGAACGGACCGTGCTCGCGACCTCGACCGTCGCGGCGTCTGCCGCGGCGCTCCTATACCAGTGGGCGAGTCCGCGGCTCAGGCGCATCGCCCGCCGGATTCTGCCTGCGACTCGAGAGGAGCCGACCGAGGTCCTGCGTGCGCTCGGGACTCGGCTGAGCCACGCGGCGCCGTTGGACGAGCTTCTGCTCGACCTCGCCGAGTCGCTGCGAGCGGGCCTGCGGCTGGACTCCGTCGAGCTGTGGACCGGCGCGGGTGGCGTGCTCGAGCTCACGACGTCCCTCCCCGCCCGCGGAGGGAGCACGCTGTCGCTCGGGCCCACGGAGGAGACGATCATCGCAAGAACCGGCGTCTGCGGGCCGGCTCGGCTGGCCGTGTGGCTGCCATCGCTGCTCGATGGCCGGACGGACCGCCAGGTGCACGCGGCGCCGATCACGAGCGCCGACGAGCTGCTCGGCCTGATCGTGGCGGAGCGGGCGCCGGACGCCGCGCCGTTCACCGTGAGCGAGGAGCACGCGTTCGCCGAGCTCGCTCGCCAGCTCGGGCTCGCGCTGCGCAACGTGCGTCTCGACTCGCAGCTCCGAGCATCGCTGGCCGAGCTCGAGCGCCAGGCGGAGCAGCTCAGGCTCTCGCGGGCTCGCGTCGTGTCGGCCTCGGATGCCGAGCGGCGGCGCATCGAGCAGGATCTCCACGACGGGGCGCAGCAGCATCTCGTCGCGCTCGGCGCGAACCTGCGTGTCGCCCGAGAGCTCGCCGTGTCGGACCCCGCGGGGAGCGTCGAGCTTCTGGAGCAGCTCGGCGGCGACGTGGTCGCCGCCATCGAGCAGCTCAGGGAACTGGCCCACGGCATCTATCCGTCGCTCCTGGCCGACCGCGGGCTCGTCGACGCCCTGTCGTCGGTCGCGGCGCGCGCGACCGTGCCGACGCGCCTGGTGACGACGATCTCCGCGCGCTATCCGCCGCAGGTCGAGGCCACGGTGTACTTCTGTTGCCTCGAAGCCCTGCAGAACGCGAGCAAACACGCCGGCCCGGGCGCCACGGCGACCATTCGCGTGTGGGAGGACCAGAGCGCCCTCCTCTTCGAGATCGCCGACACCGGCACGGGCTTCGAGCCTGCCGAGACCGAGTCGGGCGCGGGTCTGACGAACATGACCGACCGGCTCGGGGCGATCGGCGGCCTCGCGTCGATCGACTCCGCCCCTGGTTCCGGCGTTCGCGTTGCGGGGACGATCCCGATCCAGCGCTGACCGGCGCGACGCCTTGCGCTGGCTCAGCGCCGCTGGTCGGCAAGGAACAGCAGCACCGCTTGGACCCGCCGGTTCACGTCCGGCTGCCAGGTGAGGTCGAGCCGCTGAAAGATCGCATGGATGTACTTCTCCACCGACTGCTCGGTGATGACCAGCGACGCCGCGATCGCCGCATTGTTCTTCCCGCTGGCCATCTCGGCGAGGACGTCGTGCTGGCGCGGCGTGAGCGCGTCAAGCGGCGAATCCGCGCGGTGCGATCCCGCACTGACGAGCGAATCGACGACCTTGGGGTCGATGGCGGACCCGCCTGCCGCCACGTCGCGTATCGCCCCGACGAGCTGCTCCAGATCGTTGACCCGCTCCTTGAGCAGGTACGCGCGGCGGTCGGATCCTCCGTCGAGGAGCGCGAGCGCGTAGTGCGGATCGGAGTACTGGCTCAGGATGACGACCCCGGTCCCCGGACTCGCGGTGCGGAGCCGCGCAGCGGCCCGGATCCCCTCGTCGGTCCTGTCCGGAGGCATCCTGATATCGGTCACGACGACGTCCGGCCGCTCACTCTCGACAGCTCGGAGAAGCGACTCGAGATCGCCACACGTCGCCACGATCTGGAGGTCGTGCTGCGTCTCGAGCAGCCGGCGCACGCCTTCACGGACGAGGTAGTTGTCCTCGGCAAGGACGATCCGGATGGCCAATGCGCAGAGGATCACACCGGACGCCGCGCACGACAAGCAGCACGCGGGCCGCCTGACGCGTCGCCAGCGATTCTGACCACCGGTACCAGGGCACGAACTCCGGCGACCTCGCGGCCGGCGTCCGGGCCCTCGGAGTCCATCTCAGCTGCGACTCATGTGTGCGCCGACTGTCCTGCGCGCCTCGTCGCCGGCGTCCCTGCCGGCGTCGAGGCGGCGGTCACTGCGGGTGCTCGTCCGGCGCTAGCGGACGTTCACCACTCGGTACATCCCGAGCCGGTGGTGCTCGTTGAAGAAGCACACGAGCGCGTACCGCCCGGCTCGCGCGAAGCGGACCTGCTGGTCGTCGAAATTGCCTCCGCCGCTGATGACCGTCTGCAGCGAACTCGGCTCCCCGCCGACGATGCGCCCGAGCGCGGCGTCGCTGTTCGAGCGCAGCGCGCGGCCGACCCGTGCCGTCGTCACGCCGGGGCGCAACGGGAACGCGATCGCGATGTGCGGGCCCGCTCCGAAGTTCCGGACCCTGACCGTCCCCCGGCGCGGCAGCGTCGAGCTGCCCCGGAACCGGAGGTCCTCCATCCGGACGGTGGCGTCAGGCCGCGGGGCCGTGGCGCCGTTGGCCTGCGTGCTGGTCGTGAACGTGCCGATCCCGCGAGTGGGCGGGGCGTCCTCGGCGTCGGGCTCGGAGACCATCACGTACGTGAGCCCGGGCTTGAGCGTGAACGTCACGTTGCGGCGGGTCTCGGGCCCGTTGAACGTCACGCTCGCGTGCACCGTGGCCAGCCCGAGCGACGACCCGCCGCCCGGCGTGCGGTCGTCGCGGCGGAACGCGGCCTGCAGATCCGCGAGGCTCACGCCCGCATTGAGCGTCGCGATATAGACGCTCAGCCCCCGCCGCGCCGCCGCGCGATTGACCTGCAACGTCGTCGGCCCGGCGGCCATCGGACCCGCGACCTGAGCCGAGACGCTGGTCGGACTGGCGGTCACGGCCACGACCGGAACCGGCGCCTGAGCCGTCGCGACTGCGGCCACCACCACCACGGCGCCCAGCGCGCCAAGGAGCGCTCCCCACACCTTCACCATCGGATCTCCCCTCGTCCTGCCGGCCCGGCGGCCGGCTCAGGCGACCCTAACCCGCGCATCGGAGGGTTGCTCGGCCCACCCCTTGGGGTGCTAGGCGCCGAGGCCTCCGCGGCGCAGGATTGAGCCATGCTCACCCCGACGGTCACCTACATCGGCGCCGCACACACGGTCCGCCTGCAGCCGCCCGCGGCGTCGACCCCGTCGGTCCCGGCCCAGCGCACCAGCGCCGCCGACTGAGCGCAGGCCACCCCACCTCACGAGCCGCGCGGCGTCGCCCCAGAACGAGCTCCTCGCTCCCCTGGGTCTACTGATCGAGCTCGGCGTACGCCTCGATCTCCACGAGCGCTCGCCGGTCGGCCAGCGCGGTGACTCCGACCGTCGTCGACACGGGAGGCTCGCCACCGAAGAACTCGACCCACTCGGGCAGGCCGTTCTGCAGGTAGTCCTCCATGTCGATGACGTACGTCTTCGTCCGCACGACGTCGCGCGGCTCCGCGCCGAACTCCTCGAGCGACCGGCCGATGTGCTCCAGCACGCAGCGCGTCTGGGCTCGGACGTCGTTCTCGCCGACGAGCACCTGATGCTCGTCGAACGGCAGCGTGCCGGCGACGTGGATCGTCCGTCGCGGTGTCGCGCTCGTCACCTGGCTGTAGATGTGACCCTCCACAGACGGCAGGTCGCGGACGTATACGCCCTTCGGCCACCGACGCTCGACTCCCATCCTCTTCTCCCCTGTCGCCTACGAGCCAGGGCGGCATGATGACGCGCTCGCCGGGCGAGGAGCCCTCCGGGAGCGCGTTCCCCGCGTGATAGACATCGTCTGGACCGTCACACGTACGCGCGGCGACGAGAGGAGTGGACGCATGCTTCCTTCAGAACGGCTGCCCTTCGCGGCACCCGATGACCGGCCGGCGCTGCGGTTCCCGAACGATGTGCGGCTCGTCATCTGGCCGGTGCTGGCCCTCGAGCACTGGGATATCTCGCGGCCCATGGCGCGGATGGTCATCACCCCGCCCCAGGGTCAGCCACAGCTGCCCGACCATCCGAACTGGAGCTGGCACGAGTACGGCATGCGCGCGGGCTTCTGGCGGTTGCGCAAGCTGTTCGATCGGCTCGGCATCCGCCCGACGGTGACGCTCAACGCTCGTTGCTGCGAGACCTATCCCGCGGCGGTGCAGGCCTGCCTGGACAGTGGCTGGGAGCTGAACGCCCACAGCTACGACCAGCAGCCGATGCACCTCGTCGACGACGAGCGCCGCGTGATCCAGTCGGCTCTCGACATCATCGAGGGATTCTCCGGCGAGCGTCCGCGGGGGTGGTTCGGGCCAGGGCTGACGCAGACGTTCGAGACGGTCGACCACCTTTCCGAGGCCGGCATCGAGTACATCGGCGACTGGGCCTGCGACGACGAGCCGGTGACGCTGCGAACGACCCACAAGCCGGTTGTCGCGCTCCCGTACAACTTCGAGCTCCACGACATCGTCGTCATGGCCCTGCAGCATCATCGCTCCGAGGAGATGCAGCTGCGGACGATCGACCATTTCGAGACGCTCTACGAGGAATCGGCCGATCGCCCCAAGATCATGTCGATCGCCCACCACCCGTACCTGTCGGGATCGCCGCATCGCATCCGCTACATCGAGCGGATGTGGGGCGAGCTCCTGGCGCGGCCCGGCGTCGTGTCCTGGGACGGCTCGCAGATCCTCGACTGGTATCTGTCGCAGACGGCGAACGACCGTCTCCATGCTGCGTAGCGCGGTCGCTCGACGAACTGCGTTCGTACCGCACGACATCACCGAGCCGATCCAGGGAACCCCCGACGGCCCGCTGGCGGGCCTGACCGCGGCCGTCAAGGACATCTACGACATCGCCGGCTACCGCGCCGGCGCCGGGAGCCCGGACTGGCTGGACTCCACCGAGCCCGCGACAGGCCCATTCCGCGGCGGTGCAGAAGCTGCTCGACGGCGGCGCGACGATCACCGGCAAGACGATCTGCGACGAGTTCTTCTACTCCGTCACGGGCGCCAACGCGCATTACGGCACGCCCATCAACCCGCGCGCGCCCGACCGCCTGCCCGGGGGATCCTCGAGCGGATCGGCCGCCGCCTGCGCAGCCGGAGCGTGCGATCTCGCGCTCGGCAGCGACACCGGCGGATCCGTGCGGATCCCCGCCGCTCTGTGCGGCATCTACGGGATCCGCGTGACGCGCGGGCGATTCGACATGTCCGGGGCCGTGCCCATGGCGCCGTCCTTCGACGCCGGCGGCTGGTTCTCGGCCGGCCCCGGCCAGCTCCGCCGTGCCGGCGACGTGCTCCTCGAGCCTCCTCGGGCCGCGTCTGCGATCACCCGGCTCACCGTCCTCGACGACGCCTTCGAGGAGGTCGATCCGCCCGTCGCCACGCTCGTCGGCGCCGTGCTGGCGGACGCACACCGCCTTCTCCCCGGCGACGAGCACGACCGGGCCGCCCCCGACGGCCTCGACGCGTGGCGTGAGGCCATGCGGATCGTCCAGGCCCATGAGGTGTGGACGACGTTCGGCGACTTCATCGTGAGCCGGCGGCCGAACCTCGGCCCCGGGGTCGCGGAGCGGATGGCGTTCGCCGCCACGGTGTCGGAGGACCAGGCGACGGCGGCGCGCGAGGTCACCCGCCAGGCGACGCGGCGCATGGAGGAGCTGACGCCGCCGGGAACCGTGCTCGCCCTGCCGACCGCGCCCTGCGTCGCCCCACGACTCGACGCCACCCCGGACGAGCTCGAATCGTTTCGCGTGCGCGTCATGCGACTGGTGTGCATGGCGAGCATCTCGGGGCTCCCCCAGGTCACGATCCCCGCGGGCACCGTCGACGGGATGCCGGTCGGGCTGTCGTTCCTCGGCTGGCGCGGCGGAGACGAGGCGCTCCTGACGCTGGCCACGGCGCTGGCCCCGTTCGTCGGCGCCGTGCTCTAGGCGGTCTGCATCCCCGCGGCGATCGGGACGAGCTCGCCCGGCGCCATCCGATGCGCCCGCACGAGGCCGTGCTCGCAGACCTTGAGGCTCGGGATCGTCGACGGGAGCGTCGCGAAGCCGGCGCAGCTCACGACACCGTCGTGCGGGCATCCGAGGTCCTCGCGCAGAGAATTCGCCACCTCGAGGCACGACCGGGCCGTCTGCTCGAGCGGCTCGTCGGAGAGCATCCCGAACAGCGGCAGCGCGACCTCGGCCCGCACGGCGCCGTCGCGCGCGGTGACGATGCCGCCGCCGAGCGCGGCGACGCGGTTGGCGGCCAGCGCCATCATCTCGTCGTCCGTGCCGACGACCATCAGGTTGGCCATGCCGGGATTGATCGTGGTCGCGAACGCGCCGTCGGCGATGTCGAGGCCGCGGATCAGGCCGAGCCCGACCCGGCCCGACGCCTCGTGGCGGTCGATCACCGCGATCTTCGCCAGCCCGCTGCCGTCGCGCAGGGCCCCGCCATCCAGATCGACGCGCTCCTCCAGCTCCTCGGTGATGAGTGAGCCCGGGGTCAGCCCGATCACCCGCAGTGGGCCGGAGGCGTCGAGCGCGAAGTCGTCGACGCTGACGGGACGGGCCAGATGGACGGTCGTCTGCCACTCCTGCGGGTACGGGCGGCGGTCGCGTTCCAAGACGTAGCGACCGTCCTCACCGGCGAGCCGCCCCTGGGCGATGACCCGGCGGACGCCGAAGTCACCGAGGTTGTCGACGAGGACGAGCGAGGCGATGCGCCCGGCGGCGACCGCCCCGTAGTTGCGCTCGACGCCGAGGCTCCGCGCCCCGGCGAGGGTCGCCATGCGAACGGCGTCGACCGGCGCGACGCCTTCCCGGACCGCGAGGCGCAGCTTGTGGTCCATGTGGCCGTCGCGCACGAGCGAGTGGAGCTCCTGCTCGTCGGTCGAGAAGGCGAAGCACGCCGCGTCGGCGCCGTGCTCGGTGATCGCCCGCACGACCTCCGCCAGATCCCGTGCGGCGGAGCCTTCGCGCGCCTGCACGATCACGCCTGCGCGCGTCTTCTCGAACGCCTCCTCGGCGGTTCCGGTCTCGTGGTCGCTGCACGCGCCGAGTGCGACGGACGCCTGGAGCAGTGGTCCCGTGAGGCCCTCGAGATGGCCCCCGAGCACGCGCTTGTGCTCCATCGCCTCCAGCCAGAGCTGCCGGGCGCCGGGCCGCTTGGAGCCGGGATAGCTCCACTCCCGGAACTCGACGCAGCGCTCGTGACGTAGGAACTCCAGCAGATCCTCGAACGTCGTTCGGCTGGCCCCCAGGGGACCCTCCCCCAGTGCGGCGCCGAACGGCGAGAAGAGGACGTCCAGGCCGGTGCCGAGGGAACGCTCGAGGAGATCGTGCACCGGCCGAGGGCCGGAGACGACCGCCGGCTCGTAGAAGCAGGTGCTGAGGGCGACCGTGCCCCGGGGCACGAGCACCTCGGCGAGGCGCTCGATGCTCAGCTGCGAGCTCCCGATGTGCAGGTGGGGCTCGACGAACCCGGGAAGGACATAGGAGCCGTGCGCGTCGATGAACCGCGTGGAGTCGCCGACGCATGGCGCCACGTCCCCCACGGTGGCGATGCGATCGCCCGCGATCGCCACGTCGGCTCGCACGATGCGGCCGTTGTAGACGTCGATCACGCGGCCCCCGCGCACGACGACGTCCGCGGCCTCGTGGCCCATCGCGACCTCGGCGGCCCGCTCGCGCGAGCTCGCCTCCGCCGCGATCACAAGACGCCGCCGACGGCGATCATGTCGAGCTCGATGCGCGCCCCGGGCGAGCTCAGGTTGTTCACGCAGATCATCGTGCTCGCCGGGCGATGGTCGCCGAAGTACTCGTTCATCACCGCGTGCATCGCATCCGCCTCGCGGATGTCCGTGAGGTACTTCGTCACCTTCACGACGTTCCGCCAGGTCAGGCCCTTCGCGTCGAGGACCGACTTGATGCTGGCCATCGCTCGACGGGTCTGCTCCTCGATGTCGTCCGGGAGGACGTGCTCCTCGCGGACATGGGGATGCTGGTGGTAGAGCGGGGACGGCGTCGCGCCCGAGAGAAACAGGATCTGGCTGGCGCCCACGACCTCGATGGCCGGCGCGTAGGGCATCTCGTTCGCCCGCTCGGGCTGCGGATGGACCTCCTCGACCTTCACGTGCACGTCCGACTGCGTCACGGCGTCTCCTCCTGTGCCAGTTGGCGATCTCACCGGCCGGGCGTCATCCGCTCTCCGGGGCTACTCGACGTGGAAGATGCCCTCGATCTCGACGGCGATGCCGAACGGCAGCGCCGCCATCCCGACCGCCGAGCGACCATGTGAGCCGCGGTCGGCTCCGAAGATCTCGACGAGCAGATCCGAAGCGCCGTCGGCGACGGCCGGCTGCTGCCCGAAGTCCGGAGCCGAGTTGACGAGGCAGAGCAGCTTGACGACGCGCTTGACGCGGTCGAGCTCGCCGAGGTGAGCCTTGACCGAGGCGAGCATGTTGAGCATGACCAGCTCGGCGGCGCGACGGCCCTCGGCCACGTCCATGTCGTCGCCGAGCTTGCCGCGGAAGATGTACTCCCCGTCGCGCACCGGACCATGCCCCGACACGAACAGGATCTCCCCGACCTGCACCGCGCCGACGTAGTTGCCGACCGCGGGAGAGATCGGCGGGAGCTCAAGACCCAGCTGCGCCAGACGCGCCTCGGGGCTGCTCGACGGATCCCGCTCGCGCGCGGCGGCCATCTACTGCCGGGGGGCGCTCGCCGTCGCCTCGGACGCGTTCCGCGCGGTCGCTCCGGTGCGGTGCGGGTTGCGATCAGCCCATTCGTCGATGGGATTGTCCCGGCGGAAGCTGTCGGCGATGTCCCGCAGCGGCCTGAAACGGACGTCGGCGGTCGCGCGCATGTGGTCGAGCAGGGAGTCGAGCATCATGATGCGCGACGCCCGCCCGATGAACTGCGGATGGCAGGTGAGGTTGTACACGCCGCCAGGACAGTTCTCGACCATGTAGTCGAACTCCGCCTGCCAGGTCTCGCGCACCGCCGACGGCGCCATCAGCCCCGTGTTCGCTCGCCAGACGAACTCGAACGGCGGGAAGTCGTCGAGATTCCAGCTCGGTGGCAGCTCGACCAGGTCGACGAGGCGCCCGAACACGTACGGCTCGGTCGTCGACCACTTGTCACCGCTGCGCAGGTAATACGGATAGAAGTCATTCGCCATGCAGCTCGACGAGTAACTGAACTCATATTCGAGCAGCAGATCGAGCGTGTTCGGGCTGAAGTCCCAGGCGGCGGAGCGATAGCCGACGGGCCGGTCGCCGGTCACGTGCTCGAGGGCCTCGAAGCCGCGGTCCATGACCTCGCGCTCGCCGGCGATGTCCAGCGTGGCCGGGTTCTCGTGTACCCAGCCGTGGTGGCCGATCTCGTGACCCTCGTCGACGATCCGCTTCACGAGGTCGGGCCAGGCCCACGCCGTATGCCCCGGGACGAAGAAGGTCGCGCGCGCGTCGTGCTTCGTCAGCAGTCCCAGCACGCGGTCGAGGCCGATCGTCCCGAACTCGCCGCGCGAGATCATGCTCGGGTTGTTGGACTGCCACGACCCGATCCAGGCGGACATCCCGTCGAAGTCGAAGGTCAGGCAAACGGAATGCGATCCCTCGGTCATGCGACCGTCCCTCCTCGCGCGAGCCCCTAGGACGCGCCTACCGTACCAGGGGTACATGCCGCTCGGGCGGAATCGTCGGGAGGCGGTCGCGAGGGTCGCCGGCGCCCGGCCGCGGCGTCGCTTGCGGCGGTCGGCGGGCCGAAGTACGCTGCCGCCGGTCATGGCCCAGATCGAGGATTCCCGCCCGAGCACCGGCCGCCGGGCGGGGCACCAGGGGACGGCTCGGCGAGGCCTCGTGGAGATCGCGATGGGCCGCAAGCCGGCCGACGTGGTCGTCCGCGGAGGCCGGCTCGTCAACGTCGCGACCGCGGAGATCCATCCCGCCGACGTGGCCATCGGCGGCGACCGCATCGCCGCAGTGGGAGACGTCGACTACACGATCGGCGAGGCGACGACGTTCATCGACGCCGACGGCCAGTTCATCACGCCGGGCCTCGTCGACGGCCACCTGCACATGTATCACAGTTATCTCGGTGTACCTGAATTCGTCGAGGCGATGCTCAGGCATGGTGTGACAGCGACTGCCGACGGGTTTTATGGACAGGGAATCGTCGGTGGCATCGACGCGATCCGCTGGTTCAAGGACGCCTTCGAGCGGATGCCGCTGCGCGTGCTCTTCCTCGTACCGACGCTCGCATACCTGCAGAACCGCGAGCTCGGGCTCTCCCCCACGCCCGGCGTCGACGCCGACGCCATGTTCGAGATGCTCGACTGGCCCGGCTGCTACGGCGTCGAAGAGCCTCCGTTCCTGCCGATCGTGGACGCCTGGCCGGAGTTCCTCGAGCTCTTCGAGGCCACCCTGGAGCGCCGGAAGGTCGTGACGGGCCACGCCTCCGGCATCAACACCCGCCAGACGCAGGCGTACGTCGCGATGGGCTGCTACACCGATCATGAGACGGTCGACGTCGACGACGCGCTCCAGAAGGCACGGGCCGGCATGAAGCTGCTCATGCGTCAGGGCTCGGGCTGCACCGACGTTCCCCAACTCGTGCGCGCGTACACCGAGCGCGGGGTCGACCCGCGGGCGCTCGCCTTCTCCGTCGACGTGGCCTCGCCCGAGAAGCTCGTCAACGAGGGCGGCATCGACGAGAACATCCGCGTCGCCGTGGGGCACGGCGTGCCGCCCATCCGGGCGATCCAGATGGCCACCATCAACGTCGCCGAGGTCTTCTACGCCCAGCAGGACATCGGCCTCGTCGCGCCGGGCCGCTTCGCGGACATGCTGATCGTCGACGACCTCGCCGACTTCAGCATCCAGCGGGTCCTCGTCGGCGGCGAGGTGATGGTCCGTGACGGTGCGCTCAGCGCCACGGTCCCTCCCGTCGACTATCCGGCGACGTTCCGAGGCACCGTCCGGCTACCGCGCGCGCAGACCGCCGACGACCTGGTCATCGGCGTCGGGCCCGACGTCGAGACGGCCGAGGTGCGGGTCATCGGAGTGACCGAGGGAAGCCTGATCTCCCAGGAGCGGCGCCACCGCCTCACCGCCCGCGACGGCGTCCTGCCGGCGGCGATCGACGATGACGTCCTCCATCTGGCGATGATCGACCGCCTCGGCAAGGGCACCGGCGTCGGCCTCGGCTTCGTGCAGGGCTTCGGGCTGCGCTCGGGGGCGATCGCCACGACCGTCAACGCGGTGTGCGAGAACATCGCGATCGTCGGCACGAATCCGGCCGACATGGCGATCGCCGCAAACCGCCTCGCCGAGGTGGGCGGCGGCAAGATCGTCGTGGCCGACGGCGAGGTCGTTGCGCTCGTCGAGTTGCCGATCCTCGGCCTCCTGGCCGACGCGCCGCTCGACGAGGTCATGCTCAGGTTCGACGCGGCGTTCAGGGCCATCCGCGAGCTCGGCTGCACACTCGCGAGCCCGTTCTCGCAGCTGGAGTTCTGCTTCGCATGCGGCGAGATCGGTGAGATCAAGCTCTCGGAAGAGGGCCTCGTCAATGTCGACCCACCGACGCGACTCGACGTCGTGGTGGGTTGACCGACCGGCCGTTGCCGGCAGGGGGCAGATGGGACAACTCGAGGGTCGTACCGCGGTGATCACGGGCGGAGGGCGCGGTCTCGGCCGCGCCGATCGCCGAAGCCTTCGCCGACGAGGGCGCGGACGTCGTCGTCGTCGGGCGGGGGCGCGAAGCGCTCGACGACACCGTCGCCGCCGTCGAGCAGCGGGGCCGGCGCGGACTGGGCCTCGTCGCCGACCTGCGCGACGTGAAGGCCATCACCGCGCTCTTCGACGAGGTCGAGTCGGAGTTCGGCGAGGTCGAGATCCTCGTCAACAGCGCGGGGCTCCAGGGCGACATGCCCGCCACCGAGGTCACCGAGGAGGTCTACGACGACGTCGTCGACACCAACGTCAAGGCGGTGTTCTTCTGCTGCCAGGCGGCCGGGCGGCGCATGCTGGAACGCGGCCACGGCAAGATCATCAATCTCGGCTCGACGTTCAGCCTCGTCGGCGCGCCGAACTTCTCCGTGTACTGCGCCACGAAGGGCGCGGTTCTGCAGCTGACGAAGACGCTGGCGATCGAGTGGTCGTCGGCGGGCGTCAACGTGAACGCCATCGGGCCGACCGCGGTCAGGACGGACATGATGCGCCCGCTGCTCGACGACCCCGCGTTCGCGGCGGTGTTCATGCCCAAGGTCCCCGCCGGGCGCCTTCCCGAGCCGGAGGACATCGGCCGGGCCGCCGTCTTCCTGGCCGGCGCGGACTCCGACATGATCCACGGCCATCTGCTGATGGTCGATTGCGGCTTCACCATCATGTGATCAGTGGATGGTCCACCCGCCGTCGACGGTGAGGACCGCGCCGAGCGCGTAGGACGAGGCGGACGAGGACAGGAAGACCACGGCCGACGCGATGTCGGCGGGCTGGCCCAGGCGTCCGAGCGGCGTCAGCGCCACCAGATCGGCCTCGAGCTGCGGATTGTCATCGATCCGCCACGTCATCGGGCTGCGCACGAGCCCGGGAGCCACCGCGTTGACGCGGATCCCCAGCGGCGCGAGCTCGAGGGCCAGCGCCCGGGCCAGCGACTCCTCGCCTCCCTTCGACGCCGCGTACGCGGCCATCTGGTCGAAGTGACCGTGGGTCGCGTTGGAGGTCACGAAGACGATCGTCGAGCCGCGCGACATGTGCTCCACGGCCGCGCGCGTGAGCACGTAGGGCGCCCGCAGGTTGGTGCGGTACTGCTCGTCGAGTATCTCGACGGGCGTCTCGAGGAACGGCCGGTGCTCGAAGATCCCGGCGTTGTGGACCAGGCCGTCGATGGAGCCGAAGCGCTGCAGCGCCTCAGCGACGATCCGGTCGGCCGCATCGTCGTCGGTGATGTCGATGCTCACGCTGTGACAGGCGCCCCCGGCGTCGCCGAGGGTCTCGGCACAGCGCGCGAGGCGCTCCTCGTCGCGGCCGACGAGCACGACCTTCGCACCGGCCGCCCCCAGCGCCTGCGCCGTCGCGACTCCGATCCCCGAGCTCGCACCGGTGACGATCACCGTGCGGCCTCGCAGGTCGGGCATCCACGAGGCGCTCACAGGACCGCCAGCGCGGAGATCTCGGCGAGGAAGCCCTCTTCCCAGAGCCCGGGGACGGCCGCAAGCGTCCATGCCGGACCGTGCTCGGCCGGGAAGTACTCCCTGCCGACCTCCAGGATCGTCGGCCAGGCGCGAGGCTCCTTGTAGAACGAGGTCACCTCGACGACGTCGTCGAGCGACGCGCCGAGCCCGGCGAGGCTGTCGCGCATGGACTCGAACACGTAGCGCACCTGGCCGGCGACGTCGCCCGGCGCGACGATCCTCGCGTCGGGGTCGGATGCGACGTGGCCGGCCACGGCGATCAGGTGACCGCCCTCCTTCATCGTCGCTCCGGAGATGGGCAGCACGCCCTTCCACCAGATGCTGTCCGGCAGGCAGCCGACGCGGCGCCCGGGACCGACGTCGGCCAGGCACCGATACGAGCCCAGGACACCGGGCCGGTACAGGGCCGGGCTTCCGATGTGGCTCGTCGTCGGCGCGTCCTCGAGCGCGGCGCTGCCCAGGACGTCGGGCACGTAGACCTCGTCGAAGGTTCCGTGCGCTCCCCGGATGTCGTGATGGAAGGAGGCGAAGTCGAGGATGTCGTCCACCGTGCCGCCCGCGAGCTCGACGACCTCGAGCAGGCGCGCGTAGGCCTGGCGGGCCTGGTCGACGTGGTCAGAGGGCGCCGCGATCGAGCCGTCCGCCGCGGCGGCGGTCTGCCCCGAGACGAACAGAAGCCCGCCCTTGAGGCATCCCCCCGACATCGGCAGATCGGCCATCCAGGCCATCGAGTCGGGAGTGACGCAGCGCTTCGCGCCCTCGCCCACGTGCGCGATCGCCCGCACGCTCACCTCCAGCCGTGGGTCGGCCGTTCCCAGGAAGCCCACCGGCGTCCACGCCGGCCCCTCGCTCGGGAAGAAGTCCCGGGCCACGTCGAGCACCACGTCGATGTCCCGCGCATCGCGATGGAACGACACGACGTCGACCACATCGTCCGGCGTGGCGCCGGCCTGCTCGAGCAGGTCGCCGAGCCGCTCGAACGACCGCCGCGCCTGCTGCTCGACGTCTCCGGCGGCCAGCGCGCCGGCGCCGGAGGCGGCCTGGCCGGCGACCACCACGAGGTCGCCCGCCCGGACGGCGGAGCTCACCGGCAGGCGCGGATCGGCGTCGCCGCCGGCCTCGCGATACGAGCGCCGCTCGACTCGGTCCTGTCGCGGCGAGGTCATGGGAGCGCGTGCTGGAGCAGCTCGGCATAGGTGGCGCGCCGACCGTCCACGGTCGCGACGAGCCGTCCGAGGCGCATCACATGGATGACGTCGGCGAGCCCGAGAACATCCTCGAACTCCGAGGTGGCGACGAGCACGCCCAGCCCTCTGTCGCGCGCGAGCGTGGCGACGAGCTCGCGGATCTCCGCCTTCGCGTTGACATCGATGCCCTGGGTCGGCTCCTCGAGCAGGAGGAAGCGAGGATGCGACTGGATCACCCGAGCCAGCGCCACCTTCTGCTGGTTGCCTCCGCTGAGCCTGCCGGCGAGAGCGTCGGGCCCGGCGCCGCGGATGTCCAGCGTTTCGCTGTAGACGCGCGCCACCTGGCGCTCGGACCGCCGGTTGCGTACGCCTCGCCTGGCCACGGCCGGTGTGGGCGACAGCGCGATGTTCTCGCGCACGCTGAGCGACGAGGCGATCCCCGCGCGACGGCGGTCGGCCGGGACGAGCGCAACGCCCGCCCGATAGGACGAGCGAGGCGAGCCGAGAGCGAGCGGCCGGCCATCGAGGACGATCTCTCCCGAGTCGACGGTGACCCTCCCTGCGACGGCCGACAGCAACGCACCGTGGCCGGCCCCCTGAACGCCGACCACGCCCACGAGCTGCCCGGAACGGACAGCGACGGAAACGTCCTGCAGCACCTGTCCCAGCTGCAGGCCGCGTGCTTCCAGGACGCCGGCGGTCTCGACTTCCGCGAACTCGAGCTCCTCCTCGCCCAGCGCGCCCGACGTGTCGCGGGTCTTCGCCATGAGCTCGATGAGGCGCTGACGGTCCACCTCATCGCGCCTGAACGTCCCGACGTTGCGCCCGTCGCGCAGCACCGTGATGCGATCGGCGATCTGGAGCACTTCGCTGAGGCGGTGGCTGACGTAGACGATCGCACCGCGCGCCTGGTCTCGGATCGCGCTCAGCCGGCTGAGCAGGACCTCTGCGTCGGCCTCCGACAGGACGGCCGTCGGCTCGTCGCACAGCACGATGCTCCCCGGCGCGGTCAGCGCCTTGGCGATCTGCACCAGGCGCAGCTCGGGAACGCTGAGCTCTGCGGCGCGCATGCGTGGGTCGACGCGGGCGCCGACGGTCGCGAACGCCTCCTCGACGCGCCGGCGCTCGCGGGCCGAGAGGCGCCCACGCTGCACCACCGGGCCCTCGAGGCCGAGAAGGATGTTCCGTCCCACCGAGAGCTGTCGGCACGCGTCGACCTCCTGCGGGATCAGCTTGATCCCGTGCTGCCGGGCGTCACGCGGGGAGCGAAGCCGGACGCCGGCGCCGTCGACGCTGATGCTGCCGCTGTCGGGCTGCTCGAGCCCGGCGAGCAGCTTCACCAGCGTGGACTTGCCGGCTCCGTTCTCGCCCAGCAACGCATGGATCTCGCCGTGCCGCGCGTCGAAGCTGACGCCGTCCAGCGCCCGGACGCCGGGGTACGCCTTCGTGACGTCGGTCAGCGTGATCGCGGGAGCGCTGGACTTGCCGTTCGGGGCGGACACGGTTCGGAAGATCGCCGGCGCGGCCGGCCCACGGAGGGCCGGCTCGCGCGGACAGCGTCGCTACTTCTCGTAGCCCTTCGGGATGAGCTCTGCCTGGGCGACCGCGTCCTGCATGTTCTCCTTGGTGATGGTCGGGATCGGAACGCACTGCAGCGCCGGCACGTCCTCGCCGTTGAGGACGGAGACTGCGGTGCCCACGCCCATGTAGCCCATCGCCGTGGGACTGATCCCGATCAGCGAGCTGATGCGGCCCGAACGCAGGTCGGCGGCGGACACGGGGTCGAAGCCGTTGGACACCAGTGCGATGTCGCGATAGCGCTGGGGCAGCGACTTGGGCTGCAGCAGCGCGTCGAACACCGTGTAGACCCACTTGACGTCCGGATTGCCCTGCGCGGCGTTCTCGAACGACCGCAGACCGAGCGCGGGATCGACGTTCTGGGTGGGGGCGGCCACGATCTTCAGGTTCGGGTACTTCTTCTTCACCTGATCCTGGAAACCGGCCACCCGCTTGCGCGACCACGTCGCGTTCGCAGGACCGCCGATGATGATCCCGGGGCCCCCGGACGGCATGAGCCGCGCCACCTCATCGGCCGAGAGCTGGCCCATGCGGTAGTCGTCCTGCATGACCATGTACGCGTCACCGGTGGCCACCTCGGTGGAGATGTTGATGACGGGCGTGCCCTCTTCGACGAACTTCCGGACGATCGGGATCGAGCCCTGGATGTCGGACGGCGCGAGCACCACCGCATCGGCGCCCTGCTGGGCGACGTCGTCCGCCTGGCGGATCTGCGTCGCCGGATCGGCATACCCCTGGCCGGAGGAGACGATCCGAAGGTCGACGCCGGCCTCCTTCGCAGCCTTGCGCGCGCCGGCGGCGATGGCCTGGTAGTAGTAGCCCGCGAGGGTCACCTCCATGAGCGCGATCTTGTAGCGCTTCGAGGCCTTCGGCACCTTGTAGTCCACCTGTTCCTGCGGGCTGGGGTTGGTGTTGCACGGCAGCAGGGTGTGCAGCTTCTTGTTGAGCTCGAGATCCTGGTAGCTCGTGTACTGGGCATCATCGGGCTTCACCTTCACCTCGGCGGACGAGTCACCGCCGCCGCCCGACGAGCTGTCGTCGCTGCCGCATGCTGCGACGCCGCCGGTGGCGGCCACGCAGAGGACCGCAACAAGCCACCTGTACCGCAGCTGCTTGCTCATCTCTCCTCCTCCGGCTGATTCGCTCCACGGGAGCCGGGAGCGCCTGTGCGCGACGATCGACGTACGGGAATACGCCATGACCGCCTCACTCGCTGATTGAAGACGACGGCCGCCACGAGCACCGCGCCGGTGACCATCTGACGGGCGAACTCCGACACGCCGGCGATCTCCAGGCCGGTCGTCAGCACCGTGAGGATCGCCACGCCGAGGACGACGCCGAAGAGCCGTCCGACGCCGCCGCCGATCGCGGCGCCGCCGATCACCGCCGTGGCGATGGACAGCAGCTCGTACCCCGTTCCCAGGCTGGCCTGGCCGACCCCCGTGCGTGAGGCGAGCATCACCCCGCCCACGCCGGCGAGCAGTCCGCTGAGCGTGTACGTCAGCACCTCGTAACGGGTCACGGGGATGCCCGAGAGCTGGCTCGTCTCGCGGCTTCCGCCGATCGAGTAGATGTAGAGCCCGGCGCGGAGCCGGTTCAGCAGCGCGTAGACGAGCACCCCGACGATGACCGCGATGCCGGCGGTCGCGGGGATGGGCCCCCAGTCGTTGCCGCCCAACCAGCGGAAGTTCTCGTCCAGGATGGCCACCGAGGAGCCGCTGCTGATCTGGTTGGCCAGCCCTCCGAGGAACGTCAGCATCCCGAGCGTCGCGATGAACGGGTTCACGCCGAGCTTCGAGACGACGAGGCCGTTCACCAGGCCCGCCGCCGTGCCGCCGCCGAGCGCAACGAGGACGGCCAGGACGAGGCCGATGTCGTCGGTCAGCAGCGCGGCCACGGTGGCGGTGAAGCCCATGTTGGCCCCGACGGAGATGTCGAAGCCGCCGACCACCAGGACGAGCATCTGCCCCATGGCCACGACGAGCAGGATCCCGGCCTGGCGCGCGAGATTCTCCGTCGTCCCCTGCGTCGGGAACACGTCCGGGCTGATGATCGCGAACGTGACCCACATCGCCAGGAGGATCAGCGAGAGCTGCACCTCGAGACGCGGCAGCCGAGCGGCGAAGCGCAGGATCGCCGGGGGGGATCCCGCGGCTGCCTGGTCTGCTGATGCGGTCATGCCTTCCGCGGCGCCCCACGAGGAGGACGGCGGATGGCGCCCGGCTCAGTCATCGAGGATCGCCATGCCCTCGATCTCCAGCAGATGGTCCGCCCAGGCGACGCGCACCACCTCGACGCATGTGGTCGAGGGATATGGGGAGCTCCAGAACTCGGCGCCGATGTCCCGAAGCGCCGCGAGGCCCTCTTCCATGTACCCCGCGTTGAAGTAGTAACGGATCTGGACGACGTCCTCGAGGCTTCCTCCCTCGGCCGCCACGACATTCCGGAAATTCACCAGCGCCTGCCGCAGCTGGCCGTGCATGTCCTTCGAGATCGTCGTTCCGTCGGGAAGCGTGGGCGTCTGCCCCGATATGAAGACGAACGGGCCCTTCCGAGCACCCTGCGCCCAGCCCGCATGCTCCGGAGGCGTCCTCTCCATTCCAGGCTGGAGGTAGAGGTTGAAGTAATCCTCGGGCTTCCACACGTTCTCGGGGTTGATCGCGGTCTTGGTCGTCGCACTAGATGACACGTCTACCTCCGTCAGGGATGTCGTGGATCTTTTCCGTGCACATCCGGCCGAGATCTCTCGTGGACACATTCGAGGTGCTCGGCCATTGCTCGCCTCGCCTGCTCGGGCCTGCGGGCGCGCACCGCGACGAGGATCCGCCGATGCTCGAGCTCGGCCTCCTTCATCCGGCCGTCGAGGTGCGCAAGGTCGAGCGATTGCCGGTACTGGAGCTCACGGAAGTCCTCGACGAGACGTGCCTGCACGCGGTTGCCGGTGGCCTCGGCAAGCAGCACGTGGAACGCGAGGTCCTGCTGCACCCAGACAACCGGCTCGAGGCATCGGCCGTGGGCCTCGACCGTGGCCGTCAACGCGGCGAGCTGGTCCGCCGTGCGCCTCTCGGCGGCGAGCCCTGCGCCCGGGATCTCCAGAAGGCAGCGCACTTCGTTGAGCTCATCGATCGAGGACCCGCCGTCCAGCGACAGGCCGAGGGACGAGGGGCGCACGGCCACGACATGCCACCCACGACCGTTCTGCGAGGCGACGAGACCGAGTGACGACAGACTGCCGAGCGCCTCGCGGATGACCGGTCGGCTGACGCGGAACGACCGGGCCAGCTCATGCTCCGAGGGGAGTCTCGCGCCCACCTCCAGACCGCCCGACGCGATCATCGCCCGCAGGCGATCACGCACGGCCTCCATCGCGTTGGTGCGCTCGATCGGCGGGAACCGATCTGATGCACCGGTCGCCCTCAGCTGTAAGGCTGCCAGACAGGGGATGAGCCTACAGACGGCATTGGGCCGAATCCAGCCCAGGCCGGCCCGGGAGAGGGCGACCGCGCGTCCTCGGCGAGCGTCACGCAGCGGTGTGGGAGCGAGGTCCATCGCGCGCTAGCGACCCGTGCCGCGCAGCTCCTTGGGCGAGTCTGCGGTGAAGACCTCGCACCCGTCCGCCGTCACGCGCACGACGTCCTCGACGCGGGTACCGGCGACGCCGGGCATGAGCAGGCACGGCTCGACCGTGATGCACATGTTCTCGACGAGCGGCTCGCCGTCGTAGTAGTAGTCGGGCGGGTCGTGGATGTCGAGACCCAGGCTGTGGCCGAGCAGCCCGATCTTGTTCTCGAGGAAGCCGGCGTCGCGCGCGATGTCCTCGGCCAGGTCGTTGAGCTGCTTGGGGGTCACACCCGGCTTGATCGCCTTGATGACCTCCTCGTTCATCCGCCGCGTCGTGTCGTACATGTCGCGCAGCTTCGGGTCGAGGTCGTCGAGATCGCCCGCGACGACCATGCGCGAGATGTCCCCGGCGTAGCCCGCGTAGCCCGGGCAGATGTCGAACAGCGCCCAGTCGCCGCTCTTCATGACGTACGAGCCATCGTGCTCGGGCAGCGAGCTGCCCGTGCCGGTGTTCGGACCGCCTGAGATGATCGAGCCGCCCGCCAGCTCCAGCTCGCCGTTGGCCCGCAGCGCGTACTCGGCCGCGAGCGCGAACTCGAACTCGGTCGCCCCGACCTTGACCGCCTCGAACCCGGCCTCGACCGCGCGCATCGCCGCGATCTCGGCCTTGCGGATGAGCTCGATCTCCTTGGGCGTCTTGATCTTGTAGACGTCCTCGACCAGCATCGTCGGCTTGAAGGTCGCGTTCGGCGCGAGCTCCTGGAAGGGCAGGTAGTGGATCGCCGGATAGACGAACCAGTTGTCGATGCCCAGCGACCGGTACCCGCGCTCGGCGATCAGACGGCCGAACTCCGTTCCGAAGTTCTCGGCGTAGTAGGTGTTCTCGAAGATCGAGAGCTGCTTCGCGCGTTCCTCGTCCCAGGGTTGGTCGGTGACGACGACGGGCTCGCCGTCAAGGGGAAAGAGCACGGCGCAGGAGCCGAACATCTGGTAGCTGCCGTCGCGCTGGCTCTGCGCTCCGACGAATCGCACGAAGTAGTCGCTGAGGTAACGGACCACGCCGCGCACCTTCGCGTTCGAGTAGGCGATCAGGGCGTCGAGCCCCTCGGCCTCCATGCGCTCGCGCACCTTGCGGTGGCGTTCCTCGAAGTCGCTTCGATCGAAATTGGCCATTCTCTCTCCTCTCGTGTCCGACGCTGAGGCCTGGACCACAGCCCTCTTGCCACCTTCACTTGACCTGCTGGTACTCCTCGGTGATCTGGCTCACGAAGACGTAGCCCGCTTCGTCCAGGCTTGCGGCGGGGGCGTAGCACCCCACGATCTCCATCTCCTCGGTCTCCGAGAGATTGCGCAGCCAGTGCACGCAGCCGGCTGGAATCAGCTGTGCGGTCCCGGGCAGCACCTCGTGCTCCTCGTCCTCCGTGCCCGCGGCACCACGGCCGCGAAGGACGTAGAGGACCTCCTCGGCATTGGGGTGGTAATGGCGCTCGTGTGCTGCGCCCGGGGGGAAGACGGTCCGCCAGAAGCACACGGATCTCGAGCCACCGCTGGCCTCGCTGACGATGAAGCGGATGTCCATCTTGCGCCAGCCGTCCTCCAGCGTCACGTCGGCCGGAGCCATCTCGTCGACGTGGATCTGGAAGTGCCCGCCCGTCGTCCCCTGCTTGTCCATGGTTCTCCTCGTGTCGCCGCGGTCGGGCGAGGCGGCGTGACGCCGCCTCGCAGATGACCGGCCCGCGTTGGTCAAGGCCGGAATCCCTTGGGTGACCAGTTGCGCTGAGCTTCCTGATCGGCCTGGAACTGCTCCAGGCCGGACTGCACGCCCTCGTACCCGGGCAGGTCGACGGCCCAGTTGGCGGGCGGCTTCTCGCCGTTCAGGACCATGACGATCTGATCGACGGCGAGCCTGCCCTGCGTGACCGCGCGCTCCGCCAGCGCGTACGTGATCCAGCCCTGCTTCATGTAGTCGTAGAGCTCGTCACCGATCGTCAGGTTCGTGATGTTCACGTCGCCCGGCTTCTTGCCCTTGGCCCGCAGCGCGTCGATGACGCCCTTGGCCTGCAGGTCCGTGCTGTTGTAGACCCAGTTGGCCTTGGGGAAGGCCTCGAGCGTGTTGCCCGCGACGTCGGCGATCTTCGCGCGGTCCATGTCGTGGTACTTCATGGTCAGGACCTTGGCGTTGGGCGCCTTCTTCTTGAGCTCGGCCACGAACGCCTCGCAGCGAAGCTTCGGCCAGACCACGCCGGGGGGCCCGCACATTGCGATGACCTGGGCGTTGGGGTCCTTCTCGGCGATGTAGTCGGCCTGCTTGACGCCGGCGAGCTTGTCGTCGGTGTAGACGCCCATCGTGCGCTTGGACTCGGCGAGCGCATTGGCGTATGCGACGGGAATCCCCGCCTGCCAGGCGCGATCGGCGGCCGGCGCGATGCCCTTGGAATCCACCGCGCCCAGGATCAGCCCGTCCACGTTCTGGGTCATGAACGTGTCGATCTGCTGCAGCTGCCCTGCTGTGTCGCCGTAGCCGCCGGCGGCGTTGACGCGGACCTCGACGCCGAGCTTCTTGGCTTCCTCCTCGACGCCGTAGGCCTCGGCGATCCAGTACGGGTCCTTGAAGTGGGGGAAGCTGACACCGATGACGTACTTGCGTGCCGGCTTGCCGGCCGCGAACGTCGTCTCGTCAACCTTGCGGACCGTCTTGCTGTCCGGCTGGAAGGACTTCAGCTGGTCCTTGGAGGCCCCGCCGTCGCCCTCGGCGCTGCCGCCGGAGCCCCCGCTGTCGTCGCTGCTGCCGCAGCCCGCGGCAATGACCGCCGCCGACGCCAGCAGGACCGCTGCATGGCGAAATCTCATCTCTCCTCGCTCTCCTCGACCTCACGACGTGTGCACACCTGCCTGCCATCCCTGGAGCCGTGGCGTCCGTTCCGTGGCCCGTGCCGGCGCCGGACGCGATCTTCGGTCCACGCTCAGGTCACGGTGGAGCTCCCCTCTCCCAGTGCCAGACGCATCACGGCGTCCTGGGTGGCCCGGTCGGCGTCCAGCTCGCCGACCAGCCGGCCCGCACGCATCGCGTAGATGCGGTCGCTCATGCCGATGGCCTCCGGTAGGTCGGAGGTGATCATCAGCACGGCACGGCCCTCGTCGCAGAGGCGGTTGATGAGTCGGTAGACCTCGACGCGTGCGCCCACGTCGATGCCGCGCGTCGGCTCGTCGAGGACGATGACGTCCGGGTCGGAGGCGAGCACGCGGGCGAGCAGGCACTTCTGCTGGTTGCCGCCCGAGAGGTTCATGATCTCCTGCTGCACCGACGGCGTGCGGATGTTCAGCGACGAGACATAGCGGCGCGCGAGATTCGGCATCGCCGCGGAGGGCAGCAGCGGGCCGCGGCGCAGGCCGCGTAGCGCGCTCAGGCCGATGTTGGAGGCCACGGACATGCGCGGCACGATCCCCTGCCCCTTGCGGTCCTCGGGCACGAGCGCGACTCCCTTGCGGACCGCGTCGGCCGGCGAGCGCAGCCGTGTCGGGCGTCCGTTCAGGCCCAGCTTGTGATGGTCGGCAGGGTCGGCGCCGATGACGCTGCGCACCATCTCGGTGCGTCCGGAGCCGACCAGGCCGAAGAGCCCGACGACCTCGCCGCGCCGCACGCGCAGCGTCCGGACCTCACCGTCGGGTCCGGGCGTTCCCTCCGTGATCTCGATGGCGAGGTCGCCGATCGCGGAGTCGCGGCGCACGAACACGTCGTCGACGCGCCGGCCGACCATGGCCTCGATGAGCTCGCCGCGCTCGACCTCGGCGACGGCCGAGCGGTGCACGACCGCGCCGTCTCGCATGACCGACACGATGTCCCCGACGATCGCCAGCTCCTCGAGCCGATGGGTGATGTACAGGATCGCGACCCCGCGGGCGCGCAGCCGGCGGATCAGGGAGAAGAGCGTCTCGGTCTCGGTCGTCGTGAGCGTCGCCGTCGGCTCGTCCATGATCACCACGCGCTCGCCGTCGCGCGACACCGCCTTGGCGATCTCGACCTGCTGCTGCTGGGCGATGCCGAGGTCGCCGACGACGCTGCGCGGGCGAATGCCGTGAATCCCGAGATCGCCGAGCAGCCGGGCAGCGTTCTCGTTGCGGCGACGGCGGTCGAGCACCCCGCGGGCTCGCACGGGCTCCTGGCCGAGACCGATGTTCTCGGCGACGGTCATGTACGGCACGAGCGTGAGCTCCTGGAAGACCGTGCTGACGCCCTGGCGCAGCGCGTCGTGCGGGGAGCGCAGATCGGCCTCCAGACCCCCCAGCTCGACGCGGCCGCCGTCCGGGCGATGCACGCCGGCGAGCATCTTCACGACCGTGGACTTGCCGGCCCCGTTCTCGCCGATCAGGCAATGCACCTCGCCGGCTCGCAGCTCGAGGGTCACGGAGCGGACGGCGTGCACGCCGGCAAAGCGCTTGTCGACAGCGCGCAGCGCCGCGAGGACCGGCCGCGCCTCGCTGGTTTCGTCGGCCGGGGTCATGCGCGCGCCCCGGAGGACGGTGCCTGGCCGGCCCCCGCGCTCGGCGGTGCTTCCTGCGCAGCGGCCCGCGCGATCGCCCGCGGGCCGCGGCGGTCGCGGACGCGGTCGACGACGACGGCCACGAGGATCACCAGCCCGCTGATGACCTGCTGCCAGTAGGACGAGACATTCGTGATGTCGAGCCCGTTCTGCAGGATCGCGAGCACGAGGATGCCAAGCGCGACACCCCCGATCGTGCCGCGGCCGCCGCTGAGCGCCATGCCGCCCACGACGGCCGCGGCGATCGCCTGCAGCTCGAGTCCCTGCCCGAGGTTCGGCTGGCCGGAGTTGATTCGCGCGGCGAGGATCATGCCGGCGACCCCGGCGAGGGTGCCGGAGATCGTGAACGCAGCGATCTTGATGCGGGCGACGTTGAGCCCGGCCAGGCGTGCCGCCTCCTCGTTGCCACCGGTCGCGTACAGCTTCGGCCCGAGCGTCGTGTAGCGCAGGACGAGGGACGCGCCGACGAGCGCGATCACGGCGATCACGAACGGCACCGGGAACGGACCGATGAACCCGTCGCCGAGCCAGGTGAACGCCCGCGGGTAGTCGCCGGTCACCGGCTGTCCTCCGGTGATGACGAACGCCAGGCCGCGCACGACCGTGAGCGTGCCGATCGTGACGATGACCGAGTGCACGAAGAACGTCGCGATGATCGCTCCGTTCGCGATTCCGACAGCGGCTCCGGTGAGCGGTGCCGCGGCGAGCCCGATCGCCCCGAACGCGTCGACAGCGAGCGCGGTCGTCACCGTCGTCAGGCCGACGATCGCGCCGACGGAGATGTCCACCTCGGCGAGCAGGATCACGAACGCCTGACCAACCGCGAGCAGCGCGACGGCGGCCAGCGTGCGACCGAGGTTCTGCATGTTCGAGACGGTCAGGAAGACGTCGCTCCGGCTGGCGAAGTAGACGACCATCGCGACGATCACCACGGGCAGCCCGGCGACCACGCCGAGCCCCTGCTGCCGCACATGACGCAGGGGTGCCAACAGCAGGGAGCGAGCGGCCATCGGTCGTCGCGGCGCGGCGTCGGGCGGCGCGGCGGAATCGCTCACGCCGACACCCGATCGTCACGTCCGGCGTCGCCGCCTCGGGCGCGCGCCGATCGCCTCGCCCATGCGCGCCAGGCCGCATGTCCGATTGCCTTGTCCAGGACCCCGATCTCCCTGTCTCCGACGGGCGCGCAACCGGTTTGTCACGACGCCGGCGCACAGCCCGCCTTGTCACCGGAACGTACCCCTGTGTGCAAACGGTTGTCAAGGCGTGCGCGCTGCATCTGCCCGCTCCTGACGCGTTTTTCGGTGGTGCTCAAAATACCTTGTGCAAACGGTTGCTGGACCTCGGTTATGCTGCGGGCGCATGAGCGGGCCAGCGAAGCGCGGCGGATCCCGCCCCCGCCAGGACGGTGCGCCCGACCCCGGCTTCCCGGTCACGCTCAAGGACGTCGCGCAGGCGGCCGAGGTCCACCTCTCGACCGCCTCGAGGGCGCTTGATCCCGAGCAGTTCCAGCGCATCAACGCCGGCACGGTCGCTCGCATCCGGGCCATCGCCGACCAGCTCGGCTACACACCTGATCTGGTGGCCGCGGGGCTCAAGCGACGGCGGACGGGAACGGTCGGCGTCGTGGTGTCCGAGTTCGAGAACCCGTACTCGAGTCCGCTGATCCGCGGTGTGGCGCATCTGCTCGAGCAGAAGGGCTTCGTCGCCCTCGTCGCCGAGACCGTCGAGGACCCCACGCGCCTGAACCAGATCATCAGGCACCTCCTGAGCCGTCGGGTCGACGCGCTGATCACGACGGCGATGCACCTCGATGAGGCGCACCTCCTCGAACCCGCGCGGCGTTCCGGCACGCCGATCGTCCTCGCCGGCCGAGCGCTCCCGGGGCACGGGATCCCCACGGTGGTCCACGATGACTTCAACGGGGGAAGGCTTGCCGCCGACCACCTGCTGGAGCTCGGCCACCGTCGTCTCGCGCAGCTTCTCGGACCCGCGAACATCGACACGTTCGCGCGCCGCGGTGACGGCTTCGTGACGCAGCTCGAGGGCGCTCCCGCCCGTGACCTCACGCTCCCCGTTCACGCCAACGCGCCCTCGCTGGAAGAGGGACGGCGGCTGATGCGCCTCACGCTCGGGATGAGCGAACGGCCGACGGCCGTCTTCGCCCAGAACGACCTGATGGCTGTCGGCGCCATGGAAGCGATGGCGGAGGCCGGGCTGAGCTGCCCGGACGACGTGTCGGTCGTGGGCTACAACGACGTGACGCTGAGCTCGCGCCTGTCTCCTCCGCTGACCACGATTCGCGTCCCGACCGAGGACGTGGGGCGGGCGGCCGGGCTCATGGCGTTGCGACTGATCGAGGACCCGACTGCGAAGACCGACGACGTGCTGCTTCCCACCACGATCGTCGTGCGGTCCTCGACTCGCGAGATCACATCCGCGTGAAGCGGTCGGCGAAGCTGCCGCGGCGCAGCTTGGGGGCCGTCTCGGGCAGCAGCTCGAGCCCGTCGCTGAGCGCCCGAGAGCCCGACCTCTGCAGGACTTCTCCGCCCGGAGGGTTGCCCGGCCCACCCCTTGGGGTGCTAGGCGCCGAGGCCTCCGCGGCGCAGGATTGGGCCATGCTCACCCCGACGGTCACCTACATCGGCGCCGCACACACGGTCCGCCTGCAGCCGCCCGCGGCGTCGACCCCGTCGGTCCCGGCCCAGCGCACCAGCGCCGCCGACTGAGCGCAGGCCACCCCACCTCACGAGCGCGCCGCGCGCCGTGTCGCCCCAACGCAGAGAGGGCGACACGGCACGCGGCGACGCCCATCAGCGATTCCCGACGCGCCCGCCAGGAGTCGCCCTGGGAAGGGCACGCACTCGGCGCCGCCCGCGAGCTCCGGCGTATCGCGAGAGGCCGCAAGACGCGGCCCCCGCGCTCGGTCCGGCCCGCGTCCTGAAGGCGGTCGCCATGGACCGCCTCCCGCGTCAGCGCCGGCTCACTCTCGCGACGAGCTCCACTCGGGCGGCTCGTAGGCGCCACCGGGGATGCTCCCGATGCACAGCACCCGCAGGCCGTCCGCGCCGGAGGACAGCACACGGGCGGTGCCGGCGTCGACCTTCACCAGGTGTTCGGCATCCAAGGGCAGGCTCTCGCCGTCGATGTCGACCGACCCCGATCCTCGCAGGGCCACGTAGAGCTCCTGCTGGCCGGAGTCCGACTCGTCGTGCGGCTTGGTGGAATAGTCGGGCGGCAGGTCCATGATGTTCGCGCCGAACGCGCTGATGCCGAGACCCGGCCGCACGAGCCTCGCGAAGCCGTCCCACATGCTGGGCAGCTCGTCGATCGACTTCGCCGTATAGCCGGACATGGTGGAGCTCATCCGGCGGTCACCGCGCCCATGTTGCGCGCCAGCGTGGCCATCGTGCGGTCGTGCTCGTCGATCGGGCTCAGCTCCAGCAACTGGACCGGCTCGAGCGTCTGCACGAAGTGGCCCGGGCGCAGGTGGTAGACCTCGCCGGTGCGGACGATCTCCTCGTCGCCCCCGTCGCTGTACGTGACGCGGAACGAGCCCGCGAACACGTAGCCCCAGTGATCGCACTGGCAGCGGTCGCCGGGCAGGCCCTTGAACGGTGACTCGTCGGGCGGGAAGTGCGCGGGCATCGCCTCGAACGCGATGCGGATGCCCGCCGCGTCGACCGAGCGGCCCTCGTAGTCGCCGATGACCGTCGGCTCCAGGTCAGCCTTCGAGACGTGCATGGATGACTCTCCTCTCGAGAGTGGTGGTGGTGAGCAGGACCAGACAGATGACGCCGATGAGCGCCGGGCCGAGGCCCGCGGCCAGCAGGGCGGGGCGGGCGCCGAGGGCGCCGACGACGAAACCGCCGAGCGCGAGCGCTCCGAGCTCGGCGCCGTTGCGCGCGCCGTTGTAGGCGGCGAACGCGCGGCCGCGCAGCGCCTCGGGGACGCGCTCGTGGATCAGCGTGCGCAGCAGCACGTTCTTGGTGCCGTGAGCGACGCCGCCGAACACGAAGCCGATCAGCGCCATCCACAGCACGGGCGACAGGGCCGCGCCGCCGATGCCGGCGCCCTGGAGCACGACGGCGACGAGGCCGCCGACCGTCAGCGACGCGCGCGACACCCGGTGCGCGACGGCGCCTGAGCCGACGGCCATGCCGAGTGTCCAGGAGGTGAGCAGCAGGCCGTAGGCGAGCGGCCCGCCGTTGAGCACATCGGTGACGAAGAACGGCTCGGCGGTGACGGAGATCGAGAAGACCGCCAGCGCCGCGACCGCGCCGCACAGGGCGATGGCGACGTCGCGCTCGCGCAACAGGAAGGCGAAGCCGTCGCGGGCGCGGACCGGCGCCTCCTCGGCGTGTGCCGGGCGCCGGCGGGCCCGCAGGACGAGCGCGGTGACCCCGACGACGACGAACGACAGCGCGTTGATCGCGAGCGCGAGCCGCAGCAGCCCCGCCGCGCCGAGCGCGCCGCCGACCAGCGGCCCGGCGGTGAAGCCGAGCGCGCGCAGGGTCTCCATCAGCCCGTTCGCGCGGGCGTTGTCGCCGCCGCCGGCCGCGGCCGGCACGAGCGCGAACTCCGCCGGCTGGCTGACCGCGACCCCGAGCCCGAGCAGCGCCATCAGCGGCAGCACGGCCCACAGCTCGTCGGCGCCCGCGACCATCCCGGCCACCACGGCCGCCTGTGCGAAGGAGACGACGATGAGCACCATGCGGTTCTCGAAGCGGTCGACGATCGCGCCGGCGATCCCGGCGGCGAGCACCACCGGCCCCCACAGCGCGAAGACGAGCGCCGAGACCGCGAACGCGGAACCGGTGCTCTGCTGCACGTGCAGGATCAGCGGAAACACGGCCATGAAGTCGCCAAAGGCGGAGAGGCCGGCGGCCCCGGCGAGGAGGCGGACGTCGCGGGACATGGCGACGATGATCGGCGGCAACCGCTCGCGTACCGCTCGCGCACCGTGAACGTCGCGCTCTCGCCTTGCCTGAACGTCGCGCGCGCACGACAGTTGGGGCCGTGCTCGAGGTCCGACTCACGGGACGGCTCGCGCTCCGCGCGAACGGCGAGGCCCTCGCGCCGCCCGCCTCCCGCCGCGCCCGCGCCGTGCTCGCCTACCTCGCGCTGCACCCTGGCTCGCACCGCCGCGCCCAGCTCGCCGCGCGATTCTGGCCCGACGTCCTCGACGAGTCGGCGCGCACCAGCCTGAGGGCCGCGCTGACCGAGCTGCGACGCGCGCTCGGGCCCGCAGCCGACCACCTGCGAGCGGGCCGCGAGACGGTGGCGCTCGAGGGCGCGGTCGACACGCGCGCGTTCGCCGCGGCACTCGACGCCGGCGACGCCGCCGCCGCGTTAGAGGCGAGCCGCGCGCCGATCCTCGACGGCTTCGACGACGACTGGGCCCTCGACGCCCGCCAGACGCACGCGCAGCGGCTCGCCGACGCGCTCGAGCAGCTCGCCAGCACGGCCGACCCGGCCGAGGCCATCCGCCTCACGCGCGAGCAGGTCGCGCTCGACCCACTCGCCGAGGAGCCCAACCGCCACCTGATCGAGCGGCAGGCGAGCGCGGGGGACCGCGCTGCCGCACTGGCCACCGGCGAGCGATTCACCGAGCGGCTGCGGGGCTCGCTCGGCATCCCGCCGTCACGCGAGACGCGCGCGCTGCTCGACGAGCTCCGGCGCATGCCGGCCACCCCGGTGACGCCGCCGCGAGCGCTGGAGCGCACGCACGCGACGGCGTTCGTCGGCCGTCGCGCCGAGCTCGAGCGGCTGCGCGCGTCGTGGGCCGGGGTGGAGATGCACCGCGACCGCCGGCTCGTGCTGCTGGCCGGCGAGCCCGGCGTCGGCAAGACCCGGCTCGCCCACGAGTTCGCCGCCGCGGCGCTCGCCGACGGCGCGACCGTCCTGCTCGGCCGCTGCTCGGAGGAGTCGCTCGCTCCCTTCGAGCCGTTCGCGGAGGCGCTGCACCAGGCCGGCGCCGCCGACGCGCTCCAGCCGGGCGCGGCCGACGACACCGGCGCGCGCCACCGCCTGTTCGACGCCGTCGACACCGCGCTCGCCGACCGCGCGCCGCTGCTGCTGGTCATCGACGACCTCCACTGGGCCGACCGCGGCACGCTGCTGCTCGCGAGCTTCGTACTCCGCTCGGCCCGCCCCGGCCCGCTCGCCATCGTCGGCACCTACCGCGACACCGAGCTCGGCCGCCGCAGCCCGCTGACCCGCGCGCTCGCCGACCTCCAGCGCGACGGCACGCTCGACCGCATCGGGCTGCGTGGACTCAACGAGGACGACGTCGCCGAGCTCGCTCGGTCGCTGCTCGGCGGGGACGCGGTCGCCGCACGCGTCCACGCCCGCACGGGCGGCAACGCGTTCTTCGTCGAGGAGGTGCTGCGCGGGCTGGCCGAGGCCGGAACGCCCGAGGTGCCGGAGAGCGTTCGTCACGCCGTCGGCGTCCGCCTCTCACGACTCAGCGACGCCGCCAACGAGCTGCTCGCCATCGCGGCCATCCTTGGCCTCGACCAGGACGCGAGCGCGCTGCAGGCCACCGCGCGTCTCGAGCCCGACGTCGAGGAGGCCGCGCTCGACGAGATCCTCCGCGCGCGACTCCTCCAGCCCGCCGCCACGCCGCGGCGCTTCGAGTTCGCACACGCGCTCGTGCGCGAGGCGGTGCTCCACGAGCTCAACATCCTGCATCGCCAGCGCTTGCACCGGCGCGCCGCGGAGGCGCTCACCGCGCTCGGCGAGAACCGCCACCTCGAGGAGATCGCCACCCACCTGTTCGAAGCCGCCGAAGCCCGCCGCGCCGCCGAGATGCTCGTCCGCGCGGGCCGACGCGCGCTCGACCGCCTCGCCTACGAGGACGCGGGTGAGCGCTTCACGCGCGCGCTCGACGCGCTCGCACTCGCCGACGCCGAGCACGAGGCCGGCCCGGTGCTGCTCGCCCGCGGCGACGCGCTGCTGCGCGCCGGCGAGCCCGCCGCGGCGCGGGACGCGTTCACCACGGCCGCGCAGCTCGCGCGCCGCATCAACGACGCCGGCCTGCTCGGCGAGGCGGCGCTCGGCTTCGCGGGCCTCGGCATCGCCATCGTCGGGCTCGACGCCGAGACGATCGCGCGGCTCGAGGAGGCGCTGGAGAGCGCACGCGACCCCGTGCTGCGCTCCCGCCTCCAGGCCCGCCTCGCTGTCGAGCTCTACTACGCGCCCGACCGCACGCGCTCGGAAGCGCTGAGCGCCGAGGCGGTCACGACCGCCCGCGGCGCCGGCAACGGCACCGCGCTCGCCTCCGCGCTGAACGCCCGCCACGTCGCGCTGTGGCGCCCCGACCGCCTCGAGGAACGGCTCGCCACCGCCGCCGACATGATCGCCGCGGCCCGCGAGAGCGGCGAGCGCCACGCCGAGCTGCAGGCACGCAACTGGCGGGTCACCGACCTCTTCGAGCTCGGCGACATGGCGGCCTTCCGCGAGGAGGTGGCCCGCCACGCGCGGCTCGCGGACGAGCTGCGCCTGCCGAGCTTTCAGTGGTACACGCCGCTGTGGGCCGCGGTCGAGGCCCTGCTCGCCGGACGCTTCGAGGAGGCTGAAGGGCTGGCTGCGAAGGCCAGGGAGCAGGGCGTGCGCGCCGGCGACGGCAACGCCGAGCTGTTCGCCGACATGCTGCTCTTCACCGGGCAGCTCGAGCGCGGCGAGCTCGACCAGGTCGACATCGCCTTCATCGAGGAAAAGATCGCCAACTCTCCCGCCGGCCCGGCCTACGCCGCGTCCTACGCCTGGGTCCTCGTCGGGCGCGGCGAGACCGAGCGGGCGCGCGCGACACTCGCCCGCGCGATCGCGCACCCGCACGCGTTCGACGCCAACTGGATGTCCGCGCAGGCCGAGTGCGCCGAGGCCTGTGTGCTGCTCGGCGACGCCACCCACGCGGCCATCGTCTATGACCGCCTCGCACCGTACGCCGGCCGCCCCGCCACCGCCGGCCGCGCGGTCACCAGCTTCGGCGCCGTCGACCGCCACCTCGGCGGCCTCGCGGCGCTGCTCGGCCGCCGCGACGACGCCGAGCGCCACCTCCGCGCGGCGATCGCACGCAACCACGAGCTCGGCTGCACCGTATGGGCCGAGCACGCCGAGCGCTGGCTCGCGAAGCTGGGTCAGCCTCGACCTCGGCGATGAACTTGTCCTTCATGGCGAACTGGAAGGCGCTGCGGGTCTGCTTCACGACGGGCTGCTGCTCGAGCTCGATCATCGTCTTCTCGACGTCGGTGTAGACGCCGCCCATCACGCAGGCCAGGATCTCGTCGCCGACGCCTGCCCGGTCGTCGGAACGAAGCGCCGCCCCCTGCGCATTCAGCTGAGCTCGCTCGCGACCGCGCGCAGCCGAACGCGTGGACGGGCGTTGTTGACGTAGCCCTTCGGGTTCCAGAGCGCGGCTTCGTCCTCGGGCTGCGTGGCCGCGGAGGAGTCCCAAGCGCGGGCGATGATCTCGTGCTCGCCGGGTGCGAGGTCGACGGTGGTCCGCCAGTGTCGCCACGCCCACGGGCCGAGGTCCTCGAGCAGCTCGGCTTGGGACCAATGCGCGCCCCCGTCGAGCGAGACGTCGACTCGGGCGACATGCCGTTCCCCGCCCGCGAATGCGTAACCCCGGACCTCGACGGGGCCGGCCGCGACGGTCTCGCCATCAGCCGGTGACAGCACGTCGGCGTTGAGCGCGACGAGTCCCAGCGGCATTCCCACACCCGGGCCCGGTGTCTGGTCCTCCGGCAAGAGCCGATAGACGACGTGCTGGAAGTAGCCACGCCATGGTCTCGAGCGGACCTCGATGCGTTCGAGCCACTTGACGCTGCGCGCGCCGATGTAGCCGGGCACGACGACGCGCAGCGGAGCGCCGTGGACCGGAGCGAGCGGCTCGCCGTTCATCGACCAGGCGAGCAGGACCTCGGGACGACGCGCCTTGTCGAGCGGGATCGATCCACCGAAGTGCTGGGCCGGCTTCGCCTCCGGACAGAGGTCGGCACCGGCGAAGCCGACGTGCGCGGCCCCGCCACGTGGCCCGGCGAGCGCGAGCACGTCGGCGAGCGCCACGCCCGCCCACGTCGCGGTTCCGGTCGCGCCGGGCCCCCACGGCGCCTCACCGGCGATCTCGCGAATGGCGATCAGCCCCGCGCGACGGTTGCCCGCACACTGCAGCGTCGCGATCACCTCGCGTTCCTTGAACGCCTCGCGCAGGGTCTCCAGCGAAAGGTCGAGTGCCCGGTCGACGGCACCGTGCACGCGAAGCCGCCACGCACTCGCGTCGATCTCCGGAACCGCCCCATGGCCCCGCACGTAGAACGCGTCCGTGGCGGTCACGGGATTCTCGGCCAGCGCGGCCCGCCGGGTCTCGGCGTTGAACGGTTCCTCCTCGTGGACGATGAGGTCGGGACGCTTGCCATAGCGATGCACGCGGCCAAACGTACGTGCTCGCACGGCGGGAGGGAGCGAGATCTCAGCGGGAGGGTGCAGCGAGGCTCCGCCGGTTTCTCGGCCTTCGGTCACGCACAGGCGCGTCCTCCGATGCGCGGCCGCACGGTGATAGCGTCGGCGCGTGCCCGGCCGCGATGGCCGGGGCGCTCGGGGGGTCGATGTGACGAACAGGCCGGCGATGCGCGTCGTCGCGGTGGCACTGACCGCGGGGCTCGCCGGCGCGTTGGCGGCGCCGTCGCCGGGCGCCCGCGCGCTGTCGGTGCGGATCACGGCGCCGGCGTCGTCGGTGGCCGGTGCGACATGCCGTGTCACGGTCTCGGTGAGCCGGACGCTGCGCGCGACCGTGGTGCTTCAGGAGCGCACGGCCGGGCGCTGGAAGACGGTGAAGACAAAGCGTCTGGCGGGACGCAGCGCGCGGCTGGCGTGTCCGGTCTCCGCGCGGGCGGGAAGCACGCGGCGATTCCGCGCGCTGCTGCGCCGCGGCGGGCGGATCCTCGCGCGCTCGGCGGTCGTCTCCACGCGCGTCAGCGCGCCGCCGTCCGCCGCGCCGCCCGCCGCTTCAGCGCCGTCCGCAGCGCCTGCGGGCCGGCCCCGCATCAACCCGGCGCAGTTCGGCGTCGAGGGCACGGGCGGCCCGCCGAGCCCCGAGACGCTGGCACTGATCTCCAACCCGCGGGTCGCGTTCGACGCCGAGGGCATCGCCGACCTGCGCGCGGGCCGGATCGACCCGCGCCTCGTCGAGGTGCTCCGGCGGATCGCCGACGCGCACGTGATCGTCGTGAGCGCGATGTGCAGCGACCATGCGCAGTTCACCGCCGGCGGCTCCATCTCCAACCACTGGCTCGGGCGCGGCGCCGACGTCGCGGTGATCGACGGCGTCCCGGTCAGCGCCGCAAGCCTCACCGCACGCGAGGTCGCCGCAGGCCTCCAGGCGCTCGACCCGACGATCCGGCCGGACGAGGTCGGCAGCCCGTTCGTGATCGGGTCCCCGGGGTACTTCAGCGACGCGGCCACGCAGGACAACGTCCACATCGCGTTCGACCAGCCGATCGACCCGGCCTGGGTCCCGCCGCCGGGCTGACACCCCGCCGCGGTGACGCTCCGGTCGCACGCGCCGGATCAGAACGAAGGCGCCCGGGTCCGCGTCAGGCCGGCAGACACGTGCTCGCGTGCGAGCTCGGCCGCCTCGTTGTCGTTCCCTGCCGCGACCGCCGCCAGGAGCGGGCCATGCGGCGCGGTCACCGGCGGCGCCGACCAGATCCCGTGTACCTCGGCGAGGACGAGACGGTCCCAGATCGCGGCGAGCGCGCGCTGGGCCGTAGCGTTCGCCCCGAGGCTGTCGACCGCCCGATGGAAGTTGCGGTCGGCGATGACGGCGGCCACCGCCGTCCCGCTTTGCGCGACCGAGTCGGCCAGCCCGGCGAGCGCCGAGAGCAGACGCATCGCAACCGTCTCCGTCGTGCCGACCCGCAGGCGCCGAGCGGCGCCGCGACCCGGGTTCGTGCGACGCCGTCTCGCTCCGGGTACGACGGCCGGACCGATCGCTCCCGAGGAGGCCACAGATGCTGAGATTCCGACGCGCCGCCGCAGCGATGCTGGCGGCCGCTTCACTGACCGCAGCGACCGCGTGCGGCGAGGAGGACGTCAAGTCGGGTGCCGACCAGGTCAAGAGTCAGGGCGAGGACGCCGCGGGGAAGGCGAAGGACAAGGCAGAGAAGGCCGGGAACGAGGCGAAGGACTCCGCGGAGGGGGCCGGCAGCAAGGCACGGGATGCCGCGAAGGACGCGAAGAGCAAGGCGGAGGACGCCACCGACGGCAAGTGACGTTCGGGGCTCAGGCTCCTGCGTTCCTGTGCCTCGGCGTCAGCCCCCGCCGAAATGGGGTGCTGCCTCGCTCCCCGTCGGCCGACGCTCCGGGCTCAACCCCGCGGCGGTCTCCAGCAGCCCGAGGTCTGCCGCCCGCGCGGCGGCCTCGGTGCGGGTGCGGCTCTCGAGCTTGGTCAGGATGTTGCGAACGTGCATGTCCACGGTGCGCGTGCTCACCACCAGTCCGGTGGCGATCTCGCGGTTCGTGAGGCCGCGCGCGACGAGACGGACGACCTCGACCTCACGGCGTGACAGCCCGGCGGCCTGGTGATCCGCCGCGGCGCGCCGGCCGAGGTGGTCGGCCACGGACACGCCGAGCGCGGCAACGGCCGAGGCGGCGTCGGCGGCCAGTGGGCGGGCGCCAAGCCCGGTCGCCGTCCGATGAGCCTGGGCGAGCTGGTCGAGCGCGGCGTCGCGCTCGCCCGTCGCCGCGAGCGCCGCGGCGGCGCGGAGCTGGATCTGGGCGCGCTCGAACGGGATCCTCAGACCGCCGTGCAGGTCCGCGGCGCGGGCGAACTGAGCCGCCGCGACGTCCGCTTCGCCGTCGGCCAGCGCCGTCTCGGCGATGGCGCACGCCAGCGCCGCCAGCGCCTCGTCGTGCCCCGCCGACACGGCGATCGACGAGAGCGCCTCCGTGCACGCGCGGGCCAGGTCGCGGTGCCCGGCGCCCGCCAGCCACCCGGCCGACCAGCGCAGGCCCCAGACCGCGTAGTGGTTGTCCTGGCTGCGCTCCCATCGCTCGAGGACGGTGCGGCAGTGCCCCTCGGCTCGCACCGCGTCCCCCTCTCGCGCGGCGAGCCAGGCGAGCGCCGCCGCGCTGTCGCAGTGCATCGAGACCACGCTCAGGCGCGCCGCCGTCTCGAGGCATCGCGTCAGCAGCGCGACCCCGCGCCGGCCGTGGCCGCGCCACACTTCGATGGCGCCGAGGACGCCGTCCGCGACCAGCGTGTCATGCGCGGGCGAGCCGGATGCGATCAGCTCCTCGCAGATCCGCTGCGCCTCGTCCCACTCGCCGAGCTCGCGCAGGACGTAGGCCAGGCAGCTCACGCACGTGTGGTTGAGCCCGTGATCCGCCGGGTCGCACAGGCCGAGGGCCGTGTCGAGCGCGGTGCGGGCACCGGCGTAGTCGCCGCTGATCTCCTTGGCCGTGCCGAGACGCTGGTAGATCTCGGCCGCGACCCCGGTGAGCTCGCGCTCGAGCGCCAGCGACAGGCCCTCTCGGATGCTCGCCAGGCCCTCCTCGTAGTCGCCGCGCTTGGCGCGCGCGACACCCTCCAGGCCCAGCGATCTCGCCTGCAGGTCGGCGCGCTCCGAGCGCCGCGCCTCGTCGCGCGCCGTCGCCGCGACGGCGCTCGCCTCGTCGTGCGCGCCGGACGCCTGCAGGTAGGCGGCGATGATCAGCCGCTCGGCCGCCGCCTCGCCCGGCAGGTCGTTGGCCGCGAACGCCTCGGCGGCGACCCGGCGCGCGGCGAGGCCGCGCTCGCGGTCACCCTGCAGGTCGTAGATCGTCGCCATCCGGCGTTCGGCGTCGGCCAGAGCGCGGCCTGCGCCCGAAGTCCGGCGGGCGGCCACGACGTCGCGCTGGGCGAGGGCGGCCTCGGTAAGGTCGCCGGCCAGCTCGGCGCAGCGGGCGTGCTGCTCGAGCGCTCGGACGCGCTCGGCGGCGCGCTCGCCCTCGGGCCAGATCTCGAAGGCCTCCCGCCCCAGGCGGGTCGCGTCGCGGTAGGCGTGGACCGCGGCGCGGTCGGCGATCGCCTGGCGCAGGGCCTCGAGCGCGCGCGCCGAGTCGCGGGCTGCGAGCCAGTGGCCGGCCACCTCGCCGGGATCACCGTTCGCGCGGGTCAGCTCCTCGGCGATCTCGCGATGCAGCGCCCGCCGGCGCAGCCACGGGACGCCCTCGTAGACCGCGTCGCGGACGAGCGGATGACGGAACCTCGCTTCGCCGTCCTGGGTCTCGACGATGAGGCCGGCGGCGAGCAGCTCGGCGATCGCCCGCTCGCTCGCGATCCCAGCGAGGACCTCGAGGTCCATGCGCGCGCCGGCGACGGACGCCGCCTCCGCGGCCGCCTGGCCGTCGTCGGTGAGCCGCGCGGTCTGGACGAGCACGGCGTCGCGGACCGTCGCGGGCAGCGGCACGTCGCTGTCGAGCGCGAGATCGAGCCCCTGCGCGCCCGGCGTCAGACGGCCGGCGTCCTGCAGCGCCGCGGTCAGCTCCTCGATGAAGAACGGGGTGCCCCCCGTGCGGTCGTGCAGGAGCCGGGCGAGACGGGGGCTCGGAGGTGAACCGGTCAGTTCGGCGAGGAGTTCGGCCGTCTGCTCCGCGTCGAGCGGGTCGAGGGTGAGCTCCTCGAGCGCGCGGTCCCTGCGGAGGTCGTGGCGCAGGCGGCGCAGCGAATGGGTGCGCGGGATCTCGTCGGACCGGTAGACGGCGACGACGAGCAGCGGGAGATCGCGGAGCGGGACGGCGAGCGCCGCGAGCAGCTCGACCGTGGCCTCGTCGGACCACTGGAGGTCGTCGAGAAGAACCGCGGCTGGTTTCTCTGCAACGACCGTGGCGAGCGCGCAGCGGATCGCCTCGAGGAGCGTGGCGCGGTCGGCGCTGGTGCGCGCGTCGCCGAGCTCTGGGAGCAGCGCGGCGAGCTGGGCTCGCAGGGGGCCGCAGCCGTCGAGGCCGTCCGGGACGGAGCGCAGGTACTCCCGGAGGGCCCCGACGACCGGGCCGTAGGGCGAGCCGGCGGGTGTCGCGGCGCCCCGGAGGAGGCGCGCGCCGCCGTCGCCGAGCGCCTCCTCGGCGAGCCGGGTCTTGCCGACCCCTGCCTCGCCGGAGAGGAGCAACAGCCCGCCGCTCCCGGCGGCGGCGCTCTCGAGCGCGGCACGCAGCCGCGCCCGTTCGCGTTCCCGGCCGATCAACACCGGCCGATCCTACGTCGGCTACTCCGGCAGGGACCGGGGGCCGGTGCTGTCGAAGACCGCCGTGACCTCCGCAACGAGGTTCGCCGGGAAGCCGCCGGAGCGGGCGTGCTCGAGGATGACGTCGGCGCTCTCGGCGTCGTGGATGCAGTAGATCTTGTCGCCGGCGACGTAGCTGTGGCGCCAGGTGTACGGGCGCTTGAGGCCGTCGACGGCCTTGTTCGAGGTCGAGGTGATGCCGCGGAGCTCCTCGTCGGTCAGCTGCGACGCGCCGGGGATCTCGCGCTCGATCATGTAGGTGGGCATCGAAGGGTCCTTTCGGATCGGTTGACGCCGCGGACGCTACGGACGCGCCGGGCGCCCGCCATCAGCAGGATTGCCGTATTGCCGTGGTCGTCCTGCCGTATCTCCGGTTGCGCGCCAGCGTGCCGGGGGCACGATGGGCTTCCACGCAAGCCCGCATCGCCGCCGACCGTGCGCTTCCCACCGTGCTTCCTCCGCCGTATCGGGTCAGCGATCCCTCTCCACCAAGCGGAAGTCGGTGCTCGTGTTTTGCCGCTATTTGCGCTGTCTCGGTTGCAATTTCGTACCGGCCATCGCTGAACCGTGGTGACCGATGGCTACCTTCGGCCGGCATGGGACTCCGCAAGTGGGATGAGCAGACGATCGCCACGACGCTCGCGCCGGTCGTCGCAGACTTGGGTCGGATGCCGAGCCGCTCCGAGCTCGCCGCCCGGGACCTGACCGCGCTGTGGAGCGCGATGCGTCGCAACGGCGGCGCCCGCGCGTGGGCGCAGCGCCTCGGCGAGCTCGATGGGGATGCCGCGGCTCGCCACTCCACGCACCGAGGAACGAATCCGCATGCGGGCGTACTACCTGGCCATGGAGGGCGCGCCCGGAGGGCCTGAAGCCCACTGGCTACGCGCCGAACGCGAGCTTCAGGCCTGATCACGGCCTTGCCGGCTGTCGCTCGAGGTCGGTGAACACGTCGATGAGGTCGGGCGCCTCGAACGCCCGGTTGCGTCGACCCACCGTCGTCTGGGCGAGCACGCCCGCGTCCACGAGCCTCGGGATCCCTGGTTGACGGCCTGTTCGCTGCGGTCGATCAGCGCCGCGGCGCTCTGCACGGTGACGATCGGAGCGCCGGGCAGGGCCCCGATCACGGCCGCGCGGTGCATGGGCGGGACGCTATCCCGTGGCGTGTGCGCGGGGGCGTGGTCCCGGCCGGCTGGAAGGGGGGGCCGGCCGGGACCGTGGGGGCCTCGCCTGGGCGGGGCCGCCGTTTAGTTGTGCTGTTCGTGGGTGTGGGTTGGGGGGAGCTGGTCCTTGATGCTGCGCGCGGCGGGGCGCTTGTAGCCGAGCGCGGCCTGCACGCTTGAGGGTCGCCACAGCGCGCCGCCGCGGATCGTCGGGATCTGCTCGTCGTTGAGCTGGTCGGAGATCGCCTGAAGCGTCATCCCGGCGCGTCGCATCGCCGCGATCCGCGCCAGCAGCTCGGGGTTCTCGGCCATCGAGCGCCGCCCGGCGATCCGGCGCTCACCGCCGACCTGCGCCAGCCCGGCCTGGGTGCGCTGCGCGCTGCGCGTCCGTCCCCACTCGGCCAGGCGGATCATCGTGTTCGTCACGTCGCCGCCGTGCGCGCTTGACGTGTCAAGCCCGAGGTCGAGGGCGACGAGCGTCGCGTCGGCCTCGCGAAACCACTCAAGCAGCGCCCCGAGATCGGACACCGAGCGCGTCAGGCGCCGCAGGTCGCTGACGACGAGCGCCCGCGCCTCGCCGGCGGCGATCTGCTTGAGCGCGTACTGAAGCCCGGGGCGCTCGAGCATCCGCGTCAGCTCCTTGTCGCGCACGATCTCCGAAAGCTCCCAGCCCCGGTCCTCACAGAACCCCTCGATCTCGGCGAACGCGCCCTGCTCGCGATCGCTGGGGCCCTGCGGCACGCTGACATACCCGATCACCGGCGCCCCCGCCGGCACATCGGTCCGCCGGCGCCTGACCTCCCGCTCGGAGACCCACACCGGCGCGCGCTTGCGCGGGTCATCGACGAGATAGCGCGTGCGCGGATCCTCGGGGTCGTCGCTGACCGCGGCGGCCAGCACCTCCCCACAAAACGCGCCGACGTCCGGATCGGCGCTGTCGCCCTCAAGCGTCAGGGCACGATCGATCGTGATCAGGTTCATCCGCGACTCAGACCTCCTCTTGGGATCGGTGAAACGGCGACGCACGACACCCCGCGAGCGCCACCAACGCCAGCACGACCGCGGCGAGCGCCACGACCAGCGCGGTGACATCACGCCCGCCCGACACGCCCCGCGGCACCGTCCTCGGCTGCGCCGGCGACTGCGCCGGCGACTGCGTCCTGGATGCCGGCGCCCGGCGATCGGAGCCGTCGCGCCCACCCGACCGCCGGCGCTCGCCGAAGGCGCGCTGCTGACGGACCTGCAGACGCCGCAGCACACGGCGCGTGCGCGGCCCGACGATCCCGTCCCCGACCAGCCCATAACGGCGCTGAAAGCGGCGCACCGCACCATCGGTCAACGGGCCGAAACGCCCATCGACCCCCGGCGGCCCCAGATCAAAACCGCGCCGCGCGAGCACGCGCTGCACACGACGCACACGCACGCTCGGCACGGCGCCCATCCCCACACCCCGCGCGAGCAGCCCGACACGGGCCACGCTCGCCTCCCTCGGGGACGCCGCGGCCTGCGCCGCGTCGGCCCCCGCCGGCGCGCCGAACATCAGCACGACGGCCATCACTGCGGTTGCTGCCGGCCTTGCGCGACGCGCAAGCAGCCAGACACCCATGAGTTTTCTCCCTTCCAGATCGGCTCAACGACGCACCCCGAGCACAAGCCCGGATGCGGTCAGGCACAGCCCCGGAAGGGGTCAGCCAGGCCGGTCGAGAAGGGCGATAAACGGCACCGGCCGCCACGCGACCGGCACAAGGATCAAACGACGCCAGGCCAACGACCCCAACGCCGCGAACGCCAACAACACAGCGGCCCAGCCACCAGACCAGCCACCACCAAAACCACCACCGGCGCCAGAACCACCCGCCGTCGTGGTCGTCGGAACGCCAGGAGAAAGATCAACACCGTCGGCGGGCGTCATGCCGCCCGACGCGCCGCCACCCGGGCGCGTAACGCCGGCAAGCGTCGCCGGGTCAAACGGCAGGGCGACCGGCGCCAACGCCGACAGGACGCGGACAACGCGCCGCTCGACGCGGGCGCCACGAGGCCGCCCAGACGCCGAACCGACCCGCGCGACCGGCGCCTCCGCCGGCGCCGGGAGACCGGCGCCGCCGCCGGCCGCGAGACACAGCAGCGCGTCGCCGATCGCCGGGACGCCACGACCCGCCGGCGCCGGGCCCGCCGGCCGCGGCCGACGGCGCACAGTCACCGGACCTCCGCCGGGCCCGTCGCCGCGCTCGGCGAGGCGGCGGACGCCGTCGGGGACACCAGGACCGACGGCACCCCACGACCGGCGAAACACCGGCCACCGACGGCACCACCGCGTCGACCACCGGAGACAGCACCTGCGCCACCGGCGGCAGCACGCGTCGAGGACCGGCGACAGCACCTGCGACACCGGCGGCACCACCGCTGTCGACGCACCGGCGACAGCACCTGCGCCACCGGCGGCACCACCGCGTCCACGCACCGGAGACAGCACCTGCGCCACCGGCGGCACCACCGCGTCGACCACCGGAGACAGCACCTGCGCCACCGGCGGCACCACAGCTGTCGACCACCGGCGACAGCACCTGCGCCACCGGCGGCACCACGCGTCGACCACCGGCGACAGCACCTGCGCCACCGGCGGCACCACACCGTCAACCACCGGAGTCAGGACCTGCGCCACCGGCGGCACCACCGCGTCCACCACCGGCTGGAGCACCTGCGCCACCGGCGGCACCACGCGTCAACCACCGGAGACAGTACCTGCGTCACCGGCGGCACCACCTCGTCGACCACCGGCTGGAGCACCTGCGCCACCGGCGGCACCACGCTCTCGACCCACCGGCAGAGACAACCTGCGCCACCGGCGGCACCACGCTCTCGACCACCGGCTGGACAACCTGCGCCACCGGCGGCACCACACCGTCAACCACCGGCTGGAGCACCTGCGCCACCGGCGGCACCACACCGTCAACCACCGGCTGGAGCACCTGCGCCACCGGCGGCACCACGCTGTCGAGCACCGGCGAGACAACCTTCGCCACCGGCTCCGCGATCTTCGCCACCGGCTCCGCGACCTTCGCCACCGGCTCGATCAGCTTCGCGACCGGCTCCGCGATCTTCGCGACCGGCTCGGTCACCTTCGCGACCGGCTCGGCCACCTTCGCGACCGGCTCGATCACCTTCGCCACCGGCTCCGCGATCTTCGCGACCGGCTCCGCGATCTTCGCGACCGGCTCGGTCACCTTCGCGACCGGCTCGGTCAGCTTCGCGACCGGCTCGGTCACCTTCGCCACCGGCTCGGTCAGCTTCGCGACCGGCTCGGCAACCTTCGCGACCGGCTCCGCGATCTTCGCGACCGGCTCGGTCACCTTCGCGACCGGCTCGGTCACCTTCGCGACCGGCTCCGCGATCTTCGCGACCGGCTCGGTCACCTTGGCCACCGGCTCCGCGACCTTCGCGACCGGCTCGGTCACCTTCGCCACCGGCTCGGTCACCTTCGCGACCGGCTCCGCCACCTTGGCCACCGGCTCCGCGACCTTGGCCACCGGCTCGGTCACCTTCGCGACCGGCTCCGCCACCTTCGCGACCGGCTCGGCGACCTTCGCCACCGGCTCCGCCACCTTGGCCGGCTCGGCGACCTTCGCCACCGGCTCCGCCACCTTGGCCGCCGGCTCCGCCACCTTGGCCGGCTCGGCGACCTTCGCCACCGGCTCCGCCACCTTGGCCACCGGCTCCGCCACCTTGGCCGGCTCCGCGACCTTCGCCACCGGCTCCGCCACCTTGTCGCCACCGGCTCCGCCACCTTGGCCGGCTCGGCGACCTTCGCCACCGGCTCCGCCACCTTGGCCACCGGCTCCGCCACCTTGGCCGGCTCGGCGACCTTCGCCACCGGCTCGGCGACCTTCGCCACCGGCTCCGCCACCTTGGCCACCGGCTCCGTCACCTTCGCCACCGGCTCGACCGGAGTCGACGGACGCCCGGCCGGCGCCGACGGCTGCTGCGCCGCCGACGTGGCGGCCGGCTTCGGCGCCTGCGGCGTCTCCGGTGCAGCGACGCGATCGACGGTGCCGCGCACCGTGTCGACCACCGACGGCTTCGGCGCAGAGACCTGCTTCGGCTCGGACGCCGGAGCGCTGGCCGCCGGCTTCGGCGACGGCGCCGACTGCTTCGGCTCAGACGACACCTTCGGCTCGGACGCCGGAGCGCTCGCCGCCGGCTTCGGCGACGACGCCGACTGCTTCGGCTCAGACGACACCTTCGGCTGCGGCGCCGGAGCGCTCGCCGCCGGCTTCGGCGACGACGCCGACTGCTTCGGCTCAGACGACACCTTCGGCTCGGACGCCGGAGCGCTCGCCGCCGGCTTCGGCGACGACGCCGACTGCTTCGGTTGCGACGACACCTTCGGCTGGGACGCCGGGGCGCTCGCCGCCGGCTTCGGCGACGGCGCCGACTGCTTGGGCTGCGACGGCTGCGACGCCGCAGCGGACTGCTCGGGCTTCGGCGCCGACGGCGCCTGCGACGGCGCCTGCGAGGACTGCTGCGGCGCGCTCGTCACCGCGCTCGCCGTGTCCTTCACCGCTCCCGCGGCCGCACCGACGGCACCGCCCACCCCGGGCAGATCGGCCGCGGCGGCCGGCGACGCCATCGCCAACAGACCGAGAAGCAGAGCGGCAAGGAACACCGCACGCTGACGCCCCGCGGTGATGATGCGCGGACGGGACGACCGGACGTGAAAAGACCGGGGCACCTAGAAACCGGATTATGCGCCGAAAGGCGCAAACGACACGCCAGTCGGTACCCGACCAGCGCCGAGCGACGCCTCGGGTGTCCGATGGCGGACGGTCGTCTGCCGTGCCCCGTGCGAGCAGGCGAGGCGCGCGTACGCAGTCGTCGCGCGCGTACGCCGGTCGGGACGTCCGCGTCCTCGGGCCGAGCGGCCTCGTGTCGCGGAGCACAGTGCAGGTAGCGCATCGTCGCCTGCCCGTCGGGCGCGGCCCATCCACCCCTGCACGCGACGGACATCGGCCGCGCCGATTCGAGCCCGCGGACCGCCTCTCCGGCAACCCCTGCGGCGCGGTCAAGACTGGGATGCGGACGCCTCGACCCCCTCTTCTCAGGCGGCGGGCGCGGTCTCTTGGCGGCGCAGCGCCGCCCATTGCGCGGCGGGATCGTCGCTCGCCAGGCGCACGAGCGCCGAACTCCCGTCAAGTTCGGGCGGGAGCGCATCGGCGTGCACGATCGCGAGCGCGCGCGTGGAGCGGGTGAGTGCCGTATAGAGGCCGCCGCGCCCCCCGTCGGGGCGCAGGTCGAGGATGTCGCCGGGCTCGACCACGACGACCGCGTCGAACTCAAGGCCTTTGACGACGTGCATGTCGACCAGATTGATGCCGGTGCCGAGCGGCTCGGTCGCGGCATCGGCGTACGGAAGGCCCTCCAGCCCAGCGCGCACCGCCTCGAGGCGGCGCGGCGGGGTGACGACGGCGACGCTTCCGACGTCGCCCGCCATGCGCTCGCCCAGCAGCGCCACGACTGCGCCGACGGCCTCGTCGTCCGCCGCCACTGCCACCGGCGGCCACGGCGCGCGGCGCACACCGCGTGGGACACGCGTCCCGGCGTCCGCCACGCCGGCCGCGAGGCGCAGGAAGTCGTCCGGCACGCGGTAGCTGAGCTCGAGCTCGCGGGGCTCGAATCGCTCGACCCCCGCCTCACCGAGCACGTGTGCCCAGGTGGACAAGCCGGCCTCCGTCGTGCGCTGCGCGATGTCCCCGAGAATCGTGAGGGACTGGCGGCGGGCGCGGCGGACCACCATCCGTAGCTCCATTGGCGTCAGGTTCTGGGCCTCGTCGATGACGACGTGCCCGAACGTGCGCATCTCCGGGTCGATCAGCCACCGCGCCTCGTCGAAGAGCGCGACGTCGGTCGGCGTCATCTCGAGCCGGCCGGCGGGCGCTGCGACGGCGAGGAGCAGCTCGATCTCGTCGTCGGAGAGCAGGTCGCCGGCAAGCCTCCGCAGCCGCCGGCGATTCCTGAACAGATCGGCGAACAGACCATCGGGCGTGACGCGCGGCCAGAGGCGGTTCGCGAGGCGCTGGTACTCGCTCGTCTTGCGCACCGCGGTCACGGTGTCCTCGTATGACATCGACGTGCCACGCACAGACTGGGGCCCGGCGCTGGTGGCGAGCTGGTGGCCGAGTCTGTCTCGGAAGTGCATGCGGGCGGCCTGGTACGAGCGTGTGCGCTCGCGCGCCGCCGCCTGGAGCGCCGCCAGCTCGTCGGCGCCGAGGCGCGCCCATCCACCGCCGACGCGGACGACAGCGTCCTCGTCGCGTGCGAGGAGCCGGCTCCACAGCAGGCGGTGGAGGAGCTCGGCCATTCGGCCGCTGCCCTTGAGGGTCGCGAGCTCGCGACTCTCGGTGACTTCGCGATGCGGCCGGGAGATGAGCGCGTCGATCTCGCGCTGGTCGACCGTCTGCTCGCCCAGTGAGGGCAGCACCTGGCTGATGTAGCGGATGAACGTGCGGTTGGGCCCCACGATGAGGACGCCCTGGCGGGCGAGCGCGGGGTCGTCGTACAGCAGCCACGCGGCGCGATGCAGTCCGACGGCTGTCTTGCCGGTGCCGGGCCCGCCCTGGATGACCAGCGCCGCCGTCGGCGGCTCGCGGATCATGCCGTACTGCTCGGGCGTGATCGTGGCGATGATCTGACGCATCTCACCGACGCGCTGGCGCGTGATGTCCTCGACGATCGCCTCGGTCAGGTGGTCGAGCGCACCGGTGTCGAGAGTCTCGTCGACGAACCCGAGGACGCGGCGGTCATCGATGTCGAGGCGGCGCCGCAGGGCGACCCCGCGGGAATCGCGCGTGGTTGCGGCATAGAACGGCTCGGCCGCGGGCGCCCTCCAGTTGCTCACCAGCACCTTGTTGCGCCGATCGACGACGACGTGGCGGCCGATGTAGAGCGGCGTACCGTCGACGGGGTCGATCCGGCCGAAGTACAGCGGCCCGCTCGCCTCGGTGTAGATGCGGATCCGCTCGCGTCGCATGCGCTCGAGCGCCTCGTCGGCGAAGTCGTCGACCCCGCTGTGCCGCGTGCGTGCCGTGAGGCGGCCAAGTGCCTCGTCGAACGCGGCGAACGCCTCGTCGAGGCGAGCCTGTTCCTCGCGCAACTCGTCCTCGCGCTCGGCCACGGCAGGCACTGTAGGAGGTGGCTGGCGCGCCGCGAAGCTCGTCCTCGGCAGCCCTCAGGCGCCACGGCTGTCGCTCTTCGCGCAAATGGACAACCCCCGACACGATCGGCGCGGATGAGCTGTTCCGGCGAGGCGTTCTCGAGCCCAGCGATCGCGCGCTCGACCAGGCGCACGTCGTGCGCGATCGCAGCGCAGGCTGCGGGAGATGACCGCCCGGACCGGCTGGGGGGAGCGGGCGTGACCGACGGGCCGGCGCAGCGCAGGTTCATCCTCTACAAGTCATGTCCCTCGACGGGTTCGTCGCCCGCCGCGACGCGGTGATCGACTGGCTCGACCCCTCCGTCGAACGGCGCGCCGCGAACGGCGGCCACGGCCATCGCGCGATTCGTTTTCCGGCGCGGACGGGTCAGTAGTCATTGAGAACGAACCTGCGCCCACAGCCGCCGCCTACTGAGGAGGCACGATGAGCAAGCTTCGCTGTCATATCTCGATCTCGCTGGACGGTTTCGTCGCCGGCCCGAACCAGAGCGAGGAAAACCCGCTCGGCGAGGGCGGCGAGCGGCTCCACGATTGGGTGGTTCCGCTGGCCGCCTGGCGCCAAGCCCACGCCAAGCAAGGCGGCGAGGTCAACGAGAGCGCACGGGTATTCGAGGAATCGGTCGTGAACATCGGGGCCGGCGTAATGGGTCGAAACATGTTCGGCCCGATCGGCGGCGAGGCCTGGGGCGACGAGCAGTGGACGGGCTGGTGGGGCGACGAGCCTCCCTACCACTACCCCGTGTTCATTCTCACCCATCACCCGCGTGATCCCTTGGTGATGCAGGGAGGGACCACGTACCACTTCGTCACAGACGGAATCGAGGCCGCGCTCGACCAGGCAAAGCAGGCCGCCGGCGGCAAAGACGTCATGCTCTGGGGCGGCGGCCAGGTCGCCCAGCAGTACCTGGCAGCGGGACTGCTGGACGAACTTGAGCTCCACGTCGTTCCGGTGGTGCTCGGCGACGGCGCCCGCCTCTTCGACCACCTCCGCGACGCAGAGGTGCAGCTCGAGCAGGTCCGGGCCGTCGAGGGGCCCGGCGTCACGCCTTAAGTACAGGAGCGTGAAATGAAGCGGGTCGCCGAGCGGCCGTGAATCGAGCGCGGCGACTGACGCCCCGCGTGCATCGTGTGCCGAGTCGGGGACGCGGTTCGGGACCCAATGGACAGCCGGATCCCGTGCCGCTTGGCCGGGCCGGGTCTCGCCGCTAATCGCCGGCGCTCCACCCGCGCATGATCGGTTCCCCGTCTTCGCCGGGCGCTGCTCCGAGGACCGGGTGCAGCTCGATGGCAGGCGAGTATCGACTGGCCGGGGTGTCGCGCCCAAGCGCCTCGGCCATGGCCCGCACGTGGTGCGGTCCTCCACCGCAGCAGATGCCGATGTAGTCCACACCGACCTCGCGCGCCCGGCTGGCGAAGTCCGCCATCTCGAAGCGAGTGCACTGAAACGACTCGAGCTCGATGGGGAACATCCGGCGGCCGTCCTCGTCTGTCAGCGACTCGAAGGCGGGGCTGGCCGCCGACGTCCGGTACGGCACCGGCTGCGCGGCCACCGCCACGTCGACCGCTGCGCGGATCCGTTCGAGCAGCGGGAGCATCGTCGCGGGGCCACGGGAGCAGTTGAGGCCGACGATCGCCGCGCCGGCGTCAGCCAGGATCGTGCAGGCGTCGACGTAGTCGTATCCGTCGAACGTGGTCGTGGGCTGCACGCTCGCGAACGTCACCATGGCCGGCAGGCCGAGCTGCTTGCAGACGTCGAGGCCGATCAGCGCCTCCCCGACGTGGTCGAACGTCTCGGCGATGACGAAGTCGATGCCCTCCTCCACGGCCCAGCCGAGTTGCTCCTCGTACTGCGCGCGAACGACGGCCTCAGACGCCGGGTCGGTGGAGTCGTATGACCACGTGTTGCAGATGTTGCCCGCGACGAGCGCTCCGCCCTCGCGTGCGATCTCGTTGGCGATCCTCACGGCCTCGCGGTTCAACTGCTCGAGCTCGCTCGCGCGTCCGACGTCCTTGAGCTTCCCGCGATGCGCGTAGTAGGTGAGCGCCACCATGACGTCCGCGCCGGCGCGGAGGAACTCGCGATGCAGCTGCCGGAGCGCGTCGGGGGCGTCGATGATCACCTCGGGCACGTAGGGACCCGCCTTGATGTAGCCGCGGCGCTCGAGCTCGAAGACATAGCCCTCGGCGCCGACGACGATGCCCTCGGCGAGACGCTGATCCAGCGTTCTCTGCGACGGACGGCTCATGAGATCGGCTCGCGTTCCGCAAAGCGGGCGGGGTCGAAGCGGTCGATGTCGTAGACCGTCCCGCCCTGCAGTGCGCATCCGGCAAGCACCCGCCCGACCCATGGCGCGAACTTGTAACCGGTGCCTCGCCACCCGACGCCAACGAACGCGTTGGCGAAGCCGGGAATGCCGCCCAGGACGAACTCATCGTCGACCACGAGGTCGTAGTCGCACTGGTCGACGTCGTCGACGTCCCGGACGCTCGCGGTCCGCAACCCGGGCATGCACTGCTCGACGAAGTCCGCGATGCCGTCGAGCGTCGCGCGGTCACCCGGCAGATCTGGCGGGTTGTAGTAGCCGACCTTGACCGCGTCGACGAGCCCATCCACGATCGGGTGACAGTAGATGCCGGCGTCCAAGTAGGCGACCACCGGCATGACGTCCGCGGTGAACTGGTCCCGGGTCTCGGCGCTCGGGACGAAGTACTTGGCCTCGCTCGGCCGGTCCTTGGTGATCGGCACCCGCAGGCTGCAGCCGGCCAGCGCCGCCAGCACGTCGTTCGTGCCGTGCCCGGCCGCCACCACGAGCGCACGCGTGCGCAGCTCGCCGTCGTCGCTGATCACCCGGAAGCACTCGCCGTCCGGCACGATCTCGCTCGTCGTCACGCCCTCGAGCGCGCGAACGCCTCGCTGGGCGAGCGCGTGCGTGAGCGCGCGGGTCACGGCCGGAACGTCGACGACACCGCCATCCACGTCGAGGTGGGCCACGTCGGCGTCCAGGTAGGAGAACCGGCCGCGCAGCGCCTCGGCATCGAAGGACTCGGTCCTCAGGCCCATTCGAGAGAGCGTCTCGAAGCTCAGCTGCGCGTAGGTGCCGGCGAGATCCGGCGTGACGGACCGCTTGCCGATGTTCAGACAGCCGCAGCGAACGAGCACCTTCGAGCCGGTCTGGCGCTCGAAGTCGCCCCAGAGATGGATCGCCTCCTGCGCGAGACGCGCGTAGGCCGGGTCGAGGTAGTCACTGCGGAACGACCGCGTGCGGGCGTACGACGCGGTCATCGGGTCCCCGACCCGTCCGCGCTCGAGGACGACGACCCGCGCCGACCGTTCCGCGGCGTGATACGCCGTGAACAGCCCCATCACGCCGCCCCCGATGATCACGAGATCGTTGAGATGAGCGGTCACGCGGTGACCTCGTCCGGGCGCAGCCCCTCGCCCTTCGCGCGCTCGCGGCGATCGAGGTCGCGATTCGGTGAGTGGATCATGCGGCGGTCTGGGCGCTTCCTTCTGTGGCGCGTCATCAGTGAACCGATTCACATCATATGCCGCGGCGACCCGGCGACGGGCGCACCCGAGGCCGGAGAGGCGCCAACCGTTCAGCGTGCACCGAAGTGCAGCCTAAGACGCAGCGGCTCCAGTTATCCGCCCCGGCCGGGCGTCTCAGGCGAGCACGGTTGCCAGTCCCCGCGTGGTCAAGGTCCGCACGAGCGAGCGGCGGTACACGGCATCGGCGCTTTCGGGGATGAGCTGCGCCGCCGCGACGTCGTCCGCGCCGGCCGCACCGGCCGCCTCGTATTTGCTCGGGCGAACCCTCGGCGCCGGTGGGACACGCCTCCGCCTGGGCGAGCCGGACTGGCGTGCTGGCGACCCCCAACGCTGCGGCCCGGGCCTCCTCGATGATGCCGTCGGTGCCGGGACGCACGCCGATATCCGCGCGCGCCGCGGCCACTCCATCGCGATCGTCGCATCAGCCCGCAAGCTCGCCTGCCTGTTCTGGTGCCTGCTCACCCGCGGCGAGGACTACGCTGGCCGCGCATCTCGTGGCTCCTCAAGAGAGCAAGTCGCGCGGCAGACGCCAAGGCCCAAGTCTGCGGTTTGACTCGTCGTCGCCCGCGCCCGACCCAACTCTCCAACCACCGCAGCCGCCCCAGCAACCCACTTGACTTTCATTCGTCGTCCATAGCGACAGTCGTCCGACGTCGCGCCAGTGCTGTGGCTCCCTGCCCCAAGCGAGAGCGCCACGGATTGCCCGCGGATCGCTCAGTCGCGGTGCCGGAACTCGTCCGCGAGTTGGTCGTCGCGGCGCTCGGATGCCGCCGCCGCGGCGTCTTCAGCGCGACGCTTCTCCTCGGCGGCCTGGCGCTCGCGTTCGGCCTGGCGTTCCAGGCGCTCGCGTTCGGGACCGACGCGCTGGTCTGCCTCGCGGACGACTCCATCCAGGAACTGCTCCAGACCAGAAGCCGAGCCAGGCTGGACCTCGCTGACGACGATCCTGCCACCAGCGAACTGCACCTGGCCCCAAGCGGCTGCGCCAGGGGGCGGTGGAGATTCGATCAGCACCATGTCGAAGACCTTGAGGAATGCGAAGTCCGGATCCGGTCGCACCCGAACGCTCAGCTCCCCCTCCTCTACCTCGGCTGAGTCCCAGTCGATCGTGTAGCCCATAGGTTGCGACCCTAGTGGTTGTGGCCGCCCCGATGGGGCCGAGAGCCAGCTCGCGCTGCGGCCTGACTTCTGGTTTCCACGCGTCTGGACACTCGCGTCGGCATGCTGCGTAGCCACGGGCGCGCTGCTGCTTCCGCCCTTGGACCGGGGGCGCCGGCGCCGCCTCCGTCACTGCTGCATCCATGCAAGAGGAGCAGCGTGGCGCACGCTCGCTTCGCGCGACTCCGAGCAGCGCCGTCAGCGCCTCATTGGCGCATGGGCGCTCGCGAGCCCTGCAGCGACCGCCGCATGATGGAGGATGGCGAGGCAGTGGCGGAGCACGCGGACCGCGCACACCAGACGCTCAGCGCTCAGTTGCAGGCCTGGCTCGAGGCCGAGGGAGACAAGACGCTTGGCGAGCTGATCGAGGTGTTCGAGAAGCGCGCATTCGCGATCGTCTTCGTGCTCCTGATGAGCGTGCCCGCGCTGCCGCTGCCGACGGGCGGGGCGACACACGTCTTCGAGGCCATCGCCGTGCTGCTCGCGCTCGAGCTCATCGCCGGACGCGACGAGATCTGGCTGCCACGTCGCTGGCGGGCGCGGAAGGTTGCGACCGACGGTCGTTTCATCACGTCACTGCTGAAGGCGATCGGTCGCCTCGAGCGCTTCTCGCGGCCACGGCTGCGCTTCCTGTTCGGGCACCGCGTCAGCAACGTCGTCTTCGGGCTGGTGGTTGCCGCAGGAGCGATCGCCGCGTTCCTCGCGCCGCCGTTCACCGGGCTGGACACACTGCCCGCCCTCGGCGTCGTCCTCGTGTCGCTCGGCGTGCTGCTCGAGGACTTCGTTCTCGTCGCGATCGGGCTCGTCGTCGGCGCCGCCGGCGTCATCCTCGCCATCTTCCTCGGCGCAGCGGCGCTCGACGGGCTCCAGAGCCTGTTCTCGTGATCACGCGCCCGCGTGCGCGCTCGGAGGGGCACCGATGTCGTGGCCGGCCTGGCGCACGGCAGGAGCACCGCTGGCTCGGCCGTGGCGCCGACATCTCGGCGACCGACGGCGTAGCGGTCAGCGCCGCGAACCTCACCGCACGCGAGGTCGCCGCGGACTCCAGACGCTCGATCCGCGATTCGCCGGACGATGTCGGCAGCCCCTTTTGTGATCGCCTCCCGGGGAACTTCAGCGATGCGGACGCAGAGCAGGGTTCGCGTGGCGTTCGACCAGCCGATCGGCCCGGCCTGGGTCCCGCCGCCGGAGACACACGGCCGCGGTGACGATCTCGGATTTCGCAGGCAGCAGCAGTCGTCGCAGCCGAGCGGGCGCCCTTGTTGGGCGCTCGCGCTCGCGCGCACGCGCGCGCGGGACGCCACGCAAGTCGCACCACTGGGCCGGCGTCCGCGCGCCGGCTGCCATCCGACCCGAAGGAGCCATCCCGGCATGTCCGCTGTTCCGTCGTCGCCCAATGGCGCCGCCCGGGCGCCGGTCGACCCCGTTGCCGTCGCCGGCCGCGACCGCGACCCGATCACGATCCGGCAGATCATGGCTCGCTCGGGGCTGTTCCCCGACATCACGCGCGTCTGCCAGGCAGTCGTGAAGATCCTCGCCGGGGGCGAGCTCCGCATCGGTCCGTTCGCGGCGATGTCCGACATCCACCTGATCGACGGCAAGCCCGTCGTCGGCGCCGGATCCTTGCCGCCTGAACGACATGCGGCTGCGCGCGCTGGCCGACAAGGGCCTGACCATGGAGCACCACGCGCACGCCCGCATCGCCGCCGACACGTGGCTGGCCCGACGCCCGAGGGTGCGGCCGAGCACGGAGAACGGCGAGCACTCGTGAGCTCGCCCGCCAAGGGACTACCAGGCGGAAGCGGAAGCCAGTCCGCCGTCGCCTGGCCGGTCACGGGCGGCTCGACTGGGGACTCGCCAAGCGGCGCGGTCGAACTCCATCGACGCGGTGGTCACACTCGTCGTCCCCTGCTGTGGTCGCCCGAACTGTGAGCGCCTAGCTGTCGTGCCTCGGCTGGTTCCGAACGCGGGTGATGGGCGGCCGGTTTGAGAGTGAGCTGTGGTTGCGGGTGGTGTTGTAGTGGTTCAGCCAGATGGGCAGCGCTGTGGCGCGGGCGGTTGAGTCGCGGTAGCGCTGCCCGTAGGCCCACTCGCGGGCGAGGGTCTGTTGGTAGCGCTCGATTCTCCTATGTCAAGAGGTTCATCTCGGGGCAGGCGTTGGCCCAGGCGAGGAGGCGGCGGTAGACGACGTTGGCGAGGTGGCGCTTGAGCGCGCGGCGGGCTTCGCGGGCGGTCTTGCCTTCGGCGGTCTTGCGGGCGAGGAACGCTTTGGCGGCGGGGTGGTGGCGTTGCTGGACGATCGCGATGCGGTAGAGGGCGGCGTTGAGCTGGCGGTTGCCGCCGCGGTGCAGACGGTGGCGTCCGGATGTCTGTCCCGATCCGCACGGGATCGGCGCGGCGCCGCAGTAGCGTGCGAAGGCGGCGGCGTTCTTGAAGCGGCGCACGTCGCCGGCGTTGGCGATCAGCGCGGCGGCGATCTGGTTGCCGGCGCCGAGCAGGTCGGTCACCGGGTTGCCGTGCTGGTCGAGCAGCGTGGCGATCTCGGTCTCGAGGTCGGCGATGCGGGCGTTGAGGTCTTCGATGTCGCGCGCGAGCTGGCGGATGCAGGCGGCGGCGATGCGCTCGGCCAGTCCGTCGCCGAGCTGCAGGCGCTTGAGCTTGCGCAGCACGGTGGGACGCTGGCAGTGAGCGACGTTGGCCTCGGCGACCGGGTCGACCTGCGTCCAGTCTGAGCGCAGCCGCTGGATCGCCTGGGTGCGATCGAGGACGAAACGGCGGCGCTGGAGTTCCAGCGTGGCGATCGCGCGGACGAGCTCGGGTTGCAGCGCGGGTCCGAGCTCTGCGTGCTTGCGCCGCACGACGTCGGCGATCGCCAACGCGTCGCCGGGATCGGTCTTGCCCGGTCCCTGGCGGCGGCGCTCGCGGTGGGTGCGCCACGCCGGGACGTGGAGCACCTCGTGGCCGGCGGCGGCGAGCGCGCCGGTCAGGCAGCGTCCGTAGCTGCCCGGGCTCTCCACACCGATGACTGCGCGGCTGAGCGTCGCGCTCGGCCAGCCAGCCGAGCAGCCGCTCATAGCCCGCCGGGCTGTTGGCGAACGTCAGTAGCCCGAGTTCGCCGCCGCGCTCATCGATCAGCGCCGCCGCGTGACTGTGCTTGTGAACGTCGATGCCGACGAACAACGTGGCCTCCTGGCTCGTGGGTAGAGTCGAGGCCGGGCCGGCGAGCGACGCTTCTGTGTCGATGCAGCCACATCGGCGCGAGTTCTCCTATCAAGTCAGCTTCGCCGGCCCGCCCGCATCCCGGCGATCGACAAATCGAACGCAGGCCAGAGAAAGCGATCTCTGAGCCAGAACGAGCAGCTCAGAAATCTCCCTCGACATGCCTTTTGCCTGAGTCAGATCGCCGGGCGCGGGGAGCCTCGCCGCCCTGCCGGACGGCCCGCCGAAGCTAAGACACACACCTTCCCGTTGCGCTTCGGCGTGCGCGGCGGGATCGTGCGGTGCGCGATCGCGTGCTGGGCGAGCAGCTCGCGCAGGCCGCGGTTGCGGACGTAGGCCCAGGCGTTGTCGGTCTGCACGCGCCGCGCGATGACGTCGTGGGCGGCGAAGAAGCCGAGCGCCCGCTCGACGAAGGCGACGACGGTCGCGGCTTTCTCGTCGCGGTGGATCTCGGTGTAGGCCCAAGCGGGTGTGGTCGTCGATCATCGAGTGACAGAACTCCCAGCCCACGCCGGCGCGCTTTTCGGCGCCGGTGCGGAACCGGTCGCCGGTGACCTTGTGCCCGGGGCGGCTGAAGCGGGCCAGGCGCTTGGTGTCCATCTGCAGCAGATCGCCGGGACACGGCCACTCAAACCGCCGGACGGCCTCGCGCGCCACCGCCGGCCGGCGCGAGATGCCGCGCCGCATCAGACAACGCGAGACCGTCGCGTGCGCCATCCCGAGCTCCGAAGCGATCAGCCTCGGCCCCCAACCGGTTCGCTCGCGCGCCTCGCAGACACGGTCATGGACGCGCTCGCTGACCCGGGCCGGCTGACCGTGAGGCGTCGAGGGGCGCTCCTGCGCCCACGCCCCCGACACCCGATCGGCGTCGCTGGCCGAGCGATAGCGCCCGACCCAGTACTGCACCGTCGAGACGCTCACCCGTCGCCACGCCGCGGCCTGGCGACGCGTGAGACCTCGATCAAGACAGAGCTCAACGAGCTCGATGCGCTGCCAGCGAGCCAGCCACCTACGCTTGTCCTGCATCCGGGCTGATGACCTCCGAGAGCCGTGATCTGTGGAAGGACCACAACTCTCTGTCTCAGCCCGGATGCCTCTACATCTCCCTCAGCCCGTTCGGAACGTCCCGAGGCACGTCACCTAGAGCGCGAGCATCGCCGTCGCGACCTCACCGGCGGCCACATCGGGAATCGCCGTCGCAGCCTGTTCCAGCACGAGCAGCCGCGCACCGGGGATCTCGCGCGCGAGCGCTTCGCCGTTGCCGACAGGGAAGAACGGGTCGCGGCGGCCGTGCACCACCAGCGCCGGGGTCGCGAGCTCGGACAGGCGCTCGCGCCACCGCGGCTTGCAGTTGAGCTTGGAGAACACCATGCCCATCTGGTTGGCCATCTGGACCGCGGGCTCCGTGCCCGGCGTACGGTCCCAGATGCGCTCGGCGGTGGCGCGCGCGGCGGCGGGGTCGTCGCCGAGGATCTCCGCGCCGCCGGCGGCGAACTCCGCCACGGCAGTGCGGTCGGACCAGTCGGGCATCGAGCGCGAGAACAGCCGGTCCATCGTCGCCGCGTCGTGGTCGGGCAGGTCGTCGTCGAGCCGGCCTGGAGCGACGGGCCGCGTGCCGGCGAGGGTGAGCGCCGAGAACGCGTCCGGGTGGTCCAGTGCGGCGACCTGGGCGACCATCCCGCCCACGCCGATGCCCGCCAGGTGCGCCGGCCGGTCGTCGAGTTCGCGGGCGAGCGCGGCGGCATCGGCTGCGAGATCGCGCAGCGTGTACGCCGGAGCCTTGGGATCGACGGTGATCGACGCGCCGGAATCGCGCAGGTCGTACCGCACGACGTGGCGCCCGCCGCGCGCGAGCGCCTCGCAGAGCGCGTCGGGCCAGGAGAGCATGGTCGGGCCGCCCGCGAGCAGAACGAGCGGCGCCGTCGCGTCGCCGAAGTGCTCGACCCCGAGCGTGACGCCGTCCGCCTCGACCGTCGTCATCACGCGTCCGCCGCCACGATGGCGTCGCCGCATATGCCGAACAAGTGTGACCGTCGGATACATCGTCAACCTCCAAGGTAGGTCGTGGACCGGTGCCGCACGGACGGCGGCCACAGGGCGGGTAGAGCGTTCGCTCTCGCTTCGCGCGATACGCCGGAGTGCCCCGGCTCGCGAACCGCCTAACTCTCGATGAACACGTAGTCGCGCCGAATCCGGCCGCCCGTGCCGAGGACGAGAAACACGAGCCCCACCGCCGTCACCTCGCCGTCCGGCGAGACGGCCTCCCAGTGGAACTTGACCACGTCGTGCAGCCGATAGACGTCGTCGCGCCGCCTGAAGCTGAGTCCGGCGGACCCGACCCACTCCTCGTAGGACGTTGCCGCCCGCGCCTCGAGCTCGGCGTGTCCCCGCGCCTCGAGCGTGGCCGCCATGCCGAGCCCGGCGCTCGCAGCGATCTCGCGCATCTCCAGCGGCGGCTGGAGGATTTGCGACCCGTCCTCGGTCCAGAGCTCGGCGATCATCTGGCGCCGGCGCTCGGGGTCTGCCTCGTTCCAGAGCGCGAGGTATCGATCGGCCAGCTGCTCTGCCTCATTCGTGCGGGTCTCGGGGGACGCAATTGCTTCGCTCATCTCGGTTGCCTCCTTGGAAGAGTTGCTCGTGGTGGTGACGATCCCCCAGCAACAGACCGCGCGTCGATTACCTCCGATGTAAAGGCCGCTCCCCGTTACATCCGGGGTAATGGAGCCGATCTGAGCGAGCGCTACCGTTGGCCCCGTGGCCGTCCAGACCGAGAGGGAGCCGCAGACCGTCGGTGAGCTGATCCGCTTCTGGCGCACCCAGCGGCGGCTCACGCAGATGGACTTGGCGCTGGACGCGAACCTCTCCACCAAGCACCTGAGCTTCGTCGAGACAGGCCGCTCGCGCCCGAGCCGCCAGCTGCTCGTGCACCTCGCCCAGCACCTCGACGTGCCGATCGCCGAGCGCAACCGCCTGCTGCTCGCGGGGGGCTTCGCTCCTCCCTATCTGGAGCAGCCCTACGACGGCGAGGTCATGCAGCCACTGCGCGAGTCGCTGAGCAGACTGCTGGCGGCGCACGAGCCGAACCCGGCATTGATCGTCGACGGGCTCTGGAACCTGATCGAGGGCAATCGCGCCGCGTCGCTCCTCTGGGACGGGGTCGATCCCGCGCTCCTCGAGCCCCCGATCAACATGCTCCGACTGGGGGTCCATCCCGGCGGGTTGCCGAAGATCTCATCGATGACCGCGGCCTGCAACGCGCCCCTGATTCAGAAGCTGAGGCGAAGGAGCCGCGAGGATGCCGATCCGGCCCTCGGACGCCTGATCGAGGAGGTCGAGTCCTATCTTCCCGACGATCCGCCGGCCGGCCAGGCGACCCAGCCGGTGGTCTCCCTGGACCTGCGGACGCCCGTCGGTGAGGTCAGCCTCTTCACCGTAATCGCCACCATCGGGGCACCACTGGAGGTAACGGCGGCAAGCCTCGCGATCGAGACCTTCGTGCCGATGGATGAGCGCAGCGCAGCGCGGCTTCGCGAGCTCGGTGAAAAAGGGCGAGGCGAATGACGCGCCGCCGCCCAGACGACCGGCCACCGATCATCCCCGCAGGCAGATCCGCCAACCGGTCAAGCCAACTCACCGTTTCTCGGTGGCGCGCCCACCACGCTCGGTTGAAAGGGCCGCCAGCCGTCTGATCGGCCGTCTTGTCCACGAGCTTGCGGCGGCTGTGCGTGCGGGGGAGACTGCTCACGCCGGTCCAGGGACACACGGCGCACGAGAGGAGCAGCCATGGCCGCCCAGCTCGACGAAAACAGGCCGACGATCGTCCTTGTCCACGGGGCATGGGCCGATGCGACGGGCTTCGACGCCGAGATCCGCGCTCTCCAGCGCGAGGGATTTCGAGCCATCGGGTTCGCCAACCCGCTTCGCGACCTCGCTCGCGACTCGACCTACCTCGCCGAGTTCCTGCGGACGCTGACCGGCCCGATCGTGCTCGTCGGCCACTCCTACGGTGGGAACGTCATCTCTACCGCCGCGACCGGCAACGACCAGGTCAAGGCACTCGTCTATCTCAACGGATGGATGTGCGACGAGGGCGAGAGCCAGCAGGAGCTCCTTGAGCGGTTCGAGGGCAGCCTCGTGGGTCCCTCGATCAGGCCCGTGCCGTTCACCAGCGCGGACGGGAGCGAGGGCGCGGACCTCTTCCTCGACCCCGAGGCGTTCCGGGAGGCGTTCGCCGCCGACGTCGACCAGGCCACGGCGGACGTCATGGCCGCTGCGCAGCGGCCCTACGCGGCCGCCGCGTTCGCCGGCGCGCCGTCGGGCCCGCCGGCGTGGAAGACGCTGCCGTGCTGGTACCTGCTCGGCACGGAGGACAAGGCGATCCCGCCGGCGCTCCAGCGGTTCATGGCCGAGCGCGCGAACGCGACGATCGTGGAGGTGCCGGCCTCACACGTTTCGTATGTGTCGCAGCCCGACGCCGCGACCGAGCTCATCCTTCAGGCCGTCAACGCGACCATGCCCGCGGCGGGTCGCACATAGCAGTCCCACACACTCGGGTGCGGCCACCGGTCGGTGGCCTGCGCTTGTATCGGCAGACAGGGACCGATGGGAAGGCGCGGCGCTCGGGATCCGCGTGCCGGAGGGACGGCGAGCGCTGAGCGCCCCGGCGCCCCGAGAGCCCGCGGTCAGGTCACCAGGGCTCGGAGGGATCCCAGCGGTCGCGGCGGCGGGTGCGGCGGTGGAGCAGCGCCGTCAGCGCCACGCCGCCCAGGGCGATCCCGATGAGCACGGCCACGGGCACCCCGCCGCCCGGCACCGGGCCGACGCCCGGAAGGCTCGGACCGAGCCCGGAGCCGCCGGCCGTGTCGCGGTCGCCGTCGGCGGCGCTCGACTCGCGCTCCGAGAGCACGCCGATGCCCGGGGCGCGCGCTGCGCTCCCGTCCTGGCTCAGGAAGTTGGAGCGCGTGAGGCCGGGGCCGGCGAGACCGGCACCGCGGGCGGCGTCGCCCATGGCGGCGGCGAACGCGTCGGTCGTGACCGCCGCGGCGCATCCGGTGGTGCGCGCGAGCCGCTTGAGCCGGCGCAGCGCGCCGGCCTCGACGCGTCCGACGCGCCGGAGGCTCAAGCCGGTCATGCCGGCGACGTCGCGGCGTGACCGCGAGCGTGCGGTGCCCAGCCCGGCCCGCAGGCTCAGGACCTTGCGCGAGGTCTCGGGCAGCCCGGTGAGGCACGGCTCAAGGGCGCGCACGGTGCGGCGCAGCCGGCGGTCTCGCTGCGCGGGCGTGGCCGGCGGGCCGCCGCCCTGGGCGCGCGCTCCCGGGCGCGGTCGCCGCGCAGCGTCGGCGGGCTCCGCGGCGCCGCCGCGTGATCCCGCGCCCGTCTGCGAAGCGGGCGAGCTGCCCGTGGCGCGGTTGCCGGCGCCCGCGGCCGAGGGGTTCGTTCCGGCGGGGCCCGACGGGGTCCTGACGGTCCCCGCGGGCGTCCCGTCCGTCGCCGACGGCGCCCGGACACTCGCGGCGGGCGGCCGGACGGTCGCCGACGGAGGTCGCACCGAGGCTGACGGAGGCGTGACCGGCGGCGAGGAGCCGCCCGAGGGCGCCGGCGGCGTGCTGACCGTCGCCGGCGGGACCTGCACCGTCGCGGCGGGCGTGCCGACCGTCACCGGCGGCGTCTGGACCTGGGCCGGTGGCACGGCCGGAGCCGTGGGCGCATCCACCGCCGGTGTCGACGTCGTGGGGACCGGTGCCTGCCCGAACGCGGGCGACGACGCGATCGCGGTGGCCGCGGCGGCGGCGAGCACAGCGTGGGCCAGCCGCCCGGCGCGTCGTCGCGCGGGGCTCAACAGAACTTGTGCACCTGGAACGGGAGTGATGGACAAGGCTTACCCGGGTCAGCGGAGGCCGATTCGAGCTCCACCACGAGCACTGCCACGTGCCGCGGTGCACCGTCTGCGGCGAGCAGGCGCTCCGCGGCCATGCGAGGGCCACGAGCCGTGGGAGGCGCCCTGGCGCGGCGAGTTCCCCGGCGTGCCCGAGTGCCGTGAGCGCGGATGGTTCGCGACTCTCGTCCCCGGAAAGGGCTGGCAGCCGCGCGGGCCCGAGGAAGCCGACCAGGTCGTCCGCCAGAATGACGGGACGGTCATCGCCGACCAAGAGGTGGTGCACGTCACGCTTCGACGGCGACGCCATCGCTGAGATGACCACCGAGGACCGGGCGGCCGGTTTGAAGCCACACTCCGGAGGACGGCCACGATGTCCCGGTCAGGCCGATGTCATGGTGCGGGCCGCTGTGATGCGCGCGTCCGGGCCCCCTTCTTGGCAGCACTCGACCGAGTCTTCGCGTTCTCGGCCCGCGTGGCCGCGGCCTTCTTCGCGGCCGCCTTGCGCTTGGCAGTCCGGCCCGTTGCTCGATCCTCGATCTCGTCGGCGAGCTTCCTGAGGTCCGTCGTGACCCGGGCGACCGCGGCGGGTGGCTCCTGCCGGGGCCTGCCGGACCCGATGCCGTCGGCGACCGACCGCGCGACCTTCTTCCGCAACCCTCGCTCTCGCAGCGTCTTGACGAGATCTTCGTTCTTGCTCTTGTCGGCCACGCGACCACTCCTGAGTTGATGGACACACGCTCCGCGACGCGGATGCGTCAGCTGGAACCTCTCGCGGAAGCCGCGTACAGACATCATCACGCGCCGCGTTCGGAGCGGAGCGCCCCGTCCCGCCCTACGGACGGGCCGCTCTTGGCTCCTCGTGTGCTCGAGACGGTGGGCCGCCGGCGGTGTCGTTGTGTGTGCCGGCGGAGCTTGCTGGACCGCCCGAGTGTGTCCTCGGCTCGGTGCCGGGAACGGGGGTGACCTTCGGATACGTGAACCGGTGCGTCATCTGGTCCTTCTGAGGGGCGTTCGCGAGTGCCGGACGGAGCCTGTGACGCGCGGTCTGCCTATGTCCGGAGGCACAAGCGTCCGCCGGTGAGACCGTTATGTCTCAATCCGAGACGACGCAAACGTCGAATTCCGCGCCTGGGTCAGCCGACGGCAGCGGCTCAGCCTGCCGTCGGGCCCCGGCAAACAGGGGTGGCCTGGTCCACCCCAAGGGTCCCTGGCGGACCCGGACCGCCGGCGAGAGGGTTGCCGTGTCCGCACGCACCCTTCTCAGAGGAGAGATCAATGGATTCCAAGCTGCCCTCCAACAAGTGGCTCGCGGCTGTGGTGACCTCCATCGGCGGCCTTCTCACCGCTGTGATCCAGAACCACTGGCAGCTGTCGATCGAGATGCAGATCCTGATCGTCGGAATCGTGGTGCAGGCGATCGTGACGTACCTGGTGCCCAACTCCCCCGTGCTCCATCCTCGTTCTCAGTAGGCGCGAACGTCATAACGCTGCGGGCCTGCGTCCGATCACATCAGGCTGCAACCGGCTACACCACAGCACAGGGTCGCCGCCCGCCCCGCATCCCCATCGTGCGCGTGCGGGCCACGACGAATCTCCGTTTCGACCGCTTTCATACTCTCTTCACGTCCCATCGGTAGCGTCCGAGGGATCCAGCCGATACCCCCCCTGGTCCGGCTGGAGTTCCCGCCCGGTCACGGACGAACGAGGGGGTACGGGCGACCCGCTCGCGGACACGAGCGGGTCGTTCCTTCGATGAGCCTGTGCAGTCTGTGTCTCACCACGCGCGGGGCAGGGGCACTGCGGCCACGCCGAAGCAGGCCACACCGAATCGCCGGCTGAGTAACGCCAAGCTCAAGATCGGGCCGCGACGTCCGGAACTCGGCGCCACGTGCGTGACGCCGGGTCCCGGGTGGCCGCCTCGCTAGCCCCAGACCTCTCTGCAGAGGAGCCTGACCAGGGCTCGGCGAGGCCGCCACGATGCCGACCCCGCTAGCGCAACGCATGGATGGGAGCAGTCCGCCCGTCGCCGCTGCTTTTTCACGAATGGAGGGGCGGCGTGTCGTCCGATCGAGGGCCGCCGGGCGCCTGCTGCTCGTCCGTGCCGAGCGCCTCCACGCGTCCGGGCCGCGCGGCTGGATCGGCCTGGATGCGACAGCGCGGCGACCGACGGGGGCTCGTGGCCGCCGTAAGGTCTATGTCACAAGCGGCTCCACATTGCGAGTGTCGGTGCCGCGTGCGTACGCTTTGTGGGATGCGCGGGGGTTTGTGCGCGATGCATCCGTCGCCGCTTCCCGTGTTGCGACGTGAGTCGAGGTCGATCAGGTGCCCGGTGGCTGGGACGTTCGTGGGCAGGTGGCGACGTAGCCATCGGCGGGCGTTGGTCGACTGCTTATTGTCATTGCTGCGGTCCAGACCAGCGGCGTGACCGCCGTCGTCAGTTTGCCGCACGTGTGACTGGGTTTTGGTGTGATCGCGGGTCAAATCGGGCATCGTGGGTCGTGGAGCTCGCGTGATCTCTTTGAGCCGTCTCAGCTCGCTTGGTCGCCCGCTCGCGACGGGCCGGCGGTGGACTGCCGGCCCCGGCGAGCGGCGGTGGTGGTGGCGCTACGTCGATCTGAGGCGCCGGTTCCGTGTCCGACGGGGATCGGATCGCTGGCTGCGCGTGAATCGGCGGATTGGGGCGTGTGACGGTGCGTAGGCAGCTCGGCGAGCGCGAGCTGGTATTGGCGGCGAAGGAGTGCCGGGGCGAGGCGCGCGGTGCGTTGCTCGAGGCGTTCACGCCGCTGATCGGGAACGTCGCACGCGGCTACCGTGGGGCGTCCGAGGTCGGGCGGGCGGAGTTGATGCAGCAGGGCGTGGTGGGGATGCTGCGGGCGCTCGAGCGCTATGACCCGGAGCTGGAAACTCCGTTCTGGGCGTATGCGTCGTGGTGGGTTCGTCAGGCGATGCAGCAGTTGGTGTCCGAGCTGAGCCGGCCGGTCGTCGTGCCCGATCGTGCCGCGCGTCAGACGGGCATCGAGCGTGCGCAGGTGGAGAGCCTGATCGCGGTCGAGCGGGTGCCGTGCGCGCTCGAGGAGCCGAGCAGCGGCGCTGAGGGTGCCCGCGGCGACAGGCTCGGTGAGCGGCTGCCGGACCCAGTGGCCGAGGCGGCGTACGAGCGTGCGGCCCGCCGGCTGGCGCTCACGAGCCTTCTCCCGCGGATCGCGAGCCTGTCGCGCCGCGAGCAGACGATCCTGCGCGGCCGCTATGGCCTCGACGGGCCTGTGCAAACGCTGCGCGGCCTCGGCGCCGAACTCGGCATGAGTGCCGAACGCGTGCGCCAGCTTGAGCAACAGGCGCTCGAGACGCTCTACGCCGCCGCCACGCAGGCCCCGACCTCAAGCTAGTGCGGCGGCCCGCCGAACAAGCGGCGCGGGCGCGTGGCCCTCATGGCTTGTCGATGAGTCCGTAGCGGAGGGCGAAGAGAACGGCTTGGAGTTGCGTGTGGACGCCGAGCTTGTTGAGGATGCGTGCGACGTGGTTGCGCTCGGTGCGGATGCTGATCCCGAGCCTGTCGGCGATCGTCTGGCCGTCGAGGCCCGCGGCGAGGGCTTTGAGCACCTCGCGTTCGCGGAGCGTCAGGCTGGCAATCGCCTGACGGTCCTCGCGCTCCTGCTCGCGGCGGTGGCCGGCGAACCGGAGCAGCTCGACGATCTCGTGGCCGGCCAGCAGGGCTTGGCCCGCGCGTAGGCGCCGGATGGCATCAACGACCTGGTCGAGGTCGGCGGTCTTGTCGAGCGCGCCGGCGGCGCCGGCGTCGATCGCGCGGGCGGTCTGCGCGCGGTCCAGGTTGGCGCTCAGCACGAGGACTTGAGCCCCCGGGCTGGCCGCCCGAAGCTCCGGGATCAACGCGATGCCGTCGCCGTCCGGCAGCGCGAGATCGAGCACCGCGACATCGACGCCGTGCAGCAGCTCGCGGGCCTCGGCCAGCGACTCGGCCTGGCCGACGACGGTCAAGTCGGACTCGCGCTCGAACATGCCCGCGATCGCTTCCCGCACGGCGGTGTGGTCCTCCACGAGCAGGACGCGCACCTGCTCGGCTGCGCGCTCATGAGCCGGCCGGAGCGGCACCTCCAAGCGGACCGTGGTGCCCGTCGTCGGCTCGCCGACGATGTCCAGACGTCCGTGGAGGAGCGCCGCGCGCTCGCGCATTCCCGCGATCCCATGCCCGGCGACGCGCGCCGGCCGCTCGGCGGGATCGAATCCGCGCCCGTCGTCGGAGACCTCGGCGTGGAGCTTGCCATCCGAACTCCACACGCTGACGCGGACGCGCCGAGCACGCGCGTGGCGCCGGGCGTTCGTCAGCGCCTCGCCAAGGATGCGCAGCGTTTCGGTGCCGGTTGCCCCGAGCGGACCGGCGGGAATCCCGCCGCGCAGGTCCAGCTCGATCTCCGGGTCGACCGCGATCGCGCGGTGCACGGCGACGAGCGACTCCAGCAGTTCAGGGAACGGCGTGCGCTGCTCGCCGCCCAGGCGCAGGTCGTAGATCGCCGCGCGCAGCTGCTCGCCCACGCGCTTGAGCGCCGCCGACAGCTCGTCCGGCGGCGCGCCGACGCCGCCGGCGCTGCGGGCACGCCCGGCGAGCGCCAGCGCGTGCGTGAGGTTCTGGAGCGCCTCGTCGTGCAGGTCGCGCGCGATCCGGCGCCGCTCCGCCTCCCGCACCTCGAGCAGCCGCTCGTGCGCACGACTGCGCTCGACCGCGCTCGCCAGCACGTTGGCGACCGCCTGCATGAAGCCGACCTCCGACGGCGAGAACGATCGCCGGCGCGTGGACAGCGCCTCCAGCACGCCGAACGGCTCGTCCGGGCTCTCGATCATCACGGTCAGGGCGCTCACCGCGCCGTGCTCGTCCGCAAGCGCACTGCGCTTGAACCGCGGATCGTTTGCCTGGTCCTCGGCGATCACCGGCTCGCCGCGGAGCAGCGTGTACCCGACCTGCGAGTCGCGGCCGCGCTCGAAGCGCCGCCCGATGTAGCCCTCCCGCCATCCCACCCCGGCGCGCAGGATCACCTCATCGCGGTCCGCCGGCAACTCCGCCACGCACGCCAACTCGACGCCCAGCGTCCGGACCAGCAGGCCGACCGCCTCCTCCAGCACCCACTGCAAATCGTCGCTGGCCAACGCACGCCGCCCCAGCTCGGCGACGAGCGCCTGCTGCTCGGCCCGCCGGCGCAGCTCCTCCTCGGCCCGCTTGCGCTCGGTGATGTCGTGCACGTAGATCGACAGCCCCGCTTCCGACGGGTACAGGCGGACATCCATCCACCGCCCCGTGACCGGGGAGCGCGTCTCGAACTCCACCACAGCCTGCTCCCGCAGCGCGCGATGAGCCTCGTGATCGAACGTCGTCCCGACCAGCTCCGGGAACAACTCCCAGACGGTCCTGCCGAGAAAGTCCGCGGCCCCGAGGTTCCGCCCCGGGTTCCGTCCGGCCTCGGCCAGTGCGCGCTCGTTGACGTATGTGTAGCGCCAGTCACGGTCCACCGAGGCGAAGCTGTCACTGATGCTCTCCAGGATCGCCTCGCTGCGCCGCCGTGCCGCTCGCAGCGCCTCCTCCGCGCCCTTGCGCTCCGATATGTCGCGGTGGATGGTGAGGTAGCCGGTGATGTCACGCTGCTGTCCCCGGAGCGCGACGCTGATCAGCTCCACGTCGACCGTCGTGCCGTCCTTGCGGGCGACGGTCACTTCGCCGCGCCAGCGGCCGTTGGCGGCCAGCTCCCGGCGCAGCTCGGTTCGCTGCGCTTCGCTTAGGTTCGTTCGAGCCACGTCGTTGGCGTGGCGACCCACGACCTCTTCCGCCCTCCAGCCGTAGAGCCTCTCGGCGCCCTTGTTCCAGACGGTGAGCAGATAACGCTCGTCCATGGCGACGATCGCATCCTCGGTGTTGTCCAGCAGCCCGGCCAGGTACGTCAGCCGCTCAGCCTCAGCCTTCTGCTCGGTCACGTCCGTCATCACGAGCACGCCGCCGACGATCGCCCCGGCGTCGCCGAAGATGGGGGCCGAGCTGGCGCGCACGAACAGCCGGCTACCGTCCGCGCGCAGATTGAAGTACTCCTCGTCGACGACCTCTTCGCCGGTCGTGAGCGAGCGGACCAGCGGCCACTCGTCGACGTCGTACGGCCGCCCGTCGTGATGAAAGATCTCCCAGTCCTCCGTCAGATCGGGCGGGATCGACCGATCGAGCTGCGCAGTCATCTGCCGGGCGCGGGGGTTCGCGTACACGATTCGACGCGACCCGGCTTCGACGACCACGACCGCGGCGGGAATGTGGCCGAGCACTTCCTCGACGCCCATGCCGAGGAACTCATGCGGGCTAGACGAGCTCACGAGCCCAACCCGCGTTCGGCGCTCCGCGCGCGCCACCGTCGACCACGGCTTCGTGAACTCGGTCGCGCTCTCTTGAAACCACGACCTCGAGACCTAGAATCGCCTGGGGCATATGACTCAGCCCAGCGCTACCAGCCACGATCGCCGGCTCGGGCGACGGAGATGACCGCTCGGGGCGCCACGAGGCAACTCAGGATCGTCTTCGATGCGGGCATGCCGACCGCGCGCTGGGGACCGCTCTTTCACGTCTTCCGCCTGGAGCATCCCGACCTGCGTCTCCAATGGCAACCCACCGGGTTCCCGATTCGCGGGCGCTCGCTGCTGGACGGCGCCGACGCTGGGCTGTTCGTCGAGCCGCCGCCAGAGGAGGGCCGCAGCGCCCTCACCCTCGATGTCAGCCCGATGGCCGTGATCGTTGCGGCCGGCGATCGCCTCGCCCACAACATCGAATTGCGGGTGGCCGACATCCTCGACAGGCCGTTTCCCGGCGGCCCGAACCTGAATCCCGAGTGGACCTCGTTCTGGACGCTAGACGAGCAGCGCGGCGGCCCCGCGCCCCGCACCGCCGATGACGTCAACTCCGCCCAAGATGGCCTCGAGGTCATCGCCGCCGGCCGGGCCATCGGCACCCTGCCCACCTGGATGGCCGACGGTCTCGCACATCCGGGCGTGATCGCGCTCCCGCTCCGCGACGGCCCACACGTCAGAACCCGTCTCGTCTGGCACTCCCACCGCGACAACCCGATCGTCGACGCCCTCCTCGACCTCGCCACCGCCTGGACCGGCGACGGCCGGCGAACCCGTACCCGGCCCTGACGGCCAGACCCCTCGGCCGCATCAACGGGTTCGGGCCTCCGCCATCGCACCGTTCACGTAAGACCCACCGAGTTTGACGCCCGGCCGTCAACACCCTCCCAGGCGCTTCCGTCGTCACGACGATGCAGGTGTCGCCAGCGGTTCCTGGCGGGCTCACGCTCTGGACGATCAGCAAGCGCGCCGGTCGAGACCGCTGCTCCTGGCCGAAGGCAGCAGTGTGAGCGCCTCGACCCGACGGCAGCTCGCTGCTGAGTTGGACGAATCGCGACAGTCGTCGAGCACGCGCCGGCGCTATCGCGTCCAGGCGAATGCGGGGAGCGCTGCTAGCGGTCTCAGACGTCGTGGCGCCGTTCCGCGTACTGGTGCAACATCCCGCTCAGGCTGGGTGTGGCGCTGCTTGGGGCCGCGCTTTGGCGGTGCGCTTGGCGAGCAGATTCCCCAGGAGCATGACGAGCACGGCGAGCGCCACGCCGACCAACGTCCAGAGCACTCGGTCTGCCTCGGCACTGTAGTTGAACGGGTGCGGAAGGTCTTCGGCGAGCAGCACGCCCGCGGCGATGGCCGCGGTGTACAACGCGTAGTTCCAGAACCGGATCGACGCCCCATGCAGGAGGAAGACGATCGCGACGATCGCGAGCACGGTCTTGATCGACGCCAGTCTGGCCCCGGATTCGCTGGCGGCTATGAGCAGCAACAGCGCAGCCGCGGCCGCGCCGATCAGCGCGCCGGCAGCGCGCTGCGCCCCCACCACCGTGGTTTCGTCCAGGCTGGCCTTCATCGCAACGATGGCCGCGATCGGCGTCCAATCGGCATGGGACATGCCCGCGCCAAACGCAATCGCGGTGGCAGCCGCCATACCGATAGCGCGGAGGACCGCGAACGCGATCACCGGCGGGGTCAGGTTTCCTCGGCGAGGTGTCACCGGGAAGCTCCGCGATCGGCGGCGGCCGGTCCGTGCGCCCGCGAATCAACCACTCAATGAACATGAGGGCGATCCACAGCGCCGTCCCCCCGGCCCACGCGAGCGCCTGAGCCCAGGTGTGACTGGTGACGTGAGCGTCGTGCAGGGCGGACCCCAGAACGAGGGCGATGACGAACCAGATGTTGAGAAGCTCGACCCCGATGTACCTGTGCAACCCGAACTTCAGCGTCAACCCCGACACCAGCGTGACAGCGAAGACCGCGAGCACCAGCCAGCCCCAGCCGCTCGTGCGATCCCAAACCCAAGCGCCGTCACCGCAGCGCCCACCAGTCCGAACACGGCAAGGCGCGACGCGCGGTACCCGATGGAGCCTCCAGGGTCGGCCACACCCACGAACAGCACCCCGAATAGGGCGCTGAGCAGGTACTGCTCCTCCCCGATCGCCACCAAGACCACCAGCGGCACCAGCGCGACGTCGATGAACATCACCCCTCGCGCCCAGTTGAACCCCTGGGGGTTGAGCTCGAACACCTTCGACAGCCAGCTCATGACCTTCCCGCGGTCACGCGGCTGCTCTGCGACAACGCTCGCGTCGGCTGTGGTCATGGATCGCTCTCCCGGTTCGGCGCGCGGCCACGCCCAGGCCCGCTTCGTATCGCCGACTCATTGAGACGACACCCTCCAACCGTCTCACCCTCGGATGTGCCATGCAACCCGGTTCGGGGTGACGCGGTCGGTACAGAACCGCGCGGCGCCCGTGGCTGCTCGACCCGGGCCTCGCTGTCGCGTTGAGACACGAGCGATAGCCCGGCGCGCCAGCCCCACTGCTGCGATGGACGACGACCGCTAGCTGCGGTTACGTCCTCAAGGTGCTGCTGACTGGCACGACTGGTGGGCGGCGGGCGTGGACGGTGTCGATGATCTCGGCGCTGTCGATGCCCTGCAGGTAGATCGAGGTGATGCCGAGGTTGGTGTGGCCGAGCTGGCGTTGGATGACGATCAGCGGGACGCCCTCGCGGGCCATCTCGACGGCGTGGGCGTGGCGGAGCTGGTGGGGAGCGAAGCGCCGCCGGACGCCAGCACGCGCCGCTGTGTGGCGCAGTTGCTCTCGGGCCGCGGCCTGTGACCAGGCGCGCCCGCGCGTCGGTCCGGTGAGCACGCAGAACAGCGGGCCGACTGGCAGCTCGACGCGAATGCCCAGCCACTGCTGCAGTTGCTCCCAGGGCCCAGTCGTCCATGCCGACCTGGCGGCGGCGGCCGCCCTTGCCGCGTCGGACCAGGACTGAGCCGCGGCGGCTGTCGAGGTCGGACTCGGTGAGGGCGAGCGCTTCGTGGATGCGCAGCCCGGCGCGCCAGAGCACGACGATCAGCCCGCTCATGCGGAAGCCGTGCGGCGTGGCGCCGGCCTGGCGCATGACGGCGACGATCTCCTCGACGGTCGGCGGATCGGCGGGATACCGGCGCCCCTTGTTGCGCGGCGGGCGGCCGGCGTGGTAGCCCGGCATCGTGGCCGGTGATCGGCGACGGCCGGCGGCATCGAGCAGCACCGTGGACATGACACGCTCCTGACGATCGGGAGCGCTGAGCGTGGCCCGCCGCTCGGCATGGATAGGAGCAGTCAGCGCGTCCTGCGCGCCGAGTGCTCCCGTCAGGCCGATGCGAAAGTGAGCCGTCGCGTTGGTCGCCCGGTCGACCGGCGCTGGCCGGCGCGCACGGACACGGGCGATAGCCTCGGAGCCTTGGCTCAGCCGGCGCGGAGTTCGTAGTCCAGCACGACGACGCCGCCGGCAGCGTAGTTCGGGACGTCCGCGCGCACTGCCTGACCCTCGGGGGATTCACGCGCCGCACTCAGCGCCGCCGCATCATCGAAGTCCGCCTCGAACACGCAGTAATACGGCGACTCGCCCTCGCCGGCGGCGACGTCGAAGCTGTAGCGATAGCCGCGCAGGCCGGGAAACTTCGCGGCCAATGGCAGGTGCGTGTCCTCGTAGTAGCTTCGGAAATGGTCCGGGTCCGACGGCGGGGGATAGAGAACGAGGAGCCTGTGCATGGCGCGAACTGTAATCGCCCCCCAGACAGCCCTTGCGCGTTCGAGCCATGCGTCGCGGCGACTGAACCAGCCCCGCGCTGTGCGGCCGAATCACATACGAACACGAGCGATCGTCGGCCTGTCGCAGCGAGGCACGAGCGATAGCCCGGCGCGCACCGGTCGCGCTGTCGCTATGGACGAGAAGCGACAGCGCTCAGTCGGTCCGTTGCGCTGTCCGAAACACGCGCCTTCGCGGTCGGCTCGGCGAAACGAAGTAAAGCCGAAACACGCGCGGTTCCGAACCTGCTCAGCGAGCGGCTCTTGCACCCTGTCTCCCCCCGTGACACGGAAAAGACCTGCAAACGAGGTCTTTTCCGTCGTTCTCAGACTGTGTGTCTGTTGGAGGCGACGAGGTGTGCCTGCAGAAAAGGCGGCCGTGCGAGCAACCGCGGCGTCGCTCTCGTCGAGCAATCCCGAGTACGCCTGGAAGACGTGCTGGACGCCTGACGTCACGTCGAGCTGCACGTCGACGTCGGCGGCCGCAGCGGCGGCGGCCAGGCGCGTCGCGTCGTCCAGTAGGACCTCGTACGACCCAACCTGGATCAACAGCGGCGCGATCCCGCGCAGGTCGGCGAACAGTGGGCTCATCGCGCCGGACGCGGGGTCCGCGGCGCCGGCGTAGTCGCCGACGCGGAGCTGCAGCCCGTCTCGCGCGAGCGCGAGATCGAGGCGGGCCTTCGACTGCATGCTGCCCCCGGACATCGTCAGGTCGACCCACACCGGGACGCGTTCGTCAAGCGAGCCGGCGCCTGGCTGTTCGACGAGCGCCGGCTCTACCTCGACTAGGCCGAGACGCGCGAGCTCCGCCCGTAGAGCGCCATGGCGACGAGCCCAGGAACGCGTCGACGTCGGCGGCGAATCCGGCGTGGTGCTGGAACGGGACGAACCAGGTGACGGCCGCCAAAGGAGTTGAGTACGCGTACCGGTCCACAGGCGACGTCGCCGACGCGACCCCGATCGTCACCTTGCAGCACTTCCGCGGCAATCTCGACAACTGGGCTCGGGGGAACGCCTCGGGCACATCGTCCTGCACGCTTCCCCCGACCTCGATCGTCAGCTGGTCGGCGCCTTCAGGCCGGGGAGGTCGACGGTCAGCATGACCGCGTCCACGGCGACGACGAGGTTACCCGGTGGCACGAACGGCGGGGCCGCCGGGGCGGCGGGCCGGCGCACCCTCTCGCGCGACGTGCCGTAGAGCGGGCCGAACGGCTCGAAGGCCAGCGTCATCGCTTGCGTCCTTTCTCCTTATCCGTGGCCCGGGCAGGTCGCGCGGACGGTCGGTCAACCCCGACGCCGACCGGCTCGACCGCGATCGGCGCGCCGATCGGGGGATCGTCGAACCGCGCGGCCGCGGTGCCGCCAGGGAGATGCAGCTCGACCAGGCTGCGGCGCCCGCCCCCGCGCAGCGCCCAGCCGGACGACACCGGGCGCAGGACCAGTTCGTCGTCGGGGAGCCGGTCCCCGAGAGCGGCGACCCGCGCGGGCACCGACACGCAGCCGATGCGGATGCGCAGCCGCGAGCCGAGTGCGGCGGGCAGCTGGGCCATCGTCGTCACCAGGTTCCCGTCGCCGTCCACGTAGGCGACCGCCCGCCGCGGGAGCGGCGCGACCTCGGCGCGCGGGACGGGCCCGCGCAGCGCGTGCGGCTGGCGCCTCGCGATCCGTACCACCGCCGCCGCCAGCAGCTCCGGGTTGCGGCCGGCCGGGGTGCTCGCCGGCACCTCGAGATAGCAGGGCCCGCAGACCTCGTCGACGACGAACGACCACGACCACCCGTGGTTGGGACCGATGACGGCCACGCCGTCGGGACCGCGGGCGAAGCAGAGCAGGTCGGCAGACGGCGAGGCCGAGCGCGCGACGACATCGTGGACCACAAGCCGGTCCGCCGGGCCGTCGCCGAGGGCCAGGCGGGCGACGCAGAACCCCGCCGCGAGGGTGTCGCCCGGTGGCACCCGCGTGGCGCGCACCTCGGCGTCGGGAAGCACGAGCCCTAGGCGCTGGAGCAGCTCGGCAAACGCCAGCTCGCCCGGGCCGTAATCGGCGACCAGCTGGAGGAGGCGGCTCACGGCGACGTCCTACTGCCCGAGCATGCGCGCCCACCACGAGCGCGCATCGCGCCCGCGCCGCCGGACGACGGCCTCGGAACTCGCACGGCCGGCCATTCGGCGACGACGAACGGCTCGGCATCCAGTCCCAGCTCGCGCGCGAGCGCGGCGGCACGCGCGATCGCTTGGACCCGAGCCCGGCCTTCCAGACCACGACCACAAGGCCCCGGGGCTTCCTTCGAGCAGATCGGAGGCCTCGCGCAGCGCGTGCCCGGAGGAGCAGCGTCGTAACCGATTTTCACGGGGCCGGGGCACACGCGTGTCGATATCGGACATGCCGGGTCCGATAGGGCACGACCGCAGGGCATCAAGGGCGCTTGACCGGCTCGCAGCCCGGGCTATCGCTCCGAGCATCCAGCGAATGCGAGGAGCACCATGAAGGCTGTCGTCTACAAGGGACCGTTCAACGTCGCGGTCGAGGAGGTCCCGGATCCGCGGATCGAGCATCCGAGCGATGTCATCGTCCGCGTCACCTCGACGGCCATCTGCGGCTCAGACCTGCACATGTACGAGGGCCGCACGGCCGCGGCACCCTGCATCGTGTTCGGCCACGAGAACCTCGGGATCGTCGAGGCGAGGAGCGCGCCGCGGACATCGTGCCGTTCGAGGAGTTCGTGCGACGGGTGGCCGACCGCGCGGGAGTCGACGAGCAGGGCGCGCGACACGCCACGGACGCGGTGCTCGAGACGCAGGCCGAGCGCGTCGCCGGCGGCGAGGTCGAGGACCTGATCGAGCAGCTGCCCGAAGAGCTCCATGCGCCGCTGAAGCGGGCCACGAGCTCAGCAACGGCGCCGCGCAGAGAATGTCCCTGGACGAGTTCATACGCCGCATCGCCGAGCGCGAGGGTGCAGGTGCGCGGCCGCGTTCTCGACGTCGACGTACTTGCGCTGTCCGGCGCGGGACTCGGCCGCCAGGACAGCCGCAGCGGTGGACATCGCTGAAGTCGCCGTACGGGAATCTCCACCGGCCCTTCGTCTCGGGCGTGGCCTCGTCGTCGATGGCGAGATGCCAGCGCGCATACGCGGCGTAGCCGTGCGCCGCGATGAAGGCGTTCTCTTCGCCGGCCGACGGCTCGTGCGCGCTCCATTCGTCGCGGCCGTCGAGCACGACCTTGCTGTCGCTGACGAGCCGCCGGACGTGGTTGTAGCCCGGTCGGTGCAACTTGATTGCCATGGGGTCAGTGGTCAAGCACGGCGGGTCAACCGAGCCGAAGAGCCGGAGGCGCGCTCGGCCGGGCGGCTGTTGCGAGCCGTCCGTTTGGGCCTATCCCCGAGTCGGCACGGCCGTTTCGGCCGGTCCCAGAACGCCACGCGAGAGAGGTCTTTCGAATGAGCGCCACGCTGTCGTCCCGCTCATCGGTCGAGGAGCTGCTGCGGCCCATCGCCCGGTACTGGTGGTTGTGGGCCGCCTTCGGAGTGCTGAGCATCGTGGCCGGCGCGATCGCGCTGGCGGATCTGGACCTGAGTCTGGTGGCCCTCGGGGTGCTGTTCGGTTGCTGGCTCATCGCCGTCGGCTTCTTCGATGTGCTCGGCGGTGTGATGGCCGAGGACGCCGGCACGGCGCGGCGCGTCCTCGCGGTCCTGCTGGGCGTCGTCTCCCTCATCGCCGGCGTGATGTGTCTCCGCCTGCCGGGCGCCGGCCTGCTCGCGCTCGTGATCGTGGTGGGCGCCTACCTCATCGTGGCCGGCGTCCTGCAGATCGCGGGCGCCGTGGGCGAGGACCAGCCGTGGCTGGGTTACGCGCTGGGTGTCGTGAACCTCGTGCTCGGCATCCTGATCCTGGCGCTGCCGAGCCTCAGCATCGTCACGTTCGCCGTCCTGTTCGGGATCGGCCTGGTCGTCCGCGGCGCCGTCGCGCTCTGGGTCGGCCTGCAACTGCGCCGTCTGCGTCCCGGCGCGCGGGACCGGACCGTCCGCGGATCGACTCCTCGCGCCGTCGCACCGTAGCCGCCGAGATCGGCATCGCGACGTTCCCCGCCGACGCCCTCACCGCCCGGCGGGAGCCGGCCCGTGGACGCGGCTCGCGCCGCTTCTCACAAGAGTGCTTCCGCCGCCGATGAAGACGTGCGGTGCGGGCCCTGCACGCTGATCGCCGTCGAGGCTCCGCTACCGGACGTCGCGCCCCACGATGAACCGGGCTGCTCGTCGCGGTGACGCGCCGGGGCCCCGGGCGCTCCCGCACCGCCGAGCACGTGGGCGGGCGCGTCGAGCCCCCGCGCACGTGGCAGATAGGCCGCCTGCTCGCTCTGTCACCGCAGCGGGTCAGCGCAGTGGCCGTGGCGCGTGTCGCAAGATCTCACGAGGTCGCGTGCGCTCGGCTTCACCCGGCCGCCGCGCGGGCGCGGGCGAGCGTCAGGCCGGCTCGGGCGCGCCGCCCAGGCCCGGCCGGTCGCGCAGCGCGGCGCTCCACGCCGCCGCCAGGTCGGCGAGGGCGCGCACGACCGGGTCCTTGTCGGCCGCCCGCCACACGAGGCGGGTCGTGACCGCGGGGCCGTCGCGCAGCGGGACCGAGACGACACCCGGGTGCTGCAGGCCGCCCGCCGCCCAGGCGGGCAGCGTCGCGATCGCGCCACCCCCGGCGACGACCTCGATGGCGGCCGCGGCGCTCGTGACGCCATTGCCGACGAACGCCGGAGGCCCGGCCCGATGCTCGTCGAGCGTCCAGAACGTGCGCCACCCGGGGTGAAGGTCCTGGACGTTGGGGAACGGCTGGTCGAGGACGTCGGCGACGCTCAGCTCGTGCTGGCGGGTGAGCGGATGGCCGACGGCCATGACGACGACCATCGGGCTGGACTCGATCACGAGGGTGTCGAGCCCCTCCTCCGCCGGCGGCTCGACGAACAGGCCGGTGTCGGCGTCGCCGAGCAGCGGCCGCCCCGGCATCGGGAATCCGACCGGCTTCCAGTTCAGGGTGATCCCCGGCTGCTCGAGGCAGAGGACATGGAACAACGGGCCCCATCGTGCGACGGGCAGGGTTCGATCGAATGCCACCGTGAGCTGCATCGGCTTCTCCGCAACTTGCCGACCGACGTGCAAGCCGATGTGCGGCGGTCAAGGCAACGGCCGCACGGGATAGTCCGTCACGTTCTCGTCACATGTTGACCGCGGTCGCCTCAACGGCCGGTTCACGTTTCCCCGAAAGTGATCCGGACGCCGATCGTCAGTTGCTTGTCACGGTGCTTCCCCGCTGAGCGCGTCCGCTAGTCGCGGCGTTGCGTCGCTCCGGGATGCGTTCCGGAGGAGGACCCCGGCGACGCCTACTCCCCGAGCGCCGAGAACGTGTCGCAGACGTTCGGGTCCCCCGCGTCGAAGCCGCGCGCGAACCAGCTGCGACGTTCGGCGGACGAGCCGTGGGTCCACGCCTCGGGGATCACGCGCCCGATGGTGCGCTTCTGGATGCGGTCGTCTCCGACCGCGGCGGCGGCGCGAAGCGCCTCGTCGAGGTCGCCGCGATCGAGAAGCCCGCGGTCGTACGTCGAATGGCCCCACACGCCGGCGAGGCAGTCGGCCTGCAGCTCGAACGCCACCGACAAGGCGTTGCTCAGGTCGGGATTGGCGGCCCTCGCCTCGTCGACCTGCTGCGTGATCCCGGTCAGCGTCTGGACGTGATGGCCGAGCTCGTGGGCGAGCACGTAGGCCTGCGCGAAGTCGCCCGGCGCATGGAACTCGACCGCGAGCTCGCGGAAGAAGCCGGGGTCGAGGTAGACCGTGTGGTCGAGCGGGCAGTAGAACGGCCCGGTCGCGCTCGACGCCGGGCCGCAGCCCGACATCGTCGCCCGGTGGAAGACCACGACCGCGGCCGGCGCGTACCGCCGTCCGCTGCCGGCCAACTCCTGCTTCCAGAAGCCCTGGATGTCGCCGACGACGGCGGTGAGGAAGCCGTCCAGATCCTGCTCGGCGCTCGGACCGGGGGCCCGCGATCCCTGGTTCGCCGACGGCCCATGCGGGAAGCGGTTGAACGGGTCGTCGTAGCCGAACGTCGCGCCCCGGGCGCCGACGACGAACGAGACGGCCAGCGCGACGGCGACGATCGCCGCCGCCAGCAGCGCGACCGGGCGGAGCCGCCCTCCGCGGCGTGACGCGGCGAAGCCGTTCACGCAGAGGCGGGAAGGCTCGCGCCGTCGTTGGTCGCCCCGTCGGCGGTTCCGCCGGCGACGGGCACGCCGAGTTCGCGCAGCAGCACGGCGGCGCGGTCGGCGACGTCCGGGGCGACGACCAGCGCGTAGTGGTCGGCGACCATCGTCTGCACCGACGTGAAGTCACGGTCGCCACCGGCGGCGTGGCTCAGCGCCCCGAAGAGGGCGCCGAGCGCCGCGCCCGCGGCGATCCCGTAGACGACCAGGAGCGGCAGCGCCGGGTCGGGGCTGAACGTGAAGATCAACCCGAAGCCGAGCGCGAACAGCGCGCCGAGGACCGCGCCCTGGAGCGCGCCGAGCGCGGCCGCGGTGGCGACGGTCATCCGGCCCGTCACCTGCTCGACGTAGCGGAGATCGCGGCCGACGATCGACACCCGGTCCACCGGGAAACCGTGGTCCGCCAGGTGGTCGACGGCCTGCTGGACGGCGGGGTAGTCGTCGAAGACGGCCAGGGTCACTCCAGGACTACCGGGCGACCCGACTGGTCCGGGATGGGTTTCGGTGTCACTCATCGGCGTTGGACATAGGCCGGGACGGTCCCCGATCAACCGCGGCGGCGCCGGCGGCGTGACGGTGGGCCCCGCACTCCTGTTGCCGCCGGCGTCGCGGCCTACCGGACGGCCCTACATGAGCACCCTCGACATCCTCCTCGTCCTCGTCGCGTGCGTGCTCCTCGTCGCGCTCGAGCTGCTGTTCGTCATGGCGATCTTCGCCCCGCAGGCGGTCGTGCGCGCCGTGCGCCGCCTCGCGGGCGGTTGACGCCGACCCCTCCCGCTGAGCCTCCCGTCGCGGCCGCTCTCCGTCAGAGGTCCGCCCCGGGCGTCAGCTGCGAGACCGCGGCGAGCACTTCGCTCGCGAGTTGTGGGCCGTCGCTCGGCCGTTCGGGCGCGGCGCGGACGCGGACCACGATGTCGTCGCCGTCGACCTCCTCGAGCGTGACGTTCGGTGGCCCGCGCATCGGGGTCCGGACAGCGTCGCGCAGGACGTGTTCGACGTCGATCGGCGTGATCCCCGGCCGCAGCCGCGCCCGCAGCTCGACGCCTTGCGGCTCGCGCAGCGGGACCACCGCCACGCTGAGGACGACCGAGTTCGGGACCATGATCGCGTCGTCGCCCCGGGCGAGGGTCGTATACAGAAGGCCGAGGGAGCTCACGACGCCCTCGACCGTGCCCGCGAGCGGGCCGCCCTGTAACTGCACGCGCTCGCCGACGCGGAACGGCCGCGCGCTGAGCAGCAGGGTGCCGGCGAACAGGTTGCCGAGCGTCTGCTGCGCGGCGAGACCGACGACGACGGCGGTCAGCGCGCCGCCGAGCGCGAGCGTGCGCGGCGTCAGGCCGGCCACGCGCAGAGCGAGGCTCGTCGCCGCGACGACCGTCGCCAGCCGGAGCACGAACCCGACGGTCCCGGCCGTGGCGGGCTCCAGGCGGCGGAAGAGGAGCGGCCCGAACGAGCGGCCGATGTCGCGGGCGAACTGCCAGCCCATCGCCATGAGCGCGATGGCGGTGAGCAGCCGCACCGCGCCGTCCCACTCGGGGCCGAAGAGCGCCTCGCGCTGGTGGTAGACCTCGAGCACGCCGACGAGCGCCGGCAGCAGCACGAGCGACTCGATCCGCGCGCGGCGGACCGCGCGCCGGCTGAGGTGCCGGGCGAGGCCGACCTCGCGCACGACGTGGCTACGGGCCTCCGTCAGCCTCCGGCGCCCCGGGGTGTCGCGCGGCTCGGCACGGCGCCGGAGCACCCGCGTCACCTCAGGTGGCGGTGGTCGCCTGCATGGTCTCGTAGCGTCCCTCCGGGTCGCGCCGCACGCGCCCCTCCCGGAGCGCGGCCCTCAGCGCGGCGGCGAAGCGGCCGGGCCCCCAGTGGCGGCCGCCGACGCGCCGGCGCAGCTCCTCGCGCCCGGCCGCGCCGACCTCGTCGAGCGAGCGGGCGATGGCCTCGACTTCCCGGTCGTGCGCCTCGTCGGCGATCGCCGCGAAGCGGCTGCTCGTCCCGGCGCTGCCGGCCATCGCCGGAGAGAAGAAGACCGTGCCCACGCCAGGCCGGAAGCGGCGCATCCCCGCCCGCGCCCGCGCGCGCCGGGCGTCGATCCGCGCGTCGCGCGCGGCGGCGATCCGGCGGCGCACCTCGGGCTCGTCTTCCACGAGCTGCGCGTGGAGGCGCTTCGCCGCGGCGTCGTGACCGGCGGCGTCGGCGCGCTCCTCGGCGGCGAGGGCGAGCTGGCCGTGGGTGTGGGCCTCCTCCTCCTCGCGCGCGGCGCCCGCGGCGTCGTGCCGGGCGCGCGCGGCATCCGCGCGTTCGCGCGCCGTGCGGGCTTGCGCCCAGCGCAGCTCGGCGGCGTCGCGCTCCGCGGTCCCCGGCTCCGGCCGGGCGTCCGGTCCGACCGCGTGCTCGGCCGCGAGCGCGTCGGCGCGCGCGTCGTGCTCGCGCGCACGCTCCTCGCTGCGGGCGGCGCGGTCGAGCACTTCGCGGCGGACGACGTCGGTGGATGCCGTCCAGGCCGCGGCGCGCTGCTCGTGCGCCTCCGCGCGCTCGTCCAACGCCAGCGCGCGGAGCTCGGCGATCTGGGCACGGATCTCGAGCACGACCAGGCCGCCCGGGGGCGCGCTGCCCACGCCGGCGGCGGTCTCGTGCCGGGCGGCGCGGTGGCGCGCGGCGGCCGCGCGCCGGCCGGCCGCGCTCTCGCGCAGCGCGAGCGCCTCGTAGCGGTCGCGGTCGGCCGCGCCGTCCCGCCCGTCGGGCGGGCCGCTGTCGACGGCGCCCTGGCCCTCCGCCTCCGCCTCCTCGGCGGTCAGCGGCCTGGCGATGTTCTCGAGCGACTGCTGCTCGGCGCGGACACCGAAGCGCAGCTCCGTCAGGCCGCCGATCGCCATCGCGGCGGCGCCGATGAAGAAGCCGGTGGCGACCTTGGTGGCGTCGCCGGTGTGGATGAGCGCGCCGAAGACGACCGGGCCGGCGATGCCGCCGACGGCCGTGCCGACCGCGTAGAACAGCGCGATCGCGAGCGCACGGGTCTCCATCGGGAAGACCTCGCTGACCGTCAGGTAGGCGGAGCTCGCGCCGGCCGAGGCGAGGAAGAACGCGGCGACGACGAGCGCCATGAACGAGACCGTGGTCAGGTGCCCCCCGCGCAGCAGGATGCCGAGAAGCGCGACCACCGCGGCCGAGCCGAGGTACGTCCCGGCGATCATCGGGATGCGACCGACGGTGTCGAACAGGCGCCCGAGGAACAGCGGGCCGAGGAAGTTGCCGGCGGCGAACACGACGAACAGGTACGGCACGTGGCTCGAGCCGACGCCGAAGAAGTCGTGCAGGATCGTCCCGAGGTCGAACGTCACGGCGTTGTAGAGGAATGCCTGCCCGATGAAGAGCGCGAGGCCGAGGATCGCGCGGGTCGGGTAGCGGCGGACGATCGTCCGTGCGAGCTCGCGGAACGGGATCGCGTCGCGCTGGTGGACCGTGATCGGGTCGCCCGGCGGCGGGAGCTCCGCGCCGGTCTCGCGGCGCACATCCTCCTCGATCTGGGCGACGATGCGCTCGGCCTCCTCCTCCCGGCCGTGGAGGAACAGCCAGCGCGGGCTCTCCGGGACGTGGCGGCGGACGACGAGGATGCCCAGGCCGAGGATCGCGCCCGCGCCGAACGCCATGCGCCAGCCGACGTCGCGCGGGAAGATCGCCGGGTCCAGCAGCAGGAGCGCGGCGAGGCCGCCGGCCGCCGCCCCGACCCAGAAGCTGCCGTTGATCGCGATGTCGACGCGGCCGCGGTTCTTCGCGGGGATCAGCTCGTCGATCGCCGAGTTGATCGCGGCGTACTCGCCGCCGATGCCCATGCCCGTGAAGAAGCGGCAGACGAAGAAGTACCAGGGGGCGAACGCGAAGGCGGTCAGGACCGTCGCGCCGATGTACAGCGCGAGCGTGACCATGAAGAGCTTCTTCCGGCCGTGGCGGTCGGTGAGCTGGCCGAAGAGCAACGCGCCGAGACAGGCGCCGGCGACGTAGAGCGCGGCGGCGAACCCGACGTCCGCGCTCGTCATCGAGATGCCGCTGCCGGCCTCGGTGAGGCGCGGGGCGATCGCGCCGACGATCGTGACCTCGAGGCCGTCGAGGACCCAGACGGTCCCGAGGCCGATCACGATGCGCCAGTGGAACCGCGACCACGGCAGCCGGTCGAGGCGGCTCGGGATCTGGCTCGTGATCGTGCGGAACCGCGGCCCGGTCCGCGGCGCGGCGGCGGTCGACGAGGCGGTCACGGTGCTCATGGCTGGCGCTCCCGGGCTCCGGGGTACGGTGGTCTCGCATGCTGCGTTGCCGCCTTCTCGGCCACCGGTTCCGCTTCGCCGCCGACGGCGCGACGATGCGGTGGCGATGCGAGCGCGGCTGTGGCGCGGTCGGCGAGAAGCGCTACGCCACGGCGACGGAGGCCGAGCGCTACGCGCGGGGGTTCGAGCGCGAGCACGACTCCGCGGAGCGTCGGACCCCGCTCGGCGCGCTGCCGCTGCGCCTCTGGCGCGCGGCCCGCGGCGGGGCGGAGGACACCCGGCGCGATCGAGGCGTACGAGGATCTCGCTGACCCATCCACGGTCCGTTGAAGTAGGACCACCGGCTCCGCCGCCAACCTGGTTGCCCCGCGGCCGCACGCGGTCTACCCACCGTTGGCGTGACCATCGGCACCTCCCTGTTCCTGATCGCCGTGGGCGCGATCCTCAAGTACGCCGTGACGGCCCACGTCGAGGGCGTCGACATCAACACCGTCGGGGTCGTCCTGATGGTGGTCGGCGTCGTCGGGCTCGTCCTCGGCCTCGCGCTGATCCTGCGCGGGCGCTGGGCCACCCCGAGCCCGCCGGAGCTCCGGTGAGCCCGGCGCTCGACGGCGACGCACCGGTCGAGACCGCGGACCGCTCCGGCGCGTTCCCGCGGCTCGACGACGGCCAGCTCGCGGCGTTCGAGGCGATCGGCGAGCGCCGTCGCGTCCAGCGCGGCGACGTGCTCTTCCGCGAGGGCGACGCCCACTACGACTTCTTCGTGATCCTGTCGGGCAGGGTCGCGATCGTCGAGGGCTACGGCAGCGGCCGCGAGCGCACGATCGGCGTGCACGGCGAGCGGCGCTTCCTCGGCGAGCTGAATCTGCTCACCCGCCAGGCGGCGTTCCTGACCGCGAAGGTCATCGAGGACGGCGAGGTCATCGCCGTGCCGCCCGAGCGGCTGCGCGAGCTCGTCACCCACGACACGAACCTCGGCGACCTGATCCTGCGCGCGTTCCTCCTGCGCCGGTCGGTGCTCATCGGGCTGGGGGCGGGCTTTCGCATCATCGGCTCGCGCTACGCGCCCGACACGCGCCGGATCCGCGAGTTCGCCGCGCGCAACCGGCTGCCGCATCACTGGATCGACCTCGAGAAGGACGCGGACGCCGAGGCGCTGCTGCGCCAGCTCGGCGTCTCCCCCGAGGAGACCCCGGTGGTCATCTGGCGCGGGCGCGAGGTGCTGCGCAACCCGAGCAACGTCGAGCTCGCGAAGCTCTTCGGGCTGCCGCTCCCGCGCACCAAGGACGAGGTCTGCGACCTGATCGTCGTCGGCGCCGGGCCCGCGGGCCTCGCGGCGTCGGTGTACGGCGCGTCGGAGGGACTCGACACGGTCGCGTTGGACGCGCTCGCCACCGGCGGCCAGGCCGGGACGTCCTCGCGGATCGAGAACTATCTCGGCTTCCCGGCCGGCGTCTCCGGCGCCGAGCTCACCGACCGGGCCGTCCTGCAGGCCGAGAAGTTCGGCGCCGAGCTCACGATCCCGGCCCGCGCCACGTCGCTCGAGCAGCGCGCCGACCACTACGCGATCCGGCTCGATGGCGGCCAGGAGCTGCGGGCGCGCGCGATCGTGATCGCGACCGGCGTGCAGTACCGCCGGCTGCCGGTGCCGGGGCTCGAGGAGCTCGAGGGCACGAGCGTCTACTACGCCGCCACCTTGATGGAGGCCCAGCTCTGCCGCGGCGATCCGATCGCGGTCGTCGGCGGCGGCAACTCGGCCGGTCAGGCGGCGCTGTTCCTCACCGGCTCCGCGGCCCGTGTGGCCCTCATCGTGCGCGAGCCGGTGCTGACCGAGAACATGTCGCGCTACCTCGCCGACCGCATCGAGCGAAACCCGGATATCGACGTGCACCTGCACAGCGAGGTCCGCGAGCTGTGCGGCCGGGACGCGCTCGAGGCGCTCGTCGTCGAGGACCACCGGACCGGCGACCGCGAGCGCATCGAGGCGCGCGCGCTGTTCGTGTTCATCGGGGCCGCGCCGCACACCCAGTGGCTGGGCGAGGCGATCGCGCTCGACTCGGGCGGCTACATCCTCACCGGGCCGGACGCCGGCAACGGCGACACGTCCGACGACTGGGTCCCGCTGATGCTCGAGACCAGCCTCCCCGGGGTGTTCGCCGCGGGCGACGTGCGCAGCGGCTCGATCAAGCGGGTCGCCTCAGCCGTCGGCGAGGGCTCGATCGCGATCCGGATGGTCCACGAGCGGATCGGCGACCGCGCCCGGGGCGAGGCCGTCGTCCACACTCAGACGTAGGTCTCGTCGAAGAAGCACCAGCGCCAGTCCTCGCCCGGCTCGAACGACTGGACGATCGGGTGGCCGATGCGGTGCGCGTGCAGGCGCGCGTGGCGGCCCGGCGATGAGTCGAGCAGCCGACGTGCCCGCACGTCAGGCACAGCCGGAGGTGGACCCACGGCGTCCCGAGCGCCAGGCACTCCTCGCAGCCCGGGGCGTCCGCGGCACGACGGGCCGGATCAGGTCTTGGTGGGTGCAGACTGCGGTCGCTCGCATGACCCGGGGGATAGGCCGCGCAGCGCACGCTCCCAGTGCGGTCCGCACACCGCCGCGCGTGGTTGTCACCGGGGGCAGGGGTCGACCTCGAACGGCGATGCACGCGATCGCGCTGGCCGCGCAGGACCTCACCGGCGTACTCGGCCGGCCGTCGCAGCATGACCTGTCGGCGGCGCGGCAGATGCAGGCGATGTCGTTCGCCTTCCACATCCCGCTCGTGTGCTTCGGCATCGCCTTTCCGGCGATGGTGCTGTTCGTCGAGGGCCTGTGGCTGCGCACCGGCGACGCGACCTACCGCGACCTCGCCCGCCGCTGGTCGAAGGCGCTGGCGGTCCTGTTCGCAGTCGGCGTCGTCACCGGGACGATCTGTCGTTCGAGCTCGGGCTGCTCTGGCCGACTTTCATGGCGATGTTCGGGTCGGTGTTCGGGCTCGCGTTCGCGATCGAGGGCTTCGCGTTCTTCATGAGGCGATCTTCATCGCGATGTACGTC
>CAWBIU010000001.1:0-2641031 GCA_963789015.1 uncultured Actinomycetes bacterium | reverse complement strand
TCTCGTCCATTGCGACAGCCGCGCTGTCATCGTGGCGGGTGCGGATAGGGACGACGGCAGGGCCGAAAGGAGGTAGGTCGCGATGAACATCCTGGTGGTTGGTGCGGGAGTCATCGGCACCGTCTACGGCGCTCACCTTGGCGCCGCAAACCACCGCATCTCGGTTCTTGCGCACGGTGAACGCACGGCGGCGATCGCCGTGCGCGGTCTCCATGCCCGGGACATCGCGTCCGGCATCGAGACGCAATCGCCTGCCGCGGTTGTGACCTCTGGAGCAGAGCTGGACGTCGACGTAGTACTGGTCGCTCTGCGGCGAGATCACCTTCATGGCGCCGCCGCGGCGCTCGCCGGCGTGACCCGCGATGCGCTCGTGCTGTTCATGGGCAACAACCCGGCGGGACGCTCAGGCCTCCCCAGCGCTTTAGGCGCACAAATCGCGCTCGGCTTCCCCGGTATCGGTGGGACGATGCGCGACGACGTCGTCACGTATTTCACGATCGCGCAGCAGCCAACGGCGATCGAAGCGAGCGATAGTCCGCGTCTCGCCGCCGTGGCAGACGTCCTGACCTCGCGCGGGCTGCCGGTCCAGCGCGTCTCCGATATGGATGGTTGGCTGGCCTATCACGCAGTGTTCGTCGCTGCGATGTCTGCCGGGCTGTACCGCTGTGGGACCGACCCGACGCGACTCGCCGACGATCGGGTGACGCTGAAGCTCACGTGCGCGGCGATCACCGAGGGTTTCCGGGCCTTGCACGCCGATCGCGTCGAGGGCTGCCCACGCAACCTCGCCGTGCTGCACAACCGCTGGCTGACTCCCATCGCCATCCGCTACTGGGCGCGGGTCATGCGATCGCCCATGGGGGAGTCGGCGTTCGCCGCCCACGCCCGACATGCCGAGCCCGAGATGCGCCGCCTCGCGCAGGACGTCATCGCGCGCCTGCCCCACACAGACGCGGACGATGCGATCCACACCCTGCTCGGGTCGCGCTCGTAGCCGCGCTGCCGCTATCCACGCCTCCGGAGCAGCGGTGGCGGCCGGCTCGCGCAACGTCGCATGGCGCTGCCTCGGACGGGGTGCGGCAACGGGTCCCGTCAGGGCCGTGGAGGTCGCTTACTGGAAGGACCGGGCGGTGGGGAACGCGATCGTCTGCGCCCAGCGCACCGCTGCGTGCGCGCACACCCGGGCGCGCCTGACAGCGCGATGTATGCGCGGTGGCCGGTAGTCCGTATCCGGTTCGTCCCGAACGGCTAAGCTGAGGCGTAGAAGCAGATCAGTGCGCGGCACTTCTGGATCCTGCGAGGGATCGTTTCCGCCGCGCCTCGATCGCCGCTCGCGCTCGTAGCACCAGCGCTGGTGACCCTCGGGAGACCTTGAAGAGGCGCCGCAGGCGCCCACATGCTGGTTCGAGAGGAGTGCGTGCCATGAACGAGCACGCCGCACCATCGGTGTATCCGCTGCAGTTCGAGGGACAGCTTGACGGCCGCCTGAGCCGTTGGCTGTGGCTGGTCAAGTGGATCCTGGTGATCCCGCACGTGATCGTGTTGCTGTTCCTGTGGATCGCGTTCGTGGTCCTGACGGTGGTCGCGTTCTTCGCGATCCTGTTCACCGCCCGCTATCCGCGCGCGATCTTCGACTTCAACGTCGGCGTGCTGCGCTGGTCCTGGCGCGTGGGCTTCTACTCCTACAGCGCGCTGGGAACCGACCGTTACCCGCCGTTCACGCTCGCCGACGTCCCGGACTACCCGGCACGAGTGGAGGTCGAGTACCCGCAGGCGCTCTCGCGCGGCCTCGTGCTCGTCAAGTGGTGGCTGCTCGCGCTGCCGCAGTACCTGATCGTCGGCGTGTTCGCCGGCGGCGCGGTGGCCGGGTTCAACGCGGCCAGTGACAACGGGGGATGGAGCTCCGGCGGCGGCCTGATCGGCCTGTTGGTCCTGATCGCGGGCGTCGTCCTGCTGTTCACCGGCCGCTACCCGCGCAGCATCTTCGACTTCGTCATGGGGATGAACCGCTGGTGCTACCGCGTCGCCGCCTACGCCTTCCTGATGACCGACAAGTACCCGCCCTTCCGCCTGGACATGGGCGGTCAGGAGACGGTGCCCGACTCTGCCGAAGTTGCCGCCGTCAGCCCCGAGCCGACGCCTGGGCTCTCATGACCAAGGCGAGTCCCGCCGGTGCTGGGGGCTGGGTGGTGGCGGCTGTCGCAGCGTTGCTTCTGGTCGCGGTGACCGCGTCGTCTGCGGCCGCCGCTCCCCCCGATCGTGCAGCGCTTACGCGTATGGATCGCGTGATCCGCGACGGTATGGAGCGGTCGGGCGTACCGGGCTTCGCTGTGGCCGTGGTGTCCGGGAACGAGGTGGTGCACGCGCGCGGCTTCGGCGATGCCGGTGACAACCGTCCCGCGACGACGGAGACGCCGTTCTTGCTCGGTTCGACCTCGAAGTCCTTTACGGCGCTGGCGGCGATGCAGCTCGTCGACGCCGGCCGGCTCGACCTTGACGCGCCCGCCCGCGAGTACGTGCCTGAGTTCCAGCTTGCCGAGCAGCGGGCCGCCGATCGCATCACGGTGCGCCAGGTGCTGCAGCAGACCACCGGGCTGCCGGCGACGGCGGGCGGCCCGATCGTCAGGAGCGCGGCCGAGGGTACCGCTCTTGAAGCACTGCGCGAGTTGCACGGCGCGACGCTCGCCAGGCCACCTGGGGTCGCGTTTGAGTACGCCAACGCCAATTACATCCTGGCCGGGCTGATCATCGAGCGGGCGTCCGGCGAGCCCTATCCGCAGTACGTCCAGCGCCACATCTTCACGCCGTTGGGCATGCGCCACAGCTACGTCGCTCTGGACGCTGCGAAACGCGACGGACTGGCGACCGGGCACCGCTACTGGTTCGGCCTGAGCACCACCCACGGCCCGACCTTCCGGGCCGGCATCCAGTCCGCCGGCTACCTCATGTCTTCCGCGCAGGACATGGGCCGCTACCTCGCCATGTACCTCAACCATGGCGTCAGCGCCGACGGCGAGCGCATCGTCTCGCGACGAGGGTTGGAGACCATGCTCGCCCCGGGACGAGCGGGGAAGATGGGCGCCTGGTCTGACCACGCCGACGCGCGCTACGCCATGGGCTGGTACGTGGGCGGACCCTGGTCGGAGCCCGCCCAGCTCCATCCCGGCCGCGCCCCCGACTCCAGCGCCATGATCGTCATGTTCCCGCGCCGCGCGATGGCCGTGGTGACGCTGACTAACGCCGCGAACGATCTCACGCTCCCGGGCTATCCGGCCTCGGTTGACCGCGTCGAGCGAAACGCCGTCGACGCGCTCATCGGCGACCCCGTCAACACGGGCACTTCGCTGCATCGCTACTACCTGTACCTCGACCTCATCGCCCTCGCGCTGCTCGCCGCGCTGGTGTGGGGGATCGTCCGCGCCGTGCGCGCCCTCCGGACGGCGCACCCGTCCGGAGCGCCGGTGGCTCGCTATCGCCGGGGTCGCGACGCGCGCGGGCGCGGGCGCCCTGCTCGTGGCGCTGCCCGCCCTGAGCTTCGGGTGGCGGGCCTCGTTCCTCTGGCAACCCGATGTGTTCACCGTCATCGTCCTCATCGGCGCCCTGCTGTTGGTCACCGCCGCGTTGCGCCTCGCCCGGCTCGTGCGACGCTCGCCCACGCCCGCACCGCAAGAGCCGGTGTCCGACACGATGCCAGCAGACACCGACCCGACGCCCGCTTTGGTCGCTCGATGACCTGGATCACATTCCCGCAGACCTCCATGCCCTGCGACGCTCGGAAGTGGGCGGCCGTCGGCGCGGCGGGTGCCTTTGCCCTCTACACCTCGGTCGTGCGTCCCCGGATCCAGTGGCTCGGCACGAGCGACGAGGAGCGCACGGCGTCCTACCCCGGAGACGACCTGATCCCCGACGGCCGTCGGTACGGCGCGATGGCGACCACCATCGCGGCACCGCCGGAGCGCGTCTGGCCGTGGCTGGTCCAGATGGGCTGTGACCGCGCCGGGTTCTACAGCTTCGACCGCCTCGACAACGGCGGCCGACCGAGCGCTGATCGCATCCACACCCAATGGCAGGACCTGCGGGAGGGCGACCGCATCGCCTCGGTCCCCGACGCCGCCCGCTGGTTCGACGTCGCGCTCCTGGTGCCCGAGCGAGCGCTCGTCCTACGGGCCTCACTGACCGTCCCCGCGGCGCACAACTTCGACCCGGCGGACAGACTGCCGCGCGCGTACAGCGACAGCACGTGGGGCTTCTTCCTGCGACCGACCGGTGACGGGTGCACGCGGCTGGTCGTGACCGGCAAGGCGCGCGGGAAACCGCGCGCGCCCATAGCGGTCGCCAACTGGCTGCTGTGGGACCCGGCGCACTGGGTGATGCAGCTCAAGCAATTCCGCGGGCTACGCCGCCGCGCCGAGTCCGCGCCCGACGGCCCTGCCGCCACGCCGGCGACTGAGGGCGCCGACCTCTCGGATGAGAGCGCCCTGGACGGCGCAACGGTGCCCGCCTGATGCCGCGCTGGGTGACACGCCTGCACGCTTGGGTCTATCGGCGCTCGGGCGGACGGGTGCTCGGGCGCATGGGCGGTCAGCCGGTCCTGCTGCTGGAGACCACCGGGCGCCGCTCCGGGCAGACCCACACCACGCCGGTGCAGTACCTGGCAGATGGCTCTACGTTCGTCGTGGTGGCCTCGAACGCCGGCGCTCGCCATCCGCCGGCCTGGTATCTGAACCTGCGCGCCGACCCGCACGCCCGCATCGTTGTTGTCGGGCGCAGCGTCGACGTTCGGGCGCAGGAGGCGACCGGGCAGGAGCGCGCGGAGCTCTGGCAACGCCTGACGGCCGCCAACCGCTACCTGGAGCGCGCCGCAAGCAAGGCCCGACACGACCTGCCCCTCATGAAGCTCGTCGCCGCGACGCCGAGGCAAGCCACCGATCGCTTGTGACGACGACGCCTGCCCCCACGCGCCGCTTCAGCTCGGACGCGCTCGCCGATCTCGACGAGCCCGTCCGACGCTACTTCAGCCACGCCATCAGCGACGGCGCTGCGCTGTCGAACGGTGTCCGCATGGCGATGAGCGGGCGCATCAAGGTCGGCCTGTGGCTACCGTTCACCGCCGAGCAGACGGTCGACGGGCGATCCTTCACGTGGCGAGCCCGCGTCGGGCGCGGCCCGTTGACGCCGCTGCGCGTCACCGACCGCTACGCAGACGCCGCGGGCAGCACCGCGGGCCGCCTGCTCGGGCGCGTGACCCTGTTTGACGCCCATGACGCCGACACGGCCCGGTCGGCGGCGATGCGTGCCGCGATAGAGAGCGTCGTGTTCGCGCCGACCAGCGTGCTCCCAGACCGCGGCGTGGCCTGGCGCGCCGAGACCGAGAACATCATCGTCGCCCGCTTCGACCTGCCGCCCGAGCAACCCGAGGTTCGCGTGCGCATCGACGAACACGGCGCGATGAGAACCGTGACCGGCATGCGCTGGGGCAACGCCGGAGAGAAGACGTTTCAGTACATCCCCTTCGGAGGCGAGATCCACGCCGAGCGCCGCTTCGGCGAGCTCGTGCTTCCCAGCCGCGCCAGCGTCGGCTGGTGGTTCGCCACCTCGCGCTACGCGCCGTTCTTCCATGCCGAGATCAACGCAATCACCCCAACGCTCTAGCTCCTTCGCGGTGACCGCATCGTCTGCAGCCGCCACTCCTCCCGATCGCGCAGCGCTCCGCGTATGGACGCGTCATCCACCACGGTATAGAGCGGTCGGGCGTGCCGGGCTTCGCCGTGGCCGTGGTGTCCGGGAACGAGGTGGTGCACGCGCGCGGCTTCGGCGATGCCGGTGACAACCGCCCCGCCACGACGGAGACGCCGTTCTTGCTCGGTTCGACCTCGAAGTCCTTTACGGCGCTGGCGGCGATGCAGCTCGTCGACGCCGGCCGGCTCGATCTCGACGCGCCCGCCCGTGAGTACGTGCCTGAGTTCCAGCTTGCCGAGCAGCGGGCCGCCGATCGCATCACCGTGCGCCAGGTGCTTCAGCAGACCACCGGGCTGCCGGCGACCGCGGGCGGCCCGATCGTCAGGAGCGCGGCCGACGGTACCGCTCTTCAAGCACTGCGCGAGTTGCACGGCGCGACGCTCGCCAGGCCACCCGGGGTCGCGTTTGAGTACGCCAACGCCAATTACATCCTGGCCGGGCCGATCATCGAGCGGGCGTCCGGCGAGCCCTATCCGCAGTACGTCCAGCGCCACATCTTCACGCCGTTGGGCATGCGCCACAGCTACGTCGCTCTCGACGCCGCGAAACGCGATGGACTGGCGACCGGGCACCGCTACTGGTTCGGCCTGAGCACCGCCCACGGCCCAACCTTCCGGGCCGGCATCCAGTCCGCCGGCTACCTCATGTCCTCCGCGCAGGACATGGGCCGTTACCTCGCCATGTACCTCAACCATGGCGTCAGCGCCAACGGCGAGCGCATCGTCTCGCGACGAGGGTTGGAGACCATGCTCGCCCCGGGACGAGCGGGGAAGATGGGCGCCTGGTCTGACCACGTCGACGCGCGCTACGCCATGGGCTGGTACGTGGGCGGACCCTGGTCGGAGCCCGCCCAGCTCCATCCCGGCCGCGCCCCCGACTCCAGCGCCATGATCGTCATGTTCCCGCGCCGCGCGATGGCCGTGGTGACGCTGACTAACGCCGCGAACGATCTCACGCTCCCGGGCTATCCGGCCTCGGTTCACCGCGTCGAGCGAAACGCCGTCGACGCGCTCATCGGCGACCCCGTCGACACGGGCACTTCGCTGCATCGCTACTACCTGTACCTCGACCTCATCGCCCTCGCGCTGCTCGCCGCGCTGGCGTGGGGATCGTCCGCGCCGTGCGCGCCCTCCGGACGGCCACGCGTCCGCGAGCGCCGGTGGCTCGCTATCGCCGGGGTCGCGACGCGCGCGGGCGCGGGCGCCCTGCTCGTGGCGCTGCCCGCCCTGAGCTTCGGGTGGCGGGCCTCGTTCCTCTGGCAACCCGATGTGTTCACCCTCATCGTCCTCATCGGCGCCCTGCTGTTGGTCACCGCCGCGTTGCGCCTCGCCCGGCTCGTGCGACGCTCGCCCACGCCCGCACCGCAAGAGCCGGTGTCCGACACGATGCCAGCAGGCGACCGACCCGACGCCCGCTTTGGTCGCTCGATGACCCGGATCGCATCCCCGCAGACCTACCATGCCCTGCGACGCTCGGAAGTGGGCGGCCGTCGGCGCGGCGGGCGCCTTCGCCCTCTACACCTCGGTCGTGCGTCCCCGGATCCAGTGGCTCGGCACGAGCGACGAGGAGCGCACGGCGTCCTACCCCGGAGACGACCTGATCCCCGACGGCCGTCGGTACGGCGCGATGGCGACCACCATCGCGGCACCGCCGGAGCGCGTCTGGCCGTGGCTGGTCCAGATGGGCTGTGACCGCGCCGGGTTCTACAGCTTCGACCGCCTCGACAACGGCGGCCGACCGAGCGCTGATCGCATCCACACCCAATGGCAGGACCTGCGGGAGGGCGACCGCATCGCCTCGGTCCCCGACGCCGCCCGCTGGTTCGACGTCGCGCTCCTGGTGCCCGAGCGAGCGCTCGTCCTACGGGCCTCACTGACCGTCCCCGCGGCGCACAACTTCGACCCGGCGGACAGACTGCCGCGCGCGTACAGCGACAGCACGTGGGGCTTCTTCCTGCGACCGACCGGTGACGGGCACACGCGGCTGGTCGTGACCGGCAAGGCGCGCGGGAAACCGCCCGCGCCCATAGCCGTCGCCAACTGGCTGCTGTGGGACCCGGCGCACTGGGTGATGCAGCTCAAGCAATTCCGCGGGCTACGCCGCCGCGCCGAGTCCGCGCCCGACGGCCCTGCCGCCACGCCGGCGACTGAGGGCGCCGACCTCTCGGATGAGAGCGCCCTGGACGGCGCAACGGTGCCCGCCTGATGCCGCGCTGGGTGACACGCCTGCACGCTTGGGTCTATCGGCGCTCGGGCGGACGGGTGCTCGGGCGCATGGGCGGTCAGCCGGTCCTGCTGCTGGAGACCACCGGGCGCCGCTCCGGGCAGACCCACACCACGCCGGTGCAGTACCTGGCAGATGGCTCTACGTTCGTCGTGGTGGCCTCGAACGCCGGCGCTCGCCATCCGCCGGCCTGGTATCTGAACCTGCGCGCCGACCCGCACGCCCGCATCGTTGTTGTCGGGCGCAGCGTCGACGTTCGGGCGCAGGAGGCGACCGGGCAGGAGCGCGCGGAGCTCTGGCAACGCCTGACGGCCGCCAACCGCTACCTGGAGCGCGCCGCAAGCAAGGCCCGACACGACCTGCCCCTCATGAAGCTCGTCGCCGCGACGCCGAGGCAAGCCACCGATCGCTTGTGACGACGACGCCTGCCCCCACGCGCCGCTTCAGCTCGGACGCGCTCGCCGATCTCGACGAGCCCGTCCGACGCTACTTCAGCCACGCCATCAGCGACGGCGCTGCGCTGTCGAACGGTGTCCGCATGGCGATGAGCGGGCGCATCAAGGTCGGCCTGTGGCTACCGTTCACCGCCGAGCAGACGGTCGACGGGCGATCCTTCGCGTGGCGAGCCCGCGTCGGGCGCGGCCCGTTGACGCCGCTGCGGGTCACCGACCGCTACGCAGACGCCGCGGGCAGCACCGAGGGCCGCCTGCTCGGGCGCGTGACCCTGTTTGACGCCCATGACGCCAACACGGCCCGGTCGGCGGCGATGCGTGCCGCGATAGAGAGCGTCGTGTTCGCGCCGACCAGCGTGCTGCCAGACCGCGGCGTGGCCTGGCGCGCCGAGACCGAGAGCATCATCGTCGCCCGCTTCGACCTGCCGCCCGAGCAACCCGAGGTTCGTGTGCACATCGACGAACACGGCGCGATGAGAACCGTGAGCGGCATGCGCTGGGGCGACGCCGGAAAGAAGACGTTTCAGTACATCCCCTTCGGAGGCGAGATCCACGCCGAGCGCCGCTTCGGCGAGCTCGTACTTCCCAGCCGCGCCACCGTCGGCTGGTGGTTCGCCACCCCGCGCTACGCGCCGTTCTTCCATGCCGAGATCACCACAGTCACCCCAGCGCTCTAGGCGCCGGACCGCTCGCCACCGAGGTCATTGTCCCTGCTCGATCCAGCCCGGGATCGTTGCCGCGTGACGATGTCCGGCACGCGAGCACCCCTCGCAGCCACGGCAGGGCCCGGGAGGTCCTCAGTCGACTTGTACTGGGTCCCCCTCGGGGCAGGCGGGCACTTCGTGCGACTCAACGGCCGCGTGTTCGAGGCGGTGACCGCACGCGCCGCGCGGCGACCGGCATGCGACCTGTACCACTCCGCGCTCGAAGTCCACGTCGCGACGGCACGGTTCGTCATCGAGCAGGCGCCCGTCCGTGACGCCCTGGGCGAGCAACGTGGGGTCGTCGCCGAAGGCCCGGTCGGGACCCGCTGGGCCGGCCGGTTCCGGATCTTCCGCTACGAGATACGTCGCTGGCGCGACGGACGCATCCCCGACATCGACGAGGCCGTCGGCGGCCCGCAGCGCCTAACCTGAACTGTCTCCATGTTCTCCCGACAGTTGTCTGTCGAGAGATGTAGGGCTTAAGCACCGACGGCGCCGAGAGGATCGGCGCCGTCCGGGGCGCGGCTCATCGTCGCTTCTTCACCGCCAAGTGACGAAGTGCAAGGAGTCCGCGTGACGAAGGATGACGTGCTGTTCGGCTATCGCCTGCAGCTGTTGGATCTCGCGCAGCGAACGACCGTCAGTCATGCGTGTCGGACGTTCGGGGTGCACCGGTCGACCTATTACCGCTGGAAGCATCAGGTCGAGCGCCAAGGGCTTGAGATGCTCAGGCCCAGGGAGCGGCGGCGGCCGCAGATGCCCAACCAGATCCCGCAGATCGTCGAGGAGCGGATCGTCGCGTTCTCGTTGGGGCATCCCGGGCTCGGGCCGCGCCGGATCGCGGCGCAGTTGGCCCGTCCGGAATGGGGCCGGCTGGCGGTCTCGGGCAACGGAGTGTGGAAGGTCCTGCGCCGCCACGGGATCTCGACCCGCGCGAAACGACTGGGGTTGATCGCCGGCTACCGCGCGCCCGACGAGCCGCCGCGCGAGATCGCGGCGGAGCTGCACATCACCACCACGCGTCCGGCGAGGTGGTCGGCATCGACTGCTTCTTCGTCGGTCGCCTCTCGGACACCAAGGGCGCCGTCTGGCAGGTCACGGCGATCGATACCTACTCAAGCTACGCCTGGGTCGACCTCGTCCGCGCCCCGACGACCGGCCCGCAAGCCGAGCACACGATCCCGCTCGCCCGCCGCGTCGCCCGCGAGCTCGCCGAGGCCGGCTGGCAGCTGGAACGCGTTCTGAGCGACAACGGCAACGAGTTCCGCGCCCAGCGCTTCAACCAGGCGATCACCGCGCTGGGCGCCCACCAGACCCGGATCCGCGCCGCCGCCCGCAGACCAACGGACACGTCGAGCGGCTCGCATCGCACGATCCTCGAGGAGTGCTGGCGGCCAGCGTTCGCGCGGTTTCACTTCCCCGGCTACACCGGCCTGCATCGCCACCTCGACAGCTACATCACCTACTACAACAACCACCGCGCCCACACCGCCAGAACAACGCCCGGAAGAACCCCGGCCGAAGTCATCTACGGCGCCCGCAAGATGGAGCCCCGATGAGCCACACCCGTCGGCACAACTCGGAGGCTGTTCAGCCTCAACCCGACCAAGACGCTCGCGCACGGCAGATCCTCGATCTCCTCCCGCAGGTCCCGACGCCCGTGTGGGGCCGCGATGAACTCGGAACGGGTGACATGTGGAACTCGAACTCGGTGACCGCCTGGCTGCTTGCGCGCAGCGGGATGGACATCGGGTGCTTCCACCCTCCGGCAGGAGGACGTGCGCCGGGATGGCAGGCCGGCCTCGTCGTAGCGCGAAGGCAGGACGCGGGGATGCCGCCGGCGCCTCTCCCAGTGAGCTGACGAGCAAGAGCTGTGGCGTTAACCGGCCCCGTGGATGACTGCTGCGAGTGCCCCATGCATTTGCCGGGAGACCAGACGCCGATGCTCGAAGCGGAGAGCTCGCCCATGAACGTCGCGTCCTGCGCCGCGGCGCGGGCTCCGTCGCGCGACGCTGGCGCGGAGTCTGACCCGCGGTGAGAAGCGGCTGACGGTGTCGGTGGGGGCGGCAGCTCATCGAGCTTCGGCTCGAATGCGATTCCGCCCGCACACGCTCGTGCTTCCATGCAGAGCAGAGTTGCTCACTCATTGCCGTTCCTCGTCCACTGCGATAGCGCCGTCCGTCGCGAGGGGGGCTATCGCGAATGCCTCGATGCGGTAGCGGCAGCCAGGCCCTGATCGCGCCGAGGGGGCGACGGGTGGATCACTCGTCACGTCGAAGTTGGCGGGGGCAGGGCTTCGCTTGCTGGCTGGTTGGTTGTTGCGTGGGTGTCCGATGGTGACGCGGCGCGTCTCCACATCAGGACGAATAGTAAAACGGTCACGATGCCGATGGTGTTGAGGATCGTGATGGACACCGTGACCAGCGGGTCGCCTGCAAAGGTAATAATCATCATCAGCAGCATCGGAGCGATGTTCCGTACCGCCGTGGTCGCCTCGGCCGCATGCCTGATTCCCACGTCTCTGACTCGAAGGCTGGAAACGAGAAGGTAGCCACACCCGAGGCCGATGAATGGACCGGCAAGGGCCGCGATGTAGCTCTCGGTGCCCCAGGTCTGCGTGAACAGATCCCAATACGCAACCAGCGTGAAGTTGACATTAAAGAGCAGACACAGGATTGCTACTCGGATAACCCACCGTGTCAATGGCGGCGTCAGGTCGGGCCTCCAGACCCTAAAGCCGCAACCGAGAACCAGCGGCAGGAGTAAAAACAGCAGCAGCGGCCAGGCAACATCCCAGGCAGAGGTCTTGAGTTGCGCGTCAACCGCATCGATGGCTAGGGGCAACCCGAGCGGGAGGGCGATAATGGTCGCGACAGTCAAGACCACCAACAGGTTGGTGGATGTGCGGACATCCGCCTTGGCTAACCGGGCGAGGAGTGGAGCGAAAGGCATACCTGCAGACAGGGCTGCGACACAGAACCCGACCTTGATCTCTCCAGGAATGGACGAGGCTATCGTCAGCAAATAGCCGATGAACAGGAGCGGGATGATGACGAAATTGATCACCAGCGCCCACACGGCGATCTTCCACTGGGTAGAGGCCTCTGCCAACAGCTTGCCGACCGGAAGCCTGAGTCCGAACGCGAACGTGTTGAATACCACGAAAAGCACCCCAGACCAGCCGATCAGGACGGTCTGAGTGGACTGTGTCATACCGCTGCCCTCTCACGAGCAGACGATCCGTCAGCGGTGAGCACGAGGCCGATTGCGAGTGTTGTGATGGCCTTACATGCGACTGTCCCGACGCCAACGATGAGAACGCTGTGCCTTCCGTCGGGTGGGCAATCGGTAGCGGTCATCGGCACGATCAAGGACGCACGGCCGATAGAACCTACGCCGACGCGCACAGAGCGCTCATCATCCGAATGGGGTGATCGTCGCCGGGGCCGGGGTAGGTGCGGGCGGCGAGATCACCCGTTCGGCGTGGCCGTCGGACAGCTCCGAGTGCCGCTTTCGCCTGGCAGGAGCTAGCCAACCGGCGCGCGCCGCCACGGCTCCTATCCATGCGACCTGGCGTCGACCGGTTCGGCGGTCGTTGGCGGAGCGCGGAGCCGGGCGAGCACGGGCCGGGCCGTGCAAACAGCTCGATGGGCCAAGACAAGACCCGGCGACCGGCGCGTGCGCGGCTTTATCACGGAACGGTACTTGTCCCTTCCCGTACTGAGCGAGCTATCTGATGTCCAACACGTGCAACAACGCCCTTGTCCTCACTGGCCCAGGAGCCGAACGCGACCGCTTCGTCGCAGACGTGACCGGTGCCCAGCCGTGGGAGTTACTGGCCGTCCACGTCCCGTTGAACGGGCGCACGCCCGCGGACGGGTGGGGAACCGGGGGCGTCAAGTACTCGGTCGACGTCTCCCGCCATGACGAGGCCGCAACGCAGAACAGCATCTGCGTCTCGCCACGCATCTGTGCGAGCGACTCGGACATGGGCGCCCCAGGGTAAGCGCGCCTGCGGAGGCGCCGGGCGCGTCTAGGAGGCCGCGGCCTTGGGCGGGACGATGCTGCAGTCGCTGTCTTTCGCGAGGCGCCCGGCCCGTATCTCGCGGGTGGCGATGACCTGGTAGCGGTGCCGCCGGTAGGCAGAGTCGCCGGTCACGACGCCGCGCACATGGCCCTCCATCTCGGCGAGCGTCTCCATCAGCTGCGTGACCTCCTCGGCGTCGGCGTCCAGCTCGCCGTTGAGGTAGCGCGCGGCCGAGCGCAGCTGCGCGAGGCTGTGCAGTAGCGACGCGAAGCGCTGCTCGGTGTTGCCCAAGCGCGCCCACAGCGTGTAGGGCGTGCTCGGCAGCGCATCACCCCTCCACTTGGCTGGTGTCGACGGACGCATACGTGGTGTTGTGGTCCATCTCCGCGCGGTCGTCGCTTGATACGGCTGGAGGCGCCTGCTGGATACGGAGCCGATACGCCGAAGCCGAAATCGGCGTTCGCGGCAGTACGTCCTCGTTCGCCGCTTTTCGCCGGACCTACGCGAAAAACCGAGGCTGCGGTGCGAACTCGTGTTATCTCGTTCGCACCGGGCCTTCGAGTCGGGGAGACAGGATTTGAACCTGCGACCGCCCGGCCCCCAGCCGGGTGCGCTACCAGACTGCGCCACTCCCCGTGGCACTACAGAGCGGGCGACGGGAATCGAACCCGCCCTAAGAGCTTGGAAGGCTCCTGTGCAACCACAACACTTCGCCCGCAAAGCCCGTCCCAAGGGTACCTCAGCCCGGCCGGCCTGCACATCGAGTCGCCAGCCCGCATAGACTCGCGCGGTGCCTCCGGGGAGGGTGGCCTGCCGTGTCTGAGCGTCCACGGGCGCTCGAGGGAGTTGAGTCGGCTGACGCCGGCGCGCTCGGTCGATGGCCCGACACGGTTCCCGTCGCCGTCGCCGTCATCGCGCCCGACGGGCGCCTGACGCGCGTCAACGACGCCTTCGCGGAGATCTCGGGTCTCGAGCCCGCCGCGCACGAGGGCCGCTCGCTGGACGAGGTCGTCGCGCCGCTCGCCGGGCCGACGGCCGCGATCGTGCGCCGCGTGCTCGAGGACGGGACCCCGATCGGCGGCGAGGAGATCGCCGCCACGCTCGAGGGCGCGCGGCGTCACTGGATCGCCTCCGCGTCGCCGCACTCCTCCCAGGACGGCCGGGGCCGCAACGTCCTGCTGCTGCTCACCGAGCTGCGCGACGAGGGATCGCGAGCGCGGGCGCTGCGCGCCGGCGAGGAGCGCCTGCACCTCGCGCTGGAGGGGACCGACACCGGCTTCTGGGAATGGGACATGGACGCCGACACGATCTTCTGGAGCGGGAGCGTCGCCCCCCTCTTCGGCCTCGATCCCGGTGCGCGCCCGGACGGCTTCGCCGCGTTCCGCGAGCTCGTCCACGGCGAGGACCGCGACCGCATCGAGCGCGAGGTGCGCTCTGCCGACGACAGCGGCTTCTTCATGCTCGAGTTCCGCACGGTCCACCCGGACGGGGGCGAGCGCTGGATCGCCTCGCGCACGCGGATCACCCAGGGCGCGGACGGCAACCGGAAGGTCGTCGGCGTGGCCGGTGACATCACCGAGCGCCGCTGGCGCGAGGACGCGCTGGAGTTCCTCGACGCGACCGGCGAGGCGCTCGCCGCGTCGCTGGACCCGGTCCGCACGCTCAACGAGGTTGCCCGCCTCGCCGTCCCGCGGCTCGCCGACTGGTGCGCCGTCCAGCTCGCGTCGGGCGAGGGCGGCGACTTCGAGAACATCGCTGTCGCCCACGTCGACCCCGGCAAGGTCCGCTGGGCGCGCGAGCTGCAGGAGCGCTATCCGCCCGACCCGAACGTCCCGACGGGCGTTCCGGAGGTCATCCGCAGCGGCCGCTCCGAGCTCTACCCCGAGATCGACGAGGAGCTGCTGCGCCGCGGCGCCCGAGACGAGCAGCACCTCGAGATCATCCGCCAGCTGCGCATCAAGTCGGGGATGATCGTCCCGCTGCGCGCACGCGACCAGACGCTCGGCGCGATCACGTTCATCTACGCCGAGTCCGGCCGCCAGTACTCGACGCGGGAGCTCGAGCTCGCCGAGGAGCTCGGGCGGCGCGCGGGCCTCGCGCTCGACCACGCGCGGCTCTACACGCGCGAGCACCGCACCGCCGAGACGCTCCAGCGGGCGCTCCTTCCCCCCACGCTCGCCGACGTCCCCGGGCACGACCTCGCCGCCCGTTACCTCCCGGGCCAGGTCGGCGACCACATCGGCGGCGACTGGTACGACGCCTTCGAGCTGCCCGGCGGGAGCCTCGGGATCGCGATCGGCGACATCGGCGGCCGGGGCATCGCAGCCGCCGCCCTGATGGGCCAGGTGCGCAACGCGCTGCGCGCGTACGCGTTCAAGGCCTCCGGCCCGGGCGCGGCGCTCGCCGACCTGCGCGCGCTCACCGACCGGCTCGACGAGCTCAGCTTCGCGACGCTGACCTACATCGTCTACGACCCGCGCACCGGCGCCGGGCGCCTGGCCAACGCGGGCCACCTGCCCGCGCTCGTGCGCGAGGCGGACGGCTCGACGCGCTTCCTCGCCGCGCCGGCGTCGCCGCCGCTGGGGGCGGGCGCGGACCTGCCGTCGGACGAGCACCGCTTCTCGCTGGACCCGGGGGCCACGCTCGTCCTCTACACCGACGGCCTCGTCGAGACGCGCGATCGCAGCATCGACGAGGGACTCGGGCGACTGGCCGACGCGGCGCGCGCCAGCACCGGCGGCGTCGAGCGATTGGCCGACGACATCCTCCTCGCGCTGCCCGAGCAGCGCCAGGACGACGTCGCCCTCCTCGCCCTGCGCCGCACGGGCGCCTGAGGCTCACCACATCGGGATCGGTGGCCGAGGCCGAGACCCGTCCCCTGGCCTCGGCCACCTCTCCCAACTGGCGGTTGTCACGGGTACACGGGCCGCCGTTATGTGGTGATGCTGCTCGGTACGACCAACGCGGGAGGGATCGGAGGAGGTCCCGTGCTGGACCGCTTGAACAGAGTGCGAACGGTACGGCCGCGTCCGTGACCCGCATATCGTCACGCGGTCCATGATCCCCGCCGGGGAACTCGCCTCCCGGTCGAGGACGTGCGGTTCCGCATGAGTCCGCAGGGCACGCGTGCGGTCAGTCGGCGGCGCGCTGCGGCGGCCATCTCGTCGGCCACGCCTCCGGCGCCGTGCGGATCTGCGCCAGGGTGCGAAGCCAGGAATTGATCTCCTCGCGCTCGGCGTAGCCGTAGATCTCGTGTGTCGTGATGTCGCTCACCGTCTCGCTCCGTCCTTGAACGCGGAATCGGACGACGATGAAGCGCCGGGTGCGTGCCGTCCATGGACCGCGCGGCGGAATCGACTTCGACCACCGGCACACTCGGCGGGACGGGGGACCCAGGAATCGAACCTGGCGTTGCGGTTTTGGAGACCGCCGTGTTACCGATACACCAGTCCCCCAGCGCGGGGGCCATTGTACGAACGCCCGGCTCAGGCCGCCGATCGGCGGCGTCGCCCGGGCAGCCGGACACCCTGCGCGCGCAGCGCCTCGAGCTGCGCAGACACCGTGCGCCGGGCCTGCGCCATGACCTCCAGGCGGCGTGCGCCGCTCATCATGTTGAAGCCCATGAGCGCGACGTCGGGCGCCTCCGGCTGGAGGATCACGACCTCCGTCCCCGCCTCGCGCAGCGCCCGCGCCTCGGCCTCCAGGTGGCGCGCGGCCGACGCGCGCATGACCGCGGCGATCCGGTCCGACGGCGAGCCGCCGGTCGCCTGGGCGAGCGAGGTCAGCGGGTTCAGGCAGATCGCGAGGTCGACGCCGGCGCCGGCGAGCAGGTCGACGTTCGACGCCGACCACACGCCGCCGTCGACGTAGCTGCGCCCGTCGATGCGCACGGGCCGGTAGAAGCCGGGGATCGCGCAGGACGCGGCCACCGCCTCGCCCACCGTCGCCTCGGGCGCGCCGGGCGCCCCGAACGCGACGCGCGCCGCGCTTCCGTAATCCGCGGCGACGGCGCGGAATCCGGTCGCCGACGGCCACGGTCCGGCGACGACCGACGCGACGAGCCGTCGGATCGGCTCGGTCGAGACCATCCCGCGAGGGAGCCACGCCGCCATCAGCGCCGCCGCGGTGAAGCGCTGCGGCGCGAGCAGCGTCGAGGCGGCGAGCCGCCACGAGCCCGGGCCGAAGGACGGGAGTCCCCAGTCGAGCTGCAACGCGCCGGCCCGCAGCGAGTCCTCCTCGCCCTCGGCGTCCTCGGTGACCCGCGCGGCCATCTCCGCGCCGCTGACGCCGTCGGCCGCCATCGCGCCGACGACCGCGCCGGCCGACGTGCCGATCACGAGCTCCGCCTGTGCCGCCTGCAGTCCGGTCGAGCCCTCGAGCGCATCGAGCGCGCCGATGGTCCACGAGCCGCCGATGACCCCGCCCGCGCCGAAGACCAGCCCGATCCGCATGGCCCGGCTGGGTACCCGGGCTCACGGCCGGAGAAGCACGAGCGGGCGCGGCGCCTCGGAGGCCCGCCGAAATTCGTCCTCAAGGTGCAGGCACGTCGTGCCGATAACCGCACCCAGAGAGAACAACCTCTCAGCGTCCCGGCTCGTGCGCCAGGGACAGACGCCCTTTTTGCGCGCCCCGCAGCGAGCACGGTCGGAACGCCACACTCGCAACCCCTGGAGAGGGGGCATCATGAGGATGCTCAAGGCAGCAGGAACGCTGGCCGTACTGGCGCTCGCCTTTCCCGCGTCGGCCATGGCGCACCATGGCACGGCGACCGTCTCGTGCACCGGAGCGGACTTCCGGTTCGAGGCATTCCAGCCCGGCTCGAACACGGTTCATCACCGGATCACCGTCGACGACGTGCCGGTCGTCGAGGGCAACTTCAAGCTCAACGAGGCCGGCGGCACGGCCGGCAGCCTCCACGTCCCTCTGACGATCTACGGCAGCCACACCGTCAAGGCGTACTCCTGGTGGGGACCCGCCGGGACCGCCCAGGGCGAGTCGCGCCCGATGAGCTCGCCGCCGATGGCGGCCACGGCCGTGACGTGCGGCGAGGCCCCGGCCCCCGCGGCCGCACCGGCCCCGGCCGCCGCGGCGCCCGCCCCGACCACAGCCGTGCTCGGAACGACCGCGTCGTCACGCGCCGGTGTCGCCCGCCTCAGCATGCCGGCGCGCTGCGCCTCCGGCTCGGCCCGCGTGTCGGTCGCCGGGCGCGCCATGCGCCGCGTCGTCTTCTCCGTCAACGGACACCGGGTGAAGACCGTCACCGTCCGCTCCGGACGGCGCTCGATCACCACGTCGCTGCGGCTGCGCCGCACCGGCCACAGCCAGGCCGTGACCGCGCGCGTGAGCTTCACGAACGGCGCCGCGGCACGGACGCTGACCGCCCGCGCAGCGCCGTGCGCCCAGGCGCAGGTCCTGCCGCAGTTCACCGGCTAGGCGTACGGGGACGCCGGGAGGTCGCCGCTCAAGGAGCGGGCGGCCTCTCGGCCGGATCCGAGCGGCTGAACGCGTCCGGCGGAAGGATGAACCGCGCGGGCACGCGGGATGTCTCCGGGCCGCCGCCATGCACGCGCGAGCCGTGCAGCCCCGATTTCTCCACGGCGGGCGCCGCGGCTTCCGGCCGGCCCCCGTGAGCGACGATCCACTCCATCACCTCGTCGAAGTCCGCTCCCTCGGCGAGGATCGCGGCCCGCTCGATGACGGTGCCGCCGGAGCGGTGCTTGCGGCCCAGTCGCCGCGCCAGTGCACGGATTGAGTCTTCGTCCACCCGACCACCGTATCGGTCAGCGCATCGCCCAGACGAACACCGTCGCGACGAGACCGCCCGCGGCGGCGAGCGGCGCCAGCCGGCGCACCGGCAGCGATGGCGCTTCGGAGCCCGCGAGCTGGGCGGCCACGAGCGTGGCCACCGACCCCTGGCGCATCGCCAGCGAGCCGAGCGCCAGCCCGATCGCGGCGGCGTAGGCCGACGTGCCGGCGCCGAGCAGGCTGCCGGCGCACACGCTGACCGGCAGGTTGTTGGCGAGCGCCGACGCCGCGCCGACCACCGCGGCGAGCGCGAGCATGCCGGCCAGGCCGAGACCGTCCGGCGTCCACGCCGGGAGGCCGAGCGCGCCGATCACGACGACGAGGCCCGCCACCTGGACCGCGATCCGCCACGGGACGGCGAGCCGCGGCCGCCGGCGCGCAGTGGCCAGGGCGAGCGCGACGGCGCCGGTGAACGGCCACCACGGCGCGATCCCGGCCAGCGGCGCTGCCCAGGCCACGACGGCGGCGCCGGCGAGCGCGGCCGCGGCGTGGCGCTCGGCGATCGACAGCGGCTCGCCCAGCCGGTCGAGGATCCGCACGGGGCGGCGCAGCGCGTGGCGCTCGAACAGGGCCACCCCGACCGCGCAGACGGCTGCGGCTGCGAGCCCGGGAACGAGCATGTGGCCGACGAACTCGCCCGGCGAGAGGCCGAGCGCGCCCATCAGGACGAGATTCGTCGGGTTGCCCTGCGGGACGGCGATCGACGCCGCGTTGGCGACGACGACCACCCCGAGGAAGAGCGGCGCGACGGCCGCACCGGCGCGGCGGGCGAGCACGAGCAGCAGCGGGACCATGAGCACGACCGCCCCGTCGAGCGAGACCGTCGCCGTGAGGACGGCACACAGGCCGCACACGAGCACGTAGAGCGCGAGTCCGCTGCCCTTCGCACGTGCCGCGAGCACGCAGGCGACGCGCTCCATGAGCCCCGAGCGCTCGACCAGCGCCGCGAGCGTCAGCGCGGCCGCGATGAACGCCGCCAGCGGCGCCACGACCTCGATCGCCGCGCGCGCCGGCGCGCCGAGCGCGAGGTCAGCGGCGGCGGCCGCGGCGATGAGCGCCGCCGCGGGCGTGCTCCGCGGCGCGGCGACGAGCGCGACGACCGCGAGACCTGCGAGGATGGCGTGAACGATAAGCAGCATTACTAGTTAAGCTATCTTACCCAATGCCACCTCCCCGCAAGCGCCGCGCGGCCGGCGCCGCCGAGGCGCTCGTCGCGGTCGCCCCGCTCGTCACGCGTTGGATCGAGCGCCTGCTCGCCGCTCACGAGCCGCCGCTGACCGTCCCGCAGTTCCTCGCCCTGCGCGCGATCGACCGCGAGGACGTGTCCGGGGCCGAGATCGCCCGCCGCGCCGGCGTGTCCGCGCCGGCCGTCTCGCAGCTGCTCGCCGCGCTGGTCGACGCCGGCCTCGTCGAGCGCCGCCCGCAGGCCGAGGACCGCCGCCGCCAGGCGCTCGCCCTCTCCGCCGCGGGTCAGGAGGCGCTGCGCAGCGCCGAGGCCCTGCTGCGCGAGCGGCTCGGCGCGCTCATCGCCGATCTCCCCCGCCCCGAGCAGGACGCGCTCGCGCGGGCGCTGCCGAGCGTCGAGGCCGCGCTGTCGGGCGCGCCTCCGCCGCGGCGGCCCCATCCGCCGCCGCCGCCGCGACCGCCGCGGCCTTGACGCTCACGCGCCGGCGCCATGCGGGCGGAGGGACTCGAACCCCCACGGCTTGCGCCACCGGCACCTAAAGCCGGCGTGTCTACCAGTTCCACCACGCCCGCCGGACAACCCCGTCCGCGGGTCGATCATACGGGCGCGGCGTACGATGTCCGCCCTGCCCGGGTGGCGAAACTGGTCAGACGCGCGGCACTCAAAATGCCGTGGCCTTCGGGCCATGTGGGTTCGAGTCCCACCCCGGGTATCGCGTCGCCGCCCCCACCGATCCGGGCCCGTCATACGAATTACGTACCATCACGGGATGCCCGGTCCCGACCACGCACCGCCCGCCCCCGGCCCCTACCTGCAGACCGTCTCGGGCCGCTGGCTCAACCCGTTCGCGCCCGACCCCGAGCAGCTCGACGCCGGCGACATCGCGCGGGCGCTGGCCAACCTGTGCCGGTTCGGCGGCCACTGCCGCGCCTTCTACTCGGTCGCCCAGCACTCGGTGATCGTCTCCGAGCTCGTCGAGGCCGGCGGCGGCGACGCCGAGGACGTCTTCGCCGCCCTCATGCACGACGCCGGCGAGGCCTACCTCGGCGACATGCCCCACCCGCTGAAGTACCGCAGCGAGCTCGGCGCCGCCTTCCGTGAGGCCGAGGAGCCGCTCGAGCGGGCCATCCGTGAGCGCTTCGGCATCCGCGCCGAGGTCCCGGCCGTCAAGCGGGCCGACCGCGCACTGCTGGCCACCGAGCGCCGCGCGTTCGGCGCCGAGCGGTGGCGCTGGCCCGAGCTCGACGGGATCGAGCCGCTGGATCTCGAGCTCACCGCCTGGTCGCCCGACGAGGCCGAGCGCGCCTTCACCCGGCGCTACGCCGAGCTCGACGCGCGGCGTTAGCCGACGATCTCGACCAGCTCGCCGACGAGCCCGGGCGGCGCCGCGAGCACGCCCTGCGGGAGGCCGCCGCCGGCCGCCAGGGCGCGCACCTCGAGCCCGGCCTCGGCGCACATCATCGCCCCGGCCGCGACGTCCCACGCCGACACGCCGTGCTCGTAGAACGCGTCGCAGCGCCCGGCCGCCGTCCACGCCAGGTCGAGCGCCGCGCTGCCCAGTCGCCGGATGTCGGCGGCGCGCGGGATCACGCGCGCCACGACCTCGGCCTGGCGGGCCCGGATCTCCTCGTCGTAGGCGAACCCCGTCGCGACCAGCGCTCCCGACAGATCGCTGCGGGAGGACCCCTGCAGCGGCGCGCCGTCGAGCCGCGCCCCCTCCCCCGCGACGACCTCGAAGAGCTCCTCGCGCAGCGGGTCGTAGATCGCCCCCGCCTCGCCCTCGCAGGCGACGCTGACACACCACTGGGGGATGCCGAAGAGGTAGTTCACGGTCCCGTCGAGCGGATCGACGATCCAGTGCAGCCCGCTCGTGCCGGGTACGTCGCCGCCCTCCTCGCCGAGGATCCCGTCGTCCGGCCGCAGGCGTCCGAGGATGTTGCGGATCGTCCGCTCGGCGGCGAGGTCCGCCTCGCTGACCATGTCGGTGGACGTGCTCTTCGTCGTCACGCCGCGCGGCCCGCCGGCCGCGCCGTAGCGCTCGAGCAGCACCGTCCCCGCCGCCCGCGCGGCCTCGACGGCGATCGCCAGCAGGCCGTTGCGGTCCGGCGCGCTCACAGCGGCGGCCGGCGGTCGGCCCACGGCCGGGCGCGCTCGATCTGAGCGGCGATCGCGAGCACCGTCGCATCGTCGCCCGGGCGGCCGGCGAGCTGCACCGCGAGCGGCAGCCCGTCGGCGTCGAACCCGGCCGGGACGGACGCAGCGGGCTGCCCCGTGGCGTTGAACAGCCCGTAGTAGGGGATCTTGGCCGTCGCGGCGTTCAGCGTGCGCAATGCGCCGTGGCCGTCCTGGTCGCCGATCCGGAACGGCGCGCCGGTCGGGCCCGGCAGCAGCACCGCGTCGGCGGTCGAGAGCACCGCCTGCGCGCGCGCCGCGAGCGCGGCCTCCCCCGCCCGCGTGCGGGCCATGACGCGCGCCGGGATGCGGCCGCCGAGCCGCGCGAGGGCGCGCGTGCGCGGCTCGAGGCGGCTGGGGTCGACGACGGTGGCCACGGAGTCGTGGGCGCCGCGCAGGTAGCGGGCGACGACATGCATCCCGTCGGACGGCCCGAGGTCGATCTCCCGCTCGACGACCTCGTGGCCGAGCCCGCGCAGCAGGTCGGCGGTCGCGTCCACCGCCGCGCGCTGCTCGCGCCCCAGGCGCGCCGCGACGCCCGGCGGCATCCGCACCGAGACGGCGATGCGCAGGCGCCCCGGCTCGCGCCGCGCCGCCTGAAGGAACCCGCCGCCGTCGGCCAGCGCGTCGAGCAGCAGCGCCGCGTCGGGCACCGTTCGCGTGAGCGGCCCGAGGTGGTTCATGTCCTGCCACGAGCGTCCCGGCGCGTCGGACAGCGGCAGGCGCCCGCGCTGGGGCTTGATCCCGAACACGCCGCAGAACGCGGCCGGGATCCGCACCGACCCGGCGCCGTCGGTGCCCAGCGCGGCGCCGCACATCCCCGCGGCCACGGCCGCGGCCGAGCCGCCGCTCGAGCCGCCCGGCGTGTGCTCGAGGGACCACGGGTTGCGCGTCGCGCCGAAGGCGGCCGACTCCGTCCACGGCCACAGCATCCGCTCCGGCACGTGCGTCTTGCCGACGATCACCGCGCCCGCGGCGCGCAGGCGCACGACGATCTCGTCGTCGGAGGCCGCCGGGCGCCCGCGCTCGGCCGAGCCGCGGCACGTCTCCTCGCCGGCCACGTCGGTGTCGTCCTTGACCGCCACGGGGACGCCGAGCAGCGGGCGGCGGTCACCCGCCCCGCGGCGCCCGTCGGCCTGCCCGGCCTCGATCAGCGCGTGCTCGGCGCGCACGACCCGGTAGGCGTTGATCGCGGGGTCGGCGGCCGCGATGCGGTCGAGCGTGGCCTGCACGACCTCGCGGGCGGACACCTCGCCGCTCGCGATCAGCTCGGCCTGGCGGGCCGCGCCGGCGTAGGCGAGGTCGATCGCGTCCAAGCCGCCCTCAGCCGTCGCGCTCGGCGAGCTCGACGAAGACGTCGAGCGACGCCGGGTTGGCCAGCGAGTCGCGGCTGGCCGCCTTGTCCGGCGGCTGGCCCATGAGGATGCGCTTCACCGGAACCTCGAGGACCTTGCCCGACAGCGTGCGCGGGACCTCGGCGATCGCGTGGACCTCGTTGGGCACGTGGCGCGGCGAGCAGTCCTCGCGGATGCGGGTGCGAATGCGCCCGATCAGGTCGTCGTCGAGCTCGGCGCCCTCGGCGAGCACGACGAACAGCGGCATCCAGCCGTCCGTGCCCTCCCGGGGGACGTCGACGACGAGCGCGTCGACGATCTCGTCCAGCGCGAGCACGGCGCGGTAGATCTCGGCCGTCCCCATGCGGATCCCGCCGCGGTTGATCGTCGAGTCCGAGCGCCCGGTGATGATCGCCGTGCCGCGCTCGGTGATCTCGATCCAGTCGCCGTGGCGCCAGATGCCCGGGTACATGTCGAAGTAGCTCTCGCGCAGCTTCTCGCCGTCCTCGTCGTTCCAGAAGAAGATCGGCATCGACGGCATCGGCTCGGTGATGACGAGCTCGCCGACCTCGCCGATCAGCGCGTTGCCCTCCTCGTCCCAGGCCTCGATCTTCGCCCCCAGCGAGCGCGCCTGCAGCTCGCCGAGGTGGACGGGCAGCGTCGGCACGCCGCCGACGAAGGCCGTGCACATGTCGGTGCCGCCGCTCGTCGCGAACAGCCACGTGTCCTGGCCGGTGTGCTCGTAGATCCACTCGAAGCCCTCCGGCGACAGCGGCGAGCCGGTCGCGCCGACGGCGGTCAGCGCGCTCAGGTCGCGCCCGTCGCCGGGCTCGACGTCGGACTTCATGCACGCGCCGATGTAGCTCGGGCTCGTCCCGAAGGTGGTGATCCCGGCGCCTTCGGCGAGGTCCCACAGCGTGCCCATGTCGGGGTGGCCGGGGTTGCCGTCGTAGAGGACGATCGACGCCGGCGTGAGCAGGCAGCCGACGACGAAGTTCCACATCATCCAGCCGGTCGTCGTGAACCAGAAGATGCGGTCGCCCTCGTGGGCGTCCACGTGCAGGTTCATCTTCTTGAGGTGCTCGAGGAGGATCCCGCCCTGCGAATGGACGATCGGCTTCGGGAGCCCCGTCGTGCCGCTCGAGTACAGCACCCAGAGCGGGTGCTCGAAGGGCAGCTCGGCGAACTCGAGCTCGGCGCCCTCGCCGGCGGCGAGCAGGTCGTCCCAGGTCATCGCGTCCTGAAGGCGGCCCGGATCCGCGTCGGTGTCGAGGTAGGGCAGCACGACCGTCTTCACGAGCGAGTCCATCTCGCCCTGCAGCGACTCGACGACGTCCATGCGATCGAAGGCCTTGCCGCCGTAGCGGTAGCCGTCGACGGCGATCAGGACCTTCGGCTCGACCTGGGCGAAGCGGTCGACGACGCTGCGCCCGCCGAAGTCCGGCGAGCACGACGACCACACGGCGCCGATGCTCGCGCACGCCAGCAGCCCGGCCACCGCCTCGGGGATGTTCGGGATGTAGGCCACGACGCGGTCGCCCGGCTCCACCCCGAGCGACTTCAGCCCGGCGGCGAGCGCCGCGGTCTGGCGGCGCAGCTCGCCCCACGTCCACTCCCCGAGCTCGCGGACCTCGGAGGCGTGGCGGATGGCGACGTCGTCGTCGTCGCGGCCGCGGAAGATGTGGCGCGCGTAGCTGACCGTCGCGCCCGGGAACCACTCGGTGCCGGGCATCTCGCGCCGGCCCAGCACGCGGTCGTAACCGGTCTCGGACTCGACCTCGAAGAAGTCCCAGATCGCCGACCAGAAGCCCTCGACGTCGTCCACCGACCACTGCCACAGGTCGTGGTAGCCGCCCGTCACATCGACGCCGCGGTGCTCGGACACCCAGCGGGCGAAGCGGGTGATCGTGGCCTGCTCGACGGCCTCCTCGGTCGGCTCCCACAGGATCTTCGGCTCCGTGCGCGCGCTCATGCCGCGCAGACTACGCAGTGAGCAGCGCCTTCACCCGCTCGGCCAGCGCGGCGGGCGAGAAGGGCTTGTCGAGCTGGGTGTCGACCCCGGCCTCGCGGCCGCGCTCGCGGTCGGCCTCGGTGACGCGCGCGGTGAGCAGCATGATCGGGATCGCGCTCGTCTCCGGGCGGTCGCGGAGCGCCCGCGCCGTGTCGAGGCCGTCCAGGCGCGGCATCGAGACGTCGAGCACGGCGATGTCGGGCGTGCGCTCGGCGGCCACGGCCAGCGCGGCCTCCCCGTCCGCGACCGCGGCGACGTCGTAGCCCTCGCGGCGCAGGACGAACTCGGCGAGCGCGCGCACGTCCTCGTCGTCCTCGGCCAGCAGCACCAGCTCGCCGCTCATGCCGGCACCCTCGACGGCGCCCGCAGCGGGAGCTGGATGCGGAAGGTCGTGCCCTTGCCCTCCTGGCTGTTCACGGAGATCTCTCCTTCGTGTCCGTGGACGATGGCCTGGGCGATGGTGAGCCCGAGGCCGACGCCCGGTATCGCCGCGCTCGTGGCGCGGCGGGTGCGGAAGAAGCGCTCGAACAGGCGGCGCATGTCGTCCGATGAGATGCCGATGCCGGTGTCCTCGACCTCGATGACCGCGCGCTCATCGGTCCGGTGCAGGCGAACGGTGACGCGCCCGCCGTCCGGCGTGAACTTGATCGCGTTGGAGACGAGGTTGTCGAGCGCCTGGGCGAGGCGGTCGCGGTCGCCGCGCCAGACGCCGATGTGGTCGGCCTCGAGGGCGAGCTCGACGCCGCCGCGCGCGGCGCGCGGGCCGGCCGCCTCGACGCTCTCGCGCGCGACCGCCTCGAGGTCGACCTCGCCCTCCTCGAGGCTGAGCTTGCCCGCCTCGACCTGGGCGACGAAGAGCAGGTCGCCGACGAGCCGCAGCAGGCGGCGCGCGTTGCGGTCGACGACGGCGAGGAACTGCGCCCGCTGGCTGGCCGCGGGGTCCTGCCCGTCGGGCCCGGAGGCGTCCTCGCGGAGCAGCTCGAGGTAGCCGATGATCGAGGTCAGCGGCGTGCGCAGCTCGTGCGAGACGAGCGCGAAGAACTCCTCCTTGACGCGCTCGGCCTCGCGCTCGGAGGTCACGTCGCGCAGCACCACCATGCGGCCGTGCAGGCCGACCTCGCCGTCCTCCAGGCGCGCGACGTAGCGCGTGAACAGGTGGCCGCGCTGGGGGTCCTGGATCTCGTCGCGGACGATGTCGTCGCCCACCTCCGGGAGCTCGAGCTCGCGGAGCAGCGGCAGGTACTGGCGCATCGGCTCATTGGCCACGACGGCGTGTCCCTGGTCGTCGATCAGGGCGATCGGATCGGGCGCGGCGTCGAGCACTGCGCGTGTGATCGTCTCGCGGCGGCGCAGCTCGCGCAGGACGACGGCCTTCGACAGGGCGACGCCGGACTGGTCCGTGAGATGGGCGATGAGCACCACGTCTCCGTGGTCGAAGGCCACATCGCTGACCCGGCCGAGGCTGATCACGCCGAACACCTCGCCGCCCTGCAGCAGCGGCACGTGGACCTCGTGGGCGATCGCCGCGGGTCCGCTGACCGTGCCGATCCGCGGGGCATCGGCCGAGCGCTCGCCGGTGACCGGGCGCGCCTCGACGGCGGCGCGACCGGCGAGGCCGTCCCCGGGCAGCAGGATGTCGGGCAGCTGCGCGCGGTCCACGCCGCGCACGGTGGCGAGCGCGAGGTCGCCGCCGCGGCGCGCGTCGCGCACGTAGAGCACGCCGGCGTCGCAGCGCGCGGCGTCGGCCACGCCGTTGAGGATCAGGTGCGCCAGCGGGGCGAAGCGCGTCTCCTGCGTGACCGCCTCGCCGAACGCGCTGATCATCTCGATGCGCATCTTCTCGGCCTCGAGCGCGGCGACCGTGTGCTCGAGCTCCGTGCGCTGGGCCTCGAGCTCCTCGGCGTAGTGGGCGAGCTCGAGGCCCTGGGCCTCGAGCTCGTCGTGGCCCTGCTCGAGCGTGTCGGCCATCGTGTTGAACGAGCGCGCCATCTCGCCGATCTCGCCGCGCGTGGCGTCGGCGGCGAGCACGCGCGCCCCGCGATCGCCGCCGGCCAGACGCCGCGCCGTGTCGGCCACGCGCCGCACCGGGAAGACGACCGACCGCGCCACGAACGCGCCGTACGCGGCGAACAGGAGCACCGAGAGGGCGACGCCGCCACTCGCGATCAGGACGGCGGACCGCACGCGATCGCCGACGCTCGCCTGGCGTCGGTCGGCCTCGGCGCGCAGCCCGGAGCGGATCGCGTCGAACTCGCGGCGCATGTCATCGACGCGGTTCCTGCCCTCGCCGGTCGCGACCAGGCGCCGCGCCTCGGCCCGCGAGCGCTCGGCGATCCGGATCGTGGGCGCGATCCACGCCTGGAAGTAGGCGTCGATCTGGCGCGAGAGACCCTCGAAGACGGCCTGCTGGCTGGGCTCGTCGAGGAGCGCGGCCACCGCGCGCTTGCGCTCCGGGATGGCGGCCCGCGCCGCGTTGGTGGGTGCGAGGAACGCGCGCTGGCCGGTGATGACGAAGCCGCGCTGCCCGGTCTCGGCGTCGATCACGCGCCGCTCGAGGTCGGAGACCGCGCGCACCGCGTTGAGCGCGCGCGCGGTCTGCTCGTTGGCCCGGTCGAGCGAGCGGATCGCGCCGACGAGCAGGGCGAAGGCGAGTGCGGCGCAGACCCCGAGCGCGACGCCCACGGCCAGGACCTGGCCCACGAGGCTCCCGGACAGGCGCGACTCCTTCATCGCACTCGTTCGTAGACGTGCGGCTCGATGCGCCGCAGCCCGTGGACATCCGGCCGGACCAGGCGCTCGGAGCGGCCGAGCACGACGACGCCGCCCGGCGACAGCGCGCCGGCGAGCGTGCGGTGCATCCGCGCCTTGGCGGCCGGCTCGAGGTAGATGGCCACGTTGCGGCACAGGATGAGGTCCCAGGCGCCGCCGGGGGCCGGCTCGCCGGCGAGGTCGTGGCGCTCCCAGCGCGGACGCCGCCCGCGCAGCGACCGGGCTGAGCTCGACGACGTCGGGGACGCCGGCGCGCGCCACCGCGAGGTTCTCCTCGAGCAGGTCCGAGCCGAGCAGCTCGGCCCGGTCCAGCGCGCCGAGCCGGTCCAGGACGACGGCCAGCGACCACAGCTCGAGCCCGTTGGCGCAGCCGGCCGACCACACCCGCAGCGTCTCGCGACGCTCGAGCAGGCGCGGCAGGACGCGCAGCTCGAGCGCCTCGAACTGGTCCGGATCGCGGAAGTAGCCCGAGTGCGAGACGGCCACGCTGCGCCGGAACCGTGCCCGCGCGCGATCGTCGTGGCGCAGGCGCTGCGCGAGCGCGGCGGCGTCGTCGACGTCCTCGGCGAGGAGGGCGCGGCGGATGCGCTCGCGCACGTGCTCGCCGCGGAAGACGTGCAGGGGGAGTCCGCTCGCCGCCGCCAGCCCGGCGACGCCGGCCGCCTCCCAGCGTTCGGAAACGAGTCCAACTGGGCGAAGCATGGGCCCGCGGAGCGTACATTCCGGACGTTCGAGGACGAGATGGCACCCGCTGACGACCTGCAGGCCGCGATCGCCGCCCTCTGGCTCGACGCCAGGGCGCGCACGATCGGGCGCATCGAGACGCTCGAGGAGGCGATCGCCGCCCTCGCCGACGGCGCGCTCGAGCCCGACCTGGCCGAGCACGCGCGCCACGAAGCGCACAAGCTCACCGGCGCTCTCGGGACCTTCGGCATGCCCGAGGGCAGCGAGCACGCTCGGACGGTCGAGCTGAGCCTGGAGAACGGCGCGTCGGCGACCGACGCGCCGGCGCTGGCCGAGCATGTCGCGGCCCTGCGCCGGATCGCCGAGGCCGGGCCCTAGTCCGAGCCCGCCGCCCCCTTCCAGTCCACGGGGCCGGCGACGAGCGTGTGGCTGCCCAGCGGGCGGCCGAGGACGTCGCGCGCCGCGCGGGCGGCGGCGATGACGGCGTCGAGATCGATGCCCGTCTCGATCCCCATCTCGTGGAGCATGGAGACGAGGTCCTCGGTGGCGATGTTGCCGGTCGCGCCCGGAGGCACGGGGCAGCCGCCGAGCTCGCCGAAGCTCGACTCGAACGAGTCGCAGCCGGACTCCATCGCCGCGAGCACGTTGGCCAGGCCCTGGCCGCGGGTGTTGTGGAAGTGCGCGGTCAGCTCGACGCCGCGCCCGAGCGCGATCCGCGCGTCCTCGAAGAAGGCGCGAACCTGCACCGGGTTGGCCATCCCCGTCGTGTCGCCGAAGCCGATCTCCTGCGCGCCGGCGGCGACCAGGCGCTCGGCGATCGCGAACACGCGGCCGGGCGGAACGGGGCCCTCGTAGGGGCAGCCGAAGGCGACCGAGATGACCGCCTCGCAGCGCAGTCCGTCGGCGCGGGCGCGGGCGAGCACGGGCTGCAGGCCCTCGAGCGACTCGGTGATCGAGCGGTTGACGTTGCGGCGGTTGTGGGTCTCGCTCGCGCTCAGGAAGACGTTGACCTCGTGGAAGCGCGCGCGATGGGCCAGCGCGTCGTCCAGCCCGCGCTCGTTGGGCACGAGCACGCCGACGCTGACGTCGTCGGGCACGTCGATCGACTCGAGCACCTCGCCGGCGTCGGCGAGCTGCGGGATGACGTCGGCGCGCACGAAGCTCGTCGCCTCCAGGCGCTTGACGCCGGTGCGCGCGAGCAGGTCGATGAGGCGCACCTTCTCGGCCGTCGGGATGACCTCGGGCTCGTTCTGGAAGCCGTCGCGCGGACCGACCTCGCGGATGCGGACGGCGAACGGGAGCGTCGTCACGGCTGGATCGCGCGCCGCTCGTGGGTGCCCACGCCGATCGTGCGCTCGCCCTCGAGGACCTCGACGTCGAAGCGGAACTTGCGCTCGTCGGCGATCTCGCGCAGCGTCGCGCGCGACGTGCATTGCGCGCCCTCGGGGGCCGAGCCGACGTGCTTGATGCAGACCTCGAAGCCGACGGTCACCTCCCCGTCGGCGAGGTGCGCGGCGGCGAGCGCCGCGCACGTGCGCTCCATCATCAGGATCAGGCCCGGCGTGGACAGGATCCGCGTCTGCAGCGAGCCCGCGACGTCGGTCAGCAGCTCGCCCTCGACGGTGAAGTCCTGCTCGTGGCGCTCGTTCACGCGGGCAGACGATAGACGCCTCATATACTCGCCGCCCGTGCCGGCCCCGGTCACCATCATCGGCGCCACGGGCGCGCTCGGATTCGGGCTCGCGGTGCGCCTCGGACGCGCCGGCGTGCCCGTCGTGATCGGCTCGCGCGACGCGGACCGCGCCGCCGAGGCGGCGGGGAAGGCGCGCGAGTCGGTGCCCGGCGGCTCATTCGACGCGGCCGCGAACGCCGAGGCGGCGACGCGCGCCGAGGTCGTCGTGCTGTCCGTGCCGTTCCGCAGCCAGGCCGAGACGCTGAACAACCTCGAGGGCTCGCTGCGCGAGGGCCAGATCGTCGTCGACGCGACCGTCCCGCTCGCCGCCGCGATCGGCGGCAAGGCGACGCGCACGCTCGGCGTGTGGCAGGGCTCGGCCGCCCAGCAGGCGGCCGAGATGGTCCCCGACGGCGTCCGCGTGGTCAGCGCGCTGCACACGATCAGCGCCGCGCTGCTGCGCGACCTCGACCACGAGCTCGACGAGGACATCCTCGTGTGCGGCGACCGCCGGGCCGACAAGGCGACGGTCATCGAGCTCGTGGAGCGCATCGACGGGCTGCGCGCGGTCGACTGCGGTCGCCTCGAGATGGCGCGCTACACCGAGAGCCTGACACCGCTGCTGATCTCGATCAACGTGCGCCACAAGGTCCGCGCCGGGGTCAGGATCACGGGGCTCTGATGGGCGCCCCGGTCGTCGTCCTGGCCGGGGGAACGGGCGGGGCCAAGCTCGCGCGCGGGATGCTCGACGTCGCCGGCGAGGACCTCGTGGTCATCGCCAACACCGGCGACGACATCGAGATCCACGGCGCCTACGTCTCCCCCGACCCCGACCTCGTCACCTTCTGGCTGGCCGACCGCATCGACGAGCGCGGCTGGGGGCTGCGCGACGACACCTTCGCGGTCATGGACGGGCTGCGCGAGCTCGGCGTCGACGTGTGGTTCAACCTCGGCGACCGCGACCTCGCCATCGGGCTGCGCCGCACCGAGCGGATGGCCGCGGGCGCGACCCTGACCGAGGCGCTCGCCGAGCTCGGCGCCGCGCTGGGCGTACGCGCCCGTGTCCTGCCGATGGCCGACGCCGCGGTGCGCACGCGCGTGCTGGCGCGTGGCGAGTGGTTCGACTTCCAGGAGTTCATGATCCGCGAGCGCGGCGCGGGGCCGGTCGACGGCGTGGAGTACCGCGGGATCGAGGCCGCGTCGCCGCCCGCCGCGGCGCTGGAGGCGATCGCCTCGGCGCGGGCGATCGTCGTCGGGCCGTCCAACCCCGTCATCTCGATCCGCCCGATCCTCGCCGTGCCCGGCATGGCCGAGGCGCTGCGCGCGGCGCCCGCGCCCGTCGTCGGGGTCTCCCCCGTCGTCGGCGGGGCGATCGTCAAGGGCCCGACCGAGCCGTTCATGACGTGGCTCGGGTACCCGCTGAGCGCGACCGGCGTCGCCGCCGCCTACGGCGGGCTGCTCGACGCGATGGTCGCCGACGAGGCGGTCGAGGGACTGGCGCACGTCGTCACCGACACGCTGATGTCGGACGACGCGTCGCGGCGGCGCGTGGCGTCGGCCGCGCTCGATCTGGCCGACTCGCTGGGGCCGGCGTGAGCACGATCGCCGTCCTGCCGGTGAAGCGCTTCGACGACGCCAAGCAGCGCCTCGGCGAGGCGCTGCCGACCGGCACGCGGCGTGCGCTGGCCGAGGCGATGCTCACCGACGTGCTGACCGCGCTGCGCCGCGCGCGACGCGTCGACGGCGTCGTCGTGGTGACCTCCGAGTCGGGCGCCGACGCGCTGTCGCGCGCGCACGGGGCGCAGGTCATCCGCGACCCGGACGAGCCGGGCCACAGCCCGGCGGCGTCGCACGGCGTCCGGTGGGCCGTCGAGCAGGGCGCGCGGCGCGCGCTGCTCGTGCCCGGCGACTGCCCGTCGCTCGACCCCGCCGAGGTCGATGACCTGCTCATCGCCCACCCGCACGACGACGCGCGCGTGACGATCGTCCCCGACCGGCACGGCACGGGAACGAACGCGCTCGTCCTCACGCCGCCGGGCGCGATCGCGCCGAGCTTCGGCCCGGGCAGTCGCGCGCGCCACGAGGCGGCCGCCGAGGCGGCCGGAGCCGAGTGGCGGATCGCCGAGCCGCCGTCGCTGACGCTCGACGTCGACACCGCCGACGACCTCGCCGTGCTGCGCGCGGCGCTCGACGCGCGCACGGGCGGCGCGGCGTACACGCGCGGGATGCTCGCCCGCCTGAGCCGCCGGTGAGCGGCCTGCGCGCCTGGCCCCTGACGGGCATCCCCGAGGTCCGCCCCGGCGACGACCTCGGCGCGCTGCTCGCCCGCGCCGAGGGCGAGCCGCCGGCGCCCGGCGACGTCGTCGCCGTCGCCCACAAGGTCGTCTCCAAGGCCGAGGGCGCGCTCGTCGGCCTCGGCTCGGTCGACCCGTCGGCGCGCGCGATCGAGATCGGCGCGCGCATCGGCCGCGATCCGCGCCACGTGCAGGTCGTCCTCGACGAGTCCGTCGAGGTCGTCCGCGAGGGCCGCGGGGTGCTCATCTGCCGCACGCGGCACGGCTTCGTGTGCGCCAACGCCGGCGTCGACGCCTCCAACGCGGGCGCGGACGGCACGCTGGTGCGCCTGCCGCGCGACCCCGACGCGAGCGCGCGCGCCCTGCGTGCGGCGCTGCCCGGCCGGCCGGCCGTCGTCGTCACCGACTCGTTCGGGCGGGCCTGGCGCCACGGGCAGTCCGAGGTGGCGATCGGGATCGCGGGCCTGGCCGCGCTCGACGACTGGCGCGGGCGCGCCGACAGCATCGGCCGCGAGCTGCGGGCGACGTGGATCGCCGTCGCCGACGAGGTCGCCGCCGCCGCCGACCTCGTGCGCGACAAGGGCTCGCGCGAGCCCGCCGTCGTCGTCCGCGGCCTGGAGCGACACGTCAGCGACGACGACGGCCCTGGCGCGGGAGCGCTCGTGCGCCCGCTCGCAGAAGATCTGTTCCGCTAGCGAGTGGACCACAGGCGCGCGACACCTGGCGACGAACCGCACTAGGCTCCGTGGCAAGTGACGGCGGGTCACCGCAGGGGTCGCCCGCCGCCGATCACATATCTGCATCCGTGGGAGGAAGCATGCGCAAGCACGTGCTCTGCGCCTTCCTGGTCGCGACGACCGCCGCGCTGGGCATCGCCCCGAGCGCGCTGGCCGCGCCCGGGAAGCGTTCGCGCGAGTTCGTCGTCGTCCTCAAGAAGGGCACCAGCGCCACGCAGGCCCGCAAGGCCGTGCGTGCCGCCGGCGGCACGATCGTCCATCTGAACCGGAAGGTCGGCGTCGCCACCGTCCGCTCCAAGCGCGCGAGCTTCGCGCGCCGGGCCAGGGCCCAGGCGGCCGTCGTCGGCGCCGCCCGCAACAGCGTCATCGGGCGTGACCCGGCGGCGAAGAGGAAGCGCCGGCAGGGCATCGAGAAGGCGCCCTCGCAGCGCGAGTCGCCGAGGCCGCCGGCCGCGCCGAGCGGCGATCAGCTCTCGGGCCTGCAGTGGGACATGGCCATGATCGGCGCCACGCCGTCGGGCTCCTACGCCAAGGCCCCGGGCACGCACCAGGTCCGCGTCGGCATCCTCGACACCGGCGTCGACGGCAGCCATCCGGACATCGCGCCGAACTTCAACCGCGCGCTGAGCCGCAACTTCACCGTCGACAACCCGGTGACGGGCATCGACGACGGGCCGTGCGAGGTCCCCTCGTGCGTCGACCCGCCCGACGTCGACGACGACGGCCACGGCACGCACGTGGCCGGCACGATCGGCGCCGCCCTGAACGGGATCGGCGTCGGCGGCGTGGCCCCGGGCGTCGAGCTCGTCAACATCCGCGCCGGCCAGGACTCGGGCTTCTTCCTGCTCCAGCCCACGGTCGACGCGCTCACCTACGCCGGCGACAACGGCGTCGACGTGGTGAACATGTCGTACTACGTCGATCCGTGGCTCTACAACTGCACCGCCAACCCGGCCGACACGCCGGCGCAGCAGGAGGAGCAGCGGACGATCATCACCGCCACGCAGCGCGCGCTGGCCTACGCCCGCGCCCGCGGCGTCACGCTCGTCAGCGCGGCCGGCAACGAGTCGTCGGACCTCGGCAACCCGGGCGTCGACGACGACGAGCCCGGACTTCCCGGACGGCGCCGCGCACGAGCGCACGATCGACAACAGCACCTGCCTCAACCTGCCCACCGAGGGCAATGGCGTGATCGCCGTCTCGTCGGTCGGACCGGTCAACGAGGCCGTCTCGCCGTATCCGCGCAAGTCGTTCTTCTCGAACTACGGCACCGAGCAGATCACCGTCGCGGCGCCGGGCGGCGACAGCCGCGAGTTCTTCGGAACGCCGCAGTACAACGCGCCGCAGAACCGGATCCTCAACGCCTACCCGCTGAACGTGGCGCAGGCGTGCGGTGAGGTCGACGCCAACGGCGCCCCGAACGGGCAGACGACGTGTCCGGTCAACGCCGGGCCCGACGGGACGACCCGGATCACCCCGCTGGTGCGCGACTGCTACCAGGGCACGTGCGCCCTGTACCAGTGGATCCAGGGCACGTCGATGGCCTCGCCCCACGCCGCCGGCGTGGCCGCGGTCATCGTCGCGGCGCATGGCAAGCGCGACCGCCGTCACGGCGGCCTGACGCTCGACCCCGACAAGGTCGAGAAGATCATGCGGCGCACGGCGACGAACGTCCCGTGCCCGGAGACCGAGCCGTTCGTCTACCCCGAACCCGCGAGCGAGGGCCTCGACGCCACGTGCGTCGGGACGCCCGACTTCAACGGGTTCTACGGCGACGGCATCGTGAACGCCTTCGCGGCGAGCAGGTAGCCGAATCCGCGCGTTCCGGGGGTACGCTGGCGCCCATGGCCGGCGACCCCCGGAGCGTGATGGTCTTCTCCTCGCCCGCGGACCCGAGCCGGCGTGAGCAGCTCGACGCGCTCGCCTTCGACGCGGCGGCGGCCGAGCGCCGCGACGTCATCGTCGTCGACGTCGCCGACCGCCTCGACGCGCTCGCCCTGTGCGACCTCTACGAGGTCCCGCCCGGATCGTTCGCCGTCGTCCTCATCGGCCGCGACGGCGGCGAGCAGGAGCGCTGGTACGCGCCGGTGGAGACGAGCGAGCTCTGGGACACGATCGACGAGGATTGACTCAGGCGCCGAGGCGCTCGACGCGCCACTTCTTGCGCCCGCGCGGCGCGACGACCTCGATCGTCTCGCCCGGCGCAGCGCCCATCAGCGCCTGGGCCATCGGCGACTCGGAGGACAGCTTGCCGGTGCGCAGGTCGGCCTCGGTCGGACCGACGAGCGTGAAGGTCTTGCCGCTGCCGCTCTCCTCGTCGACGACGTGCACCGTCGAGCCGAAGGAGACGACGCTGGCGTCGGCCGGCGTGTCGACGACACGCGCGTTGCGCAGGCGCTCGGCGAGCCTCGCGATCCGCGTCTCGAGATGCGCCTGATCCTCCTTGGCGGCGTGGTACTCGGCGTTCTCCTTGAGATCGCCGTGCTCACGCGCCGACGAGATGCGCTGGGCCACCTCGCGGCGCCCCTCCCCCTCGAGTCGCTCGAGCTCGCTCTTGAGGGCGTCGAGGCCCTCGGCAGTGATGGCTTCGCCTGAGCTCATCCGAGCGATGCTAGCGACCGATCGCGGACGACTTCAGGCCGCTGCGGCGCCCGCGCCGACCGGGTGCCGGGCGCGGATCTCGTAGAGCGTGGTGCGCTCCGCGGCGGGGCGGCCGGCGGCGTGCGCGGCGGCGATCAGCTGCGGCGGGTCCAGGCGGGTGCCGTGGTAGGAGCCGGCCAGACGGCTGATGCTCTCCTCCATCAGCGTGCCGCCGAGGTCGTTGACGCCCCAGCGCAGCGCCTCGGTCGCGGCGTCCAGGCCCATCTTGACCCAGCTGGCCTGCACGTTGGGGATCGTCTTGCCGAGCGCGAGGCGGAACGCCGCGGTGTGCTTGAGGTTCTCCTCGCGGCTGATCTCCTCCACGCCGTGCGTGCGTCCGAGCAGCGTGTGGAACGGGATGAACGACAACGGCACGAACTCCGTGATCCCGCCCGTGCGCTGCTGCAGCTCGCGGACCACGCGCATGTGCTCGGCCAGCTCCCACGGCTCCTCGACATGGCCGAACATCACCGTCGAGGTCGAGCGCAGCCCGGAGCGGTGGCTGGCCTCGATGATCTCCACCCAGCGCGCCACCGGCAGCTTGTTCGGGCTGATGCGCTGGCGCACCCCGTCGTGCAGCACCTCGGCCGCCGTGCCCGGCGTCGAATCCAGGCCCGCCTCGCGGAGGCGGGAGAAGACCTCGTCGGGCGGCAGTCCGGTGACGTCGCAGATGTGCGCGACCTCCATCGGGCTGTACGCGTGCACGTGCAGCTGGGGCGCGATCTCCTTGATCAGCGACAGCCAGAAGCAGTAGTCCTCGATCCCCCAGTCGGGGTGGATGCCCGACTGCATGCAGATCTCCGTCGCCCCGTAGTCGACGGCCTCGGTCACGCGGCGTGCGAACTCGTCGCGGTCGTGCTCGTACGCGTCCGGCGAGCGGCGCCCCTGCCCGAAGCCGCAGAACGCGCAGCCGACGATGCACACGTTGGAGACGTTGATGTTGCGATTGACCACGAAGGTGACCGTGTCGCCGGCCAACTCGGCGCGCAGCTCGTCGGCCGCCTGGCGCATGTCCTCGATCGCCTCCGGCCGCGTCTCGGCGAACAGCGCCGTCAGCTCGTCCGGCGTGAGCGCCAGCCCGTCGCGGCCCCGGGTCACCGCGCCGGCGACGAGGTCGGGCCGCAGAGGCCGCGGCGGCTCCGTGCGCCCGGAGCCGTGACGCGGGATGAAGCTCCAGTACTTCGTCTTGACCACGTCCAGCACGCCCTGCTCGAGCCAGTCCGGGTCGATGTACTGCGCGTAGACGCACAGCCGCTCGGTCAGCGCGACCCCGTCCGCCGCCAGGCGCTTGCGGACCTGGTGCGGCGAGGGGAACGGGTGCTCGGGGGAGATGTGATCGCCGTTGGCGCTCAGCCCGCCCAGATCGGTCGCCCCGGCCTCGACCAGCGCCGGCCACCAGTCCGACAGGTTCGGCGGGACCTGCACTCCCACCCCGGGGAGCAGCCGCCGGGCCTCACCCACCAGCCGGCGCATGTCGTCGAGCGTCACCGGCGAGGACCACGCCGGCGCGGGCACCCCGGGGCCGTCGTGCAGCCCCGTCCGCCAGTACGCCTCCGCCGCGCCGGTCGCGATCTCGGCGGGCTCCTCGCCGTAGTAGCGGCGGTGGGGCACGTAGTTCTGCAGGATCACCTCCTGCAGATGGCCGTGCTCGGCGTGCACCGCCGCGAGCGCCTCGAGCGAGGCGATCCGGTCCTCCTCGCTCTCGCCGATGCCCACCAGGATTCCGCTCGTGAACGGGATCCGCAGCTCGCCCGCCGCGCGGATCGTCGCCAAACGCAGCGCCGGGTCCTTCGTCGGCGAGCCCTGATGAGCGACCAGGTCGTCGCGCACCGACTCGAGCATCAGCCCCTGCGAGGCCGTCACCTCGCGCAGGCGCGCGAGGTCGTCGCGGCCCAGGGCGCCGAGGTTCGTGTGCGGCAGCATGCCGCGCTCCAGCGCGCGCTCGCACGCCCACGCGACGTAGGCGACGAAGTCCTCGAAGCCCAGCGCGGCGAGCCGGTCGCGCACGCCGGGGAGATGGCCGGGGTCATCGCCCGTGAGGACCAGCAGCTCCTTCACGCCGCGCCGCGCGGCGCGGTCGATCAGGGCCTCGACCTCCTCGGGTTCGTGCAGATGCGCCCGGTGGGTCGCGAACGCGCAGTACTTGCAGTGCGAGACACACGAGCGCGACAGCGACAGGGTGACGTTGCGCGAGAAGGTGACGCGACGGCGCACGGGCGGGAGTCTAGATGCGCCGGTGGGCGGGCTCCGCGGACCGGAGCGGACCGTATGCTCCGGGCCCGATGGCCTCGCCCCGCGCCGCCCTCTTCGCCGCGCTGGCTGCGCTGGCGCTCGCGACCGCGGGCTGCTCCGGCGGAACGACCGGAGACCGGCCGGAGCGCTCGGCGTCGATGCTGCTGGACTTCCAGCCCAACGCCGTCCACGCCGGCATCTTCCTCGCGCTCGAGCGCGACTTCGACGGCGCCGAGGGCATCGACCTGCGCGTCCGCGCGCCCGGCGCCTCGACCGACGCCGTGCGGCTGCTGCTCTCCGGCCGCGTCGACCTGGCGCTGCTCGACATCCACGACCTCGCCCTCGCCCGCCAGGAGGGCCGCGACGTCGTCGGCGTCATGGCGCTCGTCCAGCGCCCGCTCGCTGCCGTGCTCGCGCAGCCGTCCGTACGGCGCCCGCGCGACCTCGAGGGCCGGCGCGTCGGGGTGAGCGGGCTGCCCAGCGATGTCGCGGTGCTCGACTCGATCGTGCGCGGCGACGGCGGTGACCCCGACCGCGTGCGGCGGGTGACGATCGGCTTCCAGGCCGTCTCGGCGCTGTTGTCGCGGCGCGTCGCGGGCGCGACGGCGTTCTGGAACGCCGAGGGCGTCGAGCTGCAGGCGCGGCGGCCGTCGACGAACGAGTTCCGCGTCGACGACTACGGCGCGCCCGCCTACCCCGAGCTCGTGCTCTGCGTGACCCGCGAGACCCTGCGCGAGAACCGTCCGGTCGTGCGCTCGACGGTCGCCGCGCTGCGGCGTGGCTACGACGACGCGGTCGCCGACCCGGAGTCGGCGGTGAGCGCGCTCGTCGACCGCAACAGCGGCATCGACCGCGAGGCGGCACAGCGCGGCTTCGACGCCGTCTCGCCCGAGTTCACGGTCGGCGTGCGGCGCTTCGGCGAGCTCGACATGGCCCGGCTGCGCGCGTGGGCGCGATGGGAGGCGCGCTTCGGGATCACTCGCCGTCCGCCCGACGTGCGGCGCGCGTTCGAACCCGGGTTCTAGTGCGCGGGCGCCCCGGCACCCTTCTCCCGGTACTAGCCCTCGCGCACGACCTCGCTCGCCGCCTTGTCCTCGCGCAGCCCGAGGAATCGCGGGTGGCGCAGGCGGCCGTCGCGCGTCCACTCCGAGAAGCCGATCTGGGCGACGACCTCGGGCTCGACCCAGGTGACGTCCTTCATCCGCAGCTCGTCGGCGAACGGGCTCGTGTCGCGCCGCAGCGGCGCCAGGCGGGCGGCGAGGTCGCGCAGCGTCGCCTGCGTGAACCCGGTGCCGACCTTGCCCGCGTAGCGCAGGCGGTCGCCCTCGTGGTAGCCGAGCAGGAGGGCGCCGAGGTCGGTGCGGCTGCCGCGCGGCGCGGTCCAGCCGCCGACGACGAGCTCCTGCTCCGCCGAGCACTTGAACTTGAGCCAGTCGCGTGAGCGCCCGTGCGTGTACGGCGCGTCCGCGCGCTTGGCGATGAGCCCCTCCCAGCCGTGCTCGCAGGCGTGGCGGAAGTAGGCCTCGCCCTCGCGGTTGCGGTGCGTCGTCAGGCGGATCGGGTCCTCGAGGTCGAGCCCGCGCAGCAGCTTCTTGCGGGCGCGGAGCGGGAGCTCGGTGGTGTCGTGGCCGGCGAGGTGGACCACGTCGAAGACGTAGAAGAAAACCCGCACGTCGCGCTCGCCGCGCTGCTGCAGGCGCTCGAAGCTCGTCTGGGCGCCCGCGAACGCGACGACCTCGCCGTCGAGCACGACGTCGCGGATCGGATCCGAACCGAGCGTCGCCGCGATCTCCGGGAAGCGCCCGTTCAGGCTCAGGTCGTTGCGCGAGCGCAGCCGGACCTGCTCGTCCGCCTTGAACGCGAGGCAGCGGATGCCGTCGAGCTTGCGCTCGAAGACCCAGTCGTCGCGGGAGAAGCGCTCGTCGGTGAGCACCGCCTTCATCGGCTCGACCCAGTCGGGCCGCGGCTGCGCGCGCAGGAGCGCCCGCTCGTCGTCGTCGAGCGCCGCGAAGGGGTCCACGGCGCCCGCGCTCAGCCGCCCGCCTCGGGCCAGAAGCCCTCGTGCCCGCGGGTCTCGGTCGACTGGTCCTGCACGCGCGGGGAGATCATCAGCAGCACCGCCGGCGCGTCGCTCTCGTTGGCAGCGGCGCGCGGCGTCGTCGCCGGGATCAGGACGGCGTCGCGCGGGCCCAGCGTCTCGACGTCGTCGCCGAGCTTCACCGTGATCTCGCCTTCGAGGACGAAGTAGATCTCCTCGACCGTCACGTGGCTGTGGCCGCGCGTCGGGTCGCCGCCGGGCGGCACGTTGGCCATGCCCGGCTCGAGGATGCGGACGTTGACGGCGATCTGCTCGGACCCGAGCGGACGGCCGTAGCCGAGGAACGCGCCCGGCGCGTCACCCGAGAAGTCCGGGGCGTCGGCGGCGCGGAGGATGGTGTGGTCGCTCACGGGGCGACCGTATCGCGCCTCAGCCGCCGACCCCGAGCGCATGGGCCGCCGGCGGCGGCGACATCTGCAGGCGCTCGGGGAAGACCTCGGTGGGGTCGCCGTGCAGCAGCCAGCCGTCCTCGGTGCGCTCGACGAGGCCGTCGCGGGCGAGGCCGCTGAGGGCGGTGGTGACCGACGGGCGGCGCGCGCCGACGAGCGTGGCCAGCGTGCGGTGCGGCAGGCGCAGCGGCAGGCGGACGCCCTGCGGCGCGACGCGGCCCCAGCGCTCGGCCATCGCCCACAGGAGCACGAGCAGACGGTCGTCGACGCGCGGCAGCTGCGCGATGGCCAGCTGGAAGGCCAGCGATCGGGCGCGGCGGACGTGGCGGCGGCTGATCGCGCCGGCGAGCGTCGGCCAGCGCGCGGTCGCCAGCGAGAAGCGCGCGTCGAGCAGCGCCACACGGGAGCGCTCGTGGATGTGCCAGCCGACCGAGAACGGCAGCTGATCGAACTGGACGTCGTCCTCCCACGGGCGCAGGATGTCGCCGGCGCCGAGCAGCTCGGTCGTCGTGCGCCCGGCGAACACGATGTCGCGGGTCAGGACGCCCTCGAGCACGAGCAGGCCGACGATGGCGCCGGTCTCCCAGTCCTCGGAGTGCGGGTCCCACGCGCCGGCCTCGAGGACGCGTGACTGGGCGACGACCGCGCGGGTCGCCGCCTCGAGGTCCGCGGCCGCCATCCCCTCCCCGAGGTCGGGGTCGGAGTCCAGCAGGGAGATCAGGGAACGGTTCGCCGCCAAATGCGCCTCTCGCCACGCCGAAGAATGGATTCTCGGGACGGATCGGTCAAGCCTGAACGGGCCCGCTCACCCGCTCGCCCCCGCTACTGGCTGCGTAGGCGGCGGAACTCTTGGCGCACAGACTCGGGTCGGCCCCACATCTGCGTGATCTCGACGCGCCCGCTCCGCGCCTCCCGGACGGCGAGCTCGCCCTCGATGCCCGAGTCGTCGAGCAGCTGCAGCGTGCCGTGCACGGTCGGCGCGGCCGCGGCGTGGCCGAAGCGGTGGGCGACGAGCAGCCGCCAGTGCCAGTCGTGCTGCGAGTAGGGCTGCGCGTTGCAGGTGACGAGGTAGACCGCGGCGTCGATGTAGCGCGACTCGTCGAAGATGCGGAGGTCGATCTCGAGGTCGGTCCAGTCGTCCGGCAGCGAGTCGACGATGCTCTGAAAGGTGTCTGCGAGGGCCATGCGCCCCGCAGCGTACTCAACGGCTATCCGAAGAAGGTGTCGTAGAGAAGGAAGCCGTTCAGCGCGATGATCAGCGCGGCCACGATGCTCGCCACCAAGGTGGTGAGGCCCCGGTTCACAAGCGAGCCCATGATGTCGCGCCGGCGCGTGAGGATCACGAGCGGGACGAGCGCGAACGGGATGCCGAACGAGAGCACGACCTGGCTGATGACCAGCGAGCGCGACGGGTCCAGGCCGATGCCGAGCACGATCAGCGCCGGCGTCATGGTCACCAGGCGCCGGAGGGCGAGCGGGATGGAGCGGGCGATGAAGCCCTGCATGACGACCTGGCCCGCGTAGGTGCCGACGCTCGAGCTGGCGAACCCGGAGGCCAGCAGCGCGAGCGCGAAGGCGAGCGCGGTGCCGCCGCCGACGAGCAGGCCGAACTGCTTGTAGGCCTCCTCGATCGAGTCGAGGTCGGTCATGCCGGACTCGTGGAACAGCGAGGCGGCGATGATCAGCATCGACATGTTGACCAGGCCGGCGATGCCCATGGCGAGGGTGACGTCGAGGCGCTGGAAGCGCAGCAGCGCGCGGCGCTCCTCGTCGTCGACCGGCTTGACGCGGCTCTGCGTGAGCGCCGAGTGCAGGTAGATGACGTGCGGCATGACCGTGGCGCCGAGGATGCCGGTGGCGAGCAGGACGCTGTCCGTGCCCTCGAAGCCCGGGATGAAGCCCTTGGCCGCGTCGCCCGCGTCGAAGCCGATCTTCAGCGTGTCGTAGAGGAAGCCGAGGATGATCAGCCCGAGCAGGCCGGCGATGACGGCCTCGAAGCGGCGGTACCCGCGGCCCTGCAGGGCGAGGATCCCGAAGGCGATGACCGCGGTCATCAGACCGGCCGGGAACAGCGGCACGCCGAAGAGCAGGTTGAGCGCGATCGCCGCGCCGACGAACTCGGCCAGGTCGGTGGCCATGGCGATCAGCTCGGCCTGGACCCACAGCCCCCAGGAGACCGGGCGCGGGAAGTGCTCGCGGCACAGCTCCGGGAGGTTCTTGCCGGTCGCGATGCCGATCTTCCCCGACAGGTTCTGGATCAGCATCGCCATCAGGTTGGCGGCGAGCAGGACCCACAGCAGCAGGTAGCCGTACTTCGCGCCGCCGGCGATGTTCGTCGCGAAGTTGCCCGGGTCGACGTAGGCGACGCAGGCCACGAAGGCGGGGCCGAGCATCGCCAGCGTGGCGCGCAGGCGCCCGCGCGAGCGGATCTCCTGCAGACGGCTCGGCGACGGCAGGGGCGCAGGGACGACCTCGGGCGGCGGCGTTGCGCTCATCGTCACCGGCGGCGGTGGGTTCACCGCTCGAGATCCACCCGCATCGCCTCGGCAAGCGAGCCGCCGAGCACATGCGTCTCGTCGCCGAAGCGCACGAAGGCGGGGCCGTCGAAGGGCTGCTTTTCGACCACCTCGAAGTGGTCGCCGGGCGCGATGCCGCGGTCGCCGAGGTAGCGGAGCATCTCGGGATCGGAGTCCGAGACGCGCACGAAGACGCCGCGGTCGCCGGCGGTCAGCGACTGCATGGAGCGCGTCGGGCCCTCCTCGATGCGAAGGTCGGGCGTCGGGATCGGGTCGCCGTGCGGGTCGTGCGTCGGGTGGCCGAGCTTGGCCGCGATGAGCTCCTCGAGCTCCTCGGAGATGACGTGCTCGAGCACCTCGGCCTCGTCGTGGACGCGGTCCCACGGCATGTCCAGGCGCTCGGCGAGGTAGAGCTCGAGCAGCCGGTGGTGGCGCAGGACCTCGAGCGCGACGCGTTCGCCGTCGCGGGTGAGCTGGACGCCGCGGTAGGGCTCGTGGCGCACGAGGCCGAGGGCGTTGAGCTTCTTGACCATGCCCGACGCGCTCGCCGCCGTCACGCCGAGGCGCTCGGCGAGCGCGTTCGTGGTCACGGTGCCGCCGCGCTGCTGCAGCGCGTAGATGGCCTTCGTGTAGTTCTCCGCGGCCTCTCCGCGGCCGATACGTGGTTCAGACGTGCTCACAAGTTCAGATTATGGCACACCTAAACCTCAGATCCCGCGCGGCTGGACATTCGGCCGAGATGACCCGGTGTGGGCGCTCTCTACCATGGGTCTCGATGGCCGCCACGACTCCCGTCCTGTCTGCGTACCGCGTGCTGACCGAACGCGCCGGGCTGCTCGACCGCTCGGAGTCCGGCAAGCTCGCGCTGACCGGCCCGCAGGCCGCGTCGGTGCTCAACGGGCAGATCAGCAACGAGGTCGAGGACCTCGCGCCGGGCGCGGGCGTGTACGCCGCGCTGCTGACCAACAAGGGCAAGATGCTCGGCGACCTGCGCGTCCTGAACACCGGATCGGAGCTGCTGCTGCTGACCGAGCGGGTCGCGCTGCAGGCGTTGTTCGACGCGCTGCGCCGCGGGGCGATCGGGTGGGACGCCGAACTGCACAAGCGCACGCTGCAGCAGGCGCTGCTCTCCGTGATCGGACCGCGGGCGCGTGCCGTGGCCGGCGACGTGGACGGCGCTGAGCACGCAAACCGTGTGGCCGAGGTGGGCGGCGCTTCCGTCCTCCTGGTGGCGACGGACCTCGGTGTCGACGTCGTGTGCGCCGCCGAGGACGCCGACCGCGTGCGCGCCGCTCTGGTGGCGGCCGGTGCGGTGGAGGTCGATGACGCGGCCGCGGAGATCGTGCGCGTCGAGTCCGGCCGCCCGCGCTACGGCGTGGACGTCGACGACGGCACGATCCCCCAGGAGGCCGGGCTCAACGAGCGTGCCGTGAGCTTCAGCAAGGGCTGCTACGTGGGCCAGGAGACGGTCGCGCGGCTGCACTGGCGTGGCAAGCCGAACCGCCACCTCCGGGGGCTGCGGTTGTCATCCGTCGTGCCCGTGGGCTCCTCGTTGTCGCTCGGGGAGCGCGAGGTCGGACGGCTGACGAGCGTCGTCGACTCGCCGGTGCACGGTCCGATCGGACTGGCGCTCGTGCGCCGCGAGGCGGCCGTCGGCGATTCGGTCGTGGTCGACGGCGGGGGTACTGCCGTCGTCTGTGATCTTCCGTTCGCGCCCGCCTGAGCCCGCTTTCGGGGCGTCGAGGGGGGCGGATTCTCAGGCCCCGGCTGGTACCGGGTGGTGTCTCGCCCGGTGCCCGGCCTGCGCACCCACGATCGGCGCACACCGGTGATGTCACGGTCCACCAGCGCATCCCGGTGACCAGCCCGCGCGCACGCTCGCCGACCTCACCCACCAACCCAGAGAGGTCGCCGCCCAGATCGGAAAGCGCTACGCGGCAGCGACGGCTGACCCCGCGGCCGACGCCACGAAGCGGCCGAGCGCCTCGCGCGACGACGCGCGGGACAGGTCGAGCATCGGCACTTCGTGGCTGTCGAGCCACGTGGCGACGATCCGGGCCTCGTCGACCTCGTCGGGCGTGAGCGACGCGGTCGGGCCGGTGCCGTCGCCGCCGCGCAGCGCGCGAGCGGTCCGCGCCTCGACGTCGTCGAGGTCCCCGAGCGGGCCCCAGTCGACGACGCGCCCGCCGACGAGCCAGAAGGCGTCGTGGCGCCCGCCGCGCGGGTGCTCGGCGAGCACGAGCCGCGGCCGCGCGTGCGTCGCCGCGAGCACGCCGCCGAGCCGCGACAGCAGCTCGGTCAGCCGCGCGCGTCGGCGCCGAAGCCACGCCGCCCGCTCGTAGCGCTGGGACGCCGCGGCCTCGCGCATCTGGCGGTCGATGTGGCGCAGCAGCGCGCCCGCGCCGTCGCCTCCCCCACCCACGAACAGCGCGAGGGCCTCGTCCAGCCGGCGCCGGTAGGCGTTCGGGTCCAGGTCGCCAAGGCACGGCGACATGCAGCGCCCCATCTGCCCGTACGCCGACGGCCACTGGCGCCGCGGCAGCGTCCGCTTGCAGTGGCGCAGCCCGAACAGCGAGTTGAGCTGCTCGACGAGCTCGACCGCGGCCGAGCGCCCGCGCAAAGGCCCGATGCTCACCCCGCGCCCGGCGGCGGGCGACGGCGCCACCTCGAGGATCGGGAAGGCGATGTCCAGCCGGCAGCGCAGGTAGACGTAGCGATCGACGTGGCGCAGGCGCACGTTGCCGGGCGGCTTGAGCCGCTTGACGAGCCGGTTCTCGAGCAGCAGCGCGCCGAGCTCGGAGTTCGTGACCTCGTGGTCGACCGTCTCGGCCTGCGCCGTCCACGAGCCCTCGGTCGACGACGGGGCGAAGTGCGCGCGCGCCCGCGACCGCACGCTCACCGACTTGCCGACGTACAGCGGCTGGCCCTCGGCGTTGCGGATCACGTAGACGCCGGGCTCGTCGGTCAGCCCGCCGAGGTCGGGCAGCCGCCGCCGCGCCCCGCGCACCCGCGCGCCGCCGTCGGTGGCCGGCGCGCGCGGCCGGCGCGGGCGCGGCGGGTGCAGCAGCGCGAGCGCATCGCCGACCGTCGCCGCGTTGGCGCACAGCCGCCCGAACAGCGCGCAGAACACGCGCGCGCACGTCTCGGCGTCCGCCAGCGCCCGGTGCGACACCTCGACCTCGATCCCGAGCGACTCGGCCAGCGGCCGCAGCCCGCGCTGGCGGGCCAGCGGATGCAGGCGCCGCGCCAGCGCGACCGTGCACAGGACCGGCGGCGACGGCCAGTCCATTCCCGCCGCGCGGAACGCCGCGGCGAGCACCCGCCGGTCGAACGACGCGCTGTGGGCGACGAGCACGCGGCCGCGGATCTGCGCGGCCAGCTCGGGCAGCGTCGCCTCGGCCGGCGGCGCCATGTCGACCATCGCCTGGGTGATCCCGGTGAAGCGCTGGATGCCGCGCGACAGCGGCATCCGCACCTGCACGAGGGTTTCCCAGCGGTCGTGCAACTCGCCGCCGCCGACGAGAACGGCGCCGATCTCGGTCAGTTCGCAGGCGTCGCCGGCCAGCCCGTTCGTCTCCGTGTCGACGACGAGGAACTCGGCACTGTGCAGGGGCGAAGCCAGGTCCACGCGCGATGGTCTACGCGCCGCTCCGGACGGCAGGACAGGTCCGTTGCAGGCCCGACCGGCGGTTGGCGACCGGAGCGAGGGGTAGAGTGCCTGCCACCCCCGACCCTGAGAGGAGGCACCGAATGACCGCGACCGCCCCCAAACAGGAGAATCCTCACGAGCGCAGCGAGGCGGAGTCCCTGGCCTGGGACGCCTACCGCGATGACCTGCGCGACCTCGAAGGGCGCGAGTACGAGGAGGCCGAGGAGGGGTCGTGGGAGCGCCTGCAGGCGCGCCTGCGCGAGATCGCTCGCGACCACGAGTCATAACGCCGCGCGGGACCGGGCACGTTAATCCCCTGTCGGCCGCTCTCGCGGTCGACTAGCGTTGCTCCCCGGCCGAGGAAGGCCGGAAGGGGATCTCGCATGTCGACAGCCAAGCGCAGGGGCAGGGCGATCTGGGTGGCCGGAGCGCTCGCGATGCTCGTGGCCGGCTGCGGCGGCGACGGCGGCGACTCCCCCGCGCCGGCGCCGATGAAGATCACCGCCTCGATCTCGACGGACGGCATCTCCGTCTCGCGCGAGCGCTTCGCGCCGGGCCCGGTCAGCCTCGTCGTCACCAACCTCACGCGCCGCTCGCAGCAGGTGATGCTGCGCGCCGAGGGCCCTGGCCTGCGCCAGCTCACCGCGCCGATCAACCCGCGCGACACGGCGACGCTCGAGGCCGACATGGACCTCGGGCGCTACACGATCGGCGTCGCCGCCGACCGCATCATGCCCGCGAGCCTGCTCGTCGCCGGGCGCCACGCCGCCCAGAAGGAGCCGTTGCAGCCGTAGCGCCCCGCGCGCGGCCGTGCGACGATCGGCACATGGCGGCCCGATGGCTCGGGGCGCTGGCCGGAGTGGCCGCGGTCCTGCCGGCGGCGGCGGCCGCCCAGTCGCCGCCGCAGACGACTCCCCAGGCGCTCTTCGAGTCGACGATCCTCGCCGACCCGCGGACGACCCCGCTCGTCGCTGCGCTGCTGCGCACCGACGCCGGGTTCGTCTCTCCCCGGCCCACCTTCGCCGACCTCACCGGCGACCGCCGCGACGACGCCGTGGTCGGGGTCGGCAGCGGCGGCGCGGCGGGCACCGTCGCGGTCTACGTCCTGTCGTCCGACGGGACGAAGAGCGGCCGCCTGCGCGTGGTCTTCCGCAGCCAGTCGGTGTACCGCGCGCGGATGCGGGCCGCCCGCGGCGTGCTCACGGTGATCCAGCCGGACTACGCGACCGGAGACGACCTGTGCTGCCCGGCCGCGCGCGTCGAGCGCGACTACGCCTGGAACGCGAAGGACCACCGCCTGCGCCACCGGGCGACGAGGATGATCTCCTTGCGCGATTGAAAATCGCTGCGCGTGTGCAATACTTGCGTTCGTGCAAGCAACGAATGCACAGATGCACACGACTCCGGAGCAGCTCGCCGCCGAGCTGCTCGGGCTCTGGCACCACCTGATGAAGGGCCAGAGCCGCACGATGTTCGCGCTGCTCGACGAGCTCGACCTCTCCATGTCCCACATCAAGGCGCTGCAGATCCTCGCCGACTGCGGCTGCGAGCTGTCGGTCAAGGACGTCTCCGAGCGGCTGGGCCTCTCCCTCCCCGGGGCCAGCCGCACCGTCGACGCCCTCCTGCGCCGCGGCTACCTCGAGCGCCACGAGGACGAGTCCGACCGCCGGATGAAGCGCATCGCCCTCACGGACGAAGGTCGCGACGTCGCCCGGCGCATCATCGAGGCCCGTCTCGAGGGCCTCGAGGAGTTCACCGCCTCCCTCCCCCAGGAGCACCGCGACCGCCTCATGTCCGTCCTCTCCGACCTCCCCCACCGCACATGACCCGTATCTCCGCCGCCATCACCGACGACAACCGTCGTTGGTGGACCCTGGGCGCGATGTGCTTCGCGCTCTTCATGATCATGCTCGACAACACGGTCGTGAACGTCGCGCTGCCGTCGATCCAGAAGGATCTCGGCAGCTCGATCAGCGGCCTCGAGTGGACCGTCAACGCCTACACGCTGTCCTTCGCCGTCCTGCTCGTCACCGGCGGGCGCCTCGGCGACATCTTCGGCCGCCGCCGCATGTTCCTGTTCGGCGTCATCGTCTTCGGGCTCTCGAGCGCCCTCATCGGCTTCTCGCAGTCCGACGCGTGGCTGATCGCCTTCCGCGCCGTCCAGGGCGTCGGCGCCGCGTTCATGATGCCCGCGACGCTGTCGATCATCTCCAACGCCTTCCCGCCCCAGGAGCGCGGCCGCGCGATCGGCACGTGGGCCGGCGTGAGCGCAATGGCGCTCGCCATCGGCCCCGTGGTCGGCGGCTTCCTCGTCGAGCACGTCTCCTGGCAGTCGATCTTCTTCCTCAACGTGCCGGTGGCGATCGTCGCCGTCGCGGTGACGCTGGCCGCGGCGCGCGAGTCGCGCGACGAGACCTCGTCGCACCACGTGGATCTCACCGGCGTGGTCACCGTGTCGCTCGGGCTGGCCGCGCTCGTCCTCGCGCTCGTCGAGGGCAACGCCTGGGGCTGGGGCTCGGCCTCGATCGTCGGCCTGCTCGCCCTCTCGGCCGTCGCGCTGATCGGCTTCGTCTACGCCGAGCGGACCAGCCCCGAGCCGATGGTCGACTTCAGCTTCTTCCGCTCGCGCTCGTTCCTGGGGGCGAACATCGTCTCGTTCATCGTGACCTTCGCGATGCTGGCGATGTTCTTCTTCCTCGCCCTCTACATGCAGAACGTCAAGGGCTACTCGCCGCTCGAGGCCGGCGTGCGCTTCCTGCCCGCGACCGTGCTGATCATCATCACCGGCCCGATCGCCGGCCGCCTGACCGATCGCATCGGACCGCGGCCGCTGATGACCGCCGGCCTGCTGATCGTCGGCGCGTCGCTGTTCTGGCAGGGCCACCTGAGCGTCGACACGAGCTACGGCTTCCTCGTCGGCGCGTTCATGCTGATGGGCATCGGCATGGGCCTCGTCATGTCGCCGATGAGCACCGCGGCGATGAACGCGGTCGAGCACACGAAGGCCGGCGTCGCCTCGGGCATCCTGTCGATGAGCCGCATGGTCGGCGGGACGTTCGGCGTCGCGGTCATGGGCGCGCTCGTCACCGCGCTGGGCAGCGACCGCCTGGCCGAGCTCCTGCCGAACCTGCCCGCGGGCCAGCGCAGCGAGCTCGCCCAGTCGCTGGGCTCCGGCGGGGCGCAGGTCAGCGGCGACGTCGCCGCCGCGGTGGCCGACGCCTTCGTCCACGCGCTCAACACCGGGCTGCGCGTCGGCGCCGTCATGTGCGTGGTCGGCGCCGTCGTGACGTGGGCGCTCATCGCCCCCAAGCCCGAGCCGGCCGGCCAGGCCGAGCCGGCCGCCGAGGGCGCGATCGCCGCGCCCGCCGGCGAGCCCGTCTGAACGGAGCCTCTCTCCGCTGCCATCCGGCGCCGCGGCTACGGTCGCGGCGCCGGATGCTCGTTCTGGACCGCTTCGATCCCGCCCAGATCGCCGCCCTTCACGAGCGCGGCGAGTTCTTCTGGCTCGACCTCGAGGCTCCGACCGAGGACGAGATCGACGCGCTCGGCGAGCTGCTCGGGCTGCCGCTGCTCGTCATCGAGGACACCAAGGAGTTCGACCAGCGCGCGAAGGTGGACGACTACGGCGACCGCCTGCTGATCGTCTTCTTCGCCGCCCTCGGCGACCCGGCGCAGCCGGCGCTCATCGAGACCCACCTGCATCTCAGCGCGCGCGAGCTCGTGACCGTGCACCGCGAGCCGTGCCCGCCGCTCGAGGAGGCCAAGCGCGCTCACCTGCGCGCCGATCATGCGATCGTCTACCGCGTCCTCGACGAGTGCTCGGAGAGCACCGTCGCACTCCTGCGCGCCGTCGAGACGGAGGTCGAAGCGCTCGAGCAGCGCGCCTTCGAGCGCCCCTCGGCGGCCGACCGCCGCCGCATCACGCAGTTGCGCGGGCAGCTCTTCCGCGTGCTTCAGATCGTCGTCCCCGAGCGCGACATGCTGGCCGAGGGGACCGAGGCGATCGAGCGGGTCCTCGGCATGGAGCAGGGCCAGGCGCGCCACCCGATCTACGACATCCGCGACGACCTCGTGCTCGCCGTCAACCTGATCGTCTACTGCCGCGAGCTGCTCGGCGAGGCGCTCACCATCCACGTCCAGTCGACCTCGAACCGGCTCAACGAGATCGCCACGCGGCTGACCCTGCTGGCCACGTTCTTCGTGCCCCTGACGCTCATCACCGGCTACTTCGGGATGAACTTCGGCTGGCTCGTCGGGCACACCGAAGGCCTCGCGGACTTCCTCATCTGGGGCGTCGGCGCGATGGTCGCGACCGTCGTGCTCATCTGGCTCGCCCTCCGAAGGGCGGGCTACCTGGGCCGCGACGGCCAGTAGGGTGGGCGCCCGCACGGAGGACCGGAGGGGGATCGAGCAGATGGCCGTTGATCTGAGCCAGATCGCACAGCTGGACACCGAGCCGGGCGACTGCCCGAGACGATGGCCGCGTGGGTCATCCGCCAGGAGCGCGAGGGCGAGCCCATGGACGCCTTCCGCGTCGAGGAGATCGAGGTGCCCGAACCCGGCGCCTTCGAGGTCGTCGTGCGCGTGATGGCCGCGGGCGTCAACTTCAACAACGTCTGGGCGGCGCTCGGCAAGCCCGTCTCCGTGTTCCGCTACCACCCCGACGAGGACCACCACATCGGCGGCTCGGACGGCTCGGGCATGGTCTGGAAGGTGGGCCCGGGCGTGACGCGCTGGAAGCCCGGCGACGAGGTCGTCATCCACTGCAACCAGGCCTCCTACGAGGACCCCGAGGTCCACGGCCTCGACCCGCTCGCCGCGCCGTCGCAGCGCATCTGGGGCTACGAGACGAGCTGGGGCTCGTTCGCCCAGTTCACCAAGGTCCAGGCCCAGCAGCTGCTGCCGAAGCCGCACCAACCTGTCCTGGGAGGAGGCGGCCTCCTACGGGCTGACGTACTTCACCGCGTACCGGATGCTCATCGACCGCGCCCAGCTGCAGTCCGGCCACCGCGTGCTGATCTGGGGCGCGGCCGGCGGCCTGGGCGTGTTCGCCACGCAGCTGTGCGCGGCGGCGGGCGCCGAGTGCGTCGGCGTCGTCTCCTCCGACGAGAAGGGACGGCTCGTCGAGCAGCTCGGGGCGCGCGGCTACATCGACCGGCGCGAGTTCGAGGGGATGATGCGCCGCGGCGACGAGACGCCCGACGAGGAGCGCGCGCGCTTCGGCGTCTCGCGCGACTTCGCCAAGCGCGTGCGCTCGATCCTCGGCGACGCGCCCGACATCGTCTTCGAGCACGTCGGCAAGGCGACGTTCCCGACCTCGGTGTTCTGCGTCAAGCCGTTCGGCAAGGTCGTCATCTGCGGCGCGACCTCCGGCTACGACCTCGACTTCGACGTCCGCTACCTGTGGATGCGCCAGAAGGAGATCATCGGCTCGCACTTCGCCAATGCGTGGGAGTGCAACAAGGCCAACGAGCTGATCGAGCACGGCCGGGTCCGCCCCGTGCTCTGGCGTACGATGGCCTTCGACCAGGTCGCGGAGGCCCACCAGCTCATGCACGAGAACAAGCACTTCGGCAAGATCGCCATCCTCGTCGGCGCCACCGAGGAGGGGCAGGGCCGGACCACACCGGGCCCCGGCGCCATCCGGGCGGAGGTCGGCGGCTGATGGCCGGCGTCGTCCACGTCCCCTGGTACGCGACCGGCCTGCGCGCCGACAAGCTGGCCGCCGCGCTGGCGGACATCGCGCCCGTCGCGCTGCGCTACGGCGCGACGAGCTACTCGGTGTTCCGCTCCCGCGACGACAAGTACAAGTTCCTGCAGACCGCGGAGTTCGAGCACAAGGACCAGTTCGAGGCCTACTGGTACGGGCCCGAGTTCATCGACTTCCGCGTGATCGCCTCGGGCTGGTACCAGGTGCCGGTCCTCTACGGCTGGACGGACATGATCGCCGCGGGCACGATGGCCGCGGAGCCGATGGAGCATTCTGCCGTCGGCGGTCCCGCGGGCCGCGAGCCCGGCGGTGACCTCGCCGGCTGAGCCGGCGCTCAGGCCACGCCGCGTACCGAGCGCTCCGGGCGCCGCTCGATGTCCATGCGCAGGCGCGCCAGGGACTGGCGGATGAGGCGTGAGACCTGCATCTGCGAGACGCCGATCCGGGTGGCGATCTCGGTCTGCGTCATGTCCTCCTCGAAGCGCAGGCGCAGGACCTCGCGGTCGCGGGCGCTGAGGACGTCGAGCGCGCCGTCGAGCAGGGCGCGCATCTCGGCCCGGTCGAGCTCAGGATCGTTGCCGCCGAGCGAGTCGGCGAGCGTGACGTCCTCGCCCGTCGGCTCCTCCAGCGAGCGCGTGCGGCGGGCGCTCGCGCTCTGGATCGTGGCGAGGACCTCCTCGAAGGGCGCGTCGATCGCGTCGGCGAGCTCCTGCACGGTCGGCGAGCGGCCGAGCTCGTTCGTGAGCTTGTCGCGCTCCTTGGCGACCTGGAGCTGCAGCTCCTGGAGGCCGCGCGGGACGCGCACCGACCACGTCTTGTCGCGGAAGTGGCGCTTGATCTCGCCCAGCACGGTCGGCGTCGCGTACGAGGAGAAGCGCACCTCGCGGTCGACGTCGAAGCCGTCGATCGCCTTCATGATCCCGACGCACGCGACCTGCACGAGGTCGTCGAGCGGCTCGCCCCGCCCCGCGTAGCGGCCGGCGAGGGCGCGGGCGAGCGGAAGCATCTCCTCCGCGAGCTGGTCGCGTGCCCGCAGGTCGCCGTGCCGGTGGATGCGGCGGAGAAGCGCCTGCTCGCGCTGGGCGCGCGCGGCAACCACGACGGCTTCGTCGTCGTCCGAGCTCCCGCTCATCCGGCGAGACTACCGGGGTTCCCGGCTCACGACAGCCGTCGTTCGCCTACGCGCTCGAGCGAAGGATCACGATCGCCGGGCCCGACGGCCTTGTCGAGCGCGATCGTTGCCCGCCGGGCGTCGAGATCCAACGTTGCGACCTGGTTGTCGAACCACGGGCCCTCGTCGATGGTCCAGGTCAACGACTCCGGCTCGACGCCCGCGGCGCGCGCCAGCAGGCGCCCGATGAACGCGCCCGGGCGCGACAGGCCGATGTGGATGGCGCGCCGCTCGTGGCCGTTGAGCGGGTTGCGGAATGGCGAGCAGACCGCCTGGTAGACGGGGCTGAGCTCGTCGTCGCTCTGCTCGGCGGAGAGGAAGCGCGCACGCGCGAGGTAGGCGTGGTGCACGTCGCCCGAGAGCATGATCACCGTGCCCGGCGCGTCACCGTGGCGGCCCGAGGCGATGCGCTCGAGCAGATCCTCCAGGGCGCGCAGCGAGCGCCCGAAGCCGGCCCAGTGCTCGAGGTCGAGTCCCTGGCGCAGGCGCTCGGCCAGGCGCGCCGGCAGGCGCCCCCACGCGCCCTCGGCGACGGCCTCGTTCCAGGCCTCGAGGTAGTGCATGCCGCGGCCCAGGAAGACGGGCAGCGACGTGCCGAGGATCAGGTGGTCGAACGACCCCTCACTCCAGCGCTCGATGCAGTCCCACTCCTCGGCGTCGATCATCGATCGCTCCCCCGGGGTCAGCACGCGGCCGGCGCGCGAGTCCATCATCACGACGCGCGTGCGGCCGATGTCGCGCCGGTAGCTCCAGCGCGCGCCGGCCACGTCCCGGTCGGCCTTGGCCGCGAACTCGCGGACGATCGGGCCGGCGTCGCCCTCGCAGTCGCGCACCGCGCAGTAGACGTCGTCGTCCATGCGGTCCTCCGGCGGCAGGTTCCCGAGGTGCTGATGGATCCAGTACGACATGAAGCCGCCGACGATGCGGTCCTGCCACCAGTCGGTGGCGCGCATCTCCTTCACCCAGTCGATCGACGTGTTCCAGTCGTCGTGGACGTCGTGGTCGTCGAAGATCATCGCCGAGGGCACCGTCGACAGCAGCCAGCGGATCGCCGGCTCCGACCACGAGTCGACGTACAGCCGGCAGTACTCCTGGAAGTCGGCGACCTCCGTTCCGGGCGGCTGGCTGACGTCGCGCCGCGCGGCGATCCACTCGGCGGTCGAGGGCGGGACCTCGTCGGCGTAGACCTGGTCACCGAGCAGCAGGAGCAGGTGCGGCCACTCGTCGGGGTCCTGGCGGCACATGCGAAGCGCCAAGGCGCGCAGGGCGTCGTGCTCGCGGCCCTGCGGGTCCTCGTCCTTGGTGAGCGTGAACGGGGGCTCGTTGGGGTGCGCCGTGCGGCACGAGCCGAAGCAGATGCGCAGCCCGTGGTCGTCGCTGATCGTCTTGATGACCGGCGGCGGCCACGGCGAGTCCTCGACCGGCCACACGCGGTCGCCGTCGAGGCGCACCTCGTAGGGCGTCGTCCCCTTGGGCGGCAGCCCCGTGACGTGGACGAGCGCGAAGTGATGGCCCTCGACCGTGAACGTGCGCTCGCGGCAGCCGAGCACCTCCACGACGCAGGGGCGGTCGGTCTTGACCCAGACGGTCGCGTCCTCGTGGCCCACGTGCCGGAGCAGCGGGCCGAGCAGCAGGCGTGCCAAGCGGCCTCCGGCCCGCCGTCAGCCCTGTTCGAGCGGGGCCATGGTCAGGCCGGCGTCCTTGAGCTGCTCCCAGTACAGCTCGGCGGGCTCCTTCTGCCCGCTCCAGACGATGGCCTGCCCGCTGTTGTGGATGCGGTCCGCGAACGAGTAGCCCGAGGCGACCGTCAGCCCTGGGATGTACCGGGCCAGGGTATGGGCGACATGGTCGAAGGTGTTGTGGTCGTCGTTGCGTACGATGACCCGCCATTCACCACCCAGGCCGCTCCCGGGCCCCTCGACGCGCGGAAGCTCTACGGTCTGGCTCACGCCTCCGAGGCTACCCGTTTCGCCGCCACCGTACAGCGGCCAGGAGCGCCACGGCGGAGACCACGACGCCCCCGATCACGCGGGGATCCTTGAGCCGCGAGACGACCACCGAGCCGACGATCTTGCCCACCGGGAGCGAGCTCTCCTGCGCCGGCGTGGCCGTCGGCGGGGTGGGTGGCGGGACGGCCTTCGGTGCCCCGCCCGCGGGCGCCGCCGCGGCGCCCGTGGCGCCGGCCTGCGCCGGGCTGTGCTCCGAGCCGGGCAGCGGCGTCTGGGCGGCGCCGGGCGGCGGCGGAGCGGCCTCGGAGGGCGCCGGGGTCTGCGCGGCCGGCGCGGGTGCGCCCCCGCCGCCGAGCATCGTCGCGAGGTTCTCGGCGAACGTGTCGACGATCTTGGCCGACACGTCCTGGATGACGCCGCGTCCCATCGCCGCGGCGCGGCCCGCGAGCTGCACGTCGGAGACGATCGTGCCGTGGGTCTTGCCGCCTCCCTCGGTCAGCGCGATCTGCACGCGCGCGTCGGCCGTGCCCTGGCCGCGCGTCTCGCGGGCGCGGGCGCGCATGACGGCGCTGTGGTCCTCGGGGTGGCGCTCGACGATCTCGACCGTCCCGCGGTAGGTCATCGAGATCGGACCGACCTTGACCTTGATCGCCACCTCGTAGGCGTCGTCACCGGTCTTGCCGATCACCTCCGCCCCCGGCACGCAGGGCGCGACCCGCTCGACGTCGAGCAGGGTGGAGTAGACCTCGTCGACCGGCGCGTCGACGTCGAAGGTGTTCTCGAATCTCACTGGGGGGCTCCGATCGCGTCGAGGACTTCGTCGAGGGCGGCCACGCTGTGGCCACTGAGGAAGGCGTCGCAGTACGGCAGCGCGGCCGCCATCCCCCCTGCAAGGGGAGCGTATCCGGACGCGGCCGCGCGCGGGTTGACCCAGACGATCCGGTGGGCGAGACGTTGCAGGCGGGCCATCTCGCGCCCGACGCGCTCGGGATCGTCGCGCTCCCAGCCGTCGGACAGGATCACGATCACCGCGCCGCGCGCCAGGCCGCGGCGCCCGACACCGTCGACGAACGCGCGCAGCGCCTCGGCGATCCGCGTGCCGCCCGACCAGTCCGGCGCGGCCTGCAGCGCGCGATCCAGCGCCGCCTGCGGGTCGCGCGTGGCCAGCGCGCCGGTCAGCCGCGTCAGCCGGGTGGCGAACACGAACGCCTCGGCGCGCGAGCCGACGGCGCCCTGCAGCAGCGCGACGAGCGCCCGCGCGTAGGGCTCCATCGAGCCCGACACGTCGAGCAGCAGGACGACGCGCCGCGGGCGCAGCCGCCGGCGGCGGCGCGCGATGCGCACGGGGTCGCCGCCGGTGCGCATGCTCCGGCGCAGCGTCGCCCGCACGTCGACGTGCTCGCCGCGGCGCCCGCGCCGCGCCCGCCGCGAGCGGCGCACGGGCGGGTCGAGGCGCAGCGCGGCGATCAGCCGCCGCGCCTGCTCGAGCTCCTCCGGGCCCAGCCGCTCGAGCCGCTCGCCGCGCAGGCGCTCCTGCGCGCTGGCCGTGGCCAGGACCGCCGCCTCCGCGCTGTCGCTCTCGCGCACGGACACGCCCTCGTCGCCGAAGCGCAGCGCCCCCGCCGGCGCGCCGCCGCCACGGCCCGTCGGCCCGGGGGGCGTGGCCGCGCGCGCCCGCGCGGGCGGCGGCGAGGTCCTCTCACCGCGGCTGTCGGAGGGGTCGCGCATGTTCTCGAAGACGACCCCGAAGACGGCGTCGAAGGCGCCGACGTGGGCCTGCCCGGAGACGAGCGTCGCGCGGGCGATCCAGTACAGGCGGGCGCGCGTGGCCGGACGGGCGAGCGCCACCGCTCGCGCGAAGCGCGCCGAGCGCTCGGGCGTGACCGGCACGCCGGCGGCGCGCAGGGCCCGGCCGAACGCGGCGGCGAGCTCGGGCAGGCCGGGCTCGTCAGCCATGGACGAGCCACCCCAGCCCGCGTTCGCGCACGTGCTCCTGGTCCTCGCGGTCCTTGAGCACGGACCCGAGCGTGCGCTCGGCGGCATCGGCGTCGAGCCGGGTCAGGCCGAGCTCCTCCAGGGCGGCGACCCAGTCGATCGCCTCGGCGATCCCCGGCGGCTTGCGCACGTCGCTGGCGCGCAGGCGCCCCAGGGCGGCGCTGACCCCGAGCGCCAGCTCCTCGGCGGTGCCGGGCACGCGCCGGCGGACGATCTCGGCCTCGCGCAGCGCCGTCGGGTAGTCTATCCAGTGATAGAGGCAGCGCCGCTTGAGCGCGTCATGCAGGTCGCGCGTGCGGTTGGAGGTGAGCACGACCGCGGGCGGGTGCGTCGCGCGGATCGTCCCGAGCTCGGGCACGGTGACCGCGCCCTCGGCGAGCAGCTCGAGCAGGAACGCCTCGAAGTCGTCGTCGGCACGGTCGATCTCGTCGATGAGCAGGACGGCCGGCCGCGGCCCGGGATGCTCGAGCGCGCGCAGCAGCGGGCGGCGGACGAGGTACTCCTCGGAGAACAGCTCGTCCTCGCCGAGCTCGCCGCCGGCCGTCTCGGCGAGCCGGATCCGCAGCAGCTGGCGCGGGTAGTTCCACTCGTACAGCGCCTCGGCGGCGTCGATCCCCTCGTAGCACTGCAGGCGGATCAGCGGCGTGTCGAGGACGGCGGCGAGCGCCTTGGCCGCCTCGGTCTTGCCCACGCCCGCCTCCCCCTCCAGCAGCAGCGGCTGGGGTAGGCGCAGCGCGAGGAACAGCGCCGTCGCCAGGCCCTCGTCGGCCAGGTAGTCGAGCTCGTCCAGGCGCGCCGCGAGGCCGTCGACGTCGGGGACCAGCGAGCGCACCGCGGCGGCGGCCCCCGGGCGGGCCGCACGGCTCACGTCACGGCCTCGTAGTCGGCCCAGGTGTCGACGTCGATGGGGACCGGCCCGTCGACCGGCACGTGCGCGACGGCGTCGCCGCCGGCGGCGACGAGCTTCCAGACGGCCTTGTCGCCGCGCAGCGTGCGCAGCGTGCGGAACAGCGGCTGGGCGAAGGCGAACGGATGGCCGAGCCCGTCCGCGTAGCGGCACACCGCGAGCGGCGCCTCGCCGCGTCCGGCGACCAGCGCCGCGACGGTCGCGGCGTTGATCCCCGGCTGGTCGCCGAGGAGCAGCACGAGCAGGTCGGCGCGCGAGTCCAGCGCGGCCATCGCGGCGGCGATCGACGACGAGCAGCCCTCGCCGTAGGCGTCGTTGACGACGACCTCCGCGCCGGACAGGTCGACCTGCGCCCGCACGGCGCCGGCCGAGCCGCCGACGGCGACGACGAGCTGGTCGAAGGCGCAGGCACGAGCCGTCGACACCGTGTGGTCGAGCAACGTCGCGTCGCCGAAGGGCAGCAGCTGCTTCGGGCGCCCGAGGCGCGATGAGCCGCCGGCGGCGAGCACGAGGCCGGTGACGAACGGCTCACCCGCCATGGCCCACCCGGCCGGCGGCGAACGTGTCGCGACAGCCCTCGCAGCAGAAGTAGGCGACGTCGCCGCCGTGCTCGATCCGGGGCGTGTCCGGCGTGACCGCGACCTCCATGCCGCAGACCGGGTCGACCGCTGCCTGCGGGGCCGGCGGCGCGAGGACGCGCCGGCGCACCGCGATGAGCTGGGCGAGGATCGACACGGCGATCTCCTCGGCGCTGTGCGCGCCGATGTCCAGCCCGGCGGGCGTGTGGACGCGCTCGCGCAGCTCGTCGGAGACGTCGAGGGCGGCAAGCACCGCCGCGCCGCGGCGGCGGCTGGCCACCAGCCCGACGTAGGCGACGCCCTCGTGCAGGGCGCGCGCGAGCGCCGCCTCCTCGTCGCGCCCGTGCGAGGCGACGACGAGCGCGAGGTCGCCCTCGTCCGGCTCGCCGTGCTCGACGGCGAGCCCGACCCGCTCGCCGAAGTCGGCGAGCGCCGATGCGACCGGCGTGTCGCCGAGCACGACGACGCGCGGAGCGGGCAGGTGCGGCTCGAGGAACAGCTCCAGCGCGCCGCCCGACAGGCAAGGGTTGGCCACCGTGACCGCGCCCTCGGCCTCGCCGGCGCCGTCGCCGTCACCGTCGGCGGTCTCGGCGGGGACGATCCGCAAAAGCAGCGGGTCACCCGTCTCCATCGCGCGCAGGGCGTGCAGGCGCACCGACGCCTCCGCGCACGTGCCGCCCACGAAGCCCTCGATCGTCCCGTCGGCGAGCACGATCGCCGCGTCACCGGCGCGGACGCTCGCCGGGCGCTGGCGGCGCACGACCGTCGCCACCACGTAGGCGGCTCGCTCGGCGTCCAGCGCCGTGGCGCGGGCCTCGAGGGCGGGGCGCATCACCGCAGCGGCTCCACCGGCCCGTGCATCGAGGCCCACACGCGGGCGGGCGTGCATGGCATGTCGAGGTGGGTCACGTCGAACGGCCGCAGCGCGTCGACGATCGCGTTGACCAGACACGGCGGCGACCCGACCGTCGCCGACTCGCCGATCCCCTTCGCGCCGATCGGGTGGTGCGGCGACGGGGTGACCGTGAAGTCGGTCTCCCAGTCGGGCACCTCCATCGCCGTCGGGATCAGGTAGTCCATGAACGAGCCGTTCATGCAGTTGCCGTCCTCGTCGAAGGCGATGACCTCCATCAGCGCCATCCCGACGCCGTCGGCGAGGCCGCCGTGGACCTGGCCCTCGATGATCATCGGATTGATGCGGGTGCCGCAGTCGTCCACGGCAATGAAGCGTCGCACGTGGACCATGCCGGTCCCGGGATCGATGTCGACGACGGAGATGTAGGCGCCGAACGGGAACGTCAGGTTCGTCGGGTTGTACATCGTCTGCGCCTCGAGGGCGCCCTCGACGCCCTCGGGCAGGTCGATCGACCCGTGGGCGGCGAACGCGATCTCCTGGATCGTCGCCCCCTTCTCCGGGTCGCCCTTGACGAACCAGCGGGCGGGTGGGCCCTTTTCCCACTCGAGGTCGGCCGGCGAGGCCTCGAGCATCGCCGCGGCGATCAGGCGGGCCTTGTCGCGCACCTTGCGCGCCACGACCGCGGCCGCCGCGCCGGAGACCGGCGTCGAGCGCGACCCGTAGGTGCCGAGCCCGAACGGCGTGATGTCCGTGTCGCCGTGGACCACGTCGATGTCCTCGGGCGGGATCCCGAGCTCCTCGGCGACGATCTGCGCGAACGTCGTCTCGTGGCCCTGGCCCTGCGTCTTGACGCTGATGCTGAGCACGGCCTTGCCCGTCGGGTGGACGCGCAGCTCGGAGCCGTCGGCCATGCCCAGCCCGGCGATGTCCATGTCCTTGCGCGGGCCGGCGCCGACCGTCTCGGTGAAGAACGACACGCCGATGCCCATCAGCTCGCCGCGCTCGCGCTTCTCGGCCTGCTCGCGGCGCAGCTCGTCGTAGCCGGCCATCTCCATGGCCTTGCGCAGCGCGGTCGGGTAGTCGCCCGAGTCATAGGTCCAGCCCGTCTGGTTCTGGTAGGGGAACTGCTCGGGCCGGATCAGGTTCTTCATGCGCAGCTCGGCCGGGTCCTGGCCGAGCTCCTTGGCGAGCACGTCGATCATGCGCTCGACGAGGTAGACGGCCTCGGTGACCCGGAACGAGCACGCGTAGGCCACCCCGCCGGGCGCCTTGTTCGTGTAGACCCCCGTGACCTGGCAATGGGCCGCCTCGAGGTCGTAGGAGCCGGTGAAGATGTGGAAGAAGCCGGCCGGGTACTTCGTCGGCTGCGCGGTGGCGTTGAACGCCCCGTGGTCGGCGAGCACCTGCGTGCGCACGGCGAGGATCCGCCCGTCGCGCGTCGCCGCCACCTCGCCGACCATGTGGTAGTCGCGGGCGAAGCCGGTCGACATCAGGTTCTCGCTGCGGTCCTCCATCCACTTGACCGGCTTGCCGGTCACGATCGAGGCGACCACCGAGCAGACGTAGCCGGGGTAGATCGGCACCTTGTTGCCGAAGCCGCCGCCGATGTCGGGCGCGATCACGCGGATCTTGTGCTCGGGCAGCCCGGCCACGAGCGCGTACAGCGTGCGGTGCGCGTGCGGCGCCTGCGTCGTGCACCACAGCGTGAGCTTGCCGTCGACCTTGTCGAACTGGGCGACCGAGCCGCACGTCTCCATCGGCGCCGGGTGCACGCGCGGGTAGAGCATCTCCTGGCGGACCACGACGTCGGCCTGCTCGAAGACCCGATCGGTGGCCTCGCGGTCGCCGGCCTCCCAGTCGAAGATGTGGTTGTCGGTGCGGCCCTCGATCTCGTCGCGGACGACCGGGGCGCCCTCGTCGAGCGCCTTCTTGGCGTCGACGATCGGCGGCAGCGGGTCGTACTCGACGTCGATGAGCTCGAGCGCGTCGCGCGCCGCGTAGTGATCGTCGGCGACGACGAAGGCGACCTCCTGATGCTGGAAGCGGACCTTGTCGGTCGCCAGCACGTTCTGGACGTCGGCCGACAGCGTCGGGATCCAGGCGAGGTTCAGCCCCTCGAGGTCCTTGCCGGTGAGGACGGCGTGGACCTTCGGGTGCTGCAGCGCCGCGGACGTGTCGATCGAGACGATCCGCGCGTGCGCCAGCGGGCTGCGCAGCACGGCGCCGTGCAGCATCCCCGGCAGCTGGATGTCGTCGACGAAGTGGCCGCGGCCGCGGATCAGCCGCGGGTCCTCCTTGCGCTTGAGCCGGCCGTAGCCGATCGGGCGCTCCTCGACGCTGGCCATCAGCCCGTCACCTCCTCGCGTGACTCCGCGATCCTGTCCGCGCCCGCCGGCTGGTGCTCGGCGGCCCAGCGGATCGAGCGGACGATGGTCGAGTAGCCGGTACAGCGGCAGATCTGCCCGGTGATCGCCTCGCGGATCTCCATCTCGGAGGGATCGGGATTGCGCTCCAGCAGCGCCTTGGCGGTGAGCATCATGCCCGGGGTGCAGAACCCGCACTGCAGGCCGTGGCACTCCATGAAGCCCTCCTGCACGGGATCGAGCGTGCCGTCGACCTCGAGCCCCTCGACGGTGAGGATCTCGTGGCCCGAGGCCATCGCCGCGAGCACGGTGCACGACTTCACCGGCTCGCCGTCCATGAGCACGACGCACACGCCGCAGTTGCTCGTGTCGCAGCCCCAGTGGGTGCCGGTCAGGCCGAGGTGGTCGCGCAGGAAGTGCACGAGCAGCAGGCGCGGCTCGACGTCGCGCGTGACCTCGTCGCCGTTGATCGTCATGGTGACTTGCATCCGTGTCCCCTCGGCCTCTAGGTATTGCGGGCCAGGGCGCGGCTCGCCGCGCGGCGCAGGGCCCTCATCGTGAGCTCGCGTGCCAGGTGGCGCTTGTAGGCCACCGAGCCGCGCTGGTCGTCGACCGGCGTGCACGCCTCGGCGGCGAGGTCGCCGGCCCTGGCGAACAGCTCCTCCGACGGCGTCTGACCGGCGAGCGCCTGCTCGGCGGCCGGGACGGTGACCTCGTGGGCGCCGACCGCGGTCAGCGCCACGCCGGCCTGACCGATCGTGCCGTCGTCCATCCAGATCGCGGCGCCGGCGGCGGCCACGGCCCAGTCGCCGCGGCGTCGTTCGACCTTCTCGTAGGCGCTGCCGCCGTGGGCGCCGACCGGGAAGCGGATCTCGACGAGCATCTCGCCCTCGCCGACCGCGGTCTCGTACGGCCCGCGGTGGAAGTCGGCCATGCTCAGGACGCGGTCGCCCTGCGCGCCGCGGATGACGACCGAGGCGTGGGCCGCGGCGCACACCGACGACAGGTCCTCGGCCGGGTCGGCCTGGCACAGCGCGCCGCCGATCGTCCCGCGGTTGCGGACCACCGGGTCGGCGATGACCTCCTCGGCGTCGGTGATGATCGGGAGGCGCTCGCCGAGCAGCGGCGACTCGAGCAGCTCGCGGTGGCGCGTCATGGCGCCGATCCGGATCTCGCCGCTCTCCTCGGTGATGTAGGACAGGTCGCCGAGGTCGTTGATGTCGATGAGGTACTCGGGCGCGGCGAGCCGCAGCTTCATCATCGGCAGGAGGCTGTGGCCCCCGGCGATGATCCGTGCCTCCGGCCCGAGCCGCTGCAGCAGCGAGAGCGCATGGTCGACGCTCGTCGCGCGTTCGTACTCGAATGGTGCAGGTACCTGCACGTGTCTCCTCCCGCCTTGCCGGCTTCCCTTGCCGGCGACGTTGTCACCCTGCAATGGTCCGGTCAACCCCCTCTTAGGTGTTCACTTAAGAGCCCGTGACCGCCATCACATGACCCTCGGACAGCTGCGCTCCTTCGCCACCGTCGCCCGCCTCGGCTCGGTCAAGGCGGCCGCGCTCGCACTCGGCGTGAGCGAGCCGGCCGTGTCCGAGGCGGTCAAGGCGCTGCGCAACGACCTCGGCGACGAGCTGTTCGTGCGCGGCGGGAACGGGATCGTCCTCACGCCGGGCGGCCAGCGGCTGGCCGGCGCGGCGGCCGAGATCGTGGGGATCGCCGACCAGGCGCGCCGCGCCGTGCGCGAGTCGCGCGGCGAGGCGCCGCTGCTGCGCATCGCGGCGACGACGACGGTCTCCGAGCACGTCGCCGGGCCGCTCATCGACGCCTTCCGCCGCCGCACGCCGCACATCGAGGCCACGGTCGAGGTCGAGCCCGCGGGCAGCTTCGGGGCGCTGCTGGCCGATCGCCGCGCCGACGTCGTCCTCGGGCCGCGGCCGGCCGCCGACGCCGGCGGGCTCGAGTCGGTCCCGTTCCTGCGCTATCGGCTCGTCGTCGTCGCCGGGCGCGAGCACCGCCTGGCCGGCGCGCACGGCCTGGCGCCGGGCGTCCTGGGCACCGAGCGCTGGCTCGTCGGGCCGTCCGGCGCGGGCCCGGACACGCCGGTCGGCGACTTCCTGGCCGCCCACCGGATCACACCGCGCGAGGTCCGCGCCTACGCCAGCGATGCCGCCGCGCTGGGCGCCGTCGAGGCCGGCCAGGGCATCATGCTCGCCATCGCGCACACGGTCGTCGGGGCGCTGCGCCGAGGGGCGCTGGCGCGCCTGGACGTGCGCGAGACGCCGGTCGAGGGCCTCTGGCACGCGACCGCGCTGAGCGCCGACCGGCGCACGCCGACGGCGTGGTCGCTGCTGCGCTTCGTGAGCACGCCCGAGGCGGTGCAGGCGATGCTGTCGGGCGGCGCCGGGGTGCCGGCCGGGCGCTTCCGCCCGACGACCTACGTGACGCTGTGGAGCTAGCCGTCTAGGTTGCCGCCATGGACGAGGCGCGGATCGTCGAGACGGAGGCGGGCAAGGTCGTCGAGGGCGAGGGCTGGTTCGTGCTCAACGCACGCGAGGTGACCTACGAGGCGATGCCCGGGCGCGGCGCGTGGTCGCTGTTCGAGTCCGGCGGCAGCTTCGAGCACTACGGCTTCGGCATCCATGTGCTCATGCCGGGCGAGACGCCCGGCTACTACCACGCCGAGAGCGCGCAGGAGGACTTCCTGGTGCTGTCCGGCGAGTGCATCGCCGTCGTCGAGGGCGAGGAGCGCCGGCTGGGGCCGTGGGACCTCCTGCACTGCCCGCCCGGGACCAACCACATCACGATCGGCGCGGGCGACGGGCCGTGCGCGATCCTCATGGCCGGCGCGCGCTTTCCGGGGCGCAGGATCCACTACCCGGTCGACGAGGTCGCCGCCCGCCACGGCGCCTCGGTCGCCGAGCCCGCCGACGAGAGCCGTGACGCCTACGCGGGCGAGGACCGCACGCGATCGCGTGTGCGCGCGCCCTGGCCGCCCGCCTAGGCCCCGCTCGCCGCGATCAGCAGCGGCACCACGACGTCGCTGACCGGCGTCGGAATGCCGTGGCGCGCGCCGAGCCGGCGGATCACGCCGTTGCGCGCGTCCCACTCCAGCGCGCGGCCGGCGAGGCGGTCGGCGAGGATCGAGTTGCTGCGGCTCGGCGGGTGGTTCTGCAGCCGGACGAGCACCGCGTCGGCGGTGTCGTCGGGCAGCCGCGCCCCCTCCGCGCGCGCCACCGCGGCGCACTCGGCGGCGAGGCGGTGGGCCAGCTCGCCGACGCCGTCGACGTGGAAGACCTCGGCCGTACGGCCGCTGAGCGCCTGCAGCGCGCCGACGGCGTTGACGATCAGCTTGCGCCACGCCTCGGTGACGAAGTCGGTGGCCGGCTCGATCGCCGCGCCCGACCCGTCCAGCAGCGCGACGAGGGCGTGCCCCGCGGGCTCGTCGGGCACGACGAGGCGGACCTCGCCCTGCAGGCGCACGCGATCGTCGCCGACCGCCGCGGCCGGTGTCCAGACGACCGTGGGCAGGACGGTCGCCTCGCCCGCCAGCGGCTCGACGAGGGCACGGTGCTCGACGCCGTTCTGCAGCACGACGACCGTCGTCGCCGGCCCGCACAGCGCGCGCAGCCACGGCTCGGCGCCCGGCGTCTGGTGGGCCTTGACGGCGAGCAGGACCCAGTCGGCCGGGCCGCCGGCCGCGCCGGGGTCGGTCACGGGCGCGTCGAAGCGAAGCTCGCGCCCGTCGGCGTGCTCGAGCGTCAGCGGGCCGCGCTCGCGCCGCGCGCACAGCAGCACGCTCGTGACCGGCGTCGCGCGCCGCGCCCGCGTAGGCGAGCCCGATCGCGCCGGCGCCGACGACGGCGACGCGTGCGCTCACGAGGCGGTCTTCGCGGTCCAGTACCGGTTCAGGCCGGCCCAGAGCATCGTCGGCGGCATCGCGCGGTGGTAGGCGCGGTGGATGTCGGAGCCCGGCTCGCCCGGGAACTCGCCCTCGATCCGCTCGGCGAAGCCGTCGTCGTCGGTCTCGCGCCCGATCTCGCCCCAGGTGTCGAGGGCCTCGTGCATGGCCGCGACGTGCTCGGCGACGTCCTCATGGGCGCCGAAGTGGGTGATGCCGATCCGCTCGGGCTCCCACCCGCTGACCGTGCGCAGCGACTCGTGCCAGGCCTCGAGGTCGATGTCCGGCGGGGGCGTCGGCGGCAGGATCGGCCCGCCGCCGATCCGGACCCCGCAGACGTCGCCGACGAGCGCCGTCGCGCTCGGCTCGTGCAGGTAGCTGACGTGGTGCCAGGCGTGCCCCGGCGTGTACTCGATCCGCCACGGGCCGATCCGCTCGCCCCCGGTGAGGATCCGCAGGCGCTCCTCGGGCACGGGCTCGACCGCGCCCCACAGCCGGTCCATATCGTCGCCGTAGATCCGCGCCGCGCTGGCCACGAGCTTCGAGGGGTCGATGACGTGGCGCGCGCCGCGCTCGTGGACCCATACGTCGGCGTCCGGCCAGAGCCGCGCCAGCGTGCCCGCCGCGCCCGCGTGGTCGAGGTGCACATGGGTCAGGAGGATGTGCGCGGGCGGCTCGTCGCCGACCGCCTCCAGCAGCGTGTCGAGCGTCGAGGACGGCCCCGGATCGATGATCACGTCCTCGAGCGCGTAGCAGCAGATGACCTGCTCGATCCCCTCGTGGCGGACGTCGATCTGGCGCACGGCGGCGGACCCTAGCGAGCCGCCCGCGGTGGGGGGACGACGGGCCGTCCCGATCTAGACTCAGGGCGATGGAGCACCGCCTGCCCGAGCCCGACCGGCCGTGGATGATGCGCACCTACTCGGGCCACTCGAGCGCCGCGCGCTCCAACGAGCTGTACCGGTCCAACCTGGCCAAGGGGCAGACGGGGCTGTCGATCGCCTTCGACCTGCCGACGCAGACCGGCTACGACCCGGACGACGAGCTCGCCCGCGGCGAGGTCGGCAAGGTCGGGGTCCCGGTGGCCCACCGCGGCGACATGCGCACGCTGCTCGACGGCATCCCGCTCGGCGAGATGAACACGTCGATGACGATCAACGCGACGGCGGCCTGGCTGCTGGCGCTCTACGTGGCCACCGCCGAGGAGGCCGGCGTCCCCGCCGAGCGCCTGCAGGGGACGACCCAGAACGACATCATCAAGGAGTTCCTGGCCCGCGGGACGTACGCCTTCCCGCCCGCCCCGTCGATGCGCCTGATCGCCGACATGGTCGCCTGGACGGTCGAGCACGTGCCGCGCTGGAACCCGGTGAACATCTGCTCGTACCACCTGCAGGAGGCCGGGGCGACGCCGGTCCAGGAGATCGCCTACTCCATGGCCAACGCGATCGCCGTGCTCGACGCGGTCCGCGCGCGCGTCGGCGAGGAGCTCATGCCGCGGGTGTTCGGGCGGATCTCGTTCTTCGTCAACGCCGGCGTGCGGTTCGTCGAGGAGCACGCCAAGCTGCGCGCGATGGCGCGCCTGTGGGAGGAGCTCGGGCGCGAGCGCTACGGCGTGACCGACGAGCGGCTGCTGCGCTTCCGCTACGGCGTCCAGGTCAACTCGCTCGGGCTGACCGAGGCGCAGTCCGAGAACAACGTCCAGCGGATCGTCCTCGAGGCGCTGGCGGTGACGCTCGGGCGCGACGTGCGCGCGCGCTCCGTCCAGCTGCCGGCGTGGAACGAGGCGCTCGGGCTGCCGCGCCCGTGGGACCAGCAGTGGTCGCTGCGCATCCAGCAGGTGCTCGCCTACGAGACCGACCTGCTCGAGTACCCCGACCTGTTCGAGGGATCGACGGTCATGGAGGGGCTCGTCGACGAGCTCGTCGACGGCGCGCGGGCCGAGATCGCGATCGTCGCCGAGCAGGGCGGCGCGGTGGCCGCCGTGGACTACATGAAGGCCGCGCTCGTCGACTCCCACCGCGAGCGCGTGCGGCGCATCGAGTCCGGCGAGCACGTCGTCGTCGGCGTCAACCGCTTCACCGAGAGCGAGCCCTCGCCGCTGCAGGCGGGCGCCGACGGCGGCATCCTCACCGTCGACCCGGCGCTCGAGGCGCAGGAGCGCGAGGCGCTCGTCCGCTGGCGCGCGGGGCGCGACGCGGACGCCGTGGCGGCGGCGCTGGCCGAGCTGTCGCGGGTCGCACACAGCGAGGAGAACATCATGCCCGCGACGCTCGCCGCCGCCCGCGCGGGCGCGACGACGGGAGAGTGGGCGGCCACGCTGCGCGATGCGTTCGGCGAGTTCCGGGCGCCGACCGGCGTCGGCGAGGCCAGTGACGTGCCCGCCGCGTCGCTCGACGCGCTGCGCGAGGAGGTCGAGCGCGTCAGCGAGGCGCTCGGGCGCCGGCTGAAGATCCTCGTCGGGAAGCCGGGCCTCGACGGGCACTCCAACGGCGCCGAGCAGATCGCCGTGCGCGCCCGCGACATCGGCATGGACGTCGTCTACGAGGGCATCCGGCTGACCCCCTCGCAGATCGCCTCCAGCGCCCACCAGGAGGGCGTGCACGTCGTCGGGCTGTCGATCCTGTCGGGCTCGCACCGCGAGCTGATCCCCGCGGTGCTCGACGCGCTGCGCGAGCGCGGCGTCGACGCGCCCGTGGTCGTCGGCGGGATCATCCCGCCGGCCGACGCCGAGCCGCTGCGCGCCGCGGGCGTGGCCGCCGTCTACACGCCCAAGGACTTCGACCTCACGCGGATCATGGGCGACATCGTGGCGCTCGTGGCCGAGCGCCACGGCGTCGAGGCGGGCGCCGCGCGCGCATGAGCGAGAGCGGCGGCGCCCTCGGCGCGCGCCTGCGCGACGGTGACGTCGGCGCGGCGCCGGCCGTGCTCAACCTCGTCGAGAGCCGCACCCCGGCGGCCCGCGAGGAGGTCGCCGCGCTGCTGCGCGCGGTCTCCCCGGCCGCGCTCGGGGGCGAGGCGCCCGCGCACGTGGTCGGCGTGACGGGGCCGCCCGGCGCGGGGAAGTCGACGCTGCTCGGTGAGCTCGTGCGCACGTGGCGCGCGGCCGGGCGCAGCGTCGCCGTGCTCGCCGTCGACCCGTCCTCGCGGCGCTCGGGTGGCGCGCTGCTCGGCGACCGCGCGCGGCTGCCCGTCGCGCCCGCCGACGCGGGGCTGTTCATCCGCTCCACGGCCGCGGCCGGGCGACTCGGCGGGCTGGCCCCGGCGACGCGCGCCGCCGCCCAGGCGCTCGCGGCCGCCTTCGACGTCGTCGTCGTCGAGACCGTCGGCGTCGGCCAGAGCGAGACCGAGGTCGCGGAGGTCGCCGACACCGTGCTCGTCGTCGTCCAGCCGGGCGCCGGCGACGTCCTGCAGTTCCTGAAGGCGGGGATCATGGAGATCCCCGACGTGCTCGTGGTCACCAAGGCCGACCTCGGCGAGGCCGCGCTGCGCGCGCGGCGCGATCTGCACGCGGCGCTGCGTGCGCTCGGCGCGCGCGACACGCCGGTGCTGGCGACGTCGGCCGTCGCGCCGGCGAGCGGGATCGCCGAGCTGGTCGCCGCGCTGGACGAGCACCGCGCCCGTCTCGACCTGCCGGCGCGGCGCCTGGCCGCTCGCCGCGCCGGCGCCCTGGCCGACTTCGCGGCCGAGCACGGCGAGCGCGGCGTTCGCGCGCTCGGCGGCCGCCGGGCGGCCGCGCGGCGGCTCGACGAGCTCGACCCCGGCGCCGACGTCCCCACCCTCACCGCGGCGCTCGAACGCGAGGCGGCGCCGCGATGAAGGGCGACCTGCTGATCCTCGTCGCGGCCTTCGCGGCGGCCACCGCGGTCGCCGAGCTGGCCGGCGCCGACAACCTCGGCATCGCGATGACCTTCGGTCAGCTCGCGTTCGCCGCGGCGCTCGTCTGGGTCCTCACCCGCCGGCCGTGAAGCCGCCCTCGTCGGGCAGCCGGCGGGCGAGCAGCTCGGTCGGCGTGCAGCCGGCGAACGCGCGGAAGTCGCGGTTGAGGTGGGCCTGGTCGAAGTAGCCGCAGCCCAGCGCCACCTCGGTCAGCGAGGGGCCGCCGGGCGTCAGGAGCAGCCGCGTCGCGCGCCGGAAGCGCAGGACGCGGGCGAACACCTTCGGCCCGAGGCCGACGTGGTCGCGGAAGCGGTGCAGCAGGTGGCGGCGGCTGAAGCCGACGTCGGAGGCGAGCGCCGCGACGGGGACGCCGCCGTCGACTGGCCACGAGCCGACGCCACGCGTGCTCGACGGCGCCGTCGAGCGGCGCCGCGGCGTCCAGCCGGCGCGCGATCACGTCGTCGAGCAGCGCGAACCGCGAGTCCCAGCCGGGCGCCTCGTACAGGCGCTCGGTCAGCTCGCCCGCCTCGCGCCCGAGCAGGTCGTCGAGCGCGATCACGCGCCCGGCGAGCTCGTGCATCGGGACGCCGAGCAGCCTGCGCGTGCCCAGCGGCGTGAGCTGCAGCTCGACGCCGTGCTGCTCGCCGTCGTGCTCGGTGACCGTGTGCTCGTCGTGGGGCGCGGCGACGAACGAGCGCGACCGCGCGGGCGTGCGGATCTCCGGGCCGAAGCTGATGATCACGTGCACCTCGCCGCTGGGCACCTCGACGCGGCGGAACGGGCCCGGGCTGTCCTCGCGGTAGCCGACGTAGCGCAGCACGTGCGGGCCGTGCGCGGGGAGTGCATCGCGGAAGGTCAGCTCCCAGCGGCCGAGCGGCGAGTCGTGACGGGCGACGCGCAGCGGCGGTGCGCTCATTCGCCGAGCGTACTCTCCGGCGCCGCCCCGGCCGCGGCGAGCGCCCCGTAGAGCGCGCCGACGAGGATCTCGAGCACCTCGCCGCGGTCGATCTCGCGGTGGGTGACCCACTGCAGGCAGACGCCGTCGACGTACCAAAGCCAGCCGCGCACGGCCGCCTCGGCGGCGGGGCCGTCGGCCCGCAGGCCCTCGAGGATGCGCTCCGCGGTGACCGAGCGGACGGCGTCGACGAGCGAGCGGACCTCGGGCTCCCCCGCCGCGCTCTCGACGAGCTTCACGTAGCCCTCGGCGTGGTCGTCGATCCATTCCAGGTAGGCGTCGAGCGAGCGCATCAGCGCCTCGGCCGGCGGCAGCTTCGGGTCGGGCGTGATCCGGCGGCGGACCTCATCCGCGCCGCCGGCCAGCGTGGCCAGGAAGAAGTCGCGCTTGCTCGGGAAGTAGTGGTAGAGCAGCGCCTTGGAGATGCCCGCCTCGCGGGCGATCTGCGCCATCGACAGCTCGCCCATCGCGTGCTCGGTGAACAGCCGCTCGCCGACCTCGAGCAGGCGCCTGCGGCGCTCGTCCGTGGGCATCCGGGTGAAGGCGGGCTCGGCCATCTCGCAAGCCTAGCTGACCATCGGTCGACAAGCTGTTGACCGTCGGTCAGCAACACGCTACCTTCCTGCTGACCGATGGTCGACAAGGGAACGGAACGGGGAGGAACGACGGTGGTCAGCGAGGACCGGATCGACGATCTGGAGCGGCGTGTGGAGCGCGCCGAGCGGCGCGTGCTGCGGCTCGAGGCGGTGACGCTCGACGGCGCTCCGCGCCTCGCCGGCGTGCCGCCGGTGGCGGAGCGAGCGCCGCGCCGGCCGCGGATCTCGGTGCCCGAGCTTCCCGCCGCGCCCGCCGTCGACCTCGAGGCCCTCTTCGGCGGGCGCGTGCTCGCCTGGCTGGGCGGCGCCGCGGTGCTCGTCGGCCTGGCGCTGATGCTCGCGCTCGCCATCACCAGCGGCTGGCTCGGCGAGCCCGCGCGGGCGCTGCTCGCCGCCGCCGGGTCCTTCGCGTTGCTCGGCGCGGGCGTCCGCCTGCACGAGCGTGGCGGGCGCGCGGAGGCCGCGCGCGCCGCCGCCGGCGCCGGCCTGGCCGGGCTGTTCCTGACCTTGAGCGTGGCCACGCGCGCCTACGACCTCGTTCCCGTCGCGCTCGGGCTGCCGCTGGCCTTCGCGACCGGCGGGCTCGCCGTCGGGCTCGCCGTGCGCTGGCACGCCCGCGCGATCGCGGGCATCGGCATCGTCGGCGCGACCCTCTCCCCCGTGCTCACCGCGGCGCCGCTCGACACGGCGGCGATGGCCTTCCTCGCCGTCGCCGCCGGCTGCTCGACCGCCGTCGTGCTCTGGCGCCGCTGGGACTGGCTCGCGCTCGCGGCCTTCGCCGTCGCCACGCCGCAGTGGGCGTGGTTCCTGTACGACGACGCCCGTCCCGCCGGCGCCGTCGCGCTGCTCGTCATCTTCGGCGCGCTCAACGCAGTCGCCGCGCTCGGCTACGAGGTGCGCGTCCCGGCCGTCCGGGTGCGCCCGGCGTCTGCCTTCCTCGTCGTCCTCAACGCCGTCGTGCTGGCCCTCGCCGGCTACCTCAGCCTGCGCTCGCTGTCGGGCGAGACGGCCGGCGTCGTCTGGCTCGCCGCACTCGCGGCGACACACGCGCTCGCCGCCGCCGCGCTCTCGCGCTGGGCCGCCGAGGCCCGCGACGTCCGCCTCATCTGCCTCGTGCTGTCGGTGCTCGTCGCCGACGTCGCCTTCTCGATCGCCGTCGACGGCCCGGCTCGCGCGATCGGCTGGGCGGCGGCGAGCATCGGCTTCGCGGCGCTCGCCCACCGCGGGCTCGCCCGCACCGGCGACCGCCGCCTGGCCGAGCTCGGGCTCGGCGGGCACGTCGGCCTCGCGCTCGTCCAGGCCATCGTCCAGGTCGACACCGCGCAGGTCGCCGGTCCCGGCGCCTCGGGCGAGGCCGTCGCCACGCTCGTCGCGCTCGCCGCCGGCTGCCTGGTCTCCGGACGGCTCGCCGAGGACGTCGACGCGCGGCTGCGGGTCGGGCTCGACGCGCTCGGCCTCGGCGCGGTCGCGCTGATCGCGGCGCTGACGCTCGACGGCGCGTCGCTGACGACCGCGTGGGCGCTCGAGGCGGTCGCGCTGGCGGGCATCGCCCGCCGCATGGACGACCACGTCGCCGGGCGCGCCTCGTGGCTGCACCTGGCCGGGGCCGCCGTATGGGCGATCGCCGACCAGGGCTCCCCCGAGCACCTCGTCGACGGCGGCGTCGCGCTCGGCGCCGCCGCCCAGGGCCTGGGCTCCGTGGCCCTCGCGGCGCTGGCATGCGCGCGGCTCGCCACCGAGCCGCGCGAGCGTGCGGCGCTGGCGGGCGCCGGCGGCGTGGCCGCGCTGTCCCTCGCCTCGCTCGCGGCCGTCGCGCTGAGCCCGGACGCCGGCTCGGCCGAGATCGTCGGCGGCCTCGCGCCCCAGCAGGGCCAGCTCCAGCTCAGCGCCCTGTGGGCGATCACGGGCGTCGCCGCGGTGCTCGTCGGCCTGCACCGCGACGTGCGCGCCCTGCGCCTCGCCGCGCTCGGGCTGTTGGCGCTCACCACCGGCAAGGTCTTCCTGTTCGACCTGGCGACGCTGAGCGCGGGCTACCGCGTCGGCTCCTTCATCGCCCTCGGCGTGCTCCTGCTCGGCGCCTCGTTCGCCTACGCCCGCCTGCGCCCCGAGCCGCTGCCCGACCTGCGGGAGGTGCCCGTCGGCCTCCGCTGAGCGCGGCTAGGCCGCGCGGCGCTCGCGCGCGACCGCCTGCACCGCGGCGACGATCCCCTCGTAGCCCGTGCATCGGCACAGGTTGCCGGCGAGCGCCTCGCGGATCTCGCGCTCGCTGGGGTCGGGATGGTCGCGCAGCAGCGCCTCGGCGGACATCAGGAAGCCGGGCGTGCAGAAGCCGCACTGCAGCGCGTGCGCCTCGTGGAAGGCCTGCTGGAGCGGGTGCAGCTCGCCCTCGCCGGCCAGGCCCTCGACCGTCAGGAGCGAGCGGCCGTCGGCCTGCACGGCGAGCATCAGGCACGAGCGCACGGTCTGGCCGTCGAGCTGGACCGTGCACGCGCCGCACACCCCGTGCTCGCAGCCGACGTGCGTCCCCGTGAGCCCGGCGCCGTGGCGGATGAAGTCCGACAGCAGCGTCCGCGGCTCGACCTCGCCCTCGTGGACCTGCCCGTTGATCTCGACGGCGATCCTCATCGCGTGGCCTCCTGGATCGCCTCCCGCACCAGCGCGGTGGCCAGTGCCCGGCGATGGTCGTCATCGTGCAGCGCACCCGCCAGCTCGGCCGCCTCGGCGGCCGACGCGCCCTCGCGCAGCGCCGTCTCGGCGTCGATCGCGCGCTGCGGCGTCGGGCCGGCGCCGAGCAGCGCGATCGCCGCGTGCTCGCGCCCGCCGCGCACCACGGCGGCGCCCGCGATCGCGAAGTCGCCGTGCGTGCGGGCGTGCTCGGCGAACCCCGTGCCGGCTCCGTCGGGAAGCGCCGGGACCTCGATCTCGACGAGCAGCTCGTCGGCCTCGAGCACGGTCATGAGCGGGGCCTCGAAGAAGTCGGCGGCCGCGACGACCCGCGTCCCGCGCGCCGCCGAGCGCAGGTGGAAGCGCGCCTCGAGCGCGGTCAGCGCGACCGGCAGCTCGGCGCTCGGGTCGCCGTGGGCGACGGAGCCTCCGACCGTCCCGCGGTTGCGAACGGCCGGGTGGGCGACGTGGCCCACGGCCTGGGCGAGCAGCGGCCACCGGCGCGCGATCAGCCCCGAGTGCTCGACCGTCGAATGGCGCGTCATCGCGCCGATGCGCAGCGTCCCCTCCGAGCGGCGCAGGTACTCGAGCTCGCCGAGCCCGTTGAGGTCGACGATCCGCTCGGGTCGCGCGAGGCGGAAGTTCAGCAGCGGCACGAGGCTCTGGCCGCCGGCGAGCGCCTTGGCGTCCTCGTCGAGCGCGCCGAGCGCCTCGTCGACGTCGCGCGGGGCGACGTAGTCGAAAGGGCGGCGGCTTCATCGCCGCCTCCCCAGCCGGCTGCCCGCCAGCCCGACCGCGGCGCCGAGCGCGACGGCGATCGCCGCCCGTCCGGCGAGCCGCCGCCGCCACGCCGGATCGTCGGCCTTCGAGGGCACGACCTTGTCGAGCACGGCCGTCGCGCGGCCCGGCTCCTCCGGCTCGGGGACCTCGGCGGCGGCGCGCTCGAGCCGCGCCGACAGCTCGTCGAGCAGCGCGTCGGCGGCGTCGGCGCCCGCGTCGCCGGTCAGCGTCACGTCGCCGGTGATCTCGACGCCGGCGATCGCCGGGCGCAGCTCGAGCGCGGCGGTCACGCCCCCCCAGCCGCCGAGGCGCCGCGCGCCGGCGCGCACGCCGACGACCTGCTCGTCCTCGTCGACGTCGAGCGCGATCAGCGTGCCCGCGTAGCCGTCCGCGCCGACGCTCAGGCGCAGCGGGCCGCGCCACGCCGTCCCGGCCAGCGCCTGCCAGGTCCGCTCCGGCGGCCCGTCGAGCCGCAGCTCGCGTGTCTGCCTCACGTGTCCTCCTCGCGCAGCGCGCGCCACAGCTTGTCCTCGGTGAACGGCGGCTCGACCCGGCGCCCGCCGAGCGCGTCGGCGACCGCGTTGGCGACCGCCGGCAGCGAGCCGGTCGTCCCGCCCTCGCCGACGCCCTTGGCGCCGAGCGGGTTCAGCGGCGTCGGCGTCTGGATGTCGGCGATCCGCAGCGGCGGCATCTCGGCCGCCGTGATCAGGCTGTAGTCGAGCAGCGACGCGCTCTGCAGCTGGCCGAACTCGTCGTGGACGACCTCCTCGGTCAGGCACTGCCCGAGCGTCTGGGCGATGCCGCCCACGACCTGGCCGTGGGCGAGCAGCGGGTTGATGAGCGTCCCGGCGTCGTCGACGGCGGCCATCCGCAGCACGTGCAGCCGGCCCGTCGCGCGCTCGATCTCGACGACGACGGCATGCGCCCCCGAGGAGAACAGGATGTCCGAGCTGAAGCGCCCGCTCGCGTTCAGGCCGGGCTCCATGCCCGGCGGCAGCCGCGGTGGGACGTACGCCGCGGCGGCGACCTCCTTGAACGACAGCGAGGCGTCGCCGGCGCGCAGGTCGCTGCCGTCCCAGTCGACGTCCTCGGCCGTCGCGTGCAGCAGGTGGGCGGCGACGGCGCGGACCTTGGCGACGATCTTGTCGAGCGCGAGCACGATCGCCGAGCCGCCCATCGCGATCGAGCGGCTGCCGAAGGTGCCGATGCCGCGCGGCACGACGCCGCTGTCGCCGAAGCGCAGGACGATGTCGTCCATCTCGATGCCGAGGCGCTCGGCGGCGATCTGCGCGAAGGTCGTGTCGTGGCCCTGGCCGTGCGGCGAGGAGCCGCTGCGGATGACGACCCGGCCGCTGGGCTCGACGGTCACGTCGGCGCTCTCCCACGCGCCGCCCGAGCGCTCGACGTAGAGCGCGACGCCGGTGCCGCGCACGCGGTCGCCGTCCGTGGAGCGATCGGGCTCGATGCGGTCCAGCGCGATGTCCAGGCAGCGCGCGTAGTCGCCGGAGTCGTACGTCCAGCCGAGCACGGTCGGGAACGGGAACGAGCGGATCACGTTGCGCCGGCGCAGCGCCACCGGCTCCATCCCGATCGCCCGCGCGGCGTCGTCGACGATCAGCTCGACGAAGTACGCCGCCTCCGGGCGCCCCGCGCCGCGGTAGGGACCGGTGGGGACCTTGTGCGTGAGCGCGCCGACGATCCCGACGTCCGCCGCCGCGATGTCGTAGCAGCCGGTCATGAGCATCCCCGCGGTGTGCAGCGGGATGTGCGTGGAGGGCAGCAGGTAGCCGCCGAGGTCGTGCACGATCCGCGCTCGGATGGCGCGCATCCCGCCGTCCGCGTCGAGGGCGAGCTCGACGTCGGCCCAGATGCCCCGCGCCTGCTGGCTGGTGAGGAAGTTCTCGAGCCGGTCCTCGATCCACTTGACCGGGCGCGCGAGGTCGATCGCCGCGATCGCCGTGACCGCGACCTCGGGGGTCGTGTTGCCCTTCGTGCCGAAGGCGCCGCCGACGTCGGGCACGATCAGGCGGATCGTGTCGTCGGGGCGCATGAGGATGTGCGACAGCTGCGAGAGCGGCCGGTGCGGGTCCTGCGACGAGGACCAGATCGTGATCACGCCGCTGCCCGGGTCGTCGCGGGCGACGGCCCCGCGCGGCTCCATCGGCACCGACGTCAGCCGCGGCATCCCGTAGCGCCCGGACACGACGTGCGCGGCGCCGGAGAAGGCGCCCTCGACGTCGCCCCGCGAGCGCGACCAGCGCACCGCGGCGTGCTCGGAGGCGTAGGGGTCGACGACCGCGTCGAGCGGCTCGTAGTCGACGACGACGGCCTCGGCCCCGTCCTCGGCGAGCGCGCGCGACTCGGCGACGACGGCGGCGACGGGCTGACCCACGTAGCGGACCTCGTCGCCCGCCAGGATCGGGTGCTGGTCCTCGCTGACCTCCATGTCCTCGAGCGTCACGCGTGGGAACGGCCGCACGCGCCCGTCGAGGTCGGAGGGGGTGATGACGGCGAGCACGCCGGCGGGCAGATCGCCGACCGTGATCGACCCGACGCGCGCATGGGCGTGCGGGCTGCGCACGAACGCGATGTGCGCCATCCCGGGCATCTCGATGTCGTCCACGTACTGCGCCTGGCCGCGCAGGACGCGCTCGTCCTCGCGGCGGCGCAGGCCGCGGCCGACGTAGCGGCCCTGGCGTTGCTCGACGGTCGTCGCCATCAGCAGCACCCCTTCCCGCCGCCCGTCGGCGGCACGCGCGGTCGCCGCCGTTCCGGGCGCGTCGCGACGATCGATGTCTGTTGGATCGAGAAGGTTCTCACTTGATTCCCGCCGGGGCCCTGGCTATCTTCGGCTTGGTGAGGAGAGCGGTGCGGCGCGCTTTTGACCTGTCGTCCGCAATCGTATGCAGAACGCGCGGGACGAGTCGAGGGACAGAGGAGGAGAGAGCACCGGTATGCGCGATGGGGTGCTGATCTCGGCGCGCGGAGTGAGCGCCGGATACGAGAACGTCAAGGAGCGCAAGCGGCTCATCGCGCTGCGCGACGTCGACCTGGAGATCCATGACGGCGAGTTCATCGCCATCGTCGGTCCGTCGGGCTGCGGCAAGACCACCTTCCTGAACATGGTCGCCGGCTTCATCAAGCCGCTGACCGGCGAGCTGCTGGTCCGCGGCGAGCCCGTGCACGGCCCGGGCGCCGACCGCGCGATGGTCTTCCAGGACTACGCGCTGCTGCCGTGGCGCACCGTCGAGGCCAACGTGCGCTTCGGCCTGGAGATGCGCGTCAAGGGCGACGAGAAGGCCACGGTCGCCGAGCGCATCCAGGAGAAGGTCGACCTCGTCGGCCTGAGCGGCTTCGAGAAGTCCTACCCGCACGAGCTGTCGGGCGGCATGCGCCAGCGCGTGGGCATCGCGCGGGCGCTCGTCTCCGAGCCGGAGATCCTGCTCATGGACGAGCCGTTCGCGGCCATCGACGCCATGACCCGCGAGGGCATGCAGGCCGAGCTCGAGCGGATCATCGCCAAGACCGGCCAGACGGTCATCTTCATCACGCACTCGATCGACGAGGCCATCCAGCTCGCCGATCGCGTGGTCGTCGTCTCCCAGCGCCCGGGGCGCGTGCGCGAGATCGTCGACGTCGACCTTCCGCGTACCCGCTTCGACGGCCAGACCAAGGCGATGCCCGAGTTCACCGAGCTGCGCGAGCACGTCTGGGGCCTGCTCCGCGACGAGGCGCTGGGCGCGAAGGCGGCGGCCTGATGGCGACCCAGGTCACGACGCGCACGACGCTCGCCTCGGAGTCCCCGACCGAGGCGATCCAGCCCACGCTCTGGCAGCGCCTCGCGCCCGTGCGCGTGGTGCTCATCACGATCCTCAACCTGAGCATCTTCTTCCTGCTCTGGGAACTGCTCGCGCGCACCGGCTGGATCAGCGCGCTCGTGCTGCCCAAGTTCAGCGAGGTCGTCTCGGCGACCTACGCCGAGTTCGCCAACGGCGACATGTGGCCGCACATCAAGCACAGCGTCCAGAACTTCGTCGTCGGCATGATCATCGCGTCGGCGATCGGCATCCCCCTCGGGCTGCTACTCGGCGCGAGCAAGACCTTCGACACGATCCTCAGCCCGTACATGTGGACGATGGCGTCGCTGCCGCGCATCGCGCTGGTGCCGCTGCTCATCCTGCTGCTCGGCTTCGGCAACAAGATGCAGCTGACGATCATCGTCCTGTCGGCCGTCTTCCCGATCGCGATCAACTGCTGGGCGGGCGTGAAGACCGTCGATCCGTCGATGATGAGAGCCGGCGCCGTGTTCGGGGCGAACAAATTCACGCAGTACCGGAAGATCGTCCTGCCCTTCACGCTGCCGTTCGTCATCAGCGGCGTGAACCAGGGCATCGCCCGCGGCCTCGTCGGCATGCTCATCGGTGAGCTGCTGGGCGGCGGCGGCGAGGGCCTCGGCCGCGTGCTCGCGCTCTCGGCCGATCGCTTCGACATCCCGCTGCTGTACGGGGTGCTGATCCTGCTGGCCATCCTGTCGGTCAGCGCAGTCCAGTCGATGCGCTGGCTGGAGCGCAGGATCGCCCCGTGGAGGGAGCAGCGGGTGTAGGAGGAGGAGGAGGAGGAGGGAGACCCGCCGGCGGAGGGAGCCGGCGCGCATCACGACAACAGGAGGAGAGGAGTAGGCATGGCGAGGTACTGGAGGGTGCTCGTCACCCTCGCGATGGTCTGCGCGCTCGGCGTCGCGCTCGTCGCGTGTGGCGACGACGATGAGGCGGGCGGCGGCGGCACCACGCAGGCGGCTGCGCCGACCAGCGAGGCCGACGTCAACGGGACGATCGATCCCGCGAAGGTCAAGACGAAGACGATGCGCGTCGCGGTCGACAACCCGCACTACCTGTTCCAGGTCGACGCGCTCTGGGCCCAGGAGCAGGGCTACCTGAAGGAGTACGGGATCGACTCGTACAAGGGCTCGGTCACCGACAACCCGATCCAGGCGATGATCGGCGGCTCCGTCGACATGGTCCTGTTCGACACCGACACGCTGATCGCCGCCGCCGACAAGACCGGCGAGGACATCAAGATCGTCGGGATGTACATCAACCAGGAGGCCAACATCCTGGGCGTCCGCAAGGGCATCAACACCGGCGACGACCTCAAGAAGGTCAACGCCAAGATCGCCGTCTCCGGCCGCGGCACGCGCTCCTACGTCCAGATGGAGCAGATGCTCAAGGAGAACAACGTCGACCCCGACAGCGACGTCCGCGCTGGTCGACACGGGCGGCCAGTCCAACGAGCGCCTGCAGCAGACGCTGAACGGCACCGTGGACGGCGGCTCGGTCCAGCTGCGTCACGAGACGCTGCTCAAGGAGGGCGGCGGCAAGTTCCTGTTCAAGAAGGTCTTCGACGCGCCGCAGCTCGCCTGGGGCACGACGGGGGAGTTCATCAAGAAGGATCCGGAGGGCGTGGCCGCGTTCCTGGCGGCGACCCTCAAGGCGCGCCAGGAGATCGTCGACCAGAAGAACAAGGACGCCGTCCTCGCGCTGATGGAGGAGACCGGCGACTTCGAGCTCCCGCAGTCCTTCAAGGACGCCTACGGCGTGGAGAACGCGCCCGACTACCGCGGGACCGACGGCGGCTTCCCGATCGCCGACATGGACAAGCTCGTCCAGGAGCAGAAGGACATCGGCGTCATCCCCAAGGACGTCGACTGGAAGGAGTACGTGGACTTCGGGCCGCTCTGGCGAGCGCAGAAGAACCTGGAGATCCCGCTGAACCCCGCGCCTGACCAGGTGCAGCCCGGTTCATGACGGCAGGCAGGCCGACCGACGCGTCGTCGCTGCGGTCTCGGACGTCCCTCGGGACGTCCGAGGCCGCGGGCCTGCGGCTCGTCAGCCACCACGACCTCGCCGGCAACGGCGACGGCATGCAGCTGCTGCGCGAGGGCGATGTGGTCTACGTCGGCCACAACGGCACGAGCGGGATGGGGACGTCGATCGTGGACGTCTCCGACCCCGCCGCGCCCGAGCTCGTGGCGCAATGGGCCGCGCCCGAGTGGACGCACACCCACAAGGTCCAGATCGCCGACGGGCTGCTGCTCATCAACCACGAGAAGTTCCCGATGGGCCCCAAGCCGGCGCCGGGCCCGCACTCGGCGGGCCTGGCCGTCTACCGGCTCGACGACCCGCTCGCCCCCGAGCAGGTCGGCTTCTGGTCGTCGACGGGCCGCGGCGTGCACCGCATCGTCTACACGGGCGGGCGCTACGCGCACATGTCGGCGATCCCCGACGGCTTCAGCGACCGCATCTGGGTCGTCGTCGACCTCGAGGACCCGAGCGCGCCCGGTCGAGGCCGCGCGCTGGTGGATGGAGGGCCTGTTCACAGGGCGGCGGCGAGACGCCGTCGTGGCCGGAGGGCGAGCGCTTCGCCGCCCACCACGCGCTCGTCGACGGCGACCGCGCCTACCTCGGCTTCGACGACGCGAACATGATCGTCCTCGACGTGAGCGACTGGACGGCCCCGAAGCAGGTCGGCCACGTGACGTGGGACGGCGGCTCCACGCACACCTGCCTCCCGCTGCCGAGCCTCGGTCTCGTCGCGGTGACCGACGAGCAGACGAAGAACGGCCCGCGCGCGCCCGAGCGGCTCATGCGCCTCGTCGACCCGGCCGAGTCGAGCGCGTCGTCTCCGTGCTGCCGCCGCCGGACGCCTCGTTCGCCGGGCGCCCGCTGCGCTTCGGCCCGCACAACTTCCACGAGAACCGCGACGGGTCGTACCGCAGCGAGACGCTGCTGTTCTCGACCTACTTCAACGCGGGCGTCCGCGTCCACGACGTGTCCGATCCGGAGAGCCCGCGCGAGGTCGCCCATTGGGTGTCCGAGACGCCGCCGGGCCAGGACGCGCCGCAGGCCAACGACCTGTTCGTCGACGCCGACGGCCTGATCTGGGTCACCGACCGCATCGGCGGCGGTCTCTTCGCGCTGGCGCCCGAGCCCGAGCTCGAGTCACGCATGCGCGACGCCGAGCTGTGACGACAACGATCACCTGAGGAGGTGCGCACCGTGCCCGACGCCCGGGTGCAGTCCGCCATCGATCACTGGGCGCCCCGCTTCACGGGCGCCAACGTCGACCACAACGACTTCGTCCGCACCGCGAGCGGCGTCGAGCGCTGGGACGACTGGCTCGGCGCGTGGGACGCGCTCGGCGACCGCCACGCGGAGCTCGCCCGCGAGGCCGAGGCGGCGGGCCGGACGGTGACGGCCGGCGACGCCTGGCTGCGCGCCTCCGCCGCCTACCACTTCGCGAAGTTCGTCTGGGTGCTCGACGTCAACCGCGTGCGCCCGGTCCACGAGAAGTCGGTCGCCGCGCTGTACGACTCGCACCGCCTGCTCGGCAACGAGGTGCGGCGCATCGAGGCGCCGCTCGACGGCTTCATGATGCCCGCCAACCTGCGCCGCCCCGAGCGCGCCGAGCGCCCGCCGCTGGTCATCCTCATCCCCGGGCTCGACTCCACCAAGGAGGAGCTCGTCAACATGGAGGCGGCCTTCCTGCGCCGCGGCATGGCGACGATCTCGCTCGACGGGCCCGGCCAGGGCGAGTCGACCTACGACCTGCCGCTGCGCCACGACTACGAGGCCGGCGTGACCGCGCTGATCGACGCGCTGCATGATCACGACGACCTCGGCGTCGACCTCGACCGGATCGGCGCGGTCGGCCAGAGCATGGGCGGCTACCTGGCGCCGCGCGCGGCGTGCTTCGAGCCGCGCATCCGCGCCGTCGCCGGCCTCAGCGGCGCCTACAAGCGCATCGAGATCTGGGACTCGCTTCCGCCGGTCAACCGCGAGACGTTCATCGTCAAGACGCACTCCGCCGACGCCGACGAGGCGCGCGAGGTCGCGCTGAAGATGGACCTCACGGGCGTGCTCGAGACGCTCGAGATCCCGGCCCTGTTCATGACCGGCGACCGCGACCGCCTCGTCCCGTGGCAGCAGACCGAGATGCAGGCGCAGGCCGCGCCGAAGGGCGAGTTCATCTGCATCGAGGGCGGCACCCACGTCGTCTCGAACTACCCCTACCTGCTGCGCCCGATCGTCTCGGACTGGATGGCCGACCACCTCGGCGTCGGCCCGGGCCAGGCCCGTGACGGCGCGGTTGACGCTGCCCCCGCGGGCGCGTAGGTTGCCCGTGCGAACGTTTGCAGTGAGGGACGGAGGACGGTCGGGATGAAGCTTCAGACATTCGGCAACATGGGCGTCGACTGGGAGGAGCGGGTCCGCTTCGACCGCTTGCGCGAGGAGCGCCTCGCGCGCATCACGGCCCTCCTGGCGGAGTCCGAGATCGGAGCGCTGCTGTGCTTCGACATGGTCAACATCCGCTACATCACGGCGACCCACATCGGGACGTGGGCGCAGGACAAGCTCAACCGCTTCTGCCTGCTCCCGCAGAACGAGAAGCCGATCATGTGGGACTTCGGCTCGGCCGCCCGCCACCACCAGCTCTACTGCCCGTGGCTGGGCGAGGAGCGCTCGCGCGCGGGCATCTCGACGATGCGCGGCGCGATGTCGCCGGGCTCGGGCCGCGCCGAGAACGTCGCGCGCAAGATCAAGGTCGAGCTCGAAGAGCGCGGGCTGCTCGGCGAGCCGGTCGGCGTCGACGCGATCGAGCCGGCCGTGCTCTTCGCGCTGCAGGCCGAGGGCATCCGGATCGTCGACGGCCAGCAGCTCATGCAGCAGGCCCGCGTCATCAAGACGCAGGACGAGATCACGCTGCTCAACACCGCGTGCGGGATGGTCGACGCCGCCTACGAGGAGCTCTACCGGGCGATGCGGCCCGGAATGCGCGAGAACGAGTGCGTCGGACTCGTCAACAAGGTGCTCTACGACATGGGCTCGGAGTTCGTCGAGGGCGTCAACGCCATCTCGGGCGAGCGCTCGAACCCCCACCCCCACGTCTACACCGACCGCGCGCTGCGTCCCGGCGACCCGGCCTACTTCGACATCCTGCACTCGTTCATGGGCTACCGGACGTGCTACTACCGCACGTTCGCGATCGGCAGCGCGTCGCGCGCGCTCGTCGACGCCTACAAGCGCTGCCGCTACTACCTCGACGCGGCGATGGCGCTGATCAAGCCGGGCGCGACGACGGCCGAGGTCGTCCAGGTGTGGCCGCAGGCCACCGAGTTCGGCTTCCCGGACGAGGAGGCGGCCTTCGCCCTGCAGTTCGGGCACGGCGTCGGCCTGTCGATCTGGGAGAAGCCGATCTTCTCGCGGCTCGTCTCGCTCGACGACCCCGAGGAGATCCGCGAGGGCATGGTCTTCGCGCTCGAGACCTTCTGGCCGTCGAAGGACGGCGCGGCGCGCATCGAGGAGCAGCTGGTCGTCACGGCGACGGGCTGCGAGGTCATCACGCGCTTCCCGGCCGAGGACCTGCTGATCGCGGGCCAGCCGTACTACACGGTCGGCGGCACGCTGCCGCTCGAGCGCGACCGGGCGTCGAACCTGAACACGCACCTGGACGACGAGGCCCAGGAGGCGACGCCGATCCACGCCGGCAACGGCCGCGTGGCCGGCGACGCGGGCGCGACCGCCGCGCTGCGTTGAGCGCGGCGGCGACGGCCACCGGCCCGCTCGCCTCGCCCTACCCGCGCTTCAGCGACGCCGAGCTGCGCCGCCGCCACGACGCGCTGGCGGCGGCGATGGCCGAGCACGACGTCGAGCACGTCGTCGTGCGCGGCGCGGACCGCTCGGGCAGCGCGATCGGCTGGCTCACGCGCTGGCCGGTCACGCGCGAGGCCATCGCGGTGATCACGCCGGGCGAGCCCGACGCGCTGTTCGTCGGCTTCTACAACCACGTCCCCAACGCGACGCGGATCGCCACCGAGGCGGAGGTCGCCTACATCGGCGAGCACCCGGCGGTGACGGCGGTCTCAGAGCTGGCGCGCCGCGGGGCCGCGGGACGGCGGATCGGGGTCATCGGCGCGATCGGGTACCGGATGCACGCCGCGCTGGTGGCGATCGCCGCCGACGTCGTCGACCTGTCGGGCGCGTACACGCGGCTGCGCCAGGTCAAGTCGGCCGAGGAGATCGAGTGGATCCGGCACGCGGCACGGCTCACCGACGCCGGCGTGCGCGCGCTGGCCGGGGCGGCACGGCCGGGAACCGGCGAGCGGGCGCTCGGCGACGCGATCGAGCGGGCCTACGTACCCGCGGGCGCGACGACGCACATCCACTACCTGGCCGCGACGCCGATGGACGCGCCGCAGATCAGCGTGCCCGCGCAGTGGGCCTCGGACCGCGCGCTCGCCGCCGGCGACGTGCTCACGTGCGAGATCAGCGCGAGCTTCTGGGAGTACACGGCGCAAGCGCTGCGGACGTTCGCGGTCGCCGCGGAGCCGTCGGATCTCCACCGCGAGCTGCACGCCGTCGCCGACGCGGCGTTCGACGCCGTCGCCGGGCGCCTGCGCGCGGGCGCGACCGCGGCCGACCTCCTCGAGGCCTCACACGTCATCGAGGACGCCGGCTTCACGATCCGCGACGACCTCGTCCACGGCTACGTCGGCGGCTACCTGCCGCCGGTGCTCGGCTCCGCGAGCCGACAGATCGCCCCGGTCCCGAAGTTCACGTTCGAGGCCGGCATGACCGTCGTCGTGCAACCCAACGTGGTCACGCCGGACGAGCGCGCCGGCGTGCAGACGGGCGAGCTGCTGCTCGTGACCGAGACGGGCCACGAGCGGCTGCACGACCTGCCGCGCGGGCTCGTCCGCGTCGGCTGACGGCCCGCCGCGGCCCTACTCTTCGGGCCGCTCGCGCTCCTGGCCCTCGGCGAAGTCGTGATCGTCGGCCGGGTGGCTTGCGCTCCTCGCCTTCGGCGAAGTCCCGCTCGCGGCCCGGCCCTTCCTTCTCCTCGCCCTCGGCGAAGTCGCGCGCCGGCCCCTGCGGCTTGGTGCGCTCGCCCGCGGCGAAGTCGCCGTGTGACTCCTGATCAGACATGGTTGACCTTCCGTTCGTGAGAGATCCGAGTCTACGCCCGGGCGGGAGGCGGGCGGGAATCCTCGGTCAGCCGCCCGCGAGCACGACGTCGTAGCCCTCGCCGCGCAGCGTCTCGACGACCACGTCGCGGTGGTCGCCCTGCAGCTCGATGACGCCGTCCTTGACCGAGCCGCCGACGCCGCAGCGCTTCTTCAGGCGCCCGGCGAGCTCGCGCAGCGCGTCGTCGCCGAGCGGGACGCCGGCGATCGTGGTGACCGCCTTGCCGCGCCGGCCGCTCGTCTCGCGGCGCACCTTGACGCGGCCGCCGGTCGCCGCGGAGCGCTGCGCCGGGGTCGGATCGCGGGCCTTGCGCAGGTCCCCGTCGTCGCTGGACCACACGACCTTGGCTCCGCGCTTGGGCATGGCGCCGACGGTAGCGCGCACGATCGTCTGAAGCCGAGCACACGCGTACGGCATGCTCTCGGGGGCATGCCCCTCTCTCGCCACGCAGGAGCACGATGACCGACACGGAAACGGCGCCACGCGCGTCCGCCACCCCAGAAGCCGAACGCCGGCCGGCGATCATCGCCGTCGACGACGAGCCGGCAGTCCTCGCCGCGGTCGCGCGCGACCTGCGGCGCGGCTTCGGCGAGCGCTACCGCGTCATGCGCGCGGGCTCGGGCGCCGATGCGCTGGACATCGTGCGCCGCCTGCGCGCGCGCGGCGACCAGGTCGCGCTGCTCGTCGCCGACCAGCGCATGCCGGGCATGGCGGGGACGGACTTCCTCGTCCAGGCGCGGACCGTCGTGCCCGACGCCAAGCGCGTCCTGCTCACCGCCTACGCCGACACCGAGGCGGCGATCCAGGCGATCAACGAGGTCGCGCTCGACTACTACCTGCTCAAGCCGTGGGACCCGCCCGAGGAGCAGCTCTTCCCGGTCGTCGAGGACCTGCTGACGACGTGGGAGTCGGGCGCCGCGCTCGAGGCCGGCGGGGTCCGCGTCGTCGGGCATCGCTTCTCGAAGGACACCCACGACCTGCGCGACTTCCTGGCCCGCAACCGCGTCCCCGCGCGCTGGCTGGACGTCGAGCGCGACGGCGAGGCGCGCGAACTGCTGCGCGTCGTCGGCGTCGACGACGACCGCCTGCCCGTCGCGCTGCTCGAGGACGGCACGGTGCTCGAGCGCCCGACCGTGCTCGAGCTCGCCGAGCGCCTCGGCGTCGCCGGGCGCCCGGCCCAGGACCACTACGACCTCGTCATCGTCGGCGGCGGCCCGGCGGGCCTCGCCGCCGCGGTCTACGGCGCCTCGGAGGGCCTGCGCACCGTGCTCGTCGAGCGCGAGGCGACCGGCGGCCAGGCCGGCCAGTCGAGCCGGATCGAGAACTACCTCGGCTTCCCGGCCGGACTCAGCGGCTCGGACCTCGCCCGCCGCGCCACCGACCAGGCCCGCCGCCTCGGGGCCGAGCTGCTCACCATCCAGGACGCGGTCGCGCTGCGCGCCGAGGGTGCCGGGCGCATCGTGCAGCTCAGCGGCGGCGGCGAGCTCAGCGCCAACTGCGTGCTCGTGGCCTCTGGCGTCTCCTACCGCCAGCATCGGGCCCCCGGCTTCGCCGAGCTCACGGGCGCGGGCGTCTACTACGGCGCGGCGATGACCGAGGCGCGCGCGTGCGCGGAGCAGGACGTCGTCGTCATCGGGGGCGCCAACTCCGCCGGGCAGGCCGCGGTGCACTTCAGCGGCTTCGCGCGGAGCGTGACGATGCTCGTGCGCGGCGACACGCTCGAGCGCTCGATGTCGCACTACCTGATCGAGCAGATCGCCGCGCTCGGCAACGTCAGCGTCCGCACCGGCACGAGCGCGACCGCGGCCGAGGGCGAGGACGGCCGGCTCGCACGGCTGCACATCAGCGGCGCCGGCGGCGAGGAGACGCTCGACGCCGACGCGTGCTTCGTGTTCATCGGCGCCCAGCCGCGGACCGACTGGCTCGACGGCGTCGTCGCGCGCGATCCCCATGGCTTCATCCTCGCCGGGCCCGACGTGGCCGGCGACGACTGGCGCCTGAAGCGCGACCCCTACCTGCTCGAGACGAGCGTGCCCGGAGTGTTCGTCGCCGGCGACGTGCGCTCGCGCTCGATCAAGCGCGTGGCCAGCGCCGTCGGCGAGGGGTCGATGGCCGTCTCGCTCGTCCACCAGTACCTCGTCGAGGCATGACCACCGCGGCCGTCACGCTCGCCGACCTGCGGTCGATCGACCTGTTCGACGACATCGGCGACGACCTGCTCGCCGAATGGGTCGCCGTCGCCGTCCCGCGCGACGCCGAGGCGGGCGAGGTCCTCGCGCGCCAGGGCCAGGAGATCACCGGGGTGCTGCTGCTGTTCGAGGGCGACGCGCAGGCGCTGCTCATCGAGGGCGACCGGTCCGAGCCGCTCGGCCGCCACGTGGCGCCGACGTGGATGGGCGCGATCTCGGCGCTCACCGGCGGCCAGCTCGGCGTCGAGATGCACGCGGTCACCGCGTGCCGGCTCGCGCTCATCCCGGCCGAGGACTTCCGCCGCCTCGCCTTCGCCCAGCCCGCCGTCCACCAGCGCGTCATGCGCCAGGTCGCGCCGGTCATGAGCCGCGTGACGGCGGTCGAGCAGAACCGTGAGCGCCTCGCCGCGCTGGGCACGATGGCCGCGGGGCTCGCCCACGAGCTCAACAACCCGGCCGCCGCCGCCCAGCGCGCCGCCGCCCAGCTCACCGAGGCGCTCGACGTCGTCAATGCGACGCTGCGGCGCTTCGTCGAGGCCGGCATCTCGCGCGAGGACGCCGAGGGGCTGCTGGCGCTCCACCGCGAGGCGCTCGAGGGCGCCGCCGGGCGCACCGCGCTCGACGTGCTCGACGCCGCCGACGCGGAGGACGAGCTGCTCGGGCGCCTCGAGGACCTCGGCGTCGCCGACGCCTGGCAGGTCGCCGAGCCGCTCGCTGCCGCCGGCGTCGACCAGGCGTGGCTCGATCGCGTGTCCGCGCTCGCCGGGCCGGCGACCGACAGCGCCGTGCGCTGGGTCGCCGCCACCCTCACCGCGGGCGGCCTGGCGGCCGAGCTCACGGAGTCCACGAAGCGCATGTCGGCGCTCGTCGGCGCCGTCAAGACGTACGCCTACATGGACCGCGGCGACCTCGTCGAGGTCGACCTGCACGAGGGCCTGGAGACGACGCTCGTCGTCCTCGGCCACCGCCTCAAGCACACGACGATCGCGGTCGAGCGCCACTACGACCGCAGCCTGCCCAAGCTCACCGTCCGCGGCTCGGAGCTCAACCAGGTGTGGACGAACCTGCTCGACAACGCGATCGACGCCCTCGGCGAGTCGGGCACGATCACGATCACCACGCGCCGCGACGGCTCGTGCGCGATCATCGACATCGCCGACGACGGTCCGGGGATCCCCGCGGAGATCCAGGACCGCGTGTTCGAGGCGTTCTTCACCACCAAGGACGTCGGCCGCGGCACCGGCCTCGGCCTCGAGGCGGTCCGCCGGATCGTCACCGACCGCCACGACGGGTCGGTGTGGCTGGACTCCGAGCCCGGCGCCACGGCCTTCCACGTCCGCCTGCCCTTCACCCAGTCCTGACCTCGCGACCCCTGGAGGACGACACCCATGGCCGACTGCACCCACCTCGACCACGTCCAGGTCCTGGAGCTCCCCGAAGCCGTCGACGGCTGTGAGGAGTGCCTGGCCGCCGGCGGCAAGTGGCTCCACCTGCGCATCTGCCTGGAGTGCGGCCACGTGGGCTGCTGCGACAGCTCGCCTGGCCGCCACGCGACCGCCCACGCCATGGGCGACGACCACCCGATCGTGCGATCGCTCGAGCCGGGCGAGGACTGGTCGTGGTGCTACGTCGACGAGCTGGCGATGCGCATCCCCGACGTGCGCGGGGAGACGCGCATCCCGCCGTCGCCGCTGGCCTGAACGGCGTCGAGCACGACGCCGAGCGCGGCGAGGCCCTCCTCGGCCCCGGTCTCGACGGCGCCCTCGCCGCGGATCGCCGCGCCGAACTCGGCGAGCTGCTCGGCGAGCATGTCGCGCGGCGTGAAGTCGACGACCTCGCCGCCGACGGTGAGCGCCGTGACCTCCTCGACGCGCTCGGCGTCGGGCCACACCTTGCCGAGGTCGACGCGCAGCTCGAGCACCGCCTCGGTGCCGAGCAGGCGCAGCGAGAAGGTGTGCGGCGAGACGTAGGAGCCGGTGAGCACGCCGAGCGCGCCGGAGGCGAACTCCATCGTGGCCACGCCGACGTCGTCGATGTCCGCGTCGGTGTGCACGTGCGCCATGCGGCCCGTCGTGCGGGCCACCGGCCCGAGCCACGAGCGCAGCGTGTCGACGTGGTGGATGCCGAGCTGCATGAGCGGCCCGCCCGGGTTGCGCTCGCGGTGCGCGCGCCACGCGCTCGGCGGCAGCGAGCCGCGCAGCGAGAAGTTCGCCTCGGCGAGCACGACGCGCCCGAGCCGGCCCTCGTCGATCAGCTCGCGGGTGCGCCGCGCCGCACCCAGCCGCCGGAAGCCGTGACCGACCATGAGCACGACGCCCGCGGCCAGGCACGCGTCGCGCATCCGCTCGCCGGCGGCGATCGTGTCGGCGATCGGCTTCTCGACGAACACGTGGCGCCCGTGCTCCGCGCACGCGACCGCCTGCTCGGCGTGGACGTCGTTCGGCGTGACGAGCAGGACGCCCTCGACGCCGGGGTGCTCGATCGCCGCCTCGAGCGTCGCCACCGGCTCGGATCCGAAGCGCTCGGCGAACGCGGCGCGCGTCTCGGGGTCGCGGTTGTGGTTGGCGACCACGTCCAGGCCGGCGCGCTGCGCCGCGGCGGCCAGCCGCGGCGCCCACCGGCCGGCGCCGACGATCGCGACGCCGGTCATCCGAGCTGCTCCCGCGTCCAGTCGGCCACCAGCGGCCGGCACAGGTACGGGTAGTTCGAGACGCCGTGCAGGCCGCCCTCGACGAGCTCGAAGACGCCCTTCGGCGCGACCTCGGCCTGCTTCCGGGTCGACTCCCAGGGGATCAGCCGGTCCTGGTCGCCGGTGATGAACAGGGCCGGGCGGTCGAGGTCCTCGAGCACGCCGGTGAGGTCGAGCTGCAGCGCGTGCTGCCGCCCGGCCGCGTCGTCGGCGCTGTGCGACTTGCGGATGTAGGTCTCGCGCGTCATCGGCGGCAGGTCGTCCCACAGCTCGCCCATGTTGAACGGGCCGCTGATCCCGGCGACCGACTTCAACCGCGGCTCGTAGGTCGCCGCGCGCGGCGCGTAGTAGCCGCCCATGCTCACGCCCACGGCGCCGACCCGGTCGGTGTCGAGGTCGTCGCGATCGGCGATCCCGTCGAGCACGGCGCTGACCGCGGTCTCGTACTCGCGGCGGATCGGGAGCGCGTCGGCGGCCTCGCCCTGGCCGGGCCCGTCGAGCGACAGCGTCGCCATGCCGCGGCGCAGGAAGTGGCCCTCGAAGTGGAAGAACTCCTCCTTCGTCGAGTCCAGGCCCGGGATCAGGATGACGAGCGGCGGGCGCTCCTCGCCCGCGGGCCTGCGCAGGTTGGCGGCCAGCACGGTGCCGTCGAACGGGAACTCGAGGCGCTCGAGCCCGGTGCCGAGCAGGCGGTGCCCCTCGTAGAGCGCGTCGATCGCCTTGCGCGCCACCGGCGCGCTGCGCTCGTCGTCGAGCACCCAGACGAACTTGGCGAAGTGGTAGGCGACCGCGGCCTGCAGCCACGCCTCGCCGGCCGTCACGGCGCGGCCGTCGGCCTCCGCCGCCTTGCCGCGCTCGGCGTGCTCGTCGCCCAGCCCGGCCCACACGTCGAGCCACTCGTCCCACGTGTCGACCTTCGCGGCCGTGCGCGCGAAGTCGTTGGAGTCGACGCCCGCCTGCGTGAAGCGCGGGCCCCAGTGCTCAACGGCTACCTGCACCCGTGTGTCGGGCACCGGCCACCACCTCCTCGAGAGTCAGGCCGAGATCCTGCAGCAGCACGATCGCGGCGTTGCGGCCGGGGGCGCCGGTGATCGAGCCCCCGGGATGCGTCGTTCCCCCGGTCTGGTAGAGGCCGGGGATCGGCATGCGGTGCTGGGCCCAGCCGGGAGCCGGGCGCAGCGCGCCGCTCTGCGCCAGCCCGCGGTCGCCTCCGTGGAAGGCCCCGCGGATCATGTGGGCGTTGGACGCCTCGATGTCCTCGGGGCTCTTGATGAGCGTCGCGAGGATCTTGTCGTCGGTCAGGTTCGGGCAGAAGCGGCGCACGAGCTCGAGCTGCGTCTCGAACTGGCGCTGCTTGAGCTCCTCCCAGCCCGACACGCCCTCGGGCACGTCCCACGCCTGGCCGCTCAGGAACTTCACCGTGTGATGGCCCTCCGGCGCGCGCGAGTCGTCGACGAGCGTGGGCGTGGCCACGAGCAGCCACTGCGGCGTCTCCTGGTGGCGTCCGTCTCGCAGCGCGCGGCCGTAGTCCACGACGTCCTGCGGCCAGCCCGAGTAGCCCGCGGAGACGGCGGTGCGGGGGCCCTCGGGGGTGTCGAAGACGGGCGGCTCGGTCGTGGCCAGGTAGCACGCCATGCCCGAGATGCCGACGTCGTAGGTCTCCACGCCGTAGCGGAAGTCCTCGCCCCACGCGTCGGCCGGCGCCATGTCGATCAGGTGCTTGACGTGGATCGTCGAGACGACGGCCTCGCGCGCCAGGTAGCGGTCGCCGTCCTCGGTCTCGACGCCCGCGCAGCGGCCGCCCTCGAGCACGAGCGAGGTGACGCGCTTGTCGCACACGACGGTCCCGCCGGCGTCCTCGATGCAGCGCACGAGGGCCTCGGTGAGCGAGCCCGAGCCACCGCGCGGCAGCGTCCAGCTGCGGCGCTGGCGGCCGAAGACGATCGAGTAGGCCAGCGGGCCGGATCCCGGGGCGTCGACCGGGACGAGCGTCTGGTAGGCCTGCCAGAGGATGAACGACTGGACGTGCGGGCTCTCGAACTCGCGCCGCACGATGTCCCACGCGCTCATCATCGAGCGGCGCATCCAGCGCCGGCCGGCCGGGTGCTCGGCGAGTCGCTCGTTCAGCGTCGGGCCGTAGCCGGGCGGCATGAAGCGCCCGGCGCCGAAGATGTGCTTGACCTCGTCGTACTCGTCGAGCAGCCGCAGGTACGCGTCGGCGTCGGCGGTCGAGAAGCGCGACAGCTCCTCGTGGTTGCGCTCGCGATCCAGCCACATCGTCAGGTGCCGGCCGTCGGGAAAGGCGACGTGGGCGAACGGGTCGGGCGCGAGGTACTCGAGGCCGTAGTGGCCGAGCAGGTCGAGCTCGTCGTCGAGCAGCAGCGGGTTGGTCTGGATCAGCGTGTGCCCGGTCGAGCACGAGTCGACCTTGTAGCCGGGCAGGAGCAGCTCCTCGGACGCCGCGCCGCCGCCCGGGACCGCCCGCGCGTCGAGGACGAGCACCTCGCGGCCCGCGCGGGCCAGGTAGGCCGCGGTGATCAGGCTGTTGTGGCCCGCTCCCGCGACGACGACGTCGGCCGTCTCCGTCATGCGCTCGCTCCTGTCTGTGCGTGGGTGAGTCCGAGCAGCCGCTCGGCGTTGCCGCCGAGGACCGCGCGCTCCGTCTCGGGGTCCAGCCCGGCGGCCCGCACCGTGTCGACCGGCCGCCCGTCGCCCATGTCGAACGGGAAGTCGGAGCCGAGCAGGACGTGGTCGGCGCCGGCGAAGGCGACGAGCTCGCGGACGAGGTCGCCGTCGAAGGTCACGGTGTCGTAGAAGAAGCGCCGCAGCGAGTCCATCGGCGACTCGCGCAGCACGGTGCCGGCGGCGGCGACGTTCTCGTGCCCGTGGCGCAGGCGCCCGCGCAGCGACAGGATCGTGCCGCCGCCGTGGGCGAGCACCACGCGCAGGCCGGGATGGCGCTCCATGACGCCCGACATCACCATGTGGGCGGCGGTGATGGTCGTCTCCGTCGGGTTGCCGACGAGGTTCCAGAGGTAGTGCTCGGCGAAGGCGCCCGCGCCGAACGCACGTGTCGTCGGGTGGATGAAGACGACCGCGCCGGTGTCCTCGGCCGCCGCCCAGAACGGCTCGAAGCGCTCGTCGCCGAGATAGCTACCGCCGACGCTCGCGGGCAGCTCGACGCCGGGCAGCTCGCCGGCGGCGACGAGCTCGCGCAGCTCGCCCGCGGCGAGCCCGGGGTCCTGGATCGGGACGGCGCCGAGCGCGCTGATGCGCTCCGGGTTCTCGCGCGTCAGGCGCGCCAGCGCGGCGTTCTGCAGCCGGCAGCGGCGCAGGCCCTCCTCGGCGTCGACGTCGGTGAAGAGGAGCGGCACCCATGGGCACAGGACGATCCGCCCCACGCCCGCCTCGTCCTGCGCGGCGAGGATCTCCTCGACGTCGACGAAGTCGCCGACGGCGGCGCGCATCGGTCGCCCGCCGAGCTCGACGACCTGCGTGCCGTCCTCCCAGCGGACGGTGGGACGCCAGTCCTCGTCGGGCGCCGCGTCGCGCAGCAGCTCCTCGACGATGACGTGCGCGTGGATGTCGATGGTGGTCATGTGAGCGTTCACCCCACGGCGATCAGGGACAGGACACCGGCCACCACGAGGCCCGCGCCGGCCCAGACGCGGGCGGTGACCCGTTCGAGATGGCCGCCGATGACGAGCGGCGCGAGCAGCAGGACGACCGGGACCGAGACGAGGTTGAGCGCCAGGACCACGCCGACGTCGGTGTGGTCGAGGGCGAGCAGGCGGCTCCAGGTGGCGAGCGCGAGCAGCGTCGCGGCCGCGACCTTGAGCATCAGCGAGCGGCGCGCCACGGCGCCCAGGCCCTGGCGCGAGCGGCGCACGACGACGCCGGCGCCGTACGCGGGGACGGCGGCGATCAGGCCGAGGGCGACGCCGAGCAGCGGCGACGGCAGCCCGTCGAGCGCCTCGACGGTGAGCACGGCGCTGATCGCCCACATGAGCGCCGTCCCGAGCCCGAAGAGGGATTCGAGCCCGCCCACCCCGCGTGCCTCGCGGCCGCCGCCGGAGAGCAGGTACGCGCCGATGACCGTCGGGACGATGGCGACGAGCGCGAGCACGCTGGGGATCTCGCCCAGCGCCGCGGCGATGACGAGCCCGAACAGCGGCGTGGTGGTCAGCAGCGGCGCCGTGCGTGCCGCGCCGATCCGCTTCTGGCTGAGGTTCAGGAACGTCCAGCCGAGCAGGAAGTGCACGACGCCGGCGATCGCGAACACGGCGATCGACCAGGCGGGGGCGTCCGTGACGAGGTCGAGGTCCTGCGTGGCGACCGACGCCACGACGAGCACCAACGCCGCGACGATGAGCTGCATGAACGTCGACACGTAGGCGTCGTCGATCCCGCTCAGCGCGCGCCGGTTCAGCGTCTGGAAGACCCCGAAGCCGACGCCCGAGGCGACAGCCCACAGCGACCCGGTCACCCGGGCCGGCCCCTCGTTCGCATCCTCTCTCCCTGGCGGCCGCCGCCGCACTCCCCCGCGGAGGGCATCCCGGCGGCACTCTTCGCAATCGGTTGCAAAGAGCATCCTATTGCGCCGCGCAACGACCCGTCAAGCCGCTTCACGACCGCTCCTGGGGCGCGATCTCGGCGACGAGGCGCATGCTCGCCGCGCTCCCCAGCAGGACGGCCACGGCGAGCGCCATCGCGGCCTCGCGCGAGACCTGCTCGGCGAGCAGGCCTCCGAGCGCCGGGCCGGCGAACAGGCCCGCGTCACCCATGAAGCGGTACGGCCCGAGATGGCGCCCGAGCGTGCCCGCAGGCACGCGGTCGGCGATCATCGTGGCGGCGACCGCGACCCCCGACGACCCGACGGCGATGAGCGCGATCGCGCCCAGCCACAGGCCGAGCGCCGGCTCGGGGATCAGCAGCCCGCAGCCGGCCGCGGTCAGGGCGAGGCCCGGGATCAGCGCCGCCTTGCGCGACACCGTGTCCGACACGCGCCCCGCCGCGTTGGCGCCGATCACCCGGGTCATCCCGCCGACGCCGATCGCCGCGCCGATCGCCGTCGGACCGAGCCCGAGCGAGTCCGCGGCGATCAGCGGCGCGAGCGTCTGCAGGACGCCGCCGAGGGCGAAGAAGATGGCGAACGGGACGCCGGCAAGGGCGAACCGCTCGACGCGGGTCAGCGCGCGCCCCGGCCCCGCCGCCTCGTCCGCGGCGTCCGCCGCCTGGGCCGGCCCGGCGGCGCTCGACGCCTCGGCCTGCGCGCGCCCACGGGCCAGCGAGCGCCGCCAGACGACGGCGCAGATCACCGCGACCGCGACGCCGACGGCGGCGCCGAGGCCCTGCGCGGCGCGCCAGCCGAGCAGGCCGCCGAGGATGCCGCCGAAGGCCGGGCCGAGCGTCTGGCCGACGGTCAGCACGGTCGAGTAGGTGGCCATCGAGCGCCCGCGCGCCCCGGGCCGCCCGCGCGTCGCGTAGGCCTTCATCGCCGACGTGTTCGTCTGGGCGGACACGAGGCCGAGCAGCGCCGCGCCGCCGACGGCGACCGCCAGCGTCCCGGCCGAGGCGATCAGCGCGGCGGCGGCCGCGATCCCGACCCCGGTCACGCCCATCGAGATGAGCGGGTGCAGGCGGTCGGCGATCCGCCCCGCGGGCAGGTCCATGATCAGCCGCCCGACGGCGAAGCCGACGGTGATCATCGAGACCGCCTGCGTGCTCAGCGACAGCTCGTCGGCGATGTCGGGCAGCAGCGGGACGCGCGAGAAGGCGACGAGCGCGACGGCGAAGACGACGCCCCCGACGAGCGGCAGCGGGGGCAGCGGGACGGACGGCGCGCGCGGCTCCGCGATCGCGGGCGCCGACGGCCCGCCCACCGTCACGCGCGGTCCGCGGGCACCGGCCCGGTGGACCCGCGCACCACGAGCGACGGCGCCAGCAGGCGCTCCCGCGGCGGCGCGCTCGCGTCGGCGATCCGCTCGAGCAACAGCTCGGCCGCGGCGACGCCCATCTCGTACTGGGGCACGTGGACCGTCGTCAGCGGGGGCGAGAAGCGCGACGCGAAGGGCATGTCGTTGAAGCCGACGACGGAGACGTCGGCCGGGCACGAGAGCCCGCGCTCGGCCAGCGCGTCGTAGCAGCCGAGCGCCATCAGGTCGTTGGCCGCGACGATCGCCGTGAACTCGCGGCCGCGGGCCAGCAGCTCGCGCCCGAGCCGGGCGCCCTCGTGCTCGCGCAGCGCCTCCCCGAGCACGATGAGCTCGTCATCGACCTCGAGGCCGACGGTGCTCATCGCCTCGAGGAACCCCTTGAGGCGCTCGCTGCCCGTCGAGATCGTCTGCGGCGCGCCGAGGTGGGCGATCCGCGTGTGCCCGAGCGAGGCGAGGTGCTCCACGGCGAGGTGCGCGCCGTCGCGGTCGTCGACGGCGACGGCCGGGATGCGCCCGTCGAGGAAGCGGCGGTTGACGAGCGCGAGCGGCACGCCGCTGTCGATCAGCTCCTCGAGCGCGCGGTCCTGCGTCCGGGCGCTGGCCGCGATGAAGCCGTCGACCTGGCGGGCACGCAGCGCCTCGACGGCGCCGCGCTCGCGCGCCGGGTCGTTGTCGGTGTTGGCCACCAGGGCGGTGTAGCCGGCACGGTTGAGCGTGTCCTCGATCCCGCGGACGATCGGCGGGAACAGCGGGTTGGTGATGTCCGGGATGATCACTCCGGCCGTGAACGAGCGGCTCGTGCGCAGGCTGCGCGCGATCGGGTTGGGCCGGTAGGAGAGCTCCTCCGCCGCGTCGAGCACGCGGCGCAGCGTCTCCTCCTTGACCAGCGAGCGCGTCTCCTCGTTCAGCGCGCGCGAGGCCGTCCCGGGATGCACTCCGGCGAGCCGGGCGACGTCGCGCAACGTCGCGGGGGTGGCCATGGAACGGTGCCCGTCCTCCGTCGTGGTCACCCGCTCGCGGCCGCCACGCCGAGCCGCTCGCGCACGCTGGCGGAGATGGTGTCGGCGTCCGGGATGAAGGCGTCCTCGAGGGACGGGCTGTAGGGGATCGGCGTCTCGTCGGTGGCCACGACCCACGCGTCGTCGAGGTCGTGGAGCGCCTGCTCGGTGACCGCGCCGAGCAGCCCGGTGGCCCAGCCGCCGGTGCGCGGTCCCTCCTCGACGGCGAGCAGGCGGTTCGTCGTCGCGATCGACTCGAGCACCGTGCCGACGTCGAGCGGGCGGAGCGTGCGCAGGTCGATGACCTCGGCGTCGATGCCCTCCCCGGCGAGCGTGTCGGCGGCGGCCAGCGCATCGCGCACGCCGGCGGCCACGGAGACGATCGTCAGGTCCGTCCCGCGGCGGGCGATCCGGGCCTGGCCGATGGGCAGCACCTCGCCGTCGGCGGGCGCCGGGCCCTTGACCGAGTACAGCCGCTTGTGCTCGAGGAAGAGGACGGGGTTGTCGTCGCGGATCGCCGCCTTGAGCAGACCCTTGGCCTCGGCCGGCGTGGACGGGATCACGATCTTCATGCCAGGGATGCCCTGGAACCAGGTGCCGTGGGTCTGCGAGTGGATCGCGCCGAAGCGCCCGCCGCCGCCGACGGCCGAGCGCACGACGAGCGGCACCGTGCCCTGCTCGTTGCTGATGTACCAGAACTTCGCCGACTGGTTGACGAGGCTGTCCATGGGCAGCGCCATGAAGTCGCCGAACATGACCTCCATGACCGGGCGCAGACCGGTGACCGCGGCGCCGTAGGCCGCGCCCGCCATCGCCAGCTCGGAGATCGGCGTGTCGAAGACGCGCTCCTCGCCGAAGCGCTCGTGCAGGCCGGGGGTCGCCTTGAAGACGCCACCCGCCGCGGCGACGTCCTCGCCGAAGAAGACGACGGACGGGTCGCGCTCGATCTCCTCCGCGAGCGCGTCGCGGATCGCGGTGCGGAACTCGAGCTGGGCCCCGTCGCTCATGACGCGAACTCCGTGGCCTGCCGGGCGGCGGGGTCGGGGAACGGCGCGGCGCGGGCGTTCTCGATCGCCTGCTCGAGGCCGTCGCGGACCGTGCGCTCCTGGCCGGCGACGTCCTGCTCGGAGACGCCGAGGGACAGCAGCCGCTCGCGCGCGATGTCGAGCGGGTCGCGGGCGCGCCAGCGCTCGACCTCCTCCTTGGGCCGGTACTTGGCCGGGTCGGACTTCGAGTGACCGTAGTGGCGGTAGGTCTGGCACTCGAGCAGCGTCGGGCCCTCCCCGCGCCGGGCGCGGTCGACGGCCTCGCGCGCCGCCTCGTGCACGGCCCACAGGTCGTTGCCGTCGACGAGCCGCGCGGGCATCCCGTAGGAGGCCGCGCGCGCGACGATGTCCTGGCCGGCGGTGACGCGCTGCATCGGCGTGAACTCGCCGTAGAAGTTGTTCTCGCACACGAAGATGGCCGGCAGGTCGTAGACCTTGCAGAAGTTCATGCACTCGTGGAAGTAGCCGTGGTTGGTGGCGCCGTCGCCGAAGAAGGCGACGGCCACGCGGCCCTGGCGCTTGGCGCTGAGCGCCGCGCCGGTGGCGGCGGCCATGCTGCCGCCGACGATCCCGTAGCAGCCGACGAGCCCGCGCTTGAGGTCGATCACGTTCATCGAGCCCGAGCGCCCGCCGCAGACGCCGGTCTCGCGGCCGAGCATCTCCGCCATGAGCGCCTCGGCGTCGGTGCCCTTGGCCAGGGCGTGGCCGTGGCCGCGGTAGGTGCCCGTGACGTAGTCGTCGGCCTCGAGCGCGACGCAGACGCCGACCGGGACGGCCTCCTGGCCGGCGCACAGGTGCGTCGTGCCGTGGACCTCGCCCTGCAGGAAGAGGCGGTGTATCTGCGTCTCGAACTCGCGGATGAGCAGCATCCGGCCGTAGGCCCCGAGCGCGGCGCGCGTGTCCAGCGCGCCCGCGCCGGGCGCGCTGTCGGGCAGGTCCGTGCGCGCGGTGTCGGTCATCGAGCCGGCCCCGCCGTCGCCGCCACCTCCGGCCGCGCCGCCAGCCCGTCGTCGACCGCGGTCTCCTCCGACGCCAGCTCGATGCCCGACGCGCGCGCCGTCTGCTCGAGCAGCGCGGCGAAGTCGACGTCGGTGAAGCCGTGGCCGATCAGCGCCTGCACAGCCTGCGCGGCCGTCGCGGCGACCGGCATCGGGACGTCGAGGTCGTGGCCCGCGGCGAGCCCGAGGTCGAAGTCCTTGCGCAGCAGGTGCGGGGTGAAGGTCGGCGTGAAGTCCAGGTTCACGAGCGCGGGCGTCTTGTAGCGGGTGAACGTCGAGCCCATGACGCTGTTGTTGAGGAACTCGAGGAACGCCGCGCGCGACATGCCGCCCTTCTCGGCGAGCACGGTGATCTCGGCCAGGCACTGGGCGACGACGCCGAGCATGACGTTGTGGCAGATCTTCGCCAGGCGGGCGCGCTCTCCCTCCCCGACGTAGGTCACGCCCTTGCCGAGCAGGGAGAGGACGGGCTCGGCCTCCGTCCAGGCCGCCTCGGGGCCGGAGACGACGATCGTCAGCTTGCCCGACTCGACGACCTTGGGGTTGCCGCTGACGGGCGCGGCGAGCAGGGCGACGCCGCGGCTCTCGGCCTCGGCGCGCACGTGCAGCGAGGCCTCGGTGGAGATCGTCGTCGAGTCGACGATGATGCGCGGGGCCGTCTCGGGGCGCGACAGCAGGCCGCCCTCCCCCAGCACGACCTGCTTGAAGTCGTCCGAGCCGCCCACCATCGTGAACACGATGTCGCGGTCGGCGAGGTCGGCCGGCGTGTTCACGACCGTCGCTCCGTGCTCCGCGAGCGCTTCCGCCTTCGCGCGCGTGCGGTTGTACACAGCGACGTCGCAGCCCGCGTCGAGCAGTCGCCGCACCAGGGCCGCTCCCATGCGGCCCGCGCCGATCCACCCATAACGCGTCCGCGTCAGTTCGCCGTTCGCCATTCCTCTCCCCTCACCGATTGGGTTGCAACCGTTTGCAGGATACCAATGGACCCCTGCTGGTCAAGGCGCGCCGACCGGCTTGGGGCCGGGCGTCCCGCCGTTCGCCGACTTCACCGACCCACCGAAGTACAGGTCGGCCATCTGCGGGTTGTTGAGCACGTCGTCCGCCTTGCCGGTCATCATGACCCGGCCCGATTCCATGACGATCCCGTGCGACGCCAGCCGCAGCCCGAAGCGGACGTTCTGCTCGACGAGCAGGATCGTCTTGCCGGACCCGCGCATCAGCATCACGGTCTCGTAGACCTGCTTGAGCGCCTTGGGGTCGAGCCCCAGCGACGGCTCGTCGAGCAGGATCAGCTTCGGGTCGAGCATCAGCGAGCGCGCGACCTCGACCATCCGCCGCTGGCCACCCGACAGGTTGCCGGCGCGCTCGCCGGAGCGCTCGCGCACCACCGGGAACAGCTCCTCGACCTCGGCCATCCGCTTGCGCACGAGCGCCTTCTCGCGGCGCACGATGTAGGCGCCCATGAGCACGTTCTCGCGCACGCTGATGTTCGAGAACAGGCCGCCGGTCTGCGGGACCTGGGCGATGCCGAGCTGGAGGATCTCCGACGGTGTCATACCGCCCACCGCCCGCCCGTCGAACTCGATCTCGCCCTCGCGGGGGTTCAGGAGTCCGCTGACCGCGCGCAGGACGGTCGACTTGCCGGCGCCGTTGGGGCCGACGATGCACGCGATCGAGCCCTTCTCGACCTCGATGTGGACGCCGCGCAGCACGTCGCCCCCGCCGTAGCCGGCCGTGACGCCGCTGAGCCTGAGGAAGCTCACGCGCGCACCGCCTCCTCGTGGACATAGTCCTCGCCGAGGTAGGCATCGAGCACGCGCGGGTCGCGGTGGACCATGTCGGGCGGGCCCTCGCAGATGCAGGTCCCGCGCGCGAGCACGAGCACCGGGTCGCACAGGCCGAGCACGAACGGCATGTTGTGCTCGACGATCAGGAACGTCGTCCCGCGCCGGTTGAGCTCGCGGATCATCTCCCCCATGCGCTCGATCGCCGTCGGGTTGATGCCGCCGGCGGGCTCGTCGAGGAGCACGAGCTTGGGATCGAGCATGAGCACCTGGGCGAGCTCGACGAGCTTCTGCTGGCCGTAGGAGAGCGCCTTGGCCGGCTGGTCGCGGTAGCGGGCCATGCCGACGAACTCGAGCAGCTCCTCGGCGCGCTCGCGCTCGGCGCCGCTGACCGCTCCGGCGTTGAGCTGGCGCCACGAGAACGAGCGCAGCGGCGCGACGACGTTCTCGAGGACCGTCATCTCCCTGAACAGGCGCGTGATCTGGAACGTGCGCCCCATGCCGAGATGCGCGCGGCGCCACGGCCGCAGGCCGTCGATCCGGCGGCCGTCCAGCCACACCTCTCCGGTTCGCGCCCGCATCGTGCCGTCGATGAGGTTGAAGACGGTCGTCTTGCCCGACCCGTTGGGCCCGATGAGCGCCGTGATCGAGCCCTCGGGGACCGCGAACGAGCAGCCGTCGACGGCGCGCACGCCGCCGAAGCGCTTCTCCAGGCCCTTGACCTCGAGCAGCGTCCGGCCGGCGGTGACCTCGTGCGAGACGGGCGCCTCGCGCTCGCCCATGACCAGCGGCGACTCGAGCCGGGAGCCGACGACGGCGTCCTCGCCGCGCCGGCGGCGGCGGTCCAGCCAGCCGCCGACGGCGGGGACGATGCCCTGCGGCATGAAGAGCACGACGAGGGCCATCAGCCCGCCGAAGATGAGCAGGCGCGAGTTGCCGCCGCCGAGGCTCTGGTTGGCGAACTCGTTCAGCGGCTCGATGATGAACGCGCCGAGCACCGGACCCCACAGCGTGCCCCGCCCGCCGAGCAGCACGGACAGGATGATCTGCACGCTGATGATGATGTCGAACATCCCGCGCGGGTCGATGAAGTTCAGGTAGTAGGCGTAGATCCCGCCCGCCATCGACAGCGTCACCGCGCTGGCCACGAAGCCGACCATCTTGTAGGTCGGCGTGCTGATGCCGATCGTCGCCGCCTTGTCCTCGTCCTCGCGCATGGCGATCGAGGCCCATGCCGAGCTTGGAGCGCCGGACCCACCACGACAGCGCGACGGACAGCGCGAGCAGCGCCGCCAGCGAGTAGTAGAAGGGCCAGTTCTGGTACGCCGGATCCCACTGCGCGAGCGGCAGCGACAGGCCCGACGAGCCCTTCGTGAACGAGGGCCAGTTCAGCAGCACGAGCTGCGTCAGCAGCAGGAAGGCGATCGTGAGGATCACGAAGGCGTGACCGCGCGTGCGCAGCGCCACGAGCCCGAGGGCCATCGCGAACAGCGCCCCGACGACGCCCGCCAGCGGCACCCACACGAACGGCGAGGCGTCGACCCGGACCGCGAGCAGGCCGACGGTGTAGGCGCCGACGCCGAGGAAGGCGCTCTGCCCCAGAGACACGTAGCCGCCGTAGCCGGAGATGATGTTCAGCCCCGACGCGCCGATCGCGAAGACCAGCGAGAGGATGATCATGTTCTGGTAGAAGAGATCGTCCGACGCGAAGGGGTACAGCAGCAGCGCGATCCACAGGAGCGCGAGCACGATCCCCCACGGCGAGCGCGGGATCAGGCGCCTCATACCGCGACGTCCTCCCGCAGCCGCGCGCCGAGCAGTCCCTGCGGGCGGAACAGCAGCACGGCGAAGATCACGACGTAGGGCACGGCCGTCGTCCAGGCCGGCGAGAGGTAGGTCGTCGTCATCGTCTCGCCGATGCCGATGAGCACGGCGCCGACGGCGGCGCCGGGCAGGCTGCCCATCCCGCCCAGGACGATGATCCCGAGCAGGCGCGAGATCCACAGATAGTGCGAGCCGGGCAGGAACGGATACAGGACCCCGACGATCGAGCCGCCCGCGCCCGTCGTCGCCACGCCGATCGCGAAGGTCATCGTGGCCACGGCCGCGACGTTGACGCCGACGAGGGCCGCGCCGTAGGGGTTGACGGCGGCGGCGCGGATCGCGCGGCCCGTCCACGTGCGCGCGAGGAAGACGTACAGCGCGACGAGCACGCCGATGGCCACGAGGCACCCGTAGACCTGCGCCTTGGGCAGGAACAGCTCGCCGATCGAGAAGGACTCGTTGAAGTACGACGGGCGGATCGCGTGCGACGTGTTGCCCCATACGAGTCCCATCACGCCCTCGAGCACGAGCGCCAGCGAGAACGTGAGCAGCACCGACGCGGCCGGCCCCGTGGTGCGGATGCGGCTGACCGTGCCGCCGTAGACCAGCCAGCCGAAGGCGAACATCGCCGGCGTCGTGATCGCGATCGAGAGCAGCGGGTCCAGCCCCGTCGCCGTCCACAGCGAGTAGGTGATGAACGCGGCCAGGATCAGGAACGCGCCGTGGGCGACGTTGATGACGTTCATGACGCCGAAGATCAGCGTCAGCCCCGAGGCCAGCAGCGCGTACACGCCGCCGATCAGCAGCCCCAGGATGATCGTCTGCAGGAACTCGGTCATGCGCGGTCCTCGGCGCCCGGCACCGGGAGGCGCGCGGAGCGCCTCCCGGCCTGGCCGCACGTCCGGGGCATCAGTTCCCGGACGCCCCCTTCTGGACGATCGTGTCGGTGGTCGCGACCTCCTCCGGGAGGACGATCTCCGACTTGCCGTTCTGCCACTGGCCGATCAGGAACTCGCCCTGCGGCGCGCCCGTCTCGTCCCACTTGAGCTTGCCGAGGATCGTGTCGACCTCGTTGGCGCGGATCCAGTCGGCGAGCTTCTTCTGGTCGTCGATCGAGCCGACGGCCTTGACCGCGGCCTGCAGCACCTGGGCGGCCGCGAACGCGTCGGCGGCGTCCTCGGCCGGCTCGCCCGCGCCGAACAGCTCCTTGTGGACGCGCAGGAACTCGTCGTTGCCCGGCGTCTTGGCCTCGGCCGTCCAGCTCACGGCGTAGAACGTGCCCTCGGTGTTCTCGACGCCGACGCCCTTCGCGTACTGGTCGGCGAACGACGGCGCGCTCGTCTGGAAGAAGTACTTCGGCGTGAAGCCCACCTTGTCCAGCGCGCGCACGAAGCCCACGCCGTCGCCGAACGTCGCGCCATGCAGGAGCACGTCGGGGTTGGCCGACTTCACGCGGCTGGCGATCGCGTCGAAGTTCGTGTTCTCGCTCGCGTAGGTCGTCTTGTAGACCGTCTTGATGCCGGCCTTCTCGAACTTCTCGCGGATGCCGTTGAGCACGGGCAGCGCGAACGGGTCGTCGAGCGACGGGTAGGCCGCCGTCTTCGGCCGCTGGTCGGGCGGCAGCTTGAGGATGTAGTCGGCGAACAGGTCGCCCTGCTTGTCGGCCGTCGCCTGCTGGGCGAAGAACAGGTACTTGTAGCCGCGGTCGAAGATCTCCGGGGCGCCGCCGGCGGGCTCGACGTAGAGCATCCGGTTGCGCTCGGCGACCGTCGACGCCGGGATGTTCAGCAGCGACGAGAAGGTGCCCAGCAGCATGTCGACCTTGCTGCGGCTGATGAGCGCGTTGTAGTCGGCCACGACCGTGTTCTGGTCGCTGGCGTCGTCGCGGACGATGATCTCGACCTTGCGGCCGAGCAGGCCGCCCTGGTCGTTGACGAGCTTCTGCCAGACCTTGTAGCCCTGCTGGGCGGCCTTGCCGGGCTCGGAGAAGTCGCCGGTCAGCGGGAGCGAGGCGCCGATGCGGATCGGCTCCTTCGTGTCGCCGCTGCCACCGCCTCCACCGCTGTCGTCGCCTCCGCAGGCGGCGACGAAGAGCGCCACGGCGACCAGCAGCACCGGTGCGCAGATGCGCAATGCCCTCATGAGGACCTCCTCCAGACCCTAGGCAACAAACGTTTGCTGCAATCGAGTGCGACGGTACGCCTCCTGCCGCCCGCGGTCAAGCGGCGGGGGCGTGGCGCAGTCTCTCTGATAACCATGGCCCGGTGCGAGCGCGTTCGCTGGATCGGCGCGGGATGGCCGTGCTGTCGGTCGGTCATCTGTGCGTCGATCTGTGCCAGGGCGCGCTACCCGCGCTGCTGCCGTTCCTGATCGCCGCGCACGGCTGGTCCTACGGGCAGGCGGCGGCGCTCGTGCTCGCCTCGAGCGTGTCCTCGTCGATCATCCAGCCGCTGTTCGGCCACCTGTCCGACGCGCGCTCGCTCTCGTGGCTGCTGCCCGGCGGCGTCGCGCTCGCCGGCCTCGGCACGTCGCTCGCCGGGGTCGTCGGCAGCTACCCGCTGACCTTCCTCGTCGTCGTGATCAGCGGCCTCGGCGTCGCCGCCTACCACCCCGAGGCCTCGCGCTTCGCCAACTACGTCTCGGGCTCGCGGCGCGCGACGGGCATGAGCCTGTTCTCCGTCGGCGGGAACGCCGGGCTCGCGCTGGGACCGGCCATCGTCACGCCGCTCGCGCTCGCGCTCGGGCTCTCGGGCACGCCGCTCGTCGGGCTGCTGCCGCTCGCCGCCGCCATCCTGCTGCTGCGCGAGCTGCGCCGCCTGAAGGGCTTCAAGCCGGCCCCGGGCGCGAGCGCCGAGCACGGGCCGGGCGCCGAGGCCGATCAGTGGCGGCCGTTCGTCCGCCTCGCGATGGCCATCGCCGCGCGCTCGATCGTCTTCTTCGGCCTCATGACGCTCGTGCCGCTGTACTTCGTCGACGAGCTCGGCGCGTCGGAGGCGACGGCGAACACGGCATTGACGGTGATGCTCGCCTCGGGTGCCGTGGGCACGCTGATCGGCGGGCGGACCGCCGACCGCTTCGGGCGCCGCGTCGTGCTGCGCACCTCGCTGGCCCTGCTCTCCCCGCTCATCGCGGTCTTCCTGCTCTCGGGCGTCGGCCTGGCCATCGGGACGCTCGCGCTGATCGGCGCGCTGACCATCGCCACGTTCAGCGTCACGGTGGTGATGGGCCAGGAGTACCTGCCCAGCCGCCTCGGCGTCGCCTCGGGCGTCACGCTCGGGCTGTCGATCGGCATCGGCGGCCTCGGGGCCGCCGTGCTCGGGCAGATCGCCGACGCCCACGGACTGCGCACGACGCTCGAATTGCTGGCGCTGCTGCCGATCCCGGCGCTGCTGCTCGCGCTCACGCTGCCCGAGGGGACCCCGCCGGGAGCCGGCCGGCGGCGCCGGGGCGTCGAAGCCGCCCCGGCCCATTCGGGCCTGTAAGTACGCTGTAGGGATGTTGCGGGAGCAGCTCATGGACGGCCACGGCCGCCCGATCGGCGATGTGCGCGTCTCGGTCACCGACCGCTGCAACTTCCGCTGCCAGTACTGCATGCCCGCCGAGGGCCTGCCGTGGCTGGAGCGCGACGAGGTCCTGAGCTTCGAGGAGATCGCCCGCCTCGTCGGGCTGCTGGCGAGCATGGGCGTCCGCGACGTGCGCCTGACCGGCGGCGAGCCGCTCGTGCGCCGCGAGTTCCCGCGGCTCGTGACCATGCTCTCCGCGCTCGAGGGGATCGACGACCTGTCGGTCACCACGAACGGCTTCCTGCTCGAGCGCGACGCCGAGGCCCTTGTGCGCGCGGGCGTGACGCGCTTCAACGTGTCGATCGACTCCTTGCAGCGCGACCGCTTCTTCGAGATGACGCGGCGCGACGCGCTGCCGCGCGTGCTGCGCGGCCTCGAGGTGCTCGCGGCGTTCCCCGAGGCGCACCCGATCAAGATCAACGCGGTCGCGATGCGCGGCTTCACCGAGCAGGAGGCCGTGCCCTTCGCGCGCTTCGCGCGCGAGCACCCCTACGAGGTGCGCTTCATCGAGTTCATGCCGCTCGACGCCGACCACGCGTGGACGCCGGACAGCGTGCTCACGGGCGACGAGGTGCGCGCCGCGATCCACGCCGTGTTCCCGCTCGAGGCCGAGCCGCGCGAGCCGAGCGCGACCGCGCGCGTCTACCGCTTCGCCGACGGCCAGGGGAAGATCGGCTTCATCAACCCGGTCAGCGACCCGTTCTGCGGGGACTGCAACCGGATCCGGCTGACCGCCGACGGCAAGCTGCGCACCTGCCTGTTCTCGCTGCACGAGACCGACCTGCGCGCGCCGCTGCGCGACGGCGCCTCGGACGACGAGGTCGAGGCCGTCATCCGCGACGCGGTGTGGCGCAAGGAGCTCAAGCACCGGGTCAACGAGCCCGGCTACGTGCAGCCCGTGCGCTCGATGAGCGCGATCGGCGGCTGAGAGCCGCCGCCGCGGCGGCCCCGGTCAGCCCCCGAAGTCGTGCGTGTAGGTGCCCCCGCCGCCGCCCGACGGCGTGGCGGGCGCGATGCCGACGCCCGACGTGGTGAAGGCGCCGTTGAGGATGTTCGCCTTGTGCCCGGGCGAGTTCATCCAGCTCATCACGATCTGTGAGGGCGTGCCGAGCACGCCGCCGCCCCAGGCGATGTTCTCGCCGGCGGTGGCGCCGGCCCAGCCCGCGGCCGCCAGGCGGGCGGAGAAGTCGCCGCCGTCGGCGCTCGTGTGGGCGAAGTACTGGCGGGCGACCATCTCGTCCGAGTGCGCCTGCGCGGCGGCGGTGAGCGCGGGGTTGTCGCTCAGCGCCCCCAGGCCGGAGGCCGCGCGCTGCGCGTTGACCAGGCAGAGGATGGACAGGCGGATCGCGGCGATGTTCGCGGCCGTCGGGGCGGCGTCGGCATTGGCGCAGCCCGTGGCGGCGGCGGGGACGGCGCGGGCCTCGGCGGGCGCGGCGGGCGACTGGGCGGCGCCCGGGGTCTCCGCCGACGAGACGCCGGAGTCGCCCTGCGGCGCGCGTCCGGCGACCCGGCGGTGGTGCGCCCGCTGCGCGCAGATCTTGGTGGCGGCGCGGCGGCTGACGCCGCGGCGGCGGCTGACGCGCTTGACGCACGCCGCGCGTGCCTTCGAGCGGCCGGAGTCCTTGCCGGTCGCGGCCTGCTCGGCGACGTCCGCGGTGGCGGGGGCACTCGCGGCGCCGAGGAACAGCAGCGACAGCAGTGCGACGATCGCGGCCGGCAACGAGCCGGCCCGGGAGCGCGACACGATCACGAGGAGGGTTCCTGCCCGTTCAGGCAGGCTGAAGAACGTGATCGCCGCTCATCGTGCGACGACCGGCGGCCGTCCGGTCGAGCGTCCGCGCGAGCACGATGGCCCGGGCGAGCAGCGCGGGGTGCGCGACGGCGCCGCGGCCGGCCTGGCGGACGGCGTTCGCGGTCTGGCGCATGGACTGGCCGAAGCTCGAGATCAGCGAGGCGTCGATGTCCGAGCGGCGCTCGTACTCCATGATGTCCTGCGCGAGGTTGAGCGCGGCGTCGAGGTCCTTGGCGAGGCTGTGATCAGGAGAGAGGACGGCCTCGACGTACCTCCGGAAGCCGACGGTCAGTGCCTGGCCGCTCTCCCGCCCGCTCCGGCGCGCGATCGGGCCGCGTCCTTGGGGGGTGCGAATGCGGGACGTCTCGTGGCGCTGGAGATTCATCGTTCCTCGTCGGGGGTTCGAGGTGGACGGACAATGGAAAGATCGGCTGCCGGCGTCGGAACCGCGCCCGCGATTTGGTAAGAGTCCGGTATGGAAGGCACCCGCGTCCTCGTGATCGACGACGACGCGACGATCAGGCTGCTGGTGCGCCGTCTCGTGGAGCACGCCGGCGGCGCGCTGGTGGAGGCCGCGAACGGCCAGGACGGCCTGCGCGCGCTGTACGACACGCGCCCGCACATCGTCGTGCTCGACCTGACGATGCCGGGGCTGGACGGCTGGCAGACGCTCGAGCGCATCCGCCAGATCACCGACGTCCCCGTCGTCATGCTCAGCGCCCGCGCCGACGAGCTGGAGAAGGTCCGCGCGCTGCAGTCCGGCGCCGACGACTACGTCACCAAGCCGTTCGGGACGCAGGAGCTGCTCGCCCGCCTGCAGGCCCACCTGCGCCGCGCCACGACGGCTCCCACGGCCGAGCCGGCCGTCGGCGACCGCTACTCCGACGACGCCGTCGGCGTCGACTTCGAGCACGCGGAGGCGACCGTCGCCGGGGTCCCGCTGCCGCTCACCCCGCAGGAGTTCCGGCTGCTCAGCGCGTTCGTCCGCCACCCGCGCCGCACGCTGAGCGCCGAGCAGCTGCTGTCACTGGCCTGGGACGACCCTGCGGGCGACGCCCGGCGCGTCAAGGTCTACGTCGGATACCTGCGCGGCAAGCTCTCCGATGCGGGCCTCGAGCCGCCTCCGATCGAGACCGTGCGGGGCTTCGGCTACCGCTACCAGCCGCCCGGAACGGACTAGCGCTCCTCGGGCCACCTATCCTTGTTCACATGGAGGGCTCGGTCGAGACGAGATCCTGGCTTCGCTGCTACCGCTGCTGGTCGACGGACCTCGAGGTGCAGGTGCACTACGAGGGCATCCACAAGATCGACGCGGAGACCGGCGAGCGCGCCGAGGTCGTCGACGAGATGCAGGAGGCGATCGTGCAGTGCCTGGACTGCATGCACGACCAGCCGCATCTCGGATTCCGCGACGGCCGCGTGGAGCCCGTGGAGGACCGCTGGGAGCGGATGATCGCCGGGACGCCGTGGGTCGCCTCGTGCACGGTGACGGTCGACGCCGACGACGTCGAGACCTGCTCGGGCCCCGAGGCGGGCGACGCGCTGAGCTTCGCCGCCTTCGGAGACCACGGCACGCGCGAGTTCTTCACGCACGTGCGCTTCCACAAGCACGAGGACGACACGACGATCACCGTCCACCTGCTCGTCGAGCTCTACGCGCGCTCGCTCGAGGAGGCCACCGACGTCCTCGAGTCGGCCGCCCGCGGCCGGCTGGCGATCACCTCGCTGGCCGAGGAGTCACGCCCGCCGGCCGCCACCGGCGACGACCCGCACTGAGCTGGGCTGAGCTCAGCTCACCTCGTCGCGCAGGATCCGCCACCAGCCGACGAGCAGCGGGAGCAGCATCCACACGGCGAGCGTCGTCGCCGCGCGCGCCCACTCCGTGCCCGAGAACGACTCCTCGGTCAGCCCACTCATCGTGCGCCCGCTGTCGAGCCAGCGCGCCGCGCCCTCGAGCGCGGGCAGGCTGCCGATGATCCCCCAGGCGAGCGGAAGCACGAAGTAGAGGACGATCGCCGGCGCCGAGGCGAGGAACAGGGCGCCGAAGGCGACGCCGCTGATCATGCCCGTGACGAGCGAGACCGCGGTCTGCACGAACATCCAGCCGGGCATGTCCCAGCGGTCGCCGGCGGGCGGCGGCGCGGCGATCGCCGTCGTGATCGCGGCGGCGACGATCCCGACGAGCAGCGCGGCGAGGGCCACGGCGACGCCCGCGAGGACCTTGGCGGCGAGCACGCGCGTGCGCTGCGGCACGAGCGTGAACGTGATCACCGCGGTGCGCTGCGACCACTCCGAGCTGACGAGCAGGATCCCGACGATCGGCAGGAGCACGCTTGCCGGCGCGACCGCGGCGGAGAGGATCTCGCGGAACGTGTGGTCGCGGTCGGGGGCCACGAAGATCATCACGCCCATGAGCACGACGGTGAGCAGCGCGACCGAGGCGATGAGCCAGAAGCCCGCTCGCGTGTCGGTCATCTTGCGCAATTCGACGACGGTCATGCGGGCCAGGCCCGGGCGGGTCTCGGCCCCGGCGCGCGGGGCGGGTGCGTCGAGGGTCACGGCGCTCATCGGGCGGCCTCCGCGAGATCGGCGTCGGTGACGGCGGGCGGCTCGTCGCCGCCGCCGGTGGTCAGGTCGAAGAACAGCTGCTCGAGCCCCGCGGCCTCGGACGGGCCGAGGTGGACGAGGGCGACGCCGCCGTCGAGCGCGGCGCGGCCGACCACGGCAGGCTCGGCGTCGACGATGAAGCCGCCGTCGTGCAGGCGGGTCGAGGACAGCCCGGCGCCCTCCAGCGCCGTGGCGAGCGCCGGCGCGTCGGTCGCGCGGACCATCGTCCCGGCGCCGGCGAGCAGCTCGTCGCGGCTGCCCTGGGCGACGATCCGCCCGTTGCCGATGATCACGAGCTGATCGGCGACCGCCTCGACCTCGCGGAGCAGGTGCGAGGACAGCAGCGCCGTCCCGCCGCGGTCGGCGAAGTCGCGCAGCAGCCCGCGCATCCAGCGCATGCCCTCCGGGTCCAGGCCATTGGCGGGCTCGTCGAAGATGACGACCTCGGGATCGCCGAGCAGCGCGTGGGCGATGCCCAGGCGCTGGCGCATACCCAGCGAGTACTGGCGCACGCGCTTGCGCGCCGCCGAGCGGTCGAGCCCGACGCGCTCGAGCAGCTCGTCGACGCGGCCCTCGTCGACGCCCATCAGCTGGGCGGAGACGGCGAGCGCCTCGCGCCCGCGACGGCCGCCGTGCTGGGCGCCGGCGTCGAGCAGCACCCCGACGCGCCGCGCCGGGTTGGGCAGGTCGCGGAAGCGCGCGCCGAGGATGACGCCGTCGCCCGCGTCGGGCTCGGACAGCCCGACGAGCATCCGCATCGTCGTCGTCTTGCCGGCCCCGTTGGGGCCGAGGAACCCGGTGACGGTGCCGGGCTCGCAGCGGAAGGAGACGTCCTGGACGACCGTCCGCCCGCCCAGGCGTTTCGTGAGGCCCTGTGACTCGATCATGGCCCTCAGGATGCGACACGCGCCGGTCGCCCGGCACGGCCGCCGGTCGAGTTCTCGATCGACTTCGGTAGGGGGTCGCCCGCGCGCGCCGGGCGTACGCTTCGCGTTCGGAATGGAGCCGACCGGGACAGAGCGCGCCGAGCTGCCGCGCTGGCAGCGGCTCCTGCTGCCCGGCGGGATGGTCGAGAGCGGCCGCGGCCGGCGGACCGCCCGCGACTGGCTCGTCGACCTCGTCATGTACGTGCTCGCGGTGACCATCGGCGCGATGGCGCTCGCCGACACCTGGGACGACCACGGCACCGCCGCGAAGATCGCCGACATCGCGCTCGGCGTCGTCGGGCTCGTCCTCCTCTGGCGTCGTCGCGCGCACCCGGTCGGCATCGCGGCGGCGACCCTGCTCCTGTCCGCGGTCTCGGCGGCGGCGGCCGGGGCGTCGGTCGCGGCGCTGTTCAACCTCGCCATCCGCGGACCGCTGCGGGCGCTCGGATGGCTCGTCCTGCTCGGCTTCGGGATCAGCCTGGTCTATCCGCTGTGGTATCCGGGGACGAGCGACTGGCTGACGCAGGTCTTCATCGGGATCCTGTTGACCGTGGTCGCCGTGGGCTGGGGGCTGCTCGTCCGCGCCCAGCGCGAGCTCGTCCGCTCGCTGCACGAGCGGACCGCGCGGCTGGAGGCCGAGCGGCGGCTGCAGGTCGAGCAGGCGCGCGAGGCCGAGCGGCGCCGGATCGCCCGCGAGATGCACGACGTACTCGCCCACCGCGTGTCGCTGCTGAGCCTGCACGCGGGCGCGCTCGAGTACCGCCGCGACGCGTCGCCGGAGGAGGTCGCCGAGGCGGCCGGGGTCATCCGCGCCACCGCGCACGCCGCCCTGCAGGAGTTGCGCGACGTGATCGGCGTGCTGCGCGACGACGCCGCGGGCGACGCCCCCGAGCCGCCGCAGCCGACGCTCGCCGACATCCCCGCGCTCGTTGACGAGTCCCGCGCGGCGGGGATGCGCGTGCGCTGCAGCATCGACGAGGCGGCCGCCGCGGCGGGGCTGCCGGCGTCCGTGGGCCGGACCGCCTACCGGGTCGTCCAGGAGGGGCTCACGAACGCGCGCAAGCACGCGCCGGGCGCCGCGGTCGAGGTGGCGGTGACGCTCGACGACGAGCGCGGGCTCGTCGCCGAGGTCGTCAGCCGCCCGGCGGTCGGCGTCGGCGCGGCCGCCACCGGCGCGATGCCTGGGGCCGGGACCGGGCTCGTGGGCCTGGCCGAGCGCGTCGCGCTGGCCGGCGGCGAGCTGCGCCACGGCCCCGACGACCACGGCGACTTCGTCCTGCGCGCCGGCCTGCCCTGGAGGACGGCGTGAGCGAGACGGTCCGCGTGCTGCTCGTCGACGACGACACGCTCGTGCGCTCGGGCCTGCGGATGATGCTCGCCGGGGCCGAGCGCGTCGAGGTGGTGGGCGAGGCCGACGACGGCCGCGGCGTGCTCGGCGCGGTCGACCGCCACCGCCCCGACGTGGTCCTCATGGACATCCGCATGCCGCAGCTCGACGGGATCTCCGCCACCCGCCTGCTGCGCGGCCAGCCCGATCCGCCGGCGGTGATCGTCCTGACGACGTTCGACGCCGACGAGCTCGTCGTCGACGCGCTGCGCGCGGGCGCCGCGGGCTTCCTGCTCAAGGACACGCCGCCGGCCGACATCGTCCGCGCCATCGAGCTCGTGCACGCCGGCGACGGCATGCTCTCCCCCACCGTCACGCGGCGGCTGATCTCGCTCGTGGCCGGCGACTCGGACGCAGCCGAGCGCCGCGACGCGGCGCGCGACCGGCTCGACACGCTGAGCGCCCGCGAGCGCGAGGTCGCGCTCGCCGTCGGGCGCGGCCAGGCCAACGCCGACATCGCCGCCGAGCTGCACATGAGCGTGGCCACGGTCAAGGCGCACGTGTCGCGGCTGCTCACGAAGCTCGACGCCGACAACCGCGTCCAGATCGCGCTGCTCGTGCAGGACGCCAGAGGCGCCTGACCGGGGGTACGGGAAACCCCCCGTCCGACGGCCGCGGAACCCCACCCCAGGACACGGGTCTGCGCCATGGGCGCGCGAGGCCCGCGGTGGGAGATTGCTCCCATGCCCCGCCCGACGATCTCCAAGCACCAGTACATGCGCCCCACCGTGCGCCCCGTGACGCGTCCCAGCGCCGTCACGACCGCCGCCGCCGGGCTCGCCTGGTGACCTTCTCGTTCCCCTCGGTGAACGCGTTCCGTGCCGCCGATCCCCGGCGGCTCGGATCGATGGAGGTCGATTTCGGCGGCCCGTGGCGCACGGCCGCCTTCGGGCCGACGTACCGCGCCGCGTGGCTGCCGTCCACCGGCGAGCTGTTCCTCATCCGCCTCGGCGCGCTCCCGCCCGGCGCCGCGCGGGTCGAGCTCGTCGCCCAGGTGCCCGAGCGCCGCGTCCTGGCCGAGATGCTCAGCGGTTGGCGCGAGGCCGTCGGCGGCTTCGACTCGATCCGCTGGCTCCGGGCGCGCGTCGCCGCCGCCCACCCGCTCAAGCGCCGCGACGGGCTCGCCAGCCGCCTGACGGGTAGGCTCGGCGGCCGGATGCCGATCGCCGAGAGCCCCGAATTCACCCGCGAGGAGGTCGCGCTCGCGCTGCGCAACCCGGGCATGCCGCTCGAGGGGCTGCGCCACGCGGTCACGCCGGTCGGCATGCACTACGTGCTCGTGCACTTCGACGTGCCGGCGCTGGACGAGGCCTCGCACCGCCTCGCCGTCGGCGGGCGCGTCGGCACGCCGCTCGACCTCTCGCTCGACGACCTCCGCGCGCGCCCGGCGGTGACGATGCCGGTGATGATGGAGTGCGCCGGATCCGGCCGCGCGCACCTCGCGCCGCGGCCCGTGTCCGCGCCGTGGCACGACGAGGCGATCGGCTGCGCCGAGTGGACGGGGACGCCGCTGCGCGGCGTGCTCGAGGACGCGGGCGTGCTCGGCGACGCCGTCGAGATCCTCTTCACGGGCGCCGACCGCGGGATCGACCAGGGAGTCGAGCAGGACTATCAGCGCAGCCTGACCGTCGGCGAGGCGATGGCCGGCGACGTGCTGCTCGCCTACGCGATGAACGGGGGCCCGCTGCCGCCGTCGCACGGCCACCCGCTGCGCCTCGTGGTGCCCGACTGGTACGGGATGGCGTCGGTCAAGTGGCTGCGCTCGATCGACGCGATCGCCGAGCCGTTCGACGGCGTCCAGCAGACGGGTCTGTACCGCTACCGCGGGACGCCCGACGAGCCCGGCGACCCGGTCACCCGCAAGCGCCCGCGCGCGCTGATGGCGCCGCCGGGCATCCCGGAGTTCCTCTCGCGCGTGCGCCACGTGCGCACCGGCCCGGTGCCGATCGAGGGGCGCGCGTGGTCGGGCGGCAGCGTCGTCGAGCGCGTCGAGTTCAGCGCCGACGGCGGCCGGACGTGGGACGACGCCGAGCTCGAGCCGCCGCTGGGCCCGCACGCCTGGAGCGCCTGGTCCTACACCTGGGAGGCGGGCGAGCCCGGCGACCACGAGCTGTGCGTGCGCGCCACGGACGCCGCCGGAGCGAGCCAGCCGCTGGGGACGGAAGACGTCTGGAACCAGGGCGGCTACGGCGTCAACGCCGTGCAGCGCGTCGCGGTGCGGGTTGACCCCTAGCCGCTAGACGAGCGCCTGGAGCTGGCGGACGACGAGCGTCAGGCCCGCGAGGTCGGCCTCGTTCTCCCCCGACAGCGCTCGCGTCAGCATCGTCAGCCGCGCGCGGCGCTCGCCGCGGGTCTCGAGGAAGCGATCGACGGCCTCGTCCGGGTCGGCGGCCCCGCCGACCTCCTCGAGCGCGCGCTCGGACAGCCGGCAGCGCGCCTCGATGAGGTCGTCGCGCAGCGCCTGCAGGGCCCAGCGCTGCATCCGCGTCCCGACGGGCAGGCGCTCGATCGCGCGCTCGACCCAGCTCAGCCCGAGCTCGCCGTCGACGCGGAAGAACGCGCGGGCGACGTCGTCGACCGGGCGCTCGCGGCGGGCGGCGACCGCGGTCACGTCCGGCGCATAGCCGAGCGCGCGCCCGTAGGCGTGGTCGCGCGCGAGGTCCTCGGGCACGCCCCGCTCGATCAGCGCCGCGGCGACGCCGTCGCGCTCGTCGTGCCACGCCTCGCTGCCGATCCGCGGCAGCGCCTCGGCGAAGCGCCACAGCCCCTCGCGGCCGTTCTCGATCGACTCGCGCAGGTCGTCGCCGGGCGGGTTGCGCAGGTACCAGCGCGTGGCCGCCTCGACGAGCATGTCGATGCCGTCCATCAGCTCCCACTGGGCGTCGCCCGACCTCGCCGTCGAGGCCCTCGATCGCCTCCCAGCGCGCCTCGGCGCCGAGCACCTCACGCGCGACGAGGTAGGCGCGCACGACCGCGGCGGGCTCGGGCCCGAGCTCGACGACGATGCGGCTGACGAACGTCGGGCCGAGCGCGTCGACGACGTGGTTGGCCACGAGCGTGGCGACGAGCTCGCGGCGCAGCGGGTGCTCCGGCATCAGGTGGCCGAAGCGCTCGACGACCGCGCGCGGGAAGTAGCGCTCGAGGGCGCTGCCGACGAACGGGTCGTCGACGAGGTCCGAGCGCAGCAGCGAGCCGGTCAGGCTGCGCTTGGCGTAGGCGAGCAGGACGGCGAGCTCCGGGCGCTCCATCCCGCGCCCGGCGCGCCGGCGGTCGGCCATCTCCTCCGAGCCGGGCAGGAACTCGATCTCGCGCTGCAGCAGCCCCTCGGCCTCGAGCGCGCTCATGAGGTCCTCGTAGGCGTACATGCGCCGGTCCGACGCGCGCACCTCCTGGGCGAGGATCTGCGCCTGCAGGAACGAGTCGTAGAGGACGTGCGCGGCGACGTCGTCGGTCACCTCGCGCATCAACGCGTCGCGGCCGTCGCGATCGAGCTCGCCGCGCGTCACGGCGAGGCCGAGCAGGATCTTCAGGTTGACCTCGTGGTCGGAGCAGTCGACGCCGGCCGAGTTGTCGATGAAGTCGGCGTTGACGCGCCCGCCGCCGGCGGCGAACTCGATCCGCGCGCGCTGCGTGAAGCCGAGGTTGCCGCCCTCGGCGACGACGCGGCAGCGCAGGTCGCGGGCGTCGACGCGGACGGCGTCGCTCGAGCGGTCGTTGGCGTCGGAGTCGGCCTCGCTCGACGCCTTGACGACGGTGCCCACGCCGCCGTTGAAGAGCACGTCGACCGGCGCGCGCAGGATCGCGCGGATGACCTCGGTGGGCGCGAGCGCCTCGTCCTCCACCCCGAGCGCCGCGCGCGCCTGGGACGACAGCTTGATGCTCTTGGCCGCGCGCGGCCAGACGCCGCCGCCCTCGGAGATCGCCTCGCGGTCGTAGTCGTCCCAGCTCGTGCGCGGCTCCTCGAACAGGCGCCGGCGCTCGGCGAAGCCGCGGTCCGGGTCCGGGTCGGGATCGATGAACACGTGACGGTGGTCGTAGGCGGCGACGAGCCGGATCCGGTCGGACAGCAGCATCCCGTTGCCGAACACGTCGCCGGACATGTCGCCGATCCCGACGACCGTGAACTCGTCCGTCGCCGGGTCGAGGTCGAGCTCGCGGAAGTGGCGCTTCAGCGACTCCCAGGCACCGCGCGCGGTGATCCCGAGCGCCTTGTGGTCGTAGCCCTGCGAGCCGCCCGAGGCGAACGCGTCGCCGAGCCAGAAGCCGTAGCGCTCGGCGATCCGGTTGGCCGTGTCCGAGAACGTCGCCGTCCCCTTGTCGGCGGCGACGACGAGGTAGGCGTCCTCGTCGTCGAGCACGCGGACGCCCTCGGGGTGGACGGTCTCGCCGTCGACGATGTTGTCGGTCAGGTCGAGCAGCGAGCTGATGTAGACGACGTACTGGCGCTCGACCTCGTCGCGCAGCGCCGCCGGGTCCTCCGGGCGCCGGCGCAGGTGGAAGCCGCCCTTCGCCCCGTCGGGGACGATCACGGCGTTCTTGGTCATCTGCGCGCGCATGAGGCCGAAGACCTCGGTGCGGTAGTCCATCCGGTCCGACCAGCGGATCCCGCCGCGCGCGATCCGCCCGCCGCGCAGGTGCACGCCCTCGACGTCGGGTGAGGCGACGAACATCTCGAACAGCGGCGCCGGCTGCGGCATCGCCGGGACCTCGCCCGAGCGCACCTTGAAGGCCAGCGCGCGGCGCCCGGAGCGGTAGGCGTTCGTGCGCACGATCGCCTCGATGAGCCCGAGCTGGTTGCGCAGGATCCGGTCGTGGTCGAGCGAGGCGACGGCGTCGAGGTCCTCGAGGATGTCGTCGCGCAGCGCCGTCTCGGCCGGCTCGTCGCGCTCGCGCGAGGGGTCGAAGCGCAGCTCGAAGAGCTGCACGAGCTTCTCGGTGATGTGCGGGTTGGCCGCGATCACGTCGAGCTGGTAGCCCTCGGTGAAGCGCGAGCCGATGCGCTGGCGGTAGCGGCGCAGCGCGCGCAGGATGGCGATCTGGCGCCAGTCCAGGCCGGTGGTGACGATCAGCCGGTTCAGCGGGTCGGACTCGGCGTCGCCGCGCCAGACCGCGGCGATGCAGTCGGCGATCCGCTCGCCGACCTCGTCGAGGTCGAGGGGCCGGTCGGTCGGGCCGAGCACGCCGAAGTCCTGCACCCAGGTCTCGCCGCGGCCGCCGACCAGGCGCGTCGGGCGCTCCTCGATGACGCGCAGGCCGAGGTGCTCGAGCATCGGCATGGCGCTCGACAGCTCGAGCTTGGAGCCGACCCGGTAGAGCCCGATGCGCGTCAGGCCGCGCTCGGTGCGCAGGCCGACCGAGAACGCCTGCCCCGAGGTGAACAGGCGCTCGAAGGAGCCGATGTCCTCGGCCGCCGACTCGGGGTCGACCGCGGCCTTGTAGGACTCGGGCAGGCGCGGCGCCCAGCGCGCCGTGAGCACGCGGCCGCGCTCGCCGTGGCGCGCGACGAGCACCTCGCCGGCGAGGTCGTCCCACGTGCGCGTGAGGTCCGCGACCTCGGCACGGAGCTTCGCGGGCGAGAACTCGCCGAGCTCGCCGGCCGGGGCGCGCGCCGTGAGGTGCACCCGCACACGACCGCCCTCGCCGAGCACCTCGTGCGCCTCCACCGACGTCGCGTCCAGGCGCTCGGCCACGAGGTCGCGAAGGCGCGCGACGAGCGTCGCGTCGTAGCGCTCCTTGGGCAGGTCGACGATCAGCGAGGCGCCGTGGTCGTCGGCGTGGCGGCGTCCCAGGACGCGCACGTGGCCGGGTCGGGCGCGGCCGAGCAGCGCGGCGACGGCGCGGCGCAGGTCCTCGGCGGGGGCGCTGAACAGCTCCTCCTTGGGGAACGAGTCGAACAGCGTGACCGCGGCCTTGAAGTCGTGCGAGCCCTCGATCAGGTCCTCGGCCGACAGGACCGTGCGCAGCTTGCCGTGCAGCAGCGGCATCTGGCTCGCGGGCTCGGCGTAGGCCTGGCTCGTGAACAGCCCGAGCAGGCGTGAGACCCCGACCGCGGCGCCGTCCGGGCCGAGGCGGCGGACGACGATGTCGTCCATCCGCGCGCGCCGGTGCACGGTCGTCAGCACGTCGGCCTTCCCGACTCCGAGCAGGCCGCGCTCGACGTGCAGCGCGGTCGGCGGCGGCGGGTCCGCGGCGGTGAACAGGCCGAGCGCCGTGCCCGGAACGGCCTCGGCGCCGTGGTCGCCGAGGCGCTCGTCGCGCGCGCCGAGGAAGACGAAGTTGCCCTGCAGCAGCCAGCCGAGGAAGGCGACGGTCTCGGCGACCTCCTCCGGGCTGCGCTGGTCGTCGGCCGCGCGCGCGACGTCGACCATCTCGAGCGCCCGCTCGCGCATCGCCGCGTGGTCGCCGACGACGCGCCGCACGTCCTCGAGCACGTCGCGGACGGCCTCCTCGAGCTCGGCCAGCTCGCCGTCGGCGAGCCGGCGCGCGAGCTCGAAGTGCATGACCGACTCGTCGGCGTCGCCGTCGCCCGGCGACGTGACGCGGACGATCGCGCCGCGCGCGTCCCGCTCCGTGCCGATGATCGGGTGCAGCACGCGGACGATGCCCAGGCCGCGGGCGCTCAGCTCGGCCGAGACGGAGTCGACGAGGAACGGCAGGTCGTTCGTGGCCGTCTCGAGGACCGCGCCCGCGGGGCTGTAGCCGTGCTCGGAGCGCGTCGGGTTCAGCGCGCGGACGGCGGCCGGCGCGCCGGCGCGCGAGCTCGCGAGCTCGAACAGGCCGATCGCCTCGGCGAGGAGGTCCTCGGCCGCCTCCTCGAGCTCGCCCTCCTCGGGCATGCGGCGCACGTAGGCGCGGACGAACGCGCGCACCGCATCGGCGCGCTCGGGCTCGACCCGGTCGTCGACGAGCGCCAGCAGGCGATCGAGGACGGGGCTCTCGGCCGGTGCGCTGTGGTCGACGGCGCCCACCTGCGCATCATGCCGCGGGCGGGCGGACGGCGTCGAGCGCGTTCGGCAGGGTCGGGTGCACCGCGATGACGCGGTCCAGCCCGGTGATCGAGACCATCCGCGCGATCGACGAGCGCTCGTCGAGGACGACCGCCAGCCCCTGCTGGCGGCCGCTCATCTGCTCGCCGAGCGAGAACAGGAGGTTGATCCCGGCGCTGTCGAGATAGGTCGTCCCGGTGAGGTCGACGATCATCGCCGTCGAGCGGTTGGTCAGCAGCGAGCGCAGCCGCTCGCCGACCTCCGAGACGTTCGACGCGTCGATCTCGCCGTGCACGGCGGCGACGGCCACGCCGTCGTGATGGCCCTCCTCGATCCGCGCCAGGACGCTCACGCCGCCGCCTCCCGCCCGAGCCGGCGGCGCAGCACGACAGCGGTCCCGTCCGGCGTCTGCTCGACGTGCACGGCGTCCATCAGCGTCTCCATGATCGGCATCCCGCGTCCGCGGTGGCGACCGCGCGCCGCCCGCCAGCGCCCGTGGTCGCGGATCGTGATCTCGACGACTCCGGCGGTGACCGACGCGTCGAGCGTGAAGGCCTCGTCGCCCGGCGCGTAGGCGTGCTCGATGGCGTTCGCGCACGCCTCCTGGCAGGCGACCACGATGTCGTAGGCCTCGTCGTCGCGGGCGCCGTGGTGGCGCAGCCAGCGCCGCAGGAGCTGGCGGATCCCCGAGAGCACGTCGGCCTGGGCGGGCCAGCTCGTGGTCAGGCGGTCGCCGAGCGGCTCGAGCCGCGCCGCGAGCACGGCGACGTCGTCGGACGGGCCGGCCACGAGCTCCTCGAGGATCGCGTCGCACAGCGCCTCGACGTCGGGATGGCCGCGCTCGGCGACGCGCCGCAGGCGCTCGAGGCCGTCGTCGAGCGGCTCGCCGCGCCGCTCGACGACGCCGTCGGTGTACAGCACGATCGTCGACCCCGCCGGCAGCGCGGCCTCGTGCTCGCGGTAGCGCCACGCGCGCGACACGCCGAGCGCGACGTCGCCGGACACCTGCAGGTAGCGCGCGCGCCCGTCGGGGTCGATGACGAGCGGCGGCGGGTGGCCGGCGCTGACGGTGCGGATGCGCTCCTCCTCCGGATCGAGCTCGAGGTAGAGGGCGGTCGTCATCGTCGCCGGCTCGAGCTGCCCGAGCATGCGATTCAGCCGCTCGACGACCACCGCCGGCTCGTGGCCCTCGAATGCGTAGGCCCGCAGGGCGGTGCGCAGCTGGGCCATGAGCGCCGCGGCGGGCAGCCCGCGGCCGACGACGTCGCCCACGGCGATGCCGACGCGGCGGCCGGTCACGGCGAAGACGTCGTACCAGTCGCCGCCCAGGCTCGAGCCCTGGACGGCGGGCAGGTACCGCGCAGCGACGGCGAGGCCGGGGATGCTCACGAGCTGCTGGGGCAGCAGCGCCTGCTGCAGCGCCGTCGTGAGCCGTCGCTCCTCGTAGAGCTGGGCGTGCTCGATGGCCAGCGCGGCGCGGTCGGCGGCGAGCTGCAGGAGGTCGCGGTCGTGCTCGGTGAAGCGCCGCGGCGTCAGCGTGCCGACGTGCAGGACGCCGAGCACGCGGCCCTCGATGAGCAGCGGGACGCCGAGCAGCGAGCGGATCCCCTTCTCGCGCAGGATCGGGTTGAGGATGTCGGCGTGGTCGACGTCGTCGATCACGACCGCCGTGCGCTCGGCGGCGATCCGCCCGGCGAACCCGCGCCCGACGGGGATCCGGACGCCCTGCTCGACCTCCTCCTCGATCCCCTTCGCCGCGCGCGCCCGCAGCACGTCGGCCTCCTCGTCGAGCAACAGGATCGCGGCCGTGTCGGCCACGAGGATCTCGCGGGTCCGGACGAGCAGCTCCTCCAGGAGCTCGTCGAGCGGCAGGTAGGCGAGGCCCGCGTCCGTGACGCGCTGCACGGCGTGCATGTCGGCCTGGGCGCGCTCCGCGCGCAGACGGGCGTTCCGCTCGCGCTCGTAGAGCTGGCCGTGCTCGATGGCCAGCGCCGCGCGGTCGGCGGCGAGCTGCAGGAGGTCGCGGTCGTGCTCGGTGAAGCGCCGCGGCGTCAGCGTGCCGACGTGCAGGACGCCGAGGACACGGCCCTCGACGAGCAGCGGGACGCCGAGCAGCGAGCGGATGCCCTTCTCGCGCAGGATCGGGTTGAGGATGTCGGCGTGATCGATGTCGTCGATCACGACCGCCCTGCGCTCGGCCGCGATCCGCCCGGCGAAGCCGCGCCCGAGCGGGGATCTGGACCCCCTGCTCGACCTCCTCCTCGATTCCCTTCGCGGCGCGGGCACGGAGCAGCCCCGCCGACTCGTCCATGAGCAGGATGGCCGCCGTGTCCGCGTGGAGGATCTCGCGGATGCGGTCGAGCAGCTCGGTCAGCAGGTCGTCGAGCCCGAGATGCGACAGCGCCACGTCGGTGACGCGCTGCAGCTCGGCCACTGCCTGTGGCGACCCGCCGGTGGTGGCGTTTCCCCCGGTGGCGGGCACGCCCCGATCATACGGGCGCGCCGACGCTCATCGCCCGTTCATGATCCGGTCGATGAGCCCGTACTCGCGGGCCTCGTCCGGCGTGAAGAAGCGGTCGCGCTCCATGTCGTGGTGGACCTCCTCGAGCGAGCGGCCGGTGTGGTTGGCGTAGAGCTCGTCGAGGCGCCGGCGGAGCGCGAGCGTCTCGCGGGCGTGGATCTCGATGTCGGTGCTCTGGCCCTCGAAGCCGCCGCTCGGCTGGTGGATGAGCATCCGGCCGTTGGGCAGCGAGGAGCGCTTGCCGGGCGCGCCGCCGGCGAGCAGGAGGGCGCCCATCGACATCGCGATCCCGCAGCACGTGGTCTGCACGTCGGGCGCGATGAACTGCATCGTGTCGTAGATGGCCAGGCCGGAGTAGACGACCCCGCCCGGGCAGTTGATGTACATCGAGATGTCGCGGTCGGGGTCGGCGGCCTCGAGGTGCAGGAGCTGCGCGACCACGAGGTTCGCGACCTGGTCGTCGATGGCCTGGCCGAGGAAGATGATCCGCTCGTTGAGGAGCCGGCTGTAGATGTCGAACGAGCGCTCTCCGCGCCCGTCGCGCTCGATGACCATGGGGACCAGCGGCATGCTCTGCTCTCCTTATACGCAACTGTTTGGTTGCACGTCTGGTCGGAGCGTATCATGCAACCCCATGGTTGCGCGCGACATCACCATCACCGGCGAGCCCGACGAGGTCTGGGAGGCTCTGACCGATCCCGAGCTGCTCGCCGAGTGGTTCGGCGAGGACGCCCAGCCGGTCATCGAGGAGTCCGAATGGGCCGAGCGCCTCGTGCTCTGGATGTGGGACGAGGACGAGCCGGGCTCGCGCGTCGAGCTGCAGCTCGTCGCCGTGCCGCAGGGCACGCGCGTGACGGTCACCGAGGCGCCGGTGGGCCCGTTCGCGATGGCGGGAGCGTGAGCGGCTCCGACGTCTTCGCGGCGCTGGCCGACCCGACCCGCCGGGTCGTCCTCCAGGAGGTCGCGTCACGCGGCAGCGCGACGGCGACCGAGCTCTCGGCGCCGCTCGGCATCACCCGCCAGGCGGTGGCCAAGCACCTCGGCGTGCTCGCCGACGCCGGCCTCGTGGACGGCCGCCGCGCCGGCCGCGAGACCCGCTACCGGTCCACGCCCGCCCCGATGAGCGACGCGATCTCGTGGATGACCGAGGTCGGCGCGCGCTGGGACGAGCGCCTGGCGGGGCTCGAGCGGCAGGTCGCGCGGCGTCGTTCGCGCTCGGGCTCGGCTCGGGCTCCGCCTAGCGCTCCGGGGGTCTCGGCCAGGGCACCGAGGGGAAGCGAACCGGACGTCGGTGGCGCGCGCGAATCCGGGCGACCCAGGACCCGGCTGTTCCCCACGCTATTCGTGGGCAGCAGCCGGGGGACGGGCGAGCCGCCGGCGCCGGCGGCAGCCCTCCCCCTCGATGCCCTGATAGCACCCGGACGAGCCGCGGTGGAGAGCCGCGGCCGCGCCGCGCACCACCCGCCGCTACCGCGCTGCGTCCAACCGGCCCTCGAGCCCGTCGAGCGCCTCGCGCAGCTCCGCGGGCAGCCGGTCGCCGAAGTCCTCGAAGAACTCCCGGATCATCGGGATCTCCTCGCGCCACTCGTCGAGGTCGACCGCCAACACCGCCTCGAGCGTCTCGCGGTCGATGTCGAGCCCGGACAGATCGAGCGAGTCCGCCGTCGGGAGCAGGCCGACGGCCGTCTCGGTCGCCTCGGCGTCGCCGTCGCAGCGGCGGAAGACCCAGGCGAGCACGCGCGCGTTGTCGCCGAAGCCGGGCCACAGGTACTCGTCGGTCTCCGGGTCCTTGCGGAACCAGTTGACGTTGAAGAGCTTCGGCAGCTTCGCGCCCTCGCGCTCGCCGATCCGCAGCCAGTGGGCCAGGTAGTCGCCCATGTGGTAGCCGCAGAACGGCAGCATCGCGAACGGGTCGCGGCGCAGCTGGCCGACGTCGCCGACGATCGCGGCCGTCGTCTCCGAGCCCATGATCGAGCCGAGCAGGACGCCGTGCCTCCAGTCGAGCGCCTCGATGATCAGCGGGTTCGTCGTCGAGCGCCGCCCGCCGAAGAGCATCGCGTCGACGGGCACGCCGGCCGGGTCCTCCCACTCCGGCGCGATCGCCGGGTCCTGCGACGCGTGCACGGTGAAGCGCGCGTTCGCGTGCGCCGCGGGCTCGTCGGAGTCCGGCGTCCAGTCCTGGCCCTTCCAGTCGATCGCGTGCGCCGGCGGATCGTCGGTCAGGCCCTCCCACCACACGTCGCCGTCGTCGGTCAGCGCGCAGTTCGTGAAGACCGTGTCGTGCTTGACCATCTCGACGGCGTTGGGGTTCGTGCTCGGCCCCGTCCCCGGCGCCACCCCGAAGAAGCCCGACTCGGGGTTGATCGCGTACAGGCGCCCGTCCTCGCCGAACTTCATCCACGCGATGTCGTCGCCGATCGTCTCGACCGTCCAGCCCTCGAGCGAGGGGATCAGCATCGCCAGGTTCGTCTTGCCGCACGCGCTCGGGAACGCGCCCGTGATGACCTTGCTCTTCCCCTCCGGCGAGGTGATCTTGAGGATCAGCATGTGCTCGGCCAGCCAGCCCTCGTCGCGGGCCATGACCGAGGCGATCCGCAGCGCGAAGCACTTCTTGCCGAGCAGCGCGTTGCCGCCGTAGCCGGAGCCGAACGACCAGATCTCGCGCGTCTCGGGGTAGTGGACGATGTACTTGTTGTCCGGGTTGTTGGGCCACGGGACGTCGTCCTCGCCCGGCGCCAGCGGGGCGCCGACCGAGTGCAGGCAGGGGACGAAGTCGCCATCGTCGCCGAGCGATTCGAGGACCGCGCCGCCCATGCGGGTCATGATCCGCATCGAGACCGCGACGTAGGCCGAGTCGGTGATCTCGACGCCGATCTCGGTGATGTCCGAGCCCAGCGGCCCCATGCTGAACGGGACGACGTACATCGTGCGCCCGCGCATGCAGCCGCGGAACAGCCCGTCGAGCGTCTCGCGCATCTCCTTGGGTCCTGCCAGTTGTTCGTCGGCCCGGCCTCGTCCTCGGTCTCGGAGCAGATGAACGTGCGGTCCTCGACGCGCGCGACGTCGGCCGGATCGGAGCGCGAGAGGTAGGAGTTCGGGCCGCTTGGCGTCGGAGAGGCGCTCGAAGGTCCCGGCGTCGACGAGTGCCTGGCAGAGGCGGTCGTACTCGTCGGCGGATCCGTCACACCAGCGGATGTCGTCCGGTGTGGTGAGCTCGGCCACCTCCTCGACCCATGCCAGCAACCGCTCGTGCTTCGTCGGGACCGTGATCTCGCTCGCCAAGTTGGCTCAACTCCTGGATCGATAGAACGGTCCGGGGGCCGCTCCCCCGGACGACCCCGAAAACCCTATATGGGAACGGCGTCGTCCTATGCCACCCGAACGGGTCAGTCCGAGCAGTCCAGCTCGAACCACACGCACATCTCGTCGTCGCGGCAGCGCACGCCCCAGCGGTCGGCCATGGCGTCGACGAGCTGGAGCCCCAGCCCGCCCGGCTGCAGCGAGTCGAACCGCGTCTCGCGCACGTGCGGCGTGCTGCGCGAACGCCGCGCGTCGCACACCTCGACGCGGGCGCAGGCGTCGCGCGTGCGCGCCCGAAGGTGGATGCGCTCGCCCCCGTCGAGCCCCGCATGGCGCACGCTGTTGGAGACGAGCTCGCTGACGAGCAGCATCAGCGTCGCCTCCTGCTCGTCATCGACGAGGCCCCGCCGGGCGATCGCCCGACGCGCTTCCCCGGCGGCGCTGGGCTCCGCCAGAACCGTGATCTCGACCTCTTGCACCTGCGTCATTCCTTGCCCGGATGGATACCCCGCCCGGGCCAGGCTGACGCGGCTGGTGTCAGGCCGCCGGCTCGCGCCGCGGGACGAGCACGAGCCGCTTGAACTCGGCGACGAGCACGCCGTCCTGGTTGAGCACGCGCGTGTGCACCTTGACCGTGCCGCGATCGCCCTTGGAGCGCGACTCGCGCTTCTCCAGCACCTCGGTCTCGGCGAACAGCGTGTCGCCGTGGAAGACGGGCGCGGGGTGCGACAGCTCCTCGGTGGCGAGGTTGGCGATCGCCTTGCCGCTGATGTCCGAGACGCTCATGCCCAGCGCGAGCGAGTACACGTAGGGCCCCACGACGACGTTGCGGCCCTGCTGGGACTGCGCCGCATAGACGTCGTTGATGTGCAGCGGATGGTGGTTCATCGTCAGCAGGCAGAAGAGGTGGTCGTCGGCCTCGGTCACCGTCTTGGCCGGCCAGTGCTTGTAGACGTCGCCGACCTCGAACTCCTCGAGGTAGCGGCCGTAGGGGTGCGCGCCGCTCGCCTCGCGGGCGGCCGGATCGGTGTCGACGAGCTGCTCGTGCTGGGTCATCGTCAGCAGTCTGCCGCACCGGGGCTCGACTATCGTCCGCCGCATGCGCAACCCCCGCGAGTTCGCCCGGCCGCTGGCCATCGGCGCCCCCGATCCGCCGCTCGAGATCCCGGTCACGCCGTCGCGGATGATCCACTTCTTCGACCCGGCCAACGAGCGCATGGCGGGCAAGCTGCCCGAGCTCGGCGACGCGCTGCGACATCCTGCTCGGCAACCTCGAGGACGCCGTCCCGGTCGACGCCAAGGAGGCCGCCCGGGCGGGCCTCGTGCGCATCGGCAAGGAGGTCGACTTCGGCTCCTGCGCGCTGTGGACGCGCGTGAACTCGCTCGAGTCGCCGTGGGTGCTCGACGACCTGACGACGCTCGTCACCGAGATCGGCGACAAGCTCGCGGTCGTGATGATCCCCAAGGTCGAGGGCGCCTGGGACATCCACTACGTCGACCGCCTGCTCGCCCAGCTCGAGGCGCGCGCCGGTCTCGAGCGGCCGATCCTGATCCACGCGCTGCTCGAGACGGCGCTCGGCGTCGCCAACGTCGAGGAGATCGCCACCGCCAGCCCGCGCATGCAGGGCATGAGCCTCGGCCCGGCCGACCTCGCCGCGTCGCGGCGCATGAAGACCACGCGCGTCGGCGGCGGTCACCCGGGCTACCGCGTGATCGCCGACCCCGATCCGGGCGACCCCGACGCGCCGCGCCCCGGCGCTCAGCAGGACCTCTGGCACTACTCGCTCGCGCGGATGGTCGACGCCTGTGCGGCGGCCGGGATCCTGCCGTTCTACGGGCCGTTCGGCGACATCGCCGACCTCGAGGGCTGCGAGGCGCAGTTCCGCTCGGCCTTCCTGCTCGGCTGCGTCGGCGCGTGGTCGCTGCATCCCCGTCAGATCGACGTCGCGCGGCGCGTCTTCTCCCCCGACCCCGACGAGGTCGCCTTCGCGCGGCGCGTGATCGAGGCGATCCCGGACGGCCGCGGGGTCCACATGATCGACGGCAAGATGCAGGACGATGCGACCTTCAAGCAGGCCCGCGTGCTCATGGACCTGGCCGAGATGCTCGCCGCCCGGGACCCGGAGCTGGCCGACGCCTACGCGCTGTCGCCTTCCAACGCCTGACGCCTGCGCGGCTTGACAGCCGCCGTTCCGGGGTACCACGGCGCGCGTGACGTTCGGACCCCTACCCCAAGGCGTCCCGAGCCGGGCGCCGGCTCCCGACATCGTCGCACGGCGACTCGGGGAGTTCACCTGCGTCCTGCATGCCGGCACGTTCGTTCGCGAGGCCGGGGCAGCCGAGCTCGAGCACGAGGCGTGCGCGGCGGCCGGCGACGGCTGCCGCGACTTCCTCTTCGACATGACCCGGGTCGCGCGCTACGAGACGCCCGCGCTGCGCGCGGTCGCGGACCTCTGGCGCCGCCTCGACGGGCTCGACTGCGCGGTCTTCGTGGCCGCGCGCAACCCGGGCGTGATCGACTGCCTGCACCGGGTGATCCCCGCGCGCGGGTCGTGGAAGCTGCAGCCGACGGTCGCCGACGCGCTGCGGACGCTGCTCGCCCGGCCGGTCTAGCCTCAGCCGCTCTAGGAGGGCACCCCCAGCTCGGCCTTCTTGGCGTCGACGTCGATGCCGTGCAGGCGCGCGAGGTTCTCGCCGAGGATCTTGCGCTTGGCCTGATCGGTGAGCGGCGGGTAGCCCCGCTCCTCGACGATGTCGCGCGGCAGCTCGAAGTTCCAGAACTCCTCGAGCGCCCACTGCGGGTGCCAGATCGGCGCCTCGCCGCCGTAGATGATCTTGTCCTCGCCGCACCACCACAGCATCTTCCCGAGCATCTCGGCGAAGACCCGCGGCTGACGCGCGATGAAGTTCACCGTCGCGGCGATCGACGCGTACAGGTTCGGGTAGCGAACGATCTGCCACAGCACCTCGTCCAGCCACGGCAGGCCGACGTGGAAGATGACGAAGTTGATGTCGGGGAAGTTCGCCGCGGCGCCGTCCATGTCGAACGTGCGCGTGTGCTCGATCGGCTGGGGCCCGAGCGGAACGCCCTTGTGGACGCCGATCAGGTTGACGCCGAGCTCCTGCGCGCGCTCGAAGACCGGATAGGCGATCCGAGGGTCGTCCATCCGCCACGGGAACGGCTGGCCGTAGTCGTAGCGGACGTTGTAGAGCTTGAACGCGCGGGCGCCGTGGTCCTCGACCTGGCGCGTCATGAGGTCGAGCGCCTTCTTGCCCTCCAGCGGGTTGATCGAGCCCCAGAACACCGCGCGCTCGGGGTGCTTCTCGGCCATCTCCGCGCACTTGCGCCAGTCCGACAGGCCGTCGTGGAAGAGGTCGGTCAGCGGCAGCGGCTGGGCGATGATCATGTCGGTGTCGGAGCCCTCGATGACCATGTCGTAGATCTCGTCGACGCTCCACTCCTTCATGAAGGACTCGCGGTCGAGCACCGTCTCGCCCTCGCGCGTGAGGAACTGGTGGAAGGCGTAGAGGTGCTCGTCGAACATCAGCCCCGGCTGGCCGAGGGCGTTCTCCGGGGCGAAGTTGAAGATGTGGCAGACGCAGTCGAAGACGAACGCGGAGACCTTGCGCTCGCGCGCGGCGTCGCCTTCGGGCCGGGTCTCGGTGGTGGCCATGCGATCACGCTCCTTCGGTCTGTGCGATGCGCCGCCGGCGGTACGGCTCGAGCTCGTCGAGCGGCATGGTGAGCTTGTCCTGGGCCGACGGCGAGAGCCGGTCCGGGGTCCACATCGGGTCCCACACGACGCGGACGTCGACCGTCTGCACGCCCTCGAGGCGCCGCAGCCGGTCGGGGATCGCGTCGGTCATCGTCGCCACGAACGGGCACCAGCCCGTCGTCGGCAGCAGGTCGACCTCCACGTGCGCCCCTTCGACGCGGACGTCCTCGACGACGCCCATGTCGACGATGCTGATGCCGCGGTCCGCGCAGCACGGGTCGTGGACGTCGCGCAGGGCATCGAGCAGGCGCTGCTCGTCCGGGCCTCGAACCTTCGTCACGGCTCCCTCCGGGGTTCGTCGGTGATGTCGATGGCGATGCGAAATCCGGTCGTGGCCGTCGCCCGCGCCGGGTCGGCGGCGAGCACGCGCGCGCTGCGCACGCCCCACGCGTGGTCGAGGTAGGAGCCGCCGCGCACGGTGCGCCAGCCGTCCTCGTCGGGGTCGTCTCCGACCCATTCCCAGACGTTGCCGGCGAGCTGCTCGGCGCCGCACGGCGATACGCCGTCGGGGTGCGCGCGGACCGGCACGGTCCAGCCGAACCCGGCCTCGGCGCACGCGCAGCGGTCGGGGTCGAAGGACGCGCCCCACGGCCACGGGCGGTCGCCGGCGCCGCGCGCCGCGGCCTCCCACTCCTCGCCGGTGGGCAGCCGCACGCCCGCCCAGGCGCAGAACGCGAGCGCGTCGGCGAAGGTCACCTCGGTGACCGGGTGGTCGGCGAGCTGCGGCTCGCCGAGGCGCACGGCGAGCGCCGGGCCGACGGCGCGGTCCGTCTCGGCCACGAACGCGCTCATCTGGGCGTTGACGACGGGGAAGCGTCCGAGCAGCACGCCGGGCAGCGCGACCTCGCGCTCCTCCCCCGGCTCGCCGAGGACGTACGCGCCCGCGGGGACCTCGACGACGTCGCGCAGCGCCGGGGGCGTGCGGTCCGGCGGGCGACGCGGCGGCGCCGGGGCTCGCGCCTCGGGCGTGGGCGCCGCGAAGGGCGCCGCGCCGGCGCCCGCGGGGATCCCGAAGAAGCCGGCCCCGTGGAGAAGATCGGTCGTCGCGACCTCGGCTCGGAAGGGGACCGCCGGACCCTAGCCCCGCGGGCGACGGGCGCGCAAGTCGCCACGTGCGGCCGCGACCGAGCGCCCCCGGGCGCGGTGACGCGGAAGATGTCCGGCTGCGGACCGGGCGAGGCGGGTTCTGCGCTCCCGTGCCGTCGCGAACTGCGCATGTGCCGCGCGCGCGGGGCGCGTACCGTCCGGAGTCGTCAGGGAAGATCGACGGGCAGGGGGTTCCGTCCCATGGGGGTATTCATCCGCAGGGTGACCGTGGGGGTCGCCCTCGCCGGCGTGCTCGCGCTCGCCACGTCCGGTGCCGCGCAGGCGGCGTGGTCCGGCACGGGCGCGCTCGCCACCGGTCGCTATGACCACACGGCGACGTCGCTGGGCGACGGCCGGACGCTCGTCGCGGGCGGCACGGACGGCGCCCCGCTCGCGAGCGCCGAGCTGTACGACCCCCGGACGCGCGCCACCTCCGCGGCCCCGAGCATGCGCTTCGCGCGCAGCGGCCACGCGGCAGTCCGCCTGCACTCCGGCAAGGTCCTCGTCGCCGGTGGCTATGCCCCCGGGGCCGACCCGGTGTCGCCGGCCAGCGACTACACGCGCACCGCAGAGATCTACGACCCGGACACGGACAACTGGACACGGGCGGCGGACATGCGCTCCGGCCGCTTCCGGCCGACGATGACGGTGCTGCGCGATGGGCGCGTCCTCGTCGCGGGCGGCGCGGGCGACGTCGTGGACCAGGACGGCGGGGTTCGCGCCGCCGTGGCGCTCGCGAGTGCCGAGGTGTACGACCCGGCGACGGATCGCTGGAGCGACGCCCCGCCGATGTCGGTCCCGCGCTCGATGCACTCGGCCACGCTGCTCGCCGGCGGGGACGTGCTGGTCGCCGGCGGCTATGACGACGTCACCGGCGAGTTGCGCAGCGCCGAGCTCTACGACCCGTCGGCGGACGACTGGACGCCGACCGGCTCCCTCGAGCAGGGGCGGGACTCCGCCACCGCGACGGCGCTGCGCGACGGCGACGTCCTCGTGAGCGGCGGCGACGGTGGCGCCGCGGGCGCGCTGGCCTCCGCCGAGCTCTACCACCCGGAGTCGGAGACCTGGCGTCCCGCAGGGACGATGGCCGACGCCGGCGTCTCGGCCGCGGCGACGCTGCTCGATGACGGCGCGGTGCTCGTCGCGGGCGGTCTGGACGCGCGGCTCGGCGCCGCGCTGGCCGGCAGCGAGCGCTACGACCCCGTCGCGGGGACGTGGACCGACGGCGGCCCGATGGCCGCCGCGCGTGCGCTGTTCGCGCTCATGCCCCTCGACGGCGGCCGGGCGCTCGCACTCGGCGGCAGCTCCGGCGCCTTCTCCGGCGGGCTCGCCGCCGCCGAGCGCTTCAGCGCGGTGACGACGACGCTGGCGCCGGTGAGCTTCGGCGAGCGCGAGATCGGCTCGGAGAGCGATGCCCGGTCCGCCATCCTCGAGAACACGGGCAGCGCGCCGCTCGTCGTCGGCGACGTCTCGGTCACGGGCGCCGCGGCCCAGGACTACGTCGTCGCGTCGGAGTCGTGCTCCGCGTCGCCGGTCGTGCCCGGGGCGACGTGCCGCATCGACCTGCGGTTCACGCCGTCGGCCACCGGCCCGCGCGATGCGACCCTGTCGGTGGCCGACAACACCGCCGCCGGGACCACCGCGGCACCGCTCACGGGCAGCGGCCCGCAGCCGCCGTCCGCGCCCGGCCCGCCGCCGGCGGGCGACACGCCGGCCGCTCCGGGCGGCAGCGCGCCTACGGGCTCCGCGGCGCCCGCCGCCGGCGCCGGCCGCGCCGGGTCGGCCGCCGTCGCCGGCACGCGCTCTCCGAGCGCGGCGACGCGCGCGACGTGCAGCGTCAGGACGACGCGCCGCGGCCGCGGTTCCGCCGTCACGTGCCGGGTGACGTCGCCCGGAGCGAGCGTGCTCCGGCTGCGGCTGATGCGCGGCGTCTCGGTCCTGGCGCACGCGCAGGTCACGATCCGCGGCGGTCGCGCGACCGCCGGGATGCGGCCCGCGCAGCGCCTGCGCAGCGGGCGCTACACCGTCGTCCTCGCCAAGCGCGACGGCACCGTCGTCCAGCGCCTGTCGGTCCGGGCCTCGTAGCCGGCCGGCAGGCGGCGGGTCGGCGCGTGCGGCGACGACCCACGCTCTACCCTGGCTCGCCGATGCCGGAGCTGCCCGAGGTCGAGCGAGCCCGCGCGCTGATCGCCGAGCGCGCGCTGGACCGCGAGATCGTCGCCGTCGACGACACCGACACGTACGTCTGCCGCCCGCACGCGCCGGGCGAGATCGCCGACGCGCTCGTCGGCCGCCGGCTGCTCGACGCCCACCGCCGCGGCAAGGCGATGTGGCTGGAGACCTCCGGGGATGGGCCCGTGCTCGGCCTGCACCTCGGGATGGCCGGTCGGATCGTCGTCGACGACGCGGCGGCGGGCGACCCCAAGCCCGACGGCGAGCGCCCCAACCCGGTGTGGGACCGCTTCGCGCTGCGCTTCGCCGACGGCGGCCGCCTCGTCCTGCGCGACAAGCGGCGCCTCGGGCGCGCGCGCCTGGAGCCGCAGGTCGAGCGCCTCGGTCCCGACGCCGCCGAGGTGTCGCGGGCGGCGTTCCGCACGCGCGTCGCGCGCAGCGGCGCGGCGATCAAGGCGCGGATCATGGACCAGTCGGTGATCTCCGGCGTCGGCAACCTGCTCGCCGACGAGGCGCTGTGGCGCGCGCGGATCGACCCGCGCCGCCCGGCCAACGAGCTGAGCGAGGAGGAGCTTGACCGGCTGCGCGTAACGATCCGGGCCGCCACGCGATCGGCCATCCGGCAGGGCGGCGTGCACACGGGCACGGTCATCCCGGCGCGCCGGCGCGGCGGCCGCTGCCCCCGCTGCGGGGCCGAGATGGAGCGCGCGACGATCGGCGGACGGACCACCTGGTGGTGCCCGGCCGAGCAGGTGTGACGTATACCTGCATGCGTTGCACTGGACGGCTGACGTATGCAGAGTTGCGGCACGTTTGCCGCCCACCGCACGGGGGCACAGCCACGGGCCGTGGCAGGGATGTGGAAGTCATGGACGCAGGACGCGTGTCGCGAAGCCGCCGATGGCATGGACTGCCTCGGGATGGGCGACGCGCGGCGCTTCGCCGCCCGCGTCACGGCGACGATCTGGCTGAGCCTCGCGTGCGCCGCGGCGCTGGCCCTGCTCGTCCCCGGAACGGAGGTCGACGACCCGGCGCTCGTCGCCCTGATCGCGGTGTGCGCGGCGGGCGCCGGCGCGCTGCTGCTCGGTCCGGCGTCGGGTCGCTTCTCGCTGCGCCGGGCGCCGGCCTGGACGCTGGTCGCGCTCGCGTCGGTCGCCGCGCTCGCGGCGCTGACCGGCGGCGCCCTCTCGCCGGCCCGCGCGCTGCTCTGGCTCGTGCTCGTCTACGCGGCGCTGTTCCTGTCGCCGTGGCAGGTCGCCGTGTGCTGGGCCGGCTGCTCGGCCGTGCACGCGCTGCCGCTCGTCTACGACCCCGCCGGGATCGAGCGCAACCTCGCCCGCGAGCTCCTGGTCATCGTGCCGTCCTATGCCGTGATGGCGTTCTTCGTCGTCGCCGGGCGCCGGCTGCTCGGGCGGCTCACCCGCGATGGGCGGCGCCTGGCCGCCGAGCAGGCCTCCCTGCGTCGCGTGGCCACCGCGGTCGCCGCCGGCTCGCCGCCGCAGGCCACCTTCACGCTCGTGTCCGTCGAGGCCGGCCGTCTGCTCGGTGCCGACGGGGCCGGGATCCTGCGCTGCGTCGGCGAGGAGCAGATGGAGGTCATGGGCAACTGGTGTCCGCAGGGCCAGACGCGGATGCAGCCCGGCGAGACCTTCCGGGCGGGCGAGGGCGATGAGATCGCGCGCGTGCGCGACGCGTCGGCGCCGATGCTCTGCGACCGCGTCGCCGACGACGGGACCAGCCAGGTCGGCGACCTCGGCTACGCGTCGTTCGTCGGCGCGCCGGTGCACGTGCGTGGGGCCACGTGGGGCGTGCTGTGCGCCGTCGCCGATCGCCCGGGCGCGTTCCCGGCGGGCACGGAGACGCGCGTGCTGGCCTACGCCGAGCTCATCGCCACCGCGGTCGCCAACGCCGAGGACCGCGCCCAGCTTGGCGCCCAGGCTGCCGTCGACGCGCTCACCGAGCTCCCCAACGAGCGCGCCTTCCGCGACCGCCTGCGCGACGAGACGACGCGTGCCCGTCGCCACGGGCGCCCGCTCGTCGCCGCCGTCGTCGACGTCGACCGCTTCCGCGCACTGACCGAGCGCGTCGGCGCGGCCGAGGCCGACGCGGTGCTCGCCGACCTGGCCGCGCTGCTGCGCGCGGAGGTCGACGAGGAGGACGTCGTCGCGCGGCTCGGCACCGACGAGTTCGGGATCGCGTTCCTCGAGCGCGACCGCGCCGGCGCGCAGGCCGCCGCCGAGCGCCTGCGCGAGACGGTCGCCGCCACGCCACTGCGCCACGGCGAGCGGATCACCGTCTCCGTCGGCCTCTCCGACCTCTGCTCGACGCCGGCCGACGACGAGCTGCTGCGCCGCGCCGACGCGGCGCTGCTCTACAGCAAGGAGCACGGCCGCGACCGCTGCTGGTTCTACGACGCGACGATCGTCCACGCTGCCGTGCGACGGACGCAGTGGCGCGAGCTGGGCCGCGAGCGCGGGCTCGCCGGCCTGCGCGCCCTGGCCCGCGCGATCGACGCCAAGCACCCCGCGACACACGAGCACTCCGAGCGTGTGGCGACGCTCGCCGCGCGGCTGGCCGGTGCGCTCGGCTGGGACGAGGAGCGCATCGAGCGCCTGCGCGAGGCGGCACGGCTGCACGACGTGGGCAAGATCGGCGTGCCCGACGGCGTGCTGCTCAAGCCCGGTCCGCTCGACGCGCGTGAGGCGATGGTCATGCGCGAGCACGTCTCGCTCGGCGCGCGGATCGTCGGCGACGTCCTCGACCCGGGCCAGGTCGCCTGGATCGCCGCCCACCACGAGCGTCCCGACGGCCGCGGCTACCCGGCCGGCGCGCTGGCCCACCAGATCCCCGAGGGCGCCACGCTGCTCGCCCTCGCCGACGCCTGGGACAGCATGGTCTCCGACCGCATCTACAGCCCCCGGCGCAGCGTCGAGGGGGCGATGGCCGAGTGCCGCTCGCTCGTCGGGCGCCAGTTCAGCGCGGAGGCTGTGCGCGCGCTCGAGGAGCTGCACGAGCGCGGCGAGCTCGACGGCGCGGCGGCGCGCCTGCACCGCCCGGCGCCCGACCGCGCCGCCGCCTAGCCCCGGGCCCGGCGCCGGCGCAGGGCGACGCCTGTCAGCGTCTCGCGCACGACGCGGTCGGCGACGAGCGCGGTGACGTCGGCCGAGCCGACCGCGGTCGGCGCGACCTCGACGACGTCGGCGGCGACGAGGTCGGCGCGCGCGCCCAGCTCGCGCACGGCCCACAGCAGGTCGACCGGCGTCATGCCGCCGGGCTCGGGCGTGCCGGTGCCGGGCGCGAAGGCCGGGTCGAGCACGTCGACGTCGACGGTCAGGTAGGCCGGCGCGTCGCCGAGCACGGCGAGCGCGTCCTCGATCACCGCGCGGATCCCGCGGTCGCGGACGTCATGCATGAACAGGCTCGTGATGCCCTTCTCCGCCTGCCAGGAGAACTCGGGCTCGCCCGGCCAGTAGCCGCGCAGCCCGATCTGCACGTAGCGCCGGCCGTCGACGTGGCCGGCCTCGACGAGGCGGTACATCGGCGTCCCGTGCGACAGGGCGACGCCGAACACGGTCTCGCCCGTGTCGGTGTGCGTGTCGAAGTGGACGAGGCCGACGGGACCGCGGCGGCGGGCGACGGCGCGCAACGCGGGCTCGGTGATGCTGTGGTCGCCGCCGAGCATGAAGGGCATCGCGCCCGCGGCGAGGACCTCGCCGACGGTCGCCTCGATCGCCTCGTGGGTGCGCACCGCGTCGGCCGGCAGGACGGGCGCGTCGCCGAAGTCGAGCACCGCCAGCTCGGCGAACGCGTCGACGCCGGCCTCGAGGTGCGGGCCGGGCGGGCAGCCGGCGGCGCGGATCGCGCGCGGGCCGAAGCGCGTGCCCGGACGGTCGGAGACGAGGTCGTCGGTCGGCGCGCCGACGATCGCCACGTCGGCGCCGGCGAGATCGGCGGCGTCCTGCGTGTAGGGCACCGAGCCGAAGGTCAGCAGGCCGGCGAAGTCCGGCTTCTCGCCGAATTCTCGCCAGCGTTCGAGCGGATCGATGGGCGGCACGTCAGTGCCGCGCCCGGCGCGTGCGGTTGCGCTCCTCCTGGCGCTCGACCACGTTGATGATCAGCTTCAGGTACTGGTCGACGCCGGTGGCCTTCGCCTTGCCGTAGGTGAAGGCCTCGCGCCAGTCGGCGACGCGCGCGCCGTTCTCGACCATCGCGTTGAAGAAGTCGCGCCGCATGTCGAGGCGGACCCGCGCGTCGGCGGCGATGTCCTTCTTGACGGTCACGTCGGGCAGCTCGACACGGAACTGCTGGACGTCGCCGCGCCCGTGCAGGTCGACGCCCACGACGAGCTTGAGCGGCTTGAGCGCCGGCACCTCGTCCAGGAAGCTGCGGACGGCCTGCTCGATGAGCGTCCTCGCGTCGTCGGCCATGGCGGGGGACCATAGCGAGCATGGATCTCCAACTCGTGCGCTCCGCCACCCTGCGGATCGACATGGGCGGCCGCTGCCTGCTGCTCGACCCGATGCTCGATCCCGCCGGCGCCCGTCCGCCGATCGAGTCGACCCCGAACCCGCGGCCCAACCCGCTCGTCGACCTGCCGATGGGCCCCGAGGAGGTCGTCGCGCACGTCGACGCGATCCTCGTCAGCCACCTCCACCAGGACCACCTCGACCCGACCGCGGAGCGGCTGGTGGACCATGCGCGCCCGCTCGCCTGCCAGCCCGAGGACGAGGAGGAGCTGCGGCGGCGCGGCTTCGCCGACGTGCGCCCGCTGCACGGCGGCATGGACCTGTGCGGGATCGGCGTGGCGCGGACCGGCGGGCGCCACGGCACCGGCGAGATCGGCCGGGCCATGGGCCCGGTCTCGGGCTTCGTGCTCGGCGCCCCGGGCGAGCCGGTCCTCTACGTCGCCGGCGACACGATCTGGTGCGACGAGGTCGACTCGGCGCTCGCCGAGCACGGCCCCGAGGTCGTCGTCGTGAACGCCGGCGGCGCGCGCTTCCTCGAGGGCGACCCGATCATCATGGACGCCGGCGACGTCGTCGAGGTCGCGCGGGCGGCGCCGCGCGCGCTGATCGTCGCCGTGCACATGGAGGCGCTCAACCACTGCCCGCTCAGCCGCGCCGACCTGCGCGAGGCGGTCGACGCGGCCGGCGTCGGCGAGCGCGTGGTGATCCCGGCCGACGGCGAGACGCTGCGGCGCTGAGCTACGCGACCGGCGCGATGTTCTGGTTGAGCCGGAAGATGTTCTCGGGGTCGTAGGCGCCCTTGATCCGCGCGAGCGCGTCGTAGTTGTCGCCGTAGGTGGCCTTCACCCGGTCCACGCCCTCCTCCATCATGAAGTTGACGTAGGCGCCGCCGGCCGAGTACGGGTGCACGTCCTCCCAGTAGCCGACCGTCCAGTCGCGCAGGAGCGCCGCCTTGTCGGGATCCGGGTCGACGCCCGCGAAGACGGACGACCACGTCGCGTCGCGGTAGGCGAACGCGGTCTCAGACGGTGAGACGTCGTGGACCGCGCCGTCGATGGGGTACATGTGCATCGTCGACTGGGGTGTCGGCAGGCGCCCGCCCCACTCGGCGTGGCGCTCGATCGACGCGTCGGGCAGCTCGCGGACGAAGTCGCCGCGCCAGTACCACTGCTGGCCCTTCGGGTAGAGGGCGTCGAAGGCGGTCTGCAGGGCCGGATACGGCATCTCGCCGGCGCCGTGCATCAGCGGCGTCCCGACCGCCAGCGCAGGGGCGAACAGCTCGTCGGCGCGCTCGGGCGGCCCGGCGTAGCACCACACGATCCCGCACACCAGGCGGCCGTGCAGCTCCTCCGGGAACGGCGGAGCCGGCGGGACGGAGACGAAGGCGAAGAACCCGTTCAGGTCGCGCGGCTGGGCCGGCATGAACTCGCGGTAGAAGCGCATGACCTCGCCCGTCTGCTCGATCGGCCAGAACGTCGGCCCGCCGATCACGGTGCTCAGCGGGTGCAGCCTGAACGTGAACGACGTGACGACGCCGAAGTTGCCGCCGCCGCCGCGCAGCGCCCAGAAGAGGTCGTCGTGGTCGTCGGCGTTGGCGCGCACGAGCGTGCCGTCGGCGAGGACGACCTCGGCCTCGAGCAGGTTGTCGATGGTCAGCCCGTGCTTGCGCGACAGGTGGCCGTGCCCGCCGCCGAGCGTCAGGCCGCCGACCCCGGTGGTGCCGATGATCCCGCTCACGGTGGCCAGGCCGTGGGCGTGGGTGGCGGCGTCGACCTCGCCCCACGTGCAACCGCCGCCGACGCGGGCCGTTCGGGCGGCGGGGTCGACGGTGATCTCGCGCATGAGCGACAGGTCGATGACGACGCCGTCGTCGCACACGCCGAGCCCGGCGCCGTTGTGGCCGCCGCCGCGGACGGCGAGCGGCAGGCCGTGCCGGCGGGCGAAGCCGATCGCGGCGGCGACCTCGTCCGGTCCGGTGGGCCGGGCGACGAGCGCCGGCATCCGGTCGATCATGCCGTTGTAGACGGCGCGCGCCTGCTCGTAGTCGGCGTCGCCGGGACCGATCAGGCGACCGGAGAACGACCCGCTCAGCTCGCGTCGTGCCGCGGCCGCCGGGTCGATGGCAGTGCTCATTCGAGCCTCCCGTGGATTCGTGGGTGCTCGCCGAGCGTAGGCTGGCCCGGGGCCCGCGTCATGACCACCACTGACCCACTTCGGGCCGCCCGCCCGCGGGCCCGCGGACCGGTGAGATGATCAGACCTGACCATTGACCGAGCTGCCGTCCTCGCTGCGCCTCACCCCGTCCTTCCCGTTCGTCGGACGGTCGTCGGAGCTTGCGATCCTGCGCGAGCTGATCCCGCGCGAGCGCGACGAGGGCCGCCGGGTGGCGCTGCTCGGCGGCGAGCCCGGCGCGGGCAAGAGCCGCCTGGTGCGCGAGCTCGCGCGCGAGGCCGCGGACAGCGGCGCGCTCGTGCTCTACGGCGCGTGCGACGCCGTCGTGCGCACGCCGTACCGCCCGTTCGCCGACGCGCTGCGGGGGCTCGCGCGGGTCGCCGACGCGGACGAGCTGCGCGCCGATCTCGGGGCCGGGGGCGGCGAGCTGACGCGCCTGCTGCCCGAGCTGACCGCGCGGGTCGGGCCGCTGCCCGAGCCGGTCGCCGCCGACCCCGACACCGCGCGCCACCGGCTCCACGTCGCCTTCGCAGAGCTGCTGGGCGCCGTGGGCCGGCGCCGCCCGGTCGTGCTCATCGTCGAGGACGGGCACTGGGCCGACCCCCCGACGCTCGTGCTCCTGAGCCATCTCGCCCGCTCGGCGAGCGACGCGCGGATCCTGCTGCTCGCGACCTTCCGCGACAGCGAGGCCGACATGCCCGCGGAGCTCGCCGAGGCGCTCGCCGACCTGCGCCGCGCGGAGGACGTCGTGCGCCTGCGGCTCGGCGGGCTGAGCGAGACGGAGGTCGGACAGTTCGTGCTGGGCGCGGCGGGTGGGGACCTCGGCCCCGCCCTGCCCGAGATCGCCCGCACGGTCACGGAGCTCACGCGGGGCAACGCGTTCCTCGTCACCGAGTTGTGGCGCGCCCTGGTCGAGACCGGCGGCATCGAGGTCCACGACGGCACGGCGCGGCTCACGCGCCCGCCGGCCGAGCTCGGGACCCCCGAGAGCGTGCGCGAGGTCACCAGCCGACGGCTCGCCCGACTCGCCGACGCCACCACCGGGCTGCTCGAGCTCGCCGCCGTGGCCGGGCCGGAGTTCGACCTCGCCGTCCTGCGCGAGGCGTCGGGCCTTGACCGCGAGCGCTTGGCGGCGGCGGTCGAGGAGGCGCGCGCCAGCGGAATGCTCGAGGACGTCACCTCCCGCGCGCTGCGCTACCGCTTCACGCACGAGCTCGTCCGGCGCGCCCTCCACGATCGCCTGAGCGCGCTGCGGCGCGCCGAGCTGCACCTCCGGGTCGGCGAGGCCCTCGAGGCGGTCGGCGACGGGCCGTCGGAGCGCGCGCTGGCGGACCTCGCGCACCACTTCGCGGCCGCGGCGGCGCTCGGCGACGTCGCGCGTGCGGTGCACTACAACGTGCGCGCCGCGCGGGCGGCGATGACGGCGCTCGCGTACGACGAGGCGGCCGACCGGCTGCGGACCGCGGTGGAGCTCGGTGTCGAGCCCCCGGCCGAGCGCGCCCGGGTCCAGCTCGAGCTCGGCTGGGCGCACCATCGGGCGGGGCGTACGCTCGACGCGCTCGAGGCCTTCCGGGGCGCCGCGCGGCTGGCCCGGGCGCTCGGCAACGCGGACATCCTGGGGCAGGCCGCGTTCGGGTTCGAGGAGGCGTGCTGGCGGCCCGGCATCGCCGACGAGGGCGCGGTCGAGCTGCTCGAGGAGGCGGCCGCCGCGCTGGGCGAGCAGGACTCGGAGCTGCGCGTGGGCGTGCTCGGCGGGCTCGCCCGCGCGGTCGCCTTCCGCGGCGAGCACGAGCGCGGCATGGCCGTCCGCGGCGACGCGATCGCGATGGCGCGCCGCCTCGGCGACCGCCGCGGGCTCGCCACCGTGCTCATGCGCTCCTACTGGTCCCGCGCCAGCACCTCCGGCGAGGAGATCCTCGAGATGCTCACCACGGCTCGCGATCTCGCCGTCGAGCTCGGCGACGTCGACATCGAGGTCGAGGCGATGTCGTGGCGCGCCGCGGCCTTCATGTCCCTCGGCGACCTGGCGTCGTCCGAGCGGGAGACCGCGGCGGTCCTCGCCCGCGCAGGGCAGCTCGGCCAGCCGTTCCTCGTGCACGTCGCCGAGCACTACGCGTCGACGATCGCGCTGGCCCAGGGCCGGCTCGACGAGGCCGAGGCGAGCGCCGAGCGCTCGCGGGTGTGGAGCCGCCTGCTCACCGGACGCGATCCTTCCGGGGTCTACGGCATCCAGATGTTCAGCATCCGCCGCGAGCAGGGCCGGCTCGGCGAGCTGCTCCCGGCCATCCGCCTCATGACCGCCGAGGACCGCGGCGGGCCGGCCTGGCGCCCGGGACTCGTCGCGCTGCTGGCCGAGCTCGGGATGGAGGACGCCGCCCGGCGCGAGCTCGCGCGCATCCGCGCGGCCGGGCTCGACGAGCTGCGCGACGCGCTGTGGCTCGGGTCACTGATCTACCTTGCCGACGCCGCGAGTGCGCTCGGCGACGAGGACACCGCGGCGCTCGTCCTCCCCGAGCTGCTCCCGCACTCCGGCGGCGTGGTCATGATCGGCCACGGCGTGGCCTTCTACGGCGCGGCCGACCGCCACCTTGGCATGCTCGCCGCGACGCTCGGCGAGTGGGACCTCGCCGAGCGGCACTTCGAGGCGGCGCTCGAGCGCGATCGCGCGATCGGCGCCGACACGTGGCTCGCCCACACCCTCGCCGAGTATGGCCGCGCGGCGCTCGCGCGCGGCGGACGGGACGATCGCCGCCACGCCGCCGCGCTGCTGGCCGAGGCCGGCGGCCTGGCCGCGCGCATCGGCATGCCGTCGCTGCTGGCGCGCGTCCGAGCGCTCGGCGCCGGGCCGGCGCCGGCGCCGCACGCCCCGGACGGCCTCTCGGCCCGTGAGGTCGACATCCTGCGCCTGGTCGCGCGCGGGCTCTCGAACCGCGAGATCGGACGCGAGCTGTTCATCAGCGAGCACACCGCCGCCAACCACATCCGCAGCATCCTCCGCAAGACGAGCTGCGCGAACCGCACCGAGGCGGCCGGGTACGCACACCGCCACGGTCTCGTCGCCGGCTGACGTGCGCCCGTTACGATCGGTCGCGATGCCTCTCTTCGTCATCGAGCGCCGGTACGCCGAGGAGTTCGATCTCGACTCCGAGAAGGTGCGGCTCGTCGAGGAGGTCAACGCGGACGAGGGAGTGCACTGGCTGTTCTCCTTCCTGACCGCCGACCGTCACCGCACGTACTGCCTCTACGAGGCGCCCTCCGCGGACGCCATCCGGGCGGCGGCCCGCCGCAACGACATCCCCGCCGACGTGGTCGTCGAGGTCGAGCGGATCTCGGCGGACACGTACCGCTGAGCGTCCGGCGCTACCCCTGCGTGCCGAAGGCGCGGTCACCCGCGTCGCCGAGGCCGGGCCGGATGTAGCCGTTCTCGTCCAGGCGGTTGTCGAGCGCGGCCGTCCAGATCGTCACCTCGGGGTGGGCACCATGGACGGCCTCGACGCCCTCGGGCGCGCAGACGAGCGTGATCAGGCGCAGGCGCTGGGCGCCGGCCTCCTTGAGGCGATCGAGGGCGTGAACGGCGCTGCCGCCGGTGGCGAGCATCGGGTCGACGACGAAGACGTGGGCGTCGCCGAGGTCCGGTGGCAGGCGCTCGTAGTAGTCGACCGGCGTCAGCTCCTCCTCGTCGCGCTGCATGCCGAGGTGCCCGACGCGCGCCTCGGGCAGCAGCTGCAGGAAGCCCTCGACCATGCCCAGCCCGGCGCGCAGCACGGGCACGACCGTGACGTCGCCGAGCACGCGGTCGCCGTTGGCCGGCTCGAGCGGCGTGTCGACGGTCACGTCGCGCGTCGGCAGGTCGCGCGTGGCCTCGATGGCCAGGATCGCCGACGCCTCGTGCAGAGCGCGCCGGAACGCGCCGTGCAGCGTCGTGCGGTCGCGCAGCACGACGAGGCGCTCGGCGAGCACGGGGTGCTCCACCACGATCAGGTGGTCGCTCATCGCGCGATCCTCGCACGAAGCACGAGTTGATCGATCATCTAGGTTGACGCCTCGTGGCCGCCCCGCGCCGCAACATCGAGTTCAAGGCCCGCGACCCGGACCCGGGCGCGACGCTCGACCGCTGTCGCAGCATCGGCGCCGAGGACCACGGCGAGCTGCGCCAGGTCGACACGTACTTCGCGGCGCGCGACGGCCGCCTGAAGCTGCGCGACGAAGAGCCCGGCGGCGCGCACCTGATCGCCTACCAGCGCGCCGACGACCCGGTCGCGCGCGAGAGCCGCTACCGCATCGCCCCGGTGGCCGACGCGGCCGCCGCCCGCGCGGCGCTGGGGGCGGCGCTGGGGATCACCGTCGAGGTGCGCAAGCGCCGGCGGCTGTTCCTCCACGACGGCGTACGCATCCACCTCGACCACGTCGAGGGCCTCGGCGACTTCGTCGAGCTCGAGGGCGTCGCCGCCGCGGACAGCGACCTGACGGCCGAGCGGTCGACCGTCGAGCGCCTCAAGCGCGACCTGGGCGTCGCCGACGAGGCGATCGTCGCGCAGGGCTACGCGGACCTCCTGTCAGGCGGCGACGAGGGCGCCGAGGAGCTCCTGCGCGCCGCCGAGACGGTCATGGCCAACGCGTACGCGCCGTACTCGGAGTTCCCGGTCGGCGCCGCGCTGCGCACCCCGAGCGGGCGCATCATCGCCGCCGCCAACGTCGAGAACGCCGCCTACCCGCAGGGCCAGTGCGCCGAGGCGTCCGCCGTCGGCGCGCTCGTCGCCGCGGGCGAGCGCGAGATCCTCGAGGTCGCGGTCGTCGCCGCCGAGCGCGACATCTGCCCGCCGTGCGGCGGCTGTCGCCAGCGCCTGTCGGAGTTCGCCGGGCCGGCGGTGAAGGTCCATCTCGGGCGCCCCGGCGGCCCGCGCACGACGATGACCCTCGGCGAGCTGCTGCCGCTCGGCTTCGGCTCGGAGGCGCTGCCGGGATGAGCGCGCGGGAGGCCGGTGCCGCGCTCGCCTCGCGCGGGCCCGAGCCGCCGCGTGTGGGCGTCGTGCTCGGCTCCGGGCTGGGCGCCGTCGCCGACGCCGTCGAGGACGCGGTGGTGGTCGGCTACGACGAGCTGGCCGGCTTCCCGCGCCCCGGCGTCGAGGGCCACGCCGGGCGCGCCGTGCTCGGCCGCCTGTCCGGCGTCCCCGTGGCGGTGCTGCAGGGCCGCGCCCACCTCTACGAGGGCGACGCCGACGCCGTCCGCACGCCGGTGCGCGCGCTGCGCGCCGCGGGCGCCGAGACGCTCGTGCTCACCAACGCCGCGGGCTCGCTGCATCGCACGATGGGCCCCGGCAGCCTGATGGCGATCACCGACCACATCAACCTCACGGGGCTCAACCCGCTCGTCGGCCCCAACGACGACGCGATCGGGCCGCGCTTCCCCAGCCTGAGCGACACCTACGACCCCGGCCTGCGCGCCGAGCTCGCGACGGCGGCCGCGGAGCAGGGCGTCACGCTGCACGAGGGCGTCTACATCGGCGTCGACCGGCCCGAGCTTCGAGACACCCGCCGAGATCCGCGCCTTCGCGACGCTCGGAGCCGACGCCGTGGGCATGTCGACCGTCCACGAGGCGATCGTCGCGCGGCACTGCGGCCTGCGCGTCGCGGCGGTCTCGACGATCACGAACCTGGCCGAGGGCCTGTCCGACGTGCCCCTCTCGCATGAGCAGACGCTCAAGGACGCCCGCGCCGCCGCGGGCGACCTCGCGCGGCTGCTCGAGGCCTTCGTGGGGCGCCTGTGAGCGACGACCTCGCCCGCCGGGCGCTCGCGCTCGTCGACCTCACGCGGCTCGAGCGCCCCGACGACGCCGAGGCGATCGACGCGATGGCGGCCAAGGCCGTCACCGAGGCGGGCGCCGTGGCGGCGATCTGCGTCTACCCGGAGTGGATCGAGCGCGTGATCGGCACGGGCGTGCCGGTCGCCGCGGTGGCGAGCTTCCCGGCCGGCGACGACGATCCGGACACGGCCGTTCGCGAGGCGGCGGACGCGGTGCAGGTGGGCGCGACCGAGATCGACGTCGTCGTGCCCTGGCGCGCGCACCTGGCCGGCGACGACGACGCGATCGCGCGCACCGTCGGAGCGGTGCGCGCGGCGATCGGGGACGGCGTCGGGCTCAAGGCGATCCTCGAGACGGGCTCGCTCGGCGGGCCGGGCGCGATCCGCGACGCGGGCGAGCGGGCGCTCCACGCGGGCGCGGACTTCCTGAAGACGTCGTCGGGCAAGGTCGGGCCGGGCGCGTCGCCCGAGGCCGTGCGCGTCCTGCTCGAGGTCGTGCGCGACGCCGGCCACGGCGCGGTCAAGGCGTCGGGCGGCATCCGCACCGCCGAGCAGGCGGCCGAGTACATCGCGCTCGCCGAGGAGGTCATGGGCGCGGGCTGGGCCACGCCCGAGCACCTGCGCCTCGGCGCCAGCTCGCTCGTCGACGACCTGCTCGCGCGGCTCGCGGGACCCGGCGCGTGATCCCCCAGGAGCTCATCCGGCGCAAGCGCGACGGCGGCGAGCTCGAGTCGCATGAGATCGAGTGGCTCGTGCGCGGCATCACCGACGGCTACGTGAGCGACGCGCAGGTCGGCGCGTTCGCGATGGCCGTGCTGCTGAAGGGCATGACCGCCGACGAGCGCGTCGCCCTGACCGGGGCGATGATGCGCTCCGGCGACGTCCTGGACTGGACGGAGCAGGACCTCTCGGCGCCCGTGCTCGACAAGCACTCCACGGGCGGCGTGGGCGACAAGGTCTCGCTGCTGCTCGCGCCGATCGTCGCCGCGTGCGGCGGCGCGGTGCCGATGATCTCCGGGCGCGGGCTCGGCCACACCGGCGGGACGCTGGACAAGCTCGAGTCGATCCCCGGCTACGACGCGACGCCGGGGCTCGAGCGCCTGCGCGAGGCGGTCGCCGCGGCGGGCTGCGCGATCGTCGGCCAGACCGAGTCGCTCGCCCCCGCCGACCGGCGGCTGTACGCGATCCGCGACGCCACCGGCACGGTCGAGTCGCTGCCCCTGATCGTCGCCTCGATCCTGTCCAAGAAGCTCGCCGCCGGCCTCGACGCGCTCGTCATGGACGTCAAGGTCGGCTCGGGCGCCTTCCTGCCCGAGCTCGATCAGGCGCGCGAGCTGGCGCAGGCGATCGGCCAGGTCGCGGAGGGCAACGGCCTGCCCGCGTCGGCGCTGCTGACCGACATGCACCGGGTCCTCGGGCGGACCGCGGGCAACGCGCTCGAGGTCCTCGAGGCGATCGACCACCTGACCGGCGCGGCGCACGACGAGCGGCTGATCGAGGTCACGCTCGCGCTCAGCGAGGAGCTGCTGCATCTCGGCGGGCTGGACGGCGACCCCCGCGCGGCGCTCGAGTCGGGCGCCGCGGCCGAGCGCTTCGCGAAGATGGTCACCGCGCTGGGCGGGCCGTCCGACCTGCTCGAGGCGCCCGAGCGCCACCTCCCCGCCGCGGTCGCCGTGGTCGCCGCCGAGCCCGACACGTCGGGGATCGTCGAGCGCATCGACGTGCGCGCGGTCGGGATGGTCGTCGTCGACCTCGGCGGCGGGCGCCGCCACGAGGCCGAGGGCGTCGACCACTCCGTCGGCCTGAGCGAGGTCGCCGCGCCCGGCGAGCGCGTCGGCCGCGGCGAGCGCCCGCTGGCGCTCGTCCACGCCCGCGACATCGATAGCGCCGAGCGCGCCGTCGCGGGGCTGCGGGCCGCCTACGTCATCGGGGACACCGCTCCGCGCGAGACGCCCGCCGTCGTCGAGCGCCTCCGGGCGGCGCCCGGTCCCTCCTGATAGACCATCGTCATGGCCACCTCGCTCACCCGCCCCCGCCGCGGCCGGGTCATCGCCGGGGTGTGCGCGGGCATCGCCCGGCGCTTCGGCTGGTCCCCCTGGCTCGTGCGGCTCGCGTTCATCGTCTCGATCGTCCTGCCGGGCCCGCAGATCCTGCTCTACATCGCGCTCTGGATCCTCATGCCGAAGGAGGGCTGAGTGACCCGGGCGGTCCCGAAGGCCGAGCTGCACGTCCACCTCGAGGGGACGGCGCCGCCCGATCTCATCCGCCGCATCGCCGCGCGCAACGGCCTCGAGGTGCCCGACGGCGTCTTCGCCACGCCGGAGCGCTTCCGTTGGCGCGACTTCCTGGACTTCCTGAACACCTACGACCTGGCCGCGAGCGTCATCCGCACGGCCGAGGACTACCGCGACATCACGCTCGAGTACCTCGCCTCGTGCGCCGCGGAGGGCGCGATCTACGTCGAGGTCACCGCCTCGCCGGACCACGCCCGGCTCGTCGGGCTGAGCGCCGATGAGATGGTGGCGGGCGTCGCGGCCGGGATCGACGAGGCGCGCGCCGCGCACGGGATCGAGGCGCGCATCCTGCTCACCGCGATCCGCAACTTCGGCGTCGAGCAGGCGCTGCGCGTCGTGCGCGACGCGGTCGAGACGCCGCACCCCTACGTCGTCGGCGTCAATCTCGCCGGCGACGAGGCCGGCTATCCGCCCGAGCCGTTCGCCGAGGCCTACGCGATCGCGGCCGCGGCCGGGCTCGGCTGCACCGTCCACGCCGGCGAGTGGGCCGGGGCGGCGTCCGTCCGCGGCGCGCTCGAGCTGCCGGTCACGCGGATCTCGCACGGCGTGCGCGCGATCGAGGACCCCGGCCTCGTCGCCGAGCTGGCGAGCCGCGGCATCGTGCTCGAATGCTGCCCGACGAGCAACGTCGCCCTCGGCGTCTACCGCAGCTACGAGGCCCATCCGCTCCCGGCCCTGCGCGACGCCGGCGTGCGCGTGACGCTCGGCTCCGACGACCCGCCCTACTTCGGCGCCAGCGTCGGCGGCGAGTACGCGATCGCGCGCGAGCACTTCGGCTTCGACGACGCCGCGCTGACCGACCTCACGCGCACGGCGATCGGGGCGGGCTTCGCGGACCGCGCACTGCGCGAGGGTCTGCTCGCGCGGATCGGCGACGGCGACGGCCCCCCGCCGTAGACTGCCCCACCTGAGCCGGACGCCCCACCGGCTCGTCTGAGGAGGCGTACCGATAAGGAGGGTGCTCGTGCACCGCAGGACGTTCCGGGCGATCGCGATCGCCCTCAGCCTCGCCGTAGGCGCCTTCGGGCTGGCCGCGTGCGGGTCCGACGATGACTCGGGTGGCGGCGGCAGCGCCCAGACCACCGAGCAGCAGGGCAAGAAGATCAGGGTCGGTGTCGTCACCGACATCGGCGGTCTCAACGATCGCTCGTTCAACGCGCTGGCCAACGCCGGCCTGCAGCGCGCCATCAAGGAGCTTGGCGTCGAGGGCCGCGTCCTCATCTCGAAGTCCAACGCGGACTACGTCCCGAACCTGACGACCCTGGCGCAGCAGAAGTACGACCTGATCATCCCGGTCGGCTTCCTCATGGCCGAGGCGACGGACACGGTCGCGTCCAAGTTCCCGCAGGCGCGGATCAGCATCGTCGACGTCTCCAGCCCGACGCTGAAGAGCAAGCCCAAGAACGTGCAGGGCCTGCTGTTCAAGGAGCAGGAGGCGGGCTACCTGGCCGGCTACCTCGCGGGCCTCTACACGAAGGACGAGGGCGGCTCGGTGAGCACCGTCGGCGGCCAGAAGATCCCGCCCGTCGACCACTACATCGCCGGCTACCGAGCGGGCGCCGAGAAGGCCAACCCGGGCGTCAAGTCGCTCAACGGCTACTCGCAGGACTTCGTCGACCAGGCGAAGTGCAAGGAGATCGCGCTCGACCAGATCGCCAAGGGCTCGAAGGTCGTCTTCCAGGTGGCCGGCCAGTGCGGCCTCGGCGCCCTCGACGCGGCCAAGGAGAAGAGCGTGCAGGGGATCGGCGTCGACGCCGATCAGGCCTACCTCGGCCCGCAGGTCATCACGAGCGCGCTGAAGAAGGTCGACGTGGCCGTGTTCGACGCGATCAAGGCGGCCCAGGCGGGCAGCTGGAAGGCCGGCGACGTGGTCGCGACGGTCAAGACCGGCGGGGTCGGTGTCGGCAAGATCTCGCCCACCGGGCAGAAGTACGCCGATCAGGTCAAGCAGGTCCAGGACCAGATCGCCGGCGGCGAGATCACGGACATCCCCGACACGGTGGGCGGCGGCAGCTAGTCCGGAGGAGGACGATGGAGACCGCGCTGGCGCTGCGCGGTATCACGAAGCGCTTCGGGTCGATCGTCGCCAACGACGCGGTCGACTTCGACCTGAAGCCGGGCGAGGTCCACGCGCTCCTCGGCGAGAACGGCGCCGGCAAGTCGACGCTCATGTCGATCCTCTACGGGCTCTACCGCCCGGACGAGGGCGAGGTGAGCGTCGGCGGCCGCGCCGTCGAGATCACGTCCCCGAGCGAGGCCATCGACCTCGGGATCGGCATGGTGCACCAGCACTTCATGCTCGTCCCGGTCATGACCGTCGCCGAGAACATCGTGCTCGCCGGCGAGCCGCGCACGCGCACCGGCCTGCTCGACATGCGCGCGGCGACCGAGCGCGTGCGCGAGCTGTCCGAGCGCTTCGGCCTCGCCGTCGACCCGGACGCCCGCATCGAGGACGTCTCGGTCGGCCAGCAGCAGCGCGTGGAGATCCTCCGCGCGCTGTACCGCGACGCGCGCATCCTCGTGCTCGACGAGCCCACGGCGGTGCTGACGGCGCAGGAGACGCGCGAGCTGTTCCGCGTCCTGCGCGCGCTGCGTGAGGACGGGCGCTCGATCGTCTTCATCTCCCACAAGCTCGGTGAGGTGCTCGAGATCGCCGACCGGATCTCGGTCCTGCGGCGCGGCAAGCTCGTCGACTCCGTTCCCGCCGAGGGGTCGACGGAGGAGAGCCTCGCGCGCCTGATGGTCGGGCGCGACGTGCTCCTGCGCGTCGAGAAGCCGGAGCCGAAGCGCGGTGAGCCGGTGCTCGAGGTCCGCGACCTGCACGTCCGCGACGACCGCGACCTGCCCGCCGTCCAGGGCGCCGACCTGACCGTGCGCGCGGGCGAGATCGTCGCGCTGGCCGGGGTCGAGGGCAACGGGCAGAGCGAGCTCGTCGAGGCCGTCACCGGCCTGCGCACGCCGGAGAGCGGTGAGATCCGCGTCGGCGGCGAGGACATGACACACGCCAACGCGCGGGCGATGGTCGCCGCGGGCGTCTCCCACATCGCCGAGGACCGCCACCGGCGCGGGCTCGTGCTCAACTTCACGCTCGCCGAGAACCTGGCCCTGCGCGAGTACCGCACGGCGAAGCTCTCGCGCTTCGGCTGGCTGTCGGTGCGGCGCATGCTGTCGCGCGCCCGGTCGCTGATCCGCGAGTTCGACGTGCGCGGCGGCGATGCCGAGACGCTCGCCTCCTCGCTGTCGGGCGGCAACCAGCAGAAGTGCGTCATCGCGCGCGAGATCGCGTGCAATCCGCGCGTGCTCGTCGCCGCCCAGCCGACGCGCGGGCTCGACGTCGGGGCGATCGAGTTCGTGCACCGCCGCCTCGTCGCCGAGCGCGACCAGGGGCGCGGCATCCTGCTCGTCTCGCTCGAGTCCGACGAGGTCCGCTCGCTGGCCGACCGGATCCTCGTGATCTACGAGGGGCGGATCGTCGGCGAGTTCCCGCCGACGGCATCCGAGGAGGAGCTCGGGATCGCGATGACCGGCGGTGGGCGCGGCGAGGTCGCCGCGTGAGCGCCGTCACCGCGCCCGACCCGACCCCGGCCGGCGAGCCCGGCGACCCCGGAGCGACGCCGGCGGCGCGGCTGGCCTCCTACGTGCGCGGGGGCGGCGTGATCGTCCCGCTGCTGACCGTCGTGCTCGCCTTCCTGGCCGGCGGGCTGGTGATCCTCGTCACCGGCCACAACCCGCTCAGCACCTACAAGGCGATCTTCGACGGCACGGGCCTGACCTGGTTCTTCCCGTGGACCAGCGCCGAGGACCGCGCGACCGACGCGCTGAACCTGCAGCAGACGCTGATCATCACCACGCCGCTGATCCTCACCGGGCTGGCGGTGGCGTTCGCGTTCCGCTGCGGGCTGTTCAACATCGGCGGGCAGGGTCAGTACCTCGTCGGCTCGTACGTCGCGGTCTGGGTCGGCTCGTCGTTCGCCGACATGCCCGCGCTCCCGCACATCGTCCTGGCCGTCGCCGCGGCCTCGGCGGCGGGCGCCCTGTGGGCCGGGATCGCGGGCGTGCTCAAGGCGACCGTCGGTGCCCACGAGGTGATCTCGACGATCATGCTCAACTACATCGCCATCTGGATCGGCGCGTGGCTCTTCGGCCTCGGCGGCCCGCTCCAGAGCGACACGCAGGCCTCGGTCCCGGTCTCCAACGACGTCGCGCCATCCGCGCGCCTGCCCGTGTTCTGGGGCGATCCCGAGTTGCAGGGCCTCCACGTCGGCCTGTTCATCGCGCTCGCCGCGCTCGTCGTCTTCTGGGTCATCCTCAACCGCTCGACGATCGGGTACGAGGTGCGCGCGGTCGGCCTGAACCCGGAGGCCGCGCGCTACGGCGGGATCTCCGTGGCCCGCAACTACATCCTCGTCATGGCCGTCTGCGGCGTGTTCGCCGGCATCGCCGGGTCGATGGACGTCCTCGGCTGGCAGTTCCGCATCGCCACGAACGACATCGCGATCGCGAACCTCGGCTTCCTCGGCATCGCCGCCGCGCTGCTCGGCCGCAACACGGCGATCGGCACCCTGTTCGGCGCGCTGCTGTTCGGGGCGCTGCTCAGCGGCACGTCGCAGCGCAACCTCGACCCGACGATCTTCGAGCCCGAGCTGGCGGCGAACCTCACCTGGGTCATCCAGGGCCTGGTGATCCTTGTGATCAGCGCTCCGGTGATCGTGACCACGCTGCTGCGCAGCGGCCGCCGCCTCCTGCCCACCCGGGGCCGCGTGTGAGCGCGACGGTGGCCGAGGTCGAAGCGGGGCGTGCCCTCTCGCCGCGCCACGTCGGCTGGGCCGGGATCGCGCTCGGCGTCCTGGCCTGGTTCATCGCGCTGCCTCCGATCCTGTTGCGAACGCCGGTGCCGTCACTGCTCGTCGCCACCGCCGCGCTCGCGGCCGGCGCCTGGGTGCTCGGCCGCGGGGAGGGCCGCCTGGGCTGGGGGGCCATGGTGGCGGGCACGATCGGCGCGGCGGGCGCGATCGCCTCGACGCAGTCGGGCGTCGGGCACCTCGAGGACGTCGTCGTGTGGTCGGCGCTGATCGCCGCGATGCTGCGCTTCGCCACGCCGCTCATCTTCGGCGCGCTCGGCGGGATCATCTGCGAGCGCAGCGGCGTCGTGAACATCGGCATCGAGGGGATGATGCTGATGGGCGCGTTCTTCGCCATCCTCGGCGCCGACCTGACCGGCTCGTGGCTCCTCGGCCTGATCTGCGGGATGCTCGCCGGCGGCGTGCTCGCGCTGGTGCACGCGGTCTTCTCGATCAGCCTGCGAGCCGACCAGATCGTCAGCGGGTTCGCGCTCAACCTCCTCGCGCTCGGGATCACGGGCTACGTCTTCGTCGACCGCTACGGCGCCGAGGGCACGCCCGACGACATCGCCCGCGTCCCCCAGGTCTCCCTGCCTGGGATCAGCGACATCGGCTTCGTGGGCGAGGCCATCGGCCGCGCGAACCTGCTGACCTGGCTGGCGCTGATCCTCGTCGTGGCGCTGACCGTGTTCCTGTTCCGCACGCCGCGCGGGCTGCGCCTGCGCGCCGTCGGCGAGTCGCCCCGCTCGGCCGAGACGGTCGGCGTGTCGGTGATCCGCACGCGCTACGTGGCGGTCGTGGCGTCGGGGCTGCTCGCGGCGCTGGGCGGCGCCTACCTGTCGATCGCCTTCCTCGGCTCGTTCAACCAGAACATGACCGCCGGCCGCGGCTACATCGCGCTGGCCGCGGTGATCTTCGGCAACTGGCATCCGCGCGGCGCGCTGGCCGCCGCGCTGCTGTTCGGGTTCTCGCAGGCCCTTGCCCAGCGGCTGCCCGCGTTCAACGAGTCGACGGCGACGCTGTTCCAGGCGCTGCCCTACGTGCTCACGCTGATCGCCGTGGCCGGCGTGGTGCGTCGCTCGCGGCCGCCCGCGGCGGTCGGCGTGCCCTACGTCAAGGAGTAGCGTCCAGGAGCATGGCGATCGCGCGACTGCAGGTCCCCGGCCCGCGCCCATTGGACGCCGGCGAGAGCGTCTCGGACGCCGTCGAGCTCTACCAGCGCACGTACAACACGCTGCTCCGTTCGAGCGGCGAGACGCGGCTGCGCGTGCTCGAGTCCTCGCACCGGGCGATGCGCTCGAGCCTGCACCCGCTGGCCGACAGCGACGAGCTCGACCTCGGCGCCTTCCTGTACGCGATCCGCCGCCTGCCGGCCGGGATCGTGCGCGCGCGGAGGATCGTCATGGGCCAGGACCCGGAGCTCTTCGCGCGCGCCGGCGTCGGGCCGCTCGACGACTGGGAGCCGGTCGAGGCGCCGGCGCGGCGGCGGCACTGGTACGACGGTGGCGGCGACACGCTGGCCGTGCTGCTCGCCAGCGCCTCCGACGTCGACGACCTCATCCCCACGCTCGTCGCCTTCCAGATCGAGTGGAACAAGCTCAACCAGCGGCTGCGCACCGCGCCGTGGACCGACGGGATGCCGACCGATCCCGTGGAGTGCGCGTCCGTGCTGGGCGGCTCGCCCGAGGACTGGGATCGCCTGCGCGAGCAGTGGGGCGAGGAGGCCTTCGCCTCGCAGCTCGGCGAGATCGCGGCGCGGCGCATGTCGCTGCGCGTGCGGATGCTCGGCGGCACGCAGGTCGGCTACGCGCGCATGACCCGCCGCTGGTGGGCGCCGGTTCGCGCGCGGATCTCCTCGCTCGGCCTCGAGCACCAGCCCGTCTACTTCGTCAGCTCGAACACGCACAGCCTGTCCAATCTGGTCAGCGGCATCGCCCGCGAGCACGAGCAGGAGCTCGTCTCGTTCGTCGAGTCGATGCCCGAGGACGACGGGCTGCGCGGCGAGCTGCACGCCCTGCACGACGGCCAGAGCGAGGGCTCCTACGACAACTTCCTCTACTACACGGCCCGCGAGTACTTCGACGCGGGTGGGCCCGGCCCGCGCGAGCGCCGCCGCGAGCTCGAGCGCGCGGCCGGCGTGGAGCACATCTCGAGCCGCACGGCGCTGCGCGTCGCGGCGCAGATCATTCCGCTGGCATCGCTGGACCCGGCGCGCCTGGACCGGCGCCTGGGCCGCGTGAACGGCGACCGCCTGGCAACCAGTCCGGCCGTCGTCGTCAACGTCGACTACCCGCTCGGCGTCGCCGCCTACAACCTGCTGCGCGAGGTCGCCGTCGACACCGACGTCCTGCGCGCCGTGTACGTGCTCGGCAAGGCGGCGACGCTGAACGCCGACGTCGGCGACGTGATGCTCTCGAGCGTCGTCCACGACGAGCACAGCGGGACGACGTACTGGCTCGACAACGCCTTCGGCGTCGAGGACATCGAGCCCGACCTGCGCTTCGGCAGCGGGCTGGACAACCAGCGCGCGGTGACGGTCAAGAGCACCTTCCTGCAGAACCGCACCTACCTCGACTTCTACTACCGCGAGGCGTTCACGGTCGTCGAGATGGAGGCCGGCCCGTACTGCAACGCCGTCTACGAGATGGCCGACGCCGAGCGCTACCCCGTCGGCGAGGCAGTGAACTTCTCCAAGCTGCCGATCGACTTCGGCGTCATCCACTACGCCTCGGACACGCCGTACACGCAGGCGCGCACGCTCGGCGCCCGCGGGCTCTCGTACTTCGGCATGGACTCGACGTACGCCGCCTCGCTGGCCATCCTGCGCCGCGTGCTGCGCCTCGAGGGCGCGCTCGAGTGATCCTAGGCCGCGTGCCATTCGCGTCGGAGAACCGCGAAGACGCGCAGCGTCGACCACTCGCCCTTGAACCAATCAGCCTCCTCCAATCGCGCCTCGCAGCGGAAGCCCAGGCGGCCAAGGAGTCGGTGAACAGGGAGGTTGCGGTCGTCGGCCTGGGCGTAGACGCGATGCAGGCCGTGCTGCTCGAACAGCGCGGTGATGACCGCGCCGAGCGCCTCGGTCGCCAGCCCTGAGCCCTGGCCCATCGGCGCGAAGGTGACGCCGACCTCGGCGGTCGCCGGCTGATCGGCGACGACGCGCACGGCGCAGTCGCCGCGCAGCCTCCCGCTGAGCCGGTCGACCGCAGCCAGCTGCACCCACCCTCCCGGCGCGCCGAACTCGACACCTCGTTGCGAGGCGAGAAGCCGCTCAGCGTCGGCCAGCGAGTACGTCGTGTCCCACGACTGATAGCGCGCGACCTCGGGGTCGCTGCGGTAGGCGACGAACGCCGGCAGGTCATCGGCGCGGAACGGCCGCAGGCACAGTCGCTCCGTGACGATCTCGACCACGACGCCATCCTGCCAACGTCCAGGTGCAGCTGCCGTCTTCCCCGGGGACGCTCAGCGCGCGACGCGGGGTATCGGCCTCGCCACCGCGGAACGCCTGGGCGCTGAAGGCGCCCCACGCCCCTCGGCAACACGCAGCCTCCATCCGCCGGTCGCGACGCGCTGCTGGTTCCCCGCCGCGCCTGCTCCTCACAGCCGCGGCTGAAGCGCGATGTGCCGCCGTTGGCTGCGCCCGCCACCGGTCACAACCTCCTGCCGGCGGGGGTCAACCGAGTGACAGATCGATTCTGCGGTGCCGAGCCCCGGCGCTGAGAAAGGAACAACGATGCAGACCGAACACAGGAGCCAGAGGATCGCCGTCACGGGAGCCACGGGTCGGGTCGGATCGCACCTCGTCGAGATCCTCACGCAGCGGGGACACGATGTCGTCCCGATCGCGCGCTCCAAGGGTGTCGACGTGGTCAGCGGCGAGGGCCTCGATGAGGCGCTCGTCGGGGCCGAGACCATCATCGACGCGGCCACCGGACCCTCGCCCGACCAGGAGGAGGCGACGGCATTCTTCACGGCCTCGGCGCAGAACCTGCAGCGAGCCGGCGCCGCAGCCGGGTCGAAGCGGATCGTCCTCGTCTCGATCATCGGGATCGACAAGTTCCAGGGCGGATACAACGCAGCGAAGGTGGCGCAGGAGCAGACGCTGCTCGAGGGCCCGCTCCCGGTCCGGATCGTTCGCGCGGCCCAGTTCCACGAGTTCGTCGATCCGCTGGTCGGGTGGATGATCCAGGATGGCGTCGCGTACCTGCCCGAGATGCGAACGCAGCTCGTGGCCGCCCGCGTCGTCGCCGAAACGCTCGCCGACGCGGCCGAGGAGCCGGAGATCGAGAACGGCAGGATCACCGAGGTCGCAGGCCCGCAGGAGGAGCGTCTCGCCGATGCCGTGGCGGCGCTCTTCGCCAGCCGAGGTGACTCGTTCGAGATCCGCGAGAGCCATGGCGGTCCGCTGGCGCAGCCCGGCGACCCGGACGCCGCGGCCTATGCGGAGGGCGCCGCGCTGCCCAACCCGGGCGCGAAGCTCGCCGGCCCCAGCTTCGAGGACTGGCTCGCGGCGGCCAAGGTGTAGCTCCTCACCACCGGAGCCGGCGAACGCTCGCCGGCTCCGGTCGGGTCCGCGCGTCCGACCCCCAGCCGGGCTGCTCGCGGCAGGTCATACTCCGCTCCTGAGAGCGACCCGTGCGGGCCGGCGAACGAGAGGGAGGACGATGCCGCTCTATCTATCGAAGTTCAGCTATACGCCAGAGACCTGGGCCAAGCTGATCGGCAACCCAGAGGACCGCCGAAAGGCCGCCCAGACGTACATCGAGTCGGTCGGCGGAAAGCTTCACGGGTTCTGGTACGCGTTCGGCACACACGACGGCTACACCCTCTGGGAGGCCCCCGACAACGTGTCGATGGCCGCGGTTGCGCTCGCGATCAGCGGCGGCGGTGCGCTGAGCTCATTGGACACGACAGTCCTTCTCACCGTCGACGAAACGATCGAGGCGCTGCGCAAGGCTGAGCAGGTCCAGTACCGAGCGCCCGGCACGTAGCGGCGGCGCGGGTCATGGCGAGCGCTCCGCTCCGGGGTCCCTGCCGCGGTTCCGCGCGATCAGGCTCGCGTAGGCGATGTGGCCGAAGAACTCCCCGGCGCGCGATCGGCGGCGAGCCTCGTCCTTGAGTGCTGCCGCCGCGTCGTCGGTGATCCGACCGGCGGCCGAGAGCGCATCGGCACCGCGGTCGACGATCGTCAGCATGTAGCCGCCGGAGGGCGTCTCGACGTAGCCGTGGCTGCGAAAGCTCACGCCGTCGAAGCCGGCGGCTTCGGCGAGCCTCGACACCCGTCGCATGAGCCAGCGATCGTGCACCGAGGTGGCCACCCACGCGTCGGCGCAGGTCTGCAACGGGTCGTGGTCGCCTGACGCGCAGGTCGTCGTCGCGTAGTCGCCGTCGAAGACGGCCAGCCACCCGTCCGCGCGCAGCACGCGAGCGGCCTCGGCCAACGCGAGCTCGGGTTGCGGGACGTGGCAGAGCGTCGTGTGGAAGAGGACGACGTCGAAGGATCGATCCTCGAGAGGGAGCGCGCGGGCGTCCCCTTCCAGGAACGAGAGATTCGACAGCTCCGCCGCGAGCTCCCGTGCCTTCTCGACGAAGATCGGCGAGGGATCGACGCCGACGACCTCGCCGATGCCGGGCGACGAGGAAAGTGCACGTGCGACGGGCCCTTGGCCGCACCCCACCTCGAGCACCCGCGCGTCGTCAGGGAATGCGATCTCCGCGAGATACTGCTCGCGCATCGCCCGTTGCTGCTCATCGGCCGCGCGAAGCTCCAGGATCTCGCCGATCCGCTCAACGACTGCCGGGTCCACCTCGGTGATCCTGGCGTAGACGTCGGGCACGATCGCTCCCCTCGCAACGCCGGTGTTTGCGTCAGCCCCGCGTGCGGTACAGGCGCGTGGTCAGCGGCGCGAAGATCGCCGTCAGCGCCGCCGCCGTGCCCAGCGAGATCATGATGTCGCCGGCCTGCGCGTCGCCCTCCATCAGGCCGCGCGCCGCGTCGGCGAGGATCGAGATCGGGTTGACGTTCACGAACGCCTCGAGCGCGCTCGGCAGCGTCTCGGGCTCGACGAAGACGTTGGACAGGAAGGTCAGCGGGAAGATCGCCATGAAGCCCGTGTTCATGACCGCGCTCGGCGAGCGCATGAGCAGGCCGACCGTCGTGAACACCCACGACAGCCCGAAGGCGAACACGATCACGAGCGCGAGCGCGGCGACCACGCCGGGCAGGCCGGCGCCCGGGCGGTAGCCGAGGATGACGCCGAGGACGGTGATCACCGTGCCGGCGACGAGGTAGCGGACGCTGTCGCCGAGCAGCGCGCCGACGAGCGGCGACGGGCGCCAGATGGGCAGCGAGCGGAAGCGGTCGACGACGCCCTTGGTGAGGTCGGTGTTCAGCGTGACGCCCGAGTAGACCGTCGTGAACAGCACCGACATCACGAGGATGCCGGGCAGGATGTAGTCGAGGTAGGCGCCCGTCGATCCGGCGATCGCGCCGCCGAACAGGTACGTGAACATCACGACGAACATGACCGGCGTGATCGTCACGTCGATCAGCTGCTCGGGGACGTGCTTGACCTTGAGCATGCCGCGCCAGCCGAAGGTCAGCGCCGTCGACATCGGGCTGGGCCGCGGCGGGCGAGGCGTGGAGGCGATCGCGCTCTGCAGCGCGACGTCGTCGTGCGGCGCGCGGGTCGCGGATTCCGTGCTCATGCCGCCTGCTCCTCCTGCTCGGGTGTCTCTTCCTCGGCCGCGTGGCCGGTGAGCGCGAGGAAGACCTCGTCGAGGCTCGGCTGGCCGAGCGCGAAGGTCGCCACGCGCACGCCCGAGCGCGCCAGCTCGGCGACGGCCTCGGCGGCCCGGTCGCCGTCGGCGCACGGCGCCGACAGCGCGGCCGGGTCCGCCTCACGGTGCACGTTCTCGAGCACGCGGCCGAGCACGCGCTCGGCCTCGGGGCGCTGGTCGGGATCGAGCAGGCGAACGTGCAGCGCGCCCGAGCCCACCGACGCCTTGAGCTGCGCGGGCGTGCCCTCGGCGATGACGCGGCCGTGGTCGATGACGGCGATCCCGTCGGCGAGCTGATCGGCCTCGTCGAGGTACTGCGTGCACAGCAGGATCGTCGTGCCCGCCGCGGCCAGCGCGCGGACGATGTCCCAGACCTGGTTGCGCGAGCGCGGGTCCAGCCCGGTCGTCGGCTCGTCGAGGAACATCAGCTCGGGCGTGACGACGATGCTCGCGGCGATGTCCAGGCGCCGGCGCATGCCGCCGGAGTAGTGCTTGACCAGCCGCCCGGACGCGTCCTCGAGCCCGAAGGCGCGCAGCAGCTCGGCGGCGCGCGCCTTGGCGTCGGGACGGCGCAGCCCGAGCAGGCGGCCGAGCAGGACGAGGTTCTCGCGGCCCGTGAGGTCCTCGTCGACCGACGCCATCTGGCCGGTCAGGCTGACGAGCCCGCGCACCGCGTCGGCCTCGCGGACGATGTCGTGGCCGAGCACGCGCGCCGAGCCCCCGTCGGGCCGCAGCAGGGTCGCCAGCATGCGGATCGTCGTCGTCTTGCCCGCGCCGTTGGGGCCGAGCACGCCGTAGACCGAGCCGCTGCGCACGGCGAGGTCGACGCCGTCGACGGCGCGCAGCTCGCCGAAGGTCTTCACCAGGCCGGAGGCCTCGATCGCCAGGGTCGCGGAGGAGCTCATCTCCTCATCAGGGTGGCGTGTCCGCCTACGGACATGGGTACGGCTGGCACGACTTCATGCGAGCGCCGCGAGCAGACCCGCGAGCACGTCGGGCTGCGACAGGAACGGATGATGGCCGCTGTCGATCTCGACGATCCGCGAGGCGCGAGCCGCCCGCTCGCGCTGGCGGGCCGCCGGTATCGCCAGATCCTGACCGCAGACGATGTAGGTCGAGGGCCGCGTGCGCCACGCCACCGCCCGCGGCGACTGGCCGAACGGCGCGAGCGCCTGGCGCGTGAGCCGCGCCACCGCCGCCTCGACCGTCTCGGCATCGCAGTCCTGCAGGAACAGCGGCGGCACGAGCTCGGCGCGCACGCCGGTCGTCCCGTCCTCGCCGGGGTCCATCCACGGCGCCGGGTCGCCGCCCGCGATCGAGCCGAGCGACTCGCCTTCGGCGGGCATCATCGACGTGATGTAGACGAGCTGGGCGACGGCCTGGTGCTCGCCCGCCTCGGTGGCGACGACGCCGCCGTAGGAGTGCCCGCACAGCAGCACGGGCGGCTCCGCCTGGTCGATGACGGCACGCGCCGCGGCGGCGTCGTCGTACAGGTCGCCGAGCGTGTCGCCGGCCTCGCCGCAGCTCGGCAGCGGGACCGCGGCCGCGGCGATGCCGTGCGCGGCAAGCGGCTCGGCCATCCGGCTCCACCACCAGCCGGCGTCGCGCACGCACGCCCCGTGGATGAAGACCGCGGTCGCCATCGCTGCTCAGAGGCGGCTCATCGCTCCGGCCCGCGCGGCGACGAGCCGCGCGGTGGCGATGTTGATCTCGACGGTGTCGCGGATGTCCGGAGCGTAGCCGCCCGCGAGCGCGACGCACACCGCCGCGCCCGCGCGCTCGGCGCTGTCGAGCACGAGCACGTCGCGGGCGTGCAGGCCTTCCTTGGTCAGCCGCAGGCGCCCGAGGCGGTCGTGCTCCCAGGGGTCGGCGCCGGCCAGGTAGACGACGAGGTCGGCGCGCGCCGCCGGCATCGCGGCGGCGAGCGCGTCCTCCAGGGCGGCGAGGTAGTCGTCGTCGCCTGTGCCCGTCGGCAGATCGACGTCGAGGTCGGAGCTCGCGCGCTGGAACGGGTAGTTCGCGCCGCCGTGCAGCGACAGCGTGAACGTGTCCGGGTCGTCGGCGAACAGCTCGGCCGTGCCGTCGCCCTGGTGGACGTCGCAGTCCGCCACCAGCACGCGGCCGATCAGGCGCTCGCCGCGGAGCGCGGCGACGGCGACCGCGACATCGTTGAACAGGCAGTAGCCGCGGCCCTGGGCGCGCGCGGCGTGGTGGGTGCCGCCGCCGAGGTTCATGCCGATGCCCTCGGCCAGCGCGTCGCGCGCGGCGTGCACGGTGCCCGCCGTCGACCGCCGCCCGCGCTCGACGAGCTCCGGCGACCACGGCAGCCCGAGGGCGCGCTCCTCCCGCCGCGTCAGCCCGCCGTCGCGAACGCGCGCCAGGTAGCCGGCGTCGTGCACGGCGCCGAGCAGCGGCCACGGCGCGGCGTCCGAGTGGCACACCTCGCCCAGGCCCTCGGCCTCGACCGCCTGCCGCAGGAGCCGGTACTTGGGCAGCGGGAAGCGATGGCCGTCGGGGAGCGGGAACCCGTGTCGGTCGTGGGTCCAGAAGCGCACGAGACCCAGTATGCGGCGGCGCGGGAGGGTCCGCGCGTCAGCTTGGGACGCGCTCGGGGAAGCGCGGCAGCCCGTCGTCGGGGATCGGCTCCCACGGCGCCGCGTAGTCGACGAACTGGTGCACGCTGGGCCGCACGCCAGGGTCCTCGTCGAACGCGCCCATGCGCACGGCGAGGATCTCGCCCGTCCCGGGCTTGCGCGCGAAGAGCGCCGAGCCGCAGGCCGAGCAGAACGCCTTCTCCAGGCCGCCCTCGGGCGCCCACGCGTGCACATGCTCCTCGCCCGAGAGGAAGCGGAACGAGCCGGGCTCGAGGCGCGCGGTCACGGCCGCCGCGGTGCCCGTGCGGCGCTGGCAGCGGGTGCAGTGGCAGATGACCACGGCCTGGGGCGGCGCGGTGAGCTCGAAGCGGACGGCGCCGCAGCCGCAACCGCCGGTCAGGGGATACGTCGGATCGCTCGACACGCCGCGAACGCTAGATGGTTGATCACGCGCCCGCGTGCTCCTCGAGGACGCGCCGGATCCGCTTGGCCGAGATCGGCCCGCGCGTGCCCAGCCCCTGAGCGAAGTGGCTGACGCGCAGCTCCTCGAGCATCCACGGCACCTCGCGCAGCGCGGCGGGCGGCGCCGCCCCGGGCGGCAGCGCCTCGAGCCGGCGCGCGAGCAGCCGCTCGAGCTCGTGCACGGATCCCATCCGGTCCAGGTCGGCCGCCTGCGCGGCGGGCAGGCGCTCCAGGCGCCGCGCCGCGGCGCGCAGGTAGCGCTCGATGTCGGGCAGGCGCCCGACGCCGGCCTCGGTGACGAACCCGGGGTGCACGAGCCGGGCGAGCTGCGCGGCGACGTCGCGGCGCGCCGGCTGCAGCGGCTCGGCGCGGAGCCCGTCGAGCGCGCGCTGGACCTCGCGGGCGCGATCGAGGATCCGCACGACGGCGGCGACGACCTTGGCGGTGGCGTCGGCCAGGTTGCCCGCGACGTGGTCGCGAAGCCGCGCGAAGCCGGCCTCGTCCCAGGCCGGGCCGCCTGCCTGCACGACGAGCGCATCGATGGTCGCCGCGATCGCGTCCTCGAGCGCGGCGCGCACGCCGCCGTGCGGCCCGGCGGCGAGCGCGAGGTGGGCCTGGTTGCCGAGGCGATCCTGCACGAAGCGCAGCGGCGAGGGCACGGTCAGCGCCAGCAGGCGCCGCGTGCCCGCGGCCATCGCGGCCGCCTGCGCCTCCGGCGACTCGAGCACGCGCACGGCGACGGTCGCGCCCTCGTCGACGAGCGAGGGATGGCCCTCGACGCCGGTGCCGGGCAGCTCGATGCGACGCGGGAGCGTGCCGATCGTCCACGCCGTCAGGCCGCTGCGCTCGAGCTCGGGCCGCGCCGCGGTGAGCGCGGCCTGCAGCCGCGGGCGGACCTCCTCGCGCAGCCGCGCGAGATCCTCGCCGGCGGCGATCGGCGCGCCGTGTTCGTCCTCGAGCACGAACCGCATGCGCAGGTGGGCGGGCAGCCGCCCAGGGTCCCACGCGTCGCGCGGGATCCGCACGCCGCGCAGGCGCTCGAGCTCGCGCGCGAGCGCGTCGAGCAGCGGCTCGCGGCGCGGCGTCAGACCGGCGAGCGCGGCCGCGGCGACGTCGGGCACGGGCACGAGCGGGCGGCGCAGGTCCTTGGGCAGCGAGCGGATCAGGGCGGTCACGAGCTCGAGCCGCAGGCCGGGGACGAGCCAGTCGAAGCCGCCCGCGTGCAGTGCCCCGAGTGCGGTGAGCGGGACGTGGACGGAGACCCCGTCGTCCTCCGCGCCGGGCTCGAAGCGGTAGCTCAGCGCCAGCAGGAGCTCGCCCTGGCGCCACGCGGGCGGGAAGGCGCGCGCGTCGACCGCGGCCCCGGGATCGACGAGCACGTCGCGCGTGTACGTCAGCAGGTCGGGGCGGCGGCGGCGCTCGTCACGCCACCAGCGGTCGAAGTGGCCGCCCGAGACGACGTCGGCGGGAATCCGCTCGTCGAAGAAGGCGAAGCGCGCCTCGTCGCCGGCGACGATCCCGCGCCGCCGCGCGCGGTGCTCGAGCTCCTCGGCCTCGGCGACGAGCCTGGCGTTCTCGGCCACGAACTCGTGGCGCGTCTCCCAGTCGCCCTCGACGAGCGCGCGGCGGATGAACAGCTCGCGCGACAGCACCGGGTCGATACGCCCGTAGCTCACCGTGCGCCCGGCGACGATCGGCAGCCCGTAGAGCGTCACGCGCTCGGTGGCCACGACCGAGCCGCGGCGCGGCTCCCAGCGCGGCTCGCCGTAGGTCCGCTGGACGAGATGGCCGGCCAGGCCCTCGGCCCACTCGGGCTGGATCCGGGCCGCGGTGCGCCCCCACAGGCGCGAGGTCTCGACGAGCTCGGCGGCCATCACCCACGTCGGCGAGCGCCGGGCCAGCGACGAGCCCGGGAAGATCTGAAAGCGCGTCCCGCGCGCGCCCTGGTAGTCGCGGCGGGCCTGGTCGCGCAGCCCCATATGCGAGAGCAGCCCGCTGAGCAGCGCCGTGTGGATCGCCTGCGGATCGGCCTCGCCCTGGTCGAGCGTCACACCCGCGCCCTTGGCCGCCTGGCGCAGCTGGCCGACGAGGTCCTGCCACTCACGCACGCGCAGGAAGTGCAGGAACTCGGCGTGACAGCGCTTGCGGAACTGGTTGCCGGAGAGCTCGCGCTGCTGCTCGCGCAGGTAGCGCCACAGGTTGAGGATGGCCAGGAAGTCCGAGCTCTCGTCGGCGAAGCGCGCGTGCATCTGGTCGGCCGCCGCCTGCTTGTCGGCCGGACGCTCGCGCGGATCCTGGATCGACAGCGCGGCGGCGATGACGATCACCTCCTGCGCGCACCCGAGCCGCCCGGCCTCGAGCACCATGCGCCCGAGGCGCGGGTCCACCGGCAGCTGGGCCAGCCGGCGGCCGAGCGGGGTCAGCCGCGGGCCGGCGCCGTTGCCGGCGCGCGCCGGCTCGTGCAGCGCGCCGAGCTCGTGCAGGAGGTTGAGCCCGTCGCGGACCTGGCGGCGGTCGGGTGGGTCGAGGAACGGGAACTCCTCGATGCCGCCGAGCCCGATCGCCGCCATCTGCAGGATCACCGAGGCGAGGCTCGTGCGCAGGATCTCGGGGTCGGTGAAGCGCGGGCGCTCCTCGAAGTCCTGCTCGGTGTAGAGCCGGATGCAGATGCCCTCCGAGGTGCGACCGCTACGGCCCTTGCGCTGGTCGGCGGAGGCCTGCGAGACGCGCTCGATGGGCAGCCGCTGGACCTTGCTGCGCGGGCTGTAGCGGCTGATGCGCGCCATGCCCGGGTCGACGACATAGCGGATCCCGGGCACGGTCAGCGACGTCTCGGCCACGTTCGTGGCGAGCACGACGCGGCGTCCCGTGTGCGGCCGGAAGACCTTGTGCTGGTCGGCGGTCGACAGGCGCGCGAACAGGGGCAGCAGCTCGACGCCCGGCCCGAGCCGGCCGGCGAGCGCGTCGGCGGTGTCGCGGATCTCGCGCTCGCCGGACAGGAACACGAGCACGTCGCCGGGGCGCTCGCGGCTCAGCTCGTCGACGGCGTCGCCGATCGCGTCGATCGGGTCGCGCTCGGGATCGGCCTCCGGATCGTCGGGATCGACCACGGGCCGGTAGCGCACCTCGACCGGGTACGTGCGCCCCGAGACCTCGACGACGGGCGCGTCGCCGAAGTGGCGGCTGAAGCGACCGGGGTCGATCGTCGCCGAGGTGATGATGAGCTTGAGGTCGGGGCGCTTGGGCAGGATGCGCTTGACGTAGCCGAGCAGGAAGTCGATGTTCAGGCTTCGCTCGTGCGCCTCGTCGAGGATGATCGTGTCGTAGCGGCGCAACAGGCGGTCGTGCTGGATCTGGGCCAGCAGCAGCCCGTCGGTCATCACGCGCACGAGCGTGTCGGCGCTCGAGCGGTCGCTGAAGCGCACCGCGTAGCCGACCGCCTCGCCGATCCCGACGCCGAGCTCGTCGGCGATCCGCTCGGCGACCGTGCGCGCGGCCAGGCGCCGCGGCTGGGTGTGGGCGATGGCGCCGCGCACGCCGCGCCCGAGCTCGAGGCAGATCTTCGGCAGCTGCGTCGTCTTGCCCGAGCCGGTCTCGCCGGCGACGACGACGACCTGGTTGTCGCGGATCGTGGCGAGCAGGTCGTCGCGGCGGGCGCTGACCGGCAGCTCGGGCGGATAGGAGACCTCGGGGACGGCGTCGCGGCGGCGCTCGACGCGCGCCCGGGCCGCCTCGACCTCCTCCCCCAGCCGGACGAGCGCCTGCCCGCGCGCCTCGGCATCCTCGGTGCGGCGCAGCTTGTCCAGCCGGCCGCGCAGACGGTGCTCGTCGCGCAGCGTGAGCTCGCCGAGCGCGGCATCCAGCGGGGCGGTGTCGGCGGGCGTGGCCATCCACCACGGCACGATAGGGTCGCCGCGTAGGGTTCGGCGCGTGGACATCGACCTGAGCGGCCGCACCGCCCTCGTCACCGGCTCGACCCAGGGGATCGGGCGCGCGATCGTGGCCCGCCTCGCGGCCTGCGGCGCCGCGGCGACCGTCAACGGGCGCGACCCCGCCCGCGTCGAGCAGGCGGTCGCGGAGCTGCGCGCCGAGCTCCCCGGCACGACGATCGAGGGCGTCGCCGCCGACCTTGGGACCGCAGACGGCGCCGAGCGCCTGTTCGCGGCGCTGCCCGACGTGGACGTCCTCGTCAACAACCTCGGGATCTTCGGCCCGACGCCGGTGCTCGAGATCGACGACGAGACGTGGCAGCGCTACTGGGACGTCAACGTCATGTCGGGCATCCGGCTGTCGCGCCACTACCTCGCCGGCATGCGCGACCGCGGCTGGGGCCGCGTGACGTTCATGGCCAGCGACTCGGCGGTGGTCATCCCGCTCGAGATGGTCCACTACGGCGTCACCAAGACGGCGCTGCTGGGCGTGTCACGCGGCCTGGCCAAGGCGATGGCCGGGACGGGCGTGACGGTCAACGCGGTCATGGCCGGGCCGACCCACACCGAGGGCGTCGAGGACTTCGTCGCCGAGATGGTCGGCGACGAGATGCCGTGGCCCGAGGCGCAGGCCGAGTTCGTCCGCCGCCACCGGCCGACCTCGCTCATCGGCCGCCTGATCGAGCCCGAGGAGATCGCCAACCTCGTCGCCTACCTCAGCTCGGACCTCGCGTCGGCGACCACGGGCGGCGCCGTGCGGGTCGACGGCGGGTTCATCGACTACATCCTGCCCTGACCCCTAAAGGTCTCCGCCCAACGTTACGATACTGTTTCGTAACGGATGGCATCGACCGCTCCCAAGTCCGATTCCCAGCCCCACCGCGGGCGTCCCCGCGACCCGGCCCGCGACGAGTCGATCCTCGACGCGGCGGTCACGCTGATCGCCGAGGTCGGCTACGACCGCGCGACGGTCGACGCGATCGCCGAGCGCGCGGGCGTCGGCAAGCCGACGATCTACCGCCGCTGGGCGGGCAAGCCCGAGCTCGTGGCCGCGGCGATCCGCCGCCGCAAGGCTCACCGTCCCGTCGAGGACACGGGCAGCCTGCGCGGCGACCTGCTCGCCGCCATCAACAGCCTGTGCCACTCGATCGACGACGAGAACGCCCAGCTCGCTGCCGGCATGGCCACCCAGCTGCGCGCCAGCGAGGAGCTCTCGACGCTGTTCTCCGAGCACGTCATCGCCGTCGAGCGCGCCCGCTGGGTGCAGATCGTGCAGCGCGCGACCGAGCGCGGCGAGCTTCTCGCCGGCGAGCCCGTCAGCCCGCTGTTCGGCGAGATCGGGCCGTCGACCGTCTTCAGCCGCGTCCTGCTCGGCATCGAGCCCGTCGACGACGCGTTCGCCGAGGAGCTCGTCGACCGCATCCTCCTTCCGCTCCTCCCCCGCGTCCCTTCCCAAGACCACTAGTCCAGCCCGAAAAGGAACCTCTTGTCCTCCTCCATCAACGCCGCGAAGCCCGCCGACAAGGGCCTCGATCGCGAGCTCATGGCCGTCGCCTGGGTCGTCGTGCTCGGCGCGATCATGTCGATCCTCGACGTGACCGTCGTCAACGTCGCGATCAACACCCTCGCCGTCGAGTTCGACACGACGCTGTCGACGATCCAATGGGTCGTGACCGGCTACACGCTCGCACTCGCCACGGTGATCCCGCTCACCGGCTGGGCCGCGGACCGCTTCGGCACGAAGCGCCTCTACATGATCTCGATCGGCATGTTCGTCGCCGGCTCGGCGCTCGCCGGCGCCGCCTGGTCGGCGGAGTCGCTGATCGCCTTCCGCGTCCTGCAGGGCTTCGGCGGCGGCATGATCATGCCGGCGGGCATGACGATCCTCACCCGCGCCGCCGGCCCCGGCCGTGTCGGGCGCGTGATGAGCGTGATCGGCGTGCCGATGCTGCTCGGCCCGATCCTCGGCCCGATCCTCGGCGGCTGGCTCGTCGACGACGTCTCGTGGCGCTGGATCTTCTACATCAACCTGCCGATCGGCATGTTCGCGCTGCTGCTCGCCTCGCGCGTGCTCCCCAAGGACAGCCCGCAGCCGAACCACCACTTCGACGCCCTCGGCCTGGCCCTGCTCTCCCCCGGCCTCGCGCTGCTCATCTACGGCCTGGCCGAGTCCAGCTCGTCGGGCGGCTTCGGCGCCGCCGAGGTGTTCGGCCCGGCGCTCGCCGGCGCCGCGCTGCTCGTCGCCTTCGTCTGGCACGCGCTGCGCACCGGCCCGGACGCGCTGATCGACCTGCGGCTGTTCACCAACCGCACGTTCGCGGCCGCCTCGGGCACGCTGATCCTGTTCGTCATCGCCGTCTTCGGCTCGATGCTGCTGCTCCCGCTCTACCTGCAGGCGGTCCGCGGCGAGTCCGCGCTGCAGAGCGGCCTGCTGCTCGCGCCGCAGGGCATCGGCGCGATGCTCGTCATGCCGATCGCCGGCCAGCTCACCGACCGCATCGGCATCGCGAAGCTGGTCATCCCCGGCACGTTGATGATCATCGTGGCCACGCTCGGCCTGACCCAGCTCACCGCCGAGACGTCCTACTGGACCCTCTCGGGCCTGCTCTTCCTGCTCGGGATGGGCATGGGCGCGGCGATGATGCCGATCATGTCCGGCGCCATGAAGACCCTGCGCCGCGCGGCGATCGCCAAGGCCAGCACGACGCTGAACATCATCCAGCAGGTCGGCGCCTCGATCGGCACCGCCGTGCTCTCGGTGATCCTCGTCAACGAGCTCACCGAGCGCCTCCCGCCGGGCAGCGGCGGCGACGGCCTCGGCGCGGCCAACGTGCCCGACCGGGTCCGCGAGCAGATCGCGCCGCTCATGGCCGACGCCTTCGGGGCGACCTTCTGGTACGCGGTCGGGCTGCTCGTGCTCGCCTTCCTGGCCGCCTTCCTGCTGCCGTTCCACAAGACCGAGGCGCTCGACGAGACCGGCGGGGGCGAGGCCGCCGACGAGGAGGCCGTCCCGGTCGTCATCCCGGTCTGACGATCCTCCGTGGCGCTGCGCTCAGCCCATGAGGTCGAGCGCGGCGCCGATGATCGTCTCGGCGTCGATGCCGTGGTGGCGGTAGAGGTCGCCGATGTCGCCCGACTGGCCGAACTCCGACACCCCGAGCCAGGCGATCGGCGCGCCGTTCACCGCGGCCAGGAAGCTCGAGCGTGTGCGGGTGGCCGTCGACCACGGTGACGATCGGGCGCGGCGTCGGGAACGCCCGCGTGAGCACGTCCCAGTCGCCGGGGCCCAGCCCGGACGCGCCTGCAGCGCACGGAACACGAGGTCGGCGCTCGTCAGGCACACGACCTCGGCGTCGATCTCCTCCGCCGCCTCCAGCGCCTCGACGACCGCGGCGCCCGCCACCGCGATCGTCACGCCGCGTCCGGCGCCTCGCGCAGGACGTAGCCGCCCTCCAGCACGTCGCGCCGGCGCGCCTCGCGCGTCTCGCCGTCATCGGGGAGGGCCGCCAGCGCCTGGAAGACCGGACGCGTGCACAGGCGGAAGTACGCCGAGCCGCCGTCCGGGCGCCCGAGGCGCGACAGGGCGTGCAGGAAGATCCACTCGAAGTCCTGCGCGAAGGCGGGCTCCCACGCCACGCAGCCGGGCTGCTCGATGCCGACGGACGGCGTGATGACCGACTGGTGCGCGCCGCCCTCGGGCCCGAGCGTGATGCCCGACGGCGTGCCGACGAGGATCGATTGGCCGCCGGCGTAGATGCCGAACGACCACGGCTCGTGGGCGCGCGTGACGAACGGGTCGTAGATCGTGCCGACCGGCAGCAGCGGACGCCCCTCGCGCGACCACGTCGCGCCGAGCTCGCCGAGCATCCCGACGAGGTTGACCTCGGCGATGCCGAGCTCGAGGTGGCGCCCGTGGTCGGACTCGCGCCAGCGCACGAGCGTGTCCGAGTCGTCGGCGAACCAGTCGATGCGCTCGCCGATCGACCAGATGCCCGCCTTGTTGATCCAGCCGCCCAGGTTCGTCGACGAGGCGACGTCGGGCGACACCGTGACGACGTGCTCGGCGACCTCGGGCGCCTCGTGCACGAGGTCGACGAACAGCCGCCCGAGCGTCTGCTGCGTCGAGCCCGTCCCCGTGTGACGGCGCCCGAGCTCGGTCGGCACGGCGGGCGGCTCGTGGCGCTCGACCGGCTCGCGCGCCAGGCGCTGCGCGACCTCGGCGCACAGCCGGCCCTCCGGCGAGTCCGTCCCCGAAGGCGCCCACGGGTCGTCGACGTCCGCGCCGAGCTGCTGGGCGAGGTCGCGCGAACTGGGCGTCGTTGAGCAGCGCCGAGTGATTCGAGGGATGGCCCTCGATGGGGAGCGACCAGCCCTTGATCGTGTAGGCGAAGAGGACCGACGGGCGGTCGCGGATCGCGTCCGTGGCGCGCAGCCCGCGCCGCAGCGCGGCCAGGTCGTGGCCGCCGAGGTCGCGCAGCGCGGCGCGCAGCTCGTCGTCGCCCAGGTCGGACACGAGCCGCCCGATGGCGGCGTCGCCGCCGGGCAGGCGCTCGCGCAGCTCCGCGGCGTCGGAGCGCAGCAGGCGCTGGAACTCCTCGTTGCCCATCGGGTCGATGCGCAGCCGCAGCGCCTCGCCGCCGTCGCGCGTGAAGAGCTCGCGCAGGCGCACGCCCGTACTTGACCGTCTCGACGTGCCAGCCCGCGGCGTCGAACATCCCCACCAGGCGCCCGGCGGCGATGTCGGGCACGACGCGGTCGAGCGACTGGCGGTTGAGGTCGACGACCCACAGCACCTCGCCCAGGCGCGCGACCATCGGGTCGGCGACCGCCTCCCAGACCGCGCCCTCGTCGAGCTCGGCGTCGCCGAGCAGCGCGATGTGGCGCCCGCCGCGCGCCACCTCGAAGTGCCCGGCCACGTAGCGGTGGGCCATCGCGCCCCAGATCGTGGCCGTCGCGCCGATGCCGACCGAGCCGGTCGAGTAGTCGACGGGGTCGGGGTCCTTGCTGCGCGACGGATAGGACTGCAACCCGCCGTACTCGCGCAGCCGCGGCAGGTAGGCGGGATCGAGCCGGCCGAGCAGGAAGTTGATCGCGTGCAGGACGGGCGAGGCGTGCGGCTTGACCGAGACGCGGTCGGGCGCCTCGAGGTGCTCGAACCACAGCGCCGTCATCAGCGAGACCATCGACGCGCTCGACGCCTGATGGCCGCCGACCTTGATGCCGCTCGGGTTCGGGCGGACGCGGTTGGCGTGATGGACGATCGCCGTCGCCAGCCACAGCACGCGTCGCTGGATCCGGCCGAGCAGCTCGACGTCGACGTCCTTGCCGAGCTCCCGGTCGGCGATGCTCACACGGCCGTCTCCACGACGATCTTGCCGCCCTCGCCCGAGGCCTGGCGCTGCCACGCCGAGGCGATGTCCTCGAGCGGGACGCGCTCGACCGGCAGCGTCAGCTCGCCGGAGGCGGCGTGCCGCAGCAGCGTGGCGTGGGCCTCGCGGCGGATGTCGGCGGGGACGGCGAAGGTCTGGTAACCGAGGATGTCGAGCTGCTTGCCGCGCACGTCGCCGGAGGACAGCGTCGCCTGCGGGCCGGCGCTCTGGCCGAGGTGGACGACCCGCGCGCCGCGCGCGACGGCGCCGAGCGTGGCGCCGATGACCGGGCCCCAGAGCGCGTCGAGCACGAGCGTCGGGCCGTCGCCGCCGGCGGCCTCGCGGATCCGCCCGGCGATCTCGTCGCCGTCGTCGGTGTCGAGCGTCACGGTCGCGGCGGCGCCCGCCTCCTGCGCGCGCCGCAGGCCCTCGGTGTCGCGCCCGGCGGCGACGATGTGCTGCGCGCCGAGCAGCCGCGCCGCCTGGACCGCGACGAGCCCGACCATCCCCGTCGCGCCGAGGACGAGCACGCGGTCGTCGGGGCGTACCGGTGCGCGCCACGCGAAGGGCAGCCAGCCGGCCAGGCCGGCGACCCCGAAGGCGACGGCGAGGCCCGGATCGGCGTCCGCGGGCAGGTCGACAAATGCGGCGGGCGGCGCCGCCACGCGCTGCGCGATGCAGCCGTCGCGGCTCATGCCGAGCCCCGAGCCGGAGACGTACACGAGTCGTCCGTCGTCCGTCGTCCGGCCGGCGGCCTCGACGCCGGGGATGTACGGCAGCGGCGGGCTGCCGCCGAAGTACCTGCCGCTGCCGACGGCGATGTCGAGCGGGTTCAGCGCCGAGGCGAGGACCTCGACCAGCGTCTCGCCGTCAGCCGGCGCGGGGTCGTCGACGTCGGCGGCGCTCGGCGGGGTGCCGAGCTCGGTGATCAGGGCGGCTCGCATGGCGAGCGAGCCTACCCGCGGCGGGTCTCGCGGGACATCACCGGAACGATGTGACGGCCGCAGTCGGCCTCTTCACCGAGATCCCGAGCGCGCGCGCGACCTGCTTGGTCTGCAGCCCGCGGGCCAGCATGGCGACGACCTCGGCCTCGCGCCCGGTCAGCCCCGCCGGGCGCTCGAGGCGCGGGGCCCGCTGTCCGGCGGTCTCGATGACGGCGGTGACCGCGTCGGCGTCGAGCAGTCCGGCCCGAGCCTCTCGGGCGAGCTCCTGCGCGGCGTCGGCCGGCGCGATGGCGTCGCGGTGCGCGCGGGGCTGCGTCATCGCGTGATACGCGTCGGCCGCCGCGAGCACGCGGGCGGGCAGCGCCAGCTCCGCACGCGATGCGCCACGGTGATAGCCCGAGCCGTCGAGGCGCTCGTGGTGAGCACCGGCGACCGGACAGAGCGCGGACAGGAACGGCGAACGCGAGAGGACGCGCTCGGTCTGGTAGGGGTGCAGGCGCACCTGCTCCCACTCATCGGCGCTCAGCGGCCCGGGCTTCTGCCAGAGCCGCGCCCAGATCGCGACCCGCCCGACGTCGTGGACCGAGCCCGCACGGCGCAGCGTCGCTGCCCCCGCCTCGTCGAGCCCGCAGTGTCGGCCCGCCGCAGCCGCCAGCCCGGCGACGCCGGCAGAGTGACCGGCCAGGTACGGGGAAACGAGATCGGCGAAGTTGCCCATCGTCGCGAGCGCGCGATCGACCCCCTCGCCCGCGAGGACGAGCGGTGGGCCCGGCTCGCGGGCGAGGACCTCCGGCCACGCGGACGCTCCCTCGTCGCGCGCGAGGATCTCGTCGGCGTGCTCGGCGAGACAGGTCGCGACCTCGGGATCGAACGCACGTCCCGCGCGCTCGCGGAGGAGGCGGACCGCGTGCGTCGCGCCGCCGAGCAGGCACTGCAGGGCGGCGTCGCCGGCGACGTGGACGATCCGCATCGGCAGCGGGATCTGCTCGCCCTCGGCGCGCCCAAGCGGCCCCTTGCCGTCCCATCGCTCCGTGACGTACGCCAGCAGGCCGGCGATCGACGGGGACAGCCCCACAGGCCCAAAACGGCCGATGGCCGCCCCGGGCTCGTCGGGGCGGCCATCAGGCCGAGCGGTGCGATCGTCGCGTGGGGGGTGGGAAGGCGGCGATCAGCAGTTGCCTCAGTCAGGATGCCGGTGCATCGGGACAAGCGTCAGCGCAGTTCCCGCGCCGCGCATGGGACCTTGGTCCCATCCGTCACGGGACCTCGGGCGCTCCGCCGAACGTCCTACCCTTGGGAATCGATGGCCGACGACGAGCCCGACACGCCGCCGCCCGCACGCCTGGAGTACCTCGACCCCTCGACGGTCGAGCGCCTGCTGAACCGCAGCATGGGCGACGACTCCGCGCTCGGGCGGCCCCTGTCGCGCCGCGCCCGCCAGAACCAGCGATCCGTCGAGGCCTACCTGAAGACCGGCGTGCGGCCGCGCTGGATGGAGCGCATCGGCGAGATCGACCAGGGGATCGCCCAGGAGCGCCGTCGCCTCGAGCGCGCCTACCGGGCGCTGGCCGAGGACTGCCGCGACGCGGGCGAGTTCGCGCGCCGCTGGCGCGAACGCGCCCACGCCTGGCGCTTCGACCACCTCAACACGCTCATCGAGCAGCACAACGACTGGTTCCCCGTCGAGCGGCGGCTGCCGATGGATCCGCGCACCGGCGACTACGTGCCGGTCGGCGGGCGCAACTACCGCCGCCGCGTTCTCGGGCCCGACTGGGTCCTCGAGCAGTTCCCGCCGCGCCCGCCGGCGACCTAGCGACCGGCGCGCTGGCGCTGCAGGAGCTTGCGCCCGATGACCATCCGCTGGATCTCCGACGTCCCCTCGCCGATCAGCAGCAGCGGGGCGTCGCGGTACAGGCGCTCGATCTCGTACTCCTTGGAGTAGCCGTAGCCGCCGTGGATGCGCAGTGACTCCTCGACGCAGAAGTGGCCGGCCTCCGAGGCGAACAGCTTCGCCATCCCGGCCTCGAGGTCCGAGCGCTCGCCGGCGTCCTTCAGGCGCGCGGCGCGCAGCGTGAGCAGCCGCGCGGCCTCGACCTGCGTGGCCATGTCGGCGAGCTTGAACTGGATCGCCTGATGCTCGGCGATCGGCTTGCCGAACGTGCGCCGGTCCTGCGAGTAGCGCAGCGCGAGCTCGAGCGCCCGCTGCGCGATCCCGACGCCGCGCGCCGCGACGTTCACGCGCCCCACCTCGAGCGCGTCCATCATCTGGGCGAAGCCGCGGTTCAGGCCGCCGTCCTCGCCGCCGAGCACGTTCTCGGGCGGGCAGCGGTAGCCGTCGAAGACCAGCTCGGTCGACTCGACGCCCTTGTAGCCGAGCTTCCTGATCTTCGGGGGCACGGTCAGGCCCGCGTACTCGCCCGTGTTCTCCGACGCGCCCGGCTCCTTCTCGGCCAGGAAGCAGGTCATCCCGCGGTGGCGCGGCTCGGCGTCGGGGTCGGTGCGCACGAGCACGAAGACGAGCCCCGAGAGGAGCCCGTTGGTGACCCACATCTTCTGGCCGTTGATCTCCCAGGCGCCGTCGTCGGTCTTGCGCGCCGACGTCTTGATCGCCTGCACGTCGGAGCCGAGCTCGGGCTCGGACATGCTGAACGCGGCCCGCAGCTCGCCCGTGGCCATCCGCGGCAGGTAGCGGCGGCGCTGTTCGTCGGTGCCGAACTTCATCAGCAGGTAGCTGCCGATGAAGTGCGTGTTGACGATGCCCGAGATCGAGATCCAGCCGCGCGAGAGCTCCTCGACGATCATCGAGTACGTCGTCAGGTCGAGCCCCATGCCCCCGTACTCCTCGGGGATCGTCACCCCGAACAGGCCGAGCTCGCGCATCTGCTCGACGATCGGCTCGGGGAACTCGTCGGCGCCGTCGTAGTGCTCGGCGTTGGGAATGATCTGCTCGTCGGCGAACTGGCGCACCATCTCGCAGATCGCCTGCTGCTCGTCGGTCTTCTCGGTGAACGGGGTCGTCGCGGCCATGACGGAACCCTAGTCGGGGTCGACGTGGGCGTCCCACCAGCCCGTCCAGTGCTCGCGCACGAGATGCCACGCGCCGTCGTCGAGCCCGTAGGCGGTGAGCACGACGCTGACGGCGCCGTGCGGCGGCTCGCCCTGGGCCGGCCGGTGGGCGACGACGACGAGCCCGTCGCCGTAGGCGTCGACGGTCAGCGCGGCGAGGTGCGGGTGGCTGAGCCAGACCTCGCCGCTCAGCGGCTCGCCGACGGCGGTGACCGCCTCGTAGCGCTCGCCCGCGCCGCGGGCCGTCGCGTCCGCCAGGCCGAGCGCCTCGAGCGGCGCCGGCGCCTCGCCACCCCGCCTTCGACCCGACAGGCGCAGCGTGCGCCGGGGCTCGTCGCGGTGGCGCTCGAGCACGAGCCGCAACTGGGCGGCGAAGGTCAGCCAGCCCTCGTCGACCGCGTCCCACGTGCCCGGCGGCGCGGCGGGCCGGGTGATGCGTACGACGGTGCCGCTGTCGTGCGGCTCGAGCGCGATCGCGTCGCCGCTGCCGAACTCGAGCAGGCGGCCCTCCTCGGCGGCGGTCGCGTGGTCGCGGAAGATGTAGTCGATCTCGCCCTCGAGGCCGTCGTACTCCCACCCGAACCAGCGGCGGATCTCCTCCGGCTCGCGCAGCGCGCGCCACACGTCCTCGGCGGGCGCGGCGATCTCGACCTCGGCGACGACGCGGGGCTCGGTCACGCGCCCAACCCTACGGCCGCGCGCCGGTAGGTTGCTGCGCCCATGAACTTCGCCCGCGACCTCGTCGACGCCGCCGACCCGGAACGCACGGCGCTCGTCGAGATCACGCGCGTAGGTGAGCGGCGCGAGTGGACCTTCGGCGAGCTGTCGGAGGCGTCGCGTGCGCTGGCGGGCGCGCTGCGCGGGCACGGCGTGCGGCGCGGCGACGTCGTCCTCACGCTCGTCGGCAACCGGCCCGAGTGGGTGCTGGCCATGGTCGCGTGCTTTCGCATCGGCGCCGTCGTGCTGCCGTGCACGGAGCAGCTGCGCGCCCGCGACCTGCGCCTGCGCCTCGACGTCGCCCAGCCGGCCGCGATCGTCTGCGACGAGCGCAATCGCGGCGAGCTCGACGCCGCCTCCCCGGGTTGCCCGGTCCTCACCGTCCCCGACGAGGGCCTGCTGCGCGTCACGCCGGCCGACGCCGTCGACCTCGATCCCGAGGACCCGTGCCTGATCACCTTCACGAGCGGTACGTCGGGCGAGCCCAAGGCCGCCGTCCACGCGCAGCGTTACCTCGCCGGCCAGCGCACGCAGGCCGAGCACTGGCTCGACGCGCGCCCCGGCGAGCTCGTCTGGTGCACCGCGGGCAGCGGCTGGAGCAAGTCGGCGCGCAACGTCTTCATCGCGCCGTGGATCCGGGGCGCCGCGGCGCTGCTGCACGACGCCCGCTTCGACCCGCACGAGCGGCTCGAGGTTCTGGCGCGCGAGCCGGTCGCCGTGCTCTGCATGGCGCCGACGGAGTACCGCGTGATCGCCAAGCGGGCTCAGCCCGGCCGCGTCCCGGGCCTGCGCGGCATCGTCTCCGCCGGCGAGGCGCTCAACCCCGACGTGCTGCGCGCCTGGCACGAGGCGACGGGGCTGTGGATCCGCGACGGCTACGGTCAGACCGAGACGGGCGCGCTCGCGGGCATGCCGCTCGGCGTGCCCGCGCGCCCCGGGTCGATGGGCCGCGCGCTGCCGGGCATCCGGCTGTGGATCGAGGACGGCGAGCTGTGCGCCGACCCCACCACCATCCCGACCTTCTTCCGCGGCTACCTCGGCGCCGGACCGGCGCCGGGCGGGACGTGGCGCACCGGCGACCGCGTCGCCGAGGACGAGGACGGCTACCTGCACTTCGAGGGCCGCGCCGACGACCTGATCATCTCGGCCGGCTACCGGATCGGCCCGTTCGAGGTCGAGTCCGCGCTCGTCGAGCACGCCGCCGTCGCCGAGGCGGCCGTCGTCGCGGCGCCCGACGAGGAGCGTGGCGCGGTCGTGCGCGCCGTCGTCGTCCTGCGCGAGGGCTACGAGCCGTCGGACGGCCTCGCGCGCGACCTTCAGGACCACGTCAAGGGCCAGACGGCGCCGTACAAGTACCCGCGCATCGTCGACTTCGCGGGCGAGCTGCCCAAGACGCCGAGCGGCAAGGTGCGCCGCGCGCTGCTGCGCGATCAGGGCAGGTAGGGCGGGCAGCCCTGCGGGCCCGGCCGGTAGGGCAGCCGGACCACCTTGTGTGACGTGTTGTTGGCCTCGTTCGTCTCCCAGATGTGCTGCTGCGGATCGACGTGGTGCAGCACGACGAAGCAGCCGGTGAGGCCGGTGACGTCGATCAGGTTGCCGGGATAGGAGGCCGGATAGATGTCGGCCCAGCCGACCGACGTCCCGAGCGTGACCTGGGTCCTGCGTGCCGACTGGTTGCACGCGCCGAACTTCTCGCGCCGCGGCGCGCGCGCCCACGTGCGCACCCGCTCGAGGTCGCGCAGGCAGTAGTTGAGCTTCGGTCCGACGCGCGTGAGCGTCGTGCGCCGCCCGTCCGCGCCGAGCGCCCACAGCTCGAAGCGCGCGGCGTCCATGAACTTCCAGTAGTCGCCGCCTCGTGACGGGACCGACGTGTAGTACAGCTCGGCGCCGGTCTCGACGCGGCGCCGGACGCCGGTGGCGTCGACGATGACCTGACGCGCGTGCATCTCGCGCGGGCCCGTGCGTTGGCCGAAGAACTCGGCCGGGATCGCGCCGATGTTCACGATCCGGTTCTCCATGCGCAGGATCCGCCGGCCGGCCCGCGTGCGCTGGATCCGCAGGTGGCTGGGCGGCGCCATGACGAGATCAGGGCAGCTCAGACCCTGCGCCGGATCCTGGCACGGGGACTGCACCGCGAGGGCGGCGACGGCGGCGGCGACCGCGAGCACGGCGGCGCATGCTAGGGATGCAGGCGGCCGCCTCGCGGACCGCCCCCTACGACGTCAGGTCCCGCGCCATCTCCTCGAAGACGCCCACGTAGCGATCGACCGAGTCGTCGTCGTGGGTGACCGAGAGGGTCCACTCCTCCTCGCGGCCGGGCGTCATGTAGACGCCGCGGTTCATGTTGAACAGCCAGGCGAGGTCGGCGAGCTCGGCGTCCTGATTGGCCTTGAACGTCTCGTAGTCGACGATCTTCTCGGGCGAGAAGGTGACGCAGCCCTTCGAGCCGACGCCGATCGCGTAGCCGGGCAGCTCGTAGCGGCGGATGACGTCGGTGCAGCCGGCGAGCAGGCGGTCGTTGAGATGGTCGAGGTGCGCGTAGCCGTCGGGCGTGAGCACCTCCGACAGGCTCGCGCGCGCCGCCGCCATGCTCAGCGGATTGCCGTTGTAGGTGCCCACCTGGTAGACGGCGCCGTTCTCGACGACCGTCATGACCTCCTCGGTCGCGCCGATCGCGCCGGTCGGCAGCCCGCCGCCCAGCGACTTGGCCAGCGTGACCATGTCGGGCACGACGCCGAAGCGCTCGACCGCGCCGCCGGCGGCGATGCACAGGCCGGTCTTGACCTCGTCGAAGATGAGGACGATCCCGTGGCGGCGCGTGATGTCGCGTACCGCCTCGAGGTAGCCGGGCTCGGGGAGCACCACCCCGAGGTTCATCATCGCCGCCTCCATGATCACGCAGGCGGGCTTGCGGCCCTCCTTGTCGAGGCGCTCGATGCGCCGCTCCATGGCCTCGGCGTCGTTGAACGGCACCGCGATGGTCATCTTCACCGTCGCCTCGGGGATCCCGGCGCCGTAGGGCAGCGACTCGAGGTTGTCGCGGTCGCCGATGCGGTCGTACTCGACGCCGATCGAGACCATCACCGTGTCGTGGTGGCCGTGATAGGAGCCGAAGATCTTCATCACGGTGTCGCGGCCGGTGTAGGCCCGCGCGATCCGGATCGCGTCCATCGTGGACTCCGAGCCGGAGTTCGTGTAGCGCCAGCGCGGCATGCGGAAGCGGCGCGCCAGCTCCTCGCCCACCCAGACGCCGTCCTCGGTCGGCGCGGCGAAGTGCGTGCCCTGCGCGTAGCGCGCGTTGACCGCGGCGCCGATGGCCGGGTGCGCGTGCCCCTGGACCATCGAGCCGAAGCCGTTGTGGAAGTCGTAGAGCTCGTTGCCGTCCACGTCCCAGACGCGCGGCCCCACGCCCCGCTCGAGGTAGATCGGCCACGGGTCGCGCAGCTGGTAGGAGGACGCGACACCGCCGCTGAGCACGTTGCGCGCGCGCTCGTACATCGCGCGCGACGCCTGCGTGCGCTCGTTGAGGACGCGCTCCTCGCGGTCGGTGAGCTCCTTGATGCGCCCGCGGTCGATTTGCCTGGGAGTGGTGGCAGACATGCACCGAGTCTAGATACGACCGCTCCGCGGCAACGGCCAAAGCGGGACGCCGGCGCTGCGCCGTTGCGGCGTCAGCGCCCGGTGCGCGGCGGCGGCGGCACCTCCGAGTGCTGGTCGGTGTCGCCCAGCGGCGTGTCGTCCTCGGCCGGAGCGCCCGGCGCCGTGTCCGCGTTCTCGCTCTCGTCGCCGCCCTCGGCGCCGATGCCGCCGTGGTCGTCGACCTCTTCGGTGTTCACGTTCTTGTCATGAGCCATGGCTGGGTCATACCCGGGCCGCCTAGTAGCTTTGCGCCATGGCTGCGCACACGGCCCTCGCCGCGGTGTTCGAGCCGTTGCAGACGGCGACGACGTTCGAGGAGACCGTCGAGCGCCTGGGCACCGCGATCCGGCTCGGGATCCTGCCCGCCGGCACCCGCCTGCCGTCCGAGCGCGATCTCGCCGACCAGCTCGGGATCTCGCGCTCCACCTTGCGTCTGGCCATCACGACGCTCGTCGAGAGCGGTCACCTGGTCTCCGTGCGCGGGCGCGCCGGCGGCACGTTCGTCGCCGACGAGCCGCCGCTGTCGGGCGGCCGCGCGGGCCCGCTGCGCGACGACTGGCGCGAGATCCTCGACCTGCGCGTCGCCGTCGAGGTCGGCGCGGTGACGCTCGCCGCCGAGCGCGCGGACCTCGGCGCCCTCGGCGAGCTGCGCGAGGCCGTGGCGCGCATGGATCGTCGCGCGCGACTTCGACGAGTACAGCCGCGCCGACGTGCACTTCCACATCGCCGTCGCGCAGGCCAGCGGCGTGCCGCGGCTCGTGGCCCTGACCACGGAGGTGCTCGCCGACGTCACCGACCTGATCGCCCACATCGCGCACCCCGAGCCGGTGCTGCGCCACGCCAACGAGGACCACGCGCGGCTGATCGAGGCGCTCGCCAACCACCGCGGCGATCGGGCCGTGCGCGTGATGCGCAGCCATCTCGAGGGAACCGAGCACATCCTCGCGGGGCTGATGCCGCCGGGCGCCGCCCGCTGAGCGCCCGATGGCCTGGCTGCGCCGGTACGCGAGACTGCGGGTCGTGCTGCCACGCGACCTCCCGGGCGGTCGTCGCCTGCGCCTCCTCGACGAGGCCGACGCGACGGCGCTGTTCGCGGTCATCGACCGCAACCGCGAGTACCTCGCGGAGTGGATGCCGTGGGTGCCGCACCACACCAGCGCGCAGCAGACGCTGGCCTTCATCCGCGCCAGCCGCCGCCAGGTGGCCGACAACAACGGGCTCCAGGCGGCGATCGTCGACAACGGCCAGATCATCGGCATCGTCGGTTTCCACTCGATCGACTGGAGCCAGCGACGCACGACGATCGGCTACTGGCTGGATTCACACCAGCAGGGCCGGGGCACGATGACCGAGGCGGTGCGGGCGCTCGTCGACCAGGCCCTCGGGCCGTGGCGCCTGCGCCGCGTCGAGATCCGCGCCGCGGTCGAGAACCACCGCAGCCGCGCGATCCCGGAGCGCCTCGGCTTCCACCAGGAGGGCGTGCTGCGCCAGGCCGAGCGGATCGGCGACCGCTACGTCGACCACGTCGTCTACGCCATGGACGCGACGGCGTGGAGCGCCGGGGACGACGCCGAGGCGGCGAGCGGCGCGTAGCCGGACACGCCGTTTGGCGCGCTCGCGCCGCGCCGGTAATGTTGTCAGACAACATGACCGAGATCCGGTTTGACGACTTCGACGCCCTCACGTTCGACTGCTACGGCACGCTGATCGACTGGGAGGCGGGCATCGCCGCCGGCCTCCGCACCGCGCTCGAGCCCCACGGCGTCACCGCCGGCGACGACGAGCTGCTCGAGGCCTACGCCGCCCACGAGGCGCGCCTGGAGGGCGGCGAGTACCTGACCTACCGCGAGGTGCTGGCCGGCTCGCTGCGCGGCGTCGCCGAGGACCTCGGCGTCGCGCCGAGCGAGGAGGAGATCGCCGCGTTCTCGGAGTCGGTCGGCACCTGGCCGGCGTTCGCGGACTCCGCCGACGCGCTGGCCGCCCTGCGCCGGCGCTTCCGGCTCGGCGTCATCACCAACTGCGACGACGACCTCTTCGCGCGCTCCAACGAGCGCCTGGGGGTCGACTTCGACTGGATCGTCACCGCCCAGCAGGCCGGCGCCTACAAGCCCGCCGAGCGGCCGTTCGAGCTCGCCTTCGACATCATCGAGGTCCCGCGCGAGCGGATCCTGCACGTCGCGCAGAGCCTGTTCCACGACCACGTCACGGCCAAGGCGCTGGGGATGGCGACGGTCTGGATCGACCGCCGCCAGGGACGCGCCGGCAGCGGCGCGACCCCGCCCGCGCAGGCGACGCCCGACCTCGTCTCCCCCGACCTCGCGAGCTTCGCGAAGCTGGCGGTGGCGTGATGCCGCGCCTGCGCCCCGTCTCGATGACCGACGCGCTCGTCGCGTCGCTGCGCGAGCGCATCATCGACGGCCAGTTCACCCCTGAGGCCGGCCTCGGTGAGGTCGAGCTGGCGACCGCGTACGGCGTCGCCCGCCCGACCGTGCGCTCCGCCCTGCAGCAGCTCGTGCACGAGGGGCTGCTGCGCCGCGAGCGCAGCCGCAGCGCGCACGTCCCGCGCCTGACCCACGACGACGTGGCCGATCTGTTCCTCGTGCGCCGGGCGCTCGAGGTCGGGGTCGTCGAGGCGATCGTCGCGCGCGGCATCCGCCCCGAGGGGGCCGCGCGGGCCACGCTGTGGATGGAGTCGCTCGCCCCCGGCGCCTCGTGGACGGAGGCCGTCGACGCCGACGTGGCCTTCCACCGCGCGCTCGTCGACGCGATCGGAAGCCCGCGGCTGGAGCGGGCGTACGCCTCGCTGCAGGCCGAGATCCGCCTGGCGCTGGCCCAGCTGCGCCCCGCCTACGCCGAGCCCGCCGAGCTCGCGGCGGAGCACCGGCTGCTGCTCGACGCGATCGCCGACGGCGACGCCGAGCGCGCGCCGGCGCTCATGGGCGACCACCTCGACCGCGCCGTGGCCGACCTCGCCGGCGCTCAGCCGACGACCTTGACGACGCCGTAGCCCGCGGCGCGCACCTGCGCGATCACGTCCTCGGCGTGGTCGCGCCCGCGCGTCTCGAGGACGAGCTGGACGCCCGTCTCGCGGATGTGCAGGTCGAGCCCCTCGCGCAGGTGCGAGACGTCGACGAGGTTCGCCCCCGATTCGCCGACGAGCGAGAGCAGGCGCGCGAGCGAGCCGGGCCGGTCGGGGACCCGGGTGAGCAGCACGACGCGCCGCCCCGCCTCGGTCTCGTGGCGGCGGGCGACGTTGGCCAGCAGTCCGGCGTCGACGTTGCCGCCGCTGAGGATCACGCACGTCGTGCCGCGCTCGGCGGGCTCGGTCTGGCCGCCGAGCAGCGCGGCGACGCCGACCGCGCCGGCGCCCTCGACCACGAGCTTGGCCTTCTCCATGCACACGACCATCGCCTCGGAGATGTCGTCGTCGGAGACGAGCACGATGTCGTCGAGCCAGCGCGCGACGAGCGGGAGCGTCAGCCCGCCCGGCCGCTTGACGGCGATGCCGTCGGCGATCGTCAGCGCGCGGTCGACCCGGACCGGCTCGCCGCGGCGCAGCGACTCCGGGAACGCGGCGACGCTGTCGACCTGGACGCCGATGATCTCGACGTCGGGGCGCGCCGACTTGATCGTGAAGGCGACCCCGCCGGCCAGTCCGCCGCCGCCGACCGGCACGATGACCTTCGCCAGGTCGGGGATGTCCTCGAGCAGCTCGAGACCGAGCGTGCCCTGCCCGGCGATGACGTCGAGGTCGTCGAAGGGGTGCACGAAGGCCATCCCGGCCTCGTCGGCGCGGGCGCGGGCCGCCTCGACGGCGTCGTCGACCGACGTGCCCGCGGTGTGGACGATCGCCCCGAGCGCGGCGCACCCCTCGGCCTTGGAGAGCGACGCGCCCGCGGGCATGAAGACCTCGCACGGGACGCCGCGCACACGCGCGGCATGCGACAGCGCCCAGGCGTGGTTGCCGGCGCTGCCCGCGGTGACCCCGCGGGCACAGCGGTCGCCGAGCGCCGAGAGCTTGCTCAGCGCGCCGCGGATCTTGAACGAGCCCGTCCGCTGCAGGCTCTCGGCCTTGAGCACGACCTCGCCGCCCGAGCGCTCGGTCACGGTGAGCGAGGGCAGCACCGGCGTGTGGCGGACGACGTCGGCGGCCACCTCGCGCGCGCGGAGGACGTCGTCGAGGCCGAGCGTGCGGGTCGGCGCGGCCACGGACCTCAGTCGGCCAGGGCGACGATCGCGTCGACCTCGACCTGGCTGCCGAGCGGCAGCGCGGCCACGCCGATCGTCGTGCGCGCGGGCGGGTCGGACGGGAAGAAGGCGCCGTAGGCCTCGTTGACCTCGGCGAACGTGCTCATGTCGACGACGTAGATGGTCATGCGGGCCGCATCGGCGAGGCGCACGCCGGCCGCCTCGGCGACGACGGTCAGGTTCTCCAGGCAGCGCCGCGTCTGATCGCCGATCGAGCCCTCGACGAGCTTGCCCGTGGCCGGGTCGACCGGCGTCTGGCCCGACAGGAAGGCGAAGCCGCCGCTGCGCACCGCGTGGCTGTAGGGGCCGGCGGCCTTCGGCGCGTCGGGCGCGGTCACGGTCTGGCGGTCGAGCGGCACGTTCGGGGACTCCTCGGTCGCGGACGGGGCTGCGGGCGGACACTAACGCCCGCGCGCCGCCTGTTTCCGGCGCGACACGGTCGTGGTAGGGGTGTTGGATGGCCAACGCGCTCGCACACGAGACGTCCCCCTACCTGCTCCAGCACCGCGACAACCCCGTCGACTGGTTGCCGTGGGGCGAGGAGGCGCTGCGCCGCGCGCTTGAGGAGGACCGCCCGCTGCTCGTCTCGATCGGCTACTCCGCCTGCCACTGGTGCCACGTCATGGAGCGCGAGTCCTTCGAGGACGCGGGCACGGCCGCGCTCATGAACGAGCGATTCGTGTGCGTGAAGGTCGATCGCGAGGAGCGCCCAGACGTCGACGCGATCTACATGGAAGCCGTCCAGGCGATGACCGGGCACGGCGGCTGGCCGCTGAACGTGTTCATCACGCCCGAGCAGATCCCGTTCTTCGGCGGCACCTACTTCCCGCCCGAGCCGCGCATGGGGATGCCGAGCTGGCAGCAGGTGCTCGGTGCCGTCGCCGACGCCTGGGAGGGCCGCCGCGAGGAGATCCGCGAGCAGGGCGCGCGCATGGCCCAGCGGCTGCAGGGCGGCGCGCTGCTGGCGCCGTCGGAGGAGCCGATGGACGCCGCGAGCCTCGACGCGGCCGTCGCCGCGCTGCGGTCGTCCTTCGACAGCGTCAACGGCGGCTGGGGCGGCGCGCCGAAGTTCCCCGCCGCCTCGGTGATCGAGTTCCTGCTCCGGCGCGGAGAACCCCAGATGGCTCTCTACACGCTGCGCTCGATGGCCTCGGGCGGCATCAACGACCAGGTCGGCGGGGGCTTCGCCCGCTACAGCGTCGACCCGACCTGGACGGTGCCGCACTTCGAGAAGATGCTCTACGACAACGCGCTGCTCGCGCGCGCCTACGTTCACGGCTGGCAGGCGAGCGGCGACGCGCTGCTCCGGCGCACCGCCGAGGAGACGCTCGAGTGGGCGCTGCGCGAGATGCGCGCGCCCGAGGGCGGCTTCTACAGCGCGCTCGACGCCGACTCCGAGGGCGTCGAGGGCAAGTTCTACGTCTGGGCGCTCGAGGAGCTCGAGGAGGTCCTCGGCGACGACGCGCCCGCCGCGATCGAGTGGTTCGGCGCGACGCGGCGCGGCAACTTCGAGGGCACGAACGTGCTCGAGTCGCGCGGCGCCGAGCCGGAGCCCGAGGTCCGCGCGCGGATCCGCGCCCGGCTGCTGCAGGCGCGCGAGCAGCGCGTGCGCCCGGGCCTCGACGACAAGCGCCTGGCCTCGTGGAACGCGCTGATGATCTCCGCGCTGGCCGACGCCGGCGCCGTCCTCGGCCGGCCCGACCTGCTCGACGCCGCGCGCGCCGCGGCGGCGTTCGTGCTCGAGCGCATGCGCGATCCCGACGGGCGCCTGCTGCGCACGTTCAACAACGGCGAGGCGCGCCTGAACGCATACCTCGAGGACCACGGGTACCTGCTCGAGGCCCTGCTGACGCTCTACGAGGCGACCTTCGAGGAGCGCTGGTTCACCGAGGCGCGGGCGCTGGCCGACACGATCGTCGACCGGTTCGCCGATCCCGACAACGGCGGCTTCTTCTCGACCTCGGCCGACCACGAGGCGCTCGTCGCCCGCCGCAAGGACCTCGAGGACGCCCCGATCCCGTCCGGCGGGTCGGCCGCCGCCTTCGGCCTGCTGCGCCTCGCTGCGCTCACCGGCGAAGCCTCCTACGAGGAGCACGCGCTGAGCCACCTCCGCCTCCTGCACGAGATCGCCCCGCAGCACCCGGCGGCCTTCGGCCACCTGCTGCAGGCGCTCGACTTCCACCTCTCCCCCACGCGCGAGGTCGCGCTGGCCGGCGATCCGGAGGGCGTCGCCGCGCTCGCGGTCGTCGTCCGCGAGCAGCTGCGCCCGCACCTCGTGCTCGCCGGCGGGCCCGGCGGCGGCGCCGTGCCGCTGATGGAGGGGCGCGCCGCGGTCGAGGGCCGCGCCGCCGCCTACGTCTGCGAGCGCTTCGCGTGTCTGCGCCCGGTCACCGGCGCCGACGAGCTGCGCGCCCTGCTGGCGGCGGGATGAGCAGGCTGCTCGCCTTTCCCGCCCACCCGCGCCACAAGTGGATCGTCTTCGGGGTCTGGCTCCTGATCATGGCCGGCGCCCTGGCCGCGAACCTGCCCGGGAAGTTCGCCGACAACGAGAAGAACGAGTCGTCCTCGTTCCTGCCCGGCGGCGCCGAGTCGACGCGCGCGCTGGCCGCCACCGAGGAGCTGCAGGGGGCCGAGCAGGCGCCGACGGTCGTCGTCTACCGCCGCGAGGGCGGTCTGACCGCCGCGGACCGCGGGCGGATCGCCGCCGACCGCAACGAGCTCAACGCCCTGCGGCTGCGAGCGACGACCCCGTTCGGGGCGCCGACGTTCTCGCTCGACGGCAGAGGCGCGCTGCTCATCGCCAACATCTCCAGCGACGGCGAGTCCGACACGCTGCTCGACCCGGTCGCGGCGGCGCGCGAGCGCGTCAGCGACCCCGGCGGCGGGCTGCAGGTCAAGGTCACCGGCGGCGCCGGCTTCAGCGCCGACGCGATCAAGGTCTTCGAGAACATCAACGGCACGCTGCTGCTGTCCGCCGTCGCGATCGTATTCGTCCTGCTCGCGCTGATCTACCGTAGCCCGCTGTTCCTGTGGATCCCGCTCGCGGCGGTGATGTTCGCCGAGATCACGAGCCGCTCGCTGGGCTGGGTGCTCACCGAGCTCGGCGTGACCGTCAACGGGCAGTCCTCGTCGATCCTGTCGGTGCTCGTGCTCGGCGCCGGGACCGACTACGCGCTGTTGCTCGTCGCCCGCTACCGCGAGGAGCTGCGCCGCCACGAGGACCGCCACGAGGCGCTGGCCATCGCGCTGCGGCGCGCCGGCCCCGCCGTCCTGGCCTCGGGCCTGACCGTGATGCTCGCGCTGCTGTCGCTGTCGATCGCCGAGGTCAACGGCACCGCCGGCCTGGGGCCGATCGGCGCGCTCGGCGTCGGCGTGGCGATGATCTCGATGCTCACGCTGCTGCCCGCGCTGCTGGCCATCTTCGGCCGCCGCGCGTTCTGGCCGCGCGTGCCGCACTTCGGCGACGCGGGCGCCGACGAGACGCACGGCGCCTGGCGGCGCGTGGGCGAGGCGGTGGCGCGGCGCCCGCGCACGGTCTGGCTCGCCTCCTGCGCGGTCCTCGTCGCGCTGGGGCTGGGGATGCTCAACCTGTCGAACGGGCTGACCCAGACGAGCGCGTTCCGCGGCGAGGTCGAGTCGGTCGAGGGCTCCAAGCTGCTCGCCGCGTCGTTCCCGAGCGGCGCCAACGCGCCGACCGACATCGTCGTGCCCGACCGCGCCCGCGCCTCAGCGGTGGCGCAGGCGGTCGGCGGCGTCGACGGCGTCGCCCAGGTGCAGCCCGTCGACCAGGGCCCGCCCGGCGTGCTGCTCGGCGCGATCCTCGAGCCTGACCCGTACTCGACCGAGGCCTACGCGCTGATCGGCGAGATCCGCGACGCGGCGCGCTCCGCGGGCGGGCCGGACGTCCTCGTCGGCGGCGCGACGGCGATCGAGCGCGACCTGCGCGAGGCGGCCTCGAGCGACACGCGGACGATCATCCCGATCACGCTCGCCGTCGTGCTGCTCGTGCTCGTCGTGCTGCTCCGCGCGCTCGTTGCGCCCGTGCTCCTGATCGCCACCGTGATCCTGTCGTTCGTGGCCGCGCTGGGCACCGGCGCGATCGTCTTCGACGTCGTCTTCGGCTTCCCCGGGAGCGATCCGTCGCTGCCGCTGTTCGCCTTCGTGTTCCTCGTCGCCCTCGGGATCGACTACAACATCTTCTTGATGGCTCGAGTTCGGGAGGAGACGCTGCGCCACGGCACGCGAGACGGGATGGTCCGCGGGCTGGCGGTCACGGGCGGCGTCATCACCTCGGCGGGGATCGTGCTGGCCGGGACGTTCTCGGTGCTCGCGGTGCTGCCGCTGGTCTTCCTGACCGAGATCGGATTCGTGATCGCGTTCGGGGTGCTGCTCGACACCTTCCTCGTGCGCTCCGTGCTCGTGCCCGCGCTCGTGCTCGATGCGGGCGACCGGGTGTGGTGGCCGTCGGCGCTCGCCGGCGGCCGCGTGCGTGACCAGGGACGGGTCGGGGGCGAGGAGCCCGCGGCGGCCGAGGGATCGTGAGACGGGGCGGGATCGGAGCCGTCGTCGTCGTCGCCGCGCTGACTGTCCCGGCCGGCGCCCGCGCGGGTGACGTCACGACGATCGGGCGCTGCTTCTCCTCGGCGCAGCCGCTGACCATCTCGGGCAGCTCGTTCACCGCGAACACGCGCGTGTCGATCGCCGGCGACGTCACGGGGGCGGCGCAGGCCGACGCCAGCGGCGCCTTCAGCACGACGCTGACGGCGCCGACGGTGACCGAGCTCGGGCCGCGCACGGTGACGATGGTCATGGTCGACGAGAGCAACCCGGTGAACACGGCGACCGTCCGCGTGCGCGTGGTACGCGAGCCCTACGGCTCGAACCTGCCGCTCGCCGGTCGCCCGACCGAGCGGACGATGTGGCGCTTCGCCGGCTTCACGACGGACCGCCCGATCTTCGGCCACTTCCTGCTCGACGGCCGCCTGCGCGGGACCTACCGCTTCGGGGTCGCGCGCGGCGTGTGCGGGACGCTGCGCGTGCGCGCGCCGCGGATCCCCGTCGACCGTGTCAGCGCCGGGCGCTGGACGCTCAAGCTCGACCAGCGCAAGCGCTTCCGGCGCACCGGCCCGGGCGCGACGACGACGTTCCGGATCTCGCGCAGCTAGCCGCCGAGCGCGTCGAGGCGCGCGACCTCGTCGTCGCTGAGCTCCAGCGACGCCGCGGCGACGTTCTCCTCGAGGTGCGCGACCGACGATGTGCCGGGAATCGGCATCATGACCGGCGAGCGGCGCAGCAGCCAGGCGATCGCCACCGCGATCGGGGTCGTGCCGTGGCGGTCGGCGATCTCGTCGACGACCTTGTCGCTTGCCGGCGTGCCCTCGCCGAGCGGCGCCCACGGCAGAAAGCCGATCCCGTCGCGCTCGCAGACGGCGAGCACGTCGTCGGAGTGGCGGTCGGTGAGCCCGAAGCGGTTCTGCACGGTCGCCACGTCGACGATGCCGCGGGCGACGTCGAGCTGCCGGAGGTCCACGTTGGAGACGCCGATGTGCTTGATCTTGCCCTCGTCCTGGAGCTCCTTGAGGGCGCCGATCGACTCCTCGTATGGCACCTCGGGATCGTGGCGGTGCATCTGGTAGAGGTCGATGCGGTCGAGCTTGAGCCGCCTGAGGCTGCCCTCGCAGGCGCGGCGCAGGTGCTCCGGGCGGCCGTTGCGCGGCCACTGGCCGGGTCCCGTGCGCTCGAGGCCGCCCTTCGTGGCGATGACGAGCCCCGGCGGATAGGGCCACAGCGTCTCGGCGATGAGCTCCTCGCTGACGTGCGGCCCGTAGGAGTCGGCCGTGTCGATCAGGTCGATGTCCAGCTCGACGGCGCGGCCCAGCACACGCCGCGCCTCGTCGACGTCGGCGGGCGGCCCCCAGATGCCCTCGCCGGTGATGCGCATCGCGCCGAAGGCGAGCCGGTGGACCTCGAGGTCGCCGGCGATCGTGAACGAGCCCGAGGCGGAGGCGGCGGTCACAGCACCGGGAGGTAGCGGTCGAGCTCCCACTGGCTGACCTGCACGCGGTAGTCCTCCCATTCCTGGCGCTTGATCTCGACGAAGCGGTTGAACATGTGCTCGCCGAGCGTGCGCAGGACGAGCTCGGATTCGGCCGTGATCTCGATCGCCTCGCCGAGCGTCTCGGGCAGCTGCTCGATGCCCAGCCGCCGGCGCTCCTCGGGCGACAGGTGGTACAGGTTCTTGTCCATCGGCTCGGGCAGCTCGTAGCCCTTCTCGATGCCTTCCAGCCCGGCCTGCAGCAGCGCCGCGAACGTCAGGTACGGGTTGCAGGCGGGGTCGGGGCAGCGCAGCTCCATTCGCGTGGCCTGCTCCTTGCCCGGGTGGTAGAGCGGGACGCGGACGAGCGCGCTGCGGTTGCGCCGCGACCAGGCCAGGTAGACGGGTGCCTCGAAGCCGGGGACGAGGCGCTTGTAGGAGTTCACCCACTGGGCGAAGATCGAGCTGATCTCGCGCGCGTGGCGCAGCTGGCCGGCGATGAACGCCTTGCCGGTGGCCGACAGGAAGTACGGGTCGTCGGCGTCGAAGAAGGCGTTCGAACCGCCGCTGAACAGCGACTGGTGGGTGTGCATGCCCGAGCCGTTCTCGCCGAACAGCGGCTTGGGCATGAACGTCGCGTGCCAGCCGTACTTCATCGCGATCTCCTTGACCGTGATGCGGTACGTCATGCAGTCGTCGGCCATCTTCAGCGCGTCGGCGTAGCGCATGTCGATCTCGTGCTGGCTCGGGCCGACCTCGTGGTGCGTGTACTCGACGTGGATGCCGAGCTGCTCGAGGGCGAGGACGGTCTCGCGGCGCACGTCCGAGCCGGCGTCGAGCGCGGTGAGGTCGAAGTAGCCGCCCTCGTCGAGGACCTCGGTCCCGTTCTTGTCGCGGAACAGGAAGTACTCGAGCTCGGGGCCGACGTTGAACGTGTCGAAGCCCATCGCCGCTCATCCGCTCCAGCGCGCGGCGCAGGACGTGGCGCGGGTCGCCCTCGTAGGGCATGCGCTCGGGCGTGAGGATGTCGCAGAACATCCGCCCGACGCCCTCGACCTCGGGGCGCCACGGCAGGATGGCGAACGTCGTCGGATCGGGCATGGCGATCATGTCCGACTCCTCGATCGCGTTGAAGCCCGTGATCGACGAGCCGTCGAACCCCATCCCGCCCTCGAAGGCGTCGTCGATCTCGGCGACGTTGATCGAGAAGGACTTGAGCTGTCCGAGGATGTCGGTGAACCAGAAGCGGATGAAGCGCATGTTGCGCTCCTCGCAGATGGCCTTCACGTCGTCCGCGGTCCGTGGCTGCTCGGGCATGCGCGGGACCCTAGAACATCCGCCATGGACCGCCGGGCCAGTCGGACCCGTCGGGCGGGACGGGCGGCGTGCGTCGTCTAGAGCGAGCGGATCCGGCCGGCGGCCGAGCCGGACTCGGCGCGCAGCCAGCGCTGCGCCCACAGCCTGAGCTCGCTGAGCGCGGGCTGCAGCGAGCGGCCCATGTCGGTCAGCTCGTAGTGCACCTTCAGGGGCGGGCCGGCCTCGGCGCGGCGGCTGACCACGCCGCGCGCCTCGAGCTCCTTCATGCGCTCGGAGAGGAGGCGGTCGCTGAGCTCGGGCACGGCGCTTGCGATCTCGCTGAAGCGCATCGGGCCGCCGTCGAGCAGGACCGCGACGATCGCGCCCGTCCAGCGGCGGCCGATGAGCTCGACCGCCTCGTGGTAGTACGGGCAGCAGGCCGGACGCCCGGCGTCCTCCCGCGCCATCGGCCGACTCGCCCCGCCGGTCCCACCCTCGAGGCTCATGCCGGCAAGCCTACCCGGGCTCGCCGGCACGGGGCCTCGCGTGGATCACGCGGCCTTCAGCCGGCGGGAGTCCTCCCAGCTGCCGTCGACGGGGACGTCGCCGGCCACGTTGACCATCGCGGTGAACGTCTCGATCGCCGTGGCGGCGATCGCCTCGAGGATCTGCTCGTCGGACCAGCCGGCCTCGCGCGCCTCCTCGTGCACGTGCATCGCGGGCTTGCCGTGCTCGACGAGCGCCTTGACGTAGCGCAGGAGCGTCGCCTCGCGCTCGTCGCGTGAGTCGAACTCGCGCGCGAGCGCGACCTCGTCGAGGCCGAGCCCGGCCTGGCGGGCGGTGCGGCTGTGCAGCTCGATGCCGGGCTCGGAGTGCTGGTGCTCGGCGACGGCGAGCGCGATCCGCTCGATGGTCTGGAGCGAGAGGCTGCCGTGGCGCAGCTCCGAGCGGAAGCGCGCGTACGCACGCAGCGCGGCCGGCGAGCCGGCGAGCACGCCGAGGAAGTTCGGCAGCTGGCCGCCGGTGGCCAGCGCCCCGCGCAGGACGGGGACCGAGCCCTCGGGGGCACTGAGCTCGTCGTGGATATGGAAACGGCTCATGGGGGTCTTCATGCGGTGCCTTCGGTGCGGGAGGAGAGGGCGTCCGTGCGCTGCTGCCGGGGCGTTCTTACCATTGGTAAGTTTACGCCGCCACGCAAGGGGCGCAACGGCCGAGGTCCCCGGTTCGGCGCGCCGGCACGCGGTCGGGGCGGGGGGCGGGATGACCGGGCGCATCGGCGTTCGCGGGGTGATCCGGTTCACGCCCGCGCCGCCCGCCAGAGTGCCGCCGTGTCGCCGTCGCCGGCGGCCGGGTGCGGGCGCCCGAGCGCGCCGGCGCGCGGGTTGACGACGATCACGTGGCTCGGGGCGTGGGCGGCGATCTCGCCGGTGACGGTCGGGTGCAGGCCGGTGCGGCCGCTGCCGGGGCCGATGACGATCAGGCCTGCGCCGAGCTCGGCGGCACGGCGCAGGATCGCCGCCGCGACGTCCGCGTGCGAGCCGACGCTGCGCAGGACCTCGCCGTCGACGGGCACGCCGGCCTCGCCGAGCTCGGCGACCGCGGCCTCGAGCACCGCCTCGGCCTGCTCGGCGGTCTCGAGGTCGGCGGCGTCCATCCCGGCGACGATGTCGCGCTCGGCGACGTGGAGCACGTGGACGGCCGAGCCGCGCGCGCGGGCGACGGGGACGGCCATGGCGCTGACCCGGCGGGCCGTCGCACCGGCGACGGCGACGACCATCGGGGCCGTGGCCGTCGCCTTCCCGTTGTGGGCGATCGGCGTGGCCCCAGCCTGATCGCGGCGCTCGGCTGGGCCGACGATGTCGCCGGCGTCGCTCTCGGTGGTCTGGACTGGGACGAGCGCATCCCGATAGGCGTAGAGGACGATGGGCGCGATCGCCGTCATCACGGCGCCGAGGACGAAGGGCGAGGCCTCGCTGACGTGCTCGCCGAGCTTGCCGGCGACGAACGGCGCGACGGCCCCGCCGCAGAAGCGGACGAAGCTGTAGGCCGCCGAGGCGACCGGCCGCTCGACCGGCGCGGACTCCATGACGACCTGCGTCATGAGGGTGTTGGTGACCCCGAGGAAGGCGCCCGCGACGACGACGCAGGCGATCAGCGCGACCTGCGAGTCGTGCAGGACGGCCATCGCCGCGAGCAACGCGGCGAGGCCGAGCAGCGCGCCGCCGAGGCCGGCGACGTCGCCGACGCGGCGCGAGAGCCACGGCGCGGCGAAGACGGCGAAGATCGCGAGCATCACGCCCCAGGCGCAGAAGACGTAGCCCAGGCCGTGGGCGTCGAGGCCGAGCGGGAATGGCGTATACGCAAGAAGCGTGAAGAAGCCGAAGTTGTAGAGGACGGCGGTGAGGCCGCTGCCGCGGGTCGCCCGGTGGCGCAGCGCGCGCAGCGGATCGAGGACCGAGACGCGCTGCTCGGCCGGCGGCGGCGGGGTGCGCGGGAGGAAGACGGCGGTGGCGACGAGCGCGATCGTCATCAGGACGGCGACGCCGAAGAACGGCCCGCGCCAGCTGATCGCCCCCAGCTCGCCGCCGAGCAGCGGGCCGACGGAGATGCCGAGTCCGAGGGCGGCCTCGTAGAGCATCACCGCGCCGGCGACGCCGCCGCTGGCGGAGCCGATGATCACCGACAGCGCCGTGGCGATGAACAGCGCGTTGCCCAGGCCCCAGCCGGCCCGCAGGCCGACGATCGCGCCGATGCTGTCCGACGCGCCGGCCAGCGCGCTGAAGACGATGATGAGGACGAGCCCGCCGAGGAGGGTGCGCTTGGCGCCGATGCGCGTGGCGACGGCGCTCGTGGCGAGCATCGAGACGCCGGTGAAGGCGAAGTAGCTCGTGAACAGCAGCGAGACCTGGCTCGGCGACGCGTCGAGGTCGCGGGCGATGGCGGGCAGGATCGGATCGACGAGGCCGAGGCCCATGAAGGAGACGACCGCGGCGAAGGCGACCGCCCACACCGCCTTGGGCTGGCTGAAGAAGCCCGCCGAGGGGGCGCCGGCGTGCGCGTGCGCGCTCATCGGAGGTCGTCCCCGCGAAGCGTGTGGTTCAGGGTGTCGAGCGCCTCGGCGGCGGCGAGCAGCGCCGCGATCTGCTCGTCGGACATCGCGCCGAGCTGGTCGCGCATGACGGCGCGGTAGCGGGCGCGGAACTCGTCGAGGGCGGTCGCGCCCTGCGGGGTGAGCGAGACGAGCACGGCGCGGCCGTCGCCGGGGTCGCGCTCGCGGGCGACGTGCCCGCGCTCCTCGAGGCGCTTGACCAGCAGCGTGGTGGTCGGCTGGGCGTGCCCCTCGGCCTCCGCGAGCTCGGTGATGCGGCGCGGGCCGTCGAGCAGCGCGACGAGCAGCCCGGCCTCCGAGCGCGACATGGTGTTGCGTGCGCGGCGCTGGAGCAGGCGCATCGCCTGCGCCGCGCGAGGGATCAGCGTGTGCGCGACCTCGTCGATGGCGTCGGCGCGGCTCAGCGTGGCGTCGTGCCCGGGCAGAGTCGTATTGGGCATATATATACATTAGCAATGGATATGGGCCCTGACTGCGGTCTGCGCGCGGGGCGGCCCGACCGCGGGCGCCGCGGCACGCGGCGCGCCGCAGTCTGGGCGGGCGGCGCTCGCTCCGCGGTCGGGGGGACCGCGTCTGGGCGGGCGCGGGCGGGACGGGGTCGGCGGGAGGCGTGGGTGGGACGGCGCCCACAACGTCTCGGGGCGCCTCAGCCGCCTCAGCCGCCTCAGGCGCCTCGACGGCGTCAGCCGGCGCGGTGCGCCGGGGTCGCGCGTCAGCGGGACGGCGGCGCCGTCGACGCCGCGGGGGCGGCCGGCGCGACGACCGGGGTCACGGTCGGCGCGGAGGGCGCCGCGGTCGCGCCCCTGGAGGAGCTGGCGGCGACCAGGATGAGGAAGAACCCGAGCAGCACAGCCCACAGCGCGACACGGTCCGGGCGCGGCCCGACGCGCTCGACGGGACGGCGCGCGGGGCGCCGGCGCTCGACCTCGACGAGCCGCGGGGCGTTCAGCGGGCGACCGGTGATCTGGACCGTGCGGCGCGCGGGCGGCGCCAGCGGCGGCGACGCGGCGGCGTCCGCGGACGGGCGCCGCTCCGGGGTCGGCGTGCGCTCGGCGCTCGCGCGCGGCGGAGCGGACGCACGCCCTGCGGAGCCGGAGCGTCGCGGCTGACGGCGCGGCTCGGAGCGCTCGCCGGTGCGGCGCTCGGCGCCGCGGCGCTCGGTGTGGCCGGCGTCGCGGCGCTCGCCGCGCGAGCCGTCGCGCCGGTCGGCGGCGCGGAAAAGCTCGTGGTGCTCGCCGTGCCCCGCGCGGCGGTCGGCGCGGCTGGGGTCGCGGCGCTCGACCCGCGTGGGATCGTGATGGCGCGCGACGCGGCGGTCGACGCGCTCCGGGTCGCGGCGGTCGGCCCGATCGGGGTCGCGGCGCTCGGCGCCGGCCCAGTGGTCGCGGACCTCGGAGCGCCGGCCCCGCGCGCGGGCGCGGTCCGGGTCGACGGGGGCGTGTCCGGTGTGGCCCGAGCGCTCGAAGCGCCGCGCGGGCGTCAACTGCTCCAGGTCGGCATCGACAGGGGCGCGGGCGAAGCGCGCGGACGGCTGGTGGTCGCCGGACGTGTCGCCGCGCGCTGCATCCGCGCGCCGGCGCTCGATCGTCTCACGTACGTGCTCTACGTCGGCCCACCACGCGCGGGCTTCGCTCCCTGGCATCCCTCTGTGTCCTCTTTCTCTTGCTTACGGGGTTAGCTGACGGGCTCGCGCTGAAAGAGATCGCGCTACGCCGAAACCGGCGATTCGCCCCAACGACGGGTCCCCCGCTTCCCGACCCTCGGCAACGAGCCGCGGATGGGAACTCAGCGGAACTGACGGCGGGCATGGTACCGACCACCCCAGATCCCTGCAAAAGGGCGTCCTTATGGAAACCGGCACGTCCGGCACGGTAGTCGCCGCCCAAGACGGAACCGCAGAGAAGCCCCCGGAGACGGCAGGAATCGCCCCAAGCGCGGCCGCGTTGGCCGCCCCGGCGCCGCCGTATCAGCGCCCGGCGACCGCCTGGATGAACTCGGCGACGTCCTCCGCGTCCTCGCCGTCGACGAGGCCGGCGGGCATCTGACCCTGCCCCCGCGCGCGACCCTGCTCGATCGCGTTCAGCGTCAGCTCCTTGGGCGGGTGCAGCGTGTCGAGGTTCGGCCCGACCTTGCCGACCGCGTTGGCGGCGCTCAGCGTGTGGCACGTCGCACAGCGCTCGGCGAACACCTGCCGCCCGCTCTCCTCGGCCGCCGTGAGCTCCACGCCGCCGGGCGCGCTGCGCGCGTCGTCGCTGCTCAGCAGGATCACCGCGGGGACGGCGATCCCGGTCAGGACGATGATCCCGAGGGCGACGGCGGCGATCGCGCGTCGGCCCCCGCGCCCCGGCCCGCTCGACGGGTCGAGGTCGCCCCGCCGCCCGCCGCTGAACGCCGCGAAGACGACGATCAGTCCGAGGGCAAGGAAGCCGATGATGAAGGCGGCGGCGGTCATGACGGCAGCAACATACACGTGGGCTGCCCGAAACGCCCTCGGGCTCGACGCCTTCCCCGGGCGGGCCCGCCGGGGATCACCGCCGCCGCCCCTGGGCGAAGCTCATGACCGGCGGGGCGACCGCCCGGAAGTCCTCGGCGCCCGTGTGCTCGTCCGCCTCGCGCTTGTCCTGAGCATGCTCGGGCGCCTCGTCGCCGGGCCCGTCCGCCCCTCCGGAGCGCCCGGCCGGACCGCCGCCGCCCGGGCCCCCCGACCCGGGTCCGCGGCGTGCCCGGCCGGCATCGAGCCGTCCCACCGGCCCGCCCGCCGCCGCGGTCGATGCCGCGGCGGCGAGCGCGCCGGTGCGCGGCGGCGGCTCGGGGGCGATCGCCCCGCCGCCGGCCACCGCGACGAGCGGCTGCTCCGCCAGGATCCGGCGGCGCTCGAGCTCGTCCAGCGGCGAGAAGTCCTTGACGGCCGGACGCGGCAGCCGCTCGAGCAGGTCGGGCGCGTCGAGCGAGGTGATCCCGCGCACGAGCAGGTTGATCGCCCCGCCGGCCGACGCGTGGCGCTCGAGCGTCCCATCGACCATCACGAGCGGCTCGGTGCGCACGGTCAGCCGGTGGCGCTCGTAGACGCGTGGCGGGACGATCACGTTGACCGTCCCCGACTCGTCCTCGATGAGCAGGAAGACGACGCCGTTGGCCGTGCCCGGGCGCTGGCGCGCGACGACCAGCCCGCCGATGCGCACCTGGGCGCCGTGCGGCATCCGGCCGAGGTCGGAGCTCGTGACGGCGCCGCGCTCGGCCAGCCCGGGACGCAGCAGGCGCAGCGGGTGGCGGTCCACGGTCAGGCCCGTCGTCGCGTAGTCGGCGATCATCGCGTCCCAGTCGCTGACCGCGGCAAGCGCGGGGGCCTGCGGCAGGTCGACGGGCAGCGAGAGCTGCGTGTCGTCCCCGGCCGCGTAGGCCGGCGCGGCGATCCCCAGCCGCCACAGCGCGGTTCGCCGCGCGGACGCCGGCGCCACCGGCCGACCGTCGACGCCGGCCAGCGCGAGCGCGTCGCACGCCCCCGACCAGGCCAGGCGCTCGAGGGCGGCACGACCGGCGCCGGCGCGCGAGGCGAGGTCGTCGAGCGACCGGAACGGCCCGTCGGCCCGGCGGGCGGCGACGAGCGCCTCGACCTCGTCGGCGCGCACGCCGGCCACGTAGCCCAGCCCGAGGCGCACGCCTCCCTCGCCCGTCACCGTGCAGATGACCTCGCTGGCGTTGACGTCCGGCGGCAGGATCTCGATCCCGCGCCGCTGCGCCTCGTGGATCAGGGCGTCGGGCGGATAGAAGCCCATCGGCTGCTCGTCGAGCAGGGCGCACAGGAACTCGGCGCCGTGGTGGACCCGCAGCCAGGTCGACTGGTAGGCCAGCAGGCCGAAGGCCGCCCCGTGCGCCTTGGGGAAGCCGAAGCCCGAGAAGCCGACGATCATCGTCCATACGCGCTCGCCGAGCGGCTCGTCGACGTCGGGCCAGCGCGCCTTCGCGCCCTCGACGAAGCGCTGGTGGTAGGCCTCGATGGCCGCGACCGAGCGCTTGCGGCTCATGGCGCGGCGCAGACCCTCGGCCTCCCCCGGCGAGAAGCCGGCGAAGGCCATCGCCACCTCGATGACCTGATCCTGGAAGATGATCGTCCCGAGCGTGTCGCGCAGGACGGGCTCGAGCGAGGAATGGTCGTAGGGGATCTCGTAGCCCGGGTCCTCGCGGATGCGCTGGCGGCGCTCGATGTAGGGGTTGACGGCGCCGCCCTGGATCGGCCCGGGGCGCACGATCGCCACCTGGATCGTGAGGTCGTCGAGCGTCTCCGGGCGCGTGCGGTGCAGCGAGCCCATCTGCGCGCGGCTCTCGATCTGGAAGACGCCGGTCGTGTCGGCGCTCTGGATGCACTCGAACGTGTCGGGGTCGTCGTAGGGGATCCGCGACAGGTCGATCCGCTCGCCCTTGCGCGCGGCGATCAGCTCGACGCAGCGCTCGACCGCCGACAGCATGCCCAGCCCGAGCAGGTCGATCTTCAGGAAGCCCGCGTCCGAGCAGGAGTCCTTGTCCCACATGACCATCTGGCGGCCCTCCATCGCCGCCGGGACGACCGCGCAGCAGTCGACGAGCGGGCGGGTCGCGACGATCATCCCGCCCGAGTGCTGTGACAGGTGGCGCGGCAGGCCGTGGGCCTCGCGCGACAGCTCGACGAGCCAGCGCCAGCGGCCCTTGCCCTCGCGCCCCTTGCCCAGGGCGAGCTCGATGTCGCGGTTGACCTCCTGGCCGGACCAGCCCTCCGACCCGCGCGCGACGCGCTCGATCTCGCCCGGGGGCAGCCCGAGGGCCTTGCCCAGCTCGCGGATCGCCCCGCGCGAGCGGAACGTCGGGAAGGCGGCGACGAGCGCCGAGCGCTCGCGGCCGAAGCGCTCGTGCACGCGCGGGATCAGGACCTCGCGGATGTCGCGCGGGAAGTCGAGGTCGATGTCCGGCAGCGAGCTGATCTCCTCGTTGAGGAAGCGCCCGAGCAGCAGCCGGTTCTCGATCGGGTCGACGTGCGAAAGGCCGGTGAGGTAGCAGACGATCGACGACACGGACGAGCCGCGGCCGCGGCCGGGCGGCAGCAGCGCGCGCGCCGTGTCGGGCCCGCGGACCTCGACGGCGATCTCACGGGCGAGCTCGAGCATGTCGCGGTGCAGCAGGAAGAAGCCGGACAGCCCGAGGCCGGCGATCAGGCGCAGCTCCTCGTCGAGGCGCGCGGCGGCCTCCGGGCGCAGGCGCCGCTCGCCGGCGTAGCGCTCCTCGAAGCGCGCGGCGCAGACGCGTGCGAGCGTCGCGTCGGCCTCCGGGTCCTCGGCGCCGGGGTAGCGGTAGCCGAGGTCCTGCGTGAGATCGAAGCGCAGCGTGTCGGCCAGACGCGCGCTCTCGGCGACCGCGTCGGGGTGGTCGGCGAAGCGGGCGGCCATCGCCTCGGGCGTGGTGAGCACGTGCGCGTGGTTGCCGCGGCGCAGCGGCTCGGACGCGTCGAGCGTGCTGTGCTCGCGGATCGCCACGAACGCGTCCTGCAGGCGGGCGCGCCCAAGCGAGTGCGCGTGGACGTCGCCGGTGGCCACGCACGGCACGCCGAGCCGGGAGGCCAGCGAGGACAGGCCGCGGTTGAGCGTGCGGTCGTGACGGTGGAAGGGGCGCTGCAGCTCGACCCGGAACGCATCGTGCCCGAAGATCCGCAGCAGGCGGCGCATCGTCGGCTCGTCGCGCACGCCGTGGCGCGAGCAGCCACTGAGGCAGACGAGCCCCGCCGCGTGGGCCTCGAGGTCGTCGAGCCCGACCGCCGGGGTGCCGAGGATCCGGCGGCTCGGGTGGTCGCGCGTGTGCGCGTGCGCGCGCGTGAGGAGCCGGCACAGGTTCGCCCAGCCCTCCGCGTCCCGCACGAGCAGGGTGACGTGGCGCTCGTCGTCCAGCGTGACCTCCGCGCCATGGATCGCCCGCAGTCCGAGCGAGCTCGCCGCCTGGGCGAACTCCATCGATCCCGACACGGTGTCGTGATCGGTCAGCGCCAGGACCGTGTGGCCGCGCTCGAGCGCGGCGCTCACCAGTTCCTCGGGCTGGGAGGTGCCGTCGAGGAACGAGAAGGCCGAGTGCGCGTGGAGCTCGACGTAGGGCACGAACGTATGTTCGCAAGAGCGCCGGATGGACCGCGTGTCACCGCGACCGCGCCGCTTCCAGGCAGTCCTCGCGCGTCCGCCACTCGCCGTCGATGCCACGCGTCGCGGCGGCCACGAGGTGGGCCGTCTCCGTCCCCGCGCCGATGTCGGCCCCGATCCCGACCGGCCCCGCGCGCGCGTCGACCTCGCCGCCGTACTCCTCACCGCTCACCCGGTAGGCGCGCGCGTCGACGACGCCGCGCTCGGCCAGGCGGCGCTCGAGCGCGGCCGACACCGCGACCACGTCGCCGAAGCGCGGCGACGGGTCGCGCAGGGCGGCGATCACGCGGCCGGCCACGACGAGGCTCTCGGGGTCGTCGAGGTCCAGGTGCGTCTCGCTGACCCACGCGTGCCGCCCCTCCGTCGGGAGGCCGAGCAGCCCGACGGCGGGCTGCAGCCGCGGCGGCAGGTCCATCGAGACGCCGAGGCGGCCGGTCTCCGTCACCGCGAGGTCGACCGGCCGGCCGTCGCGATCGACGGTCAGCGCGTACTCCGTCTCGCGGTCGCCCGACCCGGACGCGGATGCGCCCACGGCCTCGGCAGAGCCGACGAGCTCGTTGCGCCGCCGGATGACGAACGTCCGCGCGCCGGTCGCGCGATCGGTCCGCGTGCCCGCCGTGTCCTCGGCGGTGAGACCGGCGGCCAGGCTCGCCCGGCCGCGGGAGAGCCTCCCGTCGGCGCCGACCTCCAGCCCGGTGGCCCCGAAGGTCTCCGCCGGCGCGGGCAGCGACGGCAGCACGCGCTCGGCCACGAAGTCCGGCGTCAGCTCGCGCGCGGGCGCCGCCGCGAAATGCGCGCGCAGGCGCGAGCGCAGCGCGTCGGCGTGCGCGCCCGCGGGGACGATCCACGTGCGGCCGCGGCCGGAGCGGATGAGCGCGGCGGCCCGCACCGACCCGCCGACCGCGAGCTCGGTGGCGCCCAGGCGCAGCGCCGCCTTCACGCCCGCGGCGACCTCGGCGCCGCCCTCGCGCTCCTCGAGCAGCGTCAGGGCCACCCGGCCGTCGGACCTCAGCTCCTCGATCAGCACGTGATGGCGCCCGAGGCGCAGGATGGCGATCCGCAGCGTCGCGCCCGCGCGCGTGGTCGTCGAGCTGACGGGACAGGCCTGGCGATCGCGGTCGCAGTCGCCTCCCCCGACGAGGCACAGCGCGCGGATGACCTCGCGCGGGACGGCGCGCGCGATGTCGCGTCCGTCGGCCGACGCAGCCGTCGCGGCGGCGCCGCCGAGCACGGCGACGAGCAGCACGAGCGCGAGGTACTCGACCGTTCCCTGTCCTCGGCTGCCGCGCATCCCGGCACCGTCGCGTCGGACAGGTCACGGGACAACCGTGCGACTGCACCGGAACTGCGGCGGATCAGCGATGGCGGTACCAGCGTCCCTCCTCGAGCTCGCGGAAGACGACGAGGTCGCGGCCGTCCACCGTGACGACCTCCCAGTAGCGCCGGCGCAGCGGGCGCTCGGTCCACCAGCGGTCCTCGATCAGCCACGACTCGCGCACGGCCACGACCTCGTGGCGGTCGACGGACAGCGGGCGGCCGCCCGGCCCGGCCAGGACGGTGGCGGGCCGCGGGACGGCCAGGCGGCGGGCCCCCGGGCTCACAGCTCGAACGGCGTGAGCACCGCGCGGCGCTCGGGCACGCGCGAGTCCGGGTCGACGGCGAGCACGCGCAGCGCGCCCTCGGGCCCGGCCACCGCCCGCACCTGGCGGATCGCCTCGCGCAGGCGGGCGCTGCGCTGGGCCGCGCCGTCGTCGAACAGGGCGCACTCACCCGGGTTCACCGGCCCGAAGCGCTCGACGGCCAGGCGCAGCGACTCGGCGGGCGCGGGCAGCTGCGCCAGGCGCTGCCCGAGGACGAGGCGCATCCGCACCGGGTCGGCCAGCGGCTCGCGGAAGACGACGCGCTCGCGCCAGGTGCCGCCCTCGACCAGCGCGGCGCTCACCGTCACGACGCGCAGCGTGCGCCCGTCGCGCTCGCGGCGGGCGAGCAGGCGGTCGACGAGCAGCGCCAGGGCGCGCTCGAGCTGGGCCCCCGAGGAGGACTCCTCGAGCTGGAGGCGCTCCTCCAGCGTCTCGTTCGCACGCCGCGGGCGCAGCGGCGTGTCGCGCCCCTGCGCGAGGTCGTGGGCCAGCAGGCCGGGGCGGCCGAAGCGGTCGGACACGGCGTCGCGCGGCAGCGCGACGAGGTCGCCGAGCGTGCGGATCCCCAGCCGCTCGAGCGGCTCGGGCAGCTGCGCCGTCTCCTCGCGGAAGCGCAGCAGCGCGACGGGCTCGGAGGCGAGCTCTGAGGCCCCGGAGACGATCGTCACCCGTCGCGGGCGCGCGCGAGCGGCGGCGGCCACGGCACAGAAGCGCGACGGTCCGGCGCCGATCCGCGCCGGGCGGCGCAGCGCCGCGCGGACGGCGGTGACGACGCCGTCGAGCGAGCCGCCGTGCAGACGGCGCAGGCCGCGCGCGTCGAAGCAGGCCATCCCGGAGCGGACGCTCTCGACCGCCGCCCCCGTCGCCTCGAGACGCGCGACGACGCGCTCCCAGGCATCGGCCACCCCGACCGGGTCGGGCGGGACGAGCGCCAGCCGCGGGCAGCGCGCCAGCGCCTCGCCCAGGCGCATGCCCGGGCGGATGCCGAACGCCTCGGCGGCCTGGGAGACCTCGCCGACGAACTGCTCGTGCCCGGGCTCGGGCGCGAGCGCGGTCGGTCCTTCCATCAGCGCCTGGCGCCCGCCTGCGGCGACGGCCAGCTCGAAGCGCGGGAAGAGGACGCAGACGATCGACGACACGAACACATGTTCGCACTCGTCTCCGCCGCTGGCAAGGCGAACCTACCCGACGAGCAGCGAGGCCACGAACGTCTCGGCCTCGTCGGGCGTCAGCCCGCCGTGGTGGCCGCGGAAGCGCATCTCGAAGCGGCCGCGCTCGCGCCACCACGCCGTCTCCCCCGGCCCCGGCAGGACGCAGACGTCACCGACGCGGGCGGCGAGCCGGTCGCCGGGATGCGGGTCGAAGAGCCCCTCGGCGGCGAGCTCCTCGGTGGTGCGGACCTCGACGCGGTCGCCGAGCAGCGAGCGCAGACCGGCGACGACCGCCTCGCGCGCGCCCGGGACCGTGTGCAGGAAGAGGTCACGCGCCGAGCCCGCGGGCGCGAGCGGGCGGCCCGAGGCGCCGTGGCGGAGGTGGCGCTCGAGGCCCGGCCACAGCTCGTTGACGTACATCGTGCGCGCGGGGTCGACGTCGACCTGGCCGTGGTCGGCGGCGAGCAGCAGCAGCGTGCCGGCGGGCAGCTCGTCGACGACGGCGGCGATCGCGTCGAGGCTGCGCAGCGCCTGGGCGTCGAAGGCGGCCGACGAGGGCCCGTGCTCGTGGCCGGTCGCGTCGAGCGCGTCGATGTACACGTACGCGTACGCAGGCCCCGGTTGCGTTCGCAGCGTGCGGGCCATCGCGGCCAGGCCGTCCTCGGGCGACCGGTACGGCAGCAGCGTCGCGCCGTCGAGCAGCACGCCGTCGTACGTCGACGGCGCGAACGAGACCGGCTGGTGGGCGAAGCTCGCGACGCCCGCGCGGGCCAGCCGCCGGTACAGCGTCGGCCCGTCGGGATAGACGGCGGCGGGCGCGACGCCCGTCGCATGCAGCGTGTCGCGCGAGCGGTCGCCGGAGAACGAGAACATCATCGGCGTGACGATCTCCCCCAGCCCCGGGTCGAGCATGTTCCACTCGTAGAGGCCGTGCTCGCCGACCGGCCGCCCGGTGTGCAGCGTCGTGACGTGGGCGGTCGTCGTCGAGGGGAACTGCGTCGTGAGCTTGGCCACGGTGCCGTCGGCGAGCAGCCGCCGCAGCAGCGGGTGACGGTCGGCGTGGCGCAAGAGGAAGCGCCAGCCGAACGCATCGAGGAGCACGAGCACGACGCGCTCGACCGGCGCACGCAGCTCGCCGAGCGCGGCGCCGGGCAGGCCGCCGTCGCCGCCGGCGAGCAGGCGCTCGACCGTCGCGGGCAGGGCGGCGAAGGTGTAGCCACTCGCCAGCGGGCGGACCGAGCCGGGGCCCCGGCGCGCCGCGTCGACCGCGCGCACCGAGTCGCCGTCGATCACTAGAGCGCCGCCGGGCGCCCGAACATCTCGCCCAGCCGCTGGGCGAGCGCGAAGTCGCCCTCGAGGTCGAGCCGCCCGGTGAGCAGCGCGCGCGCCGGGTCGAGCTCGCCGCCGGCGATGCGCAGGAAGTCGGCGGTCGTGAGCTTGAGCGTCAGGGCCGGGCCCGCCGCCGGCCCGGCGCGGGCGACGGCGCGGCTGCCGTCGATGCGCAGCGTCCACGGCACGACGTCGCCGTTGCGGCGCAGCTCGTACTGCAGCTCGCCCGTGAACCCGCCGCCCGAGCCCGGGACGTAGGCGTGCGACATGGCGGCGAAGATCGCGCGCAGCCCGGGATCGGTGCCGAGCGTCCGCTCCAGGCGCCGGTCGCCCGAGCGGCGCACGTACGCGGCGAGCGCCTGCTCGCCGCCCGAGGTGATGGCGCGCCCGACGGCGGCCAGCCGCGGGCGGCGCAGCGTGATGCCGCGCTCGGCGGGGTCGGCGGCGGGCGGACCGGACGCCGTCGGCGTGACCGCGTAGTCGCCGCGCGCGCTGCGGGGCGGCTCGCGGCGGGCGAGCGCCGCCTCGATGGCGCCGCCGAGCCGGGCCTCGCGGGCGGCGTCGGCCTCGTCGGCGCGGGCGGCGAACTCGGGCAGCACGTGCTCGCCGAAGAGCTCGAGCGACTCGCAGATGTGCTCGTGGCGATTGCGCCCGGCCTGCTGGCAGAAGATGACCTGGTCGACGCCGGCCTGCTCGTAGCGCCGGCACAGGTCGCGGATCTGCTCGGGCGTCCCGATCGCGCCGCGCAGCGAGCCGAGCTCCTGCTGCATGACGCGCACGCCGAGCGGCGCGTCCTCGGCGCGGATGACGCGGCGCGAGAAGCCGACGTCCTCGCGGCGGGCGAGGAACTCGTCGTAGACGTCGGTGAAGCCCGGGCGGTGGTCGCCGAGGAAGTAGTAGTGCGCGAGCGAGTAGCCGAAGAAGTGCGCGCCGTCGATGCCGCGGTCGATGGCCGTCGCCTCGTCGGGGTGGCACATCATCGGGACGACGACGGCGACGCGCGGGTTGACGGCGAAGCCGGCGGGCACGCAGTCCTCCGAGGCCAGGATCGCGTCGTACTCGCGCACCCACTCGCCCGCCTCCTCGGGCTCGACGAACGAGAAGCACAGCGCGCCGATGCCGCGCCGGGCGGCCAGGCGGATCGTCTCGCGGCGCGAGCATGCGACCCACAGCGGCGGATGCGGCTTCTGGCGCGGCTTGGGGATCACGTTGCGCTGGGGCATCGTGACGAAGCGTCCGTCGATGCCGGCGAACGGCTCCTCGACCATCATCCGCGTGACGACGTCGAGCGACTCGGCCCACTGCTCGCGCTTCGTCGCGCGGTCGACGCCGAAGCCCTCGAGCTCGACGCCGCTCGACGTCTCCCCCGTGCCGAACTCGACGCGCCCGTCGGAGAGAGGTCGAGCATCGAGACCGTCTCGGCCACGCGCGCGGGATGCTGGTAGCCCGACGGCAGCGGCAGGATCCCGAGCCCGAGACGGATGCGCCGCGTGCGCTGCGAGACCGCGGCCAGGAAGACGTCGGACGCGCTCGAGTGCGAGTACTCCTCGAGGAAGTGGTGCTCGACCTCCCAGGCGACGTCGATGCCGACCCGGTCGGCGATCTCGATCTGCGTCAGCGCGTCGTGCAGGAGCCGGTGCTCGGAGCCCTCGTCCCACGGGCGCGGGAGCTGGTGCTCGTAGAAGATCCCGAATCGCATCGGCGGGGAGGCTATGGGACGAGGGCCGCGGGCCGGCCGAGCGCCGGTCCCTCGGCGTACCGGCACCGGTGCCCTCGCGGGACCGGGCCGATGGGACAGCGCCACTCGCCGCGAGCGCTAGAAGGCCCCCGCCTGGGCGGGGGCCTTCCGTAGCACGCCGGTAAGCCGGATTCTGTCGTGGGCAGCCATCCATCTGTGCGGCCGACCTGGACCTCGGCGGGCAGCCTGCGAGCGGTCCTGCTTGGCCTTGCATCCGGTGGGGTTTGCCTGGCCGCCGTGTCGCCACGGCGCCGGTGCGCTCTTACCGCACCATTTCACCCTTGCCTGTGCGACGGCCCACGTGAAGCCTCGCCATCGGCGGTGTGTTTCTGTGGCACTTTCCCGCGGGTTTCCCCGGGTCGGTCTCCCGACCACCGCGCCCTGTGATGTCCGGACTTTCCTCGACGGGTTGTCTCTCCCGCCGCGGCTGCCTGGCGTGCACGTCCTAGCGTAGCGCCGCGATCAGGCCGTGTCGCCCCGGACCACCTCGCGAATTCCGATGTGCAGCAGAACCTGGACCCACGAGCGGAACGGGCGCCAGCCGTCGCTCAGCGCCTCGATCTCGTCGCGCTCGGGCGCAGCCTCGAGCCCGTACACGCGCGCGACCTCCTCGCCCAGGCGCGGGACGTCGAACGCGGCCACGTCCGGCGCGTTGGCGCCGCGGACGACGATGCCCTGGGCGGTGAACGGTCCGACGCCCGGGAGCTCGCGCAGCTCGGCGAGGGCGACGTCGGGGTCCATCGCGCGCAGCCGCTCGCCGTCCAGGCGCCCCTCGAGCGCGGCGCCCGCGAGCGCGCGAAGGTTCTCGAGCTTGCGCTCGGAGAGCCCGTCGACGGCATCGAGCCTCGCGATCCGCTCGGGCGGCGGGAAGGCGCGGAGCGCGACGCCGTCGACGGTGACCGCGTCGCCGTGCGCCTCGGAGATCCGCCGGCGCACGGCCGCGGCCTGCGCCATCCGCACGCGGTGCGACAGCAGGAACCAGGCGCCGGCCTCGAACGGCGACGGGAAGCTCACGGGCCGGAAGCCCTCGTGGCGCGCCTGCAGCGCGCCCACCGCGGGCTCGCGGTCGCCGAGCTCCGCGTAGCCCGTCGCGTCGACGTCGAGCGACAGCATCCGGACGGCCTGGCGGAGCGCGGCGTCGTCGTCGCCGTCGGGCGCCGAGGCCTCGGCGATGACCGCGCCGTCCTCCATGCGGAGGACCGCGCTCGCCGCGCGCGACGCGCCATCGGGCACGAACGCGACGCGGACGGCGCCGTCGCTCGCATCGACCGCTCCACGCGTCGGGACGAAGCCCTCGATGAAGGCGCACGCGCGCGCGAGGGAGAACGGGCCGCGGACCTCGACGAGCGCGCGCGCCATCGCCGTCGCGTCAGCTCAGCGACGTGCCGCAGCTCGCGCAGCGCCCACCGACCGCGGCGGGACCGGAGCCGTACCGCGGCAGCATCGCCTCGCCGCACATCGGGCAGGCGGCCGCGTGGTGCGCCGAGAGGTCCTCCCACACGCCGACGATGATCTCGTCGAGCGTGCGCCTCCCGCGCCCCTCCGCGGCCCGCGGGGCGTGGCGGTGGGGTTCGCCGCCGTGCCCGCCGTGCTCGTCGTCTCGCTCGCCGCCGGCGCCCGTTCGGGCGACCGGGGCGTCGAGGACGTCGTCGGGGATCAAGGTCAGGGTCGTCATGTCACGTTCCGGAACAGGCCCACGACGCGGCCGAGCACGCGGACGTCCTGGGATCGGATGGGCTCCATCTCGGCGTTCTCGGGCTGCAGACGTACGTGGTCGGCCTCGCGGAAGAAGCGCTTTACCGTCGCCTCCTCCCCCACCAGGGCGACGACGATCTCGCCGTCGGTGGCGGTGTCCTGCGGGCGCACGACGACGTAGTCGCCCTCGAGGATGCCCACGTCGCGCATCGACTCGCCGCGCACGCGCAGCACGTACTCGCCCGCCTCGCCGCCCGCGAGCGGTGGCACCTGGACGTACTCCTCGATGTTCTCTTCGGCCAGGATCGGCTGGCCGGCGGCAACCTGACCGATGAGCGGCAGGCCGGGACGCGCGCCGTCGCGCACCGTGTCGAGGACGCTCCCGACCGCGCCGACGACCTCGTCGCGGACGCGGTCGAGCAACTCGATGGCCCGGGGCTTGGTCGGGTCGCGGCGCAGCACGCCGAGGCGCTCGAGGTTCGCCAGGTGGGCGTGCACCGTCGACGACGACGCCAGGCCGACGGCCTTGCCGATGTCGCGGACGGTCGGCGGGTAGCCATGCTCCGCCGAGTAACGCTTGATGAAGTCGAAGATCTCCTGCTGGCGCTTGGTCAGGTCCACGAGAGGCCTCCACGACGGTGTCGATCGGGTCGGGCGAACATGTGTTCGAGAAGGTAGCGAGGGCAGTGGACGGAATCAACCGCGGGGCTATACTCCGCCACCCTCGCGGCACGTGCCGCGTTCGCCTCGCGCCGATGGCGGAATTGGTAGACGCGCAAGGTTGAGGGCCTTGTGGGCTGTATGGCCCGTGGAGGTTCGAGTCCTCTTCGGCGCACTCGGAAGGCCCCGCATCCGCGGGGCTTCCTCGTCTCCGGGCCGTGTCGCGCCCACCCGGCCGCATCCGCGTCGCCGGATAGGGTTGCCTGGTGGCAAGCGAAGCCAGCCCGCCGCGGGTCCTGATCGCCGACGACGACGCCGACGTCCGCGCCGTGCTCGCCACCCAGCTCGACGGCGACTTCGAGGTGGTCGCCAGCGCGCGCGACGCCGACGAGGCGATCGCGCTCGCCGCCGAGCACCAGCCCGACATCGCGATCGTCGACGTCCAGATGCCCGGCGGCGGCCCGTCCGCCACGCGCGGGATCCGCAGCGCCGCGGCGAATACCGCGATCGTCGCGCTGTCGGCCGACGAGTCCGAGCGAATCGTGCTCGAGATGCTCAACGCGGGGGCCGTGGCCTACCTGCGCAAGGGCGTGAGCGCGCCCGACCTCGGAGACCTCCTGCGCGAGGCGCTGCTCGCCCGCGAGCGCCTCGACGGCCCCGGCGCCTGAGCTACCGCGCCTGCAGCGCGTCCATGCCGACGGCGATCGCCAGGATCAGCCGGCGGTCGAGCGTGCGCTCCGTGTCCGGCGACATGTCGATGTGGTACGTGTCGCGGAACTTCATCTTCTCGCGCGTGTGCGAGCCGAGCACCTGGTCTCCGCGCAGGAACTCGAAGTGGTACGGGATCGGCAGCCAGTCGGCGAAGTCGTCGACGTACGGGATGAAGCCGACCGCGCGCCGGAACAGCGCGACGGGCAGGCTCTTCTCGCGCGCGACCGCGAGCTCCTGGCCGTCCGCCCCGTAGAGCCGGTACGTCGAGCGCAGCAGGCTCCCGCCGAAGACCTTCTGGATCTCGCCGATCTTGCTTCCGGCCGCGTCGGTGACGTCGTAGCGGGCGCGAGGATCGAAGCGCTGGCGCGCCTTGAGGCGCATCATCTCCTGCGACTTCGTCTCGTCGGTGAAGAAGCGGATGTCCTCCTTGAACGAGAAGCGCTTCTGCTCCACGAAGCACACGGGCGGACCCGGCGTGCCGTCGTCCTCGAGCCTGAACTCGTACTGGTTGATCACCGGCCGGAAGTGCTGGCGCAGCAGGAACCGGTCGTGCTCGTTGATGTCGATCGCGGTCGTGGCGCTCATGCGCTCCACTCTGTCACGCCTCGGAGCCCGTTCGCGATCAGGCGTCAGGCGGCGGCCACGTGCGGCCGACCGCCTCGTAGGCCGCGCGGCGCGTCTCGTAGACGGTGCCCTCGATCAGCAGATCGTCCTGCACACGCCAGACCCAGCCCGCCGGCGAGTCGACGACGCGCCCGACCCCCCATGCGTATACGCGACCCGTGCAGAGCACGCGATCGGGGCCGATCTCGATGAACTCGGTCGGCTCGGAGCGCAGCTCCTGCCAGACCTCGGCGACGTCGGCGAGGTACCGCCGCAGGCCCTCGTGGCCGAGGTACGGCTTGCCCTCGTTGGCGAGGTTGCGCGTCGGCGGGCTGAACACGATGTCCGGGTGCGCGACCGCGATCAGGCGCTGTGCGTCGCGGCGCGAGAAGGCGTCGAAGACCTCCCGGACGATGTCGAGATTGCGGGCCATGGCACGGGTTCCGGCGCGCCGACGCCGCGCCCGGGGCGGATGCTAGACGCGCGCTCCGGCACGGCACCAGCACCGGATGGCTCTCCGCCGGCGCGCCCGAGCTCTAACGGAGGTCAGCTGGCCAGCGCGAGCGTGCGGCGGTTGTCCGAGAACTCGGCGCAGACCTCGCCGAGCACGTCGAGCATCGCCTGCTTGGCAGGCGAGCGGAAGCTGTCGCGCATGGTCGCCGCCCAGATGATCCGCGCCGGCGCATGGCTGCCGAGCGAGCGCACGACGATGTCGTCGCGCACGGTGATGAGCGCCAGGTCCGGGATCAGCGAGGCGCCCATGCCGGCGGCCACGAAGCCCTGTATGGCGAAGTAGTCGTCGCTGTTGAAGGCGACGTTCGGCTCGAAGCCGGCGAGCTGGCAGGAGCGCAGGAAGATCGACGCGTCGGGGCAGCTGCCGGTGGTGCCGAGGATCCACGCCTCGTCGGCGAGCTCCTCGAGCTTGAGGTCGCGCTTGTGGGCGTGCGGATGGCCCGCGGGAAGGCAGACGTACATCGGGTCGTCGATCAGGTGCCTGCGCTCGACGCCGTCGTCGCGCGGCGGCCGGAAACCGGCGGTGATGTCGAGCACGAGGTCGACCTCGCCGCCGCGCAGCTTGGCGATCGACGGCTCGGGCTCGCAGGGCTCGAGCGTGAGCTCGACCGCAGGATGGCGGTCGCGGAAGCGGGTGATCGCCTCGGGCATGATCGTCGCGCCGGCGCTCGGGAACGAGGCCAGCCGCAGGCGCCCGCCGCGCAGGCCCGCGATCGCCTCGAGCTCGGCCTCGGCGTCGGCCAGGCGCGCGAGGATGGCGTCGGCGTGGCCGACGAGCGAGCGGCCCGCGTCGGTCAGGCGCACGCCGCGCGCGCTGCGCTCGACGAGCCGCGTCCCCGCCTCGCGCTCGAGCGCGGCGATCTGCTGGGAGACGGCGGACTGGGTGTAGGCGAGCGAGTCGGCGGCGGCGGAGAACGAGCCGCGCGCCGCGACCTCGCGCAGGACACGCATGCGACGGACGTCAAGCATAAGCCGAGCTTATCAGCGGTCCTCCCGAATGTCATTTGTGCTCATGGACCGCCGTTGCCACCATCGGGCCATGTCGAACGTCAGCTCCATCCCCGTCCGCGACAGCAGCGTCGTGATCCGCGTGGCCACCGCGGTGGACCTCGACGAGCTGCGCCGCCTCGCCGCTCTCGACAGCGCCCGCGCGCTGCTCGGCACCGTCCTGCTCGCCGAGAGCGACGGCCGCATCCGCGCCGCCCTGTCGGTGGACGAGGGCCGCGCGATCGCCGACCCCTTCCAGCCGACCGCGGCGCTCGTCGAGCTGCTGCAGACCCGCGCCTCGCTGCTGCGTGATGAGCGCCCCGCGGCCGCGCGCCGCCCGCTGCGGGCGCGCCTCACGCCCGCCCGTTCCTAGCCGAGCTTCCGGCTCGCGCCGGCCACACCGCAGTCGGTCCCTCCTCAGCGACGCGGTGTGGCCGGCGCACCTCGATCACCCCAGGACCGGGCGATCGAGCAGCGTCGAGAGCACGACCTGCGTCTGCGTGCGGGTGATCCCGGGCGTGTCGCGGATGCGCTCGAGCGTCTCCTCCAGGTGGGCGGTGTCGCGCGCGTGCACGTGGAGGATGGCGCTCGCCTCGCCGGCGACGGTGAAGGCGGCGGAGACCTCCGGATGGGCCGCGACCGCGTCGCGCACCTCGGCGGCGGCCATGCGGCCCTCGCAGTAGAGCTCGACGACGGCGTGCGTCGGCCAGCCGACCGCCGAGGGGTCGACGACGGCCGCGTACGCGCGGATGACCCCGTCCGACTCGAGCCGGTCGACGCGCCGCTTGACCGCCGGTGCGCTCAGCGCGACGCGCGCACCGATGTCCTGGAAGGAGCGGCGGGCGTTCTCGCGGAGCAGTGCAACGATCTGCCGGTCGATTGCGTCCATTTCGTGCCAACATAGCGCTGGGACGCAACAGATCGCTCTTGAGAGTGGGCTGAAACGGGAGAATCATTTCACCCACCCCTCCCAGTGACAGTCAGGAGCAGCGACATGGCGCAGCAGACCGCCCACGTCCCCGCACCCGGATCGAGTGCCCAGGACGACCCGATGCCGCTCAACGGCGTCGACCACATCGAGCTGTACGTGGGCAACGCGCTGCAGGCCGCCTTCTTCTACACGCGCGCGATGGGCTTCCGAGAGGTCGCCTACGCGGGCCTGGAGACGGGCACGCGCGACCGCGCGTCGCACGTCCTCCAGCAGGGGCGTATCCGGCTCGTCCTCACCGGGGCGCTCGGCTCGGAGTCCGAGATCGCCGCCCACCACCGCCGCCACGGCGACGGCATCAAGGTCATCGCGCTGTCGGTGCCCGACGTCGACCGCGCGTATCGCGAGGCGACGGCGCGCGGCGCCGAGGGCGTGGCCGAGCCGCACTCGCTCGACGACGAGCACGGCACCGTCCGCCTCGCGTCGATCCGGACGTACGGCGAGACGCTGCACACGTTCGTCGGGCGCGCGGAGTATCGCGGCGCGTTCATGCCGGGCTACGAGCCCGTCAGCAACGGGACCGAGGACACCGGCATGCTGCTCGGCATCGACCACGTCGTCGGCAACGTCGAGCTCGGCCAGATGGACGAGTGGGTGCGCTACTACGAGGACGTCTTCGGGATGCGCGAGATGATCCACTTCTCCGACGAGGCGATCTCCACCGAGTACTCGGCGCTGATGTCGAAGGTCGTCACCGACGGCCGCGGCGTCGTCAAGTTCCCGCTCAACGAGCCGGCCGAGGGGCGCCGCAAGTCGCAGATCGACGAGTACCTCGAGTTCTACGAGGGCCCCGGCGCCCAGCACATCGCGGTGGCCACGCGCGACATCGTCGGCACGGTCGCCGAGCTGCGCCGCCGCGGCGTCGAGTTCCTGACCATCCCCGACGCGTACTACGACGAGGTCCCCGAGCGCGTCCCCGAGGTCGCCGGCCAGCTCGCCGACCTCCGCGAGCAGGGCATCCTCGTCGACCACGACGACGAGGGCTACCTGCTGCAGATCTTCACCAAGCCGGTCGGCGACCGGCCGACCGTGTTCTTCGAGGTCATCGAGCGCCACGGGGCGCGCGGGTTCGGCGACGGCAACTTCAGGGCGCTGTTCGAGGCGATCGAGCGCGAGCAGGAGCGCCGCGGCAACCTCTAGGAGGCAACGATGCGCTACGTCACCCTCGGCGAGGTCCCGCCCAAGCGCCACGCGCAGGTGTGGCGCGGGGAGAACTCGTCGCGACGGCTGCTCGTCGAGGAGGTCCTCGGCTACGAGGGCTTCAGCGGCAACGAGTCGATCCTCTACCACCTGCACTCGCCGTGCCGGCTGGACCGCGTCGGCGGCTTCGTGCCGTTCACGCGCGACGAGTGGGTGCCCGACGCGCACGTGCACCGCCTGGCCGACACCGGGCCGATCGAGCCCGGGGGCGACCCGCTCACCGGCCGCCGGCTGCTCATGTACAACGGCGACCTCGAGGTCTCCGTGTGCAAGCCGACCGAGACGATGGACGGCTTCTTCCGCAACGGCGAGGGCGATGAGGTCGTCTACGTGCATCGCGGGACGGGCGTCGTACGCACGGTGTTCGGCGCGCTGCCCTACCGCGAGCGCGACTACGTCGTCATCCCGCGCGGGACGACGCACCGCTGGGAGCCCGACGCCGATGCCGAGCAGCAGTGGGTCTGCTTCCACACGCCCGGCGAGATCGAGACGCCGAACCGCTACCGCAACCGCTACGGGCAGCTGCTCGAGCACGCGCCGTTCTCGCAGCGCGACTTCCACCCGCCGGCCGAGCTGGAGACGATCGACGACGGCGGCGAGCACGTCATCGCCCTGCGCGTGCGCGACGGAATGCAGACGCTCGTGCTCGACCGCCACCCGTTCGACGTCGTCGGCTGGGACGGCTACGTCTACCCCTACACGTTCAACGCCGACGACTTCGAGCCGCGGGCCGGGCGCTTCCACCTGCCGCCGCCGGCGCACCAGACGTTCCAGGGATCGGGGTTCGTCATCTGCACCTTCGCGCCGCGGATGCTCGACTGGGACGAGACGGCCGTGCCGCTCCCCTACCACCACTCGAACATCCAGTCCGAGGAGGTCATGTTCTACGCCGACGGCGACTACGCCGCGCGCAAGGGCGTGGACGTGGGTTGCATCACCCTGCACCCCTCGGGGCTTCCGCACGGGCCGCAGCCGGGGACGGTCGAGCGGGCGCTCGGGGCACGCCGCACCGACGAGCTCGCGGTGATGTGGGACACCTTCCGGCCGCTCCGGCTGACGACGCGTCTGGCGTGACGTCGACGATCCCTCCTACGCCCTGTCCTGGAATCCGGACCGCCAGGCCGACGAGGTCCCGGCCGGGGCCCGCGCGGGGACGACCGTGACCGGCCCCTCCGCCTGACGACACACGCCGGTCGCTTCACAGGACCGACCTCGCGGGCGCGTCCCCGATCGCGTCCGTTGCGTCGCGCGATCACGTCGCCGGCCGGGTGAGTCCTGTCACAGGACGGTCGCTCGCGCGCTTCGTCACGCAACGGTCGAGGAGCTGCTCCGGACGCCTCCCCGTACGCACAGGGTCACATATGGAATCCGGAACGCCCGAGAAACGCGGGGTTTTCGCAGCTTGACAGGGCTGCTCCGGCAGGCAGATGATCGCCCCATGGCCAGAGGTCACCGGACCTAGGACCCGGCCGTGGGGGGTGGGTCAGACAACTGGGGGACTGCGCTCGCATGCGAGGCTCGAGCGGCCTGGGCACGTCGAGTGGCACTTCTGAGCGCGGTGCTCGCGCTGTTCCTGTTCCCCGCCGTCACGCTCGCGGACGACGCTCCCGCCGCCGTCGACACGCCGGCCGTCGAGGCCGCTCCGGCCGCCGGAGACCCCGCGACCACCGTCCCCGCCGCCACCGATCCAGCGCCCGCGCCCGAGCCGCCCGCGCCCGCTCCCGAGGCTCCGGCCGCCGAGACGCCCGCCGCGCCGGCCGCCGAGCCCGCCGAGGCTCCGGCCGCCGAGACGCCCGCCGCGCCGGCCGGCGGACCCGCCGCCGATCCCGCTCCCGCCGGGTCCGGCGACACCCCGTCGCCGAGCGATCCCGCCGGCGGCGGCCGCCCCACCGGCGCAACCCCGGGCCTGACCGAGAGCCCGGCCGACGACACGCCCGCCGGGACCCGCCCCACCGATGACGCGCCGGGCCTGACCGAGAGCCCGGCCGGCGACGCCCCCGCCGGCGCCGCCGACGACACGCCCGCCCCGCCGGCCCCCGCCGACTCGCCGGTGACCGATCCGGCGACCGGCCTGCCCGTCGCCCCGGCGCCCGAGACCGGCGCCCCGGTCGGCGGCCTGCCCGCCGGGAGCACGCCGGGTACGGGGATCGTCCTGCTCGACGGTCCTGTCACGGACGAGCCGGTCGGCCTGCCGCCGATCGACCCGCCGGGCGCCGAGTTCCCGCCCGCCCCGGCGCCGGTCCCGGGCCCGGTCGTGCCGGACGCGGTCGAGCCGGCCCCGGAGCCGGTCGACAGCACCCCGCCGCCCGCGCCCGAGGCACCCCCGGTCGACTCGCCGCCGCCGCCGGCGTCCGATCCCGTCACGCAACCGACCGACGCCGGGACGAGCTCGCGCAGCGAGAGCGGCAGCGGCCTGACCGAGACTCCGGTCCTCGACGGCTCCGCGGTGGCTCCCGCGTCGACCGGATCGGGCTCCGTCGCCGTCGCGCCGGTGACGATCACGCTCGCCGCGCCGGCCACGGCGACATCGGCGGCGCCCACCACGCACACGCCCGCGACGGTCGCGTCGAGCAACGCGCTCCCCGCCGTGCTCGAGCGCCGCATCACCGTCGACGAGGACTCGCCGCTCGCCGCCCTCGTCGCCCCCGCCGACGGCCCCGCACTGCTGCCGGCGCTGCCGCTCGAGGTCAGCCTGGGCGCCGCCATCGCCGCCGGCGCGATGCCGACTGCGGTCAGCGCGGCGGTCGATCGCGCCGGCAGCCACAGCCGCACGCCGACCGCGGCGCACGCCGCCAAGGAGGCGCCGCCGTTCCGGCCTCTGCCGACGGCGCCGCCCGGCCCCCAGCAGCCGTGGGCCTCCGCCATCGCCGCCGCCGCCGGCACGTCCGGCGCCGCGCTCGGCGGACTCCTGCTGATCGCCATCCTCTTCAGCTCCGCATTCGCCGTTCCGCCCCGCACGCTCGGCCGCCTCCTCGGCCTGGCGACCGGCTCGGGGTCGGTCGGCTACGCACAGGTCGTTCACCGACCCGGCTGATCCTCAGGGCCTGATCACAGCGCGCCGTGACATCCGTCCGGCGCAGTCCGATCAACCCGTTCGAAGGATCAGCAGATGTTGCGCAATCACGTTCTGGTGCTGTCGGCGACCGACCTCGCCATGGCACTCGGAGCCGGCCCGGCGGTCGCCCGCGATGGCGTCACGCAGAGCCAGACGAGCTCCCACGACAACCCGACGACGCAGTCCGCCACGGCCATCGCGACGAGCGATCAGGCCAGCGCGGGCCGCGACCTGGCGGCGACGAACGCGGTCCGCATCTTCGTGCGCATCTGCGCGACCTCGAACACGCAACGCACCACCTTGACCACGGGACAAGGACGTCTCGGACGAGAACTCGACGACCCAGGGCGGCACGGCAAGCCGGACCGCCGCCACGTCGTCGGGCAGCCCATGGCACAGCAGCGGAGCGGCCACCCCCTGGTCGGCTCCGAGGCCGAGCGACAGCCATGGCTCCAAGAAGGCCAGGAAGGCCGAGTACGCACGGAAGCACGCGAAGAGCCGCAAGCAATGGAAGGCCCGGAAGGCCGACCGGCGCTACCTGCGGACGTAGTGCAGAACGCCGATCGGGTGGAAACGCGATGACCCGGCGGCGAGGCGGTGTTCCGCCGGCCCTCAGGCAGGGCCGGCGGGGCCCGCTCACCCAGACGCAACTCACACAGACGCCATGAAGCTCACGACCACCACCGACCCTCCCACGCTTTTCGCCGCCGTCGCGCCCGTCGCGATCGGGGGGTGCGTCGTCACGTCCGCGGACCCGCCTCCGGCGGGCGGCGGCGCCGTGACGACGCCGGCGACGAGCACGACGAGCGGGGCGAGCAAGAGCACGAGCTCGAGCTCCTCCTCGACCTTGGCACGGATCTCGCCGGTCGGATCGTCGACGTGCGGGACGGCGGTGGTCGTCATGACCGGTGGTCGCCGGGAGGAGCGCCGGACGCGCACCTTCCGGCCGTCGTGCTCGGCCTCGGCCGAGCTCCGCGACGGACGGACCATCGTCAGCGGAACGGTCGCCATGGACGGCCATCTGACCGCCACCCGGGCCCGGCGGCTCGCTCGCACCATCCTCGAAGGTGCGAGCGGTCAGCCGGTGCGCGGGCGGATCCGCTGCCTCTCCTCGGCCGGGGGGCGCATGACGTGCGCCCTGGCCGGGCCGCGAGACCGCCCCGCCCGTCTGGACTTCTTCCACCAGACGGGCCCGGGTGGGTCTTCGCGGTGGTCGTGGCGAGGGGCGATGGAGCGCCCGTGAGCCTCATGGTCACATCGGGGGGACCGCGCATGGACGCCCGGGAAATGGGGGGCGACGGGTCCGCGAGCCGGGGCGCACGCTTCGGACCGCGGACGACCACGTGGGCCGCCGCCGGCCGGGCTGGGGGGTTCCGGCCGGCGGCGACGCCCGACGACCGCGCAGCCGCGGCCGGTGCCGGGGGGTCCCGGCCGGCGGATGCGCGTGAGCAGGCGATCGCGGGCGGTGCCGGGGGGTCCCGGCCGCGGACGCAGGACCGACGGGCCGTCGGCCGAGCCGGGGGGTCCCGGCCGGCGGCGCCCGAGTGGGCGACCACCGGCCGGGTGGGGGGCTCCCGGCCGGTGGCGCCCGAGTGGGCGACCGCGGGCGGTGCCGGGGGGTCCGGCCCGCGGAGGCAGGATCGATGGGCCGTCGGCCGGGCCGGGGGGTCCCGGCCGGCGGCGCCCGAGCAGGCGACCGCGGGCGGTGCCGGGGGGTCCGGCCCGCGGAGGCAGGATCGATGGGCCGTCGGCCGGGCCGGGGGGTCCCGGCCGGCGGCGCCCGAGCAGGCGACCGCGGGCGGTACTGGGGGGTCCGCGCCGTGGACGGAAGGGCGACGGGCCGTCGGCCGGGCCGGGGGGTCCCGGCCGGCGGCGTCCGAGCAGGCGACCGCGGGCGGTACTGGGGGGTCCGCGCCGTGGACGGAAGGGCGACGGGCCGTCGGCCGGGCCGGGGGGTCCCGGCCGGCGGTGCCCGAGTGGGCGACCACCGGCCGGGTGGGGGGCTCCCGGCCGGTGGCGTCCCTGCGGGGATGGGACGGCCGCGCCGGGGGGCTTCGGCCGCTCTCGTCCCCGCGGGCGCCGGCCGGCCGGACTGGTGGGGTCCGGCCGACCGTCGTCCGGCGATCCTCGATCCGGGCCGCGCCGGGGGGCATCGGCGGCCGGCGAGCGGGTGCCCGCGGACCGCCCCGCGCGCAGCGGCTCGGTCCGCCCGATGGTTGATCGCGCGGGGGGTCGCGTGATCGACCATCGCGCTCCCGACGGCGGGAGCGTCGTCCCGCGGGCGCCTCCATAGGATGCGCGCCGCATGGGCGACGACTTCACGTGGCAGGACGGCGAGCGAACCATCCGCTTCGGGCGCGGCACGCTGGCCTCGGCCGGCGAGCTGCTCGGCGTGGGCTTCAGCCTGCTCACCACGCCGCGAGCCGAGTCCTCGGCGCCCGAGCTGGTGGCCGCCGCGTCGTCCGTCCACCACGTCGCGCCGGGGCGCGTGGACGAGCTTGCCGGTGAGCTGCGAGCCCGGGTGTCCGGGACGCTGCTCGTCGCCCTGGGCGGCGGGCGCGTCATCGACGTGGCCAAGGCGCTGGCCGCCGCGGCCGGCCCGGGGACGCGCGCGGCCGCCGTCCCAACGACGTTGAGCGCAGCCGAGATGACGAAGATCCACCGCCACGCGGCGGGGGTCGACGCGTCGACGCCGCACGTGCGACCGGCGATCGTGATCAACGACCCGGCGATCTCGGCCTCGCAGCCGCCCGCAGAGCTGGCGGCGAGCGCGGCCAACTCGCTGGGCCACGCCGTCGAGGGCGCTGTCAGCGACCGCGCGTCGCCGGTGCCCACGCTGGCCGCTCGCGAGGCGGCGCGGCTGACCGCGGAGGCCTACGCGGACGGGCGACGAGCCCGACCGCGACGCCCTCGCGCTCGCCGCCCTCCTCGCCGGCTACACGATCGACCAGTCCGGCTACGGCCTGCACCACGTGCTGTGCCAGACGCTCGTGCGCCTGGCCGGCGCCGGGCACGGCCCGGCCAACGCGGCGATGCTCCCGCACTCGCTGGTCGCGCTGAGCGACCGCGGCCTCGACGCACTCGACGTCGCGCCGCTCGCCGAGCGCCTCGCCGGCCTGGCCGGGGCACGGCGGCTGCGCGACATCGGCGTCGACGAGTCCGTGCTCGACGACTGCGCGCAGGCGGCCGCGGGACGTGCCGAGCTGAGGCGCACACCGCCGGCCGCCGAGCCGCAGGAGATCCGCGACCTGTACCGTCGGGCGTGGTGACGCTCGACATCCTCACCGAGCTGATGTCGCGGGTGCAGGGGCGCTGCTCCTACGCCGAGGCGCGCCACGTCGAGCGCCGCGAGGAGGCGCTGTCGGTGCGCAGCGGCCGCGTCGAGGACATCGCGACGGCGTCCGCCGAGGGAATCGGCGTGCGCGTCCGGGTCGGCGGAGGCTGGGGCTTCGCGGCCACGCGCGACGTCAGCGCGTCCGGCGCGGAGGCGGCCTTCGCGCGGGCCCTGGCCATCGCCGAGGCGCAGCCCGCGGCGCCCGAGGGCCCGCTCACCCCCGTGCGCCCCGCCGAGGGGCACTGGGCCTCGCCGCACGAGATCGACCCGTTCGACGTGTCGCTCGACGAGAAGCTCGACCACCTGCTCGCGGCCGAGAGCGCGCTGCGCACCGCCGACGAGCGGCTCGTGCGCAGCGTCGCGGCGACGCGCGCGTGGCGCGATCGCAAGGCGCTCGCCACCACCGACGGCGCCGCGTGCACGCAGGAGCTCGTGGCCTGCGGCGCCGGGATCGCCGCCTGGGCGACGGACGGCTCGGAGCTGCAGGTGCGCTCCTACCCGCTCGCCCACGGCGGGCTGTTCGCCGCCGCCGGCTGGGAGCACGTGCTCGCGCTCGACCTCGCCGGCCACGGGCCGCGGGTCGCCGACGAGGCGCTCGAGCTGCTCAGCGCGCCGCCCTGCCCGGAGGGGATCACGACGGTCGTCCTCGACGGCGAACAGCTCGCGCTGCAGATCCACGAGTCGATCGGGCACGCCCTCGAGCTCGACCGGATCCAGCTCGGCGAGGCCTCCTACGCGGGCACGAGCTGGGTGTCGCCCGGGGACCTCGGCTCGCTGCGCTATGGCTCGGACCGCCTGACGATCGTCGCCGACGCGACGCTGCCGGGCGCGCTGGGGTCGTTCGGCTGGGACGACGAGGGCGTGGCCGCGCGCCGCTACCCGCTCATCGACCAGGGCGTCCTACGCGCCACGCTGTCCAACCGCGAGTCGGCGGCCGCCCTCGGCCTCGACGAGTCCGGCGGCTGCGCCCGTGCCGACGGCTTCGCGCGCCAGCCGATCGTGCGCATGACGAACGTGTCGATCGAGCCCGGCGAGGCCGGGACCCTCGAGGACCTGATCGCCGACACGGACGAGGGGATCCTGCTCGAGACGAACCGCTCGTGGTCGATCGACGACCGCCGCCTGCAGTTCCAGTTCGCCACCGAGGTCGGCCGCGAGATCCGCGGCGGGCGCCTCGGGCGCCTGCTCCGCAACCCGTCCTACGCCGGCATCACGCCCCGCTTCTGGGGCTCGCTCGACGCCGTCTGCGGCCCGGAGGAGTGGCGGCTGTGGGGCCTGACGAACTGCGGCAAGGGCGAGCCCGGCCAGGTCATGTCGGTCTCGCACGGCGCCGCGCCGGCGCGCTTCCGCGACGTCCAGGTGGGCGTCGCGTGAGAGAGCTGGCGATCGAGCTCGCCGAGCGCGCCCTCTCCCACACCACCGGCGAGGCGCAGGCCACGGTGACCCGCGAGCGCTCGCTCGTCTCGCGCTTCGCGCGCTCGGCGCCGACGCAGGCCACCCAGGTCGACGACCTCAGCGTCTCCGTGCTCCGCGTCCACGACGGGCACACCGGCGCGGCCGACACGAACGACCTGACCGACGCGGGCATGCGCGACGTCGCCGCCCGCGCCGACGCCAGCGCGCGCGCCGCCTCGCGCGCCGCCGGTGAGCCGGGCGAGTACCCCGGTCTGCCCGAGCCGGCGCCGGTCCGCGGCCACCACGGCTTCGACCCGGCGACCGCGGCGCTCGACCCCGCCCAGGCCGGCGCGGCGCTGGCCGCCGCGTTCGAGGTGTGCGCCGAGCACGACCTCGAGGCGTTCGGGATCTGGACGACGGGCGCCGTCGAGACGGCGATCGCCACGTCGAAGGGCATCCGCGTCCGCGACGACGTCACCGACGCGTACATGAAGGTCGTCGCCCGCGATGCGTCGGGGCGCACGGGCTGGGGCGCCGAGGCGGCGATCGCGGCGAGCACGCTCGACCCGGCGGCGATCGCCCGCCGCGCCGCCTCGAAGGTCACGCGCGAAGAGCCGGTCGAGCTGGAGCCCGGCGAGTACCCGGTGGTGCTCGAGCCCGACGCCGTCGGGACGCTGCTCGAGTTCCTCGGCTACCTGGCCTTCAACGGGCTGGCGCACGCCGAGGGCCGCGGCGCGCTCGACGGGCGCCTGGGCACCCGCGTCGCCGCGCCGGCGATCAACCTCAGCGACTCGCCGCGCTTCTCGCGCACGCTGCCGCGCGCGTTCGACGCCGAGGGCGTGCCCAAGCGGCCGTTGCCGCTGATCCAGGACGGCGTCGCCCACAGCGTGGTCCACGACACGCGCTCCGCCGCGCGGGCGGGCGGCGGCGCGCGCTCGACCGGCCACGCGCTCGTGCCCGGCGGCAGCGGCTTCGGCGCCATGCCCACGAACCTCGTGCTCATCGGCGGCGGCGCGGCCGACGAGACGGAGCTGATCGCGCCGATCGAGCGCGGGCTGTACGTGACGCGCTTCTGGTACGTCAACCCGGTTCACGAGAAGCAGACGCTGCTGACCGGCACCTCGCGCGACGGCACCTTCCTCGTGCAGGACGGCCGCATCGGCCCGCCCGTGCGCGACGTGCGCTTCACCGACTCGGCGCTGCGCATCCTCGAGGCGGCGGAGGCGCTGACGAGCAGCCAGCGGCTCGTCTCGGAGGGCGACTTCTACGGCCGGCGCTTCGCGACCGGCGTCGTCTGCCCCGCGCTGCGCGCGGGCGGTTTCCGCATCACCGGCCAGACCGTCTGACTCGCGCGCGCGTGCGCAGCGTGCGCGCGTGAGGACGTCAGTCCCAGGGCTGCTTGATGAGCACGATCGTGTTGAGCGTGAACGCGATCGCGAAGCCGATCGTCCAGCGGTTCAGGTTGCGCTCCACGAGCGAGCCGCCGCCGAGCGGACCCTGACCGCTGCCGACGCCGAAGGCGCCCGACAGGCCGGCGTCCTTGCCCGAGTGCATGAGCACCAGGAAGATCAGGACCACCGAGATGATCACCTGCACGACCGAGAAGAACAGCTCCATGCCGCGATGGTAGCGCGGGTCAGGTGCGCGCCGGCCGGTCGGGCGGCGGCTCGCCGAGCGCGTCGAGGCGGCGCAGGATCTCGATCGCCTCGCGCCGCAGCTCGCCGTCCTGGGCGCGCCAGTCCTCCTCGGAGAGCTTGCCCGTGCGCAGGTCCAGCTCGGCGTCGCGGATCTCGCGGTACTTGGCGTCGCGCGCGGCCTCGAGGTCGGCGCGCTCGCCCTCGTCGCGCTCCTCGCCCGCGCCCGTCGCCCCCTTGCGCAGCGGCGCGCTGACGAGCAGCACGACGATGCCGAGCAGGACGATGACGATCAGCGGGGCGAGCACGTCCACGGGCGCGTCGGCGGCAGCGCGATCAGGCGGCGCGGCCGAGATCGCGCGCCAGCCGCGCCGAGAGCGCGGCGCTCTCGCGCCGGACCGCGACGCGCGCCGGCCACATGCGCGATCAGCCCGCCCGTGAAGACGATCAGGCCGCCGATCCAGATCCACGCGACGAGCGGCGAGCTGATGACCCGGAAGGTCGCCGGCGGCGGGTCGTCCTGGTAGCGCTGGACGAGCCCGGTGATGGCGCGCCCGAGCAGCGCGGCCTCCATGGCCGGCGGGATCTTGCCCTCGGCGCGAGCGAAGGCGCCGTCGCCACGGTCGATGATCGGGCGCAGCTTGCCGATGTCGGGCGACATGGCCGTCCACAGGTCGCGCGTCAGGCCGGCGCGCATGCCGATCTCGCTCGTCGCCTCGCCCTCGAAGAAGCGCCCGATCGGCCCCATGCCGGTCGCGTCCATCGAGGGGTAGTAGCCGCGCTCGGGGCGCAGCAGGGCGACCCGCTTGCCGTCGCGGCGCACGTCGAGCACCGCTCCGAAGGAGATCTTCTCGAGGTTGCCGTCGCGCTGGTCGATCCGTCCCGTGGCGCGCACGTAGCGGATGTCGTAGCCGCCGACGGACGCGCGGTCGCCCGGGCGCATCTGGATGTCGCGCGCGCTGCCGAAGGCCGACGACGCCGCGACGCCGATGAACAGGACCGCCATGCCGACGTGGACGATGTAGCCGCCGTAGCGACGGCGGTTGCGCTGCACGAGGCGGACGAGGGCGAGCGCCGGGTTCTCGCCCGCGATGGCCCGCCGCGCGGCCGCGCCGCGCCACAGCTCCTGCGCGACGACGGTGATCGTGAACGCGCCGACGACGAACATGATCACGCCGGTCACGCTGCCGGTCACGCCGGCGGCGAGCAGCGCGACGAGGGTGACGAGGGCGGCGGCGATCGGCCACAGGAAGTTGCGTCGCAGGTTGGCGAGCGTCGCCCGCCGCCAGGCGATCACCGGCCCGATGCCCGACAGCAGCACGAGGATCAGCGCCAGCGGGACCGTGTAGCGGTCGAACCACGGCGGGCCGACCGACGACTGCTTGCCCGTCACCGCCTCGGAGATGAGCGGGAAGAACGTGCCCCAGAAGACGACGAAGCACAGTCCGACGAGCACGAGGTTGTTGCCCAGGAAGATCGCCTCGCGCGAGAGCAGCGAGTCGAGCCGGTGCTCGGAGCGCAGCGCGTCGCGCCGCGAGACGACGAGCGCGATCGACCCGATGATCATCACCGCGATCAGGGTCACGAACGGCAAGCCGAGCGTCGACGCGCCGAAGGCGTGGATCGAGTCGAGGATCCCCGAGCGCACGAGGAACGTGCCGAGGATCGCGAGCACGCCGGTGGCGAGCACGAGCGAGACGTTCCAGACGCGCAGCATCCCGCGCTTCTCCTGGATCATCACCGAGTGCAGGAACGCGGTGCCGGTCAGCCACGGCATCAGCGACGCGTTCTCGACCGGGTCCCAGGCCCAGTAGCCGCCCCAGCCCAGCTCGGCGTAGGACCAGCGCGCGCCGAGCAGGATGCCGATGCCGAGGAAGAACCAGGCCGCGAGCGCGAAGCGCCGCGTCGCGCGGATCCACTCGGCGTCCACGCGGCGGACGACGAGCGCCCCGATCGCGAACGCGAACGGCACCGCGAACAGCGTGTACCCCGAGTAGAGCATCGGGGGGTGGATCATCATGCTCGGGTGACGCAGCAGCGGGTTGAGGCCGACGCCCTCCTGCGGCACCGCGGCGAGCGTCCCGAACGGCGACGCGGAGAAGACGAGCAGCGCCGCGAAGAAGGCGCCGAAGGTGAGCAGCACGGCGGTCGCGTAGGGCGCGACGTCGCGCAGGCGCTTGCGCGTGAGCCAGAGCACGAGGCTCGACCACAGCGACAGGAGCATGAGCCACAGCAGCAGCGACCCCTCCTGCGAGGACCACGCCGCCGCCGCGCGGTAGAACGTCGGCGTCGTCGTCGACGAGTGCGAGGCGACGACGGCGAACGAGAAGTCCGAGGTCAGGAACGCGATCTCGAGGACCGCGAAGGCGCTCAGCGCGAGCAGCGCGAGGGCATAGACGGAGCGCCGCCCCGACTCGGCCCAGTCATGGCGGCCGGTTCGTGCCCCGTACAGCGAGGCGACGATCCCGTAGGCACAGACCGCCAGCGCGATGATCAGGCAGGCGCGGCCGAGGATGGCCATGCGATCAGGTCTGCTGGTTGGGCTTGTCGGAGAACTTCGAGGGGCATTTGGTCACGAGCGAGTCGCGCTCGCCCACGAACGTGTCGCCCTGCTTGCGGACCGTGACGATGACCTCGCGTCCCTCGCGGAACGGGTCGGGCACGGCGCCGACGTAGCGGACGGGCACGGAGGCCGAGCCCTCGCGGTCGCGCACCCGGAAGACCTTGCCGCCCGGGATGTCGGTGACCGAGCCGTCGACGACCTTGCCCGTGAGCTTGTAGGACTCGCCGGCGTCGGCGCTCGAGGCCAGGCGGCTCGGCGTGACGGCCTCGCTGGAGGCCGAGAAGCTCGTGTAGATGAGCGCCGTCGCGAGCACGACGGCAGCGCTCAGGGCGACGACGAGACGGATGCGGCGCTTCCGGGCAGGGTCCATGTGCGCCCCCCCAGTATGCCGAACACGGCGGCGAGCGACGCAGTCCGCGCACCGAGGGGTGCGCCAATGTTGCGTTGTGTTGCGATGGCACGCACATCGGGCCGTACGGCGAAACCTTTCGAGTGCTACAGCGTCCTTTGGGGAGAACCATTTCATGCGAGTCAGATCCAAGCGATACACAGACTCGCGCCGCCGCAGCGGCCCGAATCGACGCCCGGCACTCCTCCGGCGCGATCCGGCGACGACCACGGAAGTGGCCGCGCCGGATCCTCTCCCGGTGGATGACCTGGCCGACGAGCGCCGTCTGCGAAATTCGGGGGGCCCCGACGACCGTGCGCAGTACACCTGCGGCTGCGGCTACGTCTGGAAGGCCGACGTCTCGGCGTCGGTGGCCTGCCCGCATTGCGGCGCGTCACAGGCCTGGTAGGGGCACGGCCCGCCGCGGCGCGGGAACTAGGATGCCGGGCGATGGCCCGGAGGATCCTCTGACCTCGTGGCGACCGCCGACCTCACGGTGATCGCGCTCGGGCGCGCCGACGCGAGCGCGAGCCGCTACGTGGCCGAGATCCAGCGCCGCCTCGCGGCGCAGCACCGCGTGCGGTACGCGATGCACGCGATGGGGACGTCGCTCGAGGGGCGCACGGAGGACATCCTCGCCGTCGTCGGCGAGCTGCACGCGGTCCCGTTCGAGCTCGGGATCCCGCGCGTGTACTCCGTCCTCAAGCTCGACGAGCGGCGCGACCGCGAGCAGACGCTCGAGGACAAGGTCAGCTCGGTGGAGCGCCTGCTCGCCGAGGACCCGCCGCCGGGCTGAAGCGGCTCGTCCGCTCGAGCCAGCGCAGGATGTCGTCGCGCGTCAGCTCGAAGCCGTCCTCGGGGAGCTGGGCGACGATCGCGTGGGTCAGCTCGCGGCAGAAGCGCTCGCCGACCGCCGGGCTGCCGGTGGCGTCGACGAGGATCGCCCGCGCGAGCTCTCGCGCCGCGATCCCCCGACGTCCCCAGGCGAACCCGGCGATCGGCTCCTCGCCACGATGGCGCAGCACGTCTCGCACCCCGTCGCGCTCGACCCAGACGTCCCGGCCCCACCGGTCTGCCACGCCGGCGTACCGGACGTCGCTCTCCAGTGCCGAACGGCCCGCCGTCGTGCGGTGGGGCCGGAGGGTCGTCGTGCTCGCCATGGCGTCCACTTCACCGCTCCGGGATTAAGCAGCGATGAACGCCGGTTAGGAATTCCCGAAGGATCTTCGGAGAATGCGGGAACGGAATGCTGACACCGCGCGTCAAGCCCGCTCGTCCGAGGGCCGATACCGCACGCATGCTCGACCGACTGCGCCGCGTCTCCGTCCGCCTCGATGCCGCCGGGCAGGCGACCATGCGCTCCGATGCCGAGCGCGGGCCGCGCGTGGCCGAGCTCGCGCGCAGCATGCGCGCGCTGGCGGGGCGGGCCGCGGGCGCCGATACGCGGGCGCTCGACGTGCAACTCGTCGTGCAGGTCAGCGACGCCGCCGGCTACGGCCGCTGGAAGGCCGACCGCGAGCGCACGTGGCGCCGCCACGGTGGGCGCCTCTCGACAGCGTCGTGGCCGCGGGCGCTCAGCGCCGACCAGAGCGGTGCGGTGCTGCTCCCGTTCCCGCCGCGCCCCAGCGCGCCGGCGCCCGGCCGCGAGCCGAAGGTCGTCGCCTCTCCCCTCTTCACCACCGACACGTCCGGCGACCACGAGGACGTCGTCCTGCGGATGGTCGTCCGCTGGGCCGCCGACCCGGGCACCGAGCGGCCGGTCCGCCTCGCCGCGCCGGTGCTGGAGACGGTCCGCGCCGGACGCGTGGCGAACCGGCGCGTCGTCGGCTTCGGCATCGACTGGCCGCTGCAGGACTAGCGCGCCTCGTCGACGGCGAGCACCGAGGGCCTCGAGGTAACGGCCCGCTTCGACCTGGATCACAGCGGAGCCCCCGACACGGGCGCGTAACGCGTCACGGCGGCGGGGACTCCCAGAGAACAACGACGATGCGCGGATCTGGGGGGCGGCATGAGGCGCAGGGCAGGCACGTGGGTGACCGTGGCGCTGTGGGCTGTGATGATCGGTGCCTTTGTTGCCCTGAGCGTCGCCTTGTTGTTGGAGGACAGGAACGGCTTTGCCGTTGCGCCGAGCGCGGACGGTCCGAGCTCGCGGTCCGCCGTCGAGGTTTGGGACTTCGCGGGTGACTTCGCGCGTGTGAGGGGGTCGCTTCACAACCCCGGTGGCGATCGTTACGGGAACGCCGGGGTCTGGGGATACATGGTCGGCAGCAAGCGGGCGCGCGACCCGTCCTCGTTCAGGCGCCTGCGGCGCCATGCGGAGGGCTTGCTGGGTGCGCGCGGCTTCGATGTGTGGCTCGGCCCGGACGGTCCTGCCACGGGCGTCTCGTTTCCGATTGTCGGCGTGCGGGGCGCTTCTCCTGAAGGGTTCGCTCACCCCTCGGAGACGCGCTCGGCGATTGTCGCGTGGACGAGTCCCATTCGGGGGCGCGTGAGGATCAGCGGCTCGGTCACCGACGGTGATCCGCGCGGCGGTGACGGGGTCATCTGGGTGCTTCGCAAGGGCGTCGATACGCTCGCGGCAGGGACGCTCAGGAACGGCGCAGCACGTAAGCCGTTCGGAGTTTCGAGCGTCGGCGTGAACGCCGAGGAGGTGCTGTATCTCAAGATCGCTCCGCGGCGCTCGAGCGGCTACGACTCGACGATCTTCTCGCTGCGGATCGATGAGCAGCGATCGCCGGAGGCCGCGACGACATGACTTGGTTCCAGATCGAAGGGTACGGCGAGCGGGCGCCGGCGCGCGCGCCTTAAGACCATCGTCACCGCGAAGCTGCAGGAACCTCGCCGACGTCCGAGTCGTTTGACTCATGTTGCCCTCGAGTGGGCCCGACATGATCGCCGTGTCGCGTGGGCTCCCGACTTGGACGCAGACACGGAGGTCTGTCCGGCCGCGTTTCCCCCCGGTGCGCGGTCGGACGACTACCGCTTCGCTCGCTCTCCCACGCATCGTGGCGGCCCCCGCCGCGCCTGATCGGGCTCCTCCGTATCGAGGTTCGGCGAAGGCGGCCACACGGCGAAGGGATGTTCTTGCCGCGGCCCGGGTGATCGTCCGCGCCGGTGCAGCTTGAGCCCAAAAGGGGACGGCCGGCCCTACGGGAGCAGGGCCGGCCGTCATCTCCGGGCTGCGATGCGGAAGGCAGCCGGAAGTTCCTGGGCCATCGCCGAAGGGGAAGCCTCACTGCGGCGACGCCAGACCGGTTCGCGTTTTCAACCGGTCTCCGCTGCCGCAGAGGTTCCGAGACGCGGGGCGTAGCGGCAAGCGCAATTCCCGCATCCGCGATTGCGCGATCCCGCACACCCAGGTGTCCGGTCGCCCCGGGCGGGGCTTGAGCGTCCAAACTAGCGGCGTGAGGCGCCAGCGCCGGCTTGGTGACTCGTCGGCGTGCCTGTTCCCGCCACCTGACCGCGACACCACCGAACTGAGAGGCCCCATGAGCCAGCCACGACCCACCGATCCGATCGGATCCATTGGATGGACCGAACGGACCGGGGGAGTGCTGACCGCTCGGGAATGCCTGACACTTGCCCGGCCCCTGCTGCGGGGGGAGCTCAGCATTCTTGCCGGCCGTCTCGCGATGGTGCTCCGGATGCACTCGGGACGCCGGAGTTCCATCGATCCGGCGAGCCTGGTGCCTCCCGACTCCGCTCTCGCAAGAGATGCCGAGGTCGCCGCGCAGGACCTCTTGACACCGGCACTCCTCAACCATTCCAGTCGTGCCTACACGTGGGGCGCGGCCATCGCCGCACTTCACGGGATCACGTTCGACCGTGAGCTCCTGTACCTGGCTGCAATGTTCCACGACACCGGGATCCCGAGCCCGGTGCCCGACGTCGACTTCACGGTTCGCAGCGCCGCGTTGGCACGCGAGTTCACCGACAGCCACGACGTGCCTGCCGATATCCGCGAGCTCGTTGCAAACGCGATCGCCATGCACTACACCCCCGGCGTTGGCCTCGAATCCGGTGCCGAGGCCTACCTCCTATCTGCCGGCGCAGCCGTCGATGTGTTCGGCCTACGAAGCAACGAGATACCCGATGCAGTCCGCCAGAGCGTCATCCAGGAGTACCCGCGGTTGGGCTTCAAGCGGGAGTTCGCCGGGCTTCTCCGAGCCGAGGCCAAGCAAGTCCCTCGTGGCCGCGCCTGGTACCTGCACCGCTTCGCCATGAGCGACCTGAGCATTCGGCTCGCGCCCTTCCGTGGTTGATGTGACGGCAACCGGCAAGGGGTGCGGGCCCGCAGTCCGAAGTCTGTGGTGAACTGAAGACCGTCGGCTTCGCGGCGGAACTCGTCGGGCAGCTCAAGAAAATCGCGCAGGCCACGGACTCAAGGACCTTTGGCAGCATCGAACCCACTTCCGTGGCCAACCCGCGATGGTGGCCGCCGTTCTGCATCATCGCGTGTCGGCCCGGTCCCGGCCGCCGTCGGGCCGTGGGCGTGCTCATCGCTGCGGCGGCTCGGCGGCGAGCGCCGGCGCCGGCGGGCTCGTGCCGGTGCTCGCGAGGGTGGCGATGTGGTCGGCGATGTGCTGGGCGTCGTCCTTGACCCAGCCCAGCAGCGCTGAGCCGCGCGTGTGCTGCCACGGCATTCCGAGGAAGTACAGCCCGGGCGATGCGGTGACGCCGCGCCGGTGCACGAGCCGACCGTCCGTGTCGAGGACGGGCAGTTGCACGAACGAGTGGTCGAGCTCGAAGCCGGTCGCCCAGATGACCGTGCCGGGATTGAGCCGGCCGCCGTCGCGAAAGCGCACCTCGGACCCGGACACGTCGTCGGTTCGGCCGCGCAGCTCGATGCCGTGCCGGCGTCGGGCGGCGCGAGGGCTTGAGCCGATCAGCGTCTCGCGGTGTTGCATGCGTTGGCCGATCCGCGACTCGATGGTCTTGCCCATCAGGCCGGTGGCTTCGAGGTAGCGGAACAGGTCGCGGCCCAGGATCCGCTGCGGCAATGGCGTCTGGCGGGCGCCGATCGACAAGTGCACCTTGTGGGTGCGGGCGAGCTCCTCGGCGATCTGATAGCCGGTGTTGCCGCCACCGACGACGAGCACCGGGCCGGCCGGCACGTCCTGGGGGCCGCGGTACTTGCTGCTGTGGAACTGCGTGATGTCCGGGTCCAGGCGCTCGGCGATCGCCGGCACACGCGGGATCTGGAACGGTCCGGTGGCGATCACGACCTGGTCGGCCTCGTAGCTGCGATCGTCGAGCTCGACCAGGTAGCCGCGCTCGCCTTGGCGGACGGCGCGGACACGGCTGCTCAGTTCGACCGGCAGCTCGAAGTCGCGCGCGTAGTCGGTGAGGTAGGCGACGACGTCGTCGCGGCCCGGGTAGCTGTCCGGGTGCCCGGGGAACGCCCGGCCCGGGAGGCTGTCGTAGCGGACTGGGGTGAACAGCCGCAGCGAGTCCCAGCGCTCGCGCCACGCCGCCGCCGGCGTGTTGGCCGCTTCCAGGATCGTGAACTGCCGGCCCTGCTGGGCGAGCAGGTAGCCGATCGCCAGGCCGGCCTGCCCGCCGCCGACGACGATCACCTCGCGCCGGTCGCCTGCCGCGTCAGCGGTCATGTGCTCGGAGCGTCGTCGTCGGCCGGGGCGACGTTGAAGCTGAACATCATCCCGCTCTCGTGGTGCTCGGCGATGTGGCAGTGCGCCATCCACCGACCGACGTTGGTGACGTCGAGCAGGATGTCGACGGTCTCGCCGGTGCGCACGAGCACCGTGTCCTTCCACACCAGGTTGGGCTCGGCGACGTCGTCGCGGGCGAGCACGAGGAAGCGGCCGGCGCCGTGGACGTGGAACGGGTGGTGCATCGGATGGTCGCCGGCCATCTCGTTCAGCAGCCGGATCTTCACCTGGTCGCCGACTCGGAACTGCCAGTCGATCGCGGCGTTCTCCGCATCGGTCTCGCGGTCGATGATCTTCCAGCGCATGTTCGCCGGTGTCGTCAGCCGGTTGACCGCGACCATGTCGTCTTCCCACTCGATCCCGCCGGCCGCCGCGTGGTCATGGCCCGCGTGCTCGTGCTCGTGCTCGCCGTGCGCGTGGTCGTGGCCTTCGTGCTCGTGGCCGCCGGCCTCGGCGACGAGCTGCGCCGGCAGCAGCTTCATGCCGCAGTCCGGGCAGTGGCCGGGCTGCTCGCTGACGACCTGCGGGTGCATCGGGCACGTGTAGGTGGTCGCCGGCGCCTCGACCGCGAGCAGCTTCATCCCGCACTGCGGGCAATGGCCCGGCTCCTCGTCGACGACCTCCGGGTGCATCGGGCACGTGTAGACGACCGGCCCGTCGCCCTCCGGCGCATCCATGTCCATCTCGGCGATGAACGCCACGGTCTTGTCCGGCTCGGCCGCCAGATACGGCGCGACGCGCTCACGCTCGGCCGCCATGTCGGGATTGGTGCGCAGGACCGCGAACTGCTCCGCGAGCGGCGGCTCGGCCGGGTTCTCGCTGACGGTGATCGCGGCCAGCGGATAGACCCGGTCCGGGGTGTGGTGCTCCAGCGCGAGCTCGCCGGCGCGGTCGAACAGGACATCGACGATGACTCGCTCGGACGGAGCGAGGATCACCTCGTCGACGAACTGCTCGTGCTCGACGTGGCCGCTGTCGCCGCCGACGAGCTTCATCCGCGCGCCCGGCAGCTTGACCTTGAACACCCGCGTGTTGGCGGTGTTGGTCAGGTAGAGGCGCACCACCTCGCCGAGCTGCGCTGTCAGCGAGAGGTCCGGCTCACCGCTGACCAGCAGCACGTCGCCGAACCGGCCCATCGCCGCGTAGGTCGTCTCGGAGGGGCTGAACGGCGCAACCTTGCCGTCTTCGAGCAAGATGTCGTCGAGCGTGAGCACCAGGTCACGGTGCGCGGGCGGCCAGTAGTCCGGGTCGGCCGGCTCCACCAGCACGTTGCCGTACAGGCCCATCTCCTGCCCGTAGTCCTCGCGGATATGCGGGTGGTACCAGTACAGGCCCGGATCGGGGAACGTGACGCGCGCGGAGAACCTTTCGCCCACGGCCATCGGCGCCTGCGTCTCGTGCGTTCCGTCGTAGCGGTTCTCCAGCCGCAACCCATGCCAGTGAACCGTGGCGTCCATGTCGCCCTGGTTCTCGACGTCGACGATGACCTCCGAGCCCTCCTGCACCTTCAAGATCGGTCCGGGAATCGACCCGTTGTAGGCCAGCATCCGGACCGTCGCGTCGCCCAGTCGCTTGGCGACCGGAGCGATCCGGAGATCGAGATGCTCACCGTCCGCCAGCTCGATCACCTTGGGCGCGCGCGCCTCGGGAAGCCCCGTCGCGTCGGTGGGGAAGCGATCCGTCGGCTCGGTGCCGGTGTGGTGTTGCATCGTCAGCATCCCTCCTAGGCGGCCAGGCCGCGGCGAAGCCCCGCCAACGGGCGGAGGCGATCAGCTAACACTGCGGGCGGACGGTGCCGCGGTCTCTCGGGCGCGGTCGTGTTGCCCGGCGTGGCGCCGAGCGCACCGCGTGGCGCCAAAGCGCTCACAGCGGGCAGGTCTCGCGCGGCGGTACGACTGTCAACTCGATCCGATCCTCGCCAGTACCTCCCACGAAGTCAAGGTACGGTCGCTGACGCGCTTCAGAGAAGAGCCCGACCTCGCCGGCCGCAGGCGCTCATCGCCGAGTGACGACGTGACTTGAGCGACGATCGCCAACCTTCAACTTGCCGCATCGCCGGCCAGCAGCTCCGCGCGAGCGGTAGTAGAACGCAACGACGGTCGAGAGCCGGGCCTGCGGGCCGCCGGCTTTCCGTGCATGCGCGTGTGTCCTTTCGCCGCTGCTCCTTCCGTGCGTTGCGGTCGCGGCCGCGTTCGCTGGCTTGCCCCAATCCAGCAGCAGATTCGTCAAACGCGATCCAGAAGCGGCTGCGGGTACGAGTCGTAGTCAGAATCGTCAGGCCAGCGCCCACTGCTGTCGGGAAGGATCAACTGGATGGCGTCGAAAGGACCCCGACGGTTCACCCAATCGGCGTACGTGAGCAGCGTCAGGCGTCGCGCTTCGGAAACGGCGCCGAACCGGACTTCGTACCTCGTCAACACCTCGTCCGACGTATCACCCGGCTGGAATCCTTGGCCGTCTCTGATCAGGTCGACCACGGCGGCGAGAATTCCGTGGGCTTGCGCCCATCGGCCCACCAGCACAATCTCCGGGTGATGCAGCGAGAGGGAGAGACCCACCGTGTACGCAAACGCCGCGTCATGCACAGGGTCATCCGGCATAGCGGCGTGCAACGCCGCGTGATGTGGATGGTGCTCGTCGGCGACGAGAATGCAGTGCCAACCGTGCCGGCGAAGGTCCGCGAGCACGCGCGCGTCGAAGTCGTCCTCGGGCGCGGGAAGGTCGGGCGGCTCAATCGCCACGCGTCAACGATACGGGTAGGCGCTCCCAACGCGCCGCTGCTGCTTCCGCCAGGATGCGCCAGCGCCGGGCTGAGCATGCGGCGCAGCTCGGCGATCGACACCCCTCCGCCGCAAGCATGCTCGCGGATCACGTCGGCCTCGGGCGATGAGGATCGTGCCCGAGGCTCGCCCTTTGTCAGTAACGGATCACCCGGCACGACAAACGCACGGCAAGATCCTCGATGATGGGCATGCACTGAGCTTCGTGCTCGGCGCTCTGGAAGCGAAAGAAGATGTTGTCCTCCCACAGCGTGCAACTGATGCCGGCGTCCGTGGTGAAGTCGAAGCACGTACCGTTCTTCATGTATTCGAGATGGACGTCGATGAGTGCTTGCGGCCACCCCAAGCGTTTACCGGCAGCGATTACCGACGGAACGTCTGTTTGTTCCTGGACGGCCCCTCGCATTGCTTGGAGCAACACCAGAGCTTCCGCGTAGGGAAACTCTGCGTCATCACCAGAGGGGACGATTCGAACGGCCGCCATATCGGCCAGCGTACTGCGCCCTATGACGCAGGTACGAGGGTGTGGACAGGAGGCAGCGAGCTCATACGCAATGTCATCGATGACAGCGTGTCGGCGCTCCCATCGCCCCGGCGGTGCGGGCGGTCTCCGGTGGTGACGGGCACGATGCCGTTCACCATGGCGTGGATCCTGTCGATCGCCTGACTCGCTGCTGGTTTCCGTCTCGACACTCGCGCCGGCGTGCGGCTTGGACGGCGCGGGCGCCGGGATCGCGAGCCGACTTGATGCGCTCGACATCGGCCGCGCGAGCGCCGCGGAGACGTCTGGGCCATGATCGGGCCACGGAGCCGCGGGTCATGGCGACCCGCAAACTGCGAAACCCCCGTCAACTCGGGGGTTTCGTGTCAGAGCGGACGACGGGCCTCGAACCCGCGACCCCCAGCTTGGGAAGCTGGTGCTCTACCAACTGAGCTACGTCCGCGTGTGGTGTGGACGATACCTGGCGCCGACTACCCTTGAGGGGCCTTGAAGCGCTCCGCCGTCCCGATCACGGTCGTCATCCTGTGCGCGGCGCTCGTCGCGCTGCTGCTCTACGGCGTGCTCGGCAAGGACACGGGCAGCGACTCGCTCGACCAGGCCGTCGCGGGCGGCGAGCGGCCCGCCGCCCCGGGCCAGGACGTCCGGCTCCCGCGGCTCGGCGCGGGCACGCCGCTGGCGCTCGACGACTTCGCCGGCAAGGTCGTGGTGCTCAACTTCTGGGCCTCGTGGTGCGAGCCGTGCAAGGCCGAGGCCCCGGTCCTCGAGCGCGCCCAGCGGCGCCTGGCGTCCAGCGGCGGCACCGTCCTCGGCGTGACCTACAAGGATGCCGCCCAGGAGTCGCAGGCCTTCGTGCGCTCCGAGAAGGTCAGCTTCCCGAGCGTGCGCGACGACCGCCTGTCGCTCGCGCCCGAGTACGGCACCAACAAGCTGCCCGAGACCTTCGTCCTCGACCGCCGGGGCCGGGTCGTCGCCCTGTCGCGCGGGCAGATCGACCAGCGCTTCATCGACGGCGCCATCGACCGCGCGGAGGCCTCGAAATGACCCGCCTGCTCGCCCTCGCCGCCGTGCTTACCCTCACCCTCAGCCTGACCCTCACTCTCGGCGTCGCCGCGACCGCGCAGGCGGCCACGCCGAAGGCGTCGTTCAACGACATCGAGGACGAGGTCATGTGCGACGTCTGCAACGTCCCCCTGAACATCGCCGAGGCCCCGCGCGCCGAGCAGCAGCGCCGCGAGATCCACGCGCTGATCGCGGACGGCCTGACCAAGGACCAGATCAAGGCCGAGCTCAAGCGCCGCTACGGCCCGGCGATCCTCGCCGTCCCCGAGGACAGCGGCTTCGGGCTCGCCGCCTGGCTCGTCCCGATCGGCGTCGTGGTCGCCCTGATCGCCGGCCTGGCCATGCTGCTTCCCCGCTGGCGCCGGCGCCCGCCGCCGCCCGGCCCGGGCCAGGGCCCGGGACTCGAGGCCTCCGACGCCCGCCGGCTCGACGAGGACCTCGCGCGCTACGGGGCCTGAGCCGCACCCCTCGAATCACCGTGCTGCTGGCCGCCGCCCAAGCCGACACCACCGTGATCGCCGCGTTCGCGGTCGGCTTCGTCTCGTTCGTCTCGCCGTGCGTGCTGCCGCTCGTGCCCGGCTACCTCTCCGCCGTCTCGGGCGTGAGCGTGACCGAGATGCGCTCGGGCGAGCACAACCCGTCGGCGATCCTCTGGCCGGCGGCCGTCTTCTGCCTGTCCTTCACGCTCATGTTCGTCGCGCTCGGTATGACCGCGACCGGCATCGGCTCGACCCTGCGCGACTCCAAGCAGACGCTCGACACGGTCGCCGGGATCGTGATCGTGCTGATGGGGGTGCTCTTCCTGCTCGCGCCGTTCGTGCCGCGCCTGAACCGCGAGTGGCGCCCGGACGGGCTGATCCGCCGCGCCGGGGCGGGCGGGCCGATCATCGCCGGGCTGGCCTTCGCGATCGCGTGGACGCCGTGCGTCGGGCCGACGCTCGCCTCGATCCTCGCCGCCGCCTCGACCTCGGACACCGTCGGCCACGGCGGCCTGCTGCTCGCGTTCTACTCGCTCGGGCTGGCCGTCCCGTTCCTGCTCACGGCGGTCGCCTTCGACCGCGCGACGAACGCCTTCCGCTGGATCCGCTCGCGCTACGTGCTCGTCACCGCGGTCTCCGGCGCCGTCCTGATCCTCATGGGCGTGCTCATGCTCACGGGCGAGCTGACGCGGCTGAACATCGAGGCCCAGGGCCTGCTGCAGGACCTCGGCCTGGACTTCCTCTACCGGGTGTAGCTACATGTGCTCGGGCGCGCTGACGCCGAGCAGCCCGAGCGCGCGGGCGATCGTCCGCTGCGTCGTCAGGCTCAGGCGCAGGCGGAAGTCCTCGACGGCGCGCGGCTCGGCGCCGACGACGAGGCAGTCGCGGTAGAAGGCGGTGAACGCCTGGGCGAGCTCGAGCACGTAGGCGGCGATGCGGTGCGGCGCGCGCCGCTCGGCCGCCTCGGCCGCCTCGTCGGGGAAGGCGAGCAGCTTCTTGACCAGCTCGCGCTCGGACTCGTGCAGCTCGGCCGGCGGCTCGGTCGCCTCGAGCGCCGCGAGCACCCGCTCCTCGCCCGCCTTGCGCAGCACGGAGGCGATCCGCGCGTGCGCGTACTGGACGTAGTAGACGGGGTTCTCGGCCGACTCGCGGCGGGCCAGTTCGAGGTCGAGGTCGACCGTCGAGTCGTGCGAGCGCGAGAGCATGAAGTAGCGCGTCGCGTCGACGCCGATCTCGTCGATGAGGTCCTCGAGCGTGATGAACTCGCCGCGGCGCTTGGACATCGACGAGCGCGAGCCGCCCTCGACGATGTGGACGAACTGGAGGATCGGGATCTCCAGGCGCTCGGGCTCGACGCCGAGCGCGGCGACCGCCGCCTTCATCCGCGCGATGTAGCCGTGGTGGTCGGAGCCCAGTACGTTGATCATGCGGTCGTAGCCGCGCTCGAGCTTGTCCTCGTGGTAGGCGACGTCCGCGGCGAAGTACGTCGGCTCGCCGGTCGAGCGCTCGAGCACGCGGTCCTTGTCATCGCCGAAGGTCGTCGTGCGCAGCCACAGCGCGCCCTCGGAGCGGTACAGGTGGCCGCCCTCCTCCAGGCGCGCGTAGGCGCGCTGCACCGCGCTGGGATCGCCCTCGTGCAGCGTGCGCTCGGTGAACCAGCGGTCGAAGCGCACGCGGTAGGTGTCGAGCGTGCTGCGGATGCGCGCGACGACCAGCTCGACGCCGCGGGCCGCCAGCTCGTCGGTGTCGGCGTCGGCGGCGCCGGGGATCGCCTCGGCCAGCTCGCGGACGTACTCGCCCGGGTAGCCGTCCTCGGGCGGCTCCTCGCCACGCGCCCGCGCGCGGATCGACTCGGCCAGCCGCCGCACCTGCGAGCCCGTGTCGTTGAAGTAGTACTCGCGCTCGACGGTGTGCCCGGCGAGCTCGAGCAGCCGGGCCAGCGCGTCGCCATAGGCGGCGTGGCGCCCGGAGGCCGCGGTCAGCGGACCGGTCGGGTTGGCCGACACGAACTCGACGTTGATCTTCTCGGGCCGCTCGGGCGTCGTGGCCCCGAAGGCGTCGCCGGCGGCGATGACCCAGTCCAGCGCCTGCGCGTACCAGAGGTCGGACAGGAACAGGTTGAGGAACCCGGGGCCCGCCACCTCGACGCGCTCGAGCGCCGGGCCGAGCCGCTCGCGCAACGCGTCGCCGAGGCGCTCGGCGACGTCGCGCGGCGACGCCTTGAGCACGGGCGCGAGGACGAGCGCGGCGTTCGTCGCGTAGTCGCCGTGCCCGGCCTGCTTGGGACGCTCGAGCGTCGGCCGCGACCGCGGGGAGTCGCCGTTCGCCAGGCCGCCCGCGGCCTGTTCCACCGCGGCGCGCAGCTCGGTGACGGGGGTCATGGGTTCGATGATCGCAGCCCGCCGCGGCGCGGCGCGGGCTCAGTGGTGGTACGGCTCGTTCTTGAGGATCTTGTGGGCGCGGAAGAGCTGCTCGAGCAGCACCACCCGCGCGAGCTGGTGGGGCAGCGTGATCGGGCCCAGCGACAGACGGTGGTCGGCGCGCTCGAGCTCGAGCCCGAAGGCGCCGCCGATCACGAAGCACAGGTCGCGGCCGCTCATGCGGCGGTCCTCGAGGAAGCGGCTGAAGGCGACGCTGTCCATCGGGCGCCCGTCGATGGCCAGCAGCGACACGTACGCGCGCTCGGGGATGCGGCGCTCGACCGCCTCGTCCTCGCGCACCTCGACCTGCTCGAGGCGGGCGTGGGGCGCGAGCAGGCGCGCGTAATGGGCGACGTCGTCGTCGAAGGGCGGACGCACCCGCCCGACGGCCACGACCACGATCCGCATCGTTGCGATACTAGGCGGAGCCATGGCCGACGAACAGCACGAGCCCGAGCGCCAGATCAACATCCACTTCGAGCCGAAGCACATGGCCGGCAAGTACGCGAACTTCGCGAACGTCAGCCATTCGGACTACGAGTTCACCGTGACCTTCGCCCGCGTCGACCACGAGGTCGACGACGACGAGATCCCCGGAGTGGTCGTTTCGCGCATCAACCTGTCGCCGCGCTTCATGCGCGAGCTGATCGACGCGATGGAGGACAACTACTCCAAGTGGCGCACCCGCGAGGGGATCAAGAGCCTCCCCGAGTTCGGGGAGCGCCCGGACGATCGCCGTCCCTGAAGGCGACCGCCGCGCCGATCCGCTCCATCGTCGTGGGGTGGGTGCCGAACAGGAACGCGGCCCACCCCGGCGGGTCGGGTTCGCCGACGTTCTTCAGCGTGATACGCCGCTCGAAGCCGATGAACGGCTCCGGCGCACGGGTCAGCTCGAGCGCGTAGGAGTCCGCGCGCGCCTCGACGCGGCGCGAGAGCTGGTTGGAGACGGTCGTGATCCCCGTGCTCAGCACGAGCACCGACAGCGCGAGCGCGGGCAGCACGCCCGGGCCCGGGCGCTCGGCCTCAGCGGGAGCCAGGCGGCGCGTGAGCAGCGCGGCGGCGAACATGCCGCACGGCGCCACGATGGCCAGGTACAACAGCCCGCGCGGGACGTCGTCGTAGTGCACGTGGCCGAGCTCGTGGGCGACGACGAGACGCACCTCGTCGCGCTTGAAGTCCTTCAGCAGGTTGTCGTAGAGGACGACGCGCTTCGTGTGGCCGAGACCGGCGACGTAGGCGTTGGCGCCGGTCGTGCGGCGGCTCGCGTCGACCTCGTACACCTGCCCGACGTCGACCCCCGCCTGGCGCGCGAGCGTCAGCACGTCGCTGCGCGTAGCGTCGGGCGGCAGCGGCGTGAAGCGGTTGAAGACGGGGTCGAGCACGATCGGCGCGATGTACGTCGTGGCCACGCCGAAGGCCACGACGACGGCCGCCCCGGGCACCCACCACGTGCGCGGCAGGCGCCGCATGAGCGCGACCGCCGCGGCCGCGCCGCCCGCGGCGAAGACCGCGCCGATCGCCCACGCCTTGACGAGGTCGAGTGCCCAGTCGGGCCAGTCCTGGGTCGACAGGCCGACGTCGACGGCGCGCTGATGGGCGATCGCGCTGAGCGGCAGCGGCGCGACCTGCAGGCTCAGCGAGAGCAGCGCGCCGGCGCCCGCCGCGGCGAGCACCGGGCGGCGGAAGGTGCGGCGCAGCGCGCGCGGCGGGCGGGCGATCAGCCACACGAGCACCGCGCCCTCGACGCCGAGGATGGCGAGCCCGATGATCCGCTGCGGGCCGCGGAAGTCGCTCGCCCGCTCGAGCTGCGCCTCGGTGAAGTAGGTCGTGGGCGACACCGGCGCCGGCTCGATGACGCCCTCGCGCGGGCGCAGCAGCAGGACCGCGGCCTCTGCGACGACGAGCGCGGCGACGACGGCCACGGGGGCTCTCCAGCGTGCGGCGGTCACCCCAATAGCATGGCGGGCCGCTCCCATGCAGGTCGCGATCGTCTCCGACATCCACGGCAACCGGCACGCCCTCGAGGCGGTGCTCGGGGACGTCGCGCGGACCGACGCGCGCGAGCTGTGGTCGATGGGCGACGTCGTCGGCTACGGCGCGGACCCCAACCGCTGCTGCGAGCTCGTGCGCGAGCACGCCGCCGTCACGCTCGCCGGCAACCACGACATGGCGGTCAGCGGCGAGCTGGCGCTGGATGAGTTCTCCCACGGCGCGGCGCTCGCGGCGCGCTGGACGCAGGACGTCCTCGCCGACGAGCACGCCGACTGGCTGCGCTCGCTGAGCCCGCGGGGCGCCGAGGACGGAATCGGCCTCTACCACGCGAGCCCGCGCGACCCGGTGTGGGAGTACGTGCTCAGCACGCTGCTGGCCGAGCTGTGCCTGGACGTCGCGGACGAACGCGTGTGCATCGTCGGGCATTCGCACGTCGCGCTGTCCTTCGAGCGCCCCGAGGGCGAGGCGGCGACGGGCGAGCCCCGCCGCGCCGGCGATCGGCTCGACCTGTCCGCCGGCGAGTGGCTCGTCAACCCGGGCAGCGTCGGCCAGCCCCGCGACGGCGACCCGCGCGCCGCCTGGCTGCTGCTCGACACGGCCTCGTGGGCCGCCGAATGGCGGCGCGTCGAGTACGACATCGCGGGCGCGGCGGCGGCCATCCGCGCGGCGCGGCTGCCCGATTCCCTGGCCGAACGCCTGCAGTACGGTCAATGAGGATGCGCCGGCTTCTCCCGTACCTGGCCGCCGCCGTGCTCGGCGTGGCCTCGGCCGGATTCGCGGCGTGCGGCGCCGACCGCAGCGGCCTCATCCCGGCGTCGAACGCGAACGACCTCAGCTCGGCCCTCGGCGACGTCAAGAGCGCGGTCGACAGCGGCGACTGCGCGGCCGCCCAGGCGGCCCTGAGCCGGGCGCGCGGCGCCCTCGTGAACCTGCCCGAGCCGGTCGACGACCGGCTTGTGGCGCGGCTCGAGCGCGGAGTCGAGAACCTGGAGGAGATCGCGCCGCGAGAGTGCGAGGAGCAGGCCAGCCAGACGGAGACCGTGCCGACGACCACCGAGACGACGACGGAGACGACGCCGACCGACACGACCGACACCGAGACGACGACGACCGACACGACACCGACCGACACGACCACCACGACGACGCCGACCGACACGCAGCCGACGACGACCACGACGACGCCGGCCCCGCCGGCCGACACGAGCGGCGGCGTGAACCCCGACGAGGGCACGGGCTGATGTCGACCCAGGTCCTGGCCGATCGCTACGAGCTCGGCGAGCGCCTCGGCGTGGGCGGCATGTCGACCGTCGTGCGCGCGCACGACCGGCGGCTCGAGCGCGACGTCGCGATCAAGCTGCTCGCCGAGCACCTGGCCGAGGACGGCCAGTTCGTCGCGCGCTTCCGCCGCGAGGCGCTGTCGGCGGCGCGGCTCGTGCACCCGAACATCGTGCAGGTCTTCGACTTCGGCCTCGACGACCGCAGCGGGCGCCACTACATCGTCATGGAGCTCGTCAGCGGGCACTCCGGCGCGGAGATCCTGCGCGACGAGCGCGTGCTCGCCGTGCCGACCGCGATGTCGCTGATCGGTCAGGCGTGCCGCGGGCTGGAGTACGCGCACCGCAACGGGGTCGTGCACCGCGACGTCAAGCCCGGCAACCTCCTGCGCGCCGACGACGGCGTCGTCAAGCTCGCCGACTTCGGTATCGCCAAGGCGGTCAGCGACGAATCCGGGATCACCCAGGTCGGCTCGGTCATCGGCACCGCCGCCTACCTGGCGCCCGAGCAGGCGGCGGGCGAGCGCGTCGGCCCTCCCGCCGACCTCTACGCGCTCGGCGTCGTCACGTACCAGTTCCTGTCCGGGCGCCTCCCCTACGAGGCGCAGTCGCTGACCGAGCTGGTGCTCAAGCAGCAGCGCGAGTCGCCGCCGCCGCTCGACGAGCTCAACCCTGAGGTCACGCCGCAGCTCGCCGCCGCCGTCGACCGCGCCCTGTCGCTCGACCCGCGCGACCGCTATCCCGACGCCGACGCGCTGCGCGAGGCGTTCATCGACGGCGCGCGCGGGATCGGCCCGACGGGCACCACGCGCGCGCACCGCGCGTCGACCGAGGCGACCCGCGCCGTCGGCCCGGCCACGGGCGCGACGAGCGTCTCCGGGGGCACCGAGCCGCGCCGGCCCCGCGAGCCGCGCGCGCCCCGGGCCGCCCCCGCCCCGCCGCCGCGCGGCGCCGAGCCGCAGCGTCGCGCCGAGCGCAGCCGCGGCCGCCGCCGCGGCCGCATGCGCCGCCTGCTCGGCACCCTGCTCGTCCTCGCCCTGATCGCCGCCGGCGCGATCGCCGCTGTCATCAGCACGTCGAGCTCGGACGACGCCGTCCGCCTGCGCGAGGTCGTCTACGACAACGTCGACCGCAGCGTCGACGCGATGCAGCAGCTCATCGAGGACAACACCCGGTAGCGGTCACGGCGCGGCGCCGTCGCGCAGCGCCGCGGCCTCGTCGGCCAGCGTCCCCGTCCTCGATCGCCGCGCGCAGCCGAGCCATCAGGCGCGCCACGAACGCGAGGTTGTGGATCGTCAGCAGGCGCATGCCCGTCAGCTCGCGGCTGCGGGCCAGGTAGCGCAGGTAGCCGCGCGTGAGCCCGGCGGCGCAGGCCGGGCACGGGCAGCCCTCCATGATCGGCTCGTCGCTGTCGCGCCAGCGCGCGCCGCTCAGGTCGACGCGCCAGCGCCGGCCGGGCTCGGGCACCAGCGCCATCCCGTGGCGGCCCAGGCGCGTCGGCATCGCGCAGTCGAAGGTGTCGATGCCCAGCTCGACGCCGCGGATCAGGTCGTCGATCTCGCCGATCCCGAGCAGGTGGCGCGGGCGCTCCTCGTCGAGCGCGGCGGTCGTCCAGCCGACGACCTCGTACATCTGCTCCTTGTCGGCGCCCAGCGACCCGCCGATCGCGATCCCGTCGCACCTCGCTGGCGGCGATCTCCCGGGCCGACGCGACCCGCAGGTCCTCGTAGACGCCGCCCTGCACGATCCCGTAGACCATCTGGCCGTCGGGGCCGTGCTCGGCGTGCCAGTCCAGGCAGCGGCGCAGCCAGCGATGGGTGCGCTCGGTGGAGCGCGCGGTGTAGTCGCGGTCCGCGTGGAATGGCGTGCACTCGTCGAAGACGAGCGCGAGGTCCGAGCCCAGCGCGGCCTGGATCTCCATCGACGTCTCCGGGCGCAGGAGCTTCTCCGAGCCGTCGAGGTAGGAGCGGAAGCGCACGCCGTCCTCGGCGATCTCGAGCACGCGACCGGCGCGGTCGGGCCCGCTCGGCGAGCGGCCCTTGATCTCGTCGGCGACGGTCCCGTGGCCCATCGAGAACACCTGGAAGCCGCCCGAGTCGGTGATGATCGGCCCGTCCCAGCCCATGAAGTCGTGCAGGCCGCCGAAGCGGCCGATGAGCTCGTGCCCGGGATCGAGGAACAGGTGGAACGTGTTGCCCAGGACGATGTCGTAGCCGAGCGCGGCGACCTCGGCGGGCAGCAGGCCCTTGACCGTGGCCTTCGTGGCCAGCGGGACGAAGTGCGGCGTGCGGATCTCGCCGTGGGCGGTGCGCAGGATGCCGGCCCGGGCGCGCGAGCCGGCGTCGCGCGCGGTGATGGTCAGGGCGGACACGGCCGCCCATGCTACGGCCGAGGCGCCGCGGGGACCCGCGGCGCCTCGGGTTCGGGGCCGGGCTGCCTCAGGCGGCCTGGGGGCCGGACTCGGTGCCCTCGATCGTGGTCCGGCTCTCGCCGACCTGGATCGCGACCCGGCGCGGCTTGCGCTGCTCGGGCTTGGGGATGCGGACCTCGAGAACGCCCTTGTCGAAGTGCGCCTCGATGGCCTCGGCGTTGACCCCCTCGGGCAGGGTGAGCGAGCGGCGGAAGTGCCCGAACGAGCGCTCGACGCGGTAGAAGCCCTCGCGCTTCTCCTCGTGCTCGGTCTTGCGCTCGCCGGTGAGAGTGAGGACGTCGTCCTCGAGCTCGATGGCGACGTCCTCCTCGGACAGGCCGGGGAGATCGGCCCGCAGCACGAAGTGGCCGTCGGTCTCGACGAGGTCCATGGCAGGCACCCAGCGGCGCACCGCGCCGCCGTTGGCGCCCGAGGACGTCGTCGGCGAGTCGAAGAACGTGTTGAACAACCGGTTCATCTCGCTCTGCAGCGAAGTGAGCTCACGGACCGGCTCCCAGCGGACAAGTGCCATGTCATTCCTCCAGGGACTCAACGAGAGTGTTGGTGTCCGCAGTATGAAATCTCAGTCGTGCGTTGTCAAGTTTTCGCAGCGGATGAGCGGACGACGGGATGTCGCCGGAGCGGCGAAGCGAGAACGGCTCGACAAGAGCGCGACGTGTCAGGCGCAGGCCGGACCGGCGCGGTTGGCGGCCCCGGGAAGCACACGCTCCCATGCCGCGCCGAGCGTCTCCAGCTCGGCCTCCGCGAAGTGGTCCACGAAGAGCTCGCGCACGCCGGCCAGATGGGTCACCCGCGCGGCCTGCAGGCGCACGCGCCCCGCCTCGGTCAGCGACGCGAACGAGCCGCGCGCGTCGTCCGGGCAGGACTGGCGCTCGAGCAACCCGTCGCGCTCGAGGCGGTCGACGAGCCGCGTCAGCCCGCTGCGGCTCAGGATCACCGAGCTGGCGAGGTCCGACATGCGCATCCGCTGCTCGTCGGCGTCGTTGAGGTACATGAGGACCTCGTAGGAGCTGAGGGCGAGACCGTGCTCCGCCTCGAGCTGGGCGTCGAGCGCCTTGGTGAGGGTGGCGTGGACGCGGAGCAGACCCCGCCACGCCGCGAGCTGACGGGCGTCGAGCTGGACGGCGACGACGTCCTCGGGCATCTCGGGATGGTGGTCGGCGGTGGTAGCCATGCGAGAGTCTCGTTGTGTTCGACGGTAGCAGCGGAATCGGGCGGCAACGGGATTGTTGACGTATGGTTGCACAAACAACTACTGACGTCCAGGAGGATCGGCAGATGCGACTCGAAGGTCTCCACCACGTGACGGCGATCACCGCCGACGCTCCCCGGAACGTCGACTTCTACGCGCGCCTGCTCGGGCTGCGCCTCGTGAAGAAGACGGTCAACTTCGACCAGCCCGACGTCTACCACCTGTACTTCGGCGACGAGGCCGGGACGCCCGGCTCGATCCTCACGTTCTTCGAGTTCCCCGGCGCCGCCCTCGGCCGCGCGGGCGACGGCATGGTCCACACGATCCAGTGGCGCGTCGGCTCGCCGGCGGCGCTCGACTTCTGGGCCGCGCGCCTGGGCGACGCGGGCGTCGATGCGCAGCGCGACGGCGACGCCCTGGCGTTCGAGGACCCCGAGGGCCTGCGCCACGTGTTGCTCGCCCTGGCGACCACCGACCCGCCGCTCGCCGCCCGCGCCGCCGACATCCCGCCCGAGCACGCCCTGCTCGGCTTCCACGGCGTGCGCGCCTACGCGTCGACCCCGGGCGCGAGCGCGCCGCTGCTCGAGGCGCTCGGCTTCGCCGCGAGCGCCGAGGGCTGGGTGCTCGGCGGAGCCGAGCGCCACGGCGCGATCATCTACGACGTGCCGCCCGCCGTGCGCGGGCGCACGAGCGCCGGGACCGTCCACCACGTCGCCTGGTCGGCGGCCGACGACGACGAGCTCGAGGCGTTCGCGGGGCGCGCCGCCGAAGCCGGCGCGCGCCCGACGCCGATCATCGACCGCCAGTACTTCCACTCCGTGTACTTCCGCGAGCCGTCGGGCGTGCTGTTCGAGCTCGCCAGCCGCGACATCGGCTTCGACATCGACGAGCCGGCCGAGTCGCTCGGCGAGGCGCTGAGGCTGCCGCCGCAGTACGAGAGCCTCCGCGACGAGCTCGAGCGGCGCCTCACGCCGCTGCAGAACCCGCGCGTCCCGGTCGGCTCATGAGCGGTCTGCCCGACACGCTCGTCCACCGCGTCCGCCCCGCGGACGGCGATCCCGAGGGCGCCCTCGTGCTCCTGCACGGGCGCGGCGCCGACGAGAACGACCTGTTCGGGCTGCTCGACGTGCTCGACCCGCAGCGCAAGCTCGTCGGGATCACCCCCGGCGGCCCGCTGTTCCTGCCGCCGGGCGGCCGCCACTGGTACGTCGTGCCGCGCGTCGGCTTCCCGGATCCCGCGACGTTCCACGACTCCTACCGGATGCTCGGCGACTTCCTGCGCGGCGTCGACGAGGCGACCGGGGTGCCCTGGGAGCGGACGGTGGTCGGCGGCTTCTCGCAGGGCACGGTCATGTCCTACGCCCTCGGCCTCGGCGACGGCCGCCCCTCCCCCGCGGGGATCATCGCCCTCAGCGGCTTCATCCCGACCGTCGACGGCTGGACCGCCGACCTCGACCGCCCCGGGCTGCCCGTGTTCATCGCCCACGGGCGGCGCGACCCGATCATGACGATCGACTTCGCGCGCGACGCGCAGCAGCGCCTCTCGCAGGCCGGGCTCGACGTCACCTACCGCGAGAGCGACGCCGCCCACCACGTCGACCCGCGCACGCTGCAGGAGCTGCCGGGGTTCATCGACGAAGCGCTCGTGCGCGCGCAGGCGTCCTCGTAGCGCGCGGGCGGGCCGCGGTCACTCCGCGAGCCCGTCGAGGGCGGCGCGCGCGTTCTCCTCGCGCGCACGGGCGGCGTCGAGCTCGGCGCCGGCCTCCTCGGCCGCCTCCCGCGCCTCGGCGAGCCGCGCCTCCGTGCGCTCGGCGCGCTTCTCGGCGGTCGACAGCGCCTTCTGGGCCTCGCGCAGCTCGCGCTCGGCCGCCGCGCGGCGGCGGGCCGCCTGGCGGCGCTCGGCCTCTGCGCGCTCGGCCTCCTCGGCCTCCTGGCGCTCGCGCTCGCGCTGCGCGGCGCGGTCCTCCTTCGTCGTCGCCTTGGCGGCTTTCTGCTTCGGCTCGGCGCGCTCGCGGACGGGCGCGGGCGAGGCCGCGAGCGTGCCCTCGAACGTTCCGAGCCCGGCGTGGGCGCGCTCCTTGACGACCCGCCCGGCCGCGACGTCCTCGCGGCCCTCGGGGTCGATGGCCGCCGCGTGCAGCGTGTCGCGCACCTTCTCGAGCGTCGCCTCGCCGAGGTCGCGGCCCTTGTCGGTGAGCAGCCCGCGCGCGGCGCGCACGAGCGCGTCGAGCGCCTCGCGCTCGCCCTCGCCGGCCGCCCGCAGGCGCTTGGCGTCGCCCGTGCCGCCGAGCAGCGCGTCCTGCGCGGCGACGAGCTCGTCGCCCGCCTTCCACAGCTCGCGCGCCTGCGTGGACTGCGTGCGCACGACCTGGTTGACGCCCCAGGCGGCCACGCTCGGTCGGCGCAGCGCCTTGATCTCGTCGGCGCGCGCGCGGTCGCCGTCACCGCGCACCCGCTTGGCCAGCGCGTCGCGCTCGGGCACGAAGCGGTCGAGCGGCAGGCCGTAGAGGTCGTCGACCTCGTCGCCCACGGCTAGTGGGCCTCACCGCCCGGCTCGATGAGCGAGCGGCCCGTCATCTCGGCGGGCTGCTCGATGCCGAGCAGCGCGAGCACGGTCGGCGCCACGTCGGCGAGGATCCCGCCGTCGCGCAGATCGAGGCCCTCGACGGTGACGATCAGCGGCACCGGGTTCAGGGAGTGCGCGGTGTTCGGCGAGCCGTCGGGCTCGAGCATGTTGTCGGCGTTGCCGTGGTCGGCGGTGATGACGCAGGCGCCGCCGGTGGCCTGGACCGCCTCGACGACCCGGCCGAGGCACTCGTCGACGGTCTCGATCGCCGTCACCGCCGCCTCGATGACGCCGGTGTGGCCGACCATGTCGGGGTTGGCGAAGTTGATGATCCCGAAGCGGGGCTCGTCCTCCGCCCACGCCGACGTGAACGCCTCGGCCGCGCCGCGGGCGCTCATCTCCGGCTTGTGGTCGTACGTCGGCACGTCGCGCGGCGAGGGCACGAGCTCGCGCCGCTCGCCCTCGTACGGGTCCTCCTCGCCGCCGCCGAAGAAGTACGTCACGTGCGCGTACTTCTCCGTCTCGGCGACGTGCAGCTGGCGCCCGCCGTGCTCGGCGATCACGCTCGGCAGGGTGATGTCGGGGCGGTCGGGCGGGAAGGCCACCGGGTACGGCCAGCCCTCCTCGTACTCGGTCAGCGTCGCGTAGCGCTCGAGCGCGGGGGCGTCGCCGCGGTCGACCTCGCCGAAGCCGGCGTCGGCCAGCGCCTGGGTGATCTGGCGCATCCGGTCGGGGCGGAAGTTGAAGGCGATGACGCTGTCGCCGGGCCGGATGCTCGCCTCCTCACCGACGGTCGTGGCGGCGATGAACTCGTCGGTCTCGTCGCGTTCGTAGGCGGCGCGCACGGCCTCCGTGCCGGAGTCGGCGTGGTGCTCGGCGCGGCGGTGGACGAGCAGGTCGTAGGCCTGCTGCGTGCGATCCCAGCGCTTGTCGCGATCCATTGCGAAGTAGCGCCCGACGACGCTGCCGATCCGCCCCGAGCCCGCGTCGCGCAGCCAGCCCTCGACGCGCTCGAGGAAGTCCGCGCCGGAGTCGGGCAGCGTGTCGCGGCCGTCGGTGAAGGCGTGGACGACGAGATCGGGCACGCCGCGCTCGCCGGCGAGCTCGATCAGCGCGCGCAGGTGCTTGGGACCCGAGTGCACGCCGCCGTCGCTCGTCAGCCCGATGAGATGGACGCGGTCCGAGTCGGCCATCGCGGTCGCCAGCACCTCGTTGTCGGCCAGCGTCCCGTCCTCGACCGCCTCGTCGATGCGCGTCAGGTCCTGCTTGACGATCGCGCCGGCGCCGAGGTTGAGGTGGCCGACCTCGCTGTTGCCCATCTGCCCCTCGGGCAGCCCGACGGCCTCGCCCTTGGCCGTCAGCTCGGTGTGCGGATAGCGCTCCCAGAGGTCGTCGAACACCGGCGTGTCGGCCTGTGACACCGCGTTGCCGGGCCCGGGCTCGGCCAGCCCCCAGCCGTCGAGGACGACGAGGCAGACCGCCGGGACCGGCTCGCTCACGACCGGACGACCCGCTGCGCGGCCTCGATGATCGCGGTGAACGCGTCGAGGTCGAGCGAGGCCCCGCCGACGAGCGCGCCGTCGACGTCGGGCAGCGCGAGCAGCTCGGGAGCGCCGTCCGCCTTGACGCTGCCGCCGTAGAGGATCCGCGTGCGCTCGGCCTGCTCGCGGTCGCGGTCGGCGACGAGCGCGCGCACGAAGGCGATCGCGTCCTGCGCCTGCTCGGGCGTCGCGCTCAGCCCGGTGCCGATCGCCCAGATCGGCTCGTAGGCGATCGTGATCTCGCCGAGGCGCTCGTCGGGCACCTTCTCGAGGCCGTCCTGGACCTGGTGGCGGAGCTTGCGCTCGGTGTCTCCGCGCTCACGCTCCTCCTCGGTCTCGCCGACGCACAGGATGACTTTGAGACCGGCGTCGAGCGCGGCGAGCACCTTCTCGGCCAGCGCGCGGTCGGTCTCGCCGAAGTGCTCGCGGCGCTCGGAGTGCCCGAGGAGCACCCCGTCGACGTCGAGCTCGACGAGCATCGGGGCGCTGATCTCGCCCGTGAAGGCGCCCTTCTCGGCTTGGTGCATGTTCTGCGCGTAGACCTCGACGCGCGACCCGCGGACCGAGTCGACGACGGCCTGCAGGGCGGTGAAGGGCACGCAGACGGCGACGTCGACGCCCTCGACGCTCGAGACCCGCGGCAGCAGGCCCTGCACGAGCGCCTCGGCCTCTTCGACCGTCCCGTTCATCTTCCAGTTGCCCGCGATGAGGGGCGTACGCTGCGTCACGACGAGAGGACCTCCACTCCCGGGAGGGTCTTGCCCTCGATCAGCTCCAGCGAAGCGCCGCCGCCCGTGGACAGGTGCGTCACGTCGTCGGCGAGCCCGAACCGGGCCAGCGCGGCGGCGCTGTCGCCGCCGCCCACGACGGTCGTCCCGGGCGCGGCGGCGACGGCCTCGGCGACGGCGCGCGTCCCGGCCGCGAAGGGCTCGAGCTCGAACGCCCCCATCGGGCCGTTCCAGAACACGGTGCCCGCCGAGGCGATGACCTCGGCGTAGGCGGCGGACGTGTCCTCGCCGATGTCGAGGCCCATCCAGCCGTCGGGCACGTCGATGCCCTCGATGTCGAGCGTCTCGGTGTCCGCGGAGAAGTCGCGCCCGGCAACGAGGTCGGTCGGCAGCCGCAGCTTGTCGCCGGCGGCGTCGAGGACCTTCTTGGCGGGCTCGATGCCCTCCTCCTCGCACAGCGACTCGCCGACCGAGTGGCCCTTGGCGCGGAAGAACGGGAAGCACATGGCGCCGCCGACGAGGATCGTCTCGGCGCGCTCCACGAACGCCTCGAGGACGCCGATCTTGTCGGTCACCTTGGCGCCGCCGACGATCGCCACGAGCGGGCGCTCAGGGTCGGCGAGGATGCCGGTGAGCGTCTCGACCTCGCGCTCCAGGAGCAGCCCGGCGGCGCTCGGGAGCAGGTGCGCGACGCCCTCGGTCGACGCGTGCGCGCGGTGCGCCGCGCCGAAGGCGTCGTTGACGTAGACGTCGGCGAGCGCCGCGTAGCGCTCGGCCAGCGCCGGGTCGTTCTTCGTCTCGCCCGGCTCGTAGCGGACGTTCTCGAGCATCACGAGGTCGCCGTCGGGCACGTGGTCGAGATCCTCGGCCAGCGTCACCTCGGCGCCGAGCAGCTCGCCCAGGCGCTCGGCCGTCGGGCGCAGCGAGAGCTCGGGCTCGCGGTCCTTGGGCCGGCCGAGGTGGGCGGCGAGCAGCAGCCGCGCCCCGCGCTCGCGCAGCGCCTCGATGGTCGGCAGCGCCGCGCGGATGCGCGCATCGTCGGTGATCCGGCCGTTCTCGAGCGGGACGTTGAAGTCGACGCGCAGCAGGACGCGGCGGCCGTCGACATCGACGTCGTCGAGCGTCCTCACAGCACCTTCTGGAGCACGTCGACGCAGCGGTTCGAGTAGCCCCACTCGTTGTCGTACCAGCTCACGACCTTGACCATCGTGCCGTCGATGACCGCGGTCAGCAGCCCGTCGACGATCGACGAGTGCGGATCGCTGATGATGTCGGTCGAGACGATCGGGTCCTCGGTGTAGCGCAGGATCCCCTTCAGCGGGCCGCTCTCGGACGCCGCCCGGAAGGCGTCGTTGACCTCCTCGACGCTCGTCTCCTTGGCGGCCTCGAATGTGAGGTCGACGACGGAGCCGGTGATGACCGGCGCGCGGATCGCGAAGCCGTGGAGCTTGCCGTTGAGCTCGGGCAGCACGAGGCCGACGGCCTTGGCCGCGCCGGTGGACGTCGGCACGAGGTTGACCGCGGCGGCGCGGGCTCGGCGCAGGTCCTTGTGCGGTGCGTCCTGCAGGCGCTGGTCCGCCGTGTAGGCGTGGATCGTCGTCATCAGGCCGTGCTTGATGCCGACCGCCTCGTGGGCGACCTTGGCGAACGGCGCGAGGCAGTTCGTCGTGCACGATGCGTTGGAGATCACGTCGTGCTGGTCGCGGTCGTACTTGTCGTCATTGACGCCGAGCACGATCGTGATGTCCTCGCCCTTGGCCGGCGCCGAGACGACGACCTTCTTGGCGCCCGCCTCGAGGTGCTTGGCGGCGTCGTCGCGGCTCGTGAAGAAGCCCGTCGACTCGAGCACGACGTCGACGCCGAGGTCGCTCCACGGCAGCTTCGCCGGGTCGCGCTCGGAGAGCACGCGGATCGGCGTCCCGTCGACGACGAGGCCGTCGTCGGTCGACTCGACGGTGCCCTTCAGCGGGCCGAGGATCGAGTCGTACTTGAGCAGGTGGGCGAGCGTGGCGTTGTCGGTGATGTCGTTGACGGCGACCCACTCGATGTCGTCGCCCTCGCGGGCGAGCGCTGCTCGGAGGACGTTCCGGCCGATGCGGCCGAAGCCGTTGATCCCCACGCGTACGGGCATTCTCGTCAGTTCCTTCCGGCGTGCGTTCGTTGCGGTGAAGCCGGCGCAGGCTATCGCTCCCGCGCGAGCGCCCGCCCGCCGAAGGGTCAGCCGGAGCCGGTCACGACCTCGACGTAGGCGCCGTCGGGATCGAGCAGGTATCCGGAGTAGAGCCCCGCCGGACCGCCCGAGCGCGGCGCGGGCGCGCCGCCGTCGCGGCCGCCCGCGGCCAGGCCGGCGCGGTGGGCGGCATCGACGGCGCGACGGCCGACCGCGGCGATGGCGAGATGCCCGCCGCCCGGCGGGCGCGCGGCCGCCCCGGCGGGCAGGACCCACAGCTCCGGGCGGTCGCGCCCGTAGCCGACGCCGTCGGGCGAGGAGACGATGCGCCGGCCGCCGAGGGCGCGCATGACGGCGTCGTAGAAGCGCGTGGCGCGATCGAGGTCGGCGACCTCCAGGGCGACATGGTCGAGCACGCCCGCGGTTCTATCCGCTGGGCCGGTCGATGTCGCGGTGCACGACCTCGAGGAAGACGTCCTCGCGGGCCTCGTAGCGGTCGCGCAGGTGCTCGGCGATGGCCACCGAGCGGTGGCGCCCGCCCGTGCAGCCGACGGCGATCGTCAGGTGCGCCTTGCCCTCGGCGACGTACTGGGGCAGCAGGAAGTCGAGCAGCGGCTCGAGGTGGCCCAGGAACTCCGCCATGCGCCCGTCGCGCCCGATGTGCGCGACGACGCGCGCGTCGTGTCCGGTCAGGGGTCGCAGCGAGGGCTCGTAGTGCGGGTTGGGCAGGAAGCGCACGTCGAGCACGAGGTCGGCGTCGCGCGCCGGCCCGTGCTTGAAGCCGAAGCTCTCGATCGTCACCGCCAGCCGCGCGGCCGGCGCGCGCGGGAGGAACTCCTCGGCGATCCGCCGGCGCAGCATGTGGGCCTTCAGGCCCGTCGAGTCCATGACGACGTCGGCGCGCCCGCGCAGCGCCTCGAGCGGGCCGTGCTCGAGGGCCACGCCCTGCTCGACGCTCGCCGCGGGCGCCAGCGGATGGCGCCGGCGCGTCTCCTTGAAGCGCGTCAGCAGGGTCTGCTCGTCGGCGTGCAGGAAGAGGACGCGGTGGCGCAGCCCGAGCGCCTCGAGGTCGTCGAGGACCGCGCTGAGCGACTCGAACAGGTCCCCGCCGCGGACGTCGGAGACGACGGCGGCGCGCTCGACCTTCGACCCCTCGTGGACGAACAGCTCGACGAGCTGGCGGATCATCTCGGGCGGCAGGTTGTCGACGCAGAAGTAGCCCGCGTCCTCGAAGACGGCCATCGCCGTCGACTTCCCGGCGCCCGAGTAGCCGGTGATGATGACGAGGTCCTCCAGGCGCGAGTCGGCGTAGGGCCGCGGGGACTCGCCGTCCGCCGCCACCTCGGCGGCGGCGCGACGACCGAGCTTGAGCTTCGGACGGCGCGACGCCTTCGTGGCCATGTCCCGGAGTGTGTCGTCATCGGCGGACATCGTCGTCACCGTATGGTGAAATCCCTGCTCAGCCGCCGGTCCGGTTGAGCCGCGCGTAGATCTCCCGCGCCGTCTTGCCCGGCAGCCCGGGCACGCTCTCGAGCTGCTCGCGGGTCGCCGCCACCACGGCCTCGGGCGAGCCGAAGTGGTTGAGCAGCGTGCGCTTGCGGGCCGGGCCGACGCCCGGCAGGTCGTCGAGGATCGAGGTCGTCATGGCGCGGTCGCGGCGCACGCGGTGATGGGTGACGGCGAACCGGTGCGCCTCGTCGCGCACGCGCTGCAGGAGCTGGAGCTCGGGGGTGTCGTGGGCGAGCACGATCGGCGCGCGGCTGCCCGGCGTGAAGACCTCCTCGATGCGCTTGGCCAGCGAGATCACGGTCACCCCGCGCCTGCGGAAGCCGTCGAGCGCGCGCAGGCCCGCGCTGAGCTGGCCCGGCCCGCCGTCGATGACGACGACGTTGGGCAGCGTCGCGAAGGACTCGTTGCGCTTGGGATCGTGCGGGCTCAGGTCCTGCTGGGACTCCCACTGCGCCAGGCGCCGCGAGAGCACCTCCGCCATGGCCGCGAAGTCGTCGGGGACGCCGTCCTCGAGGCCGCGGATCGTGAAGCGCCGGTAGTCGGACTTCTTCGGCGCGCCGCCCTCGAAGACGACCATCGAGGCGACCGTGTGCGTGCCCATCAGGTTGGAGATGTCGAAGCACTCGATGCGCAGCGGCAGCGTGTCCAGTCCGAGCGCCTCCTGCAGGCCGTCGAGCGCCTCGACGCGCTGCTGGCGGCGGCGCTCGGCCTTCAGCTTCTCCTGGTCGAGCGCGAGCTTGGCGTTGCGCTCGGCGAGCTCGAGCAGCCGGCGCTTGTCGCCGCGCTCGGCCGCGCGCACCTCGACGCGGGCGCCGCGGCGCTCGGCGAACAGCTCGCCGAGGACCTCGAGGTCCTCGGCCACCTCGCTCTGGACGATGATCTGCGGCGGGATCGACATCTGGTCGCCGTAGTACTGCAGCAGGAACTCGACCGCCGCCTCGCCGGCCTCGCGCTCGACGACGTTCTCCAGGTAGAACGACTGGCGGTCGGAGAGGACGCCGTCGCGGACCTGGAAGACCTGAGCGTTGGCGTCCGTCTCGTGCACCGCGAGCGCGACGACGTCGAGCGTCCCGACCGACTCGTTGGCCACGCGCTGGCGCTCGAGCAGGCTGCGCACGGCGCGCAGGCGGTTGCGCTCGAGCGCCGCCTGCTCGTACTCGTGGGCGGCCGCGGCCTCGCGCATGCGCTGCTCGAGATCCTGCTCGATTTCGCGGTAGCGCCCGCTCAGGAAGGCGATGACGCCGTCGATCGACTCGCGGTACTCCTCCTTGTCGACGTAGCCGACACAGGGCGCCCCGCAGCGCTTGATGTAGTAGTCCAGGCACGGGGAGCCCGAGCGCCGGCCCGGCTCGGGGCCGCTGCACGAGCGGAACTGGAAGATCTTCTCGAGCAGGTCGAGCGTGCCGCGCACGCGCTTGGCGTTCGAGTACGGCCCGAAGTACTGGCGGTCGCGGCGATGGCGCTCGCGCGTGAAGTAGACGCGCGGGAACTCCTCGTCCATCGAGATCGCGATGTACGGATAGGACTTGTCGTCGCGCAGGCGGATGTTGAAGCGCGGCCGGTACTGCTTGATGAAGTTCTGCTCGGCCAGCAGCGCCTCGGTCTCGGAGGCGACGAGGATGAAGTCGACCGACTCGATCGCGTCGACCATCTCGTAGGCGCCGCGCGTCACGGGATTGGAGAAGTGGCTGGCCACGCGCTTGCGGATCGACTTCGCCTTGCCGACGTAGATGACCTTGCCCTTGGCGTCACGGAACAGGTAGACGCCGGGACCGTCGGGAAGGTCCCGTCGCTGGTCGGCCAGGCGGGTGCGCCGGCCCTCTGATGTCGGCGTGGCGGACATTCGGCCTCTTCATCGAGGATACGGAGCCATGGTCAACCTCTTCTCGGACACCCAGACGCGTCCGACCCCGGCGATGCGCGAGGCGATGGCGCGCGCCGAGGTCGGCGACGAGCAGCGCCGCGACGACCCGACCGTGCTCGCGCTCGAGGCGCGGGTGGCCGAGCTGCTCGGCCACGAGGCCGCCGCTCTTCCTGCCCTCGGGGACGATGTGCAACGAGATCGCCATCGCGCTGCACATCCGCCCGGGCGGGGACGAGCTGTTCCTCGGCCGCGACACCCACCCGCTGCGCTCCGAGGCGGGCGGGCCCGCGGTCCTGTCCGGGGCGGTGATGACGGTCGTGGAGGGCGAGGCGGGCATGTTCGCGGCCGGCGCGCTCGACACGGCGATCCGCGCCCATCCGGCGACCGACCGCTACGCCCCGCGCCCGCGGCTGGTGTGCGTCGAGCAGCCGACGAACATGGGCGGCGGCCGCGTGTGGCCGACGGCGCGGATCGACGAGGTGCTCGCGGTCGCCCGGGCGCACGGGCTGCGCACGCACCTCGACGGCGCGCGGCTGCTCAACGCGACGGTCTCGGCGGGCGTCGAGGCGGCGAGCTGGGCGGGGCGCTTCGACACCGCCTGGCTGGACTTCACCAAGGGCCTGGGCGCGCCCGTCGGCGCGTGCCTGGCCGGCTCGCAGGCGCTGATCGACGAGGCGTGGCGCTGGAAGCAGATGATCGGCGGCGCGATGCGCCAGGCCGGCATCATCGCCGCGGCCGGGCTGTACGCGCTCGACCACCACGTCGAGCGCCTGGCCGACGACCACGCGCGGGCGCGGCGCCTGGCCGAGGCGCTCGCCGCCGCCGGCGCCGAGATCGACCCGGCGACGGTCGAGACGAACATCGTCGTCTTCGCGGTGCCCGACGCGCCCGCGTTCAGCGCGGCGCTCGAGGCCGCGGGCGTGACCATGCTGGCCCTCGACGCGCGGCGCGTTCGCGCGGTGACCCACCTCGACGTCGACGACGACGGCATCGACCGGGCGATCGAGGCCGCCCGGACGGCGCTGGCGGGCTGAGCGATGGCTGCGCCGGCGACCAGCGGGCGCGTCGCCTACCTGATCGTCTCGCACCGGCTGCCCGACCAGGTCGCGCGGCTGGCCGGCGCGCTGCGCGCGGGCAGCCCGGCCGCGCCGATCGTCGTCCACCACGACCCCTCGGGCGAGCCGCTGCACGCGGGCGCGCGGCGCGCGCTTCACGACGCGGAGGTGCGCGTGCTCGAGCCGCCGGGCTCGCTCGGCTGGGGCGGGCCGGGGCTGCTCGTCGCCGTGCTGCGCAGCGTGCGGCTCATGCTACGGGCGCTCGAGTTCGACTGGGTCGTCCTGCTCTCCGGCCAGGACTACCCGCTGCGCCCCGTCGCCGAGATCGAGGCCGAGCTCCTCGCCGCGCCGCACGACGCATACCTCGAGGCGGTCAGCGTCCCGCGGGCGCGGCTCGGCGCGCTGGCCCGCCGGCGCGGCGTCGACGAGTTCACCGGGCGCTACTTCTTCCGCTGGACGCGCGTCCCCGACGAGGCCGCCGCGCACTGGGAGCGCCGGCCGCGACTGCGGGCGGCGACCCGGCTGGCGTGGCCGTTCGTGCTCGTCCGGCGCCTGCCCACCGGCCTTCACGCGGGTGTCGTGCGCGCGCGCACGCCCTTCACGGCGACGATGCCGTGCCGCCGCGGCGCGGACTGGTGGATGCTCTCGCGCCGCGCCGCCGAGACGCTCGACCGCGCTGCCGACGAGCGGCCCGAGCTCCTGCGGTACCTGCGCTCCTCGATCGCCCCGAGCGAGGCCTATGTCGCCACGATCGTCGGCGCCGAGCCCGGCCTGCGGCGGGTCGCCGACCACCGCCGTTTCGTGCGCTGGCGCGCGCGCCGGCCGAGCCCCGACGTGCTCGGTCTCGGCGACCTCGACGCGATGCTCGCCTCGGGGATGCTGTTCGCGCGCAAGTTCGACAGCGGCGTCGACGCCGCGATGCTCGACGCGCTCGACGAGCGCATCCGCCGGTCTCGCTGACGGCCGCTCAAGCGACTCTGAGCGACGGCCGATCACAGGGCCGGTGCTCGCGCCAGAAACCCCCAAGCTCGCCCGCTGGCTGCTCGCGCGCCGTCGTCCTCGCCTTCCTGGCGACGCTCGCGCGCAACGTCTTCGGCGTCACCGCCGTGTGGGCGCCGGCGTGGGACTACTCCTACAACGCGACGCAGTTCTTCGCGGCCGCGACGTGCTGGCTCGCCGCCGCCCACTCGACGCCGCGCGAGCGCCGCGCCTGGGTCGCGCTGAGCCTCGGCCTCTCCGGCTTCTTCCTCGCCGACATCTACTACTCGGTCTTCCTGGCGAGCATGGAGTCACCGCCGTTCCCGTCGCCCGCCGACGCGCTCTGGCTGAGCATCTACCCGGGCTCCTACGCCGCGCTCGTCCTGCTGCTGCGCGCGCGCGCCGGCCGCGTGTCGCTGACCGCCTGGCTCGACGGCCTGATCGGCGCGCTGGGCATCGCGGCGGTCGGCGCCGCGCTCGTCTTCGGCATCGTCGCCAGCACCGAGGGGCTCGCTGGCCACGGTGGCGACGAACCTCGCCTACCCGCTCGGCGACCTGGCGATGGTCGCGTTCGTCATCGGGACGATCACCGTGACCGGCTGGAAGCCGGGCCGCACGTGGCTGCTCATCGCGCTCGGCTTCGCGGTCTTCGCCGTCGCCGACTCGATCTACCTCGTCCAGGCCGCCAAGGGCACCTACGTCGAGTACACGATCCTCGACTCGACATGGCCGGCCGCGTTGATGCTCATCGCCTTCGCCGCGTGGCAGCCGCCAAGCGCCTCGACGTCGCGCCGCCTCCGCGGGGCCGGGATGCTCGTGCTGCCCGCGGGCCTCGCGCTGACGTCGCTCGGCCTGCTCGTGCTCGACCACTACTCCCGCCAGAACGACCTCGCGCTGTGGCTCGCCTCGGCGTCGCTCGCCACGATCGTGGTGCGCTTCGGCCTCACCTTCCGCCAGAACCTGCGCATGCTGCGCGCCAGCGAGACCGAGGCGACGACCGACGCGCTCACCGGCCTGGGCAACCGCCGCGCGCTGCTGCACCACCTCGTCCGGGCCGCCGACGACGACGGCACGGCGCGCGTCACGATGCTCGCGCTCTTCGATCTCGACGGCTTCAAGTCCTACAACGACGCGTTCGGCCACCCGGTCGGCGACGCGCTGCTCGAGCGCCTCGGCGGCCGCCTGGCCGACGCGCTCGCGGAGACCGGCCACGCCTACCGCATGGGCGGCGACGAGTTCTGCGTGCTCGCGCGCGTCGAGCGCGACGCCGTGGAGAGCGTCGCCCTGACAGCCGCGGCGGCGCTCAGTGAGTACGGCGAGCGCTTCGCGATCAGCTGCTCGTACGGCGTCGTCGTCCTCGGCGAGGACGCCCGCCATCCCGACGAGGCGCTCCGGATCGCCGACCAGCGCATGTACGCGCACAAGCGCGGCGGGCGCCCGACGCGCGAGGAGAGCATCCACAACGTGCTCATGAGCGTCGTCGGCGAGCACGACCGCGCGCTGCGCGATCACGTCGGCGACGTCGCCGAGCTCGCCGAGCGGGTCGCGCGCCACCTCGGTCTGACCCCGGACGTACGTCGCCCACGTGCGCCGCGCGGCCGAGCTGCACGACATCGGCAAGGTGGCGATCCCCGACGCGATCCTCCACGCTCCGCGCGCGCTGGAGCCGCAGGAGTGGGAGTACATGCGCCAGCACACGATCATCGGCGCGCGCATCATCGGCACTGCGCCGGAGATGCGGCCGGTCGCCGACATCGTCCGCTCCAGCCACGAGCGCTGGGACGGCGGCGGCTACCCGGACGGCCTGGCCGGCGAGGAGATCCCGCTCGGCTCGCGGATCGTCGCCGTGTGCGACTCCTACGACGCGATGACCACGAGTCGCCCGTATCGCGGCGCGATGTCGGTGCCCGACGCGCTCGCCGAGCTGCGCCGCTGCGCCGGCAGCCAGTTCGACGCCTGCGTCGCCGAGGCCTTCGCCGCCGTGATCGACGCCGGCGGCCGCGAGGTCGCCGACCTGGCCCGCAGCGGCTCGCGCTAGCGCGGCGGGAGCGCGCCCTCGTCGGGCGCCCGCGCGCTGCGCCCGCGTTCGCCGCCGGCCTGGATCAGCACCGCGACGATCACCACCGCGCCGCCCGCGAGCGTCGCCGTGCCCGGCTGCTCGGTGAAGGCGATCCACACCCACAGCGGCCCGAGGACGACCTCGAGCAGCGAGATGAGCGCGATCTCGGCGGCGGGGATGAGCCGGGCGCCGATCGTCATCAGGCCCAGGCCGAGCCCGATCTGGCCCGCGCCGAGCAGCGCGAGGGCGAGCACGTCGTCGCCGGGCACGGACCCGAGGTCGGCGAACGGCAGGAAGGCGACGACCAGCAGCACCTGGGCCAGGCACGTGGCGGGCGCCATCGAGACGTCGCGGCGGTGACGGCTGATGACGATCGAGACCGCGAAGCCGAGCGCCATGACCAGTGCGAGCACGTCGCCGGTGACGTCGCCCTCCCCCGGGCCCCCGATCATCAGCGCCACCCCGGCGAGCGCGACGGCCATCGCCAGCGCCGTGCGGAGGCTCACCGGCTCGCGGAGGGTGACCCACGCCAGCAGCGCCGCGAGCACCGGCGCGATCGCCTGGATGAAGAGGACGTGAGCGACCGACGTGTGGTTGAGGGCGGCGATGAAACAGCCCGACGCGACGGCGAGGCTGACCGCGAAGGCGACGCCCGCCCCGCCGACCGCGCGCGTCGCGCGCACGACGCCCCCACGCTCGGCGATCGCGACCCAGAGCAGCAGCGCGAGGGCGGCGAAGACGGCGCGGCCGCCCACCTGCGTCGCCGTGTTGCCCTCCAGGCCGCGCTGCAGGACGCCGGCCGAGGACCAGGCGATCGCGGCCAGCGCGACGAACACCTGGCCGCGCCGGTGCTCCGCCCGCTCGTCGAGGACCGCCGCCGTGGCCATCGCGTGCTAGTCAAGCACGCGTGGCGCCGCGCGCGGCGGCGCGAGCCGGGCTCAGCGCTGCGGCGCGCGCAGCCCGGCGAGCAGCCGGCGCAGCGGCGAGGGCTTCGGGTGCCAGCGGCGCGGATCGAGCTCTGCGCCGCACAAGGCGCAGCCGGCGGCGAACGGGGTCACTCGCTCACCGCAGTCCGGGCAGCGCCCGGGATCGCCGAACATGGCCGGCGTCACTTCCCGGCGAGGCGGCGCGCGAGGCGCCGCGCGCGCTCGCGCCTGGAGACGGGCACAACCTGAAGGATGAGGTGCCGGCGGTCGCCGGTCGGCGTGGGGACGAGCTCGAAGCGTGTCATGTGGATCCTTGGGCTCACGGTTGTGCGATCCAGAGTGGCGTAGTCGCCTTAAGCGCGGCTCAGTATCGCCGAAACCACTCTCAGAAACGAGCCGGGGCCCGCCGCTTGCGCGACGGGCCCCGGGTGAGGCGTGGTGCTGTTCCGTTCGGGCTAGCCGTTGGCGACCGTGAACGGACCGGCGATGCCGCCGCCGTTGGACTCGACGTAGATCCGGCCCGGGTTCGTGGGCGGAGCCGCGCGCGTTCCGCAGGCGGATGTCGTACTCGCCGCCCGTCGCCGGAGCGGCGCCGCCGCGGTCACCTGGGCGGTGCCCAGGCGGCGGTTGCGGTCGATCGCCCCGGTCTCGGTGTTGGAGCCGTAGACCGTCACGATCGCGCCGATGACCGAGGCGGTGCCGGTGACGCGGAAGTCACCGTTCTTCCACTTGGCCGTCCCGATGGTGACGCGGTCGGTGATCGCCGTCGGCGTCAGCGGCCGAGCTTCGCCGTCTCGACGCCGTAGCCGGCCGGCGTTCTTCGCCTTGACCGTGAAGAAGTACGTCTTGTTGGCGGTGAGGCCGTTGATCGTGATGTTCTTCGCGGTCGTCGTGACCAGGGCGCCGACCTTCGCGCCGGCCTCGTTGTAGGCCTGCACGCCGTAGCCGGTGATGCCGGTCTCGACCGTGGTCCAGCGCAGCGACGACCGAGGCCTGGCCGGCGGTGCCGATGAAGTCGGTCGGGGCCTCAGGCGCCGGGTCCGGAGCGCGGCGGGCGGCTTGTAGGCGCCCGTCAGGAGCGTCTCGTTGCCGGCACGGTCGAAGGCCACGGCCTTCAGGGTCAGCGGCTCGGTGATCGGGATCGGGCCCGGTGTACAGCTGGGCCGTTGTCGGTCGGCAGGCCGCCGCTGATCGACGGGCGAGCCGTCGACGGTGAAGTAGATGTCAGCGGTCGCCGTTGCTCGCGAGGGTCATCGACTTCGTCTCGACGGCCGCTCCGCCGGCGTTCGGAGCGGGCGTCGAGGTCAGCGTCGGGGGCGTCATCGTCGCCGACCGGGCGCCGGCGGGCACCTGGACGGTGAACGACGTCGCTCATCTTCGCGCCGGCGATCGAGCGGACCTCGACGTCATAGGCCTCGGAGGCGCTCAGGCCGGTGATCGTGGCGCGGGTCGCGCTCGCCGTCGTGCGGCGGCCGATCTGCACCTGCTGGCCGTCGGTCGACGAGTTCGCGATGGCCTCGACGCTGTAGCCGCTGATCGGCTCGGCGGTCGGGACCTGCGTGGCCGGGCTCCACGCTCACCTGCAGCGAGGTCTTGTCCTCGCAGCGGACGACGGAGGCCGTGCCGGGCTTCGGGGCGCCGGCGTCGCCGGGGCCGGCCGGGCAGCCGCCCATGCCGGGGCCGCCGGGCTCGCCGAACTCGGCGATGGTCAGGCCCTGACGGTTGCCGTCGGCGTCCTCCTCCTGCCACGCCATCGACCGCTCGCCCAGTCGGCGGCGTCGGCGGCGAGCGCGGCGTGGCGGCCGTGTCGAAGACGTACGTCGCCGTGAACGTGTTGCCGCTGAAGGTCAGCGCCGACGAGTAGCCGCCCTTGGGCGACGGGGTCAGCGGACCCGGGCATGGCACGGATGTCACGGCGGCCGACGTCGGTGTCCGACGAGGTCGGGGTTGATGATGCGCTGCTCCATCTGGGCGCGGTTGACGCCGGTGCCGACGAAGCCGGTCACGGTGACGGTCGAGCCGTGCGCTCCGCATCGCTGGTCACGAAGGTGTCCCGACCGTCGTGTCGCCGTAGTTGTCGCCGTCGAACTTGATGGTGACCTTGTCGGCCGGGACGGATGTCCGGCGTGACGTTGAGGCCGGTGCCGGCGCCCCAGCACACGCCGCCGGGGTGGTTGATCTCGAAGGCGACGTCGCCCGCGGCGACGCCTGGACTTGGCGGAGCCGATGACGGTGTCGCCGCGCGTGACCTCGAGCGTCGCGAGTCTCACCGAGGTGATCCTGGTAGCCCTCGATGGTGACGAAGTCGCGGTCGGGGAAGACGACGAGGTTGTTGGGGAAGGACGGGACGGCCGCGGTCGCGGTCAGTCCCCCGATGGTCGCCGTGAGGGCGGTCGCGCCGACCACGGCCAGAGCGGCCATGGTGCGCTTCTTGGGGAGCCGTCGCCGCTCCCGGCGGCTGGGGCTCGAATGCTCGGACACTGCGGATTGCCTCCTTGGAAGGCGGACGAAGAGACGCTTACGTCGCGTATCGCCACCGTCACAGCCCGTGGACCGGCCCGGCAGGGGACTCCGAGCAGACCTGGTTGCCGTTCTCTGCCGTGAGCCCCGGACGTTGGTCCTACGACCGCGGTCCGCCGTATGACCCGTCCTGGCGGGCGGGCGGGCGTCCCGGCTAGCGGGTCGCCGCCGGGCGGGCGACGACGCCCGCCGAGGCGCACGTCGCAAGCGCCCATGGGAGGTCGGATCGCGCGACGCCGCGCAGATCCGGGTGGTCCAGATCGACGTCGATCGTGGGCCTAGGACCGGTCGTACGCCCCAGGCTCTCGCCGCCGGTCCGGCACAGCGTCGCCCACAGGTCGCCCTCGGCCGCGAGCAGCCCGAACCGCGTCTCGCGCTCGCGCCGCGCGCCCGTCTCCAGCTCGCGCACCTCCTCGAACGGATCGATCCGCACGTTGGAGTCCGAGCCGATGACGATCCGCACGCCGGCGTCGCGCAGCCGCAGCGCCGGGAAGTGCCCGTCGCCCAGGTTTCCCTCGGTCGTCGGGCACGACGCGACGATCGACCCGGTCCGGGCCAGGCGCGCGACGTCGTCGTCGTCGACGTGGATGGCGTGGACGACGGTCGTCCGTGGCGACAGGAAGCCCGTGCGGTCGAGCAGCTCGATCGGCGTGCAGCCGTGCTCGGCGCGGCACTCCTCGAGCTCGCGGCGCTGCTCGTGGGCGTGGACGTGGCGCACGAGTCCGTGGCGCTCGGCGTAGGCGGCGATCGTCTCGAGCCAGCTCGCCGGGACGGCGCGCACGCTGTGCGCGGCGACGCCGACGTGGACGCCGGGCCGGTCGCGGGCCCAGCCGCGCAGCGCGTCGACGCGCGCGAGGAAGGTCTCGACGCCGGGGTCGCAGAAGCGCCGCTGGCCGCCGGCGGGCGGGCGGTCCCCGCCGTCCCAGCCGTTGCGGTGGTAGGCGGCGGGCAGCAGGACGATGGCCAGACCGTGCTCGGTCGCGGCCTCCGCGACGGCGTGGGCCATCGCGTTGGGCTCGTCGTACGGGCGTCCCGTCGGGCCGGTGATGGACGTAGTGGAACTCGCCGACGGCGCCATAGCCCGCCGCGGCCATCTCGGCGTAGGCCCGGCTCGCCACGTCGCGCATGGTCTCCGGGTCCAGCGCGCCGGCGAGCGCGAACATCGCGTCGCGCCAGCTCCAGAAGTCGTCGGCGCGGTGCGCCTCGGGGGCGGGGCGCTCGGCGATCCCGCGCAGGTCGCGCTGGAAGGCGTGCGAGTGGGCGTTGACCATCGCCTCGACGGTGGCGGTCGCGGTCACGAGCGGCCGCCCAGCTCGGTCAGGGCGCGCCGCAGGGCGCTCGCGGCGACGGCCGCGTCGCGCAGCTCGACGTGCTCGTCGGGGGCGTGGCTCACGCCGCGATCGTTGCGCACGAGGATCATCCCCGCCGGGATCCGCTCGGCGAGGACGCCGGCGTCGTGGCCGGCGAAGCAGACGACCTCGGGGGCCCGCTCGCCGGCCGCCGCTCGCAGCGCGCTCCGGACCTCGGGGTCGAAGGCGACGCCGGCGCTGTGCGACTGCGTGGTGAGCTCGATCGACACGCCCGTGCGGTCTTCCAGGTCGGCCGCGAGGTCGTTCAGGCCGGCCCGCCAGCTCGTGAGCGCGTCGGGCTCGGGGGCCCGCGCGTCGATCCACACGCGCACGTGGGCCGGGACCGTGGTCAGCGCGTTGGGCTCGGCGAGCAGCCGCGTCGCCGTGGTCACGAAGCCGGGGACGGGCGCCGCGAGGTCGTCGGCGGCGACGATCAGGCGGGCCGCGGCGGCGAGCGCGTCGCGGCGCTCGCCGCGACGGGTGGTGCCGGCGTGGTCGGCGACCCCGCGCAGCTCGGCGAGCACGCGCATGCGCGAGGCCAGCGCGGTGACGACGCCCGCCTCGGCGCCGGCCGCGGCGACGTCGCGGCTCTGGTCGATGTGCAGCTCGAGGAAGCCGCGCAGCCGCGGCAGCCACTCGGGGGCGGCTGCGCAGGCCGTCGGGGTCGACGCCGTCGGCGGCCATCGCCTCGGCGAGCGTCGTGCCGGCGTCGTCGCGGCGGGCGAGCACCTCGTCGACGTCGAGGCGCCCGACGAGCGCGCGGCTGCCGAACGTCGGCGTGTTGAAGCGAGCGCCCTCCTCGTCGGCGAACGAGATGACGGCCACCGGCGCGCCGGCGCGGGCGGCGGCCTCGAACGCGGCCGCGACCCCGAGCGCGCCGTCGTAGCGCCCGCCTCCGCGCACGCTGTCCAGGTGCGAGCCGACCGCCCACCACGGCCCCGGGGCGTCGGGGAGCGCCCACAGGCTGCCGGCCGGGTCGCGCTCGACGCGCAGCCCGATCGCGCCGGCCTGCTCCGTGAACCACGCGCGCGCGGCGGCGTCCTCGGCCGTCCAGGCCAGGCGCGTGGTCCCGTCGCCGGCCAGCCCGATCGGCTCGAGCCCGGCCATCCGCGCCGCGAGCGCGTCGGCGTCGATCACCGGCGCACCCGGTGCTCGGCGCCGGGGCGGACGTGGACGAGCTCGCCGGCGACGAAGACGGCGAGCACGGGGTCGTGCCCGACGCGGTAGGGCAGGTGCTCGACCGGCCCGTCGAGGACGACGACGTCGGCGCGCTTGCCCGTCTCGAGCGAGCCCGTGACCTCGCTGCGCCGGATGACCCAGGCGGCGTTGAGGGTGAGGGCGAGCAGCGCCTCGCGCGCCGTCCAGCCATAGCGCCGCACGGCCAGCCCGGCGATGAGCGGCAGCGAGGCGATCGGCGAGGTGCCGGGGTTGAGGTCGGTGGCGAGCACGCCGATCGCGCCCGCGTCGGCGAGCGCCCGGCCGGGCGCCGTGTGCTCCCGGCCCATGAACTCGGCGCCCGGCAGCAGCACGGCCGCGCACTCCGAGGCGGCCAGCGGCCCGACGTGCTCGTCGGGCAGGCACGAGAGGTGGTCGACGGAGCGCGCGCCCGCCTCGAGCGCGACGGGCACGGCCCCGCTCGAGCTGAACTGCTCGACATGGGCGCGCAGGTCGAGCCCGTGCTCGCGGGCGAGCGCCCCCATGCGGCGCAGGTGCTCGTTCGTGAACGCCACGGACTCGACGTAGAGGTCGAGCGCCTGGACCTCGGGGATCGCGCGTGACCTCGGGCAGCATCTCCTCGACGACGTCCATCCAGCCGTCCGGGTCGAAGCCCTCGGGCACGACGTGGGCGAGCAGGGCGGTCGAGGTGACCTCCTGGACCGTCCGCCCGGCCAGCTCGCGGCCCAGGCGCAGCGCGCGCAGCTCGGCCTCGCGCGACAGGCCGTAGCCGGACTTCGACTCGAACGTCGTCGTGCCGAGCGCGAGCATCTCGGCGGCCAGGTCCTGCGCCTGGGCGAGCACCTGCTCGTCGGTCGCGCCGGCGAACGATCGCGCGGACGAGCGGATCCCGCCGCCGGCGCGGGTGATCTCCTCGTAGCCCGCGCCCGCGACCTTCATCGCGTACTCCTCCGCGCGCCAGCCCGCGAAGGGCAGGTGCGTGTGGCAGTCGACGAAGCCCGGGATGACGGCGCACCCGGTCGCGTCGAAGCGGACCTGCGCGCCGGGGTCGGCCTCGAAGCCGGCGATCAGCGCGCCGTCGAGCGCGACGTCGCCGGGCTCCAGGCCGAGCTCGTCCGCGCGGTCGTGGCGCAGGTAGGGCAGCCCGCCGGCCGGCGGGCGCAGGACCTGGGCGGCGCCCTCGATGCTCGCCGAGGCGCTCACGCGGGCTCGGGGTCGAGCATCGGCATCCGCGGGCCGTGGGCGCGGGCGTGCTCGATCGCCTCGGGGTAGCCCGCGTCGGCGTGCCGGACGACGCCGAGCCCGGGGTCGGCGACGAGGACGCGGCGCACGCGCTCGGCCGCCGGCTCGGTGCCGTCGGCGACGACGACCTGACCGGCGTGGATCGACTTGCCCATCCCGACGCCGCCGCCGTGGTGCACCGACACCCAGCTCGCGCCGCAGGCGGTGTTCACGAGCGCGTTGAGGATCGGCCAGTCGGCCACGGCGTCCGAGCCGTCCCGCATCGCCTCCGTCTCGCGCTGCGGCGAGGCCACCGAGCCCGCGTCGAGGTGGTCGCGGCCGATGACGATCGGCGCCTTGAGCTCGCCCGAGGCGACCATCTCGTTGAAGCGCAGTCCGGCGACGTGGCGCTCGCCGTGGCCGAGCCAGCAGATCCGCGCCGGCAGCCCCTGGAACTGGACCTTCTCGCCGGCGAGCCGGATCCAGCGCGCGACGTGCTCGTCGTCGCCGAACAGCTCGAGGATCGCCTCGTCGGTGCGGTGGATGTCCTCCGGGTCGCCGGACAGCGCCACCCAGCGGAACGGCCCCTTGCCCTCGCAGAACAGCGGCCGGATGTAGGCGGGCACGAAGCCCGGGTAGGCGAAGGCGTTCTCGTCGCCGTGCTCGGAGGCGAGCCCGCGCAGCGCGTTGCCGTAGTCGAAGGCCTCGGCGCCGTGCTCGCCGAGCGTGCGGATCGCCGCGACGTGGGTGACCGCGCTCTCCCCCACGCGGCGCAGCAGCTCGTCCGGGTCGCTCGCGCGCAGGGCGTCGGCCTGCTCGACGGTCATGCCCGCCGGGACGTAGCCGTTGAGCGGATCGTGCGCGGACGTCTGGTCGGTGACGACGTCGACGTGGACGTCGCGGCGCACGAGCTCCGGGAGGACCTCGGCGGCGTTGCCGAGCAGCCCGATGGAGAGCGGCTCGCGCCGCTCCGTGGCCGCGGCGAGCCGCGCGAGCGCGTCGTCGAGGTCGGCGGCGCGCTCGTCGAGGTAGCCGGAGCGGATCCGGCGCTCGATGCGCTGCAGGTCGACCTCGACGCACAGCGCCGCGCCGCCGAGCATGGTGATGGCGAGCGGCTGCGCGCCGCCCATGCCCCCGAGGCCGGCCGTGACGACGAGGCGCCCGGCGAGCGTGCCGTCGAAGCGCTGCCGGGCCGCGGCGGCGAAGGTCTCGTAGGTGCCCTGGAGGATCCCCTGGGTCCCGATGTAGATCCAGGAGCCGGCGGTCATCTGGCCGTACATCATCAGCCCGGCCGCGTCGAGCTCGCGGAAGTGCTCCCAGGTGGCCCAGTCCGGGACGAGGTTCGAGTTGGCGATCAGCACGCGCGGCGCCGCCTCGTGGGTCTCGACGACGGCGACCGGCTTGCCCGACTGGACGAGCAGCGTCTCGTCGTCGCCCAGGCGCTGGAGCTCGCGGCGGATCGTCTCGTAGCTCGGGCGGTCGCGCGCGGCCTTGCCGATGCCGCCGTAGACGATGAGCTCCTCGGGTTTCTCGGCGACGTCGGGGTGCAGGTTGTTCTCGAGCATGCGCAGGGCCGCCTCCTGCTGCCAGCCGCGGCAGCGCAGCCCGTCGCTCGTCGTCGTCATGACGTCCTTCCGGTCGGGTGCAGGAGTCCGAGGACGTTGCCCGCGAGCTGGCGGTGGACCTCGCCGGCGGTCAGCCCGGCGGCGCGCATGCGGGGCGCGACGACGCGCGGGAGGTGGTCGTATCCGCCGCCGCCGAAGCGGCGCAGCTGCGTCTTGGTGCAGACGTCCTGGGCGTGGACGAGCCGGTCCGCGAAGCCGCCGGAGATCAGCTCGAGGGTGGCGGCCAGGCGCTCGTCGTCGGTCGGCATCGAGACATGACCGTAGGCGTCCTCGTCGCCCCAGATGTCGAAGGCGATCGTCGCCCCACGGCCGGCGAGCTCGCGGTGGTAGTCCAGCCCGCCCGGGATCTGGGGGTCCAGGTGGCAGAGCACGACGCGCCCGAGATCCCCGCCGGCCGCCTCGACGATGTCGAGCGCCTCGTGGCCCCGCCGGGCCCACGGGTGCAGGTGCACGTAGAGCGGGACGCCGAGCTGCGCCTGCGCCATCGCCGCGCCGGCGAGCGCCGCGCGCTCGACCGGCGCGATCGGGTCGCCGGTGCCGATCTCGCCCAGCACCGCGGGACGCGGCCCGGGGCGGTCGAACTCGGCCAGCAGCTCGTCGCGATACGCCTCGGCCGGCCGCGCCGGGTCGTCGCCGGGCCGCGACTCGGCGATGTACGGGCCGCAGCCGCAGACCACGTCGACGTCCGCGGCCACGGCGATGCGGGCCAGCGCGGCGAGGTCCCGCCCGACGTTGGAGGGGGTCACGTCGACCACGAGCGCGTCGCCGGCCTCGCGCAGGAGGGCGAGCTCGGCGGCGGCGAGGTCCTCGTCGTCGAGCACGAGGTTGTCCAGGCACGAGAACGGGTTGGACCGCACCGCGGCCACGGTGGCCGCCCGGACCCGGACGTCGCGCAGGGCGCGGCTGGGCTCGTGGCTCTCGTCCAGCCAGCAGCGGATGTCGATCAGGAGGTGCTCGTGCGCGAGCGCGACGTCGTACGACGCCGCCAGCGGCCGGCCGGTCACCGTCACCGGCGCGATCATCGCATGCGCCGGACGAGCCCGGGGCTCGCGTCGCGCGGCGCGCCGCACCCGCTCAGCGCGAGCGCCACGGCGGTCTCCTCGGCGAGCAGCGCGAGCGCCTCGCGCACCCCCGCCTCGCCGGCTGCGGCCAGCGCCCAGACGACGGGACGCCCGACGAGGACGGCGCGGGCGCCGAGCGCCAGCGCCTTGACGACGTCGGTCCCGCGTCGCACGCCGCCGTCGAGCAGCACCTCGACGCGGCCGTCGACCGCGTCGACGACGTCGGCGAGGACGTCGATGGTCGCCGGCGCGGTGTCGAGCTGGCGGCCGCCGTGGTTGGACACGACGACGCCCGCGGCGCCGACGTCGGCCGCGATGCGCGCGTCGTCGGCGGCGAGCACGCCCTTGACCACGACGGGCATGCCGGTCATCGCGATGAAGCGCTCGATGTCGCCCCAGTCGAGGTCGGGCTGCATCAGCGCCGTGACGTCCGCGGGCGTGATCGGGCCGCGGTGCCCGGCCGGGACGGGGACGCACGGCAGGGTGCTGTCGGCGGGCAGCGCGAAGGCGTGGCGCAGCTCGCGCTCGCGCCGGCCGTGCACGGGCACGTCGACGGTGACGACCAGGGCGCGGAAGCCGGCGTCCGCGGCCCGCTGGACCACCTCCTCGGTCATCGCGCGATCGCGGTAGGGATAGAGCTGGAAGAACAGCGGGGCGCCGGGCCCGGCCGCGGCGGCCACGTCCTCGAGCGCGACGGTGGCCAGCGACGACAGGCACATCCCGCTGCCCGTGGCGGCTGCGCCCCGCGCGATGGCCAGCTCGCCGTCGGCGTGGGCGGCGCGCTGGTAGGCGACCGGCGCCACGAGAGCGGGCTGCGCGACGTCGACGCCGAGGACGGTGGTGGCCGTGGTGCGGTCGCCCGGCGCGCGCAGGACGCGGGGCACGATCGCCAGCCGGTCGAACGCCGCGCGGTTGTCGCGCAGCGTCAGCTCGTCGGCCGCCCCGCCGGCGAAGTAGTGGTAGGTCGCGTCGTCGAGGCGCTCGCGCGCGAGCGCCTCGAGCTCGGACAGGTTGACGATGCCGAGCGTGGTGGCGGTCATGCCGCGCTCGTCACGCCGCGCTCCCCACCTGCGCGGTGCGCAGCGACTCCTCGCGGATCGACTCGAGCACCCGGCCGTAGAGCTCGGTGAAGCGCGTCGAGGCGAGCATCTCGTGCGTGCGCGGCCGCGGCAGGTCGACGGCCACCTCGGTCTTGATCGTCCCCGGCCGGTTGGTCATCACGAGGACGCGGTCGGAGATGAACACCGCCTCCTCCACGTCGTGCGTGATGAACAGGACGGTGAGGCGGTGCTGCTCCCAGACGCGCGTCAGCAGCTCCTGCATGAGCTGGCGGGTCAGCGCGTCGAGCGCGCCGAAGGGCTCGTCCATGAGCAGGATCTGCGGGCGGTAGGACAGCGCCCGGGCGATCGCCACGCGCTGCTTCATGCCGCCCGACAGGGCGTTCGGACGCGCGTCGGCGAACGCCTCGAGGCCGACGAGCTCGAGGTGCTCCTGGGCGATCTCGCGGCGGCGGGCCGCGCCGATGGACCGGCCGCGCAGCGCGAACTCGATGTTCTCGCGCGCGGTCAGCCACGGGAACAGCGTGTAGGTCTGGAAGACGACGCCGCGGTCGCGGCCCGGGCCGTCGATCGGCCCGCCGTCGACGAGCACCTCGCCGGCGCTCGGCTCCTGCAGGCCGGCGACGATCGACAGCAGCGTGCTCTTGCCGCAGCCCGACGTGCCGACGAGCGAGACGAACTCGTTCTCGGCGAGCTCGAGGTCGACGCCGTCGAGCGCCTGCACCTCGCCGCGCCGCGCCGGGAACGCCTTGGTGCAGCCCGCGCACCGTGAGCTTCGGCCCGGCGCTCATCGGCGCGCCTCCGCCCAGCCGAAGAGCCGCCGCCCGGAGGCCTTCATCGCCTGGTCGGTGATCAGCCCGAGCAGGCCGAGCAGCAGGATGTAGCCGATGATCGTGTCGGTCTGGAAGAAGCGCTGGGCGGTGGTGATCCGGTAGCCCAGGCCGGACGTCGCGGCCACCAGCTCGGCGAGCACGAGCCACGTCCACGCCCACCCGAGGCTGATCCGCATCGAGTCCCAGATGCCCGGCGAGGCGGCCGGGAAGATGATCCGGGCGAGGATCGAGCGGTCGCGCATGCCGAGCGTGCGGCCGATGTCGACGAGGTCGAGCGGCACGCGCTTCGTGTTGTCCATGATCAGCAGGACCTGCTGGAAGAACGTGCCGATCCAGATGATCAGGAACTTCTGCACGTCGCCCGTCCCGGCCCACAGGATGGTCAGCGGGACGAAGGCGACGACCGGCATGTAGCGGACGAAGTCGACGAGCGGCTCGATCGCCGCCTCCCAGAAGCGGTAGGCCCCGATCAGCACGCCGATCGGGATCGCCATCGCCGTCGCGATCGCGAAGCCGACGAGGATCCGGAAGATCGAGATGCGGATGTCCTCCCAGAGCTGGCCGCGCTCGGCGAGCTGCACCATCCGATCCCACACCTCGGCCGGGCCGGGCAGGAAGATCGGCTCGACCCATTCGTACTCGGTCGCGACCACCCACAGGAGGAGCAGGGCGAGGAACACGCCGGCGGCGATCGCAACGAACGGCAGCACCCGGATGCCGCCGCCGATGCGCAGCATGGCCGGCCGCCCGCGTCCGCGCCGGCGGCCCAACGCGGGACCGCGGGAGCGCTCCGTCGCCCCCGCGGAACTGCCCGGCGGCGCGGGGGACCCGACGTCCTCCGTGCCCTTGAGCACTACTGCGACGCCTCCACGAACTTGGCCACGATGATGTCCTTCGGCTCGACGTCGCCCTCGATCAGCCCGGCGTCCGTGGCCGCCTTCTTGACGTCCTGGATCGTCTTGTCGGCGTACTCGCCGCCGAGCTGCGAGCGGTTCTGGGCGACGTTGTAGAACTTCACGCCGTCGAACGCGGTCTTCAGGTCGCCCGGCTCGGCGCCGACCGACTCCTCGATGATCCGCTGGCTGCCCGTCGTGTCGGCCTCGTAGGCCGTGAGCGCCTGGTCCCACGTCTTGACGAGCGCCGCGATCTGCCCGGGCTTCTCGTTCATCGTCTCCTCCGAGACCACGAACACGTCGCCGACCAGGCCGGGGTTCTCGCCGGCGGTGTAGAGCAGCTTGGCGTCCTTGTCCTGCTCAAGCGCGGTGGTCAGGTAGGGCTCGTAGGTCACGGCGGCGTCGACGCGCCCGGCGATGAACGCCGATCCGGCGTCGGCGGCGGGGATCGGCACGGGCTTGATGTCGTCCTTGGTCATCCCCTCCTGGGCGAGGGCGTAGGACAGCAGGATGTCCGACGTCGTGCCCTCCTCGAAGGCGACCCGCTTGCCGCGCAGATCGGCGACCGAGGCGACGTCCTTGGGGGCGATGATGGCGTCGGCCGTCGTGCTCAGGTCCTCGAGCAGGACGATCTTGACCGGCAGCCCGGAGGCGGCGAAGCGCAGCGCCGTGTGCGTCGCGATGTTCGTGCCGTCGAGCTTGCGGCTGGCGAACGCGGCGTTGATCTGGTCGTCGGTCGTGAAGTTCGTGATCTTCACGTCGAGGCCGTTCTTCTCGAACAGGCCCTGCTTCTCGGCGACCCGCCACGGGCCGTAGCCGAGCCACGGCTCGATGCCCATCCGGAAGGTCCCGGACTCCGGCTTGGCCGGGATGTCGCTCGTCTGCTCGGCCTGGGTGCTCGAGCCGCCCGAGTCGTCGTCGCTGCCACAGCCGGCGACGAGCATCGCGATGGCGCCCACGAGCAGCACGGCGCCGAGCAGGCGTCGCAGTCGCTCAGGCATGGGTGATGTCCTCCTCGTTGTCGGCGGTGGTGGTCCCGTCCGTCCGCGCGCGGACCGCCGCCGCGTGCGCCGGGAAGCCCTCGTGGTCGGCCAGCGCCAGGATGGCGGCGCTCATCCTCCGAAGCGCCTCCGGGGTCGTCCTGGCGATCGACGCCTTCTTCAGGAAGGTCTCGGCGGTCACGCCGCCGGTGACCCGCGCGAAGCCGCCGGTGGGCAGGGCGGCGGGGATGCCGATCACGTAGTTGGCGGCCGAGACCGGCGTGGACTGGCCGAGCAGGATCTCGCCCGCGTGCTCGATGCCGTCCAGCACGCGCTCGTCGTCGCGGGCCACGATCTGCATGTGCTCGGGCGCGTAGGCGTTGGCCACCGCGACCGCCTCGTCGAGGTCGCCGACGAGCACCGCGCCGCCGTTGTCGCCCATCGCCGCGACGGCGTACGAGCGCCGCGGCTCGGGCAGCCGTGCGAGCTGACGCGCGACGTCGTGCTGCACCGCGGCGAGCAGCTCCTCGGAGTCGGTGACGAGCACCGACGACGAGTCGGGCCCGTGCTCGGCCTCGTTGAGGACGTCGGCGGCCAGCAGCCACGGGTCGGCGCTGTCGTCGGCGATGATCAGCGACTCGGACGGGCCGAGCAGCATCTGGGTGTGACAGCCGTGGCGCTGGCACTCGATCTGTGCGGCCTGGACGGGCGGGCTGCCGGGGCCGAGGACCTTGCGCACGCGCGGGATCGACTCCGTCCCGAACGCGAGCGCGGCGACGCCGGCGGGCCCGTTGGCGCGGAACACGCGCTCGATGCCGAGCTCGCGCGCGACGCACAGCACGGCCGGGTCGACGCGGCCGGCCTCGTCGCCGGGCACCGGCGGCACGACGACCGCCAGCTCGCGCACGCCCGCGACGATCGCCGGGGTGCCGATCTGGACGAGCACGCTGGGGAAGGAGCCCTTGCCGCTCGGGACGAACAGACCCGCGCTCGCCACCGGCGTGGCCTTCTCGCCGACGGTGATCCCCGGCGCGATCTCGGCGCGCCACGCGCGCTCGGCGGTCAGGTGCTCGTTGAACGCGCGGACGTTGGCGATCGCCGCCCGGATCGCCGCGCGGACGGGCTGCGACGTCTCCGCGACGGCGGCGTCGATCTCGGCCTCGGTCACGCGCAGCCGGTCGGGCGCCACGTCGACGCCGTCGTGGGCCCGCAGGGCGCGCACGACGGCCGCGTCGCCGTGGGCGCGGACGTCGTCGACGATCGCCGCGATCGACTCGCGCAGGCCGGGATCGAAGATCGCGTCGGTCCCGCGGCGCAGGAGGCGCTCGCGGGCCTCGTCGTCGAGGTCGCGCCAGCGGTGGACGGCGAGCGGCGCGTCCGCGCGGTCAGACATTGCGCCCGCCGTCGATCGTGACGACCGAGCCGGTCATGTAGGACGCGGCCGGGGACAGCAGGAAGGCGACGAGGCCGGCGACCTCCTCGGGCGCGCCGAAGCGTCCCGCCGGGATCAGGCCGCGCAGCTGCGGCGCGAGCTCGGGATCTTCGAGGTAGACCTTCGTCATCGGGGTGGGAACGTAGCCGGGACACACGGCGCTGACCGCGATCCCGCGCTCGGCGAGGTCGAGCGCCATCGTCCGCGCGAGGCCGACGGTGCCCGCCTTGGAGGCGTTGTAGTCGGCGAACTCGGGCTCGGGCCGCAGGGCGTTCACGGACGCGTTGATGACGATCGACGACCCGGGCTGCATGGCTCGCGCGGCGGCGCGGGCGACCAGGAACGTCCCGCCCACGTTGACGTCGAGGACGCGCCGGAAGTGCGTGGCGTCGAGGTCGAGGACGTTGCGGCCCTCGCCGTCGATCCCCGCGTTGACGAACGCCCCGTCGAGCCCGCCCAGCTCGGCGACGGCGTCGCCGACGGCCTGCTCGACCGCCCGCTCGTCGGCCACGTCGCACGCCGACCAGCCCGCGGCGTCGACCTGCTCGCGCGCGCGGGCCACCGACGCCTCCGAGCTGCCCATGAGCCACACGCGTGCGCCGTCGGCGGCGAGCCGCTGCGCCGTCGCGAGGCCGATCCCGCTCGTGGCGCCCGAGATGATCACCCGCCGGCCGGTCAATCGAGCGTCCCCTTGACGCCGGCGGTCATGCCGGCGCGCCGCGGGTTGACGGTCAGCGCCGCGCGCAGCGCCCTCGCGAAGGCGCGGAACCCGGCCTCCCAGGCGTGGTGCGGATCGCGGCTCGTGTCGTCGAGGCGCAGGTGGACGGTGCAGCGACCGCCCTGGCTGAAGCCCTCGAAGAAGGCGACGAGGTCGACGGTCAGCATGTCCTCGACCCGCTCGAGGGCGGCGGCGCCGCCGCGCGTCACGACGGTGTTGGCGCGCCCCTCGAAGGAGACCTGCGAGAAGGCGCTCGCCTCGTCCATGACGCCGTGCGCGAAGCCCGACGACTCGACGCCGCCGGCGATCCGGTCGCGGACGACCTGCGCCGCGGCGGCCCCGAGGGCGAGGCCGATGTCCTCCAGGACGACGTGGGCGAGGCGGAAGGTCTTGACCTCGTAGGAGGCGTCGACGACGACGTCGGCGTACCAGCCGAGCATCTCGAGCATGTGGTCGAAGAAGGCGATCGACGTGGCCAGGCGCGGGTCGCGCCGCGGGCCGACGTCGAGCGCGGCCTGCACGACGGCCTCGCGCGTCTCGCGGTGGACGTGGTAGCGGTCGCCGTCGCGGTCGACCTGCATCCCCTGCAGCGCGCTCATGCGCGGAACCTCCGTTCGTGGTCGGCCAGCACCGCGCGGACGATCGCCATCTGCGGCGGGCCGCCGATCGAGATCCGGACCCAGCCCTCGAGCCCGAGGTCGGCGCCGTCGCGCACGGTCACGCCGTGCTCGGCCAGCTCGCGGTGCAGTTCCTCGGGCCGGGACGGCCGAAGCGTGACGAAGTTCGCCTGGCTGTCGTAGTGCTCGACCTCCAGCTCCTCGAGCGCGCGGACGAGGCGGGCGCGCTCGCGGCGCACGAGCTCGACGCCGTAGTCGCGCCAGGCGGTGTCGCCGAGCGCGGCGCGTGCGGCGGCGAGCGCCGCGACGTTGACGTTGAACGGCGGCCGGACGGCGTCGATGGCGGCGATCACGTCCGGGTGGGCGAGCCCGTAGCCGATGCGAAGGCCCGCGAGGCCATCCGCCTTGGAGAACGTGCGCTGCACGAACAGGTTCGGGTGCTCGGCGAGGAGGCGGTCCGTGTCGGGCCGGCGGTCGGCGTCGGCGTAGGGCCGGTAGGCCTCGTCGAGGACGACGAGGCAGTCGCCGGGGACGGCGGCCACGAAGTGGTCGAGCTCCGCGGGGTCGACGCTCGCGCCGGTCGGGTTGTGCGGCGTCGGGAGCCAGACGACGGCGGCGCCGGCCGCGGCGGCGGCCATCGCCGGCAGATCGTGCGCACCGTCGCGGCGCAACGGGACCGGGACCGCCTCGCCCTCGTGCACCCGGGTGACGATCTCGTCGATGCGGTAGCAGGGGTCGGAGAGCACGACGCGCGAGCCGGGCGCGATGAACAGCGTGGCGAGCAGGTAGCAGAGCTCGTCGCTGCCGGCGGCGAGCACGAGCCGGTCGGGCTCGACGCCGACCTCGACGGCGAGCACCGCGCGCAGCTCGTCGCTCGTCTCGTAGCGGTTGGCGGCGTGGGCGGCCTGCGCGATCGCGGCTCGGACGCGCGGCGACGGGCCGAGCGGCGACTCGTTGGCCGACAGCTTGCCGGCGACCCGGCCCGCCGGCCGGCCGGCCCGGTAACGCTCGATGGCCGCGAGACGGCGCTCGGCGGTGCCCAGCAGCGCGCTCACGTCGTGCTCCCGTGCGCCATCGGCCGTACGAGGACCTTCACGGCGTCCGGGCGCTCGATCTGGGCGGCGACGACCGCGGGCAGCTCGTCGAGCGCGACGGCGTCGGTCACGACGGGGTCGTAGCGCCAGCCCTCGGCGGCGAGCAGCTCGATGGCCTGCGGCAGCTCGTCCACGAACGCGTTCGAGCCGGTGACGGCCACCCGGCGCTCGACGAGCTCCATCGGGCGAACGGACACCGCCGCCTCGCTCAGCGCGAGCAGCAGCACCTGGCCGCCCGGGGCGGCGGCGCGGATGGCGTCGGACAGCGACGTCGCGTAGCCGGCGGCGTCGACGACGAGGTCGTACGCGCCGTGCGGCAGCTCGCCGGCCGCCGCGGCGGTGTGGGCGCCGAAGGCACGGGCGAGCGAGCGCCTCAGCGCCGCCGGCTCGGCGACGTCGATCTCGGCGTCCGGATGGCGGCGTCTCAGCTCGGCGTGGACGAGCGCTCCGATCGGGCCATGCCCGAGGACGGCGGCCCGCGCGGGCGCGTCCCGGAGGTGGGAGAGCGCGTGCAGCGCGACGGCGAGCGGCTCGGCGAGCACGGCGGTCGAGCCCTCGAGGCCGTCCGGGACGTCGTGCAGGAGCCGCGTGGGGACGACGCAGTGTGAGGCGAAGCCGCCCGGACACGCCTCGCCGACGAACTGCAGGTGCGGGCAGCGATCGGGATCGGTCGCGCAGGCGCCGCAGCGTCCGCACGGCAGGCGCGAGTCGACGACCACGGCTCGCCCGTCGCCCTCGAGCCGCCCGAAGATCTCGTGGCCGAGGGTGGCCGGCCACTCCGTCACCCACTCGCCGCTGCGTATGACGTGCAGGTCCGAGCCGCACAGCCCGGCCCACTCGACCCGCACGAGCGCCTCCCCCGGTCCGGGCTCGGGAAGCTCGCGCCGGCCGACGCTCATCCGCAGCTCCGCGTCGATCATGAAGGCCGGCACCTCCACGATCAGCTCGCTGCCTCGCGCAGGACCGGATGGCCGGAGGCGTGGCCCATGCTCGTCGACAGCCTCTCGCACGCCTCCTGCACGAGGGCGGCGGCGCGGCGGCGCTGGCTGTGCGAGCGCTGGGCGGTGACATAGGTGACGCCGATCGCGGCGACGGGCGTGCCGTCGTGCGAGAAGACCGGGCCGGCGACGCAGGAGATGCCGGGAGTGACCATCTCGTCGTCGAAGGCGTAGCCGCGGCCGCGGACCTGGCTCAGCTCCTCGAGCAGTGCGTCGACGTCGCTCGGCCCGCGGCCGGTGCGCGTCACGAACGTCGCGTGGTTGGCGTACAGCGCGCGGAGCTGCGCCTCGGGCAGCTCGGCGAGGATCGCCAGCCCGACCGCCGTGAGGTGCGCCGGGAGCCGGACCCCGACCTCGGTGACGAGCCGCGGGCCCGGTCCGTCCGCCTGCTCCTTGTCGAGGTAGAGGGCCTCCGTGCCGTGAAGGATGGCCAGGTGCGAGGTGTCGCCGGTGCGCTGCGTGAGGTCGGCGAGGAGGTGCCGGCCCATACGCTGCAGCGGCGCCGATCTCAGGTAGGCGGAGCCCGTCTCGAACACCGCGACGCCGAGACCCCATGCCCGCTCGCGCTCGTAGTAGGCGACGAAGTTGCGGTCACGCATGACGTTGAGCAGGTGGTGGGCGCTGCTCTTCGGGATGGCGCACTCGCGCGCGATGGTCATCGTCGGCACCGGCCGCGCATGGCGCGCGAGGAGGCTGAGGACGTCCATCAACCGCTCTGCGGACTTGACGTTGCTGGAGGACACGGCGCCGGATGGGGTCTGAGTTGCGAGACGTGCGTCTGGCATCTCGTCCTTGGAGTTCTATTGAGATGCGCGGGCGGGCGGCAAGTCGCCGGGCGCAGATTTCCGTCTGGCAGCCGAGACGACGCACGCGTAGGCGATGGTGCCTCACCGACGGAGCAGGGTGCTCACGCGCCGGCGACGCGGAGCAGCGTCTTGCCCACCGTCGCCCGCGCCTCGATCGCCGCGTGGGCGTCGGCGGCGCGGTCGAGCGGGAAGGTCTGGCCCACCACGGGCCGCAGGCGCCCGGCGGCCGCCTCGGCGAGGGCGTGTTCCGTGAGCTCGCGCGATTCCTGCGGCGTCGGGCGCGCGCCGCGCACGACCGTGATCCGACGGCCCTCGGCCTCGCCGGGTTCGATCCGGGTGAACGAGCCGCCCGCCAGCCCGAAGGGCACGAAGCGCCCGCCCTCCCGCACGAGCTCGAAGGCCGCGCGGCCGACGTCCGCCGCCACGTCGGTGGCGACGAGGACGCTCGGCGGTCCGAAGCGCTCGGCGACGACCGCCCGCATCACCCGGCAGGCGCTTCGGGCCAGCCGCCGCCGGCGACTCCCAGCCGCTCGGCGTAGGCGTCGTGGAGCTCGTCCCAGCCGTGATCGCGGGCCTCCTCGCCGCGGATCGGCGGCACCGGCGTCCCGTCGAGCAGGTGCTCGGCGACGTCCAGGCAGAGGTGCCAGCCGGCGGCGACCTTCGGCAGCCAGTCCTCGCTCTCGACGGTGTGGCGCAGGGTCAGACGCGTCCCGGCCTCGACGCGCGCGAGCTCCCAGCGCAGGAGATCGGTGCCGAGGGAGTACTCGAGCAGCGCCGGCGCGTCGGCGTGGGTCACGGTGGCCGCCATCGGATGACGGCTGTCGCGGTCGATCATCGTCAGCGTCACGTCGCCCGCGCCTCCGAGGTCCCGGTCGGCGTCGTACGGCGCCCACTCGCGCAGCTGCGCGGGCTCGGTGAGCGCCGCCCACACGCGCTCGGGTGGATGGCGCAGGGTACGGACGAAGACGAGCGTCCAGCGCCCGCCGTCCTCGTGGCGCTCGACCTCGTCGAGTCGGTCCGTCGTGGAGCGTTCCGGGGTCATCGCATCTCCTCGTTCGAGCGGTTGTCCAGAATCGCTGCGCAAGTATATACGTGCCTGGGAATATACGTCGTCACGGTTGCCTGGTCGATGCTTGCACGCCACGCCGCCCTCATCGCACGAGCCTCACGATGAGGCCGCCCGCGCCCGCGCCGAGCGCGTCGCCGGCGCCGTCGAGCAGCCCGAGGATGTCGGCGACGTAGGCCTGCGTCTCCGGGATCGCCGGGACGCACCCGCACGCCTGCACCCGCCCGGGCCCGGCGTTGTAGGCGGCGAGGGCGAGCGGCACCGAGCCGAACTGGCGCAGCAGGTCGCGCATCATGTGCGCCTGCGCGTCGATCGCCTGCTCGGCGTCGAACGGATTGCCGAGCCCGTACGCGCGCGCCGTGCCGGGCATGAACTGCGCGATGCCCTGGGCGCCCGCCGGCGAGCGCGCGAACGGGTTGAAGTTGGACTCCTTGTAGATCTGCGCGGCGAGCAGCGTGCCCGCGACGCTCCAGCGCTGCGCCGCACGGGAGATCGCCGGCGCGAAGCGCTCGGGCACGAAGGACTGCAGCGTGCGCGCGGCAGCGCCGTCGTCGCGGGCGCCGCCGAAGCCGACGGACGCGGTGCCCGCGTTGAGGGTGAAGCCGTAGTGCCAGGGCTCCCAGGAGTAGCGCTGGGTGAAGTGGAAGCTCTCGCCGTTGGCCGCCAGCCAGCCATAGGCCGCGGGCGGACCGAGATCGAGCTCCGTGCCCAGGCGATGCAGCGACCTGCCGGGCGGCGCGACCCACTTCGGGTCCGGGTGGCGTGCGAACAGCACGGCCTGCTCGGCGTTGGAGCGAAACCCGCTGTTGATGACGAGGGTCACGCCGTCTCTCCGCGCGGCGGCCTCCATGCGATCGAACGCGGCGGCCACGTCGGGGCGCATCGGCTTTCCCTGCCTGATCGCCAGCGGACCCGTGTACTCGCCGGCGCCACGTGTGTCCGGTCCGCCGGTCCCGCCCGGGGGCGCGAGCTCGGCCTCGGCGACGGCCTCCACGTCGAGGCGCGCGCGGTCGCGCGACGGCTCACCCGTCTCGCCGACGGCGACGCGGACGCGGACCGGCGCGAACCCGTCGCCCGGGAACGCGACCTCGGCGGCGGGCGCGCCGTTGCGCCTCGCCGTCTCGAGCGCCACGCGGCGGCCGACGGCCAGGTACTCCGCGCGCTCGAGATGAGCGGGGTTGACCGCGCCCGTCGATGAACGGCGGCGCGAAGACGCGCGGGTAGACATCGCGCAGCGCGCGCGCGCCGGCCAGGGCTGCGAGGTCGGCGGCGCGCTGGCGCTCGCCGACAACGCCCAGACCGCGCGCGACGCCACCCAGCACCAGCGCCCCGAGCAGCACGGCGATGAGCGCGCCGAGCATGAGCAGGAGCGCGGCGCCGTGCTCGTCGCGGGCGCCGAGGCGGGCCGTCGGGGGCATGCGTCCAGGCTCCCCGGCCTCGAGTCACAGCGCGAGACGCGTCTGCTCCAACTCTGCGCAGGACGTGCTCCAAGTCCGAGGGCATGCCGCTGTCCGCCCTGCCTCGTCGAGTCAGAGACGCCTGACGCAGGACGGTCGCCTCCGCCCCACCGCGGGTAAGGCAGAGAGTGATCCGTCCGTTCGGAGGGCCGTCGTTCTACCAGTGCTTGAGAGAATCGCTCGCGCCCAACAGTGGACGGGCTTCGCCGCTGTCTGCGCGGCAGCGGCGATCATCATCGGCGTGCGATAGCTCCGCCGCCCGCGCGAACCGAACGGCGAGCGACGCCGACGGCGCGCCAGGATCCTCCGGAGAGCCTCTCGCACGGGTCCGTGCCGCGCGGGACGCTCGGTCGACTCGGACTCCGCCTTGACCCGGGCACCCACGTGGAAGGTCATGCCATCTCCTTCCGGTGCTGACAACGCGAAGCCTGGCACGGAGCGGCCAAGACGTCGGGGGTGCCGTCTGCCCGCCGACCTCCGAACGTGTTGAACGGGCTCCGTTCGCGACTTGACGTTGGAGGCGGCCGCCGCTTCCCTCTGCGCGGCGGCCTCCCCAACGAGGGTTGCCTGTTCTAGCCGGTGAACTGAGGCTGGACCTGCGCCTGGGCGCAGCGATTGACCCGCGTGGTCAGGACCTCCGTGCGGTTGGTGTACCGGACGCGCACGGTCAGCGCCTGGGGACCGGTGCCCCTGCGGGGCAGCGTCGCGCGGACCGTGTGGCGCCCGCGCACCGTCACCGTGCGGACGACGCGGCCGTTGATCGAGAAGGTCACCCGCCGCATGCCGCGGCCGTTCACCGTGGCGCGCACGGTCCGCGAGACGCAGGACGAGCGCGTTCCCAGCACGGCGCGCGCCGGCGCGACGGCGGGCGAGCTGACCTGCTCGCCCTGGACGCCACTGGCGGGCACCGGAGCCGCACCAGCCGGAGCGGGGGCCGGAGCTGCCGCGGGCGCCGAACCCGACGGCGACGGCGCAACCGGCGGCGGCGGCGCCTCGCCGCAACTGACGTCCTTCTGCGCGTGTCGTCCCCGGCCACGCCGTTCGTGTTCCACGAGGTGCTCACGGCCACCGTGTGGTCGCCGTGGATCGTCAGCGGGACGTGCTTGGTGCCCGTGCTTCCGCTGAACGTGTAGTCGCCCTCGGCCGCGGCCGTGCCGTCGACCGCGACGACATAGTGGACGGTGTTGGCGCCGTGCGGGAACGCGGCGTACGAGATGACCGCTTCCGTGCACGAGACGGTGGCCGTCGCGTGATGCGCCTGCGCGGTCGCGGGAAACGCCAGCACTAGCAGCGCCAGCGCTCCTGCCTTGACGATCTTCATGGAGCCCCCCTCGGGCTTGTGAAACTGGGGCGCCTGGGTGTGCGGGACGCACAGCTCCGGGACGCGGGATCAAACTGCCTCGGTCCGGCCATTGGCATCCGGATCGATAGTTGAGGGGTTCCCGCCGATCGGCGGCCATAACCGGCCGCTTGACGGAGAAGAGCGACCGTCCCGCGCACGAGGGTCGGCGCCTGCCCACTCACCGTCGGCGTCCGCCCGGCGGCGTTCTTCCCGGCGACATGTGCGTCGGGTGCGGCTCGTTCGCCGCTCCGTAGACCATCCGGTGCAACTCGGCACCGTCGGCAGGACCTATGGGTCGGTTCCCGCGATCCGACCTGCACGGCGGAGCGTTGGGGTCGGGCGGAAACGGTTGGGAGAAATCCCAGATCAATCTCGATCCTCTCGATTACGGGTGCGCGCCGTGGGCGCACAAGGGTGCGGTGATTCATCACGCGTGAGCTCATGTCCGGGCTTCGGCCGCGTGCTGTGTCGGTGCGGCCGCCGCCGCACCCGCGCGGCAGCGAGCCCGGCGGCGGTCGCGCCGACAGAGGCGACGTTGACTACGGAGGCGCGTCAGGCGCTCGGCGCAAGCCAGGGCCGAAACAGCCGCGTCATCGCCGGCATGATCAGCCAGGTCAGCGCCACGACCATCAGCACGCTGAACACGAGGGTTCGAAGCGGGAGCGGCCATGAGGCAAGCGTCGGCCCGAGCGCTGCCAGGATCGCTGTGATAAGGGCATAGGCGCTCGCCCACGTCAGCAGCGCGAGCTTGTGGCGGGGAGGCCCGGCGGAACGCGTAGGTCGCTCGGGCGACGGCGATGCCGCCGACTGCGTCCGGATATCGGTGTGTGAGTCAGGCGTCTGTTCGGGCCGCCACGTCGTGAGCTGCCTTACGGACGGGTACATGCGGATCTCTTGCTGTCGGGCATACGAGAAGCTTCGCCGCCCGGGCCACGACACGGGAGGGGAGCCGCCGCCGATTCCGAGTCGGGCGGCCGACGGTTGCGTGGCGGGAATCCGCCAGGGGCTCAGCGTCCCAGCAGTGCGAGCACGGCGAGGACGCGGCGATTGTCGTCCTCCGTCTCGACGAGTCCGAGCTTGTGGAAGATCGCCTGGACGTCCCGTTCGATCGCCCGCGCACTGAGGAAGAGTTGCTTCGCGATCGCGCGATTGGAGCGCCCTTCCGCGATCAGCGAGAGCACCGTGCGCTCGCGGTCGTTGAGCTCGTCGAGCACCGAGCGCCGGCGTCCCGCGACGAGGCTGCTGACGACTCCGGGGTCGAAGGCCGTGCCTCCTGCCGCAACGCGCTCGACGGCGTCGACGAACTCGGCGACGTCGCGCACGCGATCCTTGAGGAGATAGCCCACGCCAGCCGCGTCGTCCCCGACGAGCTCGAGCATGTATGCCGGCTCGAGGTGCTGGGAGAGGACGAGCACCGACACCGTGGGGTGGGAGCGGCGGATCTCCGCGGCCGCGAGGAGCCCGTCGTCTCCCTTGCCGGGTGGCATCCGCACATCGACGATGGCGACGTCCGGGCTGTACGAGCGGACCTTGAGCAGCAGCGTCTCGGCGTCCGCTGCCCGCCCGACGACCTCGTGGCCCGCATCCCGGAGCAGCGAAGCGATGCCTTCGCGCAGGAGCGCGTCGTCCTCGGCCACGACCACGCGAAGGTGCTCTGACGCCCTCGGCTCGGCGGGTGTAACGTCGCCTGAGGCCATGGCAGAGTCGGTGGAGAACCGGCGGCGGAGCGAGAACGCGCGCGACCTCCAGGCGGTCGAGCACGCCGTGGCTCGGATCCTCGCGCAAACCGACCGCCCTGTCGAGGTGTACGAGGCCACGCTGCACGCCATTGCGCAGGCGCTCGGCTGGGAGCTCGGGATGGTCTGGGAGGCGGACGCGCAGGACGGGCGTCTGCGCTGCGTGCGAACGTGGCACGCCGGGCACGAGACGGGAGAGTTCGAGGCGCTCAGCGAGACGCTCGCGCTCGCAGCGGGCGAAGGGCTGCCCGGCCGCGTGCTCGCGAGCGGTCAGCCCGCTTGGATTGCTGACGCGCCCGCGGACGCGAACTTCCCGCGCGGCGACGTCGCCCGCCGCAACGGCTTGCGTGCGGGCTTCGGCTTCCCCCTGCGCAGCCCGCGCGGCGTTGTCGGCGTGATGGAGTTCTTCTCCCGCGACCCGTGCGCGCCGGACGAGTCGCTGCTGGCCACGATGAGCGCGGTGGGCAGCCAGGTCGGCCAGTTCGTGGCCCGCAGGCGCGCAGAAGAGGACGTGCGAGCGAACGAGTCGCAGCTCAGAGCGATGCTCGAGGCCGCGCTGGACGCGGTCGTCACGATGGACGCGGACGGGCATGTGATCGGCTGGAACCACGCGGCCGAGGCGATCTTCGGCTACACGGCGAGCGAGGCGACCGGCCGCGACATGGCGGAGCTGATCGTGCCGCCCGCGCTGCGCCGACGCCCACAGGCGCGGGCTGGCGCGGTATCTCAGCAGCGAGCAGCCAGTCGTGCTCGACCGTCGACTCGAGCTCACCGGCATGCGGCGCGACGGCACGGAGTTCCCGGTCGAACTCACGATCACGCGAATCGCGCTTCCGGGGCCACCGAGGTTCACGGGCTATCTGCGCGACATCACCGTGCGAACCAGAGCGATCCGGGATCTGCGCGCCTCGCGCGCGCGCCTGGTCGACATCGCCGACGCCGAACGAATCCGGATCCAGCGCAACCTCCACGATGGTGCACAGCAACGGCTCACCTCGGCGCTGCTCAGCCTCGGCCGGATCCGCGCGTCCTCCGAGGAGCACGCGGCGCTGCTCGAGCTCGCGATCGACGAGCTCGCCACGGGCCTGCAGGAGATCCGCGAGCTCGCCGCCGGCCTGCACCCCTCGGTCCTCACCGAGCGTGGCCTCGTCACGGCGCTCGAAGCGCTCGTGCTGCGGTCACCGATGCCGGTCGAGCTACAAGCGCTGCCCGATCGCCGGCTACCAGAATCGGTCGAGGCGGCCGCGTACTACGTCGTCGCCGAGGCACTCGCCAACGTGCACAAGCACGCGCGCGCGAACCGCGTCGTCGTGTGCGCGACGGTCGACGAGCGCCGGCTCGCCGTCGCGGTAGTTGACGACGGAGTCGGCGGCGCCGACGAGCACGGGGCCGGGCTGCGCGGTCTCGCCGACCGCGTCGAGGCGCTCGACGGCAGGCTCACGATCGAGAGCCCTGCGGGTGGTGGAACCCGGCTGCACGCCGAGATCCCCCACCGATCGGCCTGAACCGGCGGACTCACGGAGGGGCCATCCGTGGCCCCCGGGCGCCAGAGGCGGGGGGTGGGACCCACTGGACTGCCCTCCTCTCCCCTCCCTGGGGCGCTGGCCCGCCCGGGCGGACCGCCTGCTCGGCCCTACTGGTCCCGCTCCAGCCGCGGCGGCAACGATGCACTTGCTGTAGGGCGTCCTCGTCTCGCGAGCGGCCCGCTTCTGCTCAACTCCTTGCAGGCGCGGGCGGGGCTCGTGGTCGTCCCGCTGGCCAGCCTGGCCATCGCCGTGACGCACTGGCTGAACGGCGTGCCCTTCTGGCCGGCGATGTGCTTCCTGCTCTCGTCCTTGCAGTAGCGACCGTATGCCCTGGCCTTGGCGGCGGGTGTGGCGTCGGGCCCGGGCGGCTCGGCCTGGGTGGTGGCCCGCTCGCGGGACGTCGACGGCGTGCTCGTGCCCGGGTCGGCGGGCGATCCGTCCGCGAGCGCCCCACGCGGGCGTTGCGGAAGCGCGGCCGCGGCGATCGCGCCGAGAAGCGTCCTGGTCATCGTGGTCGTGGCTCCTGGTCCGTGGGATGGGTTCCTCGCGACAACGCGAGGGCGGCGCCAGGGTCGGATGGATCTCGAGCCGGCGCTCGCTAGCGCGCGACGGTGCCGGGCGCCACCTCCCCCTCGCTCGCGCGACCGAGTCGCATGGCGCGGCGCACGCGCTCGGGCAGGTACCAGTTCCACCGCCCCAGCAGCTTCATCGTCGCCGGCACGAGGATCATGCGGACGACCGTCGCGTCCAGCAGAATCGCCGCGGACAGGCCCAACCCGAACTCCTGCAGGCTCACAAAGCTGCCCGCCAGGAACCCGGCGAATGCCGCGATCATGACGATGGCCGCCGCGGTGATGATCCGCCCGGTGTGCTCGAGGCCGTAGGCGACCGCGTGCTCGTTGTCGTGCCGGAGGTCCCACTCCTCGCGGATGCGCGACAGGAGGAAGACCTCGTAGTCCATCGAGAGTCCGAACAGGATCGCGAACAGGAAGATCGGGATCCACCCGTCGATCTGCGGCGAGCTCTCCAGGCCGACGACGTCCTGCCCCCAGCCCTCCTGGAAGACGAGCACCAGCACGCCGTAGGTGGCGGCGACCGAAAGCAGGTTCATCACCACCGCCTTGGCCGGCAGCACGACGGAGCGGAACGCGCGGAGCAGCAGCAGGTAGGAGACGACGAGCACGGCGAGCACCAGCCAGGGAAACGCCCCGTAGGCCTTGTCGACGAAGTCGACGCCGAACGCGGGCGCCCCGCTGAGCAGGACCTCGGCCCCGGGCGCGAAGTGGGCGGCGGGTGCGTAGCCCTCGCGGATCCGGTGCACGAGATCCATCGCGGCCTGCGTGCCCGAGTCCGAGCGTCCCGCGGCGCGGATCTGCAGCACGCGGCCCTCGCGATCGACGAGGTTGGCCCGCCGCGCCTGCGTCCGGCTCACGAACGCGGGCGCGATGATCGTCTCCGCCAGCACCTCCGGGTCACCGCGCAACTCCGCGACGTAGCGGCGCTGCGCGGCAACCACGGCGGGGTCGTACGCGCCGCCAGGGCGGTGGGTGTCGACGACGAGCTGGTGCGGCGCGAGCGCGCCCGGCCCCAGCGTCGTCTCAAGCACGTGCAGGCCACGGGTCGACTCGGTGGTCAGCGGCACCCCGCGGTTGTCACCGCCCGTGACGTCGAGGCTCAGCGCCGGCGCCGCGAGCGCGAGCATCAACGCCGCGGAAGCGGTGAAGAACAGCACCGGTCGGCGCATGATGGCCATGGCCAGGCGATGCCAGAACCCCGTCGTGTCGGAGGCTGCGCGCCGTTCCATCACCCGGCGCGGGATGATCCGGAAACGGTTCACCCCACGTCCCATCATCGCGAGCAGCGCTGGGAGCAACGTCGCCGACGCGGCGATCGAGACGACCGGCACGAGCAGGCCGCCGACGCCCATGGAGCGCATGAACGGCAGAGGCATGAACACGAGCAGTGCGAGTCCGATCGCCACGACCATCCCCGAGAACAGCGTCGCTCGCCCGGCCGTCGCCATCGTCTTCTCGAGCGCAGTGTGCGTGTCGGGCGTGCGGGCGAGCTCCTCGCGGAACCGGAACACGACGAGCATCGAGTAGTCGACGGCGATCGCCAGCCCGATCAGCGCGACGATGTTCGTCACGTAGATCGCCATCTCCATCACGTGCGCGGCGATCCACACCAGCCCGAGCGTCGTGGGGATCGTGACCGCCGCGAAGGCAATGGGCACGGCGATCCCACCGAGCGTCCCGAACATGAACGCGAGGACGAGCAGCGCGACGGGAACCGCGATCGACTCTCCACGCGCGAGATCCTCGTTGAAGATGTCCTGGGTGTCGTGGTTGATCGCCGGATAACCGGACAGATAGGTCCGCACGCCGGGCACGTCACCGATCGCCCGTCTCAGCTCGGGCGTCAGCTTCGCGGCGTCCTGGTTCTCGAGCGGCGTCGAGATCTGGGCGTAGACGATCCCCGAGCCGGCCACCTGGGCCGGCTTCGCCTTGCCGCCTCGAACGCTGCCGGCCGCGCGCCGCGCGGCGGCAGCGAACGCCGCGCGGTCGGCCGCTGTGTCGACGCCGGTCGCCACGAGGGTGAACGCACCGTCCGAGCGCTCCCCCATCCGATCCTTGAGCAGCTCGAGGCCAAGCTCGGACTCGGCACCCGGCACGCTGAAGCGATTGGTCAGCAGGTCGCCGAGGTTCGCGGCGGCCCAGGCGCCGAGCACGAACAGGACCAGCCAGACCGCGACGATCCTCTTGCGGTGCGCGATGACGAAGGCGGTCCACCGGACCATCGGTCACTTCCGATGACTACGAGTCGGTCAAGGGCAACTCTGGCGATCCGCCGCTCCGACGCGATGCTGCGACCCCCAGATCACAGGTGCGCGTAGCCGTACCACAATCCCGGAGCAGCGGTTGACCTGACACCCGGCCTCCGAGAGGGTCGACACGATCGATGCTCGATGCGCTGTGGGAGCGAGGATCGCGCCGAGGACGGTCGCAACCAGCGCGGCTCCGGGAGCGTTCGCAGGAGGGGATAGGTGGTGCGGTCGCCTGGCCCCCAGCCCCCGGAGACCCACCGGCCGTGGATCATCTACTACGAAGGAGCCACCTTGACCGAGCGCGACGGGTACGAGCACGGCGTCCCCTGCTGGGTCGACACCTGGCAGGAAGACCCCGACACGGCGGCGACGTTCTATGCCGGCGTGTTCAATTGGGACGTGGACAAGGGCATCCCGCCCGGTACCGAGACGCGGTACTACATGTGCCGGCTGCGTGGGAGCGACGTGGCCGCCATCGGCTCGCCGCCGCCCTCCTCGATGCCACCGGCGTGGACCACCTACGTGTGCGTCGACGACGCCGACGCGGTCGCCGCGAGCGCGGTGAAGGCCGGCGGCAGCCTCCTGGCCGAGCCGTTCGGCAGCCTCGACGGCGGACGGACGGCGATCGTCGCCGATCCCGCCGGCGCGGTGTTCGGCGTGTGGACGCCCGGCGCCCATCGGGGCGCGCAGCGCATCAACGAGCCGAGCGCCTACGCGATGAGTTTCCTACGCACGCCGGAGCCCGAGGGCGCCAAGGCGTTCTACGGTCTGGTGTTCGGCTGGACGACGGAGGCGTTTGGCCCGATGCTGTTGTGGCGCCTCCCCGGCTACGTGGGCGGGGTCCCCGAGCAGCCGGTGTCGCGCGAGGTCGTGGCGGTGATGGCGCGCGCCGGTGACCGCGAGGCGGCACACTGGAGGGCCGACTTCTGGATCGACGACGCCGACGCAGCCGCCGCGCGCGCCACCCAGCTCGGAGGCTCGGTCGTCGCCGGCCCCGAGGACGCGGGGCCGTTCCGCGAAGCGGTGCTCGCCGACCCGGCGGGCGCGACCTTCTCGGTGAGCCAGCTGACCGGACACCCTTAGCGCCCACCCCACTGCGCCGTCAAACGCTTTTCGGGCGTTGATCACGGATAGACGAGGCCCCCGGGGACGGCTCAGCTTCGTCAGGACATGGCTCGATCAACGCGATTCGTAGCCCGAGAGCACTGGCCCCCGACTGAGCGACGCGCGCGCGTAAGGCGGCGGCCGGGCGGGTCGTGATACGGCCGCCGCGTCATTACGCAAGGCCCTCGAGGACCTTGAGTACGACGTCGTGGTGCGTTCGGATTCGGAGTCGCAACCGGGACCCGCCGGGACGCTGCGTAGCTCGCGCGACACGCCCGCTTCGGGAGCGCTTCGCGTGGCTGGCGGCGGGCCACGCGGAGCGCTCCTCGCCGGTGGGGCCGAGGAGGTCGGGTTTGGGCTGACGCGGCGTGGGACTGGAGCTGGTCGGCCGCGGGAGCCGGCGCTACGCTCGCGTTGATGCACCCGACTGGCGTGGCGAACGCCGCGTGGGTGTTCGCCGCAGCCCCAAGCAAGGTCCCGTTCTTCGTCGCCGGCGGTCTGCTCGCCGCATGGGCCGTCGTGCTGGCCGCGATTGGCCTGAGGCATGCCGAGTTCCCGGATTCGGAGGCGCGTGCGCGGCTTGTCATGCTGACAACGGTCGTGCTCGTCGCCGCCACCATGACGGCGGCGGTTGCCACCTCGGGCGAGGAGCGCGAAGAGCGTGGGGCCGCGCACGCGCCGGCTCCGGGAGCTGCCACGCCGTCGAGTGTGCTGCAACTGTCCGCCGACCCGAGCGGGCAGCTTGCCTATGACCGCAAGCATGCCGAGCTCAAGGCGGGCCGGGTAACGATCCGCTTCGTCAACCGGTCGCCGGTGGCGCACGACGTGACTGTGGCCAAGGGCCGTCAGAAGATCGCGGCAACGAAGGTCATCGACGGCGCGGAGACGACCACCACGGCGGAACTGGCACGCGGCGAGTACGTCTTCTTCTGTTCGGTCGACGCGCATCGCCCGGGCGGGATGCACGGGACGCTGACCGTGCGCTGACCGCTCTCACACGGGCCTCTGGCGCGCGTCGCACCCCGATCGATGTGCTTCGAGCGTGGGCGGATCGAGGGGTTGCGCCGCCTGTCCTGCTCCGTGGACCGCTCAAGGAGAAGCGCGGCCTCGCGCGAGGCCGGGCACGGAGACACTCGTCATGCCAGGAGTCGCGGTTGCGTAGTGCCCAGGTGTCCTTGGCGCCCCCGTTCGTGACGCGTTGACGATCAGCGCCCCCTCTTGCAGGGCGACGCGCGTGACGCCGCCGGGCATGACGTGGGTTACGCCATCGGCGGCGAGAAACACGTAGGGCCGCAGGTCGACATGGCGGCGCTCGAGACGGCCGTCGATGACCGTCGGGTCGGGTGGACAGGCACACGAGGCATTGGGCGATGTAGCCGGTCGGGTGGGCGCGGCCGGCTCGCCTTGCCGCCTCGACGTCCGTGGGGTCGGCGTTGCGGCACATCACCACGCCGATGCCTCCGTAGCCGCGTCGGGGCTTGATGACGAGCTCGTCGAAGTGGTCGAGCGCCTCTTCGAGGACCTCGCGGAGTCGCGTCGAGAGCGCCTCACAAATGGCGAGCGCGTAGAGACGAAGCCGCTCGGGCTGCGCACGGTGTCCTCCAACACCTGAAATTCGCCCGAGGCACTGCGCACGACCAGGCCATTCACGCCCGTCCCCACGCGAGACGCGCCTGTTCCAAATCCGCGCAGGATGTGCGCCGACTCTGTGACGCCGTCAGGCGACGGCGCCGGCCTGCGCGAGGATGGCGGCCGCGGACCGGCGGATGTCCTCCTCCGTCGTCCGCCAGTTGCACACCGAGATCCGCATCGCCGACCCGCCATCCCATTGCGTCCCGCTCATCCAGCACGTGCCCTCGCGCTGTACCGCGCGCAGCACCTCGTCGGTCGTGTTGCGTCCGCCGCGCTCGAAGCGCGCGAGCACCTGGTTCAGCACGACCTCGTTGAGCACGGTCACGCCCTCGTGCGCGCCGAGCAGCTCCGCCATCAGGCGCGCGTGGCGGCAGGATCGCTCGACGAGATCGGCCACGCCCTCGCGGCCCAGCTCACGGATCGCGGCGTAGAGCGCGAAGCCGCGTGCGCGGCGCGAGAACTCCGGCACCCACTCGGACTGGTTGCGCTCGTCGTGCGCGCGTGTCGGGATGTACACCGCGCCCTCGAACGAGCTCATCGCAGCGACGTGCACGACGGGGTCGCGGACGACGGCGATCCCGCAGTCGTACGGGACGTTCAGCCACTTGTGCGCGTCCGTGGCCCAGGAGTCTGCGTCCTCAACGCCTCGGACGCGCTCTCGCAGAGCCGGGCTGGCGGCGGCCCAGAGGCCGAACGCGCCGTCGACGTGGCACCACGCACCGTGCTCGTGCGCGAGGCGGGTCACGTCGGACATCGCGTCGATGGCGCCCGAGTTCACGTCACCGGCCTGCGCGACGACGATTGCCGGTCCCTCCCCGGCCGCGAGCATCCGCTCCAGCTCGTCGACGCGCATGCGACCCTCCCGGTCGGCGGGCACGACGCCCGCCCGCCCGGAGCCGAAGCCGAGCATGCGCAGCGCGGCGATCACGGTCGTGTGGGCGCTCGCGCCGACGAGGACGCGGACCGCCGGGGCTCCGAACAGGCCGTCGCGCTCGACGTCCCAGCCGGCGTCGCCGAGAACCCGCAGGCGCGCGGCGGCGAGCCCCGTGACGTGCGCCATCTGGCAGCCGGTGGTGAGCCCGACGCCGGCACCCGCGGGCAGGCCGAGCAGCTCGAGCAGCCACTCGCAGGCCACTTCCTCGGCCACCGATCCGGACGGGCTGACGGGATAGCCGCCGCTGTTCTGGTCCCAGGTCGAGGTCAGCCAGTCGGCCGCGATCGCCGAGTCGAGCCCGCCCCCGATGACGAAGCCGAAGTAGCGCGGGCTCTGGCTCGTCATGAGCCCCGGCTCGACCGCCGCGGCCAGCTCGTCGACGACCTGGAGCGCGGGAAGCGGAGCGTCGTTGAGCGGGGCGCGCAGCGCCGACCGCAGCTCGTCGATCGAGACCTGCTCGGGCACCGGCCGCTCGCGAACCCCCTCGAGGTAGCCGACCGCGAGGTCCGCCGCGCGGCGGAGGGTGGGCTCGTGCATCGGCCGACTCTAACCCCGGGCGGCGGGCTACCCGATGCGCGGCAGCGTGGTCCAGTAGGCGTAGGCGGGCCGGCGCACGACGGCCGGCCAGGCGTCCAGCATTCCGCAGTCGAAGCGTGGCTCCGCGTAGGTCGTGTACTGCGCGAGCATCCCGACGCCGGCGCCCGCACCGTCGTCGCGCACGTGTCGCTCCCAGCCGAGCTGCCAGCTCAGCGCCTGGGCCGCGCGCGCGTCCTCGGTGGGGTAGTAGGAGGCCATTCGGCCGAGCCGGACCCCACCCTCGGTGACCCAGACGGCGGGCCCGCCACCCTCGGCGAGTCCGCTCCAGCGGCCCGCGAGCTGCGCGCGCATGCGCTGGAGCTTCGTCTCCGTCGAGCGCCGCTCGAGGTCCGTGTAGTTGTGGTGCGCCCAGACCTCGTTCGGGCCCGCGACATGGCCAATGGCGGTCAGCGCATCCAGCAGCTCGGGCGCCAGCTCGTCGTACTGCGTGACCGTCCGCCCGCCGAGCTCGCTGTCGGCGAACGAGGGCGCGAGCAGCAGCGTGTCCCCGCCGTGCGCGGCGGCGATCCCGGCGGCGGTGTGCATCATCTGCGCCAGGGGTCCCTGGACGGTGAGCGGGCCGAGCGCGAACGGGTTGTCGCCGGTCGCGGGCGCCCGCTGGGGCCACCACTGGAAGTTCGGCTCATTGACGAGCTCGACGCCGTGCACGTAGGGCCCCGAGCCCCGGCGGCCGAGGTGCCAGCGGTCGTAGGCGAACGTGAAGAAGGCGGCCCACGCGCTGCCCGGCCCGACGCCCTCGGGCGGCAGGCCGAACTCGAGCGCGCGGCGGCTGGGGTTCACGCGGGCGGGGTCGCGCCCGGCGACGAGATAGCTCGCCCACGTCGACGCCCCGATCCGGTCGGCGAACCGGTACGAGATCTCCGCGTCGGTGTTGCGTGCCGCCCCGAGGGCCTCGAGCCCATTGGCCCACAGCGGGAAGCGGTAGAGCTGGAGGAGGACCTTGATCCCGTCCTCGTTCGCCGCGCGGATCTGGTCGTCGAGCGCGGCGAGGAAGGGCGCGCCGGCGCCGTCGGGATCGTCCGGCGGGCGCGCGGGATCGGGCTGCAGCGACGGCCAGTCGGCCCACAGCCGGACCCACGACGCGCCGAGCTCGGCGAGGTAGGTCCGGTTGTCGTGGAAACGCAGGTCGCCCGGGGAGCCGGGCCGCGTCGTCCCGCCGGCGCCCATGTCGACGATCCGCCGCAGCGTCGCGCTCACGTGGGCAGCCCCAGGGGCGGGGCCGGCGGGCGTTCGTCCTCGCCCGGGGCCGGCTCGCAGACGAGCGCGGCGAGGTCGACCGCGGCCGCCAGCGCCGCTCGCCGGCGGGCCGCGACGGCACCCGCGCACGTCGACGCGCCGCGCGCCAGGCGCGGGTACCCGGGCACGCCGGCCTCCGCCACCTCGTCGAGCACCGAGTCGACCCGGGCGCGGGTCGACGGGGCCTGCCTGCCGTACCAGCGCGCGAGCCGTCGGGAGGCGGCGCCGGCGCCGACCGTCGCGAAGCGTCCGTCGGGCGAGGACCGCAGCGTCCGCATGAGCGCCCGGAACGCGATCCGGCGGCGCGCCGACAACGACGGGTGCGCCGCGAGCGCGGGGAGCGCGCGCGACCAGGACGCGCCCGCCACGACGACCGCGGTGCCGGTCAGGAAGCAGCGACGGTCGATGCGCGTCACGCCCGCGAGTCTGCCCGAACGACCTCGACAGGCCGATGCCCGTGTCAGCGCTTCGGTTGTAGGCTCGCCGCCGATGACGCCGGCGATCCCCGTGGTCTGGACCGACCGGCACCGTCTGCACGAACCGCGCGGCGAGGTGTGGGTCGGGATCCGCACGCCCGGGACCGAGGTGCCCGGGCGGGCGGACGCCATCCACGGGGCGCTCGAGGCCGCCCGCGCCCACTTCGTCCCGGTGGAGCGTCATGACGACGCGTGCCTGCGCGAGGTCCACGACGACGCGCTGCTGCGCTACCTCGCGGGCGCATGGGACGACTGGCACGGCGCACGCCTGGACGAGGATCCGGGTCAGGACCGCGTCGTCCCCTACGTCTTCCCCCACGCCGGGCTGATCGCCGGCGTCGAGGCCGCCGAGCCCGTGGCGCCGTGGGCGCGCCCCGGCCAGTTCGCCTACGACACGATGACCCTGATCGGCCCCGGGACCTGGGAGGCGGCGCGGTCCGCCGCCGACGCCGCGCTCACCGCGGCCGACCTCGTGCTCGGAGGCGCGCCGGCCGCGTACGCGCTCTGCCGCCCGCCGGGTCACCACGTGACGCGCGCCGCCTACGGGGGCTCGTGCTACCTGAACAACGCGGCGATCGCGGCCGCGCACCTCGCCCGCGCCCTGCGGCGGCGCGTGTCCGTGATCGACATCGACGCTCACCACGGCAACGGCACGCAGTCGATCTTCTACGCACGCGGCGACGTGCTCACCGGGTCCGTGCACGTCGACCCGGGCGCCGGGTGGTTCCCGCACTTCCTCGGCTTCGCGCGAGAGACCGGCGCGGGCGAAGGCCGCGGCGCGAACCGCAACCTGCCGCTGCCGCCGGGCAGCGGCGACGAGGAATGGCTGCCCGCCGTCGAGACGCTCGCGGGCTGGGCTCGGGACGAGGGCGCAGCGGCACTCGTCGTCGCGCTCGGCGTCGACGCCGCGGCCGGCGATCCCGAGGCCCCGCTGGCGGTCACGCCGGGCGGGCTTCGCGCCGCCGGACGCGCGATCGGCGCGCTGCAGCTTCCAACCGTCCTCGTCCAGGAGGGCGGCTACGACCTGACGACCGTCGGCCCGCTCGTCACAGAGGTGCTGGCCGGCGTGGAGGAGTCGATCGATGCCTGAGCCGGACTCGATGTGGGTGGGACGCGACGAGCACGAGGGGATCCCCGTCCCGTCGCGCAAGGACCTCCCGCCGCCCGCCCACTGGCGCCTCGAGGCGATCGCGGCCACCGAGCGGCCCCGATCGCTGACGGTGAGCCCGGACCGGCGCAGCGCGCTCTTCATCCAGGACCGCGACACCTCCGACGTCTGGATCATCGACCTCGACCTCGGCACGCCCGAGCGCCTCACGACGGGCCGCGACCCGATGCCCTACTGGGAGGACGACCAGCCGCGGATGTCGCCCGACGGCGCGAACGTGGCCTACGCCGACCGCGGCCACGTCTGGGTGGTGCCAACCGCGGGCGGGCCGCCGCGCCGCCTCGTCAAGGGCGGGAGCCCGGTCTGGCTGGACACGGGCACGCTGGTCGTCACCGTCGAGCGCGAGGACCAGGACCGCCTCGCCGTCGTCGCGCTCGACGAGCCCTGGCCCCGGCGGTTGACCGCCCCCGCGCCCGGCGAGAAGGGCGACGAGGGCGACGCGGTCGTGTCGCCCGACGGCCGCGAGGTCGCGTACGTCTTCTGGCAGCGCGACGACCTCAAGCGCACGGAGATCCGTGTCGCCGACGTCGCCACCGGCGCGGTCCGCGCGCTGAGCGGCACCCCCGGGATGGCCGATCGCGGGCCCGCGTGGTCGCCCGACGGCGCCACGCTCGTCTACGCCTCCGAACGCTCGGGCTGGTGGGAGCTCTACGCGGTCGGGCGCGAGGGCAGTGGGGAGCGGCAGCTCACGCACGACGAGGCCGACTTCCACGAGGCCGCGTGGGCGCCCGACGGACGGCGGCTGGCGGCCGTCCGCGGGCGGCGCAACCGCTTCGACCTCGTGCTCGTCGACGCGGCCGGCGGCGTCGTGGAGACCGTCGCCGGTGGCGGCCTCTGGGGCGCCCCGCAATGGACCGCCGACGGCGATCTGCTCGCCACCTACGAGGACGCCGCGATCCCGCCCGAGCTCCGCCGCGTGCTCCCCGGAGAGGCGGCGCGCACCGTCCACGCGCCCGCGCCCCGCTCGGTCCGCCGCGCGCCGCACGTGGTCCCCGAGGAGGTGACGTTCCGCTCCTTCGACGGTCTCGAGATCCCGGGCTTCCTGTTCCGCCCCCGCGGCGCGTCGGCAGAGCGCCCGGTCCCCGCCGTGGTCCATCCGCACGGCGGCCCGACCGACGCGTCGATGGACGCGTGGGACGGGCACGCGCAGTACTTCATCGACAAGGGCTACGCCTGGCTGGCGCCCAACTTCCGCGGCTCGACCGGCTACGGGCGCGACTTCGAGCGCGGCAACCATGGCGTCTGGGGCGTCGATGACACGAAGGACTGCCTCGCCGCCGCCGACCACCTGCGCACGCTCGACTGGGTCGACGGCGACCGGCTGGCCGTCTTCGGCGCGAGCTACGGCTCCTACATGGCGCTGCTCTGCGTGACCGACGATCCGGAACACCGCTTCCGCTGCGCGGTCACGAAATACGGCGACTGCGACATGGTCACCTCATGGGCGCAGGGCGACCGCTACGGCGTGCAGGACCTCGAGCGGATGATGGGCCCGCCGGCCGCGGCGCGCGCGGCGTACGTCGCCGGATCGGCGGTGCACCGGCTCGAGAACGTGCAAGCGCCGATCCTGATCGCGCACGGCGAGCGCGACGAGCGCGTCAGCCCGCGCCAGTCCGAGGAGCTCGTCGCCGCCCTGCGGCGGCTCGGCAAGACCTTCGAGTACGTGACCTACCCCACCGAGGGACACGGCCTGCTGCGGGTCGCGCCGCAGCTGCACTTCTACCGACGGCTCGAGCGCTTCCTGGACTGGTACCTGATGTAGGACCCGAGCCGGCCACGCTGGCCGCGACGGCACTGGCAATCCGGTGCGGCGCGCGGTGATAATCGCGCCACCCCAGGGAGGAGTGGACAAATTGATTCGGATCGGGCGGACCCTGCTGATCGCGCTGGCCGGCGCGGCGGCGGTGGCGACGATGATCGTCGGCGTGGCCTAGGCCGAGCGCTCGTCGCGCACGAGGGCGGCGCCCGCGGCGAGCGCCTGCAGCTTGCCGAAGGCGACGTCTCGCGGCAGGTACTTCATCCCGCAGTCGGGCGCGGCGACGAGCCGCTCCATCGGCGTGTGCGGCAGCGCGCGGCGGATCCGCGCGGCGACCGTCTCGGGCGTCTCGACGGTCTCGTCGGAGAGGTCGATGACGCCGAGCACGACGTCCTTGCTCGGCAGCTCGTCGAGGACCGCGAGGTCGAGGCCGGACTGGGCGGTCTCGATCGAGACGGCGTCGCACGTGCACGACTCGAGCTCGGGCAGGAACGAGTAGCCCGACGGGCGGTCGTGGACGATCGCGGCGTAGCCGAAGCACAGGTGCACGACGGTGTGGCCCGCGACGCCGTCGAGCGCGCGGTCGAGCGCCAGCAGCCCGTAGTCGCGCGCCGCGTCGGGCGCCGCCTGGAGGTAGGGCTCGTCGAGCTGGACGATGTCCGCGCCCGCGGCGAACAGGTCGCGGACCTCCTCGTTGACGACCGCGGCGTAGGCGAGCGCCAGCTCGGTGTCCGACGCGTAGAAGTCGTTCTGGGCCTGGCGCGACATCGTGAACGGCCCGGGCACCGTGACCTTCACCGGGAGGTCGGTCAGCGAGCGCAGGAACTCGAGGTCGCGGACCTCGACGGGCCGGCGCCGCGCCAGCGGGCCGACGACGCGGGGCACCGGATTCGGCTTGCCGCTGCGGTTGATGACCGTGCCCGGGTGGTCGAGGTCCAGCCCGTCCAGCGCGTTGGCGAAGCGGTTGGAGTAGCTCTCGCGGCGCATCTCGCCGTCGGTGACGATGTCCAGCCCGGCGCGCTCCTGGTCGCGGACGGCGAGCGCGGTGGCGTCGTCCTGCGCCTCCTCGAGCCAGCGCGGGTCCACGCGCCACAACTCGCGCGCGCGGACGCGGGGCGGGAAGCGCTCGCGCAGGCGCTCGCGGTCGATGAGCCAGTCGGGCTGGGCGTAGGACCCGACGAGGCTCGTGGGCAGGTCGGTGGGACGCACGGGCATCGGAGGTCAGACCCCGTCGCGCGGGAAGCTCAGCGTCCACGTGCGCGCGAGCACGCGCTCCTCGCCCTCGTAGGCGTCGAGCGTGTGGGTCACGAGGAACTCCGACGCGGTCGCCGTCATGCGGCTGTCGGTTCCACGCGCGTCTGCCAGTCGCCGCGCCCGAGGGCCGTGCTGCAGCGACAGCGCACCGACGCCGACAACGGGTCGCCGTCGACGATCCGGTAGGTCGTCACGTTCGTGTCGTCCATCTCGGTGGCCGACTCCGTGAGGCGCCGGCTGCCGCCGACGTCCCAGACGAAGGTGATCTCGTGCGCGCCGCCGGCGAGGTCGCGCGTCATCGTGCGCGTCGTCGGGTCGGTGCGCAGCGTCTCGACCTCGAGCGCCGCCGAGGACTCCGGCGGGCCGAAGGCGGGCAGGGCGGCGTCGTCGTCGCGCGGCGGGCGGACGGGCAGCGTCAGGCGGCTGGCCGGCCCGGCGTGAACGGTGAGCGTGACGTCCTCGGGCGAGGGCCACAGCCACGGCCAGTAGGCGCTCGAGACGGCGACGCGCAGCCGGTGCCCGGCCGGGATCGCCTGGCCGATCGCATCGAGCCGGGCGCGCGCGCTCACTCGCGCGCCGGGCTCGAGCGCCCGCGGCGCGTCGTGCCCGTCGCGATGGCGTCAGATTCAGCGTGCCGCGCGTGACGAGCAGCGACGCCCCGTCGGGCGCGACGTCGCACAGCCGCACGGCGACGAGCGCGGACGGCCGGTCCGCGCGGAGCGCGAGCTCGACCTCGGGGAAGCCGAGCAGCTCGAGCGGCGCGTCCAGTGGCGCGGAGGTGAAGGTCAGCGAGCGCCCGTCCTCGGCGCGCTGGTCGACGGGCCAGTCGCCGAGGCCGCCGTCGGCGCACCACGCGCCCGCGTCGAGCCCCGTCGTCTGCGGGCTGCGATGCTCGATCGCGCGCTCCGCGACGGTGTCCCCGGCGGGCACGAGCCCGTCCGCGCCGAGCATCCAGACCGCCTCGCCGATCGTGTCCGACGGCCACGAGCGCTCGGCCACCCAGCGGCCCGGCCGCTGGGTGTGGTGGCCGGCCGGCGCGACGCTCTCCTGCATCCAAGCGCGCAGCATCGGCTCGTCCATGATCCCGGTCTCGACGCCCTTGAGCCACCGGTCCCACCAGCGCAGGCACTCCTGCAGGAAGCCGATCGCCGGCCCGGGCTCGCCGTCCTGCGGGAAGGCGTGCGCCCACGGGCCGATCAGGCCCTTGCGCGGGCCGGGCAGCGTGGCGAGCAGCCGCGGGATCGCGTTCGAGTAGCCGTCGGCCCAGCCGCCGACGGCGTAGACGGGAGCGGTGATCGCGGACGGGTCCTCGCAGACCGAGCCCTGGCGCCAGTAGTCGTCGCGGCGCTGGTGGCCGAGCCACGCCTCGAGGTAGGCGGGCGTGCGCTGCATCCGCGCCATCCACGTCTCGCGCCAGCCCTCGCCGGCAACCGCCGGGTCGGGCGGCATCGCGCACAGCGTGAGCATCGTGGCCGCCCACGGGAGCATGTCGGTGGCCAGCACGCAGCCGCCGACGTAGTGCACGTCGTCGGCGTAGCGGTCGTCGCTCGCGCACATCGAGATCACGGCGCCGAGCTGCGGCGGCCGGAGCGCGGCGATCTGCAGCCCGTTGAAACCGCCCCAGGAGATGCCGAACAGCCCGACCCGGCCCGTGCACCACGGCTGCGCGGCGAGCCACTCGAGGACCTCCAGCCCGTCCTGCTGCTCCTGGGGCAGGTACTCGTCGAGCAGGATCCCGTCCGAGTCGCCGCTGCCGCGCAGGTCGACGCGCACGGCGGCGTAGCCGTGCCCCGCGAAGTACGGGTGGTGGCGCGCGTCGCGCGCGGCCATCGCGTCGCCCTTGCGGTAGGGCAGGTACTCGAGGATCGCCGGGACGGGGTCGGCCTCGGCGTCCTCGGGCAGCCAGATGCGCGCGGCCAGGCGCGTGCCGTCGGACAGCGGGATCCAGCTGTTGTCGATCCGGCGGATGCGGCGCGGGAACTCGGTCCTGACCGTCAACGAGCCTCCTCGGCGGTGGGCGGCCGTACGCTACGCGAGCCCCGCTCGGCCCGGCCCCGCTCCAGCCCGGGGACGTGACGATCCGCGGCCTCGACCACGTACAGCTCGCCGCCCCGCCGGGGTGCGAGGACGAGGCGCGCCGTTCCTACGGCGGCGTGCTCGCGCTGACGCGCTCACCCCAGCGCGGCCACCGGTTCGGCGAGCGCGCGGCGCGCGGACGCGGGCACGAAGGCGCCGCCGAGGACCAGCGCACGCGCGGCAGGGCCGAGCGCGAACGGCCGCGCGAGCGCGCGCGGGCCGAGCCCGGCCACGGCGAGCGAAGCGACCGCGTCGGACTCGCCGTCACGAGCGAGCACGAGCACGAGGTCGTGGTCGCCGAGCAGCGCGTCGAAGGCCGCGTCGCGCGGGCCGCCGGCGACGAGCACGGTCGGCGCGTCGCCCGACGCCGCGAACGCGCGCCGCGCCGCGGGCACGGCCTCGAGCGGATCGGCGGGCAGCGCGACGAGCGCGGCCCGGCCGCACGCGCCGGCCGTCAGGCCGCGCGCGGAGAGCGACGCCGACAGCCGCCGCGCCGCGCCGGCGGCCGGCGGGCGCGCGTCGGCCCATCGCGCGTCGCCGTCCGGCGTCCACACGGAGGCCAGCGCGCACGACGCCCCGCCGCGGCGCGAGAGGACGGACGCGGCCACGACGGCCACCGCCCGCGCGTCGGGCGCCGAGCAGAGGATCGCCAGCGCCGGCGCGGCGGCGACGGCCGGCTCGACCCGCGCGACGCCGGCCGGCGCGACGAACAGACCGCGCAGCGAGCGCACGAGCGAGCGCGACGCGCCGCGGCGCGCGGAGCCGGGCCAGGCGTCGCTCATGCCGCGGGCCCCGCGTCGGCCGTGGCGGTCGCGGCGAGCTCGTCGGCGAGGCCGGGCACGAGCGACAGCGGGCGCACGCGGACCCGCACACGCCGCTCGCGCACGAGGACGTCGACGCGCTTCGACGACCAGCCGGGCAGGGCGGCCCGTGCGGCCTCGCGGGGGTCGAGGTCCTGGACGAGCGCGACGGCGCCCGCCTCGGCGGCGTGGCCGGCGAGCTCGCGGGCCACGCCCGCGGCGAGGAGCTGGCCGGCGGCGAGCGCGACGAGGACGGCGAGCGGCAGGATCCCGACGAGCTCCACGGTGGCCTGGCCGGAGGCGGACCTCATGCGCCCTGCGGGACGAAGCGGGCCCGCGCGGTCGTCGAGGCGATCGCGCCGTCGCCGAGCACGGACGGGATGCGCAGCGTGACGGCGACGCCGTCGGCCTCATCGCCCTCCCGGACGCGAAGCCCGCGCTCGAGGCGCGGCGGCAGCGTCGCCCGCGCGGCGGCGCCCGGGTCGGACCCGACGGCACCGGCGCGGGCCGCGGCCCGCGCCGCGGCGCCCGAGAGCCAGATCGCCTGACCCGCGACCACCGCCTGCCAGAGCAGCAGGGCGACGAGCACGAGCATCGGCATGAGCGCGACAACCTCGACGGTCGCCTGCCCGCGCTGGGCGGGATCGGGTGGCGGCATGCGGGCAGCGTCGCGGACCGCGCGTCACGGAACCAGACGCGATCGTCACGACTCTGCGCAGAGACGCGAACGGCTCAGCCGTACTCGCGGTGGTGCCGCCACACGCGGTACAGCGCGAAGAACGACCCCGCCACCGCGGCGAACCACAGGACCATGCCCCCGCTGGTGTCGCCGAGCCGCGGCAGCGCCGCCATGGCGAGGACGATCAGGCCGATCGAGCCGTACAGCGTCGCGCGCCAGCGGTCGCCGAGCGAGACGATGTCCATGCGCCGCTCGCGGTAGAAGCGCGCGACGAGCAGGACGATGCAGACGAGGATCGCCGTCGACAGCAGCCCGCCGACGATCGCGGCCGCGTCGCCGCCGCCCGGCAGGAAGTACACCGCCGCGGCGATCGCGACGACGATGCCGATGTTGCGCAGGGCCGCCGTGGACATGGGCACAGCGTACGCCAGCGCGACGGCCCGGGCCGCGGCTCAGTTGAGGACGGTGGCGCGGGCGTCCGCGGCCTGCGGCTCGACCGCCGGAGGCGTGTCGGGCACGACGCTGTCGTCGACCGGCTCCGGCGAGAAGCGGTAGCCGACGCCGAAGTGCGTGTGGATGTAGCGCCACTTCGGCGACGCCTTCTCGAGCTTCTGGCGCAGCTTGCGCACGAAGACGTCGACCGAGCGGTCGCCGCGCGCCATCGCGTAGCCCCACACCCGCTGGTAGATCTCCTCGCGCTCGAGCACGCGGCCCTCGGCCGCGGCGAGCAGGGCGATGAGCTCGAACTCGCGCCGCGTGAGGTCGACGGAGGTCTCTCCGACGTAGGCCTGGAAGCGGTCGGCGCGGATCGCCACCTCGCCGGCGTGGATCGGGCTGCTCTTCTCGCGCGCCTCCGCGCGGCGGCGGCGCCGCACGACGGCCTCGACGCGGGCGATCAGCTCCTCCGGGTGACACGGCTTGGTCAGCCAGTCGTCGGCCCCCATCCGCAGCCCGCGGACGCGCTGGGCGACGGTCGACTGCCCCGTGCAGACGACGACGCCGAGCCCCGGCAGGGCCCGGCACAGCTTGTCGAGGTACTCCCAGGCCTGGGGGCCGAGCACGGCGAGGTCGATGACGATCGCGCTGAGGCGCATGGCCACGACGGTGTCGACCGGAACGGCGCTGGCCAGCACGCGGTGCTCCCAGCCGAGGCGCTCGAGGCGCTTCCCGAGGACCTGGAGGAACCCGGAGTCGGTGTCGAGCACGGCCAGGCGCAGCGGCGCGCCCGTTGAGGTGGCCGCCGGGCGCTCGTGATCCCGGTCGGCGGCAGCTGCTCCCGTCACGCCGCCGAGTGTAGTCAGACCGCCGGGTACCGCCACCTGACCGCTTACCAGGGAAACAGGATGTTCACAAGTCGACAGCCGCAAATTCCGGCCGTCCGAGAGGTCCGGCGCCTCAAGGCCGGGGGCGCCGGACCGATCACCGGTCCGTGGTCCCGCCGCCTTCCCTCGGCAGGACCACTGAAGTTCTCAGAACCGCGGGGGCCCCGCCGGGGTCGACGAGTCGGAGAACTCGCGGAACAGCCCGCTGACGACGAACGCCGTCTGCTCGCCGACGTCGACGGCGTTGTCGCCGATGCGCTCGAGCGCGCGGGCCATCATCACCATGTGCATCGACCACTCGCGCGTGTCGGCGTCGGTGCCGATCTCGATGGCCACGGCGAAGACCTCGCGGTTGAGACGGTTGATCTCGCGATCCTGGCGGACGAGGTCCTCGGCCATCCCGACGTCGCGGCTGGAGAACGCGACCTTGGCCTGGGTGACCTCGGCGCGCGCGGCGCGGCCCATCCGCAGGACGCGCCCGAGGATCTCGTCGTGGACCGGCGGCTCATGGCCCGAGAGCGGGATCAGCTTGGCGATGTTCACGCACTGATCGCCCATCCGCTCCATGTTCTTGATGACGTGCAGGAGCGCGGCGACGAGCCGCAGGTCGCCGGCCACCGGCGCCTGCAGGGCGAGCGCGGAGAGCACCCCCTGGTGGACCTCGAGGTAGCGGCCGTCGAGGCGGTCGTCGTCGTGGATGACGATCTGCGCGAGCTCGATGTCGCGGTGCTCGAGCGCCTCCATGACGCGGTCGAGCTGCGACACGACGAGGTCCAGGCCCCCGAGGGCCTGCTGCTCCAGGCGAGCGAGCTCCTCCTGGAAGTGCGCGCGCCCGCGGGCGCCCTCGCCGCTAGCCGAACTTGCCGGTGACGTACTGCTCGGTCCGCTCATCATCCGGGGTGGTGAAGATCTTCTCGGTCGGCGCGTACTCGACCAGCTTGCCGATCCGCTGGTTCTCGTCGGCGCCCAGGTCGACGGTGAAGAACGCGGTGCGGTCCGACACCCGCGCGGCCTGCTGCATGTTGTGCGTGACGATCACGATCGACAGGTTCTGCTTGAGCCCGAGCATGAGCTCCTCGATGCGCCCGGTGGAGATCGGGTCCAGGGCCGAGCACGGCTCGTCCATGAGGATCACGTCGGGCTCGACGGCGAGCGCTCGGGCGATGCACAGGCGCTGCTGCTGGCCGCCCGACATCCCGAAGGCGTTCTGCTTCATGCGGTCCTTGACGTCGTCCCACAGCGCGGCGCGGCGCAGGGCGCCCTCGACGATCTCGTCCATCTCGCCCTTCATGCCGAGGACGCGCGGGCCGAAGGCGACGTTGTCGTAGATCGACTTCGGGAACGGGTTCGGCTTCTGGAAGACCATGCCGATCCGCTTGCGCACCTGCACCGGATCGATCTTCGGGCCGTAGAGATCCTCGTCGTGGTAGCGCACGACGCCCTCCACGACGGCGCCGGGGATCAGGTCGTTCATGCGGTTCAGGCAGCGCAGGATGGTCGACTTGCCGCAGCCCGACGGGCCGATGAACGCCGTGATCTCGTTGCGGTAGAGGTCGAAGCCGACGTCCTCGACGGCCTTGGCGCCCGAGTACAGGACGGCCAGCTCGCGCAGCTCGAAGACGGTCTCCTGCGGCGTCACGACGGCGGTCGCCGCGCCCTCGCGCGCCTCCGCCTCGAAGCGCGGCCGCGCCGGCGGCTCGGCCGCGGCCTCCTCACGGCGCTGTTCGGGCTCAGTCACTCGTTCCACCGGGGATCACCATTTCTTCTCGAATCGGTTGCGCAGGTAGATCGCCGCGCTGTTCATGATCAGGAGGATCAGCAGCAGCACCATGATGGCGGCTGCGGCCTTGAGCTTGAACTCGGTCTGCGGCTGGGAGATCCAGTTGAAGATCTGGATCGGCAGGGCCGTGAACGCGGAGTCCAGCCCGCTGGGGTTGAAGGCGACGAACGTGGCCGCCCCGACCACGATGAGCGGCGCCGTCTCGCCGATCGCGCGCGAGAGGGCGAGGATCACGCCGGTGGCGATACCCGGGACGGCGGCGGGCAGGACCTGGCGCCAGATCGTCTGCCACTGCGTGGCGCCGAGCGCCAGCGAGCCCTCGCGGATCGAGGGCGGCACGGCGCGGATCGCCTCGCGCCCGGCGATGATGACCACCGGCAGGACGAGCAGACCGAGCGTCAGCGCCCCGGCGAGGACGACGCGCCCGAGGTTGAGCGGCCCGCGGACGATGAAGGCGAGCCCGAGGATCCCGTAGACGATCGAGGGGACCGCGGCGAGGTTCTGGACGTTGACCTCGATGAGCCGGTTCCACCAGCGCGTGTTGTCCGCGTACTCCTCGAGGTACACGGCCGTGGCGACCCCGACCGGCACGATGAAGAGGGCGCAGATCACCATGAGCCAGATCGTGCCCATGATCGCGGGCTCGATCCCGGCGCGCGCGGGCAGCGCCGAGGGCGGGCTGGTCAGGAAGGCCCACGACAGCTCCGGCAGCCCGTCCCGGGCGACGTCGTAGACGAGGACGCCGAGCAGGATGCACGAGATGATCAGCGTCGAGAGCAGCGCGTAGCGGAAGAAGCGGCCGCGGACGCGGTCGCCGCTCGACGCGGGCGGGATGGCGGACGCCTGGGCCTGCGCGCTCATTCGTACACCTGCCGGTACTTGCGGACGAAGCGGATCGAGATCGCGTTCATGATCAGCGTCGCCACGAACAACGTCATGCCGACGGCGAAGATCGTCTTGTAGCCGATCGACCCGGTGGACAGGTCGCCCTTGGCGCTGGCGGCGATGAACGTCGTCATGGTCTCGACCGACTGCCGTGGGTCGGCGGTCAGGTTCGGGACCTGGCCGGCGGCGACGAGCACGATCATCGTCTCGCCGATGGCGCGCGAGATGCCGAGCACGATCGCCGCGACGATGCCCGAGAGCGCGGCCGGGAAGACGATCCGCGTCGAGACCTGCAGCTTGGTCGCCCCCATGCCGTACGCGCCCTCGCGCAGCGACATCGGCACCGCCGACATCGCGTCCTCGGACAGCGACGCGACCGTCGGGATGATCATGAAGCCCATGATGATGCCGGCGGACAGGGCGTTGAAGATCTGGACGTCGATGCTGAGCAGGTCGCGCAGCACGTTCGGCGTGAAGAAGGTCAGGGCGAAGTAGCCGAAGACGATCGTCGGGATGCCGGCCAGCAGCTCGAGGATCGGCTTGAGCGTCTTGCGCACCCGCGGAGTGGCGTACTCGGCGAGGTAGACGGCGGCTCCCAGCCCCAGCGGGACGGCCACGATCATCGCGATCGCGGTGGCCAGCAGCGTGCCCGTGACCAGGGGCAGGACGCCGAACGACGCGTCGGAGAAGAGCGGGGCCCACTCGGTCCCGAACAGGAAGTCGGTGATCGGGACGTCGCCGAAGAACCGGACCGTCTCGCTCAGCAGCGAGAGGACGATCCCCGTCGTCGTCAGGACGGAGATCAGCGCGGCGAGGACGAGCAGCCCCTTGATGATGTCCTCGCCGATGCGGCGCCGCGGGGCGCCCAGGGCCGAGGCCCTGGGCGCATGCGTCTCGGTGGGTGTGGTGGCAGTCACGTCAGGTGACCGTGAAGGCGATCAGGTCGCCGCCAGCTTGCCCACGGCGTCCTTGCTCTTCTGGGCCTGCGCGTCGGTCATCGGGACGATCTGCGCGGCCTCGGCGATCTCCTTGTAGTTCGCGACGACGTAGTCCACGAACGCCTTGACCTCGGGACGCTGGAGCGCCTTGGCCGACGGGTACATGAACAGCGGGCGCGAGAGCGGCGTGTACTTGCCGTTCTGGATGTCGGCCGAGGAGGGCTTGACGCAGCCCTTGCCGGCGTCGACGCCGACCAGGTTCAGCTTGTCGGCGTTCTGCTCGTAGTAGCTGAAGCCGAAGTAGCCGAGCCCGTTCTTGTCGCCCGACACGCCCTGGACGAGGACGTTGTCGTCCTCGGAGGGCTGGTAGTCCTTGCGCGTCTTGCCCTCCTCGCCGTTGATCACGTCGGTGAAGAAGTCGAACGTGCCGGAGTCCGTGCCCGGCCCGAACAGGCTCACCTTCGTGTTCGGGAGCTTGGGGTCGACGTCGCTGTAGGTCTTCGCGCTGCCCGTCGCCCAGAGCGACTTGAGCTGGTCGGTCGTCATGCAGTCGATCTTCAGGGCCGGGTTGGAGACGACGGCGATGCCGTCGTTGGCGACCTGGATCTCGTCGAACTTGACGCTCTTCTCACCGCAGGCCGTCTTCTCGTCGTCCTCGATCGGGCGCGACGCGTCGGAGATGTCGGTCTCGCCGGCGCAGAACTTCTCGAACCCGCCACCCGTGCCCGACTCGCCGACGGTGATCTTCACGTCGGGGTTCTCCTGCTGGAACGTCTCCGCCGCGGCCTGCGCGAACGGGAAGACGGTGCTGGAGCCGTCGATGTTGATGCTGCCGCTGAGCTTCTGGGCGCTGTCGCCGCCGGACGACGAGCCGCCGCCCGAATCGTCGCCGCCGCACGCCGCGACGCCGAGCGCCAGCGCGGCGCTGCATGCGAGCGCGATCGTCTTGGTGTACTTCACGTTGCTTCCTCCTCAAGTGCCTCTGAACGTGCGGCAGGCTGACGCGGCCAGGCCCGGAAGCCTGTTACCGACCAGTCGCCGGGATGTGAAAAGCGCGTGAAGGCTCGGGGGAGAACCGGTAGCCGAACCCGACGTGGGTGTGGATGAAGCGCCAGTCCGGCAGCGCGTCCTCGAGCTTCACGCGAAGCTTGTGGATGTAGACGTCGATCGAGCGGTCCCCGGACCGCAGCCGGCCGCCCCAGACGCGCCGGTAGACGTCCTCGCGCGCGACGATCGCGCCGCCGCTGCGCGCCAGCTCGACGAGCAGGCCGAACTCGCGGACCGACAGCGTCAACGCGCGGCCGTCCGCCAGGGCGAGGCCCTGGGCGGGATGGATCTCGAGCGGGCCCACACGCATGAGCTGCTCCTGCTGCCCGGCCGCTGCCATCGCCGCGCAGCATCGTCGGCCGGAGCGCCCGACCCGTTACCGCGGCGTGAACCGGTTGTGAACTGACGGTGAACGCCCGGCGGCGGCGCGGACCACGAAGCTACCTTCCAAGGGCATGGCGCTGCTGCCCAGCTCGGACAGGCGGGTCGAGATCCTCGAGCTGATCGAGGAGTCGGGACGGAACGTCGTCCGCTCCACCGTCCTGCTGCGCGATCTGCTCGCCGACTACCCCGAGCGCGCGGCGCTGGCCAAGGACCTCGTCGACTGCGAGCACGAGGGCGACCGGATCGCCCACGACATCATCCACGCGCTGCACGAGGACCGCTCGTCGGCGCGGCTGATGGACTCCTTCGACGGGCTCCAGCTCGCGACGGCCGTCGACGACATCGTCGACCTCGCCGAGCAGACGGCCGACACGATGGGCATCTACCAGGTCGAGGCGACGATGGAGCAGGCGCTCGCCTTGGCCGAGGTGCTCGTCGCGGCAGGCGACCAGGTCGCCCGCGCGCTGTGCACGCTGCGCGGCGACGAGGAGATCTCACCGCACCTCGTGGAGATCCACCGCCTCGAGAACGAGGGCGACCGGCTGAGCCGCGACGCGATCGCGTCGCTCTTCGTCGCGGGCATCGACCCGATGGTCGTCATCCGCTGGAAGGACATCTTCGAATCGCTCGAGGGCGGCATCGACGCCTGCGAGCACGTGGCGCACGTGCTCGAGGGCATCACCCTGAAGCGGCGGCGCTAGGCGAGGACGTCGTCGGCCTCGTCGTCGCCGCGGCGGCCCTGCCACAGGAGGACGACGACGAGGATCAGGACGGGTGCGAGGTAGAGCGCGCCCTCGAACCAGTGCCCGGCGTGTGCGAGAGGGAGGAGATCCATACCTCCACGGAGGCTACGGCGCGCCCGGCCGCCGAAGATCGGGAGAACGCGCAGACGCCCCTGCGCGTTCGCGCAGACCTCAGCCGGCGGCGCGGGCGATCGCCTCGCGCACGTCCTGCGGGTCGGGCGTCGGCGAGAAGCGCCCGTCGCGCAGCCGGTAGACGCGGCACGTCAGCCCGGTCGGCTCGTCCGGCTCGGGCGGCACGAGGTCGCGCCCGTCGATGCGGATCGTCGGCGAGCCGATGAAGCCCTCGGCCGCAGCCTGCTCGTCGCTGGCCACCTCGCGCTCCTCGATCGCCGCGGGGTCCAGCCCGGCGGCGCCGAGGGCCTCCTCGAGCAGATCGCGCGCGGCGGGCGTCGAGGGGCAGCCCTCCCACCACAGCAGCTCGATCGTCGGGACGTTCATGTCGGAGTGCCACACGGACAGAGCTTCATCTTGGCAGCCGTCGCCCCGGCGCCGTCGCGGCGCTACGCGGCGACGCGTGCGGCGCCCGGCCGCTGTATGGCTGCGGAAATACCCATAGAGGCAACCGATACGAACGTGCCGGACGCGCCCGTCGTCCGCGACGACGGCCCGTACAAGGTCACCGGCCCGGTGACGGTCGTCGACGCCGACGGCGAGCACTTCGCGCCGGAGGAGGGCCGCCCGGTCGCGCTGTGCCGCTGCGGGCGCTCGCGGACCAAGCCGTTCTGCGACCGCTCGCACCGCGACGCGGGCTTCCGCTCGTGCGAGCGCGCCGGCGGCGGCGCGGGCCCGGACCGGGCATCTGGTACCTATGGACGTGAACGCGTGACGAATGCCGGCGACACCTCGGACGACGTCGTCCACCGGATGGTGGCCACGGTCGTGCGCGACGGCGTCGAGGACGTCGTCGCCGTCGAGGAGCCGCTGGAGATCCGCGTCGACGGCGAGCCGCTCGCGGTGACGATGCGCACCCCCGGCCATGACGAGGAGCTCGCGCTCGGCTTCCTGTTCGGCGAGGGCCTGATCGACGGCCCGCGCGCGGCCGGGCCGACCGAGGACTTCGCCGTCAACACGATCGAGGTGGCCGGGCCGCTGGCCGGCGACCCGGGCGCGCGGCGCTTCTACACGACGTCGTCGTGCGGCGTGTGCGGCAAGGGCGCGCTCGAGGAGGTCGCCGTCCATGCCGAACCGGCCGCCCCGGGGCCCGAGATCGCGCGCTCGCTGCTCGCCTCGCTGCCCGACCGGCTGCGCCAGCCGACCTTCGAGCGCACCGGCGGCCTGCACGCCACGGGGCTGTTCGGGCCCGACGGCGAGCTGCTGCTCGTGCGCGAGGACGTCGGCCGCCACAACGCGATGGACAAGGTCATCGGCCGCGCGCTGCTCGACGGCCTGCTCCCGCTGCACGGCCACATCCTGTGCGTCAGCGGCCGCCAGTCCTTCGAGCTCGTCCAGAAGGCGGCGGTGGCGGGCGCGCCGGTCCTCGTCGGCGTCGGCGCCCCCAGCTCGCTCGCCGTCAGCCTCGCCGCCGACCAGGGCATGACGCTGGCCGGCTTCGCGCGCCGCGGCAAGGTGAACGTCTACACCGGTCCCGAGCGGGTCGTCGGGTGAGCGCGCTCACGCCGGAGGAGGCGCTCGCCGCATGGGCCGCGGCGCGCCGCCCGGGTCCTGCGCGCGAGCCGGAGGTCGTGCGCGTCGACGACGCGCTCGGCCGCGTCGCGGCCGTCGCCGTCCGCGCGCGCCGTTCCTCCCCCGCCTTTCCGGCCGCCGCGATGGACGGCATCGCGGTCTGCGCCGCCGACGCCGCGGCCATCGCCGACATCGACGTCGCCGAGCGCGAGACGGGCGTCGCGGTTGCGCGCGGCAATCCGCTCGGCGGCGCCCCCGGGCGCCTCGACGCCGCCGGCCTGCGGGTCGTCGCCGGGCCCGCTCGCGCCGGCCACGCCCCGCCGGGAGCGCTCGCCGCGCGCACGGACGCGGCCGCCGTCGACGCGGTGGTCCTGGACCACGCCGACTGCGCGCTCGTCGCCTGCGCGCCGGCGCGCGCCGCCGGCCTGGAGGCGCTGACGACCGGCCGCGCGCACGTCGCCCTCGCCGTCGGGCGCGACGCCCGCGAGGCGGACCCTGCGCTCGCAACGCTGCTCGCCGTCCTCGGCAGCCCCGACCTCGACGGCGCGCTCGTCGCCGAGGAGCACGAGCCCGCCGCGCACCTCCGGAGCCCGGCATGACCGACACGGCATCGATCCCGCTGACCTCGCTGTCGCACGGCGCGGGCTGCGGCTGCAAGCTCGGCCCCGTGCAGATCGGCCCGATCGTCGCGGCGCTGCCCGCGTCCGACGATCCGCGGCTGCTCGTCGGCAGCGCCACCGCCGACGACGCGGGCGTGATCCGGGTGCGCGACGACCTCGCGCTCGTGCAGACCGTCGACTTCTTCACCCCGATCGTCGACGACCCCTACGACTTCGGCCGGATCGCCGCGGCCAACGCCCTGTCGGACGTCTACGCGATGGGGGCCGAGCCGCTGAGTGCGCTCAACCTCGTCGCCTTCCCGCTCGAGCGGCTCGGCGCAGCGGTGCTGAGCGAGATCCTGCGCGGCGGCGACGACGTCGTGCGCGCCGCCGGCGCGCTGATCGTCGGCGGGCACTCGATCGACGATCCCGAGCCGAAGTACGGTCTGGCCGTGACCGGCACGGTCCACCCCGACGAGATCCTCAGCAACGCCGGCGGGTGGCCGGGCGACGCGCTCGTGCTCACCAAGCCGCTCGGCGTCGGCGCCATCTCGACGGCGCTCAAGCGCGGGCGGGGCGATGGGCTGCTTGCGCCCGCCGTCGAGGTCATGACGACCCTCAACGCCGAGGCATCGCGCGCCGCCCGCTCGGCCGGCGCCCACGCGATGACGGATGTCACCGGCTTCGGCCTGCTCGGCCACCTGCGCGAGCTGACCGCGGCCAGCGGCCTCGCCGCCGAGATCGACGCGCCGGCGGTGCCCGCCATCGACGGCGTCGAGGACCTCCTGCGCGACGGCGACACCGTCTCGGGCGGCAGCCGCCGCAACCGCGAGTACGCCGAGACGTTCACGAGCTTCGGGGACGAGGTCGAGGAGTGGCGGCGGCGCCTCGTGTGCGACGCGACGACCTCGGGCGGGCTGCTCGTCGCGATCGATCCGGAGCGCGCCGCCGAGGTCCCGGGCGCGGTCGTCGGGCGGCTCGCCGAGGGCCCCGCGGGCGCCGTCCGTGTGTCCGGTGGCGGCTGACGCCGATTCGTGGAGCGGCCCGGGCCCGGTGGCCCGACCGGCCTTCAAAGCCGGGGTGCCGCGGCAATCCCGCGGTTGGAAGGTTCGACTCCTTCGCCGCTCCGTTCCACGCGGGGGGCGCGCGTGAGCGACGCGCAGTCCCCCCTGACCGTCGGCACCGCCGGGCACATCGACCACGGCAAGACGCTGCTCGTGCGGGCGCTGACCGGCAAGGACACCGACCGGCTGCCCGAGGAGCGCGACCGCGGCATGTCGATCGACCTGGGCTTCGCGCAGCTCGACGTCGGCGGCGGCCGGCTGCTGTCGCTCGTCGACGTGCCCGGCCACGAGCGCTTCGTGCGCACGATGGTCGCCGGCGCGACCGGCGTCGACATGTTCCTGCTCGTCGTGGCCGCCGACGACGGCGTCATGCCCCAGACGGCCGAGCACGCCGCCGTCCTGCGCGCGCTCGGCGTGCGCGACGGCGTCGTCGCGGTGACGAAGGCCGACCTCTCCGACCCGGGGCGCGCGCGGGCCGAGGTCCGCGAGCTCGTCGCCGCCGAGGTGCCCGTGGTCGCCTGCTCGGCGCGCACCGGCATGGGCGTCGAGGAGGTCCGCGCCGCCCTGCGCCACGTCGCGGCCCGCGTCCCGGCCGAACGGACCGCCGACGGGCCGGCGGTCCTGCACGTCGACCGCTCGTTCACGGTGCACGGCGCCGGCACGATCGTCACCGGCACGCTGTGGTCGGGCGCGCTGTCCCCCGGCGACCACGTGATCCTGCAGCCCGCCGGACGGCGCGTGCGCGTGCGCTCGGTCCAGGTCCACGACACGCCGCTCGAGCGCGCGGCGGCCGGTCAGCGCGTGGCGGTGAACCTGGTGGGCGTGCGCGTCGACGCGGTCCGCCGCGGCGACGTCGTCGCGTCCGCCGAGGCCGGTCTCGCGCCCGCGTGGATCCTCGACGCGGCGCTCGACCTCGGCGGCGCGACCCTCCCGCCGCGCGCCCAGATCCACCACGGCACGCGCGAGACGCCGGCCCGCATCGCCGAGCGCGGCGACGGGCGCTGGCAGCTGCGCTGCGAGCGGCCGCTGATCGCGCGCGAGGGCGACCGCTTCGTCGTGCGCTCGATCTCGCCGCCCGGGACGCTCGGCGGCGGGCGCGTGCTCGACCCGCGCGCCCGGCGCACGCGCCGCCGCGAGGCGCCCGCGCCACCGAAGCCCGCACGGGCGCCCGCCGAGCCGCGGCCCCTCTCCCCCGCGGCGCTCGCCGTCGAGGCGCGGCTGCGTGAGGCCGGCGCCCGGCCGCCGCGCGACAGCGAGCTCGGCGACAGCGCCGACGCGGCGCTGGCCGAGCTGCGCGCCGCCGGCCGCGCGCTGCGCCTGGACCGCACGATGCACATCCACCGCGAGGCGCTCGACGCCGTCCGCGACCGCGTGATCGCCATCGTCGGAGACGAGGGCTCGATCACGCTCGCGCGCCTGCGCGACGAGCTCGACACCTCGCGCCGCTACGCGCAGGCGCTGCTCGAAGGACTCGACGCCGAACGTGTGACGCTGCGCCTGCCCGACGACAGCCGCGTGCTCCGCCGCTCGGCGACCCGCCCGGCCGGCTGAGGCATCCGTCGCGACGCGCGCGGCCGCCGGGACGTTGACTACCGTCCCGTCGATGCGGGTCAAGCGCGATCTGCTCGTCGACGAGGCGGCCGCCGCGGAGGACGCCGACGCGCCCGGCGGCACTCGCGCACGACACTAGCCATGGCGCTGCGCCGCCGCTACGGCGGCGTCGAGGAGGCCTAGCGCCGCCTCGGCCCGGTGCCCGCCGGCGTCGCCCCTACGGGCGCTCGACGATCACCGTCGTCGCCTTGATCACCGCGCTGGCGGTCACGCCGGGCTCGAGCCCCAGGCTGTCGGCGCTCTCGCGCGACATGAGCGAGACGATGATGTTGCTGCCGCAGGCGATCTCGACCTGGGCCATGACCTCGTCGCGCTTGACGGAGAGCACGGTCCCCGTCAGCCGGTTGCGCGCGCTCGACCGCCCGGGGCCCGCGCGGTCGTGGAGCAGCCGCGTGAGCTCGGCGGCGGGCACGTACCGCTGGCCGCTGCGGCGCTCGAAGGTCACGCGGCCGTCGCGCTCCCAGCGACGCAGCGTGTCGATGCTCACCCCGAGGGCGCTCGCCGCGGCGCCGATGCGGATCAGGTCGTCCATGGTCGCGCTCACGGTCAAATCTAGCCCTGCTCAACCGGGGTGAGCCGGATCGCGTACGGGAAGTCGCCGAAGCTCACGTCGATGTACAGGCGCCCGCGCAGGGTCACCTGCGCCTCCCCCGTGCGCGCCGCGGCGTGGAACAGACGCACGCTGCGCCCGTCCTCCTGCTCGGCGTTCCGGTCGGCCATGACGACGATCGGCGTCTGCGTCGCGAAGTCGAGCTCCGGGTCCTCGGGCGCGATCTGCTCGAAGCGCGCCGTGTACCGGCCACGCAGCTCGAAGGGGCCATGCGAGGCCGGCGACGCCTGCCCCTGCACGAGGATCTCGCCCGGCCGCTTCGCGGTCTCGGCGAGCGCCGGGCGTGCAGGCGGCGGCGCGGCGGTGCTCGCGCTCGGGTCCGCGCCGCCGCCGCAGGAGCTCAGGAGCAGCGCCGCGACGGCGAGCAGCGCGGCGAAGGACGGACGGTTCACGGCCGCGATCGTAGAGCCTCGTTCACACAGGTGCCTAGGAGTTGCTTAGGATGCCGCGCACCTATGAAGAACCTATGCATGAACCGCGGCCAGTTCCTGCGTCTGGGTCTCGCCGGTGCGGCAGGCACCGTCGGCGCCAGCGTCCTGGCCGGACCCGCCTCGGCCGCGTTGCCGGTCCCCGCGCCGCAGGGCGACGACGCCGGCTTCTGACGACGCCGAGCTTCCCCGAGTGAAAGGACCCGACCTCATGAACCGCCTTCTCCTGGCCGTGCTGGTGACCGCGGCCGCCGCCCTCGGCCTTCCCGCCGCCGCCCAGGCCGTCACCGTCTACGGCGCCGCCTCGCTGAGCTCGGCCTTCCCGCAGATCGACGGCTCGCCGTCCTACAACTTCGCGGGCTCCAACCAGCTGCAGCTGCAGATCGAGCGCGGCGCGCCGGCCGACGTCTTCGCCTCGGCGAGCCCCGACGAGGCCCAGGCCCTGTTCCGCGCCGGCCGCTGCTCGCGCCCGGTGACCTTCGCGACGAACATCCTCGTGATCATCACGCCGCGCAACAACCCGGGCGGCATCAGCTCGGTCTACAGCCTGCGCGGCGGCGGCAAGCGCCTGGCGGTCGGCACCGCGGGCGTGCCGATCGGCGCGTACACCCGCCGCCTGCTGCGACGCATGCGGCTCAGCTCGATCCTGACCTCGAACACGGTCAGCCTCGAGCCGAACGTCAACAGCATCGTCTCGAAGGTCGGGCTCGGGTCGGCCGACGCCGGCTTCTCGTACTCCACCGACTACCTCGCCGCGAGCAACCGCCTGCGGCGCGTCCGTCTGCCGACCTGGGCGCAGCCGCCGGTCCGCTACCAGATCTGCGCCGTTCGGCGCCCGGGCGCCGACACGTCCGGCGCGAACCGTTTCATCCAGCGCGTGCGCTCGACGAACGGCCGCCGGGTCCTCAAGCGCTTCGGCTTCGGGCTTCCGCCGCGCTCGTAATGGGCTCGGGACGGACGAGCGCGGGCAGCGCCGCCTTCACGGTGCTGCTCGCGCTCGCCGCGGGCATCGCGCTGACGTTCCTCGCGCTGCCGATCGTCGCGCTGTTCACCGAGGTGCCGCTCGACCGCGTCCCGGACCTCCTCGCGGACCCGGCGGTGCGCGACGCGATCGCGGTCACGGCGCGCACGAACGCGGTCGCCAACGTCCTGATCGTCGTGATCGGCACGCCGGTCGCGTATCTGCTCGCCTCGACCGCGTTCCGCGGCCGCTCGCTGGCGATCACCCTCGTCGAGCTGCCGCTCGTGCTGCCGCCCGCCGTCGCGGGCATCGGCCTGCTCGCCGCCTTCGGCGCCGGCGGCCTGCTCGGGCCGGCGCTGGACGAGGCGGGCATCGTGCTGCCGTTCAGCGAGTGGGCGGTAGTGATGGCCGTGACCTTCGTCGCGTCGCCGTTCTACGTGCGCCAGGCGATCTCGGCCTTCGAGTCCGTCGACCGCTCGTACGTCGACGCCGCGCGGACGCTGGGCGCCTCGCGGGCGCGGACGTTCGCGCGCATCTCGCTGCCGCTCGCCGCCGCCGGCCTGCTCGCGGGCTGGGTGCTCGCCTTCGCGCGCGGCGTCGGCGAGTTCGGCGCGACGATCGTCTTCGCCGGCAACGTGCGCGGCGAGACGCAGACGCTCACGCTCGCCATCTACGAGCAGCTCGACGCGAACTTCGACGTCGCGCTGTCGATCGGGATCCTGCTCGTCGTGCTCAGCGGCTCGGTGCTGCTCTCCTACAAACTGCTGTCCTCGTGGAGACGCTCGAGCTCGACATCGCCGTCGCCCTTCGCTCGTACGAGCTCGCCGTCCGTCTGAGCATCGGCGCCGAGACGCTCGCGCTCGTCGGGCCCTCGGGGGCCGGCAAGTCGACCGTCCTGCGCTCGATCGCCGGCCTGCGCTCGCCCGACCGCGGCCGCATCGCGCTCGGCGACGCCGTCTGGTTCGACCGCGAGCGGCGCATCGACCGGCCGCCCGAGGCGCGCTCCGTCGGTCTCGTCTTCCAGGAGTACGCGCTCTTCCCGCACATGACGGTGCGTCGCAACGTCGGCTTCGGCGGCGCCGCGCGCGTCGACGACCTGCTCGGCCGGCTGGGGATCGCGCACCTCGCGGGCGAGCGGCCCGGGCACCTGTCCGGCGGCGAGCGCCAGCGCGTCGCGCTCGCGCGGGCGCTGTCGCGCGATCCCGGCGTGCTGCTGCTCGACGAGCCCCTGTCGGCGCTCGACGCGCACACCCGCGCGAGCGTGCGCGGGCACCTCCAGGAGCTGCTCGCCGAGCTTCGGCTCCCCACGCTGATCGTCACCCACGACTTCCGCGACGCCACCGCGCTGGCCGACCGCATCGGCGTGATCGTCGACGGGCGCCTGCGCCAGCTCGCCACCGCGGCGGAGCTCGTGCGCCATCCGCGCGACGCCTTCGTGGCGAGCTTCACCGGCGGCAACGTGCTGCTCGGCGACGCGCGGCCGCTGCCCGGCGGCGGCAGCGAGGTGCGCCTCGACGGCGGCGCGACGGTGCGCTCGGCCGAGGCGGGCGAGGGCCGCGTCGCCGTCGCCGTGTACCCGTGGGAGGTGTCCGTCGCCCCCGGGAGCCCGGAGGCCAACGGGCGCAACGTGATCGCCGGTCCGATCGTCGGGCTGGACCCGGAGGGCGACCGCGTCCGCGTCCGCGTCGGCGAGCTGAGCGGCGAGTGCCCGGCCGGGGACGCCGAGCGCCTCGACCTGCAGCGCGGCGACGCCGTCACGCTGCTGTTCGATCCCCGCAGCACCCGGATCGTCGGCGCGCCTCCGGGCGGCTGACTCAGCCCCGTGCGGCGTTCACGGCCTCGGCGGCCGCGTCGATCTCGGCGTCGTCGAGCGTGCGCGGGTCGAGCAGCAGGCGACCGTCCCCGATGCGCCCGACGAGCGCGGGATCGCCGTCGCGCAGCGTGGCGGCGAGCGCGTCCGGGCCGGCCGGCCCCGCGTCGAGCGCGACGGCCGGCCCGGGCAGGTCGAGCAGCGGCAGTGCGCCGCCGCCGACGCGCGCGGTGCTCGGCACCACCGTCCCGCCGGTGGCCGCGGCCAGGCGCTCGGCGCGCGCGGCCAGGACCTCGGGTGCGACGTCGAGCATCGCCAGCACCGGGATCGCCTGGCGCGCGTGGGCCGGATCGCGGTAGAGCGCGAGCGTCGCCTCGAGCGCGGCGAGCGAGAGCTTGTCGATGCGCACCGCGCGCGCCAGCGGATGGCGCCGGCAGGCGGCGATCGCCTCGCGCTCGCCGACGAGCAGTCCGGCCTGCGGACCGCCGAGCAGCTTGTCGCCCGAGAAGCACGTCACCGCGGCGCCGGCGCGGACGGAGCGCCGCACGGCGGGCTCGTCGGCGAGGACCTGGAGGTCGTCGGCCAGCACGCCCGAGCCGACGTCGTCGATGACCGGCACGCCGAGGCCGCACAGCGGCTCGATCTCGACCGACTCGACGAACCCGAGCGTGCGGAAGTTCGACGGATGGGCGCGCAGGATGGCCCCGGTCTCAGGGCCCAGCGCGGCCGCGTAGTCCCCCAGCCGCGTGCGGTTCGTGGTGCCCACCTCGACCATCCGCGCGCCCGCCTGGGCGATGACCTCGGGGATCCTGAAGCCGCCGCCGATCTCGACGAGCTGGCCGCGCGAGACGACGAGCTCGCGGCCGCCGGCCAGGGCCGCGGCGGCGAGCAGCGTCGCGGCGGCGCAGTTGTTGACCGCCATCGCGTCCTCGGCCCCGGTGAGCTCGCGCAGGACGCCCTCGACGTGGGCCTGGCGCGAGCCTCGCTCGCCCGTTCCCAGGTCGAGCTCGAGGTTCGAGTAGCCCACGGCGGCGCGGGCGACGGCCTCGCGCGCGGCCTCGGCCAGGGGCGCGCGGCCGAGGTTCGTGTGCACGACGACGCCGGTGGCGTTGAGCACGCGGCGCAGCGGCGGGCGCAGGCGGCCCCGGGCGCGCGCCACGAGGTCGGGATCGTCGGTCGCGCCGCCGAGCAGCTCGGCACGGCGCTCGGTTAGCTCCGCGCGGACCACGGAGGCGGCGAGGCGGTCGACCGACGGCAGCGCGCGGAGGCGCTCGCGGACGGCGGGCGGCGGTGCGGGGCGCTCGTCCATGCCCCGATGTTGCCAGTCCCGCGGCCGCGAGTCAGCTGACCCCGCGACGGCGAGCGCACGTGCGGCGCGCGCTCGGCTCCGGGGGGACGTGGCTGCGGGGCGTCCGGCGACGGCGGCATGCGTCGGGCCGGAACGGTCGCCGCGCGCACGCCGGCGCGATGCGCCGGGCGGTTCTGCGGCCGTTGGGGGGCATCCGGGGCGGCGCACCCTAGACAGGTCGCGAAGCGCCCGCGAGGGCCGCGTCAGCGCGCGAACCCGCGCCCGGATCCGGTTCGCCGGGAGACCGCCGGGCTGGGAAGCGGAGTGCGCGCTCGCCTACGCTCGCCCCGCTGTCCGCTTCGACAAGCGGGATGTGGCGTCCACCGATCGCCCGTTCCGCCCGGGCGGGCGCTCTCACCGCGATCGTCGGGCGGCGGCCTCCTCCACGGCCGCCGCCCGGGTCCGCGTCGCTACGCTCGCAAGCGCCGTGATGGTCTTCCTGCGCTACGTGCTGCCGGCCCTCATCTGCCTGGCCGGGATCGTGATCGGCTTCGCGTTCGGATGGGACGAGACGGGCGTCGAGGCGTGCGTCGCGATGTTCGCCGCCGGCAGCTCGCTGTGGCTCATGAACGTCCTCATGCGTGTCGGCATCGCCGGCGACCGCGAGCGCGACCGGGAGGACGAGGCGCGCGCGTACTTCGACGAGCACGGGCGCTGGCCCGACGACGACTGACGTCGCGCGTCAGGCGGCCGCGACGGCGGCGCGCTCGAGCCCGAGCGCGCGCGCCGCGCTCGCGGCGAGGTCGGCGAGCAGCGGCGGGCGCTGCGAGGGCTCGACCTCCAGCATGAGCGGCGCCTCGTGGGAGAGGACGGAGGCGGTCACGCGGTCCCAGGGCAGCGAGCCGCGGCCCGGGGGCAGATGGAGGTCCAGCTTGAGCGGATCGGCGCCGGGCGCGTCGAGGTGACGGCGGCGGGCGCCGAGATTGTCGTGGACGTGAAGGAGGACCACGTCCTCAGCACAGGCGGCGAGGATCACCGCGGGGTCGCTGCGCGTCGCATCGGCCGTGATGTGGAGGTGGCCGAGGTCGAGCAGCATGCCGGCGGCCGGGGAGCCGAGCCGCCGCACGAGGTCGCGCACCGCGATCGGGTCGTGGCACAGGCGCGCCGGCCCTGGATATACCGGCGCGAGGTTCTCGATCGCGACGGTGACGCCAAGAGAATGCGCCCGCTGGAGGAGCGTGACGAGGGATCGCTCCTCGAGCAGGGCGCGCTCGCGGATGCGCGCGGCCGCAGGGCCGTCGGCTTCCGCGAAGTTCAGGCCGTGGTAGGCGACGAGCTCGGCGCCCGCCTCCGCGGCGTAGTCGAGCAGGCCCTCGAACGCCCGGTCCTGCGCGGCGCTGCCGGCGGACAGGTCGTCGGGGCCGTGGAGCACGAGCCGCAGGCCGCTGTCGGTGAGCTGCTCGCGCAGCGCGCGGGCGTGGCGCAGGCCGTGACGGCGGTCGGCGAGCATCGGCGCGGGCGGCGTGTGGACCTGCACCCAGCCGAAGCCGGCGGCGACGTTCCCGGCCAGGACGCTGGGCGTCGGCCAGGCGTCCCGGTGGACGTTGAGTCCGAGGCGCTCGTGCATCGCGGTCATCTTCGCCGTCGAGCGGCGCGCGCATGTTTCGCGCCCGTGACCACGCGATGAACTTCGGGTGAACACGGTTGAATGGCGGGCCGTGACCGTCCCCCTCTGGCTCGACGCGCCGTACGCCCCGCGCCCGCCGCTGTCGGGGGACGTGACCGCCGACGCCTGCGTGATCGGCGGCGGCATCGGCGGCCTGTCGTGCGCCGCGCGCCTGGCCGAGCACGGCCTCGACGTGATCCTGCTCGAGGCGCGCACCGTGGCCGGCGGGGCCAGCGGCCGCAACGGCGGCTTCCTGCTCTCGGGGACGAGCCTGTTCTACAACGACGCCGCCGATCGCTACGGACGCGACACCGCGCGGCGCCTGTACGCGCGCACGCTCGAGGAGCAGGACGCCGTCGTCGCGCTGGCCGCGAGCCTCGGCGCCGGCGACCTCGTGCGCCGCGTCGGCTGCCTGCGGATCGCCGCCGACGAGGCCGAGGACGACCACGTCCGCCGCCACGCGGAGATGCTCTCCGAGGACGGGTTCCCGGCGCGGCTCGTCGAGCACGACGACCTGCCGCCGGTCCTGCACCGGGTGGGTCGCGTGGGCTGCCTGACCGAGGGCGACGCGGCGCTGCAGCCCGCGGCCTGGGTCCGCACGTTCGCAAGCGCGGCCGAGGCCGCCGGCGTGCGCATCTGCGAGGGGACCGCGGCGCAGGGCCCGATCCCGGCGCCCGGCGAGGCTCCGGTGGTGACGCCCGGCGGCCGCGTGACCGCCCGCCACGTCGTCGTGGCCAGCGACGGCGCGCTCCCCGCGCTCGTTCCCGAGTACGACGGGCGCGTGCGCGCGCGGCGCCTGCACATGATCGGCACCGCGCCGCTGCCCGAGCGCGTGCTCGACGGCCTCGTCTACGCCCGCTGGGGCTACGAGTACTACCAGCAGCGCCTCGACGGCCGGCTGGCCATCGGCGGCGGCAGCGACGTCGACGGCGAGGGCTCCTACACCGACCGCGAGGAGGGCTCGGAGGAGATCTGGACGCGGCTCGTGCGCTACGTCCGCGAGGATCTCGGGCTCGACGCGGAGATCACCCACCGCTGGGTCGGAGTCGTCGGCTACAGCGACGACGTGCGCCCCTACGTCGAGGAGGCGCCGGGGCGCCCGGGCCTCCACGTGCTCGGGGGCTACAGCGGACACGGCAACCTCATGGGCCGTCTCGCCGGGCGCGCGGTCGCCGACCGGATCGCCACCGGCGCGCCGACCGACGACGCCGGCATGTTCGCCCGCTAGGCGAGCGAGCCGGCGAACTCCACGAAGCGCCGCGTGTCGCGCATCGGCGGCCCATGGGCGAAGACGACGAGCTTCGGCTCGAGCGCGGCGAGCCTTCGCGCCGAGGCGCGGTTGCGGCGCCGCTGCGCGGTCGAGAAGCGGGCCGGCTCCTGCGGCGCGAAGCGCCCGAAGGGGAGCAGGTTGTTGATGTTGTTGAGCACCTCGCCCGCGACGAGCGTGCGGTCGGATTCACGCCACAGGGACACGTGGCCGGGCGTGTGGCCGGGCGTCTCGAGCACGGTGAAGCTGCCGACCCGGTCGCCCTCGCGCAGGCGCCGCGCGACGGGGTGCGCGGCGCCGCTCCACCGCCGCGCGAGCGCACGCTGCACGGCGCCCGTGCGCGCGTAGTTGTGCAGGCCCGCCTCGAGCGCGTCCGCGTCGGCCTCCCCGCACCAGACCTCCATGCCGAGCGCGGCGCAGATCTCGTCGCAGCCGCCGCCGTGGTCGGGATGGACGTGGGTCAGGACGATGCCGTGGACGGCGTGGCCGTCCAGTCGCTTCAGGCGGCGCGCCGCGGCGCCGCGCATCCCCGGGTCGACCAGGTAGCCGTCGGCGAGGTAGGCGTTGAAGCCCTGGAAGCCCGCCGGGCTGAGCGCGAGCAGGCCGTCGGCCAGGCGCCTCACCGGCGTGCCGCGGGCTCGGGCGAGACCGCCGCCGCCGGGGTGCGCCCCGTCAGCGCCGCTCCCAGCCCGGTCGCGAGCATGACCGCGAGGAAGAGCAGCAGCAGCCACAGCGCGGCGCCCGGGTCGGGCGTGTCGGCGAAGCGCACGAGAGCGAGCAGCGCGAGCACGGCGATCGCCGCGTAGCCGAGCATGCCGGCGCGAATCCGGTCCCAGTCGGCCTCCCAGGCCGCCTGCAGCGCCGACGCGCCGATGGCCAGCGACCACGCGCCGATGGCGCGGCCGGTGAGCGGCGTGAGCGTCCACGACCACAGCGAGGCGGCGTCGGCGGGCGCGACGAACAGCGCCGCGCCGACCACGAGCAGCACGGCGCCCTGGGCGGCGAGCGCGACGACGGCCCAGCGCGGCATCGGCGCGGTCCGCGGCCCGCCGCCGCCGGGCAGCCGCCGCTGGCGCAGGACGAGCACGGCGGCGCCGGGCGGCAGCAGCGCGTAGAGGATCAGCCACGCCCAGCCGGTCACCGCGTCCATGTGGAAGCGGTCGAGGTGGATGAACGTGGCGAGCAGGAGGAAGACCCCCGCGACGATGATCCCGGGCATGGCCACGCGCGCGTGCGTCCAGAACGCCTGGCGGGCGCACAGGAGCACGAGCACGAAGCTGCCCCAGTAGCCGGCGCCGAGCCACGCCGCGGTCAGCGGCGGCTCGATCGTCCACGAGAAGACGTCCTCGGTGCGCGCCGGGAGCAGCACCAGCGGCGCGCCGATGACGAGCAGCGAGCCGGCGAGGATCAGCAGTCCGAGCCGCGACTCGGGGGCGAGCGGCTGCGGGCCGGCGTCGTCCATCGCAGCGCGATTCAACCCGGGCGCCCGCCCCCGGGTCAACCTGCCGCTCAGCCCGCGGGCGCGGAGGCCTCGAAGGCCTCCAGGCGCGCGTACGCGTCCTCGACGGCGCGCTTGGCCGCGGTGTGGCGCGCCGTGGACTTCGCCGACTCGTACTTCGTCGCCCACCACCTGGGGTCGGCGAGCTCCTCCTCGAGCGCGGCGAGATCGGTCTCGGCCTGCTCGACGGCGCGCTCGAGGCGCTCCTGCTCGCGACGGCGGTTCTTCGACGGCCCGCCGTTGCCGTTGGACCGCGCGGGCTTCGGCGCGTCGGCCTCCTTGACGGCCTTGGCCGGCTTCGGCGCGGGCTCCGGGCGCGGCTCGGCCGAGCTGGGCGACTCGCCGCGCGCCTTGCGCTCCTCGCGGATGCGCGCGTACTCCGCCCAACCGCCCATGTAGGAGTTCAGCCCGTGATCCTCGACGGCGACGGTCCGCGTGCCGACGGCATCGAGCAGCGCGCGGTCGTGGGTGACGAGCAGCAGCGAGCCCTCGAACGAGCCGAGCGCATCCTCGAGCGCCTCGCGCGACTCGAGGTCGAGGTGGTTGGTCGGCTCGTCCAGGATCAGCACGTTGGCGCCGGACGAGACGAGGATGGCCAGCGACAGCCGCCGCCGCTCGCCGCCGCTGAGCCCTGAGAGCGGCTTCTCGGCGTCGCCGCCGCTGAACAGAAAGCGCCCGAGCAGCGCGCGCGCCTGGTTGGGCGTCAGCCCGGTCCGCTTCTGGCACGCCTCGAGGACCGTCCGCGCCCCGCCTCCCTCGAGCTCCTCGGCGTGCTGGCTGAGGTAGCCCACCTTCACGTTGTGCCCGCTGCGCAGGCGCCCGCCGTCGAGCTCGCGCCTGCCGACCAGCGCCTCGATCAGCGTCGTCTTGCCGGTGCCGTTGGGCCCGACCAGCGACACGTGCTCGCCGCGCTCGAGCCACAGCTCGGCATCGTCGATGAGCACGCGGCCCGGAACCTCCAGCCGCGCGTCCTCGAGCTCGTAGATCACGCGCCCCGAGCGCTCCGGCGGCTTGAACGAGAAGGCCAGCGCGCGCCCGTCCTTCGGGTCGCGCGTGATGCGATCCATCTTGTCGAGCTTCTTGACCCTCGACTGGGCCGCGCGTGCCTTCGTCGCCTTGTAGCGGAAGCGCTCGATGAAGCGCTCCATGCGGGCGATCTCGGCCTCCTGCTTCTCGATCGCGCGGCCGAGGGCCATCTCGCGCGCCGCCTGCTCGCGGCGCCACGCGTGCCACGTGCCGTTGAAGAAGCGCGACCGCCCGGCCTCGAGCTCGAGCACGGCGGTGCCGACCGTCTCCAGGAACCAGCGGTCGTGGGCGACGAGCACGACGGCGGCGTCGAGCTCGAGCAGCGTCTTCTCCAGCCACTCGAGCGACTCGATGTCGAGGTGGTTGGTGGGCTCGTCGAGCAGCAGCAGATCGGGCTGGGCGGCCAGGGCGCGGGCCAGCGACCCGCGCGTGAGCTGTCCGCCGGAGAAGGTGGTGAGCGGGCGGTCGAGGTCGTCGTCGGTGAAGCCAAGGCCGTGGACGACGCTGCGGGCGCGCTCGCGCCAGCCGTAGCCGCCGGCTGCCTCGAAGCGCGCCTGCACGCCCGCGTAGCGGTTCAGCGCAGCCTCGTCGCCGGCGCCCATCGCCTCCTCCAGGCGCGTCAGCTCGGCCTCGAGCTCGAGCGGCTCCCGACAGCCCGAGAGGACGTAGTCGCGCAGCGAGCGGTCCCGGTCGCGCGGCGGGCGCTGATCGTGCAGCGCGACGCGCACGCCCTTGGAGAGCACGAGCTCGCCGCCGTCGACGGACGTTTCACCGGCGAGCATCCGCAGCAGGGTCGTCTTGCCGGCGCCGTTGCGCCCGGCGATGGTCAGCCGCTCGCGTCGCTCGAGCTTGAACGAGACGCCCCGTAGGAGGGGCTCGCCGGCCATGTCCTTGGCCAGGTCCGACGCGATGAGGACCGCCATGCCCTCATGGTAGGTCGCGCGCCGCGGGTCGTTACGAGGCGTCGTCGCCGGGCGGGCGCCAACCCGGAGGCGGCTCGACCTCCGTCATCGCCACACGCACGAAGCGCACGAGCAGGCCGATGGAGGCGACGATGAGGACGGCGCTGATCAGCGGAGCGGTGACGGCCGAGACGATCAGGCACGACACCGACCCGGCGGCGGGGTAGAACAGGCGCCGGCCGATCGGCTCCCAGCGCCGCTCGCGCTCGTCGTCCGGCCCGTCGTCACCACCGCGGTATCGATGATCGGCCGTGTCGATGAGCATGAGCATCGGCACGACCGATCGTAAACGGTCGGCGCGGTCAGCCGGCGAACAAGTCGATCACGCTCTTCACCGTGTTGACCACGCCGTACGTCAGTCCGGCGGCCACCACGCCCCACAGGAAGATGGCGGCGGTGGCCGACGCCTTGGCGTTCGCTCGCTCCTGCATCACTGGCTCCTCGAGGTCGTCGTGGTGGGCTGGGCGGTGTGCTCGGAACCGGTGCGCGCGGGCTCGCCGTCGCGCGTGAAGCGCTCCTCGTCGTCGCGCGCGGCGCCGGTCTCGGTCTCGGGCTCCTGGAAGCGCTCGTCGACCGGCTTGATCATCATGTTGGCGATGAAGCCGACCGCGAGGACGCCGACCATGATGTACAGCGACAGCGTGTAGAGGTCGGCGCCCTCGACGCCGTTGCCCTCCTGGAGGTCGGCGAGGCCGTTGACGATCAGCGGCCCGGCCACGCCGGCGGCCGACCACGCGGTCAGCAGCCGCCCGTGGATGGCGCCCACCTCGGCGGTCCCGAACAGGTCCTTGAGGTAGGCGGGGACGGTCGCGAACCCGCCGCCGTAGAAGCTCAGGATGATGCCGGTCAGGATCACGAACAGGCCGATGCCGGTCGTCCCCATCGAGGCGACGAGGAAGTAGAGGACGGCGCCGACGCCCAGGTACGTCATGTACATCGGCTTGCGCCCGATGACGTCCGAGGTCGAGGACCAGATGAAGCGCCCGGACATGTTGCACAGCGACAGCAGGCCGACGTAGCCGGCGGCAGCCGCCGCAGTCGTGCCCGGGAAGAAGTCCTGGACCATCGGCGCGGCCTGCTCGAGGATGCCGATGCCTGCCGTCACGTTGCAGAACAGGACCGTCCACAGGAACCAGAACTGCGGCGTCCTGATCGCGTTCGTGGCCGTCACGTTGCGCCGCGTGACGAGTGAGCGCTTCTCCTGCGCCGGCGGCGACCAGCCCTCGGGCTTCCAGTCGTCGGCGGGGACGCGGACGGTGAACGCGCCCAGCATCATGGCGACGAAGTAGATCGCGGCGAGCGTCAGGAAGGCGGGCACGATCGCGTCCTGGGGCTCGGGCGCGTAGGTGCTCAGCAGCTGCTCGGACAGCGGCGAGGCGATCAGCGCGCCGCCGCCGAAGCCCATGATGGCCAGGCCGGTGGCCATGCCCGGGCGGTCCGGGAACCACTTGATCAGCGTCGAGACCGGCGAGATGTAGCCGATGCCGAGGCCGATGCCGCCGATGACGCCGTAGCCGAGATAGACGATCCACAGCTGGTCGGTGGCCACACCGAATGCGGCGACGACGAAGCCGGACGACCAGCACAGGCCGGCGAGCGCCATCGCCTTGCGCGGACCGGCGCGCTCGACCCAGCGCCCGCCGACCGCGGCGGACAGGCCGAGCATCACGATCGCGATGCTGAAGATGATCCCGATCGGTGTGAGGCTGGTGCCGAAGTGGTCCTGCAGCGGGGTCTTGAAGACGCTGAACGCGTAGACCTCGCCGATCGACAGGTGGACCGCCAGCGCCGCGGGCGGGATGAACCAACGGTTGTAGCCCCGCGGCGCGACGGTGCGCCCGCGGTCGAGCATCGACAATGCCATCTGGACCTCTCCTCCCGGATTCCTGCATGCCCTGCTGCCCTGAATTCGCTACCCGGGTGGGTATCCCACAACACAAGTTGTGGCGCGTTGGCACTCATTCATGGCGCCCCGCGAGCGCGCGCCGGGACGAGCGGAGCGTCGGGTACGATCCTGCTCATGCGGCGCCTCGCCGGACTGCTCACCGTCGTCCTGACCCTCCTCCTCGTGCTCGCGCCCGCGGCGCTCGCGCACGACGGCGGGCTGGGCACCTACGGCGAGGCCGACGACAAGGTCGTGACGAACGCCGGGTTCATCATGATCGCCTTCTTCCCGCTGTTCATCCTCGTCTGCAGCCTCATCCAGTGGTCGCTGGAGAAGCGCAAGGACCGCCGCAAGGCGGCGCGCAAGGCGCTGTCGCGCGAGGACGCCGTGCGCGGCGGCTGGTAGCACTTCCCGGGTGGCCTCGCCCACCGTCCCGCCGCAACCCCCGGACGATCGCCGCGCCGAGCTGCGCCCGCCGCGCCATCTCGTGAGCCCGCGCGCCGTGCGCTACTGGGCCGTCCGCGCGGGGGCCGCCTGGCTCGCGGTCGCGATCGCCGAGATCGCGTTCTGGATCGCCTCGGGCGCGACGCTCGGCGCGCTGCACGCGATCGCGCTCGCCGCCACCGCGCTGGCCGCCGCCGTCCACGTCACCGTCATGCCGCGCTGGCGCTACCGCGTCCACCGCTGGGAGGCGGCGCCCGAGGCCGTCTACACGCAGTCCGGCTGGTTCGACCAGGAGCGGCGGATCGCGCCGGTGTCGCGCATCCAGACGGTCGACAGCGAGCGCGGGCCGCTCGAGCAGGTCTTCGGGCTGACCACGGTCACGATCACCACCGCCTCGGCCGCCGGCGAGCTGAAGATCGCCGGCCTGGACCGCGCCATCGCCGACTCGCTCGTCGACGACCTGACGAGCGCGGCGCAGGCCGGAGAGGACGACGCGACGTGACCTCGGCCCAGGAGGCGCTGCGGGCCGCCGAGGCACCCGAGCCGCCGTGGCGCCGGCTGAGCACCCGAATGCTGCTCGTCCACCCCGTCCAGGAGACGATCCGCGCGATCCCGGCCCTCGCCGGCCTGCTCATCGCTGGCGGCGGCAGCGGCAACGGCGCGCAGTGGGCGCTGATCGGCGTCGTCGTGGTCATCCTGCTCGGCCTCATGCGCTGGTACACGACGCGCTGGCGGATCACGAGCGACCAGGTCCAGCTCAAGGGCGGGCTCGTGCGCCGCCGCACGCGCGCGGTGGCGCGAGACCGCGTGCGCACCGTCGACGTCACCGCCTCCCCCATGCACCGGCTGCTCGCCCTGGTGCGCGTGACCATCGGCACCGGCCGCACCGACCGCGGCGCCGACGCCGGGCTGCGTCTCGACGGCCTGCGCCGCGAGGACGCCGAGCGTCTGCGCGAGGTCCTGCTGCACCGCGCGCCCACGCCGGCCGCAGCGTGGGCGGCGTCGCCCGAGCGCGCCGAGGCGGCGCCGGAGGCCGCCGAGGCCGAGATCGCCCGGCTGGACCCGGCGTGGGTCCGCTACGGGCCGTTCACGCTGTCCGGCGTCGTGGCCGTCGGCGTCATCGGCGGCTTCGCCCTCAACATCGCCTCCGAGGCGGGGATCGACCCGAGCGACGCCGGGCCCCTGCGCTCGGCCGCCGACGCCGTCGAGCGCCTGCCGCTCGGGCTCGCCGTCGGCGGCGGCGTCGCCGTCGCCCTGATCGTCGTCACCGTGCTCTCGACGATCGGCTACGTGCTCGCCTACTGGGGCTTCCGGCTGAGCCGCCACGAGGGCGGCACCCTGCACGTCACGCGCGGGCTGCTGACCACGCGCGCGACGAGCATCGAGGAGCGCCGCCTGCGCGGGGCCGAGATCGTCGAGCCGCTGCTCCTGCGCGCCGCCCGCGGCGCGCGCTGCCTGGCGCTGGCCACCGGCCTGCGCGCGTCGCGCGACCGCGGCGGGTCGCTGCTGCTGCCGCCCGCGCCGCGCGCCGAGGCGCAGCGCGTGGCCGCCGCCGTCCTGCGCTCCGACGCGCCCGTCACCGTGCCGCTGCGCGGGCACGGCCCCGCCGCGCGGCGGCGGCGCTTCACGCGCGCGCTCGGCGCCGCGCTCGCCGTCGTCGCGCTCGCCGTCGCCCTGCGCGTCGTGCTCGGCGCGCCCGACTGGCTGTGGGAGGCGGCGCTGATCGGCCTGCCCGCCGCCGCGCTGCTCGCCGCCGACCGCGCGCGCAACCTCGGCCACGCGCTCGCCGCCGGGCACCTCGTGTCGCGCTCGGGCTCACTCGTGCGCAGCCGCCGCGCGCTGGCGCGCGAGGGGGTCATCGGGATCAACCTGCGCCGCTCGTGGTTCCAGCGCCGCGCCGGCCTGCTTACGCTGACGGCGACCACGGCGGCGGGAGACCAGGCCGTCCACGTGCCCGACGTCGACGACGCCGAGGGCCTGCGCGTCGCGCGCGAGACGGCCCCCGGCCTGCTCGAGCCGTTCCTCAGCCGCGGCGGGGGCGAACGAGGCCGATGACCCCCGCGCCCGCCACGCCCGCCCCCGCGAGGGCGAGCGCGGCGGCCGGCGACAGCAGGCGCGCGGCACCGCCGACGAGCGGTCCCCCGGCGCCGACGCCGCGAGCGGCCCCAGGCGCCGACGCGCGCGTCCCCGAGCAGCCCGGCCAGCACGCCGCCCGCGGTCAGCCCGGCGTAGTTGGCCAGGCCGACGTGACCGAGGGCGCGGCCGCGCCGCTCGGACCCGGCGAGGCGCAGCAGCCACAGCGCGGCCGCGCTCATCATCGCGCCCTCCCCCGCCCCGACGGCCAGCCGCGACCCGAGCAGCACGGGCAGGGCGGTCGACGCGAGCGCGGGCGCCGCGCCGGCGCTCATGACCGCTGCGCCGGCGAGCATCACCGGCGCGGGTCCGATCCGGTCGGCCAGCCGCCCGCCCGCCGGGCGCGTGAGGACTCCAGTGAGGGCGGGGGCGCCGACGAGCACGCCGACCGCGGCGGGGTCGGCGCTCAGGCGCGGCAGCAGCGGGAGCACGGCGCCGAGCGCCGTGTAGCAGAGCCCGGCGGCGCCGAGGACCTTCGCGTAGGACGCGCGAGCCATCGCCCCAGCGTGCCCCCGGCACGTTTCGGCCTGCGCCAAATCGTCGCCGCTCTAGCCTGATCGTCATGACCGCCGGCGACACCGATCTCGCAGCTCTCGGCGCCGTGCTCGCCGAGCCGGCCCGGTCGCGGATCCTGCTCGCGCTCGGCGACGGCCGCGCGCTGCCCGCCAGCGTGCTCGCGGGCGAGGCCGGCGTGGCGCCGTCGACGGCGAGCGCGCACCTGGCGCGGCTCGTCGACGCCGGGCTGCTGAGCGTGACCGTCCAGGGCCGTCACCGCTACTTCCGGCTCGCCGGCCCGCAGGTCGCCGAGCTCATCGAGACGCTCGCTCGCCTGGCGCCCGCCGCGCCCGTGCGCTCGCTGCGCGAGGGCACCCGCGCACACGCCCTGCGCGCGGCGCGCACGTGCTACGACCACGTCGCCGGGCGCCTCGGGGTCGCCCTCATGGCCGCGCTGATCGCCGACGGCTCGCTGACCGGCGGCGACGGCCGCCACCACGTCGGCGGCGACGGCGAGGACCGGCTGTCCGGCCCCGGGCGCGACCTCGACTACCGCCTCACCGCCCACGGCGCGCGGCGCCTCGCGGGACTCGGCGTCGCCGTGCCCGAGGCCGGCCCCGACGGCGCGCCGGTTCGCTACTGCATCGACTGGACCGAGCAGGCCCACCACCTCTCCGGCCGCGTCGGCCGGGCGCTCGCCGGCCGGCTGCTCGAGCTCGGCTGGGTGCGCCGGGCCGACCGCAGCCGCGCCCTGCACGTCACCGGCGCGGGGCGGACGGGGCTCGAGGCCGAGCTGGGCGTCGTGCTCGATTCCCCCGCCCTCGAGGGGTCCGGCGTCCGTGCCGGACCGCCTCGCGGGCAGCTCTAGGAGGTCACGTCCTCGGACTTGGGCGCCTGCTGCGCGTCCTCGGGCGCGGCCTGGCCGGGCACCGGGTTGATGCGCACGACGCGCTCGCACGAGCCGTTCGGGTTCTGCGGCGTCGCGTCGGCGATCACGTCGACGACGTCGAGGATCGCGCGGTCGCGGCCGGGCCCGCAGGTGATGCGGTCGGCCTCGCCGTCGGCGGTGCGCAGCGTGTCGTTCCCCGGGCCGCCGTCGAGCGCGTCGCCGGCCGTGTCGGTCTCGCCGTTGGGCCCGGGCTGGACGTCCCCGCGCGCCATCGCCCACAGCTGGTCGTTCCCCTCGCCGCCGCTCGAGGCGTCGCGGCCGGAGTTCGCGTAGATGCGGTCGTTCCCGACGCCGCCGTCCTGGATGTCGTCGCCGGTGCCGCCGGCCATGATGTCGCGGCCGCGCTCGCCGAACGCGTTGTCGTTGCCCGCCCCGCCGTAGATCCGGTCGCGGGCGTCGCCGCCGCGCAGCGTGTCGTTGCCCGCGGCGCCGAAGATCCGGTCGAACGAGCTGCGGTCGCCGGTGTCGTTGGCGTCGCCGGTGATCGCGTCGTCGCCGCGGCCGCCGTTGAGCCAGTCGTTGCCCTGGGCGCCGAAGATCGTGTCGTTGCCGCGGCTGCCGAAGATCCGGTCACGGCCGAGGCCGCCGCCGAGGCGGTCATCGCCGCCGCGGCCGAAGATGCGGTCGTTGCCGGCGTTGCCGTCGATCGTGTCGGCCACGCTCGTGCCCCGCAGGCGCTCCGAGGTCGGGCCGCCGGAGATCGTCGCGGCGAGCGCGGTGGCCGGCAGCAGCGCCAGCGCGGCGACCGCGCCGGCCGTGGCCGCGAGCCGGCCGGTGAGGGTGTGCATCGTGTTCCCGCCTTCCGTTCGGTTGGACGTGCCGCCCCCTTATGACCGCCGCCGCGCGTCCCGTGGCATCGCTCTCACGCACCTCTCACGGCTCGTGAGGGTTCTGTGAGAGATGGCCCGTCCACCGTGCGCTCCCGCGCCGCGCAGCGTCCATGCTGTGCCGATGCGCCGCCTCGCCACCGTCCTCGCCTGCGCGCTGGCGCTCGTCGCCGTGCCCGTCGCGCTCGCCGCCGAGCGGCGCGGCACGCCCGGTCCCGACCGCCTGGAGGGCACGAGCGGCGCCGACCGCCTGCTCGGGCTGCGCGGCAACGACACGCTGCTCGGCCGAGCCGGCAACGACCGCCTCAACGGCGGCCCGGGCGACGACCTGCTCGCCGGGGACTCGGGCCGTGACGTGCTCACGGGCGGCCGCGGCGCCGACACGCTGCTCGGCGGCGCCGGCGGCGACCGCATCAACGCGGCCACGCCGGGCGACGCGACCGACACGATCGTCGGTGGCGCCGGCAGCGACGTGATCAACGCGCGCGACGGCTCGCCGGACCGCATCACCTGCGGTGGGGGCCGCGACCGGGTGCGCGCGGACCGCGGCGACGAGGTGCGCGGCGGCTGCGAGCGCGTGAGCCGTGGCTGACGGGCGCGGGCGCCCGGTCGTGCTCTTCGTCGAGGACGACGCCGCGATCCGCCGCACGGTGACGACCGGGCTCGAGCTCGAGGGCTTCGACGTCGTGTGCGCGTCGGGCGGCCGGCCCGCGCTCGAGGCGCTCGGCAGCGTGCGCGCGGCGGTCATGCTGCTCGACCTCAGCATGCCGGATCTCGACGGGCTCGAGGTCCTGCGCCGGATGCGCGGCGCCGGCGACGACCTGCCCGTCTGCGTCCTGTCGGCGCGCGACGAGGTCGCCGACCGCATCCTCGGGCTGGAGAGCGGCGCCGACGACTACGTCATCAAGCCGTTCTCGGTCGAGGAGGTCGCCGCCCGCCTGCACGCGCTGCTGCGCCGCCGGCCCGCGCCCGAGGGCTCGCGCGTCGTCGTCGGCGACCTCGAGCTCGAGCCGCTCGGCCGGCGCGCGCGCCGCGGCGCGCGCGACCTGGACCTCACGCGCCGCGAGTTCGAGCTGCTCGCGCTGTTCATGCGCCACCCCGGCGAGGTTCTCGAGCGCCGCCGGCTGCACGAGGAGGTCTGGGGCTACACGTTCGACCCGGGCACGAACGTCACCGACGTGTTCGTCGGCTACCTGCGGCGCAAGCTCGAGGCGGCGGGCGAGCCGCGCGTCCTGCACACGGTGCGCGGGATCGGCTTCGTGCTGCGAGCCTGACGGGCGTGCGCAACCTCCGCGGACGCCTGACGCTCGGGGTGCTCGCCGTCCTCGCCGCGGTGCTCGCGGTGGCCGGCGTGCTCGTCGCCCGCGACATCGACCGCACGAACCGCCAGGCCCTCGACGACCGCCTGCGGCGCACCGCCGAGCTCTCGCAGGCCACCGCGCTGGCCGCCGTCGAGCAGGAGCTGCCCGACGTCGACCGCCGCCTCGACGCCGTGCTCGGCGCCACGCGCAGCTCGCTGCGCCTGGCCATCGGGCGCACCGTGCTGCTCGACTCGGGGCTGTCGCTCCCGCTGCCGCTCGGCTCGGCGCCGGGGCTGCGCACGCTGACGATCCGCGGCGAGCGCTACAGGGTGCTCACGTCGACGCTGCGCGAGGAGAGCCTCGGCGGGCTCGTGTGGCTGCAGGTCGCCTCGAGCCTCGACGAGGTCGAGGACCGCCAGGGTGTGCTTCGCGGCCGGCTCGCCGGCGTCGGCGCGCTCATGCTGCTCGTCGCCGGGGTGGGCGTGTGGCTCGCCGCCGACCTCGTCCTGCGCCCGCTGCGGCGCCTGCGCACGGTGACGACGGGCGTCGCCGGCGAGGGCGATCTCGAGCGGCGCGTCCCCGTCGGCGGCGCCGCCGAGCTGCGCTCGCTGGCCGAGAGCTTCAACGCGATGCTCGTGCGCCTGTCGCGCTCCGCCGAGGACCGCACGCGCGCCCTGGAGGCCACGCGCCGCTTCGCCGCCGACGCCGGCCACGAGCTGCGCACGCCGCTGACCAGCGTGCAGGCGTCGCTGTCGGCGATCGCCCGCCATCCCGAGATGGACGCGGGCCGGCGCACCGAGCTGGCCCAGGACGCGTTGGCCGAGCAGCGCCGCCTCGTGCACCTGCTCGACGGCCTGCAGGCGCTCGCGCGCGGCGACGCCGAGCCCGGCCGTCCCGCGCCGGTCGACCTCGCCGAGGTCGTGGCGATGAGCGCCGAGGCGGCCCGCGCGCGGCATCCCGGGGCGCGCATCCAGAGCGCCTGGCCGCCCGGCGGCGCGCAGCTCGAGGGCTGGGAGCCGGGGCTGCGCGTGCTCGTCGACAACCTCGTCGAGAACGCCGTCCTGCACGGCCGCCCGGGCGGCGTGGTGCGCGTCACCCTGCACGGGCCCGGCGACGGTCGCGGCGCGCTCGTCGAGGTCGAGGACGACGGCCCCGGCATCCCCGCCACCGAGCGCACGCGCGTGTTCGAGCCGTTCGCGCGGTTGAACGGCACGGACCGCGCGGGATCCGGCCTCGGGCTCGCGCTCGTCGCCCAGCAGGCGGCGCTGCACGGCGCCGAGGTCAGCGTCGGCGACTCGGACCTCGGCGGGGCGCGCGTCGTCGTGCGCTTCCCCGGCTGAGCGCCGCTACTCGAGCCGGAAGATCGGCACGAGGCGCTTCTCGTGCTCGCCCTCGATGCGCGCGATGACCTCGAGGTGCTCGGCCAGCGGCGTGCCGCGCAGCTTCGCGCCGAGCCCCTCGTCGACCTGGAAGATGCCCGCGCTGTTGGACATCTCGATCTCGACGCGGATCGCCTTGTCCTCCCCCGCCGAGATGCGGACCTCGTCGATCGCGTAGGCCGAGATCGAGTGGATGTCCAGGCGGCCGGCCTCGAACTCGACGCGCGAGCGGCCCTTGGCCATGTCGAGCGCGTCGGCGACGCGGACGATCGCCCCCTCGATGGTCAGCGGGCGGCCGCTCGAGCGGTGCGAGATGACCGCGTGCATGGCCTCGGCGACGATCACCGAGCGCTCGGGCTCGGCGTAGATGCCGGCGAGCAGGCCGTTGAGCTTGTCGGCGGTCAGGAACAGCGAGTAGCTCTCGTGGTCGGTGCGGTGGATCGACATGCCGACGCAGTGGAACAGCGCCGCGGCGGCGATGACCACCTCGGCGTCGCGCTCGACCATCCCGTGGTCCTCGACGACGGCGGGCACGATCCCGCGGCGGAAGAGCAGCCGCGAGAGGCGCAGCGCGATGTTCGTGACGATCTGGATGTGGACCCACGAGTGATCGGTGAGCCCCAGCCGCGACGCGTTGACGCCGGCCATGTACCACCACGCCTTGACCTGCGGGTCGGCGTTCACCGCGTCGAGCAGCTGCTCGAGCCGGCGGTTGCCGCGCGTCGGCGCGCGGATCCGCACGGCGGCGATCGACTCGGTCGGGGACGGGTGGCGGGCCTCGGCCTCCACCGGCCCAGCCTACCGGCGCCCGGCGGGGGTCAGGCCTGCTGCGGGCGGCCTCGGCGGCGCGCGCCGCGTGGCCGGTCATCAGCTCGCGCTGGACGCTGCGCGGATCGGGCCCCGACGGCGTGCGCCGGACCCAGGTGTTGTCCGGGCGCAGATCCCACGCGTTCGTCTCGTCGGCCAGCGACCGCTCGAGCGTGTCGAGCAGGTCCTCCTTGAGCATCGGGTCCTCGACCGGGGCGACGAGCTCGACGCGGGTGTCCAGGTTGCGCGGCATGAGGTCGGCCGAGCCGATGTAGACCGTCGCCTCGCCGTCGCGCTCGAAGGAGAAGATCCGCGAGTGCTCGAGGAAGCGCCCGACCACGGAGCACACGCGGATGTTCTCCGACACGCCCTCGATCCCCGGGACGAGGCACGAGATGCCGCGGATGTTCAGGTCGACGGGGACGCCGGCCTGCGAGGCGCGGTACAGCGCGGAGATGCAGCGGCGGTCGACGAGCGAGTTGAGCTTCATGGCGATCCGCGCCTGGCGGCCCTCCTGGTGCGCCGCCACCGTCGCCTCGATCTCGCCGATCATCGCGTCGCGCAGGAACGTCGGGGCGGTCAGCACCTTGCGGAAGCGCCGCGGCCGCGCGTAGCCGGTCAGGAAGTTGAAGAGGTCGCCGACGTCGGCGCCGAGGTCGTCGTCGGCCGTGAACAGGCCGAAGTCGGTGTACAGCCGCGCCGTCTGCGGGTGGTAGTTGCCCGTCCCGATGTGGACGTAGTGACGCACGCCGTCGCCCTCGCGGCGAACCACGAGGATGCACTTGGCGTGCGTCTTCAGCGACGGGTGACCGTAGACGACGTGCACGCCCGCCTCCTCCAGCGCGCGCGCCCAGCCGATGTTCGCCTGCTCGTCGCCGCGCGCCTTGAGCTCGACCATGCACACCGCCTGCTTGCCGCGCTCGGTGGCGCGGATCAGCGCGGGCACGAGCGGCGCGTCGTCCGACGTGCGGTACACCGTCATCTTGATCGCGAGCACGGCCGGGTCGTTGACCGCCTGCTCGACGAAGCGCTCGACCGACGTCGAGAACGAGTCGTAGGGGTGGTGCACGAGGACGTCGCCCTGGCGGATGACCTCGAACATGTCGGCGCCCTGGCCGTCCTCGCCCTGCAGGCGCGGCTGGGTCACCGGAACCCAGGGCTCCGCGCGCAGCTCGCCGAAACCGGGCAGCTTCACGATCTGCCACAGGTCGTCGAGGTCGAGCAGGCCCTCGACCTCGTAGGTCTGGCGCGCCTCGACGTCGAGCCCGTCGGCCAGCGTGGCGCGCAGCTCCTGGCTCATCCCCGCGTTGACCTCGAGCCGGACGACCTCGCCGAAGCGCCGCCGGCGCAGCTCGGCCTCGACGGCCTCGAGCAGGTCGTCGGCCTCGTCGGAGATCTCGAAGTCGGCGTCGCGGGTGACGCGGAAGACGCCGTGGTCGACGACCTCCATGCCCGGGAACAGGGCGTCGAGATTGGAGGCGATGAGCTCCTCGAGCGCGACGAAGGTGAGGCTGTCGTCCTCGAGGGCGACGAAGCGCGGCAGGATCTCCTTCGGCACCTTGACGCGCGCGAACGTCGTCAGCCCGGTGAGCGGGTCGCGGACGAGCGCGCCGAGCGACAGCGACAGGTTGGAGATGTACGGGAACGGCCGCCCGACGCCGACGGCCAGCGGCGTGAGCACCGGGAAGATCTGGCGCCGGAAGCGCTCGTCGAGCGCCGCGCGCTGCTCGGTGGACACCTCGTCGAGGCCGACGATGCTGATGCCGTGCTCGGCGAGCCGCGGGCGCAGGTGCTGCTCGACGCAGAGCGTCTGACGCGCGTTGAGGTCGAGGATCCGGCGGCGCAGCCCGTCGATGACCTGCGACGGCGTGTACCCGTCCGGGCCCGGGTCGCTGAGGCCGGCGTCGACCTGGTCGTGCAGGCCGGCGACGCGGATCATGAAGAACTCGTCGAGGTTCGAGGTGTAGATCGCCGTGAACTTCAGGCGCTCCATCAGCGGCTGGTCGAGCTGCTCGGCGAGCTCGAGGACGCGGGCGTTGAACTCGATCCACGAGAGCTCGCGGTTGTTGTAGAGCTTCGGATCGTCGAGGTCCGAGGGCGGCGGCGCCGGCTCGGGCTCGGGCGGTGGGACCGCGCGGATCGTCTGCTGTTCGGTCATCTGGTCACATGGACTGTAGGGCGGGGCCGGCCGCGGCGCCGTGTCCGTCTTGTGAACGCGAGGTGAACGAGGCGGGGCGCTCGCGCACCGCGTACTCCAGCCGCGCGCGGAAGCCGTCGCGCTCGAGCTCGATCCACAGCGCGATGAAGCGCCCGAAGAGCAGGTCGCGGCGCGCCTGCAGGTAGACGCCCAGCGTGGCCAGCCCGCGCCATGCCGTCGCGTGCTTCGTGCGCCGCGCCAGATGGGGGTCGAGGTCCTCGGCGCCCTCGCGCGCCCGCGCGCGCGCCTCGAGCGCGTCGGCGCCGCGCAGCTCGGCCTCGCGCGCCACCACGCGCGGGAGCTGGACGTCGCAGTCGTGGATCTCGCCGAGCAGGTCCTGCAGCTCCTTGATGCGCTTGAGCGCCGTCCTGGCGTACGGCCCGAAGCATGTGTCGGCGGTGACCTCGAGGATGTAGCGCAGCCGCTTGGCGGCGATGCGCATGTCGTGCAGCGCGACGACCTCCTCCGGGTCGAGCGCGCGCGGCGTGAACGACCACAGCTCGTCGAGGCGGACGACGACGATCCGCTCGGCGTTGTCGGCCAGCGTGCCGTCCGGGTCCAGGCTCTTGACCGGACGCGCCTTCATCCGCGCTCCTCGTCGGGGACGAGCGTGACGATGGCGGTGGGCTGGGCCGGCTCCTCGGGCTCCTGAGGCTCCCCGGCCGGCGCGGGCGCCGCCTCGCCGGTGTCCGGGAGCGCGCTCGCCGCCAGCGCGAGCAGGCGGCCGCGCAGGTCCGTCGCCTCGGCGTGCTCGAGCGCCCGCGCGAGGATCTCGTTGCCCTGCAGCTGCTCCTCCCGGACCGGCCAGGCGAAGACCTCGACGCCGCGCGCGTCGGTCCGCGGCAGGTCGTCCTCGATCTCGCGCAGGCGGTCGAGCAGCACGTCGGGGTCGCGACGGGCGCCGAGCGCGTCGGCGAGGTCCTTGACCTCGCGCAGCAGCGGCTTGAACAGCTCCCTGGGGAAGCACGGCGCGTAGATCTCGAGGACCGCGCGCAGCCGCCGGCTGGCGACGCGCATGTCGTGCACGCGCTCGATGTCTGCCATGTCGAGCACGTTCTCGGACTGCTCGAAGAGCTCCTCGGTCCGCACCCGGACGGTCGCCGCGGCGGCGTCGGCGAACGGCATCGCCGCATCGAGTCCGGGGATGTCGCGCGCCTTGGCCATGGCGGCATTCAACCAGGCATCACGGCGCGTTCGCGAGGTCGTCGAGCACGACGCCCTCGCGCAGGCCGCCGCGCGCCACCTGCAGCGTCACGCCGCCGAACGCGCGCGCCGCCGCGGCCAGCAGCGCGAGGCCCGCGGGGAGCAGCCGCACGCGCTCGCGCGCCAGCGACAGCTCGGACGCGACCTCGCGCACGGGCCAGCGCGAGAGCAGCGCCAGGGCCCGCTCGAACGTCTCCGCCGTGAGCTCGTCGCCGCACATCCGCCGCAGCGAGGTCGCGCTCCCGCCGACCGCATAGGCGACCGCCGGGCGCGGCGCGTCGAGCGCCGCGAAGCTCTCCTCCGCACGGGCGCGCAGGGCGACGAGGTCGCCCGGTGACGGCGGGTCGCCCAGCGGGTGGCGGCCGATGAGCACGGCCGAGCCCACGGGCACGGAGACGAACCAGTCCACCCCGCCGGCGATCGTCCCGGTCACGAGCTCGCACGAGCCGCCGCCGACGTCGATCACCCCGAGGCGGCCCGCGGGCGGATCCGCCAGCGTGCGCGTCGCGCCGGCGAAGGCGAGGCGGGCCTCCTGCTCGCCGTCGAGGACGCGAACGGTCAGGCCGGTCTGGCGGTGCACCGCCGCGCACAGCTCGGGCCCGTTGCTCGCGGCGCGGATCGCCGCCGTGGCGACGACGTGGACGCTGCGAACGTCGCACTCGCGCGCGGTGGCCACGTGGGCGGCCACGACCTCGGCCAGCACGGAGATCGTCTCCGCGCCGATCCGCCCGTCGGCCTCGGGCACGAGGGGCAGGAACATGCGCCGCGCGAGGACCTCGCGCAGCCCGGCGCCGTCGCGCTCGGCGACGAGCAGGCGCGTGGTGTTGGAGCCGATGTCGATGCACGCGGTGCGCACGCGGTTGCCATCATTCCCCTCGATGAGCTCCGCCGCACCCGCGATCCTCGTCCGCGACCTCCACAAGCGCTACGGCGAGCACGACGCCGTGCGCGGCATCGACTTCGAGGTCGCCCCGGGCGAGGTCTACGGCCTGCTCGGCCCCAACGGCGCGGGCAAGACGACGACGGTCGAGATCCTCGAGGGCTACCGGACGCGGACGAGCGGGATCGTCTCCGTGCTCGGCCACGATCCCCAGCAGCGCTCCCGCGAGCTGCGCAGCCGCGTCGGGATCGTGTTGCAGAGCACGGGCATGTACCGCCACATCGAGGTCCGCGAGGCGATCGCCCACTGGGCCCGCTTCTACCCGCACCCGCGCGACGTGGACGAGGTCGTCGCGCTCGCCGGCCTGACCGAGAAGGCCGACGCCCGCGCGCGCACGCTGAGCGGCGGCCAGCTGCGCCGCCTGGACTTCGCGCTGGCGCTGATCGGCGACCCCGAGCTGATCTTCCTCGACGAGCCGACGACCGGCTTCGACCCGGCCGCCCGGCGCGCGGCGTGGGACGTCGTGCGCTCGCTGCAGGACCTCGGCAAGACCGTCCTGCTCACCACGCACTACCTCGACGAGGCCCAGGCGCTGTGCGACCGCGTGGCGATCGTCAAGGAGGGGCGCTTCGTGGCCGAGGGCCCGCCGGCCGCCCTGTCGGAGAGCTCGGCGCGCTACCGCGTGACCTGGCGCGCCGAGGACGGCGCCCTGCAGACCCGCGAGACGGACGACCCGACGGCGCTCCTGCACCAGCTCACGAGCGCGGCGCTGGCGCGCAACGAGCCGCTGCGCGACCTCTCGGTGACGCGGCCGACGCTGGAGGACGTGTACCTCGAGCTGACCGCCGAGCACGGCGAGGAGGAGGCGGCGGCGCATGGCTGACGCGGCCGCCCTCGTCTGGCACCAGTACCGCCTCGAGCGCCGCATGTTCTGGCGCAACCCGACGGCGGCGTTCTTCAACTTCTTCCTGCCGCTGCTCTTCCTCGCCCTGTTCGGGGCCATCTTCTCGGGCGACCAGGAGACGCTGAACGTGATCGTGCCGGGCATCGCCGGCATGAGCGTCATGTCGACGACGTTCTCGGCGCTGGCCATGAACATCACGTTCCTGCGCGAGCAGGGCGTGCTCAAGCGGATGCGGGGAACGCCGCTGCCCAGCGGCGCGTACCTCGCCGGCGTCGCCTCCAACGCGGTCACGAACGCGTTCATCCAGATCGCGCTCGTGATCGCCGCCGGGCGGCTTCTCTTCGGGATCGGCTGGCCGCGGGACTGGCTCGAGCTGGTCGTCTTCGTCACCGTCGGCGTCGTCTGCCTGGCCTCGCTCGGGGTCGCCTGGTCGCACGTGATCCCGAACTTCGACGCCGCTCCGGCGTACGTGAACATCGTCTTCCTGCCGGTGATCTTCATCTCCGGCGTGTTCTACGACGTCGACAACGCGCCGGCGTTCGTGCGCGACATCGCCCAGGCGCTGCCGCTCACGCACGTCATCGATGGCCTCAGCGGCGCGATGGTCACCGGCACCGGGCTGTCGGGGAACCTCAGCGCGCTCGCCGTCGTCGGCCTGTGGACGGTGATCGGCGTGATCGTCGCCATACGCGGCTTCAGCTGGGAGTCGCGGCGGGCCGGGTAGCCGGCGCGACGCGAGCCCGAGCGCGACGGCGACCAGCGCCCGCGCGCGTCCCGGGACGGCCGCCGCCATGGCTAGAGTCCCTCGCCGCGATGGGCGGCGCCGCGTACCTCCACTCCCGGCGCAAGCGCTGGCTCGACGCCGCGCTCGCGGGCCTGGCCATCGTGCCGGCCGCGCCGCTGATCGGCGCCGCCGCGGTCGCCATCCGCGTCGAGAGCCCGGGGCACCCGATCTACCGGCAGCGGCGCGTCGGCCGCGACGGCCGCCCGTTCGACGTGCTCAAGCTGCGCACGATGGTCACCGGCGCCGAGCACGTCGGCGCGGGGCTGGCCGTCGACGAGGGCGACACGCGGATCACCCGGGTCGGCGCGCTCCTGCGGCGCACCTCGCTCGACGAGCTGCCCAACCTCGTCAACATCCTGCGCGGCGAGATGTCGCTCGTCGGGCCGCGCCCGACCCTGCAGGTCCAGGTCGACCGCTACACCGACCGCCAGCGCCGGCGCCTGGAGGCGCGCCCCGGCCTGACCGGCTGGGCGCAGGTCAACGGGCGCGCGTCCCTGCCCTGGCCCGAGCGCATCGAGCTGGACATCTGGTACCTCGAGCATGCGTCGCTGCGCCTCGACCTGCGGATCATCGCGCTCAGCGCGCGGATGGCGGTCACCGGGCACGGCCTGTACCGCGGGGAGACCGGCGGCTGGCAGTGAGCCGCGTCAGCCGGTCCGCGGCCGTCGCGGGCCGTGCGGGAGCATCTCGCGACCGGTCGGGCGCAGGTCGCCGTCGAGCTCGATCTGCCAGTACCAGCGCGTGAACGTCAGGCCCGCGGCGAAGTCGCCGACGTGCGGCTCGACGCGCTCGCCCGCCGCCATGCGCACGATCAGCTCGGGGTAGGTGCGCCCCGGCCGGGCGGCGTACATCGGGCCCGGGAAGGCGCCGCCGAAGCGCGTGTTGACGTCGGTGATCCCGAGCCCGATCTCGGGATCGCGGAACGCCTGGACGGTGCACGGCCCGCGGACGTGGAGCGCCTCGCCGACGGCGCGGCCGAGCTCGACGAGCTCGGGGTCCGCGATCACCGTCCCCTTGATCGACTCGCCCCCACGCGACTCGATCATCGTCCGCGGGATCGCGTTCAGGCAGCGCCCGTCGAGGTCGCAGAGCAGGTCGATCGAGAACTCGGGCCCGCCCATCAGCCGCTGGACCATGACGGGCTCCTTGACGTAGCGGACGAAGAAGTCCTTCTCCTCGCGGTCGGCCGCCGGGTGGATCGAGCGCGCCCCCGAGCCGCGGCGCGGCTTGACCATGACCGGGTAGCTCTCGGGCTCCTCCTCGGGCAGGCACGTCGGCGGGCTGGGCAGCCCGAGGCGCAGCAGCAGCTCGTGGGTCTCGTACTTGTCGTACGTCGCGCGGGCCACGTCGACGCCGGGCACGAACGCGGGCAGGTCGGCCCCGGCCAGCACCTCGATGTCGAGGTCGGTGAGCGGCACGACGGCGCGCGCGCCGTAGCGCTCGACGGTCTCGCGCAGGAACGGCACGTAGCCGGGGTCGTCGATGCGCGGGGGCACGAGCGCGACGTCGGCGGCGTAGCGCGCCGGGGCGAGCGGGCTCGGGTCGACGGCGACCGTGAAGGCGTGCTCGGCGAACGCGCTGACGATGTCGTAGCGCTTGCCGACGCCGGTGAGGACGACGGCTACGCGGCGATCGTCCATCGGCCCAGATCGTCGAGACCGAGCAGCGCCCCGTTGGGGACGGCGAGCTCGTGGAACGCGTCGAGCCCGTGCGGGTGGGCGGCCGCGGCGATCGCGCGGATCGTGCCGCCGTGGGCGACGACGAGCGCGGGCAGCGGCCCCTCGCGGATGTCGTCAAGCGCCGCCAGCGCGCGGGCCTGGTGCTCGGCCAGCGACTCGCCGCCGGGGAAGCGGAAGTCCGCGCCCGCGCCCCGCCACGCGGCCCACGCCTCGGGCTCCTCGCGCTCGATGTCGGCGACGAGGCGCCCCTCCCAGCGACCGCGGTGCGACTCGGCCAGGCGACGGTCGACGCGCGGCTCCAGCCCGAGCGCCGCGCCGGCGATCCGCGCGGTCTCGTGGGCGCGGCGCAGGTGGCTCGTCCAGATGGCGGCCGGCGCGGCGCTCGCCGCCGCCTGCGCGAGCGCGCGCGCCTGCTCGCGGCCGCGGTCGTTGAGCGGCGTGTCGCGCGAGCCCATGAACCGCTGGGGCGCGACGTTGTCGTCGGTCTCGCCGTGTCGCGCGAGCAGGATCACGCCGGCGTGCCGTGGAAGCGCGGCAGCGTGTCGGCGCGCAGCCCGAGGCGCAGCGTCTCGAGGGAGATGACGTCGCGCGGGTCCACGTTGCCGATGTTGACGTCCGTCCCGAACTGCTCGATGAACCAGATCTGCTGCTCGCGCTGCGGGGCCTCGAAGATCAGCCGGTCGACGTCGATCTCGTGTGCGACCTCGTCGACCAGGCCGGTGCGCACCTCGCCGTCGGGCCGGTAGATCCCGGCCGAGCCGTCGGCGCGACCCTCGCAGACGACCTGCGCCGCGCCGGCCTCGAGCGCCGCGCTGATCAGCTCGACCCAGCGGTAGGGGGCCATCAGGGCGCGCGGGTCCTTCTCGCCGACCTCGGCGAACACCGTGCGGTCCTGGGCGAGCGTGGCGATCAGGGCGAGCTTCTCGTCGGCGGGCATCGGCACGACCCCGCTCGAGACCTCGACGTGCTCGATCCCGAGCTCGTCCAGCCAGCGGCGCAGGGCGTCGACGCGGCCCTGCAGCCAGGCCAGCTCGGTGAGCGTGCCGCCGAGCATCGTCGGGACGCCGTGGGCGCGGTAGATGTCCAGCTTGCGGCGCAGCTCGCGCGTGATGTAGGCGGTGCCCCAGCCGAAGCGCACGAGGTCGACGTACTCGTCGACGCTGTCCATCACGCCCTGCGCCTCGACGGCGGTCAGCCCCGGGTCGATGACGTGGGTGATCCCGCGCGGGCGCGGCTTGGGCGGGCGCCCGGGAAGGTCGAGAAAGTCCGGCGATGGCACGTCAGGCAAGGGATCCCCCCGTGGGCGGCGGCCGATGCTAACAGTCGCCCTGCGACCCACGGCCGCGCGGGAACGCGGGCGGCGGGCGGCCCTCGACGGTCACCGGGACGCCGGCGAGCGGGCCCTCCGCCCATTCGCGTCGCAGCAGGCCGAAGACGTTGACGTCGTGGTGGCGGTCGTCGTGGCGGTGCCATTCGCGCAGCACGCCCTCGCGCCGGAAGCCGACGCCGGCGAGCGCCCGCGTCGAGCGCTCGTTGGCGGTGTTCGAGTACGCCCCGAGGCGGTGCAGCCCGAGCGTCTCGAAGGCCAGCCGGGCGACCATCGCCTTGGACTCGCGGTTGGCGCCGGTGCCCCAGAAGCGACGCCCGAACCACGTGCCGACGATGCAGCGCAGGTCGCGCGCCGAGAACTCCGAGAGCCCGGTGATCCCGGCGGCGCCGTGCTCGTGGTGGACCATCAGGAGGTCGAGCTGCTCGCCGCGCTCGCGCTGGGCATGGAGCCGCTCGATGTAGGCCAGCGGCTCGTCCACGCTCCGGTACGGGCCCCATGAGAACCAGCGGGTGACCTCGGGGTCGCGGGCGAGCTCGAGCAGCGCGGGGGCGTCGCCCGGCTCCGGCACGCGCAGCGTGAGCGTGGGACCATGGAGGACGATGCTCGCGCTGCTGTACGACATCCACGGCAACCTACCGGCGCTCGAGGCCGTCCTCGACGACGCCCGCGGCCGGGGCGCGAGGCGCTGGCTGCTCGGCGGTGACATGGCTCCGTTCGGCGCCTGGCCGGGCGAGACGGTCGACCGCCTCAGGGAGCTCGACGCCGCCACCTGGATCCGGGGGAACACCGAGCGCTGGCTCGTCGACCGCAGCGACCTGCCCGACGACCAGCCGATGTCGGCCGCCGTCACGGCCTGTCGCGAGGCGCTCGGCGACACGGTCGCCGACGAGCTCGGCGCGCTCCCGGAGCGGGCGGCGCTCGGCGACCAGACCGTCGCCTGGCACGGCTCGCCGGTCTCCGACATGCGCTCGTTCATGCCCGAGGCCGGCGGCGACGACGACGAGCTGCTGACCGGCGTGACCGACCGGCGCCTGACCTTCGGCCACACCCACCTGCAGTTCCGGCGCACCGTGCGCACCGACGCCGGCGAGCTCGAGCTCCTCAACCCGGGCAGCGTCGGCATGCCGCTCGACGGCGACCACCGCGCCGCCTACGCGCTCATCGACGATGACGGCGAGGTCGTCCTGCGCCGCGTCGGCTACGACCACGCGGCGTCGGCCCAGGCGCTGCGCGACCGCTTCGGCGACGCCGAGTGGGTCGGCATCGTCGCCGCGCGCATCGAGCGCGCGTCGCTTCACTGAGCGGCGGCCGCACCGGGACGCGGCGATCGCTTGGTACATTCGCTTCATGTCAAGCGTTTTCTTCGTCGAGTCGCCGCTGGGGGCGCCGGAGCGCCCGGACGGGCCGCTGCGCGACCGTCCTTCGGACGGCGAGGCGCTCGACGCCTACTCGCGGGTCGTCACCACCGTCGCGCGCGAGCTCGCGCCGAGCGTCGCCAACCTGCGCGTCTCGCGCCGCATCCGCGGCGGGCGCACGGCGATGGGCGGCGGCAGCGCCGTCGTCATCGCGCCCGACGGCTACCTGCTGACCTCCGCCCACGTCGTCGAGGGGTCGGGCGCGGGCAGCGCCTCGTTCGTGGACGGGCGCGACCTGCGCTTCAGCGTCGTCGGCCGCGACCACCTCTCCGACCTCGCCGTGCTGCGCGCCGACGCCGACGACCTGATCCCCGCCGTGCTCGGCGACGCCGCCGGCCTGCAGGTCGGCCAGCTCGTCGTCGCGGTCGGCAACCCCAACGGCTACGCGGGCTCGGTCACCGCCGGCGTCGTCTCGGGCCTCGGGCGCTCGCTGCCCGTCGGCCGCCGCGGCGGGCCGCAGCGGATGGTCGACAACGTCGTCCAGACCGACGCCGCGCTCAACCCGGGCAACTCGGGCGGCGCGCTCGTCGACGGCCGCGGCAGCGTCGTGGGGATCAACACCGCCGTCGCGGGCGTGGGACTCGGGCTCGCGGTGCCGATCAACGAGGCGACGCGCCGGATCGTGGGGACGCTCATGAGCGACGGACGCGTCCGGCGCGCGTGGCTCGGCGTGGCCGTCGGCCCGCGCCCGCTGCCGCCGCGGGTCGCCGGCCGGCTCGGGCGCCGCGATGGGCTCGAGGTCATCGAGGTCGTCCAGGACGGCCCGGCCGCGCGCGCGGGCCTGCGCGCGGAGGACCTGATCGTCGCCATCGACAGCGTCCCGCTGCTGCGCACGGACGACCTGCAGCGGCTGATGAGCGCGGAGCGGATCGGCGAGACGCTCGAACTCGCGGTGGTGCGCGAGGGCGCGGTGCGCACGCTGCGCGTCGTGCCCGACGAGCTCGAGGGCTGAGCGCGCCGCCTATCCTGGCGTCGATGGAGGCGGGCGAACCCCCGGAGATCGTCGCCTCGGCGGGGCCGCTCGACGCGGTCGTCGTCCTTCTGCGCGAGTTCCTGCACGGCTCAGGCGCCCTGCGCGCGGTGGCCGTGGTCGAGGGCGGGCCGGGCGAGGGCCCGGCCGTCGTCGACTGCGGGCGCCTGCGACCCACGGAGATCGACGTCGCCGGGCGCACCCTGGCGCTCGCCCACGCGGCCGAGCTCGACGCCGTCGCCCCGCCGCTGCCGAACGTGCGCCGGTTCGCGCCCTTCGAGGTCGACGCCGCGAGCGCCGAGATCGCCGCCCCGCCGGGCGCCGTGGCGCACCTCGCGGGCGCCGTGCGCGACCTCGCCGCGCTGCTCGGCGGGCGCAACGTGGCGATGGCCCAGTTCGAGACGAGCGACCCCGACGCCCCGCTCGCGATCACCGCGCGGGCGGACGCGAGCGACCCGATCGTCCTCGCGATCGGCGAGGAGGAGTTCGAGATGGAGCCCGGCTGGCCCGAGCGCCCATGAGCGACGCCGGGCACCACGCGCGGGCGCGCACGGCCGTGCCGTGCGACCACCTCGACGAGCCCGGCCGGGCGCTGTCCGAGGCACGCCGCGTGCTCCGCCCCGGCGGCCTCGTGGCGGTCGCGGCGCCGAGCCGCGACGACTCGCCCGAGCTCGGCGGGCTGCTGCCGCGCGGCCCGCTGACCTTCGACGCCGAGGTCGCCCCGGAGCTCGTGGCCCGCTACTTCCACGCCGTCGAGGTCGAGCGCTGGGACCTGCCGCTCGTCGAGTTGCCCGACCGCGCCGCCGTGGCCGACTACCTCGTCGGCAAGAGCGTCGAGCGGTCCGCCGCAGAGGCGGGCGCGGGCACGGTGAGCACGCCGCTGACCGTGACCAAGCGGGGCGCCCTGGTCTTCGGACGCCGTCCCTGATCAGACCCGGTCGGCGACCGCGTCGAGCAGCCGCAGCGCGGCGCCGAGCGTGCGGTCGTCGACGTCGCGCTCGGGCAGGAAGGCGGCCAGGGTGACGGCGCGCAGCGGCATCCGCGAGGTCACGGCGCGCACGACGTTCTCGGCCGCGCGGACGGAGAGGCCGCCGGGCGAGGCGGAGCGCGACACGCCGGGCGCCACCGCCGGATCGAGCGCGTCGAGGTCGATGTGCAGCAGCGCCCCGCCGGCGCCGTGCGCGGCCGCGTCGAGACACGCGTCGACGTCGCCGACGGGGCCGCCGTCGCGCCAGCCGACGACGCCGATCGCGGAGCGCTCGAGACGCTCGCGCTCGGCGTCGGGCGACAGCTCGCGGACACCGAGCAGGGCGACGTCGCGCTCGCGGACCGGCTCGTCCACCCCGGCGGCGACGCGGGCGTCGTCGTCGCAGTGCCCGCACAGCACGGCCAGGACCATCTCGTCGGCCTCGGCGCCGGGCGAGGACTCGGGCGTGTTGAAGTCGGCGTGGGCGTCGAGCCAGACGACTGCGCAGGCGTCGCGGTCGATCCCGCCGGCAACGCCGAGGCTCGCGTCGCACGAGCCCGCGAGCACGACGGGCAGCATGCCGTCGCGGGCCGCCGCGGCGACCGCGGCGCCGACCGCGGCCGCCGTCCCGTCGGCGACGGCGGCCCGGCTCACCGACGCGCCACGGTTGGACAGGCGCTCGGACAGGCCGGCGTCGTGCAGGCGCTCCGGTCCGCGCGCGGCGGGGTGCGCGGCGTCGCCGAGCGCGTACGGGACGTCGATCAGGCACAGCCGCACCCGCGCATCCTCTCCCGACCGGCGGCGGACTTTCCAGCCCGCGTGTGCGACCCCGCAAGGATGTAGCCATGAAGATCGGAATCATCGGAGCGGGCCGCATCGGCGGCAACGCCGCGCGCCTGTGGGCGGCGGCCGGGCACGAGGTGCTCATCAGCGGGTCGCGCGAGGCGTCGGCGCTCGAGGGCCGCGCGGCGGAGATCGGGGCGCGGGCGGGCACGGCGCGCGAGGCGGCGCGGTTCGGCGACGTGGTGATGCTCTCGGTGCCGTGGCGCGCGATCGACGAGGTGCTCGAGACCGCCGGGCCGCTCGACGGGCGGATCGTCGTCGACACGACGAACCAGTACGGGCAGGGCGGGCTCGAGGCCCTGCCCGAGGGCCGCACGGCCGCGCAGGTCAACGCCGCGCGGATGCCCGGCGCCCGCTACACGAAGGCGTTCAACACGCTGACCTCGGGCTTCCAGGCCGAGTCGGCCGGGCGCACCGGCTCCGACCGCGTGGCCATCTTCCTGTGCGGCGACGACGAGGAGGCCAAGGCGGTCGTCGCCGGCCTGATCGACGACGCGGGCTTCACCGCGGTCGACGTCGGCGGGACCGCGGACGCGGCGATCATGGAGGCCCCGCGGCGCGAGGGCGCGGTCTACGGCGAGGAGTTCAACGCGCAGGACGGTCGGGCGTTCGTCGCGGCGCAGCGGGATCGTTAGGCGCGAGCGCCGAGCCACTCGGCGACGCTCGCCACGCGCTCGTGCGCGGCGGCGAGGTCCTCGGCGGCGTGCGTCGTGAGCACGCCCACGACGTGCATGCCGGCCGCCCGCCCGGCCTCGACGCCGGCGGGCGCGTCCTCGAGGACGACGCAGTCGGCCGGGTCGGCGCCGAGCTCGCGCGCGGCGAGCAGGTAGCCCTCCGGGTCGGGCTTGCCGCGTCGCAGGCGCTCGGGCGTGACGAGCACCTCGGGGATCGCGAGCCCGCCGGCGCGCAGGCGCGCGGTGGCGAGCGGGACGGTGCACGAGGTGACGACGGCCACCGGGCCGGGCGCGCGCCCGTCGAGCAGATCGGCGGCGCCGGGCAGCGCGACGACGCCGTCGGTGTCCTCGGCCTGGCGCAGGTCGATCGCCGTCGACTCGCGCGCCGCGTCGAGGTGCGGTGCGAGCGACGCGATGACCTCGCCCGACGGGCGGCCGTGCTGGACGGCCTCGATGGCGTCGCCCTCGACGCCGTTCGCGCGCCCCCACCAGCGCCACGCGCGCATGATCGAGCCGTGCGAGTCGACGAGCACGCCATCGAGGTCCGAGAGGACGACGGTCATGCCGCCATCGGCTCCGAGCGCGCGACGGCCGGAGCTCCGGCACGGCCCGCGGCGGTCGTGCCCGCGAGCGCCGACACGGTCGCCCCGAGCACGGCGACGACGCCGAGCGCGGGCGGGAGCCCGGTGAGCTCGGCGAGCGCGCCGATGATCGCGGGGCCGGTGACGAAGCCGAGGTAGCCGACGGTCGTCACCGCCGACAGGGCGACGCCCGACGGGACGCCGGGCACGTGGCCCGCGGCGCGGAAGACGATCGGGACGATCGACGACATCCCCGCCCCGAGGCACGCGAACCCGGCGAGCGCTGCGGCCGGGGTCTGCGCGAGCAGGGCGAGGCCGAAGCCGACCGCCGCGATCAGCCCACCGGCGCGCACCACGAGCACCGGCCCGAAGCGCTCGACGAGGCGATCGCCGATCAGGCGCCCGAGGGTCATCGTCACCGAGAAGGCGGTGAAGCCGAGCGCGGCGAGGCCGGGCCCCGTCCCGAGCTCGTCCTTGAGGTACACGCCGCTCCAGTCGGCCGAGGCGCCCTCGATGAGCAGGCAGGCGAAGGCCAGGCCGCCGAGCGCCCACACGCGGCGCGGCGGCCGCACGAAGACGGGCTGGTCCGCGTCGGCGGCGTCCTCGCGCGCGGGCAGCAGGCGCCGCGACCAGAGGAGGCCGATCGCCCCGGCGAGCCCACCGGCGAGCGCGAGGTGGACGCGCTCGTCGACCCCGGCCCCGGCGATGAGCGCGCCGAGCGCGGCGCCGAGCAGGCCGCCGAACGAGAAGCCGGCGTGCAGGCCGACGAAGATCGGGCGCTCGTAGCGGCGCTCGACCGTGACGCCGTGGACGTTCATGGCCACGTCGACGCCGCCCATGCCGACGCCGAGCGCGGCGGCGAGCGCGCACAGCGCCACGAGCGACGGCGCCAGGGCGACGGTGGCGGTGGTCAGGCACAGGACGCCGAAGCCCAGCCGCGTGGCCCCGCGGCTGCCGATGCGCGCGCTGAGCGCGCCGGCCAGCGGCATCGCGAGCACCGCGCCGATCGGGACGAACGCGAGCGCGAGCCCGAGCTCGCCGTCGGACAGGTCGAGCCGGTCGCGGACGGCGGGGATCCGTGCCGCCCAGGTGCCGTAGAGGATGCCGGTGAGCAGGAAGACGGCGGTGATCGCGGCCCGCGCCGGACGGACGGGGCTCACACGCTCACCAGGTCGATCCCGAGGGCGCGGTAGGGCTCGAGCGCGTCGCCGTCGGCGTCGGTGACGAGCGTGTCGATGCGCTCGACGCCGGCGACCGGGTACGGGCCCGCCGAGCCGAGCTTCGTCGCCGTGCTGAGGCTGACGATCCGTGCCGCGTCGGCGAGCATCGCGCGGACGACGAGCGCCTCCTCGCGGTGACGCATGGTCAGGCCGGCGGCGGGATGCAGCGAGCACGCGCTGAGCAGGCAGAGGTCGGGCCGCACGGCACGCAGGGCGTCGACGGCGTCCGGGCCGGTGACCGTCCGCGCCTTGGGGTGCAGGCGCCCGCCGACGACGTCGACGGTCAGGCTCGGGTGGTCGGCGAGCGCGACGGCGATGTCGGGGCTCATGGTCACGACCGTCGCCTCGAGGTCGTCGGGCAGCCGCCGCGCCAGCTCGAGCATCGTCGTGCCGCCGCTGAGGGCGACGACGTCGCCCGGCCGCACGAGCGCCGCCGCCGCGGCGGCGATCGCCGCCTTGGCGGGGGCGTCGTCGGGCAGGCGCTCGGTGAAGCTCGACGGCCCCGGCGACGCCGGCGGCAGCGCGCCGCCGTGCACGCGGCGCAGCTCGCCGGCGTCGGCGAGCTGCTGCAGGTCGCGGCGCACGGTGTCGAGCGAGACGCCGAGCCGAGCGCTCAGCTCGGCCGCGCGGACCTTGCCCTCCGCCGCCAGCCAGCGCCGGATCGCATCGCGGCGCTCCTCGCTCAGCATCTCGGTGGTCATCGCCATATGCCGCATAATACCGCAAGAAGCCGCAGAATGCCGCACGACCGTCACTCCGGCGCGCTCGCTTGGGCGCCGGCCAGGGCACCGAGGGGGAGGGTGAACGAGCGTCCGCCGTCTCCCATCAACCGTATGGGTTGCAAACGTACGGCGGACGACGTGCGCCCGCGGAAACGAGCCAATCAGTGGCCGCGCACGGCCCGCAGCGCCGGGTACATCCGCACGAACCCCTCGTGCAGCTCGGCGTAGCGCTCGACCCACTCGGCGCGCGGCTCGATCGTCCGCGTGACGCGCACGCAGGCGTCGACGGCCTCGCGCGGGTCGCCCCAGATGCCGGCGCCGACGCCGGCGAGCAGCGCGGCACCGTAGGCCGCGCCCTCGTCGGCGCGCGTGACCTCGAGCGGCAGGTCGAGGACCGAGGCGACGATCTCCAGCCACAGGGCGCCGCGCCCGCCGCCGCCCGACACGCGACCGGCGCTCGGGCGCCCGCCCAGCTCGGTGACGAGGTCGAGCGAGTCGCGCAGGCCGAAGGCGACGCCCTCGAGCACCGCGCGCGTCAGCGCGCCGCGGTCGTGGCGCAGTCCCAGCCCGACGAACGCGCCGCGCGCGTCGGGGTCGGCGTGCGGGGTGCGCTCGCCCGCGAGGTAGGGAGCGAACAGCAGCCCCTCCGCCCCGGGCTCCCAGCGCGCCGCGTCCTCCAGCAGCTCGCTGAAGCCGGCCCCGTCGCCCATCGTGTCGCGCAGCCAGCGCAGCGACCCCGCGGCCGACAGCATCACGCCCATCACGTGCCAGCCGCCCGGCACGGCATGGCAGAACGCGTGCACGCGGCCCTCCGGGTCGGCCGCGTAGGAGTCCAGCGCCGCGAACACGACGCCCGAGGTGCCGAGCACGACCGACGCCGGGCCGCCCTCGTGGACGACCCCGACGCCGAGCGCGCCCGCCGCCTGGTCGCCGGCGCCCGCGGCGACCGGCGCGCCGCCGTGCGTGTCCCCCGCCACCTCGCACGACTCGTGGACCTGCGGGAGCCAGTCGCGGTCGATCTCCAGCTCGTCGACCAGCTCGTCGCTCCACCGCCGCCCGGCGACGTCGAACAGCAGCGTGCCCGACGCGTCCGCGACGTCGATCGCGTGCGTCTCGCACAGCCGCAGGCGCACGTAGTCCTTGGGCAGCAGGATCGAGCGGATGCGCTCGTAGACCTCGGGCTCGTGCTCGCGCATCCACAGCAGCTTCGGCGCCGTGAAGCCGGCCAGTGCGCGGTTGCCGGTGAGCTGGACGAGCCGCTCGGCGCCGATGCGCTCCTCGATCTCGTCGCACTGCGCCTGCGTGCGCCCGTCGTTCCAGAGGATCGCCGGCCGCAGCGGGCGCTCGCGCTCGTCGAGCGCGACGAGGCCGTGCATCTGGCCCGACAGGCCGATGCCCAGCGCGCGGTCGGCCTCGCACTCCTCGAGGACCTCGACCGACGCGCGCCACCAGTCCTCGGGGTCCTGCTCGAACCAGCCGGGCCGCGGCGTCGACAGCGGGTAGCCGCGCTCGGCGACGTGGACGACGCCGCCGCTCGGGTCGATGGCGACGCCCTTGACGGACGAGGTCCCGACGTCGAGGCCGACCAGCCGCGTCATGCCCGTGCGCCGAGCGCTCCGTAGACGAGCTCGTAGGCGGCCACGGCGTCCTTCCGAGACTGCGCCTCGCGCAGCGCGGCGTCGTCGATCCGGCTCGCGACGTCGTCGATGAAGCGCCACTGCTCGACCGAGCGGCGCACCGCCGCGACCTGGTCCTCGGTGTACGGGTAGAGGTCGAGGCCGAGCCGCTCGCCCTGCGAGCCGTAGTTGGAACGCCGCAGCTCGACCGCGAGCTCGAGGGTCTCCATGAACGCCGTCGCGCCGACCATGTTGTCGTCGTCGAACGTACCCCAGCCCGAGTTGGCGTGCTGGTGGCCGAGCAGGCCCTCGGCGTCCAGCAAAGCGGCGTACTCGCCGAGGTTCTCGCCGTTCATGATCAGGTGCTGCCAGTCCATGTTGACCTGGACGTTGTCGATCCCCTGGGCGCGCAGCTTGTGGATGACGTGCAGCGCCATCCCGATGTTGCCCATGTGGATCTTCATCGCGGGCTCGGAGTTCTTGTGCTCGAGGAACAGCTTGCGCCCGTGGCGCTCGAGCACCGCGGCGGCCTGCCCCATCCCGTCGATGAGCCATGCCCACGCCTCGCGGTAGGGCGACTGGAACGGGTAGTTGTAACCCTCGATCCCGGGCCAGATGATGAAGTGCGCGCCGATCTCGCCGGCGAACTCGGCGCCCTCGAGGGTGAGGCGCAGCGCCTCGGCGCGCGTCGCCGGGTCGGGCGAGACGAGCCCGCCCTTGCCGAAGCGCGGGTCGAGGTGCAGCCCGGCCGCCACGCAGTAGATGCCGTGGCCCTCGAGCGCGCCGCGGACCTCGTCGAGGTTGTCCGGCGAGAGCTCGGCCGGGTAGTGGAACTCGTAGTCGTCGACCAGGCCCTCGAGGCCCGCCACCGCCCGGCGCACCTTCTCGGCGGTCTTCTCGGTCGCGTGCTCGGGCTGGTAGCCGACGGGCACGAAGCGGGTCACCATCGGGCCGAGGGCCCAGATGCCGAGGCTGATCTTCAGGTCGCTGGCCATTCCGCGCCTCCTCTGTCTCGGGGTGTCAGGACGCCGGCGCCACGGGCCCGCCACCGTCCGCCGACGCGTAGAGCGCGGCGATGGTGCGGGCCTGGGCGACGGCATCGTCGCGGCCGAGCAGGGGCTCGCCCTGCCCGCTCACCGCGGCTTCGAAGTTCGCGATCTCCAGGGCGTAGGAGTTGGCCGGGCCCGTCTCGATGCGCTCGGCCGAGCCGTCGGCGCGGCGCACCTCGATGACCGCCTCGCGGCCGTGCCACGGGTCATCGAGGAACAGCGAGCCCTCGTCGCCGACGGCCTCCAGCTCGTCGCGGTCGACGAGTGACAGCCCGCAGTCGAGCGTCGCCAGCACGTCGCCGGGGAAGCGCAGCGTGGCCACGAGCGCGACGTCGACGCCGTTGCCGCCGATCACCTGCTCGGCCTGCACGCGCTCGGGCTCGGCGCCGGCCAGAGCGCGGCAGCCGCTCACGCAGTAGCACCCGACGTCCATCAGGCCGCCGCCGTCCAGCGCGGACTGCAGGCGGATGTCGTCGGGGTCCGTCGCCTTGAACGCGAACGAGGCGCGCAGCAGGCGCAGCGTGCCGATCGTGCCGCCGGCGATCAGCTCGCGGGCGCGCGCGACCTGCGGGTGATGGCGCCACATGAACGCCTCGGCGAGCACGCGACCCTCGCGCTCGGCGACGTCGAAGGCGCGCTCGACCTCCTCGGGGCGGCGCGACATCGGCTTCTCGCAGAGGACGTGCTTGCCGGCCTCGAGCGCCTTGACCGTCCACTCGACGTGCAGGGCGTTGGGCAGCGGGTTGTAGACCGCGTCGACCTCGGGGTCGGCGAGCAGCGCCTCGTAGGAGTCATGTGTACGGGGAATCCCGTGCTCGCGCGCGAACGCCTCCGCGCGCCCGGCCGAGCGCGACGCCACGGCCACGAAGTCGCCGCCGCCGCTGTCGAGCAGCTTCCGCGTGATGTTCGCCGTCGAGAGGATTCCCCAGCGCAGCGCAGCGCTCATCCAGACCGATCCCTTCCCGTCGTGATGCAGGGGACGGCACGAGGGCCCCGCGCGGAGAGCGGTTGTCGCGCGGGGCCCCCTGCCGTCATGCCCGTCCCGCTTGCGCGCGACCGCGCCGCGAGAGCGAGTCGACCGCCACCGCGGCCAGGAGGACCAGGCCGGTGATGACGAACTTGGTGCCGGAGCTCAGGCCCAGCAGGCCGAGCCCGTTGTCGATCGAGGCGATGACGAGCGCGCCGAGCACGGCCGACTTCACGTGGCCGCGGCCGCCGAACAGGGACGTGCCGCCGATGACGGCCGCCGCGATCGAGTAGAGCAGGACGCTGCCGCCGCCCGAGTTCGTGTCGATCGAGCGCAGGCGCGAGGCGAGGATGATCCCGCCGAGCACCGCCATCGACGAGCAGATCGCGAAGCACGCGATCTTCGACCCGGTCGACGTTGATGCCCGCGCGACGCGCCGCCTCCGTGTTGCCGCCGACCGCGTAGATGTGGCGCCCGAAGCGCGTCCGGTTGAGGACGTAGGTCCACAGGATGAACAGCACCGTGAGCACGATCAGCACGTACGGCACGCCGCGGTCCTGGTTGGCGACGACGACGACGATGATGCCGGCCAGCGCCAGCCCGGCGACACGCAGTGCGATCAGCACCTGGGGCTCGTTGGACAGCCCGGCCTTGCGCCGGACCCGGTAGCTGTTGAGCAGGATGCCCGCATAGAGCGCGATGCCGGCGAGCAGCACGATCCACGCCGTCGCCGCCGGCAGGAAGTCGTTGGCGAAGCCGATGACGAAGTCGTTCTGGATGATGACCGTGCCGCGACTGCCGATCAGCAGCAGCACGACGCCGTTCCAGGCGAGCAGGCCGGCCAGCGTGACCACGAACGACGGCACGCCGACCTTCGTGATGATCAGCCCGTGCAGGACCCCGATGCCCACGCCGGCGGAGAGCGCGATGAGGATCGCCGGGATGGCGCCGAACTCGTTGGAGCCGTCGGGCAGCATGAGCAGCGCGGTCAGCACCCCGCCGACGCCGCTGACGAAGCCGATCGACAGATCGATCTCGCCGAGCAGCAGGACGAAGACGATGCCCATGCCGATGACCGCGAAGGCGGCCATCTGGACGATGAGGTTGACGAAGTTCCCCGCGGTGAGGAAGCGGTCGTTCTGGGACTGGAAGATGATCGCGATGAGGATCAGGCCGACGATGATCGGCAGCGAGCCGAGCTCACCGGAGCGGACGCCGGCCCACCAGCGGCGGGCGTAGTCGGCCAGCGACTCGCCGGCCGGCGCGCCGGGGATGCCGGGCGGTGCGGCGTCGGAGGTCTCGATCGGTGTGGTGGCGCTCATGCCACCACCTCCTTCTCCACGCCGGGCACCTTGGACAGGGCGCCGGCCGTGATGGCCTCGACGACCTGGGTCTGCGTGACGTCGGTGCGCTTGAGCACGGACACGTTCTGGCCGAGGCGCAGCACCGTGATGGTGTCGGCGACCTCGAAGATGTCGTGCAGGTTGTGCGAGATGAGCACGACGGCCAGGCCCTGCTCGCCGAGGCGCTTGACGAGGTCGAGGACCTGACGCGTCTGGGCGACGCCGAGCGCCGCCGTCGGCTCGTCGAGGATGACGACCTTCGAGTTCCACATGACCGCCTTGGCCACCGCGACGGACTGGCGCTGACCGCCGGACAGGCCGGCGACGGTCTGGCGCACGGAGCGGATCGTCGTCACCGACAGCGATGACAGCGTGTCCGACGCGCGCTTCTCCATGATCGTCTCGTCCAGGCGGCGCAGCTGGGTCACCTCCTCGCGGCCCAGGAACATGTTCTGGACGACGTCGAGGTTGTCGCACAGCGCGAGGTCCTGGTAGACGACCTCGATGCCGAGCTTGGCCGCGTCCTTCGGGCCGTGGATGCTCACCGGCTGGCCGTCGAAGAGGATCTCGCCCTCGTCGATCGGATGGATGCCGGCGATGCACTTGATGAGGGTCGACTTGCCCGCGCCGTTGTCGCCGACGAGGGCCATGACCTGGCCGGGCGCGACGTGGAAGTCCACCTGGTACAGAGCCTGCACGGCGCCGAAGCTCTTCGACACGCCGCGCAGCTCGAGGATGGGTGTCGCTTGGGTGCTCACACTCTCTCTCCGCTCTCCTCTGTGATGAGACGGGGACGGTGGCGCCGCGCGGACGGCGCCACCGCGTTCCGCCGGGCTAGACGCCCGCCTCCGAGCACGCCGTCGCGAACTCGCCGGCGCAGATCTCTTCCTTCTTCAGGAAGCCGTCCTTGATGACGGTGTCGTTGATGTTGTCCTTGGTCACCGTGACCGGCTCGAGGAGCACGGACGGGACCTGGCGGCTGCCGTCGTCGGACTTGCCGTTGACGAGGCCGGCCGGCGGCTGCTCGCCCTTGGCCAGCGCGATGGCCAGCTTCGAGGCCGCGTCGGCCTCCTTCTTGATCGCCTTGTAGACGGTCATGCACTGATCGCCGGCGAGGATGTTCTGGATCCCCTCGGCGGTCGCGTCCTGGCCGGTGACCGGGATCTGGTCGAGCTTGCGCTGCTTGAGGGCCGAGATCGCGGCGTTGCCGAGGCCGTCGTTGGCGGCCAGCACGCCGTCGATCTGGTTGTTCTCCTTCTGCAGCATCTGCTCGAAGATGGTCAGCGCCTTCTGGTTGTCCCAGTCGGGCACGGACTGGTCGGCGACCTTGGTCGCCTTGCCGGACTTGTACAGCGGGTCGAGCACCGAGTCGTAGCCCTGCTTGAACAGCGTGGCGTTGTTGTCGGTCGGCGAGCCGTTGAGCTCGGCGATCTTTGGCTTCGACGTGCTGCCCTCGTTCAGGCAGTCGACGAGCCCCTGGCCCTGGAGCTTGCCGACGGCCACGTTGTCGAACGACACGTAGTAGTCGGCCGAGCCCTTGAGGGTGAGGCGGTCGTAGTCGATGACCTTCACGCCCTGCGAGTTGGCGTTGGCCTCGATCGCCGCGCCGGAGCCGGAGTCGAGGTTGACGAGCAGCAGGACCTTGGCGCCGTTGGTGATCGCCTGCTCGGCCTGCTGCTGCTGGGTGGACTTGTCGCCCTCGGCGTTGGAGATCGTCACCGGGACGCCCGCGGCGTCGAACGCCGCCTTGAGCAGCGGCCGGTCGGCGGTCTCCCAACGATCCGACGACTTCGTGTCCGGAAGCAGGACGGCGACCTTGTCGGCCTTGTCGCCGCCGCCGGAGCCGCCGCTGCTTCCTGACTCGTCGTCGCCGCCGCAGGCGGCCACGCCGAACGAGAATGCGCACAGCACGCCGGCGATCGCCAGCATGCGGTGCGACTTGATTGCGTGCATCACGTCCTCCTCCTGTGATGGGACATGGGGTGTGCGGGCAAGGGGATCGGGTCCTCGGCCTCGTGGCCGGCCAGGGCCAGGGCGCCGAGCGCCTCGGCGCGCTCGCCGAGGATCCCGGCGGTGATGCGGACGTTCTCCGTCGCCGCCGGGACGGCGAAGCGGCGGACCGCGTCGCGCATCGGGTCGAGCAGCAGGTCGCCGGCCGCGGCGAGGTCGCCGCCCACGACCACGAGGTCGGGGTTGATGAAGTTGCACAGGTCGGCCACGGCGCGGCCGACGACCCGGCCCGCGTCGTGGATGACGCGCCGGCAGCCGGCGTCGCCCTCGGCCGCCAGCGCGAGCAGCTGGGGCACGGTCAGCGGGCCGTGCGAGCGGCGCAGCAGCTCGCACAGGGCGGGCCCGGCGACGAACGTCTCGAGGCAGCCGCGGTTGCCGCAGCGGCAGATCGGGCCCTGCGGATCGACCAGGACGTGTCCGATCTCACCGGCGACGCCGCGCGCGCCGCGGAACGGGCGCCCGCCGATCACCAGGCCGGCGCCGATGCCGGCCGAGAGCCGCAGGTAGGCCATGACCTCGGCCCCCGCGCCGGCGCCGAAGGTGGACTCGCCGAGCGCGCCGACGTTGGCGTCGTTGTCGAGGTGGATCGGCATCCGCAGCCGGATCCCCATCTCGGCGGCCGGGTCGATCCCGTCGAGCGAGGGGATGATCGCGCGCGACTGCAGGAACCCGGTGGCGCGGTCGATCGGCGCGGGCAGGCCCATGCCGGCGGCGAGCACGCGATCGCGGTCGACGCCGGCCTCGTCGAGCAGGCGCTCGGTGAGCCCGGCGGCGAGGTCGAGCGCCTCGTGGCCGGCGGTGTCGACGTCGATGCTCTCGGCGTCCTCGGCCATCACGGTGAACGACAGGTCGGCGACCGCGACGCGCACGTGGCGATGGCCGAAGTCGATCCCGACGATCGCCCCGGCCGACTGGTCGAGCGCGATGAGCACGGGCGGACGGCCGCCCTCGGGACCGCGCGGGGCGGGCTCGGCCTCGCGCTCGACGACCAGGCCGGCGGCCTGCAGGTCGGCGACGAGGCTCGAGACGGTGGAGCGGCTCAGGCCCGTGCGGCGGGCGATGTCGGCGCGGCTCACGGCGCCGCGCTGGCGCAGCGCATCGATGACGCGCATGCGGTTGCGCTCGCGCAGCGATTCGAGAGAGCCCGTGCGTGGGGTCGCCACGGCGCGACCCTCTCGCATCGCAGATTAGTTTGTCAAGACCTCGGCCAAACTTCTTGCCGAAACCGGTAATGGATGCCCGAAACCCGGACGAACCCCTGGCCTTCTGGTCGGCTCGATGCGGTATGGACGGCCCACGGCGGGCCGGATTCTTGCCTTTGCAACGATCACGCAATGCCCCAAGCCCTCGAAGACATCCAGATCTCGCACCTCGACCGACCCGGGATCGCCGCGGTCGTCAGCGTCGAACCCGGGCGCAAACGCGTGCGCGCGGTCCTCGGCGGCGAGACCGTCGTCGACTCGACCGACGTGCTGCTGATGTTCGAGCGCGGCCACCTGCCCGTCTACTACTTCCCGGTCGCCGACGTCCGCGAAGACCTGCTCGAGCCCTCGGATCACAGGAGCCACTGCCCGCGCAAGGGCGACGCGACCTACCACTCCGTGCGCGCCGGCGACCGCTTCGCCGAGAACGCCGTCTGGCGCTACCTCGCGCCGGTGCCCGAGTGCCCCGACATCTCGGGCCACGTCGCCGTCTACTGGAACGCCATGGACTCGTGGTGGGAGGAGGACGACCAGGTCTTCGTCCACGCGCGCGACCCGTACAAGCGCGTCGACGTGCTGCGCAGCTCGCGGCACGTGCGCGTCGAGCTCGACGGCGAGACGGTGGCCGAGACGACGCGCCCGCTGCTGCTGCTCGAGACCGGCCTGCCGGAGCGCTGGTACCTGCCGCGCGCCGACGTGCGCGAGGACGTGCTGCGCCCGAGCGACACGGTGACCATGTGCCCGTACAAGGGCAGCGCGACGTACTTCAGGCGTCGGCGAGCACCGCGACATCGCGTGGACCTACCTCACGCCGATCCCCGAGTGCACGAAGATCGAGCAGGCGGTGTGCTTCTTCAACGAGCGCGTCGACCTGTTCGTCGACGGCGAGCGCCAGGCGCGCCCGCAGACCAAGTGGTCGGAGCGGCGCTGAGCGCGCCGGCCGGCCCGCTGACCCTGCGCGTCCTGCCCGGCGCGCTCGCCGTCGCGCGGCTCGACGGCGGCGCGCCGCTGCCCGCGTGGGCGGCCGAGCCGCGCGGCGCGCTGTGGGTCGCGGCGCGCACGGAGCGCGAGCTGTCGGTGGTGTGCGCGCAGGACGCCGTCCCCGACGGCGTCCCCGCGCTGCGCGGCCGGCGCGCGCTCGAGGTCGCGGGCCCGCTGGACCCGTCGATGACCGGGGTCATGGCGGCGATCGCCGCCCCGCTCGCCGCGGCCGGCGTGTCGATCCTGCCGATCGCCACCTACGACACCGACTACGTGCTCGTCGAGGAGGCGCGCCTGGCCGACGCGGTCGCCGCCCTGCGCGCCGCCGGCCTGGTCGTGGACGATCGCCCCTAGGCGGCCTCGCGCTCGCCCGGCGCGCGGCGCAGGAACGTCTGGTTGGCCGAGGCGAGCTCGATCCCCTCGGCCTCGAAGGCCTCGTGGATGCGCTCGCGCAGCAGGCGGCTGACGTCGTACTGGCGCGAGGGCATCGTCTTGAGCACGAGCCGGATCGACAGCCCGTGCGGCCCGAGCTCCTCGACGCCCCACACCTCGGGCTCGGCGAGCACCCAGCCCGCCCGCTCGCGCGAGACCTCGCCCGCGACGCGCTCCATCACCGCGCTCGCCGCGGCGACGTCGGTGCCGTGCGGGACCTGGATGTCGAGCAGCGCCCGCGACCAGTGCTGCGACATGTTCCCGACGCGCGGGATCGCGCCGTTGGGCACGTGCCACACGGTGCCGTCGACCGACCGCAGCCGCGTCGTGCGCAGGCTGACGACCTCGACGACGCCCGACGCCTCGCCGAGGTCGACGATGTCGCCGACGCCGTACTGGTCCTCGACGAGGATGAAGATGCCCGACAGGAAGTCGCGCACGAGGCTCTGCGAGCCGAAGCCGAGCGCGACGCCGATGATCCCCGCGCCGGCGATGAGCGGCCCGAGGTTGATGCCGACCTCGCCGAGCACGAGGAACGCGGCGAGCGTCCAGATCCCGAAGGAGACGACGCTGCGCAGCACCGTGGCCAGCGCCTCGACGCGCTGCTGCGAGCGCACGCTGACCTCGTCGGTGTCGACGAGCGCGGACGGCGTGCGCCGGCGCGCGGCGCCGAGGCGCTCGCGCAGCGTGCCCGAGGCCAGCCGCCGCAGGCCGCGGCGGATGGCGCGCCGCGCGAGGCGGTTGACGATCAACGCGCCGAGCAGGATGGCGAGGATGCTGAGTGGCTTGCCGAGCGCGAAGTCGGCGGCCCGGGCGAGTCCCACGTCATCGGTGCGGTCGAGCACCTGGCGGCACCAGAAGCCAGGGTCCTCGCCGCAGGCGTCGGCCAGCTCTCGCGCACTCGCCGCGGCCATCGGCATGCTCAGCACGTCGTCACGTCACCTCCCGGCCGTTGCCCCCAGGCGTCCGGCCGATCGCTCTTCGTCCCTCGCGGCCTGCCGCGCACGGCGACCACGGCGGCGACCGGCCGAGCCGGTCGCGTCACGTCGTCACCCAGGCTAACGCGCCAGGCCGACGTCAGTCGCGCAGCCACTCCGAGAGCTGCGGGAGCGAGGTCAGCACGGAGAAGTCGCCCTCGTCGCGGATCCGCTCGGCGGCGGCGGCCAGCGCAGCGACGGCCACCCACGTCAGCGCGCCGCCGACGCTGACGCGCCGGGCACCGGCCTCGGCGATGTCGCGCATCGTCAGGTCGGGGCGCGCGAGCACGTTGACCGGCCGGCCGACCGCGTCGCACACCGCGCGGATCTCCTCGGTGGTGCGCAGCCCCGGCGCGTAGAGGACGTCGGCGCCGGCGGCCTCGTAGGCCTGCAGGCGCGCGATCGTGTCGTCGAGATCCGGGTTGCCCCGGATGTGGTTCTCCGCGCGCGCGGTGAGCGTGAACGGGAAGGCCAGGGCACGGGCCGCCTCCACGGCCGCCGCGACGCGCTCGGCCGCGTGCCCGGCGTCGTAGAGGCCGCGCTCGGGATCCCAGTCCTCGATCGAGCCGCCCACCGCGCCCGCCTCGGCGGCGAGCCGGATCGCGCCGGCCGCCGACTCGGGCTCCGGCCCGCGGCCGTTCTCGAGGTCGACCGAGACGGGCAGGCCGGACGCCTGCGCCAGCGCGCGCGTGTGCTCGATCACCTCGTCCAGCGCGGCCGCGCCGTCGGCGCGCCCGAGCGTGAACGCAAATCCCGAGCTCGTCGTGGCCAGCGCGCGGAACCCGAGCCCCTCGAGCACGCGCGCCGAGCCGGCGTCCCAGGGGTTGGGGATCACGAACGGCTCGCCCTCGTGGAGGGCGCGGAACGCCTCGGCCTTCTCGAGCTGCATCGCGGTCATGCCCCGACCCTGCCAGACGGGCCGCGACGGCGGAAGCCGGACGGTCTCACCCGCTATCGTTGCTAGAGCAAGCATGGCCGCCACCGATCACACCTCACCTGTCGAAGCCTGCTCCTACGTCGTCGGCGACGACGGGCTCTCGCGCTGGTCCGAGACCCACGCGCAGGCGTGGGCCGGCTTCCTGGAGGCGCACCGCAAGCTGACCCGCGCGCTCGACGGCGCGCTCGAGGCGCGCCACGCGCTGAACATGAGCGCGCTCGAGCTGCTCGGCCGGCTCGCCGCTGCGCCGGAGCGGCGCATGCGCCTGTCGGCGCTCGCCGCCGAGTCCGGCCTCAGCCTGAGCCGCGTGTCGCGGATCGTCGACACCCTCGAGGCCCGCTCGCTCGTGGAGCGCCGCCCGTGCCCGGGCGACGCGCGCGCGATCAACGCCCACCTCACCGAGGCCGGGCTCGAGCTCGCCCGCTCCGCGCAGTCGGCGCACTTCGCCGACGTCCAGGGCCGCTTCTTCGACCAGCTCAGCGCCGACGAGGTGCAGCTGCTGGCGAAGCTGTTCGCGCGCCTCGCCCCGCGCGCCGCCTGACCGCCGCGCTCAGCGCGGCGGCGCCTCGGCGACGAGCGCGTCGAGGTCGATCTCGCGGTCCATGACCAGCGTGCCGTGGCCCTGCTCGTCGCGCGGCCACTCGTCGAACGGGCGGTCCCAGGCGAGCTCGAGGTCGTTGCCGTCGGGATCGGAGATGTAGATCGCGAGGTGCGTCCCGTGGTCGGTGACCTGGCGCAGCGGCCATCCGGCGTCGCGCAGCCGCCGCACGGCGTCGCCGAGCGCGCCGCGGGTCGGGTAGTTCAGCGCGACGTGGTGCAGGCCGGCCACGCCGTCGGGCTGCGGGCCGCCGCCGCCCGACTTCCACGTGTTGAAGCCGAGGTGGTGGTGATAGCCGCCGGCGGCCAGGAAGAGGATGTCGCCGGTCGTCCCCCAGCCGGGCACGTCGCGTGCCTCGAAGACGACGTCGAAGCCGAGCACGCCGACGTAGAAGTCGCGCACGCGGTCGATGTCCGCCGTGCGCAGGTGGACGTGGCCGATGCGCACGCCCGGGTCGATCGGGTCGGGGGCCACGGCGCGCGGCGTGATGCTGCCCTGCGGCCGGGTCGCCGGCGACGAGCTCATGGGGTCTCCTTGGAATCGGCGAGGACGAGCACCGCGGTGCCCGAGGGATCGCGGGCGAGCAGCCCGCCGTCATGCTCGCGCATCGGTGTGCCGAGCTCGGCCAGGCGCTCGCGCACCTCGGTCAGCGACGCCTCGTCGGGGACGACGAGCGTCCAATGGCGCAGGCCCACGGCTTCGTCGGGCGCCGGGCCGACGCCGCGACCGCGCCAGATGTTGAACCCGACGTGGTGGTGGTAGCCGCCCGCCGAGACGAACACGGCGCTGCCGAGATCGGTCATGACCTCGAAGCCGAGCCCGTCGCGGTAGAAGCGCGTCGCGGGCTCGAGGTCGCCGACGTGCAGGTGGACGTGCCCCACGGTCAGCCCCGGCTCGGCGCGCGGCACGAGCTCCTGGCCGGCGACGAGGCCGAGCAGCGCGTCGAGGTCCAGCGGCGCCGGGCCGCCGCCGTAGCCCTCGGGCGAGGAGATGTCCGGCCACTGCTCGCGCGGGAAGTCGGCGGCGAGCTCGAGGCCGTTGCCGTCGGGATCGGGCAGGTAGATCGCCTCGTGCGTGCCGTGATTCGAGGCGCCCTGGATCGGCGTACGCGTGGCGGCCAGGCGGACGGCGGCGCGCGCCAGCTCGAGGCGGCTCGGGTACAGCAGCGCGACGTGGTAGAGGCCGGCATGACGGCCGGCGGGGCGCGCGCCGGGCTGCTCGTGGAGGACGAGGACGTCGTCGCCGCCGGTGCCGAGCGCGGCCGTCGCGCCGTCGCGGCGGTGGAGCTGCAGGCCGATCGCGTTCTCGTACATCGCGATCGAGCGGTCGAGGTCGGTGACGACGAGCTCGGCGGGGCCGAGGCGGGTCGCGTCGGGAAGCGCCGCACCGGTGGTGGTGGCGGCGGCGGAGGTCGTGCGTTCGGGTGTGCTCATGGTTCTCGCAGACGGGGTTGCTTGCTAGCGCAAGCATATCAGCGGAGCCGTGGGACCGCGGCGGTTCTCGATTGTTGAGTCGCATGGGGCGCGATAGCCTTTGTGCAGACGGCAACGAATACGCGTGCCGTCAGCACACGGTGCGCCCAGTGCCGGAGGAGAGCGGGTCGGGCGGATGCACTCGAATGCGTGGCTAGCGATCGACGTCGGAACGGCGCCGATGGTCCGCGCCCAGGAGGTCCGCTTCGCGTGGGAGCGCTTCGTCCAGGACCTCGCCGGACCGCCGAGCGGCGACGATGACGACCCGGAGCTGATCCGCGAGCCGATCGCCGACTCGTGGCGGCGCTCGCACGCCGCCGGCGTCGACCCGACGCATCACGTCGCCCCCGTCGTCGCCGCAGGACGGCGACGTGGACATGCTGTGGCACGAGCACCCGCTCGCGCGCGCGGCGCCGATCATCCGCCACTGCCTGGCCGCGACGGCCGACGAGGCGGGCTACCTCGTCGTCGTCAGCGACGCCGACGGCGTGCTCCTGTGCATCGAGGGCAGCAACCAGACCCGGATGCGCGCGGCCGACTCGATGAACTTCGCCGAGGGCACGCTGTGGAGCGAGGGCGGCGCGGGCACGAACGCGATCGGCACCGCGCTGGCCGTCGACCATGCCGTCCAGGTCTTCGGGCCCGAGCACTTCAACGAGGTCGTGCAGCGCTGGACATGCTCGGCCGCGCCGATCCACGATCCCGACACCGGCCGGCTGCTCGGCGTCATCGACCTCACCAGCGACTTCTCGACCGTCCACCCCGCGAGCCTCGCCGTCGCCACCGCGACCGCCGCCGCCGTCGAGACCTCGCTGCGCCTCACGCTGCAGGAGCGCCACGCTGCGCTACGCGCCCGCTACGGGCAGCGGGTCGCCACCGCCCCGGGCTCGCGCGCGCTCGTCTCCTCGACCGGCCGCGCGATCACCGAGCTGCCGGTGGGCTGGGGCGTGACCGGCCGCCTGGCCATCCCCGTCGGCGGCGGCGAGCTGACGCTGCCCTCCGGGGCGAGCGCGATCGCCGACCCGATCGAGCCCGCCGGCGACGCCTACGTCGTGCGCTCGGTCGACCGCCCCGTCGGTGGCGGCGCGATGCCGATCGTCCACCTCACGCTGCTCGGCGAAGAGCGCCCGATGCTCGAGGTCGACGGCCGGTCCACCGAGCTGCGCCCGCGCCTGGCCGAGATCCTCACCCTGCTCGCCGCCAACCCGCAGGGCCTCAGCGCCGAGGCGCTGTGCGCGGGGCTGCACGGCGACGGCGGCAGCCCGAGCAGCGTGCGCGTCGAGGTCTCGCGGCTGCGCAAGCTCATCGGGCCGTGGATCGACACCCAGCGCTACCGCCTGACGTGCGAGGTCGAGTCCGACGCGCATCGCGTGCAGGCACTCCTGCGCGCGGGCGCGGTGCGCGAGGCGGCCGAGGCCTACGCCGGGCCGCTGCTGCCCGGCTCGGAGGCCCCGGGCGTCGTGCGCGAGCGCGAGCAGCTCGACGCCTGGCTGCGCCAGGCGGTGATGACCGCCGACGACGTCGAGGCGCTGTGGGCGTGGGTCAACGCCCCGGCCGGTCGCGACGACCTCGGCGCCTGGAAGCGGCTGCTGCCCGAGCTCGACTTCCACGACCCGCGCCGCAGCCTGTGCGCCGCGCGGGTCGGCGAGCTGCGCCGCGAGATCGCCTGAGCGCCCGCCGGGGCCGGCTCTGCAGCGCCCGTGTAACGCGCGGGTGGTCCACTCAGCGGAACACGTCGCCGCGGTTTGGAGGAGACCGTCCCGATGGAGCGCACCGACGCGACTCGAGAAGCAGGCCGCACGGACAGCCAGCCCCAGCGGGGGCTGAGCACCGCGCGGTCGGCGCTCCAGGTCGCGTGGCTGCTGGCCGCCCATCCCGGCGGCGTGCGCGCCGACGAGGTCGCCGAGACGCTCGGCAAGAGCGTCTCGACCGCCTACAACGTGCTCGCCAGCCTGTGCGAGGAGGCCGTCGCCGTCCGTCACCCGGGCGGGCGCTACCGGCTCGCGCCGGCCTTCCGCGACGCGGTCGTCGAGAGCGCGCCGCGGTCCCACGGGACGCACGACTTCGCGCGGATCGTCGACGAGCTGCTCGTACGCACGCACAAGCGCTCCTACCTCGGCGTCGTGCGCGGCGGGCACCTCGATGTGATCCTCGAGCGCGGGCACCAGGGCATGCCGCGGATGCCCGGCATGGAGCCCGAGATCCGCACGAACGCGCACGCCCTGGCGCTCGGCAAGGTCGTCCTCGCGCTGGCGCCGCCGCGCGCCGCCGCGCGCTATCTGGCGGGCCCGCTGGCGGCGTTCACGTCGCACACGATCACGCGGCCGGGCGTGCTGCACGCCGAGCTGGCGGCGATCCGGCGGACGGGCATCGGGGCCGACCGCGAGGAGTTCCGCGACGACTTCTGCTGCCTGGCCACGCCGATCCTCGACGACCGCGGGCGGTTCCTCGCCGTCCTCGGGATCTCCATGTCGCGGCGGGCCTTCGACACCGAGCGCGGCGAGCTCGAGTCGGCGCTGCTCGAGGTCGCGCGAACGGCGGCGCGCCACCTCGCCGATCCGCGATTCCAGCCATATGAGGATCGCCACGAAGTTCTTGAACCACCGGCCGCGGCCGTCCTAGCGTCGGCGGCAGAGAGCACCACCCGGTGAGGCGTCGCATGCGCGCACGCACCCGGGGCGTGACCGCCATACAGCAAAGGAGATGCCGGTCGTGAGCAGAGCGAGCATCACGAAGGCCCACAACAAGATCCAGGAGCTGTCCTGGGAGCCGACGTTCGTCGAGCCGGTCGACAAGTACCCGACCGACTACACCTTCGAGAAGGCTCCGAAGAAGGATCCGCTCAAGCAGGTCCTGCGGTCCTACTTCCCGATGGAGGAGGAGAAGGACAACCGCGTGTTCGGCGCGATGGACGGCGCCATCCGCGGCAACATGTTCCGCCAGGTCCAGCCGCGCTGGATGGAGTGGCAGAAGCTCTTCCTGAGCATCATCCCGTTCCCGGAGATCTCCGCCGCGCGCGCCATGCCGCTGGCCATCAACGCGGTGCCCAACCCCGAGGTCCACAACGGGCTGGCCATCCAGATGATCGACGAGGTCCGCCACTCGACGATCCAGATGAACCTCAAGCGGCTGTACATGAACCACTACATCGATCCCGCCGGGTTCGACATCACGGAGAAGGGCTTCGCCAACTGCTACGCCGGCACGATCGGCCGCCAGTTCGGCGAGGGCTTCATCACCGGTGACGCGATCACCGCCGCGAACGTCTACCTGACGATCGTCGCCGAGACCGCGTTCACCAACGTGCTGTTCGTGGCCATGCCGGGCGAGGCCGCGGCCAACGGCGACTACCTGCTGCCGACCGTGTTCCACTCGGTGCAGTCGGACGAGTCGCGCCACATCTCCAACGGCTACTCGATCATCCTCATGGCGCTCGCCGACGAGCGCAACCGCCAGCTGCTGGAGCGCGACCTGCGCTACGCCTGGTGGAACAACCACGCGGTCGTCGACGCGGCGATCGGCACGTTCATCGAGTACGGCACGAAGGACCGCCGCAAGGACCGCGAGAGCTACGCCGAGGCGTGGCGGCGCTGGATCTACGACGACTACTACCGCTCCTACCTCGTCCCGCTCGAGAAGTACGGGCTGACGATCCCGCACGACCTCGTCGAGGAGTCCTGGAACCGCATCTGGAACAAGGGCTACATCCACGAGGTGGCGCAGTTCTTCGCCACCGGCTGGTTCGCCAACTACTGGCGGATCGACGGCATGGACGACACGGACTTCGAGTGGTTCGAGCACAAGTACCCGGGCTGGTACGACAAGTACGGCCGCTGGTGGGAGAAGTACAGCGAGCTGTCCAAGAAGAACGGCCACAAGCCGATCGCCTTCGAGGAGGGCACCGACTACGAGTATCCGCACCGCTGCTGGACGTGCATGGTGCCGTGCCTGATCCGTGAGGACACCGTCGTCGACGAGGTCGACGGCCAGGTCCGCACGTACTGCTCGGAGACCTGCCACTGGACCGACAAGGTCGCGTTCCGGCCCGAGTACGAGGGCCGCCCGACGCCGGCCATGGGCCGCCTGGCGGGCCAGCGCGAGTGGGAGACCCTGCACCACGGCAAGGACGTCGCCGACGTCATGCAGGAGTCCGGCTTCGTGCGCGACGACGGCCACACGCTGGTGCCCCAGCCGCACCTCGACCTCGATCCCAAGAAGATGTGGACGCTGGACGAGGTCAAGGGCATCACGCTGCAGAGCCCGAACGTGCTCCTCAACGAGATGTCGCCCGAGGAGCGCGAGAAGCACATCGCCCACTACAAGGCGGGAGGCCCCGCCGGCCGGCCGGCGCCGGAGGGCGCCGCGGCCTGACGGCTCGCCGCCTGAACTGGCTGGAGGCCGGGTCCGCGACCGCTCCGCGGGCCCGGCCCTCCGCCACGCTCCGGCGGCGCCGCACAACCTCTCTCGCCGATGGGTGAGAAGCACACGGTCCGGTTCGAGCCGGTCGGCATCGAGATCGAGGTCGACGAGGACGAGACGGTTCTCAACGCAGCCTTCCGGCAGGGCATCATGCTCATGCACGGCTGCAAGGAGGGCCAGTGCTCGGCGTGCAAGTCCTTCCTCCTGGACGGCGACGTCGACCTCGACCGGTACTCGACCTTCGCGCTGCCGGACTTCGAGGAGGCCGAGGGCTGGACGCTGCTCTGTCGCGCGCACGCCTACTCGGACCTCGAGGTCGAGCTCATCAACTACGACGAGGACGCGCTGCACGCGACACCGCCGCGGACCGTGCGCACGATCGTGACCGCCCTCGAGGAGCTCACCCACGACATCCGGCTGCTGCGGCTGAAGGTCGAGGACGACGAGGAGTTCACCTTCAAGCCGGGCCAGTACGTCGACATCCGCATCCCCGGCCACGAGGAGGACCACCGCTCGTTCTCGATGGCCAACACGACCTCGGCCCCGGACGAGCTCGAGTTCATGATCAAGCTCTATCCGGGCGGGCGCTTCTCCGGCCTGCTCAGCGACGGCGAGGTCGCGATCGGCGACGAGCTGCAGGTCACCGGGCCCTACGGCGTCTTCACGCTGCGCGCCAGCTCACCGAGGCGGATCGTCTTCATCGGCGGCGGCGCCGGCATGGCGCCGATCCTGTCGCTGCTGCGCTCGATGGCCGAGGCCGGCGTCGAGCGCCCCGCCACCTACTACTACGGCGCGCGCACCGAGGACGACCTGTTCCACCTCCCGGAGCTCGAGGAACTCGGCGGGGAGCTCGACGGCTTCCGCTTCGTCCCCGCGCTGTCCGAGGCCGACGGCAACCCCTGGGCCGGCGAGACCGGGCTCATCACCGACGTCGTCGAGCGCATGGAGGAGGACCTCGCGGAGGTCGACGCGTATCTGTGCGGCCCGCCCCCGATGGTCGACGCCGCGATCGCGATGCTCGAGGCCAAGGGCGTCCCCGAGGCCCACATCTACTTCGACAAGTTCACCACCACCGAGCAGCAGTGAGAGAGGAGCGTCGATGGCCACGGACAACCCAGTGAAGGAACGCAGCGTCCCCAAGCCGGTCTTCACGGATGCGGAGGCCGGGGCGCAGGAGTTCCCATCGTCCACGAGCCGGCACTACAACTACTTCACGCCGCGCAAGCGGCGGGCCACCGTCTACGAGGACGTCACCGTCGACGTCCAGCCCGATCCCGCGCGCCACCTGACGCAGGGCTGGGTCTACGCCTTCGCCAACGGCGATGCCGGCTATCCGCAGGAGTGGACGGCGCTGAAGTCGTCCAACTGGCACGAGTTCCTCGATCCCAACGAGGAATGGGAGCAGACGATCTATCGCAACAACGCGAACGTCGTCCGCCAGATCCAGGCCAACATCGCCAACGCCAAGGCCGCCGGGGTCTTCCAGAGCTGGAACCGGGCGTGGGCCAAGGTCGTCGAGCGTCACATCTTCGCCTGGGCGCACGCCGAGCACGGCATCGGCCTGCACGTCTACACGCCGGCCCAGCGCGATGCCCCGACGAACATGATCAACAACGCCATGGCCGTCGGCGCGGTGCACAAGCTGCGCTTCGCGCAGGACCTGATCCTGTTCAACCTCGAGGTCTCCGATCAGATCGACGACTTCCACGACAATGCGCACAGGGAGGCGTGGCAGCAGGACCCGATCTGGCAGCCGACGCGCGAGGTGGTCGAGCAGCTGACCGGCACCCGTGACTGGGCGGAGCAGTTCTTCGCCACCGCGGTGGTCTTCGAGCCGCTCGTCGGCGAGCTGTTCCGCAGCGGCTTCGTCATGCAGGCCGCGGCCCCGAACGGCGACTTCATCACGCCCACGATCATGGGCGCCGGCGAATCCGACGTCGCCCGCGAGCAGCGGGGCGCCCGTGCCCTGTTCAAGATGCTCGCCGAGGACGAGACCTACGGCGCCGAGAACCGCGCCACGATGCAGCAGTGGCTGTCGAAGTGGACGCCCGCGTGCGAGGCCGCCGCCAAGCAGCTGCAACCGATCTGGTCCCAGCCGGCCGAGAAGGTCGTCCGCTTCGAGGACTCCTTCGAGCGCTCGCGCGACCGCTTCGAGAACCTCCTGAGCGACATCGGCCTCGAGACCCCGAAGGAGCTGAACGCATGAGCGAGTTCGTGTCGGACCGGACCTCGTCCAACAAGGCCGGCGTCACGCTGATGAACAACCAGGTCGGCTTCGAGGTCGCCGAGGTGATGCGCGGCAAGGAGAACGTCGTCGTCACCGAGCTGCCGTCGATGATCCGCGTCGACGGCGTCAACAAGGTCGACTTCGACTTCGAGGAGATCGCCGACCAGCTGGGCTGGCCCGAGTTCGGCCAGGATGACTTCGAGGAGATCATGAGCACCCACTACGGGCGTATGGTCGTCCTCGACGACCGCGTGCTGCTGTTCGCCAACCCGGAGGACGCGGCCGAGTACCTCGGCTTCGACCTCCAGCCGGTGCAGTAGCGCCGAGGAGAGGAAAGCGTATGTACGAGAAGGACGGGGAGCAGTACTTCGTCTTCGACAGCCACCTCCACTTCTGGGACGCGAGCCCGGAGAACTGGGTCAAGGGCGCCGAGAAGTACGCCAAGGGCTGGATCGAGTGCTTCCACGCGTACCAGGGCCTTGGGCCGCCGGAGACGCACTGGACGATCGAGCACTTCCAGAAGTACTCGCCGGAGGACTTCGAGAAGGACGTCTTCACCGACGGATACGTCGACCACGCCGTCTTCCAGTCGACGTACCTGAAGTCGTGGTACGCGAACGGGTTCAACGACATCGAGCAGAACGCGGCGATGAAGGAACGCTTCGCCGGCAAGCTGATCCTCAACGGCCGCTGGGACCCGCGTGAGGGCGAGGCCGGCCTGCGCCAGCTCGAGGCCGACCACGCCAAGTACGGCCTGCAGGGCGTCAAGCTCTACACGGCCGAGTGGCACAACGGCTCGCGGGGCTGGAAGCTGACCGACCCCGAGGCGATCCCGTTCCTCGACAAGTGCGTCGAGCTCGGGATCCGCAACATCCACGTCCACAAGGGGCCGACGATCTGGCCGCTGGACAAGGACGCCTTCGACGTCTCGGACATCGATCACGTCGCGACGGACTACAACGGCGAGCTCAACTTCATCGTCGAGCACGTCGGGCTGCCGCGGATCGAGGACTTCTGCTTCATGGCGACGCAGGAGCCCAACGTCTACGCCGGCCTGTCGGTCGTCGTCGGCGGCCTGATGCACGCCCGCCCTCGGTTCTTCGCCAAGGTCATGGGCGAGCTGCTGTTCTGGGTCGGCGAGGACAAGATGCTGTTCGGCTCGGACTACGCGATCTGGGAGCCGAAGTGGCAGGTCGAGGGCCTGGTCGACTGGGACTACCCCGACGACGATTTCAGCGACTACCCGCGCTGGACGACCGAGGCCAAGAAGAAGGTCCTCGGGCTCAACGGCGCCAAGCTGTACGGCGTCGACGTCCCCGAGCACCTGCGGCTCCCCGCCGACGCCGGGGCGCCGGCCGACCCCGCCGACGCGCAGCTGGTCGAAGGGGCTACGTGAGCCTACGCTCGCGTGTCCTCGAGGCGCTGGGCACGGTCTACGACCCGGAGCTCGACGAGCCGATCACCACGCTCGGCTTCGTCGGCTCCCTGGTCGTGGCCGAGGACGGCGACGTCGAGGTCTCACTGCGGCTCCCGACGCCGCAGTGCGCGCCCAACTTCGCGTTCCTGATGGCAGCCGACGCGCGCACCGCCGTGCGCCGGCTGCCGGAGGTCCGCGAGCTCTCGGTCGTCCTCGAGGACCACTACACCGGCGAGGAGATCAACGCCGCGGTGTGCCGCGGCGACACCTTCGGGGCGGCCTTCCCGGGCGAGACGGCCGGCGACCTGGACGCGCTGCGCGAGCTCTTCCAGCGCAAGGCCCTGCTCGCGCGACAGGCGCGGGTCTGCCAGGCGCTGCTCGCCGACGGCGCGAGCGCCGAGGCGATCGTGCAGACGCGGGTCGCCGACCTGCCCGACATCCCCGACGCCGTGCGCGGCGTCGCCCTGCGCGCCGCGCTCGGCCTCCCCCACGACGACGACGCGCCCGCGCTCGTCGCCGGCGACGGCTCGCCGCTCAGCGCGTCCGACCTGCCGACGTGGCTGCGCCGCGCGCGGCTCGTCAGCCTGAGCCTCGAGACCAACGGAGGCATGTGCCGCGACCTGCTGCGCGCGCGCTACGGAAACCCTGACCACGAGGAGGTGGCGGCATGAAGGCCGCGCGGCTGCACGAGTACCACCAGCCCCTGCAGCTCGACTCGGTCGACGAGCCGAAGGCCACGGGGCCCTTCGACGTCGTCGTGCGCATCGGCGCGGCCGGCCTGTGCCGCACCGATCTGCACATCCAGGAGGGCCAGTGGGCCTCCAGGTCCAACGTCAAGCTCCCGTACACCCCCGGCCATGAGAACGCCGGCTGGGTGCACGAGATCGGCTCGGGCGTCTCGAACGTCGAGGTCGGTGACACGGTCATCGTCCACCCCTTCATCTCGTGCGGCCTGTGCCGCCCGTGCCGGCGCGGCGACGACATGCACTGCGTCAACGGGTCGTTCCCGGGCATCAACCGCGACGGCGGCTTCGCCGAGTTCCTGCTCACGAGCGCGCGCTCGGTCGTCAAGCTCGACCCCTCGCTGCACCCGACCGACATCGCGGCGCTGGCCGACGCCGGGCTGACCGCGATCCACGCGGTCAAGAAGGCGATCCCGGTCACCGGCGCGGGCACGAAGACGGTCGTCATCGGCGCCGGCGGCCTGGGCCACATCGGCATCCAGTGCCTGAGGGCCTACACGCCGACGGAGATCATCGTCGTCGACCCCAACGAGAAGGCGCTCGCGCTGGCCAAGGAGATGGGCGCCCACCACACGGTCAAGGTCGAGGGCTCCAAGCACGTCGAGGCGGTCAAGGAGCTCACCGACGGGATGGGCGCCGAGGCGATCATCGACTTCGTCGGCGAGAACGGCGCGGTCGAGGACGGCGTCGAGATGATCCAGGACGGCGGCTTCTACTACGTCATCGGCTACGGCCAGAACATCGACATCCCGACGATCGACGTCATCTCGCGCGAGATCTCGTTCATCGGGAACCTCGTCGGCACCTACATCGACCTCCAGGACCTGATGATCCTGACCGCCCAGGGCCAGGTGACGCTGCACACGACGACCTATCCGCTGGACGCCATCAACGACGCGATGGCGGACCTCGACGGAGGCCGGCTCCAGGGCCGCGGCATCCTCGTTCCCGAGGCCGCGTAGGAGGCCACGCATGGGCAAGCGACTGCACTTCAACCACGACGCCCGGCAGCTCCTGCAGGCCGGTGTGGACGAGCTCGCCAACACGGTGAAGGTGACGCTCGGGCCGAAGGGACGCAACGTCGTCCTCGAGCGCCTGACCGGCGCGCCCACGATCACGAACGACGGCGTCTCGATCGCACGCGAGATCGAGCTCACCGACCAGTTCAAGAACATGGGCGCCCAGCTCGTCCGCGAGGTCGCCAGCAAGACCAGCGACCTCACCGGCGACGGCACCACCACCGCCACCCTGCTCGCCCAGGCGATCGTGCGCGAGGGCATGCGCGCGCTCGACGAAGGGGCCAACCCGATGCTCCTGCGCCGCGGCATCGAGGAGGCGACGGAGCGACTGTCGGCCGAGCTGCGGCGCATCGCGCGGCCGGTCGAGGGCCGCGACGAGCTCAAGCACGTCGCGACGATCGCGGCCAAGGAGGACGAGGTCATCGGCGAGGCGGTGGCCGAGGCCATGCACCGCGTCGGGCCGGAGGGCGTCGTGACCGTCGAGGAGACCGAGCTGCCCGGCATCTCGGTCGAGTTCGTCGAGGGCATGCACGTCGAGAACGGCTGGGTCTCGCCGTACATGGTGCGCGACCAGCAGCGGATGGAGACGGTCTTCGACGATCCGCTGATCCTCATGACGAACAAGCCGATCACGCACCCGCAGGACCTCCTGCCCGCGCTCGACGTCGTCATGAAGGCCCAGCGGCCGCTCGTGATCCTCGCCGAGAAGGTCGACGCCGCCGCGCTCGGCATGCTCGTCACGAACAACCAGCACCGCACCATCGAGGCGGTCGCCGTGCGCGCTCCGGGCTTCGGGCACCGGCGCATCGAGCACCTCGGCGACCTCGCCGCGTTCACCGGCGGCCAGGTCATCGCCGAGGAGGCGGGGCTGTCGCTGACCGGCGTGCGCCCCGACATGCTCGGCACCGCCCGGCGCGTGATCGTCACCGCGGACTCGACGACCTTCGTCGAGGGCGGCGGCGGCCCCGGCAGCGTCGAGAACCGCCTCGCGCAGATCCGCGCCGAGCTCGCGCGCGCCCAGCAGGAGCGCGACATAGAGATCATGCAGGAGCGCATCGCGCGCCTGGCCTCGAGCCTCGCCGTGATCAAGGTCGGCGCGGCCACCGAGGTCGTGCTCAAGGAGCGCATGCGGCGCACCGAGGGCTCGCTGGCGGCCACGCAGGCCGCCGTCTCGGAGGGCATCGTCGCCGGCGGCGGCACCGCACTGCTGCGCAGCGCCGTGGTGCTCGACGAGATTCAGCTCGAGGGCGACTACGCGCGCGGCGTCGAGGTCGTGCGCAGCGTGCTGGCCGAGCCGCTCTACTGGATCGCCGCCAACGCCGGCTACGACGGCCAGGCGACGGTCGACCAGGTCGCGGCGATGCCCGACGGCCACGGGCTCGACGCGCTCACCGGCGAGTTCGGCGACCTGCTCGAGAAGGGCGTGATCGACCCCGTCCGGGTCACGCGGCTGAGCCTCGAACACGCCGCGTCGGTGGCGGCGCTGCTGCTCACCACCGAGGCGCTCGTGGCCGAGGAGCTGATCGCCCAGCCCGGCGCCATCGTGGCGCCCGGCTTCGGCGATCTCGCCGAGGGGCTGGCGCGGCCGTCGTCGCCGATCTGATCGCCCGCCGCTACAGTTGGGCGCACGGACGGCTTCGCTCCGGAAGCCGGCTGATCGACTCTATGGGGGAACTCGGACCATGACTCTGCTCCGGCGGCTGCGAACCGTCGCCATCCTGATCGCCGTCTGCCTGGCCGGCGGCGTCACCGCCGTCGCCGTCGCCTCGGGCGGCTCGGTCAACCAGGGCACGACGGACGACGACTCGACCGGCACGACCGGGACGACGACGACCGACGACTCGACGACCGGCGGGACGACGAACACCACGACGACGCCGTCGGGCGTGCGCCGCGCGCCGCGCATCACCGAGATCGAGGTCGACTCCGTCTCCGGCAACCGGCTGCGCCTGCGCGCCGAGATCTCGCGCCGCGGCAGCTCGATCACGAAGGTCCGCTTCACCTACCGCGGCGTGAAGTACACCGCCAACCGCGTCCGCTCCGGCCACTGGTCGCGCGTCGTGGCGGCCCGCGGCGGCGACGGCCGCGGCGACGAGATCACGTTCCGCGTGACCGCCTGCTCGGGCTCGCGCTGCGCGTCGCGCACCGGGACCGACGAGGCCGGCGGCGGCGGTGGCAACAGCGGCGGCGGTGGCGGCGGCGGCAACGACGACGGCACCCCCGACCAGGGGTCCGGCGACAACTAGTGGATCACTAGTCCGAGCGCGCTCCGGGCGCCGGGTCGTCGACCGGCGCCAGGAGCGGCTTGACGTCGACGACCGGCGTCCCGTCGACGGCCTCGAGGTCGCGGACGCGGACGCGCAGGCCGTCGATCGCCACGACACGCACGCGATGCAGCCCTATCGGGTTCGGCCGGTCGGCCGAGCGCGTGCTGAACACGCCCCGCTGCGGGTTGGCCGGGTCGTCGCGCGGGTGGACCGTCAGCACCTGGCGGTCCGCGCGGTCGAGCCACGTCAGGACGACGAGGTCGTCCCCGGGGCCGATGCCGTCGAGGCCGCCGGCCACGCGCGCGTCGAACACGAGCGTCGCCTCCGGCGCTCCCTCGTAGCCCTGCTTCGGCGCGTCGGCCGGGTCGCGCAGCGGCGACTCGACGACGCCGATCGGCTCGAGGCGCAGATCGCCGGAGGCGCTCATGGCCGCTGACCCTACGCAAGGCTCAGGCCCGCCGTGGCCGCGAGCGCACCCGCGAGGCCCATGCGCGGGTGCTCGCCGGCGAGCACGAGCGGCGCCAGCAGCATCCGCTGCACGCCGACGCTGAGCAGCGGCGCGTGCGCCTCCTGGTCGTACTTGCGCGCCAGGCGGGCGAGATCGAGGATGTTGCGCGGCAGGCCGCGGCGGCTCATGCGCCCGGCCGTCGCCATCTCGACGACCTCGGCGAACATCTCCTCCATCCGGAGGGCCGGGCGGACCTCGACGCGCAGGCGCGCCTCACCCTCGCCGGCGTTGGCGAACGAGTGCGCGACGCCGGGGGCGACCTCGACGACGTCGCCCGGGCCGGCGACGAAGGTGCGCAGGCCGACGCGGAAGCGCATGCGCCCCTCGATCATCTCGAAGCGCTCGGTCTGGATCGGGTGCACGTGCGGGATCGGCACCGCGCCGCCGGGGCGCAGCGCGAAGTCGAACGCGAGCAGCTCGCCGTCCGTGCTCGCAGCGGTGTGCGTGAAGGTGAACCGCTCGCCGGTGACGGGGTTCTCGAGGGTCTGGCCTGGAGTGATCATGGGCGATATCCAATCTCGGCAGGGCGAGACGGTCCATGGCTCAGACGCGCAATCACATACGCGTGCGTCTACAATCGGGCGATGGACGCGGTCGCCGGCCTCCTCGACGGACCCAGAGCCCGCGAGGCCTTCCTGCTGCGCTCGCGCATGGAGCCGCCGTGGTCGCTGCGAATCGAGGACGAGGCGCCGCTGACCGTCGTGGCGATGGTGAGCGGCGAGGCGTGGTTCCTGTTCGACGGCCGCGAGCCCGTGGCCGTCGGGCCCGGCGACGTGGCGGTCGTCCGCGGGCCCGAGCCCTACACGGTGTCCGACGACCCCGGAACGCCTCCGATGGCCGTGATCGATCGCGACCAGGCGTGCCGGCCGCTCGACGCCCGCGGAGCGGAGCTCGTCGACAGCCGCAGCGCCGGGATCCGCACGTGGGGCAACGCCAGCGCCGGCGCGACCGAGATGCTCACCGGCAGCTACCACCTGCACGGCGAGGTCAGCGCGCGGCTGCTGCGCGCGCTGCCGCCGCTGATCGTCGTCCACGACGGCGAGTGGGACAGCCTCGTCGTGCGCCTGCTCGCCGAGGAGATCGTCAAGGACGAGCCCGGCCAGGAGGCGGTGCTCGACCGCGTCCTCGACCTGCTGCTGATCGCCGTCCTGCGCGCGTGGTTCGCGCGCCCCGACGCCGACACGCCCGAGTGGTACCGGGCCTGGGGCGACCCGGTCGTCGGCCATGCCCTGCGGCTCATGCACCACGACCCCGCCCACCCGTGGACGGTGGCCGAGCTGGCGCACGAGATCGGCGCCTCGCGCGCGGCGCTCGCGCGCCGCTTCAACGAGCTCGTCGGCGAGCCGCCGATGAGCTTCCTGACCGGCTGGCGGATCGCGCTCGCCGCCGACCTGCTGCTCGAGCCGGGGGCGACGATCGGCTCGGTCGCCGACCGCGTCGGCTACAGCAGCCCGTTCGCGCTCAGCGCCGCGTTCAAGCGCCTGCGCGGGGTCAGCCCGCAGCAGCACCGGACGGCCGCGGCGGCCGGCTGAGCCCGTCGGGCCACCGGTAAGATCGCGGGCCCGGCGCAGCACAACGACGATGGAATCGCGAGCGAGCGCAACCGCGACGGAGATCGCCGGAAGCAACGGCTTCCTGCGCGCGACCCTCGAGTGCGTGGCCCTTCCGGTCTGGGTCGTCGATCACGAGGGCACCGTCGTGCTCGCCAACCCGGCGGCGGTGAGGACGCTGGGCTACGACGACGCCTCCCAGCTCGAGGGCCGCCACGGGCACGACACGGTCCATTACAAGCACCCGGACGGCACGCCGTTCCCGGCCTCGGAGTGCTCGGTCCTCGAGGTGGCGCGCACCGGCGTGCCCGTGCACCGCGACGAGGACTGGTTCATCCGCCGCGACGGCACGTTGTTCCCCGTCTCGTTCACCTCCGTGCCGATGGACCTGCCGACGGGACGCGGGGTCGTCACGACGTTCATCGACATGACGGGGCAGCGCGAGGCCGAGCAGGCCCTGCGCGAGCGCGACGCGATCCTCGCCCAGGTCGCCCAGCCGGTCTGGGTCGTCGACCAGGACGGCGTGTTCCGCTACGCCAACCCGGCGGCCGTGCGGGCGCTGGGCTACGACGACGCCTCCGAGCTGGTCGGCAAGCCCGGCCACGACACCGTCCACTACAAGTACCCCGACGGCCGCCCGTACCCGGCCGAGGACTGCCCGGTGACGCACGCCCGGCTGTCCGGCGAGTCCTACCAGGTGCACGAGGACTGGCTCGTGCGCAAGGACGGCTCGATCCTCCCGATCGCCTACTCGACGGCGCCCTTCGACCTCCCCGGCGGGCGCGGGTCGGTGACCGCGTTCACCGACATCGAGGACCACCTCGCGGCCGAGCGCGCCGTGCGCGAGCGCGACGTCGCCGACGCCCGCGCCGCCGAGCTGCGCGCCGCGCGGCGGCGCATCATCGAGGCCGCCGACGCCGCGCGGGCGCGCCTGACGCGCGATCTCCACGACGGCGCCCAGCAGCAGTTCGTCAGCGCGATCCTCAGCCTGCAGATGGCCGAGGCGCGCAGCGCCTCGGAGCCCGACACGGCGGCGCGCCTGCGCCTCAGCGCACTCGAGCAGGCGCGCGCCGGGATCGGCGAGCTGCGCGACCTCGCCGCCGGCATCCACCCGGGGATCCTCACCGAGCGCGGGCTCGAGGCCGCCGTCGAGTCGCTCGCCATGCGGCTGCCGCTGCCCGTGTCGGTCGCCGCGAGCCTCGACCGCCGGCTCCCCGCTCCCGTCGAGGCGAGCGTCTACTTCTTCATCTCCGAGGCATTGACGAACATCGTCAAGCACGCCCAGGCGAAGCAGGCGTGGGTCCGCATCGACGCCGGCGCCGACCGCCTCGTCGTCGACGTCCGCGACGACGGCATCGGCGGCGCGACGTCGGACGCGGGCGGGATCGGCCTGGCCGGCCTCGCCGACCGCGTCGCCGCCCTCGACGGCGAGCTCACCGTCGACAGCCCGTTCGGCGAGGGCACCGCGGTCCACGCCGAGATCCCGCTGGGCTGAATTCCGGCGCTCCGTAGCCTCCGCGAGGTGAAGCCCAATCGCTCGATCCCCGCCGCGACGGTGATCCCCGTGCTCATCTATCCCGACGTGCGCGCCGCCGTCGACTGGCTCGGCGAGGCCTTCGGCTTCGCCGAGCGCGTCCGCATCGGCGAGGACCATCGCTCGCAGCTCGCCGTCGGTGACGGCGCGGTGATCATCGGCGACGTCCGCCACCAGCAACGCCCGCCGCGCCGCGGCGAGGTCACCCACTCGGTGATGGTGCGCGTCGAGGACGCCCGCGCGCACTGCGCCCGCGCCCGCGAGCACGGCGCGCGGATCGTCATGGAGCCGACCGACTTCGAGTACGGCGAGCGCCAGTACACCGCCGCCGACCCGGCCGGCCACATGTGGACGTTCTCCGAGACGCTCGCCGACGTCGCGCCCGAGGAGTGGGGCGGCGTCGCGGTGCGCTGACCGCGCTCAGGCGGGGAAGCCGACCGAGTGGGTGTCCATGAACTCGCGGATGCCCTCGATGCCCATCTCGCGGCCCATGCCGCTGTGATTGAAGCCACCGAAGGGGGCGCGCTCGTCGAGGTGGGCGGCGCCGTGGGCGTTGACGAACGTGAAGCCCGTCCGCAAGCGGGATCCGACGGCCGCGGCGCGCTCCGGATCCTCGGTCCACACCGAGGAGCACAGGCCCGACCAGGTGTCGTTGGCGCGGGCGATCGCGTCCTCGTCGTCGTCGAAGGGCAGGATCGGCACGGTCGGTCCGAACTGCTCCTCGGTCACCACGCGGGCGTCCTCCGGCGGGTCGAGGACGAGCGACGGGCGCAGGAAGTTGCCGCGCGCCAGGTCCGCGTCGCCGGCAGGGTCGCCGTACTCGCGCACCTCGGCGCCGGTCCCGCGCGCCTGCTCGACGAGCTCGCTCACGTAGTCGCGCTGGCGCGAGCTGTGCAGCGGCCCCATCGTCACGCCCTCCTCGAGCCCGTGGCCGAGACGGGTCGCGGCGAGCAGGCCGGAGAGGCCCTCGACGACCTCGTCGTAGCGCGAGCGGTGCACGTACAGGCGCTTGGCCGCCATGCAGATCTGGCCGGTGGAGTCGAAGATGCCGCCGAACAGCTTGCCCATCGCCTCCTCGCCGAGGTCGGCGTCGGCGAGGACGAGCGCCGGGTCGTTGCCGCCGAGCTCGAGCGTCACGCGCGTCAGCGAGTCGGCGGCCAGCGCCAGGATCCGCTTGCCGCCCGCGGGGCTGCCCGTGAAGCAGACCTTCTTGACGCGGTCGTCGCCGATCAGCGCCGCCCCGATCTCCGCGTCGGCGCCGGTGACGACGTTGAGCACGCCGGGCGGCAGGAGCTGGGCGACCTGCCGGACGGTCCGCACGGTGGCCAGCGGCGCCGTCGGGGGCGGCTTGACGACGACGGTGTTGCCGGCCACGAGCGCCTGGGGCAGCGAGGCGGCGAGGATCGCCAGCGGCCAGTTGAACGGGACGATGATCGTCACCACGCCGAGCGGCAGGTAGGAGACCTCGGTCCGGTACGGCGGCGCCGGGAGGTGCGAGACGTGCCCGACCTCGTCGGCCAGCCCGGCGGCGAGCGCGAAGCGATGGGCGAAGACGATCGAGTCGATGAACGACTCCATGCGGATCTTGCCGTTCTCGCGGGTCAGCACCTCGGCGGTCGCCGGCCGGTCGGCCTCCAGCGGCGCGAGCGCGGCCATGATCAGCGCGGCGCGGTCCTGCGGCGTGCGCGCCGCCCAGCCGGGGAAGGCGCGGTGCGCGGCGGCGACGGCGGCCTCGGCCTGCGCGGCGCTCGCGGCGCCGGCGTACCCGACGACGGACTCGCCGTCGGCGGGGTCGACGACGGTCAGCGCGCCGTCGGCGTCGCGCGGCTCCCCGTCGATGAACAGGTCGGTCCGGATCTCGGTCAGCTCGTGCAGGGCCATGCCAGGAGCCTAGAACGCCGGACGGGTCAGGCGTCGATCGCCGGCGCGGCGGCGTATTCCTCGTCCGTGACGTGCTCGCCCCAGGTGACCGGGCTGCCGGAGTCGTCGGCCTCGTGCATGGCGACGTGGGCCATGAACCGGGTCGGGGCGGCGCCGTGCCAGTGGTCCTCCCCGGGCTCGAAGAAGACACGGTCGCCGGGGCGGATGACCTCGACCGGCCCGCCGCGGCGCTGGCACAGCCCGACGCCCTCGGTGACATGGATCGTCTGGCCGAAGGGGTGCGTGTGCCAGGCGGTGCGCGCTCCCGGGGCGAAGTGGACGTTGGCGGCGCCCAGGCGCGAGGGCGCCGACGGCGCGGCGAGCGTGTCGACGTAGACGTCGCCGGTGAACCAGTCGGCCGGGCCGCGGGTGGTCTCGAGCGTGTTCCTGGTGATCTTCATGCCGTCCTCCTTGGTCGATCTCGGGTAGCGCAACCGGTCGGGCCCGGAACGACCGAGAGCTCCGTTTCCGGAGCTCTCGGGTCACGTTCCGCAGTGGAGACGGTGGGAATCGAACCCACGTCCGCGATCGCGTAAGAGGCAGTGTCTACGAGCGTAGCCGACGCTCATGATCTCGCCCCGAGGTCGCCACGTCGGCCGGGTCGCTCGGGGCCAGCCTCCTGAAGATGTCCCCGGTTCGGCGAAGGCGGACCTCCCCGGGTGAGCCGGCATTCTGATTCCGGTGATCCTCGCGGCCGGCAGGCGAGGGCCAGAACCTCACGGCTTAGCTAAGTGCTAAGCGGCGAGGGCGAACTCGTGATTACGGTCCGCACGTATTGTTTTCCCGGGTGTTTTACGAGGCCTCCCGGGACCTCGACTCGCAACCACCCCCACGAACCGACCACGTCGAAGCCTGTCGTCCCCAGGGGTCCTACGCGCTCCATTCTACCGACGATCGGCGCGATCCGAGGTCGGCGCAGCGCTCGCACACCGACTCGGGGACCACGCCGGCGCGCATGAGCAGCGCGAAGACCCGGCAGCCGAGGCAGAAGGCGATCGCCGCCTCGAGCGTCGCCGCGACGACGAGCATGGCCACGAGCACGTCGGCCGCCCCGGTCGCTCCCGCGACGAGCGCGAGCAGCGCCGCGGCGGTCGTCACCGCGGCGCCCATCCCCTGGGCGAAGCGCTTCGGCGGACCCGGCACGAGCTTCGGCGGCCCGAGGCGCGGGGCGATGACACGCATGGCCACGCGCCCGAGCGGGCTCAGCCGCGGGCCGGTGAGCACGCGCGCCCAGAAGCCGTAGGCGACGGCGACGAGCAGCCAGTGCGCGCCGGTCAGGAGGACGACGACTCCGGCCACCGCGACGACGGCCGCGACGACCCTCGCCGCCTTCTCGTTCACGGGATCGGGGAAGCCGAACATTTCCCATCACTCTACTGGGGAATCGAGGCGCATCACGCGCAGCCGCCGGCCGCTGACCGGGTGCAGGCGGTCCCGGTCGGGCGCCATCCCGAGCTTGGCGGCGACACGCAGCGACGCCACGTTCTGGGGGTCGATGATCGACACCACCGAGGCCAGGCGCAGCGTCGCGAACGCGTAGTCCACGCACGCGCGCGCCGCCTCCGTGGCCAGGCCGCGCCCCCACCACGCCGACGACAGCCGCCAGCCGACCTCGACGGTCGGCAGCACCGCGGGCAGGAAGCCGGGCACGGCCAGCCCCGCGAAGCCGATGCAGCCATGGCCGTCGTCGCGCGACTCGAGCGCCCACAGGCCGAATCCGTGCTGGTCCCAGTGGGTGACGATGCGCTCGAGCTGCGCGGCGCTCTCCTCGCGCGTCATCGCGCGGAACGGTGGGATCCAGCGCATGACCTCGTCCTCGCCGTTGACCGCGGCCAGCGCGTCGAGGTCGTCGGGCATCCCCCACGGACGCAGCACGAGGCGCTCGGTCTCGATGATCGGCACCCGCGGAAGGATGGCGCGAACCGGCGCCTGCGCGCCGCGGGCTCATCCCGGACAGAAGACGACGCGGTTCCGAGCCGCCCGGGGTACCGTCCTCCAGGTCGCACCGCGAAGGGCGCCCCGGGATCTCGGTGGCGGGCCTCACAACCCCTGGGCCTCGCTCTCTGCGGCTCGGTTCCGCGTCTGGGACGAACCTATTCCTGGCGCCTCGAGGAAGTCAACAGCGAGTTCCCGCAGATTCCGCAAACACCGGAGAATCGCGACGCGCGTCGTCGCCCTGCGTGCGCGGACTCCGCACCCCCTAACGTTCCCGGCATGACCGTGACCGACCTCCAAGACGTCGCCTGGGATCTCGAGCCGCTCGTCGACGGCGACGGGCCCGAGGGAGCCGACCGCCTCCTGGCCGAGGCCGACGAGCGCGCCGCCGCGTTCTCCGAGCGCTACGCGGGCAGCGTCGCCGAGCTCGACGGCGCCGGCCTGACCGCCGCGATGAACGAGCTGCAGCGCATCGCCGAGCTCGTCGGCCGTGTCGGCTCCTACGCGCAGCTGCGCTTCTCGGTCGACACCGCCGACCCCGCCAACGGCGCGCTGCTCGCGCGCGTCCACGAGCAGGCCACCGCGATCGAGACGAAGCTCCTGTTCTTCGACCTCGAGTGGGCGGCGGCTCGACGACGAGCGCGCCGAGGAGCTGCTCGGCGCCGAGGGCCTGGAGACGAGCGCGCCACCACCTGCGCACGATCCGCCGCTACCGGCCGCACCTCCTCAGCGAGCCCGAGGAGAAGATCATGAGCCGAGAAGGCGGTCAGCGGCCGCGACGCCTGGACGCGCCTGTTCTCCGAGCTGACGAGCTCGATCGAGGTGCGACGTGGACGGACTCCGACGACCCGGTCGCGCTCGACGTCGCGCTCAGCCGGCTGATGTCCAACGACCGCGACGTGCGCCGCACACACCGCCGAGGCGGTCACCGAGGCGCTCGCGCCCGGCCTGCGCACGCGCGGCTACATCTTCAACACGCTGCTGCCAGGACAAGGCGATCGACGACCGCCTGCGCGAGTACCCGACGTGGCTGGCCAGCCGCAACCTCTCCAACGAGGCCAGCGACGAGTCCGTCGCAGGCGCTCATCGACGCGGTCGCGAGGCCAACTACGACCTGCCGCGGCGCTGGTACCGCCTCAAGGCGCGGCCTGCTCGGCCTCGACCGCCTCGCCGACTACGACCGCATGGCCTCGGTCGCCACCGAGGACGTCGAGACCTCGGCTGGGACGAGGCGACCGACATCGTGCTCGAGTCCTTCGACGACTTCTCCGCCCGTCCTGGCCGGGACGGCGCGCGCGCTTCTTCGACGAGCGCTGGATCGACGCGCCCGTGCGCCCGGCCAAGCGCGGCGGCGCGTTCTGCGCCTACACCGTCCCGAGCGTCCACCCCTACGTGATGCTCAACTACACCTCGCGCCGCCGCGACGTGCTCACGCTCGCCCACGAGCTCGGCCACGGCCTGCACGCCGGCGCTGGCCATCCCGCGCGGCGTGCTTCGAGCAGCACACGCCGCTGACGCTGGCCGAGACCGCGTCGGTGTTCGGCGAGACGCTCGTCTTCCGCGCGGCTGCTCGACGCCGCCGAGACGCCGGCCTCGCGCCTGGCGCTGCTGGCCGAGAACATCGAGGGCTCGATCGCCACGGTCTTCCGCCAGATCGGCGATGAACCGCTTCGAGGAGCTCGTGCACACCGCGCGCCGCCGCGAGGGCGAGCTGAGCGTCGAGCGCTTCGGCGAGCTGTGGCAGCAGCCTCGCAGGACGAGATGCTCGGCGACGCGGTCGAGATCACCGAGGGCTACCGGTCGTGGTGGTCCTACGTGCCCCACTTCATCGGCACCCCGGGCTACGTGTACGCCTACGCCTACGGCCAGCTGCTGGCGCTCAGCGTCTACGGCCGCTACCTCGAGGAGGGCGAGTCGTTCGTGCCGCGCTACCTCGAGCTGCTCAGCGCGGGCGGGTCGCAGACGCCCGAGGAGCTGGCCGCGATCGCCGGCCTCGACCTCGACCGACCCGGGCTTCTGGAACGCCGGGCTGGAGCTCGTCGCGCCCAGCTCGACGCGGCCGAGGACGCCGCCGCGCAGGTCGGCCGCTGAGCCTTATCGCCCGCTGATCCGCGCTTGGCACACTGTGGGTGGATGAGCGAGCAGCGCACCCCTGATCTGCCCGGCGGCTGGCTGCCGCCGCGCGCGACCGAGCCGGTCCGCGCGCCGGAGCCGCCTGCGCCGGAGGAGGCGCGACCCGAGCCTGAGCAGCGCAAGCCATGGTGGAAGCGCTCGGGCGGGCTGATCGCGCTCGTCGTCGTGGCGGCCGTGAAGTGGGGCGCCAAGCTCAAGGCGCTCCTCCTGCTGCTGCCGAAGCTCAAGGTCCTGACGACGTCGGGCTCGATGCTCGTCTCGATCGCCGCCTACAGCCTGATCTGGGGCTGGAAGTTCGCGCTCGGCTTCGTGGTGCTGCTGTTCGTCCACGAGATGGGCCACGTCATCCAGCTGCGGCGCGAGGGCGTCGGCCGCCAGCGCGCCGGTGTTCATCCCGTTCCTCGGCGCCGCCGTGTGGGCCAAGTCGCTCGGCGGCAACGCGCTCGCCGAGGCGCGCGTCGGCCTGGCGGGCCCGATCCTCGGCACGCTCGGCACGGCGATCTGCATCCCGCTCGCCGTGATGTCCGGCGACGACTTCTGGAAGGCGCTGGCGTTCACCGGCTTCTTCCTGAACCTCTTCAACCTGCTGCCGGTCGTGCCGCTCGACGGCGGCCGCGCGATGGCGGCGATGGCGCCGTGGATGTGGTTCGCTCGGCGTTCTTCGGGATCGTCGTGCTCGTCCTTCACCTTCCCGAACCCGATCATCCTGCTGATCGCGCTGCTCGCGGGCTTCGAGACGTGGCAGCGCTGGCGCAGCCTGCGCCGCGGCGACGAGGCGACGCGCGCCTACTACCGCGTCGCGCCGCGCCACCGCGCGATGGTCGCGGCCGTCTACCTCGGGCTGATCGTCGCTGCTCGTGCTGGGCATGGACGCGACGCACGTCGAGCGCACGCTCGACGACGTCTAGTCCCTTGCAGGACCGCTATCAGCGCTGGACGTCGCGCAGGGCGCGCTCGACGTCGCGCTGCTGCTCGCGGGCCTTGATCGACTCGCGCTTGTCGAAGCGGTCCTTGCCGCGCGCGAGCGCGATCTCGACCTTGGCGCGGCCCTCGGAGAAGTAGATCCGCGTCGGGACGATGGTCAGGCCGCGCTCCTGCGTGCGCCCGATCAGGCGCTCGATCTCGCGCCGGTGGGCGAGCAGCTTGCGCGGGCGCTCGGGCTCGTGGTTCTCGCGCGCCGCCGGCCCGTAGGGCGGGATGTGGACGTTGTGCAGCCACAGCTCGCCGTCGCGCACGGACGCGTAGCCGTCCTTGATCTGGGCCGAGCCGGCGCGCAGCGCCTTGACCTCGGTCCCCTGCAGCACGACGCCGCACTCGAGCCTGTCGAGCAGCTCGAAGCGGTACGACGCCTGGCGGTTCGTCGCCACGTCGCCCGGTGCCACCTTGCGCTTCTTGCCCTTCGCCATCGCTCCTTCGAGGGTATTCGGTCGGGGCGGGCGGCGGCCCGCCCCGACGAACCGGCCTAGTCGGCGTACAGGGACAGGACCGTCATGTCGGGCTCGAAGCCCAGCGACGACCAGAAGCCGATCGCCTCCTCGTCCTGCGCGCAGACCAGCATCCGCACCGTCCGGCCGGCGCCGCGCTCACGCAGCCACGCGAGCGCCGCCTCGGCCAGGCGCCGGCTCAGGCCCCGGCGGCGGGCCTCGGGGACGACGTAGAGCGCGTCGATCTCACCCGCCGCGCCGGGCAGCAGCCCGTCGCCGGCGTCGAGCGTGCCGTTGACGAAGCCGACGATCCGGCCGTCGTCGACGGCGACGAGGCAGAAGGCGCGCAGGTGCCACGCCGATGCCTGCAGCATCAGCGCGATGTTGCGCCGCCCGACCTCGCTCAGCGGCGCGCCGTCCTCGACGGCGCTGTTCATGTCACTCCACAGTCCGGCGACGAGGTCGCCCTCGACGTCGCGGATCCGCCTGATCTCGACCACGGATGGCCGCTCCTTTCGTGTGCACACGGCATCAGGACATGGCGTGATGCACCGCGAGGGCGGCGGGCGGGGGAACAGCGCGTAGGCGAGCGATCAGCGTCAGCCGGGCACGGCGACCGAGGCTACTCCGCGCGCTCGACGAGGTCCAGGTCGACCCGCCCGCGCGGGGCGTCGACGCGCTGCACGCGCACGGTGAGCTCGTCGCCGAGGCGGATCGCCGCGCCGCTGCGCGACCCGAAGAGGATCGTGCCCTCCTCGTTGAGCTCCCACCAGTCGCCGCGCATCCGCCGCACCGGGATCATCCCCTCGTGCCCGTCGCCGAAGGCGACGAACGCCCCGGCGCCGATCAGCCCTGTGACCTCGCCGGTGAAGACCTGCTCCCAGCCGCCCTCGAAGAGCTCGCGCTCGAGCAGGAAGCAGCGCGCGACGGCGTCGGCGTCGCGCTCGATCGCCATCGCGTCGCGCTCGCGGGCGCTCGTCCACGTGCCCGCCTCGGCCAGCGCGCTGCCCGGCGGCGCCTCCTCGCCCGCGCCGATCGCGCTGAGCAGCGAGCGGTGGGCGATGATGTCGGGGTAGCGGCGGATCGGCGACGTGAAATGGCAGTAGCGCAGCGATCCGAGACCCGCGTGGCCGATGTTGCGCGGCGAGTAGTGGGCCTGCTTGAGCGTGCGCAGGATGAGCGCGGTGAGCGCCCGCCGGCCGCGTCCCGTGCGGCGCACGTGCTGGTCGACGAGCACCGAGCACTCCCCCACGATGTCGCTCGCCTGCGACGGCGACATCGTCTCCGTCGCCGGCGGCGTCGGCACGCCCAGCGAGGCGAGCTGGGCCAGCAGCCGCTGCACGGCGGCCGGCTCGGGCCGCTCGTGGACGCGGTAGAGGGTCGGCACGTCGCGGTCGGAGAGCAGCCCGGCGACCTGCTCGTTGGCGGCGATCATCAGGTGCTCGATGAGCCGGTGCGACTCGGTCTGCTGGGTCGCGTGCTGGCCGGTCACGTGACCGCGCGGGTCGAACGCGAACTCGGGCTCGGAGCCCTCGATGGTCAGCGCCCCGCGCGCCTCGCGGCGCGCGCTGCAGGGCGGCCGCGGCCTCGCGCGCCGCGGCCAGCGGGCCCGCCCATGGGTCCTCCGCGGCCGCCTCGCCGGCGAAGATCCGGTCCACCTGCTCGTAGCTCAGGCGGGCGTCGGAGCGGATCCGCGACCGGTGGAAGGCGGCCCGGCGGACCTCGGCGCCGTGCAGGTCCATCTCGACGGTGACGGCCATCCGCTCGACGTCCGGGCGCAGCGAGCAGGCGTCGTTGGACAGCGCCTCGGGGAGCATCGGCTCGACCGCCGCCGGGACGTAGACGCTGGTCGCGCGACGGTAGGCCTCGCGGTCGAGCGGCGAGCCGGGACGCACGAAGGCGGTGACGTCGGCGACGTGGACCCAGATCCGCCACGTCCCCTCGCCCAGCGGCTCGGCGGAGATCGCGTCGTCGAAGTCGCGCGCGCTCTCCGGGTCGATCGTGAACGTGACCAGGTCGGTGAGGTCGTTCCGGGCCGGGACGTCGGCGGGCGCGTCGCGCGCCTCGGCCGCGGCGCGCTCCACGCCCGGCGGGAAGCGCCGCGACAGGCCGCGGTCGAGCATCAGCGCCTCGATGACGTCGCGCGCGACGTCCGGGCGCCCGATGATGCGCTCGATCCGCGCCCGGGCGCCCCCGCCGTCGCGCCCGCGCGGCGGCTTGAGCAGCGCGATCCGCCCCGGCGCGGCGTCGCGCGAGCGCTCGACCGTCAGCCGCCGGCCGCGCTCGAACAGCGGCTCGCCGACGAGGAAGCGGCCGCGCTGCTCGAGCAGCACGACGCGCGACGCGGGAAGCGACGTGTCGTCGCGCCCGGGGCGCCCCTCGCGGCGGGTCACGCGCGGCACTCGCGGCCCAGGACCTCGAGCGCCTTGTCGAGCCCCTCGTCGGGCTTCGTCTTCGTCTCGTCCTCGGCCTTCACGTCGGGAGCGATACCCGATCCGGGCGTGACGCCCTTCCCTCCGAGGTTGCGGCCGTTGGGCGTGAAGTACTGGCCCGCGGTGATGTCGAGCGCGCCGCCGTTGGAGAGCTCGATGACCTCCTGGAAGACACCCTTGCCGAACGTCCGCGTCCCGACGACCTTCGCGCGCTTGCGATCCTGCAGGGCGCCGGCGACGATCTCCGAGGCCGACGCCGTGTCGCGGTCGACGAGCACCACGAGCGGGCGGCGCGGCACGACGGGGTCGCCGGTGGCGCGCAGGGTGCGCTCGGGCACCGCGCGCCCGCGGGTCGAGACGATCGGGCCGTCGGACAGGAACGCGCTGGCCACGAGCTGGGCCTCGCTGACCAGCCCGCCGCCGTTGCCGCGCAGGTCGAGCACGAACGCCTCGGCCCCGCGCTTGGACTGGCGGCGCGAGCGCGTCGTAGACCTCGGCGTGGGCGCCCGAGCTGAACTGCGACAGGCGCACGACGCCGGCGCGGCAGCTCCCGGCGCGGCGCATCTGGGAGGCGACGGCGGGGACCGTCACCGTCGTGCGCGTGAGGATGTTCGTCCGGCGCCGGCCGTCGTGCCGCCAGACGAGCCGCACGCGGCTGCCCGGCGGGCCCTGGATGTAGGAGACCGACTCGCGCGAGCTGCGCCCCGCGAGCTTCCGGCCCGCTGCCTCGACGATGATGTCGCCGCGCACGATGCCCGCGCGGTCGGCCGGCGAGCCGTCGTAGACGACCTCGACGCGCAGCCCCTTCGGGTGCTCGCCGACGGCGAGCCCGACGCCCGAGAACTCGCTGTTCTGGGACTGCTTGAAGCGCGCGTACTCCTTGGGGTCGAAGTAGTTGGAGAAGCGGTCGCCGAGCCTGGCCACCACGCCGTCGATCGCGTTGTCGGCGAGGACGTCCTTGGGGATCTCGCGGTAGTAGGTGTCGTGGACGTCGTCGATCGCCTCGGCGACGACGCGCGTGTCCGCGTCGCCCACGAGCGCGGCGCGCAGCGGCCCGGGCAGCCAGTCCGAGTGACGCCCGCCGACCCACGCGCCGGCGGCGAGCACGACGAGCACGAGGCCGGCGACGAGCGCGGGACGGCGGATCGATCGACGGCGCGGACGCACGCAGCCGATGGTAGGGCGCGGCGGGTCAGGTCCCGGTCAGACGCGCAGGAAGCGGCGCAGCGACAGGCCCGAGCCGGCGGCGCTGACCGCCACCGAGGCGAGCAGCAGCACGCCGACGAGCAGCCCGAAGTGGATCGTGTCCGGCGCGGCGAGCAGCGAGAACTGGTCGATGAGCGGATCGAGCAGCGCGATCTTGCCGATCACCAGCAGCGCGATGGCGAGCAGGCCGCCGAGCGCGCCGAGCACGATGCCCTCGATCACGAACGGCCAGCGGATGAACCAGTCGGTCGCGCCGACGAGCTTCATGACCTCGACCTCGCGCCGGCGCGAGAAGAGCGACAGGCGGATCGTGTTCGAGACGAGCAGCACGGAGGCGACGACGAGCAGGATCGCCAGCAGGCCGGTGGTGAGCTTCACCACGCGCGTGGCGACGAGGATCTTCTGGGTGTCGTCGCGCGAGTTCTTGACCTGGTCGATCGACGGGTCGATCGTCGTGCGCCCGCCGCCGGGCGCCTCGGGCGCGAGCGCGTCGCGCAGGGCGAGCGCGTTGTCCGGCTTGTCGGGCGTGAGCCGGAAGGTGTCGGGCAGCGGGTTGGAGCCGAGCAGGTCGTAGGCCTCGGGGTAGCGCTTGCGCTGCTCGGCCAGCGCATCGGCCTTCGAGACGTACTCGATCGTCCCCACATGGGCGACGTCGTCGCGCAGCTTCTCGCGCACGCGCTCGACGTCCCCGCGCTCGGAGTTGGACTTCATGTAGACGTTGACGAGCACGCGGCCGCGCACGTCGTTGGCCGCGCCCGTCGTCGCCTGCACGACCGGGATGAAGACGCCGAGCACGAGCACGGTGACGAGCACGGACGCCATCGCCGCGAAGCTCGGCACCGCGTTGCGCGACATCGAGCGGAACGCCTCGCGCAGGAAGAAGGCGAAGCGCATCAGTCGTTGAAGGCGTCGTCGAACATGTCGCCGTCCTGCGGCACACGCTGGGGCTCGGGCGCCGGCTCGCGCAGGAGCGCGCCGAACTCGGCCGTCGACATGTCGCGCGGCGCGTACTGGCCGGCGATCTCGTCGCGCACGATGCGCCCGTGGCTGAGCTCGATGACGCGGCGGCGCATGCGGTCGACCATCGCGCTGTCGTGCGTGGCCACGACGACCGTCGTGCCGGTCCGGTTGATCCGGTAGAGCAGCTGCATGATCCCGATCGAGGTCTCGGGATCGAGGTTGCCCGTCGGCTCGTCGGCCAGCAGCAGCGGCGGGTGGTTGACGAACGCGCGCGCGACCGAGACGCGCTGCTGCTCGCCGCCCGAGAGCTGGTCGGGCATCGAGTGCAGCTTCGTCGACAGGCCGGTGAGGCGCAGGATGTCGGGCACCTTGTCGCGGATCTCGCGGCGCGAGCCGCCCGTGACCTGCAGCGCGTAGGCGACGTTGTCGTGCACCGTGCGGCTGGGCAGCAGCTTGAAGTCCTGGAAGACGACGCCGAGGTTGCGCCGGTAGTGCGGCACCTTCTTGCGCGTGATGTCGGCGAGGCTGCGGCCGGCCACGCGGATCGTCCCCGACGTCGGGTCGAGCTCCTTGATGAGCAGGCGCATGAGCGTCGACTTGCCGCTGCCCGTCGAGCCGACGAGGAACACGAACTCGCCGCGGCGGACCGTGAACGTGACGTCGTCGAGGCCGGTCTCGCCGCCCGCGTAGCGCTTGGACACGTCCGCGAACTCGATGACCACCGGGCGCGGCGGGCGCGCCCCCACGGGGGTCTCGTGAGAGGCCTGTCGATCGGCTTGGGTCGTCGCCATGGCTGCTGCGAGGTTAGCCGGAGGGGCCGTCGTTCCCTGCCCGGACGCCCCGGTGCAAGGCCGTTTGCAGGCCGCCCGGTATCGTCCTTTCGGATGCCTCAGATTACCTCCTCGACCGCCGGGAACGGCCTTTCGATCCATCGCGTCGCCCTCGAGGGCACGCGCGCGACGACGATCCTCGTGGCCTTCGACGCCGGTGCGCGCACCGAGCACCCGGAGGAGAACGGGATGGCCCACTTCCTCGAGCACCTCGTGTTCAAGGGCGGGCAGATCTACGACGACTACCGCAAGGTCAACGAGACGGCCGAGCGGATGGGCGGGTCGCTCAACGCCTACACGAGCCACGACCTCGTCGCCTTCCACATCACCGTCCGCGCCGAGGCGGCGATGGAGGCGATCGACCTGCTCACCGACTTCGTCGGCCGCCCGCGCATCGACGCCGGCGAGCTCGACCGCGAGCGCGGCGTCGTCATCCAGGAGATCCAGCGCTACAAGGACCAGCCGTCGGCCGTGGCCGAGGAGGTCATCGACCGCGCCGCGTTCGGCGACCACCCGCTCGGGCGCAGCGTGCTCGGCCCGGAGGACCACCTGCGCGAGTTCACGCGCGACGCGATCGTCGCCTTCCGCGAGCGCCGCTGGGCGGGCGAGCACGGCGGCGCGTTCATCGTCGGCAACCTCGAGCACGTGGCCGCCAACGGCGGCGTGACGGAGCGCTTCGAGCGCTTCCCGACGCTGCCCGGGCCCGATCCCTTCGAGCCCGCGCCGCCGTTCGAGCCGCGCAAGCTCGTCGAGGAGCGCGACACGAACCAGTCGCACCTGCGGATGAGCTACCGGCCCGAGTTCGACGTCCACGATCCCAAGGCGCGCGCCGCCTTCGCGATCTACTCGACGCTGCTCGGCGGCTCGATGGGCTCGCGCCTGTTCGACGAGATCCGCGAGCAGCGCGGCCTCTGCTACTCCGTCTGGGCGACCGAGCACTCCTTCGCCGACGTGCCGGTGCTGCAGCTCGGCGCCGGGCTGGAGTCGGCCAAGACCGTCGAGGCCTACACGCGCATGCGCGAGATCGTGGCCGAGCTGCACGAGGACGGCCCGACGCCCGAGGAGGTCGAGCGCGCCCGCGCGTATGCCGCCGGCCGCCGGGTGCTCGCGTTCGAGAACACGAACGCCGTCGCGCGCTACGCGGCCAACCAGACGATCGTCTTCGGCGAGGACATCGATCCCGACCGCGCGATCGGCCTGCTCGACGACGTGACGTTCGACGAGGTCGTCGCCGCGGCGCGCTGCGTGGACCCCGAGCAGCTCTCCGTGGGCTGCGTCGGTCCTCATTCCGACACCGAGTTCTGAACATGCGGTGAACCGCCTGTACGCAGGCGGTCCGCTGCGCCAGAATGGGTCGGTGATCGTCGCGGAGGCCGTCAACCGGCGCGAGCTCAACCGGTATCTCGAGCGCGTCGGGGATCGCTGGCCGCTGGAGCGCGCGCTGCTCGGCGGCGCGAGGGTCGGCGACATGCAGGGCATGGGGCCCCAGCGCGAGCGCGGGCCCGAGTTCGTGATCGTGCTCGTCTCGGAGTTCTTCGACGGCGTCCCGTGGCTCGAGCGCGTCTACCAGGCCGGCAGCCTGTGGGACGCCTCGGAGATGGGCGACGTCGCCGACGTGCACTGCTACACGCCGGCCGAGTTCGCCCGCAAGGTCGAGGCGCTGCCCGTGGTCAGACGCGCGGCCGAGACGGGCCTCGAGCTGTTGCGTTAACACGCACGATCCCCCGGCAGGCGCCGCACGACTGCGCCGGAACGTGACGGACGGCCGCTACCGTTGTCTCAGGGTTCGTCGCCATGACTCCCATGCTCTCCAACGCGTTGCTGCGCACGCAGACCGACGAGCGGCTCGCCGCTCTGGCAGCGGCCGGCCACGACCGCGCCTTCGAGGCGATCGTCGACCGCTACCGCCGGCCGCTGCTGCGCTACCTGCGGCGGATGCTCTCCGAGCAGCTGGCCGAGGACGTCGTCCAGGCGACGTTCCTCAACGCGTGGTCGTCGCTGCGGCGGGGCGCGGAGATCCGCGACCTGCGGCCGTGGCTGTACCGGATCGCCCACAACGCGGCGATCAACGCGCTCAAGAAGGTCGGCGAGGCGCTCGAGGAGGTCCCCGAGTCCGTGGGCGGCTTCGCGGCCGAGCCGGCGACCGAGCTCGAACGCCGCGACGAGGTCCGCCGTGCGCTCGACGGCATCTCGCAGCTCCCGGCGCGCCAGCGCGCCGCGCTGCTGGCGATCGCCGTCGACGGGCGCGCGCACGCCGAGGTCGCCGAGGAGCTCGGCCTGACCGACGGCGCCGTGCGCCAGCTCGTCCACCGCGCGCGCCACACCCTGCGCACCGGCGCCACGGCCATCACGCCGGCGCCGCTCCTGCACTTCATGGCGACGAGCGGCGGCGACGCGACGGTCGCGCGCGTGGCCGAGGTCGCGGCCGGCGCCGGCGGCGCGGGCGCCGCCTCGATGTCGCTCAAGGCCGGCGCCGCGGCGGTGCTCGCCACCGGCGCGATCGCCACGGGCGGGCCCAAGGTCGCCGACGTCGTGACGCCCGACAGCGGCCGCGCAGCCACGGAGCAGACCGCCTCCACGCCCTCCTCGTCGTCTTCCTCGAACGGCCCGGACAAGGACCCGATGGCCGCTCCGGCGCTCGCCTCGGTCACGGCCGGGACGACGACGAGCTCGTCCTCCTCCGCGAAGACGTCCGAGGACAAGGCGAAGAAGAAGAAGGCGAAGCGCAAGAAGAGCTCGTCGAATAGCGGCTCGTCGTCCCGAGCGGCTCGCGCGAGTCGAGCGGGTCGAGCTCGAACTCGGGCTCGGGCAGCTCCGGCTCCTCCGGCTCTGGCTCCTCGGGATCCGGTCACGACGACGACGACTCCGACTCCTCGGGCCAGGGCTCGAGCGGATCGGGCAAGAGCGGCGACGACTCGTCCGGCAGCGGCAGCAGCGGCAAGGGCCGGGGACGCGGCAAGGGAAGTCGGCAAGAGCGGGAAGGGCAAGAGCTCGAGCGGAAGCTCGGGCTCCGGCTCGTCGCACAGCGGCTCGGGCTCCAGCGGCTCGGGCTCGTCGGGCGGCGACGACTCCTCGGGCAAGGGCAGCGGCGGCGACGACGGCGATCACGACGACACGCCGACGATCACCGCTCCCCCGCCCGTGACCACGCCGCCCGCCGTCGCGCCCGCGACGACCGTCGAGAGCGACTCCTCCGGCAGCGGCGGCGACTGACGCCTGCGCTCAGGCGCGGCCGGCCTGCAGCCAGCCCTCGATCAGCCGCCGCGCGATGGCGAGCGGCGGCGGGAGCATCGGCTCGCCCTCACCGGCGACGGCGCGCTCGAGCTCGGCGCGCGAGAACCAGCGCACGTCCTCCAGCTCGCGGTCGTGCGTGTACGGCTCGCCCGACGCGTAGGCCGCCTCGAAGCCGAGCATGAGCGAGGCCGGGAACGGCCATGGCTGCGACGAGCGGTAGCGCACGTCGCGCACCGTCACGCCCGCCTCCTCGCCGATCTCGCGGGCGACGGCCTCCTCCAGGCTCTCCCCCGGCTCGACGAAGCCGGCCAGCGCCGAGTAGCGCCCGGGCGGCCACGTCGGCTGGCGGCCGAGCAGCACCCGGTCGCCGTCGTGGACGAGCGTGATGACGACGGGATCGGTGCGCGGGTGGTGGATCGCCTCGCAACGCGGACAGACGCGCACGTGGCCGGCCTCGCCGGGCGCCGTCGGCGCGCCGCAGTTCGCGCAGAAGCGGTGGCGGCGGTGCCAGTTCAGCAGTCCGACGGCGTGGGCGAGCAGCCCGGCGTCGGCGGTCGCCGCCATCGCCGCCACATCGCGCAGGCCCCGCACCTCGGCGCCGGGCCGTCGCGCCGCGGCGCGCTCTGGCCCCGGGTCCACGGCGAAGAGCGGGCCGCTGGCGTCGACCCCGAGCAGCACGGTCTCACCAGCGCCGGCGACCTCGCTCATCGGCACGAGCACGGGCGCCGCGCCGTCGACGAGGACGCCGTCCGCCGTCGCGATCACGGCGCGCGACGCCGGGTCGGCCAGCGCGCGGGCCAGCCAGGCCTCGTCCGTCCGGCACGGGGCGACGCGGTCGATCCCCCCGCCGGCGAAGGTGTTCACGGGCGCGCTCAGGAGATGGCGACCATGCGCTCGATGGGCACGCGCGCGCGGCGCGCGATGTCCTCGGGGACCTTGACCTCGCCGGTCAGGTCGCGCAGGCAGTCGCGCAGCTTCGGCAGCGTGATCATCTTCATGAAGCGGCAGGTCGCGGCCTCGTTGGCGGCGATGAAGTCGACGTCCGGCGCGGCCATCTGCAGCGGGTGCAGCATGCCGGTCTCGGTGGCCATGATCGCCGTGGTCCCCGGCGTCGCGGTCTGCGCGTACTTCATCATCCCGCCGGTCGACAGCATGTGGACGCCCTCGGCCTCGACGTCGCCCGCGGCGACGTACTCCATCACCGACGTCGAGCAGCCGCACTCCGGATGGATCAGGAAGTCGGCGCCCGGGTGCTCGTCGCGCACCCTCGTGATGTCGGCGGGGCGGATCCCGGCGTGGACGTGGCACTCGCCGTCCCAGACGTGCATCGGCCGTCCGATCGTCTTCTCGACGTAGGCGCCGAGGAACATGTCCGGGCCGAACAGGATCTCGGTGTCCGGACCGTGCTCGCGGAGGATGTGCTCGACGACCGCGACCGCGTTGGCGGACGTCACGCAGTAGTCGGTGAGCGCCTTGATCGCGGCCGTCGTGTTGACGTACATGACGGTGATCGCGCCTGGGTGCTTGGCCTGCCAGGCGCGAAGCTGGTCCGGCGTGATCGCGTCGGCGAGCGAGCAGCCGGCGTCGGCGTCGGGGATCAGCACGGTCTTCCCGGGCGACAGGACCGAGGCCGTCTCGGCCATGAAGTGCACGCCGCAGAAGGCGATCACGTCGGCGTCCGTGGCCGCCGCCTGCCGGCTGAGGCCGAGCGAGTCGCCGACGTAGTCGGCCACGTCCTGCACCTCGGGCAGCTGGTAGTTGTGGGCCAGGATGACGGCGTTGCGCTCGCGCGCGAGGGCGCGCACCTCGTCCTGCAGGCGCGCGATGTCGTCGGGCGTCAGGACCGGCTGGACGGCTGGGGACGGCGCCATCGGAAGGTTCACGGGAGGGGCTCCAGGAGAAGAGACAGATCCAGGGCGGGCGCCGAATGGGTGAGGGCGCCGACCGACACGAATTGTACGCCCGAGGCCGCGATGTCCCGGATCGTCTCGAGCGTCACGCCGCCGCTGGCCTCGAGCTCGGCGCGGCCGTCGACGTGCTTCACGACGGCGCGCAGCTCGGCCGGCGTCATGTTGTCGAGCAGCAGCCGCGGCGCCCCGGCGGCGAGCGCCTCGTCGACCTCGGCGAGGTCGCGGCACTCGACCTCGAGCGGCACGCCCGGGGCGAGCGCTCGGGCGGCGCGCACGGCGGCGCCGACGCCCCCCGCCATGGCGGCGTGGTTCTCCTTGATGAGGATCGCGTCGTACAGGCCGGCGCGGTGGTTGGTGCCGCCCCCGGCGGCGACCGCGGCCTTCTCGAGCACGCGCAGCCCGGGGGTCGTCTTGCGCGTGTCGAGCACGCGCGCGCCCGTGCCCTCGACCGCCCGCACGTGGCGCGCCGTCGCCGTGGCCACGCCCGAGAGCCGGCCGAGCAGGTTCAGCGCCGTGCGCTCGGCGCCGAGCAGCGCCGCCGCCGAGCCGGTCACCTCGAGCACCGGTCCGCCCTCGCGCCACTCGCCCTCGGGCGCCAGGCGCGTGACCTCGGCCGCCGGGTCGAGCGCGCGGAACGCGGCCTCGGCGAGATCGATCCCGAAGACGACGCCCGGCGCCTTCTGGGTGATGCGCGCGTGCGCCCGGGTGGTGGGCGGCACGGTGGCCTGCGTGGTCACGTCGCCCGACCCGAGGTCCTCGGCGAGCGCGCGGCGGACGATGTCGTCGATGTCGCTGCGGTCCATGGCGCACGGCACGATACGGCCGAGCCCGCCTCAGCCCAGGCTGACGCACCCCGGGACGCCGTCGCCGAGGAAGGCGGCCAGGAGCACCGCCTCCTCGCCGACCTCGGCGCGCTCGTCGGCGGTGAGGCGCCGCAGCGGGTCGATCGTGACGGTGACCGGCCCGCCGTCGCTCGCCGTCTGCGACGACCACGTCGCCGCCACGCGCCCGTCGACGAGCACGAAGCGAGCGCCGGCCACGCTGAGGCGGCGGTGGTCGGCGTCGATGATGCGCGACCGGTCGTCGAAGCCCAGCACGGCGTTGTCGAAGGCGGGCAGGAAGCGCGGCGGGGCGGCGGTCCCGGGGTCGGGCAGCGGCCCGTCCTCGACGTCGAGCAGCTCGCGGCCGCGCCCGTCCCGGAACGTGCGCAGGCGCGGGCGCAGCCGGTCGAACGCCGCGCGCAGCCCGGTGAGCCCCGACCAGGCGCGGACGTCGGCCGTGGCCGCGGGACCGAACGCGCGCAGGTGGCGCAGCACGACCTCGTCGGCCTCGGCGGCGTCGTCCGGCGGGCTCCCGAGCCAGGCATCGATGGTGGTCAGCCGCGCGGGGGCGGCGCCGTGGCCCCACACGCCGCGCGGCGGGACCTGCACGAGCGGGACGACGACGCTCAGCGCATCGCCGAGGACGCGCGGGACGACCTCGGGCCAGCGGTCGCCGACCTCGCGGGCGACCTCGCCGAGCCGGCGCGGCTGCGCGGCGAACCGCGGGCGCGCGACGGCGGCGAGCTCGTCGACGTCGACGCCGGGCAGCTCGCGGCCGAGGGTGCCGAGCATGCGCTTGACGAGCATCGGCTCGAACAGCGGGCGCAGCCGCAGGCAGTCGCGCGCCGACACGAGGTGCAGCGTCCGGCGCATGAGCAGCGTGCGCACGGCGCTGCGGTCCTCGAGCAGCCCGGCGAGCTCGGCGGGCCGGAACTCCCGCAGGCGCGACCACAGCCCGGCGTACGGCTCGAGCGGCTCCTGGGCCTGCAGTCCGGCGAGGTGCTCGATCGCGTCGAGCGCCGGCATCGACGCGCGCTCGAGCAGGAGCTGACGGGCGAGCAGGGCGCGGTTGAGCGCGCGGTCGTCGAGCCGCTCGGCTACAGGACGACCTCGCAGTTGCGCGTCCGGTCGCGGCGGTCGCGCTCGACGCGGTCGCGGCCCGGGCCGCAGTCGATGACGTCGCGGCTGCCGCCGACGGCGCGGATCGTGTCGTCGCCGGAACCCGCGCAGATGCGATCGCGGCCGAAGCCGCCGTTGAGCTGGTCGTTCCCGTCGCCGCCGAGCAGTGTGTCGTCGCCGCGGCCGCCCTCGAGCTCGTCGCCACCGAGGTCGCCGACGAGGCGGTCGTTGCCGGTGCGGCCGAAGATCGAGTCGGCGCCGCGGTCGCCGCGCAGCTCGTCGTCGCCGCCGGCGCCCTCGAGGAAGTCGTCGCCGCCGCGGCCGCGCAGGTGGTCGGCGCGGCCGGTGCCGACGATGCGCTCGTCAGCGTCGCTGCCCGGGCAGCGCGAGCGGCGCCGCTGGCAGTTGCGCATGTTCTCGTAGGCCACGGCCCGCTCGACGAGCTCGGCGTCCCACGGGACGCCCCTGGCGATGAACGTCGCGGCGAGCCCGGGCACCGTCGGCGCGGCGGCGTCGGCGGGCGCGACGGTGACCGACTCGCAGTTCGCGAAGGCGATGCGCCGGCGGTCGAGCCGGCCCTGCGGCGTCGGCGGCCAGCGCCGGGGCGAGCAGGTACGCGACATCGGTGCCGGGCCCGCAGTCGAGGCTGCCGGTCCCGGTCGAGATGAAGAACGTGTCGTTGCCCGGGCCGCCGTCGAGCGACGGCGAGCCCGCGGGCGCCGACCTGCCACAGCGTGTCGTCGCCGTCGCCGCCGGCCATCGTCGCCGAGCCGGTGTCGACGAGCAGGTCGTTCCCTGGTCCGCCGATCGCCGCGCGGCCCTGGAACTGGCCGCTGCCCGGGAACAGGACGTCGTCGCCGGGCCCGCCGTCGAGGCCGTCGTTGCCGGTCCCGCCGGAGAGCAGGTCGTTGCCGTCGCCGCCCGTGATCGCGGCGTCGACGCCGGCGTTGCCGATCACCACGTCGTCGCCGGGGCCGCCGTCGAGCTGGCGGTCGTCGCCGAAGCGCGAGTCGGCGACGAAGTCGTTGCCGTCGCCGCCGCGGGCCACATCGTCGCCGTCGAAGCCGTCGAGCAGGTCGTTGCCGGGCCCGCCGTCGAGCACGTCGTTGCCGGTCACGCCGAGCAGCCGGTCGTTGCCCTCGCCGCCGTCGAGCGCGTCGTTGGCCGAGCCGCCGTCGAGCTCGTCGTCGCCCGCCTCGCCGGACAGCGCGTCGGACGCGCTGCCGCCGGACAGCAGGTCGTTGCCGGGCAGGCCGAAGAGCTGGTCCTTCGAGCCGCGTCCGCGAAGCACGTCGTTGCCCGGCGTGCCGCGCAGCGTGTCGGCCAGGCGTGTGCCGTCGCGCGTGATCGCCGAGGCGCCCGCGGGCAGCGCGGCGACGACGATCGTGAGCGGCCACCGCGAGTGACAGCCTTCGGGCCCCTGCTCGAACCACGTCCCCGACGCTACCCGGCGGCGCGCCAGGACACGCCACCTCCGGCCCGGCGGCGGTGGCGGCGCGCCCGGCGGGGCGTGTCCGCGGTGGAGCGCGGGTAGCGTGCGCGCCAGCGTGATCAGCGACGAGCTCGACGATTGGCTGCCTGGCGCCACGATCCGCACGCAGCACCGCCGGCGCGCCGCGGCGTCGCCCGCCGCGCTGTGGGACGCGGCCTCGACGGTCCAGCTCTCGGACACGCGCACCCTCGGGCGCCTCGTGCGCTGGCGGATCCCCGGCACGCCGGCGCGCCAGAGCTTCCGCGAGCTGCTCGCCGGGTACCCGTTCGTCGTCCTCGCCGAGGGCGAGCGCTGGTCGGTGTCCGGGCTGTGCGGGCGGATCTGGACGCTGACGCGCGACTACCCGCGCCTGGACGACGCGCAGGCCTTCCGCGACTGGCGAGAGCCGGGAACGGTCCGCGTGCTCTTCGCCCACTGGGTCGAGCCCGACGGCGACGGCAGCGCGATCGTCAGCGAGGCGCGCGTCGCCGCGGTCGACCGCGCCGCGGACATGCGTCTGCGCTCGCTGTGGGTGCTCGTCGGCGTCTTCGAGCGGCTCATCGCCGCCGAGCCGCTGGCGCTGGCGGCCGAGCGCGCCGAGCGCCGCTGAGGCCTGCTCAACCCGGCGGCGGGCTCAGGCCCTCGGGGCCGCTGCCGCGCTCGAGCCCGGCGAGCGCCGACTCGCCCGCGAACACCGTGCGCCCGCGGCGCGCGACGCGCACCCGCATCGACCCGGCGAGGTGCATCGCCGACCAGCCCTCGAGCCGGCGCCGCTGCGCGGGGTCGGGGACGGGCAGGCGGTGCGGCGGCACGGCGCCCGCGTGGCCCTCGATCTCGACGACGTGCCACCCGGCGCGGCCGCGCAGGCGCCAGCCGCGGTCGTCGACGCCGACGCGCAGCGGGCCGGGCGGGCGGACGATGCGCAGGACCTCGCCGCCGAGCGCGACGACCGCCGCGGTCGCGCGCAGCGACACCGGACCGGCGCGCGCCACGCCACCGGCGAAGGCGACGCACGCGTCCTCGCGCTCGAAGCCGTGGGCCTGCCCCCACCACCAGTCGGGCGGGTGGCCGCCCGCGCCCCAGTTCTTCTCGGCGTAGGCGGTCGCGCCGGCGAGGTCGATCTCGCGCTCGCCCGCCCGCACCGCGCCCGTCACGCGCGCGCCGAGCAGGTGCGGGTGCCAGTACTGGCTCAGGCCCGGGACCGACTGGGCCGGGCCGATCCCGCCGAACGCGCGCCGCGGCCACGCCACGCGGTCCTCCAGAGCGACGTCGAGGCGCGCGTCGGGGCCGAGGTCGACCCGCAGGCGACCCTCACCGGCCTCCAGGGCCGCCGGGCCGTCGCGCTCCTCGGCGATCACGCAGCCGCAGGCCGCGCCGCGCGGCGACGGCGTGCGAGAGGGTCGCCGCGCGCACGAAGCCGCCGGGATGCACGGCGAGGGCGACCATTCCCCACGGCCGTCCCGCGGCGTCGCGCGGATGGCCAGCAGCGCGACGACGACCACGCCGGTCGCCGGCTGCGTGATGCGCCAGAACCAGCCCTCCATCCCGACGCCGTGGTAGCCGCGCGGGTCGCCGAACGGCGGGTCGGCGCCGGTCGCGCGGTACGCCTGCAGCATCGTGGCGCGCATCGTGCCACACGGCTCGCTAGCGTCCCCGCCCATGAGCCGTCCCCCCGTGGCGACCACCGCCACGCTCGCGCGGGAGCGGGCCGCGGCCGGGCGGGGGCTGCTCGGCGTGCTGTGGCGCTTCAGCCGGCCGCACACGATCATCGGCACGTCGCTCAGCGTCCTGGCCCTGTACGTCATCGCGGTCGAGGCCTACGCGGGTGGCGACCTCGCGGCGAGCCCGCTGCACCTCGGGCTGACGCTGGTCGCCGGCTGGTGCGTGAACGTCTTCATCGTCGGCATCAACCAGATCGAGGACGTCGAGATCGATCGCATCAACAAGCCGTGGCTGCCGATCGCCGCGGGCGAGCTGACGCGCCAGGGCGCATGGTGGATCGTCGCCGTCTCGGCCGCCGTCCCGCTCATGCTCGCCGTCACCCAGGGGCCCGTCGAGCTCGTCGCCGTGGCCGTCGGCCTCGCCGTCGGGACCGCCTACTCGGTCCCGCCGCTGCGCATCAAGCGCTTCCCGGTGCTCGCCTCGCTGTCGATCACCGGCGTGCGCGCGCTGGTGGTCAACCTCGGCGTGTGGCTGCACTTCAGCCAGACGCTGGGCGGGACGTCGGAGATCCATCCCGGCGTGTGGGCGCTGATCGCCGTGACCGTGCCGTTCGCGTTCGCCATCGCGATCCTCAAGGACGTCCCCGACATCGAGGGCGACCGCCGCTACGCGATCGCGACGTTCTCCGTGCGCCTCGGGGCCGGGCGCGTACTGGCCATCGGCGTGGGCGCCCTGGTGCTCGCCGAGCTCGGCATGGCGATCGCCGGGCCGCTGCTGCTCGAGGGCGCGAGCCCCGTGCTCCTGCTCGTCGCCCACCTGGCCGCCCTCGCCGCGCTGCTCGTCTGGGCCGCGCGCGTCGACCTTGGCGACCGCGATGCGATCACGCGCTTCTACCTGCGCGTCTGGAAGCTGTTCTTCCTCGAGTACGTCATCGTCGCCGCCGCCTACCTGGTCGGCTGAGCGATGCGCTTCATCCAGCACAAGACGGAGGCGCGCTGGTTCTACCGCGTCGTGTCGATCGGCTACGACCGCTGGATCAACCCACTGTTCTGGACCGCCGAGATGCGCGACCGGGCGCTCGCCGTCGCGCGCCTGGACGACAACGACCTGCAGGTCGCCGACGTCGGCGCCGGCACCGGCTTCACCACCGCGGGCATCCTCGCCAGCATCGCCCCGCAGCGCGTCACGATGATCGACCAGAGCCCGGACCAGCTCGCCCGCGCGCGGGCCAAGCCGGAGCTCGACGCCGTGCGCAAGGAGATCGGCGACGCCGAGGCGCTGCCGCTGCCCGACGACGCCTTCGACCGCTACGTCTCGGCGGGCTCGATCGAGTACTGGCCCGACCCGCAGCGCGCCATCACCGAGGCCTACCGCGTGCTGCGCCAGGGCGGGGTGGCGACGATCATCGGCCCGCTGCGCCGCACGAACCCGGTCGCGCGGCGCCTGTCGGACGCGTGGATGCTCTTCCCCTCGCAGGACGAGTACCGCGGCTGGATGGAGGCCGCGGGGTTCACCGAGATCGAGCACGTCCACGTCGCGCCGCGCTGGTGGCATGACGGGTGGGACCCCTACGCCGTGGCGATCGCCGGCGTCAAGCCGCGCTTCGGGGCCTCGCCGCTGCGCCTGCCGCCGGCCGTCGCCGAGCGGGCGGACGAGCCCCTCGGGCCGGCGCGCCTGGCCCGCTTCGCGCTCGGCTCGCTGGCCGGAGCGGCGTTCATCCCGGTCGCCGTCTGGTTCAGTCTGCGCGAGCGGTTGCGGCGCCGCTAGGCTGCGCGCGGTGGAGGTCGAGCGCGCCGCCGACAACCGCTTCACGGTGACCGCCACCGGCGCCGAGCTCTCGGCCCTCGTGGCCGGCGCGCGGATGGCGCTGGGGCTCATGAGGCGCAGTCCCGACCAGGTCCCGCCCGAGGTCGCCGACCGGCTCGAGGCGATCATCGCCGACTACCAGCAGGCGGCCGACCGGCTCGCCGCCGAGAGCTGAGCGTTCAGCCCTCGCGCAGGACGATGACGCGGCGGAAGGCCGGGTCGCTGGCGCCATGCAGGCGCGCGCCGCTGTCGACGAGCTCGCGCAGGTAGCCCGCCGTCTCGGCCGAGATCCGCTCGCCGGGCAGCAGCGCCGGGATGCCGGGCGGGTAGCCGGCGATCGACTCGCACGAGACGCGCCCGACGGCGTCGGCGACGGCGACCTCCTCGGCCTCGCCGAGGAACGCGTCGCGCGGCGAGACGGCCATCTCGTTGCGCAGGCTCGCGGGCGGCCGGATGATCGGCGCGGTCGTCCCCGCGCGGCTCACGCGCTTGACGACCTCCTCGACGTCGCCGGCCAGCCGGGCCAGCGCGGTCGGCGACTCGGCGATCCCGACGACGAAGACGATGGTGGCCTGGGTGGCGAGCTCGGGGTGGGCGTCGTAGGAGCGGCGCAGCGCGTCGGCGACCTCGTAGCCGGTGGCGCCGGTGGCGCGCACGTCGAGCACGATGCGCAGCGGATCGTAGGCGGCGACGCCGGGATGGCCGACCATGCGCTCGTCGACGAGCGCGATGCCCGGGATGGTCTCGAGCTTGCGCCGTGCGGCCGCGATCCCGGCGAGCGTCTCGTGCAGCAGCTGCTCGCCGTGGAGGGCGAGCTGGCGGCGCGCGCCGTCGAGCGATGCCATGAGCAGCGACGACGGGCTCGTCGAGCGCACGAGCCGGATCGCGCGCCCGACCGCGCCGGCGTCGACGAGCCCGTCCTGGGCGACGTGCAGCAGCGCGCTCTGCGTCAGCGAGCCCGCGATCTTGTGCGTGCTCGTGAGCACGGCGTCGGCGCCCTGCGCGAGCGGGTTGGGGGGCAGCGCCTCGTGGAACCCGAAGTGCGGTCCCCACGAGCAGTCGACGACGAGCGCGACGCCGGCCGCGTGCGCGACATCGGCGCAGGCGGCGACGTCGGTGGCCATGCCGTAGTAGGTCGGCGAGACGATGAACGCGGCGCGCGCGTCCGGGGCCTCGGCCAGCGCCCGCTCGAGCGCGTGCGGCGTGACGCCGTGGGCGAGGCCGAGCTCGCCGTCGAACTCGGGCACGACGAACGTCGGCAGGCCGCCGCTGAGGACCAGCCCGTCGACGACCGAGGCGTGCGAGTTGCGCTGCGCGACGACGCTCGCGCCGAGCGGCGCGAGGGCCAGGCAGAGGGCGTGATTTCCCTGCGTGGCGCCGTTGGTCAGGAACCACGAGCGGCCCGCGCCGTAGGCGTCGGCGGCGAGGCGCTCGGCGCGCTCGTAGGGCGTCGGCGAGGGGCCGACGTCGATGCCGTGGATGTCCTGCGGGACGTCGAACGCGAGCGCGCGGTCGCCGATCGCGTAGCGCAGGCCCGGGTCGGCCCCGGCACCGCCCTTGTGGCCGGGCACGTGCCAGCGGCCGGAGCCCCGGAAGCCGTAGGCCACGACCGCGTCGAGGTACGGCGACGTCGGCTGCTCGGAGCCGGGCGTCACCGGTCCGCGGAGCGCAGGAGCTCGGCCCGGACGAAGCCGTCGAGATCGCCGTCGAGCACGCCCTGCGCGTTGCCGACCTCGTGGCTCGTGCGGTGGTCCTTGACCATCGTGTAGGGGTGCAGGACGTAGGAGCGGATCTGCGAGCCGAAGTTGACGTCCTGCGCCATGCCCTTCTCGCGGGCGATCTCCTCGCGGCGCTTGCGCTCCTCGAGCTCGAGCAGCTTCGCGCGCAGCATCTTCATCGCGGTGTCGCGGTTGGCCGACTGCGAGCGCTCGTTCTGGCACTGCACGACGATCCCGCTCGGGCGGTGGGTGATGCGCACCGCGGAGTCGGTCTTGTTGACGTGCTGGCCGCCGGCGCCGGACGCGCGATAGGTGTCGACCTGCAGGTCGTCGTCGGAGATGTCGACCTCGCCGATCTCGTCGACGACCGGCGCGACCTCGACGCCGGCGAACGACGTCTGGCGGCGGTTGGCGGCGTCGAACGGGGACAGGCGGACGAGGCGGTGGACGCCCTTCTCGGCCGAGAACAGGCCGTAGGCGTTCTCGCCCTGGGCGCGGAAGGTGGCCGACTTGATGCCCGCCTCCTCCCCGGGGCTGGCCTCGAGCAGCTCGACGGTGAAGCCGCGGCCCTCGGCCCAGCGCATGAGCATGCGCAGGACCATCTCGGCCCAGTCCTGGGCGTCGGTGCCGCCCGCGCCGGCGTTGACGGTCACGAGCGCGTCGCCCGAGTCGTAGCGCCCGGAGAACAGGCGCTCCTCCTCGAGCTCGGCCAGCCGCGCCTCGACGCCCGACATGACCTCGTCGACCTCGCCGGCGAGCGACTCGTCCTCATCGCCGAGCTCGACGAGGGCCTCGAGGTCGCCGACCTCGGCCTCGAGCACGCGCCAGGTCTCGAGCTTGCGCGTCGTGCGCGCGTGCTCGGCGCTGACCTTGGCCGCCGTGCCCTGGTCGTCCCAGAACCCGGGCGCCTGCATCTGCCCCTCGAGCTCGCCCGCCCTCCGCGCCAGCTCCTCGGCGTCGAAGCCGCCGCGCAGCAGCTCGAGCTGCGCGAGGATCGCGGCCAGGCGCTGATGGATCGGCTGACTGTTGGACGGGGTCGACATGGGCGAAATCCACGCTAGCACCGCCCCGTTGGCCTCGACGGCCGCGCGGCTCAGGCGTCCTGCGGGGTGGCGAACGACCCGCCGTCTATCAGCTCGATCCGATAGCCGTCGGGCTGCAAACGTGGAACAACCCGACCTAAGAGTGGCCCGTGCTTGGGCCAGGGTCCCCAGGCTCAAAGACTTCCTCGTCCTGCGTATCGCCGCCCGTGTCGGCCTGCTCACTACCTGAGAGCTGACGACGAGCTTCCGCAACCAGCTGGTCGAGCGCGTGGTTCAGTTCCCACTCGCTAGCGACTTCCCATCGCACCTGGACCAGTTGCCCAGCCTCGCGCTTGCGACCCTCGACCCAGATGCGCAGGTTGACGATCCGCGGCCACTGCCTATCGCCCTCGCTCAAGCGGTCCTCCTCAGCCTCTCCGCTCGGCAGCAGCCCGGACGCGCTCCTCGCTCATGCCGCGCGGCTTACCCCGCGGCGCCACCGATCACGCCTGCTCACCGGAGTGCCGGTGCCGCCTGCGCGACTCCGTGGCGTTCGCCCACGTGCCGTCGCCTAAGCGTCAGTCCGTGGTGAGGATGCTCGCGAACGCCGCGCGGCTCTCGACGAAGAAGCGATCTGTCAGAGCCAGCCGAACCGAGTATTTGCCGACCCCGACGAACTCGTCCCGGAGTCGCCACCGGACTGTATGCCGCTGACAGCGCGACCGCTGCCGCACGGTCAGGCGCCGGAAGTGCTCGCCGAACACGTCGTCGCCGAGTAGCAGCTGCTCACGTACCGCCAAGCTGAGGCGCCCCGGTGACGCGCACGCCGTGAAGCGGGCCGCGACGACGACTTCAACGTCCGGGCCGGGCTCGCCTCGCAGCGTGGTCGAGATGCCGAACCGCCGGACGGCCGGCCGGCGCACGACACGGATCCGCTGCGTGTACGGCTCCGGTCCGCCGCCCACGACGCGGAGAGTCCACGTCCCGGTCGAGCGCGGAGTCCAGAGCCGGTGGTACGTCCATTCACCTTCCGCCGTGACGGTCTTCTCGGCCACGGCCCGGCCGTTGCGCTCGACTGTTGCCGTCATCGTTCGCCCCAAGTCGACGCCGTCCTCGCGGAACCACACGCCAAGCACGATCGGCTGCGCCAGCCCGAGCCTCTCCGGCGGAGCCGAGATGAGCACCGAACCCGCCGCAGGCGCTGCAGACACCGCTGCTAGCAAAAGCCCTAGCGATGTCGTCGCGATCAGCCCTCGGATCCGCATGCCGCCCAGGTACCCCGAGGCGGATCCGCTCTACCTTCCTGAGCGGTCAGGCGTTCCTACCCGAGCGTCGCGCCCTTCCGCCGGTTGCATGGCGCGCACAGCAGCTGCAGGTTGCGGTCCGTGGTCGAGCCGCCCATGGCGAGTGGAATCACGTGGTCGTACTCAAGCTCCCGCTGGCTGTCGCACTCGACGCACCGCCCGCCGTCTCGCTGCCAGACGAGGATCGTCACGTCCTACGGGATCCGCTGGCGCTGGCCGCGCGTGTCAAGCTGCTCGCGCATCGCGGCGATCGCGTGCGCCTTCTCCAGCTTCAGCCGCTTCCGGTTCTCCTGCTGAACGGAACAGACTCGCCGAGGACGGCGTGCGGCTGTGACACCGTGAGTCCGTCGTCAGTCACTACGTCGACCGAGCCCATCGTCACGCGGCGATGCTCCTAGTACTCAGGGATCCTGAGGCGTCGAGAACGACCCACCGTCAATCATTTCAATTCTGTAGCCGTCGGGATCGGCGACGAAGCAGATGCGGTACTCCTCGCGGCCACCGGGGGCGTACGGCGGCTTCTCGGGCTCGATGCCCTGCTCGGCAAGCCGCGCCAGGGTGGCGTCGAGGTCGTCGACGGTGACCGCGACGTGGCCGTACCCGCTGCCGAGGTCGTACGCCCCGTCCTGGCCGACGTTGACCGTCAGCTCGAGGCGGTCGCCGTCGCCGGGCAGCCCCATGTAGACGTTGTAGGCACTGCCGAAGTCCAGCTTGCCGCGGCGCTCGAAGCCGAGCGCCTCGTAGAAGCGGAGCGACGCGTCGATGTCGCGCACCCGCATGTTGGTGTGAACGAGCTCGATGGCCATGGCCGCGAGACTATCCGGCACTCGTCGCCGCGGCGCTTCAGCGCTCGCGGCGACCGGTGACGAGGAGGTAGTCGCCGTCGAAGCGCAGCTCGCCGCCTGACCGAGGCCCGCTGGCGCTCGTACATCGCCTCGACGGCGTCGCGCAGCTCGGGGACCCGGCCGCTCGCCTCGGCGTGACGGCGGGCGAGCACGATCGGGCCGAAGTGGTCGAGGTAGGTCTCGGTGGCGGCGGCCGCCGAGGGGAAGCGGAAGTCGACGGCGCCGCGATCGAAGCCGAGCTCCATCCCCGTCCCCTCGAACAGCTCCCGGACATGGTCCTCGGCGCCCCACAGCAGCGGCGGCTCGAAGCCCTCGGGCGGCGGCGGCAGGAAGGCGCCGACCGTCGCGAAGAAGTCGCCCGCGAACGCGTCGGGCGTCCAGCACACGAGCGCCATCCGCCCGCCCGGGCGCAGCACGCGCGCCGTCTCGCGCGCGGTGGCGCCGTGGTCGGGGGCGAACATCGAGCCGAACACGGACAGGACGACGTCGAAGCTCGCGTCGCCGAAGGGCAGGTCCGCCGCGTCGCCGGCCACCCACTCGATCTCGAGCGCCTCGCGCCCGGCCGCGGCGCGGGCGTCCTCGAGCAGCTCGGGCGTGAGGTCCAGCCCGGTCACGCGGGCGCCGGCGCGCGCGGCGGGCAGGGTCGCGTTTCCGGTCCCGCAGGCGACGTCGAGCACGTCGTCGCCCGCGCCGACGCGCGCCGCCCGGACGGCGTCCTCGCCGGCGCCGAGCAGCCGCTCGGCGATCTGGCGGTAATCGCCCAGGGCCCACATCTCGCGGTCCGCCTGCTGCGTCTCGGTCATGGGGCCATGCTGGGCGCGCCCCCGGGCGCGTTCAACTGCACGATCTGCAGTGGACACGCGCCCGGCGGTTCGGGAGGGTAGGGCTCGATGTCGGGCTACGGCCAGTTCTGCCCGATCGCTCAGGCGGCGGAGGTGCTCACCGAGCGCTGGACGCCACTCGTGGTCCGCGAGCTGGTGGCGGGCAGCCACCGCTTCAACGACATCCAGCGGGGCGTGCCGCTGATGTCCGCCTCGCTGCTCACCAAGCGCCTGCGCAGCCTCGAGCGCGCCGGCGTGCTCGAGCGCCGCCCGCGCTCACACGGGCCCGGCCACGAGTACCACCTGACGCGCGCGGGCGCCGAGCTGGCCCCGATCGTCGAGCTCATGGGGATCTGGGGCGAGCGCTGGCTGCAGCGTGAGATCACCGCCGAGAACACCGACGTCGCGCTGCTCATGTGGGCGATCCGGCGTTCCGTGCACGCGCACGAGACGCCGCCCGGGCGCAGCGTCGTGCACTTCCGCTTCCGCGACACGCCGCAGGCCAAGCGGTCGTGGTGGCTCGTGCTCGAGGCGCCCGACGTCGACCTGTGCCTCACCGACCCGGGCTTCGGGACCGACCTCACCGTGCGCGGCGACCCCGCCACCATCGCCCGCGTCTGGGTCGGCGAGGTCGGGCTCGCCGCCGCGCTACGGGCGCGGCGGATCGAGCTCCAGGGACCCGACCACCTCGTGCGCGGCTTCCCGCGCTGGTTCGGGCTCAGCTCCTTCGCGAGCGTCGAGCGCCCGCGCCCCCACGCCGCGGCTACGCGCCGTGGCAGCGCTTGAACTTCTTGCCCGACCCGCACCAGCACGGGTCGTTGCGGCCGATCTGCTCGTCGGCGCCGACCCGGCGCTGCTCGACCGCGGGCAGCGGCTCGTCCGGCCCCTCGGCGTAGCCCTCGGGCGCCATCGCCGTCCCCCCGCCGGCCGCCGCGGCGGCCAGCGCGCTCGGCTGCGCGGTGCCCGCGCCGCCCGAGTAGGAGACCTGGCCCGAACGCGTCTGGCTCGCGCCGCGCTCCGGGCGCCCGCCCGGCTCGTACTGCTCGGCGCCCGCGCCGTTGTCGCCCTCGATCTCGACCTCGACGTGGTAGATCATCCGCGCGAAGTCGGCCCAGATGCTGTTCATCAGGTCCGTGAACAGCGTGAACGCCTCGTTCTTGTAGGCGACGATCGGCTCGATCTGGGCGAACCCGCGGAGGTGGATCCCCTCGCGCAGGTAGTCCATGTCGTAGAGGTGCTCGCGCCAGCGGTTGTCGATGATCTGCAGCAGCAGGTAGCGCTCGAGCGCGCGCATGAGCTCCGGGCCGAGCTCCGCCTCGCGGCGCTCGTAGAGCCCGACGGCGTCGGTGGTCAGGCGCTCGACGAGCTCCTCGCGGTCGAGGCTCTCGGTCGTCACCTGGGCCGCGGTCAGCGTGACCGGCCAGATGTCGTCGAGGGCGAGGAACAGGCCCTCGACGTCCCACTCCTCGATGTAGTCGCCGGGGGTGTGCTCGTCGACGAGGCGCCGGACGACGCCCGCGACCTGCTCGCGCGCCGACTCGCCCATGTCGCGGCCCTCGAGCACCTGGTCGCGGTACTCGTAGACGATCCGCCGCTGCTCGTTCATGACGTCGTCGTACTCGAGGACGCGCTTGCGGATCAGGAAGTTCTGCTCCTCGACCTTGCGCTGGGCCTTCTCGATCTGCTTCGAGAGCATGCCCGCCTCGATCGGCTCCTCGTTGCCCTCCTCGTCGAGGGTTCCCAGGCGGTCGAGGATCTTGTAGATCCGGTCGCCGGCGAACAGGCGCACGAGGTCGTCCTCTGCGGACAGGAAGAAGCGCGACTCTCCGGGGTCGCCCTGGCGGCCGGAGCGACCGCGGAGCTGGTTGTCGATGCGCCGCGACTCGTGGCGCTCGGTGCCGACGATGAACAGGCCGCCGGCCTCCACGACCTGCTCGCGGTTGCCCTCGACGCGCTCCTCGATCGAGGGCAGCACCTTCTCGAGGTGCTCGTCGAAGTCGGGGTCGCCGGGCGACAGGCCGATCTTGGCGAGCTCGAGGCGCGCGAGGTGCTCGGGGTTGCCGCCGAGCTTGATGTCGACGCCGCGGCCGGCCATGTTGGTGGCGATCGTGACCGCGCCGGGCTGGCCCGCCTCGGCGACGATCTCGCCCTCGCGCTCGGCGTGCTCGGGCTTGGCGTTGAGGACCGTGTGCGGGATCCCCCGCTTGCGCAGGCGCTCGCCGAGCAGCTCGGAGACCTCGACGGAGATCGTGCCGACGAGGACGGGCTGGCCGCGGCGGTGGCGCTCCTCGATCTCCGAGACGACCGCGTGCCACTTGCCCTCGCGCGTCTTGAAGACCTGGTCGTTGCGGTCGGCGCGGACCATGTCGCGATTCGTGGGCACCTGCACGACGCCGAGCTTGTAGATCTTCATGAACTCGGTCGCCTCGGTCAGGGCGGTGCCGGTCATCCCCGAGAGCTTGTCGTACATGCGGAAGAAGTTCTGCAGGGTGATCGTGGCGAGCGTCTGGTTCTCCTCCTGGATCCGGACGCCCTCCTTGGCCTCCACCGCCTGGTGCAGGCCCTCCGACCAGCGCCGGCCGTCGAGGATGCGGCCGGTGAACTCGTCGATGATCTTCACCTCGCCGTCGACGACCGCGTAGTCGACGTCGCGCTTGTACAGCGACTCGGCCTTCAGCGACTGGATGAGGTGGTTGACCATGTGGCCGTTCTCGGCCCGGTACAGGTGGTCGATGCCGAGGAAGCCCTCGGCCTTGCCCACGCCGCGCTCGCTGACCGAGACGGTCTTGTGCTTCTCGTCGAACTCGTAGTCGAAGTCCGCGACGAACTCCTTCTTGGACTTCGGGTCGAGCCCCTCGGGGCGCTTGCCGGCCTCCATCGTGCGCGCCAGGCGCGCGAACGAGACGTACAGCTCGGCGGCCTGCTCGGGGGCGCCGGAGATGATCAGCGGCGTACGCGCCTCGTCGATGAGGATGTTGTCGACCTCGTCGACGATCGCGAACGGGTGCCCGCGCTGGACCTTCTCCTCGATCGAGGTGGCCATGTTGTCGCGCAGGTAGTCGAAGCCGAACTCGGAGTTCGTCCCGTACGTGACGTCGGCCTCGTAGGCGGCGCGCTTCTCCTCGTAGGGCTGCATGTTCTGCAGGATCCCGACCTTGACGCCGAGTGCGTCGTAGATCGGCGACATCCACTCCGCGTCGCGCCGGGCGAGGTAGTCGTTGACCGTGACGACGTGCACGCCCGTGCCGGGCAGCGAGTTGAGCACGACGGCGAGCGTGGCGGTGAGGGTCTTGCCCTCACCGGTCTTCATCTCGGCGATGTTGCCGCCGTTGAGCACCATCGCGCCGATGAGCTGGACGTCGAAGTGGCGCATGCCCATGGTGCGCCTGCCCGTCTCGCGGACGAGCGCGAACGTCTCGGGCAGCAGCTCGTCGAGCGACTCGCCGTTGCGCCCGCGCTCGCGGAGCGCGTCCATCCGCGCACGGAGCTCGTCGTCGGACTCGAGCTCGAGCTCGGGCTCGAAGTCGCCGATCCGGGCGACGCGCCGCTCGTACTCGCGGAACTGCTTCGACTCACCGATGTTCAGCGCGCGATCCAGGAGACCCATGGGTCCAGCCTAGCAACGCAGATGTGGCGATCCCGCCGGGTCCGGGGGCCCCTTCCAGGGCCCCGATCCGGCCCTCAGACGGCGGGCTGCGTGCCCGCGTCGAAGTCCTCGGCGGCGGCGGTGCGAATCGACTCGGTGCCGACCTTCCGGCGGCCCCGCCGCTTCTCCCGATGGCGCTTGACCTGGCGGGAGAGCTCCTCCTCGCACAGGTTGATCGCGTGCCGGAGATCCCGGGCCGTGTCGTGCGCGCGGAGCGTCACGCCCTTGAGGATCAGCGTCGCCTCGGCGCGCTGGTTGTCCGCGATGGCCGGGTTCTTCTCCTCCTTGAGCTCGATCTCCAGGCGGGCCAGCTCCGATACCTGCTTGGCCACCTTCCTGAAGCGCCTCTCCACGTACTCCCGAAGGCTGTCGTCGACGGGGGTATTGCGGCCCTTGACCTCGATCTGCATTGAGATCCTCTCGTCCTCGTTGACGGGGCTCACGGAAAGTAACGGTCATTTGCCACTAACTCAACGCCCGCGCGTAGGCAACCACCGATACGACATCGGACCCGGCGCCGCGTAACGCGGCGGCGCACGCGCGCACGGTGGCGCCCGTCGTGAGGACGTCGTCGACGAGCACCGCGCGCCGCGGCGGCTCGCCGGACACCGCCACTCGCACGCGCCCGCGCTCCAGGCGGGTCGCCCGCCGGGCGCGGGCCTGTCGCGGCGCGCGGCCCACGCGCCGCAGGCACGGGCTCACCTCGAGACCGGCGCGGACCCCGACGGCCGCCGCCAGGCGCCCCGCGTGGTCGAATCCGCGCCGACGCCGGCGCGCCGGCGCGGCGGGCACGGGGACGAGCACGCAGCCCGGCCCGAGCAGGCCGGGCGGCGCCGTGGCCACCATCTGCGCGGCCATCACGTCGATCAGGCGCAACGCCCCGCGCAGCTTGAGCGCGTGGACGACGTCGCGCGCGGGGCCGTCGTAGGCCATCGGCGTCCACGCGCGGGCGAGCGCGGCGCCGGCCATCGGGCACGGCCGCCCGCACGGCGCGGGCAGCGCGCAGCGCGGGCAGCGCGCCACCCGCAGCCACGGAAGCGCGGCACGGCACGGGCCGCACAGCGGCTCGGCGGCGCGCGCGACCGGGCGCCGGCACGCGGCGCAGGCGGGCGGCACGAGCAGCACGGTCGCGGCCGCGAGCCAGTCGGCCGGGGGCGGCAGCGTGGGCGGCATGCGCCGCATGCTGGCTGACGCCGCGTCACGGCACAGCACTCCTACTGTGACAATCTCGCGCAATGGCTGCGGACGCTTCGTGGACGCTCGAGCCCGGCGCGATCCTCCTCGTCCTCGTCCTGACGGTCGTCTACGTGCGGCGCTGGCGGACGGTCCGCGCGCGCCACGGCGCCCGCGGCGCGCCCGTCGTGCGGCTGCTGTCGTACCTGACCGGGATCCTCGCGATCGTCGTCGCGCTGATCTCGCCCGTCGACCGCCTCGCCGAGCAGGCGTTCACGATGCACATGGTCCAGCACGTGCTGCTGCTCGACATCGCGCCGATCGCGCTCATCTGCGGGCTGACGAAGATCATCCTGCGGCCGGCCACGCGGCGCCTGCAGCGTCTCGAGGAGGCGCTCGGCCCGATCGGCCACCCGCTGTTCGCCGTTGTCGCCTACGTCGGCCTGATGTGGGTCTGGCACGTGCCGGCGCTCTACGACGCCGCGCTCGAGCACCCGTTCGTCCACGTGCTGGAGCACGTCGCGTTCTTCAGCGCCGGCGTCCTCTACTGGTGGCACCTGCTGTCGCCGATCCGCAGCCGCATGCGGCTGACCGGGATGGGCCCGGTCGTCTACATGCTCTCGACGAAGCTGTTCGTCGGCCTGCTCGGCATCGCGCTGACCTTCGCCCCCGAGGCGATCTACTCGTTCTACGAGCGCCAGCCGCCGATCTGGGGGCTCGAGCCGTCCGAGGACCAGGCCCTGGCCGGCGGGCTCATGGCGCTCGAGCAGTCGATCGTCATGGGCGTCGCGCTCGTCTGGCTGTTCCTCAACGCGCTCGCCGAGAGCGAGGCCGAGGAGCAGCGCGCCGAGCGGTACGCGGACCGCGACGCCGTGGCGCCCTAGCCCTCGAGGACCGTGCCGTCCTCGACGCGGGTCTGCCCGTCGCCCTCCTGGCGGACCGTGACCGTGCCGCGGACGACGACGCCCGAGCCGAAGGCGACATCGCCCTCGACGGTCAGCCGCTCGCAGGCGACGAGCGACGGCGGCCCGGCCGCGAAGCGCGCGTCGAAGTCGTCCACGAGCTTGAAGTACTCGGAGTCGAGGTCGACGAGCGGCGGCGCGTCGCGTCCCTCGGCCGGCTCGACGCGGAAGGAGTCGGTCAGCACGTAGGCGTCCGAGCGCAGCGCGAGCAGGTCGTTCGTCGTCTTGACGGGCGCGAAGCGCCGCCGCGGGACGCGCAGCGCGCGGGCGCCCTCGAAGACGTCGATCGCCGCTCCCATCGCCGTCTCGAGCTGGATCACCGCGGGCGACTCCTTGTCGCCCGGGTCGACGGTCTTGCGGTTGACGATCATCGGCAGCCCGAGCACGCCGTCGCGCTCGAGCGTGGCGTGCAGGGCGTCGAGGTCGACCCACAGCGTGTTCGTGTTGAAGAAGCGGTGGCGCTCGACGTCCTGGAAGGCGTCGGTGTCCTCGTCCCGGGTCTGGGCGGTCTCGCGCAGCACGAGGCCGCCCTCGCGGCGGCGCGCGATGTGGCCGCCCTTGCGGTCCGCCTCGGTGCGGTCGGCGACCTCCATCAGGAACGGGATCTCCTCGCGCGCGATCCAGGCGAGGATCCGCGGCTCGAGCACGGCGCCGAGGTTGTCGGCGTTGGAGACGAAGGCGTAGCGGTAGCCGCGCTCGCGCAGCGTGTCGAGCATGCCCGAGGTCACGAGCGCGGTGTAGAGGTCGCCGTGGCCGGGCGGCGCCCACTCGAGGCCGGGGTCGTCGGGCCAGTCGGCGGGCTGCAGGTCGTCGGCGCGGATCTTCGGGACCTTGTTCTGCACGAAGTCGAAGGGCACGTCGGACTCGATGCCCTCGTGGCGCTGCAGCGCGGCGAGCGAGTCGTCGCGCGTCGAGAAGCTGTTCATGAGCACCAGCGGCAGCCGCGCGCCGGTCTCGCGGCGCTGCTCGAGGACCTGGCGGACGATGATGTCCAGGAACGTCAGGCCGTCCTTGACCTCGAGCAGCGACTTCGCCCGCGTCATCCCCATGCTCGTCCCCAGGCCGCCGTTGAGCTTGAGGACGACCGCCCGGTCGAGGACCTCGGCGGACGGGTCCTCGTCGAGCTCGGAGAGGTCGGGGACCTCGTCGACGGGCTCGATCTCGTCCTCGGCGAGGACGCCGGTCTCGCCCTCGCGCAGGCGCTCGTAGGCGGCGGCGAAGGCGTCGACCGCGGCCTCCCCCACGCCCTCGCGGCGCATCTTCTCGACGCTCGCCTGCAGCCCGTCCCCGTTCGCGCTCATCGGCCGGATGCTAGGCCAGGAAGGCGCGGGCGTGATCGATGAGGGCTCGGCCCGCCGGGCTTCCGGCCCCGCCCTCCCGCCAGGCGAGCACGATCCGGCCGCGCAGGCGCGGGCGGGTGATCGCGAGCGGGTGGACGTCGGCCCGCGCGATCGCCGAGACGGGCAGGACCGCGGTCCCCAGGCCGCGCGCGGCGAGCTGGGCGAGCACGGGCGGGTCCCCGGCCTCGAAGGCGATCCGCGGCTCGAAGCCGGCCGCGGCGCACGCCTCGTCGAACACCGAGCGCACACCGGTGCCCGGGGGCAGCGTGATCAGCGGCCGGTCCCGCAGCGCGGCGAGCGCCACGCCGTCACGTCCGGCCAGCGGGTCGCCCGGGGCGACGGCGGCGACGAGCGGCTCGTCGAGCACGACCTGGGTGCCGAGGCCCGGGGGCGCCGTCGTCCCCATGCCCGCGAGCGCGGCGTCGACGTCGCCCGCGAGGACGGCATCGAGGAGCTCTCGGGTCGCGCCCTCGCGCAGCGCGATCTCGACACCCGGATGATCGTCGTGGAAGCCTGCGAGAAGCCCGGCGAGGTCGACGATCCCGGCCCCGATCGAGGCCACGACGCCGACCGTGACCTGGCCGCGGACCAGGCCGGCGAGCTCCTCGACGGCGTGGCCGGCGGCCTGCGTGGCGGCCAGCGCGGCGCGCGCGTGCGGGAGCACCGCCTCGCCGGCGGCGGTCGGACGGACCGTGCGCCCGGAGCGGTCGAGCAACGCCGTTCCGAGCTCACGCTCGAGCCGGCGGACCTGCGCGCTGACGCCGGGCTGGGCGACGTGCAGGCGCTCGGCGGCGCGCGTGAAGCTCGCCGCGTCGGCGACCGCGACGAGGTAGCGAAGCTGCCGGAGCTCCATAACGGATCATTCTAGTTACCAGACATGACTGCTCTGTTCGGTTCTGGACGGTCGGGGCACACCAGGGACATGACACAGCAGACGAAGACCCACGCAGAGAAGCCCGAGGACCTGACGCGCCTGTTCGTCGAGCGCGTCAACGCCGGCGACGTCGACGGGCTCGTCGAGCTCTACGAGCGCGATGCCGTCGTCGCCTTCCCGCCCGGCCGCCGGACGGCCGGCCACGACGCGATCCGCGCGCTGTACGAGCAGATGCTCGCCGACCGGCCGCGCTTCGAGCCCGAGGAGCCGCTGCCGACGATCCAGGTCGGCGACCTCGCGCTGACCGCCACCCCGGCCAAGGACGAGGCGGGCGCCCGCGCCCAGGTCGTCCGCCGCCAGGCCGACGGTCGCTGGCTGCGCGTCCTCGACCGGCCGGACTTCACGGGCTAGGCGCCGTCGACCAGCTCGCGCAGACGCGCCGCGTAAGCGGGCGCGGTGGGCTCGTCCTCGTGGCGGAAGTAGACGTACACGGTCAGCCCGGAGGCGACCATCGCCCGGATCCGCTCGGCCCACGGCCGCAGCGTCTCGTCGTCGTAGGGCGGCTCGCGCAGCCGGAGGTAGCGGAACGGCGCGGCCGCCTCGAGCTGGTTGACGCGCACGGCGCCCCAGCGCTCGAGCTCGGGCTCGATGCCGTCCCACGACGGGTCGCGCAGGTCGAGCGCGACGGCCATCGCCGGGTCGAGCCCGTCGAGCAGCGCGGCGAGGAACTCGTCGTCGCGGGCGCGGGTGTCGTGCAGGCGCACCAGCAGCGGGCCGAGCCGGTCGCCGAGCGCGGCGGCGCGCCGGCAGAACTCCTGCGCCTCCTCCACGCGCCCCCACACCGTCAGCGAGCGCGGCGCCTTGACCGAGAAGCGGAAGCCGTCGGGCACCGTCGCGGCCCAGCGCTCGAGCTGCTCGGCCTTGGGCAGCCGGTAGAAGGTCGTGTTCAGCTCGACGGTGCCCAGGCGCTCGGAGTAGAAGCGCAGGAACTCGCCCTGCTTCGTGCCCGCCGGGTAGAAGCCCGGCTTCCAGCTCGCGAACGAGAAGCCCGAGGCGCCGACGAGCATCCGCCCGTCGCCGCTCACGGCTCGCGACCCTCCCACGAGCGCAGGTAGCCCGCCTGCTCGTCGGTGAGCTCGTCGATTCGCACGCCGAGCGCGGCGAGCTTGAGCGTCGCCACCTCGCGGTCGATGTGCGGCGGCACCGCGTGCACGCCCGGGAGCAGCTCGCCGCGGCGGCGCACGAGCTCCTCGACGCACAGGGCCTGCAGCGCGAAGGAGACGTCCATCACCGCGGCCGGGTGGCCCTCGGCCGCGGCGAGGTTGACGACGCGGCCGCGCGCGAGCAGGTTCAGGCGCCGGTCGCCGAGGTCGTACTGCTCGACGAGCGGCCGGACCTCGCGCACGTCCTGGGCCAGCCCGCGCAGCGCGCCCACGTCGATCTCGACGTCGAAGTGGCCGGCGTTGGCGAGCACGGCGCCGTCCTTCATGCGCTCGAAGTGCTCGCCGCCCAGCACGTCGCGCGTCCCCGTGACGGTCACGAAGACGTCGCCGCGCTCGGCCGCGTCGAGCGCGGGCATGACCTCGAAGCCCTCCATGCGCGCCTCGAGCGCAGCGATCGGGTCGACCTCGCAGACGATCACCGAGGCCCCTGCGCCGCGCGCCCGCTGGGCCACGCCGCGGCCCGTCGTGCCGTAGCCGAAGACGACGAACGTGTGGCCCGCGAGCAGCAGGTTGGTCGCCCGCAGGATGCCGTCGAGCGTCGACTGCCCGGTCCCGTAGCGGTCGTTGAAGGCGCGCTCGGAGCGGGCCTCGTTGACCGCGTAGACCGGGCACGCGAGCCGCCCCTCGGCCTCCAGGCGCCGGACGCGGACGAGCCCCGTCGTCGTCTCCTCCATCGCCCCGAGCAGGCGCCCGGCGCGCTCCGGGCCGGCGGCGTGCAGGACGGTGATCAGGTCGGCGCCGTCGTCGATCGTGACCTGCGGCTCGCCGGCGAGCAGCGCGCCGACGTTTGCGGCGTAGGCGTCGGCGTCCTCGCCGCGCACGGCGTGGACCTCGGCCCCGTGGATCGCGACGAGCGCCGCCGCCGTGTCGTCCTGGGTCGACAGCGGGTTGGCGGCCGACAGTGCCGTCCGCGCGCCGCCGGCCATCAGCGTGCGCACCAGGTTGGCCGTCTCCGCGGTGACGTGCAGGCATGCCGCCACGGCGATGCCCTCCAGCGGGCGCTCGCGCTCGAAGCGCTCGCGCAGCGAGCGCAGCACCGGCATCTGCCCGTCGGCCCAGGCGATGCGGGCGGCGCCGGCCTCGGCGAGCGTGGGGTCCGCGACGCGGCTGGCCATCACCGCAGCTTGCCACGCGAGGCCGCCGCGACGAGGCTTCCGGGCACCGCGACACCGGTGTTCGACGAAAGGGGTGCGAGATGGCGACGATCGTGGGGCCGGACGACGGGCGCTTCGGGGACCTCGGGTCGCTCGGCGTGCGGTTCATGATCTCGGGCGCGCAGAGCGGCGGCGGCTTCTCGCTCGTCGAGCACCCGATCGCCCCGCGGACCCTGGCCGCGCCGCTGCACCGCCATGCGCACGAGGACGAGTACTCCTACGTCCTCGAGGGCCGCATGGGCGCGGACCTCGGCGGCGAGGTCGTGATCGCCGAGGCCGGCGACCTCGTCTTCAAGCCGCGGGGCCAGTGGCACAGCTTCTGGAACGCGGGCGACGAGCCCTGCCGGATCCTCGAGATCATCTCCCCGGCCGGCTTCGAGGACTACTTCGCCGCGCTCCTGGACCTCGGCGACGACCTGTCGCCGGAGACCGTCGGCCCGCTCGCCGACCGCTACGGGCTCGAGGTCGACCCCACGAGCATCCCGGCGCTGTGCGAGCGCCACGGCCTGCGCCGCGGCGGGGACGGTGGCCGAGGAGGTCCCGGTCCCGCGACCGGGACCTCCCGCGGGCCGGACGGCTAGTAGCGGTAGTGGTCGCTCTTGTACGGGCCGTCGACCGGCACGCCGATGTAGGCGGCCTGCTCGGGGGTCAGCTCGGTGAGCCGGGCGCCGAGCGCGCCGAGGTGCAGGCGGGCGACCTTCTCGTCGAGGTGCTTGGGCAGCACGTAGACCTGCTTCTCGTACTCGTCGTTCTTCGTGAACAGCTCGATCTGGGCGATCGTCTGGTTCGAGAACGAGTTGGACATCACGAAGCTCGGGTGGCCGGTCGCGTTGCCCAGGTTCAGCAGGCGGCCCTCGGAGAGCAGGATGATCGAGTGGCCGTCGTCGAAGGCCCACTCGTCGACCTGCGGCTTGATGTTGATGCGCTTGACGTCGGAGCGCTTCTCCAGGCCGGCGACCTCGATCTCGTTGTCGAAGTGGCCGATGTTGCCGACGATCGCCTGGTGCTTCATGCGCGCCATGTCATCGGCGGTGATGACGTCCTTGTTGCCGGTCGTCGTGATGAAGATGTCGGCGGTCTCGACGACGTCCTCGAGCGTGACGACCTGGTAGCCCTCCATCAGCGCCTGCAGCGCGCAGATCGGGTCGATCTCGGTGACGAGCACGCGCGCACCCTGGCCGCGCAGCGACTCGGCGCAGCCCTTGCCGACGTCGCCGTAGCCGCAGATGACCGCGGCCTTGCCGGCGATCATCACGTCGGTCGCGCGGTTGATGCCGTCGATCAGCGAGTGCCGGCAGCCGTAGAGGTTGTCGAACTTCGACTTCGTGACCGAGTCGTTGACGTTGATCGCCGGGAACAGCAGCGTCCCCTGCTCCTGCATCTGGTAGAGGCGGTGGACGCCGGTCGTCGTCTCCTCGGTGACGCCCTTCACGCTGCGCCCGATGCGGCTCCACTTCTCGGGATCCTCGCCGAGCGTGCGCTGCAGCAGCTCGAGGATGATCCGGAACTCGTCGTTGTCGGCCGTCGCGGGATCGGGCACGGCGCCCGCGCGCTCGAACTCGGCGCCCTTGTGGACGAGCAGCGTGGCGTCGCCGCCGTCGTCGAGGATCATGTTCGGCTCGCCGTCCGGCCAGGTCAGCGCCTGATCCGTGCACCACCAGTACTCGTCGAGCGTCTCGCCCTTCCAGGCGAAGACGGGGATGCCCTTGGGATCCTCGGGCGTGCCGTCGGGACCGACGACGACCGCGGCGGCGGCGTGGTCCTGGGTGGAGAAGATGTTGCAGCTCGCCCAGCGGACCTGGGCGCCGAGCGCGGCCAGCGTCTCGATGAGGACCGCCGTCTGGATCGTCATGTGCAGCGATCCGGTGATGCGCGCGCCGGTCAGCGGCTGCGAGGCGGCGAACTCCTTGCGGATCGCCATCAGGCCGGGCATCTCATGCTCGGCGAGACGGATCTCGTGGCGGCCGTAGCCGGCCAGTGACAGGTCGGCGACCTTGAAGTCGGTGGCGGTCTGCGGGGCGGTCGTGCTCATGGGTCTCCCAGGGGGTCAGGGCAGCTGGGCTGCCACGGCCAGAAGCTTCTCGTGCTTGTCCTGCTCCCAGCGCAGCCAGTCGCTGGCCGGGACCTCGTCGGGACGCTCGGGGCGGGCCTCCAGCCAGCCCTCCACCGCGGCACGCAGATCGGTGTCGCGGCGCAGCCGCTGCGCGAAGCCCACGTCGCCGAGGCCGAGATCGTGCTCGGCCAGCAGCTCGCGCAGCGTGCGCAGGCGCTGGAGCTCGGCGGCGCCGTAGAGCCGGTAGCCGGACCCCGAGCGCGGGGCCTCGATGAGCCCGACGCGCTCGATGTAGCGGAGCATGCGAGGCGACCAACCGGTCGTCTCGGCGGCCTCGTGGATGGTCAGGGCGTCCACGAGGCCGAACCTTATCAGCCTTGTGTCAAGGTTCTGGCCGCTCGCACGCCAGGAGGATCGCCTGGCGGTTCTCGTTCTGGCTCTCGTACAGCGCGACGATCGCGAGCTCGGTCTCGCCGGCGTCCTGCAGACGGGCGAGGACCTCGTCGAGGGCCATCGCGTCGTAGCCGGGCCACGGCTCGGCGGCGCGCAGCTCGGACCCGAACCCGCCCTCCCCGCCGGCCGCCGCCTCGGCCTCGCGCTCGGCCTCGCGGCGGGCCGCCGCCTGGCCGCGGGTCGGCTCGGACGAGCGCCTGCGGGCCGGCTTGGCCGCCGTCGCCTTGCGCGCGGCGCGGCGCGGGCGCGGCTTGGCCGCCTCGGGCTCGGCGTCGGGGGTCGGGCCGCGGGCGGCGGGCGGCTCGGGCGCCGCCGGCCTGCCTCGCGGCTTCGGCGCCGCGGGGTCGGGAACGGGGGCGGACTCGGGGTGAGGCTCCGCCGCCTCGCGCTCGCGGGCGACCTCGCGGCCGACCTCGCGCGCCGCGCTCACCGCGGCCTCGCGCGCCATGTCGAACCCGAGCTCGGCCGCCGCGCGGGCGATTCGCAGCTGCAGACCGATGATCCGCAGCGGCAGCTTGACGGGCAGCAGCAGCAGGTCCCGCACCGCATCCGAGTCGCGCATGATCCTCCTCATCCCGTCGCCAGCTCGGCCTTCAGGGCCTCGATCGCATCCACCGGCTCGGGGTCGACCCCGCGCAGCACGGCCAGGTACAGCGACACGAGGTCGCCGAGCAGCACGAGCGAGAAGACGCGCTCGACCGTCGTGCGGCCGCGCGAGCTGACGTGGTGCACGCTCGCCGCGCCGGGCTGGATGAGCCGGCCCGTGAGGTCCATGCGCTCCCTGACCCGCGGGTGCGTGTCGTCGTCGTCGAGGAACACCGCCGAGAAGCGCCCGAAGCTCGCGGCCGAGCCCCATCCGACGATCTCGTTGTGGTCCATCTCGGGCAGCTCGAGCGCGTACGCCGGGGACTTGGCGTTCTCGTTGATCTGCGTCTTCCAGCGGTAGGCGATCGGCGTGGTCAGCCCCGCGCCCGCGACGACCGGGACGGTCCCGTTCAGCGCGCGGGCGAGCGCCTTGGCCTGGGTCGCGTCGTCGCCCTCCGGCCCCCACTCGATGACGAGCTCCTCCAGGTGGTCGGCGGCGACGTCGATCTCCGAGTTCATGCGCGGCCCGGTGCCGGTGAGCGCCGCGACCTCGAGCACGCCGACCGTCATGTAGGCGACGGCGGCGCGCGGCTGGTAGCCGCCGGCCACGGGGATCACGGGCACGCCGTCGGCGCGCGCCAGCTCGGCGAGCTTGCCGCCCGAGGTGACGACGACGCGCCGGGCGCCGATCACGCCGGCCGCCTCGTAGCACGCGAGCGTCTCCTCGGTGTCGCCCGAGTAGCTCGCGCAGACGACGGTCGTCTCGTTCGTCGTCCACGGCGGCAGGCCGTAGGCGCGCGCGGTCAGCAGCGAGCGCGAGGCGTGGTCGCCGACGATCGCGCGAGCCGAGCTCGCCGCCGATGGCCGATCCGCCCATGCCCGCGACGATCACGCCGCCCGGGCTGTCCCAGGGCTCCAGGCCGGCCGACTCGACCTTCCACAGCGCGTCGCGCAGGTGCTCGGGGATGGCGAGCACGTCGGTGAGCTGGTCGGAGACGTCGACCCGCGCGATCGTCTCGCGGTCGAGCGCGAGATCTTCGGTGGTGGACATCTGCGTGCGTCTCCTCCCCGTGGCTTCTCAGAAGGTGATGGCCCCGTCGGGCACATGCGTCTGGGGGAAGACTTTCACGCCACGCGAGAGCACGTTGCGCTCCCCGACCGTAACCCCCTCGCCGAGCACCGCTCCGCCGGACACCACGGACCCGCGACCGACACGCACGCCGGCCGCCACGATGCAGTCGCGCAGCATGCAGTTGGGGCCGATCTCGGTGCCGTTGAGGACGACCGAGCGCTCGATCGTCGAGCCCGCGCCGACCTGCACGCCCTCGCCGAGCACGACGAGGCTGCCGACGTGGGCGCCGCGGTCGATCCGGCAGCCGCGCTCGACGATCGCGGGCGGCACGACGCGCCCGGCCGACTCGACCCCCTCGACGACGTCCATGAAGCCCGGGCCCAGCCGGTCGACGACGGCGGTCCGGACGTTGCCCTCGAGGATGTCGAAGGTGCCCTGCAGGTAGCGCTCGGGTGTGCCGATGTCCAGCCAGTAGGCCTCGGACGGGAAGCCGTAGAGCCCGTCGCCCACCAGCCGCGGCCAGACCTCGCGCTCGATCGAGACGTTGCGCCCGGCCGGGATCATGTCGAGCACCCGGCGCTCGAGCACGTAGGCGCCGGCGCTGATCAGGTTCGTGTCGACCGCGTCGGCCGTCGGCTTCTCGACGAACTCGCGCACCGAGCGGTCCTCGTTCAGGCGGACGAGGCCGTAGGCCGTCGGGTCGTCGACGGGGACGAGCGCGAGCGTCCCGATCGCCCCGGTGTCCTCGTGCTGCTCGATCTGCGCGGTGAGGTCGATGTCCGTGAGCACGTCGCCGTTGAGCATCAGGAAGCGCTCGTCGAGCAGGTCCTCGGCGTACTTCAGCGCGCCGGCGGTGCCGCGCGGCTCGGGCTCCTCGACGAAGCGCAGGCGCAGGCCGAGGTGCGAGCCGTCGCCGAGCACGTTGCGCACGCTCGTGGCCAGGAAGCCGCACGACATGACCACGTCGTCGACGCCGTGGCGGCGCAGCCACTCGAGCATGTAGACGATGAACGGGCGGTCGACGAGCGGGACGACGGGCTTGGGGACGGTGACGGTCAGCGGCCGCAGCCGGGTGCCCTCCCCGCCGACGAGGATCACGGCCTGCATGTCGGTGCCAGCCCCTAGCCCCGGCCGATGCCCTCGTAGACGAGCCCGGCGGCCCGCACCTGCTCGGGATCGAGCGCGTTGCGCCCGTCGATGAGCAGGCTGCCGGTCATCGCCGCGGCGACGGCCGGGAGGTCCATGCTGCGGAACTCGTCCCACTCCGTGACGAGCACGACGGCGTCGGCGCCGGCCACGCAGTCCAGCGCGCCCTCGGCGTACTCGAGGCCCGGCATCAGCCGCCGCGCCTCGTCCTCGGCGATCGGGTCGTAGGCGACGACGCTGGCGCCCGCGGCCTGCAGCCGCGCGCTGAGCACGAGCGAGCGTCGCCTCGCGCATGTCGTCGGTGTTCGGCTTGAAGGCCAGGCCGAGCAGCGCGACGCGCTTGCCCACGAGCGTGCCGAGGTGCTTCTCGAGCTTGCCGATCACGCGGCGCTTCTGCAGCTCGTTGACCTCGATGACCGCGTTGAGCAGCTGGAAGTGGTAGCCGGAGTTGCCCGCGAGCTGCTTGAGCGCGCTGACGTCCTTGGGGAAGCACGAGCCGCCGAAGCCCACGCCGGCCTGCAGGAACTTCGGCCCGATGCGGTCGTCGAGGCCGATCCCGCGGGCGACCTCGGTGACGTTCGCGCCGGTCACCTCGGACACGTTGGCGATCTCGTTGATGAACGAGATCTTCGTGGCCAGGAACGCGTTGGCGGCGAGCTTGATCATCTCGGCGCTGGCGATGTCGGTGCGCACGAGCGGGGCGTCGAGCGGCGCGTAGAGCCCGACGACGGCGTCGCCGGCCCAGTCGCCGTCGTCGCCGACGACGACGCGGTCGGGGCGCAGGAAGTCGTCGACGGCCGAGCCCTCCTTGAGGAACTCGGGGCACGAGACGTAGCGGAAGCCCGACTTGCCCTGCGCCTGGAAGACGCGCTTGATCGCCTGCCCGGTGCCGACCGGGACCGTCGACTTCATGACCAGCGCGTGGCGGTCGGAGGCGGGCATCGCGCCGACGACGGCGTGCACGGCGCTCAGGTCGGCGTCGCCCGAGTACGTGGGCGGCGTGCCGACGGCGACGAACAGCAGGCGCGAGTGCTCGAGCGCGTCGGCGATGTCGGTCGAGAAGTGCAGCCGCCCGCGGTGGCGCTCGACGAGCTCGGCCAGGCCGGGCTCGTAGATCGGGATCTCGCCGCCCTGCAGGCGCGCGATCTTGTCCGCGTCGATGTCGATGCACCAGACGTCGTTGCCCAGCTCGGCGAAGCCGGCAGCGGTGACGAGGCCGACGTAGCCGGTGCCGATGACGCCGATGGGTTCGCGCTCGGAGCTCATGCGAGGGCGGTCGAGGATAGCGATGAGCGGGCGGGCTCAGCCCGACCCGATGCGGCTCAGCGAGCGCGAGATCGACAGCATCTGGCGGTTGGTCAGGCTGCGCGAGAGCGTGTTCGAGACCCAGTAGACGCCGCGCTCCGTGCGCCACGCGACGAGCGCGCAGGCGGTTGCCGTCGGAGAACAGCTCGTACGTGCGCCCGCGCATCGCGCACCGTGCGCGTCGGGTTGTCGACGATCGGCGGCGACTGCCAGTCGGTGCCCTGGACGCCGTAGTACTGGCCCTGCTCGCCGGTGGCCACGACGATCCGGTAGGCGCGGTGCTTGTGGTGGCCGCGGTCGTAGATGTCGTAGACGCGCGGCTTGTCGTACATGAGTCGCCCGCGGGCCAGCCGCGCGCCGGGGTAGTAGACCGGGAAGCGCACGCGCGTCGAGGCGTCGGCGACGAAGTTCTCGCCCTCCACCTTCGCGTTGACGACGCCGGGGGCGAGCCTGGAGGACGACGAGCGCGAGCTGCGCCGCGACCGCCGCGAGCTCGAGCTGCTCGAGCCGCCGCTGCTGCGCGACGTGCTCGAGGCGCGCGTCTCGCGCGGCCCGCTCGACGCCTTCGCGTTGCGGAACTCGCGCACCGTGCGCCGCAGGTTGGACTCGCGTCACGGTGACGTACGTCTCGCCGATGTCGCCGCGGAAGTGGACCTCGCGGATCGGGTTCTTGGAGGACTCGAAGGCGAGCTTGAGCAGGCGCAGGATCGCCGCCGTGTTGCTGCGCGCGATGTCGGTCTGCGTGTAGCGCCCGAAGATCCGCAGCAGCTCCTTGCGGTCGCCGAAGATCCGGCCGAGGCCGATCTGCTCCTTGGCCTGCGCGAGGAACGACTGCTGGCGCGCGGCGCGGACGAAGTCGTCGTCGAAGTGGCGGTAGCGGACGAAGTCGAGCGAGTCCTGGCCGCAGAGCTTCTGGTAGCCGGGGTTCACGTCGATCGTCGCGTAGTCGAACTGGCTGCCGTTGGGCGGGTTGTTGTCGTTGAAGTAGTCGCGGTCGACGTCGACGTAGACGCAGCCCAGCCGGTTGACGGCGCGCCGGAAGCCGCCGAAGTTGACGTTGACGACGTGGTTGATCGGGATGTGCAGCAGGTTGCGGATCGTCTGCACGCTGAGTCGCGGGCCGCCGAGGGCGTAGGCCGCGTTGATCTTGTCGGTCACCACGGCGCCGTTGCGCTGGCGGATGTCGACCTTCAGGTCGCGCGGGATCGACATGACCGCGGTCGCGCGCTTGCTCGGGTCCAGGCGGACGAGGAGCAGCGTGTCCGAGCGGACCGGGTTCTTGTCGCGGACGTCCTGGAAGCGGCGGTCCGAGCCGAGCACGAGGATCGTCTGCGGCTTGCCCGGGTCGACGTCGTCGAGCGCGCCCTCGATGCCCGGGATGGCCGCGCTCTCGCTCTTGACGATGGTGATCAGCTCGTCGACCTCGAGCAGCCCGGCGGAGGCCACGGTGCCGGCCGAGAACAGCGTGATCAGCACCGCCCCGATGGCGGACCGCTTGAGCAGGCCGCGCCCGGGCCGCGGCGGTTTCTTGTCGTCGTCGGCGGCCATCGGGAACCAGGGCAGGGTACGGCAGGCCCCGGCGCGAGCGCCCCGGCTTGTCTAGGCGCCGATGCGGGTGGCCGACCGGGCCAGCGCGAGCATCTGGCGGTTGGTCAGCGTGCGCAGCAGCGTGTTGGAGACCCAGTAGACGCCGCGCGGCGTGCGCCAGGCGACGAGCCGCAGGCGCGAGCCGTCGTAGAAGAGCTCGTACGTCCGCCCGCGCGAACGGCGGCGCTCGGACGGGTCGTCGAGGATCGGCGGCGACTTCCAGCTCGTCCCCTGGATCCCGTAGTACTGGCCGATCGAGCCCTCGTAGGCGACGATCCGGTAGGCGCGGTGGCGGCGCCCGGACTGGTCGGTGATGTCGTAGGCGCGCGTGTCGTCGGTGCGGTAGCGCCCGCCGGCGGCCATCAGCCGCGGGAAGTAGACGGGCAGCCTGGAGAGCTTCACCTGCACGCGCGCGGCCTCGTCCTCGCCCGCGGTGCGGTTGGCGACCAGCCCCGGGGCGACGGCGCGCGACGACGCGCGGCGCTTGGAGCTGCGCCGGCGGCCCGAGCTGCTCGAGCTCTTGCTGCTGCGCGAGCTCGTGCGCTCCGTGGTCCCGCGCGCGCCGGTGCTCGGGCGGACCTCGACGAAGCGCCGCACCGTGCGCCGCAGCGCGGCGTCGGAGATCTCGACGTTGCCGCTGCCGTCGCCGGCGTCCTGGGCCGGGAACTGGATCTCCTGGATCGGCTTGCTCGAGGACTCGGCGACGAGCTTGAGCAGGCTGAGGATCGCGCTCGAGCTGCGGATGTCGGTGCGCACCGAGCGGGCGAAGATGCGCAGCAGCTGGTCGCGGTCGGCGAACACGCCGCTGACGCCGACCTGGCCCTTGGCCTCGCCCAGGAACGACTGCTGGCGCGCGGCGCGCACGAGGTCGTTGTCGAGGTGGCGGTAGCGGACGTAGTCCAGCGCGCGCTGGCCGCACAGCTTCTGGTAGCCGGACGGCACGTCGATCACCGCGTACGCCGGCCCGCCGCCGTTGGGCGGGTTGTTGTCGTTGAAGTAGCGACGGTCGACGTCGACGTAGACGCAGCCGAGGCGGTCGACGGCCTCGCGGAAGCCGCCGAAGGTCACGCGCACGTAGTGGTGGATCGGGACGTCGAGCAGGTTGCGGATCGTCCGCAGCGTGAGCTCGTCCTCGCCTGCCGCGAAGGCGGCGTTGAGCTTGTCGCGCCCGTGGCCGGGGATCGCGACGGTCAGGTCGCGCGGCAGCGACATCATCGCCGTCGCGCCCTTCGACGGGTCCAGGCGGACCAGGATCATCGTGTCCGAGCGCGTCGGATTGCCCTGCTCGAGGTCGACCTTGCGGCGGTCGTCGCCGATGACGAGGATCGTCTGCGGCCGCCCGGGCGCGACGTCCTCGAGCAGCTCGCTGACGCCGGGCGCCAGCGGGGCGCTCTCCTGGCGGATGATCCGCGTGACCTGCTCGACCTCGAGCAGCACCGCGGAGGCGACCGTGGTCGCGGACAGGAAGAAGATCACGACCGCGCCGATGGCGAAGCGCTTGAGCATGGCCACGCCGGGGCGCGGCGGCGGGGTGTCGTCGAACACGGTCACGGCGGTCGTCGCCGCCCTCTTCTACGTCGGGCCGCGAGGGCCTACGCCAACCCGCCCTCGACCGCGCGAAGCGGCTGCTCCTGGCGCTCCAGCCAGGCGGGCAGATGGCGCACGAAATCGCCGAGCGCTCGGCGATAGCGGCGAAGCGAGGATATCGACACCCACTCGTGCGGCCCGTGGTGGCCGCCGCCGACGGGGCCGAACTCGACGGCCGGGCACCCCGGCCTCGAGGAACGAGATCGCGTCCGACGCGCCGTCGCGGCCGACGCTCAGCGCCTCGCCCTCGATCGAGCGCCCGACGGCGTCGCGCAGGGCCTGGACGTAGGGGTTGCGGCGCGAGACGATGGCCGGCGCGCGGGTGAACGTCTTGACGATCTCGAGGTCCGGGATCGAGCGGATCTGGGCGAGGATCGCGCCCGGGTCCTGGTTGGGCAGGAAGCGGATGTCGACGTCCATCGTGCAGGTGTCGGGCACCTTGTTGAAGGCGTCGCCGCCCTCGATCCGCGCGAGGTTGATCGACGCGCGGTCGAAGAGGTCCGACGACTCGCGGCTGAAGGGCAGCGTCTCGATGCGCCGGAACGTGTCGTGCGCCTTGAGGATCGCGTTGTCGCCGAGCCACGGCGTCGACCCGTGCGCGGCCGTCCCGGACACGGCCACGCGCGCGGCGAGCACGCCCTTGGCCTGGACGCCGATGTGCAGGTCGGTCGGCTCGCCGGTGAGCGCGAAGTCGCCGCGCAGCCCCTCCTTGACGAGCGCGTCGGTCGAGCGGTGGTCGACGTCCTCGGACTCCTCGTCGGGCACGCACACGAAGCGCACGCGCACGCGGTCCTGCTCGGCGGCCTCGCGGACCGCGCACATCATCGCCGCGAGCGCGCCCTTCATGTCGTAGGCGCCGCGCCCGATGAGGCGGTCGCCCTCGACCCGCGGGGTGAACTGGCCTTCGCGCGCCGGCACGACGTCGAGGTGGCCATGGAAGACGACCGTCGGCCCCGTCTCCGGGCCGACGTCGGCGAGGACGACCGGCAAGCCGTCGAACTCGCGGTCGACGACGGCGATGTCGCGCGCCTCGAGCCAGCCCTTGATGAAGGCCGCCGCCGAGCGCAGCGCCTCGGGCTTGGAGGTGTCGTAGGTGATGAGGCGCTCGGCGAGGACCTGTTCGTCCATCCCTGCAGGATAGGCGCGCTTCTCCTCGCGCGCGGAGCGGTGGGAAACGGCATTGATAGGTCGATCAATCACGTGAGTCTGCACCGTGATTTCCTGCACGATCGCGCACTGACTGTGCGCGATCCCCTGTCCTGCCCGGCGAGTCCCCCGCTGTCTTAAGACTGTCCGGGAACGGACCATGGCCGAGGTTGAGAAAGGCTCGCCCCGGCAGGGGTTCTCTCAGGGGGATATACATGCACCACGTCTTGCCCAGCGCCGTGGCGCTGCGGCCGGTCGCCAAGGGAATGGCGCTCGCCGGCCTCGCGTTCACGCTCGCGCTGTCACTCGCGCCGACCGCGCGAGCGGCCGGCCCGTCGCTCATCGGCGACGGCCTGCACATCTCCACGGGCGCGCTCGTGGACCCGGTCGGTCGCACCTGGATCTCGGATCACAACGGCGGCTTCTGCCGCATGACCGAGCCCAGCGACGACCGAGCCCGGCACCATCGATCATCCGCAGCAGGCCGGCGACCCCGGCCCGCGCACGTGCCTCGGCGGCCTTCTGCCGCACGCGGCCACCGGCGCGGACGCCGCCGGCGCACCCGTCTTCATCGACCCGACGCCGCAGTTCGAGGACAGCGGCGACGAGGTCGCGCTCGTGCCCGACGGCGCGTCGCCCAGCGACAGCGTCTGGCGGCACCACTGGAATCCCGACACCCGCAAGTTCGAGGGCGCCGAGGAGATCCACATGACGGCCGACACGACCGAGGACCGCCCGCGCCCGGTGGCGCTGAGCCTCGGCTCGGACGGCAACGTCTACGTCGTCTTCCAGCGCTCGGGCACCGTCCAGCGCATCGAGGATCCGGCCGGCGACTCCCCGAGCATCGCGCTCGTGGCCTCGACGTCCGACGGCCGCGGCGCCTCGGCGCTCGCCGCCGTGCCCGGCCCGCTCGGTCCGCTCGGCCCGCCGACGATCATCGTCGCCGAGGCCACCGGCCTGACCCAGACCACCGGCGCGCCGTCGCCGAACCCCGTCGTCCCGCGCAACGCGGCGCCCGAGCGCGTACGTCCAGCCCGCGGGCTCCAGCGTCAGCGCGCTCGCCTACAAGGAGGGCAACGGCCTCGAGGGCACCGGATCGCTGTACCTGGGCACGTCGGACACGCTCACGGCCGACGACCCCGTGGACCGCGTCGTGCGCTACGACGCGCCCGGCGCCGGCTTCACCGTCGACGCCAACCGGCTGACCATGGTCGGCGGCCTCGCCGTCCGGCCCGACGGGAGCTCGGTGCTCGTCCTCGACGACCCGGCGCTCGTCACCGAGGGTGAGCCCATCGGCATGGGTCGCCTGTTCTCGATCGGCTCGCCGTACGCGTCGATCAGCTCGGGCCCCTCGAACCTCGAGGGCAAGAACACCATCGACCCGTCGCACACCGCGGACTCGACGCCCACGTTCGAGTTCACCGGCGACTTCGCCCAGGAGTGCGCCGTGGTCGGGCCGACCGGCTCGATCGGCGGCTACCAGGCGTGCAGCAGCCCGTTCACCACGAGCACGCTGAGCGACGGCAAGTACCGCCTCGCCGTGCGCTCGATCGCCCCGGGCGGTCAGCGCGGTCGCGCCGACGTGCGCGCCTTCACGGTCGACACGGTGGCGCCGACGGCCAAGCCGACGATCGTCAGCCCGGCCGAGGGCGGCTACGTGTCGCCGACCCCGTACCTCGAGTTCGACCCCGCGTCGGGTGAGACCGAGTACGGCTACGAGTGCCGCTTCGACGACGCAGTCGGGCTTCGGCGACTGCGAGGAGGGCCGCATGGCCGACGCGCTCGCCGATGAGCAGCAGCACACGCTCACCATCCGGCCGATCGACGGCGCCGGCAACATCGGCGAGGAGTCGAGCTGGAGCGAGCTGCGCACGTTCAACGTCGGCGAGGACCCCTCCGAGGGCACCGACCCGCCCGCGAACGACGCGCCGCTGACCCACCCGAACTCGTGGGCCAACTACGCCCGCGGCCTGCACATCTCCACCGGCGTCATCGAGGACCCGGTCGGCAAGCTGTGGGTCTCCGACCACAACGGCGGCTTCTGCCGCATCGCCGACCCGACGCTGAAGTCCTCGGGTCACATCGACCATCCCGAGCGCGTCGGCCAGGACGGCCCGCGCACGTGCATCGGCGGCCTGCTGCCCGAGGCACGTCCCGGCGCCGACGCCGCCGGCCAGCCCGCCTTCGTCGACCCGACCCCGCGCAAGCCGGGGAGCGGCGACGAGGTCGCGCTCGTGCCCGACGGCGCGACGAAGATGGCGTCGCTGTTCCGCGCCCAGTGGAACCCGGCCACGAAGCGGTTCGACCCGCTCGACGAGTTCATCGGCGTGACCGACCCGGCCGACCCGGCCGACGGTCCCCGCCCGACGGCTGCCGCGGTCGGCAACGACCCCGACGGCCCGAACGGTCCGCAGCAGCCCGCGGTGTACTACGTCACCAAGGAGCAGCCCTGGATCGTCCGCATCACGAACCCGGCCTCGGCCAACCCGCAGGCTGACGTCGTCGGCTACGCGAACGACGGCGGCCGCTCGCGGCGCGCCGGCGAGTCGATCGCCGTCGGCAGCCCGGTCACCATCGACGGCCAGATGCGCGACGTGATCTACGTCGGCGAGGCCGCCGGCGTGACCCGCCTGATCCCGAGCGCCGCCCCGCTGCCCGCCGTGAGCGAGGGCGCCGTGATCCAGCAGTTCGTCGCCACCCCGGTGGCGCTGAACGGCGTCGTCACGAACGCCGGCCTGGCCTACGACAAGGTCCGCGACCTGCTGTACGTGGGCTCCGCGGAGGGCATCGGCCCGGCTCCGGCCGACGTCGGCATCGACCGCGTCCGCCGCTTCGCGGTGTCGAACATCACCCAGAACGGCGCGACGCACACGCTGGTCGGCCAGCCGCTTGGGGAGTTCAGCATGGTCGGCGGCATCAGCCTCCGTGCCGACGGCCGCGTCATCGTCGCCGACGACGTCGCGCTGATCACCGAGGGCGAGCCGCTCGGCATGGGCCGCCTGGTCCAGATCGGTGGCCCGTCCGCCCGCGTGGCGAACGGCCCGTCGAACGTCGCCGGCCGCACCGCGACCGACCCGACGTTCACGGCCGACAACACCCCGTCGTTCGAGGTCGCCGGCGACGGCGCCCTGGAGTGCTGGGTGCGCGAGGCCGACAGCAACGAGGCCCCGGCGTTCGCGGCCTGCGGGCCGACGTTCACCACGCCGTCGCTCGGCAACGGCGAGTACCTGCTCACCGTCCGCGCGGCGCCCGCCGTGCCGGGCACCGACGACGACCCGACCCGCATCGTGCCCGACACGCTGCGCTTCACGGTCGACACGCAGGCTCCGTCCGCACCGACGGTCGACGTGACCGAGGTGTCGGGCCAGACGAGCGCCGCTCCCTGGTTCACCTTCACCGCCAGCGGTGAGGAGGGCGACGGGTTCACGTGGCGCTGCAGCCTGAACGGCGCTGCCGAGCAGGCCTGCGAGCCGGGCCGGACGTATCCGCTGGTCAACGGGGTCTCCCAGCTGCGCAGCGGCGCCAACACCCTCGTGGTGCGCGCCGTCGACCTGGCCGGGAACGTCGGCGCGACGCGGACGCGGAATTTCCAGGCCGACACGGTCGCGCCGACGGTGACGTTCACCGCCCCGGCGGCACGCTCGCGCGCCGCCACGACGGTGTTCGAGTTCGTCGCCAGCGAGCCGGGCGTCACCTACGGGTGCGACCTGGACGGCGAGTCGCTCGTGGCCTGCCCGGACGGCAACCCGACGTCGAACTCGGTCGGCCGCGCGGAGTACGCGAACCTGCCCGAGGGCACGCACACGCTGCGCGTCCGGGCACGTGACGCCCGCGGCAACATGGGCCCGATCGCCGAGCACCAGGTGGTCATCGACCGCACGGCCCCGGGGATGCAGGTCCGGCCGGACAACGGCGGGCCGTTCGCCAGCACGATCGGCGTCACGATCACCCCGACCGGGGGCAGCCCCGGCGAGACCGTGACGTACGCGTGCACGCTCGACGGCCAGGCGCTGCCGCAGTGCCTGGCGGAGATGACGCTGAGCGGGCTGAGCCCGGGCGTCCACACGTTCCGCGTCCGTGCGACGGATGACCTGGGCAACCAGAGTGGGTTCGTCACGAAGACGTGGAACGTGAGCGGGGCGTCGGGCGCCGGCAGCGCTCCGGCCGCGCCCGCCGCGCCCATCGGTCAGGTCGGAGGCGTGAGCATCACGTCGCCGACGGTCGCCTCCCTGCGGATCGCCCCGGTCATCCAGACCGCGACGCTCCGCGCCCAGGGCGTGCCGGTCACCGTCCGCACCGCGGCCGGCCAGACCACGGTCCGCATCCAGGTGTTCCAGGTCACGGGCGGCCAGTCCGTCCAGGCCGCGGGCAAGGGCTCGGCGAAGGCGAAGCGCAAGCTCATCGCCACCGTGTTCAAGAGCACCAAGCAGGCCAAGACGTACCGCTTCCAGCTCAAGGGCGGCAAGCTCCGCAGCCTGAAGGCGGGCCGCTACGTCGTCGAGGTCCGCGCCGGCAAGAGCCGCACGCGCCTCGGCAAGGCCAAGAGCCGGACGTTCGTGGTGCGCGGCCGCTAGCGCGCACCTCCACCTCGATCACGACGGCGGCGTGGCCCTCGGGCCGCGCCGCCGTCGCTCGTTCCGGGGCGCCGTCAGCGTGTGTGGACGACGAGCGCGCGGATCCTGCGCCCCTCCGCGCCGTCGGCGATGAGGTACGTCGCGCGCAGCCGGCCGATCTCGAACTCGTCGCTGCGCCGTCGCGAGAACTCGGCGCTGTGCAGGACGGTCGTCCCGTTCAGCGCGGCCGTGTCGGCGGAGAGCATCTCGCTGCGGTGGTAGCCGGCCGCCCGCAGCCCCTCGACCTGGGCGCGGAGGGTGTCGATGACCTCCTCCTCGGTGCTCAGGCCCATCGCCGTGCCGTCCGTGGTCATGACGAGCGGCACGCCATAGAAGCGCAGCAGCTCGCGCAGGTCGTCGGACTCGCCGCGTCCGGCCGCCGCGAAGGCGTCCACATACTCCGCGAACCACGCCCGGGCGTCCGCTTCGTGCATACCGGCAGACTACTCCGGGCCCTTGACTTCAAGTGCGCTTGAAGGCGTACGGTTGATCGATGCAGACCATGAGCCCACACCCGCAGCCGGTCGTCCGCGACGTCGAAGCGGTCGGCGACGGGCTGTTCGCGACGGCGCCGCAACCGCTCCCGTTCGCCCCCGACATCGCGATCCGCGCCTACCTGCTGCCGCGCGAGCGCGGCAACGTCCTCCTTTACAGCGTCGACGGCATCGACGAGGACGCGCCCGGCATCCGAGCGCGCGGCGGCGTCGAGCGCCGTTACCTCAACCACGGCCACGAGGCGATGTTCGCCGCCGGCACCACGCGCGCGCCGCTGTTCGTGCACGAGGCCGACCGCGCCCTGGCGGCCGAGCACCTGCACGTGCGCGGCACCTTCTCGCGCCGCCACGTCCTCGACGACGACCTCGAGATCATCCCCATCGCCGGGCACACGCCCGGCGCGACCGCCTACCTGTGGAACGACGGGAACCGGCGGATGCTGTTCACCGGCGACACGGTCATGCTGCGCGACGGCGAGTGGGTCGGCGCGGTGCTCGACTCGAGCGATCGCGCGGCCTACCTGCGGGCGCTCGAGTTGCTCGCGGGCCTGGACTTCGACGTGCTCGTCCCGTGGGCGGCGAGCGCCGGCGGCGCGCCCTTCGCGCGCACGAGCCGCGACGACGCCAGGCGGCGCCTCGAAGCGATCGCCGAGCGCGTCCGGCGCGGCGGAAGCGGCTGATCGCAGGCCCCGCGTAAGCCCTTGACGCACCGCGCCCGCCGGGTAAGGGGTCGGCCGCCATGAGCGGCACCATCCGCCCGATGTGGGGACCCACCCCTCAGGGCCATGATGGTCTCATGACCGATTCCAGCATCATCGCCATCAGGGTCGCGGGCGCCGACGACGAGGCCGTGCTCAGGAACCTCTCCCACCTGGACTCCGCCCGTCCGCTGCAGCGCCCGGCCGTCATGGCCATCGTGGACGGTGAGCCGGTCGCCGCGATCTCGCTCGACGACGATCGCCTCGTCGCGGATCCGTTCACCCCGACGGAGGACGCCGTCGCCATCCTGCGCGCCCACGTCGCCGTCGCCACCGCCCGGCAGCGCCGCCGCCCGCGGCTCGGCCTGCGCGTGCCGCGGCTGCGCCTCGCGTGACCGTGACGCCGGCGTGAGCGGCTCCACCGGCTTCCCCCTCCCCGGCTCCGGCTCGGGCCCCGCCGTCGTCGCCGCCCCGGCGCCCGGCGCGGGCCCGGGCTGGTGGGCCGGCGCCTCCTGCGCCGCGCTCGACGCGGACGGCTCGCTCGTCGTCGCCTACCGCGTGCGCAACGGGCACGACGGCAACGACCAGACGGTCATCGCGCGCTCGCCCGACGGGGAGCGCCTGACGACGGTCGCGATGCTCGACGAGGAAGACTTCGGCGCGATGGGCATGGAGCGCCCGGCGCTCGTCCGCACGCCCGAGGGCCGCTGGCGCATGTACACCTGCTGCGCCGAGCGCGACAGCAAGCGCTGGTGGATCGACGTGCTCGAGGCCGCCGACCCCGAGGGCCTCGCCGGCGCCGAGCCGCGCCCCGCCTTCCCGGGCGACGAGCGCACCGGCGTCAAGGACCCGATCGTGCGCGTCGGCGCGGACGGGCGCTGGGAGGCGTGGATCTGCTGCCACCCGCTCGAGGTCCCCGGCGCCGAGGACCGCATGCGGACCGCGTTCGCGACGAGCGCCGACGGCCTGGCCTGGGACTGGCAGGGCACCGCGCTGGGCGGCCGCGAGGGCCGCTGGGACGCGCGGGGCGCGCGCGTCACCTCGGTGCTCCCGGACGGGCGCGCCGCCTACGACGGGCGCGCGACGGCCGAGGAGAACTGGTTCGAGCGCACCGGGCTGGCGCGGCTGGACGGCGGCCCGGGCCGGATCGTGCCCGACAGCGGCGAGCCGGTGGCCGACGTCCGCTACCTCGACGTCCTGCCACTGCCCGCCGGCGGCTTCCGGATCTTCTATGAGGCGCGGCTGCCCGACGAGAGCCACGAGCTCCGTACCGAGCTCGTGGCGCCGTAGACCGCCGGGAAGCCCTTGCGCGCGGGGCGCGAGTGGCCGGTCACGCTGCTTCGGGCAGACCGTGACGCGCGACGGCGCGGTCGTAGTTCAGGCGCATGAGCGCGACGACGTCGCGCACGTCGTCGTCGCCGGCGATGGTGCGGGCGGCCATCCCCTTCTTGCCCGGGAAGGCCGAGTGGTAGGTGATCCGGCCCTGCTCGAAGAGCTCGGCCCAGACCTCCCTGGGGAACGAGAAGTGCGCGACGCGGTCGCCGTGGAGGTGCCCGATCTGGCGCCGCCCGAGGGTGAATCCCCACTCGCCGCGGGAGCCCATGCCCGCGCGCACGCCCGGCCAGGACGTGACCTCGTCGGTGATCCGTTCGCTGGCGGTGCGTGGCGCGGTCATGGCGTGCTCCTCGTCGTCCGGATGGGTCATCCATGATGGACCTTCAAGTGCACTTGAAGTCAAGGGCGACTCAGCGCTTCTGTTGCCAGAAGGCGATCTCGCCGCCCGCGGGGGTGGCGACGACGCTGCGGAAGCCCGCCGGGCCCTCGCGCGGCGCGAGCAGCACGGTCGCGCCGAGCCGTCGCGCCTCTTCCGTGGCCTGGTGGACGCGGTCGACCTCGACGTAGGGCAGCCACAGCGAGCGCGGCGTCTCGCACTCGACGATCCCGCCACCGAAGCCGCCGAGCTCCAGGGCCGTGTACGAACGGCCGGCGGCCTGGACGGTCTCGGGCTCCCAGCCGCACAGCCGGGCGTAGAAGGCGCTCGCGCGCGCGAGGTCGCCGGTGTGCAGCTCGAGATGGACGACGGGCTTGGCAGGGGCGGGCATCGGTGCTCCTCACCCTTTGACCGGGCCCGCGCGCCGAACTCATCGGCGCGGCGAGAATTCTCGCCCGCCGGGTCTGTCGCCGCCCCTACGCGGCGAGCTCGTGCTCGGCGGCGCCGTCGAGCATCGCGCCGGCCACGACGCCGAAGGCCGACGTCCACGCGCGCTCGTACTCGATCGTCCAGTGCTCGCCGCCGACGTCGGCCATCGCGGCCAGCAGCGCCGCGCCGGCGATCGGGTAGTGATGCGCTCGCACGCCGTAGGCGACGTGTCGGGCGCCGAGGTCCCGCAGCGTGGGGGCGATCGTGTCGAGGTCGCGCAGGTGGCGGCGCAGCAGCACGAGGGCGCCCAGCAGCATGCTCTTCTGCGCCTCCATGTCGCTCCGCGCGAACATGGGCTTCACGTCGGGCGCGGCCTCGAACAGGCGTGCGTAGAAGCTCTCCATGAGCGTGTCGCCGTGTGGAGCGACGAGGTCGAAGCTCGTCTCGAGAGTGTCGGGGTCCAGGCGCATGCTGCGAGCGTGCCCGAGCCGGGCCCGGCGAGCCAGGGAGCCAGCCGCCGGGAGGAGGGGCGGTCAACCCCACATGGACTAGCGCCCGGAGCCGCTCTCGGCGATGTGCAGGAACGCCTCGGCGCGCTTCTTGTCGCGCACGCAGCGCGCCTGCTCCTCGGAGCCGTCCTCGGCCTCGCGCGCCGACTCCTCGGCGCGCTTGGCCCGCTCGCGCAGGTCCCCCGTGTCGAGGTCGCCCGGGGGAATCGCCTCCTCGACGAGCACGAGGACCTCCTCGCCGGAGACCTGGAGGTAGCCCTCGCCCTGGGCGAAGCGCTCGATGTCCGAGTCGGACTTGTAGAGGCGCAGCTCGGTGGGCTCGAGCATGCCGAGCAGCGGCTGGTGGTTCGCCAGCACGCCGATCGAGCCCACCGTCGTGCGCGTCGAGACCATCTCGACCTCGTCGTTGAAGACCTCTCCCTCGGGGGTGAGGACCTCGACCTTGAACTTCGTCCTGGCCATGGTCGGGCGCCCGCGGGCGTCAGCTCTTCTGGGCCGCCTCGACGACCTGGTCGATGCCGCCCTTCATGAAGAACGCCGACTCCGGCAGCTCGTCGTGCTGGCCCTCGAGGACCTCCTTGAACGAGCGGACAGTCTCGTCGATCGGCACGTAGACGCCCGGCGTGCCGGTGAACGCCTCGGCGACGTGGAACGGCTGGGACAGGAAGCGCTCGATCTTGCGCGCGCGCTGCACCGTCACCTTGTCCTCGTCGGAGAGCTCGTCGATGCCGAGGATGGCGATGATGTCCTGCAGCTCGCGGTAGCGCTGCAGGATCTCCTTGACCTGCGTCGCGACGTTGTAGTGCTCCTCGCCGACGACGTCGGGCTTGAGGATCGTCGACGTCGAGTCCAGCGGGTCGACGGCCGGGTAGATGCCCTTCTCGGAGATCGATCGCGACAGCGTCGTCGTCGCGTTGAGGTGGGCGAACACCGACGCGGGCGCCGGGTCGGTGAGGTCGTCGGCGGGCACGTAGATGGCCTGCACCGAGGTGACCGAGCCCTGGCGCGTCGAGGTGATGCGCTCCTGCAGCTGGCCCATCTCCGTCTCGAGCGTCGGCTGATAGCCGACCTGCGAGGGCATGCGGCCGAGCAGCGCCGAGACCTCGGAGCCGGCCTGCACGAAGCGGAAGATGTTGTCGATGAACAGCAGCACGTCCTGGCCCTGCTCGCGGAAGTACTCCGCCATGGTCAGGCCGGACAGGGCGACGCGCATGCGCGCGCCGGGCGGCTCGTTCATCTGACCGAAGACGAGCATCGTCTTGTCGATGACGCCCGACTCCTTCATCTCGAGCCAGAGGTCGTTGCCCTCGCGCGAGCGCTCGCCCACGCCGCAGAACGCCGACAGGCCCTCGTGCTCCTGGGCGAGGTTGTTGATCAGCTCCTGGATGAGCACGGTCTTGCCCACGCCGGCGCCGCCGAACAGGCCGACCTTGCCGCCCTTGGCGTAGGGCGCGAGCAGGTCGACGACCTTGATGCCCGTCTCGAACATCTCGGTCGTCGGCGTCAGGTTCTCGACGTTCGGCGCCTCGCGGTGGATCGGCCAGCGCTCGACGTCGGGGTCGATCTCGTCGCCCTGGTCGATCGTCTGACCGAGCAGGTTGAAGATGCGCCCGAGCGTGACCTCGCCGACCGGCACGGTGATCGGGGCGCCCGTGTCGACGACCTCGATGCCGCGGGCCAGGCCGTCGGTGGTGTCCATGGCCACGGCGCGGATGCGATCGTCGCCGAGGTGCTGCTGGACCTCGAGCACGAGCTGGTTGCCGGTGCCGGAGCTGATGCCCTCGGCCTCTTCGGGGTTGTCGTCGCGCTCGATGGTGAGCGCGCTGTAGATCTCGGGGAGCTCGTCGGGGAAGACGGCCTCGATGACGACGCCCTGGATCTCCTCGATCCGGCCGACGTTGCGGCGGCCCTCCTGGGTCTGCTCCCCGCGCGGGGTGGTGGCGGCTTCCATGTGTTCAGTGTTCCTCTCTAGATCAGCGCTTCTGCGCCCGCGACGACTTCCATGATCTCCTGGGTGATCTCGGCCTGCCGGGCGCGGTTCATCTCGAGCGTGAGGTCGTCGATGACCTCCCCGGCGTTCTCGGAGGCGTTGCGCATGGCGGTCATGCGCGCGCCGTGCTCGGATGCGGTCGACTCGAGCAGCGCGCGGTAGATCGAGATCTCGACGTAGTCGGGGACGAGGCGCTGCAGGATCACGTCCGGGTCGGGCTCGTACTCGACGAGTGCGTGCCCGCCGTCGTCGTCGCGGCGGTCGCCGTCGTCGGACTCCTCCTCCTCGGCGTCCTCGAGGATCGTCGCCTCCTGCAGCGGCAGCAGGGTCTCGCGGCGCACCTCCTGCACGAGCGGCGAGACGTAGCCGTTGTAGAAGATCTCGACGCGGTCGACCTTGCCGTCGACGTAGGCCGTGATGAGGTCCTCGGCGATCCCGCGCGCGTCGGCGTAGCCGGGGCGGTCGGTGAAGCCGGTGTAGGCGCCGGCGACCTCGCGCCCGCGGAAGGTCAGCGACGACACGCCGCGGCGCCCGGAGGCGTAGAAGACGCACTCCCGGCCCTCGCCCTCGTGCTCGCCGGCCGAGCGCAGGCCGGCGCGCAGGATCTGCGAGTTGAACGCGCCGGCCAGGCCGCGGTCGCCGGTGACGAGCAGGATCCCGACCTTCTGCTCGGACTCGTGCTGGTTCAGGATCGGCAGGTTCCCGATCTCGCCGCCGGCCGCCTCGGCGGCCTGGCGCGTCATCCGGCGGATGGCGCCGGCGTACGGGCGCAGATGGGCGATGCGCTGCTCGGCGCGACGCAGCCGCGCGGCGGCGACCATCTCCATCGCCCGCGTGATCTTGCGGATGTTCTTGACCGAATCGATCCGCTGCTTGACGTCGCGCTGTGATGCGGCCATGGGTCAGGCGCGGACGGCGCCGGCCTCCTCCTCGGAGTCCTCGGTCTCCTCGTCCTCGCCGCCGGAGGACTCGTCGTCCGAGTCGCCGTCGCCGGAGCCGCGGATCCCCTCCTGCTCGCGCGTGGTCTCGCCGACCTCGCGGTCCTCGATCGGGTGGCCCTCCTCGTCGAGGTCGTAGCCGAAGTCGTCGGCGAACTCGGCGACCGCCTTGCGCAGCGACTCCTGGGTCTCGTCGGACCAGTCGCCCTCGCGGATCTTCGTGAGCACGTCCTCGCCCTCGGAGTGCATGCGCTGGGTCACCGCGGCGAGGAACTCGGGTACGCGCTCGGTCCTGATGCGGTCGACGAAGCCGTTCGTGGCGGCGAAGACGTGCACGACCTGGTCCTCGATCGGCAGCGGCGAGCGCTCGTTCTGGTTCAGCGTCGCCACGAGGCGCTCGCCGCGGGCCAGCGTGCGCTGGGTGTCCGGGTCGAGGTCGGAGCCGAACTGCGCGAAGGCCTCCAGGTCGCGGTACTGCGACAGCTCGAGCTTCAGGCGGCCGGCGACCTTGCGCATCGGCGCGACCTGCGCGTTGCCGCCGACGCGCGACACCGAGATGCCCACGTTGATGGCCGGGCGCACGCCCGAGTAGAAGAGCTTGGCCTCGAGGAAGATCTGGCCGTCGGTGATCGAGATGACGTTCGTCGGGATGTAGGCCGACACGTCGCCGGCCTGCGTCTCGATGATCGGCAGCGCGGTCAGCGAGCCGCCGCCGAGATCGTCGTTGAGCTTGACCGCGCGCTCGAGCAGCCGGGAGTGCAGGTAGAAGACGTCGCCCGGGTAGGCCTCGCGACCCGGCGGGCGGCGCAGCAGCAGCGACATCTGCCGGTAGGCGTAGGCGTGCTTGGTCAGGTCGTCGTAGACGCAGAGCGCGTGACCGCCCCGGTAGAGGAAGAACTCGCCCATCGCGCAGCCCGCGTAGGGCGCCATGAACTTGATCGGCGCGGCCTCGTCGGCGGGCGCGGCGACGATGATCGAGGACTCCAGGGCGCCGGCCTCGGAGAGCGTCTCGGCGAGCTGCACGACCGTGGCCATGCGCTGGCCGATCGCCACGTAGATCGTGACGATGTCGGAGTCCTTGTTGTTGATGATCGTGTCGACCGCGATCGCCGTCTTGCCGGTCTGGCGATCGCCGATGATCAGCTCGCGCTGGCCGCGGCCGATCGGGATCATCGAGTCGATCGCCTTCAGGCCGGTCTGCATCGGCTCGGTCACCGGCTGGCGCTGGACGACGCCGGGGGCCTTGAACTCGGCCGGGCGCGTCTCGGTCGTGTTGACCTCGCCCTTGCCGTCGAGCGGGCGCCCGAGCGGGTCGACGATGCGGCCCAGCAGCTCCTCGCCCACGGGGATGTCCAGCAGGTGGTTCGTGCGCTTGACCGTGTCGCCCTCGACGATCTTCTGCCAGTCGCCGAAGAGCACGGCGCCGACGTTGTCGGACTCGAGGTTGAGCGCGAGCCCGGTCACGTCGTGGGGCAGCTCGAGCATCTCGAAGGCCATGCAGTTCTCCAGGCCGTGGATGCGCGCGATGCCGTCGGCGACGGACAGGACGGTGCCCACCTCGGTGAGCTCGGCGCTGCCGGCGTCGAGCCCCTCGATGCGGCTCTTGAGGATGCTCGTGATCTCGTCGGGCTTGATCTGCATGACGTGAGGTGTCTCCTTGACGGCCGCCGCGCTACGCGCGGGCGACCTGCTTGCGAAGTCGTTCGAGTCGGGTGCGGACGGAGGCGTCGAGGATCGAGTTGCCGACGCGCAGGACGATCCCGCCGAGCACGTCGGGGTCGACGGTGCTCGTGAGCTCGACCTTGCGGCCGGTCTGGCGACCGATCTCATCGCCGATGCGCGACGCGACGGCCTTGTCGAGCTCGATCGCGCTCGTGATCTGCACGGGGAGGAGCTTGTTCTCCTCCTGCCACATGCGGTCGAGCTCGCGCCGTACGCGGAACAGCGCCGGCATGCGGTGGTTCTCGATGAGCACGGCCAGGAAGTTGCGCACGACCGGATCGGCGTCGACCAGCGCCGTGTCCAGCCCCTCCTTCTTCTCCTCGGTGGAGAAGTAGGGCGAGAAGAAGAACACGGCGAGCTCGCGGGTCTCCTCGAGCGCGTCGGCGAACTGGCCGATCTGCTCGCGGACGTCGTCGAGCTTGTCCTGATCCTGGGCGACCTCGAACAGCGAGCGCGCGTAGACCTGGGCGATCTCCTCCATCAGTTGCGCCGCTCTCCCAGCGCCGTGAAGTCGAGCTCCTCCAGCGCCTCCTCGACGAGGCGCTTCTGGTCGTCCTCGTCCAGCGCCTTGCGCGTGACCTTCTCGGTCGCCAGCACCGTCAGGTCGGCGACCTCGCCGCGGATCTCCTGGATCGCGCGGCGCGTCTCGGCCTCGATGTCGCGGCGCGTCTGCTCGAGCAGCTCCTCGCGCTGCTCCTTGGCCTTTTCGAGCGTCTCGCGCTCGTGGACCTCGCCGGCCTTGCGGGCGCGAGCGACGATCTCGTCGGCCTGGCGGCGCGCCTCGCGGAGGCGCTCGCGGTACTCCTGGAGCAGCTCCTGTGCCTCCCTGCGCGTGCGCTCGGCGGTCTCGATCGAGTCGACGATCGCACGCTGGCGCTTGTCGAGCGCCTCGGTGATCGCCGGCCAGGCGTACTTGCGCAGGATGAGCAGCGCGACGATGAAGGCGAGCAGCGTCCAGATCATCAGCCCGACGTCGGGGCTGACGAGGAAGTTGGAGCTCTCCTCCTCCGCAGCATGCGCGGGGTCCGCCTGCGCGAGGATGAACATGGCCGAGATCGACATGGCTCTAGCCCAGGAAGAAGGCGATGAGGCCGAAGATGAAGGCGTAGAAGACGATCGCCTCGGTCAGGGCGAACCCGAGCCACTGGATCGAGGTGATCTCGTCGCGCATCTCCGGCTGGCGGGTCACCGACTCGATGACCTTTCCGAAGATGTAGCCGACGCCGATGCCCGGGCCGATCGTGCCGAGGCCGGCACCGATGCCGAGGGCGATCGCCTTGCCGGCCTTGCGCCCGTACTCCTGGGGATCGGCGCCCTGAGCCAGGGTCGTGACCTCGGAGAGGAGGGTGAGATCCACTGATTGCTCCTTTAGTGCTCCTCGGCGACGGCGCCGCCGAGGTAGATCGCGGTGAGGGTGGCGAAGATGAAGGCCTGCAGGGTGGCGACGAGGCCGACCTCGAACAGGAAGAAGGCGACGGCCAGCACGCCGGTCACGAGGCCGAGGACGACCGCGAGGCCGACGGCCACGTTGAGCAGCACGACCAGCCCGCCGCCCATGAACAGGATCAGCAGGTGGCCGGCCAGGATGTTGGCGAAGAGTCGGACGCTCAGGCTGACGAGTCGGACGAAGTGGGAGATGACCTCGATGAGGAAGATCGGCACGCGCGCCGGACCCTCCACGCCCGCGGGGATCCAGCTCTTGAGGTAGCCGACGAAGCCCTTGGCCCGCACGCCCTCGACGTGGTAGCTGACCCACACGAGCAGCGTGAGGACGAGCGGCACGGACAGGTTCGCGGTCGCCGCGTAGAGCGCGAGCGACGGCACCTCGAGGCCGAAGATGTTCACCGTGTGCTCGGTGTTCGTCGGCAGCGGCAGGTAGCCGATGATGTTCGAGAACCAGATGAACAGGAACAGCGTCGCGATGAACGGGAACCAGCGCGACGCCATCTTGTCGTCCATGTTGCCGCGCGTGATGTTGTCGCGCATGAGCACGAACGCGCCCTCGATCGCGGTCTGCAGCCGGTTGGGCTTGTCGTTCATGCGGCGCGCGACGTAGACCATCGTCACGCACGTGAGGGCGGTGGCGATGATCACGTACATGACGGCCTTGTTGAATTCGATCGGGCCGATCGAGAACCACGGCTCGAGCTTGAACTCGTCCTGCGGCCGGTAGCTCTCGTTGATGGCCGCCAGGGCCGATCCGGGCGCGGCGAGCACCAGGACGAGCGGCGTGGCGATGGCGAGCAGGCGCTTCGTCACGAGGGCTGCTCGGAGTTCTGCTGGAAGGGGCGCATGATCATGGAGACGGTGAAGTAGGCGGTGAAGAGCACGATGACGAGGACGGCGGCGGCGAGGCCCGCATCCTCGTCGCTCAGGCCGGCGGCGAAGATCGTAAGGGCTACGAGCCATCCGCGTCCGATCATGGACGCTGCCGTGATCCCGACGACCGTTCGCGGGTCGTGCGACGCCGCCGCGCGGCGGTTGAGCAGGTGCTGGATCCCACGCTGCACGAGCCACGCGCCGCCGCCGGCGACGTAGCCGAGCATCGGCAGGCCCGCGACGACGAAGATCGGCAGGGCGACCACGAGCAGGACGAGGTCGAGGTAGCGGATGACCGTGGCCGTGCTCACGTCAGAGATCCCCGAAGCGCCGGATGACGACGACGATCCCCAGCGGCACGCCGACGAACAGCCCGGCCAGGCCGAGCGCGACCGGCGCCCCGGCCAGCACCCCGATCCCGAAGCCGACCGCCGCGCACAGCAGGATCGTCGCCACGAGCACGCTGCCCGCGACCGCGCCCCGCATCGTCGAGCGGGGTGGGTCGGTCATCTCGTGGTGACGGGAGCTCGGGCATGGGTGTGCGCCGCACGGGTGACCGGCCTGCCGAGGCGGCTGGGGAAACGGGGACAGGCCTCCGCGATGCGCTCCCGCAATGTACCGGATCGCCTGCGCTTGTAACAGCTTTGTAACAGTGGTGCTCCTCTCCGGCGCGCGGCCACTCGCGCGTGGCGAGCACCTACCCGAGCGCCCCCGAAGCCATGCCGCGGGCGTCGCGCTACCGTCAGCCGTGGCCCGACATGAGCGCGCATCACGGCCACGGCCACGACCACCATCCGCACCACAGCCATGCGCCGTCGGCGGACGCCGACCGCCGCTGGCTCGCCGTCGCGCTCGGCCTGATCCTCGCCTTCGTCGTCGTCGAGGTCGTCGCGGGCATCCTCGCCTCCTCGCTGGCGCTGCTCTCCGACGCCGCGCACATGCTCACCGACGCCGGCGCGATCGGCCTCGCGCTCGTCGCCGTCGGCCTCGCCGCGCGGCCCGCGGCCGGGCGCTTCACGTTCGGCTTCGGCCGCGCCGAGATCCTGTCGGCGCAGATCAACGGCGCCGCGCTGCTCGTGCTCGCCGGGGTGATCGCCGTGGAGGCGGTGCGGCGGATGTCCGATCCGCCGGACGTCGACGCGCCCTTCGTGATCGCGGTCGGCCTCGGCGGCGCGGTCGTCAACGTCGGGGCGGCGCTCGCGCTCGGGCGCGCCGAGCGGCGCAGCCTCAACGTCGAGGGCGCGCGCCAGCACGTGCTCACCGACCTCTACGCGTCGCTCGCCGCCGCCGCGTCCGGCGTGGTCATCCTGCTCAGCGGCTGGAACACGGCCGACGGCGTCGCCGCCCTGATCGTCTCGGCGCTCATGCTCCGCTCGGGCTGGGCGCTGCTGCGCGAGTCCGGGCGCGTGCTGCTCGAGGCGGCGCCCGAGGGCATGGACCCGCCGTCGATCGGCCGCGCGATGGCCTCCGAGCCCGGCGTCATCGAGGTCCACGACCTGCATGTGTGGGAGGTCACGTCGGGCTTCCCGGCGCTCGCCGCCCACGTGCTCGTTCGCCCCGGCGACGACTGCCACGGCGTGCGCCGCAAGCTCCAGGCGATGCTCGGGGCGCGCTTCGGGATCGACCACGTCACGCTGCAGGTCGACCACGCGCCGACGAGCGGGAGCCTGCTCGAGATCGAGCGCACCCCGCGCCCCTGAGCTCTGCTCAGCGCCCGAGGTCCACGTGGCGGAAGGCGATCTCGCCGTCGCGCACCTCCGCCAGACCCATCGTGTGCGCCGGCTGACGGCGGCGGTCGGTCGGGCTGCCGGGGTTGAAGATCTGGAAGCCGTCGTCGCCGCGCTCGTGCAGCGGGATGTGCGAATGGCCGAAGACGACGGCGTTCGCGTCGGCGAAGCGCCTGCGCAGGCGCGCCAGGCGCCCGGCCGCGGCGCCGGCGTCATGGACCATGGCGATCCGCGCGCCGCCCGCCTGCACCATGCGCGCGGGCGGCAGCCGGCGCAGCACCGCGGGGTCGTCGACGTTGCCCTGCACGGCGGCGACAGGCGGCCCGATCGCCTCGAGCATCTCCAGCACGTCGAGCGTGCTCAGGTCGCCGGCGTGGAGGATCAGGTCGGCGTCGCGCAGGTGAGCGACGCACGCATCGGGCAGGCGGCGGTTGCCGCGCGGCAGGTGCGTGTCGGAGATGACGGCGACACGCACGGCTCAGCGCGTCGCGCGCGCCGGACGCAGCGTGAGCTCGCGCTGGAGCACGTGGAAGGCGGGGCGCAGCAGGCCGCCCGGGCCGATCAGCGCCGAGTCCCACGTCCCGCCCGGCTCGTTCTTGTTCCAGTGGTAGATGTAGACGCGCTTGATGCGGCGGCTGAGCCGCGCCAGGCGCTCGAAGACGAAGCGCGTGGCCACGGCCGCGTGGCGCGCGGACTCCTCGAACTTGACCTTGCCGCGGCGGTTCTTGCGCCAGACGATGCCGCCGGTCTCGGTGAACCAGATCTCGCCGGTCGTCGCCTTGAGCAGGCGGCGCGTCCCGCTCGTGCGCTCGCGGTTGGCGTCGACGTAGTTGTGCAGGCCCCAGTAGCGCGGCTGGACGGTCGCGGCGCGGCGGAAGCCGCGCACCCAGCTGACCATGTTCGGCATGTCGAGCACCTCGGCGCCGAGCAGGCGGCACGAGCGGCACTCGAGGCGCATCTTGCGGAAGTAGGCGGCGACGAGGGCGGGCCGGTGGCAGGTCGGCTCGCCGCAGTGGTTGGCCTCGTTCCAGGCGGCGAACTCGCGCACCCACGGGTAACGCGCGCGGAAGCGGCGGAACTCGAGCCGGAAGCGGGTCGGCGAGGGCAGCAGGCGCCGGTCCGTGCGCGAGTGGCTGAAGGACACCAGCGGGGCGACGCCGGCGTTGCGCGCGCCCTGCAGCCAGGCGTCGAGCTGCTCGACCTGCCACGGGCTGTCGAGCGCGTCCCAGCCGACGGCGACCCGCGCGTACTGCACGCCCGAGCTGCCGAACAGCGGGTCGGTGAACATGTCGGGCTTCTGGTCGGCGATCCCGATGCCGACGGCGCCGGCCGGAGCCGCGCAGACGAGCGACGTCGCGAGAGCGGCCAGGAGCACGAGCAGGCGGGGGCGCACGGTCATCCTCAACACAGCATCGACCGCCGCGCTGCGGTACTCAATCCTCGTCCACGAGCACGGTGTCCTCGTGGGAGTAGGCGGGCGCGCAGCAGCACAGCAGCACGAGCGGGGCGTCGCCCGTCGCCCACAGCTTGTGGACCGTGCCGGGCGGGATCACCGCGCAGTCGCCGGGGCCGACGTCGCGCTCGTCCTCGCCGAGGCGCAGGCGCCCGCGGCCGGCGGTGAAGAAGTACAGCTCCTCGGCCTCGCGGTGGAAGTGCGCGACCGTCGCGCCGCCGGCCGGGACGGTGGCCTCGGCCAGGCTCTGGTTGCGGGCCGGCGTCCACGAGGGCCCGGCGATCTCGCGGATCGACGAGCCGTCGAGGGTGGTGAAGGACTCGAGGTCCTCGAGCTTTGAGAGGTGCATGCCCGTCCGCTGCCTGCCGCCGGCGCCGGGATGGCGCCGGCGGCAGGACGCTAGCGGACGGGAACCTCGCGTGATCTAGGCGATCGCGCGCCGGGCGCTCTCGCGGTCGAGACGGCCGGCGGCCGTGGCCAGGGTGCGCGCTGCGCGGCCGCGGATGCGGCCGGGGGGCGGGTGGCCTCGGCGGGGCGGCCGTTGGCGGCCCGAGGGCGGGGTGGCGGGCGTTGAGGCCTGCGCGAGGTGCGGACTGAGGATGCTGTGCACGACGACTCCTTGTGGTGGTGGTTGGTTGTTCGACCGACCGTCCACCGCCCGGAGCCGTGAGGCTGCGCTCTCGATGCGACCCTGTGGGTCCCGGGCGATGTGCCCGCGACCCTGTGCCCGGAGGCGCTAGGAGGCGAGCTCGCTGCTGTGGGCCGCGAGGCCCGTTCGGCCGAAGGCCGCGGGCACCAGGCGGATGCCCTTGTTCAGCAGCGAGGTCATGGCCGGGAACCTAGACGAGCGCGCGAGCGCGCGCAGTGCGGTTCTCCACACCTTTAACGGCGCCGGCCCCGGCGGGGGCCGGGGCCGAGGGGAAGCGCCGGGTATCGCGAGGAGTGGCGGTTCTGTACCCCCGCCGCCGGGATGTCAGTCGCGACTCGCGCGCGGGCGCGCGCGGACGCGCGCGAATGCGCCGCTTTCTGACCGTTCGTCGACGAGAGGCGACCGCCCAACGCGACTGGGGTCGCGGCGGTTGCGCGCGGGTATCGGATGCTCGCGGGGGCCTCAGGGCCTTGTCCCGGTCGACCACGCGGGCCGGGTCGTACCGCACCTCCTCCCCACCCGCGGCCGGCGCCGGAGCACGTCCCGGCGCCGGCCGCGGGCCCCTCCTCGGCCGGCGGCCCGTCGCTCAGACCGCCGGGAAGTCCTCGGTCTCGCGCCGCACGGCCTCGAACTCGCCCGTCTCCAGGCGCTGCTCGACGTCGTCGTCGATCTCGTCCTCGGTCGCCTCCGGCCGCACCCTGCGCAGGCGGATGGCGTCGAGGCGGCGGAACTTGAGGATCTCGAGGACGTAGACGAGGTACACGCTCGCCGCCACGACGAGCAGCGACAGCGCGGCCATGATCAGCGACCAGGTCGTGTCGAGGTGGCCTGACGAGTCGGAGTAGGGCACGAAGCGCAGCGCGACGGCGAGCCCGGCCATCGACAGCATCCAGCCGTAGAGGTAGAGCACGGTGCGACGCTGCGAGAAGCCGATGTTGGCCATCCGGTGGTGGAAGTGCCAGCGGTCGGCGCGATACACGGGGCGGCGGTACTTGAGCCGCTTGGCGATCACGAAGCCCGTGTCCAGGAACGGGACGGCGAGGATCACGAGTGGGCCGATGAGCGCGATCAGGGCGTTCGTCTTGAGCGAGCCCTCGACGATCACCGCGCCGAGCAGGTAGCCGAGCAGGAGCGCGCCGCAGTCGCCCATGAAGACCGACGCCGGGTGGAAGTTGTGGATGAGGAAGCCGAGCGCGGCACCGGCGATGACCGCGGCGAGGATCGCGGCAGCGCCCTTGTTCAGGTCGAACGCGATGATCGCGAACGAGCTCGCGGCGATCGCGCAGACCCCGGCGGCGAGCCCGTCGACGCCGTCGGAGAAGTTGACGACGTTGATGATCAGCACCATGCCGAGCATCGTCAGCGGCACGGCGAGCGGGCCGAGGTCGACGGGGCCGATGAACGGCAGCGTGAAGTCGTTCACGACGACGCCGTCGAGCACGGGGATGGCGACTGCGGCGACCTGCCCGGCGAGCTTGATCGCCGGGTGCAGGTCGAAGACGTCGTCGAGCGCGCCGACGAGCGTGATCAGCGCCGCGCCCGCGAGGATCGACGGGTAGGGGCCGTCGAGCGGGACCCAGAGCAGCGCGGCGACCATCACGCCGGCGAAGATCGCCAGGCCGCCGAGGACGGGCGTCATGCGCTCGGACAGGCCGCGGTCGCGCGGCTCGTCGACCGCGCCCACGCGCCGGGCCAGCCGCCCCACGAACGGCGTGAGCACCGCGGTCACCGCGGCGGCGACCGCCGCGGCGAGGAACGCGTCGACGTGCTGCGGGGCCATCGCGCTACAGCATCGCAGGCGTCCCCGCCGTCATGGGCGCGGGCGTCCGCCCGCGCCCGTCGGCAGGCTCAGGCGATCGCGGCGGCGGTGCTCAGCTGCGCGTAGAGCGGGTAGCGGTCGGCGATCGCGCCGACACGCTCGCCGAGCTCGTCCTTGGCGCCGTCGAAGGCGGGCGTGAGCGCGGTGGCGATGATGCGCCCGACCTCGTGGAAGTCGTCGACCTGCAGGCCGCGCGTGGCCAGCGCCGGCGTGCCGACGCGCAGGCCGCTGGTGACCATCGGCGGGCGCGGGTCGAACGGGACGGCGTTGCGGTTGACCGTGACGCCGATCGTGTGCAGCCGGTCCTCGGCCTGCTTGCCGTCCAGCTCGGACTCGCGCAGGTCGACGAGCACGAGGTGCACGTCGGTGCCCCCGGTCAGGACCTGCACGCCGTTTCCGGCGCCGGACAGCTCCTCGCCGACGGCGCGCGCGCCGTCGAGCGTGCGCTGCTGGCGCTCCTTGAAGGCGTCGGTCGCGGCGAGCTTCAGGGCCACCGCCTTGCCGGCGATGATGTGCTCGAGCGGGCCGCCCTGCTGGCCGGGGAAGACGGCCGAGTTGATCTTCTTCGTGTACTCCTCGCGGCACAGGATCATGCCGCCGCGCCCGCCGCCGATCGTCTTGTGGATCGTCGTCGTGACGACGTCGGCGTGGGGCACGGGGCTCGGGTGCAGGCCCGCGGCCACGAGCCCCGCGAAGTGGGCCATGTCGACCATGAGCAGCGCGCCGACCTCGTCGGCGATCTCGCGGAAGCGCGGGAAGTCGAGCTGGCGCGGGTAGGCCGACCAGCCGGCGATGATCATCTTCGGCTTGCGCTCGCGGGCGATCGCGGCGACCTGGTCCATGTCGATCAGGTACGTCTCGGGCGACACCTCGTAGGGCGCGATGTCGTAGAGCTTGCCCGACACGTTGATCTTCATGCCGTGGGTCAGGTGGCCGCCGTGCGGCAGCGCGAGGCCCATGATCGTGTCGCCCGGATCCAGCAGCGCGTGGTAGACGGCGGCGTTGGCCTGCGCGCCCGAGTGCGGCTGGACGTTGGCGTGGTCGGCCCCGAACAGCTCCTTGGCGCGATCGATCGCGAGCTGCTCGACGACGTCGACGTACTCGCAGCCGCCGTAGTAGCGCTTGCCCGGATAGCCCTCGGCGTACTTGTTGGTGAGCACGCTGCCCTGGCACTCGAGCACGGAGAGCGGGACGAAGTTCTCGCTGGCGATCATCTCGAGCGTGCGCTGCTGGCGCTCGAGCTCGTGACCGATCGCCTCGGCGACCTCGGGATCGACTTCGCTGAGAGGGCTGTTGAAGATGTCGCTCATTGAATGGCCTCGATCGCTTGCAAGATCCTCTATGAATTGCCGACGGTAGCACCTTGTTCGCGCTCCGTCTCGAGCGCGCTGATCTGGCCGACGCGCCTGGCGTGCCGGCCTCCTTCGAACTCGGTGCGCAGGAACGTGGAGACGATCACGTCGGCGTCGTGGGGACCGAGGCGGACGCCGCTCAGGGTCACCACGTTGGCGTCGTTGTGGCGGCGTGCCATCTCGGCCTCGGCAGGGTCGTGCGCGTTGACGGCGCGCACGCCGAGGACCTTGTTGGCCACGATCGCCACGCCGACGCCCGAGCCGCACGCGAGCACGCCGCGGTCGGCCTCGCCCTCCGCCACCAGGCGGGCCGCGTCGGCGGCGAACTGCGGGTAGTCGACCGATCCGGCCGTGTCGGGGCCGACGTCGATGACGTCGTGCCCGAGGCGGGCGAGCGCGCCCTTGACGTGCTCCTTGAGGTGGAACCCGGCGTGGTCGGAGCCGACGGCGATCCTCATGGTTCTCCTCTGGTGCCCACGTGCCCGCGCACGGGAAACGGACCCGGCGGCCGGGCGGGCACTTTACCGCGCGCGCCGGGCGCTGTCAGCGCAGAGCATCCGCGATGTCCGCCTCGTCCACGGCGCCGTGGCGGGCGATCGTGAACGTGCCGTCGTCCTCGTAGCGGCGCAGGTCGACGACGGTCGACGGCGTCCCCGGCAACTCGCCGCCGTCGAGCACGAGATCGGCGGCGGCGCGGATGCGCGCGGGGACGGCGTCCAGGACGCGTGCGTCGCCACCGCCGGAGTCGTTCGCGCTGGACTGCAGGACCGGCCAGCGCACGCCGCCGAGCGCGGCCAGCGGCGGCGGCCACGCGGGGACGCGCAGCCCGAGCGTCTCCGGATCGGGCCCGCAGGCGAGCGGGAAGCGGCGGTGCGGGTTGCGCAGCAGCACGGTGACCGCGCCGGGCAGCAGCGCCTCGAGGGCGCGCCGCGTGCGCGGCCCGACCTCGGGGAGCGCCGCGAGCGCGAGGTCGGGGTCGAAGAACATGATCGCGGCGGGCTTCTCGGGCCGCCGGCGCTTGAGGAAGTACAGCTGCGTGACCGCCTCGCGGTTGTCCGGCTCGCAGGCCAGCCCGTAGACGGTGTCGGCCGGGAAGACGGCGACACCGCCGACGGAGATGCAGCGGCTGAACGTCTCGGCATCGGTGGCGGTGATCATCGCCGGCCGCTCACCACCCGCTCGATGCCCGCGAGGTCCCGCGCGATCGCGGTGTCGGCGAAGCCCGCTGCGCGCATCGCCTCGGCCACGCCGGCGGCCTGTCCGGCGCCGACCTCGAGCGCGAGCAGCCGCGCCGGCGACGCGGCCGTGGCAGCGATCAGGCGATCGATGACCTCGCGCCCGTCAGCCCCGGCGAACAGGGCCGCGCGCGGCTCGTGGCGGAGGATCTCCGGTGCCAGCGCCGCGCCGTCCTCGACGTAGGGCGGGTTGGAGAGCACGGCGTCGACGGGCCCGACGCCCTCGAGCAGGTCGGCCTCGTGGAAGGCGACGTCGAGCCCCAGGCGCGTGGCGTTGGCGCTCGCGACGTGCAGCGCGGCGGCGCTGCTGTCGGTGGCGAGCACCTCGAGATCGGGGCGTTCGTCCTTGAGCGCGAGCGCGACGGCGCCGCTGCCCGTGCCCACGTCGACCACGCGCGCGCCCGCGGGAAGCGACAGCGCCGCCTCGACGAGCCCCTCGGTCTCCGGGCGCGGGATCAGCACGCGCGCATCGACATGCAGGTCGATGTGGCGGAAGCCCTTCGTCCCGGTGATGTAGGCGACCGGTTCGCGGGCGACGGACCGCCGGCGCACGGCGTCCTGGAAGGTGCGGATCGCCGGTCCCTCGACCGGCCGCTCGCGGTCGATGACGAGCCTCGCGCGGTCGACCCCGAGGGCGTGCGCGAGCAGCACCTCGGCGTCGAGACGCGGCGTCTCGACGCCCGCCGCCGACAGCGCGACGACGGCCGAGTCGAGCGCCTCGCGGACCGGCACGCCGCTGAGCGTCACGAGCCTTCGTGCGCCTCCAGGCGCCGGCGCTTGTCCTCGTCGGTGAGCGCGGCGGTGAAGGCGTCGAGCGTGCCCTCGAGGACCTCGTCGAGGTTGTGTGCGGTGAGCTTGATGCGGTGGTCGGTGACGCGCCGCTCGCCGTAGTTGTACGTCCGGATCTTCTCGGCGCGGTCGCCCGTCCCGACCTGCGCGCGGCGGTCGGCGGCGGCCGCCGCCTGCTGCTCGGCCACGGCGCGCTCGAGCAGGCGCGCGCGCAGCACGCGCATCGCCTTCTCGCGGTTCTGCAGCTGGGACTTCTCGTCCTGCATGGCGACGACGATCCCGCTCGGCTTGTGGGTGATGCGCACGGCCGAATCCGTCGTGTTCACCGACTGGCCGCCGGGCCCCGACGAGCGGTAGACGTCGATCTGGAGGTCGTTGGGGTCGACCGCGACCTCGACGTCCTCGGCCTCGGGGAGCACGGCGACGGTCGCCGTCGAGGTGTGGATGCGCCCGGCCGACTCCGTGGCCGGGACGCGCTGCACGCGGTGCGTGCCGCCCTCGTACTTGAACACCGAGTAGGCGCCGTCGCCCTTGATCTCGAACGTGTACTTGCCGTCGCCGACCTCGAGCGGCTCGACCTTGAAGCCGCGCCGCTCGGCGTAGCGGCTGAACATGCGGAACAGGTCGCCGGCCCACAGGCCGGCCTCCTCGCCGCCGGCGCCGCCCTGGATCTCGACGATGACGTCCTTGTCGTCGTTGGGGTCGCGCTCGACCATCGCGAGGCGGATCTCCTCCTCGATCTCGGCCAGGCGCTCGCGCGCGCTGGTGAGCATCTCGCGCACCTCGGCGTCGTCGCCGTCCTCGGCGATCAGCTCCTGGGCGCCGGCCGCGTCGTCGGTCGTGCGGCGCCACTCCTCGGCGAGCTTGGCCGCCGGCTCGAGCTTGCTGTACTCGCGACCGACCTCGGCGAAGCGCCGGCGGTCCCCGATCACCTCGGGGTCGCCCATGGCGCTCGACAGCTCGCCGAAGCGGGATTCGATCTGCTCGACCAGCGACTCGATCACAAGGGGTCCCGTTCGTAGGTACGTGTGCCGTCCAGGCGGCCGGCGGCGCCGGCTGGCAAGGACGCAGACCCGCAGGAATGCCCCAGGCATCTCAAGGGTCGAGGACGCCGCCAGGCGGTGATCGCCGGTCGCCTGGCGGTGCGCGTATCTGCGTACGGGACCACTAGGGGCGAGGGTAGCGCCGCCGCGCCGCGGCGGCGCGTTCGCTCAGGCCCCGTGCACGGACATGGCGCCCTCCGGGATGACGCCGCCCTGGTGGCCCTCGATGCCCCAGCTCTTGGCCATCCGGTTGCCGCCCATGGTCAGGCAGAAGAACGCGGACAGCTCGATGATCTCGGGCGTCGTGTAGTGCTCGCGCAGCTCGGCGTAGACCTCGTCGTCGCGGCCGTCGTCGAGCACCAGCGTGCGCGCGTAGTGCAGCGCCGCGCGCGTCTTGGGGTCGGGGTGCTCCCAGTCCGGCAGCGCGCAGGAGAGCTTCTCCTCCTCGGTGATCGAGTCGGCGAGCGGGGACGTCTGGCGCGCGCAGAACTCGCACCCGATCATCTGCGAGATCTGCAGGCGGGCGAGCTCCTTGATCTCGTGCGGCACCGTGCCGCCGCGGTGCAGGAGGTCCCAGTAGGAGGCGAACGCGGTCGCGACCTCGGGGTTGTTGCCCATCGTCCGGTACCACGACTGCGGCGGGCTCTTCGTCGTCGCGGCGTCGTCGATCACCTCGCGCAGGCGCGGGTCGGTCACCTGGTCGTCGGTGACCTGCTGGACATTTGCGACGTGCTGGGTGGCGGCCATCGGGGCTCCTCTCCAAGATGGGTCTCCCCCATGGTGTGCCCGATGGGGCCACCGCGCAACGTGATCGTGTCTGATCCTGGCATCATCAACGGTGATGCAGCTCGGTGACCTCCGCGCCTTCGCCACCGCCGTCGAGCTCGGCGGCGTCACCAAGGCCGCGCGCCGGCTCAATCTCGTTCAGTCCGCCGTCTCGCAGGCGGTGGCCCGGCTCGAGCGCGAGGCCGGCCTCGACCTGCTCGAGCGCCGCCCGGACGGCGTGCGGCCGACCGAGGCGGGCGCGTCGCTGGCCGCGCACGCCGACGCGATCCTGCGCTCCGTGACCCGCGCCGAGCGCGACCTCGCGGCCTTCCGCGGGCTCGAGCACGGGACGGTCGACCTCGGCGTCCTGCACACCGCCCTGCCGCTGGTGCTCACGCGGCTCCTGCGGCGGGTGCGCGAGCGCCATCCCGGCCTCACCCTGCGCGTCGAGGAGACGACGGCCGCACGGCTCGCCGACCTCCTCCACGACGGGCGGCTCGACCTCGCCGTCGTCTTCTTCCCCGCCGAGGCGGGCGCGCCGGCGACGACGCCGGCCTGCGACCTCGACCTGTCGATCGTCGCCGCGCCCGACGACCCGCTCGCCGGCCGCGAGCGCGTCGGACTGCGCGAGCTCGCCGAGCGCCCGTGGGTCGCCTTCCCGTCCGGTAACCCGGGCCGCCGCTGGCTGGAGGCGGCGTGCGCCGAGGCCGGGTACGCCCCCCACGTGACCGAGGAGGTCCACACCTTGACCGAGCTGAAGGCGTTCGCCGAGAGCGGCGCCGCGCTGGCCATGCTGCCACTCGCCGCCGCGCAGCCCGAGGTCGCGGCCGGGGGCCTGCGCGCGGTCGCGCTCGTGCCCGCCGCGCCGCGCGTCCCCGTCGGCCTCGTCCATCCGCGCCACGCGCCCGGGCCCGCGGTCGCCGCCGTGCGCGACCTCGTCGTCGAGGTCCTGCGCGAGCTGCCCGAGAGCCGGGAGGTGTCGTGACCGCCGTCGACCTGCGCCACGGCGGGCCCGCCGACCTCGAGCGCGTGCTCGCCCTGTTCGACGAGGCGGTCGAGTGGCTCGTGGCCCGCGGGCAACCCGATCAGTGGGGCCACGAGCCGTGGTCGACGCGCCGGGAGGCGCGCGACCGGGTGATCGGGCTCGTCTCCGGCGGCGGGCTGTGGCTCGCCGAGCGCGACGGCGAGACGCTCGGCGCGCTCACCGTCGGCGACGCCCCCGACTACGTCGAGGACGAGGCCGACGGCGACGAGCTGTACGTGCAGCTGCTGATCACCTCGCGCCGCCACGCGGGCGAGGGGCTCGGCGCGCTGCTCGTCGACCACGCCCGGACGCTGGCCGTCGAGCGCAGGGCACGCGTGCTGCGGGTGGACTGCTGGGCCGGTGCGCCGACCCTCGTCGGCTGGTACGAGAGCCAGGGCTTCACGCGCACGTCGACCTTCGACGTGGGCGGCTGGCGCGGCCAGGTGCTGGCGATGGACCTGCCGGCCAGGCCGTCGCCGTAGCGCTATGCGACGACTTCGACGCCGACGAGGTCGTCGGCGTTTGCGTCCCGCGTCGACTCGACCGCCAGCACGGCCTCCAGCGCGGCGACGGCGACGGCGAGCTGCGCGGGCTCGGGCTCGCGCGTGGTCAGCTTCTGGAGCATGAGGCCGGGCCACATGACCGCCCGCACCCACGCGCGGCGGCGGTTGCGGCCGGCGAACTTGATGATCTCGAACGACACGCCCGCGATCAGCGGCACGCCGACGATCCGCGACAGGACGAGCCAGTACCAGGCGGGCAGCCCGATCGGCGCGAAGATGAAGATGGCGACGATCATCACGATGAGCAGGAAGCTCGTGCCACAGCGCGGGTGCAGCCGCGAGAAGCGCTGCGCGTTCTCGGGCGTGAGCGGCAGCCCGGCCTCGTAGCAGGAGATCGTCTTGTGCTCGGCGCCGTGGTACTGGAACACGCGGCGCAGGTCCTTCATCCGCGACAGCAGGCTGATGTAGCCGAGGAAGATCGCGGTGCGCAGGATCCCCTCGACGAGCCAGAACAGGAACGACGAGCCGAGCTGCTCCTTGATCAGGCTGGTGAGGCCGACGGGGACGACGAAGAACAGTCCGACGGCGAGCAGCAGCGCGAGCACGACCGTGCCCGCCCACATGCCGCCGGAGATCTCCTCCTCGTCGTCGGCGAGCTGCGCGTTGGCGGAGATCCCGAGCGCCTTGAAGCCGATGGCCAGCGACTCGCCGAGGGCGACGACGCCGCGCACGATCGGCAGGCGCAGCAGGCGGTGGCGCTTGAGCACCGAGGTGAGCGGAAACGACTGCACATCGATGTCGCCGAGCGCCGCCTGGCCGGGGGCGAGCCCGCCTTCGGTGAGCTGCTCGGGCAGCGCCTTGCGGACGGCCACCGCCCAGGTGGAGATGCCGCGCATCATGACGCCCTCGAGGACGGCCTGGCCGCCCACGGGGGCGTCTCGCTGCGCCCACAGCCCCGTGTCCGGGGCCTGGGTCGCTGAGCCTGGCGTGGCGGCGGGCGTGCCGTCGGCCGGCGCCGGCTCGGTCATGCCGTGGTCCTAGGAGCTGGACGACGCCTGGCGCTTCGCCGCGCGGCGCTTGAAGCGCTCCACGCGACCGCCGGTGTCGACGAGCTTCTGCCGGCCCGTGTAGAACGGGTGGCAGTTCGAGCAGATCTCGACGTGGATCTCGGGCTGGGTGGAACGGGTGGTGAACTCGTTGCCACACGTGCAGCGCACGTGGGACTCGACGTATTCAGGATGGATTGCAGTCTTCATCGCTTTACAGATTGTAGCGACAGGAGGGCCGTGTCAGAGGCCGCTGGACGCATGGCCGAACGGCCTCAATCGCCGGCCGGCTGGGCGCACAGCTCGGTGAGCCGGCGGGCCTCGCGCTGGACGTCACCGTCGGCGTCGTACCAGCGGAACACGACCAGCGCGCGGTAGGCAGCGCCGGGCTGCAGGCGGTCGACGCGGCGCGTGAAGACGAACCCGGGCGCGCCCGGCTCCGCGCGCTCCCAGTCCGACCAGTGCGGGACGCGCACGGCGCGGAAGTCGCCCGTGGCGGTGCGCCGCTCACGCAGCTGGAAGCGCATCGCCATCCGCCGCGTCCCGCGCGCCGTGGGCATGCCGGCGCGGAACGTCGCGGTGCGCGTCACCGCGGTGTCGCCGGTGCGGCAGCGCAGCAGCTCGGCGCGCAGCGGCGGGCGGTCCTGGGCCGAGGCGGCGGCGGGGACGAGGACGGCGGGCAGCAGGATCAGCACGAGCAGGCGGCGCATACGTGCACAGAACAGCACGCCGGCGCCGTCGGTGCGGCGCCGACGCTCCGAAATTCGTCCCTCCCGACGTCGCCCTAGGTGATCTGGTACAGCGGCCCGTCGCCGCCCTCGGGCGTCGTCAGCCGCCCGCCCTTGGCCGTGATCGCTCCGCACTGCACGCAGTTCGTGTAGTTGACGGTCACGTCGACGTGACCGTCCTGCGGGGCGTCGTCGGGGATCTCGTAGACCCCGGCCGGGCACATCCAGCGCCACGTCTCGGCGACCGCGCGCGGCACGCGGCGCCGGACGCGGATGTGGTTCGGCGCGTCGTCGCGCGTCGCGTTGCCGGTGATGTAGACGCTCGAGAGCTTGTCGAAGGTGAGCTTGCCGTCGGGGCGCGGATAGTCGTCCTTCTTGCGCCCGATCTCGACCGGCGCCTCGGCGTCGGCGTGGTTCTGCCAGCGCCCGCCCGGGAACCGGCCCTTGGTGAGCACCATCGCGTTCGTGATCGCGCCGCCGAGGAAGAACCCCTTGGCGAACGGCTGCTTCATGTTGCGCGAGCGGTACAGCTCCCGGCCGATGGGCGAGTCCTCCACGGCCTGCTCGTAGGGCGACAGGTCCTCCGCACCCGCCTTGAGCGCGGCGACGATCGACTCCGCGGCGAGCATGCCGGAGTGGATCGCGTAGTGGATGCCCTTGAGGACTGGGACGTTGACCATCCCGCCCGAGTCGCCGCACAGCACGAGCCCGGGCGCCGTCAGCTTCGGCATCGCCCACCAGCCGCCCTCCGGGATCGCCTTCGCGCCCCAGGCCATGCGCTCGCCGCCCTCGAGGATCCCGCGCACGAGCCTGCTCGTCTTGAACTGCTGCAGCAGATCGTGGCCGGACACCGTCGCGTCGGTGTGGTCGAGCCCGACGACGAAGCCGATCGAGACCTGGTCGTCGCCCATCGGGTAGATCCACGAGCCGCCGAACTCGCGGTGCCGGGCGCCGTAGCGCAGCGGCCAGCCGAGGGTGTGCACGACGCGATCCAGGCGCCTGGGAACCTTCCAGACCTCCTTGACCCCGAGCGCCCAGACCTGCGGCTCGCGGCCCTTGGCCAGGTCGAACTCGCGGATCGCCGCGCCGGTGAGGTGGCCCCAGGCGCCCTCGGCCAGCACGGTGGCCTTGGCCGTGACGTCGGAGCCCGGCTCGAAGTTCCCGAGCGGCTCGCCGTCCCGGCCGCGGCCCTTGTCACCGGAGCGGATGCCGCGCGCCACGCCGTCCTCGACGAGCAGCTGGTGGGCGCTCGTCTCGGTGAGGATGTAGGCGCCGGCCTCCTCGGCGCGCTCGGCCAGCCAGCGCGACAGCTCGGCGACGCTCACGACGTAGTTGCCGTGGTTGCGGAACGGCGGCGGCGTCGGCTTGAGCGGCAGCGCCCGCCGTGGGCCGAGCATCCAGTACACGGCGTCCCTGTCGACCTGCCCGTACGTCGGCCAGTCGGACGGCTCGAGGTCCGGGAGCAGGGCCTGCAGCGCCGACGGGCGCATCATCGCGCCGGACAGGTTGTGCGCGCCGCAGACCTTGCCCTTCTCGATGACGGCGACCGGCACCTCGCCGAGGCGCTCGATCAGCTCGGGCTCGTCCTCCAGCAGCTGCATGAGGCGGATCGCGCAGGCCAGCCCGGCCGGGCCGCCGCCGACGATCGCCACGCCGACGTCGATGCGCTCGTCCTCGTCGTCGAGCGTGCGCTTGACGAACTCCTCGCGCGGGTCGACGGGCGGCGGGAACTGGCTCGGAGCGACGACCTCCTCGGCCCGTCCGCTCACGCGCCGTCCTTGCGGGCCTTCACGGCCTCGGTCAGGCGCGGCAGGATCTTGTTCAGGTCGCCGACCACGCCGAGGTCGGAGAACTCGAAGATCGGGGCGTTGGCGTCCTTGTTGATGGCGACGATGTTCTCGGAGGACTGCATGCCGACCTTGTGCTGGATCGCCCCGGAGATGCCCGCCGCCAGGTAGAGCTTGGGCGCGACGGTCTTGCCCGTCTGGCCGATCTGCGCCGCGTAGGGGTACCAGCCGGCGTCGACGACCGCGCGCGTGGCGGCGACCGCGCCGCCGAGCGCGCCCGCGAGCTGCTCGAGCGCCTGGAAGCCGTCGGCGTTGCCCAGGCCGCGCCCGCCGGCGACGAGGATGTCGGCGTCCTCGATGTTCACGTCGGCGCCGCGCTGCTCGCCGCGGTTGACCATCTTCGCGCGCGTCGAGAACTCCGAGAACTCGACGTCGACGTCCTCGACCGGCGCGTCGCCGCCGCCGCTCTCGCGCGGCTCGAAGGCGTTCAGGCGGGAGATGATGATCCCGCGCTCGCGGTAGCGCGAGGTCGAGATCGAGCTGTCGCCGAGGATCGGGCGCTCGGCCAGCAGCTCGCCGTCCTCGACGCGCACGTTGGTGACCTCCATGGTCACGCCGGCGTTCAGCCGCGCGGCGAGCCCGGCGCCGATCTCGAAGCCGAGCAGCCCGCCGCCGAACAGCGCGTAGCGGTGCCCGCCCGAGTCCATGACCTGCGCCATCGCGTCGACCACCGGCTGGGCCAGGCCCTCGGGCCCCTTGACGCGGATGACCTTGCTCGCGCCGTGGGCGCCGAGCGAGGCGCACAGCTCGTCGGTCAGGTCCTCGCCGCCGAGCAGCAGGACGTGGCACTCGCCGCCCAGCTCGCCGGCCAGGCGCGCGCCCTCGCTGACGGCGCCGAGCGAGTTCTTGTTGATCGCGCCCTCGTAGTGCAGCGCGTAGACCAGGAGGTCGGTCATGACAGGAGCTTCCTCTCGTCGAGCCAGGCGAGGATCTGCTCGACCGTCGCGGCGGTGTCCTCGTCCTCGATGATCGTGCCCGCCGCCTTCTGCGGGGGCGCGGCGAAGTCGCCGCAGATCACGCGCGAGCCGTCCAGGCCGACGCGGCCGGCGTCGATCCCGGCGTCGCCGATCCCGAGCGTTTCGAGCGGCTTCTTCTTGGCCCCCATGATCGCCTTGAGCGACGGGTAGCGCGGCTCGTTGATCGCGTCGCCGACGGAGATCACGGCGGGCAGCGTGACCTCGACCGTGTCGTAGCCGTACTCGGCCTGGCGCTCGCAGCGCAGCGTGCCGTCCGCGAGCTCCATGGCGATGACCTGGGTCAGCGAGGGCATCCGCAGGTGGTCGGCCACGACGGCGCCGATCGTGTAGCACTCGCCGTCGTCGGACTGCTGGCCGAGGAGCACGAGGTCCGGGTTCTCGCGCTCGAGCGTGCGCGCGAGCGCGTAGCCGGTGGCGGCCACGTCGGAGCCGGCCAGCGCGTCGTCGGACAGGTGCACGGAGCGGTCGGCGCCGAGCGAGACGGCCTTGTGCAGCGCGCGTACGGCGCTCTCCGGCCCCATCGTCACGGCGACGATCTCCTCGACCTCGGCCGCGCCGGACTCGCGGATCTGCATCGCGGCCTCGATCGCGTGCGTGTCGTACGGGTTGAGGTTCTTCTCGCCGTTGCGGTCGATGCGGCCGGTGGACGCGTCGATCCGCTTCTGGACCGCGGCGTCCGGCACCTCCTTGACGAGGACACAGATCTTCACGTGCTGGCCTCCTGTGACGGATGAAGCTGCGGGATCCTACACGTTGACTGACGAGTCAATCGGCCGCCGCGGCCGGCGGTGTCAACGCGCCCCACGCTCGGCGACGGCGCCCCGGATGAAGTCGATGATCTCCTGCGTCGAGGCGCCCGGGGTGAACACCTCGGCGACCCCGAGCCGCTTGAGCTCGGGGATGTCGTCCGCCGGGATCGTGCCGCCGACGGTCAGCAGCACGTCGTCGACGCCCTGCTCGCGCAGCAGCTCGGCGATGCGCGGCACGAGCGTCATGTGGGCTCCGGAGAGGATCGACAGCCCGACGGCGTCGGCGTCCTCCTGGATCACCGTCTCGACGATCTGCTCGGGCGTCTGGTGCAGCCCGGTGTAGATCACCTCCATGCCGGCGTCGCGCAGCGCGCGGGCGATGATCTTCGCGCCGCGATCGTGCCCGTCGAGGCCAGGCTTGGCCACGACGACGCGGATCTTGGCGGTGGTGGACGACGCGGACATGGACCGGCCGCCGCAGTGTAGTGACGGCCGGTCCGCGAGGTCCGTGCGTCAGCTGCGAACCCGGACCGTCATCTTCATCCCGGGCGCGTGGATGTCGCACACGATCTTGTAGGTGCCGGCACGGCTGAACGTCTTCGTGACCGTCCCGCTGCGCCGCGTGCTGATCGTGAACTTCCGCGGACCGCTGTTCACGCGCACGTTGTGCGGCAGGCTGCCGGTCCACTGGAAGCGGACCTTGTCCCCCTTCTTGATGCTCAGCGAGCTTGTGCCGAACTTCGTCTGGGGGCCCACCTTCACCGACTTCGTGGCCGCGAGCGCGGGCACCGCGAAGACGGCGAGCAGGCCGGCGACGATCAGCAGGGCGACGATTCGCTTCATGCGGGGTGTTTCCTCCTGGCTCGGATCACAGGCTACCGGCTGACTACGGACGTCGCCAGGGCCGCCTTCACCGGCCGGACTCCTAGAAGACCGGGGTCTCGCGATACGAGCCGAAGACGTCCTGCAGCGCGAGCACGATCTCGCCCTCGGTGGCGTGGACGCGCGCGGCGTCGAGCAGGTGCGGCATGAGGTTGTCGTCCTCACGCGCGGCGGCCTCGCGCAGGCGCGCGAGCTCGCGCTCGACGGCCGCGCCGTCGCGCCGGCCACGGACGGCCTGCACACGGTCGATCTGCTTCTGCTCGAGCGCCGGGTCGATGCGCAGCGTCGGGAGCTCGCCGTCGTCGTCGTTGCGGTTGGCGTTGACGCCGATGACCTGGCGCCGGCCGGCGTCGATCTCCTGTTGCAGCGCGAAGCTCGCGTCGGCGATCTCGCGCTGGGGGAAGTTCTGCTTGACGGCGTCGACCATCCCGCCGAGCTCGTCGATGCGCGCGAAGTAGGCGTACGCGCGGCGCTCGAGCTCGTCGGTCAGCGCCTCGACGTGGTAGGAGCCGCCGAGCGGGTCGATCGTGTTCGTGACGCCCGTCTCCTGGGCGATGATCTGCTGCGTGCGCAGCGCGATCCGCACCGCCTCCTCGGTGGGCAGGGCGAGCGCCTCGTCCCAGGAGTTCGTGTGCAGCGACTGCGTGCCGCCGAGCACGGCGGCGAGCGCCTCGATCGCCGTGCGCACGATGTTGTTGAGCGGCTGCTGCGCGGTCAGCGAGACGCCCGCCGTCTGCACGTGCGTGCGCATCAGCCACGAGCGCGGGTCGCGCGCGCCGAACGTGTCGCGCAGCTCGCGCGCCCAGATCCGCCGTGCCGCGCGGATCTTCGCGATCTCCTCGAAGAAGTCGATCTGGGCGTTGAAGAAGAAGCTCAGGCGGGGAGCGAAGTCGTCCACGTCGAGGCCGCGGTCGACGGCCTGCTGGACGTAGGTGAGCCCGTCCTTGAGCGTGAACGCGAGCTCCTGGTCGGCGGTCGATCCCGCCTCGCGGATGTGGTAGCCGCTGATCGAGACCGGGTGCCAGCGCGGCATGTGCCCCGACGCCCACTCGATCATGTCGCCCATCAGGCGCATCGCCGGGTCGATCGGGAAGCACCACTCCTTCTGGGCGATGTACTCCTTGAGGATGTCGGCCTGGATCGTCCCCGCCAGGCGCTCGGGCGGGACGTCCTTGGCCTCGGCCGCGACGACGTAGAAGGCGAGCATGATCGCCGCGGGCGCGTTGATGGTCATCGACACGCTGACCTCGCCGAGGTCGATCCCGGCGAACAGGTCCGTCATGTCGTCGAGCGTGTCGATGGCCACGCCCTCGCGACCGACCTCGCCCAGCGAGCGCGGGCTGTCGGAGTCGTGGCCCATCAGCGATGGCATGTCGAACGCCGTCGACAGGCCGGTCTGGCCGTGGTCGAGCAGGTAGCGGAAGCGCGCGTTGGTGTCCTCGGCCGTCCCGAAGCCGGCGAACTGGCGCATCGTCCACAGGCGGCCGCGGTACATGCTCGGGTACACGCCGCGCGTGAACGGATAGCCGCCCGGCATGCCGATCTCGTCGGCGTCGGGCAGGTCGGCCTCGGTGTACAGCGGCTTGACCGGGATGCCCGACAGCGTCGTGAACGGCGCGTCGCGCTCGGGGGTCAGCGCATAGGCCTCGCGCCATTGGGCCTCGGTCGTCGGGACGTGCGCATCGGTCGCCATGGTGAAAAGTCGGACTTCCTCGTATCTCGCCGGCGGCCGATCTTAGCGACGGACGGGCGCGGCGTCGACGAAATCGCCCGCGTCCACACGCAGGGCGCGCAGGAGCGCAGTGACCGACTCCTGGTCCTCGTCGGCCAGGGCGTCGAGCCCGAACGCCGCCTCGTTGAGCAGCTCGGTCGCCCGGCGCGCCGTCTCGCGGCCCGCGTCGGTGATCTCGGCGAGCGTGGCGCGGCGGTCGTCCTCGTGGGGCACGCGCCGCACATGGCCGCCCGCCTCGAGCTTGTCGATGATGTTCGTGACGCTCGTGCGGTGGACCTGGAGGCGCTCGCCGATCTTGCCCAGCGGCAGGGCCCCGGCGCGCGTGAACGACAGCAGCATCAGCGCCTCGTAGCGGGGGAAGGTGAGGTCGAGCGGGCGCAGCAGATCGTTGAGGCGGGCAAGCAGGACCTGCTGCGCGCGCATGATCGAGGTCACCGCGGCCATCGGCCGCGCGGGCTCCTCGCCCCAGCGCTCCGTCCAGTGACGGCGCGCCTCGGCGATCGGGTCGATCCGCAGCGGGGCCATCGTCAGCCGGCCGCGGCCAGCGGCGGCTCGAGGGCGGCGAGGCGCGCGCGCTCGACGCACGAGACGCAGTGCTCGGCGGCCTCGCGGCGCAGCAGCTCGACGAACGGCTCGGCCGCGGGCGAGCGATAGCCCGCGGGCAGCACGGTGACCACGCGCCGGCGCGGCGCGTCGGGGCCGAGCGAGCGCAGGACGATGTCCTCGCGCACGGTGGCGACGGCCAGCCCCGGGATCAGCGTCACGCCGACGCCGGCGGCGACGAGGCCCTGCTTGGCCAGCCACTGCTCGGCGCCGAAGCGGATCCGCGGCTCGAAGCCCTCGGCCAGGCACGCGCTGAGCAGCGGAGCGTTGCCGCCGCGGCCCGGGCTCTCGATCCACGTCTCGTCGCGCAGGTCGCGAAGGCGCAGCCGGGGCTTGCGCGCCAGCGGGTGGCCGGCGGGCAGCGCGACGAGCAGCTCGTCGTCGACGAGGTCGGCGACCTCGGCATCGCAGCCGTCGAGCTCGGGGGTGTACGTGACGACCGCGAGGTCGATCTCGCCGCTGCCCAGCCGCGCGATGGCGTCGGGCGTGAGCGCCTCGACGAGCGACAGCTCGACATCCGGGTGCTCGAGGGTGAAGGCGGCGATCGCCCGCGGCACGACCGTCGCGTTGGCCGTCGGGAACGCGCCGACGCGCAGCCTCCCGCCCGCCAGCCGCGCCACCGACTCGACCTGGGCGCGCGCGGCGGCCATGCGGTCGAGGATGACCTCGGCATGCCCGAGCAGGACACGGCCCGGCTCGGTCAGGCGGATGCCGCGCGGGGTGCGCTCGAGCAGCTGCGCGCCGGCGTCGCGCTCGAGGGCGGCGATCTGGCGCGAGACGGCGGGCTGGGTGAAGCTCAGCGCGTCGGCCGCCGCCGACAGCGAGCCGCGCCGGACGACCTCGCGGAAGACCCGCAGGCGGCCGGCGTCGAACACGTCGTGGGCCATGCGCGAAGTGTATGGCTTCCAGGCCGGAAGGTCATTTGAGCGCATGGCTCCGGCGGCGGACCATGTCCCCATGACCCCGCTTCCTCCGCTCCTCCTCGCCGCCCTCGCCCGCGAGCGGCTGCGCGACGACGCGCGCCGCGTCGCCCGCCGTCAGGTTGCCGGCACCCGCTCCGTGACCCGGCGGACCTCCTCGACCGAGACGCGCGCCTCGGCGGCGATCACATCGAGGCCGAACCCGGCCCTGCGCGCCCGGCGCAGCGAGGCGCGCTGATCCTCGCGGGCGCGGCGCAGGCGCTCGGTCGCCTTCGTGATCTGCGCGAGCACCTCGCGGTCGCCCGTCGTGAAGCGCCGGCGCTGCCCGGGCGCCATCCGCCCCGCGCCGGCCGGCCGGGCCGCGACGGCGACATCGGCGCGCGCCGCACCGTGCTGCTGGGCGCGCTGGATCTCGCGTCTCTGCGCGTCGGCGGCGATCAGCAGACGGTCCGAGACGAGCCGCAGCTCGATCAGCGTCGCGCGAGAGGCTTCCCTGCCTTCGGACATCGGGCGACACTAACGCCCGCCGCCCTCAGGAGCCAGCGGCGAAGTTCCCCAAAAGCTCTCGGGCGATGACGAGCCGCTGGATCTCGCTCGTGCCCTCGTAGATCTCCGTGACCTTCGCGTCGCGGAAGTAGCGCTCGGCCGGGAACTCCTTCGTGTAGCCGTAGCCGCCGAGCACCTGGATCGCCTCGCCCGTCCAGTGGCGCGCCACGCGGCTGGCGAAGAGCTTGGCCTGCGCGCCCTCGACACCGTGCGGACGGCCCGCCGCCTTCAGGCGCGCGGCGCGCCAGGTCAGCGCGCGGGCCGCCTCGATCTCGGTCTGCATGTCGGCGAGCTTGTGCGCGATCGCCTGGAAGGCGCCGATCGGGCGGCCGAAGGCGTTGCGCTCGCGGGCGTAGCCCGTGGCCAGGTCGAGTGCCGCCTGGGCGATCCCGACCGCCTGGGCGGCGATCCCGATGCGCCCGCCGTCGAGCGTGCGCAGCGCGATGCGCAGGCCCGCGCCGGGTTCGCCCAGCCGCTCGCCGGGCGTGCTCTCGAAGCTCAGGTCGGCGGTCGAGGACGAGTTCAGGCCGAGCTTCTGCTCCTCGCGCACGGCGCGGAAGCCGTCGGCGCCGCGGCGCACGAGGTACGCGCTCGGCCGCTCGCCGTCGCGCGCGAAGACGATGAACACGTGCGCGTGCGAGCCGTTGGTGACCCACTGCTTCGTGCCCGTGATGCGTCCGTCGCCGTCGGCGCTCGTGCGCATCGCGCCGGCGTCGGAGCCCGAGCCCGGCTCGGTGAGCGCGAAGGCCCCGAGCTCGTGGCCCTGGGCCAGCGGCGGGACGAGCCGGTCGACCTGCTCGGGCGTGCCGTGCTCGACGATCGGCAGCGTCCCCGCGCTCGTGTGCACGGCGACGGTCACGCCGAGGCCGGCATCGGCGCGCGACAGCTCCTCGAGCACGAGGCAGTAGGACAGGAAGTCGGCGCCCGCGCCGCCGTGCTCGGCGGGCACGCAGACGCCGAGCAGCCCGAGCTCGCCGAGGTCGGCCAGCGCCGCCTTCGGGAACGTGTGGTCGCGGTCCCAGGCGGCGGCGTGGGGCGCGATCTCCTCGTCGGCGAAGCGCCGCGCGAGGTCGCGGATCTCCCGCTGCTCGTCGCTGAGCTCGTGGAGGCTCATCGCGGACGCGCCCGCCGCAGAGCGGCGCCGGCGCCGGCCGCCAGGGCGACGGCGCCGACCGCCTTCAGGCGCCGGCCGAGCGTCTCGAAGCGCATGACCTCCCAGCCCTCCTCGCGGGCCACGCGGGCCAGCGTGGCGTCGGGGTTGACGGCGACCGGGTGCCCGACCGTGCGCAGCATCGGCAGGTCGGACTCCGAGTCCGAGTAGCCGAACGAGGCGCCGAGGTCGATGCCGCGCTCGGCGGCGAGCTCGCGCAGCGCCTGCGCCTTGCCCTCGCGGTAGGTGAACGGCCCGCCCGCGCGCCCGGTGTAGACGCCGTCGACGATCTCCGAGCGCGACCCGATGCCGCCGTCGAAGCCGAGCACGTGCGCGAGCAGCGCGGCCATCTCCTGCGAGCCCGCGGTGACGATGAAGACGGGCCGGCCCGCGTCCTGGTGCTCGTAGGCGAGCGCGAGCATCTGCGGGTACAGGCGCGGCAGGACGCCGGCGAGCACGCGCGGCGCGAGCCGGTCGAGGTCGCGCACGCGCCGGCCCTCGATGATCCGTCCCACCCGCTCGCGGACCTTGTCGGTGGCCGCGTCGGTCGAGCCGCGCAGCCGGAATTGCGCGTTCTGCCAGGCGTCGGCGAGCAGGCGCCGGCGGCTGATGAGCCCGGCCGCGTGGGCGGCGCGCGCCCAGTGGAAGCCGGACGCGCCGGCCATCAGCGTCCGATCGAGGTCGAAGAACGCCGCCCCCCGCAGGACCGGCGTGACCGACGCGCCGGGGATCCCGGCGCCGGCGGCGCTCTCCGCGCTCAGGTTCAGGCTCCCGGCACGCGGACGATGACCGCGTCCCCCTGGCCGCCACCGCTGCAGATCGCCGCGCAGCCGAGGCCGCCGCCGCGCCGGCGCAGCTCGTGGATGAGCGTGCCGAGGATCCGGGCGCCCGAGGCGCCGATCGGGTGGCCGAGGGCCACGGCCCCGCCGTTGACGTTGACCTTGTCCTCGTCGATGCCGAGGTCGCGGATCGAGTTCAGCGTGACCGAGGCGAACGCCTCGTTGATCTCCCACAGGTCGATGTCGTCGGCGCTCAGGCCCGCCTTCTCCAGCGCCTTCTTCGAGGCCGCCGCCGGCGTCTTGGCCAGGTACGCGAAGTCGTCGGCCACGGCCGCCTGGGCGACGATCTCGGCGAGCACGGTCTTGCCGTTGCGGTCGGCCCACTCGGAGGAGGAGAGCACGATCGCGCCGCCGCCGTCGTTGACGCCCGGCGAGTTGCCGGCCGTGTGCGAGCCCTGGTCGCCGGTCATCGCGGGCAGCTTGCTCAGCTTCTCCAGGGTGGTGTCGCGGCGCGGGCCCTCGTCGACCTCGACGACCGTGTCGCCCTTCTTGCCCTTGACCGTGACGGCGACGATCTCCTCGGGCAGCCGCCCGTCGTCGGTCGCGGCGATCGCGTTCTCGTGGCTGCGCAGCGCCCAGCGGTCCATGTCCGGCCGCGTGAGCTCGAGCTCGTCGGCGACCTCGCCCGCCTCCTCGTACATCTGCTTCCCGGTGAACGGGTTGCGCAGGCCGTCGTTGATCATCGCGTCGATCGCCTTGGCGTCGCCCATGCGGAAGCCGAAGCGCGCCTGCTTGAGCAGGTACGGCGCGTTGCTCATCGACTCCATGCCCCCGCCGACGCCGATCTCGAGGTCGCCGGCGCGGATCGCCTGGTCGAGCAGGCCCGCGGCGCGGATGCCCGAGGCGCACACCTTGTTGACCGTCTCCGACGGGACCTCCTTCGGGATGCCGCCCTTGATCTGGGCCTGGCGCGAGGGGATCTGGCCCTGGCCGGCCTGGAGGACCTGGCCCATGATCACGTGCTGGACCTGCTCGCCGGCGACGTCGGCGCGCTCGAGCGCCGCCTTGATGGCGATCCCGCCGAGCTCGGTCGCGTCGAGCGAGGCCAGGCCGCCCCCGAGCTTGCCGACGGGGGTGCGGGCGGTGCCGAGGATCACGGTGGTGGGCATGGAGACGGGGTCCTCTCGTCCGATGGGTGGGGGCGGACGGCACACTGTAGTCGCGTATCGTGGCCCGCCGTTATGCGCCTGACAGCCACCACCGACGCGCCGGTCGACAGCGGCGCCGACACCCTCGTCGTCGGAGTGTTCGAGGACGAGGACATCGCCCATGACGTCAAGGGTCAGGCGCTCACCCGCCTGCTCGATTCGGGCGAGGCCAAGCGGGCCTTCCGCCACGTCGTGGTCGCCCACGCCGCCGACCGCCGCTGGCTGATCGTGGGCCTCGGCGACCGCGACGCGTTCGATCCCGAACGCGCGCGCCTGGTCGCCGCGGCCGCGCACGGGCGCGCGGCCGAGCTCGGGACGAGGCGCCTGTGCTGGGAGCTGCCGCACCACGTCGACGACGCCGTCGCGGCGGGGCTCGTCGAGGGCACCGTGCTGTCCGCGTACCGCTTCACCCGCTACAAGAAGGCCGAGGGCAACGGCCTCGAGGCGCTGATCATCAGCGCCCACCACGACGTGTCGGCCGCCGTCGAGACCGCGGGGATCGTCGCGGAGGCCCAGAACGCCGCGCGCGACCTGCAGAACACGCCCGCCAACGACATGACGCCGGCGGCGCTGGCCGAGCGCGCCCGATCGCTCGAGGGCGTCGAGACGGAGGTCCACGGGAGCGACTTCCTGGCCGAGAAGGGGATGGGCGCGTTCGCCGCGGTCGCCCAGGGCGCCCACGCCGACCCCGCGCTGATCGTGATGCGCTACGACGGGCCCGGCGCCGAGGGCCCCGTGCTCGCCCTGATCGGCAAGGCGGTGACCTTCGACACGGGCGGGATCTCGATCAAGCCCGCGGCGAAGATGCACGAGATGAAGTTCGACATGTCGGGTGGCGCGGCGGTCGTCGAGGCCGTCGGCGCGATCGCCCGGCTCGGGCTGCCGGTGCGCGTGCTCGGCGTGGTCGGGGCGACGGAGAACATGCCCTCGGGCCACGCCATGCGCCCGGGCGACATCGTGCGGGCCTCGAACGGCACGACGATCGAGATCAACAACACCGATGCCGAGGGCCGCCTCGTGCTCGCCGACTGCATCACGCACGCGATCGAGCTCGGGGCCGAGCGCCTCGTCGACATCGCCACCCTCACCGGCGGCATCGTCACCGCGCTCGGCGGCGCCTTCGCCGGCGTGATGAGCAACGACGACGACTGGTGCGCGACCGTCGCCGCCGCGGGCGCGCGGACGGGCGAGCGGGTCTGGCGGATGCCGCTGGACCCGATGTACGACGACGCGATCAAGGGCCAGTACGCCGACATCGTCAACGCGACGCCCGACCGCCGCGCGCACCCGATCACCGCCGCGGCGTTCCTGGCGCGCTTCGCCGGGGAGGTCCCGTGGGCGCACGTCGACATGGCGGGCGTCATGAACGACACGGGCCGCGCCTACGCGCCGAAGGGCGGCAGCGGCTTCGGCGTGCGCCTGCTCGTCGACGTCGCGCGGGCGACCGCCGACGGCTCGCGCTGATCCGATGCGCTTCGACCTCTCCGACGACCACCGTCTGATCCAGGAGACGGTGCGCGACTTCGCGCGCCGCGAGATCGCGCCGGTGGCCGAGGCGCTCGACCGCGAGAAGCGCTTCCCCTACGAGATCGTCGCCGCGCTCGGCGAGCTCGGGCTGATGGGGATCCCGTTCCCGGAGGAGTACGGCGGCTCGGGCGGCGACACGCTCGCCTACACGCTCGCCGTCGAGGAGCTCGCGCGGGTCGACTCGTCGGTGGCGATCACGATGTGTGCGCACACGTCGCTGGGCACGCAGCCGATCTTCCTGTTCGGCACCGAGGAGCAGCGCGGCGAGCTCATGCCCGACCTGTGCGCCGGGCGCCGCCTGGGCGCCTTCGGCCTGACCGAGCCCGACGCGGGCAGCGACGCGGGCAACACGAAGACCCGCGCCGAGCTGCGCGACGGCGACTGGGTCATCGACGGCGCCAAGCAGTTCATCACCAACGCCGGCACCGACATCTCGGGCCACGTCGTCATCACCGCCGTGACCGGGCGCCACCAGGGGCGGCTGGAGATCTCCAACCTGATCGTGCCGTGCGGAACGCCGGGGTTCGAGGCCGGCGAGCCGTACCGCAAGATGGGCTGGAACGCGTCGGACACGCGCCCGCTGAGCTTCGACGGCTGCCGCGTCCCCGAGGGCAACCTGCTCGGGGCGCGCGGCGCCGGGCTGCGTCAGTTCCTGCACATCCTCGACATCGGGCGCATCGGCGTCGCGGCGATGGGCGTCGGCCTGGCCCAGGGCGCCCTCGACGAGGCGCTCGCCTACGCGCGCGAGCGCCATGCCTTCGGCAAGCCGATCTCCTCCTACCAGGCGATCCAGGCCAAGCTCGCGGACCTGTCGACGGAGATCGAAGCGGCCCGCCTGCTCACCTACAAGGCCGCCTACCTCAAGGACGAGGGGCGCTCGTTCTCGCTCACCGCGGCGCAGGCCAAGCTGAAGACCGGCCGCCTGGCCGTGCGCGCCGCCGACGAGGCGGTCCAGATCCACGGCGGCTACGGCTACATCGAGGAGTACCCGGTGTGCCGCTTCTACCGCGACGCGAAGATCCTCACCATCGGTGAGGGGACGGACGAGATCCAGCAGATGGTGATCGCCCGGGCGCTCGGGGCGTAGCGGTCGTCCTCACTGGCCCTGGGGTTTGCCCTCAGGGCACCGAGGGAGGAGGGAGCGCCCGCGCCCGTGGCGCGGTAGCAACCGCATGGGTTGCCAGGACGCCTCGGATCCGCCCTCGGGCTGATCGGCTCGCTATCCGAGCACAGTCGCCCTGGCACGACGTCGCGGTCCTCCGCCGGGTGCGCTGGTATTTGCCCTCACGCCGCCGACGGGGAGAGAGTTGCCCGCGTCCGTGGCGCGGTAGAAACCGCATGGGTTGCCAGGACGCCTCGGATGGCGGCGACCCGACGGCGATTGGCAACCGTATGGGTTGCCAATCGCCGGACGGTGCCAGGCGCACGCGTCGCGGGCGGCTCCCCTCCACCTCGATGACCGCTGTTCGAACCGCCGCCTACTCGCGCGCGGCGCGCGATGCCCTCGACACCCGGGCGACGTAGCGCGCGACGCGATCGGCGTCGTCGCCCTCGAGCAGGTTCTTGGGCATCGCGGAGTCGAGCGTGCCGGTGCGGATCATGTCCCGCACGCGGTGTGAGGTCAGCACCACGCGGTCGAGGTTGGGGCCGGCGATCCCGGTCACGCCGGCCGCGCGCAGGGTGTGGCAGGTCCCGCACGTGTGCGCGAAGACCTCCTTGGCGGGCTGGCCGCGGACGTCGTCCTGGTTGGACTGGAACGGCGCCTCGGTCGTGGTCGTGGTCGTCGTGGCGTCGCCGAAGTTCTCGCCGCCCTCGTCCTGGCCGTTGGACACGCCGAGCGCGATCCCGCCGCCGACGGCGAGGACGAGCACGATCAGGAAGCCGAAGCGCCGCACGGTCGCGAAGATGCGCCCCAGGACCCCCGGGCCCTCGCGCGGCGGCTTCGGCGGCGGAGTCGCCGCCGGGCGCGGCTTCTGCGGCCGCTGAGGCTCCCGGCTGCGCGGGCGCGACGTTGGCTTGCGCTTGGCCACGGACGGCAGCGTAGCCAGCGCCCACCTGTGAGCATGCCGCCGCGTGCGCCGCGCGCTCGTCCTGTGGCTCGTGCTCTTCGCCGCCTACGCGGCGGGCGCCGGGCTGCCCGCACAGCCCGGCCGTGACCTCTCGCCGCCCGAGGCCCACGCGCTGCTCGTCGCCGAGTCGATCACCTCCGACGGCGACCTCGACCTGCGCGACGAGTTCGCCACGCGCGCCTGGCGCGACTTCTTCCCGGATGACCTGCGCCCGCGCGGCGGCCTGACGCGCGCCGGCCTGCTCGACCCCGTCGGCATCGTGTTCCCGCTCCTGATCGCGCCCGCCTACGCGCTCGGCGGCGCGATCGCGGTGCAGCTCATGCTCGCCGCCATCGCCGCGATCGCGTTCGTGCTCGCCGCCGCCCTCGCGCGCCGGCTCGTGCCCGAGCCGTGGGCCACCGGCGGCGCGCTCGTCGTCGGCCTGTCGCCGCCGGCGATCGTCGCCGCGACCACGATCGCGCCCGACGCGATCGCCGGCACCGCACTGGCAGGGGCGGCGCTGCTCGCGCTGCGCGTGCGCGAGCGCCCGCTGCTGCTGCGCTCGGCGCTTCCGTGCGCGCTGCTGCTCGCCGTGCTCCCGTGGCTCGGCGCGAAGTTCGCCGTCCCGGCGGCGATCGTCGCCGCGGCGGCGGCGCGCTGGCTCCTGCGCCGCCGCCGCGGGATCGCCGGCCTCGTCGCCGTCGAGGTCGTCGTCTTCTCGGCCGTCCTCTACGTGACCGTCAACGACCGCCTGTACGGCGGGCCGATCCCGGAGTCGGTGCGTGCCGGGGCCGGTCCCACCGGCGCCGACACGCTGGGCGAGCACCTCGCCCGCGCCCCGCGGCTGCTCGGCCTGTGGATCGACCGCGACGCCGGGCTGCTGCGCTGGGCGCCGTTCGCCGTGCTCGCGCTCGCCGCGCTGTGGCTGCTCGTGCGCTCGCGGCGCGAGCGGCTGGCCTCGGTCCTCTCCGACCAGATCGACGTCGAGGTCACGGCCGGGTTCCTCGCGGCGATCGGCGGCGCCACCTACCTCGTCGCCGCCTTCCTGGCGCCGACCATCGCGGGGCCGTGGTTCGCCGGCCACGAGCTCGCCTGCGTGCTGTTCGTCGCCGGGGCGCTCGGCGGCTGGGCGCTGCGGCGCTTCCCGCGCACCGGCCGCGTGCTGGCCACGCTGACGCTCGTCGCGTCGCTGTGGCTGCTCGTCGTCGCGCGCCTCGACGCGGACGCCGGGCTCGCGCCGCCCCGCGGGCCGCTGCCGTGGCTCGGCGCCGAGGACGCCCTTCCGCGCCTGCGCTAGGCCGTGGCGGTCGCGCGGCCGGCGACGAGCCGCTCGTAGACGCCGAGCGTCTCGCGCGCGATGGCCGGCCAGCTGAAGCGCTCGACGACACGCGCGCGCCCGGCGCGGCCCATCTGGCGGGAGCGGTCGGGATCGGCGAGCAGGCCGTTGACCGCCGCGGCGAAGTCGGAGGCGAAGGCGTCGGGGTCGCGCGGCTCCTGGCCGGCGTCGTCGGTCGCCTCGAAGGGCACCAGCACGCCGGTCGTCCCGTCGTCGACGACCTCCACGATCCCGCCCACCGCGCTGGCCACGACCGCCGCCTCGCAGGCCATCGCCTCGAGGTTGACGATCCCCAGCGGCTCGTAGATCGACGGGCAGACGAACACCGTCGCGTGGCTCAGGAGCTGGATGACGTCGGGCTTGGGGAGCATCTCCCGGATCCATACGACGTTGCCCCGCTCCGCCTGCAGCCCCTCGGTGAGCGCGGTGACCTCGGCGGCGATCTCCTCGGTGTCGGGCGCGCCCGCGCAGAGGACGAGCTGCGCCTCGGGGTCGAAGCCGCGCGCCGCGCGCAGCAGATGCGGCACGCCCTTCTGGCGGGTGATCCGCCCGACGAAGACGATGATCGGCCGCGACGGGTCGATGCCGTGACGCTCGAGCACGTCGGTGTTGCGATCGGGCGCGTACTCCTCGGAGTCGACGCCGTTGTAGACGACCTGCACGCGGGCGGGATCGAGCGCCGGATAGCACGCGAGCACGTCGCGGCGCATGCCCTCGGAGACGGCGATGATCGCGTCGGCGCCCTCGAGCGCGGTGCGCTCGGCGAACGACGACAGCGCGTAGCCGCCGCCGAGCTGCTCGGCCTTCCAGGGGCGCAGCGGCTCGAGGCTGTGAACCGTGGCCACGTGCGGGATGTCGTAGGTCAGCTTGGCCAGGTGGCCGGCCAGGTTCACGTACCAGGTGTGGCTGTGGACGATGTCGGCGCCCTCGACGCCCGCGACCATCACCAGGTCGATCGACAGCGCCCGCAGCGCGGCGAGATGCGGCGCGCCGCCGCCGAGCGCCTTCCACGCCGGATAGGCGCGGACGGGCGGCGTGGAGTCCTCGCGCTCGGTTCCCCACGCGTGGACGGTCACGTCGGTCAGGCGGCTCAGCTCGCGCGCCAGGTACTCGACGTGGACGCCCGCGCCGCCGTAGACCTCGGGCGGGTACTCGCGGGTGAGCAGCCCGACGTTCACGCGGGCGCCGGCGCGCGCTCGGCCTCGACGACCTGGCCCTTGCCGACGACGACGACGCCGCCGTCGGACACCGCGAAGCGGCGCTTGTCGGCCTCGGGGTCGACGCCGACCTCCGCGCCCGGCTCGATGCGCACGTTCTTGTCGAGGATCGCGCGGCGCACGATGGCGCTGCGGTCGACCTCGACGCCGTTCATGAGGATCGAGTCCTCGACCTCGGAGTACGAGTGGATCTGCACGCCGGGCGAGAGCACCGAGCGACGGGCGACGCCGCCCGAGATGACCACGCCGGCGCACACCATCGAGTCGACGGCATGGCCGCGGCGACCGTCCTCGTCGAACACGAACTTGGCCGGCGGCAGCGGCTCGGGCCACGTGAGGATCGGCCACTCGAGGTTGTAGAGGTTGAAGATCGGGTGGACCGAGATCAGGTCCATGTGCGCGTCGAAGTAGGCGTCGAGCGTTCCCACGTCGCGCCAGTACCCGCGGTCGCGCTCGGTCGCGCCCGGGCACCTCGTTCTGGGCGAAGTCGTAGACGGCCGCGTCGCCGCTCGCGACGAGCGCGGGGATGATGTCGCCGCCGAGGTCGTGCTTGGAGCTGTCGTCGGCCGAGTCCCTGGTGACCGCGTCGATCAGGGCCTCGGTGCTGAAGACGTAGTTGCCCATCGAGGCGTAGACCTGGTGTGGCGCGTCGGGCAGCCCGACGGGGTCGGACGGCTTCTCGCGGAACGCGGCGATGCCGCGACCGTCGGGCGCCGTCTCGATGACCCCGAACTGGTAGGCCTGATCGATCGGGACGCGGATCCCGGCGACGGTGACCCCGGCCCCGGAGGCGATGTGCTGGTCGACCATCTGCTCGGGGTCCATCCGGTAGATGTGGTCGGCCCCGAAGACGATGATGTGGTCGGGCTGCTCGTCGTGGAGCAGGTTGAGGTTCTGGAAGATCGCGTCGGCCGACCCGGCGAACCAGCGCGGCCCGCGGCGCATCTGCGCGGGCACCGGCGTCACGTAGTTGCCCAGCAGCGGCGACAGGTGCCACGTCGTGGCCAGGTGCCGGTCGAGGCTGTGGCTCTTGTACTGCGTCAGGACGACGATCTTGCGCAGCCCCGCGTTGACGAGGTTGGAGAGCGCGAAGTCGATGAGGCGGTAGTTGCCTCCGAAGGGCACTGCCGGCTTGGCACGGTCGGCGGTCAGCGGCGCGAGCCGCTTGCCCTCTCCGCCGGCCAGGACGATCCCGAACACACGCGGCGAACCCACGGCGTCACCCTACCCCGCCGGGGCGCCCCATGCGCGCTCGAGGATCCGCGACGCCGCGGTGGCCGGGTCGAGGCGCCGCGCGACGACCTCGTCGAGCAGCTCGGCGAAGCGCTCGTCCTCGGCCAGCGACTCCTCCAGGCGCGCGCGCAGGCGGAACGTGCACAGGGCGAGCACCTCGCTGCGCAGGTTGCGCCGGCGGCGCTCGGACAGCGTCCCCTCGGCCTCGATCCGCGCGCGGTGCTCGTCGATGCGCTCGACGAGCTCGGCGACGCCCGCGCCGGTCGTCGCCTCCGTCTTGACGATCGGCACCCGCCAGCCGCCCTCGACCACGGGCGCGAGCGACAGGACGCCGCGGATCTCGCGCACGAGCGTGTCGGTCATCGGGTGGTCGGCCTTGTTGACCACGATGATGTCGGGGATCTCCATCACCCCCGCCTTCAGCGCCTGCACCGAGTCGCCCGAGCCCGGCATGAGCACGAGCACGATCGTGTCGGCGTGGTCGATGACGTCGACCTCGGCCTGGCCGACGCCGACCGTCTCGAGGAAGACGTCGTCCTTGCCGGCGGCGTCCATGAGCAGCGCGGCCTGCAGCGCCGCCTCGGACAGCCCGCCGAGCGCGCCGCGGTTGGCCATCGAGCGGATGAACACGCCGGGGTCGAGGAAGTGCTCGGTGAGGCGGATGCGGTCGCCGAGCAGCGCGCCCTTCGTGAACGGCGAGCTGGGGTCGATCGACAGGACGGCGACCTGGCGGTCCTGCTCGCGGCGGATCTTGGTCAGCGCGCCGATCAGCGTCGACTTGCCCGAGCCCGGCGCCCCGGTCAGCCCGACGATGGCCGCGTTCCCCGTGCGCGGGAAGACCTCGCGGACGAGCTCCCAGCCCGCCGGGTCGTCGGACTCGACGAGCGTGATCGCGCGCGCCAGGGCGCGCTTGTCGCCGTCGAGCAGGCGCTGGGCGAGGTTGTCCTGCGGCATGGTCGCGGCATGATCGCAGCGCCGTGGCGGGAACCCTCACGCTCGTGACCTCTCGCCACGACGCGATCGTCGTCGGCGCCGGGCCCAACGGCCTGGCCGCGGCGATCGTGCTCGCCCGGGCCGGGCGCTCGGTGCTCGTGCTCGAGCGCGCCGACACGGTCGGCGGCGGGACGCGCTCGCAGGCGCTGACGCTGCCCGGACCACGTCCACGACGTGTGCTCGGCGATCCACCCGCTCGTCCTCGCCTCGCCGCTGCTGAGCTCGCTGCCGCTCGCCGAGCACGGGCTCGAGCTCGTGCATCCCGGCGCGCCGCTCGCCCACCCGCTCGACGACGGGAGCGCGGTGATCCTCGAGCGCTCCGTCGAGGCCACCGCGGCGTCGATCGGGGGCCGCGACGGCGACGCCTACGCGCGGCTCATGGGTCCGCTCGCGCGCGCCGGAGCCGGCCTCACGGCCGACCTGCTCGGGCCGCTGCGCGTGCCCCGCCGGCCGCTCGCGTTCGCCCGCTTCGGGCTCAACGCCGCCTGGCCGGCCACCGCGCTGCTGCGCTCGCGCTTCGGCGACGAGCGCGCGCGAGCGCTGCTGGCGGGCTGCGCCGCGCACTCGATGCTGCGGCTCGAGCAGCCGTTCTCGGCGTCGTTCGGGCTCGTGCTGGGGCTGCTCGGCCACGCCGTCGGCTGGCCGATGGCGCGCGGCGGCTCGCAGGCGATCGCCGACGCGATGGCCTCCTACCTGCGCGCGCTGGGCGGCGAGATCCGCACCGGCGTCGAGGTCGCCTCGCTCGACGAGCTGCCGCCGGCGCGCGCCGTGCTGCTCGACCTCGCTCCGCGCCAGGTGCTCCGCCTCGCCGGGCGGCGGCTGCCGCGGCTGTACCGCGAAGGGCTGCGGCGCTTCCGCTACGGGCCGGGCGTCTTCAAGCTCGACTGGGCGCTGGACGGGCCGATCCCGTGGGCGGCCGGGTCGTGCGCGCGGGCGGGAACGCTCCACCTCGGCGGCACGCTGGACGAGATCGCCGCCGCCGAGCGGGACGTCGGCGGAGGGCCGCGAACCCGAGCGGCCGTTCGTGCTGCTCGCCCAGCAGAGCCTGTTCGACCAGACGCGCGCCCCGGCCGGAAGCCACACGGGCTGGGCGTACTGCCACGTCCCCAACGGCTCGGAGGCCGACATGACCGACCGCATCGAGGCCCAGATCGAGCGCTTCGCGCCGGGGTTCCGCGCCGGCATCCTCGCCCGCCACGCGATGGGCCCCGCCGAGATGGAGCGCCACGACCCCAACTACGTCGGCGGCGACATCAACGGCGGCGCCCAGGACGCGCTCCAGCTGTTCACGCGCCCCGTGGCGCGACCGGTCCCCTACGCGACCCCGCTGCCCGGGCTGTACCTGTGCTCGTCGTCGACGCCGCCCGGCGGCGGGGTGCACGGCATGTGCGGGGCGTTCGCCGCGCGCGCGGCGTTGCGCCGTGGCCTGTGAGCGAGTCTCTAGGGTTGGTGCGGCGTGGAACCCACGCTGTCCCCATCCGCCCCGCCCGCAGCGCCGGCCGTGGTGCGGCCCGGCCCGCCGCCGCGCCGCGGCGGGCCCCTCGCCCTGCTTCGCTTCATGCGCTCGCGCGGGATGCTGCGCCCGCGCTATGCCGCCCCGCTGGCACGCCTCGCGTGGCTGAAGCTGCGCTTCCGCGGGCGCCTGCGCACGGACGGCCTGGCCTTCATCGGCCCCGGTGTGTCGCTGGAGATCGGCCGCGAGGCCGTCGTCGACCTCGGGCGCTGGTCGTGGATCGGCCACGGCTGCAAGATCCGCGCGCACGAGGGCGAGGTGCGCATCGGCGCGAAGACCGTGCTCGGCCAGGAGGTGACGATCTCGGCCTACCAGCACGTCTCGATCGGCCGCGAGTGCATCGTTGCCGATCGCGTGATGCTGATCGACTTCGACCACGGCATGGCCGAGGCCGAGCGGCCGATGCGCGAGCAGGGGATCTACAAGCGCGACGTGCGCATCGGCCACAACGTGTGGATCGGCTACGGGGCGTGCTTCCTGCGCGGCGTGACCGTCGGCGACAACTGCGCCGTCGGAACCTACGCGGTGGTCACGCACGACGTCCCGGCCAACGCGGTGGTGGCGGGCGTCCCCGCCCGCATCCTGCGCATGCGCCCCGTCCCCCGGACCCTGCGCTGGCGATGACCGACCAGCTCGCGCTGAGCGTCGACCCGACCGTGACGATCACCGTCGTCGAGCGCCGCGACGGCGACGAGCGCACCGTGCGGATCGGCCCGATGGCCGAGCCGCAGGCGCGCACGCTGGCCGCGCTGCTGCTCAACCGCCGCGACGACCCGCCGGCCGACGGGCCGTGGCGGCTCGCCGTCGCCGGCGGGGTGCGGACGGTCGCCTTCGAGCGCTGACGCGGCGGCCGGTCAGCCGCCGCAGACTGGCCACGGCGAGGTGCCGGCCTCGGCCAGGAGCTTGGCCGCAAGGCGGTCCTGCTCGGCCTCGGGCGCCGCGGCGGGGTCGCCGCTGCCGCCTATCCGCTCCCAGGTGGACTGGTTGAACTGGTACTTGCCCCGGTACTGACCGTCGGACGAGACGGCGGTCGGGTCGCCGCCGGACTCGCACTGGGCGATCCGCTGCAGCGTCGCGCTCGCCTCGTCGGAGACCGTGCCGGGCTCGCCCGCGTTCTCGCCCTCGGAGCCGGAGCTCGAGCCCGAACCGGACGAGATGCCGAGCGCGCGCAGCGTCTCGGGCCCGATGACGCCGTCGACCGTCAGGTCGTTGCGGCGCTGGAACCGGCGCACGGCGGCGCGCGTCTTGCGCCCGTAGACGCCGTCGGCCTCGAGGTCGAGCGCCCGCTGGACGGCCTTGATGGTCGAGCGGCTCTTCGGGGCGTCGGCATCCGCGTCGCGCTCGGCGGTCGGCGCGCCTCCGCTGCCCGCGCCGCCCGGGTCCTGCGCCAGGGCGCCGGCGGCGGCGATGGTCAGGCCCGCGACGGCGAGCGTGACGCCCGCGCGCCCGCGCAGCAGCAGGCGGCGCCGGCGGGCGGCGGCGCTGCGGCGCGCCTGCGAAGCGCGCAGCGACCGCCGCCACGGCAAAGAGGAACTGAGATCAGCTTCGATGTCTCCCACAGAGGGTGGCCTCCGTCGTCTCGTCGCCTACGGGGTTAGCTGTCGGGCTCGCGCTGGACGTGCGCTACGCCGGCGTTGATGCCGGCGATTCGCCCCGCGGCCGTCGAGACGGCCAATGGGTCCCCCGCTCCCCGCCGCCGGTGCGGCGAGGACTCGGCTGGGTGTTTTCAGCGAGCGGGGCACATTAGTCCCTCGGCGGACGGAACGGTCGCCCCCGAGTGCGAGAGTTGGCCGCCAACGTCGAGCGTTTGATTGCCGTGCCCGCGCTTCAGGAGGGCGTCCCGATGACCGATGAGACCCCGTCGTGCCCCGCTTTCCGCGCCGCCGCGGTGGTCCGCGTCGGACTCGATCGGGAGCCGGCGATGGCGCTGTTCACCGCGCGTGGCGAGCGCCGATGGGTGCCCGGCTGGGCGCCGGAGTTCCCGGCCGGCGAGCCGCCGGCGGGGAAGCCCGAGCGCGATGGCACGGTGTTCGTCACGCACGCCGACGGGCGGGCCACGATCTGGGTCGTGGCGCTGCGCGAGGCCGGCCGCATCCGCTACGCGCGCACCACGCCGGGCGTGACCGCGGGGACCGTCGAGGTGCGCGTCATCGCCGCGACGGCGGGTGCGACGAGCGTCGAGGTGACCTACGACCTGACCGCGCTGAGCGACGCGGGCGCCGCCGAGCTCGCCGCGTTCGCCGCCGGCTTCGACGACACGATCGGGGCGTGGGAGGACCTGATCGCGGCCGCGCTGGGCTAGGCGCGAAGCACCGCGACGAGGTCGAGCGCGCGCTCGAGGTCGCGGTCGACGCGCAGCGCGAAGTCGCGCGTCGAGATCGCGGGCACGAAGCGGTCGTAGAAGGGGCGCGTGAGGCGCAGCCGGGCGTGGACGGCGTCCCAGCCCAGGCGGTCGATCGCCACCTGGTGGGCGGCGAGCTTGCGGGCGTGGAAGAGCCCCAGCAGCTCGACGTGGCCGAAGCGCGCCTCACACAGCGCGCGGAACTCCTCGGGGCGGTACTCGCGCAGATGCCAGGGATTGCCCGAGCGCTCCGCGCCGGGCGGCGCGAGCGTGAGGACGTTCGGGGTCGAGACGTAGGCGACACCGCCCGGGTGAAGCAGCGAGGCGAAGTGGTCGAGCACGGCGCCCGGGTCGTGCAGGTGCTCGATCGTCTGCAGGCACACGACGGCGTCGCAGGGCTCGGCAAACGTCTCGACCATCGCGCGGACCCAGCGCAGGTTCGCGCGCCGGTAGCGCAGGCGCGCGTGCTCGAAGGCGCCGGGGTTGGCCTCGACGCCGGTGACCGAGGCGGCGCGGCGCGCCAGGACATCCGCGCCGTAGCCCTCGCCACTGGCCATGTCGACCACGCGCAGCCCGTCCACGCGCCGCGCGATCCACTCGTAGACGACGAGGTGGCGGCGGAACCAGTAGTTCTCCTCGGGGACGTCGGGCAGCGTGCGCTCGCCGTCGAGCGCGAGCGGCGGCACGCCCGGCGGCTGGTCGCGCTGGCGGTACAGCTCGGCGGCCATGGGCGGCGGCAGGCTACCCGGCCGGAGCACGCGGCGTACATAGACTGCGCCGCCATGCCCGCCCCCGCGACCGCGACGCCGGAGGAGATCCGCGACGTCAACACGCGCTACCACGACCGCGCGGCGGCCGGCTACGACACGAAGTGGGGCATCGACTACGGCGCCACCGGCCGGGCCCAGGTGCTCGGCAAGGTCCGCAAGGCGCTGGGCGGCGAGCTGCGCGGGCTCGGGCGCGCGCTCGAGGTCGGCGCCGGGACGGGCTACTTCACGCTCAACCTGATGCATGCCGGCGTCCTGCGCGAGGCGGTCTGCACCGACATCTCCCCCGGGATGCTGCGCGTGCTCGAGGAGAACGCCCGGCGCCTGGACCTCGAGGTCGAGACCGTCGCCTGTGGCGCCGAGGCGCTGCCCTTCGAGGACGGCTCGTTCGACCTCGTGCTCGGCCACGCGATCCTGCACCACCTGCCCGACCTCGGCCGCGCCTTCGCCGAGTTCCACCGCGTCCTGCGCCCCGGCGGCATCGTCCTCTTCGCGGGCGAGCCCTCGCACGTCGGCGACCGCATCGCCGCGCTCCCCAAGCACGCCGCGCTCGCCGTCTCGCCGCTCTGGCGCCGTGCCCTGCGGGCGCGCCCCGCGCCGCCCGAAGACGGCAGCCCGGACGGCGACCACGCGCTCGAGGCGGTCGTCGACGTCCACGCCTTCCGGCCCGAGACGCTGGCGCGCGCCGCGTCGGGCGCCGGCCTGATCGACGTGCGGGTGCGAGGCGAGGAGCTCGTGGCCAACTGGTTCGGCTGGGCCAATCGCGTCCTCGAGGCGACGGCCCACCCCGACGACATCCCGTGGGCGTGGCGCGTCTACGCCTTCCGCGGCTACCTGCTGCTCCAGGAGCTCGACCGGCGCCTGCTCGAGCCGCGCCTGCCGGCGGCGCTCTTCTACAACCTCCTGCTCAGCGCGCGGCGGCCTTGACAGCGACGGCCGCCGCATGATCGGCTGGCCCGCCGTGCCGACCGCGACGACCCCGCGCCGGGCCTGGCGCACCGCCACCGCCCTCGCGCTCCTCGTCGCCGCGCTCGCGGTCGCGCTCCTCGCCGCCGCCCCGGTCCGCGCGCAGACGCCCGAGACGGCCGACGTCCGCGTCATGAGCTTCAACATCTGGCTCGGCGGCGACGTCGTCGACTTCGACCAGGTCGCCAACGTGATCCGCTCGTCGCGGGCGGACATCGTCGGGCTGCAGGAGGCCGAGGGCAACACGCGTGCCGTGGCGCAGGCGCTCGGCTGGCCGTACTGGAGCGATCGCCTGCACGTCGTCTCGCGCTTCCCGCTCATCGACCCGCCCGAGGCCGGCGGCGAGTACGTGCTCGCCCAGACGCGGCCGGGACGGGTCTTCGCGCTCGCCAACGTCCACCTGACCTCGGACCCCTATGGGCCCTACGCGGTCCGGGAGGGCCGCTCGCTTCGGCGCGTTCTCGCGCTCGAGCGCGAGACCCGGCTGCCCGAGATCCGCACGACGCTCGACGCCGTCGCGCCGGCCGTCGCGCGCGGGATCCCGACCCTGATCACCGGCGACTTCAACACGCCGTCGGCGCTGGACTGGACGCCCGCCGTCGACGCCGTGCGCGCCGACGTCCGCTATCCCGTGCCGTGGCCGGTGACGCGCGCGATGGTGCGCGCCGGCTTCCAGGACACCTACCGCGTCGCGCATCCCGACCCCGTGGCCACGCCGGGGATCACGTGGACCTTCGGCTACCCGTTCCCGCGCCTGGCCGCCAACGAGGTCGTCGACCGCATCGACATGGTCCACGCGTCGAGCGGCGTGCAGGTCGTCGACAGCGGCATCGCCGGCCCGCCGGGCACGCGCGACGTCACCGTGCCCGTCGACCCGTACCCGTCCGACCACCGCGCGGTGATCTCGACCGTGCGCCTCGCCCCCGGCGCGCCGCGGCCGTTCGCCTCCGTCCTGCACCGGCGCGTCGAGCGCGGCGACCCGATCGGCGTGCGCTACGCGGCGCCCAACGGCGAGAGCGTCGACACGCTGGCGATCGTCCGCGGCGGCGGGCGCGCGCGCGACGCGATCATGACCCTGCCGCCGCAGGAGGCGAGCTTCTTCGGCGCCGTCAGCTTCGGCTCGGGCGCCCTGCGGCCCGGGCGCTACGACGCGCTGCTGCTCACCCGCCGGCGTGTGTTGTCGCGCAGCACGTTCTGGGTCGTCGACCCCGACGCGCGCGCCGGCGTCGGCGCGCCGCGCACCGTCCGCGCGGGCCGCTCGATCCGGGTGACGTGGCGCAACGCGCCCGGCTTCCGCCGCGACTGGGTCGGCATCTGGAAGGCGGGCGACCCCGACCTCTACAACGGCTACCTGACCTTCGTGTACACCGCCGCGACCGTCGACGGGCGTACGACGATCGCGGGCGACGCGAAGACCTTCCCGCCCGGGCGCTACGTCGTGCGCCTGATGCGCGACGACGGCTACGGCGAGCTCGCGCGCGCGTCGTTCCGGGTCGTCCGCCGCTGATCGGCGGCCGTGCGGGATCCCGCACGGGCGGGCGGTGGGAGCCCGGCCCGAGATCGGCGCGTTCCACCCTTCCCGCCTGTCCCGCCGGATGGAACAGTGAGCCTTGGGGTGGAGCGCAGGATCCGGGGTGGATCGACGGCTCCCATGGGGCGGCCGCGACGAGCGGCGCAGCGAGTCGACGCGAAGGAGCTCACCGGACGTGAGCGAGCGAATTCTCATCATCGACGACGATCCCGTCGTCCATCAGGTGGCGAGCGCGTGCCTGGAGCGCGACGGCTTCCTCGTCGCCTCCGCGACCGAGGGCGCAGAGGGCCTGGCGATGTGCGCCGGCCGCGGGCCGGCGCTGGTCGTGCTCGACCTGCGCCTGCCCGACATGACCGGCGAGGACGTCCTGCGCGAGATCCGCCGCCGGTCGCGGGTTCCGATCCTCGTGCTGAGCTCGAAGTCCGGAACCGACGAGCGCGTCGCCGGCCTCGGCCTCGGCGCCGACGACTACCTCGGCAAGCCGTTCTCCCCGCGCGAGCTCGTCGCGCGGGTCAAGGCGCTTCTGCGCCGCGCCGGCGGCGAGCTCATGGGCCGCGACGTGCTGGCCTTCGACGACGGCCGGCTCGAGATCGACAGCCTGCGTCACGAGATCCGCGTCGAGGGCGAGGTGCGCGAGGTCACGCCGAGCGAGTTCGACCTCCTGTTCGCGCTCGCCCAGTTCCCCGGCCGCGCCTACTCGCGCGACGAGATCGCCTACCGCCTGCGCGGCTACGCCTTCGACGGCGACGAGCGCATCATCGACGTGCACGTCCGCAACCTGCGGCGCAAGATCGAGCGCGACCCGAGCCGCCCGCACTGCGTGGAGACGGTCCGCGGGGTCGGCTACCGGCTGGGGGTCGCCCCGGCATGAGGGTGCGCCGCCCGCTCGGCGTGCGGGTGCACCTGCTCGTCGCGATGGTGGCCATCGCGCTCACCAGCGTCGCCGTGTCCGGCGTTCTCATCACGCGCTCCGTCGAGCGCGAGATGGACGACTTCGCGCGCCGCGATCTGCGCTTCTCGGCGCTCACCGCCGCCGAGATGGCGTCCGCCGTGTACCTCGAGGCCGGGCACTGGTCGGCGCCCGCCGTCCACGCGCTGGACACCGTCGCGCGGACGCACGGCGACGCCTTCCGCCTGCTCGACGCCGACGGGACCCCGGTCGCCGGCCCGGCCGCCCACCCCGCCGCCGTCGGCGAGGTCCGCGAGCCGGTGATCGTGCGCGGCCGGCGCGTCGGCACCGTGGTCGCCAGTCATCCCAGCGGCGCCGGGGGCGCGGCCGAGCGGCTCACCCGCCACCTCGTCGGCCGGATGGACGACCTGCTGCTCGAGGCCGGCGCCCTGGCGGTGCTGCTCGCCCTCGCCGCGGCCATGGTCGTCGCCCTGCGCATGGCCCGCCCGCTGCACCGGCTGACCGAGGTCGCTCGGCGCATGGAGGCGGGCGAGATCGAGATCCGCGCGAGCGCTCCCGGCGGCAGTCGCGAGGTGACCAGGCTCGCCCACACCATCGACCGGCTCGCGACCGCGCTGCGCCGCCAGGACGAGTTGCGGCGCGAGACGATCGACGACGTCACGCACGAGCTCAGGGGATCGCTCGTCGGCGTGATCGCCGGCGTCGAGACGCTCGAGGACCGCATCGACGCCGGCGAGCCCGTGCTGGCGCAGATGAAGGGCCACGCCGAGCGCCTGCACCGCCTCGTCGACGACGTCGACCGCCTCGCCGAGGCGCAGCGTCCCGGGCTGCTCGTGCGCAGGCGGCCGATCGACCTCGGCGCCGTCGCGCGCGCCGCCGCCGCCGGGTACGCCGAGCGCTGCCGCGCCCGCGGGATCACGCTGACACACCGGATCGCGACGGCCCGCGTGGACGCCGACCCCGAGCGCCTGGCCCAGGTGCTCGACAACCTGCTCTCCAACGCGCTGCGCTACACCGACGCGGGCGGGCGCGTGGCCGTCGGGCTCTCGGTCCGCGACGGCGCGGCGATCATCGAGGTCGCCGACACCGGCATCGGCATCGCGCCCGAGCATCTGCCGCGCGTCTTCGACCGTTTCTGGCGGGCGCCGCAGGCGCGCGGGCGCGTGGCCGACGGGTCGGGCATCGGGCTCGCGCTCGTCACGGACCTCGTCGGCGCCCACGGCGGGCGCGTGGAGGCCGACAGCGAGCCCGGCCGCGGCTCGCGCTTCCGCGTCGTGCTGCCGCTCAGCCACGAGCCGGTCGCAGCGTCCGACGTGCGGGATCCCGCAACGGAGCGCTGCGCGACCCGGCGACGCCCGCTCCGCGAGCCCGCAGACCCGCGGATCTCCATCGAACCTTCATCTCCGCGCGCCGGGCTTCTTCATCTCGGACCGTGATCGTCGCCGCATCGAGTGCCGCCCGTGGCACTCGAGATCACATAGAGATGAGGGAGGGGGTCCTTCATGTTCCAGGTCCACGGACGGTCCAGGGCGCGGAGTCGCCGGCAGGCGCTGGGGGCGCTGCACCGGATCGCTGCCGTCGCCGCCATGCTGCTGCTCGTCGCCGAGCTCGGCCTGCTCGGTGTCTCGTCGCTGCGCGCGGGCCCGGCCCGCGCCGCCGTCGCACCGGCCGGCCAGGGTTTCACGGTCACGCCGGGCGACCTGCGCTTCATCCTCAAGCAGATCAAGATCGCCGAGCACCACTCGGCGACGCTCACGCCCGGCCAAGCCGTGCGAGACGCTCGTCGGCACCGGCCCGGACCAGATCCCCGACCGCCTGACCGCCTACGGGCTGCGCACGGTCGACGGGTCCTGCAACAACCTCTTCCCCGGGCGCGAGACGTTCGCCGCCGCCGACCAGCGCTTCCCGCGGCTCACGGCGCCCACGTTCAAGGACGCCGAGAACTCGATCTTCGGCCCGCCGCACGCGACGTCCTACAAGCAGAAGACGGGCGACGTCTTCGACTCGCAGCCGCGCGTCATCAGCAACCTGATCGTCGACCAGACGTCGACGAACCCGTCCGCGGTCCAGGCCGCGGGCTTCCCGGTGCGCACGCAGGGCAACCCGGGCGTCGTGCCCGTGCACGACGGACCCGGACCCGCTCGCCGACCCGCCCGTCGCCGCGGCCCCGGCCGACTGCGTGCCGTCGCACAAGACGCTCTTCATCCCGAACGTGACCACGGACGTCGGCCTGTCGCCGCCGTACAACTCGGTCTTCACGTTCTTCGGCCAGTTCTTCGACCACGGCGTCGACCAGACGGTCAAGAGCGGCGCGAGCGTCTTCGTGCCGCTGCACGCCGACGACCCGCTCGTCACCGCTCGGGCCCGACGGCAAGGCCGGCACGGGTGACGAGGTCCCCGCCAGCCAGCGCTTCATGGTCCTCACGCGGGCCCAGAACCAGCCCGGGCCCGACGGCCACCTCGGCGACGATCCGGCCACGGAGGCCGACGAGAGCGCCGACGACGTCCAGGACGCCATCAACACCGACTCGCCCTGGGTCGACCAGAGCCAGACCTACACCTCGCACTCCTCGCACCAGGTCTTCCTGCGCGAGTACGTGCTCAACGGCGCCAACCGGCCCGTCGACACCGGCAAGCTGCTCGGCGGCCTGCCCGGCAACGGCGCCAGCGGCATGGCGACCTGGGCGTCGGTCAAGGCCCAGGCGGCGAGCAAGCTCGGCCTGAAGCTCGTCGACGCGGACGTGACGAACATCCCGATGCTCGCCGCGGACCCGTACGGCAACTTCATCCCCGGTTCCCACGGGCTGCCGCAGTACGTGACCCGGGACCACGGCCTCGTCGAGGGCAACCTCGCCGATCCCGTCGCCGTGCCCGCCGACGCGCGGCACTTCGACACCCCGTTCCTGACCGACATCGCGCACAACGCGGATCCGTCGCCGGTGGACACGGACCACAACCCGGGCACGCCGCCCGTCGCGCCACGCCCGGACGACGACCACGAGGCGTCGGCCGACTTCGCGCACCAGCCCGCCGGGACGTACGACGACGAGATGCTCGACGCGCACTTCTGCGCCGGTGACGGCCGCGTCAACGAGAACATCGCGCTGACCGCCGTGCATCAGATCTTCCACTCCGAGCACGACCGCCTCGTGGACGACATCAAGCGCGTGCTCACCGAGGACACGTCGCCCACCGGCGTCGCGGCGCTGGCCGAGTGGAAGCTCGCCTCCGGGGCCGGCGGCTGGAACGGCCAGCGCCTGTTCCAGGCCGCGCGCTTCGTCACCGAGATGGAGTACCAGCACCTCGTCTTCGAGGAGTTCGCCCGCAAGGTCCAGCCCGCGGTCCGGCCGTTCCACGTCTACCACCCGGACATCAACCCGGCGATCCCGGCCGAGTTCGCCCACGCCGTCTACCGCTTCGGGCACTCGATGCTCGACGACGACGTGGCCCGCCGCAACGAGGACCCGACGGGGCAGACGACAACTCGATGCCGCTGCTCACCGCGTTCCTCAACCCGCCCGAGTACTTCAACGGCGGCGCGGCCGGCCGGCTACACGCCCGAGCAGGCGGCGGGCGAGCATCTTCATGGGCTCCTCCGACCAGGCCGGCAACGAGCTCGACGAGTTCGTGACCGAGACGCTGCGCAACAACCTGCTCGGCCTCCCGCTCGACCTGCCCGGCCATCAACATGACCCGCGCCCGTGAGGCGGGCGTGCCGCCGCTGAACGTCCTGCGCCGTCAGATCCACGCGGAGACGAACGACGCCCAGCTCGCGCCGTACACCGACTGGTCGGACTTCGGCCAGCACCTCAAGCACCCGGAGTCGCTGATCAACTTCGTCGCCGCCTACGGCCGCACCCGACGATCACTGACGCGACGACGCTCGCGGACAAGCGCGCGGCGGCGAAGGCGATCGTCGACCCGAGCTCGGCCCCGGCCACGGACCCGGCGGACATCCCGGACGACGCCGCGGCGTTCATGTTCGGCACCGGCGAGTGGGCCAACCAGGACGGCAGGACGATCACCGGCCTGGACGACGTCGACCTGTGGGTCGGCGGGCTCTCCGAGGTCACCAACCTCTTCGGCGGCCTGCTCGGGAGCACGTTCAACTACGTCTTCCAGAGCACGCTGGAGAACCTCCAGGACGGCGACCGCCTCTACTACCTGGCGCGCACGCCCGGCCTGAACCTGCGCACCCAGCTCGAGGGCAACTCGTTCGCCGAGATGGTCCAGCGCAACACGGACGGCACGCACTCGCTCAAGGCGGACGCGTTCGCCACCGCCGACTGCCGTTTCCAGCTGGCCAACCTGGCCGGCACCGCGCCCGGGTTCGCCGAGTTCGGCTCCTCCGTGGGCGACGACGCCGACTCGGACTGCGACGAGAGCAAGCTGCTCCTGCGCAAGCCCGACGGCACGATCCAGTACCGCTCCCGCAACAGCGTCGACCCCTCGGGGATCAACGGGCAGGCCGTCTACAACGGCACGCCCGGCCTGGATCGGATCTTCGGAGGCAACGACAACGACACGTTCTGGGGCGGCGACGGCGAGGACGTCATCGAGGGCAACGGCGGCGACGACGTCGCGCTCGGCGGCGACGGCCGCGACACGATCACCGACCTCGACGGCGCCGACGTCCTCAAGGGCGGCGACGGCGGCGACGCCATCGACAGCGGGCCCGGGGACGACATCGTCCTCAGCGGCAACGGCCCCGACTTCACCAACGGCGGATCGAACGACAACGAGACGTTCGGCGGCCCCGGCGACGACTTCATCATCGCCGGCCAGGGCGCCGACGCCGTCTTCGGCGACGGGGGCGACGACTGGATCCAGGGCGGCTCCGGCCAGGACCTGCTCCAGGGCGACCACAGCGCCCCGTTCTTCGACGACCCCGGCGAGGTCGCGCCGGGCAACGACGTGTTCGTCGGGCAGGTCGGCGAGAACGACTACGACGCCGAGGGCGGCGACGACCTGATGGCCCAGAACGCGGCCATCGATCGCAACGCCGGCGCCGGCGGGTTCGACTGGGCCTTCCACCAGTACGACACCGTCGGGGCTGACGACGACATGGCCATCAACAACAACCTGATCGGCCAGCCGCTCCCCGTCGTCGTCAACCGCGACCGCTGGCAGGAGACGGAGGCCGACTCGGGCTCCGCCTTCGACGACGTGATCCGCGGCGACAACGACGTGCCGAGCGCCGTCGGCGGCGGTGGCTTCACCGGCTGCGACGTGCTCGACCAGGACGGCCTGGACCGCATCCGCGGGCTCGCCGCCCTGCTGCCGCCGCTGACCGGCGACCTCGGTCCGGTCGCCGGCGCCTCGGCGAACGGCGTCTGCCCGCTCTCCGGACCGGTCTGGGGAGAGGGCAACATCCTCCTCGGCGGCGCGGGCAGCGATCGCATCGAGGGTCGCGGCGCCGACGACGTCATCGATGGCGACAAGGCCCTGACGGCGCGGATCAGCGTTCGCACCGACCCGGCCGACCCGGCCACCGAGATCGGGAGCACCGACCTCATGGAGCACCGCTACCTGCGTGACTCCGCGGGCGCCCTCACCGGCCCGACGCTGCAGGCCGCGGTCTTCGCCGGCACCGTCGATCCCGCCGACCTCGTCGTCGTGCGGGAGATCGTCTCGCCCGCGGCGGGGACGGATCCCGGATCCGTCGACACGGCCGTGTTCTCGGGCCCGCGCTCGAACTACAGCGTCACGTTCGGGCCCGGCACGGTCACCGTCAACCAGACCGGCCCCGACGTGGACGGCCAGAAGGTGAGCGACGGCATCGACACGCTGCGCAACGTCGAGCGCCTGCAGTTCTCCGACACGACCGTGAGCGTCGTGCCGGTCGCCGCCCTCGCCCCGGACCGGGCGTTCGGCAACCAGGCGACCGGGACCACGAGCGCGGCGCAGGCGGTCACCCTGTCGAACACCGGTGACGGCCCGCTGAGCATCACGGACGTTGCCCTGGCGGGCGCCGACGCCGGTGACTTCGTCGTGTCGGCCAACGCCTGCGGCGCGACCCTGGCCGGGGGAGCCAACTGCGCGATCAGCGTGCGCTTCCGGCCGACGGCGACCGGAGCACGCAACGCGCTCCTGCGCGTCACCGACGACGCGAACGGGACGCCGGGGAGCACGCAGGAGGTCGCGCTGACGGGCACCGGCGTCGTCCCGCCCCCGGCCAACCGGCCTGCGACGGGGACGCCCGTGCTCAGCGACGCGACCCCGCAGACGGGGCAGACCCTGACCGTCAGCACGGTGGGGATCGCCGACCCCGACGGCCTGGGGACGTTCCGCTTCCAGTGGCAGCAGACCGCCCAGAACGGCAACGCCCCGTTCACCAACATCGCCGGCGCCACCAACGCGAGCTTCACCGTTCCCGGTGGGCTGGCGGGGCTCCTGGCGGTGGGACGCCGCTACCACGTCGTGGTGTCGTTCACCGACGGCGCGGGCAACGCCGAGTCGCGCACATCGGCCGACTCGGCGCGCACGACGCTGCTGCCGAACACCACGACCATCGCCGCCGCGGCGGGCGGGCCCGCAGCCGCGGCCCTGCGCGTCTCGGCGCTCAGCGCGACGGCGGCTCGCGGCACGGCGCCGCTCACGGTGACGGCGAACGTGGCCCGCGGGACGCGCGTGGTCCGGATCGCGGTCTTCCGCCTCGGTCGCGGGCGGGGCCGCGGACGCGCGGCGGCGGCGCATGCCGCCACCGCGCGGCGACTCGTCGGGGTCGTCTACCGCCGCACCGATCGGGCGCAGCGGTACACGTTCCGCCTGACCGAGCGCGCGCTCCGGCACCTGCGGCCGGGCCGCTACCTGATCGAGGTCCGGGCCGGGCGCACGCGCGCGGACCTCGGGCCGGCGCAGACCCGCATCGTGACCGTTCGCGGTGCGAAGACAAGGCGCACGCGCCGCTAGACGTCCCCGGGATCCCGAGGCGGCCGCCACCCACCCCCGGCGGCCGCTTCGGCGTTCCCGAGCTCAGTCCGCCGGCCTGGACACCCGGTAGCGCACGTGCGTGACGAGCGACGTCCCCCACGGCTCGCCGAGCTGCTCGAGCGCCAGGGGCGCCACGCCCTCGAAGGGCCGCTCGCCCACGCCGGTGACCACTGGCGCGATGTGGACGCGCAGCTCATCGATCAGGCCGGCGACGAGGGCCTGCCTCACGGTCGAGGCGCCCCCGGCGATCGAGACGCGACGGTCCCCGGCCGCCTCGCGCGCCTGCGTCACCGCCGACTCGATGCCGTCCGTGACGAAGTAGTACGTCGTGCCGCCCTGCATCTCGACCGGCTCGCGATCGTGGTGGGTGAGCACGAAGACGGGCGCGTGGTACGGAGGGTCGTCGCCCCACCAGCCCTTCCAGTCCGGGTCCCACTCGCCGCGCCCGGGAGTGAACATGTTGCGGCCCATGACGTAGGCCCCGGCGCCGACGATCCCCTCGACCGCCTCCTTGTTCGCCTCGCGCTCCTCGAACATCCAGCGGTGCATCGCTTCGCCCGGGCCGTCGCCGAACGGCGCGTCCGCGCGCTGGTTCGGGCCGGCCATGCAGCCGTCGATCGTCATCGTGAAGTCGCACGTCACCGTCATGGTTCCTCCTTGTTCGGTCGTCGTTCACCCGGAGGTCGGAGCCGCCGCCCGGTCCTCGACATCTTCGAGGTCGACGACCAGCGCCGAGTGGTCGCTGAGGCCCTCCGTGCGCCACGCGTGCGCGTAGAGCGCCGCGCGCGGCGCGAGCCCGCGGACGAGGACGTGGTCGAGACGGTAGCCGCCCCCGCCGCGTGGATAGGTCCAGCTCGGCTCACGCTCGCCGTAGCCGTGCAGCGCGCGGAAGGCGTCGGTGAAGCCGTGGCGCGCGAGCCCGGCGACGAGCGCGCGCTCGGCCGCGACCCAGCGCTCGCCGCGCTCGGGCCGCACTGCGCCCGAGCTCTCGTGCGCGAAGGTCAGCACGTCGCCCGGCCCCATCTCGCGGCGCGGGGTGTTGAGGTCGCCGCACAGCACGACGGTCCGCTCGTCCGACGCCTCCAGGTAGGCCGCGACGGCCTCGTGCGTGCGGACCTTCGCGAGCTCGGGCGCCGGCGAGATCGGCGAGTGGAGGTTGACGATCTCGACTCCGCTGTCGGTGAGGACCGCGAGCACCCGCTCGGGCCACGGCACGCCCGGCGGGCCGGGCAGGACCTGAAGCGGCGAGCGCGCGGCGGTGAGCACGAACAGGCGCCGGCGCCCGGGCACCGTGCCCTCCTCGACGGTCGTGCGCACGTACCCGAGCCCCGCGTCCGCCAGGGCTCGCTCCCACAGCGGCAGGTTGCGCCGCGTCACCTCCTGCAGCGCGACGACGTCCGGGCGCAGCGCGGCGATCGCGGCCGCCTGGCGCGCATGGTCGCGGACGCGGCCGGCCACGTTCCAGGTCACCAGGCGCACGACCCGGAGCCATACCACGGACGCGGGGGTTGACCGCGGCCCCCGGTGCCCGCGAGGCTCGCCCCGATGGGCGATCCGCCGGGAGCATCGACCTTCCAGGCGCCGGCCGAGGCCTACGACCGGCACATCGGCCGCTACGGCCCCGAGCTCGCGCGGGCGCTGTGCGACGCGGCGGGTGTCGGCCCGCGCGGGCGCGCGCTCGACGTCGGCTGCGGACCGGGCGCGCTCGCGGGCGAGCTCGCGACCCGGCTGGGCACCGGCCGGGTGACCGCCGTCGACCCGACGGCCGGGTTCGTCGCGGCCGCGCGCGACCGGCTCCCGGGCGTGCGCGTCGAGCAGGCGGCGGCCGAGGCGCTGCCCTTCGAGGACGCCGCCTTCGACCACGCCCTGGCGCAGCTCGTCATCAACTTCATGGCCGACCCGCCGGCCGGCGTCGGCGAGATGCGCCGCGTGACGCGCCCGGGCGGCGCGGTGTCCGCCGCGGTCTGGGACTACGCCGGCGAGATGACCCTCCTGCGCCGCTTCTGGGATGCCGCCGTCGCGCTGGACCCGTCCGCCGCCGAGCTCGACGAGGGCCGCTGCATGCCGTACTGCACGCCCGCGGAGCTCGGCGCGCTGTGGGCCTCGGCCGGGCTGGCCGACGTGCACGTCTCGGAGGCCGTCGTCATTGCCGGCTACGCCGGCTTCGAGGACCTGTGGCGCCCGCTCGAGGCGGGCGTCGGGCCCTCGGGCGCCTACGTGGCCGCGCTGACGTCCGAGCGCCGCGCCGCCCTCGCGAGCGAGCTGGCTCGGCGGCTGGATGCCGGCGACCGGCCGTTCCGACTCACCGCTCGGGCATGGATCGCGACCGGACGCGTGCCGTGACGCGCGGCGGCGACACGCTCGTCAGGCGAACACCGCGGGCTCGAGCACGGGCGGCGCGGCGCCGAACGTGGCCCCGCTGAACGTGAGCTGCTCGATCCCGGCCACGAGCGCGACGACGACCTGCAGCGACGACTGCGGCGTCACGAACGTGAAGTCGACCGTGTGCGAGCCGAAGCCGCCGGCGATCGGGATGCTCACGGTGTTCGGCACGAGCTGGGCCTGCAGCAGCAGGTGCCCGGTCGCGCCCGCGAACGAGCTGCCCGCCATCGTCATGCTGACGACCGAGCGCCGCCCCGCCGGGACGCTCGTGAACGAGAAGTGCAGGCCGAAGAAGATCGTGCGGACGTCGAAGTCGCGCGGCGGCTCCCACCACAGCACGTTGCCGGCGGGCGCGTAGTACGTCGGCCGTGAGACCTCGACCCAGCCCTCCGGCGTGGCCTGGTAGGGCGCCTTGGGGGTCAGCCGGTACTCGGGCGCGCCGAAGATCGGGCCGACGAAGCGGTGGCCGAGCTGCGACAGGCGGTCGAGCCGCGACAGCGGCGTGACCGGCCGGTCCAGCTCGGTGGTCGAGACGGCGCCGCTGTCGAGGTCGGCGACGTGGTGCACGAAGTGCTGGGTCTCGGCCGCCTCGAGCAGGCGGCCGTGCACCGCGCGTGCCGCCCTCGCGGCCTCGTCCACCCCGTGCGCCTCGGCCCCCACGGGCCAACCCTAGTCGCTAGTCGCGGGGCACGGCGGAGTAGCGGTCCAGCGCCCGCCGGCGCTCGGCGAGGTGGTCGACGATCGGCCCCGGGTAGTCCTCGCCGATCACGCAGCCCGCCGCCGCCTGCTCCTCGTCGCTCATCGTCCACGGCTCGGTCAGGCGCTCGAGCGGCACGTCGCGCAGCTCGGGCACCCAGCGGCGGACGTACGCGCCGTCGGGGTCGAAGCGCTCCTGGTGGCGGGCCGGGTTGTACATCCGCCGGTACGGCGGCGCCGGATCGGCCCCGACCGAGCCGATCCACTGCCAGTTGCCGGTGTTCTGCGAGGGCTCCCCGTCCAGCAGCAGCCGCGCGAACCACTCCTCGCCCTAGACGCCAGTCGAGGTGCAGGTCCTTGGTCAGGAACGAGCCGACGACGAGCCGCGCGCGGTTGTGCATCCAGCCCGTGCGCGCGAGCTGGCGCATGCCGGCGTCGACGAGCGGGAAGCCGGTGCGCCCCTCCTGCCAGGCGGCGAGCCTCTCCTCGTCGGTGTCCCACTCGAGCGCGCCGCGGTAGCGCGCCTGGAGCTCCTGCGTCGCGCTCTCGGGATGGGCGAGCAGGACGTGGGCGTAGAAGTCGCGCCAGCACAGCTGGCGCACCCACGCGGCGGCGCCGCGCCCGCCGTGCGCGGTCGCGCGCTCCTCGCACTCGCGCGGCGACAGGCAGCCCCAGCGCAGGTAGGGCGACAGCTCCGCCGTCCCGCCCGCCAGCGTGTCGTGGCGCTCGGCGTAGCGGTCGATACGCCCGTCGAGCCAGCGCGCGAGCGCGGCGCGCGCCGCCTCCTCGCCGGGCGCGACGGCCGGCTCGGGCACGTCCTCGCCGGCGCCGAGCGCCTCCAGCGACGGCAGCCGGCCCTTGCGCACGCCGCTCGGCAGGGCGGGCAGCTCGGGCGGAGCGCGGTGCACCGTGCGCCGCTCGACCTCGCGCCACACGCGCCAGAACGGCGAGAAGACGCGGAACGGACGGCCGTCGCGCGTGCGCGGCCGCGAGATGTCGACGCAGTAGTTGCCGCTGCACGGCATCGCGTCGATCCCCGCCTCGCCGAGCGCCTCGGTGACCCGCGCGTCGCGCGCTCGCGCGTAGGGCGAGACGTCGCTCGTCCACAGCACCGCGCTCGCGCCCGCCTCCCCGGCGAGCGCGACGAGCTCGCGCTCGGGGCGCCCGTGGCGGACGACGAGCCCGCCGCCACGATCGCGCATCGCCGCGTCGAGCTCGCGCAGGCAGGCGAGCATGAACGCGGTCCGCGGCGCCGACCGGTAGCGGCCCTTGCAGGAGCGCGTCGTCGAGCACGAAGACGGGGACCACGCGGTCGAACTCGTCGAGCCCGCGGCACAGCGCCGGATGGTCGTGGAGGCGCAGGTCGCGCCGGTACCAGAGGATCGCGGTACGGGCCATCTCAGGGGATACGTGCGACGTAGACTCAGCGACGATGCCGGACGACGAGGTGCCTGACTTCCCCCTCTTCCCGCTGGGTCTCGTCGCGCTTCCCCACGAGCTCGTGCCGCTGCACATCTTCGAGGAGCGCTACAAGACGATGATCGCCCAGTGCCTCGACGAGGGCAGGGAGTTCGGGATCGTCTGGGCGGCCGATGAGGGGCTGCGCCCGATCGGCTGCGCGATGGAGATCGCCGAGGTCCTCGAGCGCATGGACGACGGTCGCCTGAACATCCTGACGCGCGGCACGCGGCCGTTCCGGATCGTCTCCGAGCATGAGGACCTGCCCTACCCGGCCGGCACCGTCGAGTTCCTCGACGACAAGTCCGAGCAGGCGGACGCCAAGACCGCCGATGCCGCCCACGAGGCGTACGGCGAGCTCGTCGCCCAGGCCACCGACCACACGCTCGACCCCGAGGAGCTGGCCGAGATGACCGCCTACCAGATGGCCGCGACCGTGGACTTCGGGCTCGACGCCAAGCAGGGCCTGCTCGACCTGCGCTCGGAGAACGCGCGGATGCGCCTCGTCGCCCGTCTCTTCCGCGCGGCCGCGAAGCGGCTGGACTTCATGGAGCGCGCGCAGGAACGGGCTCGCTCGAACGGGAAGGTCCGATTCGGCTGAGCGGGCCGGGCAGCCGTCCCTCGGCGCCCAGCCACGAGCCGGCGAGGATGAGCAGGAGGCCGGCGATCGCGCCGGGCGTGAGCGACTCGCCGAGCAGCACGACGCCGTAGACGATCGAGAAGCCGGGCGCGACGTAGCCGACCATCGCCGCGCGGCGCGGGCCGACGTCGGCGATCAGCGTGTAGTACAGGACGAAGGCCAGCCCGGTGCCGCCGGCGCCAAGAGCGACGAGCGAGCCGACGGTATCGAGGCCGACGCCCGCACCCGGCGGCGAGGCGACCAGCAGCGGCAGCGTTGCGATGGCCGCGACGAGCATCGTCCCGCCCGCCACCGCCTCGGGCGCGGCGCCCGCGAGCTTGTGCTTGACGAGCAGCCACGAGATCGCGTAGCCGAGCGAGGCGAGCACCATCATGCCGCCGCCGACCAGTTCGTCCGAGTCACCGGAGAGGTCGACCCCGAAGAGCAGCGCGACGCCGACGATGCCGATGGCGACGCCCGCCAGCGCCCAGCCCTGCGACCGCTCGGCGTGGTCGAAGCGCAGCGCGATGAGCGCCGTGAAGATCGGCACGCTGGAGATCAGGATCGCGGTCAGCGACGAGCTGATCCGCGTCTCGCCGTGGGTGATGAGCAGGAACGGCCCGACGACCTGCACGAAGGCGATCACCACGACCCAGCGCCAGCGCTCGCGCAGCGCGCCGAGCACCCGGTGCTGAGCGGCGAGGCCGAGCAGCAGGGCCGCGCCGAGCGCGGTGCGGATGCAGACGATCGCGCCCTCCGAGACGTCCTCGAGCGCGACCTTGATGAACATGTACGACGAGCCCCACACGGCGGCGGTGACGATCAGCATGGCCCAGGCTCGCCGTGACATCCCACGCCACCGTACCGGCGCCGCCGCCGGGCGCCAGCAGACCTGCTGGGTCAGGCGATAAGGCCGGCTGATGCGCCGAGCTTGACCCGCAGGTAGGCGAGGTACGCGGCCGGATCCATCGGCGCGCCGGCGGCGCGCTCGACGAGCTCGGCGGGCAGCAGGCGGCGCCCATGGCGGTGCACGTGCTCGGCCAGCCACTCGCGCAGCGGCGCGAAGTCGCCGGCGGCGAAGCGCTCGTCGAGATCGGGGATGTCGGCGTTGACGCGCTCCCACAGCTGCCCGGCGATGACGTTGCCCAGCGCGTAGGTCGGGAAGTAGCCGAACAGCCCCTCGGCCCAGTGGATGTCCTGCAGGACGCCGTGGACGAGGTCGGGGACCTCGAGGCCGAGGTACGCGCGCGAGCGCTCGTTCCACGCCTCGGGCAGGTCGCCGGCGTCGAGGTCGCCCTCGAACAGCTCGAGCTCGAGCTCGAAGCGCAGCACGATGTGCAGCGCGTAGGTCACCTCGTCGGCCATCACGCGGATGAGCGACGGGCGCACGACGTTGACGGCGCGCTGCACGTCCTCCCAGCGGCGGCCGTCGAAGCGCCCGGGGAACACCTCGCGCAGCTTGGGGAAGCACCAGCGCCAGAAGCCGGGGCTGCGCCCGACCATGTTCTCCCACAGGCGGCTCTGGGACTCGTGCACCGCGGCCGAGACGCCGCCCGACAGCGGCGTGCGCGCGAGCGCCGGGTCGACGTTGGCCTCGTAGAGGCCGTGGCCGAACTCGTGCAGCGAGCCGAACAGGGAGTCGAGGTCGGCCTCGGCGTAGCGCGTCGTCAGGCGCACGTCCCCAGGCCCGATCGTCGCCTGGAAGGGATGCACCGCGACGTCCAGCCGCCAGCGCTCGTCGTCGACGCCGACCTGGCGCAGAACCTGCTCGACGAGCCGCAGCTGGCCCGCGACCGGGTACGGGTCGCCGCGCAGCACGCTGTCGTCGCCGGGGCCGGCCGACTCGAGCAGCGGGATGAGCCCGTCGCGCAGCCGCGCGAGGACGTCCTGGGCCTGGCTCGTGGAGAGCCCGGGCTCGAAGTCGTCGAGCAGCGCGTCGTAGGGGCGCTCGACCTCCGGGAAGCAGGCGATGTAGCGCTTGCGCAGCTCGATGTTGCGCCGCAGGTGGGGCAGGAAGAGCGAGAAGTCCGAGGCCTCGCGCGCCCGCAGCCAGACGTCGTGGCCGGTGGATCCGGCGTGGACCAGCTCGGAGACGAGGTCGGCGGGGACGCGGCGCGCCTTGTCGAAGTCCCGCCGGGCGACGCGGATGGTGTCGGCGTCGACGTCGGTCTCGGGCTCGGCCTGCTCGAGCAGCTCGCCGACGCGATCGTCGACGAAGCGCTCGTGGGCCAGGCGGCTGATCGATGCGCGCTGCTCGGCGCGCCGCTCGGAGCCGGCCGGGGGCATCACCACCTCCTGGTCCCAGGCCAGGAGGACGGCCACGCGCTCGAGGTCGGCGATCTCGGCCAGGCGCGCGCGCAGCTCGGTGAGGACGGAGAGGTCGCCGGTCATCGCTCCGACAGTGTTGCCCATGGCGGGACCGCGGGCCCCGGACCGGCCGTAGGACGGATGTGGACCACCGCCCGCCGTACCTCGGCGTCTCCGGCCCGGTGGCCAACTCGATCCGCTGCGACCGCGTCGGGCTCGCGGTCCGGCTGTGGATCCGCGACACGCACGGGCGGACGCTGATGACGCGCGTCCACGTCGGGCTGCACGCCGGCTGGGGCTGAGCCGGCTCAGCGCGCCAGGCCGCACGCGTCGCGCGCGACGTCACGGGTGAGCTTGGCCAGCGCGAACAGCGGCGGCGGCTGGCCGCGCGAGGTGTCGGCGAAGCGCAGCGTCCCCTGCTCGGTCTCGACGCGGTAGCGCAGGATGCTTCCCGGCCGCGGGCGCAGGGCCAGCTCGCGCGCGGCCAGCGGCTCGATGTCGCGCTCGATGTCGCGCGCGTCGACGAGCTGGGCGCTCGTGATGTCGACGAGCGGCCGGCGGTTGCACGACGCGCGCCCGTCGTCGGTGACGCGCAGGTTGAGCCGCGCGCCGGGGATCTCGCCCGCGCGGTCGACGACGAACAGGTCGGCGGGCTCGGTCCCGCACCCTGTGACGGCCAGGGCCGCCGCGGCGAGCGCCGCGAGCGCGAGGGCCCTCACACCGCCACCGCGACGCCGCCGCGCCGCGGATCGCCGGCCCCGGACAGCGCGCGCGTCCTCGCGTGGCGCTCGACCGCCTGGACGCCGCCGAAGAACAGGTTGCGGTCGCGGAAGGCGACGAGCCGTCGCCCGGTCGCGCGCAGCTCGTCCAGGGCCGCCCCGGGCTCGGCGTAGACGAGCGCGTCCTCGAAGTGCACGCGCGGCGCGAGCACGGCCTCCGAGGCGCCGAGCCCGTGGTCCACGACGCCGACGATGACCTGCAGGATGGCCGAGCGGATGCGGTTCGAGCCCGCGCTGCCGAGCACGAGCTCGACCCCGCCGGCCGCGTCGACGACGGCGGTCGGGGCCATCATCGACGGCATCCGCCGGCCCGGCTCGTAGTGGAAGTAGCCGTACGGGTTGAGGTCCTGCTCGCCCATGATGTTGTTCACGTGGACGCCGGTGCCGGGCACGACGAGCCCCGCGCCCTCCCCGTTCGTGCACGTCACGCTGCACGCCCGGCCGGCGGCGTCCATGACCGAGATGTGGGTCGTCGAGCCCAGCCGCGAGGCGAGGAAGCGATCGGCGAAGCCCGGCTCGGCCAGCCCGTCGAGGAACTCCTCGGTGCGCTGGGACTGGACGTCCTCCATGACGCGCACGATGTCGGTGGCCCGCGGCGGGCCGGCCGAGGCCGCGTCGAGCTCTGCCATGGCGAGGGCGAGCAGCGTGCCGCCCGCCGACGGCGGCGGGTTGGTGAGCACCGTGCGCCCGCGGTAGGCGGCGCGCACCGGCTCGCGCGGGATCGCGTCGTAGGCGTCGAGGTCCGCCTGGGTGACCTGGCCGCCGTGGCGCCCGACCCACTCGACGATCGCCGCCCCGATGTCGCCGCGGTAGAACGGCTCGGCGCCCTCGGCCCCGAAGCGCTCGATCGTCTCGCCCAGCGCCGGGTCGCGGAACCGCTCTCCCTCGCGCAGCGCGCGGCCGTCGGGCGCGAAGACGGCCTGCGCCTCGGGCGTGGTCACGAGGATCGGCTCGAGGATCTCGAAGATGTAGGCCTGCGCCTGGTTGAGGGCGACGCCGTCGCGAGCGAGGGCGGCGGCGGGCGCAGCGAGGTCGGCGGCGGGCAGGCTCCCCCAGCGCTCGATCGCCGCCGCCAGCCCGGCGGGCGAGCCCGGCGTGCCGCACGAGGCGGCGCCGACGTTGAACACCTGGGCCGCGTCGCCGAATGACACCTCGGCGGGCAGCAGGTCGGCGCGCGCCGCGGGATCGGCCCCGCGCCCGGGCGCCTCCACGAAGAAGTCGAGCAGCGTGGGCTCCTCGCCGGCGCCCGCGACGAGCAGGTAGCCGCCGGCCCCCGGGCCGGTGAGCAGGGGCTCGGCGACCCACGAGGTGAGCACGGCGGCGACGGCCGCGTCGACGGCGTTGCCGCCGTCGCGCAGGACCCGCGCGCCGGCCTCGGCGGAGAGTGGATGACCGGCGGCGACGATGCCGGTGGGTGAGGCGGCCACGCCCTCAATGATCCCAGCCGTCCGGAAACGACGGCCGCGTCCGACAGGCGTCCAGGGCCACAAGACCGCCTCCGCGCGAGCCGTTCATCTCCCAGGATGGGACCTTCATCCGCGCCACCCCACCGTTCGTCCGGGAATCGACGCGCCGGTATCCGTCAGACTCCCGCGCCTTTCGACCACCCTTCGACCTCCCTCCCGACATGCGACCTCTCGTCCTGCCGCTGCGGGCGCGCCTCCTCGCGCTCGCGTCCCTGATCGCCACCCTGCTCATCGCCGCGCCCGCCTCGGCGGCCGGCGCGCCGCTGCCCGACACGGACATCGGCGCCACCGCCCCGCCACCGCCGGAGGGCGTCGACGTGACCGTCCTCGTCGTGCTGCTCGTGCTGTTCCTCGCCGTCGCCGACCTCACGTTCCACGCCCTGCGCGCGCGCCGCCGGGCCGCGCCGGCCGTCGCCGTCGAGAGCGCGGCCGAGCCCGCGCCTGCGCCCGCCGCGGCCCGTTGGTCGCCGGCCGGCCCGCGCGAGCGCGCCCGCTCGCGGCCGGCGCCGGCGACCATGCGCGCGAGCATCGGCGCGGCCCGGGCCCGCGCCGGGGCGCGCGGCGTCCGCGGGCCCAGCGGCCGCCCGCGCTGACGGCGGCGATCTAGAGTCCGTCCCGGCGTGGACGGCGAGGCGTTCAAGGACTTCGAGGCGGCCGGCTGGAGCGCCAACGCCGACGAGTACGACCGACTGACCGGGAGCATCACCGGGCGCATGACCGGCGCGCTGCTCGACGCCGCCGCGGCGCGGCCCGGTGAGCGCGTGCTCGACGTCGGCTGCGGCCCCGGCCACCTGTGCGCGGCGGCGGCCGAGCGCGGCCTGGTGGCGACGGGCGTCGACCTCGCCGCCGGGATGGTGCAGCGCGCCGCGCGCAGCTATCCGGAGATCGCCTTCCACCAGGCCGACGCCGAGGACCTCCCGTTCGCCGACGCCAGCTTCGACGCCGTCGTCGGCGCCTTCGTCGTCAACCACCTCCCGCGCCCCGAGCGCGGCGCGGCCGAGCTGCGGCGCGTCCTGCGCCCGCGCGGCCGGCTCGTGCTGGCCATGTGGGACGCGCCCGAGCGCGTGGCGCTGTTCGGCCTGCTCGAGGAGGCGATGCGCCGCGCGCGGGTCGACACCGCCGCGGCGCTGCCCGCGGGGCCCGCGGCGCACCGCTTCGCCGACCCCGCCGAGCTGCGATCCCTGCTCGCCGGCGCCGGCTTCGAGGCGATCGAGCTGCACGAGCACGAGTTCGCGCACGAGGTCCGCGACGCCGGCGAGCTGTGGGAGGGCATCGCGACGGGGAGCGTCCGCACGGCGGCGCAGCTGCGCGCGCTCACCGCCGAGGACCGCGCCCGGGTCCGCGGCGAGCTCGAACGCGCGCTCGAGGCGCGTGGGCCGGGCGGCGGCGTGCGGCTCGACACGGTCGTGCGCATCGCCGCGGGCCGCGCGAGCTGAGCGAGCGCCGCAGCGCCCGCTCGACCGCCCGTCGCAGCAAATACACCGTTTACCGGCGAATCCTCACCGTCTGACCAGTAGTGTCGGCCGTTGGGAGGTGGGAAGCTTTCCGACTCGGGTCGGGCACCCGGACGCCCGTCCCCATGTCCATCGCCCACACACATCGAGCTCGCCGCATCGCCACCACCACGGTGATCCTGCTCGCCGCCGGGCCGGCGGCGGCTTCGCACGCACAGTCCCCCGCGCCGCTGTGGAACGAGTTCCCGCTGCGCGAGCCCGACCGCGCCGCGCCGGGCCCGGCGCCCGCCGCGCAGCCGCCGGCCCGCGCGCCGCAGGATGCCGGGCCGCGGTCCCGTGACGGCGACGGTCTCCCGTGGATGGCCGTCGCCGGCGCCGCCGGAACGCTCGCCGCGGTCGCGCTGGTCGGCGGCCTGCGCCGGCGTGGACCCCGCCGCCGCGGGCGCCGCCCCCGCACGGTGCGCTCGGGCCTTCCGCTGCAGCCGGCGCCGCGCCGGCCCGCCGAGGCCGCCCCGCGCCCGCCCGCCCATCGTCCCGCGGCGCCCGCGCGCGCCGCCACCCACACCCGATCTCCCGCGCGGCCGCGCCCGCCACACGCCACCAAGGCGCCGCCGCCGTCCCAACGCACCCAGCGCCCCGCGCCCGGCCGCGGCCGCGCTCACAACCGAGGCCGGAAGAGGTGAGGTCATGACGGAACGTCCGATCCGGGGGCTCTCCCGGCAGGAGGTGCTCGGAGGCGCGCTCGCCGCAGGCGGGGCGCTGGCCGGCGGCATGCTGCTCGGCGGTTCGCCCGACGCGGCGGAGTCGCAGTCCGGCGGGATCTCCCAGGCCGAGGCGCTCAACGCCATCCTCCTGCTCGAGCGGATCCAGGCCGAGCTCTACGCGGAGGCCCGCGACGGCGGGGTCCTCAGCGGCGAGCTGGCCGCGATGGCGAGCACGTTGGCCGCCCAGGAGGCGGAGCACGTCGACACGCTGACGGGGCTGCTCGGCGCCGACGCCGACGAGGCGCCCCAGCTCGACTTCGGGCGGGCCACGCGCGACCCCGACGCCTTCGGGATCGCGGCCATCGAGCTCGAGGACCTCGCGGCGCGCTCCTACAACGTCCAGGTCCCGAACCTGAGCGGCGAGGCGCTCAGCGCCGTGCTGCGGATCGTCTCCGTCGAGGCCCGCCACGCGGCGTGGATCCGCGACATCCGCGGCGAGAACCCGGCCCCCGACGCGGTCGAGCCGGCCGAGTCGCCCGAGGCCGTCAGCGCCGCGCTCGACAAGACCGGCTTCGTGAGGTGACCGACATGCACGACGACCTGACCCTGAACGACGTCGACCGCGACGGGCGCCTCGGCGAGTCGATGGCCGCCGTCCACGGCGAGACCCGCGCCCGCTTCCTCACGCGCGCCGCCGTCGGCGGCGGCGCCCTGCTCGCCGCGCTCGCGCTGCCGCCGGCCGCCGCCCACGCGCAGGCCAGCTCGGACGTCTCGATCCTCAACTACGCGCTCGCGCTCGAGGAGCTGCAGGCGGCGTTCTACACCGAGGTCGAGCGGATCGGCGCGCTCGAGGGCGAGCTCGCCCGCCAGGCCACGGTGGTCGGCGCGCACGAGCGCGGCCACGTCACCGCGCTGCGCGACGTGCTCGGCAGCAAGGCGGCCAAGCGCGGCCACTACGACTTCCGCGGCGCGACCGAGGACGCCGACCGCTTCCGCCGGACGGCGGTCGCGTTCGAGGACCTCGCGGTCGCCGCCTACAAGGCGCAGGCGCCGCGCGTGCGCAACGCGGAGCTGCTCGTGTCCGTGCTCGCCATCCACTCCGTCGAGGCCCGCCACGCGGCGTGGATCCGGCGCCTGGCGGGCGTCGCCCCCGCGGCCAACGCGTTCGACGAGCCGCTCGGGCGCACGCGCGTGCTGCAGATCGTCGACCGGACGAACTTCGTCGTCCAGCGCACGGCGGACCGGCAGCGGCCGAAGTTCACCGGCTGATGCGGGGGGCGCGGCGCGCCACGCGCGCCGGACTGGCCGGGCTCGTCCTGGGCGCCGTCGCGCTGCTGCTCGGGGCGATCGGGCGCCGGCGGCGCCCGTCGACCGGCGCGCGGGCGCCGGCCCCACCGGCGCCCGCGCCGCCGCGGCCCGCCGCACCGGTCGCCGTCGCCGTCGCCGTGGCCGCCGACGCCGGCGCGCCGGCCCCGGCCGGGCCGGCGCGGTCGCTCGCCCACCGCGCGGCGCGCGCCGGCGCGGCGGCCGCGCTGCTCGGCACGATGGCCGTGATCGGCAGCGCGCTCGCCCCCGGGCCCGCACGCGAGGCGCCCGCGGTCGGCTCGGGCGCGTCGCCGGGCCAGGCCTCGCGGGCCGGTGTCCTGCGCCCCGTGCGTACCGGATCGCTCGGCAGCTCCACCCACGAGACACGCTGGGCCGCGGTGCGGCGCGCGACGATCGCGCGCGCCGCACCGCGAATCGCGGCGCGCCGGGTCGCGCGGGTCGCCCGGCGCACGCCCGAGGGCACGACGAACATCGTCATCGCCACCCGCCGCGTGCGGCGCGGCGGGCGCCTGTGGGTCCGCGTGCGCCTGCCGAACGCCACCGGCTGGGTGCCGCGCTCGGCGCTCGGCGGCTACGGCGTCGTCCACACCCGGCTGGTCGTCGATCGCCGGCGGCTCACCGCGACGCTCATGCGCAACGGGCGCGCCGTGTTCCGCAGCCGGGTCGCCGTCGGGCGCCGGGGGGCGCCGACGCCGGGCGGGCACTTCTACGTCCGCGACCGGCTGACGCGCTACGCGAGCCCGACGTACGGCCCGGTCGCCTTCGGCACGAGCGCCACGTCGCCGACGCTGACCGACTGGCCCGCCGGCGGCTTCATCGGCATCCACGGCACGGATCGCCCGGACCTCGTGCCCGGGCGCGTGTCGCACGGCTGCATCCGCATGCGCAATCGCGACATCGTGCGCCTCGCGCGCATCATGCCCGTCGGCACGCCGGTGACCATCGCCTGAGGCCCGACCCGTCGGGTCAGCCGCGCGGCATGAACTCCGGGACGTCGAGCTCGTTGACCCCGAGGCGCCGCGGGCGCTCGGGCGTGCGGCGCTGGACGCGCGGCTCGCCCGCCGGCTCCTCGAGGTGACGCCGGCGCGGCCGGTCGCCCTCCTGGTAGCCGGTGGCGACGACCGTGACCCAGACCTGCTCCTCGAGCTTCTCGTCGACCATCGCGCCGAAGATGATGTTCGCGTCGGGGTGGGCCGCCTCGGCGACGGCCTTGGCCGCCTCGTTGACCTCCCACAGCGACAGGTCGTGGCCGCCGGTGATCGACAGCAGGATCGACCGCGCCCCCTCCATGCTCGTCTCCAGCAGCGGCGAGGACACCGCCGCCTGGGCGGCCTCCACGGCGCGCTCCTCGCCCTGGCCCATGCCGATCCCGAGCAGCGCGTTGCCGGCGTCGGACATGATCGTCCGCACGTCGGCGAAGTCGAGGTTGATCAGGCCCGGCAGCGTGACCAGGTCGGACACGCCCTGCACGCCCTGGCGCAGGACGTCGTCGGCCACGCGGAAGGCGTCGACCATCGACGTGTGCTTGTCGAGCACGGTGAGCAGGCGGTCGTTGGGCACGACGATCAGCGTGTCGACCTCGTGGCCGAGCGCGTCGACGCCGGTCTCGGCGGCCTGCGCGCGGCGCGAGCCCTCGAACTCGAACGGGCGCGTGACGATGCCGACGGTCAGCGCGCCGATCTCGCGGGCGATGCGCGCGACCACGGGCGCGGCGCCCGTGCCCGTGCCGCCGCCCGCGCCGGCGGCGATGAAGACCATGTCCGAGCCCTTGAGCAGGGCCTTGATGCGGTCGTAGTCGTCGCTGGCCGCGGCGCGGCCGAGCTCGGGATCCGAGCCGGCGCCGAGGCCGCGGGTGACCTGCGGGCCGATGTGCAGCGTGATGTCGGCCGTCGACTGCTGCAGCGACTGCAGGTCCGTGTTGATGGCCAGGAACTCGACGCCCTCGACCTGCGCCTCGACCATGCGGTTGACGGCGTTGACGCCGGCGCCGCCGACGCCGACGACGCGCAGCACCGGGTGGCCGACGCCGCGCGACTCACCCCATCCGGTGGGCTCGTCGGGCGCGGTCCTCGGCGCCTCGCGCACGGGCGCGGGGGCCTCGGCCGGCGGCTCGAGGATGTTCTCGGGGATGTCCGAGCTGAACGCGTGGCGCAGGCGCTCCTGCGGCGTCGGCACGTGGATGTCCGGCTCCGGCACGGGCGGGGAGTCGACGCCGAGCGACGGATGCGGATAGCCCGTGTCGCGCGGGTGCGCGGCCTCGCGCTCCTGGCCCGCCGCGGTGGCGGGACGGGGCGGGCGCGCGGCCTGCGGCTCGCGGGCGGCGGGCGGCTCGACCGGGGCGCGCTCGGGCTCAGGATCGGGCTCGCGCTCGGGCGGCGCGGGCGCGGAGGCCTGCGGCGGCGCGGGCGGCGGCTCGGGGGGCGCGGCGGGCGGCCGCTCCTCGCGGGCCTCCTCCTCCGCGGGCTCGTCCGTGCGGCGGAACAGAGCGGCCAGCGGCCCCTCTCGCATGCTCGCGCGCTTACCGCTTGCCATGGGCGAGAACCTCCTTCGCGAGATCGCGATAGGACTGGGCGGCCATCCCGTCCGGATCGTACTTCAGCACCGACATGCCCTTGACGGGCGCCTCGGCGAACCGGATGGTCTTCTTGATGCGCGATGCGAACACGCGGTCGCCGAAGTTCTCCTCGAGGATCTCGATCGCCTCCTTGGCGTGCACCGTCCGCATGTCCATGAGCGTGGGCAGGATGCCCTCGATCTCCACGTCCGGGTTGAGGTTCTCTCGGATCATCTGCAGCGTGTTCTGAAGCTGGATCAGCCCGCGCATCGACAGATACTCGCACTGCACGGGGACGATCACCTTGTCGGCGGCCGTGAGGGCGTTGATCGTGAGCAGCCCGAGGCTCGGCGGCGTGTCGATGCAGACGAAGTCGTAGTCGCCGGCGACGCCGCGCAGCGCCTTCTCCAGGGAGCGCTCGCGGCCGATCTGCGTGCTCATCGCGATCTCGGCGCCGGCGAGGTCGATCGAGGCGCAGGCGACGTCCACCTCGCGGCGGCGGACGACCTCCTTGATCGAGGTGTGATGGACGAGGACGTCGTACATCGACGTCTCGAGCCCGTCCGGGTCGATGCCCTGCGACATCGTCAGGTTGCCCTGCGGATCCATGTCGACGCAGAGCACGCGGAAGCCCTTCTCGACGAAGGCGACCGCGAGGTTGAGCGTCGTGGTCGTCTTGGCCACGCCGCCCTTCTGGTTGGCGAACGCGATGACGCGCGGACGAGGAAGCTCGCTGTCCATGACAGCGCCGTATTCGCGGGCGGACGGGCGGAATCCTTCATGCGCCCCGCCCACCAGGTGGTTGGTTCGCGGCCGCGTGGTCGTGGAAGCAACCATCTAGCATCGCCGCCGGATGATGCGAGAGGCGATCACGTGACCGTCGCGCGCCCGGACGACGCCGAACGGCGCCCGCTGAGCGCGGGCGCCTGGGCGCGGGACCTCGGCGCCGCGGCCGGCGCCGTGGCCGTCGGGCTGCGCGTCGTGGAGGTGGAAGCGGGGGCGCGCGCCGAGCTGGACGGGAGCGGCGAGGCGATCGTCCACGTGCGCTCCGGCGGCGGGCGCGCGAGCGCCGGCGACGAGGCCCACGTGATCGCCGCGGGCGACACCGTCGTTCGCCACGCCGGGGCTCCGCCGCTGGCGCTGGTGGGCGGCGACGGCGGTCTGGAGGCGCTCGCCTTCGCCGAGTACGGCGAGCCGCCGGACGAGCCGCCGAGGCGCGGCCTCGGCTTCGTGCGCCTCGAGGACGCGCCGCTCGACGAGGACGATCGCGGCGAGTTCGCGTGGAGCGAGCGCGACGTCGCCCGCGGCGCGGGCAGTGTCCGCGCGGGGCTGCGCCACGCCTGGCTCCCCGCGGGGCGGATGAGCACGCCGCCGCACTGGCACAGCCACGAGCACGAGCTCTTCCACGTGCTCGGCGGTGACGGCACGCTGCTGCTGTTCGACAACGACGCCAAGCTCGTCGAGCAGCGTCTGCTGCGGGCGGGCGACCTCGTGTCGCGCCCGGCCAACTCGCTCGTGGCCCACACGCTGCAGGCCGGCGAGGAGGGCATGACGGTCCTCGCCTACGGCACGCGCAACCGCGACGAGATCGTCTTCTACCCGCGCTCGCGCAAGCTCTGGGTGGGCCGCGACCTCCAGCGCCTCGTGCCCGCCGAGGACTACTGGGAGGGCGAGGTGTGAGCGCCACCGCGGCGCCCGCGGCGGGTGCCCCGGACGGCGCAGCCTCGATGCTCGACCGGCCGCTCGTCGTCGTCACCGGCAAGGGCGGCGTCGGCAAGTCGACGGTCGCGGCCGCGCTCGGGCTGGCCGCCGCGCGGCGCGGGCTGCGCACGATCATCGCCGAGGTCGCGCGCCGCGACGACGTGTCGCGCACGCTCGGCGGGACCGGCGTCCACGAGGCCGAGCTGGCCCCCAACCTGCACCACATCTCGATCGACCCCGAGCAGGCGATGGAGGAGTACCTCGTCGACCAGCTGCCCTCGCGCGCCGTCGCCGACGTGCTCGTCTCCAGCCGCACCTTCGGCCTGCTCGCCGCCGCCACCCCGGGCCTGCGCGAGCTGCTGTCCGTCGGCAAGGTGTGGGAGCTCGCCCAGCCCGACCGCCGCACGCCGGGCGCGCGCCCGTACGACCTCGTCGTGCTCGACGCGCCGGCCACCGGGCACTCCGTCGGCGTGCTCGGCGCGCCGCGGATCTTCGCCGACGCCGCCCGCGTCGGGCCGATCGCCCGCCACGGCCGCGCGATCGACGCGATGCTGTGCGACCCGCAGCGAACCGGCGTCGTCGCGGTCGCGCGGGCCGAGGAGATGGCGGTCAACGAGGCGCTCGCGCTCGAGCAGGGGCTGCCCGCGGCGGTCGGGCTGCACGTCGGGCTCGTCATCGCCAACGGCCTGCTGCCGGACCGCTTCGCGGCCGCCGACGTGAGCGCGCTGCGTGCCGTCCCCGACGCGCCGGCGGTGCGCGCCGCGCTGCTCGCCCACGCCCGCGCGCGGGCGCAGCAGAGCCAGCTCGCGCGACTGCGCCGCGGGGCTCGCGCCCCGGTCGTCACGCTGCCCTTCGTGTCGGCGACGATGCTCGACGCGACGAGGGTCGAGCCGCTCGTGCGCGTTCTGGAGCGAGCACTGTGAGGGAGCGCCTGGAGGGAACGCGCGTGGTCATCTGCGCGGGCTCGGGCGGCGTGGGCAAGACGACGACGTCGGCCGCGCTGGCCATGGGCCTGGCCGCGGAGGGAAGCAAGGTCGCGGTGGTGACGATCGACCCGGCGCGACGGCTGGCGAACTCGCTCGGGCTCGCCGAGCTCGACAACCAGCCGCGGCTCGTCGACCCCGAGCGCTTCGCCGGCCACGGCATCGAGATGCGCGGCGAGCTGTGGGCCATGATGCTCGACGCCAAGCGCACGTTCGACGAGCTCGTCGAACGCCTGGCGGCGGACGCGCGCGCCCGCGACGAGGTGCTCGGCAACCGCATCTACCAGCAGCTCTCGAGCGCCGTGGCGGGCTCGCAGGAGTTCACCGCGGTGGCCAAGCTCTACGAGCTGGACCGCTCGGGCGAGTTCGATGTGCTCGTGCTCGACACGCCGCCGTCGCGCAACGCGCTCGACTTCCTCGATGCGCCCGATCGCCTCACCGGCTTCCTCGAGGGCCGCGCGCTGAAGGTCTTCCTCGCCCCCACCGGCCTCGCCGCGCGGGTCGTCGGCGCGGGCACGAGCGTCGTCTTCTCGGTGCTCCGGCGGCTGACCGGCGTCGACCTGCTCGAGGACCTCGGCGTGTTCTTCCGCGCCCTCGGCGGGCTCATCGACGGCTTCCGCGAGCGCGCCGACGGGGTCAAGCAGCTGCTCGCCGACCCGGCCACGACGTTCCTGATCGTCAGCTCACCCGAGCGCGAGCCCGTCGAGGAGGCGATCTTCTTCCGCGGCAAGCTCGCCGACCACGGCATGCCGTTCGGCGGGCTCGTGGTCAACCGCGTCCACGTCCTCGACGGCGACGGGCCCGCGCCGGACGTCGACCAGGCCGCGCTGGAGGAGCTGCTCGGCGCGCGCCTGGCCGCAAAGGTGGCGCGCGCCTACGCCGAGGAGCGCGCCCTGGCCGAGCGCGACGCCGCCGCGGTCGATCGCCTGCGCGCCGGGACCGGCGACGAGCGCCCGGTCGTGGTCCCCCAGCTCGCCGGCGACGTGCACGACATCGACGGCCTCGTGGCCGTCCACGCGCACCTGTTCGCCGGCGACTGAGCGCGGGTCAGGCCAGGAGCGTGCAGCCGTTCTGCGCGGCGATCCGCCCGATCCGCTCCATGTCCGGCGCTCCGTCGGCGGGCGGCGGCAGCGTGCGGGCCGCGGCCGGCTCGCTCATCTCCCGGACGAGGTTCTCGAAGCCGCCGGGCGTGCAGATGAAGAGCATCCGGCACCCGGCGTCGCCGACCGTGTAGCTGTGGGGCACGTCGCGCGGCCCGAAGGCGTAGTCGCCCGCGCTCGCCTCGATCGTCGCGTCGCCCACGCGGAGCGTCACGTCGCCCTCGAGGATCCAGAAGGCCTCGTCCTCGCGGTGGTGGACGTGGAGCGGCGCCTCCGCCCCCGGCGGCTCCGTCACCTCCACGATCGTCATCCGCCCGCCGGTGTCGGCCGCGGTGGCCCGGATGACGGCGAGCCCGCCGAACCACCAGCGCGCCTCGCCCTCGTCGCTCGCCACGGCCAGCGGCCGCAGGGTCGTCTGATCGCTCATCGTCTGTCCTCCGTCGTCGTTCGGTCATCGAGCAGGACCACCGCGAAGCGCCAGCGCCGGTCCGCGCCGCGGCGCGCGACGGTGATCCCGCCGGCGCTGAGCACGAGCGCGGTGTCGCCCGCCTGCAGGACGCGGCGGGGGTCTGCGACGTGGATGCGCTCGCGCTCCCACATCGCCGCCGCGGCGCGGACGATGTCCTCGCCGCGCGCCTCCGGCGCCCCGGGGCGCGCCACGAGCACCGCGCCGTCGCCGAACAGCCCGGCCACGCCCTCGCGGTCGCGGACCACGCACGCGTCCTCGAACAGCGCCTCCAGCTCCTCGGGCGTCTCTGCTCCCATGGCCGGCGAGCGTAGGCCGCCGCGCGCCGGCCGTCTCTCCCACAACTCTGGTATTTCCGCCGCGCCCCGGCGCGACTACGATCGGCCGATGCGGGCCATGTCGCCGGAGCGCGCGCTGGACCGGATCGCCGACCTCGCCGCCCACGGTCACGACGTCGTCACGTTCTGGAGCGAGGTGACCGAGGTGATGACACCCGTCGTCCCGCACTACATGGGGCCGTGCTGGTACACGGTCGATCCGGCCTCGCTGCTCATGACGAGCCACTTCAACCCGGCGATGGCCGAGCTCCCGCCGGAGTGGCTCGAGCTCGAGTACCTGATCGAGGACGTCCACGACGTGGCCTCGGTGGCCCGCTCGGCGTCCGGCTTCTCCACGCTGCACGACGCGACCGGTGGCGACGTCGCCGCCAGCCCACGCTGGCGGGCGAACATGGAGATGGGCGGCGACCAGGAGCTCATCGTCGGCCTGCGCACGCGCTCGGGCGAGCCGTGGGCCGCCCTCGGCCTGTACCGCGAGGTCGGCGAGCCGCGCTTCGACGCCGCCGAGATCGGCTTCCTGCGCGCCGCGGCGCCGTCGCTCGGCGAGGGCGCGCGCCGCGCGCTGCTGCTCGGCGAGGCCCGCGACCCGGAGCGCCCGGATGCCCCCGGCCTCGTCGTCCTCGGCTCCGGCGGCGAGGTCGAGTCCGCCACGGCGGGCGTCGCGCGCTGGCTGTCCGACCTGCCCGGCGGCGACTGGGACGCGGGCCGGCTCCCGACCGCGGCCCGCTCGGTCGCCGCGCGGGCGCGGCGCTCGGCGGCCCGAGACGAGCCCGGCGAGGTGGCCGTCGCGCGGGTGCTCTCGGGGTCCGGGGTGTGGGTCGTCCTGCACGGCGCTCGGCTCGTCGGCGACGGCGCCGCGCGCGTCGCGGTGATCGTCGAGCCGGCCCACCCGGCGCGCATCACGCCGCTGCTGATGTCCGTCTACGGGCTGACCGAGCGCGAGCAGGAGGTGACGACGCTCGTCCTCCAGGGCGACTCGACCGCGCAGATCGCGGAGCGCCTCGTCGTCTCGCCGCACACCGTCCAGGAGCACCTCAAGAACGTCTTCGCCAAGACCGGCGTGCGCAGCCGCCGTGACCTCGTCGGCAAGGTCTTCTTCGCGCACTACGAGCCGCGCCTGCGCGACAACGAGCGCCGTGCGGCCACGAGCCGCCCGTTGCGCGGCGGCCCGGCGGACGGCTGAGGCGGCTCAGGCTGCCGTCGCGTCGGCCGACGGCGACGCGGGCGCCGGGGTCGCCTCGGCGAGGATCTCGTCGGCCATCGCCCGCAGGTCGCCGTCGAGGTGCCCGCAGAGCACGTCGCGCAGCAGCGCCCGCAGGTGGCCGGCGAGCTCGGCGACGAGGTCGTCGATCGCGGGGTCGCGCGCCATGCCGCCGATGACCGACCGCTCGAGGGCGACCGTGCGGGCGACGCGCTGCGTCAGCAACGGCCGCTCGTCCGGCCCCGCGCACAGCGCCGCCAGCCGGCCGGGCAGGCGGCCCGACGCCGGTCCCTCGGGCTCGAGCAGCGCGCGCAGGGCGAGCAGGTGATCGCTGAGCGCCTCCGCCGGCACCGAGCGGTCGCAGCCCATCTCGAAGCGCCGCAGCGCCCACGCGATCTCGCCCTGGCGCGGCGTGCGGCGGGCGATCAGGCTGCAGAAGGCGCGCAGCTCGTCCTCGCCGTCGACGGGGACGATGAGCGGGTCGTCCATCCGCTGGCCGAGCGCGCCGAGCGCGAACGGCTGCCACGTGCCCCCGCCCGTCCGCGTCCAGGCGAGCGGGCCGAAGGCGAAGTCGCCCTCCTCGTACAGTCGCAGCGCGGTGAGCAGCCGGCGCAGCCGCACACGCGCGTGCGCCACCGGCGAGGGGTCGCCCGCCGCCGCCTCCCAGCGCAGCACGGCGAGCAGGTGGGCGCGCTGCGCGCCCGGCGCCCAGACCGCGTCGGCGGGCGCCTCCTCGGGGAACGCCTCGCCCTGCACGAGCGACAGCCCGTCGCCGAGCGCGACCTCGGGCGAGCCGACCACGAGCCCGAGCAGCGGCGCGACGACGACCGTCTCCGTGCGCTCGTCGTAGAGCGCGGCCTCGAGCTCGCCGTAGGCGCGCTCGAAGCGCTCGGTCGAGAGCTCGAAGTCCGTCGAGTCCTCGAAGACCCGGGCGAGCAGCACCCGCAGCACGGCGTCCGCCCGCTCGCGGGCTTCGCGCGGGGCGGGCTCGCCGTGCGCCTGCAGGTAGGCCTCCAGCCCGCCCTGGCCCGAGAGCGCGCCGAGCGCCGGGACGTGGCTGGGCAGGCGCCCGAGCAGGCTGACGCGCTGGGCGATGAAGTCGCCGGTCAGCGGGCGGTAGCAGTACAGCGGCGCGTCGCGGCGCCCGGAGGCGACGACCTCGAACGGCACCTCTGCGCCTTCCGAGGTCAGCGAGGCGAGCTGCCAGGCCGCCTCCTCCGCGAAGGCGGCGAGCGCGGCGTGGAGCTGGCGGTTGCGCATGGCTCGACCCGTTCGGCGGCCGCACCCGCCCTCCTCTTGCGCGCAGCGCGGATTGCAGACACCCGTCGGCTATTCGGGCAGGTCGGAGGCCATCGCGCCGACCACGTTCTGCAGCCATGCGCGCTCCGGGCTGTCCGGCGCCAGGCGGCGCATCCGCCGCGCCGCGAAGCCCGTGATGTCCGCCCGGCTTCCGACCACGATCAGCGGCCCGGTCACGGCGTAGCGCCCGTCGGCCAGCGCGACGAGCGCGCCCGGCGTGTCGCGGCGGATGCGCAGCTGGGCGACCGTCGGCTCGCCGAGCACGGAGCGCGGCCGGCTCAGGTCGCCGTCGTAGGTGCCCTCCGCCGCGGGGCGGACGCTGTGCACCGTCGGGCGCCCGGCGGGCACCCGGCGCGGACGCGGCGTCGGGCCGACCGGCCCCTCGCGCCAGCGGCGCATGAGGCCGGGCAGCTCGCCCGCCTGCTCCTGGCGGATGAGCACGTGCAGCTCGTCACCGGCCAGCAGGCGCGTCGACCCGCGCGGCGGGATCGCCTGGTCGGCGCGGACGATCACGTTGACGACCGCCTCGCGCGGCAGCCCGAGGTCGCGGACGCGCGCGCCGGCGATGGCGTGGCCAGGCTCGATCGGGAACTCGAGGATCTCGGCCCCCAGCCGCCGGATCGTGCCCGCCTCGGCGAGCGGCCGCGGCAGGGCGGGCTCGCGTGTCGTGACCCCGAGCTTGCGCGCCAGCGGCTCGAACGACAGGCCCTGCAGCACGGTCGAGAGAAGGACGGCGAAGAAGACGATGTTGAACAGGTCGCCGCTGCCCTGCACGCCGGCGATGACCGGGAAGGTCGCGAGCACGACGGGCACCGCGCCGCGCAGCCCGGCGACGGCGAGGATCACGCGCTCGGCGAAGGAGTAGCTGCCGGCGATCACCGTCGAGACCCACACCGCGGCCGGGCGGGCGACGAAGACGAGGACGAGCGCGAGGACGGTGCCCTCGACCGCGATGCCACCCAGCTCCGACGGGAACACGAGCAGTCCCAGGCTGAGGAAGAGGACGACCTGCGCGACCCACGCCGTGCCCTGGTGGAAGCTCGTCACCGTGCGCAGGGCGGGGATGCCCGCGGTCCCCAGCCAGACCCCGGTGAGGTAGACGGCGAGGAAGCCCGAGCCGTGCAACGAGTCGGCGCCGCCGAAGGCCAGCGCCGCCGCGCTCAGCGAGGCGACCGGGTACAGGCCGCCCGAGTCGAGCTGCGCGCGGCGCAGGACCCAGGTGGTCGCGGCGCCGACCGCCACGCCGACGGCGAGCCCGATGCCGACCTGGCGCACGAACAGCACGAGCAGATCGGCCACGCCGTAGTCGGGATGGCTGAGCCACTCGATGAAGCCGAGCACGAGCAGGACGGCCATCGGGTCGTTGAGGCCGGACTCGGCCTCGAGCGTCCGGGCGAGCTTGCGCTCGAGCGTCGAGCCGCGCAGCAGCGCGAAGATCGCCGCGCCGTCGGTCGACGAGAGCACCGCGCCGAGGAGCAGGCCCTCGAGCGTGCTCAGGTCGAACAGCCACGATGCCACGAAGCCCGTGATGACCGCGCTGACCACGGTGCCGACCACGGCGAGGCTGATCGCCGGGCGCAGCACGGGGCGGATCTCCAGCAGGCCGGAGGTGAGGCCGCCCTCGAAGAGGATCAGGGCGAGCGCGACGACGCCGATCGTGCGCGCCAGCTCGTAGTCGTTGAAGTGGATCCAGCCCGCGCCGTCGGAGCCGATCGCCATGCCGACGGCCAGGAACAGGAGCAGGCTGGGCACCCGCACGCGACCGGCCAGGAGGGATGCCAGCAGCCCGGCCGCCAGCAAGGCTCCGGCGACCAGGATGAGCTGTCCGTCCGGCACAGGGCGAAGGTACGCTGTCGGCGATGAGGACGCACGCCGATCGTTGGGCGGAGGTCGCCGACGAGCGCCTGACCGAGGCCGGGTTTCGGCGCGGCGGCGCTCGCGCGGCGGTCATCGCGCTGCTCGACGCCCAGCCGTGCGCGCTGTCGGCCTACGAGCTCGAGGCGCAGCTGCGCGACCGCGGGCGCACCGTCGCGCGGGCCAGCGTCTACCGCATCCTCGACGAGCTCGAGCGGCTCGGGCTCGTCACCAAGCTCGAGGTGGGCCAGGGCATCGCCCGCTACGAGCCCGTCCGCCCGGACGGCGACCACCATCACCACATGGTCTGCGTGCGCTGCGGCGAGGTCATCCCCTTCGCCGACGACGAGCTCGAGGCCACGCTGGACCGCGTCGCCCAGCGCGTCACGTTCGAGGTCGACGAGCACGAGATCGTGCTCCACGGCTCCTGCGCCGACTGCAGCGGCTGATCGTCAGGCGCCGAGCTCGTGATGGTGGTGGTGCGGGACCACCATCGGCCCGGCCGCGCCGGGCAGCTCGACGAGCTCGCCGCCGTAGGTGCGCTCGAGCGTCTCGCGCGTGAGCGCGGCGTCCGGCGGGCCGAAGGCGACCTGGCGGCCGTTCAGGCACAGGACGAGGTCCCAGGCGCGCGCCTGCTCGACGTCGTGCGTGGCCACGAGCAGCGCGCGGCCCTCCCCGGCGAGCTCGTCGAGCAGCCGCATGAGCAGCTCCGAGCTCGCCGTGTCCAGGCCCGAGAACGGCTCGTCGAGCAGCAGCACGCCGGCGTCCTGGACGAGCGCGCGGGCCACGAGCACGCGCTGACGCTGGCCGCCCGAGAGGTCGCCGAAGGTCTCCTCGGCCTGGGCGCCGAGCCCGACGCGCTCGAGCGCCCGGCGGGCCCGCGCGCGATCGGCGCGGCCCGGCCGCCGCCACCAGGACAGCCGCGAGATCGCCCCCATGAGCGCGACGTCGAGCGCGCTGACCGGGAAGTCGAGCCGCGAGCGCTCGGTCTGCGGCACGACGCCGCAGCGCGGCGGCGCCGTCACGCGCCCGGCGACGGGCTGCAGCTCGCCCGTGAGCGCGCGGAAGAGCGTCGTCTTGCCGCCCCCGTTGGGGCCGAGCACGGCGACGCGGCGCCCGGCGTGGGCGGCGAAGCTGACGTCGCGCAGGACGGTCCGCGGCCCGTAGGCGAGCGCGACGTCCTCGCACGCGATGACCGGCGCATCGAGCATCGGCGGCTGACCCTACCGGACCCGGTGAGACCGATTCTCGTCAGGGCCGCGACGTGCGCAGATGCCGCGACGCTGCTGGGCGTCGCGGGCTGACGCCCGCGGCCCGCGCGGTCAGACGGGCGGGTTGGCGGGGTCCGAGGAGTTCTGGCGGTCGCGGTGGCGGGGGCAGTCGCGCCCGTCGTGGCGCTTGCCGTCACCGCTGCGATCCTGCTCTGCCGCGGGCGAGCCCTGGACGACGCCGGAGCCGCCCGACGAGGAGCCGCCCGACGAGGGGTCTCCGCCGCCCGCGAAGGCGCCCGATCCGGCGAGCGCGAGCAGCAACGCCGCGGCGGCCAGCATCGCCAGCAGGACGGGACGGCGTCGCGGTCGGTGCGAGGTGGCCTCGTCAGGCATCGTGGCTGGCTCCTGGTCGGTGGGCGGCGACGGCCGGGCGTTCCAAAGGTGTCGTTCGACCCGGCCGCCGCAGCACCGAGGGGCGGGAATCGGTCCACCTGGGACCGCCTCGCAACCCTAGGTCGCGACACGTCAGGTCGGGATAAGACTGACAGGTTTTTAAAGGATCTTCAGGAATCCGGCGTCATCCTCAAGTGAGATGCGGATCCTGATCGCCGAGGACGAACGACGCCTGGCCGGCGCCATCGCACGCGGGCTGCGGCGCGAGGGCATGGCGGTCGACATCACGCACGACGGCCAGAGCGCGCTGCTCAAGGCGCGGGTCGTCGACTACGACGTCGTCGTCCTCGACCGCGACCTGCCCGAGTTGCACGGCGACGAGGTCTGCCGCCGGCTGTCCTCGGAGGAGCGCGAGACGAAGGTCCTCATGCTCACCGCCGCCGACGGGGTCGACGACCTCGTCGACGGGCTCGCCCTCGGCGCCGACGACTACCTGCCCAAGCCGTTCCACTGGCCCGAGCTCGTCGCGCGCATCCGCGCGCTCGCCCGCCGCGCCGGGCGCGCCCGGCCGCCCGTGCTGCGCCACGAGGACCTCGAGCTCGACCCGGGGCGCCGCGAGGCGCACCGCGACGGCCGGCTGCTCGACCTCACGCCGAAGGAGTTCGGCGTGCTCGAGGCGCTCATGAGCGCCGGCGGCCAGGCCGTCTCGACCGAGGCGCTGCTCGAGCGCGTCTGGGACGAGCACGCCGACCCGTTCACCAACACCGTCCGCATGTGCGTGATGACGCTGCGCCGCAAGCTCGGCGATCCGCCCGTCATCAAGACGGTGACCGGAGTGGGCTACCGGATCTGATGCGCGCGACGGTCCGGCTGCGGCTGACCCTGCTCTACGCCGGGGTCTTCTTCGTCGCCGGGTTGCTGCTGCTCTCCGTCAGCTACGTCCTCGTCCGCAACAACCTGACCGTCGACCCCGCGCAGCTGCGCACGATCGGGCCCGAGGAGCTCGAGCTCAAGCGCGCCATCCAGCGCGAGATCGCCGACGACGCGCTGTCGAGCCTGCGCACCCAGTACGCGATCGCGCTCGTCGCCATGACCGGGATGTCGGTGCTGCTCGGCTGGGCCGTCGCCGGCCGCGTCCTGCGCCCGCTGCAGCGCATCACCGCGACCGCCAAGCGCGTCTCGCAGGACAACCTGGGCGAGCGCATCGCGATGGAGGGTCCGCGCGACGAGCTCAAGGAGCTCGCCGACACCTTCGACGGGATGCTCGGCCGCCTGTCCGCCGCGTTCGCCAGCCAGCGGCGCTTCGTGGCCAACGCGTCGCACGAGCTGCGCACGCCGCTGAGCGTGATCCGCACCGAGCTCGACGTGACGCTCGCCGACCCGCACGCCACCAACGCCGACCTGCGCTCGATGGCCGAGACGGTGCGCGACGCCACGACGGCGACCGAGCGCCTGATCCAGGCGCTGCTCACGCTCGCCCGCTCGGACGCCGGCGTGACGCGCCGCGACCCGGTCGACCTCGCCGACGCGGCGCGCGCCGCCCTGCACCAGATCGCAGACGAGGCGGGCGCCGCCCACCTCGAGATGGGCCACCAGCTCACCTCCGCGCCGGTGCGCGGCGACCGGCGGCTGCTCGAGCGCCTCGTCGCGAATCTCGTGGAGAACGCGGTGCGCCACAACCGGCCCGGCGGGTCGGTCGACGTGCGCACGATGGGCGACGGGCGCGCGAGCGTCGTCGAGGTCTCCAACGACGGCGACGTGATCCCGGGCGACGCGGTCGCCGCGCTGCTCGAGCCGTTCCAGCGCATCGACCGCGGGGCCCGCGGCGACGGGGCCGGGCTCGGCCTCTCGATCGTCCGCTCCGTCGCCGAGGCGCACGGCGGCTCGGTGACGCTCCGCCCCCGCCCGGCGGGGGGCCTGACCGTGCGCGTCGAACTGCCGGCGCGGGACGGCGCCAGAACTGACGTGGAATTTATGGAGGGTGAATACGCTCATGACCGTGTCCGAGCCCACGCCTGAGGTCCCGCGTGCCAGGGCGTCCATGCTGCGCCGGCTGTCGTTCGCCGCGACCGCGGTGGCGCTGACCGCCACCTTCGCGCTGTCGCTGGCCGGCATCGCCTCGACGCAGGGCACGATCAAGCCGGCCGGGCAGGCGGCGACGCTGGCCGCGCAGGGCGACGACTCCGAGGCCGTGGCCGACCGCCACGAGTGCCACCGCGGCAGCCGCGGGTCGCGCAGCGCGTCCGGCGACGTCTGATCAGCGCAGCACGCGCACGAGCAGCGGGTCGGCGACGCCGCGGCGCCCCGGGCCCGCCGTTCGCGCGGTGATCCGGTACAGGCCCGGCTTGCCCATGCGGATCCCCGTGCGCCACGACGTGCGGCGCACGCGCGCGCGGACGAGGCGCACGCGCTTCCAGCGCCCGTCGGCGCCCTTGATCTCGACGACCACCCGCATCGGCTCGGCCGGGCGCACGCGGCCCGAAAGGCGCAGGATCGCGCCGGAGTGGAGCCGCCGGCTGCGCGGTGTGCGGACCTGCACGCGCGGCGTGACCGAGACGCTCGTCACCGGCGAGGAGAGCCCGGCGGCGCGCGCCCGCACCTGGCCCGAGCGCCGCCACGGCACGCGCGCGGCGAACACGCCGCTCGTATCGGCCGTCGTGCGCGCGACGGTCACCCAGCGCCCGCCGCCCGCCTTCTTCTGGAGGCTCACGGCCTCGCCGGCGGCGAGCGACCCGCCCGGGCGCATGACCGTGCCGGCGAAGGCGGCGGCCGCGCCGTAGAGGACGCGCCGCTCCGTGGCCGCGATGCGTCACCCGCCCGGCGGCGACGACCGGGCCGGCCAGGGCGGTGGCGCGGGTGCGCAGCTCCGGGAGCTGGGCGTAGAGGACGTCGCCGGGGCACGAGGTCGCGTCGCCGTCGCGGTGGCCGGAGATGCGCTGCAGGGTGACGACCTGGCCGGCCGGGTAGCGGTTCGTGTCGCCGCCCGCCGACGGGACGGCGACCGCGCCCTCGGTGGGCACGCCGTGCAGCGACAGCTTCCAGCCGAGCAGTCGCGCGGCGGCGGCCATGGCCTCGGCGGTGATGCCGGCCGCGGTGTGCGTGCCGAGGAAGGCGACGCCGGTCGACACCGAGTTGTAGCCCTGCGCCTGCGCCCCGACGACCGGCTGGTCGACGCCGCCCGCACGGCCCTCGAACACCTGGCCGTAGCGGTCGACGAGGAAGTTGTAGCCGATGTCGTTCCAGCCGTTCGTGTCGCGGTGGTACTTGGCGATGCCGAGCACGATCGCCGCCGAATCGCCCGGGCCGTACTCGTTGACGGTCGCGGTGTGGTGGACGAAGGCGAGCTGGACGGTGCCGTAGCTCGCGTCGCCGCGGGGCGGCACCGCGGCTGCCCCCCACGCGTCGCGGGGGATGATCGCCGGGGGTGTGCCGGGCGCCTGGGCGGCGCGAGCGCGGGCGCGGGCGGCGCGGGCGCCGACGCGGCGGCGGACGCCGGACGGGACGGAGACGAGGTGCAGGCGCAGCGGGCCGCGCGGGGCGCGCGCCAGGCGCAGCTGCAGCTCGTCCGAGCCGCCGGACCACAGCGGGTCGGAGGCGCGCTCGCCGCTGCCCGTGTCGGGTGCGTGGTCGCCGTGGGCGGCGAGCGCGACCCAGTCGCTCCACGCGCCGCCGCGGCGGCGCACGCGCACCTCCACGCGCCCCTGGCCGCGCAGCCCGACGATCTCGAAGCGGCGCGGGGCGCGCAGCACGCGGCTCGTGCGAGCGCCGCCGAAGTCGGCGGGGCCGATGGTCATGCCGAAGCCGCGCACGCGCCGGGTGGCGCCGAGCGCCGGGGCGCTGCGCAGCGGGGCGATCAGGGAGCCCAGGCCGGCGGCGAGGCCGAGCCCGAGGGCTCCGCGGCGGGTGATCGACGAACGGCCCACGGCGCCGAGGCTAGCCACGCCCTCCGGCTCAGAAACCCCTGCATGATCTCGTGCCGCGCCCATCGCACCAGGAACCCGCGGGACGGATCCGGGTTGCGGCCGCGGCGGCCGCCCTCAGGAACCGGCGGGGGCTACGCCGCGACGATCTCGACGGCAGGCGTGACGGCGCACTCGCCGCCCAGCCAGCGCTCGCCGTAGGCGCGCATGTCGTCGATGAGCGGGATGAGCGCGCGGCCCTTCTCGGTCAGCGAGTACTCGACACGCGGCGGCACGGCGGGGAAGGTCTGGCGCTCGACCATGCCCTCCTCTTCCAGGGCCCGCAGGCGCAGCGACAGCGTGCGCGGGCTGATGCCGGTCAGCGCGCGCTCGAGCTCGCAGAAGCGCGAGCAGCCCTCCGCCAGCTCCCGGACGAGGAGCAGGGTCCACTTACCGCACACGATCTCGGCGGTGCGACAGACGGGACAGCTCTCATCGACGGGCATACCCACACTTTACCAAGTGAAGCTGTGCATTCCTGGCGCGTCCGGGCTCGCCCGGACGCGAGGATGGCCGGCCGCGCCTCAGGCGATGGCCGGGACGCGGCGCGACTCGACGTCGGCCAGGTCGTCCATCGTGGTGCCGCGCTTGCCGTCGGCCGCGACGAGGAGCTTGAAGTCGTGCGGGCTCGTCGCCGTCTGGAGCGCCTGCTCCATGGAGACGCGGCCGGCCTTCAGGTGCTCGAACAGGTGCTGGTCGAACGTCTGCATGCCGTAGAACGTGCCCTCGGAGATGACCTCGGGCAGGCGGCCGGTCTGCTTGGGATCCATGATGAAGTCGCGGACGCGGCCGGTCATGCGGAGGATCTCGCAGCACGCCACGCGGCCGCGGCCGTCGGCGGCGGGCACGAGGCGCTGGGAGACCGCGCCCTTCAGCGTGCCGGCGATCATCGCGCGCACCTGCTGGTGCATGTGCGGCGGGAAGAAGTCGATCAGGCGGTTGACCGTCTCGGCGGCGTCGACGGTGTGGACCGTCGAGAAGACGAGGTGGCCGGTCTCGGCCGCGCTCAGGGCGGTGTGGACGGTCTCCTCGTCGCGCATCTCGCCGACGAGGATCACGTCCGGGTCCTGGCGCAGGACGCGGCGCAGCGCGCGCTTGAAGGAGGTCGTGTCCATGCCGACCTCGCGCTGGTTGATGAGCGAGCGCTTGTCGCGGTGCAGGAACTCGATCGGGTCCTCGATCGTCACGATGTGGCGCGCGCGGGTCGAGTTGATGTGGTCGATCATCGCGGCGAGCGTCGTCGACTTGCCCGAGCCGGTGGTGCCGGTGAGCAGGACGATGCCGCGCTCCTCCTCGGCGAGCTCGCGGATGACGGGCGGGAGCGCCAGCTCGTCGATCGAGCGGATGTCGGCCGGGATGGCGCGGATGACGAGCGACGTCGAGCCGCGCTGCTGGAAGGCGTTGACGCGGAAGCGGGCGACGCCGGGGATCGAGTAGGAGAAGTCGACCTCGTGCTCCTCGACGAACTCCTCCATCTTGACCGGGTCGTCGAGCATGAGCCGCACGGCGTCGTCGGTGTCCTGGCGGGTGAGGCCCGCCAGCCCCTCGATGGGGCGCATCTCGCCGTCGACGCGCATGAACGGAGGCATCGGCACCTTGAGGTGCAGGTCCGAGCCGCCGGCCTCGACGAGGATGTGCAGGCAGGAGTGGAGATCGAAGGCCATGGTCACCAGATCGGCCGCGCGGGCCGCGACCTTTGGGGCCTCGCGGCGAATTGGACGGGTGTCTGGAGTCTCTTGACACCGCCGCACCGGTTTGCTGCGTGGTGCTGCGTTGCGCGCTGGTTGCAGCCAGGGCGCCCGGATCCGCGAACCTCCGCAACGACGACGGGCCCACTCGGGGCCCGCCGGAAACGCTGGGCGAAGGCGCCGCGCCTACGCGACGTCGCGCAGCTTCTGCGCCTCGGCCAGCGACTGCAGCTTCTTCAGCGACTGGTTCTCGATCTGGCGGATGCGCTCGCGCGTGACGTTGAACGTACGGCCCACCTCGTCGAGCGTCCGCGGGTGCTCGCCGCCGAGACCGTAGCGCAGCTCGAGGACGCGGCGCTCGCGGTATGACAGGTTCTCCAACGCCTCGCGGAGCGCTTCCTTGGTGAGGATCTCGGCCGCGCGCTCGTACGGCGACTCGGCGCGCTCGTCGGCGATGAACTGGCCGAACTCGGACTCCTCCTCGTCGCCGACCGGCTTCTCGAGGGAGACCGGCGCCTGCGCCGAGCGCTTGATCGAGTCGACCTCCTCGGGATCGATCCCGGTGACCTCGGCGATCTCGTCGGCGGTCGGCTCGCGGCCGAGCTCGGTGACGAGCTTGCGCTCGGCACGCCCGATCTTGTTGAGCTTCTCGACGACGTGCACCGGGATGCGGATCGTGCGGGCCTTGTCGGCCAGCGCGCGGGCGATCGCCTGGCGGATCCACCAGGTCGCGTACGTCGAGAACTTGAAGCCCTTGCGGTAGTCGAACTTCTCCGCCGCACGGACGAGGCCGAGCGTGCCCTCCTGGATCAGGTCGAGGAAGGGCAGGCCCTGGTTGCGGTAGTTCTTGGCGATCGAGACGACGAGCCGCAGGTTGGACTCGACCATCTTCTGCTTCGCGTCGAGGTCGCCGCGCTCGATGCGCTTGGCGAGGTCGACCTCCTCCTGGGCCGTGAGCAGCCGGACCTTGCCGATGTCCTTCAGGAAGAGCTGAAGGGAGTCGGTGGTCATGTCGGGACGCAGGTCGAGCTGCGTCTTGGTCTTGCGGCGCTGACGCTTGTCGGGCGCGCGCTCGACCTCCTGCTGGGCCGCGGCGGTGGCCGGGTCGATGTCCTCGACGAGCTCGATCTCCGACTTCTCGAAGAAGCCGTGAAGCTCCTCGACGTCGGACTCGTCGAGATCGATCTCGGAGACCGCGTCAGCGATCTCCGCATAGGTCAGCACGCCGACCTGCTGACCCTTCGCCAGCAGACCCTTGATCTCTTCGAGTTCCTGAAGTTCGACTACTGACATGTGCGTCCGTTCGCTTCGTCGGGCCGAGGAAGCCCGGCTTGATACTCGCCTGGTGAGGACTCCCGAGCCGCTACCCGCACATAATCCAGCCGACCGTAACGCTCGAGCGTGAACCCAAGATGATATTGCGTGGTGCTCGGTGCAGTCAAAGGAGTCCGACCCGCCACTCTAGCCTGCTCGGAGCGACCTCAAACCGCCTTGGCCCCCCCATGGGATCGGACATCGCGACGACGTCCGCGAGACGATGGGCAACAATCTGGCCATGCCTCCGAGCGACACCCCACCGAACGAGGGCGACCGCGACGTCCTGAACAGCCTGCCGCGGACGCGTCCGACGCGCCGTAGCGCCAAGCGCGACCGCCCCGCACGGGGCGCCACGGCGGCCAAGGCAACGAGCGCCACGCCGCCCGAGTCCCCGCCGGCGGCGGCCGCGTCCGACACGCCCGCGCGCTCGCGCGCCCGCCGCGCGTCGTCCTCCGGGACCACCGCCAAGGCGGCGCCGAAGGCCGCCAGGCCCGCCCGCGCGACCAAGGCGGCCAAGCCCGCCGCGGCCAAGCCTGCCGCGCGCCGTTCCGGCGCCCGGAAGCCCACCGCTCGTCGCGCGCCCGCCTCCGCGTCGGCGCCTGCGCCCGACCGGGCCACCGCGGCCGCCGCGGCGCCGGCCGCGACCGCCCGCCAGGCCAACGGCGACGGCGGCCTCGGGCTGCCCGATCCGTTCGCCGTGATGGGCACCGCGGTGCACGCCGCGGGCGAGATCGCGCAGATCGGCGCGACGCTGTGGACGCAGGCCGTCCGCTCCGCGATCTCGCGGCTTCCGCGCCCCTGATCGGCCGCGTTCCAAACGCACTTCGTCGCGCGCGTAAGCGCACCGTAAGTTCCGGCTCCGCGCCCTGGCGCGCGCCGGATCCTGCGCTAGTCTTCCGCGCCTGCCGAGCCTCCGGGGGCCTCACCTCCGGAGGGCGGGGGAACCACTTGCGGGCCTCGGCCCGCTGGGGCGAATCGGGCCCTGCCCCACAGGCCCGTAGCGCCGCTCGTTCGGCGCGAGCCCGTCAGCTCACCCCGTAGGCCGTTGAACGAGGACCAGGTTGCCGCCGCTGCGCACTCACATCGTGACGCTCGCCGCCGCGTTCTGCGGGGCCTTGGCCTGCGCCGGGCCGGCCGCGGCGGACACGGCGGCGCCGCCCGCCTCGGCGCTGGGCACGGGCGGCTCGCTGTACACGTGGCCGGGCGCGCTGCTCGGACGCGTCTCGCGCCTGCGCGGCGCCCTGCCCGACGTCCCCGCCGGGCGCGTCGTCCAGATCGAGCGCCTGACGCCCGACCGCGGCTGGGTCCCCGAGACGACGGCGAAGGCCGGCGAGGGCGGCGCGTTCCTGGCGCGTTGGCGCCCGGCCCAGCTCGGGCGGTTCGTCGTCCGCGCCGTCGCCGGCGGAGCGACCGCCCGTGCCGCCGCCGCGCCTCCGACCACGCAGGTGACCGTCTACCGCCCGGCGCGCGCGACGTGGTACGGGCCCGGCCTGTACGGCAGGAAGACCGCCTGCGGACAGGTGCTCTCGCACGCGCTCGTCGGCGTCGCCCACCGCACGCTGCCGTGCGGCACCGCGGTCGAGGTCTACCTCAACGGCCGCAGCATGACCGTCCCGGTCGTCGACCGCGGGCCGTTCGCCCACGGCGCCCACTACGACCTGACCTCGGCGACCGCAGAGCAGCTCGGGCTGACCGTCACCCGCACGATCGGCGTCTCCCCGCAGCGCGGGACGATCATCACGCCGCCACCGGCGCCCGCGGCGCCCACCGGCGGGCTCGCCGCGACGTAGAGTCCCGCCCCATGGCGAGGAGCGGCGCCCGTCTCGAGGCGCGCGGCCTGAGGCTCCGTCGAGCCGGTCGGCTGGTCCTCGACGGCGCCTCGCTCGACCTCGTCCCGGGCTCGGTCACGGCCCTCATCGCGCCCTCGGGCTCGGGCAAGAGCACGCTCCTGCGTTGCTGCAACGGCCTCCTGCGGCCCGACGCGGGCGAGGTCCTCCTCGACGGCGTCGACATCACCGAGCTCGACCCCCGTGCGCTGCGCCGCCGGGTCGGGCTCGTCGCCCAGCACCCGCGCATGCTGCCGGGCAGCGTCGCCGACAACGTGCGCCACGGCGCGCCGGACGCCGACGTGCCCGCCGCCCTGGCGGCGGCCGGCCTCGACGCCGGCTATGCGCAGCGCCCCGCCGGACAGCTGTCGGGCGGCGAGCAGGCGCGCGTGGCCATTGCGCGGGCGCTGTCGCGCGAGCCCGACGTCCTGCTCCTCGACGAGCCGACGGCGGCGCTCGACGAGGACGTCGCGGACCATCTGGGGACGACGCTTCGCGGCCTGGCCGGCGCCGGCCTGGCCGTCTGCGCGGCGACGCACGACCTGCGCTGGGCCGGCGAGGTCGCCGACCGGCGCGTGGCGCTCGAGGCGCCGGCCGCGCCATGAGCCAGGCCGTCGCCCAGCTCGTCATCGCCGCGGCGTTCGCGCTCGTCGCCGCGGCCCTGGCGTGGCGCTGGCGGCTCGGGCTCGCCCCCGAGCTGCTCGTCGCCTCGGCACGCGCGGCCGTGCAGCTCGCCGGCGTCGGCGCCTTCCTCGTGCTCGTCTTCGAGCTCCCGGCGCTCACCGCGCTGTTCATCGGCGTGATGCTGACCACCGCGACGTTCGTCGCCGGGCGCCGCCTGCGCCCGCTGCCGGCGGCCCGGCGCACCGCGGCGGTGTCGATCGCCCTTCCCTCGCTGGCCGCGCTCGGCGTGCTCGTGGCCGGGGGCGCCTTCGACTTCGAGCCGCGCGCGGTCGTCCCCGGCGCGGGGATCCTCATCGGCGGCGCGATGACCGCGGTCGGGCTGACCGGGCGGCGCTTCGTCGAGGGCCTGCGCGACGACGCCGAGGAGATCGAGACGCGTCTGGCCCTCGGCGACGCGGCGCGCGACGCGCTTCGCCCCACCGCGGTGCGCGCCGTGCGCACCGGCCTGATCCCGGCGATCGACCAGACGCGCAGCGTCGGCCTCGTCACGCTGCCGGGGACGTTCGTCGGGCTCGTGCTCGGGGGCGCCTCGCCGGGCGAGGCGGCGCGCGTCCAGCTCGTCGTGCTGCTCGCCCTGCTCGCCGTCGAGCTGGCCGGGGCGCGCACCGCGGCCGAGATCGCGCTGCGGATGTCGATCCTGCCCGGCGACCGCGTCGCCGAGCCGCCCGAGCTCCGCTGATCACCCCACGACGGTGACGCCCGCGGCGCGGGCCGCGAACAGGCGCTCGTCGGCCAGCGCGGCGAGCGCCGCGGCCCCGTCGCCGTCGGCCGGGACGGCGGCCAGCCCGGCGGCGACGGAGGGCGGCGCGCCGTGCGTCGGCGCGCCGGAGGCGACCGCCGACGCGACGTGCTCGGCGAGCGCCCGCGCGCCGTCGGCGTCGAGGCCGTCGGCGACGATCCAGTGCCGCCCCGCGTTCTCGCGCACCACGGCATCGGCCGGGCGCACGGCGTGGCGGACCGCGCGCTCGATGGCGTCGAGCGAGGCGGCGTCGCGCCCGCCGGCGGCGAGCAGGCGGTCCGCGTCGTGCGCCTCGACGACGAGCACCGAGAGCGGGCGACCGCCGGCCTGCAGGCGGCGCGCGATCGCCGCCACCCACGGCGTCTCGGCCTCGGCCAGCGCCTCGGCCACGGGCGGCTCGAGCACGGCCTGGGCGACCACGTCGCAGACGTGGCCCAGGCGCGCGGCCAGCGCGGCGTCGTCGACGGCGAGCGTCGCCCACAGCGCGCGCCGCAGCGCGGCCACGGCGGCGACGGCGCCGGCCGGCTCGCCGGCGCCCGCGAGCTCGGCCGCGCCGGCGGCCAGCGCGAGGCGGTCCCCGCCGGGCCGCAGGCGATCGAGCTCGGCCTCGGCGCCCGTGGCGGCGAGCAGCGCCGCGCACAGCGCCGGCCCGTCGGCGGCCAGGCGCGCGACCGGGACGCGCCCGGCGTGCGCCAGCGGCGCGGCGGCGATCAGCTCGACCAGCCACGCGTGGGCGACCGCGGTCCCGTCGGCCAGGTCGGGCGGCGGGACGTCGGCCACGGGGCGCGGCGGGGCGGTCATGCCCGGATTGGACCAGGCGGCGCCGACGGACTCGCGCGAGTCGGCATGATGGGCGCCGATGGCCGACCTGCTGACGATCGACGAGGCCCGCGCGCTCGTGCTCGCCGCCGTGAAGCCGCTGGGCGGCGAGGACGTCGCGGTGGCCGCCGCGCTCGGACGCGTGCTCGCCGAGGACGTCACCGCCGAGCACGACGTGCCCGCCTTCGCCAACAGCGCGATGGACGGCTTCGCGATCCGCGGCGGCCCCGCCGGGCGGCGGCTGCGGATCGTCGGCGAGTCCCGCGCGGGGACGCCGTCACCGGTCCCCGTCGGCGACGGCGAGGCGGTCCGGATCTCCACCGGCGCGGCGCTGCCCGACGGCGCCGACGCGATCCTGCCCGTCGAGGCGGCCGAGGACGACGGCGACGCGGTCACCCCGAGCGAGGACGTGGCGCGCGGGCAACCACGTGCGCGGCCCGGGTGAGGACCTGCGGCGCGGAGAGACCGTCCTGCCCGCCGGCACGGAGCTCGGGCCCGCCGAGCTCGGCCTCGCCGTCGAGGCCGGCCGCGCGGCCGTGCGCTGCGCGCGCGCTCCGCGGGTCGCCGTGCTGGCGACGGGCGACGAGCTCGTGGTGCCGGGCGGCGAGCTCCGCCCCGGCCAGCTGCACAACTCCAACGCCGTCACCCTCGGCGCCCTGGCGCGCCGCGCGGGCGCCGTGCTCATCGAGGGCGGCGCCGTCCCCGACGACGCGCAGGCCACGCGCGCGGCGATCGGCGCCGCGCTCGACGGCTGCGACGTCCTGCTGCTCACCGGTGGCGTGTCCGTCGGCCCGCACGACCATGTCAAGCCGGCGCTCGTGTCCACCGGCGTCGAGGAGGTCTTCTGGCGGGTGGCCATGCGGCCGGGCAAGCCGTTGTGGTTCGGGCGCCGCGGCGACCAGATCGTCTTCGGCCTGCCCGGCAACCCCGTGTCGGCGATGGTCACGTTCCTGCTCTTCGCACGGCCCGCGCTCGCCGTGCTGCAGGGCGGCGACGGCACGCCGCAGCGCGGGCGCGCCATCTTGGGCGAGGCCGTCCGCCGCCAGCGCGCGCGCGAGGACTGCATCCGCGTGCGGCTCGACGACGGGCGCGCGCTGCCCACCGGTCCGCAGGGCTCGCACCAGCTCACCTCGATGCTCGGCGCCGACGCGCTGGCCATCGTCCCGCGCGGCGAGGGCGATCTGCCGGCGGGGACCGAGGTCGACATCGAGCGCATCTGAGCCGCGCGCTTGACGGGCGCCCGCGCCGGGAGTGCCGCCCCGGTGCCCCAGCTCCCGGACCGGCTCACCCCTCTCGGCGCCCTGGCGCGCGGCCTCGTCGCCGGCGCGGCCGGAACCGCCGCCATGACCGCCGTGCTCGTCCACGGCGTGGCCACGAGCACCGTCTGGTCGCTGCTCGACCGCCGCTAGCGGGGACGCGCCGCGATCGCCGCCTGGCCGAGCGCGATCCCGCCGTCGTTCGGCGGCACGCGCTCGGGGACGAGCACGCGCAGCCCGCTCCGCTCGGCCTCGGCCGCCGTCTCCTCGAGCAGCGCGCGGTTCTGGAAGACGCCGCCCGACAGCACGGCGAGGCCCGTTCCGTGGGCGACCGCGGCGCGCTCGAGCGCGCGTGCCGTCGCCCGGGCCAGCCCACGGTGGAAGCGCGCCGAGATGATCCCGGCGGGCACGCCGGCCGCCGCGTCGGCGGCGACGGCGAGGATCGTCGGGCGCGCGTCGAGGACGCGGTCGGCGCCCATCGGCAGCGGGTAGGCGCCGCGCTCGAGCGGATCGCGGCATGCCTCGAGCTCGACCGCCGCCTGGCCCTCGTAGGTGACGGTCGCGCGCAGGCCGCAGAGCGCGGCGACGGCGTCGAACAGGCGCCCGGCGCTCGTCGTCACCGGCGCCATCGTGCCGCGGCGCGCCATCGCCGCGACCGCGCGCCAGCGCCCGGCGTCGACGAGGTCGGCGAGCGCGTGCGGCCGCGGCGGCTGGTCGGTGTCGAGCGCCTCGACGAGCCACGCGCACGCCATCCGCCACGGCTGGCGCACGGCCTGGTCGCCGCCCGGCAGGCGCACGGGGTGCAGGTGGCCGGCGCGGACGAAGCCGTCGAGGTCGCCGGCCAGCAGCTCGCCGCCCCACACCGTCCCGTCCGGGCCGAGCCCGCTGCCGTCGTAGATCGCGCCGACGGCGGGGCCGCTCTCGCCGTGCTCGGCCAGGCACGCCGCCAGGTGCGCGTGGTGGTGCTGGACGGCGACGTGCTCGACGCCGTCGCGCTCGAGCGCGTAGGCGGTCGACAGGTAGTCGGGGTGCAGGTCGTGCGCGACGACCTCGGGCGCGACGGCGAAGACGCGCTCGAAGTGCTCGACGCCGTCGCGGAAGGCGCGCAGCGTCTCGGGATGGTGCAGGTCGCCGATGTGGTGGCCGAGCCACGCGCGCGTGCCCTTGGCCACGCAGAAGGTGCTCTTGAGCTCGGCGCCGCAGGCGAGCACCGGTCGCTCCGCCGCGCGCGGCAGGTCGATGCTCGTCGGGACGTGGCCGCGCGAGCGGCGCATCGCCAGCGTCCCGCGCGCGCCGAGCGAGCGCACGACGGAGTCGTCGGCGCGCACGTGGATCGGGCGGTCGTGGACGAGCAGCAGGTCGGCGATCGGGGCCAGGCGCTCGATGGCGTCGTCGTCGCGGTGGGCGATCGGCTCGTCGGCCACGTTGCCGCTCGTCATGACGAGCGGCTCGCCCACGTCGCCGAGCAGCAGGTGGTGCAGCGGCGTGTAGGGGAGCATCACGCCGACCTCGGCGCAGCGCGGGGCCACCGAGGGGGCGATCGGCGCGCCGGGCCGCCGCGGCGCGATGACGATCGGCCGGGCGCGGCCGCGCAGCAGCGCCTCCTCCCCGTCCTCCAGGTCGACGATCGCGCGCGCCGCGGCGAGGTCGCCCGCCATGACGGCGAACGGCCGGTCCTCGCGGTGCTTGCGGGCGCGCAGCGCCGCGACCGCGGCCTCGTCGCCGGCGCGGCAGGCGAGGTGGTAGCCGCCGAGCCCCTTGACGGCGACGATCCGCCCGTCGCGCAGGGCCGCGGCGGCCGCGCGCACCGGGTCGGCGGCGGCGACCGCAGCGCCGCGCTCGTCGACGAGGCGCACCGACGGGCCGCATGCGGGGCACGCGTTGGGCTGGGCGTGGAAGCGGCGGTCGCGCGGGTCGTCGTACTCGGCCTGGCAGGCGGCGCACATCGTGAAGCCGGCCATCGTCGTCAGCGGCCGGTCGTAGGGGACGCCGCGGACGATCGTGAAGCGCGGCCCGCAGTCCGTGCAGTTGATGAACGGGTAACGGAAGCGGCGGTCGGCGGGATCGTCGAGCTCGGCCAGGCAGGCGGCGCACGTGGCGCTGTCGGGCGCGACGAGCGCATCGGGCTCGCCGTGACGCGCGCTCTCGGCGATGCGGAACCCGTGCTCGCCGGGCGGCCCGACGTCGACCCGCCGCCAGCGCACGGACTCGACGGAGGCCATCGGCGGCGTCTCGCGCGGCAGGCGCAGCTTGAAGCGCTCGACCGCCGCGCGCTCGCCCTCGACCTCGATGACGACGCCGCTCTCGTCGTTGAGCACGAAGCCGTCCAGGCCGGCCTCCTCGGCGAGCCGGAAGACGTACGGCCGGAAGCCCACGCCCTGCACCGTCCCCCGCACGCGCGCCCGCCGGCGCACGCGCCCGGCGCCCGGCGGCGCCGGCGCGACGTCGGTCATCCGGCGCGCTCCTGTGGGCGCGCGCGGAACTCGGACAGCGCGAAGCCGTAGAGCAGGTGGTCGAGCGCGATCCCGAGGCTCTCGCGTTTGCGGCTGCGCCTGGCATGCGGCAGCCCGAGCGCGGGCGCGATCCCCGCCTCGAAGGCCAGCCACGCCGCGAGCCCGTAGGCCGGGCCCACCCAGGGCCGCCGGCGGACCGAGTCGGGCAGCGCCGCGAACGCGACGCCCCCGCCGGCCCCGTAGGCCCAGTGGGCGAGCTCGATGGCCGAGCGCCGGTGCGAGCGCGGCACGCGCTTGAGCAGGCCCGTCGCGCGGCGGCGCAGGATCGCGTCGGGCGGCGTCTCCTGGACGAGCCCGAGGTCGACGGTCACCGTGCGCAGGCCCGACATGGCCATGGCCCCGATCGCTCCGCGCAGCGCACCGTGGGCGATCTCGTCGAGAGCGGTCATGCCCCAGGCGTACCCGTCTCGACGAGCTCGCGCATGACGTGCAGCGCGCTGGCCTGCGCCTCCTGGATGCGCGGGATGTGCTCGGAGCGCGTGATGATCACGTGGTCCGCGAGCCGTTCGGCGGCGACGCGGCCGCCGTCGTAGCCGACGAGCGCGATCGTGCCCAGGCCGCGCCGGCGCGCCTCGTCCAGCGCGGCGATGACGTTGGCCGAGCCGCCGCTCGTCGAGATCGCGAGCACGATGTCGCCGGGACGGCCGTGGGCGATGACCTGTCGCGAGAAGATGCCCTCGGTCCCGATGTCGTTGGCCAGCGCGGTGAGGATCGCGGTGTCCTCGGTGAGGTCGATGGCCGCGCGCGCGGGCCAGCCCGGCACCGGCGGGTCGCGCAGGTCGGCGACGATGTCCATCGCGTCCGTGGCCGAGCCGCCGTTGCCGAGCGCGAGCACGCGCCCGCCCCGCGCGAAGGACTCGCGCAGCGCGCCGGCCGCGGCCCGCAGCGTCGCGGCGCCCTCCCCCAGCGTCTGCGCGCGCAGCGCGCCGACCTCGGCCGCCTTCATGCGCACGGACGCGGCGACGTCGGCGACGACGGCGTCGAGGTCGTCCTCGCGCTCGTCGAGGAACGGGTACAGGAAGGCCGACGCGCCCGCGTCGTGCACGGCGCGCTCGCGGCGCCCCTCGAGCAGGCCGCGGTGGTCGAAGAACACGTGGACGAGCTCCCAGAGCACGTGGTAGAGCGTCTCGGCCAGCTCCTGGCGGACGAACGGGTCCTCCGAGGGCGGTGCCCAGGTCCACTCGGCGCCGACGGGGGTGAAGGCGACGGTCAGGCAGCCGCGCTCGGCGGCGAGCGCGACGGCGGCCGCGACGTCCGGGCCGTCGCCGAAGGCGATCGCCATGTCGCCGGGCTCGGCGGTGAGCGCGACCTGGGCCTCGAGCGCGCCACCCTCGACGGACAGTCCGATCGCCGGCAGCGCGCGCTTGCCGACGATCACCGGGTGGACGAACTCGACGGTGACGTGGCGCACGTCGGAGCGATCGGCGCCCGCACCGCCGACGGCCACGAGCCGGCCGCCCGCGGCGAAGCGCTCGGCCATGCGGTGGCAGAGCCGCGCGATGCGATCGGCCTCGGCGCCGAACAGGGCGTCGTTGGCCCGCGTGCGCTCATCGAGACGCAGGCTGACGACGTCGACGCCGGAGGGCGCCGTCACACGGCCGCCCCGGTCCGGGCGGCGCGCCCGGCGAGCCACTCGCACCACGCGCCGACGCCCTCGCCGGTATGTGCGCTGACGAGCATCCGCTCGACGCCGGGGTTGACCGCGTCGAGGTGGTGCAGAAACAGGTCGAGGTCGTAGTCGAGGTGCTCGAGCAGGTCGATCTTGTTGACCAGCACGAGCTCACAGGCGCGGAACATGAGCGGGTACTTCAGCGGCTTGTCCTCGCCCTCGGTGACCGAGGACACCATCACGCGCGCATCCTCGCCGACGCGGAACTCGGCCGGGCAGACGAGGTTGCCGACGTTCTCGATGACGAGCAGGTCGAGGTCCTCGAGCGGGATCGCCCCGAGCGCCGAGCGGACCATGTTCGCGTCGAGGTGGCACTCGCCGCCGAACCCCGGGTCGGTGTTGAGCTGCGTGACCGGGACGTGCAGCGAGGCGAGCCGGTCGGCGTCCAGGCTGCCCTGCACGTCGCCCTCCAGCACGCCCATGCGCACGCCGTCCAGGCCGGCGGCGACGCGCTCCAGCAGCGACGTCTTGCCCGCGCCCGGCGCACTCATCAGGTTGACCACCGTCACGCCGGCGCGGTCGAAGTCGTCGCGGTTGGCGCGCGCGATCGTGTTGTTGGCGTCGAGCGCGTCCTCGACGACCCGGACCTTCGTACGGTGCATCCGCCCCCCTACATCGACCGGATGGCCATGTAGCGCCGGATCTCGGGCAGCTGGACGGCGACGAGCGCCGCGGCACCGCCGAGCAGCGCGAGCGTGGCGATGATCTGCGTCTTCTGGCCGATGGTGATCTCGCTCATGACGGCCCTCCCTGTTGTGGTTGTTCTTCGATGAGCTCGGCGAGCACCTGCTCGACGAGCAGCACGCCCTCGTCGAGCGCGGCACGGACGGGCTCGCTGATGTCGGCGACGATGTCCTCCTCGTCGCCGCGCATGCGCGTGGCCGGCTCGCAGCCGACGACGAGCGTCCGCGGCGGCGTGCCGCCGAGCGCGCGCGCCAGCGCGAGGACCTTCACCGGGTCCATGCCGTGCGCGTCGACGCCGACGTCGTCGTCGTCGAGCGCCGGCTCGATGACGTAGAGCGTGCCGGGCCGCTCGCCGCGCGGCGTGGCGTCGAGCAGGACGACGACGTCGTAGCCGTCCTGCATCGCGTAGGCGAGGTCCATGCCGCGGATGCCGAAGTCGACGACGTCGACCCCCGGCGGCAGCTCGCGGCGCGCGAGGCGCGCGGCGAGCGCGACGCCGAAGCCGTCGTCGGCCATGAACACGTTGCCGATGCCGGCCACGAGGACGCGCAGCGCCGGCGCGGGGGCCTCGGCGCCGCCGTCGTCCAGCGGCTCGACCTCCTCGGGCGCGAAGAAGAACCGGTGCCCGGGCTGGCGGCGGTCGCCGAGGTCGCGGCCCGGGTCGTCGTCGATGGTCACGGCGAGGCGAACGTTGCCCTCGAGGTCCTGGTCGATGCCCTCGATCGCCGCCGTGCGCCCGGCGAGGGCGAGGTCCATGACGTCGCCGCCGGCGCGCGGGCGCAGCCGCACGCGGCTGCGGCGGCGCAGCTCGACGCCGTCGACGAGCACCGTGTCGGGCGCCGGGCGCTCGAGCTCCTCCCACGGGGTGCGGTCGGCGCTCATCGCTCGCGCACCACCCGCAGGTCGCGGATCGTCCCGTGCAGGCGCATGAGCTCCTCGGGCGTGAGCGCCTCGGTGCGCTCGAGGATCTCGCGGGTGCGCGGGTCGGTGTCGCGCATCTCGTCGCGCTCCTCGTCGGTCAGGGCGAGGATGTTGAGCACGAGCATCTGGTCGATCTCGCCGCCGTCGAAGAGGTCGCCGGGACTCTCGGGCGCGATCCGCGGATGGTCCTCGAGGATGATCGGCGACGACAGCAGCGTGTCGCGCGCGCCGGGCTCGCCGACGAGCACCGGCCACGCGCCCTCGCAGCCGGCCCGGCACGCCTCGCCGTGCTCGCGCAGTTCGGAGGGCGGATCGGTGAGCGACACGAACGCGCCGCCGCGCGCCCGCAGCACGGTGTGCGTCGAGTTGAAGGTGCGCGCCAGGACGGCCTCGCGGTCCTCGCCGTCCCACGGGGTCGTGTTGGCGACGGTCACCGCGATCCGCAGCAGGCCGGGCGCGACGCGCCTCCCGGAGACCTCGACCGAGCCCTGCAGCGGTTCCCACGAGCGCACGAGCGCACCGGCGACGCCGTCGCCCTCGTGCAGCTCCTCCTCCTGCGCCCCGGCCGGGATGTCGACGGCGACCCGCCGGCCGGCCGTCAGCGCGGCGACGTCGAGGCCGGGCACGGCGATCTCGCGCTCGACCGCCTCCTCCCAGGCCAGGTGGCGCTCGCCCGCGACGGTCAGCGCGTCGACGAAGCGCCGCTGCGGCCCCTCGCCGGCGGCGACGCCGCGGCGGACGACGTGCAGGAAGCGCACGGTCACGTCGACGACGGCGTCGTCGTCGTCCGCCTCGAGCAGGCAGTCGGTGCGCATCAGGCACGGGTCGTCGTCGCGCCCCGCGTGATGGGCCGCCGGGTAGACGCCGCCGAACGTCCAGCGGCGCTGGTTCTTCAGCGCCGAGCGCCGATAGGGCCACAGCATGTAGCCCTCGTAGAGGACGGCGTCGGCGATCGCGCGCACCGCGTCGGCCATCAGGGGCCCGCCTCGTCTCCGGGCAGGAGCGCGTCGAGCGCGGCCTCCCAGGTCGGCAGCGCGTTGCGCGAGCGGAAGGCGGCGAGCCGGTCGTAGTGTTCCTTGTCGATCCGCAGCCACGCGCTGTCGGGGAAGTGCGCCGCCATCGTCTCGCGCCACAGCGCCACCGGCATCCGGTAGCCGGCCTCGTGCGACCACGGGATCCGCACGGTCTGCAGGAGCCCCGCCGCCGTCGCGTAGAACACGGTGCCGCTGAACATGAGCTCGAGCGGCACGTCGCCGCCGTCGAGCGCGTCGAGGTAGCGCGACGCGGCGACCTCGAGGTCGTAGGTGCACGGGACGTGCAGCTCGACACGCGCGCTGCCGTCGAACGGCGGCACGATCGTCGTGGTGCGCGTCCACAGCAGCGAGCTCAGGTTCGTGCCCCAGTCCGCCGGCGCGCCGAAGAGCTCGAAGAGCCGGTCGTGCGTCGACGGGTCGTAGGCGCGCCGGCGCGCCGCGATGCGGATCTGCGTGTCGAGCAGGATCGAGCGGATCGGCACGCCGCCGACGCTGTCGATGCGCAGCACGAAGCACAGCGTCGGGACGGCCGTGTGGCCGACGCGATCGGCGTCCACGACCTCGAACGCCAGCTCGGGCAGCGCGCCGGCGTCGACGGGGCGGGGACCGGTGGCGGCCATCGTCCGGGCCGGGCTACGCCGGCGACAGGTTCGGCATCCGCGGGTCGATCGGGTTCTCGGCCTTGGCGTTGATCCCGGTCGAGCGCTCGGCGGTCGACCGCCCGTCGGGCTCGTGGCCCGCCTGCGACTCGTAGTTGCCCCGCGCGTTGCCCATCCGGACCCCGGCGCGGTGCGCCGAGACGTCCGGGGCCGGCCCGCTCGCTTTCGTCATGCTCAGCCTCCTTCCGCCGCGGCGCCCGCCGCGGCCTCGGTCCAGCGGCGGCCCGTCCGGCTCGCCGGCCGCGCGGTGCGGTCGAGCTCACCGGTGAACCGCCCGATCTCCTGCCAGACGGCCTTGCCGCCCGTCAGCCCGCGCCACTGCACGCGGATCAGCCCGGCCAGCTCGTAGGGGACGTCGATCGGCACGACCCAGTGGCCGTTCGCGCCATGGGCGCGGTCGACGAGCAGCGCCTCGACGTCCTCCTCGAGCGTCGACAGCACGGGGTTGGCCGTCTCGAGCGCCTCCCAGGCCTCGAACTCGAGCAGCGACTCGGTCGCCCCCATCGGCCCGGGGTACATCGCGACGACGCGCCCGGCCTGCGAGCTGCGGAAGAAGAACGCGATGTCGACCGGCAGGCGCAGCTCCTCCCAGGCCAGGTCGTCGAGCTCGAAGTCCATGATCCGCAGGCGCCGCTCGGGCACGAGGCGCACGTGGCCCGCGGCCGCCGCGGGGCGGTCGAAGAGCAGCGCGCACGGCCGGCACGCGCACTGCAGATCGCGCGTGCGCACGTCCAGCAGATGGCGGTGCTCGGGCGGGATGGCGGCGCCGCACAGGTCGCAGCGCTCGGCCGCGGCCTCGCGCGCGGTGGTCGCGCCGCGACGCCATGCGCCGCAGCCGCGAGCCGCCGAGCGTGTCGCCTCCCGCCCCCATGTCAGGCCGCGGCGCCGAGCGCCACCCTGACCGTGCCGGCTCCGTCGACGAGCAGCGGCACGGGCGCCAGGTGCAGGGTCGGGTCGTCCAGGCACGTCCCCGCGGCTCGCACGTCGTAGCGCAGGCCGCAGCCCGTGCAGCACAGCGCGGCCTCCTTCAGCGCCCCGTCGGCGAGCGAGGCGCCGCACGACGGGCAGGCCGGGCGGTAGGCGTAGGCGCCGCCGTCCAGGCGCACGAACAGCAGCCGCTCGCCCGCCACCTCGCGCAACTGCGGCGCGTCCGCGCCGACGTCGGCCAGCGCGCCGGCCGTCGCCCACGTCCCGCCCGACGGCTCGGCCGGGCGGCGCAGCGCGTCGGAGATCTCGAGCTGCAGGAGCGGCGGCGGCGCCGGCTCGGCCGCGCCGTCGGCCTCGATCGCCTCCACGTCGGGGGCAGCCTTGTGGATGGCCTCCTCGATGGCCAGCTTGAGCGTCACCGCCGAGGACGGGCAGCCGTTGCAGCTGCCCTCGAGGCGCAGGCGCACGATGCCGTCGCCGACCCCGAGCAGCTCGACGTCGCCGCCGTGGGACTCGAGGTACGGGCGCACCTCGTCGAGCGCCCCGCGCACGCGGGCCTCCAGCGGGACCGGGTGCAGGTCGTGCAGGAGCAGCAGGTGCGCGACGAGCTCGTCGCCCGCCATCGCACGCGCGAGCGTCCCGTCGTCGGCGGCCGCGACGTGCGAGACGATCCGCGCCAGCCCCTCGCCGTAGACGTCGAGCAGCGCCTGCACGACCTCGAGCGCGCGGTCGCGCGCGGCGGCGTCGGGCAGCTCCTCGATCTCGGCCAGCAGCGCCTCGACGCGCGCGACCCGCTCACGGGCCGCGCGGTCGTCCAGCGTCAGGCCGGGCTCAGCCATGCTCACCGAACATCGGCGAGTGCACCTGGCGGATCGTCTTGCCCTTGCCGAGGTACATGTGCACGCCGCAGGGCAGGCACGGGTCGAAGCTGCGGACCGCGCGCATGATGTCGATGCCCGCGGAACGTGTCCGGGCCCGCCTCCTCGAAGATCGGCTGGCCCATGACCGCGTCCTCGTAGGGACCGGGCGTGCCGTAGGAGTCCGTCGGGCTGCCGTTCCACGGCGTCGGCGGGTACGGGTGGTAGTTGGCGATCTTGCCCTCGCGGATGACGAGGTGGTGCGACAGCACGCCGCGCACCGCCTCGTGGAAGCCGCAGCCGATCGCCTCCTCGGGGACGTCGAAGTCCTCGAAGACCTTCGTGCGCCCGGCGCGGACCTCCTCGAACGCCTTGTTGAGGAAGTGCAGCGCCATCCCGGCGGCGTACGCGACGAAGTAGATCCGCGCGCGGTCGCGCTCGATCGCGTTGGACCACTGCGGGATCTTCCACTCGAGGTTCACCTCGGGCGTGTCGGGCGTCTTGGGCAGGTTGATCTCGACGCTCTGCCCGGTGGCCTTCACGAACGGCGTGTCGACCTTGTTGGCCAGCGCGGTCGCCCACAGGCGCGCGAGCGCGCCGCCGCCGGTGTCGAGCGCCAGGTGGTCGCCCGTGCGCTTGTCGTACCAGCGCGGGCTCATCACCCAGCGGTAGTTGCCGCCCTCGAGGTCGCGCTTCTGCGGCTTGGGGATCGTGGTCTGGTTCCACGGGTGGCGCTTGTCGACCGGGTTGCCGAGCGGGTCCTTCGGCGACGAACGTCTCCTCGTTCGTCCAGTCCTCGTAGTAGGAGCTGCCGAGCAGGATCCGGATGCCGAGGTTGATGTCGACGAGGTCGGTCGTGACCAGCTCGCCGTCGACGACGACCCCCGGGGTGACGAACATCTCGTTGCCCCAGTGGTTCATCGTGTCGTAGCGGTAGTCGACGTGGTCGGGGTTGTTGAACGCGCCCCAGCAGCCGAGCAGGATGCGCCGCCGCCCGACCTCCTCGTAGCCCGGCAGGGCCTCGTAGAAGAAGTCGAAGACGTCGTCGTTCATGGCGACGGCCTTCTTGATGAAGTCCAGGCAGCGCAGCAGCCGGCTGAGGTAGTCGGTCAGCAGCGTCGGCGTGGCCACCGTGCCCACGCCGCCCGGGTAGATCGTCGAGGGGTGCACGTGGCGCCCCTCCATCAGGCAGATCATCTCCCGCCCGACGCGGCTCATGTGCAGCGCCTCGCGGTACGTCTCGCCCGTGAACGGGTTGTAGGACTTCATGATGTCGCCGATCGTGCGGTAGCCGTGCACGCCGGCGCCGGGCGCCTCGCTTGCTCTCGGCCTTCGCCCACACGCTCGGGTTCGTCTCGCGCACCATCTGCTCGCAGAAGTCCACGAAGACCAGGTTGTCCTGGAAGATGATGTGGTCGAAGATGTACTCCGCGGCCTCGCCGAGGTTGACGATCCACTCGGCCAGCGGCGGCGGCTTGACGCCGTAGGCCATCTGCTGCGCGTAGCACGAGCAGACGGCGTGGTTGTCACCGCAGATCCCGCAGATGCGGCTCGTGATGAAGTGCGCGTCGCGGGGGTCCTTCCCCTTCATGAACACGCTGTAGCCGCGGAACAGCGACGAGGTGCTCTTGCACGACAGCACCTCGCGGTTGTCGAAGTCGATCTTCGTGTAGATGCCGAGGTTGCCGACGATCCTGGTGATCGGGTCCCAGGACATGTCGACGACCTTGCCGGCCTCGGGCGTGATCCTCTCGCGAAGGGCCATGGTCTCTCCTCTCAGTTCCCCCAGCGCGGGGCGTAGCCCGTGGTGAGCTCAGAGCCGCGCTGACGCCACGACGGCTCCTTGTTGACCGTGCGGTTGGTGATGCTCCGCAGCCGGCGGATCATCGGCCCGTAGACGCCGGTGATCATCGACGAGACGGTGCCGCCCGGCGGCTGGTCCATGAACGGCATGAACTTGTCGGGGAAGCCCGGCATCGTGCAGCCGATGCAGATGCCGCCCACGTTCGGGCAGCCGCCGATGCCCGCCATCCAGCCGCGCTTGGGGACGTTGCAGTTGACCACCGGCCCCCAGCAGCCGACCTTCACGAGGCACTTGGGCGAGTTGTAGTCCTGCGCGAAGTCGCCCTGCTCGTAGTAGCCGGCGCGGTCGCAGCCCTCGTGGACCGTCTTGCCGAAGATCCATGTCGGGCGCAGCTGCTCGTCGAGCGGGATCACCGGGGCCAGCCCGGCGGCCTGGTAGAGCAGCCAGACGAGCGTCTCCATGAAGTTCTCCGGCTGCACCGGGCAGCCGGGGACGTTGACGATCGGCAGCCCGCCCGCCGAGCGGAAGTCCCAGCCCAGGTAGTCGGCCAGGCCCATGCAGCCCGTCGGGTTGCCGGCCATCGCGTGGATGCCGCCGTAGGTGGCGCACGTGCCGATGGCGATCACGCCCCACGCCTTGGGGGCGAGCGTGTCGATCCACCAGTTCAGCGTCAGCGGCTCGCCCGTCGCCTCGTCGTTGCCGAACGACGTCCAGTAGCCCTCGCCGTTGATCTCCTCGTTGGGGATCGAGCCCTCGATGACGAGCACGAACGGCGCCTCGAGCTCGTCGCGCGCCGCCTGGCGGAAGGGCAGCAGGAACTCCTCGCCGCCGAGCGTCGGCGACAGCACCTTGTTGTAGAGGTTGACCTTGGGGAGGCCGGGGATCGCCCCGAGCAGCACGTCCTCGATGGAAGGCTGACCGGCCGCGGTGATCGACACCGTGTCTCCGTCGCAGCTCATGCCCTCCGAGATCCAGAGGATGTGGACCTCCTCCACCGCAGGAGCCTTCGGTTCAGTCGCCACGGACGTTCCCTCCTGTCGTCACCAACGGGTCGTCGAGCTCGAGCGCGTCGACGAGCAGCTCCTCACCGGCGAGCAGCCGCAGGTCGGCGCCCCCGCACTCAGGGCACAGCAGCGGGAAGCCGGGCAGGTCGCCCTCCGTCCCGCAGTTCCGGCACCGGCCGCGCGCCGGCACCTCCTCCATCGAGAGCTCCGCGCCCTCGGCCACCGTCCCCTCGGAGACGAGGGTGAAGGCGAAGCCGAGCGCCGTGGGCACCACCTGGCGCAGGTGGCCGACCTTCAGCTCGACCCGCGCCACCCGCCGATCGCCCGCGTGCCGGACGACGATGTCCAGGACGGCCTCGGCGATCGAGAGCTCGTGCATCGGTCCCTCAGCAGATCCTGGGCAGCGGGTCGCCGACGAGCTGGTCCATGACGCGGCGGCCGCCGAAGGCGGTCTCGACGAGCACCATCCCGGGCGGCTCGGTACGGACCTCGCCGATCTCGGCCGCGTCCTCGCAGCCCTCCAGCGCGCGCATCGCCGCGAGCGCGGCGTCGGCGCGCTCGGGCGCGACGAACGCGACGAGCTTGCCCTCGTTGGCCACGTACATCGGGTCGATGCCGAGGATCTCCGCCGCGCCGGCCACCGCCGGGTCGATGGGCACCGCGGCCTCGCGCACGATCATCGCCACCTGGGAGGCGCGCGCCAGCTCGTTGAGGACGGAGGCGACGCCGCCGCGCGTGGCGTCGCGCACGCAGCGCAGCTCGGGCCCGGCGGCGTCGAGCAGCGCGTCGACGACGGGCCACAGCGGCCGCGTGTCCGACTCGATCTGCGCGTCGAGCTCGAACTCGCCGCGCGCGAGCATGATCGCCATCCCGTGCTCGCCGATCGAGCCCGAGAGCAGGACGCGGTCGCCGGGGCGCAGGCCGGCCGGCGACAGGCGGGCGCGCGGGTCGAGCCGGCCCAGGCCCGTCGTGCAGATGTACATCGCGTCGGCGTGGCCGCGCTCGACGACCTTCGTGTCGCCGGCCACGACGTCGACCCCGGCGGCCTGCGCGGCCTGCGCGATGGCCTCGACCTCGCCGCGCAGCGCATCGGCCTCCAGACCCTCCTCGAGCACGAGCGACAGGGTCAGCGCGCGCGGGCGGGCGCCGGCGACGGCGAGGTCGTTGGCCGTGCCGTTGACCGCCAGCTCGCCGATCGAGCCGCCCGGGAAGACGATCGGCCGCACGACGAAGCTGTCGGTGGTCAGCGCGAGGTCGAGGCCGTCGATGGTGACGGTCCCCGCGTCGGCGAGCGTGTCGAGGCTGTCGTTGCCCAGCGCCGGGACGAGCAGGCCCTCGATCAGGGTCTGGGTGGCCTTGCCGCCCGCGCCGTGGGCCATCGTGATGCGCTCGTCGCGGAAGCGCGGGCGCTTGGCCCGCGCCGTCTCGATGATCCCGAGGATCCGCTGCTCGCGGTCGGAGATCTCGGTCACACGACCTCACGCTCCCGCGCGAAACGCCCGAAGTTGTAGTAGGCGGCGCAGGCGCCCTCGGAGGACACCATGCAGGTGCCGATCGGCCGCTCGGGCGTGCAGGCCGTGCCGAACACCTTGCACTCCCAGGGCTTGATGACGCCCTTGAGGACCTCGCCGCACTGGCACGCCTTGGGGTCGGCGACGCGCACGCCGGGGACCGGGAAGCGCCGCTCGGCGTCGAGGTCGGCGTAGGCGTCGTTGATCTTCAGCCCGCTGTGGGAGATGAAGCCCAGGCCGCGCCACTCGAAGTGCGGGCGCAGCTCGAAGACCTCGGCGAGGACCTCGAGCGCCTTCGCGTTGCCCTCGTCGGGCACGACGCGCTTGTACTGGTTCTCGACCTCGCAGCGCCCCTCGGCGAGCTGGCGCAGGATCATGTGGATCGACTGCAGGATGTCCAGCGGCTCGAAGCCCGCGATGACCACCGGGCGCTCGTAGTCGGCGGGGATGAAGCGGAACGGGCGCGCGCCGACGACGGTGGCGACGTGGCCGGGGCCGATGAAGCCGTCCAGGCGCAGGTCGGGCGACTCGAGCAGCGCGCGCAGCGGCGGCACGATCGTGACGTGGTTGCACATCACCGAGAAGTTCTCGAGGCCCTCCGCGCGCGCCCGCATGATCGTCAGCGCCGTCGAGGGCGCCGTCGTCTCGAAGCCGATCGCGAAGAAGACGACCGGCCGGTCGGGGTTGGATCGCGCGATCCGCAATGCGTCGAGCGGCGAGTAGACCATCCGCACGTCGGCGCCCGCGGCCTTGGCCTCGAGCAGGCTGCCGTTCGAGCCGGGCACGCGCATCATGTCGCCGAAGCACGTGAAGATCACGTCGGGCTCGTGGGCCAGGGCGATGCCGTCGTCCACGCGCCCCATCGGGATCACGCACACCGGGCAGCCGGGCCCGTGCACGAGCTCGACGTTGGCGGGCAGCAGGTCGTCGACGCCGTACTTGTAGATCGAGTGCGTGTGGCCGCCGCAGACCTCCATGATCTTGTAGTGGCGACCGGGCTCGACGGCGGCGAGGATCTCGCCGGAGACGACGCGCCCGAGGTCGGGGTCGCGGAACTCGTCGACGAACCTCATGCCAGCGTCTCGGCGTCGAGGCGCGTCAGGGCGGTGCCGGCGTGGACGAGCAGCGCGTCGCCGGGCGCGATCGGCTCGACGAGCGCGGTCTCGACCGACAGGTGCCCGCCGTCGCGGTCGGCGCAGAGCGCCAGGCCGCGGTCCCCGTCGACGGCGAGAACCCACATCGGCACGCCTTCGTCGGAGCAGGTGATGCAGTGATGCTGGTCGTCGCAGCGGGGGTCCACTACTCGATCACGCTCTCCCTCAGCTCGGTGAGCTCCTGCTCGTACTCGGCGCCCATCGCCTCGAGCAACTCGCGCGTGGCGCGCGCCTCGTCCTCGTCGATGTGGGAGATCGCGAAGCCGACGTGGATGAGGACCCAGTCGCCGGGTCCGACGCCGCCGTCGAGGTCACCGTCCAGCAGCCCGATGTTGACGTTGCGCTGGACTCCGGCGACATCGACCTTGGCGAGCCGGTTGGACTCGTCGACCACCTCCACGATGCGGCCCGGGATGGCCAGGCACACTGGGGCGACCTCCGCTCGTCGGTCCCTCGGGGGGCGAGGGCGCCGTCCGTCCCGCCGGTTTATATCCACGCTCGCAGTTGCATTGCAACTGATTTGCCCGATCGCGGACGGACCGGTCTCGTCACCGCGAGCGGGTCGAGCGCTCCATGTACGCGACGACCCGGTTGGCCAGCGAGGTGAGCGCCGGGACGGGCTCCTCGAGCGCCAGCGGGCGGTCGGCGAGACGCGCCTCGAGGTCGTTTCCCAGCGTGGGATCGATGCCTCCGGCCATCCGCCCGGCGGCCATCGCGGCGACTCTCGTCGTCGCCGGGTCGAGTGTCCAGATCGCCTCGAAGCGGCGATCCTCGTCACGGCCCTCGCCGGTCTGCGGCTGCTCCCAGGCGACGAGCGTGGCCGCGAAACCGGGCGCGTCGACGATCAGCGACCACTCGTTGCCGAGCGCCTGCGCGCGCCGGATCGGCAGCTCGACCGGCCCGTGCTCGGGACGTCGCTCGGCCCCGAAGTCGGCGAACACGACGCATGCGTCGGCGTGATCGGCCAGCCGGCGCCAGCGTGACTCGATGACGCGGAAGAAGCGCTCCTCCTGGAAGGCGCCGAACAGCACCGGCGCCGCCGCGTGCGCGAGCGTCTCGTACTCGATGGCGCGGCTGAGGTCCATGAGCGTCGACTTGCGCAGGACGTGCGGGTGGGCGGCGTTGTCGCGCCCGGCCACGGCGGCGTAGAGCGACGGAAGGTCGGACGCCGTGCCGCTCTCGCGGACGCGCTCGATCGCCGCCGGGACCGACAGGCCGCGGTTGCGGTACGCCTGCACGCGGCGCAGGCGCTCGACGTCCTCGGCGCCGTAGCGGCGGTACCCGGACGTGGTGCGCGCGGGCGTGGGGAACCCGTAGCGCTGCTCCCACATGCGGATCGTCCCGGCGGCGATGCCGGACTGCTCCGCGACGTCGCCTATGGCCAGATCACCGGTCATCGTTCCTGCTCTCGAGCGGGCAGGAGAGAAGGTTCAACGGCATGTTGAAGGTCTCCTGCCCCACAGGCGGAGTACGCCCTACCCGACCGCCGGGTTCACCGGGCGGGTAGCCTCGCGGCATGCTGCCGCTCGTGGCCGCGATCGCCGCCGTCGCCGGCGGGATCTACGCGGTCGCCCGTCGCCTCCGCGGCGGGCCGCCGCTCGCCGACGTCGACATCGTCCGCCAGGCCGACGACGACACCGGCATCGACGATCGCGGAGCGGTGCGCTCGGTGCAGACGGCCGAGGTCGCGCTGCCCGCGGACCGCATCGACACGCTGTGGTCGCCGCAGTACCTCGAGCGCCTGGCGCGCACCTACTGGCGCTTCCTGACCCGCGCCACGCTCGGGGTCGTGCGCGTGTTCTACGCGGAGGACGAGCGCTCGGTGTGCCTGCTCGTCCCGCGCGTGAAGCTGATCACCTTCGCGCCGCCCGAGTACGAGATGGACGACCGCCGCGGCGTCGTGCGCTGGCGGATCGTCAGCGGCCTGCTCGTCGCGCGGCGCGGGCGGCGCGCGGACGGCTATCTGGAGATCGACGTCCAGCGCCGGCCCGCCGCCCAGCCCGGCCGGGTGCTCGTCCACGTCGAGGTCGAGGTCGCCGACTTCCACCCCGCGATCGCCTCCGCGGTGGGCCGCTGGGTGTACGCCAACACACAGTCGCGCATCCACGTGCTCGTGACGCACGGCTTCCTGCGCTCGCTCGCCCGGCTCGACCTCGCCGAGTCGCGCGTCGGCCGCTTCCGGACCGTCGACCAGGTGCCCGACCCGCGGCTGCCGCCGCCGAGCGAGCGTGGCGCCTAGCCGTAGCGCTCGCCGGTGACGCGCCGCAGCTTCGAGCGGTTGTGGCGCGCCTGGATGCGCCGCACGGTGCCCGTGCGCGAGCGCATGACGATCGACTCCGTGCTCGCCGTCGAGCCCTCGTAGCGCACGCCCTGCAGGACGTCGCCGTCGGTCACGCCGGTGGCCGAGAAGAAGCAGTCGTCGCCGCGGACGAGGTCGTCCTGCGTGAGCTGGCGGTCGAGGTCGTAGCCCGCGTCGGTCGCCGCCCGGCGCTCGTCGTCGTCGCGCGGCCACAGGCGGCCGACGAGGCCGCCGCCGATCGACTTGATCGCCGCCGCGGTGATGACGCCCTCGGGCGTGCCGCCGATGCCCCACAGCAGCGTCACCGGCGAGCGCTCGCTGACGGCGAGCAGGCTCGCGCTGACGTCGCCGTCGGTGATCAGGCGCACGCGCCCGCCGGCGTCGCGGATCTGCTTGATCCCGTCCTCGTGGCGCGGGCGGTCGAGCGTCACGACCATGATGTCCCGGATGTCGCACGCGCGGCGCTCGGCGATCAGGCCCAGCGTCTCGGGGAGCGGGCGGTCGAGGTCGAGCAGGTCGGCGATGTCCTCGCCGCCGGCCATCTTCTCCATGTAGACGCACGGACCGGGGTCGAACATCGTGCCGCGGCCGCTGAGCGCGATCACCGCGAGCGCGCTCGGCATGCCCAGGGCGGTCAGCCGCGTGCCCTCCAGCGGGTCGACGGCGATGTCGACCTCGGGACCCTTGCCGTCGCCGATCTGCTCGCCGTTGAAGAGCATCGGCGCCTCGTCCTTCTCGCCCTCGCCGATGACGACGACGCCGTCCATGTGGACGGTGTCGAGCACGAGGCGCATCGCGTCGACGGCGGCCTGGTCGGCGCCCTCCTTGTCGCCCATGCCGATCATCCGCGCGGAGGCCAGCGCAGCGGCCTCGGTGACGCGGACGATCTCGAGTGCGAGGTTTCGATCTGGGCGATCGGGCGGCTGCGGCGCGGTCATGTCTCCCCGGTCATGGCGTGGCTCCGGCGGCGCCCGACCCTACTGGGATCGATGTCGCGATCGCCTCCAGGGTGGCCTCGCTCCAGGGCCCCTGCGCGGTGAGCCGCAGGTGCAGCCCGCCCGCCGTCCAGGACAGCTCGTGGACCGGTCGCAACGAGGGTTGGGCGTCCTGCAGCGGCGCCGCCCGCCAGGTCACCTCGCCGCGCTGCCGGGGCTCGGTGCCGCCGGGGAGGACGCGCGGCGGCGGCGGCGCCGTGCCCGCGTAGAGAGCGAGCCGGCCGGGCGCTCCCGCGCGTGTGTCGTCGAGGTTCCATGCGACCTCGGCGCCCGCCTCGGTGAGCTCGATCTCGACCCAGCGGGCGAGCGGCAGGGCGATCGTCGGCAGCGGGAACGGGCGCCCGAGGCGCGCGTCGGCGGTGGCGATGCCATCGAGCGCCTCGTCCATCGCGCAAGCCTACGGACTGCCCGCGCCGCCGCAGGTAGGTTGCGCCCGTGCCCGACCAGCGCTTCGGTCTGACGCTCCCGTTCTTCGGCGTGCCCATGACCGGCCACCCGGAGCTCATGCGCCGCGCCGAGGCGGCCGGCTACGAGGACCTGTGGTCGAGCGAGGTCGCCGCGGCCGACGGATTCACGCCGCTCGCCCTGGCCGCCGTACACACGACCACCATGCGACTGGCCACCGGCGTGGTCAACCCGTACACGCGCGGGCCCGCGGTGCTCGCCCAGCACGCCGCGGCGCTCGCCGACGCCTCGGGCGGGCGCTTCGTGCTCGGTCTCGGCTCGTCGTCCGACGTGATCGTCGAGCGCTGGAACGGGATCCCCTTCGAGCGACCGCTGCGGCGCATGCGCGAGGCGATCGAGACGCTGCGCCCGATCCTCGCCGGCGAGCGCGGCCCGGGAGGCTTCCGCCTCGACATGCCGCCGGCCGAGCCGGTCCCGATCGTCGTCGCCGCGCTGCGCGGGCGGATGCTCGCGCTCGCCGCCGAGCTGGGCGACGGCGGCTTCACCAACCTGCTGCCGCTGAGCGGCACGGCGCAGGTCGTCGAGGCCTTCGGCGCGCCCGGCAAGGAGCTCGCCTGCCGCTACTTCTCCTTCCCCGGCCCCGAGGACGAGGCGCTCGCCGCGGCGCGGCGGATGCTGCTCGCGTACGCGACCGTGCCCGTGTACTCCGCCTTCTACGAGTGGCTCGGCTGGGGCGAGCGGCTGGCGCCGACGCTCGCCGCGTGGCGCGAGGGCGACCGCGGGCGCGCGCTCGAGCTGATGCCCGACGACCTCGTGCGCGAGGTCGCCCTGCTCGGGCCGCCGGAGGCCCAGCGCGAGCGGATCGGCGAGTTCGCGGCGGCCGGGATCACGACGCACGTGATCACCCCGATGGGCGATCCCGCGGGCTACCCCGAGCTGCTCGACGCGCTCAGCCCCCGGGGATGAGCACGTGCTCGTCGTCCGCACGCTGGCCAAACTCGAGCCGGGCGGCGCACAGCTCTCGCTGCTGCGGGTGAGCCGGGTGCTCGCCGCGCGCGGGCACCCGACGCGCCTGCTCGTCGGCCACGCGACCGAGGAGGGCGTCGCGCTGGCCCGGGCCCACGCGATCGAGCCGGAGCTCATGGGCAGTCCGATCGACCTGCAGTACCGCTGCGACGACGCCTTCGCGGCGTGGATCGAGCCGCGCCTGGAGGGCGCCGACGTCGTCCATGCCCACATGCTCGGCGCGTGGTGGGCCACAGGCCGGGTGATCGGCGACGACGTGCCGTTCGCGGCGAGCGAGCACAACCGCCTCGTCTGGCCCGACGAGCCGCAGTGGGAGCCGATGGCCGAGGTCGCGCCGCGCATCGATCGCTTCTACGGCCACGGCCCGGGCGCCCGCGCCGACGGCCTGCGGGCGGGCGTGGCGCCCGAGCGCATCGTGCCCGGCGTCTCGCCCGTCGAGGGCTTCGGCGCCCGCGAGCGCCCGGGGCTGCCCTCCCCGCGGATCGTCTTCACCGGCCGCCTCGCCACCGACAAGGGGCCCGATCTGCTCGTCGAGGCCGTCGCCCTGATGGACTCGCCGCCGCCCGTCGTCGTCTGCGGCGCGGGCCCGCTCGAGCACGCGATGCGCGCGCGGATCGCCGACGCCGGTCTGGGCGACGTCGTGCGCCTCGAGGGCTGGGTCGACGACCCGGCGCCGTGGGTCGCGGGCGCGGCGGTGCAGGCGTGCCCGTCGCGCGAGGAGGGCACGTCGCAGGCCGCCGCATTGGCCATGGGCCTCGGCGTGCCGGTCGTCGCCGCCGCCGTCGACGGTCTCCCCGACACGCTCGCCGACGGCCGCGGACTGCTCGTGCCGCCCGAGGACCCGGCGGCGCTCGCCCGCGCCCTGGAGGACGTGCTCGGCGGGCGGCGGATGCCCGACCTCGCCGGCGCGCGCGCGTGGGCGCTGCGGCTGACGCCCGAGCGCGTCGCCGATATCTACGAGCGCGACTACCTGACGCTGGCGGGGCGTTAGGCGGCGAGCGCCGCGCGCCCGGCCGCGAGGACCGTGCGATCGCGTCCGCCGCGCTTCGCCGCGTAGAGGGCGCCGTCGGCGCGCGCCACGAGCGCGTCCGCCGACTCGCTGCCGTCCCACTCGGCGATGCCCGCCGAGCTCGTCTCGCCCTGCGGGGTCAGGCCGCGCAGGCGGTCGACGATCGCCGCCGCCTCGTCCAGCCCGCAGCCGGGCAGGATGACGCCGAACTCCTCGCCGCCGTAGCGGGCGAGCACGTCCGGCGCGCGCAGCTCCCCGCGCCACGCCGCCGCGGCGGCGCGCAGCAGACGGTCGCCGGCCGGATGGCCCTGGACGTCGTTGAACGCCTTGAAGCGGTCGAGGTCGAGCAGCGCGACGGACACGCGCTCGCCGGCGCGCCCGGCGCGCGCCAGCTCGGTCGGCAGACCCTCGTCCCAGGCGCGGCGGTTGAGCAGCCCGGTGAGCGCGTCGGTGCGGGCGACGCGCGCGAGCAGGCTCGACTGCTCCTCGACGCGGCGCACGAGGCCGGACATGCGGCCCAGGACGAGCAGGAAGAGCACCGCCGACGTGGCGGCGATGAGCAGGGCGTGCGAGGTGCCCCCCATGAGCGTCTGGACGGCCAGCGTGGCCGGCGCGAGCAGCGAGGCGCCGGCCAGCAGGCGCAGGCGGCCCGGCGACAGGACGGCCTGCGAGACGGGCGAGGCCTCGGGTATGCGGCTCGTCGGGTCCAGCGCCGACGCGCCGATCAGCGCGTAGGAGACCAGGTAGCCGACGTCGATGAGCTCGGCCGGGAGCACGCTGCTCTCGGCCGTGGTGATGGCGAGGTCGGCGACGTCGGCGACGAGCACGGCCACGAGGCCGAACCCGAACAGCCGGTGGCCGCGCGAGGAGACGCCGGGCAGCAGGAACAGCCGCGCCGCCATCGACAGCAGCAGCAGGTCGCCGAGCGGATGGGAGAGCGCGCTCAGGCGGTCCGGGGCGGTCAGCGTCTCGTCGTGCCCGAAGGGAGACAGCAGGAAGACCCAGGCGACGACACCGGCGCCGACGGTGATGATCGTCGCGTCGATCAGGCTCGAGTTGTCGGCGCGCGCGGCGCGCCGGCGCGAGAGGACGGCGAGGCCGGCGGCGATGAACGGGTAGCCGGCGACGTAGAGGACGTCGGCCGGCGACGGCGTCGGGGCGAGGTGGAGGATCAGGTCGTAGACGTCCCACAGCGCGTCGCCGAGCACGAAGCTCAGCTGCCCGAGCGCGATGAGCACCCACGGCAGCGGGCGCAGCCGGTTCAGGCGGATGCCGGCGAGGAGCCCGACGACGGCGAAGATCCCGACGATCCGGTAGCTCGTCATCTGGACCGCCTGGGGCACGAACGGGTAGACGGCGCTCAGCGCGAGGCACAGTCCCAGCGACCACGCCCACAGGGTCGCGCGCACGCCGGAGGGCGCGCCCTGGACCGGGGTCGCTGGACGCACGTCGGCGTGTGGCAGGGCTGTCCACATGGCGTCTATCGGTCCGCCCGACGGGCCCTGAAGCCCATTCGACGTTTCTCAGCAGCCGTCCGACGCGTGTGCTGCGCCGCGCGCCCGCGCGACGACCTCGAGCGGACCGGAGAGCGGCAGCTCCCGCAGCGCGGGCACGACGGCGAGGCGCTGCCAGTCGTGGCCGCGCAGCACGAACAGCCCGTCGCCGGCGCACAGGACGATCCGCGCGCCGTCGTCCTCGGCGGTGGTGGCCAGCGGCGCCCGGCTCAACGGCCAGGCCCCGTAATCCCCGAGCGCGGCGATCGCCTCGCGGATCGCCGCGTGGCGCAGCCCGTGCTCGAGCAGCGCATGGACGACGACCGCCTCGGCGACGTCCTCGAGGCTGTACACGTGCGGGTCGCCGGTCGACCGCGAGGCGCGGATCAGCCCGCGCCGCGCCCACTGGCCGATCGTCGTACCGGACACGCCGGCCAGGTCACCGGCCTCACCGGCGAGGAAGCGGCCGTGGGGGCGCGCGCCGTCCATGGCCTGAAGGGTCCTTGGCCGCCCGGCGGACGGCAAGCGGGCGCCCGGATCCCCGTGCGCCCGCCGGCCGGCCTGCGCGTCGCGACGCGGTCAGGCGGCGACGGCCGCGGGCTCGGCGCTCGCCGCGGCGGCGGCCGGGCGACGCGCCGGCAGCAGCAGCGCGGAGACCGCGCCCGCGGCGACGACGCCGGCGCCGATCCACACCGCGGGGCCGAAGCCGTCCACGAACGCCTGCGCCGAGCCGAAGCCGCCGGCGTGGGCGAAGACCGACGACAGCACCGCGACGCCGAACACGCCGCCCACCTCGCGGATGGCGTTGTTCGTGCCCGACGCCTGTCCGGCGCGCTCGGGCGACACGACGCTGAGCAGCGCCGCCGCCGACGGGGCGAAGACGAGCGCCATGCCCACGCCCGCCATGGCGAACGGGATCACGAGCGAGGCGAACGCCGTGGTGGGGCCCGCCTCGGCGGCGATCCACGCCAGCGCGCCCGCCAGCAGCGCCAGGCCGCCGGCCATGAACGCGCGTGGGCCGTAACGCTCGGAGAGGACGCCCGCCACCGGGGCGGCGACGGCCGTGGCGCCGGTCCACACGAGCATCCGCACGCCGGCCTGGAAGGGCTCGTAGCCCATCACGAGCTGCGTGTACTGGGTGATGAGGAAGATCGCGCCGAACGTCCCGAAGTACATGAAGAACGAGACGCCGTTGGTGACCGCGAAGGTACGCCGGCGGAAGAGGTCGAGCGGCAGCATCGGCTCGGCGGTGCGGCGCTCCCATGCGACGAAGGCGCCGAGCACGCCGAAGCCGCCGGCCAGCGCGGCGACGACGAGCGGGCTGGTCCAGCCCTCCGAGGGCGCGCGGACGACGCCGAAGACGACGGCGAGCAGCCCCGTGCCGACGAGGCCGATGCCCGGCACGTCGAGGCGCGTCTGGGCGCCGTGGCTCTCGCGCAGGCGCGTGGCCGCGAGCGGGAGCAGGGCGAGGCCGAGCGGGACGTTGATCCAGAAGATCCACTGCCAGCTCAGGCCGGCGACGACGGCGCCGCCGACCAGCGGACCGAGGGCGATGCCCATGCCGCTGACGCCCGACCAGATGCCCAGCGCGGCGCCGCGCCGCTGGGGCGGGAAGGCGTCGGCGAGCAGCGTGAGGGTGAGCGGGGCGACGGTCGCGCCGCCGATGCCCTGCAGGGCGCGGGCGGCGATCAGCTCGCCGCTGCCGGGTGCGAGCGCCGCGGCGGCCGACGACAGGGTGAACAGCGCCAGTGCGCCGATGAAGGTACGCCGGCGGCCGAAGCGATCACCGATCGCCGCGCCCGGGATGAGGGCCACGGCGAAGGCGAGCGTGTAGGCGTTGACCGTCCACTCGAGCTGCTCGAGCGAGGCGCCGAGGTCCTCGCGGATCGACGGCAGCGCGACGGTGACGATGAGGTTGTCGAGGACGACCATGAACAGCGCCAGCGACGCGATCGCCAGGGTCCATCGGGTGCGCGGGGCGGTGGGGGACATTCGGTGGCTCCGATGTTTAGTGAGCACTAACTATTTGCGAAGTTAGCGCTCACTAAGTACCCTGTCAAGGGAGATGTCCCCCTCTCCTCCGACCCCCGCTCCAAGCGGGCGCCGATCGGCCGCCGAGCGCCGCGACGAGCTCATCGAGGCCGCCGCTCACGCCTTCGCGCAGACCGGCCTGCACGGCACCGCCGTCAGCTCGATCACCGACGCCGTCGGCGTCACGCAGCCCTACGCGTTCAGCCTCTTCGGGACCAAGAAGAAGCTCTTCCTGGCCGCCATCGAGCACTGCTTCGACCGCGTCCAGCAGACGTTCCGCGACGCCGCCGAGGGCCACCCGCCCGACGAGCGCCTGGTCGCCATGGGCGAGGCCTACGTCGGGCTGCTGGCCGACCGCGACGTCCTGCTGCTCCAGTTGCAGGCCTACGCCGCATGCGGCGACGACGATGTCCGCGACGTCGTGCGGCGACACTACGTCGGGCTCTACCGCGCCGTCGCCGAGCTCAGCGGCGCCGACGGCGACGCGCTGCGCGGCTTCTTCAAGGAGGGGATGCTGCTCAACGTCGCCGCCGCCACCGGCCTGCCGATGTTCGACCCCGGCGACGCGTGGTTCAGCGACCCGGGCGAGGCAGCCGGCGACGCAGCGGCGGGCGGCGGAAGCTCGCCTGCGACAGCGCCGCGTTGACGGCCACGAGGCCCGCCTCGGCCGCCAGCGTCGCCGCGCCCAGCACGTTCAGCCGCCGCTTCAGCTCAGCCGCACGCGGCGGGGTGCCCGGCGCCGGGTGCGACCCGTCGGCCAGCGGGACGGCGCCGTGCGGGGCCTGGCGGGCGAAGCGCACGCCCTCCACCGCGCTGGCCACGCCGCACGCGAAGACCGCCGCGACGAGCCCGTCCTTGACCCGCGCCAGGCGGCGCTCCTGCGGGCTCAGCCGCGCGTCGGAGGCCTCGGCCGCCCGCGCCCCCGCCCAGCCGGCGACGACCGCGCCGAGCCCGAGCGAGTTGACGAGCCCGTAGCGGCGCCACGCCGCGTTGACCACCGCGCCGCGCTCGCGCGGATCGCTGATGCTCGCCACGGCCGGGTGCAGCGCCATGCGCCCGAACAGGTTGCCGCCGAGCAGGCCGGCGAGCCCGAGGTCGTGGGCGGCGCGCCCGATCTGGCTGATGGTCTCGGGGGGTGCGGGGATGCGGGTCATGAGCGGGGTGGTACCCGACCGGGGCCGCGACGGCGCGGCCGGTAGTGTCCGCGACCGGCATGGCCCAGCGGTTGATCGGCGTCGACGTCGGGGGGACGAAGGTCTCCGTCGCCATTCTCGAAGGCGGGACGCTCTCGGAGCCCGCGCTGCGCCCGACGAACCTGTCGGACTCCGATGCGCTCGTCGATCAGCTGGTCGAGGCGATCGAGGCCGCGGGCCCCGCCGACGCCGTCGGGATCGGGCTCCCCTCGGTCATCGACTTCGAGACCGGCACGGCGCGCTGGTCGGTGAACATCCCGTTGCAGGGGGTTCCGCTGCGCACGCTGCTCACCGAGCGTCTCGGCATCCCCGCGTTCGTCGACAACGACGCGACGCTCGCCGCGCTCGCCGAGGCCCACGACGACGACATGCGCCCGATCGCCGACATCGTCGTGATGTTCACCGTCGGCACGGGCGTCGGGGGCGGCATCGTGATCGGCGGCCGCACGTTCCGCGGCGCGACTGGCGCGGCGCCCGAGATCGGACACACGATCATCGCCGCGAACCTCGAGAACGGCGCCCCCGAGGGCGGCTCGTTCCCGCAGGAGGCCTCGCTCGAGCACCACGCCGCCGGCCGGGCGCTGGACCGCCTCGGGCGCGAGCGCGGCTTCGAGCACGGCCAGGCCGTGGTCGAGGCCGCCCAGGCCGGGGACGAGAGGGCGCTCGACGCGCTGCGGATCGTCGGCGAGGCTCTCGGCGTGGGCATCGCCAACGCGATCAACACCTTCGACCCCGACCTCGTCGTCGTCGGGGGCGGCGTCTCGACCGCCGGCGAGCTGCTGCTCGGGCCGGCGCGTGACGCGGCCGGGCGCTTCGTGCTCACCGGCGTCGGCACGAAGACGCAGATCCGTCTCGCCCGCTACGGGCCCGAGGCCGGCGTGCGCGGCGCCGCGCTGCTCGCCGGCCAGGAGCTGGAGGTTTCCCAATGAGGATCGCCGTCGGATTCGACCACGCCGGGACGCCGCTGCGCGACGTCGTGCTCGAGGCCGTCGCGGCCGCCGGCCACGAGTCCGTCGACGTCGGCGAGCAGGACGACTACCCCGACACCGCGCGCGACGTCGGGAACGCCGTCGTGGCGGGAGACTGCGAGCGCGGCATCGTCGTCTGCGGCAGCGGCGCCGGCGTCGCCGTCGCCGCCTGCAAGATGCGGGGGATCCGCTGCGCGCTCGGCCACGAGACGTACACGGCCGCCCAGTGCGTCGAGCACGACGACTGCAACGTGCTCGCCCTCGGGGCCCGCGTGATCGGCCCCGTGATCGCCGCCGCTTGCGTCCAGGCGTTCGTGGGCGCATCGTTCTCGGGTGCCGAACGCCACGTACGCCGACTCGCGAAGGTTGCGGCGATGGAACGGGAAGGACTGCGACGAGACTGAACCGGGCACGGCCGTCCCCGCCGTGTCCCATGGCATGAGCTGACATTGAAACTTCGAGCGCCCGCGGCCTCGAGCCGCCCGCGCCTCGGCACCCAGGAAGGGACGGAACATGGCGACCCAGCAGGTCAACGAGCGCCTCGCGGCCCTCACCGCGGCCGGCACGAGCGTCTGGCTGGACCAGATCGGACGCCAGCTCATCGAGAGCGGCGAGCTCGAGCGGCTGCGCGAGGAGGACTCCCTGCGCGGGGTCACCTCCAACCCGACGATCTTCAACCAGGCGATCCTCGGCACCGACGACTACGACGACCAGCTCGCCGAGCTGGCTCGCGAGGGCACCGACACGCGCTCGATCTACCAGGCGCTGGCGATCCGCGACATCCAGGCGGGGTGCGACGTCCTCCGGCCGGTCTACGACTCGACACACGGCTACGACGGCTATGTCTCCTTCGAGGTCGACCCCGACCTCGCGTTCGACACCGAGCGCACGATGGAGCAGGCGCGCGAGTACTGGGACCGCGTCGACCGCCCGAACCTGATGATCAAGATCCCGGGCACCGACGAGGGCGTCCCGGCGATCGAGGAGATGATCTACGAGGGGCGCAACATCAACGTCACGCTCCTGTTCTCCGTCGCCTCCTACGAGCGCGTGGCCGAGGCCTTCATTCGCGGGCTCGAACGCCGCCTGGAGGAGGGCAAGGACGTCGACGTGCAGTCCGTCGCCTCGTTCTTCGTCTCGCGCGTGGACACCGAGGTCGACAAGCGCCTGGAGGCGCTGGGCCGCACCGACCTGCAGGGCCGCGCCGGCCTGGCCAACGCGCGCGCCGCCTACCAGCGCTTCGAGGAGATCTTCCACGGCGAGCGCTTCGCCGCACCGCGCGACGCCGGCGCCCCGGTCCAGCGCCCGCTGTGGGCCTCGACCGGCGTCAAGGACCCCAAGTACCCCGACACGCTGTACGTCGACGGGCTCGTCGGCCCCGAGACGGTGAACACGATGCCGATGGCCACGCTGCTCGCCGCGGCCGACCACGCGAACATCGACGGCGACACGGTCAGGATCGACCCCACGTCCGACCTCCAGGCGCTCGCGGAGGCGGGCATCGATCTCGACGACGTCACCGACAAGCTGCTGCGCGACGGCGTCGACAAGTTCGTCGAGCCGATGGAGAAGCTGCTCGCCGGGCTGGACTCCAAGCGCGAGGCGATCGTCACGCAGCGGCCCCCGTCGATCGAGGCGTCGATCCCCGACGACCTCGAGCCGCGGATCGCCGCCAAGGTCCGCGAGGCGGCCGACCAGGACGTCGGCCACCGCATCTGGCGCAAGGACCCGGCGCTGTGGGGCGGCGACGCCTCGACCCCCGAGCTCGCCGACCGGCTGGGCTGGCTGACCGTCACCGAGTCGATGCGCGAGCACCTCGACGACCTGCTCGCCTTCGCCGCCGAGGTGCGCGACGAGGGGACGACCGACGTCGTCCTGCTCGGCATGGGCGGCTCGTCGCTGGCCCCCGAGGTCATCCGCCGCAGCTTCGGCGAGCAGGAGGGCTGGCCGGGCCTGCACGTCCTCGACTCGACCGACGCGGGCGCGATCGCCGCGGTCCGCGACGCCGTCGACCTCGACCACACCGTGTTCCTCGTCTCGACGAAGTCGGGTGGGACGATCGAGACCCTGTCGCTGTTCCGCTACTTCTGGTCGCTGCGCCCGGAGGGCCGCCAGTTCGTGGCCATCACCGACGAGGGCTCGGGGCTGCAGAAGCTCGCCGAGGAGCACGGCTTCCGGCGGACCTTCCTCAACGATCCCGAGATCGGCGGGCGCTACAGCGCGCTGTCGTACTTCGGGCTCGTCCCCGCCGCGCTCATGGGCGCCGACGTCACCGGCCTGCTCGACCGCGCCGGCGTCGCCGAGCAGATGTGCCTGACCTTCGACTCCTCGAGCCTCAACAGCGGCCTGTGGCTCGGCCTCGCCTGGGGCGAGCTGGCGGCCGCCGGACACGACAAGCTGACCTACGTCATCGACCCGCCGCTGGGCAGCTTCGGCCTCTGGGTCGAGCAGCTGATCGCCGAGTCGACGGGCAAGGAGGGCAAGGGCATCCTGCCCGTGGCCGACGAGCCGCTCGGCGCGCCCGGCGCCTACGGCGACGACCGCACGTTCCTGTACCTGCGCCAGGAGGACGGCCCCGACCCCGCCCACCAGGCGGGGGTCGACGCGCTGACCGACGCCGATCAGCCGGTGATCATCCGCGCCATCGACGGGCCCGAGGACCTCGGGCGGATCTTCTTCGTGGCCGAGTTCGCGATCGCCGTCGCGGGCTGGGTCCTCGGCATCAACCCGTTCGACCAGCCCAACGTGCAGGAGGCCAAGGACGCCACGAACCGCGTGCTCGAGCAGGGCACGGAGGACCAGCCCGACGCCGACGACGACGCGCTGCGCGCGCTCCTCGCCGGCCTCGAGGCGCCCGGCTACCTCGCCGTCCTCGGCTTCGTCGCCCCGTCGCCGGCCTTCGACGAGGCGGTCGCCGACCTGCGCGTCGCCGTCCGCGACGCCCGCCGCGTCGCGACGACGTTCGGCTACGGCCCCCGCTACCTGCACTCGACCGGCCAGCTGCACAAGGGCGGCCCGCCGCACGGCCGCTTCCTGCAGCTCGTCCACGACAGCGGCGAGGACATCGAGATCCCGGACGCCGGCTACGGGTTCACGAGGCTCAAGCACGCGCAGGCGATCGGCGACCTCGAGACGCTGCGCAACCACGGGCTGCCGGCCGAGCGGGTGACGCTGGGCGGGGCGGACCCGGCGGCTGCGCTGAGGGAGCTGACCGAGCGCATCCGGAGGTTGTCGTGAGCGCGACGGTCGAGGCCAACCCCCTCGTCGAGGGGCTCGAGCGTCTCCCCGTCCACCCCACGAACCTCGTGATCTTCGGGGCGACCGGGGATCTGGCCCAGCGCAAGCTGCTGCCCGCGATCTACAACCTGGCCAGCGACGGGGCGCTGCCCGAGCGCTTCAACCTCGTCGGGGTGTCGCGCAGCGAGATGAGCTCGGCCGAGTTCCGCGAGATGGCCATCGACGCGGTGCGGAAGTTCTCGCGCCGATCCCCCGACGACGCGGTGCTCAACGGGCTGTTCGCCAACGCCCGCTACGTGGCCGGGACGTTCGACGAGGATGGCGTCTACGACGAGCTGCAGGGGGCGCTGAATCGCCTCGACGCCGACGTCAATCAGCGTCTGAACCGTTGCTTCTACCTGTCGACGGCGCCGATGTTCTTTCCGTTGATCGTGGAGAAGCTGGGTGAGCAGGGCCTGAACCGCATCGACGGGGCGGATGTGCGGGTGATCATCGAGAAGCCGTTCGGGACGACGCTGGCCGAGGCCGAGGAGCTCAACGCGCGTGTGCTGTCGGTCTTCGACGAGTCGCAGGTGTTCCGGATCGATCACTACCTGGGCAAGGAGACCGTCCAGAACATCCTCGCGTTCCGCTTCGCCAACGGGATGTTCGAGCCGTTGTGGAATCGCAACTACATCCAGAACGTGCAGATCACCGCCGCCGAGGACATCGGGATCGGTACGCGCGCCGGCTACTACGACGGGGCCGGGGCGTTGCGCGACCTGATCCAGAACCACATGCTGCAGCTGCTGTGTCACGTCGCGATGGAGCCGCCGGTGGACTTCAGCGCCGACGAGGTCCGCAACGAGAAGGTCAAGGTCCTGCACGCGATCAAGGTCCCCAGCGAGGACGACGTCGCGGCCATCGCCGTGCGCGCGCAGTACGGCGACGGGACCTCGGGCGGCGAGCCCGTCGTCGCCTACACGAGCGAGGAGGGCGTCCCCGACGACTCGCACACCGAGACCTACGCCGCCATCCGGCTCGAGGTCGACAACTGGCGCTGGGCCGGCGTGCCGTTCTACCTGCGCACGGGCAAGCGCCTGGCGCGCAAGGTCACCGAGATCGCGGTCACCCTCAAGCCGGTCCCCCACCTCGGCTTCGCCCAGGACGGCTCGCTCGGCGTCCAGCCCAACCAGCTCGTCCTCACCCTCCAGCCCAACGAGGGCGTGTCGCTCTCGCTGGCGGCGAAGATCCCCGGCTCGCGGATGCGGATCCGCCCGGTGCACATGGAGTTCCTCTACGGGACGACGTTCCTGTCGCAGTCGCCCGAGGCCTACGAGCGGCTGATCATGGACGCGATGCGGGGCGAGGCGACGCTGTTCACCCGCAACGACGAGGTCGAGGCGCAGTGGCGCGTCATCGACCCGATCCTCGAGGCGTGGAAGCGCGTGACCGGCAGCATCCCCCAGTACGCGGCGGGCTCCCAGGGCCCGGAGGACGCCGAGGCCCTGCTGCGCGACGGCGACGCCTGGCGGGCGATCTAGAAGCCGGCGATGCCCGGCGTCAGCGACATCGTCTGGAGCGCCCAGGGCACGACGCCCGGCGCGATCGAGGAGGCGCTGCGCTCGATGCTGCGCGAGCGCCACTCCGAGAACGCGAGCTACGTGCCCGCGCGGTCGCTGAACCTCGTCTGCATCGTCGACAAGCAGTGGAGCGGCGAGATCGCCAACCGCCTGCGCCAGGTCGGGCGGCGCACACGCCGCGCGCACCGTCGTGTGCGCCATCGAGCCGGGCCGCACGACGCTCGACGCGGTGGCCACCATCGCCTCCGACGTCCACCCGCAGCCGGGCGAGTTCGCGCTCCTGCGCGAGACGGTGGTCGTGGACATCGGCGAGGGCCACCTCGCGCACCTCGACACGATCGTCGACCCGCTCGTGGTCACCGACCTGCCGACGCTCGTGTGGTCGCCGCACGGCTACCCCGAGGCGGTCGAGGCGCTGCTCGGCATCGCGCAGGTCACGCTGCTGGACTCCGTCGACGAGCCCGACATCTCCGACGCGCTCGAGCGCGCGCGCATGCTGCTGGACCGCGTCTACGTCGTCGACCTCGCCTGGCTGCGCTCGACGCCGTGGCGCGAGCGCGTGGCCGCGACGTTCGACCCGCCGCACCTGCGCCCCGAGCTGCGCACGCTGAGCTCGGTGAGCGTGCGCCACCAGCCCGACTCGACGGTGGCCGCGCTGCTCCTCGTCGGCTGGCTGGCGTCGCGACTGGACTGGCGCGTCAGCCCGCTCATCGCGCGCAACGGCGGACTCGCGGGCTCGGCGCACGCGCGCCGCCAGGACGTGAGCATCGAGCTGCAGCCGGTGGGCGACATGCAGGTGCGCGGGCTGGCCGGGCTGACGGTCGGCACCGCCTCGGGCCGCTCGCTGTCGCTCGACCGCGGGCCGGGCGGGCTGCAGGCCCGCTACCTCAACGCCAAGGGCGACGAGCGGCGGTGGACCGTCCTCGGCGCCTCGCGCGGCGAGGCGGGGATCCTCGGCGAGGGCATTCGCGCCGCGATGCTGCGCGACCACATCTACAGGCCCGCGCTCGCCGCGGCGTCGGCGTTGGTGTCCTGAGCCGACGGGGAATAGATTCCCGGCGCCATGAGACAGGTCGTTGGTGACGTACCGCTGGGCGGGAGCCCGTTTCCGCCGATCGCCGACTACGCGTTCCTCTCGGACTGCGAGACCTGCGCGCTCGTCGCGCCGAGCGGGAACGTCGAGTGGATGTGCCTGCCGCGCTTCGACGGCGCGTCGATCTTCGGCTCGGTCCTCGACCGCGACGCGGGCGTGTTCAACCTGGGCCCGGTCGACACCGCGGTCCCCGCCGGCCGGCGCTACGTGCCGGGCACGATGGTCATGGAGACCACGTGGGGCACGCGCACGGGCTGGATCATCGTCCGCGACGTGCTCCTCATCGGGCCGTGGCATCACGAGAGCGACCGCTCGAACAGCCATCGCCGCTCGCCCACCGACACCGACGCCGACCACGTGCTGCTGCGCACGCTGCGCTGCGTCAACGGCCGCGTCGAGATGCGCATGGAGTGCGAGCCCAAGCCCGACTACGGGCGCAAGGGCGTCGTGTGGGAGTACGACGGGCCCGGGTACGGCTCGGCGGTGGCCACGTGCGAGGGCGAGGACGTCAAGCTGCGCCTGACCACCGACATGCGGCTCGGCTTCGAGGGCGGTCGGGCCCGCGCCCGCTCGACGCTGCAGGACGGCGACACCGCGTTCGTCGCCCTGTCGTGGAGCGAGCACGAGGCGCCGCGCAGCTACGACGAGGCCTATCACCGCCTCGTCTTCACCGCCGACTTCTGGCATCAGTGGCTGTCGCGCGGCGAGTTCCCCGACCACCCGTGGCGCACGTACCTGCAGCGCAGCGCGCTGACGCTCAAGGGGCTCACCTACGCGCCGACGGGCGCGATGGTCGCGGCGGCGACCACCTCGCTGCCCGAGACGCCCGGCGGCCTGCGCAACTGGGACTACCGCTACTCGTGGATCCGCGACTCCACGTTCATGCTGTGGGGCCTCTACACGCTCGGCTTCGACGAGGAGGCCAACGACTTCTTCTACTTCATCCGCGACGTGGTCGGCAGCGAGGAGGACACGCTGCAGATCATGTACGGGATCGGCGGCGAGACCGAGCTTCCCGAGCACACGCTCGACCACCTCGACGGGTACGAGGGCGCCAAGCCGGTGCGGATCGGCAACGGCGCCTACGACCAGCGCCAGAACGACGTCTGGGGCGCCCTGCTGGACTCGATCTACCTGCACACGAAGTCGCGCGACGGGCTCGCCGAGTCGACCTGGAAGATCCTCGTCAAGCAGGTCGAGGACGCGATCCTGCACTGGCGCCAGCCCGACCGCGGGATCTGGGAGGTGCGCGGCGAGGAGCGCCACTTCACCTCCTCCAAGCTGATGTGCTGGGTCGCGCTCGACCGCGGCGCGCGGCTGGCGCGGCTGCGCAACGACACCTCGCGCGCCGAGCGCTGGCAGGACGTCGCCGACGAGATCCACGCCGACGTGTGCGCGAACGCGACCGACGAGCGCGGCGTTTTCACGCAGCACTACGAGACCGACGCGCTCGACGCGTCGTGCCTGCTCATCCCGCTCGTCCGCTTCCTGCCCGCCGACGACCCGCGCGTGATCGACACGGTCAACGCGATCGCCGACGAGCTGACCGAGGACGGCCTCGTGCTCCGCTACAAGGTCTCCGATACCGACGACGGCCTCGTCGGCGACGAGGGCTCGTTCGCGATCTGCTCGTACTGGCTGGTCAGCGCGCTCGCCGAGATCGGCGACTCCGGCCGGGCGCGGGCGCTGTGCGAGAAGCTGCTCGGCTATGCCTCGCCGCTCGGGCTGTTCGCCGAGGAGATCGACTCGAGCTCGGGCCGCCATCTCGGCAACTTCCCGCAGGCGTTCACCCACCTGGCGCTCATCAACGCGGTCATGCACGTGATCCGCGCCGACGAGCAGGCCGCGCGCGAGCGGCCGCTGCTCGAGTCGCGCCGGCAGGAGCTCACGCCGCCGTGAGCGATCTCCAGGTCACCCGCGTGCTCGACAAGGACGCGGCCGCCGCACGCGCCGCCGAGGTGATGGCCGTCGCCATCGACGGCGCGCGGACCGTGCACGGCCAGGCCCATGTGGCGCTGTCGGGCGGCTCCGCCGTGGCGGTGTACCGGCTGCTCGGGCCCCAGCTGCCGGACTGGCGCGACGTCCACCTGTGGTACGGCGACGAGCGCTGCGTGCCGCACGACGACGCCGAGTCGAACCACAAGCTCGCGACCGAGAACCTCGTCGCCCCGGAGGCGACGTGGCACCCGGTCCCGACCGAGCTGGGCTGCGACGCCTCCGCGGAGGCGTACGCGGAGGAGCTCGACGGCACCGTGCTCGACGTCGCGCTGAACGGGATGGGACCGGACGGGCACACCGCGTCGCTGTTCCCGGGACATCCCGAGCTGGACGCCGACGGCGTCGCGGTGGCGGTGCACGACTCGCCCAAGCCGCCGTCCGACCGCGTCACCTTGACGCTGGCCAAGCTCAACGAGTCGAGGAGGATCGTGCTGCTCGTGACCGGTGCGGACAAGGCGCCGATGCTCGCCCGCGTGATCGCCGGACCGGATCCCGCCGTGCCGGCGTCGCTGCTCGACCGCGACAAGCTCGAGATCATCGCGGACACGGCGGCGCTCGGTGAGTGAGCACGCCGGACAGGAGGTGTGGCTGATCCGCCACGCCGAGACGGAGTGGTCGCGGACGGGGCGCCACACCGGCCGCACCGACGTCCCGCTGACCGAGCGCGGCCGCGAGCGGGCGCGCGAGCTCGGGGAGGCCGTCCGCGGGAAGACGTTCGCGCTCGTCCTCACGAGCCCGCTCGGGCGCGCGCGCGACACCGCGGAGCTGGCCGGCCTGCAGGGCGCCGAGGTGCGCGAGGACCTGCTCGAGTGGGACTACGGCGACTACGAGGGCATCACGACGCCGTCGATCCGCGAGGACCGGCCGGGGTGGTACCTGTGGCGCGACGGGGTCCCCAACGGCGAGACGGCCGACGAGGTCGGCTCGCGCTGCGACCGGATCATCGAGGAGGTGCTCGAGGCCGGCGGCGACGTCGCCCTCGTCGCCCACGGCCACGTGCTGCGCGCACTCGGCGCGCGCTGGGTCGAGGAGCCGGTCTCCTTCGGCGGCCGGCTCTTCCTGGGGACGGGCGCGATCTGCGTGCTCGGCTTCGAGCGCGAGGTGCGGGTCATCCGTACCTGGAACCGCTGAGCGGAGCGCTCAGCGCCTGCGCGCGCCCAGCCCCGGGTCGGTGATGCTGCCGCCGCGCGAGCGGCGGATCAGGTAGACGATCAGCGTCGCGGCCGCGACCGAGACGACGATCCCGGCGCCGTTCGTGCCGGTGATCGCGTACATGACCAGGCCGCCGATGAACGACCCGGCGAGCCCGATGAGGATCGTCATCCCGATGCCCATCGGATCGGGCCCCGGCAGCGCCAGGCGGGCGAGGGCTCCGACGATGAGCCCCGAGACGACGAGCAGGATGAGGTAGACGAGCAGTCCCATGGGGGGATTGTCCTCCCGCGTTGTTGGTGCTGGATAAACACGGGTCGCGTTGTCTCCGCGGCGCGTTCCGCGTGGGTGCGCGGCCAGGGCACCGAGGGAGGAGCACCAGCGCTCGGCGGCAATGTTGGTCCCGTATGACCCCATATGGGTCATCAGGGACCAATGCCCGCCAGCGACTGGCCCCCACGAACGAGACGAGCCCCGCGGATCACCGCGGGGCTCGAGCTCGTGCGAGAGGGGCCGGTGAGGCGGGAGGGGCTAGGCCTTCGCCCCCTCGATCGCCGGCTCGTGGCTGACGCGAGGCAGCCAGTTCAGCGACTTGGGCAGGTACCAGTTCCACTTGCCCAGGAGCTTCATCGTGGCGGGCAGCAGGACCGCCCGGACGATCGTCGCGTCGATCAGGATCGCCACCGCCAGGCCGACTCCCATCTGCTTGAAGTCGAGCGAGCTCAGCGTGGCGAAGATCGCGAACACGGCGACCATCACGACCGCGGCGCTCGTGACCGTGCTCGCCGTGGCCTTGATGCCGTAGGCGACCGCGTCCTCGGTCCGCATGCCGCGATCGAAGGCCTCGCGGACGCGGCTGAGGATGAACACGTGGTAGTCCATCGACAGGCCGAACAGGATCACGAACAGGAACATCGGCAGCCAGCTCGTGATGCCGCCGTTGGACTCGAACCCGAGCAGGCCCTCACCCAGACCCTCCTGGAAGACCAGGACGAGGACGCCGTACGCGGCGGCCACGGACAGCAGGTTGAGGATGATCGCCTTGATCGGGATCACGATCGAGCGGAACGTGACGAGCAGCAGGATGAACGCGAGCGTGAGGACGAACGCGAACACGAGCGGTGCGCGTGACGCCATCAGGTCGTTCCAGTCCTTGGACTGCGCCGCCATGCCGGACACGTAGGTGTTCTTGACGCCGGGCGCGCTGCCCACCGTGTCCTGCACGATCCCGCCGCGCAGCTCCGCCAGGGCGCGGGTCGACGTGGCGTCGGTCCCGTTGCCGTCCATCGGGACGTTCACCAGCGCGACGTGCTTGTCCGGGCTGACGCGGACGTCGACCGGGCCGTTGAGCTCGCCGGTGGCGACGGCCTTGCGCTCGAGGTCCTTGATCGCCGACGCCATCGCCGGCGTGGTCACGTCGTCGGCCTCGACGGCGACGACGGCCGGGATCTCACCGCCGGGGAAGGCGGCCTGCATGCGGTCGTAGACCTGCATGACCTCGAGCTTGCGCGGGAGGTCGTCCGTGCCGGTCTGGACCGTGTGCATCGAGAACGCGGGCACGGCCAGGGCGACGAGCAGCGCGCCCGCGACGATGGCCGACAGGGCCGGGCGACGCAGGACCTTGTCGAGGATCGCGTTCCACATGCGGCTCTCGCCGTCGGCGCGCCGCAGGCGGTGCAGGAACGGGATGCGGCCCTTGTCGACCTTGTCGCCGAGCGCGGCCAGCAGCGCCGGCACGACGGTGACCGAGCCGATCATGGCCACGGCGACGACCATGATCGCGCCGATGCCCAGCGAGGTGAACGTGCGGTCGCCGGCCAGCAGCATGCCGGCCATCGCGGCCATGACGGTGAAGCCGGAGACGAGCACGGCGCGGCCGGACGTGGCGGCGGCGATGTGCACGGCTTCGAGCTTCCCGGCCCCGCGCGCCTTCTCCTCGCGTTCACGACGCAGGTAGAAGAGCGTGTAGTCGACGCCGACGGCCAGGCCGATGAGCAGGATGATCGAGCTGATCATGTCGTCCATCGGCACGATCTGGCTGGGGATGGCGACGAGGCCGAGCGTCGCCATGACGGCGGTCAACCCGAGCAGCAGCGGGATGCCCGCGGCGACGAGCGCGCCGAAGGCGACCACGAGGATCACGAGCGTGATCGGCAGCGAGAGGGTCTCGGCCTTCTTGAAGTCGTCCTCGAAGGACTTGGACAGCGCCTTGTTGGCGCTCGCCTCGCCGAACTGGCCGACGGTGACGTTGGGGTTCTGGCTCTGGACGCGGTGGACCGCGTCGACGACCGGCGTGATCGCCTTCTCGGTCTGCTCCTCGTCCCCGCGGACCTTGAAGGTCACCAGGACGGCGTCGCCGTTCTTGGCGATCTGGCCCTCGTTGCCCTTGGCGAACGGCGACTCGACGTCGCTCACGCCGGGCTTGGAGGAGACGGCGGCGATCGTGTCGTCGACCGCCTTGCGGACCGAGGCGTCGCGGACGCTGCCGCCCTTGCCGGCCTCGATGAGGACGCTCTCACCGGCGTCCTTGGGGAAGTGGTCGTTGGCGAGGCGGTCGGCGTTGCCCGACTCACCCGGGCCGATGTACTCGGTCGGGCTCTTGACGCCAACGGCACTGCCGATGACGAGCGAGGCGATGACGAACGCGATCCACCCGAAGATCGCCTTCTTCCGATGCTGCGCGCTCCAGCGACCGGCGCGCGCGGCGAACGTGTTGGCGTGCACTCGTTGGCTCCTTGGAGAGTGATCGAAGTCCTGCATGTGCGCGATGCAGTCTGCGTTCGCGGCGCCGCTCCGGCCATGCGGATCCCTGGCGTCCACGGGTGGGGAAAACCCCCGGCGGGCATGGCCGGGCTCCCCCTCCGGCGGCCCCGCGTTCATGGGCTGATCACGGCCCGAGCGGCCGACCTGTTTAGCCTGTCGTCGGATGAGTCATCCGATCGTGGACGCTCCCACCCCGATCGCCGACGCCCTCCAAGCCGCGCGCCGGCGCACCTTCGACCTCGTCGCCCACCTCGGCGACGACGACCTGGAACGACAGGTCGATCCGATCATGAGCCCCCTCGTCTGGGACCTCGGCCACATCGCCGCCTACGAGGATCTGTGGCTCGTGCACCGCTTCGCGGGCGAGCCGCTGCTGAAGCCGCAGCTCGCCGCCCGTTACGACGCGTTCGAGACGCCGCGCGCCGTCCGCGGCGACATCGAGCTGCTCGACCCACCGGGCGCACGCGAGTACCTCGCCGAGGTGCGCGAGCGCACGCTGGCGGCGGTCGCCGACCGCCCGCCCGACCCGGTCGTGCACGAGATGGTCGTCCGCCACGAGCTGCAGCACACCGAGACGATGCGCCAGGCGATGGAGATCGCCGGGATGCTCCCGGACGGTGAGCCGGACCTCGACCCCGTCGAGGGCGACGGCGGCGAGTGGGTCGAGGTGCCCGATGGCCGGTTCCTCATGGGCGCCGGCGCCCGCGGGTTCGCCTACGACAACGAGCGCCCGGCCCACGAGGTCGACGTCGCGGCGTTCCGCATCGCGCGCCGCCCGGTCACGAACGCGAGCTGGATGCACTTCGTGGAGGGCGGCGGCTACGAGCGCCGTGAATGGTGGGACCGCGAGGCCTTCGCGTGGAAGGAGGACTACGACATCACGCACCACGCTCGCGTGGCAGCGGGGCATCCGGATGCTCCCGTGTGCCACCTCTCCTGGTTCGAGGCCGACGCCTACGCCCGCGCGCATGGTGCTCGCCTCCCCACCGAAGCGGAGTGGGAGAAGGCGGCGACCTGGGACCAGGGGACCGGAGGATCCAGAGGTCTCCTCGGCGTGGGCCGCGTCTGGGAGTGGACGTCGAGCACGTTCGGCGGCTACCCGGGGTTCGTCCCGCATCCCTACCGCGAGTACTCCGAGGTCTTCTTCGGCCCCGACTACCGCGTCCTGCGCGGCGGGTCGTGGGCGACCGCGCCGCGCGTCGCGACACGCACCTTCCGCAACTGGGACCTGCCGCAGCGCCGTCAGATCTTCTCCGGCCTGCGCCTCGTGGAGGCCTGAGATGCCCGGCACCGAGACCGGCGATGCCGTCGTCGTCCGCTCCTACCTGGGGCCGCGCGACGAGCGATCGCTCGCCGACGACGTCCTCGACGGCCTCACGCGGCCGTTCAAGGAGCTGCCGCCGAAGCACTTCTACGACGCGCGCGGCGCCGACCTCTTCGACCGCATCTGCGACCTCGAGGAGTACTACCCGACGCGCGCCGAGCGGGCGATCCTCGAGGCGCGGGCGGCCGAGATCGTCGGCGACGCGGCCGAGCTCGTCGAGCCCGGCTCGGGCACCGCGGCCAAGACGCGGCTGCTCCTGCGGGCGATGGCCGACGGGGGCACGCTGCGCCGCTACGTGCCGCTTGACGTGACCGACTCGATGGTCCGCTCGTGCGCCGCCGCGCTCGTCGACGAGCTCCCCGGCCTGCGCGTGCACGGGATCGTCGGCGACTTCGAGCGCCACCTGCGCCACGTCCCGCCGCCGTGCGACGGCCCGCGGATCGTCGCCTTCCTGGGCGGCACGATCGGCAACTTCCCGCCCGGCAGCCGCCGCCGGCTGCTGCGCCGCATGGGGCGGCTGCTGCGCCAGGGCAGCGACGACCGGCTGCTGCTCGGCACCGACCTCGTCAAGGACCCGGTCGTCCTCGAGGCCGCCTACAACGACGCGGAGGGCGTGACCGCGGAGTTCAACCTGAACCTCCTGCACGTCGTCAACCGCGAGCTCGACGCCGACTTCGACGTCGGCGCCTTCGAGCACGTCGCCTTCTACGACCACGAGCGCGAGTGGATCGAGCTGCGCCTGCGCGCCACCCGCGCGATGGACGTCCGCATCGCCGCGCTCGACCTCGACGTGACGTTCGCGGCGCGCGAGGAGATGCGCACCGAGCTGAGCGCGAAGTTCACGCGCGAGCGGCTCGCCGGCGACCTCGCCGCGGCGGGCCTCACGCTCACCGACGTGCTCACCGATCCGGGCGATCGGTTCGCGCTGTCGCTGAGCGCGCGAACAGACGCATAGCCGATCACGCCTTCGCGGTCTCGCACGCTTGTGCGGGATCGCGCAGCGCATCCGTCGTGGTCGGCTCTGGGGCGACCAGGGTCCTAGGACCACCATGGATGCCTGTGCAAGGACGGCCCTGGGCGGGATGCCCAGGGCCTGCACGCTCTCCCATGAACAAGGACTCAGACCTCTCATGACGGACCTGCTCATCCGGGCGTTCTCGCGACGGCCGCTGCGCACCCTCGCCCGGCCCTCGGCAGTGCTCGCCTTCGCCGTCGCCGTGGCCTACGGCTGCGGCTTCTGGCTGAACCTGCTGCACCGGGCCGAGGGCGGGACCGAGCGCAACGAGCCGGGCCTCCTGCTCCACTGGCTGCGCGACGCGACGCTGTCGCTGCCGCTCGTGTTCACCGCCGTCTGGCTGGGCATCCTGCTCGCCCGCCGGGTCATCCGCCGCCACGGCGCCGAGCTCTCGGCCGGCCTGTCGGGCGCGGTCGTGGCCGGCTCGGTGGCGCTGACCAGCGCCTTCGCGCTCGGCGCCAGCAGTCCGATGCACGCGGGTCTGTTCGGCGCAAGCCACGGCGGGCCCGAGCTGCCCTACGCGCTGCACCTGATGCGCGACACGCTGCTCTCGCTGGCCGTCACGCTGCCGCTCTGCGCCTTCGTCGCCGTCGCCCTGCTGCGCCGCGAGCCCTGGGCCGAGCCGCAGGTCGCACGCTGGCGCTCGCTGAACGCGCGCCAGCGCCACGCCTTCCAGGCCGGCGTCGCCCTCGTGCTCGTCGCGCCGGTCTTCATCTTCGCCCAGGGCGCCGCCGAGATCGCGACCGCCGGCGCCGGCGCCGGCGCGCCCTGCCCGGCGACGTCGCCGACCAAGCGCTTCGACGTCACGTCGCTCGACGTGAAGATCCCGCTCAACCGCTTCGGCGACAACGACCCGCAGGGCAAGATGTTCACGCTCACGAAGCGGATCGACGACGTCCGCGCCCAGGAGCGCACGCAGAAGGTCTCGCTCGGCCTGCACGGCGACGACGCCATCCAGCCCCTCGTCATCCGCGCCAACATGGGCGACTGCGTCGAGATCGCGTTCTCCAACGAGGCGACCGGCGGCGAGTACGGCATCCACATCGACGGCCTCGCCCACGCCATCGAGTCCTCGGGCGACGCGATCGGCGCCAACGCGCCGTCCGGCACCAAGCGCGGCGAGACGCGCCTGTACCGCTTCTACGTGCCCGACGACCCCGAGCTCGAGGGCACCCACTACATCCGCCCCGGTCCGGGCTACCGCCAGTCGGTCACCCACGGCCTGTTCGGCGCGCTGTCGGTCGAGCCGCGCGGCTCGGTCTACCTGCACCCGGAGACGCGCAAGCCGCTCGAGTCGGGCTGGGAGGCGATCATCCAGCCGCCGAAGCGCAAGGCGTTCCGCGAGTACGCGCTCCTGCACCACGAGATCGGCAACGAGGACGAGAAGGTCTTCGACAAGCAGGGCAAGGACCTGCCGATGAAGGACCCGATCACCACGGCCTACCGGCCGGGCGCGCGGGCGCTGAACTACCGCAGCGAGCCGTTCATGAACCGGCTCGAGCGCAAGGAGCTGAAGGCGTTCTCCTACAACTCCTACACGTTCGGCGACCCGGCGACGCCGATGCCGCGCGCCTACCTCGGCGACCCCTCGAAGATCCGCATCCTGCACGCCGGCACCGAGGTCTTCCACGTCTACCACCTGCACGGCGGCGGCATCCGCTGGCGCCTGAACCCGCACCTCGACAAGACCTACGACTACGAGGACACGGGCCTCAACAAGCACCCGAAGACCGCCTCCTCGCCGTCCACCCGCCTCGACTCCCAGGCCTTCGGCCCGGGTGAGTCCTACGACCTCGAGATCGAGGGCGGCGCCGGCGGCGTCCAGCAGGCGGCGGGCGACTTCCTCTTCCACTGCCACATCGCCGAGCACTACGTGGCGGGCATGTGGAGCTTCTGGCGGGTCTACGACACCAAGCAGCCCGACCTCGCCGTCATGCCCGACCGCGCCGCCCCGCCCACGGCGGTGACCTCGGCCGGCCTGATCGGCAAGACCATGCCGGACGGCAGCACCATCTCCAAGGACAACGTCGACGACTGGATCAAGCCGCAGCTCCCGGCCGCCGGCGTCCCCGACAACGACGAGGACGGCTCGGTCTGGGACTGGAAGGTCGACAACGCCGACGCGGGCAAGCCGCTGTACCTGGGCGCGCCCGAGACGACGGAGACGAACTGGCCGAACCTGCCCCAGGGCGACGAGCACGGCAGCCTGCCGGGCCACCCGGGCCTGCTGCCGGTCGACGAGCCGGTGACCTTCGAGGGCAAGACGCGTCCGCCGCTGCTGTTCAACCCGGACAACGGCCGTCCCGCCTACCCGCTGCTGCGCACGCAGGTCGGCTCCCGGGCGCCGTTCGCCTCGAACAAGCACTCGGGCGCGCCGTGGCTCGGCGACAACGTCGACGACGCCCCGACGCCCGGCAAGGCGAGCCCATGGGCCGGCCGCAAGGACGGGCTGTGCCCGGCCAACGCCCCGGTGCGCCAGTTCAACCTCGTCAGCCTGCAGATGCCGATCCAGATCACGGCCAAGGGCAAGGTCGACGAGGGCGGGCGCATCTTCGCGCTGGCCAAGGACAAGAAGAAGATCCTCCCGCCGTCGCTCGGCGGGACGGGTGAGAAGTCGCCCGAGCCGCTGGCCATCCGCGGCAACATCGGCGACTGCATCGCGGTCACGCTGACCTCCGAGCAGCGCGCCGACACGGAGCAGCCGCACCCGATGACGACGATGCACATCCACCACGTCCAGTTCGACCCGCAGGCCTCCGACGGCGTCGGCACCGGCATGCAGTTCGGCCAGGCCGTCAAGCCCTACATGGATGCCGACGTCCAGCTCGCCGCCGACGCGGCCGAGGGCGACACGACGCTGCAGGTCGTCAACCCCGAGCCGGCGGACGCCGAGCGGCTGGCCAAGCTGCGCAACGGCGTCGCGATCGCCGTCGGGCAGGGCACCGAAGGGATCGAGGTCCACTCGATCAAGAGCATCGAGCGCAACGGCTCGACGGCGACGATCGAGCTGGTCGACCCGCTGAAGGCGGACCATCCGAAGGACGAGTGGACGGGCACCGAGTTCGTGCAGTCGCGCTGGTACCCGGACGTCCTGCTCGACAACGTGTTCTGGCACGACCACGTCGACGGCATCCACAACTGGGGCCACGGCCTCGTGGGCCAGTTCATCGTCGAGCCCAAGAACTCCACGTACCACGACCCCAAGACGGGCGAGCAGATCGCCTCGGGCACCCAGGCGGACATCCGCACGGACAACCCGCTGCTGCCCGGCAAGGTCGACGGCAGCTTCCGCGAGTTCGCGATGTTCCAGATCGACGACAACCCGGGCCGCACGCCGGGCGCAGTCCCGCCGCCCGGTGAGGACACGGTCGACGGCGTCGACTCGACGATCAACCTGCGCGCGGAGCCGTGGGGCGACCGCCTGGGGGCCGACTCCGACGCGTCGCTGCTGTTCAGCTCCTACCGCCACGGGGATCCGTTCACCCCGCTGCCGAAGGCCTACCCCAACGACCCGGTCGTCCTCCGGACGATGCAGATCGGGCCGCTGATGGACACCTTCCGGCTCGACGGGATGCGGTTCAGCTCCGAGGTCCGCAACGACAAGAGCAAGCAGATCGACACGATCCTGGCCGGCGTCTCCGAGAAGTCGACGATCGTGATCGACGGCGGCGCGGGCGGACCGCAGGGCACGCCGGGCGACTACCTGTACCACAACGGTGTGGGCCGCCGGTTCCGCCAGGGCGCGTGGGGTCTGATGCGCGTGCTCGGCAACCGCTCCGACGACCTCCAGGCGCTGCCCGGCCGCACCGCGCCGAGCAGCGACTGGGAGAACCCGACGCCGAACGGCGGGCGTCCGCCGGCCCCGGCCGACGCGGGCAACCCGTGCCCGGCAGGCGCCCCCAAGCGCACGGTCAACGTGAGCGCGGTCGACGTCGAGGATTCGGACAAGGGCGACGACCTGGCCTACGTGCCGTCGGAGATCGCCGTCGCGGTCGAGGAGGGCAACGTCAAGCCGGAGCCGCTGGTCGTCCACGCGGCGGCGGGCGACTGCCTCGAGGTCAACCTGACCAACCGCCTCGGCGGCGACGAGCGGGTCTCGTTCGACGTCGGCCAGCTCCTGCGCGGCAAGGGCTCGTCGGGCATCAACGCCGGCTTCAACCCGGAGCAGACCGTCGCCGACGGCGCGACGCGGATGTACCGCTTCTACGCGGACTCCACGAAGATCGGCTCGGCTCCGATCGCCGACTTCGGCGGTGAGGACACGGGCGTCGACGGCCTCTACGGCGCGGTCGTCATCGGCCCGGCCGGCGCGAAGTACCGCGACCCGGTGAGCGGGCGCGACACGAGCGTCGGCAGCCAGGTCGACGTGATCGTGCCCGGCGGCAGCTCGTACCGCGACTACACGCTGACGTGGGGCGAGGACGAGCCGCGACTGGGCAGCGACACGACCCCGTACAAGGTCGAGGTCGAGAAGCATGCCCTCGTCAACTACCGCTCAGAGCCCGTCGACGACGGCAAGGACGACGCGTTCGCCCGGACGCCGCGCACGCCGGTCCTCAAGGCGTACGCCGGCGACCCGATGAAGGTCCACGTCCTGTCCGCCCCGGGCAGCGAGCAGCCGCACGTGTTCAGCCTCGGCGGGCTCTCGTGGGACATGGACTGGTCGCTGCCGGGCAGCCAGGAGATCACCGCCCAGGGCTTCGGCCCCTGGCAGACCGTCGACATCAACGTCATCGGCGGCGCCGGCGGCCGTGACCGCACGGTCGGCGACTTCTGGTACGGCGACTTCCGCCGGGCGTTCACCCGCGGCGGCATGTGGGGCCTGACCCGCGTCCTCTCCGACGCGAGCTGCCCGATCAAGCCGCTGCCCGGACTGGACTGCCTCGGCCAGGGGACGCTGATCACCGACGGCCCGGTGGCCGAGCCCGGTGAGGGCGGCGACAACCCGCCGTCCCCGCCCGCCACGCCCGCCGCCCGTCCGGCATCCAACGCCCCGCGCCAGGGCGTCAAGGGCACCGCCGCCAAGCGCACCCTGCGCAACCTGCGGGCCTCGAGCCGGGTGACGCTCGGCGCTCTGCGCCGGTCGGGGCTGAAGGTCCGCGTCGACGCGCCGTCCGACACGCGCGTGCTGCGGCTCTCGCTGCTGCGCGCCAAGGGCGGCTCGAAGAAGCTCGTCGCCAGCCGCGTGGTCAACGTGCGCAAGGGCGGCACGCTGACCGTCACGTGGCGCTTCACGGCACGCGAGCTGCGGGCCCTCAAGGCCGGCGATCACGTGCTCCGCGTCCAGGCCGGACCGAGCAGGTCGAAGCTCGGGCGCACCGCGCTCGAGCGCCGGCTGCGCCTGCTCCCGGGCGGCTCGACCCGCTAGCGCGGATCACGCACGTCGGCGACGCGGCCCCGGCAGCCGCGTCGCCGTCCTGCGTCGCGCCGCCCCTCCTGACCGGGTGCGGGCGCGCCAAGTCGAGCACCGGCGTGCATGGGGGCGTAGGCCCGGGTACCGCCGCCGCAACGTAGGAAGCGACTCCCGGAGGCGGCACATGGCCGACGACAACGCCACGGGCCAGCTCAAGGATCGTCCGGCGAGCGAGCTCCTCAAGCAGCTCTCCGACCAGACGACGACGCTGGTCCGGCAGGAGATCGAGCTGGCCAAGCTCGAGGTCCTCGACAAGGGCAAGAAGGCAGGACTGGGCGCCGGCATGTTCGGCGGCGCCGCTGTGTTCGGCGCATACGCGCTGGGCGTGTTCATCGCGTGCGCGATCCTCGCGCTCTCCTCGGCCGTGGCCGCATGGCTGGCCGCCCTCATCGTGGGCGTCGTGCTCGCCGCGGTGGCCGGCGTGCTCGCCCTGCGCGGTAGGGCCAAGGTGCAGCAGGCCACGCCGCCCGTGCCCCAGGAGGCCGTCGACAGCACGAAGGAGGACGTCCGATGGGTCAAGAGCAAGGCGCAGGAGGCCCGCAAGTGAGCGCGGAGACCCCCGAGGAGCTGCGCGACGACATCGAGCGCACGCGCCGCGAGCTCGGCGACACCGTCGGCGCCCTGGCCGACAAGACCGACGTCAAGACGCGCGCGAAGGAGCGCGTCGCCGAGGTCAAGCAGAACGTCACCGGCAAGCGCGAGCAGGTCATGGGCCGCGCCCGCGAGTCGACGCCCGACAGCGCCGGCTCGGCGGCGACGCAGATCACCGGCAAGGCGCGGGAGAACCCGATCCCGGTCGCTGCCGTCGCCGCGTTCGTGGGCGGCTTCCTCGCCGGCCGGATCTCGCGCCGCTAGCCATGGCCCGCGACGACCGCACGTCGGCCGAGCAGGACGAGGCGCGCTTCGCGCGCGGGTCCGGCGACGCGCACGAGCCACGCCCCGCGCCCGAGGAGCCCACCGACCTGCCCAAGCGGTCCTGGCTCGGCGTCCTCAAGCGAACGATCAAGGAGTACGGCGACGACAACCTCGGCGACTGGGCCGCGGCGCTGACGTACTACGCCATCCTGTCGATCTTCCCCGCCCTGCTCGTCCTGGTGTCGCTGCTCGGCCTCGCCGGCCAGTCGACCACGCAGGCGGTCGTCGACAACGTCGGCCAGCTCGCCCCCGGCCCCGCCACGGAGATCGTGCGCGGCGCAGTCGAGAACCTGCAGCGCAGCCAGGGCGCCGCCGGGCTCGTGTTCTTCATCGGCCTCGCCGGCGCGATCTGGTCGGCCTCCGGCTACATCGGCGCGTTCATGCGGGCGGCCAACGCGATCTGGGACGTCGAGGAGGGCCGGCCGGTCTGGAAGACGATCCCGCTGCGAGTCGCCGTCACCGTCCTCACCCTGGTGCTGGTCACCATCAGCGCGCTGGCCGTCGTCCTCACCGGCCCGCTGGCCAAGACCGTCGGCAACGTCGTCGGCCTCGGCGACACCGCCGTCCAGATCTGGGACATCGCCAAGTGGCCGGTGCTCGTGCTCGTCGTGAGCTTCATGTTCGCGCTGCTGTACTACGCGGCGCCGAACGTCAAGCACCCGAAGTTCCAGTGGGTCAGCCCGGGCGGGCTGCTGGCCGTCGTCCTGTGGATCATCGCGTCGGCGCTGTTCGCCTTCTACGTCTCGAACTTCGCGTCCTACAACAAGACCTACGGCAGCCTCGGCGGCGTGATCGTCTTCCTCGTCTGGCTGTGGATCACCAACGTGGTGATCCTGCTCGGCGCGGAGTTCAACGCGGAGCTCGAGCGCGGCCGCCAGATCGCCGCGGGCCAGCCCGCGGACCGTGAGCCCTACCTCGAGCCGCGCGACACGCGCAAGATGAAGAACGGAGACTGAGCGATGAAGGTCATCTTCACGCCGTTCGGCATCGCCGCCGGACTGCTCGCCGGGATCGCCGGACGCAAGATCTTCGAGCAGATCTGGGGCTTGATCGACAAGGACGAGCCGCCCAAGCCCAAGCACCGCGATCCGCAGGGCTGGCTGAAGCTCGGCGCCGCGCTGCTGCTCGAGGGCGCGGTCTTCCGCCTCGTCCGCGGCATCACGGACCACGGGGCGCGGAAGGGCTTCAACAAGCTCACCGGCAGCTGGCCGGGGGACGAGCGGCCCGAGCGCGAGTAGGGCGAACGGGGGATCCGGCGGGTGCGGTGAGCCGCACCTACCCGGTTCGATACCCCACCGGCGAGACACCGGTCAGCCTCATGTGACGAGCGGCACGTTCGGGGGAGACTGCCAGTGTCCAGTCGAGGAGAAACAGAATGTCCCCCCAGCCCCCCACCGCCACTGACCAGATCGCCCGTCACCGTCGTCAGCGTGATCTCGTCCGCGCCAGCCTCATCGCCTGCCCGGCGACCTCGAAGCCGACGCACCGGCGCTGGGCCTGAGCGCGACCTCCGGCGCCCGGGATAGGGTCGGCGCATGTCGCCGACCCGCCCGCACCGCCGCAGCAGGCTCGGCCCGCCGGCCTGCATCCTGACCGCCGTCGCCGCCCTCGCCGGCCCCGTCCCGACCGCCGCCGCGGAACGCATCTACGGCGGCGACAAGGCCTCCGACCAGCTCGAGGTCTCGATGGCCGCCTCCGACGACGGCGCCGCCCTCGTCCGCGTGTCGATCGCCTCCGAGCTCGTCTGTGGCGCGTACCGCCGCGTCGACCTGGCCACGAGCACGAGCGTCCCGGCGCTGCCGGCCACGCCGCCCGCCGACAGCGTCCTGTACCTCACCGGCGGCGCGATCTCCGGCGGACGCGTCGACGCGACGCTCGTGCGCTCCCGGCCGCGCGGAGCGGGGCGCAGCGACGTCGCCACCGCCCGCCTGACCGGCTCGCTGGGCGCCGGGCGCGGCGAGGGGACGCTGGCGCTGACCTCGCGGATCGTCGAGAACGCCACCGGCCGCGTCGTGCGCACGTGCTCGCGCAGCTTCCCGTGGTCGGTGCGCCGCAACCCCGGCCGCCTGTACGCGGGCAGCACGTCGCAGGGAGGCCCGGTCGTGCTGCGCGTCGCCGCCGGCGCGCGGCGGATCACGGGCAGCCAGTACGCGTGGGTCGCGACGTGCCGCCGCGTCGAGTACTACTTCGAGCCCCACGACGACTACCTGCTGCCCTTCCGGCTCGGCGCCGGCGGGACGTTCTCCCAGCCGTTCCGCTACGACGCGGGCGAGCGCCGCGACGTGATCGGGCGCTTCGGCGGGCGGCTCGCGCCGGGCGGCGCGAGCGGCAAGCTGCGGATCCGCATCGCGGGTGGTGGCGAGCGCTGCCGGATGCCGACGGCGACCTGGACGGCGACGACCGGCTAGCCCGGCGCGCTCAGGCCAGGCGCTTGCCGAGCAGCGACGCGTGCGCGGCGACGTCGCGCGCGTAGTCGGCGAAGCCGTGGGCGACGAGCGCCTGCGGGCCGTCGCACAGCGCGAGGTCGGGGTCGTGGTGGACCTCGACGATGATCCCGTCGGCCCCGACCGCGGCGGCCGCGCGCGACAGCGGCTCGACGAGCCGCCGGTCGCCGGCGGCGTGGCTCGGGTCGACGATGACCGGCAGGTGCGTGTGCAGCTTGAGCCACGGGACGGCGCCGAGGTCGAGCGTGAAGCGCGTCGCCGTCTCGAAGGTGCGGATCCCGCGCTCGCACAGGATGACCGCCTCGTTGCCCTCCTTGAGGATGTAGTCGGCGGCCTGCAGCAGCTCGTCGAGCGACGACGACAGCCCGCGCTTGAGCAGCACCGGCTTGCCGAGCTTGCCGGCGACCTCCAGCAGCGCGTAGTTCTGCATGTTGCGCGCGCCGATCTGGACCACGTCGGCGTGCGCGTGCACGGCGTCGGCGTGGCGGCTGTCGAGCAGCTCGGTGACGACCGGCAGCCCGGTCGCCGCGCGCGCCTCGGAGAGGATCTCGAGCGCCGCCTCCCCCAGGCCCTTGAAGGCGAACGGCGACGTGCGCGGCTTGAACGCGCCGCCGCGCAGCATCGACGCGCCGCCCGGCGCGGACCGCCTCGGCGACGTCGAGGGTCTGCTCGCGCGACTCGACCGTGCACGGCCCGGCGACGAGGCAGAACGTCTCTCCCCCGCCCACCGTGCGCCCGCCGATGTCGAGCACCGTCGGCGCGTGGTGGGAGAGCTCGGAGGACGCCAGCTTGTACGGGCGCGAGATCGGCACGACGCGGTCGACGCCCGCCATGCCCTCCAGGCCGAGCTCGGCGACGCCCTCGGGGTCGCCGATCGCGCCGATCGCCGTCGTCAGCTCGCCCGGCATGACGACGACGTGCACGCCGGTCGTCTCCAGGCGGGCGCGGACCGCCGCGATGTCGGCCGGCGTCGCCTGCGGTGTCATCACGACCATCACGGCGGCCGCGCTCCTAGAGCCCGAGGTCGCGGACGCCGAGCTCGTCGAAGCCGACGTGATGGGCGAGCTCGTGGCGCACGGTCTTCGTGACCTGGTCGCGCAGCAGCTCGGCATCGTGGCCGAAGTCGCGGCGCAGCGTGTCGCGGTAGATGACGATCCGGTCGGGCACGTCGTCGCGCGTCGCGCCGTCGCCGTGGTAGAGGCCGTAGGCGCGCTGCCGGCGCCCGCCGTCGGAGATCACGACGGCGACGTTGTGGTTCTCGACGAGCGCGCGCAGCAGGTCGGGCAGCCCGTCGAGCGCGTCGCGCACGAGCTCCTCGAAGTCCTCGTCGTCGTAGGGGTCGAGGTCCATGAACTCGACCTCGTCGGGCTCGGCCGCGCCGCCGTCGCGGGCCAGGCGCTCGGCGCGCTGGACGACGCGCTCGAACTCCTCCTCGGACGCGGGCTCGCGGTAGTCGGCGAGCCGCAGGCCGATCATGATCGCGCCGCCGAAGACGACGCCGGCGACGAAGCCGATGACCGCCAGCGTCTCCAGCCAGCGCGTCGGCCCATTCGGGCTGAAGCCGTCGAGCAGGACGATCGCCGTCAGCCCCGCGGACAGCGCGACGGCGGCGGCGACCCCGATGCGGCGCAGCGGCGGCACGCTCAGGCCGCCCTCATCGCGCGCGAGATCACGAGCCGCTGGATCTCGTTCGTGCCCTCGTAGATCTGCGTGATCTTGGCGTCTCGCATCATCCGCTCGACCGGGTACTCGTCGACGTAGCCGTACCCACCGAGCACCTGGACGGCCTCGACGGTCACCGCCATCGCCGTGTCGGAGGCGAACAGCTTGGCCATCGACGTCCACTTGCCCAGGTCGGGCGCGCCGCGGTCGGCGAGCGCGGACGCCTTGTAGAGCAGCTCGCGCGCTGCGGCGGTGCGCGTCTCCATGTCGGCGAGCTTGAACGCGATGGCCTGGTGCTCGTGGATCGGGGAGCCGAACGCGACCCGCTCCCTGGCGTAGGCGTTGGCGAAGTCGGTGGCGCCCTGGGCGATGCCGACGGCCTGCGCGGCGGCTCCCAGGCGCGTGCGCTCGAGCGTGGCCAGCGCGACCGCCAGCCCGCGGCCGGCCTCGCCGATCCGGTTGGCGTCGGGGACGCGGACGTCCTCGAAGACGGGCGACCCCGTCGGCGAGCCCTTGATGCCGAGCTTGTGCTCGAGGCGGCCGATCGAGAAGCCGGGACGGTCGCGCTCGACCACGAACGCCGTCAGCCGCCGCGTCTCGGGATCCGTGCTCGCGAAGACGATGTAGAAGTCGGCGATCGTCGAGTTCGTGATCCAGTTCTTGGCGCCGTTGATGATCCACTCGTCGCCGTCGCGGACGGCGGTCGTGCGCATCGCCGCCGGGTCGGAGCCCGCGTCGGGCTCGGACAGCGCGAAGGCCGGCGACCACTCGCCGCTCGCGCATCGCGGCAGCCAGCGGTCGCGCTGCTCGTCGGTGCCGAAGAGCTGGATCGGCAGCGTCCCGAGCTCCTGAACCATCAGGATCAGCGCGCTCGACGCGCACGCGTGGGCGATCTGCTCGACGGCGACCTGGAGCATCAGCGTCCCCGTGCCGGTGCCGCCGTGCTCGACGGCGAAGGGCAGGGCGAGGATGTCGTGCTCGGCGAACAGCTCGCGGACGTCCCACGGGTACTCGCCCGTGCGGTCGATCTCGGCCGCCCGCGGGCGCACGCGCTCGTCGACGATCTGGCGGATCGCGTCGCGGAAGTCGCGGTGCTCCGGAGGCAGGTCGTAGACGTCCGCGGTGCTCGTCGCCATGGATCCATGGTAGTTGCGCCGTCGTGCGCGAACCCCCCGTCCGTGTAGCCTTCGTCACATGGCCATCGGAACGTCCCTCTTCCTGATCGCCGTGGGCGCGATCCTGCGCTACGCGGTGTCGGATTCGATCGAGGGGATCGATCTCCAGACGGTCGGACTGATCCTGATCATCGTCGGGATCGTCGGCATGCTGATCTCGTTGTTCATGATGACCATGTGGAGCCGCGGCACCACCAACGCGGACCGTCCTCCCGCCGACCGGCGGGACCCCTACGCCTGAGCCGGATCCTGCCGACCCGGCCCTGGCGCCGCTCGCCGGGCGTGACCGCGGTCCGGGCCGCGCGTGACGACGAGGTCTCCGGGATCGCCGACCTGCTCGCCGACGCGGGCTTCGGCCCCACGGTCGGCGCCCTCATCGACTTCCCGCGCCGCAGCCCGCAGGGCGACGTGCTCGTGGCCGAGCGTGACGGCGACCCCGTCGGCGCCGTGTGCTGCGCGAGCTTCGGGGCGACCGGCTGGATCGGCGCGCTCGGCGTGCTCCCCGAGGCGCGCCGGCGCGGCGTCGGCCAGGCGCTCACCGAGGCGGCGTGCGCGCGGCTGCTCGATCGCGGCGCGCGGACGATCCTGCTCTTCGCCACCGATATGGGCCGTCCGCTGTACGAGCGCATGGGCTTCGAGCCCGAGGGTGGCGCCACGGCGTGGCGCGGCTCGGCCGGGACCGCGCGCGCGACCGTGCAGCTGCGCCCGGTGCGCGAGCGCGACCGGCCCGCGCTGCGCGACGTCGACGTCCGCGCGACGGGCGAGCGGCGCGACGCGGTGCTCGACGCGCTCGCACCACTGTCCGGCGTGCTGGCCGAGCGCGACGAGCGCCCGGCGGGGTGGGCGCTCGTCTCGCCATGGGGCACCGGCGTGGCCATCTGCGCCGACGACCCGGAGGCCGGCGTCGCCCTGCTCGCCGCCGCGGCGGGCGGCCCCGGCGCCTCGATCGTCGTCGTCCCGACCGCCAACGAGGCGGCCACCGACGCCCTGCGCCGCTGGTCGCTGCAGGGGTCGGACGCGGGCGAGCGCATGCGCCTCGGGCCGCCGGTCGACTGGCATCCCGAGCGCCAGTTCGGCCTGTTCAACCTCTTCTGGGGCTGACCGCAAGTCCCGATCGCCGGCTGCGTTGTGGCTGTCCATGCAGGACGGCCGGCCACGGAATCCGGAGCGTTGATGGGACTCGGCGATCGCGTCGAGGCATGGGCCCGCCGCTTCGGCGTCCCGCCGCCCGCCGACGTCCGCGCCGACGACGAGGACGAGCCCGAGGACGCGGACGAGCCCGACGTGCGCCGCGACGCCGCGGAGCGCGACGCCGAGCGCCAGAACGAGCGCTTCACGCGTCACGACCGCGACCGTCGCTGAATCCTCCGGACGGTCCAAATCGCCCGGCATCGCGTGCGACGACATGTCGCGGCGCAAGGGCTTACGGTTCGGGACATGCCCGCCGACTCCCGCCTCTGGCACCCGTTCGCCGACATGCACGCCGTCCGCGGCGCCGAGCTCGTCATCGCACGCGGCGAGGGCGCCTACGTGTGGGACGCCGAGGGCCGCCGGTATCTCGACGGCACCGCGAGCCTGTGGTGCGTCAACGTCGGCCACGGCCGCGGCGAGATCGTCGACGCGGTGGCCGCGCAGATGCGCACGCTGGCCACCTACCAGGCCTTCGGGCCGTTCGCCAACGCCCCCGCGCTGCGGCTCGCCGAGCGCCTGAGCGAGCTCGCCCCCGTCGACGACGCCCGGATCTTCTTCGGCTCCGGCGGCGGCGACGCGATCGACACCGCGGCCAAGCTCGCGCGGCGCTACTTCGCCGCCACCGGCGCTCCCGAGCGCGTCCACCTCATCAGCCGTTCGCAGGGGTACCACGGCACCCACGGGATCGGCACGAGCATCGGCGGGATCCCCGCCAACCGCGTCGACGTCGGGCCGCTGGACCCCGAGTCCTCGCAGGTCCCGCACGACTCGCTCGCGGCGCTCGAGGCCGAGGTCGAGCGCGTCGGCGCCGACCGCGTCGCGGCGATCTTCGTCGAGCCGGTGATCGGCGCGGGCGGTGTCCACCAGCCGCAGCCCGGCTACATCGAGGGCGTCGCCGCGCTGTGCGAGCGCACGGGCATCGTGTTCGTCGTCGACGCGGTGATCAACGCCTTCGGCCGCCTGGGCACCTGGTTCGCCGCGGACCGCTTCGGGGTGCGTCCCGACCTCATCACCTTCGCCAAGGGCATCACGAGCGGCTACCTGCCGCTCGGCGGCGTCGTCATCAGCGGTCGGATCGCCGCGCCGTTCTGGGACGAGCCGGGCACGGTGTTCCGCCATGGGCCGACGTACAGCGCTCACCCCACGTGCTGCGCGGCGGCGATCGCGAACATGGAGATCATCGCGCGCGAGGGCCTGCTCCAGCGTGGCCTCGAGCTCGAGGACGAGATCGCCGGCGCGCTCCGCGCGCTCGGCGGCCACGAGCTCGTCGGCGAGGTCCGCGCCGGGATCGGGGCTCTGGGCGCGATCGCCTTCGAGAGCGAGGCGCTCGCCGCCCACCCGGACCTCCCGCAGCGGACCTTCGCGCAGGCCCGGGCGCGCGGCGTGCTCGTCCGCCCGCTCGGCGACGGGGTGGCGATCTCGCCGCCGCTGATCGTCACGCGCGAGGAGGTCGACCACGCCGCCGCGGTGATCGGCGAGGCGCTGGAGGCGGTCGCGCGCGACCTCCCCGCTCCGACGGCGGCGCGCGGCTGAGCCGCGGCCGCCGGCCGGTACCCTCGGCTGGATGAGCAACCTGAGCGACGGCCTCGAGGTCTCACCGGAGCAGACCGCGAAGGCGCTCGCCGACGGCGGCGCCGAGGTGATCGACGTCCGCGAGCCGTACGAGTGGGACGCCGGCCGCATCGCCGGCACGCGCCACATCGGGCTGCAGGAGCTGCCTCAGAGCTCGGGCGACATCGAGCAGGGCCGCCCGGTCATCTTCACGTGCCGGACCGGGTCACGCTCGCTGATGGCCGCCCAGGCGTTCCGCCAGGCCGGCTACGAGGCCTACTCGATGGCCGGCGGGATCGTCCTGTGGGAGCACGAGGGACGCCCGATCGAGCCCGAGAACGGTCACGTGGCGGACCACTGACGCCGAATGACGCGAGCGGCCGTGGGGTATCCGTCCCTACGTAACCGGAGAGAGGAACTCGCGTGTACATCGGCATCGGAACCCTGCTGCTGGTCATCATCCTGATCATCCTGCTGACCTAGTCGCAGAGATGGAAAAGGCCCGCCAAGCGCGGGCCTTCTCGTGCTCCGGGCACCGGTGCGCGGCGCGTCGCAGCCGCGCGGGATCACCACTTGATCGAGGTCGCGCCCGGCATGTCAGGATGGGCCGCGATGACCGCCACAGGCCTGGCCGTCGCGACGCTCGCCGCGGCGCTCTCGTTGCTCGCCGCCGCGCCCTCAGCGCGCGCCGGCGACGAGCCCTCGGTGCGTCTCACGATCACCTTCACGCGCGACACCGGCGCGCGCCGGCACGTCGCCACGCTTCGCTGCTCGGGATCGCGCGCGAGCGCCCGGGGCTGGCTGCGCGACCTCGGTACGGCGAGCGCCTGCCGCCTGGCCCGGCGCCGGGCGAGCCTGCTCACCGCGTCGCCTGACCCCGGGCGCGTGTGCACGCAGATCTTCGGCGGCCCCGAGCGCGCGCGGGTCCGCGGCCGCATCGGCCGCCGGGAAGTCGCCCGCGGCTTCTCGCGCGGCGACGGCTGCCGGATCGCCGACTGGGATCGCGCCGTGCCGCTCCTGCCCCACCCGCGCGGCGCGGTGGAGCCGTGAGCGCGGCCGGGGACCTGGCCATCTCGATCGACGACGTCCGCGCCGCCGCCGAGCGCGTGCGCGGCGTCGCGCACCGCACGCCGGTTCTGCGCTCGCGGACGCTCGACGAGCGCTGCGGCGGCGAGGTGCTGCTCAAGGCCGAGAACCTCCAGCGCGCGGGCGCGTTCAAGTTCCGCGGCGCGTGGAACGCGGTGTCCGTGCTCGAGCCCGAGCGCGGCGTCGTGGCCGCCTCGTCGGGAAACCACGCGCAGGCGCTCGCCCTCGCGGCGCGGCTGCGAGGGACGCGCGCGACGATCCTCATGCCCCACGACGCGCCCGCCTCCAAGCGCGCGGCGACCGAGGGCTACGGCGCCGAGGTCATCGGCTACGACCGCTACTCCGACGACCGCGAGGCGTTCGCCCACGCCCTCGCGGCCGAGCGCGGGCTGGACCTCGTGCACCCCTACGACGAGCCGCTGGTCATGGCCGGCCAGGGCACGGCCGGCCTCGAGCTGGCCGAGGACGCCGGCGAGCTCGACGTCGTGATCGTGCCCGTCGGCGGCGGCGGTCTGATCGCCGGCGTGTCGACCGCGCTGCGCGCCGTCCAGCCGGGCGCGCGGATCATCGGCGTCGAGCCCGAGGCCAGCGACGACACGCGCCGCTCGCTGCGCGCCGGGCGCCGCGAGCGCGTGACCGTCGGGCGCACGATCGCCGACGGCCAGCAGCTGCCGACGCCCGGCGCGCTGACCTTCCCGATCGTGCGCGAGCTCGTCGAGGACGTCGTCACGGTGCCCGACGCCGACATCGCGGCCACGGTGCAGATGCTCTTCGAGCGCCTGAAGATCGTCGTCGAGCCCAGCGGCGCGACCGCGCTGACGGCGCTCCTGACCGGTCGCGTGGCGCTCGAGGGCGGCCGGGCGGGCGTGATCCTGTCGGGCGGCAACATCGACGCCGCGCGCTTCGCCGAGGTCGTCGGCGCCAGCTCGGCCGGCTGACGGGCACGAGCGCGCGATCGGGCGCGGCGCGCGGTTACCCTTCGCCGCCCATGCCCCTCACCCGCCCGCGTCGTGCGGCCCTCCCCATCCTCCTGGCCGCGGCGCTCGCGGCGCCCGCCGCCGCCTCCGCGGCCGACCAGCCCGTCGCCGAGGGCCCGGCCGAAGGCGCTCAGGTCAACGCCGGCACGCGGGTCGTCCTCAACGCGCGCGGCGTCGCGGGCGAAACCGGGCTCGCGCTGCGCATCTCGCGCACGCAGGGCGCGATCGACTCGTGCTCCCGCATCAACGGCGACGTCGCGAACGTCGCCGCCACGCCCGTCTCGGGCGAGCCCGGGCTGTTCACCTTCGCCGCCGGGCCGTGGTTCGACGAGCCCGGCACCTACGTCTGGCAGGTGCACCGGATCGCCACCGACGGCACGTGCGCCGCGGCCGCCGCGCGGACGATCGTGATCCTCCCCGCGCCGCTGCCGCGCCTCTCACGGGCCCGGATCCCGTCGCGCATCGGCTCCAGCAACCACGTCACCTTCGTGATCCGCACCGGCGGCGTGCCCGTTGGCGTCTCGCGCTCGCGCTACGTGTCGCTCGTGCGCAACAGCGGCCGGCGCTGGCGCCTGCGCTCGGTGGGCCGGCGTCCCGGCCGGCTGCGGTTCGGGAACGGGCGCTCCGAGGTCGGGTTCTCCACGCAGCTCGTCCCCTTCGGTGCGCTCGCCGTGACGATCACCGGCCCGCGCCTGCACGGGGGCAGCGGCCGCGAGCGCGACCTCGTGCTGCGCGCCGATCTCCCCTGGCAGCCCGGTCCGGCGCACCCCGACCGCGCGCAGATCGACCTCGAGACCGTCCTTCTGCACGAGTTCGGGCACTTCGCGGGCAACCGTGGCCACGTCGCGCGAGGCTGCTCGGACACGCCGATGATCGTCGGGCTGGCGCGCGGCGAGTGGTGGCGCGCGCCCGGGGACTTCTCGTTCCGCGACTGCAGCTGAGCATGCCGGCCGAGGAGTGGGGCACCGAGGAGCACGCACAGCGCTACCTCTCGCGCGCCGACGGCTACCCGCGCCGCGACGAGGGCGAGCACGCGCTGCTCGAGCACGTCCCGGGCGACGCGCGCCGCGTCCTCGACCTGGGCACGGGCGACGGGCGACTGCTGGCGCTCGTCCTGGGCGACCGCGCGGACGTGCGCGGCGTGGGGCTCGACATCGCCGAGCCGATGCTCCGGGCCGCGCGCGAGCGCTTCGCGGGCGACCAGCGCATCGAGATCGTCGAGCACGACCTCGACGAGCCGCTGCCGGCGCTCGGGCGCTTCGACGCGGTCGTCTCCTCGTTCGCCATCCACCACCTCGAGCACGAGCGCAAGCGCTCGCTGTACGCGGAGATCCTCGGCGTGCTGCAGCCGGGCGGCCTGTTCGCCAACTTCGAGCACGTCGCTTCGCCGACGCAGCGCCTCAACCTGGCGTTCATCGCGGCGATCGGCGAGACGCCCGACGAGGCCGATCCGTCCGACCGCCTGCTCGACGTCGAGACCCAGCTCGGGTGGCTGCGCGACCTGGGTTTCGAGGACGTCGACTGCCACTGGAAGTGGCGCGAGATGGCCCTGCTCGCCGGCGTGAGGCCCGGCGGCAGCTAGCGCGCGCGACGCGACCGGCGCGGACATCGAGCGTCGCGGGCAGGGTCCGGCCCAGGAGGGTGATGCGATCACGGTCCGTCGTGGTGGCCGTGTGACGACGCGGCGGTCCGCGAGTCATCGCCGGGCGACCGATGAGTTTCCGGCCAGCCGCCGGTCGTACGGGAAATGGCTTCCGAGACCGACCCCCGAGGTGATCGAGCGATGCAGCCCCCGACGCAGGAGACCGCCGCGACCCCCGACAGCCGCCGCTGGCCCGCGCTGTTCGTGCTGTGCGTCGGGATGCTGATGATCGTGCTCGACGTCACCGTCGTGAACGTCGCGCTTCCTTCGATCCAGACCGATCTCGGCTTCGACCAGTCCTCGCTGGCGTGGGTCGTGAACGCCTACCTGATCAGCTTCGGCGGGCTGCTGCTGCTCGCCGGCCGCCTCGGCGATCTGGTCGGCCGCCGCCGGATCTTCCTGATCGGCCTCGCGCTGTTCACGGTCGCCTCGCTGCTGTGCGGCCTGGCCCAGAGCCAGGCCATGCTGATCGGCGCGCGCTTCGTCCAGGGCGTCGGCGGCGCGATGACCTCGGCCGTCATCCTCGGCATGATCGTCACGATGTTCCCGGACCCGCGGGAGCTGGCGAAGGCGATCGGCATCTACGGATTCGTCGCCTCGGCCGGCGGGTCGATCGGCCTGCTCGCCGGCGGCGTCCTCACCGAGGCGATGGGCTGGCACTGGATCTTCATCATCAACCTGCCGATCGCCGTCGCCACCGCGATCGCCGCCGCGCGCCTGATCGACCGCGACGAGGGCATCGGGATCGGCAACGGAGCCGATGTCCAGGGCGCCGTGCTCGTCACCGGCGCGCTCATGCTCGGCGTCTACACGATCGTCAAGGCCGCCGAGTACGGCTGGGCCTCGGCGCACACGCTCGGCCTCGGCGCCGTGGCGCTCGTCCTGCTCGGCGCGTTCGTCGCCCGCCAGGCGCGGACCGCCAACCCGCTCATGCCGCTGCGCGTGTTCCGCTCACGCAACGTCTCGGGCGCGAACCTCGTCCAGATCGTCGTCGTCGCCGGCATGTTCGCGATGTTCTTCATGGGCACGCTGTACCTCGAGCGCGTGCTCGGGATGGACGCGCTGGAGATCGGCCTGGCCTTCCTGCCCGCGACGGTGGTCATGGGCGTCTTCTCGGCCGGTGTGTCGGCGCGGCTCAACGCCCGCTACGGCGCCAAGGGGACCCTCGTCCCCGCTCTCGGGCTGATCCTGGCCGGCCTCGTGCTCTTCGCCCGGGTCCCCGTCGAGGGCGCCTACGCGGCCGACGTGCTGCCGCCCGTCGTCCTCGTCGGGATCGGCGCCGGCCTCGCCTTCCCGTCGCTGATGACGCTGGCCATGTCGGGCGCGACGCCCGAGGACGCCGGGCTCGCGTCGGGGCTGGTCAACACGACCGCGCAGGTCGGCGGCGCGCTGGGCCTCGCCGTGCTCGCGACGCTGGCCGCCGGCCGCACCGAGGCGTTGCGCGCGGGCGGCGAGTCGGCCCAGGCCGCGCTCGTCGGCGGCTACCAGCTCGCCTTCGTCGTCGGCGCCGGGCTCGTCCTCGCGGGCATCGTCATCGCCGTCTCGATGCTGCGTGGCGAGCGCGCCGCGGCGGCGGCCGGCGAGCACGCGCCGGCCGGCGCCGAGCCCGCCTTCGCCGAGCGCTGAGCACCCACGGTGCCCCCAGCGGCGTCCTGGCCGAGCCGGTCAGGGCGCCGTCGCCGGGTCCGCGGCGACCCAGCCGACGAGCTGGAGGACCACGCCGGACGGGTCGGTGACCTGGAAGTAGCGCTCGCCCCACGGCTCGGTCTCGATCGGCGTCGTGATCTCAACGCCCTCGCCGATGAGGCGCTCGTACTCCGCGTCGACATCGTCGACGACGAGCACCACGAGCAGGCCGTCGGCGCGCCGGCCCGCCAGGGCAGCGGGCTTGAAGGTCTCGAGCCCCGTGCGCAGGTAGATCAGGTTGAAGCCGGCGTCCGGACGCGACAGCGACACGAAGCCGTCGGCCGACATCTCTTCCTCGAAGCCGAGATGGCGCGTGACGAACGCGGCCGACGCGGCCGGGTCGTCGACGTTGAGCGAGATGGCCGAGGCGGTGATCTGCACGGAGCGCTCCTCGTGATCGCGGTGGCCGACGGCTCAGCTGTTCGCGGCCTGGGCCTTCGACCACTCGGCCTTGTGCACGCGCTTGGCCGCCTGGTAGCCCGCGAGGGCCTCGGCCGAGTCGACGTCGCCGAGCGTCGGGTGCCAGGGCACGAGGTCGGCGGCCGTGTCCACGCCGAAGCGCTTGGCCAGCACGGCGCCGAGCGCCTTGATCTTCATCTCGCCGAAGCCGGGCAGGGCGGCGAGGTTGTCGCGCAGCTCGGCGCCGTCGGCGGCGTCGGTCCAGATCCGCGCGGCGTCGCCGTCGTAGCGGTCGCGGACGTGGACGGCGAGGTCGTGGACGCGCGTGGCCATCGCGCCCGGGAAGCGGTGGATGGCGGGCCGCTCACGGAACACGGGCTCGAGGTCGGCGGCGGCGACGGTCTCCGGGTCGAGCGCGCCGAGGCGCTCGCGCAGCACGTACGGGCCGGAGAAGGCCTTCTGGACGGAGACCTGCTGGTCGAGCGCGAAGCCGATCAGGAGCGCGAAGGGATCGCTCGCGATCAGGGCATTGGCGTCGTCGGATTCGGTGAAGTGGAGGCGATCGGGCACGCCTCGATCGTAACGCCGCGACGCCGACATCGACCGATGAGTTCACGCGGGATCGGCGGTCGTATCTGGTAATCGCCCACCGCGGTCCTATCACTGGAGAACAGTCATGCGCACGCCGACCGTCACCGAGATCACCCGCCGCTTCGAGCCCGTCGTGCACGACACGTTCATCGATGATCTGCGCCCGCCGCGTCCCGAGCCTCGATCCGAACTGCGGCTGAGCCGGCCGCGATGACCTAGCCCGAGGTCCACCGGTCGGCACAATGGGCCGCCGATGGAGGACCCGATGGTCATCACCCGAGATGTCGCCGTCCCGCTGCGCGACATCGTGGTGCGCACGAGCCGCTCGTCCGGCCCGGGAGGGCAGCACGCGAACGTCACCGAGTCGCGCGTCGAGGCGATCCTCGACGTGGCGTCGACGACGGCGCTCGACGACGCCCAGCGCCAGCGGGTGCTGGCGCGCTGCGGGCCCGTGGTCCGCGGCGTCGCCCAGGACGCGCGCAGCCAGGCCCGCAACCGCGAGCTCGCGCTCGAGCGCCTGCGCGACCGCCTCGCCCGCGCGCTCGCCGTCCCCCGCACGCGGCGCCCGACGCGCCCGACGAAGGCCAGCCGCGCGCGCCGCACCGAGGCCAAGCGCCGCCAGTCACAGCGCAAGCGCGAGCGCCGCCGGCCCGCCGACGACTAACCGACGCTGCGCGCCAGACCGCAGGGCGTCCTCGAGCCCGAGCTCGCTCTCGAGCCGGTAGGTCGCCTCGCCGGTCGTCCAGACGAGCGTGTTGCCGGCCAGCCGCTGGGGCGGGATGAGCACGTGACGGCCGGCGATGAACACGCCGGTGGCGCCGTTGACGCGCACGCGCCGCAGCGGCACGTCGGGACCCACGAGCTTCTGGACCACCGCGAGCTCGTCGCCGGGCAGGACGGTGAGCAGCGCGCCGACACCGCCGGTCGAGCGCGGCAGGCCGGCGCGCGGGCGATAGACGAGCGTCGTCATGGCGCCCGTGACCGAGGCGTCCGTGAAGACCGCGTCGGGCGCGCCGAGCGCGCCGACCACGGGCACGGGGACAGGCGAATCACGGCGGGCGGCGGCCAGCGTCGCCGGCCGGCCGAGCGACAGGCCGGCGCCCGCGCGCGGCGCCGGGGGCCGGTCGACGCGCTCGATGCGCACCGCGCCGATGCCCAGCCAGTCGGCCAGGCGCGCGCGCACGCCGGGCGCCGCGGCGAGCAGCACGGCGACGGCGACGAGGGCGGCGATCAGCGCGGCGAGCGCCGGCGCGATGCGCGCGGGCGAGCGACCGGCGAGCGACCACCGGCGCGGCGGGCGGCGCGGCTCGGCCGCGATGCGGGCGCTCACGGCCGCGGACAGATCTGGCGTCGGCGGCCAGTCGACATCGTCGCGCAGCCGGTGCAGGCGGGCGTCGAGCTCGGTCACGAGCGCACCACCTCTTCGCCCATCGCCTCGGGCAGCCGCGCGCGCAGGCGCTCGAGCGCCCGCGACAGCCGCGACTTGACCGTGCCGCGCCGGCACCCGAGCGCCGCCGCCGTCTCCTCCTCGCTGAGGTCGAGCAGGAAGCGGCAGGCGATGACGGCCCGGTCGCGCTCGTCCAGGCCCGCCAGCGCGTCGAGCAGCTCGCGCCGCTCGCCGCCGGCGAGCAGCGCGGCCTCGGGGGACGGAGCCGCGTCCCCGAGACCGCGCTCCGCGGCCGCGCGCAGCGCGAGCCCCTCGCGGCGCCCTGCCGCCCGGCGGCGGTTGCGCGCCTCGTTGGCCACGATCGTCAGCAGCCACGGCCGGAACGGCGCGCCGGCGCGAAAGCGCCCGAGCGCGTGCCAGGCCTTGACGAAGCCGTCCTGCGCCGCCTCCTCGGCGTCGGCGGCCGAGCCCGTGATCAGGCAGGCGGTCCGGAACGCGATGTCGGCATGTGCGCGCACGAGCACCCCATAGGCGGCGGCATCGCCGCGGCGCGCCCGCTCGAGGAGCGCAGCCTCGCTGTGAGGTGGTCGGCTCACCACCGACCTGTCTACACCGCTCGCGCCGCCCGGGTTCCCGCCGGGCGGGCGCGCGTCTCAGATCGGTCGTGAGAGGACGGTGACCGCGGGGGGGCACACGGCCACCGTCCCCTCACGAGCCGTGACGGCCGGCGCCTGTCGGCGCCCGCCGCACGGTCTCAGAGCCCGGGCGGGTGTCGGACGGTGTAGCTCGAGGTCGACCGCATGTCGGTCTGCCAGCGGGTGTTGTTCCGCGTGCGGCCGCTCGTGTCGAAGCGGATGCCGGCGACGACCATGAACATGTGGCCGCTGTTGGCGTAGATCGTGACCCACTGGCCGGGGCCGGCGTCGCCCCAGTCGGTGAAGTCGCCGGAGGGCAGCGCCGTCTCGAGCAGGCCCGCGCCGTGCAGGGCGTAGGAGACCGAGCCCGAGCAGTCGTAGCCGCTGTCGTCGAACTTGGCGTGCCCGCCGCCGTACTTGTACGGCTTCGACGCGATCTGGTTGCCGGCGGCGATGATCGTCTTGACGGGATCGGGGGCGCTGGCCGGGGCGATGGCGAGGCCGTCGGGGCTGATCGTCGCCTTCTCGGTCGGCGCGGCGACGGGCTCGGCCTGGACGCCGGTGGCGACGGCGGAGCGCAGCGCGTCGACGTCGCCGGCGTCCATCACGCCGTCGACGGCGCGCGTGACCTGCTGCTCGAAGACCTTGACGGCGCGCAGGGTGCCGCGGCCGAACTGGCCGTCGATCGTCACCTCGGTCTGGCCGACCTTGCGCAGGAAGTCCTGGAGGACGCGCACGTCATGGCCGCGCATGCCCTTCTTGAGTGGAATGCGCGAGCCGAGGCTGACGCGCTTCTTGCCCGTCGAGCGCGCGCTGGCGCCGCCGGACTGGGCGCTCTGCAGCGCGCTCATGGTCGCGCGGTTGGCCACGCCGGTGGCGGGAAGCTGGGCAGCGCGCTGGAACTTCTTGACCGCGCGCACCGTGCCCGGCCCGTACTGCCCGTCGACCTTGACGCGGATGCCGGCGGCGCGCAGCGCCTTCTGCAGCGAGCGGACGTCCGATCCACTGGCACCCGCGCGGAGAGAGCTGCTCTCGGCCATCGCGACGGGCGCCGAGACGACGCCGCAGGCGGCGACCACGGCGAGTACCAACAGCGAAAGACGACGTAGGGACGGCGGCACGACGGCTGGAACCCCCTTTTTCGGGCGCCTACGGGGTTAGCTGTCGGGCTCGCGCGAAAAGGGCCGCGCTACGCCGTGCGATGACGGCGATTCGCCCCCGACCACCGAGGTGGCCACTGGGTCCCCCGCCTCTCACCGGTGGGGCCGGTGAGAGTTCGGCTGGTCACAACGACCGGGGCAAGATAGCGAAGTTGTCGGCCGTTATGCCCATTCGCTTGAGAAATCTCTCGCACATGGAAGGAGAGTTCGCCGTAACGGCGTGAGGGCCTCCCCGAAATGCAGCGCGTTACGGCCTGTTCGGGCCGGAGAGGACGACGTCGGCGATCGCAAGCGCGACCTCCGCCCGGGGCCGGATGCCGTCGGCGTGCACGAACTCGTGCGGGGCGTGCGCTCCGCCGCCGAGCGGCCCGAGGCCGTCGACGGTGAGCGGGATCGACGGCGCGAAGTGGCTGGCGTCGCTCGCGCCGCCGCGGGCGGCCCCGAGGATCGGGCGCCCGATGGCCGCGCCGGCGCGCTCGAGCAGCGCCGCCGTCGCGTCGCGGGAGTCCATCCCCGGCCAGTCGCGCATGAGGCGCGGCTCGAGCTGCGCGCCGCCGACGTCGCGCGGGACGGCGTCGAGCACGCGGGCGAAGGCCGCGTGGGAGTCGGCGCGGACGTCGCAGACGAGCTCGCCGCTTCCGGGCACGACGTTGAAGGCGTCGCCGGAGTGCATGACGGTCGGCACGGCGGTCAGGCGGTCCTCGCCGTTGGGGTCGTGGCAGCCCGCGACGGCCTGGGCGGCATGGGCGAGGGCGAGCAGCGCGTTGACGCCGCGGTCGGGCGCCGAGCCCGAGTGCGACGAGCGGCCGGTCGCGGTGACGTGCACGGTGGCCGCCGCCTTGCGCTTGACGATGACGGCCTCCTCGCCGCCCTCGGCGCGCTGACCGCCCTCGAAGCACAGACACGCGTCGAAGCCCTCGAAGGTGGCGACGTGGGCGAACGGCCCCACGCGCCACTCCTCGTCGCAGACGAGCAGCAGCGCCATCTCCGCGAAGTCCTCGCGGCGCTGCGCGAGCGCGCGCATGACGCCGAGCGCGAGCACGTCGCCGCCCTTCATGTCGATCGTCCCCGATCCGACGAGCCGGTCGTCCTCGCGGCGCAGCGGACGGTGGTCGGCGTGCGAGACGACGGTGTCGAGGTGACCGAGGAGCAGGATCCGGCGCTCGCCGCTGCCGGTGAGGCGGATCAGCAGGTCGGGCGCGTGGTCGGGCGAGGAGCAGGCGACGCGCTCGACCCCGGCGTCGTCGGGCGCGAGCGCGGCGGCGACCGCGGCCGCCTCCTCGGCCCCGTGGACGTCGCCGCTCGGCGACGAGACGGCGACGAGCGCCTCGAGCTCGCGCGGGGCTCGCGCGGCGATGGCATCGGCGTTGGTCTGGATCCAGTCGCTCACATGTGCTCCTCAGCGGCCCTGGCGGCGCGCACCGGCCTCGACGATCGTGACGACCTCGGCGGGGTCGTCGGTGACGCTGATCAGGTCGACGTCGCCCGGCGAGATCATGCCGTCGGCGAGAAGCCGGTCGCTCACCCAGTCCAGGAGCCCCGACCACCACTCGCGTCCGACGAGGACGACGGGGAACGAGCGGATCTTCCGCGTCTGGATGAGCAGCAGCGCCTCGAACAGCTCGTCGAGCGTCCCGAAGCCGCCCGGGAAGACGACGAACGCGCCCGCGTAGCGGACGAACATGACCTTGCGCGCGAAGAAGTAGTCGAAGGTCAGCGAGATGTCCTGGTAGCCGTTGGGGCCCTGCTCGAACGGCAGCTCGATGTTGAGCCCGACGGACCGGGCGCGGGCGTCGCGCGCGCCGCGGTTGGCCGCCTCCATGATCCCCGGGCCGCCGCCCGTGATCACGGTGAAGCCGGCGTCGCCGAGCCGCCGCCCGACCTCGCGCGCGAGCGCGTACCAGGGGTGGTCGGGCGCCACGCGCGCCGACCCGAAGACCGACACGCCGCGAGTGACGTCGCCGAGCGCCTCGAAGCCCATCTCGAGCTCGGCGGCGATGTGCGCGAGGCGCTCCGCGTCGCTGTGCTCGGCGACCACGGCGCCCGCCTGTGCGCCGAGCAGTTCCTCGTCGGTCGTCTCCGGGGTCCGGGCGTCGGTCACCCCAGCGAGGGTAGGAGGTCGGTCATCCGGGCCGCCGCCGGCTTGCCCTCGATGCCGTGGCCGGGGGGGCAGAGCGCGCGCGACGGGACATCTCCGGGCCGATGGGAGTACAACGTGAACTGATGGCCGAAGAAGCCCCCCAGTCCCGCCGCGAGGCCGAGGAGTCCGCGGCGAACGAGGCCCCGCCGGACGAGGCGACGGTCTCCGATGCGTCGACGCCGGTCGGCGATGCGGCCGCCGCGGAGGCGCCGCCGCCCGCGGTCGAGCCCGAGCAGACCGAGGCTCCCGCGGCGCAGCAGCAGCAGCCGGTCGAGCCGCCGCCGGTCGTGGAGCCCGCTGCCGAGCAGCCCGTGCCTGAGCCGCCGGCACCCGCCGAGCCGCCCGCCCCCGCCCCCGAGGCGCCGACGGCCGAGCAGCCGCCAGTCGAGCAGCCCGCGGCCGCGCCCGAGGCGCCCGCCGCCGAGCCACCTGCACCCGAGCAGCCCGCGCCCGCTGCCGCGCCGACGGCCCAGCAGCCGCCGGTCGAGCAGCCCGCGCCGGAGACGCCAGCCGCCGAGCAGCCCGCGCCTGAGCAGCCCGCGCCTGAGCAGCCCGCGCCTGAGCAGCCGGCGCCGGCCGCCGAGCAACCCGCCGCCGACGCGCCTGCGACGGAGCAGGCGGCACCCGCCGCTCCCCCCACCGAGCAGCCCGCCGACGAGGGGCAGCAGCAGCAGCCCGCTGACGGCCAGGGCCAAGGCCAGCGTCGCTCCGGCCAGCGCCGTCGCCGCCGCGGCGGCGGTGGCGGTGGCGGTGGCGGTGGCGGCGCCAAGGACGGCGCTCCGCGTCCGCCGCGTCAGGGCGGCGGCGGGCGACCGCAGCGCGAGAAGGGGCCGCTGCCGTTTCCCGAGCTGCGCGCCGCCGCCGAGACGGTCCGTGACGTGCTCGGCCAGCGCCGGGCGTTGCGCGACGCCTTCACGGTCCTCGGCGACAAGGAGCGCCAGGACCTCTCGCGGCTCGTGTCCGAGGACGGCGACTGGCGCGTGCGGGCGCGCAACATCGCCGCGGGCTCGCTCGGCGCCGGGCGCCTGGGCAAGGCGATCGCCGCGCAGGGCATCTCGATGGCCAACATCGAGGACCTCTGGAACCTCACGCTCTCCAAGGAGGAGGCGGCCGAGCGCACCGCGCGCATCCGCGACGCCAAGCGCCGCGACGAGCGCCGCGCGAAGCGGAACGCCGAGCGTCAGCAGAGCTCGGATCGCGTCTCGCGCGCCGAGCTCGAGAAGGCGCAGGACGGCCGCGTCGGCGCGCAGGTCCGGATCGTCTTCGAGAGCGAGAAGGGTGGGCGCCGCACGAAGGGCGACGAGGAGGAGACGCGCCCCAAGGGCGGCAACGACGTGCTCGACCGGCTGGGTTACTGAGGCCGGTCCAGCGGGCGCCGGCCCGCGAAGCCCGCGTCGAGGTCGTGCCAGAAGCCGATCTCGGCCTCGTCCACGAGCCAGCACAGGTAGACCTCGGCGCCGTCCCGCAGCGCCGGGAAGTCGACGAGCCCGCGGGCGAGATCCCGCACCACGATGTCGCGCCCGTGCAGGTCGGCGACGCAGCGCTGGAAGGTCAGCGTCGCCGCCGCGACCTCGCGGCCGGGCCAGCCGCCGCCCGCGTCGGGGTTGAGCGCGGCGACGGCCTCGCGAGCCGCGGGTGCGATCAGCGTGTCGAGCGCCGCGCGCGCTGTGCGCACCCGCTCACCCACCCAGTCGCGGAGGGCATCCGCCTCCGCGAGGGTGTAGTGGCGCCGGTGGCGCACCGCGTGCCGCGACGCCGGCTAGGCGCCGAGGACGGCCTGAAGCCGGCGGTCGAGCACGGCGCCGACGCGCTCGCGCACCGGGCCGGCCTCGAAGCGCTCGACGAGCGCCTGCAGGAAGCCCTCGATCACGAGGCGGTTGGCGGACACCTCGGGCAGGCCGTGCGAGCGCAGGTAGAACAGCTGCTCGCGGTCGATCTGGGCGATCGCTGCCGCGTGCGTGCAACGCACGTCGTTGGCGAGGATCTCCAGGCCCGGGATCGCGTCCGCGTGCGCCCGCTTGGACAGCAGCAGGTTGCGCGACTCCTGGAAGGCGTCGGTGCGCTGGGCGCCCGGGTCGACCTTGATCATGCCGCGCCACACCGCGCTCGAGCGGTCGGCGAGGATCCCGCGGAAGGCGAGGTCGCTCGTCGTGTCCTCGGCCGCGTGCTCCTGGAGCGTGTCGAAGTCGAGGTGCTGACGCCCGCGCGAGGCGTAGGCGCCGGTGACCTTGCCGTGCGCGCCGGGGCCGGCGAGCTGGGTCTCCTGGAAGATCTTGCCGTTGGCCGAGCCGAAGCCGAGCGTGATCCAGTCCAGCGAGGCGTCGCGGGCGACGGTCGCGCGCTGGGTGCCGAAGACCCACGACTTCTCGGCCACGTCCTGGACGTCGACGAAGCGCAGCCGCGCGTTCTGGCCGACGACGAGCTCGACGACGCCGTTGAGAACACCCTCCTGAGCCGGATCGGCCGAGCGGGACTCGTGCCAGACCTCGGCCTCGGCGCCCTCTTCGAGGACGACGAGCACGCGTGAGTGCAGCGTCGTGCCGGCCTGCTCGTGCACCGTACTGAGCACGATCGGCGCGTCGAGCTCCATGTTGCGCGGGACGTAGACGAAGGCGCCGTCGCTCCAGTGCGCGTCGTTGCGCAGCGGTGAACGGCGTGGCCTTGGTGACGACGCTGCCGAGGTGCTCGGCGACGAGGTCGGGGTGGCGTTCGGCGGCGAGCGCCAGCGGCATGACGATCGGGCCCTCGACGTCGTGCCCCTCCGCGCTGACGCCGACGGCGCCCTCGAACTCGAACTCGGACGGGCCGTCGCCGCCCGGCGCGGGCGGGAAGGCATCGAGGTCCAGCTTGTCGATCGGGGTGAACTCCCAGCCCGCGATGCCGCGGAAGCTCGGCACCGCGATCGCGTCGAGCGCGGCGACGGCGCGCTCGCGGCGCGCGACGAGCCAGTCGGGAGAGGTCGTGGCGCTAGCCAATGCTTCCCTCCATCTGGAGCTCGATGAGGCGGTTCATCTCGACCGCGTACTCCATCGGGAGCTCCTTGACGATCGGCTCGATGAACCCGTTGACGATCAGCTTGGACGCCTCGTCCTCGGGGATGCCGTGCGACATCAGGTAGAAGAGCTGCTCCTCGCCGACCTTCGAGACGGTCGCCTCGTGGCCGACGTCGACGTCGTCCTCGCCGATGCGGATCGTCGGGTACGTGTCCGAGCGGCTCTGCTCGTCGAGGAGCAGGGCGTCGCAGACGACCTTCGACTTCGACCCGTGGGCGCCCTTGGCGACCTCGAGCAGGCCGCGATAGCTCGAGCGCCCGCCGTCCTTGGAGATCGACTTGGCGAAGATGTTCGAGGTCGTGTTCGGCGCGGCGTGGATGATCTTGCCGCCCGCGTCCTGGTGCTGGCCGTGCGCCGGCGAAGGCGATCGACAGGATCTCGCCGTGGGCGCGCTCGCCCATGAGATAGACCGACGGGTACTTCATCGTGAGCTTCGAGCCGAGGTTGCAGTCGACCCACTCGACCGTGGCGTCGGTCTCCGCGACCGCGCGCTTCGTGACCAGGTTGAACACGTTGTTCGACCAGTTCTGGACGGTCGTGTAGCGGATGCGCGCGCCGGGCTTGGCGATCAGCTCGACGACCGCGGAGTGCAGCGAGTCCGAGCTGTAGGTCGGGGCGGTGCAGCCCTCGACGTAGTGCACGTAGGAGCCCTCGTCGGCGAGGATCAGCGTCCGCTCGAACTGGCCCATGTTCTCCGTGTTGATGCGGAAGTAGGCCTGCAGCGGCATCTCGACGTGGACGCCCGGCGGCACGTAGACGAACGAGCCCCCCGACCACACGGCGCTGTTGAGCGCGGCGAGCTTGTTGTCGTTGGGCGGGATGATCGTCGCGAAGTACTGCTTGACGAGGTCCTCGTGCTCGCGCAGCGCCGTGTCCATGTCCGTGAAGATCACGCCCTGGGCCTCGAGCTGCTCGTTGACCTGGTGGTAGACGACCTCGGACTCGTACTGCGCGCCGACGCCGGCGAGGAAGTTGCGCTCGGCCTCGGGGATGCCCAGGCGGTCGAAGGTCTTCTTGACGTCCTCGGGGACGTCGTCCCACGAGCGCTCGGAGCGCTCCGAGGCGCGCACGAAGTAGTGGATCTCGTCGAAGTCGACCTCGGCGAGCGCGGGCGAGCCCCACGTGGGCATCGGGCGGGCCAGGAAGTGGTCGAGCGCCTTGAGGCGGAAGTCGCGCATCCACTGCGGCTCGCTCTTGAACTCGGAGATCTTCTCGACGAGCTCGCGCGTCAGCCCCTTGGGCGCCTTGTAGAGGTAGTTCTCGGCGTCGTGGAAGCCGTAGCGCTCCGTGTAGTCGGCGTTCAGATGCTGGAGCGCCTCGTTCTCGGTGAGGATCGGCTTGGTCTCAGGAGTGGCCATGTGGTCAGTCGACCTCCAGCTTGATCACGTTGTCCTCGACCACGACGTGGAACGTGTCCACCGGCTCGTAGGCGGGAAGGGTCAGCGGCTTGCCGGTTCGCAGATCGAAGAGCGAGCCGTGCCGGGGACATTCGACCGTGCAGCGACCGTCGTCGAACTCCCCCTCGGCCAGGGGCCCGTCGTCGTGCGAGCAGCGGTCCTCGATGGCGAAGAGCTCGCCACCGCAGTTGAACACGCCGATCTCGAGGTCCTCCCACTCCACGATGCGCGAGGCACCGGGCGGGAGGTCTGAGATCGCGCAGATTTCGATCGTTTCTGTAGGCAAGAGATGAACGTCCGGCGAAAATCCGATATGGGCGGTATGAATTGTATCGGCCACGTCGCCTCGCGCCCGAACTCGTCCGTGCGCCGCTCGGCCGGTCAGGAGCGCGCTTCGGCCTCGGACGCCGGCGTCGCCGGCTCCCAGTCCACGGCGCCGCCGAGCCCGGCGCTCTTGAGCACCTTGAGCGACAGCAGCGCGCACTTCATCCGGGTCGCCGAGATGTCGATCCCGAGCAGGTCCAGGACGAACGAGCGGTCGAGCTTGAGCAGGTCCGAGACGGCCATGCCCTTGACCTCGTCGGAGGCCATCGACGCGGCCGCCTGGCTGATCGCGCAGCCGTGGCCGTCGAAGCGGATGTCCTCGATGCGCCCGTCGTCGTCGACGCGCAGCATCACGCGAAGCTCGTCGCCGCACAGCGGGTTGTTGTCCTCGAACTCGAGGTCGGGATCCTCCATCGGCCCCCAGTTGTGGGGGCGCTTGTAATGGCTGAGGATCTCCTCGCGGTAGAGGTCGTCCATCAGTCGGCGAAGACCTCTCGAACGCGGTCGAGCCCGTCGACCAGGCGGTCGATGTCCTCGCGCGTGTTGTGGACGGCGAACGAGGCGCGCGTCGTCGCGGCGACCCCGAAGCGCTTCATGAGCGGCTGAGCGCAGTGGTGCCCGGCGCGCACGCAGACCCCCTGAGCGCCGAGGATCTCCGCGACGTCGTGGGGGTGGATGCCATCGAGCGCGAACGACACGAGCGCGCCGCGCTCGGCCGCCTCGCGCGGGCCGAAGATCCGCACGTCGGGCGCGGCGGAGAGCCGCTCGAGCGTGTAGGCGGCGAGATCGGTCTCGTGCGCGCGCACGTGATCCAGCCCGATGCCGGTCACGAAGTCGATCGCCGCGCCGAGGCCGATCGCCTCGGCGATGTTCGACGTGCCCGCCTCGAACTTGGCCGGCGTGCCGGCCCAGCGCGTGCCCTGCAGCGAGACCGACGCGATCATGTGCCCGCCGGTCAGGAAGGGCGGCATCGCCTCGAGCAGCTCGTGGCGCCCGTGGAGCACGCCGACGCCGGTCGGGCCGTAGACCTTGTGCCCGGTCCAGGCGTAGAAGTCGGCGCCGATCGCGCCCACGTCGACGGGCAGCTGGGGCACGGCCTGCGATCCGTCGATGACGACGACCGCGCCGGCGTCCTGAGCGGCGCGCACGATGTCGGCCACCGGCGTGATGAAGCCCGTGACGTTCGAGACGTGGATGACGGCGACGAGCTTGACGTCGCCGCCGGCCAGCTTCTCGTGGAGCACGTCGAGGTCCGGCCGGCCCTCGTCGTCGACCGGGATCCAGTCGAAGGTCGCGCCCGTGCGCTCGCACAGGAACTGCCACGGGACGAGGTTCGAGTGGTGCTCGGTCTCCGTCACGAGGACGCGGTCGCCGGGGCCGACGTTCGTCGTCCCCCACGCGTAGGCGACGAGGTTGATCGCCTCGGTCGCGTTGCGCGTGAAGATCGTGTCGGGGGCCGGCCAGTTGAGGGCGCGGGCAATGCGCTCGCGCGCGCCCTCGAAGAGGTCCGTCGCCTCGGCGGCGAGCGGGTAGACGCCGCGGTGGACGCTGGCCCGGTGCGACTCGTAGTAGTCGTCCATCGCCTCGATGACCGAGCGCGGCGTCTGCGACGTCGCGGCGCTGTCGAGGTAGACCAGGCCCTCGCGGTCGAGGACGGGGAACTCGTGGCTCAGCGCCGTATCGGCGAGCGCACCCATCAGGCGGCCGCGGCGACCTCGTCGCGGACCCACCCGTACCCGTGGCGCTCGAGCTGCTCGACGAGCTCGGGACCGCCCTCCTTGACGATCCGGCCCTCGAACATGATCGACACCCGCTGCGGCTTCACCATGTGCAGGATGCGCTGGTAGTGGGTGATGATCAGGACGCCGAGATCGCTCTCGCCGGCGACCGTGTTGACACCCGCCGCGACGACGTTGAGCGCGTCGATGTCCAGGCCCGAGTCGGTCTCGTCGAGGACCGCGATCGACGGACGCTGCAGCGCGAGCTGGAGGATCTCCATGCGCTTCTTCTCGCCGCCCGAGAAGCCCTCGTTGAGGTAGCGCGAGGCGAAGTCCCTGGGGACGTTGGTCAGCTCCATGGCCGCCTCGACGGTCTTGCGGAAGTCCTTGAGCGAGATCTCGCCCTCGCCGCGCTCCTCGCGGTGGGCGTTCATGACCATGCGCAGGTACTTCGTGACGGTGACGCCGGGAATCGCGACGGGGTACTGGAAGGCCATGAACAGGCCGGCGCGGGCGCGCTCGTCGGGGTCGGCTTCGGTGATGTCCTCTCCCTGGAAGACGATCTGGCCCTCGGTGATCTCGAGGTTCGGCTGGCCCATGATGACGTTGGCCAGCGTCGACTTGCCCGAGCCGTTCGGGCCCATGAGGGCGTGGATCTCGCCCTTGTTGACGGTGAGGTCCAGGCCCTTGAGGATCTTCTTGTCCCCGGCCTGGACGTGGAGGTTGCGGATCTCGAGGTCGGCCATGTTCTCCGGTGAAGTTGGGTTGGTTCAGGCGCTGACGGTCTCGCGGTCGGGCTCGGCGACGACGGAGCGTCCGCCGAAGGCCACGAGCTCGGCCAGCGTGGTGTCGGCCAGTGCGCGGATGACGCCGCCCTGGACGCGCGTCCACAGCAGCTTGGTGGCGCAGCCCTGGCCGTGATCGCCGACGTGCGAGCACAGCACGCGCCCCTCCTCCGAGTCGTCCACGAAGCACGACATCGGGGCGACGGCGCCCTCGAGCGCGAGGACCGCCTCGTCCATGCTGATCGTCTCCGGCGAGCGAGCCAGGCGGTAACCGCCGTGCGCGCCACGCGTGCTCTCGACCAGGGCGGCCTTCTTCAGCAGCGCGACGATGCGCTCGAGGTAGGCGAGCGGCAGCCCCTCGGCCTCGGCGATCGCCTTCAGCGAGACCGGCGAGCCGTCCGCGTGATGGCGACCGAGCTCGACGAGCAGGCGCACGCCGTACTCCGCCTTGGTCGTGAAGATCATGACCGCTAATCCTACCAGCGAGGTCGGAGAATCCCGGGCGCCTCCCGGGACCTTCCACGCGTGCGCGAAGGTGTAGCTTTCGGGGCCCATGGTCATCGCCCTGAGCGCCTTCGCGGCCACGTTCGGTCTGGTCGTCGTGTTCTTCGTGATCTTCCCGCTGCTCGTGCAGGGCCTGATCGCCCTCGCCGTCGCCCTCTCGCTGGGCGAGCGCGCCGAGAACCAGGAGTACATGCGGCGTCGCCGCGAGCAGCGCCGCGCCTGACGCACCGCCGTCCGACCGTTCGGCGCACGATTTTCCGGCGGTCCTCAGTGGTGAGCGGTCGTTTCCGCCGGTTGGACGGAATCCTCAGCGCGGTCGTCGGCCACTGACCTATATTCCGGCAGTCGCCGTGGGGGCCGACGAGGACGAGGGACCGTTCGTTGCTGGAGACAGCCGTCTGCGAAGTGGATCTGGATGGGTGCGTGCGGCGCTGGGGCGCTGCCGCGGAGCGCGTCTTCGGCTTCTCAGAGGACGAGGCGGTCGGCCAGCTGCTTCCGATGGTGCCGTTCGAGGATCGCGAGGACATCGTCGCGCGCGTGAAGGCGGCGGACGCCGGCACGTCGGTCGGCGACCACGCGGCGGTCTGGTTCCATCGCGACGGCACGGCGCTCGAGGTCGACGTGGCCATGAGCCACCTCGGGCGCAACGGCCACGGGCCGACCGTCGCCGTCATCGCACGCGACATCTCCGAGCGCCGGCTCGAGCAGGCGCAGCTCGCCGCCTACGCGCGCGACGTGCGCGAGAGCTTCAGCCGTGAGCTGCAGCGCGCCCGCGAGCTGGAGCATTCGTACTTCGCGACGGTCCGCTCGCTCGCCGCGGCCGTCGAGGCCAAGGACGGGCACACCGGCGCGCACATCCAGCGCGTCCACGCGCTCGGCCTGCTGCTCGCCGAGCGCATCGCGCCGCGCGAGGCCGACGACCCCCAGCTCGCCTACGGCTTCCTGCTCCACGACGTCGGCAAGCTCAGCGTCCCCGACGCGGTGCTGACCAAGCCGGGCCCGCTCAGCGAGCTCGAGTGGCGGCTCATGCGCCGCCACCCGCAGGCCGGGGCGCGGATCCTCGAGGAGGTGCCCTTCCTGCAGCGCGCCGTCGACGTCGTCCTGCACCACCACGAGCGCTGGGACGGCCGCGGCTACCCGTCGGGGCTGCGGGCGGAGGACATCCCGCTGTGGGCGCGGATCTTCGCCGTCGCCGACACGGTCGACGCGATCGTCTCCGACCGCCCGTACCGCGCCGGGCGGCCGCTGGAGGAGGCGATCGGCGAGGTCGTCGCGCGCGCGGGCACCCAGTTCGACCCCGAGTGCGCGTACGCGATGGCCGACATCGACGCGGGGGCCGTGAACGCGCTCGTCGGCCGGGTGGCTTGAGCCGGTGGCCAAGGTCCTCATCGCCGACGACCAGTCGGCCATCCGGAGGATCATCCGGCTCACGCTGGAGTCCGGCCACTTCGAGATCTTCGAGGCGAGCGACGGGATGACGGCGCTCGACCTCGCCCGGCGCGAGCAACCGGACCTCGTCTTCCTGGACTGGACGATGCCGGGCATCCCCGGCGTCGAGGTCTGCCGGCGCCTGCGCGACGACCCGGACTCGGGCTCGATGCGGATCGTCATGCTGACGGCGCGCTCGCAGCCCGCCGACCGCGAGATCGCCTCGGCGATGGGCGCCGACGACTACATCACCAAGCCGTTCTCGCCGCTGGAGCTGCTCGGCAAGGTGCGCGACGTGCTCGGGCCCGAGGCCCTGCTCTAGTCCGCGAAGCCCCTGAACGCCTCGGTCATCGCGCGGTCGGCCTCGGACTGCTCGCCGCCCTCGTCCTCGTCGTCCTGCGCGAAGTCGGCGTTGACCTGCAGGACGGCGCCCTCGAGCAGATGGCGCAGATCGCCCTCGGCGCCCTCGCCGACCGACTCGACGCGCACGAGCGCCTTCGTCGCCTTGACCTTGCCCCACGGGCTCCCCGTGCGGTCGAGGCGTTCGACCACGTCCTGCAGGCGTCGCGACCACTCGGCGCCCGGATCGCCCGTGATCTCCACGGTCAGCTTCCCGCCCCTGACGTCGGCGGTCGCCCATTCGATCGAGCCCTGCGGTGCGTGGTCGTCGGACATGGCCGAAGCGTTCCCGCTCGGGGCGCCGAACTCACGGCGGTGTCGCCGGGGGCCGACGCCCTCAGGCGCGCCGCGTGAAGACGACGTCGAAATCGCGCACCCACGCGCCGTCCTCGCCCGCGGTGTCCCAGTGCCCGTGGATGGTCCGGCCGTCGGACGAGAACCGCCCGACGAAGCGCTGGGCGAAGTCCAGCGGCGAGAAGTCGGGCTCGTCGCGCACGAGCTGCCAGACGCCGCTGCGCACGTCCATCCGGTAGACGCGGGTCACGCCGCGGGCGTCGAAGTAGTGCTGCCGGTAGCCACCGGTCTCGGCGTCGAACGAGATCACGGCCATGCTGTCGGGATACGGGTCGGGCACCTCGGAGCGCTGCACGAGGTAGTGGCCGTCGAGCGTGGGCTCGAACGTCACGCGGCCAGGCGGCACGTCACCGTGGCCCTGGAGCTCCACGGTCCACTCGCCGACGAGCACGTCGAGCGGCGCCCACTGGTTCGCCGGATCGGTCGGCTCGGTCACGCGTCCTCCGCTCCGGTCGGGTCAGCCGGCACGCCTCCGGCGCCCACCGCCTCTCCGGCGGCGATGAGCTCGCTCGCGCGGCCGACGTCGCCGCCACCGTTGACCGACAGCATCCCGCGCACGCGGCCGCCCTCGAGGTACCAGACGGCGAAGCTGCCCTCGTCCATCGAGCCGCGCACGACCTCCTCGTCCCAGGCCAGCGCGGGGCCGACGTACTCGATCGCCGCCCAGTCGCTGAGATCGGAGAAGAAGTAGGGGACGGTGGTGTGGGGGGCGTCGGCGCCGAGCATGTTGCGCGCGGCCGTCGCCCCCTGAGCGGCGGCCACCTCCTCGTGCTCGATGCGCATCACGCACCCGTGGACGACGCTGTCGTACTCGCACATGTCGCCGGCCGCGAACACGCCGTCGGCCGAGCTGCGCAGACGGCTGTCGCAGCGCACGCCGCCCAGCTCGCCGAGGTCGAGACCGGACTTCCGGGCGAGCATCACGTCCGGCGTCGCGCCGACGCCGCAGACCACGGCGTCGGCCTCGATCGCCCGTCCGCCGGCGATGACGACGCGCGCCACCCGCTCCCCGTCGTCGCCCGGCTCGAAGCGCTCGACGTCCGCGCCGCCCACGACCTCGATGCCGTGTGACTCGAGCACGCCGCGCACGTGCCGGCCGACCGCGGCGCCGAAGCTGCGCTCGAGCGGCTCGTCCTCCTGCATGACGACCGTCACCCGCTTGCCGAGCTCGGTCAGGGAGGCGGCGACCTCCGTGGCGATGTACGAGCCGCCGACGCACACGACGCGCTCGGCGCCCTCCACGTCGCCGCGCAGCGTGTCGGCGTTGCCGAGCGCGCGCAGGTAGTGGATGCCGTCGAGCGCGGCGCCGTCGACCTGCAGCCGGCGGACCATCGCGCCGGTCGCCAGGAGCGCGCGGTCGTAGGCGACAGTGTCCTTCGTGGACAGTCCGGCCATCCGCGCCGCGGTGTCGAGCGACATCACGCTCGTGCGCGTGAGCAGCTCGACGCCCTGGGCGTCCCACCAGTCCCCGGGGTGCACGAGCGCGTCGTCCTTGGCCTCGCGCCCCTGGAGGTAGCCCTTCGACGCCGGCGGACGGTGGTAGGGCGGGTCGAGCTCGCGCCCGACGAGCAGGATCGACCCGTCGAAGCCCTCCTCGCGCAGGGTCGCGGCGGCGGTCGCCGAGGCGATGCCGCCGCCGATGAGCAGGATGTCGACGGATCGCTCGGCCATGGCAGCGGCGAAAGCTATCGCGACGGCCCGCGCGCTCCGCGCGCGGTCTCATCGACGCCGACCGGCCGGGCGGTCAAGATCAGGGCTCGATGTGGCTGGCACGCGTGATCGGCGTCCTCGAGCCGGGCGGCGCGCAGCTCGGCGCGCTGCGCCTGAGCCGGGCGCTGCGCCCGCACGGGATCGCCACCCGTCTGATCGTCGGCGACGCGACGCCCGCCGGGCTGGACCTGGCGCGCGCCCACCGCTACCCGGTCGAGTTCTTCTCGGACGCGCGCGGGCTCGCCACCGAGCCGTCGCCCGCCTTCGCCGAGTGGCTCGTCGACCGCCTCGACGAGGCCGACCTGATCCACGCGCACATGTTCGGCGCGTGGTGGGCGGCCGCGCGCGCCGCGCCGGCGGCCACGCCGCTCGTGGCGAGCGAGCACGGCGCGCCCCGGTGGGGCCGCGAGGCGCACGACATCGACGCCGGCGCCGCCGCCCCGCGGCTGCAGCGGCTGTTCGCCCACGGGCCCGGAGCGCGCGCCTGGGCCCGGCGGATCGGCGTCGACGACGCGCGCCTGGGGCGCGGCGAGTCGCCGGTCGCGGGCCTCGACGCCCTGCCGCAGGGCGTCCTGCCGCGCCCGCGGATCACGTTCGCCGGGCGCCTGTGCGGTGACCGGGGCGCCGACGTGCTCATCGACGCGCTGGCCGAGCTCGCCGACCCGCCGGCGACGTTCGTCATGGGCGACGGCGAGCAGCGCCCCGTGCTCGAGCAGCGCGCCGCCGACCTCGGGCTGTCGGAGGTCGTCCGCTTCTCGGGCTGGCAGGCGAACCCCGAGCGCTTCATGGCCGGGGCGACGCTGCACGTCGTACCCGCGCGCCGCGCCGCGTGGTCGCAGAGCGCGGTGCTGGCCATGGGGCTCGGCGTCCCCGTGGTCGCGACCGCCGTCGACGCGCTGCCCGAGCAGCTCGCGGGCGGGCGCGGCATCCTCGTCGAGCCCGACGACCCGCACGCGCTCGCCGTGGCCGTCGCCGCCGCGCTCGCCGGGCGCTGCGCCGCGGACACCGTCGCCGCGCGCGCGTACGCGCAGGCCTTCACGCCCGAGCGCGTCGCCGCGCGCTACGCGGCGGCGTACCGCTCGCTGGCCGGCCGCGGCCGCCGCGCCGCCGCCTGATCGCGCAGCGAGCGGGCTATGGCTCGATGCCGTTCGCCTCCAGCCAGCCGAGCACCGGCTCGGGCGGGGAGCCGTCGAACTCGGCACGTGCGGCGAGCCGGAGCAGCGCGCCGCGCTCCTCGTTCAGCTCGTCGCGACGGAAGACGAGGTAGGTGGCGACCGCGCCGGCCATCTGCACGGCCGGGTCCTCGGCCTGCGGGTCGAGCGCGCCGATCTCCTCCGTCAGATGCTGGGCGACGATCTCCGCCTGCACGGAGGACAGCGGCTCGTCGGCGTCCTCGAAGCGCTCGAGCAGGTCCTCGAGCCCCTCCGAGCCGGTCGGGTCGACGACCTGGACGGCACGGTGGACGACCTCGGTCAGGGTCACGGCCTCCGGTTCGGTGGGCATCTCAGGACGCTCCTTTCACGGGCAGCTTGCCCCACGCTCTTCCCGGCCGATCGGCGACTGACACCCCACGAGTCACGGTCGCCCACATCGGGGAGCGCCACAGGGACCGGAAACGACGAAAGGGACGCCGATGCCCTGGGACGAGATCAAGCCACGCAGGTTCCCCGCCTTCGACAAGGAGCTGGACGGGATCTCCCGCCAGACGATGGAGGACCACTACAAGCTCTACGAGGGCTACGTGAAGAAGACGAACGAGTGCCGCAAGCGCCTCAACGAGTTCGACTACAGCGAGATCGAGGGCAACCAGGTCTACTCGGACCTGCGCGCGGTGTCCGTCGACTACACGTTCGCCCTGCTGGGCTTCAAGAACCACGACCTGTACTTCGGTCACCTCGGCGGCGCCGGCGGTGAGCCCACCGGCCGCTTCGCCGAGCTCGCCGACAAGGAGTTCGACGGCATCGACAAGTGGAAGGCGTCCGTCCGCAAGGCCGCCTCTGCCGCGCGCGGCTGGGTCATGGTCGGCTACGACCTCAACGACGGGTCGCTGTTCAACTACATCATGGACTCCCAGAACCTGTGGGCCGTCTACAACATGGTCCCGGTGCTCGCCATCGACGTCTACGAGCACGCCTACGTGCGCGACTTCGGCGCCACGCCGGACGGCCGCAAGCAGTACGTCGAGGCGTTCTTCCGCAACCTCGACTGGGACCACGTCAACCGCCAGCTCCAGCAGGCCGAGGCGGCCCGCGAGGGCGCCGACCGGGTGGGCCTGCACGAGCAGGTCCCGGTCGCCTGACGATGACCGAGCAGCTACCCGAGCGGCATACGATCGCGCTCCAGCAGCTCGATCACGGCGCGCGCGCGGAGCAGGCACGCCGCGCGCTCGCCGAGGCGCTCCCCGACGCGACGTTCACCGAGCCCGACGAGACCGGGTTCTTCGAGGCGTCGGTCGAGGCCGACTCCTACGAGGCGGCGCTGCAGCGCGCCTGGGACGCGGTGGCCGCGGCGGGCGCCGACGACCACGTCCTCCTGGCCGAGCACCCGTCGGTGCCCGAGCACTGGCGCCACCGCACCGCGCGGCCCCTCTGAGCTACTCGCGCGCCACCGGTGGCCCGACGGCGTCCTCGAGCGCCGCGGTCGCCGCCTCCTCCGTGAGGCCCGAGCCGCGTAGGAGGTCGACTGCCGTCGAGCGCACCTGCGCGATGATCGCGCTCGTCTGCAGGTTCCCGTGCTCCTCATCGAACACCGCCGTCGCGCGCGCCGCCGCCTCGAGCGCGAGGCGCCGGCTGCGCGTCTCGGCGTCCGGGTCGACCAGGTGCATCACGAGCTGCTCGACGGCGTCGGCGAGCAGCGCGACGGCATCGGCGAGCTCCGGCGGCGCGGGGCCGGCGCGGCGCACCGCGGCGACCGCGCGCCGGCACAGCACGCGCGTGTTGCGCACGGCGAAGTCGAGCTGGTGCACGGCCACGAGGTGTCCCGGGAGCCGCTCGCGCGCGCGCCACACCGGCGGGCGCATCGACACCGTCTCGCGTGCGAGGTCGACGGCGTCGGCGAAGTCGGCGAGCTGTGCGTCGCCCGTGCGCGAGATCTCCAGCGCGCGCCGCGCGCGGGCCACGTCGCCGGTGCGCAGCGCCTCAGCGGCTTCGCGCAGGGCCAGCGACAGCCGGTCGCCGACGGCCTGCGCCGCACGCGCCACCGCGGCCACCGGGTCGCGCGGGAGCAGGACCTGGGAGACGAGCAGCGCCACGGCGCCGCCGATCAGCGCGTCGATGAAGCGGTCCGGCGTCAACCCCGTCGGGCGCTCGATCGTGGCCACCATGACGGCCGACACGCCCGCCTGGCTGACGAGCAGCCCGCTGCCGCCGATGAGCAGCGCCGCGCCCATCGACAGCGCCACGACGAGCATGAGCACGGCCGTGCCCGTCCCCAGCTCGGCGACGATCAGGTCGGCGACGGCGATACCCACGGCAACGCCGAGCACCAGCTCGATCGCCCGGCGTGTGGCCTGACCGCGTGCGGCGCCGAGCGAGATCACCGCCGAGATCGGCGCGAAGAACGGGCTCGAGTGGACCAGGCCGGCCAGCGTCCAGGCACGCGCCGACGGCGACAGTCGTCTGGGCGATCGTCCAGGCCCCGGCGCGCAGCCGGCTCGCGCGCCGGCGCACCGCGGCGCGCAGATCCGGGACCGTCGCCCGCTGTTCCCGTGCCGTCGGCACGGATGGATGGTCCCCGAATCAGCCCGTCTTCGCGATCCGGTCCCTCGGCCCCGGCGCCAACGGCGTGCGGGCGCGGAAGTACGCCTCGAACGCGTCGAGGTCGACGTCGCCGCCGAGCCGGTCCGTGCCCTGCCGCAGCACCGTGAAGCCGTCGCCGCCGTCGGCCAGGAAGCTGTTGACCGTCACGCGGTAGCGCCCGGTCGGCGACACGGGGACGCCGCCGAGCGCTGATCGAGGCCGGGTCGACGCGGTCGCCGGCGGGCCGCGCGGCGCTCCACGCGTAGCGGAAGCCGGCCGACACCTGCAGGACGGTCCCCTCGTCGTCGGCCGTCGGCCACACCTGCTGCTCGAGGAGCTGCTCGATCTGCAGCGCCGGTCAGCGTCATCGTCACGAGGCTGTTGCCGAACGGCTGCACGGTGAACGCCTCGTTGTAGGTCACGTCGCCGGCCGCGAGGTCTGCGCGGATGCCGCCCGGGTTCATGACCGCGATCTGCGCGCCGCCGACGCCCGTGCCGCTCGTCGCCGCGAGCTGGCCGTCGGCGATCACGTCGCCGAGCGCGCTCTCGCCCGCGGGCGTCGCCTCGCGGGTGATGGGCGCGGCGGCCCGGCCGATGACGCGGTTGGCCACCGGGCGCGCGAGGCGCACGTAGCGCCGCACGAGGCGCGTCTCGGAGCGGTCGTCGCCGACGCGCCGCGTGACGATCCGGTTGCGGGCGCGCACGCGCCGCGTCTCGCCCGTCCGGCCGTCGATGCGCAGGTCGATGTCGGTGACCAGGCGCCCGAACGACGCCGCGCTGGTGACGCGCCGCCCGTCGAGCACGCAGTTGTAGGCCTGGTGCGTGTGGCCGGTGATGAAGACGTCGACCTCGCGGCTCGTGCGGCGCACGATGTCGGTGATCGGGCCGCTGATGCCCGGGCACGCGTTGTACTTGCCGCTCGGGAAGCCGCCCTCGTGGACGAGCGCGACGATCGTCTGCACGCCCCGGCGGCGCAGCCGGGGTACGAGCCGGTTGATCGCATCCGCCTCGTCGCCGAAGCGCAGGCCGGCCACGCCCGAGGGCGTGACGATCTGCGGTGTGCCCTCGAGGGTGACGCCGACGAACGCGATCGGCACGCCGCCCACACGGCGGATCGCGAAGGGCGGGAACAGCGTGCGCCCGCTGGACCGGCGGCGCACGTTGGAGGACAGGAAGCGGAAGTCCGCGCCCCGGAAGCCGTCGCCGCCGAAGCAGCCGTCCTTCGGGTGGCAGCCGCCCCGCTGCATGCGCAGCAGCTCGGCCGAGCCCTCGTCGAACTCGTGGTTGCCGACGGTGGTGACGTCGAGCCCCAGGCGGTTCATCGCCTCGATCGTCGGCTCGTCGTGGAACAGCGCCGACACGAGCGGGCTCGCGCCGATCAGGTCGCCGGCGGTGACGACGAGCGTGCGCTGCGGGTTCGTCGCCTCCAGGCGCTGGACGTGCGTGGCCAGGTTGGCCACTCCGCCCGCCTCGGTGTCGTCGATCTCGCCCGACGATCCGCTCGGCGGCTCGAGGTTGCCGTGGAAGTCGTTGAAGGCCAGCAGCTGGACGCCCACCGTCCCGCCGCCGCTCTGCCCGTGCGCCGCCGGCGCGGCGATCAGCAGCCCCGCCAGCACGGCCGGCGTCCAGCGTCCCACCCGCATCCCAGCCTCCCGGTGTCGTCGTGTCCCTGCTACGCGTGCGACTGCTCGAGGTGCCCGCCGAACGCGAAGCGCATGGCGGACAGCGCCTTGTTGGCGAACTCGTCCTGGCCGCGCGAGGCGAAGCGCGTGTACAGCGCGGCGCTCAGCACCGGCGCCGAGACGCCCTCGTCGATCGCGGCGCGGACGGTCCAGCGGCCCTCGCCCGAGTCCGACACGCGGCCGGAGAAGTCCTCGAGGTCCGGGCTGCGCAGCAACGCGGCGGCGGTCAGGTCCAGCAGCCACGACCCGACGACGCTGCCGCGCCGCCAGACCTCGGTGACCTCGGTGAGGTCGAAGTCGTACTGGTAGAGCTCGGGCTCGCGCAGCGGCGTGGTCTCGGCGTCCTGCAGGCCCTCCTCGTGGCCGATCCCGGCGTGGTGCAGGACGTTCAGGCCCTCGGCGAACGAGGCCATCATCCCGTACTCGATCCCGTTGTGGACCATCTTCACGAAGTGCCCGGCGCCGGCCGGGCCGCAGTGCAGGTAGCCGTGCTCGGCGGGGCTCGGGTCGCCCGCGCGGCCGGGCGTGCGCTCGGCCGCGTCGACGCCCGGGGCGAGCGTGCGCAGGATCGGCTCGATGCGCTCGAAGGCGCGATCGTCGCCGCCGACCATCAGGCTGTAGCCGCGCTCGAGCCCGAAGACGCCGCCGCTCACGCCCATGTCCACGTAGTGCAGTCCGCGCGGCCCGAGGTCGCGCGCGCGGCGCAGGTCGTCGACGTAGTAGGAGTTCCCGCCGTCGATGACCGTGTCGTCGCTCTGCAGCAGCGGGACGAGGCTCTCGAGCGTGGCGTCGACGACCGCCGCCGGGACCATGATGCAGATCACGCGCGGGGTGGCGAGCTTCTCGACGAACTCCCCGAGCGACGCGGCGCCGGTCGCGCCCTCACTCTCGAGCGCCGAGATCGCGTCCGGGCTGCGGTCATGCACGACGCACTCGTGGCCGCCGCCCATCAGGCGCCGCACCATGTTCGCTCCCATGCGGCCGAGGCCGATCATGCCCATCTGCATCAGCGACTCCTGTCCTTCGCGGTCTCCGCCCACCTACCCGGTGGCGGTCAGCAGCAACGGTCGGCCATCGGTCACCACGATCGTGTGCTCGGCGTGGGCGACGGGGCTCCCGTCCGCCGTGAGCACGGTCCAGCCGTCGTCGCCCATGCGGATCTCCGGCGAGCCGAGGGCGAGGATCGGCTCGACGGTGAGCACGGTCCCGGCCTGCAGCGGCGCGTCGTGTCCGGGGACGTAGACGCTCGGCACGGTGGGCTCCTCGTGGATCGTGCGCCCGATGCCGTGCCCGGTGAGCTCGCCGAGCACGGCGACGTCGCGCCGCCCGGCCTCGGCCTCGACGGCGGCGCCGATCGCGTTCACCGGCGCACCGGCGACGGCGGCATCGAGGCCCCGGCGCAGCGCCGCCTGGGCGGCCGCGGCGAGGCGGCGCAGCGCGGGTCGCGCGGTGCCGACGGTGACCGTCACGGCGGCATCGGCGTAGAAGCCGTCGAGCTCGGCGGTGACGTCGAGCGTGACGAGCTGGCCGGCACGCAGGCGCCGCGGTCCGGGGATGCCGTGCACGGCCTCGTCGTCGACGCTGATGCAGATCGCGCCCGGGAAGCCGTAGACCAGGCTCGGCGCCGAGCGTGCGCCGTGGCGCGCGAGCACCCGCGCGGCGATCGCGTCGAGCTCCGCCGTCGTCACCCCGGGCCGCACGCGGCGGCTCACCTCGCGCAGCGTCGCCGCCACCGCCCGTCCGGCGCGGCGCAGCGCGGCCAGCTCCTCGGGGGTCTGCACGGACATCGAGGCGCGACCCTACCGGGTGCGGCGACCGGTCCGATCGCGGTCCTGCGACGGTTGACACCGTCCGTTCCGAGGCGGAGGATCGTCCGTCACGCACGGCAGCCAGAGGGAGCAAGGGCGCTCACGCGACGCGACATCGGACGGGCCGGTCGCCTGGGGGGCATGGTCGCCGCCCTGCTCGTGCTGCTGGCACCCGGTCCCGCCGCGGCGAACGTCGAGCCCCGCGGGCGAGCTCGGCGGGCTCGCCTTCGACGCCGGCGGAATGCTGTGGGCGGCCGACGGCGCGGGCGACCGCGTGCTCGCGTTCGGCTTCGCCGGGGAGACGCTCGCGGTCATCGGCGACGACGGACTGCGCTCGCCCGCGGGCGTCGCCGTCGGCCCGGGCGGCGACGTGTTCGTCGCCGACGACGACGCGGTCGTGCGCTTCGCGCCGACCGGTGCGCCGCTCGTCGCCTGGCCCGCCGACCGTCCCGCCGGCCTGGCCGCAGCCGGCGACGGGACCGTGTGGGTCGCCGAGCGCGACGCCGTCCGCCGCTACGCCGCCGACGGCACGGCCCTCGCGGGCTGGGCCGCCGACCGGCCGCGCGGCATCGCCGTCGCGCCCGACGGCTCGCTGTGGGTGGCGCTCGACGACCGGGTCGTCCACAGCGCCGCGAGCGGTGAGACGCTCGGCGCCTTCGCGGCAGCCGACCCGCGCGGCGTCGCCGTCAGGGCCGACGGGATCGTGCTCGTCGCCGAGCGCCACGACGACCACGTGGCGATGCTGTCGGCCGCGGGCGTGCGCCTCGGGGCGATCGGCGGCGGGATCCGCTCGCCGGAGGGCGTCGCCGTCGACTGTCGCGGCAACGTCGCCGTGTCCGACGACGGGGGACGGATCGAGCGCCTCGCGGCGCCCTCGGGCCTGCGCCCGCCGTGCCAGGTCGTCGCCGGCGACTCCGCCTCGCCGCTGCCCGTCGCGCGGCGCCTCGACGTGCGGCCGGTGGAGCGCCGGCGCGTCGCCGTCGCGGGCGAGATCGCGATCGCCGAGCCCCTGGGCCGCGGGCGCGTGCTCGTGCGCGGACCTCGCGAGGACCGGGCGAGCGTGCTCGCCCGTGCGCGGCGGGTTCCGATGGGCACCTACGTCGACGCGCGCGACGGTCGTGTGCGCGTGCGCTTCGGCACCCGCACGGCCGACTTCGACCGCCTCGGCACGGCCCAGTCGGGCACCTTCTCGGGCGGCGCGTTCACGATCGGACAGGGCGACGTGCGCGCGCGCGTGAACGTGCGCCTGGCCGGCCCCTCGTCGGGCTGCGGCGGCGCGGCGCTGACGGCCCGCGTCCGCGGGCGCTTCCGGATCGCCGGTCGACACGCCGCGATCACCGCGCGCAACGCACGCGTCGTCATGCAGGAGAGTTGTGGCGCGACGACGGTGTCCGTGCGCCGCGGCGTGGTCACCGTCCGCGACGGCGGGCGAGCGGTGCGGGTGCGCGCCGGATCGAGCTACGTGGCCCCGGCCGGCTGAGCGGCGGCGCGCTCAGGCCGCTTGCGCGTCGTAGGCCTGGCGCAGCTTCGACAGGCCGAGGCGCACGCGGCTCTTGACCGTGCCGAGCGGCACGCCGGCGCGCCGGGAGATCTCCGCGGCGCTCATGTCGCCCCAGAACGCGAGCACGACGGCCTCCTGCTGGCCAGGCGTCAGGTCGCCCATCGCGGTCAGCAGCTCGCGCCGCTGGATCGCGTCGACGCCGCTCGGCGGCGCCGCCTCGCCGCGCTCGACGCCGCGGAGGTGCTCGCGCGCCGCATCGGCGGCGCGCGCCTCGCGCCGGACGTCGAGAGCGCGGGAGCGGGCCATCAGGCGCAGATAGGGGCCCAGGCCGCCCCGCCGCGCGTCGAACGCCTCGGGGCGGCGCCACAGCCGCAGGAAGACGTCGTGGACGACGTCGTGGGCGGCGGCCGCGTCGTGCAGAACGCTCATCGCCGTGCGGTGGATGCTGTGCGCGTGGCTCAGGTAGGCGCGGGCGAACTCGGCCGGATCCTGCAGGTCGTGTTCGGAAAGAGGGCGCATCTACGCTCGTCCATGGTCAATCGAAACAGGCGTGTCCAACGTTTGTCAAGGTCTATCCGCGGCGTTACGCTCCCATGCGTGGACGACGTCACGGCGCACGCCGGTGACGCTGAGGGCTCCGCGCCCGCGGGTCTGCGGATCGGCGAGCTGAGCCGCCGACTGGGACTCACCCCCGCCGTCCTGCGCGCCTGGGAGCGCCGCTACGGTGTGCCGCGCCCGCACCGCACGCCGGCCGGCCAGCGGCTCTACGACGCCGCCGACGAAGCGCGGCTGCGGCGCATGCTGTCCCACATCGAGCGCGGCTTCTCGCCCGTCGTGGCGGCGCGGTTCAGCGGCGACCCGGCGCCGGCCGGCGCGGGGGCCGGCAACGGACTCGAGCCGCTCACCGGTGAGCTGCGTGACGCGCTGCACGCCTTCGACGGCGACGCCGCACAGCGCGCGCTCGACCGCCTCGTCGCCGGGTACGCGCTCGACAGCGTCCTGCGCGACGCCGTGCTGCCCGTCCTGCGCGACCTCGGCGACCGCTGGGAGCGCCGCGAGCTCACCGTCGGCCAGGAGCACTTCGCCTCGGCGCTCGTGGGCGGCCGCCTGCACGGGCTGGCCCGCGGCTGGGACGCCGGCCACGGCCCGCGCGCGCTGCTCGCCTGCCCGTCCGGCGAGCGCCACGACCTCGGGCTGCTGTGCTTCGGGCTCGCGCTGCGTGAGCGCGGCTGGCGCGTCTGGTTCCTGGGCGCCGACACGCCGGTCGCCGAGATCCGCGACGGCGCGGCGCTCGTGGCCGCCGAGCTCGTCGTGCTCGGCGCGGTGCGCGAAGGGCCGCTGCTCGACCTCGCCGGGACGCTGAACGGGCTCGGCGAGCCCGCCATCCGCCTGTGCGCGGGCGGGCGCGGAGCCACCGACGCGGTGGCGCGCCGGCTCGGCGCCGAACGTCTGCCAGACGACCCGATCGCCGCCGCAGACCTGGTTTCGGCGCCTTCCGGCGCGTAGCTTTCCGGGTGGCGCCGAGCACCCACCCACGCGATCGATGGGGTCGAGTCACACCTGGATCGAGCACACCGCCGAGCTGCAGCTCGAGCTGCACGCCGGGAGTCAGGCAGGCGTGTTCCGCCAGGCGCTCGACGCGATGCGCGAGCTGCTCGAGGCCGATGCCGGGACGCTCGGCGCCCAGGCCGAGCGCAACGTCGAGGTCGAGGCGACCGACCGCGCCGCGCTGCTCGCCGAGTGGCTCGCCGAGCTCGTGTTCCTGGCCGAGATGGAGGGCCTCGTCCCCGAGTCGGTGCGCGACCTCGTCGTCGCCGAGGACTCGGTGACCGGCATCGTCCGCGGGCGCCTCGGCGAGCGCCGCCATCTGATCAAGGCCGTGACCTACCACGACCTCGAGCTCAGGCGCGACCGCGACGGCTGGCGCGGGAACGTCGTGCTCGACGTCTAGCCCGTCCGGAGGCCCCCCGCGCGCTCCAGCACCTCGATCGCGCGCTCGACGCCGGCCGGCACGACGCGCCGCTCGCGCGCCACCCAGCCGGCGCCGCGCAGCGCCTGCGCGACCCCCGACGCGGTGTTGCGCGAGGGTCCGCTGCGGGCGACGAGCATGGCCGTGCGGCGCAGGGCCGCCGCCGGTGGGCGCCGCAGCCATGCGGACCACAGCTCGTTGCGCAGCTCGGCGGCGCGGCGCCCCGGCCGCACCCCGCCGGCGGCCGGGTGATGGTGCGCGACGACGTCCTCGACATAGGCCAGCTCCCAGCCCGCCGCGGCGAGATCGAGCGCCAGCCTGTGCTCCTCGCCGCCGATCCCGTAGCGGGCGTCGAAGCCGCCCACGCCGAGCAGCGCCTCGCGCCGGACGACCGCGCCGCAGGCGACGAAGCCGAGCACCGAGGGGCCGGGCGCACCCCGACGCGTTCCCAGCGGGCTGTCGCGCATGGCCACGCAGACGGGGTCCAGCCGCTCCGCGTCGCCGACGAGAACCCGCGCGGCGAGCAGCCCCAGGCGCGGGTGCGCGGCGAAGACGCGCGCCGCGCGCTCGAGCGCGGCCGGCGCCCACCACGAGTCGTCGTCGCTGAAGGCGACGAGCGGCGTCCCCAGCCGCTCGGCCGCGGCGTTGCGCGCGCCGGCGCCGCGGTTGGAGCCGAGCTCGAGCACCTCGACGCCGGGGTGGCGCCGGCGGATCGCCGTCGGCGTTCCGTCGCGCGAGCCGTTGTCGGCGACGACCACGGGCGGCGGGCCCGGCAGCGCGAGCAGCCGCGCCAGCGCGCGCTCGAGCTCGTCGCGCCGCTCGCGCGAGGCGATCGCGACGCCGACCGTCGGTTCGGTGCTCGCGGGCGAGGACATGACCGGGGCGAGCTACCCGGGGCGCGCCGTATTCGGTCACCCGAATTACATCTGCCCGGCCCATCCCGACGTCGGACCGCCTCCGCGCCTACACTCGATGCTCAACCGACGAACAGCGGAGGCGCCAGCATGGCTGCAGTAGGGGATCGTCGGCCTGATGCGCCGACCGACACGCCGGTCGAGCCGGCAGCAGGGCCCGGACCCGGCGACATCGAGCCCGTTCTCAACGAGACGCGGGACCGGATCATCACCGGCACGGTCACCGTCGTGCCGATCCTGGCGCTCGGCATCGTCGCCTGGCAGGCCTGGCAGAGCCTGCTGCACTGGCACGACATCGCCGTCTTCGCGATCCTCTACGTGGCGACCGGCTTCGGCGTCACGGTCGGCTTCCACCGGCTCTTCACGCACCGCAGCTTCAAGACCTCGCCCGCCCTGCGCGGCGTCTTCGCCGTGTGCGGCTCGATGGCCATCGAGGGCCCGGTGATCTCGTGGGTCGCCGACCATCGCAAGCACCACGCCTTCTCCGACCAGCCCGGCGACCCGCACAGCCCGCACGTCGACCACGGCGTCGGCTGGCGCGGCGCGCTGCGCGGCCTGCTGCACGCGCACGTCGGCTGGCTGTTCATCCACACCCAGCGCGGCAACCGGCGCCGCTACGCGCCCGACCTGCTCGCCGACCCCGTCGTCCGCTTCGTCGACCGCACCTTCATCCTCTGGGCCGTCGGCGGCCTGGTCCTCGCCTTCGCGCTCGGCTACGCCATCGGCGGCGACCTCACGAGCGCGCTGACCGGCCTGCTGTGGGGCGGCGCCGTGCGCCTGCTCGTGCTCCACCACGCCACCTTCAGCATCAACTCGCTGTGCCACTTCTTCGGCCGGCGCAGCTACGCCACCGACGACGAGTCGCGCAACCTCGCGTGGCTCTCGCTGCTGACCTTCGGCGAGGCGTGGCACAACAACCACCATGCGTTCCCGACCTCCGCCCGCCACGGGATGACGCGCCGCCAGATCGATCCCTCCGCGATCGTCATCTGGGGCCTCGAGCGCGTCGGCCTCGTCTGGGACGTCGTCCGCGTGAGCCCGGACCGCATGGCGCGAAAGGCGATCTCCCCCGCGCAGCCGTGAGCCGGACCGAGCCGCTTCGCACCACGCTCGAGGAAGCGCTTCCCGACCGGCCGTTCCGGATCGAGCTCTGGGACGGCACGGCGCTGCCGTCGACGAACGGCCACGGCGAGCTGACGTTCTCCGTGCGCTCGCCCCGGGCGCTCGCCCACGCCCTGCGCGCGCCCGGCCAGCTCGGCCTCGGGCGCGCCTACGTGGCCGGCGAGATCGAGGTCGACGACGTCGACAAGGCGCTCGAGCTGCTCGACGGCTGGCAGCCGCCGCCGTTGGACACGCGCACGCGCCTGCGCCTGGCCGGCGCGGCGGCACGCGCGATGGGCGTCGTCGCACCGCCGCGCGCGCCGAGGTCAGAGCTGCGCCCGCGCGGCCGGCGCCACAGCCGCGAGCGCGACCTGCGCGCGGTGCGCCACCACTACGACGTCTCAAACGAGTTCTTCTCGCTGTTCCTCGATGAGTCGATGACCTACTCCTGCGCGATCTTCTCGCGCGGGGCGACGACGCTCGAGGAGGCCCAGCGCACGAAGCTCGAGCTCGTCTGCACCAAGCTCGGCCTGCGCGAGGGCGAGCGGCTGCTGGACGTCGGCTGCGGATGGGGCAGCTTCGTGGTGCACGCCGCGCGCGAGCACGGCGTGCGGGCCACTGGCGTCACGCTCTCCGAGCCGCAGGCCGAGGGCGCGCGCCGGCGCTCGGCCGAGGCGGGCGTCGCCGACCTCGTCGACATCCATGTCATGGACTGGCGCGACCTCACGGGGCAGTTCGACGCGGTCGCCAGCATCGGCATGGTCGAGCACGTCGGCAACGCCAACATCGACGCCTACGCCGCGCGCCTCGCCGGGCTGCTGCGGCCGGGCGGCCGGCTGCTGAACCACGGCATCGGGCGCCTGCGCCACACCGACCCCGAGGCGGGACCGTTCTCCGAGCGCTACGTGTTCCCCGACGCCGCGCCCCTGCACGCGTCGCGGATCCTCTTCGCCGTCGAGCGGGCGGGCCTCGAGCCGACGCACGTCGAGGGCTTTCGGATGGACTACGCCGAGACGCTGCGCCACTGGGCGAGCCGCCTCGACGACAACCTGCCGCGCGCGCTCGAGCTCGCCGGGCCCGAGCGCCTGCGCGTGTGGCGCCTCTACCTGCGCGCCGCGCGGCGCGGCTTCGAGTCGGGCTTCACGTCGGTCTTCCAGGTCCTCGCGCGCCGTCCCGGCTGACGCGCGTCGCCGCCCGGCTCGGCCCTGGCGTACCGTTCGAGACCACGGACGCGTCAGGGAACGAGGCATGAACGACGTGGGCGAAGCGAGAACGGCGACGGCATCGACCGCACGCGCGGTCATCTTCACGGACGACGAAGGACGCGTCGTCGGCCTCGACGGTCCCGCGCAGGACACCCTCGGCCTCGAGCCGGGCGACGCCTTCGGGCGCACGCTGCCCGAGCTGCTCGCCCCGGACGGCGGAGCCTCGGGGGGCTGGCGCCACCTGCACGACCTGCTCTCGGGGCGGATCCCCGCCCAGCCCTGGCAGCGGCTGCGCCTCGAGGCCGCCCGCGCCGCGGGCGAGCGCACGCCGGTCGAGCTGACCATCGCCCCCGCCGCCGAGGCCGAGGCCGCATTCGAGGTCCACGTCCGCCCGACCGCGGCCCGCGACGTCGAGCAGCGCGAGGTCGCGCTGCTCGACGCCGTCGAGGAGGTCGCCCACATCGGGACGTGGGAGTGGTCGCCGGACAGCGGCGCGTGGTGGTGGTCGGACAACGCGTTCCGTCTGCTCGGCCTGCACCCGGGCGAGATCGAGCCGTCCCTCGGCTACGTGGCGGAGCGCTGCCATCCCGACGACCGCGAGCGCCTCGTCGCGCGCCTCAACGTGCGGGGATGGCCCGATGGGCTCGAGCCGATGGAGGAGTTCCGGCTGCTCATGCCCAACGACCGCGTGCGCCACCTGCTCGTGGCCTTCGCCGTCGTCGAGGAGCGTGACGACCGGCCGTGGCGACTCCTCGGCACGGTCCGCGACATCACCGAGCGCCGCCGCGCCGAGCGCGAGATCGCCGCTCACGTCGCCGTCGCCGAGGCGCTCAGCGAGTGGCACGACCTGGGCACGGGAGGCGAGCGCCTGCTCGCCGGCCTGGGCGCGGCGATGGGCTTCGCCGCGGGCGTGCTTTGGGTGCCCGAGCACGACGAGCTCGCCCCGCGCGTGGTCTGGAGCACGATCGGCGGCGGGGGGCGGGGCGAGACGGCGAACCGCGTGCGCCTGCGCCGCGGCGTCGGCCTGCCCGGCCAGGCGTGGGCGCGGCGCGAGCCCGCCCACCTCGCCGACCTGCGGGCGTCGGGCGCCTCCTGGGGCGACCCGCGCGCCGCCGCCGCGACCGAGATGGGCGTGCGCGGCGGCATCGCGATCCCGGCCGTGGACGGCCGTGAGGTGCTCGCCGTCATCGAGCTCGCCTCGCGCGAGGAGGCCGAGGTGACCGAGCGGCTGATGCGCTCGCTGACCGGCATCGGCCACGAGATGGGGCACTTCCTGTCGCGGCGGCGCGGCGAGCTCGAGGCTCCGGTGCTCACGGCGCGCGAGATCGAGGTCCTGGCGCTCGCCGCCGAGGGGCTCCCCGCGCGCCGGACGGCCGAGCGCCTCGTCGTCAGCCACGCGACGATCCGGACGCACTTCGACAACATCTACGCGAAGCTCGGCGTCTCCGACAAGGCCGCGGCCGTCGCCACCGCCATGCGGCTCGGTCTCATCGACTGAGACGGGCCGAACCGAAGATCGGGCATCCGCCCGATTGCCGCGCCGAGCGGCCGTCCGCATACTGGAATCACGCCGCAACGAGACGCGGAGCGCCAGAGCCATCGCCCCCCGGTCGCATTTGGCGCTTCTGACGGCGGGTACCGGCCGCGTGTCATCCGAACGAGTCTCGGGTGCGCGCGGCCGGTCTCCTTTGCATTCCTGGGCGTTCCCACCCATCCGACCAGGGCGGGAAAAGCCCTGCAACTCGTTGCGCCCGGGCGCGCTAGGGTCGCGCTGAGGGGGAACGCGGATGGCGGACGAGGGCAGCGAGCTCACGGGACCGGAGCGGCGCCTGCGCGGCGCGCTACGGGTCCTGGCCGGGATCTTCGCGGCGGCGAGCATCGCCTGCCTCGTGCTGGTCATCCCCGGCCAGCCCGACGCCGTCGAGGCCGCGCTCGTGATCCACTCACTCGCGCGCCTCGCCGTTCTCGCCGGGCTGGCGGCGCTCGCCGCCGCCGACGTGCGCCGCTTCTCGAGCGTCGTCGTCGCGATCATCGCCGCGCAGGTCCTCTCCGCGCTGGCCTCGGTCGTGCTGCTGCTCGTCGCCGACACCTCGAAGCCGCTGGACCTCTTCGGCGCCGACGCGTCCACGGCGGCGGTGCTCGTCGTCGCCGCGCTGCTCGACCTCGCCGTCGCGGGAGCCCTCCTCGCGCTCCATCTCGCCGCGCGCCGCGCGCGCTACGGCACCCGCTACCTGTGGGCCTCGCAGTTCGAGACGCTGACGGCGCTCGCCGAGGTCGTCATCCCCGCCGAGGACCGGCGCGTCCCGCCCGACGAGGTCGCACGCGCGGTCGACGGCTACATGGCCGACCTGCGCGCGCGCCGCAAGTGGGTCGTGCAGGCGGCGCTCACCGGGCTGCTCCTCTACCCGCTGCTCTTCGGCCTCGGGCCGCTGCCCGCGATCGAGCCGGAGGAGCGCCTGCGCTTCATCCGCCGGCGCTTCATCCGCGACGTCTCGGCGCGGCGCATCCTGCTCGGCCGCGGCCTCGTGCGGGCCATGATCCGCCTCGGCCAGCAGCTCGTCTTCCTCGGCTACTACAGCGACCACCGCACCTTCGCGGTCACCGGCTACGAGCCGTTCTCACGGCGCAACGGCTCGACGCCCGCGCCCCCGGAGCGCCCCGCGCGGCGGCTCGTGACCGTCGGACCCGAGGAGCTCGCCGACACCGTCGAGGCCGACGTCGTCGTCATCGGCAGCGGCGCCGCGGGCGCCACGCTCGCCTACTGCCTGGCCGAGTGCGGGCGCTCGGTGACGGTCCTCGAGGCGGGGCGCCACGTGGATCCGTCCGAGTTCGTCGAGGACGAGATCCCGCAGATCTCGCGGCTCTACGCCGACGGCGCGCTGCAGCTCTCGCGCGACTTCTCCTTCCAGGTGCTGCAGGGACGCTGCGTCGGCGGCTCCACGGTGGTCAACAACGCCGTCTGCTTCGACCTCCCCGACCACGTGCTGGAGCGCTGGAACGGGCCCGAGCACGACGCCGGCCTGGACCCGGGCCGGCTGGCCGAGAGCTTCCTGGCCACGCGGCGCCTGATGCGTGTGGGCCGCCAGCCCGCCGACATCCTCAACCACGGCGCGGGCAAGTTCACCGAGGGAATCGCGCGCCTCGGCCTCGACCGCCCGCCGTACGAGTACGACGTCGTCGAGGCGAACATCGCCGGCTGCGTGGGGAGCGGCTACTGCAACATCGGCTGCCCGTTCGGGGCCAAGCTGTCGATGCTCGACACCGTCCTGCCCGACGGCCAGGCGCTGTTCGGCGAGCGCCTGCGGATCGTGCCCGAGTGCACGGTCGAGCGCATCACGCACGGCGGGGGCATCGCCGACGGCGTCGTCGCCGTGATCGCCGACGGGCGCAAGATCCGCTTCCGCCCCAGGACCGTCGTCGTCGCCGCGGGCACGATCGCCTCGAGCTGGCTGCTGTGGCAGAGCCGCATCCGCCGCAGCCGCGTCGGCCGCGGCCTGTCGTTCAACATGGGCTCGCCCGTCACCGCCGACTTCGAGGACGAGCTGCGCGCCTACGAGGGCCTGCAGATCTCGCACTACCTGCGCCCGCCGGAGGGCCAGGGGTTCGTGCTCGAGACGTGGTTCAACCCGGTGGTCAGCCAGGCGCTCAACATGCCGGGCTGGTTCGAGGAGCACGCCCACAACATGCGCCGCTACCGCCACCTCATGGCCGCCGGGGCGCTGGTCGGCACGGCCCCCACGGGCCGCGTGCGCCCGGCGCTGACGGGCGGGCCCGACCTCGACTACACGCCTGGTCGCGAGGACCTCGAGCGCCTCGTCGAGGGCCTCAAGCTCGTCTGCCAGATCTTCCTGCGCGCGGGCGCGACGCGCGTCATGCCCAACACCTACGACACCTTCGAGATCACCTCGGAGGAGCAGCTCGGCCGCCTGGATCGCTACGTGCGCGACGCGACCGACCTCGCCGTCGGCAGCGGCCATCCGCAGGGCGGCAACGCGATCAGCCGCGACCCGACGCGCGGCGTCGTCGACGAGCGCTTCCGCGTGCACGGGATGGCGAACGTCTACGTGTGCGACGCCAGCGTCTTCCCGACCTCGGTGACCGTCAACCCGCAGCTCACGGTGATGGCGCTGGCCGACTACGCGGCCCCCGCCATCGCCACGCACTGAGCTCAGCGCAATCGCGCGGGCAGGTGCCCGCGGATCCACGCGACGATCCGGCCGAGCCCGGCCGTCAGACTCGCCTGCGTGCGCCCGCGGGCGCCCAGCGGGTCGACCTCGAAGAAGCGCGACTCCGACGGGACGGGCGGATCGCCGGTGACCGTGCTCACGTAGACGTCGTAGTGCTTGGCCGGATCGAGCGGGATCGTCGTCTTCAGCGTGCCGGTCAGCGCGTCGCTCACCGGCAGGCTGTAGGTGCGCGGCGGCACGCCGGCCTCGTCGCGCGAGTTCACGGTCACGACGAGCGTGTCGGGCCGCGGCTCGGCGCGCGCCGAGAAGTCGAAGTCGAGCCGCAGGCGGCCGTTCTCGCGCTTCACGCTCGCGTCGGGGGCCGGCGGCGCCGTGGTCGGGACGGACACGATCGCCTCGGCGAGCAGCGCCCCGGGGTCGTTCCACTGCGCCTTCGCGCCCGGGCCGGTCGGGCTCGGCTGATGGACGCCGCCGGGCAGGCGCGGCCGCGTGTCGCCCCATCGGCCGCGCCAGACGATCCATCCCGGCGGCTCGTCGATCACCTCGAGCGCCAGGGGCGGCGACTTGCGCTTGCCGTCGGCGAGGTCGTACCACGCCTCGGTCTGGTGGAAGCCGGCCTCGAAGTACGAGGCGTGCGAGCCGCGCGCCACGTAGACGATCGGGGTGTCCGGACTGCCCTCGAGCCGCTCGACCTCCGACCACGGACGCTTGGCGGCGAAGGTGTGCTGCGCGTAGACGGCGACGTCCGGCTCGTCGTCGTGCATCCGCAGCTGGATCATCTCCCAGTCGCCCTCGTGGCGCCCGGCGCCCAGGGCGAGGCTGTAGTCGTTGTAGAAGAACCAGAACCAGTACTGCAGCCACACGCGCCCGTCGGACTCGACCGCCCGCCCGTACATGCGGTTCTTGAGGTCCGGTCGCGCGATCCGCAGCGCGACGTACTGCTCGCGGTAGTTGGAGCCGCGGCACCCGATCGCGTCGCCGCGCGCGAACGCCGTCCCGTCGCCGTAGTTCGCGCGCGCCAGGAAGTCGAGCGTCAGCTGCGGCACGCCGTCCGGCGGCTCGGCGGCGGCGATCAGCGCGCCGCGGCTCGCGTCGGTGTCCACACGGCGCAGCTCGTTGCGCGGGTTGTCCGTCCACTGGGCGGCGTCGTCGGCGAAGTACTGCTCGTTGGAGTCGTACCTGAGCCGGGGCTGGAAACGCCGCAGGAGGTCCTCGTGCTCTGCCATCGCCAGGGTCAGTCTCGCGCACCGGACGGCGGATCTGTGACAGGTTGCGGCGATGGACGAGCGCGCGCTGCGAGACGAGACGGTCGCCCTGACCCGTGACCTGCTGCGGGTCGACACGACGAACCCGCCGGGCCGCGAGACCGCGGCGGCCGTCGTCCTCAAGGACTACCTCGAGGCCAACGGCGTCGAGTGCGAGCTCGTCGCCCGTGACCCCGACCGGGCCAACCTCGTCGCGCGCATCCGCGGCCGCGGCGAGGGCCCATCGCTGGCGCTGCTCGGCCACACCGACGTCGTGCCGGCCAACGCGCCGGACTGGACGCATCCGCCGTTCGCCGCGCACCTCGACGACGACGGCTGGCTGTGGGGCCGCGGCGCCATCGACATGAAGAACGAGACGGCGTCGCGCGCCGTCACGATGGCCGTGCTCGCCCGCAGCGGCTTCGAGCCCGGCGGCGACCTCGTCTACATCGCCGAGGCCGACGAGGAGGACGGCGCCGACGCGGTGGGACTGAGCTGGCTCGTCGGCGAGCGGCCCGACATCGCCACCGACTACGTCCTCAACGAGGGCGCATCCGAGCGCTTGACGCTCGCCGACGGGCGCGTGATCGTCACCGTCAACGTCGGCGAGAAGGCGACGCTGCCCGCCGAGGTCACCGCGCTCGGCCAGGCCGCCCACGCCTCGACGCCCGAGGCCGGCGCCAACGCCGTCCCGCGCCTGGCCACGCTCATCGGCCGGCTCGCCGCCTACCGGCCGCAGCGCCGCCTGCTGCCCGAGACGCGCGCGATGCTCGAGGCGCTCGCCGGCCACGTCGACGGCGACCTCGACGCCGCCATCGCCCATGTCCAGTCCCTGCATCCCGCGTTCCCCGACCTCGTCGGGCCGCTGTTCGCGACGACGATCGCGCCGACGCGCCTGACCGGCTCGGTCGCGCGCAACGTCATGCCCGGCCGCGCGATGGTCGACTGCGACTGCCGCGTGCTCCCGGGGACGACCGAGGCCGACCTGCGCGCCGAGCTGGCCGCCGCGCTCGGCGACGACCTCCCCTACGAGGTCGCGTTCCCCGAGCCGGCGACCGGCGGCTCGGTGTCCCCGATCGACACGCCGCTGTACGAGGCGTGCCGGCGCTTCATCGCCGACAACGACCCGGGCGCGATCCTGCTGCCCACGCTGGGCACGGGCTTCACCGACTCGCACTTCATGCGCGACGCCTTCGGTGCCGTCGCCTACGGGTTCTGGCCGACGCGCCACACGCCGTACGAGGTCGCCGCGGCGGGCGTCCACAGCCACGACGAGCGCATCCACATCGACGACCTCGGCTACGCGACGCGCTTCGGCGTCGAGGCCTGCCGGGCGATCGGGTCGATGCGCTGAAACAGGCTGTGGCACGCGACCGCCGACGTTGCTAGGCTCACGCTCGTTCAGGCCGGGTCACCCGGAAAAGGCCCGGTGAAAGCAGTGTTCAGCGCCCGCAGTCGTTGCCTTTGAAGCATCCTCGGCGTGGCCGTTCACAGACGCCGTGGAGGAGACATGGCTACCGGAACCGTGAAGTGGTTCAACGACGACAAGGGCTTCGGCTTCATCACCCCCGATGAGGCCGGCAAGGACCTCTTCGTCCATCACACCGGGATCAACTCGAACGGGTTCAGGACCCTGGCCGAGGGCGCCAAGGTCTCCTATGACGCCGAGGCCGGCGACAAGGGGCCGAAGGCCGTCAACGTCACGCCGCTCTAGTCCTCGGAGGGACGCGGCTCGAGGTCCACGCGGACCACGAGCAGCTCGCTCGCCATGGCGCGCAGGCCCGCATCGTTGAGCGGGCGGCGCAGCATGCGCATGCGCGCGAGCGGGTCGTCGTCGGGCAGCACCTGCGCCGTTCCGGCGTACCAGCGCCGCCCGACCTTGACCCGCACGCGCGGGTCGTGCTCGATGTTGCGCACGTAGTCCGCGTGGCGGCCGTGCTCGGCCACGATCCAGAAGACCCCGTCGCGCAGGCCGTCGCCGACGGGCGTGCGGCGCGGCAGCCCGCTGCGCCGCCCGGTCGTCTCGAGCAGCGCGACGCCGCGCGGCACGAGCCCCGCCTCGAGCGCGCGCCGCATGAACGGGTTGAAGAGCCGCACGCTGAGGAAGCGGCTCGCCCACCGCTTGGCCGCCACCCGGTCCATCAGCTGATCCCGTAGCGGGCGAACAGGTAGCCGCCCGACTCGTGCAGCGTGCGCAGCTCCATGTCGATGACCGGGTCCAACGCCGGGCCCTCGACGATCGTCAGCGGGTCCTCCCCGCCGGCCAGCTTGGGGGCGTAGACGAGGTGCAGCTCGTCGACCAGCCGGGCGGGCAGCAGCGTCGCGTTGAGGCGCGGACCGCCCTCGCAGACGAGCGACTCGACGCCGTACTCCTCGCGCAGACGGGTCAGGCCGGCGCCGAGGTCCTGCTCGCGCACGTAGCGCACGTCGGCCGCCGTCTCGGGCAGCTCGCCGTCGGGCGACGGGGTGAGGATCACGACGGTGTTCTCCGGGGCGCGCAGCAGTCCGACGTCGGGGTCGAGCGAGACCGAGCGGCTGACCACGACGGTGATCACGTCGGCGGGCCTGCCCTCACGCTCGCGGCGCTCGCGGGCCGGCGCGTTGTTGATCGCGCGCCCGTAGCCCTCGACGCGGATCGTCCCCGCGCCGACCATGATCGCGTCCATCCGCTCGCGGGTGGCGTGGAAGAGCTCGTAGTCGGCCTTGTTCGTGATGGCCTGCGTCCGCCCGCCGACGGTCACGCGGCCGTCGGCCGTCGCGATCATGTTCAGCGCCACCCACGGGCGCCCGTGCCGCGCCGGGCCGGGCAGGTCGGCGACGACGTCGAGCGCCGTCAGGCCGTCGGCGCGGTCGGGGTACAGGCGGGTGAACGCGCTCCATCACGGGGCGTGCCCGGGCTCGATGCGCCGGGCGCGGTGGAACGTCAGCTCGTGCTCCTCGGCGTCGCGCTGGGCGGCGACGGGCTCGAGAACCATCGCCTCGTGGTCGCCCGCGTCGATCCGCGCCACCACGCGCCCGACGAACCAGTTCGGGCACGCGTCGACGATCGGCACGCCGCCGGGCCCCTCGTGCCAGTCGCAGCGCTCGAACTTGTCGATCTCGTCGCCCGTCTCGCCGCCGAAGAGCTCGGCCAGGGCGTCGTCGCCGTCGGGCACGAAGTGCACGCCGAACAGGTCGGCGTCGCGGGCCACGCGGAAGGTGTGGTTCTTGTGCGACAGCCCGATGAGGAAGCGCGGCGGATGGATGCTGATCTGCGTCGCGAAGCCGATCAGGCAGCCCGTGCGCTCGCCGCCCGCGTCGGCGGTGACGATGAACATCGGGTAGTCGAGCTCGTTCATGAGCGACGTGAAGGTCGCCTCGGCGTCCATTGCGCGGGGTCCTACCCGGCCGCCGGTTGGCGTGCGCGCACTCCGGGCAGGCTGCCCGCATGCCGCGTCGCGCCGGGGCGCTCACGGTCACGGCGACCGCCGCCGCAGCCTCCGCCGCCGCGGCGCTCGGCTGGCGCGCGCTGTGGCACGAGCCGCGCCACGGCCGCTTCCGGCCGCGCACCCTGCGCCTCCCGCACTGGCCGCCGGCGCTCGCCGGGCTGCGCGTCGCGGTCGTCGCCGACCTCCATGCCGGCGCGCCGCACGTCGGCGAGGAGCGCGTGGCGCGCGTCGTCGAGGCGGTCAACCGCCGCCGGCCCGACCTCGTCTTGCTGCTCGGCGACTACGTCGACCCCGAGGTCCATCTCGGCTCGGCCGTCGCCCCCGAGGCGGTCGCCCGGCGGCTCGGCGAGCTGCGCGCGGGGCTCGGCGTGTTCGCCGTGCTCGGCAACCACGACTGGCGCGGCGACGGGCCGCGGGTCGCGTCCGCCCTACGCGACGCCGGGATCCCGGTGCTCGAGAACGACTCCCGTCGCGCCGGCACGCTGCATGTCGCCGGCGTGGCCGACGCGCGCACGCGCATGCCCGACGTCGGCGTCGCGCTCGCGGCCGTCCCCGAGGACGAGCCGGTGCTGCTGCTCAGCCACGACCCCGACGTCTTCCCCGCCGTGCCGGCGCGCGTCGCGCTGACGGTCGCGGGCCACACCCACGCCGGCCAGGTGGCGATCCCGCGGCTGCGCCGGCGGGCCATCCCCTCGCGCCACGGCGAGCGCTACGCCCACGGCCATGTCGTCGAGGACGGGAGGCACCTGTACGTCAGCGCCGGGATCGGGACGACGGGCTGGCCGGTGCGGCTGCTCGCGCCGCCCGAGGTCCCGATCCTGCGGCTGGTCCCCGCTACCGCGGGTAGGCCGCGGCCACCCCGCCGTCGACGTTGAGGACGTTGCCGGTGCTCTTGGCCGAGCGCCGCTCGGAGGCGAAGTGCAGCACCGCCTCGGCGATGTCGTCGGGGAGGATGTTGACGCCCAGCGTGGTGCGCTTGCGGTAGTGCTCCTCGAGCTCGTCGGGCTCGATCCCGTAGGCCGCCGCGCGCTCCTCGCGCCAGCCCGAGCCCCAGATCCGCGATCCCTGCAGGACGGCGTCGGGGTTGACCGTGTTGACGCGGATCCCGTCCTGCCCGCCCTCCTCGGCCAGGCAGCGCGCCAGGTGCAGCTCGGCCGCCTTGGCCGACGAGTACGCGGCGGCGTTCTTGCCCGCCACGAGCGCGTTCTTGGAGGCGACGAAGATCACCGAGCCGCCGCGCCCCTGGTCCTGGAGGATCGCGAACGTCTCGCGCGCGACAAGGAAGTAGCCGGTGCCGAGGATCTCGTGGTTGCGATGCCACTCGGCCAGCGTCGTCTCGCCGATCGCCGCGCTCGACGCGACGCCCGCGTTGGAGACGACGATGTCGACGCCGCCGAACGCCTCCACGACGGCGGAGAACGCCTCGGCCACCGCCTCCTCGGAGGTCACGTCGCCGGCCACCGCCACGCCGCCGTCGCCGAGCGCCTCGACGGCGTCGGCCGCGCCGTCCCCGTCGAGGTCGAAGGCGGCCACGCACGCGCCCGCCGAGGCGAGCGCGTCGACGACCGCCCGGCCGATCCCGCCGGCGGCGCCGGTCACGAGCGCGACGCGGCCCTGCAGCTCGCCCGGCGCCGGCGCGAGCGACAGCTTGTAGAGCTCGAGCGGCCAGTACTCGACGGCGAAGCTCTCGCCCGCGTCCAGCGACGTGAAGCCGCCGAGCGCGTGGGCGCCGGCCATGACCTCGATGGCGCGGTGGTAGAGGTCGCGCGACAGGCGCGCGTTCTTCGGCGTCGGCGCCACGCCGACGAGCCCGACGTGCTGGATGAGCACGACGCGCGCGTCGGGGTCGGCGGGCACCGTGGTCTCGTCGGCGAACTCGTCGACGTAGGCGCGGTAGCCGGCCCGGAAGCCCTCGGCGCGCTCGCGGATGCGCGCGGCCAGCGTGGTGGCGTCCTCGCTCGACGGGTCGAAGGGGATCCACAGCGGCAGGCGCTTGGTGTGGACGAGGTGGTCTGGGCAGGCCGCGCCCACCGTCACGAGGTCGGGCGCCTCGCGCGAGGACACGAACTCCAGCGCCGGCGGGGAGGTGTCGACGACGAGCACCTTGGGCCGCTCGCTCGAGACCGCCCCGCGCAGCGCGGGCAGCACGGCGCGCAGCAGCTCGCGGCGGCGGTCATCGTCGAGCGCGTCGGCCTCGTCGGCCGGGCCGCCGAAGCGCGGCGTGCCCGCGGTGCGCGCGTTGACGAAGTCGGCCGCCTGGTTGATGACCTCGAGCGTGCGGCGGTAGGCCTCCTCGGCGCTGTCGCCCCACACGACGAGGCCGTGCTTGGCGAGCACGACGAGGCGCAGCCCCGGGTTGTCGCGCACGGCGGCGCCGACCTGCCTGGCCAGCGTGAAGCCGGGCCGGATGTAGGGGATCCACGCCGCCTCGTCGCCGAAGCACTCGGCGATCAGCCGCTCGCCGTCGCGCGTGCCCGCCATGACGTTGATCGCGTCGGGGTGCGTGTGGTGCACGTGGGCGGCCGGGACGAAGGCGTGCAGCAGCGTCTCGATCGAGGCGCGCGGCGCCGCCGGGTCGGTCTGGCAGCGCGCGAGGTGGGCGACCATGTCCTCGTCGCTCATCTCGTCGCGCTCGAAGAGCGGCAGCATCTCGTCGAGGCGCAGCGGCGTGAAGTGCCCGCCCTCCATCGTGGCCAGGTCGCTGCCCGAGCCCTTGACCCACATGACGTCGACCTCGCGGCCGACGTGGTCGGTGGCCGTGCCCTTGGCGGAGGTGTTGCCGCCGCCGAAGTTGGCCACGGCGCGGTCGGAGCCGAGCAGGTGCGAGGCGAGCAGCACCTGCCCGAGCGTGTCGCCGGGGACCGCGTCGGCGCCCTCGGGCCAGCGGTCCTCGGCGTTGGCGATCATGCCCGCGACGGTGCTCATCGGCCCCACCCTCCGGCGACGCCGGCGGTGGCGCCTCGCTCGGCGGCGATGCGCTCGGCGTAGCCCGACGCGCGGTGCGCGGCGACCGGGTCCTCGGCCGCGCCGGCGGCCGCGCGCACGCGTGCGCACAGCGGGCGCACGTCCGTGCGGTAGGCGTCGAGCAGCACCTCGTGGCCGCCGAGCACGTCGCCGCGCGCCTGCGCGCCGGCGAGCGCCTCGCGGTCGACGAGCAGGGCCTTGGCGTAGGCCTCCTGCAGGTTGACGATGCTCAGGACCATTGCCTCCACCTTGGCCTCGACGTTGTGCGCCTGGTCGATGGTCAGGCGCGGCAGCGGGCGGCCGGTGCCGGCCAGCTCGCAGAAGATCAGGAACAGCTCGAACGGGTTGACCGACCCGACGATCAGGTCGTCGTCGGCGTACTTGCGGTTGTTGAAGTGGAAGCCGCCGAGGCGGCCCTCGTCGGTCAGCAGCGCGACGATCTGCTCGACGTTCGTGCCCTGCGCGTGGTGGCCGAGGTCGACGAGCACGCGCGCGCGGTCGCCGAGCGTCTGGCAGACGAGCAGCGCCGAGCCCCAGTCGGCGAGGTCGGTCGCGTAGAAGGCGGGCTCGAAGAGCTTGTACTCGACGAGCAGCTCCTGGTCGTCGCTGAGCGCCCCGTAGAGCTCGCCGAGGCCGTCGAGCATCCGCCGCCGACGGGCGACGAGGTCGTCCTGGCCGGGGTAGTTGGTGCCGTCGGCCAGCCACAGCGAGATCGCGCTGGACCCGAGCCGCCCGGCGATCTCGACGCACTCGAGCAGGTGGTCGACCGCCTTGCGGCGCACCGGCTCGTCGGGATGGGTGACCGAGCCGAGCTTGTAGTCGGGGTCCTGGAACAGGTTCGGGTTGACGGCGCCGACGCGCAGGCCGAGGTCGCCGGCGTGGCGCGCGAGCCCGTCGTAGTCATCGACCGCGTCCCACGGGAAGTGCATGGCCACCGACGGCGCGGCGCCGGTGAGGCGGTGGACCTCGGCCGCGTCCTCGAGGCGCTCGTACACGTCGCGCGGGCGTCCGGGCTGCTGGAACGTCGCGAAGCGCGTGCCCGAGTCGCCGTAGCCCCACGACGGGGTCTCGATGGCGAGCTCGGCGAGCGCGCGCTCGGCGGCGGCGGTGTCGGTCACGGTGTCGGTCCTCTCGAGGGGTTCGGGGTCACGCGATGCTCGGCTCCGGCTCGTCGACGGTCAGCCCGGTCGCGGCCAGGAAGCGCTCGTAGGTCGCCTCGGCGGCGGCGCGGTCGGCGGCGGGCTCGTACTCGGTGGGCCGCGACGACGCAGCCGCCACGTCGCGCAGCTCGGTCAACGATCCGATCTCGCCCGCGGCGCGCGCCTGGACGAGCACGTTGCCCATCGCCGTGGCCTCGTCGGGGCCGGCGAGCACGGGGCGGCCGAGGATGTCGGCGGTCAGCCGGCACAGCAGCTCGTTGCGCGCGCCGCCGCCGATGACGTGCACGACGTCGACGTCGCGGCCCGTCACGCGCTCCAGGCGCTCGAGCACGAGCCGGTACTTGCAGGCGAGCGAGAGCACGATCGAGCGCACCGTCTCCCCCTCGCCCTCGGGCGGCTCCTGCCCGCTCTCGCGGCACGCCGACGCGATCCGCGCGGGCATGTCGCCGCGGGCCAGGAACCCGTCGGCGTCGGGGTCGAAGAGCGGCACGTCGGCGCGCGCCTCGGCGGCCAGGCGGGCCAGCTCGCCGTAGTCCTCGGTGCCGGCGTCGGCGGCCCACGCGCGGCGGCACTCCTGCAGCAGCCACAGCCCCATCACGTTGCGCAGCAGCCGGATCGTGCCCTCGATCCCGCGCTCGTTGGTCAGGTTGTACGCGCGCGCCTGCTCGCCGAGGACAGGCTCCTCGAGCTCGAGCCCGAGCAGCGACCACGTGCCCGACGAGAGCACGGCGGCGCGCTCGCCCCGCAGCGGGACGGCGGCGAACGCCGAGGCGGTGTCGTGCCCGGCGACCGCGTGGACGGGCACGCCGGCACCATCGCCGGCGATCTCGCGATGGTGCTCGAGCACCGGGCCGATCGTCGTGCCGGGCTCGGCCGTGTCGCCGGCGAACGGCGCCGAGGGGAGCCCGAGGCGGGCGACGATCTCGCGCGCCCAGCCGCCGCTGCGGGCGTCGAGCAGGCCGGTCGTCGAGGCCGCCGTCGACTCGTTCGTGGCCTCGCCGGTCAGCCACAGCGCGAGCAGGTCGGGCACGAGCGCGATCCGCTCGGCGGCGGCGAGCGCGGCGCTGCCCTCGTCGGCCAGGAGCTGGAAGACGGTGTTGATCGGCATCGTCTGGATGCCGGTCGTCGCGTACAGCTCGGCGCGCGGGACGCGCTCGTGGGCGCGGGCGATCATGCCCTCCGTGCGCTCGTCGCGGTAGTGGAACGGCAGCCCGAGCACGCGGTGACGGGCGTCGAGCAGCGCGTAGTCGACGCCCCAGGCGTCGACCCCGACCCCGCGCAGCCGCCGGCCGGCCGCCGCGCGGCCGATCCCCTCGAGCGCCTCCGTGAAGAGCGCGAGGAGGTTCCAGCGCAGCCCGTCGGGGAGCTGCACGGGGCGGTTGGCGAAGCGGTGGACGACGTCGAGGGTCACGCGGCCGTCCTCGAGCGAGCCGCAGATCACGCGGCCGGACTCGGCGCCCAGGTCGACGGCGGCGTAGGCCGGCGCCTCAGGCAAGGTGGAACACCTCGTCCAGGCGCTGAAGGCCCGTGTCCGGCCGCGCGTCGCCGGGCAGCTCGAAGAACTCGGCCATCTCGGCCTGCCAGCGGGCGTTGACCTCGCGTTCCTCCATGCCGCGCTGGGCGGCCGCGAAGTCGTCCGTCTCGAGGTAGCCGACGAGCAGGCCGTCGTCGCGGACGAACAGCGAGTAGTTGCGCCAGCCCGTCTCGCGCAGGGCCTGCAGCATGTCCTCCCACACCGCCTCGTGCCGCGCGCGGTACTCCTCGAGGCGGTCCGGACGCACGCGCAGGAGGAAGCAGACGCGCTCCATCAGCCGACCTGCGCGTAGTCCAGGCCGAGCAGCGAGGCGACCTTGCGCACCTCGCCGGCGCGGTGGCCGACGCCCAGCGCGACGTGGTGGGTCGGGCCCTCGGCGCACCAGCGCTCGAGGAACTCGGCCGGCCCGAGCCCGAAGCGCAGGCGGCTGTTCGTGTTGCCGATCCGGAACGTCTCGCCGGCGATCGACTCGCCCTCGGCGACGATCAGCTTCAGGCGCCCGTCCACGGTCTGTGTGCAGCCGACGATCGTGACGTCGCCGTAGCGGACCTTGGCCTCGACGCTCAGCCCGGCACCGCGCTTGCCGTGGTAGAGCTTGAGCGCGCGCAGCGTCGGACGGCCCTCGGCGATCGCGACGTGCATCGGCCCGTCATGGCCCATGAGCACGAAGTCGTCCTCGAAGTCGAGCGCGTAGTACTCGGTGTAGGAGCCGCCGGCTCCGAGGCGGTCGAGGATCAGCTGGGCGATGTTCGTCTTCAGGTCGCCCTCGCCCGCGGTCGGGACGCCGCGCGCGGTGAGCAGCGAGTTGCCGACGATCACACCGGCCCCGAGGCGCTCGGCCTCGTTGCCGTCAGCGCCGCGGTAGTAGTAGGTCAGCGCGTCGAGATCGAAGTCGGCGGCCAGGCGGTCCAGGCCGACGGCCACGCGCGCCGACCAGTCCAGCGCCTCGTCCTCGATCGGCCCCGCGATCGGGTCGTCCGAGGGGTCGGCGAAGTCGAACATCGCGCGGATCTCGGCGTGCTTGGCCGCGATCTCGGCGTCGCCCGCCTGTGCCGCGCGGGCGCCCAGGTCGTCGATCTCCAGCACCTCGACGTGCGCGCCGATCTGGGCATGGACCGCGGTGAAGTCCGAGTACATGTCGAGCATCCCCGGATACGTGTGCCCGAGGAAGCCGATCCGCGAGCGCCGCAGCGCGCGGGCGACGCCGGCGGCGCGCACCCATTCGGCGATCCGGCCCCACGCGCGCTCGTCGTCCTCGATCGTTCCCGCCACGGTGTCGTAGGGGATCCGCGCGCGCGTGAACGCGCCCGCGAGCTCGGGGACGCAGCACGCCGCGCAGTTGGCCAGCCAGTCGCCCGTCCCCGTGTTCGCGTAGTCGAGCGTCGCGGTCGGCTGGAGCCCGAGCAGCACGACCGGGGCGCCGGCCGCCTGCGCGGCGGGCAGCACCTGGCTCGACGTGGCGTAGGTGACGGCGTGGCAGAGCACGAGGTCGACCTGCCCGCGGGCGAGCACGTCGCCGGCCTCGCGCGCCTTGTGCGCGGTGTCGACGAGCCCCGCCGACACGACCTCGGCGCCGAGGGCCGCGACGCGCTCCTCGACGCGCCGCTGGTAGCCCTCGATGCGCTCGAGCAGGCCGTCGAACTGGGCCCAGTAGGCCTCCAGCCCGATGCCGAAGACGCCGACCCGCGCGCTCGGCGCGGGCCGGGTCTCCGTGACGACCTCCGACCTAGAAGTCGAACTCGTCAATGTTGTCCTTGTCGAAGCCGGTCGGCGGGCCGAGGACGACTTCGCCGTTGGCCCCGATCTTGCGCTCGCCGAGGCGGCCGGCCTTGAACGCCTCGCCCTGCTTGCCGGTGATCTGGCCAGAGGCCAGGGCGGCGGCCGCGTAGCCGGCCAGGTAGCCGACGTCCTTCGGCACCCACAGCGCGAACTCGTCGACCGTGCCGTCCTTGACGAACTTGCGCATCTGGTTCGGCGTGCCCAGGCCGGTCAGCTTGACGTCGCCCTTCTTGGACGAGCTCGACAGGTAGCGCGCCGCGGCCGAGATGCCCACCGTGGTCGGCGAGATGATGCCCTTGAGGTTCGGATAGGCCTGCAGCAGGCCCTGCGTCTCCTGGAAGGACTTCTGGTCGTCGTCGTCGCCGTAGGCGACCTTCACGAGCTTGATGTCCTTGTACTCGGGCTTCTTCAGCTCCTCCTTCATGAACTTGATCCACGTGTTCTGGTTCGTGGCGTTCGCCGTGGCCGAGAGGATCGCGATCTCGCCCTTGTTGCCGATCTGCTCGGCGATGAGCTTGACCTGGCCCTGGCCGATGAGCTCGGAGGAGGACTGGTTGATGAAGACGGTGCGCGCGTCGGGCGCGACGTCGGAGTCCATGGCGACGACCTTCACGCCGCGCTGGGACGCCTGCTTGAGCGCCGGGGCGACCGCGTTGGGATCGTTGCCGGCGATGATCAGCGCGTCCGGCTTCTGCTGGACGGCCGAGTTGATGAGCGGCACCTGCGAGGACGCGCCGGCGTCCGTCGGGCCGCTGATGCGGTTCGAGCCGCCGACCTCCTTGAGCGCCTCGGTGACGCCGGAGTGCTCGGTCTCCTCGTAGGGGTTGCCGAGCTGCTTGGGCATCGAGACCGTCTTGAGGCCCTTCTTGATCGCCGCGTCGGGGTTCGCGGCCGAGTCCGACGACGTCTCGGCCTGGCTGCCGCCGCCGCCCGAGTCGTCCTTCGTCTCGCCGCAGGCCGCGACGACGAACGCGAACGCCGCTGCCAGCAGGGCCGCGAGCAGCACGCGGGGGATGCGATACGGGGTCATGCCTTCTCCTCCTGTGACCGGGTGCGGTGTGCCGCGGCGCGCGGCGGCCACGAGCCGCGCTGCCGGGTTGGGTGAGCGCGCGCCTCGCGGGCGCGCTGGACGAGGTTGGGACCGAGGACCGATCCGACGAGCAGGGCGCCCGTGACGATCTGGATCCAGTACGACGAGATGGACTCGCTCAGCGACAGCGCCTTCTGGATGCCGCCGAGCAGGAACAGGGCGAGGATGACCCCGCCGATCGTGCCGCGGCCGCCGAAGATCGAGACGCCGCCGAGGACGACCGCCGCGACCACGGTGAGCTCGAAGCCCTGGCCGACGTTGGCTGCCGCCGTCGAGTTGCGCAGCGAGATGACCACGCCGGCGAGCGCAGCGACCATGCCCGAGGCGATGAACAGGGTCATCTTGATCCGCTTCACGCGGATCCCCGAGAAGTACGCGGCCTCCTCGTTGGCGCCGATCGCGTAGATCGAGCGCCCGAACGGCGTCGCGTGCAGGACGACGGCGAAGCCGACCGCGAGGATCGCGAACAGCACCATCGTGTTCGGGATGAAGGTGCCGCCGACGTTGCCGAACGCGCGGTCGGTCCACGTCGACGGGAAGTCGGTCACCGAGTCGTCGCCGATGACGACGAAGGCCAGGCCGCGGAACAGGGCCAGCGTGCCGATGGTCACTGCCAGCGAGGGCAGCCCGAGGCGCGTGACGAGCAGGCCGTTGAACGCGCCGCACAGCGCCCCGACGAGCAGGCAGATCGGGATGATCATCTCGATCGGCTGGCCGTTGTCCCACAGCCAGGCCATCACCGCGCTCGACAGGGCGAGCACGGAGGCCACCGACAGGTCGATCTCCGCAGCGACGATGACGAGCGTCAGCGGAAGCGCCATGAGCGCGACCTCGGAGAAGTCCAGCGAGCCGGTCGTGAACGAGTCGGTGGTCAGGAACTCCGGCGAGATCGCCTGGCCGACCACGGCGAGCACGACGAGCAGCGCCAGGATCAGCGTCTCCCAGCGGCCGAGCAGCGCGCGCCAGGCGTCCTGGCGGGTCCCGCGGTCCGGCCCGTCCGTGGCCGGCGGCGCGGCGCCGGCTGGGGCGGTCTGGGTCGTGGCGTCAGCCGGCACGTCGTGCGCTCCTCTGGCGGAGGGCGGCGTCCATTCGCAGCCCGATGAACCGGTCGAAGGCGATCGCGGCGAGCAGCAGCGCACCGACCGCCGCCTGCTGCCAGAAGGCCGGGACCTTGAGCACGATCAGCGAGGAGGTGATCGTGCCGAGCAGCAGGGCGCCGAGCGCCGCGCCGTAGACGCTGCCCGCGCCGCCGAAGATCGGCACGCCGCCGACGACGGCGGCGGCGATCACGGTCAGCTCGTAGCCCGTGCCCGCCGTCGCGTCGACCGTGCCGAAGCGCGCGGTGAAGAGCACGCCGCCGAGGCCCGCGAGCGCGCCGCAGAGGACGAACGCGGCCATCACGCGGCGATCCGTGTGCACGCCGGCGAGGCGGGCCGCGTCGGGGTTGGAGCCGATCGCGTACAGCTCGCGCCCGGAGCGGAAGTCGCGCAGGCACTGGCCGACCACGAGCACGACGACGAGCGCGATGAGCGCCAGCGTCGGGACCCCGAGGATCGAGCCCGTGCCGATGTTCAGGAACGGGTCGGGCAGCGTCTCCGCATTGACCTGGCGGCCGTCCGTCCACAGGAACGCCAGGCCGCGGAAGGCGTACAGCGTGCCGAGCGTGACGACGAGCGCGGGCACGCGGCCGAAGGTCACGAGCACGCCGTTGAGCACGCCGCAGGCCGCGCCGAGCGCGACGCCGAGCGCGACCACGACGATGATCGGCAGGTTCGTGCTCGAGGACAGCAGGTCGCCCGCCAGGTAGGCGCTCAGCCCGAGCACCGAGCCGACCGAGAGGTCGACGTTGCGGGTGATGATGACGAGCGTCTCGCCCGCGGCGAGGATCGCGAAGATGGCCGCGTTGAGCGCCAGGTTGCGCAGTGAGTCGGCCTCCACGAAGCGCGGCTCGAGCACCGCCGTGACGAGGATGAGCAGCGCCAGCGCGGCGACGATGCCGAGCTCGCGGACGCGGAAGATCCACTCGACGTAGCGCCGGGCGGCGGCGCCGCCGGCGGGGCGCTCGGCCTGGGTGACGGCCTCGGTGGTCATGCCGCCACCCCCGTCGGCTGTCCGGTCGCCGCGCGCATCACGCGCTCCTCGTCGGCCTGCTCGCGGGACAGCTCGCCGGTCAGCCGGCCCTCGTGCATGACGAGCACGCGGTCGGCCATGCCGAGCACCTCGGGCAGCTCGCTGGAGATCATCAGGACGGCGACGCCGCGGCCGGCGAGCTCGCTGAGCAGCCGGTGGACCTCGGCCTTCGTGCCCACGTCGATGCCGCGGGTCGGCTCGTCGACGATCAGCACCCTCGGCTCGGTGGCCAGCCACTTGGCGAGCACGACCTTCTGCTGGTTGCCTCCCGAGAGCGTGGCGACCGGGTCCTCGAGGCGGTGGAACTTGAGCTGCAGGCGGCGCGCCCACTCGCCGGCCAGGCGCCGTTCCGCGCCGCCCCCGATCAGCCCCGCGCGGGCGAGCGCACGCATCCGCGTGAGCGTCGCGTTGCGGGCGATCGAGAGGTCCATGACGAGCCCCTGCTGGCGGCGGTCCTCGGGGACGAAGCCGATGCCGGCGCGCATCGCGGCGGTCGGCCGGCGCTTGGCGAGCCGCCGCCCGCTGACCTCGACGTGGCCGGCGTCGGCCTTGTCGATGCCGAAGATCGCGCGCGCGACCTCGCTGCGCCCGGCGCCCACGAGCCCGGCGAGGGCGACGATCTCCCCGGCGCGGACGTCGAAGGAGATGTCGGTGAACACGCCCTCGCGCGTCAGGCGCTTGACGCTGAGCACGATCTCGCCGATGGCCGCGTCCTCCTTGGGGAACAGCGCCGAGAGCTCGCGGCCGACCATCCGCCGGACGATCTCGTCGGCCGTCATGTCGGCGGTGCGCGCGTCGTGGACGACGGCGCCGTCGCGCATGACGGTGACCGTCTCGCACAGCGAGAAGACCTCCTCGAGGCGGTGCGAGATGAAGAGCACCGCGGCGTCGCGCTCGCGCAGCGTGCGCACGACGCCGAACAGGCGCTCGACCTCGGGGCCGCTGAGCGCCGCCGTCGGCTCGTCCATGATCAGGACGCGCGCGTCGAAGCTGAGCGCCTTGGCGATCTCGACGATCTGCTGGTCGGCGATCGACAGGCCGCGCACCGGGCGCTCCGCGTCGAGCCGGACGCCGAGACGGTCGAGCAGACCCTGGACCTCGCGGTGCATCTCCCCGCGGTCGATCCGCCGCAGGGCGCCGAGCGGGTGGCGGCCCATGACGACGTTCTCGGCGACGGACAGGTCCGGGAAGAGCGTCGGCTCCTGGTAGATGACGGCGATGCCCGCGTCGCGGGCGTCGGTCGGGCTGTGGAAGTCGACCGGCTCGCCGTCGACGAGCATCCGCCCGTCGTCGAGCCGCACGACCCCGCCGAGCAGCTTGACGAGCGTCGACTTGCCGGCGCCGTTCTCGCCGACGAGCGCGCGGACCTCGCCGGCGCGCAGCGACAGCGTGCCGTTGCGCAGCGCCTGGACCGCGCCGTAGGACTTGGCGGCGTCCTCGAGGGCGAGGATCGGCGTCTCGGCGGCGTTCATGCCACGCCCGCCACGGTGATCTCGACCTGAGGGCCGGCCGCGCGCAGCTCGCTCAGGCGCTCGGCGCCGACGCCGTGCACGAGCACGCTGGAGACGTCGGACAGGCGCCCGAGGACGCTGCGTCCGTGGGTGCTGAGCTTGGACTCGTCGAGCAGCAGGATCGAGTGCTCGGCGTGGGCGATCATCGAGCGCTTGACCTCGGCCTCGAGCGCGTCGGGGTCGGTCAGCGCGCCGTCGGTGGTGACGCCCTTGACGCTGAAGAAGACGCGGTCGGCGATGTGCGCGGAGATCGTCGCGACGGCCGACGGCCCGACGAACGAGCGCGTCAGGCGGCGCAGCATGCCGCCGACGGCGACGAGGTCGATCGCGGTGCTCGGGTGCGAGGCGACGAGGTCCATGATCGGCAGCGAGTTCGTGATCACGGTCGCGCGAACGCCGCGGTCGAGCAGCTCGCGGGCGACGTGGTAGGCGGTCGTCGACGAGTCCAGGAAGACCGACTCCTCCTCGACGACGGCGCCCGCGGCGGTGACGGCGAGCGCGCCCTTGGCCTCCGAGGCGACCTCCAGGCGCGACGTGAAGGAGTCCTCGTGGGCGGCGATCGCGGGCAGGACCGCGCCGCCGTGGGTGCGCCGCGCGAGCCCGCGTCGCTCGAGCTCGGCGAGGTCGCGGCGCGCGGTCATCGACGACACGCCGAACTGCTCCTCGAGCTCCGAGACGGTCACCGAGCCGGCGGCGCGCAGCCGCTCGCGGATCTCGGCGCGGCGTGCGTCGGCGAGCAACACGCGCGGTTCTGATGCGTTCGGTTTGATCGTTTCTCCTCCCTAAACGAACAAGAAGCATCAGAACAGAACACCGCGTTCGTGTCAAGCAACACGTGCGCCGGGAGTTCCGCGGCACCTCGGTGGTGCGCCGTCACGCCGGTGCCGCCACCCTCGTGCGCATGCACGACGCTCGACGAGAAACGTCCGCTATCCGGACAGAATTCGTCGACGGTCGGATTGCGGCCCTGGCGGCGCGCCAGCACGGTGTCGTCGCTCGGCGTCAGCTGCGCCGACTCGGGCTCTCCGAGACGGCGATCGCCCGACGCGTGGCGGCGGGCCGGCTGCACCGCGTGCACCGCGGCGTCTACGCCGTCGGCCATCCGCTGCTGTCGCGACACGGCCACTGGCTCGCCGCCGTCCTCGCCTGCGGGCCGGGCGCGGCGCTCAGCCACGCCTCGGCCGCAGCGCTCTGGGAGATACGCCCCACCTCGGCGACGCGAATCGACGTGAGCGTGCCCACGGCCGGCGGGCGAGGCCACCCTGGCCTCCGGGTCCATCGCCGATCCGCGCTCGAGACGACCGTGAGGGACGGGATCCCGGTGTCGACGCTGCCCTGGACCCTTCTCGACCTCGCCGCCTCGCTCCCCCAGCGCGCGCTCGAGAGAGCCATCGCCCAGGCGGACATCCAGCACCTCCTCGACCTCTCCTCCCTCGACGCCCTCGTAGGAGCCCATCGCCGACGCCCCGGAGCGGCCAAGCTCAGACAAGCGCTCAGAGAACCGGCAGCCCGCACGAGATCCGAGCTCGAGGAGCACCTGCTCGCCATCTGCCGGGAACACCACCTCCCCATACCGCACACGAACGCACACGTCGAAGGGCTCGAGGTCGACTTCCTCTTCGCGGCCGCCCGCCTGGTCGTCGAGACCGACGGCTGGGCGTTCCACCGCACACGCCGCGCCTTCGAGCGCGACCGCGAGCGCGACGCCGCGCTCACCCGCGCCGGCTACACGACCCTCCGCCTCACCCACCGTCAGCTCAGGAATCCGGACCGCACGGCCGCGACCGTCGCAGCGGCGCTGCGGCTGGCATCCTCGACAGCGTGAGGATCCACCCCGAGGTCGCCGAGGCGCTCGCCGCGAACCGCCCCGTCGTCGCGCTCGAGAGCACGCTGATCGCCCACGGGCTGCCGCGGCCTGACAACCTGCGCGTCGCGCGCGAGCTCGAGGCGACGGTGCGCGAGGCCGGAGCGACTCCCGCCACGGTCGCCGTCCTCGGCGGCGAGGTGCGCATCGGCCTCGACCACGACGCGCTCGAGACCGTGGCCCTCGACGAGTCCGTGATCAAGGCCGGCGTGCGCGACCTCGCGCCCGCGGTGGCCGGCAAGGCGCCGGCCGCCACCACCGTCGCCTCGACCGCGGTCCTCGCCGCGCGGGCCGGGATCGGCGTGTTCGCCACCGGCGGCCTCGGCGGCGTGCACCGCGAGGCGCGCGAGACCTGGGACGAGTCGGCCGATCTGCCGACGCTGGCCCGTACGCGGATCACGCTGGTGTGCTCGGGCGTGAAGTCGATCCTCGACGTCGGTGCGACGCTCGAGCGCCTCGAGACCCTCAACGTCACCGTCGTCGGCTACGCGACCGATGCGTTCCCGGGCTTCTATCTGGCCGACTCCGGCCACGGTGTCGGCTGGCGCGCCGACGACCCCGAGGAGGTCGCGGCCATCATGCGCGCCCGCGACGACCTCGGCCTCGGCGACCGCGCCATCGTCGTCGTCAACCCGCTGCCCGAAGGCGAGCAGCTCGACCCCGCGCTGCACGACCGCGCGCTCGCCGAGGGGCTCGAGGCGGCGGCGCGCGACCGCGTCTCGGGGCGCGACGTCACGCCCTATCTGCTCGACCACATGCACCGCGAGACGGGCGGCGCGAGCCTGCGCGCGAACATCCGCCTCGTCCTGCGCAACGCGGCGCTGGCGGGACGGATCGCCGCCGCCGCGACGCACGCGCCGTGAGGCCGGTCGTCGTCGTCGGCGACCTGATGGTCGACGTCGTCGTGCGCATGGAGGCCGAGCTCGCCCACGGCAGCGACACGCCCGCCCGCGTGCGCACGCGGCCCGGCGGCGCGGGCGCCAACGTCGCCGCCTGGCTCGCCGTCGCCGGCGCACCGGTGACGCTCGTCGCCCGCGCCGGTGACGACGACGCCGGCCGGCGCGCCGTCGACCTGCTCCGCGGCCACGGCGTGAGCGCGGCGGTCGCGCTCGACGACACCAGGCCGACGGGAACGTGCGTCGTGCTCGTGCATCCCGGCGGCGAGCGCTCGATGCTTCCCGACACCGGCGCGAACGCCGGCCTCTCCCCCGCCGACCTGCCCGCGTCCGCGTTCGCCGCTGGCGCCCACCTGCACCTGACCGGCTACCCGCTGCTGCGCGGCGGCGAGCCCGCAGGCACCGCGCGTGACGCCCTGCGCCGGGCGCGCGAGGCCGGCATGACCGTCTCGGTCGACCCGTCGTCGGCGGCTCCGCTGGAGCGCTTTGGCGCGCAGCGCTTCCTCGACGCCCTCGGCCGCGTCGACCTCCTGCTGCCCAATCGCGACGAGGCGACCGCCCTGACCGGCGAGCGCGACCCCGCAGCGGCGGCCCGCGCGCTCGCCGCGAACGCGCACGAGGTCGTCGTCACGCTCGGCGCCGACGGCGCCCTGTGGACCGACGGGACGACCACGGCGACCGCCGCGGCGAGCGCGCGCGGCGAGGTCGCCGACACGACCGGCGCCGGCGACGCGTTCGCGGCCGGATGGCTCGCCGCGAGGCTCGCAGGCGCTGCGCCGGCCGAGGCGCTGGCGAGCGGAAACACGCTCGCCGCCCGCGCCCTGCGCGTCGCGTGACCTCGCGCACAGACCTTCAGGGTTCGGGCTTACGTGAAGTAACCTGAGTCTCTCAGACTGAGATTTGGAGGAGCAAGAACCCATGCAGGACACCCCCCAGAGCTTCGCGCGCGGCGGGCTCGGCGCGTGCGCCGCGTGCGGCCGCCGGCCCGGGACGATGCGCGTCGTCGTCGGCACCCAGAACGGCCAGAGTCAGGTGGCGCTGTGCGAGCAGTGCGCCCGTGAGCTGGCCGCGAGCGGCGCGGGCATGATGCCCGTCGGCAACGGCCGGTCGCCGGGCGAACAGCCCCCTGCCAGCGACACCCCCGCGCTCGACGAGTTCGGCCGCGACCTCACCGCCGAGGCCCGCGAGGGCCGCATCGACCCCGTCATCGGGCGCGAGCAGGAGATCGAGCAGACCGTCGAGATCCTCGCCCGCCGGCGCAAGAACAACGCCGTGCTGATCGGCGAGGCCGGCGTCGGCAAGACGGCGATCGTGGAGGGCCTCGCCCGCCGCATCGTCGAGGACGACGTCCCCGCGACGCTGCGCGACGGCCGCGTCGTCGCGCTCGACCTCGCCAGCATGGTCGCGGGCAGCCAGTACCGCGGCCAGTTCGAGGAGCGCCTGAAGACGGTCCTCGCCGAGGTCGCCGACTCGGAGGGCCGCGTCGTGCTGTTCGTCGACGAGCTGCACACGGTGCTCGGCGCCGGCAACGCCGAGGGCGCGATGGACGCCGCCAACATGCTCAAGCCGATGCTCGCCCGCGGCGAGCTGCGGATGATCGGCGCCACCACGCTGGCCGAGTTCCGCCGCATCGAGCGCGACGGCGCGCTCGCCCGCCGCTTCTCGCCGGTCACCGTCGAGGAGCCGTCGGTCGAGGACACCGTCGCCATCCTGCGCGGCCTGCGCGAGGCCTACGAGGAGCACCACAAGGCGACGATCGCCGATGAGGCGCTCGTGGCCGCGGCCCGCCTGTCGGACCGCTACGTGACCGAGTACCAGCTGCCCGACAAGGCGATCGACCTCGTCGACCAGGCCGCCGCCAAGGTGCGCCTGCGCACCGGCGCGGGCGACGACGACGTCGCGGCCCTGCGCGGCGAGCTCGCCCAGCTCGAGGAGGCCAAGCGCGCCGCCGTGGCCGACGAGGCCTACGAGCGCGCCGGCGAGCTGAAGGACCGTGCCGAGCGCCTCGAGCGCCGGCTGGCCGAGCTCGGCGCGGACGACGAGCGTGAGGTCGCGCCCGTGGTCGTCGGCGAGGCCGACGTCGCGGCCGTCGTGGCCGCGCGCACCGGCATCCCGGTCGGCGAGCTCGTCGCCGGCGAGCTCGAGCGGCTGCACACCCTCGAGGAGGACCTCCACCGCCGCGTGATCGGCCAGGAGGAGGCCGTCGAGCTCGTCGCCGACACCGTCCGGCGCGCCCGCGTCGGGCTGGCCGAGGGCGACCGCCCGCTGGGCAGCTTCCTGTTCCTGGGCCCGACCGGCGTCGGCAAGACCGAGCTCGTCAAGGCGCTGGCCGAGCGGCTGTTCGCGACCGAGAAGTCGCTCGTGCGCATCGACATGTCCGAGTACCGCGAGCCGCACACCGTGGCCCGCCTGATCGGATCGCCGCCCGGCTACGTCGGCTACGGCGAGGGCGGCCAGCTCTCCGAGCCGGTCCGCCGCCGCCCGTACTCGGTCGTGCTGCTCGACGAGGTCGAGAAGGCGCACCCCGAGGTCTGGAACGTGCTGCTGCAGGTCATGGACGACGGCCGGCTCACCGACGGCGAGGGCCGCACCGTGGACTTCTCGAACACGGTGCTGGTCATGACGTCGAACCTGGGCGCGGCCAGGGCCAAGCGCGCGCTCGGCTTCACCGCCGAGGCGCCGCAGGCCGACGAGGAGCGCATGCGGGCGGCCGCCAAGGCGGCGTTCCTGCCCGAGTTCCTCAACCGCATCGACGAGATCGTCACCTTCCGGCCGCTCGGAGGCGAGCAGGTCGAGGCGATCGCGGCCCTGATCGTCGAGCAGGTGGGCGACCGCCTGCGCGCCGAGCGCGGCATCGAGCTCGAGGTCGACGAGGCGCTCGTGCGGCGCCTGGCCCGCGAGGGCTTCGACGAGGAGTTCGGGGCGCGGCCGCTCAAGCGCCACGTCCGCCGCACGCTCGAGAAGGCGCTGACGCGGGCGATCCTCGACGGCCGGTTCGCCGACGGCGACCGGGTGCGGGCGCGCGAGGGCGACGAGGGCGACATCGCCCTCGACGTCCTCCTGGACGTCCCGGCGCCCGCCGGGACGGCGCAGGGCCGCTAGCCGGCGCCGTAGCGACTCGCGACGACGGCCGGGCGCTCCACGGGGCGTCCGGCGTCGATCGACCACGCCAGGCGGACGAGCTGAGCGTGCGACCACGCCAGCGGCGTCGCCGAGAACGTGCCCTCGCCGGCCGCGAAGCCGGCGCGGCCGGTCGGCGGGCGCCCGTCCCACACCTGCTCGGCGATCATCCCGCCCGGGCCGGCGGCCGCCGCGATGGCCTGAAGCTCGGCGGTCGCCGGGCGTCCGGCGAGCAGCTCGTACTCCCCGCGCTCGCCGGCGAACAGCGGCCAGGCGCGCCCGAGCGTGCGGAACGTGTCGGGCTTGCCGATCCCCCACGGCCCGCCCTCGCGGGTCTCGCCATAGCCGTCGGAGCTGAAGCGGTGCCAGAAGCGCCCGTTCGGGGTCTGCACGCCGAGCTGCTGGTCGACGACGGCGATCGAGTTGAGGATCACCGGGTCGTCGGCGCGCCGCACGCCGAGCCGCACGAGCTCGAGGAAGCTCGGGTCGACGACCGCGCGCTGGTCCGCCTTCCCCGGGCCGCCGTCGCCGATGCTGTACGTCGTGGGCCGGTCCGGCGCGCGGTCCTTCGTGACGCGCAGGTAGTACGGCCGGGGCGAGTACGGGCCCGTCGTCGTCGCCGTCCAGCGCTCGACGTTCGCGGCCCAGCCGTCGGCCACCGCCTCCCAGCTCGCGGCCGCCGCGGCGTCGCCGTTCCGGCGCGCGATGTCGGCCGCGCACACGAGCCCGGCGATCTCGGCGGCGATCGTCGCCGGCGACCAGCCGGCCTGGTTCTCCCAGCGCTCCTGCTCCGAGATCGGCCCGTGGCGGCGGATGTACTCGGCCGCGCGCCGCACGCGCGCGTAGGTGCGGGCGTCGGTGCGTCCGAGCTGCCAGGCCAGGACGATCGGGAAGGCGGTCTGGTCGAGCTGGATCTTCTCCCAGCGCTCGGTGCCGTCGACCTGCGAGTTCTGCGGGAACGAGCCGTCGTCCTTCTGCTGCTCGAAGAGCAGGAAGTTCAGCGAGCGCTCGGCCGACGCGCGGTCGCCCGCGGCCAGCTGCGCGGTGGCCACCTGGTAGAGGTCACGCGACCAGACGAGGTGGTAGGGGCCCGAGCCGTCCTTCTCGATCGAGTCGTCGCCCCAGTGCCAGGGCATCGAGGGCGAGGCGATCGAGGCGCCGGGGTGGGTCTTGTCCTCGCTGGCGCGCATGACCATCAGCGACGCCTCGTACTCCTCGCGCACGGCCGCGGCCGACGCCGGGGGCGGCTTCAAGGCGCCGAGATAGCGCTGCCAGCCGCCGGCATAGGCGCCGGCGGCCCCGGCGAAGCCGGCCGCCAGGGCGGCGCCGGCGCGGCGGCGGGCGCCGCCCTCCGTGCGCGCGAAGCCGAGCGCGATGCGCAGGCTGCGACCGCCAGGGCGCCCGGTCAGCGCCGTGCGCGCGACCTGGACGACGTTGCCGGCGCGGTCGGCGGTCAGCCCGCGGGTCAGCCGGCGCTGCGCGCGCAGCTGGCGCCAGCCGTCGCTGCGACCCAGGTAGCCGCTCGTCGTGCCCTGCAGCGCAGGCCGCGTCTGCAGCGCCGAGGCCAGGTCGCGGTCGCGGGCGACGAGCGTGCGCCCGACGGTGCGGCCGCGGTCGTCGTTGCCGTCGTTGCCCAGGGCCGGGTCGGAGAGCAGGTAGACCCGGTACGGGCGGCCGGTCAGCGACTCGAAGCGGACGTTGACGAGGACGACCGGGCGGCCGGGGTCGGTCACATAGGTCTTCGTGATCCGGTAGCGCCCGGAGCGCGCCGTGTTCACCTGGCGGAAGGTCAGCCCGCGCCCGTCGAGGCGCTCGACGCGACGGCTCGTCGCCACCGACTCGCGCTCGGCGAACGTACGCCCGTCGGTGACGACGAGCTCGAGGTCGCGGTGGCTCGGCGTGTCCGCGCGGGGGTAGTAGACCTCGGTCATCTCGCCGCGCGAGAGCGTGAACCAGACGTTGCTGGCGCGGTTGACGGCGGTGCCGAAGCCCTGCTTGTCGGCGCGCGTCCAGGTGGACTTCGCACCGGGCGCGCCGGGGGCGCCGGCGGCCGAGGCGGTGGCGGGGACAGCGCTCGCGGCGGTCGCGACGGCGAGCGCGAGGAGCAGGCGTCGAGGACGGGCGGGGACGGGCATGGCGCCCTCGCTACCCATCCCGCGAGCGCGTCAAGCCCGGCGGATTGCCCGTCGGGGGACCGGGTACGTGCGTGGAAGGGGGACGGTCCCCCGGCACCGGAGGAGGAGGCGACGACGTGCTGTACGTGATCCTGGTGATCCTCGTGATCGCCCTGCTCGTGGCTGCGCTGGTCATCATGCGCCAGCGCCGATCCCAGGAGCTGCAGGAGCGCTTCGGGCCCGAGTACGAGCGAGAGGTCGGCGAGCGGGGCGACCGCGGCGAGGCCGAGGCCGAGCTGCGCGAGCGCACGCGTCGCCGCGAAGCGCTCGAGATCCGCGAGCTCGAGCCTGCCGCCCAGGACCGCTACGCCGAGCGCTGGCGCAACGCCCAGCGGCGCTTCGTGGACCAGCCCGGCCCTGCCGTGGGCGAAGCCGACGGCCTGGTCATGGAGGTCATGGAGGCCCGCGGCTACCCGGTCGCCGACGACTTCGAGCGCCGCGCCGCCGACGTGTCCGTCGACCATCCCCAGGTCGTCGAGCACTACCGCGCCGCCCACGCGATCTCGCAGCGCGCGACGGGTGGCGAGGCCGAGACCGAGGACCTGCGCCAGGCCATGGTCCACTTCCGCGCGCTGTTCGAGGAGCTGCTCGGGCCCGACGGGCGCCGCGATGCCGGCGCTGACGCCGACGCCCCGGTCCAACGACGAGAGGAGACGACGTGATGGAGCGCTCAGATGAGCCACTGACGACGCGCGACCTGGCAGGCGGGGGCGACCGGCGCCCGGAGGCGGAGCCCGAGCCCGCCGCGCCGGCGAGCGGCGACGTCATCGCCGCCGAGCCGGCCCAGGAGATCGAGCCCGCCGAGACCGAGCGCCGGCCGGAGCCGGAGCAGCTGCCCGAGCCCGAGGCGGAGCCGGAGTCGCACGACCAGCCCGCGCCGCTGCTCGACGGCGGCGAGGAGTTCCAGACGCGCTGGGAGGAGATCCAGGTGCGCTTCGTCGACGAGCCGCGCGGCGCCGTCGAGGACGCCGACGCCCTCGTGGCCAACGTGATGCAGCGCCTGGCCGAGGGCTTCGCCCAGGAGCGCGAGCGGCTCGAGGCGCAGTGGGGCCGCGGCGAGGACATCTCGACCGAGGACCTGCGCGTGGCGCTGCAGCGCTACCGCGCGTTCTTCCAGCGGCTGCTGTCCACCTGACGCATGCCGTAGTTTCCCCCGGCGTGTCTCATCGGACCGCCGGGGGAGCCGGCTGCGCATGACCGCGCCGGCCATCGAGGAGCGCGCGCTCGGCACGAGCGGGCTGACCGTCCCCGTCGTCGGGATGGGGACCTGGCAGTCGCTCGACGTGCGCGGCGGAGAGGCCGAGCGGGTCGCCCACGAGGTCGTCGCCGCCGCGCTCGAGCACGGCACGCGCTTCATCGACAGCTCCCCGATGTACGGCGAGTCCGAGCGCGTGCTGGCCGAGGCGCTCGGCGAGCGCCGCGCCGAGGCGCTCGTCGCCACGAAGGTGTGGACGAGCGATCCCGGCGAGGGCGAGGCCCAGGTCCGCCGCGCGCTGGCGTGGTACGGCGGCTGGGTCGACCTCTACCAGGTCCACAACCTCGTCGGCCTGCCCGAGCAGCTCGCGCTGCTCGAGCGCCACCGCGACGCCGGCGAGATCCGCGCGATCGGCGCCACGCACTACAGCCCGTCCGCCTTCGGGGCGCTCGCCGAGCTCATGCGCAGTGGCCGCATCTCGGCGATCCAGATCCCGTACAACCCGCTCGAGCGCGACGTCGAGGACCGCATCCTCCCGCTCGCCGAGGAGCTCGGCCTCGGGGTCGTGGTCATGCGCCCGCTCGGCGGCGGCGGCCTCATCCGGCGCGCGCCCGGCGCGGACGAGCTCGCGCCGCTTCAGCCCTTCGGCGTGCGCAGCTGGCCGCAGGCGCTGCTGAAGTGGGTGCTGTCGGACCCGCGCTGCCACGTCGCCATCCCAGCCACGTCGCGCCCCGAGCGCGTCGCCGAGAACGCCGTCGCCGGCGCGCCGCCGTGGTTCGGGCGCGACGAGCGCGCGCTCGTCGCGCGGCTGGCCGGTGCCTGACGCGCTCGAGCTCGTCCTCGGCGCGCTGACCGTCGCGGTCGCCGCCTTCCTCGGCGGGGTGACCGGCTTCGGCTACACGCTCGTCGCCACCCCGCTGCTGCTCCTGATCGGCTTCTCGCTGCCCTTCGTGGTCACCGCCAACCTCGCCGTGGCCGCGGTCACGCGGCTGCAGACGCTCTACGTGTTCCGCTCCCACGTGACCTGGCGGCGCGCCGGCTCGCTGGTCGGCGGCGCGATCCCCGGCCTGTGGCTCGGCGGCATCGTCCTCACCGTCGTCGCCGAGTCGACGATCAAGCTCGGCGCCGGGATCGTCACGATGATCGCGGCGGTGCTGCTCGCGCGCTCGCTGCGCCGGCCGCCGCCGCCGCAGATCCCGGGCCTCGCGCTGCTGGCCGGCCTGGTGGGCGGCTTCCTCGGGTCCGCGACGTCGCTGCAGAGCATCGCGCCGGCGCTGCTGCTGGCGCGCGACAAGGCCTCGCCGCGCTCCTTCCAGGCCGACCTCAGCGTGTACTTCGTCGTCGGCAACCTGATCGGCCTGGTCATCCTCACGATCCAGGGCGCGATCGAGGAGGACGCGCTGTGGCCCACGTTCTTCCTGTGGCTGCCCGGCTCGCTGCTCGGCAACCGCCTCGGCACGCTCCTCGGGCCGCGGATGCCCGAGGTCGGGTTCCGCCGCCTCGTGCTCGCGCTCATCTTCGTGGCGGGCGGCGTGACCGCTCTGACCGCGTAGCCTGGATCGAATGCCCGCTCTCCGCGAGGACATCCGCAACGTCGCCATCGTGGCCCACGTCGACCACGGCAAGACGACGCTCGTCGACGCCATGCTGTGGCAGTCCGGCGCCTTCCGCGCCAACCAGGACGTGGCCGAGCGCGTGCTCGACTCGATGGACCTCGAGCGCGAGAAGGGCATCACGATCCTGGCCAAGAACACGGCCGTGCGCCACGGCGGTGTGAAGCTGAACATCGTCGACACGCCGGGCCACGCCGACTTCGGCGGCGAGGTCGAGCGCGGGCTGACGATGGTCGACGGCGTGCTGCTGCTCGTCGACGCCAGCGAGGGGCCCCTCCCCCAGACGCGCTTCGTGCTGCGCAAGGCGCTCGAGGCCCGCCTGCCGGTGATCCTCGTCGTCAACAAGGTGGACCGCCCCGACGCGCGCATCTCCGATGTCGTCGACGAGGTCTACGAGCTGTTCCTCGACCTCGACGCCGACGAGGAGCAGATCGAGTTCCCGATCGTCTACTGCAACGCCAGGGCCGGCCGGGCGTCGCTGACCGAGGGCGAGGAGGGCGAGAGCCTCGACCCGCTGCTCGACCTGCTCATCGAGCACATCCCGGCGCCGAGCTACGACCCCGAGCACCCGCTGCAGGCGCACGTCACCAACCTCGACGCGTCCCCCTACGTCGGCCGCCTCGCCCTGTGCCGCGTGCACAACGGGACGATCCGGCGCGGCGAGCCGATCGCCTGGTGCCGCGCCGACGGGTCGATCGAACGGGCCCAGGTCGGCGAGCTGTACGTGACCGAGGCGCTCGACCGCGTGCCCGCCGAGGAGGCCGGCCCCGGCGAGATCATCGCCGTGGCCGGCATCGCCGAGGTGACGATCGGCGAGACGCTCGCCGACCCCCAGGATCCGCGCCCGCTGCCCGTGATCCGCGTCGACGAGCCGTCCCTGTCGATCACCGTCGGCATCAACACCGCGCCGCTGGCCGGCCGCGACGGCACGAAGCTGACCGCGCGCCAGGTGCGCCAGCGCCTCGACCAGGAGCTCGTCGGCAACGTCTCGCTGCGCGTGCGCGACACGGAGCGGCCGGACGCCTGGGAGGTCCACGGCCGCGGCGAGCTGCAGCTCGCGATCCTCGTGGAGCTCATGCGCCGCGAGGGCTTCGAGCTCACGGTCGGCCAGCCGCGCGTGCTCACCCGCGACCTCGAGGGCACGCGCTACGAGCCCGTCGAACGGCTCGCCGTCGACGTGCCCGAGGACTACGTCGGGGTCGTCACCCAGCTGCTCGCGCTGCGCAAGGGGCGCATGGACCAGATGGTCAACCACGGCACGGGCTGGGTGCGCATGGAGTACCGCGTGCCCGCGCGCGGCCTGATCGGCTTCCGCACCGAGTTCCTCACCGAGACGCGCGGCACCGGCGTGCTGCACCACGTCTTCGACGGCTGGGAGCCGTGGGCGGGCGAGCTGCGCACGCGCCCGACCGGCGCGCTGGTCTCCGACCGCCGCGGCGACGCCGCCCAGTTCGCGCTCATGAACCTGCAGGAGCGCGGCACGCTGTTCGTCGGCCCCGGCGAGGAGCTCTACGAGGGGATGATCGTCGGCGAGAACGCGCGCCCCGAGGACCTCGACGTCAACGCCTGCCGCGAGAAGCACCTGACGAACATCCGCTCGTCGACGGCCGACGTGCTCGTGCGCCTCGTCCCGCACCGCCGCCTGTCGCTCGACCAGGCGCTCGAGTTCCTGCGCGAGGACGAGTGCGTCGAGGTCACGCCGAAGGCGGTGCGCCTGCGCAAGGTCGAGCTCGACGCGACCCAGCGCGTCAAGGCCGCACGGCGCGCGCGGGCCGGCGCGGCTCCCGCCGCCTGACGGAGGACCGCCGCTCCGGATACGGTCGGCGCGTGACCGGTCCAGCAGGTCGCAACGCGAGAGCGGCGTGCTGTGCGTGCGGGCCGTGCTCGCCCGCGCGGACGTCGACGTCTCGCGCGTGCGCTTCCTCGAGATCCCGTTCCCGGAGATGCCCGCGGCGCTGCGCGACGGCCGGGTCGACGCGATCAGCGCCGTCGAGCCGTTCGTGAGCGTCGCGCGCGGCGAGGGCGCGCGCGACCTGCTCTCGTACTTCGCCGGCCTGCAGAAGCGGATGACCGTCGCCACCTACTTCGCCACCGCCTCCTAGTACTGGAGCACGGACCTCAACCGGCGCTCGATCGAGCTCCTCGCGCGCCAGGCGCGGCGCTTCGGGACGTTGCGCGGTCGGCCCGACCTGCGCGCGCTGATCTGGAGCGGCGCGGACGGCTGACGCGCGCTCGCTCAGAAGTCGAGCAGATCCTCGAGGAAGCTCTTCTTGCGGCGCTTGCGCGGATCGTCGCCGCGGGAGGGGCGCTCCTCCTCCCAGCGGTCCTGGGTGCGCGGCGGCGGCTGCCGCGCGCGCCCGCGCCCCTCGACCTCGCGCAGGAAATCGTCGTCATCGTCGCCGCCGTGGGCCATCCGGCGCTCGCGCACGAGGATCTTGTCGAGCTCGCCGCGGTCCAGCCAGACGCCGCGGCACTCGGGGCACGCGTCGACGAGGACGTCGGCGCGCTCCACCTCGACGAGCCGCGACCCGCACGACGGGCAGCGCAGGGGCGTGGTCGTTCCTCCCTCGAGACTCATGCGCCGCAGGGTAGCCGTCAGCCGCGCGTGAGCGGGCCGGCGCGGACGACCTCGAAGGCGCCGCCCGGGACGCGCTTGAGCTCCTCGAGCTGCGCGTCGTTCCAGCCGGGGTCGGGCGCGCCGGTGATGAACCAGCTCGAGCCGTTGTCGGCGACGATCATCCCGTAGCGCTTGAGCGCGCGCAGGATCACGCGGGCCTGGCCGTGATAGCCGCGCAGCGGGAAGCTCGCCTTCAGGCGCAGCCGCAGCCCCATCGGCGGCAGGGCGGGATCGGTCTCGCCGGAGGCGAAGTGGCGCGCGGGCGGCACGTAGGCGCGCTGGGTGCGGCTGACGGTGAAGCGCAGCGCGTGGCGGATGGCGCCGGCCCGCGCCTCCGACGCGCGCGCCAGCCCGGGCATGATGGGCAGCCCGGCGGCGTCGGCCGACGTCCACCCGGCCGGGCGCCGGCGGTTGGAGCGCAGGTCGTAGGCGGCGCCGCTCGCCGCCTCCCAGCCGGCCCCCGCGCGGCGCGCGCCGAACAGCTCGTAGAGCCGGCAGCGTCGGCGCTGGACGACGATCACGTGGCGGTCCGATCCGCCCTCGACCCGCGCGCCGGGCGGGATCGGGTACGGGCCGGGATCGCTCTCGTCGCCGTAGGCGGTGAAGCGGATCGGCACGCGCCGCTGCCCGGCGCCGACGACGTTGACGGGGATCCCGTAGCGGCGCGAGGCGAAGTCGGGATGCAGGTTGCCCGGCCCGATGGCGGCGATGTACTGCGCCGAGCGCGGGTCGACCGGCGCGTGCGAGACGTCGCGGTTCCAGGCGTTGGAGCGCGGGAAGACCGGGCAGCCGCCGATCCGCGGGCCCGGCGCGGCGGCCGGCGCCGCGGCCGCGCCGAGCGACACCGCGGCGAGCGCCAGCGCGGCGGCGAGGCGCCTCACGACCCGATCCCCGCGGCCAGCGCCGGGCGCCCGTGGCGCAGGATCCACAGTGCCGGCGCCACGACCAGCGCGGTGCCGCCGAGCGCGAGTGCGGCGACGCCGAGCGCGGTCAGGGCGACGCCGCCGAGCAGCGCGAGCGCAGCGCCGGTCAGCCCGGACAGGAGGTCGTTGAAGCCGAGCAGCTTGCCGCGCTCCCACGGCGCCGTGCAGTCGGCCAGCTCGGCCGTCGCGGCCACGAACGACAGGTTCCAGCCGAGCCCGAGCACGAACAGGGCCACGGCGGTGGCGGCGACGCTCTGCACCCACAGCAGGCTGATGACCGACAGCGCCATGAGGAGCAGCCCGCCGGAGAGCGCCGGCGTGCGGCCGATGCGGTCGATGACGTCGCCGATCACGATCACCAGGGCGTACATGCCGACGACATGGGCGCCGATGATCGGGAAGACGTTGTGGGCGGCGTGGTGCTGGTGGTCGACGACGACCGCTCCGGTCAGGGTCATGACGCCGACCATCACGCCGAAGCTGGCCTGCGCGGCGAGCAGCGCCGGGATCACGCCGCGGCGGCCGAGCAGCTCGCGCAGCGGCGCCGCCGCGGGCTCGCTGTCGGGCTCGTGCTCGCCCGGGGAGATGAGCATCGCGATCCGCTTGGGATCGGGGCGCACGAGGACCACGAGCACGAGCCCGACGGCCATGAAGCCGGCCCCGGCGAGCCACAGGCCGCCGAGCGCGTCGCCGCCCAGCTCGCGGCCCGACAGCATCGGGCTGAAGACGGCCGGCCCGAGGATCGCGCCGAACACCGCGCCGAAGAGGACGAGCCCGATCCCGCGGGCGCGGCGCGCGGGCGGATACATGTCGCCCGCGGCGGTGCGCGCGAGCAGCGCCGTCGCGCTCGCCGCGCCGACGCCGAAGAGCCCGAGCAGCACGATCGGCGCCGAGCCCGCGTTGCTGCCCAGCCCGGCCAGCGCGCAGCCGACGGCGCCCGCGCAGAAGCCGGCCGCGAGCACGGGCACGCGGCCGACGCGGTCCATCGTGCGGCCCGCGGGCAGCGCGACGAGCGCGCCGGCGGCGAGCACGATCGCCGGGCCGAGCCCGAGCAGGCCTTCGATGTCGAGCACGTTGACGAGCGTCAGCGATGCGACGGCGGCCGACAGCTGGAGCATCGCCGAGTTCGCCGCCTGCGCCGCGGCCAGCAGGCCGGTGTTGCGGCGGATCGGCAGCTCGGCGGGCCCGGGCACCGCGCGAGCCTAGCGACGCGCGTCAGATCCGGCTGCGCTCGAAGAAGCGCCAGATCGTCTCGCTCGCGCTCGGCCCGTGCGGGTCGGCGTAGGCGGCGCCGGGCGCGCCGCCCGACCACGCGTGCCCGAGCCCTTCGACCTCGATCAGCTCGGTGAGCAGGCGCCCCGAGCGGTCGGCCCAGCGGCGCACGGAGACGTCGCGGCCGCCGTCACGCTCGCCGAAGGACTCGTCCGGCCGCGCCCAGTCGCCCTCGAACCCGCCGCCCGAGGCCAGCCGATTGGCGGCCAGCCACTGGCGCGCCACCTGCTCGCCGTTGACCGGCGCGACCACGCTGTCGGCTCGGCCGTGGATGACGAGCGCGGGCACGGGGCGGGCATGCGCGCCCATCGCCGCGTGCGCGGCGGCGCCCATCGCCTCGGGGTCGTCGCCGCCGCCGCGCATGGCGTTCATGGCGGAGGGCAGCGTGCGCGCCGAGCGGAAGCCGAGCCCGGAGTGCACGGCGACCGCGGCGAACAGATCAGGGTGCGTCGCGGCCATGATGCCGGCCATCGCGCCGCCGGCCGACAGGCCGGCCGCGTACACGCGCCGCGGGTCGATCGTCCAGCGATCGACGACCGTGCGGACGGCCGCGGCGATCGACGCCGGCTCGCCGGCATCGCGCCCCTGGTGGCCCGACAGGAACCAGTTCCAGCAGCCCTGCTGGTTGTCCTCGCGCGTCTGCTCGGGGTAGGCGACGACGACGCCGTGGGCGTCGGCGAGGGCGTTCATCGCCGTTCCCGCCGAGAACGAAGCCGGCGTCTGTGTGCAACCGTGGAGCATGACGACGAGCGGCGCGCCATCGCCGCCGAGCCCGGGCGGCGTGTACACGTGCACCGCGCGTCCGCCGGGGGCGATGCGCTCCCAGCGCCCGGCCGAGCGGGCGGCGGTGATCGCCGGCGACGCGGTCGCGGTCGTCGCGGTGGGCGCGACGGGCGCGGCGCGCCCTTCGATCACCGCGCGGTTGGCGGCGTACAGCTCCCGCCAGTCGATGAGGTTCATTCGATCAGTATATCACGCAAAGTGCTTGACACTTCACCCGGAACGCCGGCGGGGCACGAAACTGCGGTAGACGCTGAGCAGCGCCGTCCGCTGGGGCGCGCTGAGGTCGGGGTCGGCCAGGATCGCCGCCTCGGTGTCTGTCGGCGCCGGGGTGCCGGGGGGCTCGAGCATCCCCGCGTTCGTGAGCATCGCGTCGAGCGACAGGTCCAGCGCGTGCGACACCGCGTGGAGCACGGACAGCGACGGTTCGTGCAGGCCCCTCTCGACCTGGCTGAGGTAGGCGTTGGAGATCTCGGCGCGGTCGGCGAGGTCGCGCAGCGACAACCCGGCCGCCTGTCGCTGGGCGCGGATGTACGCGCCGAGCACGTCGAGATGCGCCTTCCAGGGGCCCTCTGCGCTCACGGCGCCCATCTTCGCCGACCGTGCGGCGGGCCAGAGCGCTACTTCGAGGAGAACATCACGTACAGCGCGAGCGCGACGAGCGCGGCGCACAGGCTGAAGGCGATCGCGCCGGCGACCCGCCGGGCGGCCGAGGCGCGCTCGCCCTCGACCTCGACGAAGAGGACGCCGGTCGTGAACAGGTACGTGAGGACGAGTGCGCCGGCGAACGAGAACAGGATGACCCGGCCCAGAGCGCCCCAGTCGACGATCGTGGCGAGCATCTAGACGTCCTCCGCGCCGACCGGTCCGCGGCGCTGGGCCTCGATGAAGAGCAGCGTGGCGGCGACCGACGGCCACGACGCTGACGACGAGCGGACCGGCGATGTCGGTGCCGATCTCCTCGGTGACGAAGTAGAAGAGCCCGGCGAGCAGCGCCGCGGCGGGCAGCGTGAGCAGCCACGCCGTGACCATCCGGCCGGCCATGCCCCAGTGGACCCCGGCCGCGCGCTTGCCCGCGCCCGCGCCCATGACGCCGCCCGAGGTCACGTGCGTGGTCGAGAGCGGGAAGCCGGCGTTGGAGGCGCTGAGGATGACCACGGCGCTCGACGTCTCGGCCGCAAAGCCCTGCGGCGTCTCGATCGTGGTGATCCGATGGCCGAGCGTGCGGATGATCCGCCAGCCGCCGAGCCACGTGCCGAGGGCGATCGCCGTCGCGGCGGTGACGATCACCCAGACGGGGACGTCGGCGCCCTGGTCGAGGTTCCCGTTGGCGATCAGCGCGAGCATGATCACGCCCATCGTCTTCTGGGCGTCGTTCGTCCCGTGCGAGAGGGCGACGAGCGACGCGCTGGCGATCTGGCCGATGCGGAAGCTGCGCGTGTTCTGCTCGGGATCGCGGCGCTGGATGCGGCGATAGATGAGGAAGGTGGCGGCGCCGGCCACGGCGATGGCGAGGATCGGCGCGAGCACGGAGGGCACGATGACCTCGCCCAGGAGGCCGTCGCCGGCGACGGCGTCGAAGCCCGCTGCCACGATCACGGCGCCGACGACGCCGCCGATGAGCGCGTGCGACGACGACGAGGGGATCCCCAGGCGCCAGGTGAGCAGGTTCCAGAAGATCCCGCCGAGCAGGCCGGCGAGGATGATCGCCGGCGTGATCGCCTCCGGATCGACGATGTCCTCGGCGATCGTGGCCGCGACCTTGAGCGAGATGAACGCGCCGACGAAGTTCAGCAGCGCGGCGAGCGCGACGGCGACGCGCGGCGGCAGGGCGCGCGTCGCGATCGACGTGGCCATCGCGTTCGCCGTGTCATGAAACCCGTTGGTGAAGTCGAAGGCCAGCGCGGTGGCCACGACGATGACGAGCACGATGTCCTGTGCGTCCACACCTGACGCCTTCCCGCCGCCCGCGGCTCCGATCCGGACTTCACAGCATCGTCACAGGCGCGCTCAGTCGTCGGCGCCGCCGCCGCTCGCCGCCGCGCGCCGCCAGCCCATGATCGTCCGGATGTGGGGCAGGATCAGCGCGGCGAGCGCGATGATCAGCAGCACGACGGTCAGCGGCCGCCCGACGAACACGCCCAGGTCGTTGCCCGAGCCGACGAGCGCGCGCCGGGCCTGGGTCTCCATCAGCGGCCCGAGGATGACGCCGAGGATCACGGGGGCGATCGGGAAGTCGTAGCGGCGCATGAAGAACCCCATGACGCCGATCGCGTACATCACCAGCACCTCGACGACGCTCGCCGACAGCGAGTACACGCCGAGCGTCGCGAACACCAGGATCCCTGTGTAGAGCAGCTCGCGCGGGACCTCGAGCACCTTCACCCACAGCCGGATGAGCGGCAGGTTCAGGGCCAGCAGCATGATGTTGCCGATGTACAGCGACGCGATCAGCGTCCACACCAGCTCGCTGTTGTTGGTGAACAGCTCCGGCCCGGGCTGCAGGTTGAAGATCTGGAAGGCGGCGAGCATGATCGCCGCGGTCGCCGACGTCGGGATGCCCAGCGTGAGCAGCGGCACGAGCGTGCCCGAGAACGACGCGTTGTTGGCCGCCTCGGGGCCGGCCACGCCCTCGATCGCGCCCTTGCCGAACTCCTCCCGGTGGCGGCTCAGGCGCTTCTCGGCCGCATAGGACAGGAACGTCGGCACCTCGGCGCCGCCCGCCGGCAGCGCCCCGAACGGGAACCCGATGCCCGCGCCGCGCAGCCACGGCCGCCACGAGCGCCTGAAGTCCGAGCGGCTCAGCCAGACCCTGCCCTGCGCGTCGTCGTCGACGCTCTGGAGCTCCTCGTCGTCGCCCGCCGTGCGCCGGCGCGAGGCCATGTGCAGCGCCTCGCCGACCGCGAACAGGCCGACGGCGACGATGACGATGTCGATCCCCGCTCCGAGCTGATCGACGCCGAAGGTCAGCCGCGACTGGCCGGTGAGCTGGTCGATGCCGACGCAGCCGATGAGCACGCCGACGGACAGCGCGGCGAAGCCGCGGATCAGCGAGCGCGCGGTCAGCGCGGTCACCGACGCGAAGGCGAGCAGCGTGAGCGCGAAGTAGTCCTCGGCCCGGAAGCGCACGGCCAGGTCGGCGACGGGCTCGGCGATCAGGGTCAGGAGCACGATCCCGATCGTCCCGGCCACGAACGAGCCGATCGCCGCGGTGGCGAGCGCCGCGCGGGCGCGGCCGCGGCGGGCCATCTCGAAGCCCTCGATCGCCGTGGCCACCGACGCGCTCTCGCCCGGCGTGTTGAGCAGGATCGAGGTCGTCGAGCCGCCGTACATGCCGCCCGCGTAGATGCCCGCGAAGAGGATGAAGGCGCCGACGGGGTCGTCGAAGTTGAACGTGATCGGCAGCAGCAGCGCGACGGTCAGCGCGGGGCCGATGCCGGGGAGCACGCCGACGAGCGTCCCGAGCGTCACCCCGACGGCGGCGAGCAGCAGGTTGGTGGGCGACAGCACCTCGCCGAAGCCGTCGAGCAGGTTGGCCGCGAGGACGAGCACTCAGTGGTTCCGTTCGTAGGTACGTGTGCCGTCCAGGCGGCCGGCGGCGGCGCCTGGCAAGGACGCAGACCCGAAGGAATGCCTCAGGCATTTCAAGGGTCGAGGACGCCGCCAGGCGGTGATCGCCGTTGCCTGGCGGTGCGCGTATCTGCGGACGGGGCCACTAGATGCCCCAGGGCCCGGTCGGGAGCTGGACGTTGAGCCAGTGCGAGAAGGCGTAGCCGGCGACGACCCCGAGCACGAGCCCGACGATCGCGTCGCGGCCCGGCTTGCGCGAGCCGAGCAGCCACGCCGCCAGCCACACGAAGATCGTCGTGGCCAGCGCGTAGCCCAGCGCCTCGAGCAGCAGCGCGTAGCCGACGAGCAGTGTGAGCAGCAGAGCCGGCATCGCCCAGTCGGTGCGCGCGGCCTCCGCCGCGGCGAAGCGGGCGAGCTCGACGTCGGGACGGATGAACGTGCGCGCCAGGTAGGCGAGCGACAGCGCGATGAGCGCGATCGAGGCGACGAGCGGCGCGAAGCGCGGGCCGCTGATCGACCAGCCGTCGCGCGCGCTCGAGATGTCGAAGGTCGCGATCAGCGCGAGCACGCCGAGCGCGAGCAGGGCGAGGCCGGCCAGGCGCGGCCCGGTCCAGGAGAGCTGCTCGTCGTCGCGGCGGGGAGTCTCGGAGGCGGCGCTCATCAGCCGCCGATCCCGAGGTCGGAGACCACCTGTCGCACGCGGCGCTGCTCGCCGGCCAGGAACTGGTCGAAGTCGGCGCCGGTCTTGACGAACGGCGTCCAGTCGTAGCGCTTCACGTTCTTCTGCCAGGCCGGCGTCCTGAGCACGCGCTCGACCCAGCCGGTGATCCGCTCGCGCTCGCCCGCCGACAGGCCCGGCGGCGCGACGAGCGCGCGCCAGTTGGTCATCTCGAGGTCGATGCCCTGGTCCTTGATCGTCTGCGGCTTGCGGCCGTCGATCTCGACGTCGATCGGCGAGGACACCGCGAGCAGGCGCATCTTGTGCGCCTCGACCTGGTCGATGACCTCGGACAGGCCGGTCGAGCCGGCGTCGACGGAGCCGGAGAGGATCGCCGTGTTGGCCTCGCCGCCGCCGGAGTGCGCGACGTACTTCGTCTTGGCGGGGTCGGCGCCGAGCGTCCGGGCGAGCTCGCCGACGAGCAGCTGGTCGGTGCTGCCGGCCGAGCCGCCGGCCCAGCGGATCGAGCCGGGGTCGGCCTTGAAGGCCTCGGTCAGGTCCTTCAGCGACCTGTAGCGCGACTTCGTCGGCACCACGATCGCCTCGGTCTCGGTGATCATCGTGGCGATCGGCGTCGTGCGGTCGAGCTGGACGTCGGAGCGGTTCGTCTCGATCGCGCCGAGCATGACCAGCCCGGTCATCATCAGCTGGTAGGGCTCGCCTGAGTACTTCGAGACGAGCTGCGAGAGCCCGAGCGTGCCGCCCGCGCCCTCGACGTTGAAGACCTCCATGCCATCGTCGAGCTTCTCGTCGCGCGACGCCTGCTGGAGCGCGCGCGCCGTCGTGTCCCAGCCGCCGCCGGGGGCGGCCGGTGCCATGATCGACAGCTGCCGGTTCGGATACGGCTCGTCGGTGCTGTCGCCGCCCGTCGCGCCGCCGGGCAGCACGATGGCGACGACGGCGGCAACCGCGAGCAGCGCGCCGATGAGCACGCGTGGCGATGCCATCCCCTCTCCCATGGCCGATCCTTTCCCCGATCGGGCGCGGGGGAACCTCGCCGAGGTCCGGCGTGAATCGAGGGGACGTGGGTAGGAGGCGGTGGTGATCGAGGAGACCTGGGACGTCATCGTCGCCGGCGCCGGGAACGCCGGCATGTGCGCGGCGCACGCCGCCCGCGAGCACGGCGCCCGCGTGCTCGTGCTCGAGAAGGCCGACCTCGCGTGGTCGGGCGGGAACTCGGCGTTCACCGCCGGGGCCATCCGGCTGAGCCACGGCGGCCTCGAGGACCTGCGCGACGTCGTCGAGGGCGTCGACGACGACCTCGCCGCCGTGACCGACCTCGAGCCGTACACCCGCGAGGACTTCCTGGCCGACATGCGCCGCGTGACCCTCGGGCGCGGCGACCCGGCGATGGCCCGCATCCTCGTCGACGACTCGGCGCCGACGGTGCGCTGGCTGCGCGACCGCGGCCTGCGCTTCCGGCTCATGTACGAGCGCCAGGCCTACGACGTCGACGGCCGCCACCGCTTCTGGGGCGGGCTCGCGCTCGGGACGGTCGACGGCGGCGAGGGGCTCATGGAGCAGCACCGCGCCGCGGCCGAGCGGACGGGCGTCGAGGTCCGCCACGGCTCGCCCGTCGAGGACCTGGTCGTCGGCGAGGACGGCGCGATCGCCGGCGTCGTCGTGCGCGGCGCCGACCGCGTGGCCCGCACCCTGCACGCCCGCGCGGTCGTGCTCGCCGCGGGCGGCTTCGAGGCCAACCCCCGGATGCGCGCGGGCTACCTGGGACCGAACTGGGACGTGGCCAAGGTCCGCGGCACGCCGCACAACACCGGCGAGGTGCTGCGCGCCGCGCTCGACCACGGCGCCCAGGCCTACGGGCACTGGAGCGGCTGCCACGCGATCCAGTGGGACGCCGGCGCGCCGCCGACCGGCGACCGCGAGCTCACGAACCGCTTCTCGCGCCAGTCCTATCCGCTCGGCATCGTCGTCAACGTGCACGGCCGGCGCTTCCTCGACGAGGGCGCCGACTTCCGCAACTACACGTACGCCCGCTACGGCGCCGAGGTCCTGCGCCAGCCCGAGGGCATCGCCGCGCAGATCTTCGACGCGCGGACGATCGGGATGCTGCGGTCCATCGACTACGAGGCGCCGGGCGCCTCGCGCGTCGACGCGGACACGGTCGGCGCGCTCGCCGACGGCCTCGGGATCGACCGCGACGGCCTCGAGGAGACCGTGCGCGCCTACAACGCCGCGGTGCGCGACGGCGACTTCGACCCGTCCGTGAAGGACGGCAAGGGCACCGACGGGATCACGCCGCCGAAGTCCAACTGGGCGCTGCCCCTCGACCGCCCGCCCTTCACCGGCTTCCCGATCACCTGCGGGATCACGTTCACGTTCGGCGGCGTGCGCGTCGACGACCTCGCGCGCGTGCTCGACGCCGGCGGGCGCCCGCTGCCCGGCCTGTACGCCGCCGGCGAGCTCGTCGGCGGCCTGTTCTTCCACAACTACCCGGGCGGCACGGGGCTGACGGCGGGCGCGGTCTTCGGGCGACGCGCCGGCCGCGCCGCCGCCGAGCAGGCGCTCGCGGCCGAGAGCCTCAGATGGCCCGCAGGCCGGCGGTGACGCCGGCGGCGACGAGCACGCAGCCGATCACCGAGCCCAGGCGCCAGGCCACGAGCCCGCCGGCGACCACGCCGGCCGTGTCGGGGCCGATCGTCAGCTTCTGGCCGTCGGCCAGCGCCTGGGTGACGATCAGGGCGGCGAGCAGGGCCGGCGCGAGCAGCACGACGACACCGGTGAACCAGGCCGGCAGCTCACGGCCGCCGAGCGCGATCGGCCCGGCCGCCTTGATCGCGAAGGTCATCACGGCGCAGCCGGCGATGAGCACGACGCTCGTGCTCACGCGGCCTCGCGCGGCAGGTCGCGACGGGCCGAGCGGCGCAGGCCGGCGAGCGCGGCGAGGCCGGCGACGAGCACGGGCAGGCCGGCCGGAGCGAAGGGCACGAGCGCGAGCGCGATCAGCGCGCCCGCGGCGGCGACCCCGAACGCGCGTCTGTTGCGCACCTCGTTGAGCAGCAGCGCGAGGAAGAAGGCGGGGTAGATCGCATCGAGGCCGAGCGCCTCGGGATCGCTGAGCAGCCCACCGCCGAGCGCGCCGGCGATCGTCCCGCCGACCCAGCCGACGTACTGGACGGCCGTCGAGCCGAAGAGCATGTGGCGGTCGAAGGAGCCGTCGCCGCGCGAGGCCAGCGCCCAGGACGCGTCGACCACGGCCTGGCCCTGCAGCGCGCGCCGCAGCGGCCCGCCGGGCAGCGAGGGCCCGAGCGCCGCGCCCATGGCCAGGAAGCGCGAGTTCATCATCGCGGCGGCGACGAGCGCGGCCCCGACCGTCCCGCCCGAGGCGAGGATGGCGATCGCGGCGAACTGCGCCGAGCCGGCGAAGACGATCGCCGACATGACGATCGCCGCCGTCGCCGACAGCCCCGCGCTCTGCGCGACGATGCCGAACGACAGCGCGAGCATGAACCCCGCGATCCCGAACGGGATGCCGGCCTTCACGCCGTCGCGCAGTCGCGACTCGCCCTCTCCCGCACCCTCGATCAGCCTCCCGCCGGCCACGACGAGAGCGTGGCAGCTTCCGGCGGCTCCGAACAACGACGATCCGCGCGACCAGCCATCAGCGGCGCTGATGGGCGGCCGCGCGCCGCGCTCAGCCCGAGGTCGTGTCGCTGACGAGCTGCGGGTGTGCGCTGTCGTAGCCGCTCGAGGACGGCTCGGTCGACGGCACCGGCTCGGTCGACGGCGCCGGGTCGGCCGGCGTCACGGGCGCCGGCTCGGCCGGGGCCGGATCCGCCGGGGCGGGGTCGGCCGGGGCCGCCGGATCGGCCGGCGTCGGCTCCTCGCCGGCGACGGCGTCGGTCAGCGCGTTCTGGATCGCGACCGTGACCCGCAGGCCGTCGGCCGGCGTGGCGTCGGGGTGCACCTCGAGTGGCAGCGGCAGGACCGTCTTCTCGACCGTGGTGACGGGCTCCGGGGTGACGATGAGCGGGACCTGGATCTCGGTCATCGGCATCTCGGCCGCCGGCGGGTCGGCGGGCGTCGTCGGCGCCGGCTCGGAAGGCGTCGTCGGCGTCGACGGCTCGCTCGGGGCCGGCGTCGTGGGCTCCGCGGGCGTGCTCGGCGCCGGCTCGGAAGGCGTCGTCGGTGCCGACGGCTCGCTCGGGGCCGGCGTGGTCGGCTCGGCGGGCGCCGGATCGGGCGCCGGCAGCCCGACGGGCGTCTCGGCCGGCGTCTCGTCGACGGGCGTGTCGGTCGGCTTGCCGTTGCCGCCGCCGGACTGGCCCCCGCCGGGCGTCGCGTCCGTGGGGGTCTCGGCGGGCAGCGTGGGCACGCCCGGGATCGCCTCGTCGGCGTCCTGGGCGAAGGCGGTCAGCGGGATGGCGAGCTTGACGACGTTGCTCTTGCCGTCGCCCTCGGCGGACTCGTCGATCGTCGGCTGGTCGGCGGTGGCGGGCGCGAGCGACATGCGCACCCGCAGCCCCATCGCCGTCGAGGTCTCGCTCGGGCCGTCGACGACGTCGACGTGGGCCTGGAGCGCGAGCGGCGTCGCCTCGCGCTCCGGATGGGACGGGATGTCCGGGCGCAGGCTGACCGTGACCTGCTCGGGCACCGCCGCCGCGGCGGGAGCGCCCGGCGCCGCGGCCGGAGGGGCCGGCGCGGTGACGCCCATCGTGAGCTTGAGCTGCGGGTCGCCGTTGTCGCGGCCGAAGGAGGCGGCCTTCACGCGCAGGCGCAGCGCGCCGCGGACCGCAGAGGGCGTGAGGGCCTGGCCGAGGCCGGGCGCGGCGCCGGCGGACGCCGCGTCGGCCGGAGCGGGCTTGACCGGGATGGGCTTGATCGTCGTGCTCGGGGCGACGGGCCGGTCGTCGCCGCGGCCGCCCGGCTTGCGCGAGTTGCCGTCGCCGGAGCTCTGCGCCGGCGACGTGGGAAGGCTGCTGGTGTCCTCGCGCCGCGTGACGGTCGGGCCGTCGGCGTCGCCGTCGGACGTGTCGTCGCCCGCCTGGGCGCTCGCGACCCCCTCCGCCGGCTGCGGCACGGTGGCGACGCCGCCGGACGCGTGCTGCTCGGGGCGTTCCGAGGAGCCGCTCAGCATCGGCGCCAGCACGAGGGCCAGCACGACCAGGACGCCGGACGTGACGGCGCCGACCGAGGCGCCGAGGATGACGTCGCTGTGCCAGAGGGACTTCAGGGAACGAGGGATCACGTGCACCGGGGGGTTCGTGGGGGGCCAGCATCCGGAGAAGGGCTCCGGACACGCTCCGAAACCTAGGAACCGTGGCGTCACGCGGCATGAGTAATTCCTGCAGCTTGGGGCGCGGGCACTCGCCTTCACGGTCCTACGACCGGACGACGTCGCCCAGATCGTCCAGGCGGTGGAGCCGGCCGCCGAGCGGCCGGCTCCCAACGCACGTATCTCACCCTCGACTTGAGGGTGAGGCTATGGGTCAGCGGACGCGCATCCCGGTCGCGGGATCCCAGTGCAGCACGCGGTCGTAGCGCTGCAGCGGCGCCTCGGCGACCTCGCCGATGCGCGAGCCGTACTTCCAGCCCGGCGGGCAGATGGCCACGAAGCGCGCGTAGCCGCCGAGGCCGCCGCCGAACTTCGGGAAGCCGATCTCGACGAGCGCGCCGGTCGGCGGCACCTTGTCGAGGTTGGCCACGCCCTCGGCCTGGGCGAAGCCGTGATGCATGAGCCAGTCCTCGCCGACGAGCGTGGGCGTCGAGTCGGTGTCCAGCGGCTCGTGGCCGTGGAACAGGATGTGGCGGCGCAGGTGCAGGAACTGCAGCGCCTCGAGCGAGACCCCCGGGAACTCGGTCAGCTTCGCGAGCGCCGGATCGGGCCAGCGCTCCGACCAGCCGGAGCGGACCATCACGACGCTGCCCGGCGGGATCGCCCCGTGGCGGCGCTCCCAGCGCTCGATGTCGGAGACCTGGAGCGCGTAGTTGAAGTCCTTGCGGACCTGCCGGACGATCGAGATGACCACGAGCGGGCGGACCGCGAACGTCGGCGGGATCTCGTCGATGGCCGCGTACTCGGGCGCCCAGTGCGCCGGCGGGTCGAGCTGCGTGCCGAGCTGGTCGGTCTGCAGCGTGTAGCGCGTGGCCTCGAAGCCGTGCTCCGCGTACGTGTACGGCTGCCCGGTGGCCGGGTTGACCGCCTGCCCGAAGGTCGACGGGCCGAAACCGGACCAGACCGGGATCGTCGGGGTGATCGTGTGCGTCAGGTCGACGTAGCGCGCGCCGGCGAGGGCGTCGTCGTAGACCTTCCACAGGCCGGGATCGCCGCCCGCCGACGCGGGGCCGGCGCTCGCCGCGACGGCGCCGGCCGCGATGGCGACCGCGAGCAGCCCGCGCCGCAGAACCGTGGACATCGCATGCCTCCTCTGGGTGGGGAGGCGTGATCTTCGCCGCTAGACCGGCGCGGGAGCGGGACGATCGTCGCCGACGAACAGCCGCGCCGTCCGGTTGGCGTCGCTCTGCTCGTGCATCTCGGCGAGCGGGCGCATCTCGCGGCGCACCCAGCCGGGCAGGCGCGACGCGCCCGGCGTGTTGACCTCGAGCAGGTTGCCGGACGGATCGCGCAGATAGGTCTGCGCGACGTCGCCGGGCAGCTCGATGATGTGGTTGCCGAATGTCTCGCGCTCGAAGGCGTCGAGCTCGCCGGCCCGGCGGAAGAGCGGTTCGAGGTCCTCGACGGTCACCGCGAAGTGGTGGTGGCGCGGCGGCGCGTCCTCGCGCTCGAAGAGATGCAGCTGCGACTCGCCCAGCCCGAGCCAGCGCACCGGGAAGCCGAAGTTCGGCGTGGGCAGCGGCTCGGCCCCGAGCAGCTCGCTGTAGAACGCGACCGACGCGTCGAGGTCGACCGCGTGGACGCTGACGTGGTTGATGCCGCTGGCCCCCATCCATCTGCCTCCTTCGCCGTGTTCCGCAGAGGCAAGTATCGCGCGCCCCGCGCGAGCAGGTCACGTCGCGTGCGTGGAGCGGCCGCCGCGCCGGTGCTTGCGCCCGACGAGTGCCACGTAGTCCAGCGGCGTCCCGTGCATCGAGAGCCGGTGGCGATAGTGCCGGCGCGCCTGGACCTCGAGCGCCCCCGACTCGATGAGCTGCGCGACGAGCCGCCGGAAGCCGGTCGTGTCGGGCCCGTCGAGGAAGTCGGCCTTGATGTTGAACGCGACCCAGCCGCCGGGCGCGATCAGCTCGAAGGCCTGCTCGAAGGCACGCGGGGGCATGTCGTCGAACCCGAGCGCCGCGACCGTGGTCAGGCAGGTCGGATCCTCGGCGACCAGCCGCCGGCGGTCGGCGTCGCCGAGATCGGTCAGGTCGACGACGAGGTAGTCGTCGTAGACGCCGGCGCGGTCGCGCTCGGCCGCCCGCGCCGCCGCGGGCAGGATGTCGACGCCGACGACGGCGCGGGCGCCGAGCGCGCGCAGCTCCTCGCCGACGATGCCGTTGCCGGCGCCGACGTCGATCGCCGAGAGCTCGGACGGGTCCTCGCCGGCTTCGCGCATCTGCTCGCCGAGCAGACCGGCCACCTCGGCGGGCGAGCGGCACTCCAGGTGCTCGTAGAAGATCCGTTCGTAGAGACCGGGAACGGCGTAGATCTCGTCGTAGTCGTGGAAACGTATGGTGCGCTCCGCGCCGTCGACGACGACCCGGCACCACTCGCGGTCCTGCGAGAGCCGGGAGTCGCCGGTGGACGGGAAATACACCTCGATCTGGGTCAGGGACATGCTTCTCCCCTGCCCATCGCGGCGCCGTCTCACACGGCGCCGGGGCGGCCCCATCGCGAGTCAGTCGTCCTGCGGCGGCGGCCGGAAGAGGATCCGCTTGACATCCGATGCGGTGGCGCCGCCGAGCCGGAGCACGGTCTGGAAGCCCTCGGCACCGAGCTCGCCGGCGTCGAGCCGGCGGCGCAGGTCGTTGAGCGTGGCGCGGTCCTCCTCGCGCACGCGGTCGCGCGCGACCTCGAGCAGGATCAGGTGGCGCGGGCGCCCGACGCTCGCGGCCATGCGCACGAAGGGCTCGCGGTCCTCGGGCTCGACGCCGTCGACCCCGACGACGACGCTCGCGTGCTCCTCCAGGCGCTTGAGGACGGCGGCGTCGAGCAGCTGCGCGGCGCGCTCCTCGGCCTCCTCCTCCGCGACGCGGCCGGCGAGCAGCGCGCGAACGCGGGCGAGCGTGAGCACGGCGCCGCGGTCCTCGAAGGCGCGGCCGATGAAGCGGTCGCGCTCCTCGGCCGACCCGGAGACGACGACGACGAGGCTGCCCGGCGAGTAGCGCATGCGGTCGGCCGGGCGCAACACGCGCGAGCGCACCGAGAGGTCCGCCTGGCGCGGCGGGCCCCCTTCGCGACGGGGGCGGTCGGACGACCAGGCGCCTCGCTCGTCGTTGTCGATCTTGACGCTGCGCGGACCTGGTGGCGTGGACACGACGTACATCCTGACCGACGCGCAGGCGGGGTGCGCTCCGCTCACTCCAGCAACGCCGTGAGCGCGTCCCCGGAGAGGTCGTGCTTGGCCACGAAGCCGCGCGCGCCGGCGCGCCGCGCGCGATCCGGGTAGAGCGGGTCGTCGGAGCTCGAGGTGAGGATCACCGCCGGTCGCGCGCCCCCCTCGAGCAGGCGCTCGGCGACCTCGAAGCCGTCCGTGTCGGGCAGGCGGACGTCGAGCAGGACGACGTCGGGGGCCAGCCGCCGCGCCTCGGCGAGGCCGCTGTCGGCGTCGCCCGCCTCCCCGACGACCTCGAAGCCGTCGAACTCGAGCAGCGCGCGCGCCGTCGAGCGGAAGATCGCGTGGTCGTCGATGATGAGCACCGTCGGGCGAGGGGGGTCGATATGGCCGTCCGCGGTCATCGGCGAGCGTGCGCGACGTGGCCCGTGCGCCCGGCGGCGCAGGGTACAGTGGCCCCGGCACACCGAGGCGACAAGAGACTCGTGCGACGGACCCTGACGACAAGGATCACTACACGAGTCGTGCTGCTCAGCGCAACGGCGGCCGCGCTGGTGGGCATCGTCCTCGTCGTCCTCATCGTCGCCGTCAGCGCACAGCGCGACGCGGCGCGCAGCGCGTTCCGCTCGCAGGAGGCGCTGACTGCGGGCAGCCAGCTCGAGAAGTCGCTGATCAGCATCGAGAACGGCGTCCGGGGATACGTGGCAAGCGGACGCGAGCGCTTCCTGACGCCCGCGACCCAATCGCTCGGGGCCTACCCGCGCGAGCTGCGTGCCCTGCGGCGACTCGTCGACGACGACGTCGGCCAGCAGCGGCGCGTCGCCGACATCGGCGAGGCGATCGACGACTACGTGCTGCTGTGGGCGCGGCCGCTCATCTCCCTGGCCCGGGAGCGCCCGGCCCAGGCGCGCAGCGTCGTCGTCACCAACGGGGGCCGCGAGCGCCTGGATGCGATCCGGGCGCGGTTCGCCGCCCTGTTCGCGCGCGAGCGAGTGGTCATCCGCGCCCGCGAGGACCGCGCCGAGACCCGCTCCTCGCGCGCCATCGCCTTCGGGTTCGGCGGGCTGGCGCTCGTCGTCGTCGTCGCCACCGGCGCGGCGCTGTACCTGCGCCGCGCGGTCGTGGCCCCGGTCCTCGAGGTCGCCGAGGCCACCAACAGGCTGGCCTCCGGCGAGCTGTCGGCGCGCGTGCCCGACAGCCGGCCGGACGAGATCGGCGACCTCGCGCGCGGCTTCAACCAGATGGCCGACTCGCTCGAGCACGGCCAGGCCGAGCTCGAGCGCTCCAACGCCGAGCTCAAGCGCTCCAACACCGAGCTCGATCAGTTCGCGTCGGTGACCTCGCACGACCTGCAGGCCCCGCTGACGACGATCTCGATGTACACGGAGCTCATCGAGCGCCTCCACGCGGCCGACCTCAACGGCGGCATCTCGCTCGTGCACGGGATCCGCAACGCCACCCAGGAGGCGCGCACGCTGATCCGCGACCTGCTCGAGTACTCGCGCGCCGGCCGTGGCGAGGTGCTCCTCGAGACCGTCGAGGCGAGCGATCTCGTGCAGCGCGCGCTCGACGCCCTCGCCGGCCCGCTCGAGGAGGTCGGCGCCCACGTGATCGTCGGCCCGCTGCCCGTGGTGCGCGCCGATCCGGCCGGGGTCAGCCGCGTGTTCCTGAACCTGATCGGCAACGCCGCGAAGTTCAACGACCGCCCCGAGCGCGAGGTCCGGATCGGTGCCGAGCGCGACGGCCGGATGTGGCGCTTCTGGGTCGGCGACAATGGCATCGGCATGGACCCGCAGGACGCCAAGCGCATCTTCGAGCCCTTCCAGCGCCTCCACGGCGAGGAGAGCTACTCCGGCACGGGCATCGGCCTGGCCATCTGCGAGCGGATCGTCAGCCAGCACGGCGGGCGGATCTGGGTGACGAGCCGGCCGGGCGAGGGGAGCGAGTTCTCGTTCACCCTGCCGGCGGTGGGAGGCTGAGCCGTGCGCCTCGCGGCGGCGGCCGTCGCCGCGCTCGTGCTCGCGCTCGCCGGCTGCGGTGGCGGCGACGACGACGACGGCACGACGACCGCGGGCGCGGCCGCCGACGGGCCCGTCCTGCGCATCGGCACGAAGAACTTCACCGAGCAGTACATCCTCGGCGAGCTCTACGCCCAGGCGCTGCGGGCCGAGGGCTTCCGGGTCGAGGTCAAGCGCGACGTCGGCAGCTCGGAGATCATCCACCAGGCGCTGACCGGTGGCGGGCTGGACATGTACCCCGAGTACATCGGCGTGCTGCTCTCCGAGGTGGCCAACCGCCGCTCGCGCCCGCGCGCCCCGGCCGCGGCATACCGGGTGGCCCAGGAGTTCGAGAACGCCAACGGCTTCGAGCTGCTCCAGGCGACCCCGTTCAGCGACCAGAACGCCCTGGCGGTGACGCCCGCCTTCGCGCGCCGCAACGGCCTGCGCGAGATCGGCGACCTCGAGCACGTGCCGGGCACGCTGCGGATCGGCGCGCCGCCCGAGTTCCGCACCCGCTTCGAGGGGCTCGTCGGCCTCGAGCAGCGCTACGGGCTGCGCCACGCCACGGTCGTGCCGTTGGCCATCGGGCGCCAGTACCAGGAGCTCGACGACGGGAAGGTCCAGGCCGCGGCGGTGTTCACCACCGACGGGCGCCTGGCCCGGCGCCGGTACGTCCTGCTGCGCGACCCGCAGGACGTGTTCGCCAGCCAGCACGTGGCGCCGGTCATCAGCCGCCGCGCGCTGCGCTCGCACGGCCCGAAGCTGCGCTCCGCGATCGACGCCGTGAGCCGCCGGCTCACGGAGGCGGCGATGCGCGAGATGAACGCCGCCGTCGAGGACGGAGCGCGCCCCGAGGCCGTCGCGGCCGACTTCCTGCGCGGCGCGAACCTGAAGTAGCTTTCCCGCGTCATGCAGGCGCCCATCCGCGTGGCGGTGTGCGACGACGCGCGCGCCGTCAAGCTGTTCCTCAAGCACGTCCTCGAGGAGGACGGCGACATCGAGGTCGTGTCGACGACCGGCACGGGCGCGGCCGCTCTCGAGGAGACCGGCGACCTGCACCCCGACGTGCTGCTGCTCGACCTCCTGCTGCCCGACGTCGACGACCAGAGCGCGCTCGTCGGCGAGCTGCGCCGCCGCTCGCCGGGCACGGCCATCGTCCTCATCTCGAACATGCCGCCCGGCCGCCTCGGCGACGAGGCGGCGCGGCTGGAGACCGACGGCTGGCTGCTGAAGGCCCAGAAGCCGGAGGAGCTGCGCGAGGCCGTCCGTCGCGCAACCGCCGGCCCGGCCTAGAGGTGGCGCACCGGCAAGGGGTGGATAACCCCACCTGCGGTCTCGTGGTTCCCGGCGCGAAAGGGGAGCCGCGTGAGCGGAGACTGAGATCACGCTTTGACGTGACCTCATGTCCGCTTCCGCCGAAACAACCACCGAGCTCGCCATCCCGACGCTCGACGTGCGCGCCCTGGCGCGCCGCGCCGCCATCCCGGCCGTGCTGGCCGCCGCCGCGGCGGCCGCGGTCGTGCTCGCCGGCGGCCCGCTGCGGACCTTCGCCGACGCGCTCGGCCGCGCCCTCGACGCCGACCCGCGCTGGGTCGTCGGCGCCGGCCTCTTCGAGCTGCTCTCCTTCACCGGCTACATCGCCGTCCTATGGATGGTCGGCTCGCGTGCCCACCGCCGCCTCGATCTGCGCGCCAGCGTCCAGATCACGCTCGGCGGCGCGGCGGCCACCCGCCTGCTGCCGACCGGCGGCGCCGGCGGCGCGGCCCTGACCCTGTGGGCCATCCGCCGCACGGGGATGGGCTCGCGCGAGGCGGCCCGCACCCTGCTCGCCTTCCTCGTCCTCATCTACGCCGTGTTCCTGTCGGCGATCGCCGTCTCGGGCGCGCTGCTCGCACTCGGGATCACCGAGGGCCACGGGCCGCTGCTGCTCAGCGCCGTGCCCGCCGCGGCGGCCACGGCCGCGATCGTCGCCGGCCTGATCATGGCCGCGCGCCACGACGGCGACGCCGCTGCCGCCGGCGGCGCCGCTCCCGTCACGCGGATCGAGCGCCTGCGCTCCGCGCTGCGCGACACGCCGGCGACGCTCGGCGGCGCGATCCGCGACGCGATCGGCTTCGTCCGCGCCGCCGACCCGCGCCTGCTCGGCGCGCCGGCGTGGTGGGGCTTCGACATCGCCGTCCTGTGGGCCATGCTCCACGCCTTCGGCACCGCGCCGCCGTTCACCGTCGTCGTGCTCGGCTACTTCGTCGGCCAGATCGCCAACACGATCCCGATCCCCGGCGCCGTCAGCGGCGGCATGGTCGGCGTCCTGCTCGCCTTCGGCGTCGCGCCGGACCTCGCCCTGACGTCCGTGCTCGCCTACCGCGCACTGGCCATCTGGCTGCCGGCGCCGATCGGGCTGGCCGCGCTCAACCCGCTGCGCCGGACGCTCGACCGCTGGCGCGCCGAGGACCAGGCCGCCGCCGCTCCGGGCGCCCCGGTCGTCGCGCTGCGCCCGCTGTCCGCCACGCCTCTCGCCGGGCGCGCCGTCGCCGCCTGATGCACGGGCGCGGCGCGCTCGTCGCGGCCGTGCTGATCGCCGCGGCCGGCTTCGCCGCGGTGACGACCGGGCTGATCGAGACGCCCGACCTCGAGGCGGCGCTGACCGACCTCTCCGAGACGCTCGGCGCCTGGACCTACGCGCTCGTCGCGGCGCTCGCCTTCCTCGAGACCGGCGCGTTCGTCGGCCTCGTGGCGCCGGGCGAGACGGCGGTCGTGCTCGGCGGCGTCGTCGCCGCGCAGGGCGAGATCAGTCTCGCCCTCATGCTGCTCATCGCGTGGTCGGCGGCCGCGCTCGGCGACCTCGTGAGCTTCGTCCTCGGCCGCCGCCTCGGGCGCCGCTTCCTCCTCAGCCACGGCCCGCGCCTCGGCGTGACGGCGCCGCGCATGCGACGCGTGGAGGATTTCTACGACCGCCACGGGCCGAAGGCGATCCTCGTCGGGCGCTTCGTCGGGATCGTTCGCGCGGTCGCGCCGTTCCTGGCCGGGTCGTCGGGCATGCGCCTGCGCGCGTTCCTGCCCTGGAGCCTGCTCGGCACCGCGCTGTGGTCGTCGGCCTTCACGCTCGTCGGCTACGCCTTCCACCGCTCGTTCGCGACGGCGGCGGACACGCTCACGCACGGCGCCTTCGGGCTGGCCGTCGCGGTCGCCGCCGTGCTCGCGTGGCGGCACGTCCGGCGCGCCCGCCGCTCGGCGACCGCTACGGTCTGAGGCCGGTTTTCGGGCTGAGCGGTTTGCGCTGCGGGCCGACCGGCGCGTATGGTGCAGATCCGCTTCGGAGGGCGGACGTTGCAGGCTTGTCGAGCGAGCGACAAGGGGGACACGGAGGATGGCGCACCGCGCCGCGACGCGCCCGGGGACGTCCCCGTCGCGCAACGGGAACGGAAGACCGCCGGCGGCCACGGGCCGCCGGTCGCATGCGCACGCCGTTCCGCCCGCGCTCCTCATCGGCGACGTCGACATGGTCAGCGCCCTCGCGGTCGGGGGCATCCCGACGATGCTCTTCGACGACGCCGGCTCCGACGCGCGCTTCTCGCGCCACGTCCGCGGCCTGCTCCCGTTCCGCGATCCCGCGCAGGCGCCCGACGAGGTCGTCCGCACGCTCGTCGGCTGGGCGCGCGCCCAGCCCGAGCCGCCCGTCCTCCTGTCGCAGACCGACGACGGGCTGCTGCTCACCTCGCGCCGCCGCGACGAGCTCGCGCCGCACCTGCGCTTCGTGATCGCCGAGCCCGACCTCGTCGAGCAGCTCGTCGACAAGTCGCGCTTCCAGGCGCTCGCCGAGCGGCTCGGCCTGCCCGTGCCGCGCGCGCAACGGCTGAGCCCGCGCGCCGGCGAGCGCCCGCCCGCGCTCGACCTGCGCTTCCCGCTCGTGCTCAAGCCGATCCAGCGGCGCCTGCACTGGGACGCGTACGCCGCCGGGCGCAAGGCGCTGCAGGCCGCGAACCCCGGCGAGCTCGCCGAGCTGTGGCCGTTCCTCGCCGCCTCGGGCACCGAGATCATCGCCCAGGAGCAGATCCCCGGCCCCGAGAGCCGGATCGAGAGCTTCCACGCCTACATCGACGAGCGCGGCGACCTCGCCGGCTCGTTCACGGGGCGCAAGCTGCGCACGTTTCCCGAGCACAACGGCCACAGCACCGCGGTGGAGATCACCGCGCAGGCCGACGTCGCCGTGCTCGGGCGGGAGATCCTCGACGCGCTGAGCTTCCGAGGTGTCGCCAAGGTCGACTTCAAGCGCGCGCCCGACGGCGCGCTGCACCTGCTCGAGATCAACGGCCGCTTCAACCTCTGGCACCTCCCGGGCGCGCTCGCCGGGGTCAACCTGCCCGCGCTCGTCTACGCCGACCTGACCGGCCGCCCGCGCCCGGCCATGGTCCCGGCGCGTCCCGGCGTCGTCTGGTGCCGGCCGCTGCGCGACGTGCGGGCCGCCTACGTCATGGGCATGTCGCCCCTGCGCTGGCTGCGCTGGGCGGGCGGCTGCGACGCCGTCTCGGGGCTGTCGCGGCGCGACCCGCTGCCGTTCCTGCGCGGCACGCTCCCGGCCACGATCGCCAACCAGGCCCCGCGGGCGCTGGACCTGGGGCTGCGGCGGGTGCGCCGGCGCTCGGCCTGATGCGCCTCGGCGTCATCTCGGACGTCCACGCCAACCTGCACGCCCTCGACGCGGCGCTCGAGTTCCTGGCCGGCCAGCGGGTCGACGCCTACGTCTGCGCCGGCGATCTCGTCGGCTACGGCCCGTTCCCGGACGAGTGCGTGCGCCGCGTGCTCGACCTCCCGGCGCGCACCGTGGCCGGCAACCACGAGCTGATCGTCCTCGGGCGCCTGTCCGACGAGCGCTGCGCGCCGATCGCGCGCGACAGCCTGCGCTGGACGGCGTCGGTGCTCGAGGAGGCCACACGCGCGCGCATCGCCGCCCTGCCTCTGGACTCGCTCGCCGACGGCGTGCTCGTCGTGCACGGGGCGCCCGGCGAGCCGCAGACGTACGTCGAGACGGAGGACGCCGCGCGGGCTTGTCTGGCGCGCCTGCCCGGGATCGAACCCGGCGCGCGGATCCTCGTCGCCGGGCACACGCACATGCCGATGGCGGTGGCCGAGCGCAGCGGGACGCTGCTGCGCGGCGAGAGCGGCGCGGTCGTGCTGCCCGCGGGCGAGCGGGTGATGCTCAACCCGGGCGCGGTCGGCCAGTCGCGCGGGCGCGCGGCGCGCGCGCAGGTCATGGTCCTCGACCTCGCCGCCTCGACGGCGACGTTCCACGCGCTGCGCTACGACGTCGCGGCCTGTCGCCGCGCCCTGCGGGACCGCGGCCGGCCGGCCAACTCGCACCACCTGCCGCCGTCGCGCTGGCGGGCGGTGGCCCGCCGCGCGCGACGTGGCGCGCGGCGGGTCCGCTCGCGGCTGGCTACAGCCGGACGATCACGCCGAGGCTGAAGACCTTCGTCTTGCCGTTGCGCTCGGCGACGACGACGCGCAGTCGCAGCGTCGACTTCGTCTTGCCGCCGGCCCGCAGCTTGCGCAGCTCGGAGCGCGGCAGCGTGACCTGCACGCGGTGCTGGCCGACGCCCTTGACGACGCGCCGCGTGGCCAGCGCGCGCGAGCCCTTCAGCAGGGTCGCCTTGACCACCGACTGGCGGGCGAGGCGGACGGTGGCCGTCACGTAGCCGAGGCGTCCCTTGACGCCGACGAGCGCCGCCGCCGTCGGGCGCGCGCGCGGCGTGCTCCCCGTCACCAGCGGCGTGGGCGCGATGCCGCTCGAGCCGCCCCCGGCGGCGCTGCCCGCGGCGCCGATGCGCCGGTTCGTGAACGCGCACACGTGATGTGTCTCGAGGGTCGCCGTGCTGTGATCGACGGTCACGCGTGATCTGGCCACGTCGATCTGGAAGCCCGCCGTGCTGCCGGCCTGGTCGGTGCAGCGGATCGCCGCGACCCGCCAGCCTGCCGGCGGCGAGGCCTGGATGGTGTAGACGCCCTGTGACACGCCGAAGCCCTGGAAGTCGTCGTCGACCAGCGACACCGTCCGCGGCTCGATCTGCCCGCCGGCGTTGACGGTCCCGGTGAGCGTGTAGCTGAATGACGTCTGGTCGCCCGCCGGGTCGGTGTGGTTCTCGACCCGCACCGTCGCGCCCGCCTCGGCGGCCATCGCGCCGGTGAGCGCCACGACGAGCACAGCGAGCAGCGCTCGCCTCCGCCCGCTGCCCAGGCGTCCGGCCTTGTTGGCGAAATCGCCCATGATCTCGTCCTCCCCCAATCGATGTGGGCCGCCGTCGCCCCGTGCGGCGACGGTTCTCCGTTTTTCCGGCCCTTGAACGGGAGACCCTAATCGCGGCGAAACGTCACGGGGTGGAAATTCGGCTCGTCTCCAGGCTCGAGGCTGCAGAGGTCCCCGACGCGCGGCATGACGACGAGCCGCGAGCCCGGGATTGCGGCAGCCCCCGACCTCGACCTGCCCGCCCTCCGACACCTACCGAGTGTCGCGGTGCCGGGTGCGAACTGCAACCGGGCGCACAGGCGTTCTCGCTCCGGCGCCGCGTCGCGCGTACCCCGGTCAGCGTCCCCTATCCAAGGAGCCTCCGTGAAGCGGATCTTCGCCGTCCTCGTGCTCGCCGTCGCCGTCATCGGCGCCACCGTCGTGCCCGCGAGCGCGCAATCCGACAAGACGATCGTCGAGGTCGCCGCATCGGACCCGCAGTTCTCCACCCTGGTCGAGCTCGTCCAGAAGGCCGGCCTGGCCGAGACCCTCTCGTCGGGCGAGCTCACGGTGTTCGCCCCGACGAACGCCGCGTTCAGGAAGGTCCCGAAGAGCACGCTCGACGCCCTCGCCGCCGATCCCGAGCAGCTCAAGGCCGTGCTCGCCTACCACGTCGTCGCCAAGCGCATCCCGGCATCGCGCGTCGTGCGGCGCACGCGCATCAAGACGGTCAACGGCGAGTCGATCCGCGTCCGGGTGCGCAACGGCCACGTCGTCCTCAACGGCAACTCGCGCGTGACGAAGACGAACGTCCGCGCCTCCAACGGCTTCATCCACGTCATCAACCGGGTGCTGCTGCCGCCGTCCTAGCGCGCGCGGCGCGCATCTCGTCGTCCTCGGGGGCCCCGCCCAGGCGGGGCCCCCGTCGTAGCCGGGCAGTGTCAGGCTGTGACGGCTGCCCGGTGTCGAGCGAGCGCGGCCGGCTCCGACGTCCCGGGTGAACGGCGCGCACACCCGACGCCGCGATCACAAAGGAGACGACGTGAAGTACATCCTGCTCATCTACCAGAACCCCGGCTTCTGGCAGGGCCTGTCGGAGGACGAGCGCAGCGCGATCTTCACCGAGGTCGACGAGATCATGTCCGAGCTCACCGCCTCGGGCGAATGGATCGGCGGCGAGGGCCTCGCCGACCCGTCCAACGCGAAGTCGGTCCGCGTGCGCGACGGCGCTCCGGCGGTGACTGACGGCCCGTTCATCGAGGCCAAGGAGCAGCTCGCCGGCTACTGCCTGTTCCAGACCGACACGCCCGAGCGGGCGGTCGAGATCGCCGCCCGCTGGCCCGACGCGCGCTACACCGGCGTCGAGCTGCGGCCGCTGATGATGGCGACGGGGACGGAGATGTGAGCTCGCCGGCGCGCATCGAGGACCTGCTGCGCGAGCTCGCGCCGCAGGTCCTCGGCGCGCTGGTGCGCCGCCACGGGCGCTTCGACCGCTGTGAGGACGCGGTCCAGGAGGCGCTGCTCGCCGCGTCGGTGCAGTGGCCCGACGAGGGCGTGCCGGAGAGCCCGCGCGGCTGGCTGATCACGGTGGCGACGCGGCGGCTGACCGACATCCTGCGCAGCGAGGGGGCGAGCCGCCGGCGCGAGGAGACGGCCGCGGCGATGGAGCCGCCCGACGTCGCGCACGCCCCAGCGCCCGCCGACGAGCCGCCGCCGGGCACCGACGACACGCTGATCCTGCTGTTCCTGTGCTGCCACCCGGAGCTGCCGGCCGCATCGCAGATCGCGCTGACGCTGCGGGCGGTGGGCGGCCTGACGACGGCGGAGATCGCGCGGGCGTTCCTCGTTCCCGAGGCGACGATGGCCCAGCGCATCAGCCGCGCCAAGGCGCGGATCCGCGAGACCGGCGTCTCGTTCCGGATGCCCTCACCCGACGAGCGCCCGGAGCGCCTGCGCGCGGTGCTGCACGTCCTGTACCTGATCTTCAACGAGGGCTACACGGCGACGTCGGGGCCCGCGCTCGAGCGCGCCGACCTGACCGCCGAGGCGATCCGGATCACGCGCTCGGTCCACCGCCTGCTGCCCGACGACGGCGAGGTCGCCGGCCTGCTCGCGCTGATGCTGCTGACCGACGCGCGCCGGGCGGCGCGGACGACGCCCGACGGCGGGCTCGTGCCGCTCGCCGAGCAGGACCGCACACGCTGGGACGCGGAGCGGATCGCCGCGGGCGTCGCGCTCGTCACCGAGACGCTCGCTGCGGCGCCCGCAGGCCCCTACTCGGTGCAGGCCGCGATCGCGGCGGTGCACGCCGAGGCCGCGCACGCCGAGGACACCGACTGGCCGCAGATCGTGGTGCTCTACCGCCTCCTCGAGCGCCTCGCACCCAACCCGATGGTGACCCTCAACCACGCCGTCGCGGTGGGCATGGCACGCGGCCCGCAGGCCGCGCTGGAGATGCTCGAGCCGCTGCGCGCCGACGAGCGGATGGCGCGCCACCACCGCCTCGCCGCCGTCCGCGCCCACCTGCTCGAGATGGCCGGCGACGCCGGCGCCGCGCGCGAGGGCTACCTCGACGCCGCGCGGATGACGACGAGCCTTCCCGAACAGCGCTACCTCGAGGCGCGGGCGGCGCGACTGGGCTAGCTGCCCGTCACTCGGGGACGAACAACCGCCCGGCCATGTTCTCGTCGCTCTGCTCGTTGAAGTCCCAGAGCGGCTTGAGCTGCGCGCGCATGTCGTCGGGCAGGCGATCGGCGCCGTGGTGATCGAGCTCGACGAGGTTGCCGGCCGGGTCGCGCACGTAGAGCTGGACCACGTCGCCGGGCAGCTCGACGAGGTGGTTGCCGAAGGCCTTGCGGTCGAAGGCGTCGCGGCGCTCGGCGGCCCGGAAGACGGGCTCGAGGTCGTCGACGGTGATCCCGAGGTGGTGGTGGCTCGTCGGCTGGATGTCGCGCTCGAACAGGTGCAGCTGCGTGCGCCCGAGCGCGAGCCACTGCACCGGCAGCCCGAAGTTCGGCGTCGCGATCGGCTCGGCGCCGAGCAGGTCGACGTAGAAGTCGACCGACTCGCGCAGATCGCGCGCGTTGACGCTCACGTGGTTGATGCGGCTGCTCACCCGTGCTCCTCCGATCGCTCCGCGAGCACGTACGATCCGCGCCCCGTCCAGAGGAGAGCATCGCATGTCAGAGGTCGTCGTCGTGGGGTCGTTCACCGCCCAGCCGGGCAAGGAGGAAGAGGGCCGGCAGGCCCTCCAGGCCCTCGTCGAGCCGACGCACGACGAGGACGGCTGCGTCCTCTACGCGCTGCACCAGGGCACCGACGACCCCGCCCGTCTGGCGTTCGTGGAGCGCTGGGAGTCCCGCGAGCAGCTCGACGCGCACCTCGGCAGCGACCACGTCCAGGCGCTCCTCGACCAGGTCGAGAAGCTCTTCGGCGACAGCGCGGACATCGTCGTCTACGGGGCCGTCCCGGGCGGCGAGGCGACGAAGGGCTCCCTGGCCGAGCACGCCGGCGCGGCCTGAGCGCCGCCGTCAGTCGGGCGTCGCGCTGAGCGCGCGTGGCAGGTCCTGGCGACTCGTCACGCCGAGCTTGCGGTACGCGTTGCGCAGGTGGTTGTCGACCGTGCGGACGGAGATCACCAGCCGCCCTGCGATCTGCCGACTGCTCGCGCCGCCGGCGGCGAGCAGCGCGATCTCGCGCTCGCGGGGCGTCAGGTCGGCGCCCTCCGGCGCGGCGGCCAGCGTCGGCGGGCGCGCCCCTTCGCACTTCGTCAGCAGCAGCGCGGCGCGCCCGGCGGCGGCGCGCGCACGCGACGGCCGCCCGTCGTCGCGAAAGGCCGCGGCCGCGGCGTCCGCGGCCTCGGCGGCCACGAGCAGCGCGTCGAGGGCGGCGAATCGCTCGGCCGCTTCGAGCAGGGCCGCGCCGTCGCGGGCGACGAGCGCCGCGGCGTGGGCCGCCGCGGTCGGCGCGAACATCCCGTCGACCGTCGCCGCGAGCCGGGCCAGCTCGGGCGCCGCGGTCGCGGCGTCGCCGAGCCGGCACAGCTCGTGCAGGGCGCGCACGGCGTAGGCGTCCTGCCCGCGCTCGAGCACGAGCGCGGCCGCGTCCCGTGCGTGCGTGCACGCCGCCGACAGCTCGCCGCCGGCGGCCGCGCCCCACGCGCGCGCCAGCCCCAGCTCGACCGCGAAGCCCTCGTGCCCGAGCGGCGTGTCTTCGAGCTCCTCGACCGCGCCGCGCGCCACCGGTGCCTCGCCCGCCTGCGCCGCCGCCTGGGCGACCGCCGCGACGGCGAAGGCGAGCATCCCGACGGCGTCGGCGTCGCGCAGCAGGGCTGCGCTCTCGCGGCAGAAGCGCAGCGCGGTCTGCACGCGGCCGCGCGCCAGCCAGATGAGCCCGAGCGAGTTGGCCTCGACCGCGGTGCCCTGCGGCGAGCGCTGCGAGAGCAGGCCGGCGTAGGCGCTCTCCGACAGGCGAGTCGCCTCGACCAGCCGGCCGGCCAGCCGCAGCGCCATCGCACGCATGCCGAGCAGCACGACCTCGGCGTGCGGGAGATCGTCCCGGCGCCGGCGCGCGACCGGCAACCACGCCTCGGCGAGCGCGACGGCGTCGCCGCTCCGTCCGCTGGTGAAGAGGGCCTCGACCGCGCCGAGCGCGACCGTCGTCCTCACGCCCTCGTCGACCGAGTCGTCGCGGAGGAGCGGGTCGGCGGCGGCGAGGGTGGCCCGCGGTCGTCCCTCGGCGGCCATGAAGCGCACGCGCTGCGCGGCGAGCTCGTGGCGCAGCGCGGCGTCGCCCAGGTGCCGCTCGGCGTCGCGCAGGACGGCGCCGGCGTCCGCCGCCCGGTGCAGAGCCCAGAACAGGTTGCGGGCCGATGCCGTCGCCACCGCCGCGCGCTCGCGGTCGTCGCGGGCCTGCGCGGCGAGCTCGTCGAGGAGCGCCTGCGCCTCGGCCGCCGCTCCGGACCCGGCGAGGGCGCGGGCGAGCGTCAGCCGGGCGCCGAAGCCGGCGCCGGCCTGCACCGCCGCGCGCGCGAGCCGCTCGGCCAGCGCGGCGTCGGGCGCGGACATCGCCTGCGCGGCCGCGCGCGCGAACAGCTCGGGGTCACCCGCCGCGCCCGCCTCCAGCCGCCAGACGGCGATCCGCAGCAGGTCACCGCCGCGCCGGGCGCCGTGCGCCTGGACCGCGTCCGCGAGCCGGGTGCGAATCGCGTCGGCGCGCGTCGGCGTCAGCCGCGCGCGCACCGCCTCGCCGTGCAGCGGATGGGCGACGTCGGCGAGCCGTCGCCGCTCGTCGGGCCGGCGCTGGGCCAGCTCGGCGCGCTCGAGCCCCTCCAGCGCGGCCAGCTCGCCGGGCTCGAGCAGGCCGACCGGCAGCGGCGCGGCGACCGCGACGAGCTCCAGCATGCGGCGCGCGCCCTCGCCCGCGTCGTCGATGCGGACGTCCACGAGCTCGGCCAGCCGCGTCCCCGCCCGGACCTCGCCGCGCCAGCGCCACAGCCCGCCGTCCTGGCCGAGCAGCCCGCGGTCGACGCCGTGGCGCACGAGCTCGCGCAGGAACAGGGCGTTGCCGCGCGTCAGCTCCCACAGCGCGTTGACGCTGCGGCCGTCGACGGGGCCGCCGAGGGCGGCGGCGAGCAGCCGGTCGACGTCGTCGCGGGAGAGCTCGGCCAGCTCGAGCAGCAGGCACAGCTCGTCCTTCCACAGCGCGCGCAGTGCGTCGGGCGCCGGCTCGTCACGCCGCACGCTCACGACCACGAACGCATCGCCGGCGGTGGCGAGCTGGAGCACGAGCGCAGCCGAGGCGCCGTCGAGCAGCTGCCCGTCGTCGACGCACAGCACGACGCGCCGTCCGGCGGCCCGCTCGCGCAGCACGTCGCGCGCCGTGCCCAGCAGCTCCACGCCATCCGCGAGGCCGCCCGCCCCGGCCGGGAGCAGCGTGGCGAACGCGCCGAGCGGGATCGTCCGCGCCGAGCGCGACGCCCGCACCCACTCCACCGCGCACCCCTGCTCGCCGGCGAGCGCCGCGGCCTCGGCGGCGAGCCGCGTCTTGCCGACGCCGGCCGGCCCGGCGATCACGACGCCGCTCGTCGATCGGCCGGAGAGCGCGTCGCCGACGAGCCGCAGCTCGCCGTCGCGCCCGGTGAACGGCCATCGCATGCTCGCAGTCTGATTGCCGCGGCGGGCGTGGCCAAGCGCGTTCGCGTGAGCAGACGGCCACCGGACCGGGGGCGCGATTTGAGTAGTCGTTGCTCATGCGCGCGGGCGCCGCCACGCGCACGATGGCGGCCATGAGATCCAACGCCGATGACGAGGTCCCGATCCTGATCGCCGGCGCCGGCCCGGCCGGGCTGGCCGCCGCGCTCGAGCTGACCCGCCATGACATCCCGTGCCTGCTCGTCGAGCGTCGCAGGCGCCTGTCCTCCCACCCCCGCGCCACCGTGATGAGCCTGCGCTCGATGGAGATCGTTCGCGCCTGGGGGCTCGAGGCGGCCGTCCGCGAGCGCAGCATCGACGTCGACTGGCGGATGCTCATGACGGAGACGCTCGCCGACGCCGCCTCCGGCACGCCGCTCGCGGTCGGATATCCGAGCCCGGACGAGAGCCGCATGGTCAGCCCGACGACGCCCGCGTGCGTGGCGCAGGACGACGTCGAGCCGCTGCTGCTCGAGCGCCTGCGCGGAGCGCCGGGCGCGCATGTCCGCCTCGGAACCGACGTGACCGGGATCCTGATGCGGTCCGACGGAGCCCTCGTGCAGCTGCGCGACGTCGCTTCCGGCGCAACGAGCACCGTGCACGCGCGCCACGTGGTGGCCGCCGACGGCGCACGGAGCACGCTGCGCCGCATGCTCGGCATCGACCTCATCGGGTCCGAGGGGCTGATGGAGGGCTTCACCACGCTGTTCCGCGCGCCGCTGTGGGACGTCGTCGGCGATCACCGCCACCTCATCTACTCGCTGACGCGCGCGGAGTCGCCCGGGGCCTTCATCCCCGCGGGCCGCTCGGACCGCTGGCTGTTCGGGCAGGCGGGCGACGCGCCGGACGCGCGGCGCGCGACCGGGCTCATCCGGACCGCCGCGGGCGTGCCCGGCCTCCCGGTTCGAGTCGAGCGGTCGCGCACCTTCGCGGCCGCCGCGCAGCTCGCCGAGCGCTGGCGCGTCGGCTCGGTGTTCCTCGCCGGCGACGCCGCACACCGCGTCACGCCCCGCGGCGGGACCGGGCTCAACCTGGCGCTGCACGACGGCTACGACCTTGGCTGGCGGCTCGGCTGGGTGCTGCGCGGCTGGGCCGGGCCCGCGCTGCTGGACCGCTACGAGGCCGAGCGCCGGCCCGTCGCCGAGTACACCGCCGCGCGCTCGGCCGACCCGAACGGCTCGCTGCGCCCCGTCGACCAGGAGGTGCGCGCGGACCTCGGCGGGCGGATCGCCCACGTCGCGTCCGGTGAGCGCTCGACGCTCGACCTGCTCGACCCCGGCCTGACGCTGTTCGCGGCGTGCGACGAGCCGGCCTGGGACGCGGCGGCCGCGTCGCTTCGGGCCCGCGTGCCCGTCGCCGTCCGGCTGCTCGCGCCGGTCGCCGCGCGTGCCGTCGGCGCCCCGGCCGGTTCCGCGCTGCTCGCCCGGTCCGACGGGACGCCGGTCGCTGTGCTGCTCGCGGGCGCGGACCCGGTCGCGTCGATGCGGGCCGCGGTCGCCGCGGCCACTGCCTGAGGAGTTCCCATGATGATCGTGGCCGTCCTCGCCCTCCGCTCGTGGGGCTACCGCCGAGAGCGCGATGAGCCGTCCTCGGCACGGGCTCCGGTACAAGGCGGGGTGTGCCCCCGCCGCTCGACATCGAGGTCTTCAAGGGTCCGACGCGGCGCTACCGATCGGTCCTCCGCCGCGCCGACGGCGTCGAGATCGAGCTCGACGGCGGCGCCTACAACGCGATAGGCGGCCCGGCCGGTGAGGTCCCTCACGACATCGCCCATCTGATCGTCGAGGACGAGCTCGGCCTCGACCTCGGCGTGTGGGGCGTCCTGGCCGCCGGCGGACTCTTCCGGGGCGCGACCGTGCGCTCCGGTCGCCGACCTCCGCGCGCCGCGCGGCGCGCGCGCGAGGTCCGCGTCGGCGCCACGGAGCAGCTCAACCAGGCCGAGATGCTGACCCGCGCCGTCTGCGACCAGTCCAAGACCTTCGGGCCCGACCTGCGCGCGCTGCGGGCCGCAACAGGAGAGCGCTGGTGGCCTCCGACCGTAGAGGAGGAGGCCGTCGAGCGCGCGATCGGTCGGCTCCGCGACGCCGGCGCGCGCTGGGCGGCGCTCGACGCCGGCGGATCGCTGCGCTTCGTCTGGCGCCGTCCGCCGGCGGCGTCACGAGCTCGACCGCGGCGGAAGGGGCGAAGCGCGTGAGGATCGCGCGGCGCGCGTCGAATAGCGTCCCGCCGCGTGACAACGGCCGGCCGAAGCCAACCCAGGAGCACCCCATGACCACCGTTCCCGCCGTCGAGCTCAACGACGGTCAGACGATCCCGCAGCTCGGCTTCGGGGTCTTCCAGGTCGACCCCGAGGCCACCGCCGAGGCCGTGCGCGAGGCGCTCGACGCCGGCTACCGCCACATCGACACGGCCGAGATGTACGGCAACGAGCGGGGCGTCGGCGCGGCCGTGCGAGCCGCCGGCGTCGAGCGGGGCGACGTCTTCATCACCAGCAAGCTCAGCAACAGCTCCCACCGCCCGGACGACGCGCGCCGGGCGTTCGACGGGACGCTCTCGGAGCTCGGGTCCGACTACGTCGATCTCTTCCTCATCCACTGGCCGCTCCCGACGCTCTACGACGGGGACTTCGTCTCGACGTGGAAGACGCTCGAGGAGTTCCACCGGGACGGTCGCGCGCGGTCGATCGGCGTCTCGAACTTCCAGATCGACCACCTCGAGCGGCTCGCCGCCGAGTCCGGCGTGGTGCCCGCGGTCAACCAGATCGAGCTGCACCCCTACTTCCGCAACGAGGAGGTTCGCGCCTACGGCGTCGCCCACGGCATCGCCACCCAGGCCTGGTCGCCGATCGCGCAGGGCGCGGTGCTCGACGACCCGGCGGTCACCGCCATCGCCGATCGCCTCGGCCGGACCCCCGCACAGGTCGTGCTGCGCTGGCACATCCAGCACGACCACATCGTCTTCCCGAAGTCCGTCACACCCGCGCGGATCCGGGAGAACCTCGCGCTCTTCGACTTCGAGCTCACGCCCGACGACGTCCGCCGCATCGACTCCCTCGACCAGGGCGCCGACGGCCGGCGCGGCGCCGACCCGGACACCTTCGCCATGATCCCCGACTGAGGTCCGCCTGCGCATGCGCGTCTTGGGCCGCGGGAGGTCGCCGCGTGGGTGCGAGACCTTCGCCGCACCCCGACCCGCGCGAATGACGCCGCCGGCGCCTCAGCTGCCGGTGTGCGCGAGCGGGCGGAGCTCGTCGCCTCGCTGCACCGCAAGGACGTCGACCGTGTGAGCGCCGGCGGGCAGGCTCGCCGCCGGGACGATCGCCGAGAAGCGTGTCCGGCCCCCCTCGCCGAAAGCTGCGTGTGACGGCGCGGATGCGCCCGTCGACGGCCACGGCCAAGGGCAGGCCGGCCGGCTCGCGGGAGTCGAGGCGACCGGTCACGAGCACCGGCACGACGCCGGTCGACGGATCGACAGCGCCGTACGCGCCGGCCCGGTCCACCGAGCCGGCGCCCGTCCCCGCGCGGAGCCCGAGCGCCGACACCCGTCGTCCGATCAGGTCCGCGTTCGGGCCGATCCGGTAGAGCGACGCGCGCCCGGGTGGGAACAGCCGCAGCTGCTGAGCGAGCTGAGCGTCGCGGGAGCGAACGAAGGCCCGCACTCCCATCGTCACGTCGCGGCGCTCGTCGTCGTTGTTCACCCGCAGCATCGTCTGCCGATGCGGGGCGTCGAGGGGCGTGCCGTCGAAGCGCCAGCCGCGACCTGCGCCGACGGTCGCGGCGATCGTCGGGACGATGTCGATCGTTCGCGCCGGGCGGTCGTCCACGCGCTCCAAGCGCTGGAACGGCCGCTTGACGAACAGCGGCACCCCGGCGATGTCGGCGAAGTTGCCGCCCACGACCGGGCGGCGCGCCTCCGACGGCCGAAAGCTTCCGCCGTGGTCGGCGGCCACCACGACGAGCGCGCGGTCCCACAGGCCCGCGCGCTCGAGGTTGCCGATCAGCCGGCGCGAGCAGCCGGTCTGTGAAGCCGACCTGGAGCAGGTGGCGCTGCCAGGCCTGACGGATGAGGCCGCGGTCGGCCGGCCCATCCGCGGTCGCGGGCGAGGCCGGGGATCGCGAGCGGGCCCGGCTCCGGGTAGCGCAGGCCCGAGGGCAGGTAGCGCCACGGGACGTGCGGCGCGACGACGTGGATGACATGCAGCGCCGGGCGCGCGGCCTGGGGGCGGACGGCGACGATGGCGCGCTCGGCCTCGGCCACGCGCTGCGGCCCACCAGTCATTGCGTGGGCGCTCGGGGGCGCGGTTCTCGCCAAGCTCGCGGGCCACGCCCTGCGCGGACCGCGCCGAAGTCCGCCCAGCCGCGGTCGATGGGCGGCAGCGTGTCCGCGAGGTCGTCGGGCAGCAGCAGGTGTCCGGACACGACGCTGAGGTCCGACGCGAGCGCCTCCATGCGCTCACCGGTGGGGGCGCGTGTGCTCTGCGCGCAGATGCCGGGCGGGCAGACGTCGGTGACCGGCTCGACGACGTGCTGGCGCCAGCGGTTGCCGAGCAGCGTGAACACGCTGCGCGGATAGGACCGGCTGGTCGGGAGGCGACGCTCCGCGCCGGGCCGCAGCCCGGTGAGGATCGCCGGCACGGCGACCGTCGTGCTGTCGGAGACGGTGGTGGCATTGCGGTACCACGTGGACGCGCGCGCCAGCCGGGCGAACCCCGGGTAGCGCTCGGCGTCGATGCGCCGCCCGGTCCCCATGAGCGAGATGGTGGGCAGCTCGTCGAAGACGACGAGAACCACCGGCGTCCGGCCGGGCGACCCGGTTGCGGCGTGGACCGTGGGCTCAGGTCGCAGCAGCTGGGCGATCGGCGAGAGGACGAGGAACAGCCCGAGGAAGATCAGCGGCGCGGGCGCGAGCACCGTCACGAACGAGCGGACGCCCGGCGCGCGCGCGTAGAGCAGCGCGAACGCGGCGCCGGCGGCTGCGGCGGCGGGCAGCAGCACGGCGCTCGACCACGGCAGCGCCCGCTTGACCAGCTCGAGTCCGAATGCACCGGTGAGGATCGCGACGAACGCGAGGTGAAGCCCCCAGCGGGCTCGTCGCGAGACGGGCGCCGCGAGCGCCTCGGCCGCCACCAGGATCGCCGGCGGCACGAGCACGAGGACGAAGGCGAAGCGCAGGATGTCGCCTGCCGTGTTGCCGCGAGCGATGAAGAACGCCGCGTTGTGCGAGAGCAGGTCGAACAGCGGCTGGACGAAGGCGAAGGACCACAGCGCCGCGAGGTGCAGCGCGGCGATCGGCCACGAGGGGATGACCGCCGCTGTCGGGCGGGCCGCGGCGGCGCTCATGCACCGCGGGGCGACGCCTCGAACAGGACCCGGGTGGCGGAGGGCAACGTCAGGCGCCGGCGAACGTCGAACGCCTGGGCGAGAAGGCGCTCGAATCGTTCGAGCTCGTAGTCCGCGTGCGCATCCTCGCGCTTGGCGGCCAGCAGTCGCTGCACCATCGGGTCCTCGCGCGTGGGGAACTCGACGACCAGCTCTCCGCCGAGGTCGGCCAGCCAGTCGACCAGCTGGCCGAGCGGGACATTGCGCGTGATCGCGAGGTGATGCACGAGCGCCAGGCAGAGCGTGAGCTGCGGCCGGCCTCGCTCGGTCAGCGAGAGCCGCTCGCGCCCGCGCCAGCCGCGCCCCGGCGACGGGTCGCAGACGTCCATGACGAGCGGCACGATGCGGCGCTCCTGCTCGTCGCGCAGCGTGCGGTAGAGCAGCTCGACGGTCGGGTGGTCCGCGTCCATCGCCAGCACGCAGTCGGCCGTCTCGGCGGCGATCCGCGCGTAGTCGCCGTCGTTCGCGCCGAGGTCCCAGGCCAGGCGCCGGCGCCGGCGCCCGGCGGCCTCGCGCACGAAGGCCGCCTTGGCCTCGCGGTCGGCCCGCGCGTAGCCGTCGTCCTCGCCGTATCCGGTCCAGGCCGAGGCGCCGGGCTCCCATCGCAGACGGGTCACCAGCTTGCGCATGCGCCGCACGTTCGCCTTGACCATCTCGGCACTGAAGCCCGCCGAGCGCAGCTCGCGCCGCACCTTGCGTCCTTCGACTCCGGCGTAGCGGCGCTCCAGTCGGGCGTGGAGGACCACGTTCGTCATCACCCCGCGGCGCAGCCGGTGGCGCCCGCGCAGCAGCCGCGCCGCGTCGCGCGGCGCGATCCCTTCGAGTGAGCCGCGCAGCCACGGCTGGAACGGCACGCCGAGGTGGGCCTGAAGCATGAGCGGATAGAGGAACAGCATGCAGAACTGCCGGTAGCCGACCCACGGCTCGGCCTCGCGCAGGCGTTCGAACGAGCCGACGTCGATGAACACCGGCGCCACGCCACGCCACTGCACGTTGTACGGCGAGCTGTCCTTCAGCGTCAGCGACTCGGCGAGCGAGCGCTCGAGCAGGTCGCAGCTGGAGCAGCGCGGCGTCGCGCAGCATGCCGAACGTCCACTCGTAGGGGTAGGAGACGAACGGCACGGACTCGTGGCGGAGCACGGCGGCGCACTCGAGCCCCTCGAGCCCGGGGACGGCGTCGCGTTCGACCGCCTCCGTCGCCACGAGCGTCCCGCCCGCGGTCGCCTCGGCGAATATCGTCGCGCCGCTCAGCTGAAGCCAGTCGTCGCGTCCGCGCTCGCTGAGGAGGCGGAAGACCCCATCATCGGTGAGGACGACCCGGCTGTCGGGATCGCGAAACGACCCGGGGTCGAGGGCCATCGCGAGGCCGGGTCAGTCGCCGGCGGTCGGGCTCGCCTCGGTCTCGCGCGGCTCGCGCGGACGGATGTGCAGGAGGCGCAGCACGTCGCTGCCACCAGAGCTTGACGCTGACGATCGCGGCCGCCGCCCCGCCCAGCACGAGCTGGACGATCATGCTCCCGCTGCCGGCATCCAGATACGCGATGATCGCTGCCACGGACCCTCCTCGGAGTGGAGGGCGAGCCTAACATCGTTTTCACGCGCGGCGCCTCGCTGTAGATCCGCTGTGCGAACCCGCGCCGCTTCGGGGTGGCGCCCCGCCCATCGAATAGGGTTGAAGCGATGCTGTCGGGCCCCTCGTCCGTTGGGTCGGCTGGCGGCGCTCGGGAGTACCGCCGAGCATCCGCACCGGACAGCAATGCTTGACGGGAGCGGCTCCGACCGGCGCGTCAGCACGGGTCTCGAGACGCTCGACGAAGTGCTCGGCGGGCTGTACTGGGGCGACAACGTCGTATGGCAGCTCGACGGGGCGCCGGCCGATCCGTTCTACCGTGCCATCCTGCGCTGCGCGTCCGAGTTCGACGCCACGAGCTGGATCGCGGTCGGCCGCGATCCGGGGCAGATCGCGGCGGACTTCACCGGGCTCGAGGTCGTCGGCACGACGCCCGGGCAGCCGCCCATCGAGCCCGGCGAACTGCTGCGCGAGATCCGCCGGCGCTGCGACGCCGGCAAGCGCAACCTCCTGCTGTTCGAGTCCCTGGACGGGATGGTCGAGGCCTGGGGCGCCGAGCTCGCGCGCGGCTTCTCCGCCCGCTGCTGCCCCCTGCTGCTCGACGTCGGGGCGATCGCCTACTGGTCGATGGACCTGCGCCACGTGCCCGCCACGATCCGCGACACCGTCGAGGCCGTGACGCAGTGCGTCCTGTGTCTCGACAAGCACAGCGTCCGCGTCGCCAAGGCCGAGGGGCGCGACCAGAGCGTCACGGGCTCGCTGCTGCACTGGCAACCGGGCACGGACGGCCCGGTGCTCTCCGAGGCGGAGGTCACCGGCCGGGTGGCCGCGTCGCTGCGGGCGCTGCGCCGCGCGCGGAAGATCAGCCAGCGCCAGCTCGCGCAGCTCGCGGGCGTGACCGCGAGCGCGATCTCGCAGGCCGAGCGGGCCGAGCGCGGCCTCTCGCTGTCGACGCTCGTGCGCCTGAGCGCGAGGCTCGAGCTCACCGTCGACGACCTCATTCACGGCGAGGACCCGTCCACCTACCGGATCGGGCGCCGCGTCGGCGACCCGCGCCGCGGCCCCGAGCGGGCGATCACGCTCCTCGACGGCATCACCTGCGACGAGCGGATCGATCTCGTGCATCTCGGCCCCCGCGAGGCCGGCGCCCCGACCGAGGGCCAGGACGGCGAGGGCATCCTGGCGGTCTCGCGCGGGCTCGTGCAGGTCCAGGTGGGTGACCAGACGGCGACGATCCGCGACGGCGAGGTCCTGCTCGCCGACTGCTCGCGCGTCAACGGCTGGCGCAACCTCGGCGATCGCGACGCGGCGCTGTTCTGGATCGTTGTCGCGCCCCGGTCGTGAAGGCCCGGTCCACCGGTTGCCGGCGTTCCGGGCCTCTCGCGGCACCTCACGGCCTCGGCAGTCGCCTGAGCGTCGGCGTGAGCGGCAGGACGGGCGTTCGCTTGTGCGCGGGCCGCGGCGGCAGCGACGTGACGATGTCGGGCGCGTCCCGGGTCTTCTCGGCATGGTCGATCGCGGCGACCAGCTCCTTCGGCGCGGTGGTCCCGAGCATCGGCGTCGAGAACACCCGCCTCGCCTCGCCGCCGCACTCCGGGCACGCGATCGATGCCGGCGCGGTGCCGAGCGCGCGCGCCACCTCGAACACGCCGTCGTGGTCACATCGGTAGTCGTAGAACGCCACGACGATCTCCGTCAGTTCGCGGACTTCGGGACCTCGACGCGATGCTTGACCTGGTGCAGCCTGCCGCTCGTCGGCGCGGGGTCGAAGTCGAAGATGCGACGCGGGATGTAGACCGTGGCGCACGAGTTCGGGATGTCGACGACCCCGGAGAACCGCCCCTCGATCGGCGCCGAGCCCAGGATCATGTACGCCTGGATGTCGGAGTAGCCGAACTTCATGAGGTAGTCGATCGCGTGGTGGCAGGCGCGCTCGTAGGACAGCTGGGAGTCGAGGTAGTGCTGCTTGCCGTCGAGATCCACCGACACGCCGGAGAACGCGATCCACTCGGAGTAGTGCGGGTCGCGCAGGCCCGGCATGAAGATCGCGTTCTCGGCGACGCCGAAGGTCTCCATCCCACCCTTGATGAGATCGACGTGCAGGTCCATGAACCCGCCCATCTCGATCGCGCCGCAGAACGTGATCTCGCCGTCGCCCTGGGAGAAGTGCAGGTCGCCGAAGGAGAGGTTCGCCCCCGGGACGAACACCGGGTAGAAGACCCGCGTTCCGGCGGTGAAGTTCTTGATGTCCTGGTTGCCGCCGTTCTCGCGCGGCGGGGCCGTGCGGGCCCCCTCGGACGCGACGCGGTCGAACTCGTCGCCGTCGAGGGTCCCGAGAATGGCGCTGTCCGGCAGCGGCGGAAGGGCCAGGGGCGGGACACGGTCCGGGTCGGTCGCGATGAGGTCGGTCTCGCGCTTGGTCCACGTCGCCAGCAGCTCCGCCGACGGCGCGGTGCCCATCAGGCCGGGATGATGGATGCCCACGTACGAGCACTCGGGGATGTGCCGCGACCTCGCGACGTCGCCCTCGAAGTCCCAGATCACCTTGTAGGCGTCGGGGAACCGGTCGGTGAGGAAGCCGCCGCCGTTCGACTTCGCGAACACGCCCGTGTAGCCCCAGCCCATGCCGGAGAGCGGCCCCTCGTCCTCCTGGTCGCAGGCGTCGATCTCGAGGATGTCGACGATGAGCAGGTCGCCGGGCTCCGCGCCCTCGACGCGGAATGGCCCGCTGAGGACGTGCACGCCAGGCAGCGGCGCGTTGCGCACGTCGTCGGCGGAGTCATCGTTGTGGATCGCCCCGTCGAACCACTCACGGCAATCCGCGCGGAAGACATCGCCGGGCTTGACGGTCACGTTCGGCGGGATGTCCGGATGCCATCGGTTGTGACCGACGTGCTTCTGGTCCGTGAACTTCTTGGAGTTGTCCAGCGGGAACAGATTCTGTGGCATTGCCCAGCTCCTTCAACTCGGTTGATTGCCGTGACCGATCTCCGAGAGATCCGGAGTCGCGCGGGTCACTTCCGCGCTCATGTGCCCTGTGGCACCGTGTCTCGTCCGATGCCCTCCGAGCGCTCGGCACGCGATCGGGACAAGTGCTCCTCGGGCGTGGTGATGTCCTCGACGGCGACCGGCTGGAGCGCCGGCGCGGCGTCCTTGAGGAGCGCGAACGCGAGCGTCGCGAAGCAGAACGGCAGCGTCAGCGCCGGCAGTCCCCACGGCGTGAACAGCGAGGCGATCGCGCCGAACAGGAGTGCGGCGAACACGGCGCAGGCGACCGCGAGCGCGCCCGATCGCGCGGTGAGCACGAAGAACACCCCGCCGATCGCGAGCGCCGCGTCGAAGGAGTTGAAGCCCCACAGGCCGTTGTAGATCGCCACGCCGTTGGCGCCGAGCGCCAGGCCGGTGAGCATCCCGGCCGTGGACCCGACGAGCGCGAAGACCGCCGCGATTCGCGATGCGACCGCGATCCCGACGACGATGATGATTCCCGAGACGATGCTGTTCGCGAAGAACAGCTGGCTGATGCCGCGCAGGATCGCGTTGACCACGCCCTCGACGTTGTTCGCCGTGGCCGCCTCGGCGGCCGAGCGCAGCGCGTTGCTCACCTTGCCCTCGGTGACCTGCGCGTCCGCCGGCGCGACGAGGCCGCCGACGCGGCCGTTGGCGAAGTTCAGCGCGCCGATGAGGAAGATCAGCGTGATGAAGTTGAACGCCAGCGTGAATGGCGGCACCTTCCAGGCGCCGATGAAGACGGTGGCCAGCGCGGCGTGGATGACGGTCGAGAAGAAGGCCGCGACCACGATCCAGACCATGACCAGGACGTCCCAGTCCGGCTGGAGGAACAGCGAGAGGCCCGCCCCGACGAGCACGCCGTTGAACCCGAACAGGCCCGCGCGAATCGCTCCGCGGTCCATTCCGATCGCGATCGCGGCGAGCGTCGACACGACGAGGCCGAGCGCGCCCGCGAAGCCCAGCCACGCCTCGCCGACGAACATCGCGACGAGGATCGCGAGCCCGGTCACCGGGTTGTTCATGAAGCAGACCTGCCCCACCCCGCGAAGGCAGGAGTCCACGAACGCCAGAGCGGGATTTCCGTCCGCGCGCTCCCCCCACGCCGGCATCGTGCCGTTCAAGGAGGAGAGGCCACCTGGCGGAGCGCCCGGTGAGGTACTCATGTGTGTGCACCCCCTACTTCCAGCCGCGAGACGGCAGCGACCGGATGACGGAACTTGACCGTTGATCCGCCGTGCGTGGCGGGTGGCGCCTGAAGACCCGTTCAGGGCGGGAGCGATTACGTTCGGGACCGATCCAAGTGCATCGGGCCGTGCCTGTACATGCGCTTACAGCGCTGCTGTCGGCGAGCGTGAGGCGCTGGTTTCCGGACGACCGGCCGGCTCAACCGCGGCGCCGCGGTCCTGATGTACCAGGGGTCTCGCGCCAGAAGCCGTTCCATTACTGCTACCGGGTGTTTCGTCCGTCACCCTCCACCCGCCTGGCGCGGACCGGGCGCACGCGGCCGGCACCGACGAAGGAGGCGCGGCGGCTGGTTCTCACAGCGACGCTGCAGCAGAGTCCGCGGCTGTCATGGGGAACCTGGACTGCGCCGCGTGACCGACGACGCCGACGGGACCTCGGGCGGTTCCCGTGGAGGAGTCGTTTCCAGTCGACGCTTGACACCATCCACATGGATGGTGTTAGGATGGTCCTCAGATGGCGAAGGACCGAAACGAGATGCCTGGCCCGAGGAAGACAGCCGAGACTGACAAGAGCGAGAAGATCACCATCAACGTGGGCCTCGTCGACCTGGGCGAGATCGATCTGCTCGTCAGCGAGGGCTTCTTCGCAAACCGCACGGACTTCATCCGGACGGCCATCCGGCGCCAACTCGAAACTCGCTCGGGCACGGTGGACAGCACCGTGGCCCGCCGCGAGCTGACCCTCGGCACCCAGCACCTCAGCCGTCAGGACCTCGAGGGGCTGCGCGACGCGGGTCAGATGGTGGAGCTGCGTGTCCTGGGGTTGGCGACCATCGCCGACGACGTCTCCCCCGAGCTGGCGTTGGCGACGATCGCCGCGGTCGAGGTCCTCGGAGCCTTCCGCGCGCCCCGTGCGGTGAAGGCTGCACTCGCACCACGCACCACCTGACTCACCCGCCGTTCGGCGCGCCCGAACGCGCGGCGCTTGCAGCGTCCAAGCGGCCAACCCGCTCGCTCGTCGCTGCCCACACACACCCGAACCGACAAAGGACCCACGATGCTCACCGACACGAAGACCGCGATGACCGAGGCGCTGCGCCTCACACAGGCGGGGCAGCTCGCGGAGGCCGCTGCGCTCCTCCAGCGGGGTCTGGCCGGCGCGGGCAGCACCCCGCCCACCGCATCCACCGTCGCGGAGCCTGTGGGCGGTCTCGGCCACCTCCGCTCGTTGATGCCGCATACCAGCCCTCACGCAAGCCCCGGTGTGCCAGGAACTCAGGCCGCACCGGCGATCACCGGCCTGCTCGACCGCCTCAAGGTCAAGCTGCCCGACCTGCCCCACATCGATCCGGCCGGGTTGCCCGGACACGCGCCGTCGTCGCGCTCCGGCGCAGCCGCGACCGCAGCCGCCGCCCCGGGGGGCGAGATCCGCCACCTCACCCACACCGAGCCGGCGGGGACGCGCGGCTATGAGCTCTATGTCCCCACCGGCTACACCGGCGACCCCATCCCCCTCGTCGTCATGCTCCACGGCGGCAAGCAGAACGCCACCGACTTCGCGGCCGGAACCCGGATGAACGAGCTCGCCGAGCAGCACACGTTCCTGGTCGCGTACCCCGAGCAGTCCAGCGCAGCCAACCACGGCGGCTACTGGAACTGGTTCTCCGCCTCAGACCAGCACGCCGGCACCGGCGAGCCGGCCATCATCGCCGGCATCACCCGCCAGGTCATGCGCGACCTCGCCGTCGACCCGACCCGCGTCTACGTCGCCGGGCTCTCCGCCGGCGGCGCGATGGCCGCGGTCATGGCCGCGACCTACCCTGACCTCTACGCCGCCGTCGGCGTGCACTCCGGAATCGCCTACGGCGCCGCGCACGATGTCGGATCCGCGTTCACCGCCATGCGCACCGGCGGCACGCCGGGCGCCACCAGCGCCGTGCCGCTCATCGTCTTTCACGGCGACCAGGACGCAATCGTGGCTCCGATCAACGCAGACAAGCTCATCGCGTCCCGGCTCGCGGCAGGCGAGACCACCGGCCACGATCAGCCGACGATCACCAGCGGCGACAGCGGCCGCCCGTACCGCCGGACTGTGCACAACGACGTCGACGGCACGCCCGTCGCCGAGTCCTGGACCGTGCATGGCGGCGGCCACGCCTGGTACGGCGGCAACCCGATCGGGTCCTACACCGACCCCCAGGGCCCCAACGCGTCGGCCGAGATGATCCGATTCTTCCTCCTGCACCACTCGCGGGCCCGCTGAGACCACAGCGGGTCCTCGCCGCTCGGGAGGGCTCGCAATCAGCGGGACGACGTTGGGAGGTGCCGGTCGCGTTCCGGCCGGGCCGCATCGCACGGCCCGGCCGCCTCCTATGCGGGTTGGTGCGTCACTTCGAGCGCATGCCGAAGGTCCTGCCAGAGGTCCTCGGCGTGCTCGCATCCGACGCTGACGCGCAGCAGGTCCTCGGGTATGCCGCGTTCGAGGGGGTAGCGCGCGCGGCGTTCGAGGGTGGTCTCGACGCCGCCGAGGCTGGTTGCGTGCGTGAGGACCTGCACCGTGTCGACGAGGGCGTCGGCGCGCGCGGCGCCGCCGCGTACGCGGAAGGTGAGCATGAAGCCGGCGCCGGCCAGCGTGGCTCGGGCGCGATCGTGCTGTGGGTGCGAGCCGAGGCCCGGGTAGCGGACCTCGTGTACGTCCGGGTGCTCACTCAGGCGTTGCGCAAGCACTGCGGCGTTCGCCTGGGAGCGTTCGAGGCGCAAGGGCAGGGTTCGCAGGCCGCGCAGGCACAAGTAGGTCTCGAGCGCCCCCGGCGTGGCCCCGCCCATCTTGCGTGCCTCGTGCAGGGCGTGCTGATGCTGGTGGTCGCGGACGACGGTCGCGCCGAGGAGCAGGTCTGAGTGACCGCCCATGGCCTTGGTCGCACTGTGGACGACGACGTCTGCTCCGAGGCCGAGCGGACGCTGTAGCAGCGGAGTCGCCAGTGTGTTGTCGACGACGCACAGCATGCGCCGCTCGCGCGCGAAGGCGCACAGGCGCGGCAGGTCGGCGAGCCCGAGCAGCGGGTTCGTCGGCGACTCGAGCCAGAGCACCTCGGCCCCGTCGCATGCGGCGATCACCGCGTCGGAGTCGGTGACGTCGACCAGCCGCACCTGCGCGTGGCCCAGCTCCTGCAGGCGAAGCAGGCTGTGCCGAACATCCATGTAGGCGACCTCGGGCGCGACGACCGTCGGGTGCGCCGGGAACAGGCTGATCGCCGCGGTCGCGGCGGCCATCCCCGAGGAGAACGCGAGCGCTTGGCCGCCTTCGAGCGCACCGATGACCTCCTCGAGCGCTTCCCATGGCGGGTGGCCTTCGCGCGCGTAGCCGGATGCGCCACCCGCGTGCAACGCCGATGCCGGCGTGATCGGCACATTCAGCGGCCCGTCGGGGATCGGCGCCGGGCGGCCGGCGCTGATGGCGACCGTCTCGAGACGCAGGCCGGTCGCCCGGGTGCTCACGCCGACGTCCCCGCCGTGGCGTGTCCGCGCAGCCACTCCAGGACCTCGGCGGCGTGCTGGTCGGGCGGGAAGATGGGATAGAACGCGTGCTCGATCCGACCGTCGGTCACGATCAGCGTCAGCCGCGAGAACAGCCGTTCCCCATCGGCCTCGAAGGTCGGCAGGTCGAGCGCGTCGGCGAGCGCCAGATCGGGGTCCGAGAGGATCGAGAACGGCAGGCCGAGCCGGCCGGCGAGCTCCGCCTGGTAGTCCGTGCTCTGCGACGACAGGCCATACACGGCGCGGGCGCCGGCGGCCTGGAGGTCGACGTGGTGGTCGCGAAAGCCGCACGCCTCCGGAGTGCAGCCGCGCGCGCCGGGGATCGCGTCCCAGCCGTCCGGCAGGTCGACACCGGGGCGCCCGCTCAGCGGGTAGAGGTAGAGGACGGTCCGCCCAGGACCGAGATGATCGAGAGCGACCTCGCCTCCACTCGTGTCGCCAAGCACGAGCGACGGCATCGCCGCCCCCGGAAGATGGTCGGCCGCGCCGTCGTCCTGCGGGACGGGCAGATCGCTCGGCAGATGCTGATAATCGCTCACGTCAGGCTTTCCTTCGGTCGGGCGCTCACGGCGCGCTCTCACGGGCAGCGTCGAGATACACACGAGGCCGCAGGTCGAATCCTGCCGGGCGCGTGCTACGTCGCGCCTGGCACCGCGTCCAGCGTGTCCGGCTCCGCGGCCTGCGGCGCGTAGGGGATCTCGACGCGCACCCTCGTGCCGGCGCCGGGTGGGCTGTCGACCGTGATCGTCCCGTCGAGCGCCGCCACGCGGTCGGCGAGCCCGTTGAGGCCCGAGCCGCGGCTCGGGTCGGCGCCGCCCGCCCCGTCGTCGGCGATCTCCAGCCGAACGACCCCGTCGGCCTGGCGGACGGTCACGGTCGCGGCGGACGCCTGCGCGTATTTCGCCACGTTCGTCAGCGCCTCGGAGACGACGAAGTACGCCGCGATCTCCACGGGCGGCGGCAGGTCCACCGCCTGGGCCTCGACCGCCACCGGCACCGGCGAGCGCGAGGCGAGCGCGTTGATCGCCGGCTCGAGCCCGTGACTGGTGAGCACCGCCGGATGGATCCCGCGGGCGAGCTCGCGCAGCTCGGCGAGTCCCGTGAGCAGTTCGGACTGGGCGCGGTCGAGCAGCGCGGTCGCGTCGGCCTCGCCATCGACCATCAGCTTGACCCTGCCGAGCAGCAGGTTCACGCTGACGAGCCGCGCCTGCGCCCCGTCGTGCAGGTCGCGCTCCAGGCGCCTGCGCTCGGCGTCGCCCGCGTTCACGAGCCGAACGCGCGAGGCCCGCAGCTCCTGCAGCCGCGTGACGAGCTCGGCGTCGAGGCGCGCGACGTGGCTCTGCAGCAGCCCGCCGAGGAACGCGATCGGCAGCAGCGCGGTCACGCCGAACGCCAGCCACCAGACCGCCGGCGTGTCGGCGGCGGGCACTGTGGCCCCGATGAGGAACGCGACCAAGCCGCACAGGTAGACCGGCGTGAGCGCGACGCGGTCGATCTTGTCGGCGCGCCGCCAGCGCCGCCAGAGCCGCGCGATCACGACGACGACGAGCACGGCGAGGAGCGCGGTCTGGATGGCGGTCAGGGCGCTCGCCAGATCCGCGTTGCGCTCGATCAGCCAGAGGTTCTCGGGGCAGTCCTCGCAGGCCAGCTCCTGCGGCCCCGAGAAGATCAGCGGCGGTATGGCGCCGAGCGTGAAGACAGCGTATCCCGCGAGCACGATCCTGCGATCGGTCCCCGGCGGCAGGCGGCCGGTCGGGAAGCTCACGAGGAGGTGCAGGAACACCGCGCCCCACAGGCCGCCGATGACGAGCCCGAGGGAGAAGGCGACCGCCGAGTTCGCGAGTGAGATCGCCGCGACGCACCAGGCGAAGCCGAGGGCGACCATGAGCATGCCGACGCGGCTGCCGGGCCGCCGGTGCGTGGCGTAGAGGCCGGTGCCGACGAAGCTCCACACGACGATCGGCCCGAGCACCGCCCAGGCCGGCTTCGAGTCCTCCCGCTCGCTCGTGAGCACGATGGCGATCACGCCCACGGTGCAGAGCGCGGCGCCGAGGAGGACAGCGCGCTGGCGCGCGGCGGTCATGGGCCCGACCCTGCCACACCGGGGCGCGGCGGCGCAAGCGCGACATCGCCGAGCCCGACAGCTCACGGAGGAGCCCCTCGAAACGGCAAAAGGGCCGCTCTTGCGGCCCTTTCCTGAGTAGCGGGGGCGGGATTCGAACCCGCGACCTTCGGGTTATGGGTTCGCCAGGAGAACGTGGATGCGCCTTGCTCGCCTGGGTTTCAGAGGCCTTCGGCAGCGTCCGACTCCGAGATGATTCGAGGACCTGGCGGGGCGCTGAAGCCGGTTCGGGTCAGGTGTGCGGCTCGGCTCGGGAGCGTCCCTTCGAGCCGTCGCCGTCGGACTTCTGGTCTCCGCGCGGCGGGCTCTTCGGAGCGGAGCGGAGCGACCCGTCCGGCCCTACGGACGGGCCGCTCCTAGGCTCCTCGTGTGCTCGGGACGGTGGGCCGCCGGCGGTGTCGTTGTGTGTGCCGGCGGAGCGTGCTGGACCGCCCGAGTCTGTCCTCGGCTTGCTGCCGGGAACGGGGATCACCTTCGGATACGTGAATCGGTGCGTCATCTCGTCTTTCTGGGGCCGGCGCTCGCGGACTGCCGGACGGGCCTGCCGGACCACTCGGTCTGCCCTTCGCCGAGGAAGGCACAAGCGTCCGCTGATGAGACAGTTATGTCTCAATCCGAGACGGCGCAAACGTCGGATCTCCGCGCCCGTGTCAGCGCGACGGCAGCGGCTCGGCCTGCCGCCGATGCCGCGGTTGCCAGACCAGCGTCAGCACGCCGGCCGCGAGCACGAGGGTCCCGGCGATCAGCATCGCCGCCCGCATGCCGGAGACGAAGTCGCCGGGATTCTCGAGCGAGCCACCGGCGACCGCCGTGGCGATCGATCCGAGCGCCGCCAGGCCCACCGCCGATCCCACCTGGCGGGCGGAGTTCAGAACACCGGAGGCGACGCCGGCGCGCTCGACCTCGATCGCGCCCATCGCGATGGCCGAGACGGCCGGCGCGGCCGCCCCGTAGCCGGCGCCGACGAGGAGGTATCCCGGAACGGCCTGGAGGAACGGCGACCCGGCGTCGAGCAGCGCGAAGGAGAGCATCCCGAGCGCGCCCAGGAACGCGCCGACGACGATGACCCCGCGCGCGCCGAAGTGCCCCTGAAGGCGACCGGCGAAGGGCGAGACGAGCAGGAAGGGGACGTTCAGGATGAGCCACGAGACGCCCGTCTCGAAGGCCGAGAAGCCCTTGACGTTCTGGAAGTACAACGAGACGAAGAAGAGGGTCACGGCGATCCCGGCGTACATGAGGAAGTAGTCGAGATTCGCGACCGCGAATGCCCGGCGCCGGAAGAAGTCGAGCGGGAGCATCGGGTCCGGGTGCCTGGCCTCGAAGACCAGGAAGGCCGCGCCGAGCGCCACGCCCGCGCCGAGGAACCCGAGCGTGAACGGCGAGGTCCACGCGTGGTCGTCGGTCTCGACCAGTCCCAGCGTCAGGCAGAACAGCGCGCTCGAGACCAGCGCCGCCCCGCCGAGGTCGAGTCGCCTGGCGTTCGGATCGCGCGACTCCCGGACGTGGACGAGGGTCGTGAGCAGACCGGCGACGCCGAGCGGGACGTTCACCCAGAAGATCGCCGACCACTCGAACACCTCTATCAGCGCGCCTCCGAGCACGGGGCCGACTCCGAAGCCCAGGCCGGCGATGGTCGCCCAGATGCCGATCGCCCACGGCCGCCGGTCAGGTTCGAACGCATCGACGAGGATCGAGAGCGACAGCGGCGCCAGCAGCGCCGCCCCGACGCCCTGCAGCGCGCGGAACGCGATCAGGGCATGGTCGCTCGTCGACAGCGCGCAGCCGAGCGAGAACAGCGTGAACAGCGCGAATCCGAGGACGAAGACCCGCTTGCGGCCATAGCGGTCGCCGAGCGTTCCCCCGACCAGGATGAACGCGGCGAGGGGCAGCACGTAGGCGTTGATCGTCCAGACCAGCGTGCCCGGGCTGACGTCGAGCTCGCGCTGGATCGAGGGCAGCGCGACGTTCACGATCGTCATGTCGAGCAGGATCATGAACTGCGAGAAGCACGTCGCGATGAGCGTCCAGCGCTGGCGACGCGTGGCCATGGGGCGACCATAACCGCCGCTGGAGGGCGAGCGGGCGGCTCAGCCGGGCACCAGGCGATCGATGCGGTCGAGCACGATCGGTGGCCGGTCGGCGGGCGCCATGGCGTGCACGTCGTCGGGTCGTCTCGCCGGTGAGGACGAGCGCCGAGGTGCGCGTAGCGATGTGAGTGCGCGGATCACGTGAGGTCGCGCGCGGTTACGTGAAGTCGCCCAACAGCCCGTGCCTACACGCCCAGGAACAACTGCTCATTGACTGCTGCCCTCACGACCGACCCCAACGACGAAGGCCGCCCTTGCGAGCGGCCTTCGGGGTCTTGGACGGCCTGGATGCAGGACTTTTGCAAGTCTCCGCGACTGGTCGGCCTAGATAGCGGGGGCGGGATTCGAACCCGCGACCTTCGGGTTATGAGCCCGACGAGCTACCAGACTGCTCCACCCCGCGGCGTAAAGACAAGTGTAGCAACGCAGCGTGGGCGCTCTCAACCGCCGCGTCAGGTGAACAGCAGCCGATTCGCTCCCATCGTGGCGAGGGCCCCGCGGCCGACGATGCGACCGGCATCACCGGCGACCCCGACGAGGCCGACTGACGCCCGGGCGCCGCGCCGGCCGCACGTATCGTGCGGCCGCATGCGCGTCGCCGTGGTCGACATCGGGACGAACTCGACCCGCCTGCTCGTCGCCGATGTCGGCGAGGACGGCCACGTCAGCGAACTCGAGCGCCGCTCGATCGTCACGCGCCTGGGGCAGGACGTCGACGCCACCGGCGCGCTCGCCGAGGAGGCGATGGCCCGCGTCTTCGACACGCTCGCGGGCTACCGCGAGGCGATCGACGCGCACGGGGCCACGCGCAACGTCGCCGTGCTCACCAGCGCGGTGCGCGACGCCTCCAACGGCCCGGCGTTCACGCGCGCGGTGCGCGAGGACTTCGGCCTCGACGCGCGCGCCATCGGCGGCGACCGAGGAGGCGCGCCTGACCTTTCGCGGCGTGACGAGCGAGCGCCCCGCCGACGGCGCCGCGCCCGTCGTGGTCATCGACATCGGCGGCGGCTCGACCGAGTTCGTCGCGGGCCGCGGCGGCGACGTGCTCTTCCGCACCTCCACGCAGGCGGGCGTCGTGCGCCAGTCCGAGCGCCACCTGCGCCGCGACCCGCCCGCGGCCGCCGAGCTCGCCGCGCTGCGCGACGAGGTCCGCGGAATCTTCCTGCACGCCGTCGACCCGGCCACGCGGATGCTGCCGGAGCAGGCGATCGCCGTGGCCGGCACCGCGACGTCGCTGGCCTCGATAGACCAGAAACTGGACCCGTATGACGCCTCCCGGGTCCACGGCTATCGCCTGTCGCGCGAGCGCTGCCTCGAGCTGCTCGACGAGCTCGCCGCGCTCACCGAGGCGGAGCGCCGCCACGTGACCGGGCTCAGCCCGGCGCGCGCGCCGACGATCGTCGCCGGCACTGCCTTCCTGGTCGAGGCGCTGGCCGTGTTCGGCCTCGATTCCACGGAGGTCTCGGACCATGACATCCTCCGCGGCGCCGCCCTGGAACTGGTGCATCGAGACGCCTAGGCACGCCTCCCGGAGTTCGGGCACCCTCTCATCACCGCCCGCGATCCCGCGCTGCGACGGGACCGGGCCGCGGCGTTGGCGGGTCCGGCACTGCTCGGCCCGGCTGATCATTGGCCGACGGCCGTCTGGACGGATGTTTGATTGCTGCGGCTGCTCCAGCGCGCGGAGAATCGGCGTGCCGGAGGGGGTGGCCGTGCCGAACGGCTCTGGTCCCCTACCTCGGGCCTCATAGGTTCCGGGCGAAGCCGCATCGATCGGCGCCTCCCGCCGCTCGGACCGTTCACGGCCCCTGCATGGCACGTACCCCTGCCCGTCCTGTCGGGGCCAGTTTTGGAAGCCGCCTCTCGGGGCGGCTTCCATCCTGTCCGGCCGGCTTCGCGATCAGCGAGGGCGCAACGAGTCGTCGTACGCGGCGCCGTGGTCGGCGGCACGCATCACCGTCACCGCGACCGGCGCGTAGAGCTGCACGTGCTCGGCCTTGCCCTTCAGCGGCACGCGCCCGCGGGCGACGAAGCCGCCGTGGTCGGCGAGCAGCAGGCGCCGCGTGGCCTCCGTGACGAGGACGACGTCGCCCGTCTCGCGCGTGGCCTCCTCGACCCGCGCCGCCGTGTTGACCGTGTCGCCGATGACCGTGAACTCGAGCCGGCCGCCGCCGCCGACGGTCCCCGACACGACCGTCCCCGAGTTGACGCCGATGCCGATCCGAAGCTCGCCCTGGTAGGCCTCCTGGACGACCTCGGCGATCTGCAGCGCCGCCTCGACGGCGCGGTCGGCGTGGTCGTCGAGGCGGTCCGGCGCCCCGAACACGCCGAGCAGCCCGTCGCCGATGAACTTGTTCGCGTGCCCTCCGTGATGGGCGAGCAGCGGGACGACGTAGTCGTAGAAGCGGTTGAGCTCGGCGACCACGTCCCGCGCGCTCGCGCGCTCGGCGAACGCCGTGAAGTCGCGGATGTCGAGGAACAGGACGGTGACCTCGACCTCCTCGCCCTCGAGGAGCACCCCCTGCTCGAGCACGCGGTCGGCGAGCGCGGGGTCGACGAACGCGCCGAAGGCCTCGCGCAGGCGCTCGCGCTCCTCCAGCCCCGCGACCATCCCGTTGAACGACGCCGTCAGGCGGCCCGCCTCGTCGCTGCCGACGACCGGGACGCGCGCGGTCAGGTCCCCGGCGCCGACCCTGCGCGTGCCCTCCTGCAGGTCCTGGATCGGCCCGACGATCGAGCGCAGGAGCAGCAGCGACAGGTACAGCGACACCGTGAAGGCGACGGCGACGGCGAGCAGCACCCCGACGCCCAGCGTGCGCAGGCTCGGCTCGTCGGAGGTCAGACCGACGACGACGACGCCGGTGATGACGTTGATGACCGGCAGCCCCACGAGCAGTCGCCACTTCAACGGCACGGTCGTGCGCCCCAGCTCGACGCCGTCGGGCACGTCGGCCGCGACGCGCTCGAGCAGCGGGCGCATGGCCTGCTCGATGCCGAAGAAGCGCAGGAACATCGCGTAGGCCAGCGCGACGACGACGCCCGCGGCGATGATGAGCACCGACGGGAACAGCGGGCGCCCGAGCTCGATCGTCAGGTAGATCGAGATCGGGACGATGTTGACGGCGATCGGCAGCCCGCGCGCGTAGCGCAGCAGGTCGAGCGGCAGGCCCGCCAGCGCGCGCCAGGCGTCGGCCGCCGACTCCGGCGTCCGCACGCCGCGCAGCCACGGGTCGACCGGGCGCAGGTGGCGGAAGGCGATCGACAGCGCGACCACGATCTCGACGAGGACCGCGGACTCGGTGACCACGAGGATGCGCCAGAACTGCGAGGTGGGCAGGTCGACGTACAGGTCGAGCAGGAAGACGCCGCCGAGCACGACGAGCGTCGACAGCCCGAACACCGCCGACAGCACGACGTGCGGGTAGCGCGGCCCGAGCTTGTCGAGGAGCAGTCGCAGTGCCGCGCGGAGCATCCGGGCATTGTGACCGGAGCCGCGCACCGGTGAGCAACCCGCCCGTCTGCTCAGCGCGAGGCGCGCCGCGAGCGATGCTCGAGCGGACCCATCGCCGCCGCGGCCGCCTCGCTCAGGCGGCGCTCGCCGGAGAAGACGAGGCGGTCGACGATCGCCGTCGGGAGATCGGCCGCGCCGAGGCGCATGAGCCGCAGCGCGGCGCGCTCCATCTCCAGGTCGCGGCGGATCTCGCCCGCCGCGCACAGGGCGAGCTCGAGGTCGAGTCCCGCGGCGGCGGCCGCCTCGGCCAGGATCTCCGGGTCGTCGAGGTCGTAGCCGCCGCAGAAGGCCAGCCGCGTGGCCGCCAGCACGAAGCCGGCGCCACAGCCGAGCTCCTCGGCCAGCGAGGCCATCCGCATCGCGCCGCGCGCCCCGGCCGACCAGTCGTCGGGCCAGGCGACGGGCAGCCCGAGCTCCTCGGCGCGCCGTTCCACCGCCGCGCGCACGCGCGCGTCATCCGGATCGGCTCCCGCGCCGGCGTGGAGCGCATCGGCGTTCGTCGGCTGCCAGCGCAGCCCTGGCAGCAGGCGGTCGGCGCGCTCGGCGGCCAGGTACGTCCACGGCGAGCAGAGGTCGTAGAAGAACGTCGCCCGGACGGCACGGCGAGCCGGGCGCGGCCCGGTGGGGACGGCGCTGAGACGCCCGCCGGCACGCAGTGCGCGCCAGTCGTGCATGGAGATCACGATGCCCATCGCCTGCTCCAACGCAGGCCCGGGCGGAATCTGGCGTTCGACGTCGAATGCGGAGTACGACCTTCGGCCAATGGGTCGCAGAAAACCCCCGCTGACCGGCCGATCGGTGGTCTAGTGTTCGGGGTGACGGCCGAGGCGTCCAACCCGTTCCCCCCGCGACTCAGGAGGCCCGTCCATCTCCGCCATACCGCCCCCGAAGCGTCACCCCTACAACCAGTGGGCGCCTGACGCGCGCGCGCTGGACCTCGTGGGTGACAAGTGGACCCTGCTGATCGTCCGGGATCTGGCGGGCGGGCCACGCCGGTTCGTCGAGCTTCAGCGGGTGCTGCCGGGCATCTCGACCGAACAGCTGCGTTCACGCCTGAACCGGATGGTGGCCGATGGGCTGCTCACCCGGCAGCGGTACCGCGAGGTGCCGCCGCGAGTCGACTACGAGCTGACCGAGCGCGCGCGCGACCTGCTCCCGGTCATCGGCTCGGTCGCCCGCTGGGGCTATCGCTGGGCCTGGGGTCCGCCCCGGCCCGGTGAGGCGATCGACATCGGCGCGATCCTCCGCTGTGCCCCCGGGCTCGAGATGCCGGCGGGCCTGCGCGGCACCCTCGAGCTCGTCGTGACGCGGGGCGGCCAGCCGCTCGACTCCTACGTGCTGCGCGTCGCCGACGGCGCGATCAGCTACGAGGAGCGCACGGCGCCCGAGGCCGACGCCCGGATCGAAGGCCCCGAGCGCGCGTGGATCGAGGCCTTCGGCCTCGACGGCTCGCGCACCGAGCTCGAGATCTCCGGCGACGTGCGGCTCGCCGAGGCCGTGCTCGACGACGTCGCCGCCCTGGCCTCGCGCCAGAGCGCCGTGGCCTGAGGGCCACCCGGCTCACTCCGTGCCCGCGAGTCGGGCGCGGAGCGCAGCCTCCTCCCGGCGGCGCGACGCCGCCATACGATCAGCTCAGGCGGTGAGGCGCTCGGACGGGCCCGAGGTGAGCAGTTCCTCGAGCTCGACGGCCGGCATCGGCGCGGCGAACAGGAAGCCCTGCGCCGTGCGGCAGCCGAGGTCGCGCAGGCTGTCGAGCTGGCCGTGGTGCTCGACGCCCTCGGCGACGGCCTCGAGCCCGAGGCTGTGGGCGATCTCGACGATCGCGCTGACGATCGCCGTGTCCTGCTCCTCGGCGCCGAGGCCGTCGATGAAGGAGCGATCGATCTTGATGGCGTCGACGGGGAAGCCCTTGAGCCTCGCCAGCGAGGAGTAGCCGGTGCCGAAGTCGTCGAGCAGGACGCGCACGCCCATCGCCCGCACGGCCTCGAGCGTGCGGCGCGACACGGACACGTCGCCCATGAGCACCGACTCGGTGATCTCGAGGCCGAGCTGCGCCGGCTCGAGCCCGCTGCGGCGCAGGGCGCCGCGGACCTCGTCGACGAACTCGGGCCGCGCGAGCTGGTGGCCGGAGACGTTGACGGTCACGCACAGGTTCCCGGCCTCCGGGTAGCGCTCGCCCCAGGCGCTGACCTCGGCCGTCGCGCGCTCGAGGACCCAGCGCCCGAGCGGCGCGATCAGGCCGGTCTCCTCGGCCAGACCGATGAACTCGCCCGGGCCGATGATGCCGCTGCCGGGACGCTCCCAGCGCACGAGCGCCTCGACCCCGAGCAGGCGCTGGTCGGAGACGTCGAAGATCGGCTGGTAGTGCACGCGGAACTGCTCGCGCTCGACGGCGCGGCGCAGGTCGCTCTCGATGCGCAGGCGCTCGAAGGCGACCTGGCGCATGGCCTCGTCGAACATCTCGGAGCGGCCGCGACCGCCTTCCTTGGCGCGGTACATGGCGGCGTCGGCCTCGCGCAGCATCTTCTCGGCCGTCTGATGCTCCTGGGCGAGCGCGATGCCGATGGACGCCGACACGAACACCTCGCCGCCGGTGCCGACGCGGATCGGCTGCTCCCAGGCGTCGGCGATGCGATCGGCGATCGCGAAGGCCTCCTCCTCGGACTCGACCTCGCACAGGACGACGAACTCGTCGCCGCCGAGGCGGGCGACGGTGTCCGACCCGCGGGTCACGTCGAGCAGGCGCGCGCTGAGGGCGACGAGCAGGTCGTCGCCGGCCTCGTGGCCGAGCGAGTCGTTGATCGTCTTGAACTGGTCGACGTCGAGCAGCAGGACGGCGACGCTCGTCCCGTCGCGGCCGGCGCGCGAGAAGGCGTGGGAGATGCGGTCGTAGAAGAGCGCGCGGTTCGGCAGGCCGGTCAGCGCGTCGTGCAGCGACTGGTGGCGGACGCGCGCCTCGCTGTGCTCGCGGTCCAGCGCGGAGGCGAGCAGATCGGCGACCGATTGCAGCCACTGCGCGTCCTCGGCGGAGAACTTGCCGACGTCGGGCGCGTGGACGGCGAGCATGCCGAACGCGCCGTTGCGGCCGCGCACGCCGACGGCGGCGGTGCTGCGGACGCCGCGCGTGCGCAGGCCGGCGGCGTCGAAGCGGCGCTCGCTGGCCCACTCCCAGACGACGACGGGCTCCTGGCCGGCGAGCACCCAGCCGGTGAGCATGCGGTCCTCGACGGGCAGGCTCTCGGGGTCGTCCCAGTTACCGGCCTGGCCCGCGCCGGCGGCGAGACGGACGCGGTCGCCGTCCTCCACGAGCTCGAAGATCGCGCAGTCGGCGACGCCGAGCGTCTCGGTGAGGATCGCGACGGCGCCGTCGAGCAGCTCCTGGCGGTCCGTGGCCTGGACGGCGAGCCGGCCGAAGCTGCCCATCGCCGACTCGCGCCGGGCGCGGTCGCGCTCGGAGGTCGCGCGGCGGGCCTCGATCTCGGCGCGGTCGTGCTCGCTGCGCAGGCGCTCGCGGTCGGCGCGCAGCAGCTCGCCGGACAGGCGCTGCATCATCGTGCCGACGACGGCCAGCGTGGCGACCGGGAACAGCCAGTCGCGCAGGTGGGAATGGGTGAGCGGGTTGCCGTCGACGAGCGCGTGGATGCCGGTCAGCGTGACGGCGGCCAGCAGGCCCTGGAGCGACGCGTGGCGCAGCCCGAAGAAGAACGCGTACGGCGTCGCCCAGAGGAAGAGGTAGGCGAACCCGTTGTCCGTCGAGCCGCTGATCAGGCACATCGCCCCGACGAGCGCCGTGGCCAGCGTGATGAGGCCCTTCAGCGTCGTCTCGGGCGCGTCGTCGAGGCCGCCGTGCAGGAGGACCACGCCGAGCGCCTGGGCGAGCAGGCAGAGCCCCAGCAGCGCGATCCAGCGGCCCTGGACGGCGTCGAGCAGCAGGAGGATCTCCGCGGCCACGGGCGCGCACGCGTAGAAGAGCCCGAGCGAGCGGGCGACGCGACGACGGTCGAGCGTCGGAGTGATGGCGGCAGAAGGCGTCGGCAACGGGAACCCTGCCGGGTTGTTCGGCGTCCCGGGGCGATTCTTGAGGGCGCGGGTGCGTTTCCCGAACCTTCGCCGAGCGCCCTACGATCCGCGGGACGCCCGGGTGGACAAACGGCAAAGTCAGCGGCCTTAAAAGCCGTTGCGCGTGAGCGCTCTGCGGGTTCGAATCCCGCCCCGGGTATCGCCCTGACGAGCGGGGGCGGCCGCCGCGGCGGCCGCCCCCTGCAGACGTCGGATCAGGGCGTGATGCGGACGAGCTGGCCGCCCTGCCCGCGGAACGGGCTGTTGCTCGGCGTGCGGGCCGGCGCGACGCTCAGGTTCGAGACGTAGAGACGCCCCTGCGCGTCGACCGCCGCGCCCTGCGGCGCGAGCAGCCTGCCCACTCCCAGCCGTGTGCGCGTGCCGTTCGGCGCGACCCGGACGACGTCGCCGGCGAGCGACGACTCAGAGCCGGTGCGCGAGAACTCGGTCACGAACATGCTCCCGTCGGACCCGAAGGCCAGGCCGGTGATCGTCGTGAAGCCGGTCGCCACCAGCGTCGGCGTGCCGCCCGTGGGCGGGATCCGCCACACCCGGGCCTTGCCGCGGCCGGCCCCGAGGGCGAGCTCGCCCACGTAGATGTTGCCGTCCGGGCCCAGCGCCAGCGACGTCGGCACGGGCTGGTTGCGGCCGTTGGGCGGGATGAGGGCGAACAGGCTGACCCGGCCGTTGACGACCTGCAGGATCGTGTTCGCGCCCGCGTCGGCGACGAGCACGCGCCCGGGCAGGCCGAGCACGGCGTACGGGTTGGAGTTGCGGTCGCCGCGGACGCGGTCGACGTTGTTCGCCCACTCGAACGCGCTGATGTCCGCGAAGACACGGCGCTCTCCGGAGGAGATCGAGAACAGCTTGCCGAGCTGACGGCGCGCCCGGCGCGGGAAGCCGGCGACCTGCTGCGGCGTGGCCGACGTCTCGACGGCGAACACCTTGCCGTCGGGCCGGACCCCGACCCCGTCGACACCCGTCGCGAACGAACCGTCGGGACCGGCGCCGGAGACGAAGCCCTCGGCGACGACGCTGCGCTCACCGCCCTGGAACTTGAGCACGCGGCTGCCGAACCCGATGCAGGTCTGGTTCTCGCCCGAACCCACGCATTCGCTGCCGCCGCGACCGGCGATCGCGACGTAGATCGCGCCGTCCGGGCCGATCGTGACCTGGCGCGGGTTGTTGAGGCGATTGGCGACGACCGAGACGGTCTCGGCCGACGCCGCCGCGGGAAGCAGCAGCGCGGCGACGATGGCGATGGCCGGAGCCACCCTCAGGACCTTCATGAAACTCGGTACCCCCTTGTCGTTGGCGCGGGCATTCTGCTGTGGCGGCGGGCTCCCGTGGGAATTTCTGCGCAGAAGTGGTGCATAGGCGAACGTGCCTGCAAGGGCGCGGCCGCCTCCCGCGGGCGACCCGGCTACCCTGTTTCGCAACTCCGGGGGATCCGCGCGTGTTGCAACGTCCGGGTCCCCTTCTCCACGCATGGAAGCTTCCGCCCTCAATCACGTCGGGACCGAGGGTCTCCGCGGTCCGACACCGCTGTTGCGCATCCAGTCCGACGAGCGCCTGGTGGCGCTCACGCGACGCGGAAACCAGGCGGCCTACGAGGCCCTCGTGGCGCGCTACCAGTCGCGCCTGCTCGCCTTCTGCCGCCACATGCTGGGCTCGCGCGAGGACGCCGAGGACGTCCTCCAGGAGGTCTTCGCGGCCGCGTTCAACGCGATGCTGGCCGACGACCGTTCGCTCAACGTGCGCCCGTGGCTGTACCGGATCGCGCGCAACCGATCGCTCAACCACCTTCGCCGCACGCAGGCCATCGGCGTGGACTCGATGGACGTGCACCTGTCCGAGCACGGCACGACGACGGCCGACAAGGTGCACAAGCGCGAGGAGTTCCGCCAGCTCATGGAGGACGTCCAGGAGCTGCCGGAGACGCAGCGCACGGCCCTCCTGCTGCGCGAGATCGACGCGCTCTCGTACGAGCAGATCGCCGAGGCGATGGAGACGACCGTCCCGAGCATCAAGTCGCTGCTCGTGCGCGCGCGCGTGTCGCTGGCCGAGGCCGCCGAGGCGCGGCTGCTGAGCTGCGAGGAGGTCCGCGAGGAGCTCGGCGAGGTGGCCGAGGGCCTGCGCCGCACGACCGCGCCCGCCCGCCGCCACCTGCGCGGCTGCGAGCGCTGCAGCGCGTTCCGCAAGCAGCTGCGCGACACGAACAAGGCGCTCGCCTCCGTGCTGCCGGTCGGCCCGCTGCTGCTGCTCAAGAAGCTGCTGCTCGCCAACCTCGGCACCACCGCCGGCGCGGGCGGAGCCGCCGCCGGCGCGGCGGGCGCGAGTGCCGCGGGCGTCGGGGCCGGTGGCGCCGTCTCGGCGAGCATGAGCGCCGTCGCGTCCAAGGCCGCCGCGGGGCTCGCCGCCGCCGCGATCGTCACCGCGGGAGCCGTCGAGGTCGACCACGTCCGCCACCCGCGCGACGTCACGCCCGCGGCCGCCGCCGCGCCGAGCGCGCCCGTCGAGGAGCCCGCGCCGGTCGTCGTGTCCTCCCAGGCGCAGCCCGCCGCGACGACGGCGCCCGCGACCTCGGCTCCGGCGGCCAAGACGACGGACGACGAGCGGGCCCGCGACAAGAAGCGCGACGACGCCAAGGCCGACCGCGACGCGGCCAAGGCCGCTGCGAGCGGCAGCCGCAGCCGCAGCCGCGGGCGCCGCGACCGCGCAGCCGTCCGCCGCGGCGAGCACCGGGGGCGTGGCCGCGCCGCCCGAGACGACCACCGCCGCCCGCCCCGCGAGCACGACGCCGACGCCGACCACGCCGGCGACGAGCACGCCGCCGCCCGCGACCACGACGCCGGCCACGCCGCCCACGTCGACGACGCCCGCCCCGAGCGCGCCGCCCGCGGCCACCACGCCGCCGCCGACCACCACGCCGGCCACGACCGCGCCCGCCACCGGCGGCGCCGTGCCGCAGGACCCGGCGAGCACCCCGTCCGGCATGAGCACCGGCGGCGTCGCCGCGCCCGCCGCGCCCGGCGACGTCGTCCAAGCGCCGCAGCGGATACCGCCGCGCGCACGGCCGCGGCTGAGCCGGTCTCCGCGCCTCGGAATGAACGAGTGGCGCGCTAGCCGACGCGATCGCCGACGGCGGCCGCCGGCTCGGGGCTGAGGAGCAGCACGCCCTCCTCGCTGTACGTGCCGAGGACGAGCACCTCGGAGCGCACCGGCCCGATCTGGCGCGGCGGGAAGTTCACGACGCCGAGCACGAGTCGGCCCTCGAGCTGCTCGCGCGCGTAGTTGCGGATCTGCGCCGAGGAGCGCTTGACGCCGATCTCCGGGCCGAAGTCGACGCGCAGCTTCCAGGCCGGGAGGCGCGCCTCGGGGAAGTCCTCGACCTCGAGGATCCGCCCGACGCGGATGTCGACCGCGGCGAAGTGCTCGAAGGTGACCTCGTCGCTCACGGGCGGTCGGTCCCGAAGCGCAACGAGCGCAGGGCGGTGCGCAGCTGGCCCTCGGCGCCGACGGCGTCCACGCGCGGCACGGCGGGCGAGCGCGTCGCCAGGATGCTGATCTGAACGCCCTCGCGCGGCGGCGTCTCCGAGTCCGGAACGAGCAGGATCCGCCGCCCGTACGTCGTGCGCCCGTCGCGGCGGTACTGGTAGATGACCTCGTAGCCGGGCTGCTTGTTGATGTTCACGCGACCGTCGCCGCGCCACACGAAGCCCGGCAGCTCCGAGCGCATGCGATCGATCATCCGCGGCGAGAGGCCCATCAGAGCGGCGGTCACGTCGCCCTTGTAGGGCGCGACGCGCAGCGGGGTGACCGCGAAGGACTGCGGCGCTTCCGCCCGCGCCGGAGTCTCCAGGCGCAGGGTCTCGCGTTCGCGCGGCGCGACGCGACGCAGGCCCTCGCCGTGGACGAGGTTGAACGCCACGGGCTCGCGGACGACGATGTGGGCGCGCTCGTCCCCACGGGCCAGACGCAGCGCGACGAGGACGACGGCCACCGCGAGGACGGCGACGATCGCCCAGAACGCGACCTGGCCGGCGCGCGGGAGCGCGCGGACGCGCGGCGCGACGAGCTCGGGCAGCGTCGGGCCGAACTCGGGGCGCACGACGGACATCGCGGGGCAGTGTACGAGGCGTCAGCCGCCGATGGAGAACATCGCCTCGAGGTCGTGGCGCGAGAACACCTCGAAGGCGACCATCGTCTGCGTGCGGCTCACGCCCGGCAGCTTGACGAGCTCGCCGGTGATCACGTCGGCCAGCGTCTCGTGCCGTGGCACGCGGATGATCGCCACGAAGTCCCACGGGCCCGTCACCGAGTAGGCCTCGGCGACCCCCTCGATGTCGGCCAGCGCGCCGCCGAGCGACTGCAGCGCGTCGCGCTCGGCCTCGATGAGGACGACCGCGGTGGTCACGGCGAGTGCGTCTCCCCCGGCGCCAGCACGACGACCTCGGCGCTGCCGGCCGCCTCGACCTCGGACTTGAACGCCTGCACGTCGGTCTCGATCGGCGGGAACGTGTCGTAGTGGCACGGGATGATCTGCTTGGCGCCGATGAACTCGGCGGCGACCACGCCGTCGTGGCGGTCCATCGTGTAATGGCCGCCGATGCACATCAGCGCGACGTCGATGTCGCCGCGGCGCCTGACGAGCTGCAGGTCGCTGAACAGCGCCGTGTCGCCGAGGTGGTAGACGCGCTTGCCGCCGAACTCGACGACGAGGCCGGTCGGGATCGACACCGTGCCCTTCGGGGTGCGCGAGGAGTGCCAGGCGGGAACGAGGCGCACCGAGCCCCAGTCGAAGGTGACGGTGCCGCCGATGTTCGGGTCGTAGAGCTCGTGGCCCTCGTCGAGCTCCTCGGCGATCTCGTCGGAGATCTCCTTCATCGAGACGACCGCCGCGCCGGTGCGCTTGGCGATCGACACGACGTCCTCGATGTGGTCGAAGTGGCCGTGCGTGAGCAGGATCGCATCGGCCTGCACCTCGTCTGCGGAGATCGGCGCCTTCGGGTTCGAGCTCAGGAACGGGTCCAGGACCAGCGTCGTCCCCTCGTGCTCGAGCGTGAAGGTGGCGTGGCCGAGGTAGCGGATGTTCACGGTTCGGTTTCCTCCGGTGGGTCAGGGGTGATGTCCATCAGCTCCTGCGCCAGCTCGAGGCCGACGGCGACGCCGACGAGCATGCCGAGGCGGGTCTCCTCGGCGAGCAGCGTGCGCAGCAGGCGCAGGCGCTCCTCGACGTCCCCGGTCAGCGCCGACTGCGTGAGCTGGGTCTCGTGCGCCTCGCCGAACCAGCCGCCCTCGGCGAGCGCGTCGGCGAGCACTCGCTGCAGCCCGGGCGCGGCGTGGGTGACGATCTCCTGGGCGTGGCTGAAGCGCTCGCTGTCGCTCAGGGCGCGGACGGCCGCGTCGACCTGCTCCGCGGTGTAGCGGCGGCGGGGCACCTGGGCCACATTAGCCAAGGCCGACTCCGGGCGGCTCGCCCCGGGCGGCCCGCAGACCACCCGCCCGCGCCGGCGGGCGCGGGCGGGCGGCGGGGTCGGTCTCAGCCGCCGAGGATCTCGACGGCGATGTCGGAGACCTGCGTGGGGGTGCGCCCGACGCGCACGCCCTTGGCCTCCAGCGCCTCGGCCTTGGCGCTCGCCGTGCCGGCCGTGCCGGACACGATCGCGCCGGCGTGGCCCATGGTCTTGCCGGGCGGAGCGGTGAAGCCGGCGATGTAGCCGACGACCGGCTTCGTCACGTGCTCGCCGATGTACTCGGCGGCCTCCTCCTCGGCCGACCCGCCGATCTCGCCGCTCATGACGATCAGCTCGGTCTCCGGGTCGTCCTCGAACTGGGCGATGATGTCGATGAAGTTCGACCCCGGCACGGGGTCGCCGCCGATGCCGACGATCGTCGAGTTGCCGAAGCCGCGCTGGGCCAGCTCGTTGCCGATCTGGTAGGTCAGCGTGCCCGAGCGCGACACGACGCCGACGTTGCCCGGCTTGAAGAAGTCGGCCGGGATGATGCCGACGTTGGCCTTGCCCGGCGACAGGACGCCCGGGCAGTTGGGCCCGATGAGGCGCACGCCGGGCGTGCGCTTGAGGTGCGTGTAGACACGCAGCTCGTCGTGCGCGGGGATGCCCTCGGTGATCGCGATGATCGTCGGGATCCCGGCGTCGGCGGCCTCGATGATCGAGTCCGCGGCGAAGCGCGGCGGCACGAAGATCATCGCCGTGTTGGCCCCGGTCTTCTCGACGGCGTCGTGGAACGTGTTGAACACGGGGATGCCCTCGACGTCCTGGCCGCCCTTGCCGGGCGTCACGCCGGACACGACCTTCGTGCCGTAGCGCTTGTTGTTCGTGGCGTGGAAGGTGCCCTCGCGGCCGGTGATGCCCGACACGCAGAGGCGCGTCTCGCTGTCGATCAGGATGCTCATCTACGCCTCCACCTTCTCGCTCGAGCGGGACAGCTCGACGACCCGCTGGGCCGCGTCGAGCATCGTCGCCTCGACGTACAGACCGGGCAGGGCGGCCTCGGCGAGCAGGCGGCGGCCCTCCTCGTCGTTGGTGCCGTCGAGGCGCACGACGAACGGCACCTGGGGCTTGACCTGGGCGAAGGCCTCGATCAGGCCGTTGGCCACCTCGTCGCAGCGCGTGATGCCGCCGAAGATGTTGAACAGCACGGCCTTCACCTTCGGGTCGGACAGGATCACCTCGACGGCGCTGACGATCGCGTCGGCCTTCGAGCCGCCGCCGGCGTCGAGGAAGTTGGCCGGCTTGCCGCCGACCTGGTCGACGACGTCCAGCGTCGACATCACGAGCCCGGCGCCGTTGCCGAGGACCCCGATGTCGCCGTCGAGCTTCACGTAGGTCAGACCGCGCTCCTTGGCCATCTGCTCCTGCGGGTCCTCCGCCGACGGGTTGCGCAGCGCGGCGTTCTCCGGATGGCGGAACATCGCGTTGTCGTCGAGCGTGACCTTGGCGTCCAGCGCCCGCAGCTCGCGCTCGGGCGTGACGATCAGCGGGTTGACCTCGACGAGCATCGCGTCCTCGGCCACGAAGGCGTCGTACAGCTTGGCCAGCATCGCGCCGACCGGGCGGACCAGGTCGGCGGGGATGCCCGCGTCGAAGGCGAGCCGCCGGCCGTGGAAGTCCTGGAAGCCCAGCAGCGGGTCGACGTGCAGCGACGCGATCGCGTCCGGGTCCTCCTCGGCGACCGCCTCGATGTCCATGCCGCCCTTGGTCGAGAGCATGATGAACGGCGCCTTGGCCGCCCGGTCGAAGACGATCGACGTGTAGTACTCGGCCTCGATGTCCGAGGCCTCCTCGACCCACACCTCGTGGACGGTCAGGCCCTTGATGTCCATGCCGAGGATGTTGCCCGCGTGCTCGCGGACCTCGTCGCGGCTCTGGGCGACCTTGATGCCGCCGAGCTTGCCGCGACCGCCGATCTGCACCTGCGCCTTGACGACGCAGGGGTAGCCGACGGCGTCAGCAGCGTCGATCGCCTCGTCCACGGTCGTGGCCGGGCGGCCCTCCGGGACCGGGATCCCGTGCCGGGCGAACAGCTGCTTTCCCTGATATTCGAGTAGATCCATTCCCACCTCCGCTCGCCCTCGGGCCTCCGGGGAGAGCTCGATCGTTGTCCGCGCGCCGTCGGCTCGCGGCCCCTGGGGCCGCGAGCTTCCGACACGCTATGTCCTCCGATCGCCGAACGTCACGAGAGGCGACCGGGTCATTGCATCGAGGTCAGCGCCCTCGTCGGCGCGCCGCCGGCTTCTCTTTCTCGTGCCGGCCCTGCTGGCCGCGCCGGCGGGCCAGCCGCCGCTCCTGCATCCCGGCCAGCCCGGTGAGGGTCCCGTCGGGACGGGTCTCGCGCTTGCGCTCCGCGCTGTTCACGAGCAACGACATGTGGCGAGCGGCCACCGGGTTGCCCTTCTGCTCCAGATGCATCCACCAACGCGGCGCGAAGTTCTCGTGCAGCCACCAGAACCCGATCGAGAAGGGGACGCTCAGCAGGATGTTGTAGACGACGAAGTCCGCCCATCCGTTGGGCACGACGACGTCCGACTGGTCGAAGCCCGCCAGCAGCAGCGCGTGCACGATCCTCGCCAGGGGGAACCCGACGAGCCACACCACCGCCATCGGCGCCAGCGGGCCCAGCGGGATCTTCCCCTTGGCGAGGAGGATCTCGTAGTACGCGCCGACCGCCGCGAGCGGCAGCCCGAGGCCGACGACCGACAGGACCGAGAGGCCCGGGGACAGACCGCCGGAGGCGGCCAGTCCCACGGCGATCGCCGCCCCGAGCACCCCGATGAGCGCGCCCGGCAGGGCGAGCTCGACCACCTGGCGGCGGTCGAGGCTCTCCCAGCCTGCGGACGTCGGCGCCTGCACCGGCGTGCCGGCCGCGGTCTTCGGGGTTCGGGTCGCAGGCATCAGCCCAGGTCCGTGACGCCGAACTTGATCAGGCTGTAGAACAGCGCGAACAGGTACCCGATCCCACCGAGCACGAGCACGCCCGTGATCATCGGATTGGGCCTGATCCTCGGCGGCAGGTTCTTCCTGTTGACCACCGCCAGCGTCAGGCAGTACGCCCCCATCACGAACGTCGACAGGAACGCCAGGATGTCCAGGATCGCGGTCGGGCCGTCGGCGGGACCGAAGTTGAGGATGATCACGCCGAAGATGATCACGCCCCAGAGGTACATGGAGTACAGCTGGGCCATCTTGAACCGCTTGGCGCCGGGCATGAAGTAGTACGTCATGTCCGACTGGCCGCGCGCGAAGGCGTCGAACAGGCCGATGGAGGCCTTGAAGCCCACGATCGCGATGAAGATGAAGAACACCGGATCGAGGACGCCGGCGGCCTCGCCGAAGGCGTCGCCCATGGCCGTCAGGGCCGCGTCACGCTCGCCGTCCAGCAGCGCTTGCCGCGCGTTGGGGTTGACCTCGGCCGCGTTCATGGCGAGCACCGTGAAGATGATCGTCACGAGCATCGTGATGCCGAAGAACAGCAGGATGGCGTCGTAGCGCACCCACTTCTGCCAGCCGTGCCACTTGCGCAGCTCGTCGGGGTCGTCCGTGTCGAACATGTGGCCGGCGTTGGGGATGGTCTCCTCCTCGCCGGCGTGCAGCAGGCCACGCACCTTCGGGATGTGCGCGCCCATGCCGGCGCCCTTGTCCCGCAGCCACAGCGTGTACCACATCTGCTGCATGCCGGACGGCCCTGCGAAGGCCAGGGCACCGACGACGAGCGGGAACCAGGTCGCGTTGAGCGCCTCGCTCGGGATGCCCGTGTCGATCCGGATGGTCCCGACGAGGGCGTCACCCAGGTCGGCCAGGCTGCCGACGATCGCGCCGACGATGGCCGAACCGATCACGAGCACGCCGACCAGGAACGCCAGCAGCGACTCGATCAGGTTGTAGATGTACGTGACGACCGTGAACATGATCCCGATGACGATCAGGCCGACGCTCGCCGAGAGCTGCCACGGGATACCGGTGATCTCCTCGAGCGCCTCGGAGCCGCCGGAGATGTGCCCCGGCCAGACGTAGACGAGGATCGCGATCAGGAAGAAGAGCCACATCAACGGCTTGGCGAGTCTCGCCGCGCCGAAGAAGATCGACTCTCCGGTGGCCATCGCGTAGCGCGCCATCTCGAGCATCACAACGGTCTGCACGATGACGCCGAGCAGGAACAGCCAGCGGATCTCCGGCCCGAACACGATGACGAGCCGCGGCCATAGGAACGTCTCGCCGAAGCCCACGCCGAGCGCGACGAGGATCATCGCCGGCCCGACGATGTGCACCGCCTCCGGCGCCTCGGGCAGCTTGCGGATCGGCATCGGCGGCAGCTTGCCCGCCCGCCAGACCCGCTCGTCCTCAACGACCGCTGCCGAGCCCGTCGCGGCCGCGCCCGAATCGGGCGGCCTGCCTTCAGTCTCCATAACTCTCCCCTAGTAGCGAACTTCGATTCCCTGCGTGGCGCGGGCGACGGCGTTCCGTCCGCCGCCTCCTCTGCCCGCGCCCGACCTCTCTACAACACGTTTCCCGTGTTCTCCTCCTCGTCAGGTGCCGTGCTCTCCCTCACCGCTTGCCGTCGAGCAGACCGGCCATTCGCGCCCAGCGGTACTTGGCCGCCAGGACCTCCACCGGCGTCTCCGTCGTATACGGGTACGCGGGGACGCCACGCTCGAACAGGTACTGCGAGGCCTCCTCGACCTCGACGTCTCCCGCGAGCGAGGCCACGATCGGCTTCTCGATCCCCTTGGCCTTGTACTCCTCGACGACCTCCGCCACCACCTTGGCGAACGTCATCGGCGGGGTGATGATCGTGTGCCAGTAGCCCAGCACGAGCGAGTGGATCCGCTCGTCCTCGAGGCCCAGCCGGATGGTGTTGGCGTAGGTCTCGGGGGGCTCGCCGCCGGTGATGTCGACCGGGTTGCCGGCCGCGCCGAACGGCGGGATGAACTTCATGAACGCCTCATTCAGGTCGTCCGGCATCTCCATGAGCTGAAGCCCGCCGTTGTAGCAGGCGTCGGAGAGGAGCACGCCGGACCCGCCGGCGCCGGTGATGATCACGACGTTCTCACCGGTCGGGGTCGGCAGCACGGGCAGCGCCCGGGCCAGCTCGAGCAGGTCGCGCAGGCCGGTGGCCCGCACGACGCCCGCCTGGCGCAGGATGTCGTCGTAGACCTTGTCGTCGCCGGCCAGCGCCGCGGTGTGCGATGCCGCCGCCGACGCGCCGGCGGGAGTGGCGCCGGCCTTGAGGACGACGATCGGCTTCTTCTTCGAGACGCGCTGGGCGACCTCGACGAAGGTGCGGCCGTCCTTGAGGTCCTCCATGTGCAGCGCGACGCACTGCGTGTTGTCGTCCTGCTCGAAGAACGTCAGCAGGTCGTCCTCGTCGATGTCGGCCTTGTTGCCGAGGCCGACGATCGCCGCGACGCCGAGCTTGGTCGAGCGCGCGAAGCCGAGGATGCCCATGCCGATGCCGCCGCTCTGCGACGCCAGCGCGGTCGAGCCCTGGACGTCGTAGGACGTCGTGAACGCCGCGCTCATGTGGTGCGGCAGGTAGTAGATCCCGTAGATGTTCGGGCCGATGAAGCGGACGCCGTGCTCGCGCGCCGTCTCCTGGAGCTTCTGCTGCAGCTCCTCCTCGCCCGTCTCGGCGAAGCCCGACGGGATCAGGACGGCCGCGGCGATGCCCTTGTCGCCCACCTGGGCGATGGCGTCGACGACGAACTTGGCCGGGATGCAGAACACGGCCAGGTCGACGCCGTCGGGCAGGTCGGCGATGTCGTTGTAGGCCTTCAGCCCGAGGATCTCGTCGGCCTTCGGGTTGATCGGATAGATCTCGCCCTCGAACCCGCCGTTGACGAGGTTCTTCATCACCGAGTTGCCGATCTTGCCCTCGGAGTCCGAGGCTCCGACGACGGCGATCGCGCGCGGAGTGAACATCCGCGTCATCACCTCGAGGATGTCCTCCTTCGAGTACACCGGCGGGCGCGTGTCCTCCTGGGCGAAGTCGACGATGAAGCGCGCGTCGACGGCGGTCGCACCCTCGGGCGTCGCCAGGACGGGGTTGAGGTCGACCTCGGTGATCTCCGGGAAGTCGGTGACCAGCTCGGAGACCGCCTGCAGCGTCGAGGCCAGCGCCTCGATGTCGACGCCGGGCCGGCCGCGGACGCCGTGCAGGACCTCGGCGGTGCGGATCGAGTTGATCGCGTCGAGCGCGTCCTCATGCGACACCGGCGCGAGGCGGAAGGTCACGTCGCGCAGCACCTCGACGAGGATGCCGCCGAGGCCGAACGTGACGATCGGGCCGAACGACGGGTCCTTGATGGCGCCGATGAGGACCTCCTGGCCCTCGGGCAGCATCTGCTGGATCTGCACGCCCGTGATGTCGGCGTCGGCCTTGTAGGCCTTCGCGTTGGCGACGATCGTGTCGAAGCCGGAGGACACGTCCTCGGCCGACGACAGGCCCACGAGGACGCCCTTCGCCTCGGTCTTGTGAAGGATGTCCGGCGAGACGATCTTGGCCACCACGGGGTAGCCCATCTCCTCGGCGGCGGACACCGCCTCCTCTGCGGACGTGGCCAGCGCCTCGCCCGGGACCGGGATCCCGTAGGCGTCGGCGACCTTCTTGGCCTCGGGGGCGCTCAGGGCGTCACGACCGTCGGCGCGCACCCCATCCAGCACCTCCCGAACCGCGGACTGGTCTCGGGTGCCCGACTGGGCTTGCGTGACTGTCGACATCAATCTCCCTCTTCTCGGATCTGGATCTCGTTCGTTCTCGGTTCGTGCGGCGCGGCTCAGACCGCGCCGGCTGCGCTCAGACGGCCGAGCTCCTCCTCCTGGTAATCCAGGAGCTCCTGCAGGACCTCGCCGTTGTGCTCGCCCAGCAGCGGCGGGCGCTGGACCTGGACGGGCGAGTCGGACAGCGTGAAGGGGCAGCCGACGGTCGAGAAGCGCCCGCGCTCGGGGTGCTCCACGTCGACGATCATGCCCTCGGCGCGCAGGCCCTCGTCCTCGATGAGGTCCTTCGTGCTGAGCACGGGACCGCAGGGGACGTTGATGGCGTTGAGCTCGCCGAACGCCTCCCACTTGGTCTTGGTCAGCGTCCACTCCTCGATCAGGCCGAAGATCTCGTCCAGGCGCGACAGGCGCGCCTCGGGAGTGGCGTAGTCGGGGTGCTCGACGAGGTCCGGGTGCCCGATCTTGTTCATCAGGGGCTCCCAGATCTGCGGCTGGATGACGACGTACAGCCACGCGTTCGTGCCGTGGTCGGTCATCGGCTTGCAGCGCACGCACCAGCCCGGCTGACCGCCGCCCGACGCGTTGCCGGAGCGCGGCACGAAGTCGAGGAACTCCTTGTTGGGGTACTCGTTGAGCGGGCCGTGCTCGAGCCGCTGCTGGTCGCGCAGCTTGACGCGGCACAGGTTGAGGATGCCGCCGCGCATCGAGATCTGAACGCGCTGCCCGCGCCCGGTGTGGGTGCGCTGGTAGAGCGCGGCGCAGATCGCGCCGAACAGGTGGACCGCGTTGCCCGAGTCGCCGATCTGGGCGCCGGTGACCACGGGTGGGCCGTCCTCGAAGCCTGTCGTCGACATGGCGCCGCCGGTGGCCTGGGCGATGTTCTCGTACGCCTTGGCCTTCTCCAGCGCGCCCGGGCCGAAGCCCTTCAACGACGCGTAGATGAGCTTCGGGTTCAGCTCGTGCAGGTGCTCCCACGTGAAGCCCAGCCGGTCCATGACGCCGGGGCCGAAGTTCTCGACCACGATGTCCGAGCGGTCCACGAGCTTGCGGAGGATCTCCTTGCCCTCGTCCGACTTGAGGTTGAGGGTCAGGCTCCGCTTGTTGCAGTTGAGCATCGTGAAGTACAGGCTGTCGACGTCCGGCAGGTCGCGCAGCTGGCTGCGGGTGACGTCCCCGCGGCCAGGCTGCTCGATCTTGATGACGTCGGCGCCCATCCAGGCCAGCAGCTGCGTGCACACCGGGCCGGCCTGGACGTGGGTCATGTCGATGACCCGGACTCCCTCGAGGGCCTTCTTCACAGCCATGCCCTCCACCTACTTGTACATCGTCTGGTTCATGGTGCCCGGCGCGAAGGCGTCCGGGTCCACCCACACGTTGATGAGCGAGGGCTTGCCGCTCTCGCGGGCCCGCTCGAGCGCCGGCCGGATGTCCTTGGGCTCGCGGACCTCCTCGCCGTAGCCGCCGAGCATCTGGGCGAACTTGTCGTAGGGCACGTCGCCGAGCTTGTTGCCGACGTCGCCCTTGGCCTCGCCGTACTTCTGGATCTGGCCGTAGCGGATCTGGTTCATGTACGAGTTGTTGCCGACGACGCCGATGAACGGCATGTCGAAGCGCACGGCGGTCTCGAAGTCCCAGCCGGTGAGGCTGAAGGCGCCGTCACCGAAGAGCGTCACGATCTCGCGGTCGGGGCGCGCCTGCTTGGCGCCCAGCACGAACGGCATGCCGACGCCGATCGTCCCGAGCGGGCCCGGGTCCATCCACAGGCCGGGGCCCTTGGGCTGGACGACGCCGCCGGAGAAGGTGACGATGTCGCCGCCGTCGCCGATGAACAGCGAGTTGTCCGTGAGGAACTCGTTGATCTCGTGCGCGAGGCGCAGCGGGTGGATCGGCGCCTGCTCCTTCATGAGCCGCGGCTGGCGCTCCTCCTTGAGGCGCGCCTCCTCCTGGCGCAGGCCCTCGACCCACTGCGTGCGGGCGCTCGGGTTCTTGGACTTGCGGCCCTTGGCGGCCTTGGCGATCTCGCCCAGGATCGCGCCGGGGTCGCCGACGAGGCCGAGGTCGATGTCGCGGTTCTTGCCGACCGTGCGGTAGTCCATGTCGATCTGGACGACCTTCGCCTCCGTGGGCAGGCGCTTGCCGTAGCCCATGCGGAAGTCGAACGGCGTGCCGACGATCAGGATCAGGTCGGCGTTGTTGAACGCGTAGCGCCGTGTGAGGTGGAAGTGGTGCGGGTCGCCCGGCGGCAAGGTGCCGCGGGCGGCGCCGTTCATGTACGCCGGGATGTCGAGCGTGCGGACGAAGTCGATCGCGTTCTCGTGACCGCGCGAGGTCCACACCTGGGTGCCGAGCAGGACGCAGGGCCGCTCGGCGGCCATCAGCATCTCGGTGAGCTTGTCGACGTCGTTGGGGTCGCCGATGCTCTTCGTCGAGGCGCGGTAGTGGCCGGGCTGCGGGAGCACGGCGCTCTCGAGCGGGACCTTGCCGTCGAGGATGTCGCGGCCGATCTCGAGGAACGACGGGCCGGGCGCGCCGGCCATCGACTCGCGGAAGGCCATCGCGCACATGTCGGCGACGCGCTCGGTGGTCACCACGTTCGAGGCGAACTTGGTGATCGGCTTCATGATGTCGACGTGGGGCAGGTCCTGCAGGGAGCCCATCTTGTGCTGGTTGAGGGCGCCCTGGCCGCCGATGAGCAGGAACGGGCTCTCGGCGCGGAAGGCGTTGGCGACGCCGGTGATGGCGTCGGTGGTGCCGGGGCCGGCCGTCACGACGGCGCAGCCGGGCCTGCCGGTCACACGGGCGTACGCGTCGGCCGCGTGCGCCGCGACCTGCTCGTGCCGGACGTCGATGACCTTGATGCCCTCGTCGATGCAGCCGTCGTAGATGTCGATGATGTGACCACCGCACAGGGTGAAGATCGCATCGATGCCCTCGGCCTTCAGGGCCTTGGCCACCAGGTGACCACCCGAGATGGTCTGCTGCTCGGTGCCGTTCGTCGTGGCCGTGCTCTCATCGGCCACTGGGGTCCTCGTCGTCGCGCTCACGTCGCTCTCCTCTCTAACCCCGGTCTGACGTGGTGTGCGCCGCGGGGAACGGGTTGCTGTCAGTCAGTCAAGGTGGTCGACCGTCTGCTCGACGTGGTCGGCCAGGTTCAGGGCGTGGTCTCTCACCAGACGCTCGGCGAGCTCGGTGTCCCGGGCCTCGAGCGCTTCGATGATCTGCATGTGATCGACGATCGAGCGCTCGGCCCGGTCGTCCTCCCCGATCGTGCGCCCGCGGATGGCCCGCACGTGCACGAGCAGGTTCTGGGCCATGTTCAGGATCAGCGGCGAGCGCCCGAGCTCGATGATCCGCTGGTGGAACCGCAGGTTGGCCGCCGAGTACTCGTTGATGTGCGAGCGCAGCCCATCGTCCGCGAAGTCCGCGAAGAGGGTCCGCAGGGTGCCGATCTCCTCATCGGTCGCCCGCTCGCACACGAGCCGTGCGGCCATCGACTCAAGCGCTGCCCAGACCAGGATCATCTCGATGATCTCGGCCTTGCTCTTGCGCACGATGTAGATCCCGCGCCGCGGGACGATGCGCACGAGGCCCTCGTGCTCGAGGCGCGCGAGCGCCTCGCGGACCGGCGTGCGGCTGACGCCGAGATCGGCGGCGAGCGACTTCTCGTCGAGCCGCAGGTCGGCGTCCGAGTGGTAGACGTCCATCGACAGGATGGCGCTGCGGAGCGCGTCGTAGGCGAGCTGCCCGACGCTGGCCTTCGCGCTCAGGGCGGGGACCACCAGCTGCCCGTTCAACTGCTCGGGCACGAGCTCATCAGCGGTTGTCGCTTGGACCATCACCACGCGGGGGGATGCGCAGAACGCGGCCGGCCTCCTCCAGGCTCAACCGCGTCGTGATGTTCAGTATACCAGGTACACGATGCGGCGTGTGTGAGATTCGTCGGTGGCGGCCGCGGGCGGCTCCGGACGCGCACCGGCGCGATCGCACTCATGCCCTCCGCCTATCCGCCCGAGGGGCGCGACCAACGCTCAGCGTCCGAAGCGTGACAGCGCGAGGCCGCAGAGCAGCCCGACGGCGCCGCCGGCCAGGCCGGCGATGGCGCTCGCCTCGGGGGTGGCGAGCGGCATGAGCAGCAGCACGATCGCGAACACGAGCGTGCCGAGGAGGTCGCCGTCGTACTCCTCGCCCCGCGCGCGGGAGAGCAGATCGGGCACGGCCCACGCGGCGAGGAGGCCGAGCGCCGCGCCGTTGCCGCCGAGGGCAAGCGGGTTGGCGTCGATCGCCACCTCCAGCGCGGCGCCGCCCGCGCCGCACAGGAAGAACAGGAAGAGCACGACGAAGGCGTTGTGACGGCGCTCGAGCAGCCAGCCGTAGAGGCCGATGGCGCCGACGGCGGCCAGCTCGTACCACGCGCTGGAGTACACGAACGGCGTCGTCGCCACGCGCCACCACTCGTCCTCGATCGGCCCCGCGACGGCGACGTCGCCACGGCCCAGCACGGTCAGGAGCAGGTAGCCCGCCACCGACCCGAGCACGAGCAGCAGCGTCGCGTACGGGCGCCGGGTGTACGGGCGCGGCTCGCGCTCGGTCGCTCGCCGCGGCGCCTTGGGCGCCGCCGGCTTGCGCTTCTTCGGCTTCGTCTTCGGCTTGAGCTTCGGCTCGGAGACGGTGCCGTCGCGCTCGATCTTCGGCGCGCGCTTGCGCAGGCGCGTGCCGCAGTACGGGCATTCGGTGATGTACGGACTGACCTCGGCGCCGCAGTTCTTGCAGACGACGAAGAGATCGGGCGAACTGGCCATTCCGAACCGATGATACGGAGCGTGACGGGGCCGCTGCGACCCTCGTCAGAAGTCTCCTCCACCGAAGTCGCCGCCGCCACCGAAGTCGCCGCCGCCGAAGCCACCCCCACCGCCGAAGTCGCCGCCCCCGGCGTCCATCCCACCGTCGTCGAAGCCGGCGCCCCACGCGGGCGTGTCCCACATCGATCCGATCAGCAGCCCGCCGAGCAGGCCGGGCCCGAAGCCGCCGAAGGCGCCGCCGTAGTAGCCCGCTCCCGGCGCCGCCCAGTACGGAACCTCGCGGCCGCGCAGGACCTCGCTGCGCGGCTCTGGCTCCTCGCCGTCCTCGAGCCGCGTCGCGCAGGCCGCGCAGACCGGCACCGGGCGCTCCTGGCCGCCGGCCGGCGCGAAGTCCATGTCGCGCACGGACGGTCCGTGGCGCGGGTCGAAGAAGCACGGCGCCCGGCGCTCGGGCTTCTCGCGGTCCTCGAGCTCGGCGCGCGCGACCGCCATCTCGTAGCGGCCGTCGGCCGCCGTCTCGGCCACCGTTCGCAGCTCCTCGACCGAGCCCGCGGTGCGCAGCGACCGGTCGGCGCGCTCGTAGTGGTCGAGCGCGCGCAGGTAGGCCTCCTTGGCCGCCGGCGGCGCGCCCGCGCGCTCGACGTCGTCGTCGAGCTCGCGGATGTCGTCGGCGATCGCCGCGATGTCACCCTCGGCCGTGCGCCGCACGTCCTCGAAGGCCGCCTGGCGCTCGGCCCGCCGGCGACGCCCGCCGCGCGCGGCGCGCAGGGCGAGCAGCCCGCCGCCGATCGAGCAGCAGGATGAGGAACCACGGCGTGCCGCCTCCGCCGCGATCGCGGCCGCCGCTCCCCGAGGCGGAGTCGCCGGACGGGCGCCTGGACGCCCGTCCTGCGCGGTGCGGCGCACGAAGTCCTCGAGCACGGCGGCCGGGCCCGGCGCCGCGGTTCTCCTGCAGCGCCGCGGTCGCCTCGGCCGCGGCGATCTCGCGCGGCTCGCTCGTCGAGTCGGCGCGGAACGCCCGGCCGACGACGACGCCGTACGTGCCCCCGCGTCGCCCGTGGCCTCCGGCAGCGCCGCGGTGACCTCGTTCGGCTCGCCCGCCGACGGCGGGCAGGATGGCGATGAAGATCGGGTCGCCGGAGCGCTGCGATCTCCTCGCGCAGACCCGCGAGCTGCGCCCGGCGTCAGGCCGCAGCTCGGCGCCGGCGTCCTGGTAGACGGGCGTGTCGCGCAGCGCGCGCGCCGCCTCCTGCGACCTCGGCGCTCTGGGCGCTCGCGGTGGCGGGCACGAGCAGCATCGCGAGCAGGACGAGAACGATGAGCAGACTAGGCACCGGTGGCCTCCACGACCTCGGCCATGACCTCGCGCAGGTCGTGGTTGGCCTCGTAGACCACGACCTGCCGCTCCGCGCCGTTGCCGTTGCGCACCAGATCCTCGATCCCCTCGAGCTCGGCCGCCGAGCCGAGGTCCTCGGCGTGCTCGCGCAGGCGCTCCACGAGCCGCCGGGCGAGCTCCTTGGTGGCGACGCGGTCGGAGCTCGGCAGGTCGACGAGCTCGCCCTGCAGCCCGTGGCGGGCGGCCAGCCACTTGTTCTCGTCGAGCATCTGCCATGGATACGTCGACAGGCGCCCTCCGGCTTCGAAGTGCTCGCACAACTCCTTGACCATCGCCTGGACGAGCGCGGCGAGCGCGACCGTGTGGTCGAGCCGCGTCTGGCTGTCGCACACCCGCACCTCGACGGTGCCCAGCTGGGGATGCGGCCGGACGTCGTACCAGAGGAAGGTGGGGTCGTCGAGCACGCCGCTGTCCATCATGAATCGCAGTTCCCGAGCGTAGTGCTCCCAGTCGTCGTAGTGTGGCGGTATTCCCACGCGCGGGAACTGGCGGAAGATCGGCGTGCGCGTCGAGCCCAGCCCGGTGGCCGCCGCGCGCCAGAAGGGCGAGTTGGCGCTCAGGGCGAGCAGCACCGCGAGATGGACGCGCATCCCGTTGGCGACGTGGATCGCCTTGTCGGGGTCGTCGACGCCGACGTGGACGTGCATCCCGAAGATCAGCTCCTGGCGGGCGACGAAGCGCAGCGAGGAGACGAGGTCGCGATAGCGCGGCCGGGCGGCGATGCGCTGGTCCTCCCACAGGGCGAACGGATGCGTGCCGGCCGAGCCGATGGTCAGGCCGCGGGTGGCCGCGATGTCGCGCGTGTGCGCACGGAGGGTCCGCAACTGCCCGCCCGCCTCCCCCGCGTTGGCGACGGGATCGGTGGCGATCTCGAGGACCGACTCCATCAGCTCGGGCTTGACGGCGCCCAAGGGCGGTTCGGCGAGCAGGTGCTCGATCGCGCTGACGAGGTTCATCGACGTCGCGTCGACGATCATCAGCTCCTCCTCGACGCCCAGCGTCCCGGCGGGACCGGTGAAGTTGTGCTCGATGGAAGGCAACCTAGAGGGTCGGAGAGCCGCGCGGCGCGGATGGCGCCAGAGCGGGTAGAGACCTAGACTGGGACCGAAACCGGACCGGAGAGAAGCACATGGCATTGGGTTACGACGGCAAGCTGTTCATCCTGGCCTTCGATCACCGCGGCTCGTTCCAGAAGAAGATGTTCGGGATCGAGGGCGATCCCGACGAGGAGCAGACGCGCCAGATCAGCGACGCCAAGCACCTCATCTACGAGGGGATGGTCAAGGCGACGGAGAAGAGCTCCGTCCCGCCCGACCAGGTCGGCGTCCTCGTCGACGAGCAGTTCGGCAGCTCGATCCCGGAGGAGGCGAGGGAGGCCGGGTTGAAGCTGGCGATGCCGGTCGAGAAGTCCGGTCAGAACGAGTTCGACTTCGAGTACGGCGACGCGTTCGGCGAGCACATCGACACGTTCAACCCCGACTTCTCGAAGGTCCTCGTCCGCTACAACCCCGACGACGACCCCGATCTCAACGAGCGCCAGCGCGAGCGCCTCAAGCGCCTCGGCGACTGGCTGCACGACAACGGCCACAAGTACCTGTTCGAGCTGCTGGTGCCCGCCACCGACGCGCAGCTCGAGTCCGTCGGCGGCGACACCGACCGCTACGACGCCGAGCTGCGCCCGGAGCTCATGCGCCGCGCGATCGAGGAGCTGCAGAACGCCGGCATCGAGGTCGACATCTGGAAGATCGAGGGCGTCGACGAGCGCAGCGACGCGGAGACGCTCGCCCAGCAGACGCGCAAGGGCGAGGGCCGCGAGGGCGTGGTGTGCGTGCTCCTCGGGCGCGGCGCCAGCGACGAGAAGGTCGATCAGTGGCTGCGGGCCGCGGCGCCGGTCCAGGGCTTCGTCGGCTTCGCGATCGGCCGCTCGATCTGGTGGGACGCCCTGAAGGGCTTCCTCGACGGGTCGCTCGAGCGCGAGGCCGCGGCGCAGAAGATCGCCGACAACTACCTGCGCTTCATCAAGGTCTACGAGGAGCAGCCCTCCGCCGTCGCGTAGCGCCCGCGGCGCATCTGTTCCGGATCTGCAACGGGGCGGCCAGGGTGGCCGCCCCGTCGTCTACGGTGGCTCGCCCATGCGCCGGGCCCTGGTCCTCCTCGTCGTCGCCGCCTCCGCGCTCGCGTGGACGCTGGCCGGCGGGCGCGACGGCGACTCGCCCGCCGCGGACACCACCGCGCGGGTCCTGCGCGTCGTCGACGGCGACACGATCCTCGTGTCGCTCGGCGGGCGCGAGGAGCGCGTGCGCTACATCGGCATCGACACGCCGGAGTCGGTCAAGCCCGACACGCCCGTGCAGTGCTACGGCGAGCGCGCCGCCGCCGAGAACCGGCAACTGGTGGACGGCCGGAGCGTGCGCCTCGTCTCCGACGTGGAGCGGCGCGACCGCTTCGGGCGGATGCTCGCCTACGTGTACCGCGCCGGCGACGGACGCTTCGTCAACGCTGCGCTCGTGCGCGGCGGCTACGCGCGGACGCTGACGATCCCGCCCAACGTGCGCTTCGCGGCGCGGTTCGCGCGACTGGCCGCCGAGGCCCGCCGATCCGGGCGCGGACTCTGGAGCGCCTGCTCGCCGGCGTAGTAGCCTGCGCGGCGGTGTCGGAACGCATGCGACAGAGCCTGGCTCAGATCGAGCGCGCGTTCGTCGAGGAGATCCAGGCCGACCGTGAGCGCCGCGAGCGCCAGCTACGGGAGGCCCAGCAGCGACTCCACCGCCGCCACCGCGAGCGCATCCTCAAGGCCGGCTCGATCCGCTTCCTGGTGCTCGTGCTCGTCCTGCTCGGGACCGCCGTCCTCGTGACGGTCGCCATGTTCCGCGCGCTCTACATCGTGATGGGCTGACGCCGGCCGCCCCACGCGGCCGGCGCGCCGCTACTTGCTGCTTCCGAGCTGTCGCAAGGCGGCTTCGACCTCGGTCCGGGCGCCGGAGCCCGCGAGCTCCGCTGCGCGCTCCTGCTGGATCTCGAGGTAGACCTCCTTGCGGAACACGGGGATGTCGCGCGGCGCCTGGATTCCGATGCGCACCTTCTCGCCCATGATCGACAGAACCGACACCTCGATGTCGTCCCCGATCATGATGCTCTGATTCGACTTCCTCGTCAGTACCAGCATTGATGACCTCCCTGCCTCGCTGGGCGGTGCGGGCACCTTACAGCCGTCGCCCTTCGCTGCGCAACCGCTCAGGATCTCCCGCCCTGCCATTTGTATAGGCTCCGCGGCCGACCTATGGCACGACGCTCACTGCGACCCCACCTCAACCAGATCCGCGGCTGGGTCCGACAGGGCCGTACCGACGCCTGGATCGCCCACCAGCTCGAGGTGACCGTTCAGGACATCGAGGCATTCAAGCGTCAGAACGACCTGCTCCCCGACGGCGAGCCCGCCAACGGGCCGACGGCTCGACTTCGACGACGAGATCGATCTGCGCGCCGAGGACGACGCGGCGATCGCCGCCGAGCTCGAGGCCGCCGAGGCCGCGCGCGAGGAAGAGGCCCGCCGCGAGGCCGAGGAGGCCGAGAAGCGCGCGGCCGAGGAGGCCGAGCGGCGCGCGCAGGCCGGCGATGACGACGACGAGCCCGCCGAGAACGGCGACGAGGCCAAGGCGCGGCGCCGCGGGCGTCGCGGCGGCCGCGGCCGTCGCCGCACCGCCGGCGCGCGCGACCTCGAGGGCACCTTCGACCACGGCGACGAGGGCTACGGGCTGTGGCTCGACCCGGCCGTGGCCGACAACCCCGTCTACGCCGAGCACTGGGCCGGGCACCGGACGGTGACGGTCACGATCGAGGAGGACCAGATCGTGATCCGCCGCACCCTCGAGGACGAGGACGAGGACGACGACGGCGACGACGGCTGACGACGCCGACCACGCCCGCGCGCTGGCCTTCGAACGGCGCCAGCGGCGGGCGGCATGCGAGCAGGCCGTCGTCCATCCGCTCGGCGAGGCGCTGTTCCACACCGGGTTGCCGCGCGCCCAGAACCTCAACGCGCTGCACGTCGTCGCCGAGGTCGATCCCGACCAGCTCATCGCGGCGCTCGAGGAGCTCTACGGCGGGCTGCTGCACCGGCGCGCCTTCGTCGAGAGCGAGGGGACGGGCGCACGGCTCGCCGACCCGATGCGGGCCCGCGGCTGGCTCGTGCAGCGCGACGTCTACATGGCGCTGCGCCGGCCGCCCGACCGCGCGCCCGCGCCGCGCCTGGCGCGCGAGACGGACGCCGCCACGCTGACCGCGGTCGACGCGGCGACGGTGCGCGAGGAGCGCTGGGGGGCCGACGAGGACGTCGTGCGCCAGGTGCTCGGCGCGCGAGCGCTGCTCGGGCGCGCCGTGCCGGCCGCGCGCTGGTTCGTGTCGGGCGAGAACGGCGTCGACGCGTCGATGACGACGCTGTACTCCGACGGGGCGACGGCGCAGCTGGAGAACGTCGCGACGCTGCGGGAGCACCGCGGCCGCGGGCTCGCGCGAGCGGCGCTGAGCATGGCCGCCGACGCGGCGGTGGCCATGGGCCATGCGCTCGTGTTCATCGTCGCCGACGCCGACGACTGGCCGCAACGCCTGTACGAGCGGCTCGGCTTCGACCCGGTCGGCGTGTCGTGGAACGTCGTGCGGCCGGGCCCCGAGCACCCGGCCCACCGTCAGCCGGCTTCGATCCGCCGCCCGCCCGCGTAGTCACGCGCCTCGCGGACGTAACGCCCGAAGGCGGCGTCGGCGACGATGCGCGGGTCCCACGCGAAGGGGGCGCCGGGGGCGACCGAGACGGCGAGGTCGAGCGTCCAGTCGGTGCCGCGGTCGTAGAGCTCGGCGAGCTCGTCGGTGGTGAAGGGACCGCCCAGGCGACGACGCAGCTCGCGGACGATCGCCTCCGTCACGCGGTCGAGCGCGGGACGCTGCTGCGGGGGCGCCTCGTCCAGTCGCCGCTCGCCCTGGCGCCACTGGTGGATGGCTGTCTCGAAGGCCACCAGCCCCAGGCTAGCGACCGGCCTTCAGCGGGCCCTTCGGCAGGTTCTCGACGACGTATGGCCGCTCGCCCGGGCGGACCATCCCGAGCCTGCGCGCCTCGCGCTCGAGCGCGCCGGCGCTGCGCAGCTCGCTGCGCCGCGCGCGCAGGCGGTCGTTCTCGCGCTTGAGCTCGGCGACCTCGGCGCGGCGCTGCTTGGCCTGGTGCATGGTGTCCCAGTAGGAGTGCGCGGGGCCCACGTAGAGCAGGACCAGCCCGAGCAGCATCACGAGCAGCACGACGCGCGAGACGCGGTCCCAGCGGATCCCGGCGGCGCCACCGGAGAGCACCCGCGGGCGCCGGCGCAGAGCGCGGCGCGGCGTCGGGGCACGGCGGGACGCGCGGGCACCATGGGCGGAGGGCATCGTGGTCGCCTTCGCCCGCGGCCGGCGCGTTCCTCCCCGGGCACGGGGAATCTCAGCGCAGTCGCGGCGGCTCGGGCCCGCGGTGGAGCTTGCCGCGGCGACGGGAGCCGCGCGTCTTGACGTCCGTGCCGCCCATCAGCGACCACGCCTTGACACGCACGACGGGCGCGCCGGGGCCGGGCGCCTCGCCCTCGAGCTTGAGGTCGTTGGCGCCCATCAGGGCGAAGCCGCCCATCTCGACGTGGACGCCGTCGGGCACGACGATGTCCGAGCCGCCCATCAGCGACCAGACCGTGACCTGTACCTCGGGCTCGTCGAAGACGGCGTCACACAGGTCGAGGTCGGCGCCGCCCATGACATTGACGACCGTGAGCTTCGAGGGCACGCGCCAGCGGCCCTTGCGGTCGCCGCTGCCCATGACCCCGAACACGAACGAGGACATCGTGCGCGCCGGCGGCGCGGCCGCCGCCGACGCCGGCGCGGCGGGCAGGTCGGCGACGAGCGGCTCGAGCTCGGCGCGCGTCTGGGCGCTGTAGGCGGCGTCGATGCGCTCGGCGAGCTCCTCGACGGTCAGCCGCCCCTCGGCGCCGGCGGTCTGCAGGCGCTGGACGGTGGCCTCGCGTTCGGCGTCCGAGGCGCGGGTCATGACCGGAACGCGCTGCGCCCCGGGTAGGTGGCGTCGTCGCCGAGCGCCTCCTCGATGCGCAGCAGCTGGTTGTACTTGGCGACGCGGTCCGAGCGCGACGGCGCGCCCGTCTTGATCTGACCGCAGCCGGTGGCGACGGCGAGGTCGGCGATCGTGACGTCCTCGGTCTCGCCCGAGCGGTGCGACATGACCGCGCTGTAGCCGGCCTCGCGCGCGGTGGCGATCGCGTCCATCGTCTCCGTGAGCGTCCCGATCTGGTTGACCTTGACGAGGATCGAGTTGGCGACGCCGCTGTCGATGCCGCGCTTCAGGCGATCGGTGTTCGTCACGAAGAGGTCGTCGCCGACGAGCTGGACGTGCTCGCCGATGCGCTCGGTGAGCGCCCGCCAGCCGTCCCAGTCCTCCTCGTCCATGCCGTCCTCGATCGACAGGATCGGGTAGCGGCCCGCGAGGTCGGCCCAGTAGGCGGCCATCTCGCCGGCGCTCAGCGAGCGGCCCTCGTGCTCGAGCACGTACGCGCCGCCGGAGTAGATCTCGCTCGTGGCCGGGTCCAGCGCGATGGCGACGTCGTCGCCCGGCGTGTAGCCGGCGGCCTCGATACCCGCGATGAGCATCTGCAGCGCCTCCTCGTTGGAGGCCAGGTCGGGCGCGAAGCCGCCCTCGTCGCCGACCGCGGTGGCCAGCCCGCGCTCGCCCAGCGTCTTCTTGAGCGCGTGGAAGACCTCGGCGCCGATGCGCAGCCCCTCGCGGAAGCTCGGCGCGCCGACGGGGACGACCATGAACTCCTGGAAGTCGACCTTGTTGTCGGCGTGGGCGCCGCCGTTGAGGACGTTCATCATCGGCACGGGCAGCACGTGCGCGGCCTCGCCGCCGAGGTAGCGCCACAGCGGCAGGCCCTCCTCGGCCGCGGCGGCATGGGCGGCAGCGAGCGAGACGCCGAGGATCGCGTTGGCGCCGAGGCGCGACTTGTTCGGCGTGCCGTCGAGGTCGATGAGCGTGCGGTCCAGGCCCTCCTGGTCCGTCGCGTCGCGGCCGGTGACGGCCTCGGCGATCTCGCCGTTGACGTTGTCGACCGCCCTGCTCACGCCCTTGCCGCCGTAGGCGGCGCCGCCGTCGCGCAGCTCGGTGGCCTCGAACTCGCCGGTCGACGCCCCGCTCGGGACCGCGGCGCGGCCCGCCGCGCCGGAGCGCAGCACGAGCTCGACCTCGACCGTCGGGTTGCCTCGGCTGTCGAGGATCTGGCGGGCGTGGACCTTCTCGATCTGGCTCATGTCTCGTGCAACCTCGCTTGGGCGTAATAGGAGAGCTTGTGCTCGGCGGGCAGGTCGTCCCAGGCGTGGCCCGCGTCGGCGGCGAGGCGCTCGGCCGCCTCGATCCGCCCGCGGAAGCGCCGGCTGGAGGAGCGCAGCGCGAGCTCGGGGTCGACCTTCAGCTTGCGGGCGACGTTGACCGCGGCGAAGAGGACGTCGCCGACCTCCTCGAAGAGCGCGTCGCGGACGGTGTCGGGCGCGCCCGCCCCGCGGTCGGCGTCGGCGCCCGCCGCGGCGACGACGCCGGCGAGCGCCTCGATCTGGCCCTCGGCGGCGGCCAGGGGCGCCTCGACGCCGGGGATGTCGAAGCCGCGCGACGCGGCGCGCCGCTGGACCTTGCGCGCGTGCAGGAGCGCCGGCAGGTTCTCGGGGACGTCGCCGAAGATCCCGCCCTCGCGCCCGGGCTCGCCGCGCTTGATCTCGTCCCAGTTGCGCAGCACCTCGCCGGCCGTCTCGGCCGCCTCGTCGCCGAACACGTGCGGGTGGCGGCGAACGAGCTTGGCGTGCAGGTGGTCGGCGACCTGGGCGAGGTCGCCGCGCCCGCGCTCCTCGAGGAGGAGAGAGAGGAAGTGGACCTGGAAGAGCACGTCGCCGAGCTCGTCGAGCAGCTTCGCGTCGTCGCCCGCGTTCGCCGCGTCGGCGAGCTCGTAGGCCTCCTCGACCGTGTGCGGGACGATCGAGCGCGCGTCCTGCTCGCGATCCCACGGGCACTCGCGGCGCAGGCGGCGGGTCAGCTCGTCCAGGCGCGTGACGGCGGCGGCGACGTCGCGGTCGGGCACCGGCGGAAGCCTAGTGGGCGCCCTCGTCGCGAGGGCGCCGCCGTCGAGCCGCTCAGCCGAGCGAGCGGCGGCGCACCTGCCGCTGCTCGCGGCGCCAGCGTCCCTGCTGGCCGCCGAGCGGCACCGGCTCCTCGTGCATCAGCTCGTCGAGGCTGAACTCCGGCTGCTCGCCGAGCGCGCGCTGCAGCCGCAGCGCGAACGCCTGGTACTGGCGCAGCGCACGGCCGCGCCGGCCGTCGTGAAGCAGCAGAGCGAGGAGCTGGCGCTGGATGTCGCTGTCGAACGGCTCGAGGGCGGCGAGGCGCTCGCCGTACGTGGTGGCGAGGGTGACATCCCCGCGCGCGAGCGCGAGGTCGCTGAGCGCCCACAGGAGGCGCTCGGCCAGGCCCCGGAGCAGCTCGCGCTCTGCATGGGCCCAGTCCGCGTACAGCTCGTCGCCGAGGAAGTCGCCGCCGTAGCGGGCGAGCGCGGACTCGAGCGCGGGCTCAACGGCATCGCCGCCCGAGAACGCGTTCAGCGCGCGCGTCGCCTCGTCGGCGAACTCGTCGGCATCGATCACCACGCGATCCAGGTCGAGCGTGTAGCCGCCGCGCGAGGAGACGACGCACGAGGCGGCGCCATCGCGTCGTCGGTCGGGCTCGAGGCGGTCGCGCAGCACGTGGACGAGGTGGCGGACCGTCCCGACCGTCGCGAACTCGGCCGTCGGCCAGATCGCCTCTGCGATGTCCTCCACCGCCACGACGCGCCCGCGCGCGGCCACGAGGAACTTGAGGAGCTGGCCCGGGCGCTCGTCGACCCAGCCGCCGGTCACCGTTCCGTCCGGTGTCTCGACGCGCATGCGGCCGAGCACGCGGACGCGCATCGGCGGCGGGTCCGACCCGCCGACCTGCCGCTCGCCGGCGGTGAACTGGTCACCCCGACGCCGGTCGCCTCGTCGGCGCCGCTCGCCTCGTACTGAGGCGCTGACATTCTCCATCGCCCTACCCCCCAACAACCCCCGGCAAGGGCCAATCCGTGGCAATAACCGATCGTCCCCGTGTGCCGTGGAACCCCCCAAGACGAACGGACCTCGCTCGGTACTGCCAACCAACTATGTGTACGCCATGGTAGAGCGTACGGCGGCGGCACGGTGAAAAAGTCGGTGGTCGTCACGCCAGATGATCGGCGGAGGCTCCGCGCCGACCGGCGGCCGAACGCGCTGGACGGCACCGCGTAATCCGTACGTCATCGCGATGTGACCGCCCACCAATCTCCCTCGACCACCCTCGCCGGCAACTGCTCGCATCGGGCGAGCTCTGTGGCGAAGGAGGGGCGATCAGGATGGGCATCGCGCACGCCGCGACGCGAGCGAGGCATCGCGTCGCACCGCTCGCACGCCCCGGGTCGCCAGCGCTCCGGCCGGTCACGGCCATCGAGACGACGGGCGACGTCGTCGCGGTCGCGGTCGCCACCGACGACGGCGCGTTGCTGCCTCGCATCCGCTCCTCCCTGTCGCGCGAGGGCATCGCCGCGCAGGTCGAGGACGGCGGCGGCCCGCGCCTGCGCCTGGACCGCCTGCAGCGGCGCCCCCGCGTCGTCGTGCTGGCCCACCGCGACCTCGAGGCCAGCCTCACACAGGCCGCCCGCGCGGCCCGCCGCCTGCGCGATCTGCACGTCGTGCTCGTCCTCGACGCGGCGGTGAGCCCCGACATCCGGCGCGTGCTCCAGGCGGGCATCGACGGCGTCGTGCGCGAGCCCGACCTCGAGGCGACCCTCGGGCTCGTCGTCCGCGCCGTGTGCGCCGGCCACGTGTCGCTGCCGCGCGCGATGCGCCACGCGATCGACCTGCCGAGCTTCTCACCCCGCGAGCGCGAGATCGTGCTGCTCGTCGTCGCCGGGCTGTCCAACGCGGAGATCGCCGGCCGCCTGTATCTCGCGCCGAGCACGGTCGCCGGTCACGTGAGGAACATCTTCCGGCGCCTGGGCGTGCACTCGCGCGCCGACGCCGCGAAGCTGATCCTGACCGGCGACGAATCGCTCCGCCGCAGCATCCTCGCGGTCGAGCCGCCGGCGCCCGGAGTCGTGAGCGCGGGGAGCCGCCGACGATGCCCGTGATGGCCGAGGCCCGCGTCGCCGCCGAGCACGCCGGCGCCGCCCCCGTGATGCGGCTCGTCCCCGGGCTCGCCGCGCCGTCGCCCCGCTCGAGCGACGAGCGCGAGGTGCAGCGCCTGGTGCGCGCCGCCCAGCACGGCGACCGCGAAGCGATGCAGGCCCTGTACGTGCGATACGCGTCCGGCGTCCAGGCGTACGTCTCGCGGATCGTGCCCCGTCAGGACGCCGAGGATGTCACGCAGCAGGTCTTCGCCAAGCTGCTGACCGAGATCGCGCGCTACCGGCCGGGCTCGGCCCCGTTCTCGGCCTGGATCCTGCGTGTCGCCCGCAACGCTGCGATCGACCACCTGCGTCGCAACCGCCACGTGGCGTGCGACGACCTCGACAGCCGCGCCGGGCTTGCCGACGACGACGCCGCGCGCGAGGCCGCGACCTCGCTGCGCGTCGCACTGCGCGACCTGACGCCCGGCCAGCGCGACGTCCTGCTGCTGCGCCACCTCGTCGGCCTCTCGCCGGTCGAGATCGCCGAGCGCCTGGGACGGTCCGTGCGATCCGTGCACTGTCTTCACCACCGCGGGAGCAGCGCCGCCCGCATCGCCCTGGGCGACCTCGGCGCGGCGCCGGCGACGAGCCGACCGCTCGCCCCGCGTCCCTGGCACACCACCGTGACCTCTCTCAAGGCGGCCTGAACCATGCGACAGCACACGACCGTTCGACGCGCCGCGGCCCGGCGACGCCTGCTCCCGTGCCTGCTGGTCGCGGTCGCACTCCTCGTCGCCGCGCTGGCGCCGATGGCGATCGCCGCCGTGGCACCGCAGCCCGGCCAGCGCATCGACCTCAAGGTGCTCCTCCTGTCCGCGGACGGCAAAGAGGCCACGTTCACCGCGTGGAAGGCCGCGCTCGCCCGCGAAGGCGTTCCCTACGACGCCCGGATCGCCGACACCGAGGCGGCGTTCACCGACGCCACGTTCGCCGACTACGGCGACAACCACGCCAGGTACCAGGCGGTGATCCTGTCCACGGGCGATCTCGTGCACCAGGTCACCAATCCCGATGGCTCGGTGAGCTTCCCGTCCTCCCTGGCCGACAGCGAGTGGACCGCGCTGGCCAAGTTCGAGCTGACCTTCGGGATCCGGCGGATCAGCGACGCCACCCTGCCGGCGCTCGTCCACGGGCTCAATCCGGCCACCAACACCGGCGAGCAGGGCGGCAACACCGGCCAGCTCACGGCCGCGGGGCTCGAGGTGTTCCCGTACCTGAAGGGGCCGGTGCCGATCGACAACCCGTCGACCGGCGTCGACGCCTTCGGCTACCAGGCGACGCCGGCCGCGCAGACCGCACCGGCCTCCTTCCAGACGCTGCTCACCGGTCCCGGCAACTCCTCGTACCTGGGCATCTACACGCATGCCGACGGCCGCGAGGAGATGGTCATGACCGTCGACAGCAACGAGAACCAGATCCACGCCCAGCTCCTGCGCCACGGCATGCTCGGCTGGGTCACGCGCGGCGTCCACCTCGGCTACCAGCGCAACTACCTGGAGATGCAGGTCGACGACGTCTTCCTGCCCGACGCGCGCTGGGACACGACCCTCGACCGGACGCTCGTCGATGGCGCGACCACGGCGCCGGACGAGACGCAGTGCAACCCGGACAGCACCTTCATCTCGGGCGGCGGGGTGGCGCCCGCGCCGAACCCCATCCCGCCGACGCCGGGCTCGACCCTGCCGCCCTGCCGCCCGATCCGCATGGTCGCTGCCGACGTGACGCGGCTGGTCGCCTGGCAGAACGCCAGCGGGATCAAGCTCGACATGGTCTTCAACGGCGGTGGGATCGCCGAGTTCATGCAGGACACGAACTCCGCGACCGACCCGATGGGCAGCGCGCTGCTCGCGGTCCGCAACCAGTTCCGCTGGATCAATCACACGCTCACGCATCTCAACCTCGACGCACTTCCGGGGACGGGCGCGAGCAGCCTGACCAGCGAGATCGGCGCCAACATCAGCTTCGCCCAGGCCAACGCGCTGCCCTTCGACCCGGAGGAGCTCGTGACCGGCGAGCACTCCGGGCTGCACAACCCCGCGATGGCGGCCACGCTCGGGTCGCTGGGCGTGCGCTGGGTGGCAGCCGACAACTCGCGTGAGCCGACGCCGTACGCGATCGGCGGAGCGACGACCGTCCCGCGCTACCCGACCAACGTCTACTACAACGTCGGCACCCAGGCCGAGCAGCTCGACGAGTACAACTACATCTACCTGCCGCCGGCGCTGGGCGGGAAGTGCGTCGCGAGCTCCACCAACACGTGCCGCACCGCGGCGGCGACGTGGGCGGAGTACATCGACAGCGAGGCGACCATCATGTTCCGCCACCTGATGGGCAACGACCCGCGGCCGCATTACGCCCATCAGAGCAACATCGCCGAGCAGGCCGTCCTCTACCCGCTCCTCGACGAGGTGCTGCGCCGCTACCGGCTGTACTTCAGCCCGAGCCTCGTGCAGCTCACCCACAAGCAGATCGGGCAGTCGCTGCAGCGCCAGGCCAAGTGGGCGCAGGATCTCGCCGCCGGACGGGTCACCGCGTACCTGAAGGACGGCCAGGTCACCGTCAGCACGACCGCCACGATGGAGGTGCCGGTGACCGGCACGCCGAACGGCGAGGTCTACGGCGGCCAGCGGTCCGGCTGGTTCACGGTCGCTCCCGGCCAGCCGCTGCGGCAGTCGGCTCCGGCGTCGGCGCAGGCGCGGGCGCGCAGCGCCGCGGCCAGAAAGCCCGGCTCGGCGGTCGCCCGCGCGCGCCGCGTGTCGCTGCGGATGAGCCGCCTGCGCATGTCGCCGCGCCGCTTCGCCGTCTCGCATCGCAGGTCGACGGCGCGCACGCGCCGGGGCCGGGCGCCCGACGGCACGACGATCACGTGGCTCATGAACGACCCGGCGAAGATGACCCTGAACATCCGGCGCGTGGCCAAACGCAATCGCACGCGGACGATCCACGTGGCGACCCTGAGGCGCAACGCGATCCGAGGCGAGAACACGGTCCGCTTCAGCGGGCGTGTCGGCCGCCGCGTGCTGAAGCCCGGGCGCTACCGGATGGTGATCAGGGGCCGCGCCAAGGACGGCCGCCGGACTCCCGCCCGCTCGCTCAGGTTCACCGTGGTGAAGGGCTGAGTCATGGCAACCGATTCGCGTCACAACGGCGATCATCCCGTGAGCGAGACCACGGTCGTGCCGGCGACCCGCTTCGGGCGCTCGGGCGGGCGCCGGCGCTTCCGCCGGCGCCGCGCCCCTGACGACGGCGCGGCGGCCCAGTCGGTCCCCGAGATGCGGGCCGAGCTCGTCCTGCTCCGCGAGGAGAACGCCCGGCTGATGGCGGCCGAGCACGGGCCGACGACCTTCGGCCGGCTCCTGGGCCGCGCGCGGTCGCTGCCCAGCTCGCACATCGCGCACGAGGAGTTCGCCGACGAGGCGGCGCAGGCGCTCGTCGAGGTCGTCGTGCTGCGCGACTCGCTGCTCGAGGTGTGCGGTGAGCTGGAGCGCTCGCTGGGCGCGGTCCGCGCCCAGCTCGAGGCGATCGCCGCGGTCGGCGACGACCATCTCAACGTGCTCGCGCCGCGTTCGCACGGCAGCCAGGTGGTCGCCGAGCAGATGCTCCGGGAGGGGCTGAACGGTGGGTCCGGCAACACTTGAGCGGCGCGCGCCGCGCGCGCCCCGGCTCCGCGGCCGGCGCGGCGGGACGCCCGCCGCGCGGACGCGCGTCCTCCTGGTCACCGAAGGGACCTATCCCTACGCCATGGGAGGGGTCAGCTCGTGGTGCGACCTGATCGTCAACGCGCTCAGCGAGTTCGACTGGCAGGTGCTGCCGATCATCGGCGCGCACGGGCGCCCACCGACCTTCGAGCTTCCCCCGCACGCGCGCTCGCTCGGGCCGATCGAGCTGTGGTCGGAGGCGATCCCGCGCCGCCGCCCGCTGCCCCGCGACGAGCGGCGGGCCGGCATCGAGTTGCCGGCGCTGCTGGTGCGCGGGCTGATGGCGTGGGACGGCGACACCGAGAGCCTGATCGACGCGCTTACCTGGTCTCGGCGCCACCCCGCCGGCGTCCGCTGGTCGTTCCGCTCCCGACACGCGTGGGAGTCGTTCACGACGAGTCTCGGCGAGGTCCTCGCCGAGCAGGTGCCGGGCGCGGGAACTCCGCCGCGCGTCGACGTCGTCGAGGCCGCGCGCCTGTACCAATCGCTCTACTGGGTCGCGCGCACGGCAGCCGTGCCCACGCCCCACACCGACGTCCTTCACGTCACCGCCGCGGGGTGGGCGGCCATCCCCGCGCTCACGCACAAGGCGCTGCACGGCACGCCGATGGTGATCACCGAGCACGGCGTGTACGTGCGCGAGGCCTACCTGGCCGCGGTCCGCGGCCAGGACTCGCCGGGCGGCCGGTTCATCGCCACTCGACTGGCCCGCGGCCTGGCCTGCGCCGCCTACACCGCGGCCGACGTCGTCTCGCCCGTCACCGACGCCAACGCGCTCTGGGAGACGGGCCTGGGCATCGACCCGGACAAGATCCAGATCATCTACAACGGCGTCGCGCCGCCCGAGGAGCCGGTCGCTCCGCCCGGCACCCGGACCGTGGTGTCGGTCGGGCGCATCGACCCGCTCAAGGACGTCCACACGATGCTCCGGGTGGCCGAGGAGACGCTGCGCCACGTGCCGGACACGACGTTCCTGCACTACGGCCCGGTGACCGAGGGCGAGGACGACTACGGCCGCTCCTGCCTGGCGCTGCACGAGCGGCTCGGGCTCGGCGAGCGGTTCCGCTTCATGGGCCGCACGAGCGACCCCGAGGCCGTCGTGCGCGACGCGGACGTCGTGCTCATGAGCAGCATCTCCGAGGCGCTGCCGCTGTCGATCCTCGAGGCGATGGGCCAGGGCCGCCCGGTCGTCTCCACCGGCGTCGGCGGCGTGTCCGACGTGGTCAAGGGCTGCGGCGTGATCACCGCGCCGGGCGACGCCCACGCGCTGGCGATGGGCGTGGTCACGCTGCTGCGCCGGCCGGAGATGGCGTGGAGCCTCGGCCGGCGAGGACACGCCCGCCTGGCCCGCATCTTCGACGAGGCCGCCTGCCTGTCGGGCTACCGCGAGCTGCTCGGCTCGCTGGGCGCCCGCGCGCCGGCCGGGCCGGTGACGGCGGCGCGCGAGCCGATCGCGGCATGAACGCCACCCGGATCTCCCCGCCGACCGCGCGGCGCATCATCGACGCCCGCCTCGGCCGCGAGCCCCAGGACATGCTCGAGGCCGCCGTCGTGCTCGAGGCGTGGGCGGGCATGACCGCCGACGAGGCGCTGCGCAGCGGGCGGACGATCATGGACTCGGCCGCGACCGAGCCGCGCCACAGCGTCGGCCGCCTGCCCGGCGCGGGTCGCCAGGAGGGCCTCGTGGTCGAGGCGCTGTCGTTCGTCATCGCCGTGGTGGCGATCGCGGCATGGGCCGGGCCGCTGAGCGAGCGCGTCGGCAGTGACGCCGTCGCCAAGGCGCTGATCTGGGCCCTGCCGATGACGCTCGCCCTCCAGTGGGGACTCGCCAGCCGCTACCTGAGCCGGCCCCAGGGCCTCGCCCGCCTGGGCACCCGGCCGCTCCTGCTGCTGCTCGCCGCGGCGGCGCTCGTCGCCGTGCCCACCCTGCTCATGGGCCGCAGCGGAGCGGTGGCCGGGCTGCTGACGCTCACGTGGACGGGCGGCACGATCGTCATCCGCCGCCGCTGGTCGCTCGCCTACGCGGGCATGGTCGTGCTGGCGAGCGCCGCGATGGTGGCCGGGATGCCGGCGACCAACGTGCTCGGCTTCACCGCGGCCCTGACCACCGTGGCGGTCGCGATCGCCGTCCGCGCGCGGATCGTGCCGACCGGCCATCCGCCCGGCCGCTGGGGCCGGGCCGCCCTGGCCGCGGCGATCGGGACCGGCGTGGGCGTCGTGCTCGTGACCGACCGCAGCGTCGACTGGAGCGTGGGATCGATACCGGCGCTCTGCCTGCTGCCGTCGAGCCTGGCCAGCTTCTGGGCCGGCTCCCACCTGTGGCGCTTCCAGCAGGTCATCCCGGAGACGCTGTCGGGCGTCGGCGTTCTCGACGCGCGCGTACGCGGCCTCGGCACGCGCCCGCTGCGGGTCCTCGTCGGCGCCGTGGCGCGGCTGGTCGCCGGCACGGCCGCGCTGTCGCTGCTGCTCGTCGGGATCGCGTCGTCGCTCGACCTGGAGACGAGCGGCAACACGGTGCTCGTGGGCTTCGGCCTCGTCGCGCTGGCGACGCTGTTCGTCGGCATGCTGGAGGCCGTCGGGCGCGGCGCCTGGGCGCTCGGCGCGCTCGCCCTCGGCATCGCCGCCGAGATCGCCGCGCTGCAGCTCACCGAGCTCGACTCGGTCGCCGGCGGCGGGCTGATCGTCGGCGCGTCGATCGCCGTGATCCTCTCGCTTCCGATCGCTGTGGCGGCCCTCAGCCGTCCCGCGATCACGCTGGCCACCGCCCTGGGGATCCGGTGAGGCGCCGATCGCCTTCCGCCGGAGATCCGCGTGGCTGGCAGCGACCCTGTCGGGGGCCGTGGCGGCGTGCACCGTCGCCCTGACGGCGATGGGGACCGAGAGCGGCGCGGCCTGCCGCAGCGCCCTGATCCCGGCGTACCTCCCGGCGAACGCCGTCGCGCAGATCGCCGAGCGCCGCGTGCCACGGCGGATCGCGGTGCTCAACCCCTCGAACGGCCCCGGGCGCGAGGCGCAGGCGGACTACCGCCGAGCGGTCGACGCCCTGCGCCGCTCGGGGACTCGCGTGCTCGGCTACGTCCACACGCAGTACGGGGCGCGGGCACTCGCCACGGTGCTGGCCGACGTCGGCCGCTACGAGAGCTGGTACGGGGTCGACGGCGTGTTCCTCGACGAGGCCGCCGAGGACACGGCCCGGCTCCCGTTCTACGAGGCGGTGAGCGCCGAGGCGCGCGCATCCGGGATGCAGCTCGTCGCCCTCAACCCCGGCGTCGTCCCGGCGCGCGGATACTTCGACGTCGGCGACATCGTCGTGACGTTCGAGGGCCCGTTCGCGGAGTACGCCGCTGCGCTGCGCGCCATGCCGGAGTGGCTGCGCGAGCTTCCCCCGCGCCAGACGGCGCACCTCGTCTACGGCGCCGGCCACGACCAGGCGCTCGAGGCGGTCCGCGAGTCGACGGCGGGCTACTTCTACGCCACCAGCGGCTCGCTGCCGAACCCGTGGAGCCCCCTGCCGGCATACCTTGCCGACCTCGAGACGCAGCTCGAGACCTGTCGCTGAGCGCGGCTCAGCACGGCTCGCGGAACGCGTCGAGCGAGAGGTTCTTGCGCATCGAGGAGAAGCCGCGGCGCCGGGCATCAGCGCAGAACGAGGCCGTGCCGAGGTCGTACTCGACGTTGAACACCGCCTTGCCCGCGCGCACGAAGGGCGTCAGCAGGTCGCACTCGGAGAACGCGAAGCACTCCTCGTTGACCGCGAAGTCGAAGTCGGGCTCGAGCTCCGCGACCTGCGCGAGATCGTTCTTCAGCCCGATCGACAGGCCGCGCGCGTGTGCGGCGCGCGCGAGGAAGCGGTTGTACGCGAGCTGGTCGGCGGCCGTCAACGGGAATCCCGTCGCGTTGGAGTAGCCGTCGACGTTGTCGGCTTCCACGCCGTCGAAGCCCCGCTGTCGACAGAGGTCCATGCGGCGCTCCATGATCGGCCCGAGCACGTCGAGTCGCCGGATGTCCAGCCAGCGCTCGTCCGGCCAACCCTGGAGCGCGTTGCCGAGCACCGCGGCGGGGAAGGCGCCGGAGTCCGGGCGCCCGGGCTCGTGCGAGCCGGCGCTCAGGTAGCAGACCACGCGCCGGCCCTGGGCGTGCAGTGCCGCAACGACGCCCGCGTCGTTGCCGAACAGGTCGATGTCGTACATCTGCGCGGCGACGGAGGTGTCGAGCGCGCCGCTCAGCTGCCACTGCCACGTCGTGCCCGGTGCCGGGCGCCACAGCGCCGCGCCGGGTGACGGCGACCCCGACGCCGGGCGCCTGGCCTGCGGAGCGACGAACGAGACGCGGTCGACGAGCAGCCCGCGCCGGCACCCACCGGCCCGTCGCGGGTTGGCCAGCCGGATCCGGACGGTGTGCGCGCCCGCCGCGACCGCCGAGCGCGAGCGCAGCGTCGTCCAGCGCCGTGCGGCGACGCGCCGGCGGGTGACCACCCGGCCGTCGACGCTCGCCACGATGCGCGGCACGCCGCGGCACCGGCGCGCCCGCACGGCGATCGTCAGCGCGCTCCCCGACCGCGCAGCCAGACGCGTCCGCGCCGCGCGCGCGCCGGTGAGCAGCAGCGCCTTGCGGCCGCTCGCGCTCGCCGCGGCGACGATCCGCCCGGCGGACCCCGGCACGCGCATGGCCTCGGCCTCGCGGCCGTTCGGCAACGCCGTGGCGACGCCGGGCGTACCGAGCGTTCCCACCACGACCAGCGCCAGGGCGGCGATCGCCCCCCTGCGACGCCGGATTCCCGCTTGCACGGACATGCGTCCTCCCCGAGCCGGCCTGGCGATCGCCTCGCCGGAGCCACGACCGGACAACGAGACTACACGCGCGGGGAATTCGCGTGAGAACGGGGCTGATGGCCGTGCGTTCTTCTCATATGCGGACCTCCATGCGTTTCCCCGTCGTCCGCCCGTTGGTCGTCCTCGTCGCCGCCGCCGTGTGCACCCCCCTGATGGGGGCCGCGCCCGCGCTCGCGGCCGCGCCGGTGCCGTCGTTCACGGTCAGCGGCGGAGACCTCAACGTCGGCGCGCCCGTGACGTTCACCTCGACGTCGACGGACCCCGACGGCGACGCGCTCACCGAGAGCTGGGACTTCGACGGGGACGGCACGTTCGAGGCGACCGGCGCGTCGGTCCAGCACACGTTTGGCTCCGCGGGCACGGTGAACGTCGCCCTGACGGTCGCGGACGCGGCCGGCGAGTCGGCGGGCACATCGAAGGCGATCGCCATCCTCGCGCCTCCGCCTCCGCCTCCGCTGCCGGCGCCGCCCATGCCCGCCCCGCCGCTCGCCAATGCGCCGCCGTCGGCGTCGTTCACGATCTCGGACGAGACTCCGGCCGTCGGGCAGGCCGTGACGCTCACGTCGACGTCGGCCGACGGCGACGGCACGATCGCCGCCGAGGACTGGGATCTCGACGGTGACGGCCGCTTCGACGAGGCCACCGGGACGAGCGTGACGTGGGCGTTCTCGCGCTTCGGCACGCAGATCGTCCGGCTGCGCGTCCGCGACAGCTCGGGCGCCGAGATGACGGCAACGCGCACGGTGGCGGTCAATCAGCCGCCGAGCGCGTCGTTCACCGCGGCGCCGGCCGTGGTGATCGCGGGCGAGCCGGTGGCCTTCGCCTCCACCTCACACGACGCCGACGGGACGATCGCGCGGCTCGCCTGGTCGCTCGACGGCGACGACGTGTTCGACGACGGGACGACCTCGACGATCAGCCGGCGGTACACCACGCCGGGCGAGGTCGTCGTGCGCCTGCAGGCGACGGACAACGACGGGGCGTCGATGACCGCCACGGTCATCGTGAGCGTCGTGGCCGACCGCCCGCCGATCGCATCCTTCTCGTTCGCGCCCGCGGCTCCGCAGGCGGGCGAGCCGGTCACGTTCGCGTCGAACTCCAGCGACCCCGACGGCACCCTGACGGGGCTCAGCTGGGATCTGGACGGTGACGGCTTCTTCGACGACGCGGCCGGAGCCACGGTCGTGCAGTCGTTCCGGACGAACGGCAGCTTCGTCGTCGCCCTTCGAGCGACGGACAACCGTGGAGCGTCGTCGGTTGCGTTCCAGACCGTCGTGGTTCGTGGGTCAGTGACGCTGCAAGATGCAGAGGCAGGCCCGCCGTCGGGCACCTCGGCGCCGAGTTCAAACCCCCCGAGCTCGTCGTCGAGGCCCGGCACACGCTTCAACAGCCCGGGCGGAGCGCCCCGCGCGACCAGGCTCCTCATGAGCCCGTTCCCGATCGTCCGCATCCGCGGGCGCGCGCTCGGGTCGAAGGTCACGATCAACCTGCTCAGCATCCGGGCGGCCGGCGGGGCGAGGGTCCTCGTCCGGTGCAAGGGCAAGGGCTGCCCGCGCAAGCAGGCGAGCGCGCGCGCCGTGTCGGCCAAGCGGCCGGTGCGACTTCGCTCGCTCGAGCGGGTCTACTCGCCGGGCGCCGTGCTCGAGGTCTACGTGACCAAGCCGGGCCGCATCGGCAAGTACGTTCGCTTCAAGATCCGCAACGGCGCGGCCCCCACCCGCGACGATGGCTGTCTGTCGACCCGCAGGATGCGGACGGTGAAGTGTCCCGGGTAGCCAAGGTCTTCGCGCAGCTGTGCGGGGTCGCCGTCGTGCTGGGCGTCGGCTGGGTCGCCGGGTCCGCGCTCGACCACCATACGAAGACGAGCAGGCCGCCGAGCCTCGCCCAGGCGCCGACGCGTTCGCTGCCCTCGCTGCGCGTGCTCGCCGACTTCGAGCCGCGGACGCGCGCGGCGCCCGCGCGCGCGGCGGAGTCCGAGGAGCGCAGCACGCGGCGCTCATCGCGCCGCTCGCGCGACCGCGTGGCACGCTCGTCCGCGCGCCGGGTCACGCGTCGGCCGGCCCGCCGCCGCGAGTCCTCGCGCCGAGCGATCACGCCCCCGCCGCCGGTCGTGCAGGCAGCGCCGCCGGTCGTCGTCCAGCAGGCCCCCGCCCCGGCGCCTCCCGCGTCGGCCCCGCCGGCGGCGTCCGCCCCGCCGTCGCCCGCGCCGAAGCCCGCCGCTCCGAGCACGCCGTCGAAACCCCCCGCCGCCGTCGCCTTCGACGACTCGGCGTGACGATCCGCCACGTGCAGCAGCTCATGCCAACCGACCGAGGGAGATGACGTTGTCGCGCGCACGAGGAGCGCTCGCCGCAATCGCTGTCGCCGTGCTGTTGCCGGCCGGCGCCCAGGCGCAGGCCCCCCCGGGGCCGCCCGGGCCACCACCCGGAAACGGCCTCGACCTGCCGTCGTCCCCCGGCACCGCTCCCGCGTTCGTCCCGCCGGGGACGACGGCGACGCTCCCCGGCGGGCCTGCCGGGCCGGGTCGCCTGGCCGCGACCCCGGTGGCCTTCAACCGCGCCAAGCGGACGTTCTCGCTGCGCCTGGCGTGCCGCGCGAACGGCACGGTCTCGGTGACCGGTGCCCCCGTCGGGTCACTCGGGCGGACGCGCTATCGCTGTGCGGCGAACCGCTCGACCGCGCAGTTCGAGGTCTCGGCGAAGGTTGCAGCCCGTATCGCCCGAGCGCGCACGGTCGCTGCGACCGCGACCGTCCGCCAGAACGGACGGGCGACGAAGTTGTGGTTCACCGTGCGCGCCGGCGCGGGCGGCACCGGCACGAAGGGCTTCTGGACCGACGGGCACCTGCAGTGCTCGCAGGCGGGCGCGCCCCAGGCCTTCCTGGCCACTCCGGACTTCACCACGTCGTCTCCGACGACCATCTCCACCCGCGCGTGGACGGCCTGGTACACGGCGAGCGGCGGCTGGCACTGGCTCGGCGTCCGCGGCGAGAACGCCGGCCGCTGGGACACGTGGAGCGCGACGCCGACGGGCGTGGCGCAGTTCCATCCCAGCGGCGCCGTGCAGCCGACCCCGTGGACCTGGGGCCCGATCTCGGTCCCGACCGGCCAGGGGATCTACGCCGTCGGCGTGTTCGAGATCGTGTACTGGACCGGCGGCCGGCCGGACTACCAGTGGCAGTACGTCAACGCCGGGGCGACCGGCGCGGCGGCCGCCGGCGGGGGCAACCTGTACTGCGTCTACCCCTGAGCCCGTGACGCCGCGGCGGCTCGGGCGGCGGGCGCCGGGTCGCCCACGGGCCAGGTGCCGCGCGCGGAAGCGTGCATCTCGAGCCCGAGGAAGATCTCGGCCAGCTGCGGGTCGAACTGGCTGCCGCTCTGGCGGCGGATCTCGTCGAGGGCGGCGTCGACGGCCCACGGGTCCTTGTACGGGCGCGGGGAGACGAGCGCGTCGTAGACGTCGCAGATCGCGCAGATGCGCCCGGCGAGCGGGATGTCCTCGCCCGACAGACCGGCCGGGTAGCCGCTGCCGTCCCAGCGCTCGTGGTGCGTGCGGGCGATGACCTCGGCGAGCTGGAGCAGGTCGGAGCGCGAGTCGGCGAGCAGCCGGGCGCCCTTCGCGGCGTGGGTCTCCATCACCGTGCGCTCCGCCGGGTCCAGCTTGCCGGGCTTGAGCAGCACGCGGTCCGGGATGCCGATCTTGCCGACGTCGTGCAGCGCGGCGGCGTGGCGCAGCAGCTCGGCCTCGGTCGGCGTCCAGCCGATCGCCAGCGCGAGGCGCTCGCACAGGCGGCTCATGCGCTCGATGTGCTGGCCGGTGTCGCCGTCGCGCGACTCGGCGGCGAGCGCCAGGCGGCGGACGACCTCGAGCTGCGTCTCGCGCAGCTCCTCGGTGCGCTCGCGCACGCGGCGCTCGAGCAGCTCGTTGTAGACGCTCACGCGGCGGCGCTCGCCGAGCTCGGCCAGGTAGGTCCCGGCGACCGTCCCGGTGGTGGCCATCAGGAGCGCGGCCAGCGGCCACACGAGGTCGACCATCAGCCCGGCGCCGAAGGCGAGCTGCGCCGCGGCCAGCCACAGCACGCCGAGCAGCGGCGCGACCAGCGCGACGGCCTGTGGCCGCGCCCGCAGACCCACGAGGGCGGGCGCCAGGGCGAGCGCGACGATCATCAGGATGTCCAGCCACCACGGCGCGGTGCGCAGCGGCAGGCGGTGCAGCGCCGTCCAGATCGCGTTGGCCTGGATCTCGGCGCCGGCCATGACCTGGTCGTTGGCGGCCGGCGTCGCGTGGACGTCCTGCAGCGAGGCCGCGGTGGCGCCGACGACGACGATCTTGCCACGCAGCTCGCGCGCGGGAACGCGCCCGCGGACGAGGTTCGAGAAGGAGACGGTGCGGATCGTCCCCGGCCCGCCGCGGTAGTCGATCCACGCTCCGTCGGACTCGAACTCCGACGGCTTCAGGCGCGGGCCGCCGGAGCGGCGCGCGGCCACGACGGCGAGCGTGTCGATCCCCACCGCCTGGCGCGTGAAGCGCTCGAAGACGCCGCCCGGGCCGGTCGGCAGGTTGCTGGCCGCCGCCACGGCGCCGGCGGCGCGCAGGTTCTCGTCGCCGCCGAGGACGTTCGTGCGCCCCTGGCGGTCGGTCTCGCTCGTGGCCAGGACGACGTTGCGCGCGCGGGCGACCGCGTCGTAGAGGGCGAGGTCCTCGCGCTCCTCCGTGGCCTCGGTGAACTGGACGTCGTAGACGATCGTCTTGGCGCCCGCCTCGCGCAGGCGGTCGACCGCGCGCGCGTGCAGCGAGCGCGGGAACGGCCACTGCTGCCCGAGATCGGAGAAGGTGACGTCGTCGATGGCGACGACGACGAGGTCGTCGGTCAGCTGGGCGCCGCGGGCCTGGAAGCGCAGCGCGACGGAGTCGCTGCGGACCCCCGGCAGCAGATGGCCCAGGTGGGCGGCAACGCCGAGAACCGCTGCGATCAGGCCGGCCGCGACGACGGCGATGACGTGCGCGGGCGGTCGCGAGCCCCGCGTCAGACGCGCCGGCCAGGACCGGTCCATCGGTCGCTCAGCGGCGCCCGCGCGCCAGGTAGCTCTTGCCCTTGCGCACGATGACGGTGCGCTTGCGGCGCAGGTCGCGGACGGAGACCGCGCCCTCGGTGACGGTGGTGCGGGTGCCGGCGCAGGTGTCGGTCGTCACCCAGCGGGTGCCGCGCACCGTCGCGACGCTGTTGCGCCCGTGGGTGCGGAAGCGACCGCCCTTGTCGCGAGCCCACAGGCGGCGCCTCGGCGGCTTCCTGGCCTTCTTGGCCGCCGCGGTGCGGGCGTTGCCACGCGAGGAGCCGCAGGCGCTGAAGTCGCCGCCGCGGAGGACGAGATCGGTCACGCCCTTGCCGCCGCGCGACTGCTTGACCTGGAAGAGCCCGTCGCCGACCTGGGCGGTCTGCGTGCGCCCGCCGGTCAGCGCGCTCGTGAGCGCCACGGCGCCGGCGCGGGTGTCGACCACCGTGCCGACGGGCACGGAGCTGCCGGCCGCCAGGTCGGCGTACGCCGCGGCGCCGGGGACCTTGATCTTGACGTTGCCCTCGACCGGCGCGACGACGGCGGACTTGCCGAGCTCGGGCGTCGGGGCGGCCGCGGGCACCGCGGGCGCCACCGGCGCCGGGGCGGCCGGCGCGGCGAGCGTGTTGAACGGCGGCCAGCCGATGTCGGAGTCGCTGCCCTGCGAGTTGCGGACGACGATCCCGTAGAAGTACTTGGTGCTCGGGGCCAGGCCCTGGACGGTCACGCTGACCGTCTGCACGCCCGGGGTCGCGGCGAGCATCCCGTCGACGTGCCCGGTGAAGCTCTGGGTCGTGCCGTAGGCGAACGAGTAGGCCGTCGGCCGGCCGTGCGTCGCGACCTCGGCGGTCAGCGTCGCCGAGGTGGGCCCGACGTTGCCCACCCGCAGGCCCCTCGCGTCGGCGGCGTTCGACGAGCCGCCACGGTCGTCGTCGTCGGCCATCGCCGGGCTGATGGCGAGCAGGGCGACGGCCAGCGCGGCGAGCGCGGCACGGGTCACGGGTCGGGTCATCGCGTGCACGACAGAACGCATCGGCGTGTGTGACGTTTGGCTTGAGTCGCGCATGGTTGGTCGGACGGTCGGTGTTCGACGGCGAACGGCGGCGGGCGCGTCGGCGGCGCCCTCAGCCGCGGTCTCGCGCCAGGTAGCTGTGCCCGGCCCGAACGACCACGGCCCTGCCGTGACGCACGTCGCGCACGGCGACCGTGCCTTCGGTGACCCTCGTCAGCGTACCGGCGCAGGTCTCGCGCGTGAGCCACCGCGTGCCGCGGACGGTCGCCACGCTGTTGCGCCCACGGGTGCGGAAGCGCCCGTTGCGGTCCTTGGCCCACAGACCGGCGGGCTTGGCCGCCGGCGCCTTGGCGGCCCGCGCGCGGACCGCGCCGCCGGCGCCCGGGCAGCCGGCGGGCCGCCCGCCACGCAGGCGGAACTCGGTCATGCCGCGCCCGGACGGGGACTGGCGGACCTCGAAGACCGCCCCCCAGAGGCGCACGGTCTGGGTCCCGCCGGTGGTGTCCACGGCGGTCTTCAACTCGAGCGTGCCGTTGCGCGCATCGATGACGGAGCCCGTCGGGACGGAGCCCGCGGCGCTGAGATCGACGTAACCCTGGCCGCCCGGAAGCTTCACGGCGACCGAACCGGCGGCCGGTGTCAGGGCGAGCGAGACCCCGATCTGCGGCGGGGCGGGCGGCGCGATGGCGGTCGGCGGCGTCGTGGTCGCCGGCGTGGTCGACGGCGTCGTGCCCGTCGTCGTCTGAGCAGCCGGCGCCGTGCCCGGCTGGGTCCCGGTGCCGGTCGTCCCCGGCCTCTTGCCGACGATCGGGAGCGGGATCGGCAGCGGGGGCAGCGGGATCGGCAGCGTGATCCTCGGCGGGCCCTTCTTGTCCTTGTCCTTGTCCCGCGCCACGGCGGTGGCCGGGGCGAGCACGAAGGCGACCGCGACGAGGGCGACGACGATGCTCCGGAAGCTGGTCACACCGCCGTTGTCGGCCGCGGATCCACCGTCGTGCAGCCCGGCGAGGGCGAACGGACAGGTGATCGAGGCGCGGCCGGGCGTGCCGGCCGCGCCGCGTCCCTACGGCTCCGTGGTGCCCGGCGTGCTCGTCGCCGGAGCGGTCTGCTGCTGCTGCGGCTGCGGCTGCTGCTGCTGGTTCGCGGTTGTGCTCGCCTGCTTCGGCCCGTTCTCGCAGTCGGGGGTCACGAAGCCGTCCTTGCACTTCGTGGCGTCCTTCCAGCGGTTGCGGTAGTCCTTGCCGAAGGTGTCCAGCGCCTTGCGCTGGTTCTCGCTGGAGACGATCTGGCGGATCGAGTCCTTGGCGTCGTCGAGCGACTGCTGCTTGGCCTCGGTGACCTTCGTGACCTCCATGACGTAGTAACCGAACTGCGTCTTGATCGGTCCGATGAGCTTGCCCTTGTCGGCCTCGAAGATCGCCGTGTCGAGCGCCTTCTCCTGCTGGCCCTTGGCGACGCCCTCGAGCTTGCCGCCCTGGTTCTTGGAGGCCTGGTCGACCGAGTACTGCTTGGCGACGCTGGACCACGACGCGCCCGACTCGAGCGCGCGCTTGGCCGCCTCGGCACGCGCCTTGGTCTTGGTCAGGACGATCCGCAGGTCACGGCGCTCGGCCTGCGAGAAGCGGCTCTTGTTCTTCTCGTAGTACTGCGAGATCTGCGCGTCGGTGACCTTGTCCTTGTTCTTGGTCACCTTCGAGGTGATCTTCTGCTCGAGCAGCTGGCCGCGCTGCTGGAAGAACACGTCGGCCTCGGTCAGGCCCGACTGGGTGAGGAACTTCTCGAAGTCGCCCTTGTTCGGGAAGGCCTGCTTCTTGGCCTGGTCGATCTGCTTCTGGACTTCCTTGTCGGTGACCTTGACGTTCTGCTCGCCGGCCTCGTTGTCGAGCCACGTCGAGCGGATCAGGAACTCGAGCACCTGGTTCTTGAGGGTGTCGTACTCCTGCTTGCACTGCGTCTTGAGCTGCGCCGCCGTCGGGTCCGGCTGCCCCTTGGCCGGCTTGGCGGCGGTCTTCTGCTTGTTCGCGACGCAGGCCGTGAACTCCGGCGAGTCGGGCACGGTGCCCTTCGGGGTCCCGCTCGTCGACTGGGAGGCCTGACCGGCCTGGGCGACCGCGGCGATCGCCATCCAGTGATCGAAGGTCGCCTTCTTGATCGACTGGTCGCCGACCTTCACCACCGAGTTGCCGGGGACGTCGGAACCGCACGCGCCGAGCGCGAGAGCGGGGACAACAAAAAAGGCGCCGAGCGCCAGACGGAACTTCCGAGACATGAGAGACACAAACCCTGGGTCGCTTTCGAGCCAGGGTAGCGGCTCATGCAGCCTGTCGTGTCACCTCGAGGAGCGCGTTGGCAGCGTGGACCACGGCCGGGAAGCGCTGCTGCGGATCGTCGGGCACGCGCAGGCTGAACTGCGACTTGCCCGGCTCGTAGAGCGCCTCCGGGATCTGCTCCTTCAGCCGGCTCGCACGCTCCGCGTCGAGGTCGACCGGCGTGACGGCCAGGCGCCCGCCGCGGAACGAGACGGCGCGCGCGCCCGCCTCGCCGAGCTTGATGCGCGCCTGCTGGAGCGAGATGAGGTTGGCCAGCGGGTCGGGCATCGGGCCGAAGCGATCCTCGAGCTCGTCGCGCAGCATCGCCAGCTCGCCCACGTCGCGCGACGCCGCGATGCGCCGGTGGACGTCGATCTTGGCCTGCTCGTAGGGGATGTAGTCGGCGGGCACGTAGGCGTCGACGTTGACGTCGAGGCGCACGGGCTCGGGCTCGTCGGCGCCCGCGCCGTCGCCGCTGCCCGCCAGCACGGCCTCCTCGAGCATGCTCAGGTACAGCTCGAAGCCGAGCGCCGCGACGTGGCCGGACTGCTCGTCGCCGAGCAGGTTGCCGGCGCCGCGGATCTCGAGGTCGCGCATCGCGATCTTGAAGCCGGCGCCGAGCTCGGTGTAGTCGCTGAGCGCGCTGAGGCGCTTCGTCGCCTCCTCGGTCAGCACGGCGGCGCTGGGATAGAGCAGGTACGCGTAGGCGCGCTCGCGGCTGCGGCCCACGCGCCCGCGGATCTGGTAGAGCTGGGCGAGGCCGAAGACGTCGGCGCGCTCGACGATCAGCGTGTTGGCCTGCGGGATGTCGATGCCCGACTCGATGATGCTCGTGGCCACGAGCACGTCGGACTCGCCGCGCAGGAAGCTCATCATCCGCGCCTCGAGGTCCTTCTCGTCGAGCTGGCCGTGGGCGACCTCGAAGGTGATGCCCGGGCACAGGCCGCGCAGCCGCTCGGCCGTCTCGTCGATCGTCTCGACGCGGTTGTGGACGAAGAAGGCCTGGCCGCCGCGCGCCTTCTCGCGCTCCAGCGCCTGGCGGACGAGCTCCTCGTCGTACTCGCCGACATAGGTCTTCACCGGTCGCCGACCCTCGGGCGGCGTCTCGATCACGCTGATGTCGCGCAGGCCGGCGAGCGACATCTGCAGCGTGCGCGGGATCGGCGTCGCGCTCATCGAGATGACGTCGACCTTGAGCTTGAGCTGGCGCAGGAGCTCCTTCTGCTTGACCCCGAAGCGCTGCTCCTCGTCGACGATGATCAGCCCGATGTCCTTGCCGCGCAGGTCGCGGCCGAGCAGCCGGTGGGTGCCGATGAGGATGTCGGCGCGGCCCTCGTTGAACGCCGTGACCGACTCCCGCTGCTGCTTGGGCGTGCGGAAGCGGCTGACGTGCTCGATCGTGAACGGGTAGTCCTTGAGGCGCTCGGAGAAGGTCCCGAAGTGCTGCTGGGCGAGGATCGTGGTGGGCGCGAGGACGAGCACCTGCTTGCCGTCGTCGGCGGCCTTGAACGCGGCGCGCAGCGCGACCTCGGTCTTGCCGTAGCCGACGTCACCGCAGATCAGGCGGTCCATCGGCTGGTCGCGCTCCATGTCGGCCTTGACCGCCTCGATCGCCTCGCGCTGGTCCGGCGTCTCCTGCCAGGGGAAGGCGCCCTCGAACTCGCGCAGCCACTCGGAGTCGTCGGGAAAGCCGTGGCCCGGGCGCCGGCGGCGCTCGGCGTAGAGGTTGATGAGCTCGCCCGCGAGCTCCTGGGCGGCGCGCCGCGCGCGCGCCTTCATCGTCTCCCACGACTTGCCGCCGAGCTTGCTCAGCGGCGGGTGCGCGCCGCCCGCGCCGACGTAGCGCGTGATCTTGGCGAGCTGGTCGACGGGCATGAAGACGCGGTCGGTGCCCGCGAACTCGAGCTGCAGGTAGTCGCGCGTGACACCGCCGACGGTCTTCGTGTCGAAGCCCGCGAAGCGGGCGAGGCCGTGGTCCTCGTGGACGACGATGTCGCCCGTGCGCAGGTCGGCGAAGGAGCGCAGCGCGCCGCGGCGGCCCCGACCGCTCGGGCGCTGGCGCTCGGCGCGCCGGCGACGGAACAGGCGGTGCTCGGGGATGACGGCGAGCCGCAGGCCCGCGGCGATGAAGCCGTCGCGCAGGTTGGCCTGCGCGAAGCCCAGCGACTGCGCCGGCGGGCGCTCGCCGTTGAGCCACGTCGCGCGCAGGCGCGAGAGGTTGTACGCGGCGCGCTCGCCGTCGCCGCGCCGCGACCACGCCACGACCGTCCGGTAGTCCGAGCGCAGGAGCTTCTCGAGCTCGGGCTCGGCCTCGCGCAGCGAGCGCGCGGCGACGTCGGCGGCCTGCGCGCGGAACTCGAGCTCCTGGTCGCCGGCGATCGAGCTCAGCCGGATGCGCGCGCGCTCGTCGAGCGCGGCGGTGATCGCGTCGGGCTTGACGTAGAGCTGGTGGGCGTCGTCGTCGTGGAACGCGGCGCAGACGTCCTGCCAGTGGTCGGCCAGCGCGGGGGCGACCTCCTCCTCGGCGGCCAGGATCACCGCCGCGCCCGCGGGCGCGAGATCGAGGAACGAGTGGAAGCGGTCGACGGGCAGGAGCTCGGCGATGTCGGGACGGTCCTCGCTGTCCTCGAGCGCGGCGATCTCCGCCATCTCGCGGTGCTCGGCGGCGAGCTCGGCCGCCGGGGCGATCTCGACCTCGTCCGTCTCCCCCAGGCTGCGCTGGGTGAAGGTCGAGAACCAGCGGATCGCCTCGATCTCGATGTCGAACATGTCGACGCGGACGGCGCGGTCCTCGGTGGCGGGGAAGACGTCGAGCAGCCCGCCGCGGATCGCGAACTGGCCTCGGTCGTCGACCTGGTCCACGCGCTCGTAGCCCGCGGCGACGAGGTCGTTGCCGACCTCGTCGAGGTCGAGCAGCTCGCCCACGCGCAACGTGAAGGAGTGCGGGCGCATCTCGGGGTCGGGCACCTTCTCGCTGAGCGCGACCGCCGAGACGACGACGACCGGCGGCTCGGCGGTCTCGTCGTCGCCGGCGGCGGCGAGGAGGGCATCGAGCGCCGCGACGCGCAGGCCGACGAGGTGGGGCGGCGGCGCCAGGTGCGACTCGTAGGCCACGCCGCGGCTCGGGTAGAAGCGCACCGGGCGCGGCGCCAGCCAGTAGCGCAGGTCGGCGGCGAGGTCGCGGGCCTGACGGTCGTCGCCGGCGACGACGAGCGCCGGGCGCCCGGTCGCGAGCGCGTCGTCGACGCCGTCGAGCAGCGCGGCGACGAGATACGGGCGCAGCGACGCCGACACGAACGCGCGACCGCCGCGGCGCGCGAGGGCGGCGCCGTCGGGACTGTCTTGGAGCTGTCGGAGGAGCGGTCTGAGCGCCATTCGGGCACGACAAGAGCCGCGCGGGGCGCCGCGCGGACCTGTCCTCGTCTGGACTCTAGCGCTCGCCTGCGGGCCGTCCCGGCGGGCGTCGCGGGACGTCGCTCAGGCGGCCGTGGCGTCGATGTTCAGGCGCACGTAGTCGATCGTCGGGCGCTCGCCCAGGCGCGCGGCGACATCCGCCACGAACGGCTCGCGCAGCGGCTCCGGCAACCGCTCGAGGTGCGCGCCGAGGACGATCTCGGCGAGATAGGCGCGCGGGTCCTCCGGGGTCACCGGGCGCGGCACGAGCGCGCAGCGCACATCGCGGAAGCCGGCGTCGTGCAGACGGCGCTCGGTCTCCTGCGGCGTGGCGAAGTTCCACGGTCCCGGCCAGCCGGCGAGGTGGGCGGCGAACGGCTCCTGCTCGCCCGCCGCGCGCGCCGCCGCGCCGGCGTTGGCGACGTTGCCGGCGCCGCCGCACTGGGCCACGAGGCGGCCGCCGTCGCGCAGCGCGCGGCGCAGCGCCGTGAACAGGCGCCCGTGGTCGGCGATCCAGTGGAACGTCGCGGTCGAGAAGACGAGGTCGACGCGCTCGCCGCCGAGGTCCAGCTCGGCGAGGTCCGCGACGCGCAGGTCGGCGCGGTCGCCGAGGCGCTCGCGCGCGGCGTCGATCATCGAGGCCGACGCGTCGACGCCGATCACGCGGCCGCGCGGGAGCCGCTCGAGCAGCACCTCGGTCAGGCGCCCCGAGCCGCAGCCGGCGTCGAGCACGGTCTCGCCGCCGCGCAGGTCGACGCGGTCGAGCACCTCGCGCCCGAGGCGCTCCATCGGCGTCGACAGGCGGTCGTACTCCGCCCCGTCCCAGGATCGCGTCACGCTCATGGCCGTACGCTATCGCGTACAGGCGTATGTTTCTACTTGCGGCGCGAGAAGAGCCGCTTGAGCGCGCCGAGCGGGCCGCCGGACGAGCGCTTCGGCGGCGGCGCCGGTGGCGTCTCGCGCCCGGGCGGCGGGATCGACTCCGTGCGCACCGCGGGCTCCTCGGGCAGCGGCGCCTGCGTGAGGTACTCGCCCCCGGGAGCGCGCGCGGGCGGCGCCTCGGCGGCGGGCTCCGGCTCCGGCTCGGGCTTGGGCTCGGGCTCGGGTGTCACCGGAGCGCCGGTCAGGGGCGGTGGGGCGACGTCGGCCGGCAGAGGGGGCGGAGGCGGGGCCTCGGCGGCGACGGGCTCGGGCTCGGGCTCCGCCTCCGGTTCGCTGTGGCGCCGCCGGCCGCCGGGCGGCGGCGGCGGACCGGTGACGGGCGCCGGCGGCGCGCCTCCGCCCCCGGACGTGCCGACGCGGCCCTGGGCGTCACCGGCCGGTGGCGGCGGCGAGGGCGACACCGCGTCGGGCGGGGGCGTCGGGGTGGGCGTCAGCTCGGGCTCCGGGTCGCGGTCCGGCGGCTCGGCGGCGTCGTCCTGCGCGGCGCCGCCGGTCGCGCCCACGGGCTGGCGGCCCGGCTCGGCGGGCGCCGGCACGCCGAGCGTGCCCACGCGGCCGGGGTCGGCGGACGCCGGCTCGCCGCCCGCGGCCTCGGCGGGCACGTCGCCCGACGTCACGGGCGGCGGCACGACGGCGGGACCCGCGGCCTCGGCGGGCGCGCCCTCGAGGCGGCTCTGCAGGCAGTCGGCGAACTCGCGCAGCAGGCGCTGGGAGATGTCGTCCATCATCCCCGCGCGGCCGAAGCGCGCCAGGCGGCCGGTGATCGCGAAGTCGGTGGACACGTCGACGCGCGTCCCGCCGGCCTGCTCGGTCACGCGCGAGACGATCGTCGCGTTCGCGCTGCCCTGGCCGCGGCGGTCGCTCCCGCGCGCGCTCATCGTCGTCGTGCGCGACTCCTCGTCGACGGACTCCACCTCGAGGTGGCCCGCGTAGGCGGCCGTCGTCGGCCCGAGCTTGACCGTGAAGTTGCCCGTGTAGGAGCCGTCGTCCTCGCGGCCGGTGATCTCGGCGCCCGGGAGGCACGGCGCGACGCGCTCGACGTCGACGAGGGCGGCCCACACCTGCTCGACCGGAGCGGCGACGGTGAACGACTGCTCGAGCTTCATGTCCTGATCGCCTCCAGCTCCTCGGGGGTGTCGACGTCGTCGGGGCGCGCGAGATGCAGCGCCTCGACCGGGCGGACCGCGACGCTAGCGAGAAGCTCGCGCGCGCCGACGTCCCCTCGCAGCTCGGCCACCCGATCGAACAGCGCGCGGCTCAGCGCGACGGGATGGCCGGGCCGTCCGCCGTACTCGGCGCGCACCGCATCGGCGCCCGGGCCGGTGGCGGCGATCACCGCCTCGATCGCCTCCGGCGTGACGCCCGGCATGTCGCCGAGCGTGACCACGACCCAGTCCGAGTCGCCCGCCGCCGCCACGCCGCAGCGCAGCGAGGCGGCCATCCCCTCCTCCCAGTCCTCACACACGACGGCCTCGGCATCGGCGAACTGCACGGCCGCGGCGACGTGCTCGGCCGCCGCGCCGAGGACGACGATCACGCCGTCCAGCGCGGGCACGGCGAGCATCGCGTCGATCGCGTGCTGCAGCAGCGGCACGCCGTCGAGGTCGGCCAGCTGCTTGGGTGATCCGAAGCGCCGGCCGGCCCCGGCGGCCAGCACGACGCCTGCGATCACGCCTCGACCTCGTGGATCCGCCCGCCCGCGTGGGCCAGGCGCCCGCCGTCGCGCCCGCGGCGCAGCGCGACGACCTCGCTCATGATCGACAGCGCGGTCTCCTCCGGCGTCAGCGCGCCGAGGTCGAGCCCGATCGGCGCCGACAGCCGCTCGAGCTCCCCGTCGGTGAACCCCTTGGCCAGCAAGCGCTCGCGGCGCTTGGCCTGCGCGCGGTGCGACCCCATCGCCCCGACGTAGGCGGCGGGGGAGCGCAGCGCGAGCTCGAGCGCGGCGTCGTCGAGCTTCGGGTCGTGCGTGAGCACGGCGATCGACATCGCGCGGTCGATCCCGCCCAGGCGCTCGAACGCCTTGTCGGGCCAGCCGACGATGACCTCCTCGGCGTCCGGGAAGCGGTCGGGTCGGGCGAAGAAGCCGCGCGGGTCGACGACGTAGGGGCGCCAGCCGCTCGTCCGCGCCAGCGTGCACAGCTGGGCGGCGAAGTCGATCGCGCCGAAGATGACCAGCCGCGGCGCCGGGAAGACGACGTCGACGAACAGGAGGACGTCGCCCACCTCGCGCGCCTCGGAGCGCTCGGACCACATGAGCTCGTCGGCGAACTCGGCCGCCGTGCGCTCGAGCGCCTCGTCGCCGAGCGAGCCGCTCGTCGACCCGTCGGGCCGGACGAGCATCCGGGCGCCGAGGTCGGGGTGGGTGGGGCTCCGAATCACGGTGACCAGCGCGCCGCGGCCCTCGCTGCGCGCGAGCTCGGCGAACGCGCCGTGCGGGGACTGGCTCACGGCTCGTAGCGCTCCACCCAGACGTCGATCTCGCCGCCGCACGGCAGCCCGACGTCCCACGCCTCCTCGTCGGCGATGCCGAAGTGCAGGAGCTGCGGCACGCCGCCGTTGAGGACGTCCTCCGCCGCCTGCACGACGGCGCCCTCGACGCAGCCGCCCGACACGGCGCCGGAGACGTCGCCCCTGTCGTTGATCGCCATCTTCGCCCCGGGCGGGCGCGGCGCCGAGCGCTTGACCCCGACGACCATGGCCAGCGCCACCTTGTCGCCGCGCGCGGTCCAGGCGTCGACGTCCTCGAGCACGTCCCTCATGTCAGTCCTCCTTCGAGCAGGTCGGCGAGCTCCATCAGCGAGGCCAGCGAGTTGCCGGCCAGGAAATGATCAGTATGCGGCACCGCCGCGGCCATCCCGCGCGCCAGCGGCTCGTAGCCCGGCGCGGCCTTGAGCGGGTTGAGCCAGATGAGCCGGTACGCGGTGCGCCGCAGGCGCTCCATCTCCGCCGACAGCAGCGCGGGGTCGCCGCGGTCCCAGCCGTCGGAGAGGATCACGATCACCGACGCGCGCCCCAGCCGGCGCCCGTGCACGCGGTTGAGCTCGGCGATCGACGCGCCGATCCGCGTGCCGCCCGACCAGTCCACGACGGCCGCGGCGGCGCGGTCCAGCGCGCGGTCGGGATCGCGGACGCCGAGCTCGTTGGTGATCCGCGTCAGCCGCGTGCCGAAGACGAACGCCTCGACGCGCCGGTGGGTGGCCACGGCGGCGTGCAGGTACTGCAGCAGCATGCGCGCATACGGCGCCATCGAGCCCGAGACGTCGCACACGAGCACGAGCTTCCGCGGCCCGGTGCGGTGCGCGCGCCAGCGGCGCTCGAGCGGCTCGCCGCCGTGGCGCAGCGAGGCGCGTACCGTGGCCTGCAGGTCCGGGCGCACGCCGCGCCGGCGCACGGGCCGCGTGCGGCGCGACTCGCGCTGGGGCATGCGGCGCGCGAGGCGGACGATGATCGCCCGCGCGACGGCGCGCTCGGCGTCGGTGAGCTCGGCGAAGTCCTTGTCGTTGATCAGCTCGATGTCGCTGTAGGCCGACGGGCGCACGGCGGCGTCCTCGTCCGCGACCCCGGGGGCGGGGCCGGGCGTCGGCGGAACGGCGATCTGCGGCAGCACGTTGGACGCGGTCGGCGGCAGCAGCGGCTCGGTGCGCGGCGTGCGCTCGGAGGCGACGCCGAAGACGGCCGCGAAGGCGACGTCGAACGCCGGCCAGTCGGCGTGCCGCGAGCACAGCACCGCGCGGAGCGCCAGGTAGGAGTCCTCGCGCGAGGACGCGTCGATGGCGGCCAGGGCGCGGTGCGCCGTCTCGATCTCGCCCGTGCCGATGCGCACCCCGCCGGCGCGCAGGACGTCGGCGAGCGCGACGAGGCGATCGGTGACGGCCTCAGACACCCTCGAGGAGGCCGATCTGCCGGACGCGCTCGAGGTCCTCGCGGACCTTGAGGGCCACCCCGAGGGTCTCCTCGAGGTCCGTTCCCTCGCCCAGCGCGGTGAGCGCCTGGGCCCAGGCGATCGTCTCGCCGACGCCGGGGAGCTTGTAGAGCTCCGCCTCGCGCAGCCGCGCGACGGCGTCGCACACGCGGAACGTGATCGCGTCGGAGATGCCGGGCACGCGGGCGCGGACGATCTCCGCCTCGCGCTCGGGCGTCGGGTAGTCGATCCAGTGGTACAGGCAGCGGCGCTTGAGCGCGTCGTGCAGCTCGCGCGTGCGGTTCGAGGTCAGCATCACGAGCGGCCGCTCGGTCGCGGCGATCGTCTCGCCGAGCTCGGGGATCGTCACCTGGAAGTCGCTGAGCAGCTCGAGCAGGAAGGCCTCGAACTCGTCGTCGGCGCGGTCGACCTCGTCGACGAGCAGGACCACGGGGCCGTCGTGCTCGAGCGCCTCGAGCAGCGGCCGGCGCAACAGGTAACGCCGGGAGAACAGCTCGCCCTCGTCGACGCCGCCCTCGGCGGCGCGCAGCGCCAGCAGCTGGCGTGCGTAGTCCCAGTCGTAGAGCGCCTGGTGGACGTCGATGCCCTCGTGGCACTGCAGCCGGATGAGGCGGGCACCGGTCGCGCCGGCCAGCGCCTTGGCCACCTCCGTCTTTCCGACACCGGCCTCGCCCTCGAGGAGGACCGGCTGGCCCAGCTCGGCGGCCAGGAACACCGTGGTCGAGAGGGCGCGGTCGGCGAGGTAGCGCTGCTCGCGCAGCGCCTCGCCGACCGCGCCCGGAGACGCGAAGGGTCCGCTCAGGACGAGACCCCGGCCGCCTGCTCCAGCGCTCTCCTCGTCAGCACCCGCGCGAGGTGGCGCTTGTAGTCCGGCGTGGCGTTGAGGTCGCCGGGCGGGTCGGTGCCCTCGGCGGCCTGCTCGGCGGCGCGCGCGATCGAGCCCGCGTCGAGCGGCTGGCCGCGTAGCGCCGACTCCACCGCGGTCGCCCGCAGCGGTATCTGGGCCATGTGCGTGAGGCCGACGCGGACGTCCTCGCACTCGCCGCCGGCGCCCTTCTTGACCAGCGCGCAGACGCCGACCATCGCCCAGTCCTCGGCGCGGCGGGTGAACTTCTCGTAGCCCCAGCCGTAGCCGTCCATCGCGGGAATGCGGATCTCGGTCATGACCTCGCCGGGTTGCACCGCCGTGGTCAGGTAGTCCACGAACAGGTCGGCCGCCGCGACGTCGCGCGTCGCGCCTCCGGCGCTGGTCAGCGTGACCGTCCCGTCCGTCGCCAGCAGGACGGTGGGCAGATCAGAGGCCGGGTCGCCGTGCGACATCGAGCCGCCGATCGTGCCGCGGTTGCGCACCTGCTGGTCGGCGATCTGCGACGCCACGACCGCGATGACGCCGAGCTCCGGCGACGACTGCAGGTCGACGTGCCGGGTCATCGGCCCGAACCGCCAGTCGCCGTTCGAACGCTCGAACCCGCGCAGGCCGGGGACGTTGCGCAGGTCGACGAGCAGCGTCGGCGCGGCGAGGCGCAGCTTCATGAGCGGCAGCAGCGAGTGCCCGCCGGCCAGCAGCTTCGCGTCCTCACCACCGCCGGCGAGCGCGCTCAGCGCCTCCTCGACCGACGCCGGCGCCGTGTACTCGAATGCGGGCGGGATCACGACCCACCTCCCTCGCTCGGGCTCGCCGGGCCGGAGCCGGAGGAGCCCAGCCCGTGCTCGCCGACGTCCCGGCCCTGCTCGGTCGACCGCGGCCCCGGGCCCTCGCCCTTGGCCGCCTGGATCGCCTGCCAGACGCGGAGCGGCGTCAGCGGCATCTCCAGCTCGGTCACGCCGAACGGCTTGAGCGCGTCCACGACGGACTGCACCACGGCGGGCGACGCCGCGATCGTCGCCGCCTCGCCGACGCCCTTGACGCCGAGCGTGTTCGTCGGCGACGGCGTCTCGGTGCGCCCGGTCTCGAACATCGGCATCTCGGCCGCGGTGGGCAGGGCGTAGTCGACGAACGTGCTCGTGATGAGCTGGCCGTCGTTGTCGTAGACGACCTGCTCGTAGATCGCCTGGCCGATCGCGTGCACGGCGCCGCCGTGGACCTGGCCGTCGATGAGCATCGGGTTGATGGCCGGGCCGCAGTCGTCGACCGCGACGTAGCGGACGACCTTGACCTTGCCGGTCTCCGGGTCGACCTCGGTCACGCACGCGTGCGCGCCGAACGGCCAGACGAAATTCTCCGGGTCGTAGAAGCAGATCTCGTCGAGCCCCGCCTCCATCCCCTGGGGCAGGTCCTGGGGGATGTAGGCCTCGCCGGCGATGTCGGCCAGCGTCATCGACTTCTCCGGCGAGCCGCGCACCTGGTAGCGGCCGTCGGACAGCTCGACGTCCTCGGGCGCCGCCTCGAGCTGGTGGGCGACGATCCGCTTGGCCTTGTCCTGGACCTTCTCGGCAGCGCGAGCGAGCGCCTCACCGCCGACGGCCAGCGAGCGCGAGCCGTAGGTGTTCTTGCCGAACGGGCCGGCATCGGTGTCGCCGTGCAGGACCTCGACGTTCTCGGGGTCGATCCCGAGGCGGTCGGCGACGATCTGGGCGAAGCCCGTCTCATGGCCCTGGCCGTGCGGCGAGGAGCCCGTGTAGACGGTCACCGAGCCGGTCGGGTTGACGCGACACTGCGCAGACTCGAAGTAGCCGCCCTGCATGCCCCAGCCCTTCGGGCCGAGCGCGCGCGACGGCCCGAGGCCGCAGATCTCGACGTAGGTCGAGAACCCGACGCCGCGGTACACGCCCTTGGAGCGCAGCTCCTCCTGCTCGCGGCGGAAGCCGTCGAGGTCGAACATCTCCAGGCACTTGTCCAGCGTGCCCCCGTAGTTGCCCGAGTCGTAGATGAATCCGTGCGGCATCGCGGCCGGGAAGTCGGTCACGAAGTTCTTGCGCCGCAGCTCGAGGCGGTCCATGCCCAGCTCGTCGGCCATCTGGTCCATGCACAGCTCGAGCATGTGCGTGGCCTCGGGCCGACCCGCGCCGCGGATCGCGTCGGTCGTGAACTTGTTCGTGAAGACGCCGACGATGTCCGTCTTCGTCGCCGTGAACTTGTACGGCCCGGGGGTCACGCACGCGCTCAGCGTGGGGATCATCGGCCCCTCGATGAGGTGGTAGGAGCCGCAGTCCTGGATGATCTTCACGTGCAGGCCGGTGACGGTCCCGTCGCGCTTGGCGCCCATCCGGACGTGGTCGATCTGGTCGCGCCCGTGGTGGCAGACGGTCATGTCGTCGGTGCGCGTCGCGGTGAACTTCACCGGGCGCCCGGTCTTGCGCGAGGCCCAGCAGACGAGGACCTCCTCGCCGTAGACCTGCAGCTTGGAGCCGAAGCCGCCGCCGACCTCGGGCGCGACGACGCGGATCTTGTCCTCGCTGATGCCGAGCTGGATCGACAGGATCACGCGCGCGATGTGCGGGATCTGCGTCGAGCTCCACATCGTCATGCGGCCCTGTCGCCACTCGGCGACGTAGGCGCGCGGCTCGATGGCCGCGCCGGCGGTGCGATGGTTGACGACGCGCCGCTCGATGACGACGTCCGAGTCGGCCAGCGCGGCCTCGACGTCGCCGCCGGGCAGCGACCACTCGAAGACCTTGTTCGTGCCGTACTCCTCGTGGACGAGCGGCGAGCCCTCCTCGAGCGCCTTCTCGGGGTCGACGACGGCGGGCAGCGGCTCGTACTCCACGATGACCTGCTCGGCCGCGTCGACGACGGCGTACTTGTCGGCGCCGAGGACGACGGCGACGGCCTGGCCGACGTAGCCGACCTTGCCCTTGGCCAGCGGCCAGTGGTCGGGGACGTGCACGTCGACGCCCGGCGGGACCCACACCATCGGGCACGGCGCCGCGATGTCGTCCTGGTCGTCGCCGGTATAGACGGCGATGATGCCGGGGATCGCCGCGGCGGCGCTCGTGTCGATGGAGAGGATCTTCGCGTTGGCCTCGGGCGAGCGGACGATCGCCGCGTGGAGCGTGCCCGGGGGCGCCATGTCGTCGGTGTAGAGGGCGCGGCCCGTGATCAGGCGCGGGTCCTCCTTGCGCCTGAGGGAACGGCCGACGTGGCCGTTGCCCGTCTCGGTGCGGTCGGCGGTGGCGCTCACGACGCCACCTCCTGCCCGACCGGCTCGGTCCTGCCCGCGCCGGCGCCCATCTTGCCTGCGGCGTCCTGCACGGCGAGCACGATGTTCTGGTAGCCCGTGCAGCGGCACAGGTTGCCCTCGAGGCCGTGCCGGATCTCCTCCTCCGACGGGCTCGGGTTGCGCGCCAGCAGGTCGGCGGCGGCCATGATCATGCCGGGCGTGCAGTACCCGCACTGGAGGCCGTGGTTGGCCCAGAAGGCCTCCTGGAGGGGATGCAGGTTCTCCATGGAGCCCATGCCCTCGATGGTGGTGACGTCGGCGCCGTCGGCCTGGACGGCCAGGACGGTGCAGCTCTTCACGGATTCGCCGTCCAGATGGACGGTGCATGCGCCGCAGTTGGACGTGTCACAACCGACGTGGGTGCCGGTGAGACCCAGGCGATCGCGCAGCAGATGCACGAGCAGCAGGCGCGGCTCCACGTCGAGGTCGTGACGCTCACCATTGACGGTGATGTGCACGGGGACGGTGCTCATTCCTCTCCTCTTCTCTCTGCGATGAACGCCGGTCGAGCGCTCGACGATATTCCTCTCGCCGGTTCGCCGCCAACACCAACACGTGTCGGGTCGCGCGGTCTGCGCTCAAGCGCCGCGAGCCCGCGGACGATGACGGGAGAGCCATGTCCGGCCAACGCGAAGCCGCGCTCGCGGCTCCCGCCCGCGAGGTTCTGGTCGCCCGCCAGCCGGTTCTCGACGCCGGGATGGGCGTCCTGGGCTTCGAGCTGGTCAGCGACGGCGCCGGCGTCCTCGTCGAAGCGCTGTCCGAAGTTGGCCTCGAGACACTCACCGGTGGGCACGCCGCATGGCTGCGACTCCCGCCCGAGACGCTGCTCGAGGTCGCCACGCTGCCGATGCGCTCCGACCGCGTCGTCCTGCAGGTGCGCCCCGGCGACGGCGCCGACGACGAGGTCCTGGTCGAGGCCCTGCGGCCGCTCGCGCGCCGCGGCACGTCGATCGCACTGGAGGGCTTCGCATGGCGCCCGGGCGTCGAGCCGCTCCTCGACCTGGCCTGGGCGGTCAAGCTCGACCTCGCCGACCACGGCGTCGAGGGCCTGCGCGCGCAGGTCGAGGCGCTCGCCGGCCGCGAGCTGCTGCTCGTCGCGACCTCCGTCGGCACGCACGCCGAGTTCGAGCTCTGCCGCGAGCTCGGCATCGCCGCCTTCCAGGGCTCCTTCCTGGCCGAGCCCGAGATCGTCCCCGGACGCGCCGTCCCCACGCACCGGCTCGACGCCCTCGGATCGGTCGCCGAGCTGCACTCGAGCGTCGAGTTCGAGGACCTCGAGGACGCGATCGTGCGCGACCTCGGGATGAGCCACAAGCTGCTGCGCTACGCCAACTCGGCCCTGTTCTTCCCGTCTCAGCGCGTCGGCTCGGTGCACGAGGCGCTCGTGATCCTCGGCACTCGCGCCGTGCGCCGCTGGGCGACCGTGCTCGTGCTCAGCGGGATCCGCGACCAGCCGCACGTCCTGCTCCTGACCGCCCTCGTGCGGGCGCGCATGTGCGAGCTACTGGCCGACGACGCCGCGCGCCGCGAGCGCGCCTTCACCGTCGGCCTGTTCTCGGTCATCAACCGCCTGCTCGGCATGCCGATGCGCGAGGCGCTCGAGGCGCTGCCGCTGGCCGACGAGGCCGTCGGCGCGCTGCTGCGTGGCGAGGGCCCCGAGGGACGCGCGCTGCGCGTCGCGCTGGCCTGGGAGCTCGGCGACTTCGAGGCGGCCGAGGGTGTCGCCGGCGGCGCCGAGCGGGTCGGCCGCGCGTACCGCGAGGCCGTCGCGTGGGCCGACGAGGCCGCCGCGGCGATCCGCTGAGGTTCGGTTTCCTCCGCCCGCGCTCGCGTGGCCCGCTTTCAGGGCACCGAGGGCAAGTGGCTCTTGCGCCGCTGTCGTCTCAGCAACCCATGCGGTTGCTCAGATGGCATCGGACCGAAGTCCGGCGATTGGCAACCCATACTGTTGCTATCAGCCGGATCCCGGCGAGACCGCGAGCTCCATTGGTCCCCTATGCGCGCATAGGGGTCACGAGGGACCAATGCCGCTCCGAGGGGAACGGGTGCGCCGGTTCTCCCTCCCCCTCGAAGCCCTGGTCGCGCACTCCAGCGGGCGCCCGCAGTCGCGGCCGGTTGACACTTGCCCACGGATGGCGTGGGTAACTGTCAACGAGCGTCGAGCGCCGGGGGCTGACTAGCCGAGGCGCACGTAGCCGATCGCGTCGCCGGCCGAATGGACCCGGCGCGAGACGCGGTCGGAGGAGTTGCCCTCGATCGTCTGGATGCGCCCGTCGGGCAGGACGGACTCGACGATGCCGATGTGCTCGTCCCAGACGATGAGGTCGCCGGCCTGGGGCGGCTGGCCGGAGTTGGCCGGGATCGCCTTGCCGTTGCTCTGCGCCCACGCGTAGAGCGCGTCGACCGAGCCCTCGCCGCGGCCGTTGGGGCCGACCGGCGCGCCGGACTCCTTGGCCAGCCAGGAGGTGAAGTAGGCGCACCACGGGGCGACGATGCTGCCGTCCGTCGCCGTGCGGTACGTGGCGATCCGCGCGGAGTTGTTGGAGCCCGGGGGCTGCTCGGCCTGGCCGACCTCGCCCTGGGCGAGCGCGACCATGCGCGCGCCGACGGAGTTGCCGGCCGGCGTGGCGACCGCGGTGGCGCCCGTCGTGGCCGTCGCCGTGCCCGCGCCGGTCACCGAGGCGGTGCGCAGCATCGAGGCGAAGTCCTGCGTTGACGTGGTCGTGGGGGTCGCCGCCGGGGCGGCGGCGCCGCCCAGGACGGACTGCAGCTCGGCCACCCGGGCCATGGTCACGTCGAAGCTCACAGTCGTGCTATCGGAGGCAGCTCGACGGATCTTGAGCCGGTCAGGCCGCGACCGTCGGGCGCAGCACGCCGTTCAGGTGCATGGCATCCAGTCGCAGACGCAGCGACCCGATGTCGACCTCGGTCTGCTCGAGCAGCAGCAGCGCGCCGGTCAGCTTGCCGAGCGCATCGGCGGCGGTCACGCGGGCGCTCGTGGGCAGCCCCGAGGACACGATCGCGTCGACGACCTCCTCGAGGCGGTGGTCGCCGGACACCTGCACGATGCGAAGCATGGTCGCGGCCGCGTTGTTGGCCTCGCGCAGGAGCCACTCGGGGTCGAGGCCGTCCAGCGCCGTCGCGTGACGCGGCCCCTCGATCCCGGCCGCGAGCGCGCGGTGCACGAGGAACGTGTCATCCACGCGCGACGGCGGGATGCGATGGCCGACGGCGGCCGCGGCGACGTAGCGCGTCTCGCCGAGGCCGGCCCGGTGCAGGCGCCACGCGACCGAGACCTCGTCGCCGTTGATGCGCGCGTCGGGCCCCGGGCCGAACTGCGGGTCGAACCCGCCGATCGCCTCGAGCGCATCGCGGCGCACCGCCCAGTTCGCCCCGTAGACGACCTTCGGCGGGACGAGCGAGCAGTCGGCGTCGCCGAGGTCGAGCACGCTCAGCAGTCGCTCGAGGCCCGCCTCCGGCCAGCCGGCCCGGCGCTCCTCCGGCCACAGGCCGGCGATCGGCCCGCCGACGTTGATGACTCCCGGGCGCGCGAGCTCCCGGGCGACGGCGGGCAGCCATCCCGGCGCCGGGCGCGCGTCGTCGTCGATGTACAGCAGCAGGTCGTGGCGGGCGGCCGCGGCCCCCGCGTTCCGCGCGTGGCACAGACCGGCGCGCGCTTCGAACACCGTCCGCACGACGCCGGGGTGGCGCGCGGCGAGCTGGGCCGCGACCTCCGCGGTCGCATCGGTCGAGGCGTTGTCGACGATGACGACGTCCACCGCGCCCGAGGCGACGAGCAGCTCGATGCAGTCCTCGAGCTCGTCGGCGCGGTTGCGCGTGCAGATCAGCACGCTGGCCGGCGGCGCCGGCGCCCGGTCGACCATCGCGTCCGCGGCGACCACGAGCCGCCCGCGCTCGCGCGCCCATGCGGCGAGCTGCACCTCGGCAAGGCCCTCGCGCGCAGGCAGCGCGAACGGCAGCTCGAGGAGCGTCTCGCGGGTCCCCGCGAGGCAGTCGAAGGCGAGCGCGTCGGGCGCCGGGCCGGCGGCCATCGGCCACAGAGCGCCGTCGGCGGCGACACGGAAGCCGTGCGCCCCGTCAACGACCGGGGCGGCGAGCACGGCGCCGTCCGCGACGGCGCGCAGCAGCGGCTCGGCGAAGCCCGGCCGCGGCAGCGCGTGCGGCTCGAGCGCGATGACGATCGGGGCGCGCGTGGCGCCGAGCGCGCGCTGCAGGACGGCGCGGCGGCCGAGGACGGCGGGCGCGTCGATGAGCCGGTGCGCGAACGGCGGCGCGACGTCGAGCCCCGGCTCGGCGCAGACCAGCACCTCGACGTCGCCCGGCACCCCGGCGGCGGCCAGGGCATCGAGCTGAGGGCCGGCGTCGGCCGGGTCGGCGGCCAGGCGGACCACGAGCGCGGCGCGCGGCGGCGACTCCTCGTCCCGGGCGGGGACGGCGTGCCAGGCGCCGGCCGGCGTGTCCGCGTCGACGGCCGTGGCGCCCGCGGGCAGCGGACTGCCGGACGGCCAGGCGGTGACCGCGACGTCGGGGATGCGCTCGGGGTCGTGCCCGGCGCGGCCGATCGCCTCGACCAGGCGCGCGTAGAGGGCGTCGACGTCGGCGCCGTCGCGCAGCGGCACGATGAGCGACACCGGATCGCCGGCGGCGAAGGCGCCGAGGTAGCCGGCGAGCACCGGGTCGAGCGACCCGTCGTCGCCGGTCGCGACGAACGTCCGCGGCGCGAGCAGCGCCAGCAGACCGTGCAGCGCATCGCGCGCGGCCTCGACCCCGAGCTTGGCGTCGAGGGCGCCGCGACCGTCGCGCGCCAGCCGCTGCCACAGCTCGGCATCCTCGTGCAGGCGCACGACCGCGTCGGCGAACGCGTCGTCGCCGTCGGCCACGAGCAGGTGCTCGCCGTCGACGAGGCCCATGCCCTCGCTGCCGATCGACGTCGTGACGACGGGCAGCCCGCGCGCGATCGCCTCGCCGACCTTGCCCTTGACCCCGGCGCCGTAGCGCAGGGGCGCGATCGACACGCGCGCGGCGTCCAGGTAGGGCGCGGTCTCGGGCACCCAGCCGGCGACGTCGACACCCGCGCCGGCGAGGGCGAGCACCTCGGGCGGCGGCGCGGTGCCGACGAGCGTCAGGCGCGCGCCGGGCAGGGCGCGGGTCACGCGCGGCCAGATCGCGGCGCAGAAGTGCACGACGGCGTCGACGTTCGGCGCGTGGTGGTAGTTGCCGACGAAGACGACGCCGTCGCGATCGGCGTGGCCCGGGCCGGCCGGCTCGGGCGCGTGGACGTTGGAGACGACGGCGACCGGGACGCCGGGCGCCAGCTGCTCGAGGGCGGCGGCGTCGTCGGCGCTGACGGCGACGAGCACGTCCGCCGCCGCGTACACGGCCTCCTCGCGCCGGCGCGTCGAGGCGGCGCGCGCACGGTCCTCCGCGCGCCCCGACAGCTCGGCCGCGCGCTGCTCGCGCAGGAAGTGGACGTCGACCGTGTCGACCGCGACACGCGTCCCCGGCGAGGCGCGGCGCACGACCGGCAGGACGTCCTCGGCGAGGTGGAAGAAGCTCAGCCACGCGACGTCGGGCCGTACGCGGCGGACGAGGCCCTCGAGGTCGTTCGGCTCGCCGCGATGCACCTCGACCCCGAGCCCCTCGAGCTCGAGCGCCGCGGCCTCCTGGCCGGCGGCCTGCCGGGCGACGAGCGTCACGCGGTGCCCCTGCTCGCGCATGAGCTCGATCAGACGGAAGAGCCGGAGCGATCCGGAGTCCCGGTTGCGCGGCGGGACATAGGGGTGCACGACGAGGATCGAGAGCGTCATCGGCCTGCGACCACGGCAGCGGGGGAACGGGCGGTCATGGTGCCGGGATCGGCATTCGGCGAGCGGGCCTTGAGCCCGGGAACGAGAGCGGGCGGCCCGAAGGCCGCCCGCGTTCGTCCTGCCTCTTCGTCCCTGCTCCTAGCGGAGCAGCGACAGCACGGCCTGAGGGGCCTGGTTGGCCTGCGCGAGCATGCTCGTGCCGGCCTGCTGCAGGATCTGGTTCTTGGAGAAGTCCACCATCTCGGCGGCCATGTCCACGTCGCGGATCCGGCTCTCGCTCGCCATGAGGTTCTCCTCATAGGTCGCGAGGTTGTTCATCGTGTGCTCGAGGCGGTTCTGCACCGCGCCGAACGAGCTGCGCAGCGTGCTCACCTCGCCGATGGCGGCGTCGATCCGGGAGATCGCATCCGTCGCGGCGGAGATGTCGATGTTGCTCAGGTTGATCGCCGTGGCCAGGTTCGTCGTCGTGACGGAGATGACATCCCCGTCGTTGGCGCCGACCTGGAACGAGATCGTGGGCGTCGAGCCGTCGAGCAGCTTGATGCCGTTGAAGTCCGCACCCTTGCCGATGCGGTCGATCTCCTGGACAAGCTGAGCGGCCTCGGCCGTGATGGCGGCCTTGTCGCTCGAGGAGAGCGTGCCGTTGTGGTACTGAACGGCCAGCTCACGGACACGCTGCAGCATCGAGTGCACTTCGTTCAGCGAACCCTCGGCGGTCTGCACGAGGCTGACCGCGTCCTGAGCGTTGCGCTGAGCCTGACCCAGGCCGTTGATCTGACCACGGAGCTTCTCGCTGATCGCGAGTCCGGCCGCGTCGTCAGCCGCACGATTGATGCGGTAACCCGAGCTCAGGCGCTCCATCGACTTGGCGACCTTGTCGCTCGTGCCCTGGAGCATGCGATGGGCGTTGAAGGCCTCGACGTTGTTGTTGATGCGAAGGGACATTCGTCTTCTCCTTGATGACGTGGGGTTGGGTAGGTCCCGTCGGGCAACTCCCTGTCACCCGTCGACCGGTGTCATCGGCCGCTCCGCGAGGAGCTTGAGGAGATTTCGTGGACGAAGTGCGGGCGGCCCGGAGGCCGCCCGCGATCTCGTCGGTGCGCCCGCCCTTCGCGGCGGGCGCACCTCATGCGTACTGCCTACCGCAGGAGCGACAGGACAGCCTGCGGCGCCTGGTTGGCCTGCGCGAGCATGCTCGTGCCGGCCTGCTGCAGGATCTGGTTCTTGGAGAAGTCCACCATCTCGGCGGCCATGTCCACGTCGCGGATCCGGCTCTCGCTGGCCATGAGGTTCTCCTCGTAGGTCGCGAGGTTGTTCAGCGTGTGCTCGAGGCGGTTCTGGACCGCGCCGAACGTGCTACGCAGCGAGCTGACCTCGGCGATGGCCGAGTCAAGGGCGGCGATGGCAGTCGTGGTCGTGATGTCGAACTCGCCGACGGTCTCGAACACCTTGCCACCCAGCGAAGCGGTCGTGACCGAGATCACGTCGCCGTCGTTGGCACCGACCTGGAACGAGATCGTGGTCGCGCCGTCAAGCAGCTTGATGCCGTTGAAGTCGGCGGTCTTGCCGATGCGCTCGATCTCCGAACCCAGCTGAGCCGTCTCGGCCGTGATGGCGGCCTTGTCGGCCGACGAGAGCGTGCCGTTCTGGTACTGCACGGCGAGCTCACGGACGCGCTGCAGCATCGAGTGCACCTCGTTCAGCGAACCCTCAGCGGTCTGCACGAGGCTGACCGCGTCCTGAGCGTTGCGCTGAGCCTGACCCAGACCGTTGATCTGGCCGCGAAGCTTCTCGCTGATGGCCAGGCCGGCCGCGTCGTCCGCAGCGCGGTTGATGCGGTAGCCCGAGCTCAGACGCTCCATCGACTTGGCGACCTTGTCGCTCGTGCCCTGGAGCATGCGATGGGCGTTGAAGGCCTCGACGTTGTTGTTGATGCGAAGGGACATTCGTCTTCTCCTTGATGACGTGTGATTGGGGTCCCGTGGGCGACTCCATGTCGCCCGACGCCCCCGTCATCGGCCGCAGTGGCCCGGACTTCAGGCGACTTGCGTCTTGGCGCCCGACGACATCAGCCAAACGGCCAGCCGCTCGGGCTCGACCACGGCCACCGAGGCCGCGGCGGCATGACGAATGTGGCCTGCGCAGGCCGAATGCAGCGGAACGTAGGCGTCGACGGCCCGGTGCAGCAGCCGATCGTCGTCGCCGGCGGCGAGCGGCCGCACGAGCAGGTCGATGTCGGCCACGGCCTCCAGGTCGACGCCCGCGCGCTCGGCCGCCGACATGACGACGTCCGCGAGCTCGTCCGGGGTGCCGTCGACCCGGCTGTCGGCCAGGAGGTGCAGGCACGCATCGGTCCCGGCCGGCGCTCCCTGCGCCCACGCGGCCAGCAGCTCCTCGAGGCGGGGCTCGCCACGCCAGGCCGGTGTGGCCAGGACGCGCAGCGCCGCATCGCCCTCGAGCTCGAGGCCGCCGTGGGGCCCGGTGGCCCGGGGCGTACCCGTCGTGAGCCGCTCGATGCGCTCCCGGTAGCGACCGGCGACCGCATCCCACGACAACGCCTGCGCGGCCTCTGCCGCGGCCCGGCCGCGACGCGCTCGATCGCCGGGATCGGCGGCAACCTTTCCCAGCAGCTCGGCGAGGTGCATCGGGTCCGGCTCGAGCATCCACGGGTCGCCCGCGGTGACCATCGTGTCGACGCGGCCGGTGCCGAACGGCAGCCGCCGCGACGCGATCCGCCAGCCGGCCTCCGGCGGGCAGAACTCGTCGGTCGGGCCGCCGCCGGTGACGACGGCGGGGAGCCCGCAGGCCATCGCCTCGAGCACGGGCATCGCGAAGCCCTCGCCGCGATAGGGATGGACGAGGACGTCGCACGCGCGGTACAGCGCGGCCATGTCGTCCGAGCTCAGCTCGTCCTCGAGCAGGACGATGCGCGGCAGCGTCCCCGATGCGGCGTAGGCGCGAAGACCCTCGCGGTCCATGCCCGCGTAGATGCCGTCGGCGCCGAAGTCCTTGATGACGAGCGTGACGTCGTCTCGCTCCGCGAACGCGCGACGGTAGGCATCGAGCAGGACGTCGGGACCCTTGCGGGCGATCAGGCCGCCGACGAACAGCAGCCGCAGGCCCGGCGCCTCGAGCTCGAGCCGCGGCCCGTCGGGCGTGAAGCGGGCGAGGTCGACGCCGTTGGGCACGGTGTGCACGCGCTCGGGGTCGATCCCGGCGCCGACGTACATCGCGCGCACGTGGTCGCTCGGGACCCACAGCTCGTCGACGTTGGCGTCGATCGGGGCCAGCCAGTCGCGCGGGACGGCGCCGAACTCCCAGGGCTGGATCACGGCCAGGCGGCCGCTCGGCGCCGGCGAGAAGTCCGGCGGCCACTGATGGCGGACCTCGACCTGGGCCACGTGCGGGAGCGGGGCGTCGCGGCTCACGCCGGAGCGCTCGACGCGCTCCACCCGGGCGCCGCCGGCGCGCTCGAGGCGCGCCGTCACCTCCTGGTTGATGATCGAGAGGCTCGTGTTCAGCGAGTGGTCGCCGATCCAGCGGACCGCCGGGCCGGGCGCGACGGCCGCGGCGCCCTGCGCGGGCCGCGCGCCGGCGTAGTAGGCCTCGAGCTGGTCGACGTGCGCCGAGAACGAGTCCGGCGGCCGGATGCCCGCCTGGATGCGCTCGAGCAGCCCCTCCTCGCCGGCGAGCCGGTCGAGCGCGACGGTGAGGCCCTCGGCGCTGCGACCGTCGAACAGGAGCCCGTCCTGCTCGTCACGGATCCACTCGGGGATGCCGCCCAGGCGCGGAGCCAGCAGCGGGACGCGCCCGGCGAGGCACTCGGCGGCCATGAGCGGGGCGCAGTCCCACCACATCGACGGCATCACGGCGGCGTCGACCTCGCCGAGCAGCGCCGGGAGGTCGTCCGGGCCGAAGGCCCCGCGGACCTCGACCACGCCGCGGCGGTCCAGCCGCCGCAACTGGGCCTCGAACTTCGGCGGGATCTCCCCGTAGATGCGCACGCGCACGTCGGCCTCGGTGCGCTGGGCCGCGTCGACGAGCAGCTGCGGGCCCTTGTGCGGATACGCCGAGCCGAAGAAGCCGACCGTCAGCGGGCCGCCGACGCGACCGGGCACGCGGTCGCGCCCGAGCCGGTCCCAGACCGCCTCCGCCGCGGGCATCGCCTGGCGGACGACGTCGATCATCTCCTCCGGGTAGCCGGCGCCGACGAGCGTCCGCTTCACGGCGTCGGAGACCGCGAGGCACGCGGTGACGCCGCGCGAGAAGCGGGCGCGGATCTCGCGCAGGCGCATCTGGTAGCCGTCGCGGTCGTGGCTGCCCACGCAGGTGGCGCAGTTCGCGCCGAGATCCCCGGGGCCGGCGCACAGCTCGAGCTCGCCCGTGAAGAGGTAGTTCCGCGCGCACAGCAGCCAGTAGTTGTGCGTCGTGAAGTACGAGGGCAGCCCGCGCGAGGCGGCCTCGTCGATCAGCGCGGCGCCGAGGTTGTGGAGGTTGTGGAAATGGACGACGTCCGGGCGCACGCGGTCGAGCACGCGGGCGAAGGCGGCCGTGATCGGCGGGTCGTCGATCTCTCGCTCGGGATTGCCCAGGTCGAGCAGACCGTGCGGGCGGTTGAAGACGCCGACGAGCCGGACGCCCTGGTCCTCGCTCTCGACGACCTCGTAGGGCCGCCCGCCCTCGACGCGACCGACGCCCGCGTAGAACACCGTGACGTCCCATCCCCGCCGGGCCAGCTCGTAGGCGACGTTGCGCGGCACGATCGTCCCGCCCCCGGAGTCCCGGAAGCCGAACGACGTCATCACGATGCGACGGGGAACGGACATGTGGTCTCATCGGTCCGCGGCGCGCGCGACTTGACGCCCGCACGCGCGCGCTGACGCGCAGCTCTCAACCTCGCGCTCGGTCGCGCCGATGGACAGGGCGATGGCCTCCCCCGCCGCCCCGCTCGTCACCTGCGTGCTGACCGCGTTCGACTACGCCGAGTTCGTCGAGCGCGCGGTCGCCGGCGCGCTCGACCAGCGTGGCCTCGGCCCCGGCGCGATCGAGGTCATCGCCGTCGACGACGGGTCGACCGACGGCACGCTCGAGCTGCTCGAGGCGATCGGCGAGCCGGTGCGCGTGATCCGCCAGCAGCAGCTCGGACCGGCGGTCGGCACCAACCGCGGGATCGCCGAGGCGCGCGGCCGCTATGTCGCGTTGCTCGATGCCGACGACGAGTGGCTGCCGGACAAGCTCGAGCGCCAGATCGAGCTGCTCGAGGCCCGCCCCGAGGTGGGTCTCGTCTACGGCGACATGGAGGTCGTGGACGGGCGCGGACGCGTCCTGCAGCCTTCGAACTTCGCCTGGACGCGCCAGACGCCCGCGGTGGGCCGCGCGCTCGGGACGTTCCTCGCCGCCAACCTGGCCACCACCTCGACCATCGTGCTGCGCACGGACGTCGCCCGCGCCGTCCCGCCGGCGCCCGGCTGGGCGTGGTGCCGGGACTGGTGGCTCGCCGCGCACATCGCCCAGGCTCACGAGCTCGACTGCATCCCCGAGCCGGTCACGCGCTACCGGATGCACGGCCAGAACCTGAGCGCCCTGGACGCCGGCGAGCGCGAGAAGACGATGCGCCTCTGGCACCGTGACCTGCGCGTGCGCCGGATCCTCCTGCGCGAGCTCGACCTCTCCTCGGTGCCGCTGGAGGACATCGAGGCCGCGTGGAAGCGGTTCGTGCACTTCGCCACGCAGGTCGCGGGCGGTCGCGGCGTGAGCCCGCGCGAGATCGTGCCCGTCGATGACGCCGATCGCGCCGAGGCGACGGCCGCGCTGGCCGCCGCACGCGCCGCGCTGGCGGACGACCCGCTCGCCGCCGGCCACGCCGCCGTCAGGGCGCTGGCGGCCGACCCGTTCGGCGCGGCCGACGCGCCGGCGCTGCTCGCCCAGGCGCGCGCGCAGGCGAGCGCCGCCGCCCATCGCCTCCCCCCGCTGCGCTCCGCCGCCCAGGCCGACCGGGTCCGGGAGCTCGCGGCGCGGCGCGCCGAGGTGCTGGCCACCACCGACCTCGCCGGGCGCGTGCACGCGCTCGGGCGCTTCGACGCGATGGCGCGGATGCTCGGCGCCACCGGCGCGTCCACGGGCCACCTGCTTCCCACGACCGCTGCCGAGCGCGACCGCTCGATGGATGCCGTCGAGGCGGGGCTGGGCGCCGCGGCGGCCGGCCGCCGTGACGACGCCGTCCTCGCGCTCGCCGCCGCGGTCGCCCACGACCCCGCCGACGACCACGCTCGCCTGCGCCTGGACGACGCCATCGGCGCGCTGTCCGGCCGCCCGCCGACGCGCAGCGGCGACGAGCCGCGCGCCGAGCACGCACGGCGTCCCCCCGCCGCGCTCGACGGCGCGCGCTCGTTCGTCGGCCTCGCGTTCGCCGACGAGCTCGTCGCCGATCCGTCGCTGCTCGCCGCGTGGGCCGGCGCGTTCGACGAGGACGACGACGCGACGCTCGCGATCTATGCGCCCGGCCGCGACGAGGCCGAGGTCGTCGGCGACCTCGAAGGCGCGCTCTCCGCCGCCGGGATCGCCCCCGACGACGGGCGCGACATGCTCGCCGTCGTCGCGCCCGCGACCCTCGAGCTCGAGGCCGGCCTCGCGCGCGCCGTCCACGCGCTGCTCTCGCGTCGCCCGGCGCCTGGCCCGTTCGGCGGGCTGCGCGCCACCGCGGGCGACGGACTGCGCGAGCTGGCCGCCGATCGCTGGCAGCACGGCGGCCTCGGGCGGCCGATCAGCGTCGCGATCAAGATCTGCCCGCAGCGCTGGGACGGCGCCGGCCACTGGGGCGACCTGCACTTCGCCAACGCGCTCGCCACCGAGCTCGAGCGCCGCGGGCACCGCGCGCTCGTGCAGGTCACCGAGGACTGGGACGACCCGGACGGCGCGGCGTGCGACGTCGCGCTGCACCTGCGCGGCCTGTGGCCGTACGTGCCGCGCCAGGACCAGGTCAACGTCCTGTGGAACATCAGCCATCCCGACCTCGTGACCGCACGCGAGGCGGCGCGCTACGACCTCGTGTTCACCGCGTCGGAGCGCTTCGCGGCGCGGCTCGGCGCCGAGGCCGGCGTGCCCGTGGGCGTCCTCGAGCAGGCGACCGATCCGACCGTCTTCTTCCCGCAGCACGACCCCGCCCACGAGCGCGAGATCGTCTTCGTCGGCAACTCGCGCGGCGTCGCGCGCCCGGTGGTCGCCGAGCTGCTGCCCACCGACCGCGACCTCGCGGTCTGGGGCAAGGACTGGGAGCCGTTCCTCGACGCCCGCCACCGCGCGGGCGACTTCCTGCCCAACGACCAGGTCCGGGCGGCCTACGCGTCGGCGGCGATCGTGCTCAACGACCACTGGGCCGACATGCGCGAGCGCGGCTTCGTCTCCAACCGCGTCTACGACGTGCTCGCCTGCGCCGGCCTGCTGGTCAGCGACCACCTCGACGAGCTGCCCGCGCGCTTCGGCGACGCGCTCGTGACCTTCCGTGACGGCGCCGAGCTGCGCGCGCACGTCGAGCGGCTGCTCGCCGACCCGTCGGAGCGGGCGCGGATCGCCGCGCGGGGCCGCGAGCTCGTGCTCGCGCGGCACACCTTCGCGCACCGCGTCGACGAGCTGCTGTCCGCGGTCGCGCCCCTGCTCGGCGTGGGCGCGGCGCGCGAGCCGGTCGCCGCCTGATCGCCGGACACTGCCGCGGCCGGTGAGCGGTTGCGGTCAGGATGTGTCCTGAACATGGGCCACGATCCAGACCGATGACCGAGACCTCCGGCCGCCTGCTCACGCTCCTGTCGCTGCTCCAGGGCCGCCGCGACTGGCCCGGCGGCGAGCTCGCCGACCGCCTCGAGGTGTCGGGCCGCACGATCCGCCGCGACGTCGAGCGGCTGCGCTCGCTCGGCTACCCGGTCGAGTCGCTGACCGGGCCGGCCGGCGGCTACCGGCTGCGCGCGGGCACGGCGATGCCGCCGCTGCTGCTCGACGACGAGGAGGCGATCGCGATCGCCGTCGGGCTGCGCACGGCGGCGCGCTCGTCGGTCGAGGGCATCGAGGAGACGTCGGTGCGCGCGCTGGTCAAGCTCGAGCAGGTCCTGCCCTCGCACCTGCGCCGTCGCGTGCGCTCGATCGGGTCGGTGACGATGTCGCTGCCCGGCGGCGGGCCCACCGTCGACCCCCAGACCCTGACCGTGATCGCCGCCGCCTGTCGCGACTCCGAGCGCCTGCGCTTCGCCTACCGCGGGCGCGACGGCGCCGAGAGCCGCCGCGAGGTCGAGCCGCACTCGCTCGTCAACGTCGGCCGCCGCTGGTACGTGGTCGCCTGGGACCCCGCGCGCGAGGACTGGCGCACGTTCCGCGTCGACCGCCTCGAGCGCCCGGCGGCGACCGGCGTGCGCTTCACGCCGCGCGAGCTGCCCGCCCAGGACCCCGCCGAGTACGTCGCGCGCAGCCTCAGCGCCGCGCCGAACCGCTACGAGGCGCGCGTCACGCTGAACGCGCCGGCCGAGGAGATCCGCGGCCGCGTGCCGCCGGCGTGGGGCACGGTCGAGCCGATCGACGAGCGGACGTGCGAGCTGCGCACGGGCGACGACAACCTCGACTGGCTCGCGGTGCGCGTGGCGATGATGCCCGGCGAGTTCGTCGTCCACGAGCCGCCCGAGCTGATCGAGCGGCTGCGCGACCTGGCGGGCCGGATCGGGCGCGCGACGGCCGCTACGCCCGCGCGATGACGAACCGGAAGCGGTTGCGGAACAGATAGGAGCCGTCGGCGCGGCGGAACGGCGCCGCCGCCTCGGTCAGCGTGCGCCGCACGGTCGCCACGTCGGCGTGCGCCGTGACGCGGCCGAAGCCGGCGCCGTCGAGCAGCGCGCGCTCGAGCGCGTCGCGGTCGGCGGCCGCGAATGGGACCTCGACGTCCCCGGACCGCAGCGGCTCGAGGCCCGCGGCACGGGCGAGCTCCTCGAGCACGCCGGGCTCGCCGACGGCCGGCGGTCGCGGGCCGGGATCGGGCTCGCCGGGCTCGTCGGGCGCGAGCGCGGCGAGCGGGCGCAGCACCGCGAAGAGCTCGCGGTCGGCCATCGGGCCCCAGTTGCTCACGCCGAGCAGTCCGCCCGGCCGCACCACCCGCCCGGCCTCCGCCAGCGCGCCCGCGGTGTCCGCCGCGAACTGCAGCGCGTTGACCGCGGTGACGACGTCGAAGGAGCGCGCGGGCCATGGCAGGCGCTCCATCGGGCCGACGCGCAGGTCCGCGCCCGGCACGCGCGAGCGCGCGATGGCGATCATGCCCTCGGCGGCGTCGATCCCGCTGACGACGGCGCCGCGCGCGGCGGCCAGCGCGCACAGCTCGCCGCTGCCGCAGCCGACGTCGAGCACCCGCGTGCCGGCGCCGATCGCCGTGCGCTCGGCCAGCGTCTCGAAGGCCGCCGCGGCGGACGGCGCGCACAGCGCCGCCCAGTCGCCGGCGCGGGCGCTCCACTCCGGACCTTCGACGTCCGCGGTCGTGCGGGGTTCTGGCATGGTGCCCACGGTGTCAGGTCTGATCTTCGATCTCGACGGCACGCTCGTCGACACCGTCTACGCGCACGTGTTCGCCTGGCAGCGCGTGTTCGCCGAGCGCGACATGCCGATCGACGGCTGGCGCGTGCACCGGCGCATCGGCATGAGCGGCGGCCTGTTCACGCGCGCGGTCGGGCGCGAGCTGGGGCGCGAGCTGACCCCCGACGAGGCGAAGGCGGTGCAGGCCCGCCACGGCGAGCTCTACCGCGAGCTGCTGCCGCACCCGCGCGCGCTGCCCGGCGGGCGCGAGCTGCTCGCCGACCTGCGGGCGCGCGGCATCGTCCACGGGATCGCCACCTCGGGCGTGCGCCCGGACATCGACGCGTCGCTGCATGCGCTCGGCATCGGCGAGGAGACGGTCGTCGTCGGGCGCGGCGACGTGCCGCGCGCCAAGCCCGCGCCCGACCTGTTCCTCGAGTGCGCGCGCCGCCTGCGGACGGTGCCCGAGGACTGCTTCGTCATCGGCGACGCGGTCTGGGACGTGCTCGCCGCCCGCCGCGCGCGGATGCTCAGCATCGGGCTGCTGTCGGGCGGCTACGGGGCCGACGAGCTCGTCAGCGCCGGCGCCTACCGGGTCTACCGCGACCCGGCCGAGCTGCACGGCGCGCTCGACGAGCTGGGCCTGGCCGACTGAGCGCACCCGCGCGTGCGCACGCTCGTCATCTCCGACCTGCACCTCGGCGCGCGCCTGCGCCGCGACGTGCTGCGCGTCGACGCCGCGCTCGACGCGCTCCTGCGCGCGCTCGACGGCATCGACCGGCTCGTGCTCCTCGGCGACGTCGTCGAGCTGCTCGAGGGCCGCCCGCGCCGCGCCATGGAGGTCGCCGAGCCCGTGCTGCGGACGATCGGCGCGCGCCTCGGCCCCGGGCGCGAGGCGATCCTCGTGCCCGGCAACCACGACGCCGAGCTCGTCCGCCCGTGGCTGCGCGAGCGCGCCGGTGCGCTCGCCGTCGACTCGCAGATCCCCCGCGACGCCACGCCGCTGCTGCGGCGCGTGACCGGCGCGCTCGCCCCCGCGCAGGTGCACGTCCGCTACCCCGGCGTGTGGCTGTCGCCGCGGGTGTGGGCGACCCACGGCCACTACCTCGACCGCCATCTCCTGCCCGAGGCGGCGTACGGCATCGCGCGCGGGCTGCTCGGCCGCCTGCCCCGCGGCGGCGCCGCCCCGGCCGACTACGAGCGCGCCGGCGGGCCCTCGCTGACCCGCGGCGAGGCACTGCTCACGCGCTGGCTGCCGCGTCCCCTGGCGGTGCTCGCCGACGACCTCGCCGAGCTCGTGCGCGCGTCGACGATGCCCGCCATCCCGCGCCTGTTCGGCCCGCACCTGGCCCCGCTGACGGCGGCGCTGCTCGGCGCCCAGATGCGGCGCGCGAGCGTCCCGGCGCTGGCCCGCGTGGTGCACCGCCTCGGCGTCGGCGCCGAGTGGGTCGTCTTCGGCCACGTGCACCGCTGCGGCCCGCTGCGCGGCGACGACCCGCGCCGCTGGCGCGGTCCAGGCGGCCGGCCGCGTATCGCCAACAGCGGCTCGTGGGTGTACGAGTCGCTGCTCCTGCACCGCACGCGCCCACCACACCCCTACTGGCCGGGGGGCGCGATCGTGCTCGACGACGACGGCGACCCGCAGCCGCTCGGGCTGCTCGATCACCTCGACGCCGCCGTGCTGTCAGGCGGGTCGCACCACCGGGCTGCGATCGAGGGCCGCGACTAGGCCCGGACGTCGATCGACCCGCCGGCGGGCGCGTCGCCATCGCCGGGCGCAGAGCCCTCCTCGCGGCCGCGCTCGCGGCGCTTGCGCCGGCGCTCGCGGGCGGCCTCCTCGCGCTGCTCGCGCGTGAGCGGCTTGATCGCGGGCACGGGCGGCGTCGACCGGTCGGGCGCGCCGATCGGCCGGATCGGGTCCATCACCCGGCGTTGGAGGCGTCAGCCGCGGCGGCTCGCATCTCGTCGATGCGGCGTCCCGTCGCGCGGGCCTCGGCGATGACGAGATGGCGCCAGGCCTGCAGGGCCAGCATCCAGAAGGCGAGGTAGCCGACGACGCCGCCGATCAGGGCGCGCAGCGCCATGTCGAACATCGGCGCGCCCGCGCGCCACGACAGCAGCGCGACGAGCAGCAGCCCGACCATGCCGCCGATCCCCTTGGCCCGCTGGACCGCGTAGCTCGCGCGCGGGTGCGCGGCGACGCTCATCGCGTTGGGCGACGGGGCCGGGCCCTTGGCCTTCTTGGGCTGCTTGGGCTTCTTCGGCTCCTTGGCCATGTCAGGCGTCCCTCACCATGCGTGACTTGCGCTCGCGGTCGAACGCGAAGCGAACGAGGCGCTGCTCGTCGCGGCTGGAGATCGAGGCGATGCGCACTCCGCGCGTGCCGTCGAGCTCCTCGCGGGCGACGGTGACGAGCACCTCGATCGGCGGCGTGCCGTCCTCGAGGTCGATGGCCACCCAGGCGCTCTCGTCCTGGCGCAGCCCGGCCGCGCCGGCGAGCAGCAGCCCGCCGCCGGAGACGTTGCGTGTGAGCGCGTCGCACTCGAGCGCCCCGGCGCCGCCGTCACGCACGTGGACGCGCAGGGCGGCGTCGACGCGGACGAAGTCCCGGCGCTGGACGGTCTCGACGGCGTCCTCGTCGCCGAAGTCGACGCGTACGCTGCCGCGGCCGTCCTGGCCGACGACGCGCGCGTCGCGGCGGACGATTCCACGGCGGCTGGTGACCTCCAGCGCGACCCGGTCGCCGCGCGCCGGCGGGCGCAGCGGCGGGGTGAGCAGCACGAGCTCGGCCACCGTGCCGGTGGCGCTGTCGACGCGCGCGGCGAGCGCGGCGGCGTCGGGGATGCGGACGAGGACGTCCTGGCCGGGCGACAGCTCGATCACGGCAGGATCATCGCGGCGAGCGCCGCGGGGTCGGCGAGGGACAGGCCGCCCTCGAGCTCGGTGTCGCGGCCGACGAAGCTCAGCGGCGTGCGGCGCTCGATGGCCAGCTCGACGATGGCGCCCGCCTCGGGCGACTCGTCGGCGTGGGTGAGCGCGATCGCGCTCGGCTCGAGCGGTGTCATGGCGGTGAGCAGGCGGCCGGCGGCGGCGGCGCTCATCGTGGCCGGGACGCAGACCTGGACCTCGACGCCCTTGAGCTTGCGCAGCTCGGCGCCCAGGGCGCGCAGGCCCTGCTCGTCGCCCGGCGAGACGGCCGGGGTGTCGACGACGACCATCGCGCGGCCGGCCTCGGCGGCGCGGTCGCGGGCCTCGGCGCCGCTCTGCACGACCTCGACGGCGACGCCGGCGGGCTCGAGCATGGCGCGCAGGGCCGCTCCGCCGTCGCGCGGGCGCAGCGACAGGCAGACGACCGGCAGGTCGCTGCGGGCGGCGTAGGCCGCGGCGATGCGGGCGGCGGAGAGGCTCTTGCCCGAGCCGCCGGGCCCGACGAAGGCGATCGCGGCGCCGCCCAGCGCGCTCGGCGCCTCGACGGGGATCTGGCGTGACAGGGCCAGGCGGGCCAGGCGCTTGAGCTGGCGCGGCGTGCCGAAGGGCAGCAGGTGGGTGACCGTCTCGGCCACGACGTCGGCCGCGAGCTCGGGGCTCAGGCCGCCGTCGACGAGGGCGACCTCGAGTGCGTCGGCGGCCGGCGGGCGGGCGCCGCCGGGGAGCGCGGGCAGGGTCTCGGCGACGGGCTCGAGCTCGGCCGACGCGACGGGCTCGGGGAGCATCGGCTCCTCGGCCGGCACGGGCTCGGGAGCGGTCTCGGCCGGCAGCGCCGCGTCGGCGGCCTGGAGCTGCTCGGCGAAGGGGGCGGCGGCCTCGAACAGGGCGCGGATGGCGGGCGACTGCATGCCCTCGGCCATCGCCAGCTCGCCGACCTCGTGGGCCGCGGGCGGCGTCGGGCGCGGGACGTGGGTGAAGCGCGGCTCCTCCTCGGCGGGCGCTGCGAAGGTCTCCTCCTGCCACGACGGGCCCGCCTCGAGCGCGGCGCGGGCCTCGGCCTCGCCGTCGTCGTAGGTGTCGACGCGCGTGACGCCGGCGCGCGCGTCGACCTCGACGCAGCGCTTCTGGAAGAAGCCGCCGATGCCGCCGCTCAGCCCGTCGCGCTGGCGCAGGATGACGGCGTCGGAGCCCAGCTCCTCACGGATGCGGGGCAGCAGCTCCTCGAGGCTCTGGCCGCGGAAGGTCTTGACGTCCTCGGCCGGGGGGGCGGTGGCGGGGGCGGGGGCGGTGCTCATGCTTCGACGACTCCGATGGTCTCGACCCGGATGCCGGGCACGATCTCGTTGTAGGAACAGACGGGCAGCTGCGGCAGGCTCTGCTCGCACAGGCGGCGCAGGTGGCGGCGGACGCGCGCCGAGCAGATCAGCACCGGGCGGCTGCCCACGGCGACGGCGTGCTCGAGCTGGCCGGCGAGCGAGCTGACCAGCGCCTGGGCGCGGGACGGCTCCATGGCCAGGAACTCGCCGTCGGCGGTCGCGGTGATCGACTCGGCGACCTCCTGCTCGATCGCGGGATCGAGCGTGATCGCCCGCAGGCGCTGCTCGGCGTCCAGGTGCGGGCCGCAGATCGCGCGCCCGAGGGCCTGGCGCGCGTACTCGGCCAGCAGCACCGGGTCGCGCGTGAGCCGGGCCTTGTCGCCCGCGGCCTCGACGATCGAGCCGAGGTCGCGGATCGAGACGCCCTCGTGCAGGAGGGCCTGCAGGACGCGCTGGATCTCGCCTACGGACAGAACGTCGGGCACAACCTCCTCAACGACAGCTGCGTTGTGTTCCTTGAGCCTGTCGAGCAGCATCCGCGTCTCCTGCCGGGTGAGCAGCTCGGCGGCGTGCGTGCGGATCGTCTCGGTGAGGTGCGTCACGATCACCGACTCTCCGTCGACGACCGTGTATCCGAGGGCCTCCGCCTCCGCGCGGGAGTCGTCGATGATCCACACCGCGGGCAGGCCGAAGGCGGGCTCCGTGGTCGGGACGCCGGCGAGCTGGCCGACCGCGTCGCCCGGGTCCATCGCGAGCTGGTGCCCGGGGAGCAGCCGGCCGCGCGCGACCTCGGCGCCGCGCACGCGCACGACGTACTCGTGCGAGTCCAGCGCGATGTCGTCGTGGATGCGGACCGGCGAGATGACCATGCCGAGATCGGCCGCGATCTGGCGGCGGACGACGCCGACGCGGTGCAGCAGCGAGCCGCCCGCCGCGTCGTCGACCATCGGCACGAGCCCGAAGCCGATCGCGAGCTCGAGGGGGTCGATCTGCAGGGCGCCGACGGCGGCGTCCGAGGGCGCGGGCAGCTCGGCCTGCTGGCCGGCCTGCAGCGCGGCCTCGTCGACGGCGGGCTTGGGCGCCAGGGGGCCGCCGTCGCGCATCATCCAGGCGATCGCCATGAACGTGCCGCCGATCATCAGGAACGGCACCTTGGGCAGCGCCGGGACGAGCGCGAACATGCAGATCACGCCGCCGGCGACCATCGGCGCCTTGCGCTGGCGGAAGACCTGGCCGGCGATGTCGTTGCCGAGGTCCTTCTCCGAGGTCGAGCGCGTGACGATGATGCCCGTCGCGACCGAGATCAGCAGCGCCGGGATCTGGGCCGCGAGGCCGTCGCCGACGGTCAGCAGCGAGAAGTGCGAGGCGGCGTCGCCGAACGGCATGCCCTGCTGGACGACGCCGACGATGATGCCGCCGAGCAGGTTGATGACGGTGATCAGGATGGCGGCCATGGCGTCGCCCTTGACGAACTTCGAGGCGCCGTCCATCGCGCCGTAGAAGTCGGCCTCGCGCGAGATCGTCTCCCGGCGCTCGCGCGCCTGGTCCTCGGTGATCTGGCCGGCGTTGAGGTCGGCGTCGATCGCCATCTGCTTGCCCGGCATGGCGTCGAGGGTGAAGCGCGCCGCCACCTCGGCGACGCGGCCGGCGCCGTTGGTCACGACGACCATCTGGATGACGATCAGGACGAGGAAGATGACGAGGCCGACGACGACGTTGCCGCCGACGACGAAGTCGCCGAACGCCTTGACGACGTGGCCGGCGTCGCCCTCGAGCAGGATGAGCCGCGTCACGGAGACGTTGATGGCCAGGCGGAAGAGCGTGGTGAGCAGCAGCAGGCTCGGGAAGACGCTGAACTCGAGCGCGGTCGAGAGGTACATCGTCGAGACGACGATGGCCAGGGCCGCCGAGATGTTCAGGGTGATGAACAGGTCGAGCAGCATCGGCGGCAGCGGCACGATCATCATGACCACGACCATCACCACGGCCGCGGCCGCGAGCAGGTCGGTGTGCTTGCCCAGCTTCTGCAACGTCGCGGCGCTCATGCCACTCTCCGGCCGGCCGTGCGGTAGACGAACGCGAGGAGCTGGGCCACGGCCTGGAACATCTCCTCGGGGATCTGCTGACCGACCTCGACGGAGGCGTGCAGGGAGCGCGCCAGCGGCGGGTCGGGGACGACCGGGACGCCCGCGTCGCGGGCGATCTCGCGGATCTTCCTGGCGACGAGGTCGACGCCCTTGGCGACGACCTCGGGGGCGGACTTCTCAGCGTCGTAGCGCAGCGCGACGGCGTAGTGCGTCGGGTTGGTGACGACGACGTCGGCCTGCGGGACGTCGGCCATCATGCGCGCCCGTGCCGCCTGGATCTGGCGGCGGCGGATGGCGCCGCGGACTTCGGCGGGGAGGTCCTGCCCCTTGGCCTCCTCCTTGACGGACTGCTTGTCCATCTTCATCGACTTCTCGTTGCGGTAGCGCTGCCAGACGTAGTCGACGATCCCGATGAGCAGGTAGGCGACGGCGCCGCGCTGGGCGATCGTGAAGATCGTGGAGGCGAGCTCGCTCATCAGCTGGTGCGCCGGCATGCCGACCATCGCCGCGTACTCGTCCAGGCGCGGGAGCAGCATCTGCGCCGCGACCGCGCCGACGACGACGAGCTTGACGATCGACTTCGCGCCCTCGAACAGGCCGTGCGGGCCGAACAGGTTCTTGGCGCCGCTGATCGGGTTCAGCCGCTTGGGATCGGGCTTGAGCGCCTGCATGCGCGGCTTGCCGCCGACCTGGGCGACGTTGGCCAGCACGCCGGCGACCATGCAGGTGAGGATCACCGGCGCGGTGGCCAGCCCGACGGAGAGCGCCTGCGAGGCGGTCACGGCGCCGAGCCCGCGGTGGTCGACGACCTCCGGGGTCTGGATCAGCATGAAGGCGTCGCGCATGGCGGCCTCGAGCGTGGAGATGAGGTTCGGGGCGAAGGCGCTCAGGGCCATCAGCGAGGCGAGCAGCACGATCGCGCCGTTGAGGTCGGCGCTGCGAGCGACCTGACCCCTCTTGCGCGCTTCGTCGCGCCGCTTGGGTGTTGCCTTCTCGGTCTTCTCGCCGGCCATCAGGCGACCCTCAGCGACTCGAGCGCGACGCCGACGCTGCGCTGCAGCTCGTCGGCGATCCAGCCGGCGGCGAACGGAAGCGACACGCCGATGATGAGCAGGCCGACGGCGACCTTCGCCGGGAAGCCGACCTGGAAGACGTTGAGCTGCGGCACGACCTTGGCCACCACGCCCATCGCGGCGTCGGTGACGAGCACCGCGAGCACGACCGGCGCGGCCAGCTCGAGCGCGGCGGTGAAGATCTGCGCGAACGCCGCCTGGACGCCGCCGATCATGGTGCCGAGCGCCGGCGCGTCGAGCAGCGGGACGAGCTCGTAGGTGCGGTTCAGGCCCTGGATGACCCAGGCGTCGCCACCGATGGCGATGAAGACGAGCACGCCGACGAGCGAGTAGGCCTGCTGGAGGACCGTGGCCTGCGTGCCGGTGATCGGGTCGACGAGGCTGCCGAACGAGAAGCCGATGAGCGTGTCCGCCAGCGTGCCGGCGACGGTGATCGCGGCGAACAGCACCCCGATCGCGAAGGCGAAGGCGAGGCCGACGAGGATCTCCTTGGTCATCAGGCCGGCCAGGCCCCACGTGTCCATCGGGACGGCCTGCCCCTTCGTGGCCATCGGGGCGATCCCGAGCGCGAGGCCGACGGCGGCGATCCCGCGCACGCGCGCGGGGATCATCTTCGACGAGAACAGCGGCGCGACGACGAAGAGCGGCGAGACCCGCGCGAGGACGAGGAAGAAGCCGGCGACCTGCTCCTCGGAGAACTGGCGCAGCAGCTCGTTCACGGACCGACCATCTCGGGGATGGACAGCCACAGCGCCTGCGTGTAGGCCTCGAGCTGGCCGAGCATCCACGGGCCGGCGATCGCGATCACGGCGATCATGGCGAGCACCTTGGGGATGAACGCGAGGGTCTGCTCCTGGATCTGCGTGATCGCCTGGAAGACGCTGATGGCGAGGCCGACGACGAGGCCGACGAGCAGCAGCGGCAGCGCGACCTTCAGCGCCAGCTGCATCGCGTCCATGGTCAGGCTGACGACGACGTCCTGGTTCATCAGAAGCTCTCCACGAGGGATCGGGTGACGAGGTTCCAGCCGTCGACCAGGACGAACAGGAGGATCTTGAACGGCAGCGAGATGAAGACGGGCGGCAGCATCACCATGCCCATGCTCATCAGCGTCGAGGAGACGACGAGGTCGATGACCAGGAACGGCAGGAAGATCAGGAACCCGATCTGGAACGCCGTCTTGAGCTCGCTGATGATGAAAGCGGGGATGAGGACGTGCGTGGGGATGTCCGCGCGCGTCTTCGGGCGCTCGAGCTTGGCCATGCCGGCGAACAGCGCGATGTCCTTCGTGCGCGTCTGCTTGAACATGAACTCGCGCATCGGGCCCTGCGCGCGCTCGAGTGCCTGGACCTCGGTGATCTTGCCCTTCTGAAGCGGCTCCCAGGCCTCCTTCTTGACCTGCGCCAGCGTCGGCTGCATCACGAAGATGGTCAGGAACAGCGCGATGCCGACGAGCACCTGGTTCGGCGGAGCGCTCGGCGTGCCGAGGCCGCTGCGGATGAAGCCGAGGACGATGAGGATCCGCGAGAAGCCGGTGACGGTGAAGAGCAGCGCCGGGACCAGCGTGATCCCGCCGACGAGCAGCAGGATCTGGATCGCGTTGGAGCTCTCGACCTTCATCCGCGCACCGTCACGCGCTGGAGGCGGTCGAGGGCGGAGCGCACGACGACGACGGCGGACGGAGCGGCGACGCGGCGCTTCGGGGCCTTCTCGCCGGTGGGGGCGGGCAGGCCGGGCAGCTCGATGAGGCCGGCGCCCATCGCCTCCTCCTCCGTGTACGTCCGGATCGGCACGACGGCGTGCTCGGAGACGCCGAGCAGCACGAGCTCGCTGCCCGCGCGGACGAGGTGGATCGAGCGGTTCGTGCCGAGCGGCACGCTGGCCACCGTCTCCAGCCCCTGGCCGCTGGCCGCGCCCTCCTTGCTCGCCTTGACCTGCTTGAGGACCCAGTAGAGGCCGTAGATGACGGCCAGCACGATGGCCAGGCCGACGACGGTGCGGACCATGCTGCCGCCGCCGCCGGAGGTGGCGACCGTGCCCGCGTCGTCCTTGGGCAGGTCGAGGGGCGTCGACTCGCTGCCGTCGGCGGCGAGGACGGGGGGCGCGGCCAGCAGGAAGCAGGCGACGCCCGCCAGGATGGCGGTCGTGCGGGGGAAGTACATTCGGAGGCGACTCTCTCGGGGGAGGTGAGTCGCAGTCCTCATCGGTCGGGCCGGCCGACGGCTTGAGCCTCGCGTTCGCCGAGAGGGGTGAACGCGCGCGCGAGGCGCTCCGCATCGAACACTCGTCCAGACGCCTCCTGAGCGGGCGGCAGGCGTCGATCACCCTCGCCGTGAGTTCCCCGTCGTTCACGTTCCGCCTTGAGCGTGTCCGGGCCCTGCGCGAACGCGCCGAGGACCTGGCCAAGGAGGAGTACGCCAACAGCCTCGCCCACCGCACGGAGGGCGTCGCGATGCTGCAGTCCGCCGCCGAGCTGCGGGACCGGGCGCGCCGCGAGGCGGCCCGGCCGGCCGAGGCCGCCGTCATCAGCGGCGCCGACATGCTGGCCACCCAGGCCTGGCTCGATCGTCTGGAGCGCGCCCGCGAGGCCGCCGCGCTTGAGCTGGACCGCCGCGAGACCGAGGTCGACGCCCGGCACACCGCGCTCGTGAACGCCGCGCGCGACCGTCACGCGCTCGAGCGCCTGGCCGAGCGTCGCCGCGCCGACCACGCGCTGGAGAGCGCCCGCCGCGAGGCCGTCGAGATCGACGAGCTCGCCCTGGCCTCCCACCGCCGGAGGCACGCGGCGTGAGCATCACCGACATCGCCGCGCGCGTGGCCGAGATCCACCGCATGCTGGGGATCTCGTCGCCCGTCGCGACGCCCTCGACGACGACGCAGGCCGGGAGCACCTCCACCGACTTCGCCGCCCGCCTCGCCGCGGCCGGCACGACGGCCACGCCGGCCGCCACGACGACGGCCACCGGCACGGCCACGGGCGCGACGGGCGCCGGTGGCGCCGTCCCCTACGCCGCCGAGATCGAGGCCGCCGCGCAGCGCAACGGCGTCGACCCCGCGCTGCTCAAGGCGCTCATCCGCCAGGAGTCGAACTTCAACGCGAACGCCACGAGCCCCGCCGGCGCGCGCGGCCTGACGCAGCTCATGCCCGGCACCGCCGCGGCCCTGGGCGTCGACGCGTCGGTGCCCGCCCAGGCGATCGAGGGCGGCGCCCGCTACCTCGCCCAGCAGCTCAAGCGCTTCGGCAACGACCCGGCCAAGGCCCTCGCCGCCTACAACGCCGGCCCCGGCGCCGTCCAGCGCTACGGCGGCATCCCGCCCTACGCCGAGACGCAGAACTACGTCAAGAAGGTCATGGCCTACGCCGATGAGTACCGCGCCGCGGGCTCGACCGCCGCGGCCGCGACCGCCGGGCCCGCCGCGCTCTCGGCCGTCGCGCCGCTCACCGCCACGACCACGCCCGCGCCCGCGCCGGCCGCCTCCGGCCCCGCCACCTCCTTGCCCTACTCGACCACCTGACCCGAAGGCGCCATGCGACCACTCACCTCGCTCGCCCCCTCGGCCGCGGCTCCGCCGCCGCCGGGCCGGGGCGCCCCGGAGGAAGCCGCCGCCCCGTTCGCGGCGCTCCTCGATGACCACCAGGCCCGGACCGCCGTTGCGGAAGGCCACAACGAGAAGCGCTCGACCGGCGCTTCGGACGAGGCGCCCTGCGCGCCCGCGACGACGACCGACGCCGACGGCGACGACGCCGCCACCGCCGCTGCGGCCGTGACCGTCCCCGTCACCCCGGCGCCGCTGCCTCCGGCCGCGCTCGGCGTGCTCGTCGTCCAGTCGCCCACCGTGCCGTCCGGCGACGCGGCGCCCGCCCTGCCCACGCTCCCCGTGCCCGCCACCGCCCCGGCCGTGCCCGCCATCCCGGCGGCGCTGAGCGGCGCGCAGCTCGGCTCGATCCTCGCCTCGCCGGTGCCCGCCGGCGCCGCCCCCGCGGCGCCGCTGACGGTCCCGGCCGACCTGGCCGCCGCGCAGCCCGCCGCCGCGCCGGCCGACCTCGAGCTCCCCGCCGCCAACGCGGCGCCGGCCGGCGGTCCCCCCGCGCCGGCCGCGCCGCCGGCGGCCGATTCCGCGCCCGCGGGGCCGTCGACCGACGGCGCCACCGGCGCGCAGACCGGCGGTCACCCCGATGCCGACGCCCGCGAAGGCGCCCAGCGCGGCTCGCAGCAGCCCGGCACGGAGGCCCCGCGGACCGCCGCCGCCCCGGCCCAGGCCGCTGCCCCGCCGGCCCCGACCGCTCCGGTGAGCGGCGCCGCGCAGGCGCCGGCCCCGGCGAGCGCCCCGGCCGTGCCCGCCCCCGTCGCCCCGCCCGCGACGCCAGTGCCCCTGCACCACGCCGTCGAGACCGTCCGCCTGACCATGCACGCCGCCAACGAGCGCGGTGTCACCCGGGCGCGGATCGCCCTGCGCCCCGAGGAGCTCGGCGGCGTGGAGATCCACCTGCGCCAGACGGCCGAGGGCCTGAGCGCCCGTGTCGTGGCCGAGGGCCCCGAGGCCGCGCAGCTCATGCAGCAGGCGGCCGGCGACCTGCGCCGCTCGCTCGAGCAGCAGGGCCTCAACCTCGTGAGCCTCGAGGTCTCGAGCTCCGACGACCCCAGCGCTGACGGCGCCGGAGCCGGCGCCGCCGGCGAGGGCGACCGTGAGGGCCGCGGCGGTCGCGGCCACGACGGTGTCGCCGACGCGATCGAGATCGACGCGCCCATCACCCAGCCCACCATCGAGCTGGCCAACGGCACGCTCGTCGACGTCCTCGCCTGACAGAACGGAGCACCGACCATGGCTGTCCAGCCCACCACCTCCACGAACGCCACCACCCCGACGAATGGCGTGACCGGCACGACGTCGAAGGTCCCCGGCCAGCTCGGCAAGGACGACTTCCTGAAGCTGCTCGTCGGCCAGATGCAGAACCAGGACCCGATGAACCCGTCGAGCCAGGACTTCATGGCTCAGATGACGCAGTTCACGATGCTCGAGCAGATCACCAACCTGGCCGAGTCGACCGAGAAGCTCCAGCAGAACGCCAACGTCACGCAGTCGCTCGGCCTCATGGGCCGCACCGTCACCTACCTCGACGCCGCGGGCAACGGCGTCACCGGCAAGGTCGACAGCGTCGCGGTCAGCGGCGGGACGCCGAAGCTGACCGTCGGCGGCACGAGCGGGATCGACCCCTCGGTGGTCAGCGAGGTCCGGTGATGACCGCGGTCGAGCACAACCCCGCGCTCCTGCCGCCCGGCCTCGCGCCGGCGACGGGGCCGGCTGCGCCCGCACCCGCGGTCAATGGAGCGTCGTTCGCCGACGTCCTGCGCACGCAGGCGTCCGGACTCAAGTTCTCCTCGCACGCGGCCCAGCGTGTGGAGCGACGCGGGATCGATCTCGGTCCCGAGACGCTCGGGCGCCTGACCGACGGCATCGAGCGTGCCGCCGGCAAGGGCTCGCGGTCGTCGGTCGTGTTCGTCGACTCGACCGCCTTCGTGGTCTCGGTGCCCAACCGCACCGTGATCACGGCGGTCGACCGCGAGCACATGAAGGAACAGGTCTTCACCAACATCGACAGCGCCGTCATCGCCTAGGCGAGACGGCACGAGACACAGCGGCCGGACCTCCGACGAGGAGGCCGCAGGAAAGGAAGTGATGTTCCCATGATGCGGAGCATGTTCGCCGCGATCAGCGGCCTGAAGGTCCACCAGACGATGCTCGACGTCGTCTCCAACGACATCGCCAACGTCAACACGCTGGCCTACAAGTCGCAGCGCACCACGTTCAAGGACTCGCTCGCCCAGCTGCAGAAGGGCGGCAGCGCCCCGAACGCCTCGCAGGGCGGCTCGAACGCGGCCCAGGTCGGCCTCGGCGTCCAGCTGAACTCGATCGACAACCAGATGGGCTCGGGCGCCCTGCAGACGACGGGCAACGTGCTCGACGTCGCCATCCAGGGCGAGGGCTGGTTCCGCGTCGCCAACGGCAACCCGCCGGCGGCCGCCACCAACGTCCAGTACACCCGCGCGGGCAACTTCACGCGCAACCAGGACGGCTACCTCGTCACGCAGGACGGCTACTACGTGATGGGCCGCGCGAACGCCGACGGCTCGGGCGCCGACTCGTACCTCAACGTCCCGCAGGGCTCGACGAACGTCTCGATCGGCCCGGACGGCTCGGTGTCCTACGACGACGCGACCGGCACCCGCACGACGGCCGGCTACCTGTCGCTGGCCAAGTTCGCCAACGAGGCCGGCCTCGAGCGCGCCTCCAGCAACCGCTGGAGCGCCTCGCAGAGCTCGGGCACGGAGACCGTCGGCGTCCCCGGCGGCGACTACGGCCGCACGGCCTCGGGCCACGTCGAGATGTCCAACGTGGACCTCGCCTCCGAGTTCACGAGCATGATCACCGCCCAGCGCGGCTTCCAGGCCAACTCCCGCGTCATCTCGACGTCGGACGAGCTGCTCCAGGACCTGGTCAACCTCAAGCGCTAGTGACGGCACGGCTCCGGGGCGGCGGCGTGTCCGCCGCCCCGGACCACGTCCACGGCATCAGCCAGGAGCTCGCCATGATCCATCTGCACCGTCTCGGCCACCAGGAGGAGCCCTTCCTCCTCAACGCCGACCTCATCGCCACGGTCGAGGCCCATCCCGACACCGTGATCGCGCTCACCACCGGCCGCCGCTTCATCGTCGCCGAGACGCCCGCGCAGGTCATCGCGGCCGTCCGCGAATGGCGCGCCGGGCTGATGTCCCAGCTCGACGACTAAGTCGCCGTGACGTCCCCGAGGAACGCGTCGAGGACCTCGAGGTAGCGGTCGACGTCGGCCCCGCTCGCCCGGATCCCGCACGCGGGGCCGGCCGAGTCGATCGCCTCCCAGACCCCGCGGTTGGCCATGTACAGCCGCTGCGCGTTGAAGACGTCGGCGTCGAACGACGCGCGCGCATCGCGCGCGTCGGACGGCAGCCGCGGGCCGTGCGTGTAGCCCGAGCGGTTGAACAGCCGGTGCGCCCGCCAGTCGAGGCCCCGCCCCGCGGCGATCGCGTCGATGCCGTCGGCCAGGCGGGCGCCGAGCGCGGCCGCGTGCGCGTAGGCGGGCGGCGTGAGCACCTCGGTCAGCGTCGCGCGGGCGGCGGCGAGCGACAGCGCGTTGCCGAACAGCGTCCCGCCGGTGGCGACACCGTCGCCGAGCGACGCGCCGGCGTCGTGCTCGAGGACGGCCGCCACCTCGGCGGTCATCCCGTAGGCGCCCAGCGGGATGCCGCTCGCGATGGACTTGCCCACGACGACCACGTCGGGCTCGAGCCCCCACGTGGCGGTCAGCCCGCCGGGCGCGGCGACGAGCGTGTGCGTCTCGTCGAGGACGAGCAGCGCGCCCTGCGCGGTGGCGGCGCGGCGCAGGCCGTGGTGGAAGCCGTCGGCGGGCAGGATGACGCCGCAGTTGGTGATCGCCGGCTCGGTGACGACGCAGGCGACGTCGCCGCGAGCCAGCTCGCGGTCGACCGCCTCGAGGTCGTTGAAGGGCACGAGCCGGACGTGGCGCGTGGCGTCGGCCGGGACGCCGAGGCCCTCGGGCCGCACCTGCCCGTCGTGCAGCTCGCCGAGCAGCTCGTCGGCGTGGCCGTGGTACTTGCCGTCGAACATGACGACCGCGCTGCGCCCGGTCACGGCGCGGGCGACGCGGATCGCCTCGGTGTTCGCGAGCGTCGCCGACAGCGTGAACTGCCACTGCGGCGGCCCGAAGCGGTCGCCGAGCAGCGCGGCGACCTCGGCGTCGTCCTCGCCGGGGAGCAGGAACTGGGCGCCCGCGGCGACGCGCTGCGCGACCGCCCGCTCGACGGCCTCGCCCCCGTAGCCGGTGAACATGCTCATGTCGGCGAGGTTGAAGTCGAGGTGACGGTTGCCGTCGACGTCGGTGAACGCGCCGCCCGCGCCCTCCGCCACGACGATCGGCGGGTGCTGGTAGAGCGTCGTCATCCAGCTCATCGGCACGCCGTTGGGCATCCGCCCGCGCGCCGCCCGCAGGAGCGCCATGCCGCGAGGGCGCAGCTGCGTGAAGCGGTCGAGCTCGCGATCGCGCAGCGCGGCGACGCGCTCGCGCGGGATGCCGGTCAGGCTCGATGCCATCGCATGAGCGAACCTATCGCCCGCGACGGGTGCGTCACCATGCACGGCCATGGCGAGCTACGTGGTCAACGAGGCGGCGGTCGCGAAGGCGGAGCGGCTGATCGATGCGCGGCAGTACGTGCTGGTCAGCGAGTGGGGCCGCGTGCAGCCGCGCGCCCCCGACGAGAACGCGTTCCTGGAGTCCCACGGCTGGGAGCAGTACGCCGAGTGGCACCTCGGGCTCACCGAGGGCGCCGCCGACGGCACGAAGGCCCGCTACGCGTTCGTCTACGGCGACTTCCGCCGGGTGCACCGGATGGGGCTCATCGCATGCCACTACCGCGCCGCCGAGTGGCGCCACAAGGAGATCGAGCTCGCCGCCCACGAGCTGCTCCAGCGCCTCGACGCCGTCAGCAGCTGATCAGCCGCCGCGCCGGGTGCTGTCGCGCGTCTCGCGGTCGATCTCGGCCTGGTCGGCGACCGCCCGGGCGCGCCGGCGCTCGCGCTCGCCGGCGTCCACCTCGCGCTCGTCGACGGCGCGCTCGCGCTGGTCGGCCTCGTGCTCGCGCTCGTCGGCCTCGTGCTCGCGCTCGTCGGCGTCGCGCTCGCGCGCGTCGGCGGACCACTCGCGACGCTGGGCGGCCAGCTCGCGCTCGTCGGCCTCGCGCTCGCGGTCCTGCGCGGCGCGCTCGCGGGATCGCCCGGCGTCGTCGCGCAGGCGGGCGAGCCGCTCGCGCTCGTCGGTGGTGGCCCGGCTGTCGTCTTCGTGGCTCACCTTCGCGGTCCCCACGCCGACCGTACTCCTCGCGGGCCCGTCCGTCAGAGGCGTTCGGCGAGGTCGCCGAGGAACGTGCGCGGCAGCGTGCGCACGAGCCGCGCCTTGCGCGGGGCGGCGTGGACGGCCAGGGTGGCCGGCGTCGGCAGCTCGTGGAGCATGCGCCCGTCGATCTCGACGATGAGCGGCGCGCTGGACGGATCGGCATCGATGCGCACGGTGTCGCTGCCGTCGACCACGAGCGAGCGCAGCGGGCTGCCCTGCGTGGCCAGCGGGGTGAGCACGATCGCGTCGAGGGTCGGCGCCACCGCGGGGCCGCCGGCGCCGACGGTATAGGCCGTCGAGCCCGTCGGCGAGGCGAGGACCACCCCGTCGCCGTTGAGCGCGAGCGTCGACTCGCCGCCGAGCTCGACGCGCAGCCGCGCCGTCCCGAAGCCGGGGCGGCGGCCGACGACGACGTCGTTGAAGGCGACGAGGCGCATCGGACCTCCGGTCCCGATCTCGGCGACGAGCGCGGTGCGCTCGTCGACATAGGCCTCGCCGGCGTCGATCCGCCGCAGCGCCGCGGGCAGGTCGTCGCCGTCGGTGTCGGCGAGGAAGCCGACGTGGCCGAAGTTGATCCCGAGCACGGGTGCGTGGTGCGGGAGCGCGAGCTGCAGCGCGCGCAGGATGGTGCCGTCGCCGCCGAGGGCGACGACCAGCCGGCACGCCGGCATGACGTCGTTGGGCTCGGCGCTCGTCCCGAGATCGACCATCTCCAGGCCGTGCCCGGACGCCCACGCGCCGATCGCCATCAGCTGCGGCCCGCAGTCCCCGGTGGGGTTGGCGAGCACCCCGACGACGGGGCTGCCCTCGCCGTTCTCGATCGAGAAAGCCTCCACACGCCGGAGCCTTGCAGGCGCGCGCGCCCGGCGACGGCCGCGCGCGGGCGGGGTCGCGTACGGTGGCGGCGTGAACGGCGCCCCGGAGGACGACATCGAGGCCCGCGTGCTGGCCTGGCGCCACGGCCTGCAGGCCGCGGTCTGCGACGTGGTGCAGCCGTGGGAGCACGGGACCGTGGTCCGGGCGACGCGATTCCCCGAACTACTTCGACTTCAACGCCGTGCGCGTCGAGGACCCGCCGGCGATGAGCGTCGACGAGCTCATCTCCTTCGCCGACGGCGCGCTGGCGCCCGTCGCCCACCGGCGCATCGACTTCGACCGCGCCGCCGACGCCGCGCCCTACGAGCAGGAGTTCGAGGCGCGCGGCTGGATGGTCCTGCGGCTGCTGTGGCTGCGGCTGGGCTCGACGCCCCCGCCGCCGCCCGGCATCGCCGTCGCGGAGGTGCCCTACGACGCGGTCTACGACCTGCGTGTTCGCTGGCACCACGAGGACTTCCCGGGCGTGGACCCGAGCGACTTCCAGGGCCAGGCGCGCGAGGTCGCGATGCGCCGCGGCGTGCAGGTGCTCGCCGTGCACGACGGCGACTCGCCGATCGCCTACGCCCAGCTCGAGCGCGAGGGCGACGGCGTCGAGGTCACGTCGGTCTACGTCCATCCCGAGCACCGCGGCGGCGGGCGCGGAACGGCGATGACGCTCGCGGCCATCGCCGCGGCCGGCGACGCGGACGACGTGTGGATCTCGGCCGACGACGACGACCGTCCCAAGGAGCTCTACCAGCGGCTCGGCTTCCGCCCGGTCACACGGGCGATCCATTTCCTGCGCCTGCCGTGAGGCCCTCGCCCCAGAGGCGGCGGCGCAGCCCCGAGGCGCGCGCGATCGGGCGGTCGACCGCGGCGCGCAGCGACGCCTCGGGCCCGACGACGACGAGCCGCTCGCGCGCCCGCGTGACCGCGGTGTAGAGCAGCTCGCGCGTCAGGATCGGCGAGCTCGCCGGCGGCAGCAGCACCGCAGCGGTGCCGAACTGCGAGCCCTGGCTCTTGTGGACGGTCATCGCGTAGACGGTCTCGACCGCCTCCAGGCGCCCGGGGCGCAGCGTGACGACCTCGCCGCCGCGGTCGAAGGCCGCCGCGACCTGGCCGTCGCCGGCGGCCACCACGACGCCGGTGTCGCCGTTGTAGAGGCGCAGCCGAGTAGTCGTTCTCCGTGACGAGCAGCGGACGCCCTGGGTACCAGCCGGCGTCGGCGGCGAAGCGCTCGACGTCCTCGGCCAGCCAGCCCTCGATGCGCTCGGTCCACCACGCCACGCCGTGCGGCCCGCGGCGGTGCGCGCACAGCAGGCGGAAGGCGCCGAGCTCCTCGAGCGCCGTCGCCGCGTCGCCGGCGTGCGCGGCGGCGATGACCTCGCCGGCGGCGGCGACGAGCTCGTCGCGCACGACGCGCACGGCCGCCGTCGCGTCGGGATCGCCGGCGTCGGCGTCGATCCAGCGCACGTCGTCGCCGGCGGCGTCGAAGGCGGCGAGGACCGCGTCGGCGTCGCCGCCGCGGATCGCCTCGGCCACCCGCGCGATCGCGCCGCCGTAGCGGTGGACGCGATCGAGCACGACGATCCCGTCGGCCACGCCGGCGCCGGCGGGCGGCGTCTCGGCGGCCACGGGCTCCCCCACCGCGGCCTCGAGCCGCGCCCGCGTCGCCGGCGCGATGCGCAGGCCGGCGGTGGTCGGGCCGACGATGTCTCCGAGCACGACGCCCGCCTCGATCGAGGCGAGCTGGCCCGGGTCGCCGACGAGGATCAGCCGCGCCGTCGGCCGCACGGCCTCGGCCAGGCGCGCCATCAGCGACAGCGAGACCATCGAGGTCTCGTCGACGATCACCACGTCGTGCGGCAGGCGGTTGGCGCGGTGGTGGCGGAAGCGGCTGTGGCTGCCCGGCCGCCAGCCGAGCAGGCGGTGCAGCGTCGATGCCTCGAGCGTGCGCAGCATCTCGCGCGCCGCATCCGAGGCGGGCAGGTCGCCCGCCGCCTCGCGCACCGCCTGCTGCAGGCGCGCGGCCGCCTTGCCGGTCGGCGCGGCGAGGGCGACGAGCGGCGCCGGCCCGACGCCGGCCTGCTCGCGCAGCAGCGCGACGATCCGCGCGACCGTCGTCGTCTTGCCCGTGCCCGGACCGCCCGCGACGACCGCGAAGCGGCGCAGCACCGCGGCGGCCGCCGCCAGGCACTGGCGCGAGCCGGTCTCACCGGGGAACAGCCGCGCCAGGCCGGTGGCCAGCAGCGCCTCGTCGACGCCGTCGGCGGGCGCCGCGAAGGCAGCGAGGTCGTCGGCGACCTGGCGCTCCTCGCGCCAGTAGCGGTCGAGGTAGAGCGTCCGCCCCACGAGCCGCAGCGGGCGGGCGGCGCCGTCGTCCTCCTCGTCGCCGTGCGCCGTCAGGTCCCAGGCCGCGACGCGCTCCAGCCACGGCCCGGGATCGGGCCACGGCAGCGCCGAGAGGTCGACGGTCTCGTCGGCGTCGACGGCGGCCGAGCCGCGGATCGTCTCGAGGTCGACGCAGACGTGTCCGAGGCGCGGGCCGCGGACGGCGAGCGCCGCGGCGAGCAGCAGGTCCTCGTCGGCGGTGCCCGCGATCGCGCCGAGGCGCAGCGCGACATGGACGTCGGCGGGACCGAGCACACCGGCGGCGTTGAACTCGCGCAGCAGGCCCGGCGCGCGCAGCGCGTGGCGCACGTCGCGCGGATCGGCCTCGACCGGCTGCGCGCTCACGCGGTCGTCCCCCGGTCGAGCAGGTCGCTGAGCGCGGCCACCAGCGCGCCCGGCGGGCGCCAGGCGAAGACGCCGCATGGCGTCCCGTCGACGAGCGGCGTCGCCGCCCCGGCCATGCCGCGCAGGAAGAGGTAGAGGACGCCGGCGAGGTGGCGGTCGGGGTCGTAGCCGGGCAGCCGCCAGCGCAGGTAGCGGTGCAGCGCGACCGTGTAGAGCAGACCCTGCAGCACGTAGTGCATGCGCCCCATCTCGGCCAGCAGCGCGGCGGGCCGGTGGTGCCACAGCGTCAGGTCCTCGCCCGCCGGCGCGAGCCAGTTGGACTTGTAGTCCACGACCGCGAAGCGCGGCTCGGCGCCGGGGACGCGCACGACGAGGTCGATGCTGCCGGTCAGGTAGCCGCGCACGGCATGGCGCAGGGCCGGGTCGGCGAGCCGGTCGGCGTAGCCGGCCAGCGGGTCGTCGGGCGGCGCGTGGCGGCGGACGACGGCGCCGATCGCGGCGGGCGTGATCTCGCCCGCGGCGGCGTCGCCGCCGGCCAGGGGCAGCTCGAAGGTCAGCTCGTCCAGGCGGTCGGCGCGGGCGACGTCGCGCAGGCGCAGGTCGCCGAGCAGCGGCCCGAGCGGCGTCTCGATCGCGGCGCCAAGCCCAGCCACGACGGCGGCCTGGTCGCCCACGTCGACCGAGCGCCGCGCCTGCGCGCGCCGGACGTGGCCGGTGAGCTCGGCGCCCAGGCCGGGCGCGGCGAAGTCGGTCGCCTCGAGGACGTCGTGGACGAACGTGCCGACGCGCGCGCCGCCGGGCATGGCCGCCAGTGGCGAGGGCGCGGCGAGCGCACCGCCCGGGTCCGCCGCGGCGGCCGCCGTCGGCGCGGGCACGGGCTCGGCCGGCTCGTCGAAGACCGCGCCCTGCTCGGGCTCGCTGCCCACGCGCGCCTCGTGGGCGCCGGCGGTGATGTCGGAGTAGGAGGTGCGCCGCCAGAAGCGATCGAGCGGGCGGTCGAAGACCGCTGCGTCGAGATCCCGCGGCGCCGTCAGGGGCCGCGACCAGTGGGCGGGCGCGCCGTAGGCCGAGCGCTCGACGGAGATCTGGCCGGGCGCGCGCTCGGCGAGCTCGGTGAAGCGCGTCGTCGCCGCCGCGTCGCTCGGCGTGTGGCCGCCGGCGTCGGCGACGGACCCGTCCTCGCCGCGGAAGAAGACGAGCCGCCCGAGCGGCGAGAAGCGCGAGTCCTTCGTGCCCGCCCACCACACGACCGCCTGGTGGCGGGCGCGCGTGAGCGCGACGTACATCAGGCGCAGGTCCTCCCCGCGCTGCTCGGCGATCGAGCGGTTGCGGTGACGGCGGTACTCGGGGCCCTCGAGCCCGACGTCGACCTTGCGCTCGTCGCCTTCGGACGCGTCGTGGAAGGTCACCGGCTCGCCCGCCCGCGTGACGGGAGACGGGTGCCACAGGTAGGGCAGGTAGACGATCGGGAACTCGAGCCCCTTGCTGCGGTGCACCGTCAGCACCTGGACGGCCGCGTCGTCGGACTCGAGCCGGCGGCTGCGCTCCTCGTTGCCCGTCTCGTCGGCGGCGTCGGCGATCCGGTGGCGGAGCCACGTCGTCAGCGCGGTGAGCCCGAACTGCTCCTCCATCGCCGCGCCGTGCAGCAGCTCGCCGACGTGGCGCAGGTCGGTCAGGCGCCGCTCGCCGTCGGCGACGGACAGGACGCGCTCGGGCACGCGCTCGGAGAGCATCAGGCGCTCGGCCAGCGCGGCGACGCCGCGCCCGCGCAGCACGTGCGACCAGCGGTGCAGCCGCCCGTGGAGCTCCTCCCAGCGGTCGTCGGAGGCGAGCGCGACCTCCTCGGCGCTCCAGCCCAGGAAGGCGGTGAGCGCGACCCCGCGCGCCCGCGCCGGCGAGGTCGGCCGCTCGAGCGCCTCGAGCAGGCGCAGCCACTCGTCGGCGGCCTGCGTGTCGAAGACGCTGCCCGCGCCGGTGAGGACGGCGGGCACGCCGGCGCGCGCCAGCGCCTCGCGGACATGCTCGGCGTCGAGGTTGCGGCGGACGAGCACGGCGACGTCGCCGGGCCGCGCGATCCGCTCGCCGCACGGCGTGCCGTCGTCGCTGCGCTCCTCGATCCGGGCGCCGCTGTCGAGCAGCGCGACGACATCGCTCGCCAGGTCCTCGGCGATGTGCGCGCGCACGGTTGCGACCGACGCGAACCCGTTCGCCGTGGTCCCGATCGCCGGCTCGCTGCGGTCGACGATCCGCACGCGCAGCGGCGCCGCCACGTGCGCGCCGGTGAGGCGCGGCGTGACGTTGCCGTCCGCCGCGCGCACGCGCCGCGCGACGATGCCCTCGTGGCCGAGCTGCGTGTCGCCGAGCAGCGCGTCGTAGGCGTCGAGCAGGCCCTGGTCGCTGCGCCAGTTGACGTCGAGCGTCTCCTTCGTGGCGGCGGCGCGGGCCGCGTCGAGGTAGGCGTACACGTCGGCGCCGCGGAAGGCGTAGATCGCCTGTTTGGGGTCGCCGATGAGCACGAGCGTCGTGGCGCCGTCGCCGAACGCGCGGCGCACGATGCGCCACTGGATCGGGTCGGTGTCCTGGAACTCGTCGACGAGCACGACGCGGTAGCGCTCGCGCAGGCGCTCGGCGATCGCGTCGCCGCCTGTCCCGTGCAGCGCGCCGTCCAGGCGCGTGAGCAGGTCGTCGTAGGTCATGACGCCGAGGCGGCGCTTGCGCACGTCGAGCTCGGCCCGGACGCGCAGGGCCAGCCGCCGGCGCGCGCGCGGGCGCAGGTCGGCGCCCGGGTCGGCCGGCTCGATCGCCGCGCCCGGGTTGCCGTCGGCGGCCAGCGCGATCGACAGCGCCTGGGCGCGGTCGAAGAGGACCTCGTCGCGGGTGTGGAACGCCTTGACGTAGAGGTCGTCGACGACCTCCTCGACGAGGTCGCGTAGATCCTCGGCGAACGTGATCCCGGGCTCGAGGTCGCCGGCGATGCCCAGCCCGCCGAGGATCTCCTGGCAGAAGCCGTGCGTCGTGACGATCGTCGCCGAGTCGAAGTCGGCGACGGCCTCGGCCAGCCGGCGCCGGCGCACCTCGACCTCCTCGCGCGGCGCGTCGGCGAGCAGGGCGAGGACGCGGTCGCCACCGTCGGGCGGCGCGCCCGCGAGCGCGCGGTCGAGGCCCTGCTCGGCGGCCACGAGCCGCTCGCGTACGCGGTCGCGCAACTCGGCCGTGGCCATCCGCGTGAAGGTCACGACGAGCACCGCGCGCAGCGGGATGCCGGCGGCGACGTAGCGCGCGGCGAGGCCGGCGATCGTGTACGTCTTGCCCGTGCCGGCGCTCGCCTCGAGCACGGTCACGCCCTCGGGCAGCGGCCCGCAGACGTCGAAGGCGGCGGGCTCGACGGCGGAGCTCACCGGTCGCTGACCTCCTCGAGGTCGAGCAGGTCGCCCCACAGGCGCAGCGCGTAGCGGCCGAAGCGCGTCGTCTCGGAGGGCTCCCAGCCGGGCCCGCGCTCGTCGTCGCGTGGATCCTGCTCGTAGAGCAGATCGAAGGGCAGGTCGCGGCCGTGGACGAGCGCGTGCTCGGGCTCGCCGCCCTCGCCCGACCAGTTCCAGCCGCCGTCCCACGCGTTCGCCGCGGCACGTAGCGGGTCGCCGCCGTGTCGCAGCGCGTTCACGTAGGCCGCGGTCGTCTTGCAGGCGATCGGCAGCGGCTCGCACATCGCGCGGTCGTGGAGGTCGACGAGCGTCGCCAGCCGGGCGCGCGCGAAGGCCGCGCGCGAGGCCTCGTCCCACGCCGGCGCGGGGATCGTCGCGACGGTGATGCCCTCGCCGGAGTCACGCCGCCGGCCGGTTGTGACCGCGCGCCACGAGACGCCGGGCGCCGATGCGGTCAGTGCGAGCAGCCGGACCCAGGCGGCGAGCCGATGCTTGGCGCCGACACGCGAGAAGGTCGTCGCGACGAGCGCGTCGCCCCGCACCCCGGCGACAGTGCCGCTCAGGGTGCGCCCGTCGTCGAGCGTCACGCGCACGTCGACCGACTCGGCCGGGCCGGGCGCATTCGCCTCCCCGGCCGCGGCGACGATGTCCTCGACCGTCGGCAGCAGCTTCTTGATGACGGGCACTCCGAGCTTGCCCGGCGGCAGGTGGCCGCGAGCGATCTCGGCCAGGTAGGCCGAGCGCGTGTCGCAGCCGGCCAGCCGCGCGTCGAGCAGCCGCTGGCCGACGTCCCACTGCTCGAGGCCGTCGAGGTCGACAGGAAGCGCGTCGTCGACGTCCGTGGTGAAGTCGCCGAGGCTCAGCCCGAGCCGCCCGCGCAGGAACGCGCGGACCGGGTGCTGGACGAAGCGGACCAGGTCCTCGAGCTCGACGACCGGCGACGCGCACCGCGCCAGCGGCGCGGCCAGGAACGGCGCGAGCTCGCCGCGCTCGCCGGTCAGCGCACGGGCGCCCGCGAGCGTCACGCGGTCGAAGCTCCACGGCCGCTCGCCGGTGAGCTCGCCCGCCGTGAAGTTGCGCGGGTCGAAGGGCTGCAGCGGGTGGCGCACGAGGACGCGCTCGCGCGCGGGCGCGCCGCCGGCGGTGCGCACCGTGCGGTCGACGACGTCGAGCAGCTCGCCGACGGGGACGGCGGGCGGTCGCGCGGCGTTCGTGCGCTCGTCGTTGCCGGTGTACGTGATGACGAGCCGCTCCTGTGCGGCCATGAGCGCGTCGAGCAGCAGCTGGCGGTCCTCGGCGCGCGGGTCGCGCTCGCCGACGCGCGGCTCGTCGAGCAGCCGGTCGTCGCCGTCGCGCGGTGCCCGGCGCGGGAAGATCGCGTCGTCGAGCCCGAGCAGGCAGACGACGCGATGCGGGACCGAGCGCATCGGCACCAGCGTGCAGACGGTCAGGTGGCCGGTGCGGAAGTTGGCCCGCGTCGGTCGGCCGCCGAGGCGCTCGGCGAGCAGCGCGCGGACCTCGGCGAGCGCGAGCGTCGCGCCGCCCTCTCCCGCCTCGCTGACGATGTCGTCGAGGATCCGCCCGAGCTCGGCGCGCTGCCACGCGTCGCGCCCCGCCGTCGCGGTCAGCAGGTCGGCGGCCTCGGCGATCGCCGCCGCCCACGCGCCGACGCCCTTCGGAGCGCCGAGCTCGCCGAGCGCAGCGGCCAGCCGGTCGACGAGCTCGGCGAAGCGGCCGGCGAGGTCGATCGCGCCGCTCTCGACGTCGTCGAGGGGCAGGACGTCGCCGACGAGACGACGGTCGTCCTCGGTCATGGTCACGCCGACGAGGACGCGCGCCACCCCCTGGTCCCAGGTGCCCTGGCGCAGGTCCTCGAGCCCGAACGGCTCGCGATGATCGGCGTCGAGCCCCCAGCGGACCCCGCTCGCGGTGACCCACTCCTCGAGGCGCACGAGGTCGTCGTCGTCGAGGCGGAAGCGGCGGCGCACCGGGTCGCGGCCGGCGAGGTCGAGGACCTGCGAGGCGGTGACGCGCGCGTGCGCGAGGTCGAGCAGCTCTGCCACGACGCCGAGCACCGGGTTGGTCTGGCGCAGCGAGCGGTCGGCGAGGCGCACGCGCAGATCGGGCGGGCGCCCGGCCGCCGCGTCCGGGGAATCCTCGTCCTCGTCGTCGGTGGGCGCGGCGGCGCCGAACGTCGCGTGGACGAGCGGCGCGAAGGTCTCGATGTCCGGGCACATGACGATCACGTCGCGCGGCTCGAGCGTCGGGTCCTCGGCGAGCAGGTGCAGGACGGCGTCGCGCAGGACCTCGACCTGCCGCGCGCGGCCGTGACAGGCGTGGATCTCGAGGCTGCGGTCCGCGGGGTCGAGAAGCGCCCGCTCGTCGGCGGCGCCCGGGAGCGGCAGCGCGGGGGCGGCGCGGTCGGCGCGCACGTCGGCCTGGATGCGGCCGAGCAGCGACGCGCCGGCGTGATCGACGGGATGGTGGTGGTCGGCGTGCTCGTCTGCGCCGGCGGCGAGCACGAGCTGCATCTCGCGGACGTCATGCCCCCAGGAGGCGAGCAGGCGGTTGGCGGGCAGCGTGGTGGTCGGGTCGGCGTCGCGCGCGAGGACGGTCGGCGAGCCTGCCGTCGCCTCGGCCACCGCATCCCACAGCGCGGGCGAGGGGTGCAGCAGGAAGAGGTGCACGTCGCGGCGCGCGCCGAGCGCGGCGAGGACGTCGCGCGAGGCGGCGGGCAGCCGCGTCAGCCCGAAGATCGAGATGCGCTCGGGGAGGTCGACGACGCCGGGCTCGGCGCGCAGCCGCGCGCAGGCGTGCTCGAGGCGCTCGGCCGGCCCGGGTCGGCCGATGCGCTCGCGAAGCGCGAGCCACAGGCGCGCCTGCCAGTCGTCCTCGCCGGCGCCGTCCGCGGCCCAGCGCCGGACCGCGTCGGGGCGGTGCAGCGCGTAGCCGTCGAACAGGTCGGCGAGGTGACGGACGGTGGCGAACCGCCGCGATCGCCGCAGCGGATCGGCGGCGCCGGGGTCGCCGCCGAGATGCTCGGCGAGCAGGGCCAGCCAGGGTTCCTCCAGGCACTCGTCGACGACGTCGAGCAGCGGCCAGACGGCGCGCTCGGGCCGCCACGGATCCGTCTCGGGATCGACGCCGGCCGCCGTGGCCACCGCGTCGCCCACGAGGCGGAACGGGAACGGGAAGCGCACGTTCGCGCAGACGCCGTCGGCGCGGTCGGCCGACGCGCCCAGGCCGGCCGCGAGGCGCTGGGTGATCCAGCGCTCGACACCGCGCGTCGGCACGGACACGACCTCGGGCGCGAACGGGTCGGCGGGCGCCTGGGCGAGCAGGTCGCGCAGGGCCTCGACGAGGCCGTCGGCGCGGTCGGAACGGTGGATGTGGAGCATCTGGCGGTCGGTCGGGTCGGGCGTGGAGGAGCGTCGTCACCCGAAAGGTCGCCCGGTCGCTCACCAATCTGACGCATCGCTCGGCGGACGGGCGCCACGGCCTCGTCAGCCGAGCAGATTGACCGCACGGGCGACGATCACGCCGGTCGTGACGAGGCTCGCGACACCCTGCACGCCCATGAGGAGCTTCACGCGCGCCAGCAGTGGCATCGTGTCGGTCGGGCTGAACGCCGTCTGGTTGGTCAGCGACACGTAGAGGTAGTCGCCGAAGCGCGGCGCCCAGCCCGGCGCCGCCCAGCGCGCGTCCGTCATCTGCGGGAAGAGCAGGTCGGGCGCCATCGGCGCCGAGGCCGCGCCGGGGCGCCGCGGCCCGCCCCGGTCGAGCTCCCAGTAGAGGACCGCGAACAGCAGCAGGTTCGTCACCCAGATGATCACGCCGCCGTCGATGAGGTCGGCGCCCTCGGCACGCCCGCCCTCGAGCAGGTAGCGCGACAGGAGCGCCAGCGCGACGAGGTTGGCGAGGAGGGCGACGAGCACCAGGGCGATCGCGACCCCCCGTCGCCGTCGCGCCTCGCGCCCCCCGCGCGAGGTGATCACGAGGGCCGCCAGCAGGGCCCCCTCGGCGGCGGGCAGCGGCCACCCCGGTCCGATCGTCAGCGCCGCGGGCAGCGCGACGTAGAGCACCAGCGCGACGAGCGTCGCGAGCTGGCCCGGCCACAGCGGGTCGTCGCGCTCCAGGGCATCGGCGACCTCGCGTTCGGCGAGGTGCCGGTCGCGGACCCACGCCCAGCGCTCGCGTCCGCTCATGGGGCCCCACCGTAACCCCTCCGACCGGTGGGATCAGGCCGGGACCGGCCCGGCCATCTCGATGCCGTGGCGCTCGGCGAGGGCGAGCACGTCGGCGGACGACGGCGCCGCGAGCGCGCCCGCGGCGCGCACGAAGCGCTCCATCTCCGCGCCCGGCGCGAAGACGACGTAGGCGACGACGCCGGCGCCCGACTCGTTGCGGACCGTGTGCGCCCGCCCGCCGGGGATGCCCACCACGTCTCCGGCGGTCGCCACCACGCGGCGCAGCGCGCCGCCGGCGTCCTCGACGAGCACCACGAGCTCGCCGCGCTCGACGCGGTAGATCTCGGTCGCGGCGTGACGGTGCAGCATCGGCGGGCCGCCTCCCGGCGGCAGCCGCACGTCGACCGCGAGCAGCGCACCATCCGTCTCGTCGCTGCGCGCGCGGAACGTGAGCTCGTCCTTACCGACAAGTACCTTGTCTTTCTCCATGTCCGTGAGAATAGGCAAGTAGCTTGTCCAAGTCAACGCGGCGGCTGCCCGACACGACGGCCCGCCAACACCCGGAGAACCTCGCCATCCTCCTCCGCGAGCCGTTCCGCGCGATGGACGACGAGCTCATCCGCCGGCTCGCCGAGCGCGGCCACCCCGAGGTCCGGTCCGCACACGGCAACGTCTTCCAGTACCTCGACGACGCGGGCACGCGCGTCAGCGCGCTCGCCGAGCGCGCCGGGGTGAGCAAGCAGGCGATGGCCCAGCTCGTCGCCCACCTCGAGGCCCACGGCTACGTCGACCGCGTGCCCGACCCGAGCGATGGCCGCGCCAGCCTCGTGCGCGCCACCGCGCGCGGCCGCGAGGTCTTCGCGATCGCGCGCGAGGTGGTGACGGACGTCGAGGCGCGCATCACGGCGCGCCTCGGCGAGGCCAAGCTGCGGCGGCTGCGCTCCCTGCTGCAGGAGCTCGACGCCGCGCTGTGACCTTCACGCCGCGGTCCGCCGCGCGAGAACGACGCAGAGCGCCAGCGCCGCCGCGCCCCACACCGCGAGCACGGCGAGCTGCGAGCTGAACTCCGACACGCCGAGCCACGGATCGCTGATCGCCGGGATCGCGGAGGGCAGCGCGTCGGCGATCGACTGCATCGGGCCGGTCATGACGCCCTTCGGCGGGCCGCCGCCGCCCAGCAGGTAGAGCGGGAAGAACGCGAGCAGGCCGATCGCCTGCGCGGCGCGCGCCGTCGGCGCGGCGAGCCCGACCGCCACGCCGAGGAGCACGAGCGTCAGCGTCCCCACGACGAGCCCGAGCAGCGTCTGGGCCGGGTTGACGATCTCCGGGATCCCGTACGTCGGCGCGGCGACGGCGAGCACGACGGCGGCGCCCGCGAAGACCAGGCCGCACGTCACGAGCGCCTGGGCGGCGACGACCTTGGCCGTCGAGATCCCGAACGCCTCGAAGCGCTGCAGCACGCCGCGCTCGCGGTAGGAGGCCAGCGCGACGGGCAGCCCGACGAGCGCCAGGGCGACGATCGGCACGCCGATCGACGCGGTCACGTAGTAGTCGTCGGGCCGCTGCATGCCGTAGCCCTCGTCCGGCTGGTTGCCGAACACCCCGGCCAGGATCAGCATCACGAACGGCGGAAAGACGAACGCGAAGACGAGCACGGTCCAGTCGCGGACGAGCAGCCGCGCCTCGGCGGCGGCGAGGGTGGCGAGACGGGTCATCGGGTGCCTCCGTTCAGCATCGACACGACGGTGTCCTCGAGGGACGGGCGGATCACGGTGAAGTCGCTCGCGGCGACCTCGCGGCGCGCCAGCTCGGCGGCCACGTGGACGACCGCGCCGGCCTCGGCGGTGACGTCGGCGACGGCGCCGTCCCAGCCGATCTCGCCGACCCCGGCGACACCGCGCAGGCTCTCGAGCACGGCCGCGCTCGGCGAGCTGAAGCGCACCGCCACCGTGCCCGTGGCGCTCACCAGCTCGGCGGGGCGGCCGGAGGTCAGCACGCGGCCCTCGTGCAGGACGGCGACGCGGTCGCACAGGCGCTCGGCCTCGTCCATGTCGTGGGTCACGAGCACGACGGTCGTGCCGTCGTCGCGGGCGCGCTCGATGAGCTGCCAGGTCTCGCGCCGGGCGGCCGGGTCGAGCCCCTGTGTGAGCTCGTCGAGGAACACGAGCCGCGGGCGGTTGACGAGCGCGAGGGCGAGGAACAGCCGCTGGCGCTGGCCGCCGGAGAGCGTGCCGAAGGGCTTGCGCAGCAGCGGCTCCAGGCGCCACGAGCGCGCCAGCTCGCGCGCGTCGACGACGTCGCCGGCGAGGCGGGCGAAGAGCTTGAGCGCCTCGCCGACGCGCAGCCGGTCGGGCAGCGCCGAGGTCTGGAGCTGCGCGCCGACGAGCGGGCGCAGGCGGGCGCGGTCGCGGGCCGGGTCGAGGCCGAGCACCTCGACGGTCCCGGCGTCCCGGCCCCGCAGGCCCTGGAGGATCTCGATCGACGTCGTCTTGCCGGCGCCGTTGCGCCCGGCGATGCCGAAGATCTCGCCCGCGCCGACCTCGAAGGACAGCCCGCGGAGCACCGGCTGATCGCCGTATGACTTGTGCAGGTCGTGGACCTTGATCGCTGTGTCGCTCATGGCCACGAAGCTAGGTCCCGGCCGCCGCGCGCACATCGGCCCGCGGGCCCGACCTGCGCTCCGACCGCGGGCGGAGCCCGGGCCGGCTACGGCCGCGAGGTGCTGGGCGTGACGACGCCGGCGTCGTAGGCGAAGACGATCGCCGCGGCGCGGTCGCGGACGTCGAGCTTGGAGAAGATCTGCCCGACGTGGGTCTTCACCGTCGCCTCGGCGACGAACAGCGTGGCCGCGATCTCCGCGTTCGTCGCGCCGCGCGCCATCAGCCCCAGGACGTCGCGCTCGCGCTCGGTGAGCTCCTCCAGCCGCGTCGCCTCGCGCGCCGCCGGCGCGACCGCGCGGCGGTAGTGGCCGAGCACGCGCGGCGCGACCGCAGGGTCGAACCACGCCCCGCCGCCGGCCACCGCGCGCACGGCGGCGATCAGGTCCTCGGCCGAGGAGTCCTTGAGCACGAAGCCCGCGGCGCCCGCCTCGATCGCGCCCCACAGCACCTCGTCCTCGCCGAACGTCGTGAGCACGAGCACCGGGATCGGCTCCGCGAGCGCGCGCAACGCGCTCGTCGCGGCGATGCCGTCGAGGACCGGCATACGGATGTCCATGAGCGCGACGTCGGGCGCCAGGCCCGGGAGCTCGTCGACGGCGCGGCGGCCGTCGGGGCACTCGGCGACGACCTCGAAGCCGTCGGCGGGCGACAGGATCCGCGCCAGCCCGGCGCGGATGATGTCCTGGTCGTCGACGAGCGCGACGCGGATCACGGCGCCTCGCCCGCCTCGAGCGGAAGCCGGCAGCTCACGCGGAAGCCGTCGGGCGTGGGGCCGGCGACGAACTGCCCGCCGAGCGCGGTGGCCCGCTCGCGCATGCCGACGAGGCCGTACCGCGGCCGGTCGGGGTCACCGGCCGGGACCGGCTCCGGCGGGCCGGTCGTCTCGGCGACGAGCGAGACGCCGTCGCCCGCCTGCTCGAGACGCAGCACGGTGCGCCCGTGCGGCGCGTGGCGCGCCGCGTTGGCCAGCGCCTCCTGGGCGATCCGGTAGACGGCCAGGCCCACGCCCGGCCCGATCCGCGAGACGTCGCCGCGCGTGCGCAGCTCCACGGCCAGCCCGCCCGCGCGCGCCTCGCTGACGAGCGCGGAGATCTCCGTCGCCGAGGGCAGCGGCGGGGCCACGCCCGTCTCCTCGTCGCTGCGCAGCAGCTCGAGCGTGCCGCGCAGCTCGGTCATGTTGCGCCGCCCGACCTCCTCGGCCGAGCGCAGCGCCTCCTCGGCCGCGGCGGGGTCGCGGCGCAGCACGTGGCGCGCGCTCGTGACCTGGAGCATGACCGCGGCGAGCCCGTGGCCGACGAGGTCGTGGACGTCGCGCGCGATCCGCCGCCGCTCGGCCAGGAGCGCCTGCTCGGCGAGCTCGGCGCGGGTCTCGGCAAGCTGGGCGGCGAGCTCCTCCTGGCGCAGGAGGGCGCGCGCGATGACCCACGGGAAGAGGATCCCCAGGACCCAGATCGCGGCGGAGATCTCGGGCGTCTCCTGGACGAGCACGGTGGCGATCGGCGCGAGCGCGGCGAGCAGGCCGAGGGCCAGCGCCTCGCGCATCGACGGCGACCAGCGCGCGATGACGAAGGACAGCAGCGAGGCCTCGAAGAGGATCGGCTCCAGGCCGCCCGTGCGCTGCGCGACGACCACGGGGACGAGCACCGCGAGCGCGACGGCGGCCAGCGGCGCGCGCGGCACCCACGTCCACACCGCGAAGGCGACGACGGAGATCGCCGCGATGGCCGCGTTGACGGCCGAGGACGGGTCGGCCACGGCCGCGACGATCAGGACGACGAGCGCGAAGGGCGGCACGAGGAGGCGGACCTCGTCGCCCTCCGACCATGCCTGACGCGTCCCGGCCGCCACAGCCCGACGGTACTCCGCGACCCCGGGATCGGCATCCCCCCGCGGTCGGAACGCGTGCTCCGACCGCGGGAGGAGCGCCGGCCTCAGAACCGCTCGACGACCCGGAAGCGGTTGCCGTCCGGATCGCGGAACGTGAACATCGGCGGCACGCCCTCGCCCATCTCGATGAGCGCGTCGTCGGCGTCCACGCCGGCGGCGCGCAGCCGGGCGAGGTCGCCCGCGGCGTCATTGGTGGCGAAGCTCACCTCGACGCCGCCGGTCTCGCACGGACGGCCGGGGACGAGCGCGATCGACGTCGCTCGCGTCGCCCGGGGCCACCTCGATCCAGCGAGCGCCCTCGCCGAACGCCCCGTCGATGCGCTTGTCGAAGCCGAGCGTCGAGACGAAGAACTCGAGCGCCGCGTCCTGGTCGGAGACGGGGACGATGACGGTCCCCACGTGCGTGATCGCGCTCATGCCTCGAGCACCGCCTTCAGGGCCGAGACGCGCTCGCGCCAGTAGGCCTTCATGCGCGCGGCCTCCTGCGCGTCGGCGAGTCGCTCGTGCGAGACGACCGCCGTGCTCTTGGCCTCGCCCTTGGCCTGGAACGTGACGTTGACGCGGGTCGTGCCGTCGCCCCAGTCGAAGCGCGCCGAGCGCGGCTCGAGGAACGTGCGCTCGACGAGGTCGCCGTCGGGCAGCCACTGCGCGCGCCGCGACTCGTCGGCGAACGCCGAGTAGAGGCGCTCGACCGGGACGGCCACCGTCTTGGAGGCGGTGATCGCGAACCCGTTCTCGTGCTCGCCGACGGCGCGCAGCCCGCGGGCCCGCTCGTAGCTGCCGGCCACCGCCTGGGCGTTCCAGGCGAGCGGCACGACGCCCTGCTGCTCGGCCACCCAGCGGGCGATCTCGCGGTGGCTGCGGTCGGCCGCGCCCCACTCGTCGAGGAGGTCGAACCACTCCTCCCAGCCGCGCCCGGTGCGCGCGCGGATCGTCTCGTCGGAGGTGGCCAGCGGCGAGCGCGCCGCGGGCGCGGACCCGTTGACAGGGGCGGCCGGCTCGGCGGCCGTGAGCAGCGACGCGCGCGCCGCGGTGTAGCTCTCCCCCGTCTTCTCCATGCGCACCCGGACGAGGCGCTTGAACGACTTCTGAACGGTCATCGGTGTCCCTTCGTCGGCGGCGGCCTGCACGACTCACGCTCGTGACGGCCCCGCGGAAAGGGCTGACGTCTGACCTGGATCCCGACGGCTCGTGGCCCCCTTTGCCCCCGCTGGGCCGGCGGCGTGAGCGCCGGATCCGGGGGTTCGGCGCAGGACGGCGCCGTGCGGCCAAGATAGCCGCCGGAGCCGGGACCGGCAAGTGGGGTTATCCGCCCGAGATGGTTGATTCCGCGGCCGGGTGGTCGTGGAATCAACCGCTAGGCGGCCGGGGCCTGGGCGCCCGGCGCCGCGGCCGAGAGCAGCTCGTCGCGCGAGGCGAGCTTGACCCGCGGACGGTCCTCGGCGCGCCCGCGCTCGAGCTCCAGCGCGTCGATGGCGTGCCAGCCGTCGGCGGTGACGAGGCCCGGCTTGCGCTCGGCCAGCAGCGCGGCGATCGCCTCGGCGCCCTGCCGCTCGGGCTCGGGCAGCGCGCCGTCGCGCAGGTCGTCGGCCAGGCAGGCCACGGTCTCCTCGGCGTCGCGCTTGTTGGTGCCCAGGATCCCCGTCGGGCCGCGCTTGATCCAGCCGACGGCGTAGACGCCGCGCAGCAGGTCGCCGCCGGGCGCCAGCACGCGGCCGCGCTCGTTGGGGAGCACGTAGCCGCGCTCGTCGAAGGGCACGTCGGGCAGCGGCACGGCGCGGTAGCCGACGGAGCGCAGGACGAGACCGCACTCGATCGTCTCGACGTCGTCGCCGGCGGCGCGGGCGCGCAGCGTGCCGTCCTCAGTGCGCACGAGCTCGTTGCGGCCGATGTCGACGGCCTCGACGCGGTCGCCGCCGCGGATCTCGGCCGGCGAGACCAGGAAGCGCAGCTCGATCCGCCGCCGGGCGGATGTGTCGGCCGGGCGGGCGGCGAACTCGCGCAGCAGCTCGACGTTCTTGCGCGCGGTGAAGGTGCCCTCCTCGGCCAGCCACTCGCGCGAGACCTCGTCGAGCTCGACGGCGGCCGGGGCGACGCGCATCACGACGCCCTCCAGGTTGCCGAGCTCACGCAGCTCGGCGCTCGTGAAGGCGGCCTGCGCAGGGCCGCGCCGACCGAGCACGACGACCTCCTCGACGTTGCTCGCGCGCAGCGCCTCGAGCGCGTGGTCCGCGACGTCGGTGCGCTCCAGCTCGGCGTCGGAGAGGAGCAGCATCCGCGCGACGTCCGCCGCGACGTTGCCGTTGCCGATGATCACCGCGCGCCTGGCCGACAGGTCGAACTCGAGGTCGCGGTAGTCGGGGTGGCCGTTGTACCAGGCCACGAACTCGGTGGCCGCCCAGCTTCCGGGCAGCTCCTCGCCGGGGATGCCGAGCGACTTGTCGGTCTGTGCGCCGGTCGCGTAGACGACCGCGGTGTAGTGGCGCATGAGCTCGGTGTGCGAGATGTCGGTGCCGACCTCGACGTTGCCGAAGAAGCGGCAGCCGCGCGCGAGCGTCTGGCGCTCGAAGGTGTCCTGGAGACGCTTGATCTCCTGGTGGTCGGGCGCCACGCCGCCGCGCAGCAGGCCCCAGGGCGTGGGAAGGCGCTCGAGGAAGTCGATCTCGGCGTCGCCGCGCTCGCGCAGCAGGCCGGCCGCTGCGAAGGCGCCGGCCGGGCCGGCACCGACGATGGCGACGCGTGGCGCTCGGCGGGCCATCAGGCGGCGGTGCGCTCGGCGGTGCCGCGCTCGGCGAAGAACTCTTCGTTGAGCGGCAGCGCGTACTCGTACTTCGCGGGGACGTCGAAGTCCGCGAAGATCGCGTCGACCGGGCACGCCTCGACGCAGGCGTCGCAGTCGATGCAGACCTCGGGGTCGATGTAGAGCTGCTCGGCGGTGTCGAAGTCCTCCGCCCCCGGCTTGGGGTGGATGCAGTCGACCGGGCAGACCTCGATGCAGGAGTCGTCCTTGATGCAACTCCCCACGATCACGTACGTCATGGCCAGCAGGGTACATACCAGCCAATCCCGAGTGCTTTTCGCCCAATAGGATGGGCGGCGTGGGATCCGCGGGGATCGAGGGCTTCGCGTACCGCAACGTCCCGATCGGGTCGACGCGCTACCGGCCGGGCGTCGCGGGCGACGGCCCGCCGGTGCTGCTGCTGCACGGCTTCCCGCAGACGCACTTCTGCTGGCACCTCGTGGCGCCCGCGCTCACCGGCGGCCACACCGTCGTCGCCTGCGACCTCAAGGGCTACGGCGAGAGCCGGGCCGCGCCGGGCGGCCCGCTCGGCGAGGGCTACACGAAGCGCGAGATGGGCGCCGAGTGCGTCGCCGTGATGGCCGCGCTCGGCTTCGAGCGCTTCGCCGTCGTCGGCCACGACCGCGGCGGGCGCGTGGCCTACCGGATGGCGCTCGACCATCCCGAGGTCGTGGACCGCGTCGCCGTGCTGAACATCGTGCCGACGCTCGACCAGTTCGAGCGCATGGCCCAGGAGGCGTCGCTGGACTACCTGCCGTGGTTCCTCATGGCCCAGCCGCCGCCGTTCTCCGAGCGCCTGGTCGGGGCGAGCGCCGGGTTCTTCCTGGACCACATGCTGCAGACGTGGCCGGCCTCGCCCGGCGCGATCCCGGCCGAGGCCGCCGAGCGCTACCGCGAGGCGTTCACGGCCGAGGCGCTGACCGGGATCTGCGCCGAGTTCCGCGCCGCCTTCCACCTCGATCGCGCGATGGACGCCGAGGACCGCAAGCGCGGCAACCGCATCCGGCCGCCGCTGCTCGTGCACTGGGGCGCCGAGGAGGGCGCGATGTCCGACGGCCCGCTGCCCGTCTGGCGGCGCTGGGCCGAGCACGTCGAGGGAGGCCCGCTGCCCTCGGGGCACTTCATCCCCGAGGAGGCGCCGCAGCAACTGGCCGAGTCGCTGCGGCGCTTCCTGGACTCCGCGTCCTAGGCGCGGGTCGCGACGGAGACCAGGTACTCGAGGTCGAAGCGCGCGCTGTCCGCGCCGCCGCGGTTCCACTCGTCCATCAACGCGTCCAGCGCCGCGTCGAGCTCGCCGTCGCGGCCGTCCTTGGCGGCGTTGGCGTGGGTGACGAGCGTCGGCCCGTAGTTCACGCGGAAGTGATCGGCGAACTCGCGGGGCTGCTCGAAGGCGGTGTTCTCGAGCACGCCGCGCGACTGCGAGCGCCACGCGACGCGCTCTCCGAAGAGCTCGTCGAGGTGGTCCTCGCCGCCCCACAGCGGCGGCGGCTGCGCGCCGGGCGGAGGCGGCGGCGCGTACGGGCCCATCGTCCGGAACAGCGCCCCGATCATGCCCTCGGGGGTCCAGCTCAGCAGGCCGATGGTCCCGCCCGGGCGGCAGACGCGGACGAGCTCGTCGGCCGCGGCGCGGTGGTGGGGCGCGAACATCACGCCGATCGCCGACATGACGACGTCGAACGAGCCGTCCGCGAAGGGCAGGTTCTCGGCGTCGGCCTCGGCCCACTCGAGCGTCAGCCCGGCGGCGTCCGCGCGACGGCGCCCGGCCTCGAGCAGCTCCGGCGTGAGGTCGCTGGCGGTGACGTCGGCGCCCGCCGCGGCGGCCGGGAGCGAGGCGTTGCCGGTGCCGGCGCCGACGTCGAGGACGCGCTGCCCCGGCCCGATGCCGCACGCCTCGACGAGGCGCGGGCCGAGCGGCAGCAGCCATGTCTCGACCATCGACGCGTAATCGCCGGAGGCCCACATCTTGCGGTGACGCGCCTTGAGCTCCGCGTCGGGGGTGCTGATGGAGGAGGTCATGCCGCCATCCCATCAGGGGGCCGTGTGACGACCCGTGTGATCACGCCGCGGCGGCGAGCGCGGCGTGCAGCGCGGGGTTGTCGATGCCCTCGGCGAGCTGCCGGGCCGGCTCGACCCCGCTCGCGTCGCCGAGCCGTGCACGGTGCAGCGCCGCGCGCACGACGAGCTCGCGCATGTCGCCGCGCGCGGCGACGCGCTCGAGCACGGTGACGCGGTCGTCCGCATCGGGCGCCGCGTCGGCGATCGCCACGCCGGCGAGCGCGTCGAGGCAGTGGGCGTGGATCCACACGTAGGGGTCGGCCAGGCGCACGGCGCGCGCGACCGCGTCGCGCAGGGAGGCGAGTGCGGCTGCGCGCTCGCCCGCCGCCTCGTGCACGAGCCCGCGCGCCCGCGCGGCCATCGCCTCCCAGCACGGGTCGCCGAGCCGGCAGCCGAGCGCGTAGGCGTGGTCGAGCAGCGCGATCGCGTGCTCGGGGTCGCCGGCCCGCAGCGCGAGCTCCGCGCGCAGCGCCTCGGGGAACGGCTGGAAGGCCACCCAGCCGTCCTGCTCGACGAGCGCGAGCGTGCCGTCGACGACCTCGGTCGCCTCGTCGAGCTCACCGCGCAGCAGCAGTGCCCGTCCGAGGATCGACTGCGACCAGGCGGCCCGGCGCAGGTCGCCGCACCCCCGCGCCGTGGCCACCGACTCGCGCAACAGCGTCATCGCCGGCTCGTAGTGGGCGCGGTCGGACAGCGCCATCCCGCGCACCCCGAGCACCGCGGCGCGCTCGGTGGGCGCGTCGGCCAGCCGCGAGGCGCGCAGCAGCCAGCGCCCGGCGGACGCCCCGCGCCCGGCCTGCACCTCGACGAAGCCGAGCTCGCGGCAGATCTTGGCGGCGCTCTCGCGATCGCCGGCCTCGTCGGCGAGGCCGAGCGCCTCGTGCAGGAGCGCGGCGCCCTCCTCGTCACGCCCGCGCATGGCGTGGACGAGCGCGATGCCGAGCGCGGACAGCGCGCGCGTGAGCAGCGCCGGGTCGCCGGCCGCGCGCGCCTCGGCGCAGGCATGGCGCAGGCACGCGACGCCAGGCTCGACCGCGCCGGCGTCGAGCGCGGCCCGGCCGGCGTCGAGCTGGCCCGCGGCCGCCGCGCGATCGCCCACGGCGGGCGCCTCGCCGGAATCCTCGGCGTCGGCGGCGCGGCGCACGCGCGGATCCGGCCGGCGCCCGAGCTCGCGGCGGAAGAGCTGCTCGCAGGCCTCGGCGTGGCGGCGGGCGGCGGCGACGTCGCCCGCCCGCGCCAGACAACGGACGAGCAGCTCGTGGACGCTCTCGTCGAACGGATTCAGCGTCAGGGCGCGCGAGGCCAGGGCCGCGCCGTCCAGCGGCGCGCCGCCCGCCAGCGCGCTCAGTGCAGCGTCGCGCAGGACCGCCTCGCACGCGCCGGCCAGCCGGCGGCGCTCCACGAGCAGCCACGACTCGAAGACCGGGCCCGCGTTCGGATCGATTCCCTCGAGCAGCTCGCCGCGGGCCAGCGCCGGGTCGGCGTCCCCGTCCCGCAGCGCGAGCGCGTCGACCGTCGCGTCCGGCGGCAGGCCGAGCTCGAGCGGGTCGCCGCGCAGCGCCTCGCTCACGCCGAGCGCGCGGCGCAGCTGCGCGAGCGTCCAGCGCAGCGCGCCGAGCGGGTCCTCGGCGTCGGCGAAGATCAGCGTCGCGAGCCCGGGGCGGGCGACGGGGCGCTCGGCGAGCGCGACGTGGGCGAGGACGGCCCACGCCTTGTGCCCGCGCGGCGGCGCGGCGACGATCCCGTCGCGCTCGATCTGCGGGCGTCCCAGCAGGCGGATGACGAGCGTCGACACGGTCGGCGCGATCGTATCCCGCCCGCCGGGTGCGCTAGAAACGCCGTTGATGTTCTTCGTCGTCCAGCGCCGGACGGGCCCCGAGTGGGATCCGGCGCGCGCGCTCGAGGCGCAGACCGGCTGGGACGCCCACGCCTCCTTCATGGACGGGCTCGTCGATGCGGGCTTCGTGATCCTCGGCGGTCCGCTGGCCGACGAGCAGCGCGTCGTGCTCGCCGTCGAGGCGACCTCGGAGCGCGGCGTCCGCGACACGCTCGCGGCCGACCCGTGGAGCGGGTCGCACCTCGTGATCGAGGCGGTCGAGCCGTGGACGATCCGCCTCGACGGCCGGGGCTAGTGCCCGGTCGTCGAGAAGTGCATGTAGTCCTTCGTGTCACCGGCCCACGCGCCGCCCCAGCCCCAGCCGACGGAGCGGAACGCCGCGATCACCCTCCGCGTGACCATCCCCTTGCGGTGCACGGAGCGATCCCGGTACCGGCGCGCCTTGGGGTCGCGGCTCTGGCCGCAGCCGACGTACGGGTTCTCGACGGGATTGAGATCGACGGCGAGCCCGAAGGCGTGGTTGGACCACGAGCCGTTTGCGTTGCCGCCGGTGCACGGTGACGGGACGGCCTGGCGGCACTCGAACGAGCCGCTGATGTCGCCGTCGGCCGGACGGTCGCGACGTGGCCCGTACGCGTCGTGGAGCGTGAGGTGGCGGATCGGGAAGCGCAGCCGGTAGAGCCTGTGGAAGACCCGCGCCAGCGGCCGCGCGGCGTCCTCGTTGACGATCAGCCGCCCCGTGCGCGCGGCGCCCTCGAAGTCGACGTGGGTGACCGCGAGCACGCGCAGGTCGCGCAGCGGCACCGGGCAGCCCGCCTGGTAGGCCCCGGCCAGCTTGAGCTGGCGCTGGACGGATCCCGAGACGGGCGTGACCGAGGACTGGAAGGGCGTCGCGAGGGCGAGCAGCGTGGCCGGAAGCGCGGCGGCGGCGAGCATCGCGCGAACCCTACGCCGGACATCGCCGGCGCGAGCCTGACGCCCTGCCTACTCCTCGCGACGGCGGGCCCGGTCGGCGATCGCGTCGCGCAGGTCGCCGAGGTCGGCCTGGCGGCGCAGCAGGACGAGGCGCTGCTCCGGGGTGATGCGGTCGGCGGCGAGCTTGTCGGCGACCGCGTCGAGCTCCTCGCGGACGACGGCCGCGCTGATGGTCTGACGCATGGGCTTCTCCTCGCTCACTGGACGTCGACCGACGGCGTCGGCTCCGCGGGGGCTTCGGCCCCGGCTGCGGCGGCGCGCTTGCGCGCGTCCTTCTTCTGCTGCTTGAGCATGCGGCGCTCGCGCACCGCGGCCTCACGGTTGAGCTTCGCCATCGTGGTCTTCTTCTTGCCGTTCGAGGACATGCGGTCTCCGTCCCTGCTCGGGTGAGGTGCGGGCGCGGCGGTGACGCGGCCCTTGGGGTGGGTAGCTGCTCGCGTGCCGTCAGAGCCGAGCGCCGGTCACGTCGTGACGCGCGCCTTGCGAACAACCGATGGATCCAGCCTACTGGCTGAGACGGTCGACGCCGCCCACCGGCGGGGCGGCGGGGGCAGCCCGAGAGTCATGGACGCGACCCTGATCGCGCCGCCGCGGGCGGCGCTACTCGTCGAACTCGTGCTCGTGGCCCTGGCCGGTGCGGGGCTTGGAGCCGAAGCCGCGCTGCAGGCCGCCCGTGCTCACTCCGGGCGGTGGCCCGCCCGGCTGCGGGTCGCCGGCGCGACCCCGGTGCGTCGGGCGGTCGCGGTCGCGGCTGGGCTGCACGCGCTTGGGCTCGCCGCGCTGCTTGGGGAAGTGCGGCGGCCACGGCGCGTCGCCGAGGCCCTCCTCCTCGTCGCGGCGCGCGAGGTCGTGCAGCGCGTCGAGCGAGCCGGCGTGCTCGTCGATGTCCGCGGCCGGATCGCCCACGGCGCGCAGGCGCTCGGGGACGGTGTCGAGGCGCAGGTCGCCGGGCTCGACGTCAGGAACCTCGTCCCACGTCACCGCGCAGGAGACGCGCGCGTCCGGCGTCGGGCGCACGGAGTAGCAGGAGGCGACGGTGCGGTCGCGCGCGTTCTGGTTGTAGTCCACGAACACGCCGTGGCGCTCCTCCTTCCACCATCTGCTCGTGGCCAGGTCCGGCGCGCGCCGCTCGACCTCGCGGGCCAGTGCGAGGGCGGCGCGACGGACCTCGAGGAAGTCCCACAGCGGCTCGATGCGCACGTTGACGTGGATGCCCTTCGAGCCCGAGGTCTTCGGGTGGCCGCGCAGGCCGTGGTCCTCGAGCACGTCACGGACGACCATCGCCGTGCGCCGCACCGCGTCCCACGTGATCCCCGGCGTCGGGTCGAGGTCGACGCGCAGCTCGTCGGGGTGCGCGAGGTCGGCGCGGCGCGCGGGCCACGGGTTGAAGTCGATGACGCCGAGGTTGACCGCCCAGACGAGGTGGGCGGCGTCGTTGGCCACGAGCTCCTCGGCCGTGCGCCCCGACGGGAACCACACCGTCGCCGTCTGCAGCCAGTCGGGCACCTTCTGGGGCACGCGCTTCTGCCAGATGGGCTCCTCCATGATCCCGTTGACGAAGCGCTTCATCACCGTCGGGCGCTCGCGCAGGTGCACCAGCGCCGCGTCGGCGACCTCGACGTAGTAGCCGGCGAGGTCGAGCTTGGTCCAACCGGGCCCGGGGAAGTAGACCTTCGCGGGATTGGAGAGCCGGACCTCGTGCCCCGCCACCTCGAGCGTCGTGTACTCGCTCTTGGCCACCGTGGCCGAGACTACCGGCGTGAGCACCCTCGCCCAGCACGCGCCCGAGCACGCCATGGACGACCCGGGAGAGGTCGCGCGCTTCTACGACCGCTGCAGCGACCTCATGCGCGAGCTGCTGGACGCGCTGTCCGAGACGCCCGACCGGCCGCGCCCGTTCCCCGAGATCGAGGACGCGATGGGCTGGCCGCGGAGGCGGATCGCCTCCGTGCTCGGCGGCGTTGCGCACGTGCGCAACATGGAGTTCGGCGGGCGGCGCCCGTACCGCTTCCAGGACACGCGCCAGTCCGCCTCGGGGCGCTGGGAGATGTGGTCCGACGCGCTGCAGGCGTCCGCCGTCCGCGCCGCGCGCGACGCCTAGATGGTTGATTTCGCGGCCGCGTGGTCGCCTGGCGTCGGATCCGTGATTCGATCCCGCCCGCCCGGCCGACCGCGGAGGGGTGCACAGTGGCAGAGCCACGGGCCCCCGACGTGGGTGGCGATCCGGCGCCGTGGGACGATGTCAGGCGGGCCCGGGGTCCTCGAATCGACCCTCGGGATGATCGGCGGCTCGCCGAGCTCGATCCAGCGCACGCTGTCGCGGTCATGGCGCCGGCGTCTGCACGAGGAGCACGCGCGCCGCCCCGCGCGGCGTGACGCCGAGCTCGGCGCCGGGCGGGATCTGCGCCCACGTGCCCGCGTCGGCGGCGTGCTCCTCGCCCGACACGGACAGGACCACCTGCCCGTCGAGCACGTACAGCGAGACGACGCCGGCCGCCCGGGACGGCGGGAGGTCGCCCGCGCACTCGGTGATCCGGATCGCCTCGACGTCGGCGTGCACGGTCGCGCCGTCGCGGGCGTCGGCGGGCTCGCCCACGACGGCCTCCGAGATCGGCCGGCCGCCGTCGTCTGGCGGCTCCTCCTGGTCGTAGGTGAACGCGCGGCCGTCGCGCATCGCGCGCAGGTAGTCGGCGAAGGCGACGCCCGGAGCGTGGAAGTTGAGGTAGCGCAGCTCGGCGTCGCCGGCGTTGCGGAAGCCGTGCACCACGAGCGGCGGCACGCGCGCGAGCGCGCCCGCGGGAACGCGTACCTCGTCGCCCGCGGTGCCCAGCATCACCGTGAGCTCGCCCTGAAGGACGTAGAAGAGATCGGTGTGGCGGCGGTGAACGTGCAGGTCGGCGCCCGCGCGGCCGGGGGCGAAGCGCGAGGCCGTCGCGTGGAGCGCGTCGTCGTCGGAGAGGATCTCGACGCGGCGGTCGGGCGCATCGCCGATCACCTCGCCCCCGCCGGGTGGGATGAGGATCGGCGCCGCCATCGCGCGGAGTGTACGTACGGGCCGACGCGGTGAAGAAATCGACCGCCGGACTTGTCGCCACGCGCCGCGCGCTCTAGAACTGGCACGCGGTGGCCGACCCCGGCTCCTTCACCCTGGCGCTGCAGACGGTCGTGCAGGCGCTCCCCGGCGGTCCCCAGCCCGACGCGCTCGAGGCGCGCCAGATGCAGGCGCTGTCGCTCGCCGTGCACATCCCGATCGTGTGCATGGGCATCGCCTTTCCGGCGATGTTCCTGTTCGTCGAGGGCCTGTGGCTGCGCACGGGTGATCCGGCCTACAAGGCGCTCGCGCAGCGCTGGTCGAAGGTCGCGCTCGTCATCTTCGCCGTCGGCGTGATCACCGGCACGATCCTGTCGTTCGAGTTCGGGCTGCTGTGGCCGGAGTTCGTGGCCGCCTTCGGCGAGATCTTCGGGCTCGCCTTCGGACTGGAGGGAGTCTCGTTCTTCCTCGAGGCCATCTTCATCGCCATCTACGTCTACGGCTGGGATCGCCTCCCGCCGCGCGTGCACTTCCTGACCGGCGTGCCCGTCGTCATCACCGGCCTGACCGGGTCGTTCAGCGTGATCGCGGTCAACGGCTGGATGAACAACCCGACGGGCTTCGACGTCGTCAACGGGCAGGTCGTGAGCCCGCGGCCGTGGGAGGCCCTCGTCAACGGCAACGTGTGGCACGAGGTCGTCCACATGTACGTGGCCGGCTACATCGTGGCCGGGTTCCTGGTCGCCTCCGTGTACGCCCGCGCGTGGCTGAAGGGACGGCGGGACCTCTACCACCGCACCGGCCTGGTCGTGGCGTTGTCCTTCGCGGCACTCGCCGCCCCGGTGCAGGTCGTCGTCGGCGACTGGGCGGGCCGGTCCGTGGCCGAGAACCAGCCGGTCAAGCTCGCGGCGTTCGAGGGCCTGGCCCGCACCCAGACGGGCGCGCCGTTCACGATCGGCGGCTTCTACGACACGGACAGCCAGGAGGTGCGCTGGGGCATCGAGGTTCCGCGCCTGCTCTCGCTGCTGGCCCACCACGACCCGAATGCGCGCGTCATCGGCATGGACTCCGTGCCGGCGGACGACCGGCCGCCTGTCAACGTCGTGCGCTTCGCGTTCCAGACGATGATCGGGATCGGGACGGCGCTCGCGCTGCTCGGCGTCGTCTACTTCGGGACCTGGCTGCGCAAGCGGCGATTGCCGCGGCCGCGGCTCTTCTACTGGGCGGTGGTGGTCGCCGGGCCGCTGTCGGTGGTTGCGCTCATCTGCGGCTGGATCACCACCGAGGTCGGGCGCCAGCCCTGGATCGTCTATCGCGTGATGCGCACCACCGACGCGGTGACCGCGGCCGACGACCTCGAGGTCGGCTACGCGGTGCTCGTCGCCGTCTACGTCGGGCTCGCCGTCGCCGTGGCCTGGCTGCTGCGCCGGCTCACGCGCCATCCGCCGAAGATCGACGTCGGCAAGGGCTGATGCTCGCCGAGATCAACGTCGGGTTCCTCGTGCTCGGCATCACCGCCTACGCCGTGCTCGGAAGCGCCGACTTCGGGGCCGGCTTCTGGGACCTGACCGCGGGCGGCGCGCGGCGCGGCGGGCGCGTGCGCGGTCTCATCCAGCGCTCGATGAGCCCGGTGTGGGAGGCCAACCACGTGTGGCTGATCTTCGTGATCGTGATCGCCTGGACGGCCTTCCCGGTCGCGATCGGGTCGGTGTTCTCGACGCTGCGCATCCCGCTCTTCCTGGCCGCGATCGGGATCATCTTCCGCGGTGGGGCGTTCGCCCTGCGCGGCGAGGCGGCGACGATCGGGGAGGCGCGCTTCCTCGGCGGGTTGTTCGCGCTGTCCTCCGTGCTGATCCCCTACTTCCTCGGCGCGGCGATCGGCGGCGTGGCCTCGGGGCGGGTCCCCGTCGGCAACGCGACGGGCGATGCCGTCGACTCGTGGGTGAACCCGACGTCGGCGGCGATCGGGGTCCTCGGGGTGCTCTCGGGGGCGTACCTGTCGGCCGTCTACCTGGCCGGCGACGCCCGCCGCGCCGGACTGCCCGACCTCCTCGCCGCGTTCCGGGCACGGGCGCTCGGCATGGGCGCCCTGACCGGCATCGTCGCGCTCGGCACCCTGGCCGTGGTCCGCGACGATGCGCGCAGCCTCTACGACGGCCTGACGTCGGGGCGCGGACTGGCCATGGTCGTGGCCTCCGCGGTGGCGGGCGGCGTGACGCTCGTGCTCATCTGGACCGGGCGCTTCGGGCTCGCGCGCTGGAGCTCGGCGGCCGCGGTGGCGGCGGTCACCGTCGGCTGGGTCTTCGCGCAGGACCCGTACCTGCTGCCGCCGTCGCTCACCCTCGACGAGGCCGCGGCGCCCGACGCGACGCTGCAGGCGCTGATCATCGGGATCGGCGTCGGGTCGATCCTGCTCGTGCCGGCGCTGTGGTGGCTCTACCGGCTCGTGCTCCAGGGGCGCCTGGACCAGGCCTACGAGCCGCTCCACCAGCGCTTCGGCCCGATCGCCGCGGAGGAGCGGATCGAGCGCGAATGAGCCGGATGCGCGCGATGGCCAAGGCGTACGCGGTCCGCGCGGTGCTCAACCGCGTGACGCGCTCCGAGGCGACGGGCGCGCCCGCGTCGGCGCCCCAGCCGGCCGCCGAGGCGCAGGCGCGACCCCGGCGCGCCGTGCTCCCCCTCGTCCTGCTGACCGTCGGCGTGATCGCGATGGTGCCGTTCGAGAGCCCGGTCACGCGGGTCATCGGCGTCCTCGCGCTTGCCGGCTTCGTCGTCTCCGGGGTGTTCGCGATCGCCGACCCGAGCTGGCTCCGGTCGACGTCCGACGCCGATCGGTCCTAGACGGCGTCCTTGATCTGCTGGACGGCGAGGATGGCGAAGAGCACCACCGAGCCGCCGAGCACCAGGTTGGCGAGCAGGCCGTTGCGGTGCTGCTTCTCGACGCGCTTCGAGTTCAGCAGCCACATCAGCGAGCCGGCGAGGAAGGGCAGGAACAGCGCGCCGAGGGCGGCGTAGACGATCACCAGGAAGACGGGCTGGTCGAAGAACAGGAGCACCATCGGCGGGAAGGTGATCCAGACGAGCAGCCAGCGGAACGGCGTCGTCTTGTCCAGGGGCGTCGTCTCCTCGCTCGCCTCGCCCTTGGCGCGGGCCGTCCGCACGAAGTCGGCGAACAGGTAGGCGAAGCCGTTCCAGGCGCCGACGAGCGACGAGTAGGCGGCCGAGAAGAAGCCGAGCAGGAACAGCCAGCGGCTCGCCTCGCCGAGACGGTCGCCGAGCGCCGAGGCGAGCGGCACGAGGCCCTCCTCGCCGTCGATCTCGCGGCCCGTGCCGTTGAGGAACTCGGCGCCGACGATGAGCATCGCGAGCACGAAGATGCCCGTGATGACGTAGCCGGTCTTGATGTCGACCCGCGCGGTCGGGATCCAGCCGGCGTCGCGCCAGCCGTTGTCGCGCATCCAGTAGGTGTAGGAGGCGAGCGTCAGCGTCGCGCCGATGCCGCCCATCAGGCCGAGGCAGTAGAGCAGCGAGCCGTCGGGCACGCGCGGCACGAGGCCACCGGCGACGGCGCCGAGGTCGGGCGTGACGGCGATGGCCGCGCCGACCGTGGTCACGAACATCAGGCCGACGAGGACCTGCATGACCCTCTCGAAGACCCCGTAGCGGCCGATCACGTTGATGACGAAGCCGGAGATCGAGGCGATCACCGCCCAGGCCCAGACAGGGAGGAACGGCAGCATCGCGTTCAGCGCCAGGCCGGTGGCCGAGGCGACCGCGGCGCCGAACACGAAGGTGAGCAGGAACAGGTAGCCGACGAAGTACGCGCGGACGATCGCGCCGAGCGAGTACCACGCCTGGATGATCGTCGTGCCGGTGGCCAGCGCCCATCGCGCGATGCCCTCGGTGAGGTAGTACTTCAGCGCGACGCCGACGACGATCGCCCACACGAAGGTGAACGCGTACTCCTGGCCGGCGGCCAACGAGGAGACGAGGTCGCCGGCGCCGACCCCGGTGGCGGCGATGATCAGGCCGGGCCCGACGACGCCGAGCTTCCCCTTGAGCGTCGTCGGCGGGCGCTTGCCCGACGGTCGCTGCCGCGTGCCGGCATCGCGGCCGAAGCGCGGCTCGTCGAGCGTGGTCCCGGTTCGGGTGCGGCTGTCGGTCTCGGTGCTCACGTGGCCCTCCCACTTCCCCGCGCGAGCGCGCGGTCGCTGGACTCTCCCCTCCGAGTCCTGCCCCGGGGACGGCCGGGCCTACCGTTCCGCGTTGCGGCGCTCAGCGCAGGTGATGGACCTCCTGCAGGCCGTAGACCGGCGTGTCGAGGCCCACCGAGCGCGCCTTGAGCTGCAGCGCCAGGTACAGCGAGTAGTGCCGTGACTGGTGCAGGTTGCCGCCGTGGAACCACAGCGCCTCCTGCTGGGTGGGCTTCCACATGTTGCGCTGCTCGCCCTCCCACGGGCCGGGGTCCTTCGTCGTGTCCGACCCGAGCCCCCAGACCTTGCCGACCTTGTCCGCCGTCTCCTGGTCGATGAGGTCGGCGACCCAGCCGTTCATCGATCCGTAGCCGGTCGCGTAGACGACGACGTCGGCGGGCAGCTCGGTGCCGTCCTCCATGACCACGGCGTCCTCGGTGAGCTTCGCGACGGCCCCCGCCTGGAGCTTGATCTTCCCGTCGGCGACGAGATCCGAGGCGCCGACGTCGATGTAGTAGCCCGACCCGCGGCGCAGGTACTTCATGAACAGGCCCGAGCCGTCCTCGCCCCAGTCGAGCTGGAACCCGGCCTGCTCGAGGCGCTCGTAGAAGTCGGCGTCGCGCTCGCGCATCTGGTCGTAGAGCGGGATCTGGAACTCGTGCATGATCCGGTAGGGCAGCGACGCGAAGATCATGTCGGCCTTCTCCGTCGTCACCCCGGAGGCGACGGCCTGCTCGGAGTACAGCGCGCCCAGGCCGATGTCCATGAGCGACGCCGAGCGCACGATGTGCGTCGACGAGCGCTGGACCATCGTCACGTCCGCGCCCTTCTCCCACAGCGCCGCGCAGATGTCGTGCGCGGAGTTGTTCGAGCCGATGACGACGGCGTTGCGACCGGCGTACGCGTCCGGCCCCGGGTGCTGGGAGGAGTGATGCTGGTCGCCCCGGAACGTGTCCATCCCCGGGATCTCCGGCATGTTGGGCTTGCCCGACATCCCCGTCGCCATGACGAGCTGCTTCGGGCGCAGGGTGATGTCCGCGCCGTCGCGCTCGACGACGAGCGTCCACTCGCCCGCCTCCTCGTCGTAGCGCGCGCTCCTGGCGGTCGTGGAGGTCCAGTAGTTGAGCTCCATGACCGACGTGTACATCTCCAGCCAGTCGGCGATCTTGTCCTTCGGCGAGAAGACCGGCCAGTTCTCGGGGAACTTGATGTACGGCAGGTGGTCGTACCAGACCGGGTCGTGGAGGCACAGCGACTTGTAGCGGTTGCGCCACGAGTCGCCGGGCCGCGCGTTGCGCTCGACGATGATCGTCGGGACGCCGAGCTGGCGCAGCCGCGCACCGAGCGCGATGCCGCCCTGCCCGCCGCCGACGATGACGACGTCCGGCTGGCGCGTGTGGCCGAGCTCCTCGGCCTCGCGCCGGCGCCGCTCGAGCCACGTCTCGCGGCCGGGCTGCGCGCCGTGGTCGGCGCCCATCGGGCGGCCGGGGCCGGCGGGCTCCTCGTGGCCCTTGAGCTCGACGAGCGTCGTCAGCAGCGTCCACGCGCGGCCGTCCTTCAGGCGCAGGTGCCCGCGCCCCCGCCCCACCTCGGTCTCGAACTCCAGCCACGCGTCGACGACGCCGTCGGCCTCGCTCGGCGGCTCGATCGTGTGCCAGCCGCGCGGGCGGGTGTGCGCCAGCGTGGCGTCGAGCATCTCCTTGACGCCGTCGCGTCCCTCGACCGTCTTCAGGTTCCAGGTGAAGGCGACGAGGTCACGCCAGAAGCTGTCGTCCCCGAACAGCTCGGCCGCGCCGGCGGTGTCGCCCTGCGTCAGCGCCTCGTCGAAGCGCGCCAGCCAGGCATCGACCTCGGCGGCGACGGGCTGGGCGGCGGTCTCGGTCATGCGTCTCCTCCCCGTGACGGATCGCGCCATTCTGCCCACTTGGACCGGGACGTGGGCTCCTGGCGCACCGGCACTGCGGTTAGGGTTCGCTGCAGTGGACGCGACGAGCGCGCTGGACCGCCACAACGTGAACCTGCACGGCGTGGCCGGGGGGCGGCCGATGATGTTCGCCCACGGCTTCGGCTGCGATCAGGGCATGTGGCGGTTCGTCTGGCCGGAGTTCGCCGACGACCACCGGATCGTCCTCTTCGACCACGTCGGCTACGGCGGGTCGGACGCGTCCGCCTTCGACCCGCACCGCTACGCGTCGCTCGACGGCTACTCCGCCGACGTCGTGGCGATCTGCGACGAGCTCGACCTCGAGGACATCGTCTTCGTCGGCCACTCGGTGAGCGCGATGATCGGGGTGCTCGCCGCCGCCGAGCGCCCGGAGCGCTTCGGCCGCCTGGTCCTCGTCGGGCCCTCGCCGCGCTACCTCGACGACGAGGGCTACGTCGGCGGCTTCACGGAGCAGGACGTCGCGGGCCTGCTCGAGTCGCTGGAGAGCAACTACCTCGGCTGGTCGAGCACGATGGCGCCGGTGATCATGGGCAACCCGGACCGGCCCGAGCTCGGCGAGGAGCTCACGAACAGCTTCTGCCGGACGGACCCCGCGATCGCCGCCGCGTTCGCGCGCGCGACGTTCCTGTCCGACAACCGCGACGATCTCGGGCGCGTCGGCATCCCGTCGCTCGTGCTGCAGTGCGCGCAGGACGTCATCGCGCCGCAGGCCGTCGGCGAGTACGTCCACGCGCGACTCCCCGACAGCCGGCTCGTCCTCATGGCGGCGACCGGGCACTGCCCGAACCTGAGCGCGCCCGAGGAGACCGTGGAGGCGATCAAGGCGTTCCTGGCCGAGTGAGCACGCCCGAGGCGCTGCTCCACGAGTCGGCGGAGGACCTCTTCGAGAACGCGCCGTGCGGCTACCTGACCACCGCGATGGACGGGACGATCCTGCGCGTCAACCGGACCTTCGAGGAGCTCACGGGTCACGCCCGCACGGAGCTCCTCGGCCGGCGGCGCTTCCAGGAGCTGCTCACGCCGGGCGGCCAGATCTACCACGAGACGCACTACGCCCCGCTGCTGCGCATGCAGGGCTCGGTGCGCGAGATCGCGGTCGAGATCGTCCGCGCCGACGGGACGCGGCTGCCCGCGCTCGTCAACTCGATCGTGCGCCACGACGAGGCGGGGCGGCCGGCGGCGATCCGCACCACCGTCTTCGACGCGACCGAGCGCCGGCGCTACGAGCAGGAGCTGCTGCGGGCGCGACGGCAGGAGCACGAGGTCGCGCTGGAGCTGCAACGGGCGCTCCTCGGAGGCGTGCTGGAGAGCGGCGACGGGATCGAGATCGGCGTCGCCTACCGCCCCGCCGACACCGGCCTGGAGGTCGGCGGCGACTGGTACGACGCGTTCTGGCTGGCGCCCGGCGAGCGCGTCGGCATCGTGGTCGGCGACGTGGTCGGGCGCGGCCTCGGCGCGGCGGCGACGATGGGCCAGCTGCGCAGCGCCCTGCGCGCCCTGGCCTCGACCGGGCTCGGGCCCGGGGCGCTGCTCGACGCGCTGAGCGAGTTCTGCCGCCGGCACGGCCTCGGGCAGATGACGACCGTGGCCTACGCGCAGATCGACGTGCGCGACGGCGCGACGCGCTACGCCTGCGCCGGCCATCCGCCGCCGGTGCTCGTCGACCCCGGCGCGGCGGCGCGCTTCGCCGACGACGGCCGCTCGACGCCGCTGGACGCCTTCGCGCCCGGCGGCGCGCGGCCCGAGGGCCCGGCCCGGCTCCCGCCCGGGGCGATGATCGTGCTCTACTCCGACGGCCTCGTCGAGCGCCGCGACCGGCCGCTGCAGACCGGGCTCGACGAGCTGCTCGTGACCGTCGACGGGCTGCGCGACGCGCCCGTCGGGGAGCTCGTCGCCTCGCTCGCCGCCGAGGTCGAGGACGGGTCCAGGCCCGACGACGTGTGCGTGCTCGCGCTGCGCCTGGGCCCGCCCGCCTAGCCTTTGCGCCGTGGACGAGCCCCTCATCATCAACCTCTCCGACGCGCCGGCCCTGAGCCACTCGCGTCGCGCGACGCTCATCGACCTCGAACCCGACGACGCCGAGTGGCCCGACACCGGCGTGAACGTCCAGGTCCTGGCGCCCGGCCAGCCCAACTGCCGCTACCACTCCGAGCCCGTACAGGAGGACTTCCTCGTCCTGCACGGCGAGTGCATCGTCATCCTCGACGGCGAGGAGCGGCCGCTGCGCCAATGGGACTTCCTGCACTGCCCGGCCGGGACCGACCACGTCTTCGTCGGCGCGGGCGACGGGCCGTGCGCGGTGCTCATGATCGGCTCGCGCCGTGAGGACGTCGCGCACTATCCCGTCAGCGAAGTGGCCGCGAAGTACGACGCGTCGGTGCGCCAGGCGACCGACGATCCCGCCGAGGCGTACGCCGACTGGCGGCAGGAGCCGCGGCGTCCGACGCCCAACCCCTGGCCACTCGCATGAAGGCGATCGTCCAGGACACCTACGGCCCGCCCCGCGACACCGCGCGGCTCGAGGACGTCGCCATGCCGGCGGTCGGGGACGACGACGTGCTGCTGCGCGTCCGCGCGGCCTCCGTCAACCCGGCCGACTGGCACGTCATGCGGGGCGTGCCGCGCATCGCCCGCCTGTCGTTCGGCGCGCGGCGGCCGAACGACCCGATCCAGGGATGCGACGTGGCCGGACAGGTCGACGCGGTCGGCAAGGACGTCCGCTCGTTCGCGCCCGGCGACGAGGTCTACGGCTGCGCGTTCATGCGCGGCTTCGGAGCGTTCGCGGAGTACGCGTCGGTCCCCGAGGACGTCCTGGCGACCAAGCCGGCGAACCTCTCCTTCGACGTCGCCGCGGCCGTACCGCTGGCCGCGCTGACCGCCCTGCAGGGCGTGCGCGACCACGGGGCGGCCGCGCCCGGGCGCCGGATCCTGATCATCGGCGCGTCGGGGGGCGTCGGGACGTTCGCGGTCCAGATCGCCAAGGCCCTCGGCGCCGAGGTCACCGGTGTGTGCAGCACGCGCAACGTCGACATGGTCCGTTCACTGGGCGCGGACCATGTCATCGACTACACACGCGAGGACTTCACGCGCGGCGCGGCGCGCTACGACGTCATCTTCCAGCTGGCCGGGACCCTGTCGCCGTCGGCGTGCCGGCGGGCGCTGACCCCGAAGGGCACGTTGTTGCTCAGCAGCGGCGAGTCGAACGGGCGGTGGATCGGGCCCCTGGTCCGGGTCATCAAGGCGCAGGCGATGTCGCCGTTCGTCGGCCAGACGCTGGTGAGCTTCACCGTCAGCTCGAACCGGGGCGACCTGGAATCGCTGACCGAGCTCGTCGAGTCAGGCCAGGTCACCCCGGTGGTCGATCGCACGTACCCGCTGGCCGAGGTCCCGGAGGCGATGGGCTACCTCGAGGAGGGCCACGCGCGTGGCAAGGTCGTCATCACCGTGTGACGTGACTCGCCTCCGCGGCCGGCCGCACCGCGCCCCGGTCCGTCGCGGCGAGCGTCGCGTAGGCGGCCGGGAAGCCCTCTCGCCAGCTCGCGTAGCGCGGCGCCCAGCCGAGCTCGCGCCTGGCCTTGGCGTTCGAGGCGCCGCGCGACTCGGTGCCCATCATGACGCCGAGGTCGCCCGCGAACAGGCGCCCGACCCACCGCGGGACGTGGCGCGGCGGCTTGGCGCCGAGCGCCTGCGCGAGCACCGGGAGCCACTCGCGCACCGGCGCGGGCTCGTCGTCGACGACGTTGAAGATGCCCTTGGCGTCCTGCTCGAGCGCGAGCACGGTCGCGGCGGCGGCGTCGTCGAGGTGGATGAACGAGAACACGCCCGCGCCGTTGCCGACGATCGGGAACTGGCGCTTGCGCACGGGCTCGATCAGCCCGTCGTTGTCGGCGCCGTAGAAGCCGCCGTAGCGCAGCACCGTCCCGCCGGCTGCCGTCACCATCTTGTCGAGGTGCGCCATGGCCGCGTTGCTCTCGCGCGCGCCCGCGATCGGTTCCGGGTCGAGCGGATCGTCCTCGGTCTTGACCCACGCGCCCTCGCGCGCCTGTCGCATGCTGGCGAAGCTCTGGGCGGCGAAGCGGCGCACGCCCGCCTCGCGGGCGGCGGCCAGGAGCGCGTCGGTGCCCTCGGTCCGCAGGCGGTTGGTCAGCTCGAAGGTGCGGTCCATGTGCTTGGAGAAGCGCGCGTCCGCCAGCGCGGTCGCCTGGTGGACGATCGCGTCGGGCTCGGCCGCGAGCACGGCGGCGCGTACGGCGCGCGGGTCGAGCAGGTCGAGCGTGATCGCCTCCGCGCCGAGCGAGCGGACGCGGTCGAGGTTCGCCTGCGAGCGCGAGGTGCCGGTGACCTCGTGCCCGCGATCGATGAGCTGGGGGACGAGCCTGGTGCCGATCGCACCGCTCGCTCCGACGACGAGAACTCGCATCGTGGTCTCCTTTCGGTCACATCGCCCGCGTCTGGCGGGTCTGCCGGGAAGACCCCACGCGACACAGGAACGTGACCGATGGACGAACGAGATTGGCTGGCTGAGCGATTCGAGGAGCACCGGAGCCACCTGCGAGGGGTGGCCTACCGGATGCTCGGCTCCCTGAGCGAGGCGGACGACGCCGTCCAGGAGGCCTGGGTGCGGCTCAACCGCACCGACTCGAGCGAGATCGTGAACCTTCGCGCGTGGCTGACCACGGTCGTCGGCCGCGTGTCGCTGAACATGCTGCGCTCACGCCGCTCCCATCGCGAGGAGCCGCTCGGCGTGCACATGCCCGAGCCGATCGTCGACCGCGCGGACGGCACCGATCCCGAGCACGAGGCCCTGCTCGCCGACTCGGTCGGGCTGGCGCTGCTCGTGGTCCTCGAGGAGCTCGGTCCGGCCGAGCGGCTCGCGTTCGTGCTGCACGACATCTTCGCCGTGCCGTTCGACGACATCGCGACGATCGTCGACCGCTCGCCCGAGGCGACGCGCCAGCTCGCCAGCCGCGCCCGCCGGCGCGTCCGCGGCGCGGGCCCGGTCCCGGACGCCGACCTCGACGCGCAGCGCAAGGTCGTCGACGCGTTCATGGCCGCCGCGCGCGATGGCGACTTCGAAGGGCTCGTCGCCGTGCTGCACCCGGACGTCGTCCTGCGCGCCGACCTCGGCCCGCACGCGGGGGGCATGCGCGAGACGCGCGGCGCGGAGGCGGTCGCCGGTCAGGCGCGCGGCTACTCGCAGATCGGGCTGCTCGTGCGGCCGGCGCTCGTCAACGGCACGCCGGGGGCCGTCTCGACCCGCGACGGCGAGCTCTTCTCGGTCGGCGGCTTCACGGTCCGCGGCGGGAGGATCGTCGCGATCGACATCCTCGCCGACCCCGAGCGCCTGGCCCGCCTGGACCTGACGATCCTCGACGACTGACGCCGCCGCGGCGGCGTCAGAAGCCGGCGTGGTTCGGGTCGATCGGCAGGCGCGGATCGTCGCGCGGCGGCTCGGCGCTTCCGCGCTCCTCGGTGCGCCCCGGCTTCACCGGCGGCGCGAGCCCCGGGACCTTGATCTTGAACTTGCGCCCGTCGCTCGTCGTCAGCTCGTCGGGCTTGGGCTCGTGCGGCTCACCGGGGATCGGGGTCATGGACCGAGGCTACTCCTCAGCGCCGGACGGTCAGCACCACACTCTTCGTCGCCCCCACCCGAGCCGACGCGGTGAGCGTCACCCGCAGGTCGCTCGAGCTGCGGCGGGTCATGATCGGGACACTGACCCGTGTGGCGCCGGCCGGCGCGTAGGCCGGGCCGGGATAGGCGTTGTACAGGTGGCTGCTGCGGATGTCGACGAGCATCCCGCCGGGCGGGGCGGGCGCGCTGAGCGTGTAGGTCGCGGTCACGGACTTGCCGCCGCTGACCGTGGCCGACGACAGCGTCAGCGCGGTCACGACGGGGGCCGGCGCGCTCTCGGTCAGCCGCACGCCGTAGACGCCCTCGCTGCCCTGCACCGTCTTGACGTCCATCGTGTTCGTCTCGGGGTAGATCTGCGAGTCGCCGGTGTAGGCGAGGACGACGTAGCGGCCGGCGTCGAGCACCCCGGTGATGACGCGATCGCCGTTGAGGAGCCGGTTCTGCTCGATCGCGCTCGTCGTGCCGTCCGCGTTCAGCCGCGAGACGCCGAGCTGGAGGCCGCCGCGATCGAACTCGTCGTTGACGAGGGCCGCGCCGACGTCGACGGCCTGCACCGTGTAGGCGGTGTCGCCGGCCGCCGTGAAGACGAAGAAGTCCTCGTCCCTCGGGCTCTCGGTCCGCGGCTGCGGCGTCGGCTCCTGGCAGATCGCCCGGGTCCCGGTGGCGCCCACCGCGAGCGGCGCCGCGCTCGCCGGCGCGTCCTTCTCGTGCGGGTCCGGGGCGCAGGTGAGCGCCTCCGCGGGGCTCAGCACGAGGAGCACGCCGGCCACCACACCGGCGAGCAGGATGGACAGGCGGAACGTCAGCGGCGTTGTGCGCAACGGGGTCTCCGGGGGGCGGGGGGTTGGCGCCGCGGAAGGTACGAGCCACCCGGGCCCGTTCGCCATGAGACGTTGGTCCTGGGACCGCGGACGGCGCGTCGTCAGGCGCCGGCGTCCGTCTCGAAGAGCCCGGCCCGGTGGGCGAGGACGACGGCCTGGACGCGGTCGCGGAGGTTGAGCTTCTGCAGGAGGTGGGTGACGTGCGTCTTCACGGTGCCCTCGCTGATGAAGAGCTCCTGCGCGATCTCCGCGTTGGAGAGCCCGAGCGTGATCAGGCGGAAGACCTCGTGCTCGCGGGTCGTCAGCTCGCTCAGGGCCTCGGGCGGCGTGGGATGGCGCGTGCGCGCGAAGCGCGCGATGACGCGCTTCGTGACCGCGGGCGACAGGAGCGCGTCGCCGGCCGCCACCGTGCGGATCGCGGCGATGAGCTGCTCGGGCGGATCGTCCTTGAGCACGAACCCGCTGGCCCCGGCGCCGAGCGCCTCGTAGATGTACTCGTCGAGGTCGAACGTCGTGAGGATCAGGACGCGGGCGAGGTCGTTCGCCGCGAGGATCCGCCGCGTCGCCTCGAGGCCGTCGAGCTCGGGCATGCGGATGTCCATGAGGACGACCGTGGGATCGAAGCGGGCCGCCTGATGCACCGCGTCGCGGCCGTTGCTCGCCTCGGCCACCACCTCGATGCCCGGCTCGTTGGCGAGCAGCATCCGGAAGCCCGCCCGGACCATGGACTGGTCGTCGGCGACGAGCACGCGGATGTTCATCGCCGCTCGCCGTCGAGCGGAAGGCGGGCGCTGAGCAGGAAGCCGCCCCCGGCGGCGGCGCCCGCGGTCATCTCGCCGCCGTAGATCGTCACGCGCTCGCGGACCCCGACGAGGCCGTGGCCGAGGCCGTCGCTCACGGCGCCCCCGCCCCCGTCGTCGCGGACGTCGATCTGGAGTTGCCCGCCGCCGTAGCGGACGACGACGTCGGCATGGCTCGCGCGCGCGTGCTTGAGCGCGTTGGTCAGGCCCTCCTGGACGATGCGGTACGCCGAGAGGTCGAGCGTGCGCGGCAGGGGGACCGGCTCGCCGGCGATGTCGAGGCGCACCGGGAGGCCTGCGCGGCGGAACCCGTCGAGCAGCGGGTCGAGCTCGTCGAGGCCGGGCTGGGGCGCGAGCTCGACGCCGTCGCCGTCGCGGCGCATCGCGCCGAGGAGGAGCCGCATGTCCGCGAGCGCGGTCCGGCCGGTCCGCTCGACGCCGCTGAGCGCGTCCTTGTCCTCGGCCAGCGTCTCGGGCAGGTTGTGGCGGATCGCGCCGACCTGCAGCACCATCACGCTGACCGCGTGGGCGACGATGTCGTGCAGCTCTCGAGCGATCCGCGCGCGCTCCTCGGCCACGGCGACACGTGCGGCCGCCTCGCGGTCGCGCTCGGCACGGAGCGCGCGCGCCTCGGCGGCCTTCGCCTGCGCGCCCCGCTCGCGCACGGCGAAGCCGGCGAGCCACGCGATCGAGAAGAAGACCGGGACGAAGATGAGGTCGGTGCCGCCGAGGTCGGGGTCGTTGTGGGCGACGATCGCCGCGGCGCCGAGGACGACGCCCAGGCCGATCCTCGCCTGACGCGCGTCGGGGACCTGGCCGAGCAGGAACGACGCGGCGACGCCGGCGGCGCTGACCCCCGCCGTGAACCCGACCAGTCGCCCATCGACGAACGAGAAGCCGGCGGCGAGCAGCCAGACCGCCACGGGCGCCCCGAAGGGCCAGCGCCGGCGACCGAGCAGCGGCAGCACCATGGCCGCGGCGGCCGGCACGGCGAACCACGGCGTGGTGCGCGGGGCGATCACGGCGTCGTCGCGAAGGGCCACGTCGAGTGCGCTTCCGATCGCCACGATCACGATCAGCAGGTCCAGGCCGTGGATGCGCGCGAACGACAGGAGCCGGTTCACCGCCCGAACGTATCCCACGTGATCGCGCGCCGCCTCCGACCAAAGTCAGAGCCGGGATCGGCCGCTGGGCAGAGCCCAGACGCGGCCTTCGGGCGACGACAGTGCGCCGCCGCGCTCATAGCGTCGCGCCATCGTTCCACCCCGAAAGGACGGCTCACCGATGGCGACCACAGCAGCACCGCCTCCGACCGCGGAACCCATCGCGGCGACACCGATCCACCCGCCCGACGTTCCGCAGTACTCGCTGCGCAAGATCATGGCCGTCTGGGCGGCGGCCGCACTGCCGATGGCGTTCCTGTCCTGGGTGCTCGCGCCCTGGCTCGCCGACGGCCTCGGCGGCCCGAACGCGCTGATCAAGGCGCTCCTGCTCTGCCTCACCGCCGGGCTCGTCTGGCAGTTCGCGCTCGTCGCGATCCTCGTCGGCCGCGAGCAGGGGTCGCTGCGCTGGTCGCGCGTGCGTCCGGCACTCTGGCTGCAGGCGCCGCGCAGTCCTCGCACCGGACGACGCAGCCGTCGCGCCTGGCTCCTGCTCCCCGTGCTCATCCTGGGCTTCGCGGCCGAGGACCAGCTCCAGCTGATCAGCGCCCCGGCGGCGCGCGACTTCGCCGCGTTCCTGGACTCGACCGCCGGCAGCCTGTTCCTGGACGGGTCCTGGGGCTGGTTCGCCGTGATCGCCGTGCTCGTCGTCTTCAACACCGTGCTCGGCGAGGAGCTCCTGTTCCGGGGGCTGCTGCTGCCCCGCATGAGCGGCGCGTTCGGGCGCCGCGACTGGCTCGCCAACGGCGTGCTGTTCGCCTTCTACCACCTGCACATGCCGTGGGCGATCCCGGCGACGCTCATCGACACGTTCCTCATCTCCTATCCCTCCAGGCGCTATCGCAGCGCCTGGATCGGGATCGCGGTGCACAGCGCGCAGAGCGTCGTGATCCTCGCCGTCACGCTGTCGCTCGTCCTCGGGTAGGTCGCGGCGGCTCAGCGGTAGCGCAGCGTCTGCCCGATCCCGAGGCGCTGCGCCTTGGCCAGCAGCGCGTGGCCGAGCGCGACATCGGTGGTCGACAGCCCGCGATGCCAGAAGAGGATCGTCTCGTCGTCGGCCTCGCGGCCCGGCCGCAGGCCGGCGACGATCTGCCCGAGCTCGGCGTGCAGGTTCTCGGCGGTGACGAGGCCCTCGTCGATGTGGCGGCGCAGCGCGCCGAACGGCCCCGCGCCGGCCTGGCCCCAGTCGTCGACGACGACCTTGTCCATGATCGAGGTCAGCGACAGCTCGACCGCGCTCATCGTGCCGTAGGGCATGACGAGCGCGCCCGGCTCGATCCACTCGGTGAGCAGCAGCGGCTCGGGGTCCTCGAGCCGGCTCGCCTCGACCACGACGTCGGCGCCGCGCACGCACGACTCCCAGTCCTCGGTGACGGCGACGGGACGGCCGAGGTCGGCCTCGAGCCGCGCCGCGAAGGCCTCGCGGCTCTCGGGACGGCGCGAGTGGACGCGGATCTCGTCGAGATCGAGCACGCGGGCGAGCAGGCGCACGTTCCAGTAGGCGGTGCCGCGCGCGCCGACGTGGCCGAGCACGCGCGCGGAGCGCGGCGCCAGGTGCCGGGCGCCGAGCGCGGTCACCGCACCGGTGCGCATCTCGGTGATGCCGGTCGCGTCGACGATCGCCCGCGGCTGACCGGTGGCGGGGTCGAAGAGGGTGAGGATCCCGAACTCGGACGGAAGGCCCAGGCGGTAGTTGCCGTGGAAGTCCCCGACGACCTTCACCCCGGCAAGGCCGAGCGGCAGCACGACCCCGCGCAGGACGTTGAAGTGGCCGTCGACCGTGGGATCGGGCCTGAGATGGACGCGCGGCTCGAGCACCGTCCGCCCCTCGCCCTGCGCGCGCAGCGCGACCTCGACGGCGTCGAGGATCTCGTCGTCGGTGAGCGCGAGGCGCTCGACATCGGGACCGTTGAGGTACGTCAGCTCGAGCGGGTCCACGGCGCGCGACCGTACCTAAGCGGTCGCGGCAGTGCCGGCGTCCTCGGCCAGGCGGCGCACGGCGTACGTGGCGAACAGCAGCAGCCCGGGCTCCACGAGACCGGGCTCGTCGACGGTGATCCTCACCGGACGCTTGCCCCAGCCCTTGCCGTCGAGCAGCGCGAGCTCGTGGTCGCCGTCGGCCAGCGCGTAGCGCTCCTTCCACCTGCTCGCCGGCCGCAGCTCGAGGCTCCGGCCGCCCCAGCGCAGCTCGCCGCCGCGCCGCAGCTTCCGCGGCTCGAACGTCCCGATGACGTCGCCGATGGCGTCGGACGCCTCGAGCGCGCTCCCCCAGAAGCCGCGGCTCCGCAGTGACCACTCCGCGTCGCCGGCCTCGGCGGTCGCGCGGCGTGAGAACGGCCCGGCGAGACGCAGCGTGCCGACGCCGTCGATGTCGTAGCGGCGGCGGTCGGCGGGGCTGCGCGTCAGCTCGAGCTCTGCCATGGGCCGACATGATGGCGACCTCAGCCGGCCCATCCACGCCCCGCCAACCCGCAGCTCCCTCTCAGACTGCTCTGAGCCGGGCAGGGGAACCTCACGGGCATCATGAGCCCACATCCCATCAACCGCCGTCAGGCGCTCGGCGCGTTCGGCGCCGTCTCCCTCTCCGGGCTGCTCGCCGCGTGCGGCTCGGACGACGAGCCCGCCGCGTCGGTCACGACCACGAACGGCACGTCGGCGAGCGTCGAGACGAAGACCTCGACGACGGGCGCCTCCTCGAAGCTCGCGGCCGAGCAGTTCGACTCGGCCGCGACGTGCCAGGTCGCCACCGAGCTCACCGAGGGCCCGTACTACTTCGACGTCGACGCGATCCGCTCGGACATCCGCGAGGACCGCGAGGGCACCCTGCTGCGGCTCGGCGTGCGGGTGCGCGACGCGGAGAGCTGCGAGCCGATCGAGAACGCGATCGTCGACGTCTGGCACTGCGACGCGCTGGGCACCTACTCGGGCTTCGAGTCGGCCTCCAACGGGGGCGGGCCGGGCGGCGGGCGCAGCGACGAGGAGACCTACCTGCGTGGCGCCCAGGCGACGAACAGCGACGGCATCGTCGACTTCCGCACGATCTACCCGGGCTGGTACCGCGGCCGCACGACGCACATCCACGCGAAGGTCCACCTCGACCGCTCGACGCTGCTCACGACCCAGTTCTTCACGACGAAGGCGATGGACGACGTCGTCTTCGCGCGCGAGCCCTACAGCGAGGACAGCGGCCGCGACACGTTCAACGAGACCGACGGCATCTACGCCGAGTCGGGCGAGCTGACGCTGTCAGAGGACGGCGATGACGTCGTCGGCCTGATCACGCTCGACGTCCGGCGAGCCTAGGCGCGCTGAGCCTGTGCCGTAGGGCCGCGGTGGTCCCGCTCGACGCCGGGATTGCGCTCCAGGCGCCGTCGCTCAATACTGCGCGCTCCACGAGGAACGGAGGAGAGCGATGTTCGCCCGGGTCAGCGCGTACCACGCCGACGAGGACAACCAGAAGCTGCTTGGGGCATTCCAGGAGACGATCGGCCCGTTGCAGCAGGTCGAGGGCTTCTCGCATGCCTATTTCCTGGTAGACGCGGACACGGGCCGGGCCGTCTCGATGACGATCTGGGAGAGCGAGGACGCGATGCAGGCCAGCGAGGCCGGCGGTGCGGAGCGCCGCCGGCGCCGCAGCGAGATCAGCGGCGCCTCGGTCGACTCGGTCGATCACTTCGAGGTCGGCCTGATCGCCGTGGCCCCCGGCGTCGAGCCCGCCGGACGGCGCCCCGAACCGGTGCAGGAGCCCGGCGAAGAGCACGTCTGATCCACGGCCATCCCAGGATCCTGTCGTGTGACGCCGTCCTGATGGGGCGGCGCACCTGCGCCTCTGGGTCCACCCGCTGATGCTCGGGCGCCGCGACCCGGCCGATCTCCTGGCCGGCGCGGGCGCCCCGGTCGGGTTCCACCTCGGCGCCGCGACGACGCTCGACGACGGGATCGTGATCCTCCGCTACCGGACCGACGGCGCCCTCGCCGATGCGGCCTGACACACGAAGATCCCCCAAACGGCGTATTCAGGACACACCATCTCGGTCGATCTCACTGTCCAATGGACGGTCAGAGCAAAGAGCGCCGGCGCATGGAGCAGAGCGCGGCCTTCGACAGGCTGGCGGAGCTCGCGTCCCGGACACTGGCCACGCCCGTCTCGGTGCTGACGCGCATCGATGCCGACGGGCAGGTCTTCGTCGGCCAGCACGGGCTCGGTGACGTGCGCGGAACGCCGTTGTCGGACTCCTTCTGCCGGCACGTCGTCGAGCGCGGGGAGCCCCTGCTGGTCGAGGACTCGCGCCAGGATCCGCTGGTCTCGTCGAGCTCGGCGATCGACGACCTCGGCTTCGTGTCCTACGCCGGCGTCCCGCTGCTCTCCGAGTCGGGACAGGCCGTGGGAGCGTTCTGCGTCGTCGACCCACACCCTCGCGTGTGGACCGAGGACGAGGTCCAGGCGCTGCGCGACCTCGCGGCTGCTGCCATGAGCGAGGTCGAGCGCAGCGCGCTCGCGCAGACGGCGGAGGCCACGCACGGCCGGCTGCGCGCGGTCGTCGACTCGTCGCTGGACTGCGTCGTGACGATGGACCGACGCGGCAACGTCGTGGACTGGAACCCGGCCGCCGAGCGTACGTTCGGGTACACCCGCGACGCGGCGGTCGGCCGCCCCGTCTCCGAGCTCATCGTCCCGGCGTCCCAGCGCGGCCTGCACGAGCACGCCATGCGCAGCCACGATCCGCGCATCGAGTCGACGGTCGTCGGCCGCCGCCGCGAGCTGACCGCCGTGCGCGCCGACGGCTCCGAGCTGCCCGTCGAGCTGGCGGTCGTCCGCACCGAGTCCGGCGGCGAGCCCTTGTTCGTCGGGTTCATCCGCGATCTCTCCGAGCTGCGGCGCAGCCAGGAGGACCTGCGAAGCCGCGAGACGCAGCTGAGCGCGATCGCCGAGTCGGCGCCGATGGTCCTGTTCGCCACCGACCGCGACGGGCGCATCACCGTGGCGACCGGCAGCGGGCTGGCATCCCTCGGGCTCACGCCGGAGGACCGCATCGGCGCGTCGCTGGTCGACGACCTCCCCCAGCACGCCGCCAACGCGCGCCGAGCGCTGGCCGGCGAGTCCGTCACGGCGCCGATCGAGCGCGACGGCACCGCCTGGGATGTGTCCTACCGACCGACCATCGACGCCGACGGCTCGGTCGCCGGGCTCGTCGCCGTCGCGACCGACGTCACCGCCCGCGTCCGCGGCGAGCGCGAGATCGCCCACTGGGCGCTGCACGACCGCCTGACCGGGCTGCCCAACCGCATGGGGCTCGAGCAGCGCCTGGCGGAGTCGCTCGCACGCTCTCGGCGCAGCGGCCAGGCCGGCGCGCTCGTCAACCTCGGCCTCGACGGCTTCAAGCTCGTCAACGACACGCTCGGACACCAGGCGGGCGACGCCGTGCTCCGGGAGGTCGGCCGGCGTCTCGACGGCGCCGTCCGGGCGACGGATCTGACGGCCCGCGTCGGCGGCGACGGCTTCGCCGTGCTCCTGGAGGACCTCGACTGCGACCCCCGCGTTGCGGCGGAGACGGTCGCCGCGAAGCTCCTCGCGGCGCTGCGCGGCGAGATCACGATCGCCGACACGCCGTTCGAGATCACCGCCAGTGCCGGCATCGCCGTCTGGCCCGAGGACGGCCGGTTCGGAGACGAGCTGCTGCAGCGCGCCGAGGCGGCCATGTACCAGGCCAAGCGCGCCGGCGCCGGGCAGATCGCCGCGCACACGGCGGTCGTCGCCGAGCCCGGGTACGGGCGGACCCGCCTCACGCTTCCCGGCCGCCTGCGCAAGGCGATCGACGGTGGCGAGCTGCGGCTCCACTACCAGCCGATCGTCAACCTCGAGACCGACGCCATCGCCGGGTTCGAGGCCCTGGTGCGCTGGCAGGACCCCGAGCACGGCCTGCGCGCGCCCGACGTGTTCCTCCCGGTCGCCGAGGAGACCGGGCTCATCGACGCGCTCGGTGAGTGGGTCGCCGGCGAGGCGAGCCGGCAGCTCGCCGAGTGGGCGGCGCGAGGCCATCTCACGCGCATGTCCTTCAATGCGGCGCCCCGCGAGCTCGCGCGCGCCGGCTTCGCCGACCGCCTGCTCGCGACGGCCCGGCGAGAGGGCATCGATCCCTCACGCCTCATCGTCGAGATCACCGAGAGCGGCGCGATGGGCTCGCCGGAGGCGGTCGAGCCGCTCCTGCGCCGCCTCCACGACGAGGGCTTCCTCGTCGCCATCGACGACTTCGGCGCCGGGCAGTCGTCGCTCAACCGTCTCGGCGAGCTCGCCGTCTCCGGGCTGAAGATGGACCGGCGCTTCCTGCGCGACGTCCCTGCCGACCCGCGCGCCACGGCGCTGGTGCGGGCCATCCTCGCGCTGGCCGGCGCGCTCGGACTCTCGGTCGTCGCCGAAGGCGTCGAGACCGCCGACCAGCGTGCGTTCCTCCTGGATGCGGGGTGCCCCCTCGGCCAGGGTTTCGGGCTGTGGCGCCCGATGCCCGCCGAGGCGGCGACCGACCTGCTCGCCGTGGCGTCCATCGAGGACGTTGGCGAGGCGCCGATGCGCGGCCTCGCGGCCCGCTAGGCCGCCGGCCGGTAGGACATGTAGACGACGCCGTTCTCGTACGCGTCGCTGGCCGCGAGCGAGAACTTGCGCGGATCGGCGTCTTCGGTGAACAGCCGCGGCCCGGCGCCGAGGGTCAGCGGGTAGACGAACAGGTGCAGCTGGTCGATCAGGCCGTCGGCGAGCATCGCCCGGACCAGCGTGATGCTGCCGCTGACGTAGAGGTCGCCTCCGACCTCGTCCTTCAGGCGGCGGATCGCCTCGGGGTCGTAGCCGCCGACGATCTCCGAGTTGCGCCACGTCCCCGTCGTGAGCGTCGAGGAGACGACGTACTTGGTCGTGTCGTTGAAGAACGGCGCCCCCGGGATCGTCCTCGACGGTTCGCGTCGACCACGCCGGCTCGAACATCTCGTAGGTCTTGCGCCCGAGCAGGATGCCCCGGGCATCGCCCGTGACCTCCGTGAGGACCTCAGCCATCTTGTCGTCGAAGCCGTAGTCGAACGTCCACGTCGGCGCGTCGATCACGCCGTCGAGGCTCATGAACTCGTGTACGTGCATTGCTCCCACTGGTCACCCTCCGTCGGTCGAATGTGCGGGTGTAGACCGCACCATCGCAATCAAGTCATCGGTCACGCGTGACGGTATGGCCCGGAGCGCGCCGGCGCGTCGGGGACCTCCCTGACCCCGGTCCCTGAACCGTCGCCGGCTCAGTCGAGCAGCGGCCGGGTGCCCCACGCGCCGACGACGGCGGGCGCCAGGACCACCGAATCGCTGGCGCGGACCTGCTCGGCGATGCGCGCCTGGAGCGTGTCGATCCCGAGCTCTGCCTCGTCGGCGATGCCCTGCGCGAGGATCTGCGGGGCCAGCGAGCGCGCGACGCCGGCGCACAGGATCGGCCCGAGCGGATCGTCCGGGGCGAAGTAGGGCTGGATGCCGATCGTCGAGACGTCCGCGAAGCCCGCCCGGCGCAGCAGCGGGCCGGCCTTCGCGCCGATCCGCGGATCCGCCCCCGCCGACCTGAACGCCGCCTCGACCCAGACCTTCACGGACTCCACGAGCGGGATCTCGGGCTCGGCGCGCAGCACGCCGATGTCGAACTCGAGCAGGACCATGACGCCGCCCGGGCGCAGCGCGTCGAGCTGGCGCAGCAGGACCGCCTCGCGGTCGGGCAGGTGGAACAGCATCAGGCGCTCGACGATCGCGTCGAACGGCTCGCCGTCGCTGAAGGTCCGCGCGTCGCCCAGCCGGAACTCGACGTTGTCGGCGCCGGCGGCCGCGCGCCTGCGCTCGGCGACCGCGAGCAGCGCTCTCGTCGCGGTCGACCCCGAGGACCGAGCCGCCGGGATCGAGGAGGCCGGCCACCTGGAAGGCCACGTGGCCGAGCCCGGTCCCGAGGTCGAGCACGCGCATCGCCCCGCCGATGCCCACCTGGCGCAGCAGCGCCTCGGTGGCCCCTGCGATCGAGCTCGCCTGCCCGTCGAGCCGCGCGATCTCCGCGTCGTCGCTTCCGAGGACGTATGCGGTCCCTTCGCTCACGGCTGCCTCCCTCTATCGGCGTCGGGACCATCCTCGTCCCGGGCGCCCCCCGAGCGCAACCCCTCGGCCCGGCGCTCGGGTGCGGCTGATATGGGCGTGGGTTTGTCAAGCGCTCAGCGTTGAATGGGCCCGTGGGGGTGGCGGGCGGGGTCGGTTTGTCTGTGGTTCGGGGTGCGGGTGGCGGCCGAAGCGCGAGGGCACTTCAGGCTGATATGCGAGGGCTGGCTACCTCATGACGGGCTGTGCGACGTGCCGGGGCCGCGGTCTAGGATCGAGCGCGCCGGCCGGGCCGGTGCTCATAGCCGCATCGCGGGTCCCGGTGGCACGCGTCGGCCGCCACCCCCGCCTCGAACGGGTTGTCATGGTTTTCAGTCGGGCTGGCGGGCGATCTCCCAGACAAAGCACGCCAGCTCGCGTGCGACGGCGACCGCGACGGTGGTGCGCTTCTTGGCTCGGGCGCCGTCGAGGTGCGCCCAGCGGCGGTGCAGGCGCATCTGCGCGCGCCATGCGGTGTCGATCGCGGCGGGCGGCTGGTTGGCCTGGCGACGACGCACGACCGGCGAGATCGCTGGGTGTCGGCGGTAGTGCCAGGCCGCTTCGATGAGTAGCCGGCGGGCGTGGCTGGAGCCGGCCTTGGTGATCGTGCCCTGCCGGCGGCGTTCGCCGGTGGACTGCTCGGAGGGCACCAGGCCGAGGTAGCTGGCCAGTCGTTTGGGATGCGCGAAGGCGGTGATGTCGCCGATCTCGGCGACCAACCCGACCGCGGTGAGGGTGTCCACGCCGCGCAGACAGCGCAGCCGCCCGACCGTCGCCGCCCACGGCGGGCGGGTGGCCTGTTCGGCGATCAGCGCATCCAGGCGATCGCGGCGCGCGAGCAGCACTTCGTGACAGCCCAGGTACTCGCCGAGCACCACGTCGGCGAGCGCGTCGTCGAGGCTGAGCTTCGATAGCCACCGAAGGTGGCGCTGACTCCAGGTGTCGCCCGGTCCGCTCCAGAGCAGGCCGCGGCGCAGCAGCAGCTTGCTGATCCGGTGTCGCGCGGCCATCAGATCGCCGCGCAGGTCCTCACGGGCACGGACCAGGTCGCGCAGTGCCTCGAGCTCGAGCGCGGGCACGACGACCGGTCGCAGCTGCCCCGCCGCGTGCAGCCGCGCCAGTTTGAGTGCGTCGCGGGCGTCGGTCTTGACCCGGTCGCCCGGCTGGCGCGGGATCGCGCCGGGCGCGCAGACCATCACCTCGATCCCCGCCGCGCGCGCAGCGCGCGCCAGACCGAAACCGCTTGGGCCGGCCTCATAGACCGCGCGCACCGGCCCCGGCAGCGACCGCAACCAGCCGATCGCCTCAGCCGACCCGCCACCCAGCCGCGCCCGAAACACCTCTCCGGACCCGAGTTGGACCGCGGCCACCGCGGTCTTGCGCGCATGAACATCCAACCCGGCAAAGCAGATACCGTCGGACACGTCGACGCTCCTCACCCTTCGATGCGGTAACCAGCCCGCGCCATACGAAGCGCGGGAGCGTCGACTCTCAACGGCCGGCCAGACGCCGACCCATACCGTCTAGGAGACGCTGGACAGCGTGACGGCGACCGCGAAGCCGAACACGGTGACCAGGCCGGAGACGTCGCCTCCCTTGCGGACGGCCTCCGGGATCATCGAGTCGATGAGCATCACGAGCAGCGCGCCCGCCGCGAACCCGTCGACGAGCGCGTTCAGGTTGCCGGTGACGTTGTCGGCCACCGCGTAGCCGGCGACGGTCGCGGCGGTGCAGATCAGCGCGACGAGCAGCCACAGACGGCGGATCGTCGGAGCCCGGGTGCCGGCGGCGCGCATCTCGGTCGACGAGCCGATCGCCTCCGGGAGGTTGGAGACGAAGATCGCGACGAGCAGCCCCACGCTGACGCCCTGGCCCGTGGCGATGCCGATGCCGAGCACCGCCTGCTCCGGGATGCCGTCCAGGAACGCTCCGAGCGCCAGCGCGCTGCCGGCGCTCCCGCCGCCCCGCCGCCGCGCACCTCGTGCGACCAGCCGGTTGAGCGTGAAGTAGGTGATCGCTCCGACGCCGAGGCCCAGCCCCATGAAGCCCGGGTCGCCGACGTCGAGGCCCTCCTGGGCGAGGTCGAAGCTGACCGCGCTGATCAGCGCGCCGGCGCCGAATGCGAGGACGAGCCCGATGATCCGGTCCGGCCACGGGCGGATCAGCCCGAGCAGCGCGCCGATGACCAGTGACGACGCGGCGAGCGCGCCCCATCCGAGCGCGGCGCTCATCGTTAGCCGGCGACGAAGCGCCTGAGCCGTTCGCGGCCGTCGCCGGTGATCGGCTCGCCGTGGGCGAACAGCAGATGGTCGAAGTCGACCTCATCGGTCAGCCTCGCGAAGCCTTCGCGCAGGCGCTGCTTCTCGGCCTCGGGATCGTCGCCGAGGAGCGAGTCGTCGAAGAAGCCCAGGCCGTCGTAGTTGGTGACTCCGTCGGCGATCGCCACCGCGCGGTGGCCGGGGATCTCGAGCGCCGTCTCGTCGGGCCAGGTCTCTGAGATCGCGTGGGGACGGATGCCGGCGGTCAGCTCATCGCCGAAGTCGTAGGGCTGCACGCGGTCGGCGGGCAGGTCGTGCATCCCGGTCCGCGGCGCGCGGATCGTCACGCCGAGCCGGTCCTGGAGGTCGAACGACGAGCGCGTGTGGTGGCGATTCGTGAGCAGGATCTCGCGCACGTCCCTGCCGTCGAACCACTCCAGCCCCTCGGGCGGGGCGATCGGGTCGATCAGGACGCCTTCGGCGACGAGCAGGTGCGAGGCGGCGTCCAGCCCGGCGCTCGGGTGACGCGCGCTCCAGTGCAGCACGCCCGGCAGGACCTCGTGAATCGGCTCTGGCATCGGGCCACTATGACCGATCCCCCGCGGACAGCCGGATAGGGTCGCTCGTGTGGATCGGAGCGTCAGCTTCGACACGCTTGTCGTCGGCGGAGGTTCGGCCGGCTGCGTGCTGGCCGGCCGCCTGGCGGAGAGCGGTCGGCACGTCGCACTCGTCGAGGCCGGGCCTGACCCGGGCCCGTATGCCGACGGCCGCTGGCCCCAGGACATGCTCGACGCGCGCCACCTGGCGTTCTCCCACGCCTGGGAGACCGACCGCGAGGACCGCTCGCAGCTGCGCGCGCGGATCCTGGGCGGCTGCTCGGCGCACAACGCGTGCGTGATGCTCGCGGGCTCTCCCGCCGACTACGACGAGTGGGGCCACGGCTGGAGCCACGACGCGATCGAGCCGTACCTCCGCCGCGCCGAGCGCCAGATGCGGGTGCATCCGATCGACCCGGACGAGCTCTCGCCGTGGCACCGCGCGTTCGCCGAGACGTGCGGCGACGCCGCCATCGTGCACGCCGTCAACGCCGTCGGCACCGTGCGCTGGAACACCGCCTTCGCGTATCTCGACGGCGTGCGCGAGCGGTCCGAGCTCACCATCCTCGGCGACACGCTCGTCGATCGCGTCCTGTTCGACGGCGACCGCGCGGTCGGCGTCGCCACGACCGGCGGCGAGATCCGGGCGCGTCGCGTCGTGCTGGCCGCCGGGGCCTATGGGTCGCCCGGGATCCTGCTGCGCAGCGGGGTCGGCCCCGAGCGCGGGCTCCCGGTCGGCGAGGGTCTCGTCGATCACGTCGGGGTCGGCTTCGGCTACGAGGGCACGGACCGGCTGCGGCGCGAGGTCGCGGCGTTCGAGCGCTCGCACGCGGTGTTCATGGCGCAGGTCACCGTGGCGGTCTCCAGCAGCGCGTGCGTCCCGGGTCTGTCCGATCTCTTCCTCTTCCCGGGGCTCGATCCGCCCGCCGAGGTGAGCGTCGCGGTGTTCGCCATGAAGCCGGCGTCCACCGGGCGGGTGAGCCTGAACTCGAGCGATCCGCGGGTGCCGCTGCGCATCGATCACGGGTTCCTGTCCGACGGCGCCGACGCGGCCGCGCTCGAGGAGGGCGTCGCGTCGCTGCGCGAGCTGGTCGCCGGCGAGGCGATCGGCGCGCTCGCCGGGCGTGAGATGCGACCCGGCCCGGAGGTCGACGCGGCGACCCACGTGCGGACCGCCGCACGCGGCTTCTTCCACCCGGTGGGGACGTGCGCGATCGGCCGCGTCGTCGACGGCGGCGGCCAGGTGCTCGGGCACGACGGGCTGTTCGTCGCCGACGCGTCGGTCATGCCGACCATCCCGCGGGCGAACACGAATCTCTCCACGATCGCGCTCGCCGAGCGCCTCGCGGAGCTCATCGACGAGAGGGCGGCACGATGACCGCAAGGCGCGAGGTTCGCTGTTGCGCCGTTCGGCATACTTCGCTGTGCGTAGGTGACCCGAGGAGGGACGAATGACCATCGTCGTGGGCTACGACGGCTCCGAAGCATCCCGCCACGCGCTCGACCGCGCCGCGCGCTACGCCACCGAGGGCGACCCGGTGATCGTCGTGTCGGCCGCCGAGCTCAAGGTCGAGCCCGTGCTCACCGAGGGCGGCCAGCTCGACCCGTCCGAGCGGACGAAGCGCGAGCGCGCGGCCGAGGAGGCGATCGCGCTCCTGGCCGAGAGCGGCGTCGCCGCCGAGCCCGTCGTCGCCCAGGGCGACCCGGGAGACGCCATCCTTCGGGTGGCGAAGGACCGCGACGCCGACCTGATCATCGTCGGCCACCGCGGGCACGGCCGGATCGGCGAGCTCCTGCACCTCGGCTCGGTCACCAGCAAGGTCGCCCACCGCGCGCACTGCGACGTGCTGGTCGTGCGCTGACGGGCGCGCCTCTTGGCGTAGGCGTGCCGAGGTGCTGGTGAGCGGCTACGGCGCCGCCGCCTCGGCGACGCTCTCCCGTTCGCCGATGTCCGGCTCGACGTAGATCCGCGCGATCCCGGCGCCGGGGATCGCGCGGACCCGCCGCTCGCAGGCGTTGATCGCCTCGACCAGTTGCACGGTCGTCAGCACCGGATCGAACTCCACCTTGGCGGCGACGAGGAGCTCCTCCGGTCCGATGTGCTGCGTGAGGATGTGGATCACCTGCCGCACGCCGTCGGCACGCTCGACCGCAGCCCTGATCTCGCGCTGGAGCTCCGGCGAGGCCGACTCGCCGATCAGCAGGCTGCGCATCTCGATGGCCAGGACGACCGCGATGGCGATGAGCAGCACGCCGATCGCGAGCGTTCCGACGCCGTCGAACACCGGGTTGCCGGTGACCAGCGTGAGCAGGACGCCGGCGAGCGCGAACACCAATCCCAGCAGCGCGCCCGAGTCCTCGAGCAGCAGGACGGGAAGCTCCGGGCTGCGCGACTCGCGGATGTATCGCGTCCAGCTGCGCCTGCCGCGCTGTGGCGTGGCGTGCCGAACGGCGGTCCGCAGCGCGAACGCCTCGAACACCAGGGCAAGCGCGAGGATCCCGATCGCCACCGACGGCGAGTCGATGTCGTGCGGGTCGGCGATCTTGTGGTAGCCCTCGTACGCCGAGAACAGCCCGCCGAGCGAGAACAGCACCACCGCGACGACGAACGCCCAGAAGTACCGCACGCGCCCGTAGCCGAACTGGTGCAGCTCCGTGGGCGCGCGCGACGCCTGGCGGCCGCCCAGGAACAGGAGGCCCTGGTTGCTCGAGTCGGCGACCGAGTGGATGGACTCGGCCAGCAGCGAGGAGGAGCCGGTGATCAGGAAGCCGACGAACTTGGACGCGGCGATCCCCAGGTTCGCGAGGAACGCCGCGAGGATCGCTCCTCCGCTCTCGTGGCCATCGCCCCCTGGTGCCATGAGGCCACCGAAGTACCCGCGCGCCCACGCGCCCACGCCCCCTCGTCCCCGGCGACCGAGCGCCGCCGATCGGTTAGCGTCGCTCCGTGAGGCTGCGTCGTGGTGCCCGTATCGCGATCGTCGGCGCCGGTCCGAGCGGTCTGGTCGCCGCCAAGCACGCGCTGCAGGCGGGCTTCGACGTGACGGTCTTCGAGGCGAGCGACGACCTCGGCGGGCAGTGGCACACGACCGCCGCCCACAGCGGGGTGTGGCCGGGCATGCACGCCAACACGAGCCGCGCGATGACCGCGTTCTCGGACTTCCCGGCGCCCGCCGACCATCCGCTCCACCCCGCCGCGGAGCAGATCCACGCCTATCTGAGGGCGTACGCGGAGCACTTCGGCGTCACGAGCCGGATCCGGCTGCACACGCCCGTCGGCCGGGTCTCCCCCGCCTGGGTGGTCGACGGTGAGCCCTTCGACGGCGTGATCGTCGCGTCGGGCCGCTTCCGCAAGCCGAGCCTCCCGCCCGGGCTCGGCGCGTTCGACGGCGAGGTCATCCACGCCTTCGACTATCCGGGCGCCGGGCCGTACCGCGACCGCCGCACGCTCGTCTACGGCAACGGGATCAGCGGCCTCGAGATCGCCTCCGACCTCGCGACCGTCACGCCGGTGGTGTCCGCCTTCCGCAAGCCCCGCTACGTGATCCAGAAGGTCGTCGACGGCGTGTCATCGGACTGGCAGTGGTTCACGGCGTTCGGGGCGCTCGAGCGGCGCCTGCTGCCGCGCGAGGCGCTGAGCCGCACGCTGCGCGACCGGGTCGTGCGCGTCGCCGGGAACCCCGCCGCGTTCGGAGCGCCCGAGCCGCACGGCGACATCTTCACCGCGGGGCTCTCGCTCTGCCAGGACTACCTCGCGCAGGTCGCGGACGGGAGCATCGTCTGCCGTCCGGCGATCGAGGCGATCGACGGCCGCGCGGTCACGTTCGCCGACGGCTCGACCGAGACCGTGGACGCGATGGTGTGCGCGACCGGCTACGACATCGACATCCCGTACCTGGACGACGACGTGTGGGCGGTGCTCGGCCCGGACCTCGCGCTGTACCAGCGCACGCTGCACCCGGACCTCCCCGGCTTCGGCGTCATCGGCCAGTTCCTCGCGCAGGGCCCGTACTTCCCGCTGCTCGAACTGCAGGCGCGCTGGATCGTCGCCGTGTGGGCGGGGGACGTGCCGGCGCCGGGCGACGCCCACATGCGCGGCACGATCGCCGAACCACGGCCGCCGCTCGATGCGCACAACGCGCTCGCGACGACGCTCGCCGACGAGCTCGGCGTCGCGCCCGACCTGCTCATCCGCCCCGAGCTCACCGAGGCCCTGCTGTTCGGGCCGCTGCTGCCCCCGCGCTACCGGCTCGACGGCCCCGGCGCGCTGCCGGACGCGGCCGAGCGATTCAGCGCGCAGCTCGCCCAGTCGCCGCGGGCGCGCCTCGACCCGGCCGACGTCGAGGCGCTGCGCGGCTTCGGGCTCGACCAGGCCGCCGACATCGTGTCGCGTTCAGCGCTGGTCTGAGCGGCGAGCCGGCGCGTCCGCGCTCAGCGCGCGAGCAGCCCGCCCTCGACCGCCACGGCCTCGCCGGTGACGAACGACGCGGCGTCGGAGAGGAGCCACGCGATCGTGGCGGCGACCTCGCCGGGCCGGCCCATGCGGGCCATCGGCACGAACCCGAGGAGCGCCTCCCGGAAGCCGGGGAAGCGCTCGAAGGTCTCGTCCATCATCGGCGTGTCGATCGCGCCGGGGCACACCGCGTTGACGCGGATGCCGGCCGGCGCGTACTCGATCGCGGCGCTGCGGGTGAGCCCGAGGACGCCGTGCTTGCTGGCGCTGTAGGGCGCACCGAACGGGGCGCCGCGCAGCCCGAGGGTCGAGGAGACGTTGACGATGCTGCCCGGACCGCCCTGGCCGAGCATCGTCGCGATCTCGCGTCGCATCGCCTGCCAGGTTCCCGTGAGGTTGGTCGCGACGATGCGCTCCCACTGCTCCTCGGGGTACTCATGCGTCGTCGCATGGCCGCCGCCCACGCCCGCGCAGTTGGCCGCGCAGTCGAGCCTGCCGTGGGCGTCGACCGCCCGTGCCACGAGCGCCTCGACCGCGGCCGGGTCGGTCACGTCGGCCTCCACGAACAGCACCTCGCCACCGCGCTCGCGCAGCCGGCCGGCCGATGAAGCGCCGCGCTCGGCGTCGACGTCGGACGCCACGACACGGACGCCCATGCCCGCGAGCAGCTCGGCCGTGGCCTCACCGATCCCCGACGCCGCCCCCGTGACGACCGCGACCCTCCCCGCCAGCCCGAAGTCCATCGCGGCACATCCTCACACAGCGGCACGCGCGGCCTACGCTGTGGCGCGTGCGCGCGGTGGTGTACGAGGCCTTCGGGCAGGAGCCGACGGTCGAGACCGTGGCCGACCCGGCGCCGGGCGCGCACGGCGCGGTCGTGCGGGTGCAGGCCACCGGGCTGTGCCGCAGCGACTGGCACGGGTGGATGGGACATGACCCGGACATCCGGCGGTTCCCGCACGTGCCGGGCCACGAGCTGGCGGGGGTGGTGGAGGCCGTCGGCGAACGGGTCGCGCGGTGGGCGCCGGGAGATCGGGTGACCGTCCCGTTCGTGTGCGCGTGCGGGACGTGCCGCCAGTGCGTCGCCGGCGATCACCAGATCTGCGACCGCCAGACGCAACCGGGGTTCACGCACTGGGGCTCGTTCGCGGAGCTGACCGCGGTCGACTGGGCGGACGTCAACCTGGTCGCGCTTCCCGACGGGCTGGAGCCCGACGCCGCGGCCGCCCTGGGCTGCCGCTTCGCGACGGCCTACCGCGCCGTCCTGCAGGTCGGGCGCGTCCGCGGCGGCGAGTGGGTCGCGGTGCACGGCTGCGGCGGCGTCGGCCTGTCGGCGGTGATGATCGCGGCGGCCGCCGGAGCGCGCGTGATCGCCCTCGACGTCTCCGAGGCGGCGCTGGGCCGCGCGCGCGACGCCGGCGCCGAGCTCGCCGTCCCGGCGGGCACCGACGTCCGCGAGCTCGCCGACGGCGGCGCCCACGTGTCGCTCGACGCGATCGGAAGCGAGGCGGCGTGCGCCGCCTCGATCGCCGGCCTGCGCAAGCGCGGACGCCACGTCCAGGTCGGTCTGCTGCCGGAGCCGCCGCGCGTCCCGATGGACCTCGTCGTCGGCCGCGAGCTCGAGCTGCTGGGCTCTCACGGCATGGCCGCCCACGCCTACCCGGAGATGCTCGCCCTCGTCCAGGCCGGCCGGCTGCGCCCGGACCGGCTCGTCTCGTCGCGGATCACGCTCGAGCAGGCGCCGCGCGCGCTCGTCGCCATGTCCGAGGGCTCGCCGGTCGGGATGACCGTCATCCGCCCCTGAGACGCGATACTCGCACGCATGCCCGCGCCGCTGATCGAGTTCCCCGCCGACGACCCCGGGCGCGCCCGCCGCTTCTGGCACGGCGTCCTCGGGGCCGAGCTGGAGCCACGGCCCGCGGCGGCAGGATCGGGATGGGAGACCGACACCGGCGACCTGCGCCTCGGAGTCCATGAGCGCGGTCCCGGTCCCGGCGACACCGCGTCGCTGCCGTACTTCACGGTCGCCGACCTGCCCGCGGCGCTCGAGCGCGTCGGCGAGCTCGGCGGATCGGTCATCCACCCGGGCGAGCGCTGGGCGGTGTGCCGGGACTCCGAAGGCAGCCCGTTCGCGCTGGCCGCCGAGCGGGCACCGGCCGCGTAGACGGGAGATCGTCGACTGAATCGACTTCCCTCACCGGACCGATGAGTTCGACGCTCGGCGTCGTCCTACGCGTGCGGTCGAGACGAAAGGAGATTCCGCATGACGAAGGTGACGTTCGACATCAGCATGTCTCTCGATGGCTACATCCGAGCTGCGAACCCCACCCCCGACGAGCCGTTGGGCGCCGGCGGTGAACAGCTCCACACGTGGGCGTTCGGCGAGGATGAGCGCGACCGCGCCGTTCTCGAGGGCGGCAAGGACGTCACCGTGATGGGCGGAGCGGACGTCGGACGGCAGTTCCTCCGCGCCGGCCTCGTCGACGAGCTCTCGCTCCATGTCGTCCCGGTCGTCTTCGGCGGCGGCACGCGGCTCTTCGGGGACGACCCCGCGGAACGCGTGCAGCTCGAAGCGCTCTCGGCGATCCAGACCCCGAGCGCGACGCACCTGACATACCGGATCGTGCGTTAGTCGCGAACCGCCTTCTCGTACGTCACCCACCCGAGCGCGGGCGACATCCCGGCGCGTTCGTAGAGGCGGAACGCGCCGGTGTCGCTCGCCGCGTCGACGCCGAGGCCGACGCTGTGCTCGTCGCGCTCCCACAGGCGCCGGAAGGAGTCGCCGAGGAGCGCCGCGCCCACACCCTGCCTGCGCCACGGGCGACGCGTGAAGAGCACGTGGACCCAGCCGCCGCCGTAGGTGTCGGCCGTGCAGATCGTCCCGGCGGCGATCTCGTCGCCGGCCCGGACGACGCACCACAGCGCCGGGTCGAAGCGATCGCTCTCGAGGTGGCCCTTCGACCACGACGCGAAGTCGCGCGGCGTGTAGTCCCAGTGGTCCGCGAACGCCTCCTGGTGCGCCGCGTGGAACGCCGGCGCGTCACGCTGCGCGTCGAACGGGACGACGCGCAGCCCGTGCGGCCAGTCGGGTGTGGGCGGCGGCGCATCGAGCTCGATCCGCATCTCGCGGAAGACGCGCACGGCGCCGTAGCCGAGCGACTCGAGCAGCGTGCGGGCGGCGGAGTCGACCTCGAAGACGCTGTTCTGGATCCTGCGTGCGCCGCACCGCACCGCGTGCGCCTCGAGCCCGGTGGCGATCAGCCGCCCGATCCCGCGCCCGTGCGCGTCGGGGTGCACGTACCCCTCGGCGCGCCCGAGCTCGCCGAGCTCGCGCAGCTCGCCGTAGCCGACGATGCGGCCGCCGTCGCGGACGACGCGCGCGCTCCGCTCGAGGTCGAGGTCTCCCCACTCTTCCTCGAGATCGGCCTGCGAGATCGTGGCGTGGCCGTACAGGGACGCTTCGAGCGCCACGAGGATCTCGGTGACCGCCGCCGCATCGGCGACGACGGCGGGGTCGAGCCGGAACGGGCTCACCGGAGGAGCGCGCACACCGCCGTCGCCTGGAGGGCGCGCAGCCTGGTCAGGAGACGACCGGTCGGCGCGGCGATGTTGAGGCTCGTCGTGACCGCTCGCCGGCCGTCCGCGGTCGCTGCCGCGAACTGGACGTAGCCGGGGAAGTTCCCCGTGTGGCCGTAGACCGTGCCGCACCGGGTGCGGTAGCGGAAGAGAGCCAGCCCGGCGGCGTTCCGACCCGGTCCCGGCGGGCTGGACCGGCCGCCCCGGACGAAGCGCATCTGCTCGCGCTGCTCGGCCGCGCCGAAGAAGCGCCGTCCCAGGTAGGCGCGGATGAACGCGTTGAGGTCGGCGGGCGTGGAGACGACCGCGCCCGACGCCCACGCGCCACTCGGGCTCAGAAACGTGGTGACGTCGCGGTCGTCCTCGCCCGGCGCCACGGCGTAGCCGTGCAGGAACGGGGCGGGAAGCGCGATCCGCCGCGTCGGGAACGACGTCTCGCGCAGCCTCGCCGGGGCGAACACGATGTCGTCGAGCAGGTCGGGGTAGGGCCGGCCCGTCACCGCCTGCGCGATGAGGCCGATGACGATGTTGTCGGTGTTGGAGTAGGCGTAGCGGGACCCGGGGGCGAAGTCGAGCGGGTCCGCTCGGACCCAGTCGATGACCCCGGTCGGCAAGACGAAGCCACGCGGATCGGTCCTGGCCTGCGTGATGAAGCCGTCGGACCGCGTGTAGTCGGGCACGCCGCTCGTGTGGCCGAGCATCTGCCGCACCGTCACGGCGGCCCACGCGGGCGGCATGCCGGGCAGGCGCTGCCCGATCGTGTCGTCGAGTCCGAGGCGGCCGTCGCGCACGAGTTGCAGGGCGACCGCGCCGCTGAACGCCTTGGCGACGCTCGCGATGCGCATGTGCTGCGTCGCCCTCGGCGGCCCCGTCCGCGTGGTGTCCGCGCGACCGGCGCGCAGGACCGTCAGGCGACCGTTGCGATACAGCGTCGCGATCGCGCCTGGAGGCCCTCCGCGTGCGGCGACCAGGCCATCGAGGCCGCGCTGGACGTCGGCGGGCGTGGCGCCGTCGGCGGCCTGCCCGGACCCGGGGACCGCGAGAAGCGCGGCGGTCACGGCGACCGCGAAGAACGGCACGCGAGAGAGGTGCATCGGGCGATCGTCTCCGATCGGAGACGTTGCGGACAAGCGCCGCTAGGCTCCGCTGATGGCGCCCCACGTCTTCGCGGGTCTGCGGGTGCGGGAGTTCGCCGGCGCCCGGACGTGGTACGAGCGGCTGCTCGGCGAGCCGACGTTCTTCCCGCACGCGACGGAAGCCGTGTGGACGCTCGCCGAGGGCGGTTCGCTCTACATCGTCGAGGACGCCGACCGCGCGGGCAACGGCGTGCTCCTGCTGTTCCTCGACGACCTCGACGCCCGCCTGGCCGAGATCGCCGCCCGCGGCCTCGAGCCCGACGAACGGATCACGCTCTCCAACGGCGTTCGCAAGACGGTCTACCGGGACCCTGACGGCAACGAGATCGGCTTCGGAGGCGCACCCGCCGAGGCATAGCCCGCAGGGGAGTTCGCCGGCCGAGGAACCGCCGGGGCACGTCCGCGCGCACCGCCCGGCTGCCACGTGGGCCGTGGCGGTCAGAATGCATGGGACATGCGCGTCCCCGCCCCAGGAAGCGAGCTTGCCGGCTGCCGCATCGAGGACGTCCTCGGCAGCGGCGGCATGGGGGTCATCTACCGCGCCACCGACCTGCGCCTGGGACGGCCGGTCGCGCTGAAGCTGATCGCCGCCGATCGCGCATCCGATCCGGCGCTGCGGGAGCGGTTCGAACGGGAGGCACGCCTGACGGCGTCCATCGACCACCCGAACGTGATCCCGGTCTACGCGGCCGGCGAGGAGAACGGCCATCTCTACCTCGTGATGCGCTACGTGCCGGGCACGGACCTCCACGCGCTGCTGCGCCGCGAGGGGCGCCTGGCGCCCGAACGGGCCGCGGCCGTCGTCGCTCAGGTGGCCGACGCCCTGGACGCCGCGCACGCCGCCGGACTCGTGCATCGCGACGTCAAGCCGGCCAACGTGCTCATCGCGCGCGAGCACGTCTACCTCAGCGACTTCGGCATCACGCGCGTCACGGACGCCGAGACGCGGATCACCGAGAGCGGCGGGTGGATCGGAACGGTCGACTTCATGGCCCCCGAGCACCTGCGCGGCGACGCGACCGATGCCCGCAGCGACGTCTACGCGCTCGGCTGCGTGCTGTTCGCCACGCTCACCGGGACTCCGCCGTTCCATCACTCGACGGTCCCGGCCACGATCACCGCCCACCTCAACGCCCCGGCTCCACGTCCGTCCGACACGCCGGGCGTGCCGGCGGCATTCGACGCCGTCGTCGCGCGGGCGCTGGCCAAGGACCCCGCCGACCGCTACGCGTCGGCCGGCGACCTGGGGCGCGCCGCGCTGGCCGCTTCGGCCGGCGCGATCGCGACCGCTCCGCGCGGCAGCGTCGCTCGCGGCGAGGCGGCGGCCGACGGAGAGTCGACGACAGCGGTCGCGTCCCCGCCCACGGGCCGCGACGCGACGGCCCTGACATCGGCGGCGCCCGCGGAGTCGTTCGTCTCCGAGCCCGGACCGGCGCGGGATCCGTCGTCCGACGAGCCGCGCGCTCGCCCTGCGTCCGTGCGCGTGCAACGCGGCCGCCGCCGCAAGATCGTGGTCGCGCTGACGGCGGCCGTGCTCGCGCTGCCCGCGGCGGCGCTGACGGCGGTCGTGGCGGACGGCGGCGGCCGCGGCGGCTCGGTCAGCGGCGACGAGGTGCAGGAGCTCGCGCAGTCCTTCGCGCGCGCGTACTCCGACGAGGACGCGCGCGCCCTGCGACGGCTGTTCACGCCGGGCGTCCGTCGCTTCGGCACCGGCGACGTCCAGCGCAACCGCGCGGCGGTCGTGCGTGAGTACCGCCGCCAGTTCGCGGCCGATGCCGTCGAGTCCTACGCGTTGGACGACCTCGTCACCGAGGGCGGACCCGTCGGCCGCGCCGAGGGCCGCTACACGGTCCGGCGTCGCGGCCGCGCGCCGCTCGTCGGCCGCGTCGTGCTCGGGGTCGTCCGCCGCGATGGCGAGCCGCGCATCGACCTGCTGGTCACCGAGCCGCAGGGCTGACCGGGACCCGTCCGTCAGCAGCGGCGCGCGGCCAGGATGGCGACGGTCGTCCCGGGATCGCGCTCCTCGCCGGCTTCGGGATCCGTCTCGCACACCTTCGGATCGCCGGGCAGCAGGCGATCGAACAGCCCGCCGCCCTCCTGGACCTCGACCTCGAGGCCGAGGTCCGTGAGCCGGCGGCGCGCCTCGTCGACCGGCGTGCCCGTGACGTCCGGGATCCGCACGGACACCATGCGCCGGACCCGGATCGCGGTGAGCGCGGGGCGAGCGCCGTCGGCGCTGGCCAGGACGTCGATGACGTTGGTGCCCGCCGTGAGGCGCACCGTGGCGCGGAACGCGCCGCCCGAGACCGTCGCGCGGTTGCCGCCGACCGTCACCGCGGCGGTCGACGGCCGCACGTCGCCCTCGATGTCGACCTCGCGGGCACGCACGACCGCGTGGTCCTGCGGGGCGCTGACCGCCAGCTGGACGCGCGATCCCTGACCGGCGTCGTCGCCTCCGCAGCCGCCGGCGAGCACGGCGCCGAGGCCCGCGGCCAGCACGACGAGTCGCAGCCGGCGGGTCTCGATGTGAGGTGGTGTCGTCATGCGCGGGCGGGAAGCGGCAGGAACGCGCTCACGCGGGTCCCGCAGCCGGGCGGGCTGTCGACCTCCAGCCGGCCGCCGAGCGCGTCGATCCGGTCCGCCAGCCCGCGCAGGCCCGTCCCGGCCGCGGAGTCGGCGCCACCGCAGCCGTCGTCCACGATCGCGACCACGATGTCCTCGGCTTCCGGCGCGACGCGAATCCGGACCGCGCTCGCTCCCGAGTACTTGCTCGCGTTCGTGAGCGACTCGCTGACGATGAAGTACGCGGCGAGCTCGACGTGCTCCGGCAGCTCGTCCGCGGAGACGTCGAGCGTGACCGGCATCTCGCAGCCGACCGTCAGCGACTCGAGCGCGCTGCGCAGGCCCCGCTCGGAGAGCGCCACCGGATGCAGCCCGCGGGCGAGGTCGCGCAGCTCGGTGTTGGCCTCGCCGAGCTCGCGGTGGGCGAGGCGCAGGACGTCGGCCGCCTTGTGGTCGTCGTCGAGGTTGCGCTGGGCGAGCTTGAGCAGGTTGCCGACGGCCATCAGCCGCTGCTGCGCGCCGTCGTGCAGATCGCGCCCCACGCGCCGGCGCTCGGAATCGGCCGCCTCGATCACGCGTGCCCGCGACCGCCGCAGGGCGGCCGCCTGATGGCGGCGCTCGAGCTCGGCGGCCGCGCGCGACGCGAAGATGCGCATCGCGGCGACGTCATCGTCATCGGCGTCCATCGGTCGCGCGTCGAGCACGGCCATGTGGCCGAGGTGGGTGCCGTCGGCCGCGCGCAGGCAGATCGCGAGGTAGCTCTCGAGCCCCATGTCGATCGCCGCCTTGTCCTCCGGGAAGCGGCTCGTCAGCGCCGCCGGGAACGCCACGACGGCGTGCTCCACGACGAGCGCGCACGGCTGGCCGTGCGTGTCGTACTCGAACGGCTCGTCCACCCAGTCGCCGTCGTACCAGCAGTTGACGACGCGGACGTGCGCGCCGTTGGGCTCGGTCGCCTCCGCGACGAACGCCAGCTTCGCGTCGAACGCGAGCGCGACGTGACGCACCAGGCAACGCAGGAACTCGTCGCCGACCGCGCCCGCCGTGCCTTCGGCGACGGCGCGGAGCAGAGCCCGGCCGCGGAATCGGGCACGGGGCGTGTCGGTGGAGCCGGGCGAGGACACGGAGTCGAAGACCTCCGTCGATGCTAGTCGAGCACACCGATGAGCGCCCGTCCGAACTGCTGCGCCCGCACCGCGTTGCCGGAGGTCAGGTCGATCACCGCTCCGGTGATCGCTCCCGCGCGCTCCGATGCCAGGAAGGCCGCCGTGTCGGCCACCTGCGACAGCGTCGGAAGCCGCCCGAGCAGCGTCTGGTCCTCGCCCCATTGCACGAGCATCTCGTCGACGCTGACGCCCGCCGCCGCGGCCAACGGCGCGAACACCTCGCCCGTGTAGGAGCCGTTGGCGGCGGCGTCCGCGATCGCGGTCGGCCGCAGGCAGACGACGCGGACGCCGCTCGGCCCGAGCTCGGCCGCGAGCCGCTGGGTCATCTGCTCGATCGCCGCGCAGGTCGTGCCGAAGCCGAGGTTCCCAGGCCGCGCGAACCGCGAGCCTGCCGTCGAGAGGGTCAGGATCGCTCCCGACCGGCGCGCCGTCATGTGCCGCGCCGTGGCCTTGGCGGTGATCAGGTTGGTCCGCAGGAAGCAATCGATCGGATGCATGACCTCCTCGACGGTCAGGCCGGCGAGCATGCCCTGCGCGTACGGGAAGGACACGGCGTTCAGTGCGATGTCGATTCCGCCGGCGTCGGCCGCGACGGCGTCGGCGTGCTCGACGACGGCGCGCTCGTCGAGCGCGTCGAGCTCCGCCACGTCGGCCGCGTCGCCGATGTCGTTCGCCACCGCCTCGAGCCGGGACCGGCTGCGCCCGGCCAGGTGCACGTGCGCACCGGCCGCCGCGAACGCACGCGCGACGGCGCCGCCGATCGCGCCGCCGCCGCCGTGGATGACTGCCGTCTTGCCCTCGAGCATCGGCCTGCTCTCCTTCGGTAGGGGAAGTGCCTCTACCGACTGAGAGCGGTCTCCGCGCCCGAATTCATCGGTGGGCGGCGAAGCGTCCGAGCACGCCCGGGCCGAGGAACGAGGTGATCGCGGCGATGCGCTCGCCCTCGAACGTGAAGACCGAGAGCGCGCGGGGCTCGTAGCGCGCGCCGCCGGGATCTCGCCGATGGCCGACCATGGCGGGCTGTCCGCCGGCGCTCGTCACCTCGAAGCGCCACGTCGAGCGGAAGACGCGCGCGGTGAGGAAGGCCGCGATGTCGTCCCTGCCCCGGAACCAGGTCGGCAGCGGCGGCATGGAGAAGCTCGCGTCCTCGCTCAGCATCGCGACGATGGCCGAGACGTCGGCGCGGTTCCAGGCGTCGACGAAGCGGGCCACGAGCTCGCGGGAGCGCTCGTCGCCCAGCGCCCGCAGCGTCTCCTGCTGTGACCGGGCCGGGCGGTCCCGCTCGAGCTTCGCGCGGGCCCGCTGCACGCCGCTGTTCACGGAGGCGACCGAGGTCTCGAGGATCTCGGCGGTCTCGCGGGCGCTGAAGCCGAGCACGTCGCGCAGGAGCAGCGCCGCGCGCTGATTGGGCGCCAGGAGCTGGAGGGCGGCGACGTAGGCGAGCTCGACGCCCTCGCGATCCTCGTAGCGCATGAGCTCGTCCGGATAGGGCTCGACCCAGACCGACTCGGCGAGCGGCTCGGCGAGCGGCGAGCGCGGGTCGTCCCCGGTGCCTGCGCCACCCGGCAGCTCGCGCCGCCTGCGCCCCTCGAGCACGCGCAACGAGGCGTTGGTGGCGATCATGTAGAGCCAGGAGCGCAGCGAGCTGCGCCCCTCGAACCTGGCCATGCCCTTCCACGCCCCCAACAGCGCTTCCTGGAGGGCATCATCCGCATCGTGGACCGAGCCCAGCATCCGGTAGCAATGGGCGTGGAGCTCACGGCGGTGCGGCTCGATCAGCTCGGCGAAGGCGTTCTCATCGGCGTCCCGGATCACCTCCGTCATGCCGAAGAGCCTCGCAGGTGCGAGATCCGGCGATGAGCGAACTCGGACTCGTCCTGGTCGGCCTGGCGATCGCCGTGGGCATCGCCGGGGTCGTCATCCCGGTGCTCCCGGGGGCCGTGCTGGTGTGGGCTGCCATCGCGGCGTGGGCGATCGCGGTCGGCTCGGCCACCGGCTGGGCCGTGCTCGGCGTCGCGACGCTGCTGATCGGGGGCGCGCAGATCGTGAAGCTGCTCGTGCCCGGACGGCGCCTGCGCGAGGCGGGAGTCCCACGCCAGTCGATCGCCGCCGGTGTCGTGCTCGCCGTCGTCGGGTTCTTCCTGATCCCTGTCGTCGGCTTCTTCATCGGCTTCCCGCTCGGCGTCTACCTCGAGGAGCTCCGGCGGCTGGGCCGACACGCGTCCGCGTGGCGCTCCACTCGCGACGCGCTGCACGCGATGGGCCTCTCGATCGTCATCGAGCTGTCGGCGACCGTGCTCGCCGCCGGCGCCTGGCTGGTGGCGGTGCTGAGCTGAGCGGAGGCCTGACCCCTCCACCCCGCCGCCTGTCAGAGGGGCGACCCTGCGAGGTGGAGCGGCGCACGCACCCTTGACTTCCAGCAGGGCCGAGGCGAGGGTTGCCGCAACCAACGGGCGCGGTGCGCGGGTCGGGCAGACCCGTTGCCGGTTCTGGCGCGGCCGACCGATGGAGGCGAAGATGAGCAGCGTCGACGTGAGCGCCGGGAGCGCGACCGGCAGCCCGCCGGTGAAGGCTGGGGAGATGAGGCTCGAGGTCGTGGTGGTGCCCGTCTCCGATGTCGATCGGTCCAAGCGCTTCTACGAGTCGCTGGGATGGCGGCTCGACGCCGACCTCGCCGTGGACGACGGCTACCGGGTGGTGCAGCTGACGCCTCCGGGCTCGGGCTGCTCGATCATCTTCGGCGCCGGGGTCACGTCGGCTCCGCCCGGCTCCTGCCAGGGTCTGCAGCTCTCGGTCTACGACATCGACGAGGTCCGTGCCGAGCTGCTCGCGCGCGGGGTCGAGGTCAGCGATCCGTTCCACGACGTGACCGGGGTCTTCCATCACGCCGGGACCGAGGGACGCGTGAGCGGGGCGGCGCCCGGACATGCCGACTACGGCTCGTTCGCCGCGTTCAGCGATCCGGACGGCAACGGCTGGCTGGTCCAGGAGATCAAGACGCGCCTCCCGGGCCGCTGAGGTCCGGCATGAGCGACTACGACGTGATCGTGATCGGCGGGGGCTCGCCGGGCGAGCACTGCGCCGGGGCCCTGGCCGAGGGTGGCCTGCGCGTCGCCCTGGTGGAGCGCGAGCTCGTCGGCGGGGAGTGCTCGTACTGGGCATGCATCCCGTCCAAGACGCTGCTGCGGCCGGGCGAGGCGGTGCACCAGGCACGCGAGGCGGCCGCGACGGCCGAGGTCGACGTCGAGGCGACGCTCGCCTGGCGCGACTTCATGGTCTCCGACCACTCCGATGCCGGACAGGAGCGCTGGCTGGCCGATCAGGGCATCGCTCTGCTGCGCGGCACCGGCCGGCTCGCCGGCCCCGGGGTCGTCGACGTCGACGGCGTCCACCACACCGCCGACGACGTGGTTCTCGCCAACGGAGCCGATCCGGTGATCCCCCCCGTCCCGGGCCTGCGCGAGCTCGACGGCATCTGGACCAACCGCGAGGCGACGTCGATGAAGGCCGTCCCGCGCCGTCTGCTCATCCTGGGCGGCGGGCCCGTCGGAGTGGAGATGGCGCAGGCGGTGCGCCGGCTCGGCGGCGAGGCAGCGATCGCCGACATGGCCCCCCACGTCCTCGGGCGGGAGCCGGCGCCGCTGGGTGAGGCGCTCGGTGAGGCTCTGCGCCGCGATGGGATCGAGCTCGAGCTGTCCGCCAAGGCGACGGCGGTGCGACGCGACGGCGAGGACTACGTCCTCGAGTTCGACGACGGACGCATGCTGCGCGGGGACCGGCTGCTCGTCGCCACGGGGCGGCGACCGCGGGTCCGCGGCGTGGGCCTCGAGACGGTCGGGCTCGAGCCCGACGCGCACGGCGTGGCGGTCGACGCGCACCTGCGCGCCGGGGAGCACCTCTGGGCCATCGGGGACGTCAACGGCCTCTGGCCGCTGACCCACGTCGGCAAGTACCAGGGCGACGTGGTCGCCGCGAACATCCTCGGCGAGCCGCGAAAGGCCAACTACGAGGCCGTGCCGCGTGTGGTCTACACCGATCCGCAGGCCGCGGCGGTCGGCGCCGACGCCGGTCGCTTCAGCGCCACGGTCCCGTTGTCCGAGGTCGCGAAGACCGCCACCTACACGCGCGCGTACGCCGAGAGCAACGGCTTCCTGACGCTGCTCAGCGACGGCGCGCGGCTGACCGGCGCCTATGCGCTCGGCCCCGAGGCGGGCGAGTGGCTGCAGCAAGCCACGCTCGCCATCCGCGGGCACGTCCCGCTCGACGTCCTGGCCGACACGATCCAGCCGTTCCCCACCTTCTCGGAGATCTACGTCGCCGCGCTGAAGGCGCTCCGCGAGGGGATCGCGGCGGCACGCAAGCCGGTCGGCGCGGGACCGCCCGCGCCGAGCTGACGGAAGGAGAGACGATGGCCACCGACACGGCCGCGCCGCCCACCGAGCGCGACAGGCAGCTGCTCGGGCAGACCGTCGTCGTGATCGGCGGCAGCGCCGGGATCGGCCTGGAGACGGCGAGGCACGCACGGGCCGAGGGCGCCGACGTGATCCTGACCGGCCGCGATCCCGGCCGGCTGGAGAGCGCGGCGACCGCGCTCGGCGCCGTGGGCACCGCGACCTTCGACGCCAACGACTCGGACGCCCTGGAGGCCTTCTTCGGCCGGCTCGAGGGACCCATCGACCACGTGATGGTCACCGCCGGCGGCCCGTACTACGCGCCGCTGGCCACGATGGACTTCGACGAGGGGCGCCGCGCGCTTCAGGAGCATCCGATGCTGATGGTCGGCGTCGCCCGCTACGCGAAGGTCCGCCCCGGAGGGACGCTTCTGTTCATCGGCGGCACGGCGGCGCGCAACCCGCGAGTCGGCATCGGGCTCATCTCGGCCATGACCGCGGCGCTCCCGGCCCTCACCGCCAGCCTGGCGCTCGAGATCGCACCGGTCCGGATCAACCTGATCGCCGCCGGGTTCGTCGACACGCCGTTGTCGGCGTCGCTCCTCGGCGACCGGCTGGAAGAGCGGCGCGACGAGCTGCGCGCCACGCTGCCGATCGGGCGGGTGGTCGGGCCGGCCGACGTCGCCGCGCTGGCCGTGCACATCATGACCAACACGGCGCTGACCGGGGCGACGTACGACATCGACGGCGGCCAGCAGCTCGTGTCGAGTTAGGAGGGCCTGCTCAGCGAGCTGCTGGAACCGGTGGGCGCCGGGAGGCCGACCACGGCCTGACCCTCGACGGCGCGGGCTACAGGCGGGGCCCGAGCGGCGGGTCGACGTCGTCGTAGACGCGGGCCGCGGCGAGCTTGCCGCTCTGGCCCCGCTCGAAGACGGCGACGCCGGGCTGCGGCGGCACCTCGGTCTCGCCCCACCGCACGACGTTGTACTCCAGCGCGCAGGTGCGCCCGTCGTCGACGACTGCGCAGTGCTCGAGCAGGATGCCGCCGCCGTTGGAGAACTGCCGCTCGTAGAACTCGCGCAGGCCGTCCGGCCCGCTGTGGACGTACTCGCTGCCCGCGGGCTCGCGGGCGTAGCCGTCCGGCTCGAAGGCGTCGACGATCGCGTCGACGTCGCCGGCCGCGAGCGCGCGCTGGTACTCGCCCACGACGTCTGACTCGTGCAGCGCGGGGTCGCGCTGCAGCAGGCGTGGGCGGTGCGCGTGCCGGCCGGTGAGCGCCCAGTTGCTGTAGTAGATCCGCAGTTCCTCGATCCGTCCGTGCGATGAGTGCTCGGCGACGAGGGCGAACGGGAGAGCGATGCGGCCGGCGTCTGCGTCGACGTGCACGACCACCTCCTCGAAGCCGCGGCCCTCGAGAACGACGCGCCCGAGGTCCTCGATCGAGACGTTGCGTTCGACGAGCCACTCGCTCATCTCGGCGACGTACGCCGCGAACGCCTGGGCGCCCTTGATGCGTCCGCGTGTGGGGTGGAAGAGCTGGGGCTCGCCGGCGAACGATCCCGCCATCGCGTCGAGCTCCCCCGCGATCAGGCCGTCGAAGAACGGCACGTCCTCGAGCCGCTCCTTCCGCCGCTGGTCGAGCATTCGCTGCAGCGCCGGCGCGCTGAACAGCTCGGGCAGCCACGGCATGCGGCAAGCGTCCCACATCGGGGCGGGCCGATCCGGTTCGAGGGCCCGTCAGCCGACCGTAGGGAGCGGCAGGCGCGCGCTGACGCGCGTCCCCGCGCCCGGCGGGCTGTCGATCTCGAGCTCGCCGCCGAGCGCCTCGATCCGGTCGGCGAGTCCGCGCAGGCCGGTCCCGGACGCCGAGTCCGCACCGCCACGGCCGTCATCGACGATCTCGACGAGGACCGCTTGCCCTTCGGGTGCGACCCGGATCTGGAGCGCCCCGGCGCCCGCGTACTTGTTCGCGTTGGTCAGCGACTCGCTGACGATGAAGTACGCGGCGAGCTCGATCTGCTCGGGCAGTTCGTCCGCGGCGACCTCGAGCGTCACGGGTATCGCACAGCCGACCATCAGCGATTCGAGCGCGCTGCGCAGGCCGCGCTCGGAGAGCGCCACCGGATGCAGCCCGCGCGCGAGGTCACGCAGCTCGGTCTGAGCCTCGCCCAGCTCGTCGTAGGCGAGGCGGAGCACGTCGCCCGGCTCGTCGCCGCTGTCGACCTTGCGCTGGGCGAGCTTGAGCAGGTTCGCCACGGCGACGAGGCGCTGCTGCGCGCCGTCGTGCAGGTCGCGCCCGACGCGCCGGCGCTCGGAATCGGCGGCCTCGATCACGCGGGCGCGCGAGTGCTGCAACGCGGCGGCTTGATGGCGGCGCTCGAGCTCGGCCGCGGCGCGCGATGCGAAGATGCGCATCGCGGCCACGTCATCGTCCCCCGCCTGCATCGGTCCCGCGTCCATGACGGCCATGTGGCCGAGGTGCGTGCCGTCGGCGGCGCGCAGGCAGATCGCGAGGTAGCTCTCGAGGCCCAGGTCGATCGCCGGCTTGGCCCCCGGGAAGCGCCTCGTCAGCGCCCTCGGGTACGCGACGACCGCTCGGTCGACGACGAGCGCGCACGGCTTGCCCTCCGTGTCGTACTCGAACGGCTCGTCCATCCAGCCGCCCTCGTACCAGCCGCTGATCACCCGTACGTGCTTGCCGTCGGGGTCCGTCGCCTCGGCGACGAAGGCGAACTTCGCGTCGAACGCCAGCGCGACGTGATTGACCAGGCAGCGGAGGAACTCGTCTCCGACCGCGCCCGCGGTCCCCTCGGCAACGGTGCGGAGCAGGTCGCGGCGACGGAAGCGCGCATCCGGCTGGTGGCTATGGGCGAGTGAAGGCACGAACCCGCTACCCCGGGCGTGGATGCTAGCGCGCCGAGTGCGCCGCGCTGACGGCCGCGGTCAGGCGTGGTCGAACAGGAGCGCGGTGACCACGGGCCGCGATTCGGGCGACGGCTGGTCGTGGTTGGAGTAGGGCCGGTTGAGGAGGTGCCCGCGGTGCACGAGCGTCGCGGAGCCGCCGCCGTCGAGGTTGATCGCGTCCCGAGCGCCGAAGGACACCAGCAGCCGAGCCAGCTCCGCGAGCGCCAGCCCGGCGTCGACGCCGGAGCGGCGGCCATCGCAGCAGACGGCGAGCAACTCGTGATCGTTGACGCCCAGCGCGCAGCGCGGGTGGCGTCCGACGGTGATGTCCGAGTCGAACTGCGCCGCGCCCGCGGAGAACCCCTCCGCGTCGTTCTCGTCGATCACGGAGCGTCCATCGCTCACGAGCAGCGGGCCGGCCTGGACGAGGTCACCGCGCGGTTCGCCGGCGACGTCGCCGCGGCGCAGAACCCGGACGGAAGCGTCGACGTGAACACAGGCACGCCGCTCACCCCACGGCGCCGCGATCGGCTCGTGCTCGACTTCGGAGCCGTCGATTCGCACCTCGCCAAGCGGCCGGTACGGGTCGCGCACGAAGAAGCCGGCGACGATCGCCTCCGGGTGCCCCGTGGCCGCGCACCAGTGGTCCAGTCGCGTGGGCGTCTCGAAGGACAGCACCGAGACACGCGTGGCCGGGAGCGGATGGCGCACGAGGTACACCGTCGTCTCGTCACCGTCGCGCGTGCGGAACCTCAGGAGCTCGTAGGCGATGTCGCCGGCCATCCAGCCGCAGAGCCTAGGCCGCGCCCGGCCGATCCTGGGTGGACCCGGTCGATGCGCCCGCTCTAGAGTCGGCATTTTCCGGCTCATCGACGCGAGGAGAATCGCTATGGCCGACGGTGCTGTGTTCGCGCTCCCGACGTTGTCGTCGGGGGACATGTCCAAGGACGATCAGGCGGCGCTGGTCGTCAACCAGGCGACGGCGGTGATCGTCGCCGCCTACCTGGAGCACGCGTCGGCGGTCGTGGCATCGGGGCAAACGGGGTTCGACATCGAATCCACCAACTTGATCGCCATCATCAACAACGTGCAGACCGCGCTGCGCGAGTTCTGAGGTGACGCCGTCATGGTGCCGGCGTCGAGCCTGATCTGGCTGCCATCGTCGCCGGGAGCGCGAGCCGACGCGCACGCCGACGCCCGATCCTCGTCGACCGCGACGGCGACCGCGTCGTCGAGCGCGGCCGTCTCGGCGGGCTCGACCGCGGGCGCCGGCGCAACCTCCGCGGCCGCGAGTGACGCGACCGCCACGCAGGACAGTGAGCTGTCGGCGCGCCTGGGCGGTCCGAGGCTCCTGATCGGGATCCCCGCGGCGATCGCCGCGGGGCTCGCCGTCCTCGTCGCCGCGCTCCTCCGGCGGCGCCGGCGCCGCCCGCGTCGGCCCTGGTCGCGGTGAGCGGCGCGGTCAGGTCGGTTCGGCGGCGCTCGCTCCGTCGTTCCGGGCTTCGATCGCCTTGACGGTCGTTCCCAGGTCCCTGCCCAGGGCGTCAAGTCGCTCGTCGGGAGTTGCTCGCCGGGAGCCTGCGGGTGGCCGGCGCGATCGCCGATCCCGAAGTACGCCTCGTGCTCTGGGCGCTGGCGGCGGTGGCGGCCCATGGCGATCGCCCCTCCCGGTGACGACCCGACGCTCGGATCCACGATCCTCATGTTCGGCGGGCCGGCGCTGTTCCTTCTCGCCCAGGTCCTCCTCCTCGGCCGGGCGCTCGGGCACGTCCCGCGATCGCGGCCGCTGGACTGGCGGCGCTCCCGCTCCTCGCGATCGCCACCGCCGACACGGTCCGCGAGGCGGATCCGGCGCCGGCGAGATGACGACGGCGCCGCGAGGCGCTCACATCAGCGGCGTCACCAGGACGCGATGCCCGTCCGCGCAGACCATGAACCACGGGCCGGGACGCCAGGCGCGGTCCTCGTCGAGGTGCCACCGGGTCTCCACCCGCTGCACGGCGGCGCCGCATTCGTGACACGGCGGCGAGGCCAGGGCGACCAGATCCGCTCTGGTCATGGCGTCGGCGCGGCGGCCGGCGCGCCAGTCGTGATGTTGACGTGCGGCGGCACCCCAGCCGTGCGCGTCCGTGCGCTTGTCTGATTGGACATGTGTACAGCCCCCTCCGGGAGCTTTCTTGTCAACCTGAGCCAAATAATGCCGCTCTCGGGTCGGGGGAGACAGAGCGCATCGCGCACTCTCATTTGCACTGATTGGCACAAGCCATCACGTGGCGACGGTGCTGGACAGGGCAGGTAGCGTCGGGGCATGACCACCAAAGCTGACTTCACCGAAGAGGAGTGGGCGCGCCTCGGGCGGGCGCCGCTGGTCGCGGCCATGGCGATCTCGCTCGCCGACCCGGGAGGCCCGATCGAGGCCCTGAAGGAGACCGGCGCGGCGATCAAGACCGTGATCGAAGCCGCGGAGGGCGGCGGGTACGGCGAGTTCGTCCAAGCGATCGCGGCGGAGGTCGCGGAGAAGGCAAAGCAGCGCCAGAACCCGTTGGCCGGCTTCAAGCCCCACGGCTCGCAGGCGCGCGAGCAGATCCTCGACGAGCTCCGTGCCGTCAATGCGCTGCTGAACGAGAAGGCCACGCCGGAGGAGGCCGCCCAGTTCCGCGAGTGGCTCAAGGCGGCGGCCCAGCGCGCAGCCACCGCCGCCAAGGAGGGCGGCTTCTTGGGCTTCAACGCTCAGCGCGTCAGCGAGGGCGAGCAGCAGATGCTCGAGACGCTCGGCGGGATCTTCAGCACGCCTGCCGCCTGATCCCTCGTTCCGCCACGCCCGCACGTTTGTTTCGCGGTACCTCACGATTACCGGCTCGCCCACGTGCGGCAATAAGAGAGAACGCTTCGGGCCTTGCGACAACCGGCGGGACGAGCCCGGCCTCGACCGACTCGTCGCGGACGCCGTGGCGCACGGCAGCGTTCTCATCCGGATGAGGTGATGCGCGGCGTCACGGGCCGGCACGAGGATGCGGGCACGCCGGCGGCGCCGGCCCGTCCCGTCCAGCGCATGAGAGGCCGTTCCAGTGCCCGAGCGAACCGGCTCCGATCGTGATGTGCTCCCGATTCCCGATCGCGCGTATGCCGGGCCGGTGTACGAGGACGCCAAGGACCCCGCCGCGAAGTTCCCGCCGATCGAGCCGCTGCGTCCTCCGGCGGGCGCGCCGAACGTCCTGGTCGTCCTGATCGACGATGCCGGCTTCGCCTGTTCGAGCGCGTTCGGCGGCCCGTGCCATACGCCGACGGCGGAGCGCCTGGCCGGGCAAGGGCTCAAGTTCAGCCGCTTCCACACGACGGCGCTGTGCTCGCCGACGCGCGCGGCGCTGCTCTCGGGCCGCAACCACCATACGGTCGGGATGGGCGGGATCACGGAGCTCGCGACCTCGGCGCCGGGCTACAACTCGGTCCGCCCGAACACGTGCGCGCCGCTCGCGGAGACGCTGAAGCTCAACGGCTACGCGACCGCGCAGTTCGGCAAGTGCCACGAGGTCCCGGTGTGGGAGACGAGCCCGCTCGGCCCGTTCGACTCCTGGCCTTCCGGCGGGGGCGGCTTCGAGTACTTCTACGGCTTCATCGGCGGCGAGACGAACCAGTACTACCCGGCGCTGTACGAGGGGACGACGCCGGTCGAGCCCGACAAGACGCCCGAGGAGGGCTACCACTTCACCGAGGACATGACCGACCGGGCGATCGGCTGGATCCGCCAGCAGAAGGCGCTGATGGCCGACAAGCCGTTCTTCGCCTACTTCGCGCCGGGCGCGACCCACGCGCCGCATCACGTCCGGCCGGAGTGGTCGGCCAACTACAAGGGCCGCTTCGACCAGGGGTGGGACCGCCTGCGCGAGGAGACGCTCGCACGCCAGAAGGAGCTCGGCGTGGTCCCGCCCGACGCCGAGCTCACGGCCCGGCCCGAGGAGATCCCCGCCTGGGACGACATCCCCGACGATCTGAAGCCCGTCCTCGCGCGCCAGATGGAGGTCTACGCCGGCTTCCTGGAGCACACCGACCACCACGTCGGCCGGCTGATCGACTCGCTCGCGGATCTCGGCATCCTCGACGACACGCTCGTCTACTACATCGTCGGCGACAACGGCGCGAGCGCCGAGGGCGACGTCCACGGCAGCTTCAACGAGCTGATCAACCTCAACGGCGCCGGCGCGATCCAGACGACCGAGTTCATGGCCGAGCGGATCGACGAGTTCGGCACCCCGGAGGCCTATAACCACTACGCCGTGGGCTGGGCGCACGCGATGGACGCGCCGTACCAGTGGACGAAGCAGGTCGCCTCACACTGGGGCGGCACGCGCAACGGCACGATCGTCCACTGGCCGAAGGGCATCCAGGCCCGAGGTGAGATCCGCAACCAGTTCCACCATGTCATCGACGTTGCACCGACGGTTCTCGACGCCGCCGGCTTGCCCGAACCGACCACGGTCCACGGCGTCACGCAGAAGCCGATCGAGGGCGTGAGCATGCGCTACGCCTTCGACGACGCCGCGGCCCCGGAGCGGCGCGAGACGCAGTACTTCGAGATGTTCTGCAACCGCGGGATCTACGACAAGGGCTGGACCGCGGTCACGCGGCACTCGATCCCGTGGATCCCCGAGGCTCCCGGGCCGTTCGCCGACGACACGTGGGAGCTCTACGACACGAACGCGGACTGGAGCCAGGCGCACGACCTCGCGGCGGACATGCCGGACAAGCTCGAGGAGCTGAAGGCGCTTTTCGTGGAGGAGGCGCGGAAGTACAACGTGCTCCCCCTCGACGACCGCCGGGTCGAGCGCTTCAACTCGGATCTCGCCGGACGCCCCACGCTCGTGCACGGGACGTCCCAGCTGCTCTTCGGCGGGATGGGACGCCTCACCGAGAACGTGGTGATCAACGTCAAGAACAAGTCGCACTCGGTGACCGCCGAGCTGACAGTCCCGGACGGCGGCGGCGAGGGCGTGATCGTGGCCCAGGGCGGCGCGTTCGCCGGCTGGAGCCTGTACGTCAAGAACGGCCGGCCGAAGTACGCCTACAACCTGCTCGGCGTCCAGAGTTCCACGTCGAGGGCGACACGGCGATCCCGGAGGGCACCCATCAGGTGCGCATGGAGTTCGCCTACGACGGCGGCGGGCTCGCTAAGGGCGGCACCGTCTCGCTCTATGTCGACGGCGCGAAGGCCGGCGAGGGCCGCGTCGAGGGCACCGTCCCGATGCTGTACTCGGCCGACGAGACGTGCGACATCGGCTCGGACACCGCCTCACCGGTCAGCGACGACTACACGTCAGCGGGCAGCCACTTCAACGGCACCATCGACTGGGTGCAGATCGACATCGCCGAGGGCGCGGAGGATCTCGACCACCTGATCACGCCCGAGGAGCGACTGAAGATCGCCATGACGAAGCAGTAGGCGCTCGCGTCAGCCCTTCGCGTACTCCTCCGCCGATCGCGACTCGAACTCGAATCCGACGAACCGCTCGTCGCCGACCACCCACGCGTCGTGGCCGGGCTCGATGACGTACGCCTCGCCCGGACCGATCTCGAGCTCGGTGCCGTCCTCGTGCTTGATGGCCAGCCGGCCGGTGTGGGCAACGCCGACATGGCGGGCCTGGCAGCTCTCAGTTCCGGCGACGGGCTTGACACATTCCGACCAGCGCCATCCCGGCTCGAATGTCATCCGTGCGGCTGTCGTCCCGCCCATACGCACGACATCGACCTGCGTCTTGTCCGGCGTCCTCGTCTCGTCAGGCGAATCGAAGTCGCGCGATTCCACACCGGCCACGGCCGTCTCCTCTCGTCGATCGCCGAACGATCCTCGCGCTCTCAGGGTTGGCATGCAAGCACTGCTTGCACGCCCGGCGAGCAGCGGCACTCGCTCCTTCTCAGGCCACCACCGCGGCTCAGACTTCGCGCTCGACCTTGAGCTCGCCCGTGTCCACCGAGACGCGGCTGCCGGGCGTCTCTGACGGATCCATCGCGGCGAAGGCCTCGGCTCCGGTCCGCAGGTCCTCCTCGTTGTCGAAGTACTGGAGGACGACGGCGGTGCCCTGCCCTTCGTCGAAGACCACCTGGAGTTTCTTGATCGGGACCCCGGGCGGCGGGCCGCTCTCGTCGATCCCGGCGGCAAGCGACTCCATCCGCTGCGCTGTCACATCGGTGAACCGCACCACTCGGACGAACACGACCCGTCTCCTCTCGTCGATCGACGGGACGATCCTCGCGCTCTCGGGAATGGGATTGCAAGCGTGGAGGTCCTCGGTCTTCCGCTCGCCCCGATCGAACACTGGGTCCGCCGGCGTTCAGTCGCCTTTCCTCGGGTAGCCGGTACGTGAAGGCCCCGTCGAGTGAAAGGACAGTCATGGCGAAGGATCACGGACCGAGCGTCAAGAACGACAAGCAGTACGAGGGCCTGAAGAAGAAGGGCATGAGCAAGAGCCGCGCCGCGGCGATCGCCAACTCCGAGGGTTCCTCCAGCCGCGGTGGCAAGAAGTCGGGCAGCTCGTCGTCGTCGACGAGGAGCAACGCCAAGCAGGGCGGGACCACGCAGCAGAAGAAGGCCGCCGGGCGCAAGGGCGGCAAGGCCACGGCGAACAAGTCCTGACCTGGCCGGCACCCTCGGCTCGGACCCCGGCTCAAACCAAAGGCGGGAGAGCCCGGGTCGCAGCTAGCTCGCCGCGCGGGCAGAGGGCTGCTCGCGATGCGCGGCGGCCACGGGCCGGCGCGCGATGAGCCAGCGCGTGAAGGGCTTGAGCACGCTCTTCTTCTGGCGACTTTGCGCCTGTCGAGCCTCACGGTGAAGATCATCGGTCCGCGCCCGGGCCAGCGCCAAGCCGATGTAGGGGTGCATCATCCGTTCTCCTCCGCTTCGGGTAGTCGGGAGCCCCGGACCGGGAACTCGATCCGCGGTGTCGATAGGAGGCCGGACAGCGCCCGGTGATACAGCGGCCGATTCGGGCCGGGCCGCCAACGGCCGGGATCCAAGATGCTCGAGGGTCGGACGGCTCACCCCTATGGTGCCTACCGCCACCCGGGACGGGCCAGGAGGCTCTGGGCATCTTGCTCATGCCCCGTTGGAGGTTCCCCATGACCACCGGTCGCCGTCGCGTCACCAACACGATCAAGCAGCGTCCCGCCGAGACGTCCTCCGTTGCCACCGCCGTCGGAGTGATGGTGTACGCCCTGATCACGCAGAACGCGGACGTCGCGGCCGGCGCGGCCGCCGGGCTCGTCCCGGCCGTTGTCACCGTGATCCATCACCGGGGCCTGGTGGGCGTCGCGAAGACCCTCATCTGGGGTGACGGACGCGCCACGGCATAGCCGCGACCGCGGTGACCGACGGTCAGTTACGGCGCCCACCACGCGCCGTTGCCCGTCCCGAGAACCCCGGCGTCGGGCGCAAGAACGTCGACGGCGCATGCACGGACGAGTTCGGCGCCCACGGCGGCGGATGGACCTGCGTGGACTCTCGCTCGCATGCGTACGCGGAGGTCGCCATCAGTCCGAGCGACAACGCGCACGCGCCGCTCGCGACGGCACGCTCGCGGCGCTGCTGCGCTACACCGACCGGCAGGCGAAGGTTGCCTCAGGACGGGCGCACGTTCGGCATGCCCGACGACGCATCACGGCGCCTTCACGCCGTGGCCGCGGAGGTAGTCGACGTAGAAGGGCCGCAGCTGGTCGGCGACCTCGCCCTCGCCGGAATCGGTGACGTCGTCGATGTGGGCGATCGCCGACCGCATGTCGGCCTCCTCGTCCGCCGTTCGGCCGGCGACGGCCTCCGCGGCAGGCAGGATCTGCATCAGGTGCCAGAAGAAGGGGAGGTCGAGGTGGCGCTTTGCGCGGCGCACCGCGAGGTCGTGGAGCTCCTTGGAGGACAGCCTGTCGAGGCCGTCATCGGCCGGTGTCTCGGACATGCCCGTCATCATCGCGCAGCGCGCCGCCGGCGGGTCCCTTCCGCAGGACCGACACCCGTCCGGAGCAGTACCAGCGCTTTGCCGGCGACGACGGCGCAGCCACCGCATGGCCGCGCGCCCGGTGCGATCCTGTGCCCGTCGTCGCATCGGTGTGCCGAGTCGGTGCGCTGAGTGAGTCAAAACCGTGATGGAACCGGCGGAGGAGCTCGAACGAGGCCATGAGGCCTATGCGCGACGCGCGTGGGCGGACGCCCACGACTCGCTGTCGCGCGCGGATGAGGCGGTGCCGCTCACCGCGGAGGACCTCGAGCGTGCAGCGACATCGGCGTACATGCTCGGGCGCGTCGAGGACTACTGGACGCGCTTGGAGCGCGCGTATCAGGCGCACATCGACGTCGGCGAACCGTTGCGCGCGGTGCGCTGCGCGTTCTGGTTGGGACTCGACCTGGCGCTCCGCGGAGAGACGGGCCGCGCCGGCGGGTGGCTGGGCCGGGCCCAGCGGCTGCTCGAGCGCGACGGAGGCGACTGCGTCGAGCGGGGATACCTGCGAATCCCGCTGATGTTCCGCCACGAGGCCGCGGGTCGGCTCGAGGCCGCGGCCGCCGTCGCGGCCGACGCCGCCGCCGTCGGCGAGCGGTTCGGCGACCCTGACCTCTTCGCGCTCGCGGCGCACTCGCAGGGCTGTCTGTTGATCAAGCAGGGGCGCGTGCCCGACGGTCTCGCGCTCCTCGACGAGGCGATGGTCGCGGTCACCGCCGGCGAGCTGTCACCGGTGGCCAGCGGCTTGGTCTACTGCGGCGTGATCGTGGGCTGTCAGGAGGCGTATGAGCCGCGCCGCGCCCACGAGTGGACCGCCGCCCTGACCCAATGGTGCGAGCGGCAGCCCGACATGGTGGCCTTCACCGGGCGCTGTTTGACGCATCGCGCCGAGATCATGTGTCTGCACGGCGAATGGCCGGAGGCTCTCGTGGAGGCGCAGCGCGCCGCTCGACGCAGCGCGCGGGGGAGCAACCGGTTGGCCGGGGGCGAGGCGGCATACGCGGAAGCGGAGGTCCACCGGCTCCAGGGAGCGCTGTCCGCGGCCGAGGACGCGTTCCGGAACGCGAGCGATCTCGGCCGCGAGCCTCAGCCCGGCCTGGCGCTGCTGCGCCTGGCTCAGGGAAACGGCGAGGCCGCGGCCGCGGCGATCCGCCGGGCGCTGGGCGAGGCCACCGAGCGGCCGCAGCGTGCGCGGCTGCTGCCCGCCTTTGTCGAGATCATGCTCCGCGTCGGCGATGCGGAAGCGGCGCGCGGCGCCTGCGCCGAGCTCGAGCAGCTCGATGACGGTCGCCGTAGCGGCATGCTGCGGGCGATGGCGGCCTCCGCCCGAGGCGCCGTCGAGCTGGCGGCCGGCGACGCCCGCGCGGCGCTGGTCGCGTTGCGGGGCGCCGCGCAAGGGTGGCAGCAACTCGAGGCCCCGTATGAGGCGGCCCGCGCACGTACGCTGATCGGGCTGGCGTGCCGGGCGATGGGAGACGAGGACGCAGCCTCGTTCGAGCTCGAGGCGGCCCGCGGCGTGTTCGCCGAGCTGGGCGCGGCCCCGGATCTCGCACGCATCGAATCGCTGATCCGGCCCCAGCCGAGGACCGACGCCGGTGGCCTGACGCCGCGTGAGCTGGAGGTGCTGCGGCTGGTGGCCGGCGGACAGAGCAACCGCCAGATCGCCCGCGTGCTGGTCGTCAGCGAGCACACGGTCGCCAGGCACCTGCAGAACATCTTCGCCAAGCTCGGCGTCTCGTCACGCACCGCCGCGGCCGCATTCGCCTTCGCCCACGATCTCGCTTGACCCGCCCGGCGTGGTCAGAACTGACCACGCTGCCCGCCCCTCAGGTTGGTGACGACAGGCGATGTGCGCACCGGGTCGCCCCATCTACGGTCCGGCTCGAGACCGGCGGGCGACCAGGAGCACGCCCTCCGGACCAGCAACGAGCAAGGGAGTGACGACATGCCGAAGGTATCCAGGGAGACGGCGTCCGAGACGGTGGCCATGGACGGACTCGACGTGCGCCTCGACCATCTCGACGGCGGCTACTCGGTCTGCTTCGAATCGCACTCCGCCGACGCGGACCTCGCGCCCCTGTTTCGCGGGCTCCCCGACGACCGCTGCCAGCTGCACCGCTGGGGCTACGTCCTGAGCGGAGAGGTGACGTTCCGCTTTGCAGATCGCGACGAGACCTACGAGGCCGGCGACGCCTACTACGTGCCGCCCGGCCACACGCCCGTCCACCATGCCGGAGCGGAGATCGTCGAGTTCAGCCCCACCGACATCCTGGGCGAGACGGTCGGCGTCGTCATGCAGAACGCGCGCGCCGCGCAAGCCGGCGCGTGAACCGACGGCTCGCCCACGATCAGCGCAGCGGCACGCGCACCGGCAAACCGGTGCGCGTGGGTGGCCGCCAGGCGGTACGAGCGGCTCATCGTCTCCCGCGCCGTCGCACGCGCGGCGAGACGAACCCTGGACAGCCTCGAGCGCCGGTTGGCCGAGCCGGGGGCGCCGGACCCTCGCATCGACCAGCGGACAACATCGACATGAGCCCCGATCAGCCGGCGACGAGTGGCATCACGTCGCTTGCGGCGAGCTCGATCTGGCGTGCCTCGTCACCGACGGGCCAGAGATACACGCGCTCGCAGCCCGCTTCGGCGTAGCGTGAGAGCAGCTCCGCGCACCGTTGCGGCGATCCGATGCACAGACGTTCGCGCAGCATGTCCGGATCGCGCTTGAGCAGCGGGCCGAGGACCTCCCGTACGACGCGGTCCGCCTCGCTGTCGTCCGGCGTGATCCACGTCCACATGGTCGCGAGCGCGTTGGGGAACGAGCCCGGATCACGGTCGCGCGCGCGGAGCTCACGCGACAGCGTCTCGCGCGCCGTCCCGAATACCTCCGGCGTGGTGTTGTAGGCAGACGCGAGCCACCCGTCCCCCAGGCGGGCAACGCGCCGCAGCCCCGCCTCCGAGCCCCAGCTGCCGATCCACACCGGGATGCTCGTGCCCCGCCGGCTGACCGGCAGCAGCGGCGCGTCGGGCACGGCGTAGAAGCTGCGGGCCTCGGGCGGCGCCTCGCCGCGCAGCAGCGCCCGCAGGATGGTCGTCGCCTCGTCGAAGCGGGGCCACCGCTCCTCGAACGGCACGCCGACCGCGTCCCAGTCGGCCTGCGACGACCCGGGGCCGACGCCCGCGACCACCCGGCCGTTCGCCAGGAGCGCGAGCGCGGTCAGCGTCTTGGCGACGGCCACCGGCCCGCGCAGTGCCACGAGCGACACCGTCGTGGCGATATCCATGTCGCCGCAGCGAGCGAGCACCGCGGCAAGCGCGGTCGGGCCATCCAGCCACGGCGACGCGAAGAGAAAGTGATCGTTCGCCGACACCGCCGCCATTCCGCAATCCCGCGCCGCCTCGGCGACATGCGCGAGACGGGCGAGCGTGTGGCCTTCCTCGCCGAAGGCGATCAGTGGGAGGTGGATCGCGCACTCCAACGACGCGATCCTCTCACCGCAATCTGTCCTTCGCCAGACGCGGCCGCTTGGCGGATCCGCGTGGGCAATCCGTCCACGCGCCTACGGCCGCTCGGCTGCCCGTCCGACAACGCGGTTGTGTCGAGCCCATCATCCCGCTCGCAGATTCTCCGCCAGCTCGCGCCGTTCGTCGCCGTGCAGCTGGTCGCCTTCGCCTCGCTGGCGCTCGACGAGCGCGTCGCCTGGACCGGTTTCTGGACTGCGCTGGCGTTCACGGTGCTCGCGCCCTGGGTCGCGGCACTGACGCCTCGTGGCCGCCTCCGCCGAGGCGGCGCGCGGCTCGTCGCGGCCGTCATGCTCCTCGGCGCCGCGGCCGTTCTGCGCGACGCCTCCGGAGGCGCGGGGAGCGGCATCTCGGTGCTCGCCCTGCTGCCCGTGTTCTGGGTGGCCCTGCACGGCGATCGCACACAGCTCGTCCTCGTGCTCGCCGCCGTCGGCGCGTTCTTCGTCCTGCCCGTCGTCCTCATCGGCGGCGAGGCCTACCCGGTCGTCGGCCTGCGGACCGCTGCCCTCTTTCTCGCCACCGGCGCGATCGTCGGCCTGACCGTGCAGCAGCTCGTCGACGAGGTCCGCCGCCGGCTGCAGCTCGCTCAGGCGCACGAGGCCGAGATGGCGGTGCTCGCCGACGAGCGCGAGGAGATGTCAAACCGCCTGCGGACGCTGGCGGTCACGGACGCCCTCACCGGGGTCGGCAACCGCCGCGCGTGGGATGGCTGGCTCGCCGTGGCCCTGGGCGCCGAGGCACCCGGCCGGGCGATCGTCGCGCTTCTCGACCTCGACCACTTCAAGGCCTACAACGACCACTACGGCCATCAGCGCGGTGACGACCTGCTCACGCGGGCCGCCGGCGCGTGGCGCGCCGTCCTGCGCTCGAGCGACCGGCTGGCCCGCTACGGCGGCGAGGAGTTCGCCGTCCTGTTCACCGAGTGCTCGCTCGCCGACGCCGAGGAGATCGTCGAGCGGCTGCGAGCGGTGACGCCCGACGAGGAGACCTGCTCGGTCGGGCTGGCGGAGTGGGACGGGGTCGAGAGCCCCGACGCGGTGCTGGCGCGCGCCGACAGCGCGCTGTACCGGGCCAAGGCCGGCGGGCGTGATTGCGTCCGCGTCGCGGCCGCCGCCGTCGCGCCGCTCAGCTGAGGGTCCGCAAAGACCGGCCGCATCAGACCGCTCGGGCGGGTCACGAGACCCGGTACGAGTTCGTCGACCTCGTGCTGGTCAGCGCATCCGGAAACGAGGCGCACCAGCCGCGTCGTGGCAGCCAGAGCCCCAGCCGCTGGGCGCGCCGATCCCTCAAGGGGGCCGGCCTCGCGTCGATCACTCGGGCATGCCCACCGTTCGCACGGCCGTGCGCACCGCGACGCTGATCGCCGCCGCCTGGCTCGGCGTGCACGAGCTTCACGCCATCTTCGCCCCGGGTGTCGCGGACGGCTGGCTGTTCCATCGTTTCGCTCACGTGCTGCTGCTGTTCATGGCAGCGGCGAGCTGCCTGCTCGCGAGCCGCTCCTCCGGCGACGAGCGACCGGCCTGGACGCTGATCGGCCTCGGCCTGCTCGGCTGGGCAAGTGGCGAGGCCTGGTACACGACCGTCCTGTGGGACGACGCCAGCCCGCCGATCCCGTCGCCGTCCGACCTCGGCTACCTGACCTTTCCGCTCTTCATCACCGCGGGTCTCGCACTGCTGCTGCGCGGTCGCGTCAGCGGGGTGTCCGCGACCCGCTGGGCGGACGGCATGACCGCGGCGCTGGCCATCAGCGCGTTGAGCGCCGCCCTCGTGTTCCAGACCCTGTACCGGCACGTCGAGGGCGATCCGCTCGGCGTAGCCGTTGCCCTCGCGTATCCGCTGACCGACATGGTGATGCTGGCCATGATCGCGGGCGCCCTGGCCGGCATCGGCTGGCGGCTGGACCGTCGCTGGGCGCTGCTCGCCGGCGGCATCGTCGCCTTCTGGCTCGCCGATTCGCTCTTCGCCGTCGCCGCGGTCGCGGGGACCTACGACTCGGGCGGATGGTTCGACGCCGGATGGTGGGGCGGCCTGCTCGCCATCGCCGCCGCTGCCTGGGCACCCGCGCGCCACCACGAGGCGCACGCCGGGGAGGCGATGCGCCTGATCGCCGTGCCGCTCGGGTTCGGATCGATCGGCCTCACGCTGCTCATCTACGCCGCCGTGGCGCCCCTCAACGCGCTCGCCGTCGCGCTGGCCGCCGCCTCGCTGGTCGCGGTCATGGTGCGCTTGGTGCTGACGTTCCGCGAGAACATCATCATGCTGCGCAGCTCGCGCGTGGAGGCGCTCACCGACCCGCTCACCGGGCTGGGCAACCGCCGCGCGCTCGCCCAGCACCTGCAGCGCGAGCTGTCGCGCGTCGATGACGCCGACCCGCTGGTCCTGGTGCTCTTCGACCTCGACGGCTTCAAGCACTACAACGACACCTTCGGGCACCCCGCCGGCGACGCGTTGCTCGTCCGGCTCGGCGCCTCCCTCGCCAACTACCTGCACGAGCGCGGCGATGCGTTTCGCATGGGAGGAGACGAGTTCTGCGCGTTGTTCCGCCCCGGAGCCCAGGTCGCGGCGCCGATCATCAGCGGCGCGGCAAGCGCCCTCTCCGAGCAGGGGGAGGCCTTTCGGATCAGCTGCTCATACGGCGCCATCACGCTCCCGTTGGAGGCCGCGGACGTCGCCGAAGCGCTGCGAATCGCCGACACGCGCATGTACGCCCACAAGCACTCGCGGCGCGCTCCGGCCGAGGCACAGTCGAAGGATGTTCTGCTGCAGGCGCTGGCCGAGCGCCATCCCGACCTCGGCTCGCACTCCGACGTCGTGGCCGACCTCGCGGAGTCGACAGCCACCCGCCTCGGCCTTTCGCAGGAGGAGGTGCGCACCGTGCGGCTGGCCGCCGAGCTGCATGACGTCGGCAAGGTCGCGGTGCCCGACTCCATTCTCAGCAAGCCCGCGGCGCTCAACGACGAGGAGTGGCAGTTCATCCGCCGCCACACGCTCATCGGCGAGCGCATCATCGCCGCGGCGCCCGCCCTGGAGGCCGTCGCGCGTCTCGTGCGCTCCAGCCACGAGCGCTGGGACGGGACCGGTTACCCCGACGCGCTTGCCGGTGAGCGGATTCCGCTCGGCGCGCGGATCATCGCCGTCTCCGACGCGTTCGACGCGATGACGAGCACGAGGCCCTACAGCCGGCCGCGCCGGCCCGCTGAGGCGATGCACGAACTGCGGTCCTGCGCCGGCGCGCAGTTCGACCCGGTCGTGGTCGAGGCGTTCTGCGCGGCGTGGTCGAAGACGGCGAGCTTCACCCTCGCCTGAGGCCACTCCGGGTGCCCTGCGATGATGTCGCAGATGGCGGAGCCGCCGCTCGACACGCTGAAGCGCTGGGAGGAGCACGGCGCAGTCTGGCGGGCGCAGTCGGTCACCGAGACCGAGGCCGTCGTGGACCTGTGCACGTGCACGGGCGAGCCCGTCGAGCAGCTGCGATCGAGTGATCCCGCGCTGCTGCGCTATTTGAGGGGTCGCGCGCGCTCAGACGTGGATTAGCGCACGTGATCGGCGTCCCTACCGGCCGGACGCCACGACGGCAGCCGCTCCGGCGGCCGACAGCGGGACGGCAAGCACCAGGCCGCGACGCCGGGTCCCAGGACAACGTGCGCGCGCCTCCGGATCCAGGGTCGATCGCCGCTTCGATGGCCAGCTTGACCCCGACGCCGACCGCGGCGAGCGCCGAGTAGAGCGCGAGATGCGCGTAGCCGAACACGAAGGAGCGCCGCCGCGCGTCCGGTCCACCCGCCAGAGCCCAGTTGAAGACGTCATCGTCGAACCGCGCGAAGTACAGCCACCAGAGCCCCGCGGCCAACGCGAAGCCCGACGCCGCGGTGAACAGCGAGACGGCCGCCCAGTGAGCGTGGGCCACCGAGACGGCGATGATCGACTCGCCGAGCACGATCAGCGTGAAGAGGCCGAAGCGCTCCGGCATGTGCGAGCGCTGGCGCGGCACGTCTGCGGCGCCGCCGTAGACGGCGACCCCCGTGGCGAGATCGCACGCGATGGCCCGCAGCATCGATCGTCATCGAGCCGGATTCGTCGAGCGCCGCTGACGCAGCAGCGGCCGTATCGGATCACCCGCGTTACGCGGCATGACAATCGATCGCGAGAGACACCCATCGGTGATCCAACCCGCCCTCCCTTGCGCTTCAGGACGAGCAACAGGGTGTGCGACGGATGGACCGCCGAACAATCGCGAGCCTCATCGTCCGACCCGGCGTCGGCCGCTCGGGGCGTTCCAGGACCGTGCTCCGCGCGGCCGTCGGGTGCGCGCTCGTCCTCGCCGTGACGGCCCGCGGGAGCCCCTCCGGCTCGAGCATCTCCGTGGCCGCGCCGGCGCCCTCGACCTACACGTTGATGCAGATGAACCTGTGCCTGTCGGGTTTCGCCGGCTGCTACGGCAAGGTGGCATACCCGACCGGGGTGGACAACGCAGTGGCACGGATCCGCGCCGCGCATCCGGACGCGGTGACGCTCAACGAGGTCTGCCGGCGCGACGTCGCTCGGATCGCACGCCGGACGGGCTACCACGTGCGCTTCTCGACAGTGACCGCCTCGGGTGAGCCGCTTCCCTGCGCCCGACCGGGCGGGCGCGGGTTCTTCGGTGACGCGGTGCTCACCGAGGCCGCCATCGCGAGCACCGACAGCCGCGACTTCGAGGCGCAGGCGGGCATCGAGTGGCGTCGATGGCTGTGCGTCGGCACCCGAGTCGGCGTCGACGTGTGCACCGCCCACCTCGCCGTGCGCTCGGCCACCGAGGCCGCCGCCAACGATGCGCAATGCGCCGAGCTCGCCGCGCTCCTCGAACGTCGAGCGGCCACCCGCACCGTCATCTTCGGGGGCGACGTCAACCGAGGCGGCCCGTGCGCCCCCGAGCGTGCCTGGACCCGGACCGACCGGTCCGCCACCCAGGCACCGGGACTCCAGTGCGTCTACGGAAAGGGCGCGCTCCGCTCGCCCTCGGCGGAGGTCGTACCAGCCACGCACACCGACCACGACGTCCTGCTCGTCCGTGCGCGCCTCATCGGACCGGAGCTTGACGCCGGCTGGGCCGATCGGCGTTACTAGCGAACTCGCACGCAGCTTGAAGAAAGGACGCGGACGATGCCGTACGTAAAGGTCGGGACCGAGAACAGCGCCGACATCGAGATCCACTACAACGACCATGGCGCGGGCAGGCCGATCGTCCTGATCCACGGCTATCCGCTCAACGGGAACTCGTGGGAGCGCCAGGAGCGGGTCCTGCTCGAGAACGGCTACCGCTGCATCAGCTACGACCGGCGTGGCTTCGGTCAGTCGAGCCAGCCGACCACGGGCTATGACTACGACACGTTCACGGCCGACCTGAAGGCGCTCCTGGATCACCTGGCGCTCGACCAGGGCTTCGTCCTCGCCGGCTTCTCGATGGGCACCGGTGAGGTGACGCGGTACCTCGGCACCCACGGCTCAGCCGGGGTGCGCAAGGCCGCGCTCCTCGGCGTCATCCCGCCCTTCCTGCTTCAGACCGACGAGAACCCCAAGGGCGTGCCGCAGGAGGTGTTCGACGGGATCAAGCAGACCGTCCTCGCGGACCGCTACGCCTGGTTCGACGGCTTCTTCGCCAACTTCTACAACACCGACGTGCTCGCGCCCGAGCGCATCGGCGACGCGGCATTGCGGGCGAGCTTCCAGGTCGCCGCCGGCGCCTCACCGTACGCGTCCTATGCGTGCGTCGATACCTGGCTCACCGACTTCCGCGGCGATCTGCCCAAGATCGACGTGCCCACCCTGGTCGTCCACGGCACCGCGGACCGGATCCTGCCGTTCGAGGCCACGGCCGCGCGGCTGAGGGATGAGAAGCTGATCGCCGACCTGACGTTCGTCGCTGTCGAGGACGGCCCTCACAACATCGGCTGGACACATTTCGACGAGGTCAACAAGGCGCTGCTCGACTTCCTCGCCGACTGACTCGGGCGACGTCCGCTCCAGAAGGCTCTTCTCCGGCTGCGCGCGTCCGAGGTCAGGCCGAGCGGTGGGAGAGGACGTTCACGATCGTGCCGCTCGGCTCGCGAAGCATGAAGCGTCGAACGCCCCACTCCTCGTCACGCAGGGGATAGGCGATCTCGAGGCCCCGCTCCACCGCCCGGGCGTGGATCGCGTCCACGTCATCCACCTCGATCGAGATGCCGGGCGCGGCCGGGTCGTCGTTGCCGATGATCGTCACCTGGGCCGAGGGGTTGGTCGGCGATGCGACGGTCACGACCCAGCCCCGGTCCATGGCCAGCTCGAAGCCGAGGACCTCCGTGAAGAAGTCGCGCGTCTCGGCGACGCGGTCTGACCTGATGTTCGGCACCGTCCTCGCGATCGTGGGCGCCGTCGTCCGCTCCGCGTCGTTCACCGTCGCCTCCTGTTCGGCCATCGTGGTTTCCGTTCGTCCGTCATCGACGTGCTCACCCGGAGGCTAGGAGCCCGCCCGGGTCCCGTCTTGGACGAATGTGACCGGCGCGCGCCGTCCGGACCGGCGGCAGGCCGAGCTGGCCACCGTGCTCGCCGCGGAACGCGCTCCGGAGTGGTGGCGCGGATCGCCTCAGGGTCGCGGCCGAGGGCTCTCGCCTCGGATGGGGAGCCAGTAGTAGGCGTTGAACGCGGCGATCACGACGACGCCCAGCGCGGGTAGCGCGGCGCCGAGCAGGGCGCCGATCGCGAGCCAGGCCAAGGCGAGCTGGAAGCGCCTGCCGATGGCTGTCGCGCCTGCAGGGTCAAGCGCTTCGCTCAGAAGCCGGTGGCGGCGCGCGTACTGCCAGACGGCGTTGAACGTCAGCGCCGTCACGTCGAACGCGATCGCACATGACGTGGTGGTTGACCCACACCTGCCCGATGAACAGGAATGTGACGGCGTAGGCGAGATAGGACGGCCAGAGGGCGAGGAGACCATGCAGCAGGTCCTCGTCATCGGTTGGCGGCCTGATCTCCAGAACGAGCAGGGTGATGGTGATGGCGAAGACGCCATCGCTGAATGCCACCAACCGGCTGGTATCGCGGTGCACCGCGGATGGATCAGCCCCCACGTCGATGCCTGTCACAGATCGAGCACGACGTCGTCGTGTGGCTGTGAGCAGCAGATGAGCGCGCTTCCATCGGCCGGGGGTTCGACAGGGTCGGGGCTGTATTCGAGATCGCCGGCGATGAGGGTGGTCTCGCAGTTGTGGCAGACACCGGTGCGGCACGACCAGCGGACGGGTACGTCGCATGCTTCGGCGAGTTCCAGCAGGCTGGCGTAGTCGCTGCTCCATGGGATGGCGAGGTTGCTGCGGGCGAACTCGATCGTCGGGCCGTTTCCGGGCTCGCCGGCGGGTGGGTGGGGCGTCCGCGCCGCTGTCGCTGCGATGCCCGGCGTCAGACCCGGAGCAGGCCCGAAAGGCTCGGTGTGGATCCGTGATGCGTCGATCCCCATCGCCGCCAGACCGGCGCTGATCTCGTCCATGAAAGGTGTCGGCCCGCACAGGTATGCCTCGGCATCGCGAGGTGGTTCGAGTTCGGCGAGCACCGACGTGGTCAGACGACCCGCGCTGTCGTAGTCGCGGCCCTCGATGTCGTCCGGACCGGGACGGCTGTAGCAAACGTGGGCGGATGCGTTCGGGAGCCGATCGAGGAGCGCCCTGGCCTCGGCGGCGAACGGGTGGTCGCGGCTGCTGCGCGCGCCGTGCAGCCACCAGATCTCCCGATCCGAATGCCCCTCCGCCAGCGCCTGGAGCATGGCGAGAACCGGGGTGGCGCCGATCCCGGCACTGATCAGCAGCAGGGGTGCATGCGTCCGGTCCAGGATGAAGGTGCCGCGTGGTGCCGCGATGTCGAGCTGGTCGCCGACGGCGAGCCGGGTGTGCAGATAGCTGCTGGCGGCGCCGTCGTGCTCGCGCTTGACGGTGATCCGGTAGAAGCCGCCGCCGGGCGGTCCGGAGAGGGAGTAGTTGCGGAGCAGCGACCGCTGGTCCTTGTCGCGCCGGAGTCGCAGCGTGAGGTACTGACCGGGCCGGGCGGCCGGCAGTGGTGCGCCCTTGGGGTCCTCGAGGCGTATCGAGATCACCGAGTCGCTCTCGCGTGTGATCGCGGTGACGGTCAGCTGACGGAAGCCGGGCCAGGCGGGAGGTGGGCTCGTCGCCGCGAGGCCGGCGTTGCCGCTGCCCTGCCCGTCCTCGAGCAGAGCTCGGAACGAGGCCTGCCAGCCAGGGCTCAGGGCCGGGATCCGCAGCGCTCGGAGCAGCTGCTGACGCGTGTGCCCAGGGAGGTACAGCAGCGCGTCGGCGTCGGCGACGGCCATCCCTTCCGGGCCGGACGCGAGCTTGATGATCTCGTCTCCCGCGTGTACGTCGCCCTCCTGGAGCACACGGAAGTAGAAGCCTGGGCGGTGGTGTGAGACGAGCAGTGCGGGGATGCGCGGGTCGTTCATGCGGATCCCGACGCGGTAGCACGTGACACGGGGTTGCGTGACCTCGAAGATGGCGGTGCCGATCCCGTAGCGGTCGCCGATGCAGACCTCGTCGTCGCCGAGCCCTTCGACGGTGAAGTTCTCGCCGAACTGTCCGTAGACGAAGTCGTTGCGTCCGAGCTCGCGTTCCCAGTACCGATAGGAGTCGATCTGGTAGACGAACACGGCGCGCTGCTCGCCGCCGTGCCCCGCGACGTCGCCTTGACCGTCGCCGTCGATGTTGAGCTTGCGCACGCGGCGAGGACCCGTGACGGGGTCCTTGAAGACGCCGGTGAAGACACTCCTCCCTTGCCAGGGCACGTCCCTCGGCATCCCGACGTTGACCGACAACAGCGTGCCCACCGGATGGCCGCCGCTCTGGCGTGGGTCGGTTTCGGACGATCCCGAGCCCGACATCGTCCGCGCAGTATCTCGAACGCCGAGCCGGCGGGGCGACGCCAGGAGGCCTGCTGGCGCCGCCCCATGGCGGAGTGTCAGGCGTCGTACCGACCGGCGAACTGCGCGGCCTGCGGTCGCCCCTTGTGCCTGGGGGCTCTCCGCGACCGCGCTCTTCATCCCCGCCGGCCGTGCTCATGGCCTTCGTCCTGCTGCGCCAGCAACGCCGGACCGCGCCGCACCCCCGGTCCATCGCCGACCGGGCGGCCGTCGACAGCCCGCGGATGTTCGCCGTCCTCATCTGCGTCGAGGTCACCCGCTCCTGCATCTCCTTCGGGGTCAACACCTCCGCCTCGCTCTGCTGGATGCGCCATCTCGGCGCATCCAGCGACCTGGGCGGCACCGCGCTGACGCTCGCACTCGCCGGAGGCGTTCTCGGCACCGCCCTTGGCGGCCGCATCGGCGACCGGTTCGGGCTCGTCCGCACCGTGCAGCTCGGCAACCTCCTGCTCCTCCCCGCACTCGCCGCCCTTCTGCTCTGCCACGACCGATACGCCGCGCTGACGCTCATCCTGATCGTCGGGCTGGTCACCAACATCCCCTTCGCCGTCCTCATCAAGCTCGGCCAGGACTACCTCCCCACCCGCCCCGGCACCGCCGCCGGGGTCACCCTCGGTCTCGCCGTCAGCGCCGGCGGCCTCTTCCAGCCCATCCTCGGCCTGATTGCCGACCACCACGGCCCACAGGGCGCCTTCACGGTCCTGGCCGCGATCCCGCTCGTCGCCATCGCACTCGCCGCCAACCTCAGGGAGCCAGCCCGCCGCACGTCCGATCCATCAACGGATAATTGGCCATGTGCGCGTGGGCATTTCGGATCATCTCGGCTGGGCCATTGCGGTGACGGCTTCGCAGGACCACGAGGTCGTGGACCGCCGGCGGATCGAGCTGATCGAACCCGGCATGTCGCCGGCACCGATTCATTACGAGAGCGGGCGTCTCGATGTCGCCGCTACGGCTGCGCTGGTCGCGAAGGTGCGACCGTCCGTCGTTCGGGCGTCGTCAGCTGCGCTCGACGAGATAGCGACCACGCTGCCCGCGCCGATCCGCTCGATCTCCCTCCGAGCGTGGCCGCTCGACTTCCCCGACGACATCGCCGTCCAACGTCGCGCGCCATATGAGGCTCGCGCCGACGCCATCATGTACCGCCAGGAGCTCGCCGAGCTCGCACACGCTCGCGACTGGGAAGTCCACGTCTTTGACGCCAAGGCTGTGGTCGGTCAAGCGGTCGGCATGCTCGGCGAGCGGGCCGAGGAGATCCTGCGCGGACCTCGAGCAACGCTGGGGCCACCGTGGACGAAGGACCATCGGGTCGCGCTTGCGGCGACGATCGTGGCCGGCTGAATCTGCTGGCGTCTCTCAGTGTTGCGCGATTCTTTTCAGTGAAGTTCTGATCCTCTGGGTGTAGGGCCTCCGTCGTAGCTCACCGCGACGCTCAAATCGATAGAGGTAGTTGTCGTCGTGGCGGATGAGCATGAGCTGCAGCCGCGCTGCTGCGACCGATGAGATCCGCGGCTCGGTGCGGTCGTAACGAGAAAGACGCCACGAGAGACAGGACGAACCCATGAAACTGACGACCACCACGCACGTCTCTGTCGACGGAGTGATGCAGGGACTCGGCGCGCCGGATGAGGACCGCAGGGGCGGATTCGAGCGCGGCGGATGGGCCATGCCGCTCTTCGACAACGAGGCCGCGACGTTTCTGGACCAGGTCTACCAGCGCGCCGACGCGTTCCTGTTCGGCCGGCGGACCTACGAGATCTTTGCCGGATATTGGGGAGTAATGGCAGATTCGGTCAACCCCATCGCAGCGGCGTTGAACACGCGGCCCAAGTACGTGGCATCGACCACGCTCACCGACCCGCAATGGGCGGACACGACCGTCCTCTCCGGTGACGTCGCGGCCGCCGTCGGCGACCTGAAAGCCAAGCGGCGAGGGGAGCTGCAGGTGCACGGCAGCGGCAACCTGGTCCGCTGGCTCCTCGACAACCAGCTTGTCGACGAGATCACCCTGCTCACCTATCCGGTGGTCATCGGCCAGGGCACGCGGCTGTTCCCCGCCACCGGCCCGGACACAGCGCTTGAACTGGTCGACTCGCAGTCCACTCCGAAGGGGGTAACGATCCAGGTCTACCGGCCCACCGGGCGCCCGCAGTACGCAACGGCCACGGCCGACTGAGGCTGCGGCGATGGCTCACATGGAATCGCTCTGGCCGCGGCTCGCGGAGCTGCCGCTCGTCGTCGAGTCGTGCGAGTACGACCGGCTGCACGCCGTTCTCGCCCACGAGTTCCAGCGCGTGACGACGCACGTGCGGCTGGCCGGCGCCGGCGCCGACGGGCTCGGGGAGGACGTCTCGGTCCACGTCGAGGACGGCAGCTCGCTGCACGAGACGCACCCCGCGCTGCCGCTCGCGGGCGAGTGGACGCTCGCCGGCTTCTGCGATCACCTCGCGACGCTCGATCCGTGGCTCAAGCCGCCGGAGTGGGAGGCGGCGCGGCGCTTTCGCAACTGGGCGTTCGAGTCGGCGGCGCTGGACCTCGCGTTGCGCCAGGCCGGCCGGGTCCTGCACGACGTGCTCGGCCTCGAGCCGCGGCCGGTGCGCTTCGTCAACTCGCTGGGCCTCGGCGAGCAGCCCTCGATCGAGCACGTGCGCCGGCGGCTCGCCCGCTCGCCGGGCGTGCGCTTCAAGCTCGACGCGGAGGCGGCGTGGGCGCCGGCGCTCGTCGACGAGGTCGCGGCGACCGGCGCGGTCGACACGATCGACTTCAAAGGCCAGTACGGCTTCGACGTCGAGGACCCGCAGGCGCTGGGCGCGCTCTACGACCACGTGCTGGCCGCGTTCCCGGACGCCTACCTGGAGGACCCGCACGACCTGCCCGAGATCGCGCAGCGGCTCGGCGATCACGTCGAGCGCGTCTCCTACGACGCACCGATCCGCAGCGCCGAGGACATCGGCGCGACGCCGCTTCCGGCGCGCGTGGTGAACGTCAAGCCGTCGCGCATCGGCAGCCTTCGTGCGCTGTTCGAGGTGTACGCGCGCTGCGCACGGGAGCGGCGGCCGATGTACGGCGGTGGGATGGGGGAGCTGGGCGTCGGCCGCGGGCAGATCGAGCTGCTGGCCGCGCTGTTCCACGCCGACGCGCCCAACGACGTGGCGCCGAGCGCCTACAACGAGGACGACCCGACGGGCGAGCTGCCGGCCAGCCCGCTGGCACCCCGCCCCGACGCGATCGGCTTCCGCTGGACGACGTAGCGTCGCCCCGAGTCGTCCTGCACGATCTCGCGGCCCTCGCGGAGTGCGTGAACGATCGCCCGTTGGGAATGGCGCTCGGTCACAGGCGCGGGTCGACCGGCTCGCTCTCCATGGCGAGGACGCCGAACACGAACACGCACTCGTGCACCCGGTCAGCCGGGCGGCTCGAACAGGCGTCTCAGCAGCGCCTCCGCGCAGCGCGCTGGAACCGCCGGCAACGAAGCCTCCAGGGCGCAGAAGCCCCACGGGGTTCGATCGGCTACGGCGGCGACGGGAAGATCGACTCGGTGCGGCCCGCGCGCTCCTCGAGCAGCCGGTCGGCGTAACGGAGCAGAGCAACAAGGGAAACGAGCGCCACGACGCCGCCCACGCCCGCGGCGACGCCAAGCGAGGCATCGGCGATCGCACCGAGCGCGATCGCGATCGCGCTGCCACCGACCACGCTGTTGATCACGGCGACGACCGTTGCGAAGGTGAAGAACTGCGTGCGCCTCTCGGGCGGCACCGCAGCGTTCTCGAACACCCCTCGTCCGTCGTCGTGTCCGGAGAGCAGGAAGAGCTTCGCCTGGTCGCCGGCGATCTGCTTGTAGTAGTTGCGGATCCGGTTGATCGCGACGCCGTAGCGGAAGTCCTCGGCACCGCACTCGACCACTCGCACGAAGGTGAACACGCCCAGGACATAGAGCGTCGGGAGCACGGTGAGGGCGAAGACATCGAAGGTCGTGCCGACCTGCGATGCCTGGCCGATGAACCCCAGCGCGACCAGGGCGCTGGAGACCGAGAGGATGTAGAGCGAGGCGCGGGAGGCGCTCTCGCTCGCGGTCTGCGAGCGGGCGCCCTGGAGCGTGAAGTGCTCAGTGGTCAGAGCGGTCAAGAGCTCTTGGCGATCCGGGGCCTCCGCCACCTCACCAACGTACCAACGCCGTCCCGGACCTCCTGACGGGGGACCTACCTGGGCTGACGCTGGGACGGTCCGACGTGCTTGGCGAGCCAAGCGATCAGCGGGCGCGCACCGCGGAGCTCGGTGCGGATCACGTCGTCACAGGCGGGCTCATGCAGCCAGGGCTCGAGCTGATGGCGGCGGTGAACCGTGAGCGTCTTCAGGCGCAACCGGTCGATCCGCGGGTGCTCGGGCCGATACCCGCGGGGCGCCCGCTTGAGCGCGGGCTCGGCCAACGTGAGGCCCACCGCATCGGCCGCGCCAACCGCACGCTCGAAAGCCGCCGCGCGTCGCCCGTCGTCGATCGCGAGGCGGAAGCGATCGATCTGGTCTGACGCCGGCTGGTGCATCCCGGCGGCGACCAACAACCCGTCGAGCGAGAGCTCGACGTAGTACCCGCCCGAGCCGCCATAGCCGATCGCGACTCCCAGCTGCTCCTTGATCGGCGGCCGCATGTGAAAGCGCGTGTCGTTGTAGGGACGGAAGAAGTGAGCTTCGCCCAGCTCCGACAGCTTGTGCGCGAGCTGCCGAGCGGGCTCGACGAGATGAGCCTCATAGCGGCCCCGGTTCGCCTTGAACCACTCACGATCGTTGTTTGCCTCGAGCTCGCGGAAGAAGTCGAGCGCCTCCGGCGGCCACATGATTGGACCCTAGGCGAGAGGGCGCTCAGGTGCTCTCGTCGGTTGGCGACTCGAGCTCTACGAGCGTTGTTCCGAGGTCTTGGAATCCGATGCGGCGGTACAGGCCGGCGCCCATCTCTGAGGCGCCGAGCCACGCTGCGTCGGCGCCCAACTCGAATCCTGTCCGAGTCGCCAGGCGCGTGAGCGCGTCTCCGAGGCCGCGCCTGCGGGCGTGCTCGACCGTCGCGACGTAGAACACGCCCGCGACGCGGTGGCTCACGAGCGTCATCGCACAGGCGACCGGCTCAGCGCCGAGGTAGGCGGTGAACGCGGCGATGTGCGGAGCGATGAGCGTCTCGTCGTGGAACAGCAGCGGTGCGCGCTCGCGCTCCCCCGGATCGTCGTTGGCAAGCGCGACGACGCGGCCGTAGTCGAGGACTGCCGATGCCTCCTCGACGACGCGCACCTCAACGTCATCCGGCGTTGCGGCGGGGGACGGCGGGCGATGGATCGCCATCGACCGCTCGGTCCAGCCTGCGCGGAACCCGGCAGCCACCGCGGCGCGCTCGATGTCCTCATCGTCTGGTCGCCGCACGAGCACGATGAAGCCCGTCGGCGCATCTGCGAAGAACTCGATGGCTCGAGCCACGACCAGGGCTGCGTCGACACGTGGATCCGTCCGGATCGCGACCCTCAGATAGGAGCTCGGGCCGCTGACGAGCAGGACGCCTCGATCCTCGACGACTCGCCCACCCGACCAGCGCACCATCTCGCGCCACAGCTCCTGCTCGTTGAGAGCCGAACCGCGCACCGGATCCACGTGAGCGACCATCGCGCACATCCCTCGCGCGGAGCATCTCATCGATCAGGCGCATGTGACAGTGCAGGCGGATCCGCTGGGAGCGCTCTTGACTCGCGCCGGGGAACGGAAGAGACCACCTTTGATCTCGCCCGTCGCGCGCTCCAAGCGCAGGGGTGATTCGCAGCCGCTCTGGGCCGGTCCTTGAGTGCATGCCACTCGACAACTCGGAGAGCGCCGGCGTGATGCCTCAGTGGGCGGGGGGTCGCCATGGCTCGCGCTCGTGCGCGAGCCAGACGAGCTCGGGGTCGAGCGCAAGGACCCGCCGCCGGCCTTCGGTGGGCGGCTCGTCGAACTCGCCGAACCACACCGCCACGTCGCCGCCGACGATGACCGGACGCCCGCCAGTCTCGACGACGACCATCTGCATGCCGGGTGTGTGGCCCGGAGCCGGGACGAGTCGGAGCCCGGGCAGCAGCTCGTGCTCGCCGTCGACCGGCACGTACCGCACGCCGGGCGCCTCGACCCACTCGCGGATGGTGTAGTCGTCCTCGCTGCGCGCGTCGTCGAGCTCCCGACGCTGGACATAGATCGGCTTGCCGGCGAAGAGGTGGTTGCCGCCGCAGTGGTCGGCGTGCAGGTGTGTGTTGACGACGATGTCGATCCCGGCGACATCGAAGGCCTGCTCGCTCAGCGGCTGGAGGCGGGGATCCATGTCGGCCATCGCCGGGTGCAGCTCCGTCATGCCGGTGTCGACCAGCACGCGCGCGTCGGGATGGTCGATGACGTGCACGTAGACCGACATCCGCTCGCCCTCGGCGAGCAGGTCGGCAACGAAGACTGGCGTGACGGTGATCGAGGCGGGGGCGTTCATCTCGTACCGTCCGCCGCGCTGAGCGTGGCCGGCAGGTCGAAGTGCTCGAACACCGCGCCGTCGAAGGTGACGATCTCGGTGACGACCCCGTCCTGCACCCGCAGGACGTCGATCGCCAGCGGTTCGTACGCGGCGTCGCCCGGCTTGCGCACGTAGCCCGCGACCGCGGACTGACCGTTGGCGCGGGTGACCACGCACCGCATGCTGCCGAACGACTCCGATCCGAAGCCGCCGTCGATCCAGCCCTGCACGACCGTGCTTCGGCCGGTCCAGACGCCGGGCGTCGGCGGCATCGAGAAGCGGACGTCCTCATGCATGAGCGCGGCGAGGCCCTCGGCGTCGGCGCGCTCGCTGCACTCGACGTAGCGGGCGAGCAGCTCCCGCTCGGCCGCGGTCGGCTCGGCCGCGTGGTGCCACGTCTCGCGGTCCTCGGGCAGGCTCTCCCGCAACCCGGCCCGCGCGCGCTGCAGCGCGGAGTTCACCGACGCCTCTGTCGTCTCGAGCAGCCGCGCGGTCTCCTTCGCCGAGCAGCCGAGGACGTCGCGCAGCACGAGCACGGCCCGCGGCAGCGGCGCGAGGTGCTGGATCGCGGCGATGAACGCCAGCTCGACGGTCTCCTTGGCGAGCGCCACGTCCTCCGGGCCCTCGCGCCGGTCGGGCAGCTGCTCGAGGAGCTCGTCGGGATAAGGCTGCAGCCACGCGACCTCGCCGCTCGCGCTCGGCTGCCGCGGGCGCTTGTCGAGCGCGTCGAGGCAGGCGTTCGTCGCGATCCGGTACAGCCACGCGCGAACCGACGCGCGGCCCTCGTACGTCTCGCGGCGGCGCCACGCGCGCAGGAACGCCTCCTGGACGAGGTCCTCGGCCTCCTCGAACGACCCGAGAAGGCGGTAGCAGTGGACGTGCAACTCGCGGCGGTGCGGCTCGACGCGGGCGCCGAAGGCCTGCTCGTCGAGCGGCCGGAGGTCGTCGGTGATGGAGCTCATGTGGGTGTGACGGCGCGCGGCCCGAAAGCTCATCACCCGGCGCCATGCAGCGTCTCGAGGAGCGTTGCCGAATCAAGGGTGCCTCATTGCGCGAACTGCCTCTACCCCGGCTTGTGACACACCGCCTCGACGTTGTTCCCATCGGGGTCGAGCACGTAGGCCCCGTAGTAATCCGGGTGGTAGATCTCGCGGACGCCGGGCCCGCCGTTGTCCACTCCCCCGGCCGCCAGGGCCGCCGCGTGGAAGGCATCGACGGTCGACCGGTCGTCGACCACGAAGGCCACATGGATCCCCGTCGCGGGCACGGGGCCGCGCGCCTCGACCCAGAAGAACGGCTTGCCGTCACGGCCGAAGCCCGCGGCCGCGTCCATCGGCTCCATCAGCAGCTCGATCCCGAGCGGCGCCAACGCCTCCGAGTAGAACGCCTTGCTGCGCGCGTAGTCGCTGACGGTGAATCCCATGTGGTCCAGCACGTGTCCTCCTATCGCTTGCGTCGCCCCGACCCGCCCGCGCTGTCCAGCCGCCGGCGGTCGCGCTTCGTCGGCCGCGGCCCGCGCTCGGGCTTCGGCCCGGCCATCCGGCGCTCCTCGGCCGCCTTCTCGCGCGCCTCGCGGCTCGCCGCGGTCTCCTCGTAGAGCAGGACCGCCTCGCTCGCCGGCCCGCGGCGCTCGGCCAGCCCGCGCACCACGACCTCCAGCCGCACCGAGGTCACGCCGACCGACAGCGAGTCCCCGACGCGAACCTCCTTCGACGGCTTCGCCGCCCGCCCGTTGACGTGCACGCGTCCGCCGCGCACCGCCTCCGCGGCCAGCGCGCGGGTCTTCGCCAGGCGCGCGGCCCAGAGCCACTTGTCGATCCGGACCGCCGAGTCAGCCACGAGGGCTTGAATGCTCCCATGGGCGGCCTGTAAACCATCAGCAGATGAAAGTCCTCGAGCTCGGCACGCCGCACGGTCCCGCCCGCGTCCACCTGTACCTCGCCGACGAGCCGCTGGGCGCGGTCATGCTGGGCCACGGGGCCGGAGGCGGCGTCGGCGCGAAGGACATCACCACCGCGGCGAAGGCCGCACTCGCCGCCGGGTTCTCCGTCGCGCTCGTCGAGCAGCCCTACCGCGTCGCGGGCCGGCGCACCCCTCCCAGAGCCCCGCAGCTCGACGAGGACTGGACCAGCATCGCCACCCAGCTCTGCGAGGGCGAGCTCGACTGCCCTCCGCTCATCACCGGCGGCCGCTCCTCCGGCGCCCGCGTCGCGTGCCGCACCGCGCGCGCTACGAACGCGGCGGGCGTGCTGTGCCTCGCCTTCCCGCTGCACCCGCCGCAGCGCAAGAACGGCGCCGGCGCGCGGCCGAGCCGGCTGGAGGAGCTCGAGGCGGTCGACGTCCCGACCCTCGTCGTCCAGGGCGCCAGCGACCCCTTCGGGATGCCGCCGCGCGCGCCCAACCGCCTCGTCGTCGAGGTCAAGGGCGACCACCGCCTGCAGTCCGACCTCCAGTCGGTCGCCGCGGCGGTCCACGGCTGGCTGCCTCAGGTCCTCAGGATCTGGGCCGCCACACGTGCATGATGTCGCGCATCGAGATGATGCCCTGCACCTCGCCGTTGGAGACCACGACCAGGTGGCGGAAGCCGCCGCTGGCCATCGCGTCGGCGGCCTCCTCCAGGCCCCAGTCGGCGTCGGCGAACGTCGCTCTCGACGTCAGGTGGTTCGAGACGACCTCCTGATCGGGGTCCTCCCCCGATCCGAGCGAGCGCACGAGGTCGCGCTCCGTGACGATCCCGGGGCCCGGCTGCTCCGGGTCCATGATCACCAGGGCGCCGACGTTGTGCTGAACCATGAAGCGCGCCGCCTCACGCAGGCTCCGCCCGGGCGTGATCGTCAGCACGTTCTCCGTCATCGCCTCTCGCACCTTCGCAGCCATGTCCTCCACCCAGAATTCGTGGCTTCTGTCACTTGTGGTCCGTCAATGCGGACCATAAGCAAAGCGCGGCGCTACTGCACGGTGACGTCGGTGAACAGCACCTCGTCGGCGTGGACGTCCGTCTCGTGGTGGATGCGCTCGAGGATCTCGTGCTGGACGTGCTCGCGACCCTTGCGCGTGATCAGCTCCTGGTCCTCGGCGTTCGTGATCTCGTCCGTGATGATCGAGCGGACGACGCCCTCCTGGGCCATCGCGCCGTAGCCCTCGGGCGGCGTCGGCGCCGCGCCGTGCCCACCGCCGGCGGCTGCCGTCGAGTGGTCCTTGGGGTTCAGCACGAGCGCGACGCTGAGCTTCGCGAAGCGCCCGTCCTTGAGGTTCATCAGGAACTCCTTGCCGAGCACGTACACGGTGCCCTCGACCTTCGGCTTGGCGGCCTCGGCCTTCGGCTTGGCGAGCACGAACTTGTAGACGCCGCCGAGGACGACGAGCAGCACGACGGGGATCAGGATCTTCTTCAACATGGCTTTCTCAGCCGACGCCTTCAGTGGCGCCGGGCTTCTGGTAGATGCGGGTCAGGACCGCCACCACGCGGCGGTTGCGCGACCGGCCGGCGGCCGTCGCGTTGCTGGCGGCCGGCTGCTCGGAGCCGAAGCCCTGCGTGGACATGCGCTTGCCGAGGACGCCGTTGCCCTGGAAGGTCCGGACGACCGCTCCGGCACGCGCGCCCGACAGCTCCCAGTTGCTCGGGAACTGCGCGGTCGCGATCGGGTTGCTGTCGGTGTGGCCCTCGACGACGACCGGGTGCGTGCGCTCGCCGGCGATGATCCGGGCGATCTTCCCCAGCAGCTGCTGGGCATGCGGCTTGACCGTGGCCGAGCCGGCCTCGAAGAACACGCCGTCGGTGAGCAGCTCGACGACCAGCCCGCGGCGGCGCACGGTGACCTTGACCTTCGAGGAGACGCCCTCCGCCTTGGCCAGCGCCTTGACGCGGTCGCGCAGATGCGCGAGCTCCTCCTCCTCCGCGTTCGCGCGGCGCTCGAGCTCCTTGGCGTTCGTCGTCGGCGTCTGCCCGGAGAGCGCCTGCGCGGGCGTCATCGCAGGCAGCGGCGGCGTGGCCTGCGAGGCGTCGGTCTCGGTCGACGAGTCGCCGGTCTCGATGATCTTCTGGCCGCCGGTCATGACCTTCCCGGAGAACGACTCGCGCAGCGAGGCGGCGAGCGCCTCCAGCTTGGTCGTGTTCACCGAGGAGATCGCGAACAGCACCATGAACAGGCAGAACAGGAGCGTCATCATGTCCGCGAAGGACACGAGCCAGCGCTCTTCGTTCTCGTGCTCCTCCTCGTGGTGAGCGTGCTTGTGGCGACGGCCGGCCATGCTCGCTACGCGGCGGCCTTCTCCGCGTCGGCCGAGCCGGCGGCCCCGCCGGCGGCGGCGGCCTTCGTATCGATCTCGTCGGGCCGCTCGCTCGGCGGCACGTAGGCCAGAAGCTTCTCGCCGACGACGCGCGGGTTCTCGCCCGCCTGGATCGACAGGATGCCCTCGATGGTCATCTCGCGGAAGTGCAGCTCCTCGGCGGAGAGGCCCTTCAGCCGCGAGGCCACCGGGAGGTAGACGACGTTGGCGGACGCGACGCCCAGCAGCGTGGCGATGAACGCCGCCGAGATCAGCGGGCCGAGGGTCTCGGGCTGGCTCAGGTTCGTGAGCACGTGCACGAGGCCGAAGACGGTGCCGATGATGCCCATCGTCGGGGCGTAGCCGCCGGCCTTGTCCCACGGCTGGACGGACGCCGCGTGGCGCTTGCGCATCGCCGCGTTCTCGGCCTCGAGGACCTCGGCGACGAGGTCGGGATCGGTGCCGTCGACGACGAGCTGCAGGCCCTTGCGCGTGAACGGGTCCTCGACGTTGGCGAGCTGGTCGTCGAGCGCCAGCAGGCCGTCGCGGCGCGCCTTCTCGGCATAGCCGACGAGCTCGGTCACCCGCTGGACGAGGTCCAGGGGATCGGGCATGAAGGCCTTCTTGAACATCGTCGGGATGTTCTTGATGGCCGTGAAGTTGGCGCCGCCCATGGCCGCGCCGAGCGTCCCGCCGAAGACGATCAGCATCGCCGGGATGTTGATGACGGCCATGACGTTCGACCCCTCCATCGTCGCGCCGAGCGCGATGAAGATGCCGCCCATGAGGACGCCGATCATTGATGAGGCCTTCATGTCAGCGACCCTCCTGGGGGCGGTCGGAGGCGCCCGGCTGCGCGCCGGCGGCGCGCACGAGCGTCAGCGGGTTGACCTGCCCACGGGCACGACGAGGCAGCGCCGCCTCGAGCACGGACGAGCGCCATGCGCGCACGGCGGCGACGACGTCCTCGCAGGACTCGCCGATCAGCAGCTTGGTGTGGGTCGTGAGCGTCACGACGGTGTCGGGGGTCGCCTCGATGGACAGGATCAGGTCCGGGTTGAGGAAGTAGTCCTCGTCCGGATGTCCGAGGCGGTGGAGTCGGATCACGGTGGGGGCAGGGGAAGTGGATTGGGGGAACGTCGCCCACGTTCATCGGACGCACGCCCCGGAACTGAACCCCGGGCCTCGGCTCCCCGCCCGCTACGTCCACGCGCGCGCGTGGAGCGCTCGGACGGTCGGCCGGGCGCGCTCAAGACGGCCCGGACCGGTCCGATGACGGCGCCGTGTCCAAGATCAAGATCATCGCGCCGGTCCTGCTGCTGCTCGTGCTCGGCGGCGCGTACAAGTTCGTGCTCGCCAAGCCCAAGGAGGCGGCGCCGAAGCCCAAGATCGAGGGCGCCGTCTACATCCTCCCCAAGGAGTTCCTGCTCAACCTGGCCGACGGTCGCTACGCCAAGCTCAACGTCGGCCTCGTGCTCGACCCGCACCAGGCGACGGCCGCCGAGGCCGGCGGCCACGGCGCCGCGGCGACCCCGCCGGAGGGCTTCGGCACGCTTCCGCAGGAGGCCGTCATCCGCGATCTCATCACCGACGACATCACGGACGACAGCGCCGACGACCTCGTCACGCGAAAGGGCCGTGACAAGCTCAAGAAGAAGCTCCTCAAGTCGATCAAGAAGAACACCGACGTGAAGGTCGAGGAGATCCTCTTCACCGACCTCGCCGTTCAGTGACCCAGGAGCCATCTGTGGAGTCCGTGATGACCGACCAGCATTTCGCCGAGCCCGCCGACCTGATGGGTGAGCTCGTCGACGCCCACCACGTGGCCGATCCGGCCGGGGCGCCGCTGCATGCGCTGTCGGGCGCGCCCGTCGATGGCGACCTCGGGCGGCTGCACGCCGTGCCCGTCGAGGTCGCGGTCGAGATCGGGCGCACGAAGATGACGATCGGCGACGCGCTCGCGCTCGGCCCCGGCTCGATCATCACGCTGAACCGGATGGCCGGCGAGCCGGTCGACCTGCTCGTCAACGGGCGCATCATCGCCCGCGGCGAGGTCGTCGTCATCGACGAGGAGTTCGGCCTGCGCGTCACCGAGGTCATCGCGTCGCCCACCGCTGGCGACGTCACGCCCCAGTAGCCACCGCCGTCGCCGCGCGCGCCGCGGCCCGGATCGCCTCCGCGCTGCGGTCGACATCGTCCTCCGTCGTCGCCCAGCTCGAGATCGAGATGCGCATCGCCGCCCGGCCGTGCCAGCGCGTCGAACCCAGCCAGCACGTCCCGTCGGCCTGCACCGCGGCCACCGCAGCGTCCGTCGCCGCATCGTCGCCGCCGACGCGCACGAGCACCTGGTTGATCACCACGTCGTTGAGGATCTCGATCGCCGGCTCCTGCTCGAGCGTCGCCGCCATCCGCCGCGCGTGCGCGCAGCAGCGGTCCACCAGATCGACGACGCCGCGACGCCCGAGCGAGCGCAGCGCCGCGTAGACGGCGAAGCCGCGCCCGCGCCGCGAAGCCTCGGGCGCGTAGTCGGAGTTCGAGCGCTCCTCGTCGGAGGCGCGCACGAGGTAGGCAGCGGCGATCGCCATCGCCGCGCGGTGCGCCGCGGGATCGGCGACGGCGACGACGCCGCAGTCGTAGGGCACGTTGAGCCACTTGTGCCCGTCGGTGGCCCACGAGTCGGCGCGCTCCACCCCGTCGACGAGGTCTGCCAGCTGCGGGCTGGCAGCGGCCCACAGCCCGAAGGCGCCGTCGACGTGCACCCAGGCGTCGCGGGCGCGGGCCGCGTCGGCGATCGCGCCGAGCGGGTCGAACGCGCCGCTGTTGACGTTGCCCGCCTGGGCGACGACGATCGCCGGGCCCTCGCCGGCGGCGAGCGCGCGCTCCAGCGCGTCCGCGCGCATCCGCCCCTGGTCGTCGGCCTCGACCTCGGTGATGCTCGCCCGGCCGAAACCGAGCAGCCGCAGCGCGCGGGCGACGGTCACGTGCGCCTCGGCGCCGACGAGGACCTCGACCGCGGGCGCGCCGAAGAGGCCCTGCTCGGCGACGTCCCAGCCCGCGCGCTCGAGCACCGCGTGGCGGGCGGCGGCGAGCGCGGTGACGTTCGCCATCTGCGCGCCGGTGACGAAGCCGACGCTCGCGCCCGCGGGCAGCCCGAGCAGCTCGAGCAGCCACTCCGCGGCGACGGCCTCGACGGCGCCCGCGGCGGGCGAGGAGACGGCGCTGAAGCTGTTCTGGTCCCACGCCGAGGTCAGCCAGTCGGCGGCCAGCGCGGCAGGCAGGGCGCCGCCGGTGACGAAGCCGAAGTAGCGCCCGCCCGGCGACGCCGCGAGCCCGGGCTGGACGGCGGCCGTGAGCTCGTCGATCACGGTCTCGGGCTCGAGTCCGTCCTCGGGCAGCGGGCCGTGCAGCGCCGCGCGCAGCTCGCTCACGGAGGCGCGCGGGCCGGCGTGGCGGTCGTCGAGCGAGCCGAGGTGGGCGGCGGCGAGGTCGGCGGTGTGGCGCAGCAGGCCGGGATCGAAGGCGGGCATCCGCGCACCCTCCCATGCCCGGGCCCGCGCTCACAACGCCCCTCCGTCGCCCGGCGGGACCGTTCAGTCCTCTTGGGTGGCCCCGACGGCGAGCACGCCCCCGAAGCCGACCAGCCCGATGCCCGCGACCGCGTCGGCGATCCGGATCGCGCGGTCGCCGGCCGCGCGGCGGGCGATCGCCGTGCCGCTGGCCAGCAGCGTCACCCACGTCAGGCTGCCGATCCCCACGCCCGCGACGAGCAGCACCGCGCCGCCCGAGCTGCCGGCGGCGCCGGCGACGCTGGCGGCGGCGAAGATCGCCGCCCACGAGGCGATCGTCGACGGGTTGGAGGCCGTGCCGGCGAGGGCGGTGAGGAAGGCGCGCCGCGGGGTCGCGACCTCGGCGTCGGCCTCTCCCCCGTGGCGCACACGGAACGCGCTCCACAGGGTCCGGGCGCCGAGCACCACGAGCACGACGGCGCCGAGCAGGCCGAGCCCGGTGCGCACCGGCTCGAAGGCCAGCAGCGGCGCCGCGCCGGCCGCGCCCGCCGCCGCATAGAGGGCGTCGATGAGCGCGATGCCGGCTCCGATGGCCAGGCCGACGGCCCACCCCGCGCGCAGCGTCGACCGGATCAACAGCAGCGACATCGGGCCGAGCTGCAGGGCGACGAAGAACCCCAGTCCGAAGCCGACGACGAGCGAGTCCACGGAGCGGATTCTCCCAGAACGAATGACGGCCGTGGGCGCCCCCAGCGCCCACGGCCGTCGTGGTCCTGCCCGTCTGATGAGCCGCCGCTAGGCGAGCTCGAAGCGCCCGACGAGCCGCTCGAGCTCCTCGGCGGTGCGCGCCAGCTCCTGCGCCGACGCGGCGATCTGCTCGGTCGACGCGCTCGTCTGCTGCGTCGAGGCCGACACCTGCTCGCTCGAGGCCGAGGACTCCTCGGCCACCGCGGCGACCTCGCCCATGTCCGCCTGCACCTGCTGCGAGGACGACGCGATCTGCTGGATCGCCGAGGCGATCTGGTCGACCCGGGCGTTCATGTCCTGCACCGAGGTGCCGAGCGCGAGGAAGGACTCGCGCGCCTGCTCGACGGTCGCGACGCCGTCCTCGGTCCGGCGGGCGCCGTCCTCGACGACCTCGACGGCCTTGGCGGTCTCGCCCTGGATCTCGGCGATCAGGCCGGCGATCGAGGCGGCGGCGGACTGGCTCTCCTCGGCCAACTTGCGGACCTCCTCGGCGACCACGGCGAAGCCGCGGCCCTGCTCGCCGGCGCGGGCGGCCTCGATGGCCGCGTTCAGCGCCAGCAGGTTCGTCTGCTCCGCGATGCCCGTGATCGTGGCGACGATGCCGCCGATCTGCTCGGACTTCGCGCCCAGGCCGCGGATCGCGTCCGTCGCCTGCAGCGACGACTCGCGCACGGCGCTCATCGCCTCGGACGCCTGCGCGACCGCGCCGGCGCCCTGCTCGGCCACCGTACGGGCCAGCTCGCCCGCCTCGGCGGTCTCCTGCGCGTTCTGCGCGGACACGCCGCTGGCCACCGCGACCTCCTCGGTCGCCAGCTTGGCCTGCTCGACCGCGCGCACCTGGCGCTCGGCGCCCTGGGCCACCTCGCCCACGGCCGACGCGATCTCGGTGACGGCGCGACCGGCCTCACCCGAGGTCGTGGCCATCTGGGCCGACGCCGCGGTCAGCGACTGGGCCGAGTCGGAGACCTGGCCGACGAGCTGCGTCAGCTGGCTGCGCGACTCGTTGTAGGCGTCGAGCGAGGCGATGATCTGCTCGCGGATCTCGTTGACCGAGCGCGCGACGTCGCCGAGCTCGTCGGCCGAGAATCGCTCGATCGCCGGCGCGTCGGGCGTGATCGTCTGGGTCAGGTCGCCGCGGGCGAACGCGTCCAGCCCGTTGCGCAGGCCGGTGATGTCGTGGCCCTGCAGCGTCTGCAGGCGGTCGACGATCGTGTCGATCGAGCGCTTCATGCCGCGCGCGATGAACCACGCGAGGCCGGCCGCGAGCAGGGCCGCCACGATGGCGATGATGGTCAGCTTGCGACGCTCGGCGGAGGCGCGGGCGCCGGCCTCGGCGAGCGCGCCGTCGGCCTCGCTGCGGTGCGTCTTGGCGATGTCGGCCTGGGCCGCGTCGAAGGCCAGGAAGGCCTGGCGGATGCGCGCGCCGTCGCCGGGCTTGGGCGAGGCGACGGAGGCGTCGAGGCGCGCGACGAGCGTGGCCCACGAGCCGGTGATGGCCTTGACCTTCGCGACCTCGTCCGAGGCGCCGGCGTTCGTGCCGGAGGCCGCGACCTCGGCGCCGAGGTCGCCGAACTCCTTGGCCAGCGCGTCACGCTGGCGGCGGTAGTCGGCGCGCAGGGCGGCGCGGCGGGCCGGAGCGGCCTCCGCGACGGCCTCGGCGGCGAGGACGACGCGGCCGGCGGCCTGCGTCTGGCCGAGGGTGCCCTCGACCTCCTCGAACTCGCCCATGAGGCCGCGGGTGTCGCCGGCCGTCTGGGCGATGCCGCTGCTGCCGAGCCACGCGACGACCGCGAGCGCGACGAGCACGGCCGCGAACGCGCCGAGCAGCTTGGTCAGGATGGTGATGCGCTGGGGCATGGGGGTGCTCCGGGTTGAGAAAGAGATTGGTCCATCCACGTCGCTCCACCGCGACGTACCGCAGAGATCGACCGCACGGCCCATGTCTTGAGGCATCGCGCACATGTTCCGAGCCACCGTGAGCCCGTTCGGCGGGAGTGGCGGTCCCGAACGAGCGACGGCCGCCCGAGGGCGGCCGTCGCGGTCGAGCCGGGTGTCGCCGGCGGGCTAGATGGTGAACTGGCCGACGAGCCGCTCGAGCTCCTCGGCGTGCGGGCGAGCTCCTGGGCGGACGCGGCGATCTGCTGCGTCGAGGCGCTCGTCTGCTGCGTCGAGGCCGAGACCTGCTCGCTCGAGGCCGAGGACTCCTCGGCGACGGCGGCGACCTCGCCCATGTCCGCCTGAACCTGGGAGCTCGACGACGCGATCTGCTGGATGGCGGCGGCGATCTGGTCGACGCGGCCGTTCATGTCCTGCACCGACTCGCCGAGCGCCAGGAACGACTCGCGCGCCTGCTCGACGGTGGTGACGCCGTCCTGCGTGCGCTTGGCGCCGTCCTCGACCACGTCGACGGCCTTGGCCGTCTCGCCCTGGATCTCGGCGATCAGCGTGGCGATCGAGGCGGCCGCGGACTGGCTCTCCTCGGCCAGCTTGCGCACCTCCTCGGCCACGACCGCGAAGCCGCGGCCCTGCTCACCGGCCCGCGCCGCCTCGATGGCCGCGTTCAGCGCCAGCAGGTTCGTCTGCTCGGCGATCCCCGTGATCGTGGCCACGATGCCCTCGATCTGCTCCGACTTCGCGCCCAGCCCACGGATCGCGTCCGTCGCCTCCACCGATGAGTCCCGCACCGCGGTCATCGCCTCGGAGGCCTGCGCGACGGCGCCGGCGCCCTGCTCGGCGATCTCGCGGGCGGTGACGGCGGCGGCCGCCGTCTCCTGCGCGTTCTGCGCGGACACGCCGCTGGCCGCCGCGACCTCCTCGGTCGCCAGCTTGGCCTGCTCCACCGCGCGCACCTGGCGCTCGGCACCCTGGGCCACCTCGCCCACGGCCGACGCGATCTCACCGACGGCGCGACCGGCCTCCTCGGAGGTCGTCGCCATCTGCTGCGACGCGGCGCTCAGCGACTGCGCGGAGCTCCGACACGCGACCGACGAGCTCACCGAGCTGGCCGCGCGACTGGTTGTACGCCCCGATCGCCTCGCCCATCTGGACGCGCATGCTGTTCAGCGCGCGGGCGACGTCACCGACCTCGTCCTTGGCCGGCTTCTCGATCTCCGGGGTGGACGGGACGACGTTGTGGGTCAGGTCGCCGCCGGCCATCGCCTGCATGCCGCGGTTCAGGCCGGTGATGCAGACGTCGCGCAGCATCTCGATGCGCGCGATGACGACGGCCAGCGGGCGGACGATGGAGCGGACGACGAGGAGGCCCAGCCCGGCGGCGAGCAGCACGGCGACCAGGCCGGCGACGATGATCGTCATGCGGCCCGACGCCACGGTGGCCTCGGTGTCCTTCTGCGTCCCGGCGACCTGGCTGTCGAGCTCCTCGCGCAGCGCGACGCCGGCCTTCTGGGCGGCCGCGAGCGCGGGGACGACCTTGGCGAGGTAGTAGTCGCGCGAGCCGTCGCGCTCCTCGACGTTCTGGATGGTCTCCTGGCGGGAGCGGGCGAGCGCGGTGCGGTAGGCCTTCACGAAGCGCTCGCGCGCGGCGGTGAAGCGTGCCAGCAGCGGCGCGGCCGACGGGTCGTTCAGCGCCGCCTCGAGCTTCTTGAGGTCGGCGACGTCGGCGTCGCGCGCCGACGTGATCTGGCGCTCGATGCGGTCCTGCGCGCGCAGGTCGCCGTCGTAGACGTAGAGGTGGGTGACCGTGTTCTGGGCGGTCGCCGTGAGGCGCTGCTCGACGGTCAGGGCGGTCTCGAGGGCCACGATGTCGTGGTCGCCGAGATCAGCGACGCTCGTGCCGAGCGCGTTCATCTTCGTGACACCGGCGACGGCGACGACCACGAGGGCCAGTACCAGCGCACCGAACGCGATGCCCAGACGCGGGGCAAGCCGAAGGTCGTTGAAACGGGACATGGTTCTCCAGGGATGGGGACGGACGGTTGGCGCGGGCGCGTTCGCCCTGCGGTCCCGTTCATCGGCACCCGATCAGCCCTTTTGAGTGGTGGTATGCCAGATATCAGTGAATGTTCGTGCTCAACGCTTGTTCGCTCCGAGAACGACTGCGGCCCCGCACCGGAGATCCGGTGCGGGGCCGCGAAGGTCCCTGGGAAGGTGTCGGTGCGGAGCTAGGCGAGCGCCTTGCCGACCGCCTCGATCACGCGATCGGGCTGAAACGGCTTGACGACGAAGTCCTTGGCGCCGAGCTTGATGGCCTCGAGGACCTTCGACTCCTGGCCGAGGGCCGAGCACATCACGACCTTGGCCGACGGGTCGGCGGCCATGATGTCGGCCAGGGCGGCGAGGCCGTCCTTCTCGGGCATGGTGATGTCGAGGGTCATGAGGTCGGGGCGCAGAGCCTGGAACTGCTCCACGGCCTCGACGCCGTTGCCGGCCTCGCCGATGACCTCGTGCCCGCCCTTGACGAGCGCATCGCTGACCATCTTGCGCATGAACGCGGCGTCATCGACAACGAGAACGCGTGCCATATCGAATCTTGATCCTTCCTAGGGTGTGAAGCGTCCGTCGGTCGCGACGGTGGTGGACAGGTGGTTCGTCGAAGCTCGGCGGGTGACGTGGTGGTGGTGCTCCCATGTCATCGGCCACCGCGCAGACGTCTTGAGCGTTCGGCTCATGCGCCGATGCCCTCGACGTTCAGCAGCTCCTCGATGCGCAGGGCCCACTCGCCGCCGTCGGAGACGACGAGGCGGGCGGTGGCGAAGCGCATCCCGTTGACGTACAGGTCGACCGGCTCGTCGGCCTGGCGATCGAGCTCGAGGACGGCGCCCGGGGGCGTGCTGATCAGCGCGCCGACCGGCATGCGGCGGCGGCCGAGCTCGGCCCACACGCGCAGCTTGACGGCGCGCAGCGACTCGTCGAGGCCCTGGCTCTCGGCCTCGCCGAGCGCCTCCCCCTCGCCGACGTACTCGGCGCCGAGCTCGTCCAGGGCGCGCGTCATGCGCACGACGAAGGCGTTCGGGACGAGCTGGATGAGCCGGCACTGCTCGCTGAAGACGGTGAACGCGCCGCTGATCATGTGCGGCGTCTCGTCGTGGCCGGCGAGCGCCTCCTCGAGCGACGCGAGCACGCGCGTGTCGGGCGGGGCGATCTCGACCTCGGTGCCGAGCACGGCGGCCGTGGCGTTCGCGCCGGCGGCCATCATCTGGTTCATCGCCTCTCCGACGGCGGACAGCTCGAGCTCGGTCAGCTCGGTGGCCTCGTCCTCGGGCGGGGCCTCGCCCACCATCGCGGCGGCGAGCGCGCGGGCGGCCTTCAGCGGCATGACGAAGACGTTGCCGCCGGTGACGCCGTCGACGTAGGAGACGCTGGTCGCGACGGCGGGCACGGGGACCGCGCCCAGCGGGTCGGTGGCCGCGCCGGCGATCATCACGGGACCGGGGACGACGATGTCGGAGCCGAACATCTGCAGGACGCCGGCGACGGCCTCGGAGGTCGACTCGCCCATGCGCAGGAGCGCCTCGTCGACGTTCATGGTCATGCGTCCACCGGTCCGATCACCTGGACGCCGCGGCGGGCACCGCTGCGGCCCGGGCGGGCGCGGTGGACGGGCACGGCGTCGGCGAACAGGGTCACGCCCTCGGCGGCCTTGCCGTCGAGGGTGACGACGTCCCCCGGCCGGAGGGCGAGCACGTCCTCGACGCTCATGTGCGTGTCGGCGACCTCGGCGCGCATCGTGATCTCGACGCCGCGCAGCGCGGTGTCGATCGCCTCGCCGTCGACGTCGTCGGCCCCGGCTGCGGCGCCGTCACGCTGTGAGAAGGCGGCCGAGACGGGCGCGATGGCCAGGAACGGGACGAGCAGCGTGAGGGTCGACGAGACGCGGCCGACGCGGGCCTCGATCGTCACGCCGAGGGTCGCCTCGCTGAACGGCGCGACCTGGGCGTTCTCGGTCGTCGCCTCCAGTGTGCTGAGGCTCAGCTCGACGCCGGCGACGTCCTTCCAGATCAGCGACAGCTGGCCCAGCATGGTCGTGAACAGGCGGCGCGACAGCGACCAGTCGATCTCGGTGAGGCGGCGATCCTTGGGCTGGCCGGAGCCGCCCGCCCCGAGCAGCGCGTCGAGGGCGACGAGCACGAACGACAGCTCGGCGCCGAGCACGAGGCGCGTCTCGATCGGGTGCACGTCGACCACGGCGCAGACGGAGTTGTTCGGCAGCTGTCCGACGGCGGTCGACCAGGTCAGCTGCGAGGAGGCGATGACCTCGAACTCGATGGGCATGCGCAGCTCGGCCGACAGGCGCGTCGACGCGGTGCGGCAGAAGCTCTCGAGCGAGCGGCCGATGCGCCGCTCCTGGTCGCTGGTGAACTTGGTCGGGCGGGCGAAGTTGACGGTGCGCAGGCGCGGTGCCCGGCGCGTGCTCGCCGGCGAGGCGTCGTCCTGCAGCTCGCCGTTCTTGGCCGCGTCGACGAGCGCGGCGATCTGCTCGGGCGACAGGCTCTGTCCGCCGGCGCCGCTCATCCGCGTGTCCCCGGGAGCAGCTCGACCTCGGGGCCCCCGGCCTCCTTGCCGACGACGGCGCCGCCGGTCCAGACCTTGATCGTGCGGCCCCTCGTGCCGCGCGTGGCCGCGCCGACGATCGGGATCCGCTCGGCCGCGAGCAGGCCCCGGACCGCGGCCTCGTTGCGCACGCCGATTTCCAGCGTGCCTGCGTTGCCGTTGAGCGAGAACATCTGCGCGCCGCCGACGATGACAGCCTTGAGCGTGCCGCGCGACGTGCCAAGCGCGACGACGCGTTCGACGAGCGCCGGAACGGCGAGGTCGGCGAACTTGCCGGCCTGGGCGTGCGGGCCGAGCGCCTCGGGCAGCATGATGTGCGCCAGCCCCGCGATGGTGCGGCGCTGGTCGACGAGCGCCAGCCCGATGCAGGAGCCCAGCCCGATCGACATGAGGACGTCGCCGGGGGTCGCCGAGACCGCGATCTCGCCCATCCGCACCGCAGTCTCGGAGGCGACGGTCATGCCATGCCCAGACGAGCCAGCAGCTCGTCGACACCGCCCTCGGCGGGCAGCATGAGGAAGGACAGCGAGCAGGACTCGCCCTCGACGGCCAGCTCGGAGTCGAGGATCAGCGCCGTGTCGGTGCCCGTCGCATTGGCGGCGAGGACGGTCGAGACGATCGCGGCGAGCATGTCGGTGACGGTCTGCGGCGGCGTGGGCTCGAGCGCGAGGCCGGTCATCGCGCTCAGCGAGCCGATGTACGAGGCGCCGAGGATGTTGCCGATCTCGCCCAGGGCGGACTCGCCGACCTCGGTGCCCGCCTCGACGCCGAGCAGCCCGCACAGGGTCGCCGCGTCGTCGACGGTGAAGATCAGGACGACGATCGCCTGCATGTCGCCGGCCAGCGGGATGACGACGCCGGTCACCTCCTCCTCGGCGGCGCCGACGGCGTCGACGGCGTCGGCGAGCGGCAGCGCCAGCGCGTTGGGCACGGAGATGTCGACCGGCCGGCCGAGCAGCTGCGACAACGCGGTCCCGGCGGTCCCCGAGCCGATGTTGGCGAGCTCCCGCAGCGCGTCGAGCTGGAGGGCGGAGTACTGGCTGCTCATCTCGGATGGGTCCTTTTCTTGGCTCATGCGACGAGTCGGGTCGGCGCACCGGCGCCGGACGGGTCGACCGCATCGCAGTCGACGATCAGTGCGATCCGCCCATCGCTGAGGACGGCGCCGCCGGAGACCGCGGCGCGGCCGGCGACGTCGGGCGGCAGCGGGCGGGTGACCAGCTCGCGCTGGCCGACGAGCCGCTGGACGGCGAGGGCCAGACGGCCCTCCAGGCCACGGACGATGACCGCGTGCTCGGCGCCCTCGGTGCTCTGGCCGCCCAGCGCGCGGGCCCCGTCGAGCAGCGGCAGCACGCCGTCGCGCAGGACGAGCATGCGCTGGCCGGCGACGGAGCGGACGGTCTGATCGGCCAGGCGCAGCGTGCGCTCGACGCGGTCCAGCGGGATCGCGTAGGGCAGGTCGCCCGCGTCGACGAGCAGCGCGGCCATGATCGCCAGGGTCAGCGGCAGGCGGATCTGCGCGGTCGTGCCCTGGCCCAGCTCGGAGACGAGCGTGACCTCGCCGCCCAGCTCGCGGATCGTCGTGCGCACGGCGTCCATGCCGACGCCGCGGCCGGAGATGTCGCTCGTGACCTCGGCGGTCGAGAAGCCGGGCGCGAAGAGCAGCTCGGCGGCGCGCGCGCCGTCGATCGCGGCGGCGGCCTCGGCGGTGATCACGCCGCGCTCGACGGCCCGGCGCGCGACGCGCTCGGGGTCGATGCCGCGGCCGTCGTCGCGGACCTCGATGACGACGTTGCCGCCGGCGTGGCGAGCGGAGATCTCGACGGTGCCGACCTTCGGCTTGCCCGCGGCGGCACGATCGTCGGGCGACTCGAGGCCGTGGTCGAGCGAGTTGCGGACGAGATGCACGAGCGGGTCGCCGAGCGCCTCGACGACGGTGCGGTCGAGCTCGGTCTCCTTGCCGACGAGCTTGAGCTCGACGTCCTTGCCGAGCTTGCCCGACAGGTCGCGCACGAGGCGCGGGAAGCGCATGAAGACGGCGTCGACGGGGATCATGCGGACCTGCATGACCATCGCCTGCAGGGCCTGCGAGGAGCGCGTGAGCTCCTGCATCGCCTGGCTGAGCCCGGGGACGTCGGCCTCGGCGGCGAGCGACTCGACGAGCGTGCGGTGCACGACGAGCTCGCCCATGAAGTGCATGAGCTGGTCCAGGCGCTCGGCGTCGACGCGGACCGTGGCGGCGGCCTTCTTGTGGGCCGGCGCGGCGGCGGGCGCCTCGGTGGGCTCGGCGGCGACGACCGGCTCGGGGTCGGCGACCGGCGCGGCCTCGACGGCCGCCGGCGCGGCGCCGGCGACGAGCTCGGCGACGACGACGCCCTCGACGTCGGGCACACCGGCGGCGGACGCCGCGACGACGTCGTCCTCGTGGTCGCTGGCCAGCCACGCCTCGATGACATGGGCGTCGAAGCCCTCGATGTCGTCGCCCGACGGGACGGCGGCCATCAGCTCGCCGTGCTCGCCCAGGGCGGCGAGCACCTGGTAGGCGCGAACCGACGGCATCAGCGCGTCGGGCACGAGCGTGGCGATCACGTGCGCGACGCGGGCGTCGCCGGCGGCCTCGAGGATCACGGCGGGATCGGGGCGGCTCAGGTCCGTCTCAACCTCGGGCTCGGGGGTGCGCACGAGCGCCTCGAGGCGGCCGATCAGGGCCTCCGGTTCCATGTTCTCGGTGCCGTCGGTCTCGATCGCGTCGACCGCGTCGGAGAGCGCATCCAGGCACTCGAGCAGCGCGTCGATGGCGGCGCGCTCCAGCCCGCCGCGCCGCTGGCGCAGCAGCTCGAAGACGTCCTCCATGCGGTGCGTGAGGGCGGCCATGCCCTCGAAGCCCATCGTCGCGCTCATCCCCTTCAGGGAGTGCGCAATGCGGAAGATCTCGTCGACCGTCTCGCGATCGTCGGGCGTCTCCTCGACACGGACGACGGCGAGGTTGAGCTCCTGGAGGTGCTCGCGCGACTCCGCGAGGAACATCGGGAGGTACTGGGAGGTGTCCATCTAGATCTTCCGGTACGTGAAGGGGTGGGTGGGGGCGAGGCCGATCGCGGGCGGGTCCGAGACGCGCTCGGTGGCGCCGACGATCAGGTACCCGCCGGAGCGCAGGGAGGTGGCGAGCCGCTCGTGCAGGGCGTCGCGGACCTCGTCCGTGAAGTAGATGACCGTGTTGCGGCACATGACGAGGTCGTAGCTGCCGCGCATCGGCTTGAGGCGCAGCAGGTCGCCGACCTCGAAGCGGGCCATCGCCTTGAGCTCCCTGCGCGCCTCGTAGTCGCCATCGGCGAGCCTGGTGAACCACCGCTCCATGACGCCGGGCGGGGTCGCGCGGGCGTCGGCGGCGCTGAAGATCCCCTGGCGGGCGCGCTCGATCATGCGCCCGTCGATGTCGGTGCCGGTGATCGAGACGCGCGTCCCGGGCACCGTGGCGGCGGCGACGGCGGCCAGCGTGTAGGCCTCGGCGCCGTACGAGCAGCCGGCGCTCCAGGCGCGGATCCGGCCGCTCTGCGCGAGCTCGGGCAGGATCGTGCGCTCGAGCACGGTGAACTGCTCGGGATGGCGCCAGAGCTGCGAGACGTTGATCGTCACGCGGTCGAGGAACTGCTCGAGCTCGGTGCGGTCGCGCTTGAGGACGGTGAGGTACTCGGGCAGCCTGGCCAGCCCGCGCGTGTTGGCGAACGTGCGGATGCGGCGCTCCATCTGACCGCGCCGGTACTGGAGCAGGTCGATCGTGCACAGGCGGCGGACGCCCTCGCAGAAGTCGACGTACTCGTCGCCGGCGACGCTGGGCAGGGCGCTCATGCTCCGGCCTCCTGCGCGATCGCGGCGGGAAGGTCGGCGAGCGGCAGGACGCTGTCGGCGAGGCCGGCCTCGGCCACCGCACGCGGCATGCCGTAGACCGCGCAGGTCGACTCCTCCTGGATGAGGACGCGCCCGCCGTGGGCGCGGACCGCCTTGGCGCCGGCCAGGCCGTCGTTGCCCATGCCGGTGAGGACGACGAGCAGCAGGCGGCGGCCGAACAGGCCGGCGGCGTCGGCGATGGTGAGGTCGGCGCGCGGGCGTAGGCCGCCGATCGCCGCCTCGTCGCTGAGGACGGCGCGGCGCTGGGCGTCGAGGCGCAGGTGCAGGCCGCCCGGGGCGATCAGCGCGCGGTCGGCGGTGACGAGATCGCCGGCGGCGGCCTCGGCGACGTTGATCTTCGAGGCCTTGTCCAGGCGGGTGGCGAGCGACGCGGTGAAGCCCGCCGGCATGTGCTGGACGATCACCGTGCCCGCGCCGACGCGCTCGGGCAACTGCGGCACGAGGCGCGCGAGCGCGGCCGGGCCGCCCGTCGAGGAGGCGATGACGACCATGCGCCGCGTGCCCGCCGGGACGGCGGGCGCCGGCGCGGCCGGCGGCGCCGGCGCAGCGGGCGCGGGGCGCGCCGAGCGCGCGACGCGGCGGCGCAGCGAGCCGGCGGCCGCATGGACCTTCTCGGCCAGCTCGGCGACGAACAGGTTGAGGGCGGCGCCGCCCGACGGCTTGGCCACGAGGTCGAAGGCGCCCTCGGCGAGGGCGTCCACAGCGCGGGCGCCGTGCGCCGGCGAGAAGGCCGACACCACGATGACCGGGATCGTGGGCGCGCCGGGGCGGCGCAGCTCGCGCAGCACGCCGATGCCGTCCATGCCGGGCATGGCCAGGTCCAGCGTCATCGCGTCGGGACGCAGGCGCCGGCACAGCTCGAGCGCCTCGTCGCCGTCGCAGGCCTGGCCGACGACGTCGAAGCCGGCGTTCGTCAGCGCGTTGGACAGCACGCGCCGCATCAGGCCGGAGTCGTCGGCGACGACGACGCGGGTGGACGTGGTGGACGGCATCGCCGTGGGATCAGGCGCCGAGCTCGGCGCCGGCGAAGATGCCCTCGGGATCGAGCAGGATGACCAGGCGGTCGTCGATCTTGGCGATCGCGTCGATCGACGAGGCGCCGGCGGCGGGGACGGCGTCGAGCTGGCTGTCGTCGACGGTCAGGACCTCCTCGACGTCGTCGACGATGACGCCGGCCATGTCGGTCGCGGTCTCGACGATGACGATCTTGCCGCCCTCCTCGGTGCCCGCCGGGATGCCCAGGCGGGCGGCCAGGTCGAAGACGGGGACGATCTTGCCGCGCAGGCTGATGACGCCGCGGACCCAGCCGGACTGGGCGGCCACGGAGCGCGGCTCGGTGTAGCGGATGATCTCGTGGACCTGACGGATCGGGAGCGCGTACTCCTCGCTGCCGAGCGTGAAGACGACGAGCTGGCGGGTGGTTGCTTCGGTGGGCATTGGTTCCTCCGGGAACGGCTGAGCGATCGTCACCTTGATCGGCGCAGCCGCGACGCTCTTGAGCGAGGTCGCTGATCCCGTTGTCGGCAGATCGGACGCCCGCCTTCAGGGGCGCGTCGGCGCCCTTACACGGGCCTACAGCGAGAGGCCGAGCGGCGGCAGCGCGACCGGGCCCGGAGCGGGCGCGGGCGGCGGCGTGACCGGCCCGGCGACGAGCTCGTCGCCGACCGGGACGTGCATCTCGACCGGGGCGCCGGCGAGCGCCAGCAGGCCGGAGTCGGCCTCCTCGAGCGAGCTCGGCTCCTCGACGCGCTGCTGCAGGAAGCCGTTGATCGCGTTGCGCTTGGCGATGGCCTCGTCGACCACCGGGTCGGCCCCCGCCTGGTAGGCCCCGATCGAGATCAGGTCCTCCTTCTCGCGGTAGGCCGAGAGCAGGCGGCGGACGCCCATGCCCGCGTCCTGGATCTCGCGCGGGGTGATCTCCGAGGTCAGTCGCGAGACGCTCTGCAGGACGTCGATCGCCGGGTAGTGGCCGGCGTGGGCGAGGTGGCGGCTGAGGACGACGTGGCCGTCGAGGATCGAGCGGGCGGCGTCGGCGATCGGCTCGTTCATGTCGTCGCCGTCGACGAGCACGGTGTAGAGCGCGGTGATGGCGCCGTCGGGGCTGGTGCCCGAGCGCTCGAGCAGCTGCGGCAGGAGGGCGAAGACGCTGGGCGTGTAGCCGCGCGTGGCCGGGGGCTCGCCGACGGCCAGGCCGACCTCGCGCTGGGCCATGGCGACGCGCGTGACCGAGTCCATCATGAGCATGACGTCGGCGCCCTGGTCGCGGAAGTGCTCGGCGATCGCGGTGGCCACGAAGGCCGACTTGATGCGCACGAGGGCGGGCTGGTCGGACGTCGCGACGACGACCACGCTGCGCTCGAGCGCGTCGCCGAGGTCGCGCTCGATGAACTCGCGCACCTCGCGGCCTCGCTCGCCGACGAGGGCGATCACGTTGACGTCGGCCGACGAGGAGCGGGCGATCATGCCCAGCAGCGACGACTTGCCGACGCCGGAGCCGGCGAAGATGCCGAGGCGCTGGCCGCGTCCGCACGGGATCATGCTGTCCATCGCGCGCACGCCGAGGCGCACGCGGTCCTCGATGCGCGGGCGGCTGAGCGGGTCCGGCGGCGAGCCGAGCGTCGAGCGCAGCGGGGCGCCCGAGGCGTCGGGCATGCCGTCCATCGGGCGCCCGAGGCCGTCGAGCACGCGCCCGAGCAGCTCGTCGCCGACGTGGACGCGCATCGCCTCGCCGGTGGCGGTCACGGTCCGGCCCGGGGCGATGCCGTTCATGTCGCCGAGCGGCATCAGCAGCGTCTTGCCGGCGCGGAAGCCGACGACCTCGGCGGGCACGGACGGGCGGCGGCGCCCGGCGGCGATGTGGCAGACCTCGCCGACCTCGGCCTCCAGGCCGGTGGCCTCGACGATCAGCCCGATCAGGTTGGTGACGCGGCCGTGGCGGCGGTGCAGGTCCGCCTGGCGGAGCTCGTCGGACGCGCGCTCGAGGACGCTCACGCGGCCTCCAGCTCGGCCATGACGACCTCGCGGGCGCGGTCGAGCTTCGTGCGCACGGCGGCGTCGATCTCGGCCTCGGCGGTGCGGACGAGGGCGCCGCCGCGGGCGAGCCGCCGCTCCTCCATGACCTCGACGTGCTCGATGCCGCCGAGCTCGGCGGCCATCTCCCCCATCGACTCGCGCACCAGGCCGAGGTCTTCGGGGTGGACGAGCACCTGGATGCGCTCGCGCTCGACGAGGCAGCGCAGCGCGCCGCGGACCGCGTCCAGGACGCGCTCGGGCTGGGCGGCGACGGCGCCGCCGATGATCTTCTCGGCGAGCTCGAAGGCGAGCGCCACGGCGCGCTCCTCGACGCGGTCGGCGGCCTCGGCGCGGGTGGCGACGAGCGCCTCGACGGCGGCGGCCAGCGCCTCGACGGCGGGCGCCGTGCGGGCGCGGCCCTCCTCGAGCGCGACGGCCGCGCCCTCGGCGCGGCCCTGGGCCAGGCCCTCGGCGCGCGCCTGCTCGCGGATCGCGTCGGCCTCGGCGCGCGCGGCGTCGACGACGGCGAGCAGGTCGCCGGCCGCCGGCGCTGCCGACGGCGCGGCCTCCAGCGGCTCCAGCACGTAGGGCTGTGCGAAGGAGTCGCTCACAGCATCTGGTCCTCGTCGCCGCCGCGCGAGAGGACGATCGAGCCGGACTCCTCGAGGCGGCGCACGACCGCCACGATGCGGCCCTGGGCCTCCTCGACCACGCTGCGGCGCTGGGCCGGCTGGAACTCCATCTCCTCGCGGAGCATCTCGGCGCCGCGCTCGGACATGTTGGTGAAGATCTTGTCCTTGACGTCGTCGCTGACGCCGCGCAGGGCGAGCCCGAGGTCCTTCGCGTCGACGTCCTTGAGGATGAGCTGGATGCTGCGGTCGTCGAGCTTGCCGACGTCCTCGAAGGTGAAGAGCAGCATGCGGACTTCCTCGGCCAGCTCGGAGTCGCGCGCGGCCAGCGAGTCGAGCACGTTGCGCTCGGTCGGGCGGTCGGCGTTGTTGAGGATGTCGGCGAGCGACTGGACGCCGCCCGCGGAGGAGTACTCCTGGGTCACGACGCTCGAGAGCTTCTGACGCAGGACGGCCTCGACGTCGCGCGTGACGTCCGGGCTGATCTCGCCCATCGTGCCGACACGCAGGGCGACGTCGGCCTGGGCGTCGGAGGGCAGCTGGGCGAGCACGTCGGCGGCCAGCTTCGTGTGCAGGTTGGCGATCACCAGGGCGATCGTCTGCGGCGCCTCGTTGCGCAGGAAGGCGTAGATCTGCTCGGGCGAGGAGCGGCGCAGGAACTCGAACGGGCGGCGCTCGATCGTGGCCGACAGGCGCCCGATGAGCTCGCCGGCGCGCTCGGGGCCGACGGACTTCTCGAGCACCGCGCGGGCGTACTCCACGCCGCCCTCGGCGACGTAGGCCTCGGCCATGACGGTCTCGACCAGCTCGGTCCAGACCGCCTCGCTCAGGTCCTGGGGAACCTGGCGGGTCTTGGCCATCTGCAGCGAGAGGGTCTCGATCTCCTCGTCCTTGAGGTGCTTGAACACCTCGGCGGCGCGCTCGGGGCCGAGGCTGACGAGCAGCACGGCGGCCTTCTCGCGGCCCGGCAGCCGGACCGACGGGCGCGGGAGCTCGGCGACGGCGGCGGACGCCGGCGCCGCGGGCAGCGTCTCCATCGCCTAGTCCTCCTGCATCCAGGTGCGGATCTGCTGGGCGACGCGCTCGGGATCGCGCTCGGCGATGTTCTCGGCGTTCACGCGGGTGGCGCTGGGGCCGGGCATGCCGCCGGCCATGACCGTGGTGCGGCCGGCCTCGAGGTCGGCGAGCGTGGTCGGCGCCTCGATCGAGCGCAGCCACGTCGGCTCGCCGAGCGACTCGCGCTCGCGCTTCTTGAGCTGGCGCATGGCGAAGAACAGGAAGGCGAGCAGGCCCAGGCCGACGCCGGCGTACTTGGCGTAGCCGAGGATCGGGCCCGCCGGGCCGGCGGCCGGTGCCTCGGCCGGAGCCTTGGCGAACGCGACCTGGCTGACGGACATGACGTCGCCGCGCTGCGTGTCGATGCCGGCCGCGCCCTGGACCGCGGTGCGCAGCTGCGCGACCTGGGCGGCCGGGACGGACTTGTCGACGACGAGCGCCACGCTGAGCTTGTTGACCTGGCCCGCGGCGACCTGCGTGCGGGTCACGGTCTTGTCGACGCCGAAGTCCGTCTGCGTCGAGGAGCGCTGGTAGTTCGAGTTGCCGCCGGCGCCGCTCGTGGCGTAGCTGGGCAGGTTGCCCGCGGTGCCCGAGCTGCCGCCCGAGGACCCGCCGGCGCCGCGCAGGCGCTCGGTCTCCTCGGTCTGCTTGAGCGGCGTGCCGGTCTTCGCGTAGGTCAGCTTGTCCTGCGTGGACTGGTCGACGTTGAGGTCGGAGTGGACCTGGACCTTGGCCTTGTCGGTGCCGACCGTCTGGGCCAGCAGCGCGCTCAGGTTCGACTCCATCTGCGTGTCGTAGCGGGCCTCGGCCGCGACCTTGGTCGCGGCGCCGCCGCCACCGGCCGTCGAGCCGTCGCCGGTCGGCCACAGGAGCTGGCCCGAGGCGTCGGTGATCGAGACGTTCTTGGGCTTCAGCCCCTTGACCGAGGACGAGACGAGCGAGGAGATGCCGCGCACCGCTGCGGGGTCGAGCGAGTCCGTACCGCCGCTGAGGAGCACGGCAGCCGTGGCCGGCGACTCCTCGTCGCTGAACAGCTGCTCCTCGGGGAGCACGAGCGAGACCTGCGCGCCCGAGACGCCCTGGACCTGGCCGATCGTGCGGGCGATCTGGCCCTCCAGCGCGCGCTGGTAGGTGACCTTCTGCTGGAAGTCGGAGGCGCCGAGCTTCTGCTTGTCGAAGAGCTCGAAGCCGGGCTGGCCCTTGCTCGGCAGGCCCTGCTCGGCGAGCGCGATGCGCGCCTCGGGGACCATCGCCTTGTCGACGGCGAGCGCGGTGCCGTTGTTCTTGAGCTCGTAGCCGACGCCCTTCTCGTCGAGCGCGGCGGTGATCTTGCCGGTCTCGGCCGGATCGAGCCCCGTGAGCATCGTCGAGTAGCTCGGCGCGGAGGCGAGCTTGAACATGAAGAACATCACCACGACCACGCCGAGGACGGACGCGCCGAGGATGACGCGGCCCTTCGGGGTGGAGTTGGCGAGCAGGGAACGGAGGGGCATTGGCGGGGGACCAGTGGAGGGGGGCTAGGGCATTCAGACGGTCGTTCGGAGCACTTCGGTGAGCGCCTCGACGCCCTTGGTGCGAATCTGCGAGGCGAGCTGCATCGACAGCCGCGCGCGCTCGATGGCCATGACGGCCGTCGAGGTGTCGGCCGCCGTGCCCGCCGCGAGCTGCTGCGAGGCCGTCGAGGCCTCGGACTGCATCTCGGAGAGGCTGGAGACCTGCTTGGCGAGCATCCCGCCGAACTCGGAGCCGCCGTCGGCGCCGGCCGGCAGCGTGCCGTCGGCCTGGCCGACGCCTCCGACGCCGCCGATCTGCCAGTCGGTGCCGCTGACGGCGAATGACGGGTCGATCGGCATCAGCGGAGGATGTCGAGGGTCTTGGTGAACATCTGCTTGGCGGTCTGCATGGCGGTGACGTTGGCCTCGTAGGAACGGGACGCAGTGATCAGATCGACCATTTCGGTCACCGGGTTTACATTCGGCATCGCGACGTACCCGTCGGTGTTCGCATCCGGATGGCTCGGGTCGTAGACGAGACGGTCCGGAGCGCTGTCCTCGGTGATGCTCGAGACGCGCACGCCGCCGTCCGGGCCGCCCGAGGACGAGCCCTGCGCGCCGGCCAGGGCCTGCGCGAAGCCGCCGCGACCGGCCGACTCGAGGACGACCTCCTTGCGCTTGTACGGGCCGCCGGCCTCGGTGCGCGTGGTCTGGGCGTTGGCGAGGTTCTCGGCCGTCACGTCCATGCGGACGCGCTCGGCGGAGAGGGCGCTGGCGGAGATGCCGAGGCTGTTGAAGAGGCTCATCAGCGCGTCCCCATCGCGGACTCGATGATGTCGATGCGGCCCTTGGCCGCCTGGATCAGCGCCTGGTACTCGAGGCCGTTGGCCGCGAGCTTGGAGGACTCCACGTCGATGTCGATGCCGCTGCCGTCGGCGCGCATCTGGGTCGACGACGCGGTCTCGGTGATCGGCGCCTTGGAGACGTCGGATCCGGTCGCGAAGGCGGCCTGCAGCGCCGAGTGGAAGTCGATGTCCTTCGGCTTGTAGCCGGGCGTGTTGGCGTTGGCGACGTTGGCCGCCAGCGCGCTCTGACGCATCTCCGCACCGGAGATGGCGCGCTCGAGGCCGAGCTGGGTGGGGTCGAACAGTTCCATGGGAAAGGGGGCTCCATCTGTCGTCCGTCCCTGGACTGTTGTGCGGCGCCCTCCCTGGGCGCCGCTCACGTCATCGGCCCTTCGGCCAGAACCTTGAGCGGGCGTTCGCCCGCCGCCGCTCGTCAGGCCCGATGCGCCGCTCGCGGCGCCGCCTGCGGAGCCACGGGGGCGTAGGCCGCGATCGCGTTGCGACCGCGGTCCAGATGCGAGATCTGGGCCTTGATGGCCCGCGCGGCGGTGGCCAGCGCGGCGGTGGTCTGCTCCTGCGCGACGGCGGCGCGGCGCAGGGCCGCCTCGGCCGAGCGCGGCGGCACGGGCGGCAGCGAGGCGATCAGCACGGCACGCTCGGCGTGCAGCGACACCAGCTCGTCGATCCGCCCGTCGAGCGCCAGCTCGAGCTCCAGCTCGGCCAGCGCGGCGAGCTCGAGATAGCCGTTCACGAGCCGGCCAGCTGGGCCCAGGAGGCGCGCAGCTCCCGCATCATCCCTGCGACCTCTTCGACCTTGTCGGCGTCCTGCTCGCGACGGGCGGTGCGCAGGTGCTCCTTGAAGAAGATGTAGAGGCGCTGCAGGCTTACCGCGACGTCACCGCCGGCGTCCATGTTCAGCGTGATGTTGAGCTCGTCGATGATCGCCTCGGCCCGGCGCAGGCGCTCGCCGGCGGGGCCGGGACGGCCCTCGCGCATGGCGTTCGCCGACTGCAGCAGGAAGCGGTGGGCGCCGTCGTAGAGCATGACGACGAGCTGTCCCGGCGACGCGGTGAGGACCGCAGACTGACGGTAGGCGTTGGGAGCAGCGGCGTACGTGGACATCGAGCCTCTCGGGGAGATCGGGGGGCGGGGCGGTGCCCCGGTGATCGGCAGCTCGGGCCGCGGATTGAGGCGGATCAGCCGAGGCTGGAGAGCTGGGAGGAGAGCCACGAGCTCGTCGACTGGCTCTGTGCCAGCGCGGCTTCCATCGCGGCGAACTGGGCCTTCAGGCGCTCCTGCTTGAGCTCCAGGCGCGAGGTCATCGAGCTGATCTGATCCTCGACGTCGCCGGCCTGCTGGCCCGCCTGCGTGGCGCGCTTCTCGACGAGGCCGCCGACCTTCGTCAGCGGGTCGAGCAGCTTGGTCAGCTTGGCCGAGATGCCCTTGGTGCCGTCCGTCATGAAGGTCTTGACGTCGAGGCGGCCGTTCTCGAGCGCGCTGGTGAGGACGGCCTCGTCGAGCACGAGCTTGCCGGCCAGCGCGTCGGCCGAGCTCGCGCCGCCGGTCGCCTTGCCGGTCGAGACACCGAGGTCGCGCAGGCTCGTGACGCTCCCGGTCATGCCCGACACCTTGTCGGAGACCATGTTGCGAAGCTGGTTGAGCACGCCCTTGAGCTGCGAGTCGCCGTACAGGACGCCCTTGCCGGCGTCCGAGATCGTGCTCGCGTTCTTGACCGGCTTCTCCTCGAGCTCGCCCTGGATGAAGGTGATCGTCGAGTTGTACTGCGAGACGAAGGCGCGGACCTTGGCCTTGACCGCCTCGGGATCGGGGCCGGGCGCGCTCACCGTGACCGCCGTGGTGCCCGTCGCCTTGAGCGTCAGCTCGAGGCCCGGGACGGCGGCGCGGACGACGTTGGAGCGGCTCGTCTGCGGATCGCCGCCGTCGACCGTGAAGGTCGCGTCGACGCCCGCCTTGTAGCCCTCCGAGGACAGCCAGGAGGCGCCGGAGAGGGTGAGGTCCCCCTGCTGGTAGGCGCCGGTCTCCTTGCGCGTGAGGACGAGGCGGTCCTTCGTGTCGTCGCCGGTGGGGTCCTCGACCCACACGGCGTAGACCGGCGAGCCGGCGGCGGCGTTGATCTTGTCGGCCACCGCGGCGCCGTCGTCGCCGGCGGCGATCGCGACGTTGGTCGTGCCGGCCGACGTGGTCAGGCTGAGCGACGAGGCGGTCCCCGGCGTGAAGGCGTAGCTGCGCTGCTCCGAGCGCGCCAGGTTGCTGACCGTGATCTCGTGGCCGCCCGGCGCGGCGCCGCTCAGGCGCCTGGCGGCGATCTTGGCGCCGTCGGAGACCTCGGTGGTCTGCGTGTCGGTCCACGCCGACCCCGCGCCGAGGTCCTTGGCCATGGTCATCAGGTTCGTCAGGCGGGTCTTGACGTCGGTCAGGGCCTGCTGACGCGCCTCGAGCGCGCTCTGGCGCAGCTGGAGCCGCGCCTTGCCCTGTGAGTCGACGGCCATGAGCTGCTCGATCACCGCGGAGGTGTCGACGCCCGAGGCCAGTCCGCTGAGGCTGATGCCTGCCATGTGTTCCTACTCCGGGATCCGGCCCGCTGCGATCTCGAGGGCCTCGGTGACGGGGATCTGCTTGAGCACGTTGCCCTCGAGGTCGCGCATCTCGATGCGCACGCGGCCCTCGGTCATCTCGAAGTGCAGCTCGCGACCGCGGGCGCGCATCTCGTCGAACACCTGCTGGGCGACGAGCATCTCCTCGCGCACCTCCGGCGGCGGCGACGCCGGGAAGGTGTCCGCCCGGTCGACGCGCGTGACCTCCTTGAACGAGCGGACGCCGTCGGTCGACGACGCGGTGCCATACGGCTGCCGCGCGATGGCGCGATAGGCACCCACGCTGTCCACTCCGTTCACTTCGAAGCTCATGTCGGTCCTTCTTTCCTCCGGGCGCCCGGTCTCTTACCGGACTCTTTCTGTACCGGAGGTCATCGGACGTCGTGAGGCGAACTTGAGGCGCGCTGGAGGGCCGTGGCCTCCAGTCGTGCGGCCAGCCCGGAGGCCAGCGCGTGACGGGGATCGAGGGACTCGGCCTCGCGGGCGAAGAGGACCGCGTCCTCGTGCATGCCGCGCGCCCAGGCGACCTGGGCGAGGCCGACGAGAGCGTCGGCGTCGGGGCCGCGCTCGTCGACGGCGGCGATCCACTCGTCGGCGGCCGACTCGAGGAAGCCGCGGCGCAGGTAGACGCCGGCGAGCAGCTCGCGGCGGTCGCGCGCGTCCAGCTGGGTGTTCTCGATCGCCGAGAGCACCGGCGCGACGGCGTCGAGCTCCTCGACGCGCAGCAGCGCCTCGAGCGCGACGACGAGCGCCGGGACGGCGGCGGCGGGCGCCGGCGGGGCGGCCTGGCCGGCGGCGATCCGGCGCCAGGAGTCGTAGGCGGCGAGATCGCCAGCGGGCAGATCGGCGGCGGCGCGCGTGCCGGCCCGCTCGGCCAGCTCGGCCTCGCCGGCGACGATCCGCGCGAACAGCTCGGTGCGGCGGGCGGAGGCGGCGAACGGCGCCCCGTCCTCGACGGCCTCGGCGGTCGCGGCCGCCTCCTCCCAGCGGCGCTGGGAGAGCAGGCTCTCGGCCAGGGCCACGCGGGCGCCGGCGTTGGACGGCTGCGCCTCCAGGACGGCGGCGAAGTGCTCCTCGGACTCGGCGGCGTGGCCGGCCTCGTACAGCGCCGTGGCGAGCAGGAAGCGCGCGCTGGCGGTCAGCTTGGGGGTGCGGCGCTCGACGTCGTCGACGACGAACTCGGCGTCGACGCCCTCGGCGAGCAGCGCCGTGGCGTACGGGCCGACGGCCCCGAGGAAGCTCGGGTACTCGTCCAGGCAGCGGGCCAGGACGGCCGACGCCTCGGCGTGATCGCCCTGCTCGCGCCGGATCCGGGCCAGCGAGGTCAGCGCCAGGTAGGTGCCGCAGCCGGCCGTGGCCGAGTAGCGGGCGGGCGCGTCGCCCATCGCCAGGCACTGCTGGAGCAGCGCGACGGCCTCGTCGAGGCGGCCCTGCTCGCGGGCGGACTGGGCGCGCTCGTAGACGACGTCGGTGAAGCCGGGCAGCATGCCGAGCGCCTCGACGGCGAGCTCGGCGGCCTCGGCGTGGCGGCCGGTGACGCGGCGGGCGCGCACGAGGCGGCTGAGCAGCGACGGGACATAGCCGTAGGCGGCGACGTCCGGGTCCTCGCGCATGAGCTCCCAGGCGCGCTCGAAGCTGTGCAGGGCGTTGTCGTTCTCGCCCAGCGCGGCGTACTCCGAGCCGAGGTTGAAGTGCAGGAAGCCGGTCTGGTCCTCGGCGTCGTCGCGCTGGCGCTCGAGCAGCTCGATGTTGCGGCGCGACTTGTCCTTGGCGTCGCGAACGACGCCGAGGTAGCCGTAGTGCTCGACGCGGACGTCGGTGATCTCGATGCGCTCGGGCATCTTCGACGGCAGGCGGTGGGCGATCTGCTCGTGGATGCGGCCCTCGAAGCGGTACTCGGGGCGGTTGCGGAACACGCGCAGGGCGTTGTGGGTGACGGCCGTGCCGTCGCCCAGCTCGCCGGTGAAGTTCGTCTCGACGAGGTAGAAGGCCTCGCGCCAGGTGCGGCCGGTGACCTCGCGCAGGCGCTCGGCGTCGTCGGCGACGAGGACCTCGTCGGCGTCGAGGTACATGATCCAGTCGCCGGTGGCGGCGTCGAAGGAGGCGTTGCGCGCGTCGGCGAACGAGCCGGTCCACTCCTGCTCGATGACCTTGGCGCCGAACTCGCGGGCGATCTCGACGGTGCGGTCGGTCGAGCCCGTGTCGACGACGATGATCTCGTCGACGGCGGCGCGGGCGGCGGCGAGGCTGCGCGGGAGCATCTCCTCCTCGTCGCGGACGATCATGCACAGGCTCAGCGTCAGGCCCTCGACCGGGCGGGCGGCCGACGCGACGCGCTCGGCGCGCTTGGCCAGCGAGCCCAGGGCGGCGGTGATGGTCGCCGGGATCGGCAGGCTGCGGCCGCTGCGGCGGCGGGCGTCGAGCGCCTTGAGGTTGTCGCGCACGTGCGGCAGCGTCGGGCTCAGGCGAAGGGCGGCCTTGAACAGCGCCTCGGCGCCGGCCCACGCGCCGAGCTCGTAGAGGGCGACGCCCGCGTAGTTGAGGAAGACCGGCTCGCGCGGCTCGGCCTCGAGCGCGTCGAGCGCCAGGCCCGCGGTGACGGCGAAGCGCTGCGCGACGACCTTGGGCGCCTCGCGCGGCGCGCCGGCCAGGCCGGCCTCGAGGATCGCCTTGCGGGTGGCGTAGGGGCCGTGCGTCCCGGGCTCGTCGGCCGCATCGGCGAACAGCGAGCGCAGCCCGGCGATGTCTTCACGCGCGAGCAGCGAGGACGCGGTCGCGCGCGGGTCGGCGACGGACGGACGGGCAGTCGGTCGGGTGACGCGAAGAGCCATGGGAACGGATACGACCTTTCGGGGGCGAAGGGGGAACTAGTCCCCTCTATCGGCGGCTGGGCGCACAACCTGAGCCCATGTCCGGCAGCCGATCCCCACTTCTGGGGAGGCACGCGGTGGACAACAGGGCCTCAATGCCTGGGCACCCGGGGCCGATACGGCCCTTGTCGCCTTTCCCTTCACCCCTCCCGGAGCCCCCACGGATGCAGACTGAAACTCCCCGCCGCCGCTGGATCGCGTCAGAAGACGCCCAGGCGCTGTGGAAGGAATACCGCCGCACACAGGACACGTCGCTGCGCGACCGCCTGATCATGACCTACGCGCCGCTGGTCAAGTACATCGCCTACCGCAAGGTGCGCGAGCTGCCGGCGAGCTGCCAGGTCGAGGACTTCATCTCCTGCGGGCTCGAGGCGCTGATCACGGCGATCGACCGCTACGACCCGGAGAAGGGCGCCACGCTCGAGCAGTTCGCGTGGACCCGCATCCACGGCGCGATCCTCGACGAGCTGCGCCGCCAGGACTGGGCGCCGCGCTCCGTGCGCCGCTGGGAGCGCGACATCGAGACCGCACGCCGCACCTTCTCGGGCGTCCACGGCCGCCCGCCCTCCCGCGAGGAGCTCGCCGACTCGCTCGGCACCACCGTCACCGAGCTGCGCGATCGCGAGCAGCGCATCGCCACCTCCGACCTGACGTCGCTCAACGCGATCGTCCCGGGCGAGGAGGACTCCGGCGTCGAGCGCGTCGACACGCTGGCCACCGAGGACGTCTCCACCGACCCGTTGCACATGTCGTCGCTGGGCGACGCCAAGGACCGCTTCCGCCGCGCCTTCGGCCGCCTGCCCGCCCGTCAGCGCGAGATCGCGGTGCTGCTCTACGTCAAGGAGCTCACGCTGCGCGAGATCGGCGAGGTGCTCGGCGTCTCCGAGAGCCGCGTCTGCCAGATCCACACCGAGCTCAAGCGCTCGCTGCGCAACGCCCTCAGCGAGGACGAGGCCCTGTTCCGCGAGGTGGCCTAGCGCCACCTCGGGCCGACGCCTTGGCGTCGAGCCGATAGGCCCAGACGAGCGCCTCGGCCACGGCGACGTACAGCTCCTCGGGGATCACGCGTCCCACGTCGAGCTGGGCGAGCGCCTCGGCCAGCGCGGCGTCCTCGCGGACGGGGACGCCGGCGGCCCGCGCCGTCTCGACGATCCGCGCGGCCGTCTCCCCCCTGCCCGCGGCGACGACCTCGGGCGCATGCTCGCCCTCCTGGTAGCGCAGCGCGGCGGCCCGCCGCGGCCGGTCCCCGTCAGGCATACACGTTCACCCTCGGCTCCGGGGGACGTGGGATGACCGTGACCGTGACCGGCAGCCCCGCCGCCGCCGACAACGCCTCGCGCAGCTCCTCGGCGCTCGCGCGCGCGTGGTCCTCGGCCACCCCGGCGACCGCGCCGACCGTGACCTGCAGCCCGGCCCCCGGGCGGTGCACGAGCTTGAGGTCGAGCGTCCCCAGCGCCGGCGACTCGTAGGCCAGCGCGATCGTCGTCGCCCGCCCGCCCGGGCCGCCTCCGGCCTCCTCGGTCACCCGTACCTCGGCCTCGCGCCCGCCGGGCAGCGGCACGCGCACGTCGGGCGGCGGCGTGGCCGCGGGCGGCGGCCCCTGCGGCTCGAGCGCGCGCAGCAGCACGCGGTCGGCGCTGACCTCCTCGACGCGCAGGCGCAGCGCCGTGCCCGCCGTCAGGTTGTCGGGCAGCTCGGCGCTGAGCGCCGCGCCGGCGAGCATGAGCACCCCGAAGGCCCCGGCGCGCTCGAGCACGCGGCCGGGCAGGGTCATGCCCTCGCGCAGCGTCAGGTCGGGGAGATTGGCCCGCAGCAGGGCGGCTTCGACACGAAGGACGTCCATCGCCTCAAGGATCATGCCGCAGGGCCGATAGAGGTGACCATGGAGCGCGGCCTCTACATCGCGGCGTCCGGCATGGTCAGTGAGATGGCCCGCCAGGACCTGATCGCCAACGACCTCGCCAACGCCTCGACCCCCGGCTACAAGGCCGACCGGGCGATCCAGTCGAGCTTCGGCCAGATGCTCCTGCAGAACACGCAGACCGGCGCCCAGATCGGGCCGCTCGGCCAGGGCTCGCGCATCGACGCCCAGGTCACCGACTTCTCCGCGTCCCCGGTCCGCGAGACCGGCGAGCCGCTGGACTTCGCCGTCGTCGGCGAGGGCTGGTTCGCCGTCCAGACCGACCAGGGCACGCGCTACACGCGCAACGGCCAGTTCATGGCCCGCCCGGACCGCACCCTGGCCACCGCCCAGGGCGACCCGGTGCTCGGCCAGAACGGCCGCCCGGTCACCGTCGGCGCCGACGGCAGGGTCGACGCCGCCCAGCTCGGGCTGTTCAACCTGAACGACCCGGTCAAGGCGGGCGACTCGCTCGTCACGGGCACCGCCGCCGGCCGCGGCACCGGCCAGGTCCGCGACGGCGCCCTGGAGGCCTCGGGCGCCGACCCGACGAAGGCGATGGTCGACATGATCGCCTCGCTGCGCGCCTACGAGTCCGGGCAGAAGGTCATCACGACGATCGACTCGACGCTCGACAAGGCCGCCAACCGCGTCGGCTCCCTGTAGTCCCGCCGACTCCGGCGAATTCTCCTCAAGTTCTTCGCGGCGGGGTCGATGACCCTGTCGAGAACCAAAGCTCCGGCCGGACCGCAATGCGGAAGCCGGGCTCCAACTTCAGGAGACCCATGCTCGAAGGTCTGTACAGCGCCGCCGCCGGCATGACGGCGCAGCAGCAGCGTATGGACACGCTCGCCAACGACGTGGCGAACGTGAACACCAGTGGCTACAAGCACACGCGTGTGGCCTTTCGCGACCTGCTGTACGTCGAGGACCGTTCCGGCATCGTCCGCAGCGGCGCCGGCGCCGGCGTCTCCACCGCCGGGCGCAGCTTCGCCCAGGGCAGCCTCCGCACGACCGGCCAGTCGCTCGACGTCGCGATCGAGGGCAACGGCTTCCTGCGCGTGCGCCGCGCCGACGGCACGGAAGCGCTGACGCGCGACGGCCAGCTGCGCCTCGACGACCGCGGCCGCCTGACCACCCAGCGCGGCGAGCTGCTGCAGCCCGCCCTCACCGTCCCCGCGGGCACCGACGCCGCCGACGTGCAGATCGGCCCCGACGGCACGGTCAGCGCCAACAACCGCCCGCTCGGCCGCATCGAGCTCGTCAGCGTGCGCGCCGCCGAGGGCCTGCGCTCGCTGGGCGACAACCTCTTCGCCGCCACCGCCGACAGCGGCCCCGCCACCACCGCGGACGCCGGCAGCCTCGTGCAGGGCGCGCTCGAGTCGTCCAACACGGACGTCGCCGACGCGATGACCGACATGATGGACGCGCAGCGCAGCTTCCAGCTCGCCAGCAAGGCCGTCCAGATGCAGGACCAGATCCTGCAGATCGCCAACGAGGTCAAGCGATGAGCGGCTTCGAGCTCAGCTCGATCTCCGCCGCGGCGATCCCGGCCGACGTCCGCGCCGCCGGCAAGGAGGCCCAGGACCAGTACAAGGCCGCGCTCGGCTTCGAGCACTCCCTCATCGCGCAGCTCACCAAGTCGATGTTCTCGACCGCCCAGGCCGGCGAGGGCGGCGAGGATGGCGAGAGCGAGAGCGCCGCGACGAGCGCCTACAAGGACATGATGCCCGGCACGCTGGCCGACGCCGTCACCAACGCGGGCGGCATCGGCATGGCCGAGGACCTCTACAAGACGATGCGGGGGCTGTCGTGACCAACCCCGCCACGACGGCGTTCGCCGCCGAGGTGCTCGCGCACCTCGACGCCCAGATCGCCTCGGCGCAGCGACTGCTCGAGGTCATCCTCAAGCAGGGCGCCTCGGTGCGCGCCCGCGAGGTCGACGGCGTGCTCGCCGCGATGACCGCGATCCAGGCCGAGATGGGCGCCCGCGCCCGCCTCGAGCAGGAGCGCGCCCACCTGCTGACCCGCGCCGGCGCCGCCCTCGGGCTCGCCCCCGCGGGCGTCACGCTCGAGGCCCTGACCCAGCTCATGGGCCCGCACGAGGCCGACCGGGCCCGCGCCCGCAGCGCCGAGCTGCGCGGCCTGCTCGCCGAGATCGCCCGCGAGCATGGCGTCAACCGCGCCCTCATGCGCCAGGAGCTCTCGTTCCTGGACCACCTGACGCGGATGATCGGCCACGAGCCGCAGACCGGCTACGCGCCGCCCGCGACCGCCGCCGGCAACGCCGGCCGCCCGCCCTCGCCCCACCGCGTCCTCGACCTCCAGGCCTGATCCCGTGTCCGTCTCCACCTTCATGGGCATCCAGACGTCGCTGCGGGCGCTGCTCGCCCAGCAGCGCGCGCTGGACGTCACCTCGCACAACATCGCCAACGCCGGGACCCAGGGCTACAGTCGCCAGCAGGCCGTCCTGCAGGCCACCGACGCGCTGACCATCCCCGCCGGCGGGACCGCGAGCGGCGGCGCCGCCCAGCTCGGCACCGGCGTCGACGTCACGTCCTACCAGCGCATCCGCGACGGCTTCCTCGACCTGCAGTGGCGACGCCAGAACATGGGCCTCGGCGAGCAGACCACGCGCTCGAACTCGCTCGGCCAGGTCGAGCTCGCCTTCGCCGAGCCCGGCGAGAACGGCATCGCGGCCGGCCTCGGCCGCTTCTGGAGCGCCTGGAGCGACCTCTCCAACGCGCCCGACAGCGCCTCGGCCAAGCAGGCCCTGATCGACGAGGCCCGCACGCTGTCGAGCTCGATCAACGACCTCCAGACGTCGCTGTCGGCGGCCCGCACGCAGGCCAACGACGAGCTCGCCGCGCTGACCGGCGCCGGCGGCGAGGTCGCGCGCATCACCGAGGACCTCAAGAACACGCTCAACGCGATCCGCGACGCCGAGAAGACCGGCGCCCAGCCGAACGACCTCTACGACCGCCGCGACCTGCTGCTCGACTCGCTGTCGACGATGGGCCAGGTGTCGGTGACCGCGTCACCCGCCGGCGGCGTCGACATCGCCCTCGGCGGCGTGACCATCGTCGAGTCCGATGACACCACGGGCACCGCGGCGGTGCCGGCGGGCACGTTCCCGATGACCTTCCCCGGCAATCCCGGCGGCCAGCTCGGCGCGCTCATGACGCTCGGCTCCTCGACCGGCCCGATCGCCGCCTACCAGACCGACCTCGACGCGATGGCGCAGTCGCTGGTCACGTCGGTGAACACGGCCTACGGCGTCACCGGCGCGAACTTCTTCTCCTACGCGGTCGACGTGACCACGGGGCTGCCGAAGCTGTCGCTGGACCCGGCGATGTCCGCCGCCACGCTACGCGCCGGCACCGGCGGCACGGCGGACAACACCGTCGCCCTCGCCGTCGGCGCCCTGCGCGGCGGCGACGCGGACGACCGCTACGGCGCGATCGTCACGCGGCTGGGCAACGAGGTCAGCCAGGCCTCGCGCCAGGCGGCCACGGCCCAGACGCTGACCGACGCGCTGCAGGATCGCCGCGACAGCGCCTCGGGCGTCTCGCTCGACGAGGAGATGACGAACCTCATCCGCTTCCAGCGCGCCTACCAGGCGGCCTCGCGCGCGATGTCGACGACGGACGAGATGATCGACGTGCTCATCAACCGCACCGGCCGCGTGGGACTCTGATCATGCGCATCACCAACTCGATGATGAACCGGTCGGTGCTCTCCGACCTCAACAGCGTCGCCAACCGCCTGACCGAGACCCAGCGCAAGCTGTCCTCGGGCAAGGACATCAACCGGCCCTCGGACGACCCGTACCGCGCCGGCCGCGCGATCGGCCTGCGCACCGACCTCGAGGGGATGGCTCAGCACAAGCGCAACATCGACGAGGCGCTCGGCTGGCAGACCGTCACCGACACGGCGCTGACGACGATCACGAAGTTCTCCCAGCGAGCCCGCGAGCTCGTCGTCGAGGGCTCGACCGACACCCTGAGCCAGTCCGACCGCGACGCGATCGCGCAGGAGATCGACCAGATCATCGCCGGCATGAAGCAGGAGGCGAACGCGACGTACGACGGCCGCTACGTCTTCGCGGGCACGAGCACCAGCACGCGCCCCTACGACTCGACGAACGCCGGCAGCGACGCCTACTCCGGCGACCAGGTGATCCAGCAGCGCGAGATCGGCCCGGGCGTACGCCTGGGCGTCAACGTCACCGGCGACGAGGTCCTCGGCGGCGCCGCGGGCGGCGCCGGCAACCTGCTCACCGTCCTGCGCGACGTGGCCACGCACCTGCGCTCCGGCGACAGCGTGGCGCTCGGCAACGGCGACCTCAGCGCGCTCGACGACGGGATCGACAACCTGCTCGCCGTCCAGGCGCGCGTCGGCGCGGGCATGAACCGCCTCGAGACGGCCAAGAGCCGCCTCGACGAGGTCCAGGAGGCCGCGACGAAGATGCTGTCCGACGTCGAGGACGCGGACATGGCCAAGACGATCATCGACTTCAACACCCAGCAGGCCGTCTACCAGTCGGCGCTGAAGGCCGGCGCGCAGGTCATCCAGCCGTCGCTGCTGGACTTCCTCCGTTAGCCTGATCCCAGGAGACCCCATGCCGCACACCCTGACCAGCACGCGCTTCGGCGACGTCGAGATCCCCGACGAGGCGATCGTCGACTTCCCGACCGGCCTCATCGGCCTCAACGGCAACCGCTACGCGCTGCTGCCGCACGACAAGGACGGCACGTTCCTCTGGCTGCACTCGATGGAGGAGCCCGAGCTCGCACTTCCGCTGACGAGCCCGTGGCGCTTCTTCCGCGACTACGAGGTCGAGCTGTCCGACTCCGAGGCCCAGCGCATCGGCGTCAAGGACCCGTCCGAGGCGGAGGTGTTCGTGACGGTGCGCGCGGCCGAGACGGCCGACGGCTTCCACGCCAACCTGCGCGCGCCGATCATCATCGCCGGCGGCCGCGGCCACCAGGTGATCAACGAGGCGCCGGACGCACCGGTGCGGGCGCCCCTCTTCGCGCAGCCGGTCTCCTGATCGCGCACGTGCTCACCACGCACGTGCCCACGACGGAATCCACGGAGGAACCGCCATGCTCATGATGACCCGCCGCGCGGGCGAGAAGATCATCCTCGGCGACGACATCGTCATCGAGGTCGTCGAGGTCACGGGCAACACCGTCCGCCTCGGCGTCAACGCGCCGCGCTCGCTGCCCGTCTACCGCGAGGAGATCTGGGCCGCCGTGCGCGCCGAGAACGAGGCCGCCGCGGCCGCCCAGGACATCGAGCTCCCGCAGGCGCCACCGGCGCCCCCGCAGCAGTCCTAGGCGCCCGGGACCGGGACCTCGCCGAGCACGATCCGCTCCGCCGCCGCGGCGGCGGCGTCGACGAGGCCTGTCACCTCGGCCTCGCTCCGGCGCCAGCGGCCGAGCACGTAGGAGGCGACGATCTCCGGGTCGGTCGAGTCCGGCCGCCCGACGCCGATGCGCACGCGCGCGAAGTCCGGCGAGCCGAGCCCCTGGCGCAGCGACTTGAGCCCGTTGTGGCCGGCCAGGCCGCCGCCGACGCGCGTGCGGATCTCGCCGAACGGGAGGTCGATCTCGTCGTGCAGGACGAGCACGCGGTCGAGGTCGAGGTGCAGCGCCCCGCGCGCGGGGCCGACCGACGTGCCGGCCTCGTTCATGTAGGTCTGCGGCCACAGCATCGCGACGCGCGGGCCGCCGGGGCCCGTGCGGCCCTCGGTGAACAGGCCGTTGTAGCGCTTGCGCGGCTTGGGCAGCTCCCAGCGGGAGGCGAGCCGCTCGGCGACGGCGAAACCGACGTTGTGGGGCGTGCGGGCGTAGCGCTCGCCGGGGTTGCCGAGCCCGACGATCAGCCAGTCCGCCGGGCCGGAGGAGCCTCCGCCGAAGAGGCGCCGCACCGGCCGGCGCTATTCGTTCTCGGAGTCGTCCGCGCCGGCGGACTCGTCGCCCTCGGCGTCCTCGCCCTCGGCCGCCTCGCCCTCGGCGCCCTCGCCGACGAGCTCGGTCTCCTCCTCGAGCGCCTCCTCCTCGGCCTCGATGTCGAGCGTCGGCGGGACGAGGGTGGCGATCACCGTCTCGTCGTCGTCGACGATCGTGACGCCGCGCGGCGCGCTGACCTGGGCCAGCGTGGCGGTGTCGCCGATCTGCATCGAGGAGACGTCGAAGCTGAGCGTCTCGGGGATGTCGCCGGGCAGGGCCTCGATCGTGACCTCGCGGGTGACGTGCTCGAGCACGCCGCCCTCGATCACGCCGGGGGCGTGGTCGCCGCCGTCGAGCTCGAGCGAGACGGTCGCCTCGATGGCGACGTCGAGGCGGACGCGCAGGAAGTCGACGTGCAGCGTCTGGCCGCGCACCGGGTGATGCTGGGCGTCCTTGAGCACGGCCGGCGTCGTCGTGCCGTCGATCGAGAGCTCGAGGACGGCGCCGCGGGCGGCGAGCGCGTGGCGCAGCTCGCGCTCCTCGACGAGGAACGCGACCGGCTCCTCACCGCCGCCGTAGAGGATCCCGGGGACGTTGCCCTCGCGGCGCAGGCGCCGGGTGGCGCGCGAGTTGTCGGGCTCGCGGGGCGTCAGGGTGAGCTTTGTCGCGGTGGAGGCCATGGGCGACGGCTGATGGTAGCGGCCGTTCTCAGCGACCGTCGCCCGCGCGCGCGATCTGCGCCGTGCCGCGGTAGCTGCGCTGGACGTCCCCGTACGCCGGCTTGGGGACTCCGTCGAAGCTCACGAGGCCCTTCTGGTGGATCGGCGGCTGGGGGCGTGGGTTGTTGCCGTCCCAGTTCGGACGGACGCGGAACTCCTGCAGCGCCCAGTAGATCGCGCCGGACAGCCACGGCTTGGTCGCGTAGACGCCGAGGTGGTAGTTGACGAAGTCCTGCTGGAACTCGTACGTGCCCTTCTCCTCGACGGGGCCGGAGCGGTTGGCCTCGGCGCCGAACTCGCTGATGACGATCGCCTTGTTGGGGTAGCAGGCGCGGACCGAGTCCAGGTAGCCGGACAGCAGCGTGCGGTCGGCGATCTGGCCGCCCGGTCCGGGGTACCAGCCGAAGTACTCGTTGATGCCGATGACGTCGAGCGGGCCGTAGCGCGACTGGCAACCCACCGACGGGTAGCCGGCGACGGCGTAGCCCACGGGGCGCGTCGGGTCCAGGCGCTTGGCCGCGCGCGCGGCGCGCTGGATGTAGTCGCCCTGGACCGGCCCGGGCCGCGCGCTCAGCTCGTTGCCGATCGACCAGACCATGATCGACGGGTGGTTGCCGTTCGTCTTGATGTTCGACTCGAGCTCGCGGGCGGCGAGGGCGCGCACCAGCTCCTGCTTGAGGTACTGCGCCTTGACCGAGTACACGGGGACCTCGGACCACTGCATGATCCCGAGCTCGTCCGCCTTCTCCTGGGTGTAGGGATGCAGCGGGTAGTGCGAGCGGATCACGGTCGCGCCGAGGTCGCGGACCCAGCCGAGCTGGCGGTCGCGGATCGCGTTGTCGATCGCGAAGCCGCGCTGGCGGTCGTCCTCGTGCAGCGCGACGCCGCGGAAGCTCAGCGGGCGGCCGTTGAGGATCATGCGCCCGCCCGAGACCTTGATCGAGCGGATGCCGGTGCGCAGCGTGTAGCGCTGCAGGACGCGGCCGCCGGAGGTCAGCGTGAGCGGCGCGTCGTAGAGGTTGGGCGCCTGCGGCGACCACAGCCGCGGGCGCGCGACGCGGATCGAGCGCGTGAAGCTCGTGAAGCCGCCCGGCGGCACCGCCTTCGTGCCGAGGTTGACGCGACGACCGCCGAGCCGCGCGCCGACGCGCACGCGGCGCGCGCGGGAGCCGTAGTTGCGCGCGGTCACCTGCCAGCGGACCGTCGCGGCGCACGTGGCGCACCGAAGATTCGGCTTGACGAAGACGGTGTTGAGGTCGACGCCGTCGATGCGCCGCAGGTAGACCTCGCGCAACAGGCCGCCGTAGTTCCACCAGCCGCCGGTCGGCGTGCCGGTGGTCGACAGGCCGGAGGGCGGGAAGTCGGTCGGGAAGCGGCGGCTGTCGACGCGGATGACGAGACGGTTCACCCCGCGCCGGCGCAGCAGCGAGGAGGGCAGGCGCACCTCGAAGGGCAGGTAGGCGCCGCGGTTCGTGCCCACGCGGCGACCGTTGAGGTAGACGCGCGAGCGGTAGTTGACCGACTCGAAGCGCATGACCCACGAGAAGCGGCTGTTCGCGTTGGGCAGCCGGAAGTCGCGCCGGTACCAGCCGACGCCGCCGGCGAACGACGCGTCGCTGTCGTCGCCCGCGTTCCAGGCGTTGGGGACGGTGACCCGCGTCCAGCCGGCGGTGCCCCGCTCGCGCTGGGGTCCGCTCTGGCGGTTGTCGAGCTTGCGCAGCCACGTGCCGCCCATCAGGAAGCGGCCGGACGGGCCGGTCTCGTAGAGGGTGCGGTTCGTCGGCTTGGAGACGACGGACTGGGCTGCGGCGGGGGCCGCGCCGGCGAGGATCGCGGCGGCGGCGAGGAGGCAGATCGTGGTCAGGCGCATGCGCAGGACGAGAACACGTGGACCGGCCCGGCGTTGCGGCGTCCGGCCGCACACCGGGTCAACAGGGGCTCTGCCGGCCGATCGGCGGGCTGAGGCGGCGGAGAGTAACCACTCGACCGGCCAGCACGGTTCCTTCCCGGTCCACGGCGACGCACTGGACGACCGGGAGGCCGCGGTCGACGACCGTCCAGGCGACCCGCGTGACGCCGGTCGCCGTGCCGAGGGCGTAGGAGGTCCCGGACTCGTAGGAGAGGATCTTCACCTCGCCGGCGCGGCGGAGCCGCCGCGCGTTGGCGCGCACCGTGGCGGCGCAGCGCGGCTCGCGGGCGCAGTCGTCCAGGCGGGTGAGCATGGCCGGCGCGTCGCCGCGCGCCTGGTCCTTCAGCAGCGCGAAGACGGCGTTGCGCTCGCGGTTCTCCGTGGTCAGCCAGCGCGCGATCAGGAACGAGACGCCGAGGAAGACGACGACGCCGGTCGCGGCGAGGGCGGTGAGCGTGCGGCGGGACACCGCCGCGGCAGGCTAGTGATGTGCGGCTACGCGCACTCGCGCTCGCTCCGGCGCCGGCGTTCGCGGCGGCCGTCCAGGTCGGCGAGGTCGGCGAGGTCCGGCGGCTCCGCGGCGTCGTCGTGCGCGGCGGGCCCGGCGACGCGGCGGGCGGGCGGGCGGCGGGGCGGCGGCGTGATCGTCCGCTCGGCGAGCAACCCCTCCTGCAAGAGGTCCTCGCGGTCGCCCCAACCGCGCGTGAGGCGCTGGGCGGCGCCACGCGCACCTTGCAGCCCCTGCCGAAGCGGGTTGACCACGGCCGTGAAAGATGCCCTCGGTGCCGGGAAGTAGTCCGGCACCGTCACCCGTCGGACATGGTGTTCCGCCGTACGGGCCCACTCTTGGCGCGTTCGGGATACGCAGTCCCGCAGATGGCGGTTGTGGGCCCGGCGCGGTCAGACCGGCGGCGACGGATCGTCGCCGTTGCTCAGCTCGAAGAAGCGGCGCACGGAGGCGTCCTGGTGCTCGAGGCGCTCGGCCATGCGCCGCGCGTGCTCGGCGGCGCGCTGGGCGAAGTCCTCCAGGCAGCGCTCGGGGTCGTCGGGGAAGGGATAGATCTGGGTGACGTCCTGCTGGGCGCACGCGATGCCCATCGGCGGGCGGCCCTCGGCCAGCGTCTGGGCCCCGCAGACGGGCGCCACGGTGAGGTGCCGGTCGGGCGCGACGAGCGCGATCGGCATCAGGCGGTGGGCGGGGAGGCGGACGGCGAGGTCGATCGAGCGGTCGATGCCGACCTGGCCCTCGACGAGCTCGGCGAGCGGGTCGGCCCACACCGAGAGGACCGTGTCGGCGGCGATGAGCGCGTCGCGGAGCGTGCGCGCCTGCTCGAGGTAGGCCTCTTCGGCCTCGTCGCGCGACTCGGCGTCGCCGAGGTCGAGATCGCACGGGACGCGCAGCATCTCGTCGGCGCCGATCGCGGTTCCCGCGCCGCGCGGGCCGTGGGCGACGTACGTCTGGATCGTGCCGAGGTCGACGCGCCCGTGGAAGACGACCGTGAGCGCGTCGGCGAGCGCGAGGCCGTCGACCTTGAGCGCGACGGCGACCGAGGCCTCCGGGTCGATCAGCGCGCGGCGCAGGATGGCATCCGCGTCATCCGGCTCCAACCTCCCTTGATCCTCGGACACCGTCCCTCCTTCCCTGAGTTCTACGCCCAAGGGTGCACGATCTGGGTACCCATGATTATCGTCCGAACGGCGGAAATCACGTGCCATCCGGTCCAATCCCGCCCGAATCACCTCCACCACGAGGAGTGTCGATGAAGATCCTGTACAAGCCGCTCGGACTCGTGTTCGGGCTGCTCGCGGGCATTCTGAGCCAGAAGCTGTTCAACGTCGTGTGGGGCCTGTTCGACAAGGAGGAGCCCCCGAAGCCGACCACCGAGGAGGCCGCGCTGGCCAAGATCCTCGCCGCCGCCGCGGTCCAGGGCGTCACGTTCCGCGTGACCCGCGCCGCGGTCGACCGCGCCGGCGCACGCGGCTTCCAGTACTTCACGGGCTTCTGGCCCGGGGACAAGCGCCAGGAGAAGAGCCAGGCGTCGGAGCTCGTCAGGTAGCAAGCCGCCTGGTGAGCACCGCGACGACCGCACCCGTGTCCGCGTCCCCGTGGCGCAGCGGGTCGCGCTCGCCGGTGTCCTCGAAGCCGGCGCGGGCGTAGAGCCGCTCCGCGGCGGCGTTGCCGACGGTGACCGAGGTGCGCAGCTCACGCGCGCCTCGGCCGGTGGCCCAGGCCGCGATGGCCTCGATGAGCGTGGTCGCGGCGCCGGCGCCGCGGGCCTCGGGCGCGACCCACATCGAGTAGAGGTGGGCCAGCGCGGGGTCCTCGGCGTCGATCATCCCCGACGCCAGTCCGACCGGGTCGTCCTCGTCGGAGTCGGTCTCGACGAGCAGCCAGACCGTGCGCTCGGCGCGCGCGCCGTCGGCCGCCCACGCGCGCCAGTGCTCGTCGTCGTAGTCCGCCTCGCGCGCGTGCGTGGAACCGAACGCGAGCGGCGCGTCGGCCAGCGCGCGCAACCGCACGGCCTTGAGCGTGGCGCCCTCTCCGGAGGCGATCGGCCGGACGGTGACCGTCACGCCCGGCGGCGCACGACGAATCCGCGCTCGCTCAGCGTGTCGAGGTCGTCCTCGAAGGCGGCGTAGTCGCGTGCGAGCAGGTGGTCGACCGGCCGACCGCGGGGTCCATTCGCCCGCAGCCACCGCCGCACGACGTCCTCCCCCACGCGCTCGGCCGCCTCCTCGGTGAGCGTGAGCAGGATCGGGAGCCCGGGCCGGTGCTCGAGCTCACCGGCGATGAGCGTCAGCGGGTCGACGTCCAGGACCCGGCAGAGCTCCTCCTCGGTCAGGCCGAGGCGGTCCATGAGCAGCGAGGCGGCGGTGGGGGTCAGAAGAGCCGGCTCTCGTTCATAGGTGGTGCCGGATGCTAGTCCGTGGCAGGAGGTCCGAGGTTTGCCCGTCCCTCACCGACGCAACGGGGTTGCCCTAGCCGCCGGCCCGCGCGGCGCGGCGACGGTCAGTTCGTCGACGCGCGTAAGCGCTCGGCCTCGGCGATCGCCGCGAGCCCTGGGTCCTCCATCACGCAGCGGACGACCGCCTCGTCGACGCCCCAGTACAACGGGTCCTCGCCGTAGTTGCGCCGCTCCCACCCGACGCGTTCGGCGAGGGCATGCAGCTCGTCCCACGGCTCACCCGGCTGCGGCCGGCGGGCGGCGAGTTCGGCGAACAGCGGACGCACGTCGATCCCGACCCGCGCGCACCCGGTGAGGAGCTCGGCCGATTCCGTCATGAAGCTTCCCGGGCCGTTGCCGGCGGCGCCATCGAGCCACAGGGTCCACAGCGCGGCGAAGGCTCGGCGGATCGCGGCTTGCTCCGTCTCGGACCAGACTTCGTCCTCCGCGCACAGGTCCGCGACGCGGTCGACGTCGGTGGAGAGGTGCGCCCGGCGGGTGAGCTCGAGCAGCCGCGGAGCGAACCAGCGCACATCGCGGGGCTCTCCGAGCGTGCGCAGCGCTGAGAAGGCGAAGTGGTCCATCAGCCCCGCGGGCGCGCTCTCGCGATCGACCTCGGCCAGCTGCCGCTTCTCGCGACGGTGGCAGCACGTGCAGCTCTCGAGCGGCCCCTGCGGTGCATCGTCGCGCGTAGCGCCATACAGCTCCGCGACCGCCGCGGCGAACGCCGCCTGTGCCCCCGCGATTCGCTCCCCCGATCCCATGCTGATGCATGGTATGGCCGATCTTGAGTCGTGGCCCGATCATGAGCGCGCGACGGTGCAGCGCACCTTCCTCGCGCTGTGGGGACTCTGGCTGGAGGACCAGGGGGAGGGCCAGGGTCTTCACGGGCGCGAGTTGCAGACGTGACGGTCACGGTTGTGCCATCTAGCGAACGGAGAGATCGATGCCTGCCGAATGGTCGGCATGCGCCAGGGAGCGCCATGTTCGCGGCGCCGATCGTCTCTCCCGAAGGAGGTAGCCATGGCACTGTCAGACGACCTGACGAGGCTGGCCGCTCGGGCGAAGGATGCCGAGGATCGCGCAGCCGCCGCACGCGGGAAAAGCAAGGCGGACCTCGAGCACGACGTGGCCGAGGTCCGCGCGTCGGCCGACGCTCAGGCTGACACGCTGCGGCAAGAGGCCGATGCGCGCAAGAGCAAGCTCTCCGTCGCATGGCATGACCTGCAGCGCACCTGGAACGAGCACATCGCGAAGATCCGCGACGACATCGACTCGAAGCGGGCGGAACACGACGCCGACAGAGCGCAACGGCGCGCCGACACGGCCGAAGAGGACGCCGGGTTCGCGATCTCCTTTGCGTATGCCTCGGTCGAGGAAGCGGAGTATGCGGTGCTCGACGCGGCGCTCGCAAGGATGGAAGCCGACGAACTCACGCAACAGTCAGCGCACGCCTGACGTTCCCGTAGCTCTCGCCGGAGGAGCGGAGGCGTCGGCAGATCCCATCCCGACGCTTCCGCTCTCCATGTGATTCAAGGCTGGCGGGGCCCGCATCCATGGTCGGGATGCGGCCCGCGACGAATCTCGCTCGACCGCTTTTCATACTTCCTTCACGTCCCATCGTTAGCGTCGAAGGATCCAGCCGATACCCCCCCTGGTCCGGCTGGAGTTCCCGCCCGGACACGGACGAACGGGGGGAATACGGGCGACCCGCTCACGCAGGAGCGGGTCGTTCCTTCGAGAAGCCCGAGCAGTCTGTGTCCAGCCCGCCCGCGAACCTCTCGGGGTGGAGGAGCTCGATGACAGCGAGGCTGGGCCGTCGCGATGTCGTCGGTTCTATGGCCCGCGTTCAGTCCACCGATTTGAGCGGAGGCGCCCATGGATGAGCGCGCGGCGCTCCATGAATTCCTCACGGCTCATGATGGGTTGGAGCGCGGACATGGTCCCCTCCCCGAGAGTGTGGGCGTGCGCACGGCGGGCGCGCGACGCGACGCTACACACGCAAGCCCGCGAAGCAGAAATGAACCAGGGTCAGGTAAGGACCCGCTCGTATACGAGCGCCGGCGAGAGCGGCCACGTGTTGGCTGGCGTTTCGCGCCCGTTAGCGTCTCGTGAGCAAACCGGCCCGAATCGCCGCTACAAAGGGGCGATCCTCAGAAGAGCTGGTTCTCGCCGCCGAAGACCTCCGACACGGAGTCGTCGGTGAAGATGCGGCGGATCGAGTCGGTCAGCAGGTCGGCGCACGAGAGGACTCGGACGTTGTCCGGCGCGCCGGGGCGCAGCGGGATCGTGTCGGTGACGACGACCTGCTCGAAGCCCGACGAGGCGAGGTTCTCGTAGGCGTTGCCGGAGAGGACCGGGTGCGTGGCCGCGGCGTACACGCGCGAGGCGCCCTCGTCGAGCACGGTCTGGGCGGCCGCCTTGAGCGTGCCCGCCGTGTCGATCATGTCGTCGACGATGATCGCGGTCTTCCCGCGCACGTCGCCGATGACGTAGCCGATCTCGGCGACCTGCTGCGCGGGGCGCTCCTTGTCGAGGATCGCCAGCTCGGCGCCGATCTTCGAGGCGAACTTCTTGTTCAGCTTCACGCGGCCGGCATCCGGCGCGACGACGACGAGGTCCGTGAGCCCGAGGTCGTCGAAGTACTGCGTGAGCATCATGACGGCGGTCATGTGGTCGACGGGGATGCTGAAGAAGCCCTGGACCTGGCCGGCGTGGAGGTCCATCGTGACGACGCGGTCGGCGCCGGCGCCCTCGAGCATGTGCGCCACGGCGCGCGCGCTGATCGGCTCACGCGGGGCGGACTTCTTGTCCTGCCGGCTGTAGCCGAACCATGGCGTGACGGCGATGACTCGGTGCGCGCTCGCCCCCACCGCCGCATCGATCATGAACATGAGCTCCATGAGCGCGTCGTTGGCGGTGATGCCCATCGCGGGGTTGCCGCACGTCGGCTGGATGATGAAGACGTCGGCGCCGCGGATCGACTCGCCGTAGCGGCAGTAGACCTCGCCGTTGGAGAACGTCTTGAGCGTCACGGGCCCGAGATCGACACCGATCTTGTCGGCGATCCGGGCGGCCAGTCCCGGGTTCGCGCGGCCCGAGAACAGCATCAGCCGCTTGTCGTAGTCGATGGGGAGGCTGGTCGACAGCGCCGGCTGTGTCTGAAGACTCATCGCCCTCCGAAAGTCTACGACCAGCTCATGACGTCTGATCGTCCTTGCCGCGCCGCCGATCCGCGTAGCCCTCGATGGTCGTCTGGCGCGCGCGTGCGATGGCCAGCGCGCCCGGCGGGACGTCCTCGGTCACGACCGATCCCGCGCCCGTGTAGGCCCCGTCGCCGACGGTGATGGGCGCGACGAGCGTCGTGTCGACCGACGTCCGCACGCCGGCGCCGATCGTCGTGCGGTGCTTGTTGCGACCGTCGTAGTTGGCGGTGATCGTCGCCGCCCCGAGGTTGCTCCCCGGCCCGACCTCGGTGTCGCCGACGTAGCTGAGGTGCGGGACCTTCGTGCCCTCGCCGATGTCGGAGTTCTTGATCTCGACGAACGTGCCCGCCTTGGCGCCCTCGCGCAGCAACGCGTCGGGGCGCAGGTAGGCGAACGGGCCGACCGTGCCGCCCGCGCGGACCTCGCAGCCGGTGAGGTAGGAGTGCAGGACGGTGACCTCGTCCCCGAGCATGCTGTCGATGACCGTGGTCATCGGGCCCACGGTGCAGCGCTCGCCGACGGTCGTATCCCCGCGCAGGAGCGTGGACGGCTCGATGACGGTGTCCGCCCCGATCCGCACGCCGAGGTCGATCTGCGTGCTCGCCGGGTTGACGATCGTCACGCCGGCGCGCATGTGCGCCTCCTGGATCCGCACCTGGGCGAGCGCACGCACGCGCGCGAGCTCGACGCGATCGTTGACGCCGAGCATGAGCCCGGCGTCGGCGACCTGGTGCGCGGCCACGTGGGCGCCGTCGGAGCGGAGGATCGCCACGGCGTCGGGGAGGTAGATCTCGCCCTGAGCGTTGTTGGTCCCCGCGCGGCGCAGCGCGTCGAGCAGGGCGCGTCCGTCGAAGACGTAGATGCCGGCGTTGACCTCGGCGATCGCCAGCTCCTCGGCGGTGGCGTCACCGGGGCGCTTGGTCTCGACCACCCGCTCGACGACGCCGTCCTCGCCGCGCACGATGCGCCCGTAGCCCGACGGGTCCTCGAGCACCATCGTCGCGAGCGTCGCCGCGGCGCCCGAGGCGGCATGGTCCTCGACCAGCGAGCGCAGCACTGCGCCGGTCACGAGCGGGACGTCGCCGTTGAGGACAAGCACGGGGGCGTCGGTGTCAAGGTGGTCGGCGGCGGCGAGGACGGCGCCGCCGGTGCCGTCGGGGCGCGATTGCACCGCGAGCGCCACGCCGTCGGGAAGGCTCCCTTCGAGAGAGCCGTCCGGGCCACCGACGACCACGACGTCGCCCGCGCCGGCCTCGAGGGCGGCCATGATCGGCCACGCGACCATCGGGCGGCCGCACAGGTCGTGCAGCATCTTGGGCGTGCGCGAGCGCATGCGCGTTCCCTGGCCGGCCGCCAGGATGACGACGGTGGGAGCGGTCACCGGGATCAGGTTAGTCGGCGGCAACCGCCACGGGTTCCTCGGGCGGCGCCGGCGGCGGTGCGAACGCCTCGCCGGCCGCGGATTCGTACGCGCGTCGCCACTTGCGTATGGCGTTGTCGCTCACGCCGTAGCGGCGTCCGACGCCGAGATAACCGAGCTCCGCGATCTCGCGGAGGAGCTGGTCGTAGGGCGGGCGCTCGATGCGGCGCGTCGCCGGGCGGGGACCTCGGTCGCGGTGGGCGCGCTGCCCGCACGCGCGCGAGCAGTAGCGGTTGCGCTCGTGCCGGGGCGAGAACGTGGCGCCGCAGCGCAGGCACGCGCGCTCGGCCACGGGCAGGCGGTTCTTCTTGCCGCAGTGCGTGTCCAGCGTCGCGTTGCAGTTCGCGCAGACGACGCGGAGGTTCTCGAGGCGGTTGTCGTCGGCGATGCCGTTGGCGTGATCGAGGATCAGCGACATGCGGCGGCCGTGCCAGATCTCCCCCTGACCGCAGAGCTCGCACGCGCGCTCCTTCAGCCCCGCATCGAAGAGCCGCTCCTTGAGGCGGGCGCGCTGGTAGCTCGAGCCCTCCACGAGGATCGCCTCGAGCGGGACCGGGTCGCGATACAACCGCCCGCGGCGCACCGCGTCCGGGTCGAAGTGGTCGACCGGGATGCGCCAGATCTCCTCCGCATAGCGACGAAGCGTGCGGTGGTTGCCGCCGGCCGGGCGCATCCCCAGCCGGCGCAGCGCATCCGTGTAGGACAGCGAGGCGGCGATCGCCTCGCGCGCTTCGGCCTCCGAGTACCGCGGTCCACGTAACGGCATGGACCGAACACTAGTTCGTATGTCGGACGGAAACCGGTCTATTGGGGAGCGAGGATTTGAACCCCGGCCTCCAGGACCAAAACCTGGCGTGCGCGCCAGCTACACCACTCCCCAGCGGCGGCGCCCCGGAGCCTACCTCAGCGGTCGCTGTCCTCCGGGTCGTCCTCGGCGGTGTGCTCCTCGTCGGCCTCGCCGTACGTCTGGTCCGCGCGCGCGTCCTCGGAGATCCGCTCGCGGTCGGCCATCGGCGACGGCCCGTGCGCGTTCTCCGCGCGGTCGATGAGCTCGGCCTCGGCCAGCTCGAAGCCCTCGGACTCACCACCGCCACCCTCGTAGACCGCCCTCATCGCCGGATCGCCGTGGTCCCCGGGGCGGTCGGGGTCGTCGTCGTAGGTGGGATCGACGTCGGGGTCCCCGCCGATCTCACGCGCGGCGGCGGCGGCCTCCTCCTCCTCGCGGCGCTCGAACTCGTCTTCGCGTTCCATGCCCGATTTCTACCGGGTCCACCTACCCGGCAAACCGGCGGCAGCCATCTCAGCCCTCGCCGGCGGCGAACTGGACGATCGAGCGGTCGACGAGCCACTCGACCGGAGCGCGATCGTCGGTGTAGGCGCGCGGGTGGACCTTCGCGCGCTCGAGGCTCGCGGCCGTGTGGTGGAAGACCGGCCGCAGCTCGGCCGCGACGCGCGCCGCCGCCGCCCGCACCCGCTCGCCGCTCGGCGGCGTGTGGCCGGCGACGAGCAGCGTGTTGAAAGTCGTGATCGGGTGGCGCGAGACGTGCGGCATGGCCCGGGCGACCCCGGCGGCGAGCACGCGCTCGAGCTCGTCGGAGCCCTCGGGATGCCCGGCGTTGACGATCACCAGGCCGCCCGGCGCCAGGCGCGAGCGCGCCAGCCGGAAGAACTCGACGGTCGTCAGGTAGAAGGGGATGTACGGCTGACGGTAGGCGTCGACGAAGATCGCCTCGTAGCGCCGGGACGTCCGCCGCAGGAACGGACGCGCGTCGTCGGCGATCAGCCGCAGCCCCGGCCGGTCGCGCAGGCCGAACCAGCGCCGTCCCATCTCGGTGAGCGCAGGGTCGATCTCGACGCCGTCGATCTCCGTCTGCGGGAAGAATCGGCCGTACGCACGCACCGTCGTCCCAGCGCCGTTGCCGAGGATGGCGACGCTCCGCGGCGCACGCCCGAGAACGCTGAAGGGCAGCGCGAGGTAGCCGTCCCAGGCGTTTCCGGTGAGCACGCTGTCGGGGCGGAAGACGGAGTGGATCCCCTGGCCCTCGTTGAGCTCGAGCCAGCGCTCGCCGTCGTCGTGCTCGACCACGCGCGCGTACTGGTACTCCGTTTCGCGCTCCTCGACGACGCGGCCCGCCGTCGCCTCCTTCGTCTCGCCGACCGGGAGCGCGAGCATCCCGGTGACCATCGCGGGGACGATCGAGAAGCGCACCGGCAGCATCACCGCCGCGCTCGCCGCGAGCAGCAGCGCGAAGAGGATGAATGTGCGCTGGGTGCCGACGAGCGGGATCAACAGGAGGGCCGCCGCGAACGTGCCCACGAGCGAGCCGAAGGTCGAGATGGCGTACAGGCGGCCCGCCATCCGCCCCGCGTCCTCGACGCGCTCGACGCGCAGACGGATCGCCCACGGCGCGACCGCGCCGAGCACGAGGATCGGCACGGCGACGAGCGCGAGCACGCCGAACAGCGACCCGGCCGCCGCGCCGATGTCGATCGAGTCGAACGCCTCCACCGCCCCGCCCAGGACCGGCCGCGCGACGAGCGGGACGAGCGCGACGAGCACCGAGGCCCCGAGCACCCAGCGCGCCAGCGCGCCGCGGGTCGGATGGCGGTCGCCGATCCGCCCGCCGAGCCAGTAGCCGGCCGATAGCGCGACAAGCACGGTGGCGATCGTGTTCGCCCACACGATCGTCGAGGCGCCGAAGTAGGGCGCGAGCAGGCGCGCCGCCGCGATCTCGGCGCCGAGCGTCGTCACGCCGACGGCGAAGACGAGCAGCTCGAGGCCGCGCGCCGATCCCGCGCCGGAAGCCGGCTCGACGGGAGCGCTCTCGACGGTCGGCACGTCGCGGAAACCTACCGTCGCGCGCCGTTAGGCTCGCCGGTCATGCTGCGCCGTCTCCTCCCGCCGCCCAGCGAGGCCGAACGCGCGCTGATCGGGCGCGCCAAGGCCCGCCTCGATCGCCTGCACCTCTACCCCACGCCGGTCGACGTCAGCCGCGTGCGCATCCTCCACACGCCGTGGTTCTTCCGGATCCCCGGGATGCGGCGCTTCCACGGCTACGAGGCCGGCCCGCTCATCCTCCTGCGCCGCTCGCCGGCCGACAGCCCGGAGGACCTCGTCGTCCACGAGCTGTGCCACGTCTGGCAGTCCCAGCACCGCATGCTGGGGATGTGGCTCTCCTACCTGTGGGAGGGCTACCGCGACAACCGCCATGAGGTCGAGGCGCGCTACGCCGCCGTGGCCACGCGCGAGCCGGCGGGCTAGCGCGATCCCAGCGCCCGCAGCAGCCCCGCCAGCGCCGGGTCGGTCATCGGGTCCAGCGCGAAGGCGCGCGCGTCGGCCGCGCTCGTGAGCCGGCGGTGCGGCGCGAGCATCCCGACGACGACGTCGTGGTCGGCGAAGGCCGGCAGCAGGCCGCCCTCGAACCCGCGCGCGCCGATCGCCACGAGCTCCTCCTCGGGTCGCGCGACCGCGATCAGGTACGGGCGCGCGTCGTGGGCCAGGCCGATCGAGACGTCGCAGCCGGCCGCGATGTCCTCGAGCGCGATGCGCGCGATCTCCGTGTCGAGCGCGGGGACGTCGGGAGCGCCGAGCAGCAGCGGCCCAGGATGCCCATGGACCGCTGCCAGTGCCGCGCCGATCGACGTCGCCTCGTAGGCGTGGTCCGCCGAGACGCCGGCCGCCCAGCGCCGCGCCCGGGCCTGAAGCTCCTCGCGCAGGCGCTGCGCGCCGTCGGCGCCGAGCAGGCCGTCGAGCCCCGCGTCGGCGGGCGCGCCGAGCTCGGCGACGATCACCGCGGCGACTTCAGTCCCAGCTGAAATGGGTCCCGACCGGCTCGAGTTCGTCGCCGTCGAGCTCGGCGAGCGCGGCGGTGAGGGTGCGGGCGAAGCTGTCGGTGCTCGCGCCGATCAGGCGCACGAGCTCCTCGACCGGCGTCGGGTCCTCGGGCTTGACGCCGTTGGCGTAGTCGGTCGCATAGCCGAGCAGCGCGTACGGGATCTTCGCCTCGCCGGCCAGCACGGCCTCGGGCCCCGCCGTCTGGCTGACCGCCGTGACGCCCGCGCTCCGCAGGGCGCGGATCTCGCTGCGCGTGTTGAAGCGCGGCCCGTCGACGTGGCCGTAGACGCCGCCGTCGCGGACCGGATGGCCGATCGCCCGCGCGCCGGCGACCAGCGCGGCGCGCAGCGCCTCGGCGAACGGGAGGTCGAAGATCCAGTGGCCGCGGCCGGGTGCGCCGGGCTCGACGTGCAGCGTGCACGGCGACCCGTCGGGGAGCCGGTTGGAGAGGAAGTGCAGGTCGTCGAAGACGACGAGCGAGCCGAGGTCGAGGCCGGGGTCGAGCGACCCGCATACGGTCGCGGCGAGGATCGCCTGGGCGCCCTCCTCGCGCAGCGCGGCGATGTTCGCGCGGTGGTCGACCTGGCTGCTCAGCCGCCGGTGGCCCTCCCAGTGGCGCGAGATGTGCAGCACCTCGACGTCGCCGAGGCGCCCCTCGGTGACGGGCGCGCGGCCGAACGGCGTCGCCACCTGGCGTGGGCTCGCCGTACGCAGGCCCGGGAGCGCGTACGTACCGGAGCCGGTGATGACGCCGATGCGCATCGGCCGAAGATCGTAGGGCGCGGGCCCTCGCCGCGCGAGCGGCCGGGCGTCAGCGGCCGAGCAGGCGGTCGAGGCCGTGACCGCGCCCGCGCCCGTCGCGATCGCCGTCGCGCTCACGGTCGCGGCCGTCCCAGCGACCGGACGGCGCCGGCCCGGCGGCGGGCGGCGGCGTCGGAGCCGGCGTCGTGGCCGCCGGGGTGGTGGCGACCGGCACGGGGCGCGGGCCGCGGCGGCCGCGGTCGCCGCGCTCGCCGCGGCGCGAGAGCTTGCGGGTCAGGGTCGAGACGGTCTTCGCGGGCGCGGACGCGACGGCCTGGGTGACGCTCTTCGACGCGGCAGCGCGATCGTCGTCGTCGCGCTCCGCGGAGCGGTCGCGGCCGTGGCGCTCGCGCCGGCCCGACGAGGAACCGCGGTCGTCGCGGTCCGACGACCCGCTGCGCTCGCTCTTGTCGTGTCCGCGATCCTCGGCGTCGCTGCTCGCGGCGCTGCGCGAGGGCTGGGCGGCGGGCGCCGGCGTCGCCGGGACGGCGGCCGCGGCGGCCGTCGTCGTCGTCGGCGTCGGCGTCGCGGCGGGGGTCGTCGTGGCGGCCGGCGTGGAGGTCGTCGACTTCGGGCGCGAGACGCTGCTGCGGCGCCGGCGCGTCGCCGAGTGGCGACGCGTGCGCCGGCGTGAGGAGGGCGAGGACGAGGAGCGCGGCGCGGAGCCCTGGGAGACCTCGCGGGCGGGCACCTCGAGGACGAGCGGCGCGAAACGCGGCGGGGCGACCGACGAGACGAGCGCGGCGGGGTTGCGGCGGCCGCCGAGCGGGGCCGACGCGGGGAGCACGGCGTGCCCCTCGGCGCCGGCCTCGTCATCACGGCCGGGCCAGCCGTGGAAGGGCAGGACGTCGGAGGTCAGCGCGAGCAGGCCGGTGCCGGTGCAGGCCGCGGCGGCGATGACGCCGACGACGGACATCCAGCGGGCACGAGCGCGGGGGGAGAGCCGGTCCACACTCGATCTATCGGGCGGCCTGAGGACGGCCTCAACCCGAATGTTCGTCCAGTCCGCGGGCGGCGCGCTCTGGCGCCGGACGGTGGCTCGCGCCTACTGGGCGGTGACCGCTGCGGCCGCCTGGGCCTGAGCGGCGGCGTCGGCGGCGGCCTGCGCCTCGGCGGCGGCCTGCGCGTCGGCAGCAGCCTTGGCCTCTGCCGTGGCCTGCGCCTCGGCGGCGGCCTGCGCCTCGGCAGCAGCCTTGGCCTCAGCGGCCGCCTGCGCGTCGGCAGCGGCCTTGGCCTGCTCCTCGGCAGCGGCCTTCGCCTCCGCCTCGGCGGCAGCCTTGGCCTCAGCGTCGGCAGCGGCCTCGGCGGCGGCGTCGCCCTCCGCCTTGGCGGCGACCCGGGCGGCGTCGTCGTCGCGCTGCGCGCGGTCGGGCTTGCAGCCCTGCTCGGGGCGGTCGGGCCGCTCCGGCGGCGGCGTGGACTCGACCGGCGTCCCGCGGTCGTCGTCCGAGTGGCCGTCGTGCTTGTGGCCGCCGTGGTCGTGGCCGTGGTCGTCGCCGCTCGGGGTCGAGGGCGCCGGGGACGGGGACGGGGACGGCTGCTCGGCCGGGGCCTGCGGCTTCTGCGGCTCGGCGGGAGTCTCGGGCGCGGGCGTCGCCGGCGCGGGCGCCGGCGTCGCGGGCGCCGCGGGCGCGGGCTCAGGCTGGGTCGGGGCGACCGGCGCGGGCTCGGCCGGAGCCGGCGTGCCGGGCGTCGAGGACGGCGCGTCGGGCGTCGTCGCCGGGGCGTCGGCGACGGCGGGGTTGCGGCCGGCCTTGATCTCGGCGGCGTTGGAGGTGCCGTCGCCGTCCGTGTCGGCGTCGCCGTCGGCCACGCCGGTGGTCGACTCCGACTTGGACGGGTCGAGCCCGAGCGCGACCTCGACCGAGTTGGGCACGCCGTCGCCGTCGGTGTCCAGTTCGCCGTCCTTCGTGCCGGTGCCCGACGAGTCGCCGTTCTTGGGATCGAGCGAGAGGCGCTGCTCGGCCGCGTTGCTCAGGCCGTCGCCGTCGGTGTCGTCGGCGCCATCGGACACACCGTCGGCGTTCGAGTCGGCGCGGCGCGGGTTGTCGCCGACGCGGAACTCGGTCGCGTTCGTCAGGCCGTCGCCGTCGAGGTCGGAGTTGCTGTCGGAGGTCGTCGGGTCGAGCCCGTGCTGGTCCTCCCAGCCGTCGGGGAGGCCGTCGCCGTCGCTGTCGGCGACGCGCGGGCTCGTGCCGTTCTGGCGCTCGAGGACGTCGGGGACGCCGTCGCCGTCGCTGTCGGTCTGGCGCAGCGAGCCGGGCGCGTTCGTGGTGCCGGTGGTCGTCGTCGTGGGCGAGCCGACCTCGAGGCCGCCGGCGCCGGTCGGGCCGGTTCCGGTCGTGGTCGTGTCCGCGTCGCCACCGCCGCCGGGCGTGGCGGCCGGGGCCGTGGCCCCGGGCAGGAGCGGACCGCCGGCGACGCCGGGCAGGCCCGGGATGAAGGGAGTGCCGCCCGTCGCGCGACCCGCAGGCGTGGCCTCGGGGAGGCGCTGCGTCTGCGCGCCCTCGGGGGGCGAGGTCGGCCAGGCGTTGAACGGGAGGACCGAGCGATTGAGCGCGATCAGGCTGCCGCCGATGAGCGCGACGGCCGTCACGATGCCCAGCACCGTCCCCCATCGCGCACGCCCGCGCGTCGTAGCCCAGCCGAGGTCCATATTCGCCTTATCGGGATCCTTACCGTCGGGCTCAAGCCCTCATGCGAAGCACAAGAGATACCGGAAAGTGGTGAAGCCGAGAACTGGCCGTATTACCGGGTGATCTTGGAGAAGTTGGCGCGCTGCCGCTTGCCACCGCCACGCCATATCCTGCCAGGTCGTCTAGGTCTCTGCTCGGGGTCCGGGGCGCGACCGTCCGCCCGCGGCCTTGAGGCGACCGCGCTGGCGCGTCGAAGGAGATGGTTCGTCGTCGGCGCCCGCGCTCCTGGCGGCGTCAGCGCCGCGCGGCGCGGGCCGTGACGGCGGCTCGGCCCGCCGGGGCACGCGACCGCCCCCGGCGCCCGCCTCGCGCGCCGGCCCGTCGCGGTGCGCGATGCCGAGCACGCGCATCGCCTTCAGGCCCAGGCTCAGCTTCTCGCGGCCGTCGGTCGAACCGACGTCGAGGCCGGTCAGCTCGCGCACGCGCTCGAGCCGGTAGCGGATCGTGTGGCGGTGCGTATACAGGCGCTGGGCGGTGCCGGCGACGTTGCCGTCGGCGTCCAGGAACGCCTCGACCGTCTGCAGCAGGTCGGTCTCGTACTGCTCGTCGTAGGTGACGAGCGGTTCGACCGTCTCGGCGTAGAAGCGCTGGAGCTCACCCGGGTCCTCGCTCATCGCCGACAGCAACAGCCGGTAGGCGCCCGTCTCCTCGAAGGCGAGCACGCGCCGTTCCTGGTCGCCCTCGGCGACGTTGGCGGCGAGCAGCGCCTCAGCGGCGGCGCGGTGCAGGTCGTCAGGCTGCTCGGCGATCCGGCTGCGTCCGATCGCGAAGGTGTGACCGACGAGCGCGGCCTGGAGCTCGCGCGACAGCGCGTCGGCGGCGCGCGCGGCGAGCGCCTCGTCGGCGCCGGGCAGCAGGACGACGACCTCGGCCCCCGGGCGCTCGACGCGCTCGCTGAGGGCCGCCACCGCCGAGGCGGCCACGGCGCGGATCCCGCGATCGGCGACGGCGAGCACGCGCTGGCGCCAGCCCTCCTCGGTGGCCACGTGCGCGTGTGCTCGCGCGACGACCACGCACGCGCCGTCGTCGAGGTCGATCCCGAGGTCCGCGCCGCGCTCGAGGATGTCCGCGCGCGTGGACAGGTCGCGCGACATGACGCCGCGCAGGAACTCGGCGAGCGCGTGCTCGGAGGCGCGCTCGGGCGCGCGCAGGCGCTCGACCTCGGACGCGATCAGCGTGGTCACGATGCGCAGCAGGCCCGGGCCCGGGTCCGAGCGGGCACGCATCCGCAGGACTCCGACGATCTCGTCCGCGACGCGCAGGTCGAGCGCGTCGACCCCGGACCCGCCGGCGGTCAGCGATCGCTCGTCGGCCGGCGAGCGCGCCGCGACGGCGAGCACCATGCCGGCGCGGTCGGCGAGGACGAGGCTGGCGTCCAGGGCGCGGGCGGCGGCGCGGATGACCTCGGGCAGGCCGGCGCCCGACTCGACCGCGTCGGTGATCGCGTCCAGGGCCGTGAGATCCGGCCCCGTCTCCAGTCGGTGCGCCGGCATGGACATGGACCGGTCATTGTAGGCGCGGGGCACGGGTCGCCCCCTCCCCACGCGGCTATGCCGCGATGCGGTCCCAGAACCAGATGATCGCCGCGCCGCCGGCCGCGCCGAGGATCGCGAAGCCCGCGAGGACGTAGAGCGTCAGGAAGGACGCCGCCACGCGCTGCCAGATGCGGCTGTAGGCCGTCCACGCTGGGATCAGGATCAGCCCCAGGTAGGCCAGGACAGCCAGCACGCCGCTGGAGATGGCGACGATGTAGATGATCGTCTCGTTGGTCATGCGGTCCGCCGGCGATTGTCGCGCATGCGCTTGACGACCAGCGCGGCGGCCGCGCACAGGGCGTAGATCGAGGCGGCCAGCCCCCACCCGCCGGTCACGTCGCTGAGGTAGTGCGCACCCAGGTAGATGCGCGTCAGCCCGACGATCACGGCGATGACCGTCGCCACGACGACGAGCGCGAAACGCGCCCGGAATCCCGGCAGGACACGCGCGATGGCGATCGCGACGGCGATCCACGTGACCGCGTAGGCGGCGTGCCCGGAGGGATAGGCGAGCGAGTCGGTCTCGATGAGCGAGCCGGGCGGGCGCTGGCGCTCGATCGCGTCCTTCGTGACGTTCACGCCCACGAACGTCAGCGTCAGCCCGGCGACGAGCACGATCGTCTCGAGCACCTCCCGCCGCCAGAGCAGGAGCACCGACGTGAGCGCGACGAGGCCGATGGCCACCGGCAGCGAGCCCAACTCGGTGACGACCTTGGCGATCGAGATCAGTGGCTCGGTCTGGAGGTCGCGAGCCACCTCGAGCGAGGCGGCGTCGCCGATCGGGACACGGCCGTCGTCGAGCTTGACGATGTGCGCGATGAACGTGTAGCTGCCGACGGAGGCGATCGCCATCAGCGTCGTGAGCTCGAGGCCGAGATCGCCTGGCGTGACCCGGTCCCACACGAAACGAGCCGGCCGCTCGGCGCCGCGCAGGAGCGGCGCGAGCACACGGGCGAGCGGACGGAGCGCAGGCCGCTCGGCCTGGCGCACGGTCCACTCGCGCGCGCGCTCGCGGTTCTCGGGCACGCGCACCCAGCGCACGAGCCAGACGATCGCGACGATCAGGGTGATGACCGTGCCGAGGGCGAGCGCGCCTGTCTTGGCGTAGGAGACGAGCGTGCTGAAGCTCTGCCAGAAGACGTAGCCGAGGAGGACGAACGTGCTTCCCCAGAGCCCCGCGCCGATGATGTCGTAGGGCAGGAAGCGGCGCAGCGGCATCCCACCGGAGCCGGCCAGGAACGGTGCGATCGCGCGCACCAGCCCAACGAAACGACCGATCAGGATCGCCTTGCCGCCGTGGCGCTCGAAGAAGCGCTCGACCGTCCTCAGCCTCTCGGGCGTGATCTGCACCCGCGAGCCGTGCTGCTCGAGGAACTGGCGCCCGAGGCGCCGGCCGAGCATGAAGCTCGTCAGGTCGCCGGCGACCGCGCACACCCACACGACACCGATCAGCGTGACGACGTCGATCTGCCCCTGGCCGGCGACGAGTCCGCCGAGCAGCATCGCCGTCTCGCCCGGGGCGATGAGCCCGACGAAGGCCCCCGTCTCCAGGAAGGCGAGGACGCCGACGAGCAGGTAGGTCCAGGTCCCGAGCCGCTCGCCGACGTCGATCAGCGTCTCCTCGAGGTTCGGCAGGTGGACCAGGCCGGTCCCGTAGACGGCCATCAGGATGGCGACGATGGCGCCGCCGGCGATCAGCGTCGGCTCGAGCTTGCGCCGCTTCCAGACGAGGAACGCGGCGAGGGCGAGGCCGGCGATGATCCAGACGGGCTTCATACGCGCGAGCCCGTGCGTACGGTCGCTCCCCACGGCTCCGTGACGATCGGCCGCGGCATCCGGTCACCGAGCGCGACCGCCGCGCCGCGCGCCGCGTCCGACGCGCGTGAACAGGCCCGCGACCGTCGGGCCCGAGCCGCAGACGAGCGTGCGATCGGCGCCGGCGGCGCGCAGCGCCGCGAGCGCGTCGCCGATGGCCGGGCACAGCGCGCGGGCGGCCGGCTCGAGGTCGTTGACGATCAGCGCGCCCGGGAGGTCGGGCCCGGCGGCGCGGACGGCCGCGAGGCGATCGGCGAGGTCCCCGCGCGTGCGCGGGAGCCCGAGCCGGTCGGCGGCGTTGTAGACATCGGCGGTCGGGAGTGGCTCGCCCGCGGGCAGCAGCACGACGCCGTAGCGCCCGGGCGCGGGCAGCGCCTCGAGGCGCTCGCCGGCCCCGACGGCGAGGTGCCGGCCCGGGCGCACCTGGGCCGGGACGTCGGCGCCCAGGCCCGCGGCCACCTCGAGCAGCAGGTCGTCCCCGAGGCCGGCGGTCCGCGCGGCCAGGCGCAGCGCCGCGCCGGCGTCGGCCGACCCGCCGGCCAGGCCGCCGGTGACCGGGATGCGCTTGTCGATGCGCAGCCGCACGGGCGGCCCGTCCCAGCCGGCGCGCTCGCGCAGGGCGCGCAGGGCCCGCGCGGCGAGGTTGTCCTCGGGCGGGCCGTCGACGCCCGGGCAGATCACCTCGTCGGCGCGCGCGCCGAAGGGCGCCGGCTCGAGCTCCACGCGGTCGGCCAGCGTCAGCGCCTGGAAGACGGTGACGAGCTCGTGGCGTCCGTCCGCCGGACGCGTCGGCCCGACGAACAGGCACAGGTTGAGCTTCGCCGGCGCGTCGTCGCGCAGCGCTCCGGTCACGCCAGCGCCTCCGCGAGGGCGCGGAAGTCGCCGGGCGACAGGCGCTCCGCGCGCACGTCGGCGGGATGGCCGAGGTCGACGAGTGCGGCGCGGGCGCGATCGCGGACCCCGGCGCCGAAGGCCGGCGACAGCGCGAGCGAGCGGGCCAGCGCCTTGCGGCGGTGCGCGAACGCGGCCTGGACGAGCGCGCGCAGCGCCGGCGGCGCGGCCGGGCCGGTGCGCTCGAGCACGACGAGCACGGAGTCGACGTTCGGCACCGGATGGAAGACCGAGCGCGACACGGCGCGGTGGACGCGCACCTCGCAGGCGAGCTGGGCGAGCACCGACGGGACGCCGTAGGCGCCGCTGCCCGGCGCGGCGGCGAAGCGCTCGCCGACCTCGCGCTGGACCATCGCGACCCAGCGGGTGACGGCGCCGAGCTCCTCGATCGTGCGCAGGATGGCTCCGGCGGCGATCCCGTAGGGCAGGTTCGCGACCACCTTGGTCGGCGCCGGCGTCAACGCGCCGAGGTCCAGCGCCATCGCGTCGGCGACGTGCAGCGTCGTGTTCGGGTGCGGCGCCAGCGCGTCCTCGAGCGGGGCGACGAGCGCGCGGTCGATCTCGACGACGTGGACGTGCGCGCAGCGCGGCGCCAGGTACTCGCTGAGCACGCCGAGGCCGCCGCCGATCTCGAGCGCGACGTCGTCGGGCTCGAGCGCGGCGGCGCGCTCGATCACCCCGAGGATGTTCGAGTCGATCAGGAAGTTCTGGCCGAGGTCGCGCCGGGGGCGCACGTCGAAGCGCCGCATGCGGCGCAGCGTCGGCTGGGTCGGCAGCTCGGGCAGGCTCACCACCCGAACAGCGTCGCCGCGTTGCGCGTCACGAGATCGTCGAGCTCGTCGTACGTCGCGCCGATTCGTTCGGCCACGAACGATGCGGTGTGGACGACGTAGGCGGGCTGGTTGCGGTGCTTGCGCACGACCTGCGGGGTGAGGTAGGGCGCGTCGGTCTCGACGAGCAACCGACCCTCGGGAACGCGCTCGGCGGCGGCGGCGAGGTCCTGCGCCTTGGGGTACGTCACGTTGCCCGCGAAGGAGATCCACCAGCCCTCGGCCAGGCACTCGTCGAGGCGGTCGGGCATCGAGAAGCAGTGAAGCACGACGTCCAGACCGCCCGCCCGCGCGCGCAGCGTGGCAATCGTGTCGTCCTCGGCCGCGCGCGTGTGGATGACGACGGGCTTGCCCGTCGCCCGGGAGAGCTCGAGCTGGGCGTGGAAGGCGCGCTCCTGGTCGGCCCGCGGAGCGCGGTCGCGGTAGTAGTCCAGCCCGGTCTCGCCGATCGCCACGCAGCGCTCGTGGGCGGCGAGCTCGGCGACCTCCTGTAGGCCCGCGTCGTCGAAGCCCGCGGCCACGTTCGGATGGCGGCCGATGGCGGCGTAGACCTGCGGGAAGGTCTCGGCCGCGACGAGCGCGCTGCGGCACGACTCGCCGTCCATCCCCACCGTGAGGATCCGCTCGACGCCGGCCTCGACGGCCGCGGCCACGAGCTCCTCGTTCGGCGGCTCGCAGCTGTCGAGGTGGGTGTGGCTGTCGATCACCTCAGCGCTGGTGCTTGGGGAACAGCGGCTCGAGCGCGGTCACGCGCTCGACTCGCCGCCCGTCCGGGCCGATCCCGGAGAGCGCGAGGTCCGGCGCGCCGAGCGCGTCCAGCAGCTTGACCGAGCTCTCGGGCAGCCACGGGGCGAGCAGGACACCGATGCGGCGCAAGCCCTCGGCGAGTGTGGCGAGCACGCGGTCGAGGTCGGCCGCGCGCGACTCGTCCTTGGCCAGCTGCCAGGGCGCCTGCTCCTCGACGTAGCGGTTCAGCCGCCGCACGCGCTGCCAGATCGTCTCGAGCGCCTGGGTGATCTCGGCGCGGTCCATGAGCTCGCAGACCTGGTCGACCAGCGGCGCGAACTCGGCGGCGATCTCCTCGTCGAGCTCGGCGTCCGGCACAGCGCCGTCGCGGTAGCGATCGATCATGGCGATCGAGCGGCTGGCGAGGTTGCCGAGGTCGTTGGCCAGCTCGCCCTCATAGCGCGCCTGGACGGCGGCCATCGAGGTCGCACCGTCGGCGCCGAAGGTGACGTCGCGCAGGAGATAGAAGCGCAGGGCCTCGGTCCCGAACCGGTCGATGACCTCGAACGGGTCGAGCACGTTGCCCAGCGACTTGCTCATCTTGCGCCCGTCGGCGCCGAGCAGGAAGCCGTGGACGAAGACGTGCTTCGGCAGCGCGAGGTCGGCGGCGAGCAGCATCGCCGGCCAGAACACCGTGTGGAACTTGAGGATGTCCTTGCCGATGACGTGAAACGTGGCCGGCCAGAAGCGGTCGGTCAGGTCCTCGCCGTCGCGCGCGTAGCCGAGCGCCGTGTAGTAGTTGAGCAGCGCGTCGAACCACACGTAGAAGACGTGCGTCGGATCCCAGGGGACCGTGACGCCCCACGTCAGCCGCCCGCGCGACAGGGACACGTCCTGCAGACCGGACTCGATGAAGCTGCGCGCCTCGTTGAAGCGCTCGCGCGGCATGACGAAGTCCGGGTGCTCGGCGTACAGGCGCTCGAGCGGCTCCTGGAAGGTCGACAGGCGGAAGAACCAGTTCTCCTCCTGGTTGAGCGTGAGCGGGATCTCGTGGATCGGGCAGCGGTTGCCCTCGGCGATCTCGTTCTCGACCTTGAAGTCCGCGCAGCGCGGGCAGTACCAGCCTTCATACAGGCCCTTGTAGACGTGCCCGTTGTCATGCACGCGCTGGAGGACCTCCTGCACGCGGACCTTGTGGGCCTCGTCGGAGGTACGGATGAAGAAGTCGTTGGAGGCGTCGAGGCGCGGCATGAGCGCCTGGAAGCGCTCCGCGTTGCGGTCGGCGAGCTCGCGCGGCTCGAGCCCTTGCGCCTTGGCCGCGTCGGCCACGGGCTCGCCGTGCTCGTCGGTCCCGGTCAGGAAGAACACGTCCTCGCCGCGCTGGCGGTGATGGCGCGCCATGACGTCGACGGCGATCGTCGTGTACGCGTGCCCCAGATGGGGCGCCGCGTTGACGTAGTAGATCGGCGTGGTGACGTAGAACGAGGACATCGCCAGACACGCTACTCGGCGTGTCCCCGGCCGCCGCGATCAGGCTGTGTCGCTATCGCGACGGCCTGATCGCGCGCGAGGTGCCGAGCTCGGCGCCGCCCGCGTCCTTGGCCCGAACGGCGACGTAGCGCGCGCTCGCGTCGAGCCGGATGCGCGTCTCGAAGCCGCTCCGCCGGCCGCTCTTGACGGGCTGCAGCGCGTCCGGCGCGTTGCCGGCGAGCACGTCCCATGTGGCGACGTTCGTCGCGCCGTTGAAGCTCGCGTAGACGGTGCGGCCGGCGGCGGCGACCGCCGGGCGCCCGCGCGGGGTGGCCGACCACGGGTGCCGGTAGGCGCGGTAGGTGTCCTGGCCGCGCGCGATGCGCGCGTCGAACAGCATCTCGCCGCCGGGAGCGAACTCGGAGAAGTAGCCCTGCGAGCCCCAGCCCACGAACAGGTGCCCCGCGTCGAGGCCCTGGACGTTGCCCTGGGTGCCGGCGAGCAGCGGATCGGGCTTGTGCGTATAGGCCTTGCGGCGCTTGATCGTGCGCCCCTGCTCGTCGACGCTGAGCATCAGCGCGCGCGACTCGTCGCGCACCTTGGGCGCCGCCTCGTTGTCGAAGATCCGCAGCGAGCCGTCCGGCTGTTCCTGGATGTCGTGCTGCCAGGCGAAGACCGCCGCGCGGTCGAGCTTGAGGTCGCTCTTCTTGCCGCCGATGCGCCGCATGAGCGCCCCGGTCCGGCGGTCGAGCTTGTAGGCGGCCCACACCTCGCGGCCGGAGACGAGGATGTTTCCGTCGCGCGTCAAGGTGGCCGAATTGGGATGGACGTAGTCCCACAGCGGGTTCGATCCGCCGGGAATGGGACCGCGCCCCTCGCTGAGGCCGATCGTGCCCATGCTGTGCCACTCGAACATCACGAGGCCGGTGGCGATGTCGATCTCCTGGACGACGGCGTCGACGACGCGCGCCTCGCTCGGGCCGCCGAAGGACGACAGGTCGCGGCGCACGGGGTTGTAGACGAGGCCGAGCAACGTGCCCTGCGGCGTGATCGTCGTCTCGTGGAAGTCGAGGTCGTAGCCGTTGCCGCCGCGGACGGTCTTCACCGGCCGGTAGTTCGTGTCGGCGATCTGGACGACGCCCTCGCCTGTGCCGAGCACGGCGCGGCCCTGCCACCACGTGAGCACCGGCTTGCCCTGGTACTGCTGGACGCGGAAGTCGGTGACGTTGCCGCGGTCGTTGGCCGCGAACCAGACCGGCTCGCCCGTGTTGTCGACGATCAGCGGGCCGCTCTGCAGGCCGGCGCGCGGGCGCGCCCCGAAGACCTTCTTGGGCGCGATGAAGATCAGGCCGTCGGCGGTGCCGCCGGCCTTCTTGCGGACCTCGATCTCGGGCGGGCGCAGGTCGGGCCGCGACCGGTAGCGCACGACGGCGCCGCGCGGCGGTGTGCCCTTCTGGCCCGTGAGCGCCTTGAGCAGGCTCGGGTTGGGACGCGCGCTGCCGCTCTGCAGGCCCGACTTCGGGCGCGTGACGGTGCGGAAGGCGTAGTCGCCGTCACGCGCGCCCGGGATGTTCAGGTCGGTGCGCACGGTGACGCGCTCGCCGCCCTGCAGCGGCTTGGTGAGCACGAAGCTCGCTCCCTGCCCGTCGGAGTGCGCGCGCAGCGTGCCCTCGTGCGCACCGGAGCGCGAGCCGGTCACGGTGATCGGCCCGAGCTGGTCGGCGGGCGCGCCGCGCAGGCTGATCTGCGTCTCCGGCGACGCCGACGGCGTGTCCGGCATCGGGAACGCGCCGATCTGGACGGCGGTCGTCGACTGGCCCCCGGCCGCGCCGATCATCGTCCCGACTCCGAGCGCGACCAGCGCGACCAGCGCGATCGCGAGCATGACCCTTCGCGAGCTCACAGCGTCAACCCCTCAGCGACGTGGCGTCCCGGACGTGTTCCGGACAGCGCGACAAGCTAACGAGCGGAGCGGCCGTTCGCTGCGCGGTCACCCGCGACCGTCGGCGCCGGCCGGCCGCAGGCGCGCGGCGCGGCGCCCCAGGGGACCTCGCCACAGCCACGGGACGACGGCCGCCACCGCACATCCGGCGGCGACCGCGATCGTCGGCATCAGCGTCAGGTTGTGGCGCGCCTCGGAGACGAGGATCGCGTTGAGCGCCGTCACGTAGAGGAGCACGAGCACGAGCAGCCACAGGTCGGGCCGGCGCCGGTCGCGGGCGAGCGCGACGACGAGGCCGAGGACGGCGAGGGCGATGAGCGTGAGGTGCAGCCCGGTGATCCACGCGCGCGCGTTTCGGTACGTGCCCACGGTGTAGCCGCCCCACAGGCGCTCGATCTTGTCGAGCGCCATGCCGGCGAACGAGATCGGGTCGCCGAGCGCGTAGCGGCGGATGTTCTCGCGCGCCTCCGCGTTCAGCGCCGCGTCCGTCGTCTCGCCGGGGCGACGCGCGGCGACGGTGGCGATGACGTCGGCCTGGCGCAGCTGGAACCACTGCTTGTCGGCGAGGTCGGGACGCCGCGCCTTGACCTCGTCGGCGAGCGCGCGCTTGGCGCCGAACATCGAGCCGTCGCCGGGCAGGTAGGTGCCGACCCACAGGTTCGAGGCGCCGCCGCTCGAGAGCGGGACGAAGCGGCCGCTGGCGTTCGAGGCGACGACCGTCCACGGCAACACGACGACGAGCACGGCGCCGCCCATGAGCCCCAGCGCCCGGCCGGTGGCGAGCGCGGGGCGGCGCTCGGCGCGTCGCCAGGCGACGACCCCGACGACGAGCAGCGCGATCGCGGGCACGAGCGCGAGGTCGGCCCGTGTGAGCACGGTGGCGCCGAGCAGCGCGCCCGCGAGCACGAGGCGCCATGGCCGCGCCTCGCGCAGGGCCCACACCGTGGCCGCGAGCGCCGCGGTCAACAGCAGCGCGCCGAGCGGTTCGGAGAGCAGGTCGCCCGAGGCTCCGATCAGCGGCGGGTAGACGGCCACCGCGCCGGCCGCCACGAGGCCCGCCACCGGCCCGGCGACGAGCAGCGCGAGCAGGAACGCGGCCGGGATCGTCAGCGTCCCCACGAACGCCTGCACCGGGTAGGCGGCCGGGACGTCCCACACGCCGGCGCCGTCGTTGCGCGTCTCGGGGTGCACGCGGTAGGCGACCGCGAACAGCAGCGGCGCGCCGGGCGGCCAGTGCGCCGGGTCGCTCATGCCGGGGTGCCCGTACTCGTGGTGGACGACCAGCCAACGGGCGAGCATCGCGTAGGACTGCTCGTCCTTGGACTGGTAGCGGCTGGGGTCGGCGGCGGCGTCGAAGCGGAGCACGCCGCCGATCACGGTCAGCGCCACGAGGATCGCGAGGACGCGAGCCATCGCCCGGAGACTAGTGGTCCCGTCCGCGAGTACGCGACCACCGGTCTCTGCCGCCGTCGCCGTCGCACGAGGCCGCCGAGCGGCACCCCGGCGGCGAGCAGTGCGAGCCCGGCCCAGGCCGCTGGCGGGACGGCCATCGCCGGCGCCGCGTTCGCGGCCGGTCGTGGGGTGCGGTGCACGAGCGGCGGACGAGGCGAGCGGACGACGTGCGGCGCGGCGGGCCGCGGCGCGCGGCCGAGCGGCGCGAGCGGTGGGGCGTCGCGCCGGCCGCCGATGAGCGCGAGCGGGTCGACGTAGCCGAAGCGCCGAGCGGTCACGCGCGCCCCGAGGCGCACGACGCCGCCCGGCCCGGCGACGCCGAGTGCGGCACCGGCGTGGACGCGGGCGCCGCGGTGGACGGCGACGGCGCCGAGGCCGAGGTGGGTCGCGGTCAGCGCGCCGCAGCGCACGCTCACACCGCGGCCGCCGGACGGCAGCCGCCCGGCGAAGCTCACGCGCCCGCTGCACGCGGCCCGCACGCTCGCGCCCGGCACCGCGACGAGGTCCGCGCCGCGGCGCGCGCCGGCCTCGAACGGCCGCGCGGGCGAGTATGCGAACCGCGCCGCCACCTCTCCGTCCACGGGGGCCTGCCACGGCGCTCCGCGCGCGGTCGCGGGGAGCGCCCACGAGACGGCCAGGCACAGGGCGAGCAGACGGATGAGCATGGGCGCGAACCTAGACCCGCCGCGCCCGGCCGCCGCAGGATGCGCGTGTTCCGGTGCAGAGCCTCCGCAGTCCTTACGCAGTCAGCGCTGCGTACAGCGCATTCGCGCTCGCGCCGGTGAGCTCGGCGACGACCGCGGCCGCCGGGCGCGGCTTGGCGCCCGCGTCCACGAGCCGGCGCACCGCGTCGACCGCCGCCTCCATCTCGGCCGCCTCGGCGGGCGCCGGACCGATCACGAGGACGACCTCCCCGCGCACCTCCGACGACGCGTAGCGCTCGGCGAGCTCGGCCGCGCTGCCGCGCACGACCTCCTCGTGGACCTTCGTCAGCTCGCGGCACACGGCCACCGGGCGGTCGGGATCGATGCCCGCGAGCACCGCGAGCGTCGCCGCCACGCGCCGCGGCGACTCGAAGGCCACGACGGTCTCGGGGACGCTGAGCGCCGCGGTGAGCTCCCCGCGCTTGCGCGGCAGGAAGCCGACGAAGCGCCAGGTGTCCGCGGGCAGCGCGCTGGCCACGAGCGCGGCGAGCGCGGCGCTCGGCCCGGGCAGCACCTCGACGGCAAGTCCCGCGGCGACGCATGCCTGCACGAGCACGAACCCCGGATCGCTGATCAGCGGCATGCCCGCATCGCTCACCAGGGCGACGACCTCGCCCGCGCGCATCCGCTCGACGAGCTTGGGCGCCATGCGGCGCTCGACGTGCTCGTCGTAGCGCACCCGTTCGGCGGAGACGCCGTAGCGGTCGAGCAGCACCTTCGTGGTCCGCGTGTCCTCGCAGGCCACGAGATCGGCCTCGCGCAGCGCCGAGAGGACGCGCAGCGTGACGTCCTCGAGGTTGCCGATCGGCGTGGGGCACACGACGAGGCGTCCGGGACCGCTCATGGGATCATCATCGCGCCCGCCCGCCATGCGCCGCCGCCCGACCATCGCAGCCGTGCTCGCCGCCGTCCTCTGCGCTGCGCCGGCGGCGCCCGCCGGCGCGCAGGACACGCGCGCGCCGACCCCGTACGCCGCCGCCGTCCATCTCGCGCGCGAGATCGGCCCGCGCCCGGCGGGCAGCGCGGGCGAGCTGCGCGCGCATCGCTACGTGGCGAGCGTGTTCCGGGCCAACGGCCTGCGCATCGGCTGGGAGCGCTTCTCCGTCCCCGGCCGCGGCGCCTCCCGCGACCTCGTCGGGATCATCGACACGCCGGCCCGCTGCCTGACCATCCTCATGGCGCACACCGACTCCGGGCCCGGGCTGCCCGCGGCGATCGACAACGCGTCGGGCGTCGGCGTGATCGTCGCGCTCGCCGGGCGCCTGGATCCCGCCCGGCTGCCGTGCGACACGTGGCTCGTCTCGACCGGCTCGGAGGAACGCTGGGTGACGGGGACGCCGAACCATCTCGGCGCCTCGGCCCTCGTGCGGCGCGTGAGCCGCCTCGGGCGGCGCGCGGACCTGCGCATCGCCCTGTCGCTCGACGAGGTCGGGCGCGGCGGGCGCTTCTTCCTGCAGTCGCCCAACCCCGGCGCGCGCGGCGCCGTGGAGGGGCTGGTCCTGCGCGCGGCGCAGGCGGCGGGCGCGACCGTCCGCTTCAGCCCGGACAGCGGCGACGGCAACTCCGACCACCGCGAGTTCGAGCTCTCCGGCCTGCCCGCGGCCAAGCTCGGGCCGTGGAACGGCACGGAGCCGTGCCGGCACCGCCCGTGCGACACATGGCGGCGGCTGGACCGTGCCACGCTGAACCAGGCGCTGGCCATCACGACCGGCGTCGCGACCGCGCCGGCCGGCTGAGCGGTCAGGCGACGGTCGGGACGAGCGCGCGGGCGGGCACGTGCCCGCCCTCCGTCAGCTCGACGACGCCGAGCAGAGCGCGGACGACCTGCGGGTCGAACTGCGTGCCCGAGCAGCGCTCGAGCTCGGCCACCGCCTTGGCGAACGGCATCGCCTCGCGGTAGGAGCGCGTCGTCACGCGCGCCACTGATCCCGAACGGGCCGGACGCGGGCGGATCCTCCGCCCGCGTCTCCCGCTCGGGGGGCGCCGCCTCAGGTCAGGTCGAGGGCCAGGGCGGCGGCGCCGAGCATCCCGCTCTCATCGCCGAAGCGCGCCGCGACGATCCGCACCTGATCGCGCGCCGGCGTCAGCGCCCGCGACTCCACCTGCGCGCGCGCCGGGCCGATCAGCAGCTCGCCCGCGGCCACGAGGCCGCCGCCGACGACCACGACCTCCGGGTTGAAGATGTTCACGTAGCCCGAGATGGCCACGCCGAGGTGCTCGCCGAGCGAGCGCAGCACGCGCTGCGCCGCGTCGTCGCCGTCGTGGGCGAGCTCGGTGACGAGCGGCCCGGTGACCTCGCGCCCGGCGGCCAGCGCCCGCCCGAGGGCCGAGTCGGGCTCCGCCTCGGCGGCGCGACGCCCCTCTCGCGCGAGCGCCGGACCGGAGACGAGCGACTCCACGCAGCCGTGGTTCGGGCAGTTCCCCGGGCACGGCGGCCCGCCCTCGTCGATCACCACGTGCCCGAGCTCGCCGGCCGCGCCCGAGGCGCCCCGAACGATGCGGCCGTCGACGAGCAACCCGCCGCCGACGCCTGTCCCGATCGTCAGCATCACGACGTTGCTCGCGCCCACCGCCGCGCCGAAGCGCGCCTCGGCGACGAGCGCGGCGTTCGCGTCGTTGTCGACCACCACGGGCACGCCCAGGCGCTCGGCCATCAGGTCGCGGACGGGCATGTCGACGAGCGGCAGGTGATTGCAGGCCATCGCCACGCCGGAGGCCGGATGGACCACGCACGGGATGCCCAGGCCGACCGCACGGACCTCGCCGCTCATCGCCTCCCGGGCCTCGTCGACGGCGTCCACGATCGACTGCAGCGCGGCCGCCGGACGGGACAGGCGGTACGCGCGGTGATGCACCCGGAGGTGGGCGTCGACCGCGCCGGCGAGCACCTTCGTGCCTCCGAGGTCGACACCGATCACGCAGGCGTCGGCCATCGTGCTGCCACCATACACGGCTCATGTCGGACCGCCCGGACACCGCACCACCCCCCGAGTACAAGCTCTACCGCGCCCGCCCGCGGCCGTTCAACCGCGGCCGCGACGACCGCGGCTCGATGCTCGACGAGCTGCGCGGGACCCCACCCGAGGAGGCGCCACGCAAGCGCCGGCGCATCACCGTCGGGCGCGTCGCGCGCTGGCTCGTGCTCGCCGTCGTGGGCTGGATCGCGCTGTCGGTCGCGCTCTTCCTGGTCTCCGCCGCGGTGCAGCAGGACCAGGTCTCCAGCGAGGCCGAATCGGCGCTCGACGGCGGCGGCGTCGGGCTCGGCGGACCGCAGACGACGCTGATCCTCGGCTCCGACCAGCGCACCGAGGGCACCCAGGAGCCTGGCGCCTCGACCTCGGGGCCCAGCCGCGCCGACAGCATCCTGCTGCTGCGCTTCGGCGGCGGCCACAGCGCGAAGCTGTCGATCCCGCGCGACACCGTCGTCGACATCCCGGGGCACGGGCGCGACAAGATCAACGCGGCCTACGCGATCGGCGGCGCGAGCCTCACCATCGAGACGATCAAGGCGTACCTGGGGATCGACGTCAACCACCTCTTCGAGGTCAACTTCGCCAACTTCCCGTCGCTGATCGACGCGATGGGCGGCATCGACTACACCGGCGGCTGCGTCGTCTCGCGCATCAACGGCGGCTACCGCAACGGCGGCTACACGCTGCGCCTGCCCGCCGGCACGACGCACATCGACGGCGACCAGGCGCTCGCCCTGGCCCGCACGCGCAAGAACGCATGCAACCCGAGCGAGAGCGACCTGTCACGAGCGCGGCGCCAGCAGAAGATGCTCTCGGGCATGAAGAGCCGCCTGTTCAGCCCGGGCGGCTTCATCCGCCTGCCGCTGATCTCGTGGAACGCGCCGAAGTCGGTGCGCTCGGACATGGGCGGCGCGCGGATGCTCGGCTACGCGATGGGCATGGCCGTCAACGGCGACGCGCCGACGCGCGTGCTCAAGCCCAGCGGCGCCGAGCGCCTGCCCAACGGCGGCGACGGGCTGACGGTCTCCGACGAGGAGCGGCGCACCGAGGTCGCGCGCTTCCTCGGCGACGGCTAGCGAGCGGACCGCTACTCGGTCTTCTTGGCCGGCTTGTCGGCCTTGGCCGTCGACTTCTCGCTCGTCTTGGACGCGCTGTCCGACGAGGTCTTGCTCTCGCCCGCTCCGCTCGAGCTGTCCGAGGAGCTCGACGAGGACGAGTCGCCGCCACCGTCGCCCGAGCTGGAGCCGGAGCGCTCCATCTCGCGATTTCGCCGTCGCGTCCCGTAGTCGGTGTTGTAGAAGCCCTTGCCCTTGAAGTGGACGGCAACGGGGTGGAAGACGCGCTGGACCGGCGCATCGCACGTGTTGCAGACGGACACCGGGTCGTCGGTCATGCGCTGCATGACCTCGAAGGTGTGCCCGTTCTCGCAGCGATACTCGTAGATCGGCATGGCACTCTGAGTATAGGTGTCGTTCGCTTCCGCCCAGCGTCGCCAGATGACTCAGATTTGGCTTAGTCAAGGGCTCTTGACAAGACGGACGTCAACGCTCGATCACCCCTGGCGCCGCAGCGCGGTACCCCTCTGGTACCCCCGGCCGCGCGGATCAGCGGTTAGGCGATCAGCCTCAGACCGACCTGCTCGGCGGAGTGCGGCTGCGGATGGACGGGCTTAGGAGGATCAGCGCCATCACGATCACGGCGAACCGCTGAACTCCGCTTGGTAATACGAACGATGAAGTACGGGTTCCCCCACCCGTCTTCACGGGCATCCCGTATCCGGTGCGCGCGGCCGCGCTGCCACCATGCGCTTCCGGCCGCCCGGCTTCGAACCACAGGGCAGCACCGCACTCCGAGCCTCTCTCGGCTCTCCTGCTCTGACACCGCCCGACGGCACCGCACCCGCACAGCAGGAAGGAGCAGCATGACTCTGGTCAACGACGAGGCCGTCCTGGCCCCCGCGGTCGCGGCCACGATCCGCGCCGCGACCCGCGCGGACGCCCCGCACATCTCGTCGGCGCTCGCCGCCGCGTTCGAGGACGATCCGGTGTTCCGGTGGTTCAGTCCCGACGACGGCAGGCGGCGCGCGATGCTGCCGGGCTTCTTCGGCGTCTTCGTCGACGCGTACCTGAGCCACGGCGAGACGTACACCGACGCCGGCGTCGCGGGCGGCGCCCTGTGGGCCGCCCCCGGGACCGACCCCCTGACCGCCGAGCCGGTCCACGCCGAGCGCCTGGAGGAGATCGTTGGCAGCGACGCGCCCCGGATGTTCGAGATCGTCGAGCTCTTCGATGAGCACGCCCCGCAGCAGCCCCATCGCCACCTGCAGTTCCTGGGGGTGGCGCCCCAGCGCCAGGGCGCCGGCCTCGGAGGTGCCCTGATGGCGCCGGTCCTCGGGCGCTGCGACCGCGACGGCGTGCCCGCCTACCTGGAGGCGACGAGCGACCGCAACCGCGCCATGTACGAGCGCCACGGCTTCCGCGCCCAGGGCGCGATCCCGCTGCCCGGCGGCCCGATGCTGTGGCGCATGTGGCGCGAGCCCGCCGCCTGAGCCAGGGCTGCGACCTGCGGGCTCAGGCCTCCCAGCGCCAGCCTGGGAGGCCCTCGATCTCCGCGCGCTGGCCCGCGCGGCGAGGACGCCGTCCGCATGCCGGGCGGCGCATCGCGCGGAAGTCGGCGACGGGCGCCAGGCGGGAGGCGGCGCCGCGAGGTCGCGCGTCGCGCGCAGTCTGAGGTCGCGCCTCCCCTTGGGGCTCAAGCCGTAGGGGCACGGCCGGTCGGAGGTTCGGCGAGGACGGGGCGGCGTTCGACCTCGCCGCCCCGCGCCCGCCCCGGCGCGATGCAGTAACCGGTCGATCGCGTCATCGGCCAGCCACAACGGGCTTGAGCCGCGAAGATCCCCGTCTCGACCAAGGAGCCATATGGCAGTCATCGTGTTCAGCGGAGGCGACTACCTCGTCGTGCCCCAGTCGGCACGCAACGTCGCCGATACCTTCACCAACGGGGACGGCATCACGTCCGGATGGGTCGAGGTGGCTTGTGGCGAGGCCAACGTGCTCGTCAACCCGAGCCAGATCGCCTTCCTCGCCGAGGACACGGACATCCAAGCGATCCGGGTCAGCTCGGGGCATCTCCGCTGAGGGTTATCCGAACCTTGGCCGGGTACGGTCGCGCGTTCTGCCACTGCATCCGACCCAACTCGACCCCGGCGGTATCCGCAACGTGGCGGGCACCGGGGAGCTGCCAGTCCGGGAACCTCTCGCCGACCACGTACCGCAGCGCGTCCTCGTAGCTCACGAGATTCCACGCCACGAAGTTCGCGGCGGCACCTCGGATGCGCGCTGAAACACGAACCGGTACTCGAACTCGGTCGCCCACTCCTCGGTCTTCAAGAAGAAGAAGTCCCGGAAGTGACGGACGACGTGGTGCGCGATGTCATCCCTCAGCGACGCCTCCTGGAACTGATCGAGCAGGACCGCACCGGCTTGGCTGGTCGCGAACCCGGCGGGCGTGTAGTCCACGGCCCCCTCCCGATACTTCCCCTTCGCCGCGAGGTTGTCGTGTAGCGCTGCGCACCTGAAACGGCGTGTAGGCACGTGGTACCCCCGAGCGGCCCGCAGTCTCCGAAACCCCCGTGTCCATCGGGGGTTTCGTCGTTCAGGGGCACTCTGAGTATAAGTGCCGACCTCCCAGGCAGCGCCGTCGGAGGACCCCCGCACGGGGCCGCTGGAGTGGCCGCGGACCGCCAGCAGGCGTAGGATCGGTTGTGCCATGGCTACCACGCGCGTGCTCGTGCTGGCCAACCGGACGGTCGACTCCGACGACCTCCGGCGGGCTCTCGTCGAGCGCAATGCCCAGAGCCCGATCGCGGTCACCCTGCTCGTGCCCGCCGCCTGGGAGGTCCAGGACCCCCACGGCGGCGCCGAGTCGGCGCACCGGCGCCTGCGCAGTGCGCTGCACGCGCTGCGCGACAGCGGCCTTCCCGTCCAGGCACGGCTCGGCGACCCCGATCCTGTCACCGCCCTGCGCGACGCCTGGGATCCCGACCGCTACGACGAGGTCATCGTCTCGACGCTGCCGAGCCGTCTCTCGCGCTGGCTGCAGATGGACCTGCCCCGCCGCGCGCGCAAGTTGACCGGCGCGCCGGTGACGCACGTCACGGCCACCGGCATGCCGGCGGCCGCGATCAGGATCTAGCGATCACGTGCCGGCGGCGCGCTGACGCGCGTCCATATGATCGCCTCCCATGAGTGCGATCCGCGAACTCGCCGAGGCCGAGACCCACCGTGCCGCGCCCGCTCTGCTCGAGCTGCGGCCCAACGCCGGACCGCTGGAGGCGCTGGTCTCGAGGATCGACGCGCAGCGGGCAGGCGGGTACCGGGTCGTGGGCGCCTTCGACGAGGGCGAGGACGACGCCGCGGCCGTCATCGGGTTCAAGGTCAGCGACAACCTCGTCTGGGGACGCCACCTCTACATCGAGGACGTCGTCACGCGCGCCGTCGGGCGCGGGCGCGGCCACGCGCCGGCCCTCATGGAGTGGGTGCTCGACGAGGCGCGACGCGCCGGCTGCGGGCAGGTCCACCTCAATTCGGGTGTCGGCAGCGACCGCCGCGGCGCCCACCGCTTCTACTTCAACAGCGGGCTGCGCATCAGCGCGCATCACTTCTCGATGGAGCTCGACGTCTAGACGCGCCCGGCCTCGCGCTCCGCAGGCCGTACCCTCTGGCCCCATGCAAGTCGACGTCGTGACCATGGAGAAGATCGTCGCGCTGTGCAAGCGGCGCGGATTCGTGTTCCCCTCGTCGGAGATCTACGGCGGCCTCGGATCGACCTACGACTACGGCCACTACGGCGTCCTGCTCAAGAGCAACGTCCGCGGCGAGTGGTGGAGGGCGATGCTCCAGGAGCGCGACGACATCGTCGCCCTGGACTCGGCGATCCTGCAGCACCCGCGCGTGTGGGAGGCCAGCGGCCATCTCGCCGGCTTCACCGACCCGCTCGTCGACTGCCGCGCGTGCAAGCTGCGCTTCCGCGCCGACCACCTGGATCCGGACGAGATCTGCCCGGCCAAGGCGAACCTCCCCAAGACGGAGGACCGCCGCCACGAGCTGACCGAGGCGCGCGACTTCAACCTGATGTTCAAGACGTTCGTCGGGCCGGTCGAGGAGACCGCGTCGGTCGCCTACCTGCGTCCGGAGACCGCGCAGGGCATCTTCATCAACTTCAAGAACGTCCTCCAGTTCAGCCGCAAGAAGCCGCCGTTCGGGATCGCCCAGACCGGCAAGTCGTTCCGCAACGAGATCACGCCGGGCAACTTCATCTTCCGCACGCGCGAGTTCGAGCAGATGGAGATGGAGTTCTTCGTCCCGCCCGCCGAGGCCTCGCGCTGGTACGACTTCTGGAAGGACGAGCGGCGCGACTGGTACGAGCGCCTCGGCCTGCGCCCCGACCACCTGCGCCTGCGCGAGCACGATTCCGACGAGCTGAGCCACTACTCGTCCGCCACCGCCGACGTCGAGTACCTCTTCCCGATCGGCTGGTCGGAGCTCGAGGGGATCGCCAACCGCGGCGACTTCGACCTCACCCAGCACGCGCAGCACAGCGGCGAGAAGCTCGAGTTCTTCGACCAGGCCTCGGGCGAGCGCTACGTGCCGCACGTGATCGAGCCCGCCGCCGGCGCCGACCGCGCCACGCTCGCCTTCCTCGTCGACGCCTACGACGAGGAGCAGGTCGAGGGCGAGTCGCGGACCGTGCTGCGGCTGCACCCGCGCCTGGCCCCGGTCAAGGTCGCGGTGCTGCCGCTCGTGCGCAAGGACGGCCAGCCCGAGCTCGCCCAGGAGGTGCGCGGCCTGCTGCGCTCGCGCATGCAGACCGAGTACGACGAGGGCGGCTCGATCGGCCGCCGCTACCGCCGCCAGGACGAGATCGGCACGCCGTTCTGCGTGACGATCGACCACCAGTCGCTCGAGGACCGCACCGTCACCGTGCGCGACCGCGACTCGCTGGCCCAGGAGCGCGTCGCGGTCGACGAGCTCGCCGACACGCTCACGGCGCGCCTCGGCGCGCCGTGGCGCTCGCCGAAGCTCGGCTAGCGAGACGCGCCGCTAGGGCGTCGCCGGCGGCGGCGCCGCGGGCGCGGCCGTCGTCGGCGGCGCGGGCGTGCCGCCCGGCGACGACGTCGTCGTCGGCGCGGGCGCGGTCTGCGCCGGCGCGGACTGCGTCGTCGGAACCACGCCGGGCTGCGTCTCGGTCCCGGTCGTCGTCGTCTCCGTGGTCTCCGTCGACGTCGTCGGCGTCGTCTCCTCGTCGGTCGAGGTCGTCTTCTCCTCGTCCGTCGTCCTGCTCTTCGAGTGGCTCCCGCCGAGGAACGTGGTGCGCTTGGAGGCGCCGGAGACGGCCGAGTTGCCGAAGACGAGCTCGGTGCCGGTGACCACCACCCCGGCGATGACGAAGGCGATGAGGCCGGTGGCCACGGCGAGCATGATCCGGCGGCGGCGCACGGCGGCGGCGCGCGCCGGCGAGACCGACTTCGCAGGCCGCTCGCGTGGCGCCCGCGCCGGGGCGGCGTCCGGGCCCGGAGCGGCCGAGGCCGGCTCACCGGGACGCGCCGGACGCGCGCGCTCGAGGTCGCCCTCGCGCATGCCGCGGCGGCCCTCGGCGACGGGGTCGAATCGGCCGGTGCGCGAGTCGCGCACGGTGGTGACGACGCGCGCGGGCCGGTGCAGGCCCTCGGTGACGAGCGCGACGATCACCGGCGTGGCGGCGGCGCCGACGAGCGTGCCGGCACCCCACAGGCGCGAGACGACGATCGCGGCGGCCATCGACGAGGCGCTGGCGATGATCAGCGTGGTCAGGGAGAGCCCGGAGTTGCTCTTGGGCTCCGCGTGCTTGCGTTCCGATGTCACCCCGGCCGCAGGGTAGCGGGCGCTCATGGGGCCTCCACGACGCTCGAACGCTCCCGCGAACGGAGCATCGACGACGGGTCGCGGGGTGCCCCGCCGGCGTACCAGCCGGGCGCGTCCCAGACCTCGAAGTGCAGGTGGCAGGTCGTCGCGTTGCCGGTCTGGCCGACGGCGCCGAGGCGCTCGCCCGCGCGCACGTGCTCGCCCGCCGTCACGTCGACGTCGCTCAGGTGCATGTAGACGAGGTCGCGCCCGCCCGCGGTGCGCAGGACGAGGTAGCGCCCGGCCCCGCCGTCCTCGTCGACGAGGCGCGCCGTCGCCGTCGTCGCGGCGCGCAGCGGCGTCCCGCACGAGGCCAGCAGGTCCTGGCCGTCGTGGCCGGGCCGGTCGCCGAAGCCGTCGCCGTAGCTGTGCGCGCCGTCCACCGGGAAGTCGCCCGCCTCCTCGCGGGCGCTGCGCGCGCGGGCGGCGGCGCCGGCGGCGAGCGCCTGGCGCGGGTCGTCCGGCGCGGGCGATCGCACGCTCGGGTCGTCGCCGACGACATCTCCAGGGGCCGTGACCATGGCGAGCACCATGGCGAGGGACGACAGCACTGCGCGCACGCGCGGGACCTCCTCGTGGTCGCGGAAAGCGGGAACGGCGGGCGGCCGCGCGGCCGCAGGGCAACGTGCGCGGCGAGAGCCTCATCGTGTTCGACACCGGCCCGCCGCCCAGGTTGCAGTTGTGTGACGCTCGTCACACAGACCTTCGTGTGAGATGGTCCCGGCGTGGCTGCGGGCGACGGCGTGATCCTGGTCGGCGGAGAGGCCCTGTTCGACCTCGTCGCGACCGACGGCGACGCGCTGTCCGCGCACCCCGGCGGCGGCCCCTTCAACGCGGCCCGCACGATCGGGCGCCTCGAGCAGCCCGTCGCCTACCTCGGCCGGCTGTCGACCGACCGCTTCGGCAACCGCCTGGCCGCGATCCTCGCCGAGGACGGCGTCGGGCTGGAGGCCGTCGTGCGCACCGACGAGCCGACGACGCTCGCGCTGGCCGAGTTCAACGAGCGCGGCGACGCGCGCTACCGCTTCTACACCGAGCGCACGTCGGCGTCCGGGCTGAGCACCGAGAGCGCCCTCGCCGCCCTGCCGGCGCGCGTCGACACGTTGCTCGTGGGCACGCTGGGACTCGTCCTCGAGCCGATGGCCACGGCCCTGGAGGCCGTCGTCGAGCATCTCGCCGGCGACACGCTGGTGGCGATCGACGTCAACTGCCGCCCGTCGATCATCGACGACCCCGAGGGCTACCGCGCGCGCCTCGCGCGGCTGATCCGCAACACCGACCTCGTCAAGGTCAGCGAGGAGGACATCGCGTGGCTCGCGCCGGGGCCGGCGCCGGTCGACGCGACGCGCGCGATGCTCGGCGGCGACGGCGCGAACATCGCCGTGCTCACCCGCGGCGGCGACGGCGCGGTCGTCATCACGCCCGAGCGCGACGTCGCGATCCCGGCGCCGCCGGTCGAGGTGGTCGACACGATCGGCGCGGGCGACGCCTTCATCGGCTCCTTCCTGGCCCATTGGCGCGAGCGCGGCCTGGGCCGCGACGCGCTCGCCGACGTCGACGCCGCCGTCGAGTCGACGCTCTTCGCCTGCCTCGTCGCGGCGCGCACGTGCGAGCGCGCGGGCGCCTCGCCGCCGCGCCGCTCGGAGCTGTAGCGGCCGCCCGCACCGAGCACAGGCTCAAGAACGGGGGAGCTGCGCCGATCACGAGCGCATGTCCCCGCATGCCGACGCTCGGGTCGCCCGAGGCGACCGGCCGGCCCCCAAGCGCTCGCGACTGCGCGCGCTGGGCTCCTGGCTGCCGCGCGGAGGGATGCTGCCGGGGCACCTGGCGCGCGAGCGTCACCGCACCATCGTCGCCGTCCTGTGGGCCCACATCCCCGCCCTGGCGCTGTTCGGTGTGCTGCGCGGCGACTCTGTCGGCCACATGCTGTTCGACACCTCGCCGGTGCTGGCGCTCGCCGCGCTCGCGGGCTGGTCGCGCGTCTCGCTGCGCGGGCAGATGGTCGCCGCGTCGCTCGGCCTGGCCGTGTGCTCCGCGCTGCTCGTCCACCTCTGGGACGGGCGCGTCGAGGCGCACTTCCACTTCTTCGTGATGATCGGCCTGCTCACGCTCTACCAGGACTGGCTGCCCTTCCTGGTGGCGATCGGCTTCGTCGCCGTCCACCACGGCGTCATCGGCGTCGTCGCGCCGGGCTCGGTCTACGACCACGGCGCCGCCGTCGCCCACCCGTGGCGCTGGGCGCTCATCCACGCCGCCTTCGTCCTCGCCGCGAGCATCACCCACATGGCGTCATGGCGCACGAACGAGCAGCAGTTGCTCGCCGACCCGCTCACCGGGCTGCCCAGCCGCCTGCGTCTCATGAGCCGGCTCGAGCGCGCCATCGGCCGGTTCGAGCGCGCCGAGCGCGGTCGCGTCGCCGTGCTCTTCCTCGACCTCGACCGCTTCAAGATCGTCAACGACAGCCTCGGCCATCACGCCGGCGACCGCCTGCTGCTGGCCGTGACCGAGCGCCTGCGCGCCGCCGTGCGCCGCGGCGACCTGTGCGCGCGCTTCGGCGGCGACGAGTTCGTCGTCGTCTGCGAGGACATCACGCATCCCGACGAGGTCGTGGCCATCGCCGAGCGGATCCTCGAGGCGCTCACGCGCCCGTTCATGCTCGACGGCACGCAGGCCTTCGTCGCCGTCAGCATCGGCATCGCGCTGGCCGAGGCCGGGGACACCGTCGCCGGCGACCTGATCCGCGACGCCGACGCGGCCATGTACCGCGCCAAGGCATCGGGCGGCAGCCGCTGGTCGATCTTCGACCAGGTCCTGCGCGATCGCGCGGTCGCGCGCCAGGAGAGCGAGCTGGCCCTGCGCCACGCGCTCGACCGCGACGAGCTGCGCGTGTTCTTCCAGCCCGAGGTCGCCGTCGACGGCGGCCGCGTCTCGGGCGTCGAGGCGCTCGTGCGCTGGCAGCGCCCCGGCGTCGGCCTCGTCTCGCCCGCCGAGTTCATCCCGATCGCCGAGGAGACCGGCCTGATCGTCCCGCTCGGCGCGTGGGTGCTCTCCGAGGCGTGCCGCCAGGGCATGGACCTGCCGTCGAGCGATCTGACCATCCGCGTCAACGTCTCCGCGCGCCAGCTCCGCGAGCCGGGCCTCGTCGAGGCCGTCACCACCGCGCTCGAGGACAGCGGGCTGCCCGCCGGGCGGCTGTGCGTCGAGGTCACCGAGAGCGTCCTGCTCGAGGACGGCGAGCGTTGCGTGGCCGCGCTCGAGGCGCTGCGCGCGATCGGCGTCGGCGTCGCCCTCGACGACTTCGGGACCGGCTACTCGACGCTGACCTCGGCCCGCCGCCTGCCGATCGACTGCCTGAAGATCGACCGCTCGTTCGTGGCCGGCCTCGGCCGCGAGTCCGACGACGAGTCGATCGTCGCGTCGGTGATCGAGCTCGCACGCCTGCTCGGGGTCACGGTGACCGCGGAGGGCGTCGAGACCGACGACCAGCTCACCCGGCTGCGCGAGCTGGGCTGCGACACGTTCCAGGGCTTCCTGTTCGCCCGCCCGGCGCCGGCCGCCGACATCGCCCCGCTCGTCGGGTTCAGCGAGGCCGCCGCGGCCTGAGAACGACGAAGGCGCCCCGCAGGGCGCCTCCGTGAAGCAGTGTCGGCCCCGCTCGTGCGGGGCGGGGTCAGCCGGACGCCGCTGGAGTCGGCGTCGAGGACGGTGCGCTGGACGGAGCCGAGGCGCCCGACGTGTAGTCGAACTCCTCCTCCTTGCCGAACAGGGCGTCGAGCACCTTGTTGCGGATGTCCTCGCTGAGCGCGATCGCCAGAGCGGCGCCGACGATGCCGAGCAGCAGCAGCTTGCCGAAGCCACCGCGGCGCTTGCGCTTCGGGCCGTCCCGTAGCGCGACGCCGGCCTCCTTGAAGGCCTCGGCGGCGTTCTTGACGTCCTTCTGGAACCGCTTGTCGTCCATGACGACCTTGGAGGTCGTCTTGCCGTTGTTCAGCCGGGCGTACGCGGAGCGGGCGTTGTCGAGGGCAACTCGGACGTTCTCGCGCAGATCCTCATCGGAGACCACGCGCTGGACGTACTTGTTGCCCCACGCCCCCTCGGCGGCTTGCCGCGCCTTCTGGGGCTTGCTCTTCGCCATCCTCCACCTCAGGTCGTTTTCGATCCTTCGAAAGGATCCTATACCCGGGCCTTCGCACCCGCACGCGGGCGCCGGGCCCGGCGCTCGCGCGGCGCGCGCCCGTTCGAGCCCGGCGACTCGAGCGCCGTCTCGAGGACCTGGCGCACGTCATCGACGAACACGAAGGTCAGCTCGCGCCGCAGATGCTCCGGGATCTCGTCGATGTCGGCCTCGTTGACCGTCGGCGCGATCACCGTCCCGATCCCGTTGCGCTGGGCCGCGAGCGCCTTCTCCTTCAGGCCGCCGATCGGCAGCACCTGCCCGGTCAGCGTGACCTCGCCGGTCATGGCCACGTCGTCGCGCACGGGGCGCCCGCTGATGAGCGACACGATCGCGGTCGTCATCGTCACGCCGGCGCTCGGGCCGTCCTTCGGCGTCGCCCCCGCCGGCACGTGGATGTGCAGGTCGTGCTCGGCGAACCAGTCGTCGCCGAGGCCGGGCGCGAGCTCCGCGAAGTGCGCGCGCACGTAGGAGAGCGCCGCCTGGGCGGACTCCTTCATGACGTCGCCGAGCTGGCCGGTGATCGTCAGCTCGCCCTTGCCCGGCATCCCCGTCGCCTCGACGAAGAGCACGTCGCCGCCGACGGGCGTCCACGCCAGGCCGGTGGCCACGCCCGGGTCGCGCGTCCGGCGGCGCGCCTCGTTGAGGAAGCGCGGCTTGCCGAGCAGCTCGCGGGCGCGCTCCGGGGTGATCGTCGTGCGCTTGGGCTTGGCCCCGTCGCCCTCGGCGACCCGGCGCGCGATCTTGCGGCACACGTTGCCGATCTCGCGCTCGAGGCTGCGCACGCCGGCCTCGCGCGTGTAGTCGGAGATGATCAGCCGCAGCGCGCGGTCGTTGATCGAGATCCAGCTCTTGCGCAGGCCTGTCCGCTCGATCTGGCGCGGGACGAGGTAGCGCTTGGCGATCTGGAGCTTCTCCTCCTCGGTGTAGCCGGCCAGCTCGATGATCTCCATGCGGTCGCGCAGCGGCCCGGGGATCGTGTCGAGCGTGTTCGCGGTGGTCACGAACATGACGTGCGACAGGTCGTAGGGCACGTCGAGGTAGTAGTCGCGGAAGGAGTCGTTCTGCTCGGGGTCGAGGACCTCGAGCATCGCGCTCGACGGGTCGCCGCGGAAGTCGCTGCCCATCTTGTCGATCTCGTCGATCATGAACAGCGGGTTGGCGGTGCCCGCGTCGCGCAGCGAGCGGATGATCGTGCCCGGCATCGCGCCGATGTAGGTGCGCCGGTGGCCGCGGATCTCCGCCTCGTCGCGCATGCCGCCCACGCTGAAGCGCTGGAACGCGCGCCCGAGCGCGCGGGCGATCGACCGCCCGAGCGACGTCTTGCCGACGCCCGGGGGGCCGACGAAGCACAGGATGCCGCCCGGCGCGTCGGGGTTGAGCTTGCGCACGGCGAGGAACTCGAGGATCCGCTCCTTGACCTGCTCGATGTCGTAGTGATCCTCGTCGAGGACCTCGCGCGCGTGCGTGAGGTCGAGGTTGTCCTCCGACGTCTTGCCCCACGGCAGGGATGCGATCCACTCGAGGTACGTGCGGATGACGCCGTGCTCGGCGGCCTGCGGGGGCAGCGCCTCGAGCCGGCGCAGCTCGCGGTCGGCCTGCGTGCGCACCTCGTCGGGCAGCGGCAGCGCGGAAAGCTGCTCGCGCAGCTCGCTGGCCTCGGCCGCCGACTCGTCGAACTCGCCCAGCTCGCGCCGGATCGCCTCGAGCTGCTGGCGCAGGACGTACTCGCGCTGGGACTTGTCCAGCTCGGACTGCACCTGCGACTGGATCTCCGTGCCGATCGAGATGACCTCGGCCTCGCGGGCGAGGATCTCGGCCAGGCGGCGCAGGCGCCGGGCGACGTCGGTCTCCTCGAGGAGCCCCTGCTTCTCGTCGCTGCGGATGCGCAGCGAGCCGGCGATGAGGTGGCTCAGCGCGCTCGGGTCGTCGAGGTTGGCGACCGCGTACTGGAGCTCCTCGGGCAGGTAGGGAACGGCCTCGACGATGCGCGAGAACGTCTCCTGCACGTTGCGGCTCAGCGCGGTCAGCTCGGGCGACTCGGCGACCGTGTCGGGCAGCTCGCTGATCTCGGCGACGAGGTAGGGCTCCGTGCGCGCCCAGCGCTCGATGAGCACCCGCTGGGCGCCCTGGACGAGGATCCGCAACGTCCCGTCGGGGACCTTGATCATCCGCGCGATGGCGCCGACGACGCCGACGTCGTACAGGTCATCGGGGCCGGGCTGCTCCTTCTCGGGGTCGCGCGAGGCGACCATCACGAGCAGCCGGCTGCCGGCCAGGGCGTCGTTGACGAGCTGGATGCTGCGCTCCTGGCCGATGGCCAGCGGCGTCAGCGTGTCGGGGAGCGGGACGGTCTCTCGCAGCGGCAGGACGGGCAGCTCCGAGGGCAGGGGGCGGGCGCTGAGGTCGACCTCGCGCGCCTGGCCGCCGCCGTCGCTGTCGACGTCGATCATCGGTCGCCCTCGAGCACGTCGCGCGGGCGCGCGACCTCGATCGGGACCGACAGCCCGCGCGGCTCGGGCCGCTGCAGCGGAAGCTCGATGCGCAGGATCCCGTCCGTGTACGCGGCGCGCGCGGCATCGCCGACGACATCGGCGCCGAGCGCGATGACCCGCCGGAACGGGCCGAAGCCGATCTCGAGCTGCTGGTACATCCGGCCCTCGGAATCGACCGGGCGGCGATGGCCGGCGATCACGAGCTCGCGGCCCTCGATCTCCAGGCTCAGCTCGTCGGGGTCGATCCCCGCGAGCTCGGCGTGCACGACCGCGCGCGGCGGGTCGCCCTCGTAGAAGACGTCCACGGCGGGTGAGAACCCCCCGCGCCGGCGCGGAGCCAGGCCGGTGCGGTCGAAGACGTCGCCGAAGAGCTCGTCCATCTCGCGGCGCATGCGCTCGAAGTTGGCGAAGAGGTCTCGCTCGTGAGGCATGCCTTGACCATACCCACGGCGCCGTTCCGGCCCGCAGGACGTTCAGACGTCGTAGACGGCGCCCTCGTGGGCGACGAGCACGGGCCCGCCGAAGGCCCGCTCGGCGTCGCCGCGGGCGCGCGACTCGTCCAGCTCGTCGGTCATGTGCGTGATGACCAGGCGCCGCGCGCGGGCGCGCGCGGCGTGCTCGCCCGCCTCGGTGGGCGTGAGGTGCCCGCGGGGCGTGTCGGGCTCAGGCTCGGGCAGCGTCGCCTCGAGCATCAGCAGGTCGCTGCCGTCGGCGAAGCGCACGAGGTCGTCGTTGGGGGCGGTGTCCGCGCCGTACGTGAAGCGCCCGCCGCCGTCGGCCGAGGCGATCCCGACCGCGTAGGTCGTCGTGTAGTGGGGGACCTCGTGAAAGCGCACGCGCATCGTGCCGACGTCGAGCGTCTCGGCGGGGTCGTACGCGCGCAGGTCGAAGGCGGTCTCGATGAGGTCCTCGCTGCCCCACGCGCCGGTGACGCGGCGGAAGGTCTCGCGCGCGCCGGCCGGCGCGTACAGGACGGGGCGGGCGGGGGCGCTCGTGCCCGGCCAGGCGTCGATCGGCTCGGCCTGCTGGCGCGGCGAGAACCTCAGCGCGTAGGCGAACGGGACGAGGTCGATGAAGTGGTCGGCGTGCAGGTGCGAGACGACGACCGCATCGACCGTCGTGTAGTCGCGGTAGCGGCGCAGCTTGGAGAACACGCCGTTGCCGCAGTCCAGGAGCACGCGGGTGTCGCCCTCCTCGACGAGGTACCCGCTGCACGCGCCATCGGCGTCCTGCCAGGCGGGAGACTTTCCGAGGACCGTGATCTGCACTCGCGTCCTTCCTCCAGACGCCGCAGACTGTATCCGGCCCGCTCAGCGGTGCAGCGTGGCCTGCTCCTGTGCCGACGGGAACGCCCACGCGGCCTGCGTGCGGCGCTCCTGGCGGAAGTGGAAGCGCATCTGGCGCGGCGGGCGCAGGCCATCGGGATGGTCGGGCCGGAAGGTCGCGCACGGCTCGTCGAGATCGAGTGCGCACAGCAGGTTGCAGCGGAAGTAGCAGTCATCGCACGACACCTGCTTCGCGGCAGCGCGAACCTTCGCCATCCTGGACCGAGACCTCCCTCGCGAACCGACCGACACCAGCGACGGCGCCATCCAACCAGGAGCGCGAGGGGGCATGCAACGGCGCACCCCGCAAATGCCGTGCTTTTGTTCCGGCTCCCCGAGAACGCCCGCAAACAGCCTCTTTTCACGCGCGCACGCCGAGAAGATCCCGCATCTTCCGCACGTTTCCGGCGCATCGCCGCGTGCTGCGCGCCGTCATCCTGCTCCCCTCGCATGGATGTCCTCGTCACCGGAGCCAGCGGCGCGGTCGGCGCCGACCTCGTCCCGCAGCTCGCGCGGGCCGGCCACCGCGTCCGCGCGCTGGCGCGCGACCCGGCGCGCGTCACCGCCGCCGGCGTCGCCGAGACGGTGCGCGGCGACCTCGTCACAGGCGAGGGACTCGCCGCCGCGCTGGAGGGCGCCGAGGTCGCGTGGTACCTCGTCCACTCGATGGAGACCGTGTCGACGGCCGAGGGCTTCGCGGAGCGCGAGCGGCGCGCCGGGCGGTCCTTCGCCGACGCGGCCGCCGCCGCCGGCGTGCGGCGGATCGTCTACCTCGGCGGGCTCGTGCCCGAGGGGATCGCGCCGTCGCCGCACCTCGCCAGCCGCCTCGAGGTCGAGCGGACGCTGCTCGACGCGACGCCGGAGGCCGTCGCGCTGCGCGCGTCGATCGTCATCGGCGCGCGATCGCGCTCGTTCCGCTTCCTCGTGCGCCTCGTCGAGCGGATGCCGTTCATGCCGCTGCCCGACTGGCGCGACAACCGCACGCGCCCGATCGACGCACGCGACGTCACGGCGTGCCTGCTGTCGGCGGGCGTGTCACAGGCGATCGAGGGCGCGCTGTCGCTGGATATCGCCGGCCCCGACCTCATGACGTACGGCGAGATGATCGAGCGCATCCGCGACGCGCTGCTGCTCGGGCGCCCGCGGCTGGACCTGCCGCTGCGCCTGACCCCGGTGGCCAGCCGCGTCGCGGCGGCCATCGCCGGCGAGGACCCGGCCCTCGTCGCGCCGCTCATGGGCAGCCTCGGGACCGACCTGCTGCCGCGCGACGAGCGCGCGCTCGAATTGCTCGGCGTGCGCCCGCACTCCTTCGACGCCGCGGTCGAGCGAGCGCTGCGCGACTGGGAGCAGGACGAGGACCTGGCGGCGCGATGACGGCGCCGCCCACTACCGTCATGGCGCCGTGAGCGAGGTCCGTTCCAGCATCGACATCGCCGCACCGCCCGAGGCGGTGTGGGCGCTGGCCATGGACCCCAAGCGGCTCGAGGACTGGGTGACCATCCACCGCCGCCTGCACGATCACTCCGACGGGCGCCCGCGGCGCGGGTATGAGATGGAGCAGACGCTGCACCTGCGCGGGGTGAACTTCAAGGTCCACTGGGAGCTCGTCAGCTGTGAGGCGCCTCACCATGCCGAGTGGCACGGCCGCGGCCCCGCGCGCTCGCACGCCGAGACGGAGTACAACCTCACCGCATACGAGGGCGGCACCCGCTTCGAGTACCGCAACGACTTCCGCGCCCCACTCGGTCCGCTCGGCGCGATGGCCAGCCGGGCCATCGTGGGAGGGCTGCCGCGGCGCGAGGCCGACACCTCGCTGCAGCGCCTGAAGGCGCTCGCCGAGCGAGCCGCGTAGCGCAATTTCACTGTCAGAGGTCCGGACCTCGCCCTACGTTCATTGTCTGTTAACCCGTGGGCTGTAGGGTTCATCCATGGCCGACTTCCTGGAAGAGAAGAAGCGTGAGATCCAGTCGCGCATGAAAGAGCTGCGACCCCTCGTCGAGGAGTACGAGCGCCTGGAGGCAGCAGCCGCCGCGCTGGAGGGCGTCTCGGACCGCCCCAACGGCACGCCTGCACCGCGACGCGCGCGCGCGTCGTCGTCGCGGCGGTCGGGCGGGTCCGGCGGCTCGGGCTCCTCGGGCGGCGGCGGGACGGGGAGCGGCCGGCGCGGGCGCCCGCGCGGCAGCGGCACGCGCTCCAAGCAGGCGCTCGAGCTCGTGCGCGATCGTCCCGGCATCTCGATCCCCGAGATGGCCGAGGCGATGGGCATCCAGCAGAACTACCTGTACCGGGTCCTGCCCGGCCTGCAGAACGACGGCCTGGTCCGCAAGGAGGGCCGCGGCTGGCATCCGCTCGAGGCGGCGTAGCCGCGGCCCCCGGCGCGCGGGCTCAGATCAGGCCGAGCTCGCGCACCGCGTCGCGCTCCTCGCCCAGCTCGGCGACCGTCGCGTCGATCCGCTCGCGCGCGAAGTCGTTGATGTCGAGCCCCTGGACGATGGAGTACGACCCGCCCGAGACGGTGACGGGGAAGCTCGAGATAAGCCCCTCGTCGACGCCGTAGGACCCGTCGGAGGGGATCGCCATCGACACCCAGTCACCCTCCGGGGTTCCCGTCACCCAGTCGTACACGTGGTCGATGGCGGCGTTGGCGGCCGAGGCCGCGCTGGATGCGCCGCGCGCCTCGATGATCGCCGCGCCGCGCTTGGCCACCGTCGGGATGTAGTCCTCGGCGTACCACCGCTCATCGTCCACCACCTCGGCGGCGTTGCGGCCGTTCACCTTCGCGTGAAATAGGTCAGGGAACTGAGTGGTGGAGTGATTCCCCCAAATTGTCATGTTGGAGATCTCGCTCACACTCACACCCGCCCGCTTCGCGAGCTGGGCCACGGCGCGGTTGTGGTCCAACCTCGTCATCGCGGTGAAGCGCTCGCGCGGGACGTCAGGCGCGTTGCTCATCGCGATCAGGCAGTTCGTGTTCGCCGGGTTGCCGACCACCAGCACGCGCAGGTCGTCGGCGGCGTGGCGGTTGAGCGCCTCGCCCTGGGGCTTGAAGATGCCGCCGTTGGCCTCGAGCAGGTCGGCGCGCTCCATGCCCTTCGAGCGCGGCCGGGCGCCGACGAGCAGCGCGACGTTCGCGCCGTCGAAGGCGGCGTTCGGGTCGTCGGAGATGTCGACGCCGGCCAGGAGCGGAAAGGCGCCGTCGTCGAGCTCCATCGCGGTGCCCTCGGCCGCCTTCACGGCGTCGGGGATCTCGAGCAGACTGAGCCGCACGGGCACGTCGGGCCCGAGCAGCTGGCCGCTGGCCACGCGGAACAGCAGGGCGTAGCCGATCTGGCCGGCGGCGCCGGTGACGGCGACCTTCACGGGGCTCCCATTCATCACGTCCTCCAGTGTCGGTGTGTCGTTCTCAGGCCGGCGCCATCTCACGCTGCAGGCGCGAGTCGATGGCGTCGAGGAAGTCCTGGGTGGTGAGGAACTCCTGGTCGTCGCCGACGAGCAGCGCGAGGTCCTTGGTCATCTGGCCGCTCTCCACCGTCTCCACGCACACGCGCTCGAGCGTCTCGGCGAACGCCGACACGTCGGGGGTGCCGTCCATCCGCCCACGATGTGTGAGTGCGCGCGTCCACGCGAAGATCGACGCGATCGGGTTGGTGGAGGTCGGCTTGCCCTGCTGGTGCTGACGGAAATGCCGTGTCACCGTGCCGTGGGCGGCCTCGGCCTCGACGGTCTGGCCGTCGGCGGTCATGAGCACGCTCGTCATCAGCCCGAGCGACCCGAAGCCCTGGGCCACGGTGTCGGACTGCACGTCGCCGTCGTAGTTCTTGCACGCCCACACGTACCCGCCCTCCCACTTGAGGGCGGCGGCCACCATGTCGTCGATCAGGCGGTGCTCGTAGGTGAGGCCGGCCGAGTCGTAGTCGGCCTTGAACTCGGCGTCGAAGATCTCCTGGAACAGGTCCTTGAAGCGCCCGTCATAGCGCTTCATGATCGTGTTCTTGGTCGACAGGTAGACCGGCAGGCCGCGGTCCAGCCCGTACCGGAACGACGCGCGCGCGAAGTCGCGGATCGACCCGTCGAGGTTGTACATGGCCATCGCCACCCCGGCGTCGGGGAAGTCGTACACCTGCAGCTCGACGGGGTCGCCGCCGTTCTTGGGGGTGAAGTTCAGGGTGAGCGTCCCCTCCCCCGGCACGACGAGGTCGGTGGCGCGGTACTGGTCGCCGAAGGCGTGGCGGCCGATGATGATCGGCTTCGTCCAGCCCGGCACGAGCCGCGGGATGTTGGAGATGACGATCGGCTCGCGGAAGATGACGCCGCCGAGGATGTTGCGGATCGTGCCGTTCGGCGAGCGGTACATCTCCTTCAGGCCGAACTCCTCCACGCGCCCCTCGTCGGGGGTGATCGTCGCGCACTTCACACCGACGCCGTGTCGCTTGATCGCGTTGGCGGCATCGACGGTCACCTGGTCCTCGGTGGCGTCGCGACTCTCGATGCCGAGGTCGTAGTACTCGAGCTCGACGTCGAGGTAGGGAAGGATCAGCTTGTCCTTGATGAACGCCCAGATGATGCGGGTCATCTCGTCGCCGTCGAGCTCGACGATGGGGGTCTGCACCTTGATCTTGGCCATTGGTTCTCTCCCGTGATTGGGTCGCGCAGGCTAGAGCAGCGCCTGTCCCGCGCGGGGCGACGGTCCGCCTGCCACCATGTGCCGGATGGGCACGGGTTCGATCCAGCTCGCGAGGATCTTCGGGATCCGCATCGGCGCGAGCCCGAGCTGGTTCGTCGTCCTGTTCATCATGATCTTCGGGCTGTCGGGCTACTTCCGCGACGTGCTCGTGGGCCACTCCGACACGACCGCGTACATCGTCGCCGTGGCCGGGACGCTGCTGTTCTTCGTCTCGCTCGTCCTGCACGAGCTCGGCCACGCGGTCGTGGCGCGCCGCAACGGCATCGGCATCTCCGGCATCGACCTGTGGTTCTTCGGCGGCCTGGCCAAGATGACGCGCGACACGTCCTCGCCGGGCGAGGAGTTCCGCGTCGCCGCCGCCGGCCCGGCCGTCACCCTGATCATCGTCGGCCTCTCCTACGGCGCCGCGCTGCTCGCCGCGCGCGCCGGCGACTTCGTCGACTCCGCGACGCTGACCGCGAACGAGACCACCCCGGCGATGGCCCTCGTCGGCTGGCTGGCCGTCATCAACGCCTTCCTGTTCGTCTTCAACATGGTCCCCGCCTTCCCGCTCGACGGCGGGCGCATCGCGCGCGCGGTGGCCTGGAAGCTGACCGGAGACCGCAACCGCGCCACGCGCTTCTCGGCGCGCCTCGGCCAGGCCTTCGCCTACGTGCTGATCGGCTTCGGCGTCTTCCTGCTCTTCTCCAGCGACCCGGTCAGCGGCCTGTGGTTCGCCGTGCTCGGCTGGTTCCTGGGACAGGCGGCGCGCGGGGCGGTGGCCTCGAGCCGCTTCTCCGAGCGCCTGGAGGGCGTGACCGTGGCCGACGTCATGGACACCCAGCCGGTGACGATGCCCGGCGAGACCAGCGTCCGCGACGCCCAGGACCAGTTCTTCCTGCGCTACCGCTGGTCGTGGTTCCCGGTCGTCGACGGCTTCGGGCGATTCCTCGGCATCGTCAACGAGGAGTCGGTCGACGGCGCGGTGTCCGCGGGCGAGCCGCTCAGCGTCCAGGACCTCATCGGCCGGGAGTCCGGCGAGGAGACCTCGGTCGAGCGGGACACGCCGATCGAGCAGCTCCTCGGATCCGAGCCGCTGCGCCGCGACGGGCACCTGATCGTCGTCGACGGCGACCGCCGGCTGTGTGGCGTGGTGACGCTCGACCAGGTCCGACGGGCGCTCGCCGCGGCTGCTCCGGGCCGCCTGGCGTGACCCCGGGTGACCGGGGTCGACCTATAAAGTCCCGCGGGCCATGCCAGTACACGACGTCCTGATCATCGGCGCCGGCCTCGCCGGCCAGCGCGCCGCCCTGGCGGCCGCCGACGAGGGGGCGACGGTGGCGATCATGAGCAAGGTCCACCCCGTGCGCTCGCACTCGGTGGCCGCGGCCGGCGGCATCAACGCGGCGCTCAACCCCGAGGACACGTGGGAGTCCCACGCCTTCGACACGGTCAAGGGCTCGGACTACCTGGGCGACCAGGACGCGATCGAGATCATGTGCCGCGAGGCGCCGAAGGAGCTCCTGCACCTCGAGCACATCGGCGTCACCTTCCACCGCAACGAGAAGGGCGAGCTCGGCACGCGCGCGTTCGGCGGTGCCTCCGCCGCGCGCACCTACTACGTCGCCGACATCACCGGCCAGGCGATCCTCCACGTCCTCTACGAGCAGCTCCTGAAGTACTCCGACACCGTCGACCGCTACGAGGAGTGGTTCACCACCTCGCTCGTGCTCGACGACGAGGGGACGTGCACGGGCGTCGTGGCGCGCGACATCCGCACCGGCACGATGCAGACGTTCCACGCCAAGAACGTGATCCTCGCCTCCGGCGGCGCCGGGCAGTGCTTCAAGCCGACGACGAACGCGCTCATCTGCACCGGTGACGGCATCGCGCAGGCCTACCGGGTCGGCGCGCCGCTGATGGACATGGAGATGATCCAGTACCACCCGACGACGCTGATCGAGAACGGCTTCCTGATCACGGAGGGCGCCCGCGGCGAGGGCGCACACCTGCTCAACGCCGACGGCGAGCGCTTCATGGAGAAGTACGCGCCGAACAAGATGGAGCTCGCGTCGCGCGACGTCGTCTCGCGCGCCGAGCAGACGGAGATCAACGAGGGCCGCGGCGTGGGCCCGGACGGTGCCGGGATCTCGCTCGACATCACCGTCGTGCCGCGCCGGCGCACGCTCGAGGCGCTGCGCGAGATCGTGAACATCGGCAAGGACTTCGCGGGCGTCGACATCACGCGCGAGCCGATCCTGATCCGCCCCGGCCAGCACTACATCATGGGCGGGGTCAAGACCGACATCGACGGCCAGACGTCGATCCCCGGCCTCTACGCGGCGGGCGAGGTCGCCTGCGTGTCCGTCCACGGCGGCAACCGGCTGGGCGCGAACTCGCTGCTCGACACGCTGATCTTCGGCCGCCGGGCCGGCCAGCACGCGGCGGAGCGCGGCCGCGCGATGCCGACGCCCACGGGCGACGACGGCCAGCTGCACCGCGACGCCAAGATGATCGCCGACCTGATCGGCCGCGAGCGCACCGGCCGGCGGGTGTCGGAGATCAAGGAGGAGCTCGGCGTGGCCATGAACCGCCATGTCGCCGTGTTCCGGGACGAGGCGGGGCTGCGCCAGGCCCTCGAGATCGTCCAGCGCCTCAAGGAGGAGGCGCGCAGCGCGTACATCGACGACCGCGGGACGGTCTTCAACCAGGACGTGCTGGGCGCCATCGAGCTCGGGTACATGCTCGACTGCGCGGAGGCCACCGTGGTCGCCGCGATCGAGCGCAAGGAGTCGCGCGGAGCGCAGTTCCGCACCGACTACCCCGAGCGCAACGACGATGAGTGGCTCAAGCACATCGACCTGTCGAGCAACGGGGACGACACGCCCCAGGTGACGTACTCGCCGGTCACGATCACGCGCTGGCAGCCCGAGGAAAGGAAGTACTAGCGAGCATGGCGGACTTCACGCTGAGGCTGCGGCGCTACGACCCGGAGTCGGGTGACGCGCCGTACTGGGAGGAGCACACGGTCGATCTCGAGCCCCACCGCTCGGTGCTCGAGGGGATCCTCCAGGCCAAGGCCCGCTTCGACGGCTCGATCGGGATCCGCTGCTCGTGCAGAGCGGCGATCTGCGGCTCGTGCGGCGTACGCATCAACGGCCAGCCCGGGCTGGCCTGCCACACCCACCTCGACCTCGCGCGCGACGGCTCGCGCGACGGAGTCATCGAGGTCGAGCCGATGGGCAACATGCCCGTGATCAAGGACCTGATCGTCGACATGGACGCGGTCCACTGGAAGAAGATCCAGCGCGTCACGCCGTGGCTCATCAACCGCGAGCCGATCCCCGAGCGGGAGTACATCGTCCCGCACGAGAACATGGTCGACGTGACGCAGTCGATGGCCTGCATCCAGTGCGGCGCCTGCGTCTCGGACTGCCTGTCGATGGAGGTCGACCCCCTGTTCGTCGGCCCCGCCGCGCTGGCCAAGGCCTACCGCTTCGTCGGCGATCCGCGCGACGCGCAGCCCGGGCAGCGCCTGCGCGACCTGGCCGAGGATCCCCACGGCATGTACGACTGCACGCACTGCTTCAAGTGCATCGACGCGTGTCCCAAGGGCGTCGCGCCGATGAGCCAGATCATGCGCCTGCGCCGCCGCGCCGGCAACGACTACGGGATCGTCGACCGCAACAACGGCGAGCGCCACGAGGCCGCGTTCACGAGCCTCGTGCGCGACAACGGCCTGCTGTGGGAGGCCGAGCTGCTGCCGCGCTCGTACGGCGGGAACTCCTGGTTCGGCAAGTTCGCGCCGAGGGCCGCCCTGGAGCTCGTCGACTCGCTGCCCGTGATCACCAAGGCGCTCGTCCGCCGCAAGGTGACGCCGGCCGGCGCGCTCAAGCCGCACAAGCTCCCCAAGCAGGACCTCCGAGCCGTGCGCCGCGTCTACGAGCGCGTCGAGGGCCACGAGGAGCGCGTCGAGCTGAACCTGTACATCTCGGGTTACGACGAGGACGACACCGGGGCCACGACCGGCCCGGCGGCCGCCTCGGCCGGCACCGGCGACGGCGGTCAGGCCGGCGCCGAGAGCGGACAGCCCGGACAGAGCCCCGAGGAGTCCCCCGCCCGATGAAGGTCGCCTACTGGCCCGGCTGCGTGAGCCGCGGCTTCACCCCCGAGCTGCACGGCTCGATGGCCAAGATCGCCCCGCTGCTCGACCTCGAGCTCGTCGAGCTCGATCGCGCCGCGTGCTGCGGCGCCGGGGTCATCGCCGAGCACAACCAGGAGCTCGCCGACTCGCTCAACGCGCGGACCTTCGCGCTCGCCCAGCAGGTCGACGGCGCCGAGCTGATGATGAACATCTGCTCGACGTGCCAGGGCGCGCAGACCGAGTGCCAGGAGCGGCTCGACGCCAACGCCGACTACCGCGCGCACGTCAACGAGCACCTCGCCGACGAGGGCCTGGCCTACGAGACGGGCCTGACGAACAAGAACCTGCTGTGGCTGCTGGTCGAGGACATGGGCCTCGACGAGCTGCGCTCCCGGGTCAGGCGGCCACTCACCGACCTCAAGGTCGGCCCCTTCTACGGCTGCTACATCATCCGCCCCGCCGACCGTCTCGGGATCGACCGCGAGCTGCCGCGCGACACCTACCTGCAGCTCGTCATCGAGGCGCTCGGCGGCACGGTGATCGAGTACGCCGGCCAGCACAAGTGCTGCGGCTTCCCGATCATCACGATGAACAAGGAAGTCTCGCTCAGGCAGGCCGGCCGCCACCTCGGCGACGCCGTCGACGCCGCCGCGGACTGCCTGGTCACGCCGTGCCCGCTGTGCCACCTCAACCTCGACCTGCAGCAGCCGCTGGCCGAGCGCATCGTCGGCCGCGAGCTGAACATGCCGGTCCTGCACCTGCCCCAGCTCGTCGGGCTGGCCCTCGGGCTCGAGCCCAAGGAGCTGGGCATGCAGCGCCACGTGGTCAAGCCGGCGACGGTCATCGACTGGTCGACGTCGGTCGTCGCCGGCGTGGAGTAGGGCCGGTCGCCCTCCCCCGATCGGGGAGCGGCGCGACGCCACCCGCACCCCGCGCGGCGCGCGCGCGCGCCGCTCGCTAGCGTTCGCTCGCATGGACATCGAGCTGCGCCGCCTGGACCCGGGCGACGAGGCGACCGTGCTCGCGGCCGGCCACCTGTTCGACGAGACGCCGCGCCCCGACGTGACGCGGCGCTTCCTGGCCGAGTCCACGCACCACATGGTCCTCGCGACGGGCGGCGACGGCCGGGCGGTCGGCTTCGTCTCCGGCGTCGAGACGACCCACCCGGACAAGGGCACGGAGATGTTCCTCTACGAGCTCAGCGTCGACGAGGGCGCGCGGCGGCGCGGGATCGGGCGCCGGCTCGTCGAGGAGCTCGCCGCGCTCGCCCGCGAGCGAGGCTGCTACGGGATGTGGACGGGGACGGAGGCCGACAACGTCGCGGCGCGGCGCACCTACGAGCGAGCCGGGGCGCGGCTCGTGCCGGTGCACGCGTTCGTCGAGTGGTCGTTCGGCGCGTGAAGAGCACGCCGATGGCCGAGCTCGCCCACCGTCCCGCCGCCGATGGGCACGGCCACAGGCACGGGCTCGTCGACCCGTCGATCCGGCGCTCGCGCGAGGGGCTTCGCGCCGTCGCGCTGTCGCTCGTCGTGCTCACGCTCACCGCGGGCGCGCAGGCCGTCGTCTTCCTGGCCGGCGGCTCGGTCGCGCTGCTGGCCGACCTGATCCACAACGCCGGCGACGCGGCCACCGCGATCCCGCTCGGCGTCGCCTTCCTGCTGCGCTCCGAGCGCGCCGAGCGTGCGGCGGGCCTGTTCGTCGTCGCCGCGATCTTCGTCTCGGCGTGCGTCGCCGGCTACGAGGCGGTCGACCGCCTGCTGAACCCGCACGAGCCCGACGCGCTGCTCGCGCTCGCCGCGGCCGGGGCGGTCGGCTGGGCCGGCAACACCATCGCCGCGGCGATCCGGACGCGCGCCGGCCGCCGCCTGGACAGCCCGGCGCTGATCGCCGACGGCGACCACGCGCGCGCCGACGCCTACGTGAGCCTGGCCGTCGTCGCCTCGGCCGCCGCCGTCGCGGCCGGCGTGCCCGTCGCCGACCCGCTCATCGGGCTCGGCATCACGCTCGTGATCCTGCGCATCACCTGGCAGTCGTGGCGCACCGTGCGCGGCCACGACCACCGTCACTGATCAGCCGTCGCCTCAGTCGGCGGCGAGGATGACGTCGGAGGCCTTGATGATGGCCGTGACCTCGGCGCCCGCGGCGAGGCCGAGCTCGCGCGCGGCCTCGACGGTGATCGACGCGACGATCCGCTGGCCGGCGACGTCGACCTCGACGTTGGCGATCGACGCGCCCTCGTTGACGGCGGTCACCGTGCCCTTGAGCTGGTTGCGGGCGCTGAGCCTCATCTTCGGTGTCTCCTCGGTCTAGGCGACGCGGGCGCCGATGAGCCCGCGTTCGTGGAGCGCCTCGGCGAGCTGGACGGCGTTCGTCGCAGCGCCCTTGCGCAGGTTGTCGGAGACGATCCACAGGTCGAGCGCCTGCTCGTGGCCGGGATCGCGGCGGATGCGCCCGACGAACACGTCGTCGCGCCCGGAGGCCTCGATGGCCAGCGGGTAGCTCGCGGCGCCGGGGTCGTCGAGCACGGTCACCCCGGGCGCGTCGCGCAGCACGTCGCGCGCCTCCTCGGGGCTGAGCGGCGCGCGCGTCTCGACGTTGACCGACTCGGAGTGGCCGTTGACCACCGGCACGCGAACGCACGTCGCGCTGACGCGGATCGACGGGTCGCCGAGGATCTTGCGCGTCTCGTTGATGAGCTTGCGCTCCTCGTCGGTGTGGTCGTCGCCGGCCGCGAAGTTGCCCGCGTGGGGCAGCGCGTTGAAGGCGATCTGGTGCGCGTAGGAGCGCGGATCGGGCGGGGCGTCGCCGGCGAGGATGGCGCGCGACTGGGCGAGCAGCTCGTCGACCGCCTTCTTGCCGGTGCCCGACACGGCCTGGTAGGTCGAGATCACGAGCCGCTCGATGCCCGCCGCCTCCTGGAGCGGCTTGAGCGCGACGACCATCTGCATGGTCGAGCAGTTCGGGTTGGCGATGATCCCGCGGTGGCCGTCGAGCGCCTCCGGGTTGACCTCGGCGACGACGAGCGGCACGTCGTCGTTCATGCGCCACTTCGAGGAGTTGTCGACGACGACGGCGCCGGCCTCGACGAAGCGGGGCGCCCACTCGCCGGAGGTCGATCCCCCGGCCGAGAAGATGGCGAGGTCGAAGCCCTGGATCGTCTCGTCGGTCAGCGGCTGGACGACGAGCCCGCCCTCGAGCTCGCGGCCGGCGGAGCGCTCGGAGGCGAACGGGACGATCTCGCGGACCGGGAAGCCGCGCTCGCGCAGCAGGCCGAGCATCACGGTCCCCACCTGGCCGGTGGCGCCGACCACGGCGACGCGGTAGCCGTCGGACGTGCTCACAGGGATCAGCCTCCTAGGTGCGACCACTCACGCCGCGAACTCGCCGAACGGCTGCTCGGGGCGGATCGTTCCCTCACCAGACAGCTCGAACGCGCTGTGCAGGGCCTTGACCGCGTCGGGCACGCGGTCGCCCGGGACGACGCACGAGATGCGGATCGGCGAGGTCGAGATCATCTCGATGTTGATGCCGTGATCCCCGAGCGTCGTGAACACCTTCGCGGCGACGCCGGGGTGCGTCTTCATGCCGGCGCCGACGATCGAGACCTTGCCCATCTCGCCCGTCGCGATCTGGATGCCGAGCTCGGCGCTCAGCGACTCGAGCGCGCGGCGGGCCGCGGGGACGTCGTCGCGCGGGACGGTGAACGACATGTCGGCCCGCGCGCCCTCGGACTCGGGCTCGTTCTGGACGATCATGTCGATGTTCACGTTCGCGTCGGCCAGCGCGGTCGTGACGCGGCCGGCGATGCCGGGCGAGTCCGGCAGGCCCAGGAGCGTGACGCGGGCCTCGCCGAGCGAATGGGTGACGGCGGTGATCAGCGGCTGTTCCACGGTGTCCTCTTCGGGAACGACAACAGTACCCGGCGCCTCCTCGAAGCTCGACCGGCAGTGGATGCGCACGCCGTGGTTGCGGGCGTACTCGACGCTGCGCAACTGCAGGACGCCGGCACCCGACGCCGCCATCTCGAGCATCTCGTCGAAGGACACGATGGGCAGCTTGCGCGCCTGCGGGACGATCCGCGGGTCGGCGCTGAACACGCCGGGCACGTCGGTGTAGATCTCGCAGACCTCCGCGCCGACGGCGGCGGCGAGCGCGACGGCGGTCGTGTCCGAGCCGCCGCGACCGAGCGTGGTCACGTCCTTGGCCGTCGACACGCCCTGGAAGCCGGCCACGAGGACGATCGACTCCTCGTCCAGCGCGCGGAAGATGCGGTCGGCGCGCACGTCGAGGATCCGCGCCTTGGTGTGCGAGGTGTCGGTGACGATGCCCGCCTGCGAGCCGGTCAGCGAGATCGCGCGGTGGCCGAGATCGTTGATGGCCATCGCGCACAGCGCGCACGAGACGCGCTCGCCCGTCGAGAGCAGCATGTCCATCTCGCGCGGGTCGGGCTCGGGCGAGACCTCGAAGGCGTCGGAGATCAGCCGGTCGGTCTCCTTGCCGCGCGCGCTCAGGACGGCCACCACGCGGTGGCCGGTCTCTCGCTTGGCCACGATCCGCCGCGCGGCGCGCTTGAGGCGCTCGGCGTCGGCCACGGACGTGCCGCCGAACTTCATCACCACCGTGCTCATCCGGGTTGGAGCATAGGGGCCGGGCCGGGGACCGCGATCCGTCACCCGGCGTCGGGGTCCAGCCAGCCGCCGAGCGCCTCCTCGAGGCGTTCGGCGAGTGCGATCAGGGTGCGCTCCTCGCCGCGGCGGGCCATGAGCTGGACGCCGACCGGGAGGCCGCCCTCCGTCCGCATGACGGGCACCGCGACGGCGGGCAGGCCGAGCGCGTTGGCGTAGGTGCAGAGCGTGAGCCTGCCGCCCGGGCGCGGCTGCTCGCCGTCGATCGGCGGGAAGACGAACTCGCCGACGGGCGGCGCGACGTCGGGCGCGGGCGGGCACAGCGCGACCGGCGTGCGCTCGAAGTACGCCGATGCCGCCTCGTCGACGGCGGCGACGGTCGCGAACGCGGCCAGGTAGGCGTCGAGCGACGGCTTCATGCCCGCGCCCTGGCGCACCAACTCGGCCATGTATGGCGTCAGCTCGTCGACGCGGCCGGTCACGACGGGCACGAGCGCCGCCCCGAGCTCGTGGTTGAGGATCGTGTCGTAGGCCCGGCGCAGCTCGGCGGCACGCGGCGCGCGCTCCTCGACGACCTCGATGCCGGCCGCGGTCAGCGCGCCGGCGGCCCGCCGGACCGCCTCCCGGCACGCGCGGCTGACGGGCTGCAGGCCGTCGTCCTCGAAGACGGCGACGCGCGCGACGTCCGCGGGCGGGGCGCGGCGCTCGCCGATGATCCCGAGCGCGAGGTCGAGGTCGGCGGCGTGGCGCGCCATCGGGCCGACGCCGCCGAACATCTGCACGCCCGCGGTCGGCAGGAGCGGATCGTGCGCGATCCGCGGGATCGCGTCGCGCCCGCAGCGCAGGCCGAAGACGCCGGTCCAGTGCGCCGGCGTGCGGATCGAGCCGCCGAGGTCGCTGCCGATCCCCAGCGGGCTCATCGCCGCGGCCAGGGCGGCCGCCTCGCCCCCGGACGAGCCGCCCGCCGTCCGCCCCGGGTCGTGCGGGTTGCGGGTCGTGCCGTAGACGCGGTTGACCGAGTCCCAGAAGCAGCAGAACTCGGACACGTTCGTCTTGCCGAGCAGGATCGCTCCCGCGGCGCGCAGGCGGCGGACCACGACCGCGTCGGCATCGGCGACGCGCGGCTCGACGAGCAGCGAGCCGTTGCGCGACGCCATCCCCGCGACCGGCACGACCTCCTTCACGGTGAAGGGCACGCCGTGCAGCGGCCCGGCGTCCTCGCCGCGCGCCAGCGCCGCGTCGGCCCTCGCCGCCTCGGCGCGCGCCTCCTCGATCCGCGGCAGGACGATCGCGTTGATCTCGCCGTGGCGCTCGGCGATCCGCGCGGCGTGGGCCTCGACCAGTTCGACCGCACTCACTTCGCGCTCACGGATCGCGCGCGCCATCCATGTCGCCGAGCGCTTGACGAGCGCGTCCATGACAGGCCGAGCATATGCCGGGCGCGCGAGTGATCCGCATGGCGGGGTGCTGCGCAGTACCCCGTCGAGACCCCACCCGCGACGCCTCCCGAAACTCCGCGTCGCACCGCTGCGGGCTCTCGCGAATCCGATCCCTCACCCAGGAGGACGCAACGTGCCCAGCACCGAGACGGAGCAGCCTGCCCTGCGCGAGCTGCGCGACGATCCCGGCTCGCGCCGGTCGTTCCTGCGCATGGGCGGCGCCGGCGCCGCCGGCGCGCTCGCCGCCGTGCTCGCCGCGTGCGGCGACGAAGGCTCCGGCGCGGCCGCTCCCGCCGCGATGGCCGCGGCGCCCAAGCAGAGCGGCGGCGGCGATCTGGCGATCGTCAACTACGCGCTGACGCTCGAGTACATCGAGGCCGACTTCTACGCGCAGGTCATCGACAGCGGCGCGATCCGCGACCGCAAGATCGCCGACCTCGCCAAGGCGATCGGCGAGCACGAGCGCGATCACGTCGAGGCCCTGACCGCGACCGTCAAGAAGCTCGGCGGGACGCCGGCGAAGAAGCCCATGACGGCGTTCGGGAAGGTGCTCGACGCCGGCGCGACGACGATCCTGCGCACCGCGGCGACCGTCGAGAACCTCGGCGCCGCCGCCTACCTCGGGCAGGCGGGCCGCATCCAGAGCAAGGAGATCCTCGCCGCCGCGCTGGCGATCCACACCGTCGAGGCCCGTCACGCGGCCGCGCTGAACGAGCTCGTCGGCCGCGGCTTCCGCGGCGCGAACCAGCTCGAGGGCTCGCTGCCCAGCGGCGCTTTCGCGGCGCCGATGTCGATGGCGCAGGTCCTCAAGAAGGTCAAGCCGTTCCTCGCATCGTGACCGGCCACCACCAGCGACAGGAGAACAACACCATGGCGAACACGCACCTGGCCGCCCCCGAGCTGGCGGCCGTCGAGATCGAGGGCACGACCCGCAGCGCCTTCCTGGCGCGCAGCGCGCTGGCCGCCGGAGCCGTCGTCGGCGGATCGGCGCTCAGCCCGTTCATCGGCCGCGCCCTCGCGCAGTCGGGCGGCGGCGACGTCGAGATCCTCAACTTCGCGCTCACGCTCGAGCAGCTCGAGACGGCGTTCTACGCGAAGGCGATGAACAAGGGCCGCAACCTCGGCTCCGACGTCCGCGCGCTCGTGCGCGAGCTGCACGACAACGAACAGGCGCACGTCGACGCGCTGACCGCGACGATCAAGGACCTGGGCGGCACGCCCGGCCAGGCGCCGACGGTCGGCTTCGGCGACGTCTTCACGAGCCGCCGCAAGTTCCTGAAGATCGCGCAGTCGGTCGAGGACCTCGGCGTGAGCGCCTACAACGGCGCCGGGCCGCTGATCAGCGACGGCAAGATCCTCGCCGCCGCCGGCAGCATCGTCCAGATCGAGGCGCGCCACGCGGCGCTCATCCGCCTCATGCGCGGCCAGTCCCCCGCCCCGCGGGCCTTCGACGTGGCGCTGGACAAGGACAAGGTCCTCACCGCCGTCAAGCCCTTCATCCGGTCCTAGCGAGAGAGAGCGAGTTCACCATGCCCAGCATCGGACCGATGGAGCTCATCATCGTCCTGGCCATCGCGCTGATCGTCCTCGGCCCCAAGAAGCTGCCCGACGCGGGCCGCTCGCTGGGCAAGGGCCTGCGCGAGTTCAAGGACTCCGTCTCCGGCCGCGACCGCGACCCGGAGATCGAGGCCTGAGCGGACCGCTAGATCGAGCGCCGGCCCACGAGCGCCTTGCCGAGGGTGACCTCGTCGGCGTACTCGAGGTCGGCGCCCACGGGCAGCCCCGAGGCCAGGCGGGTGACCGTCGCCTCGGGGGCGCGCTGGTGCACGGCGGCCGCGATGTGCAGCGCGGTCGCCTCCCCGGTCGTCGTCGGGTTCGTGGCCAGCACGACCTCGGTGACGCCGCCCTCGTCGACGCGCGCGAGCAGCTCGGCGATCTTCAGGTCCTCGGGATCGATCCCGTCGATCGGCGACAGCGCCCCGCCGAGCACGTGGTAGCGCCCGCGGTACTCGTGCGTCCGCTCGATCGGGATCACGTCACCGGGCTCCTCGACGACGCAGATGACCGCCGCGTCGCGGCGCTCGTCCTGGCAGATCCGGCAGCGCTCCTCGTCGGCCAGGTTGAAGCACACCTGGCAGAGCCCGATGCGCTCCTTGACCTCGCGGATCGCGTCGGCGAGCGCGGTGGCGTCCTCGACGTCGGTGCGCAGGATGTGGAAGGCGAGCCGCTGCGCCGTGCGCTGACCGATCCCGGGGAGCTTGCCGAGCTCGGTGATCAGGCGTTGGACGGGCGGCGCGTACAAGTGCGCAGGGTCAGAACCCGGGCAGCCCGAGCGAGCCGAGGTCCATGCCGCCGGTCAGCCCGCCGAGCTTGGACTGCTGCAGCTCCTGGGCCGCGCGCAGCGCCTCGTTGACCGCCGCCAGGACCATGTCCTGCAGCAGCTCGGGATCGTCGGGGTCGATCGCCTCGGGCGCGATGACGACCGACTTCACGACGAGGTCGCCGGAGACCTTGACCTTGACCATCCCGCCGCCCGCGGAGGCCTCGACCTCCTCGTGCTTGAGCTGCTCCTGCGCCGCGGCCATGTCCTGCTGCATCTTCTGGACCTGGCGCATCATCTGCTGCATGTTCGGGGGCTGTCGCATCAGGATGGCCCTCTCTCCGGGTCGTCGGGGTCGGGAACGATCTCCTCGGCATCGAACTCTGACACGAAGCGCTCGACGATCTCGTCCTCCGACGGCGGCTGCGGGCCCTCGTCGCCGGCGTCGTCGGCGCTCAGCGTGCGCAGCTCGAAGCAGATCCGCAGCGGGCCGCCGCACATGCTGCGCAGCGCGGCCTCGATCGTCGTGCGGTGCTCGGGCCGGTCGGCCATGCGGTGGTTGAAGCCCTCGCTCTCGTCGAAGGCGACGACGAGCTCGTGCCGGCGGAGCTCGACCGGCCTTGCCTCGGACAGTACGGCGCCGAGCAGCCCGTTGTCCTCGCGCACCGCCTGAAGCACGGCGGGCCACAGGCCGTGCACCGCGGCGAGGTCGAGCTCGCCCGCGGGTGCCGGGCGGTCGGCCACGGCGACCGCGGCGGCGGGCTCGGGCGCAGGATTGGGCTGGGGCGCGGCGGCGGCCTCCGGCGCGGCCCGGGTCGGCGCGGGTGCGGCCTCGGGCGGCGCCGCGAGCGCGGCCGGCGCCTCGGGGGCGGGCTGCGGCGGCGGCGGGGCGGGGCTCGCGGCCGGGGCGGGCGGAGCGCCGCCGGCCAGCGCAGCCTCGAGGCGCTCGATGCGGGCCATGAGCGCCTTGGCCGACGGGTCGATCTCCGGGCTGGCCGCCTCGACGAGCGCGAGCTCGAGCCGTGTGCGCGCGTCCGCGCCGTCCTTGACGGCGGCCATCGCCTGGGCGAGGAGGTCGAGCAGGCGCACGATCTCGGCGCGGCCGATGCGGCCGGCCTGCTCGACGAGGCGCGCGTCGTGGTCGGGCGTCAGGCGCAGCTCGGCGGGCATCTCGCCGAGCGTCTGCACGACGAGCAGCTCGCGCGCGTGCGACTCGAGGTCGCGCATGCCCTGGGACAGGTCGCGGCCGCTTGCCGCCAGGCTGGCGGCGGCGAGCAGGGCGGTGCGGGCGTCGCGCGTTCCGACGGCATCAAGCGCGCCGAAGAGCAGGTCGGCGTCGGCGACGCCGAGCACGGCGAGGACGTCGTCGGTCGACACCTGCGGCCCGCTGTAGGTCACGAGCTGCTCGAGCGTGCCGAGCGCGTCGCGGAAGGATCCGGTGGCGTGGCGCGCGAGCAGCCCGACGGCGTCGGCGCCGATCTCGATGCTCTCCTGGTCGGCGACGCGCCGCACGACGGCGGCGAGCTGCTCGATCGTCGGCCGGCCGAAGTCGAAGCGGTGGCAGCGGTCGACGACCGTCGGCAGCACCTTCTGCGCCTCGGTCGTGGCGAGCACGAAGATCGTGTGCGGCGGCGGCTCCTCGAGCGTCTTGAGGAACGCGTTCCAGGCCTGCGAGGACAGCATGTGCGCCTCGTCGAGGATGTAGACCTTCGAGCGCCCGGAGACCGGCGCGTAGGCGACGCTCTCGCGCAGGTCGCGGATGTCGTCGACCGAGTTGTTCGACGCCGCGTCCATCTCGATGACGTCGAGCGAGGTGGCGTTGGCGATGGCCACGCACGAGTCGCAGACGCCGCACGGCTCGACGGTCGGCCCGCGCTCGCAGTTCAGGCACGCGGCGAGGATCTTGGCCATCGACGTCTTGCCGGTCCCGCGCGAGCCGACGAACAGGTAGGCATGGTGGACCTTGCCCTGCTCGACGGCGTTGCGCAGGGTGCGCACGACGTGCTCCTGGCCCACCACGTCGGCGAAGGTGCGCGGGCGGTGGCGACGGTAGAGCGAGGGTCCGGCGGTCACGGACGACCGAGTGTAGTGGCCGCACAGGACCGGCCCGCGGCAGCGGTGGCGTAGCCTGCGCCGCCGTGTCCCGCGCCCGCAACGTCGGCGTCGTCGCGCTGCTCGGCGCCCTGGCGTGGGCCATCGCCGGCCGCGGGCTGATCAACTACGACACGCTCTACGCGCTCGTCTGGGGCCGCGACATCGGGCGGGCGACGCTGCCGGACCTCGAGGTCCCGCTCGCGCCCACGCCCCACCCGCTCGCCACGCTCGGCGGCGTCGTGCTCACGCCGCTCAGCGCCGCTGCGGATCGCGGGGTGCACGGCGAGGCGGCGGCCGCGGTCGTCCTGGCCGGCGCGTTCGTGGCGCTCGGCGCGCTCGGCTGGGTCGTCTTCCGGCTGGGGTCGGAGTGGTTCAACCCGGCGGCCGGCGTGCTCGCCGCGGCGATCGTCCTCACGCGCCGCCCGGTGCTCGACTTCGGCGCGCGCGCCTATGTCGACATCCCCTACCTCGTGCTCGTGCTCGGCGCGCTGCTCGTCGAGACGCGCCGCTCGCGCGCGGGCGCGCCCGTGCTCGTCCTGCTCGGCGTGGCCGGCCTGCTGCGCCCCGAGGCCTGGCTGTTCTCGCTGGTCTACCTCGCCTGGTTGTGGCGCTCGCCGGGCTCGCGCCGCCCCGGCTTCGTGGCGCTCGCCGCCGCCGCGCCGGTGCTCTGGGCGCTGAGCGACCTGGTGCTCACCGGCGACCCGCTGCACTCGCTGCTCGGCACGCGCGACACGGCGGCCGAGCTGGCGCGCATCACGGGGCTCGACGACGTCCCGCTGACCGTCCCGCGCCGGCTCGGCGAGATCCTGCGCGAGCCGGTCCTGTTCGGCGCCGCCGGGGGCGGCGTGCTGTCGCTGGTCCTCCTGCGCGAGCGTGCGCTGCTCGGCGCCGCGGCCGGCGTCATCGCGCTGGCGGCCTTCTGCGTGCTCGCCGCCGCGGGCCTGCCCATCCTCGGGCGCTACCTGCTGCTGCCGGCGACGATCCTGGCCATCTTCTGCGGCGCCGGCGCATTCGGCTGGGCCGAGCTCGGGCGCGGCGACCCGCGCCGGCGCCCGTGGGCGTGGTTCGGCCTGGCGACGCTCGTGCTGCTCGTCGCCTTCACGCCCGCGCAGGTCGATCGCCTCGGCGCGCTGCGCCGCGCGCTCGAGCGCCAGGACGCGATCCAGGCGAGCCTCGCCGACCTGATCCGCGAGCCGCGCGCGGCGATCGGCCCGTCGTGCACGCCGATCACCGTGCCCAACCACCGGCCCGTGCCGCTGCTGGCGCTGTGGCTCGACCTCGAGCCCAAGCGGATCGTCAGCGCCCAGGAGCGCCGTCCCGCGCGCGGCACGTGGATCACGCCGGCCGACGCCGCGGTCGCGCGCGACTACGTGCTCGACCCCCGCGACCGCGACCGGCGCATCGTCCCGCCGCCGCCCGGCTTCGCGCCGGCCGGGGCCGACGACGCCTGGCGCGTCGCGACCCGGTGCAGATAGTGGACCGTGCACCCTCCCTCGAGGTCGTCCTGTGGGGGTGTCCGCCGCGCGCGGCTCCGGCCTCCAAGGTCCCGCTGCGCCCGCCGGAGACCGCTTGAAGGCTGCTTCCTTCCGGACCTGACCTGGTTCACGGGCCGACGTCGCGCGGGACCTCGGGCCATCGACGCCGTACGTGACGGAGCCGGCCCACAGGCCGGGACCCCTCAGGAGGGGATTCGGCCTCGCTAGAGCGGATTGCGAGCGACAGGGCACCGCTACCTCCCCGCCTAGCACGGTCCACCACCAACCCTAGCGCCTCGATCGTGCTCTAGGGTGACCTCGAGGCGCGCTGGATGACGATGAGGGGCAAGGACGACGACGTCTCGTCTGATGCGTGGCTGCGCCGAACGCTGGACGAGATCCTCGTGCGCGTCCGCCAGTTGCTCGACCTCGAGGGCTGCGCGTTCCAGGTCGTCGACTGGGAGCAGCGCACGATCCACGCGATCGCCTCGTGGTTCGCCGACGACGCCTCGCGCAACGCGCTCGGCAGTGTCCTCGAGCGCCGCTACGACCCCGAGCGCCCGGGCGTGACCGAGGCGGCGATCGAGCAGGGCGCGCCGCTGATGATCCGCTCGATCGAGGACTGGCCGGGCGCCGAGCGCCTGCGCGCGCGCCTGGAGGAGCGCCTCGATCCGCAGGCCGCGCGCGACGCGTGGGCCTGGTACGCGTCGTCGTCGTTCATGTCCTGCCCCGTGCGGACGACTGAGGGGCGGATCCTCGGCGTGCTCGCCATCTCGCGCTCGGCGCCCTTCGACGCCGAGGACCTGCGCGTCGTCGAGGTCTTCGCCGACCTCGCGGCCCTGACGCTCGAGCGCTCCCGCCGCGCGCGCGAGGAGATGCTCCTGCACCGCGCCTCCCAGGAGGTCGGGCGCTCGCTCGACCCCGACGAGGTCTACCGCGCGATCGTCGAGCAGGCCCAGGTCCTGACGACGGCGCCGCAGGCCCTGCTCGCCCACTACGAGCCCGCCACCGCGGAGCTTCGCGTGGTCGCGATGGCGGGCTTCGGCGAGGACTTCGGGCGCAGGCGCTTCAAGCTCGGCGAGGGCATAATCGGCCGCGTGGCCGAAAGCGGCGAGTCCTACCTGAGCGCCGCCGCCGACGCCCCGCACTGGCTGCCCGAGGCGGTCGAGGACGAGGAGGTCCGCTCCTTCGTGCACGTCCCGATCAGCCTCGGCCCGCGCCTCTTCGGTGTGCTCAACGTCAGCGCGCCCGACCCCGGCCACTTCGACGAGGGCGCGCTGGAGGTCCTGCGGGCCTTCGCGCCCGCCGCCGCCGGCGCGATCGCCAACGCGCTCGACTTCCAGCGCGAGCGGCGCGTCGCCGACGCGCTGACGCGCGGCTTCGTCGTCGGGCCGGCGCCCGCGCTGGCCGACCTCGAGCTCGGCCTGATCTACGAGCCGGCGGGCGAGCAGGTGGGCGGCGGCGACGTCTTCGGCGCCTGGCCGCTGCGCAGCGGCGCGACCGCGGTCCTCGTCGGCGACGTGAGCGGCAAGGGCCTGGAGGTCGCCGCGCTCAGCGCGATGGTGCGCTTCTTCGTCGAGGCGCGCACGTGGGACTCCGAGAGCCCGGCGGCGGTGCTCGACCAGACCGCGGCGCTGCTGCGCCACCGCCTGCCGAGCGCGAGCTTCGTGTCGGCGTTCATGGGCGTGATCAGCGAGGGCCGACTGCGGTGGGCGAACGCCGGGCACGGCGGCGCGATCGTCCTGCGCGCCGACGGCGGCGAGCAGCCGCTGCCCGCCACGGGGATGCCGCTCGGGGTCGAGGAGGGCTCCTGGAGCGAGGAGGAGATCCCGTTCGGTCCGGGCGACGTCCTCTTCGCGGCCACCGACGGGCTCGCCGAGGCGCGCAGAGACGGCGAGTTCTTCGGCTCGGCGCGACTGCCCGCGGTGCTGGCCGAGCACGGCCGCCGGCTGGGACCCGAGGAGCTCGTCAAGCGGGTCCGCGAGGAGGTCGCCGACTGGTCGCCCGAGCTCGCCGACGACATCGTCATCCTCGCCCTGCGCCGATGCTAGAGCTACGCCACGAGTCCCCGGCCGACACGCCGTCGCGCGCGCTGTGGGACGAGTACATGGCCCTGATCGCGGCGCGCCTGGGGGACCAGTTCGAGCCGACGGAGGCGATCTTCGCCTCGGCGGCTGCGTTCGACGGGCCGGGGACGGCGTGGCTCGTCGGCTACGAGGACGGCGAGGCCGTGTGCTGCGGCGGGCTGCGCCCGCTCGGCGAGGGCCGGTGCGAGATCAAGCGCATGTTCGTGACCGGGTCCGCGCGTGGGCGCGGCCACGGGAAGCGCCTGCTCGCCGAGCTCGAGGCGCTCGCCGCGGCCGGCGGCTGCACGCTCGTGCGGATCCTGACCACGTCGGTCCTCCTCGAGGCGCGGGCGCTCTACCAGGACGCGGGCTACCGGGTCGTCGAGACGCTCCACGACGACGCCGGGCGCAGCGACTTCTGGCTCGAGAAGGCGCTCTGACCGCGCTCAGAGCACGCGCACGACGCGCGTGCGCGTCGTCGTGTTGCCCGGGGCGTCGCCCGCTGTCACCGTCAGCCGGGCGCGAACGGCGCGCCCGCGGCGCAGCGCCCGGGTCACGGCCCGGCGGGCGGCGCGCGGCAGGGCGAGCGAGAGGGTGCGGGCCGCGCCGGCGGCCAGCCGGGCCCGGAGCACGGGCAGCGCGACCGCGCGGCGGCGGCCGGCGATGCGCAGCAGCGCCCGCACGGTGACCGCGCACGCCTCGACCGGGCAGCCGACGCGCAGGCGCAGCCGCCCGGCCGCGGTGAGGCGCGTGCGCGACGAGCCGGCCAGCGCGAGCACGGGCGCCGTCGTGTCCGCGGGCGCGGCCGGGAGCCCGCCCGGCGTGGCCCCGCCGGGGCACCCCGCCGCGATCAGCTCCGTCGCCGTCGAGAGCTGGAGCTGGTAGCGGAAACGCGACTGCTCCGCCGGCCGCTCGACGTCGGCCACCCACTCGCCCCATGTTCCGGGGTCGGCGTTGTCGATCCCGAGCGCCGCACGCCGTGCCCCGAACACGGTCGCCTGGTCGGTGAACCACCGCACCTGCTGCGCCGGCTGGTTGGGGAAGTCGGGGTAGGCGGCGCCCCAGATCGACATGCGCATGCCGAAGTACCCGACCGTGTCGGCGTCGCCGGAGCGCAGGTTCGTCAGCCCGGACTCGACGAGCGCGCCCATGACCGGCAGCTCGCCGGGGAGCCCGGCCGCCGTCGCCCCGGTGGCCATCCACGCCGCGATCGCGGCGCGGCCGGCGGCGTCGCCCGGCCAGGCGGGCGCCGTCGTGCAGGCGGTCGCACCGGCCGCCGGGGCGGTCGCGGCCACGACGGCGGCGCAGGCGAGCGACAGCGTGACGGCCCGGGCGGCGATCCTCATCGCTCCACTTTCCCATGTCCGCGCTTGCCAGCGGGCCCGGACCAGGACGTGGCCGTGCCCGAGGAGCACCTCGACGAGCGCGCCAGGCGCGACGCCGAGGACTGACGGCGGGGGCGGTCCGCTGGGATACCCTCTCGGATGCCCTGCGGGCACGAGGGCGCGTAGCTCAGTGGGAGAGCGCTCGCTTCACACGCGAGAGGTCGCTGGTTCGAAACCAGCCGCGCCCATCAGGGACCGACGTGCATCAGCTGCTCGCTCCGAAGACGTTCACGGCGCGGGCGACGACGAGAATCACCACGGCATAGGAGATCAGCGACTCGACGGCCATGAGGCCTTTGGCCCGGCGGGTCAGCGGCATCGTGTCCGTCGGGCTGACCGCGATCGCGTTGGTGAGCGCGACGTAGACGTAGTCGCTCAGCCGCGGGCGCCAAGCCGTTCGTGGGCGCGCATCCTGCGGGAACTCGAAGTCGGGGTCGGAGCGCCCGTGCTCGGCGCGGAGGCGCGGTCCGCCCTCGTCGAGCTGCCAGAACAGCAGGCCGAACGTGATGATGTTGGTGAGCCAGACCACTGTCCCGTGCGCGAGCAGGTCGCCGGCGCTGAGGCTCCCGGCTTCGCCGCCCGCGAGGGCGACGAGGAGAACCCCGACTGCGACAGCATCGGCGGCCACCAACAGGCCGAGCAGCGCGACGCCTGTATTCCGCATCTTTCCCGGGCTCAGCTCGGCGAGCGGCACCGCGAGGAGCAGGATCATGAGCAGCAGGGCCGGCGTCGCCACCAGCAGCCATCCCCACCAGGGCATGTCGACGATCTGCCAGCCCTTCGCCCGGTCGACGGCGGCGAGGCCCCCGATCAGCGCCACATCGATGGCCAGCACCACCACCGCCTCCGTGCGTGCCTCGCGCACGGCCGCGTGGTCGCGTGAATCCAACTCGGCGCGGGGTGGGTCGGCGGTCGCCGGCACCTGCTCTACGTGCCGGGAGTCGCCGCGCGCGGCGCCTGCGCGACGCCGGCACGGAACGCAGCCGCCTCGCCGGCGGACAGTCGGTGGCGTGTGATTCGGACGGCGCGGTGATGGAGCGCGTCGGTCAGCGCGTCGCCGTCCTCCGGGCTGACGAGCGCCACCAGACCTGACGAGCGTTCGGGGACGTCGCGCCGGATCTCGTCGAACAGCGCGCCGCGCTCCTCCGGGTACGCGGGTCGCCTCGTGCGCTCCGCCCGCCATGCCGCCGGCGACAAGGCCGGCGGCGAAGCCCGGCGGCCCGAAGGCGAGGCCGACGACGGCGCCCGCCACGGCTCCCACGGCGGTGTCGCGTCCGATCGCGTCCGACAGGTCATCGACGTCCAGGTAGTGGCCGGCAAACGTTCCGCGGACCACGATCCGCCCGTGGCGATGGGACTCGACGAACGTGACCTCGCGAAGCCACCGCGCGTCGTTCGCCCGCCCGCGGGCGTCGGCGTACGCGCGCTCGGCCCCCTCGGTGTGATCGAAGGTGAGGACCGTCAGATCCTGCGCGTCGGGTTCGCGGGACGCCGCGACGCGCGGCGACGGGGACGACCCGGTCGCGGCAGGCGGTTCCGGTCCGTCGTCCGGTGTGAGGGACCGGCGCCGGCGCGAACCGACCGCCAGCCAGACGAGCACGCCGAACACCACGACCGCCAGCAGGATCCAGCCCAGGAACGCGAAGACGCCGTGCCACGCGGAAGCCGACTCGCCCGGATCCTTCTCCCCGGTGCCGCTGGGCGCTGCCTGACCCCAGGCAGAGCCGACCCCCCAGGTCGCCGCGGACAGCGCAACCGGGATGACGGCGACCATCAGTCTTCGCAAAGCTCGGCTCACGTTGCGATCAAGCCTGACCGGATCCACAGGCGCGTCATCGCCCAGATCGGGTGACTCGCGCCGAGAACCCGCTGCGGGCGCCCCGCGACATCAGCCGAACCGGGTGATGTGCGGCGCTGCACGGCCCGCGAACATCGTGCCTCGGCCTGACTGACGACCCGCGGATCCCCGACGCCGCAGGAGGGAGCGGTTGTGACGACTTCGGCTGGAACGGAAGACGGCTGAGCATGCGACTGGACCTCGGCGGCACGGTGCGTTGCACCGACGGGGTGTTCGGCGAGCTCGCCGACCTCGTGATCGACCCGACGACCCGGCGGCTGACGCACCTCGTGGTCGAGCCTCACGGCCGACACGACCTCGCGCGGCTCGTTCCTGTCGGCCTGGCCCGGGCCGAGGACGGGGACGACTGCGTCATCGTCCTCGACGGCACGCTCGACGCCATCGGCGCCCTCGAGCCCGTCCAGGAGTCCGCCTACCTGCGCCTCGGCGACTTCCCCGTGGAGGACCCCGCGTGGGACATCGGCGTGAGGGAGGCGCTCGCTCTCCCCTACTACACGGACCCTGCGGGCATGGGCGCCATCGGACCGATCGATCCTGACCCGCATATCACGGTCTCCTACGACCGTGTTCCGAAGGGCGACGTCGAGGTCCGCCGAGCGAGCGCGGTCAGCTCATCCGACGGTCACCATCTCGGTCACGTCGACGGGTTCATGGTCGACGGCGCCGAGCACATCACCCACGTCGTCCTCGAGCACGGCCATCTGTGGGGCCGGCGTGAGGTCACGATCCCGATCGGCGCGGTCGCGCGCGTCGACAACGATCGGGTCGTGCTGTCGCTGTCCCGAGACGAGGTCGGCGAGCTGAAGTCTCGCCGCGTGAAGCGCCGGCACGCCTGAGGCCCCCGACCGTCGTTCGCGGTCGCTGCGTCGCCGCACCGCTCCGTGGGTCGCAGCGCAACCGGTGGCGCCGTGAACACCTTCGGCAGCCGCAGCGGTCCTGTTGCTCGGTCGCGCCGCGGTCCTGACCGCACACGACCGCGACTCGAAACCAGCCGCGCCCATCGGGGCGCGGCCCGAGCGTCTGTGGCGCGTCAGCATCTCCGTCTAGTCGGCGTCCGGGCGACTCAAGTGCGCCCGGAGACTGACGATCACGCAGATGTGGTGTCCGAGCACACGATTGACGCTGGCCGTCGCGATTCGGGGCGCGGCCGGCGATCGCGCCCCAAGTGGCACCTGCTCTACTACGTGGTCGTCGCGTTCGACCTCTGCACCGTCCTCGTGAGCCTCACGCTCGGTCACGAGCTGCGCGGCCTCTACAAGGAATCGGTCGCCGTGAATCAGCGCTGGGGGCAGCGGCTCGACGAGTACTCCCAGCTCGGCAGTCTGGCGGCGGCGGTGAACGCCCCCGGCAACGACGTCTTCGACAGTGCCGACTCGTCGGCGGAGTACCGCCGCATGCGCTCGGCGCTGCGTCGCTTCGACGGGCGCGTCGCCGAGTTGCGCACCGAGGTCGACGCGATGCCCTCGGGCCCCCGGAGGAGCCAGCTTCTGAGCGACTTCGACCGGGTGAAGGCCGAGAACAGCCAGATGGTCGCCGAGGCGCGCCGGATCTTCTCGTACTTCGCCCGCGGCCGCCGCGATCTGGCGGGGCGCCGCATGGCGACCATGGATCGCCGCTATGGCGACCTGCTGCGCGCCGTCGAGACGCTTCGTGTCGACGTCGGCCGCATCCAGCGAGTGCACTTCGAGCAGCAGGCGCTGACCGCCCGCGACACCGCCAAGTACGAATACGGCATCGCCGTTCTCGTCATGTTCATGCTCACCGGCGCCACGCTCTATGGCCATCGCGCCGGACGCAGGGTCCGGGAGGCGGCGGAGGTCGAGCGGGCGGAGAACGAGCGCCACCAGGAGGAGCTCACGCGGCTGGCGTTCTACGACACCCTCTCCGGACTCCCGAACCGGGCGCTCTTCCGTGACCGTCTCGGCGTTGCCCTCGAGCGGGCGGAGCCCCGTGGGGGCGCGGTCGCGGTGTTGTTCCTCGACCTCGACGGCTTCAAGGTCCTCAACGACAGCCTCGGGCACGCCGTCGGCGACAGCCTCATCGCCGCCGTGGCGGATCGCCTGCGCTCGTTCGCAGGATCCTCGGACACGGTGGCCAGGCTCGGCGGGGACGAGTTCACGATCCTGCTGGACGACGTCGACGACGAGCAGCAGGCGGTCGCCTTCGCCGAGCGCGTCGTGAACGGCTTGCGGCAGCCTTTCCTCGTCGAGGGACGCGAGGTCGTCACCGGCGCGAGCATCGGAATCGCGATCAACGGGCCCGGCCGCGAGAGCGCCGACGCCCTGCTCCGCGCGGCGGACCTCGCGATGTACGAGGCCAAGGCCACCGCCAAGGGGCGATACCACCTGTTCGACCCCGGCTTGGACGCGCGCGCGGTCGAGCGCTTCAACCTCGAGGCGGATCTCCGTCGCGCGCTCGAACGAGATGAGTTCCGGCTCCACTACCAGCCGATCCTCGGGCTCGAGTCGGGCGCTCCTGTGGGCGTGGAGGCGCTGCTGCGCTGGTCACACCCCGAGCGCGGCCTGGTGTCGCCCGGCGAGTTCATTCCGGTGGCCGAGGAGACCGGCCTGATCGTGCCGATCGGCGCCTGGGTCCTGGAGCACGCGTGCCGGCAGGTCCGCACCTGGCGGGAATCGCTCCCCGAGGCCGCGGGGCTCGTTCTGGGCGTGAACATGTCCGCGCGCCAGCTGCAGCACCCGCGGGTCGTCGAGCACGTCGAGCACGCGCTCGCCAAGGCCGGCCTGCAACCGGAGTGCCTGAAGCTCGAGATCACCGAGAGCGTCCTCATGGAGCATGCCGAGACGGCGACGCTCGAGCGCCTGAAGCGGTTGGGCGTCCAGCTCGCGATCGACGACTTCGGGACCGGATACTCCTCGCTGGCCTATCTGAAGACCTTTCCCGTCGACGATCTCAAGATCGACCGCTCATTCGTGGCCGAGCTCGAACACGATGCGGACTCCGCCTCGATCGTCTCCAGCATCATCCGGCTCGCGAAGAGCCTGCATCTCGCGGTGACCGCCGAGGGAATCGAGACCATCGAGCAGCTCGAGCGTCTGCGTGCGATGGACTGCGACCGCGCGCAGGGCTTCCACCTGTCGAGGCCGCTTCCGCCCGAGCACGTCGAGGCGTGGCTCGTCGAGCCGGCGGGTCGGCCGGAGCCTGCCGGCGTGTCGCTCGCGGGCCGCGCCCATCACAGCTCGATCTAGGAGATCCAGGGATCCGCGCGACCGTGGCGAGCGACGAGTTCGCCGTCGTGCGCCAGTCTCCACGGCATGGAACGCGCTGAGGGCAGGGTCCGGTCGGCCGACGGGACGGAGATCTCCTACGCGCGCGCGGGCCGCGGGCCGGCGCTCGTGATGGTCGATCCGGCCGGCGGCTGGTCGGGCTTCGACAACATCCGCGGCCTCGGCGCGCTGCTCGCCGCGGACTTCACGGTCATCACGTACGACCGCCGCGGCCGCGGCTCGAGCGGCGACACCGCGCCCTACGCCGTGGTCCGCGAGATCGAGGACCTCGCCGCCGTGATCGCCGAGGCCGGGGGCTCGGCGAGTGTGTACGGGCTGTCCTCGGGCGCGCTGCTCGCGCTGCACGCCGCCGCGGCCGGGCTGCCGATCGAGCGGCTCGCGCTGTTCGAGCCGCCCGTGCGCGGCGACGGCGAGCCGCCCGACCCGAGCTTCGGCGCCGAGATCGCGCGGCTCGTCGCGTCCGGCGATCGCGTCGCCGCGTCCGATCGCTTCCTGTCCGCGATCGGCGTCCCGCCCGAGGTCATCGCCGGCATGGGCCCGGTGCGGGAGGCGTTCGACGCGGTCGCCCACACGCTCCCCTACGACTGCGCGATCTCCGACGCGACGACCTTCGCGCTCCTGCGCGCCGTGCCGGCGCCGGCTCTCGTACTCGACAGCGAGGGCAGCTCCGACGACCTCACGGGCGGCGCCGCGGCGATCGTCGCGGCGCTCCCGCACGGGACGCGCCGCAGCCTCGCCGGCGCGTGGCACGGGGTCGCCGACGAGGACCTCGCCCCCGTGGTCGCCGCCTTCCTACGCGGCTGACGGCGCTCAGCGCCGGCGGCGGTGGAGACCGGAGCGGTCGGCCTGCACGCAGCGTGATCGCGCCGCGCCGCAGGCCGGCAAACCTGCCGTGACGGACCGATGAGTTCTCGCGCCGGTGTCGTCTCATGCTCCGAACGACGCAATCGCGAACGAAGGGAGCAGGACGATGAGCAAGGTGTACACGGGGGCCAGCATGTCGCTCGACGGCTACATCGCCGGGCCGGGCGACAGCGGCTTCGACCACCTGTTCCAGTGGTACGGCAACGGCGACGTCGAGGTCCCGACGGCGGACCCCGACATGACGCCGCGCATGACGCCGGCCAGCGCCGAGCACTGGCACTCGATCATGGACATGACCGGCGCGCTCGTCGTCGGGCGCCACCTGTTCGACTTCACGAACGGCTGGGGCGGCAACCACCCGATCGGAAAGCCGGTCGTCGTGCTCACGCACAGCGTGCCCGACGGCTGGCCGCGCGAGGACGCGCCGTTCACCTTCGTCAGCGAGGGGATCGAGCGCGCGATCGAGACGGCACGCGAGCTCGCCGGCGACAAGGGCGTCGCCGTCAACGGCGGGCAGATCGCGCGCCAGTGCCTCGACGCCGGGCTGCTCGACGAGGTGTGGGTCGACCTCGTCCCCGTCCTGCTGGGCGACGGGACACCGTTCTTCCCCGAGCTCACGGGCGCGCCGTACGCGCTCGAGGGGCCCCTGTCGGTGACCGAGGGCAAGGCCGTCACGCACCTGCGCTACCGCGTCACGCGCTCCTGAGCGCCGCGACGACGAGCGCGGCCGCGGCCACCAGGCCCGCGGCCGCGCGCACGTGGTTGGCCGCGGTCCACTGCGAGAGGTAGCGCGGCCAGTACGCCTCGGCCTCGGGGCTGCCCGCGCGCAGGGCGGCGAGCGTGTCGTTGCGCGGCACGTGGTAGGCGATCGTCAGCACGACGGTGCCGACCAGGTAGGCGACAGCGCCGGCGAGCAGCCACGGCGCGTACGGCTCCCCGGCGTTCGCGAGCCCCACCACGATGAGCGCCAGACACGCGACGCCGGGCGCAAAGAGGACGGTCATGAACGCCGGCGTGACGGCGGTGACGTTGATCGCCTGCATGGCCGCGACCCCCGCGCCCGGCGCGAGCCGGCCGAGGGCCTGCATGACGAAGCTCGAGAAGGCGAAGAACGCGCCTGCGCTGAGGGCGCACAGCAGGGCCGTGGCGACGGTGACCGTGACGAGCGCGTCGCTCATCACGCGGCCCGGGCCTCGGTCCACGCGCCGGCCGCGGCGGCCTCCCGCGCGAACACGGAGAAGTCGCGCGGCTCGCGCCCGAGCGCCCGCTGGACGCCGTCGGCCAGCCGCGCGTTGCGACCGTCGAAGACCTCGCTGAACAGGTACGTGAGCAGCTCGATGACCTCGGGCGGCAGGCCCTGCTCGGCGGCCATGCCGGCGTGCTCCTCGATCGAGAGCGGCTCGTAGCGGATCTCGCGCCCGGTGGCGCGGGCGATCTCCTCGACGGCCTGGGCGAAGGTCAGCAGCCGCGGACCGGTGAGCTCGTAGAGCTGTCCGATGTGGCGGTCGTCGGTGAGCGCCGCGACGGCCACGTCGGCGATGTCGTCGGCGTCGACGAACGGCTCGGGGGTGTCGCCGCCGGGCAGCGCGACGACGCCGCCGAGGACGTGGTCGCGCATGTAGTCCTCGCTGAAGTTCTGCGCGAACCACGTCGAGCGCACGATCGTCACGTGTGCGCCGGTCTCGCGCACCGCCTGCTCGGCCATCTCGGCCTCGGGCTCACCGCGGCCGGAGAGCAGCACGAGCCGCGGTACGCCGCCGCGGACGGCCAGCTCGGCGAACGCCGTCACCTGCTCGAGCGCCCCGGGCACGGCGATGTCGGGGTAGTAGGAGACGTAGGCGGCGCGCACGCCGCTCAGCGCCGGGGCCCACGTCGACTCGTCCTCCCAGTCGAACGGGGGCGTGCCCGAGCGGGAGCCGATGCGCGGGACCAGGCCGCGGGCGCGCAGGCGCGCCGCCACGCGGCGCCCGGTCTTGCCCGTGCCGCCGAGGACGAGGATCGGCTTGCTGTCGTCGGTCGTCATGGGAGTTCCTCCTCGGGTCCGGGGTGAGACGACCCGGCGACCGTAGGCGGGCGCCCGTGAGGCCCGCGTCGGGGAGCTCCCTGATCCGAGTCCCTGAACCTCGCTCAGGGCGCGCCATCGGGGCCCACGAGCGCATGCGCGAGCCGGGCGCGGCCGGGAATGCCGAGCTTGCGGTACACGCGCCCCAGGTGCGTCTCGACCGTCTTACGGGTCACGAACAGCGCCTGCGCGATCTCCGGGTTGCTGTGCCCGGCGGCGGCGAGCTCGGCCACGCGACGCTCCGACACGGTCAGCTGCTCGGCGCCCTCGCCATAGGGGTCGGCCGAGCGCCCGCCCGCGGCCCGCAGCTCGGTGCGGGCGAGCTCGGCGAGGGGCGGCGCGCCGCAGCGCTCGGCGAGCCGCAGGCCTCGCTCGAGTACGGGCTGCGCCTCGGCCCGGCGGCCGGCGCGCCGCAGCGCGGCGCCGAGGTCGGTGAGGGCGCGGGCGTGCTCGAGGCGCGCCGGCGAGCGCTCGAGGACGTCGGCCGCCTCGCGCAGCAGCTCCTCGACGGGTCCGCCGGCGCCGGTCAGCGCGACGGCGCGCAGGGCGACGCCGATGCCGCTCGGCGCGCCCCAGCGCCGCGCCCGCTCGAGGTCCTCCGCGGCCAGCCGCCGCGCGCGGTCCTCGTCGCCCGCGGCGAGCACCGCCGGCGCGGCGTTCGAGCGCCACCGCGAGGCGAGCGGATGGGCGAGGCCCCAGCGCTCGTCGCGGCGGCCGTACTCGAGCACGTCCTCGAGACCCTCCGCGGTGCGGCCCGCGGCGAGCCGCAGGCGCCCGCGCGCGGCGAGCAGGAAGTTGCGCGTCGGGCCCGGGCCGACGTCGTCGGGCATCCCGCTCTCGCGCAGCTCGCGCTCGGCCTCATCGAGCTCGCCGCGGTCGGTCAGCGCCGCGATGAGCAGCGCGAGGGCGAGCCAGCGACCGAGCGCGATGCCCTGCGCGATGAGCAGCTCGAGGGCCGTGCGCGCGTCGGCCTCGGCCTGCTCGATCTGGCCGCGGCGGTAGGCCACCCAGCCGCGGCGGCTGGTCACGAAGGCCATCCCGGGGACCGACGCGCGCCGGCGCGCGTCCCCGAGCGCCTGCTCGAGCGCGGCCTCGGCCGCGTCGAGCGCGTCCGTCCCGAGCAGGCCGAGGACGAGGTCGTAGAACGGGCCGACGATGTCGAGCTGCTGCTCGCGTAGGAGACGCCCGCCGGCCAGCGCGCCCTCGAGCAGCGCCGCCGCCTCGCCCGCCGACTCGCTCGCGCGCGCCCGGCGGCAGGCCAGGCTCGCGAGCACGAGCCGCTCGCCCGGGGTCCCGCCCGCCAGCCCGGCGTAGCGGTCCAGGCGCCGCTCGGCCGGAACGCGGACCTCGAGCCGGGCCTGCAGGGCATGCGAGGCGAGCTCCGCCTCGAGCAGCAGCGCAAGCTCGGGATCGGCGGGCGCCACGGCGTCGATCGCCGACTCGAGCGCGGCGACGGCGCGATCGGCGTCGGCGGCGACGGTCAGCGCGTTGGCGAGCTGGCGAACGGCGGTCGACAGGCGCTCGGGGTCGCTGATCGCGTCGGCCGCCTCGCGCAGGTGCTCGGCGGCGGCGGGCGCCCCGAGCCGCAGCTCGGCCGAGCCGAGCTCGAGCAGCACGCCGGCCCGCGCCTCGGCGGGCGGCGGCTCGGCCAGCGCCCGCGACAGCCAGGCCACGGCGGCGGCGGGCGCGCCGCAGCGCAGCGCATCGGCCGCGACCCGCCGCAGCAGGGCGACCCGCGCCGCGTCGCCGTCGGGCTCGGACTCGGCGATCTGCGCGGCGACACGCTCCTCGGGCGCGCCCGCCTCGCCGAGGATCGCGGCCGCCCGCGCGTGCTCGGCGGCGAGCTCGCGCGGGCCGAAGGCGGCGAGAACGGCCGCGCGGACGATCGGATGGACGAACTCGAGCGCGTCGGCCGCTCGCAGCACCCCGAGCGCGATGAGCAGGTCGGCGCACCCGGCCGCGTCGTCCTCGGCCAGGCCGGCCAGGCGCGCGGCCTCGGGCAGGCTCGCGCCGTCGCCGAGCACGGCCGCCGCGCGCACGAGCGCGGTGGCCGCCGCGGGCTGGGCGCCGAGGCGGATGAGCAGCGCCTGGGCGACGGCCGCGGGCCCGAGCCGCCGCACGCGGTCGGCGGCGCGCGCATCGGTGGGCAGTCCCTGCTCGCGCGCGTCGCTCAGCAGCGCCTCGAGGAAGAAGGGATTGCCGGCCGTCGCGTCGCGACAGGCCTCGGCGAAGGCGGGCGCCACCGCCGGCCCGAGCCGCGCCTGGCAAAGGGCCGCGGTCGCCGCGGCGCTCAGCGGCCCGGGGCGCAGGACCGTCGTCTCCGGCGCGGTGGCCAGCCGCGCGAGCTCGGCGGCGTCTCCCTCGCCGGGCCGCGTCGAGGCGATCACCGCGACGCGCATCCCGTCCAGCCGCGGCGCCAGGTAGGTCAGGAAGCGCAGCGTCTCCGCGTCGGCCCAGTGCAGATCGTCGACGACGAGCGCGACGGGGGCGCCGGCGGCGACGTTGTCCAGCAGCCAGTACAGGCCGTGGAGCACCGCGAACGCGCTTCCGGTCAGCGCGGGCCCCAGCGCGCCGGCCGGCGCGAACAGCGGCTCGGAGAGCGCGGCGGCGCCGGCGAGCAGGCGCGCGCGCTCGTCGCCCGGCGCGCGGACCACGGCCGGCTCGAGCAGCTGGCGCACGCAGCCGTAGGCGAAGTCGCGCTCCAGCTCGCCGGCCCGCGCGCGCAGCACGGTGAATCCGGCCGCGGCGGCGCGCTCGGCCGCGGCGCGCAGAAGCGTCGTCTTGCCCAGCCCGGCGGGCGCCTCGACGAGGGCGATCCGCCCGGTGCCGCCGCCGGCGGCGGCGAGGGCGTCATCGAGGGCCGCGAGTTCGCGCTCGCGTTCGAGAAGGGTCGCCGCGCTCTCACTCGCCACCGGAAGGTCACGGCCGGGCGGGCCGCCTGTGGGACCCTATCCCCCGGGACCGCACCGGGCGAAGGGGGAGACCGAGATCGTCACGCTCATCACCGCGTTCGAGGTGCCGCCCGACGCCGACGAGCCGTTCGTCGGGGCGTGGCGGACGGCACGCGCGCCTGCCGGCGACGCCGTCCTGCACCGCGCGTTGCGCGCCGACGTGCCCTTCCGCTTCGTCGAGATCACCCGCATCGGTGAGGACGACGACGCGCCGCCGGCGACCGCCGACCCGCTGGTCACGCCCGCGCACCTCGGGCGCTACGGCGTCGCCCACGAGGACGGCGCCCCGGACGGCGACGAGGGCGTCGTGCTCATCAACCTGTTCGAGGTCGCCCCGGCCGACGACGAGCGCTTCCTGGCGGGCTGGCGCCGCGTCCGCGACGAGCTCGCCGCTCAGCGCGGCTACCTGGGCACGCGCCTGCACCGCAGCAGCGACGAGGAGACCGGCTTCCGCTTCGTCAACGTCGCCCGCTGGTCGAGTCCGCTGCCCTTCTTCCGGGCCACGAACGAGCCGCGCTTCCAGGCGGCGGCCGCGGCGCTGCCGTTCCCGTCGCACCCGGCGATCTACCAGGTCATCGCGCCCTGAGCGCGCCCGATCGTATGAGAAACGGACCATCGGGCTGCACCGGCGCGCGGCGCTGCCGATCACGGCGGTCGACCGATGCCGCGCCCCCGCCCGTTCCGTCATCGCCTCGCCGCCGTCGCACTGCTCGCGCTCGTGCTCGGCTGCGCCTCGACCGCGACCGCCCACGCGGCCACCCACGTCGACGTCTCGAGCCGCGGCGGCGCGTGCAGCGACGCGCGCAGCGCCGCCCAGGCCGCATCGCCGGCGACGCCATGGTGCTCGCTGGCGACCGCCATCGACAAGGCGCCCTCGGGCAGCACCGTGCTCGTCCGCCAGGGCTCCTATCCGTTCGCGCGGATCGACGGCACGGACTTCCGCCACGCGCGCAACACCGCCACGGTAACGCTGCGGCCGTTCCCCGGCGAGGCGCCCGAGATCTCCGCGCTCGAGCTGCGCAACCTCAGCCATCTGCGCTTCGAGGGCCTGCGCTTCACCGGCTCGACGACGCTCGTCTACTTCGGCAACGACCACATCTCGTTCGTCGGCAACGACATGACGCGCGCGCTCCACGTGCGCGGCTCGTCGGACATCCTCGTCGAGGGCAACCGCTTCCACGACGGGCGCGACTCGTGCGAGGTCGACTCGAGCGACGCCGGCGGCGTGCGCGCCTTCGGGGGCACGCAGCGCCTGACGGTCCGCGACAACCGCTTCGAGCGCCTGACCGGGGACGCCATCCAGATGGACGGCACCGGTGTGCTCATCGAGAACAACACCTTCGACCACATCCAGGTCGCCCCCGGCTGCGGCGCCCACACCGACGTGATCCAGTCGCTCGGCGCCGACGAGGTGACGATCCGCGGCAACGTCGCGCGCGACAGCGACTCGGGGATCCTGAACTCGTCGGCCGACAGCCAGACCCACGGCTGGACGATCGAGAACAACGTCATCGTGCGCTCGAGCGGCACGCCACTGCAGCTCGACAACCAGATGGACGATCTCGTCGTCACGAACAACACGTTCGACGGCTGCGGCGTCGCCGTGCTCTTCCGCTGGTGGAGCCAGGTCGCCGTCAACAGCCAGGGCTTCGTGATCGCCAACAACGTCTTCGGCGACGGCTACTCGGTCGACTCCCGGCTGCGGATCGCACTGGCCGATTACAACCTCGTGCCCGCCGGCGCGCCGCGCCGGGGCGCGCACGACGTCGCCGCCGACCCGCGCTTCGCCGACCCCTCGGCGAACCGCTACGACCTGCGCGCCGGTAGCCCGGCGATCGACTCCGGGCTGGGCGGCCGGCTCGGCACGATCTCCGGGGCCGCGTACGTCGCGCCCGCGCTCGACGGCCTCGGCCGCACGCGCGCCGACGGCCGCCCGGACCGCGGCGCGCTCGAGTACGGCGCCGCGGCCGCCGATCCGGTCGCGCCGGCGCCCGCCGATCCGCAGCCGCCGCAGCCCGATCCGGATCCCGTCGTGGAACCCGCTCCGGCGGAGACCGTCCCGGCCCCCGCCCCGTCGCGGACGACGCCCGCGACCGTCACGACGCCGCCGGCCGCCCCGAAGCCTGCGCCCCGCCTCACCGCCGTCCGCCTGCCGAGCCTCGCCCCGTCGCGGCGCGCGCGCGTGAAGCTGCGCTTCGCGCTCGACCGCTCGGCGACGGTGACGATCGCCGTGACCGGCGCGCGCCGGCGCGCCCTGCGGCGCACGACCGTGCGCGGCCGCGCCGGGGTCAACGAGGTCGCGCTGGCGGCGCTCGACCTCCGCCGTCCCGGCCGCTACCGCGTCCAGGTCACCGCGACCGCCGGCGGCGCCATGCGCGCGGTGTCGCAGGTCCTACGCGTCGGCGGGCGCTGACCCGGCGAGCGTCGGCGCCAGCCCGAACTGCTCGAAGAGCCGCGCGTCGAACGTCGTGATCTCGGAGATGCGCCCGTCGACGACGCGCAGGACGTCGAGCTTGAACGCCCGGAACTCCGTGTCGCCGTGCCGGCGCAGGTAGCTGGCCGCCGCCGGCATGCGGTTGGCGCGTGTCGGGAGGAGCCGCCACTCGCCCTCTGACTCGGGCCCGAAGGCGCGCTCCACCAATCCGGCGACCGCCTCGCGCCCCTCGAAGAGCCACGGGTTCGGCGGCATCGTGACGCGGATGTCGTCGCTGATCATCGACAGCGCCGCCTCGCCGTCGCCGCGCTCGTGCGCGTCGATGAAGCCCTCGAGCATCGCGCGCTCGGCCTCGCTGACCTCCGCGGAGGCCCAGTCCTCGCGCCGCTCGGCGGGCAGGCGCTCGCGCAGCGTCGCGCGGGCGCGCTGCAGCGCCGAGTTGGCCGCGGCGACGCCGATCTCGAGCAGCGCGGCGGCGTCGGCGGCCGGCCACTCGAGCACGTCGCGGAGGATGAGCACGGCGCGCTGGCGCGGCGGCAGGAGCTGGATGACGGCGAGGAAGGTGAGCTCGATCGTCTCGCGGGCGACGATCGCCGCGTCGGGCTCCTCGTCGGGCGGGGCGACCTCGGCGAGCAGCCGGTCGGGGTAGGGCTGGAGCCAGGGCAGGTCGCCGAACGAGGCCAGCGACGGCACGCGGCGCCCGCGGCTCTTGATGTGGTCGAGGCACGCGTTCGTGGCGATCTTGTACAGCCACGCGCGCAGGAACTCCTCGTTCTCGAGCGTGTCGTGCCGCCGCCACGCGCGCAGCATGGTCTCCTGGACGAGGTCCTCGGCCTCGTCGAAGCTCCCGAGCATCCGGTAGCAGTGGATGTGCAGCTCGCGCCGGTGGCGCTCGGCGACTTCCGCGAACTCCGCTTCGCTGCTCATGGCGACATCTTCGCGCGGCGGCGCTCGAGCGCCGCGCGCTCGGCCTCGTTGCCGGTCAGGGCGATCGCCTCGGCGTACGCGGCGTCCGCGCCCGCCGCGTCGCCGGCGCGCCGCAGCAGCTCGGCGCGCGCCGCGTACAGCGGCTGATAGCGGCGCAGGCGCGTGTCGGCGGCCGCGCCGTCGAGCATCTCGAGCCCGGCCTGCGGACCCTGCGCGAAGCCGACGGCGACGGCGCGGTTGACGGCGACCACCGGCGACGGGTCGTGGCGGGCAAGCTCGGCGTAGAGGCCGGCGATCTGCGGCCAGTCGGTCTCCCCGAAGCTCGCGGCCTGGGCGTGGACGGCGGCGATCGCCGCCTGGATCAGGTACGGCCCCGGCCGCCCCAGCGGCAACGCCGCCTCGAGCACCGCGACGCCCTCGCGCGTGCGCGCGGAGTCCCAGGCGCCACGGTCCTGGTCCTCGAGCGAGACGAGCCGCCCCTCGGCGTCGACGCGCGCGGCGCGCCGCGCGTCGGTGAGCAGCAGCAGCGCGAGCAGCCCGTGCGCCTCGGGCTCGTCGGGCATCAGGCGGACGAGCAGCCGCGCGAGCCGGATCGCCTCGTCGCACAGGTCGCCGCGGACCGGGACCTCGCCGCGGGTCGCCACGTGGCCCTCGGTGAAGACGAGCAGGACGACGCGCAGCACGCCCCCGAGCCGCTCGGCCAGCAGCTCGTCGGGCGGGACGCGGAACGGGATCCGCGCGTCGGTGATCTTGCGCCGGGCGCGCGTCAGCCGGCGCTCCATGGCCTCCTCGCTCGAGAGGAAGGCGCGGGCGATCTCCGGGACCGTGAGCCCGGCGACGCTGCGCAGCGTGAGCGCCATGCGCGCCTCCGGCGGCAGCGCCGGGTGGCAGCAGGTGAAGATCATCCGCAGCTGGTCGTCGTCCAGCGACGAGCGGTCCAGCTCGGCGTCGAGGTCGTAGGACACGTCCTGCACCAGGTCGGGCGCGTGGGCGCGGGCGACGCGCTCGTGGCGCAGGCGATCGAGGGCCCTGCGCCACGCGGTGACGGTCAGCCAGGCGCCGGGGCGGTCGGGGACGCCGCGGCGCTCCCACTCGACCGCCGCGGCGACGAAGGCGTCCTGGACGACGTCCTCGGCGAGCGCGAGGTCGCCGTCCAGGCGGCGCGTGATCGTCGCGAGCACCGCGGCGCGCTCGTCGCGGTAGGCCCGCTCGAGCGCGTCGGCCGTGCTCAACCGGCCTCGTAGCGCACCATCGGGCGGACCTCGACCGACCCGTACTCGACGGACGGCATCTTGGCCGCCCACGCCAGCGCGGCGTCGAGGTCCTCGACGTCGATCATGATGAAGGAGAAGAGGATCTCCTTCGTCTCGGCGTACGGGCCGTCGGTGACCGCGAGCTCGCCGTCGCGCCTGCGGACGGTGGTGGCCGCCTCGACCTGCAGGCCGCTCGCACCGATGATGTCCCCGGCGTCGCGCAGCTCGCGCATGACCTCGCCCCAGCGCTGCATCTCGGCGTCGTACTCGGGCGTGCCCTCCTGCGGGCCCTCGCCGGGCGGGAAGTGGAGCAGGATCAGGTATTGCATGGCGGATGACCTCCTGGGGTCCGGGGATGGTGTCACCGCGACGACGCGCCCGCCCCGCGCCACCCGACACACCCATCTCGATCTGGCGCGTAGACGCTCAGGTGGCCGACGGCACGCGCGCCGGCGCGAAGGCGGCGGCGTGCTCGGCGGCGAAGGCCCGGAACGTCCGCGGCGGCCGGCCGGCGAGCGCCCGCACGGCGTCGGTGACCTGCGCGGCGGCGCCCGCCCGCAGCTCGCGGAAGATCGCGACGATCCCCTCGGCCGCGGCGGGCGGCAGACCGGCGGCGCCGAGCCCCTCGCGCGCAGCATCGTCGCCCATGGCGACGTAGGTCACGTCGCGCCCCGTCGCCACGGCGAGTCGCGCGGCGGCCTCGTCGTGGGTGATCGCGTCCGGGCCGGTGAGCACGTGCGTGGTGCCGTCCTCGGCGGCGCCCGTGGCCGCGGCGGCGAGCGCCGCCCCGACGTCGCGCGGGTCGATCATGGCGATCCGCGCCCGCCCCGCCGGCGCCGCGAGCACCCCGCGCGCCGCCACCTGGCCGGCGCCGGCGAGCAGGTTGGACATGAAGAACGAGCTGCGCAGGGTCACGGCGGGCACCGGGGCCGCGCGCAGGTGCTCGTCGAGCCGCCCGTGGCGGTCCCACGCCACGGGCGCGGCGCCACGCGCCGCGCCGACGGTCGACAGGCGGACGACGCGGCGCACGCCCGCCGCCGCAGCCGCGTCGATCGCCGCGGTCTCCCACGCGACGCGGCGCGGGTCGTCGCCGTTGGCGAGCACGAGCACCTCGGCGCCGGCGAGCGCGGACCGGACCGAGTCCGCATCCCCGAGATCGCCGGCGGCGATCGCTACCCCGTCGCCCAGGCGCTCGCGCGCCCGCCCGGGGTCGCGCGTGAACGCGGTCACCGGCGCCCCGCGCCGCTCCAGCTCGCGCACCACGTGCGCGCCGATCGTTCCCGTCGCCCCGATGACAAGGATCATGCCCCGCTCCGTCCGTTCGCCGGCATAAACTGTGGTCCATAGCGTTTCTAAACTATGGAATAGAGCTATGTCAAGGGACGAGCTGAGCCTGTTCTCCTACGAGATCCTCGGTCTCGTGGGGCGCACGGGCGCCGCGCCGCACGATCTCCTGCGCCTGGCGCAGCGCGACCGCATGCTCGCCTGGGCGGGTGAGAGCCAGTACTACGTGGAGCCCAAGCGGCTTGCCCGGCTCGGCTATCTCGAGGCGCGCAAGGAGCCCGGGCGCACGCGCCCGCGCACCGTGTACACGCTCACCGACCAGGGGCTGGAGGCGCTGCGCGAGTACGCCGCCACGCCGGTCGCCTTCACGCCGCTGAAGAGCGAGCCGCTCCTGCGCCTGCTGATCGCCGACCTCGTCGGAGAGGACGTCACGCGGGAGAGCATGGCCACGCTGCGCGACGACATCGCAGACCTGCTCGAGCGCCTGGACGAGATGGAGTCCAGCGCCGAGCGGCTGCCCCACCGCGAGAAGTACCTGCGACTCGTGGGCGGCTTCATGCGCCGTCTCTTCGAGCTGCACCTCGACCTCGTCGACGAGGTCGAGCGCGAGCTCGGCGATCAGCCCGCGGCGCCGGGCTCGACGAGCCCCGACTCGTAGGCGAGCACGACGGCCGGCACGCGGTCGCGCAGCCGCCTAGAACCCGCCGACCGTGGCGTCGATCGTCGTCGCGCCGCGGGCCCGCGCGACGGAGATCCGGTGGTGGCCGTCGGAGATCGCGTAGCCGTCGCCGGTCCGCACGAGCGTGACCGGCGGCAGCACGGCGCCGCGGTGCTCGGCCAGCCAGACGCGCTGCCAGCGGCGCCGGGCGGCCGAGGAGGGGCGGAAGCAGCAGTCGAAGAGCGACGCCTTGCTCGGCTCGACGGTCCCGCGGATGCGGTCGAGCGGGACCTCGCGAACGCCGCGCCCGACCGATGCCGCCGCAATCGGCAGGGACGCGTCGTCGACGACCTCCAGCCGGGAGTGCGCGGCCGGGCGGCCGCGCAGGCGACCCGCCAAGGCGGCGCGGCGGCGGGCGTTGAGCTCCCGCGTGAAGGCGCGGTCGGCGTCGACGATCCCGGCTCCGGTCATCAGCATGCACCCATGCTGAACTGCGAGCGCGCCCGCCACATCGGGCGGACGGATCGGCCTGCCGGAGCCGGTCCCTTACGTGGCGGGACCGGCCCCTTACCGCTTGACTCAGGCCTCGCGCGGGACCTCGTCGCGCCAGGCTCCGCTCTCGTGGCCGCGCGCCTCGATGAGCTCCTTGAAGCGCTCGAGGTCGCCCTTGACGCGGCGGTCGGGGGCGCCGAGCGCGTCGCCCAGCTTCTCCTTGATGCCCTCGGGCACGAAGTCCATCTGGACCATCACGCGCGAGCGCTTGTCGTCGAGCTTGTGGAAGGTCACGACGCCGGCGTTGTCCTTGCCGTCGGTGTTGCGCCACGCCACGCGCTCGTCCGGGAGTTGCTCGGTGATCTCGGCGTCCCACTCGTGGCGGCTGCCGCCGAAGGCGGCGACCCAGTGCAGCCGGCGGTCGTCGATCTGACGGACCTCCTCGACGCCGTCCATGAACTGCGGGAACTCCTCGAACTGCGTCCACTGGTTGTACGCCGTCCCGACCGGGACCTCGATCTCGATGGACTGCTCGATCGTCGACATGGTTCGTCCTCTCGTTCGTGTGCTCCCTCGGCGTCACCGCGATCGGCGTGGCGGTAACGGCGGTGTCCGGCGACGGCGCGAACCGGGCGCGTGGGCGGTCGGCCGTCGGCCGTCCGCGTCCGTAGACCGGAGACGGGCTCCCTCTCAGCCCGTGACCGGGGCGAGCGTGGCGATCACGCGACGGCGGGCGCCGGCTCCAGCCGTGGCCGCGTCCGCCACGCCTCGGCCGCGACCACGAGCGCGAGGACGGCGATCACGCTGCCGAACAGCTCGAACGTCGGCTCGAGCCCGAGCGGGGTGACGAGCAGGCCGGCGCCGATCGCAGGCAGCGAGATGGCCGCGTAGGCGACGACGTAGAAGGCCGACATCACGTGCCCGCGGCGCGCGGGCGGGATCGCCGCCGAGAGCACCCGCAGCGCCCCGAGGAATGCGACGCCGAAGCCCGCGCCCCCGATCAGGGCGCCGGCCACGAACGGCACGGTGGAGTCGGTCGCGGCGGCGAGGACGATCAGCAGCAGGCCGATGGCGAGCGCGACCGAGCCGCCGCTCGCCCCCACCCACGGCGCCGAGCGCCCGAGGGCGAGTTGCGCGACCGCGCCCGACAGGGCGAGCAGGAACACGCTCGTGCCCGCGACGAGGTGGTCGTCGGTGTGGAAGAGCGTCGCCGAGAGCTGCGGCCCGAGGGACAGGAACAGGCCGCCGATCGACCACGACGAGATGACCGCGAGCGAGGCGAGCAGGAACGGGCGGCGGACCTCCGCGGGGACGCCCGGGCGCTGCGGCGTGAGCCGCGGGCGCGAGCGCTCCTTGACCGGCTCGGGCATCGCCACCGCGCCGGCGAGGGCGATCGCGAAGAGCACGAACAGCGCGACGTAGGGCAGCACGCGCGGCGCGGGCGCGACCTCGACGAGCGTCGCGGACACGAGCACGCCGAGCCCGAGGCCGCCCGCGCTGACCACGCCGTTGGTCAGGCCGACTCCCGCCGGGTCGCGGCGCGGGTGGAGATCGAGCAGCGCGGCGCTGGCCGCGCCGAGCGCCAGGCCGGTGGCGAGCCCCTGGATGCCGCGGGCGACGAACAGCCACACGACGGAGTCGGCGACCATGAACAGGACCGTCGCCCCCATCAGCGTGCTGAGCGCGGCGATCAGGACGGGCCGGCGGCCGGCCTCGTCCGACACGCGGCCGGCGAGCAGCAGCGCCGCGAGGACGCCGAAGGCGTAGGTCGCATAGACGAGCGTCAGGACGACCGGCGAGAAGCCCCAAAGCTCCCGATAGGTCGTGTAGAGGGGCGACGGCGTGCCCGAGGCGAACAGCGCCAGGCCGATGACCGCGGCGGCGACCGCGTACGCGGCGGGCGGGGACAGGGTCCGCCGCCCGGTGCCGGCGGGCGGCATGGGGGTCGTCGTCATCGTGTGCCTCGTCTCATCCGATAGTTCCAATATCTTGGAAGCTTCGTAGGAGTTGTAGCATCCCCGGTATGACGGTGCCAACGACGGAACGTGAGAAGATCCCCCACCCCGATGTTGGCGCGCTCGATCTCGCGACGATCATGCGCACGGTCGGGGACCCGCTCCGGCTCGACATCGTGCGACTGCTCTCCGACGGCCGGCCGCGGGTCTGCAACGAGATCTCCGACGCGCTCGGCCTCCCGGCGTCGACCGCCTCCTACCACCTCAGGCTGCTGCGCGAGGCGGGTGTCACCCGCGCTCGCCCGCAGGGCACGCTGCGGCTGATCTCGCTGCGCCGCGACGACCTCGAGGACCGCTTCCCGGGGCTCGTCGACGTGCTCATCCGCTGACGCCGGCGATGGCCGCGGCGCCGACCATCGCCCTGCTCGGCCTCGGCGAGGCGGGCGGCACGATCGCCGCCGACCTGCGCGCCGCCGGCGTCGTCGTGCGCGGGTACGACCCGCTGCCGGAGACCGGCCCCGACGCGGACAGCGCCGTCGAGGCGGCGCGCGGCGCCGACGTCGTCCTCAGCCTCAACTCGGCCGCCGACGCGCTCGACGCGGCGCGTTCCGTGCTCGGCGTGCTCGGTCCCCGCGCGGTGCTGGCCGACGGCAACACCGCGCCGCCGGCGCTCAAGCGCGAGCTCGCCGCGCTCGTCGCCCCGACGGGCGCGGCCTTCGCCGACGTCGCGCTGATGGCGCCCGTCCCCGGCAACGGCCTGGCCACCCCCGCGCTCGCCTCCGGGCCGGGCGCCGAGGCGTTCGCCGCGCTGATGACGCCGCTCGGCATGCCGGTCACCGTCGCCGGGCCTGAGCCGGGCGTGGCGGCCGAGCGCAAGCTGCTGCGCAGCGTCGCCTGGAAGGGCATGGCGGCGGTGGCGCTCGAGGCGATGGAGGCGGCACGCGCCGCCGGCTGCGAGGACTGGATGCGCGAGCTCCTCGATGACCTCTTCACGAGCGCCGACGCCGACCTCGTCGAGCGCATGCTCACGGGCAGCCGCGTCCACGCCACCCGGCGCGCGCACGAGATGCAGGCGGCCGGCGAGCTGCTGCGCGACCTCGACGTGCCCGCGCACGTCGCCGACGCCTCGGCGGCGTGGCTGCGCGCGCTGTCGGCCGAGGCCGAGCGCCGGCGGGCCGGCGCCTAGACCCCGGCGAGCTCGCCCGGGCGCTCGAGCGGCCAGCCCGCGCGCTCCCAGGTCCCGACCCCGCCGTCGACGACGTGGATGACCTCTCGCGCGCCGAGGCGGGAGAGCAGGGAGGCGGCCACGGCCGCGCGCTGCCCCGACGCGCAGATCACCGCGACCGGACGCGCGGGGTCGATCCCCGCGGGGAGGGCGCGCACGTCGTGGTAGGGCGTGTGGACGGCGCCGGGGATGTGGCCCTCGTCCCACTCGCGGCGCTCGCGCACATCGAGCACCTGCCAGTCGCCGATGCGCTCGCGCAGCGCGTGGACGTCGGCGCGCTCGATGCGCGCCGTGGGCCGGCGCTCCTCGCGCCAGCTCGTCATGCCGCCCTCCAGGTAGCCGGCGACGGCGGTGATCCCGACGGCGGCGGCGAGGTGCGCGGCGCGCAGCGCGTCGGCGTCGTCGCGCCCGGCGAGCACGATCTCGCCGTCGCGCTCGGCGATCCAGGCGAGCTTCGTGCCGAACCCCGAGCGCACGGCGGGGTTGCAGACGGCCCCGGGGATGTGGGCGTCGTCGAACTGCACGTCGGTACGCACGTCGACGACCATCGCCCCGTGGCGTTGGCGCAGCTCGACCTGGCGCGGCGTGAGCGGATGGACGTCGGCGTCCTCGGCACCCGGCGGGCGACGGTTGAGCGCGACGATCGCCTCGAAGTTGGGCGGCTGCGGAGCGAGCGCCGTCGTCGCGCGCGCGACGAAGCGCTCGCGGTCGGGCTCGGCGACGAGATCGTTGTGCGCGAGCTCGTAGGCGATCGTCGAGCTGACCTTCATGTCCATCCCGGGACCGCCGCACAGCGAGCCGCCGAGATGCCCCGGCCAGACCTCGCACTCGCCGGGCAGGGCGAGCAGCACCTCGTGCAGCGAGGCGAACATGGCGCGGGCGCCCTCGCCGGGGTCGACGGCGAGGTCGGGGCGGGCGATGTCGCCGACGAACAGGGAGTCGCCGGTCAGCACCGCCCAGGGCTCGGGCCCGCGCGCCGTGGCGACGAGCGCGAAGGCGGTGTGCTCGGGCCGGTGGCCGGGCGTGTGCAGCGCGCGGACGATCACGCTGCCGAGGCGCAGCTCCCAGCCGTCGTCGAACGGCTCGTGCTCGTACTCGGCGCCCGCCTCGCGGTGGACGTGGATGGTCGCGCCCGTGGCCGAGGCGAGCCGGCCGTGGCCGGATACGTGGTCGGCGTGGTTGTGCGTCTCGAGGATGTGGTCGATGCTCACGCCCATGTAGCGAGCGAGCGCGAGGTACTCGGCGATCTCCATCTTCGGGTCGACGACGGCGGCGACGCCCGCGTCCTCGTCGCCGACGAGGTAGGAGGCGCAGCCGAGGTCGTCGTGGGTGATCTGGCGGAAGATCACGCCGGCCGGCCCGCGGTCGAGGCGCGCGTCACGAGCGCCGGCGCGATCACCTCGCGCAGCGTGCGCTGATTCCCGTCGTCGCCGAGCGCCTGCAGCAGGAAGCGGGTGGCGAGCTCGGCCGTCCGCTCGACGTCCCAGAACGTCGAGGTCAGCGGCGGGTCGAGCAGGCGCGAGATCGGATGGTCGCCGAAGCCGGCCACCGCGACGTCGCCCGGGATCGCCAGGCCGAGCTCGGCGCAGGCGACGTACACGCCGTATGCGATCGAGTCCGACAGGCAGAAGACGGCGGTCGGGCGGTCGGGGGCGCGCAGCAGCTCGAGCGCGAGCGGCCGCGAGCCGTTGAGCGAGTAGGCGCACGCGACGAGCTCGCAGTCGAGACCGAGCGCCCGCGCGCTGGTGGCGACGGCGCGCTCGGCGCCGCGGCCCGGCGACGTCTCGGCCGCCCACGAGAGCACGGTGACCCGGCGGTGGCCGAGCTCGCCGAGATGGCGCAGCGTCTCCTCGACGCCGCGCTCGTTGTCGAAGACGACCTCGCCCGCCGCGGTCACGCCGGGCAGCGCGTCGCCGATGGTGACGAGCGGGAGCTGGCGGGCGATCGTCGCCCAGTCGCCGCTGGCCGGGCCGACGGGGACGACGACGAGGCCGTCGACGCGCTGGTCGACGAGCCGCTTGGCCAGCTCGAGCTCGCGCGCCGGCTCGCCGTCGCCGTCGGCCACGAGCGTGCTGCGCTGCGCGTCATACAGCTCGCGCTGCACGGCGCGGACGAGCTCCTGGTTCCAGAAGTCGGACAGGCTGCCGACGAGCAGCCCGACGACCGCGGTCTCACCGCCCGCCAGCGCTCGAGCGATCGGGTCGGCCTCGTAGCCGAGCTCGGCCGCCGCCTGGCGCACGCGTTCCTCGGTCTGGGCCGACACGTGCATGCCCCGCAGCGCGTAGCTGACCGCAGCCGGCGACAGGCCCGTGTACTCGGCGAGCTGCCGGATCGTGGTCCGCTGCCGGCCGCGCGTGGACACCGCGGCCAAGCCTACTCGGACCGGCGGTCCGGATTGACAAGAAGGCGCGCGCAAGGTTATTCTTGAACCGGTTCAGTGAATCGGTTCAGTGAACCGATTCAGGGTGTCTCCTTGCCTTCTCTCGACGTCCACCAACACCTCTGGCCCGAGCCCCTGCTCGACGCGCTCGCCCGCCGCCGCGAGGCGCCCCGGCTCGTGCGCGACGCAGGTGGCTGGGCCGTGCGACTGGACGGCGAGCCAGACGCCCCCGTCGTCGCCGCCGACCACGACCCCGAGCTCCGCCTGGCGCTGCTCGCCGAGCACGGCATCGACCGCGCGCTGATCGCGCTCTCGACGCCGCTGGGGATCGAGGCGCTGCCCGCGGCCGAGGCCCAGCCGCTGCTCGACGCCTTTCACGACGGCGTCGCCGAGCTGCCCGACGCGCTGGGCGGATGGGCCGCCGTCGGTCTCGACCGGCCCGACCCCGGCGAGCTCGCGGCGCTGCTGGACCGCGGGTTCGCGGGCGCATGCATCGCCGCCGACGCGCTCTCCGGCGTGCAGGGCTACGAGGCGCTCGGCCCCGTGCTCGAGGTGCTCGAGCGCGGCGGGGCGCCGCTGCTGATCCACCCCGGCCCGTCACCGGCGACCCTCCACGCGACGCACCCGGCCGGGCTGCCCGCCTGGTGGCCGGCGCTGACCCGCTACGTCGCGAGCATGCACGTCGCGTGGCACGCCTTCGCCGCGGTCGGGCGCCCCGCGCACCCGCGGCTGCGTGTCTGCTTCGCGATGCTCGCCGGGCTCGCGCCGCTGCAGCGCGAGCGCCTGATCGCCCGCGGCGGGCGCGCGCTGCCCGACCGCGACGTCTTCGTCGACACCTCGTCGTACGGGCCGCGCGCCGTCGACGCGATGATCCGCGAGCTCGGCGTCGACGGCCTCGTGCTCGGCTCCGACGCGCCCGTCATCCCGCTCGCCGAGCCGCGCCTCGGCGATGCCGTCCGGCTCGCCATGCGCGAGCGCAACCCGGCCCGGCTGCTGTCGCCGGCGACCGAGGAGGTCCCTGTATGACTTGGCGTCCCTCCGTGCCCTTCACCGCCGATCTGGACCGCGCCGAGCTGCGCGACCTCGTCGCGGCGATCGCCGCCGACCCGGGCGCGTGGCACGCGCTCAGACGCACGCGCGGCGGCGACCGCCACTTCGAGCAGCTCTGGCGCGACGAGCACATCGACGTGTGGGTCATCTCGTGGATGAGCGGCAACGACACCGGCTTCCACGATCACGACCTGTCGCGCGGCGCGGTCGCCGTCGTCGAGGGCGAGATCGTCGAGGAGCGCCTCGCGCTCGGCGGGGCGGCGCACACGATGCGCCACCGCGCCGGTCAGGCCTTCGACTTCGACGCCTCCCACGTGCACCGCATGCTCCAGGACTCCGACACGCCGGCTGTCTCGATCCACGCCTACTCGCCGCCGCTGTGGCGGATGGGCACGTACACCTTCGAGGTCGACGGGACGCTGCGCCGCGAGTCGATCTCCTACGCCGAGGAGCTGCGCCCGGTCGACGGCCCGGAGCTCAGCCGCGAACGCGAACCGGTCGGCTGAGAGTCGCCGACCCGCCGGGCCGCCGCACCGTCACCACGATCGTCGCGCCCGTGCGCCGGCCGGCGCGCAGCGCCGCCCGCCCGCGCCGCGTCAGCCGCAGCCGCACCGTCCTCGTGCCCGGCGCGGCGAAGCGCGTGGCGCCCTGGGCGAGCGTGCTCCCGCGGCGGCGCAGGCGCACCGTCGCCCGGCCGGCCACCGCGCTGCGGATCCGCACCGCGACACGCGAGCCCGACCGGCTCAGCGTGGTGCCCAGGAGGCCCAGTGTCGCCCGCCGCCGCACGCCCGCGACGGCCGAGGCGGGCGCGACCTGGATCGTCACCGCCGTCTCCGCCGACTCGGGGCCGATCGGGTCGCCGTTGCTGTCGGTCACGCGCAGGCGCACGGTGACCGGGCCCGCGCGCGTGTAGGTGCGCGTCGCCGTCGGCGCGGTGGCGCCGGGATCGTAGACGCCGTCCCCGTCGAGGTCCCACGCGTACCCGAGCATCTGGCCGGGGTCGGGATCCGACGAGGCCGAGGTGAAGGTGACGAGCGCGCCCGCGGTGGCCGGCGTCGCCGTGAAGCGGGCGGTCGGCGGGTGGTTGGCGGTGACCGTGACCGAGCCGACCATGCCGTGGCTCAGGTCGTGAAAGGTGCAGATGTACGAGTAGCGGCCGGGCGCCGGGAAGGCGACGGTCGTCGCCACGCCGGTGCTCGTCGGACCGCCGATCGGGCCCTGGCCCTCGAGCGGGTGCATCGAGAACGCCCCGCTCCACGTCACCGTGTCGCCCGGCGCGATGCGCACCGCTGCCGGCGAGTAGGCGAAGTTCCCGAAGCTCACCGGCGCGTCCGCGCCGCGCGCGGCGGCGGGCACGAGCGCGAGGGCGGCGATCGCCGTCAGGGCTGCACGACCGGTCGGGCGGCGGGGCATCGCGAACCTCCTTCTCGCGGCAACCCTCCTCGCTCGCGACCGCGAAGGCAAGACCACCGCGGGTTTTCGGCTCCCCGAGGCCGGGCAGGCATCGCCCACCACCCAAGCCGGAGGAAGCCGTGTCCCAGGGCGAACCCGACCAGCCGGACCTGCAGCGCTCGCTCAAGCAGCGCCACATGACGATGATCTCGCTCGGCGGCGTCATCGGCGCGGGCCTGTTCGTGGGCAGCGGCGTGGTCATGAACAAGACCGGCCCCGCCGCCGTGCTCTCGTACCTCGCCGCCGGGATCCTCATCGTGCTCGTCATGCGGATGCTCGGCGAGATGGCCGTCGCCAACCCGACGGTCGGGTCGTTCGTCGAGTACTCCCGCACCGCCCTCGGCCCGCGCGCCGGATTCACCGTCGGCTGGCTGTACTGGTACTTCTGGGCCATCGTCCTGGCCATCGAGGCGGTCGCGGGCGCGACCATCCTGCAGCGCTGGATCGACGCGCCGATGTGGCTCATGAGCCTCGTGCTGATGTCGCTGCTCACGGCGACGAACCTGTGGTCGGTGAGGTCCTTCGGCGAGTTCGAGTTCTGGTTCGCCTCGATCAAGGTCGCCGCGATCATCGGCTTCATCGTCATCGCCGCCGGCTGGCTGCTCGGCCTCGGCAGCGGCGCGTCGCCGGGCCTGTCGCACCTGACCGACCAGGACGGCTTCTTCCCGGCGGGCGGGCTGACCGTCCTGTCCGGCGTGGTGATCGTCATCTTCGCCTTCGTCGGCGCGGAGATCGTCACGATCGCCGCGGCCGAGTCCGACGAGCCCGAGCGCTCCGTGGCGCGCGCCGTCAACTCGGTCGTGGCGCGCGTGATCATCTTCTACGTCGTGTCGGTGTTCCTCGTGCTGTGCGTCGTGCCGTGGAACACGGAGGCGCTGGCCGGCGGCGACTCGCCGTTCATCGCCGCGCTGGACCGGATCGGCATCCCCGGCTCGGCGGACATCATGAACGCGATCATCGTCACCGCGGTGCTGTCGTGCCTGAACTCGGGCATCTACACGACGTCGCGCATGCTCTTCGCGCTCGCCCGGCGCGGCGACGCCCCGAAGTCGCTGCTGGAGATCAACGGCCGCGGCGTGCCCGTCAAGGCGATCCTGCTGTCGGTGTCGATCGGCTTCCTGTCGGTGATCTTCGCGGCCATCTCGCCGGACACCGTGTTCCTGTTCCTCGTCAACTCCTCGGGCGCGATCGCGCTGTTCGTCTACATCCTCATCGCGCTGTCCGAGCTGCGTATGCGGCGCACGCTCGAGCGCGAGGCCCCCGATCGCCTGACCCTGCGTATGTGGTGGTTCCCGTGGCTGACGTGGCTCGCCATCGCGGCGATGGTCGCCGTCGTGGCCTCGATGGCGCTGATCGACGACGTGCGATCGCAGCTCATCCCGAGCTTCATCGCGCTCGGCGTCGTGCTTGGCGCCGCGTGGCTGCGCTACCGCCGCGCCGAGCGTCCGTCGGGCGCGGGCGCCGGGCGCCGCGTGCCCGCCACCTGAGCGCGCCGGCTGCACGATCGCCACCGGCTCCAGGGAACGCCCGCGTGAGGGCGAACCCCGTCGCGACGCCTCACCGGGGAGGGCGGAGCGATGGAGCGAGGGCACGGACAGGAGCGGTCGGCGGCGGGCGTGTGGGCGTCGGTGCTCGGCGTGCTGGCCGTCGGCGTCTTCGTGCTCGCGCTGCGCCCGCCGGGCCCGGGCGAGGCGACGGCGACCGCCGCGCGCTCGGCGCCGGGCGCCGCGGGCGGGGCCGCCGGGGCGAGGACGCTGACCATCGGCTGGGTCGGCGACATCACGCCGGGATCGCGCTACGGCCTGCCCGGCGATGCCGGGCGCGCGCTGTTCGCCCGCGTCCGCGCCCGCCTGCGCGAGCCCGACCTCATGACCGGCAACCTCGAGGGCACGTTCTCGACCGGCGGCACATCGAAGTGCGGCGCGGCGGCGAGCACGAGGTGCTTCGCCTTCCAGGCCCCGCCGGCCAACGCGCACGCGCTGCGCGACGCCGGCTTCGATCTCGTCAACCTCGCGAACAATCACAGCTACGACTTCGGCTCGGAGGGGCAGTGGCAGACGCTCGCCGCCCTCTACGACGCGCGCCTGGCCTTCACCGGCCTGCCCGGCCACGTGCGCGTGCTCACCCGCCGCGGGATCCGCGTGGCCTTCGTCGGCTTCTCGACCTACCCGTGGACGACGCCGATGGGCGACCCGGGCGCCGTGCGCGCCCTCGTCTCGCAGGCCGCGGCGATCGCCGACGTCGTCGTCGCGATGTTCCACGCGGGCGCCGAGGGCGCCGACCGCACCGCGGTGCCCGCCGGGCGCGAGTACGCGTTCGGCGAGGACCGCGGCGACTCGCGCGCCTTCGCGCGGACGGCGATCGACGCCGGTGCCGACCTCGTGCTCGGCTCCGGGCCGCACGTCGTGCGCGGCCTCGAGACCTACCGCGGCCGGCTGATCGCCTACTCGCTGGGCAACTTCGCCGGCGTCCACAACTTCGCCTCGGGCGGAGCGCTGTCGCTGTCCGGCCTGCTCACGGTGCGCGTCGACCGCCGGGGGCGGCTGCGCAACGGATGGTGGCGCGGGATCGCGCTCGACCCGTCCGGCGCGCCGGGGCCCGACCGCGCGGGCGCCTCGCGTGCGCTCGTGGCGCGGCTCTCCGCGCGCGACTTCGGCGCCGCCGCGCCGCGCTTCCGCGCGAGCGGGCGCTTCGGGCCGCGCGACGGGCGCTGAGCGGCTACCAGTCCAGCGGGCGACCGTCGCGGAAGAAGCCGCCCGTCGGCCCGTCGTCGTCCAGCAGCGCCGCCCACAGCACGCTCGCCGCGCCGTCCTGCACCGACCGGCCGCCCGGGCCGCCCATGTCCGTCGCCACCCACCCCGGGCAGACGGCGTTGACGAGCACGCGGTCGCCGCGCAGCTCCGCGGCGAGGATCCTCGTCAGCGCGTTGAGCGACGCCTTCGAGACGCTGTAGGCGGGCGTGCCCGCGCCCATCGACGCGAGCGAGCCGCTGCCGCTGGAGACGTTGACGATCCGCCCGTGCGGGCTGCGGCGCAGCAGCGGCAGGAAGGCGAGCGCCGTCCGCCACGCGCCGAAGAGGTTCGTCTCCAGCGCACGGTGGACGCGGTCGAGGTCGGCGGTCACGGCCCGCGCGTCGGTGTCGTAGTCGATCGCCGCGTTGTTGACGAGCACGTCGCAGCGCCCCAGCTCGCGATCCACCCACGCGGCCGCCTCCTCCACGCTCGCGTCGTCGGCGACGTCGAGCGCGCACGCGACCACGCCGGCCGCCTCGCCGCCGAGGGCTTCGGCGGCCTCGCGCCCGCGCCCCGCGTCGCGCGAACCGAGCACGACGAGCATCCCGTGCGCCGCCAGGGCGAGCGCGACCTCGCGCCCGATGCCGCGGTTGGCGCCGGTGACCACCGCGACCTGCCGCCCGGAGTCCGTCACGCCGGGCAGGATCGCACGCGCGGGTAGGGTGTCCGGCCCCTCGACCTCCCGGAGCCGATGACCGACACCCGCCACGCCCGCACCCGCAAGCTGCTCGACATCGTCCGCCTCGTCGCGGTCGGCGACGCGCTCCTGCTCGTGATCCTGCTCGCCGCCGCCACCGCCGAGGCCGAGGGCCTGGTGAGCGTTCTCGGGCCGATCCACGGCATCGGCTACCTCGCGCTGCTCTACCTCGTCATGCGCGGCGTGGGCGAGCGCCTGTGGGGCTGGTGGTTCCCCGCCCTCGTCGTGGTGACGCTGGGCCCGCCCGGCTCGCTGATCGGCGACGTGAAGATCCGCCGCTCGCTGCCCCCGGCCTGACGCCCGGCGGTGGGCGCCGTGCTCCGTTGATGGGAACGGTTCCCATCTTCGGATAGGGTGCCCCACGTGCTCGACGTCTTCCAGCTCCCGTTCGTTCAGCGCGCGGTGCTCGAGGTCGTCGTGCTCGCGTTCGCGGCGGGCCTCGTGGGGACGTGGGTCGTCCTGCGCGGCCTGGCCTTCTTCTCGCACGCGGTCGGCACCGCCGCGTTCCCCGGGCTCGTGCTCGCCGACGGCCTCGGCTTCGCGGCGCACCTCGGCGCCGCCGGCAGCGCCGCGCTCGTCGCGCTCGGCGTCGGCTGGCTGGCGCGCCACGACCGTGACCGCTACGACAGCGTCACCGCGCTCGTGCTCGTCGCCGCGCTCGCCGCCGGCGTGATCCTCGCCTCCGACGTGTTCCACTCGGGGGCGAACATCGAGACGCTGCTGTTCGGCAGCCTGCTCGTCATCGACGCCGGCGACATCGTCTGGGCGGCCGGCGCGAGCGTCGCGGTCATCGCCGCCAGCGCGCTGCTCGGCCCGCGCTGGACGCTGACGGGCTTCGACGCCGCCGGCGCCCGCGCGATGGGCGTCCGCTCGGCCGTGCCCGACGGCGTGCTGCTCGGCCTCGTCAGCCTCGTCGCCGTGGCCGCGCTGTCGGCCGTCGGCGCGCTGCTGGCCACGGCGCTGATCGTCGTGCCGGCCGCGACGACGCGGCTGCTCGTCTCTCGCCTGCGCACCTGGCAGCCCGCGACGATCGCGCTCGCCGCTGTCGAGGGGGTCGCCGGCGTGTGGATCGCCGTCGAGATCGACGCGCCGCCCGGGGCGGTCATCGCGGTCCTCAGCGGAACGGTGTTCGCCGCCGTCGCGCTCGGGCGGGCGCTCGTCGCCGGGCGCCGCCGCGCGCCCGCGCTCGCCGCCGCGGCGCTGGCCCTCGCCGTGCTCGGGGCGGGCTGCGGCGCGGGCGGCGACGACGGGGGCGGGGGCCGGGTCGAGGTCGTGGCCACGACGACGCAGCTCGGCGACATCGTCCGCGCCGTCGGCGGCGAAGCCGCCTCCGTCCACCAGGTCCTGCAGCCCAACACCGACCCGCACGAGTACGAGCCGCGCCCGTCCGACGTCACCGCGACCCAGGGCGCGGAGGTCGTGTTCCGCAGCGGCGACAACCTCGACGCGTGGATGGACGAGGTCGTCAGGCAATCGGGCGGCGACCCGCGGATCGTCGACCTCGGCTCGCGGGCGGTCTCGCGCCTGCCCGGGGAGGCGGAGGGGCCGGAGGCCTCGCGCTACGACGCCCACTGGTGGCACGACCCGCGCAACGTCGAGGCCGCCGTGCCCGCGATCCGCGACGCGCTGACCGCCGCCCACCCCGCCGGGCGCGCCGCCTTCGCGCGCAACGCCGAGGCGTACCTCGGCCGTCTGCGCGCGCTCGACGACGGCATCCGCGCCTGCATGTCGCCCGTCCCGCCCGCGGAGCGCAGGCTCGTCACCGACCACGACGCCTTCGGCTACTTCGCCCGGCGCTACGGCATCGAGGTCATCGGCGCGGTCATCCCGTCGCAGACCACGGGCGCGCAGCCCAGCGCCCGCGACATCGCGAATCTGAGCGCGGTCATCCGCCGCGAAGGCGTGCGGGCCGTCTTCCCCGAGAGCTCGGTCAACGCCAAGCTCGCGCGGGCGATCGCCCGTCAGACCGGAGCCTCGGCGCGGTTCACGCTGTACGGCGACACCCTCGGCCCGAAAGGCTCGGCGGGCGCCACCTACCTGACGATGGAGCACGCCAACGCCGACGCGATGGTCCGCGGCTTCACGGGCGGGCGCCGGGGATGCTCGATCCCGGGCATCTGAGCACCATCTGGGGCGCGCTCGCCGACCCCTGGGCCGAGCCGATCATGCGCCGCGCCTTCGCCGAGATGCTCCTGCTCGGGATCGCGGGCGGCGCGCTGGGCTGCTGGGTGCTGTTCTTCGACCTCGCCTACAGCTCCGAGTCGCTCGCCCACGCGCTGCTGCCCGGCCTCGTCGTCGCCGCGCTGCTCGGGCTGCCGCTGCTGCTCGGCGGCGCCGCGGGGGTGCTCGTCGCCGCGCTCGCCGTCGCCGTCGCGGGCCGCACGCCGGTGATCGGGCGCGACACCGCCGTCGCCGTGGTCGTCACCGGGCTCTTCGGGCTCGGTGTGCTGCTCGCGCTCGCCCGCGCCTCGCCGCAGGGCCTCGGCGAGCTGCTGTTCGGCGACGTGCTCGGCGTCTCGGACACCGACCTCGCGCTCGCCGCCGCGCTGGCCGCGCTCGTCGTCGCTGCGCTCGTGCTGCTGCACCCGCGGCTGCTCGCCGTCGGCTTCGACCGCACCGCCGCGCGCGCCGTCGGCGTCCCACCGCTGGCCGTCGACGCCGCGCTGCTCGTGCTCGTCGCCGTGACGCTGATCGTCGCCGTGCAAGGGCTCGGCAACCTGCTCGTCGTCGCCGTGCTCATCGCGCCCGCGGCGAGCGCGCGGCTGCTCACGCGGCGCATGGGCGCGATGGCCGCCGCGGCGGCGCTGATCGCCGTCGCCGCCGGCGCCGGCGGCCTCTACCTCTCCTACTACGCGGGCACCGCCGCGGGCGCGTCGATCGCCGCGATCCTCGTCGCCGCCTACGCCGCGCTCGGCGCGCTTGAGAGGATTCGCGCGTGAGCAGCGCCGCGCCGACCCGCACGCCCCGGATGCGCGCGGTCCTGCGCGAAGGGGAGAACGTCAAGCCGCTCGAGCTGTTCTTCGACCTCGTCTTCGTGCTCGCGATCACGCAGTGCACGGCGCTGATGGCCGACGAGCCGACGTGGGGCGGGCTGGCCAAGGGCCTGCTGATCCTCGGGCTGCTGTGGTGGTCGTGGGTCGGCTACGCGTGGCTGACGAGCGTCGTCGAGCCCGAGGAGGGCGCCGTCCGGCTGGTCATGTTCGGCGCCATGGCCGGGCTGCTCGTCGTCGCGCTGTGCATCCCGCGCGCGTTCGGCGACTCGGCGGTGGTGCTGGCCTGCGCCTACGGGATCGTCCGCATCGCCCAGATCGTGCTCTTCGTCGTGGCCAGCCGCGACGCGCCCGACCTGCGCCACTCGGTCGTCGGGCTGGCCGGGAGCACCGCGCTCGGGGTCGCGCTCGTCGTGGTCGGCGCCGCGTTCGGCGACGACACCGTCCAGGGCGCGCTGTGGGCGCTCGCGCTGCTGCTCGACATGGGCGGCCCGTTCCTGTTCGGCCAGGAGGGCTGGAAGCTCGTCCCCGGCCACTTCGCCGAGCGCCACGGGCTGATCATCATCATCGCCCTGGGCGAGTCGATCGTCGCCATCGGCGTCGGCGCCGAGACCGCCGCCGTCGATGCCGGCATCGTGGTCGCCGCGGTCTTCGGCATCGCCGTCGCGGGCGCGATGTGGTGGCTGTACTTCGACGTCGTCGCGCTCGTCGCCGAGCGCCGGCTCTCGCACGCGGCTCCCGGCCACGAGCAGAACGGCATCGCGCGCGACTCCTACTCCTACCTGCACTTCCCGATGGTCGCCGGCATCGTGCTCGCCGCGCTGGGCATGAAGAAGACCTTCGAGCACGTCGAGGACCCGCTGAAGCTCATCCCCGCGGCCGCCCTGCTCGGCGGCACGGCGCTGTACCTGCTCGCCCACGTCGCCTTCCGGCTGCGCAACGTGCACCGCTTCAGCTGGCACCGGCTGCTGTGCGCGGCCGTCCTCGTCGCGCTGCTCCCCGCCGCCGTCGAGCTGCCATCGCTGGCCACGATCGGGATCATCGCGGCGCTGCTGATCGTGTTGATCGTCTACGAGACGCTGCGCTTCGCCGAGCTGCGCGACCGCCTGCGCCACCAGTTGGCCGACGCGGCGGAGGGCTGACGGGCCTGTCCTTCCGTGGGACGACCGCTCTAGGCTTGCGCGCGTGCCCGACCCCGACCACGGCGGCACCCGGTGCGCCTGACCGGTGTCTCGCGCGCTGCCGGCTTGCGCCTGGCGCGAGACCTGCCCGCCGCCAAGCCGGGACAGATCCCGCTGCTGCGCAGCGGCGCGCTGATCACCGAGCGCTACCAGCGCGCGCTCGTCGCCCAGGGGATCCACGCCATCTGGGTGTCGGACGAGCTGTCCGATGGCATCGAGCCCGCCGAGCTGATCCCCGAGCCCGTCCGGGCCGAGACCGCCCAGAGCGTGGCCCGCTCGCTGGCGAGCGCGCGCGACGCGTTCTCCGCCCAGCAGCCGCTGCCGCTGGACACGATCCGGGACCTGTCGGCGATCGTCGAGAAGCTGACCTCGTTCCTGCTCGACGCCCCGGACGCCGCCCTGGCCCTGAACGACCTCGCGGCCGCCGACCAGTACACGCACCGCCACTCGATCAACGTCACCGCGCTGGGGCTGATGCTCGCCCGCCTGCAGTTCCGCCGCGACGGCTGGGCGGACTATCGCGGTGAGCGCCGCTACGACCGCATCGAGGAGCGCCTGTCGCTGCTGGGCATGGGGCTGCTGCTCCATGACATCGGGAAGATGGCCGTGCCCACCGAGGTCCTCAACAAGCCGGGCCAGCTCGACGACCACGAGTGGAGGCTGATGCGCGGCCACCCCGAGGCGGGCGTGGCCCTGCTCAACCCGCGCTCCACCAGCCCGCTCGTCATGGCCGTGATCCGCGATCACCACGAGCGGATGGACGGCAGCGGCTACCCGCGTGGCATCGGCGGCGACGAGATCCACCAGTTCCCGCGCTTCGCGGCCGTCGCCGACGTCTACGACGCCATCACGAGCGAGCGGCCGTACAAGTCCGCGGCGCCGGCCCACGTCGGCGTGGAGGTCATCAAGAGCGGCCGCGGGACGACGTTCGACCCCGAGGTCGTCGACACGTTCCGGCGCGCGGTGTTCCCGTTCCCGGTCGGCACCGAGGTCAAGCTCGCCGACGGGCGCGTGGGCGTCGTGGCCAAGGTCGACCCCAACGAGCCCGACGTACCGGTCGTGCGCGTCCCCGAGGGCGACGGGGTGGCCGAGATCGCGCTCGACACGCGCAGCGACGAGGTCGCCCTCGGCGCCTGAGCGTCAGTCGGTGGCGAGGATCATCGTCCGCAAGAGCGGATAGACCTGCGTCTCCCAGCGCCGCCCGCTGAACACGCCGTAGTGGCCGACGCCGGGCTGCAGGTGCTGGCGCTTCTCGGCGCGCCCGAGCCCGCTGCACAGCTCCAGCGCGGCCATCGTCTGGCCCGGCGCGCTGATGTCGTCGCGCTCGCCCTCGACGGTGAGCAGGCCCATGCGCCGGATCGCGGCCGGGTTCACCGGCCGGCCGCGCCACGTGAGCTCGCCGCGCGCGAGCAGGTGCTCCTGGAAGATCGCGCTGACCGTCTCGAGGTAGAACTCGGCGGCCAGGTCGAGCACGGTGAAGTACTCGTCGTAGAAGCGCATGGTCGACGCCGCGCGGTCGTGGTTGCCCTGGAGGATGTCGTCGTAGAGGCCGGCGAACGCCGTGCGGTGGCGCTCACGGTTCATGTTCAGGAACGCCGCGAGCTGGAGGAAGCCGGGGTAGACGCGGCGCATCGCGCCCTTGAAGCGCAGCGGAACGGTGTCGATGACGTTCTGCTCGAACCAGCCGATCGAGCGCCCGCAGGCGAGGTCGTTGACCGCGGTCGGGTTGATCCGGCCGTCGACGGGGCCGGCCATGAGCGTCAGGCTGCGCGGCTGGGCCGGGTTGTCGTCCTCGGCCATCAGCGCCGCCGCGGCGAGCGCCGGGACGCACGGCTGGCAAACGGCCATCGCGTGGGCGCCCGGGCCGATCACCTCGAGCCACCGGATCAGGTGCTCGACGTACTCGTCCAGGCCGAAGCGCCCGTGGATCAGCTCGACGTCGCGAGCGTTGTGCCAGTCGGTGATGAAGACGTCGTGGTCGGCGAGCAGCGTCTGCACCGTGCCGCGCAACAGCGTCGCGAAGTGGCCCGACAGCGGCGCGATGACGAGCACGCGCGGCTGGACGGCGTCCGTGTCCTTGGCGAAGCGCAGGAGCGTGCCGAACGGCGTGACGTCCGCGGCCTGCTCGCGCACGGCGACGCGCTCGCCTGCGACCTCCGCGCTCGTGATGGCGAACTCCGGCCTGCGGTGGGTCAGGGCCATGCGCGAGGTCATCTCCGCGCCGGCGAGGGCCGATCGCACGAACCAGTTGCCCGCGGTGTCGTGCGGGAGCCGCCCGAGCGCCAGCGCCGTCACCGCCGACATGACGCGCAGCGGGGCGAGCACGTCCGCCTGGGCCTGGTACGCCGAGTACAGCATCCGTAGGTCCGCAAGCGTAGACACAACGTCAACAAACGGCACCCGCCGATCGGTTAAGCTGGCACGACAGCCCGCGGCTCGTCCCCGCTCCGGGCGCCCGAACGAACACGACCTCGACGGAGGCCACTCGGTGCCCGACGCAACGCTGACCATCATCAGTCGAAACTATGGATCGTGGTCTCTGCGCGGTTTCCTGCTGTGCCGCATGGCCGGCTTGGACCCGGAGGTGCGCGTCCGCTCGCTCGACGAGGCCGCGGCGCGCGCCGAGCTGCTGCTCATGTCGCCCTCCTTCCTCGTCCCCAGCCTCGAGCACGAGGGCGTGACGATCTGGGACACGCTGGCGATCGCCGAGTACCTGCACGAGCGCCGCCCGGACGCCGGCCTGCTGCCCGCCGACGGCGTCCAGCGCGCGCACTGCCGCTCGATCTCCGGCGAGATGCACGCGGGCTTCGCCAACCTACGAAGCGCGCTGCCGATGAACCTCAAGGCGCGTTTCCCCGACTTCAAGGTGTGGACCGGCGCCCAGGCGGACATCGACCGCATCCGGATGATCTGGCACGACTGCCTGAGCACGTACGGCGGCCCGTTCCTGTTCGGCGCCCGGCCGTGCGCCGCGGACGCGATGTACGCGCCGGTGTGCACGCGCTTCCTGACCTACGACGTGCCGCTCGACGACGTGAGCGCCGACTACGTCGACACCGTGCTCGCCCTCGACGCGCTCGAGGAGTGGACCCGCGAGGCCCACGCCGAGCCCGACGCGGTGCAGGAGCTGGAGATGGAGTTCTAGGCGTCGCCGTCGAGCCAGCCGCGCTCGGCGGCGACGCCGCTCGCGGCGGTCAGGAACGCATCGACGCCCGGGCGCGTCTCCGCCCCGTCGCGCCACATGGCCGACCACGTGAAGCGCGGCACGTCGCCCGAGAGCGGGCGGAAGACGAGCCCCGCGGGCGGATCGGTCCACGCCATCGTCGGCACCACGCACGCCCCCTCGCGAACGAGCTCGGCCGCGGCCACCGAGCCGTGCGTGACGACCGCGTGACGGCGCGCGCGCAACCCCGCCGCCTGCCAGATCTCCTCGACGAAGCGGTTCCACTCGGGCGCGAGCTCGTCGGAAGGCAAGAGCAGCGGCGTGTCGCCGAGCGCGGCGACGGTCACCGTCCCGGCCCGCGCGAGCGGGTGCCCGGCGGCCATCCCGACGAGCACCGCCTCGCGGCGCACCGCCAGGGCGCGCACGCCCGCCGGCAGCTCACCGGCGAGGCCGAGCAGGACGTCCAGGCCGCCGTCGAGCAACAGCCGCAGTCCTCGCGGGACGCCGTGCTCGACCTGCTCGACGGCGAGCTCCGGGTGCTCGCGGCGCATCCGCCGCAGGACGATCGCGCCGGTCTCGATCCCGCCCGAGGAGATGTCGGTGCGCAGCGGGCCCGATGTGCCCGCCGCTGCCTGCGCCGCGGCCACCGCCTCGGCGGCGGCGGCGAGCGCGCGTCGCGCCGCGGGCAGCATCGCGCGACCCGCCTCGGTGAGCGTCACCGAGCGCGTCGTGCGTTCGAAGAGCGCGATGCCCAGACCGCGCTCGAGCTGCGCGATGACGCGGCTCAGGGCCTGCTGGGAGACGTACACGCGGCGCGCCGCGGCCGTGAAGCTCAGCTCCTCGGCGGCGGCAACGAAGCAGCGCAGCTGGTGCAACTCCGGCGTCACGCGTCATCGGCCCCCTGTGCCACGAGACCGCCGACGCTACCGGCCTCGTCGCGCCGGGGGTCGCGCAGGCCGGCGGCGGCGACGAGCGCGCCGAGCAGCGGCAGCGCCGTGCCCACCGCGGCGCCCGCCCGCAGCGCCGCGGTGAGGTCGCCCGAGCCGTCGCCGCCGAGCGTGCCCGCGACCGTCGCGCTGACGAGCGCGAGCCCGAGCCCGCCGCCGACCTGCAGCGCGGTGCTCTGGATCCCCGCGGCCACGCCCTGGCGCTCGTCGGGCACGCCCGCCACGGCCGCGACGGTGAACACCGGGTAGGCGATGCCCATCCCGAGCCCGAGGCAGACGATCGACGCAGGCAGGACGACGGCCGCGTACGACGCCCCGGGCTCCATCCGCAGCAGCAGCGCGAAGCCGGCGGCGACGAGCAGCAGCCCGCCCGCCGCGCTGGCACGCACCCCCGCCCGCGCGAGGAGCGCCGGCGCCGCCCACCGCGCGACGAGCGCCGACAGCACGGCGCCGGGCAGCAGCGCCAGGCCCGTGGCCAGCGGCGAGTGACCCTGCACGTCCTGCAGGAAGAGCGTCGTCACGTAGGAGAAGCCGAACGGCGCCGCGAGCACGGTCAGCGAGCCGGCGTCGGCGGCACGCACCCCGGGCAGGCGCAGCAGCGCGGGCGGCAGCAGCGGATCGGCCGCGCGCCGCTCGCGGACGGCGAAGCCCGCGAGCAGCACGACGGCGAGCGCTCCGGCCCCGGCGAGCACGGCGGCGCTCAGCGTCCGCTCGGCGACCTGGGTGAGGACGAGGACGAGCAGCAACAGCCCGGCCGCGCTGGAGAGCGCGCCCGACAGGTCGTGCGAGCCGCGCCGGGCGCCCGGCGCGTCACGCGGCAGCGCGCGCGCCGCGACGAGCGCGACGCCGAGCACGACCGGCACCTTGACGACGAAGATCCAGCGCCAGCTCAGGACGTCGGTGAGCACGCCGCCGAGGACGAGCCCGACGCCGAAGCCGGCGCTGGCGCTCGCCGCGAAGACGCCCAGCGCGCGGTTGCGCTCCGGGCCCTCGGCGAACGTGGTGGCGATGATCGAGACGGCGGCGGGCACGGTCAGCGCGGCGCCGACACCCTGCAGCGCGCGAGCGGCGATCAGGATCTCCGCGCCGGGCGCCAGCCCGCAGACGAGCGACATCGCGCCGAAGACGGCAGCCCCGTGAGGAACACGGTGCGGCGGCCGAGCAGGTCGGCGGCGCGGCCGCCGAGCAGGAGCAGACCGCCGTAGGCGAGGACGTAGGCGTTGGGGACCCAGCCCAGCGTCCCGGCCGCCAGACCGAGATCGCGGCCGATGGAGGGCAGGGCGATCTGGGTGATCGACAGGTCGAGGGCGTCGAGGAGGATCGCCGCGCTGACCACGAAGAGGGTCGCGGCGGCGCGCGGGTGGGCTTCGCTCATGCCCCGGCGGTGCCCCGGCGCGGCACGCCGGACGCACACCGATCCGGCCGCGACTCACAACGCGCGGCTGTGAGTCGCTCAGTCCGCGGGCATGAAGCTGTCCCCGACCTCGTAGAGCCCGAACGGCAGCGGGTCGCCGACCTGCCACGTGCCGTCGAACTGCGCGCGGCGGCCCGCCTCCCGCGTGCGGTCGTAGACGATCCGCGCAAGCCGAAGCTGGCGCGGCTCCCAGGCCGCGAGCGCGGCGTCGACGTCGCCGCCGGCCTCGCGCATCGCGCGGGCGAGCTGATGGCCGTCCTCGGCGGCCTTGGCCGTCCCCGCCGCCGCGTGCGGGCGCGCAGCGAAGGCGGCGTCGCCGATCAGGCACACCCGCCCGAAGGCCATGTGCGGGACCTCGACGTCGAAGACCGCCTGCAGGAACGGCTCGTCGGTGCGCTGGACGAGCTCGCGCAGCGGCGGCGGCAGCTCGCGGCCGGCGGCCTCGCGCAGCGCCTCGACGTGGCCGTCCTGGACGGCCCCGGGCGGCAAGGAGACCTCGCGCCGCGCGCCGCCGCGGTCGGTCATGAGGTCGTCGATGTCGGCGCCCTCGGCGACGTTGCGGTACCAGAGCCAGTTCGTGATCGTGCCGCGGGCGCCGTCGGGGATCGGATAGGTGAGCAGGTGCCCGCGCGGGAGCACCTCGTAGGTGATCGCCTCGGCGAGCGTGTCGAGCGTCGCGCGGCTCAGCCGCGCCGGGTCGACGGTGCCGCGCCACGCCACGTAGCCCGCGTAGACCGGCGCCGCCTCGGGGGCCAGGCGCCGCCGGGCGGCCGAGCGCACGCCGTCGGCGCACACGAGCAGGTCGGCCTCTGCCCGGCGGCCGCCCGCCAGCTCGACGATCACGCCGCCCTCCACCGACTCGAACCCGATGACCTCGTGGGCGAAGTGGTAGCGCTCGGGCGGGAACGCGTCGTACAGGCGCCGGAAGAGCGCGTCGTAGGAGGTGAAGCGGTAGGGGCCCGGGCCCTCGTGGGCGATGCCGCCGTCGGGCGCCAGGTAGCGCAGCCACCGCGTGGGCACGCTGATGTCGTCGAGCACGCCGGGCTCGTGGTCGACGAGCCAGCGGACCGAGGCCGGGTTGAGGACGATACCGGCGCCGCGGCCCTCCAGGCGCACGGGCGAGCGTTCGAGGATCTCGACGTCGCAGCCGGCGTCGAGCAGCTCCAGCGCGGCCGTCAGTCCGCCCAGCGACCCTCCCGCGATCAGCACCCGTGGCGGCATCGGGCGGCGAGATTACTCAGCCGGGCGGCCGTCCGGACGCGCGGATCCGCGGGTCCAGCCAGGCGAGCGCGAGATCGGTGAGCAGGCTCGTGACCACGATCAGCACGGCGGCCCACAGCGCGAGCGCCTGCAGCGTCGGGATGTCGATGGTCTGCGGCACGGTCGGCGTGAAGAGCAGCAGCAGTCCCAGGCCGACGACGTAGACGGGCGTGCACAGGCCGACCATCGCCGCCGCCTCGAGCAGCCGAGCCGAGCGCGAGCGCGGCCGCGACGCGCACCACACGCCGCCGCCATGCCGGCGGCGATCCCGAGGACGAAGGCGCCGACGAGCAACGACAGGTCGGCGCCCATGCCCTCCCGCCACAGGCGGCTGATGGGCGGGCAGCCGGCGAACATGCACGCGCCGCCGAAGTCGAAGTGCAGGAACGCACGCCGCAGGTCGGCCACGACGCCGCCGACGAGTCCCTCCCCCGGGAACAGCTCGGGGCGCAGCACGCGGATCATGCCGTAGGTGAGGACGGCGACCGTGACGACCACGGCCCCCGCGAGGGCGATGCGGCGGAGCAGGAAGACGAGCAGGCGGCCAATTGTGGCGGCGCCTGCCGAGCCCCCGGCGTCAGCGAATCGAGCGCCGGCTGAGGTCGAGCGCCTGGGCCGCGTTGCCCTTCGTGACGAAGTGCGGGCCCGTGGCGATGACGTCGCCCTCGGCCGGGAACAGGCCGTAGCGCGCGCGCTGGGCGAGCAGCGAGACGGGCAGGTAGCCCTGCAGATAGGCCTGTTGGTCGACGGCGAAGCGGATCCGCCCGTCGCGCACCGCGGTGAGCACGTCGGGGTTGAGGTCGAAGGCGCCGACCTGCACGTCGCCGCGGCCCGCCTTGCGCCCGAGCGCGTCGACGGTCTCCATGCCGGTCGTCGCGTTGAGCGCGAGCACGCCGTCGATCCGCCGCCCGGCGATCACCGCGGCCAGCCGGCGGGTCGTGGCCGGATCCTGGTCGTCGACGCTCAGCACGCTGGCGCTGCCGCCCGCCTCGCGCATCGCCCGCCGCAGCCCGGCACAGCGGTCGTCGAGGCCCTGGTTGCCGACCTGCTGGTTGACGCACAGCGCGCGGCGCACGCCCACCTGCGCCAGGCGCTGCCCGGCGACGAGGCCGGCGCGCTGCTCGGGCTGGCCGACGTGGGCGAGCACGCCGAGGCCGTGGGCCACGTCGCTCCCGGAGTTGATCGAGACGACGGGGATTCCCGCCGCCACCGCGCGGCGGACCTCGGAGCCGATGCCGGCCTCGGGGAGCGAGACGACGAGGCCGTCGGGACGGCTGGCGATCGCCTCGTCGATCAGCGTCTTCATGCGCGCGAGGCTGTAGACGTCCGGCGCGCGGTAGCTGAGCAGGACGTCCATCTGCCGGGCGGCCGCCTCAGCGCCGTTGCGCACGATCGCCCAGAACGGGCTCGACGCCTGGCCGTGGGTCACGACCGCGATCTGGACGGCGTTGCTGCGCCGCGGTCCGTCGCCGGTGTTGCGCGGCGTCGGCGAGCCGCTGACGACGATCGACGGCTCGCGCACCGTCTTCGTCTCGCCACACGCGGCGACCGTGGCCGCGGCGAGGACGAGCAGGGCGATCGCGATGAGGCGGCGTGCCGGGCCGTTCACCCCCCGACTGTAATCGCTGGTCCCCGACCGCGCGAAACCCCGATCGCAGAGGGATTACGCACGCTGCGTTCATCGGCGGGCGCGACGCCGGCCACAAGGCCAAGCGCCACGACAGCGGCGAGATCACCCAGAAGGGCAACGACGCCGACGGCGGCAAGGCCAAGGCCCACGGCGGTGACGGCGGCGACACCGCGGCCTGGAACCTCGCCTTCGCCGGGTGGCCGCCGGCCGCCTGACGACGGGGGAACGCGCGGGTTCAGCCGGCCGGCACGGACGCCGGCCGGCCCCGCCGGCTCAGGCCGCGGCGGGCATCGCTGCGACGACCGGCGCGGGCGCCGCGGCGGGCGCGCAGACGCGCGACTCGAGCAGCTTCACACACGCGTGCAGCGTGCGCGTGTGCGGCACGGGGATGTCGAGCTGCCCGGCGAGCTCGATGACCGCCGCGGTCAGGCAGTCGATCTCGAGCGGGCGGCCGGCCTCGACGTCCTGGAGCATCGACGTCTTGTGGTCGCCGACGGCGATCCCGCGCTCGAGCCGGTGCTCGATCGACACGGGCAGCTCGATCCCGAGCGCGGCGGCGATCGCCGCCGACTCCTCCATGACGGCGCGCAGCAGCTCGAGCATCTCGGGCTGCGTGCCGAGCTCGGCGAGCGTGGCGCCGGTCAGCGCGCTCACCGGGTTGAACGCGATGTTGCCGAGCAGCTTGAGCCAGATCTGCTCGCGCAGGGCGCTCTCGACGGGGCACTTCAGGCCGCCGGCGACGAAGTCCTCGGCGATCGCCAGGCAGCGCTCGCTGACCGAGCCGTCGGGCTCGCCGATCGTGTAGCGCGTGCCCTCGATGTGGCGGATGACGCCGGGCTCGGCGATCTCCGTCGAGCAGTAGATGACGCAGCCGATGACCTGCTCGGGCGCGATCGCCGCCGACACGACACCGCCTGGGTCGACGCTCTCGAGCGACAGGCGATGGCCACCGGGGTGCGACTGGAAGTACCACCACGGGATCCCGTTCTGGGCGGCGATGACCGCCGCGCCGGGCGCCAGGCGGTCGGCCAGCCGCGGCGCCATGGCGGGCAGGCTCGGGCTCTTCAGGCCGAGGAAGACGACGTCCGCGTCGGCGATCGCGTCGAGGTCGTCGGTCGCGGGCACCTGGGCGTGGAAGTCGCCGCGCGGGCTGAAGACCTGGACGCCGTTGCGGCGCATCGCCTGCAGGTGCGCGTTGCGCGCGATGAGCGTGACGTCCGCTCCGCCGCGGTGCAGCGCGGCTCCGACATATGCGCCGATCGCGCCGGCGCCGACGATCGCATAACGGAGACGGTCAGCCATCCGCTCATCCAAGCCGACCGGCGCTTCGAGCGCCAATACATTTTCAGGCTCGACCCATAGATCGAGCTCGTGGTGTCACGGCGCCCGGCGCGCGAGCAGGTAGATCGTGCCCGTGCCGGTCTCACCCGGGGCGAGCAGGCGGTTGACGGCGAACAGGCGGACGCGCGTCGTGCGCTCGCCGGGATAGCGGGGATCGGTGGCCGCGAAGCCGACCTCGCCGCCCTCGGCCGAGCCGAAGGTGACGATCCGGAAGCGCCGCGGCGCGGACATCACGGCGATCATCTGCTCGCCGCGCTCGAGGCGGGCCGTGCGGCGGACGATCCGGTAGCCCGCGGGCAGCCGATCGTCGGCCGGCTCGCGGTAGCCGGGGAAGTCGATCGGGATCTTCGCGCCGGGGCGGATGACCTCGGGGGTGGAGATCGAGGCGGCCGAGGCGCTGCCGGCGAGCGCGGCCGAGAAGAGGGCCGCGGCGAGGGCGGCGAGTGCCGCGACGCGGCGCGGTGGGAGAGGGAGGCTCATGACGAGAGAGGGGTCGGGTGGGACGAGAGGTGCCGTCCCTTCAACGCGCCGGGGCCTGCGGAGGTGACGGCGCGCCGCTCGGCGATCGCCATCGCAGCCCGCCGGTCGAGCTGCCTAGGCGCGGTCGGTACTCTCTGGACGGCCGTGAACCCGCCCGTCGCCACGACCGAGAAGCAGAGCTTCACGCTCACCGCGGAGGCGCGGCAGGTGGCCGACGCGCGCGAGCGCGTGATCGCGCTGGCCGAGCCGTTCGTCGACGAGGAGCGCATCGCGAGCCTGCGCCTGGTGATGAGCGAGGTGCTCACGAACGCCGTCCGCCACGGCGCCCCCGGCGCTGACATGGTCGTGGCGGTGACGCCCAAGAACGAGTTCCTGTGCGTGCAGGTCACCGACCAGGGGGACGGCTTCGCGCCGCGCCCGCGCGCGTCGGCGCCCGACGAGGACGGCGGCTTCGGGCTCTTCCTGATCGAGCAGCTCACGCGCCGCTGGGGCCTGACGCGCGAGCGCGGCAACACCCGCGTCTGGTTCGAGTTCGACTTCGACGCCGGCGCCGCCGGCGTGCAGTCGCTTTAGATGATCGGTTAGCGCGCCGCGGCCCGGCGGTTCCGACGGGCATGATGCGGGGCCCGTCCCACCCATGACCCGACCCTCGACAGGCGACGCCGCCCTGCCGCGGGCGGCGAGCGTCCGCGTGCGCATCCCCGTGCTCGCGGTGCTCACCGTCGCGCTGCTGGCGTTCAACATGCGCACGGCGATCGCCGGCATCCCGCCGGTGCTGCCCGACCTCGGGCTGTCGCCGGCCGGCCAGTCCGTGCTCGCCACCGTGCCGGTCCTGTGCTTCAGCCTCGCCGCGCTCGCCGCGCCCGGCCTGCGCGCGCGCGCAGGCGAGGAGCGGGTGCTCATCGGCGCGCTCGCCGTGCTGCTCGTCGGCGTGCTCGTCCGCGCGGCGTGGCCGACCGTGCACGCGTGGCTGTTCCTCGGCACGGTGCTCGTCGGCTGCGCGATCGCGCTCATGAACGTGCTCGTGACGAGCCTCGTGCGCCGCCGCTTCCCCGGGCGGGCGGGGCCCATGACGGCCGTCTACACGACCGCGCTCGTCATCGGCGGCGCGTCGGCCGCCGGGCTCACCGTGCCGCTGCGCGACGCGGCCGACGGGTCGCTGCACGTGGCGCTCGGGATCTGGGCGATCCCGGTCGCGATCGCCCTCGTCGTCTGGCTGCCCGAGCGCCGCCACCGCGCGCAGCCGCGCCCGGTGACGAGCGGGCGCGACGCGATCCGCGCCCTGCGAAGCGACCCGGTCGCGTGGAGCGTGACGATGTTCATGGGGCTGCAGTCGCTCGTCTTCTACGGCTCGCTGTCGTGGCTGCCGGCCATCCACCGCGACCAGGGCATCGACCCGACCCATGCCGGGCTGCTGCTGTCGTCGATGAGCCTCGTGAGCATCGCCGGGACCTTCCTCGCGCCGGTCATCGCCCACCGCATGCCCGACCAGCGCCTGGCCGCCCTCGGCGCCACGCTTCTGACCGTCGCCGGGCTCGCCGGGATCCTGCTCGCGCCGTCGAGCGTCGCGCTCGTCTGGGTGATGCTGCTCGGCATCGGCCAGGGCGCGGCCCTGTCGCTCTCGCTGCTCATGATGGTCGTGCGCGCCGGCGACGACGACACCTCCGCCCGGCTGTCGAGCATGGCCCAGTCGATCGGCTACCTCCTGGCCGCCGCCGGGCCGCTCCTGCTCGGCCTCCTCCACGCGACGACGGGCGGCTGGGACCTCCCGCTGCTCACGCTGATCGGCGTGGGTGTTCTCGAGGGCGTCTTCGGCTGGTCGGCCGGGCGCGACCGGACCGTCAGCGTGAGCGCCTAGCGCGACTCGGCGCGCCGTGCGCGGCGCTCGCGGTTGCGGTCGCCGCGCGGGCCGACCATCCGCACCGCGAGCTCGTGGATGCCGACCTCGTGCGCTCCGTGCTCCACGGCGCGGGCGCGCAGCGGCGGATGCAGGTCGTAGTGATCGCGCTGGAAGCGCTCGCGCGGGATGCCCAGCCCGGCGGCGAACGCGTGCAGCTCGTCGAAGCTCTCGTCGCTGACCATGTGGCACCACGTCTTCACGCGCAGGCGCACGTGCGGGTACTCGCGCAGCTCGTCGACCAGCACCGCCATCCCGGCCGACATGGTGCCACCGCGCCGCCGGGGTTACGCTCGCGTCATGGACACGTTCCTCGCCGTGGCCAGCCGGCGCGAGGTGCGCCGCTACGCCGACCGCCCGATCGACGACGCCGTCGAGCGCCGCATCCTCGAGGCCGGGCGGGTGAGCGGCAGCTCGAAGAACCGCCAGCCGTGGCGCTTCGTGGTGCTCGAGGACCCGGCCACGCGCGAGCGCGCCGCCGATGCGGTGTGGAACGGCGACAACGTCCGCGGCGCGGCCCTCGTCGTGGCCGTCGTCGCCGGCGGCAAGGGCCCGGTCCAGTTCGACGCCGGCCGCGCGGCCCAGAACATGATGCTCGCGGCCTGGAACGAGGGCGTCGGGGCGTGCCCCAACGGAATCAGCGACCCCGAGGCGATGAGCGAGATCCTCGGGCTGGGCGAGGACGAGCGCTTCGCCATCGTTCTCACCTTCGGCTACCCGGCGCGCGACGCCGACCCCGCCGGGCGAACGCCCGAGGAGTGGCTCGGGCGCGCCGGCCGCCGGCCGCTCGAGGAGATCGTCGAGCGCCGGTGAGCGCCACGCGCGCGCTCAGCGCGAAGACCCTTGGCGTGCTGTCGGTGGTCGGGCTGGTCGCGGCGTTCTCGCTCAGCTCGACGCTGGTCAAGCGGGGCTGTTCGACGAGTACATCCACCCTCGCGCCCTGGTATTGAGTCGCTCGGGGCCGCCGTCGAGATCGGCTCGCTCGTCGGAGACCCGGCCCGCGAGGCCTTCGTCCACGCGATGTCGCGGGCCTCGATCGTCATCGCCGTTCAGCGCGCACGCCCCGAGGACCGCTCGCCGCTGATGGCAACCGCCCGGCGTCGGCCATCCGTCCAGTGGCGCGCGCCGGTGCCCTACTATCCAGTGCAGCGAAGTCGCCTTCAGGGCAAACCCGTCGCGAGGCGGGGACGCAAAGCAAGAGGTCTCCCGCAGACGGCTCGGCTACCGACTTTCCGGATTCGCCGCTTCAGCGCCAGGGGGGTGCTTCGGCGTCCCGGCCGGCGGTCTGGGGGGATCTGCCGGTCGGGGCTCCGACCGGCGTCCGGGACCGCCTCAGCCCGACTGCGGCGCCGGCTGCAGCGCCCCGAAGATGTTGCCCTCGGGGTCGGTGAAGTAGCTCAGGAGCCCGACGCCGGGGATCTCCTGGCGCTCGACCGCCAGCGCGCCGCCCGCGTCGGCGACCGCGCGCTCGGTGTCTTCGATCGAGTCGACCGCGATCGTGCACACGAACGCGTTCACCGCCTGCCCGGGGCTCGGCGTCATGTCGTGCGGCGGCTTGAGGATCGCGCCGTTGATGCCCATGTCGCCCTCCGGCCCGGTCGTCAGCAGCCGGTAGTCGACGGGGCCGCCGAAGCTCTCCGCCGTCCAGCCGAACACGCCGGTGTAGAACGCCTCCGCTCGGTCGGGGTCCTGCGCGTGGATCTCGAAGTGCACGACTCGGCCCATGCCGGCGAGCCTATACCGTGCCGTCATGGCCGACGAGCAGGTGCGCGCGGCGGGCGGCGTGATCGTCCGCGACGGCAAGGTGGCGGTCGTCCACCGCCCGCGGCACGACGACTGGTCCCTGCCCAAGGGCAAGCTCGACGAGGGCGAGTCGTGGGAGGAGGCCGCGGTGCGCGAGGTCGAGGAGGAGACCGGCATGCGCGCGCGGATCACCGGCGAACTGGACTCGGCGTACTACAAGGACTCCAAGGGCCGCGACAAGCGCGTGCGCTGGTACCGGATGGACGTCGTCGACGAGGGCTCCTTCGAGCCCAACGACGAGGTCGACGAGCTTCGCTGGGTGCCGCTCGAGGAGGCCCAACGCCTGCTGAGCTACAACCACGATCGCGCGCTGCTGACGACGAACGTCTGAGCCTCGCCCCGCCCGCTCATGCCGGGCGCCGCGACTGCCGACACCTGAACCGTGCAGCACCGTTACGAACGCGTCCTCATCGAGACCGACCGCCACCGCATCTCGGGGCTGCCTGACGTTGCCGGCGGACGGCTACCGCAGCCGCCTGTCGGACTTCCTCAACGCCAGCGAGCGCGACTTCGTCTCGCTCACCGACGCGGTCGTCGAGCTCATCGGCCACAGCGGCCCGGGCACGAAGCACGAGTTCATCGCCGTCGCCCGGCGCCACATCGTCATCGCCATCCCCGAGGGCGCCTGACCCTACCCTGGCCCGCGGGCCAGGGCGCGACGGCCGTCGCTCTAGGGTGGTGGGTCGTGCCCGTGTCGGATCAGCCGCTGTCGCGGCGTCAGCTCATCGCGGCGTTCAGCGCGATCATGCTCGCAACGCTGCTGGCCGCACTGGACCAGACGGTCGTGGCCACGGCGCTGCCCCAGATCGCCACCGACCTGCAGGGCTTCCAGCAGCTGTCGTGGGTGGTCACCGCCTACCTGCTCGCCTCGACGGTCACCGTGCCGCTGTACGGGAAGCTGTCGGACCTCTACGGGCGCCGGCGGCTGTTCGTCGTGGCGATCACGATCTTCCTCGTCGGCTCGCTGCTGTGCGGCGCAGCGCAGACGATGGGCCAGCTCGTCGCCTGCCGCGCGCTGCAGGGGATCGGCGCCGGCGGCCTGCTGCCGCTCGCGCAGACGGCGATCGCCGACCTCTTCTCCCCGCGCGAGCGCGGCAAGTACCAGGGCCTCGTCGGGGCCATGTGGGGGCTCGCCGCGGTGGCGGGGCCGCTGCTCGGCGGGACGCTGACCGACTCGGCCTCGTGGCGCTGGATCTTCCTGATCAACCTGCCGCTCGGCGGGCTGGCGCTCGCCGTCGTGCTCAAGACGATGCCGCGCGCGCGGGGGCGCGAGCACCGCATCGACGTCGCGGGCGCGCTCCTGCTCAGCGTGGCCATCAGCGGGCTGCTGCTCGCGCTGACGTGGGGCGGCACGACCTACGCGTGGACGTCGCCGCAGGTCCTGATCACCGGGCTGATCGGGCTGGCGCTGCTGCCGCTGTTCGTGATCGTCGAGCGCCGCGTCCCCGAGCCGTTGGTGCCGCTCGGGCTGTTCTCGCAGCGGATCTTCGCCGTGTCGACGGTCGGCGGCTTCGTCATCGGCGCGATCCTCTTCGCGGTGACGATCTACGTGCCGGTGTTCAGCCAGGGCGTCCAGGGCGACACCGCGACCGCGTCGGGCATCGTCCTCATCCCGCTCACGCTCGGCTGGGTCGCCGCGGCGACGACGACCGGGCGCCTGATCACGCGCACCGGGCGCTACCGCGTCTTCCCGCTCATCGGCAGCGTCTGCATCCTCACCGCGCTGCTGCTGCTCACGCGCCTGGACGAGGGCACGTCGTCGCTCGCGCTGGCCGCGACGCTCGTCGTCCTCGGCCTCGGCATGGGCATGACCTTCCAGCCCTACGTCATCGCCACCCAGAACGCCGTCGAGCCCGCGAACCTGGGCATCGCAACCGCGTCCGTGCAGTTCTTCCGCTCGATGGGCGGCAGCGTGGCCGTCGCCGCCCTCGGCGCGCTGCTGGCCAACCGGCTGGCCGCCGAGCTGACGGCGCAGCTGGGCGCCGACGCGTCGCGGGTCGACAAGGACCGGCTGCTCAACACGGGCAGCGTCCCCTCCGATCTCGCCGCGAGCACGCAGGCGGCGCTCGCCGACGCGCTGCACGTGGTCTTCGTCGCCGCCGTGCCGCTCGGCGTGCTCGCCGTGCTGCTCGCCATCGCGCTCGAGGAGCGTCCGCTGCGCACGCGCTCGCCGCAGGCCCAGCGGGCGGCCTCCGATCCGGCGCCGGAGCCGGCGACGTCGTCGCGCTCGGCCGGATAGTACGGCTGCCCGTACTGGACGAGCGCCCCCCGGCGCGTACCGTCCATGCGGTCATGATCGACTTCTGACGCGCTCCACCGCACGCCCACCGCCTCGCGTGGCCCGCGTGCCGTTCGGCCGTCCGCGTCCATGACATCTCCGCTGTCTTCGCCGTCACGATCCGTCGTCACCGCGAGCGCTGACGGACCGCTCCCCGTCGACCCACGTCCGAAGGAGCGATCTTGCATCGCCGCCCAGCAGTCCCGAACCGCCATCCCGTCCGCGTCCCGGCGCCGCGCGTCACCGTCGTGCGCCCGGTGCGCCGCAAGCTGCCGCAGCGCGGCCGCTGAGCCACGTCCCCGGGGGCGCCCGCGTGTCGGGCGTCCCCGGTGGGCCGTTTCGGCGCGTTGCCGCCAGGGAACGTCTTTTTTCGCACAAGCTCTGCGGATGAGGAGGGACCGTGGCCCGGCAGGACGTGCACGAGCGAGAGGCGGTCGGCGAACGCTTCACCCGGACCGGCGAGCCGCCGCCGCGAGCGGGCGACCGCGCGCCCGCGACCGAGGTCCGCGATCTCCCCGAGGCGCCGCGCGCGATCTGGCGCATCGTCGGCCCCGGCATCGTCGGCGCCGGCGTCGGCCTCGCCTCGGGCGAGTTCATCCTCTGGCCGTACATCGCCTCGCAGGTCGGGCTCGTGTTCCTCTGGGGCGCCGTGCTCGGCGTCGTCATCCAGTGGTTCCTGAACATGGAGATCGAGCGCTACACGCTGGCGACCGGCGAGACCGCGCTCAGCGGGTTCAACCGCCTCTGGCGCCACTGGGGCATCGTCTTCGTGGGCATGGTCATGCTCGCCAACGCCTGGCCGGGCTGGGCGACGAGCTCGGCGACGCTGGTGACGTTCCTGTTCGGCGGCGGGCCGGTCAACGTGATCGCGATCGGGATGCTGCTCGTCATCGGGCTGGGGCTCACGCTCGCGCCGGTCGTCTACGACGCGGTCGAGCGGGTGATCTTCTTCAAGGTCGCGGTCATCGCCGTGTTCGTCGCCGTCGCCGCCGTCGCGGCGATCTCCGCCGACGCGTGGCGCGAGCTGCCGAGCGCCGTGACGAGCGCCGGCTCCTTCCCGACCGACATCGAGTTCGCCGTGCTGCTCGGCGCGATCGCTTACGCGGGCGCGGGCGGCGGGCAGAACCTCTGCCAGAGCAACTGGATCCGCGACAAGGGCTACGGCATGGGCGCCTACGTGCCGCGCCTGGTCAGCCCGATCACGGGCGAGGACGAGGCCGCGCCGGGCGGCCGCTACGAGTTCGAGCCCAACGAGTCCAACATGAGCCGCTGGCGGCGCTGGTGGCGTTTCGCGAACATCGAGCAGGCCTCGACGTTCGTGGCCATCACGATCCTGACGATCGGCTTCACGTCGCTGCTGTCCTACTCGACGGTCTTCGGGCAGGAGGGCCTGCCCGACGACATCGGCTTCCTCGAGGTCGAGGGCGACCGCCTCAACACGCTCGTCGGTGGCTGGATGGGCCCGCTGTTCTGGACGATCGGCGCCTTCTCCCTGTTCGCCGGCGCGATCGGCATCGTCGACTACACGAGCCGCCTCGCCGCCGACGTGCTCAAGACGACCTACCGGCCCGATGCGTCGGAGAGCCGCATGTACTTCGGCGTCGTCTGGACGCTCGTCGTCGTCGGCTGCCTGATCCTGCTCGCCGGCCTCGACCAGCCGCTCGTGCTGCTCGTCATCTCGGCGTGCACGGCGGCGGTGACGATGTTCGTCTACTCGATCCTGCTCGCCATCACCAACCGCCGGTACCTGCCCGATCCGATCAAGGTCCGCTCGTACCGCCTCGGCGCGCTCATCTTCGCCGGCGCGTTCTTCGGCGTGCTGTCGACGATCACGATCGTGCAGCAGGTGGGCGACCTGATCTAGCCCCAGTCCACCACCGACAGCGGGTTCGAGTAGTCGTCGGTCCAGACCCGCGCGCCCGGGTCGGCACGGCAGTCGCGCCAGCGCGGGTCGCGCGCCGGGCGGCCGAGGTCGGCGGGCGCGCGGGCGAGCAGCGCCCATGTCGACTCGTCGTCGCCGCGCAGGCGCTCGGCGCGCGACGGGCGGCGGCGCTGCAGCCGGCACGCCAGGCCGAGCTCGCCGGCGATGTTCGCCACCACGGGCTCGAGGTCGAGGTAGCGATTGGTGAGGTGGAAGAGCAGCGCGCCTTCGGCGGTCGTGCGCGACAGGTAGAGCTCGAAGGCCTCGCGGGTGATGAGGTGCAGCGGGATCGCGTCGGAGTTGAAGGCGTCGAGGACGACGAGCCCGAGGCTCCCGCGCGGGACGCGCTCGATCGAGCGCCGGCCGTCGCCGGCCACGACGCGGGGGCGCACCGGGCAGTCGCTCACGAACGTGAACAGCCGCGGGTCGCGCGCGATCCGGATCACCGTCGGGTCGAGCTCGTAGAAGGTGAACCGCCCGCCCGGCCGCGCGTAGCACGCCAGCGAGCCGGCGCCGAGGCCGATCGCCGCGACGTTGCGCGTCGTCGCCGCGGGCAGGCCGGCGAAGGCCTGGCCCGCCGGGCTCGCGGGCCCGTAGTAGCTCAGCGGCCGCGGCCGCCCGGCGCCGATCCGCTGCGCACCGTGCAGCGTGCTGCCCGACAGGAGCTGGTGCAGACGGCCGCCGTCGGTGGCGACGACGGTCGAGATGCCGAAGAAGTTGCGGTCGCGCACGAGCTCCTCGTCGCCGACGTCGCCGACCACGCCGGCGGCCAGGAAGATCGCGCCGATCGCGAGCCCGAAGCGCAGCGGCCGGCGCGCGAGGTTGACCGTGATCCCGCACGCCATGCCGGCGACGAGCGCGCGGATCTCCGTCGTGACGCCGCCCTCCGGCTCGCTCAGCGCGACGAGCGCGACGGCGACCGCGCCGCCGAGCAGCATCGGCACGCCGAGGTCCATCCAGCGCGTCGGGCGCTCGTCGCGCAGGAAGAACTCGAGCAGCTCGGGGCGCTTCTTGGGCGGCGCCGGGCGCAGCAGGCACGCGGCGACGATGGCCAGCGGGTACTCGATCAGCCCCGGGAAGACGAGCGGCGCGATCACGGCGTTGAGCACGCCGCCGAGCGCGCCGCCGACGGCGAGCCACAGGTAGAACTCGGTCAGGTGGCGCGCCGCGGGCCGGTCGGCGGCCAGCCGCGCGTGGCACATGAGCCCGGCCACGGTCAGCCCCGCGAGATGCAGCACGACGAGCAGGATCAGCGGCTCCTGCGTGCCGACCACGAGCGTGTAGGTGAGCAGGATCGCCGCGAGCGGCCACAGCCGGCGCCCGAGCACCGCCAGCCGCGCGGCGTCGGTCCACGGCGAGAAGGCGACGACGAGCGTGAGCAGGTAGAGCGCCAGCGGAAGGACCCACAGCAGCGGCACCGGCGTGAGGTCGCGCGTGAGGTAGGTCGTCGTGCCGAGCATCAGGCTCGACGGGATGGCGGCGAGCGCGACCCACAGCGCCCGCCGGCGGCGGTCCGGCGCCGCCCCGGCCTCCTCCAGCGACGCGGCCGCCACGCCCGAGGTCTCCGCCGCCGGGCGCAGCCACAGGAGGACCGCGCAGCCGGCCACGAGCGCGATCGCGAGCGCGTACAGGATCGCCCACGCGCGCCCCTGGTCCTCGAGCCCGAGCAGCGGCTCGAGCACGAGCGGGTAGGCGAGCAGGCCGAGCAGGCTGCCGCCGTTGCTCGCCGCGTACAGGAAGTACGGGTCGCGCGCGGCGCGGTGCCGCGTCGCCGCGACCCAGCGCTGGACCATCGGCCCGTTGGCGGCGAGCGCGAAGAACGGCAGCCCCGCGGTCGTGGCCAGCACGCCGAGCAGCCACGGCACCGGGCTGCCCGACGACGGCGCGTCGCCGTCCGGCACGGCGACGGGCAGCACCACGGCGGCGAGTACGAGCACCGCGATCTGCAGCGGGGCCTGGCGGCGCGCGGGCAGGCGGCTCGTCACGTGGGCGAACGCGTAGCCCGCGAGCAGGACGGCCTGGAAGAAGAGCACCGTCACGGGCCAGACCTCGGGCGCCGAGCCGAGCAGCGGCAGCACGAACTTGCCGACCATCGGCTCGAGCAGGAAGAGCAGCGCCGCGCTGACGAGCAGCGCGAGCGCGGGCAGGACGATCAGCGGCGCGGACTCCCGGTCGTCACGATGCGCGGCAGCTTATGGGCGCGCCCGCGCCGCCGGTCAGCTCGCCCGCTGCAGCGCGGGCGCGATGCCCGACGGGACCGGCTCGACGGCCTCGCCCTCGAGTGCCGGATGGCCCGGCTCCTCGTGGTGGTAGCGGCCGCCGCGCAGGAGCGAGGCGAACGCCGCGATCAGGCACGCGACGAGCGCGAAGGTGAACGCCGCCTTCAGCGCGTCGGCGAACGGCCCGCTCATCAGCGACGGGAAGAAGCTGCGCCCGGTCAGCTCCGCCGCCTGCGCATGCGGCAGCGACGCCAGCACGTGCGGGCCGAGCAGGTGCTGCATCGGGTTGTCGCCCAGGAAGGCGGCGAACAGGGAGGCGACCGGCGGCAGGTGCGAGATCCGCGTCGCGTCGGCCTCGGGGACGCCGTGCGCCACGAGGCCGTCGTGCAGCGTGGCGGGCAGGTGCGCGGCCAGGCCGACGATCATGAGCGAGAAGAAGATCCCGATCGACAGGACCATGGCGGTGTTCTGGAAGGTCGCGCTCATGCCCGCACCGGCGCCGCGCTGGGCGGCGGGCAGGCTGTTCATGATCGCCGCGCGGTTGGGCGAGGAGAACAGGCCCATGCCCAGGCCGTTGAGCAGCAGCAGGGCGGCGAAGCCGAGGTAGGAGAAGTCGACGGGCAGCGTCTCCAGGAGCAGGAAGCTGACGGCCGCCACGATCATGCCCCCGGTCGCGAACGGGCGCGCGCCGTAGCGGTCGGAGAGGTGGCCGGAGATCGGCCCGGCGACCAGGAAGCCGGCGATCAACGGGAGCATGTAGATGCCCGCCCACAGCGGCGTCTCATGGAAGGCGAAGCCGTGGCGCGGCAGCCAGATGCCCTGCAGCCAGATGATGAGGATGAACTGCAGACCGCCGCGGCCGATGGCGGCCAGCAGCGTGGCCACGCAGCCCGCGGCGAAGGCGCGGATGCGGAACAGGGAGAGGTCGAACATCGGCTCGGCCACGCGCCGCTCGATCAGCGCGAAGGCGGCGAGGACGGCCACGCCGCCGATCAGCGCGGCGAGCACGCCCGGCGACGTCCAGCCCATCGTGTGCGACCCGTAGGGCTGGATGCCGTAGGTGATGCCGACCATGATCGCCACGAGGCCGACGGCGAAGGTGACGTTGCCCCACCAGTCGATGCGCACGTGCCGGCGCGGGCTGAGGTCGACGAGGCGCTGGTAGGCCCACACGGTGCCGAACAGGCCGATCGGCACGGACACGAGGAAGACCAGGCGCCAGCCGATCGGGGCCAGGACGCCGCCGAGCACGAGGCCGAGGAACGAGCCGGCGATCGCGGCGACGCCGTTGATCCCGAGCGCGAGGCCGCGCTGGTGGGCCGGGAAGGCGTCGGTGAGGATCGCGCTCGAGTTCGCGAACAGCATCGCGCCGCCGACCCCCTGCACCACGCGCATGGCGATCAGCCAGATGGCGCCCGCGCCGCCGGTGAAGGGCACGACCGCGCACAGCGCCGAGCCGGCGGTGAACACGGCGAAGCCGAGGTTGTAGGTGCGCACGCGGCCGTGGACGTCGCCGAGGCGGCCGAGGCTGACGACGAGGACGGCGGTGACGACGAGGAAGCTGAGGATCATCCACAGCAGGTAGTTCGTGTTGCCGGGGGCGAGCGGGTCGATGTGGATCCCGCGGAAGATGTCGGGCAGCGCGATGAGGAGGATCGAGGAGTTGATCGTCGCCATCAGGACGCCGAGCGTCGTGTTGGACAGCGCGATCCACTTGTAGGTGTCGCTGGGAGGTGTCGTGGGCATCGGCCTGGATCGGGACGAGGGCAAGTTTCGGAGCAGTCGCTCCGCTTCTCACTCTAGCCGAAGCGGAGGGATCGCTCCGCTGTCGTATGATCAGGGCGTGCCCACGGCCACCAAGACACCCCTCCGGCGCGACGCCCGGCGCAACCGCGAACGGCTGCTCGTCGCGACGCGGGCCGCCTTCCAGGAGCGCGGGCTCGACGTCGGCGTCGACGAGATCGCGCGGCGGGCGGGGGTCGGCGTCGGCACGCTGTACCGGCACTTCCCGACGAAGGACGCGCTCATCGACGCGATCGTCGACGCGCGCTTCGCCGAGCTCACCGGCGCGGCCGAGCAGGCGCTCGAGGAGGAGGACGTGTGGGCGGGCTTCGAGAGCTTCCTCGTCGCCGCCGTCGAGCTGCAGGCGGTCGACCGCGGCTTCAAGGACGCCCTGGCCGCGCGCGGGCGCGACGAGAAGCGCGTCAAGGCCGCGCGCCGCGGCCTGCACGACGCGATCGAGCGGCTCGTCGACCGCGGACGCGAGGAGGGCGCGCTGCGCGCCGACATCACCGCGGCCGACGTCCTCGTTCTGCTGTGGGGGACGGCGCGGATCGTCGAGCGCACGGAGGACGTCGCGCCCGGCCAGGTGCGCCGCTTCCTGGCCATGCACCTCGACGGCCTGCGCGCGAGCAGCGCGACGACGACGCCCGTCGCGCCGCTGACCCCGCGCCAGCTCGGTCGCGCGATGGGCTCCGGCCCGCCGGCGCGGCGCTCCTAGACCTTCGGCGGCAGCGTCTCGACGAAGGCACGCGCCCTCGCGAGCCAGCCGCCGAGCTCGTCGTCGCCGGCGATCCCCGGCGGTTCGACGACGATCATGCTGCGCATCGGCCGGCCCGTGAAGTCCATGACGCGCGTGTGCGGCTCGTCGAGCGCCGCATCGCCGAGCTCGGGCCCGAGGCGCACCAGCAGCCCCTCGCCCAGCACGCCGCACAGCATGTGACCGTGCATCAGGAAGGCCAGCCCGCCGAACATCTTGCGCTCGGCGACCGCGTCGTCGTCGGCCAGCGCGCCGCGGACGCGCTCGGCGAGCTCCTCGTCGTAGGCCACGACGGGGAGTATCGGCGATCAGGCCGCCGGATCGCCGAGCGTCAGCGCGATCCACCACCGCTCGAGGACGGTGTGCGCTGCGTCCTCGCGCTCGGCCGCCTCGCGGTACCTCGCGTAGGCGTGCCCGCCGGGCGCGCGCCGCCACGCCGCGAGCGCCTCGTCCGTCGCGCGAACGGCGCTGCGCCATCGGATCCGCGCGAGCGCGACGGCGGCCTCGACCGAGAGTCGCTCGCGCCGGCCGGTCTTCTCGCTGAGCATGGACCCAGCATCGCGGCCACGGCCGCCGATCGGTATCCGCCGATCGACGGATACGGGGGCCTATTCGATGAGTCCCTGGCGCAGCCCCACGGCGACCGCCGCGCCGCGCGCCATGCGCTCGAGGATCTCGCGCTCGCGCCGGCTGAGCACGGGCCGGTCGTCCTTCGCCCGCATCTGGATCTGGCGCGCCACGATCGACTGCAGCTCGGGCGCGAGCACGGTCTCGCCGCGCACGACGGCGACGATCGCGTCGACCACGTCGCCGGCCTCGGCCGTCTTGGTGATGATCGCCGCGGCGCCCTGCTCGAGCGCCCGGTAGACGCTCTGGTCGTCCAGCGCGCCCGAGAGCAGCAGCACGCGCGTGGCCAGCCCGTCGCGCTGGACGGCGTTGAGCACGGCCGCTCCATGAGCGCGATCATGGTGAACCGTCTTGAACGAATCTGGCACGTTCACCGTAGCGATCAGCTCATGAGGAGCGGCACGCCGTAGGATCCGGGCCTCTTCTCTCCGGCGGAGGTGCTCCATGGCAGCGATCGCGACGACGGACGACTGGACGGCTCGCGCGTCCGAGGTCGACATCCCCTCGCAGGCGTTCATCGACGGCGCGTACGTCGACTCCCTCAGCGGCGAGACGTTCGACTGCCTGAGCCCGATCGACGGCCGGCTCCTGGCCCGGGTCGCGGCCTGCGGGGCCGAGGACGTCGACCGCGCGGTCGCCGCCGCGCGGCGCGCGTTCGACTCCGGCTCGTGGTCGCAGGCGGCGCCCAAGCAGCGCAAGCGCGTCCTGCAGCGCTTCGCCGCGCTGATCCGCGAGCACGCCGACGAGCTGGCCGTGCTCGAGACGCTCGACATGGGCAAGCCGATCACCGAGGCGCGCAACTCGGACCTGCGCGGCGCCGCCGATTGCATCGCCTACTACGGCGAGTCCGTCGACAAGGTCTACGACGAGATCGCGCCCACCTCGCGTGATGCCGTGGCGATGATCTACCGCGAGCCGCTCGGCGTCGTCGGCGCCGTCGTCCCGTGGAACTTCCCGCTGCTCATGGCCTCGTGGAAGATCGGCCCCGCGCTGGCCGTCGGCAACAGCGTGATCCTCAAGCCGGCCGAGCAGTCGCCGCTGTCGGCGCTGCGCATCGGCGCGCTGGCCGCCGAGGCCGGTCTGCCCGACGGCGTCCTGCAGGTGCTGCCCGGCGACGGCCCCGGGGCCGGGCAGCCGCTCGGGCTGCACCCGGACGTCGACATGATCGCCTTCACCGGCTCGACCGAGATCGGCAAGATGTTCCTGCGCTACGCGGGCGAGTCGAACATGAAGCGCATCTCGCTGGAGTGCGGCGGCAAGAGCCCGCACGTCATCCTGCCCGACTGCCAGGACCTGCCGGCGGCGGCCAGCGCCGCCGCCTGGGGCGTCTTCTACAACCAGGGCGAGGTCTGCAACGCGGGCACGCGCGTGGTCGTGCACGAGCAGATCAAGGACGAGTTCATGGACCTCCTGCTCGCCGCCGCGCGCGACATCGCCCCGGGCAATCCGCTCGATCCCGACACGACGCTCGGGGCGATGGTCGACGAGACGCAGACCGGGCGCGTGCTCGGCTACATCGACAAGGGCCGCGACGAGGGCGCCGACCTCGTCCTCGGCGGCAACCGCGTGCTCGCCGACAGCGGCGGCTGCTACATCGAGCCGACGGTCTTCGACCGCGTCCGCAACGACATGACGATCGCCCGGGAGGAGATCTTCGGGCCCGTCCTGTCGACGATCCAGGTCGGCTCGGAGGGCGAGGCGATCGCCGTCGCCAACGACACCATGTACGGCCTCGCGGCCGCGGTGTGGACCGACAGCGTCGACACCGCACACCGCGTGGCACGGGCGATCCGCGCCGGCGTCGTGTGGGTCAACACGTTCGACGCGGGCGACATCACGAGCCCGTTCGGGGGCTTCAAGCAGTCCGGCTTCGGCCGCGACAAGTCGATCCACGCGCTCGACAAGTACGCCGACCTGAAGACCGTCTGGATCGCGCTGCGCAACTGAGGGTCACGGTGCGACGCTGACCGCGACGCCCCCGCCGTCGGCCGCCCAGGCGACGAACAGGCCGTCGCCGACGCGCGCCGACGCGGGCGTGCCGATCGCCGCCGCGGCGCCGAGGACGGTGGCGTCCCCGGTCGTCGCATCGGCGGCGGCGACCTCGCTGCGCAGGCCGCCCGGGCCGCTGACCTGGCGCGTGAAGAGGACGAGCGGAGCGGCGCGCAGGCGCGCTGGGATCGGCGAGGTCTGGCTGAAGCCGCCGGCGTCGAACTCGACGGGCGCTCCCAGCGCCGTGCGGCTCCCCTGCGCCGCGGCCAGCCCGACGTTCGCCGTCGTGCCCGGCCCGTGCGCGTTCCAGGCGACGAGCACGCTCGCGGAGGGGCCGAGCGCGATGTGGGGCGCGCCGTAGGCCACGGTGCCCAGCCACCGCCCTGGACCCACCGCGCCGACGTTCGCGGCCCGGATGCGGCGCGCGAATCCGATCGCGCCCGTGTCGTTGCGCCGCGTCCACGCCACCCACGCCGTCCCGTCGTCGGAGGCGGCCAACGTGATCGCGCGCACCCGGCCGGCCACCGCGGATGCGGGTCGGGGCAGCGCCGCCCCGCGCCGCGCACTCGCGATCTCCAGCGCCCGCCGGGTCAGCGGTCCGCGCGCCCAGGCGAGCAGCGCTCCGCCGCCGGGCGCCGCGGCGATCTGCGGGCTGACGCCGTCGTGGCCGAGCGAGCGCGCGGGGCCGAAGGGCCGGTACGGGGCGCGGCGCGCGTAGCGCAGGACGGCGGCGCCGCCCGGGCGGACGTCGCGCAGGATCACGGCCACGGTGCCGCCGCGCAGCGCCGCGATGCGCGGCGTGGCGCCGGTGTTCGACCCGATGGCGGCGAGCGTGCGGGCGCCCGAGAAGCCCTGCCCCGGGCGGGCGGCGGCGTAGCGCACGGCCGCGCGGCCGCTGCGGTCGACGAGGGCGGACCACACGACGACGAGCTCGCCGCGCTCGGTCACCGTCACCTGGACGTCGCGCACGTCGCGCTGGCCGGCGGCGACGGGCAGCGGCGAGCCGAAGCCGCCGCCCGGGCGCACGCGCGCGGCCCACAGCTCGCCCGTGCGGTCGGCGAAGGCGACGGCGCCGTACGGGCCGCCCGCCGCGTCGGCCGCGGCGACACCGCCCGCGACCTGCAGGTTGGCGCCCAGCGTCTGCGGCGCCGTGAACCCGCCGGGCGGCGCGGCCAGGGCCGTGGGGCAGACGACGAGCGCGAGAGCCGCGACGGCGGGGACGAGCAGGCGGCGGAGCATCACCGGCTCCAACGTCGCGGGGCCGGCCGTGGTTGCGTTCCTAGACTGCGCCGATGACGTCGACCGCCGGACCATCGCTGGCCGAGGCCGCGCTGCGCCTGGGCACCGAAGGCGCGTTCGCCGTGCTCGCCCGCGCCCGCGAGGTCGAGCGCACCGGCCGCGACGTCGTGCATCTGGAGATCGGAGAACCCGGCTTCCCGACACCGGCCCACGCCGCCGAGGCGGCGTTCGCGGCGATCCGCGCGGGCGAGACCGGCTACTGCCCGGCGCCCGGGCTGCCGGAGCTGCGCGAGGCGGCCGCGGCCGAGCTGTCGCGGACACGCGACGCGGCGATCGGCGCCGGGCAGGTCCTCGTCGCCAACGGGGCCAAGCCGTTCCTGTTCTTCACCGTGCTCGCGACCTGTGGCCCGGGCGACGAGGTCATCTACCCCGACCCGGGCTTCCCGATCTACGAGTCGGCGATCCGCTTCGCCGGCGCGACCCCGGTCCCGCTCGTGCTGCGCGAGGCCGACGAGTTCGCCTTCTCCGTCGACGACCTGGCCGCGCGCATGACCGCGCGCACGAAGCTCGTGATCCTCAACTCGCCGCACAACCCGACCGGCGGCGTGCTCGACCGCGAGACGCTCGCGGCGACGGCCGGGGTGCTGCGCGAGAGCCCGGCGTGGGTCCTCTCGGACGAGGTCTACGGCCGGCTCCTGTACGAGGGCGAGTTCGCGTCGATCGCCACCGAGCCCGGGATGCTCGAGCGCACGGTCGTCCTCGACAGCTTCTCGAAGACCTACTCGATGACCGGTTGGCGCTGCGGCTACGCGGCGGTCCCCGCGGCGCTCGTCGAGCCGCTCACGCGCTTCCTGGTCAACTCGACCTCGTGCGTGCCGCCGTTCGTCCAGCGCGCCGGGATCGCCGCGCTCACCGGGCCGCAGGACGGCGTGGCCGCGATGCTGGCCGAGTTCCGCGCGCGCCGCGACCTCGTCGTCGCCGGGCTGGACGCGCTGCCGGGCGTCTCGTGCCGCGTCCCCCACGGCGCCTTCTACGCCTTCCCGAACGTCGCGGGCGTGCCGCTCGGGACGGACGCGCTCGCCGCGCGCCTGCTCGACGAGGCCGGCGTGGCGCTGCTCAGCGGGACCGCGTTCGGTGCGGCCGGCGAGGATCACCTGCGGATCTCCTACGCGACGTCACGCGAGCGCCTGGCCGAGGCGCTCGCGCGGATGGCGGCGTTCCTGGGTCAGCTCTCGACGAAGTAGCTCCCGTGACCCTGGCCGCTGGAGAAGAAGCGGCTCGTCACGGTCTTCTTGCGCGTGTAGAACTCGACCGCGTCCGGGCCGTGCGCGTGCAGGTCGCCGAGGAAGCTGTCCTTCCAGCCGCTGAACGGGAAGAAGGCGACGGGCGCGGCGACGCCGATGTTGACGCCGATCATCCCGGCCTCGACGTCGTGGCGGTAGCGCCGGACCGCGGCCGCGTTCTCGGTGAAGATCGACGTGCCGTTGCCGAAGCGGCTGTTGTTGACGATGCCGATGGCGTCGTCGAGCGACTCGGCCTGCACGACGGTGAGGACGGGCCCGAAGACCTCCTCCTGCACGATCGGCGCCTCGGGCGCGACGTCGTCGAGGATCGTCGGGCCGACGTACGAGCCGTCCGGGTGGACGGCGTCGCCGCCCGGCGCGCGGCCGTCGACGGCGAGCGTCGCGCCGTCGCCCACGGCGCGGTCGATCCAGCCGGCGATGCGATCGCGCGCCGCGCACGAGACGACGGGGCCGACGTCGACCGACTCGTCCAGCCCGTCGCCGACCGCCAGCCCCTCGGTCGCCTCGACGAGCGCGGGCATGAGCCGCTCGTGGGCCGCGCCGACGGTGACCACGACCGAGCCGGCCATGCAGCGCTGCCCGGCCGCGCCGAACGCCGAGCCGATGATCCCGCTGACGGTCTGGTCGATCACCGCGTCGGGCATGACGACCATGTGGTTCTTCGCGCCGCCGAGCGCCTGCACGCGCTTGCCGGTCCGCGCGGCGCCCTCGTAGATGATCTTCGCCACCGGGGCCGAGCCGACGAACGAGACGGCGTCGATGCCGGGGTGCTCGAGGATCCCCTCGACGACCTCGCGGCCGCCGTTGACGAGGTTGACGACGCCCGGCGGCAGGCCGAGCGCGTCGATCTCCTCGAAGGCGATCTGCTGGGTCAGCGGGACCTGCTCGGAGGGCTTGAGCACGAACGTGTTGCCGCACGCGATCGCGAAGGGCAGGAACCAGAAGGGCACCATCGCCGGGAAGTTGAAGGGCACGATCGCCGCGCACACGCCGACGGGCTGGCGGATCGTCTCGGCGTCGATGTTGCGCGAGACGTCCTCGAGCACGCGGCCCTGCATGGTGGTCGGGACCGCGCACGCGCACTCGACCATCTCGATCATCCGCGCGACCTCGGCGCGCGCGTCGACGAGCGTCTTGCCCATCTCCGTGGTCACCGAGCGGGCGAGGTCCTCCTGGCGGGCGACGAGCCGCTCGCGCAGCTCGAAGAGCTTGCGCGCGCGGCCGATCGTGCTCACGTCGCGCCACGGCCCGAGCGCGGCGCGCGCGGCGGCCACGGCGGCGTCGAGGTCGGCGCCCCCGGAGAGCGGGACCCGGGCCAGGACCTCTCCGGTGGACGGGTTCGTGACGTCGAGCTCCTCGGTCGCGGCGGTCGCCGGGGTCCACTCGCCGGCGATGTAGTTGTCGAGCAGGCGCGTTGCGGTGACGGACATCGGGATCGCTCCTGGGTGGTCAGCGGGACGTGGCCTGCGGGGTCAGCGTCCACTCGTGGTCGGGATCGTTGGCGACGGCCCAGGCTGCGCACGGGCCCGGCCATCACGTTCAGGTAGTAGAGCTCATACCCGGGCGGCGCGGAGACCGTGTGGTAGCCGCGCGGCACGAGCACGCAGTCGCGGTCGCCGAAGGCGAGCGTCTCGTCGAGCGACCGGTCGTCGCTGTAGACGCGCTGCAGGCCGAAGCCGCGCTCCGGCGCGATGCGGTGGTAGTAGGTCTCCTCGAGGAAGGTCTCGTTCGGCGGGTCGTCGCGGTCGTGCTTGTGCGGCGGGTAGCTCGACCAGTGCCCGCCGGGCGTGAGCACCTCGCAGACGAGCAGCGACTCGGCGTCGCGGTCGGCCATGAGGATCGGGTGGATCGTGCGCTCCAGGGAGCCGTGGCCGCGCGTCTCGACCTCGATCCCATCGCCCGGGAGCAGGCGCGCCGGCGCCCCGCCTCGCGGCGCCGGCGCCCAGCACAGGCCGACCTCGGCGCCGCCGCCGGCGGCCTCCACGACCATCCGCGTGCCGGGCGGCAGGTAGGCGGCGTCGGGCCGCCCCGACCACGGGTCCGGGCGCCCGCCGAGGTCGCGCCACTCGCCGTGCGGCGAGCGGACGTGCACCGTCCCGGAGACGACGACGAGGCACAGCTCGCGCTCGCCGGTGTCGCGCTCCGCCGTCGCGCCGTCGCCCAGCGCGAGGACCTCGAACCCGACGTACCGCCAGCCCGCGCTCTCGGGCGTCACACGCAGGATCGAGCCGTCGGCGTCCGGAGCGCCCGACGGCCCGACGAGCAACTCGCTCATGGCGTCTCCAGGTAGCGCGCGCTGGTCGCGCCGCGCGCGCTCGTAGGCCTCGCGGGCGGCGCGCACCGCCGCATCGTCGCTCACCTCGGCGACCGGCACGTCCCACCACGACTCGTAGCTCGGCACGCCCGCGTAGCGGTCGGCCTCGATGTGCACGACGACGGGGCCGTCGGCGCCGCGCGCGTCATCCAGCGCCGCGCCGCAGCTCGGCGACCGTGCGCGCGCGGATCACGCGCGCGCCGAGGCTCTCGGCGTTGGCGGCCAGGTCGACGGGCAGGGCGTCGGCCGGCGCGGCGAGCGCGGCGCCGTCGGGCGCGTCGAGCGGCATGGCGCCGTTGGAGCCGCGCCGGTAGTGGGTGCCGAAGCCGGCCGAGCCGACCGACCGCGACAGCGCCCCGATCGAGGCGTAGCCGTGGTTGTCGACGAGCACGACGACGATCGGGATCCGCTCGGCCACCGCCGTCACGAGCTCGCCCGGGCATCATCAGGTACGAGCCGTCGCCGACGAACGACGAAGACCTCGCGCTCGGGCGCGGCGAGCTTGACCCCCATGCCGCCGGGGATCTCGTAGCCCATGCACGAGTAGCCGTACTCGACGTGGTAGCCCTTGCCCGCCGGGTCGCGGGCGTGCCAGAGCTTGTGCAGGTCGCCGGGCGCGGAGCCCGCGGCGCACACGACGACGCCGGTCTCGCCGGCCGCGTCGTTGATCGCGCCGATGATCGCGGCCTGCGGCGGCAGCGCGTCGTCGTCCTCGGGCGCGGCCACGAGCCGCGCGACCTCCTCGTGCCACGCCGTCGCCTCCTGGCGCGCGCGGGCCTCCCACGCCTCGTCGACGCGATAGCCCGCGAGCGCCTCGCGCAGCGCGTCGAGCGCCACGCGCGCGTCGGCGACGAGCGGCAGGCCGCTGTGCTTGGCCGCGTCGAACGACGTGACGTTGATGTTGACGAAGCGCACGCCGGGGTCCTGGAAGGCGGACTTCGAGGCCGTCGTGAAGTCGCTCCAGCGCGTGCCGACGCCGATCACCAGGTCCGCCTCGCGCGCCAGGCGGTTGGCCGCCGCCGTGCCCGTCGCGCCGACGGCGCCGAGGCTCAGCGGGTGGTCGGAGACGCAGCGCGCCGCGACCCGCCTGCGTCTCGCAGACGGGGATGCCGCCGGCGTCGGCGAGCGCGCGCAGCGCCGCGGTCGCCTCGCTGTAGATGACGCCGCCGCCGGCGACGATCAGCGGCCGCCGCGCGCCGCGCACGAGCGCGGCGGCGCGCTCGAGCGCCTCGGGCGCGGGCGGCTGGCGGTACACCGTCCACATGCGCGGCGCGAGGAACGCCTCGGGCCACTCGAAGGCCTCGGCCTGCACGTCCTCGGGCAGCGCCAGCGTGACGGCGCCGGTCTCGGCCGGGTCGGTGAGCACGCGCATCGCCTCGAGCGCGGCGGGCATGAGCTGCTCGGGCCGCTCGACGCGCTCGAAGAAGCGCGACACGGGCCGCAGGCAGTCGTTGACCGAGACCGTGGCGTCGTGCGGCACCTCGAGCTGCTGGAGCACCGGGTGCGGCGTGCGCGTCGCGAAGGTGTCGCCCGGCAGCAGCAGCACGGGCAGGCGGTTGATGGTGGCCAGCGCCGCGCCGGTGACCATGTTCGTCGCGCCCGGTCCGACCGACGTCGTGCACGCGAACGCGCCGAGCCGGTTGCGCTGGCGCGCGAAGCCGGCCGCGACGTGGACCATCGCCTGCTCGTTGCGCGCCGGGTGGTACGGGAGGAGGTCGGCGTGCTGGTGCAGCGCCTGTCCGAGGCCGGCGACGTTGCCGTGGCCGAAGATCCCGAAGCAGCCCGCGAAGAACCGCGTCCGCACGCCGTCGCGCTCGACCTCCTGGGCGGCGAGGAAGCGGACGAGCGCCTGGGCGACCGTGAGGCGCGTCATGCCCCCGCCTCCGCGCTGACCAGCGGCTCGAGGTCGCCGAGGCTCGGCATCGCGTCCGCGCACGCGAGCCGGCCCGCGACGTAGGAGCCGGCCGCGTTGGCCAGCCGGATCGCGCGCTCGAGCTCCCAGCCGTGGAGCAGGCCGTGCACGAGCGCGCCCCCGAACGCGTCGCCGGCGCCGAGGCCGCACACGACGTCGACCGGGACGGGCGGGATCTCGGCGAGCTCGCCGGCGGTGCGGACGAGCACGCCGTCGGGCCCCTGCTTGACGATCGGCGACGCTCACGCCGAGCTCGAGCAGCGCGGCCGACGCCTCGTGCGGGTCGCGCGTCCCGACGGCGACGGCCACCTCGTCGCGGTTGCCCACCGCGACGGTGGCGTGGCGCAGCGCCTCGCGCGCCCAGCGGCCGGCCTCGGCCTCGTCGGCCCAGAACATCGGGCGGTGGTCGAGGTCGTGGACCGTGATCGCGTCCTCGCCCGCGTCGTCGCGCGCCTCGAGCGCGGCGAGCGTGGCGCTGCGGCTCGGCTCGGCCGACAGCCCGGTGCCCGTCGTCCAGAACACGCGCGCGGCGCGGATCGCGTCGAGGTCGAGCTCGTCGGTGGTGAGCGTCATGTCGGGCGCGGTCGGCTCGCGGTAGAAGAGCAGCGGGAAGTCGTCCGGCGGGTGGATCTCGCAGAACACGACGGGCGTGCGCAGCGTCGGGTGCGTCCCGACCCAGCGGTCGTCGACGCCGAAGCCGCGCAGCGCGCCGCGCACGTACGGCCCGAACGGATCGTCCCCGACCTTGGTGATGACCGCCGCGCGGTCGCCGAGGCGCGCCGCGGCGACGGCGACGTTCGTCGCGCTGCCGCCGAGCGACTTGGCGAAGGTGCGCACCTCGGCGAGGCCGACGCCGATCTGCTCGGGGTACAGGTCGACGCCGACGCGGCCCATGGTGATGAGGTCGAGCGGCGCGGCGGTCATGACACGCTCCAGGCGGCGTCGAGCTCGGCGCGCAGGCGGGCGAGCTGGGTGTCGAGGTCGGGCAGGCGGACGCCGAGCGCGCGGGCGGTCGCCGTCGCGTCGAGGCGCGTGTCGCGCGGGACGCCGCCGCCGGGCAGCGCGGCCGGCGGCGGCGGCGCCACGTCGAGCAGCCCGGGCTCGAGCCCGAACGCCGCGACGGCGCGCCGCGCGAGCCCGACACGGTCGGCGTGCTCGCCGCCGCAGCAGTGCAGGGTGCCCGTCACATCGCGCTCGAGCGCGCGCCAGATCAGCTCGGCGGCGTCGGTGGCCAGCGTCGGCGTGGCGAGGGCGTTCAGGCCCGGGCCGTCCCACACGGTGAAGCGCTCGCCGGCGCGCAGCGCGTCGACGAGCGCTGCGACGAAGTAGCCGAAGCCCGCGTCCTGCGCGCGCGGCGCGGCCAGCCGCGCCCGATGGACGCCCTGCACCGCCGCGATGCGCGCGACGACGCCGCGCTGCGCGCGCTCGGTGACGACCAGCTCCGACGCCGCCTTGAGGAACCCGTACGTGTTGACCGGCCGCGGCGGCTCGTCCTCGGCGGCCGGCGCCCGCGTCCCGTCGAACACCCAGTCGGTCGAGATCAGGACGATCGGGATCCCGGCGGCGTTGGCGGCGTCCGTGAGGTTGCGCGTCGCGCCGACGTACGCCGCCCAGGCGCGGCGGCGGTCGCCGTCGAGAGCCGCCGGGTCGTTCCAGATCGCCGCGTGCACGATCGCGTCCGGGCGCGCCGCGGCGGTCGCCCGGCCGACCTGACCGGCGTCGGCGACATCGACCTCCTCCCGCCCGGGAGCGATCACCTCGGCGCCGTGGCGCTCGGCGAAGACGTGGACCAGGTTCGAGCCGACGAAGCCCGATGCGCCCGTGACGAAGACCCTCATGCCGCCTCCGCCGCTGCGGGCGCGACGTGCTCGCCGTACGGGCCGTGCACGGTCTGGTCGAAGTCGATGACCGACCCGGTGACCATGCGCGCCGCGTCGCTGAGCAGGTAGGTGACCATCGGGGCGATGTCGGCGGGCCGCAGCAGGCGCCCGAGCGGGCGGCTGGCGTCGGCGCCGGCGAGCCAGTCGTCGGCCTGGCCCGTGCCGGTCTGCACGCCGTGCTCGCCCTCCGTCGCCGTCCAGCCGATGTTCAGGCCGTTGACCCGGATGCGGTCGGGCTGGAGCGCGTAGCCGAGGTTGCGCGTCAGCGTGGCCAGCGCGCCCTTCGAGGCCGAGTAGGCCATGAGCACCGGCTCGCCGCCGTGGCTGGCCATCGTGATGACGTTGACGACGCTGCCGCCGCGCTCGTTGCGGCGCATGAGCCGCGCCGCCTCCTGGGTGAGCACGAACGGCGCCCGCACATTGACGGCGAAGAGCCGGTCCCAGAGCTCGACGCTCGTGCCGTCGAGCGTCCCGCGGCAGGCTCAGGCCGGCGGCGTTGACGAGCCCGTCGAGGCGACCGAAGCGCTCGGCGCACGCGGCGATCACGGCGCGGCAGTCGGCCTCGCGGGCGAGGTCGCCGGCGACGAACACGGCCTCCGTCCCCAGGTCGCCGAGCCGGTCTCGCACGTCGGCGCCGCGCTCGGCGTCGCGGCCGGTGACGACGACGCCCGCGGCGCCGAGCCGAGCGGCGCGCGTCGCGATCGCCGCGCCCAGCCCCTGCGTGCTTCCGGTCACGACGACGATGCGTCCGTCGAGTCGCTGGTCGGCGAACGGGTCGTCAGGAGCGCTCATACCGCCACCTCCTCGACGCGCACATGGCGGTCCTCGCGTAGCGAGCGCCACGCGGCAAGGCCGATGACCAGCGGCGCCCGCGCGTCCGTCGTGCCCACGGGCGGCGCCTCGCCCGCCGCCAGCGCCGCGACGAACGCCTCCCACTCGCGGAGGTAGCTGGCCGTGTAGCGCTCGAGGAAGAAGTACGGCAGAAGCGCCTCGTGCGTGCCGTCCGTCGTGCGCACGACGCCGGAGTGGGCCAGCGGGTTCTCGCTCGCCGCCATGCCCGCCGACCCGAACACCTCGACGCGCTGGTCGTAGCCGTAGACCGCCTGGCGCGAGTTGTCGATCGATGTGAGGCAGCCGTTCTCGTGCACGAGGAGCACGATCGCGGTGTCGACGTCTCCCGCCTCGCCGAACGCGGGGTCGACGCGCACCGCGCCGCGCGCGAAGACCTCCACGACCTCGGAGCCCGTGACGTAGCGCGCCATGTCGAAGTCGTGGATCGTCATGTCGAGGAACAGGCCGCCCGACGTCGCGACGTAGCCCATCGGCGGCGGAGCCGGATCGCGGCTCGTGATCCGCACCATGTGCGGGTCGCCGACGCGGCCGGCGGCGACCGCCGCGCGCACGGACGCGTGGGCCGGGTCGAAGCGGCGGTTGAAGCCGATCCCGAACGGCACGCCGGCCTCGTCGACGGCCCGGAGCGCCCGGTCGACCTCGTCGAGGTCGAGCGACACCGGCTTCTCGCAGAAGATGGCCTTGCCCGCCTCCGCGGCGGCGACGATCAGGTCGGCGTGCGTGTCCGTGCTCGTGCAGATCGCGACCGCCTCGACGTCGGCCGACGCGAGCAGCTCGTCGACCGAGCCGGCGACGGGCACGCCGAGCGCTTCCCCGACGGCGCGCGCGGTGTCCGCGCGCGCGTCGTGGACGGCCGCCAGGGTGGCGCCCGGCACGCGGCAGGCGAGGAGCTCGGCGTGCATGCGCCCGATGCGGCCCACGCCGATGACGCCGATCCGCAGCACGTCGCTCAGTCCTCCCGCAGCGAGACGACGGGCTCCCAGCGCCCGCTCTTCACGGACCCCAGCAGGGCCGCCTGGACGCTGACCCACTCGACGGCCTCGGCGAATCCCGGGGTGTGCGGCCGGCCCTCGGCCACCGAGCGGCAGAACTCGAGGTCCTCGACGACGACGAGGTCCTCGAAGCCGATGGCGTTCGCGCTGCCGGGCACGAAGTTGCCGTGGTAGGGGAAGCGGTCGCCACCGAAGACGGTCCGGTAGCCGGTGTGCAGCTCGTCCTCGACGAGGTAGAGCTGCAGCTCGTTGAGCTTCTCGAGGTTCCAGCTCAGCGCGCCCTTCGTGCCGTACACCTCGAAGGCGTTCTGGCTCTCGGGCCCGACGATCGAGCGGCTGCACTCGAACGTCCCGCGCGCCCCGTTGGCGAACTCGCACAGCATCCCGGCGTAGTCCTCGTTGGTGACCGTGCCGGTCGGGTCACCGGGGCGCCCGCGCCCGTAGTGGGTTCCGGGCGGGTGGGACGAATTCGGGAGCGGGCGCTCGGGGATGAACGTCTCGGTCATCCCCACCACGCGCGTGATCGGCCCGAGCAGCATGTGCGCGAGGTCGACGGAGTGGCTCATGAGGTCCGTCGTGACCCCGTGGCCCGCCTGGTCGACGAGGAAGCGCCACGACAGCACGCCCAGCGGGTCGCTGCCGTACATCGAGAAGAAGCGGCCGCGGTAGTTGGTGATCTCGCCCAGCCGGCCGTCGGCGATGAGCTGCCTGGCGTACTGCACGAGGGGCGCCCAGCGGTAGTTGTAGCCCACGCCGGTGATCACGCCGGCCTCGCGGGCGGCCTTCTCGGCGCGCACGGTCCCTTCCGGCGTGCCGCCGACGGGCTTCTCGCAGAAGATGTGCTTGCCGGCCGCGGCCGCCGCCTCGACCAGCTCGACGTGGAGCATGTTCGGGGCGGCGATGACCACGACGTCGACCGCCGGGTCGTCCAGGACCTGCCGCCAGTCGGCGGTGCCGCGCGCGAACCCGAAGGAGCGCACGGCGTCGTCGATGCGCTCGGGCGCGGTGTCGGCGCAGACGACGAGCTCGGGGTCGAAGCCGCGCTGCGGGAACAGCGTCGGGATGCGCAGCATCGAGCGGCTGTGGGCCTGCCCGAGCCAGCCGAAGCCGATCACCCCGACCCCGATGCGGTGCCGCGCGCGGCCGGTCGTCGCCGGCACCGGCGTGGCGTGCGTCGCGGCGGTCATCGCGCCGCCGGCTCGTCGAGCACGCGCTGGATCTCGTGCTCGAGGGCGTCGAGCTCCGCCCCGCCCGACATCATCTTGATGAGCTCGTCGCGGCCGATCTCGCCCTTGCGCCAGTCGCCCAGCAGCCGGCCGCGGTTGAGCACCACGAAGCGGTCGCCGACCGGGTAGGCGTGGTGCGGGTTGTGCGTGATGAAGATCACGCCGAGCCCGCGGTCGCGCGCCTGGGCGACGTAGCGCAGGACCACCCCGGACTGCTTGACGCCCAGCGCGGACGTCGGCTCGTCGAGGATCAGGACCTTCGCGCCGAAGTACACGGCGCGAGCGATCGCCACCGCCTGGCGCTCGCCGCCCGACAGCGTGCCGACCGGCTGGTCGGGATCGCGCACGTCGATGCCCATCTTGCGCAGCTCCTCGTGCATGACCGTCTGCGCCGCCTTGACGTCGATGTAGCGCAGCGGCCCGAAGCCCTTCGTCGGCTCCGAGCCGAGGAAGAAGTTGCGCCAGATCGACATCAGCGGCACCGTCGCGAGGTCCTGGAAGACCGTCGCGATGCCGCGCTCCTTGGCCTCGCGCGGCGAGCCGAAGTGCGTGTCCTCCCCGTCGACGAGCAGCTCGCCCTCGTCGTGGCGGTGCACGCCCGACAGGATCTTGATGAACGTCGACTTGCCGGCGCCGTTGTCGCCGAGGACGCAGGTCACCTCGCCGGCGCTCACGCCGAGGCTGATGTCCTTCAGCGCCACGACGTTGCCGAAGTACTTCGAGACGTTGCGCACCTCGAGGAGCGGGGTCTGCTCCGTGGCGCTCATCGACGCCTCCCCTCCGCACGCTTGCGGATGTAGTTGTTGACCAGGACGGCGACCAGCAGGATCACGCCGAGGAACAGGAAGCGCCAGTCGGTGTTCCAGCCCGAGAACTGGATGCCGATGAACGCCATCCCGATGATCGTGGCGCCGAGCGCGGCGCCGATCGCCGACCCGAACCCGCCCGTCAGGACGCAGCCGCCGACGACCGCGGCGATGATGTACTGGAACTCCTCGCCGACGCCCTGGCCGGCCTGCGTCGAGGCCAGCCGCAGGGCGATCATGACGCCCGTCAGCGCGCACACGACCGACGTCGTGATGAACAGGCCGATCTTCACGCGCGCCACCGGCACGCCCACGTTGCGCGAGGCGTTCGCGTCGCCGCCGACGCCGAAGATCCAGTTGCCCACGCGCGTGCGCGCGAGGATCCACGTCGCGATCGCGGTGATGGCGATCCACCACAGGACCGAGATGCGGAAGTCGTGCGGGGCCCAGAAGCTGCCGCCGAAGATCTTGTTGGCGCTCTCGTAGCCCGCCGCGCTGTCGATGTTGCTGACCGCGACCTGGTTGGTGATCGCCTTCGTCACGCCGAGGTTGACGCCCTGCAGGATGAAGAACGTCGCGAGCGTGACGATGAAGCTGGGCAGCTTCGTCGTCATCACCATGTAGCCGTTGACGAAGCCGATCGTGCCGGCCGCGATCAGCGTGAGCACGATCGCCGGCCAGACGTTCATGCCGACCTCGGTCGCCAGGATGCCCATCATCAGGCCGGCCGACCCGGTCATGACGCCCGCCGAGAGGTCGAACTCCCCGCCGATCATCAGCAGCGCGACGACGACCGCCGGGATCCCGATCGTCGACGCGACGTCGGTCCAGTTCGCGATCCCGTCGAGCTTCAGGAACAGCGGATTCTGGGTCCAGAAGAAGATCGCGACCACGATGGCGGCGAGCAGCGCGCCGATCTCCGGGCGGCGCAGCAGGCGTGCCAGCGGGCCGATCCTCGCCAGCCGCTCGTCCCCCGCCGGCACCGGCGGCGGCGGCGCGACGTCCGGCGTGGTGGTCGCCGGCGCCCCCCTCGACGACGCCATCAGATGCTTGTCCATCACGTTCTCCTCGTCGGAGGGCGGGGGGCGGCGGGCCGAGACCGGCCCGCCGTCCCACCCGGCCCGTCCGCTATCGGGTGCCCGCCTCGGCGAGCTTCTCGACCGTGCTGACGTTGCTCTTGTCGACGAAGCCCGGGCCCGTGAGGACCGGCTGGCCGCCGCCGACCGTGTTCGCGTTCTCCCGGAAGAGCTTCAGGAACACGACCGGCAGATAGCCCTGCAGGTACTGCTGCTGATCGACCGCGAACTCGACGTTGCCGGCCTGGATGTCCTTCAGCAGCGACGGGCTCAGGTCGAAGGTGGCGAGCTTCGCGTCCGACCCCGCGCCGCTGATCGCCGACTTCGCCGCCGAGGCGATGTCCGGGTTCAGGGCGATGACGCCGTCGAACGACTTGTCGGCCTGCAGCTTGGAGCGGATCTCGGTCTGCGTCGTGGCGATGTCCGCGGTGCCCTTGACCTGGAGGTTGGTCACCGCGCTGCCGAAGCCCTCCTTGACGCCGTCGCAGCGCTGCTGGAGGCCGATGTTGTTCTGCTCGTGGATGACGCAGAGGACCTTCTTGACGCCGGCGTCCTTGAGCCGCTCGCCGGCCGCGCGGCCCGCGATCTCCTCGGTCTGGCCGACGTGCGTGATCGCGCCGAGCTTCTGGAAGTCCTCGGCGCCCGAGTTGAGCGTGACGATCGGGATGCCGGCGTCCTGGGCCTTCTTGAGGGACCCCTGGATCGCGCTCGCGTTCGGCACGGACACGGCGAGGCCGTCGACCTTCTGCGACACCGCCGCGTCGATGAGCTGCGCCTGCTTCTGCGGGTCGTTGTTCGACGGACTCCAGGTCAGCTTGACGCCCTGCTCCTTGGCCGCCTGCTCGGCGCCCTTCTTGACGACGGACCAGAACGAGCCCTCGTCGCTGTGCGTGACCATCGCGATCGTGAGGCCGCTGCCCTGCGTCTGGTCGACGGTCTCGGAGTCGGACGACCCGTTGTTGTCGCTGCCGCCGCAGCCCGCCGCGACGAGCGCGGCGCCGGCGATGACGGCCAGAAGCAGCGTGGCGAACAGTCGCTTCATCGGTTGGACACCTCTCTCCTCGGAGCCCGTGTGGAAAGGAACTCGATGCTCTTGCGCACATCGAGGGCAGGACCACCGCCGGCCGGGGGCTCCGAGCCGGTGATCGCGATGTCCTGCTCGAGCACGAGCCAGCGCTCATACCCAATCTGATCGAGGAGGCGGACGACCTCGTCGATCCCTGCGTCTCCGTCACCGAGCGGCCGGAAGAGCCCGGCCTGCGTCGCCTGGACGAGCGACAGCGCGCCCGTGCGGACCGCGTCCGCGAGGCGCGCGTCGACGTCCTTGAGATGAACGTGGCCGATCCGCTCCGCGTGGTCGCGGACGAAGGCCGCCGGGTCCACCCCGCCGATCAGCAGGTGGCCCGTGTCGAAGCACCAGGGCACGTCGGTGTGCGCGAGCGCGCGGTCGACGTCCGCCGCGCTCTCGGCCAGCGTGCCGACGTGGGGATGGAGGACGAGCTCGAGGCCTTCGGCGGCCACGAGGCCGGCGATCTCGCGCAGGTGCTCGCCCACGCGCCTCCACCCGTCGTCGCCGAGGGTGGGAGGCGCCGACCACTCGAGGTCGGCGACGAGCGCCGCGACGAAGACGTCCGCGCCCGCGGCGCTCAGCTGCGCCGCGGCGCGGGCGGCCTGTTCCCGCGTGTCGCCGAGGCCGGGCTCGTGGACGACGAGCGGCACGAAGCCGCCGACGAGCCGCAGCCCGTGGCGGTCGAGCTCGTCGCGGGCCCGCGCGCCGTCGAGCGGCAGCCACCCCTGCGGGCCGAGCTCCGTCGCGGTGAGCCCGAGCTGCGCGATCTCCGCCAGGACGCGGTCGGGCGGGAGCTGAAGCCCCCAGCCCGGGACCTCGCAGACGCCCCACGAGATCGGCGCCGTCGCGAGCCGCCCGTCGAGGACGGCCGCATCCACACCGCGTTCCAAACGGTCTCCTCCTCCGTCCGACCGCGCTCCGTGTTGGAGCGCTCTAACGAACACCGACGCTATCCAGCCGGCACTCCGCCTGTCAAGCTCGCCGTTAGAGCGCTCCAACGACAGAGCGCTCCAATGAGATGATGCGCGCAATGGAGAACGGGGGGCGACCGCTACGTGACGATGGACGACGTCGCCCGCGAGGCCGGCGTCTCCCGGGCGCTCGTCTCGCTGGTCATGCGCGACAGCCCCAAGGTGAGCTCCCACCGGCGCGAACGGGTCCTCGCCGCGGCGGCCAGTCTCGGCTACCGGCCGAACGCGATCGCGCGCAACCTGGCCAGTCGTCAGACCCGCACGGTCGGCGTGCTGCTCAACGACCTCCACAACCCGTTCTTCGCCGACATCGCGAGCGGGATCGAGAACTACGCGTCGGACATCGGCTACCGCCTGCTCATCATCACCGGCGGCCGCCGCCAGCAGCGCGAGCAGGCGATGCTCGAAGCGCTGCTCGAGTACCGCCCCGACGGGCTGATCCTCGTCTCGCCGCGCCTCGCCGCCCCCCAGATCGTCGCCGACGTCGGGTCGGTCCCCTGCGTCGTGATCGGCCGCAAGCTGCGCGACCGCAGCATCGACTGCGTCATGACCGACGAGGCGCTCGGCGCCCATCTCGCGATCCGGCACCTCGTGGAGTTCGGCCACGAGGACATCGCGCACATCGACGGCGGGCGCGGCGCCGGGGCGGCGCCCCGGCGCTCGGGCTACCTCAAGGCGATGGAGGAGGCGGGCCTCGGCGGCCGCGCGCGGGTCCTGCGCGGCGAGTTCGCCGAGGACGCGGGCGTGCGCGCGGCGGACGCGCTGCTGCGCGACGACGCGCTCCCGACCGCGGTCTTCGCGGCCAACGACCTCGTCGCCATCGGCTTCATCGACCGTCTCGACCAGGACGGCGTCCGCGTGCCCGAGGACGTCTCCGTGGTCGGCTTCGACAACACGTTCGTGGCCGGCCTGAGCCACGTCCAGCTGACCACCATCGACCAGCCGCGCCCGGAGATGGGGCGCGAGGCGCTGGCGCTGCTGCTCGAGCGCGCCGACGGGCGCACGCGGTCGGCGACGCGCCTGCACGTGCCCGAGCTCGTGCAGCGCTCGACCACGGGTCCGCCGCGATGAGCCCGCGGCGGCGCGCGGCGGCCGGGCTGCTGGCGTGCGCCGTCGTGGCGGGCGGCTGCGGCGGGTCCCGCCCCGCCGACGGGCCTCCGCCGCGCGTGCTGCGCGTCACCGTCGCCGCCGGCGGCCTCGTCCCCGAGATCGCCACCGGCGTGGCGACCGGCGACGGGCGCGTCGTCACCGTCGCCCACGCGCTCGACGGCCGCCGCGCCGTCGCGGTCGCCGGCCGCCCGGCGCGTGTGCTGCGCGTCGACCGGCGGCTCGACCTCGCGCTGCTCGCCGTCCCTCGCCTGCGCGCTCCGGCCCTGCGCCTCGGCAGCGACGAGCGCCGCGCCGAGATCGCCGTGCTCCGCGACCTCTCCCCCCGCACGATCGCGGCCGGGATCAGACGGCGCGTCCTGATCCGCTGGCGCGACCGGCCGGGCGACCCCCCGCGGGACCGTCCCGGCCTCGAGGTCGCGGCCCGGATCGACCCGGGCGACTCCGGCGCACCGGTGCTCGACCGCCGCGGACGCGTGCTCGGCCTCGTCTACGCGCGCTCGCGCGACCGCGAGCACACGGCGTGGGCGGTCGACGCGTCCGCGGTGAGGACGCTGCTCGCGCGCTGAGCGGCCCGCTAGCTCGTGCAGCGGTAGTCGAGGAAGAGCGTGCCTGCGGGGCTGCGCCCGACGTCGAGCAGCTCGAGGCCCTGGAGCCGGCCGTCCTCCCCGAGCACCCGCCGGCCCTCGCCGACCACGACCGGCGCGACGACCAGCCGCAGCTCGTCGACCAGCCCGGCGCGCAGCAGCGAGCGCGCCAGCTCGATGCTCCCGTGGATCCCGATGTCGCCGCCGTCGCCCTCCTTGAGCGCGGTCACGTACTCGGTGACCGGGTCGCTGACCAGCGTCGTGCTCGCCCACTCCTGGGCCGGCCTGGTCGAGGTGACGACGTGCTTCGGCGTGGTGTTGATGAAGCTCGCGAAGGGCTCGATGTCGGACGTCGGCCAGTATCCGACCCAGTAGTCGTAGGTGCGGCGGCCGAGCAGGATGTCGTCCTGCGTCTCGATGACCCGGGCGAGGTTGGCGAACATCTCCGGGCCGCCGTCGGTGAACCAGTCACCGTCCTCGAAGGCGATCCCGTCGAGCGACTGCAGGTGGTAGAGCACGACCTTTCGCACGCGGTTCTCCCTTCAGCCCAGGCGCCGGCGCCGTTCGAGCTCGGCCGGGGTCGGCTCCTCGAAGTCCATCTCGCCGATGTCGAGGTCACCGGCCCGCTCGTAGGTGTTGATGGTGACACCGGTCTGCGAGGTCGTGTTGCCCACGAGCCTCAACGCGGCGGGGATCGCCCCGTCGCCGAAGAGCCGCTTGCCGGTCCCGAGCACGACCGGGAAGATCCAGACGCGGAACTCGTCGACGAGGTCGTGCCGGAGCAGCGTCTGGATGAGGCCGGGACTGCCGTGCACCTGGATCTCGGGACCGTCCTCACCCTTGAGGGCGGCGACGTACTCGGCGACGTCGCCGGAGATCAGCGTCGAGTTGCTCCACTCGACGCGGTCGAGCGTCGTCGAGGCGACGTGCTTGCGAGTGCTGTTGAGGTGGTCGGCGATCGGGCCCTCGTCGTAGGGCCAGTGCGCCGCGAAGATCTCGTAGGTGCCGCGGCCCAGCAGCAGCTCGTAGGCGCCCGAGGCGCCGGTGATCCGCCCCAGCATCTCCTCGTCGAAGAGGTTGGCGGCCCAGCCGCCCTGCGTGAACCCGCCCGTCGGGTCCTCCTCGGGGCCGCCGGGGGCCTGCATGACCCCGTCGAGCGACATGAATGTGTTGACGGCGAGCATTCTCATCTGGTCTCCCTCGTGCGATGACCGTTCGGCCTGTACAACGAGACCGCGCGGAAAACTCATCGCGCCGGCGGAAGCGTGGCCGGCAGGCCGAAGGCCGCGAACAGCTCGGGGAGGACGAACGTCGTGATCTCCGCGACCCGCTCGCCGTCGGTCCGCAGCACGTCGAGCGCCAGCGCGCGGTGCTCCGAGTCGCCCGGCGCGCGCAGGTAGTGGGCGGCCGCGGGCTGCCGGTTGGCGCCCGTGACCACGGTGCGCAGGTCGCCGAACTCGGGCTCGAACCCTGGTGCGGCGGCGACCAGGATCGCCTCCCGGCCCTCGTACCAGACCGGGTGCGGCGGCATCGTGAGCCGCGCGTCCTCGCGCAGCAGCTCGGCCAGCGCGGCGACGTCGGCCCGCTCGTGCGCCTCGACGTAGCGCCGCAGGAGCTCGCGCTCGGCCGCGCTCGGATCCGAGGCTCGCGTCCAGTCCGGCCGCTCCCCGAGCTGCTCGCGGAGCGTCGCCCGCGCCCGCTGCAGCGAGCTGTTGACGGCGGCGACGCTCACCTCGAGCAGCGACGCCGTGTCCTTCGCCGACCAGCCGAGCACACCGCGGAGCATGAGCACCGCCCGCTGGCGCGGCGGCAGGTGCTGGATCGCGGCGATGAAGGCCAGCTCGATCGTCTCCCGCGCGACGACCGCCGCGCCGGGCTCGTCCTCCGCCGGGGCGACCGGCTCGAGCAGCCGGTCGGGATACGGCTGCAGCCACGGGAGATCGACGGGAGGCGAGGGCGGGACGGCCGGGTCGCCGGGCGGCGCGACCTCCGGCGGCATCACGCGACGCGGCCGGCTGCGGAGCACGTCGAGGCATGCGTTCGTGGCGATCCGGTACAGCCAGGCCCGGATCGAGAGCCGCCCGTCGGCGCCGAAGCCCGCCCGCTTGCGCCACGCCCGCAGGAAGGTCTCCTGGACGAGATCCTCGGAGTCCTCGAGCGAGCCGAGCATCCGGTAGCAGTGGACCTGGAGCTCGCCGCGGTGACGCTCGACGAGCGCGGCGAACGCCGACTCGTCGCGCAGCTGCGTCAGGTCGCCCGGCACGCTCATCGTCCAAGGATGACCGCCCGGAGCGAACAGCCGCGGCGCCGCGGCCAGGGCAGGTAAGGCCCCGCGTACGTGAGGTGGCGGCGTTTGCCCGATGTGAGCAGGCCCTCTCAGCTCCAGGATGGTCGTATCGCTCAACCGCAGACCGAGCACAGGACGAGCTCCCAGAACACCACGGACCGCACTGTGCTCTTGCTGCTCGCGCTCTATGCGTGCTGGGGCTCGGCGATTCCGGCGATGAAGCTGATGGTCGCTACGGTGCCGCCGCTTGGCGGGGCGGCGCTGGTCTTCTTGGTCGCCGGGCTCGTGCTTGCCGTGGCGGCGCGTGGGCGGCCCGCGCCCACGCGCGTGCAGCTTCGGCGCTTGGCGGTGGCGGGCGTGTTGCTGCTGGTGGGTGGACAAGGGCTTGCGATGGTGGCGCTGACCGAGGTGACCGCCAGTCTCGGCGCGATCCTCGCGGCGACGATCCCGCTGTGGGTCGTGCTCTTGAGCGGGTTGATCGGCACGCCTGTGTCGGTCGCGTCGCAGGTGCGGCTCGCGGCCGGGTTCGGCGGCATCGCGATCGTGGTGCTGACGGCGCCGAACAGCGCAATCGGCGGGGCGCCGTGGGCGGTCGCGGGATTCGTCGTCGCGCCGATCCTGTGGGCCGCGGGGAGCCTGATGACGGCGCACGGCGACCGACCGGCCGATCGCGTGGTCGCCAACGCGATTCAGCTGCTCGCCGGTGGCACGGTGTTGTTGCTGCTCGCGCTGTCGCTCGGCGAGCTCGATCCCGCTCGTTGGTCGGACGTCAGCTCGATGTCCGTCGGGGCAGCGGTGTTTCTGCTCGTCTTCGACTCGCTCGTCGGCTTCATGCTCTACACACGCCTACTGGCCGGCGCGCCCGCGCCGCTGGTCAGTACCTATGCCTACGTCACACCGCTTGTCGGCGCCGTGATGGGCGCGACCGTGCTCGACGAGCCGCTCTGGGCCGGCGCGTTTGTCGGAGCGGCCTTGGTGCTCGGCGCGGTCGCGCTCGAACTGCGCGGGCGATGAGGCGCGAGAGGTCGAGCACGTGCGGTCGGGCGAGCGACGACCGAGCACGGCCTGGGTGGCCGTGATCGCCCAGCTCACCCCGGCCGCAGGACCTGCTCATGACGCCACCCGATAATGCAGGTGCGTGACCCCCGGGGCGTCGACGACGCGGGTGAGCTCGAGCGCGATGTGCTCGGCTCCGAGCGATGCGAACAGGGGTCGGCCCTCGCCGAGGAGGACCGGGATCAGGTGGATCTCGAGCTCGTCGAGGACTCCGGCGCGCAGACACGCCTGCGCCAGCGCGGCGCCGTGAACGAGGACATCGGCGTCGCCCGCCGCGTGCTTCGCCTGCGTCATCGCGCTCTCGACCCCGTCGGTGACGTAGTGGACCAGGTCCGAGGGCGGCGCCGGCGGCTCGCCCCGGGTCGGGACGAAGATCGGGACGCCGTGGTGATCGCCGTCCCAGCGGCCGGCGTGGTCGAACGTGCGGCGCCCGACCAGCACGGCGCCGGTCGCCATCAGCTCGTCGAAGACCTCGCCGCTCGGCCCCGAAGGGCGGTACGCGGAGGGGCCGTCGCCGCCACCGTCGGCGAGCCAGTCGTGCAGGCACTCGCCGCCGGCCCCGAGGCCCTGGGCGATGTCGTCGTCGGGCCCGGTGATGAACCCGTCGAGGGACATCGACATGTAGAGGACGGAGTTGGACATCGGTCTCCTCTCTCGAGCGCTAGCGGCGCTCGGGGTCGTGGAGCATGCGCTCGAGGCGGTCGAAGGCGTTCGGGAGGCCGACGGTGTGCTCGTCGCGCAGCCCCTCGCTCGGGAACCCGGCCTGGACCATCGTCATCAGGGTGCCGCCGTCGCGCGGCTCGAACGTGAACTCCAGCGTGGTCTCGAAGCTCGAGCCGTCGAGCCGGGTCTCGGTCGAGGCGATCAGGATCCGGTGCGGCCGTTCGATCGCCTCGAACACGTGGCGGTGGTGGTAGAGCCGGTCGGGCGCACGGGCCGAACCAGACCGACCAGACGCCGCCGACGCGCAGGTCGCAGCGCGAGTCGACGACCCACCCGGCATCGTCCTGGCCGTAGAACTCGCGCTGGCCCGCCGCGTCGGTGAAGGCGTCGAAGACCCGCTCGGGCGGGGCGGCGATCAGCCGCTCGAAGCGCAGGTCGAGGCTCACGCGCCGTCCTCGGCCGTACGTTCGACGAACCGCTCGAAGCGATCGAGACGCCCCTCCCACGCGCGGCGGTAGCCGTCGATCCACTCGGTCGCGTCATCGAGGCTCCCCGATCCGAGCCGGCACCGGCGCGAGCGTCCGACCTTCTCGGTGACGACCAGGTCGGCGCGCTCGAGGATGCCGACGTGCTTCTTGATCCCGTTGAGCGTCAGCCCGTACGGCTTGGCGAGCTCACTGATCGTGGCCGGGCCGCCGCCGAGGCGCTCGAGGATCCCGCGCCTGGTCGGGTCCGAGAGGGCGAAGAACGTCCTGTCGAGCGTCGAAGATAGTGCACCGATCGGTGCACCTTAGCGTGATCGGCGAGTGACCACAGCGGCACCGCCTCGAGCCCGTCGCCCGGGATCGACACGCAGACCGGCGAGCTGGCCGCCGACGTCCAGGCCCACGGAGAGGGAGGGATTCGAACCCTCGGACGAGGTTGACCCCCGTCACGCGATTTCCAGTCGCGCCCGTTCAACCGCTCCGGCACCTCTCCAGGAGCCCGGCAAGGGTAGCTCAGAGCTTCCAGGCGCCTCCCTGAAGCACCGGGACCTCCTCGCCGCCGTCGGTGATGCCGGCGACGGACACGTCGTCGCCGCCGATCATGAAGTCGACGTGGATCGCCGAGCGGTTCAGGCGCTCGCGGTCCTCCTCGCCGGCGGTGAAGCTGTAGGCCTGGCCGAGAGCGATGTGGCTCGCGGCGTTCTCGTCCAGCAGCGTGTCGAAGAACACCGTTCCGAGCCTGCCGATCCGTCCCTCGCCGTCGACGAGCGCGACCTCGCCGAGGCGCGACGCGCCCTCGTCGCGCTCGGTGTAGCCGCGTAGGACCTCGGCGTTCTCATCGGCGTCGATGCGCACGACGCGCCCGTCGCGGAACTCGACCTCGAGGCCGCGGATGATCGACCCGGACACCACGAGCGGCTTGGTCGCGCGCACGACGCCGTCGGTGCGCTGCGGGTCGGGCGCGCCGAAGACCTCCTCGGAGGGCAGGTTGGGCATGTGGCGCACGCCGTCGACGGTCTCGAACGACGCGGCGCGGAACTGGCACGTCGGGACCAGCCCGACGGTCAGGTCGGTGCCCTCACCGCGGAAGCGCAGCGAGCTGAAGCGCCTCTGGGTCAGCCGGTCGGCGGCGCCGGTGAGGACGTCCATGCGCGCCGTCCACGCGGCGATCGGGTCGTCCTCGTCGAGGCGGCAGACGTGCAGGATCTCCTCGCACAGGCGGGCCATCGCCTCCTCCTCGGGGAGGTCGGGATGGACCTGGCGCGCCCAGGCGACGGTCGGGTAGGGCACGATCGTCCAGTTCGTCGTCGCCTCGTTGACGACGATCCCCGTCTCCTTGAGCGCGGGCAGCAGGTCACGCCCGGCGCGCGCCGGATCGAGGTCGTCGAGCAGGCCCGGCGTGGCCGGCCCGGCCAGGCCGATCCGCGCGGCGCGCTGGCGCCCGAGCTCGAGCAGCCGCTCGCCGTACCAGGAGGGCACGAAGTCGAGCGTGTCCTCGTCGGCGTTGAGGATCCGCGCGCGCTTGACGTGCATGTCGAAGTACGAGACGTCGACGAACCTGGCGCCGTGGCGATAGGCGCTGGCGGCGAGCGCCCGGACCATCGCCTCCTTCCCCAGCTCGGCGCCGATGGCGACGATCTGGCCGCGCTGCACGTTGGCGGCGAAGCCGACGGTGAGATCGGCGAAGCGCTCGAGTGTGGCCTGGTCGAAGCCGGCCGTCAGGGTCGTGTTCATGTCGGCCCAACCTAGCGTGCGCGCGCGGGCGCCACCCTCGGTCGTTCGTCCGCCGGCCGGCGTGCCGGGTCAGGCCGGCGGGTCGACGAAGTCCAGCTCGTCGTCGAGGCCGGAGACCTCGATGATCTTCGACACCGGGCTGGTGGCGTCGGGGCGCACGAGCGCGAGCCGCGTGCCGGTGCGCGACGCCTGCGCGTGGCCGGCGACGAGCACGCGCACGCCGCTGGAGTCCATGAACTGCAGGCCACGCAGGTCGATGACGACCTCCTCGCCCGCGCCGAGACGGGCGCCGAGCAGCACCTCGAGCTCCGGAGCCGTGGCGAGGTCGAGCTCTCCGCGAAGCGACACGTGCAGCGCACCGTCGCGCTGCGTCGCGGAGATGGAGAACTCTTCGGGCGGAGTCACCATCGCCCTCATCCTATTCGGCGCAGGCGATGGGACCTCCTGGCGCGACCGGCGGCGAAGCGCCGCCGGAGCGTGCCGGAACGAGCCTCGGAGCTAGTTGTTCTGGCCGTCGGTGGTCGGCCAGGCGATGCAGAAGAGGTCGTGCAGGAGGTCGTCGAGCTCCTCGACGGTGGCCGTCGACAGCTTGTTGATGTGCTCCTGGACCTGCTCGGGCGTGAGGTTCATGGCGGCTCGTCCTCGCGGATGGACGTGGTGGATGACGTTGCCCGGTGTGATCGGACGCGGGCGGGCCCGCTTGAGGCCCCTCCACCGCCCTGTCAGCCCACGCCGGCCGCCCTCAAGGCCGCGCCGGGACGTGCCGATGACCCGCGCCGCGGCAGACCGTAAGCTGACCGCGTGGCGCCGCGCCGCGCAGCCGACCCACCGCCCGACGGGCCCGCGCGCAAGCCCGCGGCCAGGCGGGCCCCGGCGAAGAGGACCACGCGCGCGCCCGCGCGGGCGCGCAAGCCGCCGCCCCCGCGCGACGTGCAGGCCGTCGTGTTCACGCTCGGCGGCGACGAGTACGCGCTGCCGATCGACCAGGTGCGCGAGGTGATCGCCTTCCGCGAGCCGCGCCGCGTGGCCGGCCGCGCCCCGTGGGTTCGCGGCGTGATCAACCTGCGCGGCGTGATCGTCCCCGTGTGCGACCTCGCCGGGCGCCTCGGCCGCGACGGCGAGCAGGCGCCGTCGGCCAAGATCGTGATCGCCGAGACGCCCGCCGGCGCCGCCGGGCTGATCGTCGACAGCGTGCGCGAGGTGCTCACGGTGAGCGCCGACCAGCTCGACGAGGCGACGTTCACCGACGACGATGCCGTGACCGGGATCGCCAAGCTCGGCGAGCGCCTGGTCGTCATGCTCGACGCGCCCGCGGCGCTCGAGGGCGCCGGCCTGTAGCGCGGGCGGTCGGCGATGGGAACTCGCCGGTTCACCCAACGGGGTGATGGCGGACCACCCGTCGCTCCACTTTGCTCGGTGGTGCGGTGGTGTGCGCCGCGCTGGACATGAGCCCGGTAGCCCTCCTACCCCTCGCGGCCGACGCGTCGACGGTCCCCGTCGACACCGGTTCGTTCCTCGCGATCGTCGGGACGTCGGCCCTTTCGGCGACGCTTGTCGCGGTTGCCGGCGGGCGCAACCTGTTCGTCCCGGTGGTGGTGGTCGAGCTGGCGCTCGGGGTGCTCATCGGGCCGCAGGTCCTCGACATCGCCCAGGTCAACGACTTCACGGAGTTCTTCTCGGCCCTCGGGCTCGGGCTGCTGTTCTTCTTCGCCGGCTACGAGATCGACATCGCGCGCATCCGCGGCCGGCCGCTGCGCCTGGGCCTGTACGGCTGGGCCATGTCGCTGGCGATCGCCTACACGATCGGCGGCGCGCTCGCCGCGGCCGGTGTCGTCGTGTCGCTCGTCTACGTCGGCTCGGCCCTCGCGACGACCGCGATCGGCACGCTGCTGCCGGTCCTCTCCGACACGGGCGAGATGCGCACCCCGTTCGGCACCTATCTGCTCGCGGCGGGGGCCGTCGGGGAGTTCGGCCCGATCCTCCTGCTCACGCTCGTCCTGTCGACGCAGAGCGCGCTGCACAACGCGCTGATCCTGATCGCGTTCGTCGCCCTCGCGGTGGCGGTCGCCGTGGTCGCGGTCCGCTCGTCGCACCACACGATTCCCCTGTTCGAGAGGACGATCGAGAAGAGCTCGCAGCTCGCGGTCCGCTGGATCGTCGTGCTCGTCTTCGCGCTCGCCCTGCTTGCCTCCGACCTCGGCCTCGACCTCCTGCTCGGCGGGTTCGCGGCCGGCCTGATCACGCGACAGGTCCTCCAGAAGCAGGAGGTCCCCTCCTTCGACTCGAAGCTGACCGCCGTCGCGTTCGGCGTGTTCGTCCCGTTCTTCTTCGTCGTGAGCGGCATGCGCCTCGACGTGGACGCGCTGTTCGCGAGCGTCTCCGGGGTCCTGAAGCTCGCATTGTTCTTCGTGCTCTTCCTCGTGGTCCGCGGGACGCCCGCGCTGCTGCTCTACCGCGGCGTGCTTCCGCTGCGCGAGGACCGCATGGCGCTCGCCTTCTTCACCGCCACGCAGCTGCCGCTCGTCGTGGCGATCACGACCGTCGCGGTCGACGGCGGCCACATGCGCTCGTCCACCGCCGCGGCCCTCGTCGGCGCCGGAGCGCTGTCGACCCTCGCCGGCCCCCTCCACGGGCTGCGGATGCGCCGGATCGCGGCGCTCAAGCGCCTCCCGGCGCCGGGCGCCGAGGACGCGGCAGTGGATGCGTCGATCACGCGATGAGCCCCGCCGGCAACGATCACGGGCATCATCACGTCGGCGCGACGAGCCGGCTGTTCCGGTGGCGCATCTGGCTCAGCTCGGCGATGTGGCTTCCGGTGCTCGGCGCCAACGTCGTCGCCGTCGCACTGGCGATCGGGCTCCCCGTGCTCGACCACCACCTCGGGGATCAGAGCACGCTGCCGATCACGACGTCAGCGGCCCAGGGGATCTTCGAGGCCCTCGCGGCAGGCATGATCACGTTCACCGGGATCGTCTTCTCGGCGGTGTTCGTCGCCGCGCAGATCCAGACCTCGTCCTACTCCCCGCGGCTCGCCGCGCGACTCCGCCGCGACCCGGTGGTGATCGCCGGGCTCGCGCTGCCGACCGCCACCGCCAGCTACGCGCTCTTCGCGCTCGCCGCGATCGGGCGCCAGTCCCACCGGTCCGGCGACTTCGTCCCAGCCCTCACGGTGCTCGTCGGACTCGCGCTGGCGGCCGTCACGCTCGGGGCCTTCGTGGCCCTCGTCCAGCGGGCGTTCGAGAGCACTCAGATCGGCGGCATCCTGCGGTCGCTCATGCGGCGGGCGCATGCGGTGATCGAAGACGTCCACCCCCACCACGCGCCGGCCGGCGACGTTGCCGCGCCTGCCGCCGATCCCCGTCCGCGGGAGATCACCCACGCGGGTCCGCCGGGCGTCATCGCTGCGATCGACCGCGCTGCGCTGCTGCGCGTCGCCGAACGGACCGGCGGGTTCGTGGACGTCGTCCCGGTCGTCGGCGAGTTCCTCGACCCGGGCCGGGTCGTCCTGCGCGTCAGCGGCGCCCACGCTGATCCCGAGCCTCGGCTCGTGCGGCGCGTCTTCGTGCTCGCGCGGCAGCGGACGGTCGATCAGGACCCGGCGTTCGCGCTCCGGATGCTCGTGGACATCGCGATCCGCGGGCTCTCGCCGGCGGTCAACGACCCGACCACCGCCGTGCAGGTTCTCGACCGCATCGAGATGCTGCTGGTCGAGCTCGCCGGCCGGCATCCCGGGCCGACCATCGTCGTCGACGACGACGGCCGGCCTCGGGCCCGGGTCATCGCTCCGAGATGGCCGGCGTACGTCGAGCTCGGGCTCATGGAGATCCGCCGCTACGGCGCGGACTCGCCGCAGGTCGTGCGCCGGCTGCACGCGCTCTATGACCGCCTGTGTGACGTGGCCGGCGACGACGAGCGGGGCCGCGTGGACCTCGAGCGCCGCCTGCTCGCCGAAGCGGTCGCCACCGCGTTCCCCGACCCGCAGGAACGCCGGATCGTGGAGCAGGCGGACCGGCTCGGACTGGGCTTCGAGCGCTGAACCTGCGCTAGGCCGCGTCCATGTAGCGGCTGCAGGAGGACGGGTCCCCCGCTTCGAAGCCGCTGTTCCAGGCCTGCTCGCGCTGCTCGGGCGTGCCGTGATGGCCGGGGTTGCCGGCGTCGAAGTCGCCGACGGCGAGGGCGGCGTCCAGCGCCTCCTGCACGTCGCCGTCCTCGAGGCGGTTCTCCTGGTACGCGCTCCTCGCCCATGTGCCCGCGTAGCAGTCGGCCTGGAGCTCGAACGCCATGGTCGGGAGCCGGCCGTTCTGCTCGAAGAGCCCGAGCTCGTCCTGCACCTGGTGGGCGTACTCGTGCGCCACGATGTACGCCACCGAGAAGTCGCCGATCGTCCGGCCGTAGCCCTGCGAGCTACCCGGGAGCGCGTGGTCGAGCGCGCCGTTGTAGATGTCGGTCGCGAACTTCTGCGAGATGTAGATCGTGTCATCGCCGGGGCAGTACGCGGCGGCGTTGTCGCCCATGGCCCCGCTCTCGTCGCCGCAGGCGCTCGCCGCGGTCTGGCCGGCCGGGATCCACTGGTAGCTCACCCTCGGCTCGGGCAGGCCGGACTGCTTGAACACCTTCGTCCAGTATCCGTCGACGTGCTTCGTGACAGCGGTCAGGAACTGCTCCATGTTCTGGGGCTGCGCGCTGTCCTTCGAGCCCAGGACGAGGTTGCGCTGCGAGGGGTCGGCGGTCGGTTCCGGCGTCTTCGCGGAGGGGCCCGCCGCGCCGCGGCCCGTGGTGGGTGTGCGGTCGTCCGCCTTCGCGGATCCGAGGTACTGCCAGGCGGCACCAACCACCAGCAGCAACGCGGCCGCGGCGAACAGCCGGGGGCGAAACAACGAACTCATCGGGTTCTCCTTGGGGTCCACGCGGGCGTCATGCGGGGTGGTGAGGCGACGCACCGCGACGACGAGTGAACTACGGCCGCATAAGCCGCTCCCGAGCGCTGCCTAACGATTGGCTCAGTCCTGGCTGAGCGCCGCCGATGCGCTTCGTAAGCGCCACCTCAAGCGCCGCCTGGCTCGCTCGCCCGCCCGCCCGAATGTTCCTGCACGGGCGCTTTCGCGCGCGGTAGCGTCGGTGCGACAACCGTCGGCCACCGGAGCGCCGGACGCGTGGCGAGCACGACGGCCGCGAGGACGCGTCGAGTCCCTCACGCCTCGCCTCTCTCAACGGTTAGGAGCCTCCCATGAGGCCGAAGTCATTCAGCCGGGCCGAAGCGGCCTTCGTCGTCGGCGTCCCGCTCGCGTGGGCGGTGCTGCTCTTGTTCCACCCGACGGGCGATGACTACTACGACGTCATCTCCGACAGGGTGACGCCGTGGTTGGTGGTGCATCTGGGGACGATGGTGTTCATCCCGCTGCTTGCCGCGGCGATGTTCGTCTTGCTCCGCGGGATCGACGGGACGGCGGCGACGGTGAGCCGCGTCGCCCTCGTCGTCTTCGCCGTCGTCTACGCCGCGTACGAGGTGACGGTCGGCATCGGATCGGGCATCCTCGGCGACGCCATCAACGGGCTCCCCGCGGGCCAACGCGCGGCCGGCGCCGAGTTGTTGGCCAGCTACAACGAGAGCGACGTCATCACCCTCCTGAGCACGGTCGGCAGCGTCGCCTGGCTGGTCGCCGTGATGGCCGCCGGGGTCGCGCTCTACCGCCGCGCCCACACCGCGAGCTCGGTCGCCGTCGTCGCCCTGTTCCTCGTCTCGGCGCCCGGGATCGTCATCCATGTCACGCCGTTCGGGCCGGTCGGGCTCGGGCTCTTCATCGTCGCGCTGCTCCTGGTGGTGCGATCGGCGGCCACCCCGCGCGTCCCCGCTGCCCCGGCGACGCCGATGGTCGGACACCCGGGAGCCGCTTGACGAGCGGCAGCGGACGTCGCGCCCTATGAGGTCGCGACGACGCGGCCCTCGGAGGGCTGCACGAGCACCCAGCCGCGGCCGGAGAGTCCGAGCTGGAAGCTCTCGCCAGAGCCCATGCCGATCAGCGACTTGGCCTGCACGTCGGCCTTCAGGTTCGTGGTGACGCCGCCGGACCAGGCGATCGCCGCCTGCGGGTCGGCGAAGACGGGCGCCTCGGCGACGTCGAGCCGCAGCGGCTCGCCGTCGGACACCAGCGCGACGAGCCCGCTCCCGCGCAGCCCGACGTTGAACAGCCCGCCGGCGAGCATCCCTGCCGCCCCGCCCTTCACCTTGGTGATGTCCCAGTCGATGCCCGCCTCGAAGGCCAGGATGTTGGCGCCGTTGACCGTCAGCGTGTCGTCGTCGAGCCGCATCACGTGAACCAGCATCGCCTGGCTGGCCAGGAAGAGCTCGCCCGAGCCCGTGGCCTCCATCAGCCGCAGCGACTCGCCGGTCGCGGCCTTCTTGAGCAGCCTCCCCATGCCGCCGCCCTTGTGCGCGAACTTCACGTCGCCCTGGTAGGCGACCATCGCGCCGTTGCGCGCCATGACGGAGGTCTCCGACAGCTCGACCTTCAGGAGGTACGGGTTCTGAAGCGTGAACGCCTCCCCGGTCTCGACCTCGGCGAACTTATCGAGCGCGTCGCCCATCCCGGACATGCCAGAACACCCTCCTGGATCGCGTCCGGCGAGCATAACGCCGTGCCGGCGCGCGCTGCTCAGGCGACGCCCGCCAGGGTCAGCGCGGTGATCCGCTCGCCGCGGAACGTGGCCGTGATCTCGCCGCGCAGGCGCTCGGTCGACCCGCCGGGCTGCCATCGCGCCGACCATGTGACGCGGTCGCCGGCGACCTGCTTGTGGGTCACATCGATCGTCACGTCGCCGCTGAGGTGCTCGCGCAGGAAGCGCCGGATGGCCGGCCTGCCGCTGATCGGGTCGCCGTTCGGGAACGGTGCCTCGGAGGCGAGTCGGGCGTCGTCCGTGAAGAAGCTCAGCGTGCCCTCGACGTCTCCGGCGGTCCAGGCGCGCTCGAACGCCAGTGCGGCCAGGAACTCGTCGGCGCGGTCTTCGCCGTGGGCGATCAGCCCGGCGATGAACGAGGGGTCGCGGTCGAGCTTCGACACCACCCCGAGCGTGCCGGACCGGTGAGCGCGCGACAGCTCGATGACGCGGACCACGATCGTGCGATAGCGCCCGTCCCGGGTGAGGGCGCCCTCCTCGAGCAACTGGTCGATCTTCTCGATGAAACGCAGCTCCTGGTGCAGGGAGAGGTTGCCTGACAGCTCGTTGCGCCGGTCGGCGATCTCGATGGCCGAGCGTGGCTCGGCGTCGAGGCGCCGCGGATTGACCTGGATGACCCAGATCTCGTCGGGCGCCACGTCGACGAGCTCGCGGACGGGCGGGTTCTGCGAGAACAACCCGTCCCAGTAGGTGCCGCCGTCGACGTGCACCGAGCGGAACAGCGTCGGGATCGCCGCCGAAGCCAGGATCGTCTCGACCGAGATCCGATCGCGGCGACTGCTGAAGGCCTTGAAGTCCCCGGAGAGCACGTCGACGGCGCCGACGAGGAGCAGCGGATCCCGGTTGCGGTCGGGGAGCGCGTCGAAGTCGACGCGGGCCTCCAGCATCCGTCTGAGCTCGGCCGGCGCCGCGTCCGCGAACGGGTTGGCATATGGGCTGACGGCCGGCATGGCGACGACGTTCTGCAGCGCGCCGGCCCAGACGGTCCAGCTGTTGAGCACCTGCTCGTAGGGAGCAGTCGCCGAGTTGTCGGCCCAGAACGCGTCGAGCAGCTCGCCCGCCGGCATAGGTCCGGACCCCGCGAGCCCGTACCACGTGAGCAGCGCGCAGATCGCGCCGCCGGAGGTCCCGCTCAGGCCGACGAGCTCGTAACGGGCCAGCTCGTCGTGCTGCAGCAGACGCTTGAGCACCCCGGCGGTGAACGCGGTGTGGCTGCCCCCGCCCTGACATGCGATGGCGAGCCGCTTGCGCTGCCCGGTGGCGGCCTCCACGGACGCAGCCTAGCCGTGGACGCAAGTCCCGAACCGCCGCGACATCGGGCAGGCCACGTCCGCCGAAGCGGGTCGGGCGTGCGACGATTGCGCTCATGCCGATGCTCAAGCCGGGTGGGCGACTGGGGCTGGTCCTGCATCCGCGCAGCGATCCGGGGCCGGTCGTCGAGAAGCTCACGAGCTGGGCGCGGTCGCACGGCAAGCAGGTGATCGTCGACGAGCGGGACGCCGCGCGGGTGCCGGACGACGTCGAGCCGGTCAGCGAGGCTCAGCTGATCGAGCAGGTCGACGCGCTGATCAGTCTCGGCGGGGACGGCACGATGCTCGGCGCGCTGCGGCTCGTCGCGCGACGGCCCGTCCCGGTCCTCGGCGTGAACCTCGGCCACCTCGGCTTCCTGGTCGAGGTCCAGCCGGATGAGCTCGACGCCGCGCTGGACCGGCTGAACATGGGGGACTACACGGTCGAGGAGCACGGCGCCGCGGTGCTGACCGATGGGGGCGACGAGTCGGTCGCGTTCAACGACATCGCGCTGGCCAGCGTGCCCGGCGAGGGTGCGGTCCAGGCGGTGCTGACCGTGAAGGGGCGCGCCAGTGGGCGCTATCGCTGCGACGCTCTCGTCATTGCCACGCCGATCGGCTCGACGGCGTACTCGTACGCGGCGGGAGGACCGCTCGTGTCGCCGATGCTCGACGCCGTGGTCATCAGCCCCGTGGCGCCGATATCCGGCATCTCCCGACCGGCCGTCATCTCGGCCGCCGAGCCGATCGCGTTGGCGCTGCTGGAGGCCAGCGGCCAGCCGGCGCTGCAGGTGGACGGCACGATCGTGCGACGGATGCAGCCCGGCGAGGTGCTCGAGGTTCGCCTGCGCCCGCGGGCCGGCCTCGTGGTCCGGCTGGATCCCGAGCGCTACCAGCGCCGCAGCGGGATCAAGCTCAGCCTGCTCGACCTGCCCTTCCTCCCTGACGAGATGCGCGACCTGCTCCCCGGCCGCGACCCCGTCGCGCTGACGCTGGACGCCTGAGGCTTCATCCCTTTGGCATGACGCGGACAGGCACGCGGACCGCCTACGCTCGCGGGTGCGCATGGACTCATCGCGCGTGATCCAGTTGTCGACGCCTGCGCAGGCCGGAGCTCGCGCGGGTGTCGCCGGGCGCGCCGACGGCTGGTCCGGCCTGTTCTGGTCGGCCTTCCGGCAGTCGCGCACCGCGATGGCGCTCGTCGACGCCGAGCGAGTCATCGTCGAGGTCAACGGGAGCTTCGCCGGGATCTTCGGCTACCGCCAAGACGACGTCGATCGGCCGGCCGGTCTGGGAGCTCGTCGTCGGGGGTCCGCTGCTGTCGCCGGCCGAATGGAATGCCGCGCTGCTGGCGGGCGGGTTGACGGGAAAGGCCGCACTCAGGCATGCCGACGGCAGGGAGATCGCGGTGCAGTGGGCCGGCAGCACGGAGATCGTGACCGGCCGCTACCACGTGCTCTTCGTGGCGCTGAGCATCTCGCGCTGGGGTCCTCGGTTCCGGCGTGAGGTGCCGGTCGATCCCCCGGCCGGCACGCTCACCGACCGCGAGCGCGAAGTCGTCGCGCTGGTGGCGATGGGGGCCACGGGGCGCGAGATCGCCGACGAGCTGCACATCTCCCACGACACCGTGCGCAGCCACGTGCGCAATGCGATGACGAAGCTCGGGGCACGCTCGCGGGCGCATCTCGTCGCCAAGGCGCTGACCGCCGGCTTTATCAGCGCTTGACACATATCGCGCAACCGTGCGATCGCGCGATGGCCGGCGACCGGCCACCATTGTCGCGTGGACACGAACGCCTTCACGAGCCGCCGATGAGCCGCGATCCCTGGCCCAGCGACGCGCTGCAGCGCAAGGCATGGCTGGCGCTCACCGTCCGCGACATCGACGATCGATGCGCGACCGGTCGCCGCGGCCTCCTGACGGATCTGCTGCGCGCGGCCTGGCCCAGCTGGCTGGCGCAGGACCAGTGAGCGCCGTGTGCTGCCGTGTCCTGGTGGTCGACGACGACCCGCATTTTCGTGAGCTTGCCAGCGAGGTACTCGAGCGCCGCGGCTACCGGGTGATCGGCGAGGCCGGCACCGGAGCCGCGGCCCGCTCGGTCGCCCAGTGCCTCGCGCCCGACGCCGTGCTCCTCGACGTCCGACTGCCCGACGACTCCGGGCTTCGAGGTCTGCGCCGCGCTGACCGAGGCGCGCCCGGCCCCGGCCGTGCTGCTCGTCTCGGCCACCGACTACGGCGGCTGCGGCGTCGTCGCCCGCTCCGGCGCGCAGGGCTTCGCGCTCAAGTCCGACCTCGCCGACGTCGACCTCGGGCGGTACTGGCCGGCGTCATAGACCTGCGATCGCCCGGATGCTGAGGAGGCCGGGCCCGATCGCGCTCCGCGGGCGGCCGCGGCCGTGACCCCCCGCCGGTCGCGGTCGCCCACTCACCCAAGACCTCCAGCGTCGTGATCACCATGGCCGAGCGTGCCGCTCAGGCCGCCACCGTGGCGCGCATCGCCGTGATCGCCGCGTCGGCGGCGTCGGCGAGCTCCGCGACGGCCTGCGGAGCAGCACGGACAGGATCGTCGGGCCGCGTCGATCACGTCGTCGGCGGTGAACAGTGCGACCGACGCCTCGTGCCGGGCCGCGATCAGTCGTTCGGCGCGCCGGCGCTCGGAGACGTCCTGGACCTGGACGGCGAGCTCGGTCGGCGGGGCGTCGCCCGACCCGAGCCTGGTGAGGCTGACAATGCTTCCCGCGCGTCGCCGTCCGCCCGGAACAGCCGGCGCTCCACTGGACGGCCGGCGCCCGGCCCGCGATGATCGGCTGCACCGCGTCCCGCAGCGCGTCCGTGTCGACCAGGCCCGCGACCTCGCCGGGGGCCATCGCGAGGAGCTCGTCGGCGTCGCGGCCGAGCAGCTTGCACATCGCCGCGTTGACCTCGAGGATCCGGCCGTCGACCGTGGCGATCGCCTTGCCGATGGGCGCGTGATCGAAGGCCGCCTGCAGCCGCTCGCGCGCCTCGCGCAAGGCCTGCTCGGTGCGGACCCGCTCGGTCTGGTCCGACGACACCCCGAACACCCGAAACATCTCCGGTGCGAGGGACGTGGACGGTGCGCTGCGCTGCGCTTCCCGTCCTTCTTGCCCCGAGATGCGGAGGTTCAACACAAGGACGCTTGGCTAGCCTCCGCGAAAATGGCGCGGCAGCATGACCGGGAGCGTGCGGCGGACGGTCGCCCTCTGCGCTCCGGCGGTGCCGTTGAGCGTCAGCCTGAAGATCGCGCGGCGGCCGGCGCCGCGGGCGCGGACGGCGGGTGGGATGACGACACGGACCTCGCGACGTGCGGGGGCCACGCGCACGCGCGTGGCCCGCAGCTTGGTCACCCGCCCGCGGACGGTGACCGTGCCGGAGAGAACCGCTTGCGCGGGCAGCGTGGCGCTCAGGCGGGCGCGGAGCGCCCCATCGCGGACGGCGCCCTTGTGGCGGGTCAGTCGGAGCTTCAGCGGCGTCGCGCGCGCTGCCGGGCCCGCCGTCGCCGAGCCGCCCTGGAGGCGTGTGGTGCCGGCGCCGGTCGTGCCGGGCCGCGAGGACGGACCGGGGATCTCGATGGTCGTGTCGCCCGAAGACCCGGTGTCGATCCCGGCGGCGCGCCACGCCAGGGAGATCGTGGTCGAGGTGCCCTGGAGCGGGTTGTCGAGCGCGGCGGGGCGACCGGACGGATACGTGACCGAGATGCGGTAGCGGCGCTCGTCGCCGGCGTCCAGGCGGCCCAGGTCGACAGCGTCGAGCGCGGCGACCGTGCCGGCGAACACGGTCACCGGCGCTGCGGCGCTGACGTCGAGGACCGACAGATCGAGGACCTCGGAGAGCAGCGAGTTCGCGCCCGCGCCCTCGGCGGCGAGCGAGAACACGCCCGCGTCCCCGCCGACGTTGGTGATCGTGACCTCGCCGCTCTGGGTCTGGCCCGGCGCGAGCCGCGCGGCGGTGAGGACCGCGCGGCCCTCGTGGTCGTTGGCGAGCAGCGGTCCGGTGGTGGCGGCCGCCATGCGCGGCGCGTCCGCGCTCGACAGCGCGCCGGTCAGCGGCAGGTCGCCCGTCGCCGCCCACGCCACGCCGAGCAGCGACAGCGTGAGGGTGATGAGCGAGACCGAGAAGGGCAGGAGGTGGCGTCGCACCATGTCTCAGAAATCCCGGTCGTCGTCGGTCTCGTAGACCCAGCCGAGGTCGCCGAGCCCGTTGCCCGCCGTGTCGGTCGGTCCGCTGCGCGGAAGCCAGATCATGTTGGCGGCCGACTGCGTCGTGGTGACCAGGCGCGAGGACCGGTCGGGCGAGCCGAGCGTGATCACGAACGACGTCCCGTCGGACGACCTGGTCATGGTCGCCGCGAAGTTGACGGTGTCGGTCACGTAGTTGCGGTCGGTGAAGACGCCGCCGTCGATGCCCCAGAACGAGCCGGCGTCGAGCTTGACGTTCGCCTGGCCGCTCGAGTCGAGCACGGTGAAGCTGTCGCCGTAGGTGTAGGAGCCGCTTCCGTCCTCGTCGTAGAAGCGCACGATCACCGACGCCGAGCTCCCGGTGAAGGTGCTCAGCACGGACGTCGCCGCGATCGGCTTGCTGAACGTGAACGTGATCTTGTCGCCCGCGTTCAGGCGACCGGCCGAGCCGCTGCCACCGTTGGCCGCCGAGATCATGGAGGGCTCGGGCTTGGTCTCGTCGACGGTGAACGTGCGGGTCACCGTGCCGGTGTTGGCCTGGCTGTCGGTCTGCGTGACCTGCACCGTGTAGGTACCGGCGGGCAGCGTCGACGCGGTCGTCGTCCACGTCGAGCCCGAGCGGGTGGCGGTGCGGGTCTGCAGCGGCGTCCCCGACGCCTGGGTGCCGGAGTAGATCGTCACGGTGACCGTGGCGGAGTCGCCGCTCGCCGTGCCGGCCGCGCCGGAGAAGGTGGGAGTGGCGGTCGTATGCGCGTTCTCGGCCGGCGAGGTCAGGGTGACCGCCGGGGCGACCCAGTCCGTGGCGGTCGCGAAGCTCGAGGCCGAGTTGCTGCTCGTGGCCGTGAACGCGGCGCTGGAGCCGGCGACGAGGGTGCCCGCGAGAAGGACCGCGCCCAGCGCCAGGAGGCTCGTGGCGGGCTTCACGCCGTGCGTCCCCCCGCGACCGCCTCGCCCGACTCCTTCCACAGCCCGGCGAGAACCGAGGCCGCGATGAGCAGGGCGGGGACGCCGATCAGCAGCATCCGAACCCGCCGGTCCCCGAGGGCGGCGAACGCGAATCCGACGTAGGGCAGATGGAAGGCGGCCTTCGCCTGCGTCCGAGCGCCCAGTGAGAACGTCCACGGATCGGCGGCGGTGTTGGCGTCGCCCTTGGTCCGGAAGACGCGGTTGCCGCCTGGTCCGGCCGTGATCGACGCGATGCGGTGCGTGACCAGTCCGGCGGGCCCGCTGCCGGACGGCGGCATGTAGGTGATGACGTCGCCGACCTTCAGCGAGCTCGTGGGAACGACCGTGTCGAAGACCAGCGAGCCGCGGTCGTAGGTGCCGGTCATCGAGCCGCTCGTGATCACGTAGCGCTGCATGCCGAGCAGGGCGGGGACGAGCACGGCGGCGCCCAGCGCGAGCGCCGCGAAGGTGAGCAGGCCGCCGAGCGCGCGGCGGGCGCGCCGGGCGGGCGTGAGCGGGGCAGAGGTGTGAACGGCGCTCGTCATCGTCATCGCTCCAACGCCGGCGAAGCCGGCGGGCTGCGGGGGGAACGGCTCTCACCCTTCACTTCGGCCGCCGCCCGGGCGCGGACGAGACAACAGACGGTAAGAAGCGCAGCGAGCTGCGAGGCGCCCGCCGCACCTCGACGAGAACGACGAACGGCGCCCCGGGGGGCGCCGCTCGCAGACGGTGGAGGGGAGGAGCCGATCAGGCAGCGGCGCTCCAGTTGAACGCCACGCTCGCGGTCTTGCCCTGGAAGGTGTTGTCGGTGCTCGACGGCAGCGTGACCTCGAACTTGTAGCGGTGCTTGACGCCACCGGCGAAGTTGCCCAGCGACTTGCTCGGCATCGCGCTGATCTTGCCGTCGTAGAGCGCGGTCGTCCCGCACGTCGGCGCCGTTGCGCCGGTGAACGTGCCGCAGTCGATGACCTTCAGGTCGAGCTGGCCGAGGAGGGACGGGGTGCTGTCCTGCGCGCCCGAGGTCGCCAGCGAGAAGGCGCCGGTCAGGCTGCCGGTGTTCTCGATGTCGACGGTGCCCGTCGCCGAGCCACCCGGCTTCAGCCCCGAGGCGGAGAGGATCGCGCTGGACTGGCTGTTGCCGATCGTCAGCGTGCCGGTCGAGAAGGCGTTCGACGGGTTGGCCGCGCTGGCGGTGAAGTCAGCACCCGACCCGACCGTGAGGCCTGCCGCGGCGAGGACAACGGCAAGGGCGCCGAGCGTACGGCGCGGATGAGCGGCGAGGGCCTGCAGACGGTTCATGAGAACTCCGAGGGGCGAGGGGGAACGGGGATGTGCCGGCGCTGCGGCTCTGGCGCTGGGCGCCTTCGCTGCCGGGCTCACTGTCCTCTTCGGTCCGCGGCCGTCTTCCGAGAAGACCACAAACGGTAAGAGAGATGGATCCGGGACCGCCGGCATGCTGCGCGTGCGCGTTGTGCCGCTCTTCAGCAGCTACGCAACGTCCGGTGAGCGGTCCGGAACGACCGCTGAGCGGGTTTCACCGTCCGACCAACGCTCCAGATAGCCGTGGTCCTCGAGCGGCAACCGTTCGGCCATGAACCGAATCGTCCGCCATGTGCCCAAGTGGATCGCGCCGCGGCTTGCGCTTGCGCTCGTCCTGACGGCGATCGGCCTCGCCGGCCTGTTGCTCGTGCCCCCGCTGTTCGAGGACGACCCGAAGGTCGGTGACGACCCGAAGGTCGGTGACGCCTACACGCGCGATGCACCCGCTGGGGGCTGTCCGACCGTCAACTCGCCGGACGCCGTGCGCTGCGAGATCAACGCTGTCCGCGCGGCCAACGGCCTGCCGGCCATCCGCGCCACCAACAAGCTTCGCGTCGCCGCCCAGCGCCACAGCGAGGACATGGTCGCGCGCCGGTACTTCTCACATGTGTCGCCCTCGGGGACGACGCTCCGCGATCGCGTCGCGCGCGTTGGCTATCTGCGCCGCGCACGCGCCGCTCGCGTGGGCGAGAACATCGGCTGGGGCACCGGGAGCGCCGCCACACCCGCGCAGATCGTCGCCGCGTGGATGAACAGCCCCCCGCACCGCCGGATCATTCTCACGCCGGCCTTCCGGGAGCTCGGCGTCGGCATCGCCCAGGGCGCACCCCAGGGCGGGTCTGGTGCGACCTACACGCTCGACGTCGGCCGGCGCGGCTAGGGGTCGCCACCCCTTGCGTAGGCAGCTTCACCGTCCAACCGCTCCCGCCGGCCATTCGTCGCAAAAGCAGCGAATTCGGAGGATGCACCCGGCGGCGAGGTGGCACCGCCCGGCCATGTCTGCGACACGGACGTTCACGACGGTGCTTCTGGCGGGTGTCCTCGCCGCGCCGGCCAGCTCGATGGCGGCGGACCCGCCAGGCGGAAGCGCGACGGACGAACCCTCCTCGGATCGGGTGATCGTGCGGTTCGCCTCGGACGCGGACCGGCGCGACCGGGCGGCGATGCGCGACCGGGCCAACGTCGATGCCGACACGCCGCTGCCGCTCCCCGGCGCCGAGGTCGTCGACCCACAGCCGGGCACCACGGCCGCTGAGGCGGTCGCGTCGCTCGAGGAAGAGGACGATGTGCTCTACGCGGAGCCCGACGTGCCGCGTCGCGCGACGGCGACGCCGAACGACCCGCTGTTCGGCCAGCTGTGGGGGCTGGACAACCGGGGCCAGGCGGTCGTCGGGCGCTCCGGGCCGCCGGGCGTGGACATCGACGCGCCGCAGGCGTGGGGCGTGGAGACCGGCGACGACACCCTCAGGATCGCGGTCGTCGACACCGGGATCGACGCGACGCATCCGGGCCTCGCGGCCAACGTCTGGCGCAATCCCGGGGAGAGCGGTGGCGGGCGCGAGAGCAACGGGATCGACGACGATGGCGACGGGTACGCCGACGACGTCCACGGGTGGGACTTCGTGCAGGACGACGGCGATCCCGCCGACGCCAACGGCCATGGCACGCATGTGGCCGGGACACTCGCAGCGACGGGCAACAATTCCTACGGGGTCGTCGGCGTGGTGTGGCAAGCCTCGCTGATCCCGGTCCGCGTGCTCGGCGCCGATGGGTCGGGGCTCGTCTCGGACATCGTCTCGGCGTATCGCTATGCGGCTCGCAGCGGCGCCCGGATCGTCAACGCCTCGTTGATGGGCGGTTCGTTCTCGCAAGCCGAGTACGACGCGATCGCCGCCGCGCCGAACACCCTGTTCGTCGTCGCCGCAGGCAACAACGCCGCCGACAACGACTCGCGAGGCGCCTATCCCTGCGACTACAACCTGTCCAACGTCGTCTGTGTAGCCGCTGTCGATCGCCAGGGCGGCCTCGCGAGCTTCTCCAACTACGGAGCGCGCAACGTCGATGTCGCGGCGCCGGGCGTCGACGTGACGAGCACCTCGCCCGGAGGCGGCTGGGACGTGATGAACGGCACCTCGATGGCCACGCCGCTGACCGCCGGCGTCGCGGCGCTGCTGCTCGCCCACGACCGCGAGACGACGACCCAGGCGCTGAAGGCGCGCCTGTTCGCCGGCGTCCGGCACGCGCCCGCGCTGTCCGGCCGTGTCGCGACAAGCGGTCGCCTGGACGCCGCCGGCGCGCTACGTGCCGCGGGTGCGAACGTCCCGGACCTGCCTGACACCAACCCCGCGATCACGCCGCCCACGCCAGGGCCTGCCCTGCCGCAGAAGCGCGTCGGGCCAGACCGCGCCGCGCCGACCGTTCGGCTGCGCATTGCCGGCGGGCGGCTTGCGGCGGTGGTTCGTCGCGGCCTGACCGCCAGGATCCAGTGCTCCGAGACCTGCAACGCGCGTCTCACGCTGAGCCTCAGCCCTGACCGGAGCTCCGGCCGGTCCGCGTCCGCCGGCGTTCGCACCGCGCGGGTCGTCACCACCCGCGGCCGCACCGCGACGGCCACGCTGCGCCTCAACGCCCGCGCCCGGGCCGTCGTCCGCTCCCGACGACGCATCACCGTGACCGTCCGCGCGTCCGTCGCGGACCTCGCCGGCAACACGCGACGCACGACCCGGAGCGTGACGCTTCGCCGATAGCGGCGGCCGACGCCGCGGAGCACGTCCGGCGTGCCGGGGCGCGCGGCGCGTGACGCCGATCCGGTTCGGGCGGCCACACTGGAGGCGTGGACAACGCGCGCATCGCGGACCAGCTCGAGGCGCTCGCGGGGCTCTTCGAGCTCGCCGGGTCGAGCCCCTACAGCGTCCGCGCGTACCGGCGCGCCGCCGAGACGGTCCGGGGCGCGCCGACGCCCGTCGCGGACCTCGTGCGCTCGGGGCGGGTCCGGCAGCTCCGCGGGATCGGGCCGAGCATCGAGGCGAAGCTGCGTGAGCTCGTCGAGACGGGCGCGATCGCCGAGCTCGCCGAGCTCGAGCGAGAGCTCGCGCCGGACCTCGTCGGCTTCGGCCGCTACCTCGGACTGACCGCGAAGCGGACGCTGGAGCTCGCCCGTGCGCTCGACGTGCGGACGGCGAGCGAGCTGCGCGACGCCGCGCTCGCCGGCCGCCTGCGGTCCGCGCGCGGCGTCGGGCCGAGAACGGAGGCGCGCCTGCTCGAAGCGCTCGCCCGCGCGGACGAGCCGCGGCCTCGGCAGGGGCTTCTGCTCAACCGCGCCCGCGAGCTCGTCGGGGCCATCGCGCACGGACTCGGCGCAACGGTGGCCGGGGACCCGCGGCGCTGGCGGGACGTGTGCGAGCACCTCGCCGTCGTGTGCGCCGCGGCCGACCCCCGGCCCGTCTTGACCCGGTTCGCCGAGCTGCCGCACGTCGCGTCGCTGCTCTCCGTGGAGGAGCGCCGCATGGTGGGCCTCACGGTCGAGGGCGTCCCGGTCGAGCTCGTCGTCGCGGCGCCCGAGCGGTTCGGAACCGCCCTCGTCGAGTCCACGGGCGCGGCCGCCTGGGTCGACGCCCTGCGCCCGCTCCCGGACGCGCCCGACGAGGCAGGGGTCTTCCGCGCGCTCGGCATCCCGTGGTGGCCGCCCGAGCTGCGCGAGGCCGGCGGCGGCGAGCCGGCCACGTCACCGCCGCCGCGGCTGCTCGAGCTCGACGACATCCGCGGCGACCTCCACAGCCACACGACGTGGTCCGACGGGCGCGCGAGCGTGGAGGAGATGGGCCGCGCGGCCCGCGACCGCGGCTACGCGTACCTCGCGATCTGCGATCACACGCCGGCGGTCGGCGCTGTCCCGGGACTCACAGCCGGCGACGTCCGCCGTCAGGCCGAGGAGATCGCCGCCGCCAACGCGACGCTCGCGCCGTTCCACATCCTGCGCGGCATCGAATGCGACATCCTGCCCGACGGGCGGCTCGACCTCCCCGACGACGTCCTCGCCGAGCTCGATTGGGTCCAGGCCAGCGTCCACGGCGGCCAGCGCATGCCCGCCCGCCAGATGACCGACCGCGTGCTCGAGGCGCTCCGCAACCCCTACGTCCGCTGCCTCAGCCATCCCACGGGGCGCTACATCAACCGCCGGCCCGAGAACGCGCTCGACCTCGACCGAGTCTTCGAGGTCGCACTCGAGCACGACGTCGCAGTGGAGATCAACGGGCTTCCGCTTCGCCTCGACCTGCGCGCCGAACGGGTCCGAGACGCCGTGCGGGCCGGGATCGCGCTCGTCTGCTCGACGGACGCACACTCGACGGCGGGGCTCGCGAACATGCAGTACGCGGTCGCGACGGCCCGCCGCGGCTGGGCGACACCCGACGACGTCCTCAACACGCAGAACGCGATCGCACGCCGGCCATAGAGAATCCAGGCGGTGGGATCGACCAGGTGAATCGTCTACATCGTCACCCGGCCGCGGCACGTCGCGATAACGAGATCCTCGTCCGCCCGACAGAGCAGGTGCGCTGAGACCCGAGGCGGCTGGATCCGCGCAGTCGTCCTACGCTTCGGGTGGTGCGCGTCGCCGCCCTGTACGACATCCACGGCAACCTGCCCGCGCTCGACGCCGTGCTCGCCGAGGTCGCCGGCGAGCGCCCCGACCTCGTGCTCATCGGCGGCGACGTCGCCTTCGGGCCGATGCCCGCCGAGACGCTCGACCGGCTCGCCGGCCTCGACCTGCCGACCCGCTGGGTGATGGGCAACGGCGACCGCGAGCTCGTGGACGCCTTCGACACCGGCGCGGTCCCCGCGGGGGCGCGCGAGATCGTCGAGCACCTCACCCGCTGGGTCGCGGCAGGCCTCGAGCGCCGGCATCGCGATCTCCTCGCGTCCTTCGAGCCGACGGTGACCATCGACGTCGACGGGCTCGGGCCGACGCTGTTCTGCCACGGGTCGCCGCGCAGCGACAGCGAGATCCTGACCTCCGTCACGCCCGACGACCGGCTGCGCGGCGTTCTCGAGGGCGTCGCGCAGGACGTCGTCGTCTGCGGCCACACGCACCGCCAGTTCGACCACGCCGCGGGCCGGTACCGCGTCGTCAACGCCGGCGCCGTCGGCATGCCCTACGAGGGCGACGGCGCCGCCTTCTGGGCGCTGCTCGGGCCCGAGGCCGAGCTGCGCCGCACGGCCTACGACGTCGAGGCGGCCGCGGCGGCGATGCGGGCGACGGGCGCGCCGGAGATCGACGAGCTGATGCTGCGCGAGAGCCTGCTCGAGCCCGCCGACCCCGACGCCGTGGCGCGCTTCTTCGAGGACTCAGCCGGTTAGCCGGCCTCCACCGCGGTCCGCCGGCGCGGCGACCGCGTGCCGGTCGGGGCGTCATCCGCGAGCGGCTCGGCGAGATCGGGGATCAGCCCGAGCAGCTCGTCGAGCATGCGCCGCTCGTCGGCGATGATCGCCCGCGCCAGCTCGGCCGTCGTGTCGTCGCCGGCGCGCTCGGCGAGCGTCTCGATCGCCGTGTAGGCGGCGATCTCGAGCGCCTCGGCAGCGCACGAGTCGCGCGCGTTCTTGAGCACCTTCTCCTCGACGCTTGCGCCGCGCAGGAGGTCGACGGGCGTCTTGCTCAGCGCGATGACCTGGCCGGCGATGGCCTCGGTCACGCCCAGCCAGGCGCGCAGGGGGTCGGCGGCCGCCGGGAACTCGCGGATGCGCTCGTGCACGCGCACGGCGTGCGTGCGCGTCTCCTCGAGATGACGCTCGAGCCCGCTGCGCAGCCGTCCGGGCGGCGCCATCGCGATCTGGCTCTCGAGCGTGCGCACGAGCGCGAGCTCGGTCGCGTGCGCCTCGTCGAGGAGCTCGACGATCTTCGTGTCGTACCGGGTCATGGCGGTGTTCCTTCTTCCGAGAGTCGAGGACGGGATGGTCCGACGGGGCTCCCCGAAGCGCACGACGGGCCAAACACGCGACGAGGCCGCGACCGTCAGGCCGCGAGCAGGATCGGTGGCCGCCTGCGTCGGGCCCGCGGTCCAGCGCTACATCACGGGCCGGCGGGCGACGTGACGTACTCGACGACCATGTCGCCGAGCATCCGGCGGTAGCCGTCGCGGCGATCGGGGTCGAGCAGGTCGCGGCCGAAGATCGAGCCGAACGTGTGGCGGTTGGCGACCCGGAAGACGCAGAACGCGCTGATCATCATGTGCAGGTCGACCGCGTCGACCTGGCGCCGGAACGCGCCCTCGGCCTGCCCTCGCTCGAGGATCCGGGCGATGAGCTCGATGGCCGGGGAGTTGAGCTCCGCGAGGCCCTCCATCTGCGCGATGTGCTCGGCGCGATGGATGTTCTCGATGCTCACCAGGCGGATGAAGTCGGGGTGCGCCTCGTGGTGGTCGAACGTCAGCTCGGCGAGGCGGCGGATCGCCGCGACGGGGTCGAGATGGTCGACGTCGACCGTGCGCTCCTCGTCGCGGATCCGCGCGTAGGCGCGCTCGAGGACGGCGACGTACAGCTGCTCCTTGCCGCCGAAGTAGTAGTAGATCATCCGCTTCGTGGTCCGCATGCGGGCGGCGATCTCGTCCACGCGCGCGCCCGCGAAGCCGCGGTCGGCGAACTCGCTGGTGGCCACGTCGAGGATCTCGGCGCGCGTGCGCGCCGGGTCGCGCCGGCGGTCGGGCGTCGCGCGCTGCGTGGCGGGCCGGGCCGGCATGGGTTGATTGTACGAACCGGTTCGTTTGCATCCGCCGCGCGGCGGGCATACGCCGAACGTACCGGTTCGTACATTACGACCGAGCGCACTTCCCGCCCATGCCAGACAGTCACCTCGTCGGCCTCATCGGCACCGACATCGGCCCCTCGCTCAGCCCACCGCTGCACGAGCGCGAGGCGGGCGAGCTCGGCCTGCGGCTGCTCTACCGGCGCATCGACCTGCGCGAGCTCGGGCTCCCCGCCACCGCCGTCGGCCGGCTGCTCCAGACCGCGCGCGAGATGGGTTTCGACGGCGTCAACGTGACCCACCCGTGCAAGCAGCTCGCCGTCGAGCACCTCGACGCGCTGTCCTCCGAGGCGGCCGCGCTCGGCGCGGTCAACACCGTCGTCTTCGACGGCGAGCGGGCCCTGGGCCACAACACCGACGCGGCCGGATTCGCGCGCAGCTTCGCGCGCGGCCTCGGCGACGCGCCGACCCGGTCCGTCGTGCTCGTCGGAGCCGGTGGCGCGGGCGCCGCGGTCGCGCACGCGGCGCTCGAGCTCGGGACCGACCACCTCACCGTCGTCGACGCCGACCCGCGCCGCGCGCTGGAGCTGACCGAGGCCCTCGGCCGCGCGTTCGCGCCCGGGCGCCTGGACTCCGCCGCGACCGGCGACCTCCCCGCCCTGCTCGCGCGCGCCGACGGCGTGATCCACGCGACCCCGACCGGAATGGCCGCCCACCCGGGCACGGCGTTCGCTCCCGAGCTGCTGCACGACGGGCTGTGGGTCGCCGAGGTCGTCTACCGGCCGCTGGAGACCGAGCTCCTGCGCCATGCCCGCGAGATCGGCTGCCGCACGCTCGACGGCGGCGGCATGGCCGTCTTCCAGGCCGCCGACTCGTTCGCCCTGTTCACGGGGATCGAGCCCGACCGCGAGCGGATGCTGCGCCACTTCGCCGCCCTGGCCGAGCAGCCCGCGCCGACCGCCGAGAGCGCCTGATGCGCCGCTCGATCGCCACGGTGTGCCTGAGCGGCACGCTGGAGGAGAAGCTCGTCGCCGCCGCGGCGGCCGGCTTCGACGGCGTCGAGATCTTCGAGAACGACCTGATCGGCTCGCCCCTGCGGCCCGCCGAGGTGCGCGAGCGCGCGTCGGAGCTCGGCCTGTCGATCGACCTCTTCCAGCCCTTCCGCGACCTCGAGGCGGTCGCGCCCGAGATCTTCGCGCGCAACCTGCGCCGGGCCGAGGCGAAGCTCGAGCTGATGGAGGCGCTCGGGGCGACGACGATGCTCGTCTGCTCGAACGTCTCGCCGGACGCCGTCGACGACGACGCGCTCGCCGCCGCCCAGCTGCGCGAGCTGGCCCGGCGCGCGGGCGAGCGCGGCCTGCGGATCGCCTACGAGGCGCTGGCCTGGGGCCGGCACGTCAGCGAGTACGACCACGCCTGGCGGATCGTCGAGGCGGCCGACCACCCCGCGCTCGGCGTCTGCCTCGACAGCTTCCACGTGCTCTCGCGCGGCACCGGCCTGGACGCGATCGGCGACATCCCCGCCGACAAGCTCTTCTACCTCCAGCTCGCCGACGCGCCGTACCTCGTCATGGACGTGCTGCAGTGGAGCCGGCACTACCGGTGCTTCCCGGGCCAGGGCGGGTTCGACCTGCCCGGCTTCACCGCGCGCGTGCTCGACGCGGGCTACGACGGGCCGCTGTCGCTCGAGGTCTTCAACGACGTCTTCCGTCAGGCCGACCCGGAGCGCATGGCGGTCGACGCGATGCGCTCGCTGCTCATCCTCGAGGAGTCGCTCGACCATCCCGCGGCCGCGCGCCTGCCGGCCCCCGCGCCGCTGCGCGGCTGGGCGTTCGTCGAGCTCGCCGTCGACGCGGCGGCCTCGGCCGACACCGAGCGCCTGCTGCACGCGCTGGGCTTCGAGCTGGCCGGCGTGCACCGCTCCAAGCCCGTGACGCTGTGGCGCCAGGGCGACATCCGCGTCCTGCTGAACGTCGGCGCGCGCGCCGCGGGCGAGGAGGACGACCGCCCGCCCGGGCCGGGCGTCGTCGCCATCGCCGTGGAGAGCGCCGACCCCGACGCCTCGGCCGAGCGCGCCGAGGCGCTGCTGGCGCCGGTGCTCTCCCGCCGCCGCGGCCCCGGCGAGGCGGACCTCGCGGCGATCGCCGCGCCGGACGGCAGCTCGGTGTTCTTCTGCCGCACGGACGCCGGCGACGACCTGAGCTGGACGGCGGACTTCGAGCCGCGCCCGGCCGCGCCGGCGCCCTCCCCGCCGCTGCTGCGCGCCATCGACCACGTCGCCCTCTCGCACCCGTTCGACTTCTTCGACGAGGCCGCGCTGTTCTACCGCTCCGTCCTCGGCCTGCGCCCGCGCGACAGCCAGGAGCTCGCGGCGCCCGACGGCCTGATCCGCAGCCGCGACGTCGTCGACGGCGAGCGCAACGTGCGCCTCGCCCTCAACGTGCCGGTGACCGGCGCGGGCGACGTCGGCGGGCTGCAGCACATCGCCTTCGCCTGCGACGACGTGTTCGCCGCCGCCCGGGCGATGCGCGACCGCGGCGTCGACCCGCTCGAGATCCCCGCCAACTACCACGACGACCTCGCCGCCCGGATCGACGTGGAGCCCGGTCTGCTCGACGCGATGCGCGAGCACGGCGTGCTCCTCGACCGCACCCCGGACGGGGACTTCCTGCACTTCTACACCCCGATCGTCGGATCCCGGCTGTTCCTCGAGGTCGTGCAGCGCCGCGCGGCCTACGACGGCTACGGGGCAGCCAACGCGCCCGTCCGCATGGCCGCGCAGCGCGCGCCGGCCCGCGTGCGGGCCACGGCCTGACGGCCGCGAGCATCACCCATACGGAGGAGGAGAGAGATGGCCACACCCGAAGCGCCCCCGACGACCAGCCGGTTCTCGCGCACCGCCGAGCCGGCGTCCGCGCCCCCCGAGCGCGCGCGGCGCACCCTCGGCGACTGGGAGGAGCGCGACCTTCCCGAGCCCGCGCCCCTGCGCAGGCTCATCGGCCCGAGCGTGATCCTGATCGGGGTGGGCGTCGCCACCGGCGAGTACGTCCTCTACCCGTACATCGCCTCGCAGGCCGGCCTGCTCTTCCTGTGGGCGGCGGTCGTCGGCATCCTCACCCAGTTCTTCATCAACATGGAGATCGAGCGCTACACGCTCGCCACCGGGGAGACGGCGATCACCGGCTTCCAGCGCCTGTGGAAGGGCTTCGGGCTGCTCATGGTCGCCTGCGCGATCATCCCGACGATGTGGCCGGCGTGGGCCACGAGCGCGGCCACGGTGACGACGTTCCTCGTCGGCGGCGGCGACCCGAACGTGATCGCCATCGCGGGCCTGCTGGCCATCGGCTTCGCCCTGACCGCCTCGCCCGTCGTGTACGCCACGGTCGAGAAGCTCCAGTTCCTCAAGATCGCGGCCGTGCTGCTGTTCATCGTCGTCGCCCTGGCCGCCGCCGTGAACGCCACCGCGTGGAGCGACACGTCGCAGCTCGTCACGAGCTTCGGCACCTTCCCGAGCGAGATCGAGTTCGCGATCCTGGCCGGCGCACTGGCGGCCGCCGGCGCGGGCGGGGCGAACAACCTCGTGCAGAGCAACTGGATCCGCGACAAGGGCTACGGGATGGGCGCCTACGCGCCGCGGATCGTCTCGCCGGTGACCGGCGAGGAGGAGGCCGCCCCCTCGGGCCAGGGCTACCGCTTCCCCACCGACGAGGCGAACATGAGCCGCTGGCGGGTCTGGTGGAAGCGGGCCAACGCGGAGCAGCTCGTGTCGTTCGTCGTCGTCGGCGGCCTGGCGATCATCGTCTTCTCGCTCGTCGCCTACTCGACGGTCTTCGGCAACCCCGACCTGCCGGAGGAGAGCGGCTTCGACTTCATCCAGCTCGAGGCCGACGTCCTGTCCGCCACCGTGGGCTCGTGGTTCAGCAGCCTGTTCCTGGCGGTCGGCGCGATCAGCCTGTTCGCCGCGGCGCTCGGCATCGTCGACTACGTGGCACGGCTCGTGGCCGACGTGCTCTGCGTCGGGTGGGTCCGCGACCATCCGCGTTGGACCGAGAGCCGCCTGTACTTCACGGTCGTCTGGGCGATGCTCACGTTCGGCATCTGCATCCTGCTGCTCGGCTTCGACCAGCCGCTCGCCCTGGTCACGGTCGCGACCGTGCTCGGCGGCGTGACGATGTTCATCTACTCGTTCCTGCTCATCGCGATCAACCGCAAGCTGCTGCCCGAGCCGCTGCGCATCCGCGGCGTGCGGCTCGCCGCCCTCGTGTGGGCGATCGTGATGCTCGGCGCGACCTCCACCGTCGTCGCCATCGACCAGATCGGGAGCCTGCTGTGAGCGCCGCGTCGTTCGCCATGCGCCTGGCCCTCGCGCTCGTCGTGTGGGTGGCGCTCGTCGCGCTCGCGTACGCGTCCGGCCTCGCCTGAGGCCGGACGCGCGCCCGCGCGCCAGCTACCCTCGATGAGGGATGTACGTCGAGCACCTGGCCTTCAAGTACGTGCTGCACGAGCTCCCACTCGGGCGGCTCCCCTTCCGCCGCTGGCGCTTCGAGCTGTGGCACGGCTCACACCTGCACGCGGCGGGCTGGCGGGTGACCGAGCGCGACGCGCTGCGCGCGCTGCGCGGCCACGCCTCGCGCGTCGGCCATGAGATGTTCGGGCTGCGCGCGCCCGACGATGACCCGCGCGCGCTCGGCCCCCTGTTCCGCACCGGATCCTCCGTGCGCGTGCACCACGGCGCGATCGCCTTCTCGCTCGCGCCGCGCCAGCTCGACGAGCCCGGCGTGCTCGGCCTCCCCGCGTAGCCGGCGCGCAGGCCCGAGAATGGGCCCATGGACATGATCGACCGCGACATCGAGCGCTACGCCGTCGAGCACACGACGCCACCCCCCGAGCACCTCGCGGACGTCGCGGCCGCGACGCGCGAGCAGACCTCCTCGCCGCGGATGATGAGCGGGATCGTCCAGGCCCGGCTGCTCGAGGCGCTCGTGGTCGCCTCGGGCGCGACGAGCGCGCTGGAGATCGGGACGTTCACCGGCTACGGCGCACTGTCGATCGCCGCGCGGATGCCGGAGGGCGGCCGCGTCACGACGATCGAGGCCGACCCCGAGCGCGCCGAGCTCGCACGCGGGCTGATCGAGGCCAGCCCGTACGCCGGGCGCGTGGACCTGCGCGTCGGCGACGCGCGCGAGATCGTCCCCGCCCTGGACGGCCCGTTCGACCTCGTGTTCATCGACGCGTGGAAGCACGACTACGTCCACTACTACGAGTCCGTGCTGCCCAAGCTCGGCGAGCGCGGGCTGATCGTCGCCGACAACGTCCTGTGGAGCGGCCTCGTCGTCGACCCCGAGAACGCCGACGACAACACGGAGGCGCTGCGCGCCTTCAACGACCACGTCCAGGCCGATCCGCGCACGCAGAACACGCTGCTCACCGTCGGCGACGGCCTGCTCCTGATCTGGCAGACCGCGCCCTGAGCTCAGCGGCCCCGCCCGACTGGCTGCAGATGCCGCGTGTCGCGGGTGCCATGCGCTCGTTCGAGGTCCGCGCGCGCGGGATCACCGCGCCCGTCCCGGTGACGCTGTGGAGCCCGGACGGCGCGCGCGGGCGCCTGCCGCTGCTCGTCGTCCACGACGGCCCGGCGTACGCCGAGCAGTCGTCGCTGGTCCACTTCGTCGCCGCCTCGATCGCCGCCGGGCGCCTGCCGGCGCACCGCGTCGCCCTGCTCGGCGCGGCCGACCGCGGCGAGTGGTACTCGGCCTCGGCGCGCTACGCGCGGGCGCTGTCGGCCGACGTCCTCCCCGCCGTCGCCGCCGCCGCGCCGGTGGACGGCCCGGTGGTGGGCATGGGGGCGAGCCTGGGCGCCCTGGCCATGCTCCACGTCCAGCGTCGCCATCCCGGCCGCCTCGGCGCGCTCTTCCTGCAGTCGGGGTCGTTCTTCCACCCGCGTCTCGACGCGCAGGAGTCCGGCTTCGCGCGCTTCGGGCGGATCACGCGCTTCGCCGGCCGCGTGCGGGGGGCCGGGCACGCGCGCGACCCCGTCCCCGCCGTGCTCACGTGCGGCAGGCTGGAGGAGAACATGGAGAACAACCGGCTCATGGCCCGCGCCCTGGCGGGGCAGGGTTACGGCGTGTCCCTGGAGGAGGTCGCCGGCATGCACGACCACATCGCGTGGCGCGACGCACTGCACCCGCATCTGACCCGCCTGCTGCAGGCGACGTGGGGGCGCCGATGACCGAAACGCGCCACCTGATCGGGCTGCTCCTCGGCACCGAGGAGGACTGGCCGCGCGCCTTCGAGACGCTCGTCGGCCGCCTGGCGCCGATTCGCGGCGACGACGGCGCGGAGCACCGTCTCGACGTCGAGCGGATCACCATGGAGCCCTTCAACCTGCGCGATCGGCCGCGCTACTCGCTCGTCGTCGACCGGCTCGCCTACTGGTACTTCCTCCCGCGCGAGTGGCTGAAGAAGGCGGCGATCATGGACGACGTCTATCTGCTCAACTCGCCCTTCACCTTCCAGTCGATGGAGAAGCACACCGCCTACTGCGCGATGATGCGCCTCGGCCTGAAGGTCCCCGAGACGGTCCTCGTCCCGCACAAGAATCCGCCCGACAACGCGCGCTTCGCGTACACCGCGGCGAAGTACAACCTCCCGTTCGACCTCGACGAGGTCGCCGCCCAGGTCGGCTACCCGCTGTTCATGAAGCCCTACGACGGCGGCCAATGGATCGGCGTCAGCCGCGTCCGCGACGCCGCCGAGCTGCACCGCGCCTACGACGAGTCCGGCGAGCGGCTCATGCACCTGCAGGCCTCGGTCGAGGGCTACGACGCGTTCGCGCGGGCGCTGTCGATCGGCGCCGAGACGATGGTCATGCGCTTCCGCCCCGACGAGCCGTTCCACACCCGCTACGCCGTCGAGCACGACTTCCTGTCGGCGAGCACGGGCGACGAGGCCGTCACCATCTCGCGGCTCGTCAACGCCTTCTTCCGGTGGGAGTTCAACTCGTGCGAGACGCTCGTGCGCGGCACCGACGTGCACCCGATCGACTACGCCAACGCGTCGCCCGACGTCTCGATCACCTCACTGCACTACTACTTCCCGTGGGCCATCAGCGCGCTCGTGAAGTGGTCGGCGTTCTGCCTGGTCACCGGCCGCACGCCGCGCCTGGACCTCGACACGCGGACGTACTTCGAGGTCGGCGACCGCCAGGACCTCTCCTACGAGGAGAAGCTCGCCCACTACCGGCGGCTGGCCGACGAGTACCACGAGACCGATCGCTACGAGGAGTTCTGCGCGACCGCGATGGCCGACTTCGACGACATCGCGCTCGAGTTCTTCGCCTCGCGCGACCTCGACGACCTGCTCGTCGAGACGGTGCGCGCGGTCTACCCGCGCCACGAGCACGACGAGTTCGTCGCGCACTTCCGCGGGTTGCTCGGACTCTGGGTCCGCGACCAGGGCGCGACCCCGGCCTGGACGGCCTAGGCAGCCGGGGCGCCGCGGCCGGCCGCGACGAGGTCGGCGAGGCGCACGAGCTTCACGCGCGGGCGCCCATGGGGCTCGCCCGCGGCGCGCTCGGCCTCGTCGATCGCCTGCCAGCCCTCCCACGTCACCGCGTCGGGCGCGCGCTCGGCCAGCCACGCCGCGATCTCGTCGGGATCGGAGACCGGCGGCTCGGGCAGGGCGCCTGCCTCGGCGTCGGCGACGACCTTGGCCACCGTGTCGGAGGCGTCCTTCTTGTTCGTGCCGATGACGCCGCTGGGCCCGCGCTTGATCCAGCCGACGCAGTACTCGCCGGCGTGCGGGGCGCCCGCCTCGTCGCACACGCGCCCGCCGTCGTTGCGGATCAGGCCGCGGCGCTCGTCGAAGGGAATGTCGCCGATGGGCACGCCGCGGTAGCCGATCGAGCGCAGCACGAGGCCGCACGGGATCGTCTCCTCCTCGCCGGTGGGCACGGCGGCGAGCCGCCCGTCGGGCGCGCGCTCGATGCGGTTGCGAACGACGCGGACGCCGGTCACCGGCCCGTCCTCGCCCTCGCCGAGGATCTCGACGGGCGAGCGCAGGAAGCGCATCGTGATGCGATGGCTCTTCGTGCCGGGCGGGCGCGCCGCGTAGCCGCGCAGGACGTCCATGTTGCGCCGCGCCGTCGGCTCGGCGTCCTCCTCGAGCCAGCGCGCGCTGGCCTCGTCGAGCTCGAGCTCCGCCGGGTCGACGACGATGTCCGCGCGGCCGAGCTCGCCGAGCTCGCGCAGCTCGGGGTTCGTGAACGCGCCCTGGGCCGGCCCGCGGCGGCCGAGCAGGACGACCTCCTGAACCTGCGCGTCGGCGAGCGCCGTGAGCGCGTGGTCGGCGGTGTCGGTCGGCGACAGCTCGTCGGGGTCGAGCACGAGCATGCGGGCGACGTCGATGGCGACGTTGCCGTTGCCGATCACCACGGCGCGCTCGACGGACAGGTCGAACTCGTCGTCGCAGCCGTCGGGGTGGCCGTTGTACCAGGCCACGAAGCGGGTGGCCGGATGCGAGCCGGGGCGGTCCTCGCCGGGGATCCCGAGGCGGTTGTCGGCCGGCGTCCCGAAGGCGTAGACGACCGCGTCGTAGCGCTCGAGCAGCTCGGCGCGCGAGACGTGCTCGCCCAGCACCACGCCGCCGAAGAAGCGGAAGCCGGGCTTGCGGGCGGTCTTCTCGTAGACGCGCGTGACCGCCTTGATCTTCGGGTGGTCGGGGGCGACGCCCGAGCGCACGAGGCCGAACGGCGTCGGCAGCGCGTCGAGCAGGTCGACCTCGAACCCGGCGGCGAGCAGCTGGTCGGTCGTGTAGAAGCCGGCAGGGCCCGCGCCGATCACCGCGACGCGCCGCACCGGAGGGGTCATCGCGGTCACGGATTCCAGGATAGAGGCCCAAAACCGGCCCGTTTCCGGCGATCCGGGCGAGGTCGTACATGCGAGTGATCCGCATCTGCGCTTCGTGCGCATTGACGCTCGAAATCGAATCGTCCGCCGGCAGGGGGCGGGCCCGATCGGAGGACTCATGCTCTCTCGCCCCTGCCCTCACCGGCGTCGGTTGCCGCTGCCCGCTCCCGGCCGGCCATGACCGCCGCCAGCCACACGCGGCCCGTCGGCGCCGCCACCGTCCCCGCCGCCGTCGCCGCGCTCCGCGCCCGCGGCCTGCGCATCTCGGCCGCGCGGCGGCTCGTCCTCGAGGCGCTCTTCACCGCCGGGCGCCCCGTCTCCGTGGAGGAGCTGGCCGACGGCCTCGGCGGCCGCGTGCCGCAATCCGACGTCGCCTCGACGTACCGCAACCTCGAGACGCTCGAGGCGCTCGGGATCGTGCGCCACGTGCACCTCGGTCACGGCCCCGGCCGCTACGCGCCGGCGGGCGCGCCCGAAAGCGAGTACCTGGCCTGCGAGACATGCGGCGCCTTCGTGGTCGCCGACGCCCGCAGCCTCGAGCCCGTGCGCGATCTCGTCCGCGCGGCGTTCGGCTTCGAGGCCCGCTTCAGCCACTTCCCGCTCGTCGGGCTGTGCGCGGACTGCGCGGGAGGACCGTCATGAGCCGACGTGAGAAGGGCGGGATCGCCGGGATGGCCGCGGTCGTCATCGGCCTGCACGTCGTCGGCTGGCTGACGCTGCTGCTGCTCGTCGTCCCCGGCGAGCACGGGATGGGCCCGCAGGCCTTCGGGGTCGGCGTCGGCGTGACCGCCTACACGCTCGGGCTGCGCCACGCCTTCGACGCCGACCACATCGCGGCGATCGACAACACGACGCGCAAGCTCATGGCCGACGGCCGGCGGCCGCTCAGCGTCGGCTTCTTCTTCTCGCTCGGGCACTCGACGGTGGTCTTCGTCCTCGCGCTGCTGATCGCGGGCGGCGTGCGCGCGGTGGCCGGCCCGGTGACCGACGACGGCTCGACGCTGCACGCCGTCACGGGGCTGGTCGGCACGAGCGTCTCGGGCACGTTCCTGTACGTCATCGCCGCGCTCAACCTGGCCGTGCTCGTCGGTCTCGTGCGGATGTTCCGCGCGCTGCGGCGCGGGCGCCTGGACGAGGCGGAGCTCGAGGCCCAGCTCGACCGGCGCGGGCTCATGAACCGGATCCTCGGTCGTGTCACGCGGGCGATCCGCGCGCCGTGGCAGATGTACCCGCTCGGGATCCTGTTCGGGCTGGGCTTCGACACCGCGACCGAGATCGCGCTGCTGTTCCTCGCCGCGGGCGCCGCCGGGGCCGACGTGCCGTGGTACGCGATCCTCTGCCTGCCCGTCCTGTTCGCCGCCGGCATGTCGCTGCTCGACACGATCGACGGGTCGTTCATGAACGTCGCCTACGGCTGGGCGCTGTCCGAGCCGGTGCGCAAGATCTACTTCAACATCGCGATCACGGCGCTGTCCGTGGCCGTGGCCTTCCTCGTCGGGAGCGTCGAGCTGCTCGGCGTCCTGGCCGAGCAGCTTCGCCTGGAGGGCGACTTCTGGGACTGGGTCGCCGGGCTCGACCTCAACCTCGTCGGCTACGCGGTCGTCGCGCTGTTCGTGCTCACGTTCGCGGTCGCCGCCGCGCTGTGGCGCTTCGGGCGCATCGAGCAGCGCTGGTCGGCCGGCCTCAGAGCTGCGGAACGGCCTGCGCCGTGAGCACGACGCCGACGGCGACGATGGCCAGCGCCGACCCGGCGGAGACGAGCGCCGCGGCGCGGCCCGGCGCGCGGATCCGCCGGGCCGCGCCCGACGCGCTGACGACCAGCAGCCCGAGCGCGACGAGCGTCGCAGCCAGCCCGGCGCTGAAGGCGACGATGAGCACGAGGCCGAGCGCGACCTCGTGCTGGGCGATGGCCGCGAGCAGGACGACGAGCGCAGACGGGCACGGGATCAACCCGGCCGATGCGCCCATCGCGACCAGGCCGCGCCGCGTGATGCGCTCGGGGCCGTGGTGGTGATGGTGGCCGTGCCCGTGGTGGTGATGATGTTGGTGCGCGTGCGCGCGGGTCGCGCGCACGCGCGCGCGAAGGACCGCGGCGCCGACGGCCACCACGAGCAGCCCCGAGGACAGGTTGAGCCACGGGTAGAGGTCCTCGGGCAGGATCGCCTGCGACAGGGCGAGCGTCACGAGCCCGAGGGCGAAGACGCCGATCGTGTGCGTGACCGTGACCGTCAGCCCGAGGGCGAGCGCGTCGCGCGGGCGGCCGCGTGCCCCCACCAGGTAGGCGGCGACCATCGCCTTGCCGTGACCCGGCGAGAGCGCGTGGACCATTCCCCAGCCGAACGCGGTGAGGACGAGCACGAGCAGGACGCCCTGGCCCGCGGCGGCGCGCTCGAAGGCGCTCGACAGCGCGTCGCCGGCGCCGCCCGCCGCCGACCCCGCCGGCGTCCCGTCCGCGCGCGGCGCGACCACGGTGCCGGCGCCGGGCGCCACGGAGAAGCTCGCCGCGCGCGTGTCGGCCGGCGAGGACAGCAGCGCCGGCGGGTAGCGGCGCAGCCCGGCGGTCGGGTCCTGGGCGGGGACGCTCGAGCGCACCGCCGTCCCCGCGCCGCGGGCGACGACGATCGCCTTCCAGCCAAGCCGGCCGGGGAAGGTCGCGTCGCGCACGGTCACGCGCCGCGCGTCGCCGACCGGCGCGCGCAGCCCCAATTCGACGCGCGTGGTCGGCAGCCCGCCCTGGCCGCGCGGGTGGGCGACGACGCCGGGGCCGGTGAAGCGCAAGGCGACCGGCCGCCCGTCCGCCGTGACGGTCACGCCGCGCTCGACGGCGCGCCGCGTCGCCGCGAGCACCTCCGCGGCGCTGCGGTCGCGCTGCTGGAAGGTCGGGATCTCGGCCTGGTCGAGCACGTAGCGCACGTCGACGCGGTCGCGCGAGATCGAGACGACGTCGAGGTGGTTGACCGAGAAGTTCCCGAGCGGGTGCGCCTGCGCGGGGGCGGCGGCGAGCAGCGCGATCGCGCCGGCGGCGACGATCGCGGCGAGTGTCCTCATCGCGCCCGCTCCAGCGCGCGCAGGGCGCGCCGCGCGATCGGCGCGTGCCACGGCGAGAAGCGCGGGTTGGCGTCGAGCGCGCGCGCCAGCAGGCGGCGGGCGGCCGCGTCGTGCCCGGCGCCCCGCGCCGCCATCCCCGCGTGGAACAGGAACATCGGGTCGCGAGAGCCGAGGCGGAGCGCGCGCCGCGCCCAGCGCTCGCCCTCGGCGGCGCGCCCGTCGCGGGTCAGCGCCCAGCCGAGCGCGTCGGCGGAGCGCACGCTCGGCGCCCGCGACCACGCGCGGCGGGCGAGCGCGACGGCGCGCGCCGGCGAGCCGTGCTCGGCCTCGAAGAGCGCCAGCTCGACGTCCGTGCTCACGCCCGCGCCGGCCAGCCGCTGCTGGGCGCGGACGAGCGCGAGGTCGCGCCGCGCCTGCGTGCGCCGCCCGGCGGCGAGCTCGAGCTCGCCGAGGGCGACGACGTGCTGTGGCAGCGGCAGGCGGGACACGACGCCGCGCATCCGGCGGATCGCCGCGGGCACGTCACCGCGTGCGGCCTGCACGCGGGCCAGCCCGGCGTCGGCGGCGGGCAGCCGCGGGACGAGCGCGAGCGCGGCGCGGTAGGCGCGCCGCGCGGCGCGCAGCCGGCCGCGCATGAGCTCGAGATCGCCGAGCAGCGCCTGCACGGACGCCGTGCCCGCGGCCGACGCGCCGCCGGCCGAGACGGCGCGGCGCATCGCGTCGACGGCGCCGGGCAGGTCGCCGTGCAGCTCGCGGAAGTAGGAGACGCGCGCGTAGGCGGCGACGTCGGGGCTGCGGTCGACCATCTCCTGCAGCGCGCGGGCGGCCTGCGGGTAGCGGCCGAGCTCGACGAGCGCGTCGACCTGGACGCCGAGCGGCGCGTCGGCCTCGGGCGCGACGCGGCGCGCGGCGAGCGCGTCGCGCAGGCCGGCGGCGAAGTCGTGGCGCACGACGGCGAGCGCGCCGCGCTCGGTGAGTGCGCCGGGATCGCGCGGCGCGAGCGCCAGCGCGCGGCCCAGGAGCGCGCCGGCGCGGCCGAGCTCGCTGCCGTCGCCGGTCTCGCGCGCCTGCTCGCGCAGGGCGCCGGCGAGCTGGACGTAGCCGGCGGCGACGCGAGGTCGCGCGCGGACCGTGGCCTCGAGCACGCGCACGCGCTCGGCCGTGGGAGCGCCGGGGCGCGGGGCGTCGGGCACGTGGCGCTCGTCCGGGGCGGCGGTCGCGCCGCCACCGCCGGAGCCGAGCATGAGGACGAGCAGCATCCCGGCGAAGGCGAGCGGGACGGCGAGGAGGGTCAGGCGCCTGGAGGTCATGTGGAGGAGGAGGCGGTCCGGAGGGCGGGGGCGGTCGAGCGCCCCCGCCCGTCTGACCGGTCGGTGATGGGACTAGGACCCCGCGGCCGGGTCGGCCGGGGTCGGCGCGTGCACCGGCTCGAGCCGCTTGAGCTGCGAGTCGAAGCCCGCCTTGGGCAGCGCCACGTACGGGAACGTCGCGCGGAACGGGACGTCGTTGCCGTCGACGCCGTCGCCGAGCGGCAGCTTGTTGCCCTTCAGGAAGCCGCCGATCACGCGCAGCTCGATGTCGACGACGTCGTCACCGAGGCGCCGCCCGTTCGGGAAGCCCTGGGTGTCGCCGGCGAGGACGCCGAAGCGGTTCGGGTCGCTCTTGGGCGTGACGCCGAGGTTGATCTTCAGCGTGTCGGTCGGCGGCGCGCCGGGCCGGATCTGCGTCAGCCCCGGCACGCCGGTGAGCAGCGCCTGGACGATGTCGGTCCGGTTCTTCTCGGGGACGTTGAGCCCCGGGAAGAGGATGTTGAGGACCTTCGCGAGCTGCGGCTGGACCACGTAGCGCCCGAAGTTCTTCAGGTCGTCCGAGGGCTGGGTGGCGTTGAACAGGTCCTTCTTGCCCAGCGGGATGACCACCTCGTTGACGAGCGGGTTGCCCAGGCGGCTGACCTGGACCTCGTCACCCTCCTGGCGGCCTTCGCGGCGCAGCTGCTGTGTCGTCGGGCCGAAGCCCGGAGCCGCGGTGACGCTGAGGCGCTCGCGGTTCGTCGACGCCCACACCCCGACCACGGCGTTGGGCGCGCTCGGCCCGCTGACGCCCGCGTGGTCGCGGGTGACCTGCTCGACCGGGACCTGGAGGACGACCGAATGGACGTTGTAGCCCGCCAGGTCGTCCTTGCCGCCGCCGGCGTTGCCGGTGCCGTTGCGGATGTTGATGGCGTCGAACGTCGAGCCGAGGTCGACGTAGAACGGGTCGTCGGCCTGGCCGACGAAGACGCGCCCGCCGCCGTCGAGGTGCCGCGAGGCGGCGCCCCACACCGACGCGTAGTCGGGGATCGTCTTCGGCCCGACGTTGTTCGGGGCGACCGGCAGGTTGCTGCCGAGCATCTTGTGGCCCGTGCGCCGGCCGTCCTTCCACGTCTCGCGCACGACCGAGTACGTCTGCTGGATGTTGAGCTTCGGGTCGCGGATGTTCGCGACGCCGGGCAGCGCGTACAGGAACGAGTCGGGGTCGCCGACCTTCGTCCTGAAGCGGAACCGGTAGCGGACGTCGTAGCGCCCGTCGCCGGTGTTGTCGACGTTGAGGTAGTACGTCGCGCGGTCGTCGAGCCGGTAGAAGTTCGGCCCGCCGGCGGGATCCTCGAACGGGATCCAGTTGGCGACGATGGTCAGGGCGTTCGGCGCGTCGGGCGCCTTGAACGCGTAGACGTCGGTGTCGTCCGCGGTCGGATCGACCGAGGTCAGCGGCGCCTCGCGGTGGCTCGAGCCCGAGCTCATCGCGACGACGAGGACACCGGCGCCGATCGCCGCGATCAGGGCGGCGAGGACGACGGGGATCTTGCGCACCATTCCGGGACTCCTTGGAAGAGGTCGGTGGACGCTTCATCCTTACGCGCCACGTGCCCTTCCGGGTCATAAAAGTCCCTGCAAACAAACGCTTTTTGAGAAGCGTGCGCAGCTGCGAGCGAGTCGCACCGCGGCGGCGGCGCTCAGATGCTGACGAGCAGCCCCGTCGCGAACATCAGCGCGAGCCCGGCGAGCACGCCGCCGACCGTCGCCGGGTGCAGCGCGCGGCCGTCGTCGTCGCGCAGCGTCGGCACGAGCTGGACGATGACCTGCACGATCGCCCCGGCTCCGAAGCCGAACAGGAACGCCGCGACGCTCGTGTTGAAGGCGGCCGCGCCGATCCACGCCCCGAGGATCGCGGGGGCGCCGGCGATCAACCCCAGCGCGGCCAGCCGCCCGAGCGACGGGCGCAGGTGCGCGATCGGCGCGACGATGGCCAGCCCCTCGGTCGTGTTGTGCAGCGCGAAGCCGACGACGAGGAAGGCGCCGAGGGCGAGCGCGCCGACCGAGTAGGCCGACCCGATCGCCACCCCCTCGCCGAGGTTGTGCAGGCCGATACCGGCCGCGACGAGCAGCGCGAGCGTCCCACCCGACGCCCCCGCCCTCGCCGCGGCGTGCCGCCGTCGGGCAAGCCACCCCGAGACGCCCGTCAGCAGCAGATAGGAGACGACCGCGCCGATCGGCACGAGCACGGCGCCTCCGAACGCCTGTGAGCCCTCGCCCGCCAGCTCGAAGCCCTCGAGCGCGGCGTCGATGGCCAGGAACGCGAGCAGGCCGATCGTGAGCGCCATCACCGCGCGCAGCCAGCTGCGCGGGATGCGCCGGATCCACGGCAGCCAGAGCATGCCGAGCGCCACCGGGATCACTCCGACGTAGATCCCGAGCAGGGCCATCAGGCCGAAGAACGACAGGTCGGCGGCCGGTGTGCTCACGGCGACCGGGATCTCGTGCGCGACGGTCCCGCCCGAGGAGGTCATCAGCGCGACCTCGTAGGCCTCGCCTTCGACCCACGGCTGCTCGATCCGCACGGTCGCCGACCCGAGCCGCCCGATCGGCCGCTCGGCGCCCGAGAACTGCACGAACGCGTCGTTCACCTGGACCTGGGCGATCGACACCGGGTCGGGGCCGTCGTTGCGTACCGTCACCTCGATCGTCCCGGGCCGCAGGACGGTCCGGTCGATGGCGAGCTCCTCGGCCGGCGGCCCGCGGCGCTCGGCCAGCCCGGGGCCGCCGAGCGCGGCGAACGCACCGACGGCAGCGATGATCAGCAGCAGCGGGACGAGCCCGAGCAGCCAGGACGGCAGGCCCGCCGTGGCGTCGCGATTCGTGGCGCCGCGGGCCTCCATCACGTCACCTGGAAGATGCCCTGCCAGCCGAGCTCGGTGAACTCGGACTGGTGGGCGTGGAACATGTAGCTGCCCGGATACGGGAAGCGCCACTCGAGGATCCCGCGCTGCCCCTGGCACAGCATCACCGTGTCGGTGAGCTCCGACGGCCGGCTCCCGGTGCCCGTCGGGAAGTAGTCGAACAGGTTCCCGTGCAGGTGGAACGAGTTGATGAGGTCGTACTCGAGGACGTTGACCAGGTAGATCCGCACGAGCTCGTCACGCGCCGTGACGATCGGCTTGTCCATGTAGGCGAAGCCGATCGTGTTCGCCGCGTAGACCTCGTTGGCGCGGTCGAAGTTCGTGTCGAACCCGTTCATGACCATGACCATCTCGTCGGCGTCCTCGCGCCCGTCCGCGGGGTCGACGATGAAGGCGCCGTACAGGCCCTTGGCGATGTGCTCGGCCAGCGGCCGGACGTGGCAGTGGTAGAGGTGCAGGCCGGCGGGCTGGGCGTCGAACTCGTACGTCGTCGTCCCGCCGGGCGCGATCTGCCCCGCGCCGACGCCGGGCACCCCGTCCATCTCGGCCGGGTGGATGCCGTGGAAGTGGATCGTGTGCGCGTGCTGGGATCCGTTGGCGAAGTGGATGCGCAGGCGCTCGCCCTCGCGGCAGCGCAGCGTCGGCCCGGGGATCCGCCCGTTGTAGGTCCACGCCGCGAAGCGCACGCCGGGCGCGACCTCGATCTCGCGGTCGACGGCGTTCAACGTCCACTCGCGCAGCACGCGCCCGCTCGCCAGCCGCCGCGTCGTGCCCCAGTCGAAGTCGCGCAGGATCTCGTGGGGGTCGAAGCCGTTGGCGCGGTGGTCCACCGTCGCGCCGTCGCGGAAGCTCGCGTGGCCGCCGTCGGCGCCGTGGCCGTCGTGGCCCGTGTGGCCGGCCTGGGCGGCGTGGGCGGGCTCGTCCCACGGGTGGCTGTGGGGCACGGTGGCGTGCAGCAGAGCGCCCGCGGCCCCCACCGCCGGGACCGATCCGGCGAGCAGACTGCGTCGTGTCAAGCGCGCCATCGACCCAAAGTATGGCACGCCTAAATCTTTTTCTCAATCAGCTTGCTTTCAGTCTGTGGTCGGAGCGAAGATCGCAGCCGCCGATGAGTTCGCCACGCGGGCACGGTCCAACCCTCCGACGACGGCGAGCGAACGGGAGCGACGAGGTGGCCGGCCACATCGATCTGAACGGCGTGCGGACGTGGTACGACGAGCACGGCGAGGGTGAGCCGCTCGTGCTCCTGCACCCCGGGGGCGCCGACTCGCGCGCCTTCGAGGCCAACCTCCCCGGGCTGGCCGCGGCCTTCCACGTGTTCACGCCCGACCGCCGCGGGCATGGGCGCACGCCCGACGTCGAGGGCCCGATCACCATAGACGCGATGGCCGACGACACCGCGGCGTTCATCGAGCGCGTGGTCGGCGGCCCGGCGCACATCGTCGGCTGCAGCGACGGCGCGAGCGTCGCCATCGTGCTCGCCGCCCGCCACCCCACGCTCGTGCGGCGCGTCGCCGTCGTGGCCGGCGTCTCCCACCACGAGGGCTGGGCGCCGGGCGTGCTCGACATGCCGGCGGACGCGCTCGAGTTCCTGGGCGACCTCTACGGCGAGGTCGCGCCGCAGGGACGCGAGCACTTCGCGGTGCTCGCCGCCAAGCTCGACGAGATGCACACGCACGACCCCGCCATGACCGCCGACGACCTCGCGGGCGTGACGGCGCCGACGCTCGTCATGGTCGCCGACCGCGACGAGGTGCTGCTCGAGCACGCCGTGGCCATGTTCCGGGGCGTCCCCGGCGCCCAGCTCGCAGTCGTGCCCGGCACGTCGCACGGGCTGATGGTCGAGAAGCCCGACCTCGTCAACCGGATGCTCATCGACTTCCTGCGCGGCTGACGCGCGGCGCACGCCGGTCGGTCTCGGTCCGCAGAGGTCCGAAGCGACACCGTGTCGCTTGCCTGCGAACTGCCCGGTCCGCTCTGATGCGTCGCCATGACCGCCACCACGCTGGGCGCCGAGACCGCGATCCTCGATCAGCAGGAGACCCAGGCCGCAGCGGACGAGAAGCGCAAGCTCCGAAAGCACTTCGGGCGCTTCGACATGCTGTTCTTCCTGATCTGCACGCTGGTCGGCGTCGACACGCTCGGCGCCGTCGCGAGCCAGGGCCCGGAGGGCTTCACGTGGCTCATCGTGCTCGCGGTGTTCTTCTTCATCCCCTACGCGCTGCTGACCGCCGAGCTCGGCGCGGCCTTCCCGGAGGAGGGCGGCGCCTACGTATGGACGAAGCTCGCCTGGGGCCGCTTCGTGGCCGCGGTCAACTCCGTCCTCTACTGGCTGTCGAACCCGGTCTGGATGGGCGGCCTGCTGTGCATCACGGCGGTCGAGACCTTCAACACGTTCTTCGGCGACCTCGGGACGGCCGGCCAGTACCTGTTCTCGCTCGTCTTCATCTGGTTCGGCGTCTGGGCGGCGATCCTGTCGTTCGGAATCGGCAAGTGGATCCCGACGCTCGGCGCCTGGGCGCGCATCCTGCTGCTCGCCTTCTTCTCGCTCAGCGTCGTCGTCTACGCCTTCGACAACGGCCTGCACCCACCGGCGGTCGGCGACTTCTCGCCCTCGTACACGCTGTTCATCGGGCTCGTCCCGCTGCTGTTCTTCAACTTCGTCGGCTTCGAGCTGCCGAGCGCGGCCGGTGACGAGATGAAGGACCCGCAGAAGGACGTGCCGTTCACCGTGCTGCGCGCCGCGATCTCGGCGATCGTGCTCTACGGCGTCCCGATCCTGGCGATCCTCATGGTCCTGCCCACCGAGCAGATCACCGGGCTGGGCGGCTTCATCGACGCGATGAAGACGGTGTTCACGGTCTACGGCGGCGAGGTCACGGCCGACGGCGCGACGCTCAGCGGCGCGGGCGCCTTCCTCGGCAACCTCACGGCCGCGGCGTTCATCCTCGTGCTCCTGTCGAGCGGGACGACGTGGCTGATGGGCGCCGACCGCTCGCAGGCCGTGGCCGGCTACGACGGCGCGGGCCCGCGCATCCTGGGCACGTTCTCGGCCCGCTACGGCACGCCGATCGTGGTCAACTTCCTGAGCGGCATCGTCTCGACGATCGTCATGGTGCTCGCCTTCGAGCTGTCCGGCGGCGACGCCGAGAAGTACTTCAGCGCCGTGCTCAACGTGGTGCTGCTGTTCACGACGATCTCCTACCTGGTGATCTTCCCGTCGATCATCAAGCTGCGCTACAGCCATCCCCACGTCGACCGCCCGTACAAGGTGCCGGGCGGGATGGCGGGCGTCTGGATCTGCGGCGTGCTGACGACCTCCTGGGCCGCGCTCGCCTCGCTCGTCGGCCTGTTCCCGGGGCTCGGGGACGGGTCGCTGCTCAACGACTCGGCGCTGCCCGAGGGCTTCAGCCGCGGCACGTTCCAGCTCGTCGTCTTCATCCCGATCGTCGTGACGCTGGCGATCGGCGTGCTGTTCTACGTGCTCGGGCGCCGCACCCGCGAGCAGACCGTCGCGAGCGCGACGGCGACGCCCGAGAACATGCCGGAGACGGCACCGATCTAGAAGCGCCAGCGCGTCGCGCCGGGCGGCTCCGTCCCGGCCACGCCGAACGCCGTGTGGACGACGACGCGGTACAGGTACCACGGCGGCGGCCCGGCGCTCGGCGCGCTGTAGGGCGCCGTGAAGGCGTCGTCCTCCACCTGCGCCGGCCAGCCGCCGTCGCGGTAGACCGCCGCCAACCGCTCGAGCGTCGCGGCGTCGGTCACGCGCGTGGCCTCGCCCTCGAGGACCAGGTCCATGCCCTCGAGGCTGACGGAGATGGTGCACTGCGGATTGGCGGCCAGGTTGCGCGACTTGCGCGTGCCGGGGCCGCTGACCACGTACACGTCGCCGTCGTGCCAGACGGCGCCGACGCCGGCCGCATGGGGGCGGCCGTCGGGTCGCACGGTCCCGATGAAGAACGACGTCCGGGGCCCCGGGGCGGCGAGCAGGTCGCGCGCGCGGCTCCAGTCCAGCGGCTCGTTCCCGTAACGATCGAGGTTGGTCGTCTCGGTGGGCTGTCGATCGGTCATGAATCCAGGGACGACGCCGCGCCCCGGAACTCATCGGCGCCCGTTGGAGCGCTACGGGCCGGTGCCGAAGCCGTTGCTGCGCGCCCAGAGCGCGGCCTGGGTGCGGTCGGCCACGCCGATCTGGCGGAAGACGTTCGTCAGGTGCGCCTTGACCGTCTTCTCGCTGATGCCCAGGCGCATCGCGATGCGCTTGTTCGGGAGCCCCGCGCCGACCAGCTCGAGGACCTGGCGCTCGCGCTCGGAGAGCTCCTCGCGCGGCGCGTTCTCGGCGCGGGCGCTCAGCACGGCGCTCGCCGCCTTCGGATGCAGCGGCGACTCGCCGCCCGCGGCCGCGCGGATGCCGGCGAGCAGCTCGAGCGGCTCGGCGTCCTTCAGCAGGTAGCCCACGGCGCCGGCGTCGATCGCGTTGAGGATGCGGTCGCGGTCGGAGAAGGAGGTGAGCACGACGACGCGCGTCTCCGGCGCGGCCTCGCGGATGGCGCGCGTCGCCTCGATGCCCCCGCGGTTGGGCATCGACAGGTCCATGAGGACGACGTCGGGCTCCTCGGCGACGGTGAGCGCGAGGGCCTCGTGACCGTCCGTCGCCGAGGCGATCACCTCGAAGTCGTCGTGATTGCCGAGCAGCTGTTCGAGGCCGGCGCGAACGACGGCGTGATCATCGACGATGAGGACACGGATCATCTGGCTGGGACTTCGAGATGGACGCGCGTCCCGCGCCCGGGCGCGGAGTCTATGACGAGGCGTCCCCCGAGGTCGGCCGCGCGATCGCCGAGCAGCGCCAGCCCGAAGTGGCCGTCGGTGCGCGCCTGCTGCGCCTCCTCGGGCGCGAACCCCACGCCGTCGTCCTCGATGTGCAGCGACACCACGCCGCCGGTCAGCGTCGCCCGCAGCTCGACCCGCGATGAGCGCGCGTGCTGGAGCACGTTGCGCAGCGCCTCCTGAGCCGTGCGGAAGACGAGCTGCTCGACCTCGGGCGAGGGCTGCATGTGCGGATCGACGACCGCGTCCGTGTGCACGCCGCGGGCGGCCAACGGCGCCAGCAGGTCGACGAGCGCCGACTGCAGCCCGGCGCTGTGGAGGTTGGCTGGGTAGATGTCGACGAGCAGGCTCCGCATCTGGCGGATGCTCTGGCGGGTACGCGTCGAGGCCTCCTCGAGCGTCTGCGTGAGCTCGGGATCCTCTGTGCGCTCGGCGGCCGCCGAGATCGACATGGACAGCCCCGCGAGATCCTGGACGACGCCGTCGTGCAGATCGCCGGCGATCCGGCGCCGCTCGGCCTCGGAGGCCTGCATCGCCTTGACGAGCAGCGCCTCGCGCTCGACCTGGCCGCGCTGCAGGCGGCGACCGAAGGACCACGCGATCGGGAGCTGCACGAGCCACAGCAGCAGCAGCGCGGCGAGCAGCGCGGGGGCGAAGGCCAGCCAGATCGTGCGCGCGTCGGCCACGACCGAGCTGTAGCGCAGGTAGGCCTCGAACAGGACGCGGCCCTCGGACGGGCTCTGCAGCGGGAGGTAGACCTCCAGGAGCTGGCCCTGCTCGCGCTCGAAGCGGTTCTCGGGGCCCGACAGGTCGCTGAGCTCGGCCGACACCTCGTTGCTCGCCAGCGCCTCGCGCTCGTCCTCGCCGAGCGGGAAGACGTCCCCGATCAGGCGCGGCTCGTCGGAGTAGACGACGCGGCCGTCGGGGCTCCACATCTTGATCCGGACGATCGAGCTGTCGAGGGTCAGCACCCGCGCCCGCACGAACTTGTCCAGGCGGCGGGCGTCGGCGCGGTCACCGCGCACCATGCCGTCGGTGAGGCGCGGCTCGACGAGGCCGAGCCCGATCGCGCGCGTGAGCTGGCGCGCGTCGCGGATCGCCTCGCTCTCACCGCGCGCGCGGAACACGCCGACGGCGCCGATTCCGATGATCGCGACCACGGCCAGACCGGGGAGCGCGAAGCCGAGCAGCGTGCGGACGATCACGCGCGGACGGTCGCGCGGCGTCTTCGGCGACGGCGTGAGCTTGGTCGGCAGCGCCCGGCGCAGGCCGGGGCGAGCGGCCAGGAAGGCGAGCACGACCTCGGTGACCCGGCTCATCACGTCACGGCGGGCAGCGGTGGGAGCGGTCGGGCCACCGCGAGATCGCGGTGGCCCGCGCCCGCGCCGAGCCATCCGGGGGCCCGGGGGGTGGTGCCTTCCGGATGGACCTTCACGAGTCGGTCGCGGGCAGCGCGGGCGAGCTGGACCCGCAGGCGCGGGCTGACGAGCAGCTCGTCGAGCGCCTCGGAGAGCCCGATCGGGTCGCGCGGCTGGACGATCAGGCCGGTGACGCCCTCGACGACCGCCGCGGGCCGGCGCCCGCCGTCGGTCACGATGCACGGCGTCCCGAGCGCCATCGCCTCGAGCATCGGGAGCGGCGGGCGCGCGTCACCGCGGGGCGCCACGCGCGGCGCGGCGAACGCGGCGGCCCGGCGCAACAGCGCGACGACGCACTCGCGGCCGAGCGGGCCGAGCAGCTCGACGCGGCCGGCGAGACCGTGGCGCATGATCCGCCGCCGCAGCACACCCTCGAGCACTCCGCCGCCGGCGATCAGGCAGCGGAACTCGCGCCCGCCCTCGCGCAGCAGCGCGCACGCGTCGACGAGGTCGCAGAGGCCCTCGGACTCGACGAGCGGCCCGACGGCGGCGATCAGCGGCGCGCGGTCGTCGGGGTCGGCGTAGTCGAGGCGGGCATCTGGGAGGTGCAGGGCGATCCGTCGCATGTGAGAGGGGTGGCGTCGTCCGCCACCAGGAAGGGTGGACGCCGCGGCGCCCGAACTCATCTCGACATTGGTCCTACGACTTCAGCCGAGCGACGGCACGGCGACCGGCCGGCGCTCGCGCGCCGGCAGCGTGCTGAGCGCGATCCCCGCGACGACGACGATCGCCCCGGCGAGCTGGACGGTGGCCGCGCTCTCGCCCAGGACGAGCCAGCCGGCGGCGGCGCCGACGACCGGCTCGAGGTTCACGAACGTGCCCGCGAGCTCGGCGGGCACGCGCGCCTGGGCGAAGGCGAACAGCCAGAACGGCACGAGCGTGCCGGTGATCGCGAGCGCCGCGACGGCGACGCCCGGGACCATCCCGGTCAGCGCGCCGGGCGCACCCTCCGTGAGGACGGCGACGGGCATCGCGAAGAGCGCGCCGGCGGCGAACTGGACCGCCGTCACGGCGGCCGGGTCGCGCCCGGCCAGGAGGCCGGGCTGGACGACGATGAAGACGGCGGACAGCGCCGCCGAGGCGAGCACGAGCATGTCGCCGGCCGCCGACGCGCCGCCGCCGCCGGCACGGGCGACGAGGCCGATGCCGGCCAGCGCAAGGGCGTAGCCGCCCCACGTGAGCGGTCGCGTCGCCGAGCGCCCGAGGCTCGCGGCGATGAGGGCGACGAGCACCGGGGCGGCGCCGACGACGAGCGCCGCGTGGCTCGCGCTCGTGCGCTCGATGCCGAGGTTCTGGAGCATGATGACGGCGCCGAAGCCGATCGCCCCGGCGCCGGCCACGCGCAGGTCGAGCGCGCCGCGCAGGCCGCGCCGCCCCACGAGGGCGAGCAGCGGCGCGGCGACCGCGAAGCGCACGACGGTCAGCCAGCCGGGACCGAGCCAGTCGAGCGACAGCTTCGACAGCGGCACGGTGAGCCCCCAGAGGGCACCCGCGGTGGCGAGCGCGAGCAGCGCGGTGCGGTTCGACGACGACCCCATGTCCACAGCTTCGGACAAACTGGGCCGGAACTGAGCCAACAATCGCCTAATCCGTCCGATGACGAAATATCATTTCGTCCGATGGCGATTTCACTTGATTCCATTGACCTCAGGCTGCTCGAGGAGCTCCAGACGAACGCGGATCGCTCGAACGTCGAGCTCGCGCGGATCGTCGAGCTCTCACCCGCGGCCACGCTGCACCGCGTCCGCCGGCTCAAGGAGTCCGGCATCGTGCGCGACGTCGTCGCGCGGCTCGATCCGGCGGCGGCCGGCTTCGCGCTGAAGGTCTACGTGGCCGTCTCGCTCGAGCGCCACGACGACCGCGCCCACCGGCGCTTCGCCGACGCCGTCCGCTCGATGCCCGAGGTGATCTCGGCGGACTGGGTCACGGGCGAGACCGACGCGCTCCTGCACGTGCTCGCGCGCGAGGTGGCCGAGCTGCAGCGCGTGCTCGTGCGCCTCTCCACGCGTGGCGGCGCGGCGCGCATCACCACGCTCCTGCACCTCGAGGAGCTCAAGCCCGCGTCGGCGCTGCCGCTGCGCCTGGCGCGTTAGCGGGCCGGGAGCGGAGGGGGAGGGATTCGAACCCTCGTCAGAGGTTTAACCCCTGAAACGGTTTTCGAGACCGCCGCATTCAACCGCTCTGCCACCCCTCCAGGATTCCCCTGCGCGGGGAATGCGACCAGGAATCGTAGCCGTCCGTCGCGAGAGTCAGCACGTCGTCGGACCCGCGGGCGGAAGTTACGAGGCAGACTCGCGGTTCTTCGCGGGAACTACGCTTGTCATGCCCCCTCCCAACACGGAAGGTCGCACGATGCGACTTCGCGAACACCCGACCGGTGGGCTTCCTGCAACGGCCGTGCGGCGTGAGAGGGTGGCAGCCGACGTGACGCCACCGGCCGAGACCAACGGGCGCTCAGGGGCCGGGCCGCTCGTGCCCGACGCCCGCCCGCGCCCCGAGCGGACGGATCGTGCGTACTCGATCTTCCAGCAGCCGTGGTGGCTCGAGGCGGCGGCGCCGGGGCGGTGGGACGAGGCGACCGTCGAGCGCGACGGGCGCGTCGTCGCGCGGCTGCCGTACATCGTCCGGGGTCGCGGGCGGATGCGCATGCTCACCCAGCCGGAGGTCAGTCAGACGCTCGGCCCCTGGATCGAGCCCGGGCAGGGCAAGCAGGCCAACGTCCTGGGGCGGGAGATGGAGCTGCTGACCTCGCTCGAGGAGCAGCTTCCGGACGCGCACGTCTTCTCGCAGAACTTCTCGCCGGCGCTGCTCAACGCGCTCCCGTTCCACTGGGCCGGCTACCGGCTGCAGACGCGCTACACGTATCGGCTCGAGGGGATGGGCTCCGAGGAGGCGCTGTGGAGCGGCCTGAAGGACAACATCCGGCGCGAGATCCGCAAGGCGCGCAAGCGCGTCGAGGTTCGCGACGACCTCGGGCTCGACCGCTTCTACGCCATCCTGGGCAAGACGTTCGAGCGCCAGGGGCTCGAGCCGCGAATCACGTTCGCCGAGCTCGCGCGCGTGGACGCGGCCTGCGCGGAGCGCGACAGCCGGGCGATCCTGTTCGCCGAGGACGAGTCGGGCCAGGTGCACGCCGCGACGTACATCGTCTGGGACGAGCAGTGCGCGTACTACCTCTTCGGCGGGGGCGATCCCGCGCTGCGCACCAGTGGCGCGAGCAGCCTGCTGCTGTGGGAGGCGATCATGCGCTCGCGCGAGGTGACCGACGTCTTCGACTTCGAGGGCTCGATGCTCAAGCCGGTCGAGCGCTTCTTCCGCGCCTTCGGCAGCACGCAGACACCCTATGTCGGCGTCACTCGCTCGACACGAGCGGCGCGCGCGGCCCTCGCCACATCCGCCGGGCTGGCGCGCGCCCGACGCCGCCTGCGTTAGCCCGGCACGCGGTTGGACTCGCTCCGAGGCCATCTGCGTCAGCGCCGGGAGGCGAAGAACCCGGTGAGCAGCGCGGCGCAGGGCCCGGCGAGCACACCGCCGAGCACCTGCGGGCGATGGTTCAGGCGCGGCTCGGCGAGCACGTCGAGGACGCTGCCCGCGGCGCCCGCCTTCGGGTCCGTGCACCCGAAGACGACGCGCGGCACGCGGGCGAGCACGATCGCGCCGGCGCACATGGCGCACGGCTCGAGGGTCACGTACAGCGTGCTGTCGAGGACGCGCCACGAGCCGAGCGCCGCCGCGGCGGCCCGCAGCGCGAGCGTCTCGGCGTGTGCCGTGGGGTCCGTGCGCAGCTCGCGCTCGTTGTGCGCCGCGGCGATGACATCGCCGCCGTGGACGACAACGGCGCCGATCGGGACGTCGTCGTGGGTGAGCGCACGCTCGGCCTCGGCGATGGCCAGGCGCATCCACGACTCGTCGCCGGCGTCGTCGATGACGGCGCGATCCATCGCCCCATGATGCCCGCTCGCGCGCCAGACCCGGCCTGCAGGTTGGCCACGGCTGAGAAACTTCGTGGGAACGGCGTTGTTTGCCGATAAGGGACGCAGGTCCCTCCGTCCATGATCCTCGCTGCCCGCTCCCCTCTTCGCCTCGTGCGCGTGCTCGCGTGCGCCGTGCTCGCCCTCGCGCTGCTCGCCGTGGGCGCCCCCGCCGCGACCGCCGCCGATTCCGGCGCCACCGCGAACGACGTCGTCGTCCGCTTCGCGCCCGGCACGTCGGCGGCCGAGCGCAGCCACGCCCGTCGCGCCGCCGGCGTCCGCGTCGTGCGTCACATCGGCGCCGACGCGTGGCTCGTGCGCGCCGGCCGCACCGGCGCTCGCAGCGCGATGCGCCGCCTGTCGGCGCGCGCCGCGGTCGCCTCCGCCACCCCGAACTACCGCGCGCGGCTCGCCGCCTTCGCCCCCAACGACACCGGCGCCGCCCAGGCGGCCGGCACGTCAGGCGGATGGACGGCGCAGCAGTGGGACCTCGTCGGGCCGTTCGGCATCAACATCGCCCCCGCGTGGGACGCCGCCGTCGCCGTCGGCAAGCCCGGCGGCCGGCGCGTGCGTGTCGCCGTCGTCGACACCGGCGTGGCCTACGCCGACCGCGGCCGTCTGCGCCGCTCGCCCGACCTCTCGCCGGTGCGACTGCTCAAGGGCTACGACTTCGTGTCCGAGGACGCCTTCCCCAACGACGCCAACGGCCACGGCACGTTCGTGGCCTCGACGATCGCCGCGTCGGCCAACAACGGCTACGGGATGGTCGGCATCGCCTACGCGGCCGACATCATCCCCGTGCGCGTCCTCGACGCCGCGGGCGGCGCCGGCTCCGCGCGCATCGCCGAGGGGATCCGCTACGCCGTCGACCGCGGCGCGCAGGTCATCAACGCCTCGATCGAGCTCTTCGATCCCAACGCCTATCCGCCGCGCGCGCTGTCGATCACGACCGCCCCGGAGATCCGCGACGCGATCCGCTACGCGCATCGCCACAAGGTCACCTTCGTCGCCGCCGCGGGCAACCTCTCGCAGGGCGACGTCCCGTCCCGGCGCCTGGCGAGCTCGATCATCTACGTCGGCGGCACGACCGAGCACGGCTGCCTGGGCGACTACTCCAACTACGGCGCGGGGCTCGACCTCGTCGCTCCCGGCGGCGGCGACGACGCGGCGATCGCCGGCGACGCGAGCTGCACGCCCGGCGTCTCCCCGGGGCGCAACATCCTCCAGGTCACCTTCCGCCGCTCGTCGCCGGGGCGCTTCGTCGTCCCGACCGACTACCGCGGCACGTCGATGGCCGCGCCCCACGTCACGGGCATCGTCGCGCTGATGATCGGCGCCGGCACGCTCGGGCCCAAGCCGACGCCCGAGGCCGTCCAGGCGCGCCTGATGGCCACGGCGCGAGACCTCGGCCAGCCGGGCCCGGACCGCTACTACGGCGCGGGGCTCGTCGACGCGACGGCCGCGCTGACGGCACCGGGCTGAGCGGCGCCAAGCGGTTCCGAACGGAACCGCTCCTAACCGCTCCGCACGATCAGCACGCTGCACGGCGCGTGGTGGGCCACGCGGTTGGGCACCGAGCCGAGCAGGAAGCGCTTGGCGCCGGTCAGGCCGCGGTTGCCGACGACGATCAGGTCGGCGTGCTGCTCCTCGGCGACGTCGAGGATCGCGTCGGCCGGGTCGCCCTGCGACGCCCGGGTCACGGCGCTGACCCCGGCCGCCTCGGCCTCGGCCTGGGCCTCGCGCAGCATCGCGTCGACCTCCTCGCGGCGGGCGACCATCCACTCGGCCTCGTCGGGCGCCGGCGGCGCGTGCTCACGCGCGCGGGCCGACGGCACCGACTCGTAGGCGCTGACGATGTCCAGCCGGGCGCCGGAGCCGGACGCCAGCTCGATGGCCTGGCGCAGCGCCTCGCGGGCGCTCTCCGAGCCGTCCGTGCCCACGACGATCGAGCGGAACACGAGCGGCGCCGCTCAGGCGAGCTTGACGATGGCGATCACGATGCCGGCGAGCACGAAGATCACGATCAGCGCCTGTGTCCACAGCCAGAACGGGGACACGCGCTCAGCTCTGCAGGCCCTTGTTGATCGCCGCGATCGTCCGGTTGATGCGCCCGCTGATCGCCGTCGTCGCGTCGGCGAGCGCGTTCTGGGCCTCGAGGATCTTGCGCGGCGAGCGCGTCTCGTAGGCCTCCTTGGCCGTCCTGATCTCCTCGCCGTAGTCGGCGATCTCGGTGATCAGGCGCTTGTGCAGCGGGCCGATCCCCTCGGGCGCCTCGATCCGGCGCAGGTCGCTGACGACGTCGTCGACGGCGTCCTCGAAGCCCTGCAGCGTCTTGCGCCCCTCGCCCGGCGTCGTCGTCGAGGTGATCTCGCCGGACAGGTCGCGGAAGCTCTTGGCGAAGTCGCCCTGGGCGCGGTTCAGCTGGTCCGCGTAGGCGTTGCGCTGCTCGGTGTCGTCGCTGCCGCAGGCGGACAGGCCGAGGACCGCCGTGGTGGCGAGGAGAGCGGCGAGCAGCCTGCGCACGCACGGCAGGGTACCCGCTGCTCAGCGAGCCACGCGTCGCGTGAGATCGCGCCCGTCAGCCGAAGAAGACCGCGGCGACGTCGTACAGCTTGGGGTCCAGGAGCTTGGGCTCGGCGACCGCCTGCTCGAGCGCCACGAGCTCGATGTCGGTGCCGCGCAGGGCGACCATCGTCCCGAACTCGCCGGCGTCGGCGGCCTGCACGGCGCCCACGCCGAAGCGCGTCGCCAGCACGCGGTCGTACGCCGTCGGCGTGCCCCCGCGCTGGACGTGGCCGAGGATCGTCATGCGCGTCTCGAAGCCGGTGCGCGCCTCGATCTCGCCCTCGAGCGCGACGCCGATGCCACCCAGCCGAGCGTGGCCGAAGGCGTCCTTCTCCGCGCTGGCGGTGGTGATCCCGGTGCCGTCGCGCGGCAGCGCGCCCTCGGAGACGACGACGATCGAGAACGTGCGCCCGCCGGCGTGGCGGCGCTTGATGCTCTCGCACACCTCGTCGATGTCGAACGGGCGCTCGGGCACGAGGATGATGTCGGCGCCGCCGGCCAGGCCGCTGTAGGCGGCGATCCAGCCGGCGTGGCGGCCCATGACCTCGACGACGATCACGCGGTTGTGCGACTCGGCGGTCGTGTGCAGGCGGTCGATCGCGTCGGTGGCGATCTGGACGGCGGTGTTGAAGCCGAACGTCACGTCGGTCCCGGCGAGGTCGTTGTCGATCGTCTTGGGGACGCCGACGATCGGGATGCCGTCGGCCGACAGGCGGCCGGCGACCCCGAGCGTGTCCTCGCCGCCGATCGGGATCAGGGCGTCGATGCGCTCGTGCTCGAGCGTCGCGCGCACCGCCTCGGTCCCGTTCGCGTCGTCCTTGTAGGGGTTCGTGCGCGAGGTGCCGAGGATCGTGCCGCCGCGGTGCAGGATCCCCGCCGTGTTGGACGGCGTGAGCGGGACGGAGTTGTCCTGGAGCACGCCCGCCCAGCCGTAGCGGAAGCCGATGATCTCGTGCCCGTGGCGGTTGACGCCCGCCCGCACGACGCCGCGGATGACCGCGTTGAGGCCGGGGCAGTCGCCGCCGCCGGTGAGGATGCCGATGCGCATGCGCGGCATCCTTGCCATCAGCGCCGCCGGCGACAAGGCCGCCCGGCGTGATTCGACGCTCAGCCGCGGACGACCGCGCCGTGCCACGGCGCGAGGGCGAGCGCGCCGTCGACGGCCTCGCCGTCGCGGGCACGGTCGGTGGCCACAGCGATCGTGCCCCGCACGCCCTCGACCGAGGCCTTCTCGTCGCTCATGTTGAGCACGACCGTCGCGTCGTCGCCGCGCCGGTAGGCCCAGACGCCGGCGGCGGTCTCGAGCGGCGCGTAGGCGCCGGTGCGCAGCACGTCGTCGGCCCGGCGCAGGGCGATGAGGTCGCGCGCCAGGTTGAGCACCGAGCCCGGATCATCGCGCTGGCCGGCGACGTTCACCGACAGGTCGCCGAACGGCAGCCACGGCTCGACGCCGGGCTCGGTGAAGCCGGCGCCGGGCTCTCCGCTCCACGGCATCGGCGTGCGCGCGCCGTCGCGGTTGTCGCGCTCGGGGTCGCCGAGCAGGCCGACGGGGTCGACGATGCGGTCGGGCGGGATGCCGGCCTCGGGCATGCCCAGCTCGTCGCCGTAGTAGAGGACCGGCGTGCCGCGCAGGGTGAGCAGGAGCATGAGCGCGAGGCGGGTCTTGTGCGGGTCGCCCTCGGCCCAGCGCGTCGGGTAGCGCGTGACGTCGTGGTTGCCCAGCGTCCACACCGGCCAGGCGAGCTCGGGCAGCAGCTCCTCGGTGGTCGCGACGACGGGCGCGAGCGCGCCGGCGTCGAAGGTCGCCGCGATGAACACGAAGTTGAAGGCGAGGTGCAGCTCGTCCACGCCGTCGCCGTAGAAGCTCGCGAGCCGGTCGAGCTCGTGCACCCAGGTCTCGCCGACGAGCACGGGCTCGGGGTCGCGCTCGGCGCCCAGCGCGCGCCAGCGGCGCAGCACGTCGTGGACCTCGGGCTGATGCATCGAGAAGTCCGGACGCTGGCCCATCCAGTGGTAGATCGCCGGATCCTCCTCGCGCGCCGGCGGGTTGTCGCGCAGCTCGCGGTCCTTGACGATCCCGTGGGCGACGTCGATCCGGAAGCCGTCGATCCCGCGGTCCCACCAGAAGCGCAGGATCTCGTCGAACTCGTCGCGGACCTCGTCGTTCCACCAGTTCAGGTCGGGCTGCTTGGGGTGGAACTGGTGCAGGTAGAACTGGCCGGTCGGCTCGTCGAGCTCCCACGCCGAGCCGCCGAAGATGCCGCGCCAGTTGTTCGGCGGCGAGCCGTCGGCGCGCGGCTCGGCCCACACGTAGAAGTCGCGGCGCGGGTCCTCGCGGGAGCGGCGCGCCTGCAGGAACCACTCGTGCTCGTCGCTCGTGTGGTTGGGGACGAGGTCGAGCAGCACGCGGATGTCGCGCGCGTGGGCCTCGGCGATCAGCTCGTCGAGGTCCTCCATCGTCCCCAGCTCGGGATGTACGCCGCGGTAGTCGCTGACGTCGAAGCCCCAGTCGGCGTTGGGCGACGGGAACGTCGGGTTCAGCCACAGCCCGTCGACGCCGAGCCAGGCGAGGTGGTCGAGGTGCGCGGTGATCCCGCGCAGGTCGCCGACGCCGTCGCCGTCGGTGTCGGCGAACGAGCGCGGATAGACCTGGTAGAGGACGCCGTCGCGCCACCACACCCGATCGGCCATCGCTCAGGCGGGGACGATGGTGATCGACGAGCGCGTCTGGCTGACCCAGAAGCGCCGGACGCGCTCGCCCCGGCGCGCGGTGCAGCGGCGCTCGCCCGCGCGGCGCGGGCCGCAGGCGATCCGCCACGCGGAGCGCGGCGTGGGCAGCCGGGAGCGCAGCTCCTGCTCGAGCACGACCGAGGCGGGCGGGCGCACGGCGCGCTCGCACGCGGCGGAGGAGATGTCGCCCTCCCCGTTCATGACGTCCCCGGCCTCGGTCGTGTGGCCGCGGCCGGCGAGGTGGCCGAGCTCGTGGACGAGCACGGTGCAGAAGCGCAGCGGGCTCAGGCCGCCGGCGACCCACGCCTCGCACGTCGCCGGCTCGGCCATGCCCTGCAGCGGCTCGCTCGAGCCCGGGGCCAGCACCGGCGCCTCGGCGCGCAGCGCCACGGCCGCGTCGAGATGGACGACCTCGCGCCCGGCGCACGACGAGTCGGGCCACGCGGCGCGTGCGAGCGGCAGCCAGCGCTCGAGGCGCTCGCCGTCGTCGGCGGGCGGCTCGCTCCACCCCGCGGCGGCGGCCGGGGCGGCGAGGCACAGCACGGTCAGGATGAGGAGAAGCGGGGTCCGGCGCATCTGGGGGGCGTGTCGCCTCGGGGGGAAGGCGGCAGGCGTTGTGAGTACCCCTGCGGCCCCCGCGTTACGCCACGGTGCGTGAAGATCGCCCGATGGACAGCGTCCTCGGGGTCGACGTCGGCACGACGAGCGCGAAGGCGGTCGTCTTCGACGCCCACGGCCGCGAGCTGGGCGGGGCCGAGCAGGGCTACCGCCTCGCCGAGCCCGCGCCCGGCCGCGCCGAGCTCGATCCGGGCGAGGTGCTCGACGCGACGCTCGGCGTGATCCGCGAGGCCGCCGAGGCCGCGCGCGCCGGCGGCGCAACGGTTGCCGGGCTCAGCGTGAGCACGGCGATGCATGCGCTGCTCGCGCTCGGTGACGGCGACCGCCCGCTCACCCGGCTTGTCACATGGGCCGACACGCGTGCCGCGGCCGAGGCCGAGCGGCTGCGGGCGGAGCACCCGGAGCTGCACGACCGCACGGGGACGCCGCTGCACCCGATGTCGCCGCTGCCCAAGCTCCTGTGGTTCGCCGCCCGCGAGCCGGAGGTGTTCGCCGCGGCGCGGCGTTGGGTCGGCGTCAAGGAGCTCGTCCTCGAGGCGCTGACCGGGCGCTGGGTCGTCGACCACTCGGTCGCCTCCGGGACGGGCCTGCTCGACCTGCAGGCGCTCGACTGGGACGCCGAGGCGCTCGCGCTGGCCGGCGTCGACCGCGCGCAGCTCGCCGAGCTCGTGCCCGCGACGGAGGTCCTCTCGCTGTCGGGGGCGGCGGCGTCGCGCGCCGGGCTCGAGGCGGGCGCGCCGGTCGTCGCCGGCGCGGGCGACGGGCCGCTGGCCAACCTCGGCGTCGGGGCGGTGCGCCCGGGCGTCGCGGCCTGCTCGATCGGCACGAGCGGCGCGCTGCGCGTCGTGATCTCGCGGCCCGCGGTCGACCCCGCGCGACGGGTCTTCTGCTACGCCCTGACCCCGGGTCGGTGGGTCGTCGGCGGGTCGGTCAACAATGGCGGCGTCGTTCTGCGCTGGGCCGGCGAGGCGCTCGCGCCGGACCTCGGCGAGGACCCGCAGGCGCGGCTCGTCGAGCTCGCCGGGCAGGCGCCGCCGGGCAGCGACGGGCTCGTCATGCTCCCCTACCTGCTCGCCGAGCGCGCGCCGCACTGGAGCACGCTGCCGCGCGGCGCGTACGTCGGGCTGACGGCCTCGCACCGGCGCGAGCACCTCGTCCGCGCCGCGCTCGAGGGCGTCTGCCAGCAGCTCGCGCTCGTGCTCGCCTCGGTCCGCGAGGCGGGCAACGAGGTCGCCGAGGTGCGCGCGACGGGAGGCTTCGCCCGGAGCGAGCTGTGGCGGCAGATCCTCGCCGACGCGCTCGGGATGCCGATCGGCTTCCCCGAGGGCCACGAGGGCACGGCCTTCGGCGCGGCGCTGCTCGGCATGGAGGCGCTCGGCGTCGTCGACAGCATCGAGCACGCCGACGCGCTCGTGCGCATCGGCGACGTCGTCGAGCCCGACCCGGACGGCGCCGCCGTGCTCGCCGAGATGCTGCCGACGTTCGCGTCGCTGTACGAGGCGCTCGAGCCGGCGTTCCGCGCGCTCGCGCGCTCGCGCGTCCGGCTAGCCGACGGCCTGGCGGCGCTCGGGCGTCTGCGGCTGGGCCGCTGGGCCCGCGTCGTCGCCCTTGATCGCGCGGTAGACGTGCGCGCGCAGGTGGGCGAACTCGGGCATCTCCTTCGTCTCGACCTGGTGGCGCGGGCGCGGCAGGTCGACCTCGAGGACCTCCTGGACGACGGACGGGCGCGGCGTGAGGATCACGACGCGGTCGGCCATGTAGACGGACTCGTCGATGTCGTGGGTGACGAACAGGACGGTCACGCCGTACTCGTGGCGGATGCGCAGGACGAGGTCCTCGAGGTCGGCGCGCGTCTGCGCGTCGACGGAGGCGAACGGCTCGTCCATGAGCAGGATCTCGGGCTGGTAGGCGAGGCCGCGCGCGATCGCCACGCGCTGCTGCATGCCGCCCGAGAGCTGCCACGGGTACTGGTCGATCGAGCCGGTCAGGCCGACGGACTCGACGGCCTGGTCGACCTTCTGGCCGCGCTCCTCCTTGCTCATCTTCTTGCGCCGCAGCGGGAAGGCGACGTTCTCGCCGACCTTCATCCACGGATACAGCGAGCGGCTGTAGTCCTGGAAGACGAGCGCCATCCGCTCGGGCGGCTCGGTCACCGGCTGGCCGCTCAGCTCGACGGTGCCCGAGGTCGGCGCGAGCAGCCCCGAGACGGTCTTCAGCAGCGTCGTCTTGCCGCACCCCGACGGGCCGACGATGCACAGGAACTCGCCCTCGGCGACCTCGAAGCTGAGGTCCTTGATCGCCTCGGTCTCGTCGTCCCCGGACCCGTAGGCCTTGCGGAGGTTGGTCACTTTGAGCATCTGGGCCCTCTCGGTGTCGTCACTCGGCGCCGGCGCGCGCGCCGCGGTGCCAGGCCAGCGTGCGGCGCTCGATGAGCAGGAAGACGGCGTTGAACAGGTACCCGAGGATGCCGAGCAGGATGATGCCCGACCACATCTCGGGGATCGCGAACGAGCGCTGGGACTGCAGGACGAAGTACCCGATGCCGTTCGAGCTGGCGACCATCTCGCTGATGACCATGAGGATCAGCGCCAGCGACAGGCTCGTGCGCATGCCGGCGAAGATCTGCGGAGCAGCGGCGGGCAGCACGACGTGGCGGATCCGGTCGGCGCGCGAGATCCGGTAGACGCGGCCCGTGTCGGTCAGCGTCGGGTCCACGCCGCTGACGCCGTCGATCGCGTTGAGCAGCACCGGCCACAGGCACACGAAGGCGATCACGAAGATCTTCGAGCTGTTGCCCACGCCGAGCACGAGCAGCGCGAACGGCAGCAGCGCCGGGGCCGGGATCGCGCGCAGGAACTCGACGATCGGGGAGGCCATGCGCCGCAGGACGGGCGACAGGCCGAGCGCGACACCGAGCCCGACGCCGACCCCGACGGCGATGAAGTAGCCGATGAACAGCCGGATCAGGCTGGGGACGACGTCGCTGGAGACGCGCTCGAAGACCCACGTCTCGCCGAACGTCTTGAAGACGTCGCTGAGCGGCGGGTAGTAGTAGATGTCGCTGCCCGCCGTCCAGACCCAGAGAATCCCAAGGACGGCCAGCGGCACGGCGACCTCGATGCCGACGAGCAGCGCGCGGCGGTTCATCGCACGGCCTCCCGGTACGAGGGATGCCAGTGCAGCACGCGGCGCTCGACGCGCACCATGATCGCGTTCAGCGCCATGCCGAGCAGGCCGGTGGCGATCGTCAGCGCGTACATCAGGTCGGGCACGCCGCCGGCGCGCGCGGCGTTGATCGCGCGCCCCAGCCCCGGCGCACCGATGACCAGCTCCGCGGTCACGACGAGGATCAGCGCCGTCGCCGAGGAGATCCGCAGGCCGGTGGCGATGTAGGGGATCGCCCCGGGCAGGCTCACGCTCAGCAGCCGGTCGCGGCGGCTGATGCGGAACGAGCGCGCCGTGTCACGCTGCACCGGGTCGAGGTCGCGCACGCCGTAGATCGTCTGGATGAGCAGCGGCCACGTCGCGGCGAACGCGGCGAGGAAGACCTTGCTCTCCAGGCCGGTCCCGTAGACGAGGATGGCCAGCGGGATCAGCGCGACCGACGGGATCGGGCGCAGGAACTCGATGATCGGGCGCAGCCCGCGGTACACGTACTGGTTGAAGCCGATCAGCATCCCCAGCGGGATCGCGACGATCGCGGCGATCAGCGAGTCCGAGCGCCCAGCCCTGCAGCGTGTCGAGCACCGCCGTCCAGAACGTCGCCTGCCCGATCTGGTCGAAGAGCGCCGAGAACGTCTCGGTCATCGGCGGGAAGTAGCGCGCCGGGATGATGCCGACGCGCACGACGAGCTCGAGCAGCACGAGCACGCCGACGACGCCGATCCAGCTCTGCACCCAGAGGCCGACCCGGGGCGAGCGCGCGCGGCGCGCGGCGCGCTGGGCGGGGCTGGCGGCAGCTGAGCTCATGGGCGCGAGACGTGGGACGACGGACCCGCCGCGCCTCTCCCCAGGCGCGGCACGGCGATTCTACGATCCTGTCTTCCCCACCGCGTGCCGGCGCACACGTGTGCGCTGAGCGCACACGCGGTCGCCATTACCCTGGCCCGCGGGTGCTGCTTCTCTTCGACATCGACGGCACGCTGCTCCTGCGGGCCTCGGCCGAGCACCGCGACGCCGTCTTCGACGCGATCCGCGAGGTGTGGCGGGTCGGCGACCCGGCGGCGCACCCGGTCTCCGCGGCCGGGCGCACGGACGGCGAGATCGCGCGCGAGATCTGCCTGCTCGCCGGCGTCGGCGCGGAGCGCATCGACGACGGGATGGACGACTTCCGCATCGCCTGCGCGCGCTCGTACGCCCAGCGCTGCCCGGACGACCTCAGCGGCTTCGTCGCCCCGGGCGCCGCGGGGGCGCTCGAGGAGCTCGCGCGCCGCCCGGACGACGATCCTGTCCCTGGTGACCGGCAACCTCGAGCCCGTCGCACGGCTCAAGCTCAAGCGCGCCGGCCTCGGGCGCTGGTTCACGGCCGGCCAGGGCGGCTTCGGCTCGGACTCGGAGGACCGCTCGCTGCTGCCCGCCATCGCCCGCCGCCGCGCCGGGCGCCTGGACGGCGGGCGGCCCTATCCGCGGGAGCGGACCGTCGTCATCGGCGACACCCCGCGCGACATCGCCTGTGCGCGCGCCGACGGCGTGCGCTGCATCGCGGTGGCCACGGGGCCGTACGGAGTTGACGCGCTCGCCGAGGCGGACGTCGTGCTCGGGAGCGCGCACGGGTTGGTGGCGGCGTTGGACGTGGCGTAGCGGGGCCGTCCGTCGTCGTCTCGCGGGGCTCGCCATCGGGGCACCGAGGGGAGGCAGAAACGCAGCCTCCCACCCTCCCCTCGCCGCCCTGATCGCGAGCCAGAGCAAGCGCCCGCGGAGAGAGCCTCAGCGCACCGGCGAGAACTCGCCCGCCAGCGCGGCGACCAGCTCGGACAGCCCGCCGGAACGCGCGGCGATCTCGATCTGGCGGGCGTGGCCGGGCCGGGCCATGATCTCGGGGATGAGCTCGAGCTCGTCGCGGCAGCCGAGCGCGTCGGCGTGCGGGCGCGTCGCCTCGAGCAGCTCCTCGACGCTCGAGCGCACGGAGCGCAACCCCTCGGTCGGCGGGTCGAGCAGCCACGCGTCGACGCCGTCGCGCGTGGCGAGGAAGCGGTTCTCGGCCAGCACCTCGTCCGAGACGGACATCGCGCCCGCGCCCTCCTCGATCTCGAGGTGGGCGAGCGAGTGCGCGAAGGCGACGAGCGCCGCGGTCCGCCCGGGCGTGCTCTGCACGTCCATGATCCGGATCTCCACCGTGCCCAGCTTCGGCTGCGGGCGCACGTCCCACCACAGGAACGTCGGCTCCGGGAAGGCGCCGCAGCGCAGCAGCACGTCCACGCTCTGCACCCAGTCCTCGTAGGAGGCGTGGTGGCGCGGGATGCCGGTGCGCGGGAAGGCGCCGAAGACGGGTATCCGCGTCGACGCCAGCCCCGTCGCGCGGCCCTGCCAGAACGGCGAGTTGGCCGACAGCGCGAGCAGCAGCGGCAGGTGCACGCGCATCGCGTTCATCATCCGGATCGCGTCCTCGGGCTCGCGGACCCCGATGTGCACGTGCAGCGCAAACGTGGGCTCGCGCCGGGCGAGCTCGCCCATCGTGCGCAGGATCACCTGGTAGCGGGTCGAGGGTGACACGATCGTCTCGCTCCACAGCGCGAACGGGTGCGTCCCCGAGCCGGCCACGGCCAGGCCAAGGTCGTCCAGCTCGTGGTGCAGCCGCGCGCGAAGCGCCCCGAGCTGGGCCATCGCCCCGGCGATCGTCTCGTGGGGGTCGGTGGCCACCTCGATCGCGGCCTGGTGCGTCTCGGCGCTCAGATGGCGCGCGAGCTGCTCGGACACGCGCGGGAAGACGTCGTCGGAGCGCTGGGCCAGCGACCAGTCGCCCGGCTCGAGGAGCATGACCTCCTCCTCGACGCCGACCGTGTACGGCCGCGACCTCGCCCACGCCGCCCACTGCTCGGTGGCTCGCGTCTCGCTCAGCGGAGAACCCATGTGTCCTTCGCCCCGCCGTTCTGGGAGGAGTTGACGACGAGCGCGCCCGGGTCCCAGGCGACCCGCGTGAGCCCGCCGGGCAGCACCTCGACCTCCGTGGAGGAGGCGAAGACGAACGGCCGCAGGTCCACGTGGCGTGGCTCGAGCCTGCCCGGCGGCACAACCGTGGGATGGTGAGAGATGGCCACCGTGGACTGGGCGATGTAGCGCCCGGGCGCTGCGGCGATGTCCTCCCGCAGCCGCTCGACGTCATGTGCGTCGGCGTGAGCGCACACCACCACGCCGCCGCCGCCATGACCAGTGCGGGGTTTGACGACGAACTGCTCGAGGTCGGCGAGGACCTCCTCGCGATCGGCGTCGCGGCCGAGATCGTAGGTGTGGACGGACGCCACGAGCGGCTCCTCGTGCAGGTAGAAGCGGACCATGTCCTCGACGTAGGCGTGCACGAGCTTGTCGTCGGCGACGCCGGTGCCGAACGCGTTGACGACGGACAGCCGTCCGCTCGTCCACGGCTCGAGCACGGCCTCGGCGACGGCGGTCAGGCGGTGGTCGTCGTCGCGCAGGCGATCCTCGTCCGAGCGCCGGTAGAGGACGTCGACGGGGTGCAGGCGGCCGTTCTCGTCGCGGTGGAAGAGGCGGTCCTGGTGGTGCTCGAGGTCGTCGAGCTCGACGGCCGGGATGCCGAGCATCCGAGCGACCGTCGAGTGCTCGAACCACGCCGAGCCGTTCGGACCGTCGCTGAGCACCACGACGAACGGGTCATCGACGCCCTCCGGCGCCGCCGCGCGCAGGACGTGGCCGAACATCCGCAGCATCGAGGGGCGCAGCGGCTCGTAGGGCGGGATGCCGCCGGGCAGCTCCAGCAGGACGGCCTCGCGCGCGGCGTTGGCGTACGTGCTGCCCGAGGGCGTGCGCACGTTGTCCTCGAGCACGCGCAGCTCGCCGTTCCGGCCGCGGACGATGTCGAGCCCGCCGATCCCGACGGGCGGGATGCCGGGCGGCAGCGCGCCGCGCAGGTCGGGCTCGTAGCCCTCGGCGCTGTCGATCGCGCGCGCCGGCATGACGCCCGCCTCGACGATCCGCCGCTCGCCGTAGGCGTCGTGCACGAAGGCGTTGAGCGCCTCGACGCGCTGGCGCAGCCCGGCGGACAGGAGCGCCCATTCCTCGGCGGGGATGATCCGCGGGATCGGGTCGACCAGGAAGGCGTTCTCGCCCTGCTTGGAGCGGAAGACGACGCCGCGGTCGGCGACGCGCGCGTTGACCGCGTCGCGCAGCGCGGCGAGGTCGGTCCCCTCGAGCGCGCCGAGCAGCTCGGCGTAGTGCGGCCGCGGCACGCCGGGCGCCTCGAAGGCCTCGTCGTAGCCGTCGGTGAACTGGCCGGCGGGTGCGGCGGTCTCCGTCAAAGTCCCTGCTCCTGGAGCCACAGCTCGAGCAGCCCGAGCTGCCACAGCTTCGACCCGTCGAGGTTCGTGCGGTGCTCGTCGGGCCGGTCGACGACGTCGTCCGGCAGCAGCCGCCGGGCGGCGGCGGCGGCAGCGAGCATGATCTCGGTGTCGATCCGGAGCGCCCGATCCAGCGGCGTCTCGGCGCCCGGGCGCGCGAAGTGCTCCTCGACGAAGGCACGGCTGACGTCCTCGCCGACGAGGTGCTCGTCGGCCAGGAACTGCGTCATGTCCTCGTGGGGCCGGTCGAAGAAGACCTCTGCATACTCCTCGGTCCCGAGCCCGCGCGCGCCGGCCATCGACGGGTACCACGAGTAGCCGCCGATGCTGGGCGTGGCCAGACCGTGCTGGCCGAGCGGGGCGAGCAGCGCAACGATCAGGCTCGAGTCGAGGCCGCCGGAGACCAGGACGCCGACGCGGACGTCGGCGGCGACGTCGTCCGAGCGCTCGCCGGCGAAGCCGCACATCAGCGGCCCCCGCCCGGCGTCGGGGTGCGTGGGAGGCCGAGGCGGCTCACCTGGGGCAGCATTTCCGCCGACCCGCCGCGATGCCCTGTACGCCGGGTCCAACATTCGCGGGCGGGTTCTCGCCGGGTGGTCGACATCGCCTTGGTCGTCCCCGGTCGGGACGACGAGCATCCACCCGAAAGGCCAGGTTCGCTACCCGTCGGCGTTCAGCGCGCGCTCGAGCCGCTCCTTGACCACGCCCATCTGCTTGCGCGTGTTGCGGTTCATGTAGTCCTCGGCCCGGGCGTCGTCGACCGGCGCCGTCGGCTTCATCGAGAACTCCTGCCGCCAGCGCATCAGCGTCCCCTCGGGCACGTCGTCGAAGGACCACTCGATGCGCATGTACTGAAACGGGCCGGTCTCGACGCGGTGGGCCTTCGACGTGAACGTCGCGGCGTCGGCGGTGCGCTCCGACACCCAGCTCCAGACGGTCCCGTCGTGCTCGGGGTCGGGGTGCGTCGTCAGCCGGAAGCGCACGGTGTCGCCGTCCTGCGAGATCACGGAGGCCGACGCGTACTCGCTGAACAGCTCGGGCCAGCGCTCGATCTGGTTCATCGTGTCCCAGACGAACTGCCGCGGCGCGGCGACGACGACGGCGTTGTCGGTGCGCACCATCAGGCCGGGCTCCCGGCGAGCTGGGCGTTGACGTAGTCGATCGGGTCCTGAAGCGTCAGGAAGCCCTGACCCGCCTCGTCGGTCACCGGGATCCCGAGGTCCTGCTGGATGGCGAGCACGAGCTCGACGCGGGCCAGCGAGTCGAGCCCCAGGTCGGTGAACGGCGTCGAGGTGTCCTGCGGCACGGCGCCCTCGGGCAGGCCCACGCGCTCCACCAGGATCTCCGTGAGCTCGTCGAGCCCGAATGTCACTGCGGACATGTCATCTCCTTCGTTGTCGTGTGGCTGCACAGGGATCAGTCGATGCGGCGCAGGACGAGCGCCGAGTTGAAGCCGCCGAAGCCGCGGGCGATGACGAGCACCGTCCCGAGGCCGGCCTCGCGCGCCGCGCCGGTGACCAGGTCGAGGCCGTGGCCGTTGGACCCGGCGACGTTGATCGTCGGCGGCAGCACGCCGTCGCGCATCGCGAGCAGGGCGCCGGCGACGTCGAGCGCGGCGCCGCCCGCGTACAGGCGGCCGGTCATGCTCTTGGGCACCGTCACGGGGACCTCGGCGGCCCGCGCGCCGAGCGCGGCGTGGATCGCCTGCGCCTCGAGCGCGTCGCCGTGCGCCGAGCCCGCTCCGTCGGCGAACACGGCGTCGATGTCGTCGGGCCCGACGCCCGCGTCGTCGAGGGCGACCGTGATCGCGCGGGCGAGCTGGCGCGGGCTGTCCGGCAGTCCCGTCGGGCTGCACGCGTCGTTCGTCGCCCCGTAGCCGGCGATCTCGCCGTAGAGCGAGGCGGCTCCCCGCGCACGCGCGGCGTCGAGGTCCTCGACGAGCAGCACGGCCCCGCCCTCGCCCGGCAGGTAGCCGGTCGCGCTGGCGTCGAACGGCCGGTAGGCGTCCGCGCCGGGCACGGTGCTCATGCGGCCGTTGGCCAGCTGGCAGCTGAGCGCGTACGGGCTCAGGGGCGCCTCGAGCCCGCCGCTGACGATCGCGCGCGTGCCGCGGCGGATCGTCCGCCGCGAGTGGGCGAGCGCCTCCAGGCCGCCGGCGCCCTCGGAGGCGACGACGTTCGACGAGCCCTTCATCCCGTGGCGGATCGAGATCTGGCCGGTCGTCGCGGCGTAGAACCACGCGATCGACTGGTAGGCGCCGACGAACCCGGGCCCGCGGCTCCACAGCTTCGCGATCTCGACCTGGCCGAACTCGTTGCCGCCGGACGAGCTGGCGGTGACGACGCTCATCCCGTACGGGTCCTGGGCGGCCGGGTCGAGCGCCGCGTCGTCGAGCGCCATCTGCGTGGCCGCAAGGCCCATCCACGTCCAGCGATCGGTCTGCACGATCGTGCGGCGCTCGATGAAGTCGGTCGCCTCGAAGTCCGACACCTCGCCGGCGAAGCGCGTCGCGTAGCGCGACGGGTCGAAGCGCCCGATGCGCTTGATGCCGCTCGTGCCGGCGAGCGTCGCGCGCCACCACGCATCGGCGCCGATGCCGTTCGGGGCGACGACGCCGAGGCCGGTGACGACGGCGCGGCGGCGGCGGTCGGGGAGGCTCGTCTGCATCACGCCGCCTCCGGGGCCCGGGCGACGACCATCGCCGACTGGAAGCCGCCGAAGCCGCTCCCGGTCGACAGGGCGACGTCGACGCGCCGGCGCCGGGCGACCTTGGGGACGTAGTCGAGGTCGAGGTCGGGGTCCGGCTCGTCGAGGTTGGCCGTCGGCGGGACGACGCCGCGCTCGATGGCCAGCGCGCACGCCGCCATCTCGAGCGCGCCGATGCCGCCGAGCGAGTGCCCGACCATCGACTTGATCGAGCTCACGGGCACGCGGTAGGCGTGGTCGCCGAGCGCGCGCTTGAGCGCCGCCGTCTCGTGCACGTCGTTCTGCTTGGTGCCCGAGCCGTGCGCGTTGACGTAGTCCACGCGCTCGGGCGCGATGCCGCCCTGGCGCAGGGCGTCGCCGATCGCCTCGGCCATCTCGGCGCCGTCGGGGCGCAGGCCGGTCATGTGGAAGGCGTTGCCTCGACTGGCGTAGCCCGCCACCTCGCAGTAGATGCGGGCGCCGCGGGCGCGGGCGTGCTCGAGGTCCTCGAGGACGAGCACCGCGGCGCCCTCCCCCATGACGAAGCCGTCGCGGCGCGCGTCGAACGGGCGCGACGCGCTCTCCGGCGTGTCGTTGTGGCACGACGTCGCGCCGATCGGATCGAAGCAGGCCATCGAGATCGGCGAGATGCCCGACTCGGCCGCGCCCGCGAGCACGACGTCGGCCTCGCCGTCCTGGATCAGCTGGTGGCCGTAGCCGACCGCGTCGATGCCCGAGGTGCAGCCCGTCGAGACGACCACCGTCGGCCCGTGCGCGCCGAAGCGCAGCGCGACCTCGCTGGCCAGCGAGCTGGGCACGAGCGCCTGGTAGGCGGCCGCCGGGGCCGCATCGGGATCGACGAGCCACTCGCGACCGCCGTCGCTGACCGCGACGTAGCCATCCTCGAGCATCGTCGTCCCGCCGACCGCCGAGCCGAGCGTGACGCCCATGCGCTCGAGGTCCGCGCCGGAGCCCTCCAGGCCGCTGTCGCCGACCGCCTCGCCGGCGGCGACGACGGCGAACTGGACGTAGCGGTCCATGCGCGCGACCTCGTCGTCGCTCAGGCCGGCCGCGCCCGGGTCGAAGTCGCACTCGGCCGCGATCTGGGACTTGAAGCCCGAGGGATCGAAGAACGTGATCCGCCGCGTGGCGGTGCGCCCGGAGGAGATCAGGTCCCAGAACGCCTCGCGCGTCGTGCCGCCGGGGGCGACGACGCCGATGCCGGTGACGACGACGCGCCTCACTTCGCCTCCGAGGCGGCCGTCTCGGTGTCGACGTGGCCGAGCTCGGGGCGCGGCGCCAGCGGACCGAGCTGGAAGACGACCGAGGCCTCGACGGCGCCCGTGTTGCGCAGGCGATGGCGGACGAACGGGCGGATCAGCACGCCCTCGCGCGTCCCGATCTCGGTCGCCTCGCCGTCGAGGTCGGCGGTGATCGCGCCGGCCGTGACGTAGAGGAACTCCTCCGAGTACGGGTGGTAGTGCTCGGCGATGCTCTCGCCGGGCGCGAGCGTCGCGACCCCCATGAAGCCGGAGGTCGAGCCGACGGTGCGCGGGCTCAGCAGCGTGCGGACGTCGCCGCCGCGGCGCCGGTCGGCCGGGACGCGGTCGGCCGAGACGAGCACGGCGGGGGTGGGCGAAGGGGTCATGAGTGGTCTCCGGGGTCGTGGCGGTCGGGCGGCGGCCAGAGCGCCGTGGCGTGCGCCATGGCGAGCGCGGCGGTGTGCGAGAGCGAGATCTCCAGGGCGACGAGCCCGCGCCGCGCCGCGAGTGCGGCCGCGGCGCCGTGCAGGCGGACGCGCGGGCGCCCGCCGGGCTCGTTGACGACCTCGACGTCGGTCCACCGCAGGCCGCCGGCGAAGCCGGTGCCGAGCGCCTTGAGGACGGCCTCCTTGGCCGCGAAGCGCGCCGCGACGTGCTCGGCGGCGGCCGGGCGGCCGGCGCAGTACGCGCGCTCGCCCGGCGTGAGCAGGCGCTCAGCGCCGCCGCGGCGCAGCAGCCGGTCGATCCGCGCGACGTCGACGAGGTCGACGCCCACGCTGATCGCCGCGTGCGCGGCGGGGTCGGTGGTCGGGTCCACGGTGGTCATGGTCGGTCCCCACAAGAGCGGGCCGGCACGCCGCTGATACGCAGGCCTTTCTCGCGTATCAGGGCGGCGGCGGCCGGCTCTGTTGCCCACCGCCATCCCGACGAGAGGAGCCGTCGTGTCCGCCACATCGACGATCGAGATCCCCACCGCGGCCCGCATGCCGCGAGGGCGGCGCTCGCCGTCCGCCCTCGCGGCCACGCGGCTCGCCGCCGCCGAGCGCCAGGTCGCCGCGGCGCGCCGCGAGTCGCGCCGCGCCGCCGAGGAGCTCGCGCTCGCCGAGACCCAGCTCGACTACGCCCGCAGCGAGCTGCGCGCCGCCCGCACGCGCCCGGCCACGCCCGAGCCCGAGCTCATCGGGATGGGCTTCTTCCCCGAGGAGATCGCGTTCGGCGACTGAGCGCCGCCCGTATCAGCGCGCTCCGACGAGCCTCTTCCCGCCATGACCACCGAGATCCTCGACCCGAGCAACCCCGCGTATCGCGGCCAGGCCGACTACACGCCGGGGTTCCTGCGGGTCTACGACCCGCTCGTCCTGCACTTCGCCAACCGCGTGATCTGGCGCTGCCCGCAGCCCGAGATCCTGCGCCTCTACGACGAGCACGTCGGCGCACGCCACCTCGACGTCGGGCCTGGGACCGGCTGGTTCCTCAAGCACGCGACGTTCCCGGTCGGCCTGCCGAGGATCACGCTGCTGGACGCCAACCCGCACGTCCTCGAGACGGCCGCGCACGCGCTCGCCTGGTACGCGCCGGCCACCCACCAGGCGAACCTGCTCGAGCCGATCGAACTGCCCGCGGGGCACTTCGACTCGATCGGTCTCACCCACGTGCTGCACTGCCTGCCCGGCACGATGGCCGACAAGGCCGTCGTCCTCGACCACCTCGCGCCGCTGCTCGCGCCGGGCGGCCGCCTGTTCGGCACGACGATCCTGCGCACCGGCGTGCGCCAGACCCCGTTCTCGCTCGCGCTGATGAAGTTCCTCAACGCGCGCGGCGTGTTCGGCAACGCCCACGACGACCTCGCGACCCTCGAAGACGCGCTCTCCGCGCGCTTCGCCGACCACGAGCTGCGCGTCCGCGGCTCGGTCGCGACCTTCGTGGCCCGGGCGTAGGCGCCATGTGCCACGCGGGCGGCAGCGGGGCCGTGTGCCCCTGGTGCCGCGGGCCCCTCGGGTCCAACGGCATCGAGGTCCACGGGCTCGTGCGCGAGTTCGGCAAGGACATCCGTGCGGTCGACGGCATCGACCTCGAGGTCGCGCCGGGGGAGATCTTCGGCTTCCTCGGCCCCAACGGGGCCGGCAAGAGCACCACGGTGCTGATGCTGACCACGCTGCTGCCCCCGACCCGGGGCACGGCACGGATCGCCGGCCACGACCTCGTCAAGGACGCGCGCAAGGTGCGCACGGCGATCGGGGTCGCGCTCCAGCAGGCCGCGCTCGACCCGTTCCTGACCGCCCGCGAGCACGTCCGCTTCCAGGGCGCCCTGCACGGGCTGCCCAAGGCCAGGCGCGTCGCGCGCGGCGAGGAGCTGCTCGAGCGGGTCGGGCTCGCCGACGTCGCCGACCGCAAGGTCGGCGGCTTCTCGGGCGGCATGAAGCGCCGCCTCGACCTCGCGCTGGCGCTCATCCACGAGCCGCGCATCCTCTTCCTCGACGAGCCGACCACCGGCCTCGACGTGCGCAGCCGGACCGCGCTGTGGGACGAGATCGCGCGGCTCGCCCGGGAGGAGGGCGTGACCGTCTTCCTCACCACCCAGTACCTCGAGGAGGCCGACGTGCTCGCCCAGCGCGTGGCGATCATCGACAAGGGCGGCATCGTCGCGCTCGACACCCCCGCCGGCCTGAAGGAGCGCTTCGCGCACGCGAGCATCGAGGTCGCGCCGCACAGCGACGGCGACCGCACCGCGGTGATGGGGATCCTGTCGCGCTTCGGCCCGCCGGGCGCGGCGCCCGGCGGCGGCGTGGCCGTGCGCGTGCGCGACGCCCCCGCGCAGCTCGCGGAGATCGTCCGCGCCTTCGACGGGGCGGGCCTGGCGATCGGCGGCGTCCAGATCCACGCCCCGTCGCTCGACGACGTCTTCCTGGCCAAGACGGGGCAGTCGCTCGCCGAGCTCGTCATCCCGCCCGACCTCGTGCCGCGCGACCACCGCGTGGAGGCGAGCGCGTGAGCCCGCGCATGCGCACGCAGGTCGGCCACATCGCGCTGCGCTCCGTGCTGCGCACCGTCCGCCGGCCCGAGCTGATCGTCCCGGCGATCGTCTTCCCGCTGTTCCTGCTCGCCGTCAACGCCGGGTCGCTCGACGCGGCGACGAAGCTCGAGGGCTTCCCGGCCGACTCGTACCTCAGCTTCGCCCTGGCCATCACCTTCATGCAGGGCGCGCTGTTCTCGACGACGACCGTCGGCATCAACCTGGCCGAGGACATCGGGACGGGCTTCCTTGACCGGATGACCCTGACGCCCGCCACCGGGGCGGCGGTGCTCGTCGCCCAGCTCGCCGGGTCCACCGCGCTCGGGCTCGGCCAGGCGCTGCTCTACGTCGCGGTCGGCCTGGCCGCCGGGGCGACGATCGCGGGCGGCGTGGCCGGCGCGATCGTGCTCGTCGCCCTGACCGTGCTCGTGACGAACGCCTTCGCGGCGATCGGCGCGTTCTGGGCGGTCCGGACGGGCTCGGGCGAGGCCGTCCAGGCGCTGTTCCCGCTGCTCTTCGTGGTCTTCTTCCTGTCCTCGCTGTTCCTGCCGCGCGAGCTCATCGAGACCGACTGGTTCCGGACCGTGGCCACGTACAACCCGGTCTCGTACATGATCGAGGGGATGCGCAGCCTGATCGTCTCCGGATGGGACGAGCAGGCCCTGGCGCTCGCCTTCGGCTGCTCGGGCGCGCTGCTCGTCGCCGGCCTGGCGGCGGCCTCCCTGGCCATGCGATCGCGGCTGGCGCGGTCATGAGGCGCTCGCGCGGGCGCTCGATCGCCCTGGCCGTGGCCGGCCGTCACCTGCACATCGCCGTGCGCAGCCCGAGCCTGCTGCTGCCGCCGCTCGTCTTCCCGGTGTTCCTGTTCGGCGCCTTCGCCGGCGGCCTGTCGGGGATCGGGCAGGCCAGGGGCTTCGACTACCCGGACTTCAAGGCCTTCCTGTTCGTCTTCGTCCTGATGCAGTCGGCGGCGTTCGTCGGCGTGTTCGTCGGCGTCGCGCTCGCGGGCGACATCGAGAGCGGCTTCGTGCGGCGGATGGTCGCCGCGGCGCCGCGCCGCGGGCCGATCCTCGCCGGCTACCTGCTCGCCTCGCTGGCACGCGGCGCGCTCAGCACGGCGGCCCTGGCCGCGCTGGCGTTCGCCAGCGGCATGAAGGTCGCCGACGCCGCGGGCGTCGCGATCGCGATCGCGCTGGCCCTCACCGTGACGGCGGCCGCGACCCTGTTCGCCGCCGGCATCGCGCTGCGCTGGCGCACGACCCAGGCGGCCCCGCTGATGCAGGTCCCGGTGTTCCTGGCCATGTTCCTCGCGCCGGTCTACACGCCGCAGGAGCTGATGACCGGATTCGTCGGCCAGGTGGCCGGGGTCAACCCGGTGACGCTGCTGCTGAACACCGGTCGCGACCTGCTCGCCGGGACGCCCGCCGACATCGGCCTCGCCTTCGCCGCGACGCTCGGCGCGACGGTGCTCCTCGGCGTGTGGGCGCTGCTCGGCCTGCGCCGCACCGAGCCCGAGCGCGCCTGAGCCGCTCCTCCCTCGACCCCATCCCGGTGATGCTCGAATACAACCTCCTGCTCCTCGGTCACATCCTCGGCACCGTCACGCTCGTCGGCGGGACGCTGATGCTGCAGCTGCTCGCCGTGCTCGCGTCGCGCTCGGCCGGCACGGCCGACCTCATGACGCTGTCGCACCAGGCCGGCTGGATCGCCCCGCGCGTGTTCGTCCCCGCCTCGGTCCTGACCGCCGTGACCGGGGTCGCGCTGGCCGGCCGCGCCGGCTACGAGCTCGACCAGCTGTTCCTGCTGTTCGGGTTCTTCGTGCTCGTCGCCGGCGCCACCGCCGGCCCGCTGTTCCTGGCCCCCGAGACGCGCCGCATCGGCCGTCTCATCGAGGCCGAGGGCCCCTCGTGCCCCGAGGTGCGCACGCGCCTCGGACGGCTCTTCCTGGTCACGCGCATCGAGCTCGTCCTGCTCGTGCTGGCGCTGGCCGGGATGGTCCTGAAGCCGTCCTTCTAGCCTCGCGGTTGCGCCCGGCGTCCCCGGAAGGGGATGCTGGGCAGCACGTCCGCCGACCCGCCATCCGAGGGCTCCCGCGCGAGCCCGTGGCTCGTCGCCGTGCTCGCCGCCCTCGTGGCGGCGAGCTTCGCCGCCGGGGCGCTGGTCTTCGGCCTCGGCGGCGATGATCGCGCCCCCGTGCGCGTGGCCGCCGAGGGCACCTGCCGCGAGCGCCCGCTGCGCTTCGGGCTCGGCGAGCACCCCGACACGCAGGCGCGGATCGCCCGCGCCGAGCGGGCGCCGGTCCCGGAGGCGGGCTTCTACACGGCGGCCGGCGCGCCGCCCGCCATCGAGGTGCTGCACGCCGGCTCGCACGGCTTCGTCGTCGTCCGCTACGCGGCGCAGGGCGACGCGCTCGCGCGGCTGCGCCGCCTGATCCGGCGCAAGGCGCAGGACGAAGCGGTCCTCGCCGTGCCCGCCGCGCCCGGAGCGCCCGCGCTGAGCGGGGTCATGTGGGGGCGCGAGCTGCGCTGCACGGCGGCCGGCGATCGCGAGCTGCGGTCGCTCGAGCGCTTCATCGACTCGCTGTACGGAGCCGGGTAGCGGCCGGCCCGGGCCGGCCGGCCCCGCCCTGGGAACGACGAGAGCCCCGGCGAATCGCCGGGGCTCTCTGGGGGTGCCGCGCCGAGACGCGCGACCGGGGGCTGGGTGGCGGCTAGTACAGGCGCTCGACGTCGACCGCGCACGTCACCTTGGCGCGGTTGTGACCGCTCTGGCGCACGCCGTTGCACTGCACCGACGCCGACTCGCCGCCGCGGATGTGGACGAGGTCCTCGGTGCGGCACCAGTCGCTGTTGTCGCAGCTCACGTCGCGGTACCAGATCTGGTTGCCCGAGCTGCTGAAGACGCGCATGCGCGAGTTCATCGTCACGCGCTGGCCGCGGTAGCTCTGGGTGCCGATCCGCGACTCGGCCTTGGCCGCGCAGACCGACTGGTAGGAGGGGCAGGTCACGCGGACGGTGCAGCCGTCGATGTAGTGCCCCCAGGCGCCGTACTGGCCGGCGACCCCGGACTTGAACGGCGTGTCACAGGTCTGGATGACACCGCGCCCGTAGTCGTTGTTCGTGGTCGTGGCGTTCGGGTCGTCGGCAGAAGCCGGGCCGGCCGCGGCCGCGAAGCCGGCGAGCGAGCCGGCCGCGGCCAGGGCGATGAAGGTCTTGCGCATGGGTCTCCTCGAGTGGTCGATGCGGCGCTGGTCTGGGCGAAGGGTCAGTGCGCGGCGGCCGGCACGAGCCGGCGGCGCAGCCGCCGTCCGAGCGGCGCGAACACCGTCACGAGCACGCGATGGACGGCGCTCGGCATGCCCGCGGGGCGGAACTCGCGCGGGAAGGCGGCGAGCATCGCCAGTCGGTGCGGCATCGCGGGGACGCCGCGATGGTCGGTCCGGCCCTCGCGGGCGAGCGCGAAGACCGTGTCGAACATCTCCGCGGTCTCGAGCGCCGGGCGGAACTGCACGACGAGGTGCGCCTCGCGGTCGCCGGCGTTGGACCACGCGTGCGGCACGCCGGCGGCGACGACGCTCGACCCGCCCGCGCTGACCACGTGCGCCTCGCCGGCGACGTGGCCGTGCATCACGCCCGAGATGACCTCGAAGCGCTCCTCCTGCCCGGGATGCAGGTGATCGGTGGCGATCACGCCGCCCGGGCGCAGGAAGAAGTCCATCTCGAGCAGCGAGCCCTCGGTGTCGATGGCGAGCCGGCGGAAGCGGATGCGCGCGCCCATCGCCGGGTTCTCGATCTCGCGTACGGGCGCCATCAGATGCCCCCGTCCACGTTCAGCGTCACGCCGGAGACGAACCGCGCGCCGTCGCCGGCCAGGAACAGCGCCGCGGCGGCCACGTCGTCGGGCTCGCCGAGGCGGCCGAGCGCGGCGAGCTTTCCGTAGCGCTCACGCTGCTCGGGCGTCAGCCCCGCGGCCTGGTCGGTGTCGATGATGCCCGGGGCGATCGCGTTGGCGCGGATCCCGCGGGTGCCGAGCTCCTTGGCCAGCGAGCGGGTGAACCCGACGACGCCGGCCTTCGACGCGGTGTAATGGGTCCGGCCCGGCATCCCGACCATCGCGACCGCGGACGTCAGGTTGATGATCGTGTCGCCGGCCTGCATCGTCCCGGCGCAGGCGCGGCTCGTCAGGTACATCGCGGTGAGGTTGGTGTCGAGCACGACACGCCAGTCGGACAGCTCCATGTCGTCGAGCCCGCGGTGGCTCACCACGCCCGCGTTGTTGACCAGCACGTTGATCGCGCCCAGACGTGCGCGCATGCCGTCGACCAGCTCGTTGACCGACGCCTCGTCGGTCACGTCGGCGGTCACGACGTCCCAGTCGCCCTCGTGGCGGGCCAGCTCGCGGCGCAGCGAGTCGGCGGCCGGCGACGGGTTCTGGTGGCAGACGACGCCCGAGGCGCCGCGCTGGGCGAACGCCGTGGCGATCGCGCGCCCGATGCCGCGCGTGCCGCCGGTGACGAGCACGCGGCGGCCGCGGAAGTCCAGCGGGTCGGTCCCGTTCGCGCTCATGACAGCTTCACCGCCGTCTCGTAGATCAGGCGCTCGACGCGGCCGGTCCAGAACGGGCGCATCGGCGTGGTCGCCTCGCGGTGGACGGGCGCGTCCTCCCAGGCCAGGAACGCGGCGCGGCTCTCCCACTCGCTGAGCAGGACGTAGGCGCCCGGCTCGTCGTCCGAGCGCAGCAGCTCGTCGCGCACGTGGCCGGGCGTCCCGCGCACGCGTCGCGACACCGCCGCGAACGCGTCTTCGAACGCCACGCTGTGCGTCGGATCGACGCGCGCGTGGACCATCACTCGTGCCGGCATGTCGTTTCTCCTTCGAGGTGGGCAACAAGCTGTGCGACGGCCATCGAGGACGAGTCGCGCAGGGCGCGCAGCGGCTCGGTGAGCTCGTCCTGCTCCGGGCTGCGCTCGAAGGCGCGGAACGCGGCGGCGGTCTCCCAGTCGCTGGTGATGACGAACACCGCCGGCTCGGATCCCTCGCGCAGCAGCGCCTGGCGCAGGTTGCCCGGCGCGCGGCGGACCTCGGCGGCGATCTCCGCCCAGGCCTGCTCGAAGTCGTGCTCGCGCCCGGCGCGGACGGTGAGCCGCAGGGTGGCGCGGATCATCACGCGGCCCTCGAGGCCTGCGCGCGGGCGGCGGGCGGGGCGAGCACGGTCGCGTCGCGGTCGATCGCGCGGACGAGGCCGGACAGGACGGCGCCCGAACCGAGCTCCAGGTACCCGGTGGCACCGGCCGCTCGCAGCGCTCGCACGCAGGCGACCCAGCGCACCTCGGCGGCGACCTGCTCGACGAGCGCGCGGCGGATCTCCTCGGCACGGCGGGTCAGGCGCCCGGTGGCGTTGGCGGCCAGCGGCACCGTTGCGTCGGACCACGTCATCGTGCGCGTCAGGGCGTCGAGACGGTCGCGCACGGGGGTCATCGCCGGGCTGTGGAAGGCGGCGCCGACCGGGAGGCGCAGCGCGCGGGCGCCCGCCTGGCGGGCCCGGTCGAGCAGCTCCGCGACGGCGGGCTCGTCGCCGGAGACGACGGCCTGGACGGGCGCGTTGAGGTTGGCCACGGCGACGCCGTCGATCTCGTCGCACAGGTCGCGGACGCGGGCGAGCGGGAGGCCGACGACGGCGCCCATCGCGCCCGCCCGCTCCGACTGGACGGCGGCCATCAGGCGACCGCGCTCGGCGACGAGGCGCACGCCGTCCTCGGACGACAGCGCGCCGGCGACGGTCGCGGCGACGTACTCGCCGAGGCTGTGGCCGGCGACGAAGGCCGGGCGCTCGCCGCGCTCGAGCGCCTCGTCGGCGAGCGCGAGCGACAGCGCGAAGAGCGCGGGCTGGGCGACCTCGGTGCGGGTCAGCTGCTCCTGCGGCCCCTCGAGCGCGAGGCGCCGCAGGGGCAGCCCGGCGGCCGCCTCCGCGGCGGCGAAGCGGCGCAGGAAGAGGTCGGGGCGGCGGGCGAGAAGCTCGGCCCCCATCCCGACCCGCTGAGAGCCCTGGCCGGGGAACAGGAAGGCGATCCGCGAGCCGCTCATGCCGCGTCCCAGCTGTAGAGCTCGGCGGCCATCGCGTCCTTGGGCGAGCGCCACGTCGCCGGATCGAGCGGCTCGATGTAGGGCTCGAGCCGCGCGCTGATCTCGCGGAACAGCGGGTGGTCGCGGACGCCGTCGATCGCGCCGTCGACGTCCTCGTCGGTCTCGACGAGGTGGACGTAGACGTCGCCGAGGACGTACAGGCTGCGGTGGCGCACGCCCGCGAGGCGCGGCAGCTCGCCGGCGTCCGACTCGGCGAACAACTCGGCCACCTTCTCGCCGGCTCCCGGCTTGATCCTGGCGACGATCACGGCACGCCTGCGCACGATTCGGCTCCCTCTGTGGTCACGACGGCGGGGCGCCGTCGATTCGCTCGGTGATCCCAAGAGGCGCGAGCGACGCCGCTGATACGCGAGTTCCCATCCCTGGGGGTGGAGCGCGCCACCCGCCCGGGGGGAGCTCCACCCCTCGGGGGGATGTCCGCGGGGCCGGGCCGGACCGACACTCGACCCATGCCCCGAGCACGTCGAGCACACAGCCAGATCAACCCGACCGGCGCGGCGCGCGTCAGCCGCGGCCGCGACGCGGACGAGCAGCGTCACGCGTCACCGGCAGCGCCGCGACATCGCGCAGCGCATACGACAGACGACCCGCGTCGCGGACACGAGCGGGCGTGGGATCGACGCGGCCGAGCGCCCCACGGAGCGCGTCGAGCAGCTCACGGTCGCCGGCCGGCGCCGGGCACCGGGGTCCATCGCTGCGGCTTCGGCCATGCCTCATCGACGGACAGAGGCGCGAACCGGCGTCCTGATACGTCCGCGCCGGGTGGGCGCGTCCCCGCTCGCTCGCTCCGGCCACCAGTCCGAACCGAGGAGCCGACCGACCCGATGCCGACCATCACCATGCACAGCGACCGCGAGGCCACCGGCCGCCGCGATCCCGCCACCGTCGGCCGCCTGGCGACCGCCGCCGCGGCCGGGGACGAGCATGCGTGGAACGCGCTCGTCGACGAGTTCGCCGGGCTCGTGTGGGCCGTCGTCCGCGCCCACCGGCTCAGCGACGCCGACGGCGCCGACGTCGCCGGCGCGACGTGGCTGGCGCTCGTCGAGCACGTCGGCGGCCTGCGCGACGCCGAGCGCCTCGGCGCGTGGCTGGCGACGACCGCGCGGCGCGAGTGCCTGCGGATCCTGCGCCACTCGCGGCGGGACCTGCCGACCGCCGACGACTTCGCCGACGAGCCCGCCGACACGGTCGAGCCGGCCGGCGAGCTGATGGACGAGCAGCGCGACGCCGCGCTGTGGCGCGCCTTTGGCCGCCTCCCGGAGCGCGACCAGGCGCTGCTGCGGCTGCTCGTCGCCGACCCGCAGCCGAGCTACCAGGAGATCTCGGCCGCGCTCGACATGCCGATCGGGAGCATCGGCCCGACCCGCGCGCGCTCGCTGGACCGCCTGCGCGCCGAGCTCGCCCGCGACGGCCTCGTGGCCGCCGACGAGCTCTGACCCGACCGCCCGCCAGACCGCGTTCCGACCGCACCGAGGAGGAGACCATGCCCGAGAGCTCCAGCCCGTCCAACATCCGCCCGGCGGCGCCTGCGCACCGGCCCGCCATCGACCTGCACGTCTGCGACCACTGCCGCTCGCCGCTCGTCCAGCCCGTCGCCGGCGCCGAGCGCGTGCCCGGGCTGTGGGACATGACGCTGCGCTGCCCCGAGTGCGAGCGCGTCACCGAGGTCCTGACCGACGCCGCCACCGTCGAGCGCTACGAGCACGAGCTCGACCGCGGCCTGGCCGCCCTGCAGCGCGAGATGGACGACTTCGCGCGCCGCAGCTTCGAGGAGGAGATCGAGCGCTTCGTCGCCGCCCTCGAGGCCGACGCGATCCTGCCGATGGACTTCGGCCCCGCGCGATGAGGCACACACCGAGCGAGGCGATGCTGAAGCTGTCGATGGTCCACGACGGGCACGTCGACACGGGCATCCACCGCCGCCCTCCGCAGGCCGGCGCGCCCGCGCCTCCGGCGCCGCCGGCGGCGGGGACGCGCGTCGTGCGCGAGCCCGCCCCGACCCCGCTCGAGCGCCTGTCGTTGCTGTGCGACGACGGCTCGCTCGAGACGCTGCGCACCGAGGTCGCCTCGGAGCGCATGGGCAGCAAGGCGCGGCCGGGCGACGGCGTCGTCGGCGCCGCCGGGCGGATCGCCGGGCGCCCGGTGTTCTGCTACGCCCAGGACGTCCGCTTCGCCGGCGGCTCGGTCGGCGAGTTCCACGCCGACACGATCGTCGCGGTGCAGCGCCTCGCCCGCCGCTGGCGCGTGCCGATCATCGGCTTCGTCGAGTCCGGCGGCGCGCGCATGCAGGAGGGCCTGGCCGCGCTCAACGGCTACGGGCGGATCTTCTACGAGAGCGTCGCGATGTCCGGCGAGATCCCGCAGATCTCGGTGGTCACCGGCACGTCGGCGGGCGGCGGCTGCTACTCCCCGGCGCTCACCGACTTCGTCGTCATGACCGAGGCCGCGGCGATGTTCCTGACCGGCCCGGCCGTCGTGCGCGAGGTCACGGGCGAGGACGTGTCCGCCGGCGACCTCGGCGGTCCGCGCGTCCAGGAGCGAAACGGCGTCTGCCAGTTCGTGGCCGACGGCGACATCGACGCGGTCTTCCTGATCCGCCAGCTGCTGGGCTACCTGCCCCAGCACGCCGGCGACGAGCCCCCGCGGGCCACTCCGGACGACCCCGACGGCGCCCACCCGGCGGCGACCGTGCCTGCCGACCCGCGCAAGGCCTACGACGCCCGCGACGTCGCGCGCGGGATCGTCGACGCGGGCTCGCTGCTCGAGGTCTCGCCGCGCTGGGCGCGCAACCTCGTCACCGCGCTGGCCCGCATCGACGGGCGACCGGTCGGGATCGTCGCCAACCAGCCCAAGGAGCTCGGCGGCGTGATCGACGCCGACGCCTCGCAGAAGGGCGCGCGCTTCGTGCGCACGTGCAACCTCTACGGGATCCCGCTCGTCGTGCTCGTCGACACGCCGGGCTTCCTGCCCGGGAGCCGGCAGGAGGCGATCGGCGTGATCCGTCACGGCGCCAAGCTCCTGCACGCCTTCGCCGAGGCAACGGTCCCGCGCTTCACCGTCGTGCTGCGCAAGGCCTACGGCGGCGCGTACATCACGATGAACTCGAAGGACATCGGCGCCGACCTCACGATGGCGTGGACGCAGGCCGAGCTCGGCATCATGGGCGCCGAGCAGGCCGTCGGCATCGTCCACCGCCGCGAGCTCGACGCCGCGGCCGACCCCGCGCAGGAGCGCCGCCGCCTGGCCGCCGCGTACGCGACGCAGCACCTCGACGCCGCCGCGGCGGCGCGCGCCGGCCACATCGACGAGGTCATCCGTCCCAACGAGACGCGCCGCCGCCTGACGTGGGCGCTGTCGTTCCTCGGCGGGCGCCACGGCGCCCCGCGCGCGCGCAACATCCCCCTCTGACCCCCGCCCCGCGGTCGCCCCCGCGAGCCTCCGCTTGTGGCGGACGGCCGCGGGGGCGACAATCGTGCCGTGGCCGATCACGCCTTCGGCGCCCACACCGCCACACCGTCCGAGCTCCAGGAGCGCCTGGCCGCCGATCGGCGCGGCGCGCCGTACCTGCTCTACCGCGACGGCGGCGGCGGCCAGCGCATCCAGCCGCTCGACGAGACGACCGACCGGATCACCGTCGGGCGCGACCCGGCGAGCGACATCTCGCTGTTCTGGGACGGGCAGGTGTCGCGCGCCCACGCCCAGCTCGAGCGCGTCGGCGCGGAGTGGGCGGTCATCGACGACGGGCTGTCGCGCAACGGCACGTTCGTCAACGGCGAGCGGCTGCGCGGCCGCCGCCGGCTCGTCAACGCCGACGTCCTGCGCTGCGGCGACAGCACGCTGGTGTTCCGCGCGCCGATGACGGCAACGGACGCGACGGTGGCGGCCGGCAAGGCGCCGCCGCTCATCTCCGACGCCCAGCGGCGCGTGCTGATCGCACTGTGCCGTCCGTTCCGGGACGGCGGCGCGTTCGCCACGCCGGCCTCCAACCAGCAGATCGCGGCAGAGCTGTGCGTCTCCACCGAGGCGGTCAAGACGCAGGTCCGCGCGCTCTTCCAGCGCCTCGAGGTCGAGGACCTGCCCCAGAACCGCAAGCGCGTGCGCCTCGTCGAGCTCGCCTTCCACCACGGCCTCGTCGCCCCGCAGGACATCGACGAGGCCCCTCGCAGCTGAGCGCGGGCGGTATCACGGAGGCTCCCGCGCCCTCTGTTGGGCGTGAAGCCTTCCAAGCCAGTCACCACGCGCCGCCTCGCCTGGATCCTCGTGGCGATCGTCGGCCTCCTCTGTGCCGCCCTCGCCGCCGCGCAGGTCCTCCTGCCGCGGGTCGCCGAAGGCCGCATCCGCGCGAATCTCGGCGAGCAGTCGACCGGCCTGAAGGTCGACGTCCACGCGTCGCCCGCCATCAAGATGCTGCTCGGCAAGGTCGACCGCGTGAAGATCCGCGCCGACGAGCTGCGTGCCGACGACTCGCCGTCGGCGCCGCCGGTCGACGAGCTGCTGTCCCGCGCCGGCGCGATCTCCCAGCTCGACGTCAGGATCGGCGAGGTGCAGGCGCCCGCCGGTGTCCGCGTCCGCGACGTCGCGGTGCGCAAGGACGGCGACGCGATCTCCGTGCGCGCCGGCCTGGACCTCGCCCGCCTGAAGGCGGTCATGCCCGCGGGCATCGACCTGAAGCCTCTGCCGGCCCCCGACGGGGAGATCCGGCTGGGCGGCAGCGCGAGCCCGTTCGGCGAGAAGATCGGCGCCGGCGTGCGCCTGATCGCCCGCGACGGCGCGGTCGTGATGCAGCCCGAGGGCCTGCCCTTCGCCTCGCTCGTGAGCGTGCCCGTGTTCTCGAGCGACCGCATCTCCGTCGACGGCCTGGGCGCGAGCCCGGCCGGCGACGGCCTCGACGTCAGCGTCCGCGCTCACCTGCTCGACCGGTGAGCGCGGTCGAAAAGCCCACCCGCCCCGGCGCCGCTGTTAGGCTCGACGAGCCGCTCGCGCGGCGTCGCGGCGGACTTGCTGAGGGGGTCTTCGTGCTTCGTGCGCTGCATGGACGTTGGATGGATCGTCGGCCGGGGATCGGCCGCACCGCCGCGGTCGCCGCGGCGCTGGCCGCGAGCCTCGCCGTCGCCGCCTGCGGCGACGACTCGAAGAGCTCCGACAAGGGAGGCGGCTCCGGCGACAACGAGGCGCTGACCGCCCAGGAGATCGTCGAGAAGGTCCAGCCGTCGATGGTCTCGATCATCGCCATCCCGCCCGGGGAGACGCGCGAGCCGGCCGACAACGGCCGCCACGCGCACGGCACCGGCCTGATCTACGACGCCAAGCGCGGCCTCGTGCTCACGAGCAACCACTATCTCGAGGGCGCCCGCTCGATCCGCGTCACGGTCAACGGCAAGACGACCGTCCGCGGTCGTCCCGTCGCCCGCGCGCAGTGCAAGGACTTCGCCGTCGTCGAGCTGCGCCCGCGCCCGAGCGACCTCACGCAGATCACCTTCGGCAACTCGGACAAGGTGCTCGCGGGCGAGAAGATCAGCGCGCTCGGCTACCTGCAGCCGCCCGGCCAGAAGAAGGCGAGCCTGATCAAGACCGACGGCACCGTCGCCTCGACCGGCGTCAGCTCGGAGGTCCACAGCGACCTCCCGCCGCTGCCGTCGGTGATCCTGCACCAGGCGCCGCTGCAGCTCGCGATGTCGGGCGGCCCGCTCGTCAACGAGCAGGGCCAGCTCGTCGGCCTCGACACGATGGTCAAGGGCGGCACCATCGGCCCGTCCGGGCCGTGGCCCGCCGTGACCGGTAACTGGCTCAAGGACTGGCTGGCCGAGCTCAAGCCGGGCAAGGGGAGCACATACGTGGGCTGGAAGAGCGAGCACCGCTGCCACGGCGCGCTGGCCGGCCTGTCGGCCGCCGCGATGCGCTCCCATGCCGCCGGCCAGCACGGCTCCGCGTCCTGACCGCCCGGGCAGTCCGCCGGGACCCTGGCAACCGAGCCCGGTCCCGGCGTATGCTCGCCAATGCCCTGGAGGCGACGGTGGGAAACAGCGTGCTCGAACGCTCGATCGGGTCTGTACTCGCGGGCTACCGAATCGATGAGGTCGTCGGTCGTGGCGGCATGGGGGTCGTGTACCGCGCGACCGATGTCGGCCTGGAACGGCCGGTCGCGCTCAAGGTCGTCGCGCCCGAGCTCGGGCACGACCCCAGCTTTCGCGCGCGGTTCGCCCGCGAGCTGAAGTACGTCGCGTCGATCGATCACCCCAACGTGATCCCGGTGCATCACGCCGGCGAGGTGGACGGGGTGCTGTTCATCGCCATGCGCTACGTGCTCGGCACCGACCTGCGCCGGATGATCGATCACGAGCGGGTCCTGAGCCCGCAGCGCGCGGCGAACATCGTCAACCAGGTGGCCGAGGCGCTCGACGCGGCCCACGCCTGCGGCGTCGTGCACCGCGACGTCAAGCCGGCCAACGTGCTCATCGAGGACCGCAGCGGCAGCGACCACGTGTTCCTCACGGACTTCGGCCTCTCCAAGCACACGACCTCGGCCCCCGGCCTGACCCAGACCGGCCACTTCGTCGGCACGGTCGACTACGTGGCGCCGGAGCAGATCCGCGGCGAGCAGGTCAACGAGCGCGCCGACGTCTACGCGCTCGGCTGCGTCCTCTACCACGCCGTCACCGGCCAGGCGCCCTACGCGAAGGACAGCGAGGCGGCCAAGCTCTGGGCCCACATGTACGAGCCGCCGCCGTCGGTCCGCGAGGCCAACGCCGACGCGCCCGCCGCCTTCGACGAGGTCATCCGCCGGGCGATGGACAAGGACGCCGGCGCACGCTACGACTCGGCCGGCGAGCTCGGGCGCGCGGCGCTCGCCGCCCTGCAGCCGCCGGGCGAGACGATCCCCGGCAACGTCGCCGCCCGGCCGGCGGCGCTCGACGAGACCGCCGCGAGCGGAACGCTCGAGCCCGCGCCGCCGCCTCCCCCGCCGCCGCCGGTCGAGCGCGGCCCCGCGCCCGCGCAGGAGCCGGCGCCGGGCGCGCCGCCTTCCGAGCCGCCCGCGCCGGCGGCGCCGGCGCGCGAGCGCCGCCGCGGGCCCTCGCGGCGCGCCGGCCTGATCGCCGGCGGGCTCGCCCTCGCCGCGGCGGTCGTCGCGGCCGTGGTCCTGCTCGGGCCCGGCGGCGGGTCGGGCGGGTCGGACGGGCCGCAGGTCGCGGCCACGATCCCGGTGGGCAGCGGCCCGCGCGACGTCGCGGCGGCCGGCAACCTCATCTGGGTGGCCAACTACGACGACGGCACGCTGACGCGCATCGACGCCGGCTCGCAGAAGGGCACGTCCGTCGAGGCCGGCGAGAACCCGCTCGCGCTCGCCGTCGGCGAGGGCCGCCTGTGGGTCGCCGACGCGTTGGAAGGCCTCGACCGCCTCGACCCGAAGACCGGCGAGAAGCGCGGCGCGACGCGCCCGCTGACCAGCGACCCCGAGGACGTCGCCGTGGGCGCCGGCGCGGTCTGGCTGCCCAACTCACTGCGCGGCACCGTCACGCGCCTCGATGCCGAGACCGTGCGCGTCTCGAAGGGCCCGATCAAGGTCGGCGCGGCGCCCGTCGAGGTCGCCGTCGCCGAGGGCGCGGCGTGGGTCGTCAACGAGGGCAGCAAGTCCGTCACCCGCATCGACGACACGACGGCGCGCCGCATCGGCGAGCCGATCCCCGTGGGCGCCAACCCGTCGGGCGTCGACGTCGGCGCCGGCTCGGTGTGGGTCACCAACCGCGACGCCGACACGGTGACGCGGATCGACGCCCGCACGGGCAAGGTCGAGGGCGGGCCGATCGAGGTCGGTGACGGGCCGGCCGCGGTCGCGGTCGGCCTGGACCACGTGTGGGTCGCCAACGCCGACGACAACACGGTCACGCGGATCGATCCCGAGACCGCGAAGCCGGTCGGCGACCCCATCAAGGTGGGCGAGTCGCCGTCGGCGATCGCGGTCGGCGCGAACTCGGTCTGGGTCGTCAACACCGGCTCCGACGACGTGAGCCGGATCAACCTCTGAGCGGCGGCGCGCGGGTCAGCGCCCGGCCTGGCGGCGCAGGGCGAGCGCGACGAGGACGAGCGTGACGACGACGAAGCCCACGAGGATCAGCGCGATCGTCCCGGTGTCGGCGGCGAAGTACTCGTCACCGAAGCGGCTGACGCGGGCGTAGGCCTTGTCGGCGGCGATCTTCGCGTTGAGGTCGACGGCCGAGCCGAGCCCGGCGTAGGACCACTGGGCGACGATGATCTTCGACAGCGCCTCGAGCGGCGCGCTCATCGTCGCCACGGGCACGATCGAGCCGCCGAAGAAGAGCTGCGGGATGAGCACGAGCGGGATGAAGCTCGTGGCCTGGTCCTGCGTGCGGACGGCGGAAGACATGAGCAGGCCCATCGCGACCGCGGCGAACGCGGTGAGGACGAGCAGCCCGATGACCGTCGCGTACGTGGACGGATCGGCGTGCAGCGGCTGGAAGGCGAACACGACACCGGCCAGAAGCACGGTCTGCAGGGCGGCGAGCGCGAACAGCACGGCGACCTTCGAGAACAGGTAGGCGCCCATCCGCACGCCCACCGCCTCCTCGCGGACGTAGACGCTCTTCTCCTTGATCACCTCGCGCGCCGCGTCGATCGTGCCCACCCAGATGGCGAGGGTGACGATCAGGAACAGCAGCGTGACCACGTCGCCGGCCTCACTGCCGCTCGCGAACACCGGGTCCCCGAACAGGCCGACGATGGCCAGCGCGAGGATCGGGACCTGCCCGATGAGGATCATGACGTTGCGCCGGTCGCGCATGAACAGCCGCACGTAGCGGCCGGTGAGGACGCGCGCCTGCTGGACGATCCGGCCGCGCCGCCGGCGCCGGCCCCGCCCGCGGCGGCGCTCGGCCTCGTCCTCGGCCGGCTCGGCGGGCAGCACGGCGCGCTCGCCCTCCTCGAAGAGGCGCCGCCACTCGGTCGTCGGCCGGCTCTCCAGCGCGGCGTAGATGTCGTCGTAGCTCTCGGCTCCGAAGAACGCCAGGGCGTCGTCCGGCGTGCCCTTGAAGCACAGCTCGCCGCCGCGTCCCATGACGACGAGCCGCGAGCAGACGCCGAGGTTCTTCGTCGCGTGCGTGACGACGACGACGGCGCGACCGCGGTCCGCGAGCTCGGCGAGCAGCGACATCATGCGCGTCTCGAGGCCGGGATCGAGGCCGGTCGTCGGCTCGTCGAGGAACAGCAGGCTCGGGCGCCCGAGCAGCTCGACGGCCAGCCCGACGCGCTTGCGCTGCCCGCCCGAGAGCAACTCGACGCGCGTGGCGCCGTGCTCCTCGAGGCCGAGCTCCTCGAGCACGCGCTCGACCGACTCGACGATCTCGGTCTTCGACGTGTCGTGCGGAAGCCGCAGGCGCGCGGCGTAGGTCAGCGCCTCGATGACGCTGAGCTTGCCGTGGACGATCTCGTCCTGGGGCAGGTAGCCGACGTCGGTCAGCCGCGCGGCGACCGGCTCGCCGCTGACCGTCACCTGGCCGTCGGAGGGCGTCGTCACGCCGGCCAGCGCCTTGATCAGCGTCGACTTGCCCGAGCCGCTCTCGCCGATGATGGCGACGAGCTCGCCGGGCTCGATGCTGAGCGTGAGCGGCGCGAGGATCTGCTTGTCGCGCACCCTCATCGCGACGCGCTCGGCGTCGAGCCGCAGCGCGCCGCGCTCCTCGCGGGCGACGAAGCTGCGCCCGTCGAAGACGAGCCGGTACGGGCCGATCCCGATCTCCGAGCCCGCCGTGAGCGCCGCGTGGCGCGTGGGCTCGGCGTCGACCCGCGTGCCGTTGCGCGATCCGAGGTCGTGCAGCTCGACGCGCTCGTCGTGGCGGACGACCTCGGCGTGGAAGCGCGACACGTTCGGGTCGTCGAGGATGACGTCGTTTGAGCGGTCGCGCCCGATCGTCAGCCGATCCTGCGGGAAGGCGATGTGGTGCGTCCTGAGGAAGGTCGGCAGCTCGGTGCCGTGGCGGGTCTCCTCGCCCGTGACGAAGCGCATCGCCTCGCCGCCGACGAGCACGGTGTCGCCGTTGGACAACCAGCGCGACTCGCCGCGGAAGCGCTCGCCGTTGAGCTGCGTGCCGTTGCGCGATCCCAGATCGGTGATCCAGTAGCCGCCCGGCACCGGCGTGATCCGCGCATGGCGCCGCGAGACCGAGTGCTTGGCGATGACGACGTCGTTGTCCTCGAGGCGCCCGATCCCGACCCCGTCGGCGTCGACGTCGATGCGCCGCCCCGCGAAGAGCACCGTCGCCGACCACCCGCCGCCGGGCGCGCCTCCGGCGCCCGGGAGTTCGGCCGGCGCGCCGGGCTGTCCCCGTCCGGCTACCGGGCGGGGATCGTCAGCCGCCGGCATGGAGGCCCACCCGGGCGCTCGCGGACCGGGTTGCCGTTGAGGTCGCGCAGCGCGACCAGGATTGCCGACGACGCGCCGTCACGTCGCCTGCCGCGACACCAAGGCCGAACGGCGGCCTGCCGCGTGCGCGGCCGGGGCGCAGAGCCCCAGGACGAGCACTCCGATGATCAGCAAGATCCGACCGGTCACGGTGGCCCCCCACGTGGACTCCGCCGACCCTACCCCGGCGGTTCACCCCGCCGCAAGCGAGGACTCGCTCGACCCCGAGGGGGGCGGTCCGCCGCGGCGCCGCGCTCGTGAGCCCCAGCGGCGAAGATGTGCTCCATGCCCGACGCTCTCCCCCGCCCGGTCAGCGCGATCCTCGACGCCGCCGGCGCCGGCGACCAGGACGCCTTCGTCGCGGCGTTCACGCCGGACGGCGTGGTCGACGACTGGGGGCGCGAGTTCGCCGGCCCCGACGCGATCCGCGGCTGGAGCGAGCGCGAGTTCATCGGCGTGCGGGTCCAGCTGGCCGTGCTCGACGTCCGGGTCGAGGGCGACGACACCACGATCACGGCGCAGGTCGGCGGCGACGGCTTCAACGGCCAGTCGCACTTCACGTTCCGCGTGGACGGTGACCGCGTGGCGCGCATGACGATCAGGGCGTGACCGCGCGCGCGGCGGCGCACGGCATCCGGCAGCGCTGATCTCAGCCGATTCTCAGCTTCGGTCCGGGGCGCTCCCAGCGAGCGCCCCGACCTTCTCCGGGACGCGTCCACCCGCCACCGAAACGAACCCGTGCGCATCCCGAACCACATCCGCCTTCCCCGTCCGCTGTCGATGAGCGCCGCCGACGCCGGCGTCGCCGCGGGCCGCCTGCCGGCGCCGCGTGCCTCCTCGCAGCGGCGCCCACTCGTGCGCTCGCTGCGTGCGCCGCGCCCCGAGCTCGTCGTGCTCCTGGTGCTCGCCGCCGCGCTCAATTTGTGGGCGCTCAGCCGCAACGGCTGGGCCAACGAGTACTACAGCGCCGCCGTGCGCTCGATGACGACGAGCTGGCACGACTTCATCTTCGGCTCCTTCGACGCCGCGGGCGTCATGACCGTCGACAAGCCGCCGCTCGCCCTGTGGGTGCAGGCGGCGTTCGCGAAGGTCTTCGGCTTCAGCTCGCTGAGCATCCTCGTCCCGCAGGCGCTGATGGGCGTCGCCGCCGTCGCGCTCGTCTACGACCTCGTGCGCCGCCGCTTCGGGCGCGCGGCCGGCTTCGTCGCCGGGCTCGTCCTGGCCACGACGCCGATCACCGTCGCGATCTCGCGCCACAACAACCCCGACGCGCTGCTCGTGCTGTGCTGCGTCGCCGCGCTGTGGTGCATCGTCCGCGCCTTCGACGACGGGCGCACGCGCTGGATCGTCCTCGCCGGCGTGGCCGTCGGCCTCGGCTTCGAGACGAAGATGGCCGCCGCGCTGATCGTCGTCCCCGGCCTCGCGCTGGCCTGGCTGTGGGCCGCCCCGGCCGGCTGGAAGACGGCGATCCGCCAGCTCCTGGCGGGCGGCGCGGCGATGATCGCCGTCGGCGCGGCGTGGCCGCTGCTCGTCCTGCTCACGCCGGCCTCGAGCCGCCCGTGGGTCTCGGGCACGAGCGACAACTCGATCCTCAGCCTGATCTTCGGCTACAACGGCCTGGGCCGCGTCGAGGGCCAGGCCGGCGGCCCGCAGGCCCTCGGCGGCGGCCCGGGCGGCGGAGGCGCGAACAGCACGTTCGGCGGCCCGACCGGCCCGCTGCGCCTCGTCGAGGCCAGCCTCGGCGGCCAGGCCGGCTGGCTGATCGGCTTCGCCCTCGTCGGCGCGATCGGCATCGTGGTGGCGAGCCGCCTGCGGCGCTCGGACCCCCGTACGGGCTGGATCATCGCCGTCGGCGGCGCCTTCCTCGCCTGCGCCGTCACCTTCTCGGCCGCGGCCGGCATCTTCCACCCGTACTACGTCTCGCTGCTCGCGCCGTTCACCGCCGCGCTCGTCGGCGGCGCGGCCGGCCAGATGCTGTCGGGCGACCGGCTGTCGCGCATCCTCGCGCCCGCTCGCCGTCGCCGGCGGCGTCGTGAGCGAGCTGCTCGTGCTGCACAACACGCCGGGCACGCTGACCTGGCTGGCGCCGGTGCTCGTCGCCGCGGGCATCGCCGGCGCCGTTGCGCTGGCCGTGCTCGACGCGCCGAAGCTCCGCACGGCGGCGCTCGGCGGCGTGCTCGCGCTGCTCCTGATCGCGCCGGCGACGTGGGCCGTGCAGACGCTCGGCCACGCGACGAGCGGGACGTTCCCGGCCGGTGGCCCGGCGAGCGCCGGGCTCGACGGCGGCCCGGGCGGCGGCGGGCCGGGGCGGTTCACGGCACGCGCCGGCGGCCCGCCGCAGGGCGGCTTCCCGGGCGGCCCGCCGCCGGGCCGCGCCCAGGGCGCGGCGCCCGGTGCCGGCCCGGTGGGCGGCGGCGCCGGCGGCGGCATGTTCGGCGGCGACAGCGCCACGCTGACCTCGGCGCTGAGCTACGTGCGCTCGCACGGCGGCGGCACGATCGCCGTCTCCAGCCAGTCGGGCGCCGCCGGCTCGATCATCACCTCGGGCGCCGACGTCGCCGCGCTCGGCGGCTTCTCGGGCCGCGAGAGCGAGGTCAGCGTGAGCTGGCTGGCCGACGCGGTCCGCGATGGGCGCATCAGCTGGGTCGTCGCCGAGAGTGGCGGCGGCATGCGCGACGGGCGCACCGGCAGCTCGACGGTGATGGCCGCCGTCGAGCAGACGTGCACGCCCGTGAGCCTGTCGGCAGACGGCAGCTCGACGACCTTCTACGACTGCCGCGGTCAGGCGGACGCCCTCGCGGCGCTCGCGTCGTAGATCGATCATTCGGCGGGCGGGCCTTTCCGCAATTTGCGGGGAACGCCCGCCCGCCCACTCGGAGCCGTCGCGCGGCGGTGGTAGGTTGCCCGCCGTTCAGGCGGCGGCGTGAGGAAGCCGGTGGGAAACCGGCGCGGTCGCGCCACTGTGACCGGGGAGGCGACCTCCAGAGCCACGGACCTCAGGGGCCGGAAGGCGGGGCGAGCGACGATCCGGGAGCCAGGAGACTTGGCCGTCGCCTTCCGCGAATGGGACGCGAGATCCCAGGAGGCCACATGAGTCAGGCCGTGACGAGCCCGTCGGTCGCCGGCGAGGCGATCCATCCGCCCCCCGTGTCGCTCGGCGCCGGCTGGCCCTGGGCGCTGTTCATCGTCGCCATGCTGCTGCTCTTCTACTTCGTCGGGATGGACGAGGGCGCGGCGTCGGTCGTGCCCGGCAGCTCCCTCCACGAGTGGGTGCATGACGGGCGGCACCTGCTCGGCTTCCCCTGCCACTAGCGGGCCGGCCCGACATGCTTCGCAACCTGCTGATCTGCGGGCTGATCGCCGGTGCCTGCGGCGGCCTCGTGGCCGCGGGCTTCGCCTCGCTGGCCGGCGAGCCGGCCGTCGACCAGGCGATCGCCGTCGAGGAGTCCAAGATCCCGGCCGGCGCCCCGGCCGAGCCCGAGCTCGTCTCCCGTGACATCCAGAAGAGCGTCGGGCTCCTCACCGCCGCGCTGACCTACGGGCTCGCCGTGGGCGGCGTCTTCGCGCTCGTGTTCGCGCTCGTCTACGGACGTGTCGCCCGCCTCGCGCCCTGGAAGACCGCGCTGTGGCTGGCCGGGGCCGCGTTCCTCGTCCTGTTCCTGGTGCCGTTCCTCAAGTACCCGGCGAACCCGCCCGCGGTCGGGGACCCCGAGACGATCGGGCGGCGGACCGCCCTGTTCGTGACGATGATCGCCGTCTCGGTGCTGTCGGCCATCGCCGCCGTCCGCATCCGCCGGTGGCTCGTGTCGCGCGAGCGCTCTGCGCCGCAGGCGACGTTCGCCGCCGTCGCCGTCTACCTCGTCGTGGTCGTCGCCGTCGCGCTCGCGCTGCCCGGCATCCACGAGATCCCGGCCGACTTCCCGGCGACGACGCTGTGGCGCTTCCGCGAGGCGACGATCGGCATGCAGGCCGTGCTCTGGACGACGATCGGGCTCGTCTTCGCGGTGCTCGCCGAGCGGGTGATGGTCCGCGGCAGCATCCGCGCCGCGCTGCCGTCGCGCCGCGTCGCGGGGGTCGGTGGATCGCGCTGAATCGCGCGGCGACGAGCTGACCGCGATGCGGGTCCTGGTGCTCATGCGGCACGCGAGCACGTCGGCAGTGCGGCGCGCCGCCTTCCCGGTCGACGAGCCGCTGGACGAGCGCGGACGGGCGGCCGCGCTCGCGCTCGCGGGCCGGCTCGGCGCGGGCGAGGCGCTGTGCAGCCCGGCGCTGCGCGCGGCCGAGACGGCGCGCGCCGCGGGGCTCGACGCCCGCCCCGTGCCCGCGATCGACGAGTGCGACTTCGGCTGCTGGCGCGGGCGCACGCTCGCCGAGATCTGGGAGGAGGATCCCCGCGCCGCCGAGGCGTGGATGACCGATCCGGCCGCCGCGCCCCACGGCGGCGAGTCGCTCGCGCGCTTCCTGGCGCGCATCGGCGCCTGGCTCGACGAGCAGGCGACGCGCGACGGGCGCGCCCTCGCCGTCACGCACGGCGGCGTGGTCAAGGCCGCGGTCGTGCACGCCCTCGGCGCGCCGGCACAGGCCTTCTGGCGGATCGACGCCGCGCCCCTGCGAGTGACCGAGCTGCACGCCCACGACGGGCGCTGGACGCTCACGCGTTGCAACGCTCCGGCCGCCGCGGTCGCCACGCGCGCGGCGGTGGCGGCATGAGCGCCGCGGCCGTCCTCGGCGGCTACGCCGCCGACCTCGCCTTCGGCGATCCGGGCCGCCGCCATCCGGTGGCGGGCTTCGGGGCGCTGGCCGCGGCGCTCGAGCGCCGCATGCACCGCCCCACGCGCGCCGCCGGCGCCATCTACGCCGCCGTTCTCGTCGGAGCCGCCGCGCTGCTCGGGCGCATCGGCAGCGACCGCGCCGCCGCGCTCGCCGCCGCGCTGTGGGTGGCCCTCGGCGGCCGCTCGCTCGCGCGCGAGGCGCGCCGCGTCGCCGCACACGTCGAGGCCGGCGATCTGCCGGCCGCGCGCGGCGCGGTGACCGCGCTCGTCGGGCGTGACCCATCGCGTCTCGATGGCCCCGAGCTGTGCCGGGCGGCCGTCGAGTCGGTCGCCGAGAACACGGTCGACGCCGTCGTCGCGCCACTCATGTGGGCTGCCGTCGGCGGGCCGGCGGGCGTGCTCGCCCACCGTGCGGCCAACACGCTGGACGCGATGGTCGGCCATCGGACGGAGCGCCACGAGCGCTTCGGCTGGGCCGCGGCGCGCCTCGACGACGGACTCAACTGGCCCGCCGCCCGGCTGACCGCCGCGGGCGCCGTGGTGCTCGCTCCGCTCGTCGGGGGCTCTCCAGGGACCGCCGCGCGGACGTGGCGCCGCGACGGCGCCGCCCACCCGAGCCCGAACGCGGGCCGTGCCGAGGCCGCCTTCGCCGGCGCGCTCGGGCTCCGCCTCGGCGGGCGCAACGTCTACCCGGGCCGCGTCGAGGAGCGCCCGCGGCTCGGTGACGGGGCGCCCCCGGCGCCCGCCGACGTCGAGCGCGCGGTGCGCCTGTCGCTCGCCGTTGGCGGCGCCTGCGCGCTCGCCGCGGCCGCCGTGCGGGAGATGGTGGCGCGATGACCGGCGCGCTGCTCGTCGCCGGCACCCAGTCCGACTCGGGCAAGTCGCTCGTCACCGCCGGCATCTGCCGCTGGCTCGCCCGCCGCGGCGTGCGCGTCGCCCCGTTCAAGGCCCAGAACATGGCGCTGAACTCGGCAGTCACGCCCGGCGGCGCGGAGATCGGGCGCGCCCAGGCGATGCAGGCGGCGGCCGCCGGAGCCGAGCCCGAGGCGGCCATGAACCCGGTGCTGATCAAGCCGTCGGGCGCGTCGCACAGCCAGGTCCTGCTCATGGGCCGCCCGTTCGCCGACGCCGACGCGCGCTCCTACCAGGAGCTCAAGCACGCGCTCCGCGCGCCCGTCCTCGAGGCGCTGGAGGACCTCCGCTCGCGCTATGACGTCGTGATCTGCGAGGGCGCGGGCAGCCCGGCCGAGATCAACCTGCGCGCCGGCGACCTGGCCAACATGGGCCTGGCGCGGGCGGCGGGCCTGCCCGTGATCGTCGTCGGCGACATCGACCGCGGCGGCGTCTTCGCCTCGCTCGTGGGCACGCTGGCCCTGCTCGAGCCCGCCGACCAGGCGCTGATCGGCGGCTTCCTCATCAACAAGTTCCGCGGCGACGCCTCGATCCTCGCCCCTGGTCTCGAGCAGCTGCAGGCGCTGACCGGCCGCCCGGCGCTCGGCGTGCTCCCGTGGCAGGACGGGCTGTGGCTCGACGTCGAGGACTCGCTCGCGCTCGAGGCGCCGCGACCCGAGCCCGCGGCCGCCGCGAACGGCGGCGACACGCTCGAGGTCGCGGTGCTGCGGCTGCGCTGGATGAGCAACTTCACCGACGTCGACGCGCTCGCCGCCGAGCCCGGGGTGAGCGTGCGCTTCACGCGCTCGGCCACCGACGTCGACCGCGCCGACCTCGTGCTCGTCCCCGGGACGAAGGCCACGGTCGAGGACCTCGACCGGCTGCGCGCCTCGGGCCTGGCCGCCGCGCTCGCCCGCCGTGCCGCCGCGGGGCGCCCGATCCTCGGCGTGTGCGGTGGCTACCAGATGCTCGGCGCGCGCATCGAGGACGACGTCGAGAGCCGGCGCGGGACCGTCGACGGGCTCGGCCTGCTGCCCGTGGACACCGTCTTCGGCGCCGAGAAGACGCTGCGCCACGCCAGCGGCCGCTACGACGGCGTGCCCGCCACGGGCTACGAGATCCGTCACGGCCGGCCGCACCGCCGCGGCGGCGCGCCGCTCATCGACGACGGCAGCGCCGACGGCGAGGGCTGCGCGGACGGCGCCGTGCTCGGCACGTCCTGGCACGGCCTGCTCGAGGGAGACGCGGTGCGCCGCTCGCTGCTGGCCTGGGTGGCGGGGCGCACCGGCCGCGACTGGCGCCCGGGCGACGCGCCCTTCGCCGCCGTCCGCGAGCGCCACCTCGACCGCCTCGGCGACCTGGTCGAGGAGCACGCCGACACCGGCGCGCTGCTCGCTCTGATCGAGCGCGGCGCACCCGCCGACCTCCCCGTTCTCGCCCTCGGAGGGGCCCTGTGCTCGTCCTCCTGACCACCGCCGACACCGACATCCTCGCCGCCGCCCACGCCGTCGGCGAGCTGCCGCCCGGCTTCGGCCCGGTGCGCTGCGCCAACCCCGCCGGCGCCGACGACCACGAGGCGTTCCTCGACGACCTGCTCGACGGCGCCCGCGTCGTCGTCGCGCGGCTGCTCGGCGGGCGCCGTGCCTGGCCGGCCGGCGTCGACGCGCTGCGCCGGCGCTGCGCGGCCGCCGAGGTGCCGCTCGTCCTGCTCGGCGGCGAGGCCGAGCCCGACGCCGAGCTGGCCGAGCTGTCGAGCGCGCCGACCGCGGTCGTCGCCCAGGCCTTCGAGTACCTGCGCCATGGCGGCGTCGAGAACACCGCCAATCTGCTGCGCTTCCTGGCCGACACGCTGCTGCTCGAGGGCCACGGCTTCGAGGAGCCGCGCGAGCTCGCCGACCTCGGCCTGTACGTGCCGGGCGCCGGCGACGCCGGGCTCGAGGACGTGCTCGCCGCCCACGACCCGGCGCGACCTACCGTCGGCCTCGTCTTCTACCGCTCGCACCGCGTCACCGGGAACACCGCCTTCGTCGACGCGCTCGCCGCGGCGATCGAGGCGGCGGGCGCGAACGTCCTGTGCGCGTGGGCCTACTCGCTGCGCCCCGGCGCCGACGGCCGCGTCGCCGCCCTCGAGCTGCTCGACGGCCGCGTCGACGCGCTCGTGACCACGGTGCTCGCCTCGGGCGGCGCGAACGCCGGCGACGCCGAGCACTGGCGCGCCGAGGCGCTCGAGCGCCTGGACGTGCCGGTGATCCAGGCGCTGTGCGTGACCTCCTCGCGCGAGCGCTGGGCCGAGAGCGCCGCCGGCCTGAGCCCGCTCGACGCCGCCATGCAGGTCGCGATCCCCGAGTTCGATGGGCGCATCGTCGGCGTGCCGGTGTCCTTCAAGGAGCCGCTCGAGGAGGCCTCGCCGGTCGGCGCGCCCGTGCTGCACTACCGCCCCGACCTCGAGCGCTGCGCGCGCCTGGCGCGGCTCGCCGTCCGCCACGCGCGGCTGCGCCGCACGCCGCCGCAGGACCTGCGCGTCGCCATCGTCCTGTCGAGCTTCCCGACCAAGCACGCGCGCGTCGGCAACGCCGTCGGCCTCGACACGCCGGCGAGCGCGATGGTGCTGCTCGACGCGCTCGCGCGGTCGCGGAGTCCGCGTCGACCACGACTTCGCCGACGGCGACGCGCTGATCCACGCGCTGATCGCCTCCGGCGGCCACGACCACGAGTTCCTGACCGACGACCAGCTCGCCTCGGCCGGCGCGCGGCTGCCGGTCGCCGACTACGAGCGCTGGTTCTCCTCGCTGCCCGCCGAGCTGCGCGACGCCGTCACGAGCACGTGGGGCGCCGCGCCCGGCGAGTGGTACCTCGACGAGGACGAGCTCGTCGTCGCCGGGATCGAGCTCGGCAACGTGTTCGTGGCCATCCAGCCGCCGCGCGGCTACGGCGAGAACCCGGTCGCCATCTACCACGACCCCGAGCTCGCGCCCGCCCACCACTACCTCGCCGCCTACCGCTGGCTCGACGAGGTCTTCGGCGCCGACGCGATCGTCCACCTCGGCAAGCACGGCACGCTCGAGTGGCTGCCCGGCAAGGGCCTCGGCCTCGGCCCGGAGAGCGCGCCCGACGCCGCGCTCGGCGACGTGCCGCTCTTCTACCCCTTCGTCGTCAACGACCCCGGCGAGGGCGTCCAGGCCAAGCGCCGCGCCCACGCGGTCGTCGTCGACCACCTCGTGCCGCCGATGATGCGCGCCGAGACCTACGACGAGCTCGCCCAGCTCGAGGCGCTGCTCGACGAGTACGCGCGCTGCGAGGCGCTCGACCCGCCCAAGCTGCCCGCGCTCGCCGGGCGCATCTGGAGCGTCCTGCACGACGCCGAGCTGCACAACGACCTCGGCCTCGAGGGCTCCGAGCAGCCGGCGCTCGACGAGTTCGGCCGGCTCATCGAGCACGTCGACGGCTACCTGTGCGAGATCAAGGACCTGCAGGTGCGCGACGGGCTGCACATCCTCGGCCGCGCTGCCCGAGGACGAGCAGCTGCGCGGCCTGGTCGCGGCGATCCTGCGCCTCGGCCGCGGCGACGAGGTCCCCGGGCTGCGGCGCGCGATCGGCGCGGCCTTCGGGCTCGACGAGCCCGCGCTCGTGGCGGACGCCGGGGCCACCGCGGCGGGCGCTGCGCCCGGGGCGCTGGTGGCGCGCTTCCCCGGCCCCGCGCGCACGAACGGCGACCTCGTCGACCGCCTCGAGGACGTCCAGCGCGCGCTGCTCGCCGCCTTCGAGGCGACCGGCTGGGACGCGCCGGCGGCGGAGCGCACCTGCCGCGACGTGCTCGGCTCCGTCGACGAAGGCGTCACGCGCTCGTTGCGCTTCGCCGCCGAGGAGGTGCTCCCGCGCCTGCGCGCGACGACCGAGGAGGTCGACCACCTGCTCGGCGGCCTGCGCGGCCATCACGTTCCCGCCGGGCCGTCCGGCTCGCCGACGCGCGGGCGCATCGACGTGCTGCCGACCGGGCGCAACTTCTACGCCGTCGACCCCAAGGCGGTGCCCAGCGATCTCGCCTACGACACCGGCGCGCGGCTCGCCGACGCCCTGCTCGAGCGCCACCTCGCCGAGGACGGGCGGCTGCCCGAGACCGTCGGCATCGTCGTGTGGGGCACGGCGGCGATGCGCACGCACGGCGACGATGCCGGCGAGGTGCTGGCGCTGCTCGGCGTGCGCCCGGTGTGGCACCGCGAGACGCGCCGCGTCACCGCGCTTGAGGTCGTGCCGATCGAGGAGCTCGGCCGCCCGCGGATCGACGTGACGATGCGCATCTCGGGCTTCTTCCGCGACGCCTTCCCCGCGCTCGTGACGCTGCTCGACGACGCGGTGACGACCGTCGCCGCACTCGACGAGCCCGTCGAGCATGAACTTCGTGCGCAAGCACGCGCTCGAGGACCGCGACCGCCTCGTGGCCGAGCTCGGCTCCGAGGAGGCGGCGTGGCGGCGCGCGACGACGCGCGTCTTCGGGACGCCGCCGGGCAGCTACGGCACCGGCCTGCTGCAGCTCGTCGACGTGCGCAACTGGCGCGACGATGCCGACCTCGGCGCCGTCTACGAGGCATGGGGCGGCCACGCCTACGGCCGCGGGCTGGACGGCGTGGAGGCGCGCGCGGCGATGCGCGAGCAGTTCGCGCGCATCGACGTCGCCGTGAAGAACGTCGACACGCGCGAGCACGACCTGCTCGACTCGAGCGACTTCTACGCCGAGCACGGCGGGATGGTCGCCTACGCGCGCCACCTCACCGGGCGCGCGCCGCGCGCCATGATCGGCGACTCGGCCGACCCGCAGCGCGTCCACGCGCGCTCGCTGGCCGAGGAGTCGCGGCGCGTGTTCCGCGCCCGCGTGGCCAACCCGCGCTGGATCGCCTCGATGATCCGCCACGGCTACAAGGGCGCCTTCGAGCTGTCGGCGACCGTCGACTACCTGTTCGGCTACGACGCGACGACGGGCGTCGTCGAGGACTGGATGTACGAGTCGCTGTCCGAGCGCTACGTGCTCGACGGCGCGGTGCGCGACTTCATGCGCCGCTCGAACCCGTGGGCGCTGCGCGCGATCGCCGAGCGCCTGCTCGAGGCGGCCGACCGCGGCCTGTGGGCCGAGCCGCAGCCGAGCACGCTCGACGGCCTGCGCGAGGCCTACCTCGAGGTCGAGGGTGAGCTCGAGGAGGCGACCGCGTGACGCGCGTTCCCGTTCAGCGCGCTCGTCGGCGCCGACGACCTCAAGCGAGGCGCTGCTCGCCTGCGCCGTCGACCCGCGCATCGGCGGCGTGCTCGTGCGCGGCGAGCGGGGCACGGCGAAGTCGACGGCGGTGCGCGGGCTCGCGCCGCTGCTGCCGCCGGTGCGTGTCGTCGCCGGCTCGCGCTACGCGACCGACCCCGACCTCGGCGAGGACAGCCCGGACGGGCCGCCGCCGCGCGGGCGCCGAGATCGTCGAGCGCGCCGGTCGCGCTCGTCGAGCTGCCGATCGGCGCGACGGCCGATCGCCTGCTCGGCACGCTCGACCTCGACCGCGCGCTGGCCGAGGGCGCGAAGGCGTTCGAGCCCGGGCTGCTCGCCGCCGCGCACCGCGGGATCCTCTACGTCGACGAGGTCAATCTGCTGCCCGACCACCTCGTCGACGTGCTCCTCGACGCGGCGGCGATGGGCCGCGTCCACGTCGAGCGCGAGGGGCTGAGCGTCTCGCACCCGGCGCGCTTCGTGCTCGTCGGGACGATGAACCCCGAGGAGGGCGACCTGCGCCCGCAGCTGCTGGACCGCTTCGGGCTGAGCGTGTCGGTCGTCGGCAGCGAGGACCCGGAGCAGCGAACCGAGGTGGTGCGCCGGCGCCTGGCCCACGACGCCGACCCGACCGCCTTCGCCGCGCGCTTCGCCGCCGACGAGCGCGGCGCTGGCCGACCGCGTGCGCGCCGCCCGCGAGCGCCTGCCGCGCGTGCGCCTCGACGACCGCACGCTGCTGCTCATCTCCGGCACGTGCGCGCGCCTGGGCGTCGACGGGCTGCGCGCCGACATCGTCTGCGCGCGCACCGCCACCGCGCTCGCCGCGCTCGACGGCGCCGGCGAGGTCGGCGCCGAGCACGTCCGGCGGGCGGCGGCGCTCGCGCTCGCCCACCGCCGCCGGCGCGGGCCGTTCGAGGCGCCGGGGCTCGACGACGACGAGCTCGATCAGGCGCTGGCCGACAGCGCGCCCGAGCCGCCCGAGGCGCCCGAGGCGCCCGAGGCGCCGGGCCACGACCCGGACGACGAGCCATCGCCGGAGGGCGGCGGCGGCGGAGGCGGCGCGCCGGTCAACGGCTCGGGCCCCGCCCCCGAGCGCACCGAGGCGCCGGGCACGCCGGGGGCCGCCCCGCTGCTCGCGCTCGCCGGGCGCGGGCAGGGCGCGAGCGGGCGGCGCAGCCGCGCCGCCGGCCGCGAGGGCCAGCCCGTCGACAGCCGCGAGCCGCGCGGTCCGGTGCGCGACCTGGCGCCCGCGGCGACGCTGCGGGCGGCGGCGCTGCGCCGCGGTGGGCCGGCGGGTCTCACGGTGTCCGACCTGCGCGAGCACGTGCGCGCGGGGCGCGAAGGCAACCTGGTCGTCTTCTGCGTCGACGCGAGTGGATCGATGGGCGCCCGGCGGCGGATGGCCGCTGTCAAGGGGGCCGTCCTCGGGCTGCTGCTCGACGCCTACCAGCGTCGCGACCGCGTCGCACTCATCACCTTCCGCCGCGACGCCGCGGAGCTCGTCCTGCCGCCGACGTCGAGCACCGACCAGGCGGCCGCCGCGCTGCGCCCGGATCGCCACGGGCGGCGGCACGCCGCTCGCCGCCGGACTGGATCGCGCCGGCGCGCTGATCGCCGCCGAGCGCCGCCGCGACCCCGACCGCCGGGCGCTCGCGCTCGTGGTCACCGACGGGCGCGCGAGCGGCGGCCCCGGCGGGCGCGCCGCCGCCGAGCGCAGCGCCGCCGCCCTCGGCCGGACGGCCGACGGCGTCGCCGTCTTCGACGCCGAGCAGGGCGCGATCCGCCTCGGCCTGGCCGGCGCCGTCGCGCGCGCGGCCGGCGCCCGGCTGCTCCCGCTCGCCTCGCTCGCACCCACCCAGGACCGGAGGGCCGCATGACCGAGCAGCACACCAACCGCCACACCGGCCCCGACGTCGACGTCCCCCACGAGGTCGGCGACGCGGGCTCGGCCGAGCCCAAGCGCCGCAAGCCGCGCGACCGGCCGCTGCTCATCGTCCTCACCGGCCACGGCAAGGGCAAGTCGACGAGCGCCTTCGGGATGCTCATGCGCTCGTGGGCGCGCGGCTACCGATGCGGCGTCTTCCAGTTCGTCAAGGGCGGCAAGTGGAAGGTCGGCGAGGCCGCCGCCGCGGGCGAGCTCGGCGGCATCGACTGGGAGAAGATGGGCGACGGCTGGACGTGGATCTCGCGCGACCTCGACGAGTCCGCCGAGCTTGCCCGGGCGGGCTGGGAGGGCGTCAAGGAGCGCATCGCGCAGGAGCGCTACGAGTTCGTCCTGCTCGACGAGATCACCTATCCGATCAGCTTCGGCTGGATCGACGAGGACGACGTCGTCAGCACGCTGCGCGACCGGCCCGGCTTCCAGCACGTCGTCGTCACCGGGCGCGACGCGCCGCAGGCGCTGATCGACGCCGCCGACCTCGTCAGCGAGGTCGTCAAGGTCAAGCACCCGCTCGACCAGGGCATCCGCGCCCAGCAGGGGATCGAGTGGTGAGGCGGCTGCTGGTCGTCCTCGACGGCGCGCCCGAGCCGCCCGGCCCGCGGCCCTCGACGCTCGAGACCGCGCGAACGCCCGCGCTCGACGCGCTGTGCCGCGAGGGCACGGTCGCGCGCCTGCGCCCGACGCCGCCCGGCCTGCCGCCGGGCAGCGAGACCGGCCTGCCCACCCTGCTCGGCGCGCCGCCCTCGGCGCCCATCGGGCGCGGGCCGATCGAGGCGGCGGCGGCCGGGGTCGACGTGCCCGCGGGCCTCGGCGCCTGGCGGATGGACCTGCGCAACGCCGACGGCTCGCGCGCCTCCGCCGATGCCGTCAGCGTGCGCCGACCGCTGCTCGGCCTGCGCACGCCGGGGCTGCGCGTCGCCGGGATCCGCGGTCACCGCGTCGTGGTCATCGGCCGGCGGCGCCCTTCGCTGCGCCGCGTCGGCGGGCTCGACGTCCACGTCTGGCCCGACGGCGCGCACCTCGAGCAGGTGCTCGACGAGCGCACCACCGTCGTCTGCGGCCCCGGGGCGGCGGCCGGCATCGCGCGCCTGCTCGGCGCCACGGCGATCGTCCCGGCGGGCGCGACCGGCGACGTCGACAGCGACCTGCCCGCCAAGGCCGGCGCCGCCGTGCAGGCGCTGCGCGAGGGCGGCGACGTCGTCGTCCACGTCGGCGCCCTCGACGAGGCCGCGCACCGTCGCGACGCGGCGGCCAAGCGCGCGGCGCTCGAGCGCGCCGACGCCGAGGTCGTCGCCCCGCTGGTGGCGGCCGCGCGCGAGATGGAGGCGATCGTCGCCGTCACCTCCGACCACGGGACATGCCCGCGCACCGGCCGCCACGACCCCGGGCCCGTCCCGCTCGTCGTCGCCGGGCCGGCGATCCCCGTCCGCGGCCCGTCCCGCCTGACCGAGCGCGCCGTCGCGCTCGCGCCGATCGCGCGCGAGCCGTGGTCGGCCCTGCCCGCGCTGGAGGCCGTCGGGTGATCCCGCGGCTGGTCATCGCGGGCACGAGCTCGGGCGCGGGCAAGACGACCGTCGCCACCGGCCTGATGGCCGCGCTGCGCGCCCGCGGCGTGCGCGTCACCGGCGCCAAGGTCGGGCCCGACTTCATCGATCCCAGCTACCACGCGCTCGCCTGCGGGCGACCCGGGCGCAACCTCGACGCCTTCCTGTCCGGCCCCGAGCTGATCGCGCCGCTGTTCCGCCACGGGGCGCAGGGCGCCGAGGTCGCCGTCGTCGAGGGCGTGATGGGCCTCTACGACGGCGCCAGCGGCCGCGGCGAGCTGGCCAGCACCGCCCACGTGGCCAAGCTCCTGCGCGCGCCCGTCGTGCTCGTCGTCGACGCCGCTGCGATGGCGCGCTCGGTCGCGGCCATCGTCCACGGCTACGCGACGTTCGACCCCGAGGTCGACGTCGCCGGCGTGATCCTCAACCGCGTCGGCAGCCCGTGGCACGCGACGCTGCTGCGCGAGGCGCTCGAGCCGCTCGGCGTGCCCGTGCTCGGCGCCCTGCCGCGCGACGCCGACGTCGAGACCCCCGAGCGCCACCTCGGGCTCGTCCCCGTCGCCGAGCGCGAGGAGCGCGCCCGCGCCGCCATCGGGCGCCTCGGCCACGCCGTCGCCGAGCACTGCGACCTGCCCGGCCTGCTCGCGCTGGCGCGCGCGGCGCCCGAGCTCGCCGGCGAGCGCTGGAGCCCCGCCCCGCCCCCCGACCGGCCGCTGCCGGCGGCGCGGCCCGTGCGCGTCGCCGTCGCCCGCGGCCCCGCGTTCTCGTTCCACTACACCGAGAACCTCGAGCTGCTCGAGGCGCTCGGGGCCGAGGTCGCGCCGTTCGACCCGCTCGCCGACGAGGAGCTGCCGCCGCGCTCGGGCGCGCTCGTCCTCGCGGGCGGCTTCCCCGAGGTCTTCGGCGAGGGCCTGTCGGCCAACTGGGCGTTGCGCGCCGAGATCGCCGCCTTCGCACGCGCGGGGCGCCCGGTCCTGGCCGAGTGCGGCGGCCTGCTCTATCTCGCCGAGGAGCTCGACGGTCGGCCGATGTGCGAGGTCGTGCCGGTCCGCGCGCGGATGACCGAGCGCCTGACGCTGGGCTACCGCGAGGCGACGGTGGCGAGCGGCCACGCCGCCTGGCCCGCCGGCACGGCGGTCCGCGGACACGAGTTCCACTTCTCGGAGACCGATCCGCCCGCCGACCCGCTCGCGCCCGCGTGGACGCTGCGCGCCCGCGGCGCCGAGCGCCCCGAGGGCCACGTCGTCGGCGGCGTCCACGCGAGCTTCCTGCACACCCACTGGGCGGCGACGCCCGAGGTCGCCGCGCGGCTCGTGCGCGCGGCCGCCGCGCCCGTCGTCCCCGCCTCCGCGGAGGCGCGCGTCGCATGACCGGACGGCTGATCGGCGTCGGCGTCGGCCCGGGCGACCCCGACCACATCACGCTCAAGGCGCTGCGCGCGCTGCAGGAGGCCGACCGCGTGTTCGTCCCCGAGACCGACAGCACGGGCGGCGGGCCGGGCCGCGCGGAGGCCGTCGTCGCGCCGCACGTCGACGCGGCGCGGATCGAGCGGCTGACGTTCGCGATGCGCGACGAGGCGCGCCGGGCCGGCAACTGGGACCGCGCCGGCGAGGCGATCGGCGCCGTCGTGTCGGAAGGCGGCACGGCGGCGTTCGCGACGATCGGCGATCCGAACCTGTACTCGACCTTCGTCTACGTCGCCCAGTCCGTGCGGGCGCTCGTGCCCGACGTCGCCGTCGAGACCGTGCCCGGCATCACGGCGCTGCAGGACCTCGCCGCGCGCTCGGGCACCGTGCTCGCCGAGGGCGACGAACGGCTCGCGCTCGTCCCCTGGCCGGCCGGCGAGGAGCACCTGCGCGACGCGCTCGACGGCTTCGACTGCGTCGTCGTCTACAAGGGCGGCCGCCACCTGCCGCAGGTGCTCGACACGATCCGCGACGCCGGGCGCCTGGACGACAGCGTCTACGGCGAGCAGCTCGGGCTGGCCGGCGAGGACGTCCGCGCCGCCGCCGCGCGCGACGGGCGCGCGCCCTACATGTCGACGGTGATCGTGCCGCCGCGCGGCGGCAAGGAGCGCGGATCGCGGCTGAACGGAGGCGGGTCGCCGTGAGCGTCGCCCACGGCGCCGCCGTCGTCGAGGTCGAGACGGCGATCCACCGGCTCGCGCCGGAGGCCAAGCTCGTCGCGCTGGCCGTGTTCGTCGTCGCCGTCGCGCTCGTCCCCTACGGCGCCGTCGCGCCGTACGTCGTCGACGCCGCAGTGCTCGCCGCGGTCGCCGCCTGGGCGCGCGTGTCGCCCGGCTTCCTGGCCACGCGGCTGGCCATCGAGGTGCCGTTCGTCCTGTTCGTCGTGCTGCTGCCGTTCGTCGGCGGCGGGGCGCAGGTCGACGTGCTCGGCGTCGGCATCTCCGAGCACGGGCTGTGGACGGCCGGCGGGATCCTCGCCAAGGCGACGCTCGCCGTGCTCGCCACCGGCGTGCTCGGCGCCACGACGACGGCGCCCGACATCGTCGCCGGCCTGCAGCGCCTGCGCGTGCCGCGCACGCTGACGGCGGTCGGCGGCTTCGCCATCCGCTACGTGCAGGTCGTGCTCGACGAGCTGCGCCGCCTGCAGCTCGCGCGCGTCGCGCGCGGCGACGACGCCCGCTGGCTGTGGCAGGCGCGCACCGTCACGCGGACCGCGGGCGCGCTGGCCATGCGCTGCTTCGAGCGTGGCGAGCGCGTCCACGCGGCGATGCTCGCGCGCGGCTTCGAGGGCCGGATGCCCGACGTCGGCCTCGCCGCGCGCGCGACGCCCGCCGCGTGGGCCGCCGCCGCGCTCGTCGCGCTGCCCGCCGTCCTCGCCACCCTCGCCGCCCGGGGCGGCGCCTGAGCCATGGCCACCGACCTGACCCACGCGCTGCACGCCGGTCCGGTCGCCGCCGAGCGCCCGGCGCTGCTCGTCGTCGGCCACGGCACGCGCGACGCCGACGGCCTCGAGGAGTTCCACGCGCTCGGCCGCCACATCCGCGACGCCGCCGGCGACCTCGAGATCGAGTTCGGCTTCATCGAGCTGGCCGAGCCGCTCGTCGACGCGGCGATCGACACGCTTACCGCCCGCGGCCCGCGCGAGGTCGTCTCCGTGCCGCTCGTCCTGCTCGCCGCCGGCCACCTCAAGAACGACGGCCCCGCCACGCTCGCCCGCGCGCGCATGCGCCACCCCGACGTGCGCTTCCACATGGCGCGCGACCTCGGGATCGACCCGATCGTGCTCGAGGTCGCCGAGGAGCGCATCCGGGCGGCGATCGGCGAGGACGACCCGGCCGAGGTCGGCGTCGTGCTCGTCGGCCGCGGCTCGAGCGACCCCGACGCGACGTCGGACCTGTTCAAGGTCGCCCGGCTGCTCGCCGACGGGCGCGGGCTCGGGATGGTCGAGCCCGCCTTCGCCGGCGTCACCCGGCCCGACGTGGCCGGCGCGCTCGAGCGCTGCCGGCGCCTCGGGGCACGGACGATCGTCGTCGTCCCCTTCTTCCTGTTCACCGGCGTGCTCGTCCCGCGGATCATGCGCCGCGCCGGCGAGTGGGCGGCCGCGCACCCCGAGGTCGAGGTGCGCGGCGGCGAGCACCTCGGTCCCGACCGCCGGCTGGCCAAGCTCGTGCTCGAGCGCTACCGCGAGGCGCTGACCGGCGACGTCCGCATGAACTGCGACCTGTGCGCCTACCGGGTGCGGCTGCCCAGCTACGAGGACAAGGTGGGCACGCCGATCGCGCTCACGCCGCATGGCGACGGCCCCGCGCGCGGCATGCGCCGCGGGCGCCGGGCCACGCGCGCGCCCGAGGCCGCGATCGAGCTCGCGCCGCGACGGCCGGGCCTGCGCCCCGTGCCGGCCGTCGCCGTGCCCGACGGCACGCCGCCCGCGCTCGAGGTCGCCGGGCTGCGCTACGCCTACCCCGACGGCAGCCCCGCCCTGGCGGGCATCGACCTGACCGTCATGCCGGGCGAGCGCGTCGCCATCCTCGGGCCCAACGGCGCGGGCAAGACGACGCTCGTCCTGCAGCTCAACGGGATGCTCGAGGGCGACGGCCGCGTGCGCGTCGGCGGGATCGAGCTCGGGCCGCGCACGCGGCGCGACGTGCGCGCGCGTGTCGGGATCGTCTTCCAGGACCCCGACGACCAGCTCTTCATGCCCACGGTGGCCGCCGACGTCGCCTTCGGCCCGGCCAACCAGGGCCTCGAGGGCGAGGCGCTGCAGGCACGCGTGACGCAGGCACTCGAGCGTGTCGGCCTGCAGGACGACGCCGGCCGCGCCCCGCACCAGCTCTCGGCCGGCCAGCGCCGGCGCGCCGCGCTCGCCGGCGTGCTCGCGATGGAGCCCGAGGTCCTCGTGCTCGACGAGCCGAGCTCGTCGCTGGACCCGGCGGCGCGGCGCGAGCTCGCCGACGTGCTCGCCTCGCTGCGCCTGACCACGCTGATCGTCACCCACGACCTGCCCTACGCGCTCGAGCTTTGCCCGCGCGCCGTCGTGCTCGACCGCGGCATCGTCGTCGCCGACGGGCCGACGCGCGAGGTGCTCGCCGACGAGGGCTTCATGCGCGCGCACCGCCTCGAGCTGCCCGCCGGCTTCAACCCGCTCAGCGCGTGACCGGGACGCTGCACATCGTCGGCCTCGGCCCAGGGGCGCCCGAGCACCGCACCGGCGCCGCCGCGGCCGCGGTCGCCGGCGCGGAGGTGGTCGTCGGCTACGGGCCGTACGTCGACGCGTGCGCCGACCTCCTCGGGCCGGGCGCGCGCGCCGTGCGCGGGACGATGGGCGAGGAGGGCGCGCGCGCCGACGAGGCGCTCGCGCTCGCCGCCGCGGGCGCGCGCGTCGCGCTCGTCTCCTCCGGCGACGCCGGCGTCTACGGGATGGCCGCGCGCACGCTGGCCCGCGCGGCGGAGCTCGGCCCGGACGAGCGGCCCGCCGTCGAGGTCGTCCCCGGGCTGACCGCGGCGCTCGCCGCGGGCGCGCTGCTCGGCGCGCCGCTGGCCGACGACTTCGCCGTGCTCTCGCTGTCCGACCTGCACCGCCCGTGGGAGGAGATCGAGCGGCGGCTCGGCGCCGTGGCCGCCGCCGGCCTCGCGCTCGCGCTCTACAACCCGCGCTCGCGCGAGCGCGCGTGGCAGCTCGGGCGCGTGCTCGAGGTCCTGCGCGAGCATCGCGACGACGCGACTGCCGTCGCGCTCGTCGACGACGCGACGCGCCCCGGCCAGCGCCTCGAGCGCACGACGCTCGACGCCGTCGACCCCGAGCGGGTGACGATGCGCACGCTCGTGCTCGTGGCCGGCGACGGCGCGCGCGACGCCGGGCCGTGGCTCGTGGCCGAGCGCGACCGCGTGGAGGCGGCGCGGTGACCGTGACCCTCGTCGGCGCCGGCCCCGGCGACCCGCGCCTGCTCACGCTCGCCGCCGCCGACGCGCTCGCGGCCGCCGAGATCGTCGTGTACGACCGCCCGTCGGCCGACGCCGTCGTCGCGCTCGCGCCGGCCTCGGCCGAGCGCGTCTGCGTCGGCCGCGCGCCGGGCCGCCGCGCGCTCGCCCAGGACGAGGTCAACGACCTGCTCGTCGACGTCGGCCGCGGCGGCGCCGAGGTCGTGCGCCTGAAGAGCGGCGACCCGTTCGTCGCCTCCCGCGGCGGCGAGGAGGCACGCGCGCTGCGCGCGGCCGGCGTCGAGGTCCGTGTCGTGCCCGGGGTCTCGTCGGCGCTCGGCGCCCCCGCGGCGGCGGGCATCCCGCTCATGGTCCGCCAGCTCAGCGTGACGTGCACTGTCGTCGACGGCAACGCGGACCCCGAGCACGCACGCCCGCCGGCCTGGGAGGCGATCGCCGCCGTCGGCGGAACGATCGTGATCCTCACCGGCCGCGCGCGCATCCGCCGCATCGCCGCGCGCCTGATGGCCGGCGGACTGGACCCGGACACGCCGGTCGCGGCGATCAGCGCGGGGACGCGCGACGAGCAGCGCGTCCTGCGCGGGACGCTCGCCGCGCTCCCGGCGCCGCTGCCGCCGCCCGTCACCTTCGTCGTCGGCGACGTCGCCGCCCTCGACCTGACCGCGCCCGCCGCGGCGCTCGACCATGCACATCCCTGACGGCTTCCTGACCGGCGAGGCCGTCGCCGTCGGCTGGGCCGCGGGCGCCGGCGGGCTGGCCGTGTGCCTGCGCCGCGCCGCCGCCGAGGGCCGCGAGCGCGACCTCCCGGTGGCCGGGCTGGCCGCCGCCTTCTTCCTCGTCGGCGACGCGCCGCTGTTCCCCGTCACCGTCGGCACCCAGGGCCACCTGCTCGGCGGGCTGCTGGCCTGCGCGCTGCTCGGGCCGTGGCTCGGGGCGGTGACGATCGCCGTCGTCTGCGTCATCCAGGCGCTCGCCTTCGGCGACGGCGGGATCACCACGCTCGGCCTCGGGATCGTCAACCTCGCGCTCGTCCCCGCGTTCATCGGCTACCCGCTGCTGCTCGCCCTGCGCCGGCTGCTGCGGCCCGGGCCGCGCGGGCTCGCCGTCGCCGCCGGAGTCGCGGCGTGGGTGTCGGTCATGGTCGCGGCGTGCCTGTTCACCGCCGAGTTCGCGCTCGGCCACGCCGTGTCGATCGACCTCGGCGCGATCGCCGCCTCGGCGATCGGCGCCTACGCGCTGATCGGGATCGTCGAGGGCGTCGTCACCGCGCTCATCCTGCGCACGCTCCTGGCCGCGCGCCCCGACCTCGTGCGCGTCGGCGACGGCGTGCGGCGCGAGCGCGCGGCGCACGCCACCGCGGCGCTGCGCGCCGCCGCCGAGCGGGGGCCGACATGAGCGGCCGCGTCTCGTTCGTCGGCGCCGGGCCCGGCGCCGCCGACCTGCTCACCCTGCGCGCCGCCGCCGTGCTCGCCGCGGCCGACGTCGTCGTCTGGGCGCGCAGCCTCGTGGATCCCGCGGTGCTCGAGCACTGCCGCGCCGGCGCGGAGCTGATCGCCTCCGACGACCGCACGCACGACGACGTCGTCGCCGTCTACGCGCGCGCCGCGGCCGAGGGGCTGCACGTCGCGCGCGTGCACTCCGGCGACCCGGTCGTCTACGGCGCGCTGCACGAGCAGCTCGCCGCCTGCCGCGAGCTCGGCCTGGAGGTCGAGATCGTCCCCGGTGTCAGCTCGATGTCGGCCGCCGCGGCGGCGCTCGGCCAGGAGCTGACGATCCCCGACGTCTCGCAGTCGCTGATCCTCACGCGCCGCCCGACCCGCACCTCGATGCCGCCCAACGAGGAGCTGCGCGAGCTGGCCCGCCACGGCACGACGATGGTGCTCTTCCTGTCCGTCCGCCGCCCGCGCGAGCTGCAGGCCGACCTGCTCGCGGGCGGCTACGCCGAGGCGACGCCGTGCGCCGTCGTCTACCGCGCGTCGTGGCCGGACGAGGTCGTGATCCGCTGCGAGCTGCGCGCGCTGGCCGCCGAGATCCGCGGCGCCCGGATCACCACGCAGGCGCTCGTGCTCGTCGGCCCCGCGCTCGGCGAGGCGGCCGAGGCCGGGCGCTCGCACGTCTACGACGCCGGCTACGGGCACCGCTACCGCCCGCTCGGGCGGCCCGACCGCTACCGCGAGAAGGCGCGCCCGTGAGCGAGCGCGAGCTGCGCGAGCCCAACCTGCCGGCCAGCGCGCGGCGCGTGGCCACCGGCAAGCTGCGCCGCGGCTGGACGACGGGCACGTGCGCGACGGCCGCGGCCAAGGCGGCGTGCCTGCTGCTGCGCGACGGCGACCCGCCGGGCGAGGTCGAGGTGCCGCTCCCGCGCGGCGCCGAGCGCCCCGCGTTCGCCGTCGAGCGCTGCGCCCACGACGGCGAGGCCGTCATCGCCGTCGTCGTCAAGGACGCGGGCGACGATCCCGACGTGACCCACGGCGCCCACATGACCGCGCGCGTGCGGCTCGTCCCCGAGCCCGGCCTGGTGCTGCTCGGCGGTGACGGCGTCGGCGTGGTGACGAAGCCCGGGCTCGGCCTCGAGGTCGGCGGCCCGGCCATCAATGCCGGTCCGCGCGGGCAGATCCGCGCCGCCGTCGAGGAGGTCTTCGACCTGGCCGCGATGGGCGTCGAGGTCGAGATCAGCGTCCCCGGGGGCGAGCGCATGGGCCGCCGCACCTCCAACCCGCGCCTCGGGATCCTCGGCGGCATCTCGATCCTCGGCACGACCGGCATCGTGCGCCCGTTCTCGACCGCTGCCTGGCGCGCGAGCGTCGGCCAGGCGATCGACGTCATGGACGCGCAGGGCGAGTCGACCGTGGTGCTGACGACCGGCGGGCGCTCGGAGCGTGCGGCCCGGCGGCTGTTGCCCGAGCTGCCCGAGGTGTGCTTCGTCGAGGTCGGCGACTTCACCGGCTACGCGCTCAAGCGCGCGCGCTCGCTCGGCTTCCGCCGCTGCGTGTTCGTGGGCATGGCGGGCAAGCTCTCCAAGCTCGCCGCCGGCGTGCTGATGACGCACTGGACGCGCTCGAAGGTCGACCCGGGCTTCCTCGCCGAGCTGACCGCCGAGGCCGGCGGCGACGAGGCGCTCGCCACCGCGGTGGCGCAGGCCAACACCGCGCGCCACGCCTATGAGCTGTGGGAGGCGGCGGGGCTCGACGCCGCCATGGACCTGGTGTGCGAGCGCGTCGCGGAGAACCTCGCGCGCTACATCGACGGTGCGCTGACCGTCGACGCGGTGATGGTCGACTTCGCGGGCGCCGCCGTCGTGGGGGCGAGTCCGGGCGCGCGCGGGCGCCTCGCCGTGGAGGCGCCGCGATGAGCGGCGTCGCCGTGCTCGGCGTGCACGCGGGCGCCGTCCCGGCCGGCGCCGAGGACCTGCTGGCGGCAGCGACGCTCGTCGCCGGCGGCCGCGCGCACCTCGCCGCGCTCGCGCCCGCGGGTGCCCGGCAGGTGGCGATCGGCGCCGACCTCGAGCCCGCGCTGGACGCGCTCGCCGGCGCCGACGGCCCGGCGTGCGTGCTCGCCTCCGGCGACCCCGGCTTCTTCGGGATCGTCCGCCGGCTGTCCGAGCGCCTCGGGCCCGAGCGCCTCGACGTGCGCCCGGCGCCGTCGTCCGTCGCGCTCGCCTTCGCGCGCCTCGGCCTGCCGTGGGACGACGCGCTCGTGGTCAGCGCGCACGGCCGCGCGCCGCAGGCCGCCGTCCACGCCGCCCTGCGCCATCCCAAGGTCGCCGTGCTCACCTCGCCCGCCACGCCGCCGTCGCTGTTCGCGCAAGCGCTCGCCGGCAGCGGCCGGCGGATGGCCGTCGCCTCACGGCTCGGGCTCGAGGGCGAGCGCCTGGACATCGGCGCGCCCGAGGACCTCGCCGGGCGCAGCTTCGAGGAGCCCAACGTCGTCATCGCGCTCGACGGCGGCCCGGACGGGCGCAGCGAGGTGTGGCCGCCGCGCACGCCCGCGGGCTGGGCGCTTGACGACGACGCCTTCGAGCACCGCGCCGGCATGGTCACGAAGGCCGAGGTCCGCGCGTTGGCCCTCGCCCGTCTCGGGCCCGGGACGGGCGACCTCGTGTGGGACGTCGGCTGCGGCAGCGGGTCGGTCGCCGTCGAGTGCGCGCGCCTCGGCGCCGCGGCGATCGCGCTGGACCGCGACCCCGAGGCGGTCGCCCTCGCCGCGCGCAACGCCGTCGCGCACGGCGTCCCGCTGCGCACCGTCCACGGCCGCGCGCCCGAGGCGCTCGCCGGCCTGCCCGATCCCGACGCGGTCTTCGTCGGCGGCGGCGGCGCCGGCCTCGACGCGATCCTCGACGCCTGCGCCGCCCGGGCCCGGCGGTGCGTCGTCGTCACGCTCGCGCTCGTCGAGCGCGCCGGGCCGGCCATCGCCCGTCTCGAGGCGGCGGGGCTGCGCGCCGAGGCGACGATGCTCCAGGCCAGCCGCCTGCGCCCGCTGGCCGGCGGCCACCGCCTGGCCGCCGAGAACCCCGTGATCGTCGTCAGCGGGGCGCGGCCGTGATCGTCGTCGGCGTGGGCTGCAGCCGCGGCTGCGCGGCCGACGAGCTGCTCGCGCTCGTCGACGCCTCGCTGCACGAGGCGGACGCGATCGGCGAGCCGGTCGGCTCGCTGGCCACGGCCGACATCAAGGCGACCGAGCCCGGGCTCGTCGAGGCGGCGCGCCGCCGCGGCTGGCCCGTGCGCGTCCACGCCGCCGACGTGCTCGCCGGCGTCGACGTGCCGACGCCGTCGGAGGTCGTCGCGCGCCACGTCGGCAGCCCGAGCGTGGCCGAGGCGGCGGCGCTGCTGACCTCCGGCGCCGACCATCTGCTGCTCGCCAAGCGCCGCTCGATGCACGCGACCTGCGCGCTGGCCCGGGTGCCATGAGCCTCGTCTTCGCCGCGACGCACGACTGCAAGGGCTGCGGCGCGTGCCTGGCCACCTGCCCCGAGCGCGCCCTGCGCCCGGCGCCGCCGGAGTGGGACGGCCCGCCGCTGCTCACGCTCGTCGAGCGGTGCACGGGCTGCGGCGAGTGCATGGAGATCTGCCCCGCCGACGCGTTCGTCGAGGTCGCCGCCGAGGAGGCGCCGTGGCCCGCGTGACGCACCCGATCGAGGTCGAGAGCTACCGCATCCTGCGCTCGCGCCTGGACCTCTCGCACCTGCCGCGGCTGTCGCGCGCGGTCGCCGAGCGCGTCGTCCACGCCGCGGCCGACACCGGCCTGGCCGAGACGCTCGTGCTCGACGAGGCGGCGCTCGAGCGCGGCCGTGCCGCGCTCGCCGCCGGCGCCCCGATCGTCACCGACTCGCGCATGACCGCAGTCGGCATCACCTCGCGTGCGCCGCGCGTCCCGCTCGAGGACCCGCGCGTGCCCGCGCTCGCCGCGCAGTCCGGGACGACGCGCTCGGCGGCGGCCATGCGCCTCGCCGTCGACGAGGCCGGGCCGGGCTGGGTGTGGGCCGTCGGCAACGCGCCGACGGCGCTGTTCGCGCTGCTCGAGCACCCGCCGCCGGGACCCGCGCTGATCGTCGGCCTGCCCGTCGGCTTCGTCGGCGCCGCCGATGCCAAGGCCGCGCTGGCGGCCTCCGGCCTGCCGTGCCTGACCAATCGCGGCGAGCGCGGCGGCTCGGCGATGGCCGTGTCGGCCGTCAACGCGCTCCTCTACGCCGACGGCGCATGAGCCTCGTGCTCGTCACCGGCGGCACGCGCAGCGGCAAGAGCGCCGTGGCCGAGGCCATGCTGGCCGGCGCCGACGCGGTCTACGTGGCCACCGGCGCGGCGACCGACGCCGAGATGGAACGGCGCATCGCCGCCCATCGGGCGCGCCGGCCGGCGTCGTGGGCGACGGTCGAGGCGGGCGACGACCTGGCCGGCGCGCTCGCCGCCGCGGGCCCGCGGCCCGCCCTCGTCGACGGCCTCGGGGCCTGGATCGCCGGGGTGCTGCACCGCCGCGGCGCGTTCGCCGACGCGGCCGCGCTCGACCGCGCCGCGGGCGAGGTCCGCGAGCGCGTCGCCGACCTCGCGCGCGTCGCCGCCGCCCGCGACGCGCGGACGATCGTCGTGGCCGAGGAGGCCGGCCTGGCGCCGGTCGCCGCCGACGCGGCCACGCGCCGCTGGGTCGACCTGTGCGGCGAGGCGGCGCAGGCGCTCGGCGCCGTGGCCGAGCGGGCGCTGCTCGTCGTCGCCGGGCGGACCGTCGACCTGCACGCGGCGACCACGATCCCGCCCCCGCACGAGCGCCCGTCCCACGGCGACCGCCTCGCCGGCCCGGGCGACGACGACTTCGCCGTCAACGTCGTCGACGGCGGCCCGCCCCCATGGCTCGCCCGCGCCCTGACCGGCGCGCTGGACGAGGCCGGCCGCTATCCCGACGAGCGCCCCGCGACGGCCGCGGTGGCGGCGCGCCACGGCCGCCCGGCGCCGGAGGTCCTGCTCCTCAACGGCGCCGCCGAGGCGTTCACGCTGCTCGCCGCGGCGCTGCGTCCCCGGCACGCGGCGATCCTCGCCCCGAGCTTCACCGAGCCCGCGACGGCGCTGCGCGCCCTCGGCCACGAGCCCGAGCTCGTCCGCCGCCACGCGGGCGACGCCTTCGCCCTCCGGCCGGAGGCGGTGCCCGCCGATGCCGACCTCGTCCTCGTCGCCAACCCCTGCAACCCGACGGGCACGCTGCACCCGGCGGCGGCGCTCGCCGCCCTGGCGCGCCCCGGCCGCACGCTCGTCGTCGACGAGGCGTTCATGGACCTCGTCCCCGGCGAGCCCGGATCGCTGGCCGGCCGCCGCGACCTCGACGGCCTCGTCGTCGTGCGCAGCCTGACCAAGAGCCTGTCGATCCCCGGGCTGCGCGCCGGCTACCTGCTCGGCCCCGCCTCGGTGGTGGCGCGGATGGCCGCGCTGCGCCAGGCGTGGCCGCTGAACGCGCTCGCGCTCGCCGCGCTGCGCGCCTGGGCGGACCATCCCGACCCGACGAGGCCGATCGCCGCGCGCGTCGCCGCGCAGCGCGAGCGCCTCGCCGCCGGCCTCGCCGCGCTGCCCGGCGTCCGCGTGCACCCCGGCGCCGCGAACTTCCTGCTCGTCCGCGTGCCCGACGGCGCGCGCGTGGCGGCGGCGCTGCGCGAGCGCGGCATCGTCGTGCGCCCGACGACCGACCTCGGCCTCGACGAGGACCACCTGCGCATCGCGGTCCGCGACGAGGAGGCGAGCGATCGCCTGCTCGAGGCGCTGCACGCCGTGCTCGAACCCGCGGCGGTGGCGCCGTGAGGATCTCGCTGCTCGACGGCCCGGCGCTCGTCGCCGACCTCGGCGCGCCGCACCGCGCCCTGTCCTCGGCCGTCCTCGGCGGCGGCATGGGCGTCGTGCGGACGTGGCTCAACCTGCAGGTCCCGGCGGACTACGCGCGCACCGATCCCGGCGACCACCTCGGCGAGGTCGCCGCCGCGCTCGGCCTCGACGGTCCCGTGGCCGGCATGCTCACCGCCGCCGACGTCGCCCGCCGCACGGCGGCGCGGCGCCCGCTGGCGCGCGCGATCGCCACCGTCGGCATCGGCCAGCCGCTCGCCGCCGCCGGCCGGCGGCCGCGCTCCGTCCCGCGCGCGGGCACGATCAACCTGCTCGTCGTCAGCGGCGTCGCGCTCACCGACGCCGCTCTGGCCGGCGCGCTGCTCACTGCGACCGAGGCCAAGGCCCAGGCCCTCGCCGACGCCGGCGTGCGCGCCCGCAACCACGACGGCCCGGCAACCGGCACGGCGACCGACAGCGTGCTCGTCGCCTGCCCGGCGCACGGCGCGCCCGAGCCGTTCGCGGGCCCGGCGACGCGCGCCGGGGCCGACATCGCCGCCGCCGTCCATCGCGCCGTGCTCGACGGCGCGATCGCCGACCGCATCCGCCGACCCCAGGAGGCCACCGCATGACCGCCCGCTCCACGAGCCGCACCGCGCCGATCGACGCGCGCGCGGTCGCGGCGGCCCGCGCCCGCCAGGACCAGCTCGTCAAGCCGCCCGGCGCGCTCGGCCGCCTCGAGGATCTCGCCTGCTGGCTGGCCGGCGTGACCGGCGAGGAGCGCCCGGTGCTGCGCGCGCACGTCGTCGTCGCCGCCGCCGACCACGGCGTCGCGGCCGAGCGCGTGTCCGCCTACCCGGCCGAGGTGACCGCCCAGATGCTGGCCACGCTCGCCGCCGGGCAGGGCGCGGTGACCGTGCTCGCGCGCGAGGTCGGTGCATCGCTGCGGATCGTCGACGCCGGCGTGCGCGGCGCGCCGGCGCTCGACGGCGTGCTGTCGCTCGGCCTCGAGCCGTCGCGCAACCTCGCCGCCGAGCCTGCGCTGAGCTCCGAGGACGCCGACCGGGCGATCCTCGCCGGGCGCGCGCTCGCCGCCGAGGCCGCGCGCGACGGCGCCAACGTGCTCGTCGGCGGCGAGCTGGGGATCGCCAACACCACCCCGGCGACCGCCCTGGCCTGCTGGCTCACCGGTCGCGCGCCCGAGGCGCTGGCCGGCCCGGGCACCGGGCTCGACGTCGAGGGCGTCGAACGCAAGGCCGCCGTCCTGCGCCGCGCGCTCGCGCTCCACGGCCCGGCCATCGACGGCCCGCGCGAGGCCCTGCGCCGCCTCGGCGGCGGCGAGATCGCCGTCCTCACCGGCCTCGCGCTCGGCGCCGGCGAGCACGGCCTCGGGCTCGTGTGCGATGGCCTGATCGCCACCGCGGCGACGGCGATCGCGGCGGCCATCGAGCCCGACCTCGCTCCGCGCCTGCTCGCCGGGCACCGCAGCGCCGAGGGCGCCCACACCGCGCTGCTCGAGCACCTGGGCCTCGACCCCGTGCTCGACCTCGGCATGCGCCTCGGCGAGGGCAGCGGCGCGACGGCGGCGATCGCCGTCCTGCGCCTGGCCGCCGCCACGCACGCGTCGATGGCGACGTTCGCCGAGGCGGGCGTCAGCGACGGGGGATGAGCGGGGCGGCGCTCGCCCTCGGGTTCCTCACCCGGCTCCCCGTGCCGGGCTCCGCGCCGCTCGCCCCGGGCGCGCTCGGGCGCGCGGCGATCTGGTTCCCGCTCGTCGGGGTGCTCGTCGGCGCGGCCCTCGGCGGCACGCGCCTGCTCGCCGAGCTGGCGCTCTCGCCCGAGGCGGCGACGGTGCTGGCGATCGCCGTCGCCGTCGCGCTCACGGGCGGCCTGCACGAGGACGGCCTCGGCGACACGGCCGACGGGCTCGGCGCCCACGTCGGCCGCGAGCGGCGCCTGGAGATCATGCGCGACTCGCGGCTGGGGACGTTCGGCGTGCTCGCCGTCGTGCTCTCCGTGCTCCTCGCCTGGGCGCTGCTCTCGGGGCTGGACGGCATGGAGTGCCTGCGCGCGGGGATCGCCGCCCACGCGCTCGCGCGCTGGGCGATGCTCGCCGCCGCGGCCGCCTTTCCACCGGCGCGCCCGGACGGCGCCGGGTCGCTGCTGCGCGTCGGGCCGCTGCCGCTGGCCGTCGCGACGGTGATCGCCGTCGGGGCCGCGCTTGCTGCGGCGGCGCCCGGCCCCGGACTCGTCGCGCTCGGCGCCGCGTGTCTGGCGGCGGGTGCGCTCGGCGTGTGGGCGACGCGCGCGGTTGGCGGCGTCACCGGAGACGTGCTCGGCGCGGTCGGCAAGGCGGCCGAGCTGGCCGCCCTCGTCGCGCTCGCGGCGCTCTGGGCGTGAGGCTCAGCCCGCCGCCAGGCCGTCAGCCACGGCCGGCAGGGCCGGCAGGGCCGCGTCGCGGCGGGCGATGGCGGCGACCACGAGCGAGCGGAACAGCGCGGCCTGCTCGTCGCGGTCGACGAGGCACTCGGCGTGCCACTGGACGCCGACGAGGAAGCTCCGGTCGGGCGCCTCGAAGGCCTCGACCGTCCCGTCGGGCGCCGTCGCGGTGATCACGAGGCCCGCGCCCAGGTCGCGGACGGCCTGGTGATGGAAGGAGTTCACGCCCACCCAGTGCTGGCCGAGCATCTCGCCGAGGCGGCTGCGCAGCGCGATGGTCACCGGGTGCGTGACGTCCTTCGCGGCCTCGTCCTGGCGGTGGTTGAGCGTCTCGCCGACGACGTCGGGCAGGTGCTGGTGCAGCGTGCCGCCGCGCGCGATGTTGACCATCTGGGCGCCGCGACAGATCGCCAGGATGGGCAGGTCGCGCGCGTCGGCGGCGCGGACCAGCGCCAGCTCGAACTCGTCGAGCGGCCGCTCCACCGGCCCCAGGTGCGGATCGGGCTCGGCGCCGTAGAGCGCCGGGTCGATGTCCGGGCCGCCGGACAGGCACAGGCCGTCGACGCGCTCCAGGAGCGCATCGAGCGCCTCGGGCGAGGCGATCGGCGGCACGATGACGGGGATGCCGCCGCAGCGCTGGATGGCCTCGAGGTACGTCATGCCGAGCGCCATCTCGCGGCGCGGAGGATCGCCCTCCGGAGTGGGGTGGTTGAGCGCCGCGACGCGCATCTCCGACGTCGTCACGGCGATCAGCGGCGGTGCGCCCCAGCTCTGGCGGGCGGTCAGCATCAGACGGGCTCTGTTTCGGTCTCGAGGATCACGCGGGCGCTGCAGGCGGGAAGCGCGCGAAAGCGCCGGCGCGCGGCCTCCCCGCCGAAGATCTGCGTGGCGGCGACCTGAGCGGCCGTCGGGCCGTTGGCGGCAACGATGAACACGTGGGTCTCAGCCTGCTCGGTACGCATCTGCTCGTTCTCCCATGTCCCGGAAACCTCCACGCGAAACGGTGTCATTCACTCCTCGCCCTCATCGGAAGCTCGTTGCGTTTCCCTGAGAAGAGGATCGGCACGCGGACCAACGGCTGCCCTGTACCGAAGTACAAAATCCTTCGGATAGAACTCGACAGACGGTCCACAAGTGCCTGCTCAAGGCGCCTTCAGGCCACGCCGGACCCTGGCGCCCGCGGCGGGTCCCCTCCACCGCGGGCGCCGGTCGGGTCCGTCATGCGACGGTGGCGGTGCGTCGGGTCAACGGCCGAAGAGCGCGCGGTGGCGCGTCTGCGCGCGGAACTCGGCCACGTCGTCGGGCACGCTGCGGGGCTCGCGCACCGCGAGCAGCTCGACCGGCATCGGCTCCTCGACGGCGCGGTCGCCGTCGCGGCGGACGCGCACGCAGCGACCGCGCGGGCGCGAGGACACGGCCCGCTCCAGGCGCCCGTCGCGCCACAGCATGCCGACGCCGTCGTCGGCGCCGAAGCCGCCGGGGATCTCGCCGGACGCGACGGCGTCCAGGAACACCGGCCGGCGCTCGGGCTCGCCGTCGTAGTGCACGGACAGCGAGCCGGGCAGCAGCCCCAGGCCGGCCGCGGGCTCGGGCGTGCCCGTGGACTTCGTCACCCCGGCCTCGAACCAGCACATCGCCCCTGCGCTCAGCCCGGCCAGCACGATGCCGCGCTCCCAGCACTCCCGCAGGATCGTGTCGAGCTCGTGCACGCGCCAGATGGCGAGCATGTTGCGCAGCGACCCGCCGCCGACGTAGATGACGTCCTGGGCCAGCAGCAGCTCGCGGACGTTCAGGGGCCGGCGCGCGAGACGGAACAGCGACAGGTCGGCGGCCTCGCACGGGAGCACCGAGAACGCCTCGTGGAAGCGCGAGATGTGGTCCGTCGGATCGCCGCCGGCGGTGGGCAGGAAGCACACGCGCGGCATCGGCGTGTTCGCGAGCCCGACGATGTAGCGATCCAGGGCGGGGTTGTCGGGCTCCATCGTGAAGCCGCCGCCGCCCATGGCGAAGATCGTCCGCACCTAGGCGAGCACCAGGCCGGCGGCCTCGTTCAGCGGCATCACGGGGAGCGGAACCTCCCGGGCCACGCCGTCGACCGCCTCGACGCGGAACGCCCGCGCCCCGTCCCGTGACGCGACGGCGCGCGCCAGCTCGCCGCCGACGAAGTGCAGCGCCGCCCCGTTCTCGGCCGCATAGCCGGGGGCCATCCCGTCCTCGACCGCCCGCAGGAACACCTCGCGGCGCTCGGGCTCGCCGTCGTAGTGGACGCAGTTGGACCACGGCAGCAGGCCGAGGCCGAGCACCCTCTGCGGCGCGCCGTGGAAGGCCGTGAGCGCCTCGGAGAACCAGCACAGCGAGCCCGCGCTCAGCCCGCACAGCACGATCCCTCGCTCCCAGCACTCGGCCAGGACGTCGTCGAGGCCGTGCGCGCGCCACACCCCGAGCAGCGACAGCAGGCTTCCGCCGCCGACATAGATGAGGTCCTGCTGGAGCAGGTGGGCGGCGACGTCGGCGTCGATCCCGCAGCCGCGGTCGCGGCGGAACAGCGAGACGTGCGTCGGCTCGCACACCGACGACGGGAAGGCGCGGTAGAAGCGCACGATGTAGTGGTCGGCGTCGCCCGACGCGGTGGGCATGAAGCACACGCGAGGGCGTTCGAGGCCCGTCAGCGACAGCACGTAGTCGTCCAGCAGCCGGTTGCCCGGCTCCATGGAGAAACCGCCGCCCCCGGAGGCGACGATCTGCGGTCGGCGCGTCATGGAGGGACTGTGAGGCCATGCGCGGTCGCCGTCGAGGGACACTCGGTCCACACCCGGCGGCCACCAGGTCGAACCGGCCTGCGTCACGCGGGCGCGGTGGGCACCGAAGCGGCGGCGCCGACGTTCTCGCGCAGGCGCGCGAGCAGGTCGCGCAGTGCGTCCGCCTCCTCGTCGCTCACGCCGCTGCGCAGCCGCTCGTCGAAGGCGACGGCGGCGTCGCGCAGGGCGAGGAAGCGCGCCTCGCCCTCCGCGGTCAGCTCGACGCGCACGGCGCGGCGGTCGCGCGCGTCGCGCGAGCGCGCGATGAGCCCGGCCGCCTCCATCCCGTCGAGGTGATGGGTCAGCGTCGGGCCCTCGATCCCGACGGCGGCTGCCAGGTCCTGCTGCGTGGGCCAGTGGCGCTGCTTGAGGGCCAGGAGGACGAGCCATACCGGCAGCGAGCCACCGGCCTCCGCGAGCGCGGCCGAGAATGCGCGGTCGAGCGCCTTGGCGGCGGCGGCGATCTCGCGTCCGATCGGCGGCACGCCCGGAGCGTAGCCGCGGATCACCCCGGCGGGTGAGGGCGTATCGCCCACCGGTCGTGTGTCATTGGCGGATGGGGCAGGTCGGACGACGCGCCGGCGCACTGATCACGCTGATCGTGCTCGTCCTCGCGCTCGACGCGCCGGCGGCGCATGGCCAGCAGCCAGTCGGTCCCGACGGCCAAGGCACCGACCTGTTCGTGACCATCGCAGCGCGCGAGTGCCCCACGTACACGGACATCCGGGCCAACCGCGCGCGCAACAACATCCAGCAGAGCCTGAAGGACCTGGGGCTCGACACGCCCTACAAGGATGGCCAGGCGGTCGACCCCGTCGTCGAGGCGGCGACGCAGCCCAACTGCGCGCCCATCACCGGCTGGAGGTTCACGCTCGGCACCGGGATCGCGGCCGACCCGGTCCGCGGGCCGTGGGGATCGCTGTCCGTGGTCAGCGCGCCGTACGCGACGGATGTCACGACGCTGGCATCGGTCCCGGGGCGTGACTCGGCCGGCCGCATCGTTCCGGGGACCTCCGTGGCGGGCGCGACGACGATCGAGCTCACGGCCGAGCAGGCCGAGCGGGCCGGGGCCTCGAGCCGGCTGTGGCTCCAGGGAGGGACGCCGAGCGACCCCGTGCTCGCCGCGTTCCCCGCCTTCGCCGACGAGTACGGCTTCGGGGCGCTGCGCTGCGCGGTCGACAACCTCAACGGGGACAACGTCGAGTGGATCACGTTCCCGACGGGCAGCCGCCACGTGCTCTGTTACGCCTACTACGTCACGCCGCCGCCGACGAGCGGCACGATCGTGATCCGCAAGGCGGTCAACGACCCTCCGGGCGCCGACGGGAGCTTCACCTTCGAGGGCAACGTCTCCTACACGAGCGACCACCGCTTCACGCTCGGCGTCGTGGACGGGAAGCCGGCGTCGGCGACGTTCTACCGCGCCGCCACGGGCACCGGTGATCCACCGTGGACGGTGCGCGAGCTGGTCCCGCCGGGGTGGGTGCTGAGCGGCCTGACGTGCAGCGCCGCGGGCGCGAGCACCGCGACCATCGATGCGCCGAACGCCGCCGTCGCGATCCGGCTGGTGGCGGGAGACACGATCACGTGCACCTTCACGGACGCCCTCCGCCCGCCGCCGGGACGGCTCCTGTTCACCAAGAGCACCTCGGGCGGCGTCGGGACGTTCGCCTTCGGTGCACGTCCGATCGGCGGCGGTGACGTGGTCCGCGCCACCGCGACGACGACCGCCGAGGACGTTGTCGTCGAAGCCGTGCCGGGCCCGATCGAGGTCGAGCCCGGCTCTTACCGGGTGACGGAGCGCCGCCCGCGGACGGCCGGCGGTCGATGGCGTCGGACCTCGGTGAGCTGCAACGCCGCGCGAAGCACGCGCCGCGGGCCCGTGGAGGTCACGGTCGCCTCCGGACGGGGCGTCGTCTGCGCGTTCGCCAACCGGTTCGTGCCCTCCGGGGCGATCGCGATCGCGAAGGTGACGCGCGGCGGGACCGGCACGAGCGGCTTCGTCGTCTCGCCGGCGAGCGATCCGGAGCGCCAGTACGTCCAGCACGCCACGACGCGGACGCCCGGCGCCCCGGCGCTCGCCCGGGGCGACGCGACACGGCGGCTGCCGCTCGGCCGCTACGTCATCCAGGAGACGGGCACCGTCTCGGAGGATGGAGACCACTGGTCCCTGGTCAGCGTCGACTGCGGGGGGCGGCTCCGGCCCTTCGAGCAGGGACGCGTGACCGTGACGCTCACCGCGCGAGCGCCCGCGGCTGGTCTGCCGCTTCGTCAACGCGGTGCGCATCGCGCCGCTGCCGCCGCCGGCGCCGGCGCCCGTCCCCGCCGCCGTCGCCCGCGCGGACGTCGTCGTCACCAAGCGCGCGCTGCCCGGCGGTGTCTCCGCCGGCGCAGTGGCGCGCTTCGAGATCACGGTCCGCAACGCCGGGACGGCAGCGGCCGAGCAGGTCGTGGTGGCGGACGCTCCCGGCAGCAACGCGCGGATCGTCTCCGCCCGCGCCAGCCAGGGCACGTGCGACAGTGGCACGCCGCTGCTGTGTCGCATCGGGCTCCTCGAGCCGGGTGCGGCGGCGACGGTCCGCGTCGACGTGGCGGCGGGCGCTGCTCCGTCGATCGGCAACCTGGCCGTCGCCGGCTCGGGCACGCGCGACGCGCGCCTGTCCAACAACGTGGCCCGCGCGCGCGCCTTCCGGGACGGTCTCTGCACCCGGGCCGCGCAGGCGGGTCGTGCCGCCTGCTGACGCCCCGGCTACTCGCTCGCGGGCGGCTCGGCGAGTCCGTGCGCGTAGGCGTACACGACGGCCTGCGCGCGGTCGCGGAGCCCCGCCTTGGCGAAGATGTGGTTGACGTGCGACTTCACCGTCGCCGCGCTGACCACGAGCTGCTCGGCGATCTCGGCGTTCGTCAGCCCGGCGGCGATCAGCGACAGGACCTCGGCCTCGCGCGGCGTCAGCTCGTCGGGCAGCTCCGGCTCGCCGCCCGCGGCCGCCCCGGCAGCGGGGCCGGCGCCGCTGAGCGCGGCGACGACGTGGTGCTGGACGGCCGGGTCGAGCGCCGCCTCGCCGCGCGCCACGGCCTCGACGGCGGCGCGGATCTCCTCGGCGCCGGCGTCCTTGGTCAGGTAGCCGCGCGCGCCGGCGCGCAGCGCGCCGATGACCGAGGCGTCGTCGGCGTACGTCGTCAGCGCGATGGCCCGCGCCCGTGCCCCGCCCTCGCTCAGCCGGCGGATCGCCTCGATCCCGTCGCAGCGCGGCATGCGCAGGTCCATGAGGACGACGTCGGGGTCGTGCTCGGCGGTGAGCGCGAGCGCCTGCTCGCCGTCGGCCGCCGTGCCCACGAGCTCGATCCCGTCGAGCAGGCCGAGCAGCGTCCCGAGCCCGTCGCGGACGACGCGCTGGTCGTCGGCGAGCAGCACACGGATCACGCCGGCAGCCACAGCTCCACCCGGAAGCCGTCGCCCGTCGGCCCCGCCTCGAGGCGGCCGCCGAGCAGCTCGGCGCGCTCGCGCATGCCCGCCAGCCCGTAGCCGCTGCCGGGCCTCGCCTCGCCGGTGCCGACCGCGACGGCGACGGGTGCGCCCAGCCCGTGATCGGCGACGAGGAGCCGCGTCCCGTCCGGCTCGTAGGCGAGCGCGATCTCCACCCGGTCGGCGGTGCTGTGGCGGCGGATGTTGGTCAGCGCCTCCTGCGCGGTGCGGTAGAGCGCGAGCCGGGCCTCCGAGCCGAGCTCGTGCGGCGTGCCCGTCGTCGTCACGTCGCACGCCAGGCGCGAGTCCGCGGCGAACGCGTCGGCCAGGTCGCGCAGGCGCTCGGGCCCGGGGAGCGTCTCGCCGCGCAGCGCGGCGATCGCCTGGCGCGCCTCGCCCAGCCCGCTGGCGGCCAGGCCGTGGGCGCGCTCGATCGCGCCGACCACCTCCGGGTCGGCGCCGCGGTCGCGCGCGAGCAGGCGCGCGCCCTCGAGCTGCAGCGCGAGCCCGGACAGCGAGTGGGCGAGCACGTCGTGCAGCTCGCGGGCCATCCGACCGCGCTCGGCCTCGGCGGCCGCGTCGGCGCTCGCCTCCCGCGAGATGATCACCTGGCGCAGGAGCCGGATGACGAGATACCAGGGGATGATCGACGTGATCAGGCCGATCCGCGCCCCGGCCGGGTGCTCGGCGGTGCTCACCGCGACCAGCTCGCCCGCCACCGCCAGGGCCGCGATCGGGAGGCTCACGGGGACCGGGAGCCGCAGCGCGGCGATCACCACGACGACGTAGACGCCGCCGATGGCGGCGCCGTTGGGCTGGTAGTAGGTCAGCACCCAGCTCGCGACCGCGACGAGGAGGAGGCCGAGCGGTCGCAGGCCGCCCGGCAGCCGGCGCGGGACGATCGTGATGGCGAGCCCCACGACGAGGGCGGCGATTCCCACCGTGATCCACAGGCCGTCGCCCTCGGTGCCCGGCGGCGGCTCGCCGGTGATCGCCGCGAGGACGATGAGCGCCATCGCGGTGGCGCCGAACGCGCGCAGCGCCCGCACCGGCCACGGGGTCGGCCCGCCCGTCGGCGTCGGCAGCTCGTCGAACATCGCAGAACTACGTTAGGCCCCGCGCCGCCGCCTCGCATCGGCCGCCGGGTTGAGCCGCGCGGCGCTGGTCTCCACCCGCGGGTGCACCCGCAGGTTCGACCCCCGCGCCGATGACGGCAGGGCGCCAGGAGATCACGCTCCAGGCATGCTCACGAACTCACTCGAGGTGGCCTCCGCGGAGCGCGCCGCCCGTACCGAAGCTCCGGCCGTCGAGGTCGCCGGCGTGCGCAAGTCCTACGACGGCGCCACGCCCGCGCTCGACGGCGTCGACCTCGTCGTCCGCCGCGGCGAGGTCCTCGCCCTGCTCGGCCCCAACGGAGCCGGCAAGACCACGCTCGTCGAGATCCTCGAGGGCCATCGCCGCGCCGACGCCGGCTCGGTCCAGGTCCTCGGCGCCGACCCGGCGCGCCGCGAGCGCGACTTCCTGTCGCGCGTCGGCATCGTCCTGCAGGAGGGCGCGATCGATCCGGCGATCACCGTCCGCGAGGCGATCGAGCTCTACAGCGCCGCCTATCCGAGCCCGCGGCCCGCCGACGAGGTCGCCGACCTCGTCGGCCTCGGCGATCGCGGCGACGTGCGTGCCTCGACGCTGTCGGGCGGCCAGCGCCGGCGGCTGGACCTGGCCATCGGCATCGCCGGCGATCCCGAGCTGATCTTCCTCGACGAGCCGACGACCGGCTTCGACCCGTCCGCCCGCCGCCACTCGTGGGAGCTGATCGAGCGCCTGCGCGGGCTCGGCAAGACGATCCTGCTGACGACCCACTACATGGACGAGGCCCAGCGCCTCGCCGACCGCGTCGTCGTCCTCGCGCGCGGCCGCGTCATCGCCGAGGGCACGCCGGACGCGCTCGGGCGCGGCGGCAGCGCCGCGACCGTCGCCTTCCGCCTCCCGCACGGCGTGGACGCGGACGAGCTGCCGCTGCCCGACGACGCGGCGGTGCAGCGCGACGGACGCCGCGTGTCGTTCCAGACCCACGCCCCGACCCGCGACCTCGCCCCGCTGCTGGGCTGGTGCGCGGACGAGGGGATCGAGCTCGAGGCGCTGACCGTCACGCGCCCGAGCCTCGAGGACATCTACCTCCAGCTGACCGAGGAGCCGACGTCATGACCGCCTCCGCACCGACCGACCTGATGCTGCTGCGCCGCTGGGTGGCGGCGCGCGTGCGCCTGAACGCGCGCAACCCGCGCGTGCTCGTCTTCGCCTTCGCCTTCCCGCTCGTCCTGCTCGTGCTCTTCAACGGGCTGAACGGCAACACGCGCGTGGCGGCCATGGGCGCGGCCGGCGGCAAGGTCGACTTCGCGCAGTTCTACACGCCGTCGATCGGTGTCTTCGCGCTGACCGCGGCCTGCTACTCGAGCGTCATCCTCGCCATCTCGACGGCGCGCGACAACGGGCTGCTCAAGCGGATCCTCGGCACGCCGCTGCCGATGTGGATCTACATGAGCTCGTGGCTGGTCGGCGCCGCGCTCGTCGGCGTCACCTCGGTGGTGCTGATGTTCGTCGTCGCCGTGCCGCTGTTCGGCGTGCACATCTACGCGTCGCAGCTCCCGGCCGCCGCCGTGAGCCTCGTGCTCGGCGCGGCGACGCTGTCCGCCCTCGGCCTGGCCGTGGCCAGCCTGGTGCGCAACGCCGAGCAGGCGATGCCCGTCGCGCAGCTCACCTTCCTGCCGATCTCGTTCATCTCGGGCATCTGGTATCCGCTCGACGGCGCCCCCGGCTGGGTCGTGACGATCGCCCACGCCTTCCCGCTGTTCCACATCGTCAACGCCTTCGACGGCGCCTTCGTCGCGAACGCGCCGCACGCGGGCTGGTCCGGCGACGACCTCTGGGCGATCGCCGTCTGGGGCGCGGTCGCGCTGCTCGTGGCCACGCGTCGCTTCCGCCGCGAGCTGGGGACGGGCGAGGCCGCGGGCCTGCCGCGCCTGCGCGGCGTCCGCAGCGAGGTCGGCGGCCTGTAGGGTCGCCGGCCGTGGCGGGCCCACCATCCACTCCGCGCCCGGCGCGGCGCCCGCAGCGCGGGACGCTCGCCGGGCGCTTCGTCTCGCTCGTGCCGGTCCGCCCGGCCGAGCACGCGCCGGCGCTGTTCGCGGCGAGCCACGGCGACGGCGCCGATCCCGACCTGTGGACGTACCTGCCCTACGGGCCGTTCGAGGACGAGGCGGCGCTGCGCGCCTGGCTCGAGGAGGCCGCGGCCGGCGACGACCCGCTGTTCTTCACGATCGCCCGCGACGGCGAGCCGGCCGGCGTGTGCAGCTTCCTGCGGATGGCCCCGGGCGACGGCGTCGTCGAGATCGGCCACATCTGGTTCGGGACCACCCTGCAGCGCACGCCGGGCGCCACCGAAGCGATCCACCTGCTCGCCCGCCACGCCTTCGACGACCTCGGGCACCGCCGCCTGGAGTGGAAGTGCAACGCCGCCAACGCGCGGTCGCGGCGCGCCGCCGAGCGCTTCGGCTTCACGTACGAGGGCACCTTCCGTCAGCACATGATCGTCAAGGGACGCAATCGCGACACGGCCTGGTACTCGATGCTCGACTCCGAGTGGCCCGCCGTGCGGGCGGGGTTCGAGCGCTGGCTGGCGCCGGAGAACTTCGGGGCCGGCGGGCGACAGCGCGCGCGCCTGACCGACCTGCGCGGCTGACTACCAGGCGGTCCAACCGCCGTCGACGCGCAGCACGTGGCCGGTGACGCTGCCCGACGCGTCGCAGGCCAGGTAGACGACGGCGTCGGCGACCTGGGCGACGGTGGCCAGGGTGCCGGTCGGCAGGCGGCGCTCGACGTCGGCCTTGAACACCGGGTCCTCGAACATGCTCTTCGTGAGCGGCGTCTCGACGAACGTCGGCGCCACCGCGTTCACCCGCACGCCGTCCGGCGCCCACTCGACGGCGAGCGCCTTGGTCAGCCCGTCGACGGCGTGCTTCGTGGCGCAGTACGCGGCGCGGCCCGGGTACCCCACCGCGCCCATCTGCGAGGACATGTTCACGATGCTGCCCCCGACGCCGCGGCGCAGCATCGAGTCGCCGGCCTCGCGGCAGACGAGGAACGTCCCGCGCACGTTCACGGCGAACAGCGCGTCCCAGTTCTCCGTCGGGTAGTCGCGCGACGGCCCGGGCCGGTTCGTGCCCGCCGAGTTGACGCAGATGCGCAGGTCGCCGAAGGCCTCGGCGGCCGCGACGGCGCCGCGCGCCTGCTCCTCGTCGGTCACGTCGGCGACGTGCGCGAGCGCCCGGCCGCCGGCGCGCTGGACCTCGCCCGCCGCCTCCTCGACCTCCGACGCGGTCCGCGCGACGACGACGACCGCCGCGCCGGCGCGGGCCAGCGCCCTGGCGCATCCGCGCCCGAGGCCGCGGCCGCCGCCGGTGACGAGCGCCACCCGGCCGTCGAGCGACCACGGAGCGTTTCCGTTCGATGCGCTCACCGCGGGCGCGAGCCTATCCGCGCGACCGTCGCCTCGGCGGCACGACGCGCCTCGTCGTGCAGCTCGCGCACGAGGTCGGCGGCCGGGCGCGCCCGCGCGAGCTCGTGCGCCTGGCCGGCCCACAGGTTGAGCAGCTCGGGATCGCCCGCGCGCCGCGCGTGCGCGCGGATCGGCGCGGTCAGGTAGTGGACGGCCGGATAGGCGTGCGGCGCCGCGTCGCCCTGCTCGGTCAGGAAGCGATTGACGAGCCCGCGCGCCGTCCGCCCGGTGAAGGCGCGCGTCAGTGCCGTACCGGTGGGGCTCGCGAGCGCCCGGGCGTGGGCCTCGTTCGTGGCCGCCTCCTCGGCGAGCATGAGCGCCGTGCCGATCTGCGCCGCCGCGGCGCCGGCGCAGAGGACCGCGGCCAGCGCACGCCCCGTGGCGATCCCGCCCGAGGCGACGAGCGGCAGGTCGACGGCCTCGCGCGCGAGCTGCAGCAGCGCGAGCAGCGCGAGATCGCCCGGGTGCTCGTCGTCGAAGCCGCCGCGATGGCCGCCGGCCTCGACCCCCTGGGCGATGAGCGCGTCGGCGCCCGCCTCCGCGGCAGCGCGCGCCTCGTCGACGCGCGTGACGGTGACCCAGACCTCGCTGCCCGCGGCGTGCAGGCGCTCGGCGAGCGCGGGCTCGGGGCAGCCGAACACGAACGAGACGACGGGGACGGGATCGGCGAGCAGGCGCTCGATCTTGTCGTCGAAGCCGTCGTCGTCCGAGCGCGGCTCGCCCGGCGCGACGCCCGTCGCCGCCGTCGACGCGCGCACGCGCGCGGCGTAGGCCTCCAGGGCGCCGGGCTCGGCGTCGGTCGGGCGCACCGCGAAGACGTTGACGCCGAACGGCGCGGACGTGAGCGCGCGGGTCGCCGCGATCTCGGCGCTCATGGCCTCCGGCGTCCGGTAGCCGGCGGCGACGAAGCCGAGCGCGCCGGCATCGCTGACCGCGGCGGCGAGCTCGGGTGTCGAAGGCCCGCCCGCCATCGGCGCCTGGACGATCGGGACGGACAGCTGCTCGAGGATCATGTGGTGCCGTACACCTCCGCGGCGGGGCGCTCGATGACCATGTGGATCTCCGGCCGGCTCGCCGCGTCGAAGCCGAAGCGGCGGTACAGGCCGTGCGCGTCGGCCGTGGCCAGCGCGACGCGGCGCAGGCCCTGAAGCTCGGGGTGCTCGAGCACGGAGCGCACGAGCCACACGCCCAGCCCCCGCCCGCGGTGGCCCTCGACCACGAAGATGTCCGCCAGGTAGGCGTAGGTCGCGCGATCGGTGACCACGCGCGCGAAGCCCGCCTGTGCCCCGTCGGGCGCGTAGAGCCCGAAGTTCAGCGAGTTGGCGATCGCGCGCTCGAGCGTGTCGCGCGGGATGCCCTGCGCCCAGTAGGAGTCGCGCAGGACGGCGTGGACGAGGTCGAGGTCCAGCCGCGCCGGATCGGTCGAGACCTCCCAGCCGTCCGGGGGACGGATGTCGCCGTTGGAGCCGCTCACGTGCTGATGTCCAGTCTATGGTCGACGCGATGACAGGGACGGCGACACGCGCCCCGGTGGGCGCGCTCCTGCGCGAGTGGCGCCGCCGGCGGCGCCGCAGCCAGATGGACCTCGCGCTCGACGCCGGGATCTCGACCCGGCACCTCAGCTTCGTCGAGACGGGCCGCGCGCGGCCGAGCGCGGAGATGGTCCTGCGCCTCGCCGAGGAGCTCGGCGTGCCGCTGCGCGACCGCAACGACCTGCTGCTCGCGGCCGGCTACGCGCCCGTCTACCGGCGCCGGGCGCTCGACGACCCGGAGATGGAGCCGATCCGGGCCACCGTGCAGGTCGTCCTCGACGGCCACGAGCCCAATCCGGCCGTCCTCGTCGACCAGGGCTGGAACCTGATCGCCGCCAACCGCGCCGTCGGCCTGCTCACCACCGGCATCGCCCCGGAGCTGCTCGAGCCGCCCGCCAACGTGCTGCGCATCGGCCTGCACCCCGGCGGCCTGGCGCCGCGGATCGCCAACCTGGCCGAGTGGCGCGCCCACCTCCTCGACCGTCTGGGCCGCCAGGTCGCCCTGAGCGCCGACCCCGAGCTCGCCGCCCTGCTCGACGAGCTCAGGTCGCTTCCCGGCCCGCCCGACGGCGACCACCGCGGGCCCGACCCTGCCGACGCGCTGGCCGTGCCGCTGCGGCTGCGCACCGACGACGGCGAGCTGACCTTCGTGAGCACGGTGACCACGTTCGGGACGGCGCTCGACCTCACCGCCGCGGAGCTCAGCATCGAGTCGTTCTTCCCCGCCGACGCGGCGACCGCGAGCGCGCTGCGCCGCCTCGCCGGCTGAGGATCAGGAGCGGCGCGGCGCCGCGTGCGAGGTCGCGAGCACGTTGCCGCTCGCGTCGAGCGCCTGGACCGCGAACCAGCGCGCCCCGGATGGGACGGTCACCGCCGTCTCGAGGTCGCGCCACTGCGCGTCGCCGACCGGCGCCAGCGCGTCGCGCGAGGCGCCCGCGAGCACGCGCCACGCGGTCACCTCGGTCGCGCCGTTCCAGCTCGCCCAGACGCGCGTCGCCCCCGATCCCGAGGCCCGCGCGGCGACGTCGGGCCGCGTCGTGGGGATGCCGGTCCAGGCCGCGCGGTAGGCGCGGTAGTTGTCCCAGCCCCGCGGCAGCCAGGCGTCGAAGAGCAGGCGCCCGGTGGCGTCGATCTCCGAGACGCCGCCGCGCGAGCCCCAGTTGGCGAACGTCGTCCCGCCCGGCAGCACCTCGGCGTTGCCCTGCGTGCCCGCGAACTGGCGCCCGGGGCGGCTCAGCGCGCGCACGAGCGTCGCCTGCCCGCCGGCGCGGTCGAGGCTCAGCGTGACGACGCGCGAGCGGCGCCGGCCGCGGCGGTTGGAGTTGTCGAAGATCCGGATCAGCCCGTCGGGCTGGACCTCGACGTCGTGCTGGCGCGCGAACGACGCGCCCGGGCCGAACTTGAAGTCGCTGTCCGTCCCGCCCAGTCGCCAGTCGATCTGCCCGGTGACGCGCGAGATCCGGTACACGGCCGAGGTGTGGCGGGCCGAGACGATGATGCCGTCGGCGCCGTCGGCGTAGATCGAGTTGGGGTGGAAGTAGTCCCACGGGACGCGGCCGCGGCGGCTGATGTCGCTCTCGCGCAGGCCGACGTTGCCGACGCTGTGCCACTCGAAGACCACGAGGCCGGTGGCCAGGTCGACCTCCTGGATGACACCGTCGATGACGGTGCCGTTCCGTGGCCCGCCCACGGAGCGCAGGCTGCGGCGAACCGCCTGGTAGGCCATCACGAGCGCCGTGCCGCGCGGCGTCAGGCGGAACTCGTGCAGGTCCATGGCGTAGCCGTTGCCCATCCGCACGCGCTGCAGGACCTGGTAGCGCGAGCCCAGGATGATGCCCTCGCCGCGGCCCTGGCCGCCGGCTGTCGCCCCCTGCCAGTAGGTCATCGCCGGGGCGCCCCGGAAGGACTGGACGCGGACGTCGGTCGCCTTCATGCCCCGCGGCATCACGCGCCAGTAGCGCACCCGCGCGTCCGCGCTGAGGATCTGCGCGCCCTCCTGGCCGCCGCGCGTGGCGAACAGCTTCGGGCCCGTGAAGATCTCGGCATCGGTCGTGCCGGCCACGGCGCGGTGCAGGTCCCAGCCGGGCGGGCGCAGGTCGGGCCGCGTGACGAGGCGCATCGTGCCCGCCGCGGGCGTGCGGCCGGGCGCCGTGCGCAGCGGCACGTTGGGCGCGAAGCGCGCGATGCGGAACGCGTAGGGCGCGCTGCCCGCGCCGGCGATGGCGAACGGCCCGGTCACGGTCACCTGCTCGCCGCCGCGGAACGGCTTCGCGGGCACGAAGCTCGCGCCGTTGCCGTCCGAGTGCGCGTGGATCGCCCCCTCGTGGGGCCCGCTGCGCGACCCGACGACGCGCAGCCCGGTCAGCGCGCCCGGCGCGATGTCGCGGAAGGAGATCTGCGTCCGCGGCGAGGCGACCTCGACCCCGGGCGACGGGAACGCGCTGACGGCGCCGGCGGCCGGCGCCGCCGCCAGCGCGCCGGCGATCACGGCGGCGGCGACGACGGCCGTCCGGCCGGGAGAGGGCCTCGTGTTGGGGAGCACGCGCGCATCTTCTCCACCGGACCGGTCGGCTTCGAACACGACCGCTCAAGCGGCCCCGCGGCGCGTCGATCACCGTGCCGATGAGGACGGACGACCAGCGACGTGACATCGCGATGAGCGCGGCGGCGATCTACGCCGGCGCATCGGTCATCGGCGTCGTCGAGGAGATCATCCCCGGCGGCCAGGAGGTGTCCGACGTCCCGGCGGCGATGGCGCTCGTCCTGATCCCGGTGTGCGCGCTGCTCGGTCCGCGCCTGCCGCGGACGGCGCTGGCGCTGCTCGGGCCGATCGGCACCGCGCTGATCGCCCTCGCGCTCGCGACCACGAGCGGCTATGGCGACGGCGCCGTGCTCTACATGTGGCCGGTGCTGTGGATGGCCTACTTCTTCGGCACGCCGGGCGCCGCCGTCATCTGCGCCTGCACCGCGCTGGCCCACGGCGTCGCCCTGCTCGCGATGCCGCCCGGCGTCGGCAGCCTCGACCGCTGGATCGACGTCGTCGTGACCGTGATCGTCGTGGCCGGGGTGGCGCGCTCGCTCGCCGCGCGCAACGACCGCCTGGTCAGCGAGCTCACGGCCGAGGCGCGCATCGACCCGCTCACCGGCCTGCTCAACCGCCGCGGCTTCGCCGAGCGCCTGGACCCGGAGCTCGCGCGCGCGGCGCCGCGACGGCGGCGTGCTGGCGGCGGTCGCGATCGACATCGACCACTTCAAGCGCGTCAACGACGAGCACGGCCACGACGCCGGTGACCGCGTGCTCGCCTGGCTCGGCGCGCTCATCGCCACGGAGGTGCGCGGCGCCGACGTCGCCTCACGCGTCGGCGGCGAGGAGTTCGTCGTCGTCCAGCCCGGCGCCGGCCCGGCCGCGGCCCGCGCGTTCGCCGAGCGCCTTCGCCTGCGGGTCGCCTCGGCGGCCCGGCATCGCGGCCACGCGCCGCTGCCCGACGGGCTATCGCTGACGATCAGCTGCGGAGTCGCCGCCGTCGATCTGGCGCCCGGCGCCGGCGGCAACGCCCAGCCGCTGCTCGACGCTGCCGACGAGGCGCTGTACGCGGCCAAGCGCGAGGGCCGCAATCGCACGGTCATGGCCGGCGCCGCGCCCACGCTGCAGCCCGCACAGCTCTAACCGGCGGCGAGCACCTGCCAGCGGCCCGCCCGCGCGACGCGGCGCGCGCCGATCCCGTCGGGCAGGCGCGGACGCGGCCCCGCGAGCCGCCGCGGCGCGCGGAAGACGAACGCCGGCGCCCGCCAGCGCGCCGCCGCCCAGGTCGGCTGGACGCCGCGCAGCGGCACGCCGAGCTCCCACGCGAGCGCCGTCTGCAGCCACGGGTTGACGGCCGGACGCCCACGCGCGAGCACCGTCTTGCGCCCGCCCGCGGCGTCGAGGGCCTGCCGCAGCTCGGTGAGCTGGCCGGCCTGGCTGCGGGCCACGCCGAGCAGCCGCGCGTCGGTCCGCGCGGGCACGAACGCGAACGCGGCCACGACGGCAGTCGCCGCGATGCCCGCCGCGACGCGCGCCCGGCCCGCCGGGACCGCGGCGAGCGCCCACGCCACCCCGACGCCTGCGAGCACGCTCAGCACGGCCGCCGCCGTCGCCAGGTAGCGGCGGGCGCCCGTGAAGCCGGCCTCGGCGCCCACGGCCACGACGAGGATCCACACGGCGGCGCCGGCGGCGAGCAGCAGCACGCGCCGGTCGCGGCGGGCCACGCCGAGCACGACCGCCACGGCGACCGCCGCGAACGCGGGCGCGATCAGCGTGTCGGGCACGCGGCCGAGTGCCTCGCCGAAGCCGGTCGCGCTGTTCTCGGTCGGCGTGCGCGCGACCTCGCCGGCGTGCAGCGGGCTGCCCGAGCCGGCCCAGTCGAGCCCGAGCCACACGACGGGGGCGAGCGCGGAGACGGCGACGGCGTACACGCGCGAGCCCGGCTCGCGGACGATCAGCCACAGCCCGAGCAGGCCGATGAACGGCCAGACCTCGGGCCGCACGAGCCCGGCCGCGGCCAGCGCGGCGAGCGCGACCCGGGGCCGGTGGTCGAACAGGGCGAGCAGGGCGGCGAGGACCAGCGCGATGAGCACCGGCTCCGAGGAGCCCAGCAGCGCCGTGCGGTACAGGTCGGCCCCGAGCGCGAGGATCGCGGCGGCCACCACGCCGGCCACCGTCCCGGCCAGTCGCCGCCCGAGCGCGAAGGCGAGCACCAGAGCGAGCACGGCCGCGGCGCGCACGAGCGCGAGCCACACGCCCGGAGCGGCGCCGTCGGCGACGAGCGCGACGGGCGCGACGACGAGCGCGGGCAGCGGCTTCCACGACGGCCCGGCCGTCGTCGCCAGCTCGCCGTGGCTGAGCTCCCGGCCCCACACCATCCACGCCCATGCGTCGTAGCCGAGCGCGGTCGGGACGACCAGCGAGGCGGCGCCGGCCGCCAGGGCGGCGAGCAGCACGACGCGCGTGCTCACGCCCGCTCGCTCCCCTCGAGCAGCAGCGTGGCCACGGCCTCGGGGTCGTCCCACGTGGGCAGGTGGCCGCATCCGGTCAGCGTGACGTTGCGCACCGACGGCGGCAGCATGCGCGGGCGGTCGACGAGGCGGTCGTGCTCCGGCCAGCCGAGCGTGACGGGCACGCGGATGTCGGCCAGGCCGGTGAAGCGGCGCGCGCGCATCTCGGCGTTGACGGCTCCGAACCCCGGCGCCGTCCCGTACGCGCGCGCGAGCTGCAGCGCGGCGGCGGGCGGCACGCGCTCGGGATGGGCGATGCTCCCGCCGAGCGCGAAGCGCCGCCCCCGCGCGCTGCGCACGAGCGGTCCGAGCAGCGGGCCGAGGAGCCGTGCCGCGTGGTGGGTGACGTTGCGGCGCGGCAGCAGCGGCTCGGGCCACAGGCCGGCAGGCGCGATCGCGGTCACCGAGCGCGCCTGGCCCGCGAGCGCGAGCTCGAGCGACACCCAGCCCCCGAGCGAGTTGCCGGCCACGTGGAAGGGCGCGTCGACGAGCTCGCGCACGCCGGCCGCGATCGCCTCGGCGAGCGCTCGCGGCGTCGGCCTCGTGCCCGCGTCGAGCACTGGCGAGCCCCCGAAGCCGGGCATGTCGATGGCCACGACGTCGCGCTGCGCGGCGAGGCGCCCGAGCACGGGCGCCCACATCGTGCGGTCGGCCCCGAGCGGGTGGATGAGCACGAGCGCCGGGCCGCTGCCATGGCGCTCGTAGGCGAGCTGCATGCCGCTCGACGCTAGCGCCGTTCGCCGACGGCCGGCGCGGCGCACGACCGTGTCCGGGTCGGATGTAGCCTGCGCGCGATGACCGAGACCGCACCGAAGGCCGACTTCGCCGCTGCCATCGCGAAGGCCTACACGAGCGACGGGCCCGTCGTCGACCTCGGGCGCGGGGTCCACGACGGCGAGGTGGCGCCGGAGGCCGTCGTGCAGGTGCCGCTGTCCATGATGAACCGCCACGGCCTCGTCGCCGGCGCGACGGGCACGGGCAAGACGAAGACGCTGCAGGGCATCACCGAGCAGCTCTCGGCCCAAGGCGTGCCCGTGGTCGTCGCCGACATCAAGGGCGACGTCTCGGGGCTGGCCGTGGCCGGCGAGCCGGGCGGGCCCGCCGAGAAGCGCATGACCGGACTGGGCCTGCCGTTCGCGCCGGCCGCGTTCCCGGTCGAGTTCCTGTCGCTCGGCGGCATCGGCCCGGGCGTCCCCGTGCGGGCGACGCTGTCGGACTTCGGGCCCCAGCTGCTGGCCAAGGTCCTGCAGGCCAACGAGACCCAGGAGCAGAGCCTCGGGCTCGTCTTCCACTACGCGGACATGAAGGGCCTGCCGCTGCTCGACCTGTCCGACCTCCGCGCGCTGCTCACGTTCCTGGACTCGGACGCCGGCAAGCCCGAGCTCGAGGGGATCGGCGGGCTCTCGGGCCAGACCGTCGGCGTGCTCCTGCGCGCGCTCGTCGGCCTGGAGATGGGCGGCGGCAACGAGCTCTTCGGCGAGCCGCAGCTCGACATCGCCGACCTCATGCGCACCGCGCCCGACGGCCGTGGCGTCGTCTCCTGCATCGAGCTCGCCGCCGTCCAGGACAAGCCCGCCCTGTTCTCGACCGCGCTCATGTGGCTCGTCGCCGAGCTCTTCGAGACGCTGCCCGAGGCGGGCGACCTGCCCAAGCCCAAGCTCGTCTTCTTCTTCGACGAGGCGCATCTGCTCTTCGACGGCGCCACGAAGGCGTTCATCGACAGCGTCGAGCAGACCGTCCGCCTGATCCGCTCCAAGGGCGTCGGCGTGTTCTTCGTGACGCAGACGCCGAAGGACCTGCCCGAGGGCGTCCTCGCGCAGCTCGGCAACCGCGTCCAGCACGCGCTGCGCGCCTTCACGCCCGACGATGCGAAGGACCTGCGGGCGACCGTCTCGACCTTCCCGCGCTCGGACTTCTACGACATGGAGGAGCTGCTCACCCAGATGGGCATCGGCGAGGCGGCGGTGACGATCCTCTCCGAGTCCGGCGTGCCGACCCCGGTCGTGCACACGAAGCTGCGCGCGCCGGCCTCGCGCATGGCGCCCGCCGACGACGTCGCGGGCGCCGCGACGGCGTCGCCGCTGTGGGCGAAGTACGGCACGCGCGTCGACAGCGCCTCGGCGCGCGAGAAGCTCGCCGCCCGCGTCGACGCCGCCGCCGAGCGCGCGCCCGCCCCGCCGGCGAAGGCGCCCAAGCCGAAGGCGAGGCACAAGGAGGCGGGCAAGGCCGGCGGCGCGCAGGACACGCTCGTGGACTTCCTCACGTCGCGCCAGGGCAAGGCCCTGCAGCGCGAGGTGATGCGCGGCGTCTTCGGACTGCTGCGAAAGCGCCGCTGATCGTTTCAGCGGTTGACCGGCTCGCGCCCCCAGAAGCCGTCCGGCGCGAACAGCTCGTCCACGCAGGCGTCGAGGATTCCGGCCTGGCCGGCGAGATCGAGGACCGTGAAGCGCCGGCGGATCATCCGTGCGCGGCGGTAGGTGTCGCGCAGGGCGGCGGCGTCGAGGCCGATCTCCGCCGGCGACGTCGGCGCGCCCGCGGCGCGAAGGCGGTCGCGCACCTCGGCCGCCGGGAGGAGCTGCTCGGCCAGGCGCTCGCGGAGCTCCGGCCAGCGCTCGCGCAGCAGGCCCAGCCGCTCGCGCAGCTCGTCATGGCCGACGTACTTGGCGCGGGTCTCCTCGACCGCGGCCTCGTCGAGCCCCGGCGTCGTGTGCGCCGCGCGAACGCGCCGCTCCGTCTCGTCCCACTCGGGCCACGCCGCGACGGCGGCGTCGAGATCGAGGCTCGACAGGTCGCGGTCCAGGACGCGCTCGTAGAGCGCCGAGGAGGAGATCGAGCCGAGGCCGACCTTGAAGCCGTGCGAGAGCGGCGGGTCGTCGTCCTGGCCCAGGCCCTCCATCTCCCACAGGTGGCTGAACTGGTGCTCGGCGCCCGAGGCGGGGCGCGACGACGACGCCGACTGCATGGCCAGGCCGGACATGACCAGGCCCTCGATGAGCGCCCCCATGGCGCCCGCATCGCCGGCGTGCAGCTCGGCGGGACGCCCGGTGGCCTCGCGCAGCGGGTCCTGCACGAGCGACCACACGGCGCGGTCGATCGGCTCGACCTCGAGCGCGTCGGCCACGATCCAGTCGGCCCCGGCGGGGATCTTGGCCAGCAGGTCCGCGTAGCCGGCGGAGGTCATGCGCGACGGAGCGCGGGTCAGGACGTCGAGGTCGGCGAGCACGGCGCGCGGCGCCGGGCACGTCATCGTCTGCTTGTAGCCCTCCTTGGTGATCGCCGCGCCGAACGCCGTGTAGCCGTCCATCGACGCGGCCGTGGCCACGCACAGGTACGGCCGCTCGAGCTCGTGCGACGCGCGCTTGACGATGTCGTTGAGCGTCCCCGATCCGACCGCGACGGCGATCGCGTCGTGCTCGCGCAGTGCCTCGACGAGAGTGGTGATGTTGTCGTAGCCGGCGTACAGCGTCGGCCTGGCCGGGAACCGGTACGGCTCGCGCACGTCGCGCCCGGCGCCGGTGAGGCGCTCCTGCACCGCCTCGCCGGCCACCTCCCACGTCGTGCCGTCGGCGACCACGACCGCCTGGCGGTCGCCGAACGTGTCGGCGAAGAGGTCCGCGACGCCGCCCAGGACTCCCGACCCGATGACCACGGCCCCGGTGTCCGACGCGTCGCCCAGCGCCGCCTCGATCCGCCCCTCGCTCATGCCGCGTCCCCCCCGTCGACATGCCGCACGACCCGGTGGGTCGTCTCCTTCGTCGCCCGGTAGAGGTCCTGGTAGCGGTCGAACCAGAAGCGGTACTCCTCGTGGCGTGCGGCGTCGGGCTCGATCGTGCGCTCGGTGTGGACCATCGCCTCGGCGGCGGCGGGCAGGTCGGCGTGGATCCCGGCGCCGACCGCCGCGATCATCGCCGCCCCGAGCACCGGCGCCTCGCTGACGCGCGTGAACGAGATCGGCACGTTGGAGACGTCGGCGTGCAGCTGCATCCACAGGTCGCTCGCCGCCGGACCGCCGGAGACGACGTGGTGGCGGGGATCGAAGCCGGTCTCGCGCAGGGTGCGCAGGATGTCCTCGGTGCCGAAGCAGATCCCCTCGATGATCGCCCGGAAGACGTGACCGGGCCCGTGGCTCAGCGACAGGCCCGACAGCACGCCGCGCGCGAGCGGATCGGTGTGCGGCGAGCGGTTGCCCTGGAAGTGGTCGAGCACGATCAGCCCGTCCGAGCCCGGGGGCACCTCGGCCGCCCACTCGTTGAGGACGTCGTAGACGTCGCAGCCGCGCCGCTGCGCCTCGGTCGCCGCCTCCCCGGCGAAGTGGCGCTTGAACCAGTTGACGATCGAGCCGGTCGAGGCCTGGCCCGCCTCGACGGTGTACTGGCCGGGGATCATCGCGTCGGTGTAGGCGCCCCAGAAGCCGGGCGCGTGGACCGGCTCGTCGGTCTGGGCGATGATCACGTGCGAGGAGCCGGTGATGAGCGCGAGCGACCCCGGCGCGACGACGCCGAGCCCGAGCGCGCCGGTGTAGGCGTCCACGCCGCCGACGGCGACCGGCGTGTCGGCGGCCAGTCCGAGCTCCTCGGCCGCGTCGCGGCGCAGGCCACCGACGACGGTGCCGAGGTCGCACACCTCGCGCGGGAGGCGCTCGAGGACGTCGCCGGCGTCGAGGGCGTCGTACAGGCTCTCCGGCCAGCCGCCCGCGTCGCGATCGAAGTAGAACTTCGAGCTGGCCATGTTGATCGAGCCCGTCCACTCGCCGGTGAGGCGGTGGGTCGCCCAGTCGCCGCACTCGGTGATGTGGCGGGCGCGCTCGAAGACCTCCGGCTCCTCATCCTTGATCCACAGCGCCTTGGGCAGCCCGAACTCGGCCGAGACGTCACCGTGGCCGTTGTACTTCAGCGCGTCGTCGCCCGTCTCGGTGACGCGGGCGGCCTGGCCGTCGGCGCGCACGTCCATCCACATGATCGCCGGGCGCAGGTGCGCCCCGTCCTCGTCGAGCGCGACCACGGTCGAGGCGGTGGCGTCGGTCGAGATGCCGGCGATCGCCTCCGGCGCCACGCCGCTCTCGTCGAGGACGCCGCGCACGGCGCCGACGAGCGCCGACCACCACTCGTCGGGGTCCTGCTCGGCCCGCCCGGGCCGTGGGTGCTGCGTCTCGAACTCGACCGCGTGGAAGCCGCGCGGGTCGCCCGCGGCGTCGAACACGCCGACGCGCACGCCGCCCGTCCCGAAGTCGATCCCCATCACGTAGGCGTCATCAGCCATGCCCTCTCCCCACCTCGTGTCGCCTGCCCGGTCGGCTCACTGCGAGGATCCTGCCCGATGCCCGACGCGCAGACGCACGCCGACGACGTCGTCGCCCTCCCCGAGCGCGAGTACGACGCCTACGTGTTCGACCTCGACGGCACGATCTACCTCGGCGACGACCTGCTCCCCGGCGCCCGCGAGGTCGTCGAGGCGCTGCGCGACCGCGACAGGGTCGTCCGCTTCCTGTCCAACAACCCCACGAAGGACCCGGAGCAGTACGCCGAGAAGCTCGAGCGCCTCGGGCTGCCGACGCCGCTCGAGGAGATCGTCAACTCGGTCGTCACGACGACGCACTGGCTGCTCGAGCACGCGCCCGGCGCGGTGGTCTTCCCGATCGCCGAGGAGCCGCTCAAGCGCGCCTTCGCCGCCGCGGGCATCGCGATGTCCGACGACCCGGCGGAGATCGACGTCGTCGTCTCGAGCTACGACCGCGGCTTCGACTACCGCAAGCTGCAGATCGCCTTCGACGCGATCTGGTTCCACCGGCGCGCACGGCTCATCGCCACCAACCCGGATCGCTTCTGCCCGTTCCCGGGCGGCCGCGGCGAGCCGGACTGCGCGTCGATCACGGCGGCGATCGAAGCGTGCACGGGCGCGCGCTGCGAGGCGACGCTGGGCAAGCCGGACCCGGCGATGCTCCTCGCCGCGCTCGAGGGAGTGGAGGTCGAGATGGCCGACTGCGTCATGGTCGGCGACCGCCTCGGGACGGACATCCGCATGGGGCTCGACGCCGGCATGGCGTCGGCCCTCGTCCTCACCGGCGAGACGACCGCCGAGGACGTCCGTGCGCTCGCGCCCGCCGACCTGCCGCCGATCGTGCTGGACCGCATCGACCGGCTGCTCGTGACCTGACGGCACACCAGATGAGGAGGAGACGGGATGGGCGCAGGTGATCGGTACGTCATCGGGATCGACCTCGGGACGGAGAGCGCGCGGGCCGGCATCTTCGACCTCGAGGGCCATGCCGTCGCCACGGCGGCGACGACGTACGGGCTGACCCACCCGCGGCCGGGTTGGGCCGAGCAGGATCCCGACGAGTGGTGGTCCGCGCTCGTGCAGTCCGTGCGCACGGCGATGGACGAGGCGGACGTGGGTGCCGACGCGATCGCCGGGCTGTCGGCCGACGCGACGACGTGCACGGTCGTGGCCCTCGACGGCTCGGGCCGCCACCTGCGCCCGGCGATCATGTGGATGGACGTCCGCGCCTCCGACCAGGCGCGGCGCATCGGCGAGAGCAGCCACCCCGCGCGGCGCTACAACGGCGGCGGCGCGGGCCCCGTCTCGGCTGAGTGGCTGCCGTCGAAGCTGCTGTGGCTCAAGGAGCGCGAGCGCGAGACCTACGACGGCGCGGCGCACCTCGTCGACGCGCCCGACTGGGCGACCTTCCGGCTCACCGGCCGCCTGACCGCCAACCTGAACACGGCGGCGACCCGCGGCTACCACGACGGCGACGCGGACGGCTGGCCGACCGGCTTCTACGAGGAGGTCGGCCTCGAGGACGTCTTCGACAAGCTGCCGCCCGACGTCGTGGCGCTCGGCGAGCAGGTCGAGGGGCTGAGCGACGAGGCCGCCGAGGAGCTCGGGCTCAAGGCGGGCACGCCGGTCGCCCAGGGCGGCGGCGACGCGTGGGTCGGGCAGATCGGCCTGAACGTCGTCACGCCCGGACGGATGGCGCTCATCACCGGCTCCTCGCACGTGCTCATCGGCCAGAGCGAGGACCAGGTCACGGGCGAGGGCTTCTTCGGCGCCTACACCGACGCCGTGATCCCGGGCCAGTACACGGTCGAGGGCGGCCAGGTCTCGACCGGCTCGGTCCTGAAGTGGTTCAAGGACCACTTCTTCCGCGACGCGACGCTGCGCGAGGCCGACGAGCGCGGCATCAGCGCCTACGACGTCCTCAACGAGCGCATCGCCGACATCCCGCCCGGCTCGGACGGGCTGATCATCAACGAGTACTGGCAGGGCAACCGCACGCCCTACACGGATCCGCTCGCGCGCGGAGTGATGTGGGGCTTCAGCCTCCACCACACCCCCGAGCACGTCTACCGGGCGATCCAGGAGGGCGTCTGCTACGGCACCGCCCACATCCTGCGCTCGATGACGGCGGCCGGCTTCGAGGTCAAGGAGTTCGTCGCCGCGGGCGGCTTCACCAACAGCCCCCAGCTCATGCAGATGCACTCGGACGTCAGCGGCGTCCCGATCACGTTCACCGAGGTCGGCGACGCCGTCGTCCTCGGCGGCGCGATCCTCGCCGCGACGGGCGCCGGGCTGTTCGACTCCGTGCCCGAGGCGGCCGGCGCGATGGTCCACGAGACGAACACGATCGAGCCGGACTCCGAGGCCCACGAGGCATACCGTTTCTACGTCGACGCGTATGCCGACACCTACCCGGCGCTGCGGCCGCTGGTCCATCGCATGTCCGAGCACGTCGCCGGGCAGGAGAACGTCGAGGCGTAGGCGCGACACGACACGAAGGAGCACCGACATGAGCAGCATCGCGATCGGAGCAGACGAGGCGGGCGCACCGCTCAAGGAGCACCTCGGGGAGTACCTGCGCGACGCCGGCTACGAGGTCAAGGACTACGGCAACGGGACCGAGCAGGACTACCCGGACGTCGCCGCCGAGGTGGCCGAGGCGGTGGCCGGCGGTGAGCACGACCGCGCGCTGCTCGTCTGCGGCACGGGGCTCGGGATGGCGATCACGGCCAACAAGGTTCCCGGGGTGCGCGCGGCCACCGCCCACGATCCGTATTCGGCCGAGCGCGCGCGCAAGTCCAACGACGCTCAGGTCATCACGATGGGCGCGCGCGTCATCGCCCCGCAGGCGGCCGAGAAGGTCCTCGACCACTGGCTCGCCTCCGAGTTCGAGGGCGGCGGGTCCGCGCCGAAGGTGGAGAAGATGAACGCGGTCGACGCCCGCTTCCGCGCGGCGCGCAGCGCGGCGGGCTGACGGCGGCGAGGCGCGGGTCGGGACCGATGCTCGCGGCGGTGATGCGCGCGCCCGAGGACCTCGCCGTGCAGGAGGTCCCGACGCCCGAGCCCGGCCCCGGCGAGGTCCTCGTCCGGGTCGGCGCGAACACGATCTGCGGCACCGACGTCCGGATCCTCAAGGGCGAGAAGACCTCCGGCGTCGAGCTTCCCGTGATCCTCGGTCACGAGACGGCCGGCCACGTCGAGGCGCCCGGGCCCGGCGTCGAGGGCCACGAGGTGGGCGCGCCGGTGGCGATGGCGCCCGTGATCCCGTGCCTGCATTGCTGGGCCTGCCGCCACGACCTCGAGAACATCTGCGAGAGCCTGCGGATCATGGGCTACGCGCCCGACGGCGGCATGGCGCAGTTCATGCTCGTCCCGGCCGAGGCCGTCGCCGCGGGATGCCTGTTCGCGGCCCGCGAGGACCTGCCCTCCGAGCAGCTCGCGCTGGCCGAGCCGCTGGCCGCCGTGGTCGCCGGCCAGCGCTGGTCGCGCGTCGAGCCCGACGACGCCGTCCTCGTCATGGGCGCCGGGCCGATCGGCCTGCTGCACACCCAGCTCGCGCGGCTCAGCGGCGCGCGCGCGGTCATCGTCAGCGAGCCGTCGGCCGGGCGGCGCGCGGCGGCCGAGCGGCTCGGGGCGACGCTGACCGTCGACCCGGGCTCGGGCGACCTCGCCGCGGCCGTCGAGCAGGTCACCGGCGGGATCGGCGTCGACACCGCGATCGTCTGCATCGGAGTGCCCGCGCTCGTCGGCGAGGCGGTGGCGCTGGTGCGCCCGGGCGGGCGCGTGAACGCCTTCGCGGGCTTCTCCGGCGACGCGCTCGCCGAGATCGACGCGAACCTCATCCACTACAAGCAGGTCGTCCTGACCGGCTCGGCGAACTCGCGGCGGCGCGACTACGAGACCGCGCTGCGGCTCATCGAGACCGGCCGGATCGACGCGGCGTCGATGGTGACCCACCGCTTCGGACTCCCGGAGGTGCACGACGCCCTCGGGAAGGTCGGCGCCGACGACGCCATCAAAGTCGCCGTCATGCCCTGACGGGCGCGGCGGAGAGGAGGAGCAGCGCATGGGTGATGTCGTGCTGGCGGTCGACTGCAGCACCACGGCGAGCAAGGCGATCGCATGGGACCGCGAGGGCGGAGCGGTCGCCGAAGCGCGCGCCGCGCTGGAGGAGATCCGGCCGCGGGCGAACGAGAGCGAGCAGGTCGCCGAAGGCTGGTGGGACGCGACGGCGCAGGCGCTGCGCGAGGTCGTCGAGGAGGTCGGCGCCGACCGCGTCGAGGGCGTGTGCATCACCCACCAGCGCGAGTCCTACGCGCCCGTCGACGAGCGCAACGAGTCGCTGCGCAACGCGATCCTGTGGGACGACGGCCGCGCGCAGGCCCAGCTCGACGAGCTCGGCGAGCGCTTCGGGCACGACGAGCTGCACCGCCGGACGGGTCGCGGGCCGTCGCTCACCCAGGCCGTCCCGAAGCTGCTGTGGCTCGTGCAGAACGAGCCCGAGACGGCCGAGCGCGCGCACCGCTTCATGGACGCGCACGGGTACCTCGTGCAGCGCCTGACCGGCGAGTGGACGACGAGCCTGGGCTCGGCCGACTCGTTCGGGCTCACCGACGTGGAGCGCGACGCGTGGGCCGAGGACCTGATCACCGGGATCGGCCTGCGCCCCGACCAGTTCCTGGCCACGGTCGCGCCCGGGAGCGTGATCGGCGAGGTGACCTCGGCCGCGGCCGAGACCTGCGGCGTCCCGGCGGGCACACCGGTGGTGGCCGGGCTCGGCGACGGCCAGGCGGCATGCCTCGGCGCCGGGGTGACGTCGCTCGACCGGGCCTCGATCAACATGGGCACCGCGGTGACCGGCGGGCCGATCAGCCCGCGGTACGTCGCCGACCCGTCGTGCCGGACGATGTACGCGGGCGCGCCCGGGACGTTCCTGCTCGAGGAGTGCCTGCGCGGCGGGATGGCGACGATGACCTGGTTCCTGCGCGAGTTCGGCGACACGCTCGGGGAGGAGGCCGACGTCGAGGCCTACGAGGCCGCGGCGCGCGAGGTGCCGGCGGGCAGCGACGGACTCGTCCTCGTGCCGTACCTGAACGGCGTCATGAGCCCGTACTGGGACGGCTCGGCCACGGGGACGATCGTCGGCTGGCACTGGGGGCACGGGCGCGCACAGCTGTTCCGCGCCATCGAGGAGGGCATCGCCTACGAGTTCCGCCTGGCCATGAGCGGCGTCGAGGCGGCCACCGGGCAGCGGATCGGCGAGTACGTGATCCTCGGCGGCGGCTCGCAGAGCGACCTGTGGTGCCAGATCATGGCCGACGTGCTCGGCGCGCCGGTCGTGCGCGCGCATACCGCGGAGGCGACGTGCCTGGGCGCGGGCATCCTCGGCGCCTACGGCGTCGGGTGGCACGCGTCCGTCGAGGAGGCGGCCGCGGCGATGACCGATGTCGCCGAGCGCTTCGAGCCCGAGGCGGCGGCCGCGCAGCGCTATGAGCGGCTGTTCGAGGAGGTCTACAAGCCGCTGTTCCCGGCCGTCCAGGAGCCGCTGCACCGCCTGGCCCGGCTGCGAGCGGAGGGCGACGCCACCGCGGTCTCGACATGAGCTCGCGCGGGCGGGTCACGGTCCTCGGCGCCGGCGCCATGGGCTCGGCGCTGGCCACGCCGCTGCGCGGTGCGGGGTGGGACGTCGCGCTGTGGGGGACCTGGCTCGACGACGACCTGCTCGCGGCGTGCCGCGCCCGCGAGCCCCATCCGCGCACCGGCGTCCCGCTCGCGGAGGGCACGCGGCTGTACGACAGCGACCACCTGGCCGACGCGCTCGAGGGCGCGGACCTCGTGGTGCTCGCGGTCGCGTCGGTCGGCGTGATCGAGGTCGCGCGCCTGGCGCTCGACGGGCTCGTGCGCGCGCGGGCCGTGCTGCTCACGAGCAAGGGCTTCTCGCCCGCCGACGACGGGCGCGTGCGGCTGCTGCCCGACGCGCTGCGCGACCTCGCCGCGGCGCACGCGGCCGAGCTTCCGCCCGTGATCGCCGTCGGTGGGCCGTGCAAGGCCAACGAGGTGGCGGCGGCGCGCTGGACGGCGGCGATCTTCGGCTGCCGCGAGCGGGCGGTGGCCGAGGAGGTCGCGGCCGGCGTGCGGACGGACGCGTACCGAGCGGCGGTGACCGACGACGAGCCCGGCGTCGAGATCTGCGCCCCGATGAAGAACGTCTACGCGATCGCGCTGGGGGCGGCCGACGGGCTCCAGGAGCGGTACGACGAGCCGTACCACGACCTCAAGGCGGCGACGTTCGCCCAGGCGCTCGGCGAGATGACGGTGCTCGCCGGGATGGTTGGCGCCCGCCCGGAGACCGCAAGCGGCCTGGCCGGTGCGGGCGATCTCGAGGTCACCGGGCTGTCGGGACGCAACAAGGTCTACGGCTCGCGCATCGGCCGTGGTGAGCGGCCCTCGGACGCGCTCGAGGCGATGGAGGCCGCCGAGCAGACCGTCGAGGGCGTGCCCGCGGCGCGGTTCGCCCGCGAGCTGGTCGATCAGCGCGACGCCGCCGCGTGGGACGAGCTGCCGCTGCTGCGCGCCGTCCTGGCGATTCTCGACGACGACCCCGATCCGGTCGCCCGGGTCGTGGCCGCCGTGCTCCCCTGAGCCCGCGTCGTCGCCGGTCAGTCGTCGTCGTCGAGGACGTCGCGGAGCCTGCGCGCGAAGGCTTCGGGCTGGCCCGCGTATCCGAACTCGCCGCCGAGGAAGCCGCCGTGGTGGCTCGGGAACACGGTCGCCCGCCGGCCGAGCAGCTCGGCGGTGGCCACCGCCGCACGTCCGGTGAAGACGCCCTCGGACTCCTCGCCCACGGCGATCACGACGCGCGTCGGCGCCGCGACCAGCGCGTCGACGTCGGGGCGATAGCTGCTGACCGCCCAGGAGCGGTCGGAGAGCAGCGGGTCGTCGCGGGAGCCGTCGTCCTCGGCCGGCATCCCGAACGCGGCCGGATCCGGCGCGGGCTGGGCGAAGTACTCGTCGGCGAACTCGCCTCGCCACGACGTCATCGCGATGAAGGCCGCCATGCCGGCGCTCGATCCGCCGGCCTCGTACGCGTCGCGCACGCCGGCGCGGGCGCGCTCGGCCGCCGCGGCGTCGGGGAGCACGGGGATGAGCGGCGGCTCGTGTGCCACCAGGGTGACCACGTCGCCGGGATGGGCCGCCACGAGCGCGAGCGCGGCCACCGCGCCCCCGCTGCTGGCGAACATGTCGACCGGCCCGGCGCCGAGCTCCTCGATGACGGCGTGCACGTCGTTCGCCTGGACCGTGGGCGTGTTGTCGACCCGGCCGTCGCTGCGGGTGCTGCGGCCCAGGCCGCGCGGGTCGTACGTGACCACGGTGCGGTCGGGGAGGTGCGACGCCAGCGAGCTGAAGCCGCTCGCGTCCATGGGCTGGCCGATCATGAGCAGCGGTGGGCGTCCGTCCGCGGTGGGCAGCGGGCCGTGGACGTCATAGGCGATGGCGGCCTCGGCGGTCTCGAGCATGTGCGTCGTCGTCATGACAGTGTCGACCTCCCCTGTGGTTCAGCGCTGGACGCGGTAGTGGATGTGGGTGACGCCGGCCTCCCCCTCGAGGATCCGGGTGGGCTCGAGCTCGATGTGCTCGGCAGCGAGGTTGTCGAACAGGCGGCGCCCTTGGCCGAGGAGGACCGGGACGAGATGGATCTCGAGCTCGTCGAGGACGCCGGCGGCGAGCGCGAGCTGCGCGGTTCCGGCGCCGTGGACCAGCACGTTCCTGTCACCCGCGGCCCGCTTGGCCTCGGACATCGCGGTCCTGACGTCGTTCACATAGGTGACCAGCGGCCATTGCCCCGTCTCGCTGTCGGGGTCACGGCTCAGGATGAAGATCGGCACGCCGTCGTGGTGGTCTCCTCCCCAGCCGCCGGCCGGCTCGAAGGTCCCCCGGCCGGCGACGACCGCCCCGGTCGACATGAACTCGTCGACGACCTGGCGGTTGACGCCGGTCAGGCCGCGCGACATCGACTCGCGGTCGGAGCCGTCACCCGTCAGGGCCCATTCGTGCAGGCGGTGCCCGCCGTCGCCGAGCCCGTTCCCCGGTCCCTCGTTGGGCCCGGCGATGAACCCGTCCAGGGACATGGACATGTAGAGAACGGTTGCCGACACGGCGTCTCCTTTTGTGGTTGCACGCCACTGAGACCGAAGCGTGCCGCGAAACTCATCGCTCGGCCATCAGCGGCTCGATGTGGGGAGCGCCTCATCCGCGTCGACCTCCGGCGTGCCGGCGGATGAACGCCGCGACCGTGGCCGCCAGCGGCGACCACTCGGTCGTGGTCGCGTGGCTGGGATCCAGCGACGCAACACACAGCTCTCACGGCAGCGATCGTGTTCCGCGATCGTTCGCGTGGAGCTCCGGCGGCCGTGGGGCTCCGACGTCCGCTAGCGACCCGCGAGCAGCTTTGGCGCATCCGGCGCCCCGGCTGCCGGGGCGTCGCCGGACGGGCCGCCGCTCGCCCGACCGAAACGCAGGTACAGCGCGGGCAGCACGAACAGGTTCAGCAGGGTCGACGTGACCAGGCCACCGAGGATCACGACCGCCATCGGGTGCTCGATCTCCTGCCCGGGCTTGTCGCCCGACAGCGCCAGGGGCAACAGCGCCAGGCCGGTCGCCGCGGCCGTCATGAGGATCGGCGACAGCCGCTCGAGGGCGCCGCGCATGACGAGCCCGGGGCCGAATCGCTCGCCCTCATAGCGCTCGAGGTGCTGGAAGTGCGTGACCATCATGATCCCGTTGCGCGCGGCGATGCCCATCACGGTGTAGAAGCCGATCAGCGCGCCCAGCGAGATCGCGCCCACGCCGATGAACGCGGCGAGGACTCCGCCGACGAGCGCCATCGGCAGCGTGAAGAACAGCATCGACGCGAGTCGCCAGCTGTTGAACGCGACCTGCAGGAGCAGGAAGGTGAGCAGCGCGGCACCGGCGGCAAGCTCGAGGAGGTGACGCGAGGCCGCCCGGCGCTCGGCCGCCTCGCCGAGCAGCTCGGCGTGGTAGCCGAGCGGCAGCTTGACGGCGGCGAGGCGCCGCTCGATGTCGCGCGTGACACCGCCGAGGTCGGTGCCGGGCGCGAGATCGGCGGCCACGTCGATCCGCCGTGAGGCCTCCTCGCGCTGGATGAGGTTGGGCGTCGGCTGGAGCGAGACGTCGGCCAGCGTGGCCAGCGGCACCGGGCCGTGGCGCGGCGTGTCGATCGGCAGCGCGCGGATCGCGGCGAGGTTGTTGCGTGTCTGTGGCGTGCTCCACACGTGCACGTCGTAGGCGCGGCCGGCCTGGAACATGTCGCCGACCTCCTCGCCGGCCACCAGGGTCGAGGCGGCGCGCCGCACGTCGCCGGGCTTGACCCCGTAGCGCCGCGCCACGTCGAGGCGCACACGGACGTCGATCTGCGGGACATCCGCCTGCAGAGAGGCGTGCAGGCCGTCGAGGCCCTCCACGCCCACCAGGGCGTGGCGCACGCGCTCGGCCGTCGCGCGCAGCGTGGGCAGGTCGTCGCCGAAGATGCGCACCACGATCGGCTCGCTCTCGCCCACGAGGACCTCGTCGATGCGCTCGCGCAGGTAGGTCTGGACGTTGCGGAACAGGCCGGGATGGCCGTCGACGACCTCGTGGATCCGCGCGAGGGTGTCGTCGTAGTCGGCCTTGGGGTCGACGCTCACCCAGTTCTCGCCGAAGTTCGCGCCCGCGATCTCCTCGCCGAGGAACGCCTGGCCGATGTGCGACCCGAAGTCGCGCACGCCGGGCACCGTCCGGAGCTCCTCGCTCGCGCGAGTCACGATCCGCCGCTCCTCCGGGATCGACGTGCCGGGCGCGGTGATCCAGTGCATGAGGAAGTCGCGCTCCTTGAACCCCGGGAACAGCTCCTGACCGAGCCGGGGGAACACGAACAGGCCGAGCAGCAGGACGGCCCCGACCGTGGTGAAGGCGATGGCGGGCCGGCGGACGATGCGTCCCAGCACGGTGCCGTAGCCGAGCTTCAGGACGCGAACGAGGGGCGACTCACGGCGCCGCAGCGAGCCGCGCGACAGCAGGATCAGGCTCAGTGCGGGGGTGACGGTGAGCGCGACGACCATCGAGACGAGCACGGCCAGCGCGTAGGAGAGCGCGAGCGGCTGGAAGAACGAGCCGGTGAGCCCGCCGACGAAGACCACCGGGAGCACGGCGACGACGTTGATCAGCGTGGCGTAGAGGATCGCGCCGCGCACCTCCAGCGACGCGCGCAGGATGATGGCGGCCAGCGATTCGCCGGCGCCGGTGGCGCGCGCCAGGCGCACGCGCCGGACGATGTTCTCCATGTCGATGATCGCGTCGTCGACGACGACGCCGACGGCGACCGCGAATCCTGCGAGCACCATCGTGTTGACCGTCACGCCGCGCGCGGCGAGCACCACCCCGGCGGCGATCAGCGACAGCGGGATGGCGACGATGCTGATGAAGGCGGCGCGCCACTCGTAGAGGAAGGCGACGAGCACGAGGACGACGAGCAGGCAGCCGATCAGCAGGGCGAGGCGCAGGTTGTGCAGGGCCAGTTGGATGAAGTCCGCCGGGCGGAAGATCGTCGAGTCGATCCGCACCCCGTCAAGGGCCGGCCGCAGGTCGCGCAGGGCGTCCTCGACGCCGCGCGTGACCTCGAGCGTGTTCTCTCCCTGGAACTTCTCGACCACGAGCAGCAGGCCGGGCCCGCCGTTGACGACCGCGTCGCCGATCAGCGGCTGCGCGCCGTAGACGACCTTGGCCACGTCGCCGATCCGCAACCGGCGCCCGCCGCGCTGCGCAAGCGACACCTGCGCGAGCGCTCCGGGCGTGGTGATCGGCGTGACGTTCTGGGACGGGATGCGCTGGTTGGGCGTGTCGACGAAGCCGCCCGTGCCGATGACGGCGCCCTCCGTGTACTGCAGGATCCCGGCGTCCACCGCCTGGCCCGTTGCCTCCATCACGTGGTCCAGGGAGACGTGCTCGGCGCGCAGGCGGCTCGGGTTCACGTCGACCTGCATCTGCTTCAGGCGCTCGCCCCAGATCGCGACGTTCGCCACCCCGGGCACGCCGAGCAGCCGCGCGCGGATCTTCCAGTACGTCGTCATCGACAGGTCCATGAGCGACATGTCCTTCGACGACAGGCCGATCTTCATGATCCGGCTGGTGGCCGAGACGGGCGGCATCATCACCGGCGGCGCGGCCCAGGTCGGCAGCGTCGGGGCCACCGTGTTGAGGTGCTCCTGGACGAGCTGGCGGGCGGTCAGGAAGTCGGCGCCGCGCTTGAACAGGAGCGTGATGTGCGAGAGCTGCGGCACCGACTCGGAGCGGATGACCTCGACCCCGGGGACGCCGTTCATGGCGTCCTCGAGCGGAACGGTGACGAGCTCCTCGACCTCGGAGGCCGACAGGCCGAGGCACGCGGTCTGCAGCTCGACGCGGGTGGGCGCGAACTCGGGGAACACGTCGACGCTCTCGTCGCGCAGCTCGCGGCCCCCGAAGACCACCAGGGCGGCGGCGAGCGCCACCACCAGGAAGCGGAACCGCAGGCTCGATCCGACGATCCAGCGCATCACGTGACCCCCGGTGCTCCCTCAGTCCTCCTCGACGCCGGTCTCGACGCCGAGCAGCTCGGCCACGCCAACCGTCACGACCGGCGTGCCGAGCGGCGGCCCGTCGCTCAGGAGCGCCATGCGGTGCACGATGGAGCGGACCGTCACCGGCTGCCGCACGTACGTCAGCCGCGACGGGCTGGTGTACGTGTAGGCCTGCCCCAGCGCGTCGTACAGGAGTGCGGCATAGGGGACGGCGAGCGGCGCATCGGGCGCGGCGCGCACCGTGGCGGTCTCGATGCCGAGGCGCTGCGCGGCACGCGCGGAGAGGTGCACGCGCGCGAGATCGGAGCCCTTGACCTCCTCCACGCGTGACGGGCCCTCGTCGCTGGCCGCCTCGTTGTTGAACTCGGCCGGATGGGTGCCGCAGGCCGAGAGCGCCACTGCGGCGAGCAGCACCGCGACGGCCGGCGATCGATGTCCACGAAGCATGGTGCGTTCTCCTCCTGGCCTAGCTCTGCGGGATCAGGTCGGACTCGGCGGGACTGGGGTCCGCGTCCTCGCCGGCGGCCGGACGCGGAGCCGCGCGGGGCGCGGCGTGCAGGTACAGCGCCGGCAGCACGAACGCGCCGAGCAGCATCGTCGTGACCAGGCCGCCGAGGACGACGGCCGCGATGGCATGCGGGATCTCGTTGCCGGCGACGTCGCCCATCACGGCGAACGGCGCCAGGGCCGCCGCGCCCACGACCGCCGTGGCGAGCATGGGCCCGAAGCGCTCCTGCGTCGCGCGGACCACGAGAGCGGCGGTCAGCGGCACCTGGTCGGCGCGCTGGAGGCTCAGCAGGCGGCTGACGAGGAGCACCGCGTTGCGGACGGCCAGCGCCAGCACTGCGGCCAGGCCGCCGAGCGCCCCGAGCGTCAGGTCGCCGCCCATGACGGCCACGACGACGAGTCCGCCCACGAGCGCCATCGGCAGGGTCGCCATCACCAGCCCGGCGATCCGCCACGACCCGAAGGCCGCCTGCAGGAGGAGGAAGGCGCCGATCGCCGCCGCGACGCCGTAGCCGAGCACGCGCCCCAGCGGCGAGGCGGCATCCTCGGACGCGGCGACGACCTCGGCGTGGTACTCGAACGGGAACGTCGCGCGCCGGATGCGGCTGCGGACCTCGGCCTGGACATCGGCCAGGGACCGCCCGCGCACGTCGGCGCGGACGTCCATGTAGCGGGAGACCGCGTCGTGGCGGACGTCGACCAGGTTGGGGCGGATGCGGACGTCGGCCACGTCGCCGAGGCGGACGTGCCCGCCGTCGTCCGTGTCGATGAGCAGCCCGCGGACACCGTCGATGCTGTCGCGGACGGCCGGCACCCCGCGCACCACGACCTGGAAGACCTTCTGCTGCTCGAAGAAGCTGCCCACGTCCAAGCCCTGCACGAGCGTGGCGGCGGCGCGCCGAACGTCGCCCGGCTTGACGCGGTAGCGGCGGGCGTCCGGCAGGCGCACCTCGATCTGCAGCGTGGGCTGGCTCACGGGCGCGCGGACCCGCGGGCGCTGCACACCGTCGACCCGGCCGACGAGGCCGCGCAGGTCCTCGGCCTCGCGCTGCAGGACGCCGAGGTCCTGGCCGAAGACGCGCACGACGAGCTCGCGGTTCCCGCGCGACAGGGCTCCGGCACTGCGATCCTCCTCGTAGGTGAGGACGCTGCCCCGCAGGCCGGGGTAGCCGGCGACGACGCGGCGGACCGATCCGAGCGTCCGGTCGTAGGCGGCCGATGGCTCGATGGTCACCCACAGCTCGCCGGAGCCCGTGCCGACGATCTGGTCGGAGGTGATCGCGCGTCCGACGTGGCCGCCCACCTCCCGCACGCCGGGGATGCCGCGCAGCTCGGCGGCGGCGCGGGCGGTGATCCGGTTCATCTCGGCCAGCGACGTGCTGGGCGTCGCCGCCCAGTGCACCAGCAGCTCGCGGTCCTTGAACGCCGGGCGCAGCGCCGTGCCCAGCAGGGGGATCAGCGCCGCCCCGGCCACCAGCACGCCGAGCAGCGTGAACAGCGCCGGCCGCGGCGTGCGCGTGAATCGCTGCAGGGCCGCGCCGAACGCCGCGCGGGCGCGAGCGGGCGCGGCCGGCTCCGACGTGGCCTCGCCGCCCGCCCCGCCGAGGAGCAGCAGCGTGAGCGCGGGCGTGACGGTCAACGCGACGGCCATCGAGGCCACCACGGCCAGCCCGTAGGACACGGCCAGCGGGTGCAGGTACGCGCCGGTGAGCCCGCCGGCGAAGAAGACCGGCAGCATGACGAGCAGGACGATCAGCGTTGCGTAGGCGAGCGGCCCCCGCATCTCGGCCGCGGCGTCGCGCACGACCTCGGCCGCGCGCGTGCTGCGCCCGGCCGCCCGGTCCTCGCGCAGGCGGCGGGTGACGTTCTCCACGTCGCCCACGGCGTCGTCGACGACGAGCACCAGCGCGACGAGCAGCCCGGCGACGACCAGCGCGTTGAGCGTCGCGCCGGTGAGGTCGAGCACCCACACGGCGACCACCAGCGACAGCGGCACGGCGACGGCGGCGATGAGCACCGCCCGCCAGCGCATGAAGGCGGCGATCAGCGCGAGCAGCGCCAGCGCGCTCGCGATCAGCGCCGCAAGCCCGAGGTTGCCGAGCGCACGCTCGATGAAGGTGGCGGGCCGGAACAGCGTCGCGTCGATCCGCACCCCGGTCAGACCGGGGCGCATCTCGGTCAGTGCCTCGTCCAGGCGCCGGGTCAGCGCGAGCGTGTTCGTCCCCGGGAGCTTCTCGACGACCAGCAGCAGGTCGTCCGCGGCGCGCCGGCCTCCGACCACCGCATCACCGATGAGCGGCGGGTGGTCCTCGACCACGCGCGCCACGTCGCCGAGGCGTCGCGAGGTGTTGTCGATCGGCACCTGGGCGAGGTCGCGCGGGGCGCCGAAGGGCAGGATGTGCCGCACGCCGAGGCGCTGGTTGGGACCGTCGATGAAGCCGCCGGTCCCCGGCGTCGATGCGTTGAGGTAGGTCAGCGGCGACACGAGCTGGGCGTTGCCGCTCGTGCGCACCACGTCGGACAGGGACACGCCCCGATCGCGGAGCCGGCGCGGGTCGACGAGAACTTGCAGCTGGCGGTCGCGGTGACCCCAGATCGCCACGTTCGCCACGCCGGGAATGCCCATCAGCCGTGGCCGCACCGTCCAGCGGGCGAGCACGGAGAGCTGGATCGGCGAGATCTGCCGCGAGGAGAGGCCGATCATGAGGACCCGGTTCGTCGACGAGACCGGCTGGATCATCTGGGGGGCGCCGCCGACGCTGGGAAACGCGTGCGGCTGTGAGAGGCGCTCGGCCACGAGCTGCCGCGCGCGCAGGACGTCCGTCCCCCGCTCGAAGACGAGCGTGATCGACGACAGACCGGCGACCGTGTCCGAGCGGATGCTGTCGACGCCCTTGACGCCGTTGAGGAGATCCTGCTCGAGCGGGACCGTCACGAGCTGCTCGACCTCGGCGGCCGAGAGGCCCAGGTTCTCGGTCTGCACCTGCACGGTCGGAAGCCCGAACTCGGGCAGCACGTCGACCGGTGCGGAGCGCAACGCCAGGATCCCGGCGACCATGAGCGCGACGGCGACCGGCACGATCAGCATGCGGAACCGCAGGCTGCGCTCGATCCATCCGGGCATGGTCGTGCCTCCTGACCCTCGTCTGGTGAGTGCCCGGCCCACGCCGCGCAGCGCGCGCAGCCCACACCGCACTCGCCCGCGGACGGGCGCGCGCCGCTGCTTCAGACCCACCCCGACGGCTCGCCACCGTGTGCCGGACCGGGGTGGACAAAGACCGGTTCCGTGAGAGAAACACCCCCACGGTCACGCATTTAGAACTCTCTTAGAATATTCGCGCCCGACGGCGCGGCGCACGATCGAGGTCTGGGACCGGACCGGTTTGGGGCTCAGCCTGGTCTCATGCCCGCGTGTCACGCTTCGACGACCGCGTTCCCACCCGTCGACTCATGGGTAGGAGGACCGCCCGAGCCCATGGGAGAACTGCCGCCCCCACATCTCGCCCCGCCGCTGGATGCCGTCCTCGACGCCGCCAAGGCCTTCGGCCTGAGCGACGAGGAGGTCTGGCAGGCGGTCGACGCCGCGCTTCAGCAGGCCGGGAGCGACGCCACCCTCGGCGAGTCGCTCGACGACGTCATCGCCGTGCTCGCGGGGCGGATCCTCGCCAAGGAGCGCCGCCGCCACGCCGGCCGGCGACGCGCGCTCGACGAGGATCTCTAGACCGCGGCCGGCTCACCCGGTGGCGGTCCATCCGTGGCCTGCGGCGAGGTCCCCGGGACCCGCGCCAGATGAACTTCACACAGTTCATTGTTGGACTTACTGACACCTGGCAGTACCTTCACCCGCGTTGGCACGAACGGACCGCCCTGGACGGAGGTAACAGTAAGGCGCGGACGTGCAGCTGCGGGTCGCACCCCGCGTCGTCGCCGATCGCCGCAGCCCGCTCGACCCGATCAGGCCGCCGGTAGAGCGCCGGGAGGTCCGAGGATCTCGATGCCGACGTCGGCGGCGGCGTGAGCGAGGAGGGCCGGGTCGATCGGGCGCCCGGCTGCGGGGAGCTCGTCGGCCGGGGCCGGCTCGGCCACGCGGCGGACGAAGGACTCGAAGCCGGCCGGCGTGGTGATGACCAGCCAGTGCGCCTGCTCGGACTCGACGCGGTAGGAGTGCGGGACCTCGCGCGGCGCGAGCGCCGCCTGGCCGGCGGTGAGGGTCAGCTGCCGGCCGGCGACGAACAGCGAGACTTCGCCGTCGATGACGTAGAACGTCTCGTCGTCGCGGTGGTGCACGTGCAGCGGCGGCATGTTGCCGCGCCGGCCGCGCTCGTCGACGACCGCGAGCCGCCCGTTGCTGGTTTGCGCGTCGACGTGCACGTGGACGAGGTTGTCGATGAACCACAGTGCTTCGGCTCGGTCGGGCTGTACGACGGTGGCCATGACGGCTCCTTTCCTTAAACTCCAGGATGGACTCATCATGAACTCCAGGATGGAGCTATGTCAAGGGACGAATCGAAGCACAGGCTGACGCCGTTCTCCTACGTGATCCTCGCGCTCGTCGGCCGCGGCGGCGCCGGCCCGCACGACATCGTGCGCATGATGCGCGAGGGCGCGATCTTCTGGACGACCTCCGAGAGCCACTACTACGCCGAGCCCAAGCGCCTGGCGAAACTCGGCTTGCTGCAGGCGCGCACGGAGCCGGGCCGGACAGGGCCGCGGACCCATTACGAGCTCACCGACGCCGGACGTCTCGCGCTCACGGAGTGGCTTGCCGTGCCGGCGGCGATGCCGCGCGTCCAGCACGAGGGCGTCGTGAAGCTGCTGGCTGCCGACTTCACCGACGACGCGACGATCCGGGCCAGCCTCGCCGGCTTGCGCCACGGGCTCGAGCAGGCCTATCAGCGCCTGGAAGTGATGGAGCGGCGCGCACCCGAGGTTCCGCACCGCACGCGCTACCTGCAGCTGATCAACGACTACGGCCGACGCTCGCTCGACGCGCAGCGCGAGTGGCTCGACGCCGTCCAGGAAGCGCTCGACGACCGGCCCGTCACAGCAGCGCGCTCACCGCCCGCCGACGCGTAGCAAATGCCGAGCTGCGGCGAGGCTCAGCCGGCGGTCGCCCCGCCGTCCACCGGAAGCGTCGCGCCCGTCACGAAGCGCGCCTCGTCGCTGAGGAGGAAGGCCACGAACGCAGCGATCTCCTCGGGGCCGGCGACCCGCCCGGTGGGGTTGGGCGCAGAGAGGGCCGCGCGCTCGACCTCCGGTCCGACGCCGAGCAGCTCGCGGTACAGCGGGGTGTCGACATTGCCGGTCACCAGAGCGTTGACGCGGACGCCGTCGGCAGCGTGGGCCAGCGCCGCGGCGCGCGTCAGCCCGACGACGCCGTGCTTCGCCGCGACGTAGGCTGCCAGACCACCGATACCGGCCGCCCCGGCGATCGAGGCGTTGTTGACCACCGCGCCCCCGCCCGCGGCCAACAGTGCCGGGAGCTGCGCTCGCAGGCAGTAGAAGACGCTGGTCAGGTTGAGCTCCAGCTCAGCCATCCAGCCCGCCGCGTCGATATCGGCCGGCCGGCCGGCCGCGACGACGCCGCCCACATTGTTGAACGCGCCGTCCAACCTTCCGTAGCGGGCCACCGCAGTCTCGACGACCACCGCCGGCCCAGCCATGTCCGTCATGTCGGCGGGCACGAACACCACGTCGGCCCCCGCGGTACGCAACCTCGCCTGGACGTCGCGGCCATCGTCCTCACCGCGGGCGGTCAAGACCAGGCGGGCGCCTTCAGCGCCAAGGCGTTCCGCGGCGGCGAGGCCGATACCCCGCGTCGCGCCCGTGACCATCAGGACCTTGCCGTCGAGTCGCCTCATCTGCGCGATCGCCCGCAGACCGAGTTGCGCGCGCCTTTCACCAGCCGTCGGACGACGCGCCGTCAGAGCGACCGGCGGCGATCGCGGCGTCCGAGGGCTGAAGGGCGCTTTCCAGTTCGCGTCGGGACCGGATGCCCAGCTTGGAGTACACGTGGCGCAGGTGCCACTCGACGGTGCGCGGACTGAGGAACAGGCGGGCGCCGATGTCCTGGTTCGAGAGCCCGTCGCGGGCCAGTTCGGCAATGTGACGCTCCTGCGGGGTGAGATCATCGCGAGTCTCGGCGATGCGCCGGCGGCGTTCTCGCCGGTGGCGACGAGTTCCCCGGCGACGCGTTGGATGAAGGCCTCCATGCCCATCGACGTGAAGAGCTCGTGCGCGACGTTGAGCTCGGTGCGCGCGTCGAGCCGGCGACCTTCTGCGCCGCAGCCATTCGCCGTACAGCAGATGCGTGCGGGCGAGCTCAGCGCGAACGCGAGTGCGGCCGAGATGGTCGATCGCCGTGCGGAACCAGCGATCCGCGTCAGCGTCGTCGGCGAGCAGCGCACGAGCGCGCGACTCGATGCCGCACGCCCAGTGGGTTCGCGTGGCCTGTGCCTTGGTCGCCAGCCGGTTCAAGGCGTCGACGGCAAGATCGGGCCTGCCGCAGCGCGTGGCCGGCTCGACCAGCTCGCTCAGGCCCCAGTTCTCCGCGACGACCTCTCGATGCTCGCTGGCGGACACGGCGGCGGCGAGCGCGTCCTCATACTGGCCCAGGCCGTTGGAGAGGACCGCGCGCGCGTACGCACTGACAGCCAATCCGATCCCCTCTCCGCGAGCGCCCGCCTCGCGCTCCGTCGTCTCGATGAGGTCTGTCGTTTCGCGCGGCCTGCCTCGCCACGCCGAGACCATCAACGCGCCGTAGGGCGCGGCACGGATCCCCGTCGCCTCCTCGACCGACGCTGTCTCGGAGACCGTCGCTGCGGCGGCGGCGAGGTCGCCGCAGAGCACGAGCATCGGTGTGCGGGCGCTGAGAGCGAGCGCGAGCGCGCTCAGCGTCCCCGTCGCGCGGGCGATCTCGACGCTGGAGCGCGAGAGCGAGCCCGCATGCTCGTCATCCCAGATCTCGAATGCGACGACGCAACCCTGCCACAGCCAGCGCAGCCGGTCATTGGCCGACGCCTTCTCGCCCGAGAGCCGCTTCACCGCCTCCCGGCAGAGCGGGACGGCGGTGGCGTAGTCGTCGGCGAGGGCGACGAGCGCATCCAGGAGCAGGTCGGCGGTCGCGGGCTCGGCGCCCCGCGGGTGCGGCGCGGCGCGGGCGGCCTTCGCGACCGCGCGTGCGTCGATGCTGCCGTTGAGCCTGGCGCCGAACAGCGCGGCGGAGAACGCGTCCACGTACGTCTCGCGCGCGACGGAGATGTCCAGCGCTTCGAGCCTGCGGGCGGCCGCCAGCAGGAGGGGGGTCGCATCGGTGCCACGGCTGGAGACGAACGCCAGCTGAGCGCGCAACAGGTCGATCCGCGCGCGCTGGAACTCATCGAGCGGCCCAGCCTCCGCTGTGGCCAGCAGGCCCCGAGCCGCGGTGAACGCGCCGGACTGGACACTGGCGTGAGCGGCCGCGAGCGCCCGTCCGCCGCGCCGGGCCGGATCCGGGGTCAGCGCGGCGGCGCGCTGCAAGAAGGCCGCCGTTGCGGCGACCCCGCCGCGAGCCTGCGCTCGGCCGGCCGACTGCTCGAGCTCGGCGGCGACGTCCTCGTCCGGTCCTGCTGCCGCCAACGCGCGGTGCCACGCGCGGCGATCGCCGTCATCGTCCGGATGGCTTACCTCGGCGAGGGCTTCGTGCGCCCGTTGACGGCTGACGAGCGGCGCGGCCCGGTAGACCGCCGAGCGCACCAGCGGATGGCGGAACTGGACACGCGTTCCGATCTCCAACAGCTCCGCGGTCTCGGCGGGCGCGAGCGCGCTGGTCCCGATGTCAAGCTGCCGGCCCGCACGGAAGAGCAGCGCCGGGTCACCCAGGGGCTCGGCCGCTGCCACCAGCATCAGTTGCTGCGTCGCCTCGGGCAGCTCGCGGATGCGCCGGAGGTAGTGGTCCTCGATCTGCGTCGGAAGCCGGCGGGCGGCAGGAAGCTCGAAACCACCGGCCAACTCGGCAGCGGTCGTACGCGCCGGGAGCTCCAGCAGGGCAAGCGGGTTCCCTCGGGTCTCGGCGACGATCCGGTCAGCGACACGGCTGTCGAGCCGGCCCGCGACGCCGCTCGCCAGCAGCGCGCGGGCGTCTTGCTCGGGCAGACCTTCGAGACCGAGCTCGGGCAGGCCATCGAAGTCGTGCGCGGCGACCGGCTCGCGCACCGCGACCACGATCGCCACCGACTCGGCCCGCACTCGTCGCGCGACGAGGCCGAAGATCTGAGCGGAGGCGGCATCCAACCACTGGGCGTCCTCGACGAGACAGAGCAGCGGCCGCTCCGCCGCCACCGCGGACAACAGGCTGAGCACGGCCAGTCCGACCAGGAACCGGTCCGGCATCTCCCCGGCTACCAGTCCCAGCGCGACGCCGAGGGCGTTCCGCTGCGGCGCGGGGAGCGCGTCGAGCCGGTCCGGCAGCGTCGCGCAGAACTGATGGACCCCGGCGAACGGGAGCTCCATCTCCGCCTCCACGCCCGTGAGCTGCGCAACCTGGAAGCCGGACGCCTGACGCGCCGCGTATCGCAGCAGCGCGGTCTTGCCGATGCCGGCTTCGCCGCGGATGACCAAGGCCTCGCTCTTCCCCTCGCGAACCCGTGCCAGCAGTCCATCGAGGACCTCGCGCTCGGTGGTCCGGCCCACGAACCCCGGCCCACGGGTGCCGACCATGGGTCAACGCTAACGCCCTACAAGCGGGCGCGTGCGGGCTGCTGTGGAGGCAGGGCGGCGTCGAGGCCTCTGCGCGAGTCGATCCCCAGCTTGCCGAACACCTTGTGCAGGTGCCACTCGACTGTGCGCGGACTGAGGAACAACTGGGCGCCGATCTGCGGGTTGCTGAGCCCGTCGCGGGCGAGCCGCGCAATCTGCCCCTCCTGCTGCGTGAGGTCCTCGCCCGGCTCGAGAGGGTGCTGGCGCGGCTTCGCGCCGGCGGCGACCAGCTCGCCCCGGGCGCGTTCGGCGAACGCCTCCGTCCCGATCTCGGCGAACATCTCCTCGGCCGCCCGCAGCCGCTCGCGTGCCTCGCGGAGACGGCCCTCGCGGCGCAGCCACTCGCCGAAGACGAGATGCGCACGGGCGAGCTCAGTGCGATTTCCGGTTCGATCCAGCTGCCTGATCGCCTCGCGATACGACTCTTCCGCATCGTCGCCATCGGCGAGGAGCGCACGACAACGCGCCTCGATGCCGAGCGCGAAGCTGGTACCAGCCGGCTGCGTGGTCGCCGCGAGCTTGGCCAGCGCATCCGCCGCGAGCCCCGTGTCACCGACGCGCGCCGCGGCCTCGACCAGCTCGAACAGCGCCCACATCGACAGCCAGGGAAGGATGGCGTTCGTGACGACCTCTCGGGCCGCCGCTGACGCCTCCTCGTAGCGTCCGAGGCCGTTGTACAGCACCGCGGCGGCCCAGTAGGCAACCATCACGGCGATGCCCTGCCCTCGCGCCGTGCCCTCCCGGATGACGGCCGCGATGAGAGGGGAGGCCTCGGCTTCCCGTCCCTGCAGGGCCAGGATTCGCAGCAGCGCGAACGGCGGGACCTGATTCCCCGTCGATGTCGAGATGCTTTCGGCCTCGGCCATCAGCCGGCGCGCGCCCGACAAGTCGCCCCGCCACGTTTGCTCCAACGCCAAGGCCTGGAGGTGGATCGGCAGCTCGGCGAGCGCGCCTGCGTCGCGGACGAGCTGCGCCTGTCGCTCATAGACCGCGATCGCTTCGTCGTCCCATATCGCGGACCTCACGCCGCCAACCTGCCAACCCCACCGCAGGACGTCGTCTACGGGCAGTTGCTGCACTGCCGTCGCCGCGCGCCGCAGGATGGGCATGGCGGCCGCGTGCCCGTCGGTGATCAACAGGGCGAAACCTTCGATCACCAGGTCGAGTGGATGCGGGTCCGGCGGCCGGCGGTGGAAGGTCGCGCACGGCGCGGGAGACCTCGAGAAGGACGTCCGCTCCGCCGAGGTGGTGCGCGGTGACAGCCGCACTCCACGCGGTCAAGTACGCCCTGCGAGCGAGGCTGAGATCGAACGGTTCCAGCCGTTTCGCAGCGTCAAGGAGCAACGGGGCCGCGTCGTTGCCATACCGGGACACGGCGGCAGCGTGGCCGCGGAGGAGCGCCGTTCGCGCGCGATGGAAGCCGTCGAGCGGTCCGCCTTCTGCCGTGGCCAGGAGCCGCTGCGTCGCCTCGAAGTCGCCGGCCTGGAGGCTCGCCTCCGCCGCGGTCAGCGCGCGGCCTGCCTGGAGGGTCGGGTCGGGCGTCAGCGCGGTGGCGCGCTCCAGAAGGGCCGCTGCGGCCGCGAGCCCGCCGCGGCCTTGCGCTCGTCCTGCGGACCGCACGAGGCCGGCGGCGACGGCCTCGTCCGGTCCGGCGGCGGCGAGTGCGCGGTGCCAGGCGCGACGGTCGGCGGCGAGCCCGGGATCGCTCACCTCCGCCAGCGCGTCGTGCGCGCGCCGTCGCTCGTCCGGTGATGCCGCTTGGTACACCGCTGAGCGCACCAACGGGTGGTGGAACCGAACCTGGTCGTCGATCTCCAGCAGCCCGGCTTCTGCCGCGTGAGCCAGTGCGCTCGGGTCCGTGGAGAGTCCTTCGGCCGCCCGCCACAGCAGGGTGGCGTCCCCCAGCGGATCCGCTGCCGCCAGCAGCATCAATCGCTGTGTCGCCTCGGGCAAGTCGGCGACGCGCCGCAGGTACTCCTCGTTCAAGCGACTCGGAAGATCGCCGGCCGCGGGCGGGGCGAAGCCCCCGGCTCGCTCCGCCGGACTCATCCCCTGGGACAGCGCCACGAGAGCCAGCGGACTGCCTCCGGTCTCGGCGATGATCCGGTCGCGGACGCGGTCGTCGAGCCGACCCGGTACGGCTCTCGACAGCAGAGCGCGCGCATCCGGCTCATCGAGGCCCTCGAGCGACAGCTGCGGCAGGCCTTCGAGCGCGCGGGTGGTGGCCGGCTCGCGCAGCGAGAACATCATCGCCACCGGGTCCGCAAGCAGGCGCCGCGCGACGAATCCGAGCGCCTGCACCGACGCGGCGTCGAGCCACTGCGCGTCGTCCACCAGGCACAGGACGGGGCGGTCCTCGGCGGCCGCGGCGAGCAGGTTGAGCACGGCGACGGCGACCAAGAACCTGTCCGGGGAATCGCCCGACGAGATGCCCAAGGCGACTCGCAGCGAGTTCTGCTGCGGTTCTGCGAGGGCCTCGAGCCGGTCGAGCATCGGCGCGCACAACTGATGGATCGCCGCGAACGGCAGCTGCATCTCTGCCTGGACGCCTTCGACCTGGGCGATGCGCAGGCCCGAAGCCTGCCGCGCGGCGTACCGCAGCAGCGCGGTCTTGCCGATGCCCGGTTCGCCGCGGATCACGAGCACGGCGCTCCGACCGACGCGCGTCTGAGCGAGCATGCCGTCGAGTCGCCGGCACTCGCTTGTTCGGCCGAGGAACCCCAACCCCCGGATTGGAGGCATCTTGCGACTCTAGACCCTTTGCTGGGGCCTCAGCCGATCGCCCGTCTGCGCCACACGTCGAGGAACGAGAGCACTGCTTCCGGGGGGGCCCTGCCGACCGTGATGCCGCGCTCGCGCAAGTGCCGGGCGATCCCGGGCGGGATTCGTTCAGCCGCGGAGGTGCTGACGATCGCGCCTCTCGGACGGACGTGCCGTGCCGCGTGCCGGTAGAGGGGTGCCGCGCTGTCGGTCGTCGTCTGGACGACGACGTCGACACCTCCGAACGCCGCGATCGACTCGGTGAACAGGCGCTGGACGTCGAGATCGTCCGCGAGGTCGGCGCGCACGGCGACCGTCGTGCCTTCGGCGGCGATGATCCTGGCGACCGTCGCCTCGGCTCTGGATTGATGCTGGAGGTAGACCACGACGATGGCCCACCGCCAGCTCGCGAGCCCGAGCGCGACGTCGCGGCCGGTCTTGGAGGCGCCGCCCGTGACGATCGCCACGGCACGCCGCGAGTCGGTGGGAGGCACGATCACGAGTCCTACGGTCGGGCTCACAGGCCTGCCGGAGACGGTCGTACGACGCGATCGCGCGGGCGCCCGTGGCGACCCGGGTCGGCACGCGGGATCAGCGCACGGGCGCGGGCCCGGGGTGCGCGCGAGGACGCATCGTCCAGGCACGCCTGAAGACACTGAGCCTCCGCGCCCGTGCATCCACCCGGGTGCTCCGCTCATCGACCCGCGTTCCACCAGGGTCCTCCCGGGCGCGACGTGGATGCGGGAGGGCCAACCTTGCCGCATCAGCACGCTCGTCGGTCTCGGGAGGAGCCACACCGTGGGCCGACCGACAGCTTCGGCGCACACGGCGAGAGGACCAGAAGCGAGCCGCGGGGATGACGGACGACAGACAAGCCGACACCGCCGTGCAGGACGAGCGCGCGCAGACGTCCGTCAGCGCGACCTCGACGCCGCCCTCGTGCCCACCGCCGACCCACGCGACCGTGGTCGTCGCGAGCGCCGGCGACCCCATCGGGCTCGGGATCTTCCTGTTCCTGATCATCCCTCACCCTCGGCGGCGATCTCGCCGTCACCGTCCTCGCCACGGTCGCACCCGACCTGCGGCCCCGCCGCCGCTACCCGAGCGAAGAAGGGAGCGCCGGATCGTGACCACCTCATCGAAAGCGGATTCCTGGACGTTCGAGACGCTCAGCGTGCAGATCGATGCGGGCGTCGTCGTTGCCGAGATCTCGGCGCCGCCGATGAACCTTCTGGGGCCCGAGCTCGTCCGTGACCTCGTCCATCTGATCCAACGAGCCGAGGCGGACGCCGCGTGCAACGTCCTCGTGTTCACGAGCGGCGACGCGGACTACTTCATCTCGCACGTCGATCTGACGCGGGTCGCCGAGTACCGCGCCGAGGCGGCGAAGCTGACCGGCGAAGCCTCCATCGCTTCCCTGTTCCGCCATCTCAGCGCCGGCCGCCTCGTCACGATCGCTCAGATCGAAGGTCGCGTCCGCGGCGCCGGCAGCGAGTTCGTCCTGGCGTGCGACATGCGCTTCGCCGCGCGAGAAACGGCCATCTTCGGTCAGATCGAGCCGGCGTTCGGCCTGATTCCGGGCGGGGGGGCCGCGCAGTACCTCGTGCGGGTCTTGGGCCGCGCACGCGCGCTCGAGGTCCTGTTGAGCGCCGACGACTACGACGCGGAGCTCGCCGAACGATACGGCTGGATCAACCGAGCACTGCCGGCCGATCTGCTCGAGCAGTTCGTCGGGAGGCTGGCGCATCGGATCGCTGCGTTCCCGGCCGCCGGCCACGTCACGGTCAAGGACCGCGTCAACGCGATCTCTCTCGCACCGGCCGAGGACTTCCGCCGCGATTCGGATCTCTTCGGTGACGGCGTGCGGAACGTCGAGACGCAGCGCCTGATCCAAGCCGCCTTCAAGCGCGGCCTCCAGACCCCAGACGGGGAGCTGGCCCTCGGCGCGATGCTTGCCGACCTGGATCAACGCTGATCCGGTGCGACCGGCAGGCGGTGTCCGGTTGAATGGTTCAGACTGGCCCGCACGCAGAGTTCGAAAGAAGGAGAGCGCGATGAGCGACAACGCCGAGACCGCCATCCTCGCGGGAGGCTGCTTCTGGGGCGTCCAGGAGCTGCTGCGCCACCGCGACGGAGTCATCTCCACCAGGGTCGGATACACCGGTGGGGAGAACGACAACCCGACCTACAGGAACCATCCTGGTCACGCCGAGGCGGTCGAGATCGTCTTCGATCCCGAGCGAATCTCCTACCGAGACATCCTGGAGTTCTTCTTCCAGATCCACGACCCGACGACCAAGGACCGCCAGGGGTACGACGTCGGCTCCAGCTACCGCTCCGAGATCTTCTATACGAGCGACGAGCAGCGCCAGGTCGCCGAGGACACGATCGCCGACGTCGAGGCCTCAGGCCTGTGGCCCGGCAAGGTGGTGACCGAGATCAGCGAGGCCGTCCCGTTCTGGGAGGCCGAGGGCGAGCACCAGGACTACCTCCAGCGCTACCCGAACGGCTACACCTGCCACTTCCCGCGGCCGGGCTGGAAGCTGCCGCACCGCGAGACCGCCGCGTAGACGCCGCAGCGCACTGTCCGCAGCGAGCGCGCGCAGAAACCACGTCAAGCGGCTCGCGCGCGGGCGGCCTGGCGGACCAGGTGGTCGCGCTCGGCGATGTTCGTGGCCCGGCGGGCGGCTTCTGCGTACGCCGTGCCGGCGGCGGGCAGGTCGCCGTCGAGCTCGTGCAGGTGCGCACGGACGGCGTGCCAGCGGTGGCGCTCGCCGATGACCTCGCGCAGCCGGTCGGTCTCGCGCAACCCGGCGGCGGCACCGAGGACATGGCCGACCGCGACCGCGCGGCCGAGCACCGCGGCGGGGTCCTGGCGCACGGGGTCCTCGGTCAGCGCGACGAGGTCGTCGTACCAGGCGAGGATCTGCGGCCAGTCGGTCTCCTCGGCGCTTGGCGCGTCGTCGTGCAGGGCGGCGATCGCGGCCTCGACCTGGTAGCGGCCCGGGCGCCGTTCCTCGGTCTGCATGGCCAGCGCCGACTGCAGGATGCGCACGCCCTCGGCGATCTCGCGCGCGTCCCACAGGCCGCGGTCCTGCCGGTCGAGCGTGACGATCCGGCCCTCGGGGTCGAAGCGCGCCGGGAGCCGGGCGTGGTTGAGGAGCATCAGCGCGAGCAGCCCGCGCGCCTCGGGCTCCTCCGTGGCGAGGGTGAGCTGGCGGGCGAGCCGGACCGCCTCGCCGGCCAGGTCCACCCGGCCCGAATGGCCGGCGGTGTAGACGAGGTAGAGCACGCGCAGCACGACGGCGAGGTCGCCTGGCTGGTCCAGGCGGCGCCCGCGCAGGGTCCGCTTGGCGCGGCTGATCCGCTGCGCCATCGTCGCCTCCGGCACGTAGAAGGCGTCGGCGATCTCGGGGGTGGTGAGGCCGCCGACGGCGCGCAGGGTCAGCGCCACCTGGGACGCGGGCGCGAGGTCGGCGTGACAGCAGCAGAACAGCAGGAAGAGCGTGTCGTCGCCCTCCTCCGTGGCGGCCGGCCGCGGCTCGGCGTACTCCGTCTCCTCGCGGCGCTGGCGGGCGACGTCGCTGCGGCGGGCGTCGACGAGCCGCCGCGTCGCGACCGTCGCCAGCCACGCGCGCGGGTCGCGCGGCGGGTGCTCGGGCCACACCCGCAGCGCCTCCAGCAGCGCCTCCTGCAGCGCGTCCTCGGCGGCATCGAAGTCCTCGCCCCGGCGGACCAGGCCCGCGAGCACCCGCGGGACGAGGGCACGCAGCGCACCCTCGTCCAGCCTGCTGCATCGGCACGTCGGGTCAGTCCTCCGACGGCGCCCCGGACATGATCTCCCGCACGTCGATCCACTCGTACAGCGGCTCGCCGCCAGGGCCGGGCTCGGAGGAGACGTACGCCGCGAGCTCCAGCGCGCGCTCATGGGACTCGACGTCGATCATGAACCAGCCCGCGATCAGGTCGCTGGTCTCGGGGTGCGGGCCGTCGGTGGTGACCGGCGCCGCGTCCTGGCCGCCGTAGCGCACCCAGGTGCGCGCCGGCGTGAGCGCCTCCGCGCCGACGTACTCGCCGCTCTCCTCGAGCAGCTCGCTGACGTGCCTCTGGAAGGCGAAGTGCGCCTCCACGTCCTCAGGGGCCCACTGGTCCATCGGGGGGAAGGGATGGTGCGGCTCCGGGCCGCCGCGATAGTGCTTGAGGAGCAGGTACTTCGGCATCGTGGTCTCCTGGTGTCGTGGGCCGCGCCTGTCGAGGCCCTTCACCTGTTGAGCGGAGCCGCCCGGCGCTTCTCGACATCGTGCCACCAGTAGTGGGCGCAGCCCACGAAAAAGCCCCGCTCTGCGGGGCTTCCTCGACGCGCCCGACAGGATTCGAACCCGCGACCTTCGGATCATCAGCCGCTGGGAGCCGTGGCGGCTCGGTTCAGTTTGGGCGGTCGCTCATCGCTTCGGCACCAGGATCTGCGCGAGGGCTCCGCTTTGGAAGCGTTCCTCTTCGACGACGTCCAGCTTCAGGTGCTCTCCCAGCTCGGCGAATGGGCTGTGCCCCGCGCCGATCGCAATCGGGACCGTCGTCAGCTGGTATTCGTCGACGAGGCCCAGGCGGGTCAGCGACTTGGCGAAGTCGGGGCCGCCGTGGACCAGGACCGTCCCTTCGTCGTCCCGAGCCTTCAGGTCCGCGATCTCCGCGCCCAGGTCCCCACCGAAGATCTCGGCCGGTCCCCATTCCGCCTTCTCCAGGGTGTGGGAGAAAACAGCCTTCGGCTTCTCGTTCATCGCAGTTGCGATCGGCCCCTCGGACGCGGCCCAGTGCGGGCCCATGATCTCGTAGCTGCGGCGGCCCATCGCGTGGACGCCGGCCTCCTCGAGCGCGCGGCGGTTCCACTCACCCGAGTCGTCGCCGAACCACTCGAACATCCATTCATGGGTCCCGTCGGGGCTGGTGGCAAAACCGTCGAGGGACATGACCATTTTGAGAACCACTTTTCTATCGCTCATGTCGGTAGAGACCTACCCCCTCGCGCGAATTCATCGCCTCTCGGTGGATGCGGGGAAAGAGGGCCCAAGCGCGCGAGACACCGCTGGAGAAGCTTGAACTGGCAGGGCCCGCCTGAGCGTGTCGCTTGAGGTTGGTTCCGTCGCTTCGGACTCCCCGACCTCCTCGAGTTCGTGGAGAGCCAGGTCGGTCCGGACCCGGGACTGGAGCAGCGGCTCGACTCGCTGATGACCCGCCGTGCCGCTGGCCGCGCCGGCGCTGATCAGGAACGGCAGCGCGAGCGCGACGAGCGCGGCGCCCTCGGGCGGGTTCACGGCGGCTCCGTCTCGTCGTCGTCGAGGCCGAGGAAGAGATCCGCGTCCTCGACGTCGGTGTCGAGCGGGTCGGCGGTGGGGTTGATCATCTCGGGGTCGTCGGGCGGGTTGCGCGCTTGGGCGGCGCCGAGCGACGCCTCGCCGAAGTGCTCCCGGGAGGCGCGGGGCGGGGGCGGCATGTCATCCCGCCCTGACCGCCGAGATGTCGAGCAGGATCTTGACGTTCTCGCCCACGAGCAGGCCGCCGCCGGTCAGCCGGTGCTGCCAGGTCAGACCGAAGTCGGTGCGGTCGATCTCGCCGCGCGCGGCGATGCCGACGCGCTGGTTGCCCCACGGGTCCTGGCCGGCGCCCTCGACGGTCACCGACATCTCGACCTCGCGCGTGACGTCCTTGATCGTCAGGTCGCCGGCGACGCGGTACGTCCCCTGCTCGACGTGCGCGACGCGCGTGGACCGGAAGGTGATCTCGGGATGGCGCTCGGCGTCGAAGAACTCCGGCGAGCGCAGGTGCTCGTCGCGGTCCGGGTTGCCCGTGTCGATGCTCGCCACCTTCGCCGAGCCCCAGGCGCGCGAGTTCGCGGGGTCGTCCTCGGCGGCCTCGAGCGTGCCCTCGAACTCGCGGAACTGGCCGCGCACCGTCGCGATCGCCATGTGCTTGATCTCGAAGGCGACGCTCGAGTGGGCGGGATCGACCTTCCACACGCCTGCGGGCACGCGAACCATGCGGCCCTCGTCGGTCATCAGTTCGGGCATCGAGCGCTCCTCGTCTCCTGATCGGTGGTCACAGCGCCCTCTGCGACTAGGCCGCGGCGCGCGCGCGCCAAGCTCGAGCGCCCGCCTTGCCACGCCCTTCGCCCGACCTACGGGCGCTCACCATGGGACATGAACTGCAGGACCTCAGGATCGCCATCCTCGCCACCGACGGCGTCGAGCGCATCGAGCTCGAGGAGCCGCGCGGCGCGCTGCTCGGCGCCGGGGCGCAGACCACCGTGCTGTCGACCCACGAAGGCGAGATCCAGGCCCGGCAGATGGACATCATGCCGGCCGGGACCATCCCCGTCGACGGGCTCGTGGGAGACGCGTCCGTCGACGACTTCGACGCGCTCCTGCTGCCGGGCGGCACGGTGAACCCCGACAAGCTGCGGATGGACGGCACCGCCGTGTCGTTCGTGCGGGACTTCGTCGGCACCGGCAGGCCGGTCGCGGCGATCTGCCACGGCCCGTGGACGCTTGCCGAGGCGGATGTGATCCGCGGACGCCGGCTGACCTCGTGGCCGAGCGTGAGGACCGACCTGCGCAACGCCGGCGCGGAGGTCGTCGACGAGGAGGTCGTCGTGGACGGAAACCTCACGACGAGCCGCTCGCCGCACGACCTTCCCGCCTTCTGCCCGGCCATCGTCGAGCAGTTCGCGCACGCGCGCGCCGCCGCGCACTGACTAGGGGAGCGCGACGTCGAGGCCGATTCCCAGCTCGGCCTCGACGTCCTCGCCCGCCGCGATGAGCACAAGCTCGATTCCCTCGTGGTCGAGCAGCGTGGGGTCGTCCAGGGCCAGCCAGCGGCGGCCGCGGAAGCGCTCGCGGACCTCCTGCGGAAGTTGCGAGCGGCGACCGCGCGGCAGGCCCGCGTCGGGCGGGGCGGGCGCCTCGGGGTTGCGCACGGCGACGATGAAGCTCGCCTCGGGGCGCAGTCCGAGCTCGCGCCGCTCGAAGTCGCCGGGCGGCTCGTCGAGCCAGTAGGCGAGGTGGGCATGGCCGTCGTGGTCGGCGACCACGTAGGCTCCCCGGCCGGCGTCACGCGCGCTCGGCCGCACGCGCCGGCCGCGCGTCCTCGTCTCGTACTCCTCCGGCCCGAGGTCCTCGAGGAGCTCGCCGGGGCGCGGGGTCACCTCGGCCACGAGCGCCCAGGCGCGCTCGCGCCGCGCCGGGTCCGGGAGGCGCTTGCGCCCGACGATGATGACCCGGTCGCAGCCGGATCCCACGGGCATGAGCAGGACCAGCGACCGCGCGACGTCGTCGAGCGAGCGCACATCGGTGACGCCCACGCGCGGCCGGTAGGCGAACGCGATCCGGCCGCGCTCGAGCGCAGTCGTCATCGCGCTGCCGATAGGGCGCCGCGGCGCCATGTCAAGGCGGCCGGCGGTTGACACGCGCCGCCGGCGACCTATGGCGGCAGCCCATGGCTTCGCAGACGAGGACCACCACCGATCACGACCAGATCCGCCGCTGGGTCGAGGAGCACGGCGGCCGGCCGGCGCGCGTGCGCGACACGGCCGACGGCAGCGGCGGCGTGCTGCGCATCGACTTCCCCGGCGGCGCCGGCGAGCAGGAGCTGGAGCCGATCTCGTGGGACGAGTGGTTCCGCATCTTCGACGATCAGGGGCTCGCGCTTCTCTATCAGGAGCAGAAGGCCGACGGCGAGGACAGCACGTTCGCCAAGCTGGTCCGCCGGAACGGCGAAAGCGCCGGCTGACGCGGGTCAGGGCAGGAAGCCGACGGCCGAGGAGAACCTCGTCCCCAGCGCGGGCTGCACCGACATGTGCAGTAGCCCGAGCGCCTCGAGCTCGCGCGCGCGCGTCAGCGGCCCGGCGTCGACCGGGCGCAGGCCGCCGTCGCGCGCCAGCTGGGCGACCAGCCCCTTGGCCTCGTCGTCGTCGCCCGCCATGAGCACGTCCAGCGGCCGCCCGTCGACGCCGCCGGCCAGCAATGTGCCCGCGAACGTGGTGTTGAAGGCCTTGACGACCGGGACGCCGTCCGGCGCCGCGTCGGCGATGACCTCGGCGCCGGAGCGGAACGGCGAGACGTCGATCGGCTCGAAGACGCTGACGTCGACCGGGTTGGTGACATCGACGACGACGGTGCCCGGCAGCGCGCCAGCCTGCTGGCGCACGGCGTGGGGCGCCTCGGTGTAGGGCGTCGCGACGAAGACGAGGTCGCCGTCGACCGCCTCGGCGGCGCGCGCCGGGCCGTCGGCGGCGAGCTCGTCGGCCAAGTCCTCGGCCTGGCTGATGTGCCGCCCGACGAAGGTCACGTGGTGGCCGCCGGCGAAGGCGCGGGCGGCGATCGCCCGGGCCATGTTGCCCGTCCCGATGACGCTGACGTTCACGGCTCGACGACCGGGCCCTTGACGTCCGCCGGCGACGGCGCGCGGAACTCGGGTTCGATTCCCTCGACGTGGCACTCGCCGTCGAGCTCGTGGACGAGGATTACGGGTTCGCCGAACTGCCGCGCCCAATTGCGGGCCTCGGCCCGCGCGTCGGCGAGCGTCGGATGCTCGGACAGCGGCGGGTCGTCACCCTCGTAGCGCACGATCCACTGATGGCGCGACAGGGGGAGGATCTCCAGGCGGTGACCGGTCATGGTTCGAGGTCCATCACGGGCTCGATAGGCCGGTACGGGCGCGGGGCAACATCGCAACGGCGATCGGGATCGTGCCCCGATGGCCGACCCCATCCACGAGGGGCTGCCGGGTGTTGTGCGCTGGGCGGCGCGCCACCTAAGCGCGGGCATCGACTCAGGCTCGGCTTTCTCGTCACCGAGGGTATGCGGCGATCCGATCGCCCCCCCGAGGACATCGATGCCCTCCGACGACCGCGGGATCGCCGAGATACTGCTCACCAACCGCCACCACGCGGTCCGCCTTCGACCTGTCCCACGCCCGCCGGATCAGAGGAGCTGAGCGCCGCTGATGTGCTGCAGCGCGATCGTGCGCAGGCGCTCGATGGAGTGGCGCAGGCAGCGCGAGACCGTCATCTGGCTCAAGCCGACGCGCTCGGCGATCTCAGCCTGGGTGAGGTCCTTGTCGAAGCGCAGCCGGATGATCTCGCGCTCGCGCGGCGTCAGGCGGTTGATCATCCATTGCAGGGTGGCGCGCTGCTCGGCGTGCTCGAAGCCGTCGTCGGTCGTGCCCATGGCGTCACCGAGCGTCTCGCCCGCCTCCTCGTCGGATGACGGGCGCGGCGCGTCGAGCGAGGCGGACCGGTACGCGCCGGCCGCCTGCATCGCCTCGAGCACATCCTCCTCGCTCACGCCGACCGCCTCGGCGACCTCGTCCACGGAGGGCTGGCGCCCCCGCTCGCGCGTGAGGTCGCCGACGACGCGCTCGACGCGCAGAGCCAGCTCCTGGAGGTTGCGGGGGACGCGGACGGACCAGGTGCGGTCGCGGAAGTGGCGCTTGATCTCGCCGGTGATGGTGGGGACGGCGTAGCTCGAGAAGGCGACGCCGCGCTCGAGGTCGAAGCGCTCGACGGCCTTGAGGAGCCCGAAGCACGCAGCCTGGAAGACGTCGTCGAAGGGCTCCTCGGGACGCTGGTAGCGGGCGGCCAGCTGCCGCGCGAGGGGCAGGAAGCGCTCGACGATCGCGTCCCGGTGGACGGGGTCGCGCGCGTCGTGAAAGCGCAGGAAGAGCTCGCGGTCGACGTGCAGGCACGCAACCGCCTCGTCCTCGCCGGTCCAGGGGTGCTGGGTCATCGTGGCGATGCCGCCACCTCCTCCGGTCGCTGAGCGGCGGACCCGAGCGCCGTCGCGCTCCTCCCGGCCGACAAGGTCGCCGTCGGGATCGGAGGCGCCGCCGTCGCGCTGACCGGGAGTCGTCCCGTCGCCCGCGCTCTGCCCGGCGCTCGGCGGCCTGCGGGCCCGGGTGGTCGCGCGGCAGGTCGTGGGCGTGACCTCGTCGTGCGCCTCGGGCGTGTCGCCGAGCGGTCGAACCTTGTCTTCGCCGACGCCCGTGAACGGGCTCTCGTCGTCGAGGGCGGCGGGCTCGGCCTCGTCGACCGGCTCGCGCACCGTCTTGGCGCGCACGTGGCCACCCATAGGGCCGCGGCGGTCGTCGGGATGACCCCGGCCAGCAGCGTCGCGATCGGGCTCCGTGAGTCCGCTGAAGACCGCTGCCGCCAGGGCACCGACGCGTAGAAGGCCGCGACGCCGCCGATGACCGGGCCGGCCGAGCGCGGGCGCTCCCGTCCCGGCCACAGGCCGAGCGCGACGTACAGGGCCAGCATGCACGCGATGGTGGAAAGGCCGATCCCGAGCGTCAGCTCGAGCGCGTCCCACTGGCCGTGGGCGCCGTTCAGGATGAACACGCTGCCCACGTAGACGAGCAGCCACAGCGCGGGCGGCCATCGCCGCAGGATCCCGGCGCGCGCGCCGCTGCCGTCGGTTCCCTGGTGTGGAGATGTCATCGGAGCCTGCGGGGGGTTGGAAGCGGTCGGGATCAGGCCGCGCCGCCGCCGGCCACGCCGGCGGGCGGCATCGGGGCGTCGGCCCGGAGCGCCTGCTCGTGGATCGCGGCCGGGGGCATCCACCAGCGCCGCCGGTCCAGGCGCCGCAGCGTCCCCTCGCGGGCGAGCTTGGAGAGCGCCAGGCTGACCGTCGGCCGGCCGACCCCCACGAGTCGCCCGAGCGTCCCCTGCGTGACCGGGAAGGACATGGCCACCCCATCGGCGCGCACCACGCCCCAGCGCGTCATGAGCAACGACATCAGGACGACGATCCGGTCCTCGACGCGAGGCATCTTCATCGCCACGGTCAGGCGGCGCTGGGCGTGCGTGGAGGCGAACATGACGTCGATCAGGCCGCCCATCAGCTGCGGCCACCGCCGCGCCGCGACCTGAAAGCGCGCGTCGATCATCGCCAGCCGCGCCCGCTCGACGGCCTCCCACTCCATCCCGCGGTCCATCGCACGGACGTCGAGCATGTCGCCGGGGCCGACGACCGTGACGTCGTCGACGCCGTTGGCGGGCACGGACGCGAGCAGCTTGCCGTCGAGCACGAGGATCGCCAGCGGGCGGCGGCCGCCGGCGTCCGGCGTCCACGGACCCGGGCCCGTCTCCTGGTACGGAGCCAGGACGACGTCGCGCGCCGCGCTCAGCGCCCCGCCATGCAGGCCGCCGGCGATCCGCGGCTCGGCGTCGAGCAGCCGGATCGCGCGCATCCGGCGGCGCGTGGGCAGCGGCGTCGCGCGGGGCACGTCCTCGGACGCGGCGGGCTGGATCGCCTCGGTCACGTCGGTGCAACGCATGGTTCGTCTCCACTCGACGGCACTGATACTCCGAGTCGGCGCGCCATTTGTCATGGGGCATCTGCGTCATCTTTCGGGTGCCAACGACGGCCTCGGACATCGCGAGCGTCAACGCGCCCAGTTGTGGGCAGTGCAGAGGAATGGACCGCGACGGCACGGGAGCCCTGGCGCGGGCAGACACGTGAGCGGCGATGCCCCCGCGCAGCGCGACCGCTACTGCCATCGACGCCCCGCCCGACCTCGCAAGCCTCCTCTCGGCGATGGCCGATGCCGTCGTCGTCACCGATCCCGAATTCCGCGTGACGGCGTGGAACCCCGCGGCCGAGCAGCTGTACGGCTATTCCGCGGAGGAGATGCTGGGCCGCTCCACGCGAGAGGTCATCGTGTCCGAGGACGAACCAGCGCGCGATCACGTCGTCGACGACCTCGTGCGCACGGGGAGCGTGCGCTTCGAGCTGGCGGCCCGCCGCAAGGACGGGACGACGGTCGACGTCGCCGTCACCGCCACCGCCACCGCCGTCCGCGATGTCTCGGGCGAGCTCGTCGGCTATCTCGGCGTCCAACGCGACATCACGGAGCGTAACCGCGTCGAAGGCGAGCACCGGCGCCTGTCCGCGATCGTCGAGCACTCCGCCGACATGATGATCGGCATGGTCGATGTGGACGGTCGCCCGCTGTTCCTCAACGAGGCCGGCCAGCGCCTCGTCGGGCTGCGCGGCATGGACCAGGTCCTGCAGGTCCACCTGCTGGACTTCTACGCGCCGGAGGGCCGCGACCGCGTGCGCACCGAGGTCGTGCCGACGATCCTCGCTCAGGGTCGGGGAGCCTGGGAGCTCGAGCTCCGCCACTTCGAGACAGGCGAGCGGATCACGGTGTCGCTGGACGCCTTCCGCCTCGACGACCCGATCACCGGCGAGCCGATCGCCATGGCCGCAGTCGGTCGCGACGTCAGCGCGCATCGCCGCGCCGAAGCGGAGCTGCTCGAATACCGCCGCCGGATCGACACGATCCTCGAGGGCGTCACCGATGCCTTCTACTTCCTCGACGGCGAGTTCCGCTTCGCATACCTGAACGCACAGGCGGTCCAGGTGCTCGGCGACTTGCTCGGCCGCCGCGTGGTCGCCGCCGACTTCATCGCCAACGACGTGTTCGAGATGCTCCCGGGCCTGGCCGGCGGCCGGCTCGAGCGGACTCTGCGGCGAGCGACCGCCGACCAGCGCTCCCTGAGCTTCGACCACATGTACCCGCCCCACGGGCCATGGTTCGAGGTCCGCGTCCACCCGGCCGCGGACGGGCTGGCCGTGTCCTTCCGCGACGTCAGCGAGCGCAAGGAGGCGGAGAAGGCGCGCGAGCGCCACGGCCACCGGGCCGAGGCGGTGGCCGATCTGGGCCTGCGCGCCGTGCGCGGCAAGGATCCCGCCCAGCTCATGGAGGAGGCTGCCGCGACGGCCTCCCGCACGCTCGACGCCGGCCTCGCCGCCGTGGCCGCGTTCGACGTCCGCGAGGGCGGCCTCGTGCTCCGGGCCGGGGTCGGGTGGGCGCCGGGCAGCGTCGGCACGGGTGACCTGGCCATCGGATCGGCGCTCGCCGATGCTGTGCGCAGGGACGACGCGCTGGTCGTCGAGGACCTCGCGCGCGAGGCCGACGGCCCGGTCTCGAAGCTGCTCACCGACCACGGGGTGCGCAGCGCCGCACTGGTGATGGTCGCCGGGCACCGCGAGCCGTTCGGCATGCTCGGCGTCTTCGCCCGCGAGCGACGTCGCTTCGGCGACGAGGAGGTCAACTTCCTGCGCGCGATTGCCAACGTGCTGTACAGCGCGATCGAGCGCGACGGCCTCGAGCGCCAGGTCCGCGACGTGCGCGACGACGAGCGCCGCCGCATCGCGCGCGCCCTTCACGGAGACGCTGCAGGAGCTCGGCGCCGCGCTCGTCGCCGCGGGCCGCACCCCAGCCGCCCGCGCCGGAAGGGGCGAGGACCTGACCGCCCGGCTGCAGCGGGTCGGCGAGCAGCTGCGCGCGGCGATCCACGACCTGCGGCTGGGGCACGAGCGCGACGGGCCCTTCGACGTCATGGTCGAGGACCTGGTCGCGGTCCACCGCTCCCTGCTGCCCGGCGTCGAGCTGACGGTGCACATCGAGGAGCTGCCCGACCGGCTGCCCGGTGACATGGCCACGCACGTGCTCGGCGTGCTCGGTGAGGCGCTGACGAATGCGCGCCGCCACGCCGTCGCACACCGCATCTCCGTGCGCGTGGCGATGGTCGGGGCGACGCTCGTCGCGTCCGTGACCGACGACGGCCGGGGCTTCGCCGACGGCCCCGTGCCCGGCGCCCTGGGGGGTCACGGGGTCCTCGGCATGCGGGAGCGCGCCGAGCTGCTGGGCGGTGAGCTGATCGTCGCGGCGGGGGCGAACGGCGGGACGGTGATCGAGCTGCGCGCGCCGGTCTGGGACCTGCGGGCGCCCGGCGACCGTGCGCGCGTGTTGCTCGTCGACGACCACGCGGCGGTCCGCGAGGCGCTGGCGCTGGCGTTCGCCGACAGCAACGGATTCACCGTCTGCGGCCAGGCCGCCACGCTGGCCGAGGCGCTGACGATGCTCGAGGGCGTCGACGTCGCCATCATCGACCTCAAGCTGCCCGACGGCTCCGGCGCGGACCTGATCCCCGCGCTGCGCGCCGTCAGCCCGCAGGCCCAGGCGCTCGTCCTCACCGCCCTCGCCGACCGTGCCTCGACGGCGCGGGCGGTGGAGAGGGGGGCGGCTGCCGTGCTGAGCAAGGCGACCCACCTGCACGAGGTCGTCGCCACCGTCCGGCGCCTGCAGGAGGGCGAGACGGTGATGCCGCTCGATGAGGTCGTCGACCTGCTGCGCTTCGCCGGCCAGGCGCGCGAGCGCGAGCTGGACGAGCGGCGCCTGATCCAGACGCTCACCCCGCGCGAGCGCGAGGTCCTGCAGCTGCTCGCCGAGGGGGTCGACGGGCGGAACATGGCGGCGCGCCTGCACATCTCCCCGCGCACGCAGCGCAACCACGTGGCCAACATCCTCACCAAGCTCGACGTGCACTCGCAGCTGCAGGCGCTGCTCTTCGCGCTGCGCCACGGCGTCGTCGACGTGCCCCGAGGCGCTGTGGGCATGCACTGACCCAGACCCGGCCTGGGCACCTGGCCCGGGCAACGATGAAGTGTGCGCATCGTTTCCGGGTGGGGCGCGAGCGGTCATGCCGGTGAGGCCACGTTCAGGGAGGTCCCGCCACATGCGCCGAAGGGCAGCGGTCACCGTGAACCGCTCGAGGGAGGAGGTCATGCGCCTCTGGCCGGACCCGAGATGCCGCATCGACCGCCTGGCCGGCGCCGGTCCTGTGACACCTGTGGTAGCGAACGCCCCCAACGGGTGACAACGGCCCCAGATGACGGGGCCCCAGCGGGGCATCGGTAGGAAGCGAGCTCTCTCGAGTGGCTTGAAGTCAGGGGCCAGAGCCGCGCCGCCGCCTCGCCTCGCGCCGAGTCGAGTGGCTCACCGGCGTTGCCCCGCCACGAGGGTGGGGATAGGCCGCTCGGACCGCCGAGCAAGGCGGCGCGCGGTAGGCGGACGCGGTGATCGGCAACCGGCTCCGGCGCGGTACACCGGCCCGGTGGACCATCACGACGTCGAGCTCCTCATCGGGCTGCTGGCCGCCATCGCCGTGCTGGCCGAGGTGGCACGGCGGCTCGGGGTCCCCTATCCGATCGTCCTCGTGCTCGGTGGCCTGGTGCTCGGGTTCGTCCCCGGCCTGGCGGCGCCGCAGCTCGACCCGGACGTCGTCTTCTTCCTTTTCCTGCCGCCGCTGCTGTACTCGGAGGCGTACCTGGCCTCGACCCAGGCGCTGCGCCGCGTGGCGGGCGAGATCACGCTTCTCGCCGTCGGGCTCGTCGTCGCCACGATCGTCGCCGTCGCCGTCGTCGCCCACGAGGTCGCTGGCATGTCCTGGGCCGCGGCGTTCGTGCTCGGCGCGGTCGTCGGTCCGACCGACCCGGTGGCGGCCACCTCGGTGATCCGGCGCCTGGGCGTCCCGGAGCGGGTGGCGACGATCATCGAGGGCGAGGCGCTGGTCAACGACGGGACCGCGCTGGCCGCATACAAGCTCGCCATCGCCGGCTTCGCCGCGGGCGGGCTTTCGGCCGGGGGCGCGATCGCGGAGTTCGTCTGGATTTCACTGGGCGGCGTCCTCACCGGCGTCGTCGTCGCCTGGCTCGCGGGGTGGCTGCGCCGTCTCCTCACCGTCACCGAGGTCGAGGTGACGGTCTCGCTGCTCATGCCGCTCGTGGCCTACGTGCCCGCCGAGCGCATCGGCGTCTCGGGTGTGCTCGCCGCCGTCACCGCGGGCCTGATCGCTCGGACGCGAGAAGCACGTCCTGTCGGGCGGGACGCGTCTGCGGCGGCTCATCTTCTGGGAGGTGCTCGTCTTCCTGCTCAACTCGACGCTGTTCCTGCTCATCGGCTTGTCGTTCCCGGACATCCTCGACTCGCTGGGCGGGATCCCGGCGCCCGACCTCGCTCTGCACGGCCTCGTCCTCGCCGCGACGGTGATGGGGCTGCGTCTGGTCTGGACCGCGCTGCTTCCCACGCTCTCGTCGGTCGGCGGGGCCGACGCCCCCCACTGGGGCTCGCGTCGCGAGCTGACCGTGCTCGGCTGGAGCGGGATGCGCGGCGGCGTGTCGCTCGCCGCCGCGCTCGCCGTGCCGGCCAGCGTGGGCGGGCAGCCGTTTCCGGACCGCGACGAGATCATCTTCTTCGCGTACATCGTCGTGCTCGCGACGCTGGTCCTGCCCGGCCTCACGCTCGGCCCGGTGATCGAGTGGCTCGGCGTGGGCACCGGCGAGGCCGGGGCGCAGCGCGACGCTCGCGCCCGCGCCCACCTGCTGCACGCCGCCATCGAGCACATCGAGGAGCTCGCGCAGAACGACGAGCTGCCCGAGGAGATCATCGCCCGCCTGCGCTCGCTCTACGAGCGCCGCCTCGAGCTCCTGGAGCCGCTCCTCGGCAGCGACACGTTCGAGGACGGCGACCGCATGCCCGACATGCTCGCGGCGCGCCGCGGCGCGGTGGCCGCGCAGCGGGCGGCGCTGGCCGAGCTGCGCGCCGACGGGGCGATCGGCGTGGCGGCCGCGGCCGAGGTCGAGCGCGAGCTCGACCTCGAGGAGGCGCGGGCCCGGTGAACAACCTCAACGCGCCGCTCGCCGCGCCGAGCCCAGGTGCGTCTCTAACCACTCCCGGGTGAGCGCGACGACGCGGGCGAGCGCGCCGGGCTCCTCGTACAGGTGGCCGACGCCCGGCACGATCTCCAGGCGGGCCAAGTCACCGACCGCGACCGCCGTCTCGCGATTCAGGCGCAGGACGACCGGGTCGCGGGCGCCGACGATGAGCAGCGTGGCCGCGCGCAGGCGCGGCAGGACGTCGCGGGCGAAGTCGGTCCGGCCGCCGCGCGAGACAACTGCGGCGACCCTGTCCGGACGCTCGGCCGCGGCGATGAGCGCGGCCGCGGCGCCGGTGCCGGCGCCGTAGAGGCCGACGGGCAGCTCGCCCGCGCGGGGCGGCAGGTCGCCGACCGCCGCGCCCGCGGAGAGCCAGTCGATCGCCCCGATGAGCCTCTCGGCGAGCAGCGGGATGTCGAAGCGCAGGCGGCCAGTGCGCCGATCCTCGGCCTCCTCGTCGGGGCTCAGGAGGTCCATGAGCACCGTGCCCAGGCCGGCGTCGGCGAGCGCGTCGGCGACGACGAGGTTGCGCGGGCCGAGGCGCCCGCTCCCGCTGCCGTGAGCGGTAACGACGATCCCGGGCGCGCCCGGCGGGATGCGCAGGACGGCGTCCAGCCGCGCGTCGCCGACCCGGATGCTCAGGTCCGGCGCCCACGCTGTCCGTGGCGCGGTGAAGGCCATCGCGCTAGACGCTGCGTCTCGTCGAGGTGCACGACGGCGTCGAACTGGTCGGCGATGCGGGCGTAGAAGTAGTGCGAGATGCGCTTGGTCTCGGGACGGTAGACGACGCCGATGGCGCGCTCCAGGCGGCGCCCGGGAACCGTCCGCGCGTCGACCACGAGGGCGGGGACAAGCCATTCGTGGAACAGCTCCTCCCAGCTGCCGGGCAGCGCGCGGCGGACGTGGCGGCGCTCGGCCGGGCCGTCCCAGCTGGACGCCGCCGTGACCGTGCCCGTGTAGGTGATGAAGCCGACGATGAGCACCTCATCGGGCCCGTGGCGCTCGCGGGCGGTGCGACCGGTCGCGAAAGCGGGTGGGTTGCGTCACCGGCTCGTCCCGGGCGCCTCGAGGACGACGTCGTACTCGCGCGGGAGCTGCACGGTGACGTCGAAGAACTCCTCGTCGCCGACCGCCTCGCGCAGCGTGGCGAGCACGCCGCGCGCGTGCTCGAGCGCGTCGGCGGGATGCAGCCCTTCGCGCTGGGCGATGCGCTCGATGAAGCGCTCGAGCGACATGCGGCGGGCCGCGTGGTTGCTCTCGGTGTCGCCACGGTCGAGCGCCGGGTGCAGCTCGACGGGCAGGCGAGCCTTCAGGTCCTCGACCTCACCGCCCGAGATCCGCTCGGCGAGCGCCTCGAGCGTCGCCTCGGTCGCGCGCCGCGCCGCCTCCTCGTCGAGCCCGGTGCGCTCGGCGACGCGCCCGATGAGCCGCTCGGCCCGCCACGCCTCGACGTACGGGCCGCGAGGGAGGAGCACGGCGTACTCGGAGGGAAGCTGCGACACCATGTCGCGCCACTCGTCCTCGCCGACGGCGAGCGCGAGCGCCGAGAAGACGGCGCGCGCGTCGCGCTCGGCCGTGGGCAGGTCGGTCCCCTCGCGCTCGGCCACGCGGCGGATGAACTCCTCGAGCGAGAGGCGTTGGGCGGGGTCGGTGGTGGCCATCCACGGCGCGACCTCGGGCGGCAGCCGCGCGGCGAGGTCGCGCGCCTCGCCGGGCGACAGCCGCTCGGCGAGGGTCGCGAGCACGGCCGAGGTCGCGCGGGCGGCGTGGTCGCGGTCCTCGCCGGCGGCCTGGGCGACGAGCGCGTAGAAGCGATCGCCGTCCACGTCAGTCGGTCCCTTCGGCGACCATGAGGACGGGGCAGGGCGCGTGGCGGACGACGTCGCGCGAGATGCTGCCGAGCACGAGCGGGCCGCGGCCGTGGCGGTGCGGCCCCACGACCATCGCCTGGCTGTCGCGCTCGCGCGCGAGGCGCACGAGCGTCTCGGCGATGCTCACGTCGGGGTCCTCGGCGACGACAAGCGGCTCGGCCTCGAGGCCCTGCTCGCGGGCCACCTGCGCCCCCTGCTCAGCGAGCCGTTGGGCGGTCTCGTAGAGCGTCCGGTCGATGTCCAGGGCGGTGCGGATGTCGATCGGCGTGGGAGGCAGGCCGACGACGGCCGTCGGCAGCTCCATCAGCTCGAACGCCAGCCCGGCCTTCCAGACGACGGCAACGACCGCCGGCCGCCGGCCGACGAGCGCGGCCGACTCCCGGATGGCGCCCTGCGACGCGGGCGTGCCGTCGAATCCGATGATCAGCGGACCGGAGTGCACGGGCTGCGCAGTAGGCCGCATGCGGCGGAGGACCAGCACGCGTCACCGCAGACGGGTCGGCGCGCGGCGAAGGCTGGTCTGCGCGCGCGGGCGTCCTACCTCCCCGGCCATGGCGCACCTGAACCGTCTCCTCTGCGTGGCCGGGCCCGGGGACTCGGCGTCCGCGCTGGACGCCGCGCTGCAGGCCGCCGGCGACGACGTCCAGGCCCTCGCCGTGATCGGCGACCTCGGCGCCGGGACCGACCGGCGCGAGACCTACCGCAGCACGTTCCGCTCGCTTGCGGCGACCGAGCGGCCCGTCTTCTGGGTCCCCGGCCGCGGCGACGCCCCGATCGCCTCCTACCTGCGCGAGGCGCACAACATCGAGATCGTCCTCCCGCGCCTGCACGGCGTGCACGGCACCGCGGCGCTGGCGCCGGGCGAGCACGTCGTCGTCGCCGGCTTCGGCGGCGAGATCAGCGACGACCCCGACCACGAGCGCGAGGAGCTCAGCGCGCTGTCGTATCCGCGCTGGGAGCCCGAGTACCGGCTGAAGCTCCTGCGCGAGTTCCCCGAGCACCAGAGCGTGCTCCTGTTCCATACCGAGCCGGCCCACAAGGGCCGCGGCACGCCGGGCAGCGAGGCGGTGGCCGAGCTCGTCGGCACCTGGCGCCCGCGGCTGGTCGTGTGCGGCGGCGAGCGCGGCAGCGAGCTCATCGGCCGCACGCTGGTGGTCTCGCCCGGGCTGCTGGGCGACGGCCACTACGCGATCGTCGACCTGCACGCGCGCGAGGCGCAGCTCGAGCGGATCCCCGCGACCACGGCGTCGTGAGCGTCAAGCTCAACCGCCCGGCCTACGAGTTCGCCAAGCGGCTCGTCGGCGACCGCCGGCTGGTGCTCGACGACCGAGACGCGTGGAGCGAGCACCGCCCGTCGGCAGGAGCCGAGAACCGCTACCTCGAGGAGCACGGCCACCGCGAGTACGGCCGCTGGTACCTCGGTGTCGACGACGAGCACCGGCCGGAGACCAAGGGCCACTGGAAGTTCCCCTACGGGGACTTCCAGAGGATCCACCGCTGCGGCGTGATCGCCGCCGAGGTCCGCGCCGGCCAGCGCAGCTACGACGACATCGAGCTCGCCGCCGCCCACCTGCACGGCATGCTCGACGCGCTCCGCTGACCCGCGCTTGTCCGCAACCGGCGACGTCCTACCCCGACCGCACCGTCGACCACAACCGCGAGGACGACCATGAGCACAGGCGCTCACATGCCGCGCGCGCACGATCGCCGTCTACGAAAGCTACGCCGAGGCGCAGCGCGCCGTCGACATCCTGGCCGACCGCGACTTCCCCGTCGAGCGGGTGGCCATCGTCGGGCGCGATCTGCGCTATGTCGAGCAGATCACGGGCCGCCTGAGCACCGGGACCGCCACGCTGCTCGGCGCGGCCCAGGGCGCGGCCATCGGATCCCTCTTCGGCCTGTTCTTCGGCCTGATCTTCGCGACCGACCCCAACCCGGCCCTCGCGCTCCTCGTCCTGTACTCCCTCGCCGGCGGCGCCATCGCCGGCGCGATCTTCGGCGCCCTCGCCCACATAGCCAGCGGCCGCAAGGTCGCCGCCACGGCGGGGACGACGGCCGACCGCTTCGAGCTCGTCGTCGACGAGGAGGCCGCTGACCGCGCCGCCCGGATCCTGCACGACGCCCCCGCCCCGAGCGGCCCGCCGACCCAGTCGCGCCGCGATCCTGACAAGGTGAGCCGGGCACAGACCGCGCCGGCGCTGCTCGCCGCGGCGATCGCGGCGCTGGCCCTCGGACTCGCCGTCGTCCTCGACCAGGGCGACGGCGCGTTCGCGACCTACGACGACCCGTTCGACCGCTTCCCGGATGCCCCGGCGCGGACGGAGCAGTCCCCGGTCGAGCGTGCGAGCGACCGCGACACCGACCTGCCGACCTTCCTGCGCTTCGTGGTCGCCGACATCCAGGGCTTCTGGGAGCGCCGGTTCCAGGAGGCCGGGCGCGGCTACGACCCCGCTCAGGTCGTCCTCTTCTCGCGCGCGGTGGCCAGCGGCTGCGGGCTGGCCTCGTCCGAGACCGGGCCGTTCTACTGCCCGCTGGACCAGACGGTGTACCTCGACGTCGGCTTCTTCCGCCAGCTCGCCGTCGTCTTCCGCGCGCCGGGGGACTTCGCCGAGGCCTACGTCGTCGCCCACGAGATCGGCCACCACGTCCAGACGCTGACCGGCATCACCCAGCAGGTCATGCAGGAGTCACAGGAGAACCCCGACGAGCGCAACGAGCTGTCGATCCGCCAGGAGCTGCAGGCCGACTGCCTGGCCGGCGTCTGGGGGCACTCCACCTACGAGCGGGGGCTGCTCGAGCGCGGCGATCTCGACGAGGCGCTGCGCGCGGCGGCGGCGGTCGGCGACGACCGCATCCAGAAGTCGACGACGGGGCGCGTGAACCGCGAATCGTGGACCCACGGCTCCTCCGAGCAGCGCCGCAGCTGGTTCCTGCGCGGCTTCCGCAGCGGCGAGCCCGCCGACTGCGACTCCTTCTCGTCGACCGCTGTCTGAGCGCGCCGCCGCCGGCCGTCAAGCGGCGACGAGCGCCTCGCGCTCCTCGGCGCCGGGCAGGCGGCGCAGGAGCTCGAGCGCGTCGCGCAGCACGCGCGAGACCTGCATCTGCGACATGCCCACGCGGTCGGCGATCGCCTGCTGGGTGAGGTCCTCCTCGAAGCGCAGGCGGATGACCTCGCGTTGGCGGAGGGTGAGGCGGCGCAGCAGGCGATCGAGCATGGCGCGCTGCTCGGCGCGCTGGAAGCCGGTCTCCTGCCAGCCGAGCGAGTCGGCCACGGTCTCGTCGTTGCCCTCGTCGAGCGCGCGCGGCGCGGCCAGGGACGTGGGGCGGTAGGCCTCCATGGCGTCGCGCGCCTCGAGCACGGCTTCCTCGCCCAAGCCGAGCTCCCCGGCCAGCTCCCCGACCGTCGGCTGGCGGCCGAGCCGGCAGGAGAGGCGCTCGGCCGCCTTGTGGGCCTTCAGGCCGATGTCCTGCAGCTCGCGGGGGACGCGCACGGCCCACGTCTTGTCGCGGAAGTAGCGCTTGAGCTCGCCGAGGATGGTCGGCACGGCGAAGCTCGAGAAAGCGGCGCCGCGATCGACGTCGTAGCGGTCGATGGCGCACACGAGCCCAACGCAGGCGACCTGGTAGAGGTCGTCGAAGGGCTCGCTCGTGTGCACGTAGCGCGCGGCGAGCTGGCGGGCGAGGGGCAGGAAGCGCTCGACCATCTCCTCGCGATCGAGCGGATCGTGCGGGTCGCGGTAGCGCTGGAAGAGCACGCGATCCGCCCCAAGGCGCGTGATGTGGCGGGCGCGGAGGCGGTCGTACTCGGCGGTCGGAGGCGGCATGGTCACCGACCGGCCGGTAGGCCGGGCACGACCGCCGACAACGGTCAGCGGCGGCCCGACGGGCTCGCCCGACGGCTCTGCCTCGGGGTTGCGCCAGGCGACGACGAGCTCGTCGTCCTCGGCCTGCAGCTCGATCGTCGCGCCGTCGCGGATGGCGCCGGAGAGCAGCGCCTGGGCAGCCCGCGTCTCGACCTCGCGCTGGATGAAGCGCCGCAGCGGCCGGGCCCCATAGACCGGGTCATAGCCCTCGCGGGCGATGAGCTGGCGGGCCGCCTCGCTGAGCTCGAGCGTGAGCGCGCTCGCGAGGCGCAGCGCCTGGTTGAGCTTCGCGGCGAGGGCGCGGAACGGCTCGTCCGGCGTGATCTCGAGTTCCTCCGCGACGACGCACCCGTCGGCCGTCAGGCAGCCGCGCAGCGTGTGCGCCGCGCCGCGTCCGGCGGCCAGCGCGGTCGCGCACCACACGGTGCGCCCGCCGAGGCGGTCGGCCGCCCGCGCGCGGGCGAGGTCGGACATGCGCACGCTCCGCGCGCTGGACAGCGGTTCGAGACGATCGATCACCACGCTCCGCATCACGTTCCCTTTCTCTCGCGCCCGCCGTTCAAGGGCCCGACTTCACGCGCGTTCGCGCGGACGGATGGCGATCACGGCAGAGTGTTCGCTTAGCCAACAATCCTGGCGCGTCGGCGCTCCAAAAAGGTCGCAATTTGCGAACATCTGAGCACCTGGTCGCGATCGGCTGATTGTCGTGAGCGGGCGCCGGGGAGCGTCTCCCCACGGCGTCGTCCTGCTCTCACCGGCCACGGTGCCCCTACTCGGCGGTAGCCGGCCGGCCCGGGCCCGCCCGGGCCGGAGCGATCGCTCCAGGTCCCTGTCAGGCAGATCGCGCGATCCGCCCTCCCGTGCTGCCTGCGCCGCGAGCGCCGAAGTGTGCGGCCGGCATCCGCTGACCCACCCGACCAGAGGAGGAACTCATGGCCCTTACGGTCCGACGCCGCGAAACGTCGTCCCGCCCCGTTCGGCAGTGGGAGCCCTACGGCGAGCTCCAGGAGCTGCAGCGCCGCGCCGCCGAGCTGCTCGAGTCCGCCTGGTCCGGCACCGGCGGAAGTGACGGCGCGCCCTGGGTGCCGCTCGCCGACATCGAGGTCGAGTCGCGCGACCGCGGCCGTGATAACCGGCGACATCAAGGAGCGCGAGCGCAAGGGCATCCTGCGGCGGCGCACCCGTCGCACCGGACGCTTCGAGTTCCGCGTCACCACGCCCGACGACGTCGACCCGGACGCCGTCGACGCCTCGCTCGACGGCGGCGTCCTCAGCGTCCGCATCCCCAAGCCCGAGCCGGCGCGCCCGCACCGCGTCGCGATCCGCGACGCGTCGGCGTGAGCGCGGTCGCCGACGTCCGGCGCGACCACGTCGCTCGCGAGCCCCGCCCGGGGCTGCTCGGCGAGCGCGAACTCGTGCTCGCCGCGCAGGAGAACCCGCTCGCCCGCGGCGAGCTGATGGACGCCTTCCGGCCGCGGATCGCGAGCGTCGCGCGCGTGTACACGCGCTCGACCGCCATCGACCGCACGGAGCTCATGCAGGAGGGCGCGGTCGGCCTGCTGCGCGCGCTCGAGCGCTACGACCCGACCATGGGCACCCCGTTCTGGGGCTATGCCGCATGGTGGGTGCGCCAGGCGATGCAGCAGCTCGTCACGCAGATGATGCGCCCGGTCGTCCTGTCCGACCGTGCCGTGCGCCAGCTCGCGCGGATCAAGATCACCCGCCTGCAGTTCACCCAGGCCAACGGACGCGAGCCCTCGCACGCCGAGCTGGCCGAGACCGCGGGCCTGCCCCGCGACCGGGTCGACCAGCTGATCGCCGCCGAGCGCCGGCCGCGGGCGCTGGAGGAGCCGGTCAACCGCGAGCACGGCCCGGCGGCCAGCTTCGGCGACCTGCTCGCCGACCCCTGCGCGGAGGACGCATACGACGGCGTCGACCTGCGCCTGCAGGTGGAGGAGCTGCCCGAGCTGCTCGACACGCTGAACGATCGCGAGCGCCACATCGTGCGCGGCCACTACGGCCTCGACGGCCCCGAGCAGACCCTGCGCGAGCTCGCCGGGCACCTCGGCGTGAGCGCCGAGCGCGTCCGCCAGATCGAGCAAGGGGCCCTCGAGAAGTTGCGGCTCGCGGCGGGATCTTGACGCCCCCGCGACTCGTCCTACCACGCCGCCAGAGACGGCAGATCACACCGAAGGAGGATCGGCGATGACGATGTTGATGGAGCCGCTCGCGCCGTGGGTGCGCGACATCAACCGCTTCATGACCGGCGAGACCGCGGCGCAGGCCTTCATCCCGCCGGCCGACGTGCTGGTGACCGACCAGGGCGTCACCGTGTACATGGATGTCCCCGGCTTGAGCAGTGAGGATCTCGAGCTGAACATCGAGAACGACACGCTGACCGTCCGTGGCGAGCGGCCGTTCCCGTACCGCAACGAGGAGGAGCAGCAGCAGCGCGTCTGGCGCCACATCGAGCGGCGATTCGGGCGCTTCGAGCGGACGCTGCGCGTCCCCACCGGGCTGGACCCCGACGCGATCGAGGCCTCGCTGACCGACGGCGTCCTCCACGTGCGGATCCCCAAGCCCGAGTCCCAGAAGCCCCACCGCGTCGAGATCCGCTCCGACGAGTCCGAGCACGTTCGTCCGATCGAGGGCACCGCAAGCTGACCAGGCTCATCCCGGCCGGCCGCGCCTGATGCGAACCGGCCCCGGCGAGTCGGCGGCGACGCCGACCACGGTCCCTTCCCTCCTCTCGAGACCGTTCGCCGGGGCCGGGGCCGGGCCCCACCCACGAGGCCAGGACATGACCAACACCTTCCGCTTCGGCCGCATCGCCGGCATCGCCGCGGTGTGCCTCGGCCTCGCCGTCGCCGTCCCGCTGCCGCCCGAGGTCGACAGCGTCGTGCACTGGCTCGGATGGATCAACGTCACCCTGCTCGTCTTCAACCTCATCCCGGCCTTCCCGCTCGACGGCGGCCGGATCATGCGGGCCGCGCTGTGGCGTGCCACCGGCAACCTGGTGACGGCCACGCGCTGGGCCTCGACGGCGGGGAACGCGTTCGCCCTGGCGATGATCGCCGGCGTGGCGCCGGCGCCGCCGCGGCGGCGGCGCACCGGGAGCGTGATGTGACCATGGCCGAGCCGATCGTCACCTGCCCGAACTGCGGCACGAAGAACCGCATCCGCCCGTCTGCCGACGGCATCCCGCGGTGCGGCAACTGCCATCACGCACTGCCATGGATCGTCGACGCCGACGCCGGCAGCTTCGACCGCGAGATCGTGGCCTCGGTGCCGGTCCTCGTCGACTTCTGGGCGCCGTGGTGCGGGCCGTGCCGGATGGTCTCGCCGATCGTCGAGCGCATCGCCCACGATCATGCGGGCCGGCTGAAGGCCGTCAAGCTCAACGTCGACCAGGCGCCCGACATCGCCGCCCGCTACGAGGTCCAGGGCATCCCGCTGCTCGTGATCATCCGCGACGGCGAGGTGGTCGACCGCTTGGTCGGAGCGCCGCCCGAGCCGCGCCTGCGCGAATGGCTCGAGCCGCACCTCGCCGCCCCTGCCGGCGCGGGTCCGGCGTCCGGCTGAGCGCACGGCCATGCGCACGTGGAACAGAGGGACGACCGACTGGCCCGGGGACCTGTTGCGCGTCGGCGACCTCACCTGCGTCTCGCTGGCCGAGCTGCTCGATCTCGCCGAGGCCATGGAGCACGGCCGCGACGTCGCGCACGCCGCCGTCGACTACAAGCGCCGGCCCGACATGTGCATCTCGGAGTTCAACCACGTGCGCCTGACGGTGGTGAACCGGCGCCACGCCGGCCTCACCCCGGCCGAGTCGCGGCTCGCCGCGAAGATCGACGCGTTCCTCGCCGAGGACGAGGCGGCCGACGCATGACCTCGGCGATCGGGGCGACGCGGATCCCACTGCCGAAGCTCGACGGGGAGTTGAAGGAGCGGGTCGCCCCGACGAATCTGGTGATCTTCGGGGCGACGGGGGATCTGGCACAGCGCAAGCTGTTGCCGGCGATCTACAACCTGGCAGCCGATGGGGCGCTGCCGGAGCGTTTTCATCTGCTCGGGGCGTCGCGCGCGGAGATGAGCGATGAGGAGTTCCGCGCGTTCGCGGTCGAGGCGGTGCGGGCGCATTCGCGTCGCGCGCCGGACGCGGCGGTGCTCGAGAAGCTGTTCGAGAGCGCGCGCTATGTGGCAGGGACGTTCGACGAGGACAGCGTGTACGGCTCGTTGCAGCGCGCGTTGGACGGGCTCGACGAGGCGGTCAATCAACGCATGAACCGCTGCTTCTATCTCTCGACGGCGCCGATGTTCTTTCCGCTGATCGTCGAGAAGCTCGGCGAGCAGGGCCTGAACCATCTCGACGGGGCCGAGGTGCGGGTGATCATCGAGAAGCCGTTCGGGACGACGCTGGCCGAGGCCCAGGAGCTCAACGCGCGTGTGCTCGGGGTGTTCGCCGAGCAGCAAGTGTTCCGGATCGATCACTACCTGGGCAAGGAGACCGTCCAGAACATGATGGCCTTCCGCTTCGCCAACGGGATGTTCGAGCCGTTGTGGAATCGCAACTACATCCAGAACGTGCAGATCACCGCGGCCGAGGACATCGGGATCGGCACCCGCGCCGGCTACTACGACGGGGCCGGGCGCGCTGCGCGACCTGATCCAGAACCACATGCTCCAGCTGCTGTGCCACGTCGCGATGGAGCCGCCGGTGGACTTCAGCGCCGACGAGGTCCGCAACGAGAAGGTCAAGGTCCTGCACGCCATCCCGCCGCCGAGCGATGCCGACGTCGTCGACATGGCGGTGCGCGGCCAGTACACGCGTGGGGCGATCGGCGGCTTCCCGGTGCCCGGCTACCTCGAGGAGGCCGGCGTCCCCCCGGACTCCCACACCGAGACGTACGCCGCCGTGCGCCTCGAGGTCGACAGCTGGCGCTGGGCCGGCGTGCCCTTCTACCTGCGCACCGGCAAGCGCCTGGCCCGCAAGGTCACCGAGATCGCCATCACCCTCCGGCCGGTGCCGCACCTCGGCTTCGCCGCCGACGGCTCGGTCGGGGTGCGGCCCAACCAGCTCATTCTCACCCTCCAGCCCAACGAGAGCGTGACCATGCTGCTGGTGGCCAAGATCCCGGGCGAGCGCATGCGTCTGCGCCCGGTGGGCATGGAGCTGCTCTACGCACGAGAGTTCGCCGAGGCGTCGCCGGAGGCCTACGAGACGCTGCTCCTCGACGCGCTGCGCGGGGAGGCGACGCTGTTCACGCGCAACGACGAGGTCGAGGCGCAATGGCGGGTCTGCGACCCGATCCTGCGCGCCTGGGCAGCCGACGCGGAGCGGCCCGCGCCCTACCGGGCGGGGTCCCAGGGGCCCGCCGAGGCGCGCCGGATCCTGTGCGAGGCGGACGCCTGGCGCGCGATCTGACGCCTTGCTCGGCCGCCGCGGCGGTCTATTCACGGTCCCGTGGACCCGCTTAGCTTCCTGTGGCTGTTCTTCATCCTCGCCTCGCTCCAGCCAGCCGTTCAGCGCCAGTGGCTGCTGGCTGCGCGCCGGCGCGCGCTCGGCTCGCTGTCGCGGAGGCGGGACGCGACCGTCATCACGCTCATCCACCGCCAGGAGTCGATGTCGCTGCTCGGCTTCCCGATCGTGCGTTACATCGACATCGACGACGCCGAGAGCGTGCTGCGGGCAATCCACGAGACGCCCGACGGGCACCCGATAGAGATCATCCTGCACACGCCAGGAGGCCTCGTCATCGCGGCGCGCCAGATTGCCTCGGCGCTGGCCGACCACGACGGCCACGTGACCGCGGTCGTCCCGCACTACGCCATGAGCGGCGGCACGCTCATCGCCCTGGCCGCGGACGCGATCCAGGTCGACGCCCACGCCTCGCTGGGCCCCGTCGACCCGCAGCTCGGCCAATACGCGGCGGCGTCGCTCGTCGCGGTCGCCGAGCGGCCCGGTGACCACGAGGACGAGACGCTGATCATGGCCGACGTCGGGCGCAAGGCGATCGTCCAGGTCGAGAGCCTGACCCGACGCCTGCTCGAGCGCAACATGTCTCCCGATCAGGCGAGCGAGGTGGCCCGGCTGCTGGCCACGGGCACGTGGACGCACGACCATCCCCTGCAGTACCCAGAGCTGAAGGCCCTCGGGTTACCCGTGCAGGTCGGGGTCCCCGAGCAGGAGCGCGAGCTCATGACGCTCTACCCGCAGCCACGCGGGCGGCCGCCCGCGGTCGAGTATGTGCCGGGGCCGCAGCGGCCCGTTCTGCCGACGCGCCGCGAGGCGCCGAGCCGGTCCCGTGGGCTGCCGCGCTGACCCGGGATCGCGATCAGCGCCGGGGGGACGGCGGGCCGTGCGTGGCGCGTGCCGCCGACGCGCTCGGGCGCGCCCGCGGCGGACCACATCGGCGAGCATCCCGGTCCAGCCGATGTCCCGTAGGGCTCGCGCTGCGGGACGTCGGTGGCGATCTCTGTGGTCACCACGGCGTCGGCGCAGGGCATGACCGCGGCGAGGCGCTCGACCGGCCGATCTCCGTGGCCGGGCTCCTCCCAGCTCATGGCCAAGGCGTCGATCGCCGACGTGACGTCGCGCAGGAGTCCCACACCTCGCGCACCGTCGCCACGGACGCTCCCTGGGAGACCTTGACCTCCCAGACGAGGTGCGCGCCGCGCTCGCGGACTGCCTCCGCGACGACCGCGGCGAGCGCGTCGTGGAGGACAACGAGGTCACCGGTGCGGACGCGGTCGCCGGCCATCGCCTCGGCGTGGCGCCGGCCGTCGCGCAGGAGCGCGTGCTCGGCCGCCCTGCGGAGGGGCCGCCCGGCGATCGGCGACACGTCGGGCGGCGCGGTCCGCAATACCGCGTATAGCCAAAGGAAAAGCCCCGCTTTGCGGGGCTTTGTGACGCGCCCGACAGGATTCGAACCTGTGACCTTCGGTTCCGTAGTGCGCTATTTGCAGGAAGTTTCGGCTTGACAGAGCCAGATTCGATCGAGCTAGAAGGTGCTCGCGACGGTCAGATCTGAGGACTCGGGGACAAAGTTCGGGACAAAGAGTTGTGCTCGGATCGGAATGAAAGGGTCGGTGCATCGACCTGGCGGCGAGTGTCCCTTCGCATGGGAAGCAGCAGCCGATCGCGGGACCGGCGCGGTGCTGCTGTCAGGCGAATGCGAAAGCGGAGCCATGCGAGGGAACGAGGCGCCGGTCGGTCGGCGCGCCCACGCTCTGCCTATGCAAGACGCCGGGCCAGGAGGGGCTTGGCCGCGCTGATGCTCCTCGTCCAACGGAGAAGCCCGGTCCGCGCGAACGTGACGCTCGCTCCTCTCCTGATGCATCACCCTGCTTCGGCGGCCGCGCCAAGGCCGCCGCATGCTGAGAAGCGACGCCTCGGTTTGACCCTGAGCTCAGACGCGGATGCGCGGCTGGATCAGCGCCTCCTGGGCCTTCGCCGCGCACAGGGCGTATTAGCATCATGCCCAGCAGGCACAGGGAGATTGGCGAGCATGGATCCGGAAACCTCCATCGCGGAGCATTGGGCCGACCGGGACGTTTATGGTCTTATCGTCTCGGCGCTGGAGCGAGCGTCGAAGTCTCTGGATTCGTTGACCGTTGAGGATCTGGCGCCGGTCGACCACTTCCACGCGCGTGGGTTCCCGGCCACCGTCGATCTCGCGGATCGGCTGCCTGTCGAGCCCGGCGACCACCTGCTCGACATCGGCTGCGGGGTCGGTGGCCCGGCTCGCTACTTCGCGCAGCGCTTCGGGTGCAAGGTCAGCGGGATCGACATCACCGGGCCGTTCGTCGACGCGGCGAACAAGCTGACCGCGCTGCTCGACATGGGCGACAGGGTCTTCATCGAGCAGGGCGACGGCGAGCGGCTGCCCTACGACGACGGCACGTTCGACGGCGCCTATGCGCAGCACGTGACCATGAACGTCGCCGACCGTCCGCGCTTCTACGGCGAGGCGTGGCGCGTGCTGAAGCCCGGCGGGTTCTTCGCGCTCACCGAGCACGGCCTCGGGCCCGTGGGAGGCCCGCACCATCCCGTGCCCTGGTCGGAGGACGGCACGGGCGAGTTCCTCGTCACGCCGTCGGAGACCCGCGAGCTCCTCGCCGCCGCCGGGTTCGTGGACATCGAGTGCGAGGACACCGGCCCGAAGTACCTGGCCGCGTACCGGGCCGCGCTGGAGCTCGCCGGCCGGGGTGAGCTGCCGCCGCTCGGCCTGCACGTGCTGATCGGCCCGACGGCGCCCGAGAAGATGCGCAATTCCGCCCGCAACATCGAGGAAGGGCGCACGCATCCCGTGCAGATAGTGTGCGGTAAGCCGTCCTGAGCTGACTGGGGGATTGACCGCGTGCCGCCAGCCGGTCGTCGGCTAATGGCGACGCCTCCTCCAGCCGCAGAGCAGTCGCCCGGAGCGAGGCTTCCCTCGCCTGTGGAGTGGACGAGCAACAGAAGCGCCACTCGGCCCGACCCGTTGCATCCAATGCATAGGCACGACGTGGGCCGCGCGCGAGCTCCCGATCGGACGGAGCTCGAGCACGTCGCTATCGCAATGAGGCTTGCTGTTTCGATTCGGTGGTCGGTGTCGTCCGACGCCGAGGAGAAGGTCCCGACCGGGCGGCGAGCTGACTCTCTTTGAGGCTGTCGGCCGGAGTGGCCTGACTTCCTTTTGTTGTGTCGCTCGTCGCCGGTCGGGGATGGTCGGCGTGACTTGATAGGAGCGTGGCAGCGCCCCAAGCAAGCCGTGTCCGCCGGGCGTCCAGCATCCGCATTGGAAAGGACGTGGACGAGGTCATGATCGTGCTCGGGGCGGACGCCCACAAGCGCTCGCACACGGTCGCGGCGATCAACGCGGCGAGCGGTCAGCTGCTCGGCGACAAGACGGTCGCGGTCGGTGCCCGCGGGTTCGCGGCGCTGGTGATCTGGGCGCGCGCCCTCGAAGGCGAGCGGGTGTGGGCGCTGGAGGACTGTCGGCATGTTTCGGGCGCGCTGGAGCGGTTCTTGATCGCTCGTGGCGAGCGTGTCGTTCGCGTCTCGACGCGGCTGATGGCCGGGACGCGGCGCTCGAGCCGCGAGCGCGGCAAGAGCGATCAGATCGATGCGGTCTCTGTCGCGCGCGCGGCGCTTGCGGCGGGAATCGAGACGCTGCCGACGGCGACGTTGGCGGGCCCGGAGCTCGATATCCGGCTGCTCGTCGACCATCGCGAGCGCCTGGTTCGCACGCGCGTCGCGCTCAATAGCACGCTGCAGTGGAATCTTCACGATCTCTGGCCGGAGCTCACGCTCCCCGGTGGCGCGTTGTTCTCGAAGAAATGGACGACGAAGATCGCCCGGCGTCTCGCGCGCGCTGAGCAGACGATGCGCGTTCGGATCGCCCGCGACGAGCTGCGCCGCCTGCGCGAGCTGACCGTCGCCGTCGACGCGCTCGAGGCCGAGATCGCCGACCTCGTCGCCCAGGTCGCGCCGCACCTGCTCATCGAGCCCGGGTTCGGGCCCCTGACCGCGGCCAAGCTCATCGGCGAGATCGCCGGCGCCCAGCGCTTCAGCAACGAGGCCAAGCTCGCCCGCGCGGCCGGCGTGGCACCGATCCCGGTCAGCTCCGGCAAGACCAACCGCCATCGCCTCGATCGCGGCGGCAACCGCCAGATCAACGCGGCGCTGCACCGCGTCGCCGTCACCCGCGCGCGCTGCCACCCCGAGACACAGACCTATCATCGACCGCAAACGCCAAGAAGGCAAGAGCACCCGCGAGGCCATCCGCTGCCTCAAGCGCCACCTCACCCGCCGCATCTGGCACCTGCTCCAGCCGTCCAGCCCGTCAGAGAACTCTCTCAATCTCTTGACATAGGAGCAGCAGGAGCGGCAGCGCCGGCGGCACCGCCCGGCGACTGCTGCAATGGACGAGTAGCGACAGCGCCGAGATCCTCTTTTCGCTCACGCGCGGCTGCTTCGGGTCGGCCACGGCGCGGAACCGGTCCCACGATCAGGAGGATCCGGGACAGCGTCCTTGGGGTCTTTCGCGTTCCGGGCGACGGCCACCGCCAGGACACACAGCGTCCAAGCCACGTAGTAGAGGGCCTTCGTGCGACGACTGCGTCGGCGCCACCAAGCGTCGATGCGCCGGATCGGCGGAAGTTGCCCGACCAACGCATCGAGGAGCGCCTCCGCGGGGGTTGCCGGGTACGGCCTCACGTCGCCGTCTTCCCGGCCGCCTCGCAGCTTTCGCTACCGAGGAACGGAGCAGCGGGGGAGCCGAGACTCAGATGTGGACTCGCCTGTGGAGCCGTCGTCCGTAGCAATTCCCGATGAACAAGGGCGTTGCGGCCTGTGCCGGGCCCTGACCCCGCCCAAACACCATAGAGGTGCTCGGGCGGGGTCAGGGCCCGGCACAGGACGGTTGGTGGTGGAGGACGGAAGGACAAGAGAGCAGGTGGTCAGAGGGAGGCAGAGCTGAGACAGGAGCAAGCAAGAGGTGGAAGTTTGGGTGTGGTTGTGGGGCAGTGGATCGGGTGGGCGCGCGTGACCGAAGGTGAGGGGCGTCGGTGGGGGAAGGATGAGAGCGACGAGGATGAGGTCGGTCTGTGGTGACGGCGCGGACGATGAAGTTGATCGCGGCGAGGTGGCGTATATCGGCCAGGAGGCGGTCGCAAGTGGGCGGCGGCCGGCGGTGAGTCGTGACGCGGATGCGTCGCGGTGACGCGCGGGTGCGGCGCGGTCGGTCCAGGGTGGTGAGTGCGCGTGTTAGCGGCGGCGCTCGGTGAGCCGATCGACGGCGGCGCTCACGGGGAGCCACAGGACTCCGACAACGACAACCAGCACGAGCACGGTCGCGCGGCCATAGCCGTCGGTGACCACGGCGCTGGCGACGACCATGCCGATGACGAAGCAAATCGCGACCGTGACGGCCGTCTTGGCCCCCACGCGCCTACCGCTCTGGTGACCGCTTGGGCCTGGTGGGAACCTCGCCCTCGCGAACCGCGCCGCGACCGCCGCCTGCACCGAACGGCTTGGTCATCGCCTCGGCGATGAGGTCATAGCGACGTCGCGGTCGCGGCGGAAAGACGGAGAGCAAACGTCGAAGCGGCCGCGGGAGCCTCACGCAATCAGGCGACAGCGGACCGACGGCGGCTCACAGATCCTCGTCGTAGCGAAACAGATCGGCGCGGCACGTCGTCGCGACCAGGATCTGCAACGGACACAGCCACAGGAAGGCAAGACCGCCGGTCGAGCTCGAGCCGGCCGACCAGAGTCCAAATCCGGTGCCTGCGAGCAACAGCGCGAGGATGACGCCGACGCCCCAGGGCTTTACTCCGCGCGCCGCGATCAAGAGCACGACGTATGGGATCGCGAAGATCACGGCCGCTGCCACCGTGCCGAAAGCGACGGCGTATGCGGCCAGTCCGACCGCGACCAGGGCGGTGAGCGCGAGGCTCAGCCGATACGTGGCGGCGGATCGTGCGGCGGGGACGGAACGAGCAGCCGAATGCATTTGCGTCAACCGGTGTGATCGCGCCGGCCGCTGGACGGCGGCGCGGCTCGCGGCGGCCGCCACGCGCTGCCGGCGTCCGGGGGCGCCGACGCCGGGCGAGTGGCGTCGCCTTGCCACAGCGCGACGACGAGCAGGCTCAGCGAGACCAGCAGCTCGAGCCCGATGATTGGCGCGCCGATGTTCGCGTCGCCCGCGCGCTGCGGCACGACGACGGTGACGACCACGAACATCGCCACAACGCTCGCCGCAGCGATCAGCGATGTCCCGATCCGCGGCAGCCGCCCGCGAGTCAGTGCGAAGGCTTGAAGCGCCAGTAGCACGGCCGCCCAGCCCACCAGAGAGTCGTGCCAAGGCTCCATCTCCTGGTAGATACGGTGCGTGGGCTGCGCGCGTTACATCACCGGATCGGAATCGCTTCACCGAGCGGCGGTTGACCCCGGGAGGACCAAGCGGTGCTCCGGCTCCGCTTCGCCTTGGTCGCCGCGCTCGCCCTGGGCGCTCGTGGCGCAAGCCATCGCATCGCCGACGGCCGGCGCGATCGCGGCGCCCTGCTTCTCGCGATGGTGGGAGTCGTCGACTACCGCATCTACCCCGTAGCTGCCCGGCCGACGGCGAGGACGCCCAGGAAACCGCAAGGCTCCACAGCGCCGTCTTCACGAAACGGCGCGGCGGCCGACTCGCCCTCTCTCGTCGCCGCCGGACTCACCCCGCTCGGAGAGCGCCTGTGTCGGCCGAGCTTCTCGACGGTGGCCTCGAAGCGCCCCACTCACAGACGTGGTGTCGCCAGCGTGGTCACGTCTGAACGCGTCGGCAACCAGGGCGGCCTCGTCGTGGCGGGGCGCGTAGTGCAGGTAGCGCATGGTGGTCTGCACGTCCGCATGGCCCATCCACTCCTGCACGCGGCGGATGTCGGCACGGGCGATCATGCGCGTCCCGAAGGTGTGGCGCAGGTCGTGGAAGCGCAGCGGCCGCAGGCCGGCGCGCTTCAGAGCCTTGTCGTAGCGCCGCCGAAGCGCCGAGCCGTCGAGATAGCCTCCGGTTTCCCCCGGGAACACGAGCTCGTCCTCCCTGGTCGTGTGCCGCCGCTGGCCCATCCGAGCAAGCACCTCGGCAACATGGGGCGCCATCGGCACCGACCGCACGCGGCCGGACTTGGGCGTGGTCAGAGCAGCGCCCGCGTAGCTCGCCCGCACGCGGATCGCCGAGCCGGCGAAGTCGACGTCCCGCCACCGCAATGCGACGAGCTCGCCGCGGCGAAGGCCGGTGAACGCCGCGGTGAGGTAGATCGCCGCGTCCTGCTCAGACGCGGCCGCGCGCGCCAGCGCATGGACCTCTTCGACGCTGAAGACCTCGATGTCCCCGCTCGAGCGCTGCGGGTGGCGCTCGATCTCGGCCACCGGATTGCGGGGCAGCCCGTAGACCTTCAGGGCCCGCTGGAATACGCCGTGCAGGAGGACGAGCAGCTTGTTCTTGGTGCGGTTGGACAGCCGCGACCCGTCGCGTGAGGTGACCCCTGCATGCCAGCGCTCGATCTTCTGCGGCGTGATCTCTTCAACGCGCAGGTCGCCGAACGCGGGAAGGAGGTGCGCGGAGATGATCGAGCGGTAATCGCCCAGCGTTGACGGCTTGATCGCGCGGTCGTGCTCGACGTAGCGCAGGAACTCGGCGGCGGCGTCGGCGAACGTCGCCCCAGTGCGGACCAGCCCGGGCAGCGTGCCACGGCGCGCCTCGTCGAGCACCTGGCGCAGCCAGTCCTCGGCCGTGCGCTTGGTGAAGTGGCCAGCCGGCGGGCGTCCCCTGCCCGTCCAGGCGGGGCCGATGCGCTTCTGGACCTGGCGACCGTCCGGCAGTCGGTACTTGGCGTACCAGGTCGAACGCCGGGTTCCGTCGCGGCGAAAGACGTGCCCGGTGGGCGGTTCGAGCCTGCGCATGGCCCGGAAACTAAGCCCGGGTTGGGATGCGCTCGGGACAAATTCGGGACAAAGTTCGATCCCTGTCGAAGCTCTAGCCCATGGAAAAGCCCCGCTTTGCGGGGCTTTTGTCACGCGCCCGACAGGATTCGAACCTGTGACCTTCGGTTCCGTAGACCGACGCTCTATCCAGCTGAGCTACGGGCGCAGCGCGTCCCCGAGGATAGCGAGCGGTCCGCGATCGCCGTGGGCTCGGGGTGGGAGCGGAGAGGGCGGGATTCGAACCCGCGATGGGGTTTGACCCCCATACTCGCTTAGCAGGCGAGTGCCTTCAGCCACTCGGCCACCTCTCCCGGGGAAGCGGTCAGTGTATCGACGCCACCGCGGCGTCCGACGCGACCTCGAACCACACGAGGGTGGTGGTGCCCTCGCGCTCGGCCGCCCATGCGCCGGCCATCCGCTCGACGAGCTGCAGGCCCAGGCCGCCGACGTCGGCGGTCCGCGAGCCCGCCGTCGCCTCGAACCCCGGCCCGTCGTCGCGGACCTCGACGCGCAGCCGCTCGTCGTGCCGCGACAGCCGCACGCGGACGCGGTCCTCGGGGCCGGTCGCGCGCCCGTGGCGGATCGCGTTCGTCACGAGCTCGCTCGTCATCACCATCACGTCGCCCAGCCGCTCGGGCGACAGCGCGTCCTCGAGCCGCGTGCGCACCGCCGCGCGCGCCAGGCTCACCGACTCCGGCCCGCCGGGCAGCGCGAGCTCCCCCGGGCGCAGGCGCGCGACGGCGAGCAGCGCGGTGTCGTCGCGCTGCGGGCCCATCACGAACGTCGCGAGCGCCTGCTCGACGCGACGCACGAGCCCGGCGGGCGGCGTGCCGTTGCAGTTGGCCAGCAGCTCGAGCAGCCGGCCGTCGCCGAAGCGGTCGCGCTCGCCCTGGGCGTCGGTGACCCCGTCCGTGTAGACGACGATCCGGTCGCCGGGGTCGAGCACGTGCTCGGCCACCGGCCACGTCGCCGCCTCCAGCGCGCCGAGCAGCGGACCCGGGCGCCCGAGCGCCGTCGCCCGCCCGCCCTTGATGAGCACGGGCAGCGGGTGCCCGGCGCTCAGCGCGCGCACCCGCGCGCGGCCGTCGCGGTCCTCGGACAGCGCGACCATCACCGCCGTGCACAGGCTCAGCTCGCCGTGGCGCATGAGGCCCAGGTTCAGCGCCGACAGCGCGACGGCCGGGTCGCCGGTGAGCATCGCCGCGGTGCGCAGCGTGTAGCGCGCCAGCGCGGTGACCGACGCCGCCCGCGCGCCCTTGCCGGTCACGTCGCCCATGACGAGCAGCCAGCCGTCGTCGGTGCGGACCATGTCGTAGAAGTCGCCGCCGGCCTCCGTCGTCTCGCCCGCCGGCCGGTACATCGCCGCGACGTCCCAGCCCGGGGCGAGCGGCACCGGATCGGGCAGCAGCGCGATCTCGAGCGTGTGGGCGATGTCGGCGCGCTCGGCGTAGAACTGGGCGTTCTCGAGGGCGATCCCCGCCCGGCGCCCGAGCTCCTCGGCGAGCGCGACGTGCTCGGCGTCGAAGTGGTGGGCGCGGCTCGAGCCGAAGGTCAGCACCCCGAGGATCCGCGAGCGCCCGACCATCGGCACGACCATCAGCGAGCTCAGGCCGACGCGGCGCATGAGCGCGAGGTGCTCGTCGTCGTCCGCGGTGGCCATGAGCTCCGCGTCGGTGATCTCGTCGACGAGCAGGTGCGGGAACTCGCCGCGCATGACCGCGGCGTGCCCGTCCGGGGCGTCGAGCGCGATCGGGTAGCGCCGGCGCATCTCGCGCGCGAGCGCGACCTTGGCCGGGTCGGCGTGACCGACCGCGACCTGCTCGATCATCCCGGACCGCCCCGGAACGTCGACGCCGCACCAGTCGGCGAGCTCGGGCACGGCGAGCATCGCGAGCTGCTGAAGCGTGCGCTCCGTGTCCAACGAGGCGACGAGCACGCGGCCGGCCTCGGCGAGCAGCCGCTGGGCCAGCTCGGCGCGCTTGACCGACGTCAGGTCCTCGGTGAAGCTGACGACGAAGCGCGGCTTGCCGTCGTCGTCCCGGATCGTCGTCGCCTTGGCCAGCAGCCAGCGCTCCTCGCCCGTGGCGCGCACGACGTTGCGCACGAGCATCGGCTCGGGATCCTCGAGCGCGTTCCACGCGCGCGCCACGGGGAGGCGGTCGTAGCTGAGCGGCCGGCCATCCTCGTCGAAGACGTCGAACATCGCCATCGCCTCGTCGACGTCGAGCGAGCGCAGGCTGTCCTCGCTCTCGACGCGCATGATCTCCACCGTGGCGGGGTTGGCGTAGACGAGCCGGCCGTCCGCGTCGCGCACGCTGACGCCGTCGATCATCCCGTCGACGATCGCCTCGAAGCGGGCCTCGACGTCGAGCAGCTCGGCGCTCAGGCCGGCGTTCTCGAGCACGAGCGCGATGCGGTCGGCGACGACCTCGGCGAAGCGCAGGTCGCGCTGGCCATAGCGCCGCTCGACGGTCGTGGCCAGCCGCAGGGTCCCGACGGTGCGCCCGGCCGCGTGCAGCGGCGCGGTCAGGCACGAGCGCAGGGCGAGCCGCTCGTCAGCGACGTCGTCGACCAACCGCGGGCTGGGGTCCACGTCGCCCGCCGGCCCGAGCGGTGGCGGGGCGCTGCGGACGGCGTCCTCGGCGGCGGGGCCGAGGCGCTCGTCGACGCGCACGACGAGCAGTGCCGGGCGCTCCTCGCCCGCCGGGCAGTCGATCACGCACGCATCGGCCACGGCGGGAACGAGCAGCTCGGTGAGCCGCTCGGCCGTCGCCTCGACGGTCGCCGCGGGGACGACGTCGCTGAGCGCGACGAGCAGCTCGAGGCGCTCGGCATCGCGCTGGAAGCGCGAGCGGGCGGTCGCGGCGCCGACCGCGGCCAGCCCGCCGCCGGTCACCGACGCCAGCGCGACGATCCAGCCGGTCGACCGGGTCTCGCCATCGGCGACCCCGGCGACGATGGCGAGAACGATCGCTGCCCCGGCGACGAGTGCCGTCTCGGCCGCCGGCGCGCCGCGGACGGCGACGAACAGCGGGGCGAGCACGAACAGCGGCACGACGAGGAAGCTCGAGCCGAGCGCGACGTCGACGATCGCGCCGACGCCGAGCAGCGCCACGGCGATCGGCAGCACGCCGATCGTGCCGTCGGTCCTGCTGCGGGAGGCGGTCGACACTGCCCGAGCGATCCTCGCAGGGCGCGGTCGGCCGCTGCAACCGCTCATCCGGCGGGCGAGAAGACCTCCTCGGGCAGCGAGCCGGCCGGATCCGGGCGCGTCGTCAGGCCGCGCATGCAGATCGCCTGGACCTGCAGCAGCCACGGGCGCGTGCCGTCGCGGGTGTCCTGGGCGGCAGCCCACCAGCCCGCGGTGCCTTGGTCCTCGTACGGGGCCGACCAGTACACGGCGACGCCGAGGGCGTGGCGACTCTCCTCAGGATCGGGGCCGATGCCACGCCCGGGGCGTGCCCGCCGCCAGCGGCTCGGCGGCCGCGCGCTCGGCGGTGGCGCCGAAGCGAAGCAGGCGCCCGCCGAAGGCGATCGCGCACGCCGCGAACCACGCCCAGCCCAGGGCGAGGCCGGCGACGACGTCGCTCACCCAGTGCACGGCGAGCAGCACCCGCGTCGCCGCGATGCACACCGCCAGCCCGGCCGCGGCGGCGGCCAGCCAGATCCGCGTCGAGCGCCCGTGGCCGGAGGCGAGCACGAGCGCCGCGGCGGCGAAGAACGCCGCCGACCACGACGAGTGCCCGCTCGGGAACGACGGGCCGAGCGCCTCGGCGACCGGGTTGAGCGCCGGCCGGACGCGGTCGGCGACGTGCTTGATCGTCGTCGTGAGCACGCCGTTGCCGGCGACGACGACGAACAGGAAGGGAACGATCCAGCGGTTGCGCGTGCGGATGGTCTCGACGACTCCGAGCACGACCGCGAGCACGACGATGCTCGTCGGCTGGCCGACGAACGTGATCGCGTCGAGGACGTCGTTGGTGAACGGCGTCCCGTGCTCGAAGCCCCAGTCGGCCGCGCCGGCGTCGAGCCCGATCGCGTCGGGATCGCCGCGCAGGACGAACGCGAGCACCGCGAGCACGACGCCGCCGGCCACGAGCACGACGAGCGCCAGCGTCAGGGCCAGCCCGGTCGCCGCCTCCGGGTCCATGCGCCGCGCCAGCCGCGTCGCCGCCGGCGGCGCGTCGGGCGCGCGCCGTGGCCAGCGCCGGGCCAGGAACGCGACGATGAGCGCCGCCGCGCAAGAGATGAGGACTAAGAGGAGCAGCGGCACGGGTACACGCCAGCGGGGGCGGGAGACGGATGGGTACCCGAGCCGGGGGAGGACCACGCATGGCCGTGGAAGGACGCCGTGACGTACGCGAGGACCGCTGGGCGCAGACAGCGCTGAGAGCGCGGCCCGGAGGGCCGGCCGAGCGGTTCGCGGACCTCGTCGGACCGAAGCATCCCGTCGCGGTCTTCTTCCTGGCCCTTGTGTCCGCCTTCGCGGCGCTCGCGGCCCTCTCGGTCCTGCTCGGGATCCTCGTCACCGAGGTGCTGCTGCACATCGGCGGCTTCGCGAGCACCGACGAGAGCGCGATCCGCTCGATCGTCGAGGAGCGCTCGTCGCTGCTGACGTCGGTCTCGGCCGTCGGCACCGCGGTCGGCGGCGCCCCGGTCCTGCCGATCCTCGTCGCGCTCATCGCGCTCGCCTTCGCGGTCCGCCGCAACTGGCTCGTCGTGGGCTTCGCGGTGTTCGTGCTCACGATCGAGTCGGCCACCTACCGGCTGACGACGCTGGCCGTGCCCCGCCACCGGCCGTTCGTCGAGCGCCTCGAGGACCTGCCCGTGAACGCCAGCTACCCGAGCGGCCACACCGCCGCGTCGATCGCCGTGTACGCCGGCATCGTGTTCATGCTCGCCTCGGGGATCTCGCACCGCGGCCTGCGGATCGCAGCGTGGGCGGCCGCGCTCGTCCTGCCGGCGTACGTCGCCATGTCGCGGATGTACCGCGGCATGCACCACCCGCTCGACGTCGCCGGCGGCCTCGTCATCGGCGTCGGCGCGGTGATCGTCCTCCTCTTCGCGTGCCGCGCCGCGGGCGCCGCGGTCAAGGCGCCGGCGCCGTCGCGCGCGGCCCGGGCCGTCGGCCGGGTGCCGGCCGCCTCATGAGGGTCGCGGTCGTCGCGCATGCCGAGAAGCGGCTCGGCGATGGCCTGCACGAGCTGCGCCGGGTGCTCGAGGCCGAGGGGGTCGCCGACCCGCTCTGGTACGAGGTGCCCAAGGCCAAGAAGGCGCCGGCCCAGGTGCGCCGGGCGCTCGACGACGGCGCCGAGCTCGTCTTCGCCTGGGGCGGCGACGGCACGGTGCGCCGCTGCGTGGGCGAGATGGCCGGCGGGGATGCCGCGCTGGCCATCCTGCCGGCGGGCACGGCGAACCTGCTCGCCCACAACCTCGGCATCCCCAAGGACGTCGAGCGCGCGGTGGCCATCGGCCTGCGCGGCGAACGCCGGCGCTTCGACGTCGGGCGCTTCGCGGGCGAGCGCTTCGCGGTCATGGCCGGGGTCGGCTTCGACGCGGGCATGATCCGCGACAGCGACGACCTCAAGGACCGCATCGGCCGCGCCGCGTACCTGTGGGGCGGGACGCGCCAGCTGCGCGAGGACGCCTTCGAGGCGGCGATCGAGGTCGACGGGACGGAGTGGTTCGACGGCCGGGCGACGTGCATCCTGCTCGGCAACGTCGGCGAGCTGTTCGGCGGCATCGAGGTCTTCCCCGACGCCCGCCCCGACGACGGACGCCTCGAGCTCGGCGTGGTCACCGCCGAGGGCGTCGTCCAGTGGGCCCGCACGCTGGCGCGCACGGCGGCGGGCAATCCGCTCGCGTCGCCCTTCGTGCGGGCGACGAAGGCCCGCGCGGTGAAGGTCAAGCTCGATCGCAAGGTGCGCTACGAGCTCGACGGCGGGGACCGCACGAAGGTCAGGTCGTTCAAGGTCAAGATCGAGCCCGGTGCCCTGAGCCTCTGCGTTCCGCGCCCCGGTCAGGGAGAGGGAGGCTGAGATGAGCGTGTTGAGCAGCAGGGGGGCCGGGAGCAGAGGCGCCCGCGAAGCGCGGGCGCAGGGAGAGCACGTGGCGCAGACGGACGCGTTCGAGTGGCTGGCGCGCGGCGGGCTGGTGGCCCGCGGCGTCGTCTACCTGATCATCGGGATCCTCGCCATCCGGCTCGCCTTCGGCGCCGGCGGCGAGACCACCGACCAGCAGGGCGCGCTCCAGGAGATCGCCCAGGGGCCGTTCGGCAAGGTCCTGCTCGTCGTCATGGCCCTCGGGCTGGCCGGCTACGCCATCTGGCGGCTGATGCGCGCGGCGCTCGGCCACGGCCAGGAGGCCAGCGACGACACGAAGGACCGCATCTCGGCGCTGGTCAGCGGGATCGCCTACACGATCCTGTGCGCCACCGCGGTGCAGATCATCGTCGGCTCGAGCTCCGGCGGCGGAGGCGGTCCCGAGAAGGCGACGGGTGGCGTGCTCGACTGGCCGGCGGGGCGCTACCTGGTGATCCTCGCCGGGCTGATCGTCATCGGCGTCGCCGTCGACCAGGGCATCAAGGGCGTCAAGAAGAAGTTCCTGGAGGACTCCAAGACGGGCGAGATGCGCGGCGAGCACACCGAGCAGGTGTTCACCGCCGTCGGCGTCGCCGGCCACCTCGCGCGCATGGTCGTCTTCGCGCTGATCGGCTGGTTCCTGATCGACGCGGCGATCTCCTACGACCCCGACAAGGCGGTCGGCCTCGACGGCGCGCTGGCCAAGCTCAGCCAGAGCGGGCACGGCCCGATCCTGCTCGGCGTCGTCGCGGCGGGTCTGTTGGCCTTCGCCGCGTACTCGATCCTCGACGCGCGCTACCGGCGGGTATAAGACAGGACCGGCGCGCGTCCGGAGGGGTGGCAGAGCGGTCGAATGCACCGGTCTTGAAAACCGGAGACCGGTAACCCCGGTCCGCGGGTTCGAATCCCGCCCCCTCCGTCTGAGCGCAACAGCCACCCGGCGGATGGCTGGTGCAGGACTGCGGCCGGCCGCACGCACGAACCACCAGGGGGACCCCGCGGCGGGGTGTCCGAACAGGGCGCACTGGTAGGGTCTGAGGCGCCAGACAGCGTCAGCGGGTTGGGCTGTGAAGGGGTTTCCAAAGGAGGTCCCGCGATGTCGGTTGAGAGGGCGGCGCACGTGGACGCTCGCGCGCTGCCCGTGCCGGCCGGTCGGGCGGTTGACGTCTGCCGTGGCCTGCGGTGCCCGAGGTCCGGACGATGAGATCGGGCGTCCAGGTCGTTTCGCGCCCGCTCTCCCGCCGCGTCGGGCTCGCTCGGCCGGCGTGGGCGCTCCGCGGTCGGTACGTGGCCGGCGTTGTCGCGTTGGCCGGCGCCTACTACGCGGCGGCGAAGATCGGCTACGAGCTGGAGTTCGCGGGTCCTGTCGCCGCCATCGTGTGGCTTCCGGCCGGGGTGGCGATCTCCTTCCTGTGCCTCGGTGGGCTGCGGTTCTGGCCCGGGGTGCTGGTCGGCGATCTGCTCGCCAACGACTACTCCGCGCTGCCGCTCGGCTCCGCGCTCGGGCAGACGATCGGGAACATGCTCGAAGTGCTCGTTGCGGCGCTGCTGATCCGCCGTCTGACCGCGCGGCCCGGCTCACCGCTGGACAGCCTCGCCGGCCTCGGGCGCCTGCTCGCCGTGATCGCCGCCGCGACGGCGATCAGCGCCACGATCGGTCCGCTGTCGCTGCTCGCCGGGGACGTGATCACCGCCAGTGCGCTGCCCGAGGTCGCGCGCACCTGGTGGCTCGGCGACGCCACCGGTGCCCTGGTCGTGATTCCGCTCGCCCTCGCCTGGCATCAGCCACCGGCGCGCGACTGGACGCGCCGTCGTGCGTTGGAGGCCGTGGCGATGCTCGCCGCCGTGGCGGGGATGAGCGAGATCGCGTTTCGCACCGAGAGCCCGGTGGCCTATCTCGTCTTCCCGGCGCTGGGCTGGGCCGGGCTGCGCTTCGGCCGCCGCGGTGCGACGCTCGCCATCGCGATCGCGGTCGGCTTCGCCGTCTGGAACACGACTCACTACCACGGGCCATTCGTGTTCGACTCGATCACGCTCAGCGTCCTCACGACCCAGACCTACATCGCCGTGGCGGCATTGTCGACGCTGTCGCTCGCCGCGCTGGTATCCGAGCGCAAGCGATTCGCCGAGCGACTCGACGCGTCCCGCGTCCGGCTCGTCAACGCATCCGACACCGAACGACGACGCCTCGAGCACAACCTCCACGACGGCGCCCAGCAGCGCCTCACCGCGCTGGCCGTGCGGCTGGGGCTCGCCGCCGACCGGGCGCGTGACGCGCCCGAGGAGGGAGTGCCGGCGCTCGAGGCAGCGCGCACCGAGGTCGGCCTTGCGATCGACGAACTGCGCGAGCTCGCCCAAGGCATCCATCCTGCGGTACTCACGAACAGCGGCCTGGCGCCGGCGATGCAGGCCGTCGCGGCACGATCGAGCGTCCCTGTCGCGTTCGAGCTGTTGCCCTCGACACGATCTGACGACAGCGTCGAAGCGACCGCGTACTACGTGTTCGTCGAGGCGCTCAACAACGCGCAGAAGCACGCGCAGGCCTCGTCGATACGTGTACGCGCGATCGCGACGACCCACACCCTTCGCCTTGAGATCGCCGACGACGGCGTCGGCGGCGCCACCGAAGGCGCCGGCGGTGGCCTGACCGGCCTGCGGGACCGCGTCGAGGCACTCGGCGGCACCTTCGCGGTCGACAGCCCCAGCGGTAACGGGACCCGCATCGCGGCCACCGTGCCGCGGTGGTTGCCGCTTCCGAGTCCACGGCACCGAGGCGCTCGCCCGATCCGCTGACAGGCCGCCGCAGGCCCGCCGGCACCCGGCAACGCGGTCGGCTGCCGGACGGGGGTTGCAAACCCACGCTCCCGCGCCGCGGCGACGACGTATTTTGCGCACGACCAACCGGAGGTCCTGCGAGATGCCAGACAGGGTCATCGCGCCTCGGCGCTTCGCGCGCGAATCGGCGGCCAAGAGCGACAACGGGACGTCCTGCGCCATGGACGTCAAGGTCCTCGTCGTCGACGATCAGCAGCCGTTTCGCGCTGCTCTGCGCGACCTCGTCGCCGCGATGCCCGGGTTCACCGTCGTCGGCGAGGCGGCATCCGGGGAGGAAGCGATCCTCGCCGTGGAGGCCCTCCGTCCGGAACTGGTGCTGATGGACGTCCGCATGCCGGGCATCGGAGGCTGGCGGGCGACCGAGATCCTCGTCGACCGCCACCCCGAGGTCGTCGTCTGGCTGGTGACCGCAGACCCAGCCAGCGCCCTGCCAGGCCCCGCCGTTGCCTGCGGAGCCGCCGGCGTCGCCGACAAGCGAGATCTGACGCCACGGCTGTTGCGAGACGTCTGGGAAGCGCGCAGTCGACGCGACGTTCCGGCTTAGGGCGGCGAGCGGATGTGGAGGTCGTGGTCCTCGAACGGCCGGCCCGCTCGCCGCCGCCACCTCAGTTGCGGTCGGGATACGGGTCGGCAGCGGCGTCGCCGCCTGTGACCGTCGTGTACTGGCCGTTCTGGCAGCTCGGGCACGGCGGCAGGTTCTTCGTCGAGCCGACCTCGAGCTCGTAGCCGCAGTTGGTGCAGCGGTAGGTCCCGGACGACACGTCGCTCCCCGCGGGGACGGGTTCAGCCATGACTCCTCCTCGGTCTCGTGGCAATGAGGTCCGCGGTACCCCGAACGGGCGCGGCGTCACTCGCGCCCCCGCCGTGCAGAGCGCCGGGTGTCGGCGCCAGCTGAAAACTGGGCCTCTGACGTGAGCGCCCCTTCCTGGGTGTTGACGTCGATGATCGCCTGGGCGAACGCCTCAGGCGCCTCCTGAGGCAGGTTGTGGCCGATGCCGCCGGTGATGGTGCGGTGCGAGTGCGGGCCCGAGAACTTCCCCGCGTAGGAGCTGGGGTCCGGATGCGGCGCGCCGTTGGCGTCGCCTTCGAGGGTGATCGTCGGCACGTTGATGACCGGCGCCTCGGCCAGGCGGCGCTCCAGCGTGGCGTACTGCGGCTCGCCGTCGCCCAGGCCGATCCGCCAGCGGTAGTTGTGGATCACGATCGCCACGTGATCCGGGTTGTCGAGAGAGGCGGCGCTGCGCTCGAACGTGACGTCGTCGAAGTCCCACTGCGGCGAGGCCGTCCGCCAGATGAGCCTCGCGAACTCGCGCCGGTAGCGCTCGTACCCGGCCCGGCCGCGCTCGGTCGCGAAGTAGTACTGGTACCACCACTGGCGCTCGGCCTCCGGCGCCAACGGCAGCTCGCCGGCCCGCTGGCTTCCGATCAGATACCCGCTCACCGAGACGAGCCCGGCGCACCGCTCGGGCCAGAGCGCCGCGACGATGTCGGCGGTCCGCGCTCCCCAGTCGGCGCCGGCGACGACCGCCTTCTCGATCCCGAGGGCGTCCATCAACGCGACGGTGTCGACCGCCAGGACCGACTGCTGCCCGTTGCGGAACGTCTCGTCGGAGAGAAAGCGCGTCGTGCCGTAGCCGCGCAGGTACGGGACGATCACCCGATGGCCCGCCGCCGCCAGCAGCGGCGAGACCTCGGCGAAGGTGTGGATGTCGTACGGCCAGCCGTGCAGCAGAACGACCGCACGACCGTCGGGAGGGCCGACGTCGACGTAGCCGACGTCGAGGAGGCCGGCCGCGATCTGCCTGACGGGGCCGAGCGCGCCGCGCGGCTGTCCTCGCTCTGTTGCTGACACGCGACGGCCTGCGCGTTATGCCGCCGACGTCGTGCGGGCGGGAGCGAAGAAGTCGACGAGCAGCTGGTTGACGCGCTCGGCCTCGTCGTGGTGGACCCAGTGCGAGGCGTCGGGCAGGCGCTCGACGCGGTCGAGGTTGGGCACGTCGTCGTGGTGGGGCTCGGCGAGCGTGGGGCCGAGGTAGCGGTCGCTCCCACCCCAGATGACGAGGGTGGGCGCCGTGATGGGACGGATCTCGCCTGACGAGTGTCGCACCGCGAAGCGGTAGTAGTTGATCATCGCCGTCGCCGCCTCGGGCTGCGACCACGCCTCGATGTAGCGCTTGATCTCCTCGGGCGTGTACGGGGGCTGCGCGTCGCGCAGGAAGTCCTGGAAGAACTCCCAGTCGTCGGCCCGCACGTGGTGCTCCGGCAGGTCGGGGAGCTGGAAGTAGAAGAAGTACCAGGACCGCCGCAGCTGGCTGGGGTGCCGCAGCCCTTCGTTGAGCTTGCGCGGATGGGCCGCGTTGAGGATGGCGAGGCGGTCGACGACCTCGGGGTGGTTCATTGCGAGCGTCCAGGCGGCGGTTCCGCCCCAGTCGTGGCCGGCCACGAGCGCGGACTCGGCGCCGCGCTCCTGGATGAGGCCGCGGACGTCGGCGGCCAGCTCGCCGGCGCCGTAGGCGGCGACGCCGTCCGGCTTGGACGACAGGTTGTAGCCCCGCAGGTCCGGCGCGACGACGCGGAAGCCCGCAGCCGCGAGCGGCGCGATCTGCAGCCGCCAGCCGTACCAGAACTCCGGGAAGCCGTGCAGCAGAACGATCAGCGGCCCGTCGCCGGCCTCGACGTAATGCAGCCGCACGTCCCCGACCTCGGCGTAGCCCTCCCGAAGTTCGGTCCGGCCATCGGACGCAAGGCTGGTCAACGCATCGGCCGAGCTCATGAGAATCTCCTCTCGAGACTGTGCTTGGTACGCACGAGGTTGGTGCTGTCGCTCCAGCGTCGCGCCCGGGGATGCCCTGGTCTGGTCCCTGGTGAGGCGGTCGGGGCGCCCGGTGAGCCGGTCCGCCGGCTCGAATCCCGCCCCTCCGCTCGCATGCGGCACGATCCTCGGCGTGAGCGAGCAGGGGAAGCGCGTCGCGTGGGTTGAGCTGTACCTGGACCTGATCTTCGTGCTGGCGGTCGGCCAGCTCGCCCACGTCGTCGTCCGGGCGCCCGAGATGCACAGCGTGTGGGTGGCGCTGGGGCTGTTCGCGACGCTCTGGTGGACGTGGGTCGGCCTCGCCGTCCTGCTCAACCGCCACGGCGCCGAGACGCCGCGCGAGCGGCTGCTGTTCCTCGCCGCGCGGATCGCCTACTGGATGGGGTGCGTCGGACTCGGCCTGTATCTCGCGGGCGCGCGCGTGTTCCTGGTGTCGCTGGGCCGGCTGGGAGTGATCGCGCGCGTCGTCCTGCTCGTCGTCACCTTTCAGCTCGGCCGCCTCGCCGACGTGCTCACGCCCCGCGAGTACGTGTGGCTGCTCGCCGGCTGGACCGTCATGTGCGCGACGCTGAGCACGGTCGGATGGCGCCGCGTGGGCGACCCGGTGGACCGCTACCTCGGCGTCCGGGCCGACCGCCGCTGAGCGCGGTCGCCGCGACGATCAGGAAGGTCCATCTCAGGGATCGATCAGGCCACGACGGATCGCGTAGCGCGTCAGCTCGACACGGTCGCGCATGTGGAGCTTCTCGAGGATGTTCTCGCGATGGCGCTCGACCGTGCGCTCGCTGATGAACAGCAACCCGGCGATCTCCCGGGACGTGTGACCTTCGGCGATGAGCTTGACGACCTGCGACTCGCGCGCCGTGAGCGGATCCTCGGACAGCCGCTCGCCCTGGCGGGCCCGCTCGAGGTGGTCGCGGATCAGCGCGCGCACCGCGCCGGCGTAGACGAACGGCTCGCCGCGCATCGTCGCCCGGCAGCCCTCGATGAGGTCCCGGTCGACCGCCGACTTCAGGACATAGCCCGAGGCGCCGGAGTTCAGCGCCTCGAAGAAGTACTGCTCGTTGTCGTGCATCGACAGGATCAGGACGCGCACCTCCGGGGCGACCACCGCGATCTCGCGCGTCGCCTGCAGGCCGGTCAATCGCGGCATCGAGATGTCGACGACGGCGAGGTCGGGAGCGGTCTCGCGCGCGAGCTGGACGGCCTCGATCCCGTCCGAGGCCTCGGCGACCACCTCGAGGTCGGGCTGCGCGTGCAGGATCAGGCGCACGCCACGGCGGACGATGGCGTGGTCGTCGGCGAGGAGGATGCGGGTCTTCAACGGCACGCTCACGGCCGCGCCTCCACGTCGACGCGGACCTCGACCCCGCCGCCGCGCAGCGAGGCGACCTCGAGCTCGGCCCCGATCATCAGCGCCCGCTCGCGCATGCCGCGCAGGCCGCCGCCCGGTCGGGTCGTCCCGTTCAGGCCGCCGCCGTCGTCGATCACCCGCAGCCGGATCCCGCGCGCGCCGCGCTCGAGATGCACGTCGATGCGCGTCGCGCCCGCGTGGCGGATGGCGTTGGTCATCGCCTCCTGGGCGATGCGGTAGACGACGAGCTCGGCCTCCGGGGACAGCGCCGGCAGCTCGCGCCCGAAATGGCGGTACACCGGCGGCGCGCCGCTCTGCACGAGCCGGTCGATGAGCGTGATCAGCGCGCTGCGCAGCCCGAGGTCGTCGAGGGCCTCCGGACGCAGCTCGGCCAGGATGCGGCGGGTGTCGAGGATCCCGGCCCGGATGTGCTCCTGGGCGGCGGACAGACGCGGGCGCTGGTCGGCGTCCGCATGGCGCGCGGCATCGTCGAGCTCGAGCAGCACGACGGTGAGCGCCTGGCCGACGGCGTCGTGCAGCTCCTGGGCGATGTGCCGGCGCTCGGCCTCGAGCGAGCTCAGCCCGCGACGCGAGCTCTCGCGGCGCTCCTCCTCGAGCCGATCGAGCATCCGGTTGAACGCGTCGGTCAGCTCGTCGACCTCCGCGATCTCGTGCCGGACCGGGATCCGGCGGCCCGGATGCAGCGGATCGACGTCGCCCATGAGGTCGGTCAGCGCCCGCAGCGGCGCCAGCGCGCGGCGCGTGAGCAGCACGGTCACCACGAGCATCGCGAGGAGCCCGCCGAGCAGCACCCCCGCCTCCTCGAGCGCGACCGGCGAGCTCACCGTGACCGGTGACAGCGCCAGCGCGGCGGCGGCGAGGAGCAGCACGAGGGCGTTGAGCGACACGAGCCGCCAGAACAGCGACCGCGGCGGTTCGTGGCCGGCTCGATCGTGCGCGATCGAGCCGGTCACGGGACGACAGCGACGCCGGCGGGCCCCGCGCCCGCCCGGGCGGGGACCGCACCGGCATCGCACGCATCGCCGACGAGGGGGCCGAACGCGCGGGGGCCGCCGCTCCGGGGGGTGCCCGCCGGAAACCGAGGGCGCCGAGTTCGCGGGAAACGGTGTGGCAAGCGGGCGTTCGAGTCGGCCATGCGCGGTCATCATCGCCGGGCGTGCCACCGCCGACCATGGGTTGCAATCCCCATTTCGAGACGGCGGCGGAGCCGATGGGGAGACCGTCCCATTCCTCGGCCGGCCGCGGGCCTGGAGGCTCATGTCGTGGCCCTCCCGCGACCTCGAACCCGCTGATGCCGATCGCCATCGGCATCTTCGCCGGCGCCCTGGCGCTGATCGCGACCGATCGGGTCGACCGCACCAAGGTCGCGCTGCTCGGCGCGGTGCTCGTGCTCCTCACGGGCACGATCGACGAGCAGCGCGCGCTCGAGGCGATCGAGTTCAACGCGCTGGCGCTGCTCGCCGGGATGATGATCATCGTCCGGCTGACCGAGACGACGGGCGTCTACACGTACGTCGCGATCCGGGCGGGCCAGTGGTCGCGCGGGCGCTCGTTCGTCCTCGTCGTCGCGCTCTCCACCGCAACGGTGGTGCTGTCGGCGTTCCTCGACAACCTCACGACCATCCTGCTCATGGTGCCGATCACGTTCCTGCTCGCGGACGCGCTCGACATCGAGCCGATCCCGCTGATCCTGATCGAGGTCATGGCGTGCAACATCGGCGGCGCCGGGACGCTGATCGGCGACCCGCCGAACATCATGATCGCCGGCGCGACGGGCCTGTCGTTCATCGAGTTCCTGATCCACATGGCGCCGATCGCCTACCTCACCTCGGCGATCGTCGTGTGCCTGCTGTTCCTGCGCTTCCGGTCGCGGCTGCGGATCCCGCCGGCCGCTCGCAACCGCGTGATGGAGCTCGATGCGCGCGCGTCGATCGAGGACGCCCGCGAGCTGCGGCGCCTGCTCCCGATCCTGCTCGCGACCATCGCCGCGTTCTTCGTCCACAAGCCGCTGCACCTCGAGCCGGCGACGGTCGCGCTGGCCGGGGCGACGGCGATGCTGCTCGTCTCGCGCCAGTCGCTCGAGGAGACGCTGGCGGGGATCGAATGGCCGACCCTGTTCTTCTTCGTCGGCCTGTTCGTGATGGTCGGCGCGCTGGAGGCCACAGGCGCCGTCCACGAGCTGGCCGACGCGATCGTCGCGCTCACCGGCGGCGACCGGACCGGCGAGCTGCTGGCGATCTCGTGGAGCGCGGCGATCGTCGGCGGCGTCGTCGACAACATCCCGCTGACGGCGACGATGATCCCCGTGGTCGCCGAGATCGCCGGCGAGGACGGGGACGACGCCTACTGGTGGTCGCTCGCCCTCGGCGCGTGCTTCGGCGGCAACCTGACGCTCGTCGCGGCGGCGGCGAACGTGGCCGCGGCGGGCATGGCGTCGCGCGCCGGGCGCCCGATCGGCTTCCTCGAGTTCCTGCGGGTCGGCGTGCCGGTGACGCTCGTGTCGATGGTCCTGGTGACCGGCTACATCCTGCTGCGCTACGCGTGATGCCGCGATCGATCGCCGACGCCCTGACCCGGGAGGTCCCGCTGCTGTCGTTCGACGAGCCCGTCATCGGGGCGGCGCGCCGGATCGTCGCCGCCGGCCTCCCCGCCCTCCCCGTCGTCGACGCCCACGGCGTGCTGTGCGGCATCTTCGGCGAGCGCGAGTTCATCGCCGCCCTGTTCCCGGGCTACCTCGGCCAGCTCCGCTACGCCGCGTTCGTGCCGCACTCGCTCGACCCCGAGCTCACGCGCGGCGCCCGCACGCTCACCGACCACGTCGCCGCGCACGTCAACGCCGAGCACGTCGACGTGCCCCGCGAGCACTCCGACGCCCAGCTGGCCGAGACGTTCCTGCACCACCGCGTGCTGATCGTCCCCGTCGTCGACGAGCGCCGGCACGTGCTCGGCATCGTCACCCGATCCGACTTCTTCACCGCGCTCGCCGCACGGATCGAAGGCGGCTAGGAGACCCGGCGTGTTCCGCCACATCTGGGTCGCCTACGAGGACGAGCCCGCAGCCCGCGCCGCGCTGACGCTCGCGGTCGACCTCGCGGGCCAGACGGGCGCGCAGCTGACGATCGCGCACGTGGCGCCGCCGTCCGACCCCGATGACGAGCCGCTGTCGGCGCGAGACGCGATTGCGGTCGAGCTGCTCGGGGCGGTGCCCGCGGTCCGCCGGCGCGGCGCGCTCGTGGCCGCGGCGGCGAGCGTCGCGGGCGGCGTGCCGATCGACGTCCGCGTCTGGAGCGGCCGCGTCCCCGACGAGCTGCTGGTCAACGTCCGCCGCGAGCAGCCCGACCTCGTCGTCACCGGGACGCGCGGCGCCACGGGCGTGCGGCGACTGCTCCAGGGCCCGAGCGTCTCGGGCGCGCTGATCCGCGACGCCGGCTGCCCGGTGCTCGTCGTGCGTCAGGGCTGCACGAGGCCCCGGCGGATCGCGTAGCGCGTGAGCTGCACGCGGTCGTGCATGCCGAGCTTCTCGAGCAGCCGGGCGCGGTGGTTCTCCACCGTCTTGGGACTGATGACGAGGATGTCCGCGATCTGCCTGGTCGTGTGGGCCTCGGCGATGAGCTTCAGGACCTCGGCCTCGCGCGGGGTCAGCGGGTCGTCGGAGAGGTCCTCGCCCGGGGTGGCGCGGGCGAGGCGGTCCTTGATCAGGGCGGCCGCGGCGTCGGGGTAGAGGAACGACTCGCCGCGCATCGTCGCGCGGCACGCCTCGACCAGGTCGCGGTCGACCGCGGACTTCAGGACATAGCCGGACGCCCCGGCGCGCAGCGCCTCGAACAGGTACTGCTCGTCGTCGTGGATCGAGAGCATCAGCAGCCGCATGCCGGAGGCGCGCCGGGCCAGCTCGCCGGCCGCCTGCAGGCCGGTGAGGCGCGGCATCGACACGTCGAGGATGACCAGGTGCGGTCGCAGCTCGAGCGCCAGCTCGACCGCCTCCGCGCCGTCGGCCGCCTCCCCCAGGACCTCGAAGTCGGGCTGGGCGGTGAGGATGCTGCGCACGCCGCGGCGCACGACCGCGTGGTCGTCGGCGACGAGGACACGGGTCCGGATCGGCGTCATCACGGGACGGGGATCTCCAGCCGCACGCGCGTACCCGAGCCCGGGCCGCGGCCGACGCTCAGGCGGCCGTGCACGAGCAGCGCGCGCTCGCGCATCCCGGTGATGCCGCGCGCCTCGCGGCCGACGTGCGTGGGGATGCCGCAGCCGTCGTCGTCGATGGTGAGGGTGACGGCCCCGTCGGCCTGCTCCAGGGCGATCGTCACGCGGTGGGCGCCGGCATGGCGGGCGACGTTGGTCAGCGCCTCCTGGGCGACGCGGTAGAACACGGTCTCGGCGTCGTCACCGAGCGGCGGCAGCCCGGCGTCGAGACGGCGCTCGACCGCGACCCCGGTCTGACGCGTGAGGCGCGTGGCGAGCGCGTTGAGCGCGCTGGCCAGGCCGAGCTCCACGAGCGTGTCGGGGCGCAGGTCGCGGGCGATGCGCCGCACGTCCTCCAGGCTCCGGCGCGCGTCCTCGCGCGCCTCCTGCAGATCGGCGGTCGAGGCGTTGCGGATCGCCTCGTCGATCCGCAGCAGGACACCTGTGATCGACTGGCCCAGCTCGTCGTGGAGCTCGCGCGCGAGACGCCGGCGCTCGGCCTCCTGAGCGCGCAGGGCGCGCGCGGCGCTGTCGCGCCGCTCGATCTCGAGGCGCTCGAGCATCTCGTTGAACGCGTCGGCGAGCTGCATCACCTCGCGTGTGCCGCCGTCGACGTCGAGCCGCGTCCCGGGGACGAGCGGATCGACGCGCCGCATGAGAACGGTGAGCCGCTCGAGCGGCGCGAACGCGCGCCGGACGAGGACGAGGTTCGCGGCGAGGGTCGCCAGCACGCCGCCGACGAGCACCAGCAGCTCCTCGGTCCGGACCGGCGTGCTCACCGTCGCCGGCCCGAGCGCGAGCGCGAGCGTGGCGGCGAGCACGACGCCGGAGTTGAGCAGCAGGACGCGGCGGGTCAGCGATCGGGCCGGAGAGGTCAGCGATCGGGCCGGGGAGACGCCGACGGTCATGGCCGAAGCATCTCAGCTCGAAGAGGGGTTCCTGACCCCCTTTCCGCCGCAGCGTTCCCGGCGGATCCTGTCCCTTCCATCGACGTCCGGAGGAGGAGCGCCATCCGCCTGTTCAGGCGAAAGAAGGAGTCCGAGCAGCGCAGCTGCCCGCGCTGCAGCCAGCGCGTGTCCGAGGACGAGGGCCTGACCTGCCCGCTGTGCGGCTGGGACCTCCGCGACGCCTACCAGGGCCCGACGCGCGCCGTCGCGGCCGCGCCGCAGGCCTCCAATGACGGACGCCCGTGACCTGGCCCTCCGCCTGCGCGTGTGGGCGCGGGCGCTCGAGCTCGACCGCCTTCTGGCCGAGGGCACGCGCCCGGGGTGCTCACGCGAGCTCACCCTGCGCGCACGGCAGCTCACGAGCGCTCGCTCGCGCGACGCGCTGTCGAGCTGCCTGACCGCCGCCGTCGACACCGCGGCCCACCCCTGGCGACGGAGCGGCTGCGCCGCGCCGCTCGCCGTCGACCCGGTGCTCGAGGCCGCCGGCCCGCTGATCCTGCTCGCGCGCGACCTGCGCACGGTCGGCGACCCTCCGGTGGGAGGCGTCGCGCTGGTCTCGTGGCTGGTCTGCGACGGCGGCAGCAGCCCGCTCTACAACCAGAAGTCCCCGGTCAGCGTGCGCGAGATCGCCGAGCGCGCACGTGCGGCGCTCACCCGCGATGACGGCTCGCCCGTCGTCTCGAGATGGGTGGCGGACCCCATTTCGCGCTGAGCACCGAGCGGGCACCCTGCGCGCGATGGTCTCCGTCCTGGTCTGGTCGATGGTCGGCATCGCGTTCTGGCACTTCGCCGTGCTCGTGCCCGACCGCTTCTCCGGTGGCATCATCGGCGCGTTCCTGGCCGCATGGCTCGGCGCGCTCGTCACCGGGTTCCTGCTGCCCGTCCCCGGCGTCCCGGCGGACAACCCGCCCGGCGCCGGCGAGGCGTTGTGGGCGGTCCCCGGCGCCGTGCTCGCCCTCGTCACTTCGTGGTATTGGGGCGCTCGCCGGGTCCGCTCGAGCGCCTGATGGGGCAGATTCCGGCCGGCTGGGAGACATTAGGGGGGATTTCTCTGGCCGCGGGCGGCGGTTTTCTACCCCATCTCTGACCGTTTTCCGGCTGAACACCCCCTGGAATCGCGCGGAAGGCGCGTAACAGCGCACACAAGCCCTCGTACAAACGTTGAGGTGGACAGCGCACCGGAACATGGAAGTTCGCGGCAGATTCGACGACACCGGCCCGGCGACTCCTCCTTGGTGAGCGGAAGCGCGCCAATTTGTCGTCAGGGCTCTTACGCATCCGTGGCTTTTTCGCTTACCGGAGGTTTACCGTGCCGTCGCCCTGTGTCCAAGGCGCCCACGGAAGATGGCCGCGGGACATGGGCGGTCCGACATATCGCCAGGCTGGCGAACGAACATCCTCAGGAAGGGGGCCACCGTGCTCAAGGGCTCACGCAAGGCACGGCACATCAAGAAGGTCGGGACTGCAGGGATCCTGGCCGTGGCAGCGCTCGCATTCCCCGCTGTCGCTTCCGCACACCACGCGCTGCTGGACGTCTCGTGCACCAACGCCACGTTCCAGTACGCCTCGTTCCACGGCACCAACAGCAAGGTCAACTGGGTCGTCAAGGTTGACGACGTCGCGGTGAAGTCCGGGACTCACACGTTCACCGGTTCGAGCACGCTCAACGTTCCGCTCACGATCTACGGCGACCACAAGGTCGTCGCCGAGACGTCGTGGAACACGAACGGCGAGTCGGGCAGCGAGTATCACAAGGAGTACGTGAGCTGTGGCGCCGCGCCGGCGCCGCCCGCGCCCGCCGGCGGCAGCGCACCCGCCGCCACCGCGGCACCCGCCCCCGCCAGCGGCGTCCAGGGCGTGCAGGTCAGCTCGCCCGCCGTCGCCCCGGCGACCGCGGTCCTCGGTACCCGCACCTCGTGCGCGTCCCGCACCATCCGCGCGACCGTCCGCGGCCGCTCGATGCGTCGCGTGACCTTCGTGGTCAACGGCCGTGTCGTCCGCACGGTCACCGTGCGTGGCCGTCAGGTCGTCCGGGCCACCCTGCCGCGTCGCGGCACCGGCCCGCAGGCCCTCACCGTGCGCGTCCGCTACGCGAACCGCACGCAGGTCCTGACGACCCGCGCCGCGCGCTGCGCGCAGGCCCAGGTCGCGCCGCAGTTCACCGGCTGAACCTCCTCCCGTGCGACAGGCGGCCGCCGAGTCTCTCGGCGGCCGCCCGCCCGCGCCCGCCTTCTATCCGGGCGCCGGAGCCCGAACGCCGAGAGGTGGAGAACCGTCCAGGTTCATTGACAACGCCCTCCGCGGTCGGATAGGCAAGGCGTGGTGGCGTTCACCGAACCGGACTTCCAGCTCGTCGAGGACGATCTCGATCGCCGCACGCACGTCATCGCGGTCACGGGCGAGATCCACGTCAGCACCGCGCCGGAGTTCAGCCGGCGCCTCAACTCGGCCATCGCGCGCGGCAAGACCGCCGTCGTGCTCGACCTGACCGGCGTCGAGTTCATCGACTCGACCGGGCTCAGCGTCCTCCTCAACGGACTGCGCCGCGTGACCCGTCAACGCGGGCGCATGGCCATCGTCTGCACCAACCCGACCGTCCTGCGCCTGTTCGAGATCACGCGCCTGGACTCGACGTTCGACATCCATGCGACGCTCGAGGACGCGCTGGAGACGGCGCGCGGCGGTTACGCGAGCACGCCCGAGGGCAACTCGACCGGCGCCCCGTAGGGCACGAGCACCGCGGGCAGCTCGACGCTGCCGTCCTCGCGCTGGCCGTTCTCGAGCAGCGCGACGATCGTGCGCCCGACCGCCACCGCGGTGCCGTTCAGCGTGTGCACGACCTCGGGCCGCCCGCCGCCCGCCGGGCGGAAGCGGATCTCCAGGCGCCGGGCCTGGTAGTCCGTGGTGTTCGAGGTCGACGTGAGCTCGCGGTAGGCGCCCTGGCCCGGCAGCCACGCCTCGGTGTCGTACTTCTTCGCCGCGCTCGAGCCGAGGTCGTCGACGGCGATGTTGACGACGCGGTACGGGATCCCGAGCTCGCTGAGGATCTCCTCCTCGATGCACAGCAACCGCTCGTGCTCGGCCGCCGACTGCTCCGGCGGGCAGAACACGAACATCTCGACCTTGTCGAACTGGTGCACGCGGAAGATCCCGCGCGTGTCGCGCCCGGCGGCGCCGGCCTCGCGGCGGAAGCACGGCGAGAAGCCCGCGTAGCGCAGCGGCAGGTCGGCCTCGTCGAGGATCTCGCCGGCGTGCAGCGAGGCGAGCGCGACCTCGCTCGTGCCCACGAGGTACAGGTCGTCATCGGCCAGGCGGTAGATCTGCTGCTCGGTGTCGGGCAGGAAGCCCGTGCCGTAGAGCGCCTGCTCGCGCACGAGCACGGGCGGCACCACGGGCTCGAAGCCGTAGCCCTCGAGCTTCTCCAGCGCCCAGCGCACGAGCGCGAGCTCGAGCATCACGAGCGGGCCGCGCAGGTAGGCGAAGCGCGAGCCCGACAGGCGCGCCCCGCGCTCCATGTCGATCGCGTCGCCGGCGAGCTCGAGGTGGTCGCGGCCCTCGCGCACGCGCGGCTCGCCGACCTCGCGCAGCACCTCGTCGCCGTCGTCGGCGGCCGTCGGGTCGGGCAGGTTGGGCAGCGTGGCGAGCGCCTCCTGCAGGCGCTCCTCGGCCTGGCGGGCGCGCTCGGTCAGCGCCTTGACCTCGCCCGACATGTCGCGCATCCGCGCCAGCAGCTCGTCCGCGTCCTCGCCCGAGCGCTTGGCCTTGGCGATCTCCTCGGAGGCCGTCTTCTGCTCGGCGCGCAGGACCTCGGCCGAGGCCGTGGCCGCGCGCCAGTCCTGGTCGAGCGAGAGCACCTCGTCCAGGCGCCCCTCGTCGCCGCGGCGCGCGAGCGCCCCGCGCACGCCGTCGGGGTCGCGCCGGATGAGCTTCAGGTCCAGCATTCGAGAGTCCTCAGCCTAGATGGTCGGTCGCGCGTTGCGGGACCAACCATCTGACGACGGAGCGGCGCGCCGCCCGGGCTCAGTTGCCGGCGACGCTCGAGACGTACGCGGCGACGGCGTTGATCTCGTCGTCGCTGAGCTGGCCCTCGAAGGCGGGCATCCCGCCACCGCCCGAGCGGACCTGGGCGGCGACCGCCGACTCGTCGGGCTGAACCTGGTCGAGGTTCGGGCCGACCTGGGCGCTGGCGCCCGCGTCGGACAGCGTGTGGCAGCCCGCGCAGTTCGCGGTGAAGACCTGCTTGCCGGCCGCGGCCTGGGCGGCGTTCCCGCCGCCGCCCTCCGCCTGGGTCTCCGTCTGGCCGGTGGTCGTCGTCTCGCCCTGGGCCGGGGCCTCGGCCTCGTTCGTCGACGCCGCCGGCGGTGGCGTCGGCGACGGGCTCGTCTCGCTCTTGCGCCCGGCGTACTTGGCGACGAAGGCCGCGACGTCCTCGGCCTCCTGCCCGACGACGATGTTCTCGGGCATGATCGCGCCCGAGAAGCCGCCGTTGCGGATCGCGTAGAGGACGCTCGCGCGGTCCTCCTTGCGCACGTCGAAGTTCGGCCCGTCGACGCGCTCGCGGTCGTGGACCTTGGTCGCGCCGCCCTCGGCGCCGACCTCGCTGAAGGTGTGGCAGCCCGAGCAGCGCTCGACGAACAGCCGCGCCCCGTTCTCCACGTCCGCGGACTGGTCCTTCACCGTCGAGGGCTGCGAGCCGCAGGCGGCGACGCCCAGGGCGGCGGTGACGGTGCAGGCGGCGGCCAGCGTCCAGCGAAGGCGGGAGGGCATGCGGGCGGGCATGATACGGAAGCGATGTGGGGCCGACGAGCCAGCCTGTCGTTGCTCGTCGCCGGGGCGCTCCTCGCGCTCGGGGGCTGCGGCGACGACGACCCTTATGTCCCGGCCGCCGACCGGACGGTCAGCCTGCGCCTGGACGAGTACCGCGTCCTCCCCACGCGCATCACGGCGCCGTCCGGCCGCCTGCGGATCGTCGGCCACGACGTCGGGCGCCTGACCCACAACGTCGCCGTCGTGCAGTTCGACCGCCCCCTCGGCGACGAGGAGGAGCGCGAGTACGCGCGCACCGCGACGGCGCACCCGGGCGAGCGCGTGAGCACGACGGTCACGCTCAAGCCCGGCAAGTACCGGCTCATCTGCACGATCGCCAACCACGACAACCTGGGCCAGTACGGAGAGCTGAAGGTCGGCGGCGGCTAGGTCTGGAGAAGCCCGGCGCCGACCAGGTTGCCGCCGTTGCCAGACGATCGCGGTGTCGTTGTAGAGGACCGTCCAGGGTCGGCGCCGGGCACTCGCCCCTTTCGCCGCCACGCACGGGGATCCTCCCGCCGCTTCAGTCCACGCCGTGGTAGCCGCCGCGGAAGAAGACGAGCGGCCGGCCGTCGGGATCTCCGTCCATGTGGGTGACCGCGCCGACCCCGATCGTGTGGTCGCCCGCCGGGTACAGGTCGCGCAGGTCGCACGCCAGCCAGGCGAGCGCGCCGTCGAGCACCGGCACGCCGTGGGCGTCCTCGTGGGTCACCGCCTCGAACTTCTCGCGGGCGACGCGCTTGGAGGCGAAGACGCGCGCCAGGTCCTCCTGGCCCTCGCGCAGGATGTTCACCGCGAAGCGCCCGGCGACGCGCACCGCCGGCAGCGTGCGGGACCCGTTGTCGAAGGCGACGAGCAGCAGCAGCGGATCGAGCGACAGCGACGTCAGCGCGTTCGTCGTCAGCCCGGCCGGGCCGTCGGGCCCGTGGCAGGTGACGATCGCCACCCCGGTGGCGAACTGGCCGATCACCTGCCGGTAGCGCTCGGCGTCGAGAGGCGGGTCGGTCGCCATCGTGCGCGCAGAACGCTACGCGGTGCCCGCCGCGCGCAGCGCGAGGAACGCGACGACGAGCGCGGCCAGCGCCATCACGCCGATCTCGCGGCGCACGATCGCGAGCACGACGGAGCGCTGTCCCTGCTCGTCCAGGCGCCCGACCGCCTGGGCGTCCTCGAGGTCGCGGGCGTCGAGCACGGTCTGCGCCGAGGCGATCCGGAACTGCTCGGCCACGAAGGACACGACGGCGGGCAGCACGGCGTACAGCCAGAACAGGCCGTCGGCCGGCTCGTGCCCGCCCAGCGCCAGGATGCCGGCGACGACCGCGAGCGCGCCGGATGCGATCTGGCCCGCCCGAGCGAGAATCCAGAAGACGCGAGATGGGGACACCGTCCACCATCGCCACGCCCCGTAGGCGCCCGCGACGGCGTTCGACCGACGCCGCGACGAGGGCCGTCGCGACGGCGAGGTCACCCATCAGTCGCGTGGATCGCCACTAAGTATCACCGCGTCACAAGTACCTGCTAGAACCTGCGCCGATGCTTTCGACGTACCTCCCCGCAATCGTGTTCCTGGTCCTCGGGGCCGTCGTCGGTGGCGCGTTCGCAGTGCTGAACTCACTGTTCGGCCCCAAGAAGAAGGGCCGCTCGACCCACACCGATCCGTACGAGTGCGGGCTGCCCTCCGAGATCCAGCAGGGGTTCCGCTTCGGGATCAGCTTCTACCTGATCGCGATGCTGTTCATCCTGTTCGACATCGAGGTCGTGTTCCTCTACCCGGTCGCGATCCAGCTGCGCAGCTTCGGGACCTTCGCGCTGATCGAGATCTCGGTCTTCGTGGTCCTGCTGCTCGTGGCCCTCATCTACGTCTGGCGCAGAGGAGCGCTCAATTGGAGATAGTCCGCCGCGAGGCCGCCCCCGACGACTTCCGCATCCGCCAGCTCCGCGCGCGCGACATGCTGCGCGGCGACCTCGAGGGCGAGGAGCTCGACCAGTACGTCCAGGAACGGATCGTCACGACGACGCTCGACAAGGCGGTGTCGTGGGCGCGCGGGAACGCGCTCTTCCCGCTGTCGTTCGGCCTCGCCTGCTGCGCGATCGAATGGATGAGCCACATTGGCTCGCGTATGGACGTCGCCCGCTTCGGCTTCGAGGCGGCCAGGGCATCACCGCGCCAGGCGGACCTGATCATCCTCTCGGGCCGGATCAGCATCAAGATGGCCCCGGTCATCCGCCGCATCTACGACCAGATGCTCGACCCGAAGTTCTCCATCGCGATGGGCGCCTGCTCGAGCTCGATGGGCGTCTTCAACAACTACGCGCTCGTGCCGGCCGACAAGTTCATGCCGGTCGACGTGCACGTCCCCGGCTGCCCGCCGCGGCCCGAGTCGCTCGTCCACGGGATCCTCAAGCTGCGCGCGATGATCCAGAAGGACCCGGCCATGGGCTGGCGCTCGCGCTACAACGCGGTCGGCACCGAGGAGCTGATCCCGGACGCCGACGGTCACGAGACGGCGATCAACGTCCTCAAGCCGGGAGCGACCCCAGGTGCCTGACGCCACGGGCCTGGAGCTCCTGGCCAAGGAGCTGCGGGAGACCGAGCCGGACGCGGTCCGCGACACCGAGTTCTTCCGCGACAAGGCGGCGCTGCACATCGAGCCGGCGGCAATCCGCGCGACGCTCGAGTTCCTGCGCGCGAAGGGCTTCGGCTTCCTGTGCAGCGTGCACGGGCTCGACTACTACCCCGACGAGCCGCGCCTGGGCGTGCAGTACGAGCTGCTCGACATGGACGCGCTCGACCGCATCACGGTGAAGCTGCGCGTCCCCGCCGACGCCGCGCGCGTGGACTCGGTCACCCCGCAGTGGCCGACCGCCGACCACCAGGAGCGTGAGATCTACGACATGTTCGGGGTCGTCTTCGACGGCCACCCCGACCTGCGCCGGATCCTCATGCCCGAGGACTACGAGGGCTTCCCGCAGCGCCGCGACTTCCCGATCGGCGGGGAGCCGGTGCTGTTCACCAAGGACGGGGCCCAGGAGAAGGACTACACCCAGTGAGCACCGAGGTCTCGGAGTACCGCCGCCAGGAGGAGAGCATCGACGTCTCCGCCCGGTCGCAGCCCATCGAGGAGGGCGAGCAGGAGCTGCTCACCATCAACATGGGCCCGCACCACCCCGCCACGCACGGGGTGCTGCGCCTGCTCGTGACCCTCGAGGGCGAGGTCGTCCGCGACGTCAAGCCGATCATCGGCTACGTCCACACCGGCATCGAGAAGACGGCCGAGGACAAGGCCTACTGGAAGGCCATCCCGGTCGTCGAGCGGATGGATTACCTCGCGTACTACTTCAACGCGATGGCGTTCTGCGGCGCCGTCGAGACGCTGCTCCAGCTCGAGGTGCCCAAGCGCGCGCAGTACCTGCGCGTCATCCACCTCGAGCTGAACCGGATCATGAGCCACCTCGTCTGGCTCGGGACGACCGCGCTGGACCTCGGCGCGATCTCGATGTTCTGGTACTGCTTCCGCGAGCGGGAGAAGATCCTCGACCTCTTCGAGTACTCCTCCGGCCAGCGCATGCACACGCGCTACATCCAGGTCGGCGGCGTCTTCGAGGACATCCCGCGCGGCTGGGAGGAGAAGTGCCGGCTCTTCCTCCAGGACATGCCCAACCGGGTCGACCAGTACGGCGATCTGCTCAACCGCAACGAGATCGTCCTGCGCCGCCTGCGCGGCACGTGCCCGCTCGACGAGCAGACGCTGCTCGCGCTCGGCGTCACCGGCCCGCTGCTGCGCGCCACCGGGAACCCGTGGGACCTGCGCAAGGCGATGCCGTACTGCAGCTACGAGGACTTCGACTTCAAGATCCCGGTCGGCACCGAGGGCGACAACTTCGACCGCTACGCCGTGCGCCTGGCCGAGATCAAGGAGTCGGTGAAGATCATCGAGCAGGCGCTCGACGCCCTGCCCGAGGGGCGCTACATCACCGACGACCGCAAGGTCGCCCTGCCGCCGCGCCACGAGCTGGCGACCTCGATGGAGGCGCTCATCCATCACTTCAAGCTGGTGACCGAGGGCTTCCGCGTCCCGCCCGGGGAGGTCTACTACCCGATCGAGGGCCCGCGCGGGGAATTGGGCTGCTTCGTGCGCTCGGACGGCTCGAGCAAGCCCGCGCGCGTGCACATGCGCGACCCGAGCTTCGTCAACCTGCAGGCGTTCCCGCCGATGGTGCGCGACTCGTACATCGCCGACCTCATCGCGACGCTGGGAATGCTCGACCCGCTCCTCGGAGGGATCGACCGCTGATGGCCATCGATCCGACAAGGGTGCCGCGCTTCGGGCACGGCTCCCGCGTCCCCGGCTGGGACGAGGCCGCCGACCTCGACAAGGATCCGTCGCAGGTCCCCGACCCCGCCACCACGCCGGTGCCGGAGGACCTGCGCCGCCGCATCGAGGCGCACATGGCCAAGTACCCCGAGCGCCGCTCGGCCGCCATCCCGGCTCTGCACGAGGTGCAGGCCGACTACGGCTGGTGCACGCCCGAGGGCATCGAGCAGGCGGCGTGCGTGATGCGCCTGACGCCCGGCTACCTGATCTCCGTGGCGAGCTTCTACGACATGCTCTTCACGCATCCGGTGGGCCGCCACCAGGTGTACGTGTGCACGAACATCTCGTGCTCCCTGTGCGGCGCCGACGAGCTGTACGCCGCCTTCATGAAGGAGGTCGGCGACGACGCGTCCTTCAACCTGCGCTCGTTCGAGTGCCTCGGCGCCTGCGACATCGCGCCGATGGCCTCGATCGACGGCCAGTACGTCGGCCCGATCGCCATCGACGAGGTGCCGACGGTCGTCGCGCAGATCCGCAACGACGAGGAGCCGCTGCCCGACAAGCAGCTCTCCCGCCGCAAGAGTGTCGACCCGAAGGCAGCGCAGCAGTGACCGACGTCCTCCTGTTCAAGAACATCGACGAGCCCGACCTGCACACGCGCGCGGTGTACGAGCGCCGCGGCGGCTACGGCGCGCTGCGCAAGGCGCTGGCGATGAGCCGCGAGGACGTCCTCCACGAGCTCGACGCGTCGGCCATCCGCGGGCGCGGCGGCGCCGGCTTCGCGATGGGCAAGAAGGCGTCCTTCCTGCCCAAGGGCACGATGGAGAAGTACCTCGTCTGCAACGCCGACGAGTCCGAGCCCGGGACCTTCAAGGACCGCGAGCTCATGCAGAAGAGCCCGCACCTGCTGATCGAGGGCATGGTCATCGCCGCCTACGCGATCGGCGCCACGCGCGCGTTCATCTACATCCGCGGCGAGTACGAGCTGCAGGCCGACCGTCTCGAGGCCGCCGTCGAGGAGGCGCGCGAGGCCGGCTACCTGGGCGACGACATCCTCGGCTCGGACCACTCGCTGATCCTGTGGGTGCACCGCGGCGCGGGCGCCTACATCTGCGGCGAGGAGACGGCGCTGCTCGACTCGCTCGAGGGCAAGCGCGGCAATCCGCGCCTCAAGCCGCCGTTCCCGGCCAACCAGGGCCTGTACCAGGGCCCGACGCTGATCAACAACGTCGAGACGCTCGCCACCGTCCCGCCGATCATCGAGATGGGCGGCGAGGAGTACGCGAAGATCGGCACGCAGGGCTCGACGGGCACGAAGCTCGTGTCCGTCTCGGGCAACGTCAAGAACCCCGGCAACTTCGAGATCCCGCTCGGGATCTCCTCGCGCGAGCTCATCTACGGCCTGGCCGGCGGGCCGCCGGACGGCCGCGAGGTCAAGCTGTGGTTCCCCGGCGGCTCGAGCTCGCCCGTCCTGACCAAGGACGACCTCGACCTCCCCTACGACTTCGACTCGATGGCCAAGGCCGGCTCGATGCTCGGCTCGGGCGCGATCATCGTCGTCGACGACTCCAACTCGGTCATCGACGTCGCCATGAAGACGGCGAAGTTCTACCGCCACGAGTCGTGCGGCAAGTGCACGCCGTGCCGCGAGGGGACGAACTGGACGGTCAAGATGCTCGAGCGCATGGAGCTCGGCGAGGCGACCCCGATGGACCTCGACATCATGGCCTCGGTCCAGGAGCACATCATCGGCAACTGCCTGTGCGTGCTCGGCGACGCGATGGCGATGCCGATCGGCTCGATGATCGCCAAGTTCCGCGGCGAGTTCGAGGAGTACATCGAGGCCGCGCGCCGGCGCAACGACCTGGCCACGACCGAGGAGGCGCCGCCCGAGGCGGTCATCCAGGGAGCCGTCGCCTGATGCCGCGCCCGCAGCAGCGGATGGTGACCTTCTCGCTCGACGGTCGCGAGGTCACCGCTCCGGAGAACGTGATGCTGGTCGACGGCGCCAAGTACGGCGACGTCGAGATCCCGGTCTTCTGCTACGAGCCCAAGCTCGGTGCGCCGGTCGGCGCCTGCCGCATGTGCCTCGTCGAGATCGAGGGCATCCCCAAGCTGCAGACCGCCTGCTCGACGCCGGTCAAGGACGGCATGGTCGTCCACACCCAGACCGACGCGCGTCGCCGAGGCGCAGGAGGCGGTCGTCGAGTTCCTGCTCATCAACCACCCGCTCGACTGCCCGGTCTGCGACAAGGGCGGCGAGTGCCCGCTGCAGGACATCTCCTTCGGCTGGGGCGGCGGCCGGTCGCGCTTCATCGAGCCCAAGCGCCACTTCGCCAAGCCGCTGGCCCTCTCGCCGCTGATCGCCATCGACCGCGAGCGCTGCATCCTCTGCTACCGCTGCGTGCGCTTCAGCCAGGAGATCAGCGAGGACTACCAGCTGGTCCTCCAGGAGCGCGGCGCGCACTCCTACGTCGCCACGTTCGACGGCCACCCCTACGTGGCGCCGTTCAGCGGCAACATCATCGAGCTGTGCCCGGTGGGCGCGCTCACCTCGCAGCCCTACCGCTTCCGCGCGCGCCCGTGGGACATCGAGGGCGCGGGCTCGATCTGCACGCACTGCCCGTCGCAGTGCAACGTCTCCTTCACCGTCCGCGACGAGCGCGTCCTGCGCGTCCTCGGCCGCGACAACCACGAGGTCGACGACGGCTGGCTGTGCGACCGCGGCCGCTTCGCCTACCAGGCCGTGCACGTCGACGAGCGCGTGACCTCGCCGATGGTCCGCGACGGCGGCGAGCTGCGCCCCGTCTCGTGGGAGCGCGCGCTCAGCGAGGCCGCGTCCGGCCTGCGCCGCGCGATCGGCGCGATCGGCGCCGTGGCCGGCGGCGAGACGACCAACGAGGAGGGCTTCCTCCTGCAGCGCCTCGTGCGCGAGACGCTCGAGTCCAACGACATCGACTCGCGCCCCGGCGGCTCGCTGCCGCGCGGGCTGCACCACGCGCTCGGCACGCCGCGCATGCAGGCGACGGTGCCCGACCTCGAGTTCGCCAGCTCCGTCCTGCTCATCGACTGCGAGCCCGTCGACGACGCGCCGGTCATCGACCTGCGCATCCGCAAGGGCGTGCGCCGGCGCGGCGTCAAGCTCGCCGTCGCCTCGAGCCGCCCGTCGTCGCTGGACCCCAACGCCGCCGTCCGCGCCCGCTTCGCGCCCGGCGCCGGCGAGGCGCTGCTCGCCGCCGTGGGCGCGGCGCTGGCCGTCTCAGGCGGCGAGGGCTCGAGCGCCGACGTCGCCCGTCTGGCCGAGGCGGCGGGCGCCGACGCCGGGTCCGTCCACGCGCTCGCCGCGACGCTGGCCGACAGCGGCGAGGACGTCGTCATCGTCTACGGCGAGCGGCTCGTCTCCGGCGCCCGCGGCGCCCAGGCCGCGCAGGCGCTGCTCAACGTCGCCGACCGCCTGTCGCTCACCGGCGGCCGCGCGGGCGCGGGCCTGCTGTGCATCCCGTCCGGCGCCAACGGCCGCGGCCTGGCCGAGGTCGGCGTGCTGCCGAACGCCGGGCCGGGCCTCAGCGAGCCGATCCTCGACGGTCGCTCGACCGCGGAGATCGCCGCCGGCGCCTCGGGCGGCGAGCTGGCCGCGCTGTACCTCGTCCACGTCGACCCGCTGCGCGACCTCCCCGGGCGCGAGCTGTGGGAGAGCGCCCTGGACAAGGCGACGACCGTCGTCGCCCACAGCGCGTTCCTGACCGAGGGCATCCGCGAGCACGCGACCGTCGTCTTCCCGGCCGAGTCCTACGCCGAGAAGGAGGGCACGCTCACGCACCCCGACGGCCGCCTGCAGCGCGTGCGCCAGGCGATCGGTCACCAGGGCGACACGCGCCCGGAGTGGTGGGTGCTGGCCGAGCTGTCCAACCGCCTGGGCCGCGACCTCGGCGTGCTCACCGGCCCGATGGTCACCCAGCAGGTGACCGCCGCGGTGCCGTTCTACGCCGGGCTGACGCTCGACGAGATCGGCGCCAAGGGCAAGCGCTGGCACGAGCGGCCGGAGGCCGGCAGCTACCCGGTCGCCGACCTCGGCCCGTTCGACCTCGAGCCGCCGCCGCCGCCGCCGGACACCGCCGACGGGCGCCTGCGCCTGGGAACGTTCCGCTCCGTGTGGGCCTCGACCGACGTCGAGGTCTCGCCCGCGCTGAAGTTCCTGCACCCGCGCCAGCGCGTGGAGATCTCCCCCGCCGACGCCCAGCGCCTCAGCGTCTTCGAGGGCGAGCGCGTCGTCGTCGGCTCCAACGGCGCGAGCGTGTCGGCCACCGTCGCGCTGCGCGAGTCGGTCCCCGAGGGCAGCGTGTTCATGGAGACGGCGATCCCCGAGGAGTCCGCCTTCGCGCTGCCCGGCCCGCTCGTCGAGGTGCGCAAGCCGTGAGCGCCGGCCTGCTGCCGCTGGCCGAGGTCGGCTACGCCGAGCCGTGGTGGATCCAGATCCTCAAGTCGATCGTGATCTTCCTCGTCGGGCTGCAGATCCTGCCGATCATGATCGTCGCCGAGCGCAAGATCCTCGGCCGCTTCCAGAACCGCTACGGGCCCAACCGCGTCGGCCCGTTCGGCATCCTGCAGCCGCTGGCCGAGATCGTGAAGTTCGCGACCAAGGAGCAGTTCCGCCCGCGCACCGCGGTCGCGTGGCTGTTCGCGATCGCGCCGGTGATCTCGATCGTCACGGCGATCGCCGCCTTCGCCATCGTCCCCTTCGGCGACACCGTCGACATCTTCGGCACGGAGGTCGGCCTGTACGGCCTCGACGTCTCGATCGGCCCGCTGTACCTGTTCGCGTTCGGCGCCGTCGCCTTCTACGGGATCATGCTCGGCGGCTGGGCCTCGGGCTCGAAGTACTCGTTCCTGGGCGCGATGCGCGCCGCCGCGCAGCTCATCTCCTACGAGGCGGCCCAGGGCCTGGCGCTCGTCGGCGTCCTCATCACGGCGCAGTCGCTGTCGTTCGTCGACATCGTCAACGCCCAGCAGGGCATCTGGTACGTGATCCCGCAGTTCGTCGGATTCATCATCTTCCTGACCGCCGGCTTCGCGGAGGCCAACCGCCCGCCCTTCGACCTCGTCGAGGCGGACGCCGAGCTCGTGCAGGGCTACATGACCGAGTACGGCGGCACGCGCATGGTCGCGTACCTGTTCGCCGAGTACCTGAACCTGTTCGTGATCTCGCTGATCGTCACGACGGTCTACCTCGGCGGCTGGCTGCTCCCGTTCGGCATCGACCCGCCCAACTGGGTCGACCCGTTCGTGGTCCTCGCCAAGGCCTTCATCGTCGTCTTCTTCTTCTTCTGGATCCGCGCGACGCTCCCGCGGCCGCGCTACGACCAGCTCATGAGCCTCGGCTGGAAGGTCTTCCTGCCGCTGGCCACGTTGAACACCCTCGCCACGGCGGTCGCCGTCGTGGTCTTCGACTAGAGACGGAACCTCATGCCCTGGCATCCCGGTGACGACCAGATCGCCGTCCAGCATGCCCCCCAGCCGGGCGGTGCGGGCGGCGCCTACCGCGCCTTCGGCGAGACCCTGCGCGGCCTCAAGACGACGTTCATGCGCGTCGTCGAGGGCCCCACGACGATCCAGTACCCCGAGGAGAAGACGCCGGTCTACCCGCGCTTCCGCGGCCGCCACCGGCTGCACCGCTTCGAGGACACGGGCCTGGAGAAGTGCGTCGGCTGCTCGCTGTGCGCGGCCGCCTGCCCGTCGGACTGCATCCGCGTGGTGGCGGCCGAGAACACCCCCGAGAACCGCGTGAGCGCCGGCGAGCGCTACGCCGCGGTGTACGAGATCAACCTCTCGCGCTGCATCTTCTGCGGCTACTGCGAGGTCGCCTGCCCGTTCGACGCCATCACCATGGGGCAGGACTACGAGATGTCCGACTACCACCGGCCGGACCTCATCTTCACCAAGGAGATGCTGCTGGCCGAGCCCTTCGAGCGCACGCCGCTGCGCGCGGAGGGCGAGTAGCCTCCGGCGCCGCATGGCTGAGGTCCTGTTCTTCATCGCCGCGATCGGCGCCATCGCCGGCGCGATCGGTGTCGTGACGCTCCAGAACCCGTTCTTCTCGGTCCTGGCGCTGGTCTCGCACCTGCTGTCGCTGGCCGCGCTGTTCCTGCTCCTGCAGGCCCAGTTCGTCGCCGCCGCCCAGGTCGTGGTCTACGCCGGCGCGGTGATGGTGCTCTACGTGTTCGTCGTCGCCTACGTCGGCGCCGCCGAGCCCGCGCACCTCCAGTCGCCGCTCGGCGGCGGCCAGCGGACGCTCGCGCTCGTGTTCGCGCTCGCGCTGTTCATCGAGCTGTCGATCGCCGTGCTCGGCTCGGGCCTGCAGGCGATCGGCTCCGACGGCCCGACGGTGGGCGCGACCTTCGGCTCGCCCGAGCAGATCGGCGAGGCGCTGCTGACGAAGTTCCTCGTCGCCTTCGAGCTCGCGTCCTACCTGCTCCTCATCGCCGCCGTCGGCGCCGTGGTGCTCGCCCGCCGCCGCGGTGGGATGCACGAGGAGGAGCAGCGCGTGAGCGCGATGACGTTCCTGCGCCCGCCCGGCGCCGGCACGATGGCCGAGGCCGTCGAGGGCCGCACCGGCACCCCGCAGCGCGAGCTCAGCCCGACCGCGGGGGAGCCGCGGGACTCGTGAGCCTGTCGTGGTACCTCGTCGTCTCGGCGCTGATCTTCTCGATCGGCGCCGGGGGCGTCCTCACCCGGCGCAACCCGCTCGTCGTGCTGCTGTGCCTCGAGCTGATGCTCAACGCGGCCAACATCGCGCTGATCGCGTTCTCGCGCATGCACGGCAACGCCGAGGGCCAGATCTTCGCGATCATCGTCATGGTCGTCGCCGCCTGCGAGGTGTGCATCGGCCTCGGCCTCGTCGTGGCCATCTACCGCCGGCGCCTGCCGATCGACGTCGACGAGCTGCGCGAGCTCTCCGGGTGAGCTGATGGAGACCACCGCCTGGCTCATCCTCCTGCTGCCGCTGCTCGGCTGCATCGTCATCGGCCTCGGCTTCCGCGTCTGGCCGGCGCGCGTCGTCGGCACGGTGGGCACGCTGGCCATCGGCGCCGCCTTCGTCGCCGCGATCCTCACCACCTCGTCGCTGCAGGGCCGCGGCGAGGAGGAGCGCCAGGTCGTCTTCACGGCCTGGGACTACGCGAACACGGCCGGCGTCGACGCGACGCTGTCGATCCTCGTCGACCCGCTGAGCATGTTCATGGCGCTCGTGGTCACCGGCGTCTCGACGCTGATCCACCTCTACTCGGTCGCCTACATGGCCGGCGACCGCGGCTACGCCCGCTTCTTCGCGTACCTGAACTTCTTCGTCTTCTCGATGCTCCTGCTGGTCCTCGCGGCCAACTTCATGATGCTCATCATCGGGTGGGCGTTCGTGGGCGCGGCGTCGTACCTGCTGATCTCGTTCTGGTACCGGCGCACGACGGCGACGCGCGCGGGCATCAAGGCGTTCGTCATCAACGTGGTCGGCGACGTCGGCCTCGTGCTCGGGACGTACTTCATCTTCAAGCACGTCGGCACGCTCGACTTCCTGGCCACCTTCGAGCGCGCGGGCGAGGACTTCAGCCGCAACGAGGGCGACCTCGTGGCCGGGCTCATCCTGCTGCTCGTCGGCGCCTTCGCCAAGAGCGCGCAGATCCCGCTGCACACCTGGCTCCCGGACGCGATGGAGGGCCCGACCCCGGTCTCCGCGCTGATCCACGCCGCCACGATGGTCACCGCCGGCGTCTACCTGATCGCGCGCATGCACCCGCTCTTCGAGCTCGCCCCGGCGGCGGCGGCGGTCGGCGCGATCATCGGCGCGATCACGCTGCTCGTGGCGGGCACGATCGGCCTCGTCGTCACCGACCTCAAGCGCGTCATCGCCTACTCGACGATGTCGCAGATCGGCTACATGATCATGGGCGTGAGCGCCGGCGCGTACGTCGCCGGGCTGTTCCACCTCATGACGCACGCCTTCTTCAAGGCGCTGCTCTTCATGGCCGCCGGCTCGGTCATCAGCGCGATGGGCGGCAACCAGAACCTCGACCACATGGGCGGCTTCCGGCGAATCATGCCGTTCACGTACGGCTGCATGGTGATCGGCGGCCTCGCGCTGTCGGGCATCCCGCCGTTCTCGGGCTTCTTCTCCAAGGACGAGATCCTGCTCGTCATCGGCGAGGAGGGCGGCTGGAAGTGGGCGCTCTACGTCGCCGGCTACGTCGGCGCCTTCCTGACCGCGGTCTACACGTGGCGGATGATCTTCCGCGCCTTCTGGGGCGAGCCGGTGCCCGAGGCGCGCGAGCTCGAGCACGGCCACCTCTACCACCCCGAGCAGCCGACGAACCCGGCCACGGGAGAGGTCGAGGACACCAACGTCGGCTTCCCCGGCCCCGAGCACCACATCGCCGAGCACGAGCCGCCCATGAAGGCGGCGATGGGCGTGCTCGCGGTCCTCTCGACGATCGGCGGCATCGTCCTCATCCCGAAGACGACGACGTTCCTGGACACCTTCCTGGAGCCGACCTTCGCCGACTCCCACGTGGCTCACCCGACGAACGACGGGCTGCTCGTCTTCGGCCTGATCCTCGGCGTCGTGCTCGGCGTCGCCGGCATCTGGGTCGCCCATCAGGTCTGGGTCCGGCAGCCGGGCATGGCTGCCGCCTACCAGCAGCGCTTCCCGGCCCTGCACCGCCTGTTCGTGAACAAGTGGTACTTCGACGAGGCCATCGACCTGCTCATCGTCCGCCCGGTCGCCTGGTTCGGGCGCTGGGCCCAGCAGACCTTCGAGCGCGTGTTCGTCAACGGCACGCTGATCGGCGGCACGAGCGGCATCGTGCGCGCGGGCTCGGCCGCGGTGCGCGCGGCCCAGACCGGCTTCCTGCGCGCCTACGCGGCGCTGCTGCTCCTCGGCGTCGTCGGCGTCGGCCTCTACTTCCTGATCCAGAGCGCTTAGTGGGCCACTAGTGCACCTCTCGATCCTCCTCTGGCTCCCGCTCGCGACCGCCGTCGTCGGCCTGCTGCTGCCCGGCGCGGTGAGCCGCGTCGCGCTGGTGGCCGGGGCGACGGGCACGCTCGTGCTCGCCGTCGTCCTGCTCGCGCGCTTCGACGGCGGCGTCGCCGGGCTGCAGTTCGTCACCGACGAGACGTGGATCGCCGAGCTCGGGATCCACTACAAGCTCGGCGTCGACGGGCTCAACCTGTTCCTCATCGTGCTCACCGCGCTGCTCTTCCTGGCCAGCACGGTGTGGGCGTCGATGCAGGAGTGGGAGCGCCCGGCGCTGTTCTTCTTCTGGCTGGGCCTGGCCGAGAGCGGCGTGCTCGGCGCGCTCATGGCCCAGGACCTCGCGCTGTTCGTCGTCTTCTTCGACGTGATGCTCGTGCCGTTCCTGTTCCTCACCGGCGCGTGGGGCGGCCCCGGGCGGGTGCAGGCGATCATCAAGCTGTTCATCTACACGCTCGTCGGATCGCTGCTCATGCTGACCGCGGCGATCGCCACGGGCGTGCTCGCGCCGGGCGAGGGCATCACCTTCGTGCTCTCCGACCTGGCCCGCCAGCGCCTGCCCGAGGGCTCGCAGGACTGGATCTTCCTGTGCTTCGCGGCCGCCTTCCTCGTGAAGATGCCGGCCTTCCCGTTGCACGGCTGGATGCCCGACGGCTACCGCGCGATGCCGCTGCCGATCCTCGCCGTGTTCTCGGGCGTGCTCAGCAAGGTCGCCGCGTACGGGTTCCTGCGCATCGTGCTGCCGCTCTACCCCGACGCGAGCGCGCACTTCCAGGAGCTGATGCTGCTCATCGCGCTGGCCTCGATCCTCTACGGCTCGGCGATGGCCTTCACGACGACCGAGACCCGCCTGATCCTCGGCTACTCGTCCGTCGCGCAGCTCGGCTTCATCACGATGGGCGTGTTCGCGCTCAACGAGCAGGGCGCGCAGGGCGCCATCCTGCAGGCGGTCAACCACGGGCTCGTCGTCGCGCCGGCGTTCTTCATCGTCGCCCTGCTGGCCCAGCGCGCGGGCTCGGAGGACCTGCGCTCGATGGGCGGCCTCGCCTTCCGCGCGCCGGTCCTGACGACGATGTTCCTGATCGTCACGCTGGCCATCCTGGCCATGCCCGGCTCGTCGAACTTCGTCGGCGAGTTCCTGATCCTGCTCGGGGTCTTCAACACGAAGATCGTCATCGCGATCGTGGCCTTCGCCGGCGTCGTGATGGCCAGTGTGTACGCGCTGCGGATGTTCATCGGGGCGATGCACAACCGCCTGGAGCCGCCGGCCCATTCGCGCGAGATGACCGTCTCCGACGCCGTCGTGCTCGTGCCGCTGGTCCTGACCATCCTCGCCCTCGCGCTCTATCCGCAGATCGCGCTCAGCAAGGGGGAGCGCGCGGTGACCGGCGCGGTCGCGGCCGCGAAGGACGCGGCCGGACAGCAGCCCGCCCGGGCGGAGGTGACGCCGTGAGCGGCCCGACCATCGACTGGGCGGGGATCTCGCCCCTGCTCGCGCTGCTCGGCGGCGCGACGATCGTGCTCATGCTCGGGCTGCTGCGCCCGCGCGTCGTGCGCGAGGAGATCGTGCCGCTGCTCGCCTTCGCCGCCTTCCTGACCGCGGGAGGGCTCGGCGTCTGGCAGCTCGGCGAGCGCGAGGACCTGATCTCGGGCGCGCATGCGCCTCGACGAGCTGACGATCGTCCTGACCTTCATCTTCTGCGCCGCCGGCGCCGCGACGGTGCTGCTGTCGTGGCGCGGCGTCGCGGTGCGCGAGGCCGCGCACGGCGAGTTCTACGCGCTCATCCTGACCTCCGCGGCGGGCATGTTCGTGCTCGTCGCGGCGCAGAACCTCGTCACGCTGTTCCTCGGGCTCGAGCTGCTCTCGATCCCGCTCTACGTGCTGTGCGCGACCGAGATGCGGCGCGCGACGTCGCTCGAGTCGGGGCTGAAGTACCTGATCATCGGCTCGGTCGGCTCGGCCACGCTGCTCTACGGGCTGGCCTTCGTCTACGGCGCGACGGGCTCGACCGACTACACCGGGATCGCGCGCGCGGCCGGCGGCGTCGTGTCCGACCCGCTGCTGCTGACAGGGATCGCCCTGAGCGTCGCCGGGCTGGGCTTCAAGGCCTCCGTGGCGCCGTTCCACCAGTGGACGCCCGACGTCTACGAGGGCGCGCCGACGCCGGTCACCGCGTTCATGGCCGTGGCCACGAAGGCGGCCGCGTTCGGCGTCTTCCTGCGCTTCTTCGACGTCGCCCTGCTGGACGCCTCGGCCGACTGGGGCCCGGCGCTGGCCACGCTCGCGACGATCACGATCGTCGTCGGCAACGTCGGCGCGCTCGGCCAGTCCTCGCTCAAGCGCCTGATGGCGTGGTCGTCGGTCGCGCAGGCCGGCTACATGCTCGCCGGCGTGATCGTGGCATCGCGACTCGGCGTGCAGGCGACCGTCTTCTACCTCGCCGTCTACCTGTTCATGAACCTCGCCGCGTTCGGCGTGATCATCGCCCGCGAGCGCTCGACCGGGCTGGGTGACGACATCCGGTCGGTGACCGGCCTGGGCGTCGAGCAGCCCGTGCTCGCCGCCGCCATGACGCTGGCCATGCTCGGCCTGGCGGGGATCCCGGCGACGGCCGGGTTCATCGGCAAGTTCTATCTGATCGATGCGGCCGTGGCGGGCGGCTACACGTGGCTCGGCATCGTCATCGTCATCGGCTCGATGATCTCGCTCGCCTACTACCTGCGGGTCGTCGCCGCCATGTGGATGCAGGCGCCCGAGACCGCCCCCGCCGCGGTGCCGGCGGGCGGCGGGCAGCCGGTGCTCGCGGGCGGCTCGGCCGACGCCGACTCGCCCGGCGCGCAGCCCGAGGTGTGGCTCGTGGCGATCGTCTTCGGCGCCGCCACGCTCGTCTTCGGGATCATCCCGTCGCCGCTGTTGGACCTCGCGGTCCAGGCGGGCGGCGCGTTGACGAATCTCGTCTGACCGCCTGTCGATCTCGGGGTGGCGCAGGCGGCTGCCGTCCGCGGAGTGGGTCATGTCCTCAGGGCTGCCCTACGACGAGGCCACGCTCGCGAGCCGGCTCGACGACCGTCGCACGCTCGGCGCGCTGACGCGCCTGTTCGCCCGCCGCGCACTGAGGGCCGCCGGGCGGGTAGGACGCGGCCATGGAAGAAGAGCGAGAGCCGTTTCCGACCGAAGACCCCCGCCAGACCGGGATGGGCGACCAGGTCCCGGAGGAGAACCCCGAGGGCCAGGGCGCCGAGGGCGGCGAGAAGCAGGGGCCTGAGAGCGGGACCGGTGGCACGGACGCGCCCGACCCGGCGCCCGACCGCGACAGCGGCCCGGGCAAGGCGACCGGGAACCCGGACGCCGCGGGCTGATCCGGGCCGCCCCGCCCGCAGCGCGCTCCCCTACGCGGGCTGAGGCACCGCAACGGGAGCTGCGTCCGGCTCCGCGGGCGACGGTTCGACGTGGAGGATGCGCGCGGCCCAGTCCGGGAGCCACCAGTTCCAGCGGCCGAGGATGGCGACCGCGGCCGGCGCGAGGATGCCGCGGATGATCGTCGCGTCGATCAGGATGCCGCCGCCGAGCGCGATGGCGAAGATCTTGGCCTCGGTGCCTGGGGTGGCGCTGAAGGCGACGAACGCGAGGCCGAGGATCAGCGCGGCGCTCGTGACGAGCCGGCCGGTGCGGCCGATGCCCTCGACGACGGCTGTCTCCGTCGAGTGGGTGCGGTCGTATGCCTCGCGCATGCGGCTGATGATGAAGACCTGGTAGTCCATCGAGATGCCGAAGAGGAAGGCGAAGATGACGATCGGCATCTCGACGTTGATCGCCCGTGTCGCCTCGATGCCCCAGATCGCGTCGGCCCCGAACCCGTGTTGGAAGACGAGCACGATGAGCCCGCAGGCGGCGGTGACGGAGAGCAGGTTCAGCAGGACGGCCTTGAGCGGCAGGATCAGCGAGCGGAACGCGCGCGCGAGGAGCAGGAAGGTGAGGACGGAGATGAGCGCGAGGATGAGCGGGAAGTTGCCGTAGACGGCGTCGAGGAAGTCGACGCTGAGCGCGGCCTCGCCACCGATCGTCACGTCGCCGGGGAGCGTGGTGGCGCGGATGCGGTCGAGCGTCGCTCGGCCGGCCGCGGAGTTGCCGTCCTCGGTCGGGATGACGGTGACGAGCGACGTCCCGCCGCGGCGCCAGTCCGCGGGTGCCGCTGCGCTGCGGACACCGTCGACCTGGGCGAGCGCCTTCGCGACGGCGCCGGCGTCGCCTGAGCGGACGAGCGCGTCGAAGGGCGAGAGCGGACCCGTGCCGATGCCCGAGTCCTCGCAGCTTCTCGAGGGCGGCGCGCGCGGGCCCGGCGTTCGCGAGCGAGTCGGCGCGCGGGTTGCCGAGCTGGATCGAGGAGGCGGCGACGACGAGCGCGCCGAGCACGGCCGTGGATGCCAACGGCCGCGGCCCAGCGGTGGCGCACGATCAGAGGCGGCCCAGGCCGACCAGGCGCGGCTGGCGCGGGCGTCGCGTCGGTTGCGAGGCCAGTCGAGCCGTGGCCCGATCGTCGCCAGCACGACGGGCAGGAGCGTGACGGCCACGGCGACGCTGACCAGCGCGATCAGCAGACCCGCGATGCCGATGCTGCGCAGGAACGGCACCGGCAGGGCGACGAGCGCGAGCAGCGAGATCGCCACGGTCGTGCCGCTGAAGACGACGGCGGAGCCGGCGTGGCTGCATCGCGTTGCGCACCGCCGTGTCGTTCGTCACGTTCGGCTGCTGGCGTTCCTCGCGCCAGCGCACGACCACGAGAAGCGCGTAGTCGATCGCGATGCCGAGCCCGATCAGCGCGACGAGGAACTGGACGATCACCGACACGTCGGTGACGCTGGCGAGCGGCCAGATCAGCAGGAAGGTCGTCGGGATCGCGACCAGCGCCATCAGCAGCGGCACGAGCGCCATGAACGAACGGAAGACCAAGATGAGGACCAGGAGCGCGCCCAGCGCCGCCACCAGGGTCCCCAGCAGGACGCCGATGCCGCTGCCGTCGCTCTCACCCGCGGCGGCGCGCAGTGCGTCGAGGCCGGTCACCTCGACCGCCGAACCGCCGACCGTGACGCCGGCCAGCGCCGCCTGCGCCTGACGCGCCTCCACCTGGCCGGGATCGACCCCGCCCTTGGCCGGGATGTAGACCAGGGCGAAGGTGGTACGGCCGTCGGCGGAGACGAACGCCCGGTCGCGGGTCGAGGCATAGGAGGCAGTCCGCGACTTCGGCAGCGCCGCCTGGACCCTCGCAACAGCCGCGTCGAGCTGCCTCGTGACGCCGGGCGAGTCGACCGTCTTCCCCGGCGCGAGCTTCACGACGGGCACGATCGGCGCGACGTCGCCGCCGTTGCCGTAGATCTCGCCGAGCTGCTCGTTCGTCTCGAAGCCCTCGCGGCCCGGCACGGTGAAGTGCTGCGAGAGAGCGTTGCCCGCCGGCTGGATCGCGGCGAAGGCGGCGATCGTGACGACGAGCCACAACCCGAGAACGAGTCGTTTGTGGTCGAGGACGAGACGGGTGAGGACGTTCATGAGGTCTCCTGACTCGTGCGTCATGGCGCAGACCATCAAGGTCGATACGCCCACGCCGACCGGTTGCTGGAGCCGGAGACAACATCGCCCGCCGAGGGTTTGAGACGAGGCGAACACCTACACTACACGCAGCCCGCCCCAGGGCCGCGACCACATCGCCTCGTCAGGGCAGGTCGATCCGCTCGAGGTCGCGCAGCGGGCACGGCAGCGGGTCGGTCGACTCGTGGAACGCCGCCAGCTCGTGTGGGCCGAGGGCGCCGAAGTCGGCGAGCACGGCGTCGCGGTAGTCGCGCGAGACGGCGGCGCGACCGGCCGCGAGCCCGCGCTCGAAGCGCTCACGGGCGGCGTCGCGGCCGACGTACGCCCAGACGGTGGCGCCGTCGGGCGCGCCGTCGACGCGCGCGCTGACGTCGGCGCGGGCGTAGTTGCGCTCGCGGTCGTCGAGGGCGCCGAGATCGGCTTCCTCGATGCCGATCAGGACGCCGTTCGTGGTGCCGTCGGCCGGGCGCAGGTTGAGGAACGTGACGTAGATCGGCGGCCGCGTGCCCGCCTCGCGGTCGACGTAGAACTTGTACCCGGCCAGGTCGACGCGGTTGTCCATGGCGACGTTCCACGTGCGGCGGTGAGCCGCGCAGCGTCGCCGGGCGCGCCGCGCGCGGCGGTGGACCAGCGACCCGTAGCCGAACACGAAGTGCTCCATCCGGGCGACTACGATGCCACGCCTCCATGGCCTCGCCCGTCGTCGGCATCCTCACGCACTCCGAACGCGTCCGCTACGGCGCGTGGGACGACCACGCCGAGGTCGTCGGCCTGCGCCTCGTGCGCGCCGCCCAGGCGACCGGCGCGCGCGTCGTCCTGATCCCGCACGACGACGAGCTCGTCGCCGACCCGCGCCAGGTCCTGGCACGCGTCGACGGTGTCGTCGCCGCCGTCGGCGCCGACCCGGGCAACGGCGCCGCGGCCGCGTTCCCCGAGGCCTTCGCGCGGCGCGCCGAGCGCGACGGCACCCCGGTGCTGTGGCTGGCCGGGATCGCGCGGGACGTCGCCGACGAGGAGGAGCAGGCGGCGGAGGTCGCGCGCTTCGTCGCCGGGCTGCGCCGCTGACGGCGCGCGCTACATCGCGTCGCCCCCAAGCGGGAGAATGGTGCGATGCGCATCTCCGCCAAGGCCGACTACGCGGTCCGCGCGGCGGTGCAGCTGGCCGCCGCCGAGGGCGACAAGGCCACGAAGGGCGACACGATCGCCCAGGCCCAGTCGATCCCGCTCAAGTTCCTGGAGAACATCCTCGGCGACCTGCGCCACGCCGGCCTCGTGCGCAGCCAGCGCGGCGCCGAGGGCGGCTACTGGCTCAACCGCCCGGCCGACCAGATCAGCGTCGCCGACGTGATCCGCGCCGTCGAGGGCCCGCTGGCCTCCGTGCGCGGCCAGCGCCCCGAGGACATCGAGTACGCCGGCGCCGCCGAGACGCTGCAGCAGGTCTGGATCGCCGTCCGCGCCAGCCTGCGCGCGGTGGCCGAGCACGTCACGCTCGCCGACATCGCGGCGGGCCGGCTGCCGCCGGACGTCGAGGCGCTCGCGCGCGACCCGGAGGCGTGGATCACGCGCTAATCTTGATCAGAACGTGATGATAATTTGCTAATCTAAGCCTCGATGGCGTCAGCACTGGCAAACGAGGCGATCCGCGTCCGAGACGACGCGCATCTGAACGACACCCTCATCGCCAGGGCGACGGGCGCGACAGCCCAGCACCGTCAGTGCGTGGTTCGGCGATCGCAGCACGCCGACCGGCGACCGTGCCGCGCGCCTCGTCGAGCTCAGCGAGATGACCGATCGCCTGCGGCGCGTGATGCGCGCCGACTACATCCCGGTCTGGCTGATCCGCCCGAACTCGGCGCTCGACGACGACAAGCCGATCGACGTGATCGCGCAGGGCGACTACCGCCGTGTCGCGCGGGTCATCGCCGAGCTCGAGGATCCCGGCGTAGCCTGACCGCCGTGCCGCTCGCGGTGGCCGGCCGGTCGGTCTCCGGCAGCTGGGTGCGTCACGCACCGCGAGGAGCGGATCCGCTCGCCCTGCCTCGCGATCCTGCCGACGGTCGATGGCAGCGCGGCGCGACCGTCCGTGCGCTCTACCTGGCCGACGAGCGGGCGACGGCCGATGCGGAGTGGTTCCGTCTCCTCGCCGAGCGCGGTCTGCCGCCCGAGCAGGCGATCCCCTACGACGTCCACGTGTGGGCGGTCGACGTCACGGTGGCCGATCTCTCCGCGGACGAGACGCTCGACGGGTTGGGCCTCACGACGCCGCTGCGCCCATCACGGCGATCGTGGCCGCCATGTCAGACGATCGGCGAGCAGCTCTGGCGGGAGGGATGGCGCGGACTCATCGCCCCGAGCGCCGCTCGGCCGACCGGGCTCGTGTTGTGCCTCTTCGGAGAGGAGCGGCCACCCACCGGCACACGGCTGGTCCGGACGCAGGCGCAGACGAGCGTCCCCGTGCCGCCGACCGGGATGACGACGTGAGTCGTCGTCAGGCGGCGGCCTCTTCGGGGCGCTCAGTCGTGAAGCGCCGGCGCTGGCGGTCCTCGCGCACGTAGACGATGTCGCCGGGCTCGACCTCGAGCTGCTCGACCTCCGAACGCGTGAGCTGGGCGGCCAGCTTGCGCTCGTCGGGCAGCGTGAGCTCGAGGCGCACCTCGAAGCCGAGGTGGACGACGCGCGCGACCTGCGCCTGGATGGCGCCCGGCTGGCCTCCTCGGCGTGACGATGAGGTCGTGCGGGCGCACGAGGCCGTCGCCGAGGTGCGTGACCGGGCCGAGGAAGCCCATGACGAACTCGTTGTCGGGCGCGTCGTAGAGGTCGCGCGGGGCGCCGGTCTGCTCGATGCGGCCGTCGTTGAGGACCACGATGGTGTCGGCGATCTCCATCGCCTCCTCCTGGTCGTGGGTGACGAGCACGGTGGTCACGTGAACCTCCTCGTGCAGGCGCCGCAGCCACGCGCGCAGGTCGGCGCGGACCTTCGCGTCGAGCGCGCCGAACGGCTCGTCGAGCAGCAGGACCTTCGGCTGGATGGCGAGCGCGCGGGCGAGCGCCATGCGCTGGCGCTGGCCGCCGGAGAGCTGCGCCGGATAGCGCTTGCCGTAGCCGGACAGCCCGACGGTCTCGAGCAGCTCGTCGACGGTCCCCGCGATCTCGTCCTTCGGGCGCTTGCGGATGCGCAGCCCGAAGGCGACGTTCTCGCGCACGGTCAGGTGCTTGAAGGCGGCGTAGTGCTGGAAGACGAAGCCGATCCCGCGGCGCTGGGGCGGGACGCGGGTGACGTCGGACTCGTCGATGACGATCGTGCCGTCGTCGGGCTCCTCGAGCCCGGCGATCGTGCGCAGCAGCGTCGACTTGCCCGAGCCCGACGGGCCGAGCAGCGCGGTGAGCGAGTTCGGCGCGATCTCGACGGAGACGTCGTCGAGCGCGGTGAAGTCGCCGTAGCGCTTGGTCACGGCCTGGACGGAGATCATGCGGCTTCCCTCTTTCGGTCGAGCAGGGTCATGGCGAGCAGGACGACGAGCGCGAGGCCCATCAGCAGCGTCGAGGCCGAGTAGGCCCCGAAGACGTTGTGGTCGTCGATGTAGCGCGAGTGGACGAGCAGCGTGAGCGTCTGCGACTCGCCCGAGATCCCGGCCGAGACGACGATCACGGCGCCGAACTCGCCGAGCGCGCGGGCGACGGTGAGCACGACGCCGTAGGTCAGGCCCCAGCGGATCGAGGGCAGCGTGATGCGCCAGAACGTCTGCCACGGGTTGGCGCCGAGCGTCGAGGCGGCCTGCTCCTGCTCCTCGCCGATCTCGTGCAGGACCGGCTCGACCTCGCGTACGACGAACGGCAGCGTCACGAAGATCGTCGCGAGCACCATGCCGGGCAGCGAGAAGATGATCTGGATGCCATGGTCGGCCAGGCCGCCGAACCACCCGTCCACGCCCCACAGGAGCACGAGCGAGACGCCGACGATGACCGGCGAGACCGCGAACGGCAGGTCGACGACCGCCTGGATGATGCCGCGTCCGCGGAAGCGACCGCGCGCCAGGGCGAGCGCGGTGACGACGCCGAAGACGACGTTCAGCGGGACGACGATCGCGACGATGATCAGCGACAGCGAGAGCGCCGAGATCGCCGCCGGGGTCGTGATCTGCTCCCAGAAGGCCACGAGGCCGTCCTCGAACGTGCGCACGAGGATCATCCCGATCGGAACGAGCAGCAGCACGCCGAGGTAGCGCGAGCGCGATCGTGCGCAGCGTCAGGCGGGCGCCGCGGGTGGCGGTCATGCCGCCGCCTCCCGCCGCGCGGCACGCTCGCCCACGAGGCGCAGCACGAGCAGCACGGCGAAGGCGATCAGCAGCAGCGCGACCGAGACCGCGGCGGCGTTGACCGGCGCGGTCGATCTCGATCTGCTTGGCGATGTACTGCGAGGCGACCTCGGTCTGGCGCGGGATGCCGCCGCCGATGAGGACGACCGAGCCGAACTCGCCGATCGCCCGCGCGAAGGCCAGCCCGGCGCCGGTGAGGATCGCCGGGACGAGCGCGGGCAGGACGATCAGGCGGAAGATCGTCCAGTTGCCGGCGCCGAGCGAGGCGGCGGCCTGCTCGGCCTCGCGGTCGACCTCGATGAGGACGGGCTGGACGGCGCGCACGACGAACGGCAGCGTGACGAACGGCGAGCGCGAGGACGAGCGCCGGCCGCGTGGCGTTGAGGTGCACGCCGATCGGGCTCGAGGGCCCGTAGAGCGAGAGCAGGACGATGCTCGCGACGATCGTCGGCAGCGCGAAGGGCAGGTCGATGAGCGCGTTGACGACCCGCTTGCCGGGGAACTCGTCGCGCACGAGCACCCAGGCGATGAGCGTGCCGAGCGACGGCGTTGATCAGCGGCGACGATCGCCGAGACGACGATCGTGACGAGCAGCGCCGCGCGGGCCGCGGGCGCATCGATGGCGTCGATGAGCCCGCCGACGCCGTTCTCGAGCGACTTGGCGAGGACGGCGGCGAGGGGCAGCAGGACGATGATGCTGAGCCACAGCATTGCGACGCCGAGCTCGAGCGGCCCGACGCCGCCGACGCGCGGCCCGCGACCTGCGCGCCGCGGGCGGGCGCCGCCGAGCGATGCGGGTGCGCGGCCATCGACGCGCGGCCTAGCTCGTCGCCTCGTCGTAGATCTTGGCGACCTTGCCGTCCTCGGCGTCGAAGAAGTCCTTGTCGACCTTCTTCCAGCCGCCGAGGTCGGAGATCGTGTGGAGCGTCTGCGGCGCCGGGAAGTCCTTGGCGAACTCCTTGGCGACCTCCGGGTTGACCGGGCGGAAGCCGGCCTTGGCCCACTCGCGCTGGCCCTCGGGCGAGAAGTTGAAGTCCAGGAAGGCCTTCGCCTGCTCGGCGTGCTTGCTCGAGTTCAGCACGGCGATCGGGTTCTCGATCTTGAACGTGTCGGGCGGCGTGACGTGCTCGACCTTCTCGCCCTGGCGCTCGATGAAGAGCGCCTCGTTCTCGTAGGAGAGGAGGACGTCGCCGGTGCCCTGCAGGAACGTCTCGGTGGCCTCGCGGCCGGACTTCGGCTGGACCTTGACGTGGTCGCGGATCAGCTTGCCGAGGTAGTCGAGGCCGGCCTGCTCGTTCTTGCCGCCGTCGCTCTTGGCCGCGTACGGAGCGCAGCAGGTTCCACTTGGCCGAGCCCGAGCTGAACGGGTTCGGCGTGACGACCTCGAGGCCGGGCTGGAGCAGGTCGTCCCAGTCGCGGATGTTCTTCGGGTTGCCGGCGCGGGTGACGATGGTGACCACGGATCCGAAGGCGATGCCCTTGTCGGCGCCGGCGTTCCAGCTCTGCGTCGACCTTGCCGGCGTCGACGAGGCGGGTGACGTCGGGCTCGACGGAGAAGTTGACGACGTCGGTGTCAAGGCCGGCCTCGACCTTGCGCGACTGGTCGCCCGACGCGCCGTAGGACTGCTTGAAGGCGACGTTCGCGCCCTGCTCGGTGTGCTGGAAGGCGGGGATGACGCGGTCGAAGCCGGGCTTCGGGACGGCGTAGCCGACGAGCGACAGCGTCGTCTTGGGGCCGCTCGAGGCGGTCGGTTCCTCGCCGCCGTTCACCTCGTCGGAGGCGCCACCGCACGCGGCGACGAACAGCGCGGCGGTGAGGGCGAGAATCAGGGGCGGGAGCTTTCGGGTCACGAGAGTCAGTCCTTCTGCGTAAAGTGCACAAACTGGGTCGGGTTTGGGCACAATAGCGGAAGCCGATTTCTTCGGTGGGGAAGGTGGGGTTGCGGCGCGGGCGTCGGACGCCCGCGCGTTCGCCGCCCCTCGCGGGCCTACGCCAGACCGACGATCGTGTAGTTCTTCGGGTGGCCGACGCCGGTGACCGGCTTGGCGCACGTCGGCGCGGGCGGCCAGAGCGCTCAGGCCGCGTAGGCCCCGTCGGAGCGGCATCCAGCGTCGCCCCGGCAGGGCGCGCGCCGCGACGTCGAGCTCGTAGCTCACCGTGCCGAGGTAGCCCTCGAGCCATGCTCGATCTGAAGTTCGCGGAATCCCGCCTGCTCGAAGAGGTGACGCAGCCCGAACTGCGTGTACCGGAAGAAGTCGTACGGGGTGTCGTGCTCCTCATAGAACAGCGGCGTGCTCGCCCAGATTCGGCCGCCGGGCTTCAGCACCCGGTGCAACTCGGCGAGGACACGACTCGGCTCCGGGAGGTGCTCGAGCACCTGGCTGAGGAGCACAAGGTCGTAGCGATCCGCCTCCACAGGGATCGCCGCGAGGTCGCAGATGTAGTGGTTCCCCGCGTACGTCTTGCCCGGCACGCGCTCGAAGTCCGCGGCTTCGTAGCGGGCGCTCGCGAAGTGGCTGCGGTACGGGCCATGACCCGCGCCAGCGTCGAGGACGAAGCGCTCCTTCTCCGACGGACGACGCGGCTCGCCTCGCGAACTCATCGAGGTGAACTCTGCTCGAATTCACAAGCGCCAGCCTATGGCTTGAACATGACGCCGCGGCAGCGCGCGTGGCCGCCGTCACCGGCGCTAGCCTGGGGCGGTGACTTACCCGGTCGAGTCCTTCACTGCCGCCGAGCGGGCCCGCCTGGCCCCGCATGTGACAGACCTGGACCGGCCCGTGTTCGCGCTCGACGAACCTGCCGGAGACGGTCAAGGGCGCGCTGTTCGCGCGCTACTCACGCTACGGCGGGACGCTGCGCCGCCTGTTCCTCGACGAGTTCGCTGACTCGCTGCCCGAGGACGGACGTGCGTGGGACACGGGCGAGGGCGACCGCGCGGCGGCGCTCTACGAGCGGATCTTCCTCGGCTACGGCGACGACTCGGTCGCCCAGCTCGGCGGCGTGCACGTCGCGTGCGAATGGGTCTCCAACGTCCTCACGAAGGTCCTCCAGCGGCCGCGTCTGGCCGCCTACCTCGAGCAGTCGACGCGCTACATCGCCTACGACGCGCCGATGCCCGGCGGCGGCTACCGCTATTTCCGCGACCCGTCGCTCGGGCCCGAGTACGAGCGCGCGATGGACGAGCTGTTCACGATCTACTCCGACAGCCTCCCGCGCGTGGCGGCGTGGGTCGACGGCGCCTTCCCGGCGCCGGACGGCGAGCCAACGGCGGCGCACCGGCGCGCGGTGCAGGCCAAGTCGCTCGACCTGTTGCGCGGGCTGCTGCCGGCGGCGTCCCTGTCGCACATGGGCATCTACGCCAGCGGCCAGACCTACGAGCAGCTCATCCTGCACCTCATGGCCCACCCGCTGCCCGAGGCGCGGCAGTACGGCGGGATGCTGCTGGACGCGCGTGCGCGCGGTGATCCCGAGCTTCGTGACGCGGGTCGATCGGCCCGATCGCGGCGGCACGTGGGTCGAGTACCTGCAGTCGCGCGAGGCTGCGGCCGAGCGCTGGGTCGCGCGCCTGGGGCTCGACCGCCGGGCCTCCGACGACGAGGAGCGCTCATCGGTCCGGCTGCTGCATGTCGACGGTGACGAGGAGGCGCTGCTCGCCGCGCTGCTCTTCGAGGCGGCCGGCGTCAGCGAGGACGAGGCGCGGATCCGGCTCAGCGCGCTCGGCGCGGAGGAGCGCTCGCGACTGCTCGCCGACCTCATCGGCGAGCGCTCGAACCGCCGCCACCGGCCCGGGCGCGGGTTCGAGGCGCTGCGCTACCGCTTCGAGATCGTCTCGGACTACGGCGCCTTCCGCGACCTGCAGCGCCACCGGATGCTGACCGTGCAGTGGCAGCGCCTGACCCCTCACCTCGGCGCCGGCGTGCCCGAGGAAGTCGAGGCGGCCGGGTGCGGGGACGCGATGCGCCGCGCCTACGAGATCTCGGCCGGCGAGTGGGAGCGCCTGGCGGCGCAGGGCCGCGAGCGCGAGGCGACCTACGCGCTGTGCCTCGGCTACCGGATCCGCTACGTGCTCGACCTCAACGCGCGCGAGGCGATGCAGCTCATCGAGCTGCGCTCGGGCCGCGAGGGCCATCCGTCGTACCGGGCCGTCGCCCACGAGATGCACCGGCTGATCGAGCCGTCCATCCCGCGGTCGCGGGCGCGATGCGGTTCGTCGACACGTCCAGCGAGCCGCGGTTGGAGCGGATCCTCAGCGAGATGCGCACGCAGGCGCGGATCGACGCGCTGGCGGGCGAGGAGCGCGCGCCGTAGCCGATGGCATGCGCAAGCGCGCGCACCGGACCCGCGACGCGCTGGTACGACGGGCTGCGCGTCATCCGCGACTCGCGCGCGACACGCTCGTGCTGCGACGCGCTGCCGCAGCGATCGCGCCGGCGCGTCGCAGAGCGGGTCGGCTCGCTTCGGTACTCCACCCCGGCGCTCTTCGGCATGGACCGTCAACTCGACGAGATCCTCGCCAAGCGCGGAGGGTTCTTCGTCGAGGCCGGCGCCAATGACGGCTACCGGCAGAGCAACACGTATCTCCTGGAGCGCGCCCGTGGGTGGACCGGCCTCCTGGTCGAGGCCATCCCCGACCTGGCGCGCCGATGCGCGCGCGAGCGTCCGCGCTCACAGGTGGTGAACTGCGCCTTGGTCGCCGAGCCGACCAGTCGGCCGGTGACCATGCGCTATGGAGACCTCACGTCGCTCGTCGCGGACAGCAAGGAAGCGGAGGACGATTGGCTGGCGCGCGCTCCGGCGATAGCCGCGGGCTGGGAGCGCACGTACACGATCGACGTCCCCGCGCGCACGCTCACGGACGTCCTGCGATCCCACGCGGCTCCGGCGACGCCGGACCTCCTGAGCCTCGACGTCGAGGGTTATGAGCGCGAGGTGCTTCGTGGGACCGACCTGGAGCAGTTCGCGTTCGCCTGGCTCCTCGTCGAGAGCACGGACGAGGCCGCGCGCAGGAGCGTCGACGAGTTGCTCGCGCCCTGGTACGAGCACGACCGGATGCTGTCGCACCACGACGTCCTGTACCGGCGACGGCGCTGACATGCGCGCAGCGCGGCTTCGTCACGCACACAACCTCCGTGGTCGCTCCACGAGGCGGCACCTCGGGCGAACAGTCACTTGTCGATCGCGTCGGCGACTCACTTCGCCGGCGGGCGCGAGTGGCGGAGCGCGTTGCGGTCGAGGATCCGCGCGAACGTCATCCCGGCCACGCGGAGATCGAGCTCGGCGAACGCGGTGCGCAGCGCATCCAGGTCCTCCCAGCGCCTAGCGACCGGCCATGCGGTCGATCGAGCGGTAGCCGACTGGGCCGTCGAGGATGTCGCCCATGATGAAATTGCCGGCCAGCGCGAGCCGAGCATCAGTGCGGTGTTCGGTCCGTCCGCGCCCGGTAGGAGCGTTCCACGGACCCGAGCGTGGGACACGTGTTCGTCCCAGAATTCCTGCTCGCGGACGAGGGGCTCGTCGGACGTGGTCGCGGGCGACTCCGTCATTTCGACGAGGGTGGGTGGATCATCGCCTGACGATCCGGAACCCCACGGTGCGCCTCGCCGAGCGCTGGCCGATCGAATCCACCGCGACCAGGCGGGCCCGGTACCGACCGCGAGCAAGGGCGCGCCCGCGGACCCGGCCGGAGAACCCCGTCGAACGGCGGCCGGCGGCCGCCGAGACCTGCAGCGTCCCGACCGTCCGGTAGCGCACGCACCACCGCGAACCGCGCACCGCGCGGCCGGGCGCGCAGCGCCGACGGCCACCACGCCCGACTCGTCGACCTTGCACTCGGCGCTGAAGGGTGACGCGGACGGTCGCCTGCTTGGACAACGTGTACCGGAACGCCGAGCCGCGCGCCGCCCGCTTGCGGCGAGGAGGCGCTGTCCGGCCCCGCGACCCGCGAGGCACCGGGGCGAACGAACGGTGCTTCATGCTCACCCGTGACAGAACGAGGGGCCCGGCGTCGGTGGCCGCCCGCTGTGGCGGCGCGAGCTCGACGAACGTCACCCGGTCGGACACCGGAACGTCGATCGTGCCGCCGTTGATCGCCACAGGTGCGGTCGACAGACCGCCATCGGGGCGCAATTGGTGGATCGCAGCGCTGGCGATCGGGCTGCCGAGCGTGATGCGAACGCCTTGGTCGGGCACCGCCAGGTCGCGCCGCGCCGCCCGGTTGTCCGGCGCGTTGGCGCGTGCGCCTGTGTCGTAGCTCTGCCGCTCCTGCCAGAGCGCGAGGAAGAAGCTCCCGCTCCGCTTCTGCACCAGCGTGTGGTGGACCTGAGCCGTCGCGCCGCTGAGGCTGTAGCGCAGCGCACCTGGCGCAAACGCCGGACCTGGGTCACTGAGGAGGTTCAGCACACTCTGAACGGCGCGGAATGCGGGCTTCTCGGCGCCGCTGTTGCGCAGGAGGCCGAAGTTGGCGTCGCGACGGGCGCGCGCCGCGTCTGGCTGGGAATCGATCAGCTCGTAGAGGTAGGTCCGGCCGAAGCCACGGTTGAAGTACTCGAGCAGGAGCCGTGGCATGTACTTCCCTGCGGCGAGCTCGCTGACGGCCCTGTGCTCGATCGACGGATCGTTCACCGCATTGTGATAGCCGGTCTCGGTCACGACGATCGGCTTGGCTCCGCTCGGAGCTCGGTAGCGCGGCGCGAGGTCGTCGACGTTCGTCCCGTACGGGTCGCCGCACGTGGGACAGCTGCCGCCGGGGTACGGATGCCAGTTGCCGACGTCCATCGCCGAGCTGAGGTCGCCGAGCGCCTGCGGCGTCCACGTCGGCGAAGGCCCGATGACCGCGACATTCTGGATCGCTGGGTTGCCCTTGACGGTGCCGTACAGGGCACGCTGCGCGTTGACCGTCTGTGTCGCCCAGGGCGGCGCACCGGCCGGAATGCCCTGCAGGTCAGGCTCGTTGGCGCCCTCGAACGCCTCGACGCCGCCGCCACACCACGCCTGCAGGTCGTCGAGCTTGGTCCAGTCGGTCACCGCACTCGTGTTGGTGCGGATGCTCGTGACGAGGTCGGCCCTGATGCCCGACGCGGCGAGATCGCGGCACCGGACGTAGAAGAAGTTCGACGCGCTCGCGTCGGGGTACGTGTACGCGTTGTCGCGGATATGGCGCACGCCCAGCGCCGCAAGCTTCGGCTTGATGATGGAGCCGTATCCGCGGTCGTAGACCGTTCCCTGATGATGCAACCGGACGTTCACCCCGACCGAGTCGACGAACGAATCGGCGGGTCTGGCGGGTTCTGACGGGACCTGCGCCGACGCGGCTGTCACCGTGACGCCGGATGCCACGAGCGCGCAGGCGATTGCCCCGGCGAGACGGCGGAGCCGTCGTCCGGGCGGCGTCCCTAGGGACACGCCTGGACCGGCCTCGGTGGATCTAGGTGGCGACGCAGAGGAACCAGCGGGGGGAGTGCGCGTCGACGCCGGGCCGCGCTCAGGCCGGCGCCGGTTGAGAGCGCCGCCCGAGGATAGAGTCTCCGCCGCCGACAGTCATGCGCGACGCTCGATTGCGACGTTGGCCGCGCGTGTCTCGATGACGAAGTCGGACCGCTCGGCGAGAAACTCGTCGACCGCCCGCCGGCACCCGCCATAGTCGAAGTAGTCGTCGAGCACGATGCGTCCGCCCACCGCCAGATTCGGGGCGAGGCGCTCCAGACACGTGCGCACCGGGTCGTACCAGTCGCTGTCCACATGTGCGAGGGCGACGGGACCCTGCGGATGCATGGTGTCGTCGAAGAGGCCGACATGTAACTGGACGCGATTCCCGTCGACCGGCACGTCGAAGCGCGCGAAGTTCGCCGTCACCTGCTCGAGCAGGTCATCGACATACCCGTAGTATCGGTCGCCGCCGATACCCCCCGAGCTACCGGAAGCGATGACCCCGTAGCGCTCGTGCGCCTCAGGCGGGTCGTCATCGCCTGGAGGCGGGATCATGCCGAAGACGTCGTAGCCGTGGAATCGGCGCCCCGGCCCCATGTGGCTCGCCAGGACGATCGCCGAACCACCGAGCGCGATGCCCGCCTCGACAAAGTCGCCGGCGACACCGCGGCGATTCACGGTGCGAGCGCAGTCCTCGAGCGTGCGGAGCCGCTGTGGGGAGAGATACGTGAGACGCTCGGCGCGCACGCGGCGGCTGATCGGCGTGAGGCGGGCGGCGTTACGTCCACGCCTCCACGTCGAGAACAATCGACCGAGCACGCTGCTATCCAAGCACGCCGTTCGCCGGCCCGTGGCCACGCCGACGGCGGGTATAGTGCCGCCGTCGTCGACGTCGCGCCCATCCATGAGTGATCTCCCTACGGGTGCGGAGGCCCCCCTCGTAGGGGACGAGATCCGACGGCGCGCGGCCACCAGCGTCGTTGCCGTTACCGCCAGGAATTTCGCGGTCCGTGCCCTGGGGCTCCTGGGGACGATCGTGCTGGCGCGGCTGTTGCCGCCCGAGGATTTCGGGCTTCTGGCGCTTGGCTTCACGCTCGTCGTCTTCGGTCACGCGCTGTCGTCGGGCGGGCTCGGCGCCGAGTTGATCCGCCGCGAGGTACCACCGGAGCGGGCGGACCTGGCGTCGGTGCTCGGATTCCAGCTTGTGATCACCGTGCCGCTCGCGCTCGGCGCCGTGATCGTCGGGACGGCCGTCGGCGGAGCCGCAGGCGTGGGGTCGGTCATGGCGCTCTCCATCCCGTTGGTGATCCTGCGCACGCCCAACCAGATCATGCTCGAGCGGGAGATGCGCTTCGGCGACCTGACCCGGGCCGAGGTCGCCGAGACCGCGGTCTACAACGTGCTGGCCATCGCCCTGGTGCTCGCAGGGCTTGGGGTGCGGGGCGTGGCCGCAGCGACCGTGGTGCAGGGAGCGGTCGGCTCGGCGATCGTCATCAAGCGCGGGCCGGTGGGCCTCGTGCGCCCGAGCCTCTCGCTCGACCGGATCCGTCCGATCTACCGCTTCGGCGTCAGCTATCAGGCGGTCTCGGTCGTCGCGGCGCTTCGGGACTACGGCATCAACATCGTCCTCGCGCTCACGGCGGGCCTCTCGGCAGTCGGCATCTGGTCCCTCGCGGCGCGCCTCTTCCAGGCGATCATGCTTCTGCTGCAGGCGATCTGGCGCGTCTCGTTCAGCGCGATGTCGCGTCTGAAAGCCGCAGGCGAAGCCGACGCGGTCCTCGACCGAATGCTGCGCCTGACGTCGATCGCCGTCGGAGTGCTCGTCGTGCTGCTCGGGGGTACAGCGCCCGCGCTCGTCCCGGCCGTCTTCGGGACGAACTGGTCCGAGGCGATCGACGTGCTGCCACTCGGCGCTGCGGCGCTGATGATCTGGGGGCCGATCTCCACGACGTTCGCGGGGTACCTGTACGCCCATGGGCAGGCCCGGTCCGTCTTGAACTCGGCCATCGGGCAGACCATCGGCTGGCTCGGCGCGACGGCGGCGCTGGCGCCGGTGATGGGCTCGACCGCCGGCGGGGTGGGGATGATCGTCGGTGCGACGGTAACGGTCGTCGCACTGACGCACGCCGTCCGGCCACACGTGCACGTCGCCGCCGCGCGGATCCTCAGCATGCCGGCGCTCGGCGCCACGGCGGGCGGCGGCGTGGCATGGCTCGTGGCCACAGCGGTCTCGCCCGTCGGCGTCGCGCTCGCGGTATCTGCCGTGGCCGGCGCGGGCGTCTATGCCGCCGTCGTCCTCGCGACCCGGCGCGAGGACGTCCGCTCGTTGCTGCGCGTTGGGGCGCGGGCGTTGCCCGGTCGCTGAGCTCAGCCCCTCGGGCTCGGGGCATCGGCGGCGTGCAGGCCGTTGGCGATCCGCTGCGCGGTCTCGAGGTCGTTGGCCCAGTGCGCGACGGAGGACCGCGACGTCCACGTTTCCCAGAAGTGCCGGATCTTCCCGTGGCGGTCGGGAAGGACGACGTGCGGAATGCCCATCAGCACGCACAGGATGTGGCCGTGGAGGCGGTCTGTGATGACGATCTCCCCCGCGGCGAGGAGCCCTGCGCCGCGGCTGACGCTCCACGCCGCGTATGAGTCGTAGCTGCGCAGCACGGCTCGGGCGGTCGGGGGCAGCCCGCGGCGGCCGTCCGCGAGCGCGCCAGTCGCGACCGCAAGTCGTGCCCCGCGTATCAGCAGCGCGATCCGCTCGCCGGGGCGCGAAGGCGCCGCGAGCCAGTCGAAGCTCTCGCGTCCATGGTCCTCCACGGCCCGCTCGCGGTCGGTCCTGGCCTGGCGGGCCAAGGGCCGGTCTGGACGGCGAGGGCGCGCCAGCGGACCGAGCGCGAAGGCCGAGTCCGGGGCGAGCACGACCGGCATCGAACGTCTCGGCCTGCGCCCGGCTGTGCTCGTCGCGTACGACGAGCACCACGTCGCCATGATCAGCCACCGCACGCTGGGTCGCCTGAGATCGCGCGGTCGTCGAAGTGGATCGACTGCGCGAACTGGATGATCCGGCGGCCGCGGAAGTCGTGCAGAAGGCGCAGCCGGAGCTCGTGGTGGCTGGCATAGAGATCGCCGAAGTTTCCGCCGCCGTGGATGCACACGTGCCGTCGCCGAGCCAGCCTTCGAGGTCGCCGGGACGGTACGAGGCGCGATCGCATGCTCCAGTCACCTGGACGTCCAGGGCGGAAAGCGCCGCACGCTCCCCGAGCCAGATCGCCTGGTCTCCGACGTTGAGGTGTCGCGGGAAGTCGGCGAGTACGCAGCGGGCGCCACGACCCCCGAGACCCCCGACATGGTCGCCACGACGCGCCGCCGAAGCTCGCGAGCAGAGCTGTCGCGGCGCAGTCGTGGGCGCGGTCCGGGTGACGTCAGCGCTCAGGCCGGCCTGCTCTCGCATCGGCGACCGCGAATCTATAGCTCCGAGCAGCATGCCCGCGGACCAGGTGGCGCCGCGAGCCGTGCCGACGAGGCTCCCTCGCCTGAGCGCGGCCAACGTGAGCCGAATCCCGTGTATCCAGAAGGCCCTGACGAACATCGCGACGCCGTCACGTCCGAGCGCTCTGACCATCTTCACGCGAAGCGCGCCGCTCCCCAAGCCGTACGAGTAGCGGAGCTCGAGCTCGTCCCTGATATCGCGCCATTGGTCGTGTGTGACGAGCGCACGGGGCTCGTAGGCGCCGCGATGCCCGGCGGCCAGAAGGCGCCAGAAGATGTCCGCGTCCTCGCCCGAGCGGAACGTCGCACCCGCACCCAGTCGCTCGTCGAAGCCGCCGATCGCGAGGACGGCGTCACGACGCACGGCCATGTTCGCTCCATGGCCGATCCCCTGCGGGTCGCGAACCCCTTCGAACCGAGCCGGCCGCTGGTCCGCGAGCACCGAACTGCCGTGCTCGGCGCCATCCCCGGCGGTCACACGCCCGGTTACGAAGGCGAGCGCCGGATCGTCGAAGCGATGCCGGAGCCGCTGCAGCCAGGCCGGGTCCGGGATGCAGTCGTCGTCGGTGAATGCGACCAGGTCTGTTCCGCTGTGGCGAAGACCGGCGTTGCGCGCTCGCGACAGGCCGGGGCGATCGACGCGAAGACAGGGGACGCCGGCCGCCGCCGCGACGTCGGCGGTGGACGGTCCGTCGGTCGCCGAATCGACGACCACGACCGTGTCGTCCGGGGCAAGCGCCGCTCGGATCGAGGGCAGCGCGGCCGCGAGCTGCCGTGACCGGTTGCGCGAGCACACGATCACCGTCATGGCCGGGGATCTCTCGCCGGCTCTCATCATGCGCGGACCGTGTCCGGCCGGTCGGGCGCGGGGCGTGCCGCGAGCTCTTGGAGGAACCGGTAGTCGCGGATGAACGCGCGATGGCCGCGGATCCAGGCTCGGAAATACTCCTCGAGCGTCCGCCGCGTCTTGGCGTACCCCTTCAACCCGGCGGCGAGCGTAAGCGTCTCGAGGAGCGCCAGTCGGTCGAGGCGTCGCTCGGAGATGAGGACGTGAGCCAGAAGCGCGTAGACATAGTCGTCGTGCAACTCGGCCGTGAGCATGTCGCGGTCCTCGTGGACAGCTCGTGCATCGGGTGACCACATCATCTTTACGCCGGCACGTCGCCACACCGCGCCCATCAACACGTCCGAGCCGCGTCGCATCCGCTCGTTCCATGGCCACCGCTCCCCGAAGGCACGCGGGTAGAGGAAGAAGGAGGAGTTGACGAAGTCGGGCTCTTCCCCCTGGCGAGCCGGGCGACCGTAACCGATGCGACGGAGGACCATCGGTCCCGACGGGTGGGCGGCATCACCCCACACGATTGCCCCCGCGACGATGCGAGGGCCCGAACCCCGGTCATAGGTGTCGACCAGCGCGCGGACTGCGGCCGGCTCGATCTCGACGTCGTCGTCGATGCTGACGAGCAACTCGGCCTGTGCCACCTGGACGCAGAAGTTGCGGGCCGCCGAGATGGTCCGTCCATCATGGAACCGCAGCTTCACCCACTGATAGCGCGTGCAGATCGCCTCGATGTCGGCACGGCGGTCGGAACGGCTCGAGTCGCACACCCAAGCCGTGAACTCCGTGGTCTCGTGGGCCGCAGCAAGGCCGGCCAGGCATCGCTCCAGGAACTGCGGCCGATCCCGCGTCGGGATCACCACCGCGACGCGGGGGCGAGTCGCTGGCGTGCGGGTCACCGATAGCACCCGAGCACACGCGCGGCCGTATCCGACCACGGGTAGCGACGGGCGGCGCTCAGCGCGGCGGCTCCAGCGACCGCCTGGTCCTCCTGCCGCGTCTTCGCGAGAGCAGCCGGGAGGCCTCCGTCGCGGTACGGGACGACTGCTGGAGGCGGGGCCATCTCATCCGCGGTCGTGTCCGCAGGAGCCACCACCGGCACACCCAGCGAGAGCGCCAGCAGTAACGCGCTACTCGAGAACACGTCCCGGTACGGGAGCACGGCGGCGTCGGCCGCGAGGTGCAGGGCTCGCTGACCTCCTCGTCGGGCACGTGATCGAGCCGCAGGATCACCCGCCGTCGCCCGCCGCCGAGCGCGAACAGCCTCGCCCACTGCCGGGGGAAGGGGTCGGCCGGCGACGATCAGTCGAAGATCGGGGTCAGGCAGCTGGCCAAATGCCTGGATCAGCTCGGGGACCTGCTTGTAGGCGCGGATCAAGCCGAACGTGAGGAAGACATGCGCCGTCTCGGGCACACCGAGGCGTCGTCGTACCGTGTTGCGGTCCACCGAGGCCGCGGAGAACTGTCCTTCGAGTGTCCCGTGGTAGGCCACGGTCACGTCGTCCACGCGGTACTCCGCGCGCACCAGCTCTGCCGCGTGCTCCGAATGAGCGATCACGTGGTCGGCCATCCGCGCAACGCAACGCGACACCGCAAGGTCGAACCGTGGGTGGCGAGCGTCGTGGGGCTGCAAGTTGTGGACGCTCCAGACCAGGCGGGCCCGCCTGGCCTTCACCAGCGCGATCACCGCAAGCAGCCTCGCCGTCCGGAGGAGGGTTCGCACGCCATGGAGACGCTCGCTGAGATGCGACCCGGTCAGGTACTCCACCCAGTGCAGGTGCAGGACGTCGAGCGGGGAGCGCAACGCCCATCGAAGCGACAGGCGCCTCGGAATCTCGAACCGCACGCCGTGCTTGGCCAGCTCGGCGTGCAACAGCTCCTGGTACGGGTTGTCGACAATCACCGGTGCGACTGCCACGCGCGGCCGCCCTACGCTCCGCGTCGACGTCACGCCGGGACACGACGAACATCACCGAAGCTCCTCCGGCGGCGGGTTCGGCACGGGACCGTCGAGGTGCTGGCGCTCCCACAGGCGCGCGTAACGAAGGAACTCGCTGTTGGCCTTGAGGATCGCGTACATGAGCCCACGCGTGCCCAGGCGGTAGTGGCCCTTCACCACGTACACCCAAGCGAAGCGGGCGAGCGTGCGTCCGGACCATTGCGCCCAGCCTGGCTGCACGCCGCGGCGGTCCAGAGCCTCGGCCTCGATGTCGGCATAGCGGACGAAGACCCGCGCGATGGAGATGAAGCTCTGTCCTCGCCAGTGGAGCAGCGTGCCCTCGAGCGGCAGTAGACGGCCCGGGACCTGGACCTCCTCGTGAACCAGCTGCTCAGGGTTGTACCGGCTGTTGTGCCGGTGGTAGAGGCGCACGAAGCCCCGCCGCTTGGACGGCCGCGCCTCGTTGGCAGCAGCAGGCCAGAAAGTCGTTGCGGCGCTCGACGACGTACCCATCTCGAGGATCCATCGGGCCCTCGAGCACCGCCGAGATCGACCGATGGAGCTCGTGGCTCACGACCTCGTCGGCATCGATCCACAGGACCCAGTCGTGGATGCAGCCGCCGCCGCCCGCGTTGCGCTGCCGCGAGTAACCCAGCCACTCCTGCTCGATCACTCGGGCGCCGGCCTGGCGGGCGATCTGCTGCGTGGCGTCCGCGCTGCCGGAGTCGATGACGAGGACCTCGTCGGCGAAGCTCACCGAGCGGATGCAGCGTTCGATGTGCCGCTCCTCGTCCTTCGTGAGGATGAGGGCGGAGATCGGCGTCCTTCCCGGGCTCACGGATCGCCGACGGTACAGTCTCGCCGCCCATGGCGTCGCCGCGAGAGCAGAGCCCCGAGGTCGCAGTCTTCCTGCCCTCGCTGGACGGCGGAGGGGCGGAGCTCGTAATGCTTCGCCTCGCCGAGGGCCTGGTCGCACGTGGCATCGCGACCGACATCGTCGTCGCACGAGCGACCGGCGATCTCGTGGGCCAGGTCCCCCCTGGCTGCCGCCTTGTCGCGCTCGGCGCGCGCTCCCCGGTCGCGGTCGCGAAGACGGCCGGCCTGGCGCGATACCTTCGGGCCGTCGCCCCGCGCGCGGTGATCGCGGCGCTCGACATCGTCAACACCTCGACGGTCGCCCAACGGCTCTCGCGCGCGCCGACACGCGTCGTGCTGACCACGCACACGCACCTCACCCGCCAGTTCGCGGACAAACCGGATCGGGGCGTGGCGCTCGCGCGACAGGCGATCGTGCGCGCTCTCTACCCGCGCACGGATGCCCTCGTCGCCGTGTCACAGGGGGTGGCCGACGACATCGCAACGATCGCCCGCATCGATCGTCGACGCGTCACCGTGATCCCCAACCCGATCGTCACAGCCGATCTCGAGCGTCGAGCAAGCGAGCCCGTGGCGCATCGGTTCTTCGACGACGCGGCGCCGCTCATCCTCGGCGTCGGGCGGCTCGTCCGCCAGAAGGACTTCGCGACCCTGGTCCGCGCCTTTGTGCGGATCCGCCGGCAGCGCGAGGCTCGCCTCCTGATCCTCGGCGCCGGCGATCCACGGGAGCCGGAGACAGAGATCCACCTGCGGCGCCTCATCCAGGAATGCGATGCCAGGGAGGCCATCGACCTGGCCGGGTGGGTCGACAACCCGGCGGGCTACATGGCGCGCGCCGATGTCTTCGCGCTCTCGTCGGCCTACGAAGGGTTCGGCAACGTCGTGGCCGAGGCGCTCGCGGTCGGGACGCCGGTGGTCTCAACCGACTGTGAGAGCGGGCCGGCGGAGATCCTGGAGCACGGCCGTCACGGCCGCCTCGTGCCGGTCGGGGACGACGCCGCCCTGGCCGATGCGATCCTCGCCACGCTCGACTTGCCCCCCGATCGTCTGGGGCTCCGCCGCCGGGCTGATCGCTACCGTACAGAGCGGATCGTCGACGAGTACCTGTCCGTGATCGACGGCGCGCCGAGCCCATCCCCAGCCGACTGAGGCCCGCCTGACGGCGGCCGTCCACGCCGGTTCACGTGACCTCGACCTCTCCCAACGCGACTGCGCTGCGCGCGACCAATCTCGCGGTGCGCGAGGCTGCCTGGTGGGCCCTGGTGTGTGTCGCCGTGGTGGGCACCGGCTGGCTGACGCTGCAATCGCCGCAGCTCGGCGCCACCGTCGCGCTCGTGACACTCGGGGCGGGTCTCTACGCGGCCAACCGCACGGCCGGACTCTCGGCAATGTGGCTCGTCTGGCTGCTCGTGCCGCTCATCCGCCGGATGCTCGGCATGGTGGAGCCGCTGAGCGCGAGCGATCCGCTGTCGCTCGCGCCGTTCCTGCTCACCGGGCTCATCGTGTGCGTCGAGGTCGTTCGCGCGGAGCTGTCGCGCTTCGCCACGACCGTCGTGTTGCTCGCGACCTGCGGCTACCTGATCGGCGTGCCGTCGGGCCTTGGCTCGGCCTCGTCGATGGCGTTCGCGCTCCTGGCGTACGTCGTCGCGGTCGGCTGCTTCGTCATCGGGTACCGCGAGCCGCCCCAGCTCGAGGGGTTGACCGCGCGCCGCATGCTGATGCTCGCCGTACCGCCGGTCGCGCTGTACAGCGTCTACCAATACTTCGGACCGCTGCCGGACTGGGACGCATCGTGGCTCTTCAGCGTCCAGGACACGCTGAACTCAGTCGGATCTCCCGAGGAGGGCAGGATCCGCGTCTGGGGCACGCTCAACTCGCCCGGCACGTTCTCAGCGGTGCTCGCGCTGACGGCGATCTGTTACATCGCCGGTCGTCGGCTGGGGCCGTTTCGTCTCTTGGCGCTGGCGCTCGTGCTCCTCGGCCTCCTGCTCACCTTCGTGCGGGGCGCGTGGGTCAGCGTCGTGATCGCCGCGCTCGTCGTGGCCCTCGCCAGCCGGGGACGAGCGACGGGGCGCCTGCTCCTGGTCGGCGGGATGCTCGTGCTCGCGCTCGCCCAGTTCGGCGCACAAGGCGGCACGGGCGAGGCGATCCTCGGGCGCGCCGACACGCTGGGCAACCTCAACAGCGATATCTCGGCTCGGGCACGCGTCGCTACTCCCCTCGAGTACGTGCCCGAGGCGGTCGCCACGCCTCTCGGCCATGGGCTGGGATCGGCGGGCGAGGCGAGCAAGCTCAGCACGTCGAGCCCGCTGCGCAATACGGACAACGGCTACCTGAGCCTCGTCTACCAGGCGGGCCCGCTCGGGTTCCTGCTTGTGCTCGGCGTGATGGCGGCCACCATGCTCCGGGCCGTCGGCAACCTGGCGAGGCATGGAAGCGCGCCGGTCGACGTGGCGGTGATCGGCCTGCTCTCGTACCTGTTCATCGGGATGTTCTTCGGCGACCTGCTCTACGGCCTTCCCGGCATGATCTTCTGGTACGTCCTCGGCGTCGCCGCGCGACGAGGGGAGCAGAGCGAGTGACCACAACTGGTGTCCTCGTCCGGCTGTTGCTCGTCGCCGTCATCGCTGCCGCCGTGGGGGTGGCGGCGCTGCTCTTCTCGCGCGCCCAGCCGACCCGGTATCAGGCGGGGGCGAAGGTGTCGTTCTCCTCTTCGGCCCGGCCGGAGCTGCAGGTCCTTGGTTCGGCCTTCGTCCGCACCGCCACCGACGTGAGGGCGTTCACCGCCACGAACGCACAGATCATGTCGTCGTTCCGGGTGGCGCGCGACGTCGCGCGTGAGCGGCCCGAGCTACGGCTCTCCCCGGACGAGGTGGCGTCGCGAGTCTCCATCTCGCCCGTCGGGGATACCGAGGTCATCCAAGTGATTGCGTGGGGCGAGACGCCGACCGCCGCGCGGCGTTTGGCCGACGCGTACGTGACGACGTTCCGAGGTTGGTACCGGGACCGCGAGCGTAGGCGCGCCCAGGCGGTGCGACGCGCACTGCTCGACCGCTACGAGACGCTCAGCCGGTCTCAGCGCCAGTCGGAGACGGGCGCCTCGGTGCGCAACCAGCTCACGACCCTGAAGGTCCTCGAAGAGGTCGGCAGCGGGAGCCCGGACGTGATCGAGGGCGCGCACGGCTCCGGGACACCCCAGCAGCCGAAGACCCGGCGGAATGTGCTGTTCGGGATCCTCTTCGGCCTCGCCGTCGGCATCGGGCTCGTGGCGCTTCGCGCCGAGCTCAGCCGCCGGGTGCCGTCGGCGCCCTCGCGCGCCGCCTGACCCGCTCCGCCCACGCGACATCGTAGCCCTCGAGCACACGGGCGACGAACCGCTCGAGCCCGTATCGCGCGCGCGCCTCACGCCGGCCCTCCGCGCCGAGCCGCGCGCGAAGCGTGGCGTCGTCGAGCAGGCGCGTGACCGCGTCAGCCCATGCCCGGGCGTCTCGCGGAGAGGCGAGCACGCCGCCGCCGCTCGCGAGGATCTCGGGCGGACCGCCTCGGTCGGTGGCCACCACCGGCACCCCGAGCGCCATCGCCTCGATGACCACGCGCCCGAACGGCTCCTCCCAGGACGGCACGAGCGCCACGTCGGCAGAAGCGAGTACATCGGCCACGTCGCCGCGCGCCCCGAGGAACGCCACACGATCCGCGACCCCAAGCTCCCGGGCCAGTCCGGCGAGCTCGTCTCGGAAGCGGACGTTGTCGAACCGGGTGCCGTCTCCCGCGAAGACAGGCTCGCCGACGATGAGCAGTTGCGTGGTGCGGTGCCGCTCCGGGAGCGCGGCCAGCGCGCGGATCGCCGTGTCCTGGCCCTTCCACGGCGTGATCTGGCCGACCAGAGCCAGCACAGGCGTTCCGGTCGCGATCCCCAGATCGCGCCGGACCCGTGCTCCGTCGGCCCGCGCCGGATCGAAGCGAGCGAGGTCCACAGGGTTCTCCACGACGACCACGGGCGGTCCTCCCTCCCGCTCGACGGTGCCCCGCACGTACGCAGAGTTCGCCAGCACGACGTCGGCCGAACTGCCGATCACGCCCGCCACCAGCCGAGACACCCGGTCGTCGCCGAGGACATCGTGGACGTGGACCGCAAGCGCCGGGCCGCCAAGCCGGCGCGCCAGGCCGCACGACAGCGCCGCGCGCGTCGAGTTCGCGTGCACGACGTCGGCACCACGAGCGCGCGCCGCCCGCAACACGGAGATCCCGTCGGCGGCGAGCCGCGCCAGGGCCCGCGGCGTTCGGGAGGGATGGAGCTTCAGCCCGGCGTCCGTCCCGCGCAGCCGGATAGCCGGCGCACCGAGCGCACCAACCTCACGTGCCAACGGGCCCGGCGGGCAGGCGACCGTGGCCTGACACCGACCGGAAAGCCGCGCAGCAAGTCCAAGAGCGAACGCTCCGCGCCGCTGATGCGGGCGGTGTGGGAGACGAGCAGGATGCGCCGGTCCGACGAGCTCAGCCGAAGCTCACGAGCACCACGTCGGCCGACACAGGCATCCGCACGGTCGACGCCTCCGAGCGGCCCTCGAGCGCGCGGGCGCCACGGCTTGGGCGGTGAACCGAGATGTCCCGGGCGCGACCGCGGAACTCCACGCTCGCCCGAACGGGCGCGACCTTCTCGTTGCGGCGGGACTCGAGGTCCCACACCGGCTCCTCGCGCCACAGCGCGAGGACCGCGCGGCCGCCGGCGTGCTCGAGGAGCACCGAGCGCACGTCGCGCGGCGCCTCGACGCGCACCTCGGGTGGGCTGCCCTTGGCATCCGCGGCGTCGCGTACGACACGAAGGAGGTTGCGCAGCGCCGAGAAAGCCGGCTTGGGCGTGAGGTCCGCCCGCAGAAGCCCGAAGTTGGCGTCGCGGTGCGTGCGCTGGGGATCGGGCCGCAGGTCGGCCAGCTCGTACAGGAAGGACCTCTCGATCCCGGCCGCGAAGTTCGACAGCACGAGCCGCGGCACGTAGGTCGCGGCCGCGGCGTCGGAGACGGGGGCGTGATCGCCGGTGTCGCGTGTGGCGTTGTGGTAACCGGTCTCCGTCGCCTGCACCGGCCGCTCGGACCCGAAGCGCCGCGGGATCGCGAGCTCCTCGTCGAGGAGGCCGGCGGAGGGCTCGCGGCCGCCCGGATACGGATGCAGGTTGTCCACATCCCACCGTGCCTCCTTGCCCGCGACCTCCTCCCATCCCGCGACCTGGTTGATGAAGGTGGGGCCGAGCAGCGTCGGCCGCACGTCGCTGCGTCGCCGCACGGCGGCCTTGAGCGCGGGCATGAAGCTCCGCATCCGCGACGGCCAGTCGCTCACGCCCGAAACATCGACCTCGTTCGGGCCCTCGATCGCCTCGACGGCCCGCCCGAAGCTGCCGACGGCGTACGCGACCTGGCTCTCGGGCGAGCGGACCAGCGAGCTGATCAGCGTGAGCCGGAATCCGGAGTGGCCCAGGCGCCGCAGCCGGTCGGTCGATACGGGATTGGTGGGCTCGAGGCCGTCGCGCACGTGCCGCACGCCGAGGTCGCGCAGCCGCTGCGACCATACGTCGAAGCGCCCGTAGGACGTGTCCGTGTACGTCACGTGGACGTTCACGCCGACCGAGTCCAGGAACCCTGCGGCCGAGCGGCGCGCCGGCACCGCGCCGGCCGGGATCTCGGACGGCGGGCTCGCTGGCTCGTCCGAGAGCCCGCGCTGCAGCACGACCACGAGCACGACGAGAACGCCCACGAGAACGAGTGCGGCGAAGAGGTCGCGCAGACGGCGGGCCACTACGGCAGTCTGACCGGCGGCGGCGATGTCGCGCGCCGGACGGAGAACCGGGGGCGAGCGGCGGCCTCCCGCTCAGCGATCACCCGGTCGACGGCCGTGCGCATGCGCCGCTGGAACTCATACGTCGAGAAACGCATCGCGTGGGCGCGGATCTCCTCGGGTGGCACAAGCCCGGCATCGACGCCCTTGCGCATGACGCGGGCCATGGCGTCGATGTCGCCTGGCGGCACGAGCCAGCCGGTGCGGCCGTGCACGACCGTCTCGCGCGCGCCGCCCGCGTTCGCGGCGATCACCGGGCGCCCGGCGGCCTGGGCCTCGACCGCTGCAATCCCGAACTCCTCGATGTTCGGAACGATCACGGCCTCGGCGCCCGCGTACAGCTCGGTCAGGGCTGCGTCGTCCACCCGGCCCACGAAGTCGGCCATGTTCCCGTAGCGCGCGCGCAGGTCCTCCATCTCCGGGCCGGACCCTACGACGCGCAGTCGCCGGCCGGCGCGCCGCGCCGCCTCGAGCGCGACGTCGGCCCGCTTGTGGCTGACGAGCTCGCCGACGAACAGCAGGTAGTCCTGCGGGAGGCCGACGCCAAAACGCTCGACGTCCACGGGCGGATGGATGACCTCCGCGTCGCGCTTCCAGAACCGCCGGATCCGCTCGCGCGTGATCTCCGAGTTGGCGACCAGCGCGGTGATCGACTCGTTCGCCCTCCGATCGAAGCGCCGGTGACGGCGCAGCGACGCGTCGAGCGCCGGCCGCAGGACACGAGGCATCTCTGCCAGGCCCCGGTCGCGATCGTGCCACGCGTAGCGGAACGGAGAGTGGCAGTAGCAGACGTGGATTGCGCCCGGTCTGGGTCGGACCCCGTGAGCGAAGGCGCTGCTGCTCGACACGACGACATCGTGCTCACCGACATTCAGCGTCTGCACGACCGACGGGTAGACCGGCAGCAGACGGCGGAACTGCGACTGGCCGATGCCAAACCGCTGCAGCGCCGACGGGCGGACGTCGCGCCCGGAGAACCGCCCGCGCGTGCCCTCCTCGTCGTAGAGCAGGGTGTGGACCGGGGCCGCCGGCCAGATGTCGGCGATCGCGGCGAAGGTCCGTTCTGCCCCCCGCATCACGAGGAGGTAATCGTGCGCGAGCCCGACGCGCTCGTCGCTCATCACATCCCCCTCCGCGCGAGCACGAACCCGGCCGTGCGCAGCAGGACCTTGAGGTCCAGCCACGGCGACCAGCTCACGACGTAGAGGTTGTCCAGCTCGAGCATCTCGGGCAGCGGGATGCGCGCCGAGCCCATGACCTGCCAGATCCCTGTCATGCCCGGCAGGACGCTCAGCCGCCGCCGGTACCAGCCGGCGATCGTCCGGTCCTCCTCGGGCACGAGCGGGCGCGGCCCGACCAGGCTCATCTCGCCGCGCAGCACGTTGAGGAGCTGCGGCAGCTCGTCGAGCGACGCTGCGCGAGAACGCGCCCGACGCGCGTGACGCGAGGGTCATCCTGCGATCTTGAACAGCCCCTCGGCCTGGTTGTGGCCGCGGAGCTCGGCCTTGCGGGCGTCGGCGTCGACGCACCATCGTGCGGAACTTCAACATCGAGAACGAGCAGCCCGCCCGCCCGACCCGCTCCTGGCGGAACAGCACCGGGCCGCGGCTCGTGAGCCGGACGGCGAGGGCGATCCCGAGCAGGATCAGCGCGCCGAGCGTCAGCAGCGCGGCGGCGACCAGACGTCGAACGCCCGCTTGACCACCGCTGGGTGCCGCGTCAGCCCCAGGCGCCGAACCTCGAGCGCCGACCCCGCGCCGAGGACGTCGGACGTCGAGCGTCGCACTGGCCAGCTCGAGCAGTCGCGGAATGAGCGTGACCTGCACGTCGAGCTCGTCGAGCGAACGCAGCAGGGTGACGACCTCGGCGTCGTCGATCACGGTCGGCGCGAGGACGACGTGCTCGATCCGGTGGTCCACGAGGAGCTCGCTGAGGGAGCCGAGCGCCTCGGGATCGCTGAGCTGCTCGGGCGTGACCCACCCCTGGACGCCGCCACGGCGGCCGGTCAACCCATCGATCGTGCGCCGGACCCGGGTGGCCCGCTCGAGGTCGCCGATCACCAGGTAGCGCTCAGGCGCGATGTGCCGACAGCAGCGCACGCGCGATACCGCGGAACAGCGGCAGCGCGACGACGAGCGCGAGCCAGAAGACAGCGACGTGCCCGCCGTCCAGGCGGGCTCCACGATCCGCCCGCCGACGAGCGACGCCAGCAACACCAGCGCCGTCGCCACCTGGATCTGGCCCGGGACGTCGTTGAGCGTGCTCCAGCCCAGCCCGCGACCCGCGCGGCTGTACAGGCCGAAGGCGCCGGACGCACGACGGCGGCGGGATGCGTCAGGATCGCCTCGGGCCGCAGGACGGCGCCGAAGATCAGCTGGACGACGATGCCCAGCGCCGCGGCGACAGCGGCGGCGTCGGCTCGCCCGAGTGGCGCGCGGATGGTGTCCCGGCGCGCCGGCGAGGGCGCGCCACGGCGGGATGAACCCGCGATCCGGGCGTCGGGTGGAGGAAGGCCCGGAGGACATCCTGCCCGGGGCGGGCTCAGACGGACGCTCCGCGAGGAGCGGGCTGCGTTGGTGAGAGGTCAATTTTGGCGTCGCAGGTGGGGAAAGCCTGCGGCACGCGGAGGGACGGGGCCGTGCGCCGAACTGCAATGGGAACTTATGCAATGACGCGCCGCATCCCGCGAAAGCACGAGAATTTGCAGGGTTTCTGCCCGAGGCTTACCGGCCCGGGCGCAGCCCCTCCTGCGCTCGCTGACGCGTTCGACACATTCGCCTCGCGGTGTCGAACCGCCGAAACCTGACCGCCTTCGTGGGGTGCAATCAACCTGATGCCCCCCTCGATCGCTCTCCTCTTCCCTGGCCAAGGCAGCCATGCGGAGGGGATGGAAGATCCGTACCGCGACCATCCGCTGCTCGAGCGAGGTCTCGAGCTGCTCGGCTACGACCCGTTCGAGCGCATCGTGGAGGGCACGCGCTACCAGCAGCCGGCGCTCTTCCTGTGCTCCGTCGCCGCCTGGGACACGTGGCGCACCGAGTCGCCGGAGGAGGCCGAGCAGGCGATCGCCGCCGCCGGGCACTCGCTCGGCGAGTACGCGGCGCTCGTCGCCGCCGGCGCGCTGGCCTTCGAGGACGCCCTGCCGCTCGTCGACGAGCGCGCGGCCGCGATGGCCGACGCCGGCGAGCAGAACCCCGGCAGCATGATCGCCCTGCTCGGCGGCGAATCCCGCGACGTGCGCGCGCTCGCCGACCGTCTCGGGCTCGTCGTGGCCAACGACAACGCGCCCGGCCAGCTCGTGCTGTCCGGCCCGCTCGACGCGCTCGACGCGGCCGAGGCCGTCGCGCGCGAGGAGACCGGCGCCCGCGCCCGGCGCCTCGACGTCACCGGCGCCTTCCACTCGCCGCTCATGGAGCCCGCCGCCGAGCGCCTGCGCGCCGCCCTCGCCGACACGCCCGTCGCCGAGCCCGACATCCCCGTCTTCTCGAACTCGACCGCCGCGCCCTTCACCGACGTGCGCGAGGAGCTCGCCGCCAACCTGCTGCGCCCGGTGCGCTGGCGCGAGACGCTGCTCGCCCTGCGCGCCGCGGGCGTCGAGCGCTTCGTCGAGCTCGGCCCGGGCGCCGTCCTCACCGGTCTCGTCAAGCGCACCCTGGCGGCCGCGTGATGGCCGCCGGATCGCGAACCAACGGACAGACGGCGACGGCCCTGCGCCACGGCGGCGCGCCTCGCCGCGGCATGGCCGCCGGCATCTTCGGCGTCGGCGCCTCGATCCCCGAGCGCGTCGTCACCAACGCCGAGCTCGTCGAGCGCCTCGACACGAGCGACGAGTGGATCGTGCGCCGCACCGGCATCCGCGAGCGCCGGATCATGGCCGACGGCCAGCAGCTCGCCGAGCTCGCCACCGACGCCTGCCTGAGCGCGCTCGAGGACGCCGGCACGACCGGCCCGCAGGTCGACCAGGTGATCGTCTCGACCATCACCCCCGACCGCCTCACGCCCGGGCTCGCCCCGGAGGTCGCGCGCGCCATCGGCGCCGCCGACGCCGGCGCGGTCGACATCAACGCCGCCTGCGCGGGCTTCGTCTACGCGCTCGACCAGGCCGCCGCGCTCGTCGAGTCCGGCCGCGCGCGAACGGTCCTCGTCTGCGGCGCCGAGGCGCTGTCGCGCATCACCGAGCACGAGGAGCGCAGCACCGCCGTGCTCTTCGGCGACGGCGCCGGCGCGGTCGTCGTCGGGGGCTCCGAGGACATCGAGATCGGCCTCGGCGGCTTCGTCCTGCGCGCCAACGGCGAGTGCGCCGACATGCTCTACGCCGAGGGCCCGTTCCCCGTCCTCAAGATGGAGGGCCGCGAGGTCTACCGCCACGCCGTGCGCGAGATGGTCGCCTCGACCCAGCTCGCGCTCGAGCGCGCCGGGCTCGGCGTCGAGGACGTCGACCTCTTCGTCGCCCACCAGGCCAACTCGCGGATCCTCGACGCGGCCGCCGCCGAGCTCGGCCTCGCGCCCGAGCGCATGTACGTGAACGTCGACCGGATGGCCAACACCTCGTCGGCCTCGATCCCGCTCGCCCTCGCCCAGGCCGAGCGCGAGGGCCGCCTCGAGGCCGGACACATCGTCGCCCTGGCCGCCTTCGGCGCCGGCTTCGTGTGGGGCGCGGGCGTCACCTCGTGGAAGGAGGGCGCACATGGCCGAGCATGACGGTTGCGCCCTCGTCACCGGCGGTTCGCGCGGCATCGGCGCGGCGATCGCCGACCGCCTCCGCGAGGACGGCTGGAAGGTCGCCACGCTGTCGCGCAACGGCGCCGACGTGCAGGCCGACGTCGCCGACTCCGAGCAGGTCCAGGCCGCCTACGCGCAGGTGCGCGAGCGCTTCGGCCCCGTGCTCGTGCTCGTCAACAACGCGGGCATCCGCGAGGACGGGCTCGCCATCCGGATGAGCGCCGACGACTGGGAGAAGGTCGTCGACGTCAACCTCAACGGCGCCTTCCACTGCACCCGCCCCGCGCTCGACGACATGCTCAAGGCGCGCTGGGGCCGCATCGTCAACGTCTCGTCGGTCGTCGCCGAGCGCGGCAACCCGGGCCAGGCCAACTACGCGGCCGCCAAGGCCGGCCTGCTCGGCTTCACGCGCACGCTGGCCCGCGAGATGGGGCGCAAGGGCATCACCTGCAACGCGGTGACGCCCGGCGTCATCGACACCGACATGACCACAGACGTCGCGGGCGACCTCAAGCAGGCCGTCCCCGCCGGACGCGTAGGGCGACCCGAAGAGGTCGCCGGAGCCGTCGCCTACCTCGTCTCCGAGGACGCGGCCTACGTGAACGGCGCCACGCTCGCCGTCGACGGCGGGCTCGGCGCCTGATCAAACGACAAACCAGGAGGAACCCGACATGGCCAACGTCCCCAACGACCAGGAAGTCCTCGGCGGCATTCGCGAGGAGCTGCAGGCGATCAAGGTGCCCGGCGCCGAGACCGCCGCCCCCGAGAGCACGTGGAACGACCTCGACGTCGACTCGCTCGACCTCGTCGAGGTCGTCAAGGCGCTCGAGGACCGCTACGAGATCCAGATCGCCGACGGACGGCTGAAGTCGATCGCGACGGTCGGCGACGCCGTCACCACGGTGCAGGAGCTCGTGCGGGAGAAGGAGGGTGTGTCGGCGTGAGCTCCGCTCCGGAGATCGTCGTCACCGGGCGGGGGATCGTCTCCTCCATCGGCGAGAGCCCGGACGAGTTCTTCGAGTCCCTGCTCGCCAAGCGCTCGGGCATCGCCGACGGCGTCGGCGCCTGCGCCGACTTCGACCCCGAGGCCAAGATGTCGGCCAAGGAGGTCCGGCGCTCGGACCGCTACACGCACCTCGCGGTCGGCGCCGCCGACCAGGCGGCCGCCGAGGCCGGGCTGCCCGACGGGATCGAGCCCGATCGGCTCGGCGTGATCGTCGGCACGGGCGTCGGCGGGCTGCTCACCCTCGAGCGCGAGTGCCGCAACTTCTTCGAGGGTGGCGAGCGCGCGGTCTCGCCGCACTTCGTCCCGATGATGATGCCCAACGCCGCCGCCGGCACGATCGCCATGCGCGTCGGCGCCAACGGGCCGGGCTTCTCGGTCTCGTCGGCGTGCGCGACGGGCGGCCACGCGATCGGCGAGGCGATGCGGATGATCGCCCGCGGCGAGGCCGACGCGGTCCTCGCCGGCGGCACCGAGGCGGCGCTCACCGGCGTCTGCCTGGCCGCCTTCCGGCGCATGGGCGCGCTTTCCAGGGAGGGCGTGTCGCGTCCGTTCGACGCCCGCCGCGACGGCTTCGTGATGGGCGAGGGCGCGGCCGTGCTCGTGCTCGAGCGCGCCGACCACGCACGCGCCCGCGGCGCGACCATCTACGGCCGGATCGCCGGCTACGCGGCCTCCAACGACGCGTTCCACATCACCCAGCCCGACCCCGAGGGCACGGGCGCCCGCAAGGCGATGCACGGCACGCTGGCCGACGCCGACATCGGCCCGAGCGACGTCGGCTACGTCAACGCCCACGGCACGGGCACGCCGTACAACGACCGCATCGAGACCCAGGCGATCAAGTCGGTGTTCAACGGATCGAACACCCCGCCGCCGGTCTCCTCCACGAAGTCGGCCATCGGGCACCTGCTCGGCGCGGCCGGCGCCGTCGAGGCGCTCGTGTGCATCGAGTCGATCCGCCGCGGCGTGCTCCCGCCCACCCTGAACTACCAGGAGCCGGATCCCGACTGCGATCTGGACTACGTCCCCGAGGGCCCGCGCGAGGCCCCCGGCCTGGAGATGGCCCTGTCCAACTCGTTCGGCTTCGGCGGCCAGAACGCCTGCCTGGCGATCGCCAAGGCATGACCTCCCGATCACCTCTCTCGACTCCCGAAGGAACCGCATGAGCGCTGTGTTCGACGTCGTCCGCGAAGGTGGCCCGCAGGCCGCCGTCGCGCGCGCCCGCCTCGAGCTGCTGTTCGACCCCGGCACGTTCAAGCCCGTCCGCACCGCGGTCGGCGACGGCGTGCTTTCGGGCAGCGGCCGGGTCAACGGGCGCGTCGTGTGCGCGTGGGCGCAGGACGGCAGCTTCAAGGGCGGCTCGCTCGGCCAGGCCGGCGGCGAGACGATCGCCCGCACGATCGACCGCGCGTCCGCGCTCGGCGTCCCCGTCGTGGGCTTCCCGCACTCGGGCGGCGCCCGCCTGCAGGAGGGCGTCGGCGCGCTGCACGCCTACTCGCGGATCTTCCGCGCCCAGTCGATCGCCACGGTCCCGCAGATCAGCGTGATCGGCGGCCCGTGCGCCGGCGGCGCGGCGTACTCGCCGGCGCTCGGCGACCTGACCGTCATGGCCGGGCCCGAGGCGCGCATGTTCCTGACCGGGCCGGCGGTCGTCGAGAAGGTGACCCGCGAGCGCGTCACCGCGCTCGACCTCGGCGGCGCGAAGGTCCACTCCAAGAACGGCGTCGCCCATCTCGTCGCCGACGGCGACGTGCACGCCGCCGAGCTGGTCCGCACCGCGCTGTCGCACCTGCCCTCCAAGAAGGGCGGCCCGCTGCCGCTGCACCCGCCGGAGGACCCGGCGCCCGGCAGCCCGGCCGACGTCCTGCCCGAGCGCGACCGCCAGGTCTACGACGTGCGCGACGTCGCCGCCCGCGTCGTCGACGGCGGCGCGCTGCTCGAGCTCGGCCCGCGCTGGGCGCGCAACCTCGTCGTCGGGCTCGCCCGCATCGAGGGCGCGCCGGTCGGCGTGATCGCCAACCAGCCGCGCCACCTCGGCGGCACGCTCGACGCCGAGGCCGCCCAGAAGGGCGCCTGGTTCGTCGACCTGTGCGACCGCTTCGGCGTCCCGCTCGTCGTGCTCGTCGACACGCCGGGCTTCCTGCCGGGCGTCAGCCAGGAGCAGGCCGGCGTCATCCGCCACGGCGCCTCGCTGCTGCGCGCGTTCAGCGTCGCGACCACCCCGCGCGTAACGGTCACCCTACGTCAGGCGTATGGTGGAGCACACATCGTCATGAACTCTCGCGATCTCGGTGCCGACCTCACGCTCGCCTGGCCCAACGCCAGGATCGGCGTGATGGGCGCGCCCCAGGCCGTGGAGATCATGAACCGCCGCGAGATCGCGGCGGGCGCCGATCCGGCTGCGCTGGCCGAGACCTACGCCGCCGAGCACCTCCCGGTGCAGGTCGCCGCGTCGGCCGGCTTCGTCGACGAGATCATCGAGCCGTCCGAGACCCGCGACCGGATCGCCTTCGCGCTGGAGGCCGGTCGGTGACATCCGCGGCCGCCCCACCATCGAAGGCGGTCAGGACACGCAACGCGACCGAGGAGGCGATCCTCGAGGCCGCGCGCGAGGCGCTGGCCGAGAAGGGCTTCGACGCCCTGACCATGGACGCGATCGCGCGCAAGGCCTTCGTCAGCCGGACGGCGGTCTACTTCTACTTCCCGAACAAGCGCGCGGTCGTCGACCGGCTCATCCAGCACGCGTTCAGCGAGATGTACGTCGCCGCGTCGCCGTACCTCGACGGCGACGGCGACCCGCGCCGCGAGCTGCGCGCCGGGCTGTCGCGCGTCGTCGCGATGGTCAACCGCCACGCCCGCGTGCTGCTGCTCGCCGCCCAGCTCTCGGGCGCCCGCGGCGAGCACCTGCCCGACGAGTGGGCGCCGTACATCAAGCGCTTCGCGCAGCGCGCCGAGGCGCGCATCGCGCGCGACCAGGAGCATGGCATCGCGCCCGCGGACATCTCGCCGCGGATCTCCTCGCAGGCGCTGCTGGCGATGGTCGAGCACCACATCGTGCGCGAGCTCGTGCTCGGCCACGGCGACGCGAGCGAGTCGATCCGCGTCCTTGCCGAGCTGTGGTGGCGCGGGGTCTACTCGCGGCCCGACGACGTCGCGGCCTCGGTGGCCTTGGCGTCCGAGGAGGCCGGCGTGCTGCCGCCGGTCGCGTCGGCACCCGCCTCCTGAGCGACGGCCTCCGCCGGCGGCGCGCCGACCGCGTGGTAGCCGCCGTCGACGTGCAGGATCTCGCCCGTGATCGCCCGCGCGAACGGTGACAGCAGGTACAGGCAGGCGTCGGCGACCGGCTCGGGGTCGCGCGCGTCCCAGCCGAGCGGCGCCTGACGCTGCCAGGCCTCGGAGAGGACGTCGAAGCCGTCGATGCTGCCCGCCGCGACCGTGTTGAGCGGACCGGCGGCGACGAGGTTCGTGCGCACGCCGCGCGGGCCGAGGTCGCGCGCCAGGTAGCGGTTGACCGCCTCGAGCGCGGCCTTCGAGACGCCGGCCCAGTCGTAGGCGGGCCAGGCCACCTGCGCGTCGAAGTCCAGCCCGACGATCGCGCCGCCCGGCGCCTGGGCGCGCTCGAGCAGCGGCAGCATCGCGGCGGACAGCGCCTTGAGCGAGAACGCGCTCGTCTGGAAGGCGGCGAGCGCCGACTCGCTCGGCGCGGTCAGGAAGTTGCCGCCGAGCGCGTCGCCCGGGACGAACGCGATCGCGTGGACGAGGCCGTCGAGGCGGCCCCAGCGGCCCTCGATCTCGGCGGCGATCGCCTCGAGATGGGCGGGATCGTTGACGTCGAGCTCGAGCACGTCGGGTTCGGCGGGCAGCCGGCGCGCGACGCGCTGGGTGATGCGCATCCCCCGGCCGAACCCGGTGAGCACGATCTCGGCGCCCTCCTCCTGCGCGCGGCGCGCGACGGCGAAGGCGATCGAGCTCTCCGTGAGCACGCCGGTGACGAGCAGCTTGCGACCCTCGAGCAGCATCCGGGACCCTTACCTCGCGCGCGCGACGCGGCTACACCGGTTCGACGCGCGGGCGGGCGAGTGTCGAACCGGCGACGGCGGGTACGCCGGTCGCCGCATGGCCTCCGAGGAGACGACGATCACGCCGTACCGCGACGGGCCGCTGCTCGTCCGCGGGCCGTTCCGGCTCACCGACCAGGACGGCGCCGAGATCGAGATCGGGCGCCGCACCGTCGCCCTGTGCCGCTGCGGGAAGTCGCGCGCGCGCCCGTTCTGCGACGGCACGCACAAGCTCGTGCGCTTCAGCGCGCCCAGCGGACCCGAGAGGCGCTAGCCCGCCTCGCCCCGGCGCCGGCGCAGCTCGAGCTCGACGCCGTCGAGCAGGCGGTCCAGGCCGCGCTCGAACCGCCTCGCGTCCGCGAACTGGGCGAGCAGCTCCTCCCACGTCTCGCGCTGTTCGCGGCCCGCGGCGAGAGCCTCGAGCTCCGGGAACTCGCCCGTGCGCAGCTGCTCGTCGATGTAGGCCGACACCCGCTCCCACGTCTGCTCGTCGGCCTGGGCCCGGCCCTCCTCGAACTCGCCCTCGCGCAACGCGAAGCCGAACACGTAGTCGTCGAGCATCGCGATGATCTCCAGCCGGAAGGCCGGGTCGGGGTCGAGCGACCGCGCGGCGGCGAGCGACTGCTCGAAGTGGCGCATGCCGTTCGGGCCGCCCTCGCCGCTGTGCATGTTGATCGCCCACGGGTGGCGCCGCCAGACCTCGCGCGTGCGGCGCGCGATGGCGGCGAGCGCCGGGCGCCAGTCCCCCGGCAGCTCCTCTGTGGGGATGAGGAGCTCGCCCATGATCGCGTCGTCCATGAGCGCGAGCAGGTCGTCCTTCGTGTCGACGTAGTGGTAGAGCGTCATCGTCCCGGCCCCGAGCTCGGCGGCGACACGCCGCATGGAGACCGCATCGATGCCCTCGGCGTCGGCGACAGCGAGCGCCGCCGCGGCGATCTGCTCGCGGCTGTGGCGCGGACGACGCGTGCCGGGCTCGGGGCGTGCCCAGATCGGGACGTCCCTGTTCTTCTGCGGACCGCCCTGCGTTGACACGTCGTACAGCGTACTGCTAACTTCGACGTACGATGTACTACTCAAACGTACGTGATACGACGAACGCCGGGGTGACCGCCGAGGGCCTCGGCAAGCGGTTCGGCGACCACTGGGCTCTGCGCGACGTCGACCTGCACGTCGCGCCGGGCACGGTGCTCGGCCTGCTCGGCCACAACGGCGCCGGCAAGACGACCGCGATCCGCATCCTCACGACGCTCGCCCGGCCCACCACCGGCCGCGCCACCGTCGCCGGCCTCGACGTCGTGCAGCACGCGCCGCTCGTGCGCTCGCGCATCGGCCTCGCCGGCCAGTACGCGACCGTCGACGGGCTCATGACCGCCCGCGCCAACCTCGAGATGGTCGGGCGCCTGTACCACCTGCCGCGCGCCGAGCGCCGGCGTCGCGCCGCCGAGCTGCTCGAGCGCCTCGACCTCGTCGAGCCCGCCGACCGGCTCGTGAAGACCTTCTCGGGCGGCATGCGCCGCCGGCTCGACCTCGCCGCCAGCCTCATGGCCGAGCCCCCCGTCCTGTTCCTCGACGAGCCGACGACCGGGCTGGACCCGCAGAGCCGCACCGACCTGTGGGAGCTGCTGCGCGACCGGGTCGCCGCGGGCACGACGCTCGTCCTCACCACCCAGTACCTCGAGGAGGCCGACCGCCTCGCCGACGAGGTCGTCGTCCTCGACCACGGCCGGGTCGTCGCTGCCGGCTCGCCGGCCGACCTGAAGGCCCGCATCGGCGGCGAGCGGATCGCCGTCAGCGTCGCCCAGGCCGATGCCCTCGAGCCCGCCGCGGCCGCGTTGGCCCCGTTCTCCGACGGCGCGCCCACGGCCGTCCAGGACGAGGTCGTCGCGCCGCTGCGGGCGGGGACGCGCCTCATCGAGGTCGTGCGCGCGCTCGACGCCGCCGGCGTCGACGCGACCGACGTCAACCGTCGCGAGGCGACGCTCGACGACGTCTTCCTGACCCTGACCCGGCGCGCCGCCCCGGCCGCCGAGGAGGCCCTGACATGACCACGACCACGTTCCACGACACGCCGCCAGGCGCCACGACCCGGGCAGCCTGGCTGCTCAGCGACAGCCTCGCCATGGCGCGGCGCAACGTCGCCCACATCCGCCAGATCCCCGAGAAGCTGTTCGACGTGACGCTGCAGCCGCTCATGTTCGTGCTGCTCTTCGCCTATGTGTTCGGCGGCGTGATCGCCGTGCCCGACGGCAGCTACCGCGAGTACCTGATCGGCGGAGTGCTCGTCCAGACGCTGACCTTCGGCGTCATGGGCCCCGGGACGTCGATCGCCACCGATCTCACCGAGGGGATCGTCGACCGCTTCCGCTCGCTGCCGATCGCGCGCTCGGCCTACCTGCTCGGGCACGTCATGGCCGAGCTCGCGGCCGCCACGCTCGGCCTCGTCGTCATGGTGGCGAGCGGGCTGATCGTCGGCTGGCGCATCCACACCGACGTCCCCCACGTCGCCGCCGCGTTCGCGCTGCTGCTGCTCTTCGCGATGGCCATGGTGTGGGTCGGCACGCTGCTCGGCGTCTCCGTCCGCTCGCCCGACGCGGTCGCCGGCATCGCCTTCGTGACCATCTTCCCGCTGACCTTCCTGGCCAACGTGTTCGTGCCGCTCGCCGGCCTGCCCGACGGCCTGCGCGCGGTCGCGGAGTGGAACCCGATCAGCGCGATGGTCGCGGCCACGCGGACGCTCTTCGGCAACCCGACCGCGCTCCCAGACTCGGCGCCGTGGCCGCTCGAGCACCCGGTCCTCGCCGCGCTCAGCTGGTGCCTGGCGATCCTCGCCGTGGCCGTGCCGCTGACGCTCTGGCGCCTGCGCGCCCGCACCTCGGACTGACGCGCTGCGCGCCGCTCCCATCCGTCCAAGACGGCGGCGGGAGCGGCGCGTAGGCTCGCCGCCATCGTGTCGACGACAGACGAAGGAGGAGACGGGATGGCGGGCGAGCCGGCGTTCTTCGAGATCGGCGTCGAGGACGCCGAGCGCGGCCGCGCCTTCTACGGCGCGCTGTTCGGATGGAGCTTCGCGCCCGGGCCCTCGGGCGAGCCGGGCGTCATCTCGACGGCGACGCTCGGCGGCGGGCTCCACGGCGGCGACCCGGGCGCCTCGCCGTACCTGTTCTTCGCCGTCGACGACATGGACACGGCGATCGCGCGCGTGCGTGAGCTGGGCGGCACGGTCGAGGACGCCGACGTCGAGGGCGACGAGGACTCGGTTGCCCGCTTCGGGCGCTTCAAGCTGTGCCGCGACGACCAGGGATCGCCCTTCGGGCTGCACCAGCCGCCGGCCGGGATCCCTAGCGGGTCAGCGTGAGGGTGTCGCGCGCGCTGCCGTTGCGGCGCTGGACCGAGGTCCAGGTGCCGCGCACGCCCGCGTAGGCGCCGGTGCCGCCCAGGACCGCGCCCGTCGTGGTGGTCGCGGCCAGGTTCATCGGCACCGTCACGTAGATCCGCCCCGCCTTGAGCTGGAACACGCCGAGGCAGTCGCCGGCGGCGCTGTCGAACCCGCCGGCCTTCGTGACCGCGCAGCTCGCGCGCAGGCGGCCGGCCGCGCGGCCGGACGTGTCGCGGAGCGGGTTCGTGATGACGAGCGTGTCGTCCTTGGTGAGCCGCCGCTTCGTCCCGCCCTGGCGCGACAGCGGCGGGCGGTCGACGACGTTCGTGGTCCCGCCGCGCGCCGTCTCGATGACCGTCAGCGTCTGCGGGGAGGGCGCCTGCGCCGCGGCGGTCCCGACCCCGGCGAGTGCCGCGAGCGAGCCCGTGATCAGGATGGGCCTGAGCATGCGGCGCATTCTCTCCGGTCCGAGCGCACCCGTCGAGAGCCTACGCGGTCGCCACCACGACGAGGCGCGTGTCGAGCGACAGCGGGCCGCCGTCGAGGTCACCCAGGCACCGGGACTCAGCCCAGCCCGCTTCGCCGAGCATGCGCACGAGCTCGGTCGCCGTGTACACGCGCACGGAGAACGAACGCGACTCGCGCTCGCCCGAGCCATCGATCAGCGTCTGCGTGGTCTGAGCGACGCCCGACGCCGGGTCGAAGGTGCGCTGCTCGAGCAGCAGCCGCCCGCGGCCCATGAGCCGCCAGTCGCGCTCGGAGAAGCCCCGCGCGAGCCAGTCGCGATGCATCGTCTCGATCACGAGCCGCGCGCCCGGCCGCAGGACGCGGCGGATCTCGGCCAGCACGCGCGTGTCCTCCTCGTCGCCGAGGTAGCCGAGCGAGCTGAACAGGTTCACGGCGGCGTCGAAGCTCTCGTCGGCGAACGGCAGCTCGCGGTAGTCGGCGCGCACGAGCTTCGGCGCCGGCCCCTCGCCCGCCCGACGCTCGGCCTCCGCGAGCAGCGTCGCCGAGCGATCGACGCCGGTCACGCGGTAGCCGGCCCGCGCGAGGGCGAGCGAGTGGCGCCCGAACCCGCACGGGACGTCGAGCAGCGCGCCGCCCTCCGGACAGGCGGCCAGCCGGGCGGCCGCGAGCGCCTGCTCGCGCGCCTCGGCGTCGCGCTCGTCGGACGCGTATGCGCGGAGGTAGAAGTCGCTGAAGAACGCGTCCCAGGTCTCGGTCGTGCTCGGCGCGGGAGTGTCCACTGCGTCCGAGTCTAGGCGCGGCGAGCGCTCAGACCGGAGCGCCCTCGGCGACCGGAACGCGCAGCGAGCTGCGGCCCGCCGCCCACGCGCCGAGCACGTGCGCGGCCCAGCGCGCGTCGAGCTCGACGAGCGCCTGCGCCCCCCACAGGACGTCGCCGCACAGCGCGGGCTGCTGGCGGACGAGCCCGCCCGCGAGGTCGACGGCGGCGATCGCCTCGTGGACGGCGTCGGCCTCGACGTGCTCGTCGAAGAACGCGGTCGCGTCCTGGCCGAGGCCCAGCCGGCGCAGGGCGTCGCCGTAGCGGCGGTTGGGGATCGACGAGGTCATCTCGAAGAGCGCGAGGTGGCCGACGAGGTTGCCCCGCCGCCGGCGGTGCAGGCCGAACAGCGACATGAGGTTGACCGTGGCCAGCGTCACCCCGGGGATGTGGTCGAGATAGGCGCCGTAGGCGTCGTCAAGCCCAAGCGCGCGCAGGGATCCGGCGAACAGCTCCGCGTGGATGCGCTCGGCGCGCCCGCCGCCGTACTCGTCGGCCTGGATCTCGACGAGCGCGGCCTTCGGCGCCCCGTCCAGGCGCGGCAGAGCCCACGAGTGCGGGTCGGCCTCCTTGAGCTGGTAGGCCGATCGGTGCACGGCGAACTCGAGGAACTGCTCGAGCGTCCCGTCGCGCTCGAGGTGGCGCGACAGCGACGGGCCGTCGTCGGCGTCGGCCACCGCGCGCAGGGCGACGTCCATCTCCTCGGGCGCCGGGCGCTCGGTCACCGCCGGGACGGCCGCGTCGAGCGCCGTCTCGAAGCACGCCTCGAGCGCACCGCGCAGGGCCAGCAACGACGGCTCCCACTCCCAGCGCTCGTCGGCCTCGTCGAAGCCCCGGTAGTGAAGCTCGTAGAGGACGTAGAGCGCGAGCTGGAGGTCATCGTCGGCGAGCGGGTCCTCCGGCGTGCGGATCGGGACGGGCGCAAGCGTGTGCGGGGGGCGTGCGAGCGCGTCGATCAGGAGGGTCGACGCCTCGCCGCGCGGGGACGGGAGCTTCGGCATGAGGCGCCCCATACCCGCGCCGGCCACCCTTCGCACCGGCGCCTAGTGCGCCAGGAAACGCTCGGCCAGCCAGCCGGCGACGCCGGCCAGTCCGCGCTCCTGCGCGACGGCGCGCTGTCGCAGGGCGCCGTTGGTCTCGACGAGTGCGCGGGCGTCCTCCAGCTGCGCCGCGGCCCCGAGCCGCGCCGCGGCCGGCGCGACCTCGTCGAGCAGGGCATGGAGCCGCTCGCGGGCCGGAAGGACCGCGCCGCTGTCGAGGTCGGCCAGCCCGGCCTCCACGCCGCGCCGGCACGCCGACCAGCGGTTCTCGGCGATTCGCCACGTGTCGTGGACGGGCAGCCGCTCGCCCGCGTCGTGGCGCTCGGCCAGGCGGGCGACGAGCGCGTGGACGACGGCCCCGATCGCCGTCGCGTCGGCGACGGTGGCCTGCGCATCGGGGACGCGGACCTCGACGGTGCCGTAGCGGACGTGCAGGCGCAGCTCGAACCACCACTGCGCCGGGCTGGGCACGGCGCCCGCGTCGCGGCCCCAGCGCAGGTAGGCGGCGAGCGCGTCCCAGCTCGGGATCTCGGGCGGCACGCCCTGGCGCGGGAGAATGTCGGCGATCTTCGGGCGCACGGAGGCCAGCCCGGTGTCGCGCCCCGCGTAGAACGGCGCGTTGGCGCCGAGCGCGGCGAGCAGCGGCAGGTAGGAGCGCATCGCGTTGTAGACGGCGAGCGCGCGCTCGGCCGGGCGCACGGCGACGTGGACGTGGAGCCCGAAGAGCAGCTGGTGGCGGATCACCGCGCCGTACTCCGCCTCGAGCTCGAGGTAGCGCGGCAGGGGGTGCACGGGGCCCTCGGGGGCGGCGAACGGGTGCGCGCCCGCGGCCGCGACACGTGCCCCGGCTGCCGCCGCATGCGCGGTGAGCTCCGCGCGCGCAGCGTGCAGGGCCGTCGCCGCGGCGCCGACGTCGGTCGCGGGCGGCAGCGCGATCTCCAGCTGCGCGGCCGGCAGCTCGGACTTGAAGCGCGCGTCGCCGGCCGCGGCGGCGAGGATCTGCGGCGCGCGGGGCGCGAGGTCGAGCGAGTCGGCGTCGAGGACCATCAGCTCCTCCTCGAGTCCGACGGTCATCGGCGCGGGCGGCTCGAACGGCGCGCGCAGGGTGGCGGCGCTGAGCGGCTCGGTGTCGGGGGTCGTCGCCACTGCGCTCCTGGTTTGGATCCTGCCCGATCGCGGGATGCGGGCGCCATGCGCCTCATCCCCGTACCCGGCGTGTTCCAGCCGCGCCCGGACACGTGGCTGCTCGCCGCGCGCCTGTGCGGCGAGCTGCGCCCGGGCGCGACGGTGCTCGACGTCTGCACGGGCAGCGGCGCGATCGCCGTCTCGGCGGCGCTGGCCGGCGCCGGTGCGGTGACCGCGATCGACGTCTCGCGCCGCGCCGTGCTCAGCGCACGGCTCAACGCGCGCCTGAACGGGGTCCGGGTGCGCGCGCTGCGCGGCGACCTGCTCGCGCCGGTGGCCGGCGAGCGCTTCGACGCGATCGTCTCCAACCCGCCCTACCTGCCCGCCGAGGAGGACGAGGAACTGCCGCGCCGCGGGCCCGAGCGCGCGTGGGACGCCGGGCTCGACGGGCGCGTGCTGCTCGACCGCATCTGCGACGCCGCGCCCGCGCACCTGGCGCCGGGCGGCTTCCTGCTGCTCGTCCACTCCTCGCTCACCGGCGAGGAGCGCACGGTTGCGCGGCTCGCCGCCCGGGGGCTCGAGGTGGAGGTGATCGAGCGCCGCCGCGGCGCGCTCGGACCGCTGCTCGCCGCGCGGGCGGGGCGGCTCGAGGCGCGTGGCCTCCTCGCGCTCGGGCGAGCGCGAGGAGGAGCTGCTCATCGTCCGCGCCGCACGGTGAGCCCGCGGGTCAGCCGCGGCGCTCGTACTCGTAGAAGCCGCGCCCCGTCTTGCGGCCCAGGTGGCCGAGGGCGACCATCCGCTTCATCAGTGGCGGCGGCGCGTACTCGGCCCGCTTGAACTCCTCGTAGAGCGAGTCGCAGACCGCGTAGAGGACGTCGAGCCCGATGAAGTCGCACAGCTTCAGCGGCCCCATCGGATGCCCGCAGCCGAGCTGCATGCCGTCGTCGATGTCCTCGCGGCTGGCGAAGCCGTCCTCGTACATGCGCACGGCGGCCATCAGGTACGGGACGAGCAGCATGTTGACGATGAAGCCCGAGCGGTCCTTGGTGCGGATCGGGCGCTTGCCGATCTGGGTGACGAACGACTCGGCGCGCCGGATCGTCTCGTCGGCGGTGTCGAGCGCGACGACGATCTCGACGAGCTTCATGACCGGCACGGGCGAGAAGAAGTGCAGCCCGATGACGCGCTCCGGCCGGTGCGTCGCCGCGGCGAGGCCGGCGATCGGGATCGACGAGGTGTTCGAGGCGAGGATCACGCCGTCGTCGAGCGCGTCGTCGAGCGTGCGGAACATGCGCCGCTTGATCTCGTCGTCCTCGATGATCGCCTCGACGACCAGCTCGGCGCCGTGCAGCGAGTGCATCCCGGTCGAGAACGTGATGCGCTCCTGCAGCTCGCCGCCCTCGGCCTCGTCGAGCTTGCCGCCGCGCACGGCGCGCTGCACGGACTCGGCGATTCGCTCGCGAGCGAGTTCGAGCGGCCGCTCGTCGGGCTCGTAGACATGCACGCGCAATCCCGCCCGGGCCGCCGACTCGGCGATGCCCGAGCCCATGAACCCGGCGCCGACGACGCCGATCTCGCGGACCTCAGCCATGGCGCGGCAGGCTACCGAGGCGCACGGTCCGTGAACGGACCGCGCGCTGCACGATGGCGCACACAGGTTCGCGCATGACGGCCTTCGCAGCGGAGCGCCCGTTCCGGATCATCTGAGACAAGCAACAGCAGGGGGAACTCTTGTCACGCATCGACCGCGGCACGGACGCGAAGGTCGATCGGGACGGCGTCACGCGGGCTGCTCCGGCAGCGCGCCGTCGTGGCTGCGTCACGGTCGTCTCCGACCGCGGCGGCAGCGTCGCCGGCTTCCCGATCGAGAAGCCGGCCACCCTGCCCCCCACCACCGTCCCGGCCACCGTGCCGGCGGCGACGGCGTCGACGCGCGCCACTGCGACCACCGCGGCGCCTGTCGCCGCGGCCGCGGTGGCGCGCCTCGCGCTCGCCCCGGCCATCTCGGCGGGCGCGGTGCCGTCGGCGGCGGGACGGTCACCGGCGGCAAGCGGGCGCGGTTCGTGCTGCGCTCGCCGAGCCTCGCCCGGAAGCTGCGCGCCGGGCGCCGCTACGTGCTCGAGGCCCGCGCCGGCACGAGTCGCACGCGGCTCGGGCGCGCCGCGAAGCGCGTGTTCCGCGTCAGGGGCTAGCTCTCAACCACGGCACGGCGAGGGCGGCTGCGCGATCAGCCGCCCTTCGCCGCGTCCATCTCGCGCTCGCGCAGCTCGATGCGGCGGATCTTGCCCGTGAGCGTCTTGGGCAGGTCGTCGACGAACTCGATCTTGCGCGGGTAGGCGTAGGCGCTCAGGCGGTCGCGCACGAAGCGCTGGATGTCCACGACGAGCTCGTCGGACGGCTCGTGGCCGTCGGCGAGGACGATGAACGCCTTGACGACGTTGCCGCGCATCTCGTCGGGCGAGGCGACCGCCGCGGCCTCGCGGACGGCCGCGTGCTCCAGGCACGCCGACTCGACCTCGAACGGGCCGATCCGGTACCCGGCGGCGATGATCACGTCGTCGGCGCGCCCGGCGTACCAGATGTAGCCGTCCTCGTCCTCGGTGGCAGCGTCCTTCGTGTGGAACCAGTCGCCCTCGAAGACCTCCTTGGAGTCCTCCGGGCGGTTCCAGTAGCCGAGCGGGTAGTGCGGGTTCGTCCGCGCGCGCAGGCAGATCTCGCCGCGCTCGCCCTGCGCCACGGGTCGCTCGTCCTCGTCGAGGATGGCGATCTCCCAGCCGGGCATCGGGCGGCCCATCGAGCCCTCGCGGACCTCCATCCACGGGAAGTTGCCGCACAGCGGATAGGACTCGGTCAGGCCGTAGTAGTCGAGCACGGTCAGGCCGTACTGCTCGCGGAACCAGCGGATCGCCTCGGGGTTGAGCGGCTCGCCGGCGGAGCACACGCGGCGGAACGACTGCGGGTAGCGGGTGCCCGCGTCGCCGATCGCCATCATCGCGCGCATCGCCGTCGGCGTCGTGAAGACGTTGCTGACCTCGTGGCGGCTGAGGAAGTCGAGCTGCTTGTGCGGGTCGAAGCCGCCCTTGCGCTGGAAGACGCACTGCAGCGGCGCCCAGGCGCCAGGGGCCGAGCAGCGGCGCGATGCCGGCCGCCCACGCCCACTCGCCCATGCCGTGGAAGCGCTCGCCGTCCTGGACCTCGTGGGAGTAGATGAACTCCTCGTGGCCGAGGATGTAGCGGTGGCCGTGGACGATGCCCTTGGCCATTCCGGTCGTGCCCGAGGTGTAGAAGAGCTGGCCGGGGTCGTCGGGGCCGGTGTCGGCGGTCTCGAACTCCGTCGACGCGCCGGTGAGCGTGTCGTCGCCGAGCACCAGCACCTCGTCGACCCACGAGGCGTCGAAGCGCGGGGCGTTGTCGGCGTCGGTGACGAGCACCTTGGCCTGCGAGTCGGTGAGGCGGTGCTTGATGCCGTCGTTGCCGTAGAGCACCGACATCGACAGCAGGATCGCGCCGAGCTTCCACGTCGCGAAGAAGACGGCGGCCGCCTCCGGGGTCGAGGGCAGCACGACGGCGACGCGGTCGCCGCGCGTCACGCCGTGCTCGGCGAGGACGTTGGCGGTCTGGTTGGCGAGGTCCTGCAGCTCGCCCCAGCTCACGTCGCGGCGGGCGCCGTCGTGGCGCTCCCAGACCATCGCGAGCTTGTCGCGCGGGTGGCGGTCGCACACGTCGGCGGCGATGTTGTAGCGCTCCGGGACGTGCCACTCGTGCTCGGCGCACACCTGCTCGTAGCTCTTCTCGGCGCTGGTCGCCATCGATCTCTCCTCGGTCCGATGCGAGCGTATGTTCGATGCCAACGCTGCTAGCTCGTTAGCTGAGAAGTTTGCTAACCTGCTAGCAGAACGTCAGTCAGCGAAAGGAAACGAAATGGCTACCGCCACCGATCCCCAGACCACTGTAAACGAGACCACCGAGCGCATCCGCGACCTCAACGAGCGGATCCTCACCGCCAGCAAGAAGGCTGGCGGCGCGTACCTCGACGCGTACGAGAAGACCCTCCAGTCGATCGCCGACTACCAGGAGCAGGTCGCCAAGCAGTCCGACGTCGAGTGGGTCTCGACGATCGTCGACGCCCAGGCCCGCTTCACGCGCGAGCTGACGAAGGTCTACGTCTCGACGGGCCGCGAGCTGCTCAAGTAGCAATGCCCGTCGCCCGCAGTGGCGACACCGAGCTGTACTTCGAGAGCACCGGCGCGGGAGCGCCGGTGCTTCTCGTCATGGGGCTGGGGATGAACGCCACCGGCTGGTGGCGCACCGTCCCCGTGCTGGCCGAGCGCTTCCGGGTGCTCGCCTTCGACAACCGCGGTGTGGGCCGCAGCGCCCGCCCCGCGGGCCCCTACTCGATGGCCCAGCTCGCCGCCGACGCCGTCGCCGTGCTCGACGCGGCCGGCGAGGACTCGGCGCACGTCTACGGCATCTCGCTGGGCGGCATGATCGCCCAGGAGATCGCCCTGCGCCATCCCGACCGCGTCCGCGGTTTGGCCCTCGGCGCGACCACCCCGGGCGGCCCGCGCTCCGTCGCGGCGGCCGACGAGACCCTCGCCTTCTTCCGCCGCCGCGGCGAGATGACGGCCGAGGAGGCCGTGTGGGCGTCGGTCCCCTACAACTACGGCCCGCGCACGCGCGCCGAGCACGGCGATCGGATCGCCGAGGACATCGTTCAGCGGCTGCGCTATCCGATCGAGCCCGAGCCCTACAAGGCCCAGCTCGCCGCCGCCATGGGCCACGACACGCACGATCGCCTCGGCGCGATCGCCGCGCCGACGATCGTCGTCCACGGCGAGCGCGATGTGATGGTGCCGCCCGGCAACGGCCGGCTGCTCGCCGAGGGCATCCCCGGCGCCGAGCTGGTGACCGACCCCGACGCCGGCCACCTCTACTTCACCGACGCGCCCGCCCTGGACCGCGCCGTCGGCGACTTCCTCGGAGATGGCTGATCTAACGCGCTGACCAGCCGAGGTCCATCGTCACCGGCGTGCCGGTGAACGAGCGTCCGCCCGGCCCGAGCAGGAACGCCACCAGGCCGCCGACCTCGTCGGGCTCGATCAGCCGCTTGACCGCGTGCGGGGCGAGGATGACCTCCTCGAGGACGCGGTCCTCCGGCAGGCCGTGGGCCTTGGCCTGATCGGCGATCTGCTTCTCGACGAGCGGCGTGCGCACGAAGGCCGGACACACCGCCGTCGCGGTCACGTTCTGCGTCGCGCCCTCGAGCGCGAGCGTCTTGACCAGCCCGATGACGCCGTGCTTGGCGGAGATGTAGCCCGCCTTGAAGGGCGAGGCGACGAGGCCGTGCACCGAGGCGATGACGCAGATCCGCCCGTCGCCGCTCTCCACGAGGTGCGGCCACGCGTAGCGCGCGAGCAGGAACGGGCTCGTGAGCAGGATCGACAGCAGCGCGTCCCAGCGGTCCTCGTCGAAGTCGGCGATCGGCGAGACGTGCTGGAAGCCCGCGTTCGGGACGATCGCGTCGAGGCGCCCGAAGCGCTCGACGGCGGCCTCGACGGCCGCGCGGTTGCCCTCGCGCGTGGTCAGATCGGCCTCGAACGGCTCGCCGGGCCCGTCCGGATCGGGCTTGAGATCGACGGCGAGCACCTGGTAGCCGTCGTCGACCAGCCGTTCGGTGATGGCGCGGCCGATTCCACTGGCGGTCCCGGTCACCAGGACCGTGCGTCTAGGTTCCTGACCGGTGGGTAAGTTGCGTTCATGGGTCACGGGTACATGGATCTTCCCATTCCGCCTGCCTGCGGCGTCCCGCCGGTGAGCCGGCGCGGCGTCGACGCGGCGTTCGAGACCGCGACGGCCGCGATGACCGGCCTGACCGACTACTGGACGAACGCGTTGCTGCAGGCGCGCTCGCCGCTCGACGTGGCGACGGACAGCCTGCGCTGGTGGCAGCTCATGACCGAGCGCCGCCGTCCGCGCTGGGCCACGCGCCACAAGATCGTCCGCAGCAGCCCGCTGACCCGCCTGCGCGACTTCACGCCCGTGCGCGCCGCCGACGTCGTGCCGACGCTCGTGCTGCCGCCCCAGGCGGGCCACGACTCGTGCATCGTCGACTTCAGCTCCGACCAGAGCCAGATGCGCACGATCCGCGCCGTCGGGCTCGAGCGGCTCTACGCGCTCGAGTGGGTCGGCGCCACCCAGGCGACGAAGAACACGACGATCGCCGACGAGCTGGCCGAGGTCGAGGCCGCGATCGAGCACATCGGCGTCCCCGTGAATCTCGTCGGCGACTGCCAGGGCGGCTGGCTGGCGACGATCTACGCCGCGCTGTACCCCGAGAACGTCAACACGCTGACGATCGCCGGCGCCCCGATCGACTTCCACGCCGGCGACGCGGTGATCCACGAGAGCGTCGAGGCGCTCTCCGACGTCGACCTGAACTTCTTCAAGGGCCTCGTCGCGCTCGGCGACGGCGTGCTCAAGGGCGAGTTCCTGCTCGGCGGCTTCATCGTCATCAAGCCGGAGAACGAGCTCGCCAAGCAGCTCCAGCTCCTCTCGCATCTGCACGAGGCCCGCCACGTGTCGCGCTACCGGGCCTTCGAGGACTGGTACAAGCACACGCAGGACCTCCCGGGCCCGTTCTACCTGTGGCTCATCGAGCACCTGTTCCGCGACAACGAGCTCGTCAAGGGCACGCTCGAGGTCGACGGGCGCCGGGTGGACCTCGGGCGCATCTCCTGCCCGGTCAACCTGCTCGCCGGCACGCGCGACCACATCACGCCGCCCGAGCAGGTGTTCGCGCTCGCCGACCACGTCTCCACGCCGGCCGCGGACATCCTCGGGCGCTCGACGGGCGGCGGGCACCTCGGCCTGTTCATGGGCACCGAGGCGCTGCGCGACCACTGGCCGGTCGTGATGTCGGCCGTGCTCGAGCGCTCCCAGCCCGGGCCCGCGGGCGCCTCGGCGCGCCGCCGCGGCAAGGCCGAGACGCCGGTCGCGCGGCCGATCCCGGCGCCCTAGGCGAGCAGCTCGAGCAGCCGTCGGACGGCGGGCGGCGAACCGCCCGCCGGCGTCACCGCGAGCAGCGGCAGCGTGACGCCGCCGTCGAGCGCGACGAGCCGCGCGTCCTGGCCCACGGGCCACCCCACCGGGACGATCGCCACCGCGCCCAGCGACACGAGCTCGACGAGCTCGGCCGAGCCGGTCACCGACGTCTCGACCGGCGTGACGGCCGCGCCCGCGTCGCGGCAGATGGCCAGCAGCAGGTCGGTGTAGGGCGTGCCCGGCGCGCTCCACGTGAGCAGCCGCTCGCCGTCGATTGCCTCGAGCGCGAGGGTCTCGGATGCCGCCAGGCGATGGTCCGCCGGGACGAGCAGCGCCGCCGGCGTCGGCGCCAGGGCGGTGACCGCGAGCTCGCCGGGAGTCCGCAGCGTGCGCGTGAGGACGACGTCGGCGAGGCGGTCGCCGAGCGTGCGGGCGACCTCGTCCGGTCGCACCTCGCGCAGCGCGATCGACAGCGCCGGCGCGTCCTCGCGGATGCGCCGCGCCGCCTCGCGCAGGATGGCCGGGCCGACCGCCGGCGTGGCGCCGACCGCCAGCGCCCCGGCCAGGCCGCGGCCGTGGTCGCGCGCCCGCGCGAAGGCCGCGTCGGCCGCGGTGATGACGCCGCGGGCGTCGGTGAGCAGCCGCACGCCGGCGTCGGTCAGGCGCACCTCGCGGCTCGTCCGCTCCAGCAGCTCGACGCCGAGCTCGCGCTCGAGCTGGGCGACCGACTTGGAGACCGCCTGCTGGGCGAGGTGCAGGCGCTCGGCGGCGCGCGTGAAGTTCAGCTCCTGGGCGACGGCGACGAAGGCGCGCAGGTGGCGCAGCTCAGGCACAACGCGCGGTGGTGGCTCGACACCGGATGGCTGTTTCCGTCACGCGCACGCGGCCCCGATCATCTCAGCCATGGATACGACGACCCTCGGAACCACCGGCCCTCGCGTCTCGGCCATCGGCCTGGGCTGCATGGGCATGTCCGACTTCTACGGCCCCGCCGACCGCTCGGAGAGCATCGCCACGATCCACGCCGCGCTCGACGCGGGGATCACGCTGCTCGACACGGGCGACTTCTACGGGATGGGCCACAACGAGCTGCTGATCGCCGAGGCGCTGCGCGATCGCGACCGCGACGCCGTCCAGATCAGCGTCAAGTTCGGCGCGCTGCGCGACCCCGAGATGGGCTGGGCCGGCTACGACGGCCGCCCCGCGGCGGTCAAGAACTTCGCCACGTACTCGCTGCGACGCCTGGACACCGACCACATCGACGTCTACCGGCTGGCGCGCGTCGACGCCGACGTCCCGATCGAGGAGACCGTGGGCGCGATCGCCGAGCTCGTCGAGGCCGGCCACGTGCGCCACATCGGCCTGTCCGAGGCCGGCGCCGAGACGGTCCGCCGCGCCGCCGCCGTGCACCCGATCTGCGACCTGCAGATCGAGTACTCGCTGATCTCCCGCGGGATCGAGGACGCGATCCTCCCGACGTGCCGTGAGCTGGGCATCGGCATCACCGCCTACGGCGTGCTCTCGCGCGGCCTGCTCAGCGGGCACTGGTCGGCCGGGCGCGACCTCCCGCAGGGCGATTTCCGCTCCTACAGCCCGCGCTTCCAGGGCTCCAACCTCGACCACAACCTGTCGCTCGTCGACGAGCTGCGCGAGATCGCCGAGGCCCGCGGCGTGTCCGTCGCCCAGGTGGCGATCGCCTGGGTGCGCTCGCGCGGCGAGGACATCGTCCCGCTGATCGGCGCGCGCCGGCGCGAGCGCCTGGCCGAGGCGCTCGGCGCGCTCGACGTTGAGCTGGGCGACGAGGACCTCGAGCGCATCGAAACGGCCATCCCACGCGACGCGGCGGCGGGTGGCCGCTACGCCGAGTCGCAGCTCGTGCACCTCGACAGCGAGCGCTAGTCCACGTCGGCCGGCGTCTCGGGTGGGCGCGGCGCACGGGCGCCGCGCCGCGGCGACGGCGCCTGGGCGGTGAAGGACCGGTAGACCTCGAGCATCGCCTGGCGCTGGCGGCCGGTCAGCCGCGCGTCGGCGCGGATCGCCTCGACCACCGGCGGCGTCTCCTCTTCCTCGTCGACGCGCATCCCGGCCTGCTCGTAGAGCGCGTCGACGGGGACCTGGAGGCTGCGCGCGATGCCCTCGAGGACGCGCTCGGACGGCTCGCGCAGACCGCGCTCGATCTGCGAGAGGTACGGGTTCGAGATTCCGACGAGGTCGGCGAACTGGCGCATGGAGAGCGCCGAGAGCTCGCGCTGACGGCGGATGATCTCCCCGAGGCGCTCCGCTCGTTCACCGTCCGCCATTCGGGGTTCATGCTAATGGGCGGGCGGGCATATGCTGCCAAGGATGGCCGACAAGACCAACACCGACGGAGCCCCCGCACCGACCCCCGAGCAGGAGGTCCGGCGCCTCTACGAAGAGGCCGAGACGCGGGTCGCCCGCGCCGCCGAGCGCGTCGTCTCGCGCGACAGCTTCGGAGTCATGCTCGCCCAGATGACCGAGAACGCCGTCGCCCTCACGCGGATCGGCAACGAGGCGATGGACCTCGTGCTGCGCAACCTGCGCGTCGCCGGCCGGCAGGACATCAACCGGCTGACGCGCGCGCTCGGTCGCACCGAGGACAAGCTCGAGCAGGTCCTGCAGGAGGTCGAGGGCCTGCGCGACCAGCTCACGGCGGGCGCAAACGAGAACGGCAAGGCCGAGGTGAAGGCTGCCGCGCCCCGCCGCCGCTCGACGCGCAAGCCGTCGACATGAACGCCCTCGAGCGCCTCGCCCGGACACCGATCGCCGCGCTCGAGTTCGCCAACGTCGTGCTCACGGAGGGCGACGCGAAGATCGGCCAGACGCCGAAGGACGTGGTCTGGACCCATCGTCAGACGACGCTCTATCGCTACCGCAGCGACAAGCGCACCTACCCGGTGCCCATCCTGCTCGTCTTCGCGCTCATCAACCGGCCCGACATCTTCGATCTGCGGCCCGGCAACTCGTTCGTCGAGTTCCTGCTCGAGGAGGGCTTCGACGTCTTCCTGCTCGACTGGGGCGTCCCCGGCGAGGCCGACGGCGACCAGGGGCTCGACTTCTACGTGGCCGACGAGCTGCCGTCGGGGATCCGCGAGACGCTGCGCGCGAGCGGCCAGGACGAGGTCAGCCTGCTTGGATGGTGCATCGGCGGCACGCTGTCGCTCATGCACTGCGCGATCGCAGCCCGAGTCGGCGGCGCGCAACCTGCTGCTGCTGACCACGCCGATCGACACGAGCGGGTCGCTGTACGCCAACTGGGTCGGCCGCGACGACTTCGACGTCGACCACGTCGCCGACGTCTACGGCTCGGTCCCGGGCCGCTCGGTCGACTTCGCCAACAAGCTGATGAAGCCGGTCACCAACTACTGGACGACCTACCGGCGCCTGTGGCAGCAGGTGTACGAGGGGGAGTTCAAGCCCGAGGCGTACCAGACGATGGCCAAGTGGGTGGCCGACAACCCGCCGTTCCCGGGCCGCGCCTACCGGGACTGGATCACGTGGATGTACAAGGAGAATCGCCTGGTCCGCGGGCGCATGCGCATCCGCGGACGGCGCGTCGACCTCGGGGCGGTCGAGCAGAACGTGCTCGTCGTCACCGCCGGGGCCGACCACATCGCGCCGCGTCCCGGCACCCTGCCCGTGCTGGACATGGTGGGCAGCGAGGACGTGACGCACTTGGATCGCCCGGGCGGGCACATCGGGCTGATGGCCGGCTCGCGCGCTCGCAAGGAGATCTGGCCGGACATCGCCGAGTGGCTCGGCGAGCGTTCGGACCGATAGGGACCAGGAGAGGAAGGAGAGAGGAATGGCAACCGCACAGGAGGCCGCCAAGGTCACACGGGTGGGCGACAAGCTGGAGGGCCGCGTGGCGCTCGTCACCGGCGGGACCCGCGGCATCGGGGCGGCGATCTGCCGCGCGCTCGCGGCCCAGGGGGCGAACATCGCCGCCGGCTACAGCCGCGACAGCGAGGCCGCGGAGCGGCTGTGCACCGACCTCGGCGAGGCGAACGTCGAGTCGTCGACGCATCAGGGCAACATCGGCAACGCGGACGACTGCCGGCGCACGATCAAGGAGGTCCTCGACCGCCACGGGCGCCTGGACATCCTCGTCAACAACGCCGGCATCACGAGCGACAAGACGGTCCTCAAGATGGCCGACGAGGACTGGCAGAAGGTCCTCGACGTGAATCTCTCCGGCGCGTTCTTCCTGTCGAAGGCGGCGCTCGAGCACATGATCGACCGCGGTACCGGCCGGATCATCAACATCTCGTCGATCATCGGCCAGACCGGAAACATCGGCCAGGCGAACTACGCCGCGTCGAAGTCCGGCCTGTTCGGGCTGACCATGACCTTCGCCAAGGAGGCCGCGCACGCCCTGAACAAGGCGGGCAAGCTCGAGGGCAACGACGTCGCGATCACGGTCAACGCGATCGCGCCGGGCTTCATCGAGACCGACATGCTCTCGACGGTGCCCGAGAAGGTCCTCGACGGCATCCGCGCCCAGGTGCCGCTGCGCCGTCTCGGACACCCCGACGAGGTCGCCCGCGCCGCGTACTTCCTCGCCGGCGACGAGTCCGGCTACATCAACGGGCAGGTGGTCGCCGTCAACGGCGGCATGGACATGTAGGCCGCCCGCCGCCGTCAGGCGGGCGTGAACGTGTTGACGCTGAAGATCGCGCCCTGGGGGTCGCGGATCGTCGCGTGGCGGACCATCGTGAAGTCGGTCGGCCCGCTGACGACCTCGCCCCCCAGGTCGGCGGCGCGGGCAGCGACCGCGTCCGTGTCGTCGGTCGCGAAAGTGACGTGCCAGTGCGGCGCCTGGCCGTCCTCCGCCGGCTGCAGCCAGCCGATCGCGTCCTCGAAGCCGGGCGGCGCGCCGACGCCCGACTGGCGCTCGCGGATGCCGGGCTCGCGCTCGGCCAGGAAGTCGCCGTAGCCGGGCACGCGCCACATCGTCGCCTCGAATCCGGGCATCGACACGGCCTCCGCCACCCAGCCGAAGACCTCGCCGTAGAAGCGCTTCGCGCCCTCCGGGTCGTCGCGTGTGCAGGTCGCTCCAGTTCCATGTGCCCGAGGCGTTGACGACCTGCGCGCCGCGGTGACCGGCGGCCTGCATGAGCGAGAACGCGGCCCCGGACGGGTCGGCGACGGTGGCCATGCGTCCGGCCGGCCCCGCGTCGAAGGGCTCGACGAGGATCGTCCCGCCGGCCTCGCGCACGCGCGCGGCGGCCTCGTCGGTGCTCTCGACCCATACGTAGGTGTTCCACGCCCCCGTGGGCGGCGCGCCCTCCCGCGGCGAGCCGATGGCGGCGACGTCGTGCCCGTCGAGGGTGGCGACGAGGTACTCGACGGGCACGCCGGGCGGCATGCGGTCCTCGATCACCCAGCCGACGATGCCGGAGTAGAAGCCGGCGGCGGCCCGCGCGTCGGGCTGCGTGAGGTCGACCCAGCACGGGACCCCGTTCGGATATCCGTCTCGTGTCTGCATGCGCAGCACGCTAGGTGCGATTCCGGCCACGATCTGGCCGCAACAGCTCAGCCGCGCACGTAGGCGAGCGCCTCGGTGGCCAGCGCCGCCCACGCATCGTCGTCGACGCCCTCGACGACGAGCCACTCACGCATCGTTCGCTTCCCGCTGACCATCAGCGTCCCCTCGCCGGCCTGCGCCATCGCCGCGCAGCGCTCGGCGGGCAGCTTCACGACGAGCGCGCCGGCGGGCAGCATCGCGAAGATGCGCCCGTCGACCCGCAGGCCGGGCTTGGACCCGAAGCCGGTGCCGAGCGTCACGCCGGGCTCGCCGGCCAAGCGGTCGGCGAGCGTCTCGAAGGCGGCCTCGGCGGCGGTCATGCTCGTGTTCTACCGAAGCGGAAGATTGCGGACGGTTCCTGGCCGCAATGCCGGTTACCGTGGTGCCACGTCAAGCGATCAGGAGGACGACCTCGATGGACTTCAAGCTCGAGCTGGTGGCGGTGCCCGTGACCGACGTGGACCGCGCCAAGGCCTTCTACGTCGACCAGGCCGGCTTCAACGCCGACCACGACCACGTCGTCAATGAGGACATGCGCTTCGTGCAGCTCACGCCGCCCGGGTCGGCGTGCTCGATCGCCATCGGCAAGGGTGTGATCGACACCGAGCCGGGCTCCGTCAAGGGCCTGCAGCTGGTGGTCGAGGAGATCGAGGCGGCCCACGCCGAGCTGGCGGGACGTGGCGTCCCGGTCAGCGACGTGCAGGACTTCCCGTGGGGCCGCTTCGTGTTCTTCGCCGACCCCGACGGCAACGGCTGGGCGGTCCAGGAGATCGTCGTTCCGGGCGCGCCGCGACGGGCGTAGCATCGCGACATGGGGACCCGAACGAGCCACCCGCCCGGCGCCTTCTCGTGGGCCGAGCTCGCGACGAGCGACGCCGAGGCGGCGAAGGCGTTCTACCGCGAGCTGTTCGCCTGGGAGTACGACGACAACCCGATCGGCGACGGGCAGGTCTACTCGATGGCGCGCCGTGACGGCGAGACCGTCGCGGCCATGTTCGCGTCGACCGAGCAGCCGCCGCACTGGAACTGCTACGTGACCGTCGAGTCCGTCGACGACGCGAGCGCGCGCGCCGCCGATGCCGGCGGGCAGGTCGTCATGGAGCCCTTCGACGTGATGGACGTCGGGCGCATGGCGGTGATCACCGACCCGGCCGGCGCGGCGCTGTGCCTGTGGGAGCCGCGCGCGAGCATCGGCGCGACGCTCGTCAACACGCCCGGCTCGATGAGCTGGAACGAGCTCGTCACGCCCGATCCCGCGGGCGCGACGGACTTCTACGGGAAGGTGTTCGGCTGGACGGCTCACGAGATGCCCGACTCCGGCGGCTATCGCGTGATCCTCAACGGCGAGCGCTCCAACGGCGGCATCACGCCGCTCGATCCCGAGCAGGTGCCGGGCGCCCCGCCGAGCTGGATGCCGTACTTCGGCCACGAGGACCTCGATCGTCTGCTCGGCGAGATCGAGGGCCTCGGCGGGCGGCTGCTCGTCGGCCCGATGCAGATGCTGCAGGGCAGGATCGCCGTGCTCGCGGACCCGCAGGGCGCGCTCTTCGCCGTCTGGACGGGCGACTACGACGACTGACCGGCCGCGGCCGGCCGCGACGCGTCAGCGCTCGTGGCCGGCCAGGTCGTAGTCGGCCAGGTTCGCCGGGTCGGTGATGCCGAGCTTGCGACGCGCGCGCTCGGCGAAGCCCGCCGACCCGAGCCGCACGACGAGCGCGGGCGTCGCGTGCGGCGTGACGGTCGACCTCGCCGCCACGGCCCAGGCGGCCCATGAGCCGCCCGTCGACCTCGAGCACGACCGGGGCGCTCCTGGCGAGGACCTCGACGCCGAGGCTCTCCTCGTGGCCGAGCACGACGGCGCGGTTGAACAGCCCGTGCGGCGAGTCGGGCGTCACGATCATCGCCCGCGTCTGCGGCGAGACGATCGGGCCGCCGGCGGCGAAGCTGTAGCCGGTCGAGCCGCCGGGCGTGGCCGCGATCACGCCGTCGCTGGCGTAGCGCACGAGCAGCTGGCCGTCGACGCTGAGGCCGAGCGCGGCCTGCCCGCGGCCGGGCTCGCGGCTGAGCACGACGTCGTTGTAGGCCACCTGCTGCCGGCGACCGGGGTGCTCCTCCCACTCGGCGCGAAGCGTGGAGCGCTCCTCGATCGCGAAGGCGCCATTGGCGAGCGCGTCGAGCGCCTCGCCGAGGTGCCCGCCGTCGACCTCGGTGAGGTAGCCGAGCCGCCCGAGGTTGGCGCCGAGCACGGGCACGCCGCGCGGCGCGGCCATGCGCATCGCGCCGAGCATCGTGCCGTCGCCGCCCAGCGCGAGCACGAGGTCGCAGCCCTCCGCCACCGCGTCCGGCGGACGCTGCTCGATCCCGTCGGGGAGGCGCTCGTCGTGCGGCCCGGCGAGCGTCGATCCCGGTCGCCAGCGCCCACGCGGCGACGGTGGCCAGCGCCTCGCCGACGTCGCGGCGCGGATGCAGCGCGAGGCCGACCCGGCGCGGCGGGGCGCCGAGGTGGCTCGACGAGAACGGGCACATCGCGCCGTGAGTTCAGCACACCCGGAGGCGGCTCGGGCGGGCGGGTCGCGACTCACTACCCTGGGCTGCATCGCGTACAAGGCTCAGGATGGACGACAGGAGCTGCTCGACGACCTCGCCCGGGCCACCGAGGCGCTGGCCGTGGCGCTCGCCGCTGCCGGCGAGGCCTACGAGCAGCTCGACGAGCGCAACGCGGACCGGCTCGAGGACGAGCTCTTCCGGCCGCTGCAGCTCGCCTACGGCCAGGCGCGGCGGACACACGCGGGCTTCGCCGAGCGCCACGGGCTCCCCGGGCGCACGTTCGAGCCGGCCGTCGCCCGGCCCGGCATCGCTGCGGGCCCCCGGCCAGATCGAGCGCGCCGTCGGCAGCGTGCTGGAGGCTGACGGCGTGCTCGCCAGCCTCCAGGACTCACTGCTGCCGGTGGACGTGGGCGACGAGGAGGTGCGCGCCGGGCTGTCGGCCGTCCGCCGTGGGATCGCGGACGTCCCCGCCCGGGCGCGCTCCATCGCCCGCACGCTCGGTCGCTGAGCCGGACCGCTAAGCGGTTCCGTCCATAGGTACGCGTGCCGTCCAGGCGGTCGGCGGCGCCGCCTGGCAAGGACGCAGACCCGCAGGAATGCCTCCAGGCATTTCAAGGGTCGAGGACACCGCCAGGCGGTGATCGCCGGCCGCCTGGCGGTGCGGGTATCTGCGGATGGGACCGCTAGTCCTCGTCCTTCTGGCGGTCCTGGATCTTGCCCTCGAGCTGCGACATGACGTCCGGGTCGCGCAGCGTGGTGACGTCACCGAGCTCGCGGCCCTCGGCGATGTCGCGCAGCAGCCGGCGCATGATCTTGCCCGAGCGCGTCTTGGGCAGGTCGTCGGCCCAGATCACGCGCTTGGGCCGCGCGAGCTTGCCGATCCGCTTGGCGACGTGCTCGCGGATGTCGTTGACGAGGTCGTCGTCGCCCTCGCGGTCGCCCTCGAGCGTCACGAACGCCGCGACCGCCTGGCCCGAGTCCTCGTCGCTCTGGCCGATGCACGCCGCCTCGGCGACGGCCGGGTGCGAGACGATCGCCGACTCGATCTCCGCCGTCGACATGCGGTGGCCGGAGACGTTGATGACGTCGTCGATGCGCCCGATGATCCAGAAGTAGCCATCGGCGTCCTCGCGCGGCGGCGTCGCCGACGAGGTACGTGTCCTTGCCGAAGCGCTCGAAGTAGGTCTCCACGAAGCGCTCCTCGTCCTTGAACAGGGTGCGCAGCATCCCCGGCCACGGCTTCTCCATGACGAGCAGGCCCTGCTTGTCGCGCTCGGCCTCCTCCTTGCCCTCGGCCGACTCCTCGAGCACGCGCGCGTCGATGCCGGGCAGCGGCGTGCCGGCCGAGCCGGGCTTCATCGCCTGGGCGCCGGGGAGCGTCGTGATCATGATGTGGCCGGTCTCGGTCTGCCACCAGGTGTCGACGATCGGGCAGTTGCCGCCGCCGATGACCTTCCAGTACCAGAGCCAGGCCTTCGGGTTGATCGGCTCGCCGACCGTCCCGAGCAGGCGCAGGTTGGACAGGTCGTGCTTCTCGGGGTACTTCGAGCCCCACTTGATGCACGCGCGGATCGCCGTGGGCGCGGTGTAGAAGAGCGAGACCTTGTAGCGCTCGCACAGCTCCCACCAGATGTCCTTGTCCGGGTAGTCCGGGGCGCCCTCGTACATCACCGACGTCGCGCCGTTGGCCAGCGGCCCGTAGACGATGTAGCTGTGCCCGGTGATCCAGCCGACGTCGGCCGAGCACCAGTAGACGTCATCCTCGGGCTTGAGGTCGAAGACGTACTTGTGCGTCCACGTGACGCCGGTCAGGTAGCCGCCCGTGGTGTGCAGGATGCCCTTCGGCTTGGCCGTCGAGCCCGACGAGTAGAGGATGAAGAGCGGGTGCTCCGCGTCCAGCGCCTCGGCCTCGCACTCGTCGTCGGCCGCCTCGAGCGCCTCGTGGTACCAGACGTCGCGGCCGTCCTTCATCTCGCAGTCCTCGTCGGTCGCCTTGACCACGAAGACCTTCTCGATGGTGTCGAGGTCGCCCATGACCTCGTCGACCTGGGCCTTGACCGGCGCGGTCTTGCCCTTGCGGCGCGCGCCGTCGACGGTGACGAGCGCCTTGGCCTCCGAGAACTCCATGCGCTCCTTGACCGACTCGGCGCTGAAGCCACCGAAGACGACGTTGTGCGGCGCGCCGATGCGCGCGCAGGCGAGCATGGCCACGACGACCTCGGGGATCATCGGCAGGAAGATCCCGACGATGTCGCCCTTCTCGATGCCGTTGTCCTTCAGCGCGTTGGCGAAGCGCTTGACGTCGGCGAGCAGGTCGGCGTACGTGACGTCGCGCTCCTCGCCCTCCTCGCCGCGCCAGTGGAAGGCGACGCGGTCGCCGTTGCCGGCGTCGACGTGGCGGTCCAGGCAGTTGTGGGAGACGTTCAGCTTGCCGTCCTCGAACCACTTGTAGAACGGCGGCTGCTCGTCGTCGAGACCCTGCTTGGGCTCCTCGAACCAGTCGAGCAGCTCCTTGGCCTGCTCGGTCCACCACGCCGCAGGATCCTTCGCGGCCTCCTCGTGGACCGACATGTCCGTGATCAGCGCGTTCTTGACGAAATCCTCGGGCGGGTCGAAGCGCTCCTGGTCGAGCAGGTCGCCAATCTCGCGTTCCAGCCCGCCCTCGGCGGACTTCTCCTCGGTGGCCATGGTCCTCTCCTCTTGTCGCCTCAGTCCTGCACGGGGCTACCCGCGCCCCCCGACGCGTGCACTGCCCGTCGGGCACGTGTACCACGCGCGGACCGTCGAGGCCACTTCCGGGGACGGATTCGCGCTCCGGTGCGCGGGGTAACCACGGGCCGGAGAGCGTCGTCCCGGTCTAATGGAGGAGAGGGAAGATGGCTGAACCGCTGACCCCTGCCCGCGAAGGCGACGGCGGGGCCGCCTCGCAGGCCTCGAGCGAGCCCCAGATCGACTGGGACGAGATCGAGCGTGAGCCCGAGTTCCAGGAGCTGGTCCGTGCCCGGCGATCGTTCGTGATCCCGGGGACGATCTTCTTCCTGAGCTGGTACATGGGCTTCGTCATCCTCACGGCGGTCGCGCCCGACTTCATGGGCGAGAGCGTCTACCAGGGGCTGACCGTGGGCTACGTGCTCGCGCTGAGCCAGTTCCTGATGGTCCTCGTGCTCGGGATCATGTACCTGAAGAAGTCCGAGAAGGTGTTCGACCCGCTCGCCGACAAGACGATCGAGGTCTACGTGGAGAAGCACCCCGAGGTGGTCGACCGTGACGGTGCGCGCCTCGGAGGCCGCGTCGAGCCGACCTCGGAGGCCGTGCGATGACCCCGATCGCCGCTGTCAACACCACCGCGCTGGTCATCTTCGCGATCGTCCTGTCGATCACGCTCGGCATCACGTTCTGGGCATCGAAGCGGATGACCGGCGCCGCGACGTTCTACGCCGCCGGGCGCAACATCACCGGCTCCCAGAACGGGCTGGCGATCTCCGGCGACTACCTGTCGGCCGCGTCCTTCCTGGGGATCGCCGGCCTGATCTACCTGTACGGGTTCGACGGTTTCCTGTACTCGATCGGCTTCCTCGTCGCCTTCCTGACGGTGATGTTCCTGCTCGCCGAGCGGATGCGAAACGCGGGCAAGTACACGATCGCCGACGTCCTCGCCTTCCGCCTCAAGGAGCGCCCGGCGCGCGTCGCCGCCGCCACCGGGACGCTGGCCGTGGCCGCCTTCTACCTGATCGCGCAGATGGTCGGCGCGGGCGTGCTCATCCAGGCGCTCGTCGGCATCGACTTCACGCTGTCCGTGCTCATCACCGGCACGTTCATGCTCTGCTACGTCGTCTTCGGCGGCATGCTGGCCACGACCTGGGTGCAGATCATCAAGGCCGTCCTGCTCATGTGCGGCATCGTCGTGATGTCGATCTTCGTGCTCGAGCGGGTGGGCTTCAACCCGATCGAGCTGTTCAACCGCGCCGAGGAGGCGACCGGTCCCGAGACGACGTTCTCGCTCGCCCCGGGCACGTTCCTGAAGAACGACGTCGACAAGATCTCGCTCGGCCTCGCGCTCGTGCTCGGCACCGCCGGCTTGCCGCACATCCTGATGCGCTTCTTCACCGTGCCGAACGCCAAGGCGGCGCGCAGCTCGGTGGTGTGGGCGATGTTCCTGATCGGCTTCTTCTACCTGCTGACGACGGTCATCGGCTTCGGCGCCCGCGCCATCCTCGGCGAGGGCGGCGTCGAGGCGGCGGGCTCGGGCGGCAACCTGGCCGCGCCGAACCTCGCGCAGGAGCTCGGCGGCGGTGAGGGCACGTTCGGCGGCGACCTCTTCCTGGCCGTGATCGCCGGCGTCGCCTTCGCGACGATCCTCGCGGTCGTCGCCGGCCTCGTGCTGTCCTCGTCGGCGGCGGTCTCGCACGACATCTGGTCGAGCGTGATCCGCAAGGGCAAGGACTCCGAGCGCGAGGAGGTGTGGGTGGCCAAGATCGCCGCGGTGGCGATCGGCGTCATCGCCATGTTCATCGCGATCGTCGGCGGCGAGGGGCTGAACGTCTCGTTCATGGTCGGCCTGGCGTTCGCGATCGCGGCCAGCGCGAACTTCCCCGCGCTACTGCTCGCGCTCACCTGGCCGCGCTTCAACACGACCGGCGCGGTCTGCGGCGTGTTCGCCGGGGTGACCTCGGCGCTCGCGCTGATCATCATCAGCCCGATCGTCTGGGGCGGCCCGCCCGGCGAGCCGAACACCGGCGCGTTCTCCTTCTACGACCTCAACAACCCGGGCATCATCTCGATCCCGATGGGCTTCCTCGGCTGCATCCTGGGGACCCTGTTGTCGCGCGAGGAGACGGCCGAGCACACGTTCCACGAGCTCCACGTGCGGGCCGAGACGGGGCTCGGCGCCGAGAAGGCGCTCACGCCGCACTAGAGGTGGCAAGGCGGCAGGGCGGGCGCCCGGCTCCGGGCGCCCGTCTTGCGCGCAACCCTCAGGAGCGCCGCTTGCGCTTGCGCTTCTGCGACGAGGGATGCGGCGAGGCCTCGGGGCGCCGCGGCTGGGGCGCTCGGGGCGGCGGCGCCTTGTCGGCGTCGCGGGTGTCGCGACCACGGCCGCGCGGCTCGTCGCCGCCGCCGTCTCGCTCGCGCCGCGCCGCGTCGCGCTCCTCGCGGATCTGCTGCTGGCTCGGCCACGGGACGGCCTCGGCCACCGACCACGCCGGCGGGCGCTGGCGCGGCCAGACCGACAGGATGAGCAGGCCGACGAGCACGAGCCAGGCCGAGCGGATGAGCCCGAACTGGTCGAGCGGCAGGATCAGCGTGGCGCCGACGATCATGCCGAGCACGCCCTGGAAGCGGGTGAGCAGACCGACGCGCATCGCGTTCAGGGCGACGAGCGCGAAGGCGACGGCGAGCGCGATCTGTCCGATCTGGGCGATCAGGCCGCCCACCACGACACCCGAGTTGTTCAGCGCGTCGCCCGCGGCCGAGTTGGACTTGTCGGCGCTGTCCTGGAAGTTCGAGGCGCCGACGTAGTACGAGGTGCGCGTGATCGCCTGCCCGACGCCGTAGCCGACGGCGCCGATCGCGGCGGAGATGAGCGCGATCTGCGGCAGCTGGCCGCGACGGTTGCGCGCGGCGCGGAAGAGGTACGCGAGCGGCGCGAAGGCGAACAGGCCGCCGAGGCCGATGAGAATGCCGCCGAGGATGAACGGCAGCGGATGATCGCCGAGGTACAGCGCGATCTCGGCGAGGCGCCCGGGCGGGATCGGCCGCCCCTCGGCGGCCAGGCGCAGCGTGTCGACGACCGTGAGGACGCGGTTCTCGGCGTCGGGCACCGAGCTCTGGGCGAGGGCCGAGATGACCGAGCCGAGCAGCGTCGTGGCGCCGGCCGCGAGCGCCAGGTAGCCGGCGCGCTTGGCGTTGCGCGCCTCCCATTCGAGCGGGTCCTCGCTGGGACCCTGGTCGGAGTCGGGTGTCGGGTCGAGCGGCTCTTCGGCCATCAGCGGTCGGCCCGCTCGGTGGGGGACGGCGGCCTCACGGGTCGCAGATCTTACGGTTAGAGTCCGCGAGGCGATGGAGATCCGCGAGGTCATGACGGAGTCGGTGGTCACCGCGGCCGCCGACGTGCCCGTCCGCCACGTCGCCGAGGTCATGCGCGAGCGCAACGTCGGCTCGGTGGTCCTGGTCGGCGAGGACGGCGAGCTGGTCGGCTTCATCACCGACCGCGACCTCGCCGTCAGCGTGCTCGCCGACGGCCACGGCGGCGACGCCAGCGCGTCGGACCACGCGTCGAGCCCGGTCGTCACCGCGGGCCCGGGGATGGACGTCACCGAGGCCACGCAGCTCATGGCCGGCCACGGCATCCGCCGCCTCCCGATCGTCGACGACGGCGAGCTGCGCGGCATCGTCACGCTCGACGACCTCGCCGCGCGGATCGGCGACCTCGAGCTCGCCGCCTCGATCACCGCGCAGGTCACGCGCGCCGCGCTGCCGGACTTCTACTTCCACGACCGCGGCGGCTGACCGTCAGCGCAGCAGCGCGCGCGCCGCGGCGGCCATGTCGCCGTCCCTAGCGCGCGTGGCCTGCGGCAGCAGCGCGGCGAGCGCGTCGGCTGCGGCCGCCACGTGGTCCGGCGTCGACGGGCCGCTGAGGACGACGGCGGGCACGGCCAGCGCGCGCAGCTCGCGGCGCGACGCCGACCACGTCGCCAGCCCGGCGTAGTCGGCGAAGAAGCCGCGGTGGGCGGCCCGCGCGCGGTCGAGCGCCTCGCCGTCCACGCGCCCGCCGAGCCACGCCTCGACGCCCGCCGCCGGCCCGCCCGAGCGCAGCGCCTCCTCGAGCTCGGCGCGCTGGGCCGAGAGGATCTCCGTCGCCTCGGGGACGAGCGCGAAGAGCACCGGGTTGGAGGCGACGATCCCCCGGACCAGGCCGCCGTGGCGCTTGGCCAGGTCAAGCGCCACGAGCGCGCCGAAGCCGTCGCCGCAGACGATCGCGGGCGCCGCGCCGAGCGCGCGCAGCAGCGCCGCGGCGTCCTCGGCCTGCTCCTCGACGCTCGTGCCGCCGTAGGGCTCGGGAGCCCCGCTCGCGCCGTAGCCGCGACGGTCGTAGGAAATGACGCGCGCGTCGGGCGCCAGCGCGTCGGCGAGCGGCGCCATCGCCGCCGCGTCGGAGGCGAGCCCGTGCACCAGCAGCACCGGCGGACCCATGCCCTGCTCGGCGTAGGCGAGCGCGACCCCGGCGCCTTCGACGGTCTCCATTGTCGCCAGCGTAACCACGCCGGGCCGCCGCGCGGCGCTCGCTACGATTGGGCCATGGAAGGCTTCGGAGGACTCTTCGGCGATCCTGACGAGCTCCAGCGGCGGATGGGCGAGTTCGCCGAGCAGCTCCAGGGCCAGCAGAAGCTGGCGTGGGCCGACAACGCGATCAAGCTCGCCGTCGACCTGACGGTCGCCTCGATCAACCGCGTCAACATCCAGGGCACGACCCAGGAGCAGGCCGAGCAGATCCGCACGGTGATGGCGACCGTCTTTCCGGAGGCGGTCACGCTCGTGCGCGAGGCCCGGCAGGGGCTGCAGTAGCGCCCCGGTCGGCCGCCGCGTCGCGGTCGGCCTGCCGGTCCGCCCGGCCCGCCGCGATCACGTCGCGGAACGAGCGGAAGTGGAAGATCGTCACCAGGGCGATGAAGCCCATGCTGAGCGAGAACACGGCGATGGCGATCTGCTGGCCGACCGAGTAGGCGGCCACCGTCGAGGCCAGCGCGACGCCGCTGAACACCTGCACCAGGAACGCCTGCTGCACGCCGGCGCCGCCGGGCGTGAAGGGCACCGCCGCGGCGACCGCGTTGACGCCGAGCACGAGCAGGACGTTCTTCACCGAGCCGCCGATGTTGAACGCCTCGAGCAGGAACCAGAACGCCGTGAAGCGGCACAGCCAGCCCGCGAACTGGACGGCGAAGACCTCGCGCAGGTAGCGCCGGCGATCACGCAGGATCGTCAGGCCCTGGCGCACGCGGGCCCAGAACGCGCGCACGCGCCGCGACAGCAGCGCGAAGGCGATCAGCCCGCCGACGGCGAGCACGGTGAGCAGGAACAGCGTGAAGCGCGGGTGCCCGGCGAAGAACGACAGGTCGAAGGCGTTGAGCTTCGCGAAGTCCGGCGGCTTGGGGAAGACGCCCTGGGTGAAGGCGAAGGTGAGGATGAAGACGCCCATCACCGCATCGAAGACGAGCTCGACGAAGAACGCGGCCCCGACCGCCGAGTACGTCGAGGTCGGGATCGAGTTCTTGACCAGGAACAGCTTGATGACGTCGCCGCCGCGCGCCGGCACGACGTTGTTGAAGCCGTACGCGGCGATGTATGCGCCCCAGATCCGCCGGAAGGCGATGGGGACGTCGGGATAGGCCGCCTGCAGGACGTGGAAGAACGCGCGCGAGCGCAGCGTGAGGTAGATCCCGAAGAACGCGAGCGCGATGACGAGGGCGCCGAGATTGATCTCCGCCAGCCGCGAGAAGAAGTCGCCGACCGCGCTGATGAAGTTCGTGAGGTCGTCGCCGATCGCCGCGCTGGGCACCCCTCCCAGCTTACGGCGCGGTGGCCGGCGCGAGCCCGAGGATCTCGTACACGCGCGGGTCGGCCAGTGACTCGACGACGAGGTGGGCGCCCTCGAGGCTGACGCCGGCCAGCGACGGCACGCCGACGACGGTCATCCCGGCGGCCACGGCGGCCGCGACGCCGGGCGGCGAGTCCTCGAGCGCGACGCAGTCGCCGGGCTGCGCGCCGAGCGCCGCGGCCGCGGCGAGGTAGACGTCGGGCGCCGGCTTGGGCCGGGCGACGAGGTCGGCGGTGACGATCGCGTCGAAGGCGCCGGACAGGCTGCCGCCCGACAGGGCGAGCTCCACGAACTCGCCCGGCGAGTTGGAGGCCATCGCGACGGGGACGCCGCCCTCGCGCAGCGCCCGCAGCAGCTCGACGGCGCCGGGCATCGCCTCGACCCCGCTGCGCAGCTCCTCCATGACGAGCACGTGCAGATCGTCCATGAGCGCATCGCCGCGCCCGGGCAGGTCGAGGTGGCGCTCGAGCTTGGCCGCGGCGGCCGCGCGCGAGTTGCCGAGCAGGTCGCGCTTGTGCTCGGGCGCGAACGTCACGCCGTGGCGGGCGAACAGGGCCGACTCGGCGCGCGTCCACGCCGTCTCGGTGTCGAGCGTGAGCCCGTCGTGGTCGAAGATGGCGGCGGCGGGGGTCATCGGGGCGGCGCATGATGGCGCATCGCTACGCTCCGGCCATGGCCGATGATCTGGGACGGCTGCCCACCGGCGAGGGCTCCGCGCCCCCGGTGCGCAAGCAGCGCGCGATCGCGTCCAAGACGATCGCCGCGATCGCCGTGGCCTTCCTGCTCATCGCCTTCGGCGTCTCCAACGACCACAGCGTTTCCGTCGACTACCTCGTCGTCACGCGCGACTCGCCGCTGATCGTCGTGATCGCGGTCAGCGCGCTGCTCGGCGCCCTCGCCGGCGCGCTGCTCGTCTGGCGCCGGAAGCGCTAGCCGCCGACGATCTCGCGCCGGCGGCGCTCGAGGAACTCCCGCTCGGTCGCGTTGGCGGTGTGCGCGAGGGCCGCGTCGTAGGCCTGGGCGGCTTCGGCGTCGCGTGCGAGACGGCGCAGGAGGTCGGCGCGGATCGCGTGGAACAGGTGGTAGCTGTCGAGGTCGAGGTCGTCGACCAGCGCGAGCGCGGCCTCCGGCCCGTCGGCCTCGCCGACCGCGACGGCGCGGTTGAGCGCGACGACGGGGCTCGGCGCGAGCGCGATGAGCTGGTCGTAGAGCGCGACGATCTGACCCCAGTCGGTCGCGGCCGCCGCGGGCGCGTCGCTGTGCACCGCCTGGATCGCCGCCTGCACCTGGTAGGGGCCGGGGTGGTTCAGGGCGAGCAGGCGCCGCACGATCGCCTGGCCCTCGCCGACGAGCGCGCGGTCCCAGCGGCCGCGGTCCTGGTCGGCGAGCAGCACGAGCCGCCCCTCGTCGTCCGTGCGCGCCGCGCGGCGCGACTCGACGAGCAGCATGAGCGCGAGCAGCCCCGCGACCTCGGGCTCGTCGGGCATCAGCGCGGCGAGCAGCCGGCCGAGGCGGATCGCCTCGCGGCACAGGTCCTCGCGGACGAGGCGATCGCCCGCGCTCGCCGTGTGGCCCTCGTTGAAGATCAGGTAGACGACGGCGAGGACCGCGCGCAGGCGCTCGGGCAGGTCGGCGTCGTCGGGCACGCGGTACGGGATCCGGGCGTCGCGGATCTTGGCCTTGGCGCGCACGATGCGCTGCGCCATGGCCGGCTCGGCGACGAGGAAGGCGCGGGCGATCTCGGCCGTCGTCAGGCCGCCGAGCAGGCGCAGCGTGAGCGCGACGCGCGATGGCTCGGCGAGCGCGGGATGGCAGCAGGTGAAGATCAGGCGCAGGCGATCGTCGCGCACGGGACCCTCCTCCTCGGGCGACTCGTCGCGGGCGTGCAGGAGCGCGGCCTGCGCGTGGCGGTCCTCGCGGGAGGCCTCGCGGCGCAGCCGGTCGATGGCGCGGTTGCGGGCCGTGGTGATGATCCAGCCGGCCGGGCTCGGCGGCAGGCCGGCCGAGGGCCAGCGCCGCACCGCCTCGGCGAAGGCGTCCTGGACCGCCTCCTCGGCGACGTCGATGTCGCCGAAGACGCGGACGAGGACGGCCACCGCGCGGCCGTGCTCCTCGCGGAACACACGCTCGATGTCCGCGCCGGTGACGACGGCCACGGCTCCGGCGGTCAGCGCCCGGTGCCGTGGTCGAACGGGCGCACCTCGATCGGCAGCGTCGTCGCCTGCGCGAGGCGGCCGGCCCACCGCAGGGCCTCGTCGAGGTCGGCGGCTTCGATGATCGAGATGCCGCCGAGGTACTCCTTGGCCTCCGCGAACGGCCCGTCGGTGGTCAGCACCTCGCCGTCCTGCGCGCGCACGACGGTCGCCGTGTCGGGCGCGTGCAGGCCGCCGGCGAAGACCCACGACCCGGCCGCGCGCAGCTCGTCGTTCAGCGCGTTGAGGTCGCGCATGATCGGCTCGAGGTCGTCCGGGGGCAGGGTCCCGCCGGTGGGCTGCATCACGCTGAGCAGGTACTGGGCCATGGTGGGCTCCTTCGCTGTCGGCGGCCGGCCCGCTGCCGGCCTTCACCCTCTACACGAACGGGATCGGGCGAGATCGACACGGCTCAGCCGGGCACGGCGCGGCCGGCGGCACGGTCCCAGCGCCACGCCGGTCGCGGCCCCTGCACGTGGATGCCGCCGACCCAGCGATCGAGCGGGACGAGCAGCGCGCGGTCGGCCTCGCCGGCCAGCACCGACCGGCCGACGTCGGTGAGCTCGAGCTCGGTGCGCGCGAAGCCGTCGTCCGAGGACACCGGGGGCGGTGGGCCGACCTGTGCTCCGTCGCGGCCCCGGACGAGCGGCCGGTCGCCGGACGCCAGCTCGGCCAACCGCCGCCACAGCCAGGTGTCGCCGAGGAACGCGGCCTCCTCTGCGCGCGCGCACGCCTCGAGGACGGCGACCGGCGTCGCCGCCCCGCCGGCCAGCGCGGCGAGGGCCTGGCGCTCGGTGCGCGAGAGGCCGTCGCCGGTGGCCGGCAGCTCCTCGAGCAGGCGGCGCAGGGCCGGCCCCAGGTGCGGGAGCGCCGCCGTGTGGATGGCCAGCAGCACCTCGATCGCCGAGGGATCCGGAGCGCGCACGGCCTCCCAGGCATGGCGGGCGAGCGTGACCTGCGCGGGATCGAGCGGATCACGCCGGGAGAAGAGCTGCGCCAGCCAGGCCGGGTCGATGTTCGTCAGGTGGCGGTCGGTGAGCACGGTCTCGACGGCGGACGCGCCGTCGAGCCTGTCGACGATCTGGATGAGCTGCAGCTGGTCGAAGAGGTCGTGCTCGAACCACAGCACGATCTCCTCGCCGTCGCGCACGGCGGCCGCCAGCCGCTCGTCGCGCGCCCGCAGCCGCGTCTCGATCTCGTCCGCCGTTCCCCACCCGCACGCGGCCAGGAAGTGCGCGCGCTCGGCGCGCAGCCCGTCGGCGTCGAGGCCGGCGGGCAGCGGCCCCTCGTGCAGGACGTCCTGCCACGACATGATCTCGCCGTCGACGCCGGCGGCCCTGATGCTCGACTCGGCGCTGTCCCCGTTGGTCACGTGCAGCATCGCGGTCGAAGTATGGTCGCGGAGGTGAGCAACGGCTCGCCCACCTCTACGGCGCCGCGGGCGGTGACGGCGACGCGCTACGTCACCCCGCTGCGCGAGGGCGGCTCGATGCCCGGCCTCGTCGAGGCCGACGACGACGGCCTGTACGTGCTCAAGTTCCGCGGCGCCGGCCAGGGCCCGCGGGCGCTCGTGGCCGAGCTGGTGGCCGGCGAGATCGGCCGTGCGCTCGGCCTGCTCGTCCCCGAGATCGTGCTCATCGACGTCGACCCGGAGCTCGGGCACGCCGAGCCCGACCCGGAGATCCAGGAGCTCATCGCGGGCAGCGCGGGGCGCAACCTCGGCCTGGACTTCCTGCCCGGCGCGCTGGCCTTCGTGCCCGGCGCGGCGGCGCCCGACGCCGACCTCGCAGCCGACGTCGTGTGGTTCGACGCGCTGATGACGAACGTCGACCGCACCCCGCGCAACCCCAACCTGCTCTGGTGGCACGGCCGCCTGTGGCTCATCGACCACGGCGCCGCCCTGTACCTGCAGCACGGCGCCGACGACCTCGCCGCGCTCGCCCGGCGCCCGTTCCCGCTGATCCGCGAGCACGTCCTGCTGCCCTACGCGTCGTCGATCGCCGAGGCCGACGCGCGGCTCGCCCCGCGCGTGACCCCCGCCGTCGTCGAGGCCGCGGTCGCGGCGATCCCCGGCGACTGGCTCGGGCCGGGCGCCGACGACGGCGGCCGGCGCGCGTACGTCGAGTACCTGCTGCGCCGCCTCGAGGGCCCGCGCGCGTTCGCCGAGGAGGCCGATGCCGCCCGCTGACGCCGAGCCGTTCGCCTACGCGATCCTGCGCGTCGTGCCGCGCGTCGAGCGCGGCGAGCAGATGAACGCGGGGGTCGTGCTCTTCTGCCGGCGCCGCCGCTTCCTGGCCGCGCGCGTTGCGCTCGACGAGGCGCGGCTCGCCGCGCTGGCGCCCGGGCTCGACCCGTCGACGGTGCGCCCGCACCTCGAGGCGCTCGAGCGGATCGCCGCGGGCGACGCCGCGGGCGGGGCGGTCGCGGCGTTGGAGCAGTCGGAGCGCTTCGGCTGGCTCGTGGCCCCGTCGAGCACGATCGTCCAGCCGTCGGCCGTCCACACGGGCATGTCCGACGACCCGCAGGCGACGCTCGACCACCTCTTCGCCGAGCTCGTCGCGCCGCCCGGATGACCGGCCCCGAGGGCGGCTACCGCGGCGACCTGGCCCTCGTCCAGGACGCGGGCTTCGGCGACTTCGCCCGTGGGGCGGCGCCCGGGCTGCTGGGCCATCTCGACGACGCCGGGATCCGCGACGGGCTCGTCGTCGACCTCGGCTGCGGCAGCGGGATCTGGGCCGAGTTCCTCGTCGCCGCCGGCTACGGCGTGCACGGCGTCGACCTGTCCGGCGACCTGCTCGAGATCGCCCGCCGGCGCGCGCCTGGCGCGCGCTTCGAGCAGGGCCCGTTGCTCGACGCCGGGCTGCCGCCGTGCGTCGCGGTCACGGCGATCGGCGAGGTGCTCGGCTACGCCTTCGACGCGCGCACCGGAGCGGAGTCCACCGCGGCGCTGCTCGAGCGCATCCACGCCGCGCTGGCGCCCGGCGGGCTGCTGCTCTTCGACGTCGCCGTGGCCGGCCGCGCGAGCCGCCGCCCGCGCCGGACGTGGCGCGAGGGCGAGGGCTGGCTGCTGTGCGTCGAGGCGGCCGAGGACCGGGGCGAGCGCCGCCTCACCCGCCGCATCGCGCTGTTCCGCCAGGACGCCGAGGGCGCGTGGCGGCGCAGCGACGAGGTCCACACGATGTACCTGCACGACCCCGACGAGCTGACCGCGGCGCTCGTGCGGGCCGGGTTCGAGGCGCAGCTCCTGCGCGGCTGGGGGCGGATGCGCCTGGGCCGCGGCCACGTCGCGTTCGCGGCGCGCCGGCCCGGCTAGTGGGCGTCCGGCTCGCGCGGCGCCAGCCCGACCCGCGCCCGCATCGCCGCCGCGCGCTCGCACAGCGTCGCGTGGAACACGGCGGGGGTGTCGAGCTCGGCGGTCAGGCGGCGCGCCGCGCGCTGCGCCTGCACGATCGAGTCGGCGTCGTGGTCGGGGTACAGCAGCGGGCGGATCGGGCGGTCGAGCACGCTGCCGAACCAGCGCCGCGCGCGCTCGGGATCGCCCTCCAGCGCGGCCGCGACGGCGGCGTCGAACTCCCGCCACAGCCCGCCCTCCTCGGCCGACGCGTCGAGGTAGGCGGCCCAGGCGCGCAGCGTCGGGAAGCCCTCGCGCCACGAGGTGAGCTCGGTCACCGCGCGGTCGGCGAGCCTGCCGGCGACGTCGCGGACCTCGGGCTCCGCGCGCTCGGCGCACTCGATCTCGCGGCCGTCCTGGTCGAGCAGGCGGCCGCGCTCGCGCACGCGCGCCGAGACGCTGCGCACGAGATGGCCGCGCTCGTGCCACAGGAAGTCGGCGAACAGCACGAGCCGCGTGCCGCGGTCGGCGCCGAGCGTCTCGAAGTCGACGCCGAGCACCCACCAGCCGTGGTCGTCGACCCACGTGCTCGAGCCCTGCAGGCGCACGAGCCCGAGCGGCTCGAGCGCCGCCGCCGCGGCCGAGTCCAGCAGCCGGAGGGTGGCGGCGCTCACCACGGTCGCGTCAGGCGGCCGCCCGCAGCTCGGCCAGCGCCTTGAGGACGACGTCGTCGTGCGTCTTCGGCGACGCCTTGGGCACGACGTGGGCGATGGTGCCGTCGGCGTCGATGATGTACGTCATCCGGTTCACGCCCATGTACTTCTTGCCGTACATGGACTTCTCGCCCCAGGCGCCGTACTGGTCGGCGACCGCGTGGTCCTCGTCGGCCAGCAGCGTGAAGTTCAGCCCCTGGCCGCCGTGGAACTTCTTGATCGCCGAGACCGGGTCGGGCGAGACGCCGAGCACGGTGGCGCCGGCGGCCGCGTAGTCGGCCTGGTGGTCGCGCACGCCGCACGCCTGCGTCGTGCATCCGGGCGTGTCGGCCTTGCGGGTAGAAATACAGTACGACCGGTCCGCCGCGGCAGGTCGGACAGGCGGACGGGCTCGCCGTCCTGGTTGGAAAGCTCGAAGTCGGGTGCGGGGGTGCCTACGTCGATCATTGCCCGAAGCCTACGGACCGGTCGGGGCTTCGACGGGTCGACCTCCTCAGATTCGCCGCGGAGGCGGCGCGACGAAGACCTCCCGGGCCGTCGTCTACCACGTGCTCGGCGGGTATGGGCCGGAGGCGCCGATGCTCGGCGGCTCGATTAGGCGCGCTTGTAATCGCCGAGTTGTGGTGAGAGGGTCGCGGGACGGAGAAGACCGGTGAGCAGCTCCCAGTGCTCGATCCTGTCCCGCGTCTGCGCGTCAATAGCGACCGTGCTCGCCGCGGCCCTTGTTTTCCTTGGTCCCTGGCCGGCCGATGCGGCGGTGCGGCTCCCGCCTCCCACGCCGGGGCACACGGCGAACGCGACGCCTCTCGACGGCCAGGTGCTGGTGCGCCTGCCTGGCTTCACCGAGTTCACGCCGCTCACCTCGGCTCGACGCATCCCGCTTGGCAGCCGGCTCGACACCCGCCAAGGCGAGGTCCAGCTCACCACTGCCCTGCGGCGGGGCGGAACCGCCGTTACGGTCGCCTCGAACGCGGTCTTCACGCTGCGCCAATCCGCCGCGCGCGCCAGCACCGTGCTCGCCCTTCGGTCGAGGCCCTGCGAGGAAACCAGGGCGTCGGGCGTGCGTCGGCCGCCCCCTCCGGATCGCCTGTATGTGAGCGTGCGGGCCAGCTCCCGTCACAAGGTGCGGGTGGCCGGCCGATACAGCATTGCCGCCTCGAAGGGAACGGAGTGGACGACGGTCAACGGGTGCGCTCGAACGGTGACGCGCGTGAGAACGGGCATCGTGACCGTCCGCGACCTGGTCGCCCACCGCACGGTCACGGTCGTTTCAGCCGGGACGAGGCCACCTCCCTGCCCTCCAAGCGAGAAGCCATGCAGGCGACCCGCGCCGACGGGGAAGGTGAGCGGAGAGTACTCCGCCGGCGGTGGCGTGGCTCGTGGGTGACGGCGTCAGTCAGGTGAAGGCGGCGGCGTCCAGGAACGGCTCCATCCGGATACGGCGGGACGGTCGCGCAGCCGTCGAACGTCGCGGCCAACGCGACGATGTCCGGCCACGGCTCGCCGCGGGCCGGCAGCACGGCGGTGGTCAGGTCGCTGCGGGAGAGGACGTGGTCCGGGGGCGGTCATGCCGCGGACGCGTTGAGCAGCGCGCGGAAGCTCTCCAGCACCCATTCCCCCCGCGCGATCATCCACCTTGCTCTGGTGGCTATGGCCGTGCTGCGCGATGCTCAGCCGGTCGCTGTTCGAGGACATGGCGGTCGCGCACTGGCGGGGAGGCGCGTTCGCCGAACCTTCCTCGCCTGAGAACGATTTGATGAACCGTCCAGTGGGCGCGCCGGCTGCCCGCACCAGGGCCGGACGTCCGAGACTCCGCTTCACCTGATCTCGTCGGGCGGCCCCTTCAAGCGCCGGGCACGACCTCCACGATCACTGCGCTGACGGACGACATGCCGTTGGTGACGGTCACGACGCCGATGGTGTGCCTTCCCGGCGGCAGCGGCCGGTTCATCGCATCCACCCGGCCGCGACGAAGGTCGTCGCCGGCGTCGTCGGCACACCGAGGATGTTCGGATGGGGGAGGCTGACCGTCACGTGCGGGAGACGCCGAGCTTCCGGTCCGAGCGGATGTCGACGGGCGGTCCGTTGTCGATCGAGACACGGATCACACTGGGCACTCCGGGCTCCTGTAGGACGACGTGTCCTGGCGCTGCCTAACGAGGCTCGCCGTCACCCCGCGAGCGCGATCGCGCCGATGCCCGCTACGACGAGCACGGCGCCGGCCCAGCGGCGCCGGTCGACCGGCTCGCCGAGGACGATCGCGGCGAGCGCGGTGGCGATGACGACGCTCGACTCGCGCACCGCGGCGACCGGCGCGGCCGGGGCGCGCGCGAGTGCGAGCAGCGCCAGCCCGTAGGCGGCGAAGATCCCCACCCCGGCGACGACCGCGGACGGCCCGATCGCCGCGCGGACCGCACCCGCCCCCTGGAAGACGACGACGCCCGCGAGGAAGAGCAGCGCCGTCGGCGCGAGCACGAGCTCGAGGTAGGCCAGCGGCGCGGCGTGCTCGAGGCCGGCGTGGTCGATGAGCGTGTAGCCCGCGATGAACGCCGCGACGGCGAGCCCGAGGCGCGCTCCCCGCCCAGCGTCGCGCTCGTCGCCGCCGGCGCGCACGAGGAGCACGCCCGCGGCCACGGCGAGCACCCCGGCCGCCGCGCCGAACGCCAGGGACGCGCCGAGCGCGACGACGCTGACCACGAGGACGATCACCGGCGCGCCGCCGCGGGCCACGGGGTAGACGACGCTCATCGGCGCGCGCTCGTACGCCATCGCCAGCAGCGTCAGGTAGCCGAGCTCGAAGACGACCGAGCCGGCGAGGTAGGGCAGCACGTCGCCGTCGACGTCCCAGTCCAGCAGCGCGACCGGCGCGCACGCGATCGCGCCCGCCACCATGGCCACGGCGAGCGCGGCGTGCGACCCGTCGGCCCGCGCCGTGAGCATGTTCCAGAGCGCGTGCAGGAGCGCGGCGGCGAGGGCGAGGGCCAGTGCGTCGAGCGGCACGCCCGCGCTACTTGAGCAGGCGCGAGAGCCGGCGGTCCTTGAGCACGCGGCCCCCCGTCTGCTCCTGGGGGCAGTAGGACATCACGTAGTCCTCGTAGTGGACGGCCTCGAGCGTCGCGCCGCAGCGCGGGCACGGCTCGCCCTGGTGGCGGTGCACCTGCAGCGGCATCGGCAGCTTGTCCGGAATCGGCAGCTGCACGACGCGCTCGTAGTGCTCGATCGCGCCGTCCAGGCAGGCCACGACCGCCGTGCGCAGCGCCTCGGCCTCGTCGTCGTCGAGATCGTCGCCGCGCTTGAACGGCGACAGCATCGCCGTCCACAGGATCTCGTCGACCCACGAGCGCCCGATGCCCGAGATCACGCGCTGGTCGCGCAGCACCGCGTGCAGCGGCCGCGCGCCCTGCTCGGCGAGCAGCTCGCCCAGCGGCGGCGGGTCCGGCCACGCCTCGGGGCCGAGCGTGGCCAGCGCGTCCTCGTCCTCGAGCTCGGGACTGCGCAGCACCTTGACCCACGCCGCCTGCTTCGTGCCGAACTCGCGCAGGCGCAGCTCGCGCTCGCCCTCCTCCCCCGCGCGCGGCGCGAGCCGCAGGAGCAGCCGCGACGTGCGATCGCGCAGCGAGGCGCGCTTGTCGAAGAGCTGCAGGCGGCCGGCGGACATCAGGTGCACGAGCACCGACAGGTCGCCGGCGACGTCGATGACGAGGTGCTTGCCACGCCGCCGGACTCCCGCGATCGCCGCGCCCTCGAGCGCGTGCAACGGCGGGTCGAACGTCTTCAGCGCGTTGATCCCCGGCGCGAGCGCCGACTCGATGACCGCGCCGCGCATCGCCGCATCCAGTCGGCGTGCGGTGATCTCGACCTCGGGCAGCTCGGGCACACGTCCACTCTACGAGCGCGTGCGCAGCGGGTAGCCGACGACGTGCAGCAGCGCGTCGACGACGTGCGGGTCGAACTGCCCGCCGGCCCCGCGACGCACCCGCCGGCACGCCTCGCGGTGCGACAGGGCCATGCGGTAGGCGCGGTCGCTGGTCATCGCGTCGAACGAGTCGGCGACCGTGACGATCCGCGCCGTGAGCGGGATCGCGTCGCCCTCCAGGCCGTCCGGGTAGCCGCTGCCGTCCCACGCCTCGTGCGTCGCGCGCACGACCGCGGCGAGGTGCTCGAGCCCGGCGATCTCGGCCAGCAGCTCCTCGCCGGCGATGGTGTGGCGCCGCAGGCGGGCACGCTGCTCGTCGTCGAGCGGGCCCTCCCAGTCGAGCAGATCGGGGGCGATCGTCAGCTTGCCGACGTCGTGCAGGACGGCCACGAGCTCGACCTCGGTGGCGTCCATCGGCCCGAGGCCGAGCAGGTCGGCCACCTCGCGGGCGAGGCTCGCGAGGCGATGGCTGTGATCGGCGGTCGGCGCATGGTGCATCCGCAGCTCGCGCGCGAGCGCGTCCACCGCCTCCGACATCCACGGGGCATGCCCGAGCGAACTCAGCAACTGCCTCCCATGCGCCGAACACTTTCCCAGACTCGCTCCAGGTTGGCACGACGGGTGGTCCGAGCGGCGGTAGGTTTTCGCCAGATGGCAGGGCGACTCGCGATCGTCGGCGGCGACGCGGCAGGGATGAGCGCGGCGTCCACGGCGCGCCGGCGCGACGACGGGCTGGAGATCGTCGCGTTCGAGCGCGGGCCGTACACCTCCTACTCGGCGTGCGGCATCCCCTACTACGTCGGCGGGCTGTTCGACGACAGCGACCGGCTCGTGAGCCGCTCGCCCGAGGAGCACCGCGCGAACGGCATCACGGTGCACATCCGCACGGAGGTCACCGCGATCGACCTCGACCGCCGCGAGCTGACCGTCGTCGACCTGCACTCGCGCGAGGAGCGCACGGAGGGCTTCGACCAGCTCGTCGTGGCCACCGGCGCCGAGGCCGTCGCGCCGCCGATTCCGGGCGCCGAGGGCATCGAGCCGACGCGCACGGTCGACGCGGCCGAGCGCTTCCGCACCGCGCTGTCCCGGGGCGGCGAGACCGCCGTCGTCATCGGCGCCGGCTACATCGGCCTGGAGATGGCCGAGGCGCTCGTCGAGCGCGGACTGCGCACGACGCTCGTCGAGGCCGCGCCGCAGGTCATGTCGACGCTCGACCCCGACATGGCCAACCACGTCCAGGACGCCGCCGAGGCCGTCGGCGTCCGCGTCATCACGGGCACCCCGGTCGAGGAGATCGTGCTCGGCGAGGCGGGCGAGCCGCACGCCGTGCGCGCCGGCGACGAGACGCTGCCCGCCGACCACGTGGTCATGGGCAGCGGGGTCGCGCCGGCCGTCGCCCTCGCCGAGGAGGCGGGCCTTCAGATCGGCGAGAGCGGCGCGCTGCGCGTCGACGACCACCAGCGCTGCCCCGGCCACGACGGCGTGTTCGCCGCCGGCGACTGCGCCGAGTCCCACCACCGCGTGCTCGGCACGCCGGTCAACATCCAGCTCGGCACGCACGCCAACAAGCAGGGCCGCATCGCCGGCGCCAACGCCACAGGCGGCGACGTCGCCTTCCCCGGCGTGATCGGCACGGCCGTCTCGCGCCTGTGCCGCTACGAGGTCGCGCGCACGGGCATCTCCGAGCGCGAGGCCGCCGGCGCCGGGATCGAGGTCGCCACCGTGACGATCAAGGACCGCACGCGCGCGGGCTACTTCCCCGGGGCCGGGCCGATCTGGGTCAAGCTCGTGTGCGAGCCGGGCAGCGGGCGCCTGCTCGGCGGCCAGATCGTCGGCGTCGAGGGCGCCGCGAAGCGCATCGACGTCCTCGCCACGTGCGTGTGGGCCGGCCTCGAGGTCGGCGAGATCGAGCTGATGGACCTGGGCTACGCGCCGCCGTTCTCGGGCGTCTACGACCCGCTGCTGATCGCCGCGCGCGCGGCGACGCGGGCCCTGGGCTAGACGTTCGGCGCTTGCCCGGCGCCGCCGTCCGCCGTTAGGTTCGGATCCCTCCCGTCATGTCCGAGTTCGACCGCGGGCCCTCGGCCCAGCTCGCCCGGCTGTTCGACCGGCTGCCCGATCCGCCGGTCACGAGCGACTTCTGGTTCGACTGGGGACCGGTCTTCTACCGCGGCCGGCTCGACGGCTCGGCGCGCGTGCTGTGCGTCGCCTCCGACCCGGGGCCGACGGAACGGATCGCCGGGCGCTCGCTCGTCGGCAACGCCGGTCAGCGCGTCCAGGGGCTGCTGGCCAAGCTCGGCCTGACGCGCTCCTACGTGTGCCTGAACGCGTGGGCCCACGCCCTGCACCCGGCGCGCGCGCAGTCCGCCGAGCAGCGCCTCGACGACCCCGAGCAGCTGAGCTGGCGCAACGCGCTCTACGACGCCGCCACGGGCCCTGCGCTCGAGGCGGTCATCGCCTTCGGCGGAATGGCGCAGGCGGCCGTCGCGCTGTGGTCCGGGCGCCCGGCCGGCGTCCCCGTCGTCGAGGTCGTCCATCCCTCCAGCCGCAGCGAGGACCGCCTCCTGGACGAGTGGCGCGCGGCGGTCGCGCAGCTGCGCGAGGTCGTGACGCCCGACGACGACGGCGATCCGACGCTCCCCAACTACGGCGACGACTTCCTCGAGCGTGACCACGCCGCGATCCCGCGCCGCGACCTGCCGTTCGGCGCGCCGGCGTTCCTGGGCGACGACGCGTGGGTGCGGGCGAGCGGCCGCGCGCAGAACTCCGTGCGCCGCCCGTCGCCCGACGACGGGCACACGCTGATCTGGACCGCTCCGGAGACGGCGGCTTAGCCGTGGCCTTCGTGCTCGCCGGGACCGTGGTCACGTTCGACCCGGCGACCCCGGTGCTCGAGGAGGGCGAGGTCTACGTCGGCGACGACGGGCGCCTGGCCGCGGTGCAGCCCGCCGGCGCGACGGCGCCGCCGGGGTTCGCGGCCGCCGAGCGGATCGACACCGGCGCGGTCGTCTACCCGGGCCTGATCGACCTGCACTCGCACCTCGCCTACAACACGCTGCCGCTGTGGGAGGCGGCCGGCGTCCCCTACCAGCACCACGACCGCTGGCCCGGCGAGAAGCGCGCGCCGGAGTACGGCACCTCGATCTCGTGGCCGGCCAGGGTGCTCGGCCAGGCCGCGGCCGAGGCGCTCGTCAAGTACGTCGAGGTCAAGGCACTCGTCGGCGGCACGACGATGATCCAGGGCGCGCCGCACACGACACGGCCCGTCGACGGCTGGCTCGTGCGGATCGTCGACGTCGAGAAGCTCCCGGCCGGGCGCGACGTGATCATGTGCTCGGCGCTGCAGAAGGACGTCGTCACGCTGCGCGAGTCCGTCGCCCCGAAGCTGCGCGCCGGCCAGGCGATGATCTACCACGTCGCCGAGGGCCTGCCGGGCACCGTCGTGCACGACGAGTTCACCGATCTCGACAGCGGCGACTGCCTGCAGCCCGGGCTGATCGGCGTGCACGCCACGGCGCTCACCGGCCCCGACTTCGACCACTGGCGCGCGCAGGTCCAGGCCGTCGACGGCGAGCGGCGCCCGACGATCGTCTGGTCGCCGTTCTCCAACCTGTGGCTCTACCACCGCTCGACCGACGTGGTCGACGCGCACGAGCGCGGCGTACGGATCACGCTGGGCTCGGACTGGGCGCCGTCGGGCACGAAGCACGTGCTCGGCGAGCTGAAGGTCGCCGACCTGCTGAACCGCACCGTCTTCGGCGGGCACTTCAGCGACCGCGAGCTCTGCGAGATGGTGACCGCCAACCCGGGCGACGCGCTCGCCGTGGCCTGGGGCCCGCAGGTCGGCCGGCTGGCCGCGGGCAGCGCCGCCGACCTCGTCGTCTGCCAGCGCCGCCGGGACGACCCGTTCCGCAACCTGATCGAGGCCACGGAGCGCGACATCCGCCTCGTCGTCGTGCGCGGGACCCCGTTCTACGGCACGCGCGGCGCTGATGTCAGCGGCCGGCGCGGGCGCCACCAACTCGATCACCGTCGACGGCGCACGCCGCGCGATCGTCGTACGCCGGCCCGGGCACACCGACGCGACGCTCGACTGGCCGGGTGTCAAGCGGGCGCTGCAGGCGGTGCGCCGCGACCCCGTCGGCGCCTGGCGCGAGGCGCAGGACGCGCTCGCGGCGTGGGGCGGCCCGCTCGACGACCCGCAGGCGCCGCTGGCGCTGTTCGGCGACATGCCCGAAGGCGATCTCGGGCTGCTCGGCGGCAGCGGCGAGATCCCCGCCGACCTCGAGATCCCGTCGCTCGACGGGCTCACGCACGACGCCGGCTTCTTCGCCGCGGTCGAGCGCTCGGGCCCGCCTGAGCTGCACGGCCTGGCCGCCTACTACGACGCGTGAGCCCGGCCCACACCATCAACGAGCCCGCGACCGCGCTGCCCGACAGCGTCGCGCTCGCCGACTTCCTCGCCGGGGCCGCTCCGCTGGCGCTCCTCGGACCGTTACGAGCTGGTCGAGCAGGCGAGCCTGCTGCTGGAAGGGCTCTACGTCCACCTGCCGCTGAAGCGCTCGATGCACGCGATCGACCCCGTCCAGCGCCTGCGGCTGCTCGAGCGCCGGCTCGACACGCTCAGCGACCTCGCCTTCCACGCCGAGCTGACCGGCGTCTTCACGCTCGCTGCGCGACCTGCACACCGTCTACCAGCTGCCCGACCCCTACCGCGGCCACGTCGCCACGCTCGGCTTCCTCGTCGAGCGCTTCCACGACGACGACGGCGCGCGCCACCTCGTCACGAAGATCGACCCCGCGCTCGAGCACGAGGGCTTCGGCCCCGGCGCCGAGCTGATCGCGTGGAACGGCGTGCCGATCGCTCGCGCGGCCGAGCTCAACGCCGAGCGCCAGGCCGGCTCGAACGCCGACGCGCGCCTCGCCCGCGGGCTCGAGGCGCTGACCCTGCGCCCGCTGCGCACCGGCGCGCCGCCGGACGAGCACTGGGTGCTGCTCGAGTACACGAGCGCGAAGGGCCGGCGCGGCGAGACCCGCATCCCGTGGCGCGTGACCGCGGCCGAGACGCTCGCCGGGCGCGCCCAGGACCCGGTGAGCACGATGAGCGCCCTGCTCGGGATCGATGCCGGCAACGAGGCCACGCGCCAGGTCAAGCGGATGCGCTTCGCGCCGTCGCGGGTGCGCGGCGCCGCCGCCCGCGCGCTGCGCAGCGTGCTCGACAGCGGCACGCGCACGATCGGCGGCCGGACCTACGGCTACCTGCGGATCTTCTCGTTCAACGTCTCGAGCGCGCGGCGCTTCGCCGAGCAGGTCGCGGCGATCCTCGCCCGCCTCGAGCCCGAGGCGCTGATCGTCGACATCCGCGGCAACCCCGGCGGCCACATCCCGGCGGCCGAGACGACGCTGCAGCTGCTCAGCGCGGAGCGGCTCGTGCCCGCGAGCTTCTCGCTGGCCACGACGCCGCTGGCGCTCGAGCTGTGCCGCGCGAACCCGGGCTTCGAGGGCTGGGTCGAGTCGATCCAGGCCGCGGTCGAGACGGGCGAGACGTACTCGCAGGCGTTCCCGCTCTCCGACCCGGCCGAGATCGCCGGCGAGCTTGGGCGCTACACGGGCCCGAAGGTCCTGATCACCGACGCGCTCTGCTACTCGGCCGCCGACCTGTTCGCGGCCGGCTGGCAGGACAACGGGCTCGGGCCGATCCTCGGCACGGCCGAGCTCACCGGCGCCGGCGGCGCGAACGTCTGGACCCACGAGCTGCTGCGCATGTGGCTGCCCGACACGCTCGGCGAGCTGCCCGCGGGCGCGGGCTTCCGCGTCGCGCTGCGGCGGGCGACGCGCGCCGGCGAGCACGTCGGCGTGCCGCTCGAGGACCTCGGCGTGCGCGCCGACGCCGTCCACCTGCTCACCCGCCGCGACATCACGCAGCGCAACCAGGACCTGCTGACCGCGGCGGCCGCGCTGCTCGCCTAACGGATCCGGTCGATCTCGCGCGGGCGCAGCACGACGATCAGCTCGCCGCGCGTCCCGTCCAGGCGGATGCCCGCGATGCCGCCCTTCTTGAGATCGATGCGCCCGCCGGTGATGTCGTGGACGACCTGCGAGAAGTCCGGCTCGTGGCCGACGACGAGCACGCGCTGGTCGTCGCCGGCGATGGCCAGCAGCTCGAGCGCGTCGTCGCGGTCGAAGCCCTCGGCCAGCGGCTCGTGCTCGATCGGGTCGACGCCGAGCGCGTCGGCGGCCAGCAGCGCGGTGTCGCGCGCGCGGACCTTCGGGCTCGTGAACATGAAGTGGACCTCGATGCCGAGCGCGGCCAGCGCCCGGCCCGCCGTGCGCGCCTGGTCGCGCCCGCGGTCGGTCAGCTCACGAGCGGCATCGCTCTCCGCCGCGTCGTGGGGCACGGCCTCGCCGTGCCGCAGAAGCCAGAGCTGCCGCGCCATCGAGCACGGCAGGCTATCCGGATCGCCGGTAGACCCGCGTGGTGGAGCCGTGAAGCGTTCGTCCGTCCGGCGCGGTCCACGCGAGGCGGTAGCGCCGGCCCGAGCGGAAGGGCACGCTGCGCTCGAAGTAGCCGGTGGCGTTCGTGGTCATGGTGAACAGCCGCCGCCACGATCCGCCGCGCTGGTACTCGACGGTCACCGGCACCGGGCCGGTGGCCGGGCGCACGAGCCCCCACAGCCCGACGCGCGACCCGTTGCGCAGCGCCGCGAGCGGCAGGCGGAAGCCGCTCAGGGACGGCTTGGCCTTGCCCGCGTTCGTGCGCAGCCCGGACTCGAAGCCCGCGTAGCGCGCCTGGCCGGTCGCGCCGGGGACGGGCGCGTCGTCGCGCAGCAGGTACTGCGAGAAGGCGACGACGCGCGGCGTGCCGTAGGCGATCCGCTCGGAGATCGAGCGGTAGTCCGACTGACGCGACAGGGAGACGCCGGCGATCCGGTCGGGGAACGACTGGATCCCGAACTCGGTCAGGTGGATCGGCATCCGGCGGTCGATGGCGCCGGCGCGCCCTGCGCGGTCCAGCGCGCGCACGAGGCGCCCGATGACGCCGATCGTCACGTCGTTGGGCTGGCTCGGCTTGAACAGCGGGCCGCCCGCCGTCGTGTACGCGTGGTGCGCGTAGCCCGCCGTCTGCAGCTTGGCGCAGTTGCCGACCTTGCGGTAGCTGTTGTTCAGGCACAGCACGCCGCGCAGGAAGGTCAGCGGCGCGACGACGCTGCCCGTGCCGCGTGGCGACGTCTCGCCGAGCAGCAGCGGCGTGGCCCCCAGGCCGGCCGCGGCGAGCCCGCGCTGGGCGGCGAGGTAGAGGTTGCGGTAGATCCGCGGGGACAGCGGCGTGTGCTTGGCCGCCGAGTACTGCGGCGCCAGGAACTGCGGCTGGTTGGGCTCGTTCCACACCGACCAGCGCGAGACGCGGCTGCCGTAGCGCCGCCCGACCGCGGTCACGAACTTCTGGAACTCCGCGGGGCTCGGGCGCGTGACGGTGTCGCGCGCGCCGTTGGTCGCCCACCGCGGCACCGGGCCCGAGACGGTGACGAGCACCTGCCAGCCGCGCGACGCGGCGCCCTGGATCATCGGGTCGTAGCGGCTCCAGTCGTACTGGCCGGGGTCCGTCGCGTCGAACGAGGGCTTCACGCGCTCGTCGGGCGACGGGGCGACGTCGTGCCAGTACAGGACGATGCGCACCGAGCGCACGCCGAACGAGCCGATCTCGGCGAACGCGCCGTCGCGCGTGGCCGGGTCGGCGAGGTCGACGGGCGCCTCGAAGGTCATGCTCTGCGCGGGCGAAGCCGACGCGCCGGCGGGCACGAGGAACGCGAGCACGGCGCACAGCGCCAGGGTCAGGGATGCGATTCGGGCCATGGGCAGTCGCTAGAACCGGTCGGGACCGTCCAAGGTTGCGGTCCCGCGCGGCGGCGCGGCGCGCGAGAGACTAGGTTGTCGAGCGTGACCGTCGCGCCCGCGCCGGACGACATCGTCTCCAGCCACGCCGAGGCGGCGTCGAACGAGCGCCCGCCGCTGCTCGTCGTCGAGCCGCTCCTTGCCTTCCTCGACGAGCACGGGATCGGGAGCGGCGACCTCGCGGCCGAGCCCGTCGGCGACGGGCACTCGAACGTCACGTACCTCGTCCGGCGCGGCGACGCCGAGGTCGTGCTCCGCCGCCCGCCGCGCCCGCCGATCCCCAAGAGCGCGCACGACGTGCTGCGCGAGGCGCGCCTGCTGCGCGCGCTCGAGCCCACGGGCGCGCGCGTGCCGCGCGTGCTCGCCGTGGGCGACGACGAGGACGTCATCGGCGCGCCCTTCTACGTCATGGAGCGGATCGCCGGCGAGGTCATCACCGGCGAGATCCCGGCCGCGCTCGACACGCCCGAGCAGCGCCGGCTGATCGCCGACCAGCTCGTCGACGCGCTCGTCGAGATCCACGCCGTCGACTGGGAGGCGCACGGCCTCGGGTCGTTCGGCAAGCCGAGCGGCTACCTGCACCGCCAGGTCAAGCTCTTCGGCAACCTCTGGGAGCAGCACCGCACCCGCGACGTCCCGGCGGTCGAGCGCGTCGGGGACTGGCTGGCAGAGCACCTCCCCGAGGAGGACCCGCCGTGCGCGCCGACCATCGTCCACGGCGACTTCCGGCTCGGCAACACGATGTTCGCGCCCGACGCGCCCGCGCGGCTGATCGCCGTGTTCGACTGGGAGATGGCGACGCTCGGCGACCCGCTCGCCGACCTCGGCTACCTGTGCGCGTTGTGGACCGAGGCCGGCGACCCCGACGTCGGGCAGTTCGACCTGAGCCCGGTGACGCGGCGGGACGGCTTCCCGGCGCGCGAGGAGCTCGTCGCACGCTACGAGGAGGGCTCGGGGCGCACGATGACCGACCTGCGCTGGTACACGGCGCTCGCGCTCTGGAAGTCGGTCGTCTTCATGGAGGGCAACTACCGGCGCGCGGTCGACGGCCTCACCGACGACCCGTTCCTGAAGTCGTTCGGCGAGGGCGTCGTCGAGCTCGCCGGCCGCGCCGAGGCCGTCGCCTTTGGCGATCGCTAGAGCCGCCGCGGTCGTGGGGGTCTGGCGCCGAGCGCGGCGGAGCGCCCGCTAGTGCGGGCGGTCGCGCTTGGTCAGCTTCTTGCGCGCGTCGTCGATCTTGGCGCGGGTCTTCGGGTCGTTCGCGAACTTCTTGGCGTCTTCGGTCAGCTTGCGACCCTGCTCGCTCTTGGCAAAACGCTGGATACGGCTCATGAATGACGGCATCGTGCCCCGAAGATAACCACGGGCGCGGCGGCCCCGGAAGGGGGACTGGCCCCTAACCGCTCTCGATCCGGCGGCGCAGCTCGGCGCCGCGCCCGGCGGCCACGGCGCGCGCCGCGCGCGTCTCGGTCAGCTCGATGCCGCGCGCCTGGGCCAGGTCCAGCAGCTCCTGGCGCTCCTCGCCCTCGCGCGCGCTGCGCAGGAACAGCCACGCGAACAGGCCGATCGTCAGCAACGAGCCCTCGATCATCATGATCGCGCCGGCCGCGTTCTGGTCGCCGGCCGGCGACACGCCGTGCGCGCGCTCGCCCGCCGCGTAGACGCCGTAGAACGCCGCGCCGCCGAACACGAGCACGTTGCCGAGCACGGCGCCGGTCAGCCGCACGGCGATGATGTAGCCCAGCCGCGCCAGATTGCCGAACCAGCTCGGCTTGGGCAGCGGGCCGAGCAGCGCCATCCACATGTTCGCCCCGAAGAGGATGAACAGGGTGTGCTGGAGCGCGTGGATGCCGGCGTGGCGGACCGCCGCCTCGTGCAGGACGGGCACGTGCCACAGGTAGAGGTCGATCGCCCACAGCGGGAAGGCGACGAGCGGGTGGGCGAGCACGCGCAGCCGGTCGATCCAGCGCCGGCGCAGCAGCGGCGCGAGCACCGGCCCGGTGAGGCCGAGCACGAGCAGCAGCGCGCCGAGGTCGGCGATCAGCAGGTGCTCGGCCATGTGCGCCGCGAACAGCTCCTCCGACAGCGACCCGATCAGGGTCAGCGTCGCGACGATCAGCGCCAGGCCGCCGTAGAACGACCACTGCCGGATCGCCGGCACCGCCCGCGGCGTGCCGCGCAGAGCGTGGACGCGCAGCGCGTAGAGGATCCCGGCGACCGTCGCCGGGAGGAGCTGCAGCGGCGCCAGGACGACCTCCATCGCCCCGGAGGGTACGCGCCGCCGCAGCTCGCGGCCCCAGCTACTTCAGCGACGTGTAGCTCAGGTCCCAGGCGGTGTTGTAGTCGTTGATCACGCCGCGGACGTCCTTGGACTGGACGGTGGGGAGCTTGTCCCACAGCCACGGGATCGCCGCCGCCTGCTCGACCACCATCCGGTCGACGTCGCCCCACGCCTTGACGCGCGCGTCGCCGGGCGGCAGCGCGGCCGCCTTCTCCATCGCGTCGTTGAGCTTCGGGTCGTCGATCTCCGACCAGTTGGAGTTGTTCTGCTGGAGGATGTTGTTGCCGTTGAACACGGGGTCCAGCAGCGACTGCGGGTCATAGAAGTCCTTCACGAAGCCGACGTTCGGGCAGACCGCGACGTTTGCCGAGGGCACGTTGCAGAACCGCGTGTAGAGCGTGTCCTGCGGCACGATCCGGAACTTGACCTTGAACCCGAGCTTCTCGAACTGGCGCTGGGTCACCTCGGCCGACTTGCGCCCCGGGTCGGCGTTCGTGGCCATCATGAGCAGCTGCTCGTTGCCCGTGTAGCGGCCCGACGGGTAGCCGGCCTTCTTCAGGTACTCGGCGGCGAGCTTCATGTCGCCCTTCGGGTTGCTCATGAAGTCGACCCCGGGGCCCTTCATCCCGCCGGCCTCCTCGAAGCCGGGGAACTCGGGCGGCAGGAAGTGCGTGGCGATGTCGCCCACCGCCGCGCCGCCGCGCGTCAGCCGCATCGCCGTGCGGTCGAAGCCGGCGATCACCGCCTTGCGCACGTTGATGTCGTCGAACGGCTTGATCGTGGTGTTCATGGACACCATCCGGTACTGGCCGCCCGGCACGAGCGCGACCTGCTCGGGCGTGCGCTCGATCGCGCGCTGCAGCACGCCGGCCGGTGTCGCGCCGTCGCCCTGGATCAGGCCGTTGCCGCTGAGCACGCGGCGCATCGCGGTCGTCGCGTCGTCGTTGCCCTCCTCGACGGTGATCGCATCGAGGTAGGCGGGCCGGTAGTCGGTCTTCGCGTCCCAGTTCGGGTTGCGCACGAGCTCGATGAGCCGCCCCGGCTTGCGTCCGACGAGCTTGCCGTCGGCGTCGTTGCGGATCATGTACGGGCCGGTGAAGGCGGCGTAGGAGTCGTACGTCGACGGCCTCTTGGCGTCGAAGGGCTTGGCGTACTCCTCGGGCACCGGCGTCGAGATCGGCATCGCCAGCGCCTGGCTGATGAGCGCGGCCGAAGGCTGCTCGAGCTTGAAGACGATCGTGTGCTCGTCGGGCGTCTCGATGCCCGTGATGTCCGGCGGGCGCTTCGTGGGCGCCGACGGGGCGCCGACGATGTCGGCGAAGTAGACGGTGGCGTACGGGCTGGGGACCGACTGGCTGAACGCGCGCTCGAAGCCGTACTTGACGTCGGCCGACGTCACCTCGCGGTCGACCGGAGGCGCGAAATGCACGCCCGGGCGCATCCGCACGGTGAGCGTCTTGCGGTCGGCCGAGATCTCGGGTTCGCCCGTGGCCAGGTCCGCCGACGGCTTCTCGACGTCGCCCGGCTTGTAGGAGTACAGGCCGCGGTTCACCGAGTAGTGGACCATGTAGCCGAACTGGTAGTAGGTCTGGCCCGGGTCGACGTAGTCGACGTCGCCCGAGTTGATCACCGTGACCTTGCCGCCCTGGCGCCCCTCGCCCGGGGGCGCGCCCGACAGCTTCGCGGCGTCGGCGCCTCCCTGCTGTCCGCCGTCGTCGTCGTCGCCGCACGCGGCCGCTCCGATGGCCAGCGCCGCCGCCAGCAGCGCGGCGCTCATCCACTTGATCCGCACTCTGATCCCCTCCCGTCCGTGATGGGTCTGACGGACGGCGACGATGCCCGAGCCGACTTCAAATCCTTCGTAAACGCCCCGCGCGCGTGGACGATCAGGCAGCGACGACGGCCGGTGACCGGCCCGCCTCGTCCTCGCCGAGCGCCGCCGGGAGCGCGACCGTGACCACGAGCCCGCCCTCGGACCGCGGGACGAGCTCGACGCGCCCGCCGTGGGCATGCGCGACGGCGCGGACGATGGCCAGACCGAGGCCATAGCCGCCGGTCGTGCGCGCGCGCGAGCCCTCGAGGCGGCGGAACGGCTCGACCAGCCCAGCCGCCTCGTCGGCGGGCACGAGCGCGCCCGGGTTCTCGACGACGAGTTGCGCCTCGCCCCGCTCCAGGCCGGTCGACACGCGCACCCAGCCGACCGTCGCGTTGTAGCGGACGGCGTTGTGGACGAGGTTCGCGGCCAGGCGCTCGAGCAGCAGCGGGTCGCCGTGGACCGGCGCGGGGTCGAGCCCGGAATGGAGGATGAGCGCGCCGCCCGGGCGCAGCGCCTCCTCGGCGTCGAGCGCGACGCGCACCACATCGGCGAGGTCCAGCGGCTCGCGCTCGGCGACGCCCGCCTCGCTGCCCGCGAGCGTCAGCAGGCTGCCGATCAGCACCTCCATGCGCGCGTTGGTGGCGCGCACGATGCCCGCCATCGCGCGCAGCTCGTCCTCGGCGGACTTGGGGTCGTCGAGCGTGACGTCGAGCTCAGCGCGCACGATGGCCAGCGGCGTGCGCAGCTCGTGCGAGGCGTTGGCGACGAAGCGGCGCTGGCTCTCGAACGCGCTCTCCAGGCGGCCCAGCATCGTGTCGAAGGTGTCGGCGAGCTCGCGCAGCTCGTCGCGCGGGCCGCGCAGGGCGATGCGCTCGTTGAGCGTGCGATCGGAGATCGAGCGCGCGGTCGCCGTGATCTTGGCGATCGGGCGCAGCGCGCGGCCGGCGACGATCCAGCCGCCCGCCACCGACCCGACCGTCACGAGCGCGAGCGCGAAGCCGAAGGCGACGAGCACGTGGCGCAGGGCGCGGTCGTTGGCCTCCTTGACCTCGACCGCGTAGGCGTTGCGCGCGCGCCGGTAGGCGTCGCGCTCACCGGCCGTGAGGCGCCGCACGGAGGTCGCGGTCTCGGGCGGCAGGCCGGGCGCGATGCGCACGCGGAAGCGGCGCGGCTGAGCCTCACCGGCCGCCTGGGCGGTGAGCTCCTCGACCGCGACGTGGACCTTCGCGCTCTCGTCGCCGAACTCGTGGCGCACGACGGCGTAGCTGACCGCGAGCAGCACGGTGCCGAGCGCGATGAAGATCGTCGCGTACCAGGCGGTGAGCCTGAGGCGGATGGACGGGCGGGTGGTTCTCACGGGACGCGGTAGCCGGTTCCGATGACCGTCTCGATGATCGGCGGTCCGCCGAGCTTGCGGCGCAGGTTCATCATGGTGACCCGGACCGTGTTCGTGAAGGGGTCGACGTGTTCGTCCCACACGCGCTGCAGCAGCGTCTCGGCGCTGACCACGCCGCCGTCGGCGAGCAGCAGGACGTGCAGGACGCCGAACTCCTTCGGGCTCAGCGCGACCGGCCGGGCGTCGCGCGTGACCTGGCGCTGGGCCGGATCGAGGCGCAGGCCGCCGCGCTCGATGACGGGCGGGACGGCGTGCGCGGTGCGGCGCTCGAGCGCGCGCAGCCGAGCCACGAGCTCGGCGAACGCGAACGGCTTGCACAGGTAGTCGTCGGCGCCGATGGCCAGCCCCTCGACCCGCTGGGCGACGGCCGCCGAGGCGGTGAGCATGAGGATCCGCGGCGGGCGCTCCTGGCCGACGAGCCGGCGGCAGACGTCGTCGCCGTGGACGACCGGCAGGTCGCGGTCGAGGACGACCGCGTCGTAGTCGACGACGGCGGTGCGCCGCAGCGCGGCCGCGCCGTCGAGCGCGACGTCGACCGCGCATCCCGCCTTGCGCAGCCCGCGCGCGAGCGCGTCGGCGAGCAGCGGCTCGTCCTCGGCGATCAGCACCCGCATCGCTGTGGACCGTAGCCTTATGTCGTTAAACGTCGTGTAAGGGGTCCGAGCGCCAACGCCGCGTGTTTCAGGCGATGATGCGGAACGCGTCGCACTGCTGGGTGCTGTTGGTGTTGGCCGCCATCGTCGTGCCTGCGGGTGCCCGCGCCGACACCGGGCAGGTCATCGCGATCCGCGACGTCGCGGCGGACGTGGCGATCGACGAGGACGGCCGGGCGTTCGTGGTCAGCCCGAGCACGCTGCCAGATCCGAGGACGCTGGCGTCGGTCCGTGCCCGCTGGGCCGCGCCCGGCGCCGCCTTCGGGCCGCCCCGGACGCTCATGCGCTCGACCCGCGGCGACCGGGCCGTGGACACCGGCATCGCCGCCGACGGCCGTGGCGTGATCGTCGTCCAGAGCACGCGCCGCGCGCGTCGGAGCGTGCGGGTGGTCAGGTTCGGGACGCACGGACGGGTCGCCGCGCCGGTCACGATCTCGGCCGGCGCGGGCAGCGCCGACTTCGCGGCGTCGGCCGTCGCGCGCAGCGGCGCGGCCGTCGTGGTCTGGTTCCGCCATCGCGGGACGCGCTGGCGCCTGGAGGCGGCGACGCGCGCGCCGGGCGGCGCGTTCGGCGCGCCGCAGCCGCTGTCGGCCTTCGTCCGGCGGCCATGCTGCACCGGCGTCTCGGTGGCCATCGGCGAGCGCGGTGACGCCGTCGCGGCGTGGCGTTCGACGTCGCGCACCGGCGCCTGGGCCGCGCTGCGGCGCCCGCGCCGGCGGTTCGGGCCGCCACAGCGGGTGGCCGAGGATCCGACCGACGTCCCGCGGGCCGTGGTCGGCGCCGGCGGGACGGCCGCGCTGGTCCATGGCGTCCAGCACGTCCCGCGGGCCGCGAGCGACGGGCCGCAACTGCGCCGCGCGGCGAGCGGAACCGCGTTCGGCGCGGCCGAGCCCGTGGATCCGGGCTGCGAGCCGTCGAGCGGCGAGGCAGCCGTGACCCCCGCCGGCCGCGTGGTGGTGGCGTGCACGGCCGGCCGGGAGGGCGGGCAGGGGGCGCGCGTCCACGTGTCCGAGGCGGGCCCGGACGAGCCGCTGGTCGCCACGGGCGAGCTGGGAGCCGACGTCACGGGGGGACGCCTCGCGATCGCGGCCGACGACGCGGGACGGGCCGTCGTCGCCTGGCCGCAGCGGGCGCGGACCGGCCGCGCGGGCCGCGAGCGAGCGGTCGCCGCGCTGCGGACGGCGCACGGCGCGCCGTTCGGCGCCGCGGTCGCGCTCGGGCGAGCATCGAGTGTCGCCGAGCCCGGGCTGGCGCGGCTGATGCCCGGCGGCGGCGCGCTCGTGCTGTGGCGAGCGGCTCGCACGGGCGCTCGCAGCAGGCACGAGCCGGCCCTGGTCGCGACCCGGCTCCCGTAGCGCACCAGACGCCCTGCAGCGCCGGCTCAGGTTGGCGATACTGGCACGCATGGCCGATCGGGAGCTCGGGGCCGGCTCTTGGTCCTACTTCGGCGATCCGCGGGCGATCTCGCACGATGGGCACACGTTCACCGGCTGGATCTCGACCGCGGGCAACGTATGGGTCGCGCGCTACACGGCCGGCGGCAGCCTGAGCAAACGCGTCATCTTCAAGGGCCTCGGCCGCGACGACCACAACAACCCCTCGCTCGTCTTCCGGCGCGACGGGCACATCGTCGTGTTCTTCTCGCCCCACTCGGGGCACGAGCTGCCGCCGCCCGGGATCCCGAGCGTGATGCGCTACATGACGTCGCTGAACCCGTTCTCGATCAACGGCTTCGGCAGCGTGCACCGGGTCCCGACCAACGCGCCCGGCGGCCTCGGGTTCACCTATCCGAACCCGATCCAGCTCAAGGACAAGCTGTGGCTCTTCTGGCGCGGCGGAGGGTGGAACCCGACCTTCTCCTACACCGAGAACGGTCGTGACTGGGTGCCGGCACGCGAGCTCGTCCGCTTCGGAGAGGGACAGCGGCCGTACACGAAGTACGTCGGCGACGGCAACCGGGTCATCCACGGCATCTTCACCGAGGGTCACCCGATGGACTTCCGCAACAGCCTTCACTACCTGCGCTACGAGGCCGGGAACCTGTTCGCGATGAGCGGGCGCAAGCTCGGCACACTGGACGATGTGCCGCTGCACACCTCGCAGCTCGACCATGTCTACAACTTCTCCGTGCAGGGCGGGCGCGCGTGGCCGCACGACATCGCGCTCACCGCCGAGGGCCGGCCGAGGATCGTCTACACGCGGCGGGTCGGCGGCCGCGACACCTTCTACTACGCCTACCACAACGGCGAGAGGTGGATCAGCCGCAAGATGGTCGGGGCCGGCGCCGGCCGGCCGTCGTTCCACTCCGGCGGGGCCTCGCTCGACCACGAGGACCCACGCAACGTCTACCTGTCGCGCACGATCGGTCCGTGGAACCAGATCGAGCACTGGTTCACGAGCAACGACGGCCGGACGTGGACCTCGCGCCAGCTCACCACGGACCCGAACGGCTACGCCATCCGCCCGGTCACGCCGCGCGGCCTGACCACCGCGAACCGGATCCTCTACGTCAAGGGCGACGAGCGCACGATCGGCTTCACCAACTACCGGACACGGGTCCACGCGCTCGACTTCTAGGGCACCGGGTCAACAAGGGCGTGCGCCGCGGTACCGTTCATCCATGAGCCTCGCGGGTCCCTCCAAGACCATCGTCGTCGAGCCGCTCGTGCTGCCGGTGAAGAAGGAAGTGCCCGCCACGGCACCGCCTTCGCCGAAGGTTCCCGCCGGCGCGTGAGCGCACCCGACCTGGTCCAGCCCGTCGCCGGGTTCCGGGCCTGGCGGGTGGTCGACGGTGCGCTCTTCTCGCCATACATCCCGTGCCGCTGGGACGGCCCGGTCATGCACGCGGCGTGCTACCCGGCCAACCGCACGCTCGAGTTCGGCCGCGGCTGGCTGGCGGCACCGCACGACGCCCCGCACCCCGACTGCCGCTGCGGCATCTACGCCTACCATCGCCCGGGCGTGCAGGCCTACTACGGCGAGTTCGAGTGGGTCGACGGGATCGTCGCCGCGTGGGGCCGGATCGAGGCCCATCGCGACGGCCTGCGCGCCGAGCACGCGCGCCTCTGCGCGCTGGCCCGGCGGCCGGGCGCGGCGGCCATCGCCGAGCGCCTCGGGGTCGACCTGGTCGTGCCGGACGAGATGACCGCGGCGGCGGCGCGTTACGGCGCGGCGCTGCCAGCGGCGCTCGTTCCAGGGCCGGACCGGGGATGATCCGTCGCCATGACGCCGATCCAGGTGTGCATCGCCGGTGCCACCGGGTGGACGGGCCGGGCGCTCGTGCCCGCGGTGATGGCCGCGCCGGACCTCGAGCTGCGCTCGGCGGTCAGCCGGAGGTCCGCCGGCGCCGACCTCGGTGAGGCGCTCGGCGGCGACGCCCTCGGCGTGCCGGTCCTCGGGTCGGTCGCCGAGGCGCTCGACGGCGTCGACGTGCTCGTCGACTACACGTCGGCGACCGCGGTGCGGGACAACACGATGGCGGCGATCGCGGCCGGTGTGGCCGTCGTCATCGGCAGCTCGGGCCTGACCGCCGAGGACTTCGAGGTGATCGACGCGGCCGCCCGCGCGCGCTCGCTCGGCGTCGTGGCGTCGGGGAACTTCTCGCTGACAGCGGCCATGGCCCAGGCCGGCGCGCTGCTCGCGGCGCGCCACCTCCCGCAGTGGGAGGTCATCGACTACGCGAGCGCGACGAAGCCCGACGTGCCGAGCGGCACGGCGCGCGAGCTCGCCGAGCGCCTCGGCCAGGTCCGTCAGCCCGAGGTCGGCCGGCCGGTCGACGAGGTCCAGGGCCCGCGCGAGGCGCGCGGCGCCGGGGTCGGCGGCACGCGGATCCACTCGGTTCGCCTGCCGGGCTTCGTGGTGTCGACCGAAGTCGTCTTCGGCCTGCCCGACGAGCGCCTGACGATCCGCCACGACGCCGGCGGATCGCCCGAGCCGTACGTCGCCGGCACGCTGCTGGCGGTGCGGCGGGTCGGCGGGCTCACCGGCCTCGTCCGCGGGCTCGACGCACTGCTGCTCGAGCCCGAGTAGACCCCCATCGAGGAGCACCCCATGCCCGCGTTCATCATCACCCGCATCGGCGTCGGCGACTACGAGCGCTGGCGGGCGATGTTCGACCAGGACGGGCCCCGGGCCCGTGAGCACGCGACGAGCCAGCGTGTCTTCCGCGGCGTCGACGACCCCGGCCAGGTCTTCATCATGCTCGAGTTCGACTCGCTCGACGACGCGAACGAGTCGCGCCGCCGGCTGCTCGAGTCGGGCGTGCTCGACCGCTTCGACGACGTCCACGGGCCGAACGTCGTCGCCGAGACCGACAGCTGAGGCGCGTTCCTCAGGCGCGCGGCGAGTAGCGGTGGTGGAGCATCAGGTCGTTGCCGTCGGGGTCGTTGAAGAACGCCATGTGGCAGACCCCGGTGTCGAGCGTGTCGCCGAGGAACTCGACGCCCTTGGCCTCGAGCTCGGCGCGCGTGGCCGCGACGTCGTCGACGTGGAGGGCGAGGTGGCCGTTCTTCTGCGGCGCGAAGCTTCCGCCCAGCTTGTCGGGCTCCCAGATTCCGAAGCACGTCTCGCCGACCCAGAACTCGAAGTCGGCTTGGTCGTCGGGGCGCAGCCCGAGCGTGTCCACATAGAACGCTCGCGAGCGGGCGGCGTCGGTGGACGGGACGGCGACGAAGTCGAGGCTCGTGATCACGCAGTTCTCCGTTCGGGGTCGACGAGGACCGATGAGTCCCCGTGCTCGCCAGAGTCAGCCTTGTCGATGCGACCAAGGGAGGCTTCCCCATCATGACCGAACCGACGACGTCGTTTGACGACCGCTTCAGCGACCCGGCCGCCGGCCCCACGCCGTGGAGCGACACCCAGGCGACCCTCGAGCAGGCCGAGCTCTACTGGCTGACGACCGTGCGCGCCGATGGGCGCCCGCACGTCACGCCCCTCATCGGCGTCTTCCACGATGGCGCGGCGCACTTCTGCACCGGCCCGCAGGAGCAGAAGGCGCGCAACCTCGAGCACTCCGACCGCGTCGCGCTGACCACCGGCACGAACACATGGGCCGCGGGCCTCGACATCGTCGTCGAGGGCCGCGCCGTGCGGCGCACCGAGGACGACGCCCTGCAGGGGGTCGCCGACGCGCTCGAGGCGAAGTACGGCGAGGTGTGGCACTTCGACGTCGCCGACGGCGCGTTCCACGGCGCAGGCACGAACGTCGCGCACGTGTTCCGCATCGAGGCCGACAAGGTCATGGCCTTCGCCAAGGACCCACACGGCCAGACGAGCTACCGCTTCAGCTGAGCGCCGCGACCGCGTCGCGCACCGCCCCGAGCAGCGCCCGCGTCGACGGGCGCGCCGCGTCGGCGCCGCGCGTGACGGCGGAGATGACGCGCTCCACATGCTCGCCGGCGACGCGGCGCAGCACGATGCCCGGGTGCCGGCCCGGCAGCACGAGCCCCGGGACGAGGGCGACGGCCAGGCCGCGGGCGACGAGGCCGAGGCTGACCGTCGCGTCGTTCGTGCGGTGGCGGATGTCCGGGTCGAAGCCGCCGCACGCCCGGCACGTGCGCTGCGTCATCTCCTCCCACGCCATCCCGGCGTGCCCGGTCGCCCACGTCTCGCCGGCGAGCTCGGCGAGCGGGACGGCGTGCGGGTGGCGCCGCGCCACCGGGTGGCGGGTGGGCAGGACGAGGTGGACCGGGTCGCGCAGCAGCTCGTGGCGCTCGAGCGTCGTCGGCAGCCGCCACGGCTGGTGCTGCCACTCGTCGCCGAGCACGAGGTCGACGTCGCCGAGCGCGAGCGCGGGCAGGCCCTGCTCGGGCTCGGCCTCGATGAGCTCGCATCGCAGGCGCGGCGCCTCGCGGGCCAGCGCCTCCATCGCCGGCAGGGCGATGCGCAGGCTGACCGACTGGAAGCCGGCGATGCGCGCGCGGCCGCTGACGTTGCCCGACGCCGCGGCGAGGTCGGCCTCGGCGAGCGCGACGCGCTCGAGCAGCGCGTCGGTGTGGGCGACGAGGGCGCGGGCCGGGTCGGTCAGGCGGACGCTGCGCCCGGCGCGCTCGAGCAGCGGCACGCCGGCCTCGCGCTCGAGCACGGCGAGCTGCTGCGAGACCGCCGACGGCGTGAACTGCAGTGCGTCGGCCACCGCGGCGATCGTCCCGCGCTCGTCGAGCTCACGCAGCAGGCGCAGGCGGCGCAGGTCGAGCATCGTTCAGCAACGCTACCGATTGATCGTCATGAATCGCAATCGATCCTGACGCGATGGGGCGTCAGGATGCGCCGGTGCGCTCCTCCGGCACCGTCCTCTGCATCGCCTCCGGCGCCGCTTTCGGCGCGATGGCCGTGTTCGGCAAGCTCGCCTACGGCGAGGGCGCGACCGTCGGCACGCTGCTGTCGGTCCGCTTCGCGCTCGCCGCGGCGCTGTTCTGGCTCGTCATCCTCGCCGGCGGCGCCGCCCGCGAGGTCCGCGCGCTGCCGCGCCGCGACGTCGTCGCCGGGCTCGCGCTCGGCGCATGCGGCTACGCGCTGCAGGCGGGTTGCTTCTTCGCCGCGCTCGAGCGCATCGATGCCTCGCTGCTCTCCCTGCTGCTCTACACCTTCCCCGCGATCGTCGCCGTCGCGGCCGTCGCGCTCGGCCGCGAGCGCCTCAGCGGCCGGCGCGTGAGCGCGCTCGGGCTCGCCCTGGGCGGCGCCGTGCTCGTCGTCGCGGGCACCGGCACCGGCGCGCTGGACCCGATCGGCGCCGGGCTCGGGCTCGGCGCGGCGTGCGTCTACAGCGCCTACATCCTGATCAGCGAGGGCGTCGCCGGCCGCGTGCGGCCGCGGCTGCTGTCGGCGCTGGTGTGCAGCGGCGCCGCCGTCACGCTGACCGCCGGCTCGGCTGCCCTCGGCGAGCTGCGGCCCGCCGAGCTGACCGTCGAGGGCTGGGTCTGGCTGGCGTCCCTCTCGCTCGTCTCGACCGTCGGCGCGATCAGCCTGTTCTTCGCCGGCCTGCCCCGCGTCGGCCCGACGACGGCGTCGATCCTGGCCACGGTCGAGCCCCTGGTCACCGTGCTGCTCGCCTTCCTCGTCTTCGGCGAGGCGCTCGGGCCGCTGCAGCTCCTCGGCGGCGCGCTCGTCATCGCCGCCGTGCCGGTGCTGCACGCGCGGTGGCCGCGGATCCGGCGCCCGCCCGCGGCGGCGCCGGCGCTCGCCACCGAGGCCCCGGTCAGGTGACCGGCGCGGGCCGCCCACGGAACGTGCGCCGGTAGGCGGTCGGCCGTGTGGCCGTCGCGCGCGCGAAGTGCGTGCGCATCGCTGCCGCGCTGCCGAAGCCGGCGCGCTGGGCGACGTGCTCGACGGGCAGGTCGGTGGACTCGAGCAGGCGGCGCGCGTGGTGGATCCGCTGGGCCGTGAGCCAGCGCTTGGGCGAGTGGCCGGTCTCGGCCACGAAGCGTCGCGCGAAGGTGCGCGGGCTCATGTGCGCCTGGCGGGCGAGGTCCTCGACGGTCAGCGGCTCGTGCAGGCGCTCGAGCGCCCACGCGCGCGTCGGCTCCAGGCCGCCGCCCGCGCTCGCGGGCAGCGGGTCGTCGATGTACTGCGCCTGGCCGCCGTCGCGGTGCGGCGGGACGACGTTCCAGCGCGCGATCGCGGTCGCCGCGTCGGCGCCGAGGTCGCCGCGCACGACGTGCAGGCACAGGTCCATCCCGGCCGACAGGCCTGCCGAGGTGAGCACGTCGCCGTCGTCGACGTAGAGCACCTCGGGGTCGACCTCGACGGCGGGGAACTCCGCGGCGAGCTGGGCGCAGAAGCCCCAGTGGGTCGTGGCCCGGCGCCCGTCGAGCAGGCCGGCGTGGGCGAGCACGAAGGCGCCGGTGCAGATCGACATGACGCGCGCCCCGCGCGCGTGGGCGGCCACGAGCGCGTCGAGCGCCGCGCGCTGGCCGGCGACGAGCGACGGCGTCGAGCCGCCGACGACGACGAGGTCCGCGTCCTGCAGCGCGTCGAGGCCGGCCTGGGCGCCGACGGTCACCCCGGCCGACGTCGTCACCGGCCCGGGCGCCGCAGCGGCGAGGGTCAGCTCGTAGGGCAGGTCGGGCCGTGCCGAGCCCGGGCGACGCGGGCCGAAGACCGTGATCACCGTCCCGATGTCGAAGAACACCGCGCCCTCGAGCAGGAGCAGGGCGACGCGGATCGGGTCGCGGGAGGCGCTCATGGCAGGAATCTAGCGAACATTGTCTTTTCTGCCACTCGCGCGCGTGGCGCCGACCCGGCAGGGTGTCCGCCCATGCATCGCGCGTGGTACGTCGCCGCGGCCGGGTTCATCGCGCTCCTCGCGGCGGCGGCGATCCGCGCGACGTTCGGCGTCCTGATGGAGCCGCTGATGATGGAGTTCGGCTGGACGCACGGCCAGATCTCCACGGCGGCCGCGGTCAACCTCCTCGTCTTCGGCATCTCGGCGCCCTTCGCGGCGTCGTTCACCGAGCGCTTCGGGCTGACGCGTGTCGTCGTCGTCGCGCTCACCGGCATCGTGGTGAGCGCCGCCGCGATCACCCAGGTCACCGCGCTGTGGCAGCTCTACGTGCTGTGGGGCCTCGTCGCCGGCGCGGCGACGGGCGCCGTGGCGCCGGTCCTCGCCGCGGCGATCGCCGGGCGCTGGTTCGTCGCCCGCCGCGGCCTCGTCGTCGGGCTGCTCACCGCCGCCAACTCGACCGGCCAGCTCATCTTCCTGCCCGCGATGGCGCGGATCACCGAGACGACGGACTGGCGCTGGGTCATGGGCATCGTCGCCGGCGCGGCGATCGTCGCCCTGCTGTGCGTGCTCGGCGGACTGCGCGACCGCCCCGCCGACTACGGGCTCGCTCCGTACGGCGGCGAGATGGAGACCGCCGACCCCGGCCCGCGCCCGCAGGCCGTCCCGGTGCTGCGGCGCGTCGCGGGAGACCGCGTCTTCATCGCGCTGGCGGGGTCGTTCTTCATCTGCGGCGCGACGACCGTGGGGCTGATCGCCGTGCACCTGATCCCGTCGGCCCACGACCACGGGATCCCTGCCGGCCAGGCGGCCGGCCTGCTCGCGGCGATGGGCGTGCTCGACATCGCCGGGACGACGGCCTCGGGCTGGCTGACCGACCGCTACTCGGCCCGGCTGCTGCTGCTCATCTACTACACCGGGCGTGGCATCTCGCTGCTCATCCTGCCCACGGCACTGAGCCTCGAGGGCCCGGTCCTGACCGCGTTCACGGTCTTCTACGGCCTGGACTGGATCGCCACCGTGCCGCCGACGGTCGCGCTCGTCACGCAGCGCTTCGGGCGCGAGGTCGGGCTCGTCGCCTTCGGCTGGATCTTCGCCGCCCACCAGTTCGGCGGCGCGGTCGCCGCCTGGGCCGCCGGCTTCGTCCGCGACAGCTCGGGCACCTACGACGGCGTGTTCGTCGTCTCGGGCGTGCTGTGCTTCGCCGCTGCGGTGCTGCTCGCGAGCCTCCGCACGCGCCGCGCGCGGCTGGCTCCGGCGTCGGCCTAGCGCTGCGAGCGTCCCGGGTCTCTTCGGTCGCCAATGGACAGAAACCCACGCATGGCGTGGACGACTGTCACGTGCCGACGCGGGGCCTTACGGCAGCAGCAGGTGCACGTCGCCGAACTCGTGCCAGAGGTAGCCCTCGGCCAGCGCCGCGGCGTAGGAGCGCTCGACGAGCCGCTCGCCGCCGATGGCGCGCAGCATCGCCAGGTGCGGCGCGTCGGGCTCGTGCCAGCCCGTGAGCAGGCCGTCGACGACGCGTACGCCGCGCTCAGGGGTGACGACGACGTGCGCGAAGCCCTCGCCGGGCGCGACGGCGCCGCCCGGCTCCGCGACCGTCTCGAGCGCGCGCACGACCGTCGTCCCGACCGCGATCACGCGCCCGCCGGCGCGGCGCGTGAGCTCGACGAGCCGCGCTGTCGCGGCGGGCACGCGGTAGGGCTCGGGCACCGGCGGCTCGCCCTCCTCGGGCGAGGACAGGCCGCAGTGCAGGACGATCGGCGCGACCGCGATCCCGCGCGCCATGGCCGCCGTCAGCAGGTCGGCCGTCAGCGGGCGCCCCGCGCTCGGCATCTCGCTGCTGCCCGGCTCGAGCGCGTAGACGGTCTGCAGGTCGCTCAGCGGCCACGGCCGCGTGACGTGGCGGTAGCGCACGGGCACGCCGTGGTGGGCGAGGTAGGCGGTCAGCGGCGCGGGCAGCATCAGCGCGGCGACCCACAGCCGCGGCGAGGACACGTAGCGGGCGACGAGCGTCGCCCGGCCGCGCCCGGGCAGCTCGAGGACCTCGCCGGCACGCCCGTCGCCGAAGCGCGCGCCGTCGCGGCGCAGTTCGACGAGGCGGTGCTCGGAGCCGGGAACGGGCACCGAGATGTGGAGGTCGAGCACGGTCCCGTCGGCCCGCCGCGCTCGCACCGCGGCGGGCAGCGTCGCCGACGTGTTCACGACGACGAGGTCGCCGGGCGCGAGCACGGCGGGCAGGTCGCGCGCGCGGCGATGGGCCAGGCGGCCGGTGCCGCGCTCGGCGACGAGCATGCGGACGCCGTCGCGGGCCAGCCCCCGCGCCTCGGGCGGCTCGTGGGCCTCGAGCCGCTCGGGGAGCGTGAAGGCGGCGACGGCGCTCACGCTCCCACCGCGGAGACCTCGCGCGCCTGCCAGCGCCCGCTCGGCCGGTCGCCCTCGATCAGCGTGAGCAGGCCGGGGACGCTCTCCTCGGGCGGCGGGCGGTCGCTGATGTCCTCGCCCGGGAACGCGTCCTGCTGCATGCGGGTCCGCATGTCGCCGGGGTCGACGGCGTGGATGCGCAGCGCCGGGTGCTCGGCGGCGAGGATCCGCGTCGCCTGCTCGAGCGCCGCCTTGGACATCCCGTAGCCGCCCCAGCCGGGGTACGGCTCGACCGCGGCGTCCGAGGTCACGTTGACGATCGCCGCGCCGGCGGGCATGCGCGCGACGGCCAGCGCGGCGAGCGCCACCGGCGCCACGACGTTGATTGCCAGGATGCGCGACAGCTCGTCTGGGTCGAGGTCGGCGAGCGCGGGCAGCGGGCTCGGGCCGAGCACGCTGGCGTTGTTGACGAGCAGGTCCAGCCGCGGCCCCGCGGCCTCCACGAGCGCCTCGCGGTGCCACGCGTCGGCGACGTCGCCGGCCAGCGCCGTCACGTCGGCGCGGGAGGCCAGCTCGGCTCGTGCCTGCTCGAGCGCCTCGGCGCCCCGGGCGTCGATGACGAGCCGCCAGCCGCGGCCGGCCAGCTCGCGCGCGAGGGCGAGGCCGAGGCCGCGCGAGGCGCCGGTGACGATGGCGACGGGGGCGCTTGAGGGCATGCCTCGACGCTACGCCGCCCGCCTCCCGCCGGCCATCGGGAATCAGGACTAGTCCTGAGGGCCGAGGACGCCGTGGCGCACGGCGTAGACGGCCGCCTGCGTGCGGTCGGTGAAGCCGAGCTTGCCGAGGATGTTGCTGACGTGCGTCTTGACCGTGCGCTCGGACACGCCGAGCTCGAGCGCGATGAGCTTGTTCGGCAGCCCGCGGGCGACCTGGGCGAGCACCTCGCGCTCGCGCGGGGTCAGCCCGTCGTCGCGCGCGCGCGGCTCGTCGGTCGCCTCCGAGCCGAGCTGCTCGACGAGCATCGTGGCCACCGCGGGGGCGAGCGTCGCCTCGCCGTGGTGGACGGAGCGGATCGCGCCGATGAGCTCGCGCGGCTGGACGTCCTTGAGCAGGTATCCCGCCGCGCCGGCGCGCAGCGCGGGCAGCACGGTGTCGTCGTCGGCGAAGCTCGTGAGCACGAGCACGCGCGTGGCGGGGCTGCCGTCGCGGATCCGCCGGATCGCCTCGATGCCGCCGAGCCGCGGCATGACGAGGTCGACGAGCGCGACGTCGGGCGTCGTCTCGGCCACCGCCGCGACCGCCTCGACGCCGTCCGCCGCCTCGCCGACGACCTCGATGTCGTCGTGCAGCTCGAGGAACGTGCGCAGCCCCTGGCGGACGACCGCGTGGTCGTCGGCGATGAGCACGCGGATCACGCGCCCACCTCGAGCGTGACCGTGGTCCCCGCCCCGGGCTCGGAGGCGATCGTCAGCGTGCCCCCGAGCGCGCGAGCGCGCTCCTCCATCGAAGTCAGGCCGAGGCGGCGTGCGCGCAGCGCCGGCGCGGCCGGGTCGAAGCCCGCGCCGTCGTCCTGGACGGTCAGCGCGAAGCGCCCGTTGCGCGCGTCCAGCGCCACGGCGATGCGCCGGGCGCCCGCGTGGCGCAGCGCGTTGTTGACCGCCTCCTGGGCGATGCGGAACACCTGCGAGTCGACTGCCGGGCCGAGGCGCGGCGTGCCCGCGACGCGCAGCGCGATGTCGAGGTCGTGGACGCGGCGCAGCACGGCGAGGTGCTTACGCAGCGCCGAGGCCAGGCCCTCGTCGGCCAGGGCGGGCGGGCGCAGCTCGAAGATCAGCGCGCGCAGCTCGTCCATCGCGCCGTGCGCGAGCTCCTGGGCGCGCTCGATCTGGGTGCGCGCCGCGCCGGCGTCGCGGTCGAGCAGCTCGGCCGCCGTCTCGGCCGCGAGCACGACCCCGAACAGCCGCTGGGAGACGGAGTCGTGCAGGTCGCGCGCGACGCGGTTGCGCTCCTCGAGGATGCTCAGCTCGCGGCTGCGCTCGAACAGGCGCGCGTTCTCGATCGCCACCGCGGCGTGCGCGGCGAGCATCACGATCAGCTGCTCGTCGGCCTCGTCGAAGGCGGGCGCGCCCTCCTTGTCGGTCAGGTAGAAGGCGCCGGCCACGTCGCCGCGCGAGACGATCGGTACGCCCAGGAACGAGCGCATCTCGGGGTGCGCCGACGGCCACCAGCCGCGGAAGCGCGGATCGCGGCGGATGTCATCGGTGCGGTGCGGCGCCTGCGACTCGAGCATCGCGCCGAGCATCCCGTGGGTGCGCGGCAGCGGGCCCATCTCGGCGACGAGCTCGTCGCTCATCCCCGAGGTGATGAACTGCTCGAAGGCGCCCTCGCCGTCGGGCACGCCGATCGCCGCGTAGCGCGCGCCGGCCAGGCCGCGCGCGGCGTCGACGAGGCGCTGCAGGACGGGCTCGACCGACAGCTCGGCGGCGATGCCGAGCACCGCGTCGCTCATCGCCTGGAGCGCGGGGTGCCGGCGGGGCTCGTCCATCCCCGCCAGCCTACGGCGCGCCGCGCGCGCCGGCCTCGGCCATCCGGCCGAGTCGCGCCTCGTCCTTGCGTCCTACACGGTGTCCTGCTCGACCTCGATCGTCGAGAGCCCCATCGGCTCGACGGGACGGTCGCGGCCGTCGGTCTCGGTGGTGCCGATCTTGTCGACGACGTCCATCCCGCCCGTGACCTCGCCGAAGACGGTGTGCTTGCCGTCCAGCCAGGGCGCCTCCTCGGTGGTGACGATGAAGAACTGCGAGCCGTTCGTGTTGGGGCCCGCGTTGGCCATCGCCAGCGCGCCGCGCACGATCTTGTGCGGGTTGATCTCGTCCTCGAACGTGTAGCCGGGGCCGCCCATCCCGGTGCCCTCGGGGCAGCCGCCCTGGATCATGAAGTCGGGGATCACACGGTGGAAGATGAGGCCGTCGTAGAAGCCCTGCGATGCGAGCTGCTTGAAGTTGGCGACCGTCTTGGGGGCGTCCTCGTCGAACAGCTCGAACGTGATGTCGCCCTCGCTGGTGCGCATGGTGGCCGTCGACACGGCGGGTCTCCGATCGTCGGGTTCGGGTTAAGGGGATCAGCCGAAGAGCTGCAGCTCGGCGATGCGCACTCGCGTGCCCGTCGCCGGAGGCTTGGTGATCCACAGCAGAACGTTCTGGTACTTGCTCGTACCCGCGCCGAGCACGATCTTCTCGGGCTGCTTGTCCCGATCGGCGCCGACCTGGTCCTTGTCACGGATGTGGGCCCAGCGCGAGTCGAGGATGTTCGGCGGCGGGGTCGCCTCGTCGGTGGCGTAGACCTCGACGCTGAAGCCGGGCGTCGGCGTGCGCAGCTCGATGCGGCGGATGCCGCGCGCCTCGCCGAGGTTGACGACGTAGCCCATGCCCATCGACGGCGAGCCGGGCGCGGCGTCGATGTACCACGAGGTCTTGCGGTCGCCGTCGAGCGCCTTGGCCGGCGCGCCGGCGGCGCGGGCGCGGCCGTACGGGTCGTACACCGCGACCTGGTCGTCCTTGACGTCGATCGCCTTGGCGGCCGGGGTCGCCGGCGGCGTCGGCGTGGTCGAGCCGGGCGAGGGCGACGAGCCGGTGTCCGACGGGGTCGGCGTCGGCGTCGGGGTCGGAGTGGGCGTCGGGGCCGGGGTTGGCACCGGGGTGCTCGACGTCGGCGTCGGCGTGACCTGGCCGGGCGAGTCCTCGTTCGTGCTGCTCGACGGCGGATCGACCTCGGGCAGCGTCCCGGTCTCGCCGTCGGCTCCGCCGGGCGTCGTGTCGGTCGGCGTCGTGGCGGCCGGCGGGACCGCGGCGGGCGGCGCCGTGGCCGGCGGGGTCGAGGCGACGACGCTGCGGGTGGGGTCGTCGCTGAGCGCCGCGTACGCGGCCGCGACCGCACCGGCGACGAGCACGAGCGTGAGGCCGAGCACCGTCATCGCCGCGCGCCAGCCGGGGCGCTCGCCGAGCGCGCCGGTGGCGGCGCCGCAGTTCAGGCACCAGTCCTGCCCGGGCTGGAGCTCGGCGCCGCAGGACGAGCAGGTGCGCACGCCGGGATCGGCGGGCGGCTGCTCAGGCGCGGCCTCCGGCGGCGTGCCGTCGTCCGCGGTGCGCTCTCGCTCCAGGAGCCTCACGATGGTTCAGGGTTGCACAGGGTCGGGCGCGCGCGCGTAGCGACGTGTCACGAGCGTGCCAACTCGACGCGCAGGGACGTTCCGTTCAGCCGCGTCCCGTCGACGGCCGAGACGATCCGCTCGGCCTCGCTGCGCGGCACGGACAGCAGCGAGAAGCGCTCGAGCACGCGCACGTCGCGGACGGCCTCGCCGTCGACGCCGGCGGCCGCCGTGACGGCGTGGATGAGGTCGGCGACCTCGACGCCCTCGGCCCGCCCGACGGCGGCGATCAGCTTCGCGTAGGGCTCGTCCTCGACGCGCGACAGATGCGGCTTGGAGTGCCGGCGCGGGCGCTCGCTGACCGGCGCGGGCGACGTGTGGGCGCCCTCCGACCACGGCGTGATCGGCGTGCCGATGTGGCGCTCGATGGCCTGCAGCTCGCGCTTCTGGCGCGGCTCGACGAAGGTGATGGCGCGCCCCGAGCGCCCGACGCGGCCGGTGCGCCCGATGCGGTGGACGTAGACGTCGGGCGAGACTGGGACGTCGTAGTTGATGACGTGCGTGACGGTCGAGATGTCCAGACCCCGCGCGGCGACGTCGGTGGCGACGAGGATCGGCACGCGGCCGCCCTTGAACGACAGCATCACGCCGTCGCGCTGGCCCTGCGACATGTCGCCGTGCAGCGCGCGGACGTTCAGCCCGCGGTCGCGCATCTTGCGATGCAGCTGGTCGCAGCGGATCTTCGTGCGCACGAAGACGATCGCCTGCTCGGGCCGCTCGGCCGAGAGCACCTCGACGAGTCGGTCGGCCTTGTCGTTCGGCTTGACCTCGAGCGCGAACTGCTCGACCGAGTCGACGGTCAGCGTCGGCGACTGGACCTCCACGTGGACCGGGTCGTAGAGGTAGCGGTCGGCGAGCGCGCGGATCGGCGGCGGCATCGTGGCGCTGAACAGCGCCGTCTGGCGGCTGTTGGGCGTCATCGCGAGGATGCGCTCGACGTCCTCCAGGAAGCCCAGGTCGAGCATCTCGTCGGCCTCGTCGAGGACGACGAAGCGGCAGTCGTGGAGGATCAGCGACGCGCGCTGGATGAGGTCGAGCACGCGCCCGACGGTGCCGACGACGACGTGGCCGCCGGCGCGCAGCTGGGCCTGCTGAGAGCGGATCGGCGCGCCGCCGAAGACGGCGACGACGTCGACGCCCTTGCGCTGGCCGTAGGCGCGGATCGCCTGGGTGACCTGGATGCACAGCTCGCGGGTCGGCGTGAGGATGAGCGCCTGCACGTCGCTGACACCGGGATCCACGTGCTCGAGGATCGGCAGCCCGAAGGCCGCCGTCTTGCCGGAGCCGGTCTGGGCCTGGCCGATGACGTCGCGTCCCTCGAGCATCGGCGGGATCGCCTGCTCCTGGATCGGGCTGGGCTTCTCATAGCCCACGTCGTGCAGGGCTTGCATCGTGGTCTCGGACAGGCCGAGATCGGCGAACGCGGTCACACTCCCAGCTTACGAGGTGATCCGCGGCCCACGCCGCGAATCGCTCGCGGCCTTGTACGGTTCCCCGCCCATGAGCGTCACCGTCGTCGGATCGATCGCGTTCGACGCCGTCCGCACCCCGTTCGGCGCACGCGAGCGGATGCTGGGCGGCGCCGCCACCCACTTCGCCCTGGCCGCGTCGTTCTTCGACGAGGTCCGCGTGGTCGGCCCCGTCGGCGACGACTTCGGCGAGGAGGACATGGAGATCCTGCGCACCCGCGGGACCGTCACCGACGACGTCGAGCGCATCGCGGGCGGGCGCACGTTCTTCTGGAGCGGCGAGTACGGCGAGAACCTCAACTCGCGCGAGACGATCACCACCGAGCTGAACGTCTTCGAGCACTTCGACCCCAAGCTCTCCGACGGCGCGCGCGAGAGCGACGTGCTCTTCCTGGCCAACATCCAGCCCGAGCTGCAGCTCAAGGTCCGCGAGGAGTGCCCCGGCGCCTCGTTCGTGGCCATGGACTCGATGGACCTTTGGATCAACATCGCGCGCGACGCGCTCGAGCGGACGATCCGAACGGTCGACTGCCTGATCCTCAACGACGAGGAGCTCGAGATGCTCACGGGCGCGCCCACGACGCTGGCCGCCGCGACCGAGCTGCTCGACTGGGGCCTGAGCGCGGTCGTCGCCAAGCAGGGCAAGTACGGCGCGGCGCTCTACACCGCCGACGACGTCTTCGCGCTGCCCGCCTATCCGCTCGAGCAGGTGATCGACCCGACCGGCGCGGGCGACTCGTTCGCCGGCGGGTTCGTCGGCTACGTCGCCGCCCAGCGCGGCGAGGAGATCACCCACGAGGTGCTCGCCCGCGCGATGGCGTACGGCACGGCGCTGGCGTCCTTCAACGTCGAGGAGTTCGGCACGGAGCGCGTCGCCCGGCTGACATCCGACGAGATCGCCGGGCGCGTCAGCGACCTGCACCGCATGACGGCGTTCTCCGAGGCGCCGGTCGCCCTGCGCGGCTGAGCGCGCCAGGCACGGACACCCCGTGTGCGGGCATTCGCCACCGGGGGTAGCATCGCCCCCGCATGGACTGGGCCTTCATCTACCTGATGTTCGTGCTCAAGATCCCGATCGGCCTGCTGCTGTGGATCGTCTGGTGGGCCATCCGGTCCGAGCCCGAGAGCGCCGACGCCCCTGAGGGCGGCGGTGGCGGCACCAAGGTCCCGCCGCGCCAGCCCCGCCATCCCCGCCGCCCGCTGCCGCGCAACCCGCGCCGCGGGCCGCACCGTGGCGCCCCCGCGGTGGCGCCGCCCCCGCGCACGCGCACCGTGCTCGCCCGGGCGCGCCGCGTCGACCACGCGTAGTCCGCGCTTTTCGGGCCTTCGGGCGTCGGCCCGCCCTGCCACACTGGGCGCATGACCGCCGCCACCTCCGTGCTCTCCGACGGCACGATCCGCCGCCTCGTGGCCGACGGGCGCATCAGCATCGAGCCGTGGGACGAGCTGATGGTCCAGCCCGCCAGCGTCGATCTGAAGCTCGGGCGCTCGTTCCGCGTCTTCCACAACCACCGGATCACCGCGGTCGACCTCGGCAACCCGCCGTCGGAGCTGACCGAGCAGGTCGTGGTCGAGGAGGGCGGCAGCTTCGTCATCCACCCCGGCGAGTTCGTCCTCGGGCGCACGACCGAGTGGGTCGAGCTGCCCGACGACATCGTCGCCCGCATCGAGGGCAAGAGCTCGCTCGGGCGCCTCGGGCTCGTCGTCCACGCCACCGCCGGCTTCTGCGACCCGGGCTGGAAGGGCACGCTGACGCTCGAGCTGGCCAACGTGAACTCGGTGCCGATCATCCTGCGCCCCGGGCTGCCGATCGCCCAGCTGTCGTTCATGACGCTCGACCGCCCGGCCGAGCGCCCGTACGGCCATCCCGACCTGGGCAGCCACTACCACGGTCAGGTCGAGGCGACGGAGAGCCGCTACGAGGGCGGGCCCGCCGCGCCCGCGGCGGCGAACGGCAGCGCCGTCGGATAGGGTCCGCGCCGATGCTGAGCGCCTTCCTGCTGCTCGCCGCCGAGGTCGCCGAGGAGGCCGAGCCGTCCAAGGTCGCCTTCTACGTCGCGGGCGGCCTGTTCGCGACGTGGGCCGTCGTGCTCGGCGTCGTCGGGCTGCGCTCGCCCGAGTTCCCCGGCAGCGACGGCGCCGCCCGGGGCGTGATGACGGTCAGCGTCGTGCTCATGGCGGCCGCCATGGCCGCCGCCGTCCTGACCTCCTGACGGTCCGCCGCCGCACCCACCGGGGATGAGCCCGGCGCCGCGCGGGTAGCGAGGATCTCCGGTGCCGACGGCGCCAGGTCCGTGTGTGCGGGCACACGGAGGGACGAGGCCGCCCGGGCGCGAGCCTGAGGGCGGCGGCAAGCGGAGGCGTAGACTCCGGCCCTCGTGGCCTTGACTTCAGGAGACGTGAGATGAGCACCCAGACCCAGACGAGCGGCGCCGGTGACGGCGTAGCCCAGGAGGGCCGCGAGACCCTCACCGTCACCGACAACCGCACCGGCGAGAACTACGAGATCGAGATCAAGGACGGCGCCGTCCGCGCGATGGACCTGCGCCAGATCAAGGTCGACGAGGACGACTTCGGCCTGCTGACGTACGACCCGGCGTTCACGAACACCGCCTCGTGTCGCTCGTCGATCACCTACATCGACGGCGACGCCGGGATCCTCGAGTACCGCGGCTATCCGATCGAGCAGCTGGCGGAGCACTCGACGTACCTCGAGGTCGCCTACCTGCTCGTCAACGGCGAGCTGCCGACCCAGGCCGAGCTCGACGCCTGGACGCACGAGATCACCATCCACACGTTCGTGCACGAGAACGTCAAGGGCTTCATGCAGGGCTTCCGCCACGACGCGCACCCGATGGGGATGCTGCTCGGCTCGGTGGGCGCGCTGTCGACGTTCTATCCGGACGCCAACCAGATCAAGGACCCCGACAACCGGCATCTGCAGACGATCCGGCTGATCGCCAAGATGCCGACGCTCGCGGCGTTCGCCTACCGCCACACGCAGGGCATGCCCTACGTCTATCCGGACAACGACCTGCGCTACCCCGGCAACTTCCTGAACATGATGTACAAGATGACCGAGCTGAAGTACGAGCCGGATCCGCGGCTCGAGCGGGCGCTCGACATCCTGTTCATCCTTCACGCCGACCACGAGCAGAACGCGTCGACGAGCGCGGTCCGCGGCGTCGGCTCCACGCAGGTCGACCCGTACTCGGCGGTCGCCGCCGGCGTCGCCGCGCTCTACGGCCCGCTCCACGGCGGCGCCAACGAGGCGGTGCTGCGGATGCTGCGCCGGATCGAGAACCGGGAGAACATCCCCGAGTTCATCAAGGGCGTGAAGGACGGCGACGAGCGGCTGATGGGCTTCGGCCACCGGGTCTACAAGAACTACGACCCGCGCGCCAAGATCATCAAGAAGGCCGCCGAGGAGACCTTCGAGGTCACGGGCAAGAACCGGATGCTCGACATCGCCATGGAGCTCGAGCAGATCGCGCTCGAGGACGACTACTTCGTGTCGCGCAAGCTCTATCCGAACGTCGACTTCTACTCGGGCCTGATCTACGAGGCGCTCGGCCTGCCGGTGTCGATGTTCCCGGTGATGTTCGCCATCCCGCGCACCAGCGGCTGGATCGCCCAGTGGCTCGAGCTCGTGCAGGACAACGAGCAGCGGATCGCCCGTCCGCGCCAGATCTACACGGGCGAGCGGACCCGGGACTACGTCCCGATGGACAACCGCTAGCGACGCGCCACGCCCGCGGCAGCGGCCGCGCGCCCGCCGCCGCGGATGTGATGGACGACACAGCCACAGCCCCCGGTCCGCCTAGCGTGGCCGGTGTGGCCGTGCACCTCTCCAACGGCGACGAGGCCGTGCTACGCGCGATCCGACCCGGCGACAAGGGACTGCTCCTGGACGGCGTCACGCGGCTCTCGCCCCAGTCCGCCCACCGCCGCTTCCTCGCGCCGAAGAAGGAGCTCTCGGCGCGCGAGCTGCGCTACCTGACCGAGGTCGACTTCGCCGACCACGTGGCCGTCGTCGCCGTGCCCGCCGAGGGCCCCGAGCGCCTGCTCGGCGTCGGGCGCTGGGTGCGCAGCCCGCTGGACCCGGCGCTCGCCGAGGTCGCCTATCTCGTGATCGACGAGGTGCAGGGCCAGGGGCTGGGCCGCGTCATCGCCCGCTGCCTGGCCGAGACGGCGTGCGCGCGCGGCGTGCGCCGCTTCGTGGCCATGATGCTGCCCGGCAACGCGCCGGCGCGACGACTGATGGCCGAGATATCCGACGACTGCCATGCGCGCGTCGAGGACGGCGTGCAGGTCGTCGAGGGCCGCCTGATCGGGTGCCCCGATGACTGAGCCCGCGCCGGGCGACCTGTTCGCGGTGCTGTGGGAGGCGCGGCGGGCGGGCGAGGTGGACTCCTACCGCGTGATCGAGGTGGTCGCGGTGGACGCCGACCACGCGCACTCCTGGTTCTACCGGGACGTCTTCGACTCGCCGCCCGCAGAGGTCGTGGTGACCGAGCTGAGCCGGGCCCGGATCCACGAGCGCAGCGGCCACGGGCCGATCCCCATGCCGCTCGCCGAGATCGCGTCCGACGGGTGCGTGCCGGTGCGGCGGGCCCCGGACGGCACGGTCTAGGGCGCGACGCCGCCGCTGCGCTCGACCTCGCGCGCCACGTCGGTGCGCGAGGACGCGCCGAGCTTGGCGAAGATGTTGCGCAGGTGCGTCTCGACGGTCTTCTCGCTCAGGAAGAGCTCGGTGGCGACCTCGCGGTTCGTCTTGCGCGCGGTGACGAGCGCCGCGACCTCGCGCTCGCGCCGCGACAGCGACCCGACGCCTCCGCCGGCCGCCCCGGACGGCCCGCGCGGCTCGACGCGCACGCCGAGCCGGCGCAGCCATCGCCGGGCCGCGGCACGGTCGCGCAGCGCGCCGCGGTCGTCGAACTCGCGCTCGGCGCGCCGCAGCAGCTCGACGGCGCGGTCGCGGGCGCCCGCCTCGGCCAGCGCCGCGCCCGCGACGACGCGCGCGCGGGCCGCCTCGACGGGGACGCCTGCCGTGTCGGCGGCGGCGGCGGACACGAGCGCCAGCTCGGCGGCTGCGTCCGCGCGGCCGTGGGCGAGCATGACGCGGGCCCGGGCGCGCTGCGCGACCGCGGTGGCGAGCGGGAGGCCGATCCAGGCGGCGGTCGCCTCGGCCAGGGTGGCCCAGGCATCGGCCTCGGCGACGCGGCCCGCATCGAGCTCGACGCCGCTCAGCGCCTCGTGGTAGAGCAGCCGCCAGGCCGCGGGGATCCGCGGCATCTCCCAGCCCCCGGCCGTCGCCACCAGCGCGTCCGCGTCGATCGAGCCGTCACCCAGCTCGCGCAGCGTGACGGCGAGGCGGACCCGGGCCAGCGTCGCGATCAGGCCGCTCTCGACGCCCTTCACGCACGCGACGCTCCCCTCCGCCGCGCGCCGCACCCGCTCGAGGTCGCCCGTCGGCATCGCGACGTTCGCCGTCGTGATGAGCACCGCGCTCATCACGTAGTCGTTGGCGGCCAGCTCGGCGGCCTCGATCGCCTCGTCCATCAGGCGCCCGGCCGCGGCCAGCTCGCCGCGCATCATCAGGCTCAGGGCCTGCGCGCCGGCCAGCAGCGGGACGAACTGCCCCTGGCCGGTCGCCCCGGCGATCGCGAGGCCGCGGGCGGCGTGGCGGGCCGACGCGTCGAAGCGCTCGATGAAGAACTCACCCCACGCCAGCCGCATGACGGCGTCGAGGCGGCGGCCGAGCGCCTCGTCGGAGAGCGCGTCGAGGATCGCCGCAGAGACGTCGGCGTTCGCGCGGGCCTCGGCGGTCAGACCGGCGAGCGAGCAGCCGTGGGCCAGCAGGCCCGCCGCGGCGGCGACGAGCGGCGGGTCGTCGATCGCGCGCGCCGCCTCGAGGGCGCGGCGGCCCATGTCGCGCAGCCGCTCGATGTCGAAGGTGAAGAATCCGCCGCCGGCGAGGTCGAGCAGGACCGTGACCGCCTCGTGGGAGCGCTGGTCGGGCAGCGCGCCGAGGGCGGCGACCAGCCGGCGCTCGGCGGGCCCGTGGCGGCCGAGGAAGTGCTCGCAGGCCGCGACGGCTGACGTCAGCCGCACGCGCCCCGCGACGTCGTCGGCGGGGACGAGCTCGATCGCCTCGAGCAGCGCCGCCGAGCAGCGCTCGAGCTCGCCGGTCGAGCGCAGCGCGCCGGCGAGGCCGATCAGCGCGCCGAGGCGCGCCGGCCGGTCGTCCTCAGCGATCAGCCGCAGCGCGGCGGCGTACCAGCGCGCCGCCCCCGAGGGCGCCCTCGGCGCATCGGCCGCGGCGGCCTCGAGCAGCAGGTCGATCGCGGCGCGCTCGCCGCGGGTCCCCGACTGCTCGACGTGGTGGGCCCGGGCAGCGGGCGAGGCGCCGTGCGCGGCCAGGGCGTCCGCCGCGCGCGCGTGCGCGCCCAGGCGCCAGCCTCCGCCGGTGGACGCGTGGACGGCACGCCGCACGAGCGGATGGCGGAACGCGAATCGCCGCGGCACGTCGGTGGGATGCAGCAGACGCACGTCGAGCAGCTCGTCGAGAGCCCGCACGCCGGCGTCCGGCCCGAGCTCGGCGATCGCGTAGGCGAGCTCCGGCTCGAACGGATCGCCGGCGATCGCGCCCGCGCTCAACAGCAGGCGCGCGTCCGCGGTGAGCGTCTCCAGCTCCTCCACGAGCGCGGCGGCGACCATGCGCGGCACGCCGGCGTCGAGCGCCAGCCGATCCCCGGTCGAGCTGCGCGCCGGCAGCCCGGAGGCCTGCGCGAGCTGCAGCGCGTAGAACGGGTTGCCGCCGCTCTCGGCATAGACCGCCGCCCGCTGCGCCGCGCCGAGCCGGTCGCCGGCCAGCAGCGAGCACTCCGCCTCGCTCAGCGGACTGAGCTCGATGATCGTCGCCCGCGGCGCGGTGAGCGCCGCGGCGAGCCTCGGCGGCGCCTTGCCGCTGCGGTAGCCGAGCGCGAGCAGGACGGGCTCCGTGGTGCCCCGGCGCAGCAGCGCGGTCAGCACGTCGATCGACGCGGCGTCGCTCCAGTGCAGGTCGTCGAGCACGAGCACGAGCGGCCGCGGAGCGGCGACGACGTCGAGCAGGCGCCGCACGGCTCGGTGGGCGCGATGACGCTCGTCGCCGGGGGCGGGCCGCGCGGCCCGGTCCTGCCCGCGCAGGGCGGGCAGGACTCCGGCGAGGTCGGCGAGCAGATCCGGGTCGGCGTCCTCGCGCGCGGCGAGCTCCTGCGAGGAGACGTACGCGTCGAGCGCGTCGACCCAGACGCCGAAGGGCAGGTCGCGCTCGAACTCCGCGCCCGAGCCGGCGAGCACGAGATGACCGCGCTCCTCGGCGCTGCGGCGCAGCTCGGAGAGCAGCCATGTCTTGCCGATGCCCGGCTCGCCCTCGACCGCGAGGCAGGCGCCGGCGCCGCCGTCCAGATCGTCCAGCGCCTCCCCGAGCCGTTCGCGCTCGGGCCGACGCCCGACCGGATCGGCGAGGCGGGAGGTCACCCTGGGCGAGCATAACCCGGCCCGGCTCAGGGGCGGGGATGAGGGGCGGTCCCTGATGTGCGCCCGGCTGCGGAGGACGAGGCTTGCCCCATGCCGTCCTTCCTGCTCCAGCACCGACACGCCGCCGCCGAGTGCGCGGCCGCGTTCGCGGCCTGGGGCGGGGTCGACAGCCCGCTCCGCGGGCGGCCCGTGGCCTCGACCTGCCTGAGCGGCGAGCACACGCTGACGTGGCGGGTCGAGGCCTCCGACGCGCCGGCGGCCCTCGGCCTGCTGCCCGCCTACGTCGCGGAGCGCACCCAGGCCGTCCGCGTGCGCGACGTGCGCATTCCCTGACCCGACCGACGATCGGAGGACCCCATGCAGCCGGACACCATCGATGCCAGGGCGTACGCCCGGCGCTGGAAGACGCTCGCCGTCCTGTCGCTCAGCCTGCTCATCATCGGGCTCGACAACACCGTCCTCAACGTCGCCCTGCCGACGCTGCAGACGCACTTCTCGGCCTCCGGCTCGACGCTTCAGTGGATCGTCGACGCCTACCTGCTCTCGTTCGCCGGCGTCCTGCTCACGATGGGCACGCTCGGCGACCGCTTCGGCCGCAAGCGGGCGCTGCAGTCCGGGCTCGTCCTGTTCGGTGCAGCGAGCGTGCTCGCCGCGTTCGCCCAGGATGCGAACCAGCTGATCGTCCTGCGCGCGGCGATGGGCATCGGCGGCGCGATGATCATGCCGGCGACGCTGTCGGTGATCATGGACGTCTTCCCTCGCGAGGAGCGCGGCAAGGCGATCGGGATCTGGACCGCCATCGCCGGCGTCGGCATCGGGCTCGGCCCGTTCGTCGGCGGCCTGCTGCTCGAGTACTTCTCCTGGGCCTCGGTCTTCTGGCTCAACGTGCCGATCGTCGTCCTCGCCCTCGTCGCCGGGTACGTGCTCGTCCCCGAGAGTCGCGACCCCAAGCCCGGAGCGTTCGACCTGCCCGGCGCCGGCCTGTCGGTCGCGATGCTCACCGCGCTGGTCTTCGCGATCATCGAGGCCACGCCGCGCGGCTGGACCGATCCGCTCGTGCTCGGCTGCTTCGGCGCCGCCGCGGTGCTCGCCGTCGCCTTCGTGGCGTGGGAGCGCAGGGTCGCCTCGCCGATGCTGCCGCTGAAGTTCTTCGCCAACCCGAGCTTCACCGTCGCCTCCGTCGGCGTCGGGCTCGTGTTCTTCGCGATGATGGGCAGCGTCTTCGCCTTCACGCAGTACCTGCAGTTCGCGCACGGCTACAGCGCGCTGGAGGCCGGCGCGTCGATGCTGCCGCTCGCCCTCGGCCTCGTCGTCGGCTCGGGCGCCTCCAACCGCCTGGTCGAGCATGTGGGACGGCCGCGCGTCATCGCCGGCGGCCTGATCGGCGTTGCGGCGGTCCTGAGCACGAGCCTGGCCTGGACCACGGACATGGCCCCGTCGCTGCTCGGGCTCGTCACGTTCGGCCTCGCGCTGTCGATGGGCTTCGCGATGGCCCCCGCCACCGCCTCGGTGATGAGCGCGGTGCCCGAGGCCAAGGCCGGCGTCGGATCGGCGATGAGCGACGTCACCCGCCAGGTCGGCGGCGCGCTCGGCGTGGCCGTGATCGGCTCGATCATCGGCACCGCCTACACGAACGACATGACCGGCAGCCCTGGCCCCGCCGCCGAGTCGGTCGGCGCCGCCCACGCCGTCGCCGAGCAGGTCGGCGGCAGCGCCGGTCGCGACATCGCCACCGGCGCCGGGCACGCCTTCACCGAGGCGCTCGGCCTGGGCCTCACCGCTGCCGCCATCGTCGCGCTGGCCGGGGCGCTGCTCGTGCTGCTGCGCCTCCCGAGCGGCCGGGCCCCGAAGGCGGCGGGAGCGCCCGCCGTGGTCCCCGCTCGCGCTTAGGCGCGCACGATCATCAGCACCCCGGCGCCGATCGGCACGAGCGACGACAGCACGCGCGTGTCGCCCTCCACGAGCTCGCGGAACTCCGCGAGCTCGTGGGCGTGGGAGCGCGCGTTATCGACCACGAGCAGCCCGCCGGGCGCGAGCGTGCGCACGAGGTCCTGCCAGTAGCCGGCGTACGGCTCGCGCTCGCTGTCGAGCAGAACGAAGTCCCACTCGCCGTCGCCGAAGCCGCGCAGCACCTCGCCGGCATCGGCGACGCGCACCTCGACGGTCTCCTCCAGGCCGGCCGCGGCGATGTTCTCGCGACCGGCCCGCGCGCGCTCGGGATCGATCTCGATGCTCAGCACCGAGCCCCCGGCGCCCTGCACGGCGTCGCCCAGCCAGATCGCCGAGTAGCCGTTGGAGGTGCCGATCTCGAGCAGGCGCCGCGCCGCCGTGGCGCGGACGAGCACGGCGAGCATCGCCGCGGTCTCGGGCTCGAGGTTGCGCCAGCGCGCGAGGCGGTCGGGCTGACGCGCGTCGTGGTCGCGGCTCGCCGCCATGAGCTCGTCGAGGAAGCTGCGGCGGTCCCGGTTCACGGCGCGTGATTCTGACGCGTACGCTGCCGCCCGGTGGCCCGCTACACGATCACCGTCCGGCGTCGCGGCGCGACCGAGCGCGAGCGCTTCGACGACCTCGGCGCCGCGCTGGGCGCGCTCGAGCGGCGCCTCGACGCGCTGCAGCGCACGGAGCGCCGCGGCACCGAGCGCGGTCTGTCGCGCACCTACGACGCGGTCGCCCAGGTCGCCGTCCGCGGCGAGCTCGCCGGCCCGCGCGGCGTGCGCGGCGGCGTCGACGTGCGCGGCGACGGCTCGGCCGAGGCGTACACCGGGCGCTGGCGCCGCCGGCTCGTCGAGCGCGCGCCCGGCGAGACCGCCTACGACGCGCTGCGCCGCGCGCTCAGCTGACCTCGGGGAGGTGGAGCGCCGAGCCGTTGGTGCGCAGCCAGCCCTGCGGGCCGCGGAAGCCGGGCAGGTGGCGCTCGAGCAGCGACCAGAACCCGGCCGAGTGGTCCATGACGACGAGGTGGCAGGCCTCGTGCCAGATGACGTAGTCGAGCACGGGCTCGGGGGCGAGCAGCAGCCGCCAGTTGAAGCTCATCGTGCCGTTGGCCGAGCAGCTGCCCCAGCGCGTGCGCTGATTGCGGATCGTCAGCCCGGCGTGGCGGCGGCCGAGCGCCGCGGTCACCGGCCCCAGGCGCAGGGCGATCTCCTCGCGCGCGGCGCGGCGGTACCAGCGCTCGAGCGCGACCGCGGGCCCCGCGGCCGGAACGAGCAGCTCGTCCCCGCGGCGATGGACCCGGGTGCGGCCGTCCTCGGGCAGGACGCGCAGCGCGGCGCCGAGGTAGGGCACGGTGCCCGGCTCGCCCGCCAGGCGCGCGCGGGCGGCGGCCGCCTCGGCCAGCCGGCGCTCGATCCACGGGCGCAGCTCGGCCACCGCGGCGGCGGCCTCGCGGCGCGCCGCGCGCTGGGGCAGCACGACCTGCACCCCGACGCGGGGGTCGACCGACACGCGTACGCGACGGGCCCGGGTGGAGCGTCGCACGGAGTAGAGGAGCTCGGCGGACACGGCGTGGGCAGGGTACGCCCCGGAGGGGACGTGCGCGGAGGATCCTCGCTGCGGCGCTGCCATCATGCCGCGATGGCCCACTCCCGCGTCCGCGTCCCGCCCGGCGTGCGGTCCCCGTTCCAGGTCTACCTCAACGGCGTGCGCCAGGAGCTCGGCCGCGACTACGTCGTCGAGGAGGGCGCGCTCGTCTTCCCGCGCGAGCTGCGAAAGGACCGCATCAGCGGCTGGCGCTGGTTCCTCGGCGCGTGGGGCGTCGGGACCTATCGCCAGGACGACTCGGTCGACGTGCGCTACGAGCGCCCGGACGGCAGCCCGGCCGTCGCCGAGAAGCTCGACATCGAGCTCGAGCCGTAGAAGCCGCTCTCCCACGGGCGCAGCAGCTTCAGCGCGCTGAGGATCGCCCGCGTCGCCTGCGAGCGGTTCAGCGTGTAGAAGTGGATGCCGGGCGCGCCCGTGCTCAGCAGCTCGGCGCACTGCAGCGTCGCGTACGCCACGCCGAAGTCGTGCACCGCGTCGGGCTGGTCGGAGCGCGAGTGCAGCTCGCGGCGCAGGCGGCTGGGGATCGTCGCGCCGCACAGCGAGGTGATGCGCTCGAGCTGCTTGACGTTCGTGATCGGCATGATCCCAGGCACGATCGGCACGTCGATGCCGACGTCGCGCGTGCGACGGACGAAGTCGAAGTACAGCGCGTTGTCGAAGAACAGCTGCGTGATCAGGAAGCCCGCGCCCGCCTCGACCTTCTCGCGCAGGTAGTGGAGGTCGTCCTCGGCGCTCGTCGCGTGGATGTGCGTCTCGGGGAAGCACGCGGCGCCGATGCTGAACGGGTAGTCGCCGCGGATCAGCTCGACGAGCTGGCGCGAGAACTCCAGCCCGCCCGGCGTCTTCGTCCACTCCTCCTGGCCGGCGGGCGGGTCGCCGCGCAGCGCGAGCACGTTGTCGATCCCGACCGAGCCCATCTCGTCGAGCCGGCCGCGCAGCTCCTCGACCGTCGAGCCCACGCAGGTGAAGTGGGGCATCGCCTCGATGCCGTAGTCCTCCTTGATGCGGTGGACGATCTCGATCGTCTTCGACGCCGTGCTGCCGCCCGCGCCGTAGGTCACCGAGACGTAGTCGGGGCGCAGCGGCCGCAGCTCGCCGACCGCCGAGAACAGGTTGGCCAGGCCCTCCTCGGTCTTCGGCGGGAAGAACTCGAAGGAGAACACCGGACGGCCGGTCTCCTTGAGGAGATCGTCGATGCGCACGGCGACATCGTAGGCCGTCGTGCCGCGGTCACCGGTCAGCGGCGGCGCGCCAACGCTCGGCCGCGCCGTCGCCGTCGGGCTCGCGCACCGCCCGGCCCGTGACCTCGAGGTGGCGCAGATAGCACATCGTCTCCTGCAGCCACCAGGCGACATGGGCCGGCGTCGGCGCCTCGCCGTGGATGCCCGGGATCGCGTCGAAGGCGCTGACCGGGCCCTTCTCGCGGAGGATTCCGAGCAGCCGCTCGAGCCGCTCGGCGACGAGCGCGCGGTTGGCGTCGATGTGCGCGCCGACGTCCGCGAACGTGCGCCCGTGGCCGGGCAGGCACAGGCGCGGGCCGAAGGCCTCGATGCGCTCGAGCGAGGCCAGGAACTCGCCGACCGGATCGGGCGTGTAGCCGAAGTCGTAGTAGAGCGAGACCCGCCCGAGCAGGTGGTCGCCGCTGATCAGCAGGCGCCGCTCGGGCTGGAACAGGCACACGTGCGACGGCGCGTGGCCGGGGGTCTCGATGACGAGCCACGGGCCGAGGTCGGTGCGCACCTCGACGCCGGGCAGCAGCGGCCGGTGGGGCTCGATCAACGACGCGATCCCGCTGCCCGCCTCGCCGCGCGCCTGCGCCCACGCCTGCAGCGGCGCCTCGGGCACACCGCCCTGGCGCGCGATCTCCAGGCGCGCGGCGAGCGCCGCGTCGGGATCGGAGGCCGTGCGGGACATGTGCTCGTGGTCGGGGTGCATCCACAGCTCGCAGCCCGTGCGCTCGACGATCGTCGCCGCCTGGCCGTAGTGGTCCATGTGCGCGTGGGTGCACACGAGCAGGCGCACGTGCTCCAGGCGCAGGTTGACCTGGTCCAGCGCGCGCTCGAGGTGGGCGAGCGAGCCGGGCTCGTGCATCCCGCAGTCGAAGAGGACGACTCCGTCGCCCGCGGCGACCGCCCACGCGTTGCAGTGCGGGATGCCCGGGATGGGCAGCGGGAGGCGCAGCCGCCACACGCCGGGCAGCACGCGCTCGCCGCGTCCCACCTCGCGTCGCTGTCCTGGGGAGACCATGCCGGGCGCCACGATACGTCGAGTCGGGTAATAGGGAGCGCTCGAACTCGAATCGGAGGGAGCCTCCAATGGATCAGACGCGTCTCGGCAACAGCGGCCTGCACGTCTCGCGCGTGTGCCTGGGCATGATGAGCTACGGGACCGGGTCCGACCGCCCGTGGGTCCTGGACGAGGAGGCGACGGAGCCCTTCGTGCGCCGCGCGCTCGATGGCGGCATCACCTTCTTCGACACCGCCGACGTCTACTCCGACGGGGCCAGCGAGATCGCCACCGGCCGGCTGCTCAACCGCCTCGTGCCGCGCGACGAGGTCGTCGTGGCGACGAAGGTCAACGGCCAGATGACGCCGGGGCCCAACGGCCGCGGCCTGTCCCGGCGCCACGTCATGTCGGCCATCGACGCGTCGCTGGCACGCCTGGAGATGGACTACGTCGACCTCTACCAGATCCACCGCTGGGATCCGCGCACGCCGATCGAGGAGACGATGGAGGCGCTGCACGACGTGATCAAGGCGGGCAAGGCGCGCTACATCGGCGCGAGCAGCATGTCGGCCTGGCAGTTCGTCAAGGCCCAGTACGTCGCCGACCTCCACGGCTGGACGCGGTTCGTCTCGATGCAGAACCACCTCAACCTCATCTACCGCGAGGAGGAGCGCGAGATGCTCCCGTACTGCCGCGCCGAGGGCGTCGGCGTGCTGCCCTGGAGCCCGCTCGCCCGCGGCTGGCTGACCGGCTCGCGCACGCGCGACGGCGAGCAGCGCACGACGCGCGCGGAGAGCGACCACTTCGCCGAGAACATGTACGGGAGCCCGTCGGGCTGGGAGGTCATCGACCGCGTCGTCGAGGTGGCGGGCGAGCGCGGCGTGCTGCCCGCCCAGATCGCGCTCGCCTGGCTGCTGCACAAGCCCGGGGTCACCGCGCCGATCGTCGGCGCGACGAAGGTGGAGCACCTCGACGACGCGATCGCGGCCGAGCAGCTCTCACTGTCCGACGAGGAGATCGCCCGGCTCGAGGAGCCCTACGTCCCCCACCCGGTGCTCGGGCACTGAGCCTGCTACACACCAACCATGGGCAAGCGCAGCCGCGCCCGCGGGCGCGCCGAGAAGCTCACGGCGCCGACGAGCGAGTACCGCTCGCCGGGCGGCGACGTGCTCACGCTGCGCGGCTCGATGACGCCCGCCACGCGCCGTGAGTACGCCGCCACGCTGGGCGGCAGCCCGCTCTCGCAGGAGGACGCTTGGCAGCGCGCGGTCGAGTTCCTGTTCGAGCGGCTCGCCGTCCGCTGGGTGATCGCGGAGGTCCCCACGGAGGGCCAGAAGGCGCTGCTCATGCGCTTCCGGGTGGCCACGCAGGATGAGCGGAGCTTCGTGCGCGACGCGCTGCGCGAGCATCTGGGCGAGTACTTCCCGGAGCTCCAGGCCCCGTGAGCGGCCCCGATCCGGCGCGCTTCGCCGACCTGCTCGCCGGCTACTGCCTCGAGGTCGAGGCCGACGACCACGTCCTCGTTCGCTCGACGTCGCTGGCCGCGCCGCTGCTGCTCGAGCTGCAGCGGGCGATCCTCGAGCGCGACGCGTGGCCGCTCCTGCGCGTCGAGCTGCCCGGCGCCGCGCGCGGCTTCTACGAGCACGCGCGCGACCGCCACCTCGACGATGTCTCCAAGCTCGCCTACGAGGAGGCGCGCAAGTCCGACAAGCAGCTCGGCATCCAGGCGCCCGCCGACGTCCGCGAGCTCGTCGGAATCGACCCGGAGCTGATCGCCCGCCACGCGCTCGCGCGCCGGCCGATCCGCGAGGCGACGATGCGCAAGCGCTGGTGCTCGACGCTGTGGCCGACCGAGGCGCTGGCCGCCCAGGCGGGCATGTCGCTCGAGGACTTCTCGGCCTTCGTGACCGGCGCCCTGTTCCTCGACCGCGCCGAGCCGGTCAAGGCGTGGGGCGGGCTGCGCGTCTTCCAGGACCGCCTCATCGCGCGCCTCGCGCAGGCGAAGGAGCTGCACATCGAGGCCGAGGGCACCGACCTCACCCTGAAGGTCGCCGGGCGCACGTGGATCAACTCCGACGGCAAGCGCAACATGCCCAGCGGCGAGGTCTTCACCGGACCGCTCGAGCGCAGCGCCGAGGGCCACATCCGCTTCGGCGTGCGCTCGTCGCCCGCCGGCGTCGAGGTCGACGGCGTCGAGCTCGAGCTGCGCGGCGGCGAGGTCGTGGGCGCGCGCGCCGCGGTCGGCGAGGACTACCTCCAGCGCGCGCTGCAGACCGACGAGGGGGCGCGCCGCCTCGGCGAGATCGGGATCGGCACGAACTTCGGCATCGACCGGCCGACGGGGACGATCCTGTTCGACGAGAAGATCGGCGGGACCGTCCACCTCGCGCTCGGCCGCTCGTATCCCGAGACCGGCGGCAAGAACCGCTCGGCGCTGCACTGGGACCTGATCTGCGACCTGCGCGCGGACGGGCGCCTGAGCGCGGACGGCGAGACGCTCATGGAGAACGGGCGCTTCGCGTCGCAGGCGCCCGAATAGGGAACCATGCAGGGCGTGCCTGAGCCACGTCGCCTGGATCCGGCCGAGCGCCGCCGCTCGCCGCGCGTCGAGATCGATCTCGAGTGCACGCTGGTGCGGCGCATGGGCTCGCCGATCGAGGCCCACACGATCGATCTCGGCCCGGGCGGGATGCGGATCTCCGCGCACCGCCCGCTGCGCGTGGACGAGGAGCTGGACTTCGACATCCTGCGCGGCGAGGTCCGCCTCACGGGCCACGCCCGCGTGATGCGCGAGCACGAGCGACGGGTCTACGCGCTGCGCTTCGAGCGCCTCGCGCGCCCCTGCCGCGACGCCCTGCGCGGGCTCGTCGAGGAGCGCGGGCACCCGCCCGAGCTGCTCTGATCCAGGTCGTTATCCAACGAAGGGCGTCGACCCCGCGGACGGGCCGACGTACCGTCACCTCACCCCTCGCGTGTCGGCCCCCCCGGGCTGACACGCAACCTTCGAAACCGCCTGTTGGTCCCTTGTCCGAAAAAAGGGCGGGCCGGGGACCGGCCGGCGGCGGCACCGCGCAGACTCTGCGCGCCCTCAGTGGCCCGGGATGATCCGCTCCACGTCCCGCTCGACGGCGTGCTCCAGCGCGTGGAGGCGCCGCCCGCGCGCGGACTTCACGGTCCGGCCGGTGCGCAGCGTTGCCAGCGCGCAGGCCAGGAAGCACGCCGCGCCCGCCCCCGTGGTCCAGTTCGCGGCGGCCAGGTCGAGGATCGAGCCGCTCGAGGGAACGAGGTAGCCGGCCACCGCGGCGATGCCGAAGAGGACGCAGCCGAGCAGGTTGACCGAGGGCTCCCACCACCCGGGACCCTCGCGCGCGGGCCGCAGACCGTGCCGCGCCGACGCGCGATAGGCGATCGCGCCCGAGACCAGGAAGCAGATCGAGCCCAGGGCGTCCGGCCGCCAGACCAGCCGATCGTATTCGGGGTTCGACAGCGCCGTGTCCAGGGCCTGATAGGTCGTCACGTTGAAGAACAGCGTGCCGGCCGACTGGATGACGGCCGTCCACCACATCGCCCGCCCGGTGCCCGGCGAATGGCGCTCGGGACGGGCCAGGAGCGTCTGGAGCGCCCCGCCCGCGGTGAACAGGATCGAGCCGGCGAAGAACGTGACCGCGACGGCGCGGCCGCCGACCAGGTTCGCGTACCCCGGAAACGGGCCGATCAGGAAGCACGTCGCGCCGAGCGCGAAGAGCAGCGCCATCCACCGCTCACGGGTCATGCGCAGATGGTGTCGCCACGCGCCGCGGCCCGCATCAACCGACTTGGGTGACGCGCGAGCGCCGCGCAGACGACGGGCGCCTGCGCACCGTCATCGGCTTCCTCGAGCAGCCCTGAGCGGCCCTCAGCCCGCCGCGGCGGCGCCGACGCCGAGCGCCGCCGCGGCCGCGGCGCGGCCGGTGCGCACGGCGCCCTCCATGTAGCCCGCGACCCACTGGTCGGACCCGCAGACGTAGAACGGCGGCTCGTGCGTGCCGTGCAGCGGTCCGACCGCCATCACGTCGCCGGGACGCCAGTGGGTGATGTAGCCGAGCGTCCACGGGTCGGTGCCCCAGCGGCGCACGTGCATGGTCTCCGGCGCGCCCGCGGCCGGGCCGAAGAGCGTCCGCAGCTCACGCGCGACGTCCTCGAACACCGCCGCGGTGTCGGGCGCGCCGAGCAGCAGCCCGAGGCGCTCGGGGCCGACGAGCATCGACAGCACACCGTCGCCCTGGGGCCATGTCGAGCCGAGCAGCCCCTCGCCGTACGACGTGCCGTCGGCGCCCGCCTCCGACCACACCGAGGTCGGGTAGGAGACGACGACCTTCGCCGCCAGGCCGTGGCGCTGGCCGTGCAACGAGGCCAGTCGGGCGTCGGAGACACCGCGGATCCGCACGGAGCGCAGCGGACCGACGGGCAGCGCGCAGACGACGGCCTCGGCGTACATGCGCTCGCCCCCGGGCAGCGAGACCGCGCACCCGCCCGGCGCGACGTCGACGCGCGTCACCGGGCAGCCGAACCGCACGCGGTCGCCGAGCTCGGCGCCCATCCGCAGGGCGACGGTGGCGGAGCCTTCGGCGACGCGCAGGCCCTCCCAGCGCTCCTCGTCGTAGAAGCCGGTCGCCCCCTCGGCCGCCGCCTTGCGCAGCTCGGAGAGCAGCGACAGCCGGTCGACGCCGCCACCCGCCAGGCCGAGATGGAAGAGCGCGCGCTCGCGCACGACGGCGGGCGGCGCGCCGCGGGCGCGCATCCATGTCCCCAGCGAGACGGCGTCGAGCGCGACCGCGTCGGGGTGCGACCACGGGTCGTCGGGGTCGACCGTGCGCGCGAGCTCGCAGAACTCCCGCTCGACGCGCTCGAGCTCCGCCAGCTCGCCCGCGGTGAGCCACGCGCCGCGGCGCACGCCTTCGGCCAGCGCCGTCGTGCGCTCGCCGCGCGCGGCCACGTAGCTGGGCTCGACGGTCAGGCCGAGCTCCTCGGCGAGTGCGAGGTACGCGGTCTGGAACGACCCGGTGAGCTCGCCGCCGAGCTGGGCCAGACGCCCGTCGGGCAGTGTCGTCTGCTCGACGCGCCCGCCGACGCGGTCGCGCGCCTCGAGCACGAGCACGTCGGCGCCGGCGCGCGCGAGGTCGCGTGCGGCGGAGAGGCCGGCGAGGCCCGCTCCGAGGACGAGGACGTCATGGCTCAAGCGATCGCCTCCTGGACGGCTACGTGGGCTCCCTCGCGGGCGACGGCGTCGACGACGACGGCCCCCTCGCGCGCGACGAGCACCGGGTTGAGCTCGACGAGGTCGAGCCCCGCGCGCAGCAGCAGGTCGCCGGCAGCGGCGCCGACCTCGGCCGCGGCGCCGACGTCGAGCGGCGGGCGGCCGCGCCCGCCGCACAGCAGCGGCGCGCCGCGCAGCGAGCGGATCGCCGCAGCGACGCGCGCGGGACCGGCGGGCAGCGCGACGACGGCGACGTCGTCGAGCAGCTCGGTCCACGTGCCCCCGAGGCCGATCGCCAGCGCCGGCACGACGGCGTCGCGGCGGGCCGCGACGAGCAGCTCGATCGCGCCCGTGGCCATGCGCTCGACGAGCACGGCGCCGTCGTCACCGAGCGCGGCCAGCCGCCGGTACTCGGCGCGCAGCGTGCGCTCGTCGGCCACGCCGAGGGCCAGCGCGTCGGCCTCGGTCTTGTGCCGCAGCGCCGCCGACGAGCGCTTGACGGCGACCGGCCAGCCGAGCGCGGCGGCGGCCTGCACCGCGTCCTCCTCGTCGCCCACGGCCCGTCCCTCGACGACGGGCAGCCCGGACTCGCGCAGCATCGCCTTGGCCTCGTGCTCGGCCAGCCAGCGCCCGCCGGCCGGCCCGGGCGCGGCGGCGGCGGCGATCGCGCGCAGGCGCGACGGCGCGTCACCCGCGCGTGGCCACAGCGCCTTGGCCGCGCGCAGGCCGTCGCCGAGGCCGCACAGGGCGGGGATCCCGCGAGCGAGCAGGTCGGCAGCGCCGTCATCGTCGAGCAGCTCGGGCAGCGTGGCGGCGACGAGCACGGGCACGGAGCAGACGCCCGCGCCCTGGACGATGCCCTCGCGCGCGTCGGCCCACGTCTGTCCCGACCAGCCCAGCGCGCCGGGCGGCTGGTCGTAGAGGACGAGCACCTGATCGACGGACGGGTCGTCGCCGACGGCGGCGATCGCCTCGCGCAGGACGTCGACGTCGCCCCACACGAGCGCGGTGTAGTCGAGCGGATTGGCGACCGTGGCGGCGGCGGGCAGCAGCGCGCGCAGGCGTTCGACCGTGTGCGGCGCGAGCGGCGGCAACGGCACGCCCTGGCGCTCGGCCTCGTCGGCGCCGACGGCGCAGTCCGCCCCCGAGCAGGTGACGAGCGCGATCCCGCGCCCGCGGGCGCGGCGCCCCGAGGCCAGGCCCTTGGCCAGCTCGAGCAGCTCGTGGCCGTCGCGCGCCCACGCGCCACCGGCCTCCTCGACGAGCGCGCGGAAGACGCGGTGGTCGCCGGCGATCGCGCCGGTGTGCGTCGAGGCCGCGGTGGCCCCGGCCGCCGACGCGCCGGCCTTGAGCACAGCGACGCCGATGTCGCGCTCGGCGCAGCGCGCGAGCGCCTCGCACAGCGCCGGCCCGTCGCCGTCGTCCTCGAGGTACAGCGCGATCGACCGCACGCCGTCGTCCTCGGCCAGCGCGGCGAGCAGGTCGCCGGCGCCGAGCACCGTCGAGTTGCCGCACGACACGACCGTGTGCAGGCGCAGGCCGCGACGCGAGGCGAGCGCATTGACGGCGAGGTTGCCGCTCTGGCTGACCAGCGCGATCGCGCCCGGCTCCTGCGGGCGCAGCGCGTCGCCCCACAGCGCGACGCGCGAGTGCAGGCGCACGAGGCCGTCGCAGTTGGGTCCGATGACCGGCAGATCGTGGCGGCCGGCGGCCTGCGCCAGGGCGGCCTCGAGGTCGTGGCGGCCCGCCTCCGCGAACCCCGCGGCGATGACCACGGCGCCGCCGCAGCCGGTCGCCCCCGCCTCCTCGATGACGGCCGGCACGGACGCCGCGGGCACGGCGACGACGACGGCGTCGGCGGGCGCGGGCAGGTCGCGCAGCGACGGGTACACGGCGCGCCCGCGGACGACCTCGTGGCGCGGGTGCACGCCCCACACCTCGCCGTCGTAGCCGAGCGTCTCGAGGTTGCGCAGGACCTCGTGGGCGTACGTCTCGGCGCGCGGCGTCGCGCCGACGACGGCGATCGAGCGGGGGTCGAGCAGGCGCGCGAGATCCACGTCAGTGCAGCAGCGCCTCGACGCCCCGGCGCTCGAGGGCGCGCGCGACGATCATCCGCTGGATCTCGCTCGTGCCCTCCCAGATGCGGTCGACGCGCAGCTCGCGCAGCAGCCGCTCGGCGACGTTCGTGCGCATGTAGCCGCGCCCGCCGAACGTCTGCACGGCGCGGTCGGCGCACACCCACGCGCGCTCGGACACGAACAGCTTGGCCATCGACGCCTTGCCGTGCAGGAGCTTGGGGTCGGCGCCGGCGTCGGCGAGCACGCACACGGCGAGCGTGAGCGCGCGCCCGGCGGCCGCGTCGGCGGCCGAGTCGGCGAGCGGGAACGACACGCCCTGGTGGTCCATGATCCGCGCGCCGCCCTGCTCGCGCGAGGTGGCCCAGGCGACCGACTCCTCGAGCAGGCGCCACATCGAGCCGACGCCGCGGGCGGCGATCCCGAGGCGCTCCTCGGTGAACCACGTGCGCTGCAGGTCGTCGCCGCCGCCCAGCCCGCCGATGATCGCGTCGCCGGGCACCTCGACGTCCTCGAAGCGCAGCGTCGGGTGACCGTGCGGGTAGGCGTGCGTGAACGGCGGGTCGTCGACGACGGTCACGCCCGCGGCGTCGGCGTCGACGAGGAACAGCGTCGGCAGGCGCTCGCCGTCCTCGATCGCGTTGGCCATGACGATGATCACGCCGGCCACGTCACCCGAGGTGACGAACCACTTCTCGCCGTTGATGCGCCAGCCCGCGTCGGTGCGCTCGGCCGTCGTGGCGATGCCCGACGGGTCGGAGCCGGCGTGCTCCTCGGTCACCGCGTAGGCGTCCTGGCGCTCGCCGCGCAGGGCGGGGCGCAGGTAGCGGTCGACCTGCTCGGGGGTGCCCGCGGCGAGCACGTTGTAGGCCGACGGGATCCACCACGACAGCCCGTTGGTGGAGCGCCCGAGCTGCTCCTCGACGAGGAACCACTCGACCTTGCTCCAGCCCTGCCCGCCGTGCTCGGGCGCGTGCAGGCCGCCGTTCAGGCGCGCCTCGATGGCCGCGGCGCGGATGGCCGCGACATCGTCGTCGCCGAGCCGCCCGCCGGCGCGCTCGGCGCGCTCCTCGCGCGGGATGAGGACCTCGTCGACGAAGCGCCGGGCGCGCTCCTGCAGCTCGCGCTGGCCGTCGCTGAGCTCCAGCGACGGGCCCTCGAGCATCGGGGTGGTGGTCATGGCCTGCGGTCCTCCTCGCCGGCGACGGCGCGCGCGAGCGCGCGGCTGGCCCGCTCGCGCCGCGCGCGGCGGTCGGGCAGGCCGAGCAGCAGCCCCGCCTGGTTGGTGACGACGTCGCGCACGGTGTCGGCCGCCGCGCCGACCTGCGGGTCGCGGGCGGGCACCCGCGCGGCCAGGCCGGCGGCGTCGGCCAGCCAGTCGAGGTAGCTGCGCTCGCTGCCCCGCAGGACGACCTCCTGGGCGCGGCGGCGCTCGCGGCGCACGTCGTCGTCGGCGGGCGCCCCTCCTGCGCGCAGCGCGGCGATCGCCGTCGGCAGCTCGCGCTCCGGCTCCGGCGTCAGCGACAGCCACGCCCTGGAGAACCTCGCTCGCACGTTGACAGGCGACGCTATCATGCCCCTGACTTTTTCGTCAGGCCTGAGGAGGCGAGACGTGTCAAGCGACGTTGGGTCCGCGACCGCCGTCACGAACGGCCCGCCGGCGCTCGGCCGCGCGCTCGAGCCGCGACTGTACCTCGACCCGGCCGTGGTCGAGGCCGAGCAGCGGAAGATCTTCGAACGCACCTGGCAGCTCGCCGGCCACGTGGCCGATCTCCCCGAGCGCGGGACGTACCTCACGACGACCGTCGGCAATCAGCCGATCCTCGTCATCCGCGACCACGACGACGTCCTGCGCGGCTTCCGCAACGTCTGCCGCCACCGCGCGTCCTGCCTGCTCACGGGCTCGGGATCGTGCGGCAAGGCGATCCGCTGCCGCTACCACGGCTGGACCTACCGCCTCGACGGCTCGCTGATCGGCGTCCCCGAGGGGCGCGACATCCCCGACCTCGACAAGTCTCGCCTCGGTCTGCACCAGGTGCGCGTCGAGGTCTTCTGCGGGCTCGTGTTCGTCAACCTCGACCCCGCCGCCGGCGCGCTCTCCGACCAGCTCGAGGGCCTCGAGGAGCGCCTGGCGCCCTACCGGGTGCCCGAGCTGCGGCGCTTCGGCAAGGGCGCGGGCGGCGGCACCCAGCCGGCCAACTGGAAGATCATCGTCGAGAACTACGCCGAGGGCTACCACATCCCGATCGCCCATCCGTCGCTCATGCGGCTGCTCGACTACCAGCGCTACTCGGTCGAGGTCCACGACAACTGGGTGTGGTTCGACGCGCCGATGCGCGACAAGCCGTCGGACAACCGCCTCGAGCGCGCCTACCAGCGCCTCGTGCGGCCGATGCCCGGCCTGCGCCCGGAGGACCACCGGGTGTGGCGCTTCGTCGTCATCTACCCGAACACGACGATCGACCTCTACCCCGACCAGGTCAACACGTGGCGGCTGTGGCCCGACGGACCGGCGAGCACGCGCGACGAGTGGGGTACGTTCCGCGCCCCCGGTGCGCCGCCGGCGAGCCGGCTCGCGCAGCGGGTCAACAATCTCCTCAACACGACGGTCCTGAAAGAGGATGTCGACCTGGTGGACAACGTCCAGCGCGGAATGGCGACGCGTGACTGGCAGCCCGGACCGCTCTCGCAGCGCGAGGCGGCCGTCGCCTGGTTCGCCGACCGCATCCGCGCCGACCTGGAGCGGCCGATGACGTGACGAGCCAGGCCGTCACCGCCGCGGAGCGCTCCGCCCGCGACCGCATCCTGCAGGCCGCCTGCGAGCTGATCGCCGAGCGCGGCATCGGCGGGGCGCGGATCGCGCAGATCGCTCGCGCCGCCGGCGTGTCGACGGCGCTCGTCCACTACCACTTCCGCAACCGCGAGGAGCTCCTGGCGGAGACGTTGGACTACGCCTTCGACGTGGCGGCCGCGGTGCGGATCGGGCCGCCCGAGGAGAACGACCACCCGGCCGCGCGGCGGCTGGCGGACCTGATCGAGCAGTCGCTGCCCACCAGCGAGCCGGGGCGGCGCGAATGGCAGCTCTGGGCGGAGCTGTGGCTCGGGGCGGCGCGCGACCCGGAGCTGCGCCCGATCGCGGCGCAGATGTACGCGCGCTACCGCGAGTGGATCGCCGAGGCGATCGAGGAAGGGATCGCCGCCGGCGAGTTCGCCGCGGTCGACCCGGGCGCCACCGCCGACCTGGCGATGGCGCTGATCGACGGGCTCGGGCTGCGCGTGCTGCTCGGCGACCCGTCGATGCCGTTGGAGCAGGCGCGCGAGCGGATCGGAGGACTGCTCGCACGCGAACTGGAGGTCCCGGCCGGCGAGCTGCCGTTCGCCGGCCGCGGGGAGCACGTTCGAGGAGGAGAGGGACCATGACCGAGGGGTTTGGGCGGCCGCTGCGCCGCCGCGAGGTGCTGAAGCGCGGGGCGGGCGCCGCGTTCGGGTTGACCGGGCTCGGCGCGCTGGCCGGCTGCGGGGGCAGCCTGAGCCAGAACGACTCGTCGAAGGAAGCGACCCAGAAGGTCGTCCAGGCCAAGCCTGACGGCGACCTCGTCTACTTCAACTGGGCCGAGTACCTCGACCCGCAGATCATGAAGGACTTCGAGAAGCGCTACGGGGTCAAGGTGCGCGAGTCCAACTTCGACTCCATGCAGGGCATGATGTCCAAGCTGCGCGCCGGCAACCAGTACGACCTGATCTTCCCGAGCTCGGAGTGGGTCGATCGCCTGCGCCACGGCAACCAGCTGCTGCGCATCGACCACGACCAGCTCAGCAACCTCGGCGGCCAGCTGGACAGCGCGTTCTCCAACCCCTGGTACGACCCGGGCAGCGCGCACTCGATCCCCTACGCGCTGTATGCGACCGGCCTGATCTACCGCGCCGACAAGGTCAAGGACATGCAGGGCTCCTGGAACGACCTCAAGAACGAGACGGCCAAGGGCCGGATCTACCTGCTCGACGACTTCCAGGAGTCGATCGGCGCGGGCAACCTCGTCAACGGCAACCAGCTCAACGACACCGAGGACGCCGCCGTCGCGAAGAGCAAGAGCTGGCTGCTCGGGGTCAAGCCGAGCCTGCGCGGCATCTCGACCGACGACATCACGAACATGACGTCGGGCAACGCCTGGATCCACCACGGCTGGAACGGCGACGTCGTGAACATCCGCAACCAGGTCAAGACCCCCGAGAACTTCAAGTTCATCCGGGCCGACGAGGGCGTCCCGTGGGCGTCCGACAGCTTCGCCATCCCCGCCAACGCGCAGCACCCGGGGACGGCGCTGACGTTCATCAACTTCCTGCTCGAGCCGGAGAACCTCGAGCGCAACGTCAACTACTTCGGCTACCCGATGCCCTACACGGGGGCGAGCGCCGCGTTCGAGGCGCTCGTCAAGGACGACCCGTCGATCAACGTGGAGCCGTCGAAGCTCAGGCCGAGCGACCAGTTCCGCAACCTGGGCCGCGACGGCACGCGCGTCTGGGACGAGGCCTGGACGGAGTTCAAGGCCGCCTGATGGGCGGCGACCGCTTCGCGGGCCGCTTCCTGCTCCCCGGCGGCCTCTGGCTGCTGTGGTTCTTCGTCGTGCCGCTCGGGATCCTCGTCGCGATCTCGTTCGGCACGACGGACGACCTCGGCGCCGCCGTGTACGGGTGGTTCCCGGAGAACTACTCGAGGGTCTTCGACCCGGCGTTCGCCCCGATCCTGCTGCGGTCGATCGTCTACGCGGTGACGACGGTCGTCCTGTGCCTGCTCATCGGCTACCCCGTCGCGTACTACATCGCCCGCTTCGGCGGGCGCTGGAAGCACGTGCTGATCGCGCTCGTGATCGTCCCGTCGTTCGTCAACTACCTCGTGCGCACCTACGCCTGGGTCGCGATGCTCAGCGACGAGGGCCTCGTCAACGGGATCCTGCGCGACGTCGGCCTGACCACGGACGGCGTCCAGTTCCTGAACACCTCCTACGCGGTCATCGGCGGACTGACCTACGGCTACGTCGCCTTCATGATCCTGCCCATCTACGCGGCGCTGGACCGGATGGACCCGGCGGTCATCGAGGCCTCCAAGGACCTCTACGGCTCGGGCTGGGCGACGTTCCGCCACGTGACCTGGCCGACGACCTTCCAGGGCGTGCTGGCCGGCGTGGTGCTCGTCTTCCTGCCCGCGGTCGGCGACTTCGTGGCCGCCGCGCTGCTCGGCGGGACCGACACCTTCATGATCGGCAACCTCATCCAGCAGCAGTTCTTCGGCGCGGAGAACTGGCCCTTCGGGGCGGCGCTGACCGTCGTGATGATGGTCTTCCTGCTGTGCTGGATGGTGCTCTACCTGCGCTCGGCGGCGAAGGCCTCGCGCGAGGGGCAGGCGGCATGAGCGCCGCCACGGCCACACGCGAGCCCGAGCCCGCCGCGGCCGCCAAGGGCCGCGTGCGGCGCGAGCGCCCGCCGCGCGACTTCGACCGCCCGCGCTTCCTGGCGGGCTTCACGGGGCTCTTCTACCTCGTGCTGTTCCTGCCCATCGCGATCGTCGTGCTGTTCTCGTTCAACTCGGAGCGCTCCGTGCAGCGGATGGCCGGCCTGAGCCTGCGCTGGTACGACACGTTCTTCCAGAGCGAGTCCTACACCTCGTCGTTCATGGCGAGCATCGAGATCGCGCTCGTCACGACGCTCGTGGGCACGATCCTCGGGACGACGCTGGCCTTCGGCCTCGTGCGCAGCCGCTCGCGGATCAGCGGGCCGGCCAACATCCTGATGCTGATCCCGCTCGTCACGCCGGAGATCGTGGCGGGCGTCTCGGCGCTGCTGCTCTTCACCCAGATGGGGTTGCGGCTGTCATTGCTCACCGTGATGCTGGCGCACATCACGTTCTCGATCTCCTACGTGACCGTCGTCGTCCGCGCGCGATTGTCCGCCCTGGACCCCAATGTCGAGCAGGCGGCGATGGACCTCGGGGCGACGCGATTGCAGGTCGTCAGGCTCGTGATCCTGCCCGCGCTGTGGCCGGCCATCCTGGCCGCGGCGCTGCTCGTGTTCGCGCTGTCGTTCGACGACTTCGTGCTGTCGTTCTTCACCACCGGCGAGTCCCCTCAGCCCCTGCCGGTTCGCATCTGGTCGGCGATCCGCTTCGGGGTGACGCCGACGATCAACGCAATCGGGACGCTCATGCTCGCCATCTCGGTGCTCTGCATCGGGCTGGCCGTCGCCCTCCCGCGGCTCTTCGGCCGCCGGGAGAGCGGGCTCGGCGTCCTGCTCGGACGGGAGGGAGCATGACCGAGGTGCAGCACATCCCCGAGGCGGGGGTCGAGGACGCCGCCGGCGCGGGCGAGGCGGTGACCTTCGAACACGTCACGAAGCGCTTCGACGATCACGTCGCCGTGCGCGACCTCAGCCTGGGCATCCGGCGCGGCGAGTTCTTCTCGCTGCTCGGCCCGTCGGGCTGCGGCAAGACGACGACGCTGCGGATGATCGCGGGCTTCGAGCAGCCCAGCGAGGGCCGGCTGCTGCTCGAGGGCGAGTCGGTGGCCGAGGTGCCGCCCTTCAAGCGCAACGTCAACACGGTGTTCCAGGGCTACGCGCTCTTCGAGCACCTCGACGTGCGCCGCAACGTCGCCTTCGGGCTCGAGCGGCGCAAGGTCGAGAAGTCCGAGATCGCGCGGCGCGTCGGCGAGGCGCTCGAGCTCGTGCACCTCACGGGCCGCGAGAAGGCCAGGCCGCGCGAGCTGTCGGGCGGCATGAAGCAGCGCGTCGCGCTCGCGCGCGCGCTCGTCAACCGGCCGGCCGTGCTGCTGCTCGACGAGCCGCTCGGGGCGCTCGACCTCAAGCTGCGCAAGGAGATGCAGGTCGAGCTGAAGTCGATCCAGCGCGAGGTCGGGATCACGTTCGTCTACGTCACCCATGACCAGGAGGAGGCGCTCGCCGTCTCTGACCGCATCGCGGTCATGAACGACGGCGTGATCGTGCAGTGCGGCGCGCCCGAGGAGGTCTACGAGCGTCCGACGCGGCCGTTCGTGGCCGGCTTCATCGGCATCTCGAACCTGCTCGAGGCGACGGTCGAGGACGGCGGCGTGCGGCTCGCCTCGGGCCAGCTGTGCGCCGCGCCGGTCCCGGCCGAGTGCGCGCCGGGCACGCCGGTGCACCTGTCGGTGCGCCCGGAGAAGATCGCCCTCGACGAGCTCGAGGACGGCATGGTCATCCTCGAGGGCCGGGTCGTCGAGCGCGTGTACGTGGGCACGTCGACGCAGGTCATCGTCGAGCTGTCACCCGGCGTGCGGCTCGTCGCGCTCGAGCAGAACACCTACCGCGCCCGCTCGGACGACCGGTGGGAGCTCAACATGACCGTGCGCATCGGCTGGCGGCCCGAGCACGGGCTCGTGCTGCGCGAGGCGACCTAGCCGCGCGGGGGCGGCGCGTGCCACACTCGCGCCGTCATGCTCGCGCGCCATACGAAGATCGTCGCCACGCTCGGCCCCGCCACCGATCCGCCGGGAGTCCTCGACGACCTCATCGCGGCCGGGCTGGACTGCGCGCGGCTGAACTGCTCCCACGGGACGGCCGAGGACCTGCGCCGCCGCGCGATCGAGGTGCGCGCGGCCGCCGCCCGCGCCGGGCGCCCGGTCGCGCTGATGTTCGACCTCCAGGGCCCGAAGCTGCGGCTGTCGTCGGCGACCGAGCAGCGGGTCGTCGAGGTCGGCGAGCCCGTGACCTTCGTCGGCGGCGACGTGCCCGCCCAGCCGGGCCAGGTCAGCGTCGACTTCCCGGGCTTCTCCGACCTCGTCACCGAGCGCTCGGAGATCGTCATCGGCGACGGCGTGCCGCGGCTGGTGGCCGAGTCCGTCGTCGACGGCGCCGTGGCCACGCGCGTGCGCTCGCGCGGCCCGCTCAGCCCGCGCAAGGGCATCACGGTGACCTACGCGCGGCCGACGCTCCCGGCGATCACCGACAAGGACCTCGCCGACCTGGCGCTCGCCGTCGAGATGGACGCCGACTTCGTCGCGCTGTCCTTCGTGCGCTCGGGGGCCGACATGCAGGCGCTGCGCGACCTGCTGCGCGAGCACGGCTCGCCGGCGCGGACGATCGCCAAGGTCGAGAAGGTCGAGGGCTACGAGCGCCTCGACGAGGTCATCGCCGCCTCGGACGGGATCATGGTCGCGCGCGGCGACTACGGCGTGGAGGCGGGTGTCGCGCGCGTCCCGCTCATGCAGAAGGACACGATCGTCCGCTCGACCCAGGCCGGCAAGCTCGTCATCACGGCCACGCACATGCTCGAGTCGATGGTCTCGGCCGCCGAGCCGACCCGCGCCGAGGCCGCCGACGTCGCCAACGCGGTCCTCGACGGGACCTCGGCGGTGATGCTGTCGGCCGAGACCAGCGTCGGCGCCAACCCGGTCGACGCCGTCCGCGCCATGGCCGAGATCGCAGAGGCCGCCGAGGAGTCGCCGCTCATCCACGGCGCCGACCGCCAGGGCGACCCCAGCGGCCCCGACGCCGCGCTCATGCACGCCGCCATCACGCTGGCCGGCGACGTGAACGCCTGCGCCCTGATCGTCCCGACGATGACCGGTGGCACGGTGCGCGCGGCCGCGAAGTACCGCGTCCGGCGGCCGGTCATCGCGCTCGCCCACCAGCAGCGCGTGGCCAACGAGCTCGCGCTCGAGTGGGGCGTGCGCCCGACGACGATGGACATCGCCGCGTCGGTCGACGAGCTGATCGACGCGGCGCTCGTGTGCGCGCGCGACTTCGCCGACCTGCGCCCCGGCGACCGCGCCGTCCTCACGGCGGGCCGGCGCACGGGGACGACGGGCGCGACGAACCTGATCACCGTCCGCGAGATCCCCTGATCGGTGCCCGCGCCCAAGACGCAGCCCAACGACGCCGACGTGGACGCCTTCCTGGGCACGATCGAGGACCCGGTCAAGCGCGAGGACAGCCGCGCGATCTGCCGGATGATGGCCGAGGAGACGGGCGAGCCGCCGCGCATGTGGGGATCGGGCATCGTCGGCTTCGGCACGTGCACGATGACCTACGCCGACGGCCGCACCGCGGACTGGCTCGCGCTCGGCTTCGCGCCGCGCAAGGGCAGCCTGACGCTGTACCTGATGGACGGCTTCGACGATCACGAGGCCATGCTGGAGCGGCTGGGCAAGCACTCGACCGGCCGCTCGTGCCTGTACATCAAGCGCCTGCGGGACGTCGACACGGACGTGCTGCGCGAGATGCTCGGGCGCTCGTACCGGCACTCGACGGCCCGCAGCGCCTAGCCGCGCGCGGGCGTGCCAGGAACACGCCGCCGAGCGAGACGAGCATCCCCACCACCGTCGCGGCGCCGACCGGCTGGCCGAACATGACGAGGGCCCACAGCGCCGTCGCCGGCGGCGTGAGGAGGATGAGCGTGCTCACGCGCGTGGCCCCGCTGCGGGCCGCGACGAGCCAGTAGAGCCCGTAGCCGCCGATCGTCGAGAGCACGACGAGCCACGCGACGGCCAGCCAGAAGGTCGCGTCCGCGGGCGGCGCCGCGTCACCGGTGGCGAGCGCGAGAGCGCTGAAGACGACGGCGCTTCCCGCGCACTGGACGGCCAGCGAGCGCACCGCGCCGACGCCGGGGCGCAGGCGGCGCTCGAGCAGGGTCGCCGCGGTCAGGCCCGCCACGGCGGCGACCGGGAGCGCATGGGCCCACGGCGACGGGCCGCCACCGGCGCCGAGGTCGCCGGCCACGACCACGGCCACCCCGGTGACGCCGACGGCCAGGCCCAGCCAGGCGGCCGCGCCCGTGCGCTCGCCCAGCACCGGACCCGCGAGGGCGGCGGCGAGCACGGGCTGCAGGGCGGCGATCAGGGCGACCGTCCCGGCGGCCACCCCGCTGCCGACGGCGACGACGGTGCCGAGCAGGTAGACGCCCTGGGAGAGCACGCCGATCGCCGACACGACGAGCAGGTCGCGTCGCGTGGGACGCGGACCGCGGGCCGGCACGGCGAGCAGCAGCGGCGCGACGACGACGAAGCGCCACATGAGCAGGGTGAGCGGCTCGGCGTCCCGCGTGCCCAGCGTGGCGCCGATGAAGCCCGACGACCAGCCGACGACGAGCCCGGCGGCGAGCATGACGCCGAGCACGGCGTCACGAGTAGACCGATCGGTGTACATCGGCATAACCATACCGGTCTGTATACTCTGGCGCATGGCCACCACCCTCACCCCCGCGGGCCGGCGCGTCCTGGACGCCGCCGCCGAGCTCTTCTACGAGCAGGGCATCCACGCCGTCGGGGTCGAGGCGATCGCGACCGCGGCCGGGGTGACCAAGAAGACGCTCTACGACCGCTTCGGCTCGAAGGACGCGCTCATCGCCGCCTACCTGGCCGAGCGCCACGCGCGCTGGCAGGCGTGGGTCGCCGACGCGCTCGAGCGCGCCCGCCCCGAGGAGCGCCCGCTGGCGCCCTTCGACGCGCTCGCGACGTGGCTGCAGGAGGCCTCGCCGCGCGGCTGCGCGTTCGTCAACGCCCATGCCGAGCTGACCTCGGCCGACGACCGTGGCCGCGCGGTCGTGCGCGAGCAGAAGGCGTGGATGCTCGCGCTCTTCACGCGCCTGCTGACCGAGGCGGGTGCGCGCGATCCCGAGCGCCTCGCCGCCCAGCTGTTCATGCTCCACGAGGGCGCGACGGTCGCCTTCTCGGTGGCCGGCGAGCTCGACGCGCCGGCCCAGGCCCGCGCCGCCGCGGCCGCCCTGCTCGCCGCCGCGTAGCCCTCGTGTCGATCCGGGGCCGCTCCGTTCGTGTCGGAGGTGGGACCACGAACGAGGAGCTGACAGCGCCGGCCGGAGCCGAGCACGAGCCGACGACTGCCCGCCCACGTCGCTGCGCCTCGCCGACAGCCTGATGACGACGACCGGCGTGGTCATCGCCACCTCCCGCCCGGCGTAGGGGTCAGTCGGACCGCGTGAGGACGCGGACGCGCTCGCGCAGGCGCGCGCGCCGGTGGTCGGCGAGCACACGCATCGCGGCGTTGTGGCCGGACGCGGCGATCACCCCTCCGCCGGGGTGCGTGCCCGCCCCGGCGAGGTACAGGCCGTGCAGCGGCGTCGCGTAGCCCGACAGCGCCGCGGCCGGGCGCAGCGGGCCGAGCTGGGCGAGGTCCTGCTCGCCGTGGAAGATCGAGCCGCCCCGCAGGCCGAAGATGCGCTCGAGGTCGGGCGGCGCGAGCACCTCGGCGTGCATCACGTGCTCGCCCGCGCCTGGCGCGACGCGCTCGAGCGCGTCCAGGCACGCGCGCAGATAGCGCTCGCGCGCGCCGTCGGGCCACCCCTCCTCGCCGGGCGGGCCGTACTGGGTGAACATCGTCGCCACCCAGCCGTCGCCGTCGGCCAGTGTCGGGTCGACGGCCGAGGGCACCTCGATCTCGATGTACGGCTCGGCGGCGGGCACGCCGCGCACCGCGTCCTGCCACGCGCGCTCGAGGTGGTCGATCGACGGGCACAGCGCGAGCCCCGTCCGCAGCAGCGCGTGCTGCTCCTCGTCGCTGACGCCCACGTACGACGGCGGCCGGGAGAGGACCATGTTCACCTTCACCGAGCCGCCGCGCGAGCGGAAGCGGCGCATGTCGGTGACCACCTCGTCCGGGAAGTGCTCGGCCCCGGCGAGATCGAGCACCGTCGTGGCCGGGTGGGCGCCCGAGACGACGACGGGCGCGCGCAGCTCCTCGCCCCCGGCGAGCGTCACGCCGGCGACCGCGGCGTCCCGGACGTCGATCGAGGCGACGGCCTCGCCCGTCCGGATCGTCGCGCCGGCCGCCTGCGCCGAGCGCGCGATGGCCATGCTGATCGCGCCCATCCCGCCGCGCACGTGGCCCCATGCGCCGGCGCGCCCGTCGATCTCGCCGAGCGCGTGGTGGAGCAGGTTGTAGGCGGTGCCCGGCGAGCGCGGGCCGGCCCACACGCCGACGACGCCGGTCGAGGCGAGGCAGCCCTTGAGCTCGTCGTCCTCGAACCACTCGTCAAGCAGATCGCCGACCGACAGCGTCATCAGCCGCACGAGCTCCTGCAGCCGCCGGCGCGGCAGCCCGGCGGCGCGGCCCGCGAAGCGCACGAGCCCGGGCAGGTCCCCGGGGCGCCGCGACCCGAGCGCCGGCGGCGGGCGCAGCATCAGCGGGCGGATGAACTCGGCGGCGCGCTCGAGCAGCGCGGCGAACGCCGGGTAGGCGTCGGCATCGCGCCGCGAGCGGCGGGCGATCGACGCGCGCGCCCGCTCGGCGTCGTCGTGGAAGAAGAGCGGGACGCCGCCGGAGATCGTCGCGTAGGCGGGCTCGAGCGGGATCGGCTCGTAGCCGAAGTCGCGCAGGCGCAGGTCGGCGACGACCTTGGGCTGCAGCATCGAGACGACGTACGAGGCGCGCGAGACGCGGTAGCCGGGCCACAGCTCCTCGGTCACGCACGCCCCGCCGAGCACGTCGCGGCGTTCGACGACGCACACGTCGAGCCCGGCGCGCGCGAGGTAGGCGGCGGCGGTCAGGCCGTTGTGACCGCCGCCGACGACGATGACGTCATGGCCCATGGGGCCATCCTGACGAAAAAGTCAGGACGCGTCCAGGCGGCGCCAGGCCGCGGACGCGCCGCCTCGACGGCCCCGCATCACCCCGCCGGGTGACGCGCGATCACCCGGGACGTCCGGATCATCGATTCCGATGGACCTGCATCCAAACGAGCAGGTGGTCTTCGAGGGACACCCCTCCTGGCGCGGGGTGCTGTCCTTCTACGTGACCTTCGGCGCCGCGGCGGTCGCGATCGCCGTCGTCGTCGGGCTCATCGCGAGCACGGGGACGGGCGTGCTCGTGGGCGTGGTGCTCGTCGGCCTCGTCGTTGCGGTCGGCCTGCTCAAGCGGATCTCGACCACGTACCTCGTCACCACGCAGCGCCTCTCCATCCGGCGGGGCATCCTCGCGCGGCGCATCCAGCAGACGCGCATCGACCGCGTCCAGAACGTGAACACCGAGCAGACGGTGATGGACCGCCTCGTCCGCGTCGGCACGGTGGACTTCGACACCGCCGGCACGGACGACAGCGAGTTCAAGTTCGTCGGGATCGCCGCTCCCGCCACGGTCGTCGCCGCGGTCGATCGCGCGCAGCGCGAGGCGGCCGAGCGCGACGCGCCCCGCTTCGCCCACGGTCCCGAGACGAGCGGCGGGGAGACGCAGGCGACGCCCTCCCCCTAGGCGGCGTCGGGCAGCTCGGCGAACGCGATCGCGTTCCCGTCCGGATCGGGGACCTTCACGTGGCGGACGCCGTTGGAGTAGGTCTCGACCGGTTCGTGCTCGATGCGCTGAGCGGCGAGGCGCTCGAGGAGCGCGTCGAGCCCGGCGACGACGAGCGTGATCCGGCCCGCGCCCGCCTGCGCCGCGTTCGGCTCGATGAACAGCGTGGCGTGCTCGTCGATGTCCCAGAGGATCTCCTCCCCGACGCGAAGGTCCGGGGGTCTCCCGAAGAGCCGCGTGTACCAATCGATGCCCGCGTCGAGATCGGAGACCGGGACGCCGGCGATGAGGTGGGTGATCGCGCTCATCTAGAGATGGTGGAGGTACTCGTCGAGCTCCCATTCGGACACATGGCTCCGGTGGCGCTCGATCTCCGAGCGCTTCATGGCCACGAACGGCTCGACGATCTCCGCGCCGAGCGCCCCGGCGAGCACCTCGTCCGACTCGAGCGCGTCGAGCGCCTCCTCCAGCGTGCGCGGCAGGCGCAGCCCGCGGCCGGCGCCCGCGCGGTACGCGTCGCCGGCCACCGGCGCCGGCGCCTCCATCTCCTCGCGCAGGCCGTGCAGCCCCGCCTGGAGGACGACCGCGATCGCCAGGTACGGGTTCGCGCTCCCGTCGCCGACGCGGATCTCGAGCCGCGTCGCGTCCCCGCGCTCGGGTGGGACCCGCCCGAAGGCGCTGCGGTTGTCCCAGCCCCAGTTGGCGTGCGTGGGCGCGAGCGAGTCGGGCACGGTCCGGCGGTAGGCGTTGATCGTCGGGTTGAGCAGCGCCATCAGCGCCGGCGCGTGGTGGATCACCCCGGCGAGGAAGCGCCGCATCGCCGTGCTCACGCCGCTCGGCTCGCCGGGCGCGTCGAAGGCGTTGCCGCCGTCGCCGTCGAGCGAGACGTGGACGTGCAGGCCGGACCCGCCCTGGTCGTTGAACGGCTTGCCCATGAACGTCGCGACCAGCCCATTGAGGGCGGCGACGTCCTTGACCGCGGCCTTGAGGCGGAAGGCGCGATCCGCGGCGTCGAGCGCCTCGCCGTGGCGCAGGTTGATCTCGTACTGGCCGGTCATGTACTCGTGGCCGGCCGCGTACGCGCCGAGGCCCATCGCGGCGAGCTGCTCCGTCAACGAGCGCACGAAGCCGCCGGGATCGGCCTGCGGGCCGACGGTGTAGACCATGCTCGGGCGGTCGGGGCGACGCCGGGCCCCGCCCGGCGCCTCGGGATCGCGGTCGAGCAGGAAGAACTCGAGCTCGGGGCCGACACGGGCCGTGAAGCCGAGCTCCGCCAGCCCGTCGGCCGCCCGGCGCACGGCCTCGCGCGGGTCGGCCACTGCCCGGCCGCCGGGCGCCGGGCGCAGGTCGGCCAGGCACGTCGCCACGGTGGGCTCCCACGGCAGCGGCACGAGCGTGTCGAGATCGGGCATGGCGACCATGTCGGGGTAGCCCTCGGCGGCGCCGAGGACCGGCGTGTGCCGCAGGTCGGTGGACATGACCGCGGCGCAGAAGCTCAGGCCGTGCCGCGCGACGGCGGGGAACTCGCCGAGCGGCACGTCCTTGCCGCGCGCCACGCCGTGCAGGTCCGAGTACACGACCCGGACGGTCGAGACGCGCGGGTCGTCGATGACGCCGTGCGCGGTCGGGTGCAGCTCAGGGTGCGCCATGGCCCTGGATGGTGACGGCTTCGACACCCCGCAGCGCGCGCGCCGCATTCCCGCGCGAACCCGCACAGAAAATGCGCGTTTCGCCCTCACCAGTGAGCGCCGCAACCGAGTACCTTCGCGCCAAGTTCTCGACGACCTGGGGAGGAGCCGACGGTGACCCGTTCAACGTCGGGGCCGGGACGGCGAGCCCGTCGAGACCGGGCGACCATGCTCGGGATCGGGGCCGCGTCCTGCTATGCGACAACGCTGTGGCTGGTGCTGGGACACCGGCTGCAGGGCCAGCACGAGGCGGCCGAGCCCGGGCTCGTCGCGCACTGGCTGCGCGACGCCACGCTCGCGCTCCCGGCCGTGCTCGCCGCCGCCTGGCTGGCGGCGGCCGCGGCCGACCGGCTGCTGGCCGGCGACGGCGTCTCGGGGCGGCTGCGCTTCGCGGTGCGCGCGTCGCTCGCCGCGCTGGGCACGACGTCCGCGCTGGCGCTCGGCAGCCCGCTGCACGCGTGGCTGTTCGGCGCCGAGGAGGCCGGCGGGCCGCTCCACGTCATGCGCGACGCGACCCTGGCGCTGCCCGTCGCGCTGCTCGCCGCGGCGGCCGGGCTCGCGCTCGCCGCGCGGGCTCCGCGCGGTCCGGCGCCGCTGCCCGTTCCGGCGGCGGCCGGACCGCGGCCGACGCGCCGCGCCTTCCTGACCTACGGCGCCGGCGGCATCGCCGCGGCGACGGTCGGCGCCACCGTCGCGCTGCGCACGCCGGCCCAGGCGGCGGGAACGCGCTCGCTGGCGCTGTTCGTCAACGAGGGCGAGCAGCATCTGATCGACGGCCGCACGGCCTACGTCTGGGGCTACGGGACCGAGAACCGCCGCGGCAGCGTGACCGTCCCCGGCAGCACCTTCCCGGCCGGCGCGCGCATGCCGACCGAGCGCACCGAGGACGGGACGCTGAAGGCCGATCCCTATCTCGAGCGAACGTGGGCCAGCGTGCTCCCCGAGCGCGTCATCCAGCTCAACGAGGGCGAGACGCTCGAGCTGACGATCACCAACAACCTGCGCGAGCCGCACAACTTCGTCATCCGCGGCGTCGTCGACAGCGGGCCGATCGCCCCGGGCGCGACGTGGACCGGGACGGTGCCCGAGCCGGGGCGCCCGCTGCCGACGGGGACCTACATCTACGAGGACACGCTGCTCGGCCCGGTCAACCGGCTGCTCGGGCTCAACGGCGTGCTCATCGTCACGCCGGCGAGCGAGCCGTGGCGCCTGCTCCCGGAGAACGAGAGCATGCCGTTCCTCGAGTTCGAGCGCCAGTTCGTGTGGATCTTCCACGACATCGACCCGGCGTGGAACGCGGCGGCGAAGGCGGGGCGGGCGGCGCAGATCAACCCGCGCAGCTTCAAGCCCGCCTACTTCACACTCAACGGACGGAGCGGCGTGGAGGCGGTCGAGGGGGTCGCCTCCGGGTCGGACACGCGCCCGTGCGGGCGCGTGCGCAACTCCGACCGCGACGGCCGGCAGGTCGGTGAGGCCATTCGCCTGGTCAACACCGGCCTGGCCGGCCACCAGATCCACTTCCACGGCAACCACGTGATCGTCGTCACGCGCAACGGCCGCGAGCTGCGCCTCCCCGGCGAGGTCGTGTCGCCCGAGGACATCCAGGCCGAGAAGGACGTCGTGCGGCTCATGCCGCTGGACCGCAAGGACACGATCCTGCCGATGCACGCCCCGCACGACGTGGTCGGCGACCGCGTCGCGCCCGGCCAGACCCTGCACTACCCGATGCACTGCCACGCCGAGATGTCGCAGACGGCGGCGGGCGGCATGTACCCCGGCGGCCAGGTCACCGACTGGCTGCTGCTCACCTGAGGCGCGGAGAGATGACGCCATGAGCGACGAGGACCGCATCCCGCAGTTCGCCTTCAGCTGCAACCAGCCCAAGGCGGGCAGCCCGCCGACGCCCGGCCGCGTCACGCCGGACAAGACGTTCATGCGCGAGTTCTTCGAGGAGAAGGTCAACGCGCCCGACGGGCGGCGGATCCGCTACTGGTCGTTCGACGACGGCTCGGGCCGGCGCCGGCTGACCTCGCCGCTCATCCGGGTGACCGAGGGCGACATCGCCCACGTCACGGTCAAGGCGAGCAAGCGCGTGCACACGATCCACCACCACGGGATCGAGCCGGAGCCGGTCAACGACGGCGTCGGGCACACGTCGTTCGAGATCTCCGGCAGCTACACCTACCAGTGGCAGGTCGATCGCGCGAACCCGGACCTCCTCGACACCGGCGGCGCGGGCACCTACTTCTACCACTGCCACGTCAACACGACGCTGCACGTCCAGATGGGGATGTTCGGGCCGCTCATCGTCGATCCCGTGCCCGTTCCGGGCGACCCGCCGGGGATGCGCCGCGCGTTCGGCGACGGGCCGCTCTACGACGTGCGCTGGGAGCGCGTCTTGGCCGGCTGGGCGATCGACCCGCGCTGGCACGAGCTCAACCACGACGCCGGCCTGTGCAAGCTCGACGGCCTCGACGAGGCGAAGCTCAACGACTTCCGCCCGAAGTACTTCCTGATCAACGGCAACTTCCAGCCGCGCGGAGCGAACGCCACGATCCAGGCCGCGGACGTGAAGGTCGACGGCGCGCGGCCCGGCGAGCCGATCCTGATCCGCTTCCTCAACGCGGGCTACTTCCTCCAGCGGATCACGTTCAACGGCCTGGAGACGGACATCATCGCCTCGGACGGACGCGCCTTCCGCGACCAGGACGGCCGGCCGCGCTCCGTCCGGCTGCTCCCGGCGGCCAACGGCGCTCGCTCGTTCACCACGGGCGCCGCCGAGCGCTACGACTGCCTGGTGAACATGGCCGACACGCCGGCCGCGCCCGGGACCTACCTGGTCACCATGGAGTTCCTCGACTGGATCGACCCGCACCCCGTCGTCGGGATGGCGGCGACGACGATCACGATCCGGCCGTGACCGCCGCGGCGCCGACGGCCGGCGCGCTGCGCGCCTTCGCCGCGACGACCGCCGCGGTGGCCGTCGCCGGCGCGCTCCTCGCCGTCGCCGCGATCCGTGACCGCCCCGAGCCGCAGGTGCGCGGCGCGGTCGGCCAGGTCGTCGGCACGGGCTTCGGCGCGATCGCCGTGGGCACGGTGACCAGCGGCGCGCGCGACGCGCTCGACGTCGCCGTGACCGTGACGAACGAGCGCGGCGGCGAGGTCGACGTCGATCCCGGTCGCTTCCGGCTGCTGACCCGGGCCGGTGACGCCGTGCAGGCGGCGCCGGCGCCGTCCGCCCCGCGCTCGCTGGGCCTGACGGCCAGCGCGACGCTCGTGCTGCGCTTCCGCGCGCCCGGAGCGGCGGGCGCGCGCCGGCTCGAGTTCCGCGACCCGCGCGGCGCGCCGCTGCTCGTCGACCTCGCGCGCGTCGCCGGCGGCACCGCCGCGGGCGGCGGCGGTCACGGCTGATCCGGCGCGGCGCCGAGCAGCCCGTGCTCGCGGGCGACCGCCTCGACCTCGGCCGGCGCGCCGGCCATGATCGTGCGCACGTGCTCCGTGATCAGCTCGAGCGGCCAGTTCCACCAGGCGGCGCGCAGCAGGCGCTCGACGTCCTCGTCGTCGAAGCGGCGCCGCACGACGCGCGCCGGGTTGCCGGCGACGATCGCGTAGGGCGGCACGTCGGAGCCGACCACCGAGGCCGTGGCCACGACGGCGCCGTCGCCGATCCGCACGCCGGGCATGACCAGCGCCTGATAGCCGAGCCAGACGTCGTTGCCGACGACGGTGTCCCCGCGGCTCGGGATCGCCTGCAGCAGGTCGAGCGTGCGCTCCGCCCAGTCGCCGCCGAAGATCGTGAACGGGAACGTCGACACGCCGGCCATCGAGTGGTTCGCGCCGGCCATGATGAAGCGCACCCCCGCGGCGAGTGCGCAGAAGCGCCCGATCACGAGCCGCTCGGGCCCGAACGCGTAGAGGACGTTGCGCTGCTCGAACTCCTCGGGCGCGTCCGGATCGTCGTAGTAGCTGAAGTCGCCGACCTCGATCTGCGGCGAGCGGACGACCGGGCGCAGGAAGACGACGCGCGGGTGCGCCGGAAGCGGGTGGACCGTCATCGGGTCGGGGGCGATCGGCATCGGCGTGCTCCGTGCGTGGCGGATTGGTAGAAGACCACCATGGACCTTCGCGCACTCCAGGCCCCGTTGAAGGAGCGCTACCGCTCCGACCCGGCCACGTCGCAGATCACGCTCGCCGCCCGCGGCGGCTCAGGCGACGGCGGCGCGCCGGTGAGCTGCTCGATCGACATCGGCCGCGCCCTGTACGAGGCGCAGGCCCATCCCGGCGTCGGCGGCCCCGGCACGGGCGCCTGCTCGGGCGACCTGCTGCTCGGCGCGCTCGCCGCGTGCGCGCAGCTCACCTGCCAGATGGTCGCCTCGGCGAGCGGCATCGAGGCGCGCTCCATCGAGGTGGCGGTCGAGGGCGACCTCGATCTGCGCGGCACGCTGGGCATCGACCGCGAGGTCTCGGCCGGCTTCGAGGCCATCCGCATGCGCTTCGAGATCGACGCGCCGGACGCCTCCGACGAGGACCTCGAGCGCCTGATGCAGCGCACGGAGCGCTACTGCACCGTGCTGCAGACCCTGCGCCGGCCGCCCGCGATCGAGGCCGTGCGCGCGCGGCCGGCGGAGAGGTAGGGCTATCCCCATCGCGCCGTCCGCCCGCTGGCCGCATAGTCGGAGGCCGGTCGGCGCCATGGCGGCGCCCTCGCGCGTCGCCGACCATCGGAGCATGCATCCCTACGTCACGGAACCCCCGACGCTGGCGCTCGCCGGCCGCTCCCGCCTGGCGTGGCTCGCGGCCTGGGCGACGCGGCTCGGGCTCGACACCGGCTACCTCGTCCTCGGCCTGCCCGCCGGCATCATCACCTTCACCGTCGTCGTCACCGGATGGGCGACGGCGCTGGGGCTGGCCATCACGCTCATCGGCCTGCCCATCGCGCTGGCCACGATCGTCGTCTCGCGCGGCATGGCCAACGTCGAGCGCTGGCGCGCGGCGCTCGTCACCGGCGAGCCGATCCGCGGCCGCTACCGCCCGCCGGTCAGCGGCCGGATCGTCGACCGCCTCAAGGCGCTGTTCGCCGACTCCCAGACCTGGAAGGACCTCGGCTGGCACCTGCTGCTGCTGCCCGTCGGCATCGTCGGCTTCACGATCGCCGTCGTCTGCTGGTCGGTGCCCGCCTGGTGCCTGAGCTTCCCGGTCTGGTTCAAGCTCGCGCCCGGCTCCGCCGACCTCGGATGGGTCGACCTCGACACCTGGTGGTGGGCGGCCCTCGTCTTCGCCGCCGGGATCGTCGCGCTGCCGATCTGCGTCGCGCTCGTGCGCGGCACGGCGGCCGGGACGGGCTCGCTCGCGCGGCTGCTGCTCGGCAGCGACACCGAGGAGCTCGAAGAGCGTGTCGAGGTGCTGACCGAGACGCGCGCGGGCGCCGTCGACGCCGCCCAGGCCGAGCTGCAGCGAATCGAGCGCGACCTGCACGACGGCGCGCAGGCGCGGCTCGTCGCCCTCGCCCTCGACCTCGGCATGGCCGAGGAGCGCTTCGAGCGCGACCCCGACGGCGCCAAGGAGCTCGTCGAGAAGGCGCGCGGCGAGGCCAAGCTCGCGCTCTCCGAGCTGCGCGACCTCGCCCGCGGGCTGCGTCCCGCGCTGCTCGCCGAGCGCGGCCTGGCCGAGGCCGTGCGCTCGATGGCCGCGCGCACCCAGCTGCCGACGACGGTCGACACGAACGTCCCCGAGCCGGTCATGCCCGCGGTCGAGGCGGCCGCCTACTTCGTCGTCGCCGAGGCGCTGACCAATGCGGTCAAGCACAGCGGCGCCTCACGCGCCTGGGTGCGCGTCGAACAGGACGACGCCCACCTGACCGTCGAGATCTCCGACGACGGCCGCGGCGGGGCGAATCCCGGCGGCGACGGCCTGACCGGGCTGCGCAAGCGCGTCGAGGCGCTCGACGGCACGCTGCGGATCGCCAGCCCGCCCGGCGGGCCCACCCTCCTGCGCGCGGAGCTTCCGTGCGCGCGGTGATCGCCGAGGACCTCGCGCTGCTGCGCGAGGGCCTGCGCCGGCTGCTGACCGAGAACGGGTTCGACGTCGTCGCCGCCGTCGAGGACGGCCCCGGCCTCGTGCGCGCCGTCAACGGACACAAGCCCGACGTCTGCATCGTCGACGTGCGGCTGCCGCCGACGTTCACCGACGAGGGCGTGCGCGCGGCGCTCGAGGCGCGCGCCCAGCACCCGGGGCTGCCGGTGCTCGTCCTCTCCCAGTACGTCGAGCGCACGTACGCCGCCGAGCTGCTGTCCGACGGGCGCGGCGGGGTCGGCTACCTGCTCAAGGACCGCGTCGCCGACGTGCGCGAGTTCGTCGACGCCGTGCGCCGCGTCGCCGAGGGCGGCACGGCAATGGATCCCGAGGCCGTCGCCCAGTTGCTCGGCAGCCGCACGGAGGACGGGCCGCTCTCGCACCTCACGCCGCGCGAGCGCGAGGTGCTGGGGCTGATGGCCGAGGGCCGCACGAACCACGCCATCGCCGAGACGCTGGTCGTCACCGAGGGCGCGGTCGAGAAGCACGTGTCGAACATCTTCGGCAAGCTCGGCCTGCCGCCGTCCGACGCCGACCACCGGCGCGTGCTCGCCGTGCTGGCCTTCCTGCAGGGCTGACCCGCCGAGGGAGTACCTTCCCTCGCGCTATGGATCGCCGTACGAAGATCGTCGCCACCATCGGCCCAGCGTCGAGCGATCCGGATGTGCTCGCGCGGATGGTCGACGCCGGCATGGACGTGGCCCGGCTGAACTTCAGCCACGGCACGGCCGAGCAGCACGCCGACATGGCCCAGCGCGTCCGCGAGGCGGCCGGCCGGGCCGGGCGTCCCGTGGCCATCCTGCAGGACCTGCCGGGCCCCAAGCTGCGCATCGGCGCGCTGCGCGACGGCACCGCGGACCTCGGCGTCGGCGACCGCGTCACGTTCCTGTGCGGCCACGGCAACGGCCAGGACGGCGACGCGCGCCAGATGACCATCTCCTGGCCCGGGCTCGCGGCCGCGGTCACGCCCGGCGAGGTCATGTACCTCACCGACGGCTCGATCCGCCTGCGTGTGTCCGCCGTGCGCGTGGCCGAGGGCGAGATCGACACCGACGTCGAGGTGGGCGGGACGGTCGCCTCGCGCCAGGGGCTCAACCTGCCGGGCGAGGCGACCGACCTCCCCGCCGTCCCCGAGGAGGACCTCGAGCACCTGCGCGTCGGCGCGCAGATCGGCGTCGACCTCGTCGCCCTGTCGTTCGTGCGCAAGCCCGAGGACGTCACGTTCGTGCGCGAGCACACCCGCACCCCGCTGATCGTCAAGATCGAGAAGCCGCAGGCCGTCGACCGCGCCGAGGCGATCCTCAAGGTCTCCGACTGCGTGATGGTGGCGCGCGGCGACCTCGGCATCGAGCTGCCCATCGAGCGCGTGCCGATGGTCCAGAAGAAGCTGCTCGAGATCGCCGGCGCGCTCGCGCGTCCGTCGATCACGGCGACGCAGATGCTCGACTCGATGGTCCACTCCTCGCGTCCCACGCGCGCCGAGGTCGCCGACGTGGCCAACGCGATCCTCGACGGCACCGACGCGGTGATGCTCTCGCAGGAGACGGCGGTCGGCCAGTACCCGGTCCACGCGATCGAGGTGATGGCCTCGGTGGCGCGGATCACCGAGCGCGAGGCGCCCTACGAGCGCTGGAACCACCTGCGCGTCCGCCGCGACACGCGCGATCCGGCCTACACGCTGGCCCACAGCGCGTGCGTGGCCGCGACCGAGCTCAACCTCGACGCGCTCGTCGTCCCGACCCTGTCGGGACGCTCGGCGCGGCTCGTCAGCGCGCACCGGCCGACGGTGCCGATCTACGCGCTCTCCCCCGGCCGCGAGACGGTCCGCCGCTGCGGGCTGATGTGGGGCGTGGAGGCGGCGTCGATGCGCCGTCAGGAGACGACGGAGGCGCTGATCGCCGACGCCGCGCGGCGCGTCATCGAGCTCGGCTGGTGCCGCCCGGGCCAGCGCGTGGGCATCACCGCGGGGCTTCCGAGCGGGACGCCGGGAACGACGAGCCTGTTCCAGGTCCAGCAGCTCTAGCGCCCGCCAGGTCGCGCCGGGCGACGATCAGCCCGACGACGGCCATGACGACGAGCACGACGACCGCGGCGATCGCCTCGGGCGAGGTGAGGTCCCCCAGCGAGCCGCCGAGCGCGGTGTATGCGAACGCGCGCGGGGCCACGCCGATGGCCGTTGCGGCGACGAACGTGCGCAGCGCGACCGGGGTCAGCCCGGCCGCGTAGTTGACGAGCGTGTAGGGCACGCCCGGCGCGATCCGCGCATAGAGCACCGTCACGAAGCCGCGCCGGCCGATCCACGCGCGCAGCGCCAGCAACCGCCGCCCGGCGAGCGCGAGCACGGCGTCGTGCGCCCACCAGCGCGAGATCGAGAAGGCGAGCGCGGCGCCGAGCGTCGCCGAGGCGATCGACACCGGCGTGCCCAGCGCGGTGCCGAACAGGAGCCCGCTGGCGCCGGCGAGGATCGGCCCCGGGAAGAGGACGACGGTCAGCGACGCCGACACGGCGATGAAGATCAGCGGCCCGGCCACGCCGAAGCCGTCGACGGCGTCGCGCACGCGCTCGGGCGACAGCGACCCGCTGAGCGCGAAGACGGCGACGAAGAACCCCAGCGTGACGGCCAGCGCGCCCAGCCGCAGCCCGGCCGCCGTGCGCGTCACGCCGCGGCGCTGCGCCCGCCGGCGTAGAAGGCGAGCTCCTCGCGGCCGAGATCGGTCACGGGCGCGTCGCGGAAGATCCACTCGCGCGCGATCCGGTGCCAGTTGCCGCGTGCGTGCAGCTGCGACATGACGGCGAGCGTCAGGGTCTCCAGCCGGCGTCCGAAGAGGTGGTCGGGCGGGAGCGTCTCGTGGCGCATCTTGCCGAAGTAGCGCGACCGCGGATCGGACATCTGGATGATCACCTCGGTGGCCACCTCGGGCTCGAGCTGGACCTCGTCGTCGCGCGTGTACCACCACGTGAAGTCGTCGAACTGCTGCAGGATCCCCTCCTCGTCGTAGACCGCGGGGTCGGCGATGAAGCCGCCGCGGTGCAGCAGGTCGATCAGGTCGCGCCCGCGGCGCTGGATCCCCAGGCGCTGCGTGTCGAGCTCGAACTCGGCCACCGACTCGGGGATCCGCTTGAACAGCCCGAAGTCGAGGAAGGCCATGCGGCCGTCGTCGAGCAGCATGCAGTTGCCGGGGTGCGGGTCGCCGCTGAACTGGTGGTGGCGGTACATGCAGCCGAAGTAGAAGCGGAAGACGATCTCGGCGATCCGGTTGCGCTCGTCCTGGCCGAGCTGCTTCATCTCCTCGAAGCCGCGGCCGGTGACGAACTCGCTGACGATCACGCGCTCGTGCGAGAGCGAGGTGACGACGTCGGGGATGACGATGAACGGGTGGCCGCGGAAGATGCGCGCCAGCGTGCGCTGGTTCTGGGCCTCGAGCTCGTAGTCGAGCTCCTCGTCGATCCGCCCGCGGATCTCCTCGGCCAGCGCCCCCGGGTCCAGGCCGGGCGCGATCGACTTCATCAGCCGCAGGATCATCCCGAGGTTCTGCATGTCGGCGCGGACGGCCGCGCCGACCCCCGGGTACTGGACCTTGACGGCGACGTCGCGCCCGTCGTCGAGGCGCGCGCGGTAGACCTGCCCGATCGAGGCGGCGGCGATCGGGACCGGGTCGAAGGTCTCGAAGACGTTCTCGAGCTTGTCGCCGTACTCCTGCTCGATGACCCGCTTCATGTCCTTGAAGGACACCTTCGGGGCGGCGTCACGCAGCTCGGCCAGCTTGGCCTGGAACTGCTCGCGGTACTCGGGCGGCACGAGGCCGACGTCGAGGAACGACATCACCTGCCCGAGCTTCATCGCCGCGCCCTTCATCGTCCCCAGCGCGGCGACGATCTGCTCGGCGGTCTCGACCTGGCGGCGGGCCAGCGCCGCGTTCGCGCGGTCCTCGGTGCGCGCCACGTTCGCCGCGCGCGTGCCGAGCTGACGGGCGGCCTGCTCGGCGGCCAGCCGACCGACGGTGGCCGAACGGCGCAGCCTCGAGGTCGGGATCGGGTCCTTGGCCATCAGCTCATGGTACGTCGGGGCCGCGCGCGCGGACGACGGGTGTGCCGCCCGACCGGCTCCGGCGGCGCAGCGGCACGACGGCCCACACGACGACGAAGGCGACGAGCGTGAGCACGGCCACGACGACCGCCACGCCCATCCCGAAGAGCACGTCGGAGACGAGCAGCATCACGGCGACCATCGACAGCGCCAGGCACGCCAGGCCGCCGATGGCCAGCCGGTTGGAGATATGGACCATGTACGCCTTCTCGCCGCGCCGGAAGAGCAGGCGGTGCACCGCGGTCGGCGCGATGAGCAGGATCGACGCGGCGGCCGCGCCGACGAGGGCGGTGAAGAAGGCGCCGCGCTGGAAGCCGGTCATGTCCTCGAAGCGCGCCGAGAACGGCACCGTGAGCAGGAACGCGAACAGGACCTGCACGCCGGTCTGGACGACGCGGACCTCCTGCAGCAGCTCGATCAGGTTGCGGTCCAGCCGCTCGAGGCCGGTCTCGTTGCGGCGCTCGTGCGGCTGGGGCTCCCTCTCGAAGCGCCGCTCCTCCACCGGACTCAGCCGCGCTGGACCCGTGAGCCGGGGACGATGTCGTCTCGCCCGTCGGGCCATCGCACCCACGCCTTGTGTCCGCCGTCGTAGTCGTCGCCGAGGAGCACCAGGGTCGCCGGCTCGCCCAGCGCCGTGCACTGCTCGTCGCCCTCGGGATCCAGCCCGCGCCACACGCGGATGAAGCGGTTGGACTCCCACTCGCCGGCCACCGTCGTCGGCTCGGTGTGGCCGGGGCGGATGACCGTCTCCGGCGGCAGCGTCATGAGGGTGTCCATGATCGAGTCGCGGAGGTCCGCGTAGCTCGTCGACCCGGGTGCCCGCACGCCGCCGACGGAGTTCTTGAACAGCGTGTCCCCGGTGAAGACGTTGCCCTCGACGAGCAGCGAGAGCATCCCCGCGGTGTGGCCCGGCGTGTGCAGCGGCGTGACCTCGAGCTCGCCGACGCGCACGGGCTCGCCCGGGCGCATCTCGCCGGTCACGCCCATGATCGGCTCGTCGGGGTGGGCGAGGACCTGCAGGTCGGGCCAGCGCTCGAGCAGCTGGCCGAGCTCCTCGACGTGGTCGCCGTGGTGATGGGTGAGCAGGACGTGCGTCGGCGTGATCCCGTGGCGCTCGGCAGCGGCGATCAGCGGCGCGACGGGCCCGCCCGCGTCGACGAAGAACCCCTCGCCGCCCTCCTGGCCGACGAGGTAGGTGTTCGACAGGTACTGGGAGTTCATGGAGCGTTCGACGACCATGCCCCGACCCTACCCGTGCCATCATGCGCGCGACCCGTCCCTCCGACCCAGCGCGCGAGCATGCCCCCAGAGCTGATCCACACCTGCTACCGCATCGGCGACATCGATCGCTCCGTCGCCTTCTACGAGGCGCTCGGCTTCGAGGAGCTGCGCCGCATGCCGATCCGCGACGAGGCGATCAACGTCTTCATGGGCCTGCCCGGCGACGGCGCGCGCCTGGAGCTGACGCACAACTTCGGCGTCGACTCCTACGAGCTCGGCACGGGCTACAACCACATCGCGATCACCGCGTCCGACCTCGACGGCACGCTCGAGAAGCTCGCCGGCCAGGGCATCGAGCCCGAGAAGCCGCCGTACCGGGTCCGCGAGGGCGGCTCGCGGATCTGCTTCGTCCGCGACCCGGACGGCTACCGGATCGAGCTCATCGAGAGTGACTGAGGACGGCTGAGCCCATGGGCGCACGGATGCGCCAGGTCATCGCCGCGGCGCTGCCGGCGCTCGTGCTCGCCGCCGCGCCCGCCGCGGCGACCGCGCAGGACCCCGAGATCGTGCTCGCGTTCAGCTCGCGCAGCCTGCTCGGCGGCGGGGCGTTCACCGTCAGCGGCGTGCTCCCGGGCGGCGCCGCCGACGCCGGGCGCCCGCTCGAGCTGCACGAGCGCCGGGCGCCGTTCCCCGGCGCCTGGCAGGTCGTCCAGACCGGCGTCTCGGGCGCGAGCGGCGAGTTCACCTTCTCGGTCACGCCCGTGCGCAAGTCCTACTGGGCGGTCGTCGCGCCGGTCACGGCCGCGCGCCCGCGCGAGGCCTCGCGCGGGATGCTCGTCGCGCTCCGCCGCCACGTCTCGATCAGGACGAGCACGCGGCACCCGTGGGCGGGGCGCACCGTGCGCTTCTCGGGCTTCGTCTCGCCCGCCTTCCCGGCCGGCCCGGGCAGCGTGGCGACGCTGCAGGAGCGCACGCGCGGCGGCGCCTTCGTCAACGTGCGCGCGGTGCTGCTGCGCCCCGCCGGGGCCTTCTCGAGCTACCGCGTGCGGATGCGCATGCGGCGGTCGGGCGAGTACCGCGTCGTCGTGCCCGCGACGACGTACTTCTCGCCGGGCGCGAGCGTGAGCGTGTCGCTGCGCGCGCGGCGTCGCTGAGCCGCTCGTCCAGACCGGGCGCGCCGGCGCTCAAGCTACGGATGTCACAGGCCGATCACGGCGGCGATGTCACGCCACCGTCCCACCCTTCTCGCGCTCATCGGCGCGGCGGCCATCCTCCCGGGCGCCGCGCTCGAGGCCTTCGGCTCGGCCACCGTGGCCGTCTCGGGCGTGCAGCACTTCGCCGTGGTCTTCGTCGCCGCCGCGGTCGCCGCGGCCGCCTCCGCGGGGCTGACGGCCGCGGGCGTCCGCCGGCGCGACGGGCGCACCACGCTGCTCGGCACCGCCTTCTCGACGATGACCGCGCTGCTCGCGGTGCACGGGCTGGCCACGCCCGGCGTGATCGCCGCGCCCAACGGCGTCGTCGCCCTGGCCGGCGCGGCATCGCTGCCCGCCGGCGCCGCCGTGCTCGCGCTCACCGCGCTGCCCGCCGTGCGCCACGCGCGGCGCATGGGACCGCTGCTGGCGCTCCAGGCGGCGCTCGCCGCCGGTGTCGTCGGCCTCGGCGTCGCCGGCCTGGCGTGGCCGGCGCTCGTGCCGGTCGTGCCCACCTCGGGCAGCAGCGGCGCGATCACCCTCATGGTCGTCGTCGTCCTCCTCTTCGGCCTGCTCGCCAACCGCGCGCTGCGCACCTTCGCGCTGACGCGCCGCCTCACCGACCTGGTCGTCGCCGTCGGCTGCGCCTGGCTCGCGCTCGCCTCGATGGCCACCCTGACCTGCGCTCCCGGGACGCTCGGCTTCTTCCTCGGCCACGGCCTCGAGCTCGCCGGCGTCGTCCTCCTGGGCCTGCCGGCCGCGCTGGACCTTCGCCGCGGCGGCGCCTCGCGCCCGCTCGTCGGCGACCTGAAGCCGGCCGAGGTCGTCGCCTCCGAGGAGGCCTACCTCGGCACGCGCGTGCGCGAGCTCATGGTCCGCCTGAGCGAGCACGACGGCTCCACCGAGGGTCACTCGCGGCGCGTCGCGCTGCTTGCCGTCCAGGTCGGCGAGGTGCTCGGCCTGCCGCCCGCGACGCTGCGCCACCTCGCCGTCGGCGGCCTGCTGCACGACATCGGCAAGCTCGACGTGCGCGGCGAGATCCTGCGCAAGCCGGGCGCGCTGACCGACCACGAGTACGCCGAGGTCAAGCGCCACCCGCAGGCGGGCGAGCGCCTCCTGCGCGAGCTCGGCGGCTTCCCGGACGCCGTCCTGCAGCTCGTCGGCCAGCACCACGAGCGCCTCGACGGCGGCGGGTACCCGCGCGGCCTGATCGGCGCCGAGCTCGCCGTCGGCCCGCGCATCCTCGCCGCCTGCGACGTCTACGACGCGCTCGTCTCCGACCGCGTCTACCGCGACGCCTGGACGCCACGGCGCGCTCTCGGGCTGCTCGTCGCCGAGTCGGGCACCGCGTTCGACCCGCGCTGCGTCACCGCGCTGGCGAGCGTCATCGGCGAGCGCCCGCTCGGGCTCGTCCCGGCGCTGGAGACGGCCGTCCCCGACGCGCTCCCCGCCGCGCGGACGCCCCACAGCACCACGCCCGCCTGACACGGCGCGCGGGGAGCGCTTACGCTGTCGCCCGTCTTGAGCGCCACCGGGGAAGAGCCCACGCGCGTCGCGGTCGTCGACCTCGGCTCCAACTCGTTCCGCCTCGTCGTGTTCACGGCGCGCGACGGCTGGTGGAAGCGCACGGACGAGATCTACGAGGCCGTCCGCGTCGGCGAGGGCCTCGCCGCCACCGGAAGGCTCGGCGACGCCGGAATGTGGCGGGCGCTGGCCACGATCGAGGTCTTCTCGCACTTCTGCCAGGCCAGCGGCCTGCGCCGCGAGGACATCGACGCCGTCGCCACGAGCGCCATCCGCGACGCCACGAACGCCGGCGACCTGCTCGAGAAGGTGCCGCCACTGGGCATCGACGTGCGCGTGCTCTCCAACGAGGAGGAGGCGCGCTACGGCTACCTGGCCGCGGTCAACTCGACGACGCTCGACGACGGCGTGATGCTCGACCTCGGCGGCGGCTCGATGCAGCTCGTCGAGGTCACCGGCCGCCACGCCAGGACGCTCGACTCGTGGCCGCTGGGCGCCGTGCGCATGACCGAGCGCTTCCTGGCCGACGACAAGCCGGCCAAGCCCAAGCAGCTGCGCGAGCTTCGCGACCACGTCAAGAAGGAGCTCGGCCGCGCCGGCTGGGTGTCGGACGCGGGCTCTCGGATCGTCGGCATCGGCGGCACCGTGCGAAACCTCGCCGCCGCGGCCCAGCGCGAGGCCGGCATCCCCGAGTTCGGCGTGCAGGGCTTCGTGCTCACGCGCGACGCGCTCGACGACCTCATCGAAGAGCTCGCCGACCTGCCGCCCTCCGAGCGCGGCAGCGTGCCCGGCATCAAGCCCTCGCGCGCCGACCTGATCCTCGCCGGCGCGCTCGTCGTGCAGTCCGTGCTCGAGGCCGGCGGCTTCGACGCGCTCGAGGTCACCGAGGCGGGCCTGCGCGAGGGCGTCTTCTTCGAGCGCCACCTCGGCGGCGCCGGCGACCCGCCGCTGTTCGACGACGTGCGCCGCTCGACCGTCGTCAACCTCGCCGCCCAGTACGACATGGACCCGGGGCGCAACCCGCACGTGGCCCACGTCGCCGAGCTCGCGCTGGGGCTCTTCGACGAGCTCGCCGAGGCCGGCATGCACCCGGGAGACCCGGCCGAGCGCGAGCTGTTGTGGGCGTCGGCGCTGCTGCACGACATCGGCATGACGATCGACTACGACGATCACCACAAGCACTCGCGCTATCTCGTCCTCAACGCCGGGCTGCCCGGCTTCCAGCAGCGCGAGGTGGCGCTCATCGGCCAGGCCGTCCGCTACCACCGCAAGGGCATGCCCTCGCTCGGGCCGTTCGGCGCGCTCGCCGCCAAGGGCGACGAGGAGCGCCTGAACCGCATGTCCACGCTGCTGCGCCTGGCCGAGGACCTCGAGCGCAGTCGCGATCAGATCGTCCGCTCGGCCGAGGTCTCCGTGCAGGACGGCAGCGTCCGCCTCGGGCTGGTCAGCGACGGCGACGTGCGCGTCGCGCGCTGGGCGGCCGGCCGCGAGCTCGACCTCTTCGCGCACGCCTTCGGGCGCGAGCTGAAGGTCGGCTGAACGCCGCCGTCCTCGTCAGTGGCCGGCCGTCATACGGTGGCGGGCGCAGCGTCGAGGATCCCGCGGAAGCGCTCGAGGTAGTTCATGAGCGCCTTCGTGCTGTCGTTGTCGTCCTGCAGGCCGACGTCGAAGAACGCGACCTCGACGCCCGCCTCGTCGAGGCGCACGGCGTCCTCGTGGATCTGCTCCCAGCTGCCCCACGCCACCGGGCGGCCGTCGTCGTCCATCGGCTCGTCCGTGCGGTGCACGAGGCAGCGCACGACGGTCGGCAGCGCGTCGCCGTCGCGCCCGGCCGCCGTCGCCGCCTCGCGGACCGCGTCGCGCATACCCAGGATCGCGTCGACGGGGGCGCAGCAGCCGGTGAACCCGTCGGCGATCCGCCCGGCGCGGCGCAGCGCGACCGGCGCGAATGCGCCCAGGTAGATCGGCGGGTGCGGGCGCTGGACGGGCTTGGGCCCGAACTCGCACGCCGGCACGTTGATGTACTGCCCCTCGAAGGAGACCGGGTCCTCGGCCCACATCGCCTTGAGGACGTGGATGTACTCCTCGCCGCGGCGCCCGCGCGTCTCGAACGGGGTGTTCGTGACGTCGGCCTCGTCCTCCGACCAGCCGAGCCCGAAGCCGACGTCGATCCGCCCGGCCGAGAGCTGGTCCATCGTGGCGATCCGCTTGGCGAGCTGGACGGGATGGTGGAAGGGCAGGTTGATGACGCTCACGCCGAGGCGGACGCGCTCGGTCAGCGCCGCCGCGTAGGTCAGCGTCGTCAGGTGCTCGAAGACGGTCTCGTACTGGCGCTCGAGCACGCCCTCGGCGTTGCCCGGGTACGGCGTCTTGGGATCCAGCGGCTTGACCAGCCGCTCGTTCGTCCACAGCGAGTGGTAGCCGAGGCGCTCCGCCTCGATCGCCACCTCGCGGATGTTCTCGCGCGTCGCCACCGGACCCAGATGGGGCAACGCGAAGCCGATCTCCATCTCCCTCTCCTCTCTCTGCCTACCGGATGGCCACCGGCCCCGGCGGCGCACCGGCCGTGCCCGTGAACGGCAGCGGCGGAGCCGAGACCAGCATCTCGTACGTGCCGTCGTCGGCGCACGCCGCGGCGAGCGCCTCGAGGTCGAACATCTCGCCCAGCAGCAGCCCCATGTAGACCACGGCCGGGATGTGCAGCGGCTGGAAGCTGTCGGGCAGCTCGTTGGGCCGCACCTCGACGCCCCAGGTGTCGCTGGCCACCGCGGCGACGTTGCGCTCGGCCAGCCACGGGATCGTGTAGAAGCTCAGCCCCGGCGCCGGCCCGCCCGCGTACGTGCCCCAGCCCTGGAGGCGGCAGCGTGCGAGCTGGCCCGTGCGCAGCAGGATGATGTCGCCGTCGCCGACCGTGACCTTGGCGAGCTCGGCCGCCGCCTCGAGGTCGTCGACGGTGATCGCGTATCCGTCGTCGAGCCAGTCCACGCCCTTGGCGCGCGGCAGGTCGAGCAGCACGCCGCGCCCCACGAGGCTCGCCTTGAGCACCTCGGTGCCGTTGCGCGGCGCGCCCTGCGCGGTCACCTCCGAGGCCGGGTGCCCGTTGAACATCCGGCCCTTGTGGAAGATGTGGCACAGGCTGTCCCAGTGCGTGGCCGACTGCAGGTGCAGGACGACGGTGTCGTCGGCGTAGCCGAGCCCGCGCGGGATCGGCGCGCCCGCCCACAGCTGGCGGCCCTCGACGTGGTCGGTGCCCGTGGCGACCGAGTAGCGCAGGCAGTTGAAGCGCCCGTTGGCGCCCGTCTGGGGCCCGCTCTGGTCGAAGTGCATCGCCAGCGAAACGACCTCGCCCGTGCGGACCAGGCCGGCCGCGGCGCGGACCATCTCCGGCGTGATGTGGTTCGCCGTCCCGCGCCCGTCGTCGGTGCCCCAGCGCCCCCAGTTGGAGTACTTCGCGACGTACTCGTCGAGCACGTCGGTGGCGGCGCCGATGTCGGTCATGACGCCCTCGCCTGGCTCAGCTCGCGGCCCAGGACGGTGTTCTCGCGGCCCTTGAGGCTCAGGATCTCGCGCGCCTCGTCGGGCGTCGCCGGCTCGAGCGACAGCTCGCGCAGGATGCGGGCGATCTTCTCGACCTGCTGGGCGTTGCTCTCGGCCAGGCGCCCCTTCTCGAGGTAGATCGAGTCCTCCAGGCCGACGCGGACGTTCCCGCCCATGATCGCCCCGACCGTCACCAGGCGCGTCTGGTGGCGACCCGCGCCGAGCACCGACAGGTGGTAGTCGTCGCCGAGCAGGCGGTCGGCCGTCGCCTTCATGTGGCCGAGGTTCTCGACGTCGGCGCCGATGCCGCCGAGGATCCCGAAGATCGCCTGGACGAAGAACGGCGGCTTGACGAGCCCGCGCTCGACGAAGTGGGCGAGCGTGTAGATCTGGCCGACGTCGTAGCACTCGAACTCGAAGCGCGTGCCCTTCTCGCCGAACTCGGTGACGATCGTCTCGATGTCGGCGAAGGTGTTCTTGAAGATGAAGTCGTGGGTCATCTCCAGGTACTTCGCCTCCCAGTCGTGCTTGAACTCGGAGATGCCGGCGGCCATCGGGAAGATCCCGAAGTTCATGCTGCCCATGTTCAGCGAGCACAGCTCCGGCTCGAAGCGGCGCGCCGCGGCCAGGCGCTCGTCGAGCGACATGCCGTGGCCGCCGCCCGTGGTGATGTTGATGACGGCGTCGGTGCTGCGGAAGATCTCGGGCAGGAACTGCCCGTAGACGTCCGGGTCGGGCACGGGGCGGCCGGTCTCGGGGTCGCGCGCGTGCAGGTGCAGGATCGCCGCGCCCGCCTCGGCCGCGCCGATCGCCGACTCGGCGATCTGCTCCGGGGTGATCGGCAGGTGCGGCGTGACCGACGGGACGTGGATCGACCCCGTCACCGCGCAGCTGATGATCACCTTGCTCTGCTTCTTGGCCATCGGTCCTGTCCTCCGTTCAGCTCGTGAGCACGGCGCCGCCCATGTTCGCCGATGCGAAGCGCATGACCTGCCGCGCCACGACCTGCAGCTGCAACGCCGCCTTCGGGTCGGTGCACGCGCCGTCGTCGTCGAACACGCCCGACGCGGTGTTCAGCGTCGCCCCGAGCGGCGTCGGCCAGCCGCGCAGCGCGTGGACGATCGAGCGCAGCGAGTGCAGCGTCGTCGTGCCCGACTGCCAGCCGAACGCGGTCACGATGCAGCCGACGGCCCGGCCGTCGAGGTAGGGCCGCTCGTCCTCGCGCAGGTCCTCGAGGTAGTCGAGCGCGTTCTTGACCACGCCCGACACGCCGCCGTGGTAGCCGGGACTGGCGACGAGCACGCCGTCGGCCTCACGGACCGCGTCGAGCAGGCGCAGGACGGCGGGGGCGCGTTCGGGCGAGTGGGGCAGGTACGCGGGCAGGCCGGCGAGGAAGGGACCTCCGAAGCAGGCAGTGCGCGCGCCGTCGCGCTCCGCCGCCTCCAGGGCGATGCGCAGCGCGCGCTCCGTCGTCGATCCCGGCCTCGCCGTACCACCGATGCCGACCACGAGGGGCCGTCCGGACATCGGCTCCATGCCCGCCTCTCCTGCCCGTACGCCTCAGGCCCCGGCCCCGACCGGGGCGTATGCCGTGAGCTCGTCCAGCGCCGGCTTGACGTGCTCCATGAACAGCTCCATGTTGCGGATGACGGCGTCGGCCGGCATCTGCGCGTAGTGGAAGATGAGGACGACGTACTCCGCCGGCAGCTCCTGCCACTGGGCGACGAACTGGTCGCGCACGTCGTCGACGGTGCCGCTCATCCACAGCCCGCAGTCGATGACCGACTGGACCGGGTCGGCCGGGTCCAGCGGCATCACCGGGGTCAGCGCCTTGTAGAGGTTGACGTAGATCTCGGCGTCGTACTCGGCGATCGCGCGGCGCGCGTCCTCGGCGGTGTCGCCGACCTGCATCCAGCGCACGAGCGCCTGGTTCTGGCCGAGCGCGAAGTCGCGCCCGCCGGCGCGCGCGTGGTCGACGTAGGCCTGGCCGAACTTGCCGGCGCGCCCGATGCCCGAGAAGTACGTCGGGACGAAGCCCTTGTCGCCGCAGTACTCGACGGTCTCCTTGCTCGCGTTGGACGCGACGAAGACCGGCGGGTGCGGCTGCTGGTAGGGCGCCGGCACCACGCTGACGCGGCGCACGCGGCCGTCGGGGCCGATCTCGCCGTGCGCGCCGTGGCGCGCCGTGGCCTCGGACATGCCCCACTCGATGCCCTCGTCGTGGGGGTAGGGGATCTGCCAGCGGCCGTCGGTGCGCTCGAGGCTCTCCTCCGTCCACGACGCCTGCACGAGGTCGATCTGGTCCTCGAAGATGTCGCGGTTGATGCGGTCGTCCTTGTCCTGGCCGGCGAGCTGGGCCTGGTCCATGGCCGCGCGCTCCTCCGCCGTGCGCCCGGCGGGCGACAGCGTCGCCCGGGTGCCCAGGTGCTGGCCGAGCACGTTGGTCCAGCGCGCCTGGTAGCCGCGCGAGAAGCCGACGAACGTGCGCCCGCGGGCGAGGTGGTCGAGGATCGCCGTCTCCTCGGCCACGCGGATCGGGTTCTGCGCGCTCATCGTGTAGCCGAGCTGCCCGATGCGGACGTTCTTGGTCACCGCCGCCCAGTGGGCGTTGAGGATGCCCGGGCTCGGCCCGACCTCGTAGCCCTCGGAGTGGAAGTGGTGCTCGATCGTCGAGACCCCCCAGAACCCCAGCTCGTCGGCGGCCTTGACGAGATCGGTCATGCCGTGCACGACCTCGTGGTAGCGATCGACGTTGCGGCCCAGCGGCCGCAGCGCCTCGCGCTCCTCCTCGCTGTCGGCAGGGATGACCGGATACAGCTGAAGGATCGGCTTGACCATGCTCTCCTCGTGCGCGTTCGCGGGACCGGCAGGCGCGATGCTGGCACGTTCGAGCGATCCGGCACAATGTTCAGCGCGACAACGATCGCATCGCGCGTTGTTGCTCTGGCCAAGATGGGCGGCTAGGTTCGGTCGATGAGCGACCTCGCGGGCGACCGGCTCGACGCGACCGCCGGGCTGCCGATCTTCCAGGAGGTCCTCGAGCGCCTGACCGGCGAGCACACGCACGACGAGACGCTCGCGCTCATCTGCCGGCGCGTCTCCGAGCTGGCCGGCTTCGACTTCTGCGGGATCTTCCTGCCCGCGGCCGGCGGCGACCACCTCCGGCTGGCCGCCTCGCACGCCTTCCCGCCGCGCTACCTCACCCGCCTGCACGACGTGTTCCTGGCGCCGCTGAACGACCTGCGCCTGGCCGGGTCGCCGACGGAGACCGCGATCCACGAGCGGCGCACCGTCGTCCTCGGCGACACGCTCACCGACGCCTCGTTCCGCCCCTGGCGGGCGCTGGCCGAGGAGGGCGGCTACCGCGCGCTCGTGTCCGTGCCGCTGCTCGTGCGCGGCGAGGTCCTCGGCGTGCTCAACGGCTACTCCGAGCGCCCGCGCGACCTGTCCGGCACCCAGCTCGCCACGGTCCAGACGCTCGCCGCGCAGGCCGCGCTCGCGCTGCGCCTGACCATGCTCGTCGACGTCCAGCAGGACACGATCGGGCGCCTGCGCGAGGCCAACGAGCAGCTGCGCCGCCACGAGCTGATGCTCGAGCGCTCGCACGACATCCACCTGCGGCTCACCGCCGCGGTCATCGCGGGCGCCGACTTCCAGGCCGTGGCGGGCACGCTGGCCGAGCTCATCGGCCGCCCCGTCCTCGTCACGGACGCGGGCGGGCACCCGATCACGACCTCCCAGCCGCCGCCCGACCCCGGGCTGGCGAGCGACCCCTCGGCGCTCGCCGGCCGCATCCGCATCGGCGCCGAGCTGCTCGGGCACGTGCGCGTCGAACCCGGCGACCCCGCCTCGCGCGACCTCGACGTGCGCGCCGTCGAGCATGCCGCCACCGTGCTCGCGCTCGAGATCGTCAAGGAGCGCGTCGCGCGCACGACCGAGGAGCGGCTGCGCGCGGACTTCCTGTCCGACCTGCTCGGCGGCCGCGACGACCTCGAGGAGCGGATCGTGGAGCGCGCCCGCCACTACGGGATGACGCTCGGCACCGAGCACCGCGTCGTCGTGGCCGCGCTCGCGCGGCCGCCCGCGGGCCGCGCCGAGCGCGCCGAGGCGCTCGGGGCCGTCGCCGCCGAGCTCGGCGAGCGCCTGCCCGGCGCGCTCGTCGGCCGCGCCGGCGACACGGTGACCGCCGCCGTCCCCGCGCCCGACGGCACGGCGGCGCCGGCGCGCCTGCGCGAGGCCGTCGCGGGCGCACGCTCACGCGTCGGCGAGGCGGGCCTGACCGCGGGCGTCGGACCGCCGGCGCGCGCCCCGCGCGACTATCCCGCCTCGCTGGCGGGCGCGCAGCGCTGCCTCGACGTGCTGCACCGGCTCGGCCGCGACGGCGAGACGATGGCCGCCGACGAGCTGGGGATCCTCGGGCTGTTCGTCGACAGCGCGCGCCCGGAGGAGTTGCAGGCGCTCGCGCGCGACGCGCTCGGGCCCGTGCTCGACCGCGACGCGCGCCAGGGCAGCGCGCTGCTGCGCACGCTCGAGAGCTACATCGACCAGGGCTGCGACGCGCGCGCCAGCGCCGCCGAGCTGTTCGTGCACGTCAACACGGTCAAGTACCGCCTGCGCCAGGTCGAGGAGCTCTGCGGGCTGGACCTGCGTGACCCGCACGACCTCGTGCGGGTCACGATCGCGCGGCTCGCCGTGCGGTTGCTCGGCGAGCCCTAGTGGCCGACCGGGGTCGTCCCGAACATCAGCGTCCGGCGCCCGATGTCGAAGTACACCGTGTCGGCCTTGTGGAGCAGCCCACGCAGCACCTCGGCGTCCTCCGCGTCGACGGTCACGATCTCCTCCCACGCGCCCTCGTCGAGCACGAGCTGGAGCGTGAACGTGCCCTTCGCGCCGGGCTCGCCGGCGACCCAGGTGAACTGGTAGTGGTTGACCTGCCTGACCCGGACGCTGTCGTCGGTGACGGGCTGGGGAACCTTGGGCATGACGGCCTCCTCGCTTGTCGCTGGGCGGCGGGTCTCTCCGCCGCAGTGCGACCGCAAACGGTCCGCGTCAGAAGCGCGGGTCGCCCTCGCGCGACGGCCCGGCGGGGACCACGAGCGGCTCGACCGGGGCGGTGATCGCCTCGGTCTCCTCCGTCTCGAGCTCCGGCGGATCGCTGCCGTCGCACACGAGGCGGAAGGCCCCGGTGCCGAGGTTGCCGTCGGCCTCGAGCACGAGTCCCGCGATCGTGTCGCCCACCTCCCACTGCATCCGCTCGATCTCGAACGGGTTCATCCGCACGGTGTGCGGCGGGAAGGGGCAGCCGCGGTTGTGGGCCTCCTTGGCCTTGACGATGGCCTCGAAGTTCTTCGCCTCGGCGCCCATCGGGCAAATGTAGCGGCCCGGCTACACGGCCCGCCGATCGGGAACCCTCCAGGCAGAGGATGAACGACCGCACCGGCCCCTCACGCCTCGCGCGCGGCTATGCGCGCGTGATCGTCGCCCTGCGTCACGTCGTCCCGCTGGCCTGGATCGCCGCGGTCGTGTGGGCGTCGCTGACGCTCCCCGACCTGGCCTCGGCGCCGACCGCGCCGCTCGAGGATCTCGCCGCCAAGAACGGCGCGGCGAGCACCGCCCAGGCGCGCGCGATCGAGCACTTCGGCTTCCCGCTCGCCACCGACACGTCGGTCGTGCAGCGCGATCCCCGCGGGCTGCCCGAGGCCACGCAGCGCCGCACCCTGGCCGCGGCGCAGGCCGTGCGCGAGCGCCGCGACCCGGCCTTCCGCGACATCCGCGCTGCCGTCCCGGTCATCAACGCCGGGCCGCTCGGCAACCGCCGCGAGCGCTCGACGACGGCCGTGACCTACCTCTTCATGTCGCCCGACCTGGCGATCGACGACCGCGCGGAGCTCGGGCGGGCCTACGCGCGCGGCGCACTCGGCGGTCAGCGCGGCGACGTCGTGGGCGTCACGGGCGCGGCGCCCGCGCGGCTCGCGCAGTACGAGGAGATCGAGAACGCGCTGCCGCTCATCGAGATCGCCAGCGTCGTCCTCATCGCGCTCATCGTGGGGATCGCCTTCCGCTCGATCGGCGCGCCGCTCGTCGCGCTGTTCACGGCCGGGATCGCCTACGGGATCGCGGTGCGCGTGCTGCCGTGGGCGGGCGAGCAGGCCGACGTCACCGTCCCCAAGGAGGTCCAGCCGGTCCTCGTCGTGCTGCTGCTCGGGCTCGTGACCGACTACGCGATCTTCTTCCTGTCCGAGACGCGCACCCAGCTCCGCCGCGGCGAGCCGCGCGTGGCCGCGGCGCGCACCGCCGTCGCCGAGGTGGGCTCGATCGTCCTCTTCGCCGGGCTCATCGTCGCGGCCGGCACGGCGGCGCTCGTGGCCGGCAAGCTCGAGTTCTTCCGCGCCTTCGGCCCCGGCCTGGCGCTCACGACCCTGATCACGATGGTCGTGGCCATCACGCTCGTCCCAGCGCTCGTCGCGCTGTTCGGGCCGCGCCTGTTCGGTCGCCGTCTGCGCCGCGAGGCGGCCGAGGCGCGCGCCGCGGCGGACGACCCGCCGCCGGCCGACGCCGTCGCGCCCGCCGCGCCCGACGAGGAGGGCGCCGGGGCGCCGCGCGTGCGGCGCGGCCCGATCGCGGGCCTGCTGCTGCGCGCCACCCGCCCGCTGACCGCGGCGCGTCGCACGCCCGAGCTCGCGCGCGAGCACGGCACGGCGCCGTGGCGGCTGCTGATCGCCCGGATCGCCACCTCGCGGCCGGTGGCCCTGCCGATCGCGCTGATCGCGATCGCCGCACTCGTCTTCGCCGCGACCTCGGTGCGCGACCTGAAGCTGGGGCTCACGTTCATCGGCTCGCTGCCCGCCGACCACCAGGTGCGCGAGGCGGCAGACGCGGCCGCGCGCGGCTTCGCGCCGGGCATCCTGGCGCCGCTCGAGGTCGACCTGGAGCAGAGCGGAATCGGCGCGCGGCGGGCCGAGCTCGCCCGCCTGCAGGGCCTCGTGTCCCGCCAGGGCGGCGTGGCCGCGGTGATCGGCCCGCGCGAGCAGGTCCCGGGCGCCCCGCCGCTGGTCATCAGCCGCGACGGGAACGCGGCGCGGATGGCGGTCATCCTCGACGAGGACCCGCTCGGCGCGCCGGCCGTCGACCACTTGCGCGAGCTGCGCGCGGCGATGCCCGGGCTGCTGCGCCAGTCAGGGCTCGGGCCGGGGGTGCGGGTCGACTACGGGGGCGAGACCGCGCTCGCCGACGACACGATCACGCGCATGGTGGACGACCTCTGGCGGGTGGCGGTCGTCGCCATCGCCGTCAACGTGCTGCTGCTCGTCGTCTTCATGCGCGCGATCGTCGCGCCGTTGTACCTCGTCGCCTGCAGCGTGCTCGGGCTCCTCGCCAGCCTCGGCCTGACGACGTTCCTGTTCCAGACGACCCTGGGCTACGACGACCTGACGTACTACGTGCCGTTCGCCGCCGCGGTGCTGCTCGTCGCCCTCGGCTCGGACTACAACGTCTTCGTCGCCGGGCGCATCTGGAGAGCCGCGCGCAGCGCGCGCGTCGGCGAGGCGATCGCCGTGGCCACGCCGGCGGCGGCCAAGGCGGTGACCGCGGCGGGGATCGCGCTCGCTGCCTCGTTCGTGCTGCTGGCGATCGTCCCGCTGCGCTCGTTCCGCGAGTTCGCCTTCGTGATGGCGGCCGGGATCCTCATCGACACGTTCATCGTGCGCTCGCTGCTCGTGCCGGCGCTGACGTCGCTGTTCGGCGAGAAGGCGTGGTGGCCGGGGCGCAGGGTGCACCGGCCGGCGGCGGACGACCTGCTCGCCGAGGTCGCCCGGCGCGCGGACACCGGCACGGGGCAGGCCGAGCGCGCCGCGCACGCGACGCTGAAGACGCTCGGCGAGCGCGTGACGAGGCGCGAGGCGCGCCGGCTGGCCGCGCAGCTCCCGGGCTCGCTGGCCGGGTCGGTGCGCGCGTCGGGGCGCCGGCCCCAGCGCTTCGCGGCCGAGGAGTTCGTGCGCCGCGTGGCCGAGCGCGAGTCGGTCACCGTGGCCGAGGCCGAGGTGCACGTGCGGGCGGTGCTGACGACGCTGGACGACCACGCCCCCGAGGGGCTGGCGTACGTCCGCGGCCAGCTCTCCGACGACTACGCGCCGCTGTTCGCGGCGCGCGCGCCCGAGCCCGTGGGCGCGGCGCCCGCGGCGGCCGAGGCCGCCCGACCGCGCTGACCGTACCCTCAGGGATCGATGAGCGCCGCCCCCGCCCTCCTGGCCCGCGGCCCGTGGACCGCCGACCAGGTCGAGGCCCGCTGGAGCGAGGCCGAGTACGCCGCGCCGCCCGAGCGGGCGGCGGCCGCCGACGCTGCGATCGCGGCGCTGCGCGAGCGCGGCTCGCCGAGCCACGACGGCCTCGCCGCGCGGCTCGTCGGCCACGAGCAGACGGCGGACGGACGGCTCGTGCTCGACCTCCAGCCGATGCGCTGGGCGCTGCGGCTGGTCGAGGACGACGCCTCGGGATCGGTCGCCGCGCTGTGCCTGACGCGCGACACGCAGGGACGCTGGCTGGCCGGCCGGCGCGCCGCGTGGCTGGCGACGTGGCCCGAGCGCTGGGCGCTCGGCGCCGGCGGCGCGGTCGACCTCGGCGAGAACCCGGTGGACACGCTGGGGCGGGAGCTGCGCGAGGAGTGGTCGGTCGAGCCCGAGCGCCTGCAGGCCGAGCTGCTCGTCCGCCTCCCCCACGGCGTGATCATGTTCGTCGGCTCGGCGTGGCTGCCCGAGGGCGCGCGCGTCTCGCCCGACCACGAGCACGACGCCTACGCATGGTGGCCGCCCGAGGTCGACGACTGGCCCGCCGAGGCCGACGGCGAGCTGCGCGAGATGGCGCAGCTGGTGGTGTCGCGGTGAGCGGCGAGGCGGGCGCGGCGGGCCGCCGTGCACCCGGGCGCGCGAGCCTCTCCTTCCGCACGCTCAAGCGCCTGTCCTTCACGCACTCGGCGATCTACACCGTGCTGCTCGTCGTCTGGCTCGTCCCCGGCCTGCACGGCGCCGAGTTCGTCTTCGGCATGGCCCACGGGCTCGGCTGGATCGCGATGGTCGTGCTCAGCCTCGCCGCCGTCCGCGCCCGCGTGATCCCGTTGCGCGTGGGCTTCGCGGTCGCGGTGATCGGCGCCGTCGGGCCGTTCGTGGGCTCGTGGGAGTTCGTGCGCGAGGAGCGCCGTCAGGCCGTCGCCTGAACCGCGGGCTCGTCCGCGTCGGCGGCGATCCCGGCGAGCAGGGCGAGCGCGCGCTGGGACGGGCTGCCGGGCTGGGCGTGGTAGGCGACGAGCAGCTGGCCGGGCGCGTCGTTGACGGCGAACGACTCGTACTCGAGCCTCAGCTCGCCCACCATCGGATGGACGAACCGCTTCTCGCCGGCCGCCTTGACGCGGACGTCGTGGCGCGCCCACAGCCGGCGGAAGTCCTCGCTCTTGAGTGACAGCTCGCCGACCAGCTCGGTCAGCCGCGGGTCGTCGAGGTCGGCGCCGGCGGCGGCGCGCAGGGTGGCGACGGTCTCCGCCGCGACCGCCTCCCAGTCGGGATAGATGGTGCGCGCGTCAGGGGCGAGGAACACGGAGCGCACGATGTTGCGCTCGTGGGCCAGCGTGCCGTGGAGCACGCCCGCGAGCGCGTTGTAGGCGAGGACGTCCATGTGGCGGCCGAGCACGAAGGCCGGGATCTGCGACCAGCCCTCGAGGATCCTCAGCACGCCCGGACTGGCCCGCTCGGGCCGGCGTCGTGCCCGCCGGCGGGCACGAGGGGCCGGCTGCGCGAGCTCGTGCAGGTGCGCGGCCGCCTCGTCGTCGAGGCGCAGGACCCGCGCGAGCGCGTCGAGGACCTGGACCGACGGGTGCGTGTCGCGGCCCTGCTCGAGGCGGACGTAGTAGTCGGCGCTGACGCCGGCGAGCATCGCCAGCTCCTCGCGGCGCAGCCCCGGCACGCGGCGGCGGCCGAGGTCCGGCAGGCCGACGTCCTCGGGGCGGACGAGCGCGCGCCGCGCCTGGAGGAACTCGCCGAGCCGGTTCGCGCCGTCCATGCTGCCAATGCTAGGCCCCGCCCGCCCGGCCGAGGGTGGCCCTGGCAGTCCCAGGCTCGGCGCTCCTGGGGCGATCGGGGCTCTGGCTGGGTCGCTCGTCCTGCGCCACGGTGTCGGCATGACCGACACCCAGACCCTGAGCACCACCGTCTCCCCTTCGCGCCCCCTTGCCGACCGGGTCGCCGTGGTCACCGGCGCCACGAGCGGCATCGGTGCCGCGACCGCGCGGCGCCTGCATGCCGACGGCGCCGCCGTGGCTCTCGTCGGGCGGCGCCGGAACCGGCTCGACGACCTCGCGACCGAGCTGGCCGACGCCGGCGGCGCGGGCGTCGTCCCGGTCGCGGCCGACGTGTCCGACCCCGAGGAGGTGTCCCGCGCCGCCGAGGCGATCCGTGCCGGCCTCGGGCGCGTCGACCTCGTCGTCGCCAACGCCGGCGCCATGCTCGCCGCGCCGTTCGAGTCCGCCGACGTCGCCGAGTGGGACCGCATGCTCGACCTCAACGTGCGCGGCGTGCTGCGCACGGGGCGCGCGTTCGCCGGAGACCTGCTGGCCGCGGCGGAGGCGGGCCGGCGCGCCGACCTCGTGCACGTCGGCTCGATCGGCGGCCACGTCGTCTTCCCGACCTACGCGGTCTACGGGGCGACGAAGGCCGCGGTCGCCCATCTGACCCGCAACCTGCGCGCCGAGCTCGGGCCGCGCGGCGTGCGCGTGAAGAACGTCGAGCCCGGCCTCGTGTCGACCGAACTGGGGTCCGACATGAGCGACGCGGACGGCCGCGCGGTCCTCGACGAGCTGCGCACCACGGTCGACCCGCTGACGCCGGGGGACATCGCCGACGCGATCGCCTTCGCCGTCGCCGCTCCGCCGCGGGTCAACGTCGCGGAGCTGATCGTGCTGCCCACGGTCCAGGGCTGACGCCGACGGCGACGGGCCCTGAGCGCGCCGATCGATTCCGCGCTCAGGGTCCGTCCGAGCGGGTCCGGGAGTGCGAGACGCGTGGTCAGTCTCGGAGGCGCGGCTTTCTACCGACTCCCCGCCGGAACGGCTCGTGTCAGCGAGCACAACGGCGCCGCCGCGCCGGATGTCAAGGCCGAGCGCGGCGAGACGGACGAGTGTTCTAGGTGAACGCCTTCTCGCCGGTCAGGGCCTGGCCCAGGATCAGCGTGTGGATCTCGCTCGTGCCCTCGTAGGTGAGGACCGACTCGAGGTTCGCCGCGTGGCGCATGACCGGGTACTCGGAGCTGATCCCGTTCGCGCCGAGGATCGTCCGCGCGCTGCGGGCGATCTCGAGCGCCTCGCGGACGTTGTTGAGCTTGCCGGCGCTGACGTGCTCGGGCGCCAGGCGTCCCTCGTCCTTCAGGCGCCCGATGTGCAGCGCCAGGAGCTGGGCCTTCTGCAGCTCGAGCATCATGTTCACGAGCTTCTCCTGGGTGAGCTGGAAGCCCGCGATCGGGCGCCCGAACTGCGGCCGGCTCTTGGCATACTCGAGCGCCGCCTCGAAGCACGTGCGCGCCGCGCCGACGGCGCCCCAGATGATCCCGAAGCGCGCCTCGCTGAGGCACGACAGCGGCCCCTTCATCCCGCTCACGCCGGGCAGCACCGCGTCCTCGGGCAGGCGCGCGTCGTCGAAGACGAGCTCCGACGTGACCGACGCGCGCAGCGAGTGCTTGCGGTGGATGTCGTTCGTCGAGAAGCCCTTCGTGTCGCGCGGGACGAGGAAGCCGCGGACGCCCTCGTCGGTGCGCGCCCACACCACCGCGACGTCGGACAGCCCGCCGTTGGTGATCCACATCTTCGACCCGTTCAGCACCCAGTCCGAGCCGTCGCGCCGCGCGCGCGTCTTCATCGCCGACGGGTCGCTGCCCGCGTCGGGCTCGGTCAGGCCGAAGCAGCCGATCAGCTCGCCGCGCGCCATGCCCGGCAGCCAGCGCTCCTTCTGCTCCTCCGAGCCGTAGGCCCAGATCGGGAACATGGCCAGCGAGCCCTGCACGGAGACGAAGCTGCGCAGGCCGCTGTCGGCCGCCTCGAGCTCGCGGCACGCGACGCCGTAGCTCGTCGCCGTCGCGCCCGCGCACTCGTAGCCGCTGAGGTGCATGCCGAGCAGGCCGAGCTCGCCGATCTCCGGCGCGAGCTCGCGCGGGAACGTGCCCTCCTCGTACCACTCCTCGACGTGCGGCAGCACCCGGTCGGCGGCGAAGCGCCGGACGGTCTCGGCGATCAGGCGATCCTCGTCGGACAGCAGCGCGTCGAGGTCGAGCGGGTCCGAGGGGCGCAGGCGGGGCCGCTCGGACGCGGAGGTGGCGGTCATGCGTCCGAGCCTACCCCGACACCTCCACGCGCAGGATGCGGTCGTCGCCCTCGCGCGGGCTGCCACGCCCGTCGCCGTTGCTGGTCGTCACCCACAGCGCGCCGTCGGGCGCCGTGACGACGGTGCGCAGCCGTCCGTGGTCGCCGTCCAGCAGCGCCTCCGGCGTCCCGGTGCGCTCGCCCTCGAGCGGCACTCGCCACAGCCGCTCACCGCGCAGCGCCGCGACGTAGAGCGCGTCGCCGGCCACCGCCGCGCCGCTCGGCGACGCCTCCGAGGTCGACCACGTGACCAGCGGGTTGGTGAAGCGCCCGCCGCGCGTGGCGCCGCGCCCCTCGACGCGCGGCCAGCCGTAGTTGCGCCCGGCCTCGATCAGGTTGATCTCGTCCCAGCGGTCCTGGCCGAGCTCGGACTCCCACAGCCGGCCCTCGCGGTCCCAGGCCAGGCCCTGCACGTTGCGGTGCCCGACCGAGAGCACCGGCGAGCCGCGGAACGGGTTGTCGGCGGGCACGCCGCCGTCGGGACGCAGGCGCAGGATCTTGCCGTTGAGGCTCTCGGGATCCTGCGCGACGGAGCTGTTGCCGGCATCGCCCGTCCCCACGTAGAGCATCCCGTCCGGCCCGAAGGCGATCCGCCCGCCGTTGTGGATCGCGTTGCGGTCCAGCCCGGTGAGGATCGGCTGCGCGGCCCCGCCGAGGCGGAAGCGCACGATGCGGTTGTCCTGCGCCGAGGTGAAGTAGGCGAAGACGAGGCCGTCGCGGGCGTAGTCGGGCGACACGGCGAGGCCGAGCAGCCCGCCCTCCCCCGCGCCCGTGTCGACGCCCTCGACGCGCGCGACCACGGCCGGCTCGCCGCCGGCCGCCGGGATCCGCAGGACGCGCCCCGTCGTCCGCTCGCTGACCAGCGCGTCGCCGCCGGGCAGGAAGGCGATGCCCCAAGGCACCTGCAGCCCGGTCGCGACGTCGCGCACCGACCCGGGCGCAGCGGTGGTCGACGACCCGCCGCCGTCCTCGTCACCGCCGCACGCGACCAGCAGAAGGGCCGCCAGACAGGCGCACAAGACGACGATTAAGGGCCCCCGGAATGCGGGGACGACAGCTTGCACCCCGACCAAGGTCCGCACGATAGAGTCAGACACAGCTCAAATGGCGGTCGACACAACAGTGCAGGTCACTCTGCCCGCGATGGGTGAGTCGGTGACCGAGGGCACCGTCCTGGAGTGGCACAAGCAGGAGGGCGACCGGGTCGAGGCGGACGAGGTTCTCGTCGAGGTCTCGACCGACAAGGTGGACGCCGAGGTGCCCGCTCCGGCCACAGGGACGGTGGCCAAGATCCACGCAGCCGAAGGCGACACCGTTCAGGTGGGCGCCATCCTGGCCGAGATCGCGACCGGCAACGGCTCCGCCCCGTCGCGCAACGGCGACGACGCGCCGGCGAGCGCCGAGGCCGACACCTCCGAGGCGCGCGGCAACGGCCACGCGACCGAGGCGCCCGCCGAGGGGCGCACCGTCGACATCGTCACCCCGACGGCCGGCGAGTCGGTCACCGAGGGCACGCTGCTCGAGTGGCACGTCGCGCCCGGCGACGCCGTCGAGGACGGCCAGACGATCGCCGAGATCTCGACCGACAAGGTCGACGTCGAGCTTCCCGCGCCGACGGCCGGGACGATCACCGAGGTCCTCGTCGATGCGGGCGCGACGGTCACCGTCGGCGAGGTCATCGCCCGCATGACGACGGCCACGGACGGGGCCGCGCCCACTCGCGACACCGAGCCCTCCGCGCCCGAGACGACGAACGGCGGACCCGCCGAGGCGCCCGCCGCGCCGCCGCCCGACGGCGCGAAGGTGTCCCCCGTCGCCGCGCGCATCGCCGCCGCCGAGGGCATCGACCTCGCGTCGGTGACCGGCAGCGGACCGGGCGGGCGGATCACCAAGGCCGACGTCCTGTCGATCGCCGCCAATGGCGACGCCGTCGGCACGGCCGAGCCGACGACCGCGCCGGCGCCCGGCGGCGAGCCCCAGCTGCTGCGCGGCGGCGCGGGCATGCTCGCCCGCTACATGGACGAGAGCCGGTCGATCCCGACCGCGACCTCGTTCCGGACGATGACGGTCACGATGATGGACGGCCGCCGCAAGCAGCTCAAGGAGGCCGGCGAGCGCGTCTCGTTCACGCACCTGATCGCCTACGCGATCTCGCTCGCGGCGCAGAACGACATGCAGGTCATGGCGCACCACTTCGCCGAGGTCGACGGCAAGCCGCACCGCGTCGACGACGGCAGCGTCAACCTGGGCATCGCGGTCGACGTCGAGAAGAAGGACGGCTCGCGCACGCTGATGGTGCCGGTCATCCGCGACGCCGGCCGGATGAGCTTCTCCGACTTCAAGGCCGCCTACGACGGCCTCGTCGACAAGGCGCGCACGAACACGCTGAGCGCCGACGACCTCACCGGCGGCAACATCTCGCTGACCAACCCGGGCGGGCTCGGCACCGTCGCCTCCGTCCCGCGCCTGATGGTCGGGCAGGGCACGATCGTCGCCACCGGCGCGATCGGCTACCCCGTCGGGCTGGAGAACATCGGCGACATGATCGGCGCCGAGAAGGTCATGACGATGACCTCGACGTACGACCACCGGGTGATCCAGGGGGCGGAGTCGGGGCGCTTCCTGAAGACCGTCGAGGGCTACCTGCAGGGCGAGAACGGCTTCTACGACGGCGTCTTCGGCTCGCTCGGCGTGGAGCTCGGCACGACGCCCTCGCCGCCCGCCCCGGCCGCCGCCGCCGCCGCCGCGCGCACCGTCGCCCCGGCCCCGAGCGACGGCAAGGCCGACGAGGCGCTGCTGCAGGCCGTGCAGGCCGCCACCTCGCTGGTCAAGGCGCACCGCACCCACGGCCACCTCGCCGCCCGCCTGGACCCGCTCGACGCCGAGCCCGAGGGCGACCCGGCGCTGGACCCGAACACCGTCGGCCTGACGCCCGAGATCATGGCCAAGATCCCGGCGAAGATCCTGCGCATGTACGTGCGCGGGGCCACGCTGGCCGACGCGCTGCCGCAGCTGCGCGAGACCTACTGCGGCACGATCGCCTACGAGATCGAGCACATCACCAGCCACCGCCAGCGCGTGTGGCTGCGCGAGAAGATCGAGTCGGGCGAGTTCCGCAAGCCGCTGACCACCGACGAGCAGCGCGCGCTCCTGCAGCGCCTGGTCGAGGTCGACGCGCTCGAGCGCTTCATGCACAAGGCCTACCTGGGCCAGAAGCAGTTCTCGATCGAGGGCCTGGACATGACCGTCCCGATGCTCGACGAGATGATCCAGCTCGCCGCCGCGCACGGCGCGCGCGAGGTCGTCGTCGGCATGGCCCACCGCGGGCGACTGAACGTGCTCGCCCACAACCTCGGCCGCCCGTACGAGACGATCTTCGCCGAGTTCGAGGGGGCCTCGACGCTCGAGGCCGTGACCTCGCTGCCCCAGGGCGGCACCGGCGACGTCAAGTACCACCACGGCGCGCAGGGCACCTACGGGCTGCCGAGCGGCGACTCGATCCTCGTCAACCTCGAGTCCAACCCGTCGCACCTCGAGTACGTGCACCCGGTCGTGCTCGGCGCCAGCCGCGCCGCCCAGACGCGCCGCCAGGGGCCGCACGCCCGCCGCGACACGAACGCGGCCGTGCCGCTCATCCTGCACGGCGACGCCGCCTTCCCCGGCCAGGGCGTGGTCGCGGAGTCGCTGAACATGCAGGCCATCGACGGCTACAAGGTCGGCGGCGCGCTGCACCTCATCCAGAACAACCAGGTCGGCTTCACCACCGACCCGGAGGACGCGCGCTCGACGCATTGGGCCTCCGACCTGGCCAAGGGCTACGACACGCCGATCATCCACGTCAACGCCGACGACGTGGCCGCCTGCATCTCGGCCGTGCGCCTCGCCTTCGCCTTCCGCCAGGAGTTCGGCCACGACTTCGTCATCGACCTGGTCGGCTACCGCCGCTTCGGCCACAACGAGGCCGACGAGCCCGCCTACACCCAGCCCGAGATGTACGCGCGCATCAAGAACAAGAAGCGCGTCAGCGAGGTGTGGGCCGAGAAGCTGCTCGAGGGCGGCGTGATCAGCCAGGAGGACATCGAGACCCAGCGCCAGGAGGTCTGGGACCGCCTGACCAACCTCCACCAGCAGCTCAAGGAGCAGATCCGCGCGGCCGAGGACGCCGGCGCCGTCGAGCAGGCCACGGGCGAGTACCAGCTCGACCGCTCGCCGTCGCCCGAGGTGGCGACGGCGGTCGACGCCGACCGACTGCGCGCGCTCAACGACGAGCTGCTGACGGCGCCCGACGGGTTCACCATCCACCCCAAGCTCGACCGCCAGCTCCAGCGCCGCCGCGATGCGCTCGGCGCCGACGGTGGGATCGACTGGGCGCACGCCGAGCAGCTCGCGTTCGCCTCGCTGCTCACCGAGGGCGTCCCGGTCCGGCTCACCGGCCAGGACGTCGAGCGCGGCACGTTCTCCCAGCGCCACCTCGTCCTGCACGACGCCAAGACGGGCCACACGCTGTCGCCGATCCAGAACCTGACCGACGCGCAGGCCGCCTTCGAGCTGCACAACTCGCCGCTCAGCGAGGTCGCGTGCATGGGCTTCGAGTACGGCTACTCGCAGGAGGCGCCGGAGACGCTCGTGCTCTGGGAGGCCCAGTTCGGCGACTTCGTCAACGGCGCCCAGGTCATCGTCGACCAGTTCATCGCCTCCGGCCTGGCCAAGTGGGGCCAGACCTCGCGCCTGACGCTGCTGCTCCCGCACGGCTACGAGGGCTCGGGCCCGGAGCACTCCTCGGCCCGCCTCGAACGCTTCCTCACGCTCGCCGCCGAGGGCAACCTGCGCGTGGCCAACCTGACCACGCCGGCCCAGTACTTCCACCTGCTGCGCCGCCAGGCCAAGGTCGCCAAGCAGCGCCCGCTGGTCATCATGACCCCGAAGTCGCTGCTGCGCCTGCCGCAGGCCACCAACCGCATCCAGCACCTCTCCGAGACGCGCTTCTTCCCCGTGCTCGGCGAGCCGCGCGTGCCCGCGGAGATGGTCAAGCGGCTGATCCTCTGCACGGGCAAGATCTACTACGACCTGATCGGCCATCCGTCGCGCGCGGACAACGAGGAGATCGCCGTCGGCCGCGTCGAGCTGCTCTATCCGTTCCCGGAATCGCAGCTGCGCGAGCTCATCGAGACCTACCCGAACCTCAGCGAGGTCGTCTGGGTCCAGGAGGAGCCGCGCAACATGGGCGCCCGCGCGCACATGTCCCCGCGCCTCATGCAGATCCTCCCCCACCACCTGCACTTCGGCTACATCGGGCGCCCCGAGCGCGCCTCGCCGGGCGAGGGCTACCCGGCCGCCCACACCGCCGAGCAGAACCGCATCCTGCGCACCGCGCTGGACCGCCAGATCCCGGTCTCGCTGTATCCGGCGAAGATGCCGGGCTCGCGCTAGCGGTCGATCACGGCGAGCACCGCGGCCGCGCTCGGCGCGATGTCGCTCTGCAGGCGGCCGAGGAGGTCGCGCCAGCCGGGCTGCAACGCGATCGCCTCGCGCACGCGGGCGACGCCCGTGTCCATGTCGCCGGCCTGGGCGGCGGCGAGGCCGGCCCAGAAGAGCAGCTCGTGGTTGTCGGGCGCCAGCACCGAGGCGCGCGTGTAGCACTCGGCCGCCTCGTCATGGCGGCCGTGGGCGACGAGATCGTCGCCGCGGGTGGCCAGCGTGTAGGCCTCGGAGAGGTCGAGCAGGCGCCCCAGCTCGGCGATCGGCTCGGGGTCGTCGTCGACGCGCAGGTCGGTGGTCAGCTGCCACGCCTCGCCCGCCGCGGGCGCGACCAGGAGCGCCGCCGACTGGCGGCCGCGCACGTCGCCGCCCGCCGCCTCGGCGGCCTGCAGGGCGGCGAGCAGGCGCCGCGCGAACGGGCGCCCCTCGGCGGCGACGAAGGCGCGGGCCATCGCCGGCCAGACCTCGGGCCCGGCCATCATGTTCGCCTGCGCGCTGAACGACGGGCCGGACTCGTGGCCGGCGAAGTCGATGCAGCGCTCGCCCGTGTGGACGGCCACGCCGCCCGCGGCGTCGACGACCGCGACCTGGCGGAAGCGCGCGTGCTCGTCACCGGCGAGCAGGCCGCGCAGCGCCTCGGCGGCGCCCGCGCCGGCGGCGAGGTGGCCGAGCAGCCCCGGGCCGTAGGAGGGCTCGGCGATCGACTGCGTGACGACCGCGCCGACCCCGGCGCGGACCCATGGGACGATCGCGCCGACGCCGAACCAGTGCGAGTGGACCGCCGCGCCGAGCTCGCCCGTCGCCGGGTCGCGCGCGACGATCGAGTAGGTGCCCCGGCGCACGGCGGGCAGCGTATCGTCGTGGCCGCGATGACGGGCGAGGACGCAGTCCTGCGGCGCATCCGCGCGATCCCCGAGGGCTTCGTGCGCAGCTACGGCGACGTCTCGCCCGGCGCGCCGCGCTTCGCCGGCACCGTCCTGCACCGCTGCTCGGACGCGTCGGTGCCCTGGCACCGCGTCGTGCGCGCCGACGGCTCGCTGGCCAAGGGCGAGCGCCAGCGCGCGCTGCTCGAGCGCGAAGGCGTCCCATTCCGCGGCGACCGCGTCGACATGCGCGTGGCACGATTGCCCGACGATGTGGCTGCAGCGTGACCTGACCCTCCGCGCCCGCCCGCGCGGCTTCCATCTCGTGACCCGCGAGGTCGTCGACGCGCTCCCCGAGCTGGGCGCGCTGCGCGTCGGCCTGTGCCACCTCTTCATCCGCCACACCTCCGCGTCGCTGACGCTCAACGAGAACGCCTCGCCCGACGTGCGCCGCGACTTCGAGACGTGGTACGACCGCGCCGTGCCCGAGGACCTCGACGCGTGGACGCACACGCTCGAGGGCCCGGACGACATGCCCGCCCACATCAAGGCCTCGCTGCTCGGGCCGTCGCTGTCGCTGCCGGTCAGCGACGGGCGCCTGGCGCTCGGGACCTGGCAGGGCATCTACCTCTGCGAGCACCGTGACCACGGCGGCGCCCGTGAGCTGACGGCGACGCTGACGGGCGAGTAGCGGAGGCGGTCAGTCGCGGTCGAGGCGGCGCACGAGCCGCCACGCCGACGGCAGCACGAGGGCGCCGATGATCGCCTTGATGATCCCGCCGGCGATGAAGATCGAGAAGCCGTTGTGGACGGTCCACGACCACGTCTCCCCGACGGCGATCTTCAGCCCCGCGAGCCCGAAGGCGAAGATGATCAGCTGACCGAGGACGAAGGCCAGGAAGGCGGCGACGACGCGCCGGTCGGCGCCGCGCTCGGCGAGCCAGCCGATCGCCGCGGCGGCGACGATGAAGCCGATGATGTAGCCGCCGCTGGCGCCCCAGATCACGCTCGGGCCGCTCGCGCCCTCCGCGTAGAAGGGCAGGAAGAGGCCGAGCACGGCGTAGAGCGCGAGCGCGGCGGCGCCGCGGCGCGCGCCGAGCGTCGCGCCCACGAGGCCGACCGCGAGCGTCTGGCCCGTCACGGGGACGGGCGAGGGCGGGATGTTGAAGGCGACCTGCGCGAGCAGCGCGGTGAAGAGCGCGCCGCCGAGGACGAGCGTGGCGTCGCGCACGCGGGCGCCGGGGATCGCGTCGGCGAGGACGGCGTGCCGGGGCAGAGCGGCGGTGGCGGGAATGGCGGGCATCGTGGTCCTGGACGTCGGGTGAGCGCGGGCCGACGCGACCCTACCGGCCACCCCGGCCGCGACGGCGTCCCGTCAACCGAGGTCAGGAATCTTACAGTGACTCCAACAATCGTTGGTACAGAAGTTTTGGGTTACTACACTCTTTGCCATGAGCCCGTCCACCGCCCACCCCACCGCTCCCGAGCCGCCGGCCGCCCTGAGCCGCCGCGAGCTCGTCATGACCTTCGCGGGCCTGCTGCTCGCGATGCTCCTCGCCTCCCTCGACCAGACCATCGTCGCGACCGCGCTGCCCACGATCGTCGGCGACCTCGGCGGCATCGACCAGCTGTCGTGGGTCGTCACCGCCTACCTGCTCGGCGCGACGGTCACGATGCCGTTGTGGGGTCGAGCCAGCGACCTCCTCGGCCGCAAGACGTTGTTCATCGCGGCGATCCTCGTCTTCCTCACCGGCTCGGCGCTGAGCGGCGCGGCCGGCAGCCTCGGCCAGCTCATCTCCTTCCGCGCGCTGCAGGGCACGGGCGCCGGGGGCCTCATGACCCTGGCCATGGCGATCGTCGGCGATATCGTCTCGCCGCGCGAGCGCGGCCGCTACCAGGGCTACATCCAGATGGTCTTCGTCGTGGCCAGCGTCGCGGGACCGCTGCTCGGCGGCGTCTTCGCCGACCACCTGTCGTGGCGCTGGGTCTTCTACGTCAACCTGCCGATCGGCGCCGCCGCGCTGGGCCTGATCGTCACGTCGCTGCACATCCCGTTCGAGCGCTCGAAGGTGCGCATCGACGTCGCCGGCGCCGCGCTGCTCGCCGGCGCGCTGACCAGCATCCTGCTCGTCACCACGTGGGGCGGGCGCCAGTACGCGTGGGACTCGGCCGAGATCCTCGGCCTCGGCGCCGCCGGCGTCGCACTGCTCGCCGCGTTCGTCGTCCAGGAGAAGCGCGCCGCCGAGCCGATCATGCCGCTGCGCCTGTTCACCGAGCCGGTGTACGTCGTCGTCTGCGCCGTCCTGTTCCTGACGACACTGGCATTCTTCGCGGCGATCGTCTTCATGCCGCTCTTCCTGCAGGTGGTCACGGGCGCCGACGCGACCGAGTCCGGCCTGCTGCTGCTGCCGCTGCTGCTCGCGGGGACGCTGAGCACCGCGCTGTCCGGCCGCCTGATCACGCGCACCGGGCGCTACAAGGTCTTCCCGGTCACCGGCCTGGCGCTGATGACCGTCGGCCTGGCCCTGCTCTCGCAGATGAGCGCGTCGACCTCCCAGCTCGAGGCCTCGCTGCTGCTCGTCGTCTTCGGCGTCGGCTTCGGGATGGTCTCCCAGGTCCTGACGCTCGCGATCCAGAACGCCGTCGACCGGCGCGACCTCGGCATCGCGACCGCCTCGGCCAACCTCTTCCGATCGCTCGGCGGGTCGGTCGGCGTGGCCGTGTTCGGCGCGATCTTCGCGGCCCGCCTCGACGTGTGGCTGCCGCGCGAGGTGCCCGCGGGCGCGCGCGGCGTGAACGCCGACAGCCTGCAGGCGAGCCCCGAGACGCTGTCCTCGATGCCCGCCGCCGTCCAGCACGGCATCGGCGAGGCCGTCGCGCACGCGCTGCACACCGTGTTCCTGGTTGCCACACCGGTCGCCGCCCTCGCCGTGATCGTCGCGCTGACGCTCACCGAGGTCCCGCTGCGCGGGCGCCCCGCCACCGCCTAGTTCCACCGATACATGTGAAGGAGAGAGCCATGAGCACCACCGACATCCGCACCCACGTCCTGCTGCGCAGCGAGGAGACCGACGGCGCCGTCTCGATCGTCGAGAACGTCCTGCCGGCGGGCATGAAGGGCCCGCACCTGCACACGCACGACTTCGACGAGACGTTCTACGTCATGGACGGCGAGATCACGTTCCAGGTCGAGGACGAGCTCATCACGCGCGGGCCGGGCGAGATCGCCTTCGCACCGCGCAACGTCGCGCACACGCTGGCCAACCGCAGCGGCGCCGCCGCGCGCTACGTGCTCGTGTGCACGCCGGCCGGCTTCGAGCGCTACTTCGCGCGGATGGCGGCCAAGCAGGCGGGCACCGAGCCGCCCGAGTGGGCGCTCGGCCCGATCCCCGAGGTCACGCGGGTCGGCCCGCAGATCGGCGAGCAGGCCTGACGGGATGACGCCGGCCGAGGAGCTGCGCGCGGTGATCGACGCCAACGCCTACATGGTGCTCGGCACCGCCGACGAGGGCGGCACGCCGTGGTCCTCGCCGGTGTGGTTCGCGCACGAGGCCTACCGCGAGTTCATCTGGGTCTCGCTGCCGGAGTCCCGCCACTCGCGCAACATCGCCGCGCGGCCCGACGTGGCGATCGTCGTGTTCGACTCGAGCGTGCCGATCGGCGGCGCCCGGGCGGCCTACATGGCCGCCCGGGCCGAGCAGCTCGGCGGCGCCGAGATGGAGCGGGCCATCGCGACCTTCTCGCGGCGCTCCGTCGCGCAGGGCTCCGAGGCGTGGGCGCCGTCCGACGTGCTCGAGCCCGCGGACTTCCGCCTGTACCGCGCGACCGCGACGTCGCACTCCGTCCTCGGCGAGCGCAGCCGGCGCATCCCCGTCGAGCTCACGTAGGGGCGCGTCGCGCGTTGGTTAGGGTGCGCGGCCATGCGACGCGAGGCCGAGGACGTCTTCACCCTCCCGCTCGCCCGCCGCGGGCTGCTCAACACGTATCTGCTGGGCGACGTGCTCGTCGACGCCGGGACCGACCGGGCCGGGCGCAAGATCCCCGACATGCTCGACGGGCGCCGGCCCGCAGCCGCCGCGCTGACGCACGCCCATCCGGATCATGCCGGAGGCCTGGGCGTTGTCGCCGAGCGCCTGGGCGTGCCGGTGTGGGCGGGGGCCACCGACGCGCCCGACGTCGAGGCCGGCCACGCGCGCGCCGCGGACACGTGGGCGCGACCCCTGCTCGAGCGGGCGAGCGGCTGGACGCCCGTGCCCGTCGCGCGCCGCCTGTCCGAGGGCGACGACATCGGTCACGGCTTCACCGTGCTCGACGTCCCCGGCCACAGCGCCGGCCACGTCGCGTTCTGGCGCGAGGCCGACCGCACGCTGGTCTGCGGCGACGTGTTCTTCAACTTCACGCTGCCGCGCCTGCGGCCCGGGCTGCGCGAGCCCTTCCGGGTGCTGACCGCGGACCCGGCGCGCAACCGCGAGTCGGCGCGCCGGCTGGCCGCGCTCGAGCCGGCGCTCGTGCTCTTCGGCCATGGCCCGCCGCTGCGCGACCCTGCGGCGCTCAGGGCGTTCGCGGCCGGTCTGTAGCGTTCGGGGAACGCAGCTCACCGACGACAGACGCAAGCGCCTCGCCCTGCTCGCCGCGATCAGCGGGTCCTTCGTGGTGCTCCTGGACTCGACGGTGATCAACGTCGCGCTTCCCGCGATCGAACAGGATCTCGGCGGCGGGCTGGCCGGCCAGCAATGGGTGGTCAACGCCTACCTGCTGTCGCTCAGCGCGCTGATCCTGATCGGCGGGTCGCTGGCCGACGTATTCGGCGAGCGCCGCGTCTTCGCGATCGGCGTGGGGGGTTTCGGCGCGGTATCGCTCCTCTGCGCGTTGGCCCCGACCATCGAGGTGCTCATCGCCGGGCGCGTGCTGCAGGGCGTCTTCGGCGCGCTGCTGACGCCGAGCGCGTTGGCGGTCATCGTGTCGGTGTTCCCGCCCGCCGAGCGCGGCGCGGCGATCGGCAGCTGGACGGCGTGGACGGGGATCGCCGCGGTCGTCGGGCCGCTGGCCGGCGGCCAGATCGTCGACGTCGTCTCGTGGCGCTGGATCTTCGCGCTCAACGTGCCGTTCGTGGCGGCGACGCTCGTGCTCATCGCGATCGCCGTGCCCGCCGGGCGCGTCGGCGGCGAGCGCCGCCACGTCGACGTCGTCGGCGCGCTGCTGTGCGCGCTCGGCCTGGCCGGGCCGACCTACGCGCTCATCCGCCAGCCCGAGCTCGGCTCGACCGCGATCGGCGTCTGGATGCCGCTCGTCGGCGGCCTCGTGCTGTTCACGGCCTTCCTGCTCTACGAGGCGCGCGCCTCGCACCCGATGCTCCCGCTCGGGCTCTTCCGGCGCCGCAACTTCAGCGTCGGCAACGCCGAGACGCTGCTGATGTACTCCGGGCTCTCGGTGCTGACGTTCTTCCTCGTGCTCTTCCTGCAGCAGGTCGCGGGCTACGACGCGCTCGAGGCGGGGCTCGCGTTGCTGCCCTTGACCGTGGTGATGTTCTCGCTCTCGCGCTACGCCGGGCGGCTCGCCGACCGCATCGGGCCGCGGGTGTTCATGGGCCTGGGCCCGATCGTCAGCGCGGCGGGCATGCTCCTCATGCTGCGTCTCGATGCCGACGCCGACTACCTGACCGAGCTGCTGCCGGCGGCGGTCGTGTTCTCGGTCGGACTGGCGATGACGGTGGCGCCGCTGACCGCGACCGTGCTCGCCGACGCCGACGAGGAGAACGCCGGCATCGCCTCGGGCATCAACAACGCGATCGCGCGCGTCGGCGGGCTCATCGGCGTCGCCGCCCTCGGGGCGGTGGTGGCCGCGCAGTTCGGCTCGGCGCTCGACGGCGAGTTGGCCGGCCGGCAGTTGAGCCCGCGGGCCGTGGAGATCGTGTCCGCGGCGCGCGCGCGCACGCTCGTGCGGGTGGACCCGCCGCAGCTCCCGCCGGCCGAGCGCACTCTGGTGCGCGAGGCGACCGAGCGGGCTTCGGAGAGCGCGTTCCACCTCGCCATGGGCATCTCCGGTGCGCTGCTGGCGAGCGCCGGCGTCATCGGCCTGGTCGGGATCGTCAACCCGCGCCGTGAGCTGCACGCCGAGGACTGCCCGGCCGGCCAGATCTGCGGCGCGCCGCGCAGCGCCGGCGAGATCCCGGCGATGCGGCTGCCCGCGACCGCCGGGGCTACGCCGCGAACAGGGTGAGATCGGGCTCGCGCTCGCCGCGCAGCACGGCGAGATCGACCTCGACGCACGCGATCCCGCGCGCCTGCGCGAGCACGCGCGCCTGGGGCTTGATGACCTGGGCGGCGAGCGCGCCACGGCAGCCCTCCATCGCCGGGTCCAGCCGGATGCGCTCGAGGTAGCGCGTCAGCTGCTCGACGGCGTCGATCGTCGCGACGCGCTTGATCTCGACGGCGATCCAGCCGTCGGCGTCGTCGCGGCACATGAGGTCGACCGGGCCGATGTCCGTCGGCCACTCGCGGCGCACGAGCCGGAAGCCCTCGCCGCAGCACTCCGGCGCCGCGGCGAGCGCTTCCTGGAGGTCGGCCTCGACGCCGTCCTTCTCGAGCGCGGCGGCCTCGCCCATGTCGTGCGTGACGTCGGAGATCACCTCGGCGATGCGGATGTCGAGGCGGTCCTCGGTCGACCCGGCGCGCTTGCGCACGACGATCGCGTCGGCCGACTCCTCGATGACCGTCGGCGGCGTCATCCAGTTCTGCGGCTTGTAGCCGCCCGTGTCGGCGTGGACCATCACCGAGCCGTCGGACTTGATCATGAGCAGCCGCAGGGCCTCCGGCAGCACGGCCTGCAGGCGGCCGGAGTAGCGGACCTCGCAGCGGGCGACGATGAGACGCACGGCGGGAGCGTAAGGGGCCCGTCCGACGGAGCGCAGGACCCTGAACGTCGCGACCCCGGGCCCTTCCCGCGCCGGGAGGCGTGCCCTCGCCGCTCCCTTCAGGCGTGAGGAGCGGCGGTCCACTTCGAACCGCAGGTCGCTGGTTCGATCCAACCGGGGGGCTGACGGGCGCCCGTCAGCGCAGCAGCGAGGGAGCCGGGTCGTACGGGATATAGCCCGTGGACCAGGGGTCCAGCTGACGCAGCTGGTTGAGCGCGACGATGTTCTGGACCATCAGGTCGTTGGCCGCGCGGTCCTGCGCATTGCGCGACGTCACGCGGGTGTCGACCCACGTATCGGCGAGGCCGTCGGGGCCGATGGAGTCGAGGCACTCGAGCTCGGCGTACCCGTCACCGTCACCGTCGTAGAAGAGCCGCTCGACCTGGCTGTTCCGGTCGGCGTCCAGCGCCGTCAGTTCGAAGTAGCCGTCCTCATTCTGGTCCCTGAACAGCGCGGAGCCGGCGCTCGTGTCGAAGAACACCATCTCGAACCTGCCGTTGCTGTTGTCGTCGAACAGGACGGTCTCGTAGCTGCCGTCCGTGTCCAGGTCGTAGTGGGACTCGCGGATCCCGTTCCCGTCCACGTCCTGCAGCATGGGGTTCCGATGCAACCGGACCCTGCGTGATGCGCGCAGCCGCGACGTGGCGAGCGCGCGCGCCTTGAGATTTCTCGAGCCGCTCGCGAGGGTGGCCGCCGCCTTCCCGTTGCGGATCCGGACGACCCTCGAGCGCGACCTCCCGTCGCTGTTCCGGTAGATCAGCTTCACGCGGGCGGCGTGGCTTGCGAGCGACACGTGTACTCGCCCGGTCGGCAGGACCGCGTACGTCCCGATGACCACGGCGCGTCGCGCGCTCGCGGTCGACGCCGGTCCGCCGGAGGCATCGGAGGTCGACACGTCGCTCTGTGCAGCCGCCGGTGAGGCGCCGAGCCCTACGACGGTCAGTAGAGCGATCACGGCGGCGCGAGCGGGCACGGCAATCCCTTCCATGGGCCATGGGAATCCGACGGCCGGCCGAACACTACCGCAGCAGACCACTTAACTGCAAATCGCCCGAATCGGCAATCGCCATTCTCGTCGCCACGCTTGGCGCCGTTCCGGCAGCGGTGGTCGCGCTGATGACCGCGGTGCTCGCCTCGGTCGCCGTGCTCGTCGACCACCGAATACCGACCTCAGGACGCCGTCGGCCTCGCCCTCCAGCTCGTCATCCTCGTCGAACGCCGCCGAGCTGCGCGGGAGCCGGGCACCACCTGAGGGAAAGGCGGGACGTCGCGGTACCCGACGATCGCGCTGCTAGCGGCGGACCCCGAAGACGTGGCCATACGTCCCCGCCTCGACCGGCGTGGCCTGCGGCGCGCCGACCGCAATGGCCAGCCCCGCCTCTCGGTAGCTGCGCCGCATCAGGTTCTGGCGGTGGCCGGGGGAGTCGAGCCACGAGTGCACGATCGCGGTCGGTGTCGACATCGGCCCGCTGCCCCACGCCAGGTTCTCCCCGATCTTCCAGGTCCCGCCGCTCAGGTAGCCCGTGGGCTTGACGCGGTCGGTGACCGTCGTGCCTGCCTTCGACACGTGAGCGAAGTACTGGTCCTGCACCATGTCGTCGGCGTGCGCCTGGGCCGCCTGGTAGAGCTCGCTGCTCTTCTTGAGCGACCGCCGCCCGGACCGCCGGCGCACCTTGTTGACGAGGCAAATGGTTGCCGCCTCCGCGCGGGCGCGCGTCGCCGCCGTGATCTGGAGCGTGTCGTCGGTGCAGCGAGGAAGCCCTCCCCTGCCCTCCTGCTCGGCTTTGGGGGCGAGCGGCGCCGGGCCGGCGATCACCGCCTCTTCCTGGCCCTCCTCGGCGTAGGTCGCGTCGCCCAGGCTGCCGTCGACCTCGGCGCCGGACCCGGGGGTGGTACCGGTTGTGGTCAGGCCGCCGCCACCCTCGTCGCCATCGCCCCCGCATCCGGCGGCCACGACGAGGAGCAGCACGACCAGCCGGCCACGCGCAAGCACCCGAGGAAGCTACGCCCACGCGCAGCCCCCGCCGTCCGGCGGCGGCTGCCCCCCGCTTGGCGACAAACACCCCCCGCTGGGCCGTCAGGCGGGCGCGGGAGCGGGCACGGCGCCGATCTGCTGCAGCATCGTAAGGAAGTCGGCGACGTTCCAGCGCTCGGCGATGCGGCCCTCGTCGTCGAAGCGGAAGATGCTCATCACCCCGAACTCGAACGCGCGGTTCGAGGCTGGGACGCCCATGAGCATGCCCGACTGCGTGCCTGTCATGGTGAGGCGTGAGGCGACCTGGTCGCCCCCGTCGCCGAAGGCGTCGTCGAGCTCGACGTGCGCGTCCGGGACCGCCGCCCACATGCCGGCGAAGAACTCGCCGAGCGAGGCGGGGTCCGTGATCGGCGGCGGAAAGCCGTGCAACGCAGCATCCGGCGTGTACGACGCGACGTAGCGCTCGAGGTCGTGGGCGTTCCATGCGTCGACGGCGGCCCGGAGGTGAGAGAGGTTGTCGGCCATGCGGCCCTCCTGTGGACGTGTGGGCCGACGCTACGCCCGCTTCCTGGCGCGATGCAACTCCCGTGTGCGCATAAGCGCACCTGATGCCTGCAAGCACAGATGATCGTTTGTGCTGATGGCTCCCCGCTGGCACCATGAACTGTGCAACCGCCGCAAAGGGAGCCCGACATGACCGCCACGCCCAACGCCTCCATCACCATCCGCCCCGCCCACGAGGACGACCACGGCGCGCTGAGCCGGCTCGCGCAGCTCGACGCGGGGCCGCTGCCGAGCGGCGACGTCCTCATCGCCGAGGTCGACGGCGTGCCGCGCGCCGCGATGCGGATCCTCGACCGCAGCTACGTGGCCGACCCGTTCTACCCCTCGCGCGAGCTCGTCGGCCTGCTCGACGTCCGCGCGCGCCGTCTCCGCGGCGACCGCCACAGCCAGCGCGATCGCGCCCGCGCGCGCCTCGGCGCCTGGAGCGCGCTCTGGCAGCGCGCGTCCGCCTCGCACCCCGCGCAGTAACGGGCGTCAAACCCGCGCCGGGGTCAGGCCCCGGCGCGGGCGCCCGCCGTCCTCAGCGCCGCGCTCGACGTCCGCTCGCCGAGCGCGAAGCGGGGGTCGGGCGCCTCGGCGCCGGCGATCCAGCGCTCGACCACCTCGGCCAGCGCCGGCCCGTGCTTGAAGCCGTGGCCGGAGCCGCCGCCGAGCAGCCACACGCGTCCGTCGTGCTCGGGGTGCGGCGCGATCACGAAGTGGGTGTCGGCCGTCAGCTCGTACTGGCACGTGCGCGCGCCGACGAGCGGTGCCCGGGCCAGGTCCGGAAAGTGGCTCGCCAGCAGCTCGCGCGCGCGGCGCTCGTGCTCGGGCCGCGCCACGCGCTCGCCGCGCTCGGCGTCGAACGGCGGGCCCTCGACGTCCGAGCACACCTTCACCCCGCGCCCGTCGAGGTCGCCGTGCCCGTAGGCGGCGGCGTCGTAGTCCACCCAGGCGGGCGCGCCGGGCGTGCGCCACGCCGCCCCGGCGCCGAAGTAGAAGACGTCCTGCTGGGTGATGCGCAGCGTCAGCACGTCGCCGAACAGCTCGCCGAGCCACGCGCCGCACGCCCACACGACGCGGTCCGCCTCAAGGCGCCGGCCGTCGTCGAGCACCGCGGCGGCGCCGTCGGGCCGCGCCCGGGCGAGCACGAGCTCGGCGCCCGCATCGACGGCCTGCTCCGCCAGCACCTCCACGGCCCGACGCGCGCGCAGCACGCCGGCCTCGGGCTCGTACAGCGCCCAGCCGGCCTCGGTGCAGCCGTAGCTCGGGAACCACTCGGCCGGATCGACGCGCTCGCACGGGATCCCGAGGGCGCGCAGGGTGCGCTCGCTGTCGGCCTCCCAGCCGGCATCGCGGCGCGCGAGCCAGAGCAGCCCCGCGTCGACGCGCAGCGCCGGGTCGATCTGCGCCCACAGCTCCCACGCGCGGCGCGCCGAGCGCGCGTGCCACTCGTCCTTGCCGTGGCCGCAGCGGATCAGGCGCGACTCGTCTCCCGAACCCGCGCGCGCGTGCCCCGGCGCGACCGCCTCGACGAGCGTCACCCGCCAGCCCTCGAGCGCGCAGTGACGTGCCAACGCAGCCCCGAACACGCCCGCACCGACGACCACGACCGACCGCTCCACGGCGGCCGACGTTACCCCATGGCCGAGGCGCTACCGTGGCGCCATGTCCACGACCGCGCCCTCCACCCGCACCATCTCCTCGATCGTCGGCGGCCGCCCCGTCGAGGACGCCCCGGGCGGCACCGCGCGGTCGGTCAACCCCGCCGACCTGGGTGAGGCCGTGGCCGAGGTGCGCCTCGGCGACGCCTCGACGTTCGTCGCCGCGTGCGAGGCGGCGCGCGCCGCACAGCCGGCGTGGGCGGCGACGCCGGCGCCGATCCGCGGCCGCGCCATCCAGCAGATCGGGCGCCTCGTCGAGGACAACGCGGAGGCGCTCGCCCGCCTCGTCACGCGCGAGATCGGCAAGCCCTATCCCGAGTCGCTGGGCGAGGTCCAGGAGATCGTCGACACCTGCAACTTCTTCCTCGGCGAGGGGCGCCGCCTGTACGGCCAGACCGTGCCGAGCGAGATGCCCGACAAGCAGCTCTTCACCTTCCGGGTTCCCGTCGGCGTCGGCGCGATCATCACGGCCGGCAACTTCCCGGTCGCCGTGCCGTCCTGGTACCTCGTGCCCGCGCTGCTGTGCGGCAACGCCGTCGTCTGGAAGCCCGCCGAGTACGCGCCGGCCATCGGCGAGGCGCTCGCCGAGCTGTTCCTGCATGGCGGCGTGCCCGAGGGCGTCTTCAACCTCGTCCTCGCCGACGGCCCGCAGACCTTCTCCGGCCTCGAGCAGGCGCTCGACCGCGGCCTCGTCGACAAGGTCGGCTTCACCGGCTCGAGCGCGGTCGGCTCCCGGATCGGCGAGCTGTGCGGGCGCCACCTGCAGTCGCCGTGCCTCGAGCTCGGCGGCAAGAACCCGCTCGTCGTCATGGACGACGCCGACCTCGACCTCGCGGTCGAGGGCGCGCTGTTCAGCGGCTTCGGCACGGCCGGCCAGCGCTGCACGTCGCTGGGCACCGTGATCGTCCACGAGCGCGTCCACGACGAGTTCCTGGCCCGCTTCGCGCGCGCCGTCGAGGACGCGGCGGTCGGCGACCCCACGCGTGACGTCCTCTACGGACCGATGATCAGCGAGCGCTTCCTCAAGCGCTTCGAGGAGGACGCGCTCGCCCTCGTGCGCGACCACCACGCGCTGCACGGCTCGACCGGCACGGGGCGCATCACCGCGGCCAACCCGCGAGCCGGCTTCGTCGGCGAGGACCCCGAGCGCGGCCTGTTCTGCCATCCGACGATCGTCGCCGGGGTGCGCGCCGACGACGAGATCGCGAACACGGAGACCTTCGGCCCGATCGCCGGCGTGGCGCGCTTCCGCGACTGGGAGGAGGCGATCGCGCTGGCCAACGGCCACGGCTACGGGCTGAGCAGCGCGATCTACACCACGAGCCCGACGCATGCCTTCCGCTTCCGCGAGCAGATCAGCGCGGGCATGGTCAGCGTCAACAACTCGACGAGCGGCGCCGAGGCGCACCTGCCGTTCGGCGGCAACGGGCGCTCGGGCAACGGCTCGCGCCAGTCCGGCATCTGGGTGCTCGACCAGTTCACGCGCTGGCAGTCGATGAACTGGGACTACGCCGGCAAGCTGCAGAAGGCGCAGATGGACATCGCCGACGTCGACGCCGACCTGAGCTTCCGCCTGCCGGAGTAGCCGGGGCCCGGCGCCCGTCAGAAGTCGATGCGCATGACGACCCGGCGCAGGGTGGGACGGCTCACCTCGGCGAAGCCGGCCCGCGCGAAGACGCCCTCCATTCCGACGTGGAGCTCCTCCGCGATGACGTCCTTCGTGATCATCGGATAGCCCTCGATGGCCCGGGCCCCACGCTCGCGGGCGAAGTCCACCGCGGCGCGCGCGAGCGCGCGGCTGACACCGCGCCTGCGGAAGCCCGCCCGGGTGAACAGGCAGGTCACCGCCCAGACGCCCTCGTCGGCCCTGTCCTCCTCGCGGCCCTCCCACGGGACGCGGGCGTTGCGAACGAGTCCCTCGAAGGCGGGACGCGGTTCGACCGCGCACCAGCCGACGGGCTGATCGTCGAGGTACGCGACGAGGCCGCTCGTGCGATCCGCCTCCGGGTGGCCGCAGTCGGTCTGCTGCCGCAGGCGGTGTGCCCGTTCCTCGACGGGGAAGCTCGCGAACGCCTCCCGCGGCCGCAGCTTGTAGCGCTGGCACTGGCACCTCGACGCTGGGCCGCGGTGGCCGAAGATCGTGCGCAGCTCCTCGCAGCTCGCCGCGTTGGCGGGCACGATGGAGATCGGACGCTCCGTCACGCCGACGACGCTACAGCGACTCGAGGTAGGCGACGAGGTCGTTGATCTCGCCGTTGGTGAGGTTCAGCGGGCCGACGGCCGAGTTGGGCGAGTTGTAGAAGTCGACGACGGCGCGCAGCGTCGGGAAGGCGCCGTTGTGCATGTACGGCGCGCTCGCGGCGACGTCGCGCAGCTGGGGCGTGTTGATGAACGCCTTGCCCGTCTGCCGGTCGTCGGGCTCGCAGCCCTCGGGCGGCGTCGGGACCTTGCACTCGGCGGGCAGCGGCGGCGCCGGCGCGCCCAGGTCGTCGCTCCTCTTGCTGCCCGTGCCGTACGGGCTGTCGAACGTGACCTGCGGGACGCCGGTGTTGTGGACCCCGTTGTCGGTGAACGACGGTCCGCCGTGGCACTCGATGCAGCCGCCCTTGCCCTGGAAGATGGCCTCGCCGCGCAGCGCGGCCGGCGACAGCGTGCCCTGGTCGAAGTCGGTCGTCGGCGGGCTCAGGGTCTTGATGTAGGCGACGAGCTGGGCGGCCAGCTTCCCGGTCTCGCTCGCGCACGGCTCCTCCGCGGCGGCGGCGCCCCGGCAGTCGCCGCTGACGAACGTCTTGATGTGGCCCTTGATGGCGCGCAGGACGGTGCCCTCGAGCGTCTGCACGTCGCCGTTCCACTGGTAGGGCGCGGTGTCCTGGAGGTTCCACAGCGACGGCGCGTCGCGCGGGCCGTTGAAGTCGGTCGGCGGTGCCGGGCGGCCGGACTGCGCGGTCGCGTCCCGGTCGTGCGTGATGACGCCGAGCTTCGCGTTCGACGAGCCCTCGGCGTGGCAGCCCTGGCAGCTCTCGCCCTCCTCGAAGCGCGCGGAGTCGCGGAACAGCTTGCGGCCCTCGGCGGCCAACTCGTCGGGCGCGGTCGAGGAGGACGCCGCCTGGGCGGCGTTGAGCACGCGGCGCTCCTCGCCCTTGGCCAGCTTGACCTCGCCGTGGCTCGTGTCCGAGAAGGTCTTCGGCGGATCGTCGCGGGACAGTCCGACGACGGCCAGCCCGGCGAGGACGACGGCCGCCGCGGCGGCGAGCAGGCGGATCGGCGTGCGGCGCATCAGGTTGCTCCCCCGAGCTTGTCGGTGCGTGCATCCTTCGGCAGGAGACCGCAGGCGTCCTGTGGACGGATGGCGAGACGGCTGCGGAAGTCCGGGCTGGCGGCATGGCACAGCGCGAAGACCTCGGCGAAGTCGCCCGCGCCGCTGCGGTAGTCCGACCCCTCGCCGCTCGGCCACCACGCCGCCCCGGCGGCGCCGCGCGCGCGCACCCAGGCGGCGCGCTGTGCGGCGCTGAGGCGCCCCGCGTCGACGGCGTGGCCGATCTCGTGCGCGAGGTCATGGGCGACGCGGTGGGCCGCGCTGCCCGGCGCGACGAACAGCGTGATCGTCCGCGCGCCGGTGTCGATGCGCCCGCGCACGCCGTGGCAGCGGGCCCTCGACGCGCAGGCGGTAGCCGACCTGGGCCGGCGTGACGTCGACGAGCGCCTGGGCGCGGCGCACGGCGGCGCCCGCGACCGCGGCGTCGGAGGGCGACAGCGCGCGCGGCGCGGGCTCGCCCGCGTCCGGCCACAGCGCCGAGAAGGCCAGCGCCGAGCCCGCCACGCCGGCGAGCGCCACGCACGCCAGCGCGACGACGCGCCGGAGGCGGACGGCGGGTGCGCCGCGCTCGGCGACGGTCGCGCTCATCCCGCCCTCTTCAGCAGCGAGCGCGAGACGCGGTCGAGCCCGGCACGCGTGCGCTGTGTGACCGTCACCCGCGATACGCGGCCGTTGCGCCCGACCCGCAGCCGCACCTCGGCGTAGCGCGAGGTGCCGAGCTTCACGAGTCCGCGCCGGCCGCCCGCGCCGTCGGTGACCAGCGGGCCCAGGGCGCGTCGGAAGGCCGGGACGGGCGCGCCCACTCCGGCGCGATCCGGCGTGCTGCTCATCGACGCGTGCTGCAGGACGAAGGCGCTCACGCGGCCGCGCGTGAAGCGCAGCTCGAGCTTGCCGGGCCACGTCCAGCGCTCGCCGGCGCGGCGGCCCGGTGCGCCGAGGCATGCCTTCGCCTGGCTCGCGGACAGGCCGAGCAGCGGCAGCGTCGTGCGGCCGGCGCTGCGCGTCAGCCAGCGCGGCGCTGCGCACGTCGCCGGCTTCACCGCCCTCTTGGCGGGCTTCTTCTGCGCCGGCGTGGTCGCGGGCTTGGCCGCGCCCGACCCGGTGGCCGGGGTCGACGGCTGCGCGGTCGTCCCGCCACCGCCGGTGCTCGGCGGGGGCGGCGTGACATCGCCGCCCTCGGCGCCGAAGTCGCTCACGGTGCGGAAGCGCGCCGTGACGTTGCCGGCCGTCCAGGACAGCGTCCCGCCCGTCGTCGCCGCGCTGAGCCCGGAGCCCCACGAGAAGTCGCCGTGCTCGGCGCCGATCGGGGCGGAGTCGGTCGTCGCGCCGACGGTGATCGAGACGCGGTCGGGCAGCGGCGCGCCGCCCAGCAGCGCGACGCCGCCGAGGCTGCCGTCGTCGCCCACCGAGGCGCGCAGGTCGGCCACGCGGAAGGAGAAGCGCCGCGGGGCATGGTCGCCCTTCGGGGTGATCTCGACGCGGTCGCCGGCCTTCATGGCCAGCGGCACCTGGAAGCCGCCGCCGCTCACCGCGACATCGCTCGCCTGGTCGACGACCGTCGCGCCGCGCAGCACGCGCAGGTCGACCGCGGTCATCTCGCGCAGCCCCTCGGCCGTCAGCCGCGCGCCCGAGGTGTCGGCGGTCAGCAGCGGCGAGCGCGCGGGCCGCGGAACGCCGGCGGTCACGCCCGAGACGCGGGTGATCGAGTCGATCCCGCTCTCGATGAACCACAGGTTGCCCGCGTCGTCGACCATCGGCGCGTCGGTGAAGCTGTTGCGGCCGGCCGGGCGGAAGGCCGTTCGACCCTGGATCGCGCCGTTCTCGGCGACCGCGGCCGAGGCGACCTGGTCACCGTATTCGTCGGAGATGTAGCCGGCGCCGGCGCGGTCGAAGGCGATGTCGGCGGGAGCGAGCCTGCGCTTGAAGTCGTTGACCGGGCCGTCGACCTCGTGCATGCCGTCCGTGGTGCCCGGCTTGGCCTGCTCGGGGTCGAGATAGCCGAGCTTCTCCGTCGCCTCCTCGGTGAACCACACGCGCCCGCGCGGGTCGATCTGGACGCTGTGCGGCAGCGAGGTGACCACCGGGTTGGGCACGGCGCACCCCGCGCCCCGGCACTCGGGGACGCCGGGCGTGAACTCCTCGATCCCGCTCGGGATGTTGAAGTGCTTGATGTCGATCGTCGACGACGCGTAGGGACGCGTCGTGTCGAGCGTGAGCCGGCCGAGGCGGTTGTCCTGGCCCTCGCTGAACCAGACCGCGCCGTCGCCGCCGAGGGCGATGCCCAGCGGCATGGTGCAGCCGCAGGTGAAGTGGGTCTCGTCCATCTTCCGGCCCTCGGAGTCCACGCGGACGACGCCGATGCGGTCGGCCATCATCTCGGTGAACCAGATCACGGTGTTCCCCGCGCCGTCCTCGTGGACGCGCATCTGCAGCGGCTCACGCGACAGCGGGCCGGGCACGACGGGCGGCGGCGGCTTGCGGCAGAAGCGGTCGCACGCCTCGAGCGGGAGGACCTTGATGCCCTTCGTCGTCCCGTGCTCGACCGCGGCCGGGTCGATGCGCGCGATCGCGTTGCCGGTGAGCAGCGTCGCCCACACGATCCCCTGGCCGTCGACGGCGACGTCGGACGGGCCGAGCAGCGCCTCGGTCTGGCCGGCGGCCGGCGGGTGCTCGGGGTCCTTGATGCCGTGGGGCAGCGGGAAGCGCTCGACAACGGCGCCGCTCAGCGAGCCGCCGTCGGGGTCGAGGCGCACGATCTCGTCGGCGCCCTCCATCGTCACCCAGATGCGGCCGGCGCTGTCGAGCGCCTGGTGCAGCGGCAGCGACCCGGCCTCGCCGAGCTTCAGCGTCTGCACGAGCGGGCCGCGGTCGAGCTTCAGGGCCATGCCCGTCTGGTCGCCGAGGTCGGGGTCGCCGAGCCACAGCGTGAAGGCGTCGTTGGCCGGGGTCAGCGTGACCGTCTGCGTGCCGCCGTCGCCGGGCACGGTCACCGACCCGTCGAGGTCCGACCAGCGGAAGGCGCCCCAGTCGTCGGCGCCGAGCCGCGGGTCGCGGTCCTTGAGCTCGACGGCCTTGAAGCGGTGGTCGAAGCGGTCGAGGTTCGTGACCGAGATCTTCAGGCTCGCGTCCCGGGCGACGCGCACCGACTTGCGCGAGATGTAGGCCTCGTCGTTCATGAGCACGACGCTGACGTCCGCGGCCGGATCGCCGGCGACGCCGGCGGGCAGGCTGTCGCGCGAGCGCATCGCGCCGACGAGCGGGCGCAGCTCGGTCCCCTTCGCGGCCGCGGTCGCGGCGTCGCCGACGAGCTCGCCCTCGGCGCCGAGCAGGGCGCCGAGCTCGGTGTAGATCTGCGTCTCGGGCGCCTGCGGGGCGAGCCGCGAGATCGCCTCGGCCTTCGTGGCGCCGAGCGCCTGCTGGGCCATCGCGACGCGGTCCAGGGCGCCGTCGTCGGCAGGCAGGATCTGCGCGAACGTCTCGTGGCCGGGCTTGAGGTTCGGGTCCAGGACGGCGCGCACGAAGCGCGCGGGCGGCATGTTGACCTTGAGCGTCTGCGTCGTGAGCCGCGACTCCTCGGGCGCGCCGAGCGGGTGGAAGCGGCTGACCGCGTTCTCGGTGGTCACGCCGGCGCGCGCCAGCGGCTTGAGCAGCGCGTGCTGGCCGATCTGCGTCGAGCCGTCCGCGAGCAGCGTCGCGGGCGCGAGCTGGCCGCCGAAGCTGGTGCCCAGCTCGGTCACGTGCCAGGTGATGGTGAACGGCTCGTCGGGCTCGTCGAAGCGCAGCAGCCACGTGTCGAGCAGCGTGTGGTCGCCGAAGCGCACGGCGCGCACGTCGACGTTGCCGTCCCCGTCCTCGCCGTTATGGACGTCCTTGACGCGGTCGGCGAGGTTCCAGTTCAGGAGCGGCATGCCGCTGTAGGCGCGATCGGCCGGGACGGCGGGCGCGCCGCCGCCGTCGAGGATCGCCAGCGCGCGGGTGATCGCCGACTTCGCGGCGACCGTCGGGTCGTCCTGCCCCTCGGCCGCCGACAGCTCGTCGAGCGCGGTGGCGAGGTCGTCCTCGGGGCTCGCGGTCGAGCCGAAGGACGGCGAGAAGGCGCCGCTCGGCTCGGCGCGCGTCGAGGTCACGAACGGGCCGCCGGCGAGCTGCGACGTCGTGGTCGCGGACTCCGTGTTGAGGATGTCCTGACCGAGCGAGTCCTGGAGGCTGCGTGCCGCCGCCGGCGCCGCGCCGACCAGCAGCGCGAGCACCGTGAGCACGGCCACCCCGAGCCGCGCGCCGTCCTTGAGCTTTGCGATGACCACTACCCCCCGGAGCCGTCCACGTCGGGGTGCTCGCGCGGACCCCCTCCGCGCCGATTCACCCCTGCGGAGATCTTCCGGGGATCGCGCACGCGCCGCATGAGAGAACTGCGTAGTTGCGCATGCGGGATCCCGCAACGTGTGTCGAGACGGCGTGGACGGCCAGCCCTGTGACTACCGGCGAGTCCCGGTCTGCGCGGCCCCGGGCAGGCGGCCGGTGAGGCGCACCTTGGCCTGGGCGCTCGCGCCGGACAGGCGCTTGGCATCGGGGCCGACGCGGACCCTCAGCACGTACGAGCCGCTCTTCAGCCGCGAGACGGAGCGGCTGCCGGGCTTCCAGCGCAGGTCGATCGGCCCGCCCTTGCGCAGGACCACCCGGCCGCTCAGCGCGCGGACCTGGCGCTTGCCCTGGACCCGCATGAGCTGCAGGTCGAGCAGCCGCGCGTCGGCCGGCGCCAGCAGCTCGAGCCGCAGGCCGCGACGGGCCAGCTCGGACAGCGTCACCCGGCCGCGCAGGCGCAGGCCGCGCGGACCGACGAGCTTCGTGGTCCGCGCCGCGGCCACCGCGGCCCGGGCCGTGCCCGGCTGGCCGGCGCCGCCCTCGAACCGGTTCGGCTCGGTCTCGCCCGGCCGGGGGAGCTCCGGCGGATCGAAGATGATCGAGTCCTGCGCGTTGCAGCTCAGACCGTCGAGCGGCTTGATCGGGCACGACTCGTCGGACATGACGCGCATCAGCCCCCACATACCGGCCTCCATGAACGGACGGCGCATGTCTCCGTAGAAGAAGTCGCCGACCGTGCGGGCCAGGCCGCCGGCGCCGCCCTCGAGCTCGGCGTCGAAGCCCTCCCAGGCGCCGACGCCCTGGTTCATGACCATCTGCGACTGGTCGACCTCGGGATCGAAGCGCCAGTGGTGCCCGCCGAGGTTGAACACGTGCCCCTGCTCGCTGCCCGGCGCGACCATGAAGTGCACCTTGGTCGGGTCGCCGGCGTACGCCTTGAACAGCGGCGTCGACGGGTCGCCGTGGGCGCGCGAGCTGAACGCGGCCGAGTCGTCGACGCGCGGCTCGCTGCGGTAGTTGATCTGGGCCTGGCCGCTGACCGCCTCCGGATACGGCATGAAGTTGCCGCCGATGATCGGATCGTCGTCGGCCATGATCGCGGTGAAGTCGCGGTAGCCCTGCGTGCCGGGCACGTGGACGTCGACCGACGCCCCGAACGAGGTGTCCTCGCCGCTGTCGGGATCGGTGAACGTGGCGCCCGCCGGAGCGACGTTGATCGCGCCGTAGAGCCCGTCGGTGCCGCTGTCGTTGCCCCCCATGTCGGCGATCGGGGCGATGCCGATCTTGCGGTCGTCCGCGTAGTAGCGGTACGTCCGCTGGCCGCCCGGCGCGACCGTCTGCTCCGAGTTGAAGCCGACGTTCACCCCCGCCGACTCGAGCGTCTTCTGCAGCTCGGAGACGTGGAGCGAGGCGCGCGCCGTGGCCCGCTCGTTGCGGAACGCGACGGTCACGCAGTCGCCGGCCGCGACGTGCGCGACGAGCGGCTCGGGATCCCGGGCGCCGCTGCGCACCTCGGCCGCGATCGCGCTCGGCACGAAGGCCGCCTTGCGGCCGTCGATGCCACCGGGCACGTCGACCGCGCTGATGCTCATCAGCCGCTCGGGCGCGCTGCTCGGGCACGGGTCGCCGGCCGTCGTCGTCGCCGGCGGGCGACCGCCGGTCGGCGCGGGCAGCTGGACGCCGCCCGTCGGCACGCTCGTGCCGGGCAGCGGCTGCAGGTCGGAGACCTGGCGCGGCAGCACCCGGAGCATGCCCCACGCGCCCTGGCGGAAGCGCCGGCCCGCGGCGTTCATGTACAGGTAGTCGCCGGCGCGCTTCTTCTCGCCGCCCGCGCCGCCGTCGAGGATCGCCGTGTAGCGCTCGGAGACCCCGTAGTGCAGCGTGTCGGTCGGCGTCGCCTTGACCTTCCCGTCGGGGCCGCGCCAGCGGTTCTCGAGGAAGAAGCGGTGACCGTCGATGTGCAGCTGGTCGGTCGCCGGGCCGACGTTGATCGTCCGGACCACGAACGGGTCGCCGGCGTAGGCGCGCGGCAGCGGCGTCACCGGGTCTCCGTGCGTGTAGGAGCTGAAGAGCAGCGACGGGTCGGCGTTCTTGGCCAGCCGGTCCGCCCATGGCTCGGCTCTCAGGTTGAGCGTCGAGTCGGTGATGGCGTTGTCGTCGATCGTCCACAGGGCGAGCTCGCGGAAGGCGCCGTTCACCAGCCCGGTCGCGAGCGGGTTGCTCGTGCGGATGTCGACGTAGGTGCCCGAGTCGACCTCCTCGCCCGTCTTCGGGTCGTGGTAGGTCGAGCCGCGCGGCTCGACGATGAGCTGGCCGACGAGCCCCTGGCCCCACGAGTGGATGCCGTCGACGTGGTCGTGCCAGAAGACGTTGTCGAGCTGGACGTCCGGGTACCAGCGCGAGCGCGCGAACTCGGTGCCCGCCCACGAGCCGGCCGCGTGGTCGGAGGCCAGCGGCTTCGTCAGCGTGAAGGTCGTGCCCTCGACGGACTCGATCTGGTGCACCTCGATGCCCTCGGTGCCCTGGCCGACGGCGATCCAGACGCCGGGGCGCAGCTTCTCGATGCGCTCGGGCCGGGTCGCCTCGGGGTTGGTCAGCTCGAGCGTCCGCGAGCCGGCGGCGGCGTCGGCCGACAGCTGCACGTCCTCGATCTTGTAGGGCCGGACGGACTGCTCGTAGGACAGGCCGGAGATCACGCCGTCCGACGCCTGGGTGTCGAACTGCACGTGGTGGATGTGCATGTTGATCTTCGAGAAGTTCGCGAACGACTTCGCGTCGCTCATCTCGCTGACGAGCGTGACGGCCACGCAGTCGCCGATGTTCGCGCGGATGGCCAGCGGCTCGATCGGCTTCGTGCCGCCGAGGACGCCCGCCTTGTTCTTCGCGAGCACGAAGATCTTGCCGCCGGTGTCCTTGGCGGTCTTCGTGACCGGCGTGTTGACCTCGATGCCGACGAGGTTGAACTTGCGCGCCGGCGCGTTGGCCGGGCAGATGCCGTCCTTGCGGCCGGCCCACGGGTCGGGGCCGGAGCCCGACTTGGGCTGGTCGGCGTTCTCGCCCAGGTACGGCGCGCCGGAGTGCCCGTTGGGGGCGAACGGCGGCCGCTTGCCGATGTGCGGGCGCATGAGCGGGAAGGCCGGGCGCCCGTTCGTCGGGTTGAAGCGGATCACGGGCCGGTCGCCGACGATCTCGTCGCCGGGCATCAGGCCCGGGTGGCCGGCGACCTTGTCGCGGTCGGCCGCGCCGGGCAGGTCGGCCCATGGGCCCTTGTCCTCGGGCTCGCCCAGGTAGACCGGCTTGGAGGGGTCGGAGCTGTCGACCTGCCAGTTCCAGACCGAGCCGTCCTCGCCGTTGAGCGGAACGCCCTGCGCCGGCAGCTGCGGGCGGATCCAGTCGTCGATGTTCTCGGCCGTCAGCGTCGTGCCGTCGGGCATCGTGCGGCCGATGAGGCCGCTCGAGTCGACCGACTGCGGATGCGCGGCGCGATCGGGCAGCGGCTTGAGGTCCGGCTGCGCCGTGTCGAAGACGCGCCAGAAGCTCCACATGCCGCCGATGTAGTGCTTGCCGATGTGGCAATGGAAGAGGAACTCGCCGGCGCCCTGCTGCAGGCCGCCCGCGCCGCCTTCGATCTCCAGGTCGTAGGACTCACCCGGGCCGAAGGACTGCGAGTCCAGCCGCGAGGAGGCTGCGTCCTGGGTCTTCGGCGACTTGTCCAGGCCCGTGTCCTCGTAGCGGTAGCTCTTGTCGGAGTGCGGGTTCAGCCGCCAGCGGATCGAGCCGCCGTGCAGGTGGTAGACGTGGAAGACCTCGCTGCCGGCGTGCAGGATGCGGATCTTCGTCGGGTCGCCGGTGTACGAGCGCGGCATCGGCGTCGCCGGATCGCCGAACGCGTACGAGCTGTAGCCGTGCGAGTCGCCCTTCGGCTGCTTCTCGAGGCGGTGGAAGAACGGCTCGGAGCGGTAGTTCATCGCCCGCGAGCCGGGACGGTAGGCCTCCGTGTGCGGATCGACGCGCGGCAGCTTGCCGCCGTCGGCCGTCGGGATGTCCTCCTTCTCGGTGCCGACCTCGTGGTGCAGGAGGTTGTACTCGCGGAACGCCTTGCGGCCGTTGCCGGGGACGATCGAGGCCTGCCAGCCCGACTGGATCGGCTTGCCCGTCGTCATGTCGACATAGGTGGAGCCCTCCGGCTCGACGGTCAGCGAGCCGAACAGGCCGTGCGCGACCTGGGCGCGGTTGCCGGGGCCGGGGCGCAGGTAGTGCGCGCCCTCCATCTGCGGGTCGCGCGGCACCCAGTAGCGGTAGGTGCGCGTCTCGCCGCGGCCGGCGGCCGAGGACGGGTTCTCGCCGACGGCGTCGCCCGAGGACTCGATGTCGTAGGCGAGGCCGTCGATGTGGGCGCCGTAGTCGCCGCCCGAGGCGTTGTTGGTGAACTTGATCTGGACGCAGTCGCCCAGGTTGGCGCGGATGACCAGCGGCTGGATCGGGTCGTTCTCCTTCTGCCCGATCGAGACGTGGCGGCTGCTCTCGGCCGCGCGCACGGCGGCGACCTCGCTGGAGAGCACGAACATCTTGCCCTGCGGGTCGTGGTCGCCGAAGCGGTTGAGCGGGATGTCGACGTCGATGGCCTGGACGTCGAAGGTCTTCAGCGGTGCCTTGGACGGGCACGGCGTGCCCGGGCCCGCGCCGGCGGTCGCCAGCTCGGCACCGGACTGCGCGAAGAGGGCGACGGGCGCGACGATGACGAGCGCGAGCGCGCCCTGCAGGGCGTAGCGCCGGCTCGGCGTGGCCGGGTTGCGCCACGCCTCGACGAGCGGCGCGGCCCACGGACGCGTGCGCAGCAGCGCGGCGGCGACGACACCGGCGAGCGGCAGGTTGACCGACAGCGCCAGCAGCGCGTCGCGGCCGGCGTGCACGAGGTAGAAGACCTCCGGGCCGCCGTGGGTGCCGCCGAAGAGCCCGTTGTGGATCGGGCTGGCCATGCCGACGACCGTGCTCTCGATCCAGGCCACGGTGGCGGCGAGCACCGCGCCGGCGAGGACCGGCGAACGCTCCACGCCGTGGCGCTCGATGAGCCGGCGCGCGACGAGCACGCCGACCCACACCGCGCAGAACACGAGCGGCAGGGCGAGCGTCGCGTCGCGCAGCCAGTGGGCGACGAGCGACGGCTCGTTGCGCTCGTGGGCGCCCTGGACGTGGTGCAGCAGCGTCTCCCAGAAGCCGCCGCCATAGGCCAGGACGATCGCGAACGCGAGCACCGCCGACGGGCGCGCGAGGCGCCGCAGCGGATACCGCGAGACCGCGCGGATCAGGAACTCGGTCATATCTGGCGTAGCCCCCCGGAGACGCCTAGTGCTGCTTGTGGAAGCCGTCGAAGGCGTTGTCCGGCGTCACGCCGGTCTTGCCCAGGTCGACGAGGATCGGCTTGCTGCGCGCCGGATCGCTGAACTCGATCCACAGCTTGGAGCCGTTGCGGGGGGCGACGAACTTCAGCTGTCCGCTGATGCTGGCGTCGGGCTGCAGGGTGCCGGCGCGGAAGCTCGCGCGGAGCTCCTTGACGGGCTTGCGGTCCTTGCCGACCAGGAGCCGGAACTGCGTCGGCGAGTAGTCGACGGTGCGGCCGAGCAGGTTGGTCATCGTGACCGAGGCCTGCACCTGGACCTTGTTCGGCGGCACGTAGTTGGAGATGCCGTGCGTCATGCCCGACAGCGACTTCGCGGTCAGGCCGTTGACCTTCTCGATGTTGTCGATGGCCACCGCGCCGAAGCTCGTCGGGATGTCCTGGCTGACGCCGAACGGGCCCTTGAGGACCGGGACCGCGGGCTCGGGCGCGCCGCGCTCGATCAGCCCGACGGCGATCGCGATGCCGCCGGCCGCGAGCGCGACCACGCTGAGCACGAGAGCGATCAGCGGCGTCCGGTTGATGCCCGGGCGAGCGAGCGTCGACGGGCGGGCCGTCATCGGGCGCGTGGTCATCGGGAACCCTCCTGGTTCATGTTCTGGAGCCACTGCCACAGGCCGACCTGCGTCCGGCAGGTCCCGTAGGCGATGGCGATGCCCGTGCGGCCGTCGCGCAGTGAACGGCGCTGGCCGCGGGTCAGATCGAGCGTGGTCGTGACGTCGCCCTGCGACGAGCGCACGCGGCTGTAGCCGAGCGTCTCGACGATCGAGGCCGACGCGCGCCGGCCGGAGGCGCGGCGCAGCGTGAACTTGGCGTAGCGGGCGCGGCGCGGCGCGGCGAAGCGCACCGCCGCGCGGGCCCCGTGCAGGCTGAGCAGCGCCCGCTGGCGCGAGGGCGAGACCTCGACACAGGGCACGAGGATGCGCTGCTTGGGCGTCTTGGTGGCGATGCGGACCGGCGCCTTGGCGGGCACCGTGCCGACGACGGGCAGCGGCCACGGCGTCACCGGAGCCGCGACGGACGTGAACTCCCAGGTCGCCTCGGTGCTCGTGTTGCCGGCCGGATCCTTGGCGCGGACCGCGAAGCTGTGCGGGCCGAGCTCGAGGCCGGCGAGGTCCTTGGCCGGGCTGCACTCGCGGAAGTCACCGCCGTCGAGCGCGCACTCGAAGGTCGCGTTCGCCGTGTCGCTGGTGAAGTTGACGCGCAGCGCGCCGCCCACGGCCTCGCGCGAGGTGCTCGCGTCGATGCCGACCTCGGGCGCCGTCTGGTCGATCTCGAAGTGCCACTTGGCCTCGGGACCCCAGCCGCCGAGGTCCGCCTTGACGGCGAAGTCGTGCGTGCCCTCGAAGAGGCTCTCCTCGGGCGAGAACGAGCTGCCCGGGCACGGGACCGGGGCGCCGTCGAGCGTGCACGCGAAGGTCGCGCCGGCGCGGGCGGCCCACGTGAAGGCGATGTCGGCCGGGGCCGAGTCGCGCTGGACGGGCTGCGGCGTGCTCGTGAAGGTCACGCGCGGGCGGCCGAGGTCGCCGAGCGGCCGCGTGAACAGCTCGGCCAGGTTCGGCGTGTCGACGCCCGGGCTGAGCGCGGCGCTGGGATCGTGGGCGATCAGCAGCGCGCCGGCCGCGCCGATGCCCAGCGCCGTGACGTTGGCGTAGCCCTCGTCGTAGGTGTCGGGCAGGAAGCCGTCGGCCGTGGCCATGAGCACCGTGTCGGTCAGGCCGCCGGTGCTCGTGCCCGCGTAGACGATGCCGCGCACCGTGTCGGCGGCGACGGCGCTGATGCCCTCGCCGTCGGCGGGCGTGCCGGTGACCGGGACGCTCACCGCGGTGCCGCCGAGCGGGCCGGGCGCGTCGATCTTCGTCAGCGTGCCGCCGTCGGCGATCAGCAGCGCCTGGCCGAGGTGCGTCAGCGACGACGCGCCTTCGGTCTGGCTGGCGCCGACGACCTCGGGCACGAGCGGCGCCTCGGCCGTGTGCGGGTTGCTGATGCGGCGGATCAGGTTGTCGCGCTTGCTCGAGAAGTCGACGTCGCCCTGCGGCGAGATCGCGAGCCCGAAGACGCGGTTGTCGCCCGCGGCGGCGTAGAGCTGGACCGCGTCGTCGATCCTCTCCGTCGACGGGTTCCAGTGCATCCGCCACACGCCGCTGCCCGCCGAGGTGCCCTCGGCCACGTAGAAGTTGCAGTGGTCGGGCGTCTCGTCCGGCTTGCAGCGGTCGGCGTCGAAGGCCATCTGGAACGTGGCCGTCGGGCGCGCGGGCCCGGGCTCGGGCTGGCCCTCGGGCACCTCGACCTCCGGCGCGCAGTAGCCCGCCTCGTCCTCGACGAGGGCGTCGCCGCTCACGCGGCACAGGCCCTTGATCCCGTCGGTGACCCAGATCGCGCCGTCGGGCGTGACGGCGACGCCCGCCGGCTCGCTCAGACCGTGGTCGGTGGGGACGATGGGTGTTGCCTCCGTCGCGGCCTGCGCCGTGGCCGCCATCGGCAGCACCAGCGCGACCGCCGCGATCGCGGCAGCACGAAGTAGATGGTTGGTGCGACGCCCCCACGGCGCACCACTCGAAATGCGACCCCCCATGTCGGACTGCATGGTGCGTTGCGCGGCCTGACGGGGCATGAGCGAAGACCGCAATCCGGGTTGCGGGATCCCGCAACTGGTGTCCAGAAGCGTGGACGCCTCGCCGGTCCTGCAACTTCATGCAACAGCCCTGCGCGCTCCACGCTGGCCCGCCCGAGGCCGTCTGTGGATCATCGAACGGCCATGGGCGCGGGGGACCCCGCACTCATGCCGTCGCCGCATCGGCACGACCGCGTACCGCCCCCCGGGCGCGGTCGTGCTGACCGGCGCCGGTGCCGGAAACGACCCCCGTTGGCATGCGGGGGTTGCACAGGCACCGCCTTTTCCAGGAAGGTACGCGTGTGGTTGGGATGCCGATCACGCGCGCTCGGACTCCTCTGGGTCCGGCGGTGGGGACGTAGCGGCGCGCATGGCGCTGCTTCCGGCAGAGGCCCCGCCGGCGCACGAGGCCGTCGCCGACTTCCGCCCGCGGCTCGCGGGCGCGGTGCCCCGCGGCCTGCGCCGCCGCACCGACGAGCGCCTCGTCTGCGCCGCGCGCGACGGCGACGAGCGCGCGATCGAGGTCCTCTTCGAGCGCCACGCCTCGCCGATCCTGCGCTACTGCCGGTCGCTCGTGCGCTCCGACCAGGAGGCCGAGGACGTCCGCCAGGAGGTCTTCGTCCTCGCCATCTCCGCCCTGCGCCGCGGGGCCGAGCCACGCACCTTCCGGCCGTGGCTGTATCGGATCGCCCACAACGCCTGCATGACGCACCTGCGCGCGCGGCGCCCTGTGCTCGTGGCCGAAGGAGGCGTGCTGCTCGAGCGGGCCACCGAGGAGCCGATCGACGGTCACCGCGAGGAGTTGCGCCAGCTGCTCGACGACATCGCCGAGCTGCCCGACGTGCAGCGCGGCGCGCTGCTGCTGCGCGAGATGGACGGCTTCTCCTACGAGCAGGTCGGCGAGGTCCTCGGCGTCCCGCAGTCGACCGTCCGCGCCTCGATCTTCCGCGCGCGGCGCACGCTGCAGGGCCTGGCCGAGGCGCGCGACGCCGACTGCGAGGCGATCCAGGCCGAGCTCGGCGAGCTCGCCGACCGCCGCGGACGGCGCAACCGCCGCATCACGCACCATCTGCGCGTCTGCTCGACGTGCCGCGCCTACCGCGACGAGCTGCGCCGCCGGCCCGCCGTTCTCGGCGTCGACGCCGGGCTGGCGCTGGCCCCGCTCGTGCCCCTCGGCGCGCTCGTCGCCCTGAAGGGCAAGCTGTTCGGCGGCGCCTCGGCCGGCGCCGTGGTGGCCACGGGCGCGGGCGGCGGCGTGACGAAGGTCGCGGCCGTCGCGTCGACGTGCGCGCTGCTCGCCGCCGGCGGCATGGAGGCCGAGCACTACCTCGGCATGCAACGCGAACAGCGCCCGAACGCCGTGCGGGTCGAGCACGGCGGCACGATGCCGGCCAGGGCCGGCCGGGCGCAGGCGAGCGCTCCGGCGGCGATCGTCCCGGCCGCCGTGGCCGCGGTCCCGGCTGCGGGCGCGGTGCCGCAGATCGCAACGCCCGCGACGGGGCCCGCCGTGGGCGGGCCGCTCGCCGGGCAGGACCACCGCGTGGACCGGGGCGAGGGCGACCGCCGCGTGCCCGGGGAGGCGCGGCCCGAGCGCCCCGGCCCCGCCGGACCGCTCGAAGCGCAGCACGCGCCGGCGCAGCCCTCGACTCAGGGCGCTCCGCCCTCGAGCGAGCGCCAGCGCGACGGCGCCCCGACGGGGGAGCGCACCCGTCCGCGTCCGCGGCCGCGCCCCACCCCGGCGCCCGAGCAGCGCCCGCCCGGCGGCGACACCCCCTCCGGCGACGCACCGCGCTCGCCGGCGCCCGTCCCGGGGGAGCCCGGCACCGAGGCGCCGACGGTCCCGTCCGACCCGTCGCCGGCTCCGCAGGGCGACGGCGACAGCGGTCCGCAGGCCGCGCGTCCGTCGACCGGCGGGTCCACCACGCCGACGCCGGCGCCCGCGCCCCCGGCGACGACGCCCGACCAGGGCGGCGCGCCCGCGACGCCGACCTCGCCGCCCGCCGAGGGCGAGGGATCCTCGGGCACTTCGGGCCCGTCCGGGCCCGGCGACACACCGGCGACGACGACGCCCACGACGGGCGCGTCGACGACCCCCGCCGCCTGACCCGTCGCTCACGTTTCCGGACCATCCCCACTTTTGGGGACTTGACGAGGTGCGGATTCCCGCGGATACTCCGGGCCGTCATCACAAGGCGTGGTGGACCAAGATGGTCCATTCGCGTTTTGGGGGGCATGGATAGATGACAAGACCGGGGGGTCTTCATGAGCAGCGGGATCGCTGCGCCCATTGGGGGGCGTTTTGCGCGAATGCGCGCGGCCGGGTTCGGCAGCGCGCGTGATCACGAACGGACGCGTCTACGCCGTCACCTGCGCGTGACGACGCTGAAGGCGCTGGAGGACATCGCAGCGGCCGGGGACGTCGAGCCCCGCACGCTGATCGACGCGGCCGGGGAGGCCGCGACCGAACTTCGCACGATGGTCGGCTCGCTGAGCGACGCGCAGGGCTCCTCGCCCATCGCGGCGCTTCACCGCGAGGTCGCGGCCGCGCTGCACGACACGACGCTGCAGGCGCTCGAGTACCTGGCCGGCGACGGCTTCGGTGCCGAGCTGAGCGCCGAGACGATCAGCAGCGTGGCCGAGGATGCGGCCACCGAGCTGCGCAAGGGCCTGCTCCACCTCGGCTCGCCCGAGCCGTGCGAGCTGGTCTCGGGGCTCACCGAGGTCGTCGGCGCCGCTGCGCGGCGCGGCGCGATCGAGGTCGAGCTCGTCACGGATGGCATTGACGGACGCGTGTTCGGCGCCGATGCGGCTGCGTTGGTGGGCGCGGTCCGCGAGGCGCTGAACAACGTGCACAAGCACGCATGCGCCTCGTACGCGCTCGTGCGTTGCGAGCCCACGCTGGGCGGCACCCGCGTCGTCGTGCACGACGACGGCATCGGCGTCGACCTGGCCACCATCGAAGCGGGCCTCGGCCTGCGCCACAGCATCGTCGAGCGCATGAGCGCTCGCGGCGGCGTCGCCACCGTCGACAGCGTGCCTGGCCAGGGCATGAAGGTCACGCTCACCACCGCCCACACCCAGGAGGTGGCGGCATGAAGATCCGCGTCCTGGTCGCCGAAGACCACCCGCTCGTCCGCGAAGGCGTCATCCGCGCGCTCGAGCGCGATCCCGGTATCGAGGTCGTCGGCGAGGCCGACAACGGCCTCACCGCCATGGAGCTGGCCCGCCAGCTCAAGCCCGACGTCATGGTGCTCGACCTGCGCATGCCCGGCCTCGGCGGCGCGGTCGTGCTCGAGCGCCTGCGCGCCGAGCTGCCCGAGATCCGGGCGCTCGTGATGACGGCCAACGAGAGCCCGGAGAGCCTGCTCGACGCCGTCGCGGCGGGCGCGGCGGGCTACCTGTCCAAGCGCACGACGGGCGAGGAGCTGCGCCAGGCGGTCATCACGACCTACGGCGGCGGCTCGGTCATCACGCCCGAGCTGGCCGGCCACCTGCTGCGCGAGTTCTCCGGCAGCGCCCGCGGCGAGGGCTCCTCGGTGCGCCCGCTGCTGGCCGCCCGTGAGCTCGAGATCCTGCGGCTCGTCGCCGACGGCATGACGGACAACGAGATCGGCAAGCAGCTGTACATCTCGCCGCGCACCGTGCAGAACCATCTCACCCGCATCCGCGAGAAGACCGGCCTGCGCCGGCGCTCCGAGCTCGCCCGCTGGGCGGTCGAGCACGCCATCGCCTGACGGCGACGGGCGGACGCGCACCCGCAGCAAGGACACGACGATTCGGCTGGCGACGGCCCCGCTCCAGCGGGGCCGTCGTGCGTTTGCGGGGGCGCCGCGGCGACGGTCCTGTTCCAAGGGACCGCCGCGCGGCGACTCCGCCATCACCGCTCGAAGCTCTTCCCTGCTCAGGAGCGGAGGGTCGCCGGCGTGTCCGCCGGCACTTGGTCCGACATCCGGGGACTTGGGGGGTGGCGTTCCCGGTGTCGTCTCTGGGGGGATACGTCCGGTATGACGGAGCTCCCGCACGGAAATCGCACGTAAAGCGACGAAATATGCGTATACGTGTTTCAGCCCGCCGGGCGGTACCAACGAGGCGACGTCGTCGGCGGCGGCTCGAGCGCGGCTCGGGCGACGAGCACGCTCGGCTGCGGATCGGCGACGTGGCGCGCCAGCGCCTCCGCGAACACGTCGCCGAGACCGTCGACGGTCTCGGCGCGCACGCCGAAGCTCGCGGCCAGGGCGGCGAAGTCCGGCGTCGCCAGGTCGACGCCGTAGTTCTCGGCGCCGGCGCGCCGCTGGTCGAAGCGCAGCATCCCGTAGCCGCCGTCGTCGACGATCACCGCGGTCAGCGGCAGGCGCTCCTGCGCCGCCGTCGCCAGCTCGCCGCAGGCGAACAGGAAGCCGCCGTCGCCCGAGACGGAGACGACCGGCCCGGCGCCGGCCAGCGACGCTCCCAGCGCCTGGGGGAAGGCGCAGCCGAGCGTCCCCCAGCCGAGTGGATACGCGAGGCGGCGCGGCGCGGCGACGGCGCGGAAGCCGCCCAGCCAGTAGCCGGGGATGCACATGTCGCACAACACGACGGCGTCGTCGCCGGCGCCCGCGGCGAACGCGTCGACGAACTCAAGCTCGTCGGGGAACCGGGTTCGCAGCCTGCTCAGCGCCCGCTCGCGCACCGCGGCGACGTCGGTCCACGGCTCACGCGCCGCGCCCAGCTCGCCGAGCAGCGCGCCACAGACGTCGAGGGCGTCGCCGCGCAGGATCACGTCGGGCGCGTAGTTCTTGGCCGCGTCGGCGTCGTCGACGTTGACGGCGACGAGCGCCGCCGGCGCGGGCATGCGCCAGTTCTGGGTCATCATGCCGTCGAGATCGCTGCCCACGGCGAGCACGAGATCGGCCTCGTCCCACAGGGCGCCGACCTCCTCCACGTGCGGCGGCAGGCCCGGGTGCAGCGGGTGCGCGCCGCCGATGCCGGCGGCGGAGTACGTCGTCAGCAGCGGCGCGCCGAGGCGCTCGGCGACACGGACCACGGCCTCGCCCGCGCCGGCCGCGACGGCGCCGCCGCCCGCCCAGACGAGCGGCCGCCGCGCGCCGGCGAGCAGGTCGAGCGCGGGCTCGACGTCGCAGCCGCGCGTCTCCGGCAGTCCCTTGGACAGGGCCGGCTCGTCGCCGCTGGCCGACAGCAGATCGGTCGGGATCTCGAGGTAGACGGGCCTGGCGGGCGCGCGCAGCGCCTCCTCCGGGGCCGCGAAGGCGGCCGGAGCCAGCTCGGCGAACGTCGACGGCGTGAAGCGCGCCTTGGTCACCGGCGCGAACATGCCCGGCTGGTCGACGCACTCGTGCAGGACGCCGCGGTGCACGCCGCGGACGCGCAGCGTCGTCGGGATGTCGGTGGCCACGACGAGCACCGGCGAGCGGCTGGCCCACGCCTCGCCGCATGCGCCGAGTGTGTTGGCGGCGCCCGGCCCGGTCGTCACGAGCGCGACGCCCAGACGCCCGCTCGCGCGGGCGTAGCCGTCGGCGGCGTACACCGCGGCCTGCTCGTGGCGCACGCCGACGAGCCGGATCGGCGACTCGCGCAGCGCCTCCCACGCGGCGAGGTTGTGCACGCCGGGCAGGCCGAAGACGACGTCGACGCCGGCGGCCTCGAGGCCGGCGACGAGCACCTGGGCACCACTGCGGGGCATACGGCGCGCCATCCTACGCGCGGTCCAGGGCTCAGTACTCGCGGACGACGTTGCGCAGCGGGTCGCCCGCGACGTAGCGGCGCAGCTGCTCGCCGGCCAGCGCCCAGGCGGCGCGCTCGGCGCCCGGCGTGTCGCCCGCCGAGTGCGGCGTGATGACGACGTTCGGCGCCGACCACAGCGGATGGTCGTCGGGCAGCGGCTCGGGATCGACGACGTCGAGCACCGCGCGCACGTGGCCGGCGTGCAGGGCCTCGAGCAGCGCGCCGGTGTCCACCGTCGACCCGCGCCCGGCGTTGACGAGCAGCGCGCCCCGCTGCATCCGCCCGAGCGCGGCCGCGCCGATCACGCCCTCGGTGCCGGCCGTGGCCGGAAGCAGGTTGACCACGACGTCGGCGCCGCCGAGCAGCGAGCCGAGCTCGTCGACGCCGTGGACGCCCTCGCGCGTCCGCCGGGCCACGCGGACGATCTCGACGCCGAAGGGCTCCAGGCAGCGCTCGACGGCCTCGCCGATCGACCCGTACCCGAGGATCAGAACGCGCGCGCCGCGCAGGTCGCGCAGGTCGAGGTGCTCCCAGCGGCGCTCCGCCTGCCCGCGGGCGGCGACGAAGCCGGCCTTGAGATCGTCGAGGATCGCCCACACCACCCACTCGGCCATCGCCCCGTCGCGCGCGCCGCGGGCGCTGCACAGGGTCACGCCAGGCGGCAGGCGATCGACGATCCAGTCCACGCCCGCCGACAGGACCTGGACGACGCGTAGCGAGGAAAGCGTGCCGAGGCCCTCGGCCTCGCCCCAGCGCGGCACGATGAACTCGACGCGGTCGCGGTCCGGGGCGCCGGCGATGTCCGCCGGGAAGGTCGCGACGCGCACGCCGTCGGGCGGCGCGCCCATCGCCTCGCGCTCGGGCGCGTCGTGGACCCAGACGATCAAGCGGCTGGGAGGACCCGGGGCTGGGCGGCGCGCAGCCGGTCGAGCAACTCGGCCACCTCGTCGTCGCCGCCGTTGAGGTGCAGGGCGCGCTCGGCGGCGCCGATCGCGTCGGACACGCGGTCGGTGCGCGCGAGCGCGAAGGCGTGGCGGGCCCAGGCCGCCTCGGAGCGCGCGTCGAGCACGGTCGCCTGCTCGGTCGCCGTGACCTCCCCGCCGAGGTCGCCGGCCAGGTGGCAGGCCAGCGCGAGGTCGAGCAGCCCCTCGACCGACGGCGCGAGCGCCCGCGCGCGCTCCAGCGCCGCGATCGCCGCGCCGCGGTCCATCAGGCGCAGCCGCAGGCGTCCGACGCGCTCCCACGCGTCGGCGTCCTCGGGGGCGCGGTGGGCGGCGCGCTCGGCCGCCTCGGCGGCCAGGTCGATCGCGCCCATGTCCTCGTAGATGCGCGCCGCGAAGCGGTGCGCGGTCGGGCGGTCGCGGTCGACGCGGGCCCAGTCGCGCACGGCTCGCCCGGCCGCCGCCAGGTTGCCGGACTGCCAGAAGGCGAGCGTCATGAGGCGGAGCACCGACGTGTTGTCGGGCTCGGCGTCGCGCGCGTAGATCAGCCGCTGGGCGGCGAGCTGGTAGTCGCCCTCGGCCATCGCGTGCTGGGCGGCGGTCATGAAGCGCTGAACGCGCTCGGCGCCCGGGTCGGGCTTGGAGAAGTCGACGAACTGCAGCGAGCCGGCGGGCACCGTGCGCACGCCGACCTGGAACTTGATCCGCGCCCACTGCTGGACCTCGTCGCCGTTGTTGGCGGCCAGCGAGTCGCCGGTGAAGTAGATGCCCGTGACCGAGCCGACGCCCCACTCGGGGTAGCTCAGGCAGCGCGCGTAGCGGTGGACGACCGAGTGGTCGGGCACGCGCGCGCCGAACGGGTCGTGGCGCCGGCGGTCCTCCTCCTCGGCGCGCCGGCGCTGCTCGGCCTCGTATGCCCGCCGGCCCTCCTCGGCGCGCGCCTTGCGCGCGGCCGCGGCGCTGACCTTGACCGCGTTGCGCGTGACGCGCCCGCCGCGCGATCCCTCGGCCAGCGACTCGAGCTGATCGGCCGCCTGGTTGATCGCCTGAAGATGGCGTTCGTGCTCGAACTGCTTGCCCGGCGGCGCGATGTCCGGGTGCCAGAGCTTGGCCATGCGCCGCCGCGCGAGTTGCACGTCGCGCTTCTCGAAGGGAGCTTCGAGCTCCAGGAGCAGGAGCGATTGCTCGACGTCCAGCACACCGGGCATGGACCCACGAGAGTACCGCCGTCAGACGATCAGCTTCCGCGCCATGTACCTGATGGCCAGTCGCCAGGTGACGAGCGCGAACCCCAGGAGAGCGCCGAGATGCCAGAGGTCGGTCGGGTTGAGCTCGGAGAACACGGCGTCCCGGACGAGCTGAACGGTGTGGTACAGCGGGTTGAGGTTCGCGGCGATCTGCGCCCACTCCGGCAGGCCGCTGATCGGGAAGAACGTCCCGGCCACGAGGAACAGCGGCGTGATGACCGTGCTCGTCACGTAGCTGAAGCTGTCGATCGACTTCAGGATCGCCGCGACGAAGATCCCGAAGCACGCCCAGCCCAGCCCGGCGATGAAGGCGATGAAGGGAACGAGCAGCATCCCCCAGGCCGGGTCGAGCCCGAAGACCATGGCCACGAGCATCGGCACGCAGCCGAACGTGCCCGCCCGCGCGGCGATCCACAGCGCCTCGGCGCTGACGAGCTCCTCCGTGTCGACGGGCGCCGCGAGGATCGCGTCGTACGTGCGCTGGAACTGGTACTTGACGAACGTCCCGAACATCGCCGGGAAGACCGAGGAGAACAGCACCGCCGTGGCCACGATGCCGGTGCCCACGAACTCGACGTAGTCGCGACCCTGGACCGTCGAGACGAGCGAGCCGAAGCCGAACCCGAACGCCAGCAGGTAGATGGTCGGCTCGACGGTCGAGGAGAACGCCGAGGAGCGCCAGAACGAGCTGAAGTTGATGACCTCGCGGACGAGCACGCCGGCGAGGGCCGGGCGCTCGAGGCGGCCGAGGCGGGCGGGGACCGTCGCCCGGTAGGCCATCAGGCGACCTCCTCGCCGGTGAGCAGCACGAAGACGTCCTCGAGGTTGGCCGGCCGCCGCTCGCCCTCGGGGTAGCCGCCGTTGGCGCCGAGGATCGTCACGCTCGTGCCCGTGCGGCGGGTGCGCAGACCCTCGGACGCGGCCACCGCCTCCACCTCGGCGAGCTTGGCCGGCGGGCCGTAGACCTCGACGGCCTCGCGACCGGCGTGACGCTCGACGAGGTCGGTCGGGCGGCCCTCGGCGACGGCCTTGCCCTCGGCCATGATCACGACGGTGTCGGCGAGCCGCTGGGCCTCCTCGATGTAGTGCGTCGACATGAGGATCGAGACGCCCTCGGAGCGCAGGCCGTCGATCAGCGCCCACAGCTCCTGGCGCACCTGCGGATCGAGGCCGACGGTCGGCTCGTCGAGCAGCAGCAGGCGCGGCTGGTGGACGAGCGCGCGGGCGATGAGCAGCCGGCGGCGCATGCCGCCCGAGAGCTTGTCGACGCGCGTGTCGCGGCGGTCGCGCAGGTTGGCGATGGCGAGCGCGCGCTCGATCGCATCGCGGCGCTCGCTGCGCGGCACGCGGTAGAGGTGGGCGAACACGAGCAGGTTCTGCTCGGTGGTCAGCGTCGTGTCCAGGTTGTCGAGCTGAGGGACCACGCCGCACGCCGCACGCGCGACCTTCGACTCCTCGGGCAGCACCAGCCCGAAGACCTCGAGCTCGCCCTCGTCGGCGATCGCCTGCGCGGTGAGCATCTTCATCGTCGTCGACTTGCCCGCGCCGTTCGGCCCGAGCAGGCCGACGCATGTGCCCACCGGCACGTCGAGGTCGAGCCCGTCGACCGCGGTGATCTCGCCGAAGCGCTTGACGACGCCGCGCAGCCTGATGGCCAGTTCGGTCACATCTGGTCTGTACCACGAGCGGAGCGGCCCGGAACGGGGGCTAACCGCACCACCCCGCTACCCTCGGATGAGCCCATGGCCCATCAGTACATCTTCCAGATGCACCGCCTCACGAAGGCGTATCCGCCCGACAAGACGGTGCTCAAGGACGTCACGCTCGCCTTCCTGCCCGGCGCCAAGATCGGCGTGCTCGGCTACAACGGCGCCGGCAAGTCGACCGTCCTGAACATCATGGCCGGCCGCGAGAAGGACTTCCGCGGCGACGCCATGCTCGCCCCCGACGCCTCCGTCGGCCTGCTCGAGCAGGAGCCGCACCTCGACGAGGCCAAGGACGTGCGCGGCAACGTCGAGGACGGCATCGCCGGGACGCGCGCCCTGCTCGACCGCTTCAACGAGCTGGCCGCCAGCTACTCCGACGAGACGGCCGACGAGTTCGCGAGCCTGCAGGCGCAGATCGATGCCGCCGACGCGTGGAACCTCGACACGAACGTCGAGTACGCGATGGACGCGCTGCGCCTGCCGCCCGCCGACGCCGAGGTGACCCGCCTGAGCGGCGGCGAGCGCCGCCGCGTCGCGCTGTGCCGGCTGCTGCTCAGCGCGCCCGACCTGCTGCTCCTCGACGAGCCGACGAACCACCTCGACGCCGAGTCCGTCGCCTGGCTGGAGCGCCACCTCGCCGAGTACAAGGGCACGATCGTCGCGGTCACCCACGATCGCTACTTCCTCGACAACGTGGCGGGCTGGATCCTCGAGCTCGACCGCTCGCGCGGGATCCCCTACGAGGGCAACTACTCGAGCTGGCTCGAGCAGAAGCAGGCGCGCCTGGCCCAGGAGGAGCGCACCGAGAAGGCGCGCCAGAAGACGATCGCCGCCGAGCTCGACTGGGTCCGCCAGAACCCGAAGGGCCGTCAGACGAAGCAGAAGGCCCGCCTGCAGAACTTCGAGGCGCTCGTCGCCCAGGAGCGCAACGTCAAGCTCGACGAGGTCCAGATCCACATCCCGGCCGGCCCCCGCCTCGGCGACGTCGTCGTCGAGGCCGACGGCCTGCGCAAGGGCTTCGGCGACAAGCTGCTCATCGACGACCTCAACTTCTCGCTGCCGCGCGGCGGGATCGTCGGCGTGATCGGCCCCAACGGCGCGGGCAAGACGACGCTGTTCCGGATGATCACCGGCCAGGAGCAGCCCGACGCGGGCGCGCTGCGCGTCGGCGACACCGTCGAGCTCGCCTATGTCGACCAGTCGCGCGACGCGCTGGACCCGGGGCGCACGGTGTGGGAGGAGATCTCCGGCGGCGAGGACCAGCTCAAGGTCGGCGAGCGCTGGATGAACAGCCGCCAGTACGTCGCCGGCTTCAACTTCAAGGGCTCCGACCAGCAGAAGCGCGTCGAGAAGCTCTCCGGCGGCGAGCGCAACCGCGTCCACCTGGCCAAGCTGCTGCGCACCGGCGGCAACCTGCTGCTGCTCGACGAGCCGACGAACGACCTCGACGTCGACACGCTGCGCGCGCTCGAGGAGGCGCTGCTGAGCTTCGCGGGCTGCGCGGTGGTCATCTCCCACGATCGCTGGTTCCTGGACCGGATCGCCACGCACGTGCTCGCCTTCGAGGGCGACTCGCAGGTGACGTGGTTCGAGGGCAACTTCGAGGCCTACGAGGAGCACCGCCGCGCGCACCTGGGCGCCGAGGCCGATCGCCCGCACCGGATCACGTACAAGCGGCTCACGCGCACCTGAGGGAACGCTTGAACAGCGCGCGGACGGGTACAGCAGGGTTTGTGTCGCCCCGCATGTACAACACGATCTTCGCGCTCCTGGGCCTGACGCTCATGGCCTGGCTGGCCGCCGTGGGGCCCAACCTCTGACGCACCGCGTCGCCGTGCCGGACGTCCAGATCACGGAGTACACGGATCCGGGCTGCCCGTGGGCGTACAGCGCGGAGCCGTTCCGGCGGAGGTTGGACTGGCTCTACGGCGATCGCATCGAGTGGCGCGTGCGCCTCGTCGGGCTGAGCGAGTCGCCCGCCGACTACGAGGAGCGCGGCTTCACGCCCGAGCGCCAGTCGGCCGCCTTCGCGAAGATCGCGCGCGACCACGGCATGCCGATCGACACGTCGGTGCGCCCGCGCATGGCCGCGACGATCCCCGCGTGCCGGGCCGTCGTCGCCGCCCGCCTGCACGCGCCCGAGCACATGCGTCGCCTGCTGCGGCGGCTGCGCGTCCGCCACTTCGCCGGCGCGCTGCTCGACGAGCCCGAGACGATCGCCGCCGCCGCGCGTGACGCCGGGCTGGACCCAGGGCAGCTCGCGCACTGGACGGCCGGCGACGACGTCGAGGCGGCGCTGCGCGACGACATGGCCGCCGCCCGCGAGCCGCTGACCGCCGCGCGGGTGCTCGACCACAAGCTCGCCAACTGGTCGGGCGGACGGCGCTACACCTGCCCGTCCTACGAGATCGTGCGCGTCTCCGACAGCGTGCGGATCGCCGTGCCCGGCTTCCAGCCGTTCGCCGTCTACGACGTCGTGCTCGCCAACCTCGTGCCCGGACTGGACCGCCGCGACCCGCCCGATGCCGTCGAGGACGTCCTGGACTGGACGGGGACGCCGCTGGCCACGAAGGAGGTCGCCGAGGTGTGCGACGTCCCCCAGACCGAGGCGCGCGAGCGGCTCGGGCGCGTGGCCGAGGAGCAGCACGTCGGCTTCGACGGCTTCTGGACGCTCAACGGGCGCGCGGGTTAGCGCCGCGGCGCGGGAACCCCGTCCCCGCCGTGGCGAACGCCGCATGGGCGCTCGCCACGGCGGTGAGCGCAAGACGGTGGCGGGCCGAAGGCGGTAGCCCCCCCGGACCTCGGTCTCCTCGGCCCGGCCACGTGCGCTCTGGACGAGGCGGATCGTATTCCGGCGATCCTCCGGATATCAAGGCTTTGTACGGTTCCCCGTACCTCGAAGGTCAGCGCGCGAAGGACGTGTCCGCCGTCATCCGGCGGGCGGCGGCGGCGATCAGGCGGGCCGCGGCGTCCACGTCGGGCAGCGCGACCATCTCGACCGGCGAGTGCATGTAGCGCAGCGGGATGCTGACGAGACCGATCGGGATGCCGCCCCGGCTGTGGTGCATCGCGTCGGCGTCGGTCCCGGTGGTGCGGCCGTGCGCGGAGATCGTGTACGGGATGCCCTCGGCCTCGGCGGTCTCGTAGAGCAGCTCGAAGACGTGCGGGTTGAGGCTCGTGCCGCGCTCGATGACCGGCCCCGATCCGAGCGGGTGCTTGCCGAGCTCGTTGACGTCGATGCCCGGCACGTCGGTGGCGTGGGTGACGTCGACGACGATCGCCACGTCGGGCCGCAGCGCGTAGGCCGTCGTCTGCGATCCGCCGAACGTCGTCTCCTCCTGCACGGCGGCGACGGCGACGACGTCGCCCGGGGCACCGCCCGCCTCGGCCACGAGACGCCCGGCCTCGTAGGCCACGTAGCAGCCGAGCCGGTTGTCCATCGAGCGCGAGATGGCGCGGTCGTTGGGCAGCTCGACCGGATCGCCGGCGATGACCGCGACGTCGCCGATGCGGACCATGCCGCGCGCCTCGTCCCCGCTCGCGGCGCCGATGTCGATGTGCAGCTCGCGCAGCTCGGCGACCTTCTTGCGCTCCTCGTCGCGCAGCAGGTGGATCGGCTTCTTGCCGATGACACCGGGCAGCGGGCCGTCGCGCGTGATGAGCTCGACGCGCTGACCGACGAGGATCTGCGGGTCCCAGCCGCCGACACCGCCGAAGCGCAGGAAGCCGTCGTCGTCGATGTGGGTGACGATCAGGCCGATCTCGTCGATGTGGCCGACGATCGCCAGGCTCGGCGCCGATCCGATGCCCGGCACACGCGCCCGCGAGGAGCCCATGACGTCGACGGTGACGTCGTCGGAGAACGTCCCGGCGGCGTCGCGCCACGCCGCGGCGGGTGCCGTCTCCTGGCCCGAGGGGCCGGTCGTCGTCAGCAGCGAGCGCAGCACGGGAGGGATCGCCATTCCGCGGAGGCTAGCCCAGCACGAGTTGCCGCAAGGTTCGGCCACTCGGTGCGTTCCAGCGGTCAACCCCCCCGATGGCGCCCGGGAACCCCCTCCCGGGTCTGCCTCTCCTCCAAGCGGCCAGGCCCGCGGCTGTACCCCCCACAGCCGCGGGCCGCCCCGCCGGAGCCGGTGGTGTTGCGCCCTGACACCTTCGTCGTCCGGCGGCGCATCGGCCGCGACGGACGGCGCGCCCGCGGCGACAGCCGGTCCGCGGCGGCGCATCAGCCCAGCAAAGCGGGTGAATCCCGGGTGCCTCGAGAGCTACGCTGAAGCTGGCGGCGCGCCGGACCTAACCCCCCGACGGCGCGCCGCCGCTGAGCCCGCGAGCCCGGAGGGGGGTACCCGTACCGACTTCGGGCCTTCCAGCCTGGGAGGATCGGACGGCGATGATCCGCGTCCTCGTCGTCGACGACCACCCGGTCCTCCGCGCCGGCCTGGAGGCCGTGCTGCGCGCCGAGCCGGGGTTCGTCTGCGTCGGCGTGGCCTCCGACGGCGAGGACGCGCGGCGCGTCCTGCCGCGCACGAAGCCCGACGTCGTGATCCTCGACCGCCGCCTCGGCGACGAGGACGGGCTGGTGCTGTGCGAGTCGTTGCGCGCCCAGCCCGGGGCGCCCGAGTTCGTCGTCTACACCGCCGACGCCGCCGACCCCGACCTCGAGTCGCGCGCCCGCGAGGTCGGCGCGTGTGGCGTCGTCGAGAAGAACCGCCCGATCGACGAGCTGTTCGACGCGCTGCGGCTCGCGGCGCGGGCGCGCACCCACGCCGCCTGAGCCGCGGTCGGGACGGTCAGCTCTTCAGCAGCTCCCGCAGCACGTACTGCAGGATCCCTCCGTGGCGGAAGTACTCCGCCTCCTTCGGGGTGTCGATCCGCACCCGCGCGTCGAACTCGACGTCGCCGGCCCGCACGGAGACCGTCGACGGCGGCGCGTCGCCGGCGTTCAGCGGCTCGGCCAGGCCGGTGATCTCGAAGACCTCCTCGCCCGACAGGCCGAGCGACTCGGCGCTCTCGCCCTCGGGGAACTGAAGCGGGAGGACGCCCATGCCGACGAGGTTCGAGCGGTGGATGCGCTCGAAGCTCTCGGCGATCACCGCGCGCACCCCGAGCAGGTTCGTCCCCTTGGCCGCCCAGTCGCGAGACGAGCCCGAGCCGTACTCCTTGCCGCCGAGCACGACGAGCGGGATGCCCTCCTCGGCGTAGCGCATGGCGGCGTCGTAGATGGACATCTCCTCGCCGGAGTCGTCGGCCAGGTAGCGCGTGACGCCGCCCTCCGTCCCCGGCGCGAGCTGGTTGCGCAGGCGGATGTTGGCGAACGTGCCCCGCATCATCACCTCGTGGTTGCCGCGCCGCGCGCCGTAGGAGTTGAAATCGCGGACCGCCACGCCCTTGTCCACGAGGTACTGGCCCGCGGGGCCGTCCTTCTTGATCGAGCCCGCCGGCGAGATGTGATCGGTCGTCACGCTGTCGCCGAGCTTGGCGAGCACGCGCGCGCCGCCGATGTCCTCGACGGGCACCGGATCGGCGGGCATGTCCTCGAAGTACGGCGGCTGGCGCACGTAGGTCGAGTCGCCCCACTCGTAACGGTCGCCGGTCGGGATCTCGAGCGAGTTCCAGCGCTCGTCGCCCTCGAAGACCTCGCCGTAGCTCGAGCGGAACATGTCCGACTGCACGGCCTCCTCGACGGTCTCGGCAACCTCCTGCTCGGACGGCCACAGGTCGCGCAGATAGACCTCCTCGCCGTCGGCGTCGATGCCGAGCGGGTCCTCGACGAGGTCGATGTCCATCGTTCCGGCCAGCGCGTAGGCCACGACGAGCGGCGGCGAGCCCAGGTAGTTCATCTTCACGTCGGGGTTGATGCGCCCCTCGAAGTTGCGGTTGCCGCTCAGCACCGACACGACGGCCAGGTCGGCCTCGTCGACGGCCGCCGAGATCTCCTCGGGCAGCGGCCCGGAGTTCCCGATGCACGTCGTGCAGCCGTAGCCGACGAGGTTGAAGCCGAGCGCGTCGAGCGGCTCGTCGAGCCCCGCGCGCTCGAGGTACTCGGTCACGACCTTCGATCCGGGCGCCAGCGACGTCTTCACCCACGGCTGGCGCTGCAGCCCGCGCGCCACCGCGTTGCGCGCCAGCAGGCCGGCGCCGAGCATCACGGACGGGTTCGAGGTGTTCGTGCACGAGGTGATCGCCGCGATGACGACATGGCCGTGGTCGAGCTTGAACGTCTCACCCTCCATCGTCACCTCGATCGCGGTCTCCGAGCGGTCGGCGACCATCGCTCCGGCCGCCACCGCGGGGGCGGGCGACGGCTCGTTCGGGTCGGCCTCGTGGCCCGGGGAGCCGTTGGCCGGCGGGTCCGACGCCGGGAAGCTCTCGGCCACCGCCTCGTCGTGGCGGTCGGCGATCTCCTGCCCGGCGTCCTCGCCGACGAGCTCGGCCAGCGAGGCGCGGAAGCTGTCCTTGGCGCCGGCCAGCGGCACGCGGTCCTGCGGGCGCTTGGGCCCGGCGAGCGACGGCTCGACCTCGCCGAGGTCGAGCTCGACGGTGTCGGAGTACGTCGGCTCCTCGCTGTTCTCGTCGTGCCAGAGGCCCTGCTCCTTCGTGTAGGCCTCGACGAGGTCGATGAGCTCCTTCGGGCGGCCCGAGAAGGCCAGGTAGCGCAGCGTCTCGGCGTCGATCGGGAAGATCGCGCACGTCGAGCCGAACTCCGGGCTCATGTTGCCGATCGTCGCGCGGTCGGCCAGCGGCAGCGCCGAGACGCCCGGGCCGTAGAACTCGACGAACTTGCCGACGACGCCCTTCCGGCGCAGGAGCTCGGTCACCGTGAGCACGAGGTCGGTCGCCGTCGCGCCCTCGGGCAACTCGCCCGAGAGCTTGAAGCCCAGCACCTGCGGGATGAGCATCGACATCGGCTGGCCGAGCATCGCCGCCTCGGCCTCGATGCCGCCCACGCCCCAGCCGAGCACGCCGAGGCCGTTGATCATCGTGGTGTGCGAGTCGGTCCCGACCAGCGTGTCCGGGTAGGCGAGCCCTCGCGCGTCGTCGACGAACACCACGCGCGCGAGGTACTCGAGATTGACCTGGTGGACGATCCCGGTGTCGGGCGGGACGACGGCGAAGTTGTCGAACGCCTCCTGGCCCCAGCGCAGGAAGGCGTAGCGCTCGCTGTTGCGCTCGAACTCGCGCTCGGCGTTCTTGCGGAACGCGTCGCGGGTGCCGAACACGTCGACCTGCACGGAGTGGTCGATGACCAGCTCGGCGGGGACGAGCGGGTTGATGCGCGCGGGGTCCCCGCCGAGGTCCGCCATCGCGTCGCGCATGGCGGCCAGGTCGACGACGGCGGGCACGCCGGTGAAGTCCTGCATGACCACGCGCGCGGGCGTGAAGGCGATCTCCTTGCTCGGGTCGGCCTTGGCGTCCCACGTGGCCAGTGCCTCGATGTCCTCGGCCGTCACCGATCCGTTGCCCTCGGTGCGCAGGAGGTTCTCGAGCAGCACCTTGAGGCTGAAGGGCAGGCGCGCGATGTCGAACTTGGACTGCAGCGCGTCCAGCCGGAAGATGTCGACCGTGCGATCGCCGACCTTCAGTTCTGCCTTGGCATCGAAGCTGTCGGTGGACATTGCGGTTTCTCTCCGTGATTCGGGATCAGGTGGGGTCGGCGGGGAGCAGAAGGAAGGCTTCCCCGTCGGGCGTCGTCAGTGAACCGAAGTGCTCGCGGTCGAGCGTTGCGATGCGGTCGGTGCGCAGGCGCGCGGCGAGCGCGACGAGCGAGGCGTCGACCAGCCCGATGTGCGGGTGGCGTCGCGCGATCGCGATCGTCTCGACCATCGCGTCGGCCCACCAGCGCACGGCGTAGGCGCCGCTGTCGAGATCCTGCCACAGGCCTTCGCTGAACCGCTCGCCCAGGGCGGCGGCCAGCTGGTCCATCTCGGCGACGGCGAGCGGCGACGTCACGAGGTCGTCGTCGAGCGTCGCCATCCAGTCGCGCACGCGCGCGTGGTCGGCGTCCCGCGCCCGCATGAGCGCGATGACGACGGATGTGTCTAGGACGATGGCCATCGCTCCGCGCCCAGGGCGCGCAGGTGGCGCTCGTCCTCCGCGGCGAGCCGCTCGGGAGCCGCGTCGGTCAGGCCGACGGCCTCCGGTCGCGGCCGGCGGGGCCGCTGCACGGCCCCGGCCAGCGTGCGGCGGATGAACTCCGCCTTCGTCAGTCCTTCGTCCGCCGCGCGGCGGGCGAGCGCTTCGTCGAGATCGGGCTCGAGGTAGACACTCGTCTTCTTCACCCTACGTAGGGTAGCAGTCCTCTCTCGCTCGGCGCGCCCGGCGCACCGGGGGCGCGGACGAGCCGCGCGACGGTCAGGGCGGCGAGCACGGTCATGAGGATCGCGCTGCCCACGCACCATATGCAGATCGCCTCGATGGTGAACACCTCGCGGTACGTGAGGTAGGCGCTGAAGCCGAATCCGACGAGCGACAGCCCGGCGGCGGCGAGCAGTGCGCTCTCGCCGCGACCGAGCAGCGCGGCGAGGATGCCCACGTAGGTCAGCAGGCCGAGCAGCGCGACGGGCACGCCGGCCAGCTCGGACCACTCCGAGGTCTGGACCTTCTCGCAGCCGTGCGCGATCTCGCACGCGGGCGTCACGCCCGCGTAGTGGACGTAGGTCAGGTAGCCGGCGATGCCGAGGCCGAGGACGCAGCAGGCGATCGCGGCGGCGCGCAGGCGGTCGCTCATCGCTGCTCGATGGCCGCCTTGACGGCGTCGGCCAGGCCCTCGGCGCCGACGAGCTTCAGCGAGTCGCCTCGGCCGACCAGGAAGCTCGGCGTGGACTCGACCTTGCTGCTCGTGGCCAGCGCCTGGGCGGCCTTGAGCCGGCTCGTGACCGCGGCCGTGTCGGCCTCGGCGTTCACCTTGGCGGCGTCGAGGCCCGGGACGGCGGCGAGCACCTTGGCCTGCAGTGCCTTCGTGACCCAGCCCGAGTTCTCCGTGCCCTGGCGGGCGTAGAGCTGCTCGACGACCTGCCACAGGCGGTTCTGGCGGCCGGCGGCCTCGGCCAGGCGGGCGGCGGTCCCCGAGTCGGGGCCGATGAAGGTCAGCGTGCGGAACTCCATCCGCACCTCGCCGCCGCGGACGGGTCCGTCGACGATCGACTTGAAGGTCGGGCTGAGCGCGAACTCGCGGCAGAACGGGCACTGCAGGTCGGCGAACTCGACGACGCGCACGGGCGCGTCGGCCTTGCCGAGGGTCACGCCGGCCTGCGGGATGCCGGCGAGGTTCGGCGTCACGGGCGCGGTGGCGGGCGCGGCGATCGAGGTCGTCGTCGCGCCGTTCGAGCCACCGCCGGACAGCACGATGGCGGCGATCACGACGACGACGGCGAGGAGGAGGACGGCGCCGAGGCGGACGAGGCGGACGGTGCGCGCGGCGTCCGGGGCGGGGGAAGGGTGGGGAACGGGATTGCTCATGGGATCTCCTGGTTCATGTCGGCGGGCGGGACGGCGGCCTTGAGAGCCGCCGTCCCGCGCCGTGGCAGGGCCGGGCTAGGAGCGCGCGGGCGCGCCGAGCCGGCGGCGGGAGACGACGAGCGCGGTCCCGCCGAACAGCAGGCCGAGCGCGCCGACGATCAGGCCGGCGATGGCCAGGCCCTGCGAGTCGCCGTCGCCCGAGTCGCTCGCCGGGGCCGCCGTCGTCGCGGCGGTCTCCTCGGTCTTCGGGCCACCGACCTGGTGATGGCCACCGGCCGCGGCGTCGTCGGCCGCCATCACGCTCAGCGTCGGCGCGGGCTTGTCGCTGCCCTCGGCGCCGATCCAGCGGACGACCTCGCCGTCGGAGTACGTCTGCAGCGCCTTGAACGTCAGCGAGTCACCGGCCTTGCCCGGCACCTGGAAGGACAGCGGGAAGTCCTGGAACTGGCCCGGGGCGATCTTGCCGGTCTTGCCGTCGCCGGTGAAGGTGACCTTCGACACGCCCTCGGTGATCTCGCCGTCGTCGGTCTTGATCGGCGTGGCGAGCTTCGTCTTGGTGACCTTCACCTTCCAGCCGGGGACCGACTGGTACGAGACGCTGGCCAGGCCGGCCGGCATCTGCACGTCGACCTTGACCGTTGACGCCTCGTCGCTCTCGTTGGGAACGCGGATGTTCTGGACGGTGTAGGCGCCGGCCTGGGCCTGCTTGGGCTGGACGGTGACATGGGCCTGGGCGGCGGCGGGCAGGGCCAGCGCGGCGAACGCGGCGGCAACGGCGATCTTGCGGTACATGGGTGACTGCTCCTGGTTCTTGAAAGAGATGTGCGAGACGGACGGCGGGACCGGCGGCGCCATGGAGGCGCGGCCGCGTCACCGCGGTGGAGCCCGTCCGGCCAGGGAGCAGCCGACCAGCAGGCCGCCGCGCGGCGCGAGGACCGCGCGCGGGCGGGCGGGAGCGAGGAGGGCGAGCGCGGCCCGGCGCACCCGCGGGCGCACCGGCAGCAGCCGGCGCTCGCCCGGGTAGCGCCCGGCGAGCAGCGGCACGAGCAGGACGAACGCGGGCGCCAGGAACAGCAGCCCGGTGCCCAGGCCGCCGATCTCCAGCCCGCCGAGCCACAGGACCGCCATGACGGCGACGCCGAGCACGGCGCGCAGGTGGTGGTGGCGCGCCGCGGTCATCGGACGTCGGCCTTCACGGTCGCGGTGTGCTCCTCGAAGTCCGACACGCGGTCGGTGACCGTGAGCTCCCACTCGCCGCCCGGCACGAGCTCGGCCGACGGGACGACGTAGTGCCCCGGCCCGGCGGTCTTCACGGCCAGGTCGAGCGGGCCGATCTTCTTCCCGGGCAGGCTCGCCTGCACGCGGAGCTCCCTCGTGCCCGTGAACGGCGCGCCGTCGGCGGCCTTGAACACGTACATGTGGACCTCGTTGACGCCGACGCGCGCCGGCTCCATGGTGAGCTGCAGGTCGATCGGGCCCATGCGCTTCTCGACCGACACCGGCCCTGAGGCCTCGGCGCCGGGCGGCGCGTAGCCGGTCAGCGCGCCGGTGACGGCGAGCACCGCGACGATGAGCAGGACCTCGGCGCGCAGCGTGCGCCGCAGCAGGCGGCCGGCGTCGCCGGGCGCGGCGCCGCCCTCGGCCAGGCGCGCGAGCGCCGGCATGACGCGGCGGCGGTTGATTGCGGCGACGCCGATGAGCACGAGCAGCAGCACGGCCTTGATGAGCACCGCGCGACCGAAGGCCGAGCCGGTCAGCGCGCCGAGGGTCTGCACCTCGAGGATCGCCTGGATCGTGCCGGTGACGGCGAGCGCGAGCACCGAGGCGAGCGCGAGCGGCGAGAAGCGCGCGCAGCGCGGCGGCGAGGAGTCGCGTGCGCTCGGCCGGCGCGAGGCCGCGCGTGGCGGCGGGCACGGCGAGCAGCAGGAAGGCCAGCCCTCCGAGCCAGGCGCTCATGGCCACGACGTGGACGATGTCGGCGGGCACGAGCAGCGCGGCGGGCGACTGCGAGCGGGCATGGCCGGACAGCGCCGGCGTGATCGCCAGGCCGACGCCGGCGACCGCCAGCGCGACGGTCGCCGCGGTGCTCGGCCGGCCCGCGGCCCGCGGAGCGCGAGCCGGCACGCCGCCGGTGGCCGCACCGCCGCCCGCGGAAGTGGCCAGCGCCATGCGGGGCGCGAGCGCGGGGACGGTCACGCGGCTGAGCGCGAGCGCGACGAGGCCGACGCCGAGCACGAGCCAGATGCCCAGGCGCAGCGCCCAGATGCCGCCGAAGCGCGTGTCGACGACGGCGCCGATGGTCGCGCCGTCGAGGGCGCCCCAGAACGAGGTGCCGGCCGCGGTCGCGCCCTCGAGCACGATGCCGGCCGCGGTGCCGGCCACGCCGAGCACGGCGGCGACGCCGAGCAGGCGCTGCGCGCGACCGGCGAACGCCGCGCGCGCGGCGTCGGAGACCGCGGCGCGGCGCGCGGCCGGGCCCCACACCGCGGCGACGAACAGCAGCCCGCCGAGCGCGAGCGCGATGGCCAGGTAGCCGACCGCCTTGACGGCGCCGAAGGCGACGCCCGTGACCGGGCCGGACGTCGTCGACCCCAGCAGCTGGGAGACGGACTCCGCGGGCGCCGCGCCGCCCGCGCCGACGCTGAAGAGCAGGCCGCCGGAGACCGGGTGCCCGTCGGCCGAGACGACGCGGTACGTCGCGGTGTACGACCCGTCGGGCAGGCCCGGCTTGACGCCGACGGTGAGCTTGCGCCCCGCGCCGCCGGGGTGCGAGACCTTGCCGTCGTCGACGCGCCCGGCCTTGGCGTCGAAGACGCGGATCGCGCCGAAGCTGCCCTCGACCGGCTCGTCGAAGGTGAGGACGATCCGCTCCGGCGACTGCGCGAGCTGCGCGCCGCGCGCGGGCGTCGAGCCCTGCAGCGTGGCGTGCGCCTGCGCGGCCGGGGCGCCGATCGCCAGGACGGCGAGCGCGACGAGGAGCGCCCTCACCACGCCTCGGCCTCCTCGCCGACCGGGGACTCGTCGCGCCGGCGGCGCCGGACGGCGATGACCGTGGCCGCGGCGAGCAGGACGATCGCGCCGAGGCCGGCGATCGCGGCCGTCGGGGCGCCGCCCTGCGACGGCGGCTGCCAGAACAGCGTGCCGGTGACGGCGCCGGCTGCGCCGCCGACGTGCAGCGGGACCTTCCAGTCGAAGATCTTCGTCTTGTCCTTCGTCCCCTCGGCCTGCTTGGGCGGGATCTTGCTCATCCAGTGGATGCGGTGGTCATGCCACTCGAAGCGGCCGGTGCGGTCGACGAGCTGCCACTGCGGCGCGGCCTTCGGGTCGGCCGACGCGGGGACCTTCACGCCCGCGAAGCGCTCGTCGTTGAGGTAGAAGGCGGGCGAGCGGCGGTTGACCTCGACGGTGCCGTCGGCCTTCAGCCGCGCGTAGGGCTCGCCCTCGTAGCCGTCGACGACGATCGTGCGCCCCGTCGTGTTCTGCAGCTCGAGGCGGTCGTCGCGGTTGAGGACGTCGAGGCGCAGCCCGGACACGTCGGGCGAGACGGTGCGGATCACCGATCGGTAGTTGACGTTGCCCTGGTGGGCGGAGGCGGCGGGCGCAGCCATCAGCGCGATGAGCGCCGAGGCCGCGAGCGCCGCGCGAAGGCGGGACATGCGAAGAGCTCCTGGCTGGTCGAGGACGTCGGACGGCGGACAGGCGCGCCGGCCGGCGAGCGGCCGCTAGCGCGCGATCACGAACGCGATCGCGGGCGGCCCGCGACGGGCCAGGGCCTCGGCGATGAGCCGTCCGCCGCGGGGCAGCGCGCGCGGTGCGCGCCACGGGGCGACGGCGGCCACGGGCGCGAGGCGCCGCGGAGGCGCGGCCAGGCGGGCGCCCAGCCGGGCGATGCCCTCCTCGCCGACGTAGCGTCCGGCGAGCAGCGGCAGGAGCAGGATGAGCGCCGGCGTCGCGAGCAGGACGTCGGCGTTGATCCCGGTGAGCGAGACGAGCAGCGCCAGCAGCACCGAGAGGGCGGTGAGCCCGAGCAGGATGTGCTGGTCACGACGCGGCATGGGGGCCAGAGTAGACCCTCGCCAGCCTGGCCGGTGTAGGTAGTTCCTGCAACCGGCCGGGCGGCTGGACGGACGTATCAGCCCGTCCGGGAGAAGCGATTCGAGCGGCGGTCGACCTCGAACCACACGCGGCAGCCGCTGTCCTTGCACTCGACTCCCCAGCGGCTGGCCAGCTTGGCCAGCAACCTCAGGCCGAAGCCCTCGGTCTGCACCGTCTCGGGGTCGAAGCCGTGGCCCTGGTCGGCGACCTCGATGCGCGCGAAGTCGTCGCTCAGGCGCGCGAAGAACACGATCCGCTGATCGGCGCGGAGGTCGGCGTGCCGGACGGCGTTGCCGACGATCTCCGTGGCCAACAGCGTGACCGTGTGCTCCACGTCCTCGTGGAGTCCGTGGGTGGTGAGCGCCCGCCGCGCGAGACGCGCCGACTCGGGACGCGGCTCGAGCGCGAGGAGGACCTCGCGACTGTCGGTGGCGGTGGCCATGACATGAGCGTGCCCCGCGCCATGCGCACTCATGCGCACGCCCATCCGCTGACTGGGTGCGCGTTCGACGCTCGCACGTTCGCCTGCGAAGTGGGGCGGGCGCATCCGGGGACGCCCGGAACTGCTGGACCGTTCGGGCATGGACAGGGCGGTACCACCGCGCCGGGCGGGCAAAACGTCGCTCCGCCCGAACGCGTTGGTCCAGGATGTCCCGCCCGGCGCGCGCGGCGCCGGTGGGGGCGTCGCGCGGAGAGAGGGTGCTAGGCCGCCTCGCGGAAGGCCGCGAGGTCGTCCATGCGGGAGAGGCGATCGAGCGCGCGGCGCTCGATCTGCTCGGCCTTCTGCGGGCTGATGCGCAGCTCGCGTCCGACCTGGGCGCGGGTGCGCTCCTCGCCCTCGGTGCCGTAGCGCAGGGCGATGACCTTGCGCTCTTCGTCGGGCAGGCGCTGCAGGGCCTCGCTCACGTGCGAGGTGAGCAGGCCGCGGTAGACCTCCTCCTCGGGCGCCTCGTTGTCGGCGGCCTTCAGGTCGCCCAGCGTGGCGGAGTCGGAGTCGTCACCGAGCTGCTGATCGAGGCTCGGCGGCGTGTAGTCCACGGCGCGGATCTCCTCGACCTCGTTGACCGGCATGCCGGCCGCCTCGGCGATCTCCTCGAGCTCCGGCTCGCGCTCGAGCTTGACAGCGAGCTCGTTGCGCACGCGCCCGACCTTGCGGGCCTTGGTGGCCACGTGGGCGGGGAGCCGGATGGAACGGGAGGTGTTGTCGAGGCCGCGCTGGATCGACTGACGGATCCAGAGCGTCGCGTAGGTCGAGAAGCGGAAGCCCTTACGCCAGTCGAACTTCTCCGACGCCCGGATGAGCCCGAGCATGCCCTCCTGAACGAGGTCGTTCAGGGTCAGGCCATGGCCCTGGTAACGGCGGGCGATGGAGACGACAAGGCGCAGGTTGCAGTTGATGAGCCGATCCTTGGCCGCGAGGTCGCCACGCTCGATTCGCTGAGCGAGCTCGATCTCCTCATGCGGCTTCAGCAGCTGGAACTTGTTCGCGCGCTGCAGAAGCTGCTCGAGCGCATCGGCGTAGACGAAGGTCTCGTGGTCTTCGGCGGCAGGAGTCTTCGTAGTGGTCAAGATCCTCCAGGGGATATCCGATTCTTGTACTCGGAATTATACCCCGAATCGTTGCTAAGCAACAGTCGGGGAGCTCGCCGGGCGGCAGCTGTGAGCCATGACACACTGCGAGGCAGCCGCGCACGTCCGAACGGCAGACGCCGGCGAGCCGTTCAGGGTAGCGCATATCGGTCCGGGATGCACGCACGGACCGTTTGGACGCCCGCGCGTGGACCGGGCGCGGACATCCGAGGACCCATAATACTCGGGTGAGGCTGCGCGACCTCGTCGAGGCGTCCGACGCCATCGCCAAGACGTCGGCCCGGCGCGGCAAGACCGAGCTGCTCGCCGGCGCCCTGCGGCGGATGGCCGGCGACGAGGTCCCCGCCGGGGTGGCGTGGTTGTCCGGCGAGCTGCGCCAGCGACAGATCGGCGTCGGCTGGGCCGCGCTCCGCGACGCGCCCGGCGGCGCGGCCGAGGCGACGCTCACGGTCGCCGAGGTCGACGATCTGTTCGCGCGCATCGGCGCGTGCTCGGGCCCCGGGTCGCAGACCGAGCGACGGCGGCTCATCGGCGACCTGTTCTCGCGCGCGACGGAGGACGAGGCCCGCTGGCTCGTGCGCCTGCTGTCCGGCGATCTGCGCCAGGGCGCGCTGCAGGGCGTGATGGTGGAGGCGGTCGCGCGGGCGGCGGAGGTCCCCACGGCGGCCGTGCGCCGCGCGCTCATGCTGCGCGGCGACCTCGGCGCCGTCGCGACCGCGGCGCTGACGGGCGGCGCCGCCGCTCTGGACGAGATCCGCCTCGAGCCCGGCCGGCCGCTGCAGCCGATGCTCGCCTCCCCCGCGGCCGACATCGACGCCGCGCTGGCCAAGGTCAGCCCGGCCGCCGTCGAGTTCAAGCTCGACGGCGCGCGCATCCAGGTCCACCGCGACGGCGCCGACGTCGCCGTCTTCACGCGCACGCTCGACGAGGTCACGGCCCGCGTCCCGGAGATCGTCGAGGCGGCGCTCGCGCTCGACGCGCGCACGTTCGTCCTCGACGGCGAGACGATCGCGCTGCGGCCGGACGGCCGCCCCCACCCGTTCCAGCGCACGGCCTCGCGCTTCGGCAGCCGTCGCGCGGTCGACGAGCTGCGCCGGACGACGCCGCTCACGCCGTCGCTGTTCGACGTGCTGCACCTGGACGGCGAGGACCTGCTCGACCGTCCCGGCGAGGAGCGGTTCGCCGCCCTCGCGTCGATCGTGCCCGAGCCGCTGCGGGTCCCGCGCACGGTGGCCGAGAACGCCGAGACGGCCGCCGCCGTGCTCGAGGACGCGCTCGCGCGCGGGCACGAGGGCGTGATCGTCAAATCGCTCGCCGCGCGCTACGAGGCCGGGCGCCGCGGCGCGGGCTGGCTGAAGGTCAAGCCGCGCCACACGCTGGACCTCGTCGTGCTCGCCGTCGAGTGGGGCCACGGCCGGCGGCAGGGCAAGCTGAGCAACCTGCACCTCGGCGCGCGCGACCCCGAGGGCGGCTACGTCATGCTCGGCAAGACGTTCAAGGGGCTGACCGATGCGATGCTCGCATGGCAGACCGAGCACCTGCTCGCGCTCGAGGTCGGCCGCGAGGGCCACGTCGTCCATGTGCGCCCCGAGCTCGTCGTGGAGGTCGCCTTCGACGGGGTGCAGACGAGCCCGCGCTACCCGGGCGGGATGGCGCTGCGCTTCGCGCGCGTGCTGCGCCACCGTCCCGACAAGGGCCCCGGCGAGGCGGACACCGTCGACACCGTGCGCGCGATCCACGGGGCCGGCTGAGATGCCCGTCGCCGACCTCGCCGCCCCCGCCGGCCTGCCGCCGCCCGGCGGGCCGTTCCGCCGCCGCGGGGCGCGCGCCGCCGCGCTGGCCGGCGGCTCGGCGCCGCTGCTCGTCATCGGGCTCGCCGTCTCCATGCACCTCGGCTCGGCGATCGCCACCGGCCTGTTCGACTCCGTCGGGCCGGTCGGGGCGCTGTGGCTGCGCTGCGCGCTCGCCGCGCTGCTGCTCGTCGCCGTCGGCGGCCGCCGCGCGCTGGCGCTGCCGCGGGAGCGGATCGGCGGCGTGGTCGCGCTGGGCGCCGTGCTCGCCGCCATGAACGTCTGCTTCTTCGAGTCGATCGCACGGATCCCGCTCGGCGTCGCCTCGACGATCGAGTTCACCGGCCCGCTGCTCGTCGCGCTGGCCGGCTCGCGGCGGCGCGCCGACGTCGCCTGCGCGCTCCTCGCCGGCGTCGGCGTGGCGCTGCTGGGCGGCCCGAGCGCCGGCATCGACCCGGCCGGCGCCGCGTTCGCCTTCGGCTCGGCTGCGTGCTGGGGGACGTACATCGTGCTCGCCAAGCGCCTGGTCGGCGGCGCCGAGCCGCTGCCCGTGCTGACCGGGACGATGGTCGTCGCCGCCGCGGTCCTGACCGCGCCCGCCGCCGTCGTCTCCGGGGCGGCGCTGTGGGACGCGCGCGTGCTCGCCGTCGGCCTCGCCGTGGCCGCGCTCGCGTCGGCGATCCCCTACCTGCTCGAGCTGCTCGCCCTGCGGCTCGTGAGCGCCGCGACGTTCAGCGTCCTGCTCAGCCTCGAGCCGGCGATCGCGGCGATCATCGGGCTGCTCGTCCTCGGCCAGGCGCTGGGCGCGCTCGAGGTCGCGGCGGTCGGGTGCGTCGTCGTCGCGTCCGCGACGGCGGCGCGGTCGGCCTAACCTGCGGATCCATGACCGCCTCCGACGACCTCGCGCCGCTGCTCGCCGAGCAGGTCGCCTACTACCGGGCCGTCGCCGCCGAGTACGACGACCACGCGCTCGAGGGCGTCGAGGACGCCGGCCGCGAGCTGCTCGCCGCGCTCGACGCCTTCGGACCCGAGGGCGACGTGCTCGAGCTCGCCTGCGGCCCGGGGACCTGGACGCCCCACCTGCTGCGCCACGCGACCCGGCTCACCGCGGTGGACTCGTCTCCGGAGATGCTCGCCATCGCGGCGCGGCGCACCGGCGACGGCCCCGTTCGCTTCGTCCAGGCCGACCTGTTCGGCTGGCGGCCCGACCGGCGCTGGGACGTCGTCTTCTTCGGCTTCTGGCTGTCGCACGTCCCGCTCGAGCGCTTCGAGGCGTTCTGGTCGCTGGTCGACGACTGCCTCGCGCCGGGCGGGCGCGTGTTCTTCGCCGACGACGCGTACCGGACGGCCGACGAGCTCGTCGACGGCGAGACGTCGTCGACGATCCGCCGCCGCCTGAACGACGGCACGGCGTTCCACGCCGTGAAGGTCCCCCACCGCCCGGCCGACCTGCAGGCGCGCCTGGAGCGGCTCGGCTGGCGGATCGCCGTCACCGAGACGTCGGGCCCGTTCTTCTGGGGCGCGGGCGGCCGCGCCTGACCTAGAGGCCCGGCGGGTGGCGGACGGTGAACCCCGCCAGCGAGCGCGGGGCCGTCTGCCAGCGTGAGCCGAGCGGGCCGTCGCGGCCGCTCGTGTCGAAGCGCAGGCCCGCGACGTACATGAAGACGTGGCCCTCGTTGGCGTAGATCGTCACCCAGCGGCCGGGCCCCGGCTCGCCCCACTGGGCGAACTGGCCGGAAACCAGCGACCCGCCGAGGATGCCGGCAGCGGCGAGCGCGTAGCTGACCGAGCCCGAGCAGTCGTAGCCGCTGTCGACGAAGGAGCCGTGCCCGCCGCCCCAGATGTACGGGAAGCGGGCGATGGCGTTGCCGCCGGCGATGATCTGCGCGACGCGCGCCGGGGCGCCCAGCGGGGTCTTGGCGTTGCCGCCCGGGGTCAGTCCCGCGCGCGAGCTGACCGTCGTGGTCTGGCCCTTGCGGCGCTCGAGGTCCCTGAGGACGCCCTTCATCTCCTTCAGCTCGGCCTCGATCTCGGCGTCGGTCGGGGCGCCGGGCGAGATCGACGGCTCGTCCTCCTCGTCCTGGACCGGCGCGGCCTTGACGGCGCTCGGGAGCGGGGCCTTGGCGCCGCCGCGCGTGCCGGCGGGCAGCGGGAAGCTCTGGTCGGCCTCGGCGTCGTCGCGCACGAGCGCCACGCGGCCGGCGCCGCCGGCGGGCGTCGCGGCGGCGAGCTGGGCCCCGCGTTTGGCCGATCCGTCCTCGGATCCGGAGCCGCACCCGGCCAGCGCCAACCCGGCCGCGACGGCGGCGGCGAGCAGCATCGACCTCGAGCGCACGGGGCTCACAGCGGTGTTAACGGCCGCGACGCACCGGAACTGAAGCGCGTGTGCGATGGCGGACGCGACCCCGCACACTTGCTTGACAGCGGGGCGTCACACTGTCCGCAGGTGACCGGCGTCGCCGACATCTCGGAGCTGCAGGCCGCGATCGAGGGCGAGGTGCTCACGCCCGGCACAGCCGGCTACGACGACGCGCGGCGACCCGCGATGGCGCGGTTCGCCGACGTCCGGCCGCAGGCCGTCGTGCGCTGCGCGTCGCCCGCCGACGTGGCCGCGGCGCTCGCCTTCGCGCGCCGCGCGCAACTGCCGGTGGTCCCGCGCAGCGGCGGGCATTGCTTCGCCGGGCGCTCGACGACCGAGGGCGTCGTGATCGACGTGCGCCCGATGGCGGGCGTCGAGATCGGCGCGGGCGTGGCCGTGGCCGGCGCCGGCGCCCGCCTCGGCGAGGTGCTCGACGCGCTCGACGCCCACGGCGTCTGCTTGGCGACCGGCTGCGGGCCGGAGGTCGGGATCGCCGGCCTCGCGCTCGGCGGCGGGATCGGGATCCTCGGACGCCTGCACGGGCTGACCTCCGACAGCCTGCGCGCCGCGCGCGTCGTGCTCGCCGACGGGCGGATCACCGACTGCGACGAGAAGCGCGAGCCCGACCTGCTCTGGGCGCTTCAGGGCGGCGGCCTGGGCACGCCCGGGGTCGTCACCTCGCTGCGCTTCGCGACGCGCCCCGCGCGCGACGCGACCGCCTTCCACGTGACGTGGCCGGTCGAGCGCGCCGCGGCCCTGATCGAGGCCTGGCAGGCCTGGGCGCCCGGCGCCCCGGACGAGATCGCCGCCCAGCTGCTCGTCACAGTCCCACCCGAGCCCGAGCGCCCGGCGGTGGTGACGGTGTTCGGCGCGATGACCGGCTCGGAGGCCGCGACGGCCGCGCAGCTCGGCGACCTCGCCGCGCGCGCCCGCGCCGAGCCGGCCACATCGGTGATGTGCACGCGCACCTTGCGCGAGACGAAGCGCTGGCTGTCGTCGCTCGACGACACGGACGAGCCCGCCGAGGACGGCCACATGTACAGCCGGTGCGAGTTCTTCCGCCACGCGATCCCGGGCGAGGCGATCGCCGAGGTCGTCGAGCACCTGACCCACCACCGCGTGGCCGGCGAGGCGCGCGGCCTCGACTTCGCGCCGCTGGGGGGCGCCTACGCGCGCCTCGCGCCGGAGGCGACCGCGTTCCCGCACCGCGACGCGCGCTTCCTGCTCAAGCACGAGGTCGTCGTGCCGGCGGCCATGCCGTCCAACGAGCGTGAGCCCGCCCGCCGGTGGCTGGCGCGCTCGTGGGGGATCGTGCGGCCGTGGGGCACCGGCGGCGTATACGCGAACTTCCCGGACCCGGACCTCGCCGACGAGCAGGCCGCCTACTACGGGCCGAATCTCGAGCGCCTGCTCGAGGTGCGCGCCCGCTACGACCCCGACGGCGTCTTCACGACCGCGCGCTGAGCGCGTCCTGGACCTGGCCGGCGGCGCGCGCGCCGCTGCGCAGCGCGCCCTCCATCAGCGCCGCGTGGGGACCCGCGGTGTGCTCGCCCGCGAAGGCGATCGGCCCGCACGGCTCGGTCAGCGCCGGGTCGCCGAGGTCGGGGCCGTGGACGGAGTAGGCGGCGCGGGCCCATGGGTCGTCGGACCAGGTCGAGAGCAGCGCGCCGCCCGTCTGGAGATCCAGGTCGGGGCGCAGCCGGGCGAGCGAGTCCAGCCAGCGTTGCGGGCCGTCGGCCACGCCGAGGCGGTCGACCGCGGCGCGCGAGCCGGCGAACGCGTGGACGACGGGCTGGACCTCCTCGCCCGCGCGCGCCGTCCACGCCCAGTAGCGCTCGGGGACGGACAGGACTGCGCTCGGCCCCGCGGGGGCGCGCAATGGCGTGAACAGCTTCGCGGCGTGGCCGTAGGGGACGCGCGCGATCGCGGCCTGCGTGCGCTGCGGCAGCGCCGGCGCGAAGGCGATGGCGTCCATCACCGACGCGGGCACCGCGACGACCGCGGCGTCGGCGACGATCTCGTCGTCGTCGGTGCGCAGGACGACGCCATCCTCGCTCCACACGAGCGCGCGGACGGGCGTCTCGAGGTGCACGGCGCCGGCGAGGGGCGCGGCCAGGCCGAGCGCGAGCCCCTGATTGCCGCCCGCGACCCCGTGAGACGGGATGTCGCTGAAGGCGGCGAGGCCGGCCAGCTCCCCGGCCGCGACCTCGGTCGCGGAGGCCGCGGCGGAGACCTCGACGCGCGCGCGGACCGCCTCACGGACGGCGGGCCGCAGATCGAGGCGGTCGAGCAGGCCGGCGGCCGAGCCGCGTTCGCCGGCCGAAAGCGCAGACTCGATGGTCCCGGCCGCGGCGCGCAGGTCGTCCTCGGAGACCGGCTCGTCGGTGCCACGGGGCTCGCGACGGCCGTACGCCATGCCCTTGGCCCACAGGCCGAGCCCGAGCCGCTCGGCGGTTGCCTCGACGACGGTGTTGCCGGGGAGGATGAACTCGGCGCCCATCTCGACGATCGCGCCGTTGGGCAGCCGCTGCGACCAGACGCGCCCGCCGACGCGCTCGCGCGCCTCGAGCACGACGACCTCGACCCCGGCGCGGTGCAGCCCATCGGCCGCGGCGAGGCCGGCGAGCCCGGCCCCGATCACGGCCGCGCGGTGCATGGGCGGGACGCTATCCCGTGGCGTGTGCGCGGGGGGTGGTCCCGGCCGGCTGGAAGGGGGGGGCCGGCCGGGACCGTGGGGGCCTCGCCTGGGCGGGGCCGCCGTTTAGTTGTGCTGTTCGTGGGGGTGTGGGTTGGGGGGAGCTGGTCCTTGATGCTGCGCGCGGCGGGGCGCTTGTAGCCGAGCGCGGCCTGCACGCTTGAGGGTCGCCACAGCGCGCCGCCGCGGATCGTCGGGATCTGCTCGTCGTTGAGCTGGTCGGAGATCGCCTGAAGCGTCATCCCGGCGCGTCGCATCGCCGCGATCCGCGCCAGCAGCTCGGGGTTCTCGGCCATCGAGCGCCGCCCGGCGATCCGGCGCTCACCGCCGACCTGCGCCAGCCCGGCCTGGGTGCGCTGCGCGCTGCGCGTCGCGTCCCCACTCGGCCAGGCGGATCATCGTGTTCGTCACGTCGCCGCCGTGCGCGCTTGACGTGTCAAGCCCGAGGTCGAGGGCGACGAGCGTCGCGTCGGCCTCGCGAAACCACTCAAGCAGCGCCCCGAGATCGGACACCGAGCGCGTCAGGCGCCGCAGGTCGCTGACGACGAGCGCCCGCGCCTCACCGGCGGCGATCTGCTTGAGCGCGTACTGCAGCCCGGGGCGCTCGAGCATCCGCGTCAGCTCCTTGTCGCGCACGATCTCCGAAAGCTCCCAGCCCCGGTCCTCACAGAACCCCTCGATCTCGGCGAACGCGCCCTGCTCGCGATCGCTGGGGCCCTGCGGCACGCTGACATACCCGATCACCGGCGCCCCCGCCGGCACATCGCTGCGCCGGCGCCTGACCTCCCGCTCGGAGACCCACACCGGCGCGCGCTTGCGCGGGTCATCGACGAGATAGCGCGTGCGCGGATCCTCGGGGTCGTCGCTGACCGCGGCGGCCAGCACCTCCCCACAAAACGCGCCGACGTCCGGATCGGCGCTGTCGCCCTCAAGCGTCAGGGCACGATCGATCGTGATCAGGTTCATCCGCGACTCAGACCTCCTCTTGGGATCGGTGAAACGGCGACGCACGACACCCGCGAGCGCCACCAACGCCAGCACGACCGCGGCGAGCGCCACGACCAGCGCGGTGACATCACGCCCGCCCGACACGCCCCGCGGCACCGTCCTCGGCTGCGCCGGCGACTGCGCCGGCGACTGCGTCCTGGATGCCGGCGCCCGGCGATCGGAGCCGTCGCGCCCACCCGACCGCCGGCGCTCGCCGAAGGCGCGCTGCTGACGGACCTGCAGACGCCGCAGCACACGGCGCGTGCGCGGCCCGACGATCCCGTCCCCGACCAGCCCATAACGGCGCTGAAAGCGGCGCACCGCACCATCGGTCAACGGGCCGAAACGCCCATCAACCCCCGGCGCTCCCAGATCAAAACCGCGCCGCGCGAGCACGCGCTGCACACGACGCACACGCACACTCGGCTCGGCGCCCATCCCCACACCCCGCGCGAGCAGCCCGACACGGGCCACGCTCGCCTCCCTCGGGGACGCCGCGGCCTGCGCCGCGTCGGCCCCCGCCGGCGCGCCGAACATCAACACGACGGCCACCACTGCCATTGCTGCCGGCCTTGCGCGACGCGCAAGCAGCCAGACACCCATGAGTTTTCTCCCTTCCAGATCGGCTCAACGACGCACCCCGAGCACAAGCCCGGATGCGGTCAGGCACAGCCCCGGAAGGGGTCAGCCAGGCCGGTCGAGAAGGGCGATAAACGGCACCGGCCGCCACGCGACCGGCACAAGGATCAAACGACGCCAGGCCAACGACCCCAACGCCGCAAACGCCAACAACACAGCGGCCCAGCCACCAGACCAGCCACCACCAAAACCACCACCGGCGCCAGAACCACCCGCCGTCGTGGTCGTCGGAATGCTGGGAGAAAGATCAACACCGTCGGCGGGCGTCACGCCGCCCGACGCGCCGCCATCCGGGCGCGTAACGCCGGCAAGCGTCGCCGGGTCAAACGGCAGGCCGACCGGCGCCAACGCCGACAGGATGCCGCTGTGTGCCGGCGAGGTGAGCTCGCTGCCGCCGGGGGCGGCGGGCGCCGCGGCGGCCGCCGGCTGAGACGTCGCCACTGGCGAGGCGAGGGCCGGGGCGCCACCGGGAACCGGCGCCGCGATCGCCGCAGCGGCGGACGGCACGACCGGACCGGCGACCGGGACGATCGAGCCCGTCGGCGCCGCCGCAGCCACGGCCGCGGGACTCGCGCTCACGGGGGCGGCGGGCGCCGAAGGGGCAACGCGATCCGCAGCCCCGGCAACCGACGGAAGCACCGCGCTCGACGACCGGGGTCAGCACCTGCGCCACCGGCGGGACCACACCGTCGACCACCGGCTGGAGCACCTGCGCCACCGGCCGCACCACCGCGTCCACCACCGGCGACAGCACCTGCGTCACCGGCGGCACCACGCTCTCGACCACCGGAGACAGCACCTGCGTCACCGGCGGCACCACCGCGTCCACGACCGGAGGCAGCACCTGCGTCACCGGCGGCACCACCGCGTCGACCACCGGAGACAGCACCTGCGCCACCGGCGGCACCACCGCGTCGACCACCGGAGACAGCACCTGCGCCACCGGCGGCACCACCGCGTCCACCACCGGAGACAGCACCTGCGCCACCGGCGGCACCACCGCGTCCACCACCGGAGCACCTGCGCCACCGGCGGCACCACCTGTCGACCACCGGCGGCGACCTGCGCCACCGGCGGACGACCGCGTCCACGACGGCTGGAGCACCTGCGCCACCGGCGGCACCACGCGTCGACCACCGGCAGCACCTGCGTCACCGGCGGCACCACGCTCTCGACCACCGGCGGGAGCACCTGCGCCACCGGCGGCACCACGCTGTCGACCACCGGCGACAGCACCTGCGCCACCGGCGGCACCACGCTGTCGACGCACCGGCGAGACAGACCTGCGCCACCGGCGGCACCACACTGTCGACCACCGGCGAGACAACCTGCGCCACCGGCGGCACCACACTGTCGACCACCGGCGAGACAACCTGCGCCACCGGCTCGCGCGACCTTGCGACCGACCGGCTCGACGACCTTCGCGACCGGCTCCGCGACCTTCGCGACCGGCTCGGTCACCTTCGCGACCGGCTCGGCCACCTTCGCGACCGGCTCAGCCAGCTTCGCGACCGGCTCGGCAACCTCGCCACCGGCTCGACCACCTTCGCGACCGGCTCGGTCAGCTTCGCGACCGGCTCGGCAACCTTGGCCACCGGCTCGATCACCTTCGCGACCGGCTCGGTCAGCTTCGCGACCGGCTCGGCAACCTTGGCGACCGGCTCCGCGACCTTCGCGACCGGCTCCGCGACCTTCGCCACCGGCTCCGCGACCTTCGCGACCGGCTCCGCGATCTTCGCGACCGGCTCCGTCACCTTGGCCACCGGCTCCGCGACCTTGGCCACCGGCTCGGTCACCCTGGCGATCGGCTCGGTCACCCTGGCGATCGGCTCCGCCACCTTGGCCACCGGCTCCGTCAGCTTCGCGACCGGCTCCGCCACCTTGGCCACCGGCTCCGCCAGCTTCGCGACCGGCTCGGCGACCTTCGCCACCGGCTCCGCCACCTTGGCCGGCTCGGCGACCTTCGCCACCGGCTCCGCCACCTTGGCCGGCTCGGCGACCTTCGCCACCGGCTCGGTCACCTTCGCCACCGCATCCGTCACCGGACGGGTCACGTCGGCCACCGAGTCGGCCTGACCGGCGACCGGACGAACCACACGGTCAACGGTCTCGGCGACCGGAGTCGACGGACGCTCAACAGGAACCGACGGCTCGGCTTGCACCACCGAATCGGCCTGACCGGCGACCGGACGAACCACACGGTCAACGGTCTCGGCGACCGGAGTCGACGGACGCTCAACAGGAACCGACGGCTCGGCCGGAGCCGGGGCAGGCGCGTCGGCGGGCTTGGACGACTGGGGCTGCTGCGGCGCGGCAACGCGATCGACGGTGTTGCGCACCGTCTCTACCACCGTCGCCTTCGGCTCCGACGACTGCTTCGGCTCAGACGACGGCGCGCTGGCCGCCGGCTTCGGCGACGGCGCCGACTGCTTCGGCTGAGACGACACCTTCGGCTCGGACGACGGAGCGCTGGCCGCCGGCTTCGGCGACGGCGCCGACTGCTGTGGGCTGCAGACGACACCTTCGGCTCGGACGCCGGCGCGCTCGCCGCCGGCTTCGGCGACGGCGCCGACTGCTTGGGCTGAGACGACACCTTCGGCTGGGACGCCGGCGCGCTCGCCGCCGGCTTCGGCGACGGCGCCGACTGCTTGGGCTGCGACGGCTGCGACGCCGCAGCGGACTGCTCGGGCTTCGGCGTCGACGGCGCCTGGGACGGCGCCTGCGAGGACTGCTGCGGCGCGCTCGTCACCGCGCTCGCCGTGTCCTTCACGGCGCCCGCGGCGGCGTCGACGGCACTGCCCACCCCGGGCAGATCGGCCGCGGCGGCCGGCGACGCCATCGCCAACAGACCGAGAAGCAGAGCGGCAAGGAACACCGCACGCTGACGCCCCGCGGTGCTGATGCGCGGGCGGGACGGCCGGACGTGAAGAGACCGGGGCACCTAGAATCCGGATTATGCGCCGAAAGGCGCAAACGGCACGCCAGTCGGTACCCGAGCCAGCGCCGAGCGACGCCTCGGTTGTTCGAAGGCGAACGCGTCAGGTTCCCCGCAACTACGCCGCGCGCGGTCCCCTCCGCATGGCCCGTCCGGGCTTGTAGACGGACAGGCCGACGGCCAGCGTGAGCGCGGCGACGTCCCACCCGGCGCCCGCGACGATCCGCCCCTCGACGTCGCCGTCGCCGCTGCGGATCGCGTCGACGGACGGGCCGAGGAGCAGCGCGCCGACGAGGATCACCGAGACGAGGAGCGCCAGCTTGATCGTCACCCACGGGTAGCGCAAGACGCCCCAGCGGCCGCCGATCGCCAGCGTCAGCCCGGTGGCCAGCGCGGCGAAGCTGAGCGGGATGCCGAACAGGATCTGGAACATCGCGAGCAGGTCGTAGGCGGCGGAGGCGAACGCCGGATCGTCGGCCTCCGCGGCTCGCACGGCCACCGCCAGGAAGGCGCTGACCTCACCGAGCAGGCCGACGGAGATGACGATGTGCGCGGTGAGCACCGCCCGGCGCGCTCGGGGCGACAGCCGCCGGCCGCGCGTACGCAAAGTGGGGCTTGCGTCACCGACGAGCGGGCGGGACGTCACTCCGGGCTCAGCGGATTGTCGAGCACGACGCGCCATGTTCCATCCGGCTGGCGGCGCGAGACGATCGTCCCGCGGCCGGACATCTCGACCCGCTCGCCGCCGTCCGTGCCGGCGATCCTCCAGCGGGCGTGGGTCAGTGCGAGGCCGTCGGCCTGGAGCTTGCCGACGACGTCGATCCGCGCACTGGGCTCGCCGAGCGCGAGCGTCGGGCGCAGCGCGTCGCGGATGGCTCGGCGGCCGCTGACGCGGCGGCCCTCGGGCGGAACCACGAGCATCGCGTCGTCCTCGTACAGGTCTGCGAAGGCGTCGAGGTCAGCGGCGTCGACCGCCGCGGCGATGAGCGAGTGGACCTCTTCGGGGCTGTGTGCGGGCATGCCCGAGAGCATGCGCCGGAGGGCGCTCCAGCACCATCCCAGGATCCTGGGGAGACCCGAGCCGACGGCGGCGGGATGCCACAATCGGAGCATGGCGGTCGCCACCCCGGAGCGCCTGCGCAACGACCTCGTCAGGCTCCTTCATCGCGACGCCGGCGTGCGCGACATCTCGCTCCGGGCGGCGCGGGTCATCGCTCGCGCCGTGCCGTTCGACGGCGTCTGCGTGATCACCATGGACCCGGCCACGCTGCTGCCCACCGGTGAGGTGGTCGAGAACGGCCTCCCGCCGGACGCGACCCTGCGCATGACGGAGATCGAGTTCCGCCGGACAGGACGTGAACTCGTTCGCCACGATCGCCCGCTCGACGCGGCCCGCCGCGAGCCTCAGCGAGGCGACGGGCGGGGACCTCGATCGCAGCGTGCAGCATCGCGAGCTCAAGCGGCCACACGGGTTCGGCGACGAGCTGCGCGCCGTGCTCGCCGGCGGCGGCTCGGCCGCGTGGGGCGCGATCACCCTGTTGCGCGCGTCAGACCGCGCGCACTTCGCGCCGGGCGACGCCGCCGTCGTCGCCTCCGTGTCCGGATCGCTCGCCGAGGGCCTGCGGCGCGCGATGCTGCGCACGGCGCTGTCGGAAGGCGCCCCGGGCGAGGAGGACGCGGGCCTCGCGCTGCTGGCCGCCGACAACGCGATCGTGCGCGCCGACGCGGCGGCCGAGGCGTGGATCGCCGAGCTCGGCGCGGCCACGACCGGCAGTGCGCTGCCGCCGGTGATCGCCGCGGTGGCGAGCCGGGTACGCGCCATCGCGGACGGCCATGCCGCGCCGGGCGCGATCGCCCGCGCACGGGTCCGCACACCGTCGGGCCGCTGGCTGGTCGTGCGCGGCTCGACGCTCGGCGACGACGCCGGGACGGCGGTGATCCTCGAGCCTGCCCGCCCGCACGAGCTCGCGCCGCTGATCGCCGACGCGTACGGCCTCACCGAGCGGGAGCGTGCTGTGACGCAACTCGTCGCGCAGGGCTTCGCGACCGACGCCATCGCCCGGCGCCTGCACCTCTCCCCCTGGACGGCGCAGGACCACCTCAAGGCGATCTTCGAGAAGACCGGCGTGGGGACGCGCGGCGAGCTCGTCGCGCAACTGTTCTTCGAGCACTACGCGCCCCGGCTCACGCACTGGGTTTCATGAAAGAAGCCTCGCGTTGCGGGGCTTTTGTCAATCTGAACCTCGGTGCAGTGGCGGCGATGCGAGGCTCCCGGCGCGGAGCCGGAACCTACCCTGCTCATCAGCGGAGGCGGCGGCGGCGAAGCTAGCCGTCTTGCGCGTGCCACCAGGCGCGCTCCGACTCGGCCTTGATCCACTCGCGCAGGCCGGCAACGGTAGCCTCGGCCGGGTGTTCGACCACGTCGGCATCGCCGTCTCGGACCTCGCGGCCTCCGAGCGCTTCTACCGCACTGTCCTGAGGGTCCTGGGCATCGAGCCCAGCCATGCGGACGCCGGGCTGGTCGAGTGGGACGACTGGGCCATCGGGCCGACGGACCGCGAGCACCCGGTGACCCGCGGGCTCCACGTCGGCTTCCGCGCCCGCGACCGCGCGCAGGTCGACGCGTTCTGGCGGGCGGGCGTCGACGCGGGCTACCGCGACGACGGCGCGCCGGGGCCGCGCACGCAGTACGGCCCGACGTACTACGGCGGGTTCCTGCTCGACCCCGACGGCAACAGCGTCGAGGCGGTCCACGGCGAGCGCGAGGACGCCGTGCCCGACGGCCGCGTCGACCACCTGTGGCTCCGCGTCCGCGACCCGCAGGCCTCCCGGCGCTTCTACACGACGATCGCCCCGCACGCCGGGCTCCGCCTGGCGCACGACGAGCCCGGCCGCGTGCAGCTGTCCGGCCCGGACTACAGCTTCTCGCTCGTCCGGGACGAGCGGCCGCTCACGGAGCACGTCCACCTTGCGTTCCCCGCGCGCGAGGACGCCGCGGTGCGCGCGTTCCACGCCGCCGCGCTCGCGGCGGGCTACGAGGACCACGGCGCGCCGGGCGAGCGCGCGGTCTACCACCCGGGCTACTACGGCGCGTTCGTGCTCGACCCGGACGGGCACAACGTTGAGGTCGTCAACCACAACCGGGGCTGAGCCGTGCCCGCCGAGTCCGTCCACCACATCTCGGCCGTGAGCCTCGCGGCGCGACGTCCGGCGTGACAGGCCGCGGAAGGGCCCTCGAAACCGCTTTCTGCCGAAGGATTCGGCATGGCTAGGGGGTTTCAGAGGGGGTTCCGGGCGCCCGCCTTGTGAACCTGCTGCCGCAGTCCCCGGGCCACGTTCCGGCCGGGGCCGTCGCGGTCGCCTAGGTCCGCCGGTAGCGCAGGTAGACCACGCGCGACGCGAACGTCCGCGTCTCCACCAGCTCGAGCGGGATGCGGTCGTCCAGCGGGCCGAAGAACGGCGTCCCCGCACCGAGAATGATCGGGCAGACGAACAGGAGGTACTCGTCGATCAGCCCGAGATCGCTGAAGGCGGCGGCCAGCGTCGCGCCGCCGATCCCGATGTCGCCGTCGGTCTGTGCCTTCAGCGCCGCGAGTTCGTCGCCGATCGAGCCGGTGGCGAGCCGCGTGTTGCCCTCGACGGCGGTCAGCGTCGAGGAGAACACGACCTTGGGGAGCGCCTGCCACAGCGCGGCGAACTCCTGCCCGACGGAGTCGAGCGACGGGTCCTGGTCGGCCGTCTCCCAGTAGACCATCGTCTCGTAGAGCTTGCGCCCGCAGATCTGCGCGCCCTGCGCGCGCACCCGGTCGTTGTGGAACTGGTGCAGCTCGGCGTCGGGCTCCGTCCAGTCGATCGTGTCGCCCGGCCCGGCCACGAAGCCGTCCACCGACACGCCCATCGAGAAGATCACGCTCATTGGAATGGATGATGACGCGGGAGCCGCCCCGAGGCGGCTCCCGCTTCATCCACACTCAGCGCACGTCGACGTCGTCGATCTAGAAGCCCGTCGCGATGCTCGAGTCGGTGCTGCACGCGAACACGATTCGGATGCTCTGGTGAGTCTCACTCGGTGCCGCCCGACCCCGGAGACACGAAAACCCCGCGCTTGCAGGGCTTTCGAGAGTCCTTCGGAGCGGGAGCGACGGGACTCGAACCCGCGACCTCCGGCGTGACAGGCCGGCGCTCTAACCGACTGAGCTACGCCCCCGGGCAGGACCTCGCAGTGTAGCCGCGTTTTCTACGATCGGGTCCGTGGCACGACGCAGCGCGGGCATCCTCCTCTTCCGTGGGTCGGGCGGCGCGACCGAGGTGCTGCTCGTCCACCCCGGCGGGCCGTTCTGGGCCAAGCGCGATCTCGGCTCCTGGTCGATCCCCAAGGGGGAGTACGACGACGCCGAGGACGCGCTGGCGGCGGCGCGTCGCGAGTTCGAGGAGGAGCTCGGCACGGCCGCTCCCGACGGGGATCCGGTCGAGCTCGGCGAGGTCCGTCAGCGCGGCGGCAAGGTCGTCGTGGCGTGGGCGCTGGAGGGCGACCTCGACGCCGATTCGATCCGCTCGAACACCTTCTCGATCGAGTGGCCACCGCGGTCCGGGGCGATGCAGGAGTTCCCCGAGGTCGACCGCGCCCAGTGGTTCGGCCTCGACGAGGCGCGGGAGCGGATCCTGCCGGCGCAGGCGCCGCTGCTCGACCGCCTCGCGGGCTGAGACGAACGGATGGGCGGTGCAGGGCTCGAACCTGCGACCTCCCGCTTGTAAGGCGGGCGCTCTGGCCAGCTGAGCTAACCGCCCGTCGCCGCTGACAGCGTAGGCGGTCGCGTGGGGCACAATCCGAGCATGGATCGCTCGGTGCTCTGGCGCGCCGCGGCGGTGCAGGCCGTGTCGGTGGCCGTGCTCGCCGTCGCCCTCGCCGTCGCGCTGCCCCGCTCGTTCTTCGCCGACTGGGGCTGGCTGGCCGGGCCCGCGGCATGGTTCGCGTGCGCGCTCGTGACCGCCGCCGTCGTCCGCCTGCCGGCGCGCCGCGTGCTCGTCGGCGCCGCGCTCGCGGGCCTGCCCAGCGTGCTCGCCGTCGCGATCGGCGTGCACTGGCTCGGCGCGGTGTTCGGCGTCGTCCTGCTCGCGCTGTGGTGCGCGCGCCTGGCCCGCGATCGCGGGCTTCCCGCGCGCGCCGTATAGCCTGCGCCGCCATGGACCTCGGGATCGCCGGGAAGGTCGCGCTCGTCACCGGCGGCTCCGCCGGGATCGGCCGCGGCATCGCGGCCGAGCTCGTCGCCGAGGGCGCCCACGTCGCGGTCAGCTCGCGCTCGCGCGGAGCGCATCGAGGAGGCGGCGCAGGCGATCGGCGCCCGCCCCTTCGTCTTCGACAGCGCCGACGTCGACGGCGCCCCGGCGCTCGTGGCGGACGTCGAGGCGGCGCTCGGGCCGATCGACATCCTCGTCCCCAACACGGGCGGGCCGCCGGGCGGCCCGGACCCGCTCGCCTTCACCCGCGAGCAGTGGGAGGCGGCCTACCGGACGCTCGTCCTGACCACGATGGCGCTCGTCACCGCCGTCGTGCCGGGCATGCGCGAGCGAGGCTTCGGCCGCGTCGTGAACGTCGTCAGCACGACCGTCCGCGAGCCGTCGCCCACCCTGATCCTCTCCAACGCCCACCGCGCGGCGATGATCACCGCGTTCAAGACGATCGCGCGCGATGTCGCCGCCGACGGCGTGACGCTCAACAGCGTGCTCCCGGGCCGCATCGCCACGCAGCGGATCTTCGACCTCGACGGCTCGCCCGAGGAGGCCGAGCGCTCCGCGGCGCAGACCGTCCCGGCCGGCCGCCTGGGAACGGTCGAGGAGATGGCGGCCGCGGCGGCGTTCCTGTGCTCGGCGCGGGCGTCCTACATCACCGGTGAGACCATCGCCGTCGACGGCGGCTTCACGCGGTCGGTCTGAGGCGACCTAGAATCGACCTGCGGGCCCCCATGGTCTAGCGGTCAGGACGCCGCCCTTTCAAGGCGGAGATCGCGGGTTCGAATCCCGCTGGGGGTACTACGGCGTGCCCGGCGCGTTCTCGCACACGCCGGTGTCCGAGTGGAAGACCATCGGCGCCTGCGCGCCACCGGGCTGCTCGCAGCCCTGGCGGTTGAAGCGAGCCGCGTCCTCGTCGAAGCCGCCGGGGGTCACGGCGTCCATCACGTAGGTGCGGGCCCCGTAGCGGACCGTGCAGAACTGCCCCTTCGGCGTCCCGCCGTGGGCGCGGCACACCTGCGAGAGCCCCCGGGCCGGCGCCACGTCGCCCTCGAGCCAGCGCGGGACCCCGAGGGTCAGGAAGACGACCACGAGGGCCAGCGTCAGGACGACGCCCGCGCGCGCGCTCACGCCCGCCCGGGGATCTGCGCGACGAGGACCGCCGCGACGACGATGATCGCGACGGCGATCGTCAGCTCGAACTGCACCGCGCGGGCGACCGCTCGCAGCCGCGCGGCGCTCGGGGTCAGGCCGCCGGCCAAGCGCCGCCACGAGACGGCGGTTGCGCCGCGCGAGGACGAGGATCGGGAGCAGCAGCGAGGCCTTCAGCAGCAGGCTGCGCCCGTAGGCGGTGCTCCACAGCTGGTCGGGCGAGGACAGCTCTCCGGCCAGCCGGGCGAGGCCCGTTGCCGATGATCACGACGACCGACCACAGGGCGACGCGGCTGAAGCGCGCCAGGGTCGCCGACGCGAGCGCGCTCCCGCCCTCGGGGAGCGCGCGCGGCGCGCGCAGCAGGACCGCGGCCAGGCACGGCAGCCCGCCGATCCAGATCGCCGCGGCCCCCAGGTGGACGGCGTCGGCGGCGACCGACAGCGGTGCCAGCGGCGCCTGCGAGGCGTGCCCCTGGCTCGCCAGCAGGGTGAGCGCGGCGACGCCGAGCAGCGCCATGAGCGCGAGCGGACCGCGCCGCCCCGCCGACGGCGGGCGGTCCTTCTCCCCGCTCCAGGTGACGAGCGCGACGGCGACGAGCGCGAGCAGCGCGCCGCAGCGCCAGCCGAGCAGGTCGCCGAAGCGCGAAGCGGCGACGAGCCGGTAGGCGGCCGCGGGATGCAGCACGGCCTCGAGCAGCCCGGTGTGGAAGACCACGGCGCTCTTGGCCGCGAGGATGCCACCCTCGGCGACGCCCGCGAGCGCGGCGAGCGCCCAGAACGCGCGCCAGAACAGCCGCCGGCCGTGGCGCAGGGCGCCCTCGCGCTCGGCGGCCTCCAGGCCGCGCGCCGCCTCGACGGCCGGGCCCCAGACGAGCGCGCGGAAGGCCAGCAGCCCGACGAGCAGCCCGAGCGCGGCGAGCTCGACGACGCGCGCGGCGACGGCCGCCGGGCCGGTGTCGGACAGGCCGCCCGCGCCGGCGAGGATCGGCGCGCCGAGGCGAGCCTTGCCGACGGCGAAGACGAACGCCTCGTCGACGGAGTGCGAGTCGGCCGACACGACGCGATAGCGGACGCTGTAGCTGCTGGGCACGAGCGGACCGCGCAGCGGGATCACGACGCGGCGCGGATCGCCGGGCGCCATGCTCGGGTTGCCCGCGTCGACCCGGACCCCGCGTCCATCGACGATCGACACGTCGGAGCGGTTGAGGATCTGGACGGGCTCGGAGAAGCGCAGCACGACCTTGCCGCCCGAGTTCTGGGCGACGCGGCCGGCGGCCGCCGGCGACGAGCTCACGAGCGTCGCGTGGGCCAGCGCCGGCGCGGCGCTCGCGGCGAGCATGGCCGCCGCGACGAGCACGGCGGCGAGGGTACGGCGGACGGGGCTCATGCCAGGCCCGGTCCGACGCCGGCGAGCGCCATCGGCTCGCCCGGCGCGGCGCGCCGGCGCAGGTGGCCGACGGCGCCGTAGGTGAAGATCAGCGCGCGCGGCGAAGAGCGCCGCGAGCGCGAGCGGGCTGTGGCGCGGCGTCGCGACCGCGCGGTAGACGAAGTGGCCGCCGCGGCCGCCGGCGATCGGCTGGAACTCGATCGCCGACTCCGGCGAGCCGTGCGAATGGATGTGACCGCCGGAGGCGAGCACCGTCTCGCCGCCCGCCGTGCCCGGGCCGAGGCCGACGAGCACGACGCCGGTCGCCGGCGCGAGGGCGGCGAGCACCGCGGCCGCGGTCGCCAGACCGCGGACCGCCGACCGGGTGGGACGGGCGGCGGCGACCGCGAGCGCCAGGCACGCGAGCGCCAGCGCCCCGCAGAGCGCCCCCGGCATCGCCGTCCAGTCGCCCCGGGTGTCCTCCAGCCCGGGGACGGCGAACGCGCGCGGCGCCGCCCATCCCGCGAGCACGAGCACCCCGGCGCCGGCGACCAGGCGCCAGAGGTCCGGCGCCGCGCCCGCGGGCGCCGCGGCGAGCGCCCAGCCCAGGCCGATGCACAGCGCCATCGCCGCCATCGACAGGACGGCGACCTGCCGTCCCTGCACGAACAGGGACGGCAGGCCGATCGCCTGCACCAGCGCGACGCCTGCCAGGCAGATCGTCGCGCCGGCGCGCAGGGTCGCCTCGCGGCGGCTGAGAACGGTGTCCGTGTCCACGGTCCGATGCCTCCGCTGGTCCGGCCTCCCTACGGGAGGATCTCCCAGCCGAACATCATGTTGTGGTCCTCGTGCGCGAGGTTGTGGCAGTGCGCCACGTACGGCCCGCAGAAGGTCCGGAACCGGCGCGAGATCACGACCTCCTCGCTCGGGTCCAGGGCGACCACGTCCTCCTTGCCGCTGTCGTCCGGGTGCCGGGCGTCCGGCGCGGTCTTGCCCTTGCGGGAGATCGTCCGGTGCTCCTCCATGTGGAGGTGCATGGGGTGCACCCAGCCGCCGCCGCCGTTGCGGATCTTCCACACCGCGCCCGAGTCCTTCTTGACGCGAGATCAGCGGCTTGTCGGCCTCGAACTGCTGGCCGTTGATCAGCCACTCCGTCTCGGGGTCGGCGTTGGAGCTGCCGCGCTGCAGCTCGAACGTCGGCGCGCTCTTGATCATGTTCTGCCAGCCGGGGACGAGGTCCGGGACGTCGCGCAGCTTGGACGGGATGACGCTCATGTCCGGCTCGTCCGGGTCCTTGCCGATGACGATCTTCATGAGCGGGACCTTGTAGTTCGGGTCCGGCGAGGTCCCACATGCGGCCGGTCGTCATCTTCATCGTGTTGACGAGGTAGATCTCGTCGCCCTCCTTGGTCGGCGTGCCGTCCATGTACTTCGTGAAGTCGACGATGACCTCGCGGCGCTTGGCCGGCCACAGCTCGAACGAGTCGCGCGTGATCGGCTTGGGCAGCAGGCCGCCCTCGTTGGCGATCTGGACCATCCGCATGCACTGCGTGCCGTCGGGCAGGCGGTACTGGCCCTGCAGGTCGTCGCCGATGTAGCCGAGCGTGCGCGCCGCCTTCGGACCGGCGCTCGAGTGCATGAGCTGGAGGTCGTAGATGCGCGAGATCGACGCGTCGAGGAAGCGCAGGCGGTACTTGCGCCGCTTGACCTCGAGCACCGGGTACGCGGTCCCGTTCACGGTGAAGACGTCGCCCACGAAGCCGTGGTTGGGGAAGTGGCGGAAGTAGGTCTTGCCCCACCAGTTCGGGTGCGTCTCGCCCTTGCCGTTGTGGGCGTCCTTGTGCGGCGTCACGCCGTCGTCGAGCCGGCAGTCGTAGAGGGCCAGCGGGATGTCGTAGTCGACGTCGAACGAGCCGTCCGAGTTGTCCTTGCGACGGCCCGGCAGGCGCAGGCCGTTCGGGTCGGTCTCGTCGCCGCGGTCGATCTTGGGGTCGTAGATCGGCATGAGCCCGACCATTCCCTTGTAGACGTTCGCGCCGGTGTGGCCGTGGACGTGGTCGTGGAACCAGAAGAACGACTGCTTCTCGCGGTCGTCGCCGCCCGCCGGGTAGCCCAGGTAGAGCTGGTCGATGGTCTCGCCGGGCTCGTACGCCGCCTCGTGCGTGAGGCGGCCGAGCGGGGAGAAGCGATGGTGGGCGTAGTGCGGGTTGCCGTCGGACTCCGGCGCCGTGTGGCCGTTGTGCAGGTGGGTCAGGAACGAGTAGTTGGGCGCCCCGAAGTCCTGGCGGTCGTAGCCGTTGTTCTCGCCGAGATGGTTCTCGAAGCGGACGAGCAGCGGCTTGTGGTACTCGGCGTTGATCCGCGGCCCGGGGAACGTCCCGTTGAAGCCGTAGATCGTGCTCTCGGGCAGGTTGCGCGGCTTGGAGTCCTTCATCCCGGGCGGGATGACGTCCTTGCCGAGGCTGTTGATCGGCTGCACGGACGACGAGGTGAACTTGTGGCCCGCGACCTCGAGCTTGATCTGGTACACGAGCGGCGTGGCGTCGGGCCACACCTGGTGGGTGCCCAGGATCGGACCGTACTTCTTCGTGTACGGGCCCTTGCTGTCCGTGGCGCAGGCAATCCGCCCTGTCGCGCGAGGGCGGAGTCACCCAGCTGTCGACGTCGCCCTTGGCGATCGGCGACAGCGCCTTGGGGATCTGCAGCTCGTCGTTGAACGGGTTGAGGATCAGCGGGCTGGTGGGGAAGGCCTCGATGTAGATCTTGCCGCTGCTCCCCGAGGCGCCGAATCCCCGCGGGACGGCGAGCCCCGAGGCGGTCAGGGCGAACATGCCGGCGCCAGCGCCGCTCAGCTTCAGCATGTCCCTTCGTGTCAGTCGGACCTTGTCCGCGTTTGCCATGGTGTCGACCTCCCGTATCGGCCCAGTCCTGCGTCGCTGTCGGGTCCGGACGGCGACGGGCAATTCGTGTCGACGTCAACTCTGGCCCCGGGCAGGCGCCACGGGCAGTGGGGAAGGCGCACCGTTGGCTCGCGAAACGGCAGCGTTTCGCCGCGTTCGTGGGCAGAAGCTGCACAACCTCGGTCCGTCAACGGACCGTGGTCCGTCACAGGACCGCCGTTCGGCGCTCTACGCGTGCGGCCCCGGCTCCGCCGCGAGGGCCAGCTTGTCGAGCTTGCCGTTGACGTTCTTGGGCAGCTCGTCGTGGACGACGACGTCCCGCGGCACCATGTGGCTCTCCAGCAGCTGGGCGCAGTGGCGACGCAGCTCGCGGGGGTCGAGCACGTGCCCGGGCAGGCCCGAGACGTGGGCGAGCACGGCCTGGCCGAGCAGCTCGTCCTCGACGCCCACGACCGCCGCCTCGCGCACGCCGGCGCAGCGCAGCAGCGCCGCCTCGACCTCGGCCGGCGCCACCTTCTCGCCGCGGCACTTGATGATGTCGTCGCCGCGGGCGACGAAGTGCAGGTAGCCGTCGGCGTCGGTGCGGAAGAGGTCGCCGGTGCGCAGCACGCGCTCGGACGGCCGGCGCCCCGGGCGCAGCTTGCGCGCCGACGCCACGGGGTCGTTCCAGTAGCCCTGCATCACGTGCGGGCCGCGGACGACGAGCTCGCCGGTCTCTCCCGGCGCAACACGGCGGCCCGCGCCGTCCTCGATCCAGACGTCGGTGCCGGGCAGCGGCACGCCGACGGATGCGGGCCGCGCGTCGAGCTCCTCGGGCGGCAGCCAGCAGACGCGGTTGCACTCGGTCTGCCCGTACATCGCGAACAGCCGCGCGCGCGGGAACAGCCGGCGCACCTCCGCCACGCGTGCGGGCGGGAGCGCCGCGCCCGCGTTGGTGAGCACGCGCAGCCCGCCCAGCTCGCGCTCGCGCAGGCCCTGCAGCCCGAGCAGCACCTGCCACAGCGTCGGCACCCCGGGCAGCACGCTGATGCGCTCGCGCTCGAGCGCGGTCACGAGCCGGCCGGGGAAGGCGACGCCCTGCTCGAGGACGAGCGTCGCCGCCGATCGCACGGCCACGAGCATCTGGCTGAGGCCGTAGGTGTGCGAGAGCGGGAGCGCGGACAGGATGCGGTCCTCGCCGGTCAGCCCGAGATAGCCGGCGATCGCGCGCGCGGCGAAGCGCAGGCCGCGGTGTTGGAACGCCGCGCCCTTGGGCGCGCCGGTCGAGCCGGAGGTGTAGACGATCGCGGCCAGGTCGCCGGCGCGCGAGCGCGCGACCGGGCGCGCCACCGGCTGCCACAGCTCGGCGACGCCGGCCGCCGAGCTCGAGACGACGACCGCCGGCGCCGCGTCGGCGAGCATCCGCGCGATCCGCTCCTCCTTCAGCCCCGGATGCAGGAGCGTGAACGCCGCTCCGGCCCGCAGCGCGCCGTAGGCCGCGACGACGACGCCGATCCCGTTGGGGAGGACGACCGCGACGCGGTCGCCGCGGCGCACGCCGCGCCCGCGCAGGCCCGCCGCGACGGCATCGGCCGCCTCGTCGAGCGCGGCGTAGGTGAGCCGCCGCCCGTCGGCCACGACCGCATCGCGCGCGGGATGGGCGTGCGCCGCGGCGCGCAGATCGCCGTCGAGCGTTCGCTGGGCGCGTGCGGCGGCAGGGCGCAGCGCGCGCGCCGTGCGGACGAACCGGCTCTCGCGCAGGCCGGCGTCCCCGCCGGCCGGGCCGCCCTTGGGAGGAGAGGGCATGCCGACCCAACGACGGCTCCCGCGCGTTCTTTCACGGCATGGTCCTTCTCTCAACCGCCGCGGCGGCGTCCTACCATCCCGGGCGCCCCCGTAGCTCAACGGCAGAGCGGCGGTCTTTTAAACCGGCAGATGGGAGTTCGAGTCTCCCCGGGGGCATTTCGGGCGCCTGAATGCCTGCGTTGCGTCACACAACTTGTGCACTTGCTGGCGTTTCGTGATGCAACGCGAAATCGGTAGGATCCGCAGGACCATGCTGCCGCGGACGTACGACGACCAGAACTGCTCCGTCGCGCGTTCGCTCGAGGTCCTCGGCGACCGGTGGACGCTGCTGGTCATCCGCGACGCCTTCCTCGGCGTGCGGCGCTTCGACGACTTCCAGCGCAGCCTCGGCGTCGCCCGCAACGTGCTCGCCGACCGCCTCGCGCGGCTCGTCGAGGAGGGCATCCTCGAGCGGCGCCGCTACCAGGAACGGCCCGAGCGCTTCGAGTACCGGATGACCGCCAAGGGGGTCGACCTGCTCCCGGTGACGATGTCGCTGATGAAGTGGGGCGACCGCTACTACGCGCCGCCCGAGGGCCCGCCGCGCGTCGTCCGCCACCGCGGCTGCGGCGGCGAGGTCAGCATCCATATGACGTGCGAGCGTTGCGGCGCGCAGCTGCGCGCCGGCGACGTGCGCGCCGAGCCCGGTCCGGGCGCCGGTGCCCCCGCCCCGGCGGACGGCGAGCGGGCTGACGGCGAGCCCGTCAGCGTCTAGCCGAGCGGGACGTCAGCGCCCCGAGCAGCAGCTCGATCGAGCGCTCGAGCTGCTCGAGCGACGCGTCGTCGACGCGCCGGATCCCGCACGAGGTGTTCAGCCAGCGGTTGATCTCGGCGTGGCTGCGCCCGTCGCGGCGGCGCAGGTCGGCGACGAGCCGGTGGCGCTTGTCGCGCAGCAGCGCGCGGCGCTCGAAGGCGGGCATCTCGGCCGGCTCCTCCGGCTCGGGTGCCGCCGCCGGCGCCGCTGCGGCGACGGCGATCGGCGCCGACGCGCCCGCGGGCGCCCCGAACAGCGCGAGCTGCGGCGTGACGTCGGCGGCGACGGGCACGAACGCGGGCTCCTCCGAGCGCTCGGTCTCGCGCCGCTCAGGCGGCTCGTCGAGCGCGTACGGGTCCTCCTCGCGCGGCGCGGCGAGCACGTGGCGCAGCTCGCGCTCGACGTCCGCGGCGTGCGCCCGCAGCGACGGGTCGCCCGGCAGGTACAGCCAGCTCATGTCGACCGGGCGGCCCGGAAGCGTGCGCACGAAGCGCCCGACGATCTGGCGGAACACGAGCGGCGTCTTGGCCGCGGTCGCGTAGATGCCGACGCGCAGGCGCGGGATGTCGACGCCCTCGCTGACCATGTTGACGGCGACGATCCAGCGGTCGGTCGAGCGCGTGAAGGCGGCGAGCTTCTCGGCGGCGCGCGCCTCCGTGTGCAGGACGACGACGGGCGCGCGCCCGGTGATCGAGCGCAGGACCGCGGCGATCGCCTTGGCGTGGGCGCCGTCGGCGGCGACGACGAGCCCGCCCGCGTCGCGGTGGGCGCCCGCGCGCACGACCTCCAGGCGCTCGTGCGCGGCGGCGAGGATCTTGGGCAGACCGTCCGGCAGCTCGACCGAGATCGCGGTGCGGTAGCGCCGCCCGGCCTCGGTGCCCGCGAGCGCGTCGTCGAAGGACGCCTCGGTCACGACGTCGCCACTGCGCCACTGCATGACCCCGTCGTAGGGGATGAAGGTCACTGGCCGGCAGATGCCGTCGCGCACGGCCTCCGCGTAGGTGTAGGAGACGTCGGGGACGGCGACGCCGCCCTCGTAGCGGACTCCGGGGATCGGCGTGGTGTCCGACCGGAACGGCGTGCCCGAGAGCAGCAGCCAGCGCGGCGCGTCGCGGAATGCGGCCGCGAACCCGTCGCCCCAGGCCAGCTCCTCGCCGAGGTGGTGCGCCTCGTCGGCGATGACCAGCGTGCTCTCGCCGCACGAGCGCGACCAGCGCTCGGCCATCGCCGCGACGCGCGCGTAGGTGACGGCGATGCCCTGGAAGTCGCGCGGCGGGCGCAGGTCGGGCGCGTCCGGCACGAGGTGCAGCCCGAGCCGCGCGGCGGCGGCCGCCCACTGGCGGGTCAGCGGCGTGGTCGGGCAGACGACGACGACGCGGGCGACGGCACGCGCGCGCAGGAGCTCGCGGGCGAGCTCGAGCGCGGGGCGCGTCTTCCCCGCGCCGGGCGCGGCGGAGAGGAGAAAGGGACCGCGCGACCACGTGCGCATCGCCACGAGTGCCTGCTGCTGCCACGCCCGCAGCGCGGCGGACGATGTGGCGGCGGGGGCGGGCACGAGCGGCGCATGGTGCGGGACGCCCCGGACGGACCGGACCGCGGCGTTCAGCCCGCGGCCGGCAGGTACGCGTCGACCTCGATCTCGAGGAGCATCCGCGGGTCCGCGAGGCCGGCGATGATGACCGTCGTGTTGACCGGCCGGATGTCGCCGAACGTCTCGCCGTGCGCTCGGGCGAAGCCCTCGAAGTGGCCGACGTCGGTCAGGAAGACGCGGGTGCGGACGACGTCGGCCAGCGTCGCGCCCACGCGCGCGAGCGCGGATGCGATGTTCTCGATCGTCTGCAACGTCTGCGCGTAGGGATCGCCGAGGCCGGCGATCGCGCCGTCGGCCATCGTCGCGGTCGTGCCCGCGACGAGCACGAGATCGCCCGCGCGGATCACGCGCGAGTAGCCGACGACGTCCTCGTAGGCGCCGCCGGAGCCGTGGCGCTCGACCGCCCCCATCAGTGGCGGAAGTGCCGGCGGCCGGTGAAGACCATGCTCACGCCGGCCGCGTCGGCCGCGGCGACGACCTCGTCGTCGCGCTTGGAGCCGCCGGGCTCGACGATCGCGCCGACGCCCGCCTCGATGGCGAGCTGCGGCCCGTCGGCGAACGGGAAGAAGGCGTCCGACGCCATGACGACGCCGGTCAGGTCCTCGAGCCGGCACTTCTCCACGGCCAGGCGGACGGAGTCGACGCGGCTCATCTGGCCCGCGCCGATGCCGACCGTCGCGCCGCCGCGTGCGAGCACGATCGCGTTCGAGCGCACCTGCTTGCAGACGGCCCAGGCGAACTCGAGGTCGGCCCATTGCTCCTCGGTCGGCGGGCGGCCGGTGACGACCTCCATCGCGGCGCGGTCGCTGACCACCGTGTCGCGGTCCTGAACGAGCAGCCCGCCCGTGACCTGGCGGACGTCCTTCTCGCCGAGCAGCGGGATGCGCCGCTCCTGGTCCTCGAGCAGCCGCACGTCGGGCTTGGCGGTCAGCACGTCGAGCGCGCCGGTGTCGTACCCCGGGGCGAACAGCAGCTCGACGAACTGGGCGCTCAGGCCCTCGGCGGTCTCGCGGTCGACGGGACGGTTGACGGCGATCACGCCGCCGAAGGCGCTCATCGGGTCGCACTCGAAGGCGCCCCGGTAGGCCCCGGCCAGCGTGTCGGCGACGGCGGCGCCGCACGGGTTGTTGTGCTTGACGATCACGCACGCGGGGCGGTCGCCGAGCTCGCGCAAGAGCGTCCGCGCGGCGTCGAGGTCGAGGATGTTGTTGAACGAGATCTGCTTGCCGTGGTGCTGGCGGACCTGCGAGAGCACCCCGGCGCGGGCGCCCACCTGCGCGTAGTAGGCGGCGCGCTGGTGGGGGTTCTCGCCATAGGGCAGGTCGAGCACCTTCTCGAAGGCGCGCAGGTGCAGCGACGGGAAGTCGTCGCCCTTCTCGGCGAACCACCGGGAGATCGCGGTGTCGTAGCGGGCGGTGTAGGCGAACGCCTCGGCCGCGAGCCACTCGCGCGTCGGCATCGACAGCAGCCCGTCGGCGTCGCGCAGCTCCTCGAGCACCGCGTCGTAGCTCTCCGGGGTCGTGACGACCGCGGTGAAGGCGTGGTTCTTGGCGCCCGCGCGGATCATCGCCGGGCCGCCGACGTCGATGTCCTCGATGACCTCTTCCTCGCCGACGCCGCGGCGCCCCGCCGTGCGCTCGAAGGGGTAGAGGTTGACGCAGATCAGGTCGACGAACTCGATCCCCTGCTCGGACGCCGCGCGCACGTGCTCGGGGTTGTCGCGCACCGCGAGCAGCGCCCCGTGGAGCTTGGGGTGCAGCGTCTTGACGCGGCCGTCCATGATCTCCGGGAACCCGGTGAAGTCGTCGATCGGGCGCACGTCGAGCCCCGCGTCCTGCAGCTCGCGCGCCGTGCCGCCGGTCGAGACGAGCTCGACGCCGAGCTCGGCCAGGCCACGCGCGAAGTCGACCACGCCGCGCTTGTCGGACACCGAGATGAGCGCCCGGCGGACGCGGACGGCGCCCGGCTGGGCGAGCGGCCCCTGCGCGTGGTCGGTCGGCGATTCGGCGATGGACGCGAGGATAGACGGCGCGGTGGAGGGTGGCGGTGCGCCGGGTCACCGCGACGGGTTGAACGGGCGAGGCGGCGGGAAGACCCGCCGGGACGCCCGACCGCCGAAGGAGACCTCGACATGGAGCATCCGACCACAGAATCCGAGGACCAGCTGGAGCGCAGCGGAGACGAGCTCGAGGAGCGCATCGAGAAGCTCGACGTGCACATCGAAGACTCCAAGCAGGAGCTGCGCGCCCGCGCCGACGACGCCGACGAGGAGACCCCCGACCTCGACGACAAGGACGACGACGACGGCGACCCGGCCGCCTTCGACGACCCCGAGGCCGACGAGGACGACGACGACGAGTGAGCCTCAGCCCGGCGCGCGCGCCGCGGCCGCCTCGTCGACGACGACGCGCCGCGGGTGCTCCGGGTCGCGCCGCACCGCCCCAGAGGCGATGAGCGCCACCGCGCGCGGCAGGAGGTCGTGCTCGATCGGGCGCAGCGCGGCGAGGACGTCGGCCGGGTCCGGCGCCCCCGGCACCTCGACGCTCCCCTGGAGGATGATCGCGCCGCTGTCGACGGCGCCGCGCTCGACGAAGTGGACGGTGACCCCGAAGATCTTGACGCCGTAGTCGAGCGCCTGCTCGATCGCGCGCAGACCCGGGAACGCGGGCAGCAGCGAGGGGTGGACGTTGATCAGGCGCCCGGCGAAGCGATCGAGGAAGGCGTCGTCGAGGATCGCCATGTAGCCGGCGAGCACGACGAGGTCGACGCGCTCGTCGTCCAGCCAGCCCGCGATCGCGCCGTCGCGCTCGGGCCGGCCCGCGAAGTCCCCGGTCTCGAACACGCGCGCGGGCACGCCGGCCGCGCGGGCGCGCTCGAGCGCGCGCGCCCCGGGCTGGTCGGAGGCCACGGCGACGACCTCGGCCGCGCCGCCGTGGACGCGATCGAGCAGCGCCTGCAGGTTCGTGCCCTCGCCCGAGGCGAGGACGCCGACCCTCACGCTGCGCGCGCGGCGGCGCGCAGCGTCGGGTAGTGGCCACCCGTCGAGCGCAGGCGGCCGTCGGCGAGCAGCGCGTCGACGCGCTCGAGCACGTCGCCGGCCGCGAGATGCGCGAACGCCCCGTACAGCGGCAGGCCGTCGTAGGCGTGGCGCAGGACGGTCTTCGAGCGCCCGCCGCGCAGGATCTCGACCGTGCGCGTGCGCCCCACGGACGGGTTGGCGCCCTCGACCACCTCGACGATCGCCGCGTCGAGGTCGACGGGCGCCGAGGACCCGTTGCGGCGGATGGCGCGCGTCGGCGCGGCGGGGACGAGCTGCGGGTCGCACACGTCGCAGCACGGGCCGCTCGGCGCCGGCGGCGAGGCGTCGCCGAAGTGGCGCAGGATCGTCGCCCGGCGGCACGTGTCGCCCTCGACGAACGCCCACACCGAGCGGTACTGGCGCCAGCGCGCGCGCTGGGCCTCGCCCGCCGACGAGCGGCACGCCGCGCGGGCGCGCCCGTCGAAGGCGGCCGCGAAGCGGCCGCGCACGCGGTCGACCGGCGCCGGGGCGGGACGCACGACGCCCGCCCGCGCGAGGTGCCCGACGATCGCGCGCACCTGCTCGGCGTCCTCGCCGAGGTCGTCGACGGCGAGGTCGTACGTGCCGCCCGAGTCGCCGAGCGGGAGCGTGCCCGCGGCGCCGGCGAGCCGGTCGGCCACGCGCGCGAGCGCGGCGTCGTCGACCTCGGCGCGCTGGATGAAGAAGACGTGCAGGCCCTTGTCGCGGCTCTCGGCGAGCAGCAGGGCGCGCGCCGGCGCGCCGTCGCGGCCCCCGCGGCCGGCCTCCTGGTAGTAGGCCTCGATCGAGCCCGGGACGCTCGCGTGCGCGACGGTGCGCACGTCGGCCTTGTCGACGCCCATGCCGAACGCGTTGGTGGCCACCACGACCTCGACGTCGCCGGCCATGAAGCGCCGCTGCGCGGCGGCGCGGGCGTCGCGAGACAGGCCCGCGTGGTAGGCGAGCACCTCGACACCGAGCGCACCCTGCAGCTCGCCGGCCAGGCGCTCGGTGTCCGCGCGCGTGCCCGCGTAGACGATTGCCGGGCGCGCCTCCGCGTCGGCCAGGGCGGTGGCCAGGCGGGCGCGCTTGTCGGCCGCGCTGCGGCACGGGACGACGGCGAAGGCGAGGTTGGGGCGGTCGAAGCCGGTCGTCACACGCACGGGATCGCGCAGCGCCAGCCGCGTCGCGATGTCGGTCGCCACCTGCGGCGTGGCCGTCGCCGTCGAGGCGACGATCGCGCGCGCACCGAGCCAGCGCGCGGCGTCGCCGAGGCGGAAGTAGTCGGGCCGGAAGTCGTGCCCCCACTGCGACACGCAGTGCGCCTCGTCGACGACGAACAGTCCGACGTCGACGTCGCGGATCGCCTCCAGGAAGCGCGCGTTGGAGAAGCGCTCGGGGGCGATGTACAGGAGCCGCAGGTCGCCCGACGCGGCGCGCGCGAGCGCCGCCCGGTTGGCGACCATGTCCTGCTGGGCATTGACGAGCGCCGCCCGGCCGGGGACCGCGCGCTCGAGCGCCTCGACCTGGTCCTGCATGAGCGAGACGAGCGGCGAGACGACGATCGTCAGGTCGTCGCGCAGCAGGGCCGGCAGCTGGTAGCAGAGCGACTTGCCCGCGCCCGTGGGCATGACCACGAGCAGGTCGCGGCCGTCGAGCGCGGCCTGCACCGCCTCGGCCTGGCCGGGACGGAAGGCGCTGTGGCCGAAGTGCTCGTGCAGGGCTGTGAGCGCGCGCTCCATGGGGCCGCCGACCATAGCGCCGCGCCCGGCCGCCACGGCCGGTCTGCGCAGTGCTGCAACGGCCGGCGGGGCGCCGAGGGCGCCCCGCCGGAGCCTGGGGAGGAGGAGCCTGGGTCAGGCCGGCTCGAGCACGGCCTGCTCGTCGAGCGCGGGCTGCTCGTCGAGCGCGGGCTGCTCGGCGAGGTCGCGGCCGCGGACCACGAACAGGGCGACGAGCACGCCCACGAAGGCGACGCCCGCGCCGCCGATGAACGCGGCCTGGAAGCCGTCGGTGAGCGCGACGGGCGTCGCGATCCCGTCGGCCACGCTGCTGGTCGTCGTCGAGGTGGCGACGGCGGACAGCGCGGCGATGCCGAGCGCGCCGCCGATCTGCTGGGAGGTGTTGATCAGGCCGGAGGCCAGCCCCGCCTCCGCGGGCTTCACGCCGGCCAGCGCGGCGATCGAGATCGGCACGAACGAGAAGCCCATGCCGACGGCCACGATGAGGAAGCCGGGCAGCAGGTCGCCGAGGTACGTGCCGCCGACCGACACCTGCGTGAAGTACAGGAGCCCCGCGGTCATGAACGCCATCCCGACCACGAGCACGGGCTTGACGCCGACGCGCGTCACCAGGCTGGCGGCGAGCGCCGACCAGAAGATCGCCGTGCCGGCCACGGCCAGGTAGGCGACGCCGGTCTCCAGCGGCGAGTAGCCGAGCACCTGCTGCATGTAGAGCGTGAGCATCAGGAACATCGCGAACAGCGCGGTCCCGAGGATCAGCCCGGCGATGTTCGCGCCCACCAGGGTGCGCAGCCGGAAGATCGAGAACGGCATCAGCGGGTCGCTCGTCCGCGACTCCCAGCCCGCGAAGGCGGCGAGCAGCACCGCCGCGGCGGCGAACAGGCCGATCGTCTCGGCCGAGCCCCAGCCGAGCTCGTTGGCCTGCGTGATCGCGTAGACGAGGACGACGAGCCCGCCGGTCACGAGCACCCCGCCCGGGATGTCGAAGCTGCGCGCGGTCGCGTCGCGGCTCTCGTCGAGCAGGACGGGCGTCAGCGCGAACGCGCCGATGCCGACCGGGACGTTGACGTAGAAGATCCACTCCCAGCTCAGCAGGTCGGTCAGGACGCCGCCCAGCAGGACGCCGGCCACGGCGCCGAACGCGCCGACCGCGCCCCAGGCGCCGAGCGCCTTGTTGCGCTCGCTGCCCTCGGGGAACGTGGTGGTGAGGATCGACAGCGCCGCCGGGGAGATGATCGCGGCGCCGAGGCCCTGCAGCGCGCGGGCGGCGATCAGCGAGCCCTCGCTCCAGGCCAGCCCGGAGAGCAGTGAGGCGGCGGAGAACATGACGATGCCGACGAGGAACACGCGGCGTCGGCCGAGCAGGTCGGCGGCGCGGCCGCCGAGCAGCAGGAAGCCGCCGAAGAGCAGCGCGTAGGCGCTGATGACCCACTGCAGGTTCTCCTGCGAGAAGCCGAGGTCCGTCTGGATCGAGGGGAGCGCGACGTTCACGATCGCGATGTCGAGCACGACCATGAACTGCACCGTGCACAGCAGCGCGAGCGCGAGCCACTTCCGGTTCGAGGTGGCGGTCATGGAGAAACCTTCCGGTTCGTGAGCATACGCTTGCGAAAGTACAGATACTCACTTTCAAATTGCAAGCGATATGTTGCGCTTCTGCAAGTTCGGGCGCTACACTTCGCCCGCCGATGGCCAAGCACTTCGACCAGTACTGCCCGATCGCGCACGCGCTGTCGCTCGTCGGCGAGCGCTGGTCGCTGCTCGTCGTGCGCGAGCTCCTCAAGGGCCCCAAGCGCTACACCGACCTGGCCGGCGGCCTGCCCGGCATCGGCACGAACATCCTCGCCGCGCGCCTGCGCACCCTCGAGGAGGGCGGCGTCGTCCGCAAGCGCAAGCTGCCGCCGCCCGCGGCCTCGACGGTCTACGAGCTGACGGAGTACGGCGCCGGCCTCGACGAGGTCATGTACGCGCTGGCGCGCTGGGGCATCCGCACGCTCGGGCCCCCCGGACCCGGCGACGATCTCGAGCCCGACTGGGGCGCTGAACGCCTTCCCGGCGATGTTCGACCCCGAGGCGGCGCGCGGCCTGACCGAGACCTACGTCGCTCCGCGATCGGCGACGACGTGTTCACGGTCGCGCCTCGACGACGGCTGCCTGCAGGTCGCGGAGGCGGCGCCGCCGAGCGACGCCGACCTCGAGCTCGCGACCGACATGGAGACGTTCTTCGCGCTCGCCTCCGGCGACCTCGACCCGCCGCGAGGCGCTCGCCGACGGACGCCTGCGAGGCGCACGGCGACGCTCGACCTGCTCGACCGCTGCTTCCGCGTGTTCAGCTTCGCGCCGCGCCGGCGCCCGGCCGGCCGAGCGCCGGCGGCCTGCCGTAGACGCGCGGGCGAGCGGCAGCGAGCGCTCGAAGGCGAACTTGTCGTTCGCCTCGTCGCTGCCCGCCAGCGGGTACTCGCCCGAGAAGCACGCGTCGCAATGGCGCTCGCGGTCGCCGTTGACCGCCTCGTAGACGCCGGGGAGCGACAGGTAGGCGAGCGAGTCGCAGCCGAGCTCCTCGGCGACCTCGTCGACCGTCCGGTCGTGGGCGATCATCTCCTCGCGCGAGGACATGTCGATGCCGTAGTGGCACGGGTGCTTGATCGGCGGCGCCGAGATCCGCATGTGGACCTCGCGCGCGCCGGCGTCGCGGAGCATCTGGACGATCTGGCGCGTCGTGTTGCCGCGCACGATCGAGTCGTCGACGACGACGAGCCGCCGCCCGCCGACGATCTCGGGCAGCGGGTTGAACTTCATCCGCAGGCCGTGCTTGCGCAGCTCCTGACCGGGCTGGATGAAGGTGCGGGCGACGTAGCGGTTCTTGATCAGGCCGTCGTCCTGCGGCAGCCCGGCCGCGCGCGCGAACCCGCGCGCGGCGGCGTTGCCGGAGTCGGGCACGGCGATGACGAGGTCGGCGTTCGGCGCCGGCGCCTCGCGGGCGAGGATCTCGCCCATGCGCCCGCGCGCGGCCTGCAGCACGTCGCCGCCCATGCGCGAGTCGGGGCGGGCGAAGTAGATGTACTCGAAGACGCAGAACGCCTCGCGCTCGCCCTCGACGATCTGGCGGGTGCGGATGCCGTCGGCGCCGATCGAGACGAGCTCGCCGGGCTGCACGTCGCGCAGCCGCCGCGCGCCGATGATGTCGAAGGCGCACGTCTCGCTGGCGACGCAGTAGCGGTCGCCGAGCTGGCCGAGCGCGAGCGGGCGGACGCCGGCCGGGTCGCGGAAGGCGTAGACGCGCTTCTTGGTCATGACGACGATCGAGAAGGCGCCCTGCAGGCGCGGCAGGACGTCGGCGATCGCCTCCTCGATGTCGTCGGCGGGGTGCGTGGCGAGCAGCGCCGCCACGATCTCGGAGTCCGACGTCGAGCTGAAGGTGACGCCGCGGTCGCGCAGCTCGGCGTGCAGCTCGACCGCGTTGGTGAGGTTGCCGTTGTGCGCGAGCGCCAGCTCGCGGCGGTTGCCGCCCGCGCCGTCGCTGCGGTGCACCGGCTGCGAGTTCTCCCACTCGTTGGAGCCGGTCGTCGAGTAGCGCACGTGGCCGATGGCCAGGTCGCCCGACAGCGCGCGCAGGTCGTGCTCCTTGAACACCTGCGAGACGAGCCCGAGGGCGCGCTGGGTGATGATGTAGCCACCGTCCTCGGCCGCCGCGATCCCGGCCGACTCCTGGCCACGGTGCTGCAGCGCGAAGAGGGCGAAGTAGGCCAGTCGGGCGACGTCGTTGCCGGGCGCGTAGATCCCGAAGACGCCGCACTCGTCGCGCGGACCGTCGCGCTCGTCGAGGAGTGGCTGATCTGTCATGAGGGGGCCGCAGACGGCGAGAGCGACGCGACTGAGGGTAGCAACGGCCCCGGCGGCCACCCGTTCGGCCCCGGACCGTCGGCGCCGTGCGGGCCGGCCCGGGCGAAGGCGCACGGCCGGCCCCGGGCAGCGGCTGACCGCCGCCCGGGTGGCCGTGCGTCCGGGGGAAGATCAGCGGACCGCGTCGCGCTCGGTGACCGGATGGCCACCGACGACGTCGTCGAGACCGGGGCGCTCGTACTCCTCGGGGACCGCGACGACGTCGATCAGGTTCTCGATGTCGCGCTCGTAGACCTCGAGCAGGATCGAGTGCAGCGTGGCGTAGGCCGTCGGGAAGTCGTCGCACGTGAAGGACACGGTCCCGCGCTTGGGCGACGTGACCTGCGGATGGGTGAGCAGCACGAGGTCGACGTCGCTCAGCGGCTCGTCGCCCCACGGGCGGTCGATGAAGCGCTGGTTGTCGTCCGGCCGGGCGCCGAGCGGCGTCTCGGCGACGGGGTCGGGCGAGAGGTCGATCTCGATCGTCACCGGCAGCTCGCACGTCACCGGTCGGATGCCGCGCGCGCCCGCGACGGCGTCACGCGCGGTCTCGCGCAACAGCCGCCGCGACTCCTCGAGCGGCAGGTGGTCGCCGCTGGAGTAGCCGGTGGACGTCTTCAGCTGGGCGTAATGGATGTCGCCGAGCACGGGCCGCGCCTCGCGGATCACGTGGTCGTCGCCGGAGAGCATGACCACGGGAATGCCGAAGGCCCCGGCCAGCCACGCGTTCAGCGAAGGCTCGGGCACCGACTGCCCGTTGACGCGGACATCGAGGAAGCTCGTGATCCACGTGTGGCTGAGGATCGCGTCGGCGTTGCCCGCCTTGGCGTGGTAGCCGATGAGCAGCACCGCGTCGTAGTCGCTCTCGACGCCCTTGAGCTGGCACCACCGGCGCCGCAGCTGCCCGCGCTTGAGCGTGACGCCGGGCAGCAGGTCGTCGGGATTGATGTTGCACATGTAGCCGTGCGCGTCGCTGACGACGATCTCGTCGGCGCCGGCGTCGATCGCGCCCTGCACCGCGGCGTTGGCGTCGCCGGCCATGAACCGGCGGAAGCGGTCGTAGCCCGGAAGGCCACGGAAGATCTCCTCGAGGCGCTCGAGCCCGCTGGTGCCCTCCATGTCGACCGAAATGAGCAGTTTCATGAACTCTCCGCGCTGCGTTGGTAGGATGGTAGTGCCAACGTAGTTCGGCAGCCGACGGCTGTCAAGGATCGTCGTGCGACCGCCCGATTAGGAGACTCGAGTGCGCGTACTGCCGGACCCCCGACCTCTCGCCTGCGGCGCTGTGGCGAGCCCTCATCGCGCTGCGACGGAGGCGGGTGAGCAGGTCCTCGCCTCGGGCGGCAACGCAATCGACGCGGCCATCGCGACGAACGCGATGTTGGGCGTCGTGTATCCCCACATGTGCGGTCTCGGCGGGGACCTCTTCCTGCTCTTCCACGAGGCACGAAGCGGCACGGTCCACTGCCTCAACGGCACGGGTCCGGCCCCCGCGCTCGCGACGCCGGCGGCCTTCGCCGCACGAGGCCTCGACGCGGTGCCCGCGCGCGGCCCGCTCTCCCTCACCGTGCCGGGCACGGTCGCAGCGTGGGAGGCCGCGCTCGCGCGCTTCGGCTCGCGGACGCTCGCCGATCTCCTCGCGCCGGCGATCGAGCGTGCCGAGCTCGGCGCCGAGATCACCCCGCGGCTGGCGAGCTGGATCGCCGAGACGCGCGACGCCCTGTCCGCCGATCCGCGGCTCCGGGCCGAGCTGCTCGACGCCGACTCGGTGGCGCTGCCCGCGGGCACCGTCGTCCGCCGACCGCAGCTCGCGGGCACCCTCCGCCGGCTGGCGCACGCCGGGGGCGAGGACTTCTACACCGGCGACGTCGCGCACGAGATCGCACGAGCCGCCGAGGCCGCCGGTGGCCTGCTGCGCGCCGACGACCTGCGCGCCTTCCGTCCCGACTGGGTGGCGCCGCTGCGGATCCGCCACGGACAGCTCGAGGTCCTGACCACGCCCCCGAACAGCCAGGGCATCACCGCGCTGCTGATGCTCCAGCGCATGGCCGGCGGCGCGCCCCCGGGGACCATCGGCTACACCGACGAGTTCGTCGCCGCGAAGCTCGAGGCGTTCGCCCTTCGCGACGCGCACGTCACCGACCCGCGCCACATGCGCCGCCCACCGGAGGAGCTGCTCTCGGACGCCGCACCTCCGCCTGCGTCCGTCGCGGCCGCGCCGATCTCCGGGGACACGGTCTACGTCTGCACGGTCGACGCCGCCGGGAACGCGTGCTCGCTGATCCAGAGCATCTACTACGGGTTCGGGTCGTGCTTCACGGCCGGTGACACCGGGATCCTGATGCACAACCGGGCGCACTACTTCTCGCTGCGGGAGGACGCGGTGAACGTGCTCGCGCCCGGCAAGCGCACGCTGCACACGCTGATGGCGTGCATGGCGCTCGAGAACGGGCGACTCCGCTTCGTGTTCGGGACGATGGGCGCCGACGGTCAGCCGCAGACCAACGTGCAGGTGCTCCACCGACTCCTCGACGGCTCGAGTCCGGCCGATGCGGTGGCCGCGCCCCGCGTCCTCCACGGGCGCTTCGCGCTCGAGGACGACGCCGAGACACTGCATGTCGAGGCCGATCACGCGCTCTCCGCCGGCGACACGCTTCACGATCGCTACGCCCGGGTCGACGTCATTCCGCGGCGCAGCGAGCGCGTCGGGCACGCCCACGCCATCGCGATCGACCCCTTGGGCGAGGTCACCGCCGGCGCGGACCCGCGGAGCGACGGGTCGGCGGTGGTGGTGGGGTGCTGACGCGTCCGATCGCCGAGTGCCGCGAGACCCGGGCACTCGGCGATCGTGTTCGGTCAGACGGCTGACCGGGCGGCCAGCGGCGGGGTCGGGTCGGCCAGCGAGTCGTCGTAGGCCTCGGTGACCTCGCTCATCGTCGCGTGCCACACGTCGTCGCGCGCGTTGACGTGGCTGAACAGGCGCTCGAGGAACGTGAGCTTCATGTCGCGCCCGCAGGACTGCGGATGCATGATCGTGTTCCAGACGCCTCCGGGCACGTGCTCGTAACACGCATCGAAGCTGCCCGTGAAGTTCGCGAACACGTCGTCGACCGTGCCGAACGGCGACGGCGAGAACCACGGGTTGTCGGCGTTGAGGTAGTACCCGAGGAACTCGAACTGCGCGAAGTCGTTCGTGTCCCAGTGCAGCGGGATCTCCAGCAGCGAGGACTCCTGCCCGAACGTGACCTCGAACGGCTCCTCCATCGAGTACGTGTCGCCGAGCCGCAGCCGGTAGGGGTTGAAGTCGTGCCCCTGCAGGCTGCTGTCGTACGTGTAACCGAACTCGATGAGCGCGTTGGGCACGTGCTCGCCGACCCAGTCGCCGATCGGCGAGCGGAACCCGACGGGCCGCTGGCCGGAGACGCGCTCGAGGATCTCCGTCTGCTCCTCGATGTAGCCGCGCTGCTGCTCGGGCGACGCCGGCGGGACGCCGCTCATGGCCAGGCCGACTTCGTAGGGCGCGTGGTACATGCTGTGCGCCGCGACCTCGTGGCCGCGGTCGGCCAGCGCCCTGACCGCATCGGGGAACACCTGCGCCGTGTGGGCGGGCACGAACCACGTCGCCCGCAGCTCGTGCTTGTCGAGCAGTTGAAGGATCCGCGGGACCGCGACGGTCGCGCCGAACTCGCCTCGCGACAGCGGGTTGGCGGTGTTGAACCGGAACAGCCCCAGCCACAGCGAGAGAGCGTCGAAGTCGAAGCAGAGGCAGCTCGCCATCCGCTTGCCCTCCGGCATACGCACAGCTCCCATCTCCCATCTCCTTTCAAGACGTGGGGGAGCGCGCCGTAGCGACGACCGTGACCGGTCGTCGCTCAGGCGCGTTGGTCGGATGATAGGACCATAGGCCCGCCGTCTGGATCGGTCAAGCAGATCGGTTCGCCCCCGGCGGGCAGTAAGGTCGCGGAGGTGGTGTTCGATCCAGCCGACGTCGGCGAACAAAGCGAGCCGGCGACGCCCACCCTGCCGCCGCTCCGGCCGATGGAGCGCCGGCGCCTGCCCGATGACGTGGCCGAGCAGCTGCTCGAGCTCATCGCCTCGAGCACCGGATCCGAGGTGGCGCTGCCGCCCGAACGCGCGCTGTGCGAGCAGCTGTCGGTCAGCCGGAACGTCCTTCGCGAGGCGTTCGCGGCCCTGAACCAGGCCGGCGTGATCGAGACGCGCGGGAAGCTGCGGATCGCCCACGTCGGCCAGGCCCGCGCCCGCCGGGTCGCCGGGGTGGCGCGCCCGTCGAGCTCAGAGCACGACCCCGTCCTCGATCCGATGGAGGTGCGCCGGATCCTCGAGCCGGAGGTCGCATCCCTGGCTGCCAAGCGCGCCTCCGCCGGAACGATCCAGGAGATGGAGCGGTACGTCACGCTCATGGAGGAGGCCGCGGCGCGTGGCGAGTCACCCGTCGACTACGACTCCGCCTTCCACGTCGCCATCGCGCAAGCGACAGGGAACCAGACGCTCGTCGCTCTGGTTCGTGCCCTCAACGACACCCTCCGCGAGTCGCGCCGGCTGTCCTTCGGCCCACCCTCCGCGCCCCAGCAGGCCATGACCGACCACGTCGCCATCCTCGCCGCCATCCGCGCGAAGGACCCGCATGCGGCAGCCACCGCCATGCGCCACCACCTCGATCGTGTCGAGAGCCTGATCAGGGACGAGCTCACCACCGGCGACGAGCCGGCCTGACCCCGACACGGCCTCGCGCTGAACAGTCGCGATCCGGTGATCACTCCTCGGCGATGAGCGATCATCCAGCCGCGCTCGCCCGCGCTCAGGCCCAGGTCGCCGCCGTGCGCGACGATCCCGCGGCGCGTCTTGCCTTGATGGCGCGGGTGTTCCACGGACCGACGGGCCGCGCGCCGCGACACCTGCCGTTCCGGCGGGCTGCGTTGTCGTTCATGCGCTGGCAGGCGCGCCGAGGCGTGCTCGACCCGCTCGACGCGTCGCCGCCCGGCAGCGTGTGGTGGCGCGCGGTCAACGAGCGGCTGCTGCGCGACGGATGCGAAACGGTCGCGATCCTCGGTGGGCTGGCCGGCGAGCCGTCATCTCAGGCCGTGCGGCTCTGGCTGGAGTTCGGTGCGAGACCGACGGGGCGGAACTGGTACCGGGCACACAACGCGAGCATCGTGGGCGGCTACCTCGAGCACCGCGGACTCGCCGACGCGGAGAACGCGCCCGAGCGCTTCTTCATGAACGTCGCACTGGCACGCGTGCTGTATGCGCACGCGCTGAATGCCGCGCCGAGGCTGGCGCTGGGGCGGTGCGCTCCGCTGGCCCGCCTGGTCGGCGATCCGCGGCTCGGCATGGCGGGGGTCTTCGTCTCGCTGCGGCGCGTGCTCCCGAACCGCTATCCGCTCGCCCGCGATGTCGAGCGCTATGTCGCCGAAGAGCAGCGTGTCGGCCGGATGCTCGACTACGCGGTGATCGTGCCGCGCCTGCAACGCCTCTACGAGTGGTCCGCCGAGGAGCTCGCCGCACCGCGCGTGCTCGGGCTCGTTCGCGACGGCAACCCGGTCTACGCGTGGCCCTTCGAGGAGCGACATGTGTGGCGCCCTGGGCACATGCCGTTCCCCGGCCGCGTCCTCGAACGGGTCACACGCCCGACGACGCAGACGCGCGCGTCCGTGGCGTGACCGCCGCCGCTAGGGGAAGAAGCGCTCGAGCTCGGCGTGCGCGCCGCGCAGCTCGGCGAGCGGCAGCGACAGATCGCCGGCGATCAGGTGGTCGCCGCCGACCCGGCCGATGACCTCGACGGGCAGCCGCTCGGCCAGGCGCCGGACGTCGGCGTCGGCGCCGGAGACGACGAAGCCCCCCGGGCCCTCGCCGAACAGGCGCTCGATCGCGGCGGCGGAGTCGCCGACGTCGAGCTCGGCGCCGAGCCCGCCGGCCAGGCAGGCCTCGGCGACGGCCACGAGCAGGCCGCCCTCGGCGATGTCGTGCGCGCTCGTGAGCAGGCCCTCGCGGACCGCGTCGCGGATCGCCGCGATCGCGCCCGCCAGCTCCTCGAGGTCGACGTCGGGCAGCCGGCCGGGCAGGGGCTCGCCGCACAGCTTGGCGAGCTCGCCCGCCGCGAGCGTGGGCCGGAACGGGCCGGCGAGCGCGATGACGTCGCCCTCGCGCGCGAACCCGAGGCGGCCGGCGCGGCGCGCGTCGGGCAGGCGCCCGACCATCCCGATGACCGGCGTCGGAAGGATCGGGCCCGCGGCGCCCTCGTTGTAGAGCGAGACGTTGCCGCCGACGACCGCCGTCCCCAGGGCACGGCAGGCGTCGCCCAGCCCGCGCACGGCCTCGGTGAGCTGCCAGGCGACGTGCGGCTTCTCGGGGTTGCCGAAGTTCAGGTTGTTCGTCACGCCGAGCGGCTCGGCGCCGACGCACGCGAGGTTGGCCGCGCACTCGAGGACGACCTCGAGCGTGCCGCGATACGGATCGGCGGCGACGCGGCGCCCGTTGCCGTCGATCGAGACGCCGAGCGCGCCGCCGTCCGGCAGCAGCAGCACGGCCGCGTCGGCCTGCTCGGGACGGCGCACGGTGCGCGACTGCACCAGCCAGTCGTACTGGCGGAAGAGCGGCAGGCGCGACGCGATGTTGGGCGAGCGCAGCAGCGCGAGAAGCGCCTCGGCGGGCTGCACCTCGGGCGCGAGCAGCGGCGCCGCCGGCGGATACAGCGGGGCGGACGGCGGCTCGGGCGCGAGGTCGTAGAGCGGGCAGTCGTCGACGAGCGCGGCCACCGGCATGTCGCCGACGAGGCGGTCGCCATGCAGGATGCGCATCCGCCCGGTGTCGGTGACCTCGCCGATCGCCGTGCCGTGGACCTCCCAGCGCGCGCACACCTCGAGCACCTCGTCCAGGCGGGCGGGCTCGCAGACGCACAGCATCCGCTCCTGGGACTCGGAGACCATGATCTCGAAGGGCTCCATGTCGGCCTCGCGCAGCGGCACGCGCGCGACGTCGAGGTCCATGCCGACGCCGCCCTTGGAGGCCATCTCCGAGGCGCTCGAGGTCAGCCCGGCGGCCCCGAGGTCCTGCAGGCCGACGAGCAGGCCGCGGTCGAGGAGCTCGAGCGAGCACTCGAGCAGCTTCTTCTCGGCGAACGGGTCGCCGACCTGGACGGTCGGGCGCTTGTCCTCGTCACCCTCGCCGAGCTCGGCGGAGGCGAGCACGGAGGCGCCGCCGATGCCGTCGCGGCCGGTCGAGGCGCCGAACAGGACGACGAGGTTGCCGACGCCCGCGGCCGCGCTCGTCATCAGCCGCTCGGCGGGTCCGAGCCCGAGCGCCATCGCGTTGACGAGGCAGTTCTGCTCGTAGGGCGCCTCGAAGTAGACCTCGCCGCCGACCGTCGGCACGCCGATCGAGTTGCCGTAGTGCCCGATGCCCGCGACGGCGCGGTCGAGCAGGTAGCGCGAGCGCTCCGAGGTCTCGGGGTCGCCGAAGCGCAGCGAGTCGAGCACGGCGATCGGCCGCGCCCCGAGCGCGAAGATGTCGCGCAGGATGCCGCCGACCCCGGTGGCCGCGCCCTGGAAGGGCTCGACCGCGCTCGGGTGGTTGTGCGACTCGACCTTGAACGCGCACGCCAGCCCGCCGCCGACGTCGACCGCGCCCGCGTTCTCGCCCGGGCCCATGAGCACGTACGGGCCCTCGGTGGGCAACGTGCGCAGCAGCTTCTTGGAGTGCTTGTAGGCGCAGTGCTCGCTCCACAGCAGCGAGAACATCGCCAGCTCGACCTGGTTGGGCGCGCGCTCGAGCTTGTCGACGACGAGGTCGTACTCCGCGCGCGTGAGACCGAGCGCGAGCGCGTCCTCGACCGTCGGCAGGGCGGCGGTGTCAGGCGGCGACGCGGGCATCCACCGTCTCCGCCATGGACCGGAAGATCGTCAGCCCGTCGGCCGAGCCGCCGGTCAGCTCGTCGATCGCGTGCTCGGGATGGGGCATGAGCCCGAACACGTTGCCCTCGGCGTTGCGCACGCCGGCGACGTCGCGCAGCGAGCCGTTGGGGTTGAAGCCCTCGGCGTAGCGCAGCACGACCTGGCCCGCGGCCTCGAGGCGCTCGAGATCCGCCGGCGGCGCGTACCAGCGCCCGGTCGTGTGCTTCGTCGGGATCGACAGGCGCGCGCCGGGCGGGCACGCGCGCGTGAACGGCGTGTCGTGCTGAATGACGTCGAGCTCGACCTGGGTGCAGCGGAAGCGCAGGTGGTCGTTGGGCAGCAGCGCGCCGGGCAGCAGCCCCGCCTCGCACAGGACCTGGAAGCCGTTGCAGATGCCGAGCACGAGGCCGCCGTCGCGCGCGAAGGCGATCACCGACTCCATGACGGGCGAGAAGCGGGCGATCGCGCCGACGCGCAGGTAGTCCCCGTAGGAGAACCCGCCGGGAACGATCACCGCGTCGACGCCCTGCAGGTCGCGGTCGCCGTGCCACAGGAGCACGGACTCGCCGACCTGCGCGGCCGCCAGCTGGGCGTCGACCTCGTCGCAGGAGCCGGGGAAGCGGACGACGCCGGTCTTCACCCGAGGATCTCGTAGTCCTCGACGAGCGGGTTGGCGAGCAGCTTGCGGCACATCGCGTCGAGCTCGCGGGGGTCCTCGACGTCGAGCTCGACGAGCCGGCCGACGTGGACGTTGGAGACGCCGCCGAAGCCGAGCGCCGGCAGCGCGCGCTCGACGGCGATCCCCTGCGGATCGAGGATCCCCGCCTTGGGGCGGATGAGGATCCGCGCCCTCATGGCGCCGTGCGCGCGACCCAGTCGGCGAACGGCTGTCCCGTGATGAGCTCGTAGGCCTCGACGTAGCGGGCGCGCGTGCCCTGGACGACGTCGTCGGGCAGCTCGGGTGCGGGCGGCGTCTTGTCCCAGCCGCTCGAGCTCGCCCAGTCGCGCACGTACTGCTTGTCGAAGCTGGGCTGCGGGCCGCCGGGCGCGTAGCCCTCGGCCGGCCAGTAGCGCGAGGAGTCGGGCGTCAGGACCTCGTCGCCGACGACGAGCTCGCCCGCCTCGTCGAGGCCGAACTCGAACTTCGTGTCGGCCAGGACGACGCCGCGCTCGCGCGCGTGCTCGTTGGCGAAGCGGTACAGCTCGATCGAGACGTCGCGCACGCGGCCCATGAGCTCGCGGTCGCCGACGAGGCCGGCGGCGGTGTCGAAGTCGATCGCCTCGTCGTGGCCGGTCTCGGCCTTCGTCGACGGCGTGAAGATCGGCGTCGGCAGGCGCTCGGACTCGCGCAGGCCCGGCGGCAGCTCGATGCCCGACACCTTGCCCGTGGCCCCGTAGTCCTTCCAGCCCGAGCCGGTGATGTAGCCGCGCACGACGCACTCGACGGGGAGCATCTTCAGGCGCTTGACGACCATCGCGCGCCCGCGCACGTCCTCGGGGACGCCGTCGGTCGCCGACAGGAAGTGGTTGGCGACGATGTGGCCGGTCTTGGCGAACCAGAACGCCGACAGGCCGGTGAGCACCGCTCCCTTGTCGGGGATCGGCGTCGGGTGGACGACGTCGTACGTCGAGATCCGGTCGCTGGCGACCATGAGGATCCGGTCGTCCAGGTCGTACATCTCGCGGACCTTGCCGCTGGCGATGAGGGGCAGGTCGGCAACCGTGGGCACGCATCGCAGGCTAGCAACGGTTCCGGTCGATTCCCGGGCCGTCGTTGGGTAGTCAGCACCCCATGGCCACCGCTCCCATCATCGCCGCATTCGACCCCGTCGACGCCGACGAGGCGTCCGTGCGCTTTGCCGCGACCGTCGCCGCGCTGACCGGCGCGCCGCTGCTCGTCGCCTCCGTCTTCGCGCGGGACGACGTCGCCGACCGGCTGATCGCCGGCCAGCTCGGCGAGGACCTCCCGGCCCGTCCCGGCGAGGCGCTCGGCCGGATGGTCGCCGCGCTCCGCGAGGACGGCGTCGACGCCGACGCGCTCGAGCTCGGCGCCACCAGCCCGCCGCGCGGTCTCTCGCTCGCCGCCGAGCAGCTCGGGGCCGGGCTGCTCGTCGTCGGCACGACGTCGGTGCTGCGCGAGGACCGGATCGCGCCCGGCGGCACGCCCGACCGGCTGCTCACCGGCGCGCCGTGCGCGGTGGCCACGGTGCCGCCCGGGCACCGCGGCGGCCCGCCGTCGACCGTCGCCGTCGGCTACGTCGACACGGCCGAGGGCCGCGAGGCGGTGCACGCCGCCCACCTCCTCGCCCGCCGGGCCGGCGCCCGCCTGCGCGTGCTGAGCATCGTCCAGCCGCGGCCGTGGATGACCGCGGCGGGCGACGAGGACGTCACCGCCGAGCTGCGCACGGCGGCCGAGGAGGCCGCCAACGAGGCCGTCGCGTCGCTTCTCGGCGCGCCCGTCGACGTCGACGTCGACGTCGCCGACCCCGGCGACGTGCTCGTCACCGCGTCCGCCCACGCCGACGTGATGGTCCTCGGCTCGCGCGGCTACGGGCCGGGCGGGACGACCTTGAGGGGCGGCGTCGCGCGGCGGGTCACCGCCGAGTCCGGCGGCCCCGTGGTCCTCGTCGCGCGCGCGGCCGAGGTGCCCATGGACAGGCTCGTCGCCGAGGACTGACGCACCGCGCCGCGACCCGTCGAGGGCGAGCGCCGGGCCGCCAGGTCCTGCCAACCGGCAGACTAGGACGCCCGGCCCAGGCTTCAAGCCGCTTTCCCACGTACCGACAACACGAGCATGGAGATCCGCCTCTCCGAGGTCGTCGGCGCGCTCTCCCACGCGCTCGACGTCACGCACGGCCAGCCCCCGGGGCACGCCGCGCGCTCATGCCTCATCGGCATGCGGATCGCCCGTGCCCTCGACCTCGGTCCAGACGACGCCTCGGCGCTGTTCTACGCGCTGCTGCTCAAGGACGCCGGCTGCTCGACGAACGCGTCGAAGATCGTCGCCCTCTACGGCAACGACGACGCCGACGTCAAGCGCGACACGAAGACGCGCGACCTCAAGCACCCGCTCGTCGGCCTCGCCCACCTGTGGCGCACCGCGGCGCCCGACGAGGGCCTGGCCCGGCGGGCGCGCCGCATGTTCGACATCGCACGCAACGGGCCCCGCGAGAACATCGAGATCCACGCGCTGCGCTGCGAGCGCGGCGCCGACATCGCGCGCATGCTCGGGCTGCCGGAGGCGACCGCGCAGGCCATCACGCACCTCGACGAGCACTGGGACGGCGCCGGCAAGCCGACCGGCATCGCCGGCGAGTCGATCTCTGTGCTGGGCCGCGTGCTCTGCCTGTCGCAGACGATGGAGGTCTTCTGGCAGCTCGGCGGCCCGGACGCCGCGCTCGACGTCGCGCGCGAGCGGCGCGGCACCTGGTTCGCTCCCGAGGTCGTCGACGCGCTCGACGAGGTGCAACGCGACCGCGCGTTCTGGGCGGGCGTGCGCGAGGAGCGCGTCGGCGCCGTCGAGCCGCCCGACCGCGTGCTCGTCGCCGACGACGCGCGGCTGGACCGGATCGCCGAGGCGTTCGCCCGCGTCGTCGACGCCAAGACGCCGTTCACCGCGCGCCACTCGGTCGGCGTGGCCGAGATCGCCGCCGGCCTCGGCGAGCGTCTCGACGTCGGCGACGACGGCGTGCGCCAGCTGCGCCGCGCCGGCCTGCTCCACGACCTCGGCAAGCTCGCGATCTCCAACCGCATCCTCGAGAAGCCGGCCAAGCTGACCGACGAGGAGTGGCGGATCGTTCGCATGCACCCGGGCCTGTCCGAGCGGATCCTGCGCAACGTGCCGGCCTTCGCGCACCTGGCGGAGATGGCCGGCAACCACCACGAGCGCCTCGACGGCAGCGGATACGCCCGCGGGCGCACGGGCGACGAGCTCGACCTGCCGTCGCGGATCCTCGCCGTGGCCGACGTCGCCGAGGCGCTGTCCGCCGACCGTCCCTACCGCGGCCCGCTGCCCTGCGACGAGGTGCTGGCGATCATGCGCCGCGACGTGGGCACGCACTTCGACGCCACCGCGTTCGCCGCGCTCGAGGAGCGGCTCCCGCTCTACGAGGCGACGCGCGCTCCCGCCCCCGTCGCCTGAGTCCTCAGCGCCGCGTCGCGACGAGCCGCTCGATCGCCTCCTCGATCGGGACGTCGCCCGCCACGACCTCGAACAGAAGCGCGTCGGCGCCGGCCTCGTGCAGCACCGCGGCGAGCACTGCGGCGACGTCCGCGCGACTGATCGACCCGTCGCCGACGCTGTCGGCCGCCTCGACCCGGCCGCGGGGAGGATCGTCGGTCAGCGGGCCCGGGCGGACGATCGCGTAGGGCACGCCGCTGGTGCGCAGCTCGGCGTCGGCGCGGCCCTTGGCGCGCAGGTAGACGCTGAACACGTCGTCGCCCGGCCGGTCGGGGTCCGCGCCGACCGAGCTGACCATCACATAGCGGGAGACGCCCTGCGCCCGCGCCGCGGCGATCAGCTTGACCGCCGCGCCGTAGTCGACGGTCCACTTGCGCTCGGCCCCGCTGCCCGGGCCGGCGCCGGCGGCGAACACGACCGCGTCGGCCTCCCCGATCGCCTCGGTGACCTGCTCGGCGGTCGCGTTCTCGATGTCGCACAGCACCGGCTTGGCGCCGAGCTGGCGGAGGTCGGCCTCGTGGGCGGGGTTGCGGATCAGCGACCGCACGATGTCGCCGCGGGCGACGAGCAGCCGGGTCAGGTGGAGCGCGACCTTTCCGTGGCCGCCGGCGATGGCGACGAGCATGCCTCGCAGGATAGGCCGCGGGCGCGGCGTGTCGACGCCGGCTTCAGCCGACGCGGTCGCCGGCCACCGCGTCCAGGCGCCCGACGATCTCGGCGGCGTAGCGCGTGTAGTGCCCGAGGTCGAAGAGGTCGTCGAGGTCGAGCGCGACGGGCAGGTCGCGCTCGGCGAGCAGGTCGCGCAGCGGCGTGCCGGTGTCCCACGCGCGCTGGGCGTCCTCCTGGACGATCCGGTAGGCCTCGTCGCGGCTCAGCCCGCCCTCGACGAGCGCGAGCAGCACGCGCTGGGAGAACAGCGCCCCGTGCGTGATCTCCAGGTTCGCGCGCATGCGGTCCTCGTGCACGACGAGCCCGCGCACGACGCGGATCGCCAGGTGCTGCATGTAGTCGAGCAGGATCGTCGCGTCGGGCAGGATCACGCGCTCGGCGCCCGAGTGCGAGATGTCGCGCTCGTGCCACAGGGCGACGTTCTCGACGGCCGCCTGGGCGTGGCCGCGGAGCACCCGCGCCAGGCCGCAGATGCGCTCGCTGACGATCGGGTTGCGCTTGTGGGGCATCGCGCTCGAGCCCTTCTGCTGCCCGGAGCGGAACGGCTCCTCGGCCTCGCGGACCTCCGTGCGCTGCAGGTGGCGGATCTCGGTGGCGAGCCGCTCGAGGCCCGCGCCGGCGAGCGCGATCGCCTGCAGCAGCGCGGCGTGGCGGTCGCGTGGGACGACCTGCGTGGAGACCGGCTCGGCCTCGAGGCCGAGGCGGGCGAGCACGCGCGCCTCGTAGCCGGGGTCGGTCGCCGAGTACGTGCCGACGGCGCCGCTCAGCGCGCCGACCGCCGCCTGCGCGAAGGCCTCCTCGAGGCGCTGCGCGTTGCGGTGCGCCTCCATCGCGAAGCCGGCGAGCTTGATGCCGAAGGTCGTCGGCTCGGCCTGGACGCCGTGCGTGCGCCCCGCGCAGACGGTGTCGACGTGCTCGCGGGCGCGGGCGGCGAGCGCGGCGACGAGCTCGCGCGCGCCCGCGACGACGAGCTCCCCGGCCGCGCGCATCTGCAGCGCGAGCGCGGTGTCGAGCACGTCGGACGAGGTCAGCCCGAAGTGGATCCAGCGCCCGGCCGGCCCGGCGGATGCGCTGAGCACGTCGACGAAGGCGGCGACGTCGTGGTCGGTGATGCGCTCGCGCTCCTTGACCGCCTCGACGGTGAACGTCGCCGCGCGGATCGCCTCGAGCTCGTCCTCGCCGACGCCGTCGAGCTCCTCGGCGGCCGCGACCTCGACGCGCCGCCAGGTCTCCATGCGCGCCTCGTCCGTCCACAGCGCGCCGATCTCCGGGCGCGTGTAGCGGTCGATCATGCCGGGCGCTCGGGCGCGTCGGCGTCGACCGTGCCGGCGCCCTGCCAGGGCAGCTCGCGACGGGCGCGCAGGTCGAAGAACAGCAGCGTGCCGAAGATGCCGGTCAACGAGAGCACGAACGCCTCGACGATGATCAGCCCGGCGACGTAGATCGCGCCGTTGTCGATCGTCATGAGGATCGCGGTGAGCAGCGAGCCGATCAGCGCGAAGATCACGCCGCTGGCCACGAGCATCCCGAACGTCCGCCACCAGCGGTCCTTGACGAGCTCGGCGCTGCGGCGCAGCGCGCTGACGGGATCGAGCTCGTCGACCACCGCGGCCTGCGCCGCGAAGGCCCAGCGCACGAGCAGCCAGATGCCCGGCACGATCAGGGCGACGAACCCGACGGCGACGCCGAGCGCGTACAGGATCACCGCCGCGACGGCGGCGGGGAAGCGGCGCGACGCCGCCCGCAGCGCGTCGCCGACGGTCGGCTGCTCGCCGCGCCCGAGGATCTGGACGATCGCCACCTGCAGCGCGGTGACGAGCGGGATGACGATCACGCTCAGCCCCGTCGACGTCCAGCTCACCGCGCGGGCGGGGTCCGCGTCGGCGGCGTCGGCGAGTGCCCGGCCCCAGATCCCGTCGACGACCAGCGTCACCGGCGCGCTGATGATGAGCGCGGCCGTGAGGAAGACGGCGGAGTGGCGGAAGAACAGCGAGAACGTCGTCGAGAGCAGCTCGCCGAGGTCGCGGTGGCGCGACAGGTCGAGCGTCTCGGACGAGGCCACCGGCACGCTCAGATCGAGAGGATCCGCGCGGCGAGGTGCCCTGCGTTGCGCGCGTTGTCCAGGCCGACGGCGCCGACCGGCACGCCCGGCGGCATCTGCACGATGGAGAGGATCGCGTCGAGGCCGCCGACGGCGCTCATGCGGCTCGTCAGCGGGACGCCGATGACCGGCAGGTCGGTGTGCGCCGCGGCCACGCCCGGCAGCGCCGCCGACAGCCCGGCACCGGCGATGATCACGCGCAGCCCGCGCATGCGCGCGTTCTTGCAGTAGTCGGCGACGACGTCGGGATCGCGGTGGGCGGACATGACCCGGACCTCGTAGCTGATGCCCTTCTCCTCGAGGACCGTGCCCGCCTTCTCCATCTCGGCCATGTCGGACTTCGACCCCATGATGATCCCGACGCGCGGCGCGTCGACGTCGAGGTCCTCGAACTGGGCCTCGGGTTCGGTCTGGGTCACGGCGTCGGCCGCGCTCTCGGTCATCGCATGCGCTCCACGGCCCGCAGCGCGATGTCTCGGCGCAGCTGGCGGCCCTCGAAGGTGATCAGGTCGGCGGCAGCATACGCGGCGTCCCGGGCCGCACCGGGGTCGCCGCCGCGCGCCGTCACGTTGAGGACGCGGCCGCCCGCGGTGACGATCTCGCCGCCCGGCCCGGTACCGGTGCCCGCGTGCGTGACCTCGACACCGGCCGGCACGCGATCGAGGCCCTGGATCACGTCGCCCGACGACGACGACGCCGGGTAGCCCGCGCTGGCCAGGACGACGCTGACCGCCCAGTCGTCCTCCCAGTCGAGCGTCGCGCCGCGCAGGCCCTCGGGCTCGGCGGCGCGCAGCAGCAGGTCGAGCAGGTCCGCGCGCAGTCGCGGCAGCACCGCCTGCGTCTCGGGGTCGCCGAAGCGCGTGTTGAACTCGAGCACGCGCGGCCCCTCGGACGTGAGCATCAGGCCGGCGTAGAGGATCCCGTGGAACGGCGTCCCGCGGCGGCGCAGCTCGTCGACGACGGGCTGGTGGACGGTGCGCGCGATGTCGGCCACGAGGTCCGCGCTGACGCCCGCGACCGGCGAGTAGGAGCCCATCCCGCCGGTGTTCGGGCCCTCGTCGCCGTCGAAGATGCGCTTGTAGTCCTGCGCCGGCGCCATGGCCATCGCGCTCTCGCCGTCGCACAGCGCGAGCAGCGAGAGCTCCTCGCCGACGAGGTGCTCCTCGACGACGACCTGGCCGGGGCCGAAGCGCTGGTCGACGAGGAACTCGTGCAGCGCCAGATCGGCCTCGGCCTCGTCCTGGGCGATGACGACGCCCTTGCCCGCGGCCAGCCCGTCGAACTTGAGCACGACCGGGTAGCGCTCGATCGCCGCCATCCCCTCGGCGACGTCGTCGACCGGTGTCCACGTCGCCGTCGGGACATCGGCCGCGGCCATGATCTCCTTGGCGTAGGCCTTGGAGCCCTCCAGGCGCGCCGCGGCCCGGCTCGGCCCGAAGGCGCGCCGTCCGCGCGCCTGCAGCTCGTCGACGAGGCCGGCGACGAGCGGCGCCTCGGGCCCGACGACGGTCAGGTCGGCGTCTTCGCGCTCGGCGAGCGCGACGATCCCGTCGACGTCGTCGGCGCGCACGTCGAAGACCCGCGCGTCCTCGGCGATCCCGGGATTGCCGGGCGCGCACAGGAGCTCGGGCGCCTGTGGCGAGCGCGCCAGCGCGCGCACGATCGCGTGCTCGCGACCACCGCCGCCGACGACCAGGACCCTCATGCGCGCGGCGGCCCGTCGGTCACAGGGTGGCGATGAAGTCGTCGATCGGGATCGCCACGAGCGTCTCGTACCGCGACGTGCCGCGCGAGCCGAGCTCCAGCGAGACGCGCGCCATCGTCGTCTCGTCGGGCGCCTCGACGACGCTGATGAAGTCGAACTGGCCGAGCGTCGCCCACTGCGCCTTGACCGACGCACCGAGCTGCTCGACCTCCTTGTTCACCTCGCGGATCCGCTGCGGGTTGTTCTTGACCGTCTGCACGCCTTCGGGGGTGAGGGTCGAGAGCATCACGTAGGTCGGCATGGCCCCGTTGTATCCCATCGGCCGCGGGGCCGGTAGCGTGGGCGCCCGCGTGACCCTGCTGGTCCAGCTCAGCGACCCGCACGTCGACACCGGCCCGGGCGACCGCGGCTCGGCGCGGGCGCTCGAGGCGGCGGTGGCCGCGGTCCTGTCGCTCGACGCCCCGCCCGACGCGGTCCTCGTCAGCGGCGACCTCGCCGAGCACGGCGCGCCGGAGGAGTACGCGCGCGTCCGTGACCTGCTCGCCCCGCTGCCGTGCGACGTCCACGTGCTCGCGGGCAACCACGACGACCGGGACGCGCTGCGCGACGGCTTCGGCGTGGACGGCGCCGCCGCTCCCGGCGCGCCGCTGCGCTACACGGCGCGGGCCGGCGGCCTGCGGCTCGTCGTGTGCGACACGACGCTCCCGGGCCGCGACGACGGGGCCCTGGACGCGGAGGCGCGCGCGTGGCTGGAGGCCGAGCTGGCGGCCGAGCCGGCGGCCCCCACGCTCGTCGCCATGCACCACCCGCCGCTGCGGACGGGGATCCGCGGGTTCGACGCGATCTGCCTGCCCGACGGCGACCGCGACGGCCTGGCCGGGATCGTGGCGGGCGCGCCGCAGGTGCGGGCGATCGTCGCCGGGCACGTGCACCGGGCGGCGTTCGGCACGCTCGGCGGCCGCGGCGTCGTCACGTCCCCGAGCGTCCACCTGCAGGCGCGCCTCGAGCTCGGGCGCGGGGGCGTCACGCTCGTCCCCGAGCCGCCCGCCTTCGCCGTGCACGTGCTCGTCGACGGCGAGCTCGTCTCGCACGTCCAGCCGGTGGGGGCGGCGTGAAGGTCCCCGGCCGGGGCATGTCGCCCGGTCGCGGCACGTGGGCGCTCGGCGCGCTGGCCGTCGGCGGCACCGCGCTCGCCGCCGCGGTCGAGTTCGGCCGCGTCTGGCGCCGGGGCTCGGCGCCGCTGCCCGGCCAGCCCGGCTACCGGCTCGTCAGCGCCGGGCGCACCGCCACGCGCGAGACGGTCGCCGTCGTGCGCCGCGGCGCGCACGACGCGCCGCGCGCCGAGAACAACCTGTTCGGCATGCTCGCCGCGTTCGCGGTGACGCTCGCCGGCGCGCGCGGGGTCACCGCGCTGATCCGCTCCGGGCGGCTGGGCTCGGTGCTCGGCAACGTCCACATGGGCGGCCGCCACGTGCACCACTTCGTGCCCGGGATGGTCATCGCGCTGGGCGCCGGCGGGACGGCGATCGCCGTGCGCGCCGAGTGGCTCGACCGCTGGCTGGCGGTGCCCTTCGGCACCGGCGCCGCGCTCGTGCTCGACGAGGCGGCCCTGCTGCTCGAGCTCGACGACGTCTACTGGAGCGAGGAGGGCGTCCTCAGCCTGCAGCTCTCCTTCGCCGCGCTGGCCCTGCTCTCGCTGCTCGCGCTCGCCGTCCGCGTGCTGCGGCGCGGCGAGCGCGCGATCCTCCCGGCGCCGGAGGCCCCGGCCTAGGCGGCCGGGACCGCCGCCGGGGTCTCGGCGCGGGCGAGCACGAGCTCGCCGTCGACGGCGTCGACGCGCACCGTGTCGCCCTCGCGGAACTCGCCCTGCAGGATGGCCAGCGCGAGCCGGTCGACGAGGTGGCGCTGGATCATGCGCTTCAGCGGCCGCGCGCCGTACGTCGGGTCGTAGCCGAGGTCGCCGAGCAGGCGGCGCGCCTCGTCGGTGAGCTGCACCTCGATCCCGCGATCGCGGACGCGTCGCGCCAGCAGGTCGACCTGCAGGTCGACGATCGCGCTGATCTGGTCGCGGTCCAGGCTCGTGAACTCGACGATGTCGTCGAGGCGGTTGATGAACTCGGGCTTGAACGCCGCCTCGGCGCCCGGGCGCCCGCCCGGAATGTTCGAGGTCATGATCATCACGGTGTTCTTGAAGTCGACCGTGCGGCCCTTCCCGTCGGTCAGCCGCCCGTCGTCCATGACCTGAAGCAGGATGTTGAAGACGTCCGGGTGGGCCTTCTCGACCTCGTCGAGCAGCACCACCGAGTACGGCCGCCGGCGCACGGACTCCGTGAGCTGGCCGCCCTCCTCGTAGCCGACGTAGCCGGGCGGCGCGCCGACGAGGCGCGAGACCGCGTGCTTCTCCATGTACTCGGACATGTCGATGCGGACCATCGCGTCCTGGCTGTCGAACATGAACTCGGCCAGCGCGCGGGCGAGCTCGGTCTTGCCGACGCCGGTCGGGCCGAGGAACAGGAAGACGCCGATCGGCCGGTTGGGGTCGGCGAGCCCGGCGCGCGAGCGGCGCAGCGCGTTCGAGACGCTCTGGACCGCCTCGTCCTGGCCGATGACGCGGCCGTGGAGGCGCTCCTCCATGTGCACGAGCTTCTCGATCTCGCCCTCGAGCAGGCGGGTGACCGGGATGCCGGTCCAGCGCGCGACGACCTCGGCGACGTCATCGGCGTCGACCTCCTCCTTGAGGAAGCGCGTCTCGCGCGGCTCGTGCTCGGCCGCCTCGACCTCGGCCAGACGGCGCTCGAGGTCGGGGATCTCGCCATGGCGCAGCTGGGCGGCGCGCTCCAGGTCGCCCTCGCGGGACACGCGCTCGAGCTCGCGGCGCGCCTCCTCGAGGCGCTGGTTGACGCCGGCGACCTCGTGCAGGGCCTCCTTCTCGGCCTGCCACTCGGCCGTCATCGCAGACGAGCGCTCGCGCAGCTCGGCGAGCTCGCGCTCGATCGCCTGGCGGCGCTGGCCGGAGCCCTCGTCGGTCTCCTGCTGGAGCGAGGTCAGCTCGATCTCGAGCTGCAGCACGCGGCGGTCGACCTCGTCGATCTCGATCGGCACCGAGTCGATCTCGATGCGCAGCCGCGAGGCGGCCTCGTCGATCAGGTCGATCGCCTTGTCGGGCAGGTAGCGGTCGGAGATGTAGCGGTCCGACAGGGTCGCGGCGGCGATCAGCGCGGTGTCCTGGATGCGGACGTCGTGGTGGACCTCGTAGCGCTCCTTGAGGCCGCGCAGGATGGCGATCGCGTCCTCGACGCTCGGCTCGCCGACGAGCACGGGCTGGAAGCGGCGCTCGAGCGCGGCGTCCTTCTCGATGTGCTTGCGGTACTCGTCGAGCGTGGTGGCGCCGACGGCGCGCAGCTCGCCGCGGGCGAGCATCGGCTTGAGCAGGTTGGCGGCGTCGACGGCGCCCTCGGCGGCGCCGGCCCCGACGATCGTGTGCAGCTCGTCGAGGAACAGGATGACGGTGCCGCCCGCCTCCTTGATCTCGTTGAGGACCGCCTTGAGGCGCTCCTCGAACTCGCCGCGGTACTTCGAGCCGGCGAGCAGCGCGCCGATGTCCAGCGCGATGACGCGGCGGTCGAGCAGCGAGCCGGGGACGTCCTCGGAGACGATCCGCTGGGCGAGGCCCTCGACGATCGCCGTCTTGCCGACGCCGGGCTCGCCGATCAGGACGGGGTTGTTCTTCGTGCGGCGGCTGAGGACCTGGATGACGCGGCGGATCTCGTCGTCGCGCCCGATGACCGGGTCGAGCTTGCCCTGCTCGGCCTCCTCGGTCAGGTCGCGGCCGAAGCGCTCGAGCGCGCGGTAGGTGTCCTCGGCGGCCTGGTCGTTGACGCGGTGCGGGCCGCGGACGTCGGCAATCGCCTTCTTCAGGCCGTCCTTCGTGGCGCCGGCGGCGCGCAGCGCGTCGCCCGCCTGGGACGGGTGGCCTGCCAGCGCGAGCAGCAGGTGCTCGGTCGAGACGTAGGAGTCCTTCAGCTCGCGCATCTCGCCCTCGGCGTCGCGCAGCACACGGACGAGCTCGCTGGAGGGGCCGGCGGACTCGCCGCCGGCGCTGACCGTGGGCAGCCCGGCGATCGCGGACTGCGTCTGCGAGCGCACGGCTGCGACGTCGGCGCCGAGCTTGGCGAGGACGGGCGCGACGACGCCGCCCTCCTGCTCGAGCAGCACGACGAGCAGGTGCTCGGGCGTGACCTGCGGGTTGCGCGCGCGCTCGGCGAGCGACCCCGCGGCGGCGATGGCTTCCTGGGACTTGATCGTGAATCGGTCTGCTTGCATCAGTAAATCTCAGTGTAGTGGACGCAGATCTTACGACCTTGGTGCGATTCCGGCAAGCGAACACCGCGCTGGCGCGACGGCGTTCAGGCCCGGTGAGCGGGGTACGGGGTCGATCATGGCCTACGTCATCGTGATCCTCGTCCTCGCCCTCATCGTCGCCGGGCTGTTCCTCGGCAACGCCGCGATGCGCCGGCGCGTCGCCGCTCGCCACGACTCCCTCGACGACGCGATGTCCGACGAGCGCGAGCCCCTGCCCAGCGCCCATCTGATCCCCGACAACGAGACCGCCGCCGGCGACACGCCGGAGGCGCACGACGAGATCAACCCGCACGACCTCCCGCCCGACCACCCCGGCCGGCAGGCGGCCGAGGACAAGGCCGGCGGCGAGGAGGGCACCACGCGCGGCCACGAGGACCTCGAGCCGTCCGGCGAGCAGCGGGTCGAGCGCGGGGGCTGAGCGCCGGTCAGGACGCGGCCGGCGGGCGCTCGTCGGCGTCCTGGGCGTCGCGCTCGACCGGGATGCGGTGGCGCGGCGGCGGCGGAGCCGCGTCGCGCGCGCGGACGATGTCCGTCGATCCGCCGCGGTAGGGCACGATCTCGGCGCGGAACGACTGGCGCACGCGCTCGACCTCGGCCTCCATCTCCTCCCGCATCTCGCGGCTGCGCCGCTCGAGCGCCTCGAGGCGCTTCGTCGCCCGCTCGAGCTGCTCCTCGAGCGCGAGCACGCGCTCGACGCCCGCGAGGTTGAGCCCGAGCTCGTTCGTCATCTCCTGGATGCGGCGCAGGCGCGCAACGTCGGCCTGCGAGTACAGGCGCGTGCCCTTGGGCGAGCGCTGGGGCTCGATCAGGCCGCGCGTCTCGTACATGCGCAGCGTCTGCGGGTGCATGTCGGCCAGCTCGGCGGCGACGGAGATCATGAACACGCCCCGCTCGTGGTCGACGGTCACCCGCGTGGTCGTGCGGCGGCGGCGCATCACGAGGCCCTCCCGTCGCCGGCCTGCGCGAACAGCTTCGCGCGCGGGTTGCCGTTGATCACCTGCGAGAGCTTCTCGACCGCCTCGGACTGCTCCTGGCTGAGGCTCGCCGGAACCTCGATGACGAAGCGGTAGTGGATGTCTCCGTGGCCCTTACCGTCGAGCCGCGGCGGGCCCTCGCCGCGCAGGCGCTGGACGGTGCCGTGGCGGGTGCCGGCCGGCACGCGCAGCGTCTTGCGCCCATGCAGGGTCGGGACCTCGACCTCGGCGCCGCGGATCGCCTCGGGGATCGTCAGCGGGACCTCGACCTCGACGTTCTCGCCCTTGTGCTTGAACACCGGGCTGTCCTGGACGTGGGTGATCACGTACAGGTCGCCGGGCGGGCCGCCGTTGCGCCCCGCCTCGCCCTTGCCGGCGAGGCGGACGCGGGAGCCCTCGCGGACGCCCGGCGGGGATGTTGACCCGGTAGCGCTTGACCGTGCGCACGGCGCCGTTGCCCTGGCAGGTCGGGCACGGGTCCTCGATCACCGTGCCCGCGCCGTTGCAGCGCGTGCACGGCTGGGAGATCGAGAACAGGCCCTGACCCTGGGACTCCAGGCCCCGGCCGTTGCACCGCGGGCACACCTTCGGCGCGGTGCCGGGGCGCGCGCCCGTGCCGTGGCACGTGGCGCAGCGCTCGGAGGTCGGGACGCTGAGCGGGATCTGGGCGCCGTCGACGGCCTGGTCGAAGGCGATCGTGACCTCGGCCTCGAGGTCGTTGCCGCGCTGCGAGCTCGGGCCGCGCCGGCCCGTCTCCTTCGTGCCGCCGGCCCCGCCGCCGAACAGGTTGGAGAGGATGTCGCCGAAGCCGCTGGCGTCGAAGCCGCCGAACCCGCCCGGCCCGGGCCCGCCGCCGGAGGGACGGCCACCGATGCCCGCGAAGCCCCCGCGGTCGTACTTCTTGCGCTTCTCGGTGTCGGACAGGACGTCGTAGGCGGCCTGGATCTCCTTGAAGCGCTCCTCGGCCTTGGCGTCGCCCGGGTGGGTGTCCGGGTGGTACTGGCGCACGAGCTTGCGGTGCGCCTTCTTGATGTCCTCCTGGGACGCCTTGCGATCGACGCCGAGGACCTTGTAGAGGTCGGTCTGAGCCATCCCTGACGTCTCCGCCCCTACGCCGCCACGACGACCTTGGCCGCGCGCAGGACGTCGTCACGGTAGGTGTAGCCCTGGCTGTAGACCTCGACGATCGTGCCCGACGCGGCGCCCTCGACCGGAGCCTGCGCGATCGCCTCGTGGCGGTGGGGGTCGAACGGCTCGCCCTTGGGCGAGTCGGGCTCGATGCCCACGCGCGCGAGCGCGCCGATCAGCTCGTTCTGGACGAGCCGGATGCCGTCGGTCAGGTGGTGGTCCTGGTTCTCGGGCTGGCTCTCTGCCGCCGCCAGCGCGCGCTCGAAGTTGTCGATCGCGGGCAGCAGCTCGCGGGCCAGCTTGGCGATGCCGCGGGCCTCGGCCTGGCCGACGTCGCGGCGCGCGCGCTTGCGCACGTTGTCGAGCTCGGCCATCGCGCGGAGGTACTGGTCCTTGAAGTCGGGCTCGGGGGCGGCGGCCGGCTCGGCCGCCGCCTCGTCGTCGTCGTCGCCCGGCGGCTCGACCTTGAGCTCGTCGGACTCGAGCTCGAGCTCGGCCGCGAGGGCCTCCTCCTCGGTCACGGGCGCGTCGGGGGCGGCGGCCTCCTCGGGGGCCGCCGGGTGGGCGGGTCCGGTTCCCTGATGCTCGCCCATGGTCAGTTGGACTTGCCCTCGTCCACGACCTCGGCGTCCACGACGTCGTCGTCGTCCGCGCCGGCGGCGCCGTTGGACTCGGCGCCCGCGCCGTTCTCGGAGGACGAGGCCGACTGCTGCTGCTGGGCGCGCTCGTACATGGCCTCGGAGACCTTGTGGAAGGAGGCCTGCAGCGCCTCGGTCTTCGCGTTGATCTCGTTCGGGTCGTCGCTGGTCAGGCTCTCGCGGACCGCGGCGATCGCGGCCTCGATCTCCTGCTTGGACGAGTCGTCCACCTGCTCGCCCAGGTCCTTGAGCTGGCGCTCGGCCTGGTAGGCGGCGTTCTCGCCGTTGTTGCGGGCCTCGGCGAGCTCACGCGCGCGACGGTCCTCGTCGGCGTGCGTCTCGGCGTCGTTGACCATCCGCTTGATCTCGTCGTCGTTCAGGCCGCCGCCGGCGCGGATCTCGATCTTCTGCTCCTTGCCGGTGCCGAGGTCCTTGGCGGAGACGTTGAGGATGCCGTTGGCGTCGATGTCGAAGCCGACCTCGATCTGCGGGATGCCGCGCGGCGCCGGCGGGATGCCGGTGAGCTGGAACTTGCCCAGCGACTTGTTGTAGGTCGCCATCTCGCGCTCGCCCTGCAGGACGTGGATCTCCACCGACGGCTGGTTGTCCTCGGCCGTCGAGAAGATCTCCGACTTGCGGGTCGGGATCGTCGTGTTGCGCTCGATCAGCTTGGTCATGACGCCGCCCTTGGTCTCGATGCCGAGGGTCAGCGGAGTGACGTCGAGCAGCAGGACGTCCTTGACGTCGCCCGCCAGCACGCCGGCCTGGATGGCGGCGCCGACGGCCACGACCTCGTCCGGGTTGACGCCGCGGTGCGGCTCCTTGCCGGTGAGCTCCTTGACCTTCTCCTGGACGGCGGGCATGCGGGTCATGCCGCCGACGAGGACGACGTGGTCGATCTGCGCGGCGCCCTTCTCCTTGGCGTCGTCGAGGGCCTGGCGCACCGGCGCGACCACGCGGTCGAGCAGGTCGCCGGTCAGCTCGTTGAGCTTCGCGCGCGTGAGGCGCATGTCGAGGTGCTTCGGTCCGCTCTGGTCGGCGGTGATGAAGGGCAGGTTGATCTGCGTCTCCTGCGCCGTCGAGAGCTCGATCTTGGCCTTCTCGGCCGCCTCGTAGAGGCGCTGGAGGGCCATCGCGTCGGCGGTCAGGTCGATGCCCTGCGCCTTGCGGAACTCGGCCGCCAGCCAGTCGACGATCGCCTTGTCGAAGTTGTCGCCGCCGAGGTGGTTGTCGCCCGAGGTCGACTTGACCTCGAACACGCCGTCGCCGATCTCCAGGACGGACACGTCGAACGTGCCGCCGCCGAGGTCGAAGACGAGGATCGTCTGGTCGGACTCCTTGTCCAGGCCGTAGGCCAGCGACGCCGCGGTCGGCTCGTTGATGATGCGCTTGACGTCGAGGCCGGCGACCTTGCCGGCGTCCTTGGTGGCCTGGCGCTGGTCGTCGTTGAAGTAGGCCGGAACGGTGATCACCGCGCTGTCGACCGTGTCGCCGAGATAGGCCTCGGCGTCGGCCTTCAGCTTCTGCAGGATCATCGCGCTGACCTCGGGCGGGCTGTACTGCTTGCCGCCCGCTTCGACGCGCGCGTCGCCGTTGGGGCCGGAGACGACCTTGTAGGGGACGATCGACTCCTCCTCGCGCACCTCGGCCTCCTTGCGGCCCATGAAGCGCTTGATGGAGAAGATCGTGTTCTGAGAGTTGGTGACCGCCTGGCGCTTGGCGACGGTGCCGACGAGGCGCTCGCCACCCTGCGTGAAGGCGACGACGGAGGGGGTGGTGCGACCGCCCTCTGCGTTCTCGATGACGGTCGGCTCGCCGCCTTCGAGCACCGCCATGCACGAGTTCGTCGTGCCGAGATCGATGCCGATGGTCTTTGCCATGTGGTTGAGCTGCTCCTTCTGCCAGTTCTTTCCGCGTAAAATCTTAGCCCCATTATGGCAGATCTTTCAGCGGTCCCCGATCACCTCCGTGCGGACGGGCCGTAGCCCGCGCGCCTCGTAGTTGGCCAGCGCGTGCGGGCCGTCGAGCGTGCAGGTGTGGACGGTGACGCGCGCGTGGCGGGCCTGGGCCGTACGGATCGCGTGGGTCAGCAGGTGGCCGCCGAGGCCGCACCCGTGGAACGCCTGCAGGAGGCCGAAGTAGGCGATCTCGGTCGAGCCGTGGTGGTGGTCGAGCTCGTAGTAGCCGGCCCGCTCGCCGTCGACGGTGAGGATCCAGGTGTCGACCTTGTTCGCCCAGGCCTGCCATTCCGCCGGGGCGCGTTCGGCGTGGTCGGTCCACGAGTACGGGCCGCCGACGTGCGCGTAGAACCAGGCGCTCGTGGCGCCGTCGGGAGGGTCGGTGCGCGAGATCTCCACGTGTTGCGTCGTGCGCGGCGGCTTCGCCGGCCTGAGGTCATCGAGATCCGAGAGCTCGAGATGAGTGCGAACGACGGGCATCGACGGACGAGGCACGGAGATCACACCTGCCGCGACGGACACATCCGCGCCAGCGCGCACGCCCCGCACGCCGGCCGCTGCGCGTGGCACGTCCGCCGCCCGTGCCGGAGGATGTTCACGTGGAACTCGAGCTCGGCGCCGCGGCGGCGTGAGCGCGAGCATCTCGTCGTGCTGCTCCTCCGAGCGGGCGCCCGGGCGCAGCAGCGCCAGGCGCGTCCCGACGCGCCCGACGTGGGTGTCGACGGGCACGTCGCGCAGGCCGTAGGAGAACAGCAGCACGCACGCCGCCGTCTTGCGCCCGACGCCGGGCAGCGCGGTCAGCGCGTCGCGCGACACCGGCACGGGCGCATCGCGCATCCACGAGAGGTCGAGCGGGTCGCCGATCGCCTCGAGGATCTGCTGGATGCGCACCGACTTGACCTTCGAGATGCCGCCCGGCCGGATCGCCTCCTCGATCTCCTCGACCGGCGCGTCGCGCACCGCCTCCCACGCGTCGAAGCGGTCGCGCAGGCGCAGGTAGGCCACGTCGCGGTTGCGGTCGTTCGTCGACTGCGAGAGGACCGTCAGCACGAGCTCGGCGAGCGGATCGCCGTGCGGCGCCATCACCGGCACCCCGTACATCTCGCGCAAGCGCGCGCGCAGCCCGCGCACGCGGCGCGCGGCCGGGCGGCGCCAGCCCGGCGCGGCGGGTCGAGGGGCGGCGCTCACGGAGGCGGACGGTATCGTGGCGCGCCGCGTGCCCGGGGTCTCCGATCACAGCGCGACCCTCGGCGACCAGCCCGTCTTCTGGCGCTCCGGCCCGGGCGGCGGCGAGCCGCCCGTCCTCTACCTGCACGGCGTCCCCGAGAGCAGCGACACGTGGCTGCCCTTCCTGGAGCGCTCCGGCGGCCTCGCGCCCGACCTGCCCGGCTTCGGGCGCTCGGGCAAGCGCGGCGACGGCGACTTCACGATCGACGGCCTGGCCGCCTTCGTCGACCACTTCCTCGAGCTCACCGGGACCGAGCGCGTCCGCCTCGTCGTCCACGACTGGGGCGCGGCCGGCCTCGTGTGGGCACAGCGCAGCCCCGAGCGCGTCGAGCGGCTCGTCGTCCTCAACGCGGTCCCGCTGCTGCCGGGCTACCGCTGGCACCGCATCGCCCGCCTGTGGCGCATGCGCGCGATCGGCGAGCTGGCGATCGGCGGCACGACACGCCTGGCGCTGCGGCGCGTGATGCCGCGCGCGCTCGCCGACGCCGCCTGGCCCCACTTCGACCAGGGCACCCAGCGCGCGATCCTGCGCCTGTACCGGACGAGCCCCGAGGAGCGCCTGGCGCAGGCCGGCTCGGACCTCGGCCGGCTCGCGTGCCCGGCCCTCGTCCTGTGGGGCGATCGCGATCCGTTCGTGCCCGAACGGTTCGCCGACGCCTACGGCGAGGCGCTCCCGGACGCGCGCGTCGAGCACCTCCCCGACGCGGGCCACTGGCCCTGGCACGACCGCCCCGACGTTGTCGAACGGGTGCTCCGTTTCCTCGCCGAGCCGCTGTGAAGGTTCGTTAGGGGTTCGGCTATCCCCATGGGAGAGCCAAAACCGGAGGGGTAGCTTAAAAGTCCCCGTGCTCGCCCGCCTCGGACTTCTCCACTCCCGGCTCCGCGCTCGACTGCTCCCGCAGGGCCCGGTGGACGCAGCCCGGCAGGTCGCCCTGATGGCGCTGGCGTACTACGCGTACCGCTACACGCGCGGCTGGGCCGACGACCCCGCGTCGACCGCCCAGGCCTTCGCCAACGGTCGCGAGGTCATCCACATCGAGCAGAGCCTCGGCATCTTCGCCGAGCGCAGCGTGCAGGCGTGGGCGGAGACGAAGCCCGCCATCACGGACTTCGCGGGCTGGATGTACATCAACACGCAGGCGGTGATCACCGTCGGCGCACTGGCGTATCTCTACGTCGTGCACAACAAGAGCTTCTACTTCGTCCGCAACATGTTCGCGGTGGCCTTCGCCGTCTCGCTCGTGGGCTACATCGTCATCCCCACGGCGCCGCCGCGCTTCTTCCCCGAGTGGGGATTCGTCGACACGGTCGCCGATGTCACCGGCGTCAAACGCGACAACGCGACGGTCAACGCGCTCTTCAACCCGTATGCGGCGATACCCTCGATGCACGTCGCCTTCGCCCTGATGATCGGCGTGCCCATCTCACGCCTGGGCCGGCACCGTGTAACCCGATGGGTCTGGCGGCTGTACCCCTTGCTCGTGACCTTCGTGATCGTGGCCACCGCCAACCACTTCTTCGCAGACGCCATCCTCGGCGCCATGACCGCGGCGCTCGGCGCCTGGGTCGCGGCCTTCATGGGGCGCGTCCGGCCGACCGCCTGGAACTTCCGGCCGCCGGCCAAGGCGACGGCCTGATGGCCGGCCCGCAGACGCCGCCGCGGCCCGACAGCCGCGCGGGCTCCCGAACGCCGCTCGGCGGCGGCGCCCGGCGCGAGCTGATGCGCAACCGGCTCATCGAGTCGCGCCTGACCCCGAATGCGATCTCGGTCACCGGGCTGATCCTCAATCTCGTCGCCGCGGCGCTGATCTGGCAGGAGATGTTCATCCTCGGCGGGATCGCGTTCGTCGTCGGCTCGATCTGCGACACGCTCGACGGCCGCTACTCGCGCATGTCGGGCAAGGGCAGCCAGTTCGGCGCCTTCCTGGACTCGACGCTCGACCGCATCGAGGAGGGCATCGTCCTCACCGCGGTCGCCGCCGTGTTCGCCGCCGACGACAACCAGGTGGCGGCCGCCGCGACGGTCGTCGCCGTGCTCGCCTCGCTCATGGTGAGCTACACACGCGCCCGCGCCGAGGCCCTCGGCGTCGAGTGCAAGGTCGGCATCGCCAGCCGCGCGGTGCGCGTCGTGATCCTCTCGGCTGGCATCCTTCTGGCGGACCTTGGTCTGCTCGCCCCGTCGGTCTACGTGCTGGCGGCACTGGGCACGATCACGGTCCTGCAGCGCATCTTCCACGTCCGCAGCGCCCTCCGGGCCAGCGGCGGCGCTGCCTGACCTCGACCTTCCAACCTGCGACCGACGCCCGCGCGACACCGTGTGCGGGCCACACCGACGGCCACCACTGGAGACCTGGATGACGACGGACGGAAACGGCAACGGCGACGCCAAGAAGAACGGCGCGGCGCGCTACCAGCACGACAAGGTGCGCGTGGCGCATCATCGGCGTGGGCAACTGCGCGAACTCGTTCGTGCAGGGCGTGCACCACTACGCGAACGCCGACCCGGCGGCGCGCGTGCCCGGGCTCATGCACGTCGACCTCGGCGGCTACCACGTCTCGGACATCGAGTTCACGGCGGCCTTCGACATCAACCGCACGAAGGTCGGCAAGGACCTCGGCGAGGCGATCTGGGCCGACCCGAACAACACGATCGAGTTCACGAAGGTGCCCAAGCAGCTCGGCGTGCCGGTCTACCGAGGGATGACCCACGACGGCATCGGCAAGTACGCCGCCGAGAAGATCACGAAGGCCGGCGGCGAGACCGCGGACATCGTCTCGATCCTCAAGGAGACGCACACCGACGTCGTCGTCTCCTACCTGCCCGTCGGCTCCGAGCAGGCGACGAAGTGGTACGTCGAGCAGATCCTCGAGGCCGGCTGCGGCTTCGTGAACTGCATCCCGGTGTTCATCGCCGGCGAGGCCTACTGGGACAAGCGCTTCAAGAAGGCCGGCCTGCCGATCATCGGCGACGACATCAAGTCGCAGGTCGGCGCCACGATCGTGCACCGCTCGCTCGCCCGCCTGTTCCACGACCGCGGCGTGCACATGGTCCGCACGTCGCAGCTCAACGTCGGCGGCAACATGGACTTCTACAACATGCTCGAGCGCGAGCGGCTGGAGTCCAAGAAGGTCTCCAAGACCCAGGCCGTGACGTCGATCATGGGCCACGTGCTGCCCAAGGACGACGTCTACATCGGCCCGTCGGACTACGTGCCGTGGCTCACCGACCGCAAGTGGGCGCACATCCGGCTCGAGGGGCAGGCGTTCGGCGACGTGCCGCTCAACGTCGAGCTCAAGCTCGAGGTGTGGGACTCGCCGAACTCGGCGGGCATCGTCATCGACGCCGTGCGCTGCCTCAAGCTCGCGCTCAACCACGGGCTCGCCGGCCAGCTCGACGGGCCGAGCTCGTACCTCATGAAGTCGCCCATGAACCAGCGCCCCGACGACGAGGCGCGCGAGGCGACGGAGAAGTTCCTCGCCCGCTACGCGGGCAAGGGCCCGGGCACGAAGGCCAAGGGCAAGGACGCGCCCAAGCGCGCCGCCAAGAGCTGAGTCGCCGTCCTCCGCGGCGCGCCACGCCGGTGTAGCGTGGCGCGCCGTGCCGGACGACGCCGCCGCACTGCGCACGCAGCTCGCCTACCTGCAGCGGACGTCCGGCTTCTGGCGCGAGCGCCTGGCCGGCCGCGCGTCGGCGGTGCGCGGTGTCGCCGACCTCCCGGCGCTGCCGCTCGTCACCAAGGAGGAGCTGCGCGCCGACCAGGCCGCGCACCCACCGTTCGGCGACCGCCTGTGCGCACCCCGCGAGGCGCTCGTGCGCCTGCACGTCACGTCGGGCACGACGGGCGAGCCGGTGGCCATCGGCCTCACGCGCCCCGACCACGAGCGCAACGGCGCGGTCGGCGGCGCGGCCTTCCGGATCGCCGGCGTGCGCGCCGGCGACACGATCGCCCACTGCCTCAACTACGCGCTGTACGCCGGCGGGATCGCCGACCACATGGCCCTCGAGCGCAGCGGCGCGACGGTCGTCCCGGTCGGCGTCGGCCAGTCGGAGCGGCTGCTGCATCTCATCCCGCGCCTCGGCATCAACGCGATCTTCGGGACGCTGAGCTTCCCCGCGCACCTCGCCGCGCGCGCCCGCGAGGCCGGCGTCGACCCGCGCGGGCTCGCCCTGCGCCACGTCGTCACGGCGGGCGAGGCGGGCGCCGGGCTGGCCGCCGTGCGCGAGGAGATCGAGTCGGCGTGGGGCGCGACCGTCTCGGACAGCTTCGGCATGAGCGACGTGTGGTCGACGATGGCGGGCGAGTGCGGCGCCGGCGAGGGGATGCACCTGACCACCGCCGGCCACGCGATCCTCGAGCTCGTCGACCCGGACACCGGCGATCCCCTGGCGCTCGAGGACGGCACCGCGGGCGAGCTGGTGTGGACGCACCTGCGCCGCGAGGCGTCGCCGCTGTTGCGCTACCGCTCTGGCGACCTCGGCCGCGTGTGGACCTCGCCGTGCCCGTGCGGGCGCGCCGAGCCCCGGATCCGCATCGACGGGCGGCGCGACGACATGCTGCGCGTGCAGGCCGTCAACATCCATCCCGGCGCGATCGGCGCCGTCCTGACCGAGGTCGGCGGGCTCGGCCGCCACGCCGTCGTCGCCGACGGCGACCCGATCGCCCCGCCGCTGCGCGTCTACGTCGAGACGGCGCACGCGGCCGCCGCCGAGCGTGCCGCGGACCGCTTGCGGCGGCGGCTGGGCACGCGCTTCGAGGTCGTCGCGCTGGCGCCCGGGGCGCTGCCCGTGGCCGAGCACAAGACCCGCATCGTCTACCGGACCGCGCGCGGCGACACGCTGCCGCGGTGCATCGAGCAGGCCGAAGGAGGCACAGGGTGACCGTCACCGTCGAGGAGCTGGGCGCGGCCCGCGTCGTGCGCTGGGACCGCCAGGCGAAGCGCAACGCGTGGACGCGCGACACGATCGAGGCGATCGCCGACGCGATCGAGGCGGCGGGCGCGGACGAGGCCGTTCGCTGCGTCGTGGTGCGCGGCGCCGGCGAGCACTTCTCGGCCGGCGACGACCTGTTCTCGGCGCTCGAGGCCGACGACGCGGCGTGGCGGGCGACGATCGCCTCCTTCCAGCGCATCACGCGCGTGGCCATGGCGGCCCCCGTGCCCGTGCTGGCCGCGATCGACGGCGTGTGCATCGGCGGCGCGCTCGAGTTCGCGGCGAGCTGCGACCTGCGCATCGCCACCGACCGCGCGCGCTTCGCCACGCCCGAGGTCGGCATCGGCCTCGTGGCCACGAACGCGGGCACGTTGCTGCTGCCCGAGGTGCTCGGCGAGACGGCGGCGCGCGAGCTGCTGCTCGGCGGCGAGCTGCACGACGCGGACTGGGCGCTCGCGCAGCGGCTTCGTCAGCGAGCTCGTCGCGCCCGGAGCGCTCGACGCCCGCGTGGCCGAGCGCGCCGCGAGCCTTCGAGCGCACCTCCCGGACGGCGGTCGCGCGCACCAAGGCGATGCTCAACGCGCGCCTCGGCGAGCTCGTCGGCGCGGCCATGGAGCGCGAGGAGCGCGCGTGCGTCGAGCTGTTCGCCGGGCCCGACGCTCCGGAGGCCCTGCAGGCCTTCGCCCGGCGGCCGCGCTAGCCGGGTCACTATCCTCCCCCGCGGTGCCCGAGGCGCTGTCCATCGCCCACGTCACCCCATACCCCTGGGAGTCGGCGAGCGACATCAACGAGCACGTGCGGCGAACGACCGCCGAGCTCGCGACTCGCGGCCACCGCGTGCTCATCGTGGCGCCCTCGGGTTCGCAGGAGCTCGTGCGCGAGGGACGCCGCGCCGTGCGGACCGGCGACCTGTTCTCCGACGACGGCTCGCCGCGGGTGCTCGCCGTCGGCGAAGCGCTCCCGCCGCTGCCCGGGCGCGCCCGCGCGCGCCGTGCCGATCGACGTGACGCGCACGATCGCGGGGCTCTTCGAGCACGCCGCGCTCGACCTGTGCCACGTCCACGAGCCGTTCGCGCCGAGCGTGGCGAGCGTCGCGCTACGCCACTCGCGCGCGCTGAACGTCGGCGGCTTCCACGCGCCGACCGAGCGCGTCGTCTCGACCCAGGTCGCGCGCAAGGTCGTCCAGCTCGTCTTCGGCCGACTCGACGCGCGGCTGGCGAGCTTCAACGCCACCGCCGACCTGCTGCGGCGCTTCTTCCCCGGCGAGTACCGCGTGGTCGAGCCAGGCGCGGAGGGGCCGCGGGCCCGCCTGCGCGAGGTCGGCGGCCCGGTCCACATCGCCTTCGTCGACCTCGAGGAGCGCGCCGCCCTGCGCCTCTTCCTGCGCGCCCTGCGCCGCCTGGACCCGGCGCTGGACTGGCGCGCGACGGTCGTCACGCGGCGCGGCCCGGCGTCGAGCACGTCGCTGCGCGCCGACCTGCGCGAGCGGATCGCGTTCGTCGAGGCGGGCGAGGAGGAGGTCCTCGCGCGCGCCGACGTGCTCGTCGCCGCCTCCGACGGCGCGGCGCCGCAGCCCGGGCTCGTGCTGCGCGCCCAGGCCGCCGGGGCGGTGCCCGTCGTCACGCGCCTGCCGGTCTACGAGGAGGTGACCGCCGACGGCGAGAGCGGCGTCGTCTTCGAGCTGCGCGATCCCGACACGCTCGCCGCCGGCCTCACCCGCCTGATCACCGAGGACGGGCGCCGCGAGCGCCTGCGCGCGGCCGCCGCGCCGCGCCCGTGGAGCGCGGTGGCCGACGACCTCGAGGACGTCTACGGCGGGCTCGTCTCGCGGCGGCACCCGCTCGAGGGCGACGCGGGCGTGCGCAGCCGGATCGCCGGGCGGCCGATCATCGACGTCGACCTGCACATGCACACCGACCACTCGGGCGACTGCGCGACGCCGGTCGAAGCGCTGCTCGCGACGGCGCGGGCGCAGGACCTGGACGCGATCGCGGTGACCGACCACAACGAGATCGACGGCGCCCACGAGGCGCACGCGCTCGCGGCCGAGTACGGCCTCAAGGTCATCGTCGGCGAGGAGGTCAAGACGGCCAGCCAGGGCGAGGTGATCGGCCTCTTCCTGCGCGAGAAGATCCCGCGTGGCATGTCGCTCGCCGACACCGTCGCCGAGATCCGCCGCCAGGGCGGGCTCGTCTACGTGCCGCATCCGTTCGACCGCATGCACTCGGTTCCCGACTACGAGCACCTGCTGGGAATCGTCGACCAGATCGACGCGATCGAGGTCTACAACCCACGCGTGGCCATCGGCTCGTTCAACGAGGAGGCGGCGCGCTTCGCCGCCAAGTACCGGATCCCGGCCGGCGCGGGCTCAGACGCGCACGTCGCGCAGGGGCTCGGCTCGGTCCGCGTGCGCATGCGCGACTTCGACGGGCCGGAGGAGTTCCTCGAGTCGCTGCGCGAGGCCGACATCCTCACGCGCCCGTCGAGCCTGCTCTACGTGCAGGCGCTGAAGTTCCTGCAGACGCGCGCGGCGCCGCCCGCGGCGCGGCGCGCGCGCCGCGAGCGGCTCGTGCGGCGCGCCACCCGCAAGGGCTGATGCACGCGCAAGGGGGACCCGATGAGCCGTCGAAGCTCGCAGGACCCATGCCCGCGACCGACGATGAGATCCGTGAGAAATACCTCGAGCGCGCCATCCGGGAGCTCAATGCGCTGACGCGCGAGCTCCAGAGCTGCCGCCACTGCCCGCGCGGCAACCTCATGCCCGTGCTCGGCTCCGGCCACCCGCAGGCCGACGTGTTCCTGCTCAAGTACGCGCCCGTCGCCTCGGAGGTCGAGGAGGGCGTCGCCTTCTACGGGCGCGGCGGGACCGCGCTCATGAAGTCGCTCAAGCGCCTGAACATCGACCCGCTCGCCGTGTACGGGACGCTGTGCGTGAAGTGCCCGGTGGCCGACCCGGCGCTCGCCGATCCGCAGTGCATCGTGCGCGTGGTCGAGGAGCTGGCCATCGTGCAGCCGAAGATCGTCGTCGTGATGGGCGACGACGCGCTCGACGCCCTGAACGACCTCGACGTCCCGCTCGCCCGGACGCTGAGCCCCGAGCCCGGCGTCGTGCAGCCCTTCACGCCCGCGTGCGAGGCGCTCGTCGTGCCGAACATCGACGAGGCGCTCGACGAGGAGGCGGCCAAGCGGGCCTTCTGGTCCGCCTTCAGGGTGCTCGGCGAGTGGTACGCGGAACTGCCGCCCTACTGACGCTCGTCGCGGGCGCGGTGGCGTACTTCGCCGCCGCGCCGTCCTTCCCGGCGCTGTCGCCGCGCGACGTGGCGATCGCCGTGGCCGGCGCGGCGGGGCTCGCGTTCGTCGTCGCCCTGGCCACCGCGCTCGTGCCGCTGGTCGGCGCCCCGTACGCGCTGGTCCCCGCGGTGACCGGCGCGCTGCTGCTCGTCGGCGCGTTCAGCGCCGCCGACGCGGGCGCCGTCGCGACCCCGATCGAGGCGATCCTGTGCGGCTGCATCGGCATCGCCTTCGCGGTGATCCTCGACGTCCCCGCGCTGGTCGTCGCGCTGCCGCTGTTCGTGGCCGCGCTCGACGTCAGCGGCGTCGTCGGCGGCGCGCCCGGGTCGTTGCTCGCCGAGAACCTGCCGACCTCCGGCGACCCGCTCACGCTCGAGCTCCCGGCCTGGGGCGGCGGGCCGGCCGTCGTCCACGTCAGCGTCGCCGACGTCGTCTTCCTGGCCGCCTACGCGGCCTACGCCCGGCGCTTCGCGCTGCGCACGGTTCTGTCGGCCGTGGCGATGTACGCGGGCCTCGTCGCCGTGCTCGTCGCGACCCTCCAGCTCGACCGCCGGATCCCCGCGCTGGCGGTCGTCAGCGTCGCCTTCCTGCTCGCCAACGCCGACCGCCTCGGGGCGTTGCTGGCAGGGCCGCGCGAGGGGTAACGTGCAGGACATGGACCTCGAGGAGCGCACGCTCGAGAAGGTCGGGGACCGCTGCGAGGAGTGCGGCGCCAAGCTGTCGCAACGCGAGCTCGAGCAGGTGATCGAGAACGGCGGGCCGGTGCTGTGCACGATCCACGCCGCCGAGGTGGTCCCCGTGGCCGAGGACGACGCCGCCGAGGGCGAGAGCTGAGCGTCAGGCGTCCGCGCGAGCGGCCGTCGAGCGCCACATCGCCCGCAGGCTGATGCGCGCGCCCGTGCGCAGCACCGCGGCGCCGTAGATCCGCGCCGCCAGCGCCACGAGCGCGACCGCGGCCGCCGCCGTGAGCACGACCGACGCGAGCACCTCCCAGGCGGCGACGTCGCCCGCGATCATGCGCACGGGCATGATCATCGGCGCCACCGGTGGCACGAAGCTGAGCGTCTGCGCCAGGCTCGAGGCCGGGTCGTCGAGCGCGGTGAAGCTCAGGAAGAAGGCCGCGAGGATCGTGATGGTCAGCGGCGCCGTGACCGATTGCACGTCCTCCTGGCGCGAGACGAGCGCGCCCGCGACGGCGAACGCGCACGCGTACATCGCGTAGCCGAGCACGAACCAGGCGAGCACGATGGCCAGCGCGCCGACGAGCGAGCCGTCGAGGTCGAGCTGGCCGGCGACCGCGCCCATCACCACCCCCGCCACGCCGATGAGCCCGAGCTGCATGAGCCCGAGCGCGCCGATGCCGAGGACCTTGCCGGCCAGCAGCTGGCGCGGGCGGATCGCGCTCAGCAGCAGCTCGACGACGCGCGTCGACTTCTCCTCGACGACGCCGGTGGCCACCCAGATCCCGTAGCCCAGGAGCTGGCCGTAGAGGATCACGACCGCGGCGAAGGCCACGCCCTGCTTCGCACCGGCGTCGTCGCCGCCCTCGCGCTGGACGGGCAGCGGCGGCGGCGGACGGCCCGCGCGGGCCGTCGTCGATCCCGCCTGGACGGCGCTGACGACCTCGTCGTCGGCGTCCTCGGCGACGAGCAGCCCGCGCGCGCCGGACTGCACCGCGACGTCGACCTCGCCCTCGCGGACGAGCCGGCGCGCCTCGGCGTCGCTCGCCACGCGGCGGACCTTCAGCTCGACGTCGAACAGCTCCTGGCCGCGGCGCGCCTCGGCGGCCACGCGCGCGCCGGCGGGATCGACGGCGGCCACCGTCCCGTCGGTCGGCCCGCCGGTCCCGAGCAACTGCGGGAGCACGAGCACGCCGGCGAGCACGGCGACGGTGATCCCCGTGGAGATCCACAAGGAGCGCTCGCGCACGCGCTCGACGATCTCGCGGCGGGCCACGAGCTTGATCGCGCCGGTGCTCGAGATCACGCCACGACCTCGCGGAACAGCTCGGCCAGCGTCGGCTCCTCGGGCCCGAAGCGGCGCACCCGCCCGGCGCGCCGCGCGGCGTCGAGCAGCGCCTGCTCGTCCGCGCCGCCGTCGAGCTCGACGACCACCGCGCCGTTGCGGCGCTCGACGGCGCTGGCGCCGGGGACGGCCGCGAGCCAGTCGTCGCCCGCACCATCGAGCTCGACCCGCCAGCGACGCCCGGCGCGCCGCGCGCGCAGCTCGGCGACGGGCCCGGAGGCGACGACGCGCCCGGCGCGGACGATGGCCACCGCATCGCACAGCCGCTCGACGAGCTCGAGCTGGTGACTGGAGAAGACGACCGGCACGCCGGCCCGCGCGCGCTCGCGCAGCACCTCGCTGAGCACATCCACCCCGGTCGGGTCCAGCCCCGAGAACGGCTCGTCGAGGACGAGCAGCTCGGGGTCGTGGACGAGCGCCGCCCCGAGCTGGGCGCGCTGCTGGTTGCCCAGCGAGAGCTCCTCGGTGCGCCGCTCGGCGACCGCGCCGAGCCCGAGCCGCTCGAGCCACTCGGTCGTCGCCGCCCGCGCCGCCTGGAGATCGAGGCCGTGCAGGCGCGCGAAGTGCACGAGCTGGTCGCGCACGCGCATCTTCGGATACAGGCCGCGCTCCTCGGGCATGTAGCCGAAGCGCGAGCGCTCGGGCATCCCGATCGGCCGGCCGCGCCAGCGCACCTCGCCCGCGTCGGCGACGAGCACGCCGAGCACGATGCGCATCGCCGTCGTCTTGCCGGCGCCGTTGGGCCCGACGAAGCCGAACAGCTCGCCGGCGGCGACGCCGAAGCTGAGGCCGTCGAGGGCGACCGTGTCGCCGTAGCGACGGCGCAGGTCCTGCAGCTCGAGCGCGGGGCCCGCGCTCACCCGACGGTGCCGATCCAGTACTCCGTGATGGCCCGGATATGCCCGCCGTGCATGTCGTAGAAACCAGCGCAGACGGCGTCGCCGGCGCGCGCCTCGACGGCGAAGAGCTCGCCGTCGCCGGTCGTCCTGACGACCTCCACGAGCCGCTCCGCGGGCCGGGCGCGGTGCGCCGCCACGTAGTCCTCGACGCCCATCGACTCGCCGGTGTGCGGCCACTCGATCCGGGCGGTCGGCTCGAACTGGGCGCGCATCGCGTCCCAGTCGCGCGCGATGATCGCCCGCCACAGCCGCTCGGCGGCGTTCATCAGCCCGTGACGAGCACGATCTTGCCGATCTTGCCGCCCGCCGCGAAGCGCTCGTAGGCCTCCTGGGCGCGCTCGAGCGGGAACGTCTCGGCGATCGGGACGCGCAGCTCACCGCGCTCGAACAGGGGCAGCACGTGGCGCTCCATGGCGCGCGCGGTCATCGCCTTCTCCTCCAGCGGCCGGGCGCGCAGCGTCGACGCGCGGACGGCCGCGCGCTTCTGCATCAGGTCGCGCAGGTTCAGCTCGCCCTTCGCGCCGGCCCCGATGCCGATGACGACGATCCGCCCGCCGGTCCTCAGCGCCTTGAGGTTCGGGCCGAGGTTCGGCGCTCCGACGAGCTCGAGGACGACGTCGAACGGCCCGTGCTCCTCGAAGCCCTCGGGCTCGATGACCTCGTGCGCCCCGAGCTCCGCGACGGCGTCGCGCGCGTCCGGATTGCGGACGGTGGCGGTCACGTGGGCGCCCGCGCTGCGCCCGAGCTGGACGGCCGCCGTGCCGACGCCGCCGGCCGCGCCGTGGACGAGCAGGCGCTCGCCGGCGCGCAGGCCCGACTGCGTGAAGACGGCGTCGTGGGCGGTGGTGAAGACCTCGGGCACGCCGCCCGCCTCGTGCCAGTCCAGGCTGTCGGGCACGGGCATGGCCTGGCGCTCGTGGACGGTCGCGAGCTCGGCCTGCCCGCCGCCGCCGACGATCGACATGACCCGGTCGCCGACCGAGAAGCGCTCGGCGCCCGGCCCGAGGGCGGCGACCTCGCCGGCCAGCTCGAGCCCCGGGATGTCCGGGTGCGAGCCCTTCGGCGCGGGGTACATGCCCTTGCGCTGCAGCAGGTCGGCGCCGTTGAGGCCGGCGGCCCGGACGCGGATCAGGATCTCGCCCGAGCCGGGCTCGGGATCGGGGTGGTCCTCGACGACGACCTCTCCGTCGCGGATGGTGGCGGCGCGCATGGCCGCGCAGTGTAGATGGGTGCCTCGCCGCGCCCGGGCACGCCGTAGCCTTCGCGGCATGGCGCTCCCCGCCGACACCTACCGGCTGCCCGGCGTCTCCCCGCGCGCCTTCCAGCACCCCGCCGACCGCGCCGCGACCGCCGCGCTGTCGCAGGTCCCCTACCTGGACGGCGTCGTGCGCAAGCTCATCGAGCTGGGCTACGAGCGCGCTCTGCGCCAGGCCTACCTGGGCTCGTCGGTGCGCCTCGGCCAGGAGCAGCTCTCGCGTATCTGGGTGCTCGAGCGCGAGGTCTTCCATGTGCTCGATCTCGAGGACGTGCCCGACCTCTACCTGACCCAGTTCCCGACGGCCAACGCGCTGACCTTCGGCACGGGACGTCCCGTCATCGTCCTCAACTCCGAGCTCGTGCAACTGCTCGACGAGGACGGGCTGCGCGCGGTCATCGCCCACGAGGCGGGGCACATCCTCGCCGACCACGTGCTCTACATGACGGCGCTGACCATCCTGCTCCAGCTCGGCGCGGCGGTGCGCCTGCCGATCTTCGCCGGGCTCCCGCTGCTCGCGGTGCGTGCCGCGCTGCTGGAGTGGTCGCGCGCCGCCGAGCTGAGCTGCGACCGGGTGGCCGCCGTCGTCACGCGCGACCCGATGGCGGTGTGCCGCACGCTGATGACCCTGTCCGGCGGCGCGGCCACCGACGAGCTCAGCCTCGACGCGTTCCTCAAGCAGGGCCTGGACTACGACGAGCAGGGCGGCGGCCTCGAGCGCGTGTCACGGCTGCTCATGCACCTCAACATCACGCACCCGATGCCCGTGCGCCGCGTGCACGAGCTGCTGACGTGGGTGCGCGGCGGCGACTACGACCGCCTCGTCGGCGGCGAGTACGTCCGCCGCGGCGACGAGCCCCGCGCGCGCGCCGAGGCCGACTCGGCCGGCGCCTTCTATGCCGAGCGCGTGCGCGACGCCCTGCGCGAGGCGGGCGGCTCGGTCTCCGACGTCAGCCAGCAACTCGGGGAGTGGCTCGCGCGCCAGCGTCGGTGAGCGGTCGGAGCTTCACGGGGAGGCCGCTTGCCATGGCCCATGGCAAGACCTTCAGGAAGGGCGACCGCGTCGAGGGAAGCAGCGCGCGGCATCGCGCCATCCGGGGTGTCTCAGCAACCGTACGGGTTGCCGGCGCGCCTCGGATGGACAACTGAGGCGTGCGGTAGCCCTCCCCCTCGCCGCGCACACCGCCCGGCTGGTGGGCGCGTCGGGTAGCGTGCGGGCCTCCCTGCCGGACTCCCCTCGTGGAGCTCGCCTTCGCTCTCACCACGGTGGTCGTCATCGTGGCTGCCCTCCTGACCGAATCGCGCTTCTTCGCGCGCGGACGGGAGCCCCGGCGCCGCGAGGCGGTGATGTGGAGCATCGGCTGGCTGCTGCTCGCCGCCGGCGTCGCCGCGGGCATCGCGGCCACCGGCGGCCCGGCCGGCGAGTGGACGACCGTGTACCTGATCGAGCGCTCGCTGTCGCTCGACAACGTCTTCCTGTTCTCCCTGCTGTTGGCGTACTTCAGCGTCCCCGCGACGGTGCGCGAACGGGTGATCGTCATCGGCATCGCCGGCGCGCTGCTGCTGCGCGGCGTGGCGATCGTCGCCGGGGTCGCGCTCATCGACGCGGTCGAGCCGGTCGTCTACGTCTTCGGGGTCCTACTGCTCGTCGTCGCCTATCGCGCCTTCCGCGGCTCGGCCGAGGAGGCCGACCCGTCGGCCAATCCGGCGCTGCGCCTGCTGCGGCGCCTGATCCCGACGACCGACGACTTCCACGGCTCCCGGCTGCTCGTCCGCTACGACGGGCGCCTGCACGGGACGCCGCTGCTGCTGACCGCGGTCGCCATCGTCGCCGCCGACATCGCCTTCGCCGTCGACTCGATCCCCGCGGCGCTGGCGGTCACGCGCGACCCCGTGGTGATCTGGACCGCGAACGCCTTCGCGCTGATCGGCCTCGGCGCGCTGCTCGCGCTCGTCGACATCCTCGTGCGCCGCTTCCGCTACCTCGCGCGCACGATCGCCCTGATCCTCGCCTACGTCGGGCTGCGGATCCTCGCCGACGACTTCGTCCACCTGAGCGACGAGGTCTCGCTCGCCGTCATCCTCCTGCTCCTGGCCGGCGGGATCGTCGCCTCGCTCGTCGCCGACCGCGTCGACCCGCCGCATCCGACGGAGGAGGCGGCCCGCTGCCCGCCGCGCTGCCCGCCCGCGCTCACGGGCGCCCCGGCGTCCTGAGTCGCTACGCGCGCTCGAGCAGCGCGACGCACTCGATGTGCGGCGTCTGCGGGAACATGTCGACCGGCCGCACACGGCGCAGCGCCCAGCCCGCCTCGACGAGCTGGGCCGCGTTGGGCGCGAGCGTCGTCGGGTTGCACGACACGTAGACGATCCGCTTCGGCGCCGCCTCGGCGACGCGGCGGACGATCTTCGCCGACAGCCCGGCGCGCGGCGGGTCGACGACGAGCACGTCGGGCCGGGAGGCCTGCTCGACGAGGTCGCGCAGGGCGAGGCGCACGTCGCCGGCGAAGAAGCGCGCGTTGGAGATCTCGTTGGCGCGCGCGTTCTCGATCGCGTCGGCGATCGCCTCCTCGACGATCTCCAGGCCCCAGACCTCGCCCGCCCGGCGCGCCAGCGAGAGGCCGATCGTGCCGATGCCGCAGAACAGGTCGTAGACGCGCTCCCAGCCCTGGAGGCCGGCGAACTCGACGGCCGTGCCGTACAGGCGCTCGGCCATCTCGGTGTTCGTCTGGAAGAACGCCTCGGCGCTGAGGCGGAAGCGCAGTCGCTCGCCGCCGCCGACGGCCATCTCCTCCTCGATGAACTCCGTGCCGTGGAGCACCTCGGTGCGCCCGCCCGCCGTCGTCTCGCCGACGCCGGCGGCGCGGGTCCACAGGACGCTGTCGGCGCCGACGGCCTCGGGGAACCCGTCGAGGTCGACGGGCTCGTCGGAGGTGACCAGGCGCACCTGGAGATCGCCGGTGCGCCGCCCCTCGCGGACGACGAGGTTGCGCAGCAGCCCGGTCGCGGCGCGGCGGTCGTAGGCGCCCAGGCCGCGATCCCGGCACCACGCCAGCGCCGCCTCGCGGACGGCATTGCCGCGCTCCGAGGCGAGCAGGCAGTCGTCGACCGCCTCGATCCGCTCCCACGAGCCGGGCGCGTGGAAGCCGCACACGAGCGCGCCGTCGTCGCCCGTCCCGAAGGAGTACTCGAGCTTGTTGCGGTAGCGCCACTGCTCGACGGCCGGGACGATCGGCTCGAGCTCGTAGCCGTCGAGGCGGCCGATGCGCCGCAGCGCGTCGTCGACCTGCTCGGCCTTGATCTGCAGCTGGCGCTCGTAGGGCAGCACCTGCCACGGCGCGCCGGGGTGGTCGGCGCGCGGCGCGATGCGCTCGGGGCTGGGCGTGAGCACCTCGACGGTCCGCGCCTCGGCGTACGCGCGCTTGCGCTTGGTGATCTCGGCGCGGACCTCGTCGCCGGGCACGGCGCCGCGGACGAAGATCACGTAGCCGCCGTCCGTGCGCGCGACCCCGGCGCCGCCGTGGGCGAAGCTGTCGACGCGCAGGTCGAGCAGGTCGCCGCGCTGCGGGCGCGAGGCGGTGGGCGAGGCGGCGGATGCGTCCATCGGCCCCAGGATAGGAGGGGCGCGGCGGCGCGCTCAGCGCAGGAGCCACTCCAGCAGCGCCTTCTGGACGTGCCGGCGGTTCTCCGCCTGCTGCCAGATGCGCTGCCGCGGCCCATACAGGACCTCGGCGCTGATCTCCTCGCCGGGGTGCGCGGGCAGGCAGTGCAGCGCGATCGCCTCCGGCCCGGCGCGGTCCAGGAGCGCGTCGTCGATGCGGTACGGCGCGAGCGCGGCGCGGCGCTCGTCGGCCGTCTCCTCGTCGCCCATCGACACCCACACGTCGGTGTAGACGGCGTCGGCGCCGACCACGGCCTCGGCCGGATCCTGCATCAGCGTTGCGCCCGCGACGGGGTCGAGCGCGTAGCCGTCGGGCGAGGCGATCACGACCTCCACGCCGGCGATCTCGCCGAGCACCGCGAGCGAGCGCGCGACGTTGTTGCCGTCGCCCACGTAGGCCAGCCGGCGGCCCTCGAGGCTGCCGAAGTGCTCCACCACGGTGAACAGGTCGGCGAGCGCCTGGCAGGGGTGGTGACCGGCGGTGAGCATGTTGAAGACCGGGATCGTGCCCTCGGCGGCGAGCACCTCGAGCGTCTCGTCCGGCCCCGTGCGCACGCCGACGGCGTCGACGTGGCCGGACAGGACCCGCGCCGTGTCGCCGACCGACTCGCCGCGCGAGCGCTGCATCTCGTCGCCGCGCAGGACCATCGGATGCCCGCCGAGCTCGACGATGCCCGCCTCGAAGGACACCCGCGTGCGCGTGCTCGGCTTGTCGAAGACGAGCGCCACGATCCGTGATTGCAGCGCCCGCGAGGAGCGCGGCGCGGCCTTCAGCTCGCCCGCCCGGCGGAGGATCGCGACGAGATCCTCGTGCGACAGCTCGGCGCCGGTGAGCAGGTGACGGGGCAAGCGGGGAAGACTACGGTCCGCCGCCGATGCGCGTTCTGACCTGGAACCTCTTCCATGGCCGGGCGGTTCCCGACCGCCGCGGCTCCCGGCTCGACGAGTTCGCCGCGCTGCTCGCGTCCTGGAGGTGGGACGTCGCGCTGCTGCAGGAGGTGCCGCCGTGGTGGCCCGCCGCGCTCGGGCGCGCGTCCGGAGCCAGTGCGCGCGCCGCGCGCACCTCGCGGAACGTCGGGCTGCCCGTGCGCCGGGCGGTCGCGACGCCGTACCCGGGCTTCATGGGCTCGTGGGGCGGCGGCGCCAACGCGATCCTCGTGCGCGGCATCGCGATCGCCGAGCACCGCTCGCGGCGGCTGCGCCGCCGGCCCGAGCGCCGCGTCGCGCACGGCGTGCGGCTGGAGAACGGCGTCTGGGTGTCGAACGTCCATGCGCAGGTCCACCTCGACGCCGACGCGTGGGCGGACCTCGAGCGCGCCGCCGCGTCGACCCTGCACTGGGCCGCCGGCGCCCCGTGCGTGCTCGGCGGCGACTTCAACCTGCACGGCCGCCCGGCGCCGGCGGGCTTCCAGCACGCCGCCGGGCACTACGTCGACCACGTCGCCCTGCGCGGCCTCGAGCGCGAGGGCCGCGGCCACACGCTCGTGCGCGGCGACCTGTCCGACCATGCGCCGCTGTGGGTCGACGTCCGCGTGCCGTGAGCGCGGGTCAGCCGCGAGAGCGCAGCCCGAAGCCGCGCAGCATGAGCAGCGCGCGCTCGCCGAGCGTCCCGCGGGCGGGCAGGACGCGAAGCTGCACGGCCGCGTCGTAGGCGTCGAAGAACGCGCGCACGCGCCACAGCCGCTCGCGCGCGCCGTCGAGCTCGCAGTAGAAGACGACGTGGGCGACGAGGAAGCGCCCGGTCGGCGGCAGGCCCTCGATCTCGCCGCGGTGCGTGCCGAGCACCTTGCACGGCGCGGCGAGGTAGCGGCCGTCGGTCAGCCGCTCGCCCGTGCGCTCGACGCGCGCGTCGGGGAACATCGTCCACAGCACCGCGGCGTGCTCGCCCAGCGCGCGCGGGCCCTCGAGCGGCTCGCTGCACAGCGGGTCCTCGTAGTGCACGTCGGGTGCACAGACGCCGGCGAACGCGCCGCGGTCGCGGCTCGACCACGCCGCCTGCCAGCGGTCGACGAGGTCGTCGACGCGGGCCGGGGCGCTCACTCCACCGGCGGGGTCAGGTCGGCCATGCCCTCGTCGGGCGTCGAGGCCTCGGCGTGCAGGCGGCGCGGGATGCGCCCGGCCCCCCGCGCCAGCCGCCCGGCCTCGACCGCGGCGCGGATCGCGTGGGCCATGGCCACGGGGTCGTGGGCGCGGGCGATCGCGCTCGCGCACAGGACGCCGTCGCAGCCCAGCTCCATGGCCAGCGCAGCGTCGCTGGCTGTACCGACGCCCGCGTCGAGGATGACCGGGACGCCCGCGCGCTCGACGATCAGCGAGATGTTGTACGGGTTGCGGATCCCCATGCCCGAGCCGATCGGCGAGCCGAGCGGCATGACCGCGGCGCAGCCGACGTCCTCCAGCCGGCGGGCGAGGATCGGGTCGTCGTTGGTGTAGGGGAGCACCGTGAACCCGTCGTCGACGAGCTCCTCGGCGGCGAGCAGCAGCTCGGGCGCGTCGGGCAGCAGCGTGCGGTCGTCGCCGATGACCTCGAGCTTGACCCAATCCGTCCCGAACGCCTCGCGGGCCAGCTTGGCGGTGACGACGGCGTCGCGGGCCGTGAAGCAACCCGCCGTGTTGGGCAGCAGCTCGACGCCGCAGCGCTCGAGCACGTCGGTGAGCGAGCCGCGCGCGGCCGGGTCGATGCGGCGCAGGGCGATCGTCACGAGCTCGGCGCGCGTGGCGCGGATCGCCTCGGCGAGCGTCTCCAGGCGCGTGAAGCCGCCGGTGCCCAGGATCAGGCGCGAGCGCAGCGTGCGCCCGGCGATCTCGAAGGGCGTGTCGGTGACGGGGATCTGCTGCTCGGTGTCGGCGGCCACGGGTCGGCTCATCCTCCCTGCATGGCGGACAGCGCCTCGACGCGCTGCCCTTCGTTGACGGTCCGCGCCTCCCACTCGGCGCGCGGCACGACCTCGCCGTCGACGGCGACGGCGACCCCGCGCGCCGCGGGCTCCACGCCGAGCTCGACGAGCAGCTCGGCGATCGTCGCCCCGCCGCCCTCGCGCGGCTCGCCGTTGAGGTAGATCGTCACGCCGGCACCCCGGCGAAGCGCGCCGGCGAGAAGGCGGGGTCGGACCCGGCGGCGGGATCGGCGAGCAGCCCGGCGACGAGGTCGGCGGTCACGGGCGCGAGCAGCGCGCCGTTGCGGTAGTGGCCGGTGGCCCACACGAGCTCGGGCGCGGCGGGGCAGCGGCCGATGATCGGCGTGTTGTCCGGCGTGCCCGGCCGCAGGCCCGCGATCAGCTCCTCGACCTCGAGCTCGAGCACGCCCGGGACGAGCTCGGACGCGTCGCGCAGCAGGTCGTGGACGCCGCCCGCGGTGATGCCGGTGTCGAAGCCGCGCTCCTCGACCGTCGCGCCGAGGACGTAGCGCCCGTCGCTGCGCGGGACGAGGTAGCCGCCGTCCCAGCGCACGACGCGCTCGATGAGGCCGGTGCCGGCGACGTCGCGCAGCCGCAGCGACTGGCCCTTGACCGGCCGGACGGGGACGCGCGCGGCCTCGGGGAGGCCGTCCAGGGCGCCCGACCACGGGCCCGCGGCGAGAACGACCTGGGCCGCGGCGACGCGCTCTCCGTCGCGCAGCCGCACCCCCTCGCCCGGCGTCACGGTGACGACCTCGGCGCCGGGCCGGAGGACCGCGCCGGCGCGCTCGGCGGCGCGCGCGAGGGCCTCGGCGGTGAGCCGCGGGTCGACGGCGTGGTCGTCGGGCACGTCGAGCGCGAGGCGCACGGTCGGGGCCAGCGCGGGCTCGGTGCGACGCGCCTGCGACGGCCGCAGGCGCTCGGCGGCCAGCCCGAAGCGGTGGCGCAGCGCGAGCTCGCGCTCGAGCGCCTCGGCCTCGTCGCGGTCGCGTGCGACGAGCAGCGTGCCCTGGGTGCGCAGGTCGATCCCGGTGCCGGCGGCCTCCTCGAGCTCGGCGGCGAAGGCCGGCCAGCGTGCCGCGCTCTGCAGCCCCAGGCGCAGCAGCGCCTGCTCGCCGGCGTCGGCCTCGCTGATCGGCGCGAGCATCCCGGCCGCCACGCGCGAGGTGGCGGCGCCGAGCTCGCCCCGGTCGAGCACGCACACGCGCAGGCCGCGCGCCTGCGCGCGCCAGGCCACCGCGAGGCCGATGAGGCCGCCGCCGACGACGGCCACGTCGAACACTTGAGCTCTGTCGGGGATCGTTTCGCTCCTCGCTTCGCCGGCATGACCCGGATCAGCTGGTGACGGTCGGCGGCCGTGATGCCGCCCTCTCAGCCCTGGAGACGGGCTCCCGTAGTTCCCCGCGATGGTAGCGCGGACGCCTTGCCAGACTGTGGGCGTGGTTCCCCCGCCCGACCGCCGCGCGCGGCTCGCCGCCGCGCATCTGTACTTCGTCGCCGACATCGGCGGGCTGGCGCGCGCGCTCGACGGCGCGCTGGCGGGCGGCGCCGACCTCGTGCAGCTGCGCGACAAGACGGCGGCGGACGACGACCTGCTCGCAGCCGCGGCGCGCGCCCGCGCGCGCTGCGACGAGCACGGAGCGCTGTTCATCGTCAACGACCGCCCCGACCTCGCCGTCGCCGCGGGCGCCGACGGCGTCCACGTCGGCCAGGACGACACGCCCGTCGCGAAGGCCCGTGAGGTCGTGGGCCACGAGGCGATCGTCGGCCTCTCGACGCACTCGATCGAGCAGGCCGACACCGGCGCGCGCAGCGGCGCCGACTACATCGCCGTCGGCCCCGTCCACGCGACGCCGACCAAGGAGGGCCGCCCGGCCATCGGGCTGGACCCGGTCCGCCACGCCGCCGCGCATGTCGCGCTGCCGTGGTTCGCGATCGGCGGGATCGACGCCGATACCGTCGGCGACGTGGTCGACGCCGGCGCCACGCGCGCGGTGATCGTCCGCGCGATCGCGCACGCCCCCGACCCGCGGGCGGTCACACGCGCACTGCGCGACACGCTTCGCTCCGGGCCGGTGGAGGCCGCCCGTGGCCCCGCGTAGCCGCAAGGCCCGCCCGGCGCCCGCCGAGGGCGACGAGCGCATGCGCCGCGGCTACGCGCGCGCCGAGGCGCGCAACGCCGCCGTGCGCGCCGAGCTCGAGCCGCTGGCGCCGGGCGAGCGGCCCGCGCCGCTCGTCGCCGCCGTCGTCGTCACCGCCGCGCTCGGGCTCGTCAACCTCGTCGGCTTCGCCTCCGGGCGCGCCTTCGACGGCAGCCGGCCGAGCGCCGTCGGGACGATCGTCTTCTGCGCGATCATGTTCGGGCTGGCGGCCGGGATCTGGCGCCTGAACTACTGGGCCGTGCTGATCTTCGAGGCCCTTCTCGGGCTCACCGTCGCCGCCGCCGGGCTGGCGATGCTGTTCGCCTCCGGCGTCACCGGGGTGGCGCTCTGCCTGGTCATCGTGGCCGCCGGCGGGACGCTGTTCTGGAAGCTCATCCGCGTGATGGGCAGGCTCCAGGCGCCCGAACGCACACGCGGATGATCATCTAGTGTCCGCCCCCGCCATGGCTTCCTCTTCGTATGACTGCGTCGTCATCGGCTCGGGTCCCGGCGGCTACGTCGCCGCCATCCGCGCCGCCCAGCTCGGCATGAAGACCGCGGTGGTGGAGAAGGACCGCGTCGGTGGGCGCTGCCTGAACTACGCGTGCATCCCCGCCAAGGCCGTCCTGCGCGCCGCGGACATCCTGACCGAGATCCGCGAGGCCGGCGACTTCGGCATCCGGGTCGGCGAGCCCGAGGTCGACTACGACGCGATCATGGAGCGCCGCCGCAAGGTCATCAAGACGCTGACGGGCGGCGTCAGCGGCCTGTTCAAGAAGAACGGCATCGAGGTCATCGAGGGCCACGGCGCCGTCACCGCCGACGGGAACGTCAAGGTCGGCGGCAACTTCGACGGCGACGAGATCGAGGTCGGGCGCTGCGTCGTCATCGCCACCGGCTCGGTCCCCAGGGCGATCCCGGGGACGACGCTCGGCGGGCGCGTGATCGGCACGGAGGAGGCATGGGCGCTCGAGGATCTCCCGGGCCGCCTCGCCGTCGTCGGCGCCGGCGCGTCGGGCACGGAGATCGCCTCGGCCTTCGTGCGGCTCGGCTCGCAGGTCGTCCTGCTCGAGGCGCTCGACCGCGTGCTGCCCTCCGAGGACGCCGAGGTCTCGAAGATCGCCGAGCGCGGCTTCAAGCGCCAGGGCATCGAGGTCGTGACCGGGACGCCCGTCGAGAACGTGGAGGCCGGCGACGCGAGCGTCAGCTTCACCTACGGCGACCAGCAGGCCGAGGTCGACTGGCTGGTGATCGCCGCCGGGCGCGGTCCCGACCTGGAGGGCCTCGGGATCGAGGACGCGGGCATCGAGCTCGACGACGCCGGCCTGCTCAAGGTCGACGGCCGCATGCGCACGAGCCGCGAGAAGGTCTACGCGATCGGCGACATCGTCCCCGGGCCCGCGCTCGCCCACAAGGCGTCGGACGAGGGGATCATCGCCGTCGAGGACGCGGCCGGCGAGGAGACCCACCCGATCGAGTACCCCGACATCCCGCGCGCGACCTTCTGCACGCCGAACGTCGGCTCGTTCGGGCTGACCGAGGAGCAGGCGCGCGAGGCCGGCCACGACGTCGTCGTCGGCAAGCTCCAGTACGGCGCGGTCGGAGGCGGCACGGTCTACGGCGACCGCAGCGGCTTCGTGAAGATCGTCGGCGACAAGAAGTACGGCGAGATGGTCGGCGGGCACATCGTCGGCTCGCGCGCCACCGAGCTGATCCAGGAGCTCGTCAACGTCAAGGCGCTCGAGGGCGGCTACAGCGAGGTCGCCCGGATCATCCACGGCCACCCCACGCTGTCGGAGGCGGTCATGGAGGCCGCGCGCGCCGCCGACGGCTGGCTCATCCACGGGTAGGTCGGATCGCCAGTGGCCCAGGACGGGCCCGTCTTCTTCTTCGACCTCGGCAGCCCCGACGCGTACCTGGCCGCCGAGCGCATCCTGCAGGCGATGCCCGTGGCCACCGAGTGGATCCCCGTGCACGCCGCGTCGCTGCCGGGCGCCGACGACATGGACACCTACCGCTGCGCGCACGAGCGCGCCGGCGTGCTCGCCGACATCGAGACGCGCGCCGCCCACCGCGGCCTGCAGCCGGTGCGCTGGCCCGACCCGTTCCCGTTCGACAGCACGCTGGCGATGCGCGCGGCGACGTACGCGAAGTCGATCGGGCGGACGGTCGCCTTCGGCCTTGCCGCGTTCCGCCAGGCGTTCGCCGCCGGGCGCTCGCTCGCCGACCCCGACACCGTCCTGATCGCCGCGGCGGCGTGCGAGATGCACCCGGCGGCGCTGCTCAAGGCCGTCGAGCTGCGCTCCGTGCGCGAGGAGCTGGAGCGCCGCACGCAGCACGCGGCCGCGCTGGGCGTGCGCGACGCGCCCGCCGTCGTCGTCGGCGGCCGGGTCTTCCACGGCGACGCCGCGATCGACGGCGCCGCCCGGGCCGCGGCGCGATGAGGGCCAAGGGCGCCTACCGGCTGCTCGTCGGGCGCGACACGGTCGAGGTCGTCGGGATCGCCGACGGCGAGACGCTGCTGCTCTGGGACCTGCCGCCGCGCCAGGTGCGCCGCTTCGCGCGCGCCGTGCGCGAGGACCTCAACACGCTCGAGGCCGACGACTTCATGACGCGCTGGGCGCTGATCCAGGGGCCCGACGACGTGTGAGCCCGACCGCCGACCAGGTCCGCGCCTGGCGCCTGCGCCGCCACCGCCTCGACGCGGCCGCGCCGCGCGAGGCGCTGCTGGACGTCGTCGCCGAGCTGTGCGGCATCCACGCCCAGCTCGCCTCGTCGGCCGAGCTGGCGCTGCTCTCACGGGTCGAGGGACTCGCGCCCGGCGACGTCGACCGGGTGCTGTGGGAGAAGCGCGCGCTCGTCAAGACGTGGGCGATCCGCGGCACGCTGCACCTGCTGCCCGCGCGCGAGATCGGGCTCTGGCACGCGGCGCTCGGCACCTACCGCCACTTCCTCAAGCCGAGCTGGCTGCGCGCCTTCGACATCACCGAGCAGCAGCTCGAGGACCTGATCGCCGCCGTCGGCGAGGCCCTGTGCGACCGCGTGCTCACGCGCGCCGAGCTGGCCGACGAGGTCGCCGCCGAGACGGGCTCGGAGGCCTTCGCCGAGCGCCTGCGCGAGAGCTGGGGCGCCTACCTCAAGCCCGCGTCGTTCCGCGGGCGGCTCGTCTTCGGCCCGCCGGCGGGGCAGAACGTGCGCTTCACGCATCCGCAGACGTGGCTGGGCGCCGGCGACGCGGTCGGCCCCGACGCCGCCGTCGAGGAGCTCACGCGCCGCTACCTGTCGGCCTACGGGCCGGCCGCGCGCGAGGACCTCGGGCGCTGGTGGGGCGTCTCGCCCGCCCAGGCGGGCCGGATGCTGAAACGGCTCGGCGACGGCGCCGTCGAGGTCGACGTCGGCGCGCGCCGCGGGCACATGCTCGCAGCCGACGCGCAGGCCGCCGACGCGCTCGAGCCGGCGTCGTCGGTCCGCCTGCTGCCGGCCTTCGATCCCTACGTCGTCGGCTCGGTGCGCACCGACACGGACGTCCTGGCCGCGGAGCACCGCGCGCGCGTGCACCGCCCGCAGGGCTGGATCTCCGCGGTGCTGGTCGTCGACGGGCGGATCGAGGGCGTCTGGCGCCACGAGCGCCGCTCGGGCGCCGTCGCGATCGAGATCGAGCCGTTCGCGGACCCCGGCGCCGCGATCCGCGAGCGGGCGCAGGCCGAGGCGGCCCGGATCGCCGCCTGGCTGGGCGGCGAGCCCGAGGTGCGCTGGGCCGCCTGACCCACCGCCCGTAGACTCCGGGCCATGGCCAAGCACGACCTTCCCGAGGCCGGCGTCGCGCGCGAGTGGCTGGCCACGATGATGCTCATCCGCCGCTTCGAGGAGCGCGCGGGCGAGATGTACGCCAAGGCCAAGATCGGCGGCTTCCTGCACCTCGCCATCGGCGAGGAGGCGACGATCGTCGGCGCCGCCCGCGCGATGCGTGACGAGGACTACCTGATCTCGACCTACCGCTCCCACGGCCACGCGCTCGTGCGCGGCACGAGCCCGAACAACGTGATGGCCGAGCTGTTCGGCCGCGTCGACGGGTGCTCGCACGGGCGCGGCGGGTCGATGCACATGTTCGATCTCGAGCGGCGCTTCATGGGCGGCTACGGGATCGTCGGCGGCAACCTGCCGATCGCCGCCGGGCTCGGCCTCGGCGCCGACATGCAGGGCACGCAGGACGCGACGCTGTGCCAGTTCGGCGACGGCGCGGCCAACCAGGGGACGTTCGGCGAGGCGCTCAACCTGGCCGCGCTGTGGAAGCTGCCCGTCGTCTTCATGGTCACCAACAACCAGTTCGGCATGGGCACCGCGCTCGCGCGCCACTCGGCCGTCACCGACCTGCACAAGCGCGGCAAGGGGTTCGGCGTGCCGGGCATGCGCTGCGACGGCATGGACGTGCTCGACACCTACCACGTGACGAGCGAGGCCCTGCGCCGCGCGCGCGACGAGCGCACGCCGCAGCTCGTCGAGGCGATCACCTACCGCTTCCGGGGCCACTCGATGGCCGACCCCGAGGAGTACCGGACGAAGGAGCAGGTCGCCGAGTGGCGCGAGCGCGACCCGGTCACGACGTTCGGCCGGCGCCTCGTCGACGAGGGCGTGCTCGGCGACGAGGACCTCGAGCGCCTCGACCGCGAGGCGGTCGCCCGGATCGACGAGGCCGTGACGTTCGCCGACGCCTCGCCGCACCCCGACCCCGAGTCGCTCTACGACAACATCTACGTGCTCGGCGGCCAGGTGCGCGGCTGGTACTCGATCGACGAGCGCTCGGCCGGTGTGCACCGCGGCGAGCACGAGCGCGAGATGGCCCAGGACGGAGCGCTGCGCGAGCAGTTCGAGCAGGTGGTCAAGACGCAGGGCGGCGATGTGGGTGGCTCGGGCAGCGGCCCGTCGGACGCCTCGCAGGACGAGGGCAAGGCCGAGGAGGCGCCGGAGGAGGCGCAGGACACCGAGCGGGCGGAGGCCTGAGCATGGCGACGGCGGAGGAGGAGCGCACGGGCGGCGAGCAGGCGACGCGGACCGTGCGCTACCGCGAGGCGCTCAACGAGGCGCTGCGCGAGGAGATGAACCGCGACGAGCGCGTGTTCATCATGGGCGAGGACATCGGCGTCTTCAACGGCGCCTTCAAGGTCACCCAGGGCCTGCTCGAGGAGTTCGGCGAGAAGCGCGTGCGCGACACGCCGATCTCCGAGAACACGATCGTCGGCATGGGCGTCGGCGCGGCGATGACCGGCATGCGCCCGGTGGTCGAGCTCATGACGGTCAACTTCTCGCTGCTGGCCATGGACCAGATCGTCAACTCGGCGGCGCACATCCGCTACATGTTCGGCGGCCAGGTCGCCGTCCCGCTCGTCGTGCGCATGCCGCAGGGCGCCGGCCATCAGCTCGGGCCGACGCACTCGCACTGCTTCGAGGCGCTCTACCTGCACGTGCCCGGGCTGCTCGTCGCCGTGCCCGCCACGCCGGCCGACGCCAAGGGCCTGCTCAAGGCGGCGATCCGCGACGACAACCCCGTCGTCTTCATCGAGCACGAGTACCTCTACGGCCAGCGCGGCGAGGTCCCCGACGACGACGACCACGTCGTCGACTTCGGCCACGCGGCCATCCGGCGCGCCGGCGATGACGTGACGATCGTCGGCGTCTCGCGGATGGCCCTCACGGCCGAGAAGGCGGCGGGGATCCTCGCCGAGGAGCACGAGATCGAGGCGGAGGTCATCGACCCGCGCACGCTGCGCCCGCTCGACCTCGACACGATCCTCGAGTCCGTGCGCAAGACGAACCGCTGCGTCGTCGTCGAGGAGGGCTGGCCGCACGGCGGCGTCGGGGCCAACCTGGCGGCGCTCATCCAGGAGCAGGCGTTCGACGACCTCGACGCCCCGGTCGGGCGCGTGACGGGCGCCGACGTGCCGATGCCGTACTCCAAGCCGCTGGAGCAGATCGCCTTTCCGCACGAGCCCCAGGTCGTCCAGGCCGTCCTGGCCACATTCCGCGACCTCTGACGCGCCCGCTCAAAGTCGACGACCGGCCGCCGATGACCCCGGTGTGTCGTCCGGACCGCCCATCGCCCCTGCCGCGCTTGCCGAGCGCTTCCTCGAGCTGACCGGGGACATCGCGGGCGCGATCGCGCTCGACGGGACGATCGTCAGCGTGAACCCCGCGCTGGCGCGGCTTCTGGGCGCCACCGCCGACGAGGTCGTCGGCGCGACCGCCAACGACGTCCTCATCCATCCCGACGACCGGGCGGGCCTGATCGAGAGCTGGCTCGCGATGACCGGCGGCGAGGTCGACACCGCCGAGGTCGAGGTCCGCATCGGCCCGGCCGGCGACCCGCGCCGCTGGTGCGTGCTGAGCCTGACGATCGACCGCGACGCCGGCCTCATCTACCTGCTCGGCCGCGACGTCCACGACCGGCGCCTCGCCGCCGAGCGCGCCAGCGAGGCCGACGCCCTCTTCCGCAGCGGCTTCGAGCGGTCCGCCATCGCCATGTGCCTGGTCACGCTCGACGGCCGCTTTCGCCGCGTCAACGCCGCCTACGCGCAGCTCGTCGGGCGCATGCCCGAGCAGCTCGTCGGCATGCCCGTCGACGCGGTCGTCCACCCCGACGACGTCGCCGACCTGGCCCACATGCGGCGCTCGCTGGTCGACGACCCGGCGCGCGATGCGCGCTGCATGATCCGCTACGTCCGCCCCGGTGGCCGCGAGGTGTGGGGCGCGCTCAACTTCTCGAGCGTCCTCGGTCCCGACGGCCGGCCCCAGCACCTCTTCGGACAGGTCGTCGACCGCGGCGACCAGCACGCCGCCGAGGTCGCCCTGGCCGACAGCGAGCGCCGCTTCCGCGCGCTGGCGGCCGCCTCGCCGGTCGGCATCTTCGCCGCCACGTTCGACGGGCGGATGCTCTACGCCAACCGGCGCCTGGGCGAGATCCACGGCTGCTCGCACTTCGAGCTGGACCACGGCCCGTGGCTGGCCACCGTCACCGGCGCCGGCCGAGACGCGCTGCTCGCCGCGGGCCAGGAGGTCCGGGCGGGGCGCGGGCCGGTGACCGTCGAGCTCGAGCTCGAGCCGGGCCCCGGCCGCGCCCGCTGGGTGCGCATCGACATCGCGGGCGTGGAGGACGAGCGCGAGCCCTACTTCCTGGGCACGACGACCGACGTCACGGCCGAGGTCGAGGCGCGCGCCGAGCTCGCCGCGCGCGAGGCGGAGTTCCGGCTCCTCGCCGAGCACTCGGGCGACGTCCTCTCGCGCCACGACGCCGAGGGCCGTTACCTGTACGCCTCGCCCGCCAGCGAGCGCCTGTTCGGGCTGAGCCCCGATCAGCTCGTCGGGCGCTGGGCCTCCGAGGTCGGTATCGGCGGGCTGGGCGACGACCGCGCCGTCGCCGCCGAGCTGGCCACCCGCTACGCGCAGTCCGCAGGCGAGGCCGTGACGACCGAGTTCCACGTCACGCGGCCCGATGGCGCCGAGCGCTGGGTCGAGACCGCGCTGCGCGTCGTCGACCGTGCCGGCGCGAGCGAGCTCGTCGCGGTGACCCGCGACGTCACCGCGCGCAAGCGCGCCGAGGCCGAGCTCGCCCACCAGGCCCTGCACGACACGCTCACCGGGCTGCCCAACCGCGCGCTCTTCCAGGACCGTCTGGAGCAGGCGCTGCGGCGCGCGCGCCGGCGCGAGCGCGGCGTCGCCGTCCTGTTCGTCGACCTCGACCGCTTCAAGCTCATCAACGACTCGTTCGGCCACGCTGCCGGCGACCGCCTGCTGTGCGACGTCGCCGCCCGCCTGCGCGCCGAGCTGCGCCCCGAGGACACGATCGCCCGCTTCGGTGGCGACGAGCTGACGATCCTGTGCGAGGACGTCGCCGGCGAGGCCGGCGTGCGCTCGATCGCCAACCGCATCGCTGCGCTGTTCGACGAGCCGTTCCTCGTCGAGGACAGCGAGGCCTTCCTGCAGGCGAGCATCGGGATCGCGCTCGCCGACGAGACGACGGAGCCTGAGAACCTGATCCGCGACGCCGACGCCGCGATGTACCGCGCCAAGGATGCCGGCCGCGGCCGCATCGAGGTCTTCGACGAGGACATGCGCCGCGACGCGCGCGCCCGGGTGGCCACCGAGAGCGCCCTGCGGCGCGCGATCGAGCGCGACGAGCTGCGCCTGCACGTGCAGCCGGTCATCGAGCTGGCCTCGGGCGCGATCCAGGGCTTCGAGGGCCTCGTGCGCTGGCAGCACCCCGAGCGCGGCCTCGTCCCGCCCGGCGAGTTCATCCCGCTCGCCGAGGAGACCGGCCTGATCGTGCCGATCGGCAACTGGGTCGTGCGCGAGGTGTGCCGCACGCTGCGCCGCTGGCACGAGGAGCTCGGCACGGACTGGGTCCAGTGCAGCGTGAACCTGTCGGTCCGCCACCTCAACAAGCCCGACCTCGTCGCCACGGTCCGCGACGCGCTCGCCGAGAGCGGCGTCCCGGGCCACCGCCTGATCCTCGAGATCACCGAGAGCGCGGTCATGGAGAACCCGGCCGGCACCCTCGAGACGCTGCGCGCGCTCAAGGCGCTCGGCGCGCGCATGGCCCTCGACGACTTCGGCACCGGCTACTCGTCGCTCGCCCGCCTGCACGAGTTCCCGTTCGACATCCTCAAGGTGGACCGCAGCTTCGTCGCCAAGCTGGGCGACGACCAGGAGGGCGCATCGATCGCCGGAGCGATCATCTCCCTGAGCCGCGCGCTCGGCCTCGGGACGTGCGCCGAGGGCATCGAGGACGAGGCCCAGCTGCGCGCCGTGGCCCGCCTCGGCGCGACCCACGCGCAGGGCTTCCACATCGGCCGGCCCGCGCCGCCGAGCACGTTCGACGACGCCCTGCGCGCCGCCGAGCGCCCGTCGTAGCCCCGCCGCGAAGGACTCCCGCCCGCGCGGGGCGAACCCCACGCGCACGGGCCTGCGCGCCCGTGACCGCGAAACCGACCTCTCAGGAGTCCTGACATGCCCAAGACCGCCACCGCCACGACCGCCCCGCGCACGAAGCGCACGCGCAAGCCGGCGGCCTCCTCGCGCCGCACCCGCCGCGCGATCTCGCACGACCAGATCGCGCTGCGCGCCTACGAGCTGCATCTCGCCGGGGTCGAAGGCGACCCGATGGAGCACTGGCTGCGGGCCGAGCGCGAGCTCGCCGCGACGTAGTCCTGCCACCAGCCGAAACAGCGACTTCGCCCGCGCCGACGCGCATGTAGCATCGCGCCCATGCCCGACGTCGTCATGCCGCGCCTGTCCGACTCCATGGAGGAGGGCACGATCCTCAAGTGGCTCAAGGCCGCCGGCGACGAGGTCGCCAAGGGCGACGAGCTCGTGGAGATCGAGACCGACAAGGCGACGATGACCTACGAGGCCGACACCGACGGGACGCTGGAGATCGTCGCCGACGAGGGCTCGACGCTCGCCATCGGCGAGGTCATCGCGCGCATCGGCGAGGGCGCCGCGGCCGAGTCGGAGTCCGCCGAGGAGAGCGGCGCGCCGGCAGAGGCGGAGCAGCAGGAGGCCGCGGCCGACGGCGACGGCGACGGGGGCGACGGCGCGGGCACCTCGACCGCGACGGCCGAGCGCACGGAGTCCGAGAGCGACGCCGGCGGCGCCGCGCCCGAGGAGCCCGAGGAGCCCGAGGAGCCGGAGAGCGACGCCGGCGCCGCGCCCGAGCGAGGAGCCCGATGAGGGCGAGAGCGAGGACGACGAGCCGGCGGCCCAGCCGGCGCCGGACGCCGGCGGCAACGGCGGGCGTCCCAAGGCCTCGCCGGTCGCCCGGCGGATCGCCCGCGAGCACGGCGTCGACCTGTCCGCGCTCGAGGGCAGCGGCCCCGGCGGGCGGATCGTCAAGGCCGACGTCGAGGCGGCCGCGTCGGGCGGCGCCGCCGCGCCGCAGGCCGGCGGCGCCGAGGCGGAGGCCGAGCCCGAGCAGGGGACCGCCACGGGCGAGGCGGCGCCGGAGGAGCCCCCGGCCGAGGCCGAGCCGGAGGCGGCGCCCGAGCCGGAGGCCGAGCCCGAGCGCGAGAAGGAGGCCGCCCCGGCCGCGGAGACCGGCACGGCGAAGGGCGACATCACCACCCAGGACCCGAGCCGCATCCAGCAGCTCATCGCGCGCCGGATGGCCGAGTCCAAGGCGACGATCCCGCACTTCACGCTGTCGATGGACGTCGACATGGAGGGCGCCGTCGAGCTGCGCGGCCAGCTCAAGGAGCTGTCGGCCGCGCGCGAGACGTCGGCGCCGTCCTACAACGACATGGTCGTCAAGGCGTGCGCCATCGCGCTGCGCGACTTCCCGCTGGCCAACGGCTCCTATCGCGACGGGCGCTTCGAGCTGCACAGCCGGGTCAACATCGGCGTCGCCGTGGCGGGCTCGGACACGCTGATCGTCCCGACGATCTTCGACGCCGACCACAAGGGCCTCGGCCAGATCGCCGAGGAGACGCGCGGGCTGGCCGAGAAGGTCCGCGACGGGAAGATCACCCCGCCGGAGCTGTCGGGCGGCACGTTCTCGATCACCAACCTCGGCATGTACGGCGTGACGAGCTTCACCGCCGTCATCAACCCGCCGCAGTCGGCGATCCTCGCCGTCGGCAAGCTCGAGCCCAAGCCCGTCGTGCGCGACGGCGAGGTCGTCGTGCGCAACACGATGAACCTCACCATCGCCTGCGACCACCGGATCCTCTCGGGCGCGCCGGCGGCCGAGTTCCTCGGCCGCATCAAGGCGATCCTCGAGCAGCCGATCGCGCTCGCGCTCTGAGCGGGCCGCTCAGCGCGCCTGGCGGCCCGGGTTGTCCGGGCCGCTGACGGTCGCGTTCGGCCGCTGGTCGGGATCGCGCGTGACGCCGGGCGGGTCCTGGTCGGTCGTGACGAGGACGCAGAACGAGCGCCGCGGGTCGGGGCCGGGGACGCACGTGCGGTACAGGTCGGGGCCCTGCTTGACCGTGTCCATGCGGTCGAGGTTGGCGCGGAACTCGGCGCCCGCCGACGCGATCACGTAGCGCCGCGCGCTCGCGGCCTGGCGGTCGAAGTCGCGCGCCTCGGCCTCGATCGCCGGGCGGTGCGCCAACCCGATGGCGAGCAGCATCGCGGTGACGGCGGCGAGCAGCACCGTGCCCGCGCGGTCGTCGGCCACCACGCGGGGCAGCCCGCGGGCGCGGCGGCGCAGCACGGCGCCGCCCAGCGGCGCCCCGGCGGCGACGACCACGAGGTTGAAGAAGCCCGACAGCAGCAGCGCGGGGAACAGGGCCGGCCCGTTGTCGCCGGCGATCGGCAGGACGTGGAGCAGGACCGCGTCGAGCACGAGCGCGACGAGGAAGGCGGGCCACATCGTCGCGCCGCTCAGACGCCAGCGCAGCCGCGTCCACCTGACCCCTTCCCTCATCCGTGGGTCAGCGTAGCCCGCGACGGTCGTCACTAGACTCCCAGCGGACCAGAGGCGCCGGCCCCGCCACGAAGGGAGGGACACCCCGATGGCCACGAGCACCGCCCGGCCGGAATGGGCGAATGACCCCTCGGGGGCAACCGAGCACCTGACGCTCGCCGATCGCGTCGAGCTCCTGCGCTACATGCTGCTCATGCGCGGCATCGAGGAGCGCGCGATGAACCTCTACCGCCAGGGCAAGGTCCCCGGCTCCTTCTACGACGGCTACGGGCAGGAGGCCGTCTCGGTCGGCGCCGCGTTCACGATGTCCGCGACCGACCGCCTGTGCGTCCTGCACCGCGACCTCGGCGCCCACCTCATCCGCGGCGTGACCCCGGCGCGGATCCTCGGCCAGTACATGGGCCGCGCGGGCGGCGTGACCGGCGGGCGCGACGGCAACGTGCACTTCGGCGACTGGCGCGTCGGCTGCGTCGGGATGGTCTCGATGCTGCCCGACATGATGCTCGTCGCCACCGGCATGGCGATGGCCTTCAAGCTGCGCCGTGAGCGGCGCTGCGCGATCACCTGGTTCGGCGACGGCTCGACCTCGCGCGGCGACTTCCACGAGGCGATGAACTGGGCCGGCGTGCAGCGCCTGCCCGTCGTCTTCGTGCTCGAGAACAACCAGTACGCCTACTCGACGCCGCTCAAGCAGCAGTTCGCCGTCGACCCCGTCGAGCGCGCCGCGGCCTACGGCTTCCCGGGCGTGAGCGTCGACGGCAACGACGCCGAGGCGATGTTCGAGGCCACGCGCCAGGCGCGCGAGCGCGCGCTGGCGGGGGACGGCCCGACGCTGATCGAGGCGCTGACCATGCGCATGCACGGCCACGCCGCGCACGACGACATGAAGTACGTCCCCAAGGAGCAGGTCGAGGAGTGGCGCAAGCGCGACCCGATCGACCGCCAGGAGACGCGCCTGCGCGAGCTTGGAGCCGACACCGACGCGCTGCGCGCGGAGGTCCGCGCCGCGATCGACGCGGGCACCGAGGAGGCGCTGGCGATGGCGATGCCCGACCCGGCGACCGCGGCCACCGGCGTCTTCCACGAGGGCGAGGAGGAGATCATCCTCGGCGACGGCGCGGCGCCGTGGAGCCACCACGCCGTGCCGATGGCCGAGGACCCGCGCCCATGACGACGATGACGTACCTGCAGGCGATCTCCGACGCGATGCGCGAGGAGATGCGCGCCGACGAGCGGGTGCTCGTGATGGGCGAGGACATCGGCGTCTTCGGCGGCGCCTTCAAGGTCACCGACGGCTTCATCGACGAGTTCGGCCCCGACCGCGTGATGGACACGCCGCTGGCCGAGGCGGGGATCATCGGGACCGCGGTCGGCGCGGCCGTGGTCGGGCTGCGGCCGATCGCCGAGATGCAGTTCGCCGACTTCATCTCGTGCGGCTTCGACCAGCTCGTCAACGTCGCGGGCAAGATGTTCTACCGGCAGGGCCTGCCGGTGAACCTGACCGTCCGCCTGCCCAGCGGCGGCGGCTTCTCGGGCGGCCCGTTCCACTCGCAGAACCCCGAGGCGTGGTTCATGCACGCGCCCGGGATCAAGGTCGTCGCGCCGTCGACGGCCGAGGACGCCAAGGGCCTGCTCATCGGCGCGGTGCGCGATCCCAACCCCGTCGTCTTCCTCGAGCACAAGCACCTCTACCGCCGCGTGCGCGGCGAGGTCGCCGACGGCCGCTGGACGACCCCGTTCGGCGCGCGCGTCGCCCGCGAGGGCAGCGACCTGACCGTGATCGCGTACGGCGCCATGGTCCACACCGCGCTCGAGGCGACCGAGGACGTCGACGGCGCGTCGGTCGAGGTCATCGACCTGCGCTCGCTCGTGCCGCTCGACGAGGAGGCGATCCTCGCCTCGGTGCGCAAGACGAGCAAGGTGCTCGTCGTCGACGAGGCCAACGCGACGTGCGCGGCCGGCGCCCAGGTCGCGGCGCTGATCGCCGACCGCGGCTTCGAGGACCTCGACGGCCCCGTCCGCCGGATCGCCACGCCGGACGCACCGATCGCGTTCTCACCGCCGCTCGAGCAGGCGCTGCTCCCCAGCGTCGACCGGGTCAGGGAGGCTGCGCGTGAGCTCCTCGAGTACTGAGACCGCCGCCGTCGAGGTCGTCATGCCCCAGATGGGCGTGTCGGTCTCGGAGGGCACGATCGTCGCCTGGCGCAAGCGCGCCGGCGACTGGGTCGAGTACGAGGAGACGATCTGCGACATCTCGACCGACAAGATCGACACCGAGGTGCCGTCGCCGGCCGCCGGCCGCCTCGCGGAGATCGTCGTCGAGCCCGGCCAGACGGTCGCAGTCGGGACGGTGCTGGCCCGGATCGCCACCGACGCCCGCCCCGGCGAGGCGCACGCCAGCGAGGCCGAGGCGCCCGCGCCCGCCGAGCCCGCCGCGTCGGAGCAGGCGCCCGAGCCGCCGCACGCCGTCACCGGGCGTCCGGCCGGCGTGCATCCCGGCCCACGGCGCTACAGCCCCGTCGTGTCGCGGATGGCCGCCCAGCACGGGCTCGACCTCGACCGGATCCGCGGCACCGGGCGCGGCGGGCGCGTGCGCAAGCAGGACGTCCTCGCCCACATGGCCGACGGCGGCGCAGGCGCGGCCGAGACGCCCGAGCGCCCCGAGCCGCCGCTGCACATCGAGTCTCCCTACCGGCCCGATCCCACGCCGCCGCCGTCCGCGCCCGCGCCGGCCCCGCCGCCCACCGCCGGCGCGCCGCGCGGCGAGTCGCTCTCGCGCATGCGCCGCACGATCGGCGAGCACATGAAGCGCTCGCTCGAGACGGCCGCGCACTGCACGACCATGGTCGAGTGCGACATGAGCGCCGTCGAGCGCCGCCGCGCGCTGATCGGCACGACGGCGCTGCCGATCGTCGCCCGCTGTGTCGTGGAAGCGCTGCGCGAGTTCCCGCTGCTCAACGCCTGGCTCGAGGGCGACAGCTTCACCCAGCACGACGGCGTGCACCTCGGGATCGCCGTCTCGCTCGGCGACGACGGCCTGATCGTGCCCGTGATCCGCGACGCACAGGACCTCTCCGACGAAGGCCTGGCCCGCCGCGTGCGCGACCTGGCGGGTCGCGCCCGCGACGGCGACCTGCGCCCCGACGACGTCCGCGGCGGCACGTTCACGATCACCAACCCCGGGCAGTTCGGGGCGATCGCGGCGACGCCGATCATCAACCAGCCGCAGGTGGCGATCCTCGACCTCGAGGCGATCGTCAAGCGGCCGGTCGTCGTCACCGGCGCCGACGGCGAGGACGCGATCGCCATCCGCCCGATGACGATCCTCTGCATGTCGTGGGACCACCGCGCGCTCGACGGCGCGTACGCGGCCCGCTTCCTGAGCGCCGTGCGCCGGCGCGTCGAGTCGGTCTAGCGACGCTCAGAGGTTCTCGAGGCTGACGTGCTTCGGCCAGCCGCCGTCGATGTCCTCGAGCACAGCGAGGGCGTCGACGTCGTGGCCGGCGCCCTCGAACTCGAAGATCCGCCGCTCGTCGCCCGCGCGCTCGGCCAGCCCCGTGCGCCGGGCGAACTCGTCGAGGATCCGGTCCGCCTGGTCGTCGAGCTTCGTGAAGATCAGCGTCTTCGGCATCTGCCCGGGCGGCTACCCCGCTCTGCCATCATCGACGCGTGACCGGCGAGCTGTGGACCGTGAACCTCGGCCTCGTGGACTACCGCGAGGCGCACGACCTGCAGGAGCGCGTGCGCGCCGCGCGCCAGGCGGACGCGATCCCCGACACGCTGCTGCTCCTCGAGCACCCGCCGGTCTACACGCGCGGGCGCCGCTCGCGGCCGGGCGAGCTCAGCATGGGCGAGGCCTTCTACCGCGAGCGGGGCATCGAGATCGTCGACGTCGACCGCGGCGGCCTCGTCACCTACCACGGCCCGGGGCAGCTCGTCGGCTATCCGATCGTCGGCGTCGACGACGTCATGGGCTTCGTGGCCACGCTCGAGGGCGCGATCGCGCAGGCGCTGGCCGAGGAGGGCATCGAGTCGCGCGGGCGCTCGGGCGAGGGCGTCGCGTGGACCGGCGTCTGGACGGGGACGGACAAGATCGCCTCGATCGGCCTGCACGTCTCGCAGGGCGTGAGCAAGCACGGCTTCGCGGTGAACGTCGACAACGACCTCGCCCCGTTCGGGTGGATCGTCGCCTGCGGGCTGCCCGACGTGCGGATGACCTCGGTCACCGCGCAGCGCGGCGACGGCCCACACCTGCCGTGCTTCCGCAAGCGGGTCGCCCATCGCCTGGCGACGGCCATGGGCCGCCGTCAGCGGCTCGTCTCGCGCACGCGGCTGGAGGCCGCGCTCGCCGGGCAGGGCAGCCCCCTGAGCCTCTCGCGGTAGACGCGCATCGACGCGTTGCGCCAGTCGGCGTGGGTCTGGTGGCGCAGGCGCGCGACGCGCTCGCGGTGGAAGCGCGAGCCCAGGCTCTCGTTGTGGCCGATGACGTCGCGCACGCCGATCCCCTCCCGGCAGCGCAGCCAGCGCGTCAGCGCCAGCGAGGCGGCGAGCTGGCGCGGGTTGTCGAGCACGTCGCTGTCGCGGCGGCCGACGTGCTCGATGCCGAGCGCCGTCCAGTTCAGCCCGACGGTGTGGCGGCACATGATCGACAGGGGCACGAACTGCACGATCGTCCCGTCCGTCCCGACGACGAAGTGCGAGCACGTGCCGGGCAGCTCGCCCAGCTCGGCGTCGGGCACGTCGGGGGCGAAGACGTTGTACGTCGCGGCGATCGAGTCGTTGACCGTCAGGTGCTCGACGATGACCTTCGGCGAGCGCAGCCGGTAGCCGTCCAGGCCGTAGTGGCGGCGGGCGTAGGCGGCCGTCTCGCGCTTGCGCCGGGCCCCGAACGGGATCGGGCGCTGCACGATGGGCGGGCGCGGGGGATCGGCCGACTGGGCCGGCGCGGCGGTCGCGAGGACGGCGGCGGCGAGCGCGGCGAGCACCCCCTGGTTGTAGCGCGCCCGGCCCGCTGAGGCGGTGCGGCCCGGGGTCTATGCTCCACCGGGTGAGCGCCGACGTCACGCCCCGCGAGCACCGCACCCGGTCTCGTTCCAACCCCGGCGGCATGGACGTGCTGAAGGTCCTCGGGCCCGACGTGCTCGACATGCGCGAGCGCAAGCCGGCGTGGTTCAAGGTCCCGATGCCCGGCGGCCCGCGCTACCGGGCGCTGAACAAGCAGATCCGCGCCGAGAACCTGCACACGGTCTGCCAGGAGGCGGCGTGCCCGAACGTCGGCGAGTGCTGGGAGCGCGGCACGGCGACGTTCATGATCCTCGGCGACACGTGCACGCGGCGCTGCGGCTTCTGCAACGTGCGCACGGGCAAGCCGACGTGGAACGACCCGCTCGAGCCCGCCCGCGTCGCCCGCTCGGTGGCGCGCATGGGCCTGCGCCACGCGGTCATCACGAGCGTCGACCGCGACGACCTGCCCGACCTCGGCGCCTTCGCCTTCGTCGGCGTCATCCGCCAGATCCGCCGGCAGGCGCCCGCGTGCAAGGTCGAGGTGCTGACGCCCGACTTCCGCGGCGAGGAGATGCCGCTGGCCAAGGTCATCGCCGAGCGCCCCGACGTCTTCAACCACAACGTCGAGGTCGTCCCGCGCCTGTACCCCGTCGCGCGGCGCGGCTCGAAGTTCCTGCGCTCGGCGCGCGTCCTGCGCAACGCCAAGGAGATGGGCGGCGACGCGGTGACGACGAAGTCCGGCCTCATGGTCGGGCTCGGCGAGACCTTCGACGAGCTCGTCGAGACGTTCGCCGTCCTGCGCGAGCACCAGGTCCAGGTGCTCACCGTCGGCCAGTACCTGCGGCCGACCGCCAGGCACCTGCCGGTCGTGCGCTACTGGCACCCCGACGAGTTCGCCGCGCTCGAGCGCGCGGCCTACGAGCTCGGCTTCGAGCACGTCGCGGCGGGCCCGCTCGTGCGCTCGAGCTACCACGCCGACCAGCACGTCGCCCAGGACCAGCCGGGCAGCGGTCCGCTGGCCGCGAACGCCTGATCGAGCGCCCGAGGTCGCTGGGTAGGCTGCCGGGAGCCCCGTGTTCCCGCTCAAGGACAACATCGGGACCCGGCGGACGCCGGTCGTCACGATCGCGCTGATCATCGCCAACGTCGTGGTGTTCATCCTGAGCATCCGCAACGGCGGCAGCCTCTGGAGCGGGCCCGACACGCAGACCGTCGTGTCCTACGGCGTGATCCCCTACGAGGTCACGCATCCCGGCGACGAGTGCGAGCTCGTCAGCCAGGCCGGCCAGATCGCATGCGAGGGGATGCGGGGCGTCAGCGGCCAGGCCGACCCGCAGCCGGCGACGTGGTTCACCGTGTTCTCGTCGATGTTCATGCACGGCGGCCTGCTGCACATCGGCGGCAACATGCTCTTCCTGTGGGTCTTCGGCAACAACGTCGAGGACGCCATGGGCCGCGTGAAGTTCGTCTTCTTCTACCTGCTCGGCGGGATCGCGGCGATGGCCCTGCAGACGGCCGTCGACCCGAACGCGACGGTCCCGAGCATCGGCGCCTCGGGCGCGGTCGCGGCGGTCCTCGGCGGCTACCTGCTGCTCTATCCGCGCGCCCAGGTGCTGACGCTGATCTTCCTCGTCGTGTTCTTCACCTTCATCCAGATCCCGGCGATGTTCTTCCTCGTGATCTGGTTCGGCCAGCAGCTCCTGTTCGGCTACCTGGACTACGCCTCGCCGACCGACGGCGGCGGCGGCGGCGTGGCCTACTTCGCGCACATCGGCGGGTTCCTGTTCGGGCTGCTGACGGTGAAGTTGCTCGCAACACGCGTGCAGCGCGACTACGACCAGCCCCGCTATCCGCTGTACTGAGGCGATGCGGCGTGCGGCGGCGAGCCTCCTCGTGGCGGCGGCGCTCGTCCTCGGCCTCGGCTGCCAGGGGTCGGGCGACGACGCCGGCCGCGCCCCGCGCGCGGCCGCGAGGCCGCCCGTGCCGCGACCGCTGCAGATCGCCAACGGGCCCGTCGAGGCGGCCGACCCGGGACAGCCGCCGCTGCGCCTCAGGCTCGCCGCGACGGCCGACACGGTCCGCCTGCGCTTCAAGGACATGCCGCGCAGCGGCCTGCTCTTCGACCTCGACACGGGCGAGGTCCTGTGGCGGCGGCTGCCCGACCGCGTCCTGCCGATCGCCTCGCTGACGAAGATGATGACCGCGCTCGTGGTCGTCGGCCGCGCGCCGGCGACGGCCAAGGTGCGCGTCACCAAGGAGGCGCTGGCCTACCGCGGGTCGGGCGTCGGCGTGCTGCCGCGCGGCAAGCGGGTGAAGCTCGAGACGATGCTCAACGGGCTGCTGCTCCCGTCCGGCAACGACGCGGCCATCGCGCTCGCCCAGCGCGTCAGCGGAACGGTCGCCGGGTTCGTCTCGCGCATGAACCAGCACGCCCGCGAACTGGGGCTGAGCTGCACCCGCTTCTCCTCGCCCGACGGCTTCGAGGACGCCGGCAACCACTCGTGCGCCACCGACCTGGCCGGGATGGCGCGCGCCGTCCTCGACGAGCGGCGCCTGGCGCGCATCGTCCGCCGCCGCACGGCGGTGCTCCCCTTCCCGATCAAGGGCGGGCGCATCCACCTGAACAACAACAACCCGCTGCTGCGGACCGGCTACCCGGGAACGATCGGGGTCAAGACCGGCTTCACGAACAAGGCCGGGCGCTGCCTCGTCGCCGCCGCGACGCGCCACGGCCGGCGCCTGGGCGTCGTGCTCCTGCACTCGCCCGACCCCGGCCGCCAGGCGCGCGTGCTGCTCGATCGCGGCTTCCGCCGCGTCGGGCGCTGAGCCTCAGCAGCAGCGCGCCCGCGGGTTGTCGTTGCGGTCGTCCTGGCGCCAGCGCTCGAAGTCGCGGCGCGACATGACGAGCGCGTCGGGGTGCTCGCGGCGCACGTGCTCGACGTAGTGGTCGTAGGCGCTCTCGCCCGAGACCTCGCGCAGGTACCAGCGCATGCCCCGCGCGAGGTCGCCGATGCGGCGGCGGGTCGCGGTCGCCGTCACGTCCCACCTCCGGTGGGCGTCTGCTCACGGCGCGAGAAGCGCTCCGCCGCATCGTCGGCGTAGGCGGCGTCCCCGCTGACCGAGCCGACCCCGACGAGCATCGCCTTCTCCTCGGCCGTCGCGAACAGCCCGGCGGGCGCGATCAGGCGCGAGGGCTCGAACGGCGTCTCGGTCGTCTCGAGCTCGCGGCGGCCGAGGATGACCTTGACCCAGATGCGCGCGGCGTCGGCGATCACGACGATGATCATGACGGCAAACAGCGCGGCGAGCACGCCGTCGACCGTCGAGTTCGTGACGATGGCCTGCATGTCGTCCAGGCTCTTGGCCGGGGGCAGCACCTCGCTGTTGTCCAGCGCCTCCTTGAAGGCGTCGCGCTGGGCGAAGAAGCCAAGCTTCGGATTGTCCGAGAACACCTTCTGGTAGCTGGCCGTCAGCGTCACCGCGGCGTCCCAGGCGAGCGGGATGCCCGTCACCCACGCCCACTTGAGCTTGCCCTTCTTGATCAGGATCGTCGTGCAGACGGTCAGCGCGACGGCGGCCAGCAGCTGGTTGGCGATGCCGAACAGGGGGAAGAGCTGGTTGATCCCGCCGAGCGGGTTCGTGACGCCGGTGTAGAGGAAGTAGCCCCAGGCGCCGACGACGATCGCGCTCGTCAGCCACAGACCCGGCTTCCAGCTGACGCGGCCGATCGGCTTCCAGACGTTGCCGAGCGTGTCCTGCAGCATGAAGCGCCCGACCCGCGTGCCCGCGTCCACCGTGGTGAGGATGAACAGGGCCTCGAACATGATCGCGAAGTGGTACCAGAAGGCCTTCAGGGCGTTCCCGGTGGCGCCGGAGAAGATCTCGGCCATGCCGATCGCCAGCGTCGGGGCGCCGCCGGTGCGCGCGACGAGGGTCTCCTCGTCGACGTCCTGGGCCGCGGCCGCCAGCGCCTGCGGCGAGATCTGGAAGCCCAGCTCGTTGACCGCGCGCGACGCCGACTGGACGCTGTCGCCGACGACCGCGGCGGGCGCGTTCATCGCGTAGTACAGGCCCGGCTCGATGATCGACGCGGCGATGATCGCCATGACGGCGACGAACGACTCCATGAGCATCGCGCCGTAGCCGATGAACCGAACCTGCGACTCCTTCTGGATCATCTTCGGCGTCGTGCCGGAGGCGATCAGAGCGTGGAAGCCCGACAGGGCGCCGCAGGCGATCGTGATGAACACGAACGGGAACAGCGCGCCGGCGAAGACGGGACCCTGCCCGTTCCGGGCGAACTCGGTGACCGCCGCGTTCTCCATCAGCGGCTGCGTCACGACGATGCCGACGGCGAGCAGGCAGATCGTCCCGATCTTCATGAACGTCGACAGGTAGTCGCGCGGCGCGAGCAGCATCCAGACGGGCAGCACCGACGCGAGGAACCCGTAGACCATCAGGCAGATCACGAGCGTCTCGGGCTCGAGCGTGAAGAAGTCGGCGAGCCCGCCGCCGCTCTCCTGGACCCAGCCGCCGGCGACGATCGCCAGCAGCAGCAGCGAGACGCCGATCGCGGTCGTCTCGAGCACACGGCCCGGGCGCAGCACGCGCATGTAGAAGCCCATGAGGAACGCGATCGGGATCGTCATCGCGATCGAGAACGTGCCCCACGGCGAGGCGGCCAGCGCGTTGACGACGACGAGCGCGAGGACCGCGAGCAGGATGATCATGATCGAGAAGACGGCGATCAGCGCGGCGGCGCCGCCGACCGGCCCGATCTCCTCGCGCGCCATCTGCCCGAGGCTCTTGCCGTCGCGGCGCATCGACACGAACAGCACGACCATGTCCTGGACGGCGCCCGCGACGACGACGCCGACGATGATCCAGATCGTGCCGGGCAGGTAGCCCATCTGCGCGGCGAGCACGGGGCCGACGAGCGGGCCGGCGCCGGCGATCGCGGCGAAGTGGTGGCCGAAGAGGACGCGCCGGTCGGTCGGCTGGAAGTCGACCGCGTTGTCGAGGCGCTCGGCCGGTGTGGCCCGCTTGTCGTCGACCTCGAGGACCTTCTTGACGATGAAGCGCGCGTAGAAGCGGTAGGCGATCGCGTACGTGCCGAGCGCGGCGGCGATCAGCCAGACCGCCGAGATGCGCTCGCCGCGGACGAGGGCGATGACGCCCCAGGAGACGGCGCCGACGACGGCGACCGCGGTCCAGATGACGATCGAGCGCGTGCGGCTGCGTTCCTTCATGGCGAGTCCTCCTCGGTGGACGGGTCGGGCAGCCGGCCGAGCACGGCGCGCAGGCCGAAGTCGTCAGGCAGGTTCGACGTGAAGCGCCGCATGCCCAGGCGGCGCCGGCAGTCGACGACGACGTCGCGGCCGGCCAGGTGCGGCGCGGCCATGCGGTGCACGTAGACGGGCGCGCGGGGATCGGCGCCGGCGGGCTTGAACGCCTTCGAGGAGGCGATGCGCGCGCGGGGCGCGACGTGCAGCGAGACGTCGCCCGCGGTGGCGCAGCAGATGGCGATGCGGTGCCAGTCGAGCACCACGACCTCGTCGTCGCCAAGGGCGCTCGTCGCCTGCGGGGTCAGTCGTACCAGTCCGCGGCCCTCCTCCTCGCTCGCACCCTTCCCCGGAACGCGTGCGGGTAATCCCGCGCCGGTCAGCGGCGCTCACCGTCGGAGGGCTACTCGGCGAGCTGCTGGAGGAGCTCCGGGAGAGCGTCGCGGAAGTTGGCCTCGACGCCGCAGGCCGCGGCCTCGCGATCGCCGCGCTCGATCGCGTCCACGATCTCCGCGTGCTGGCGCACGGAGCGCCCGACGTTGCGGCGCTCGGCGAGGTAGGTCAGCTCGTAGCGCAGCAGCAGCCGCTTGAGCGGGCGCACGGTGGCGAGCAGCTGGTCGTTGCCGCAGTTGCGCACGAGCTCGTCATGGAACGAGTGGTCGTGCACGGCGGCGGCGCCCGCGTCGTCGGCGTCGCGCTGCATGTCCGCGTTGATCTCGCGCAGGCGCGCGAGCGTGTCGGCGTCGTAGGCCGGCGTGGTGCGCACGGCGAGGCCCTCGAGCAGAAGCACGACCGGGTAGGTCTCGCGCAGCTCGAGCTCGTCGGGCGCGGTCACCGCGAAGCGCCCGCCGTCCTCCTCGCGCACGAACCCGTCGCGCTGCAGGACGCACAGCGCCTCGCGGACCTCGTTCTCGCCGACGCCGACCTCGGCGGCCAGCTCGCGCTCGTCCAGCGCGGTGCCCGCGGGAATCCGGCCGGCGATGATGCGGTCACCGATCTCACTCCACGCGCGATCACGGTCGAAACGACCCATGCGACGAGGGTAACGCGCTCACCCCCCCGCGGGCGAGCGCTTCCGTAGACTTTCGACCGACTGGTCAGTCAACCGACCTGGAGGGGACGGCGTGGACCTGGGCGACACCGCCGAGCAGGCCCGGTACCGCGAGACGGTGCGGGCCTGGCTGCAGGAGCACGGCGCCGAGGCGCCGCCGCCCTCGGGACCGCCCGACGACGAGAGCTACGTCCGCGCCCGGCGCCGCTGGCAGGGCCGCCTGGCCGAGGGCGGGCTCGCCGGGGTGACATGGCCGCGCGAGTACGGTGGCCAGGGCCTCGGGCCGGTCGAGCAGGCGATCGTCAACCAGGAGATCGCGCGCGCCCGCGTGCCCGGCATCCTCGACACGATCGGCGTCGGCATGCTCGGCCCGACGATCATCGCCCACGGCACCGAGGAGCAGAAGCTGCGTCACCTCGGCCCGATGCTCCACGGCGACGACGTCTGGTGCCAGCTGTTCTCCGAGCCGGGCGCGGGCTCCGACCTGGCCGCCGTGCAGACCCGCGCGCGCCGCGAGGACGGCGGCGGCTGGCGGCTCACCGGCCAGAAGGTGTGGACCACGAACGCCCAGCACGCCGCCTACGGCCTGCTCCTCGCGCGCACCGATGCCGAGGTGCCCAAGCACCGCGGGCTGACGCTGTTCATCGTCCCGATGGACGCCCCCGGCGTGACCGTGCGCGGGCTGCGCCAGATCTCCGGCGAGGCGGAGTTCAACGAGGTCTTCCTCGACGACGCCCCGCTCGGCGACGACGCCGTCGTCGGCCAGGTGGACGACGGCTGGCGAACCGCGCTGACCACGCTCATGTTCGAGCGGCTGGCCATCGGCCTGGGCACGGAGGGCCTCGGCTACCAGGAGACCCGCTTCGCGCGCGCGCTCGCGGCCGACGAGGTCGCGAGCGCCGACCCCGACGTGCGCCGGCGCCTGGGCGAGATCGGCACGGAGCTGCTGGCCGTGAGGTTCGGCGGCCTGCGCGCGCTGACCGCGCTCGAGCGCGGCCGCATCCCGGGGCCCGAGGCCGGCCTGGCCAAGGTCACGCTCGTCAACGCGGCGATCGCCGCGGGCGACCTGATCGCCGACGTGCTCGGCCCCGACGCGCTGGCCGACGACGGCGAGTGGGCCTACATGATCTCCTACCTCCCGGGCCTGCGGGCCGCGGGCGGCACGGAGGAGATCCTGCGCAACACGATCGGCGAGCGCGTGCTCGGCCTGCCGTCCGAGCCGCGCCTGGACAAGGACGTCGCGTTCAGCGAGCTGCGCCGGCGCGAGCGCGAGGCGGCGACGAAGTGACAACGCGTCATCGATCGACCGTCGTCGGCGGTCGCGTCCAAGGCTGGTCCTCTCGATGAACCTCGCCCTGTCCGACGAGCAGGAGCTGCTGCGCGAGGCCGCGCGCGGGATGCTCGCCCGCCACGACACCGTCCCCGCAGCGCGCGCCGCGCTCGACGGCGCGCCGCCGCCCGACCTGTGGCCGGCCGCCGCCGAGGCGGGCTGGGCGGGGATGCTGATCGGCGAGGAGCGCGGCGGCGCGGGCCTCGGCGCCTTCGACGCGATGCTCGTCGCCCAGGAGTGCGGGCGCGTGCTCGCGCCCGTCCCGCTGCTCGGGCACCTGCCCGCCAGCGCGCTGCTCGACGCCGCCGGCCACGGTGCGCTCGAGTCGCTGGCCGCGGGCGAGGCGCGCGCCGCCTGGCTGCCCGCGCGCCCGCCGGGTGGCGCGCACGCGGGCTGGACGGTCGAGCGCGAGCGCGGCGCCGGCCGGGCCCCCGCGCCCACGGCGCGGACGTCGGGCGACACCGTGACCTTCGACGGCGTCGTCCCGTGGGTCCCCGACGCTCCCGGCGCCGACCTGCTCGTCGTGGTGGGGACCGGCGACGACGGCGCCCCCGTCGCCGGTGTCGTGGAAGACGCGGACGTCACGAGCGCAGGGCGCTACGACGCGACCCGCTCGCTGGGCCACGTGACGCTCGCAGGCGCGGCAGCGCGGCGCCTCGACGTCGAGCCCGCGCAGGTCGCGCGCGCGTGGTACCTGGCCCAGGCGCTGGTGGCCGCCGAGTCGCTCGGCGCCGTCGAGGCGGCGCTCGAGATGGCCGTCGCCTACGCGCGCGAGCGCTTCACCTTCGGCCGCGCGATCGGCTCCTACCAGGCGATCAAGCACGGGCTCACGGAGGTCCTGCGGATGGCCGAGAACGCGCGCTCGCTGCTGCTCTACGCGGGCTGGGCGTACGCCGACGGGCCCGCCGAGTTCCCGCTCGCGGCGAGCGCCGCGCGGTCGGCGGCCGGCCGCGCGCTCGACCTCGCGGCGCGCCAGAACATCGTCACCCACGGCGGAATCGGCGCGACCTGGGAGCATGACGCGCCGCTCTTCTTCCGCCGCGCGCAGCTCACCCGGCGCCTGCTCGGCGGCACGGCGGACGCGACCGACCGCGTCGCCGGCGAGCTGCTGGCCGGCGCGGCGGCCTGAGCCGCTCAGGAACCGGCGTCGCCGCCGGTCGCGCGCCGCGCGGCGGCGAGCAGGATGCTGCGCGGGACGTAGCGCCCGCCGGTGGCCAGCGCCTTGGTCGCGGTCCCCGGGACGACCGAGCGCCGCCCGCGGAGCATGCCGCGCACACCCGCGGCCGCGACCTCGTCGGGCTCGCCGACCGCGAACGGCGGCATCAGCCTGTCGGCGCCGCCCTCGACGCCGGCCACCGCGCCGAACTCGGTCGGCACAGGGCCCGGGCACAGAACGGTGCACGACACGCCGCTGCCCGCCAGCTCGGCGTGCAGCGCCTCCGAGAAGGACTGCACGAACGCCTTCGTGGCCGCGTAGGTGGCCATGTTCGGCACGGGCTGGAAGGCCGCGAGCGAGGCGACGTTGAGGATCGCGCCGCTCCCACGCTCGACCATCGCGCTCAGGAAGGCGAGCGTCAGCTCGTGCACGGCGGCGGCGTTGAGCTGGACCATCTCGGCCTCGCGCGCGGCGTCGAGCTCGGTGACGCGCCCGTAGGAGCCGAAGCCCGCGTTGTTGCACAGCCCGGCCACGAACGCGCCCGAGGCGTGCACGTCATCGACGACGCGGCGGCGCTCGGCGCCGTCGGTGAGGTCGGCGGGCAGTGCGCGCGCCTGCACGCCGTGGGCTTCGCTCAGCTCGGCCGCGAGCGCCTCGAGGCGGTCGGCGCGGCGCGCCACCAGGACGAGGTCGTGGCCGATCGCGGCGAGCTGGCGCGCGAGCTCCTCGCCGATGCCGGAGGACGCGCCGGTGATGAGGACGACGCTTCCGGGCGCCGGGTCGGGCAGACTCATGCGCCGGGGGCGTACCCATGGCGACGCCCGGCGATTCGGTTGCCGACGCGCGTGACCCGGATGTGAAGTGACACTCCCAAGCACCTCCCGTGGAGCCGCTCCCCGCCTCGGCGCCTCCCACGGGGCGGGAAGCCCGTGTAGTATCACTGAACCGCCGGGGCGAGCGATTAGCCGCACTGGGCAAAGCACCGACATCAGGAGTCCGCGCCGTCGGGGCGGCGGACCGCGGGAGAGGAGACGCAGTGCTTGAGCAGGAAGGCAGGTCGACCAACGGGGTGACCCCGACCGGCAAGGGCATGGACCTTTCGTTCCTGGGCAAGCCCCATGAGCACGACCCGCGGCGCGTGTACTCCACGACGGCGACCGACTGGCAGGCGCGGGTCGACTTCGACCGCCTGCGCCGCGACCGTCTCGCGCGTGCGCGCGAGAAGATGGCAGAGCAGGATCTCGGCGCGCTCGTCTGCTTCGTCGGCGAGAACGTCCGCTACATCACCAGCGTCTTCCAGGGCAACTGGAAGAACAACATCTACATCCGCTACTGCGTGCTGCCGCGCGACGGCGACCCGGTCCTCTTCGAGACCGCCGGCTCGGACCTCGAGTGCGCCAAGATCGACGCGCCGTGGCTGAAGGGCAACATCCGCCCGGCCATCACCTGGAAGTGGGCCGAGACGGCCGAGGAGTTCATGGCCGACAAGATGGCCCGCTCGGTCATCGACGTGCTCAAGGAGAACGGCGTCGAGAAGGAGAAGATCGGCTTCGACGTCTACGACCCGAGCGCATTCGCCGCGTTCCAGAAGTACGACCTGAACATCGTCAGCGCCTGGCCGGCGATGTCGGCCGCGCGCATCGTCAAGACGCCCGACGAGCTCGAGTGCCTGAAGATCTCCTCGGCGATCGGCGACACGTCGTTCTGGAAGATCGAGCACGAGTGGCTCAAGCCGGGCGTGAAGGAGAGCGAGATCACGGCGAAGGTCAACGAGTACCTCTACACGCAGGGCTTCGACTTCGTCTACGACATCATCGTCGCGTCGGGCGGCAACACGAGCCCGTACCGCCGCTGGCACACGGACAAGGTGATCCGCGAGGGCGACCTGGTCATCATCGACCAGAACGCCGTCGGCCCGGGCGGCTACTTCGTCGACTTCGTGCGCTGCTTCAAGGTCGGCGGGCGCTGGACGGAGAAGGAGAAGGACCTCTACAAGGAGTGCCACGAGTCGATGTACGCGGCCATCGAGCAGATGAAGGCGGGCAACACGACCGCCGACGTCGCCGCGAAGCTGCCGAAGTACGCCGACGACGAGTTCGGCACGGTCACGCTCCAGCAGTTCGCGCACTCGATCGGCCTGTCGCTCTACGAGGGCATGTGGATCTCGCGCGCGTACAGCCTCGACTACCCCGTCGAGCTGCAGGAGGGGATGTACTTCGCCGCCGAGACGTTCGCGGGGCACCCCGGCCTCGAGCAGACCGTCCGCCTGGAGGAGAACCTGCTCGTGACCAAGGACGGGCCCGTCCTGTTCACGCGGCACCCGTTCGACGACGTCGCGCTGCTCGTAGCCATGGCCGGGACCGTCCTGCTCACCGACCACGTGTTCGGCGGGCTGGCGCACGAGCGCGCGACGCTCGGCGAGCTCGGCTACACGCTCGAAGAGGCACCTGACAAGGAGGAGGCGACGCTGGCCGGTCTGGCCGGCGGCGCCTCCGCCGTCATGGTGTGCTTCGCGCAGATCACCGCGCCGGTGATCGAGGCGGCCGCCTCGGCCGGGTGCAAGATCATCTCCCGCTACGGGATCGGCGTCGACAACATCGACGTCGCCGCGGCCACCGAGGCCGGGATCCTCGTCACCTACGTGCCGGACTACTGCCTCGACGAGGTCGCCGACCACACGATGGCGCTGCTGCTCGCCGCCACCCGCAGCGTCGTCGCCGCCAACCGCGAGGTCGCCGCCGGCGGCTGGGCGATCCCGCACGGCGGGATCCACCGCCTGCAGGGGCGGCGGCTGGCGCTGATCGGCGTCGGGCGCATCGGGCGCAAGGTCGCCGACCGGGCGAACGCCTTCGGCTTCGAGGTCGTCGGCTACGACCCGTACGTCGAGGACTGGTCGGGCACCGGCATGACCGGCGCCGCGACGGTCGAGGAGGCGGTCGCCGAGGCCGACGTCATCTCGCTGCACGCGCCGCTGACCGACGAGACCAAGCACGTCATCAACGAGCGCACGCTGGGCCTGATGGGCCGCGCGCCCATCCTCGTGAACACCTCGCGCGGCGGGCTCGTCGACACCGAGGCGGTGACGGCGGCGCTCGACGACGGCCGCCTGGGCGGCGTCGCGCTCGACGTCACCGAGCAGGAGCCGCTGCCCGAGGACCATCCGCTGCGCACGCACGAGCGCGCGGTGATCACGCCGCACATGTCGTTCACCTCGGTCGAGGCGACCGACGAGCTGCAGCGCCGCGCGACCGACGAGGTCGTGCGCGCGCTCACCGGCGACGCGCCGCGCTGCCCGGTGAACCCGCAGGTCCTGGCGTGACGGACACGGCCGCGGCGCGCGGCGAGGCCGGCGAGATCCGCGACGGGATGCTCGTCGAGTGGGACGTCGAGATCCCCATGGACGACGGCACCCCGCTGCGCGCCGACGTCTTCCGCCCGCCCGCCGGCGGCCCCTTCCCGGTCATCCTCAGCTACGGCCCGTACGCCAAGGGGCTCGCCTTCCAGGAGGGCTATCCCGACCAGTGGCGGATCATGGCCGAGGCCCACCCCGACGTCACCGCGGGCTCGACGAACGCCTACCAGAACTGGGAGGTCGTCGACCCTGAGAAGTGGGTGCCGGAGGGCTACGCCGTCGTGCGCGTCGACTCGCGCGGCGCGGGCCGCTCGCCGGGCGTCCTCGACCCGTTCTGCGCGCGCGAGACGAAGGACCTCTACGAGTCCATCGAGTGGGCGGGCACGCGGCCGTGGAGCACCGGCAAGGTCGGCCTCGCCGGCATCTCCTACTACGCGATCAACCAGTGGATGGTCGCCGCCCTGCAGCCGCCGCACCTGGCCGCGATGTGCCCGTGGGAGGGCGCCGCGGACTGGTATCGCGACATGACCCACCACGGCGGGATCCTGTCGACGTTCTTCACGAACTGGTTCGACAAGCAGGTCGTCGTCGTCCAGCACGGGCTCGGCGAGCGCGGCTTCCGCAGCCCGATCACCGGCGAGACGGTCGCGGGCCCGGAGACGCTGTCCGACGGCGAGCTCGAGCGCAACCGCGCGCCGTTCGGCCAGGAGGTCCTCGACCATCCGCTCGACGACGAGTACCACCGCGAGCACACGCCCGACTGGTCGATGGTGAAGACGCCGTTCCTGTCGGCCGGCAACTGGGGCGGGCAGGGCCTGCACCTGCGCGGCAACGTCGAGGGCTTCGTGCGCGCCGCGACGGAGCAGAAGTGGCTCGAGATCCACGGGATCGAGCACTGGACCGAGTTCTACACCGACTACGGCATCGACCTCCAGCAGCGCTTCTTCGCCGCCTTCCTCAAGGGCGACGACAGCGGCTGGCGCGACCAGCCGCCGGTCCAGCTCCAGGTCCGCCACCACGACGGCTTCGTCCCGCGCGCCGAGCAGGAGTGGCCGCTCGCGCGCACGCGCTGGACGAAGCTGCACCTCGACCCCGCCGACCGCACGCTCGCCGCGCAGGCGCCCGCCGCGGAGGGTGCGATCGGCTACGACGCGCTCGGCGACGGGATCACCTTCATCGGCCCGCCGCTCGAGTCGGACCTCGAGATCACCGGCCCGCTGGCCGCGAAGCTCAACGTCTCGTCGTCCACCGAGGACGCCGACCTGTTCCTCGTCCTGCGCGCGTTCGATCCCGACGGCCAGGAGCTGACGTTCCAGGGCGCGCTGGACCCGCACACCCCGATCGCCCAGGGCTGGCTGCGCCTGTCGCACCGCGCGCTGGACCCGGACCTGAGCGAGGAGTACCGCCCCTACCACCCGCACGACCGCGCCGAGCCGCTGACGCCCGGCGAGGTCTACGAGGTCGACATCGAGATCTGGCCGACCTCGGTCGTCCTCCCCCCGGGCTACCGGCTCGGGCTCACCGTGCGCGGCAGGGACTACGTCTACGACGGGCCTGGCGGCGGCGCGCGCCTGGGCTCGTTCAAGAACGAGCTGACGGGCTGCGGGCCGTTCCTGCACGATGACCCGACCGACCGCCCGGTGGAGACGTTCGGCGGGACCCAGACCCTGCACACCGGCGGCGGGCACGCGGCGTACGTGCTGCTGCCGATCATCCCCACGGAGGAGAGCGGAACATGACCATGACCGTCGCCGCGCTGACGCCGACGTTCCCCGACCTCGCCGACAAGGTCGTGGTCGTCACGGGCGGGAGCAAGGGCATCGGCGCGGCCACCTGCGTCGCGCTCGGCCACAACGGCGCCAAGGTCGCCGTCGGCGGCCGCGACCCCGACTCGATCGGCGAGGTCGTCGCCGGCACCCAGTCGGCGGGCGGCACGGCGATCGGCGTCCAGGGCGACTGCACCGTGCCCGAGGACATGGAGCGCATGCGCGAGCAGGTCGAGGACGAGCTCGGGCCCGTGGACGTCGTCATCGCCTACGCGGGCGGCTTCAAGGCCCGCACGCCGCTGCTCGAGGCCAAGCTCGAGGACTTCCGCGCCGTCGTCGAGTCCAACCTGACCGCGACGTTCATCACCCTGCAGGCCTTCGCGCCGGGCATGGTCGAGCGCGGCAAGGGCGCCTTCGTGACGATGGCCTCCAACTCGGGCCGCTACCTCGACATCACGCTGACCGCCTCCTACGCCTCGGCCAAGGCGGGCATCGTCATGCTCACGCGCCACGCCGCCAAGGAGCTCGGCCCCAGCGGCGTGCGCGTCAACTGCATCGCCCCGTCCACGACGCTGACGACGCGCGTCGAGGGCGTCATGAACGAGGAGATGCGCGCGAGCGTGGCCAAGCTCGCCCCGCTGGGACGGCTCGGCACGCCGGAGGACAGCGCCTTCGCCGGGCTCTACCTCGCCTCCGACGCGGCGAGCTTCCTGACCGGCATCACGCTCGACGTGGCCGGCGGGCGGATCATGCTCTGACCGCCTCCCGCGGCGCCGGCGTGGTGGCCTGCTCGGCCTCGATGCCGGTCGTCGCCCGGACGCTCAGGCGCGTGAAGCGCCGCTCGGCGACCGGGTCGGGCCACAGCAGGCTCCCGATGATGCACGCCGCGAAGCCCAGCGGCACCGAGATGATGGCCGGGTTGGAGAGCCCGAACGGCGAGTCGCCGCCGGGCCACACGTCGGGCCCGAGCGCGATCAGGGCGAGGCTGCTGATCGCCCCGGTGGCGATGCCCGCCACGGCGCCGGCGGTGCTGAACCGGCGCCAGCCGAGCGCGAGCATGAGCACCGGGAAGTTCGTGCTCGCGGCCAGCGAGTACACGAGCCCGGCCAGGAAGACGATGTTCTTGTTCTCGACGAGGAACGCGAGCAGGATGCCGACGACGCCGATCCCGACCGTCGTCAGTCGCGCCACGCGCAGCTCGTCGGCCGAGGTCGCCCGGCCCTTGCGGATCACCGCCGCATAGACGTCGTGGCTCACCGCGCTCGACGCGGTGATGACCAGGCCGGCGACGAGCGCGAGCGCCGTCGCGAACGCGGCGGCGGCGAAGACGGCGAGGAACAGGTCGCCGCCCGTGCTGCCCACGCCGCCGGCGAGGACCTGCACGAGCTGTGGCGCGGCGAGGTTGCCGCCGTCGCCCGTCGCCTCGATGTCGGCCGGGCTCAGGAACGCGCGCGCCCCGAGGCCGATGACGATCGTGAGCAGGAAGACGGTGCCGATGATCACCGACGCCCACGCCACCGAGCTGCGCGCGGCGACGCGGTCGGGCACGGTGAAGAAGCGCATGAGCAGGTGCGGGAGCCCGGCGACGCCGAACACGAGCGCGATTCCCAGCGACACGGTGTCGATCGGGTTCGTCAGGAACAGGCCGGGCTCCAGGAACTTCTGGCCGTCGGGCGAGCGGTCCGACGCGCGCTGCAGCAGCTCGCCGGGGTTGAAGCTGACCTTGGCCAGCACCCAGATCGCGATCACCGCGGTGATCGTGGCCAGGATCACGGCCTTGGCGATCTGCAGCCACGTGACGCTGAGCATCCCGCCGAAGATCACGTAGGCCATGAAGCCGATCGTGGTGATGATCACCGCGAGCTTGTAGTCGACGCCGACCAGCACCTCGAGCAGGACGCCGGCGCCGAGCAGCTGCGTGACCATCAGCAGCGCCGAGATGAGCAGCGTGGAGACGGCGACGGCGCAGCGCGTCGGGCGCTCGGAGAGGCGCAGCGTGAGCGCGTCGGACATGGTGTACCGGCCCGCGTTGCGCAGGCGCTCGCCGACGAAGAACAGCACGGTGAGGAAGCCGAACAGCCAGCCGAGGCTGTAGAGCGCGCCGTCGAAGCCGAACAGCATGATCAGGCCGACGGAGCCGAGCATCGTCGCGGCGCCGAGGAAGTCGCCGGACACGGCGACGCCGTTCTGCGGCCCGGAGATCGAGTGGCCGGCGGCCCAGAAGCCGCTCGTCTCCTTCACGCGCCGCGAGGCGCGGACGAGGATCAAGACCGTCAGCGCCAGCAGCAGCGCGAAGGTGGCGATCGCGAAGACGTTGCTGCCGCCGCTCATGACACGACCCCCGCGTCGCGGGTCGGCGCCCGGCGCGGCCCCGTGCGCCGCTCGGCGTCGGCTTCGCGCGGCGCGGCGTCGGCGAGGCGCGCGATCTCCGCGGACCTGGGGTCCCAGTCGCGCGCGGCGGTGCGCCCGAAGCGGAAGACCAGCGTCCAGGCGAGGGCGAACAGGCCGGCGAGCAGCACCCAGCCGAGCGTGATGCCGCGGTAGATGGTCTCGCCCATGACGCCGGGGGACGTCCCGGCGAGGATCAGGAACCCGAAGTAGGCGGCCAGGTATCCGGCCGTCGCCGGCACCACGAACCGGCGCTTGGCCGCCTCGAGCTCGCGGTACTCGGACGTCCTCTCGATCGCGTCCCAGTCGGCCTCGGACCGCTGGGCGCGAGGCTCGTGCTGGACCGTCATGGTCCACTCTCCTTCCTGCGGCCGCTAGACCCCCACTCCGAGCGATCCGCGCTTGACGTCCTCGTCGCCATCCAGCTCGGCGGCGCTGCCGCGGAACACGACCGCGCCGTTCTCGAGCACGTAGACGATGTCGGCGAGGCCGATGGCCAGCGTGTAGTTCTGCTCGACGAGCAGCATCGAGAGCCCGCCCTCCTTGAGCTCCTGCAGCTGCTCGCCCACGCTCTCCACGATCTTCGGGGCGAGCCCTTCGGAGGGCTCGTCCATGATCAACAGGGAGGGGTTGGTCATCAGCGCCCGGGCGATCGCGAGCATCTGCTGCTCGCCACCCGAGAGCTGCCCCGCCTCGTTCGTCCGGCGCTCTTGCAGGCGCGGGAACATCTCCCACACCCGGTCGACGTCCCAGACCGAGTCGCCCCCACCGACGGGCGCGCGTGCTGCGACGGTCAGGTTGTCGACGACGGTGAGCGTCGGGAAGACATGGCGCCCCTGGGGCACGTAGCCGAGCCCCTGGCGCGCGACCTCGTGCGCCTGCAGGCCGGTCAGCTCGGCCCCGTCGTAGCCGATCGATCCGCTCCAGACGTTGGGCGGCGCCAGCGACATGATCGAGCGGCACAGGCTCGTCTTGCCCATGCCGTTGCGCCCGAGGATCCCGACGAGCGTGCCCGGCGGCACCTCGAGGTCGATCCCGGCCAGCGCCTGGGACTGCCCGTAGCCGGCCTGCAGGCCCTCGATCGTGAGCATCACTCGCCCCGCCCGAGGTAGATGTCCTGCACGCGGCTGTCGGCCTTGATCTCGTCGGGCGTGCCCGAGGCGACCTGCGCGCCGTTGTGCATGCACGTCACGCGGTCGGCGAGGCCGAGCGCCATCTCCATGTCGTGCTCGATGAGCAGCACGGTGATGTCGGTCGACAGGTCGCCGACGAGCCGCCGGATCATGCCGCGGTCGGCGCCCGACAGCCCCGCCCCGGGCTCGTCGAGCAGCAGCACCTGCGGGTCGCCGGCGAGCGCCAGGGCGAGCTCGAGCTGGCGCTGCTGCCCGTGGCCGAGCTCGGCCGCGAGCGTGCTCTCGTGGCGCTCGAGCCCGACGCGCGCGAGCGTCTCGCGCGCCTTGTCGACGAGGTCGCGGCGGCCCATGGCCGTGCGCAGGACGCTGAAGCGGCCCTTGGCGTGGCCCTGGACGGCGATCAGCACGTTCTCGATCACCGGCAGCTGCGGGAACAGCTGCGTGATCTGGTAGGTCCGCGCGAGCCCGAGCTGGGCGACGCGGTGGGCGGGCAGCTTGGTGATGTCGCGCCCGAACATGCTGATGCGCCCCGACGACAGCGGCTCGAGCCGGCTGATGAGCTTGAACAGCGTCGTCTTGCCGGCGCCGTTGGGCCCGATGACGGCATGGCGCTCGCCGTCGCTTGACGGAGAGCGTCACGCCGTCGACGGCGCACACGCCGCCGTAGCGGCGCGTGACGCCCTCGAGCTCGAGGACCGTCGTGCCCTCGGCGCCGGCCGGCTCGGTCGTCGCGGTCGCGCTCATGAGCCGCTCGGCGGCCAGTCCTCGCCCTGGTAGTCGCGGCTGTACACCGGCTGCTTGAGGAACTCCTCCGGGTCGTACTTGTAGAACTGGCTGACGTTCTCGTACGTGCGCTCGACCTCGTTGACGAGCTCGCCGTTGGGCTGCTTGACGACCTTGCGCAGGTAGGCGTTGCCCACCGTGCCGCCGTACTTGTCGAGCGACAGCGGCCCGAAGCACGTGTCGTCGAGCTTCACCTTGTTGATGGTGTCGCAGGAACTTCTGCTCGTCGCTGGTGTCGCCGTCGAGCTCCTTGAGCGCCTGGCTGACCCACTGTCCCGCCGTGTACGTCGAGCAGGCGTAGTACGAGGGCATCTGCCCGTAGGCCTTCTTGAACTCGGCCACGAACTTCTCGGTCGCCGGGCTCTTGCGGCCGTCGGCGTAGTGCGCGAACGACTGCAGGCCGACCGGATCGTCGTTCTTGATGTTGCGCAGCGTCGACTGCTCGAACGTCGTCTCGTTGGCGATCAGCGGCACCTTGCCCTTGAGGCCGAGGTCCGACCACGCCTTGATGAACTTCGGCGCGTCGGCGCCGACGGACTGGACGAAGACGCCGTCGACCTTCTTCGGGTCGATCTGGGCCAGGAACGAGCTGTAGTCGCTCGTGCCGAGCGGCGTGTAGAGCTGCTTGATGACCTTGCCGCCGCGGTCGGTGAAGGTGTTCGTGAAGCCGCCGCAGTTCTCGTAGCCGAAGGCGTAGTCCGAGCAGACCGTGATGACGCGCTTCCAGCCCTGGTCGGCGGCCCAGTCGCCCGCCGGATGCACCGGCGCGGAGCTGACCCAGCCGCCGGCGCGGACGTAGTTGTCGACGCGCTTGCGCTGGCTGAGGTCGTCGGAGGAGCCGGCCGGGTTGAGGCCGATGATCTCCTTGTTCTGCTCGAGGTAGCCGGCCAGCGCGTAGGCCTCGTTGGCCAGCAGCGGGCCGACGAGCATCTTGGCCTGGCTCTGCTGGACGAGCTTGCGCGCCTTGGTCAGCGTGACCGTCGGGTCGCTCGCCGTGTCCTCGTGCGTGCCCTCGATCTTGCGCCCGGCGACCTCGGCGCCGTTGAGCTTGAACCACAGCTCCCAGCCGTGGAGCATGTCCGTGCCCGCCGCCGCGACCGTGCCGCTCGTCGGGAACAGCAGCCCGACCTTGATCGGGCCCTCCGAGCCTCCGCCGCCGCCCTCGTCGGGGGCGCCGCAGGCGCCGATGGCCGTGACCGCCGCGACGGCGGCGACGACAAGCGTCGCCCGCCGGATCGGCCCTCGCGTTCCGCTCATGCGCTCTTCTCCTCCGTTGAGAACCCTGCCGGCCCGGTCATGACGATCGGGCCTCCTCCCGCTCGCGGCTCGCGCGCGGCTCGTCGTCCTGCTCCGTGGCGGGCGCGTCGACCGTCGGCGCGGTCGCCCCGCCGTCGCCGCTGACCACGCCCGCGCTCGCCACCGAGGTGGCACGCTCGGCGTCGGCGGCCGCGTGGGCGGCGCCGATGCGACGCAGCAGCGGGGCCCACACGTAGCGTGTCCAGGCGCCGACGATCCCGTCGGGCGCGAAGATCACGACGAGCACGAAGACGACCCCGAGCAGCGTCTGCCAGCGGTCGAGCCACGAGCTCACGTCGTTCTGGATGTAGATGACCACGGCGGCGCCGACGAACGCTCCGGCGAGCGTGCCCACGCCGCCGAGGATCGACATCAGCAGGCCCTCCGCCGACGCCAGGAAGAAGACGTCGGTCGGGCCGATGAAGCTGTTGTAGAGCGCGAGCAGGATCCCGGCCACGCCCGCGAAGAAGCCCGGAGATCGACGAACGACACGAGCTTGTGGCGCGCGACGTCGTAGCCGAGCGAGGCGAGCCGGTCCTCGGCCTCGCGGATGCCCTTGAGCGACAGGCCCAGCGGCGAGCGCACGAGGCGCCCGATGAACACGGTGCAGACGGCCACGACGACGAGCGCGAGGTAGTAGTACTGCCAGTACTCGGTCGCGAACCCGGGCTTGGGCACGCCGGTGATCCCGTTCTCGCCGCCGGTCAGCTCCTGCCAGCGCTGGGCGATGCCCCACACGACCATGCCCTGGGCGAGCGTGATCATCACGAAGTACGTGCCGCGCGAGCGCACGACGAGCAGGCCGAAGAAGATCGCCACCAGCACCGTCAGGGCCAGCGCGGCGACGACCGCCATCCCCAGCGGCCAGCCCTCCTGCGTGGTCAGGATGGCCACGCCGTAGCCCGCGACGCCGAGCAGGCCGGCCTGGCCGAGCGTGACCATGCCGCCGTAGCCGGCGAGGATGTTGATCGACAGCGCGAACAGGCCGAAGATCAGCGCCTGCGTCGCCATGTTGACGGCGAACGAGCTGACCAGGTAGGGCAGCGCGGCGAGCAGCACGATGAGCCCGGCCAGGGCGATCCACTTCGCGCGCGGCGCCCAGTCGGTCGCCGCGCCGGCGCGTGCCTTCTCCGTACGGGCGCTCATCCGGCCCTCCCGAACAGGCCCTGCGGGCGCAAGATGAGGACGAGCGCCATCGGCGCGAAGACGACGAAGTAGGCCAGGCTGGGCACGAGCGACTGGCCGAAGACGTAGACCATGCCGACGAGCAGCGCGCCGAGGACCGCGCCGCGCAGCGAGCCCAGCCCGCCGACGACCACGACCACGAGCGCGTAGGTGAGGATCTCGGTGTCGGCGCCCGGATACAGGCTCAGGTAGGCGCCGCCGACCACCCCCGCCAGGCCGGCGAGCATCGCGCCGAGCGCGAAGACGGCGGTGAACACGGCCTTGACGTTGATGCCGAGCGCGGCCGCCATCTCGCGGTCGTCGACGCCCGCGCGCACGACGGCGCCGATCTTCGTCTTCTCGAGCAGCCACCACAGCCCGAGCGCGACGGTGACGCCGAGCCCCACGACGGCGAGGCGGAACACCGGGATACGTGACGCCGAACAGCGTCGTGCGCCCGTCGATCGCCGCGGGCGGGTCGAGCGTGATCGGGTCGCCGCCCCAGACGGCGAGGGCGACGTCGGCGACGATGAACGAGACGCCGACGGTGAGCAGGATCTCCGACATCGGCCGTCCGCGCACCTGGCGCAGCAGGCCGCGCTCGAGCACCAGCCCGAAGGCGGCGACGGCCGCCGCGCCGGCGAGCATGCGCGAGCCAGAAGCTGCCGGTGCCGCGGATCACGCTCAGCCCGACGTAGCCGCCGAGCAGGTACAGCGACCCCTGGGCGAGGTTGACGATCCGCATCAGCCCGAAGATCAGCGTGAAGCCGCTGGACACGAGGAACAGCAGCGCCGCGAACGTGAAGCCGTTGAGCAGCTGCAGCCAGAACTCGTGCAGGCTCACGGGCGATCAGCGCTCCGGTGGCCGGCGTGGGTGACGCATGGACGGGCCCGCAGCGCGAGCCCTGACGACGGTGACGCTGGCAAGCGTGCTCTCTCCTCCTCCGGCCAGACGCCGGCAAACACGTTAGCTGGGGTGTCACTTCGTGTAGCGCTACTGCACGTCTTCCCCATCGACCGCGCCGTGACACGCTGAAATGTCCGCGGAGTTCGGCGGTCAGCGCGGGGCGCCCGCGCCGGGCACGAAGCGTCCGCCGCCGGGATCTCCGACGACGCGGCCGTCCTCGGCCACGACGGCGCCGCGAAGGAATGTGCGCACGGCGCGGCCGATGAGCGTGCGGCCGGCGTACGGCGACCAGCCCGCCTTCGAGCCGACGTCGTCGTCGCGCACCGTCCAGCGCTCGTGCGGATCGACGAGCACGATGTCGGCGTCGGCGCCCGGCCGCAGGCTGCCCTTGCCGGCCAGCCCGTAGACCCGCGCCGGCGCCTCGGCGTAGGCCTCGACGAGGCGCTCGTAGGTGATCCGCCCGGCGTGGGCGCCGTCGAGCAGGACGGAGAAGGTCGTGTCGATCCCGGGCAGCCCGAAGTGCACGTCCCAGATCGAGCCGTCGCGCTTCTGGGCCGCCGTGGCGGGCGCGTGGTCGCTCGACATGAAGTCGATCTCGCCGGCCGCCAGCGCCGCCCACATCGCGTCGAGGTCCTCGGGCTCGCGCGCTCGCGCGGGCGGCGTGAACTTGCGGAAGGCGCCGTGCTCGAGCACCTCGCGCTCGAGCAGCGACAGGTACTGCGGGCAGCTCTCGACGGTCAGCGGCGACCCGGCCGCGCGCTCGCGCGCGAGGATCGCCAGCGCGCCGCGGCTGGCTGACGTGCGCGGCGATGGTGCGCGCGCCGGTCTCGCGCGCCAGCGTCGCGGTGACGGCGAGCGCCGTGAGCTCGGCCTCGCGGTTGCGCCACTCGGGGACGACGCCGCCGTCCTCGCGGCCCGCCGCGCGCAGGTCGTGCTCGGCGCGATCGAGCAGCGTCGACTCCTCGGCGTGCACGAGGCACACCGCGTCGCACGCCGCGACGGCGCGCAGCAGCGCGTTCAGCTCGGCCGGGCCGTGGCCGGGGACGCCGTGGGTCGTGCAGGTGAAGGCCTTGATGAAGCACGCGCCCGCCGCCCACACCGGCGCGACGTCGTCGATCCGGTCCGGCCAGGCGTGCGCGGCGAGCGCGAAGTCGACGACTGAGCGGTCCGCGAGGTGGCGGCGCTTGGCCTCGAGGTCGTCGGCGCCGATCACGGGCGCGACGTGCGTGTGCTCGACGACGGTGGTCACGCCGGCCCGCGCGGCGGCGGCGCTGGCCGTCGGGAAGTCCTCGCGGTCGGGGTCGCCGGGGTCCATGAAGTGGACGTGCGCGTCGACCATGCCGGGCATCACGAGCAGCCCGCCGGCGTCGACCGACTCGGCTGCGTCGCGGTGTTCGGCCGTGACCGCGGCGATGCGGCCGTCGCGGACGAGCACGTCCGCGCGGCGGCGCCCGCCGGGCTCCACGACCTCGCCCCCGCGGATCGCGAGGTCGAAGGATTCGAGCATGGCTTCACGCTATCGCGCGGGGCTGCAGCGGTGCTAACCGGTCCGCCGCTCGAGGCGTACGGCGAGCAGCGCCGTGGCCGTGGCGGCGAGGAGCACCGCGCCCGACGCGATCCACGCCTGGCGGTACGAGCCGTGCTCGGCGATGAAGCCGACGCCGAGCGGGCCGAGCACGTTGCCGACGTAGACCCACGAGAGCACGAAGCCCGACGCGGGTCCGGGCGTGGCCGGGTGCGTGCGGACGGCGGCGAAATAGATGAGGCCGGGCCAGCCCCACGCCGTGGCGAAGGCGAGCAGCACCGCGGCGACGTAGAGGACGTGGCCGCTGCCCGAGGCGATGAGCACGGCGAACGCCAGCACGCCGACGCCCGTCGTCGCGGCCAGCTCGACGAGGCCGGGGCTGTGGCGGCGGTCGGCCACCCAGCCCGTGGACAGGCGCCCGATGACCGCCATCACGCTGCCCATCGCGAGCACGAGCCCCGCCGCGCTCTCGCCGATCCCGCGCGCGACGGCCGAGTCCACGGCGAAGGCGGGCACCGCGTTGCCGACGCCGCCGGCGAGCAGGCCGGTGGCGGCGAGCGCGAGCAGCAGACGGGTGCGCCCGCCGCGCGCCCGACGGCCCGCGGGCTGCGTCTCCGAGGCGAGGCCCGTGTCGTAGAGGACGGCGGCGGCCATGATCGCCGCCGCGCCGAGGAACGCCGCGCGCCAGCCCGCGGTCAGCGCGACCACGGGCAGCGACAGCCCGGCGAGCAGGCTGGCCACGGGGATCGCCGCCTGCTTGGCGCCGAAGGCGAAGCCCTGCCGGGCGGCCGGGACGCCGCCCGCGAGCGCCAGGTTCGAGGCGACCTGGGCCGCCGCGTTGGCCATCCCGCAGAGCACGAGGGCGAGCGGCACGTGCCACCACTCGGTGGCCAGGGCGCCGATGATCACGAGCGACGCGAGGCTCAGCCCGGCCGACAGCCGCAGGCCGGCGGCGGGGCCCAGGCGCGCGGTCAGGTGGCCGAGCGGGGTCGCCGACAGCGCCGACGCGGTGAAGCAGACGCCGACGGCGATGCCGAGCCGCGAGCGGGTCAGGTCGAGGTCGCGCCCGAGCGCGGCGACCTGCGAGCTGACGAGGAACAGCGGCAGCACGCCGCCGATCGAGTACAGCACGGGCAGCAGCGTCGCCCGCCCGAGCAGGACGCGCGCGAGCCCCGGGCGGCGGGCGGTCGAGCTGGTCATGGCACGCACCGGCCGGGAGACATCCGTTAAGTGACACTACCGAACGGTGGTTGCGCAGCGCCGTCCCTGCGCCCTGAGCCGGCTCGCCGGCGCTACGCGCTGGCGACGACGGGGTTGCGCAGCTGCCCGAGGCCCTCGATCTCCATCTCCATGACGTCGCCGCCGCTGAGCGCGCGCGGCGGGTCCATGAAGCCGCCGCAGCCCCACGGGGTGCCGGTGAGGATCAGGTCGCCGCGCTCGAGCGTGAAGCTCTTCGAGCAGAACGACAGGATCTCGGCGACGCCGAAGATCATCAGGTCGGTCGACGAGTCCTGCATGACCTCGCCGTTGACCTTCGTGCTGAGCTTGAGCGCCTGCGGGTCGGGGACCTCGTCGGCGGTGACGAGCGACGGGCCGACCGGGCAGAAGGTGTCGAAGCTCTTGGCCCGCACCCACTGGCCCTCCGCCATCTGGATGTCGCGCGCGGAGACGTCGTTGCCGATCGTGTAGCCGAGGACGTGGTCGAGGGCGTCGGCGGTCTCGACGTTGCGCATCGTGCGCCCGACGACGACCCCGAGCTCGACCTCCCAGTCGAGCGCCGTCGTCTGCTCCGGGTCGAAGACGATGTCGTCGCCCGTCCCGCACAGGCTCGACGGGAACTTCGCGAACACGAGCGGCGCCGTCGGTGTCTTCATGCCCGTCTCGCGGATGTGGTCGTGGTAGTTGAGTCCGATGGCGACGATCTCGCGCGGGCGCCACGGCACGTCGAGATCGGCGTCGGCGACCGGCCCGAGAACCGGAGCGTCGCGCTCGCCCGCGGCGATCGCGCGCGCGGTGGCCTCGAGGCGCTCGTCGTCCACCGGGCAGCCGTCGAGGGCGAGCAGCTCGCCGTCGCGCTCCACCGCGTGCTGGACCCCTGACGCCGTTCTCGCTCGGTACAGACGCATGCCGATCCTCCGTTCCGCCGGGCGCCGACCCACTCGGCGCGGACCGCCCGCATCATATGTCGGCGAACGATTGCAGGCGCGTCCGCCCGACACCCCGTGAAACGGGGCGCAGAGGGACAGCGTTCCGGCCGATCGGTTACGCCAGACGGCGCAAGTGCGCGTGCGAGTGTCAGACGTCTGGCACCGGGGACGGCAGCTGCAAGGCGAACGGCGAGGTGGACGTTCGTCCGACATGAGGCGCTTCGTCCTGCTCCCGGTCGTGGTCCTCGTCGCCCTCGCCGCGCCTGTCCCGGCGCCGGCGCGGCGGTGCCCGTGGTCGACTTCACCGCCAGCCCGTCGCTCCCCGACACGGACGACGTCATCAGCTTCGCGGCGACGGCGACCGACGCCGACGGCGACCTGGCCTGCTGTCGTGGGACTTCGACGGCGACGGCATCCCCGAGCTCTCGGGGCCGGCGGCGCTGTTCTCCAACGTCCAGTGGGCGTTCCGCACGACCGGCGTCAAGCAGGTCACGCTCACCGCAACCGACCTGCTCTTCGGCATGGGCTCGATCAACCGGCCGCTGACCGTGGTCAACCCGTCGCCGGTGACCGAACCGCCGCCGCCCGACACGGGCGCGTCCGGCGGGGTCGCGCCGGGGACGACGTTCTCGGTGCCGGCATCCGAGGTCGCCGGGACGACGTCGCGCGGCACCGTGCGCCTGAAGCTGCTGGCGCCCTTCCCGGTCGTGCGCCTCCAGGGGCGCGTGATCCGCGACGGCGCCGCGATCCGCCGCCTGACGGTGCGCGTGCCGCGCGGCGCCCGCGTGCGCGTGACGTGCCACGGCGGCGGCTGCTTCAAGGACCGCGCGACGCTCGTCAAGGTCGCCCGCACGACGCAGATCGTGCGCGTCCACGGGATGGAGCGCCGCCTGAAGCCCGGCGCCGTCGTCCAGATCTACGTCGGCCGGGACGGGCGGATCGGCAAGTACACGCGCTTCGTGATCCGCAAGAACGCGGTCCCCGAGCGCTCCGACCGCTGCCTGATCACGCTGAGCAGGTCGCCGACCGCCTGCCCGCCGTCATGAGCATCATGCGGATCCTCACCTACGCGATCGGCATCGTCCTCGCGGGCTGGGTGTGCGGGACGATCCTCACCGGCTCGCCCTCGTCGGGGAGCACGGCGCCGCCCGCGTCGTCGGCGCCGCCCGCGGCCGGGGAGATCGAGCTGACGCCGCGCCCCGAGCAGGACCAGGACTCCACTGCGCGCAAGGCCGCGAAGGTCTCGAAGCGCAAGGCCGCGGCGCGCGCCAGGCGCGCCGCCCGCCGTGCCACCGCCCGTCGGGCTGTCCGGGCGCGCGCGGCGTCCGCGGCCCGCCGGCGCGCCGATGCGCGCCGGCGGGCGGCGGCCCGACCCACAGTGGCGACGACGACCACCACCGAGTCGACGACGACCACGACCACGACGACTGCTCCGCCCGTGACGACGCCCGCGCCGGCTCCGGCGCCGGCACCCGCCCCGACCCCGAAGGCCGCTCCGAAGCCCAGGCCGAAGGCAACCCCGAAGCCCAAGCAGGCCGACCCGCCGCCGACGATCACCTTCGACGACTCCGGCTGAGCTACGCCCCGCCCGGCAGCGTGCGATCGCGCACGCCGACGTCGCCGAGCAGGATCCGGCCGGCGCGCGTGCGGTCGAAGACGAAGCGCACGCGCCGCAGCGTGGCCGGGTCGAACCTCGGGTCGCGGCGGGCCCAGTCGGCGAGCGCGAGGGCGTAGGTCTGGAAGGCGGGCTCGCCCGCCGGTCCCTCCTCGAGCCGCGCCGATCTTGAGGTGGCGCGTGGTCAGCTCGGGCTCGAGCGGCGCGCTGGCGCTCAGCGGCATCCGCGCGACGGTGCCGTCGCCGTCGGTCAGCTCGACGGTCAGGTCGATCGGGTCGCTCGCCGGGCCGGTGTCGGCGAGCGAGAACACGAGCTCGCCGCCGGGCCCGATCGAGCGCGACGGTGCGGCGGGCGCCACGGTGAACGCCCTGGGCCCGTCCCACTCGATCGCGGTGACCCCGCCGCGCATCAGCGAACGGGTCTCGGCGTCGGCGAAGTGCTTGAGGATGACCGTGTCCGGCAGCCACGCGCCTCCCGCTCCGGGATCGCGCAGCAGCCGCAGCGCGCCGCGGCGGCCGCGCAGCGACGCGTCGAGGAAGGCCGACACGAAGACGCCGGCGACGCGACGCTCGTCGGCCGGCGCGAGCAGCGCCTTCGTCCCGAGCAGCCGGCGCGCCGCCCCGTAGCCGGAGTCGTAGCGGCCCCACGTCGTGTTGAACTGGCTGTGGTTGGCGCGGTCGACGAGCACCGCGGCCTTGAAGTCGCCGGCGCGCAGCGTCGTGCGCCGGTACTGGTCGGCGCCGCCGAAGCTCAGCACATCGCCGTCCGCCGAGCCGGCGAGCGCGAGGTAGTCGACGCCGTCGAGCGCGACGGGACGGCCCGCCGGGCGGAAGGTGTCGTCGGTCGGTGCGATCGCGCCGACGGCGCGGATGGCGAAGCCGTACCCCGGGCGGCGGTTCAGCACGGTCGCGGCGGCGACCGCCTCGCCGCCGCGCGAGTGGCCCACGAGCGCGATGCGCCCGAGGTCGACACGGCCCGAGAACGGGTTGCCGGGGCGGTCGTTCCAGGCGCGCCACGCGCGCAGATGCTGGAGCAGCAGCCATGCACGCGCCTCCATGTCGTCCTGCAGGCCGAAGCGCGAGACGCCGATCGCCGACAGGTCGCCGTCGGCCGAGTTGAGGAAGTTCTCGTCGACGGAGGCGACGATGAAGCCGCGGCTCGCCAGGCGCTCGCCGAGATACGCGTAGCCGCCGTCGGAGAAGTCGGACGCCAGGTGGTCGCCGTGGACGACGAGCACGAGCGGGAAGCGGCCCTTCGCGGCGGGGTACCAGACGCGCCCGTCGAGCGGCAGGTCGCTGGGCCCGAAGCCCCAGAAGTCCGTCCGCATCCGGCCGCCGACGCCCGACCAGCCCTCGACGACGCCCGAGCCGTCGACCGGCCGCGTGCGCAGCGCGGCGCCCTCGGCGAACTCGGGCCGGTGGCGGTCGGTGCCCGATCCGTAGGTCAGGCGGCGCACGCCGTACGGGCCCGGCGCGAACGGGTCGCCCGCGGCCAGCGCGCGCTCGGGCGCCACGGGCTCGCGGTCGGCGCCCGGTCCGCTCCAGGCCAGCAGCGCGGCGCCGGCGAGCAGCGTCCCGGCGCCGGCCACGAGGGCGAGACCGACGGCGACGCGCGCCGACGGCGTGCGCCGGCGCCAGCCGCCCGCCGCCACCAACGCGATCGCGCCGCCGGCGAGCGCCGAAGCGCCGACGACCACGAGCACGACGAGCAGGTGCGCGGCCGAGCTCAAGCCGCCGCGGGTCATCAGGTTCAGGAGCGGCAGCGCGGCGACCACGGCCCACACGACGTGGCCCGGGACGATGCGCACGCGCAGCAGCCGCAGGACGAGCGCAGCCACCCCGCCGAGCGCCGCCGCGCCGAGGAGCCCGGCCAGGCCCACGAGCAACGGCACGAGCACGGACGCCGGCGTGATCAGGTCGGCGATGAACCACGCCCACAGGCCCCCCGTGACGAGGACGACGCCCGCGGTCACGCCGCGCCAGGCGAGCGTGGCGCTCTCTCCTCCCACCAGCCGACTGTAGGCGACTTCGCCCGGATGCGAGCCGGTCCCCGCACGGCGCTGTGGTAGGACCCGCGCATGGGCGAGACCCTGCTCGACGGCCCGCCGGTGCGCCTCCCCGACCCGTGTCTCGTCGTGGTCGTCGGCGCGACCGCCTCGGGCAAGTCGGACTGGGCGGCGCGCTGGTTCGAGCCCGACCAGATCGTCTCGTCCGACCGGCTGCGCGCCGTCGTCGGCATGCGGCGAGCGCGACCAGCGCGCGAGCCGCGACGCCTTCGAGGTGCTCGACCTGATCGTGGCCAAGCGCCTCGCGCGGCGGCTGACGACGGTGATCGACTCGACCGGCCTCGACGAGCGCCGTCGCTCGGCGTGGCGGGCGCTGGCCGAGCGCCACCGCGTGCCCGTCCACGCGATCGTCCTCGATCCGCCCGCGGCGGTCGTGCGCGAGCGCAACCGGGCGCGCGCCACACCCGTCCCGAGCAAGGTCGTGACCGGCCAGATCCGCGAGGCCGCCGAGGCGGCCTCCCGGCTGGCCGGCGAGGGCTTCGCCGGCGTCCACGCCGCCGCGCCCGTGACGCTCGTCCCACCCGACCTCGTGACCGCGCCCGAGGCCGCCGCCCGCCAGCGAGAGGACCCGATGACGCTCGAGTTCGGCCTGCAGATCCCGCGCTTCGACTTCCCCGGCCACCCGGCCACGACCGCCTCGGCGCTCGCCGAGATCGCGCGCGCGGCCGAGGACGCGGGCTTCACGAGCCTGTGGGTGATGGACCACGTGCTCCAGATCCCGCAGATCGGCCGCGAGTGGGAGGACATGCTCGAGAGCCACACGACGCTCGGCTATCTCGCCGGCGTCACCGAGCGCATCCGCCTGGGCACGCTCGTCACCGGGATCACGTACCGCAACATCGCCCACCTGGCCAAGATCGTCGCCACGCTCGACGTCCTCTCCGGCGGGCGCGCGATGTGCGGGATCGGCGCCGCCTGGTTCGAGCGCGAGCACCGCCTCTACGGCTGGGACTTCCCGCCGCTGGCCGACCGCTTCGCCCGCCTGGAGGACGCGCTCGAGCTGCTGCCACTGATGTGGGGCCCGGGCGCGCCGCGCTTCGAGGGCCGCACGGTGACCGTCGCCGAGGCGACGTGCTACCCGCGCCCGCTTCAGGAGCGCATCCCGATCCTCGTCGGCGGTTCGGGCGAGAAGCGCACGCTGCGCCTCGTCGCCCGGCACGCCGACGCGTGCAACCTGTTCGGCGACGCGGACACCGTGCGCCGGAAGGTCGGCGTCCTGCGCGAGCACTGCGCCGCCGAGAGCCGCGATCCCGCCGCCGTGCGCATCACCCATCTGGCCTCGGCCCGCGTCGTGGCGCGGGCCGAGGAACGGGACGGGCCGGGCTCGGCGACCGTCGAGGAGCACGTCGGGCGGCTGCGCGAGCTCGCCGAGGCGGGCGTCCAGACCGAGATCGTCGGCCTCGCCGACGCCGGCGGACCCGAGTCGGTCGCGCGCTTCACCGACGTGATCGCCGCGTTCAGTGGCAGGCCGGGTAGCTGAGCTGCTCCTCGCGCTCGGGGCCTCCGCGGCCCTCGTGCGTCATGTCGAACAGGTTCCACGACGGCTCGAGCGTGCCGACGTGGCGGGTGTCCTGCCCCGGCTCGGTCGGCGCGTAGAGCAGCTCGGAGCCCCAGAAGTGGCGGATCGATCCGCCGTCGCGGCGGAAGACGTTCATCATCGGCAGCGGCCCGCCGGCGTCGCCGTGGTAGTCGCGGTTGTAGGTCGTCCCGGCGGCGGACAGCAGCCGCAGCCGGCGCCAGCCGCGCTCGCGGGCGAACGTCAGGAGGTGCTCGAGCGGCGCCTGGGCGACGACCGCGAAGCCCATGAACGGCTCGACGTGCTCGACGGCGCCGTCGAGCTGGTCGAGCAGCGCGGTGCATGACGGGCACGGGCCCTGGCCGAGGTCGAGCCGGGCGGTCTCGCCATCGGCGGGGCCGGGTCGCGGGTCGCCCGCGCCGCGCGGGAACATGTAGCTGTAGACGGCCAGCGAGTCGCCGCCGGGCACGAACAGCTCCGACAGGCGCACGTCGCCGGGGATGCCGTCGGCGGTCAGCCCTCGGAAGACGTAGTCCTCGGGCACCTCGCCGCCGGGCGGCAGGGCGCGGCGCGCGGCGGCGACGGCCTCCATCGCCCGGCGCAGCTCGACCTCCTGCTCGAGCAGCCGCTCGCGCTCGGCCCGGTACTGCGCGGATTCGCCGGGGAAGGTGATGCTCATGGTCGTCCTCTCGTCGTGTGGATGCTTGCTCCGTAGACCCGGGGGCGGCGCCGTTCTCATCAGGCGACACCACCTGACACCATTCTGTCCTTGTAATGACGTCATAATGATGTCATACTGGTGCCATGGACCTGACGCCTCATGTGGAGAACATCCGCCGCGAGCTCGCCGTCGCGGCCGCCGCCGGCGGCGAGGACGCCCGCGAGCTGGCCGAGCGGCTGACCGCGCCGCTCGAATCCGCGCTGCGGCTGTCGCTGCTCGAGGCGCTGTCGGCCGCCGCGGACGAGATCACGCTCGAGATGGCTCCCGGCTCGGTCGAGCTGCGACTGCGCGCCGGCGCGCCCGAGTTCGTCGTCACGCCGGCGCCGGCCGACGCGCCCGCCGAGCCGGCCGGCGAGGTCGCGCCGCCGCCCGCGCCCGCCGAGGGCGACGAGAGCGCGACCGCGCGCATCAACCTGCGCCTGCCCGAGCAGCTCAAGGCCGGCATCGAGCAGGCAGCGGGCCGTGAGCGGCTGTCGGTCAACGCGTGGCTCGTCCGCGTGCTCGGCGCCGCTCTGGCCCGCGACGACCGTGACCGGCGGCCGCGCGGCGGCCGCATCGGTCAGACCTACACCGGCTGGGTCCGCTGACCCGAGCGCCCGGCCCGTCCCCCACCGACCACATTCCGACCCTGACCCGGCAGGAGGGCATCCGTATGCCGACCTTCGACACACCCCAGCCGATCACCGCCAACGTCGAGCTCGCCCTCGGCGACGTCCGTCTCAGCGCCGGGCGCCCCGGCGCGACGACCGTCGAGGTGCGCCCCAGCGACGCCTCCAACGAGGAGGACGTCAGGGCCGCCGAGCTCACGCGCGTCGAGTTCGCCCACGACGAGCTGCTCGTCCGCGCGCCGCGGCTGCGCTCGTGGCTGAGCCGCAGGGACGGCGGCTCGATCGACGTCGCGATCGCGCTGCCGGCCGGCTCGGCCGTCAACGGCACCGGCGCATCGGCCGACTTCCACGGCGAGGGCCGGCTCGGCCACTGCCGGATCAAGACCGGCCTCGGCGACATCCGGCTCGACGAGAGCGGCACGCTGAACCTCAAGAGCGGCACCGGCGACGTCAGCGTCGAGCACGCGACGGGCGACACCGAGGTCAGCGCCGGCTCGGGCGACGTGCGCCTGCGCGAGCTCGACCGCGGGGCGGTGATCAAGAACTCCAACGGCGACACCTGGGTCGGCGTGGCCGGCGGCGACCTGCGCGTGCGCGCGGCCAACGGCAGCATCGCCGTCGACGTCGCGCGCGCCGGCGTCGCCGCCAAGTCGGCCAACGGCGACGTCCGCCTGGGCGCCGTCGAGCGCGGCTCGGTCGTCGCCGAGACCCACATCGGCGACCTCGAGGTCGGCATCCGCGAGGGCGTCGCAGCCTGGCTGGACCTGAGCGCCGGCGCCGGGCGCGTCGAGAACACGCTCGACGCGGCCGAGGCGCCGGGGTCGGCGACGGACACCGTCGAGGTGCGCGCGCGCACGTCGGTCGGCACCGTCGTCGTTCGGCGAGCGTCCTGACCGGACCGCGCCGCCGGCCGGCCTGCCTGTCCCCGCTGCGTCACGATGACCACGCGAATGCCGTCGACGCTCGACACCGAGCCCGTCCGGTCAGCCCTGCGGCGCCTGCACGCCCGGGCGAGGGACGAGCACGCCGCGGCCCGGCGGCAGCCGCGCTTGGCGCCCGGCGCGCTCGTCGTTGCCGACCTCAACCGCGACGATCCCGACCTGCTCGCCTACCAGCGACACGTCCGCGCGGCGGGCGCCGGCTTTCACTCCGTCACGGTGCCGCTAGACACCGGTGTCGAGCTGACGGTGCACACCTGACCCACCGCCTCGTAGACGCTCGATGCCGACCCCCGACCCCGACGCCGTCCTCCTCGTCCGCCATGGCCAGACGGCCGACAACGCCGCGGGCCTGATCCTCGGCCATCGCGATCCACCGCTCAGCGATCTCGGGCGCGCGCAGGCGGAGCGAGTGGCCGCCGAGCTGCGCGACAGCGGGGTCGCCGCGGTGTGGACGTCGCCGCTGCAGCGCGCCCGGGAGACGGCCGGGATCGTCGCGGCGACGCTCGGGCTCGTCCCGATCGTCTGCGCGGACCTGATCGAGTCCGGTCGCGGGCGCTGGGAGGGCATCCCGGTCACGCGGATCGCGCGCGACGAGCCTGGGCTGCACGGTGCGTTCCTGCGCGGCGACCCCGACTTCGCGTTCCCCGGTGGCGAGTCGCTGCGCGAGCAGCGCGTCCGCACCCGCGCGGCGCTCGATCGCATCGTGGCGGGTGAGCTCCCGGCCGTCGTCGTCGCGCACGCCGGGACCGTTCGCGCGGCCCTGGCGCTCGCCGGTCGCCCGGTCGGTCCCGAGAGCGCGCTCGAGCACGGCTCCGTGGCGGCGCGGATCCGCGCCGGCGAGCTCGATCTGGGCTGACGCGGTCGCGGCCGGCGGATCGCCAGGCGATCCGCCGGCCGGCTCGCCTCAGAAGATCCGCATCGCGATCTCGGCGGGCGCGTCGAACAGCCGGTTGAGCTCGTCGTCGAGCTTGACGAGCGTCACCGACGCCCCGGCCATGTCCAGCGACGTGCAGTACTCGCCGACGTAGCTGCGCGTGACGTTGATCCCGCGGTCGGCAAGCTGCTGGTGGGCCCGGCCGAATGCGATGTAGAGCTCGGAGATCGGCGTGCCGCCGAGGCCGTTGAGCATCAGCGCGACGTCGTCACCCGACCCGTAGGGCAGGTCGGACGCCACCGCCTCGACGAGCTCGTCGACGATCGCGTCCGCGCTGGCCAGCTTCTCGCGCCGACGGCCCGGCTCGCCGTGGATGCCGACGCCCATCTCCATCTCGTCGGCGCCGAGCTCGAACAGCGGCGAGCCCTTCGCCGGCGGCGTGCACGACGTCAGCGCCATCCCCATGGTGCGCGTGACCGAGTTCACGCGGTTGCCGAGGGCGACCAGCGCGTCGAGGTCCGCGCCCTCCTCGGACGCCGCTCCGACCGCCTTGATGACGAAGAAGTTCCCGGCCACGCCGCGCCGGCCGACCGTGTAGGTCGAGTCCTTCACCGCGACGTCGTCGTCGACGACGATCGTGCCGATCTTGATGTCCTCCATCTCGGCCAGCTCGCGGCCCATGTCGAAGGCCATCTTGTCGCCGGTGTAGTTGTTGATGATGTGCAGCACGCCCTTCGCGCTGTTCATGATCTTCGTCGTCTCGTAGACGTAGTCCGACGGCGGCGCCGCGAAGACGTCGCCGGGACACGCGGCGTCGAGCATGCCCGGCCCGACCGCCATCACGTGCGCCGGCTCGTGACCCGAACCCGATCCCTGCACGATCGAGACCTTGTCGTCGCGCGGCGCATCGGCCCGCATGATCAGGTTGTACTCCGGGACGTACTTGAGCTTGCCGGGGTTGGCGAGCTCGATGCCCTTGAGCATCTCGGGCACGAACTGCTGCGGGTCGTTGACGAACTTCTTCACGTCGTCTCCTCTCCTGGATTCCGGGTTCCCCCCCACCTGCGCCGGACCGGTCAGGCGGGTTCCAGCTCGGACCCCCGCCACGCCTTGTGACCTGCTCGAACATGACGGCGACGCCGATCGCCCCCGCGTCGGGGGACTCACGGCTGCGTTCGCCGGTGTAGGAGGCCCGCCCGCGCTGGGCGAGCATCCCCTTCGTCGCCTCCGCGCTCTCGCGGGCGCGACCGACGCGCGCTCGAGCGCGGCCGCCGCGCCGTCGCCGAGCGCCGCCTCGAGCTCGTCGACGGCCGGGACGAGCGCGTCCAGCAGCGTCTTGTCGCCGAGGTCCGAGTTGCCGCGTTGCTTGATCCCGTCGATCGCGGCGCGCAGCGCGGCGATCACGTCCGCGCCGCTGGGATCGGCGTTTCTCGTTCAGCGCCGCCGCCGGCGCGCAGGAAGGCCGTGCCCCAGATCGGGCCCGAGGTGCCGCCGATCCGCTTCGTCAGGATCAGCGCGGTCCGCTTGAGCAGCCCCGCGGGGTCGTCGTACTCGAGCTCGTCGAAGTCCTTCAGGACGATCTCGAAGCCGCGCGCCAGCGAGTAGCCGAAGTCGCCGTCGCCGACGACGGCGTCGAGCTCGCAGAAGTACTTCTCGTTGTCGACCGACGTCTGGGCGATCGTCTTGACGATCAACTCCGTCTGGGCGAGCGCCGTGCCGCTCATACCGCCTCCTTCGTGGACAGGGGTTCTCCGAGGCACGCCTCGAGGTCGGCGAGCGTCACGAGCTCGCCGGGCCGTGCGGCACTCCGGTTGGCCAGCACCCGGGCCGGCTCGCCGGGATCCCCGAGGCTCGAGACCACGAGCACCGCCTCGCTCATGTCCTCCCGCTCGGTGTAGCCGCTGACGGTCACGACGCACGGCAGGCCCGCGCCGACCGCGGCCAGCAGCCCGTTCCGCGAGTCCTCGACCACGAGCGCCTCGTCGCGTCCGACGCCCATCTGCTCCAGCGCGAGCAGGTAGATGCCCGGATCGGGCTTCTTGGCCGGAACCACGTCGCCCGCGAAGACGTCGAAGCGCGCCGCCGTGTCGGTCCCCACGACGTGCTCGAGCACGGCGCGCACCGACTCCTCGGCCGAGGTCGACGCGACGGCCAGCGCCCAGCCGGCATCGAGCGCCTCGCGCACGATCCGAGCGATGCCGGGCCGCCCGGGCAGCCGCCCCGCGCGCACCATCTCCTTGTAGATGGCCGTCTTTCGCCGGTGCCAGTCCGCGAGCAGCTCCTTCTGGCCATCGGGATCGGTGGGCAGGCCGTGCTCCCGGACGAACGCGTCCGTCAACAGCGACGCCATCCGCTCCTTGCCGCCGCCGATCGTGAGCTTCTCCCCGTACTCCTCCTCCGACCAGCGCACGGGCAGCCCGGCCTCGGCGAAGGTCTCGTTGAACGCCGGACGGTGCCCGTCGCGCTCGGTGTCGGCGAGGACGCCGTCGCAATCGAAGATGAGGGCGGGCACGCGCGTCAGGCGGCCGTCGGCGCCGAGGTCGAGGCTCGCCCGGCCGACCCGAAGATCCGGATATGCCGCTCGGCCATCTCCTTGACCGCGCCGCGGACGTGCGCGAGCAACGAGGGCGGGTCGTGCTTGCCGGGGTTCGCCTCGAGGTACTCGCGATGGGCCTCGACGAATGCGATCTTCAGCGCCGTGGAGATGTTGACCTTCGCGCACCCGCGCGAGATGAGGTCGGTGAACTGTGCCTCGCTCAGCCCGGTCCCGCCGTGGAGCACCTGCGGGATCGGGTGGCGCTCGACGATCTCCGTGACGCGCTCCGGGGTGAGCTTCGGCTCGGACTTGTAGAGACCATGCGCCGTGCCGATCGCCGGGGCGAACGAGTAGATGCCCGTCGCCGCGATGAACTCGCCCGAGACCTCGACCGGGTGGATCTCACCGCCGGCCTCGGTCCCGATCCCGTCCTCGACACCGACGACGCTCTCGATCTCGCCCTCGACCTGGGCGCCGTACCCGTCGGCCTCGGCGACGACCTCCATGGTCTGCCGTGTGTTCTCGGCGACGTCGAGCTCGGAGCCGTCGAACAGCACCGAGTTCCACCCTTCGCGCAGGCAGATCGAGATCCACTCGCGATCCGGGCAGTGATCGAGGTGCAGCGTCACGGGAACCGGGACCTCGTCGGTCCGTGCCCGCCAGATCGCCATGAACTGGCGCGCGCCCATGGACTTCACCGTCTTCAGCGACGTCTGCACGATCAGTGGCGACTCGAGGTCCGTCGCCGCCGCGAGCACGGCCTCCAGGGTCAGGTCGTCGACGACGTTGATCGCCGCGACGCCATACCGGTCCACGAAGGCCGCGTCGAGGATCTCACGCATCGGAACGACAGGCATCCGACCGGCGCTCCTTCGTTCGGCTGGAGGGGACGCGGGACCGCCCGGCGATGGGCCGCGCCCCGTGCATTCGACGCTAACCGCATCCCGTGTCCCGATTCAACCTTTGACTCGCGGCTTTGGTCCGCCTCTCACGCCGGCGACCGACGTCGAAGCCGTCTGGCGCCGGTCCTGAGTTAGGGTCCTCGACAGCGTCTCGACCGCGAACCGGACATGGGCGTCTACACCGAGCAACTGCTGCCGCGCATCGTCGATGTCGCGTGCAACCTCAAGGAAGCGCATCCGCAGCGCCGCCGCGTCTGCGAAGGGCTGACGGGAGACGTCGTCGAGGTCGGCTTCGGATCCGGCCTGAACGTTCCCTTCTATCCCCCGGGCGTCACGCAGGTCGCTGCCATCGAGCCGGCGGACCTCGGCTGGAAGCTGGCCGGCAAGCGGCTGCGCGAGACCAGCATCCCGGTGCGCCGGGCCGGCCTCGATGCCGGGACGCTCCCGTTCCCGGACGACAGCTTCGATGCCGCTCTGTCGACGTGGACGATGTGCACGATCCCCGACATCGCCGCCGCCCTTCAGGAGCTGCGCCGCGTGCTCAAGCCGGGAGGCACGCTCCATTTCGTCGAGCACGGCCTCGCGCCCGACGAGGGCGTGCGCCGCTGGCAGCACCGCCTCAAGCCGCTTCAGGAGCGGCTCTTCGGCGGCTGCCAGCTCACGCGTCCGATCGTCGACCTGCTGCGGGACGGCGGCTACACGATCACCGAGCTCGACGTCTACTACGAGAAGGGCACGCCGAAGGTCCTCGGAGCGAGCTCGCTCGGGGTCGCGCGCCCGTCCTGACGCGATCGCGGTCAGGCCGACACCGAAGGGCGCCTCGCGCGGGCGACCCACGAACCGGCCGGCGGCTCACGCTGCGACCCCGCGCGCACGGAACCGGCGCCACCGCGCGTCCAGGCCCTGCCCGTCGAGCGAGCGACTGCGACCGTTCCGGATCGGGAGCATCGTCCAGATCCCGATGCCGATGCGAACGTGCTCGGGGACGACGGTGCCGTGGGCCTCGTACACGGTGCGGCCGTCGACGCGCCAGGCCGCCGTCGATCTGCTCCGGTCGAGCGTGATCTCGCACGCGCGAAGCCGGGTGAGGTCGTCGTCGAAGTCCTCGTACGGCGACTCGACGACGTGGTAGAACGGCTCCCCTCGCGCGCCACCGCCGGGGCCGAGCTGCTCGTGCAGCGCGAACGCGCGGGTCGAGGTGCCGCAGGCCGCGAACACGCGCTTGCTCACCTCGAGGTCGAAGACGTGGAAGGCCGCCATTCCGCGGCGGTAGTCCGCCGGTTCCCCGCCGATGTTCTCGACGGCGAGGTCGACGGCGAACGTCGCCGGCCGATCCGGCGCCAGGTCGAACCGGCGCGTCGAGAACATCAGGTACTTGGCGCTGTCGACGGACTGGAACCGGTCGTGCGAGAGCGAGAAGCGCGGGATCGTCACGCGGAGCTCGCCCCCGCCGACGGCCAGCTTCGCGTCGGGGTCCAGCGGGATGTGCTCGTCGCCCGTCGGAAGCGGCAGGCGCGCCGGAGCCCAGCGCGCAGCGTCCAGGTCCGGCCCCCCGAGCTCGTCGTAGGTGACGAATGCGTCGCGGGCGGCCGCCTGGTCCAGTTGGTCGCTCACGTCGAACGTGCAGACGGCGATCGGTTCGCCCGCGCGGCCGGGTCCGGCGCGCGTCGCTGCGCCGGGGCGGTCGACGCGTAGGCGGCCACGAAGCCCTCCCGCCAGCTGGGGTGGCGCGGCTCCCAGCCGAGCTCGCGCTTGGCCTTGGCGTTCGAGGCGCCGCGCGCCTCGGTCCCCATCACGACCGCGGCCTCGCCGGCGACCAGCCGGGCGAGCCAACGGGGGAAGCGGCGGGGCGGCCCGGCGCCGAGCGCATCCGCGAGCACCGGCAGCCAGTCGCGCACCGGCGCGGGGTCGTCGTCGACGACGTTGAAGATGCGCGGCCCGTCGTGTTCGAGCGCGAGCGGTCGCGCCCGGGGAAGCCTGGTGCCGATCGCGCCGCTCGCTCCTGCAACGAAGACTCGCATCGTGTACTCCTTTGGTCACACCGCTCGTGTTCTGTGGGTCTACTGCGTTGACCCGCCGCGACGACCGGATGTGACCGATGGATGAGCGCGAGTACCTGGCGCAGCAGTTCGAGGAGCACCGAACCCGGCTGCGCGCCGTCGCCTACCGCATGCTCGGCTCGCTGAGCGAGGCCGACGACGCCGTCCAGGAGGCGTGGCTGCGCCTCAGCCGGACCGACGCCGACGAGGTGGAGAACCTCGGCGGATGGCTGACGACCGTCGTCGCGCGCATCTCGCTGAACATGCTGCGCTCGCGCCGATCGCGGGGCGAGGAACCCCTCGATCTGCGCATGCCGGAGCCCATGATCGACCGCACCGACGGCACCGACCCCGAGCACGAGGCGCTCCTGGCCGACTCGGTCGGTCTCGCGCTGCTCGTGGTCCTCGAGACGCTGAACCCGGCCGAGCGGCTGGCGTTCGTCCTGCACGACATGTTCGCGGTGCCGTTCGACGAGATCGCGCAGATCATCGACCGCTCACCCGACGCGGCGCGTCAGCTCGCGAGCCGCGGCCGCCGCCGCGTCCAGGGCGGGAGCGCGATCCCGGACGCCGACCTCGACACCCAGCGCGAGGTTGTCGAGGCCTTCATCGCGGCCGCGCGCGAGGGCGACTTCGACGCGCTGCTCGAGGTGCTGGACCCCGACGTGGTCCTCAGGGCCGACCGCGGCGCCGTTGCCATCGGCTCCTCGAGCGTCGTCCGCGGCGCGGCCAACGTGGCCCGCCAGGCGCGCGCCTTCTCGCGCCTCGACGTCGACGTGCGGCCGGCGCTCGTCAACGGCGCAGCGGGCACGGTCACCCTCCGTGACGGGCGGCCGTTCGCGATCGCGGGGTTCACGGTCCGCGACGGAAGGATCGTCGAGATGGACGTCATCGCCGATCCGGAGACGCTCAGCCGGCTCGACCCGGCGATCCTCGACTGACCGCCGTCACATCGCCTCCGATGGAGCCAGGCGTCAGTACCCGGTGCCGGTCTTGGCGCGTTTGCGGTCGTGCTCGTGCAGGCCGCCCTTGTCGGCCAGCACCTCGCAGGCCGCGGCGATGTCGTCGGCCAGGGTCGTGGCCAGCGTGTGCCCGAGCGTCAGCTTCACCAGCGCCCGCATGATCTTCACGTGGTCGGCGTTGGGCGGGAGCGTGTAGGCGGGAACCATCCAGCCACGCTCCGCGGCCAGCTGCGACGCGACGTCGAACTCGTCGTAGTTGTGGTCGCCTTCGAGCTGGAAGGCCACGAGGGGAAGCTGCTCGTCGTTCTCGGAGCCGATGAGCCGGAAGTCGCCGATCGCGGCGATGCGCTCCGAGAGCGCCCGGGCGTTGGCCTGCATCGTCTCCATGACGTAGCGGTAGCCGTCGTGGCCGAAGCGGACGAAGTTGTAGTACTGCGCCAGCACCATCGAAGCGCCGGTGGAGAAGTTCAGCGTGAACGTGGCGTCGCGCTTCCCGAGGTAGTTCTCGTAGAACACGAGATCCTCCGGCAGGTCGCTCTTCTCGCGGAACACGAGCCAGCCGATCCCGGGGTACACGAGCCCGTACTTGTGGCCCGACACGTTGATCGAGCGCACCTGCGGGAGCCGGAAGTCCCACTCGGTGTGGGGGTAGAGGAACGGCCAGACGAAGCCGCCGCTGGCCGCGTCGACGTGCATGGGCACGTCGAGCCCATGCTGCTCCTTGATCTGCACGAGGAGGTCGTTGATCCCGACGATGTCGTCCGCGTGGCCGGTGAACGTCGTGCCCAGCACGGCCGCGACGCCGATCGTGTTCTCGTCCACGTGAGGAGCGACGTCCTCGGGGCCGATGGTGTACTTGTCGGGCTTGAGCGGGATGATGCGTGGCTCGACGTCGAAGTAGCGGCAGAACTTCTCCCACACCACGTGCACGTCGCCGCCGAACACGAGGTTCGGCTGCAACGTGTCCTTGCCGGCCGCCTCGCGCCGCGCGCGCCACTTCCACTTCAGCGACAGCGCGCCGAGCATGATGGCCTCCGACGAGCCCTGGGTGCGCGTCCCCGTCGTCTCCCCGGGCGCGTGGTACAGGTCGGCCAGCATCCGGATGCAACGCTGCTCGATCTCCGCGGTCTGGGGGTACTCGGCGTGGTCGATGTAGTTGCGATGGAGGTTCTCGGCGATGATGCGCTGCGCCTCGGGCTCCATCCACGTGGTCACGAACGTGGCCAGGTTGCGCATCGGGATCCCGTCGAGCACGAGCTCCTCACCGAGCAGGCGCATGGCGTCGACAGCGCGCATTCCACGCTGGGGCAGCCGGTCGTCGGGGGCGGGCTCGAGCAGGAACCGGTTGCCGTACTCCCGGGCCAGGGCATCGAGCTCACGACTGATCGCCCCGTCCGCCCTCGTCGGCTCTGCTGAGTACTCGGTGTGCGTCATATGGGTCAGACCTTCCTCGGAGATGGGCGGACGAGCCCGCAGCGACCCGAGTCCAACATCGCGCCCGACGTCGCGCATCCCCCGAACCGGATGAAATCGCCGGGTCCGCGTCGGTCGTATGCGTCGCCCCGTCTAGGGCGCGGCGGCGGCCTCCGCGTCATCCGTGGGACGCATCATCGCGCCGATGATCCACAGCAGTGGGAAGACGATCCCTACGAAGAACAGGACGTAGTGGCCCTTGCGGAACGTCGTCAGGCCCAGCATGACGAACAGCACGAGGTACAGCGCGCCCAGCAGCAGCCAGAGCAGCATGATCGGCTCCTTGCCGTTGCGGTCCTCCGGTGGACGACCGGTGCCGAGCAGCCTGGACCGGCTTGGCCATCAGCGAAAGGGCGCCGGCACCAGACGGCGAGGGTGCCCGCACCCTCGCCGCCCACCCCGGCAGCGACGCGCCTAACGCTCGAGTCCGACGCGGTCGACCTTGCGGTGGAAGCGCTCGCCGGCCTTGGCGCCGGCCACGGCCGCGAGCAGCGTCACGATCAGGGACGCCACGAGGGCGATGATCCCGCCGGTCGTCAGGGCGCCCGAGTCGACCGGGATGCGCGGGAGGTTCAGCGAGTCGAGCACGTTGTACTTCGACCCGCCGATGGCGGCCAGAAGCGCGACGGCGGCCGCGGCGATCAGACCCCAGAGCCACACGCCGACGCCCTGACGGACGCCGTCGAAGCGGGCCATGCGCCCGGCGACGTAGCCCCCGCAGAAGTAGGCGATGGCGAGGACGATGAGCAGGCCGATCCCGCCCGCGATGCCGATGGTCTCGACCTCGGAGCCGCCGGCCTCCGTGACCTTGTTGAGAGCGAGGGCGGCGCCGGTGGCGCCGAGCAGCCCCGCGAGGATGGCGGTCAGCCCGGCCGCCGAGAGCCAGCCGAAGAAGGTCGCGGCCCATGAGATGCCGCCGAACTCCTCGCGCTGGCGCCCGCGGACGTTCTTGGCGTCGGGCGTGCGGTCGGGCCGAACGGTCTGGACGGGCTCGCGGCGGGCCTCGTCGACGGTCTGGGTGGAAACGGATCCGGTGGTGGTGTCGGACATGCTGATGATTCCCTTCGGAGAAAGAGCGGCGTGTTCTGGTCCGGGCGCCTTGCCCGGTTCGGCGAAGCGGCGGCCGGGTCGCGAGGGGAGAGATCCCGCGACCCGGCGCCGTCTCACCCGGCGAGCTACTTGCGGTCGCCGTCCGTCTCGATCCGCTCCTGGCGGACCTCCTCGGCGACCGTCTGCTCCTCGGTCACGACGTCCTTGTCCATGCGCACCCGCTCCTTGGGCACGACGCGCTTCTCGGCGACGGGCTCCTCGGCATGGAGCACGACCTCGTGCTCCTCCTCGGAGATCGCCGGGCCGTCCATCGCGTCGTCGGCGTTCGCGTCCGTGATCGGCTCGCGCTCGACGCGGACCTCCTCGCGCTGCACCGGGACCGTCTGGGTGACGTTCTCGGTCACGACGTACTTGCGCAGCCGGGCGGTCCCGCTCTCACGCTGCGTGGTGCCGACGCGCAGCTCCTCCTCGGAGCGCGTCATGGCACGGTCGGTCTCGCGGCCGCTGACGTCGTTGCCCACGACTCCCTGCGTGCCGTCGGGGGTGGGGTCGCCGGAGCGGTCGGACCCGTTGCCGTGACCGCCGTTGCGCTCGCCCTCGGGCAGCCCGGAGTCGGAGCGCACCTCGCCGTAGTCCAGGCCGTAGTGGCGATAGAGCTCGGACTCCTCCTGCTGGGAGAGCTGGCCGTCGGGGTCGGCGTTCGGGGCGCCCTTGACCGTCGCCTTGTCGTACGGAACGGTGATGACCTCGGCCTCGAAGCTGGCCTTCGCGAGCGGCACGAAGCTCACGTTGCCGCCGAACATGCCGGTCTTGATGGCCAGCCACTCGGGCTTGCCGGTCTGCTCGTCGAGGTAGATGTCCTCGATCTTGCCGAGCTTGTCGCCGTTGGTGCCGCGGGCGTCATGGCCGCGCCAGTTGTTGATCTCTTCGGTGGTCGGCATGGTGCCGTCCCTTCCTCGTTGAGCTGCGTGTGGTGACGGATGGAGCGGAGGCCCCGGGCCACCGTTCTCGGTGGCCCGTGGCTCCCGTTGTGGCTCGAGCTAGACGCGGTCCGCGGTACCGGACGGACGCGAGCCGGCGTCGGCGCCGTTCTCGACCCGGTCCTGGTGCCGGTCGGCCGTCTGCTCGGCGCGCTGCTTGCCCGCCTGCATGTCGCGCTTGACCTGGCCGGCGTTCTGCTGACCGCTGTCGTAGGCGCTGCGCAGGAGGTCGGCCGCGACCTCACGGCCGCCGAGGCCGAAGGCGAGCGCGCCGGCGAGGGCGAGCATGCCGAGCAGCGCGGCGTAGGTGATCGTCACGATCTGCGGCGCGATGTGGAGCTGGTCGAGGACCATGAACGTCCCGATGGCCAGGATCAGCCCGGGGATCACGGCACGGACGATCTTCCCGGTCGGCGTGTCGCCCATCAGCTTGTGGGCGGCGCCGCCGATCACACCGGCGAGCGCGGCGGCGATCACGAAGATGATCGCGGCGACGATGATGTTCGGCAGGAACGCCTGGACCTGGGCGATGAACACGCTCAGGGCGGGGATCTTCAGCGCGCCGATGGCCGCGGAGACCGCGAACAGGAAGACGAACCAGAAGACGACGGTGCCGATCAGGTTGGCGGGCGAGGCGCCCGGGCTGACGCGCTCGACGTACTGGCCTGCATCGCTGTCGTGCAGCGCGCGGTCGACGCCCACCTTGTGCAGGATCGCGGCGATCGCCTTCTTGGCGATCCGGGCGATGATGTAGCCGACGAGCAGGATGACCAGGAAGCCCAGGATGTTCGGCAGGAAGCCGAAGAAGCTGTCGAGGGCCTGCTGGAGGCTGTCGCCGATCTTGACGGCGGCGTAGGGCATGAGGGGGTCCTCCGTGATGGGGCGAGGGAAAGGGCTGCGCGGCGGGCGAATGCCGTCGGCAGAGCGCGGGCATCGAACGGACGCCGCGCTTCGGTGGTCTGGACGGGGCGGGCTACTGCCCTGAGGAGCAAACGCCGAGCGTGAAGCTCGGTAGCTCGGAGGTATCCGGTCTGGGCGTTTCGGGAACGCCTGTCCAGATCCCGTTCACATCGGGCGACTTACCATGCCTCCCCTCACCTCCGCCTGGATGCGCATCGGCGAGCTCAGCGAGCGCACCGGCGTCACCCCCGACCTCCTCCGAGCTTGGGAGCGCCGCTACGGGCTGCTGCGCCCGCGACGCACGGAGGGCCGGACGCGGCTGTACTCGGCCGCCGACGAGAAGCGCGTCCGGCTCATGCAGCGCTACATCCAGGGCGGGCTCGCCCCGTCGGAGGCCGCTGAGATGGTCACCGCCACCCGCCTCACCATCCGTCCGGGCGAATCGGTCGTCATCCCGCCCGCGGAGGTCGCCAGGGCGCACGACGCGATGCACGCCTCCCTGGATCGCTTCGACGAGACCTCCGCCCAGCGCGCCCTCGAGAATCTCTTCGCCACGTACTCACCGCTGACCGTGGTGCGCGACGTCATGGTGCCCTACCTGCGCGAGGTCGGCGAGCGCTGGGCCGAGGGTCACGTCACCGTCGCCCAGGAGCACTTCGCCACGAACTTCCTGCACGCCCGGCTGCTCGCCTTCGCCCGCGGCTGGGACCGCGGGCTCGGCCCGCGAGCCGTGCTGGCCTGCGCTCGCGGCGAGCAGCACACCTTCGGCCTGATCAGCTTCGGCGTCGCGCTGCATCAGCTCGGCTGGCGCATCACATACCTCGGCGCAGACACCAGCGTGGCCATGATCGAGGAGGCCGCCGAGCACGTCGCCCCCGACCTCATCGTCGTCTTCGCATCGGCGCCCGATCGCATGGTCGACATGGCCGACGACCTCCAGGCGCTCGGCGCCCGCTGGCCGACCGCCATCGCCGGCGCCGGGACGACGGCGGCGCTCGCCAGGCGCCACGCGCTACGACATCTCAAGGGCGATCCCGTCACCGCGGCCGAAGGCGTGGCGCTCCGCTAGCGGTCCCGCAGGCGCGCCAGCGACACCCGCGCCCGCCGTCGTCCGAAGTTCTAGCGCCATCGAGGCGATCTGAGGGATCGCCCAATTGGCGGCCCTGCCGCCGGCGCCTAGGGTGCGGTGCGCGCGCTGATGGAGCATCGGGATGCATGACGTGATCGTGGTCGGCGGCGGGCTGTCGGGCGGGCTGCCGGCCGCCGCCTACCTCCAGAAGGCCGGGCTCGATGTCCTCATCGTCGAGGCCAACAGCGAGCTCGGAACGTTCTGCTGCACGCACGAGACGTGGCCGCAGACGCTCGACAGCCCGCACGTGGGCGTCTCGTTCGCGGGCAACTCGCCGGTCATCGAGGATCTCGAGCTCGAGCGCGTGGCCATGCTCCTCGCCCGTGGCGGCGGTCGGCATCGGCGGCTTCCTGGTTGCGATGGACGCCGCGGCGGACCGCGACCTGTTCTGGGCCCTGCTCGTCGCACGCCTGGTGTCGGTCGCGTCGTTCGCCGCCTGGGCGGCCGGGCGCCGCGTATCCCTGCCGCTGCGCCGCACCGACCTCGCGCCGCTGGTGTTCATCGGCGCCCTCGACCTCGCCGCCAACGCCTTGTTCGCGTGGGCGAGCACCCTCGGCACGCTCAGCGTCGTGGGAGTGCTCGCCTCGCTCTATCCGCTGGTCACCGTCGTGCTGGCCCAGGCCGTTCTGCGCGAGAGCCTGCGCGGCGTTCAGTGGGCCGGAGTCGCCGGGACGTTCGCGGGAATCGGCCTGATCGTGGGCGACTGAACAGGCCTGTCTGTTGTCCGGGCGGCAGCGCGCGACGCCGACGATTCGTCGATGCCACCGCCCGGACCGGCCTGCGCACCCTGCCATCTCATTCGCTGCGCCACTTCTTCGGCTCCATGGCCGGCACCGCCCCGGGAGGCGGTCTGCGTCAGAAGATCGCGATCGGGTTGAGCGGCGATCCCGTCCCGCGCTCGAGGCGCAGGGGGGCGGCCACGAACAGGAACTCCCAGCGCTCTGCCTTGTCGCACTGGCGGACGAGATCCTCGAACTGGAGGTAGTCGAGGAGGTGGACGCCCATCGCATTGAGCGCCAAGACGTGTATCGGGAAGGCGACGCCCTCCGTCGTGCTCGGAACGGTGTCGTTGTTTCCGTCCGACCCGAGCGCGGCGACCTCGCGGTCGGCCAGGAAGGTTGCGGCGGTGGGATGCAGACCCGCCTTCGCCAAACTGGTATCCCAAGGGTCGAGCTCGCTCAGACGCCGCGCGTGACCCGTGCGGACCAGAAGAATGTCGCCGGCCGCGACGCTCACGCCCTGGAGGCGCTCGGCCGCCTCCAGATCCTCACGGAACACGTGCTCTCCCGGTTCGATCCACGCGACGCCGCGCGCTCGCGGCACGTCGAGCAGGACGCCCCGACCGACCAGGCCGTCCTTGAGGATGTCGATCGCTCCCACGTCGGCGCCGTGCGCGGTCACCGACGCCTCCGGGTTGCCGTCGAAGAACGTGCCTTCGAAGGCCACGTGGCAGAAGGCGTCGATGTGGGTGTGCCCCTCGTTGTGGTAGTCGAGGCCGACGTAGTCCTTGGCGAAACGCACGGACCCGGACCCGATGTCCTCGTCCGTCAGCATCGTCATGTGGTGGTCGGCGGGCTTGGGCACATCGATGCGCGCCTCGGTCGTCAGCGCGCGGCTGAGCGTGACGGTGACGCCACTGCGGACCAGCCGGGCGGCGTCCTCGATCCGAGCCGGGGTGAGAAGGTTCAGCGCTCCCCGCTGCCCGCCGTCGTCCCAACGGCCCCAGTTCGAGACCGCTTCGAAGAGGGCGCGGAACTCGCGCGCTGTCATCTCTGCGCCGGCCAACCCGGGCAAGAATCTACGGCAGCCGCATACCGCGTGCCGGCAGCGTCGGTCCGGTGCGTCGCCCGTTCCAGCTGGTCGGCGGGTGCGGTCAGGTCGCGCCTGGGGCGGCTGGCACGACAACTACGACCACACACTCTGACGTGCTCGCCCACGTCGCAGGCATCCCCGTCGAGGAGGCGCTGCTGGCCGCGCCGGCGCTGCTGGCCGGTGTGACCGTGATCGCCGGCTACGTCCGGGCGACCGCCGCGCGCCCGCGCCGCTGAGTCCGCCCTTGCCCGCAATGCACCTCGCTGGATCAGTTCATCGGGCTCACGTCTTGGACGGCCGTCAGGCGGCGAATCGTCAAGGCGGCTGTGCGCTCGCGCGATATGAGTGGCGCCGGCGCCTCGGTCCTCACCGATCTGGGCGCTCGGCGAGTTCCTCGACCCGTGCGCGCAACTCGCGGATCTCGGCCAGGAGTTCGGCTTCGGAATCGCTGTGGGCCTCCCGCTGTGCGCGCGCCACGAACCCGCTCGTGATCGACGCCGTAAGGACCGAGATCAGCGCGAGCCCCCCGAGCAGGAGCAGCGAGGCGATGGCACGCCCAACGCTGTCCTGCGGCACGACGTCGCCGTACCCGACCAGCGTTCGGCGACGAGCTCGGCGGCGAGGCGTTCAGGGCGAAGCCGAGGCGTTCAGCGCGGAATTCGCGTTCGGTCCGGCGCTGAGGTCACCACTTCGGCTCTGAGGTCACCACTTGAGCTCGACCTCGAGCTCGCGCTCGTCCTCATCGATCTCGATCTCGAGCTTGAAGTCAACCTCATCGGCCACGTGCACCTTGAAGCGCAGGCCGCCGCGGTCGAACTCGACCTCGTTGTGGCGGGCCAGCGCGTCGGCGAGAGCGTGCAGCCGAGCGGCGGCCTCCTCGCGGCTCATCCTTGCCTTCTCAGTGATCTCCATCAGGTCCATTCGGGGCTCCTTGATCGTGATGGCGCGGGTCGGGCGGCACGCCGCGGGCGATTCGCGCGAGCGCGAGCACTCCGGCCCACATTCCCTCGGGAATCGCCGCCGACGGCGAGGCGCCCGGGTGCTTGCGTGCGACACGCACGCGAAGGACTCCTGGGCGGATGCGAAAGTTCAGCGGTGGGTCGAGCACGAGCGCCTCACCGTCGATGCCGGCGGGGACAGGCCGGTCCGCGTCCACGGCGAACGTCGGCGCGGACCACTCGCGCCACGGGCGCTGCAGCCGCTTGCCGCCCTCCCCGCGTCCGGAGGGTGCCCCGACGACGGTCATCCCGAGCAGTCCGTCGTCGATGCGCGGGCGGGTGCCCGATCCGACCGCTCGGCCGAGTCGGTAGCGGTTGTTGGACACGAGCACCGCCGCACCGGAATGGTGCGCGTGCCCGCCCGGTCCGCTCCAGCGCAGGTCGAGGTCCCCGCGGTCCGGGCCGAGCACGTCCGGCACGGTGTCGAGCAGCGTCCGCAGCTTCGCGTCACGATAGTCGTCGCGCTGGACCGCTTCGGCATAGAGACCGAGCGAGACGTTGTTGACGAAGACGCGCCCGTTCACCTCGGCGAGGTCGACCCTTCGCTCGCCCCCGTCCACGAACGCGTCGAGCGCGCCGACGACATCGTCGCGGTCGACGCCGAGGTCGAGTGCGAAGTGGTTGCGAGTGCCGGCGGGCACGCATGCATACGGCAGCCCGAGCTCGGCGGCGACCGTCGCGACGACGGCTTGGGATCCGTCGCCCCCGGCCATGGCGACCGCATCGGCGCCGCGCTGCACAGCGCCACGGACGAGCGCCTCGAGGTCGTCGCCGGGCTTGAGCTCGATCGGCTCGATACCGCGCGCGCGCGCCTCTGTGACGAGCGAGAACCGCTCGGCCTTGCCGCCGCCCGAACGCGGGTTGAAGAACAGCACCGGCCGGCGCGGCGCCGAAGCGCTCGGCAGGTCCACGTGCGCGGCAAGTGTGGCCCGGGCCGCTGCCAGCGTCACCAGGAGGCCCCCGACCACCAGCAGATCGCCGAACGGCGCCCCACCCGCGAGCAGCAGCGCCACCGCGCCGGCGAGCGCAAGACCGGCGACGCTGAAGCCCGCAACACGGGCGATTCCCCGCCGGAGCGCGCCGTACCAGGCGCAGGAGCCGGCGATTGCCACGCAGCCCAGCAGGCCCAAGCCGCGCGGAAACTCACTCACGGCGATCGCGACGGAGGCGATGATCGTCGCCGCTCCCGCCCCCAGGGCGGTGATCGCGGCCAGGCGCCGCCTCATGGAGCTCTCCTTTCGCGCGGCCTGCTCGTGTGGGTCGAGCCGAGTCGACACGGCGCGCGCATTCGGTACGTGGACTCTGTCTGGCTCATCGTTTCGTCCCGGTCGCCGCGCGACATCGCCCCAATGGCATGAAATCCATGCTCCGCCGCGCGCGGGGCCTTCTGCGGAGTGCCGTCGGTCGGCGGCCGGCTGGGCCACGGCGGTGCGGGCGTGTCGGACTCACTCGACGTCCGGGTTGGGCGTCTCGAACGCTGCGTCGACGTCGTAGCCCAGCGCCAGGTGCCAGCTCGGGCGCAGCGGATACGGCGCGTGTCAGGCCCACGGTGGGGGCGACCGCGATCAGGGTCCCGACGATCTCATCGACGCTGGCGCCGGCTGCAAGGGCCATCTCGACCGTCGACTGGTAGGAGCTCAACGCCGCGTCCATCGCCAGCGACGCCGCCAACCGAACGAGGGCGTGCGTCTTCTGGTCCAACTGCGAGACCTCGACGGTGTCGCGCCCCATCCCGAGCACCGACCCCACGAACCGCTCGTCATTCAGCGCGAGCCTGCGGAGATTCTCCTTGTATTCGGCCATTGTTCTGCCTCAATGCCCCACGTGGCGCTCTGCGGACCGCGTCCGCGGGCACCGCCAAGTAGACCGCACAGGCGGCGCGTCGTCATCACCCCGATGGCATGAGCCGGGCGGGCACCGGCATTCCTAGAGCAGCGCGAGATCACGGGCGCGGTCGAGCGCGGCCGCGGCATACGTCAGCAGGACGACCGGATCGTTGTCGTTCTCGTCGACCGATACCCACGCGAAGGGCCGCGGCGACTGCGAGCTCCAATGCAGCAGCGTCGTCTTCCCCCAACCGGGGCCGGCGAACAGGAACACGACCGGCCTCGCGGCCGACGCGTCCTCCAGCTCCCCGACGAGTGCCCTGCGCTGCACGGCATCGCTGCGCCGCCGAGGCACGCGCAACTTCGACTCCACCAGCTCGAACGGCGGCACCGATTTGGCGAGTCTTCGCGAACGAGCTCGCGTCGGCGGGAGGATGCTCCGGAATGGGTTCACGATTCCCAGTGGGCGCCCCGCGTCGGAGATGCGAAGAACGTACAGAGGGCTGAGCGGCCGGGGCAATGGGCCCGCACCCTGGCTTCGTGGGGTACTGGCGCCCCCGATCGGGCTCGGCGCTGCCGGACGAGCACGATTTGGCCGGGTTCATGCCAACAGGGCGATGACGCCGGGCGGGAGGCGCGGTGTGATGACTTCCGATCGAACGACCGCACGCGTCGCGGACACCGCGATCTGCGTCGGCATCGAAGGGAGCGAATGGCGTGGCGACTATCGAGTACATCCCAAATGAGCACAGCGAGCTCGCCAGGGAGCGGGTGTCGCCATTCACCTTCTTCCGCGGTGCGGCCTATCCGATGGCGGCCGACCTGGCAAGTGCCCCTCAGTCAGGGCTGGAGGTGCAGCTCTGCGGCGATGCGCATCTGTCCAACTTCGGGGGTTCGCTGCGCCCGATCGGCGGCTGGTGTTCGGCATCAACGACTTCGACGAGACGCTCCCGGGACCGTCGGGTGGGACGTGAAACGGCTGGTGGCCAGCTTTGCCGTGGCCGGGCGGGATCGGGGCTTCGACGCGAAGCAGCGGCGGTCGATCAATCGGGCAGCGACACGCTCCTACCGTGAGGCGATCAATGGCCTGGCCGGGATGTCCAATCTCGACACGTGGTACTCCCGCATCGAGGTGGACGAGATCGCCGCACTGGTGGCTCGGCACGGCACGCGAAAGCAGCGCAAGCTCTTCGAGCGCAACGCGGGACGCCGTCGCGTCCCGCCGCGTCGCGGCCGAATCCGGCCTCCGACCGCCCGCTGACGCGATGACCGAGAACGGCCGATCCACCCGCGAATGACCGGAGTCTGCTGATGGAATGGGCACTCGCCATCGTGGCGCTCGCGCTGCTGGGCGTCGCGGCGATCTCGAGCCGGCTCTCGGGCACGCCGGTGACGCCGCCGATGCTGTTCGTGGCCGCCGGCCTGATCCTGGGCCCGCACGCGCTGGATGGAATCGACCTCGAGAGCAGCAGCTCGGCGGTACGCACCCTGGCCGAGGCGACTCTGGCCCTGGTGCTGTTCGCGGATGCTTCGCGCATCGACCTTCGCCAGCTCCGCCCCGACGTCGGCGTCCCGCTGCGCCTGCTGGGCATCGGCCTGCCCCTCACCATCGGCCTCGGAGCCCTGGGCGCCGCGGTGATCTTCGATCAGTTGACGCTTGGCGAGGCGCTGATCCTGGGGGTCATCCTTGCGCCGACCGACGCCGCGCTCGGGCAGGCGGTCGTGACCGAGCCGCGCGTGCCGACTCGGATCCGCCAGGGCCTGAACGTCGAGAGCGGGCTGAACGACGGGATCTGCGTACCGCTGCTGTTCGCCGCGGTCGCCGCCGCGGACGTCGAATCAGAGATCTCGGACGGGCGCAGCGCCGGTACGCTGCTGCTCGAGGAGATCGGCTACGGGGCGCTCGGCGGAGTGGCCGCGGGGCTCCTGGTCGCGGCGATCTTCATCTACGCCGGCCGCAGGGATCTGATCGACGGCCCGTGGCGCCAGGTGATCCCGGCCGCCGGCGCCGCCCTGGCGTACGGCATCGCGAGCGGCCTCGGCGGGTCGGGGTTCATCGCGGCGTTCGTGGGCGGCATGGTCTTCCGCGCCGCGCTCCGCCGCGATCCGCACGAGCTGAACCGGCTCAGCGAGGAGGTCGGCGACATCCTGAGCAGCGTCACGCTCCTGTTCTTCGGGGCGATCCTGCTCGGGCCCGCCCTCGGAGACCTGAGCTGGAGCCTCGTCCTCTACGCCGTCCTCAGCCTCACGGTGGTGCGGATGCTCCCGGTCGCGCTCGCGATGGTGGGATCGCACGCCCGTCCGCCGACGCTCGGCTTTCTCGGCTGGTTCGGACCCCGTGGGCTCGCATCGATCGTCTTCGCAGTGATCCTGATCGAGGAGTCACAGCTCCCTCACGAGCACCTGATCCTGCTCGCCATCTACCTGACCGTCGGCCTGTCGGTATTCGCCCATGGGTTCAGCGCGGCCCCACTGGCGTCCCGCTACGCCAATTGGCATGACGCCCACGCCCGCCGCAAGCGGCCCCCGATGGAAGGTGCCGCGGCCGACGCGGGACGAGCGCGCGGGCCGGGACAGCAGCAGGCGTCGCAGGGCTCCCGAGAGCGGGGCGGCGCGAGCGATGGACGACACGGACCCGAGCAGTCGAAAGCGGACGGCGAACCGGGCGCTGCCGATGCGGCGGGCGGCGCCGAGTTTCGAGACGGTTGACCACAGCGGGCGATGACCCGCACGATGCCCTGACGAGTTCGGAGAAGAGCACGGCTGGCGTTGGTCGATCGCGGTCGCGCCGCGCGGGTCGGCTGGTCACGACCAAGCTGTCGTCGTTGCCTTCATCACGATGATGAAGCAGAACGACGAACGCGTGGACGCTTGGCGCGTCGTGCCGGAGCTGAGTCAGGCGCCGCGGCGCTCACTCCTCGGTCCCGCTGGGGAGGGGGCTGAGCAATGACAGCTCTCTTCGCGAGTGAGAGAGCCACGACGCCGGCGACCACCGCCCACGCAGTCCCGCTTCAGCATGCGCGCAGCTCGCGCACCGGCCTCGGCGCTGACGCGTGGACCGGTTTCATGTGACCGGCCTTTTTGTGTGGTCCAGGACGGCGCAACCTTCTCCTACGACCTGAGCGCCGTTCGCTCAACCCAGGTTCATCCCGATGGGACGATGACTTTTTCTCACTGCCAATCTAACGTCAGGCCACGGTCCTTACCACAACCGACCGATTGAGGTCACTCATGGTTCCTGTTCTCGCTCTCTCACTAACATGGTCGGCGACCGCACGACGACTGTTGCAGCGCGCGCGTAGCGCCGCGCAAGGGGATGCTCCGTCGTCATGGCCCGTCCGAAGAAGTATCCCTTGCCCTTGGTCATCTGCCAGTGTGCGGTGGCGCGACGGGTAGTTGCACCGTGACGCAGAGCCCGCCAGCGTCGCGGGGGGTGAGGGTGAGGGTTCCGTCGTGTGCTTGGGTGATGCGCTTGACGATCGCCAGGCCGAGGCCGACGCCTGCGTGGTCGGTGCGTATGCGTTTGCTGCCGCGCTGAAACGGCTCGGCAAGCGTGGCAACCAGCTGTGGGGTGAGCTTCTCGCCGGTGTTCTCGACAGTGAGAACCACATTCTCGGGGTGAACGCTGGTCCTCACCCACACGGTGCCCTGTTCGGGCAGGTTGTGGACGATCGCGTTGTGCACGAGGTTCGTGGCCATCTGCAGCAGGAGGGCGGGTGAGCCGACGGTGGGGGTCGCGTCGCCGGAGGTCTCGATGGTGGCGCCGCGTCGTTCTGCGAGGGGGAGGAGCGTCTCGGTGGCTTCTTCGGCAATGAGGGAGAGGTCGGCGTGCTCTCGGACGAAGGACCGCTGGTCGGCGCGGGTGAGCAGGAGCAGTGCTTCGGTGAGATCGATCGCTCGGGTGTTGACCGCGTGGAGGCGGTCGACCAGCTCGCCGTTGTCGCGGTTCGGATCCTTGCGGGCCACGTCGAGCAGCGTCTGCGTGACTGCCAGCGGGGTGCGCAGTTCGTGGGAGGCGTTGGCTGCGAATCGCTGCTGTTCGGCGACCTGTGCTTCGAGCCGCGCGAGCATGGCGTCGAAGGCGTCGGCGAGCTCGCGGAACTCGTCTCTGCGGCCATGTAGCCGGATTCGGTGGGAGAGCGATCCGCTCGCGGCCATGCGTGCGGCATCGGTGATGCGAGTCAGAGGCGTGAGCATCTGGCCGGCGAGCATCCATCCTCCCAGGAGACCGAACACCAGCAGGAACGCCAGTGCGATGGCTGCCTTCGGAGCGAAAGCGTCCAGGAGGTCGGAGCGGTCGGGAATGAAGGGGCCGGGGGCGCCGGGCCCTACGAGGACCACACGGTCGGGTACGTAACGCAGCAGGAACACCCACACGACCGCGAGCAGCAGGGCTCCTGCGAGCATCAGGAAGCCGGCGTAGCTGAGGGTGAGCTTGAGGCGGACGCTCAACCCAGGGGCTCTATCCACGGTCCCCTCGGTCACGCTCGGTGTCTGGTTGCGTGTCGATGCGGTACCCGGCGCCGGCCACGGTGGCGATGATCCAGGGTTCGCCGAGGCGTTTGCGCAGTGCCGAGACCGTGATGCGCACGGCGTTTGTGAACGGGTCTGCGTTCTCGTCCCACGCCCGTTCCAGGAGCTCCTCGGCACTGACGACACCGCCTTCGGCAACGACGAGGACCTCGAGCACCGCGAACTGCTTCCGGGTCAGGGCGACGTAGCGGCCGTCGCGGTAGACCTCGCGGCGGAACGGGTCCAGCCGCAGACCTGCGATCTCTCGCACAGGCGGCCTGTGGTGTGCACGCCTGCGGTCGAGCGCTCGGAGACGGAGCACGAGCTCTCCGAGCTCGAACGGCTTCGTGAGGTAGTCGTCGGCGCCGAGCCCGAACCCGGAGGCCTTGTCGTCGAGACGGTCGGCGGCGGTGAGCATGAGGATCGGCATGCCGCTGCCGGAGGCGACGATGCGCTCGGCGATGGCGTCACCGCTGGGTCCGGGGATGTCCCGGTCGAGGACGGCGATGTCGTAGGCGTTGACGCTCAGCAGCTCGAGGGCGGTGTCGCCGTCACCCGCGATGTCTGCCGCGATCGCCTCCAGGCGTAGGCCATCGCGGATGGCGTCGGCCAGGTACGGCTCGTCCTCGACGAGCAACACGCGCATGCTCGGATGCTAGGGCCGGCGCATATCGTCGGCGTATCGAAAACCCCTTACGTGCTGGCAACGCCACGCGGGGTTGGCTGGAGGCGTGACCTACGGCGAACCAGCACGAACAACGACCCGTCGGCTCCGGATTCGCAGGATCCGTGTCGCCGGCCTCCTCGTCGTCATCGCGGCGATCCCCGCGGCCCTCGGCGACCAGTTGCCGGGGTCCTCGCCGTCGACGGCGTCCTCGTCCTCGACGCCCGCAACGCCCATCGGCGTCCCTCGCGGCGTGCGCCCTGGTGCGCTCGGCGAGGCCGACGGTGCCGTCCCCGACGGCACGACGGTCTTCGATGACGAGGTTCCGGGTGTCGCCAACCTCGATCCAGCCCTCCTCGGTGCCCTGCGCCGAGCTGCAACCGATGCCGCAGACGACGGCGTCGAGCTCCATGTCGACAGCGGCTGGCGTTCCCCGGAGTACCAGGAACACCTCCTCCAGGAGGCGGTCTCGAAGTACGGCTCGGAGCAGGAAGCTGCCCGATGGGTCGCCACCCCCGACACGTCTGCTCACGTCTCGGGGGACGCGGTCGACATCGGGCCCTCCGTTGCCGCGGCGTGGCTGTCCGAGCACGGCGACGAGTACAGGCTGTGCCAGATCTACGGCAACGAAGCCTGGCACTACGAACTGCGCCCCGAAGCCGTCGATCACGGTTGCCCTGCCATGTACGCCGACGCGACGCACGATCCAAGGATGCAGCAGTGACTCAGCTGAGGAGGAACCTACGGCCGCTGGCCGCCCCTGCCATCGTTGCCCTGATCAGCGTGACCGGCGGCACTCGCGATAGCGCTGGCGGTCGGCCCGGCTGAACACCCTCGCGGCGACATCCTGGCCCAAGCCGAGCAATTACATCCGCGCCCGCGGGTCGAGCTTGGCGCGAAGCACGTCGGCCAGGAACATCGTCAGCGCGATGAGCAGCGACGCCTCGACGATCAGCGCCTGGACGTCCTCGAGCGAGATCGGGGGCTCCGTCAGCCGGGCGCCGTAGTCGCCCAGGCCCCCGAACTGGCCGATGTCGGCCACGCGGAAGAAGCCGGGCAGGTTGAACGCGCGCTCGATGACGATGACGTTCGTGACCAGCAGCGCGACGTTGACCGACACCAGTCCGATGACCGGCGACAGCGCGGCGCGCAGCGCGTGGCGGCGCAGGACGATCCGCTCGCGCACGCCCTTGGCGCGCGCCGTGCGTACGAAGTCCTCGCTCACGACCTCTGCCAGCGAGGCGCGGGTCATCCGGTAGACCATCGCCGCCAGCGGCGCAGCCAGGACGAGCCACGGAACCCACAGCGACTGCAGCCAGCGCAGCGGACTGTCGGCGAAGGGGACGTAGCCGCCGTACCAGGACAGGAACGGGATCTGGAGCAGGTAGCCCGACTGCGGGGCGAACAGCACGAGCACGATCGAGCTGAACCAGTACACGGGCATGCTCATCCCGATGGCGCTGCCCACGGCCAGCGCCCGGTCGGCGGCGCTGCGACGGCGCGCCCCGCCGACGAGGCCGGCCGCGAGACCGATGGCCACGCCGCAGACGAGTGAGCCGATGAGCAGCGCGATGTCGACGGGCATCGTGTCGAGCAGGACCTGACCGCGCGGCTTCTGGAACTTCGGGGAGTAGCCGAAGTCCAGATGCAGGAACGTGTCCGACAGGTAGCCCGGCAACTGCGAGGCCTGGTCGGTGACCGACACGCCCTCACGCAGGGAGCCGAAGAGCAGGTAGGTCAGCGACGGCGTGACCAGCACGACGAAGGACACGGCGGCGAGGCGCCGCACGACGTACGCCCCGAACGATGTCCCTGCCCCCCTCAGGGGCGCGACGCTACATCCATCGACTTAACGATCGAATAAGCGCGGCGCCTCGTGTCGGCGGCGAGCCTGGCGCGGCCGCGTACGGATGGAGCCAACCGGGATCGAACCGGTGACCTCCTGCTTGCAAAGCACGCCCGCGAGACCGCGAACCCGCATAACTACGGGGACATCCCATGTCCTGAGGACCCTTATCTCGGGTTGTCTGAGGCGATTTGGGCAACACAACGTGGAAGACACCACCAACCGTGGTTGTGGAGGTCGGTCGCGTGATGGCCGGCGAGGTCAGGCCGCTCCGGGGACCTGCAGCGTCGTGGAGCGAGGCGGCGGCAAGCGCTGGCACGCGCTCTGGCGCGACGCGACCGGCCGCCATCAGAAGGTTCTCGGACCCGCCTGGGTCAAGGACAGCGGCAGGCGCACCGCTCGCGGCGCGATCGTCTGGCGCGCCGCCAACGGCCCCAAGCCCGACGCCTCCTACCTCACCCCCGCCGACGCGGCCGACCGCCTCAACACGATCCTCGCCGGCGCCCCGCGACGGGCAACCAGGAGGAACGGCCGCGATCCCGTGGTCGACGCAGGTCGCCCACTGCCTTGGCCGCGCACGCAACGACCCCCGTACCCCTCAGGAACGGCGCGGACGGGAATCCGCATCCGTCGTTCAGGCTCCGCCCACTCGTCTCGACCCGCGGCACACCTGCCGACGGTGAGCGCCTGATGACGCTCCGCGAGGCGTTGGGCCGTCGAAGCCGCCCTGCGCGCCGGTCCGCGCACCGCGAGACCCGGGTCGTGCTCTCGAGTGAGAGCAGAGACCGCGCGGGGCGCCGACGCTTCAAGGGAAATGGATCTCCGACGCGCGCCCCCGGGTCGACCCTCCGCGGAGGGGTCGCGTTCGGAGCAGCTAACAGGTTCTGTCGCCGCGGCCGATTGCGTTGAAGTAGTTCCAGCGGGCGTGGAGGACGAGCCGGAGGGCCTCGCACGCGCCGTCGGAGCTTCCGTCCAGGTACGGCTCGACGGGGTCGAGCGCCTCGATCATGGGATTGGCGGCTGGCACCGGGACGTACCTGAGCGCCTCGTCGGGCACACCGTAGTGGCCGCGCATCGCTTCCCGGCGGGCGACGTTATGCATCTGCGTCTCCCCGTCCACGCCGACCATGATCCCGACCCAGCCCTCATGGAAGGGCCGGGCCGCGACCGCGCGCTGTACAGTGATCATCGTCTCGGTCTCGGGCCCCGGCTGTGACGCAACGAGCTGGTCGCGCCCGACGCCGAACGCCTCGCTCACACGCTCCCACTCGGCGCAGCGTCCCGGGCTCTCGGCGGGCATCGCGCCATCCTCGAGCGCCGCACGCCGCAGCAGCGTGGATCGCAGCTCCGGGGATGGGCACTGCGCGGCGAGGATGGCGAGTACGGCGGGAAACGCGCGGTGCCAGTGCCATTGCTCCTTGGCCCAGAGCTTCCGCTCGGCGACCGTCAGCTGCCCCGCGGCGAGGCGGCGGTGGGCCGGGTTGTCGCGACCGACGGCACACCGTTCGAGCTCGGCGAGAACGCGCCGGCGCAGGTCCGCCATCGGCTGGGTGATCGGTGCGGATGCTGCCATGCCGTCAGCGTGTCCGGACGAGCGCAGGGCTCTCGTCTCGGGCGATCGCGTGCATGTCGGGGACGCGAACGACTTTTCTCCGCGGCCGGCCCTGCGGTGCACCCGCAGCGCGTTCGTGTGCGTCGATCGCCGCCCACCCGTTCCACACCACGAGGCCCGCCACGCGCTCGCGGAGCCAGCGGTCGACCTCGTCGCCGCCGACCGCCGCGCCGGGCGCACAGCGCCCGGCGTCCAGGTCCTCGAGCAGATGAGCGACCGTCTCGGCGGCGCAGCGCTTGTTGGTCCCGATGACGCCGCTCGGCCCGCGCTTGATCCAGCCGACGGCGTACTCGCCGGCGAGCACATCTCCGCCCTCGGCCGTCACGCGTCCGTCGACGTTGCTGATGAGCCCGCGGCGCTCATCGAACGGCACGCCCGGCAGTCGCCGGCCACGGTAGCCGACCGACCGCAGGACGAGACCGCACTCGATGAGCTCCTCCTCACCGGTCGCGACGGCCCGCGGCTGCCCGCGCTCGTCGGCTTCGATGCGGTTGATCGAGGTCCGCACCGCGGCGACGCGGCCGTCCGCTCCCGCGATCAACTCGATGGGCGAGCGGAGAAAGCGCAGCTCGATGCGGCGCGTACGCCCATCGGCGGATCGGCCCGCGTACTCCCGCAGGATCTCGACGTTCCGGCGCGCCGTCGCGTCAGCCGCGTCGGACCAGAGCCACCGCTCACTGTGCTCGTCCAGCTCGAGCTGTTCGGCTTCAACCGCGACATAGGCCCGTGTCAGCTCGCCCAGTTCGCGCAGCTCCGGGTTGGTGAACGCGCTCTGTGCAGGACCGCGGCGCCCAAGGACGATGACCTCTTGCACGCCCGCCGCGACGAGCGCCGCCACCGCGTGGTCGGCCGCGTCGGTCACGGCGAGATCGGCGGGATCGAGGACCAGCATGCGTGCGACGTCGACCGCCACGTTGCCGTGGCCGATGATCACCGCGCGGGGGCTCGTCAGATCGAACTCGCGGTCGGCGAAGTTGGGGTGGCCGTTGTACCAGCCGACGAACTCGGTGGCCGAGTGCGAGCCCGGCAGGTCCTCACCCGGGATCCCCAGACGCCGGCCGTCCGCGGCGCCGACGGCGTAGAGCACCGCGTCGTAGCGCTCCACGAGCTCGCCGCGCGATACGTCCTCGCCGAGCGTGACGCCGCCATAGAAGCGGAATCCTGAATGTCCGGCGGTCTTCTCGTAGACGCGCGTGACGCTCTTGATCTTCGGGTGATCCGGCGCGACGCCCGATCGAACGAGCCCGAACGGGGTCGGCAGCGCGTCGTACAGATCCACCTCCACACCCGCTCGGAGGAGGATCTCGGTGGCATAGAACCCAGAGGGTCCGGCGCCGATGACGGCGACACGGCGGGTCAACCCTTCTCCTCGGGGATCTCGTACCACCGGACCTTGTCGCCCAGCCGGTGCCGGAACCGCCACGCATGCGACTTGGGGGCCGCGTCGAGCGCGTCGATGAACTCGCCGACGCGCTCCCTGACGACCTGCGCGTGCTCGAAGCCCTCCAACTCGGCGGCGAACGCCGCGGCCCGCCGCGCGACCATCGTGGTCGTCCGCCACAACCCCCAGTCGCGGGCCGCAAGCCCGGCGAGGTAGGTGACGTCCACCCCGTGCTCGCCGCCAGGCTGCAGCGGATGGTCGACGAGGATGGCCAGTATGTCGGTGAGATCCTTGTGCGTCGTCTCGTAGACCTGCAGCTTGAGCAGGAGCAGGTCGGCCGGCGCGAGCGCCGCGCCCGGCCCCGCCACGCGGTCGCGCAGGTCGATCTTGTGGCACAGCTCCGCCTCGTCGAGAAAGACATCGACGTCGCGGCCGTTGCGCTCGTCGTGCAGGAGCAGGCGGCGGCTCGAGTTGAGGGCGTTGAACTCCCGGTCCTCGGCGTAGTCGAGCGAGGTGAACAGCTCGACGATGTGCCGGTGGTCGCGGCTGCGTCCCGCCAGGTCGAGATCGCCGTACGTGCGAGCCAGCGGCGCGCGGCGGGCGCTCGGGCACGCGAGCGCGACGCCGACGCCGCCGGCGAATCGGAGAGCCAGACCCTGGACGCGCACCGCCTCCGCGACGCGCTGCGCCTCGGCGAGCGGGTCGGCCAGCGGCCAGCCCGAGCCGTGCGGGTGATCCGGGCGGTGGAGAAGTCGCCGGGCGAGGCATGTCAGTTGATCCCGCCGTCGACCACGATCACCTGCCCCGTCATATACGAGGCGTCGTCGGACGCGAGGAAGACCATCGCGGCGGCGATTTCCTCGGGCGCACCGAGCCGGCCGAGCGGCACGGTCGCACGGACGAAGGCCTCGAGCCCCGCCTGGCCGCCCATGTGCGCGATCGACGGCGCGTTGAACGCGGTGTCCGTCCACCCGGGGCAGATGGTGTTCACGCGGATCCCGACGGAGGCCACCTCGGCGGCAAGCGCCTTGGAGAACGCGACGATCGCGCCTTTGGACGCGGAGTATGCGCCCAGGCCGGGAGCTCCCTTCACGCCGGCGAGCGATGCGTTGTTGACGATCGCCCCGCCGCCGCGGGCCTGCAGATGGGCAACTCCGTACTTGGCCGTGAGGAAGCAGGACTTCGCGTTGACCGCCATGAGCGCGTCCCATTCCTCCTCCGCACAGTCGACGACGTCGCCGGCGAACTGGATGCCCGCGTTGTTGACGATGACGTCGATGCCTCCGCGAACGGCGGCGGCCTCGTCGAGCATCGCGCGGACATCCCCGGCCGAGGAGACGTCGGCCTCTGCGAACCTCGCGTCACCACCGGCGGCGACGATCTCCTCGACGGTGCCCTCGCCACCGGCCGAATTGCGGTCGACGACCGTGACGTGAGCGCCCGCTCGCGCGAAGCCCAACGACGCGGCGCGACCGATGCCGGCCGCGGCGCCGGTGACGACGACGGAACGACCCTCCATCCGGCCGGACATGGGTTACGCCGCCGCCACGTCGGAGATCGCTTCGAGCGCCGCGGCGAGAATGTCCTCGTCCTGCTCGATCGTCCCGCCGGCGACGCCCACAGCGCCGACGACCGCGCCGCCGATACGCAGCACATCGCCGCCGCCGAAGGTCACGAACGGCTGGCTGCCGGCCACCTCCAACCCGTAGAGGGGATGGCCCGGCAGCGTGTCGGGCGAGATGTCGCCCGTCGCGCGGTTCAGCGAGCGCGCGGTGTAGGCCTTGCCAAGGGCCGTCTCGATGCTCACGAGCAGCGCGCCGTCCATCCGGGCGAACGCGAGCGGCTCGCGGCCGGCGTCGACGACCGCGACGCTGACGGCGACATCGATCGCGCGCGCGCGCTCGAGGGCGGCGTCGATCGCGCGCCGCGCGTCGGAGAGGCTCAGCTGGGTCACGTCGTCTCCATGAGGTCGGTGGTTCCGGAGTCGTCCGGACGGCTCACGCGGGCGGGGGCGTCATCGACCACAGGAAGTACGCGCGCTCGTCGCCGATGCAGGTCAGCTCGTACCGGTAGCCCGGCGCGAGGTAGACGGCGTCGTCCTTGCCCGCCTCGATCCGGCCGCCGTTCCAGGTGAGGCTCAGCCGCCCGTTGATGACGAAGTACGTTTCGTGCGTCGGGCCGTAATGCGTCATGCCCTCGATGCCCGGGTCGTCCTCCTCGAACGACCACGGATTGCAGACCTGCCCCGGCTCCATCCACGCCGCCCCGAGCAGCACCTCCGAGCCGTGCCGGCCGCGGGTGATCATGTTCGCCACGTCCAGGCGCTCTGGCCACGAGTCCGCGGGGGTCACCGGGACGGACGCCAGCGCCACGACGGTCGGCTCGGGCACCCGTGCCCGAGCATCGCCGGCGGGCCCATCGCTACGCACCTGCTCAGCCATCGTTGCTCGTTCTGCCTTCCGGTTCCGGGGTGGACCGGCCATGAGGGCGCTGGGGCGCCGATGGCCACACGTCTGCAAAGAGCCTCAGCCAGTTGTCGCCCAGCACCTTGCGGATGCGCTCTTCGCGCCATCCGCGCTCGACCATCGCGGCCGTGATGTTCGGCCAGGCGCCGATCCGCTCGATCCCGCGCGGCATGCGGACGTTGATAAGGGCATCCACGAGGCCGGGGTCGCCGATCGGCCGGCCGTCACCCTTGTCGTGGTTGAGCCACGACAGGTAGCCCGTGTCATGGCCGTCGATGAAGTCGGTCCCGATCGCGGCGTTGTCCTCGCCGACCACGTTCACGACGTGCTCGACCGCCTCGACGTAGTCGGCGACGGTCGCGCGGTTGCCCGCGCGCAGGAACGCCGGAAAGAGCGTGACGCCGACCAGGCCACCGCCCTCGGCGACGCGCCGCATGTCCTCGTCACTCTTGTTGCGCGGGTGGGCATGGAGCGCGGCGGGCGCGGTGTGTGAGTAGACGACGGGGCGGGTGGACGCCTCGGTCGCCGCACGAGCGGTCGTGGCACCAACGTGGGAGAGGTCGACGACGATGCCGACCCGGTTCATCTCGGCCACGGCGTCGCGCCCGAAGTCGGTCAGGCCACCGTCGTGCGACTCGTAGCAGCCGGCCCCCAGGAGGTTCTGGGTGTTGTACGTCAGCTGGGCCACTCCGACCCCGAGCGCCTTGAACAGCGCGAGGTACTCGAGGCGGTCCTCGATGCTGTGGAGGTTCTGGAAGCCGAGGACGATCCCGACACGGCCCTCGGCCTTGGCGGCGTGAATGTCCTCGACCGTGCGGACCGGCCGGATGACGCCCTCGAGCGTGAGGAACCACCGCTGGAAGGCCGCGATGTTCGTCATCGTGCCCCGGAAGCCCTCCCACACCGAGCACGTGCACGTGGCGGCGGTGAGTCCCGCTGCCCACATGTCCCTGAACACGGACGGCTCCCAGCGCGCGATCTGCAGCCCGTCGATGACGAGGCAGTCATCGTGCAACCGGCGTGGCGCGGTCCTGTCCGCGGCGCGCGAAGGCGCCGCGGTGCCGGCGCGGGTCGCCACGAGCACTTACCTCGCGCCCACGCCGGCCATCGCCGCTGCCCGAGCGTCGAACGGGCCCTGGCGCAGGCTCTCGAGCAGGAGCCCCTGCACGTGCTGGAGGAGTTTCTCGCTGTCGCGGAAGATCGGCCCCCACGGCAGCCTGTGCGAGGCCTGGCCGCGCTGGACGGACTCGATGAGCTCGACGTCCTCGGACCAGATCTCGTCGTAGTAGTCGATGTAGCCCTGGAGTGCGTCCTGCGGGACGTCTCGCTTGAAGTACGTCTGCGGGGCGAGGATCGTCCGGTCCGGCGCGACCGGGATCATCGGCATGACGATGCACTGCACCGGGCCCGGGATGATGATCGTGTTCGGCCAGACGAAGTAGAGCTCGAAGTCGCCCCAGTCCGTCTTGTGCGCCTGTGCCTCCGGCTTCTCGCGCAGGTTGCCGCGCTGGTAGGAGCACGACCCGTGCAACTGGATGATGTAGGTCGCCGGATCGACGTCGTAGTACTCGTTGAAGCCCGGATGCCCCGTCGGGCAGTGGTAACACTCGAGCATGTTGTCGAGCGCGATCTTCCAGTTGCCGCGAACGTTGTACCGGCGGTCGTCGCGCATCACCATGCCCGATAGGTCGAGGCGGTTCTCGAGCGCGACCTGCTCCAGCGTCCCGAGCGTCGAGTGCAGCGACGGCGCCGACGGGTCGGGGTTGACGAACACGAGCGGGCCCCACGTCTCGACGGCGGCAGGGAACAGCGGGAACGCGCTGCGATCGAACTCGTCCTCGCGGCGCTCGCGCGGAGCGGCGCGCAGCGCACCGTCGAGCCCGAAGGTCCATCCGTGGTAGCGGCACTGCATCGTGCCCCGGTTGCACGGCTCGAGGACCACCTCGTGCCCTCGATGGCGGCAGACGTTGACGTACGCACGGAGCTCACGCGCCTTGTCGCGAACGACGACGATCGGGATGTCGCCGCACCGCACGGGAAACTGGTCGCCCGGGTCGGCCAGCTTGTCGATATGGCACGCGAACTGCCAGCTGCGTCCGAAGACCGCATCCTTCTCGAGCGTCAGGATGTCCTGGTCGGTGTACCAGTGGGGCGGCAGCGTCGTGTTCTCGCGCAGCGCGGTCTCGATCTCATCGGTCATATCGTCAATCGTCACGATCTCTCCTTGTGCATTTCCTGACAGTCGTTCACTCGACGGGAATCTCGCTCTGGACCTTGGACAGCGATACGCCACGGTTGCGGTGCACCAGCCGCGAGATGACATAGATGGCGATCGCCAGGCCATAGAGGACGGCGAGGTAGATCAACGACTTCGTGTTGTTCACGCCGTACACGTCGTCCTTGAACCAGAGGATCAGGTTGAAGATGAGGAACCCGGAGAAGACGGCTGCGGCGAGGGTGACCATCGGCACCGGGCCGACCTTCCAGCGCGCGAGGGGCGAGGCCTCATACAGGCGCTTCGCGCGCCACGGAAGCAGGCCGGCGGCGATCGTCGTGCCCAGGTACATGACGGCGACGACGAGCGTGGCGTCGAGGGTGTAGGTCGCGAAGTCGCCCCAGTACGCGTACAGCGCCGCAACCCCGATCGCGGGCACGCAGGTCAGGACCAGGGCGCCGGTCGGGGCGTGGAATCGCTCGGACACCTTCGCGCCCCACGCCGGAAGCACGCGGTCGAACGCGGCCGCGAACACAACCCGGCTCGATGACAGGAACAGGTTTCCGACATAGCCGATGAACCACGCCGACATGCCGGCGAGCAGGAGGAACTGAACGAACCCGCTGTCGATCAGCCAACCGGCCATCATCGCCGGATACGGCCACGCCGAGAGTGGCGCTTCGTCCACGCCGTATCCCCAGTACGCGGCGTTGGCGGCGTTGTAGAAATCCCAGCCCATCGTCTTGTCGATGAGCACGAAGAGGATCAGGGTGAGGATCGTCGCGCCGGCGAGCCCGCCGCCCATGGCGCGAAGGTTGCGCTTGAAGTCCGTCGCACCGCGAACCTCGCCATAGAGCGTCGCGCCCCAGTTCGCCCACAGGCTCCAGAAGACGACCATGGGGATGAGCAGGAACGTCGGGCCGAACGAGAAGTCCCAGAGTCCGGGCGGGTCATAGCCGGCCGCCCCCAGGGTGCGATCGTAGGCGTTGGGAGCGGCCCCGTAGAGATCGGTCGCCTCGCGGTTGAACGCCGCCTCGAACGAGGACCTGTCGTGCGTGGCCAGCAACGCGAAGACGACGAGCAGCGCGGCGAGGCCGATCCACAGGCAGATTCGCTGCAACTTGGCGTAGCTGCGCATGCCGATGCTGATGAACAGCGCGCAGAAGCCGATGACCATGAGACAGGAGACGAACGTCCCGGTCTTCCCCGTGAACCAGGTCGCGACGCCGGTCGCGCCCACGAGCGTCAGGATGGGCTCGAGGACCTCCCGCACCATGACGCCCGCGTAGATCGGCGTCCAGTGCCACATGATGAACCACCAGCCCGTGACCGCCAGCACGAAGCCGATCGACCCGTGCAGGATGCGGCTCTGCCACACGTAGTCGCCGCCGGCGCGAGGAATGACCGTCACGAGCGCGGAGTAGACGACCACCTCGAACGCGATGAAGAGGTTCGCGATGATCACCGCCCACAGGAGGCCGCCCTGCGGCACCGCTGGTGCCAAGGAGAAGATGTACAGCCCGAGGATGATCGGGTTGATCGCGATCAACGAATAGATGAATCCGTCGCGGCTGGACCAGCCGCGGACCAGGCCGCTGGCCTGGCGTACGAAGAGGTGGCCCTGGAGGTCGCCCGCCGGCTGGTCTTTCGTCACCGTCGCCATGTCCGCTCCGATCTATCGTCCGGCGCCGCGCCTGCGGCCCAGTCGCCGGTCAGCCATGTCCGTCATCCCGTCGTCAACGCGTGTCGCTTGAGCGACCTCTTGCCGTCCAGATCCACCACGACCCCCTGCAGCACGCCCTGCTCGTACGAGCTGCCGGGATTGACCGCCAGGGTTCGCCCCAGCCGGGCCGATGCCCGCGCCTCGTGGATGTGGCCGTGCAGCCCGAGCGCCGGCTCGGCGTCGCGGATCGCGTCTCGGACGGCGGTGGAGCCGACGTGGGCGATGACGCGTCCGCCGTCGACGATCTTCAGGTCGTCGGTGATCTTCGGCGCTTCGTCGAGTGAGGTCCCGTGGGGCGGGCAGTGGAAATTGAAGATGAGGCGCTCCGGCGGAGCACTCGCGGCGCGAACCATCGCGCCGATACGAGCGGCGAGGTCTTCCTCGCTCTCCTCGCGGTGCGTCTTCCAGGGCGTCACGTTCGCCCAGCCCGTCGACAGCAGCTCGTAGCCGCCGCCCACGTCGATGACCCGGCCCTCGGCCAGCTCGATGTGACTGGAGCCGGCGAGAACCTCGTCGATCGCGAAGTCGTCGTCATTGCCGGGGCACATGAAGCAGCGTGCCCCGCTCTTCGGCAGGCGTTCGTCGGCGAGGGCGACCCACTGCTCGACCGTCTGGATCACCTGCTCGCGAAAGAGGGCGTCCAGACGCGCTGGCTGGCCCTGCAGCTCGGCAAGCTCGTCGTGCGTGACCACGATTGGATAGAGGCCCCGCGAGCGGATCATCCCGCGGAAGCGGTCGAGCTCGGACGCGCCTTCGAACTCGTGCCGCTGGTCCTGCAGGAGGACCTCGTAGCGGTCGGCGCCGAGGTCCATGATCGGGACGAGCGCCTTGCCCGTGACATCGCCACCGAGCACGAGAAGGCTCGCCTCGTAGAAGGCGGCGCTCGCAAGGAACTTTCGCCAGCAGGTCTCGGACCCGTGGACGTCCGTGGCGAAATAGAGCCGCAGGCTCATCGGCGGTTCCGCTCGCCATTCATCAAGGCTGTGACCAACGACTCCGCCATCGAGTCTCGCTCCTCATTGCTCTGTCTCCCGGTGACCCCAGGAGTAAACTGACCGACAGGTCAGGCTTCAGCCGCGACCTTAGTCCGGGCGGCTGGCCGGTGTCAAGCCCCCCGACAGACCGCCGAACGGTCACGTCGCTCAGCTCTTGGATAGGAATCCGCGGGTCCATCCACGAGGGACGCGCCCCGCGCGACCTCGCGGCCAGCTCCATTTTCTGATCGTCGGGTCAGGGATATGATCAAGAACCATGCACCGGCTGGCTACCGTCCTATGAGTCCCCGTCCGAAGCTCGACCGGGTGCGCAAGGCCCAGATCCGCGCGGCTGCGGCCGAGCTGATCGCCGAGCGCGGCCTCGCCGCCACCCGCGTGGAGGACATCGCCGCACGGGCGGGGACGAGCAAGCCAGCGGTCCTCTATTGGTTCAGCGACAAGGACGCCCTACTGTCGGACGCCCTGGGGCTCCAGGACGAGATGTTCTACGGCGAGCTCAGCGCCCGCCTGACCGAGTTGGACGGCGCCGGAGAGCAGCTGCGCCTGCTGGTGGACACGTTCGTGACGCGGTACGACTACCGGCTCTGGATGGAGCTGTGGGTCCGCGCGCTTCGGGACCCTGGCACCGGAGGTACACGCCGCGCCCTCGACCGGCGGTGGCGGGGACTCATCGGGGACACCATCCGCCGCGGGCAACAGCGCGGCGAGTTCGCTCCCGGGAATCCGGACGACCTTGCACTCGGTCTCGCCGCGCTTCTCGACGGGCTCTGCGTCCAGGTGACGCTCGAGGACCCAGAGGTCTCGCGTGAGCGCATCCTGGACCTTTGGCTTCGCGCCGCCGGCTCTTGGCTCGGGGCGTCGCTCGAGTGCCCCGCGTCCGGCGACGGCGCCGACGCCGCTTGACGACCCGCTCCGGCCGTGGCCAGACCGGGCCCATCAGATACTCAGGCCTGACGGCGTCCCGCTGCCCACTCACCGCCTCCGGGCCCAGAGGGAACACGCACGTGGAACACAGGTGGCCAACAGGCAGCCCGCGGGGGTCAAAACCACCACAGCCGCAGGCCTTTCCCGATGGAGCCAACCGGGATCGAACCGGTGACCTCCTGCTTGCAAAGCAGGCGCTCTCCCAGCTGAGCTATGGCCCCGCGGGAGCCGAGTGTAGCGGCGTCCCGACGGCCGTCTCGCCCACGCGGAGCGCCGCGAGGGTGCCCTCGAGGATCGCCTCCTCGATGCTGCGCGGCGAGCGGCAGTCGCCCGCCTCGTGCACCTGCACGCCGCCACGCGAGCGCAGCTCGATCCCGAGCTCGGAGTTCGGGACGCGGCCCAGCGAGACGAGCAGCGCGTCGGCGTCCAGCACCGTCTCGAGGTCCGGCGCGAAGACGTTGCGCAGGCGCACCGCGCCGTCGCGGGCGCTCGTCCAGCCCGAGGTAGTGCTCGATGCGCACACCGGCGCGGCTCAGGCGCGCGATGTAGCCGTTGCGCGCGTACTGGTGGAGCGTCTGGCCGGGCGACACCGCGCCGACGGCGAGCGTCACGTCGCGGCCCTCGAGCGCGAGCAGCTCGGCGCAGTCGAGTGCCGCCGCGTCGCCGCCCCAGTCGGCGATCAGGATCCGGCCGTCCGGCCGCGCGCCGTCGAGCACGTCCCAGACCTGCAGCACGGGCATCCCGTCGAGCGCCTGGCGCGGCGGCGCCGGACGCGCCCCCGTCGCGACGACGACGACGTCGGGCTCGAGGGCGAGCACCGCGTCGGCATCCGCCGCGACGCCGGGGCGCACCTCCACGCCCTCGAGCAGCACCTCGTAGTTCGCCACGAGCGTCGAGGCGAGCTCCCGGTGCGCCGGCGCGCGCCCGGCGAGCCGCACCTGGCCGCCGACCGACGCCTCGCGCTCGAGCACCACGACGTCGTGGCCCGCGGCCGCCGCCTCGGCCGCCGCGGCCAGTCCCGCCGGCCCGGCGCCGACGACCACCACGCGGCGTGGCTCACCGACAGAAGCCGGCGGCGGGAACGTCCGCTCCTGCCCCGTCCGCGGGTTCTGCGCGCAGCGGATCGCCGTGCCGCCGTGGTAGTGGGCGATGCACGTGCTGCAGCCGATGCAGCGCAGCACCTCGCGCCCGCGGCCCTCGCGCGCCTTGCGCGGCATGTCCGGATCGGTGATGAGCGCGCGGTTCATCCCGACCGCGTCCGCGACCCCGCGCGCGATCATGTCGTCGGCGTCGGCGGGCTCGACGACCCGCGTCGTGGCGATCACCGGCACGCCCAAGCGGAACGGCTCGGTCAGCCCGGCGATCAGGTTCCGCGGCGCGGGCGGCGGCGGGACGATGCCCGCGCAGCCGTCGAACGTGGCCGAGTTGCCGACCGCGACGTGGACGACGTCGACGAGCGGGGTGAGGTCGCCGACCACGGCACGCGCCGCGGCCGAGTCGGCGCTCAGGCGCACGCCGAGCGCGAGCCCGGGCGCCGCCGCGCGGACGGCCTCGAGGACCTCGACCATGAAGCGCGCGGGCTCACCGAAGCGGTCGTCGCGGTCGTTGTACTCGGGGGTGAAGAACTGCTCGCCCAGGTAGCCATGGGCGGCGGTGACCTCGATGCCGTCCAGGCCGCCCTCGGCGGCCAGGGCGGCGCAGCGCGCGTAGCCGGCGATCGTCTCCTCGACCTCGCCCGTGGTCAGCGCCCGCGGCTCGCTGTGGTAGCGATGGCTGGGCAGCGCCGACGCCGACACCACCACCGGCCGCGGCGCGGAGGCGATCACCTCGCGCCCGCCGTGGAAGAGCTGGACGAAGAGCTTCGTCCCGGCCGGCTGCACGGCCGCGGCGATGCGCCGGTAGCCGTCGACGATGCCGTCGAGGTAGCCGCCGAGCGTCCGCGGCGTCAGCAGCCCGGACGGCGCGACGGCGACCGCCTCCATGACGATCAGCCCGACGCCCCCGTCGGCGCGGGCGCGGTGATAGGCGACGAAGTCCTCCGTCGGCAGGTGGTCGCGCACGAGCGTCGTCTGGTGCGAGGGCGACACGATGCGGCAGGGCAGCTCGGTCGGCCCCACCGTCAGCGGGCGGAAGAGGTGGTCGAGGCTCACCGCCACATCCTTGCGCCTCGGCGCTCACCCGCGAGTGAGATAGTCCCGGCGCACCCCGATCGGAGGAGAGGGCGATGGCCACCACGTCGCAGGCGGACAACTCACCGCGCACGACCAATCGTGCGCCGCGGGTCCAGACCGCCGAGGTCTCGAACTTCGAGATCGTCTCGCACTACTTCGCGCTCGCCGCGGAGCGCCTCGGTCTGCCGGACGACGTCAGGGCGGTGCTCGGCTCCAACTACCGCGAGGTGCAGGTCCAGGTCCCGATCCGCCAGTCCGACGGGCGCATCCACGTCTACTCGGGCTACCGCGTGCAGCACAACGGCGCCCGCGGGCCGTACAAGGGCGGCGTCCGCTTCCACCCCGAGGTCGACCTCGACGAGGTCCGCGCGCTCGCCGCGCTCATGTCGTGGAAGACGGCGATCGTCGGCATCCCCTTCGGCGGCGCCAAGGGCGGGGTCAACTGCAACCCGACCGAGCTCAGCAAGGACGAGCTGCAGGCGATCACGCGGTCCTTCATCGACAAGGTCGAGAAGGTGCTCGGGCCGACGCGCGACATCCCCGCGCCCGACGTCAACACGAACGCCCAGGTGATGGCCTGGATGATGGACGAGTACGGCAAGCTGCACGGCCACACGCCGGCGATCGTCACCGGCAAGCCGATCTCGCTCGGCGGCTCGCTGGGCCGCGAGGCGGCGACCGGCCGCGGCGTGATCCTCTGCCTGCAGGAGGCGGCCCCGAAGCTGGGCCTCGACCTCGCCGACACGCGGGTCGTCATCCAGGGCTTCGGCAACGTCGGCTCGTGGGCGGCGCGGATCGTCGCCGACCTCGGCGCCAAGGTCATCGGCGTGTCCGACGCGTCCGGCGCCATCCACCGGGCCGACGGCATCGACGTGCACGCGCTGCACCGGCACATCGCCGGCGGTGGGCACTCGAGCGAGTTCCCGAGCGTCGACGTCATCGCGCCCGACGAGCTGCTCGCGCTCGAGTGCGACGTGCTCATCCCGGCCGCGCTCGGCGGCATGATCCACGGCGACAACGCGGACACGATCAACGCGCGTGCGGTCGTCGAGGGCGCGAACAGCCCGACGACCCCGCACGCCGACGAGATCCTCGCCGACAAGGGCGTGTTCGTCATCCCCGACGTGCTCGCCAACGCGGGCGGCGTCGTCGTCTCCTACTACGAGTGGGTCCAGAACCTCCAGCACCTCCGCTGGGAGGAGGACGAGGTCAACGACAAGCTGGCGACGACGATGCGCCGCGCCTACGGCGAGGTCGCCGCGCGTGCCGAGCAGGACGGCGTGACGATGCGCGTTGCCGCCTTCGAGCTCGGGATCGAGCGCGTCGTCGAGGCGGCGTCGACGCGCGGCTACATCTGATCGGGAGAAAGAAGTGGGCGCGCCTCCGGCCCCGGAGGCGCGCCCGTCGGGCTATGGCGCCTCCCGTTCCCCAACACAAGGCGCCTACCCGGGTTCGACTGCGTGATCGACCCCGGGCGTGCGAACTTCAGGCCGACCGGACGTCCGTCCGGAGGGCCTTCAGAGCTGGGCGCTGCCGTCGAAGACGACCACCGCGTCGCCGCCGACGCGGACGCGGTCGCCCGCCTCGCAGCGCAGCTCGCTGGGTCGGCCCATCGCGGCGCCCTGCTCGATGGTCAGCCGCGACGCGCCCGTGCGCGCGTGCACGTAGGCCATCAGCGGGCCCGCCGCCGAGCCCGTCGCCGGATCCTCGACGACGCCGGCGTCGTCGAGGAAGAAGCTGCGCGCGAGCGCGCGGTCGCCGCCGCCGCGCTCGAGCACGACGAGGTAGACGCACACGCACCGGCGCGCCTCGAGCAGCGCCCGCAGCGACGGCTCGTGCGGGCGCGCGCGGTCGAGCGCGGCGTCGCCCGCGAGCGGGACGACGAGGTGGTCGACACCGGTGCCGACGACCTGCGGCACGAGCTCGGGATGCGCGTCGCCGGCGTCGAGGCCGGCGACCGGGAGCACCTCGCCGGGATCGACCTCGTCCCCGAACACCGCCGGCTCCTGGAGCATCGAGGCGCGGTGCACGCGCTCGCCGAGCTCGACCTCGATCGGCTGCAGGCCGGCCGGTGTCTGCTGCGTGTAGGAGGCGCTGCGCTCGCCGCGGACCCGGGCCACGGCGACCGCCGTGCCCAGCGACGGATGGCCGGCGAACGGCAGCTCGCGCGTGGTCATCCAGATGCGGTTGCGGTAGTCGGCGGCGGCCTCGATCGCCGACTGCACGAAGGTCGTCTCGGACAGCCGCGTCTCGCGTGCGAAGGCGAGCATCGTCTCGTCGTCGAGCGGGTCGGCGTCGTGGACGACGGCGAGCCCGTTGCCGGCGAGCGGACGCGCGGTGAACACGTCCAGCCAGGTCAGCGCGTACGGCACGGCCCGTGCGCCGCGATCAGAAGTCGAAGTCGCGCGGCGGGCGCTGCTCGAACCAGAGCCGGTCGTGCTCCGGCGTCTCCTGGAGGAACTCGGGCGTCTCCTCGAGCACGTCCTCGGGGTCCTCCTGCTCCTCCTCGCCCTCCGTGTGGGCGCGGGTCTCGGGCTCCTCGCCGGCCGCCGGCTCGGGCTCGGCCGGCTCGTGCTCGGGGTCGCCCGGCTCGAGGTCGGCGGGCGTGAAGGCCTGCGTGGGCTGGTCGACCGACGCCGCCGGCGTCACCGGGGCCTCGGGCTCACCGGTCGGCTCGAGCCCCCCGCCCTCGTCCTCCTCGTAGGGGTAGGACTCGTGGTCGAGCTCGTCCTCGCCGTCGGGCAGCTCCTCGTCCGCGAGGTCCTCGTCGGCGAGCTCGTCCTCGGAGAGCTCGAGCTCATCGGGGTCGGCGAGCTCGACCTCCTCGGCGGCCGTCCCGCGCCGCGGCGGACCGAGCGCCTCCTGCTCCTGACGAGCGACTTCGGAGGGGTCGGCGCCGTGGCGACGCTTGAGCTCGAGGTGCTGGCGGATGGCTTCGTCGAGCAGTCCCATCCCGACACACGTTACCCACCCTGGAGGCGGGGAGAGGCCTCCGCGCGCTCCGTGCGGTTCTTGCCCGCGCGCTTGGCCCGGTAGAGCGCGTCGTCGGCCGCCTGGAAGAGCGAACGCCGGTCGTCGGCCGATCCCGGCAGCGTCGCGACGCCGAGGCTGGCGGTCACGCCGATCGATCCCATGCCGTCGAGCAAGGGCAGCTCGAGCGCCTCGATTCCGCTGCGCACGCGCTCGGCGAGCTTGTAGGCGCCCTCGAGGTCGGTGTGCGGCAGCACGACCGCCAGCTCCTCGCCGCCGTAGCGTGCCGGCTCGTCGATCTCGCGCGAGGACTCGCGCAGCACCCGGGCGACCTCCCTGAGGACGACGTCGCCCTGCTGGTGGCCGTAGGTGTCGTTGATCATCTTGAAGTCGTCGATGTCGAGCAGGACGAGGCCGACCTGGTTCTGGAAGCGCTTGGCGCGCTCGACCTCGGTCGACATGACCTCCTGGAAGCGGCGCCGGTTGAACAGCCCCGTGAGCTCGTCGGTCACCGCCTGGCGCTCGACCGTCTCGTGCAGCCCGACGTTCTCGATCGAGACGGCGGCCTGGGCGGCGAGGTAGTGGAACAGCTCCGTCTCGCGCGTGTTGAACGGCTGCCCCCGGCGCGCGACGGTGACGACGCCGGAGACGCGCGCCTGATGCTCGTCGCGGCGCAGCGGGTGCGACAGCGCGGCCACTCCGTCGACCTCGGCCGAGCTCTGCTCGCCCGTCTCGAGCACCTGCGCCTCCGCGGCGCGGATGGCCTCCTTGAGGTTGTGCACGTTGCCGGTGATCGCGACCTGCTCGAGCGGATCGGTCGTCGTCGGGCGCACGGAGGCGCGGCCCGCATCGGCGCCGACGCCGTCGACGGCCGAGCGGACGACGATCTCCAGCAGCGCCTCGCGGTCGAGGTTGGAGGCGAACGTCTCGCCGATGCGGCGCATCGCCTCCTGGACGCGGTCGCGCTCCTGATCGAGCTCGACCATGCGCTCCTCGAGCTGGCGCGACATCTTGTTGAACTCCTCGCCGAGCATCGCGAACTCGTCGTGGCCGGTCGTCGGCACCTCGCGCGAGAAGTCGCCGCTGCCCAGGCGGCGCGCGGCCTGCAGGAAGTTCTCCATCTGGCGCTGCAGCGAGCGCGACACGAGCACGGCGAAGGTGAAGGCCAGGATGAAGAAGCCGGCGAGGATGCCGCCCGCCAGGATCCGGCTGCGCCTGACATCGCGCGAGAGCTGGTCCTTGGGCGACAGGAGACCGATCTTCACGCGCTCGCCGAGGAAGCCGGGCTCGACGAACGAGGCGGTCCGGTAGTCCTCGCCGCCGACGGTGACGCTGCTCGGGTCGTCGGGGATCTCGACGCGGCCGGCGCCCGGGAGGGTGCTGGCGAGCACGCTGCCGCCCTCGCGCGAGACGACCGTCTCGAGCTCGGTGATGCGGTTGACGCGGCCGGCATAGCCCGCCGGGGTCTCGACGCCCACCTGCAGGCGGCCGAAGTTCTTGCCGTTCTCGTCGACGAGCGTGAGGGTGGCCGGGAAGGTCGCGGCGACGTTGCCGACGTCGACGAGCGCGCGGTTGCCGCGGGCGATGACGATCCGCTCGACGCCGTATTCGCTGAGCAGGTCGTTCGCGCGGGCACGCAGCGCGGCGCGGTCGTTGCGCCGGACGGCGGTGGCGAGCGGGACGTCGTTGGCGATCCGCCGTGCCGCGCGGCGCGACTCGGTCACCGCCTCCTCGTAGATGTTCATCGCCGACTCCGCGCGCGCGCCCACGCGCGCGTCGGACTTCCCGCTCTCGTTGTCGGCGATGAGCCGGAACAGGACGAACGCCACCGACACCATGGGGACGACCACGATGAGGACGAAGAACAGGGTCAGCCGATTGCGAAAGCTCATCCCGCATTCCGGAGGGTACCTGCGAAGCAGGCCGTCCTCGATGCCCTTTCGATCCTGCGGGCTACACTTCGGGGCGCCCGGGGCTATAGCTCAGTTGGGAGAGCGCCTGGATCGCACCCAGGAGGTCGGGGGTTCGAGTCCCCCTAGCTCCACTCGCCCGGGCCGGGCCGCGTCATCGCCGCCCGTCGATCCCGTTGAGCGTGTCGATCACGCGCATGAGGTCGCCACGGCGGTAGAAGTCGACCGCGACGAGGTTCACCGGCTGCCCGCGCAGTCGCTCGCACGCGCGGGCGCGGGCGAGCAGCGGTCCGTACGCGTTCACCTGCGTGGCCTGCGACGGCCGCGGCAGCGGGTCGTTGGTGATCCAGTGGTTGAGCAGGAGGAGGGGCGCGTCCGGCGGCCCGCGGTTCTCCGCGCAGCTCGCGTCGCGCCCGGCCGGGCTCGTGAGCTGCGACACGCGCGAGAACGAGAACGGCGTCTCCTGCAGGATCCGGTCGTAGGCGAGCCGATACCACGGGGCAGCGCCCGCCTCGTTCTCTGCGAGCAGCACGAGCCGCCGGCCGGAGGAGACCATCTCGCCGAGCGTCGGGCGCTGCTCGGTGATCGGTCCGGCGTAGGCGAAGCGCTCGAGCTCCGCCTCGCGCACCGCGGCCACGAAGTCGGCCGGCGTGATCGCGTCCTGGTTGACGACCACGACGACCTCGCCCGGGTTGGTGACGAGGAAGTCGCGCAGCTGGCGCAGAACGACGTCCAGGGCGGTGGCGCCGATCTCGCAGAACGTGTGGCACAGGTAGATCCCGCGCTCGCCCTCGCCGGCGAAGCCGGCCCGCCCGCGGATCCGCAGCGCCGCCTCGATCGCCTCGGACGACAGGCCGTCGCGCTCTGCGGCCTCGCGCAGTCCGGCGCCTGGCTCGAGGTCGGTGCGGAAGCGGCCGTTGGGCAGTCGGTCGGCGTAGTGCGTGTCCAGGAGCAGCCCGCGGATCCCGTCCGCGAGCTGGTCGTCGATCGGCGCGTCCTGCAGGGCGGAGAACCAGCCGGGCAGCGGGACGGACATCGCGTTGTGCGTCGCGGCCAGCGCGACGTCGTGGAGGGGCCGGTCGCACAGCGCGGCGGCGCCGTTGCACTCCCGCGGCGGCTGGGCCGGGGCGGCCGTCCCCCCGGCGGCCGCGAACCCCGCCACCCCGAGCGCGACCAGCACGCCCGCGACGAGGGTGGGCGCGGCGCGGCGGTGGCGCGGCGGCCGCGGCGCCGTCGCCGCGGGTTCGGCGACCTCGGGCGGCCGGTACGTCAGGCGCAGCAGGATCGCGGCGCCCGCGAAGATGAGATACGCGCCCGCGAGCGTGAGCAGGAGCGCGAGCACCGCGTCGCGGGCCACGAGCACGAGGACCCCTGCGGCGATGAGAGCCGCGCCACGGACCACGCGCCAGACCGGGTGCGCCGGCTCGTCGAGGACCACGCGCGCGAGCCGGCGTAGCGGCTCGTCGACCTCGATCGGGCGGATGATCGACGCCGCCGCCGCGGCGACGACGGCGCCGGAGCCGGCGATGAGCCAGCCCGCGGCGCGCAGGTCGCCGAGGAACGCGTCCCAGATCGCGTCGGCTGCGGCGCGCTCGGCGGACCCGTCGACCGGGTCGAGTGCCAGCAGGCGCGCGACCGCGAGGCCGGCCACCAGCAGGACGCCGGCGCCGGCGACCGCGATCCCGAGGACGACCACGGTGCGGCGGCGATCCGGCGTGATCGCGAGCGCGGTCGCGACGAGCGCGAGGCCGGCGGCGAGCAGGAGCAGCGCGAGGACCCGGACCCGGTGCGTCACACGGACCGCGTTCGCCGAGAACGACCCGAGGTCGCGCCGCACGATCTCCACGCGGCCGGCCTCGGACACCCGCCGGGCGAGCGCCGGGCGGAACCGCTCGAGCGCCTCGCCCGCGACGGTGCCGACGTCGGCGATCGTGAGCGTGACGGTGTCCTGAGAGCGGTCGAAGACCGCGCGGTGCACGTCGCGCACGCCGGCCCGGAACAGCGCCGTGAAGCCGCCGGTGCCGAGCGCGCCGGCCACCGCGGACTGGATGATCGGCCGCGCCGCGATCAGGTCGGCCTCCCGCTCGAGGATGAGGTCGTCGGTGATGCGCTCGGCGAGCAGGCTGCGGACGTCGTCGTCGCGGAGCGCCGCGGTGGCCCGGTCGGCGAACTGGCCGGAGTCGCCGACCGCGCGCTGCACGTAGGCGGCCACGGCCGACACCAGCAGCACGAGCGCGGCGAGCACCACGAGCCCGTTCGCCAGGCGCCGGCGGCCCGCAGGGCTCACGCGGGATCGTCCTCCTCGAGAACCACGATCCCGAGGGCGGCCGCGAGCAGTGCGGCGTTGCCGAGCACGTCGGCCCACGGCATCTCCGCCCTGCGCAGGCGCTCGAGCGGGCCCGCCCCGTCGAGGCGGCAGCCGCGCAGCTCGCAGCGGTCGATGCGCAGGCCCGTCAGATCACACTCGGTCAGGTCGCAGTCGTCGAAGCGCACGGAGCGCAGGAGCGCCTCCCGGAAATCGGTCTGTGCGAGCCGGCAGCGCTCGAAGACGACACGCTCGAAGGTCGTGCCCGCGAAGCTCGCCAGGTCGATCAGGCAGTCGCGCAGGACGACGTCTCCGACCACGCCGTCCGTCCACCCGACGCCGGTGAGGCGTGCGCCGGAGAAGGTCACCCGCCGCAGCGAGAGGTCGGGCGCGATCAGGTTGGCGAGGTTGCCGCGCTCGACGGCGACGTCCGACAGCCGCCACGCGCCGAGTCGCGCGCCGCCCAGATCGACGTCGACGAGCCGGACGCCCTCGATGGCCAGACCGGGCATGCGGACGCCCGGACCGAGCTCGAGATCCTCGAGCTCGCGCTCGACCCGCGGCGGGTCCGGCGAGATTTCCCGCCGCTGTCGATTTCGCCGATGCCCGTTCGTCTTAACCGCGATCATCCCCAAAAGGAGGCCGACATGAAGTACCTGCTCCTCATCCACCAGGGCACCACCCCCACTCCGGCCGACCCGGAGGCGTGGAACCGTCTCTCCGACGACGAGAAGAACGGCGTCTACGCCTCCTACCAGGCGGTCAACGCGACGCCCGGCGTGACCCCGGGCCCGTACATGCAGCCGCCCGAGACGGCGACCACGGTGCGCGTCGAGAACGACCGGACGCTGACCACCGACGGCCCGTTCGTCGAGATCAAGGAGGCCGTCGGCGGCTACCTGATCTACGAGGCCGACGACCTCGACGCCGCGATCGAGCTCGCGGCCAAGATCCCCGCCGCGCGCATGGGCGGCGCGATCGAGGTCCGCCCGCTCGTGGAGGCCTGACCCATCCTCGAGCAGGTCTTCCGCGAGCGGTGGGGCTACGTCCTCGCGTCCCTGATCGGCTTCCTCGGCGACCACGATCTCGCCGAGGAGGCCACCCAGGAGGCGTTCGCGATCGCCGCGGCGCGCTGGCCGCGCGACGGCACCCCCGACGACCCCGGGGCCTGGCTCATCCGCACCGCGCGCAACCGCGCCATCGATCTCATCCGGCGAGAGCGGAACCTCGCCGCGAAGACCCGGCTCCTCGAGGTGCCGGTGGCCACGGAGGACGAGGTGGACGAGACGACCTTCCCCGACGAGCGGCTCGAGCTCGTCTTCACGTGCTGCCATCCCGCGCTCGCCGCCGACGCGCAGGTCGCCCTGACGCTGCGCACGCTCGGCGGGCTCACGACACCCGAGATCGCGGCCGCCTTCCTCGTCCCCGAGGCGACGATGGCGCAGCGGCTCGTGCGCGCCAAGCGCAAGATCAAGGCGGCCGGGATCCCGTTCCGCGTCCCGCCCGACCACCTGTTGCCCGACCGGCTCGCCGCGGCGCTCGCGGTCGTCTACCTGATCTTCAACCAGGGCTACTCCGGGCGCAGCGACCTGACCGCCGAGGCGATCCGGCTCGGGCGCGCGCTCGTCGAGCTGATGCCCGACGAGCCCGAGGTCCACGGTCTGCTGGCGATGATGCTGCTCCTCGACGCGCGCCGCGAGGCGCGCTTCGACGGCGACGACCTCGTGCTCCTCGAGGACCAGGATCGCTCCCGCTGGGACGCCGGCCAGATCGCCGCCGGGCGGCGGATCCTCGAGCGCGCGCTCGCCCTGCGCGGCCGCGGGCCGTACGTCGTGCAGGCGGCGATCGCGTCGCTGCACGCCGACGAGCCGCGCGACTGGCCGCAGATCGCGGCGCTCTACGCCGAGCTCGCGCGGCTCACCGAGTCACCGGTCGTCGAGCTCGCGCGCGCCGTCGCGGTGGCCGAGGACGAGGGCCCCGAGGCCGGGCTGGCGATCGTCGACGGGCTCGTGCTCGACGACTACCGCTACCTGCACGCGACGCGCGGCGACCTGCTGCGGCGACTGGGGCGCACCGGCGAGGCGGTCGACGCCTACCGGCGCGCCGTCGAGCTCGTCCACGACGACGCCGAGCGGCGGCTGCTCGAGCGGCGGCTGGCCGAGCTCGGCGCAGCAGGGAGATCGCGGTAGGTGAGCAGCGGGACGATGTCCATCGTGCGCTCCGGTCGTCCTCAGTCGCCGGGGGGCGCGAACGGCCACTCCTCGAACGCGACGCAGCGGCCGTCGTCGCCGACCTCGAGGATCCACAGGTCCAGCCAGCGATCGGTCACCGGGTCCCCGTAGGTGACCTCGACGCGGACGACGCCGGCGCGGCCGTCGACCGCGACGACCTCGGCGTGCATGGTGAACGTCTCGTCGGGGCCGTCGCGCTCGGCCTCCCAGAACTCGCCGATCTCGGGCAGGCCGGCGACGGGCTCCGCGAACGGCGAGGCCCGGTAGGTCGCCGTCTCGGCGAACAGCTCCCTCAGCCCGTCGACGCCCGGCGAGCGCCAGGCGCGCTCGTATGCGTCGACCCAGGCCTCGAGCTCAGCGCGCTCCATCGAGGGCCACCATGCCCGTGTGATTTGCGTCCGAATCGCATGCGAACATGTGTTCGTGCTGTCGGAGCCGCACATCCTCCACGCCGATGTCGACGCGTTCTTCGCGTCCGTCGAGCAGCGCGACGATCCGGCGCTGCGCGGGCGGCCGGTGATCGTCGGCGGCGGAGTGGTCATGGCCGCCAGCTACGAGGCGCGCGCGTACGGGATCCGCGGCGGGATGGGCGGCGGCGAGGCGCGGAGGCGCTGCCCGCATGCAACCGTCGTCAGCTCACGCTTCGGCGCCTACGTCGAGGCGAGCCGGGCGGTCTTCGACGTCCTGCGCGCCGCGGCCCCTGCGGTCGAGGCGCTCGGTCTCGAGGAGGCGTTCCTCGACGTGCGCGAGGTCGACGCGCCCGCGCGCGAGGTGGCCGAGCGCATCCGGCGTGATGTGCGCGAGCGGGCCGGGCTGCCGATCACCGTCGGCGTCGCGCGCTCGAAGATCCTCGCCAAGATGGCCGGCCGCGCGGCCAAGCCCGACGGGCTGCTCGTCGTGCCCGCCGACGGCGAGGCCGACTTCCTGCACCCGCTGCGCGTCGAGGAGCTGTGGGGCGTCGGCGCCGCGACGGCAGCCAAGCTCCACGAGCGCGGGGTGCGCACGGTCGGGCAGGTGGCCGAGCTGCCGCTCGGCGTGCTCGTCGCGGTGCTCGGCGACGCCGCCGGGCGCCTGCTGTACTCGATCGCCCACAACGAGGACCGGCGGCCCGTGTGCCCGGACCGGCGGCGCCGCTCGTTCGGCGCCCAGCGGGCGCGGCGCCTGTCGGCGGCGACGCCGGAGCAGCTCGATGACGTCCTCGGCGATCTCGCCGATCGCGTGTGCCGGCGCATGGAGCGCTCCGGGCGCTCGGGGCGGACCGTGGTGCTGCGCCTGCGCTTCGAGGACTTCTCACGTGCGACGCGCTCGCTCACCCTGCCCGCCACGACGGCTGCGGCCGACGAGGTGCACGCGGCGCTGCGCGAGCTGCTGGCCGGGATCCGTCAGGTCATCGACCGCCAGGGGCTGACGATGCTCGGCCTGACGGTCACGAACCTCGACGGCGACGAGCGCGGCGAGCAGCTCGTGCTGCCCGCTCGGCGGCCGCGCGCCACCCGCGGAGGATCAGCGCACGCCGACGAGGTCGACGACGAAGACGAGCGTCTCGTCGGGGCCGATGACGCCGCCCGCGCCGCGCTTGCCGTAGGCGAGGTTGGGCGGGATCGTGATGCGGCGGCGCCCACCGACTTTCATGCCGGCCACTCCCTGGTCCCAGCCCGGGATGACCTGCCCCTTGCCGAGGCCGAACTTGAAGGTGTCGCCGCGATCCCACGAGGCGTCGAACTGGTTGCCCGTGGACCACGACACGCCGACGTAGTGGACCTCGACGACGCGGCCGGAGACCGCCTCGTCGCCGTCACCGACGGCGATGTCCTCGACTTCGAGCTGGTACGAGGGCGGCGTGTCGGGCGGGACGGTGACGTCGGGCTTCTCGTTGGTGGCCATCGGGGCACGGTAGCCCACCGCAGTACGCTGAGGTGCACGCGAATTGGAGGTTCCACATGACCGGGCACGAACGAACGGGGCCCATGTCCCGTGAGCACGTCGGGCTGCTCCGGCGGGTCAGCTCGCTGATGCGGCCGGTGGTGGGTCCTCGCGAGGAGCGGGCGGCTCCCGCCGCGACCGAGGAGCCGGCTCCGCAGTCGAGCGACACAATCGAGCCGCGGCTCGCACACCTCGAGTCGCTCGTCGAGGGCCTGCAGGACGCGGTCGACCGCCAGGCGCACCGTTACGAAGAGGAGCTCGACGAGCTGCGCCAGAGCGTGCAGCCGGAGGAGCTCGCGAAGAGCCTCTCCGAAGACGCGCGCCGGCGCGGGCTGTGAGCCGGCGGTGGACTCGCGCGAGCCCTCCGTCGCCGAGCTCCAGGCGCTCTCCGATCACGCGGACCAGCGCGTCTCGCTCTACCGGCGGCGCATGTACCTCGGGCGCGGCGATCCGCGCCGGCTGGCGGAGCTCGAGCGGATCGCCAAGGGTGCCGCCGACCGCCTGCGCCGGGCGCAGGCCTGAGCACCACTCGGCCTGAGACTCAGCGTGCGGACGGGCCGTCGGCCCCGCGCAGGGCCACCACGTGCTCCGGGTTGACCCCGAGCCGCTCGCCGCTGCCGACCTCGCGGAACCAGGCGAGCTCCATCATCGATCCCCGCGCCGCGCCGAGGATCGCCGCCTCGACGTCGGCCGCCGCGCCGTCGACCTCGTGGCTCGTCCCGGTGGACAGGATGATCTCGGTGTTCGCCATGTCCGCGGCAGTATCCCCGGCGCGCCTCAGGCCCGCGGCCTGGCCCCCGGGGGCACGGCGGGGGGCGGCAGGCGCACGGGCGGCGGCACGCGCGAGGGCGGTACGGCCGCCGGCGCGGGAGAGGCCCGAGCCGCCGGGCCGGTCTGGCGCTCGACGCGCAGCTCACGGACGGTCAGCCGGTCGATCTCGACCTCGCCGAGGCGCAGCCTGGCGATCGCGGCGCGCCGGATGGCCAGTCGTCCGATGGCCAGCGCGCCGATGGCGGCGGAGCCGACGGCCAGCGCCCCGAGGGCGGTCGCGCCGCGCGCGGCGGCGCCGGTGCCCGTCGCCGGGCGGACCTCTGGGCGGAACAGCGCGATGGGACCGCGGCGGGCCACGATCCCGTCAGCCTACCCTCCCGGGTCAGCTGGCCCGCGCGAACCGCGGCGCGGCGTCAGCCTCCGCGTCCGGCGCGGCCTGCGGGATCTCCGGGCGGCCCCAGAGCTGCTCGACGAGCGGCGTGAGCACGTGGCCGCCGGGGCAGCTGATCTTGATGTGCTCCACCGGGCCGTCGGTGCTCTGCAGGGTGAAGCGGTCGATGATGCGGGCGAGCCGGTTGCACTGCGGGCAAGGGACCTGAGCCATGATCGTCCTCGATTCGGGAGAGGAGGATCACGACGCTACGTCCGCCCGGGGCCGGCCGCAGCAGCGTCCGCCACGCCCCGGGCATGCATTCCGTCACACTCGCGCGGCGTGCAGGCGACGTGCCGGAGACCGAGCGCTAGGCGCGATCGGCCGTCTGGGCCGTGAAGCGGTAGAGCGCCGCCGGGTTGTCCTCGGCGATGGCGCGCACGGCGTCCTCGTCGCAGACCTCGCGCAGCGCGGCCATCGGCTCCGGCGTTGCCATGTCGAACGGGAGATCCGTCCCCATGACGAGGTTCTCGACGCCGATCTTGGCGACCAGGAAGCGCAGGGCGTCCGGGTCGTGGGTGATCGGGTCGAGCAGGATCTGCCCGACGTAGGAGTACGGGTCCTCGGGCGCCTCGGTGAGCTCGGGGCGCACCGTGCGCGCGTGGCGCAGGCGGCCGGCCTGCCACGGGAAGTAGCCGCCGGCGTGCAGGCCGACGACCCGCACGTCGGGATGGCGGTCAAGCGTCCCAGCGCAGATCAATCGCTCGAGCGCGATCGTGGTCTCGAGCGGGAACCCGATGACGTTGTCGAGGTACCAGTCCTTGAGCCACGGGTTCGGGTTCGTGTACGCCGGGTGCAGCATCACCGGGAGGCCGTGGCGCTCGGCGGCGGCCCAGAAGGGCTCGAGCGCCGGGTCGTCCAGCCGCCGGTCGGGCCCCGCCGACGTGCCGATCTCGACGCCCACCGCGCCCGCGGCGACGGCGTCGTCGAGCACCGCGACGGCGCGGTCCGGCGCCTGCAGCGGGACGGTCGCCATCCAGCGCAGCCGCTCCGGGCTGCCCGCGGCCATCTCGGCGAGGCCCTCGTTGACGGCGCGCGACATCGCCTCGCCCGACTCCGGGTCCACGTGGTAGTAGAAGATCGTCGGCGAGACCGAGACGACGGCGCCTTCGAGGTCCTTCGACTCGAGCTCGGCGAGCTTGGCGTCCGCGTCGTAGAACGACGGCACCACGTCATGGGTGACGTGCACGCCTCCGTGCCACACGCCGTCCCTGACGCTGGCGCCGTACACGTCGCTGCGCCCGAGCAGGGCGATGGCCTGCTCGGGGATCGCGTGGTTGTGGACGTCGATCCTCAACTACACCCTCCAGTCCGATGAGGACGAGCTGCGCTCGCCGTCGTGCAGGATGACCGTCACGGCGCGCGCCACCTCGTCCGTTGGGTTGACGTATCGATGTGGCATGGACGACGGGAAGTGGATCGAGTCGCCCGGGCCGAGCTCGAAGCGCTCGAAGCCGACGTGGATGTCGAGCCGGCCGCTGAGCACGAGCGCGATCTCCTGGCCCGGATGGCGGTACAGCCGCGGGCTCGACTCCGCGCCGGCCTCATAGACCAGCTCGAGGAACTCGAGCTCGTCCAGCGGCCCCGGGGTCAGGCTCTCCCAGCGCACGCCGCCCTCGATCTCGAGCACGTCGCGGTCGCCGCGACGCACGAGGTAGCGGCGCCGTCCGCGCGAGCGCTCGGCCCGGCCGTCGACGCCGGCGCGGCGCACCTCGATCTCGGGGCTGCCGCCCTCGCGCCCGGCGACGCCCACGGGCGCCGCCTCGGCGGCCGCCCCCGTCGTCGGCGGGGTGTCGCGGAAGAACGCATCGACGGGCACGTCGAGCGCCTGGGCCATGGCGAACAGCGTCGACACCGACGGCCGCGACTGCCCGCGCTCGATCTGGCTGATGAGGCTGGGCGACACGCCGATCTCGCGCGCCAGGCCCGAGACCTTCACGCCGCGGGCAGCGCGCAGCCGGGCGAGTCGCTCGCCGATGCCGTGTGTGGGGTCGAGCGCCGCGGCATCGCCGGGGAGCGCGTCGGGATCGGGCGCCTGATTGGCCATGGTGGTACCGAGCCTCGCGACGAGTAGCGCTAATGCAACGGACAGTACGTTCAGCAACGCTACACGAACGACCGGGCATCCCCAACCTTCGGGTCCGTTCCCGTCCCGCACCGCGAAAGTTCGCCAGTGACACTGCTCAGGCGTGGAACGCGGCGAGACGCTCGCCCTCGTCCTCGAGCGCGCGCCGGTGGCCCGCGTCCAGCCGCCCGAACGGCTCGAGCCGCACGCGACCGTCCTCGTAGGCCCACGTGCCCGCGACGACGCCGTCGACGAGGAACGTCGGGACGGACATGGGGCGCTTGATGTCGAACACGACGCGCCGGTGCTCCTCGCGCAGGATGCCCGTGCGACGCGCATGGACGAGCAGCGTCGCGTCCCACCACGGGAGGTAGCGCACCGGGGCCTCGGTGTCGGGGTCGGGCAGCGGCGCGCGCGGCAGGTCGACGAGCTCGGTGCCGTCCTCGGCATGGAAGCGGCGCGGAGCGACGCGCGCGACGGCACGGTCGACGGCGCGCCGCGGGAGCCCGGACCAGCTCGCGACGTCGTCGCGCGAGGCCGGCCCGAAGCCGCCGAGGTAGCGGCGCACGAGCAGCTCGATGCCGTCGGCGGGCGAGACGCCGGACGGCCCGAGCCACGTCTCCGCGCTCGCGTACAGGTCGGCCCGCCGCCGGTCCCACGTCCCCGACGGCGGCGCGCGGACGAGGTCGATCCAGTTGCCCACGCCGCGGGCGCGGTCGCGGCCGAGCAGCTCCTCGATCTCCCCGCGGCGCAGCGGCCCGCCCTCGAGCCGCGACCGCAACCGGCGCGCCGCCGCGGCGAGGTCGCGCGCGGTCAGGTCGTCGAGCGGCGCCCGCAGCCAGCGCTCGCGCCGCGCCCGGCGCGTCCCGGCGGCCATCGGCCAGAAGTCGCGCGCCGAGACGAGGTGGATCGTGATCCGCATGAGCGTCGCCTGGACGACGCTGCGGCGCTCGAGCGCACGCGTCAGGTCCTCGCGCGCGAAGTCCTCCAGGCGCGACCACAGCCCGACGTACATCGACGGCGCGTACTGGGCCTGGAGCCCGCCGATGCGCTCCAGCGCGCGCGGGAGCGGCATCCGCCCGCGCTCGAGCAGGAGCTGGCGGGCGAGCAGGGCACGGTTCAGCTCGCGCTGCGTGAGGGTGCGCCCGGACGCGGCCACGGCCGGTGGCCCCCGGCCGTCAGGCGCCGTTGGCGGCGCGAAGCACGGAGTCGATCAGCCCGGGGAAGCGCTGCTCGAGCTCGTCGCGGCGCAGGTGGACGTACTTGCGCGTGCCCTGCTCACGGTCGGCGGTGATGCCCGCCGCGGCGAGGATCTTCAGGTGGTGGCTGGCCGTCGACTTGCCGACCGGGACCTCGATCTGACCGCACGTCATCTCGCCGCCGGACCCGCAGTCGGCGAGCTGGCGGACGATCTCCAGGCGCACCGGGTCCGACAGGGCGTGCAGGACCGTGACGACGTCGGCGGAGGGTGCGGCTCTCGGAGTCATGTTTGACAGGTATCGAACATCGATGTACGGTGCCTGTCGAACATTACCTCTCCGGCGTGGCGGCCGCCAACGCTCCTCGTCCTCGTCGTCCTTCACGGGAGCCCTTCATGTCCTCTTCCGGCTCGCCGCCCCTCACGGGCGGCGACGATCGCCTGAGCGCGCGTGCCTGGGGTGCGCTGCTCGTGCTCTGCAGCGCGCTCTTCCTCGATGCCCTCGACGTCTCGATGATCGGGGTCTCGCTGCCCTCGATCCGCGAGGACCTCGACATGTCCACCAGCTCGCTGCAGTGGGTCGTGAGCGCCTACGTCCTGGGCTACGGCGGCTTCCTGCTGCTCGGCGGACGCGCCGCCGACCTGCTCGGCCGCCGCCGCGTCTTCCTGATCTCGCTCGGCGTGTTCCTCGTCGCCTCGGGCCTCGGCGGCCTGGCGAGCGACGGGACGCTGCTCGTCGTCCTGCGCTTCGTCAAGGGCGTCGCCGCCGCGTTCACCGCGCCCGCGGGCCTGTCCATCATCACCACGACCTTCGCCGAAGGGCCGGCGCGCAACCGCGCCCTGTCGATCTACACCGCCACCGGCGCGACCGGCTTCTCGCTCGGGCTCGTGCTCGGCGGCGCGCTGACCGAGATCGGCTGGCGCTGGGTCTTCTTCCTGCCGGTGCCGATCGCGCTCGTCACGCTGATCGCCGCCACCCGGCTGCTGCCCGCCGGCGAGCGCCCGGTGCGCTCGGGGCGCGGGTTCGACGTCGGTGGCGCGGTGACCGTCACGGCGGCGATGCTGCTGCTCGTCTACACGCTCGTCGAGGCGCCGGGGGCAGGCTGGACCTCGGGCCGCACGCTCGGCTCGCTGGCCGTCGCGCTCGCGCTGCTCGCGGCCTTCGTCGCGCTCGAGGGACGCCGCCCGGCGCCGCTCGTGCGCCTCGGCATCCTGCGCTCGGGCTCGCTCGTGCGGGCCAACGTCGGGGCCATGGCGCTGTTCGGAAGCTGGGTCGCCTTCCAGTTCGTGCTCACGCTCTACCTCCAGCAACTGCGCGGCTGGTCGGCGCTCGAGACCGGCCTGGCGATCTTCCCCGGCGGCCTCATCGTGGCGCTCCTCGCCCCGCGGCTGGCGCCGCTCATCGCGCGCTTCGGCGTCATGCGGCTGATCGTCGCCGGACTCGTCTCGGTCACCGCCGCCTACGCGCTGTTCCTGCCCATCGGCCTGGACTCCGCCTACCCGGCGGCGATGCTGCCGACGGTCGTGCTCGGCGGGCTGGGCTTCGGGCTCGCCTACGGGCCGCTGAACATCGCGGCCACGAACGGCATCGCGGCCCACGAGCAGGGTCTGGCCGGCGGGCTGCTGAACACCTCGTTCCAGTTCGGCGGCGCGCTCGTGCTCGCCGTCGTCACCGCGGTCAACAACGCCAACGGCGGCACGGGCCGGACGCCTGAGGCGCTGCTCGACGGCTTCCACGCGGCGATCATCGTCTCGCTCGTGGCCGCCGCGCTCGGCGTCATCGCGACCGCGCTGCGCCCGCGGGGTCGGGCTCGGGCGGCCTACGAGTCGGCCTGACCGCGGCGTCCTCGCGCCCGGGCGCGTGCCCCGCACGCGTCCGGGCACGGACGCGATCGACCCCCGCGGCGACCGCGAGCGCGGCCAGGATCACGATGAACGGATCCAGCGGCGTGCGGTAGCGCGGGGTCTCGACGACGATGAAGACGACGCTCAGGAACATGAGCGCCGGGAACGCCCAGACGTACCAGGGCGCCTCACGCGCGCGGCGCGTGAGGGCGCCGGCGAAGGCCAGCAGCGCGAAGAGCCAGAAGCACACGACCCCGCGGTCGGCCCACGCGCTGTCGACGCTGATCGTCGACGCGGTGTGGCGCCACCAGTCCCGCCCGGCGAGATCGAACGTACGGCGCGTCGCCCACCATGCGACGGTGGCGACGTAGGCCGGGTGCTCGCGGACGTAGCGCAGCGCGCGGGCGCGCAGGCGCTTCTCGAGCACGGCCTCCGGCGTCTGCCCGATGTGCGCCATGAGGTCGGCGTACTCGGGCACGTCGCGCACCGTGCGCCACGACGCGGGGTTCTCGCGGTCGGTGCGCGCCATGTCGTTGTAGGTTCCCGCCAGCGCGGAGCCGAACTGGGTCGAGACGGGCACGAAGGCGTGCAGCTTGCGCTCGTTGCGGATCGTCCACGGGACGAGCGTGAGCAGCGCCACGAGCACCAGCGCGACCGGCGGCGCGAGCGCGCGCAACGACCAGCGCGGCACGTTCCACGCCGCCAGCGCGAGCGGGAGCAGGAGGACGAGCGCGTTGGCCCGGGTGAGGATCGCCGCGCCGGCGAGCAGCCCGGACAGCAGCGCCCAGGGCAGCATGCGCTTCGAGCGCCGGTGCGCGATCACCGCACAGAGCGAGCCGAGCATGAAGACGACGAACAGCGACTCGGACATCACCGCCTCGGTCACGAGCACGAGCGGCAGATACACCGCCGCCAGCGCCATCGCGAGCACGGCGATCCACGCGCCCCACAGCTGCGCGGCGAGCACGCCGATGAGGGCCACGCCGGCGGTGCCCACGATCGCTCCGGCGATCCGCGCCGCCTTCACGCGCTCCTCGGCGGGCGCGCGCTCGACCCCGGCGAGCTGGTAGACGCCACCCAGGAAGTACGTGTAGCCGGGCGGGCGGAACGCCGAGGGACGGCCGAAGGCGAGCGTGTCCGAGTAGCCCTCGCCCTGCGCGATCGACTGCGCGTGGCCGTTGTAGTCCCGCGCGTCGTGCACGAGCGTGTAGCCCGGCGTGGCGTCCATGTAGGCGACGCGCACAAGCAGCGCGAGGCCCAGCACGAGGACGACCGCCGGGATCAGCCGGCGCCGGCTCATCGGTCCGCCGGTTCGTGCCACGCCGCGGGGCGGCGCAGCAACGTCCAGCGCCGCCCGCGCCGGTCGGCCCGGTACCGCGCGAGCACCCACAGGGTCTGGCGCGCGTAGCGGACGCTCGTCATGAAGTCGACGCTCGACGCCTCGCGGAAGTAGCGCGTCGGGATCGGGACCTCGACGACGCGCGCGTCGCGCCCGATGACCTGGGCGAAGATCTGCTGGTCGAAGACGAACTCGTCGGAGTTGCGCAGGAAGGCGATCGACCGCAGCAGCTGGCCCGAGAAAGCGCGGTAGCCCGTGTGGTACTCGGAGAAGCGCACGCCGAAGGCGCGGTTCTCGATCGCCGTGAGCAACTGGTTGCCGACCCACTTCCAGCGCGGCATCCCGCCGGCGATGGCGCGGTCCTCGAGCAGCCGCGAGCCGATCACCATGTCCGCCCGGCCCTTGAGGATCGGGTCGACCATCTGCGGGACGAGCGACGGGTCGTACTGGTTGTCGGCGTGGACCATCACGACGACGTCCGCGCCGTCGCGCAAGGCGTGCGCGTAGCCGGTCTTCTGGCTCGCGCCATAGCCGCGGTTGGCCGGCGTGCGCAGGACGTCGAGGCCGTGACGCAGCGCGACCTCGGTCGTGTCGTCGGCGCTGCGGTCGTCGACGAGCAGCGAGCGGTCGGCCGCGTCGACCGGCATCTCGGCGACGACGTCGGGGATCGTTCGCGCGGCGTTGTAGGCGGGCAGCACGACGTGCACGCTCGACGGCCCGCCGCGAGGCCGGACGAGCGGCTCGGGGGCGCGCCGGATCTCGACGCGGTGGGCGAGCACGACGCGCTCGTCGCCGAGCGACATGCTCAGGGCGGCGGACTCCGGCAGCCGCCGGGCGAGCGCATCGACCGGCGCGCCCAGCCGGGCCCAGGCGCTCGGCCAGCCCGGCCAGCCAGCGCCGCCCGGAGAACGTGCGCACGAGCGGCACGTCGGTCGAGACGACGAGCCCGCGCGCGCACAAGAGCTCCCGCAGCGTGCGCCGCGGGACGAGGCACGTGTGCGCGGGCACGTAGCCCCACCAGCGCCGGCCGGCGAGCTTCGCGGTCCGCGAGGCGGGGTCGGGCGTGACCACGCACAGCACCCCGCCGGGGCGCAGCAGGCCCGCGCAGCGGTCGATCCCGTCGACGGGGTCGTCGAGATGCTCGAGCACGTCGGCCAGCACGACGACGTCGAAGCCGTCGCCGGCGTCGAAGTCCTCGAGCGCCTGCTCGCGGACGTCGAGGCGGAGCGCGCCGCGCGCGTGCTGCGCCGAGGCGCGCGAGAGCTCGAGCCCGATCACCTCGTAGCCGCGCCCGCGCGCCTCGTCGAGCAGCAGCCCGGGGCCGCAACCGACGTCGAGCAGGCGGCCGCGCGGGACGTGCGCGCCGATCAGGTCGAGCAGGCGCACGTTGGTCGCGCGCCGCCCGGCCTCCTCGTCGAGGTAGGCGTCGTCGCGCATCTCGCGGTAGAGGTCGTGCAGCTCAGCGCCCGCGGGAAGCCGCGGCTGCTGGACGGAGCCGCAGTCGCGGCAGGCGAGCAGGTCGCCATGGCGGCTGACGGTGTGCTGCGAGGGCGAGAGATCGCCAGCCGTCAGCGTCGCGCCGTGCCCGCGGACGAGGAGCTCCAGGTCGCCGGAGCAGATGCGGCAGGCAAGGCCCGAGGCCATGGGGCGCGGCACGTTATCAGCCGGATGCCCGGCAACCGGCGATCCGTATCCTCGCGCGATGCGCGCGATCGTGGCCACACCGGAGGGATCAGGCTGGACCGAGCGGCGGGACGTCGACCCGCCCGAGCCCGCGCCCGGCGAGGCGCTCGTCGCCGTCCGCGCCTTCTCGGTCAACCGCGGCGAGCTGACGCTCGTGCGCATGCGCGGCGGCGGCTGGCGGCCCGGGCAGGACATCGCGGGCGAGGTCGTGCAGCCGGCGACCGACGGCAGCGGGCCGCCGGCGGGCGCGCGCGTGGCCGCGCTCGTCGACTGGGAGGGCTGGGCCGAGAGCGCGCCGGTGCCCGTCCACCGGATGGCCGCGATCCCCGACGGCGTCGCGCTCGAGCAGGCGGCCGCCCTCCCGATGGCGGGCACGACGGCGCTCGGCGTCCTGCGCCACGGCGGCGCGCCGCTGCTCGGCGCGCGCGTGCTCGTCACCGGAGCGTCCGGCGGGGTCGGCCACCTGGCCGTACAGCTCGCCGCGATCGCCGGCGCGCGCGTCGCTGCGATCGCCCCGCGCCGCGCGGAGGCGCTCGCCGGCCTCGACGGCGTGACTGTCGCCGCTGCCGTGACCGACACCGAGGGCCCGTACGACCTCGTCGCGGAGGCGGCCGGCGGTCAGACGCTGCTCGCCGCCATCGAGCGCACGGCGCCCGACGGCACGGTGGTCGCCTATGGCAACAGCTCGCGCGAGCCGACGCCGATCGACTTCACCTCCTTCGGCCGCAACCAGGCGACCCTGCGCACCTACTTCTCGGCGCGCCACGAGCACGAGGCGGGCGCGCGGCTGCGCGTCCTGCTCGACCTCGTGGCCGAGGGGCGCCTGCGCGTCGAGGTCGGCCGCCGCGAGAGCTGGGACCGCCTCGACGAGGTCCTCGACGCCTTCGCCGACCGCGACTTCGCGGGCAAGGCCGTCCTGCTCGTCGACTAGCGCGGCGGCGGCTCGTCGGCCTCGACGGCCTGACCGAACTCGGGGCACGCCTCGTTCCGGCACTCCCAGCCGTGCTCGGGGCCGGCCAAGGCGGTGGAGGCGGGCTGGCCGCAGGACGGGCAGAGGGGCGGCTCGGTCACGGGCGCGAGGCTATCGGCCCTAGGCGCGCGGCGGCCGCACGCGCCGGCCGCGCACCGCCGGCGACAGGCCGCGCGCCTCGAGCACCTCGCCCAGCAGCTTCGTGGCCGCGTCGATGCGGCGCGGCCCGAGCGTCTCGCGCAGCTCGTCGACGACCTCGCGCCGTGCCTCGCGGGTCGCCTCGATCGCCCCACGCCCGCGCTCGGTGAGCGCGACGATGCGCACGCGCGCGTCGGACGGGTCGGCGCGGCGCTCCACGAGGCCGAGGCGCTCGAGCTCGGCGACGGACTTCGACACCGCCTGCTGCGAGACGCCGAGCTCGACGGCGAGCGCGCCGACCGGCTGCGGCGCCTCGATCAGGCGCTGGACGACGTAGCCGTGTGCGTTACGCAGCCCGTCGTAGCCGCGCGCGCGCACGCGCGCGAGGACCTCGTCGTTGAGCGCGTGCCCGGCGAACAGCGCCGCCAGCGACAGGTCGAGGATCGGATCCGAGGCGTCGCCCACTTGCACAACCTAACTTGTACAACTATGGTTGTGCAATGCCCGCCACCATGACCTCCGAGTCCACCGCCCTCGTCGAGCGCTGGCTGCGCCTTGCCGCCGACCCCGGCGCCGACGCGGCCGAGATCGTCGCGCTCCTGCACCCCGAGGCGCGCTTCGTCGAGCACCCGAACCTCGTCAATCCGCACGGCCAGGACCGCGGCCTGGCCGAGGCCCGCGCCGCCCTGGAGCAGTCGCGCGCCCTGCTCGCCCACGCCGCCTTCGACGTCCACGGCCACGTCGCCGGCGGCGACCGCGTCGTCACGCACGCGACGTGGACGGGCACGCTGGCGATCGACGCCGGGCCGCTGCGCGCCGGGTCGACGCTGCAGGCCGAGTGCTCGATCCACTTCGTGATCCGCGACGGACGGATCGTGCGCCAGGAGAACTTCGACTGCTACCGGCCGCTCGAAGGCTAGGCGGGCTTGGTGGTCATCGCCCAGACGGCGACGCCGTAGGCGACGAGCAGCACGAGCGAGAGGATCGCGACGGCGCGCCCCGCAGGGCTGCCGTCGCGCGCGCGGCGCGACGCGCGCGCGCCGAGGAACGTGGTGATGAGCAGGATGACCAGCCCGCCGTCGGAGATGATGTAGCCGAACCCGATCCACGCCGCGTCGTCGCTGACGTCCTCGGTGGACGCGATCCACTCCGCGGCTCCGCGCATGACGAGGTACGACGGCAGCGCCCCGAGGAGCAGCGTGCGGAAGCCCACGCGCGCGAGCACAGGCGCGTCACCGGGACCGCCCGCGGCGGCGCGCGCGTAGCTGGCGGCGGCCACGACGAGGAAGCCGACGAGCAGCATCGCGCCCGCGATGTGCACCAGCAGCGGCAGGTTCCAGTCGTCGGGACGGACGGCGGCGAGCATCATGCCCCCGGCTTGAAGACCATGTCGATGAGCAGCAGCGCCGATGCGACGGCCATGACGATCCACAGCGTCAGCGCGCGCGGCGCCGCCCCGGGCGCCTCGGCGAGCGTCCGCCGCAGGTTCCCGCCGGCCGCCGCGGCGACGAACCACAGCACGATGGCCAGCGCGATCCAGGCGTCCCACAGCTCGTAGCCGTCGACGTTGAGCGCGAGCCAGACGCCGAAGACGATCACGGTCAGGCCGCCGATGTCCCACAGCAGCAGCGCGAGCGGCGACAGCCCGAGCAGCGCGCCGGCGCGCGCGGGGTCGGCCCCGCGCGATCCGACGAGGACCACTCCCAGCGCCACGACGGCCGCGACGAGGATGAACGCGGCCGTCACATGCAGGAACAGGAGCCAGTCGTACAGGCTCACGCGCGGAGGCTACCGCGGCGCGGGGACGTGCTCCTCCTTGTCCGCCGTGCGCTCGAAGCGCGGCTCGGCCTCCTCGTCGCCCTCGGCATCGCCACGCAGCGCCGCCGCGACCTCGCGATCGACGATCGAGGGCTCGTTGAGCACCGTCTGGAAATGCTCGTCGTCGCGTTCGCCCTGCCAGCCCGCGATCACCATCGTCGCGACGCCGTTGCCGATCGCGTTCGTCAGCGCGCGGCCCTCGCTCATGATCCGGTCGATGCCGACGACGAGGGCGATGCCGACGGCGATGCTCTCAGCCGAGAAGAACTGACCGCCGAAGGCCTGCAGCGACGCGGTCAGCGTCACGAGCCCGGCGCCGGTGATGCCGGCCGCCCCCTTCGAGGTCAGCACCATGAGCGCGGCGAGCGCGATCTGCGTGCTGAGCGAGATGTCCTGGCCCGCGGCCTGGATGATGAACAGCGCCCCGAGGGTCAGGTAGATGCACGTGCCGTCGAGGTTGAACGAGTACCCCGTCGGGATGACGACGCCGACGACCTGGCGCGACGCCCCCGCGGCCTCGAGCTTGGCCAGCAGGCGCGGCAGCACCGTCTCCGAGGACGACGTGCCGACGATGATCAGCAGCTCGTCCTTGATGAGACGGATGAACTTGAGGATGCTGAAGCCGCTCAGCCGCGCGACCGTGCCGAGAATCACGAAGACGAAGATCGCGCACGTCCCCCAGAACGTGACCATGAGCAGGCCGAGGTTGGCCAGCGAGGCGCTGCCGAACTGGGCCACCGTGTAGGCCATGCCGCCGAACGCGCCGAGCGGGGCGACCCACATGATGATGCGGATCATCCCGAAGATGATCTTCCCGGCCGTCTCGAAGCCGCCGACCACGCGCTTGCGCGGCCCGTCGGCGAGCATCGACACCGCGCACGCGGTGAGGATGGCGAGCACGAGGACCTGCAGGATCGAGTTGTCGACGAAGGGCTGCAGGAAGCTCGTCGGCAGCAGGTCATCGGTGATGAAGGGCACGATGCCCGACTCCCCCGGCGTCTCGCCGATCGACTCCTTGGCCGCCTCGCGACCGGCGTCCGTCGGGCCGCCCTCGAAGCCGGCGCCCGGCTTGACGAGGTTGGCGGCGAGCAGGCCGAGCGTGAGCGCGACGACGGTCGCGCAGAAGAAGTAGCCGAGCGCGCGCAGCGCCAGGCCGCCCGCGCGCGCGAGGTTGCCCAGCGACGCGATGCCGATGACGACCGTCACGAAGATGACCGGCCCGGTCACCGTCTTGATGAGCTGGATGAACGCGTCGGCGAGCCACTTGGCCTCGGTCGCCGGCGCGGGCGCGACGAGCCCGAAGACGATGCCGGCGACGATCGCGATCAGCACCCAGAACCAGAGCTGGCCGACGAGGCGGCGCTTCGGACGTGCGTGGCCCGGTGCCGTTGCGGCGTTGGCGGTCACTGTTGCCCTCCCTCGAAGTCTCTCCTCCACCGGCTCCCAACGCGGTGGGATGGACCTTTGGTACCCACTCGGAGGGCCGACCGCGCTCGATTTCTACGCGCTGTCCGGGCGCTTCGTAGATCAGATCGCTCTCTGGAATGGTTCCAGGAGAGCTTTGGTAGGGTTCCCGCCCATGCCGTCGCCCGACCAGCTCGCCGCCGAGCTCCGATCGCGCAACCTTCGCGTGACGGCGCCTCGGCTCGCGGTCCTGCGAGCTGTCGCGGAGCTGGACGGCCATCCCGACGTGGACTCCATCGCGGCACGTGCGCGTGACGCGCTGGGGAGCGTCTCGGTGCAGGCGGTCTACGACAGCCTGCACACGCTCGCCGTCGCCGGCCTCGTCCGGCGCATCGAGCCCGCGGGCAGCCCTGCCCGCTACGAGACGCGCGTCGGCGACAACCACCACCACCTCGTCTGCCGCGTGTGCGGCACCGTCCTGGACGTGGACTGCGTGACCGGTCAGGCGCCGTGCCTCGAGCCCTCTCAGACGGGCGGGTTCGTGGTCGACGAGGCCGAGGTCACATTCTGGGGCCTGTGCCCCGGCTGCCAGGCGGCAGAGCTGGCGGACATCGGCCGTGCGACCCCGCGGGGCGCGCGACCGCCAGTCAGCTCCTAGCCGCGGGCCGCGTCGCGGGTGGCCTGACCACCGAGGCGGCGCGTGGCGACGGCGATCGCCTCGGCGCTCGAGTCGACGAGCACGAAGCGGCGCCCGAGGCCACGAGCAACCGCCCCCAGCGTGCCCGAGCCCGCGAAGAAGTCCAGGCACCAGCCGCCCGGGCGCGACGACGCGGCGACCATCCGCCGGACGATGCCCTCGGGCTTCTGCGTCGGATAGCCGGTGCGCTCGGCCCCGTTCGTCGGCACGATCGTGTGCCACCACGTGTCCGTCGGGCGCTTGCCGCGCGCCGCCTTCTCCGCCGTCACCAGCCCCGGAGCCATGTACGGCTCGCGATCGACCTCGTCGTCGGCGAAGTGGTAGCTGCGCGGGTCCTTGACGTAGACGAGGATCGTGTCGTGCTTGGCCGGCCAGCGCCGGCGCGGCCGGCCGCCGTAGTCGTAGGCCCACACGATCTCGTTGAGGAAGCAGTCGCGGCCGAAGAGCCCGTCGAGCGCGACCTTGACGTAGTGGGACTCGCGCGGGTCCAGGTGCACGTACAGGGTTCCGTGTACCGCGAGCACGCGACGCGCCTGTTCGAGGCGCGGCATCAGGAAGGCGAGGTAGTCGTCGAAGGCGTCGCCGTAGCGCAGCGTGCCGAGCGACTGCGACCGGTAGCGATGGCCGCCGAAGCCACCGCGATCGCCCTCGTCGTCGCGGACGACGCGCAGACGCTCGTGCCGGCGCTCGGCGCCCGTGTTGAACGGCGGATCGACGTAGACGACGTCGAAGGCGCCGTCTGGCAGGCGTGGCAGGACGTCCGCGTTGTCGCCGTGGACGAGCAGGTCATCGGCGAGCGCCATGCGCTGTGGAAGGTCGGCGGTGCGGAGCACTCGCATCGCCGCGCACCCTAGGGTCTGGGGCGGATGCGGCAGCTGGGGATCGTGCTTGCGCTCCTCGCGGCGCTGGCGGCCGCGGCCGTCGTGCTGCTCTCGACCGGCGGCGACGACGAGCCGCGCCGGCTGGTACCAGGCGCGGGCGACACGGAGAAGACCGAGGACCCGCTGGCATGGGACGAGGACCGCCGCGAGCAGCTCGAGCGCCGCGCCGCCGAGGGACTGAGCCATGTGCTCTACGCCAAGAGTCCCGGTGGGGCGGTCGTCTCGGCCTTCCGGACCGCGCGCTGGCGCCCGATGATCGACCGCGTCGCGCGGCGCGCGGACCTCGACCCGGCGGTCCTGGAGGCCATCGTGCTGCTCGAGAGCGCCGGGCGGCCCGACGCGCGCGCCTCCGACGACCTCGAGGGCGCCGCCGGGCTGACCCAGATCCTCGCCCAGACGGGGACCGGCCTGCTCGGCCTGCGCGTCGACGTGCAGGCCAGCGAGCGGCTGACGCGCGGGATCGAGCGCGGACGCCGCGTCGCCGCGCGCGAGCGCGAGCGCCGGCGCGTCGACGAGCGCTTCGACCCCGCCAAGGCGCTGCAGGCGACGGCGCGCTACCTCCGCTTCGCGCGCGAGCGCCTCGGCCGCGACGACCTGGCCATCGCCAGCTACCACATGGGCGTCGGCAACCTGCAGAGCGCGCTGGCCGACTACGGCGAGGCCGACATCTCCTACGCGCAGCTCTTCTTCGACTCGACGCCGCTGCGCCACAAGGCCGCATGGCGGCGCCTGGCCGCGCTCGGCGACGACTCCTCGACCTACCTGTGGCGCGTGATGGCGGCGCGCGAGATCATGCGCCTGCTGCGCGAGGACCCCGGTGAGCTGGGCCGGCGCGCCGACCTGCAGACACGCAAGGCGTCAGCCGAGGAGGTCCTGCACCCACCGAACGAGACGGCCGCCTACGCTCGTCCGCGCGACGTCGCCGACGCGCGCTCGTCGGGCGAGCTGCGCGCGCTCGACCCGGCGGCGCTGGCGCCGTTCGGCGTGCGCGTGGACCCGCGGATGGGCGAGCTCGCCGGCCGCGTCGGGCAGTCGCGGCGCCTGTACCGGGCGCTGCGCCCCCAGGCGCTGCGGATGCTCGAGGTCATCGGTGCCGGCACGCGCGAGATCGCGCGCACGCGGCCGCTGACCGTCACGAGCACGGTCCGCGATCGCCGTTACCAGCGCGTGCTCGTGTCTCGCAACCGCGAGGCGACGCCGAACTTCTCGCTGCACACGACGGGCTGGTCCTTCGACATCGCGCGCGACTACCGCTCGCGCTCGCAGGCCCAGGCGTTCCAGTTCATGCTCGACCGCCTGACGGCGCTGAACATGATCGCCTGGGTACGCGAGCCCGCCGCGATCCACATCACCGTCGCCGCCGCGGGCTGACCGCGGGTTGCATCTTGCGGGGCAACGGTATTTAATCGCCTTGTTATTTAATCTAATCGTTACGTGCCGACCGACCAGCTCAGCCTCACCTTCGCCGCCCTCGCCGACCCGACGCGCCGCGAGATCCTCTCCCGGCTCGCCGAGGGCGAGGCGACCGTCAACGAGCTGGCGGAGCCGTTCCCGGTCAGCCTGCCCGCGATCTCGCGCCACCTGAAGGTGCTCGAGCGCGCGGGCCTGATCGTCCGCAGCCGCGAGGCGCAGTGGCGCCCGAGCCGGCTGCAGGCCGACCCGCTCGACGACGCCGCCGAGTGGATCGGCTCGCGCAAGCGGACGTGGGAGGCTCGGATGGACCGGCTCGACGCGCACCTGCGCGAGGAGGGACGGAGATGAGTGACCACACGCCCGCCACGGCCACAGCCACCGACCAGGAGATCCTGATCACGCGGGACTTCGACGCGCCGCGCGAGCGGGTGTTCCGGGCCTGGACCGACCCCGACGAGGTCGCGGCGTGGTTCGGCCCCGCGCAGATGGACACGCCGCGCGAGCGGATCCGCATCGACCTGCGCGTCGGCGGGCGCTATGAGCTCACGATGGTCCGCCGCGGCGGCGACTCGGAGTTCTCGATCGGCTACGACATCGTCGAGCTCGTCGAGCCCGAGCTGATCGTCCTGCGCTCCGATCCGATGCCCGAGATGGGCATGCACGAGCCCACCGTCGTGCGCGTCGAGCTGCACGAGCACGGCGGCGGGACCCGCATGGTCCTCAGCGACGGCCCGCACCCGCCCCAGGGCCGCGGCCACGCCGAAGGCGGCTGGAACGCCGCCTTCGACAAGCTCGCGTCGCTCGTCGCGGGCTAGGCGCGGGCATCGGGCGACGAGCTCGCTCGCCGCGCCGGCCACCGCGCCCGGGGTGATCCCCAGCCGCTCGAGCACCTCGGGCCCGGGCGCCGACGCGCCGAAGCGGTTGATCCCGATCGCGCGGTCGACCCAGTGCTCCCAGCCCATCGTGACGCCGGCCTCGACGGAGACCGACGGCAGGTCCGGGCGGCAGCACCGACTCGCGGTAGGAGTCGTCCTGCCCGGCGAAGAGCTCCCAGCTCGGCATCGAGACGACGCGCGCGGAGATGCCGTCGGCGGCGAGCTGGTCGGCCGCCGCCATCGCCACCTGGACCTCGGAGCCGGTCCCCACGAGCACCACGTCGGCGTCGTCGGCATCCTTGAGCACGTAGGCGCCGCGGGCGACGCCCTCGTCCGTCGCGCCCGCCTGCACGGGGAGGTCCTGGCGCGAGAGGATCAGGGCGGCCGGACCGTCGATGTCCTCGAGGATCGCGCGCCACGCGTACGCGGTCTCGTTCGCATCACCGGGGCGGATGACGACGAGGCCGGGGATCGCCCGCAGCGCGGCCAGGTGCTCGACCGGCTGGTGGGTCGGGCCGTCCTCGCCGAGGCCGACCGAGTCGTGGGTCCAGACCCATGTGACGGGCAGCGCCGTCAGCGCGCTCAGGCGCACCGCGCCGCGCATGTAGTCGGCGAACTGCAGGAACGTCGACCCGTACGGGCGGACGATGCCGCCGTGGGCGGCGAGGCCGTTGACCGAGGCGCCCATGCCGTGCTCGCGCACGCCCCAGAACACGTTGCGGCCCGGCTTCGCGCGCGTGAAGCGCTCGTCGTCGCCGCCCGGGAACTCGGTCTTCGTCGACTCGCTGAGGTCGGCGGCGCCGCCGACCATCGTCGGCACGTAGTCGCTGAACGCGGCCATCGACTTCTGCCCCGCCGCGCGCGTCGCCAGCTTGTCCTTGCCCCAGTCGATCGAGCGCAGCGCGTCGGCCGCGCCGTCGAGCGGGCGACCGTCCCACGCGGCGTCCCACTCGCGAGCGAGGTCGGGATGCGCCTCGCGCCAGGCGCGGAAGCGCTGCTCCCACTCGCCCTGCAGGGCGCCGCCGCGCGAGACGGCGCTGAAGTGCTCGCGGACCTCGTCGGGGACGAGGAAGTGGGCGTCGGGGTCCCAGCCGAGGATCTCCTTCGTCGCCCGGACCTCGTCCTCGCCCAGCGGCGCGCCGTGCGCCTTGCTCGTGTTCTGCTTGTGGGGCGCCGGCCAGCCGATGATCGAGCGCACGCGGATCAGCGACGGGCGCTCCTCCTCGCGCATCGCGTTGTCGATCGCGACCTCGAGCGCGTTGAGGTCGTTGGCGTCCTCGACCATCTGGACGTGCCAGCGGTAGGCCTCGAAGCGCTTGGTGACGTCCTCGCCCTCGTAGCTCCACTCCGTCGGGCCGTCGAGCGAGATGCGGTTGTCGTCGTACAGGTAGACCATCCGGCCGAGCCCGAGGTGGCCGGCCAGCGAGGCGGCCTCGGCGGCCACGCCCTCCATCAGGTCGCCGTCCGAGCAGATCGCGAAGACGTGGTGGTCCTGGACCTCGGAGCCGTAGTGCTCGCGCAGGAAGCGCTCGGCCATGGCCATGCCGACGCCGTTGCCGAAGCCCTGCCCGAGCGGGCCGGTGGTCACCTCGACGCCCGGCGTGACGTGGACGCGATCGCGCTCCGGATGACCCGGGGTGAGCGACCCCCACTGACGGAAGCGCTTGAGCTCCTCGAGCGAGAGGTCGTACCCCGACAGGTGCAGGGAGGCGTAGAGCAGCATCGAGCCGTGGCCGGCGCTGAGCACGAAGCGATCGCGGTCGGGCCACAGCGGATCGCGCGGGTTGTGCTCCATGATCCGGGCGTAGAGCAGATAGGCCGCCGGCGCCATGGCCATCGGCATGCCGGGGTGCCCGGAGTTCGCGGCCTGGACGGCGTCCATGGCCAGGGTGCGGATCGTGTCGATCGACAGGCGATCGATGTCGGTCTTCGTCGTCGTTGTGGTCACGGCACCGTAGTATCACGCACCCCCTCCGGCGGAAACGTCCCCTGCCACTCGCAACAGCGTGCCGCGGACCGTGGCGAGATCCGCCGTCTTGGGCAGGTAGGCGTCGACCGACGCGGCGCCGTCCCGGAGCCGTTCGGGTCCGAATCCCGACAGCACGACGATCCCGGCCCCCGGCGCGGCGCGCCTGAGGCCCGCGACGACATCGCCCGCCTCGGGGCCCGGCATGCCGAGATCGAGGAGGACGACGTCGGGCTGCAGCGCCGCCGCCTGCCGGACGGCCGCGTCGCCGTCGGCCGCCTCGCCGACCACGCGCAGGGACGCGTCGTCCTGGAGCCCTTCGCGCAGCATCGCGCGCATGTCCTCGGCGTCCTCGCAGAGGAGGACGCCGGTCACGGCCGGTCGGGCAGCAGCACGACGACCACGCAGCCCGACTGCAGCCGCGGCTCGAGCCAGATCGAGCCGCCGTGGCGGTCGACGATGCGCCGGCTGATGGCGGCGCCGACGCCCGCGCCGGCGAGCTTGCCGGTGCCACGGGGCTCGCCGAACGGCGTGAAGAAGGTGGCCGCAGCGTCGGCGTCGAGCGGCGGGCCGTCGTCGCCCACCTCGAGACGGATGCCGTCGGCGCGCCGGCGCCCGTCGATCTCGACCTGGCCGCCATCGTCCGTGAGCGCCGAGAGGGCCTCGCGCAGGAGGTGGTGGAAGAGGCGTTCGAGCAGGGCCGCGTCGCCGGTCGTCACCGGGAGCTCGCCGACGCGGATCTGCGCGCCGATCGCGCGCGCATCGGCGTCGAGCCCCTCGGCGGCGGCGAGCGCGACCGCCGTCGTGTCGACCGGCTCGCGGCGCAGCCGCCGCCGGCGTCCCATCGAGCCGAGCTCGATCAGGTCGTCGGTGAACAGACGGATGCGGTCCAGCCCCGCCTCGAGGCCGCTCAGGGCCTCCTTCCCGCCGTGCCCGAGGTCGGTCGCGTGGCGCTCGCGCAGGAGCGTCGCGTACCCGCCTGCGACACCGACGCCGCCGCCCAGCGCGTGCGCGGCACGCGCGGCGAATGCGTCGAGCAACTCGTCGCCCTCGGATTGCTCCGGCAGGTGCCGCAATCGATTTCCCCCTTGTCGCGGTCGCCGAGGGCGTACCCCTACACCCTCGCCCCCGAGTCTGACGATCGGCAGACCCGACCGCCAGGGAGGTTCCTACCCCGGGGGACTAGTCTCCCGTGCTCCAACGACGAAGGGGAAACGCCGTGGGGGAGCCGGCCGGCCCGCCGGGAGGTGGGCGGTCAACCGTCGACGACCGCGCATCGCGGCGTCTCGAGCTGGTGGCCAACGCGGGCCACGAGCTGAAGACGCCGCTGTCGGTGATCCTCGGGCTCTCCGGACGGCTGCTCGCCGCCGGGCCGGGCGCGCCGGCGCAGGGGCGTGACCTCGAGCGCATCCGGGCCAACGCCTACGGCCTCCTGCGCCACGTCGAGGAGCTGCTCGAGGCGGCGCAGATCGATAGCGGCGCACTGGTCCTGCGGGTGGCGCCGTGCGACGTCGCCGCGCTCGTGCGCGACGCGGCGGGCGGGTTCGCCGGGCTGCTCGAGGAGCGCGACGCGCGGCTCGTGCTCCACGCGCCCGGGCGTCTGGTCGCGCACGTGGACGAGGCCCGGCTCGGGACCGTGCTGACGAACCTGATCGCCAACGCCGTGCGCTACGCGCCGCCCGGCGGGGTCGTGCGCGGCACGCTGTCGGCGTCCGAGGGATGGCTGCGCATCGAGATCGCCGACTCGGGACCGGGCGTGCCCGTCGGCGAGCGCGAGGCGATCTTCGAGCGCTTCCACCAGGTCGACGGCGCAGGGCACCGGCGCGCGGGCGGGACGGGACTGGGCCTGGCCATCGTCCACGACCTCGTCGCGCTGCACGGCGGCGCGGTGTCGGTCGCGGCGGCCCCGGAGGGTGGAGCGCTGTTCGTCGTCGAGCTGCCGTTCGACGCGGCGGGCGAGGAGCCGGCGCCGTTCGCCGGCCCGGAGCTCGCCGAGCGCGAGCGGGCGACGATCGAGTCGCTGGCGGCCGAGCTGCGCGCCGCGGACCGCCGGCGGAGGGGCTCGGCGGTTGGCGAGCCCAACGGCGACCTCCCGCGCGTGCTGCTCGTGGCCACGAGCGACGTGCTCGGGCTCTACCTCGAGGAGCTGCTCGCCGACGACTACGAGGTGCTCCACGCCGCGACGGCGGCGGAGGCGCTGCGAATCGTGCGCGGCGAGACGATCGACGCGGCGCTCGTCGATGCGGGCGGCCCCGGCGGCGAGGCGGTGCTCGCGGCCCTGCGCGCGGACGAGGACCTGCCCGTCGTCGTGCTCGCCGCCGACGCGCAGCACGCCCGCCGGCTCGTGCAGGACGAGGCCGCCGACGACTACGCCGTGCAGCCGTTCGCGTCCGAGGAGCTGCTCGTGCGCCTCGGCGCGCTCGTCGGCCGCCGCCGCGCGGAGTCCGCGCGCGCCGAGGCCGATGCGCGCTTCCGCGCGGTGTTCGAGCAGGTGCCGACGGCGATGGCGCTGGCCGACGAGGACGGCAGCCTGCTCGAGGCCAACGCCGCACTCGCCGCGCTGCTCGGGCTGAGCGCCCCGGCGCTGCGCGGCATGACCCTCGACGACCTCAGCCACCCCGACGACGTGCTGGCCGGCGACCGCATCGCGGGCACGGGCGTCGACGGCGATCCGATGCGGATCGAGCGCCGCCTCGTCGCGGCCGACGGGCGCGTGCTGCCGACGCGGCTGACGGTATCGGCGATCCGCGAGGACGGCGCGCCGCCCCAGCTCGTCATCCAGGTCGAGGAGGCGGCGGACCGCCGCCGGCCGGAGGAGGGCTCGACGGCGCTCGAGCGCGCGCTCAGCGCCCAGCTCGCGCGCTGCCTGCGCTACGACGAGCGGGCCGCGCTCATGATCGTGGAGCTCGAGCCGACCGAGGCGCCCGACGACGAGCCGGGGCGGCTGCGCGCGCTGGCCGGCGTGGCGCGGACGGTGCGGGGCCGGCTGCGGCGCTCGGACGTGCTCGTGCGCGACGGCGATCGCCGCTTCGCGGCCTTGATCGTCAACGCGGGCGAGGCCGACGCGCGCGCCGTCGGCGCGGCCGTGCAGGAGGCGCTGGCCGGTCGCGCGACCGTCGCGGTGAGTGCCTTCGGTGCGGCGTCGACGCCCGAGCGGATCCTCGCGGAGGCTCAGGACGCGCTGCGCGCCGCGGCGACCGGCGCCTGAATGCCGGAGTGTTCGAAAGAAAACACACCGCGGGCGCGTTGTACCGGCAGACATGGACGTCACTCGCCACGACGGCATCGAGTCGCTCCTCACGGATTGGCAGGAGCTCCACACCAGCGACGACCGCTCCACTCCCTACGGCTCCCCGGACTGGGCGCGGCTGTGGGTCGAGCACTACGGAGAGGGCGCGAGGCCGTGGGTCCTCGCCGCTCGCGAGGACGGCCGCCTGGTCGGCCTGCTGGCGCTCGTGCGCCGCGACCGGCATTCGATGCGGATCCTGCGCCCGCTGGCCGAGGACCCGTGCGACGCGTTCGACGTGCAGGCGGTCAGCGACCGCCGCGCCGACGTCGAGCACCGTCTCGCCGAGGAGGTGCGCCGCCGCAGCGGCGAGTGGGACGCCCTCGTCCTGACGCGCCTGCGCGAGGACGCGACGTTCGGATCGGCGCTGCGCGGGGCCGGGCTGCACACGCAGGCCCGCGACCACCTGCCCTATCCGCAGGTGATCGTCCCGGAGAGCTTCGACGAGTTCCTCAAGCGCTTCCCGAGCGAGCGCCGGACGCGCATGCGCCGGCGGCTGAAGCTCGTGGACAACGGCAAGGTGCAGGTCCGCCATGTCGGGGTCGACGAGACGCCGCAGGCGATCGCGGAGCTGCTGGAGCTGCGCCAGCGCCAGTGGGCGGCGATGGGCAAGACGCTCGCACCCGTGGTCGCCGCCGACCGCTTCCGCCGTTTCCTGACCGAGATCGCGACGCTGCACGTCGCCTCGGGCAACGCGCGCCTGGTCGAGTACTCGACGGAGGGCGAGCGCGTGGCGGTCTACCTCGACTTCTGCGACGAGCGGACCTTCCACGGCTTCATGGGCGCCTACGTGCCCGAGGCCTCGAAGCTCGAGCTCGGCAAGCTCCACATCCTCGCCACCATCCGCGACTCGATCGAGGCCGGGCGCAAGACGCACAGCCTCGGCCGCGGCGGCGAGAGCTACAAGATGTGGTTCCGGCCGGAGGAGTTCACCTCCTGGTCCTGCGCGGTCACGAGTGGCCGCGTGCGCTCGCGTGCCGCGCTCCTGGCGGGCACGCTCGCCGGGCGCCTGCGGTAGCTCGGCGCTCTCTCCGCGGTCCTCGTCTCCTCGAGTCGCTGTCGACGCTCCGCTCGGGGCGTTGTGCGGCCGCGCCGGCGTGGTCTGGCCGGCATCGAGGGGAGTGGAGACGCCGGCTTCGAGCGCCGCGTTCCACGGTCGAGGTCTCTCGTGCACGCATACCGTGCATACGTGACCTCGGATCGGCGTCACGGGTCGACGGTTGCCGGCGTACGGATGTCGGCGCTGACGGCCCCGCCTGGCACTCAGGGGCGGGCACCGTCATGGCTCCACGGCAGTGCAGAGGCGCGGGCTCCGCCTCCACCCTCGGTGCGTCGGTTCACGAGCGCAGCGCCACCCCGGAGGGCGGCGCGCAAGGCGCCCGCCACGAAACGGCGCCCGACTACGACGCCGACGCGAGCAACCCGTCGTCCGCCACGTCGGCGACGACCGGGTCGGGCCGGCGGTGCAGGAAGCGGCTGGCCTCCGTGCGGTTCGCGGCCCCGAGCTTGCGGTACGAGTTCGAGAGGTGGAACTTCACCGTCTGCTGCGTGATCTGCAGCTCGGCGGCGATGCGGGCGTTCGTCCAGCCCTCGGCCGCGAGGGTGAGGATCTCGAGCTCGCGCGAGGTCAGCGGCGTGTCGGACACGGCGGTCGGCTGACGCGTCGGCCGCGGGCGCTGGACGACGTGGCCGCGGGCCACTTCGCGCAGGACCGTGCCCATCGTCGTCGAGGGCAGCGCACGGCAGATCACGGCATCCGCGCCGGCCTCGAGCGCGCGATCGATTGCGCCCGGGTCGTCGTGCGCGCCCAGGAGCACGCGCGTCGCCGACCCGACCTGCTCGGCCGCGTCGCGCAGGCGCGCGAGCGCGTCGCCGCCGTGCGTCATGTCGTCGATGACGACGACGTTCGGGACGAGCCGGCGCAGGTCGGCGCCGAGCGAGCGGCGGCCGTCGAGCACGCCGACGGGCGACAGCCCGTCGACCTGGCGGACGGCGGCGAGCACGGTGTGGGCCGCGGGCAGGTGGTCGACGACGATCGCCACGCGCAGCGCGGCGCGCGACGCGCCCCAGGCCGCGCCGGCGCGCATGTCAGTAGGCACCGTCGGCTCGCATGACCGCGGAGAACGTCCGCATCAGCAGCTTGGCGTCACGGCGTAGCGACCACGTGGCCGCGTAGAGCAGGTCCAAGCTGATCATCTCCTCGAAGGGGACCTCTGAGCGCCCGTTGACCTGCCACAGGCCGGTGATGCCGGGCGTGAGCGCGGTACGGCGGCGGAAGCGCCCGGAGATCTGCGAGTGCTCGGACTCGATCAGCGGACGCGGCCCGACCAGGCTCATCTCGCCGCGCAGGACGTTGATGAGCTGCGGCAGCTCGTCGAGCGAGCTGCGCCGCAGGAAGCGGCCGACCCGCGTGATCCGCGGGTCCTGCCGGATCTTGAACATCCCGTTGTCGTTGCCGCCGCCGTGGAAGTTGAGCCCCGCGACGTCGGCCTTGCGCTGGTCTGCGTCGGCGTACATCGAACGGAACTTCAGGACGTTGAATCGCCGCTCGTCCTTCCCGACCCGTCGCTGGCGGAAGAACACCGGCCCGCGCGAGTCGATCCTGATCGCGAGCGCGCACGCGATGAGCACGGGCGAGAGAAGCACCAGCGCGACCGCGCTGACGACCACGTCGAAGGCCCGCTTGATGCGCAGCGAGCCGGGATCGACCGACGCGGAGGGCGCCGTCAGCAGCGGCACGCCGGCGAGATGGCGGACCTCGAGGCGCGCGCTCACGAGCTCGCCCCAGTCGGGGACGAGGTCGATGTGCACGTCGGCCTCGGCCAGATAACCGATCAGCTCCCGCTGGCGGTCGTTGTCGAGTGGGCCGGCGATGATCACGCGGTCCAGGTCGAGCGCCTCGACGAGCTCGAGCAGCTCGGGCGCGTCGGGAACGACCGGCACGGAGCCGATGTGCCTGCGCGGCCGGGCATCGGGCCCCGCGTCCGCGAGCGCCTGGCGCAGCGCGGGCGTCGACGGCTCGACGCAGGCCATGACGTTGATGCCGAAGCGGCGGTGGCGCACGAGGCGCTTCACCACGCGCTCGGCCTGCTCGGCGCTGCCGAGGACGATCGCGTTCTCCCAGTACCAGCTGCGGCGCCGTGCGCGCCAGCGCACGAGCGAGCGCACGGCCAGCACCGACGCGATCGTGATGATCCAGCCCGCGGCCAGCGGGCCGATCTTGACGAAGCTCAGCAGCCCGGCGAACCAGCCGAGCACGAGGCACGCCGCGCCCCACTGCGCGGTGACCGCGACGATCGAGGCGAACTCCTCGGCCGCGGCATGGTCCCAGCGCCAGGCGCCCGGCCGGTAGATGTCCTTGACCATCGCGACGATCAGCCACAGCGGCAGCGCGAGCAGCAGCATCGGCAGCTGCTCGGAGAAGCCGGCGGCGGAGGCCTGGGCGATGGCGGCGAGCGAGACGGCGAGCAGGTCGCCGACCATCAGGCGGCGGCGCAGCTTGTCGTCGCGGGCGGCGTGGCGACGCGGCGCCTGGACGGCCTCCGCGTCGGCCGGCCGGTCGGGAAGTTGGACGACCGGGGTCTCGACGTCGACATCCGAGTCGACGTCCGTCGCCTGAACCGCGGACAACCGGCTCAACGGCGACGAGGGAGTTTGCGGTGAGGCGCTCACGTCGCACAACCAACGCCGGGGGCCTATCGCCTTCTTCCACCCCGAGGGTGGAGATTCGGAGGAACCCGCGCGGAGGTGCGTCAGGCGACGCGCGTCGCGTCGCCGTCGAAGTTGAGGATTCCCAGCCCGCGACCCTCGTCGGGGTCGAGGATGAGGTCCGTCACCTCGGCGCGCGAGTGCGTGTCGAGCTTGGCGAAGGCGGACGACAGGTGCGTCTTCACCGTGCTCTCGGCCAGGAACAGCTCGTCGGCGATCTGGCGGTTCGTCCAGCCGCGCACCACGAGCCGCAGGATCTGCTTCTCGCGATGGGAGAGCGGCTGGCGCAGGACGTGCTGGCGCAGCGTGCGGGGCACGACGATCTGGCCCTCGCACACGGCGAGCACGGCCAGCGGCAGGCAGCGCTCGGCCTGCCCGGCCAGCAGCACGGCGTCCGCGCCGGCACGCAGGAGCTTGCGCAGCTCGCTCGACGGCCGGTCGTCCGGGACGACGACGATCACGCGCGCGGCGGGATCGTCCTCGCACAGGGCCTTGACCAGCTCGGTGTCGGGCGGCCGCTCCCCGAGCACGAGCACCGTGGCATCGGGTGCCGGTTCCCCGTCGGCCACGCTGATGCCGGCGGTCTGGAGCAGCGCGATGGTCGCTGCGCGAAGGCCGGGATCGTCGGCCATCACCGCGACGCGGAGGACGGGTTCGGTCACGTCGGAGGAACGCGTCCGGAGGCGAACAACTTGCGCGTGCATCGGTTTCGGCTTGTGCGCCGACGTCTGTCCGTTTCTCCCCCGCCCACCGCGACAGGACGACCGCTCGTCGTGCGTTAAGGAGACATGAACGGGCCCCCGAAGGCGCTGATCCTCACGGATGGGCCGCTCGAGACCAACCGCTGGCGCCGCCTCGGCGTGCGCGCCCGGCCGCTCGTCCCGATCGCCAACCGTCCTGTCGTGATGCACACGCTCGACGCCCTGAAGGCGCTCGGCGTGGAGGAGGCGACGGTCCTCGCCGACGGCGCGATGCGCGCCGAGCTGGGCGAGGTGCTCGGGGCCGGCACGCCCGACCTCTCGGTGCGCTACGTCGACCACATCGACGACCAGGCGCTCGACGCCGGCGCGCTCGTCGTCCAGCCCGCCGACTCGCTCCTGCGCACACCGCTGGCCGACGTGCTCGGCGAGGTCTCCGCCGCGAACATCGACGGCGCCGTGCTGCGCCTGACCGCGCCGCCCTCGGGCTCCGTGGCCGACGCCGCCGCGGCGCTCGCGGTCCAGCAGATCGCCGCGTGCGTGGTCGGGCCCGACGCGGCCGGCGCGCTCGCCAGCTGCTTCGACGGGTCGCACGGCACCGTCGAGGGGCTCGCCGACTGCCTCGTCAGTACCTCCACGCGCGTGCACGTGGGCGAGGTCGGCGGCTGCCGCGCGTGCGGCCACGGCGACGACGGCCTGCTGCGCGCCAACCAGATCATGCTCGAGGCGATGGCGGGCTGCGAGGCCGGGGGCGCGACGCTCGTCGCCTCCGAGATCCAGGGCGCGGTCCGGATCCACCCGACGGCGACGCTCGAGTCGACGCTCGTGCGCGGCCCGGCCGTCATCGGCCCCGGTGCGCAGCTCAGCGACACCTACGTCGGGCCGTACACGTCGATCGGCGAGGACGTCCGCATCGAGGGCGCCGAGATCGAGTACTCGCTGGTCCTCGCGGGCGCGCAGGTCCGTTACCCGGGCGCGCGCCTGACGGCGAGCATCATCGGCCCGCGCGCCCGGCTCGTCCGCGACTTCCACCTGCCGCGCGGCATGCGGCTGACCGTCGGCGCCGACTCCGTGGTGGCGATGTCGTGACCGACCTCGCCGCGAGCCCGCGCACGGCCTCGGCCCCGCCCGTCGCACACGTCGAGCGCTGCCCGACGACCGGCATCACCAAGCCGGAGTGCCACTGCCCGGCCTGCCTGGCCGCGCTCGTCGCGAACCATCACCGCCCGGCCGATCGGGCGTAGGAAGAACGGGCGCCCGTCGCCCGTTGGTCAGACGTCACGGAAGTGTGCGCCTCCCGCGCCCCGATTCTCCACGAAGGACGGTTCGACCAGGAATGACTGCCTCCAACGGCAACGGCAAGATGAACGGAAACGGTCATGCCAACGGCAACGGCAAGGCCAACGGCACGGCCATCTGGCCGGCGAGCATGAAGCAGGCCGGCCGCAGCAACGGCCTCAGCCCGCGCCCGCCCGAGAAGGGCAAGACCGTCCTGATCACGGGCGGCGCCGGCTACGTCGGCTCGGTGCTCACCGGCCGTCTCCTCGACCGCGGCTACAACGTGCGGATCCTCGATCGTCTCTACTGGGGCCACGGCCCGCTCGAGGCCTACGCCGACCGCATCGAGCTCGTCATCGCCGACGTGCGCGACATCCCCGCGACGGCGCTCGACGGGATCGACGGCGTGATCCACCTCGCCGGCCTCTCCAACGACCCGACGGCCGAGTACGACCCCGAGGCCAACTGGCAGATGAACGCCGTCGCCACGCGCGCCCTCGGCGAGGCCTGCGTCGAGCGGGGCGTCGAGCGCCTCGTCTTCGCCTCGTCGTGCTCGCTGTACGACGGGCTGCCCCAGGGCATGCACGACGAGACCGCCGACATCAAGCCGCGCGGCGCGTACGCGACCTCCAAGCGCTTCGGCGAGGAGGCGCTGCTCGAGCTCATGGACGACGGCCTGTGCCCGGTCATCCACCGCAACGGCACCGTCTACGGCTACAGCCCGCGCATGCGCTTCGACCTCGTGGTCAACACGTTCGTCAAGGACGCGCTGCTGCAGGAGCGCCTCGCGCTGCACGGCGGCGGCTGGATGTGGCGCCCGCTCGTCGACGTCCGCGACATGGCCGACGCGATGATCGCCAGCCTCGAGGCTCCGAGCGAGATCGTGAAGGGCGAGATCTTCAACGTCCTGCACTCGAACTACCAGATCCGCGAGCTGGCGATGCTCGTCGCCGGCTCGGTGCAGCTGCTCGGCCGCAACGTCTCGCTGCAGGAGCACCCGGCGCCGCGCCTGAACCGCGACTACGAGTGCTCGAACCAGAAGATGAGCCAGCTGCTCGGCTTCACGCCGCGCCGCTCGGTCGTCGAGGCGGTGTCCGACATGCTCACCCGCATCGACCTCCAGGACAAGGTCACGCTGACGGACCCGCGCTACTACAACATCCGCTGGCTGGAGCTCATGAACGAGCTCGAGCCGCGCATCGAGCAGTTCGGCGGCGTCCTCTAGTCCTCGATCGGCCGGGCGCTCCCGGCCTGACGGCCGCCGTCAGCCTCCCGCGGCGCGACCGCCGTGGGAGGCGGCGGCCCGAATGGCGGCTCTCGGCGCCCGAACAGGGTCTGCAGCGAGAGCTTCGCCGACTCGCGGCGCAGCCGCCCCTCCTCCTCGTCGCCGGGCACGACCGCACGCAGCGCGTAGCGCAGCCCGAGCGCGCCCAGGTAGGCCGTGCGCGACACGGGCGACAGGTGCTTGCGCGCGAACAGCCCGCGCGCGAAGGCGTACTGCGCGTCCATGCGCGGGTTCGTCCCGCGCTTGCCGGCGTGGTGCAGGATCGTCATCGACGGCATGTGCACGACGCGCCAGCCGGCGGCCTTGACGCGGAAGGCGAGGTCGGTCTCCTCCGAGGACATGAAGAAGCGCTCGTCGAGCAGCCCGGCGCCCTCGAGCGCCTCGCGGCGCAGCAGCATGTAGGCGCCCGTCGCCCAGTCGACGTCGGTCTCGCGCTCGTAGGGCGCGGGATCGAGCTCGCGCTCCCCCAGCCGCGCGCCGCCGAGCTTCAACCGTTCGGCCCCGAACGCCTCGCCGAGGGCGCGCAGCGGGCTCGGGAAGCGGCGGATCGTCGGGTACAGCGTGCCGTCGGGCAGCACCTGGCGCACGCTGACGAAGCCGATGTCGGGCTGGGCGTCCATCGCCCCCACGAGCTGGGCGAACGTGCCCTCGAGCACCTCGGTGTCGGGGTTCAGCAGCAGCAGGTAGCGGGCGTCGCAGGTCATCAGCGCGCGGTTGTTGGCGTGTGAGAAGCCACGGTTCTCGCACGTGACCACGCGCGCCGACGGGAACTGGCGCTCGACGAGCTCGCGCGTGCCGTCGGTCGAGGCGTTGTCGGCCACGACGACGTCGACGTCGATCGGCCCCGCGTGGTCCAGCGCGGTCCTCAGGCAGGGCTCCAGCCAGTGGGCCTCGTTCGTGGAGACGACGACGATCGCCAGGTCGTGCACGCCGCGGAATGGTAGGTGCTCCGCAAGAACCGCCGCGACCGGTCCGTTGAATTGACCGAACGATCCCGCCGCTCACCTCTCCCGTCCGAGGCTGGATCGAAACACGACAGGAGAAGGCGTTGAGGGATACGTTCCTGCCACTGGCGACCCCGGCCATCGGTGACGACGAGATCGCCGAGGTCATCGATTCATTGCGTTCGGGCTGGATCACCAGCGGACCGAAGGTCAAGCGGTTCGAGCGGATGCTCGAGGAGTTCACGACGGCGGCGCACGTGCGCTGCGTGTCGTCGTGCACCGCCGCGCTCACGCTGGCCATGCGGACGAGCGGGCTCGGGCCGGGCGACGAGGTGATCGTGCCGGCGATGACGTTCGTCGCCACCGCCAACGCGGTCGAGGACGTCGGCGCCACGCCGGTGCTCGTCGACGTCGAGCCCGGCACCGGCAACATCGACGTCGAGGCCGTCCGCCGGGCGATCACGCCGCGCACGCGCGCGATCGTCCCCGTCCACTACGCCGGTCGCCCCGTCGACCTCGACGCCATCAACGCGATCCGCGACGAGCTCGGGATCGTGATCATCGAGGACGCCGCCCACGCGCTCGGCGCGAGGTGGAACGGCAGGGGCATCGGCAGCCATGGCAACCTGGCCGCCTTCTCGTTCTACGCGACGAAGAACATCACCACCGCGGAGGGCGGCGCCCTGGCCACGGCCTGCGCGCAGACCGCGGCCGAGGTCGAGCGCCTGGCGCTCCACGGGCTGAGCGTCGGCGCCTGGCAGCGCTACGGCGAGACCGGCTTCCGCCACTTCGAGGTCGTCTCACCCGGCTTCAAGGCGAACATGACCGACCTCTCCGCCTCGATCGGCCTGCACCAGCTTCCCAAGCTGGACGACTGGATCGAGCGCCGCGCCGCGCTCGCGGCGCGCTACGACGAGCTGCTCGCCGGCCTGCCGGTGCAGACGCCGCCGGCCACCGACCCGCGCGCGCGGCACGCCGTCCACCTCTACCCGGTGCTCGTCGACCCGGGCTGCGGGGTCACCCGCGACGAGGTCCTCGACGGCCTCCTCGAGCGGCGCATCGGCACCGGCGTGCACTACCGCGCCGTCCACCTGCACCCCTACTACGCGACGCGCTACGCGATCGACCCGGCCTCGCTGCCCGTGGCCACCGACATGTCGGCGCGCACGTTCAGCCTGCCGCTGTGCCCGTCGGTCACCGAGGCCGACCAGGACGACGTCGTCGAGGCGCTGGCCGCCGTGCTGGCCAAACGCCCGGCCGCGCTGGCCTAGGAGGATCCATCCCAGGGGACCCCACCACGACCGACGGCAAGGGCGAGGAGCTCGACCAGTCCCTTCGCGACGCGACCGTCAGCGGCCTGCGCTGGACGACGCTGGCGCGCGGGTCGATCGAGCTGCTCGGCCTGGTGTCGATGGTGGTGCTCACGCACCTCGTCCCACCGGCCGAGTTCGGCGCGGTGGCCGTGGTCATGATCGTCAACGAGCTCGCCAACGGGCTCGCCGGCAACGGCTACGGCGCGCCCCTGGTCCAGCGCAAGACCATCACCCGGGCGCACGTCCAGGCGGTCGCGCTGCTCAGCACGGTGACGAGCTTCGCGCTCGCGCTCGGCACGCTGGCCGTAGCGGCGATCCTGCCCGACGGGCTGTTCGGCGCGCGCACGACCGAGTTGCTGCCGCTGATGGCGCCGATGTTCGTCATCTCCGGGCTGACGATCGTGTCTCGCGCGCTGCTCGAGCGAAAGCTCGACTTCGGGCGCATCAGCCGCAACGACATGGCGACGATCCTCGTGTCGACGACCGTGTCGGTCGGGCTCGCGCTCGCCGGCCTCGACGGCGAGGCGATCATCCTCGGCCTGCTCGCCGGTGGCCTCACGAGCTTCGCCATGTACCAGCGCGCGGCGCCGATGCCGCTGCCGCGCTGGCGCCCGCGCGAGCTGCGCGAGATGCTCTCGTTCGGGCTGCCCAACGCGGCCTCGGCGATGGCCCTCGTGGGCACGCGCAACGTCGACTACGCGATCGTCAGCGCGGCCTTCGGCCCGGTGCGTACGGGCTACTACTACCGCGCCTTCCTGCTCGGCGTGGAGTACCAGAACAAGTTCTCCAAGATCCTCGTGCAGATCCTCTTCCCGCTGTTCTCGCGGGCGGGCTCGGTCGAGGACATGCGGCTCCTGCGCGCGAAGGTGATCCGCGCCAACGCGGTCGTCGTGTTCGCCGCGCTGGGCACGTTCATCCTCGTCGCCCCGGTGCTGATCCCGTTCGTCCTCGGCAGCAACTGGGAGCCCGCCGTGCTGCCCGCGCAGATCCTCGCCGCCGGCGGCCTGGCGGCCGCAGTCAACGTCGGCGCCGAGGGCATGACGATCGCCGCCGGCGACCCGTGGCGCGTCATGCGCTTCACGCTCGTCCAGCTCACCGCGTACTTCACGATCCTCGTCGTCTCGACGGCCTGGGGGCTGATCGCCCTGTGCATCGCCGTCGCCGCCTTCCGCTGGGTCGTGCTCGCGGCCTCCTACCCGCTGCTGCTCGGGCGCCTCGGCGTGCCGCTGCGCCAGCTCGCGCGCGATGCGGGCCCGGCGACGGTCTCGCTCACCGCGCTGCTCAGCGTCGGCTTCGCGGTGCTCGAGGCTGCCGAGTCGGCCGGGATCGCCGCCGCGCCGGCGGCCGTGCTCGCCGGCATCGCCGGGCTGGCCGCCTACGCGTGGGCGCTGTGGTGGGTCTTCCCGAGCCTGTGGAGCGATCTCACCCGGATCGCGACGCGCGTGCTGCGCCCCGCCGCCGCGCGGCCCGGCCCCAGCGCACCGCCCGCCGAGGCGCAGGCCGAGACGTCCGGTCACGAACCATCCCGCCGATCTGCCCCGGGCGAGCGCAAGCCCGAAGAGGCGCCCGCCGTTTCCTGATCGACCATGGCCCCCCTCTGGAGGTCTCGATGACCCCTGGCTCCACCGCTCCGGCCGCCGCCCCCCGCGTCGCGGACGAGATCGATCTGTCCCCGACCGAGGTACGCGCGCTCGCCGACCGCCTCGCCGAGGGGACGGCGGCGGCGATCCGCTCGCTCGGCCGCCGCGGCGCCGTCGTCGCCGTCTCTGGCGGCGTCGACTCCGGGGTGGTCGCGGGCCTGTGCGTGCGCGCTCTCGGGCCGGAGCGGGTCATGTGCCTGCGACTGCCCGAGCGCGACATCGGCGGCAGCGCCTCCGACCTCGGCCTGGAGCTCGCCGAGGCGCTCGGCACCCCGACCGTCGAGGAGCCGATCACGGCCGCGCTCGAGGGCCTCGGCTGCTACCGGCTCCGCGACGAGGCGATCCGCAGCGTCTTCCCCGAGTACGAGCCGAGCTGGCGCCACAAGCTCGTGCGCTCGGCGCCGACCGGCGGGATGATCGTCTTCTCGCTCGTCGTCGAGCGCCCCGACGGCACCGAGCTCCGCCGCCGGATGCCCTCCGGCGCCTACCGCGCGCTGCTCTCGGCCACGAACATGAAGCAGCGCGTCCGCAAGCTCATCGAGTACACGTGGGCCGACCGGCTCGCCTACGCGGTCATCGGCACCCCGAACCTGCTCGAGTACGACCAGGGCTTCTTCGTCAAGGGCGGCGACGGCGCGGCCGACGTCAAGCCGATCGCCCAGCTCTACAAGTCGCAGGTCTACGCGCTGGCGCAGGAGCTCGGGCTGCCCGAGGCGATCGCGCGCCGCGCCCCGACGACGGAGACCTTCAGCCTGCCGCAGACGCAGGAGGAGTTCTACTTCGGCCATCCGTACGACCGGATGGACGTGCTCATGTGGGCGCGCGACCACGGCGTCGCGCCCGAGGATCTCGCCGGCGAGGTGGGCCTCACGCCCGAGGCCACGGCGACCGCCTACACCGAGATCGACCGCCGCCGGCAGGCGACCGCGTACCTCCACGCGGCCCCGGTCGTCGTCGACACGGGGAGCTGAGGGCGCATGTGCGGCATCGCCGGCATCGTCCGGCCGCACGCGCACCAGCCGGTCGACGAGACGGCGCTGCTGCGAATGGTCCGCGCGGCGCGACATCGCGGCCCGGACGGCTACGGCATCGCGATCGGCGCGGGCGCCGGCCTGGCCAACATGCGCCTGTCGATCCAGGACCTGCCCGGCGGCTGGCAGCCGCTGTGCGGCGACGACGGCTCCGTGCTCGTCTACAACGGCGAGGTCTACAACTTCCCCGAGCTGCGCGCCGAGCTCGCGGCCCGCGGCGCGCGCTTCACGACGACGAGCGACACCGAGGTCGTCCTGCGCGCGCTCGAGCGCTGGGGCACCGCCGCGCTCGAGCGCTTCAACGGCCAGTTCGCGCTCGCCTGGTGGCAGCCGGAGCGCCGTCGCCTGACGCTCGTGCGCGACCGCTTCGGCGTGCGCCCGCTGCACGTCGCCCACCTGGCCGACGGCAGCCTCGTGTTCGGCTCGGAGGCCAAGTCGCTGTTCGCCTCGGGCGAGGTCGATCCGCAGCCCGACCTGCAGGGCATCGACGACGTCTTCACGCTGTGGGCGCCGCGCTCGCCGCGCACCGCCTTCCGCGGCGTCTCGCAGCTGCAGCCCGGGAGCCTGCTCGTCTGGGAGGCGGGCCGCGTGGTCGAGGAGCGCCGCTGGTGGGAGCCGTGGCGCGGCGACGGCGACGCCGTCGCCGGCGAGGACCTGCTCGAGCTGCTGCGCGACAGCATCCGCCTGCGCCTGCGCGCCGACGTGCCCGTCGGGGCGTATCTGTCGGGCGGGCTGGACTCGAGCCTCGTCACCGCGCTGACCAAGGACCTCGTGGGCGACCGCCTGCGCACGTTCTCGGTCGCCTTCCGCGACCCGCGCTACGACGAGCGCGAGTTCCAGCAGCAGGTCGCGCTCGAGCAGCGCACGTCGCATCACGTCCTCGACATCGGCCCGGGCGAGATCGCCGCGGTGTTCCCCGACGTCGTCCGCGCCTGCGAGACGCCGCTCGTGCGCACCGCCCCGGTCCCGCTCTGGCTGCTCGCGCGCGAGACGCGCGCCCAGGGCATCACCGTCGTCCTGACCGGCGAGGGCGCCGACGAGCTGTTCTGGGGCTATGACCTCTTCAAGGAGGTCGCGCTGCGCGAGCTGCACGCGACCGACCCCGAGCGCGCCGAGGCGATGGTCGACGGCCTCTACCCCGAGCTCGCCGGCGCCGGGGGCCGCCGCGGGCCCGCGTGGCGGCGCTTCCTGCTCGACGCCGCGGCGCCCGGCGACCCGGTCGGCTCGCACCGCACGCGCGCGACCGCGACCGGCGCCGTGCGCGCGCTCTACGACCGCGACGTCGCCGAGGCGGTCGCCGCCGGGGACCCGCTGGCCGGGCTGCGGTCGATGCTGCCCGCGGGCTTCGACGGCTGGCCTGCGCTCGAGCGTGCGGCGCACCTCGAGGTCACGACCCTGCTCGGCGACCATCTGCTCGCCGCCCAGGGCGACCGCGTCGCGATGGCCCACGGCGTCGAGGGCCGCTACCCGTTCCTCGACCACCGCGTGTTCGCCCACGCCCGGGCGCTGCCCGACCATCGCAAGCTCGACGGGCTGCGCGACAAGGTCGCCGTCCGCGACGCGGCCGGCCGCGTGCTGCCCGCGAGCATCGCCGAGCGGCGCAAGCAGCCCTACCGGGCGCCCGAGGTCGACCCGTTCTTCCGCGACGAGCCGCCGGCCTGGGTCGACGAGCGCCTGTCGGCGTCCGCGCTGCGCGAGGTCGGCCTGTTCGACCCCGACCGCGTCGAGGGCCTGCTGCGCCGCTGCCGTTCGGGGCGCACGCTCGGCCCGCGCGAGAACATGGCGCTCGTCGGCGTCCTGTCGACGCAGGTCTGGCACGAGCAGCTGTGCGCCGGCGACGCCGGCCGGTACCCGGTGGAGGAGGAGGCTCCACGCGTCCGCGTGGAGCTCGACGCGCCCGTGCGCGCCGCCGCCTGACCGGCGGCGCCGCGGAAGGACTCGGCACGCTCGCCCGTTCGTCACATACCAGTCCCCATGAGGCAGGGAAGGGAGCCATATGGCCCAGCAGACCCAGACCAGCGTGCGACATGAGATCCGCGCCTTCATCGAGGAGAACTTCCTCTACCTGCAGCCCGATCTCGTTCTCGGCGACGACGACCCGCTGCTGACCCTCGGCGTGATCGACTCGCTCGGGTTCGTCGAGCTCGTCGAGGAGGTCCAGACCCGTTACGGCATCGCCATCGAGGACGTCGAGATCACCGAGGACAACTTCGGCTCCATCACCGCGATCGCCGAGTACGTCGAGCGCAAGCGACCGGCGTGAGCTCCCGCACCCTTCCCGAGGACCTGCGTGCCGCCGCGGCGGGCCAGGGTGAGAAGCTCGCGCTCGCCGCGGGCGAGGAGCGACTGACCTACGCCGAGCTCGACCGCGCGGTCGACGGCGTCGCCGCGGGCCTCGTCGCCCTCGGCGTGCACCGCGGCGACCGCGTCGCGGTCGTGCTGCCCAACGGCCTGCAGGCGGCGATCGCGATCTACGGTGTGCTGCGCGCCGGCGCCGCGTTCCTGCCCATGAACCCGACGATCAAGGGCGACAAGCTGGCCTACGTGCTCGGCGACTCGGGCGCCGAGACGATGATCTGCTCGCACGACCTCGCCGCCCTGGCGGCCGAGGCGGGCGAGGCCGCGCCGTCGCTGCAGCGCGTGATCGGCGTGGGCGGGCGCATCGGCGACCTGCCCTCGCTCGAGGAGCTCGCCGCCGGCCCCGCCGAGCCGCCGGCCCCGGCGCTCACCGTCGACCTGGCCGCGGTCATCTACACCTCGGGATCGACCGGCCGCCCCAAGGGCGTCACGCTCGACCACTCCAACATGGCCTTCGCCTGCGGGTCGATCGTCGAGTACCTCGGCCTGCGCGGCGACGACCGCCTGCTCTGCGTGCTGCCGCTGTCCTTCGACTACGGCCTGTACCAGCTGCTGATGTCGATCCGCGTCGGCGCGACGCTGTTCCTCGAGCCCGGCTTCGCCTTCGCGGGCCGCGTGGTCGAGTTGCTCGAGCGCGAGCGGATCACCGTGCTGCCCGGCGTGCCGACCCTCTTCCAGGTCCTGACCGCGCTGCGCGGGCTGGCCGAGCGCGAGCTGCCCGACCTGCGCCTGCTCACGAACACGGGCGCCGCGCTGTCGGCGACGGTCATCGAAGGGATCCGGCGCACCTTCCCGAAGGCAACGCTGTTCTCCATGTATGGCCTCACCGAGTGCAAGCGCGTGTCCTACCTGCCGCCCGACCAGCTCGACGCGCGCCCGACGTCCGTCGGCGTGCCGATCCCGGGCACCGAGGCGTGGGTCGTCGACGAGCACGGCGATGAGGTCGGCCCGAACGAGATCGGCGAGCTCTGGGTCCGCGGTGGCCACGTGATGCACGGCTACTGGAACGACCCCGAGGCGACGGCCGCGCGGCTGCGCCAGGGCCGCTGGCCGTGGGAGCGCGTGCTCGCCACCGGCGACCTCTTCCGCCGTGACGAGGAGGGCTACCTGTTCTTCGTCGGGCGCCTGGACGACATCATCAAGTCGCGCGGCGAGAAGGTCGCGCCGCGCGAGGTCGAGGAGGTGCTCGCGACGGCGCCGGGCGTCGGCGACGTCGCCGTCATCGGGGTCGACGACCGCCTGCTCGGCCAGGCCATCCACGCGCACGTGGCGCCCGCCGACGGCGAGGAGCTCGATCCGGCGGCGCTGCGCCGCCACTGCGCCGAGCGCCTCGAGGAGTACATGGTCCCCAAGCGCGTCGTCGTGCACGAGCAGCTGCCCAAGAGCCCGAACGGCAAGATCGACAAGCGCGCGCTGACGACGCTCCCCGTCGCCGGCCGCCCGGTGCGCGAGCCTGCGACGTCCGGAGCGCGGTGATCGAGGACGAGCGCCGTCGGACCCTGGTGGCCCGCGCGCGCGGGGTCGCCGGCGTGCTCGCGCTGGCCCTCGTGCTCAACGCGTGCTCGACGACCGAGACCGTGGTCACCCCCACGCCCGCCGGCGCGGAGGCGAGTGACGAGCCCGTCGGCGAGACCGCGGCCGACGGCCGCGTCTACGTCGACAAGGACTCCGTCGGCGGGAGCTGCAGCGACAGCCGCTCGGCCTCGGGCGCCAGCTCGCCCTCGACGCCGTGGTGCAGCCTCGGGCGCGCCGTCAGCAAGGCGCCCTCGGGAACGACGGTGATGATCCGGCGCGGCAGCTACCCGCGGCTCGAGGTCACGAACGTGCGCCGCAACTCATACGTGACGTTCCGCTCCTACCCGGGCGAGCAGGCGGTGCTGGACAGCTTCTCGACCACGAACGCGAGCTACTTCCGCTTCCAGGGCCTGCGCATCAACGGCCACGCGAACCTGATCTTCACCGGCAACGACCACATCCAGGTCGTCGGCAACGACATGACGGTGTCGACGCACGTGCGCCCGAGCCGCAACATCAGCTTCCTTCGCAACAACGTCCACGACCTGCCCGGTCCGCCCGGGCCGAGCGAGGACGGCTTCGGCATCTGGGTCATCACCGGCGACCAGGGCCCGATCCGCAACGTCGTGATCCGGGGCAACCGCTTCTCCAACCTGCCGAACGACGGGGTCCAGACCGACGCGTCCAACGTGCGCATCGAGGACAACGTCTTCGAGCGGATCCACAGCCCCGACCACGACTGGTCGCACGCCGACATCATCCAGAGCCTCGGCTCGAACACGATGCGCATCCGCGGCAACTTCGCGCGCGACAACGACGCCGGCATCCTGACCTCGACGACGCACCAGGTCAGCGACTGGGTGATCGAGAACAACGTCATCCTGCGGTCGGAGTCCTGGCCGCTGCAGCTCGACAACATCCAGAACAGCCTGCGGATCGCCAACAACACGTTCTGGGGCGGCGGGCCGACGCTCATGCGCTGGAACGACGAGTTCCCGGTCAACCGCCGCGGCTTCGTGATCGTCAACAACATCTTCAGCCGCCTGGACCTGGACCGGAAGCTGAAGGTCTCGGTGGCCGACTACAACATCATCGGCGAGAACCCGTTCCGTGACAGCGTCGACGGCTCGCACTCGCGCCTCGGCGTCTCGCCGCGGTTCCTCGACCTGGCCAAGGACGACGTCCGCCTCGGCGCCCGCAGCCCCGCCATCGACGCGGGCACGAGCCGCTACAACGTCCCGCGCCGCGACCGCCGCGGCGCCCGCCGCCACGACGACAGCGGGATGCGCAACCGGGGCACCGGGTCGAACCGCTACACGGACATCGGCGCCTACGAGCGCGGCTCCTCGAGCCGCGCGGCGGCGGGCGCCGCGGCGCCTCCCGCCCGCCGCGTGCCCTCGCTGCGCGCGTCCGCCGCCACCCTGCAGTCGGTGAGCCGCGGCCTGCGCGTCGTGGCGCGCTGCTCGGCGCGCTGCACGGTGCGGGCCGGCGTGACGCTGGGCTGGGCGCAGCTCGCCCAGGCGATCGAGGTCCCCGCCCGCGGCGCACGCCTCGGCGGCGCCGGCCGCGCGGCGGTGCGCATCCCGGTCGGCCCGGGCACGCAGTCCCGGATCCGCACGGCGCTGCGCCGCGGCCGGATCGTCCGCGCCGCGATCGGCGTGACGGTCCGCTACGCGGACGGGCGGCACGCCACGAAGGTCGTGCGCGTGCGCCTGCGCCGGTAGTTGGCGATCCGCTCCGGACCGCAGTGGCCGACCAGCGTGGACTGATCGGCATCGAGGAGGGGCACCGGAGGCTCGTCGGCGATCCGCGCGCGAGCGAGAAGGCGCTACGACGGCGCCGCGCCCACCCGGGGCGCGGCGCCCGACCACCACTCGCCGTCCAGGCGGCTGAGCAGCGAGTCGGGGGCGGCGAGCGCCTCGCGCACGTGCGGATCGTTCGTGTGGACGACGCTGCGCGAGCCGAAGCCGACCGCGCACTTCTCGGCGCGCAGGGCGTCGGCGAGGTGCGGCTCGACGCGGCCGGTCATGGCGACGACGCCGTCGGCCTTGGCGCTCGAGAGGAGCGAGGCCAGCACCGCGCCGATGTCGCGGGGGCGGCCGGCGATCTGGAGCACCTCACCGGCGCCGCTCGGGCGGCGGACGTAGACGTACCAGCCGATCGGGCGCCCACGCCGCCGCACGAGGCGGCTGACGACGCGCGCCGGGCGCTGGTCGGTCTCGAGGTGGCCGAACAGCCAGTCCAGCCAGCCGCGGTCGTAGCCGAGGCGCAGCGTCAGCGGCGAGAGCAGCGCCTCGGCGTGCTCCATCATCACCGCCGGCGTCAGCACTTCCTCGTCGAGGCCCTCGACGCTGCCGTTCACGCGGCCGCGGTCGATCGGCAGCGGCCGGAACGGCGTCAGGCCGGCGTCGACGCGGTCGACGCCCGCGCGGCCCGCGGCGACGCGCGCCAGCCAGGCGCCGGGGCGCAGCACGCGCACCCAGCTCAGCGAGCGCACCGGGTCGATCGAGCCGCCGGCGGCCCGCCACATCCGGGCCACGACCTCGATCGCCGTGTCGGAGTAGCTGAGCTCCTGCGCGCCGGACATGAAGCGGCTGACGAGCATCGCTCCCGCCGCCGTCGAGCGGCGCTCGGCGTCGACGACGAGGTGCGAGCAGACGGCGGCGCGCAGCTCGCGCTCGCCGAGGCGCACGCGCCGCGCGTGCGCGCCCATGAAGCCGATGACCGCGCCGTCCGTCTCCGCGGCGACGAGCGAGGGGACCTCGGGGTCGGCCCACGGCTGGTCGCACAGCAGGTCCGACAGCCAGGCGGTGGCGTCGCCCGCCGGCAGGACGGGCCCATACTCGCGAGCGATGAGCGCTCCGACCTGGGGCAGGTCGTCTCGGTGCAGTGATCGGATCTCGGGCATCGCTCCTGGTTTCCGTTTCAGTGGCGGCTCAACGCCTGAGGGGGACGAGGATCTTCTGGGTGGAAGGCACGCCGGTGCGGAAGCGCGCGGTCACGCGCACGTCGGCCCGGGGGCGGCGCCCGGTCGCCCGGGCGCCGTTGACGAGGTCGCGCGCCGGCCCGAGGCGCAGGCGCAGCGGGAACGAGCGCCCGGCTCGCGCGCGGCGGGCGTCGCGCTCGAGCCGGCTCGGCGTCTCCGCCCCGGCGACGCGCACGCTGCCCGTCGCGGTCACGCGGCAGTCCGAGGCGCAGCGCGCCGTGAGCCCGACGACGGCGCCCTCGGCGTCCGTGTCGAGCGAGACCTGCAGGCGCGGGACGCCGCGGTCGCGCGGGCGCATGCCCGCCTCGTAGGCGCCGATGTCGAACCAGCGGGGCGCGCCGGCGCCGGTGTTCTTCACCGTCGGCGCGTCGTAGCGCGGATCGCCCTCGCGGTCGGTCCTCGGCGCGCCGTAGCCGCTCGTTCCGGCGTCCACGCCGGCGCTCGCGCGCAGCAGGCTGTAGTCGTCGCGGCTGCGGTCGGTGAACTTCGGCAGGACGCCGACGCGCGAGTGCGGCGCCACCGGGCTGCCGAACGGGTCCTCGCCGATCAGGTTGAAGTCGTCGACGGCGATGTTCAGCCGGGGGTCGACGTCGAGCCGCGTGACGATGTTGTTGACGACCACGAAGCCCTTGGAGTTGCGGGGGAAGCGATCGTCCCAGCGCAGGTAGACGGGGCCGCCGTCCCAGAAGGTGTTGTTGACGAGCCGCAGATCGTCGAGCTGGTTGTCGAGCTGCAGCGGCTGGGACTCCGAGCGGACGAAGACGTTGTTCTCGATCGTCCAGCCGTGGACGCGCGCGTCCGTGTTGAGGATCCCCGAGTCGTTGTCGCGCGCGAAGTTGCGCCGGATCGTCAGGTCGTCGGCGCCCTGGGACTGGATCACGTCGGCGTGCGTCCAGTCGTTGTCGGGGCTGCGGATCTCCTCGAAGATGTTGTGCTCGATCAGGACCCGCTCGCCGTCGGTGTAGATCGCGTCGTTGGGCAGGCGCGAGAAGCGGTTGTCGCGGATGACGACGTCGCTGATCGGCGTCGTCCCGCCGCCGGTGGCCATCCAGATCCCGACGCCGTCGACGTTCGCCCCGGGCGGGCCGGGCAGGTCGTGGATCCGGTTGCCCTCGAAGCGCAGGTTCGAGCTCGGCCGCACGAGCGTGGCCAGCGTGAGGTCGCTGTCGAGCACCTCGATGTGGTCGCTGCCGACGTCGATGAGGTTCGAGTGGCCGCGGAAGCGCAGCCCGCGGAAGCGCACCCGGCTCGTGTCGCGGACCTCGAAGCCGGCGAGCGTGACCGTCTCGCCCTCGGCCGCGGCGACGGTCACGAAGTCCTCGTGGCGCACGCCGTCGAGCGCGAGGCGCGGGTAGGAGCCGCGGCGCAGGAGCAGCGTCGTCCCGGCGGGCGCCTCGCGGACGGCGTGGGCGAGGCTGCACCAGGGCGTGTCCTGCGATGCCGCGGCGGCGGCGCTGCGCTCGTCGCTGCAGCGCCCGCCCACCGAGTCCTTGTCGACGTAGGCGCGGCGCGCCGTGTCCGCCGTCGTGGACGACGGGTCGTCGGCGCCGCAGGCGCCGAGCAGGCAGGCGACGAGCAGGGCGACGAGGAACGTCGCTGCCGGAAGCGGCCGGGGGCGCGTGCGCGAGGGGGACTGAGGAAGGCAGGGGCTCACGCGTGCACCTCATGCAACGCCCGGCCGCGAGCCGTTCTTGCGCGAAGCGGAAGCAGGGACCACCTACGCCCGTTGGTCGCTCAGGAGACCCATGAGCACCACCGGCGAGACGATAATCACCCTCCCGCGCGGCCGCGGCGCGACGGCGCCACCCAAGCGGCCGGCCCCGGCCGCCGCGCGCACCGAGGAGCTCGAGCGCGACGCCGGCGGCACGTGGCCGCACACCACGCGCGTGCTGCCGTGGTCGCTGGCCGCGTTCCTCGTGCTCGTCTGGCTGGTCCCGTTCGACTCGATGACGCTGCCGGTCAAGCTGCCCTTCCAGTCCAACCTCGACCGCGTCTTCCTCGGCGGCATCGTCTTCCTGTGGCTGGCCGCCGCGCTCACGAACGGCGCGAGCCGCCCGCGGCTCCCAGGCAGCATCCTGAACTGGGCGATCGGGGCGTTCCTCGTCGCCGCGCTGATCAGCGTGATCCTCAACATCGACCAGCTCGCGATCCTCAACGAGCTGACGCTCAGCGTGAAGAAGCTCGCGCTGCTCGTCGGCTACGTGATGTTCTTCTTCCTCGTCGCGTCGATCGTGCGGCCCGCCGAGGTGCCCGCCTTCGTCACCTTCATCCTCGGGCTCGCGTGCGTGGCGGCGCTCGGCACGATCGTCGAGTACCGCCTCGAGTACAACGTCTTCTTCCAGGGCGAGGCCCAGGTCCTGCCGAGCTCGCTGGCGATCGCCCCGCAGCCGGCCGACGACCCGTTCGGGCGCGCGTCGATCACCGGGCCCACGCTGCACGGCCTCGTCATCGCGCTGATGCTGACCATTGGCTTCGCGCTCGCCCTCGCGCGGCTCGTCGAGAACGGGCCCGACAAGCGCCGCTGGCTGTGGGCCGGCGTGACGATCCTGATCCTCGCCGGCACGTTCGCGACCGGCCGCAAGACCGCGCTGATCGTCCCGATCGTCGTCGTCATGTCGCTCGTCGCGCTGCGTCCGCGCTACGTGAAGAAGCTGCTGCCCGTGGGGATCGTCGCGCTGCTGGCGATGCCGGTCCTCTCGCCCGGCGCCGTGGGCTCGATCCGCGCCCAGCTGCAGCCCGACCGCGTCACGAGCAACAACTCGACGACGGGCCGCACGGCCGACTACAAGGCGGTCGCGCCCGACCTCGCCAACCACCCGGTGACGGGACGCGGCTACGGCTCCTACGACCCGCAGAAGTACCGGATCATCGACAACCAGTACATCGGCCTCGGCATCGAGACCGGCTTCGTCGGCGTGGGCACGTACATGCTCATGCTGCTCTCGGTGTTCCTCGCCGCGCGACCGGCGATCCGCTCGGGCGACCCGTCGCGCGCGGGCCCCGCGCTCGCCGCGGCGTGCTCGGCGGCGGCGCTGGGCGTGGCCGCCGCGCTGTTCGACGTCTTCGCCTACCCGCAGGTGCCCTACGTGTTCCTGTCGGTGGCCGCGCTCGCCGTCGTGGCCTCCTCGGCCTCGGCGGGCTCGGGGCGGCCGGGCGTCACCGACAGCAGCGACTTGCGCACGTAGTACTCGCCGAGGTCGCGGGCCAGCGCGCCGCGCCGCCCGAGGTGCGCCGGCGTGACGCCGTCGCCCGAGGCGAGCGCCTCGACGAGCGGCTGCACCGTCGCCGACCAGCGGAACTCGTCGGCCAGCGGGCGCGACGCCGCGCGGCGGCGGTCGCGCTCCTGCGGGTCGTCGATGAGCGTGCGCAGCGCGGTCACCGCGCCCTCGAGGTCGCCGCTGCGCACGGTCGAGGCGAAGCCGGCCTCGGCGAAGCGGTCGGCGAGCGGGTCGCCGGCGCCGAGCACGCACGGCAGCCCGGCCCACACGTAGTCCATGTAGCGCCCGCGCGCGGCGACCTGGGTCTCGGCCGTGTCGCGCGCAAGGGTCAGCCCGACGTCGGCCTCGAGCAGGTACTTGTGGCGCTCGTCCTGGGTGACCCACTCGTCGAGGAAGAAGACGTTGCGGTCCAGCAGCCCGAGCTCGGCGGCGAGCTCGCGGGCCTGCTCGGTGTGCTCGAGCACCGGCCAGTCGCGGCGCGGATGGCGCCCGGCGGTGATGACGAGGCGCAGGCCGGGGCGATCGGCGGCCAGTCGGGCGAAGGCGTGCAGCGCGGTCGTCGCGTCGAACCAGCGCCAGATGTTCCCCCACCACAGGATCACGGTGTCGTCGGCGCCGATCTGCGGGAAGCGCGCGCGCATCGGGCGCTCGTCCGACGGCGGCGGATCCTCGGGCAGGCCGAACGCGACGACGGCCACGCGCGGGGCGCGGGCCCGCTCGCCGAGCGCGTCGAGGGCGGCGTTGAGCCGCGCGAGCTGCGGGTCGACGGCGCACAGGAGCACGTCGGCGAAGCGCAGCTGCATGCGGTTGGCGACGCGGTTGACCTCGATCTCGCGCCGGATGAAGGTGTTGGCCTTCAGCTCGGCGTGCTCCTCCTCGAACGGGTTGTAGAGGTCGGCGACGATCCGCGTGGGGCGGTTGGCGAGCGCGGCGAACAGATAGGGCGGGATCCGCGGCATGACGACGACGTCGTGCGCGCGCGCCTCGTCGACGAGCGTGCGGCGGTCGGAGGGCACCATGCGGATGCCGGCGCGCCCGTCGTGCAGCTCGCCCGGGGCGGCGACGGTCACGTCGTGATGGCGGGCCAGGACCTTGGCCATCTCCCAGCCGCGGATCTCGGGCGCGCTCATGCGCTCGGCGATCGGGCCGTAGACGACGAGCAGGATGCGCTGTCTGCGTGAGCTCAATCCATGCCTCCCGGGGGCCACACCGTAGGACATCGACCTTCCGCCCGGTCCCGTGGAAGTTCACGCGCGCAGGCGCCGTTCATGGGTCGTGGACCTAGCAGAGATCCTCGTACAACTCTGGCGCCGCCGCCGCGCGGTGGTCGCCGTCATCGTCTTCGCGGCGTTCGTCGCCCTGGCGATGACCTACCGATTCTCCGTGTCACCGCTCGGGCTGAACCACCGGTCCGTCGAGAGCGGGACGGCCGAGACACAGATCCTCGTCGACTTCCCGCGTTCGTCGGTGGCCGACCTGAACCGCGACTTCGGCCCGCTCACCGCGCGCGCCCAGGTCCTCTCGCAGCTCATGACGACCTCGCCCGTGGTGAGCCGGATCGAGAAGATCGCCGGCCTGCCGCGGGGCACGGTCCAGGCGGGCAGCGAGTCGACGCTGAACGTGCCGACGAGCGAGACCGAGCCCACGGCCGAGCGCCGTGCCAGCGACATCACGCGCGAGGGGCGGGTCTACCGGCTCACCTTCCGCGCCGAGCCCGAGCAGCCGACGATCACGATCTTCGCGCAGGCGCCCGACGCGGACGCCGCGCGCAAGCTCGCCAACGCGGCCGCGCAGGGCGGCGCCGCATGGGTGCGCGACACCCAGCAGCGCCAGTTCGTGCCCGACTCGCGCCGCACCCAGCTGACCCAGCTCGGCGCCGCCTCCAGCGGCATCGTGAACAGCGGCGCCAGCCGGATCATCGCCGCCCTGGTGTTCATCGCCATCGTCGGCGTCGGCTGCCTGCTGATCCTGCTCATCGGGCGCACGATCCCGGCGGTCCGGGCGGCCAGCGGCAGCACCACGCAGGTCGACCAGCTGCGCACGGTGCGGGCCAACGGCGCGCGCGCCAACGCCAACGGGTCGGGCGCGGCCAAGCGGGCCAAGACGGCCGCGGCCGCCTCCTCGGGCGGGTCGCGCAACGCGCCGGGCGCCAAGTCGAGCCGTTCCTCGGGCCGCCGCGCGTCATGAGCGGGCGATTCGACGGCCACCGGCCGATCCGCGTCCTCTACAGCTTCCCGGACGGCCTCGGCGCCCCGGGGATCGGGACGACCGCGCATCGGCAGGTCGAGGGCCTGATCGGCCTCGGCCTCGAGGTCAGCGTGATCTGCACGAGCCTGCAGCGCGAGCTGCCGGGCGCGCGGCGGATCACCACGACCCTGACGGCCGGCGGCCGGCGGATCCCGCACCGCGCCCTCGGCGGCGGCGACCGGGCCTACCGCTACCACGACCTGCGCACGGCCCACGCGCTGCGCGGGCTCGCCGGCCAGGTCGACGTCGTCCACGTCTGGCCGCGCGCCGCGTTGGCCACGGGTCGCACGGCGCGCGAGCTCGGGATCGTCTCGGTCCGCGAGGCCCCGAACACGCACACCGCCTACGCCTACGAGGCGGTCGCGAGGGAGAGCGAGCTGCTCGGCCTCGCGCCGCCCTCCGGCCACAGCCACACGTTCGACGCCCAGCGCCTCCGCCACGAGGAGGCCGAGTACGACGCGGTCGACATCATCCTGTGCCAGTCGGAGTTCACGCGTGGAACGTTCATCGAGCGCGGGATCCCCGCGGCGAAGGTCGCGATCCACCAGAACGGCGCCGACATGTCGCCGCTTCCACGCCGAGGTCGGCGTGCGCCCGGCCGACAAGCCGCTCACCGTCCTGTTCGCCGGCCGCTGCGAGCCCCGCAAGGGCCTGCACTACGCGATGAAGGCGTGGGTCGAGTCGGGCATCGGCGACCGCGGCGGCCGCTTCCTGATCTGCGGCGAGTACGTCGACGGCTACCGCGAGGTGCTCGCCCAGTGGCTCGCGCACCCGAGCGTCGAGGACCTCGGCTACGTCGGCGACCTCTCGGGCCTCATGCGCGAGGCCGACATCTTCATCCTGCCGTCCGTCGAGGAGGGCAGCGCCCTGGTGACCTACGAGGCGCAGGCGAGCGGATGCGTGCTCGTCGTCTCGGACGCCACGGGCGCACGGTGCGAGCACATGGAGACGGGCCTCGTCCACGCCGCGCGCGACGTGGACGCCCTGACCGCGCACCTTCGCCTGCTTCGAGGAGGAGCCGATGCTGCTCGCGCGTCTGCGCGGCGCGACGCTGGCCCGTCTCGACGAGCTCACCTGGGCTCGCTCGGTGGAGCAGCAGGCCGACGTGTACGCCGCGGCCCTGGCCGCCGGCGGTCGATCGCTGGACGTCGCTCGGGCGTGAGCCCCGGCCGGCCTCGGAGGAAGTCCACATGTCCACCCCTCAGCTGAACCCCTGGCGCCGCCGTGCCCAGATTCGACCCCTGCACCCGCCGGTGGCGCTGCTCGCCGGCTCTCCGGGGGGCCATCTCGACCTGCTGCTCGCGGTCGGCCCGCGCCTGCGCGGCGTCGAGAAGGTCTGGGTCACCGCGCCCGGCCCGCAGGCCGAGCACCTCGAGCGCCGCGGCGAGACCGTCGAGCGCCTGCCCGAGTACGGCCGCAGCCCCTGGCGCGTGATCCCCAACCTGATCCGCGCCGTGCGCGTGCTGCGCCGCCGCCGGCCCGACCTCGTGATCGCCTCGGGCGCCAGCCTCGTCGTCCCGATCTCGCTGCTCGCCCGGATGTTCGGCGCGCGCGTCCTGTTCGTCGAGACGACCGCGCGCGTCGGCGACGCGAGCATCTCCGGGCGCGTCATCTCGCGCGTGGCCTCGGCGGTGCTCGTCCAATGGGCCGAGACGTGCAAGCGCTACCCGCGCTCCGTCCTCTGCCGCCCGGCGCTGTGGGAGCAGATCCGCACGCCGGCGGGCGACGGGGTCGGCACCTTCGTCGCGCTCGGCACCCGCCACGAGCCGTTCGACCGCCTGCTCGCCGCCGTCGACGCGGCCGTCGAGGCCGGCGTGCTGCCGGGCCCCGTCGTGGCCCAGTCCGGCCACACGAGGTACGCGCCGCGCAGCTTCGAGGCGACCGCGTGGCTCGAGCCCGCCCAGGTCGAGGAGGCCGCCGGGCGCGCCCGCTTCGTCGTCTGCCACTCGGGCTCTGGCATCATCGGTGCGGCGCTGCGCAACGGAAAGCGCCCGCTCGTGCTCCCGCGGCTTCACAGCCAGGGCGAGCACGTCGACGACCACCAGCTCCAGATCGCGCAGAAGCTCGAGCACATGGGCCTCGCCGTCGCGCTCCACGACCACATCGCGCCGGATCATCTGGCGGCCGCGCTGCGGCCGCTGCCGGCCACGGGCGCGAGCGGCGCGCCGGCCGTCGCCGAGGTGCTGCAGACCACGATCCAGGAGCTCAATCCCACGATCGCCGCGATCGTGGCCGCCGAGAACACCCAGGCCCGCGACGACGCGATGGCGGCCACCGAGCCGATGGCCGAGGTGGCCTAGGTGACGACGACGGCGGAGACGCTCGAGCCGACCTGCGACCTGGCGATCGTCGGCGCCGGCATCCTCGGCCTCGCCGTGGCGCGCGAGATGCTGCTGCGCCACCCGGGCCTGCGGATCGCCGTCGTCGAGCGCGAGCGCGACGTCGGCCGGCACCAGACCGGCCACAACAGTGGCGTGGTGCACGCGGGCATCTACTACAAGCCCGGCTCGCTCAAGGCGCGCCTGTGCGTCGAGGGCGCCCGCGACCTGTACGCCTTCTGCGAGGAGCGCGGCGTCGCCGTCGACCGCTGCGGGAAGGTCATCGTCGCCCTCGACGAGTCCGAGCTGCCCGGCCTCGACGTGCTCGAGGAGCGCGGGCGGGCCAACGGCGTCCCCGGCCTGCGCCGCCTGACCGGCGCCGAGCTGCGCGAGGTCGAGCCGCACGCCGTCGGCGTCGCCGCCGCTGCACTCGCCCGGCACCGGCATCGTCGACTTCCCCGCCATGGCACGCGCGATCGGCGACGAGGTCGTCGAGCGCGGCGGGCGCATCGAGCTGAACTGCGAGGTGCTCGACGTCGACGCGCGCCCGAACGAGGTCGTGCTCCACACCGCGCGCGGCGAGCTGACGGCGCGCCAGGCCGTGTTCTGCGCGGGCGCGTGGTCGGACCGCCTCGCCGCCCGCGCGGGCGCGCCCGAGGACCCGCGCATCGTCCCCTTCCGCGGCGCGTACCTGCGCCTGCGCCCCGAGCGCCGCGACCTCGTGCGCTCGCTCATCTACCCGGTGCCCGACCCGTCGCTGCCGTTCCTCGGCGTGCACCTGACGCGCCACATCGACGGCGACGTCCTCGTCGGCCCGACGGCGCTGATGGTCGGCGCCCGCGACGCCTACCGACTCGGCCGCGTGCGCCCGGAGGACCTCGCCGCCTCGCTGCGCTGGCCGGGCACCTGGCGCATGGCGCGCCGCTGGTGGCGGACCGGGCTGAGCGAGATGCGCTACGCCGCCAGCAAGGCCGCGTTCGTGCGCGCCGCCCAGCGCTACGTCCCCGACCTCCGGGTCGACGACGTGCTGCCGGGGCCGAGCGGCGTCCGCGCCCAGGCGCTGGCCCGCGACGGCTCGCTCGTCGACGACTTCGTCTTCTCGCACACCGGGCGCGCCCTGCACGTTCGCAACGCGCCCTCGCCGGCGGCGACCTCGTCGCTGGCCATCGCGCGGCTCATCTCCGACCGCGCCGACGAGGCCTTCGGCCTCGGCACCCCAGACCACGATCACGGAAGGGAGGCCGCGCACCATGGAGCGGCTTGACACGCGACTGGACGGACCGATTCTCGTGCGGCCCGTCGTCCACGGCGATCACCGTGGGTTCTTCCACGAGAGCTACCGCCGCGAGGTATACGCCGAGCTCGGGATCCCCGAGGAGTTCGTCCAGGACAACCACTCGCGCTCCGGCGCCGGCGTCCTGCGCGGCATGCACTTCCAGGTCGGCGACGGCATGGCCAAGCTCGTGCGCTGCGGGCGCGGGGCGATCCTCGACGTCGTGGTGGACCTGCGCAAGGGCTCGCCGACGTTCGGCGAGTGGGAGTCCTACCGCCTCGACGAGGAGAACCTGCACCAGCTCTACTGCCCCGTCGGCTTCGCGCACGGCTTCGTCGTGCTCAGCGAGACCGCCGACGTGATGTACAAGTGCTCGGGGTACTACGACGAGTCGATCGAGCGCGGCATCGCCTACGACGACCCGGACGTGGCCATCGCCTGGCCCGAGGACGTGGAGCTGCAGGTCTCGGCGCGCGACGCCTCGGCGCCGCGCCTGCGCGACATCCAGGACGAGCTTCCGTTCGTCTACCGCCAGACCGCCGCGGCCGCGGCCTGACACCCACCTGACACCGTGGGGGAGCCCCGTCGCCACGCGCGGCGGGAATCTCCCCCACGCGTGGGGTCACCTCCCCCGCGGGACCATCTTTTCCGGTCCCCGCGCCTCCCCCACAGGCCACGGATCTCACCTTCCGGATCCCCCGGCGAGCCGGGAGATTGGATGTCTACGGAAAGCCTTGCCGGACCCGGTCCCGGGGATGTGGGAGCGGCCGGCACTGAAGCCATTTGGGGGACATATGGGGGTCATCGACTTCCGCGCTGCTGCCGGTTCCGGCAGTGGAGTGAGCGCTGGGCGTTTCCAGCGCAAGACGACGCTCGACGATCGCGGAGACCGCGCGCTCGTGGATCTGGCCATTCAACGAGCGAAGGAGGGCGACGCCGAGGCGCTGCGCTTCCTGTACGTCCGCTATGCGGACAACGTCTACGGCTACGTCACGAGCATCGTGCGCGACGAGCACGAGGCCGAGGACATCACGCAGCACGTGTTCACGAAGCTCCTCACGGTGTTGCCGCGCTACGAGCAGCGGGACGTCCCGTTCTCGGCGTGGATCCTGCGCGTCGCCCGCAACGTCGCGGTCGACCACCTGCGGGCCCGCCGGCCGACGCCGACCGACGACCCGCGCCCGGCCGTGCCGCACACCGACCACGGCGCCCAGGAGTACGGCCAGTCGCTGCGCCAGGCGCTGCGCGAGCTGCCGGACGACCAGCGCACCGTCGTCGTCATGCGGCACCTCGTCGGCCTGTCGCCGACGGAGATCGCCGAGCGCATGGGCCGCACCGAGAGCTCGGTGCACGGCCTGCACCACCGCGCGCGGGGCACGCTGCGCAAGAGCCTCGTCGAGCTCGAGTGCGCGCCGGCGACGGTCCGCCGGCCGGCCCGCCGCAAGAGCGCGCGCACGGCCGACGTTGTCTGTGCATGAGCGTGAACGAGCGAATCCTGATCACCGGGGGCGGAGGCCAGCTGGCCTCCGACCTCGAGGCCCTTCTGGGCGAGCGGGAGGTGGTCAGCGCCCGCTCGCGGGCCGAGCTGGACATCACCGACGACGCGGCGCTGGAGGCGGCGATGGCGGAGGTCGCTCCGACCGTCGTCTTCAACTGCGCCGCGTACCACAACGTCGAGCTGTGCGAGACCGAGGAGGACCGCTCCTTCCAGGTCAACGTGCGCGCGGTCAAGCGGATGGCGCAGCTGTGCGCGGCGGGCGGCGCGAAGCTCGTCCACGTGAGCACGAACTACGTGTTCGACGGCAGCGGCGAGCGGCCGTGGACCGAGGAGGACCTGCCCGCGCCGCGCAGCATCTACGGCCTGAGCAAGTTCGCCGGCGAGCACGCCGCGCTCGCCTACGCCCCGGGCGCACTCGTCGTGCGCACGTCGGGGCTGTACGGCGAGCACGGCAGCGCGTCCAAGGGCGGCAACTTCGTCACCCGGATGATCACCCGTGCGCGGGAGACTCATCAGCTGAAGATGGTCGCCGACCAGCGGCTCACGCCGACGTCGACCGCCGACCTCGCGCAGGCCCTGATCGCCGCGGCGGACCGCGACGTCTCCGGGCTGCTGCACCTGACCAACGCGGGCGCGTGCTCGTGGTACGAGTTCACCCGGGCGATCATGGAGGAGGCCGGCATCGAGGTGCCGATCGAGCCCGTGAGCACCTCGGGCGGCGGCGCCGACCGGCCGCTCAACGGCGTGCTGTCATGCGCGCGCGCCGAAGCCGCGGGCGTCGGCCCGCTGCCGCACTGGCGCGAAGCGCTGCGGACGTACCTGACCCGCTGCGAGCTCGCAGCGGCGGCGTAGCCGGCCGCCTTCCGCAAGAGCCAGCCGGCCACGACGGCGGGCGGGGCGATCATCGCGTGGATGATCGCCCCGTCTCCGTTCAGCGGCTCAGGCGGCGGCCGAGCTCTCGCTCAGCATCCCGCTGCGCAGGCGCTGCGCGGCGGCGATCGCCTCGCGGCGCGAGCTGACCCGCAGCTTGCGAAGCACGCTCTTGACGTGCGAGCGGACGGTCTCGGCCGACAGCACGAGCGTGTCGGCGATCTCCTCGGTCGACAGCCCCTGGCACAGGAGGTCGAGGACCTCCCACTCGCGGGCCGTCAGCGGACTGCGGACCGGGCGCAGCCCGGCGCCGTCCTCGCGCATCCGGCGCACGGCCTCGACGAGACGCCCGGTCAGCCGGCGCGGCACGACGGCCTCGCCCTCCGAGGCCGCGCGCAGCGCGCGCGGCAGCGACTCGACGTCGACCGTCTTGGTCAGGTAGCCGCACGCGCCCATCCGCAGCGACAGGAGTCCGAGCTCGTCATCGTCCGACGACGACAGGATGACGACCTTGGTCTCCGGCAGCCCGGCGACGATCTCCCTCGTCGCGGCGATGCCGTCGATGCCCGGCATGACGAGGTCCATGAGGACGACGTCCGGCTTGTAGTACAGCGTCAGCTCGATCGCCTCACGACCGCTTCCGGCCTCGGCGATCACGACGATCCCGGCGCGCTGCAGCGCGTCGCGGACGACCCTGCGTACCAGGGCGTCGTCGTCAGCGACGATCACGCGCAAAGGCGTGTCCCCCTCGCGAGGCCCATTCGTGGCCTGCGTCATGTGTTGCCCCCAATATGTCGTTCCGTGAAGCGACGAACCAGCCCTCATGGCTCCGTTCGTCGCGTACCCGGCCAACTGTAACCCTTTCGCGGGGAAGTTTCCTCCCCCAATTGCCCGATAAGCGGACTAAATTCTGGGGCATACGGGTGAGCGGAACCGTCCCGGGCCCTCTTCGTCGCCGCCGACCGGTGTACGCGGCACGGTCGGGCCCGCGTGTCCTACCCTTCCCCGTCGGAATGGCCAATCGACAGCAGGAGAAGGAGCGCCGCCGGCAGGAGCGGCTCGCGGCCGAGCAGGCCGCCGCGAGCGCGGCATCGCGCAAGCGGATGCTGCGCATCGGCGGCGGAGTCCTCGTGGCGATCGTCGCGATCGCGGTGGTGCTCGTCGTCGCGCTCGGCGGCGGCGACGACAGCCAGGGCGCCAACGCGGACCTCTCGGCGGACGCCCGCGCGGCCGGGTGCACGTTCAACTCCTTCAAGTCCTACGGCCGCGACCACACCAACGGCAAGGTCACGTACAAGACCAACCCACCGACGTCCGGCCCGCACAACCCGGTGCCCGCGCAGGACGGCGTGTACTCGGCGGGCAACGAGCCCGACAAGGAGAACTGGGTCCACAGCCTGGAGCACGGCCGGATCCTCTTCCAGTACAAGCCCGGCACCCCGGCGGCCGAGGTCGCCCGCCTGCAGAAGATCGCCGAGGAGCCGCTCAACGACTCGCCCGGCTACCACACGCTCGTGTTCCAGAACAACACGGACATGCCGTCGCAGTTCGCCCTCGTCGCGTGGACGAAGTCGCTCACGTGCAACGAGCTGAACGACCGCTCGATCGCCGTCATGCGGTCCTTCCGCGAGCAGTACACGGACAAGGGCCCCGAGCTCATCCCGTAGCCCGCGGCGCGCCCGCGCTCGACCGGCGATCGGGTTCGTTCCGACACCGCGCAGGGATTTGCCCGCTTGCGGACGGGTACCTCGTGTGCCATGGGAGAGGTGCGGGGCATGCGGCTGCTCGCCGCGCTGGCCGCGATCTGCGCAATCCTGGCCACGGCCGGGTGCGGCAGCGGCGCTGCCCCGGACCGCTTGACCATCGCGCTGGCGGAGGACCCGGACGAGCTCGACCCGACGCTGTCGTCGACGTTCGTCTCGCGGATCGTCTTCGCGCACATGTGCGAGAAGCTCTACGACGTCGACGCGGGCCTGAAGGTCGTTCCCCAGCTCGCCGCCGACCTGCCGCGCACGAGCGCCGACGGGCGCACGGTGACGATCGACCTGCGCCCTGGCGTGCGCTTCAACGACGGCACGCGCTTCGACGCGGCGGCGGTCAAGAAGTCGCTCGACCGCCACCGCACGCAGAAGGACTCCAGCCGCTCCGGCGAGCTCGAGCCGGTGCGCTCGGTCGAGGTCGTCGACGGCGACACCGTCCGGCTGCGGCTCTCGCAGCGCTTCGTCCCGCTCACCTCGCTGCTCGCCGACCGCGCCGGGATGATCATGTCGCCGAAGGCGCTCGACGAGCTCGGCGACAAGTTCGCCACCGCGCCGGTGTGCGTCGGCCCGTACTCGTTCAAGGAGCGCGTCGCCTCGGACCGGATCGTCCTCGAGCGCAGCGACGTCTACTACGACAAGGCTCGCATCCCCACGCGCGAGGTCGTCTTCCGGATCATCACCGAGGGCCCCGTGCGCGCCTCGAACCTGCGCTCGGGAGACGTCGACATCGCCGAGCGCCTGGAGCCGGTCGACGTCGTCTCGATCCGCGGCGACGACTCGATCAAGCTCACAGAGCGCACGTCGATCGGCTACCAGGGCATCACGATCAACGTCGGCAACGTCAAGGGCACGGGCGAGCCGTTCAAGACGCGCGACACCCCGCTGGCGCGCGACGCGAAGCTGCGCGAGGCCTTCGACCTGGCGCTCGACCGCGAGGTGATCAGCAAGGTCGTCTTCTTCGACGAGGTCGTTCCCGGCTGCAGCGCCGTCTCGCCGGTGAGCAAGCTCGAGCCGGACCTGCGCTGCCCGGGCCGCGACGTCGCCAGGGCCAAGCAGCTCGTCGCCGAGTCGGGCGTGAAGCCGCCGATCCGCATACCGCTCATGGTCGAGGCCCAATCGCAGACGATCCGCCTCGGCGAGGTCATCCAGGCGATGGCGCGCGAGGCCGGCTTCGACGTGCGCCTGCAGCCGACGGAGTTCACGACGGCGCTCGACCGCGCCGACGCGGGCGACTACGACGCGATCCAGGTCGGCTGGTCGGGACGCGTCGACCCCGACGGCAACCTGTTCAACCACCAGGCGACGAGCGGGCCGCTCAACTACGCGGGGTCGTCGGACGAGGCGATCGACCGCGAGCTCAACGAGGCGCGCGAGGAGGCCGACCCCGAGCGCCGCCGCGAGGAGTACCGCGACCTGCTCGGGCAGCTGCGGCAGCGGCGCTCGACGATCGTCCTGTACCACGACCAGTTGGTCACGGGCGCGCGCAAGGACGTCGTCGGCCTGGAGATGCGCGGCGACGGGCTGCCGCGCCTCAATCACGCACGCAGGACGGAGGACTGATGGGGCTCTATCTCCTGCGCCGCGCCGGCGCCGCGATCATCGTCCTGCTCGTCGCGAGCATGCTCGTCTTCGCGGGCGTCCGCGCGCTGCCCGGCGACCCCGCGCTGGCGCTCGCGGGCGAGGACCGCTCGGAGCAGGCGCTCGAGGCGATCCGCGACAAGTACGGGCTCGACGACCCGATCCCGGCCCAGTACGTCCGCTACCTGGGCAACGTCCTGCAGGGCGACCTCGGCACGTCGGCGCGCACCGGGCTCGACGTGCGCGAGACGATCGTCGACCGCCTGCCGATCACCCTCGAGCTGGCGGCGCTGAGCATGCTCGTGGCCACCCTCATCGGGATCGGCGCCGGCGTCGTCGCCGCGGTCCGCCGGGGGTCGGCCGCCGACTGGGCGGCCAACCTGGCCGCGCTGCTCGGCCTGTCGCTGCCCAACTTCTGGTTCGGCCTCGTCCTCATCCTCGTCTTCTCGGTGTCGCTCGGGGTCCTGCCCGCCTCGGGCTTCGTCCCCTTCACCGACGACCCGGCCGAGAACCTCCAGCGGATGATCATGCCCGCGATCGTCCTCGGCACCGGTCTCGCGGCGCTCGTCATGCGCCAGACGCGGGCGGCGATGCTCGACGCGCTCGGCTCGGACTACGTGCGCACGGCGCGGGCCAAAGGGCTGGCCGAGCGCCAGGTCGTCGGCGTCCACGCGCTGCGCAACTCGCTGCTGACGGTGACGACCGTCGTCGGCCTCGAGCTCGGGACGATCATCTCCGGCGCCGTCGTCACCGAGCAGGTCTTCGTCCTGCCGGGGTTCGGCAAGCTGACCATCGACGCGGTCTTCCAGCGCGACTTCCCCGTGCTGCAGGGGGTCGTGCTCGTCACCGCGTTCGCCTACGTCGTCATCAACCTCGTCGTCGACCTCCTCTACTCGGTGCTCGATCCGCGGATCCGGGTCGCGGGGAGAGCGGCATGAGCACCGTCGCCGTCGAGACCGTCCGAGCTCCGCGCGAGGCGGGGCTCGTCACGCTGCTGCGCCGTCGCCTGCTGCGCCGCCCGCTCGCCGCCACCGGGCTCGTGATCGCCGGCCTGTTCATCCTCATCGCCCTGCTCGCGCCCGTTGATCGCCCCGTACGACCCGGCCGCGACCGACTTCGACGCCGCGCTCCAGTCGCCGTCGTGGTCGCACCCGTTCGGGACCGACGACCTCGGGCGCGACGTCCTCTCGCGGGTCATCTACGGCGCGCGCGCGTCGCTCGTCGTCGGCCTGCTGGCCACGGCGATCGGCTTCGCCGTCGCCGTCCCGCTCGGGCTGGCCGCCGGGTACTTCCGCGGCTGGCTGGACCCGGTGGTCTCGCGCATGACCGACGTCGTGCTCGCGTTCCCGTGGGTCATCCTCGCCGTCAGCCTGGCCGTGATCCTCGGGCCGTCGCTGCTCAACGCCGCGCTCGCGCTGGGCATCTTCGTCATCCCGCGGCTCGTGCGCGTCGTGCGCGGCGAGACGCTCGCGCTGCGCGAGCGCGAGTTCGTGCGCGCGGCGGTCGCCAACGGGGCGAGCGACGCGGTCATCCTGCGCCGCCACATCCTGCCGAACATGACCTCGACGCTGATCGTGCAGGCGACCGTCGCGATCCCGGCGGCGATCATCGGCGAGTCGGTGCTGTCGTTCCTCGGCCTCGGCGTCCAACCGCCGACGCCGTCCTGGGGCGTCATGCTCTCGAGCGCCCAGCCGTTCCTGACCCTGGCCAGCTGGCTTGCGATCTTCCCCGGCCTGGCCATCCTGCTCGCCACGCTGTCGTTCAACCTGCTCGGCGACGGCCTGCGCGACGCGCTCGACCCGCGGGAGGACCTGTGAGCGACGACGCCGTCCTGAGCGTCTCGAACCTGTCGGTGCGCTTCGGCAACGTGCTCGCCGTCGACGACGTGAGCTTCACCGTCGGCCGCGGCGAGGTCGTGGCCATCGTCGGCGAGTCGGGCTGCGGCAAGAGCGTCACCGCGATGTCGCTGCTCGGCCTGGCCGGGCCGACCGCGACGGTCGGCGGCAGCGCCCGCTTCGGCGACCTCGACCTGCTCGCCGGCGACGACGCGGCCCGGGCCGTTCGCGGGCGCGAGCTGTCGATGGTCTTCCAGGAGCCCATGACCTCGCTGAACCCCGTGCTCACCGTCGGGCGCCAGGTCGGCGAGGTGCTGCGCCGGCACCTCGGCCTGTCGCGCGCCGAGGCGCGGACGCGGTCGATCGAGCTGCTCGAGCTCGTCGGCATCCCCGCGGCCGAGCAGCGCCTGCGCGCCTACCCGCACGAGCTGTCGGGCGGGATGCGCCAGCGCGTCATGGTCGCGATCGCCGTGGCCTGCGATCCGGCCGTGCTCATCGCCGACGAGCCGACGACCGCGCTCGACGTGACGATCCAGGCCGGCGTGCTCGACCTCGTGCGCGACCTGCGCGAGCGCCTCGGCACGGCGATCGTCCTCATCACCCACGACCTCGGCGTCGTCGCCGACGTGGCCGACCGCGTCGTCGTCATGTATGCCGGGCGGACGGTCGAGGAGGCGCCGGTGAGCGAGCTGTTCTCCGCGCCCCAGCACCCGTACACGCTCGGACTGCTCGGCGCGGTGCCGCGTCCCGGCGACGACCGCGGCCGCCTGGCCGAGATCCCCGGGCAGGTGCCGGCGCGCGGCGAGCGGGCGGCCAACTGCGTGTTCGCTCCCCGCTGCCCACGTGCCGACGACGACTGCCGCGAGCAGGTCCCGCCCTACCGGTCCGTCCGGCCCGCGCACCCCGTCGCCTGCTTCCATCCCGGCGCGCGCGAGGCGGTGCCGGCGTGAGCGAGACGCGCGTCCTCGAGGTCGACGGCCTGCGCAAGGACTTCGACGGCGGCCGCGGGCGGATCGTGCGCGCCGTCGACGAGGTCTCGCTGAGCATCGACCGCGGCGAGGTCGTCGGCCTCGTGGGCGAGTCGGGCAGCGGCAAGTCGACGGTGGGCAACTGCATCCTGCGGCTGCTCGAGCCGACGGCGGGCACGATCCGCCTCAACGGGATCGACATCACGACGCTCACGCGGCGCGGCCTGCGCCCGCTGCGGCGCGACATGCACATGGTCTTCCAGGACCCGCTGTCGTCGCTCAGCCCGCGGCGCTCGGTCGGGGACGCCGTGGCCGAGCCGATCGCGCTGCTCGGCGAGGCCTCCGGCGGCGAGGTCGACCGCCGCGTCGCCGAGTTGTTCGAGCAGGTCGGGCTGCGCGACGAGCTGCGCCGCCGCCTGCCCCACGAGCTGTCGGGCGGCCAGCGCCAGCGCGTCGGCCTGGCGCGGGCGCTCGCGCTGCGCCCGAGCCTGCTCGTCGCCGACGAGCCGGTGTCCGCCCTCGACGTCTCCGTGCAGGCGTCGATCCTCAACCTCCTGCGCGACCTCCAGGGCGAGCTCGGCTTCGCCTGCCTGTTCATCACCCACGACCTGTCGACGGTCGAGTACCTGTGCGACCGCGTCGTGGTCATGTACCTCGGGCGGGTGCTCGAGACGGGTACGCGCGAGCAGGTCTTCGCGGAGCCGACGCATCCGTACACGCAGTCGCTGCTGTCGGCCGCACCGGTCCCCGACCCGTCGGTGCAGCGCAACCGCTCGCGGATCGCGCTCGACGGCGAGCTGCCCTCTCCCGCCGACCCGCCGTCGGGCTGCCGCTTCCGCACGCGCTGTCCGCTCGCGCGCGAGGCGGGCGAGCGCGCCGTCGAGGAGACGCCGGCGCTGCTGGACCGCCGCGGCGACGGTCACCTCGTCGCCTGCCACCTCGTGGCGGACGACGGCGAGCCGCCGCGCGTGGCAGGCTCCGCGACGGCCGCATGACCCCAGCCTTCACGACACGCCCCGAGCTCGCCGGCTCGTTCGGGATGGCCGCGTCCACGCACTGGATGGCCACCGCCACGGCGATGTCGATCCTCGAGCGCGGCGGCAACGCCTTCGACGCCGCCGTCGCCGGCGGCTTCGTGCTGCAGGTCGTCGAGCCGCACCTCAACGGCCCGGGCGGCGACCTGCCGGTCGTGCTGTGGAGCGCCGAGCGCGGCGAGGCGCTCGTCGTCTGCGGACAGGGCGTGGCGCCCGCGGCGGCGAGCATCCCGCTGCTGCGCGACGAGCTCGGGCTCGACCTCGTCCCCGGGACCGGCCTGCTGCCGGCCTGCGTCCCCGGCGCCTTCGACGGCTGGATGCTGCTCCTGCGCGACTTCGGGACGATGCGCCTCGGCGAGGTGCTCGAGCACGCCATCGCCCTGGCGAGCGGCGGCTTCCCGATCGTGGAGCGGATCACGACGACGGTCGAGGACGTGGCCGACCTGTTCGCCGTGGAGTGGCCGACCTCGGCGGCGGTGTGGCTGCCGGACGGGCGCCCGCCGGCGGCCCGCACGATGTTCCGCACCCCCGGCACGGCCGCCACGTACGCGCGCATCGTGCGCGAGGCCGAGGCGGCGACGGGCGACCGCGAGGGCCAGATCGAGCACGCGCGCGACGCCTGGCTGCGCGGCTGGGTGGCCGAGGAGATCGTCGCCTGGACGTCGTCGCACGAGGTCCTGGACTCCTCCGGGCGCCGCCACGCCGGGTTGCTCACCGGCGGCGACCTGGCGAACTGGTCGGCGACGATCGAGGCGCCGGTGCGCGGCGGCTACGCGGGCCTCGAGATCTGCAAGACGGGTCCGTGGGGCCAGGGCCCGATGCTGCTCGAGACGCTGCGCCTGCTGGAGGGCTACGACCTGCCCGCCATGGGCCGCGGCGCCGAGTTCGTGCACACGGTGGTCGAGGCGCTCAAGCTCGCCTTCGCCGACCGCGAGGCCTTCTTCGGCGACGCCGACCCCGACGCCATCCCGCTCGACGCGCTGCTCAGCGCCGAGTACGCGGCGGAGCGGCGCGCGCTGATCGGCGAGCGCGCCTCGGACGAGCTGCGCCCGGGGCGGCCCGGCGGCGCCGAGGGGCGCATGCCGGTCGGCGGCGGCGCCACGGCGGCGACGATCGGCGCGGGCGAGCCGACGCTCGGCGACACCTGCCACCTCGACGTGGCCGACCGCTTCGGCAACCTCGTCGCCTGCACGCCGAGCGGCGGCTGGCTGCAGTCCTCGCCCGTCATCCCCGCGCTCGGCTTCCCGCTCGGCACCCGCGGGCAGATGTTCTGGCTCGAGGAGGGCCTGCCCTCCTCCCTGGCCGGCGGCCGCCGCCCGCGCACGACGCTGTCGCCGTCGCTGGCGCTGCGCGACGGCGAGGGCGCGATCGCCTTCGGCACGCCCGGGGGCGACCAGCAGGACCAGTGGTCGCTGCAGCTGCTGCTCAACCACGTGCACTTCGGGATGAACCTGCAGGAGGCGATCGACGCGCCGGCGTTCCACACCGACCACTTCCCGAGCTCGTTCTGGCCGCGCGGCGTGGCCGAGCGGTCCGTCGACGTCGAGGGCCGCTGGGACCGCGAGGTCGTCGAGGACCTGCGCGGCCGAGGGCACGAGGTCACGGTCGGCGAGCCCTGGTCGCTGGGGCGCCTCAGCGCGGTCTCGCGCGAGCCCGACGGCACGCTGCGCGCGGCCGCCAACCCGCGCGGCATGCAGGGCTACGCGGCCGGGCGCTGACGCTCAGCGCGTTCCTTCCGGCGGCGACCAGCCGGCCGCCGTGCCGTGGCGCAGGTGGTCCCACAGCCCGGCGGCGATCGACGCCGTGGTCAGGACGTAGTAGCGGGCGACGAGCAGCGGGCGCGAGCGGACGCGCCCGCCGGCCGCCGCGGCGGCGAGCAGCGCGACCTGGGCGGTGGCGGCCCAGCGCTCGAGGCGCCCGCGCCGGGCCAGCGACAGGGAGAGGACGAGCGCGAGCACGTGCAGGAACGGCCCGATGTAGCGCAGCACCCGGTGCGAGGCGATCATCAGCGCGTAGAGCGGCGGGTAGCCGGCGGGCGACAGCAGACCGCCGCGCAGGACGATCGGCCAGGCGTGGCTCATCATCCGCCGCTTGCGGGCGAACTCGCCCTCGATCGTCGGCACCATCTTCTCGGTGGCTCGCGCGTCGGGCGCGTAGACGGCCCGCCAGCCGCGCTTGACCAGCGTGAAGGGCAGCGACAGATCGTGGCCCATGACCGCGTCGACCTCGACGTACGCCTCGCGGCGCACGGCGTAGATCGCGCCGTTGCCGGCGGTGACCGACGACAGGCCGGACTCGAGCGCGCGCACGGCCATCTCGTAGCGCCAGTACAGGCCCTCCTGGTTCGTCCCGCCCTCGCCGACGAAGCGCACCTGCCCGCACGCGTAGCCGACGTGCGGGTCGGAGAAGCGCGCGACCAGCGCGCGCAGCGCGCCCGGCTCCCACAGCGCGTTGGCGTCGGAGAAGACGAGCAGGTCGCCGTTGGCGCGGCGGACGGCCGCGTCCTGGGCGCGGACCTTGCCGCCCCAGGGCAGGTCGAGGACGACGTCGGCGCCCGCCTCGCGCGCCCGCGCGACGGTGTCGTCGGGGGACCCGTCGCAGGCGACGATCACCTCGAGGCGGTCGCGCGGCCAGTCGAGCTCGAGCGCGTTGGCGACCTTGCCGGCGATGACCTCGCCCTCGCGGTGGGCGGCGACGATCAGGGTGACGCGCGGCGTGCCGGGGTCCCCGGCGCGCGCCGGCTCGTCGCGCCGGCGGACGGCTGCCAGCGCGGCGAGCAGCAGCGGATAGCCGGCCTGCGCATAGACCAGCGCGCCGGCGCTGAGCCAGAGCAGCGCACGCCTCATGCGGGCGCCGATGCGCGCAGCGAGTACATGAGCGGCAGGGACGGCATCTCGTCGGGCATCCGGAACGTGCGGCCGTCGCGAACGAGGAACGGCCAGCGCGCGAACGCGGTGTGGTCGTGCTCGTGCATGAGGTCGATGCGCAGCCCGGCGCCGATGAGCGCCGACACGACGTCGCCGAGTCCGTGCTGCCACTCGACGGTGCGGTTGTGGACGGTCGCGGCCTCCGGGTCGGTGTACGTCCCGCCCTCCTCGAAGACGAGCTCGTCGTGCACGAAGTACGGGTGCGTCACGGTCAGGTCGTCGTCGGCGAAGACCTCCGTGACGGGGTGGAACTCGACCAGGTAGAAGCGCCCTCCGGGCGCCACGAGCGCGGCCATCGTGGCCGCCCAGCGCGCGATGTCGGGCAGCCAGATGATCGCGCCCAGGCCGGTGTAGACGACGTCGAAGGTCCGCCCGCCGAGCGCCCGCGGCGCGTCGAGGACGTCGGCCTGGACGAACTCGGCATCGAGGCCCGCGCGCGCCGCGACGTCGCGGGCCGCGTCGATCGCGGGCGCCGAGAAGTCCAGCCCCGTGACGCGCGCGCCGCGGCGTGCCCACGACAGCGTGTCGAGGCCGAAGTGGCACTGCGTGTGCAGCAGCGTGGCGCCCGTGACGCCGCCCAGCTCGTCGGGCTCGAACGGCCGCAGCGCCGACTCGCCGGCGAGGAACCCGTCGACGTCGTAGAGGTCGCTGCCGACGTGGATCGGGACCCGTTCGTCCCAGAACGCGCGGTTGGCCTCGCGCCAGTCGCTCACCGCACGAGCCTGCCATAGAGCTCGAGATGGCGGCGGGCGATGTCCTCCCAGCCGTAGCGCTCGGCCGCGGCGCGCCGCGCGCCCGCGGCCAGGCGCTCGCGCGCGGCGGGATCGGCGAGCAGCCGCTCCAGCGCGTCGTGCAGCGCGGCCGCGTCGCCGGGCGCGACGAGCTCGGCGGCGCCGGCGGCGGCGACCTCCGGGAAGCCGCCGACCGCGCTCAGCAGCAGCGGCGTGCCCGCGCCGAGCGCGGTGAAGAGCACGCCCGACTGGTCGATCTCGCGGTACGGGAGCACGGCGAGGCCGGCTCGGCGGAACAACGCGCCGACCTGCGGCTCGCCGACGAAGCGCTCGAGGAAGCGCACGCCCGGGGGTGCGGCGGCGCGCAGCGGCGCGGTGTCCATGCGCGGCGCGCCGACGATCCACAGCTCGGCGCCCGTGATCCCGCGCCATGCCTCCAGCAGCACGTCGAGCCCCTTGTACGGGCGCAGCAGCCCGAAGAACAGGACGACCGGCCCCTCCACGCCGCGCAGCTCCGGCGGGAGGTCGCCGCCGTCGGCGCTGTCGAGCACCCCGTGCGGGATGACGTGGACCTTCGACGCGGGAACGCCGACCTCGCCGACGAGCCGTCCGCGACCGTGCTCGGAGTGCACGACGACGGCGTCGACGCGCTCGTAGAGGCGGCGCTGCCCCTCGCGCTGGCCGGGGCGCGGCTCGCGGGGCAGGACGTCGTGGGCGGTGAGGACGAGCGGCCGCCGGAACGCTCCGAGCAGGCGCACGTCGACGGGCTGCACCGCCAGCCATTGGAAGTGCACGACGTCGGCGGCGCGCGCGGCGCGGGCCGCGGCGAGCATGTCGGGCACGTGGCGGGCGAGCTTGCCGGCCACCCGCAACCGGCCGGCGGGCACGCCGCGGTAGAAGCGCTCGTCGACCTCGTAGCCCTCGGCGCGCGGGACGGCGCCGTGCAGGAAGCGGCTCGTCACGAGCCGCACGTCGGCGCCCGCCCGCGCCAGCGCGGCGCACAGCGCATGGTCATAGGGCGGCGTGTAGGCCGACGGGTCGACGACGTGGACGCGCACCACGGGCGACAATAGGGCCGTCGTGGGTGTCGAGGTCTCCTTCTGCGTGGTCAACACGGAGCAGCGCGAGCTGCTCGTGCGCTGCCTGGACGCGATCGCCGCCGAGCGCGAGGCGCTGCCGTTCGAGACCGAGGTGCTGGTGCTCGACAACGCCTCGGGCGACGGCTCGGCGACGGCGGCGCGGCAGCACGAGACGACGACCGAGGTCATCGCGCTGCGCCAGCGGCGCGGCAAGGGCGAGAACGACACCGCGCTGCTGCAGCGTGCCCGCGGGCGCTATGCGCTGCTGCTCAACGAGGACTCCGAGCTGCGGCCCGGGGCCGTGGCCACGCTGCACGCGGCGCTCGACAAGCGCGACGGGGCGGCGGCCGCGGGGGCGCGCCTGCTGCGCCCCGACGGGACGCTTCAGCCCAGCGCGTGGCGCTTCCCGACGCCGGGCACCGCGCTCGTGGGCGCGGTCTTCCTGCACCGCCAGCTCACCGTCCAGAGCCGCGGCTCGCGGGTGCGCGAGGTCGACTGGGCGCAGTCTGCCGCGCTGCTCGTGCGCGTCGAGGCGGCCCGGGCGATCGGCTACTTCGACCCGACGTTCTTCGTCTACTCCGACGAGGTCGACTTCTGCAAGCGGCTGCGCGAGTCGGGCTGGAGGACGCTGTACGTGCCCGACGCCGTCGCCGTGCACCACGAGCAGCTCTCGACCGGCTCGGTGCCCGAGCGGCGGATCGTCGAGCTGTCGCGCAACCGCGACCGCTACATGCGCAAGCACCATTCGCCCGGCGCCGCCCACGCCGTCCGCGTGCTCACCGCGTGGGCCTACGCGCTGCGCTCGCTGGCCGCCGTCTTCGTCCCCGGCCACAGCCCGCGGCGCTACTGGCGCCACGTCACGGCCACCCTGCGCCCCGAGCGCGGCGAGGGGCTGCGCGAGGCCGCCGTCGAGCACAACCGCGGACGACGGCTCTAGCGGCGGCGCAGGGCGACCCGCAGCGTCCGCAGCTCGGCCGGCGTGACGACGCGCGCGACGACGAGCAGCGGTGGGATCGCGGCGAGCGCGGCGGCGCGGGCGACGAAGCCCGCGGCGCCGCTCGTCGGGAGCAGCAGCTCACCGGCGAGCGAGACCGCCGCCAGGACGACGACGGCGCCGGCGATCCGCGCGCGCTCGAACGGCACCGGGAACAGCCGCCGGGTGAGGACGTGGACGACCGCGAGCATCGCCACGTAGGACAGGCACAGGGCGACCCCGGCGCCGGCGATCCCGAGCGGGTCGACGAGCGCGACGAGCGCGATCACGTTGACGGCGAGCCCCGCCGCGGCGGCCGGGAACGTCCGCGTCGTCACCTTCGCGCGTCCCGCGATGGTCACGAAGACGAGGAACAGCCCGTACAGCGCCCAGCCCAGCGCGACCCACGGCAGCGCCTCGTGCGCCGCGTAGAACGAGTCGGCGGCGAGCAGGCGGACGACCCAGCGGCCGAGCAGCGTGAAGCCCGCCACGACGAGGCCGGTGACGACCACGTAGGCGGTGGTGACCCGCGCGTACAGCCGCAGCGCCTGCCCCTCGTCGACGATCGAGTAGGCGAGCGGCGGCCACGCGAGCTGGAAGCCGCGCACGGCGACGATGACCGCCGTCGCGAGCTTCACGGCGACCGAGTAGAGGCCGGCGGCGGCCGGGCTGTCGGCGCGCAGCAGGTAGGCACGGTCGACGACGTTGAGCGCGAACACGGCGGCGTCGGCGGGCACCGTCGGCGCGCCGAAGCGCAGCAGCGGCGCGAGCATCTCGCGGCCGCGCAGCGTCGGCGCGGCACGGCCGCGGAGCGCCAGCACCCACAGCCCGGCGAGGACGACGGCCGACGCCGCGTAGTTGCCGAGCACGTATCCGCGCGCGCCCTGGTCGAGGACGACGACGAGCGCGACGGTCAGCGCGACGGTGAGCAGCACGTTGGCGATCGACGCGACGAGGTAGGTCCGGCGGCGCTCCTCGACGCGCAGCAGCGCGTAGGCGACCTCGAGGTTCGTGAAGGCCCACAGGCCGAGCACACCGCTCGCGACGAGCGTCGCGTCGCGGATGCCGAGCAGCGCCTCGCTGATCGGGCCGGCGAGCGCGACCGCGACGAGCGACGCGACGGTGGTGGCCAGGAGGACGAAGCCGGTCGTGGTGCGCGCCAGGCGGTCGCGCCGGACGGGGTCGTCGTCGTCGAACCAGAAGCGCACGAACGCCTCGCCGAGCCCCGCGCGCAGCAGGATGCTGACGAGGATGATCGAGGTCAGCAGCGTCTCCGCGTAGCCGAACTCCGCGCTCGTCAGGTGGCGCGTGTACAGCGGCAGCGTGAACAGGGCCAGGAAGGCCGCCACCAGGCTCGAGGCCTGGTACGCCGCGCCCGAGGCGACGAGGCGCTTGAGGAGGCTGGCCACGGGCGGGGACGGTATCCGCCGCGCCGGGCCTCTAGCCTGCCCCGCCGTGGGGCCCACCGACCCGACCGCGCGCATCCCCATCTGCCTGCTCCTGCTGCCCGCGCCGCTGGAGCGCTTCATCCTGCGCGACCAGGCCGAGGACCTGCTGTCCGCGCGCGGGGTCGTCGCCGCCGACCCGCCGAAGCTGCCCTACGGCGCCTTCGGGCGCCTGCCGGCGGCGATCGGCGACGGGCTCGCGGCGCGCCAGGCCCGCCGGCTCGTGCGCGCGCTGCGCCGCCGCGCGGGCACGCCGCGCGTCGTCGTCATCTTCCACGCGCTGCAGTACCAGCTCGCGCGCGCGGTCATCGCAGCGTCGGGCGAGGAGTGCGAGCTGTGGTACTGGCGCTGGGACCGCTACGAGCGCGCCTACGACGCCTCGCCCGCGCTGCGCGAGCGCCTCGAGGTCCTGCACCGCCACGCCGCCGAGCGGGCGTCGATGACGATCGCGGTCTCCGACGAGCTCGTCCGCCTCGAGCAGGAGGCCGGGCGCGAGGCCACGCTCGTGCCGATGTCGGCCGATTCCTTCCCGGCGCCGCGCGGCGGCGCGATCGTCGCGGTCTCGCTCGGCCACCTCGGGCGGCGCACCGACTGGTCGCTGCTGCGCGCGGTCTCCGAGGAGCTCGGCGACGACCTCGTGCTCCTGCTCGCGGGCGCGCTGCACGAGGACGAGTCCGCGGAGGACCCCGACTTCGCCGCCTGCCGGGCGCGGCCCAACCTCGTCTTTCTCGGGGCCGTCGACGACGAGGCGGCGGCGCGGCTGATCCTCGCCTCCGACGTCGGCATCGTCCCGTTCAAGGTCGAGGAGTTCAACGACGCCGCGCTCCCCTACCGGATCATCAAGTACGCCCGCGTCGGGCGCCGCACCGTCGCGCCGGCGCTCGCCGGCGTGGGCACGTGGGGGCGGGCGGTGACGGTGGCGCAGGACGCGCCGGCGTTCGCCGCGGCGCTGCGCGAGCACGCCGGCGCGCGGCTGCGCCCCGACGACGAGCTGCGCGAGTGGGCGCTGGCCCAGACCGCCCCGGCCCAGAACGAGCCGCTGTGGGAGCGCCTGGGCGCGCTGGGGATCGACCTGTCGCCGAAGCCGCGCTGAGCTAGCCGCAGGCCGCGTACGCGGCGTAGCGCTCGTTGCGCGCGATCGGGACGAACCCCGGGTCCGGAGCGTTCGTCGTCGGGCTCGCGCCGGCCGCGAAGCCATAGCGCTCGAGCTCCTTGGGACCGACGACGAACATCGCCACGCCGCGCTCGCGGCGCATCGCACTGCGCGCCCCGACCCGCGAGCGCGGGAGGTCGAGGATCCAGCGCGCGTCGGGGACGAGGCGGTAGTTGGGGAAGGTCAGCGGGCCGCAGCGCAAGGAGCGCTGCACCGCCGGGTCGCGCAGGAGCGACACGAGCTCGACGTGCGAGCCGCGGATGAAGCGCAGCTCGTCGACCAGGCGGTTGACGACCGGCGCCCGGACGGCCACGAAGGCGAGGCCGAGGACGGCGAGGCCGATCGCGACGCGCGCCCACAGCGTCCGCATCCGGCCTCGCTCGAGCGTCGTGAAGCCGAGCAGCCCGTAACCGGCGAGCAGGCACACGGCGACGGACGGGACGGTCAGGTAGCGCGGCAGCACGGACAGGCCGGCCAGCGCGCTGGCCACGAAGGTGAACGTCCCGGCCGCGAACAGCGCGGCGGGCACGTGCAGCGCGCGCCCGGCGCGCAGGCGCCAGGCGAGCACCGCGCCGACCACCGCGGCGGCGGCGACCGGGGGACGCGCCGTGTCGACCAGGAAGGAGACGAACGAGCCGGGCACGTCGCCGAGGCCGCGGTTGCGGTTGAGCTCGTCGGCGAGGTCGCTCGTCGCGTGCAACGAGTAGAGCGGGTCGCCGGTCACCCACAGGTCGACCGCCGCCCACACGAGCGGTCCGATCGCAGCCAGGACCGCCAGCTCGACGCGCCCTCGCGGCGAGCGCCCCGGCCAGCACCACAGCCAGTAGGCGCCGGCCAGCACCCAGGCCTCCGGGCGCAGCATCCCGGCGACGGCGAGCAGGGCCATGACGGCGGCCCCGCGGCGGGGGACGCGCGCCTCGAGCGCGGCCGCCCAGAGTACGAGCGCGAGGAACGGGACGTCGACGTAGGCGCGCGCGGCGTAGAGCAGGAAGGCGAAGCTCGAGCCCACGAAGCCGGCGGCCGCGACGCCGGGCCAGCGGCCGAAGACGGCCTCGCCGACGCGGTAGGTCCCCCACGCCAGGGCGACGAGCGACAGCGCCCCGACGAGCACGAGCAACCGGTCGGCGCTGCCGCCGAAGAGGCCGAGCACCGCGCACAGCGCCAGGTACAGCGGGTGCTCGGTGGGCGCCGCGTAGGCGGTGAAGCTCGGGCGCGAGCCGTCGAGCAGCTCGCGCCCCCAGACGAGGTGGTAGTAGGCGTCGTAGTTGGGATAGGTCGGCACGAGCGCCCACGCGAGGATCGCCGCGAGGGCGAGCGCGCCGGCCGCCAGCAGCTCGGCGCGCGGGGTGCGCAGAGGGCGCACGGCCGCGGCGGCGGTCGTCGTCATGCCGGGGCGGCGGCGGGCTCGGGCTGCTCGCGCTCGGCAGGCTGCTCGGCGGGCCGCTCTGCGCGCGCGGCGACGGCGAGCGCCGTGCCGACGGCGAGCAGCATCCACGTCATCGGGTCCTCGAGGAACGCGGCGTAGAGCATCGTGTGCACGAGCAGTGCCGCGAAGGCGGCGGCGATGGCCGCCCGCGCCGGGTCGCCGCCGACGCCGCGGAACAGACGCCACAACGCGAGCCCCACCACGGCCAGGTACACGAGCAGCCCGCCCACGCCCTGCTCGGCCGCCACCGTCACGGGGATCGTGTGAGAGGCCGACGCCGCCCGCTCGGCCGAGACGCCCTCGGCGCGCCGGTACTGCCGGGCGAACGAGCCGGAGCCCCAGCCCTGGAGCGGGCGCTCCTCGAACAGCTCGACCCCGCCGCGGACGAGCTTGTAGCGCCCGCTCGTGGCGTCGTCGGCCGACTGCGCGCTGCCGAGGTCGAGCCGCAGGACGCCAGGGGCGATGGCCACGAACGCCGCCGCCGCGGCGAGCGCGACCGCGGCCAGGGCGAGCGCGCGGCGTACGCTCCAGCGCTCGGCGCCGAGCACGGCCAGGCCGACGAGCAGCGCGGTGAAGCTCGACTGCGAGAGCGTGAGGACGAGGCCGCCCCACAGCACGGCGAGCACGAGCACGCCCGCGGCCACCGCGGTCCAGCGTGTCGCCCACAGCAGCGCGGCGGCGACCAGCAACATCACGAGCGCGAGGAAGCGGCCGTAGATGTTGGGGTCGAAGAACAGCGAGTTGACCCGGAAGGCGTCCTCGAGCTGGTTGGAGGCGATGACCTTGGGGTTGAGCAGGAGGTGGCGCGTCGCGTACTCGTAGAAGCCGATCCCGGCGAACGCGAGCGCGAGGACGACGAGCGTGCCGAGGCACGCGAGAGTCAGCCGGCGCGTCCACTCGATCCGGCTGATGAGCGCGAACAGCAGCGCGAACGGGACGTAGAAGAAGACGACGTTCTCGAGCGCCCGGTCGAAGTCGATCGAGCCGCGCGCCTGGACGGCGTAGAGCGCCAGCGAGACCGCGAGCGCCCACTCCAGGAGCGCGGGCCGGCGCTCGGCCGGGACGTCCTCGTCGCCGCCGAGGCGCGGCAGCGCGTAGGCCAGGGCGCCCGCCGCGACGACCGCGTAGAGCGGGACGAGCAGGTTCGCTGTCGAGCCGCCGACGGCGATCGGCACGCGGAACGGCAGGGCCGCGACGGCGAGCACGGGCAGGACGGCCGGGTGGCGCGCCATGACCCAGGCGAGCACCCCGACGGCGACGACCGCCGCGACCCCGGCGGCGACGGCGAGCCCGGGGCTGTCCGTGAGCGTCTGGAACTGGTCCGTGTGGTCGATGTGGAAGACGAGGATGACCGGCGCGATGGCCAGCGCGCCGAGCATCGCCCACGCGCGCAGGCGCGGCGAGGGGGCGACGAGCGTCGCGGCGGCCAGCAGGGCGACGATGATCAGCGGGACAGAAGCGTCCACGTCCGGGCCATGAGTGCGGTCGAGGGATCGGTCTCGTCGCGGGTCAGCGAGCCCGCGAACGTGGGCAGGCCGTAGCGCAGCACGAGCCCGCGGCCTGCGCGCGCGGCGCTGATGGCCGGGCGCCCACCCGGCGTCACCGCCGTCGACACGAGCCGCGCGGAGCGGCCCGCGCCCGCCAGCGGCTCGAGCTCCTGCCAGCCCGGGAACTGGCCGTCGGTGCCCGTGAAGAGCTCGATCGAGTCGGACGCCTCGGTCAGCGTGAGCGGCTCGGGCAGGCGCTGGAAGGGCGCGAGGCGGGCACCGAAGAGGTCCGTCGGCGCCGCCGGCGACGGGTCGATCAGCCGCCCGCCCTTCGTCAGCGCGACCTCGCGGCGCAGCGAGTCGGTCCCGAGCGAGAGCAAGGTGCCGCCCCTGCGCACCCAGCGCAGCAGGCGCTCCTGCAGCGCGCGCGGCATCCAGCGCGTGTCCGACGGCAGCACGACGCCGCGGTGGGCGCCGAGCTTCGGCCCCGCGCCGCGCGCGAGCGCGACGTCCGTCGTCACGTCGAAGCGCCGCTCGGTGCGCGCCAGCCACGCGAACAGCGGCGCGTCGCGGCGGGCGAAGCCGGCGGGCAGGCCGTCGCCGGCGAGGACGCGGTCGACGCGCGCCGCGACCCCGCGGTCGAGCAGGTTGGGCAGCCCGTCGCCGTCGTCGTCGACCGGGTTGCGCCCCTGCCAGGTCATCGTCGGCAGCACGACGAGCACCGGGCGCTGCTCGGCGCCCTGGACGGCGAACGGCACGGTGGCGCTGCGCGTGCGCGTGCGCACCTCGAGCAGGTACACGCCGGACTCGCGGCCCGGCGCGCTCATCCGGAAGACGCCGCCGCGGGTGCGCGCCTCCTCGCTGCGGCGGATGACCTCGTTCGAGCCGACCCGCCGCACGCTCCAGCGCCAGCGCTCGCCGCGCGCGTCGACGCCGAAGGCGACATCGCCGCCGGCGCGCGCCGGGCGCACGGGCGGCTGGACGCCGAGGTAGCGCACGCTGATCCCGCCGCGCCCGGTGAGCGTCTGGCCGTAGCTCGCCGTCGGCACGCCGCCGCGCCCGTTCAGGGGCGCCGACGTGGCGATGTTGCCCGCCTGGTCGCGCGTCTGCAGGGCGACGAGGTACGTCCCCGGCGACACCGGGCGCCCGCTCTCGGTGCGCCCGTCCCACGTCCACGTGTCCTGGTCGTCGCGCAGCCGCTCCGCGAGCACGAGGCGCGCCGGGCCGGGCGAGGTCTTGAAGAGCATGATCCGCTTGCGCCGGCCGGGCGCCTGGAGGTGGACCTCGGCGGCGCCGCCGCCGGGCACGGGAAGCAGCTCGGGGCGCGGGGCGCGGTCGGCGACGGGCCCGATCGACAGCACGCGCGGCCGGGGCGGCTTCGTGTCGAGCCGCACCGACTCGGGGACGATGATGTTGCGCCCCTGCTCCTGCAGCGTGATCCGGTAGCGGTAGCGCCCGTCGGGCACGCGCTCGCCGTCGTCGTCCAGGCCGTCCCACTTCGCGCGGATCTCGCGGAAGGGGAGGAACTCGCGGCCGCCGATGAGCTCGCGCACCTCGTCGCCGTCGGCGTCGACGACGGCGAGCGTGATGCGATCCCCGTCGCGCAGCTCGAAGCGCACGATGGCCCGGTCGAAGCGGCCGTCGCGGTTGGGCGAGAAGAACGGCGTGTGGCGGAACTCGCCGATCACGGCGGGCTCGGCCTTCAGGCGCTGCGCGGCGAAGAAGGCCCCGAAGGTGGCGATGACGAGCGCGGCGAAGGCGACCGCGACGACGCGGGTCACAGCGTCACCAGCGAGGCGTTGGGGATCTCGCGGCCGCCCGCCTCGGGGTCGCCGCCCGCCGCGGCGAGGGCGAGGCGGATCACGCCGCGATGGCAGACGACGAGCGCGGGCAGCAGCTCAGGCCGGCGGCGCAGGTCGGCGAGCCCGGCGGCGACGCGCGCGCTCTGCTCGGCGAACGACTCGCCGCCGGGGTACCGGAAGTCCGGGTCGGAGACCTCGAAGCGCCGGAAGCCCTCGGGGTCCTCGGCGCGGATCTCGGCGAACGACCGCCCGGTCCAGTCGCCGGTGTCCGTCTCGGCGAAGCGCTCGTCGGTGGTGGGCCGCAGGCCGATGCGGCGGGCGACGGCCTCGGCCGTCTGCACCGCGCGCAGCAGCGGACTGCACCACAGGGAGACGATCTCGACGCCGGAGGCGGCCTGCGCGAGCTCCTCGGCCTGCCCGAACCCGGTGTCGTTCAGGGGCACGGGCAGGTGGCCCTGGAAGCGGCCCTCCGCGTTGTAGGCCGTCTGCCCGTGGCGGGCCAGGTGGATCATGGGCGGGGACTACTGCGACTGGTCTGCGCCGACGCTGACCACGACGTCGGCATCCTCGCCGGCGAGCAGGCGCGTCCCCTGGTCGATGGGCTGGACGGCGTCGCGCCCGACCCGCACGATGCGGGCGGCGTCGAGCGCGGCGCGGCGGTTGCCCTCCGTGTAGAGCACGGCCGTGGCCGAGCGCGCCTGGTTCGTGGTGTCGTTCGTGACCACGCCGGGCTTGAAGCCCGCCTTCGTGAGCTTGTCCGACGCCCCGCGGGCGAGCCCGGTGACCGTCGTCCCGTTCAGGACGGCGACGGTCACGTCGCCGCGGTTGACGCGCGGCGCCGTGGCGTTGGTGGAGCCGGTCTCGGTGCCGCCGCCGCTCGGGTTCGCCGCGGCGGGCGGCGCGACCGTGTTCGGCTTGGGCGCGGGCGTCGGGTCGTCGCCGCCGGTCAGCGTGATGCCGAGCACGACCACGATGGCGACCATCGCCGCCATCGCGGCGCCCGCGGTCAACAGCGTGCGACGCGAGCGACCGCCCGCGCCACGGGCGCGCGAGCGCACGGACGCGGCGGTGCGCGGAGCCACCGACTGGCCGGGGCCGCGCAGCGGCGCCGCTGCCGTGCGCAGCGGCGGGGCGCGTGCGGGAGGAGCCGTCGCCGGCGCCGACGGCGGCCACGGCGGGCGTGGCGGGCGCGGGGGCCGGGCGCAGCGGGGGCGGGGCGCCGGAGCCGCCGCCGTTCGTGGCCCCGCCGGCGGGCGCGGGCTCGGGGGCCGGGCTCGGGGCGGGCGCGGGCGCGGGCTTCGCTGCCGTCGCCGTCCCCGCGACGGCGGCCGGGGTCGGGACGGGGGCGGGCGCCGGCGTCGGGCGGGGGCGGGGCGCCGCCGGAGGACGCCGGGATGCCGGCGAGCGGCGCGGGCGAGACCGTGGCCGCCGCGGCGCGGGCGCCCGCCGCGGTCACCGCGGCGGTGGCGGTGGTCGGCACGCTTGCGGGGACGCCGGGGGCACGCCCGGGGTGCTCGGTCGAGGAGGCCGGCATCCCGGCCACCGGGACGACCGGGACCGGCGCCGCCGCGGGCTGCGGGGCCGCGCTGCCGTTGGCCGCCGCGGGCGCGGGCACGGCGGCGGGCTCCGGCTCGGGCTCGCCGGTGCGGCGCTCGTCGGCCTGGGCGATCACCCGCGCCTCGGCCTCGGCCGCGCGCTCGGGCGCGCGGCCCGCCCATTCGCGCAGGCGCTTGACCTCGCGCGCCTGCGCGAAGTAGAGCAGCGACAGGACGCCGAGTCCGAAGATCGCGGCGATTCCGGCGTAGGCCCCGTACTGCTCGGCCTTGGCCTGGAGCGAGAGGGCGGCGATGACTGCCGTCGTCATGAAGGCTTCCATGCTAGGGAACGGTCCGTACGGCGGATGCGTCGCCCGGGCCGGGCGCGGTCGCGCGCGCCGCCGAGAGGGCGCCGACGTGCGCCGCCAGCGCCGCCGCGTCGCCCTCGAGGACGAGCAGTCCGATCTCGTCGAACATCGCCTCGGTCGCCGCCGGGTCCAGCGGCTCGCGCTCGGCGAGCATGATCTTCTCCGCGGGCGTGGGCTGCGGGCGCTCGTTGGGGTTGAACAGGTCCTCGTGGAGCTTCTCGCCGGGGCGGCGCCCGACGACCTCGATCGCGATGTCGCGGTCGGACGACAGGCCCGACAGCTCGATCATGTCGCGCGCGAGTTGCATGATCGGCACCGGTTCACCCATCTCCAGGACGAACACTTCGCCACGACGCCCGAGCGACCCTGCACGGATGATGAGCTGAACCGACTCCGGGATCGTCATGAAGTAGCGCGTCATGCGCTCGTCCGTGACCGTCACGGGGCCGCCGCGGGCGATCTGGCGGCGGAAGATCGGGACCACGGATCCGGACGATCCGAGCACGTTGCCGAAGCGCACGGTCGAGAAGAACGTCGCCGGCCAGCGCTGCGCCGCGGCCTCGACCGCGAACTCGGCGAGCGCCTTGGAGGCGCCCATGACCGTCGCGGGCTGGACCGCCTTGTCGGTCGAGACGAGCACGAACCAGCGCACGCCGGCCTCGGCCGCGACCTGGGCGACGAGCCGCGTGGCCAGCGCGTTGTTGCGGACGGCCTCGACGGGGTTGAGCTCCATCAGCCCGACGTGCTTGTAGGCGGCGGCGTGGAAGACGGCGGTCGGGCGGTGCTCGGCGAACACCTCGCGCATCCGCTCGCCCTCCTTGCAGTCGGCGAGCACGGCGGCGAGCACGGACGGGTGGACGTGGCGGTCGTCCTCGAGCTCGCGCTGGATGCGGAACAGGTTCTCCTCGGCGTGGTCGACGAGCACGAGCTTGCGCGGCGCGACGCGCGCGATCTGGCGGCACAGCTCGGAGCCGATCGAGCCGCCCGCGCCGGTGACGACGACGATCTCGCCGCTCAGGTAGGCGCCGACGCGGTCGAGCTCCATGCGCACCGGCTCGCGGCCGAGGATGTCCTCGACCTGCACCTCGCGGACCTGGCGGACCATCGCCGTCCCCTGGCCGGCCTGCAGCAGCTCGAAGACGGTCGGCAGGGTGCGGACCGGGATCCCGCGGCGGCGACCCTCGCGCACGACACGCGCGCGCAGGGTGCCCGGCGCCGACGGGATCGCGATCGTGATCTCGTCGGGCTCGGCCTCGTCGAGGATCCGCCCGAGGTCCTCGGTCGTCCCGAGCACGCGCACGCCCTCGACGCGGATGCGCTGCTTGAGCGGGTCGTCGTCGACGAAGCCGACCGGGTCGAGGCGTAGCTGGCGGTTGCGCAGGATCTCGCGCAGGACCAGGCGGCCGCCCTCGCCGGCGCCGACGATGAGCACGCGGCGCGCCCCGGCCGGCGCGCGGAAGCCGCGCAGCGGCCGCTCGTAGGCGACGCGGGTGATGAAGCGCGCGCCGCCGACGAGCGCGAGCGTGAGCAGGAAGAACAGGGCGAGGATCCCCGACGGGGCGGTGACGCCGACGTCGCCGGTGCGCGAGGGCACGGTGACCGGGTGGGCGATGGCGATGAAGCCGGCGAGCGCGAGCGTCAGGACGCCGACCGCCTCGACGACCGAGACGTAGTCACGGTGGCTGGTGTAGCGCCACTGCTTGAGCTCGAGGCGGAAGAGGACGAAGACGATGACCGCCGCGACGACGACGGGACCGACCGTGGCCTCGAACAGGCGGTCGTACTTCTCCGGGACGCCGGAGTCGAAGCGCAGCCGGTAGCTGAGGAAGTAGGCGGCCGCGACCAGCGCCCCGTCCAACGCCAGCTGCAAGAGGGAGTGCCGATGAAGGGGGAGGGCCGCCGAGCGCAGACGTCGGCGCATATCCGCACAGAGTAGCGGCGCTCACGGCGCAGAAGCCCCCGCGTCGGCACACTCCGGGACATGGAGCCGAGCGTCGTCAGGGGCATCGAGCACGCCGCGTTCATGCGCGCGGTCCACTCGGCGTTCCATCAGGTCAGCCATCCCGACGACGTGGCGCTCGACGAGGCGCTCTACGACCCCGAGCGCAGTCTCGTCCTCGTCGACGACGGCGAGATCGTCGCGACGACCGTCGTCTACGCGCGCGAGCTCACCGTGCCGGGCGCCGTCGTGGACGCCGCGTGCGTGTCCGACGTCGGCGTCCTGCCGACCCACCGCCGCCGCGGCCTGGCCCGGCGCCTCATGGGTCTTCAGCTCGAGGAGGCGCGTGAGCGCGGCGAGCCGGTCGCCGCGCTGTGGGCCACCGAGGCGGGGATCTACGAGCACTTCGGCTTCGGGCGGGTCGGCGTACGCCGCCGACGTCACGCTGACCACGACGGGCTCGCGCCTCCATCCCCGGCTCGCCGTCGCGCCCGGCCGGATCGAGCGGATCGCCGCCGCCGATGCGCCGGCGCGTATCGCGCGGCTGTTCGACGAGCTGCGGCGCGGGCGGGCGGGCCACATGAGCCGTGACGAGCGCTGGTGGCGCCGGCGCGTGCACGACCCCGAGCACCGCCGCCACGGCGCCGGGCCGCTGTGGGCCGCCGTGCACACCACCAGCGGTCGCGTCGACGGCTACGTGCTCTACGCCGTCAGCCTCAGCGGCGGCGGCGAGGAGTGGCCCGACGGCGAGGTCCGGATCCGCGAGCTGGTGGCCGGCGACCCGGCGGTCGCCGCGGCGCTGTGGGCCTACGTCCTCGGCATCGATCTCACGCACCGCCTGAGCTGGCCGATCGCGCCGCCCGACGAGCCGCTCGGCCTGGTCGTCGACGGCCCGCGGCGCCCGCGCAGCGTGCTGCGCGAGAACGTCTGGGTGCGCCTCGTCGACGCACCGGCGGCGCTCGCCGCGCGCGCCTACGCCGCGCCGGTCGACATCGTCCTCGAGCTCGAGGACGCGCTCTGCCCGTGGAACGCGCGCCGCATGCGGTTGAGCGCGGACGCCTCGGGCGCGAGCTGTGAGCCCACGGGCGCGCCCGCCGACCTCGCGCTCGGCGCCGTGGACCTCGGCGCGGCCTACCTCGGCGGGCCGTCGCTCGCGACGCTGGCCGCGGCCGGGCGGGTGGGCGAGCTGCGCCCCGGGGCGCTGGAGCAGGCGAGCGTCGCGTTCGGCGCGGTCCGCGAGCCGTGGTGCCCGGAGATCTTCTAGCTCGCTACAGGCCCGCGACCGTGACGCGTCCGCCCTCGGCGGTCACCGTCCCGATCGGCGCGCTGCCCGGGTGACGCGCGGCGACGATCGCCGCCGCCTCGTCGGCCTGCTCGGCGGGCACGACGGCGACGAAGCCGCAGCCCATGTTGAAGACGTCCCACATCTCGGCCGGCGAGACGCCCCCGAGCCGCGCGACGAGCCCGAAGACGGCCGGCGCCTCGAGCGGCGCCTCGATGGCGAAGCCGACGCGGTCGCCGCCGAGGCGGACGAGGTTCTGGACGCCCCCGCCGGTGATGTGCGCCAGCCCGCGCACGTCGAGGTCCGAGCGCAGCAGGTCGAGGATCGCGCGCACGTAGATGACCGTCGGCTCGAGCAGCGCGTCGGCGACGGTGGCGCCGCCGAGCTCGGGCGGCGCGTCGCCGAGGCGCAGGCCGCCGAGCTCGAGCAGCGCGTGGCGCGCGAGCGTGTACCCGTTGGAGTGCAGCCCGCTCGACGGCAGCCCGACGAGCGCGTCACCGGGGGCGATCTCCGCGCCGGTGACGATCGCGTCGAGCGCGACGGTCCCGATCGCCGTGCCGCACAGGTCGAAGCCGCGCGGCGACGGATGGCCGCGGATCAGCTCGGGCAGCACGGCCAGCTCGCCGCCGGGGATCTCGACGTTCGCGCTCTCGGCGCCGGCCCGCAGGCCCTCGCCGATGCGCGCCAGCGCGTCCGGGTCGGCCTGCTCGACGGCGAGGTAGTCGAGCATCGCGATCGGCTCGGCCCCGACGCAGATCACGTCGTTGACGTTCATGGCGATGCAGTCGATGCCGACGGTCTCCAGGCGGTCGGCCTGCTCGGCGACGACGATCTTCGACCCGACGCCGTCCGTCGACATCGCGATCCCGAGGTTCGGCGCGACGCGCAGCACGCTCGCGTAGTGGCCCGAGGCGAGCACGGACGCCGACGGCCGGTCCAGCTCGATGGTCCGCAGCACGCCGACGAGCGCGTCGACGGCGCGGTCCGCCTGGCCCGTGTCGACGCCGGCGGCGGCGTACGCGTCGCTCATCGGCGTCATTCTTCCAGGCGTGCCAGCGCCCTCGCTCGACGGCCGGCGGTTCCAGGCGGCGGCCCAGGTCGCGGGCGGCGACGTGGGCGAGGAGACGCTGTTCGAGTACGCCGAGGACGGCGGCGTGATCCACGCGCGCTACGGCGGCGGCGCGATCCGGCTCGGCTTCCTGGTCGGGACGCGCGAGGGCGACCACCTCAGCTTCCGCTACGCCCAGTTGCGCGCGGACGGCACGACGGCCACCGGCCACTGCGAGTCGGACATCGAGACGCTGCCCGACGGCCGGCTGCGGCTCAACGAGACGTGGCGCTGGGAGTCGCACGACGGCGCGGGAACGAGCGCCGTCGACGAGGTGATCTGACGCGGCGCGCGACGAGCGCGGCCAGCCCGGCGCGGTAGACGGCGTAGGGCAGCAGCGAGCGGTCGCGCTCGACGGCGCGGATCAGCCGCACGGACACGAGCGTCGAGGCGAACGACGCGCCAGCGCCCGCGGCGAAGGCCCGCGCCGTCCCCCGGGGCAGGCCGCGGCGGGCCAGGCGCGTGCCCTTCAGCGCGGTCGCGCCGACGATCACCGGCAGCGCGACGTGCCGCGACAGAGCGTTGGCGTCGGCGCGGTGGAAGCCGCGCGCCCGCGCTGCGGTGAGCGTCGCGCCGTTGCGCGACACCCCGGGCACGAGCGCGCACGCCTGGGCGAGGCCGAGCGCCAGCGCGTCGACCGCCGTCGCCTCCTCGCGCGTGCGGCGCTGCGGGCCGAGCAGGTCGGCGAGCGCCATCGCCAGCGCGCCCGCGGCCAGCCCCGCGGCGATCGTCGGCGGCGTGCCCAGGCGCCGCTCGATCGGCCGCTCGAGGGTCAGCCCGACGATCGCGGGCGGGATGAACGAGCCGAGCACGAGGGTCGCGCGGCGGCGGTCGAAGCCGCGCGCCGCGTCGGCGACCTCGTCGCGCAGGCCGACGAGCAGCGCCGCCGCCGTGCCCGCGTGCAGGGCGACCTCGAAGGCCTTGCGCAGCTCGGGGTCGAGGTCGGGATAGGGCCAGCGCGCCAGCCACGGGATGAGCGTCGTATGCGCCGAGGAGGAGACGGGCAGCAGCTCGGCCGGGCCGTGCAGCGCGCCGAGGGCCAGGGCGTGGTGGAGCGGGAGCGCGTCCCCGGCGTCAGGCCGAGGGCGCATCGGTGGCGGCCTCGGGGCGGCGCGTGCGCTCGCGCCGGTGCCGCACGATCAGGTAGACCACGCCGATGACGATCGCCGCGGCGACGGCGTAGTCGACGTAGTGCAGGTTGTCCTTCCACTGCTCCCAGTTGTCACCCGCCGTGCGGCCGATGAAGGCCAGGGCGAAGACCCACGGCAGGCAGCCCGCAAAGGTCAGCACGGTGAAGCGCCAGAAGGGCATCCGCGCGACGCCGGCGGGCAGTGAGATGAAGGTGCGGATGATCGGCAACATCCGCGTGAAGAAGACCGTCGCGTCGCCGTGACGCTCGAACCAGCGGTCCGCCCAGGCGAGGTGCGAGGGCTTGATGTGCAGCTTGCGGCCGTGCTTCTCGAGGATGTCGACGCGGCCGTAGTAGCCGACCGCGTAGGCCAGCCACGAGCCGACGAGGTTGGCGAACGACCCGACGAGCGTGACCGCCAGCAGGCTGTACTCGCCTTCGGCGACGTTGAAGCCCGCGAACAGCATCGTCGCCTCGCTGGGGATCGGGATGCACGCGCTCTCGAGGAGCATGAGCACGAAGATCCCGGCGAGGCCGAGGTCGCCGACGACGTTCGTGGCGAACTGGACGAGCGGGTCGGTGAGCGATGCGAGCGGCGGCAGGATCGCGGTCATCGAGCGGTCGAGGGTAGCGGCTCGGGTCCTCTAGGCTGGCCGCCACCCGCCGGCTCTCAGCATGCGTTCAGGTTCGGCGGGCGGTGCCGTGCGCGTCTGGATCGACCTCACCAACAGCCCCCACGTGCTCGTCCTGCGCCCGATCGTGGCGGTCCTGCGCGAGCGCGGCGTCGACGTGCGGATCACCGCGCGCGACTTCGCCCAGACCGTCGGCCTCGCCGAGCGCTTCGGTCTGCGCGCGGCGATCATCGGCCGTCATCGCGGCGGGCGCCTGGCCGCCAAGGCCGCCGGCCTGGCGTCGCGCAGCGCCGCGCTGGCACGCTGGGCGGCGGGCGAGCAGCGCCGCCGCGGCCGCTTCGACCTCGCCCTCGGCCACGGCTCCAACGACGTCACGGTGGCGGCCGCGGCGCTGCGCATCCCGCGCTCGACGATGTTCGACTACGAGTGGGCGACGGTCCAGCACACCATCAACTGCCGCCTGTCGCAGGCCGTCGTCGTGCCCGACGCGATCCCGCCCGAGCGCCTGTCCCGCTACGGCGCGGACGGGAAGCTCGAGCCCTACCCCGGGCTCAAGGAGGAGTACTACCTCGCCGACTTCACGCCCGACCCCGGCGTGCTCGGCGAGCTCGGGCTGCGCGACGACGCGGCGCTGGCCGTCGTGCGCACGCCGCCCGCGGTGTCGCTCTACCACCGCTTCGAGAACCCGCTGTTCGCCGCCGCGCTCGAGCGCCTGCGCGAGCAGGGGCAGGTCGTCGTGCTTCCGCGCACCGACGAGCAGCGCGCCGAGCTGCGCCGCGCGGGCGGCTACGTCGTCCCCGAGCGGGCGATCGACGCGCAGTCGCTGATCGCGCTCGCCGACCTCGTGGTGAGCGCGGGCGGGACGATGAACCGCGAGGCCGTCGCGCTCGGCACGCCGGTGCTGACGACCTTCGAGGGCCGCATGGGCGCGGTCGACGAGGCGCTCATCGCCGACGGCCGGCTCGGGCGCCTCGAGCGCGCCGAGGACCTCGTCCTCGAGCGCCGCGCCCGAGGGGACGCGACCCCGCGCGTGCGCCGCGACCCCGCGCTGCTCGTCGACCTGCTGACCGCGCCGCTGCGGCGCTGACCCGACACCCGTCCGCTCCGGGGGGCGGATCGTCGCGCACCGCGGCGCCCGGGCCGATGGGCCCGCATGCCGTCCTCGCTGGCCACCTGGCGCGAGTACCGACGAACCGGAGATCGCGCGCTGCGCGACCGGCTCGTCCTGACCTACGCGCCGCTCGCCAAGCAGGTCGCCTACCGCAAGCTGCGCGAGGCGCCCGCGTCGGTCGAGGTCGAGGACCTGATCTCGGCCGGCCTGGAGGCTCTGCACCACGCGATCGAGCGCTGGGACCCGCGCAAGGGCGCGACGCTCGAGCAGTACGCCTGGACGCGGATCCACGGCGCCGTGCTCGACGAGCTGCGCCGGCTGGACTGGGCGCCGCGTTCCGTGCGCCGCTGGCAGCGCGACATCGAGCGCGTGATCGACGAGTTCACCGTCCTGCACGGCCGCCCGCCCGAGACGGCCGAGATCGCCGCCGCGCTGGGCATCGGGCCCCGTGAGCTGGCCCGGCGTCGCGGCGAGCTGCTGCGCTGCAACGTCGCCTCGCTGAACGTCGTGACCGTCGGCGAGGACGGCGCGCCCCACGAGCGCATCGAGACGATCGTCGACGAGGACACCCTCGCCGACCCGGTCGAGGCGCTCGCCGCCGCGGACGCGCGCGAGTGCCTGGTCGCCGCCGTGGCCGAGCTCCCGCTCCGCGAGCGCGAGCTCGCGCGGCTGCTCTACTCCCGCCGCATGACGCTCGCCCAGGCGGGCCGCGTGCTCGGCGTCAGCGAGAGCCGCGTGTGCCAGCTGCACGGGCGCATGAAGCGCCACCTGCTCGCCGCGCTGCGCCCGGACGCGGCGCTGTTCGTCGCGACCTGATCAGGCGGGCGCCCACAGCTCGCCCGTGAGCGTGTGCTGGGCGCGTGCGCGCCACTCGGACGGCCAGGCGCCACAGCTCGGCGGGCGCGCGAGGGCCCGGCAGGTCGCAGACCGCGGCGACCTCGGGCGTGGCCATCCGATCGAAGCGGCGAAGCGCCTCCTCGACGCCGGGCAGCGGCTCGCTCGACGCCCCCGCGTCGAGCGCCGCACGGCGCAGGCGATCGACGTCGCCCGAGTCGTAGACGCCGAAGACCTCGTCGTCGCCGGCCGCATCGGCCGGGCGGAGCTCGAAGGACGGCAGCGGGACGCGACGACGACGATCTGTGTGCGTGTCCGGCGCGGCGGCGCGGGTGCGGTCGAGGTCGTTCGCGAACGCCTCGGCGATCGCGTTGGAGCGCAGGTCGATGGCGAAGCGCTCGACGTTCATCGCGGGCACCCGGCGGGCCGCGTCGATCAGCGCCTCGGCCGTGTCGAGCGCGCGTCGCTCGACCATCAGGCCCTCGCGCAGGACGCGCAGGTAGGGCCCGTCGAGGCCCTGCTCGGCCGCCGCCTTGACGCCCTGGCAGGCCGGGTAGGACGACTTCGGTGGATGGTCGAGCCACAGCCGCGGATCGACGGGCATGCCGCTCGCGTCGGCCGCGTCGAGAACATGGCGCATGGTCTCCACCGGCCTGCGGAACTCTCGTGCCAGGCCTCCCATCACGTAGGTGATCCGCAGGTCGGCGCCGAACTCCACCATGAGCCTGCGCAGCCCCGGCTCCGCCGCCCACGACCACGGACAGGCCGGGTCGGTGTAGTACGTCACATGAACGGCGCCCACATCCGCACAATAGAGGCATGAGTTCGCCGGTCGGCACGCTGCTCTCGGGCCGCTACCGCCTCGATGCGCAGATCGGCGCAGGCGGCATGTCGACCGTCTACCGGGCCTTCGACACGGTGCTCGAGCGCCAGGTCGCGATCAAGCTCCTGCACCGCGAGATCGCCGCGGACGCCGATCAGATCGAGCGCTTCCGGCGCGAGGCGCGCGCCGTCGCGCAGCTCAACCACCCGCACGTCGTGGGCGTCATCGACGCGGGCGAGTCCGAGCCCCACGACGAGTCCGGCTTCCGCGAGCCCGTGCCGATGCCCTACATCGTCTTCGAGTACGTCGAGGGCGAGACGCTCAAGCAGCGCATCCGCCGCATGCGCCGCCTGCCGATCCCCGAGGCCGTGGCCTACGCGATCGAGATCGCCCGCGCGCTCGGGGCCGCCCACGACCGGCACATCGTCCACCGCGACGTCAAGCCGCAGAACGTCCTCATCGACGACGAGGGCACGGCCAAGGTCACCGACTTCGGCATCGCCCGCTCGCTCACCGAGGAGGGCCTGACCGCCGACGGGCGCGTGCTCGGCACGACCGACTACGTCTCGCCCGAGCAGGCGCTCGGCCACGACGTCGGGCCGCAGTCCGACCTCTACTCGCTCGGCGTCGTGCTCTTCGAGATGCTCACCGGCGACGTCCCCTTCCACGGCGACAACCAGGTCACCGTGGCGATGAAGCACGTGCGCGAGGAGCTTCCCGACGTCCAGATGCGCCGGCCGGAGGTGTCGAGCGCGCTCGCCGCGATCGTCGACCGCGCGACGGCCAAGGACCTCGACCGCCGCTACGCGACCGACGCCGAGCTGATCGCCGACCTCGAGGACGTGCTCGGGATCGAGACGGCCCGCTCGGGCCAGGCCACGGGCGAGGCCACCGCGGTCATCCGCACGCTCCCGCCCCAGGCCCGCCGGCGGCTGCCCATGCGGCTGCTGCACCCGGTGCGGATCCTCGCCGTGATCGCGCTCGTGGCCGCGGCGACGGCGGTCGTGCTCGTGTTCATCGCCACCGACCGCACGGAGCGCGGCACGGGCACGCGGAACGTCAAGCCCCCCGCGCCGGACCTCGTGCAGGTCTCGCTCGGGCAGAGCCGCGCCAAGGACTTCGACCCCTTCGGCGGCGACGGCGAGCACTCCGACGAGGCCAAGGCCGTGCTCGACCAGGACCGCCAGTCGACGTGGTCGACCGAACAGTACGAGGGCGGCACGCTGAACGCCAAGCCGGGCGTCGGCATCTTCGTCGACGCCAAGCCGAGCGTCGAGGCGCGCGTGATGGAGATCCTCTCCCCCACGCCCGGCTGGCGCGGCGCGGTCTACGCGGCGCCGAACGGCCCCACGCCCAAGGCGCTGGACGACTTCAAGCGGCTGGCCCCGATCGAGCAGGAGAGCTCGCGCGAGCGCATCCGCCTGGACACCGGCGGCAAGCGCTACCGCTACTACCTGGTGTGGATCACGCGGCTGCCGCCCGAGGAGGCGTCGGTCGAGATCGCCGAGATCCGCCTCTTCCGCCTCAGCCGCAGCTGACGCGCTCAGAAGCGGTGCGCGCGCTGCGCCTCGTGGCGCTCGGCGGCGATCTGCACGAGGCGGTCGACGAGCTCGGGGTACGGCACGCCGCTGGCCTCCCACAGCTTCCCGTAGACGCTCGTGCGCGTGAAGCCGGGCATCGTGTTGAGCTCGTTGAGCAGCACCGTCTCGCCGTCGACGAAGAAGTCGGCGCGCGCCAGGCCGCTGCAGCCCGCGAGCCGGAAGGCGGCCACGGCGAGCTCCCGCAGGCGCTCGCGGGCGGTCTCGGAGATCCGCGCCGGGACGACGAGCTCCATGCCGCCGTCGGCGTACTTGGCCTCGAAGTCGTACCAGCCGGCCCCGCGCAGGAGGACGATCTCGCCCGGCTGGCTGGCCTGCGGGTCGTCGGTGTGACCGAGCACCGAGCACTCGACCTCGATGCCCGTCGCGCTCGCCTCGACGATCACGCGCGGGTCGTGGGCGAAGGCGCTGTCGAGCGCGTCTCCGATCGCGGCGCGGTCGTCGACGCGCACGATGCCGACCGACGAGCCCATCCGCGAGGGCTTGACCCAGCACGGCAGCCCGAGCTGGGCGATCCGCTCGACGGCGCCGTCGCGGACCGCCTCGTCGACGGCCTCGAAGCCGACCTGCGGCACGCCCGCGCGCGCCATGAGCTGCTTGAAGACGACCTTGTCCATGCACACCGCGCTGGCCAGGACGTCGGAGCCGACGTAGGCGACGTCGAGCAGCTCGAGCATCCCCTGGACCGTGCCGTCCTCGCCGAAGGCGCCGTGCAGGACCGGGAAGACGACGTCGGCGCCGAGCAGGCCGCGGCCGGGCGCGACCATCAGCTCCGCGCCCTCGTGCCACCACGTCCCGTCGCGGCGCAGCTCGACCCACAGGACCTCGTGGCCCGCCTGCTCGAGCCCGTCGTGGACCGAGGCCGCGGACTGCAGCGAGACCTCGTGCTCGGACGAGCGCCCACCGGCGAGGACGGCGACCCTCACGGCGTGGTGGGCGTCGTCGGCGTGGTCGGTGTGGCCGGCGTCGTCTGCCCCTCCGGGTCGAGCGCGGGGTTGAAGCGCCCGACGACGATCTTCACCGTCGAGCCGCGCTGGGCGCGGCCGCCCGGCGGGTCCTGCTCGATGACCACGCCGTCGCCCTCGGGCGAGTCCACCTCGCGGTCCTCGGTCTGGATCTCGAAGCCGTCCTGGGACAGGCGCGTGACGGCGTCGCTCTGCGTCTCGCCGGTGACGTCGGGCACGGCCACCGTCGTCGGCTCCTTGGCCACGGCGAGCGTGATCGTCGAGCCCTTGTCGATGCTGCGCCCGCTGCCCGGGCTCTGCTTGAGCACGGTGCCGGGCTCCTCGTCGTCGGTGACCTGGTCGCGGCGGTTGACCACGAAGCCCGCGCCCTCGAGCTTGGAGCTCGCCTCGTCGTAGCTCTGGCCGACCACGTTCGGGACCGCGACCTGCTCGGGGCCGGTCGAGATCAGCAGCGTGATCGTGGAGCCCTTCTCCTGCTCGGCGCCCTCGGGCGGGCTCGTGCGGATCGCCTTGCCCTCCGCGACGTCATCCGAGCTCTCCTTGCGTTCCTCGATCTCGAAGCCGGCGTTGCGCAGGCGCGCCCGCGCGCCGTTGCGCGACAGGCCCTCGACGGACGGCACGGACGCGGTCCCCGGGCCGCCGGACACCGTGAGCACGACGGTCGAGCCCTCGTCGGCCTGGTCGCCCGGCGCCGGGTCGGAGCCGATCACCTCGCCCGCCGGCTGGTCGGAGGTCTTCTGCGTCGTGTCCGTCGAGAAGCCGTCCTGGCGCAATCGCGTCTCGGCCGAGGCGACGTCGGCCCCGATCACGTTGGGCACCGTCTTGGTGTTCCCGCCGCCGAGCAGCAGGACCGCGGCCACGACAGCGGCGACGAGCGCGATGACCAGCAGCGACCAGACCCACCAGCGGCGCCGCTCGGGGGGCTCGCCGGGCGGGGCCGCGGCCCACTCGGCGCCCGTCGCGGGGCCGTCGCCGCGCAGGCTCGCGCGGGCGTGCTCGAGCGCGGCGATGAACGCGTCGGCGTCGGGGAAGCGACGCGCGGGGTCCTTCTCCATCGCGCGCATGACGACGCGCCTCGAGCTCCGGCGTGACCTCGGCGTTGAAGGCGCTCGGCGGCGCGGGGCGCTCGTTGACCTGCTTGAGCGCGATCGTCACCGCGCTCTCGCCCTCGAACGGGACGCGGCCGGTGAGCAGCTCGTAGAGGATGACCCCGATCGAGTAGAGGTCGGAGGGCTCGCTGACCGGGTGGCCCTGGGCCTGCTCGGGCGACAGGTACTGCGCCGTGCCCATGATCGACCCGGTCTGCGTCATGTCCGAGGCGCCGGCGCGGGCGATGCCGAAGTCGGTGACCTTGGCGCGGCCCTCCTCGTCGACGATCACGTTGTGCGGCTTGAGGTCGCGGTGGATGATCCCGCGCCGGTGGGCGAAGCGGGCGGCGCGCAGGACCTGCACGGTCAGGTCGATCGCGTCCTCGGGCATCAGCGGGGCGTGCTGCTGGACGACCTGCTTGAGCGAGCGCCCGCGCAGGTACTCCATCGCGATGTAGTAGGTGCCGTCCCAGTTGCCGCGGTCGTAGACGGAGACGACGTGCTGGTGCTGGAGGCCGGCGGCGCTCGACGCCTCGCGGCGGAAGCGCTCGACGAACTCGCTGTCCGCCGCGAAGCGGCTGTGCAGGACCTTCAGCGCGACCTGGCGGCCGAGCTGGAGGTCCTCGGCGCAGTAGACGTCGGCCATGCCGCCCGAGCCGATCCGGTCCAGCACCCGGTAGCGGCCGTCGACGATCGTCTCGGATGCGAGTCCGTCGGTCATCTCAGCAGCTCCTGCATCACCTGCTTGGCGATCGGCGCGGCGACCACGCCGCCCGTCCCCTCCGAGCACTCGACCGTCGTCGCCACCGCGACCTTCGGGTCGGTGCGCGGGGCGAAGGCGATGAACCACACCTGGTTCGGGCCGCACGGGCGGTCGACCTCGGCCGTGCCGGTCTTGCCGGCGACGTCGATGCCCTCGAGCGCCGCCGCCGTGCCCGATCCCTCGCGCACGACGTTGGCCATCATGTCGGCGACCTCGTTGGCGCTGGACTCGCTCATCACCTGCGACATCTCGCGCGGGCTGGATGCGATCGACGGTGCGCCCGTCGCGGTCGACGATGCGGTCGGTCAGGTGCGGCTCCATCAGGCGCCCGCCGTTGGCCACGGCCGAGGCGACCATCGCCATCTGCAGCGGCGTCACGTTGAGGCGGTCCTGGCCGATGGCCATGCGCCCGACGTCGACGAAGCGGCTCGTGGCCGGGATCGGCCGCCCGCCGCGGAACTCGCCGCTGGCGCGCCGCTCGGACTGGGGCAGGTCGACCTTGACGGGCGCGCCGAAGCCGAGACGGTCCATGTAGCGCTGCATGGTCTCGCCGCCGAGCTTCTCGCCGACCTCGGCCCACACCGTGTTGACCGAGTTCGTCAGCGCCTCGGTCAGCGTGATGTCGCCGAAGTCCTCGCCGCCGAAGTTGTTCAGCGGGACGCCGGAGATCTCCTTGCCGTTGCGCCCGCTCACGAGCGAGTCCGGCGTGTAGCGGCCGCTGTCCATCGCGGCGATCGCCGTGACGACCTTGAACGTCGACCCGGGCGGATAGCCGGACTGCGTGGTGCGGTTGAGCAGCGGCGCGTTGTCGTCGCGGTTCAGGCGCGTGAAGCGGCCGGGGTCGCCGATGTCGTTCGGGTCGTAGCCGGGCGTCGAGGCCATCGCCTTGATCGCCCCGGTGCTCGGGTCCAGCGCGACGACCGCGCCCTTGCGGCCCGCGAGCCCCTCCAGCGCGACGCGCTGCGCGCCCGGGTCGAGCGTCGTGCGCACGTCGTCGCCCTCGGGCTCGCTGCCGCTGAGGCGATCGAACAGCGAGCCCAGCTCGTTGCCCGTGCCCGTCAGCGCGTCGTTGCGGGACTGCTCCAGGCCGGAGCGGCCGAAGCGCGTGAACGAGTAGCCGACGGCATGCGAGAACAGCCCGGCGTCGGGATAGGTGCGCGTGTACGTGCCGTCGGAGTGGCGCACGCTGCGCGCCAGCAGCGAGCCGTCGTCGGCGCGGATCACGCCGCGCCGGATGCGCTGCTGCTCGAGCAGCTCGCGGCGGTTCTTGGGGTTGTCGTGCAGCGCTTCGGCGCCGAACACGGTCCAGTTCGAGGTGAAGGCGATGAGCACGGCGAAGAGCAGGACGACGACGAGATAGAGGCGGGCGATCGGTGCGTTCATGGCTCGCTATCCCTCGACGGCCTCGCGGCGCGCCCGCTCGGAGACGAGCAGCAGGAGCGCGAGGAGGACGAAGTTGGCGAGGATGGACGACCCACCGTAGGAGATGAACGGGAGGGTCACGCCGGTCAGCGGGATCACCTTGGTGACGCCGCCGACGATCACGAACACCTGCAGCGCGAAGACGGCGGTCAGTCCCGTGGCCAGCAGCTTGGAGAACGAGTCGCGCGCGAGCGTCGCGATCTTGAAGCCGCGCTCGATGGCGAGCAGGTACGTGCACAGCACCGCGGCCGAGCCGAGCAGCCCGAGCTCGTTCGTGATCACGGCGTAGATCAGGTCGGTCTGCGCGGCGGGCAGGAGCTGCACCTTGTCGTCGCCGGCGCCGACGGTGAGCAGCGCCTGGCCGAAGCCCTGCCCGAAGCAGCCCGCCGTCGGCCTGGGCGAAGAGGGACTGGGCGAGCTGGTAGCTGCCCCCGACCTGGTCGTAGAGCGACGAGTCGAACGGGTGCAGCCAGGCGTCGACGCGGTTCTGGATCGTGGGGCGCACCTGGTAGAGCGCCCACGACCCGGCGGCGAACAGCGCGAGCCCGACGGTCACGAACAGCAGCCGGTTCGTGGCGACGTAGACGACGGCGAGGAAGCCGCCGAAGAACATCAGCGACGAGCCGATGTCCTGGATGAAGAAGAGCATCGCCATCGCCGCGCCCCAGATGAGCAGCAGCGGGCCGAGGTGCTTGAGCGGCGGCAGCGAGACGCCGGCGACCCGCCGCCCGCCCGAGACCAGCAGCTGGCGCGTGTCGCGCAGGTAGCTGGCCAGGAAGATGATGATCGCGATCTTGGCGAACTCGGCGGGCTGGAAGGACAGCGGGCCGAGCTTCACGCCGAGGTAGGCGCCGTTGACGCTCTGGCCGATCCCGGGCACGCGCGGGAGCAGCAGGAGCAGGATCCCGGCCACCGCGATCGTGTAGCGGTAGCGCTCGAGGACGCGGTAGTCGCGCAGCAGGATGATCGTCGCCGCGAACAGGATCAGCCCGAGCACGAACCACTGCGCCTGCTCGCGGGCGAGCGTCTCGTCGATCCGGTAGATCATCACCAGCCCGAAGCAGGCGAGCACCGCGAACAGCGGGAACAGGTACGGGTCGGCGTTGGGCAGCGTGAAGCGCAGCACGACGTGGGCGACGAGGCACAGCCCCAGGAACACGGCGCCGAAGGTCAACGAGACGTCGGAGAGGACGTCGTCGCGCTCGATGAACACCGCGGCGAAGCCGCCGGTGACGAGCAGCGACGCGGGCACGAGCGCGAGCAGTTCGCGGTTGCGCGCGCTCACCGGGCGAGCTCCCCGGTCTCCAGGCGGCGGACGAGGTCGTGCGCGTCGTCGCGCGGGCGCAGCTTGTGCTCGGTCACCGTGCGCCGCTGGCTCGGCGTCAGCTCGCTCATCGGGACTCCGGAGACGTAGTTGACGCTGTAGAGGTCCAGCCCGGCGGGCAGCTCGTAGGGCAGCCCGCGGAAGACGGTCACGAAGCCGTCGTCGCCCGCGCCGACGAAGTACACGGTCTGCGACGCGTACCAGCCCGACAACCCGATGATCCCCAGGAAGAAGACGGTCACGATCAGGCCCACGGGGACGCGCAGCCGGCGGCGACGACGACGGCGCGCCCGGCCGCCGGGAGCGCGCGGCTCGCGCGGCTCGCGGGGCTCGCGGCGGTGCGTGGCCGTCGTCTCGGCCGGCGCGGCCTGCGGCGGGGCGGCGACCGCGGCGGCACCGCCGTCGCCGGCGGGCACGGCGTCCGCGACCGCCGGGTGCTCGGAGGTCGGCGCGCTCGTCGCCGGGGCGCCGACGTCCTCGAGGCTGAACAGGACGACGGTGATGTTGTCGCGCCCCCCGGCCGCGTTGGCGGCGTCGACGAGCTTGCGGCCCGCGTCGCCGAGCGAGGTGGCCGAGCGCACCAGCTCGCCCACCTGCTGCTCGGGGACCATCGAGGTCAGCCCGTCGCTGCAGATCAGATAGACGTCGCCGTCACGCGCCGGCCACGTGTGCGAGTCGGGCTCGACCGCCGACTCCGGCCCGAGCGCCCGCGTGATGATCGAGCGCTGCGGGTGCTCCTCGGCCTCCGCGGGCGTGATCTTCCCCTGGCGCACGAGCTCCTCGACGAGCGAGTGGTCCTCGGTCAGGCGCTCCAAGGACCCGTCGCGCAGCCGGTACAGGCGGCTGTCGCCGACGTGGGCGACCGACAGCTCCTCCTCGCCGACGTAGGCGAGCGTCAGCGTCGTGCCCATCCCGGCGCGCTGGTGGTCGGCGCGCGCGAGCGCGTTGATGCGCGAGTTGGCCTCGTCGACGACCGCGCGCAGGCGCTGCTCGACGCTGCCGCCGGCGTCGGGCAGACCCTGCTCGACGACGGCCACGGCCATGCCCGAGGCGACCTCGCCCGCCTGGGCCCCGCCCATCCCGTCGGCCACCGCGAACAGCGGCGCCCGGGCGTAGAAGGCGTCCTCGTTGCCCCGGCGCTGGCGGCCGGTGTCGGATCGCTCGAAGTGGTCGGCGACGCGGAGCATCAGCGGTCAAGGTAGGTGAACTCGCTGTCGCCGATCCGGACACGGTCGCCGGGATGCAGCGGCTGCGGCCCGTTGAGGAGCTCCTCGTTGAGGTACGTGCCGTTCGTCGAGCCCATGTCCTCGAGCACGACGATCCCACCCTGGCGCAGCAGCCGCGCGTGCGCCGAGGAGGCGAAGGGGTCGTCGAGGCGGATCTCGGCCTGGTCGCCGCGTCCGAGCACCGCGCCCTCGCCGATGTCGTACTCCATGCCCGGCGTGTGGCCGGGCGCGCGCTCGACGACCAGCCGCGGCTCGGCGCCGTCGACGGCGGGGCCGCGCGAGGCCGGGTGCAGGCCGGTCGCGTCCGGCGCGGGCGTGGTCACGGGACCGGCCGCGCTGGCGCGCCCGTCCCCCGTGCGGCGCAGGTCGCGCAGGGCGCTGCGCGAGACCCACAGCAGGAACAGGTAGAGGACAGCGAGGAAGCCGAACTGCAGCGCGACGGAGACCGGCTCGAGCATCAGTCGACCTCGAAGCGCACCTCGACGGTGCCGACCGTGATGTCGTCGCCCGGCTGCAGCGGCGCCGTGCCGATCGTTCGGCCGTTGACCTTCACGCCGTTCGTCGACCCCAGGTCGGCGATCGTCCAGCCGTCGCCGCCTGCCGGGCGGATCTCGGCGTGGCGGCGCGAGACGTTCGAGTCGGCCAGCACGATGTCGCACTCGCGGCTGCGGCCGATCACCGCGCCGCCGGGCCCGACGGGCATCCGCTTGCCCTCGGCGATCACGACCGGGCGCCCGCGGCGCGCGGTGCGCACGTCGTGCAACTCGTCCTGGACGCGGCCGGCGCTCGAGTAGACCATCGTGTGGCCGTGGTCCCCCTGCTGCGCGGCCTCGGCCTCGGGCTCGGTGCGCACGAGCCGCGCCTGGATGCCGAACTCGCCGAGCTGCAGGCGCTCGTCGGTGCGGAACTCGATCTGCGGGCGGCTGATGAGCGCCAGGCGCTCGCGGCGCGCGTGCTCGAGCAGGTAGGCGCTGAGCTCGTCGATGACCTCGTGCTCGACGCCCTCGAAGCGCTCGCGGTCCTCGGGCGACAGCCACACCGCGTACTCGTTGGGCACGTAGGTGCGCGACACCGACACCGTGCGGTGCTCGTCCATCTCTCGCGCGAGCTTGCGCGCGATCTCGACCGGGCGCACCTGGGTGCGGAAGACCCGCCCGAAGGTGCCTTCGACGAGCCCGGAGAGCTTCTCTTCGAGGTTGCGCAGAACGCTCATGTGAGAGTGGGACCTGCTCGCCCAGGGCGCGTCGCAACGCGAGGACGACAGCTGATGCTACGAGGCGGAACGTGCCCTTGCCTCTCCCCGTGACGCTCGCGCCGCCACCGCGACGCCGCCCGCCGCGACCGCCCCGGCCACCAGCCCGCGCATCCCGGGGGCGACGGCCTGGCACGCCGAGCCGAGGCCGGCGGCCCACGCCGTGGCCCCCACGAGGTCGGCGGCGAACAGCTTCCCGCGCACGAGATACGGGAGAACGAGCGCGGCGATCGCCCACACACCGGCGATCGCGAGCGAGCCGCCGGTGGCCAGCGGGACGAGCACCTCGTCCCAGGCGCGGCCGGCCGCGTCGCGCCACGGGGCGGCGTCGCGCGCGCCGAGCGCCAGCCGGCGTCCGGCGAGCGCCTCCGCGAGCAGCAGCCACATGCCTCCGAGCGCGCCGAGCGCGGCCCGATGCCAGGCGCGGGTGGCCTGCCCGGCGAGCGCGGGCCAGACCCCGGCGAGGCCGGGGATGGCGAGCAGGGGCGCGAGCGCGGGCGCCGACCACAGCGGCCCCGCCCGGCGCAGGAGCCCGGCGGTCGGCAGCGCGCCGGCGGCGATGAGCACGGCGACGCCCGTCTCGCCCCCGGCGATCGCCCACGTGACGAGGGCCGCGGCCACGGCGAGCCAGCCCAGCCGCGGGAGCAGCGCGACGGCGAGCGCCGCGACGGCGGCGCCCCCGAGTGCGGGCAGCGGCGGCGCGGGCCCGAGCCAGGCCAGCGCCGCGGCGGCCAGCCCGCCCGCCGCCAGACCGGCGGGCACGCGCGCCACGAGGCGCACCGGGCGGCGCGGGCGCGCGTCGGCCAGCGGCTCGAGCGGGCTCGAGGCGATCGTCCCGGTCTCCTCGGCGGCGCGCGGGATCCCGCGGTGGAGCGCGGCGCGCAGGTCGGCGATCGTGCCGCGCTGCTCGGGGCGCGGCAGGACCGCCCGGTCGAGCGCCGCGCACAGGTCGAGCGGGAGGTCGCGGCGCAGACGCCCCAGCGCGGGCAGGCGCGCGCCGACGCGGCGCGCCGTGGACGCGGCGCCGTGGCCGCGGACCGGGTTGACCCCCGCCAGCGCCTCGTAGAGGACGAGCGCGAGCGCGTAGAGGTCGGCCTCGGCGCCCGCGGCGCGGCCCTCGGCCTGCTCGGGGGCCATGTAGGCGAGCGTGCCGACGACGTCGCCGGTGCGCGTGAGCACGTCGTCGCCCGCGATCCGCGCGACGCCGAAGTCGGTCAGCTTGGCCAGGCCGTCGCCCTCGGCGCGGCGGTCGGGGACGATCACGTTGCCCGGCTTGACGTCGCGGTGGACCACCCCGCGCCCGTGCGCGTGGGCGAGCGCGTCGCACAGCGTCACGCCGATCCGCAGGACGTCGCGATCCGACAGTGCGCCCTCGGCCATCAGGTCGCCGAGCGTGCGGCCGCGCACGAGCTCGGAGACGAGGTACACGGCCTCGTCGTCGCGGCCCGACTCGTAGAGCGCGACGATGCTCGGGTGCGACAGCCGCGCGGCGGCCTTCGCCTCGCGCTCCGCACGCGGCCCGACGGCGGCGTCGTGGACGGCGATGCGCTTGACCGCGACGGCGCGCTCGAGGCGCTCGTCGTGGGCCAGCCAGACCACGCCGAACCCGCCCGCCCCCAGCCGCCGCACGAGCCGGTAGCGGCCGAGCACGAGCTCGCCGTCGCGATCGGCCGGAGGCACGGGCGCGGTGACGTGCTCGTCCGTGTGATCCCCGGCGGTCCTCACCGCCTCCCTCGTTCGCCGCCGAAGCCCTGCCGTCCTCCCCTGACGCCAAACTTGCAGCGGGCGTAGCGTCGGTCGTGCCCGGTCATACTGACCAGTTGGCGAACCGCAAGGAGCCAGAGGTGTCGTTCTTCGACGAGGGTGACGAGCCCACACGAGTGGAGTCCCGGTCGTCCCGGCCGCGCCGCCGCGGGGGGCCGCCTCGGGAGCCCCGTCCGGTCCGCGGACCGGATCGCCGGACCGTGCTCGTGCGGCAGGGCATCGCCGTCGGCGTCGGCCTGATCCTGCTCATCCTCATCGTCCTCGGGGTCAAGGGCTGCACCGACAGCCGCAAGGAGAACGCCCTCAAGGACTACAACCGCGACGTCACCGCGGTCGTCACCGACTCCGACCGCGACGTCGGGCGCGCCTTCTTCCAGCTGCTCAACGGCGGTGCGCGGCAGGCCAGCGATCTGCAGGTCCAGGTGAACGAGCTGCGCCTCGCCGCCGACGAGGACCTCAACCGCGCGAAGAAGTTCGACGTCCCCGACGAGATGCAGCCGGCGCAGCGCAATCTCGAGCTCGTCCTCGGCCTGCGCGCCGAGGGCCTGCGCAAGATCGCCGACGCGCTGCCCACCGCGCTCGGCCGCGGCCAGCCGGCCGAGCAGGCGATCGAGGGCATCGCCGCGGAGATGCAGGCATTTCTCGCCTCCGACGTCGTCTACGACGTGCGTGTCGCGCCGCTCATCAAGCAGGTCCTCGACGAGGAGGGCATCAGCGGCCAGCGGATCGCCGACAGCCAGTTCATGACCGACATCTCGTGGCTCAGCCCGGAGACGGTGGCCAACCGCCTGGGCGCCCAGTCCAGCTCGCAGAGCACCGAGGTCGCGCCCGGCTCGCACGGCCACGGCCTGTCGAGCGTCTCGATCGGCGACACCACCCTGCAGCCCTCACCCGCGGTCAACCGCGTGGCCGTGGGCAGCGGCGGGGTGACGTTCAAGGTCAGCTTCGAGAACCAGGGCGAGAACGACGAGCGCAACGTGCGCGTGACCGTCACCCTGCGCGGCGGCTCGCGCCCGATCACCGCGCGCCGGACGGTGTCGCAGACGACGGCCGGGTCGCCGGCCGAGGTCGAGATCCCGCTCGGCTCGTCGCCGCCGATCGGCCAGGCGGTCACCGCCGAGGTCGTCGTCGCCGCCGTCCGCGGCGAGCAGAAGACCGACAACAACCGCCAGCGCTACACGATCATCTTCACGCGCTGAGCAGCCGTCGCGGGCGGCCTATCCTTCCCGGTCGTGGACGAGCTGACGACCACGACCGGGATCGTCGCCATGGCCGCTGCCGTGGTCGCCGTGATCGCGCTGATCGGCGTGATCGTGCTGTCGCGCCGCCTCTCGCGGCTGCGGGCCGACCAGCGCGTGGTCATCGGCGACGGCGCCGCGCGCGACCTGTCCGCGCACGCCGCCGGGCTGGACCGCGACTTCCGGTCGCTGCACTCCTACGTCGAGGATCTCGCCGCCGGCCTGCAGGGCCGGCTGGGCACCGTCGAGCAGGCCCTCGAGGGCGCGATCGCCTACCACGGGCTCGTCCGCTACGACGCCTACAACGAGATGTCCGGGCGCCAGTCGACGTCGATCGCGCTGCTCGACCGGCGCGGCTCGGGCGTCGTCGTCTCGTCGATCCATCATCGCGACCAGGCGCGGCTGTACGCCAAGCAGGTCGTCGAGGGCCAGGGCACGCTCGCGCTGTCGCCCGAGGAGCAGGAGGCGATCCGCGTCGCGCTGGCGGGCGAGGTGCCCGACCGCGCCGAGCAGCGGCGCTGATGCGCCTCGGCTACCTTGGGCCCGCGGGCACCTTCAGCGAGGAGGCGATCCGCGCGGCGGTGGCCGGCGCCGACGCCGAGCTCGTCCCGTTCGCCTCGATCCACGAGACGGTGATGGCCGTCGAGGACCGCGAGATCGACCGCGCGCTCGTGCCGATCGAGAACTCCACCGAGGGCGGGGTGAGCGCGACGCTCGACGCGCTCGCGCGCGACGCCGACGACGTGGCGATCGTCGGCGAGACCGTGCTCGACATCCGCAACTGCCTGATCGCGCGCGCCGACCTCGCGCTCGACGCGATCGCCGTCGTCGTCTCCCACCCGCAACCGCTCGGCCAGTGCGCGCGCTTCCTGCGCAGCGAGCTGCCCGGCGCGGTCGTGCGCGCGTCGACCTCGACGGCCGACGCGGTGCGCACCGTCGCCGGCACCGACGAGCCGTGGGCGGCGCTCGGCCCGCGCTCGGCCGCGGCGCTGTACGGCTGCCGCGTGCTGCGCGACGGCGTCGACGACGACCCGCACAACGCGACGCGCTTCGTGTGGCTGGCGCCGGGCGGCACCGAGCCGGTCGGCGACGGCGTGGCATGGAAGACGTCGGTCGTCTTCGCGGGCGCCGGCGACAACTCGCCGGGGTGGCTCGTGCGCTGCCTGAGCGAGTTCGCATTCCGCGGCGTGAACCTCGTGCGGATCGAGTCGCGGCCGCGCCCCGGACCGCTCGGCCACTACCTGTTCCACATCGACATGGAGGGCCGCGACGGCGACGCGCCGGTCACCGAGGCGATCGCCGCGCTGCGCCGCCATTGCGAGGAGGTCCGGCTGCTCGGCAGCTATCCCGCGGCCTAGGCAGATCCGCACCGCTCACCGCTACACTTCTGCGCGCAGGAGCCGCTCATGGGGAGCCAGACACCACCAGGCCCAGTGTCGTCCGCGCCGGTCATCGGGCACCGGCCGCGCGGACGTGACGGTGGTCGGGTGCTCGTCCTCAATGCGACCTTCGAGCCGATCAACGTCTGCACCGTGCGTCGCGCCGCGGTCCTGCTGCTGAAGTCCAAGGCCGAGCTGCTCGAGCACGCGAGCTGGGAGCTGCGTTCCGAGCACACCGCCATGCCACGGCCCGTCGTGATCCGGCTCGTCAGCTACGTCAAGGTCCCGCGCGACACGCACCGGCGCAAGATCACCCGGCGCGCCGTCTTCGCGCGCGACGGCTGGGCCTGCCAGTACTGCGGCTCGCGCTCGAACCTGACGGTCGACCACGTCATCCCGCGCTCGAAGGGCGGCAGCTCGAGCTGGGACAACATCGTCGCCTCGTGCGCGCCGTGCAACCGCCGCAAGGGCGACCACCTGCCCGCGCAGGCCAACATGCATCCGCGCCGCACACCGAGCGCGCCGAGCCCCCATGTGTTCATCCACGTCGCCAGCCCGACGATCCCGGCCGCCTGGCGCCAGTGGCTGCCCCAGACGGCCGGGCTGGCCGACGCGGCCTGAGCGGGTCAGCGCACCGCGCCCTCGCGCATCCGCTCGGCCATCGTCGTGAGCAGCGCCCAGGCGACGCTGGGGTTCTCCTGAACGAAGCCCTTGAACGTCCATGACGTCATCGTCAGCACGTCGAGGTCGCTGTCGGCGGTGACGGTCGCGGAGCGCCTGCCGCCGTCGATGAGCGCCATCTCGCCGAAGTAGTCGCCGGGGCCGAGCATGCGGACGACCTCGCCGCCGATGCTCACAGCCGCCGAGCCGCCCGTGATGACGAAGAAGCCGACCCCCGAGCGACCCTCCATGACGATCTGCTTGCCCGCCGGGTAGGTCGCGTCCTTCATGGACGAGGCCAGCCGGCCGCGGTCTCGCTTCGACAGATCGGTGAGCAGCGGAACGCGCTCGAGGGCCTCGACCACCGCCGCCTTCGTCCGGGCCATCCTGGTGCTCCTCCTCGTCGTGGGATCCTGCACCGCCGCCTCACGGCGCGCGGCGGCGTGAGTATCGCGCGCCCGGACCCCGCGGCGCATACCTGTTGTACGCGGGGAGTGGCCGCGCGGCCACGGCCTGACGGCGACCGGCCCGCGAACGACGAAGGGCGCCGGCCCGGCGGCTCGGCGCCCTTCGCACAACCAACTGGATCTGATGCGGCCCTCGGCGCGGCGGTTCAACGGCCGGTGGGACCAGTCCGGCGCCGCGTGAGGGGGTGGCCCGGTGTGGATTCGCTGGACGGATCCAGCCTGTCCGACCTAGCGGCCGGCCACCTCCAGGGTCCCGCAAGAACTCGAACTACCGATACGGACCACCTCCTTTCTCTGGTGATCGGAAAGGTAGCAAGAGACGACGACGACCCCAAGCGGGTGCCAGGAAGCCGACGCGCTCGTTGCCGAGACCGCGGTCCTCTGATATATGAGCGGCGGGGGTACCGGCTCTGGCCGCCGCGGCGCGGCCGTGGAGGAGACGAGGCATGAATCGGTTGCTCAGAGGGGTCGACCCTGTCGTCTTCTGGGGGTCTGCGGGGGTCATCTTCGCCTTCGTGCTGTGGGGCATCCTCGGCCCCGAGAGCCTCGGCGGCGTGATGGGCGACGTGCTCGGCTGGATCATCGGGAACTTCGGCTGGGCGTTCATCCTCATCGCCGTCGGCGCGCTGGCCATGTGCGTGTTCCTCGTCATCCACCCGTGGGGCCGGATCAGGCTCGGGCCCGACGACTCGCGCCCCGAGTTCAGCACGGTCTCGTGGATCGCGATGATGTTCGCCGCCGGCCTCGGCGCCGGCCTGCTCTTCTACGGGACGGCCGAGCCGATCTCGCATTTCGCCGCCCCGCCGCACGGCCTGGCCGAGCCGCGCACGGAGGAGGCGGCCCACGTCGCGCTCCAGTTCAGCTACTTCCACTGGGGCTTCAACGGCTGGGCGCTCTACGCGATCATGGGCGGAGCGCTCGCCTACTCCTCGTTCCGCAAGGGCCGGCCGACGCTCGTCAGCGCGCTGTTCGCGCCGCTGTTGGGCGAAGACGTCACCCAGCGCCCGATCGGCCGCATCATCGACGCTCTCGCCATCTGCGCGACGCTGTTCGGGACGGCGACCTCGCTCGGCCTCAACGGGCTGCAGCTCAACAGCGGGCTGAACTACCTCACCGGCCTGGAGAAGTCCAACGGCATCGCCGTGATCATCATCGTCCTGGTCACGATCATGTTCGTCATCTCGGCGACGTCGGGCGTCGAGAAGGGCATCCAGTTCCTGGCCAACCTGGGCGGCGCGGCGACCGTCGTCCTGATGTTCTTCTTCCTCTTCCTGGGCGGCGCGACGGTGCTCGTCATCTCCCAGGGCATCGAGACGATCGGGAACTACGTCCTGCAGGTCTTCCCGATGAGCCTGCGCACGGGCGCCGGCGGCCAGGAGGAGTGGATGGCCGCGTGGACGATCTTCTACTGGGCGTGGTGGATCTCGTGGGCGCCCTTCGTCGGCATGTTCGTCGCACGCATCTCGCGCGGGCGCACGATCCGCGAGTTCATGGTCGGCGTCGTCGCCGCCCCGACCGGGATGGGCTTCATCTGGTTCGCGATCGTCGGGGGCACCGGCATCAACCTGCAGCGCACGGGCCAGGCGGACCTCGTCGGCTCGGTGGCGACCCCTGAGCTGTCGCTGTTCACCGCGCTCGACGCGATGCCGCTGCCGGCCGTCACGTCGGCGATCTGCATCTTCCTGATCGCCCTGTTCTTCATCAGCGGCGCGGACGCGGCGGCGATCGTCATGGGCACGATGAGCTCGCGCGGCGCACTCGAGCCCTCCAAGCTCGTCGTCGTCGTGCTCGGGCTGCTCATGGGCGCCATCGCTTCGGCGCTGCTGCTCGTCGGCGGGCTGAGCGCGCTCCAGCAGGCGGCCATCCTCGGCTCCGTGCCGTTCACCTTCGTGATCGTCGGGTTGGCCTGGGCGTGGATCAAGGCCCTGAGAGAGGAGACCGTCCCCAAGCGCGTGCCGGCGCTCGCGCCGGCGACGGTCGGGCCCGGCACCTTCGACCCGGCGGCGCTCGAGGACCCGGAGGCGCAGCGATGAGAGGACGGACCATCCGGGCGGTCGCGCTCGTGCTCGCCCTGTCGGCGCTCGCCTCGTGCGGCAGCGAAAACGGCGAGGAGGCGTCGGGTGGCTCCCAGCAGCCGCAGGGGGCGCAGCTGCGCATCACGCTCGGCACGCAGGCGTTCCCCGAGGCGCGCATCCTCGGCGAGCTGTGGCGCCAGGCGCTCGCGGTCAACGGCTACACGGTCGACCTGCGCAAGAGCGTCGGCCCGGCCGCGGATCTCGACCGGCTGCTGCGCGACGGCGAGATCGACGGCCACGTTGCCTACACGGGGACGGTGCTGTCGGTGGTCGCCAAGCAGGACGTGTCGGGGCTCGACCCGCAAGCGACCTACCGGCGCGCCAAGGCGTTCTACGACGGCCGCGGCATGGCCATGAGCGCGATGACCCCGTTCCAGAACGTCGACGCCATCGCCACGACGAAGGCCTTCGCGCAGGAGCGCGGCCTCGAGTCGATCGCCGACCTGCGCACGCTCTCGGGCTTCACACTCGCCGCCCGCCCCGAGTTCGAGGACCTGCACCTCGGGCTCGCCGGCCTGCGCGAGATCTACGGCCTCGACAACGCGCGCTTCCGCGCGACGACGCTCGGCGAGCAGTACGCCGCCCTCGACGAGGGCGAGGCCGACGCCGTCAACGCGTTCACCACCGACCCGCAGCTGCAGGGCGGCGACTACACGCTGCTCGACGACCCGCAGCTGCTGTTCGGCTCGCAGAACGTGGTGATGACGGTCGACGCCGACAAGCTCGAGCGCGTCGGCCGGCGGAAGTTCCTGCAGGTCGTCGATTCGGTCAACCGGCGCCTGACCCAGCAGGCCATCGTCGGGATGAACGCCGACGTCACCGCCGGCCAGAGCGACGAGGACGTGGCCCGGCGGTTCCTGCGCGAGGCGGGGCTGCTGCGGCCGCTCGGCTCCGACGACGGCTAGCGCGGCGCCCACCCCCAAACGATCCGAGGAGGTCAACCGCATGCCCGACGCCCCCAGGAACCCGTTCGAGGGAGTCACCGACTTCTTCAGCGAGCTGAACCGTATGCGCGAGGTCGGCGCGCACGGCCGCGACTCCGGCCACCATCAGGACCGGCAGCGCACGCACGCCAGCGCGTGGGTGCCGCCGACGGACGTCTTCGCGCGCGACGACGACCTCGTGATCCGGATCGAGGTGGCCGGCCTGCGCCCGGAGGACGTCGACATCACGCTGTCCAACAACGTCCTCACGGTGTCGGGCGTACGGCGCACCGAGCTCGGGACCGGCGGCGACGACAGCTTCTACATCCGTGAGCGCTTCCACGGGATGTTCCGGCGGGCGATCACGTTGCCCGAGGGCACCGACGAGCGCGACATCGACGCCGAGTTCGACAACGGCCTCGTCGAGATCGTCGTCAAGGGGGGCGTCGCCCGAGAGGCTCCCGCACGCATCAGCCTGCGGAACCGCTCGGGCGGCGCCACCACCCGGACGCTGGGCCGGAAGGGCTAGCCGGTCGGGTCGCCGTTGGGCGACGCGCCGTCGTCGCTGACGGACGACCCGCCGTCGTCGACGACCGTGCCGTCGATGTCACCGCTCTGCGCGGAGATCTCGACCGGGCCGTCGGCGAGACCGGCGTCGGTCACCTGGGCCGACGTCGCCGCATCGGACTCGACGACGAGCGCGACGGCCGAGACGCGGTCCGTGTCGCGCACGTTCATCACGCGCACGCCCGTGGCCGCGCGCCCCTGCTGCGAGATCCCGCGGACGCCGGTGCGCTGGACCATCCCGTCCTGGGAGATGAACACGAGCTCCTGATGCGGGCGCACGACGAGCGCGCCGGCGAGGGTGCCCTTGGCCTCGGTCAGCCCGATCGTCTTGACGCCCTTGGCGCCGCGGCTCGTCTTGCGGTACTGATCGATCCGCGTCCGCTTGCCGAAGCCGTTCTCGGTGATGACGAGCAGGTCCTGGTCGTCGCGAGCGACGTCGAGCGCGATGACCTCGCCCTTGTCGCCGACGTCCATCCCGCGCACGCCGCTGGTGTCGCGGCCCATCGAGCGGGCGTCGGCCTCGGCGAAGCGCACGGTCAGGCCGGCGCGCGAGACGAGGATCACCTCGTCGCCGTCGTCGACCCGCCGCACGGCGACGAGCTCGTCGTCGTCGCGGATGTTGATGGCGATGATCCCGTCCGCGCGGATCGGCGTGTTGTAGGCGCCGAACTCCGTCTTCTTCACGATGCCCTTGCGGGTCCCGAAGATGAGGTACTGCGACTCGGAGAAGTCACGCGTGGAGAGGACGGACTGGATCCGCTCGCCCTCGCGCAGCGGGAGCACGTTGACGAGCGCGCGGCCCTTCGCCGTGCGCGACGCCTCCGGCAGCTCGTAGACCTTCGAGCGGTAGACCTTGCCGCGGTTGGAGAAGAACAGCAGGTAGTCGTGCGACGAGCACACGAAGAGGTGCTCGATGTAGTCGCCGTCCTTCATGTCCATGCCGGTCACGCCGACGCCGCCGCGGCGCTGCTTGCGGTAGGTGGCCAGCGGCAGCGACTTGATGTAGCCCGACTTCGTGATCGTGATGACCATCTGCTGGTCGGCGATCAGGTCCTCGATGTCGAGCTCGTCCTCGCTGGCGGTGATCTCCGTGCGCCGCTCGTCGGCGAAGCGCTCGGCGATCTCCAGCAGCTCCTCCTTGATGAGGCCGAGGACACGCGACTCGTCGCCGAGGATCGCGCGCAGCTCGGCGATCCGCTCGGTCTTGTCGGAGTGCTCCTGCTTGATCGCGTCGGACTCGAGCGCGGTCAGCTGCGAGAGGCGCAGGTCGAGGATCGCCGACGCCTGGACCACGGTCAGCTTGAAGCGGTCGATCAGCTGCTGGCGCGCGGCCTCGCGGTCACGCGAAGCGCGGATCAGCTCGATGATCGCGTCGAGGTGGTCCAGCGCGATGAGCAGGCCCTCGAGGATGTGCACGCGCGCCTCGAGGACGCCGAGCTCGTGCTTCGTGCGCCGGACGATGACCTCGCGCTGATGACGGACGTACGCGGAGATGACCTCGCGCAGCGACAGCGTGCGAGGCACGCCGTCGACGAGCGCGACCATGTTGACGCCGAACGTCGACTGCATCGCGGTGTGCTTGTAGAGCTGGTTGAGCACGACCTTGGGCAGCGCGTCGCGCTTGAGCTCGATGACGAGCCGCATGCCGTTGCGGTCCGACTCGTCGCGCAGGTCGGTGATGTCCGGCAGCTTCTTCTCGTGGACGAGGTCGGCGATCTTCTGGATCAGGCCGCCGTCGCCGCCCTTCTTCACCGTGTAGGGCAGCTCGGTGACGATGATCGCCTCCTTGCCCTGGGTGATCGGCTCGACGTGGGCCCGCGCGCGCACGCGCACGCGGCCGCGCCCACTCTCGTAGGCCTCGCGGATCCCCTGCCGGCCGAGGATGATCCCGCCCGTCGGGAAGTCCGGGCCCTTGATGTAGCCCATCAGCGCCTCGACGGAGATCGACGGGTCGTCGATGAAGGCGACGACCGCGTCGGTGACCTCGCGCAGGTTGTGCGGCGGGATGTTCGTGGCCATGCCGACCGCGATCCCCGACGATCCGTTGACGAGCAGGTTCGGGAAGCGCGAGGGCAGGACGAGCGGCTCCTGCCGGCGCCCGTCGTAGTTGGGGACGAAGTCGACCGTGTCCTGGTCGATGTCGCGCAGCAGCTCCATGGCGAGGCGCGTCAGGCGCGTCTCGGTGTAGCGCATGGCCGCCGCCGGGTCGTCGTCGATCGAGCCGAAGTTGCCCTGGCCGTCGACGAGCGGGTGGCGCATGGAGAACTCCTGCGCCATGCGGACCAGCGTGTCGTAGATCGCCGAGTCGCCGTGCGGGTGGTAGCGGCCCATCACGTCGCCGACGACGCTCGCGCTCTTGACGTAGCCGCGCACCGGCGTGAGCCCGTTCTCCGACATGGAGAAGAGCACGCGGCGATGCACCGGCTTCAGCCCGTCCCGGACGTCGGGCAGTGCGCGCCCGACGATGACCGACATGGCGTAGTCGAGGTACGCCGAGCGCATCTCGTCCTCGAGATTGCGCGGCTCGATGTTGCCACCGCCGATGATCTCGGTCCCCGCCATCTACGCCACCTCCTTCCTCATCGTGTCTGGACGTCCGTGGAGCGTGCGCGCCATCAGACGTCGATCTGCGCCGCCAGCGCGTTGTCCTCGATGAACTTGCGGCGGAACTCGACGACCTCGCCCATCAGCATCGAGAACAGGCGATCGGCCTCGGCCGCGTCCTCCATGTTCACCTGCTGCAGCGTGCGCGACTCGGGGTCCATCGTCGTCTCGCGCAGCTGCTCGGCGTTCATCTCGCCCAGGCCCTTGAAGCGCTGGACGTTGATGCCCCGCCGGGCGACCTCGAGGACCGCGTCGCGCAGCGCCTCGAAGGACAGCGCGTCCGCGGACTTGTCGCCGAGCACAACGGTGAACGGCGGCTCGCCGGCCAGGTCGACAAGGGCGGCGTGGACGTTGAGGAAGCTGCGGTACTCCTGCGACTCGAAGAGGTCCCGGCGGATGCGCATCGTCTGCGCCAGGCCGGTCTTGGACTCCACGGCGCGGACGCGCAGGACCTCGCCGTCATCGTCGAGCAGCTCCGTCGAGAACACGTGGCCCTCGCCGTTGCCCCGGTTGATCACGGCGATCGCCGCGTCGGGGGTGTCCGCGCCCTCGTCGAGCAGCGAGGACTCCTCGAGGAAACGGATGATGTCGTGCCCGTGCTCGGCGCGCAGCGCGCTCGCCCAGCCCTCGTACTGCTTGCGCAGACGCGTGAACTTCTGCCAGCGCGCCTCGGTCAGCTTGAACGGACGGCCCGAGCGGTCGGCGACCTCGAACTTCTCGAACTTGTCGGAGAGGAGCACGTCCTCGAGCTCGCCCTCCTTCTCGATGTAGCGCTCCTGGCGGCCCTGCTTGAGCTTGTAGAGCGGCGGCTTGGCGATGTAGACGTAGCCGGCCTCGATCAGCTCCTTCATCTCGCGGAAGAGGAGCGTCAGGATCAGCGTGCGGATGTGGGCGCCGTCCACGTCGGCGTCCGTCATCAGGATCACCTTGTGGTACCGGGCGCGCTCGAGGTCGAACTCGTCACGCACGCCGGTGCCGATCGCGGTGATCAGCGCCTGCACCTCGACGTTGCGCAGCACCTTGTCGATGCGGGCGCGCTCGACGTTGAGGATCTTGCCGCGAAGCGGCAGGACCGCCTGGGTGCTGCGGTCGCGGCCCTGCTTGGCCGAGCCGCCGGCGGAGTCGCCCTCGACGATGAAGATCTCGCTCAGCGACGGGTCCTTGATCGAGCAGTCGGCGAGCTTGCCGGGCAGGCGCGAGTTCTCCAGCGCGCTCTTGCGCCGCGTGAGGTCCCGCGCGTTGCGCGCGGCGGCGCGCGCCTGCGAGGCGAGCACCGCCTTGCGGATGATCGCGCGCGCGTCCTGCGGGTTCTCCTCGAGGAACTCGGCCAGGCGCTGGTTGACGATCGAGGCGACGAAGCCCTCCATGCCAGGATTGCCGAGCTTGGTCTTCGTCTGGCCCTCGAACTGCGGGTCCGACAGCTTGGCCGAGATGACCGCGGTCAGCCCCTCGCGCACGTCCTCGCCGGTGAGGTTGTCGTCCTTCTCCTTGAGCTCGCCCTTCTCGCGCGCGTAGCGGTTGAGCGTGCGCGTGAGCGCCGAGCGGAAGCCCGACATGTGCGAGCCACCCTCGTGCGTGTTGATGTTGTTGGCGAACGAGTGGACCGACTCCTGGAAGGACGAGTTCCACTGCAGCGCGACCTCGACGGCGCCCTCGTCGCTCTCGCCGTCGAAGAAGACGACCTTCTTCTGGATCGGGTCCTTGCCCTCGTTGAGGTAGCGGACGAAGTCCTCGATGCCGCCCTCGTACTGGAACTCGACGCGGTTGCCGCCGCCGCGCTCGTCGATGAGCGCGATCTTCAGGCTGCGCGTGAGGAACGCGGTCTCGCGCAGGCGCTGCTCGAGGATCGACGCGTCGAAGTCGAGCGACTCGAAGATCTCCGCATCGGGCCGGAAGGTGATGATCGTGCCCGTCTCCTTCACGGGCTCGCCCTTCTGTAGGTCGATCAGCGGCCGGCCGCGCTCGTAGTCCTGGGTCCACGCGTAGCCGTCGCGGCGCACCTCGATGTGGAACTGCTCGCTGAGCGCGTTGACGACGGAGACGCCCACGCCGTGCAGGCCGCCGGAGACCTTGTAGCCGCCCCCGTCGCCGAACTTGCCGCCGGCGTGGAGCACGGTGAGCACGACCTCGACGGCCGGCCGGCCCTCCTTCTCCATGATCGCGACGGGGATGCCGCGGCCGTCGTCGACGACCGTGATCGAGCTGTCGGGGTGGATCGTCACCTCGACCTTCGAGCAGTGGCCGGCGATGGCCTCGTCGACCGAGTTGTCGACGACCTCGTAGACGAGATGGTGCAGGCCGCGCAGACCCGTCGACCCGATGTACATCCCCGGGCGCTTGCGGACGGCCTCGAGACCCTCGAGGACGGTGATGTCCTGAGCGTCGTAGGTCCGCTTTTCGTTGTCCTGCGCCATGTGCCTCCGAACGACGTGAAAAACCCCGGCAGCGGGCTGACCGACACCCGGCCGGGGCCTGTGTGAATTATGTCTTCAACTATAGCAGACGGACCCGTCTCACAGACCCCTGGCGCTCCGGTGAAATCCCTGCAAAACAACGATAAACGTCACCGTTCCGCCGACGCTCTGGACCACGCCCGCGCCGGGGTCGTCCCGCAGCGCAGGGCGCGCACGCGCGGGCTCCCGAGCGCGTCGTTCAGGCGCGCCACGAGGTCGGGCGCCATGAGGTCGAGCTCCTGCGCCCAGACGGCCGATGAGCAGGTGACGACGACGGTCCCCTCACGCTCGCCCGTGGGCTCGGCCTGGCCCGCCACGAGCTCGCCGACGGCCTCGGCCCAGACCGTCTGGATCTCGGCCAGGAGGGTGTGCGGGGCGAGCCGCTGGGCGAGCGCGGCGACGGCGTGCGAGGCCGGTCGCGGGTCGCGGCGCCTCATGCCGCCTCGGCCAGCGGGCCGTGCTCCTCGGTCACCGCGCCGTCGCGGACCTCGAGGCGGACCACGCCGGCGCTGCCGGCGCCCGGCACGTGCGCCAGGTCGGTCGTCGTGATCACGCCCTGGCCGCCCGCCTGCAGGCGCTCGACGAGCAGCAGGCGGCGCGAGAGGTCGAGCTCGCTCATGACGTCGTCGAGCAGCAGCAGCGGGGCCGCCCCGCGCTCGTCCTGCAGGACCGCGCGCTCGGCGAGCAGCAGCGCCAGGAGCGCCATCCGCTGCTCGCCCTGCGAGCCGAAGACGCGCAGCTCGCGCCCGTCGCGCAGCAGCACCAGCTCGTCGCGGTGCGGACCGTGGCCGGTGAAGCCGCGCTCGAGGTCCCCGGGCAGACGCTCGGCGAGCTCGGCGGCGAGCTCCTCGGGCGTTGCGGCCTCGGTGCGCGGCCGGTAGCGCAACGACGCCTCGCCGGCCAGGCCGAGCTCCCCGGCGGCGACGGCGAAGCCCTCGGTCAGCCGGTCCACGGCCCGGGCGCGGTCGTCGCGCAGCGCGAGCGCGTGGCGCGCGAGCTCGAGGTCCCACGCCGCCAGCGAGCTGCGTGAGCCGCGGCCCGAGCGCACCCGGCCGAGCAGCGCGTTGCGCTGGGCGAGCGCCTGGCCGTAGGCGCGTCTCGTGGCCGCGCGCGAGGGCCACAGGGCGGCGACGACCTGATCGACGTGGGCGCGGCGCAGCGCGGGCGGGCCCTTGACGAGCTCGAGCCGGTCGGGCAGGAAGACGCTGACGAGCGGGCGGACCGGCGAGTCGAGCAGCCGCTCGACCGGCGCGCCGTCCACGCGCAGGCGCTTGGACTCCCCGGGGACGAAGCCGACGCTCAGCTCGTGCTCGCCGTCGCGGTCGCGCCCCGCGACCTCCACACGCGCGGCCGGCGAGTCGAAGCGCACCACCTCGCGCTCGTTGCTCGTCCGGCACGAGCGGCCCGTGCAGCCGAAGTACAGCGCCTCGAGCAGGTTCGTCTTGCCCGCACCGTTGGCGCCGTGGACGACGGTCAGCCGCTCACCGAGGGCGACGTCCGTGCTCGCGTAGGAGCGGAAGTCGCGCAGGCGCAGGCGGGTGACGACCATCCGCCGCCCTCACACGTTCAGCCGGATCGGCATGATCAGGTAGAGGAAGCCGCTGCCGTCGGCGGACTCGAGCAGGCCCGGACGCAGTGGGCTGATCAGCTTGACGACAACCTCGTCGGCGCCGGCACTCTCCAGCCCGACGGTCAGGAAGTCCGGGTTGAAGCCGATCTCGAACGGTTCGCCGGCGAACGGCACGGGCAGCGGCTCGCTCGCCTCGCCCACGTCGGGCGTCTGCGCCGACACGCGCACCTCGCCCTCGCTGAAGCTGAGGCGCAGCGGCGCGTTCTTCTGGGCCATGAGGCTGATGCGGCGAACGACCTCCAGCAGCTCGTCGCGCGAGACCGTCAGCTCGTGCTCGTAGCCCTCGGGCAGGAGCTGGCGGTAGTTGGGGAACTGGCCGTCGATGAGCCGGCTCGAGAGCGCGATGCCCCCGACCTCGAAGACGACCTGGTTGGTGCGCACGCCGATCCGGATCTCCTCGACCTCGTCGCGGACCAGACGGCCGAGCTCCTCGAGCGCCCGCGCCGGGACGTTGGCCTCGAAGCCGCCCTCGAGCGGCGCCTCGAGGCGGGTCTCCTTGACGCTCAGGCGGTAGGAGTCCGTGGCGACCATCCGCAGCTCGTCGCCGTTGGCCGACACCAGGATGCCGGTCAGGATCGGGCGCGTCTCGTCGCGCGAGGCCGAACGCGAGACGCGGGCGATGGTGTCGACGAAGGCGGGCGCCGGCATCGAGACGACCTGGTCGCCGCCCGGCTCGGGCAGCGGCGGGAAGTCCTCGCCGCGCAGTGTGCGGATGTGGAAGCGCGCCGTGCCCCCGACGATCTCGACGTCCTGCTCGGCCGGGCGCAGCTCGAGCGAGACGTCCCCGCTGCGCAGCGTGCGCACGACGTCGAGCAGCAGGCGGGCGGGAAGGACGACCGTGCCGCTGCGCTCGACCTCCGCCTCGAGCGGGACGCGGAGCCCGACCTCCATGTCGGTGGCGCGCAGCTCCACGCCGGCGCCGTCGTCGCCGCCGGCCGCGATCTGCACCCCGGAGAGCGCCTGCACGGCGCTCCGGGTGGAGGCGACGCGCGAGACCGTCTGGAGGTCGGCGAGGAGCCGTCCCGTCGACGTCGACAGCTTCACGATGAACACCTCATGGAAAGGATGGGAGTCATAGGGGCTGGTGATATGTGCACAGGTCGCAGAGAGGCCGCTCCTTGCGGGAAGACGGCGCACATCCCGTGCACCCGGGCGCAGCGGAGTCTGTCAGTCATGCCGGTCGGCTCCGGTCCAGCCCGAGGCGTTCCGTCAAGCGCCGAACGGCCTCGTAGGCCTCGGGGTCGGCGGCCAGCCGCTGGGCCGTGCGCCTGCAGGCGTGGAGCACGGTGGTGTGGTTGCGCCCGCCGAAGCTCGCGGCGATCGCCGGCAGCGTCATCGAGGTGTGCTCGCGCGCGAGGTACATGGCCACGTGGCGCGGCCAGGCGAGGCCGGCGCGGCGGCTGTGGGACAACAGCTCCTCCGTGCTGATGCCGAACGCCTCGGCGGTCAGCTCCTGGATGCGCTCGACGGTCGGGACCCCGCCCGCCCGCTGGCCGGTGCCCGGCGCGGGGGCGCCGGCCGGGTAGAGGTCGGAGAGGACCTCCTCGGCGAGCGAGGCGGTCACGCGGCGGCCGGTGAGCGACGCGAAGGCGACGACGCGGATCAGCGCGCCCTCGAGCGCGCGCACGTTGGTGAGCACGCGCGAGGCGATCGCCTCGAGGACCTCGTCGTCGACGGTGATGACGTCGTGCTGGACGCGCTTGCGCAGGACGGTCAGCCGGGTGGCCAGGTCCGGCGCCTGGATCGCCGTCACGAGCCCGGCCTCGAAGCGCTCGCGCAGGCGGTCCTCGAGCGCCTCGAGGTCGCGCGGCAGGCGGTCGCACGTGAGCACGAGCTGGCTGCCGGCCTCGTAGAGAGCGTTGAAGGTGTGGAAGAACTCCTCCTCGGTCTTGGCCTTCGACGCGAGGAACTGGATGTCGTCGACGAGCAGCACGTCGTTGCGGCGGAAGCGGCCCTTGAAGCGCTCGATCGACCCGCCGTGAACGGCGGCGACGAACTGGTTGGTGAACGTCTCGACCGTCGCGTAGCGGACGGTCAGCCCGCCCCCGCACGCGCGCACGTAGTTGCCGATCGAGTGCAGCAGATGGGTCTTGCCGACGCCGGGCGGCCCGTAGACGAACAGCGGGTTGTAGGCCTGGCCGGGGAGCTCGGCGACGGCCAGGGCGGCGGCGTGGGCGAAGCGGTTGGCGTCGCCGATGACGAACTGCTCGAACGTGTACTTCGGGTTGAGCGCCGTGGCGTCGTCCTCGGGCGGCGGCTCGACCGCGCGCCGGGGCAGCCGGCGCAGCGGCGCCGCAGCGGCGGCCAGGGGCTCGCCGGGACGCACGAGCACCGTCGCCTCCGGGCCGAGGACGGCGGCCGCGCTGGCGTCGAGGACGCGGGAGAAGCGGTCGGCGAGGAAGGCGCGCAGCTCGGGCGGCGCCTCGACCTCGACGACGAGGCCGTCGAGCGCGACGGCCTGGAGCGGTGCCAGCCAGATCTCGTAGATGTCCGTGGGGACGGCCCGGCGAAGCTCGTCGGCGATGCGCTTCCAGGTGGCGTCGAGGGCTGGGTCGTCGGGGTCGGCGGTCACGGCAGCGAAGAGCGGCTCCTCGCCGGAGGAGGCTCGGACACGGCTGATTCGAGGGGGACCGCGGGGCGGCCGGTGCGGCGAGCATAGCAACGGGATCGGGGCCGATCCGGGCCCTGGCGCACCCTTCCGGAGGCACGTCGCAAATCGCGGAGAATTCCGTCCGAGCGCTGTGCACATGCCTGTGCAGCGCGTGTGCACGGCGGCTGTGCGCGGGGCCGCGCGCTAGACTGACCCGCCGTCTCCCGACCCGGATCGCCTTCATGAAGCGCACCTATCAGCCCAAGAAGCGCAAGCGCGCCCGCACGCACGGGTTTCGCGCTCGTATGCGCACCCGCGCAGGGCGCCTGACGATCAAGCGCCGCCGCGCGAAGGGTCGCCAGCGACTGACCGTCTGACGGTGGCGGATCTGCCGCCCACGGCGCCGCGCGGACGCCCCCGTCGCGGCCGCCTGTCGCGCAGCGCCGAGTTCGAGCGCGTCTACCGCCAGGGGCGCTCGGTCGGCAACCGCTTCTTCGTCCTCTACGCCTTCCCGCGCGGCGGGTCGGCGGACGACGGCCCGCGCCTCGGCCTGTCCGTGTCGCGCAAGGTCGGCGGGGCCGTCGAGCGCAACCTCGTCAAGCGGCTCGTCCGCGAGGCGTTCGCCGGCGAGGCCGAGCGGCTGCCCGGCGATCACGACGTCGTCGTGGTGGCCCGACCCGAGTCGCGCGAGCTCGCCGAGCGCGAGGGCCTGGCCGGCGTCTCCCGCGAGCTCGCCGAGCTCGTCGGCAGGTCCGTGAAGGAGGAGCGCCCGTGAGCGGACTGGCCCGCCGCGTCGCGACGGCGCCGATCGTCGCCTACCAGCGCGTGATCTCCCCGGCGCTCCCGCGCCGCTGCAAGTACGAGCCGACGTGCTCGGCCTATGCGGTGCAGGCGATCCGCCGCTACGGCATACTCCGCGGCCTCGTACTGGCCGCCTGGCGCCTGTTGCGCTGCAACCCCTTCAGCAACGGCGGCTACGACCCGGTCGATGCACAGCGGCTGTTCCCGACGCCCCCCGCGCCCCCGACGCCCCCGCACGCTCACGCCTAGATGACGCCGATCGCCAACATCCTTCAGCCGCTGATCGATGTCTTCGAGAGCATCCTCATCTTCTTCCACGACACCGTGGGCTTCGGATGGGGCTTCGCGATCATCGCGATGACCGTCGTCGTCCGCGCCGCGCTCGTGCCGCTGACGTACAAGCAGCTGAAGTCCATGCAGGCCCTGCAGCGGCTGCAGCCGCAGCTCAAGGAGCTGCAGGCCAAGTACAAGGACGACAAGCAGCGTCTCCAGCAGGAGACGATGAAGTTCTACCAGGAGCACAAGGTCAACCCGTTCGGGGCGTGCCTCCCGCTCGTGCTCCAGATGCCGGTCTTCATCGCGCTCTTCTACATGCTGCGCAAGGACCTGCGGCACGACATCTGCCCGGACATCAACCCCCCCGGGGTCCCGAACCCGAAGCCGTGCGGGTCCACCGACGCGTCGCAGTTCCTGTTCATCCCGGACATCACGGACAAGGCGACGGGCGGCGTTCTCATCGTGCTGCTCATCCTGTACGTCGGCTCGCAGCTGTTCTCGAGCATCGTCATGTCGGTGACGGCCGATCCGATGCAGAAGCGCCTGATGATGGCCCTCCCGTTCGTGTTCGTCCCGTTCATCATCGGCTTCCCGGCCGGCCTGCTCGTCTACTGGATCACCACGAACCTGTGGACGATCGGCCAGCAGGCGGTGATCCGCAAGACGGTCGGCCACCCCGCGCGACAGGCGGAGGCCGCGGCTGCTGCCGCCCCCGCCGGCGCCAGAGCCGCCGCGCCCGAGCGAAGACCACGCGCGCGCGGGCAGGAGCCAGACGGCAAGGCCGACAGCAAGCCGGCCGAGGTGCCGCGCCGCGCGACGGCGCCACCGCCTCCGCCGCGCCGCAAGAAGAAGCGCTCGGGACGCCGGCGCTGATGGCCGGCGCAGCCGACACCGCCGGGTTGGTGCAGGAGCTCCTGGAGCGCGTCGTCGACGCGCTCGGTCTCGACGCGACGATCGAGGTCGTGTCGGCCGGCGACACCGTGACGGGCACGGTCCACGGCGACGACCTCGGCCTGTTCATCGGGCGCCACGGCCAGACGATCGAGGCCGTGCAGCATCTCGCCTACCGGATGACCGTGCACCACTCCGACGGCGAGCGCCAGCGGATCGTCATCGACGCCGAGGGCTATCGCGCGCGCCGCGAGGAGGCGCTCCATCGCCAGGCCGACCAGGCCGCCGAAGACGCGCTGCGCCTCGAGCGCCCGGTCCCGCTCGAGGCCATGACGGCGAGCGAGCGCAAGCTCCTGCACGAGTACCTGCGCGACCGCGGCGACGTCGAGACGTACTCCGAGGGCGACGAGCCCGAGCGGCACCTCGTCGTCGCCCCGCTCGTCGTCTAGCCCGCCGCCCGGCGACGTTTCACGTGGAACGCTCCGACGTCCGGGAGCGCCTCGCCGCCCTCGCGCTGCGCCACGGCCTGCCTCGCTCCGCGCCGGCGCAGCTGTGGACGATCCTGGAGGAGGTCGCCGCCGAGCCTGCCTCGATCACCTCGGTCCGGGACCCGCGCGAAGGGGTCGAGGTCCACGTCGCCGACTCGCTGGGCGCACTCGACCTCGACGTGGTGCGCAACGCCCGCCGCATCGCCGATATCGGCTCTGGAGCGGGGTTCCCGGGCCTCGTCCTCGCCGTGGCGCTGCCCGAGACGCACGTGTCCCTCGTGGAGAGCGTCGGGCGCAAGTGCGCGTTCCTCGATCGCGCCGCCGCGGCCGCCGGCCTGCGCAACGTCGAGGTCGTCCCGGCTCGCGCGGAGGCCTGGGAGGAGGGCCTGGGCGCGCACGACCTCGTCACGGCGCGTGCGGTGGCCCCGCTCGGCGTCCTGCTCGAGTACGCGGCGCCGCTGCTGGCCAACGGTGGGCATCTCGTGGCCTGGAAGGGGCGGCCCGAGCCGGGGGAGGAGGCCGACGGGTCCGCCGCGGCGGCCATCCTGGGCATGTCGGAGCCCGTCGCGCACCCCGTCGAGGCTCCGCGCGGCGCAGATCGGCGCAGCCTGTACCTCAGCATGAAGGTCCGTTCAACCCCGAACGGATACCCCCGCCGGCCGGGAATGGCCCGCAAGCGCCCACTGGGACGCTCCACCAGAGGGTGAGGGTTCGGTCGGTTCCGGCCCGAACCATGTGGGATTCGACCGCCGCCACCGGTACCGTGACCGGCGATGGGCACGATCTACGCGATCGCCAACCAGAAGGGCGGCGTCGGCAAGACCACCACCGCGGTGAACGTCGCGGCGTGCATCGCCGAGGCCGGCCCGCGGACGCTGCTGGTCGACATCGATCCGCAGGCCAACGCGACCGTGGGCCTCGGCGTGGCCAAGGACCGCTCGCCGAACGTCTACGACGTGCTCGCCGGCGCCGCGAGCGCCCGCGAGGCGATCGTCGAGACCGAGATCGAGAACCTCGCGCTGCTGCCGGCGCATCCCGACCTCGCGGGCGCGTCGGTCGAGCTGCCGCGCCGCGCCGGATCGGAGACGCTCCTGCGCGACGCACTCGCGCCCGTGCGCGAGAGCTTCGCCTTCACGCTGCTGGACTGCCCGCCGTCGCTCGGCCCGCTGACCGTCAACGCGCTCGTCGCCGCGGACCGCGTGATCGTGCCGGTGCAGACGGAGTACTTCGCGCTCGAGGGCCTGGCCGGCCTGCTCGACACGCTCGAGCTCATCCAGCGCGAGCTCAACCCGCGCCTGGCCGTGGCCGGGATGCTGCTGACGATGCACGACGGGCGCACGCGCCTGGCGCGCGACGTGGAGGCCGAGGTCCGCGAGCACTTCCCGGCGCTCGTCTTCGACACGGTGATCCCGCGCAACGTCCGCATCGGCGAGGCGCCGAGCTTCGGGCGGCCCGTGATCCACCACGACCCGCACTGCGCGGGATCCGACGCGTACTTCGAGCTCGCGCGGGAGGTGGCGTCGCGTGGCTGAGCGCGGGATGGGCCGCGGCCTGGCGGCGATCCTGTCGGTCTCCGAGGCGGGCGAGGACGCCGCCGAGCTGCGCGACGTCGCGGTCGAGCTCATCGAGCCGAACCCCGCCCAGCCGCGCAAGCGCTTCGACCAGGACGCGCTCCAGGCGCTCGCCGCCTCGGTGGCCGAGCGCGGCGTGCTGCAGCCCGTGCTCCTGCGCCCGCGGCCCGGCGGCCGCTATGAGCTCGTGGCCGGCGAGCGGCGCTGGCGCGCCGCCGAGCTCGCCGGGCTCGAGACGATGCCGGCCCTCGTCCAGCGCCGCGACGACAGCGCCTCGCTCGAGGTCGCCCTCGTCGAGAACATGGCGCGCGAGGACCTCAACCCGATCGAGGAGGCTCGCGCGGTCGCCGCGCTCGTCGAGGAGCTCGGGCTCACGCGCGAGGACGTCGGTCGCCGTGTCGGGCGCAGCCGCGTGGCCATCTCCAACCTGCTGCGCCTGCTCGACCTGCCCGACGAGGCGCTCGAGCTCATCGAGGCCGGGCGCCTGAGCGAGGGGCACGGCAAGGGGCTGCTGCTCGCCGAGGACCACGCCGACCGCCGCCGGCTGGCGCGCGCGGCCGCCGAGGGTGGCTGGTCGGTCCGCGTGGTCGAGGAGCGCGCGCGGGAGGCGAACGCGGGCCGCTCACGGTCGCCGGCCAAGGGCCGCGCCGCGGTCCATCCCGACCAGGAGGCGGCGCTGGCCGAGATCGCCGACGCGCTGTCGGGCGCCCTCGGCGCCGAGGTCCGGGTGCGCCCGCGGGGAACCGGCTACAAGGTCGAGGTGGCCTTCGACAGCGCGGAGGAGGCCATCGCCCTGGCCCGCGGCCTGCGCCCTCGCCGGGTGCGCTGAGCAGCCGCTAGACTCCGCGCTCGCCAGGGCGATTAGCTCAGTCGGTTAGAGCGCTTCTCTGATAAGGAAGAGGTCGGTGGTTCGAGTCCACCATCGCCCACTCGAAAGGCCCGCCTGAGCGGGCCTTTTTCATGCCTGGGCATCCGCTCAGCGCAGCGGGATCGGCGCGCCGCGCTCCTCCTCGGGACGCGGGCCGAAGATGCGGCGCTCGGACTCCTCGATGCGCACGTCGTTGATGCTCGCCTCGCGCCGGCGCATGAAGCCCTCGTCGTCGAACTCCCACTGCTCGTTGCCGTAGCTGCGCCACCACTGGCCGTCGCGATCCTGGCTCTCGTACTGGAAGCGCACGGCGATGCGGCTGCCTGAGAACGCCCACAGGTCCTTGCGCAGCGCGTACCACTGCTCGCGCTCCCACTTGCGCTGCAGGAAGGCGACGATCTCGTCGCGGCCGTCGAAGAACTCGTCGCGGTTGCGCCACTGCGAGTCCTCCGTGTATGCGGCGGCGACGCGTTCGGGGTCGGTCGTGTTCCAGGCGTCCTCGGCCGCCTGCACCTTCTGGCGGGCGGTCTCCTCGGTGAACGGCGGTACGGGCGGTCTCATGGCCGCGATGGATACCTGGTCCGGCGCCGGTCCGCGTACGGGCCGGCCTGACGCCGGCTTGACATGGCGGGGCTAGCGTTCGCAGGGATGAGCCGAGGATCAGCCCAGCCGTCGCCAGAGCTCGGGCACGACGCGTCCGCGCCCGAGGTCCGCTCCTATTACGAGCTGCTCGGCGACCTGTACCGCGCGGCGTGGGGCGACTCGATCCACTTCGCCGTCTTCCGCGACGGCGAGTCGCGCGACGAGGCGGCGCTCGCCACCGAGCGGATGCTGGCCGACGAGGGCGGCTTCGGGCCGGGCATGTCCGTGCTCGACGTCGGCTGCGGCTCGGGGGGCCCGGCGCTGACGATCGCCGAGCACTCGGGCGCGCAGATCACCGGCATCGACCTCGTGCCGCGTCACGTCGAGCTCGCGCGCGGCAAGGCGGCCGATCGCGGCCTCGCCGACCGCACGACGTTCATCGAGGGCGACGCCATCAGCCTGCCGTTCGCCGACGCCTCGTTCGACCACGTGTACGCGATCGAGTCCGCGTACCACGCAGCGGACAAGGCCCGCTTCTACGCCGAGTGCGCGCGCGTGCTGCGGCCGGGCGGCCGATTCGTGGGCACCGACTGGCTCCACGGCGACGACCCGGACGACGGGGAGCGGGCGGAGCAGCTCGACGCCGTCCGGCGCCACCACGCGATCCCCAGCCTGATCGGGCTCGCCGACGTCCGCGCGCATCTCGAGGCCTCCGGGCTCGTGCCCGAGGTCGTCGAGGACCTTGCCGAGCGCGGCGACGTCCAGCGCAACTGGGAGCCGCTGGGCGGCGAGGCCTGGCCGCGGCTCGCCGCCGTCGTTCGCGGCGGGCCCCCGGAGGCGCTACGGGCGTGGCGCACGGGCGCGGAGGCGCTCGCCGCCGCGGCGGGCAGCGGCGCCTTCGTCATCGGGATCTGGCGCGCCCACCGTCCCGCCTGACTACGGCGTCACGGTGAAGCGCAGCGTCGCCGGCCGCCCGAGCGTCGTCCGCCTCCGGCCGGCGCGGGCCTCGACGAGGTAGCGGCCTGGCCGCAGCCGGCGGACGACCGAACGCCCGAGACGGACCCGCAGCCGGCGGGCGCCGCGCGGGGGCACCCGGTAGACCACGGTGACCGGACGGCTCGCGCGCCTGCCGCCTCGCACGCGGAAGACCGCGAGGCGGACGACGCGCGTTCCCGCCGGGAGCCCCATCCGCAGGCGGAGCCCGCGAACGCGCAGGCTGGCGAGGCTGAGCCGTCCGGTCACGCGCAGCGCGCGCACGGCCGTGGCGGCCCGTGTCGCGCTCGCCCCCGGGGCGCCGCCGGCCGCCGGTCCCTGGAGCGGGAGGAGGCGGCTGGAGAGCGGCACGGGGAAGGGGAAGCCGAGGACGACGAAGCGGCCGCGGACCTGGTTCTGCGCCTGGCAGTCCTCGACGCAGTCCGTCGCCGGCGGGGCCACCTCGACGGCGTCCTCGCCGAGCACGCCGCCCATGCGCCCGCCGCTGGCCACGCTCCACACCGACGTGCGCCCGTTCTGGGACAGGCGTTCGGCGACCTGGGCGCTGTCGCGACCGACGAAGCCGGGCGAGACGTCGTTGGCGAAGTTGACCCGGGCGCTCACCTCGACGCCGTTGAGGACCTGGCCGATCCGGGCGCGGAAGAACGGGTTGTCGAAGTAGAAGACGCCGTCGGCGAGCGTGTGGGTGACGATGGTCGGGCCGGCGTCGCTCCGCTCGGGCTCCATCTGGAAGATCCCGCCCTGGGCGCAGTCCTTGGCCTGGATCTTCATCGAGACACCGGCCCCGGTGCGCGTGATGACGAGGTCCTCCTCCTTCATCTCGACGGCCAGGTCGCTCGTCAGCGCCGCGCCCCGCAGGTCGGGCGTCTTGGCCGCGAACACCGGCGTGCGGCGCCCGCCGGTCATGTCGAGCTCGTTCGGGGCGCCCGTCATCGTGTAGCCGGTCACGCCGAGCGTCGTGGAGACGACGGTGAACTCGACGTAGCGCCCGCGCACGAGGAACGAGCCGCCGAGCGATGCCCCGGCCACCGCGGTCCCGTCCTGCTCGCCCGCGACCGTGCCGCCGCCGGGCAGCACGATCGTGAACCCACCCCCGACGCAGCCCTTCGAGGACGCCGCCGCAGCGCGCTCCGGGGCGGCGAGCAGCAGTCCCGCCACCACGACCGCGAGCGCGGCGGCGACCCGCGGCACGCACACCATCCGACTGACGGCCATGCCGCCTCCTTCAACTGATCCGTGGCCCTCCGCACGGCATGGCGTGCGCTCTCAGGGCGTGGGACCGCTGCCGCGGCCGGACGTTACGGAGGACCGCGCAGAGCGGACGCGGGGCGGGAAGAAGGGCCGCTCGCGAGCGCCGCGGAGGCGCCCGGACCGCCGGGACGGGGAGCCTATACTGGGGCGACCCGCGAGCAACTCAGGGAGCGGTCCGTGCAGGAAATGGTCATCTACGGGGTGAGCTTCGACATGGTCGGCAAACAGCCGATCGTGCTGCTCAAGACCGTCGACAGCAACAAGTTCCTGCCGATCTGGATCGGTCATCCGGAGGCGGCGGCGATCCTCATGAAGCTGCAGGGCGCCACCACCCCGCGCCCCATGACCCACGACCTGATGGTCGACATGCTCGGCGAGCTCGAGGTGCGCTGCACCCAGGTCTCGGTCACCGAGCTGCGTGACAACACGTTCTTCGCCTCGATCACGCTGGCCGTCAACGGCCGCGAGATGGAGATCGACTCGCGGCCGAGCGACGCGCTGGCCCTGGCCGTGCGCTCGGGCGCGCCGATCTACGCGGCCGAGGAGGTCATCGCCGAGTCGGCGATCGAGTTCGAGCACGAGGTCGAGGACACCGAGGAGGTCGTGGACCGCTTCAAGGAGTTCCTCGACCAGGTGACGCCCGAGGACTTCAAGGGCGACGGCTGAGCCGGCGGCTCAGCGGACGGGCTCGAGCGCGAGCTCGACGATCCGCTCGATCAGCCGGTCGAAGTCGATCCCGGCCGCATCGGCGGCCTGGGGCAGCAGGCTCGTCTCCGTCAGCCCGGGGACGGCGTTGACCTCGAGCACGTAGAGCTCGCCGGTCGCCTCCTCGAGCATCAGGTCGACGCGCGCGAAGCCGCGGCAGCCGAGCAGCCGGAAGACCTCCAGGGCAAGCTCCTGCGCGCGCTCGGTGAGCCCCTCGCCGAGCTCGGCCGGGCACACGAACTCGGTGCGCCCGATCGTGTAGCGCGCCGCGAAGTCGTAGAAGTCCTCCTCGCGCGGGACCGCCTCGACGACGGGCAGCGCGTCGTCGCCGAGGACCGACACGGCCAGCTCGCGGCCGTGCACGTGGCGCTCGAGGACGACCTTCTGCGAGTAGGAGAACGCGGCCACGAGCGCCGCGGGCACGTCGTCGGGCGAGCGCGCGAAGCGGATCCCCAGCGCGCTGCCCTGATCGGCGGGCTTGACGACGATCGGGAACTCCAGGCGCTCCTCGATCGTCCCGAGCGCGTCGGCGGCGCCGAGCTCCTTGAACGCGGTCTCGGTGAACGAGTAGAAGTCGGGCGTCGGCAGGCCGGCGTCGAGCATCGCGTGCTTGGAGAGCACCTTGTCGGCGCAGCGCATGCAGGCCGACACGCCGGAGGCGGTGTAGGGGATGCCGAGGATCTCGAGCAGCTCCTGGACCGTGCCGTCCTCGCCGTCGCGTCCGTGCATCGCGACGAAGGCGACGTCCGGCGCCTCGGCGCGCAGCCGCTTGACGAGGTCGTGCCCGACGTCGATCGCGACGACGTCGTGGCCGAGGCGCTCGAGCGCGTCCTCGACCTGGGCGCCGCTGCGCAGCGAGACCTGCCGCTCGAGCGAGCCGCCGCCCTTGAGCACGGCGACGCGGCTCATCGGGCGTCGGTGCGCCGCTCTCGCGCCGGGCGCGGGGGCAGATGGAGCACGTCGGCCAGCGCGGGGTCGGCCGCCGGATCGGCGGAGGCCGGCGGCGGCGAGGCGCCGGAGCCGGTGAGCGTCCCGTACAGGCCGAGCTGCTCGCGGACGACCTCGCCGATGCGGCGCACGCCGTCGCGGATGTTGTCCTCGCTGACGCCGGAGAAGTTCAGCCGCATCGACGAGCCGCCGCGCCCGTCCAGGTAGGCGGCACGGCCGGGCACGAAGGCGACGTTGTGCGACAGCGCGGCCGCGAGCAGGTCGGTCGTGTCGATGTACTCCGGCAGCGTCGCCCAGATGAACAGGCCGCCCTGCGGGCGCGTCCACGACGCCTCGCGCGGGAAGTGCTCGGCGAGCGCGTCGAGCATCGTGTCGCGCCGGCGGCGGTAGAGGTCCTTGAGCGCGCTCAGGTACGTCTGCCAGTTGTCGTGCTCGAAGTACGAGGCGATGAACATCTGCGAGAACGTGGACGAGCACAGGTCGGCGCCCTGCTTGCCGAGGTTCATCTTCTCGAGCACGGGCGCCGGCGCCGTCGTCCAGCCGATCCGGATCCCCGGCGAGAGGATCTTCGAGAACGTGCCGAGGTAGATGACGAACTCGCCGTGGTCGAGCGAGTACAGCGTCGGGAGCGGCTCGCCCTCGTAGCGCAGCAGCCCGTACGGGTTGTCCTCGAGGACGAGCAGCTCGCGCTCGTGGGCGACCTCGACGAGCCGGCGCCGGCGCGCCAGCGACATGGTGACGCCGGCGGGGTTCTGGAAGTTCGGGATGGTGTAGATGAACTTCGGCGTTCGGCCTTCGGCGGCGAGGCGGTCGAGCGTCTCCTCGAGCTCGTCGACGCGCATGCCGTCGTCGTCCATGGCGATCTGCACCACGTCGGCCTGGTAGGACAGGAAGGTCGGCACCGCGCCCGGGTAGGTCGGCGCCTCGGCGACGACGACGTCGCCCGGGTCGACGAGCGTCTTGCAGACGAGGTCGATGACCTGCTGGCCGCCGGTGGTGACGAGCACGTCGTCGGGGTCGACCGGCGTGTCCTCGGCCGCCATCACCTCGGCGATGCACTCCTTGGCCGCGGCCATCCCCTCGGTGGGTCCGTACTGCAGCGCGCGGGCGGCGCCCGTGGCGGCCATCTTCGAGGTCAGCGCGGCCAGCGACTCGGCTGGGAACGTCGAGGTATCGGGTAGTCCACCGGCCAGTGAGATGACCTCGGGACGTTCCGTGATCGCCATCAGATCGCGCATCGCGGAGGACGTCATGACCTTCGTGCGCGAGGCGAAGAGCGCGGCGTAGCGCTCGATGTCGCGTGACGCGGGACGGGCCCGGGGCGGCCGTGGCGGACGACCGCTGTCCTCTACAGTCATGCCCGCTTCACGCTATCGGACGGTCTCGACATGAAGCTCCTCCTCGACATCCTCCAAGGCATCGGTCTGAGCTCCGCCACGGGCGTGCGACCGTTCATGCCGACCCTCGCCGCCGGCGGCCTGGCGATCGCCGATGTCGGCATCGACTTCGAGGGCACCGACTTCTCGTTCCTCGAGGCCCCGGTGTTCCTGCTCGTCGTGGCGATCGTCATGGTCGTCACGCTGGTGATGCGCGCGCGCCTGGAGACGCCGGCCGGCATCGCCGCCCTGCAGGGCATCGGCATCGGCCTCGGGGCGCTGCTCTTCGCGGGCACGCTCGACGACCGCAACGAGGTCTGGTGGCCGGGCCTGATCGGGGGCGTCCTGTTCGCCATGCTCGCCGGCGCGGCGGTCCGCGACCTGTTCGCCCGCACCCGCACGCGGCTCGACCGCGAGGCGGCCGCGGCGCTGCCCATCTACGCCGAGGGCGTCGCCCTCGTGCTTGCGGCGCTGTCGATCCTGATCCCGCCCGTCAGCGTGTTGGCGATCGGCTTCTTCGTCTGGCTGCTGGCCGGCGGCCGCCGGCGCGCCGGCGAGAAGTACGCGGGCCTGCGCATCCTCCGCTGAGTGCCGGCGACGCCCAAGCCGCCCAAGCTCGTCCTCGCCGTCGTCGACGGGCTCAAGCCGACGATGCTCGAGCGCGCGGTGCGCACCGGGCGTGCGCCCGCCTTCCGCGCCGTCATGGAGCGCGGGACCTACGTCGACGCGTGCTGCGCGGCGTTCCCGTCGGTGACCCCGGTGTGCGCGGCGACGATCGCCACCGGCGAGCGCCAGGACCGCCACCGGATCCCCTCGATGAACTGGTACAGCCGCGACGAGCGCCGCTACGTCGAGTACGGCTCGAGCTTCAGCGCGTCGCGGCGCTTCGGGATCACGCGCCAGCTCACCGACACGATCTTCAACATGAACGCCGAGCACCTCCCCGAGGAGGTGGAGACGGTGTTCGAGACGCTCGACGACGCCGGCCCGCGGACGGCATGCACGACGTACCTGATCTATCGCGGCCGCCACGAGCACGAGATCTCGCGCGAGACGGCGCTCACGCGGCTGGCCTCGGCGGTCATGCGCCGCTCCGTGCGCGGCCCGCTCGAGCTGTACTACGCCGACATCTTCGCCACGCGCGAGACCGGCTGCCGCTCGCAGCTCGGCCTGCCCGGCATCCGCGACCAGCACGCGGGCTGCGTCGGCGCGCACCTCGTCGAGCACGACCTCTTCGACTTCCTGCTCCTGTCGCTGCCCGACAACGACAACAACTCCCACCGCAACGGCCCGCACGCCCAGGTCACGTCGATCGCCGCCGCCGACCGCCAGCTCGAGCGGCTCTTCCACGCCGGCGGCGGGACCGACGCGTTCCTCGCCGAGCACGCGGTGATCGTCGTCGCCGATCACTCGCACGCCGCCGTCGAGCGGCGCATCGATCTCGACTCGGCGTTCGACGAGTTCCACCTCCTGCCCCCGAGCGGCGCCGGCCACGACGACGCCGAGATCGCGCTGTGCCCGGCGCAGCGCTCGGCGATGGTCTACGCGCTCCTGCGCGAGGGCCGCGAGGCGCTCGTCCCGCGGATCGTCGACGCCGCGCTGCGCCTCGACGGCGTCGACCTCGTGATGTGGCGCCCGGCGCCGCGCGAGGGCGCGATCCGCGGCGCGGCAGGCGAGCTGCGCTTCGCGCCGGGCGGCGACGTCCGCGACGAGCGCGGTCAGCGCTGGTCGGTCGACGGCCCGCTCGCGCTGCTCGACGGACGCGTGAGCGACGGCGTCCTGCGCACCCCCGACTACCCGGACGCGCTCGCGCGCGTGTGGGCGGCGCTGACCTGCCCGACGTCGGGCGACGTCCTGCTGTCCGCCGGGCCTGGCTGGGAGTTCCCGGACTGGGGCGGCGTCGACCACGTCGGCGGCGGCAGCCACGGCTCGCTGCACCGCAGCGACTCGCTCGGCGCGCTCGCCTTCTGCGGCGTCGAGCCGCCGGGTGGCCAGGCCCCGCGCCAGTGGAGCATCGCCGACGTCGCGCCGATGGTGCGCCGCCATTTCGCGACCGCCTGAGTACTCTGGGCCGCGGATGCTGGGGGACGCCGCGAAGCGTTGCGCGGCCGTCGTGGCCGCCGCCCTCGCGGTGCTCGCCGTGTCGGCCACGCCATCGTCCGCGCAGAGCGCGAAGAGCGCGCCGAGCACCCCGAGCGCGACGTCGACCACCCAGACCGACCCGAACAAGGCGGTGCCGGTCCCCGACATGGACGCGGTCCCCGCGGGCCGGCGCCTGACCGGCACACAGGTCCAGCGCATCGCCGAGCGCAACCCGGTCCTGCTGCGCGCCCAGCGCCGCCACCCCGGCTCCTATCCGAACGTCTACACGAAGGGCCCGGCGCGCTGGCAGGTGAGCCTGTTCACGCGCGACAAGCCGGCCAAGGAGATCGCCCAGCTCTACGTCGACGACGCGACCGGGCGCGTCACCGAGGCGTGGACCGGCTTCCAGGTGGCGTGGACGATGGCGCGCGGCTACCCGGGGGCGTTCGGGCGCAAGATCAACTCGCCGTGGGTGTGGATCCCGCTCACGATCGCCTTCCTCGTGCCCTTCGTGGATCCGCGCCGGCCGCTGCGGATGCTGCACCTCGACGTGCTCGTGCTCGCCGCGTTCGGGATCTCGGTGGCGTTCTTCAACGACGCGCAGATCGGCATCTCGGTCCCGATCGTCTACCCGCTGCTCGTCTACGTGCTCGCGCGCATGCTGTGGATCGGCCTGCGCCGCGACACGCGTCCGCGCGCGCCGCTGCGGCTGTCCGTGCCCGTCCGCTGGCTGGCCGTCGCGCTCGTCTTCCTGATCGGCTTCCGCGCGGCGCTGAACGTCATGGACTCCAACGTCATCGACGTCGGCTACGCGGGCGTCATCGGCGCCGACCGGATCGCCGACGGCGAGCGCCTGTGGGGCAACTTCCCGGCCGACAACGAGCACGGCGACACCTACGGCCCGGTCAACTACGCCGCCTACGTGCCCTTCGAGCAGGTCGCCCCCTGGACGGGGCGCTGGAACGACCTGCCCGGCGCCCACGGCGCGGCGATCGCCTTCGACCTCGCCTGCCTCGTCCTGCTGTTCCTCGTCGGCCGGCGCGTGCGCGGGCCCGACCTCGGGATCGTGCTCGCCTACAGCTGGGCGGCCTTCCCGTTCACGCTCTACGCGATGAACACGAACGTCAACGACGCGCTCGTGGGCGCGCTCGTGCTCGCGGCGATCGCGGCCGCGTCATCACCGGCCGGGCGCGGGGCGTTCGTGGCCATGGCGGGAATGGCGAAGTTCGCGCCGCTCGCCCTCGGGCCGCTGTTCCTGACCTACGACCGGCGCGGCTGGCCGCGCTACATCCTGGCCTTCGGCGCCGTGCTGGCGCTCTCGGGCGTCGCCGTGCTCGCCTACGGCGATCTGTCGACGTTCTACGACCGCACGCTCGGCTTCCAGACCTCGCGCGGCTCGCCGTTCAGCATCTGGGGCCTGCGCGACTGGACGACGGCGCAGACGATCGTGCAGATCGCCGGGGTGCTGCTCGCGCTCGCCGTCGCGGTGGTCCCGCGGCGGCGCGACGTCGTCGGCCTCGCCGCCCTGGCCGCGGCCGTGATGATCGGCCTCGAGCTGGGCGTGACGCACTGGTTCTACCTCTACGTCGTCTGGTTCTTCGGGCCGGTCATGGTCGCGCTGCTCGGCGTCCACGGCTCGAGCAGGGACTCGATGCCGTCGGCGCGCATGGACGAGGAGCAGCGGATCACGACGCCGTTCAGCCAGGGATCGTCGGCCGAGGTCTCGAACCTGACCGACATCTGGGTGCGCATGGACTCGATGGCCTGCTCCTTCTTGACGCCGATCACGCCGCCCCGCGGGCCGGTCATCCCGACGTCGGTGATATAGGCGGTGCCGCGCGGGAGCACGCGCGCGTCGGCGGTCGGGACGTGGGTGTGCGTGCCGACCACGGCGGTCACGCGCCCGTCGAGGTGCCAGCCCATGCCGACCTTCTCGCTCGTCGCCTCCGCGTGCATGTCGACGAGCACGTGGTCGACGGTGCCGTCGAGACGGCCGAGCACGTTCTCGATCTCCACGAACGCCGGCCGGCCGGCGCGCAGGTAGAGGTTGCCCGACAGGTTGACCACGCCGAGGCGCACCCCGTCGCGCTCGACCACGCACCAGCCGTGCCCGGGCTGGGACTGCAGGTAGTTGGCCGGACGCACGATGTTGTCGTGGCCGTCGAGGTACCCAAAGATCTCGCGGCGGTGGTAGGCGTGGTTGCCCAGCGTGATCGCGTCGACGCCGACGGCGAACAGCTCGTCGGCGATCTTGGGCGTGATCCCCAGCCCGCCGGCCACGTTCTCGCCGTTGACGACGACGAAGGTCGGCGCGTAGCGCTCGCGCAGGCCGGGGAGCAGGCCGAGCAGCGTGCGGCGGCCGAGCCCGCCCACGAGGTCGCCGACGAAGAGGATGGTCGCGGGGGCGTCGGACACGGCGCATACTCTCGCGCACGGGGAAGATGAGCGAACCGACGGACACCGAGGACCGGCCGCCGGAGGCGTCGGCGCCGGCGCCGCGGGCCGTCGTGCCCGTCGTCGTGCCGCGCTGGATCCAGCTCGTCACGCTGCCGCTGGCGGTGCTGGCGCTCTACGCGGTCGCCAAGGCGGCGGGAATCGTCCTGCTGCTGTTCATCACCGCGGCGGATCACCGCGCTGATCCTCGCCCCCCTCGTCAGCCTCGTGCAGCGCGCCCGGCTGCCGCGCGGGATCGCGATCTTCGTCGTCCTCGCCGGCTTCCTGCTCACGCTCGCCGCCGCCGGCGCGCTGCTCGCCAACCCGATCGCCGAGCAGTTCTCGTCCTTCCGCGCCGACGTGCCGTCGATCGTCGACGGGGCCAACGAGAGCCTCGCCGACGTGCAGGACGAGTTCGACCGCCGCGGGATCGACATCGAGGTCAAGCGCCAGGGCGAGACCGCGCTCAGCACGCTGCAGGACCGCGTCATCGGCGGCACGAACGAGGTCGTCTCGTTCGGCACCGACCTGCTCGAGCGGCTGATCACCGCGGGCTTCGGGCTGATCCTGGTGGTCGTGCTGTCGATCTACATGCTCGTCTACGGCGAGCGGATCGGCATGCTGGCGCGCTCGATCATGCCGCCGGGCGACGGCAGCCGCGAGGACGACTTCCCGGCGCGCGTGACGCGCGCCGTCGGCGGCTACGTGCGCGGCCAGCTGCTGTTCAGCCTGGCGATGGGCACGGGCGCCGGGGTCGGACTGTGGATCTTCGGCGCGCTCGGGATCTTCCCCGAGGGCCGCACGTATGCGCTGGGCTTCGGCGCCTTCTTCGGGCTCATGGAGCTGATCCCGTACGTCGGCCCGTTCCTGGGCGCCGCACCGCCGGTGCTCGTCGCGCTCTTCCAGGACCCGCTGACCGCGGTCTGGGTGTCGCTGCTGTTCGTCGGCCTGCAGCAGATCGAGGGCCATCTCGTCGCGCCCATGGTCTTCGGCCACGCGCTGCGCATCAATCCGCTGCTCGTGATCTTCGCGCTGCTCTTCGGAGGGGAGCTGTTCGGGATCCTCGGCGCGCTCATGGCGCTGCCGACCGCCGCGGTGCTGCGCGAGACGGTCGTCTACCTGCGCGAGCACCTCGTGCTCGAGCCTTGGGGGACGACGAGCCCGCTGGCCATGGCGGGGGCCGAGGAGGCCCCGCTGCCCGCTCGCATCTGCCCGTCCTGCGGAACCCGTGCGGCGCCCCGCGACGCGTTCTGCCGCCGCTGCGGGAGCGAGCTGTACGCGAGCGCCCGCCGGCGGGCGTCGGGAGACGAGTGACGGGAACGCCGGCGATCGAGGCCCGCGGCGTCGTCAAGCGCTACGGGCGCCGCGAGGCGCTGCGCGAGGTCAGCTTCGCCGCCGCGGCGGGCGAGATCGTCGCGGTGATCGGCCCCAACGGCGCGGGCAAGACGACGCTGCTGTCGATCCTCGCCGGCATCCAGCCGCCGGACGCCGGATCGGTGAGCCGCGCCCCGCGCGAGGTCGGCTGGGTCCCGCAGCACCCGGCCGTCTACACGCGGCTCTCCGTGGCCGAGAACCTGCGCCTGTTCGCGCGCCTGGAGCGCGTCGCGGATCCGGAGGCGGTCGTCGCCCGCGCGATCGAGACGATCGATCTGGCCGAGCGTGCCGACGACGAGCTCGGGCGCCTGTCGGCGGGCAACCGCCAGCGTGTGAACATCGCCGTCGGGCTGCTCGCCGATCCGCCCGTGCTGCTGCTCGACGAGCCGTCGGCGTCGCTGGACCCGCGCCAGCGCGAACGCCTGTGGGCCTACGTGGGCGGCCTGGCCGAGCGCGGGCGGTCGATCGTCTTCACCACCCACGACGTCGGCGAGGCCGAGCGCTACGCCGCCCGCGTGCTCGTGCTCGCCGACGGCGAGGTGCTGTTCACGGGCACGCCGGCCGGGCTCGAGGAGGCCGTCGGCGGCGACCACCGCGACTTCGAGGCCGCCTTCGTCCGCTTCCTGCACGACCGGGGGCACTGACCGGCCCGGACGCCGATGCGCTGGCTGCTGCTCAAGGACCTCCGCATCCTGCGCCGGTCGCCGCTGACCGTGGCGATCCTCGTCGCCTACCCGATCGTCATCGCGCTGCTCATCGGCCTCGCGCTGTCGCGCGGGCCCGACCGTCCGAAGGTGGCGATCGTCAACGCCGTGCCGCGCGACGAGCAGACGGTGCAGGTCGGCTCGCAGCGGATCGACACCCAGCGCTACGCCCGGCGCCTGCTCGACGCCGTCGACCCGGTTCCCGCGCGCACGCGCGCCGAGGCCCTGGCCAAGGTCCGCTCGGGCGAGGTGCTCGGCGCGCTGATCGTCCCGGCCGACGTCACGCAGCGCCTGCAGGCGGCGCTCAACCTGAGCGGCTCGGCCGCGCGGCCGACGCTCGAGGTCGCCTACTCGCTGCAGGACCCGCTCGGCGCGCAGATCGTCGAGTCGACGATCAAGGCGCGTCTGGCGGACGCCAACGCGGCGCTGTCCAAGCAGCTCACCGACCTCGCCGCGCGCTACATCGGGATCCTCCAGCGCGGCGGCGGCTTCTCGCTGCTGGGCCAGTCGTTCGACGTCCTCGGGCTCGAGCGCTCCGAGCGGATCCTGCGCGCGGCCCTGCGGCGCCTCCCTCCGGGCTCGCCGGAGGCGCGCGAGGTGCGCCGCGTCGCCGACTTCGCGCGCATCGCGGCCGACAACCTCGGGCTCTCGCGCGGGGTGCTCGACTCCGTCGGCCGCCCGATCTCGCTGCGGCGTACCGTCCTCTCCGGACGCGCGACGCCGCTCGACGCCTTCGCGGTGTCCGTCTCGGTCACCATCTCGCTCATGTTCGTCACCGTCCTGCTGGCCGCCGGGCTGCTCGCGCTGGAGCGCGAGGAGCACGCGTTCGGCCGGCTCGTGCGCGGGCTGGTCTCGCGGACGACGCTGCTGGGCGAGAAGGTGCTGCTCAGCGCGGCGTGCGCGCTGCTCGCCGGGCTCGCGCTGCTGGGCGGGATCGGGCTGTTCGTGGACCTCGACTGGAGCCGGGCGGCGCGCTGGCCCGTCGCCCTCGCCGCCGGGGCGGTCGCCTTCGGGGCGCTCGGGGTCGCGATCGGCGCGCTCGCGCGCGAGGTCCGCGCCGCGTCGCTGCTCGCCTTCCTGCTCGGGCTGCCGATCGCCTTCCTCGCGCTCGTCCCCGCCGGTGCGGTCTCCGGGTCGCTGTTGGACGTGAGCCGCGCGATCTCCGCGGTCTTCCCCTTCCGGCCCGCGCTGCTGGCGATCGACGGGGCTCTGAACGGCGGCGGGCCGGCCATCGGCGCCAGCCTCGCGCACCTCGCCGCGCTCGCCCTCGCCTACCTGGCCGTCGCCCGCGCGGCGGTCGCGCGACCGGCATGAGCGCGCCGCGGCTGCGCCTGGAGGATCCGCCGACGGCGATCCGCCCGACGTCGCCCGACGACGCCGACGAGCAGCTCGCGTTGCGGCGCGCCAACCGCGACCACACCGGGCCGTGGGATCCACGCCGCGACGACAGCTTCTACACGATCGCCGGCCAGCGCCTGGAGCTCGAGCTCGATGCGCGGGCATGGGCGGCGGGCACGGCGTACGCCTTCGCGGTGCTGGCCATGGACGACGGCGACCGCATCGTCGGGCGCGTCGCGCTGGCCAACGTCGTCCGCGGGCCGTGGCAGAACGCGACCCTCGGCTACTGGATCGACGCGCGCGCGGGCGGTCGCGGGCACGCGACGCGGGCGGTGCGGCTCGCGCTGCGCTACGCCTTCGAGGAGGTCGGGCTGCACCGCGTGCAGCCGGCGATCATCCCCCGCAACGTGCGGTCGCTGCGCGTGGCCGAGAAGGTCGGCTTCCGCCGCGAGGGGCGCGCGCTGAACTACCTGAAGATCAACGGCACGTGGGAGGACCACGAGATCTACGCGCTCACGGCCGAGGACTGGGAGGCCATGCGCCGGCGCTGACGCCCTCCCGGCCCCGATCGGGGCCGCGGATACCATGGGCGCGTGGCCTTCCCACGCACCCGACTGCGCCGACTGCGCCGCACGCCCGTGCTGCGCGACCTGGTGCGGGAGACGCGCCTGGCGCCCGAGGACTTCGTCCTGCCGCTGTTCGTCGAGGCCGGTCTGGACGGGCGCGCGCCGATCTCGGCGATGCCCGGCGTCGATCGCGTCTCGATCTCGCAGGCCGTCCGCGAGGCGGGCGAGGTCGCCGCGCTGGGGATCCCCGGCGTCCTCCTGTTCGGCATCCCCGCCGACAAGGACGAGGAGGGCTCGGGCGCGTGGGACGACGAGGGCGTCGTCCAGCTCGCCACGCGAGCCATCAAGGACGCCCACCCGGACCTGCTCGTGATCGCCGACCTGTGCCTGTGCGAGTACACGAGCCACGGCCACTGCGGGCTGCTGCGCGCCGACGGCGCCGTCGACAACGACGCCTCGCTCGAGCTCCTCGCGCGCACGGCGATCAGCCAGGCGCGATCGGGAGCCGACGTCATCGCGCCGAGCGACATGATGGACGGGCGCGTGGGGACGATCCGCGCCGCGCTCGACGAGGAGGGCTTCCAGGACACGCCGATCATGGCCTACAGCGCGAAGTTCGCCTCGGCCTTCTACGGGCCGTTCCGCGAGGCCGCGGACTCCGCGCCGGCCTTCGGCGACCGCCGCGGGTACCAGATGGACCCGGCCAACGGCGACGAGGCGCTGCGCGAGGTCGCGCTCGACATCGAGGAGGGCGCCGACGTCGTCATGGTCAAGCCCGCCCTCGCCTATCTGGACGTGATCCGCCGGGTCAAGGACGCCACCCGGATGCCGGTCGCCGCCTACAACGTCAGCGGCGAGTACGCGATGGTCAAGGCGGCCGCGGCCGCGGGATACGTCGACGAGCGCCAGATCGCGCTCGAGACGCTGACCGCGATCCGCCGCGCCGGCGCGGACATCGTCATCACCTACCACGCCAAGGATGCTGCCCGATGGCTTCAGACCTGACCGCCACGCCGAAGATCCGCAGCCGCAAGGGCGGCGCCGCGGTGCCGCTGGACGAGTTCGACCGCCGGCTGCTGAACGCGATGCAGGGCTCCTTCCCGATCGAGCCGCGCCCCTACGCGGCCGTCGCGGGCGCGCTCGAGGTCGACGAGGCGCGCGTCCTGCAGCGCGTCCGCGAGCTCATCGCCGACCGCATCATCCGCCAGGTCACGCCGATCTTCGACACGCGCGCGCTCGGCTACGGCTCGATGCTCGTCGCCGCCAAGGTCGATCCCGAGCACCCGTGGCGCGCGGCCAAGATCGTCAACTCGCACCCCGGCGTGAGCCACAACTACCTGCGCAACCACGACTTCAACATGTGGTTCACGATCGCCGTCGAGGAGGACTCGGCGCTCGGCCTGCAGGGCACGCTCGACGTCCTTCAGGAGCTCACCGGCGCGGAGTCGATCCGCCAGCTGCCGACGCTCAAGCTCTTCAAGATCCGGATGGACCTCGAGATGGAGGGCGACACGGACCGGCTCGCCTCGCCCGGCGTCGCGGTGGCGCCCGCCGAGCTCGACAAGCAGCCCTACGACGACGTCGACCGTGCGGTCATCCGCGCCACGCAGGGCGACCTGCCCGTCGAGCCCGAGCCGTACGCCGCCGCGGCCGCGTCGCTCGAGATGAGCGTCGACGCGCTCGTCGAGCACATGCACGGGATGGTCGACCGCGGGCTGCTGCGCCGCGTGGCGGCGATCCTCTTCCACCGCCGCGCGGGGTTCTCGGCCAACGGCATGGGCGTCTGGCGCGTGCCCGACGAGCAGGTGCTCGAGATCGGGCCGCGGATGGCCGCGTTCCGCGGCATCAGCCACTGCTACCAGCGCCCCACCTACGCCGACTGGCCGTACCAGCTCTTCACCATGGCCCACGGGCGCTCCAAGGAGGAGTGCGACGCGATCCTCGACGCGATCGAGTCGTCCGTTCCCGAGATCAGCGACCGGGCCACGCTCTACAGCTCGACCGAGTTCAAGAAGATCCGCCTCCTCTACTTCACGGACGCCTTCCGTGAGTGGGAGCGGACGCACGCGGGCGCGTAGTGGGCTCGTCGACCGCCTCGCTGCGCGACACGCGCTCGGCGGAGCTGTACGCGCGCGCCGTCGAGCGGCTGCCCGGCGGCGTCAACTCGCCGGTGCGGGCGATGCGCTCGATCGGGCGCGACCCGATCTTCGTCGAGCGTGCGGCGGGCGCCGAGATGATCGACGTCGACGGCAACCGCTACGTCGACTGGGTCTGCTCGTGGGGCCCGCTGATCCACGGTCACGCGCATCCGGAGATCGTCGCCGCCGTGACCGCCGCCGCCGAGCGCGGCACGAGCTTCGGGGCGCCGACCGCCGCCGAGGTCGACCTCGCCGACGAGGTCGCCCGCCGCATGCCCGGCGTGGCGATGATGCGCATGACCTCGTCGGGCACCGAGGCCTCGATGAGCGCGATCCGCCTCGCCCGCGCCGCGACCGGCCGCGAGAAGATCCTCAAGTTCGCGGGCGCCTACCACGGCCACGTCGACGGCCTGCTTGCCGAGGCGGGCAGCGGCCTGGCCACCCAGGCGATCCCGGCCAGCCCCGGCGTGCCCGAGGCGGCCACGGCGAACACCGTGATCGTCCCCTGGAACGACGCCGCGGCCCTGCGCGAGGCCACCGAGCGCCACGAGCTGGCCGCGCTCCTGTGCGAGCCCTACGCGGCGAACATGGGCCTCGTCCCGCCGGCCGCCGGCTTCCTGGACCTGCTGCGCGAGCGCGCCACGGCGACGGGCGCGCTGCTCGTCTTCGACGAGGTCATCACCGGCTTCCGGCTGTCCGAGGGCGGCGCGCAGGAGCTGTCCGGCGTCCTGCCCGACCTGACCGTGCTCGGCAAGGTCGTCGGTGGCGGGCTGCCCGCCGCCGCCTACGGGGGCTCCGTCCAGCTCATGGAGCACATCGCGCCGGCCGGCGACGTCTACCAGGCGGGCACGCTGAGCGGGAACCCGCTCGCCGTCGCGGCCGGGCTGGCCACGCTGCGGATGCTCGACGAGGGCGCCTACGACCGCCTCGGCGCCACGACGGAGGCGCTGGCCGGCGGCCTGCGCGAGGCGGCCGCGTCCGCGTCGGTCCCGGTCCAGGTCGTCACGGCGCCCGGGCTGCTGACCGTGTTCTTCTCGGTCGAGCCGGTGCATGACCTCGCCGGCGCGCAGGCGTGCGACCTGTCGCCCACGCGGCCTGGTGCCGCGGCCTGCTCGCGCGCGGGGTGTACCCGCCGCCGTCGCAGTTCGAGGCGTGGTTCCCGTCGCTCGCCCACGGCCCCGAGCACGTCGAGCGGACCGTCGAGGCGGCCGCGGCGGCGTTCGCCGCGCTCTCGTGACGCCGACGACCGCCGGCACGCTGCGGCGCCTGGACGAAGCGCTGCGCGCCGAGGGCGGCCTGATCGCCGAGGCGCTCGGCGGACCCGGCGCCGCCGGTGGCTCCGACCCGGGCCTCGGGGCGCTCGCCGCCTCCGGACCGCGCGCCGAGGGCCGCCGCGAGGACCTCGCGTTCGTCGTCGAGGCGATCCGCGAGGGCTACCTGCTGCACTACGGCCGCCCGCGGATCCTGGACTCCGACGACCCGGACCTCATCCTGCTGGCCGGCGACCACCTCTACGCGCTCGGACTGGCGCACCTGGCCGGCATGGGCGATCTCGACGCGGTCGCCGAGCTCGCCGACGTCATCGCCCTGTGCGCCCAGGCGCACGCCGAGGGCGATCCCGAGCTGGCCGACGCGGCCTGGGAGGCGGGCGCCACCGCCGTCGGCTGGGAGGCGGGCGACGCGCTCGCCGAGCCCAAGGCGGCCGCGCGCGGCGGCGCTCCGGGCGCCGCGCACGCGCTACGCGCGGCCGCGCGCCGGGTCGCGTCGCAGGTGGCGCCCGAGCGCTGAGCGCCGGCCGGACCGGGAGTCTTCCTGCGTAGACTTATGGGGCGCTAAGGTTCGCGCCCCCGCATGGCAGATCCCAGAGAAGCCAAGTCCAAGTACACCGCCGACCGGGGCATCCCGGGCGCCTTCGAGGGCGAGACGATCACGCGGCGGCGGTTCATGACGACCACGACGCACGTGGCCGGCATCGTCGCCACGTCGGCGATCATCCTGCCCGCGCTCGGGTTCGCGCTGGGCCCCGTGTTCGAGGAGCATGACCAGCCCTTCCAGGCCGTCGGCCCGCCGGACGACTTCAACGACTCGACGTACATCCCGAAGGTCATCACGGCCTTCCCGGGCATCGGCCAGGCGGGCAAGACGACCGTCTACATCCGCAGGCGCAACCCGGACATCGACAAGGAGCCGAAGGACGAGTACAACGAGTTCGTCGCGATCTCCACGCGCTGCATGCACCTCGGCTGCCCGGTCCGGTTCGTCGAGGCCGCGGGGCGCTTCATCTGCCCGTGCCACGGCGGCGTCTACAACTTCCGCGGCGAGGTCGACGGCGGGCCGCCGGTGCGCCCGCTCGACCGCTTCTACACCCAGGTCAAGAACGGCCAGCTCATGATCGGCCCGCGCTTCTCGGTCAACCGCGAGCTCAAGCGCTTCTCGCCCCGCGACCCGGGCGAGCCGCTCGACGGCATCGGCCAGTACCTGTACCCGTCGCGCCCGACGGTGCGCAAGATCCCCGGAACGTAGGCCATGCCCAAGCTGAAGCTCCCCGCACCCCCCGGCAAGCTCAACCCCGCGCCCAAGCGCCCGGGGGAGGGCAACGGGAAGGCCGCTCCCAAGGAGACCGCCGAGGAGGTCGCGGCGACCGTCATCGACTGGGTCGACGAGCGCACCTCGCTCACGGGCCCGGCGCGCTGGGTCATGTTCCGCAAGGTCCCGAAGGGGACCAACTGGTTCTACACGCTGGGCTCGGCGACGATGTTCGCCTTCCTCAACCAGGCGGTCACCGGCGTCTTCCTGGCGATGTACTACGACCCCTCGCCGACGCGCGCCTACGAGTCCGCGCGCTTCATCACCAACGAGGTGTTCCTCGGCGAGTTCGTGCGCGGGATGCACAAGTGGGGATCGACGATGATGATCATCCTCATCTTCCTGCACATGGGGAGGACGTTCTTCTTCGGGGCCTACAAGTACCCGCGCGAGCTGAACTGGGTCATCGGCGTCGTGCTCGTGATCCTGACGTTCGTGATGGGCCTCACCGGCTACCTGCTGCCGTTCGACCAGCGCTCCTACTGGGCGACGATCGTGGCCAACAACATCACCGCGTCGGGCCCGCTCGTCGGCCCCTATCTCGGTGACTTCCTGCGCGCCGGCCCGGAGTTCGGGGCGACGACGCTGTCGCGCTTCTACGCGATCCACATGCTGCTCGTCCCCGGGTTGATCGCGGCGCTGATCGGCGCCCACCTCTACCTCGTGGCCAAGCTCGGCACGACGGCGCCGCCGTGGCTGAAGGCCGACCAGTCCGACCACGCCTCGGAGCGGCGCGCGTGAACAAGGTCCAGAAGGAGGCCTACCTCCGCGAGTACGCGATCCTGAAGGCGCAGGGGAAGCCGTTCTTCCCCTACGCGGTGGCCAAGGACTCGCTCATGGCCGTCGTGGTCATGGCCTCGATCATCGGGCTGTCGATCGTCCTCGGCGCCGAGCTCGGCCCGAAGGCCGACCCGACGACGACGACGTACACGCCCCGGCCCGAGTGGTACTTCTTCTTCCTCTTCGAGCTGCTGCGGGTCATCAAGCCGCCCGAGTTCGTCCCGCTGGCGACGATCGGCGTGCCGACGATCTGCATGATCCTGCTGTTCCTGCTGCCGTTCTACGACCGCGGCCCGGAGCGGCGGCCCGAGCGCCGGCCGATCGCGACGACGGCCGGGATCTTCACCATCGCCGCGATGGGCTACCTGACCTACCTCGGCGCCGCCGCCGGCGCGCCGACCGAGATCGACATGGCCACGCCGCAGCGCATCACCGCGCAGGGCCGGCAGGTCGCGACGGAGTTCGAGCGGGGCAAGCAGGTCGTCGCGCAGTCGGGCTGCCTGGCCTGCCACAAGATCGGCGAGAACGGCAACGACGGCCCCGGGCCGGAGCTGACCGACATCGCCGACCGGCTCCCGGCACAGGCGATCGCGCGCACGCTGGTCAACCCGACGGCGCCGATGCCGTCGTTCGCCTCGCTGCAGCAGAACTCGCCCGAGAAGTTCGACGCGATGGTGACCTTCCTCGGCCAGCTCAAGGCCGAGGGCGAGTAGATCGCGACCGTGCCCGGCCGGGGCGCGACCGTGAGCGGCACCCTCGAGGAGCCGCAGGTCCGGGCGATGTTCGACCGCATCGCCTCCTTCTACGACGTCATGAACTCGGTCATGACGGCCGGCCTGCACCATCGCTGGCGCTCGCGCGCCGCCGACCTGGCCGACCTGCGCCCGGGCGGGCGCGCGCTCGACGTGGCGACCGGGACGGGCGACCTGGCGCTCGAGCTGTCGCGCCGCGTCGCCCCCGGCGGCGAGGTCGTCGGGTCGGACTTCTCCGAGGAGATGCTCGTCCACGCGCGCCGCAAGGCGCCGGGGATCGCCTTCGAGTGGGGCAACGCGCTCGAGCTGCCCTACCCCGACGCGGGCTTCGACGCGGCGACCGTCGGCTTCGGCGCGCGCAACTTCTCTGACCTCGATCGCGGGCTGGCCGAGATGGCGCGCGTCGTGCGCCCCGGCGGGCGCGTCGTGGTGCTCGAGATCACGACGCCCCAGCGCCCGCCGTTGTCGACCTTCTTCCGGGTGTGGTTCGATCGCGTCGTGCCGCTCATCGGGCGCCTCACCGGCGAGACCGTCGCCTACAGCTACCTGCCCAGCTCGGTGCGCCGCTTCCCGGCGCCCGAGGGCCTGGCGGCGTCGATGGAGCGCGCCGGGCTGCGCGACATCCGCTGGATCCTCACCGCCGGGGGGATCATCGCGATCCACGCGGGGACGCGGGCCTGATGGCGAACACGGCCCCACCCACCCCGGTCACCGAGGTCGTCCGCGCCGCCGGTGACCACGTCCCTGGCCTGCTCGTGCGCGTCGAGCGGCGCCTGGCGGAGCTCGCGGCGGGCCATGGCAGCGCGCTCGCCGGCCACGCGGGCGCGACGATCGCTGCGGGCGGCAAGCGGCTGCGCCCGCTGCTCGTGTTCATCGCCGCGGGCGATGACGACGGCGAGGGTCTCGTGCGCGCTGCCGCGGCGGTCGAGCTCGTCCACAGCGCGACGCTCGTCCACGACGACGTCCTCGACGGGGCGTCGCTGCGCCGCGGGATCCCGACGGTCGTGGCCACCGGCGGCCGCGGCGCCGCCACGGCGACCGGCGACCTGCTCTTCGCGTGCGCCTTCGCCGAGCTCGTTCGCAACGAGAACGCCGACGAGATCCGCACGCTGTCGCGGGCCAGCCGCTCGCTGGCCGAGGGCGAGCTCATGCAGCGCGCCGACGCTTGGGACGCCGCCGTGTCGCTCGAGCGCTACCTGCACCGCTGCGAGCTGAAGACGGCGCGCCTGTTCGAGGCCGCCTGCCGCCTCGGCGCGCTCGAGGCCGGCCGCGAGCCGGACGCGCTCGCCGACTTCGGGCGCCGCATCGGCCTCGCCTTCCAGCTGCTCGACGACGTCCTGGACGTCTCGGGCCCCGCCGAGCGCACGGGCAAGCACCGCGGCACCGATCTGCTCGACGGCACGGTCACGCTGCCCTTCATCATCGCCCGCGAGCGCGATCCCGAGCTCGCCGCACTCGACCCCCGCGCGATCCACGACGCCGCATCGGCCGAGCGCGTGTGCGACCGCATCGAGGCCACCGGCGCGCTCGACGAGGCGCGCCGGCGCGCGGTCGTCATGGTCGAGGAGGCCAAGGATGCGCTGCCCGCGACGCTGCCCGACCGTCAGCGCGCCGCGCTGGCGCTCGTGGCCAACGGCGTCGTCGCCCGCTACGCCTGAGCCCCGGGCTCAGGCGGCCTGGCGCAGGCCCTGGAGCTCGCGCGCCTCGGCGAGCTGGCGCAGCGCGTCGCGCTCGATCTGGCGCACGCGCTCGGGCGAGAGGCCGAGCTCGCGGCCCGTCTCGGTGAGCCGCTTGGGGTCGTCGCCGTCGATCCCGTAGCGCAGGCTGACGACCTTGCGCTGGCGCTCGGGGAGCTGCTGGAGGGCGCGGCGCACGGCCGCGTGGTCCATGGAGACCGCGACCTCCTCGTCGACGCTCTCGCCCTCGGCCGGCAGCAGTGCGCCGAACGGCGTCTCGCCCTCGTCGCCGCCGACCGGGCGGTCGAGCGAGACCACGGTGCGCATCGCCTCGCGCGCCTCGCGCAGGTGCTCGAGCTTCATCTCGGCGGCCTCGGCGAGCTCCTCGTCGGTCGGGTCGCGGCCGAGCTTGGCCTTCAGCGCGTTCTCGGCCTTGGCCAGCTTGCGCTGGCGGACGCCGACGTGCGAGGGGATGCGGATCGTGCGGGCGCGGTTCTCGAGGCCGCGCTGGATCGCCTGGCGGATCCAGAACGTGGCGTACGTCGAGAACTTGTAGCCCTTGCGCCAGTCGAACTTCTCGGCCGCGCGGATCAGGCCGAAGATGCCCTCCTGGATGAGGTCGAGCAGCGTGAGGTCGTAGGTCGGGTAGCGCTTGGCCAGCGAGACCACGAGCCGCAGGTTGGAGTTGACGAGGCGCTCCTTGGCGTCGAGGTCGCCGCGCTCGATGCGCTTGGCCAGCTCGATCTCCTCGTCGGCGCTGAGCAGCGGGTAGTGGCGCAGCTCGTTGAGGAACATCTGCAGCGCGTCGGTCGTGACCGACGCGACCTCGCTGTTCTCGTAGCGCAGGTTGGCGACGTCGGTGCGCCCGCAGTCGTCGGTGACGTCGAGCCCGCGCGCGATGAGGTCGTCCTGGATCTCGTGCGCCGCGTCGTCCTCGAGCCCCGCCTCCTGGGTGAGCTCGCTGAGCTCGGAGAGGTTGACGCAGCCGCTGGTCTCGCCCTGCGCGATGAGCGCGTCGAGGCGGGCCCGTGTCTCCTGATCGATCGCCATCCCACTGCCGGGATGGCCGGATCCGTCACCCCCTAAACAGGGGGCGGCGCCTAGAAGTCCTCAGGAACGATGTGGTCCGCGTGGAGGGCCGAGACGAAACGCTCGATTTCATCCTCCATGTTGGCCTGCATGAGGCACTTGAGGTCGCGGACCAGCGCCTCGGTGCCGCGGTCGAGCTCCTCGTCGAAGCGCTCGACGATGTCCTGCTCGAAGACGCCGGTGCCGATCCACTCGCAGTTGGGGCAGCGGAGCACGACCTCCCAGTGGGTCTCACCGGACTCGGACCAGTCGACCGGATAGACGAGCTCTGACTCGCACGTCCCGCAGATGTGCAGGTCGCTGGCGGGCTCGGTGACCGTCGCCTCGGGGTGATCCCCGAAGTAGACCACCTCGATCGTCTTGCCCGAAGGGAGGACGACGCGGCGGACGTAGGGCTGGTTGTCGGGCTGGGGACTCATGATCGGTTCCTGTGGCCACTTCATCGGCCGGTATGGGTCCCCCCTTGAGGGGCCGATCGGCGGTTCACAGAACTGGCGCGTTGCCGCTCATCGACGGCACGTCCCCGAGCGCTCGGTACGCTGTGCGCATGCCGAGCATCGGACCCCTCGAGCTGGGGATCATTCTGCTCATCATCCTGGTCGTCTTCGGGCCCAAGCGACTGCCCGGATTGGGCCGCCAGCTGGGCTCCGGGATGCGGGAGTTCAAGGAGTCGATCACGGGCAAGGATCGCGACGAGGACGACGACGAGAAGGACGAGGCCGAGGCGCGCGCTCGTCACGAGCTGGATCCTGCCCCCGCCTCGGAGCCCGAGGTGGTGACGGGTCAGGCGCGCACGGAGGATCGCGCCGCCACGCGCTCAGACTCCTGAGCGACCCGGTCCCATGAGCCGTCTGCGGCCGATCGCGCACGACGATCGGCTGAGCCTGGTCGAGCACCTCGACGAGCTGCGCACGCGGCTCATCCTGTGCATCGTCTTCTTCATGGTCGCCTTCTCGTTCTGCTACTGGCAGAACGACTGGCTGCTGCGGACGGTCAACGAGCCGCTGCAGTCCACGCAGAACCTCGAGGGCAAGAGCAAGAGCCAGGACCCGCTCGAGGAGGCCGCGCGCTACCAGTCGCGCAGCGGCGAGGCCCAGGCGGCGACGGTCAAGGCGCTGCGCTCGGTGGACCGGCTGCTCGGGACGCTGGGCGGGGAGCGGCTGTCCGACGCGCAGGCAACGCGCCTGGTGGCAGCGCGGCTCGCGCTGCGAGACGCCGCCGCGGCGAACGCCGCCGCGGTCGACGCCGTGCCGGCCAACAAGGGTCGGCAACCGATCACCCTGGGTGTGACCGAGCCGTTCGTGACCACGTTCACGCTGGCCGGCTACGCGGCGCTGCTGATATCGCTGCCCTTCCTGCTCTACCAGGCCTACGCCTTCGTGCTGCCGGCGTTCAGCGCCGATGAGCGCAAGGTGGCCCTGCCGCTGATGCTCGGCGTGCCCGTGCTGTTCATCTGCGGCGTGGCCTTCGGCTACTTCGTCGCCCTGCCACGGGCCATCGGCTTCCTGCAGAACTTCAACGACGACTCGTTCGACATCCTCATCCGCGCCGCGGACTACTACAAGTTCTCGGTCATCCTGATGGCGCTCATCGGGCTGCTGTTCCAGATCCCGGTCGGCGTGCTCGCGGTGACGCGGATGGGCCTCGTCAGCGCCCGCCAGCTCGCGCACAACCGCGGCTACATCATCCTCGGGCTCGCGGTGCTCGCCGCCGTGGCGACCCCGACGCCCGACCCCGTGACGATGATCATCGCGATGGCCCCGCTGCTGATCCTGTTCGAGGCGAGCGTGCTCCTGGCGCGCATCTTCGAACGGCGCCGCGAGAACGCGAGCAGCAGATGGGACACCGATGACGACCCCGCCGTATCCTGAGCGTCATGCTGTTCGACCTTCGCGGCCGCGGACGACGCCGCATGATCCAGGTGATCTACCTCTCGCTCGCCATCCTCATGGGTGGCGGGCTCGTGCTGTTCGGCATCGGCGGGAACACGAGCGGTGGGCTCGTCGACGCCATCCAGGGCAACTCGGGGGGGTCGGACCCCAATAACGCGTTCGACCAGCGCGTCCAGAGCCTCGAGAAGCGAATCAAGGCCAACCCGCAGGACGCGCAGGCCCTGGCGCAGCTCGCCAGCCTCCGCTTCCAGGTCGCCACCACCGGCGAGAACTACGACACCGCCTCTCAGGCCTACACGACCAAGGGCAAGGCCGAGCTGCGCCGATCGACGGCCGCCTGGCAGCGCTACCTGGCGCTCGACCCGGAGAAGCCCGACGCGACGGTGGCCAACCAGATGGTCCAGGCCTATGGCGTCTCGGGGCTGCAGCAGTACCCCGACGCCGTGCAGGCGATGGAGATCGTGATCGACAACCGCGACGCGACCTACCAGCTCTACGCGCAGCTCGCGGTGCTCGCGCACGCGGCCAAGCAGGACCGCAAGAGCACGCTCGCCGCCGAGAAGGCGGTCGAGCTCGCGCCGAAGGCCCAGCGCAAGGACATTCGCCAGCAGATCGACCTGGCCAAGACCCAGCTCGACAACGCGGCCCGCGCCGGGACACCGGAGGGGCAATAGTGGGCGCTACCATGCGCGGTCGGCATCGCCCCTATAGCTCAACTGGCAGAGCAGCGGACTCTTAATCCGAAGGTTCTAGGTTCGATTCCTAGTGGGGGCACTGAGCTAGCCTGCGCCCATGCTGGCGATCTTCGACGGGACGGTCATGGAGGCCGACGAGGTGCGCATCCCGGCCACCGACGAAGGGTTCCTGCGCGGCGACGGGGTGTTCGAGGTGTGCCGCCTCTACGACGGCCGCCCGTTCGCGCTCGACGACCACTTCGCGCGGATGGAGCGCTCGGCCGCCAACCTGCGCCTGCCGATCGACACCGGCGCGCTGCGCGCCGACGTCGCCGCGCTGTTGGAGGCCGCGCAGCCCGGCGAGGCGCTCATGCGCGTGCTCGTCACGCGCGGCGGGCACCGGATCGCGTTCGTCGAGCCGCCGGCCGAGCTGCCGGAAACGCTCGCGCTGCAGACGGTGACGTACGCGCCGACGCGAATCCTCGACGGCGTGAAGTCGCTGTCCTACGCGGCGAACATGCTGGCCACGCGGATGGCCGAGGAGCAGGGCGCCGACGAGGCGCTGCTCGTCACGCCGCACGGCCGGGTGCTCGAGGCGCCGACGTCGACGTTCTTCTGCTCGTTCGACGGGCGGGCGCTGGTGACCCCGCCGCTCAGCGACCACATCCTCGCCTCGATCACGCGTGGCCGGATCCTCGAGGTGTGCGAGGTCGAGGAGCGCCCGATCGCCGTCGACGAGCTGGCGGGCGTGCGCGAGGCGTTCCTGGCGTCGACGGCGCGCGAGGTGCTGGCCGTGCGCTCGATCGACGGGCGCGCGCTGCCGGAGGTCCTCGGCGCGGCCTCGCGCGAGGCGGCGAGCCGCATGCGCGTGCGGGTCGAGCGGGAGCTGGCGGCGGCGACCTGGTGAGGGTCATCACGGTCATCGGGAACCGGCCCCAGTTCGTCAAGGCGGCCGCGGTCTCCCATCGCCTGCGCGCGGTGCACGACGAGCTGCTCGTCCACACCGGCCAGCACCACGACGACGAGCTCAGCACGATCTTCGTGGAGGAGCTCGGCGTGCCGCGCCCGGAGCGCGAGCTCGGGATCCACGGCGGGTCGAACACCGACCAGACGGCCCGCATGCTGTCGGCCCTGGGACCGCTCGTCGCCGACGTGCGCCCCGACGCCGTGCTCGTCTACGGCGACACGAACTCGACGCTCGCCGGCGGCCTGGCCGCCGCCCAGGCGCGCGTCCCGGTGGCCCACGTCGAGGCGGGCATGCGCTCGTTCGACCGCGCGATGCCCGAGGAGCTCAACCGCGTCCTCACCGACCACCTCTCCGACCTGCTCCTGTGCCCGTCCGGGACGGCGGTCGAGAACCTCGAGCGCGAGCACGCCGCCGGGCGCGTCGAGCTCGTCGGCGACGTGATGGTCGACGTGGCGATGCTCTTCGCGCCGCGCGCGCGCGAGGACGACGAGCCCCTGCGTCGCGCCGGCGTGACGCCCGGCGACTACGTGCTCGTCACCGCGCACCGCGCCGGCAACGTCGACGACCCGGCGCGCCTGCGGCGCCTCGTCGACCTCCTGCTCGCCCTGCCACTGCCCGCGGCGCTCCCGCTGCACCCGCGCACCCAGGCGCGCCTGGAGGCGGCCGGCTGGCTGGCCGAGCTCGAGGCCGCGGCGCACGTGCGCGTGCTGCCGCCGCTCGGCTACCTGGAGTTCACCGCCCTGCTGACGCGCGCGCGGGCGGTGCTGACCGACTCCGGCGGCGTGCAGAAGGAGGCCTACCTGGCCGGCGTGCCGTGCGTGACCATGCGCGACACGACCGAGTGGGTCGAGACGGTCGACGTCGGCTGGAACGTGCTCGTCGACCTCGACGCCGGCGCGGCGCTGGCCGCGCTGGAGCGCACGCCGCCCGCCGAGCGACCGGAGCTCTACGGCGACGGCGAGGCCGGGGCGCGCGTCGTCGCGGCGCTGGCGGGCGAGCCGGTGGCGGCCGCGCGACCGTCCTGAGCGGCGGCGGCGGTCAGGCCGCGATGGCGGCGGCGCCGTCGCCGGTCCAGACGATCTGCTCGCGGCCCGCGCCGACGCCGACGAGCACGACGGGGACGCCGATGTAGTCGGAGATGAAGCGCAGGTAGTCGCGCGCGGCCGTGGGCAGCTCGTGCTCGCTGCGCGCCTCGCTGATGTCCTCGCGCCACCCCGGCAGCTCGGTGTACTCGCCGCTCGCGTGGTGCAGCACCGACTGGTGGTAGGGGAAGGTGTCGAACGTCGCCTCCTCCTCGCCCCGGTAGCGCGTGCACACGCGGATGCGGTCGTAGCCGCTGAAGACGTCGAGCTTGGTGATGACGAGCGCGGTCATCGAGTTGATGCGCGCGGCGTACTTGAGCGCGACGAGGTCGAGCCAGCCGGTGCGCCGCGGGCGGCCGGTCGTCGTGCCGAACTCGCCGCCGCGCTCGCGGATGTCCGCGCCGGTGGCGTCGTCGAGCTCGGTCGGGAACGGGCCGGCGCCGACGCGCGTGGTGTACGCCTTGGCGACGCCCCACACCTCGTGGATGTCGCGCGGCCCGACGCCCGCGCCGACGCAGGCCGCGCCCGCGACGGGGTTCGACGAGGTCACGAACGGATACGTGCCGTGGTCGATGTCGAGCAGCGCGCCCTGGGCGCCCTCGAAGATGACGGTGCGCCCGTCGTCGAGCGCGCGGTGGGCGAGCGTCGCGGTGTCGGCGATGAACTGCTCGAGGCGGTGCCCGAAGGTCAGGTACTCGTCGCTCATCGCCTGCAGGTTCAGGCGCGGGTCGCGCGCGTAGGGGCGCAGGCTCAGGCGCTTGGGCTCGAGCGCCGAGGTGATCTTCTTCTTGAGGATCTTCTCGTCGAGCATGTCCTGCACGCGGATGCCCAGGCGCGCCGCCTTGTCGGCGTAGCAGGGCCCGATGCCGCGCTTGGTGGTGCCGATCTCGAGCTTGCCGAGCTTGGCCTCGCCGGCGTGGTCGAGCAGCAGGTGGTAGGGCATGATCAGGTGCGCGTTGGCGCTCACCTTCAGGCCGCTGACGTCGATCCCGTGCGCGCGCAGGTTGTCGATCTCGTCGGTCAGCACACGCGGGTCGACGACGACGCCGTTGCCGATCACGCACGTCTTGCCGGGGTACAGGATGCCGCTCGGGATGAGGTGGAACTTCCACGTCTCCCCGTCGCGGACGATGGTGTGCCCGGCGTTGTTGCCGCCCTGGAAGCGGATGATGACGTCGGCCCGCTCGGCGAGCAGGTCGACGACCTTCCCCTTGCCCTCGTCGCCCCACTGGGCGCCCACGATCGCGATTCCCGGCATGTCTGGATGAGTGTGTCAGGCGACGAACCGGCGCGCGTCCTCACCGTACAACGGCACGAGCGTGCACATCTCCTCGAGCCGCGAGACGGTGCGCTCACGGATCTGCTCGACGAGTTCGTCGCGCTCGAGGTTGGTCGTGATGATCACCGACCGCTCGTCCTCGTAGCGCGCGTTGACGATCGCATAGAGCTGCTCGAGGACCCAGTCGCTCGTGCGCTCCGCGCCGACGTCATCCACATGTAGCAGGTCGACCGCGGCGAGGCGGTCGAGGAAGTCCACGTAGGAGCCCTCGCTGTCGGCCTCGAAGGTCGCGCGGATCTCGGCGAGCAGTCGCGGCAGCGAGTAGATCGCCACGCTGCGCCCGGCGTCGAGCGCCGCGCGCGAGACGAGCATGGCCAGCGTCGTCTTGCCGGTCCCGACGCTGCCGTAGAACCACAGCCCGCGTCCGCCGTCGAGGTTGCCGTCGATGTCGCGCACGAAGCGCTTGACGACCTGGACCTGCGGACCGGGCAGGTCGGACACCGGCGCGCGGTCGAACGAGACGCCGTTGTACTTCTTCGGGATGACCGCGCTCAGGCTGCGCGCGCGGCGCCGCTCGACCTGGGCCGGCCGGCAGCGGCACGGTGTCGCGATCCGCGTGGCCTCGTCGACGACGAACCCCGTGCCGTCGCACAGGCCGTAGGCGCAGGGCGGGGCGGCGCTCATGCCGCCCGCTGGAGGCCGAGGAACCGCGGGTACTCGTTCTGGAAGGTGAGCGGCACGTCGCCCAGGCCGCCGTTTCGGTGCTTGGCGATGATGAGCTCCGCCTCGCCCGGCCGGTCGGTGGTCTCCGGGTGGTAGTACTCGTCGCGGTAGATGAAGATCACGAGGTCGGCGTCCTGCTCGATCTGCCCCGACTCGCGCAGGTCGGAGAGCATCGGGCGCTTGTCGGTCCGCGACTCGACGCCACGGCTGAGCTGGGAGAGCGCGATGACCGGGACCTCGAGCTCGCGCGCGAGGATCTTCAGCCCGCGGCTCATGTCGCCGACCTGCTGGACGCGGTTCTCGATGCGGGCGTCGGCGCGCATGAGCTGCAGGTAGTCGACGATCACCAGGCCGAGGCCGTCGGGCGACTGCTGGTGCAGCCGGCGCGCCTTGGCGCGGACGTCGAGGATCCCGATGTCCGACGAGTCGTCGACGTACAGCGGCGCCTGGTCGTACTCGGAGGCGACGCGCAGCACGCGCTTCCACTTCGTCTCGTCCTTGAGGCGGCCCTTGCGCAGGTCGTCGCCCTTGATCGACGCCTGCGAGGCGATGAAGCGCTGGGCGAGCTCGGCCTCGGACATCTCCAGGCTGAACAGCGCGACCGGGCGCGGGCGCTCGCGGTTGAGCGCGACGTTCTCGGCGATGTTGGTGACGAGCGCCGACTTGCCCATCGACGGGCGCGCGGCGATGACGATCAGGTTGCCGGGCTGGAAGCCGCCGGTGATCGCGTCGAGGTCGCCGAAGCCCGACGCCGTGCCGGTCAGGCTCTGGCCCTCGGCCGACAGCTTCTGCCACTTGCCGATCTCGGTGTGCAGGACGTCGCCGACCTGGCGGAAGTCCTTCTGGCGGTCGTCGTGGGCGACCTCGAGGATCGTGCGCTCGGCGCGCTCGACCAGCTCGCGCGGGCCGTCCTCGTGGCCATGGACGCTCGCCTGGATGTCGTAGGTCGCCGTGAGCAGCATGCGCAGCAGCGAGTGGTCCTTGACGAGCTTGCCGTACTGGCGCAGCGCCCCGACGCTCGGAGCGGCGGCGGTGAGCGCGTCGATCTCGGCCTGGCCGCCGGCGTCCTCGAGCTTGCCGCGCGAGCGCAGGTGCTCGGTGACGGTGAGGACGTCGATCGGCTCGCTGGCGTTGAACAGCGCGACGATCGACTCGAAGACCGTCCGGTGGCGCTCGCGGTAGAAGTCCTCGGGCCGCAGCGCCTGCTCGATGATGTAGGCGTAGTGCGTGCGGTCGGACTGCATGATCGCGCCCAGCACCGCCTGCTCGGCCTCGATCGAGTGCGGCGGCGCGGCCCCGGGCGTGGGCGGCGCGGCGTGTCCGTTGCTGAAGGGAGGGGCGCTCATCGGCTCGTGTCCGATTCAAGCGCGCCGGTCGGCGGCATGCACCCGGCGTTGCCGGAAACAGGGGCCGTTTCGTGACGCGCCTGCGGAGAGTCGGCGCAGAGCGTTGTTGCGGCGGCTACTGCTCGGAGACGATCGTCTTGACCGTGGAGGTCACGCCGTCGTCGATCTCGACGACCACCATGTAGGTGCCGACGTGGCGGATCGGCTCCTCGAGGTGGATGCGCCGGCGGTCGACGGAGAGGCCACGGGCCTCGCGGATCGCGTCGGCGATGTCCTGCGTGGTCACCGAGCCGAACAGGCGACCGTCGTCGCCCGCCTGCTGGGAGATCGTGAGGACGGTGCGGTTGAGCAGCTCCGCGTCCTCCTGCGAGCGCGTCTGCGCCGCCTCGCGGGCCCGGCTCTCGGCCTCCGTGCGCTGCTGGGCGGCCTGGATGGCCCGGCGCGTGGCGGGCTGGGCGAGCTTGCGCGGGATCAGGAAGTTGCGCAGGTAGCCCTTGGAGACGTCGACGACCGTCCCCTTCTCGCCGATCCCGTCGACGTCCTTGAGCAGGATGGCCTCGGGCACGGCTAGCGATCCCGGTCGCGGTCGCCGCGATCGCCGCGGTCGCGGTCCCCGCGGCCGCCGCTGCGCTCGGGCGTGTCGCTCACGTACGGGAGCAGCGCGATCTCGCGGGCCCGCTTGACCGCCGTGGCGACCTGGCTCTGGTGGCGGCGGCAGGCGCCCGTGATCCGGCGCGAGCGGATCTTCCCGCGCTCCGAGATGAAGCGCCGCAGCGTCGCGATGTCCTTGTAGTCGACCTGCTCGATCTTGTCCTTGCAGAACAGGCAGGGCTTGCGCCGGCCACTGCCGGGGCCGCCCTTCTTGTCGCGCCGTCGCGCGGGCTTGCGGTTGCGCTGCTTCGCCACGTCAGGTGATCCTCACGTCTGTCAACACGGGACGCGCGCCTTCGGCGGCGCGCGGCCATCCATTGTGACAGCTACGACCCCCTTGGGTCCGCGTGCGCTTGACAGACGGCCGGGCGGTGCGTACATTCAACCATACGGTTTATCAACCAAGCGGATGACCACACGGATGGCCGTCGATCAGCTCAGCACCACGTTCCACGCCCTCGCCGATCCCACGCGACGCGCCATCCTCGCGCGGCTGGCCGAGGGGGAGGCGACGGTCAACGAGCTGGCGGAGCCGTTCCCGATCACCCTGCAGGCCGTGTCCAAGCACCTGAAGGTGCTCGAGCGCGCCGGACTGATCGTGCGCGGGCGCACCGCCCAGCTGCGGCCCTCGCGCCTGCACGGCAGCGCGCTGCGGCACGCCGCCGACTGGCTGGCCGAGATCGAGAGCCACTGGGACGAGAGCTTCGACCGCCTCGACGAGCATCTTCGCGACATCCAGAGAGGAACCCGATGACCGACACCGTCACGACCCAGGAGATCGTCATCACCCGCGTGTTCGCCGCCCCGCGCGAGCAGGTGTGGGCGGCCTGGACGACGCCCGAGCAGCTCGCGCGCTGGTGGGGGAAGCGCGGCTGGAACACACCGGCCGAGTCCGTGACCGTCGACGCGCGGCCGGGCGGCGTCTTCCGGTTGAACTCGATCTCCGAGGCCGACGGCCGCGAGATGCCGATGGACGCCCGCTTCCGCGAGGTCGTCGAGCCCGAGCGGCTCGTCATCGGCGCGCCCGACGACGCCGGCTCGGTCACCACGGTCACCTTCAGCGATCTCGGCGACGGGCGCACCGAGATGGTCTTCCGGACCGTCGTCGAGATGAGCGACGAGCTGCGCGACCGGGCTCGCGGCGGCCTGACCAGCGCGTTCGATCGTCTCGGGGAGCTGCTGGCATGAGCGCCCCGGCGATCGACCTCCGCCTCGAGGTCGTCCAGGTCCCGGTCAGCGACGTGGACCGCGCGAAGGCCTTCTACGCCGACCGTGCCGGCTTCGTGGTCGACCACGACTCGAGCTTCGGCGACATGCGCGTGGTCCAGCTGACACCGCCCGGCTCGGCGTGCTCGATCGTGATCGGCACCGGGCTGGCGAAGATGGACCCCGGCCACCTGCAGGGCCTGCAGCTCGTCGTCACCGACATCGAGGCGGCGCGCACGCAGCTCGCCGACCGCGGCGTCGACGTCAGCGACGTTCAGTTCATGGGGCCCGAGGACGCCGACGGCGCGAAGTTCGTGTTCTTCAGCGACCCCGACGGCAACGGCTGGGGCGTGCAGGAATGGCGAGGCACCACGACAGGAGGAACGGCATGAGCACCCAGACCACCCCGGTGACCGGGGTCGACTTCGTCGTCGTCCCGACCGACGACTTCGACGCATCGGTCCGCTTCTACGGCGAGGTCCTGGGCCTGCCGTTGACCGCGCGCTACGGGAAGATGCCGGGCGCCGAGTTCGAGACCGGCACGCTGACCCTCGCCGTGCTCGAGATGCAGGCCTTCGGGCAGGAGTTCCGCCCGAGCTCGGGCGCCATCGCGCTCCGCGTCGACGACGTCGCAGCCACGCGCGCGGCGCTCGAGTCCCGCGGCGTCGCCTTCCAGGGCGACATCGTCGACAGCGGGGTCTGCCACCAGGCGTACTTCGCGGACCCCGCCGGCAACCACCTCATCCTGCACCACCGCTACGCGCCGCGCGGGTGACCGCGCGGCGCCGGACGGAGGCCTAGAACGGGATGTCGTCGTCGGCCGGCGCGGTGTTGCTGCGCCCGGCCGGAGCGGCGGCGAAGTCGTTCGTGTCGACGGGGATGTCCGAGCGGGCGCTGAAACCGTTGCCCCCGCCGCCCCCGGCGTCGTCGCGCGGGCTGGAGAGGAACTGGACGGAGTCGGCGATGATGTCGATCGCCTGGCGCTTCTGGCCCTCCGGCGTCTCCCACTCGCGCCACTCGAGGCGGCCGTCGACGGCCACGGGGCGGCCGCGCGAGAGGTAGCGCGCGCAGTTCTCGCCCTGGGCGCCCCAGACGGTCACGTCGAAGTAGTTGGGCTTGTCGACCCACTCGCCGGACGAGTTGTCCTTGCGGCGCGTGTTGCACGCGACGCGCAGCTTGCAGACCGCGGTGCCGCTGGGCAGCGAGCGCAGCTCGGGATCGGAGGTGAGGTTGCCGGTGATGATGACCCGGTTGATGTTCGTCGCAGCCATTGCGGCGGCTCCTTTCGGGGGCGAACGGGCTTCTTGAAGATCGTGCGGCGAGTCTAGACCTGGGTCCGGAGGGGTCCCCGGGGCACGCCGGAATCTCCGCTGTTTTGTTCCAGGGTCGTCGCGGGCCCGTGTCGTCTGACACGCCTGCCGTGACGAATGGCGTGCTCAGCCCGGCGGATGAAGGGCGAAGCGCCCGAGCCGGCGGCCGCGCACGAAGGTCACGCCGAGGTACAGGCCGGGGGTGATCTCGCGCAGCTCGTCGCGCACAGGAGCCAGCCAGCGCGACCCCGAGTCGGAGTAGTCGAGGATCACGGCCGCGCGCCCGTCGATGCGGCTCGGCCCGACGGCGAAGCGCGCACGCCCCACGAGGCGCTCGCCGCGCCCGACCCGGTTGAGCAGCTCGCCCGCCGCGTGATCGAAGACCTTGCCGTGCCACGCGCGCCCGAGCGCCTGCGCGAGCGGCTCGGCCAGCGCCGTGCCCGGCGCGAGGACGACGGTGCCGTCGACCCGGCCCGGCGGCGCGGACGGCGAGCCCGAGGCGAACAGGGCGTCGAGCTCGGCCGGGGAGAGGCGCAGCAGGTCACGCGCGCCGAGCGAGTCGCGCTCGGGCGTGCCGGTCGCGGCCATCGCGCGGCCGGGCTAGGCGGGCGCGGGAGCCTCGGCCTCCGCGGTCGCCCGCTCGGGGCGGGGCGGCGGCGGGGTACCGGGCTCGAGCTTGATGATCCGGAAGCGCAGCACGCCGTCGGTGATGCGCAGCGTGCGCTGCAGCTCGGCCAGCAACTCGGCCGTGCCGTGGAACTGGAGCAGGTGGTAGTCCGCGTCGGTCTTGTGGCGGATCTCGTACGCGGTCGCGCGCACGCCCCAGTCGTGCTTGCCGATCACGGTGCCACCCGCGTCGATCGCCTTCTCCACGTTGGAGAGGATCTCGGAGCGCCGGTCGGCGTCGGCCGCCGTGTCCAGCAGCAGCATGAGGTCGTAGACGGGTTCTGGTGCAGCCATGGTGTCGTCGCCCGGGTGGCGAGCGGCGGCGCACGATAGCAGGGGGAGAGTCCGATCCGCGGGCGCCTAGAGCAGGCATGCGCCCCGATTCGCCCCTGCGCCGCATCCGCTGGATCAACGTCCTGCGACTGCTCGTGCTCCCCGCCGTCGTCGCCCTCGTCGTGCTCTGGCCGCGCCTGTCGCCCGGTCCGCCACGCGCCCCGGCAGCGGTCCCCACGCCGGTCGCGGTGCCCGCGCCCGCGCGCGCGCCCGCGCCGATCGAGCCGCCCGCCCCGCGGACGCGGAGCGCACCCGAACCTGAACCGAAGCGGAACGCCAAGCCGAAGCGCAGACGGAAGCCCAAGCGCACGCCGAGGCGAACGCCGAAGCCCACCACCACCGCGACGACACCGCGGCCGGCGCCCGCGCCGCCGGTCACACCACCGCCCATCCCGGCGCCGCCGGCGCCACCACCACCCGACCCCCTGGACACCGAGTTCGGCGTCCCGTGATCCGCTTAGCGCGCGCCCGCCTTCTTGCGGACGTCGGAGAGCTGCTCGTCGATCCAGTCGCCCGGGTCGCGCGCGGTGACGATCTCCTTGAGCCCGGTCAGCCGGCGCTCGCGCTCGCCCTGGTCCATGGTCAGCGCGGCGTGGATGGAGTCGGCGAGCTCCTGGATGTCGAACGGGTTGACCGACAGGGCGTACTCGCCGAGCTCCTCGTGCGCGCCCGTGTTCTCCGACAGGATCGAGACCCCGGCGCGCTCGTTGACCATCGGACCCTCCTTGGCCACGAGGTTCATCCCGTCGAACATCGCGTTGACGAGCAGGACGTCGTAGTGCTTGTAGGAGGCGACCGCCTCCTCGAGGTCGTCGCGCAGCTTGAGGTTGATCGGCATCCAATCGGGCGTGCCGTGGCGGTGGTTGACGACCGCCACGAGCGCCTCGATGCGCTCGAGGTACTCCGCGTACTCCGCGACGTCGGTCCGCGACGGCATGAGCTGGGCGATGAACGTCACCTTCTCGCTGAACTCGGGGTGCTGCTCGAGGAACATGTCGAACGCGCTGAAGCCGCGCAGCACGTTCTTGGAGAGGTCGGCGCGGTCGACGCGCAGCACGAGGTGCTCGCGCCGGCGGCGCAGGAGCTCGTGCTCCTGCTCGCGCACGCCGTCGGTGTCCGCGAGCCCCTGGATCGCCTGCTGGTCGATCGGGAGCGGATAGCTGCGCACCCACACCTCGCGGTCGCCGAAGTGGACGACGCCGGACTCGAAGTCGACCTCCAGGTCCATCAGGTCGCGGCAGCACTGCAGGAAGTTGCGCCTGTAGGAGGAGGTGTGGAACCCGATGATGTCGTTGGCCAGCAGCCCCGTGTAGATCTCCTCGCGGATGCGGCGCGGGAGCACGCGCCAGGCGTCGGACTGCGTCCACGGGATGTGGATGAAGTGGTGCAGGAAGACGTCGGGACGCGCGCGGCGGACGAGCCCCGGGAGCGTGTAGAGGTGGTAGTCGTGGACCATCACCATCGGCTCGTCGACGTCCTCGATCTCCTCGATGACGGCGTGGGCGAGGTCCTCGTTGACGACGTTGTAGCCGTACTCGAAGGCCTCGATCTCGTTGCGGCGGATGTCCGGCGCATTGCTGAGGTCCCACAGGTAGTGCTGGATGAACCACAGCATCGGGTTGGCGAAGACGCTGTAGAAGCGGTCGTAGGCCTCGGGGTCGGAGGCCACGAGGCGCACCTGGTACTCGCCGCCGGCGGGCGAGCGCACGGTGAACGGCTTGTCGCCCTCCTCCTTGGCCTTCTCGACGTCGCCCTCGGTCAGTGCGCTGGCGATCCAGACCGCGTCGCGGTGGGAGGCCAGCCCGGTCAGCGCGGTCACCAGGCCGCCCGTGCCGCGCTTGACCGAGCCGTCCTCCTGGAAGGAGACCGGCCCGCGGTTGGAGACCAGCACCAGCGGCTTCTGGCTGTCGCTCATCGCGCCTCCAGCAGCTCCGTGAAGATGCGCAGGTAGTCGCGCAGGTAGCGCGGCGTCAGGAAGTGCTTGCGCACGTGCTCCTTGCCGCGGCGCCCGAGCGCCTTGCCCAGCGCAGGGTCGTTGAGGATGTCGAGCGTCCGGGCGGCACAGGCGTCCACGCTGTCGACGAGGTACCCGCTCACCCCGTTCTCGATCTGCAGCGGGATGCCGCCGACGTTGCCGCCGATGAACGGGCGGCCCTTCCAGATCGCCTCGGTCACGGTCAGGCCGAAGCCCTCGCGCGTCGACTTCTGGATGAGGACGTCGGCCTGCGACTGGAAGGCGTTGACCTCGATCGAGCCGACGTTGTTGAAGTTGTTGAGGATGTGGATGTCCGGGTCGCCGTCGGCGTGGGCGACGGTCGCGTTGAAGTAGTCCCAGCCCTCGGGGTCGTCGGAGGCCATCGACCCGACGAGCGCGAGCTGCACGGACGGGAACTTCTCCTTGACCAGCCGGTAGGCGTCGATGACCCCGAGCGGATCCTTCCACGGATCGAAGCGCGAGACCTGGGCCATCATCGGGCGGTCGACGTCGATCCCGAACTGCTGGCAGACGTAGGCGGCGTCCTCCGGCGACAGCGCCATGTTCTTGGGCGCGAGCGGGTCGATCGCCGGCGGGACGATGTTGACGTTGCCGTTCATCCCGTCGGGCACGTAGCTCGCCGTGTGGAACAGCGCCTGCGGGTAGTCGGCGATGTACGGCAGCAGCCGCGCGATCGTGCTCGGATTGGGGCTCGACATGTCGATGTGGCAGCGCCACAGCCAGCCCCGGGCCTTCTCGGGCACGAGCTGGTAGAGCGCGGCGGGCTGCGGATCGTGCACGAGGCACACGTCCCAGCCGCCGACGAGCTCGCGCGCGTTCATCTCGTTGTAGCTGCGCCACGTGTCCCACTGCTCGTCGGTCAGGTCGTCGGGCGCGCCCTGCAACGCGTTGTGCATCAGCTTGGTCGCGTTGAAGAACTCCTCGCGACCGTAGATGACCTGCCACTCGGCCTCCAGGCCGACGTCCTTCATGAGCGGGACGAGCGTGTAGAGGATCTCGCTCACGCCGCCGCCGAACGCGGTCGCAGAGATGTGGACGACGCGGGTCCCCTTCAGCGGCTCGGCCAGGACCCTGATCTCCTCGACCAGATCACGGCCGACGAGGTGCGTGTAGTCCGCCAGGGTCTTGGCGCCGACGGCGACTGGCTGCAGCACGACGGGGCAATGTACTCGCGTCGGCCGCTATCCGGCGCGAGGAGCGTCCAGCGGCCGCTCGCCGAGGCGCACCTGGAGGGTCTTGCGCTCGCCGTCGCGGATGATCTCGACGCGCACGCGGCGCCCGGGCGGGAGCTTGCTGATCGCCTCCGCGAGGTCGCTGTCGTCGCGCAGCCGCGCGCCCGCGACGGAGACGATCACGTCGCCTCCGACCCGGTACGTGCGGTCCTGGAAGCGCGCCTGGGAATCGCCGCCCTTCAGGCCGGCCTTCTCGGCCGGGCCGCCGGGCGTGACCTCCTGCACCCACGCGCCGTGGTCGACGGGGATGTCGAACTCGTCGGCGAGCTGCGGGTAGACGGGCGTCGTCGAGACGCCGAAGTAGGCGTAACGGACCTCGCCGGTGCGGCGCAGCTGATCCAGCGAGCGCTTCACGGTGTCGACCGAGACGGCGAAGCCGACGCCGCTGCCCTCGCCGGTCGTCGTCTGGATCTGGGCGTTGATGCCGAGCACGCGGCCGCGCGCGTCGAGCAGCGGGCCGCCCGAGTTGCCCTGGTTGATGGCCGCGTCGGTCTGGATCGCGCCGGTCGTGTCGAAGCCGGTGAGCGACTGGATCGCGCGGTCGAGCGCGGAGATGACGCCGATCGACAGCGACTGCTCCTCGCCGAACGGGCTGCCGATGGCCGCCACCGGCGAGCCGACGACGAGGTCGCGCGCCGAGCCGAGCGGCAGCGGGCGCAGCGTCAGGCCCTTGGGGTCGACCTTCAGCAGCGCGACGTCGGAGAACGGGTCGAAGCCGACGATCTTCGCCGACACCTGGTTGCCGTCCTGGAAGCGGACGTAGACCTCCTGGGCCTTGCGGATCGCCGCGCCCTCGCCGCTCGTCACCACGTGGGCGTTGGTGGCCACCTCGCCGCCGCCGGAGATGACGAAGCCCGAGCCCAGGCCGCCCCCGCCGCCGTTGGCCTGCAGCCCGCCGGCGACGATCGTCACCACGCCGGGCGACTCGCGGCGGTAGATGCCGGCCGGATCGAAGCGCGTGCCGCCGCTCGGCGTCGGCGCGTCCTGGAGGACCTCGACGCGCGTCGTCTGGGTGCTCGCCGGCGTGTCGTCGCCGCCACCCCCGCCGCCGCAGCCCGCCGCCAGGGCGGCGGCCGCCAGCGCGGACGCTGCGAGGCGCGACCTCATCGCGGCAGCTCCAGGGCGAAGGTCGTGCGGCCGGGGCTGCTCTCGGCGGTCAGCCGGCCGGCCATACGCTCGGCCAGCTCGTGGGCGATGGCGAGCCCGAGGCCCGAGCCCTGGACGTCGTCCGATGTGAAGAACGGCTCGAAGATGCGCGACATGGCGGCGGCGCTGATCCCGGTTCCGGAGTCGGTGACGGAGAGACGCACACGACCGTCGTACCCGTCGGCCGCGACGAGGACGTCGGTGCCCTCCGGCGTGTGGCTCAGCGCGTTGTCGATGAGGATACGCATGATCTGGGCGACCCGCTCCGGGTCGCAGACCGCCTCGACGCCAGGCTGGTCGAGGCGCAGCTCCAGCCGCGAGCCGTGCGCGGCGAGCGCCGGCGCGAACTCGGCGGCGACGTCTCGCGCGACCTCGGCGACGTCGGCGCGCTCCGGGCGCAGCTCGACCGAGCCGGCCTCCAGGCGCGAGAGGTCGAGCAGGTCGGTGGCCAGCCGGCCGAGCCGGTCGACCTGCTCGCGCAGCTGGTGGATGAACATCGCGCGCGTCTCCTCGTCGAGCTCCTCGTCGGCCAGCAGCTCGAGGAAGCCGCCGATCGAGAACAGCGGCGTGCGCAGCTCGTGCGACGCGGTGGCGATGAAGCGGCTGCGCGCGACCTCGAGCTCGGCGAGCTGGCGCTGCATGCGGTCGAGCGTCTCGGCCAGGCGACCGAGCTCGTCGGAGGCGCCGCGCTCGAAGGTCGCCCCGAAGTCGCCGTGCGCGACCCGCGCCGCCGCGCGCTCCATGCGCCGCACGCGCCGCGACACCGAGCTGGCCACGAGCCAGCCGGCGATGATCGCGAAGGCCAGGGCGATCCCGCCGGCGACGAGGATCCGGTCGCGGATCAGGCTCACGCCCGCGCGGATGTCCTGCAGCGGCTGGGAGAAGACGGCGACGTAGTAGATGCCGGCGCGCGCCGAGCCGGGCGGGCGCAGGCGCAGCGGCAGGGCGGCCTCCGCCACGCGGCCGGCGTCGCCGAGCTCGGTGCCGCGCTCGATCCGCCCGGACATGGCGGCGCGCTGCGCGACGGCGAAGCGCAGGTCGCCGATGTCGACCTGGGCGGTCGAGTCGGAGCGCACGTCCAGGCGCGGTCCTCGGTCGGTGCGCGTGACGCCCAGCAGCGTGACCCGCGCGCCGCTGAAGTCGGCGGCCTGGCGGACGCGGTTGTCGAGCACGGCGACGTCGGCCGCGGTGTCCAGCGCGCGGCGGATCGGCGGGCTGAAGCGCTGCGCGGCGCGCGCCAGCGTGTCCAGCCGCTGGTCGCGCAGGCCGGACTCGAGCGACGGCGCGACGGCGAGGTACACCGCGGCGATCGCCGCGAGCAGGATCGCGCAGAACGGGAGGGCGAGGCGAAGGGTCAGCGACCGCAACGGCGCGCTCCCGCGCGATCAGTCCACCGTGTCGCGGAAGCGGTAGCCGACCCCGCGCACGGTGAAGAGGTACTCCGGATCCTTCGCGTCGAGCTCGAGCTTCTCGCGCAGGTGACGGATGTGGACGTCGATCGTGCGTGGGTCGCGGAACGCGCTGTCGCCCCAGATGCGGGTCAGCAGCATGTCGCGCGTCCACACGCGGCCGGGGCTCGTGGCCAGCGCGTTGAGGATCTCGAACTCGACGTAGGTCGTCTGGACCTCCTCGCCGCGCACGCGCACGCTGCGCTTGGCGAAGTCGACCCGCAGGTCGCGGACCTCGAGCGGCTCCTCGTCGTTGACCGGCTCGCGGCGGGCCATGCCGCCGCGGCGCAGCGCCGCCTTCACGCGGCTGCGGAACTCGCGCAGCGAGAAGGGCTTGGTGATGTAGTCGTCGGCGCCGAGCTCGAGGCCGAGCACCTTGTCGATCTCCTCCGACTTGGCGGTGAGCATGATGATCGGCACCGAGCTGCGCGCGCGCATGCGCCGGCACACCTCGAGCCCGTCGAGGCGGGGCATCATCACGTCGAGGACGACGAGGTCGAAGCTCGTCTCGCCGAAGCGCGCCAGCGCCTCGCGGCCGTCCACGGCCTGCACGACCTCGTACCCGTCCTTGCGCAGTGGGTAGCTGAGCAGGGTCTGGATCGACTGCTCGTCGTCGACGAGCAGGATGCGTGGGGGACGGTCGAGCATCCGGTGTTCTCCAAGACAAGGGTACGCGCAGCTACCCTTGCCTCCTTCGATGCTCGATGCGCGCATCTACCGGGCGGCGCTGGTCCCCGTCCTGCTGGCCGTCATCGTCTGTGCCTTCTCGCTGCAGGACCGCCCGGCGCCCGTCACCACGACGCTGGCCCCGGACGCCGTCTCCGCGCAGCGCATGCAGCGCGAGCTGCGCGCGCTGAGCGCCGCCTTCCCCGCCCGCCGCGCCGGCGACGGCGCCGACGTCGCGCTCGCGGCACGGATCGCCGAGAGCTTCCGCGGGATGGCGTCGGCCTACGCGGTCAGCACGCCGAGCTTCGACGGCGAGACGATCGACGGCGAGCGGCGCCTGACCACGGTGATCGCCCGCCAGGTCGGCCGGCCCGGTCCCGGGATCGTCGTCGTGGCCCACCGCGACGCCGCCCGGCGCGGCGCGCGGGCCGAGCTGTCGGGGACGGCGGCGCTGCTCGAGCTGGCTCGCGTCGTCGCGGGCGGGCGCCTGCGGCGCACGGTGACGTTCGTCTCCACGAGCGGCGGCAGCGGCGGCGCGGCGGGCGCGCGCGACCTCGCCCGCCGGCTGACCGGGCCGGTCGACGCCGTGCTCGTGCTCGGCGACATGGGCGGCGGCGAGCTGCGCCGCCCCTTCGGCGTGAGCTGGTCGGACGGCTCGCAGCTCGGGCCGCTGGCCATGCGGCGCACGGTCGAGGCGGCGATCCGCGCCGAGGCCGGGACGGGCGCAGGCTCGCCCGGCGTCGTGACGCAGTGGACCCGCCTCGCCTTTCCGGGCACGGTGGGCGAGCAGGGCCCGCTCGTCGACGCTGGGCTGCCGGCGGTGCTCATGTCCGCCTCCGGCGAGCGCCCGCCGTCCGCCTCGGCGACGGTCCCCTCGGGCCGGCTCGAGGCCTTCGGGCGCGCGGCGCTGCGCAGCATCGTCGCCCTCGACGAGGGCCCCGACCTGAACGCCGCGCCGACGCGCGACGTCGTCACCCTGCGCAAGGTGCTCCCCGCGTGGGCGGTGCGGCTGCTCATCGGCGCACTGCTGCTCGCGCCCGTCGTGGTCACGATCGACGGCTTCGCGCGCGTGCGCCGGCGCCACGAGGCGGTCAGCCCGTGGCTCGGGTGGATCGCCGCCGCGGCCGCGCCGTTCGTGCTCGCCTCCGCGTTCGTCACCGTCCTCGGGCTCACCGGCCTGCTCGTCGCCACGCCGCCGGACCCGGTGCCCGCGGGCGCGATCCCGATCGACGCCACGGGCCGGGCCGCGCTGATCGCCGCCGGGCTGGTGATGGTGCTCGCGGTCGTCGGGCGCCCGTACATCCTGCGCCTCGTCGGGGGGCGCCGCGGCCTGGACGGCGCGGGGGCGGGCGCGGCGCTGCTGCTCGCCTGGTGCGCGCTCGCCGTGGCGCTGTGGGTCGTCAACCCGTTCGCCGCGGCCTTCATGGTCCCGGCCGCGCACCTGTGGCTCGTCATCGCCGCGCCCGGCGTGCGCCTGCGGCGCTCGCTCGCCCTGCTCCTCGTCGGCGGGTCGCTGCTGCCCTTCGCGATCGGCGCCCTCGTCCTCGCCGGCCAGTTCGGCTTCGGCCCGCTGGACTACGCGTGGTCGCTGCTGCTGCTCGTCGCCGGCGGCCACATCCCGCCGCTGGCGTGGCTGTTCTGGAGCCTCGTCGTCGGCTGCATGGCCGCCGCCGTCGTGCTCGCCTGGCGCACGCGCCCGCCGCCGACGGCCGACGCCGAGCCGAGGATCACCGTCCGCGGGCCGCTGACCTACGCGGGCCCGGGGTCGCTCGGCGGCACCGAGTCGGCTTTGCGCCGGTAGGCCCCACCGCTCACCGCTCACCACCCCCTCGTCGCGCCGATGCGACCGTTCGTCGCGTGCAGGGCTACGCTACGTGCGATGTGTGCCGGACAGACGTCCACAGCTCTCAAGAGGAGCGTTGGGTCATCCCGATAGATGGGCACAGAGACGGGCGCCCCCCGGGCCTGATCCCTCCCCCCACCGACCCGTCAATGCGAGCCATGCACATCACCGACATCAAGCAGCGCATCGAGCGCAGCGCCTACACCATCGACGCCGAGGCCGTGGCGGTCGCGCTCCTGCGCCACCCGGGCACGCGGAGGGCCATCGCGCCCACGTCCGCGGTCAGCCGACCCGGTGCTCGAATCCGGCGAGACGGCGCGGCGCCCCCGCGCAGCTGAACGCCACGCCGGCAGGGCCGGCGACGACCTTCCCCACCCAGGTGACGTCCGGCGCCCTGTCGGCGTCCCCTGGTGCCAGGCAGGCGCACAGCTCGTAGTCCTCGCCGCCCGTGGCGGCGAGCTCCCAGCCCTCCATCCCCAGCGCGGCGGCCACCTCGGCGACGCCGGGGGCCAGGGGCAGCGCCTCGAGCTCGATCTCGATGCGCACGCCGCTGCGGCGTGCGATGTGGCCCGCGTCGGTGGCGATGCCGTCGGACAGGTCGATCATGGCGTGCGCCCCGGCGCGCGCGAGCGCGCGCCCGGCGTCCAGGCGCGGCAGCGGGCGCAGGTGGGCCTCGACGAGCGCGTCGGGCCCGGCGGCGCGCCCCTCGAGCACGGCGAGGCCGGCGGCGCTCGCCCCGAGCGCCCCGGTCACCCCGACGCGGTCGCCCTCGCGCGCGCCGTCGCGGCCGACGAGGTCGTCCTCGTGGTCGGCCCAGCCGACGACGGCGACGTCGATCGTCAGCGCGGGCGCGCGGACGAGGTCGCCACCGGCGATCGTCGTGCCGGTGCGCGCGGCGAGCGCCTCCATCGCGCGCACGACGTCGACGACGCGCTGGGCACCGAAGCCCTCGGGCACGCCGAGGGTCACGTATGCCTCGCCCGGGTCGGCGCCCATCGCGGCGAGGTCGGACAGCGCCGCCGCCATCGCGCGGTGGCCGGCGTCGGCCGGCGTGACGCGCGGATGGTCCAGCGAGAAGTGCACGCCGTCGACCATCGCGTCGATGCTCGTGACCTGCACGGGCCGCGCGCGGACGACCGCGGCGTCGTCGCCCAGCCAGCGCACGATGCGGTCGGACCGGCGCTCGAGGAGGTCCTCGAAGACCGCGATGAGCGACAGCTCGCCGCCGGCCGCGTGGACGACGCACCGACCGGCGTGCGGAACCACTACCGGTGGCGGTAGACGATGCGGGCGCGGTCGAGGTCGTAGGGCGACAGCTCGACGCGCACGCGGTCACCGGGCAGGATGCGGATGCGGAAGCGGCGCATCTTGCCGGCGACGTGGCCGAGGACCACGTGATCGTTGTCGAGCTTCACGCGGAACATCGCGTTGGGGAGGGCCTCGACGACCTCGCCCTCGAACTCGACTTTCTCTTCCTTGGGCATGCCCTGCGCAGGCTAGCAGGGGGTCGGCTGCCTTCGGCCCCCTCGCAGCGGCCCGGAATCAGCCTGGTGGAGCCGATTCGTAGTCGCCCGGCGGGAAGCTCGCACCGCCCGTGCCGGGCGCCGGCGAGCCGCCCCCGCCGCCCGTGTCGCCGCCGCCACCACCACCGTTGCCGCCACCACCGTTGCCGCCACCGCCGTTGCGACCGCCACCACCGTTCGCCTCGCCGCCGTCGGGGGGCGTCGCGGTGGCGCCGGGCGTCGACCCGAAGGCGCTCGGGTCCGACGAGCCACCGCCCCCGCCGCCGGAGTAGCGGCCGCGGAACGGCTGCGCGTTGAACGCCGTCTTGGGCTGCTTGAAGTCGCCGCAGTACGAGCCGCGGGCCTCCTTCATGTACTGGCCCCAGATCTTGGCCGGGATCGTGCCGCCGGTGACGCCCGGCATCTCGAGGCGCGAGGTCGCGTGGCCGAGCCACACCGAGGTCGACAGGCGCGGCGTGTAGCCGACGAACCAGGCGTCGGTGTAGGCGTCCGTCGTGCCCGTCTTGCCGGCCGCCGGGCAGCCGATGACGGTGGCGTTCGGGCGGCCCGTGCCGCTCGTGACGTTCTGCTTGAGGATCTTCGTGGCCTCGTAGGTGACGCCGTCCGAGAAGGCGCGGTGCTTGCGCGGCTTGCCGAGGTTGTCGGTCTTGCCGTCGGGGAAGCGGACCTTCTTGATGGCGAGCGGGCGGTGGCGCCAGCCGCCCGAGGCGAGCGTCGCGTAGGCGTTGGCCATCTCGAGCGGCGAGACGCCGCGCGTCAGGCCGCCCAGGCCCTCGGCCGGGTAGGCGTTCAGACGCGTCTTGATGCCCATGTCGTACGCGGTCTGGCGGACCGCCTCGGGCCCGACGTCGGCGTCGAGCTGGGCGTAGATCGAGTTGTCGGAGCGCAGCGTCGCGCGGACGAGGTTCATCCGGCCCGGGTAGTCGTTGGAGTACGTCTTGACCGAGTAGTCCGGCGCCGCGGGCAGCCAGCCCTTGCCCAGCGGCTTGGACGTGTACGACGTCGTGGCCGGGTTGATCCCGCGCCGCAGCGCGGCCATCAGGACCATGACCTTGAACGTCGAGCCCGCCTGCCGGTGGCCTTGGGCGGCCAGGTTGAACTTCGAGTCGCCGTAGCGCGACGAGGACGCCATCGCCTTGATGTAGCCGGTGCGCGGGTCGATCGTGACGATCGCCGCCGAGCGGTCGGGCGCGCCGAGCTGGCCGTCCATCGACTTGCGGGCCAGCTTCTGCAGCCGCAGGTCGATCGTCGTGTCGATCCGCAGGCCGCCGCGGCGGACGGTCTCGACGCCGTAGCGCTCGATCAGCTCCTGGCGGACGTAGTCGAAGAAGTAGCCCTCGCGGCGCGACGTGTAGTAGCGATTGCGCTTGACGCCGAGGCCCATCTCCTGCGTGCGCGCCGCCGTCTCCTGGGAGATGTAGCCCTGGTCGGCCATCCGCTGCAGCACGGCGTTGCGCCGCCGCAGCGCGCCGTCGCGGTTCAGGAACGGGTTGTACTGCGACGGCGCCTGGGGGAGGCCGGCGAGCAGCGCCGACTCGCGCAGCGTCAGCCGCTCGGCGGGCTTGTCGAAGAAGATCCGCGCCGCCGCCTGGATGCCGACCGCGGTCTGGCCGCCGACGGTGCCGTAGGGGACGCTGTTGAGGTACTTCGTGAGGATCCACTTCTTACCCTCGACCCCGGGGTGCAGGTTCTCGAGGTCCTCGGCCTGCTTGGCCTCGCGGATCTTGCGCTTCAGCGATCGCTCGCGCTCGCCCGTGTAGAGGTTGCGGACGAGCTGCATGGTCAGCGTCGAGCCGCCCTGGATCTCGCGGCGGTTCTCGAGGTTGTTGACGCCGGCGCGGACGATGCCCTCGAAGTCGACGCCCTGGTGCTGGAAGAAGCGGCGGTCCTCGACGGCCACGGTGGCGTCCTTGACGTTCTGCGGGATCGCCGTGGACGACACCGGCGTGCGCAGGATGTCGGCCTGGATGAAGCCCAGGCGCGTCCCGTCGGCCGCGTACACGCGCGAGGTCGCGCCGATCTGCAGCGGCTGGCCCGTGTTGAGCTCGGGCGCCGTGTTGGCGACCGTGACGACCCAGATGACCACGCCGGCGACCGCCAGCACGATGGTGGCGGCGGCGAGTCCCAGAAGGGAGAAGACGACTCGGTGCGCCCCGCCGCGGCTGCGGTGGCGCCGTCGCTGGCGCTCTCTACGCGACATGGAGGTGAACCAGGGTAGAGAAGGGTTCGCCGCGGCGCGTGCGTTCCCCTGCCCCTGGCAGCGGTCGTGCTACCCCGCGCCGGCGCGCGGGATGCCCTCCGCACGCAGGGCCGCGAGGGCTGCGCGGCGCAGCTCCGCCTCGCGCGGCAGGCGCTGCGCGGGCGGCACCGGCGGCCCGGCGACGGCGACCCTGACGCCGGTCTCGGTGACCTCGGCGATCGTCGCCGAGCGCGCGTCCTCGAGCTCGCCCAGCACCTCCAGCGCGCGGGTCTCGTCGGCGTCCGGGGCGAGCCAGATCGAGACCTCGAGCGCGACGGTCGGCGAGCGGATCGAGTCGTTGCGCAGGATGCCGCTCGCGAGCCGCTCGTTGGGGATGATCAGTCGCGCCTCGGAGCCCATGCGCACCCACGTGTAGGTCAGCGAGACGTCCTCGACGGTGCCTGTCTGCTCCTCGAAGGTCACGAGGTCGCCGATCCGCAGCGGCTGGGTGACGGCGAGCACGATGCCGGCGATCGCGTTGGCCAGCACCTGGCGCGCGGCGAACCCGATGACGGCCGCGGCGATCGCGCTCGAGGCGAGCACCGTGCTGGCCAGCTCGTTCAGCTCGGACACCTGCGCGAGCGCGATGGCGATCCCGATGACGATGATCGCCGCCTGCGCCATGCGCCGCAGGAAGGTCAGGCGGGTGTCGACCACCGGGCTGAGCTCGCCGCCGGTGACCGCCGCGGCGAGCTTGCGCGCCCGTCCGGACAGGGCGCGCCCGACGAGCGCCGCCGCGAGCACCGCGAGCACGATGGTGATGACGGCCCAGGCCTCGTCCCGGTAGCGCTCCGCGATCAGAGTGGCTGGCAGGATGAGGTCCGGCATGCGGCGGCACGCTACCCAAGCGGCGACGGTCTGGGACCGCACCGAGGCGCGCGCGCCTGCGCGCTCGCGCACGGGCGAGGCGGCGAGCGCCGCGGCGGCGTGGCATGCGCTGTGGGCATCGCGGCTGATCGTCTGGATCGCCGGCGCCGGCGCGGCGGCGCTGTCGGGCCTGTCCGCGCGCGCGTCGATCTTCGACCCGGCGGCGGTGACGCGGCCGTTCGGGGCGACCGGCGACGCGCTCGCCGCTCCCCTGGCGCACTGGGACAGCGTCTGGTACCTGGCGATCGCCAACGACGGCTATCCGGCCGACGACGTCCGGCGCGCCGCCTTCTTCCCGCTCTACCCGCTGCTCGTGCGCGCGGGCGGCGTCGTGGTCGGCTCGCCCGTGATCGCCGGCGCGCTCGTCTCGCTCGCGTGCTTCGCCGTCGCCATCGTCCTCCTGCACCGCCTGACGGCGCTCGAGCTCGGGCCGCGCGCGGCCGGGCCGGCGGTGTGGGCGCTCGCGCTCTTCCCGGGCGCGGTCTTCTTCTCGGCCGTGCTACAGCGAGGCGCTGTACCTCGCCCTGTCCGTCGGCTGCGTGTACGCCGCGCGCACCGGGCGCTGGGCGTGGGCGGGGACGGCGGGCGCGCTCGCCGCCGGGACGCGCAGCGCCGGCGTGCTGCTGCTCGTTCCGCTGGCCCTGATGTGGCTCGCCCAGGAGCGCGAGCGGCCGTTCGGGCGCCTGCGGCTCGGCGACGCGGCGTGGCTCGCGCTCGTCCCGCTCGGCCCGCTGGCCTTCGCGGCGTCGCTGGCCGCGGGCGGCGGCGACCCGCTCTCCCCGCTGCACGCCCAGGAGACCTGGCACCGGGAGTTCGCCGCGCCGTTCGTCGGGGTGGCGCACGGCGTCGCGGCGGCGTGGGACGGGCTGCACCACCTCGGCGAGCCGGCCGCGCGCGCGGATGTCGTCCTGTTCGTGTTCCTGCTGCTCGCGGTCCCGGCGGTGGTGGGCGTCGTGCGGCGGCTGCCGGCCGCCTACGGCGCCTATGTGCTCTGCGCGCTGGCCCTGCCGCTGTCGTTCCCGGTCGGGCCGCAGCCGCTCATGTCGCTGCCACGCTTCCTCGCCGTCCTGTTCCCCCTGTTCATGTGGCTCGGAGCGTGGCTGTCGGAGGGCGGGCGGGCGCGCCGCCTGTCGGTCCTCGTCCCGTCGGCGGTCGGGCTGGCCGCCGCGTCGGCCGTGGTCTCGACCTGGCACTGGTTCGCGTGAGCGCGCGAGCCCTGCTCGCCGATGCCCTGGGGACGCTCGTCGAGCTCGAGCGCCCGTGGCCGCATCTCGTGCGCGAGCTCGCGGCGCGCGGGGTGACGGTCAGCGAGGCACAGGCGCGCGAGGCGATGCTCGCCGAGATGGCCTACTACCGCGCCCACCACGACGACGCGCGCGACGAGGCCGGGCTCGCCGACCTGCGCCGGCGCTGCGCGGCCATCCTGCGCGACCACCTGCGTCTGGCGCTGGGCGACGACGAGGTCCAGGCGGCGATGCTCGCCGCGCTGCGCTTCCGCCCCTACCCGGAGGTGCCGCGCGTGCTCGAGGTCCTGCGCGAGCGCGGCACGCGCGATCGTCGTCGTCAGCAACTGGGACGTCTCGCTGCACGGCGTGCTGGCCCGGACCGGCCTCGACGCGCTCGTCGACGCCGTCGTGACGTCGGCCGAGTTCGGGGCGGCCAAGCCCGACCGGCGGATCTTCGACCACGCGCTCGCGCTCGCCGGCGTGCCCGCGCGCGACGCGCAGCACGTCGGCGACGACGTCGAGGCCGACGTCGAGGGCGCGCGCGCCGCCGGGATCACGCCCGTGCTCGTCGCGCGCGACGGGGCGCAGGCCCCGCCCGGCGTGCGCGCGATCCCGACGCTCGAGGGCCTGCTCGCCCGCGACCCGCGCCCCGTACCCTGAGGGACCCGCGTTGTCCACGCCGCCCGACAACTTCCTGAGCGCGCCCGAGCTGCCGGCGGGCATCGAGCCGCGCCGCCCGCCGCCGTGGAAGCCGTGGATGTCCGTCGCCGCGCTCGTGACCGGCTTCGCCGGGGCGCTGCTCGGGGCGCTGATCATCGGGGTCATCGCGGCGACGGTGGGCGGGGCGAGCATCGAGGACCCGCCGCCGGTCGTGAGCATCATCGGGACGATCTGGCAGGACCTGTGCCTGATCGGCGCCGCGCTGCTCTACGCGCGCATGGTCGTGCCGCCGCGGCCCTCGCACTTCGGCCTGCGCCCGACGCGCATCGGCCGCGCGATCGGGCTGATGGCGCTGACCTGGGTCTCCTTCTGGCTGTTCACGGCGGCCTTCGTGGCGATCCTCGGCCTGTCGCCCGATGACGACCAGCTGCCCCAGGAGCTCGGCGTCGAGGACAGCACGCTCGCGCTCGTCGCCGTCGCCTTCCTGGTCTGCGTCGTCGCACCGGTCGCCGAGGAGTTCTTCTTCCGCGGCTTCTTCTTCACCGCGCTGCGCAACTGGCGCGGCGTGTGGCCGGCGGCGATCCTCACCGGGCTCGTCTTCGGGGCGATCCACACGGGCTCGTCGGACCCGGCCTTCCTGGTGCCGCTCGCCTTCTTCGGGTTCGCGCTGTGCGTGCTCTACCACCGCAGCGGATCGCTCTATCCGTGCATCGCCCTGCACTGCCTGAACAACTCCGTCGCGTTCGGGGCCACCCAGGACTGGACGTGGGAGATCGCGGTGCTCATCGTGCTCGCCCTGGCCGTCATCGCGCTGGGCGCGCTCGCCGTGCAGCGGGTGTGGACGCCGGGCGCGCGCACACCCGCGCCCGCGCCCGCGGCGTAGACCGGTCCACTTCCGGGTACATTGCCGCGCGCAATGATGCGCCGGTCGATCCTCCCCACACTCATCACGGCCGGCGTTCTCGCCCTCGCCGTGCCCGCCGTCGCGAGCGCGCAGGCGCCCTCCGCGACCCCGAAGCTCAGCCTCACCACCGAGCAGGTCAATCGCGGCGGCGGACGCGCTTCGGCGCTGACCCGCCAGACCTGGCGCGTGCGGGTCGTGATGACCCCGTACGTCGCCGGCCAGGTCGCCACGGTGCGCTTCTACCGCGGCGGCAAGCGGCTCTCGGCCGTGCCGGTGACGCTGCAGCCGTCGAGCACCGGGCGCTCGGGCTTCGCGCTCGTGCCCTTCACGTCGGGCAAGCCCGGGCGCATGCTCGTGCGCGCCTCCCACATCGCCACGCCGCAGGCGCCGACGCTCGTCGCCAAGCCCGTGCGCGTGCGGATCGTCTCGCCGAGCGCGAGGCCCGGCTCGCGCGGACCGCTCGTGCGGCTGCTGCAGAGCCAGCTCGCCTCGCGCGGCTACGTCGTCGGCAAGGCCGGCCTGTACGACGCCCGCACCGCGCGCGCCGTGCTCGCCTTTCGCAAGGTGACCGGGATGTCGCGCACGACGATCGCCAGCGGGGGCGTCTTCAAGCGCCTCGGCAGGGGCGGCGGCCAGTTCCGCGTGCGCTTCCCGGGCCACGGCAAGCACGTCGAGGCGGACCTCTCACGCCAGGTCATCGCGCTGATCCGGGGCTCGAAGGTCGAGCGCATCTACCCGACGAGCTCGGGCGCGCCGGGGACGCCGACGATCCGGGGCAGCTTCCGCGTCTACATGAAGACGCCGGGCTACAACGCGAAGGCGATGTTCTACTCGAGCTACTTCATCCGCGGCTACGCGATCCACGGCTACGCGTCGGTGCCCACCGGCCCGGCCAGCCACGGATGCCTGCGCGTGCCGATCCCGGACGCGATCTCGATCTACAACTGGCTGCAGGGCGGCGACCGTGTCGACGTCTACCCGTAGGGTCGCGCCGCCTCGTCGACGAGCAGCGCGAGCAGGGCGCGCATGCCGCCGCGCGCGTTCGCGGCGCGCTGGCGGTCGGCGCCGTTGCCGTCGGTGAGGATCCGCTCGACCTCCTCGAGCGCGTCCTCCGTGCCCAGGTCGCGCGCGTGGGGGCGGGCGACGTCGAGCGTCGCGCGGATCACGTCGCGCGCCGGGCGCAGCGCGCCGTCGAGCGGCAGGCGCGAATCGAGGCCGTCGCGATGGGCGGCGAAGCTCGCCTCGACGAGCGCCTCGCGCCCCATCCACGGGCCCGTCCGCGTCGCCTCGCGGCGGGCGAGGGCGTGGACGAGCGCGGCCAGGCCGGCGACCGTGCCCAGCGAGGACTGCGCGTCCATGGCGCGGACCTCGACCGTCCCGAGCGCCGGGTGCGGGCGGGCGTCCCACCACAGGAACGTCTGGTCGTCGTGGCCGCCCGCGGCGAGGATCGCGTCGATCGTCTCGGCGTAGTCCTCGTAGCTCGAGAAGGCGCGCGGGATCTCGGCGCTGCGGTAGCCGCGGAAGAGCACGGACCGCGCGCTCGCCAGGCCCGAGTCGCGCCCGTGCCAGAACGGCGAGTTCGCGGCCAGCGCGCCGAGCACCGGCAGGTGCTCGCGCAGGCCGTTGAACGAGCGGATCGCCGACGCGGCGTCGGGCATCCCGACATGCACGTGCAGCGCGCCGGTCGGCGTGCGACGCAGCAGCCCGCGCAGCTGGTCGGCGAGCACGCGGTAGCGATCGGCCGGGAAGTGGGTGACGTCGAACAGCTCGCCGTCCGGGTGGATGCCCGCGCCGATCACCGTCCCGCCCGCCGCGCGGATGCGCTCGCGCAGGACGGAGATCGCTATGACGGCCTCCTCGGCGCGCGCGCAGACCGGCGAGTTGAGCTCGATCATCGCCGCGTAGGTGTCGGGCTTGGCCGTGCCCGCCGGTGCGGGCACGTCCATGCGCTCGAGCACGGCGACCGCGTCGTGGACGAGCGCGTGGGTCTCGGGGTCGACGAGCAGCAGCTCGTCCTCGACGCCCATCGCGAACGCCGGGCCGGTGCCGAAGCGCGGCTCGGCCGCGGCGCTCAAGGACGGCCCCGGCTGAACCGGGCCAGGAACGACAGGCCGAAGCCGTAGACGACCAGCGCGAGGATGGCCGGGAGCCCCCGCTGGGCCCACGCGCTGCCGGCGGGCTCGGCGAACGCGAACGGGGCCACGAGGATGTCGTTGGCGTCGTCGATCGCCTCGCGCACCGGCGAGTGCGCGCGCTCGCGGGCGCGCTCCTCGGCCTGGGTCGGCGCCGCCGTGCGCGTGGCCTCCAGGCCCGCGACCTCGCGCGCCGAGCGCGCCGACGCCTCGCGGGTCTCGTCGAGGGCGAAGAGCGCGAACGAGACGACGACGATCGCGCTGGCGACGAGCGACACCGTGCGCAGAAGCCCCTCGAGCACGCGGATAGAGTACGGGCGAATGGGGGCGCGGGAACGGCTGATCGACGAGTTGCGCGACCACGCGCTCGTCATCGGGGACGTCGTGCTGACCAGCGGCCGCACCGCGTCGTACTACGTCGACGCCAAGCGGGCGGTGATGCGCCCGGCCGGCTTCGGCGCGCTCGCCGATCTGGTCGCCGAGCGCGCGCGCGCGTGGGACGCGACCGCCGTCGGCGGCCTGACGATGGGCGCCGACGCGCCGGCGTGCGCGGCGCTGGCGGGCGGCGCCGACGTCAAGGCGTTCTTCGTCCGCAAGGACGTCAAGGCCCACGGGCTGCAGCGCCGCATCGAGGGTCCGCTGCTCGATCCCGCCGACCGCTGCCTGATCGTCGAGGACGTCGTGACGACCGGCGGATCGACGTTGCAGGCGATCGAGGCGGTCCGCGAGGCGGGCCACGAGATCGTCGGCGTCGTGGCCATCCTCGACCGCCTGGCGGGCGGCGCCGAGCGGATCCGCGACGCCGTCGCCGCGCCGTACGAGGCGCTGGCGACGATCGACGACGTCTATCCGGACCGGCCCGATCGCGACGGCTGAGCCGAGCCGAATCTCATCCCTCGACGCACCCCAAAACGGAGTGACCTTCGGCATACTCTGCGGATGCCGTATCCGTCCGACCGTCGGGGGCGATCGGAGCGGGACTCGCGGGTGACGCCCGCCGGCCAGGCACGGCGGGAGCGCCTCGAGCCGCTGCTGCGCCGGCGGGCCGCTCGCACCCAGCTTCGCGTCGTGCCGCCGCGCGAGCCGCAGCACTGGCCGTCGCGCTGAGCGCGCGCGCGCCCGCGCCGGGCGTCACATCAGCAGCAGGATCAGGACGATGACGGCGATGACGAACGCGACGATGGCGATGGTGCGAGTGGACATACGGGCTCCGGGGGCTTGGTGGGTGGGTGGACGGGGGGTTCCTTCCCGTTCGGCCATTGCGCCACGCGCGTCTTCTCCCTCGGCCCGCTGACCGGGAGGATCGCCGGGGCGACCGGCCCACGGCCGTCCGTCGTCCCGAACATCCGTCCAACGGGCGAGGCCGAGCGGTGGCGAGCGACCGTTCGCCGCTCATGTTCGGCGACGAGCGGTCGATGCCGGGGCCGTGTCCAGCACCGCCGCATCCCACGAAAGCCCCGCTCATGCGTAGGACGATCCTCGCGTGCGTGCTCACCGCGCTCGTCGTGGGGACGGGCACCGCCTCGGCCGCCAAGCTCATCACGAGCCGCGACATCGCAGACGGCACGATCCAGAACCGCGACCTCGACGAGGGCGTCATCTCGCTCAACCGGCTCTCGCCCGGAGTGCAGTACCTGCTCACGCGCGAGCCCGTCGCGGGCAAGGACGGCGCCGACGGCAAGGACGGCGCGGACGGCAGCGACGGGGCGGACGGCGCCAACGGCCGCGACGGCGTCGACGGCCTGGACTCCGACACGCCGCGCACCGTGCTCGTGGACGCCCTGCGCGGCTGGCGGCTGGCGCCCAACGGCGACGGCGGCGACACGACGCCGAACGGCACGCTGATCTTCGGCACGCCCTCGCTCGCCTCGCCGCTCGGATCGAGCGCCCTGAGCTTCACCGCGGGCACGGGCAAGACGGTCGTCGCCTACCTGCCGCTGCCCGCGGGCTCGGTGGCCGCGTTCGCGACCGGATCGCATCCCAAGCTCTCCGACCTGACGACGGCGAGCTACTCGTCGCTGTCCAACGGCGTGCCCGGCGCGACCAGCGACATCATCTTTCAGATGGAGGTCCTCGGGGCGAACGTCACCGGGACCGGCAACGGCTACACGACGCTGAGCTTCGAGCCGTCGTCCAACGGCAAGACGACCAGCGGCGCGTGGCAGGGGTGGAACGTCCGCGCCGGCAGGGTGTGGACGTCACGCGCCCACCTGGCGGGGGTCGGCACGGCCGGCGAGTGCGGCGCGGGCGCGCCGTGCACGCTGAGCCGCTTCATGACGCTGAACCCGAATGCCACCGTGCAGACGGTGAAGCTCAAGATCGGCCAGAACAACGGGACGGGCTGGACCGGCTTCAGCGGCTGGGTCGACGACGTGCGCCTCGGCTTCGACGGCCTCGCGCTGCGCTGGGACCTCGGCGGCTGACGGCGCAGCATCGCGCTGGCAATCGCCCGCCTGGTCGGCGAGAGTGCGCCATGGCCGCGCTCCCGCAGGACGACGGCCGGATCGCGGCCTACCTGGCCGAGGTCGTCGCGCGCGTCGCCGCCGACCTCGGAGACCGCCTCGTCGGGGTCTGGCTGTTCGGCTCGGGGGCGCTCGGCGACTTCGACCCGCGACGCAGCGACCTCGACGTCCAGGCGGTCAGCCTGGTCGCTCCGCCGCTCGACGAGCGCGCGCGCCTCGCCGCCGCGCTTTCGCACGAGCAGCTCGCCTGTCCGGTGCGCGGGCTCGAGTTCGTCCTCTACGGCAGCGACGACCTCGAGGCCGAGGACGGTCCGGCCTTCGCCCTGAACCTGAACACGGGACCCGGCATGACCCGCCGCGTGAGCCTCTCCGCCGACGAGGACCCGCGTTTCTGGTTCGTCCTCGACGTCGCGATCGGGCGCGAGCACGGGCGGGCGCTGGCCGGCCCGTCCGCCGCGGAGGTGTTCCCGCTGCTGCCGCGCGCCCTCATCGTCGCGGCGCTGCGCGAGGCGCTCGCCTGGCACGCGGCCAACGATCCGAGCGGCGCACAGGCGGTCCTCGCCGCATGCCGTGCGCGGGCGTGGGCCGTTGAGGGCCGGTGGCTGTCCAAGGGCGCCGCCGCGGAGTGGGGACGCGACCACCTCGACGACCCCGCGCCCGTCGCGGCCGCGCTCGCGCTGCGCCTCGATCCCGCGCTTCCGGCGATCCCGGCCGCCGAGGTCGCCGCCGTCCTCGGGCGGACCGAGGACGCGTTGGACGCTATGTCAGCGCCACCTGCGTGACGACGTCGACGCCCCAGAACGCCGACCGGCGGAAGCGCGCCGTCGACGTCCGCGTTGCGCGCATGGGCGTCGCGCAGCAGCTCGACGGCGAGCGCCTCGTCCGCCGTCATCGGCTCGTACATCGGGACGTGGAGCACGGTGCCCGCCAGCGTGGCGGTGAAGAACGGCACCGCGTGCACCAGCACCAGGCCCACCGACGAGGGCGCCGCCGGGCCGCCCGCGAGCTCCTCGTCCTCCTGGGTGCGCGTCTCCCAGGCGTAGAGGGTGCGGGTCGGGTCGATGGGGACGAGGTCCGTGTCGCCGGGCCACGGCGGTCCGTCGGACGCCCCAGCGCGGTCGACGACGACCCACAGCTCGAAGTGCAGGTGCGGCTCGGCCGGCTCGGACGACACGGCCGCGAACGGCGTGCCCTTCTGGACGAACTCGCCGGCCGCCACCGCGATGTCGGTGATGTGGTTGTACTTCGTGAGGAAGCCGAGGCCTTGCGGGTGATGGTCGATCGTGACGTTCCCGCGGTCGGCGGCCGGGTTGGCCTCGACCTCGACCACGCGGCCGCTGTAGGCGGCGAAGACGCAGTCGCCCACCGTCGCCGCCAGGTCCACTGCCTCGTGGATCTGGTTGATGAACGGCACGTCCGCTTCCGTCGGGTTTCGCGGGTCGTCGGCAGGGATGACCTGGCCTGTCGTGCACGGCGGCGGGGCGTCGAGCGGCTTGGGGCGGAGGGCCCCGAAGCGCCCGTTCTCGAGGCGCAGCGTGAGCGGGAGGTCGAGCGGCGGCACGATCGGCCACGAATGCCCGCTGACCGCTGCGATCGGCACGCGCCGAACCTACCGCTCCGACATCAGGCCGTGCCGGGCTCGGCGCGACCGACGGGCTCGCGCCGGCGGCGTCGTCCCGCGCCCGCGGCCTGCGTCTCCTCGAGGTCGCGGCCGGTCGTCTCGGGGGCGAACAGGACGCCGACCAGCCCGCTGACCGCGAGCATCGCGAAGAGGATCGCCGACAGCGTCTGGAAGCCCGCCCCCTGGATCGTCGGGAGCAGCAGGATCCAGCCGCCCAGCGCGATCCGCACGACGCCGAACATCAGGCCCTGGGCGGTGCTGCGCAGCAGCGTCGGGAACAGCTCGCCGCTCCACAGCTGGAACAGCGACTGCTGGCCGATGCCCGCGCCGACGCCGAACAGGACGACGTTGATGAGCGCCGTGAGGAACGAGACGTCGAAGAAGATGAACGGGACGAACGCCGCGAGCTGGAGGACCGTGCTCCAGACGAGCATCGTGCGGCGGCTGACGTGGTCGATCAGCGGCATGTAGAGGCAGGCCACCGCGAGCGCCGTCGAGACGAACCAGATCGCCTGCAGGGCGAGGTTCGCGCGATCGGTCGTCGAGCCGACCGCGTCGAGGATGTAGGGGAAGAAGAGCCCGTATGTGCCGGCGACGAGGTTCCACACGCCGTAACATGACGATCAGGAAGGTCAGCGCGCCCGCGTGGCGGCGGGTGAGCAGGTCGCGGATCGCTCGGCCCTGGGGCTTCTGGCCGTCCTTGCCCCGGGACGCCTCGCTCCACAGCGCGGACTCGGTCATGCCCTGACGCATGGCCCACGTGATGAGCGCGACCACGAGCAGGTGGGCGAAGATGATTCGCGTCGCGTCCATGCCCAGGTCGAGCAGCGCGATGCCGAGCAGCAGCGGCGCGATCGCGCCGACGTACCACAGCACCTGCGCGAGCCCGGCGAAGCGCCCGCGCTGCGCCTTGGGAGCGGTCTCCGTGATCAGCGTCCACGACGCGGGCACGTCGGCGCCGACGGTCAGCCCGACGATGAAGAAGCCGACCAGCAGCATCCACGGCTCGACGGCCGCGACGATCCACGCGGTGCCGAAGGCGTAGAGCAGCAGGTCCCACTGGTAGATCCGCTTGCGGCCGAGCAGGTCGCAGACCCGCCCGCCGATGAGCGCGCCGAGGCCGGCCGCGATCGCGTTGGAGCTGAAGGCGCCCAGGAACGAGACGAACGAGTCGCCGAAGCCGAAGTGCTCGGCCCAGATCGGCAGGGACACGGCGCCGGCGACGATCGACCCGGCGTCGATGTAGTTGGCCATCGCCGCCAGCAGCGTCCGGCGCCAGCGGCCGGAGTCCGTCGAAGCCTGCTCGTTCGGAAGCGCCCCGAATAGTGCAGGTTCGGCTCTACGGCGCCGTTTGCGCGACGTCGTGCCTCATTTCGTGACTCAGGACCATGGGTCGCGCCGTAGCGGTCGTCGCGTTACGGGACTGCTGCTTGTGCTGCTCCTATGTCAAGAGATTGAGAGAGTTCTCTGACGGGCTGGACGGCTGGAGCAGGTGCCAGATGCGGCGGGTGAGGTGGCGCTTGAGGCAGCGGATGGCCTCGCGGGTGCTCTTGCCTTCTTGGCGTTTGCGGTCGAGATAGGTCTGTGTCTCGGGGTGGCATCGCGCGCGGGTGACGGCGACGCGGTGCAGCGCCGCGTTGATCTGGCGGTTGCCGCCGCGATCGAGGCGATGGCGGTTGGTCTTGCCGGAGCTGACCGGGATCGGTGCCACGCCGGCCGCGCGGGCGAGCTTGGCCTCGTTGCTGAAGCGCTGGGCGCCGGCGATCTCGCCGATGAGCTTGGCCGCGGTCAGGGGCCCGAACCCGGGCTCGATGAGCAGGTGCGGCGCGACCTGGGCGACGAGGTCGGCGATCTCGGCCTCGAGCGCGTCGACGGCGACGGTCAGCTCGCGCAGGCGGCGCAGCTCGTCGCGGGCGATCCGAACGCGCATCGTCTGCTCAGCGCGCGCGAGACGCCGGGCGATCTTCGTCGTCCATTTCTTCGAGAACAACGCGCCACCGGGGAGCGTGAGCTCCGGCCAGAGATCGTGAAGATTCCACTGCAGCGTGCTATTGAGCGCGACGCGCGTGCGAACCAGGCGCTCGCGATGGTCGACGAGCAGCCGGATATCGAGCTCCGGGCCCGCCAACGTCGCCGTCGGCAGCGTCTCGATTCCCGCCGCAAGCGCCGCGCGCGCGACAGAGACCGCATCGATCTGATCGCTCTTGCCGCGCTCGCGGCTCGAGCGCCGCGTCCCGGCCATCAGCCGCGTCGAGACGCGAACGACACGCTCGCCACGCGCGATCAAGAACCGCTCCAGCGCGCCCGAAACATGCCGACAGTCCTCCAGCGCCCACACCCGCTCGCCTTCGAGGGCGCGCGCCCAGATCACCAGCGCCGCGAACCCGCGGGCACCGACCGCGACCGTCTTGTCGCCGAGCAGCTGACCGCTCGCCGCGTTGATCGCCGCGACCGTGTGCGAGCGCTTGTGGGCGTCCGCCCCGAGCACGATCATGACCTCGTCCACGTCCTTTCCAATGCGGATGCTGGACGCCCGGCGGACACGGCTTGCTTGGGGCGCTGCCACGCTCCTATCAAGTCACGCCGACCATCCCCGACCGGCGACGAGCGACACAACAAAAGGAAGTCAGGCCACTCCGGCCGACAGCCTCAAAGAGAGTCAGCTCGCCGCCCGGTCGGGACCTTCTCCTCGGCGTCGGACGACACCGACCACCGATCGAAACAGCAAGCCTCAAAGCGGCAGGCCCAGCGTCGGCGGAAGATTCGTCGCCACAGCGAATCGCGATGGTCAGGACTGCCCTTCGCGCTCCTGCTCCGACGCGATCTGCTGCACGAGGCTGACGCCGACGCCGAAGGCCCGCGCGAACTCGTCGGCGTCGCGAACGGGGTCGATGAACTTCTCAAGCTGGGGGTCATACAGCCGCCACCCTGTTTCCTCGCGGATTACGTTCGACGCCTTCGCGATCTCCTCCGCAAGACGCTTCGGGTCGAGCGACTCCCGGTAGGGGAAGTTGATCGAAGCTTGCTCGTCAGAGAGCGTGATCTGGAGCCCATCCTCATCAAGCAGATCGACGTACCGGTGCGTCGCCCGCGCCTCCTCGACGCTGATGCCATTCTGCTCGGCGATCACGTCGAACTTGATCTCGGATTCCGTGTAGTTGGAATTCGTGGCAATCAGCGCGTCCGCGATTCGCCGGTTGCGCTCGGCGATCACCGGGTCAGGCGCGGCGGCCTCCTCACACTCCTCCAGGCGCTCCAACGTTTCCATCGGATCCTCGCCCGGCTGCGGGCTGATCATGTAGAGGTCGTAGCTCACGGCCGCACCGTATGCGAATGGCGCGACTGCGCTTTCGCCTGGGCGGAGCGGCCTGGCGGGCGGCGCGTCGCGCGCTGCTCCGTTTGCCTCGGGGCGGAAGCGCGGCCCGCCTCCCGGTCGCACACGGGCTAGACAACGCCGGGAGCGTCGAGTCACGGCCGGTTCCGTGTCTCAGAGCGTGACTCGCGGGCCTCGGCACCGCGCTCCGCCGTCATCGGCCAGAGAACGGCGAAACCCCGACAGAGCGGGGGTTTCGTGTCCTCGGTGCGATTCGGTGCGCTGTCGTGCACCACGGGCTACGACATGCCCCGAGCAGGATTCGAACCTGCGGCCTACTCCTTAGGAGGGAGTCGCTCTGTCCAGCTGAGCTATCGGGGCTCGCGCGGCCGGCGCGCCGTCGGGAACGATACGCGTCCGCCGAGGTGATCCCACGCGCGCGCGAGGCCGCGCAGGGCACCACTCCAAGCCGTCGAAGTATTCGGTGCTCCGATTGTCCCAGGGGTCCAACATCCGTTGAACGGTTGTGTTTTCGCGTGGTTAAGGGCAAGGAGACCCGAGACGCGTCCGCGTGCGGGGGAGTACAGTCACGGGCTGCCCCGGCGCGCCGGGGCCCCTTTGGGAGAAGGGACCTGACATCACGAAGAGGTACGACATGACTGGCGTGACGCCGTGAGCAGCGGCGCGGCCGAGCTGCTACAGGACACAGGCGGAACGATCACCGGCGAGGCGGGGACCGCGCCGTCCGAGATCGCCGCCCGCTCACCGCTCGCCCTCTTCTGGCGCCGCCTGCGGCGCGACAAGGTCGCGCTGACCGCGCTCGGCTTCATCGTCCTGCTGATCCTGGTGGCCATCTTCGCCCCCCAGATCGTCAAGCTCGTCGGTGCCCATCCGCCCAACGAGCAGAACTCCGAGGCGCTCGACTCGTTCGGCGGCGCGGCGGCACCGAGCCGCGAGTACCTGTTCGGCACCGACGGCCTCGGGCGCGACGTCTTCAGCCGCGTCCTCTATGGCGCGCGCGTGTCGCTCGAGGTGGCGTTCATCGCCACCGGGCTGATCGTCGTCATCGGCGTGACCATGGGCATGGTGGCCGGCTACTACCGCGGCTGGATGGACACCGCGCTCGCGCGCACGATGGACGTCATCCTCGCCTTCCCGGTGCTGCTGCTGGCGCTCGGCCTGGGCGCCGCATGCTCGTTCGGCAACGGCTGCATCCCGATCAACTACGACCGGGTCGGGCTCGTCCTGGTGGCCCTCGGCGTCGCCGGGGCCGGCATCACCGTCGCCTGGCGCGCGGCACGCACGCCGCCGCCCGGCTCGCAGCGGCCCCGCGCCAGCGACCTCGCCCTGAGCGCCTCGCCGTGGGCGGTCCTCGTGCTCCTCGGGCTCGCCCTCATGTTCGTGGTGACCACGAACCGCGGCGCGCTGATCTCGCCCGGCCTGCCGGTCGTGATCTTCATCGTCTCGCTCGCGGGCGTGCCCTACATGGCGCGCATCATCCGCGGGCAGGTGCTCTCGCTGCGCGAGAAGGAGTTCATCGAGGCCGCCCAGTCGCTCGGCGCGTCGGACGCGCGGATCATCTTCCGCCACGTCCTGCCCAACCTCGTCGCCCCGATCATCGTCTACACGACGCTGATCATCCCCGTGAACATCCTGTTCGAGGCGTCGCTGTCGTTCCTCGGCGTCGGGGTGCAGCCGCCGACGGCGAGCTGGGGGGCGATGATCGCCGACGCGATCGAGATCTTCGACATCGCGTGGTGGTACATGACCTTCCCGGGGCTCGCGCTCCTGTTCACCGTGCTGGCGTTCAACCTCGTCGGCGACGGACTGCAGGACGCGCTCAACCCGCGGACCGGGCGCTGACGCGCCCTAGACGGAGGAAGCAGTGCACAACGTTTCGCACAAAGGAGGATGCGCATGAAGCGGTCCCTTCGGTGGGCCCTTCTCGCGAGCGTCATCTCTGCGCTCGCGCTCTTCGTCGCCGCTTGCGGCGGCGATGACAACGGCGGTGGCGGTGGCGGCAGCAACGCCGACTCGGGAGAGGGATCCGCCATCAAGGAAGGCAAGCAGGGGGGCGCGCTGACGTTCCTCGCCGCCGGTGACGTCGACTACATGGACCCCGGCCAGAGCTACTACACGTTCGGCTTCATGGTCGGCAACTCGGTCAACCGGACGCTCTACGCCTACAAGCCCGACGACTCGGTGACGGCGATCCCGGACCTCGCCGAGGGCAAGCCGGAGATCGCGGCGGACAACAAGACGATCACCGTCAAGATCAAGAAGGGCGTCAAGTACGCCCCGCCGGTCAACCGCGAGGTCAAGGCCGCCGACATCAAGTACGCCTTCGAGCGCGCGTTCTCGGCGAACGTCCCGAGCGGTTACGCGGGCGCCTACTTCAGCTCGATCGAGGGCGCGCCCGAGGCGGGCTCCGGCAAGATCAAGGACATCTCCGGCATCACCACGCCGGACGACTACACGATCCAGTTCAAGCTCTCCGACGCCCAGGCCCCGCTGATCAGCCAGGCGCTGGTCATGCCGATCACCACCCCGGTGCCCGAGGAGTACGCCGAGAAGTACGACGCCAAGACGCCGTCGACGTACGAGCAGTACGTCGCGTTCACCGGCCCGTACATGGTCAAGAACAACAGCGACGGCAAGCTCACGGGCCGCCAGCCCGGCAAGCTCATCGAGCTCGTCCGCAACCCGAACTGGGACAAGTCGACCGACTTCCGCCCGGCGTACCTCGACTCGATCCGCATCGAGGAGGGCAACGACGACCTGGCGGTCGGCGCGCGCCGCGCGCTGAGCGGCCAGAACACGATGTGCTGCGACGCCGGGGCGCCCCCGGCCCAGGTCCTCCAGCGGGCCCTGCAGCGCAACAAGGAGCAGGTCGGCTTCGTGCCGTCCGGTGGCACGCGCTACATCTCGCTGAACACCACGATCAAGCCGCTGGACAACATCAACGTCCGCAAGGCGGTCATCGCCGCGTCGAACCGTGAAGCGCTGCGGCTGACGCGTGGCGGCGAGGTCCTCGGCGACATCGCCAACGGCTGGATCCCGCCCGGCATCCCCGGGTTCGAGGAGGCCGGCGGTCTGAAGCAGAACCTGGACCTCGACTACCTCAAGAACCCCAAGGGCGACGCCGCCCTGGCCAAGAAGTACATGCTGGCGGCCAAGGAGGAGGACCCCAGCATGCAGATCGACGCCAACGGTCGCTGGACCGGAAGCGAGAAGCTGCTGACCATCGCCACGAACGCGGACCCGGGGAAGAAGACCGCCGAGGTCTTCCAGAACCAGATCGAGAAGCTCGGCTTCAAGGTCAACTTCCGGATCGTCCCGCAGGACACGCTCTACACGAAGTTCATGAGCGTGCCCTCGGTCAACGTCGCGTTCGGCCCGAACGTCGGATGGTTCAAGGACTTCTCCGACCCGCAGGCGATGCTGGATGCCGTGTTCAACGGCAACAACATCCTCAAGCAGGGCAACGTCAACTGGCCCGAGCTCGACGTGAAGGCCATCAACGACGCGATGAAGCAGGCGTCGCTGCAGCCCGTCGGCAAGGCGCGCAACGAGGCGTGGGCGAAGATCAACCACGAGATCGCCGCGCAGGCACCGGCCATCCCGTGGATCTGGGACAAGTCGGTCGGCGTGTTCTCCAAGAACGTGGTCGGTGTGATGAACACGTACACCACGTGCCCGGACCTCAACTTCAGCTCGATCAGCTAGAGGCCCGCAAGCACGCTCCCATTCTGGAGTCAGGTCCCGCCGCCACCCGGCGGCGGGACCGCTCTCCGGGACATCGGTGAATCACAATGCTCGCCTTCATCGTCCGTCGGTTGCTGTGGATGGTCCTGCTGCTGCTGGTCATCAGCTTCCTGACGTACCTGATCTTCTACACGCTCCCCTCGGCCGATCCTGCGCTGCTGCGCGCCGGCCGGCAGCCAACGCCCGAGCTGATCGCGTCGATCCGCGAGACGCTGGGGCTCGACCAGCCGTGGTACGTGCAGTACTTCAAGTACCTCGAGCGGCTCGTCTTCCACTTCGACTTCGGCTACAGCTACCAGAACAACGTCTCCGTCCGGGAGCAGATCTTCGACCGCCTCCCGGCCACGGCGACGCTCGCCATCGGCGCCATGGTCGTGTGGCTGCTCGTCGGCATCCCGGTCGGGATCGTCTCGGCGATCCGCCGCGGCCGGCTGAGCGACCGCGCGACGATGGGCCTCGCCCTCGTGCTCATCTCGGCTCCGGTCTACTGGCTCGGCCTCGTCGCCCTGTACCTCTTCTCGAACGACATCGGCCGCATCCCGCTGCTCCCCGGTCAGGGCGCCTATCCCACGGAGGGCACGATCTTCAGCGACCCGGCCACCGTCATCCCGGCCATGATCCTGCCGTGGTTCGTGCTGGCCGCCTCGTTCGCTGCGATCTACGCCCGCTTCCTGCGCGGCAACCTGCTCGAGGTGATGAGCGAGGACTACATCCGCACCGCGCGCGCCAAGGGCCTGCACGAAAGCAGAGTGGTCTTCAAGCACGGCGTCCGCTCGGCGATCACGCCGATCATCACGATCCTCGGCCTCGACCTCGGCATCCTGCTCGGCGGCGCGATCCTCACCGAGACGGTCTTCAACATCCCCGGCATCGGCCGCCTCGCCTTCGACGCGATCCAGAAGAGCGACATGCCGACCGTCCAGGGGACGGTCATCATCGGCGCCTTCTTCATCATCCTGCTCAACCTCGTCGTGGACGTCGTCTACGCCTTCCTCGACCCCCGCGTGAGGTACTGACCAATGGCACTGCTCGAGGTCAACGACCTCAAGGTCCACTTCAAGACCGACGACGGCATCGTCCAGGCCGTCGACGGCGTCTCCTACTCGGTCGACCGCGGCAAGGCGCTCGGCATCGTCGGCGAGTCCGGCTCGGGCAAGAGCGTGTCGTCGCTGACCGTGATGGGGCTCACGCGCTTCGCCGGCAACGCCGAGATCACGGGCTCGATCGTGTTCGACGGCCAGGACCTGCTCGAGAGCTCCGACGAGGACATGCGGCGGCTGCGCGGCAACGAGATCGCGATGATCTTCCAGGACCCGCTGTCCTCGCTGCATCCCTTCTACCGGATCGGCGACCAGCTCGTGGAGGCCGTCCGCGCGCACCACGACGAGGCCTCCAAGGCGCAGGCGCGCGACCGCGCGATCGAGATGCTCGGGCTGGTCGGCATCCCCGAGCCGCGCCGCCGCGTCGACGCCTACCCGCACGAGTTCTCGGGCGGCATGCGCCAGCGCGTGATGATCGCCATGGCGCTCATCAACGACCCCAAGCTGCTCATCGCCGACGAGCCGACGACCGCCCTCGACGTGACCGTCCAGGCCCAGATCCTCGACCTCCTCGAGCGCCTCCAGCGCGAGCTCGACACGGCGATCGTGATGATCACGCACGACCTCGGGGTCGTCGCCGAGGTGACCGACGACATCGCCGTCATGTACGCGGGGCGGATCGTCGAGTACGCCGACAAGGAGACGATCTTCGCCGGCCCCGAGCACCCCTACACGTGGGGGCTGCTGCGCTCCATCCCGCGCCTGGACCTCGCCCGCGACGAGCCGCTCGTCCCGATCCCCGGGCCGCCCGCCGTCGCTCATCAACAAGCCGCCGGGCTGCGCCTTCCATCCGCGCTGCCCGTACGTGCGCGAGGCCCACAAGAAGATCGACCCGCAGCTCGCGCGCGCCGCCGACGGCGGCGCGGGCAGCGTGCTCCACCAGGTCGCCTGCCTGCTGCCCGGCCAGACGCGCCGCGCGCTGTGGGCCAAGCTGCAGGCCGGCGCGACGCCCGATGAGGCCAAGGCGAGCGTGGCGCTCCCCGAAGAGGCCGTCGACGCGGAGGCGGCACGATGAGCACCGCCAACGGAAGCGGCACGCCGCTCATCGAGGTCCGCGACCTCGTCAAGCACTTCCCCCTGAAGAGGGGGATCATCATCCAGCGCGAGTTCGGCGCCGTCCGCGCCGTCGACGGCATCGACTTCGACGTGATCGAGGGCGAGACGCTCGGCCTCGTCGGCGAGTCGGGCTGCGGCAAGTCGACGACCGCGCGCCTGGTCACGCGCCTGATCGAGCCGACCTCGGGCGTCGATCCGCTATCGCGGCGAGGACATCGCGCACACGTCGCGGCGCGAGCTCAAGCCGCTGCGCCGCGACATGCAGATGATCTTCCAGGACCCGTACTCGTCGCTGAACCCGCGCAAGACGGTCGGCACGATCATCGCCGAGCCGTTCGTCATCCACGACATCGAGCGCGACGAGGACCGGCGGCGCAAGCTCGTGCAGGAGCTGATGGACACCGTCGGGCTCAACCCCGAGCACTACAACCGCTTCCCGCACGAGTTCTCCGGCGGCCAGCGCCAGCGCATCGGCGTCGCCCGGGCGATCGCGCTCAAGCCGAAGCTCGTCGTCGCCGACGAGCCGGTGTCGGCGCTCGACGTGTCGATCCAGGCCCAGATCATCAACCTGCTCGAGCAGCTGCAGGCCGAGCTGGGGCTGACGATCATCTTCATCGCCCACGACCTCAGCGTCGTGCGCCACGTCTGCGACCGGATCGCCGTCATGTACCTCGGCAAGATCGTCGAGCTCGCCGACGCCGACCAGCTCTTCGACCACCCGCGCCACCCGTACACCGGCGCGCTGCTCAGCGCCGTGCCCGTGCCCGACCCGCGGCTGGCGCGCGAGAAGCAGCGCCAGGTCCTCGGCGGCGACGTCCCGTCGCCGACCAACCCGCCGCAGGCGTGCCGCTTCCACACCCGCTGCCCGAAGGCGCGCGACGGCCACTGCAACGTCGAGGAACCCGTGCTCGACATCAAGGACGGCGGGAACCTGGCCGCGTGCCACTACCCGCTGACCGACGAGGAGATCGCCCAGCGGGTCCCGACCGCAGCCGCGTGAGCACGACCGACCGCGTCCTCTCGGTCCTGCGCGACGCCGGCGTGGAGGCCGAGCTGCGCCGCTTCCCCGAGGGCACGCACACGGCCGTCCAGGCGGCCGCCGCGGTCGGCTGCGAGGTCGGCCAGATCTGCAAGTCGCTCGTCTTCAGGGTCGGCGACGAGCCGCTGCTCGTCATCGCCAGCGGCTCCAACCGCGTCGACGAGGGGCGCTTCGGGGCGACGAAGGCCGACGCGCGCTACGTGCGCGACCAGACCGGCTTCGCGATCGGCGGCGTGCCGCCGGTCGGCCACGCGCGCGACATCGAGACGGTGATCGACGAGGACCTGCTGGGCTACGACGTCGTGTGGGCGGCGGCGGGCACGCCGTGGGACGTCTTCGGGATCGCGCCGGCCGCGCTCGTCGGGCTGTGCGGCGGGCGGGTCGCCCGCGTCAGTCCAGGTACATGACGACGGCTTCGGTGGGCGCGCGCTCGGGCGCCGGGCGCTCCTGGCGCGGCGTGCCCAGGTGCAGCAGGCCGAGGACCTGCTCGTCCTCCTCGATTCCCAGCGCCGCGCGGCCCTCGGCCGAGCGCAGCACCGCCGGCGTGCGCCAGTAGCCCGCGAGGCCACGGCCGTGCGCCGCGAGCAGGACGATGTAGGCGGCGACCGCGGCGGCGTGGAGGTCCTCCTCGTCGCGCACCGGGTCCGCGCCCGTCTGCGTCGCCGACACGACCACGAGCGTCGGCGCGCGGTCGAGCTTGGCCGCCGCCTCCGGGCCGGCCGCCTCCTTGAGGCGCGCGAGCGCGGCGGGGCCGAGCACGCGGAAGCGCCACGGGTTCGTCAGCTCGTGGTTCGGCGCCCACCGGGCGAGCTCGAACAGCTCGTCGAGGGTGCGGCGGTCGACCGCGTCGGGCCCGTAGGCCTTGTGCGTGCGCCGCGTGCGGATCGCGTCCTCGAGCTCCACGGCGGCGCCCGACGCTACTCCTCGTCCTCGTCGTCCTCGTAGAGCGACTCGCGCGCGACCTCGTCGCCGCCGCGCCCGAAGAGCCTGACCTCGAGCGTGCTGCCGCGGTACTGGTCCGGCGCGATGAGCGTGAAGCGCCCCTCGAGCAGCGGCGCCTGGTCGACGGTCAGCTCGCCGAGCTCGGCCGTCGCCACGACCGCGCCCTCGACGAGCGGGCGGCCCCACACCAGCGTCATCGTCGCGACCTTGCCGCGCTCGCCGCGCCAGGTGCCGATCTCCTCCTCCGTGAGGTCGATCCGCCAGTCCGGGTTGGCCTCGGCCGTCTCGGTCGTGAAGTCGGCGACGGCGTAGAAGTCCGTCGGGTCCTCGTCGGCGCCGCCGTGCGCGAAGGCGACGAAGCCGTAGAGCTCGAGGCCCGTCGAGGTCAGCGCCGTGGCGGGCACGAACGTGCGCCCGTGCCACGTGCGGTCGGGGTACCAGGCGATCTCGCCGGGCTCGCCGATCTCCTCGCCTTCGCCTTCGACGCGCAGGCAGGCGTCGAGGAACTCCTGCTGGAGGCGCTGGGCCCAACCGCCGTAGGGCAGCTGGTCCTGCGGCGGCTCGGCGGCGAAGCGGGGGACGACGAGGTCTTCGGGTGGCACGGGCGGGAACGGTAGCCGAGCGGCGACGGGTAGGCTCCGCGCCCGTGCCGCTCGATGGCGTCCACCGGCTCGAGCTGCCGACGCCGTTCCGGGTCGGGCCGGTCAGCTGCTGGCTGCTCGACGGCGATCCGCTGACGCTCGTCGACCCAGGCCCGCGCTCGCCGGACGCGCGCGCGGCCCTCGAGAGCGCGCTCGCCGCGCACGGCCGGCATGTCGAGGACGTCGAGCAGGTCGTGCTCACCCATCAGCACCACGACCACGTCGGCCTGGCCGCCGAGATCCGCGATCGCTCGGGAGCGCGTGTGGCGGCGACGCCGACGCTCGCGCGCTACCTGGCCGACTACGAGCGCGGCATGGACCGCAACGACGCGTACGCCGCGGCGCTCATGGTCCGCCACGGGATCGACGCGGCCACCGCGGCGACCCTCGACGGCGTGTCGCGCAGCTTCCGCCACTTCTCGGGCGGCTCGCCGGTCGACACGCTGCTCGAGCCGGGCGGCGAGGTCGCCGCGGGCGCCCGGGGCTGGCGGATCTTCGAGCGCCCCGGGCACAGCCCGACCGACACCGTCCTGCACGACGAGCGCGACGGCCTGCTCGTCGGCGGCGACCACCTCCTCGAGCGCACGTCCTCGAGCCCGGTCGGCCACGCGCCGATCGACGACCGCGATCCGCGCGCGGTGGCCGCCGGGGGCGACCGGCCACGCCCGCTCGTCGACCTCGTGTCCTCGCTGCGCGCGACGATGGAGATGGACGTCGCCACCGTGCTGCCGGGCCACGGCGAGGCGTTCGAGGGCCACCGCGACGTCGCCGACCGCCGGATCGCCATGCACGGGCGCCGCGCGCGGCGGATCCTGCCCGCCGTCGACGGTCGCCGCACGGCGCACGAGATCGCCGCCGAGCTGTGGCGCGGCCTGCCGGTCACCCACGCCTACGTCGTCCTCTGCGAGGTGCTCGGCCACCTCGACCTGCTCGCAGCCGACGGGCTCGTCCGCGAGACCGAGCGCGACGGCCTCGTCGTGTGGGCGCGGGCCGACGTCAGGGCTGCTCGAGCAGCAGCGTGACCGGGCCGTCGTTGACGAGCTCGACGTCCATGTGCGCGCCGAACACGCCGCGCTGCGCCCCGAGGCGCTCGCAGAAGCGCTCGTAGAGCGGCTCGGCGAGCTCGGGGCGCGCCGCGCCGACGAAGCTCGGCCGGTTGCCCTTGCGCGTGTCGCCGTAGAGCGTGAACTGGCTGACGCACAGGACCTCGCGGTCGCCGAGCGCCTCGTTCATGCGCCCGTCGGCGTCCTCGAAGACGCGCAGCGCCCGGACCTTGTCGGCCAGGCGGTCGGCGCCCGCCTCCGTGTCGTCGTGGGTCACGCCGAGCAGCACGAGCAGCCCGGGACCGATGCGCCCGGCGCTGCGCCCGTCGACGCGCACCTCGGCGCGGCTGACGCGCTGCACCAGCGCCCTCACGTCACGGCCGCCGCGACGATCGCCACCACGACGACGATCGCCGTGCCCCAGGCGATCGCATGGGCCATCAGCTTGGCGTCGAGCCCGTAGGCGTGGGCGGCGATGAGGATGTTGATCGCCGCCGGCATGCCCGCCTGCAGAAGGTACGCGTCCGGGACGCGCAGCAGCAGCACGCTCGCCGCGAGCATCAGCGCGGGCGCGAGGACCAAGCGCAGCGCGAGCGCGGTGACGACGGGCGTGGTCAGCCGCGGCGGGAAGTCCAGCGCGCCGTCCTCGGTCTCGTGCATGAGGTTCACGCCGAGCACGAAGAAGCCGACGGGCAGCAGCGCGACGGCGATGACCTCGGCGGCGTCGACGGCGACGTCGGGGGCGAGCGCGTCGGGCGCGACGACGGCGAGCGCGAGCGCGAAGAGCACCGGGTTGCGCCGCAGGTAGGCGACCAGACGCGCCCGCGCGCCGACGCCCGCCCGCGTTCCCATCGTCGCGCCGATGGCGAAGCCGACGCCGTACATGAGCGGGCTCGAGACGAGCGTGTCGTAGGCGATCGCCGCGCCGAGCTGATCCGTGCCGATGAAGGTGGCGACGAGCGGCAGGCCGAGGTAGCCGGTGTTGCCCTGCATCGAGACGCTGATGAGCGAGCCGGTGCTCGGCGGCGCCAGGCGCAGAACGCGCGTGCCGATCCACCAGGCCAGCGCGCCCACGATCAGCGCGATGGCCACCGCGAAGAGCAGCCCGGCGCCGACGCCCGCCGAGACCTCGAAGCGGGCGATGATGAAGAACGACACCGGCGGCAGGACGACGTAGAGCATCGCGTCCAGCAGCCGCCCGACGGCGCGGCGCGCGCCGTCGCCCCAGCGTCGCTCGGCGCCGACCCCGGCCGCGGTCGCGGCGAGGATCGCCAGCGTGAGGGCGGCGATGCTCAGCCGGGCCCGCTCAGTCGCGCAGGTCGGCGGCCGCCCGCTCGGGGGCGACGATGTTCAGGTACACCCCGGTGCCGAGCTCCAGCCCGGCCATGTGGGTGAGGCGCGGGACGATGTCGATGCGCCAGCAGAAGTGGTCGGCGCCCCGCGGCGCGGTGCGCACCCAGAGATTGAGCGGCGGGCACGCGCCGAGCCAGCGCGCCAGGCGGACAAGCGCGTCGTGCAGCAGCCGCGCGCCGGTCGGGCCGTCGTCCTCGAAGCGGTCGCGCGGGCGGCGCGGGGCGAGCATGAGCTGGTACGGGAAGCGCGCGCCGTAGGGCGCCATGAGGACGGCCTCGTCGTCGATGGCGACGATCCGCTCGCCGAGCCTGACCTCCTCCTGGACGAGGTCCTGGAGCAGGTTGCCGCCCATCGTGCGCTGGGCGTAGGCGGCGAAGCGCTCACGCTCGCGCGCGACGGCCGCGGGCACGAAGTCCAGCGCGTAGATCTGGGCGTGGGTGTGCGGCAGCGACGCGCCCGCCTCGCGGCGCTCGTTGACGATCACGTGCACGTAGGACGCGTCCTCGCCGAGCACGCGCATCCGATCGCGCCAGACGTCCATCGCCGTCGCGACCTGCTCGGGCTCGAGCTCGGACAGCGAGGTCACCGGGTCGGGCGCGTTGATGACGACCTCGTGGCGGCCGCGCGCCGGCGTCGCCGTGAACAGGTCGGGCTTGGCCGCGGCCGGCGGCGCCTCCGCGCCCGGGTCGAGCGCGGGATAGAGGTTGGGGACCACGCGCACGCGCCAGCCCGGCTCGTCCGGCCCGCTGCCGTTCGTGCGCAGGGCGAAGACCTCGGGCGGGGTGCGGTCCTCGTGCCCGTCGAGGAACGGGTCGGTCGCGGGGTCGATCGGCGGGCACGGCTCGGCGCTGAGGCCGCCACCGGGCCGGGTCGCCCGGTCGGGCGTGACGATCGCCTTCAGCCCGGTCAGCGGGTCGACGCGAACGTGAGGCACGCCGACAGAGTAGATGGGCGATCAGCCGACCGGCCGGTCCATCATCAGGTGCTCGATCCCGGCGTCGAGGAAGCGCTCGCCGTAGCCGCGGTAGCCCGCACGCTCGTAGAGGCCGAGCGCGTCGGTCTGTGCGGCCAGTGCGATCCGCCGGGCGCCGAGCGCGGCGGCCTGCGCGTCGGCCTCGGCGAGCAGCCGTGAGGCGAGCCCCCGCCGCCGCGCCCGCATCGCGACGGCCATCCGCCCGAGCTTCACCGTGTCGCCGTCGTGGACGAGCCGGCACGTGGCCACGACGGCGCCGTCGTCCACCGCGACGAGGTGCAGCGCCTCGTCGTCGCGGCCGTCGAGCTCCTCGGCGAGCGGGCACGTCCTGCTCGACCACGAAGACGTCGTGGCGCAGCGCGAGCGCCGCGTCGACCTCGGCGCGGTCGCGGGCCGGGCGGACCTCGGTCACGACGCGCCGAGCGCGTAGCGCCGGATGTCCGCGACGAGGTCGGCGTGCTCGAAGTACGGGCCCTGGTGGACGAACGTCTGACGGCCACGCGCGTCGTAGAAGAGCGTGCTCGGCACGCCCTGCAGGCCCTCGGCGTTGTAGACCTTGCCGTCGGGGTCCTCGTAGCTGGGGTAGGTGAGCGGGAAGCGCCGCAGCAGCTTGCCCGCGCTCTCGCGGTTGTCCTTGAGGTCGACGCCCAGGAAGGCGACCTCCCTGCCCATGTCCAGCGACACGCGCTGGAGCACCGGCAGCTCCTCGCGGCACGGACCGCACCACGCCGCCCAGATGTTCACGACCGCCGCGTGGCCCTCGAGCCGGTCCAGCCGGCGCTCGAGCGCGGTCCGCGCGCCGGGGAGGATCTCGTTGGCCTGGCGGTGCAGCGCGGCGAGCTCCGGCGGCGCTCCGGCGAGGCGCCGCGCCACCTCCTGACGGCTCAGGGTCTGCGCCTCCGGAGGCGCGGGCGTGCCCTCCGAGGCCTGCTTGACGCCGAGCACCACGACCGCGGCCATGGCGATCGCGCCGACGGCCAGGGCGAGCTTGCCTGCGGACACCGGGGAAGCGTGGCACACCATCGCGGCTCCGGGAGCAGGTGCGGTATCCTCAGGTTCTTCAGGGGCGAGGGGCAGTCCGCATCGTGCATTCCTCCCCGTCACTCGGCAACGCCGGGTGCCCTTCCGAGAAACGTGCGCCGGTCCAGCGCGGATCTCCACGCATTTCACGAGCCGGTCCATGGCTGATTTCACGTCGGCGGCCTCCACGGCCGCGCCCATCGTTGATCCGAGCGCCGTCGAGCGCGCGGAGCGCTTCACCCTGGAGCGGTTCGTGCATGCCGGCGAGGATCCCGCGGTCGCCCTGGCGCCGGGAAGCGGGCGCCGCCAGGCGCTCGACACCGCCCTCGCCGAGATCGACGCCGGCGCCTCCGTCCCGTCCACCCGCTGGCGGCGGCGCTACTCGCTGCTGCTCGGGCTCGAGCGCCTGCTCAGCGAGGACGAGCCGCGCCTCGCCGACGGCACCACGCTGAACCCGCACCAGGTCGACGCGCTGTCGGGCACCCTGACCGCGCTGCTCGCCGAGGCCCAGCGCAACGGCGACGCCGCTGCGCCTGTCGCGGCCCCCGTGCTCGCGGTCGACGACGACGAGGACGACGAGGACGACGACGAGAGCCCGTTGCGGCCGAGGAGTTCGACCTCGACGACGACGAGGACGACGAGGACGACGACGACGAGGACGCGGCCGCCGAGGCCGACTCGTGGGAGGACGACGAGGAGCCCGACGTCGACGAGGACGTCGTCGCGCTCGACGACGACCCCAACGCCCACAAGCGCTTCTGGTTCGAGCACGCCACCGGCGCCGGCAAGACCGTCGCCGCGATGGGCTTCGTCGAGGCCTCGCGCACCGGCGGCATCCTGATCCTCACCCACCGGCGCAACCTCGTCGACCAGTTCAACGGCGAGCTGCGCGACCGCGGCTACGCCGAGCGCGTCTCGCCGCCGCTGCTCGACGGCGAGGGCACGACGAACGGCGCCTCGGCGCAGAGCGCCGTCGGCCCGGTCACGGTCGAGACCTACCAGTGGTTCGTGCGCAACGCCGGGCGGATCTCCGACGCCTACACGATCGTCATCTGCGACGAGGCGCACACCGCGCTGGGCGAGAAGACCTCCGCGGCGATCCGCGCGTGGACCGGCCCGATCTTCATCGGCATGACCGCCACCGGCGCGCTCATCGCCCGCCACGTCACCGACCTCTTCCCGACGCAGACCTCGCGCTTCGACCTCGCGCAGGCCGCGCGGCGCGGCGTCATCGCGCCGCTGCGCTGCCTGCGCATCCCGCCCGGGCCGGGGGTGCGCACGATCGCCAAGGTGCCGTTGCGCCGCGGCGAGGTGGACGTCGAGTTCGACCAGGAGCTGCTGGCCGAGCTGCTGGACCAGCTGCCGTTCAACATGGCGATCGCCGATCTGTACCGGACGCGCTTCAACGGCGTCCCGGGCGTCGTCTACGCCGCCGGCGTGCGCCACGCCTACAACGTCGCCGCCGCGTTCCGCGACGTCGGCATCAAGGCCGAGGCGGTCTCCGGCGAGACGCCCAAGCGCGAGCTGGCCGAGATCCTCGCCCGCTACGAGCACGGCGACATCGACGTGCTCGTCAACGCCCAGCTGCTCGCCGAGGGCTGGAACTCGCCGCGGGCCACGGTCTGCATGCACCTGGCGCCGACGGCCTCCAAGCGCGTCTACCAGCAGCGCGTCGGCCGCGTCACGCGCCGCCATCCGGGCAAGGAGGCGGGCGTCGTCGTCGACTTCGTCCATCCCGCGACGAAGCACGACGACCCGGCCGTCACGCTGCACTCCTTGCTGGACCGCGACGTCTACCGCGGCGGCGCGATCGTCGTCGGGCCGGTGCGCCGCGGCCGCGGCCGCCGCGTGCGCGTCGAGCGCCGCGTCATCCCGGTCACGGCGGACGAAGAGCGCCGGCACGAGGTCTTCGAGCGCGAGCTGTGGCGCATCGCCGTCGAGCACCTCGACTACGGCGAGCAGCACATGTGGGCCGCGCTGGCGGGCGCACGCGTCGCGCCCAACGGCTGGCGCCGGGCGCGGGCGATGCTGCACTTCGACCGCACCGGCGAGCTCAAGCGCCGCTTCCTGCTCACCGCCGTCGAGCGCAACCGCAACGCCCAGCTGCGCCTGCGCGCGCTGCAGGAGATCGCCGCGGCCAAGGACCCCGAGGCCTTCGACCTGTCGATCGACGTGATCGGCACATGGTCGCGCGACGAGCGCCGCGAGGGCACGAAGATCATGCTCCAGGCGCTGGCCGAGAAGCGCATCGGCCGCCGCGACCAGGCGAACGCGTGGATCTGGCGGCTGGCCGAGTACACGCGCGACGTGCACGAGGAGTACGCCGTCCAGCGCTGGCCCGAGACCAAGCGGCTGCTCGGCCTGCTCGTCAACTCCAGCGGCGGGGCGCACGCGCGCAATGCCCGCCGGCTCGTCCACGCCTCCCGCAAGCACGACCGCCGCCTGAGCGCCGCGCTGCTCGCCGCCGCCGTGGCGCACACGCCGGAGGCCGAGGAGGTGCTGCGCGGGGCGCGCACGCGGATGGCGCGCAAGCCGAGCGCGCTGTCGCGCGAGCTGCTGCGCAACTTCCCCAAGGGCAAGGGCCGCCGCTCGCGCCGCCGGCGCAAGAAGGGCGTCGACCCCGAGACGCAGGCCGCGGTGACGGAGGCCGTGACCAGCGCCACGCTGGACGCTGCCGCCGCGGTGGAGGCCGCGGCCACCGCCGACGAGGCGGAGGTTGCAGAGCCGACCGAGGCCGTCACCGGCGACGGCCCGGCCGAGGGCGACGCCGAGGCGGAGACACCGAAGCCGAGGTCGCGCCGTCGTCGCAAGGCCGCCGCCGCGCCCGAGGCGGACCAGGCTGACGAGGCGGTCGCGGAGGCCGCCCCCGAGACCGCGGCGGAGGGCGAGGAGCCGGCGCCCAGGCCGCGCCGGCGCCGGCGCACCACGAAGGCCGCCGCTGCCGAGGAGGCGCCCGCCGACGTCGCCGAGACGCCACCCGAGGAGGAGGCGCCGCCGGCGCCGAAGCCGCGTCGCCGCCGCACCACGAAGGCCGCGGGCGATGAGACTCCCGCGCCCGAGGCGACGGCCACGCCCGAGGAGGGCGGTGAGCCGGCGCCCAAGCCGCGCCGCCGCCGCACCACGAAGGCCGCCGCGGAGGCGTCCGCCGCTGCCGACGAGGCGGCCACGCCATCGGAGGACGGCGACCAGCCGGCGCCCAAGCCGCGCCGCCGGCGCGCCGCGAAGCCGCCGGCGGACGATGCGCCGGCCGAGGAGCCGGCGGCCGCGTCCGACGACGGCGACGAGCCCAGCACTCCGAAGCCACCGCGGCGCGCGCCGCGGCGCAAGTCGGCCGGGACGGCGCCCGCCGAAGAGGCGGCCTAGAACGGCCGAGGCCGGCGATCGCTCGCCGGCCTCGTCGCCGTCCTCACCGGGGGGTCTCCCTACGTCGTGACGGGGGTCCGCTCCTCGCGCCCCGCGGTCACGCTCAGCTCGTGGACGACGCGCTCCGTCGTCATCTCGTGCATCGACAGGCCGACGGCGCCGAGGACGGCCAGCGCGACGGCGCTGGCGAACGACCACCACTTGAGGTTGCTCCCCTCGAAGGCGAATGCCTCGATCACCGTCCAGCCGCCGACCACGGCGACAAGACCGTTGAGCGCCGGGCCGGCCGTGCTCGGGCGAGCGAGGTCGGCGAGGGCGCCGAGGACGGCGAGCGCGCCGCCTGCGACGAAGATCCACTGGAGGGTGTCGCCGGTCCAGACCTGGCTGGCGACGACGAGGAAACCGGCCATGATCAGGAGGGCCAGCCGGGAGATGAAGTGCAGGCGCATGCTTGCTCCTCTCATCGTTCGGCGGGCCGGCAGAGGGGCCGAAGCCCGGTGTCAGTCCGCAAGTTGCTTGTACACACAACATAGGACTGAGATTCAAGCCTGTCAATACGCGCATCGACGTATGTCGATATGCTGACCGCTGCGATGCCCGGGCTCGATCACGGCGCGCTGTCCGCCTCGCCGCTCACGCGCGAGGAGGCCGACGCGCTCGCGGAGCTCCTGCACGCGCTCGCCGATCGGACTCGCGTCCTGGTCGTGAGCACGCTTCTGCAAACGCCCGAGGGGGAGCTCAACGCCCGTGAGCTGCAGGAGCGCCTGGGTCTTCATCAGCCGACGGCGAGTCACCACCTGCGCAAGCTCGTGCGCGCCGGCATCCTGGCGCGCGAGCAGCGCGGGCCGTACGCGTACTACCGCGTCGCGCCCGACGCGCTGGCCCGGCTGCGCGCGATCTTCGAGGGCTGATCGCGCGCCGCCGGAGACCAGGGGTTCGTCACGCCAGCGAGGCGGCGACGCGCTCGAGGCGGTCCATCGACTCCTGCATGCCGCCCTCCATGCCCGAGTTGATGTGGGCGTCGCGATGCTCCGGCTTCTCGTGCTGGACAAGGATCGTCAGGGTCGTGCGACCGTCGACCTCGGTGAAGGTCAGCGTCTCGACGGCGCCGGCGTCCGGCATGCCCTCGTAGACCTCGGTGCACACGATCCGCTCGTTCGGGACGATCTCGTGGTACTCGCCGTGGAAGGCGACCTCGAAGTCGCCGTGGGCGATCATCACGTAACGCCACGTGCCGCCGACGCGCAGGTCGATGTCGCACGTGGTCATCTCGCCGCGCTCACCGCTCCACCACTGGCGCACCAGCTCCGGTGTCGTCCACGCCTTGTAGACGAGATGCCTGGGCGCGTCGAACTCCCGTGTGATGAGGATCTGATCGTCGGCGGGAAGGGTCACCGTCGCGGTACCGCTACTGGTCACGGCCATCTCCTTGCTCCTTCTGCTTGAGGTTCTCGAGGACGTCGTCCATCGCGGCGAACCGCTCGGTCCACGTGCGCTCGTAGGTTCTGACCCAGTCATGGATGGGCTTGAGCGCGCGGCCGTTGAGCCGGTAGAGCCGCTGCCTGCCGTGGTCACGCACGTCGACCGCTCCCACTTCGCGGAGCACCCGCAGGTGCTTGGAGACCTGCGGCTGCGGGATCCCGAGGGCGTCGACGAGGTCGTTGACCGGCCGCTCGCCGTCGGCGAGGAGGTCCAGGATCTGGCGCCGCCGGGGTTCCGCCACCGCGTTGAACGCATCTGTCGTGGTCGCTGCTCGTGCCACGCCAGGAATCATATACCGATATGGGAATGTGTCAAGCCAGATGAACCTCGCCGGCGTCGAGCGCCGTGCGACCGCCGCCCGCGAGCTCGACGACGAGGCGCCCGTCGCCGTCGATCCCGGCCGCGCGCCCGTGCCCGGACGCCCACGCCACCTCGCGGCCGAGCAGCGCGTCGCGCTCGCGCCACGCCGCGAGCACGTCCTCGGGTCCGAGCGCGAGCGCCCGCTCGAGCGCGGCGAGCACGCGCGCGAGGACCGCCTCCACGTCGCCCGGCCCGAGGCCGAGCGTCGCGGCGCGCGCGGCGACGCCGGCGGGCAGATCCTCCGGGCGCACGGCGACGTTGAGCCCGATGCCGACCACCGCCCAGCCCTCCTGCGGGCGCGCCTCGACCAGGATCCCCGCGAGCTTGCCGTCGCCGAGCAGGACGTCGTTGGGCCACTTGATGCGGGCCGCCGGCCCGGCGGCCTCGGCCACGGCGACCGCCGCGGCGAGCGGCAGCAGGCGCCCGGCACCGCGCAGGACGAGCGACATGAGCAGCGCCCGGCCGGGCGGCGCCGACCACGTGCGCCCCTGGCGCCCGCGCCCGGCGTGCTGGAGGCCCGCGGTGACGAGCGTCCCGTGTGGCGCTCCCGCGCCGGCGAGTGCCCGCGCACGGTCGTTCGTCGAGGTCGTCTCGCGCAGGTGCAGGCGCGGCGACCCGAGCCCGCTCACGCGGACTTGATGCGCACCTCGGCGTCGAGCGAGAGGCCGAGGAGATCGGCCGCCGACCCGCGGTTGACCGCGAGGGCGAGCCAGCGGTAGGCGTCCTCGTAGAGCAGCAGCGAGCCGGGCGGGACGTCGGCGAACGTCGTCGCGTAGTGCGCGTCCTGGTCGTTGACGCTGACCGGGAAGCCGAGCCGCAGGCCCGTGCCCGCGACGGCGTCGTGCTCCACGTCGAGCATCACGTTGCCGAAGCGGTCGAAGGCGACCGCGTGGGCCACGAGCTGGCCGTTCTCCGAGCGCGACTCGGGCATCGGCAGCGAGACCAGGCTGTCGGGCTCGATCGGGTCGCCCGCCTCGGCGAGCGGCGCGCCCGCGGCGAGGTGGGCGCCGACCGGGGTGAACAGGTCGCGCCCGTGGAAGGTCGCCGACGCGGGCTCGAGACGGTGCTTGGAGCGGCTGACCTCGACCGCCTCGGCGATGCCCCCGAAGGCCTGGGCGGCGGGCACGAGCAGCCCGTTGTCGGGGCCGACGAGGATCCGGTCCTCGTCCGTCGTGCGCAGGGCGACGGCGCGGCGGCGGCCGCCGACCTCGGGGTCGACGACGGCGACGTGGACGCCCTCCGGCATGTACGGGAGCGCGCGCCGCAGCACGATCGCGCCCGAGCGCACGTCGTGGCGCGGGATGCCGTGTGTGACGTCGATGACCCGTGCGTCGGGGGCGATCTTCGCCATGACGCCGTGGCACACGCCGACGAAGTCGTCGTCGTGGCCGTAGTCGGTGAGGAAGGTGATGACCCGCGCCATGGCGCGCGAGTCTATTCCCGGCGGTGGGCGGATCGGCACGCGGTGCCGGGCGCGCGTGCCCCGGTCGCTGTGCGGGTAGCGCCAGAGCATGGAGGAGCACGACGAGAAGACCGACCCAGACGTGCCGACCGGCCTGCCGCCCGACCAGCGCGAGGAGGTCCCGCTCGGCGTCCCCGGCACCTCGCCGGACGGCGAGGACGAGCCCCGGCGCGGGCCCGGCGCGATGCCCGGCATCCCCACCGACGGCGAGCCACCGGCGGCGAGCTGACGCGCGCGCGGCGGCGCGGTTGACATCCACGGCGCGGCCCGTATCGTCGTTCCATGGGCGCGCTGCTGCTGGCGATGGGCGTCCCGACTCTCATCTTCGGGCTCTTCGCGCTGCTCGCCATGCGCTTCGGCGCCGAGTCGCGCCCGTGGTTCGACGAGCGTCCGGTCCACGACGACCGGCCCAACTGGTTCCCGATCGCGCGGTCGATCAAGGCCGATGAGGACGACCAGGCTCCCGACGACGGCGAGCCGGTCGCGGCCCCCGAGCCGCGGCGCGAGCCGCGCCCGCAGCCCGGCCGGCGTCAGCCCGCGCTCGGCGCGCCGGCGTCGGCGAGCAGCGCGGCGATGAGCCCGTCGGGCGTGTGGTCGGCCGCCTCGACGTCGGGCTCGTAGCCCAGCTCGCGCAGCGCCGCGCTCGTCGCCGGGCCGATCGAGACGAGCCGCGGGCCGTCGAGCGTGCCGGCGGCCTGGTGGAGGAAGCGCGCCGACGAGGCCGAGGTGAAGGTCGCCGTGTCGGCGCCGAGAGCGGCGGCCCGCGCGTCGTCGTCGAGCGTCTCGGCGACCGTGCGGTAGAGGACGAGCACGTCGACCTCGGCGCCGCGCTCGCGCAGCGCGTCGGGCAGGACGTCGCGGCCCTCCTCGGCGCGCGCGATGAGCGCGCGCCGCGGGCGCATCCCCGCGAGCGCCTCGACGAGCCCCTCGGCCACCGCGCGCGCCGGGATCACGTCGGGCTCGATCCCGTGCTCGCGCAGGGCGAGCGCCGTTCCCGGCCCGATCACGGCGATCGCAGGCCCCGCGAGCGCGCGCGCGTCGCGCACGCGGCGCAGCAGCTCGTGGGCGCCGTTGGGGCTCGTCACGCACAGCAGGTCGTAGGCCGACAGGTCGGGCACCTCGGCGGCGATCGGCTCGATGCGGATCGCGGGCGCCTCGACGACCTCGGCGCCGAGGTCGCGCAGCCGGGCGGCGAGCGCGCTGGCCTGGGCGCGCGCCCGGGTGACCGCGATGGTGCGCCCGGCGAGCGGGCGCTCGACGACGTCGGCGAGCTCCTCGTGGAGCGCGGCGACGGGACCCACGAGCGTGATCGCCGGCGCCCGCACGCCGGCCTCGGCCGCCGCCGCGGCGATCCCGCGCAGCGGCGCGCGCACCGTGCGCTGGCCGGGCAGCGTGCCGCGCTCGACGACGGCCGCGGGCTCGTCGGGGTCGCGTCCCGCCGCAGCCAGGCGCTCCGCGATCCGCGGCAGCGCGCGCACGCCCATGTAGAACACGAGCGTCCCCGGGAAGGCGGCGAGCGCCGGCCAGTCGATCGCCGTGTCGGGCTTGGCGGGATCCTCGTGGCCGGTGACGAACGCCACGGCGCTGGCCATGCCGCGCTGGGTCACCGGGATGCCGGCCCGCGCGGGCGCGGCCACCCCGGCGGTCACCCCGGGCACGACCTCGAACGGGACCCCGGCGGCGCGACATGCCTGCGCCTCCTCGCCGCCGCGCCCGAAGACGTACGGGTCGCCGCCCTTCAGGCGCACCACGTCGCGCCCGGCGAGCGCGTGCTCGACGAGCAGCCGCGTCGTCGTGTCCTGCGGCACCTGCTCGCCGCCGCCGACCTTGCCGACGTCGACGATCTCGGCGCCGTCGCGCGCGCCCGCGAGCGCTTCGCGCGGGATCAGGCGGTCGTGGAGGATCACGTCGGCGTGCGCGATCAGCTCGGCGGCGCGCACGGTGAGCAGTCCGGCGTCGCCGGGGCCGGCGCCGACGAGGTGGACCATCCCGGTCATCGGCCGAGGACCTCGTCCGCCCCCGCCGCCCGCAGCCGCCGCGCGACCTCGGCGCCGAGCGCCTCGGGGTCCTCGCCGCGCAGCTCGTCGCGCACCCACAGCCCGCCGTCGGCGCGCCCGGCGAACGCGCGCAGCTCGAACGCGCCGTCGTCCGTGCGCACGGCATGCGCGCCCACGGGCGTCTCGCAGTCGGCCTCCAGGGCGCGGACGAACGCGCGCTCGGCGGCCAGGCAGCGCATCGCCTCGGCGTCGCCCACGCGGGCGGCGGCCTCGCGGGCGCGTGCGTCGCCCGTCCGCGCGGTCACGGCGAGCGCCCCCTGCCCGGCCGCCGGCACCATCTCGTCGAGCGCCGCGGTCGCCTCGGCCTCGCGGCCGAGCCGCTGCAGGCCGGCGCGGGCGAGCACGATCGCGTCGTAGTCGCCGTCGGCCAGGCGGCGCAGCCGCGTATCGACGTTGCCGCGCAGCTCGGCCACCTCGAGGTCGGCCCGCAGGGCGCGCAGCTGCGCGGCGCGGCGCAGCGAGCTCGTGCCGACGCGCGCGCCCTCACGCAGCGCGGCCAGCGACGCCGCGCCGCAGAGCGCGTCGCGCGGGTCGGCGCGCGGGGGGACGGCGACGATCTCCAGCCCGTCGGCGAGCCGCCCGGGCACGTCCTTGGCCGAGTGCACGGCGAGGTCGACGTCGCCGCGCAGCAGCGCGCCGTCGATCTCGCGCACCCAGCGCTCCTTGTCGCCGTGCGCACGGTCGCGGTCGCCCGAGGTCGTGATCGTCACGAGCTCGGCGCCGCCGATCGCCGCGGCCACCTCGCCCGCCTGGGCGAGCGCCAGAGCGCTCCCGCGGGTGCCGATCCTCACGCCCGGCGCTTGAGGTGGCGGACGTTGTCCGCCGGCGCGTCGACGGCCGGCGAGCCGGCGCTCTTCGTGCCCTCCTCGAGCCCGAACAGCTCGAGCAGGAGCTGCTGGCGCCCATGGGCGCGGGCCTCGTCGGGCGTCTTGAGGCGGATCGTCGGCTCGTGCAGCAGTCGCTGCATGACGGCGCGGGCGACGGCCTCGATGCGGGCGAGGTCGCGGGGCGACGCGCTCTCCCAGCGCCCGGCGTTCTCGGCCAGCACCTGGTCGACGATCCCGGCGCCGTGCTCTCGCAGCGCGGCGATCGTCGGCGTCACGTCGAGCTGGGCCATCCAGCCCGCGAAGCGCTGGATCTCCTCCTCGACGACCGTCTCGGCCGAGCGGCGCTCGCTCTCGCGCACCTCGAGGTTGCGCGCCACGACGGCCTGCAGGTCGTCGATGTCGTAGAGCGTGACGCCCTCGATGTCCTGGGCCGCCGGCTCGATGTCACGCGGGACGGCGAGGTCGATGAGCATCAGCGGGCGGTGCCGGCGCGCCTCCATGACGACGGCGAGGTCCTCGGCGCCGACGATGGCGTGCGGCGAGCCGGTCGAGGCGACGACGATGTCGGCGTCGTGCAGGCGGGCGGGCAGCTCGTCGAGCGAGCCGACCGAGCCGCCGAAGCGCTCGGCCAGCGAGCGCGCGCGGTCGGCCCGGCGGTTGGCGATGAAGATCGTGCGCACGCCCTCGGCGGCGAGCGCGCGGGCGGTGAGCTCGCTCGTCTCGCCGGCGCCGATGACGACGACGCTGCGCTCCGCGAGGTCGCCGACGACGGTGCGGGCGAGGCTCACGGCGACGGTCGACACGCTCGTGCGCTCGGCGCCGATCGCCGTCTCGGAGCGCACGCGCTTGCCGGCCTCCAGGGCGGCGCGGAACAGGCGGTTCGTCATCGGGCCCGTCGAGCCGACGCGCAGCGCGAGCTCGTAGGCGCGCTTGATCTGGCCCTGGATCTCGGCCTCGCCGACGATCATCGACTCCAGGCCGGCGGCGACGCGGTAGAGCTGGCGCGCCGCGTCGCAGTTGCGCGGCGCGTAGGCGACGGAGCCCAGCTCGGTCGGCTGGATGTCCGCGCGCACGGCGAGTCGGCTGAGCAGCTCGGCCTCGGCCAGCACCGGGTCGCGGGCCACGAGGTAGAACTCGGTGCGGTTGCACGTCGAGATCGTGACCGCCTCGTGGATGTCCTCGGTGGCGACGAGGGCGCGCAGCAGGCGCTCGGTCTCGCGCTCGCCGAGCGCGACGCGCTCGCGCAGGGCGACCGGCGCGGTCTTGTGCGAGATCCCGAGCGCGAGCAGCTCGCTCATCGCGTCGTCGCCTCCTCGCGGGCCGCGAGGTCGGGCGCCTCGGGCTGCCGCCCGGCGGCGAGATCGTTGAGCTCGGCGATCTCGCGCTCGAAGCGCGACAGCTTGGCGGCCATGATCACGAGGTAGATCAGGACGAGCGCGACGAACACGAGGTACGCGGCGGCGACGTAGCCGGTGTTGTCCGGCAGCGTGTCGGTCACGGGTTGGGCAGGCTGGGCGCGGCGGTCCGGCCGGCCGTGGCGACGCCGTCGTCGCCCGCGAGCCGGCGGCGCAGCGAGCGCAGCTGGGCCGAGGTGTTCTTGGAGGCCATCTCGTAGCGGTAGAGCGTGGCGAACAGCAGGATCACGGCGACCAGCATGACGAGGAAGGCGACCTGCATGCGAGGGGGAAGGCCGCCGTCTGACGTCGCGAACACGCGCGGGTGCGTGTATGACTGGGCCATCCGCACGGCGGCGAAGTTCAGCGGCACGAACGCCCCCGCGGTGATCGCGAACACGCTCGCGTAGCGCGCCTGGCGCTCGGGATCCTCGATGCTGAAGCGCATCGGCTGGTAGGTCGCGTAGAGCAGGAAGACGATCAGGAAGGAGACGAGCGTCGGCTCGTCCCACACCCACCAGTGTCCCCAGCTCGCCCTGGCCCAGATCGCGCCGGTGATGAGCACGGCGACGCCGAGGATCAGGCTCAGATGGATGGCCACGTACGAGCGCAGGTCGTGCCTGGGGTCGCGCGTGCGCAGGTACTGGATCGCGCAGATCCCGCCGAAGACGAAGCCGCACAGCGCGACGATGGCCAGCGGAACGTGCACGTAGAAGATCTTCTGCATGAAGCCCTGGTCGGCGTCCATCGGCGCGTAGAAGAACGCGAGCGCCAGGCCACCGGTGAGCGTGACCAGCGTGGCGATGGAGAGGGATCGCAGCCGGGTTCCGTACAGCATGGTCGTGGGCGAGAGGGGGCCTAGTCCTCGATCAGGTAGTCGAACAGCGCGTAGGCCAGCAGCCCGAAGAGCGCATCATAGAGCGCGAGCAGCACCAGCCAGCGCACCGGGGCGCCACGTGCGCCGGCCTCGAGCACGAGCGGCGTCGTCGCCCGCGCGCCGCCGATGACCACCGGCATGAGCAGCGGCAGCGCGAGCAGCGGGACGATCAGGTCGCGCGCGCGCGTCTGCACGGCGAGCGCGCCGATCAGCGTCCCGGTCAGGGCGATTCCCGCGTCGGCGAGGAGCAGGACCGCGGCGAGCTGTGCCCACCCGGCGACGCTCGGCTGCGAGCCGAGCAGCAGCAGCGCGAACGCGGGGACGGCGACGACCTCGAGCACGACGAGGAAGCCGAACAGCGCGATCGCCTTGGCCACGAGCAGGGCGGTGCGGTCGGTGGGGGCGAGCAGGAAGCCGTCCAGGCCGCCCTCCTCGTGGTCGGCCACGAACAGCCGCGCGGTGGCGAGCATCGCCGCGAACAGGAGCGTCACCCACAGCACGCCGGAGGCGAGGTCGCCCGAGACCTGCCCTCGCTGCAGCGCGAAGTGGAACACGACAAGCGTCGAGACGCTGAACAGGACCATCGCGGGCACTGCCTGCGGCGCGCGCAGCTCGAGCGCGAGCTCCTTGCGCAGCAGCGCGCCGACGGCCCGGCGCATGGGGACCACCCGCGGCGTGGCCGCCGGCGGCCCCGGGCGGGTGGGCGCCGTCGCCGCGCTCATCGGTACAGCGCCCCGATCTGCTCGGGCGTGATGCGCTCGGCCGCGTCGAGCAGCGCCGGGCGCCCGCCGCGCAGGCCGAGCGCGAGGTCGGCCTCGGCCAGGCCGCCGGCGGGGTCGTGGCTGGTGACCACGCGCGTGCGGCCCGAGGCGGCGCCGATGAGCGGCTCGACGAGCTCCGCGGCGGCGGGATCGAGGTTCGCGCGGGGTTCGTCGAGCAGCAGCACGGCCGGGTCGTGCAGGACGGCGCGGCAGACGGCCAGGCGCTGGACCATCCCGCGCGAGTAGGTGTGCACGCGGTCGCCGGCCCGCGTGCGCAGGCCGACGCGCTCGAGCAGCGCCTCGACACGGTCGGTCCCGACGCCGTGCAGGCGCGCGTGGAAGCGCAGGTTCTCGCGCCCGCTGAGGTCGCGGAAGACGAGCGGCTCGTGGCCGAGCAGGCCGATGTGGCCGCGGATCGCCCAGCCCTCGCCGGCGAGGTCGCGGCCCAGCAGCCGGGCGCGCCCGGCGTGCGGGCGCAGGAGCGTGGCGAGGATGCGCAGCAGCGTCGACTTGCCCGCGCCGTTGGGGCCGAAGACGACGAGCGTCGTCCCCGCGGGCACGCTCAGCGTGACGTCCTGCAGCGCGACGCGCTCGCCGTAGCGGCGCGTCAGCCCTTCGAGCTCAATGGCCGCCGGCGCGGCCATGCTCGCGCGTCAGGGTCTCGGCGGCGTGCGCCAGCGTGGGCGCGATCACCGGGAACAGCTGCTCGATCGCCTTCGGGTTGCCCGGGAAGTTGACGATCAGCGTCCGGTGCGCGATGCCGGACATGCCGCGGGCGAGCATGCCCATCGGCGTGTGGCGCATGCTCTCCGCCCGCATCGCCTCGGCGATCCCTGGCGCCTCGCGCTCGATCACGGCCTTCGTCGCCTCGGGGGTGACGTCGTCGATCGTCAGGCCCGTGCCGCCGGTGGTGAAGACGAACGTGAAGTCGTCGTCGACGAAGTGGTGCAGGCGGTCCTCGATGAGCCCGAAGTCGTCGGGGATGACCTCCATCGACTCGATCTCGGCCCCGGCCTCCTCGGCCAGGTGGGCGAGGAGCGGCCCGGCCACGTCCTCGTTCTCGCGACGGGCGACCGACGTTGAGATGGTCAGGACCGCGGTGCGCACGGCGGTCACGATAGCCGTGCGTCGCGGCGCCATTCGCCGCTGCGCCCGCCGGACTTCTCGAGCAGGACGACGGAGGCGATCTCCACGCCGCGCTCGATGCCCTTGACCATGTCGTAGACGGTGAGCGCGGCGACGGAGGCGGCCGTCATCGCCTCCATCTCGACGCCGGTGCGCGCGGTCACGCTCGCCTCCGCGGTGAGGGTCACCGTGCCCGCGCCCGTGTCGACCTCGGCCTCGACGTCGACCGCGTCGAGGCCCAGCGGGTGGCAGAGGGGGATCAGCTCGCCGGTGCGCTTGGCCGCCTGGATGCCGGCGATCCGGGCGGTCCCGAGCACGTCGCCCTTGGGTGCGTCGCCGGCGGCCACGCGCGCGGCGGTCTCCGGGGCCATGCGCACGACGGCGCGGGCGACGGCGCGGCGCGCGGTCTGCGGCTTGTCGCCCACGTCGACCATCCGGGCCCGGCCGCGATCATCGAGGTGCGTGAGCTCGCCCACCCGGCCAGCGTAGCGATGCGCGCTCAGGCCACCGTGGTGGGGCGGGCCGCGCCGTTGAGCGGGATCACCGCGCGGACGGTGGTCCCGTCGCCTGGCGGGCTGGAGACGCTCAGCGCCCCGCCCTGGGCGCCGACGCGGTCGGCGAGGCCGGTCAGCCCCGACCCGGCGCCGGCGTCGGCGCCGCCGATCCCGTCGTCGCGCACCTGCACGACGAGGCTCCCGTCGTCGACCGATACGCGGATCTTCGCGGTGGCCTCGCCGGCGTACTTGGCGACGTTGGTCAGCGCCTCGGACACGGTGAAGTAGGCGGCGGCCTCGACCGGCGCGGCGAAGCGGCCGGCCGGCATCGCGTCGACGTCGACGGGCACCGGGCAGCGGGACGCGAGGCCGTCGATGGCGACGCGCAGGCCGTGCTCGGTCAGCGTGGCGGGGTGGATGCCGCGGGCCAGCTCGCGCAGCTCGGCGAGCGCCAGCAGCAGCTCCGCGTCGAGCCCGGCGAGCATCTCCAGGCCGTCCGCGGCGCCCGTCTCCAGGCGGCGGCGAGCGAGGCTGAGCTGCAGGCGCGCGGTGACGAGGCGCTGCTGTGCGCCGTCGTGCAGGTCACGCTCGATCCGCCGTCGCGCGGTGTCGGCGGCCGCGACGATCCGCGCGCGCGAGTCGCGCAGCTCCTCCAGCCGCGCCAGGTCGACGGCCTGGCGGCGCAGGGCCGCCTCCGCGGCACGCAGCTCGGTGACGTCGAAGATCACCCCGTCCATCCAGCGCCGGCCCGTGCTCGTGCGCACGAGCTGGCCGCGGTCGACCACGGAGCGCACCACGCCGTCGGCCCGCACGAGCCGGTACTCGAGCACGAACGGCAGCCCGTCCTCCGTCGCGCGAGAGGCCTCGGTGAGCACGCGCGCGCGGTCGTCGGGGTGCATCACGCTCATCAGCGTGCGCCCGCCACCCTCGACGAAGTCGGCGGGCGGGTAGCCGGTGATCCGCTCGATCTCGTCGCTGATGAGCTCGATCGCGTACTCGCGGTCCCAGTTGGAGCGGTAGATCACGCCGGGTACGTGGGCCATCAGCGCGCGCAGCACGTCGTCGCCCGCCCGCTGGCGCGCCGCCTGCAGCCCGAGCTCGGCGCGGATCGCGAGCTCCGGCGCGGCGAACGGCCGCAGCAGGTAGTCGTCGGCGCCGCCCGCCAGCGCGCGCGCCGCGCGCTCCCATTCGTCGGCGACCGCGATGATCCACGTGCCGGTCAGGCGCGGGTCGCCGCGGACGGCGCGGCAGATGCCGAGCGCGTCGCGGCCCTCCTCGTCCCACCCGAGCACGAGCACGTCGGCGCCGCGCTCGCGGAGCAGGGCCAGGGTGCCGTCGGTGCCGGCCGAGGCCGTCGCCTTGACGCCGGCGGTGGCGAGCCGGGCGCAGATCGCCGGGGCGCCCGAGGCGGCGACGACCATCGGACCGCGGCGGCGGACGACGCGGTCCGGCCCTCCGGGGACTCCCGGCGGTGACCGGCTCATCGCCGGGCGAGCCTACATCCGCGGCGGTCGCGCCCGCCGGGGCGCGTCCGGCTACGCGGCGGCCGCGGACGCCTGGGCGCCGGCGATGATGTCGCGGACCGCCGCGGCGTCGCCGTCGCGCAGCAGCGCGATCGGGTCGGGATCGCCATTGACGATGCCCTCGAAGAAGTCCTTGCGGTCCTGGTAGGTGGGCAGCGTGCCCTTCGCCCAGCCGCGCGCCTCGTTGAGGAGCACGGCGAGCGTCGCGTACTCCTCGCCGAACAGCTCGCCGATCTCGCGCTTCAGGCGCTTGGCGAGCGCGGGCGAGGCGCCGGCGGTGGAGATCGCGATGGCCAGCGGGCCGGTGCGCAGGATCGCCGGGAGGATGAAGTTGCACAGCGGCGGGACGTCGACGACGTTGACGAGCATCGCGCGCGCCTCGGCGTCGTGGTAGATGCCGATGTTCACGTCGGTGTCGTCGGTCGAGGCGATGACCATGAACGCGCGCTCGAGGTCGGCGGGCTCGTAGGCGCGGCGCTCCCAGGTGATCGAGTCCTCGTCGGCGAGCTCGCGCAGCTCGGCGATCGCGTCGGGCGCGATCAGCGTGACGTCGGCGTCGCAGGCGAGCAGCCCCTCGACCTTCTCCAGGCCGATCTCGCCGCCGCCGACCACGACGCAGCGCCGGCCCGTGAGCTTCAGGCACGCGATGTAGAACGGCGTCTCCAGCATGTCGCGCACGCAGGTCTGATCGCAGACCCCGCGGCGGTACTGGCAGACGCACTCCTTTCCGGCGTAGGCGGCTGCGGGCATGGTCTTCACAGCGTAGTGGGCCGTACCGTTTCGACAGCGCCATGACGGATTCGTTCTTCACCGACAGCTCGATGCTCCGCCGCGTCCAGCGCGAGCAGGTCGTCGGCCTCTCGGGTCCGCGCGCGCTGCTCATGCAGGCCGCGCATCCCGTGGCGTTCGCGGGCTTCTTCGCCCACACCGGATCGCTCGACGCGCCGTACGAGCGGCTCGAGCGCACGGCCCGCGTGCTCGGCCTGATCGGCTTCGGCGACAAGGCGCAGGCCCAGAGGGCGACGCGCCGCGTGCGCGCCATGCACCGCCGGGTGCGCGGCGAGCTGCGCGCGGACGCCGGGCGCTTCCCGGCGGGTACGCCCTACGCCGCCGACGACCCCGCGCTGACCCTGTGGATCGTCGCCACGCTCGTCGACTCCGCGCTCGTGGTCTACGAGCGCTACGTGTCGGGGCTGACGCGCGCGCAGCGTGACGCCTTCTGGCAGGACTACAAGGTCATCGGGCGCGAGTTCGGCCTCGACGACGGGGACATGCCCGACGCGATCGAGGACCTCGACGCCTATGTCGCGGACATGGTCGCCGGGCCCGACCTCTTCGTCACCGAGGAGGCGCGCTCGCTCGCGCTGCGGATCGTCATGAAGCCGCCGGTGCCGCTGCACGCGCGCCCGATGCTCGAGCTCTCGAACTTCGTCACCGTCGGCCTGCTGCCACGGCGCCTGCGGCGCATGTACGGCCTGTCGTGGGACCCCGCCCGCGAGCTCGCGCTGCGGGGTGGGGCGGAGTACGCCAAGCGCTTCGTCGTGCCGCTGCTGCCGCGGCGGCTGCGGTACGTCCAGCGCCGCGCCGCGTAGGGGCGTGGCGGCGTATGCTCGCCGCGAGTCGACAGTTGTCCACGCTATGCGTGCGGAGATGTCAAGTGCCGGGCGGGATTGGTCCCTGATGACCCGTATGGGGTCACGAGGGACCAATGGTCGCGGAGACGCTCGCCCGCGACACCGGGCTCCTCCCCCTCGGTGCCCTGACAGCGCACCACGCGGAGCGCATACGGACGAGCTCAGCGCCCGCGGCGCCGGCGGATCTCCTCCAGCCGCTCGCGCAGCTCCGGCTCGGACTCACCCGGCTCGTAGAACCGCGCCCCGGCGACGGCGTCGGGCAGGAGCTCCTGCGGGCTCACGCCGCCCGGCCGGTCGTGCGGGTAGTCGTAGCCCTGCCCGCGCCCGAGCGCGGCGGCGGCGGGGTAGCCGGCGCTCTGCAGGTACGGCGGCGGGGCCTGCGCGCCGTGCTGGCGCACGTGGGCGCGGGCGGCGCCGAGCGCGCGGCCGGCCGCGTTGGACTTCGGCGCGAGGGCGAGGTACACGGCGGCCTGGGCCAGCGCGTAGGAGGCCTCCGGCAGCCCGACGTGCTCGACCGCGTAGGCCGCCGACGTCGCGACGCCCAGCGCGGCGGGGTCGGCGTTTCCCACGTCCTCGGAAGCGAGGATGACCATCCGCCGGGCGATGAAGCGCGGGTCCTCGCCGCCCTCGATCATCACCGCGAGGTAGTACAGCGACGCATCGGGATCCGAGCCGCGCGTCGCCTTGATCCACGCCGAGATCGTGTCGTAGTGCCGGTCGCCCGTCTTGTCGTACGTGAGCGCGCGGCGCTGGAGCGCGTCCTCGGCGAGCTCGAGCCCGACCGGCTCCCCCGGCGGCGCGGTCTCGCACGCGAGCTCGAGCGCCGCCAGTGCCGTGCGCGCGTCGCCGCCCGCGCGCGCGGCGAGGAATTCCACGACCTCGTCGTCGACGGCGTGCTCGCCGCACGCGCCGCGCTTCAGCGCGCGGCGCACGAGCACCTCGATGTCGGCCGCCTCGAGCGCGCGGAGCTCGTAGATCTGCGCGCGCGAGAGCAGCGCCGCGTTGACCTCGAAGTACGGGTTCTCGGTCGTCGCGCCGATCAGGGTGACGAGCCCCTCCTCGACGGCGGGCAGGAGCGCGTCCTGCTGGGCCTTGTTGAAGCGGTGGATCTCGTCGAGGAAGAAGATCGTCGGCTCGCCGCCCGCCTGCCGCCGATGGGCGGCGCGCTCGAGCACCTGGCGCACCTCGGCGCGTCCGGCCTCGACCGCGCTGAGCTCCTCGAAGGCGGCCTGCGCGGCGGTCGCGACGATGCGCGCGATCGTCGTCTTCCCCGACCCGGGCGGCCCGTAGAGGATCATCGAGTGCGGGCGGCCCTGCTCGATCGCCGTGCGCAGCGCGCTCCCCGGCCCGAGCACGTGCTCCTGGCCGACGACCTCGTCGAGCGAGAGCGGGCGCATGCGCGCCGCGAGCGGTCCTTCGTCGGGTGGGACGGGTGTGCGGCCGCGCGGCGGCTCGCCGGTGTCGAACAGCTGATCCACGCATCCCAGTATCGCGACAGCCGGGGATGGGCCCGCGCGGCGTCGCGTAGCCTCCAAGCCGATGCCCGACCTCGAGCAGGAGACGACCGAGCTGCTGCAGCGGCTCGTTCGCTTCCGAACGGTCAACCCGCCCGGCGACGAGCGCGCGCTGCAGGAGGAGCTCGGCGCGCTGTTGGGCGACGCCGCCTTCGAGGTCGAGCTGCTCGGCCGCACCGAGGAGCGCCCGAACCTCGTCGCGCGCCTGCGCGGCGCCGAGGACGGCCCGACGCTGTGCCTGCTCTCGCACGTCGACACCGTCCTCGCCGATCCGGCGGACTGGAGCCGCGACCCGTGGTCGGGCGACGTCGTCGACGGCGAGCTGTGGGGCCGCGGCTCGCAGGACATGAAGTCGCAGACCGCCGCGGAGGTCGTCGCCGCCGTCTCGCTCGCCCGCGAGGGCTGGCGCCCGGCGCGCGGGGACCTGCTCATCGTCGCCACCGTGGACGAGGAGGTCGGCGGCGGCGAGGGCGCGATCTGGCTGTGCGAGACCCACCCCGACGAGGTGCGCTGCGACTACGTCATCAACGAGGGCGCGGGCTCGGTGATGACCGTCGACGACCGTCCGGTGTACGGCGTGTGCGTCGCCGAGAAGGGCGTCTTCCGCTTCACCGTCACCACGCGCGGCGCCGCCGGCCACGCCTCCGTGCCCGGCATCGGCGACAACGCGCTGCTGAAGATGGCGCCGCTGCTCGAGGCGATGGGCACCCGGCGCCCCGGTCTGGACGTCACCGACGCGCCCGCGGCGCTGCTCGCCGCGCTCGACCTCGGTGCCGACGGCGACGCCCGCGCCGGGCTTGAGGAGCTGCGCCGCCGCGAGCCGCGCCTGGCCGGCTTCGTCGAGCCGATGCTCGGGGCGACGTTCGCACCGACGATCATCTCGGCCTCGGAGAAGATCAACGTCCTGCCCGCGAGCGCGCGGCTGGAGGTCGACTGCCGGCTGCCGCCCGGCCACGGCGAGGAGACGGGCATGCGCCGCGCGCGCGAGGTGCTCGGCGAGGACGGCTACGACCTCGAGGTCATGGAGGTCGTCGTCGGCAACAGCTCGGCGCTCGAATCGCCGCTCATGGACGCGATCCGCAACTGGGTCGCGCGCAGCGACCCGGACGCCCGGGTCGTGCCGACGATGATCCCGGCGTTCACGGACTCGCGCACGTTCCGCGACGCCTTCCCCGGCGTCGTCGCCTATGGCTTCTTCCCCCAGCGCGAGAAGACCCTGTACGAGTCCTGGCCGCTCATGCACGGCAAGGACGAGCGCATCGGCGTGCGCGACCTCGGCCTCGCCGCCGCGTGCTACCGCGACGTCGTGAAGGAGCTTCTCGGATGACCGAACGCAAGCTGCGCCTCGGTGGGATGGCCCTGCGCAACGGCCTGCTGGTGCACGGCCCGACCCACTGGTCGGCCGCCGTGCGGCGCACGGACGGGACGATCGCCGTCGCCTCCGGCCCCAAGCCGCGGCTGCGCGCCGTCGCCGGCGGCCTGCCGGGCGTGCGCGGCGTCGCGCGGCTGGCCGAGGCCGTCGCCGTGATCCCGCTCGTCAAGCGCGCGCTGCCCGAGGCGCGGCTGCCGTGGCAGGACGCGTCGGTGGTCGGGGCCGTGGCCGCGGCCGCCCTCGGTGGCGCCGTCCTGCGCCGGCGGGTGAGCGGCGTGGCGGGCGACGCCGCGCTGACCGCCGTCTCGGTGGTCCCGTCCCTGATCGCGCTGCGCGGCGGCGACCTCGCCGCCTACCACGGCGTCGAGCACAAGGCGATCGGCGCCTACGAGCAGGACGCCGGGGACGCGCGCGAGGCGACCAAGGAGCACGACCGCTGCGGGTCGCATCTGATGGCGCCGATGCTCGCGGCCAACCTGGCGGGGACCGCGGTCCTGCGCCGCGCCGTTGCGCAGCCGACGCCGCTGGCCGGCGCGGTCGTCCAGCTCGCCTCGCTGGGCGCCGCCGTCGAGGTCTTCGCGTGGTCGGAGCGCAACGCGCACACGGCCACCGCGCGCGCCCTGCGCCGCCCGGGCCACGAGCTGCAGCGCGTGCTCGGCACGCGCGAGCCGACCGAGGAGCAGCTCGAGGTCGGCCGCGCCGCGCTGGCCGAGATCCTGCGTGTCGAGTCCGCCTGACGAGCCTCCCCATCCGGCCGGGGCGCCCGCCCTGGAATCCAGCGATTTTCCGCAGCAGGAGCGTGGACTCGGCTACCCTCACGCCCTTCCCGTCGCCGGATCGCCCGTCATGCCACCAACCTCACCGGCGCACCCCCGTCACATCGCCGAGGAGTCCCTGCGGCTGCTCCTCGTCGAGGACGACGAGGGCGACGCGTTCCTCGTCACGGAGCTGCTGCGCGAGGAAGACGCTCCGTTCGACGTCATCCGCGTGCGGACGGTCGCCGAGGCGCTCGATCTGCTCGGGAGCGAGCCGGTGGACTGCGTGCTGCTCGACCTCGGGCTGCCCGACGCGAGCGGCCTGGCCGCGCTGCAGCGCCTGCGCGACGCCGAGCCGAACGTCGCCCACCTCGTGCTCACCGGCGACCGCGACGTCCAGCGCGGCGTCGAGGCGGTGGCCGCAGGCGCGCAGGACTACCTGGTCAAGGGCAGCGTGGACGGCGACGGGCTGCGCCGCGCGGTGCTCTACGCCGTCGAGCGCCGCCAGGCCGACGACGTGCGCCAGCAGCTTCGCGGGGCGGAGCTGCTGGCCGAGGAGGCGCGGCGCCTGGAGCGCGGCCTGCTGCCCAAGCCGATCCTGCACGACGACCGCCTCGGCGTCGGCACGGGCTACCGGCCGGGGCGTCAGCGCACGCTGCTCGGCGGCGACTTCTATGACGCGGTCGAGCTGCCCGACGGCAGCGTGCACCTGCTGATCGGCGACGTGAGCGGCCACGGGCCCGACGAGGCGGCGCTCGGCGTCTGCCTGCGGGTCGCCTGGCGCACGCAGACGCTCGGCAACGCGGGAATCGACGGCGTCCTGCCCACGCTGCAGAGCGTCCTCGTCCACGAGCGGCTGCACGAAGAGGTCTTCGCGACGGTGTTGACCGTGTGCGTGCGGCCCGACCGCGCGAGCGCGGCGCTGCGCAGCGCCGGTCACCAGCCGCCCGTGCTGCTGCGCTCCGGCGACGGGCCGTGCATCCAGGACGTCCGGCCTGGGCTGCCGCTGGGGATCCTCGACGAGGCCACCTGGCCGGTCCACGAGCTCGTGCTACCCGAGCGCTGGGGCCTGCTGCTGTCCACCGACGGGCTGACCGAAGGGCGCGCCGGTCCCGACCGCGCCGATCGCCTGGCCATGGACGGGCTGCTCTCGCTGCTCGCCGATCCCAGGGTCGACGGCCGCTGGGCCGAGGACCCCAACGCACTGATCGCGAGGTTGATCGAGGAGGTCGTGTGTCGCAACGGGGAGGCGCCGCTCGATGACGTCGCCGCCCTGCTGCTGACCGGCGACCGGCGCGGGGGTCGCGGGTCCTGAGGCGCCGCAGCAGGCTGACGGCAGGGCAGTGGCTCGGGGTCAGCTCGGGCCTCCTCGCCGTGGCCGCCCTCCTCGCCGTCGGCGGCGCCGTGGTCGCCGCCTCGCGCCTGGGCGACGCGCGCGGGCGCGTCGTCGACCGCATCGACCCCGCGCTCGTGAGCGCGCTCGGCCTGACGAGCGCGATGCTCAACCAGGAGACCGGCGTGCGCGGCTACGTGCTCGGCGGGCGGCCCGACTTCCTCGAGCCGTACGCCGCCGGCGCGCGCACCAGCGCGCGGGCGCTGGCCGAGCTCGACCGCATCGCCGTGCAGGAGCCGCGCCTGCGCGCCGACCTCTCCCAGGTCGCCAGCCAGATCCGCGAGTGGCGCAACGCCTACGCGCGCCCGACGATCGCGCAGGTCAGCCGTGACGGCCCGGGCGTCGAGGAGGCGTCGGCGGCCGAGGGCAAGATGCGTTTCGACGCCGTGCGCGCCGGCGTGGCCGACCTGCAGCGCAACCTGCGCAACGCCCGCGAGGAGGCGCGCGCCGACCTCGCCGACGCGGCGACCGCGCTGTCGTGGACGCTCGCCTTCGCCGCCGTCGTCCTGCTCGTCGGCCTCGTCGTGCTCGCCACCGTGGCCCGCGGCGTGATCGCACGGCCGATCGGCCGCCTCGCCGACCAGGTGCGCGACGTGGCCTCGGGGTCGATCGACCGCGAGATCGAGTCCTCCGGGCCGCGGGACGTCGCGGGGCTGGGCGACGACGTCGAGTCGATGCGCGAGCGCATCCTCGACGAGCTGCGCTCCGTCCAGGCGGCGGAGGACGAGCTGCGCCGGAAGGCCGCCGAGCTCGAGCGCTCCAACGCCGAGCTCGAGCAGTTCGCCTACGTCGCCTCGCACGATTTGCAGGAGCCGCTGCGCAAGGTCACGAGCTTCTGCCAGATGATCGAGCGCCGCTACGGCGGGCAGCTCGACGAGCGCGGCGAGCAGTACATCCACTTCGCGGTCGACGGCGCCAAGCGCATGCAGGTCCTCATCAACGATCTGCTCGCGTTCTCGCGCGTGGGGCGGATGGAACGCCCGCACGAGGACATCGACGCCGACGAGCTCGTCACCCAGGCCACGACGAACCTCGCCGCGGCGATCGAGGACAGCGGCGCCGAGGTCGAGATCGAGGGCGACCTGCCCGTCGTCCGCGGCGAGCGCTCACTGCTCGGGCTCGTGTTCCAGAACCTGATCGGCAATGGGATCAAGTTCCGCGGCGAGGAGACCCCGTGCGTGCGTGTCGCGGCCGAGCGCGAGGACGGCTTCTGGGCGTTCACGATCGCCGACAACGGGATCGGGATCGATGCGCAGTACGCCGAGCGCATCTTCATCATCTTCCAGCGCCTCCACGCCAAGGAGGAGTACGCGGGAACCGGCATCGGACTGGCCATGTGCCGCAAGGTGGTCGAGCACCACGGCGGCCGCATCTGGCTGGACGAGAGCAACAACGGACGCGGCGCGACGTTCCACTTCACACTTCCGGCGGTGGAGAGCGCGACCGCGCAGGAGGAGGAGCCCGTGATCGAGAGGACGACCACATGATCGAGAAGCTGACCGTGATCGACGTCCTGCTGGTCGAGGACGACCCCGGGGACGTCCTGCTCATCCGCGAGGCCTTCGAGCACAACAAGGTCCACAACACCCTGCACGTCGCCTCCGACGGCGAGCAGGCGCTGAGCTTCCTGCGGCGCGAGGACGGGCACGCGGACGCGCCGCGGCCCGACCTGATCCTGCTCGACCTCAACCTGCCCCGCAAGGACGGCCGCGAGGTGCTCGCCGAGGTCAAGGCGGACGACAACCTGCGCACGATCCCCGTCGTCGTGCTCACGACGTCGGAGGCCGAGGAGGACATCCTGCGCTCCTACGACCTCCACGCCAACGCCTACGTGACCAAGCCGGTGGACTTCGAGGCCTTCATCGACGTCGTCAGGCAGATCGACGACTTCTTCGTCTCGGTGGTCAAGCTGCCCCGCCACGGCTGATGCACCGGTCTTAGGAAACCCACAGGTGCGTCGTGGATCCTGCGGTCCATGACGACGCAGACGAAGAAGGCCACGGCGATCCTCGCGGGCTCCGTGGCCCTCGCCTCCGGCGCCTATGCGCTCGGCAGCCAGGCCGGCGGCGGCGGGGCGATCGCCAGCAGCTCGGCCTCGAGCGGGAACACCGCGAACGCGGGCCTCGCGGTCAACGGCGGCCGGCGCGGGCACGGCTTCGGCCGCGGCGGCTTCGGCCTCGACAACCTCGCCGACCGCCTCGGAGTGAGCGAGACCGCGCTGCGCGACGCCCTGGAGGCGATCCGCCAGGCCCAGCCCTCGCGCGAGGAGCAGCGCAGGCAGCTCGCCTCGGCGCTCGCCGCCGCTCTCGGCGTGAGCGCCGACAAGGTGACCGCGGCGCTCGACAAGGTCAAGCCCGACCGCGGCGCGCGCCGCGACGCGTTCGAGACCCGGCTCGCCCAGGCGCTGGGCATCGACGCGGCGAAGGTCCGCGCGGCGATCGAGAAGCTCCGCGGCAACGGGCGCCGCGACGGCCTGCGCGCGCTGGCGACCGAGCTCGGCGTGAGCGCGGACAAGCTGCGCACCGCGCTGCGCGACCTGCACGGCGACCGGCGCGACCGGCGGGGCGATCGCCGCGACCGCGGCGAGGCGCTGGCCAAGGAGCTCGGCGTGACCGAGGACAAGCTCGAGACGGCGCTGCGCAAGGTGCGCGCGGATCGCGTGAACGCGTTCGCCGAGCGGCTCGCGCAGCGGCTGAAGATCTCCGCGGACAAGGTCAAGGACGTGCTCGACGACCTGCCCCGCTTCGGGAGGCGCCACGGATAGGCAGACCCGTGAGCCGGCGGTCCGCCGCCGGCGCTGAGCCGCTCGTCCTCGTCGTCGACGACGAGGCGACCGTTCGGCAGGCCCTCGAGCGCGCGTTGCGCCTCGAGGGCTTCGCCGTGTCCACGGCCGGCGGCGGCCACGAGGCGCTCGACCTCGTCGCGCAGCGCCCGCCGGCAGTGATCGTCCTCGACGTGATGATGCCCGACCTCGACGGCGTCGCCGTCGTGCGCCGCCTGCGCGCCGCCGGGGTCGATGTGCCCGTCTGCATCCTGTCCGCGCGCGACGAGGTCGAGGACCGTGTCGCGGGCCTGCAGGCCGGCGCCGACGACTACCTGGTCAAGCCGTTCGCGCTCGCCGAATTGACCGCGCGCCTGAACGCGCTGCTGCGCCGGCGCGGGCGCGACAGCACCGGGCCGCTCGTCGTCGGCGACCTCGTCGTCGACCCGCTGCGCCACGTGGCCAGCCGCGGCGGGCGCGAGCTGGACCCGACGCGCCGCGAGTTCGAGCTGCTGGAGACCTTCGCGCGGCATCCTGGGCACGTGCTCTCCCGCGAGCAGCTGCTGCACCAGGTCTGGGGCTACGCCGCCGACGTCGAGACGAACGTCGTCGACGTGTTCGTCGGCTACGTCCGCCGCAAGCTCGAGAGCGGAGGCGAGCCGCGCATGCTCCACACGGTGCGCGGCATCGGCTGGGTGCTGCGGGCGTGAGGGCGCCGTCGAGCCTGCGGGCGCGGATGACGCTCGCCGCCGTCGCCGCGGTCGCGCTCAGCGGCCTGCTCGCCGCCACGCTGCTCGTCGCCGCCGTCGAGCGCGACGGGCGCGAGGCGGTCGACCGCGACCTGCGCCAGCGCGTGGCGCAGATCGCCGCGCCGCGCCTGGGCCGCTTCGGCGGGCGCCGGGGCCGCGAGCAGCTGCTGATCGGCGCGGGGACGTTCGCGCAGGTGGCCTACGGCGGGCGGGTCGTCGACCAGGGCGGCGACGTGCCCGCCGACGCGCCGCCCGTGCCCGGCACGGACGGGTTCGCGACGGTCCGCATCGGGGACGAGGACTGGCGCTCGTTCACGGTCTCCCTGGGCTCCGGCGACGCGCGCCTGCAGCTCCTGTCGAGCCTCGCGCCGGTCGAGGCGCGCGCCTCCAGCCTGCGCCGTCTCGTCCTGCTCATCGGGCTCGCCGCACTGGCCGTCACCGCACTCGCGGCGTGGGCGTTCACCACGCTGGCGGTGCAGCCGCTCGCCCGCCTGCGCGCCGGCGCGGCCGCGGTCAGCGGCGCCGAGGACCTGAGCCGCCTGCCGCTGCCCGAGGACGAGGGCCCGGTCGAGGTGCGCTCGCTGGCGCGCACGCTGAACGAGATGCTCGCGCGCCTGCAGGCCTCGACGGCGGCGATGCAGCGCGCCCTGCAGGCCACGCGGCGCTTCGCCGCCGACGCCGGGCACGAGCTGCGCACGCCGCTCACCGGCCTGCGCGCCAACCTCGACGCGCTCGCCCGCAACCCCGACCTGCCGACGGCGGAGCGCCAGGCGCTGATCGCCGACACGGCGGCCGAGCAGGAGCGCATCGTCCACCTGCTCGACGGCCTGCAGGCGCTCGCGCGCGGCGAGGCGGCGGAGACGCTCCCGCAGGAGGACATCGTGCTCGCCGACCTCGTCGACGCTGCCGTCTTCTCGGCCCGGCGCCGCCATCCGGCCACGACCTTCGAGCTCGACGACCGCCTCGGCGACACAACGGTGCGCGGCTGGGCCGGCGGCCTGCGCCTGCTCGTCGACAACCTGCTCGACAACGCGGCGCTGCACGGGCGCCGCGAAGGCGTCGTGCGGGCGCGGCTGGACCCCGCCGGCGAGGACGTCCTCGTGTGCGTCGAGGACGACGGCCAGGGCATCCCGGCCGCCGAGCGCGAGCGCCTGCTCGAGCCGTTCGCGCGCGGCCACGAGACGGCGGCCGACGGCACCGGGCTCGGCCTGGCCATCGTCGCCCAGCAGGTGGCACTCCACGGCGGTGAGCTCGAGCTCGGCGACTCGCGGCTCGGCGGCCTGTCGGTCGGCGTGCGCCTGCCCGCCCGCGGATGACCGCCGGTGGACGAACCACCGGGTGCAGCTTTTCGCGCGACCTGCCGATACGGACGTGATGACGCTTCCGCTCGCCTCCGCCGCCGAATCGATCCAGCAGTTCGCGACCGACTGGGGCGGGGTTCTCGGGCTCGTCTTCATGGGCGCGATCGTCTACGTCCTGTGGCGGACGCTGCGGCTCATGCCGCGCACCAAGCCGGTGCAGATCAAGCCGCAGGCCAGCCGCGAGATCGGCTGGGACGAGATCGCCGGCGTCGACGAGGCCAAGGCCGAGCTGCGCGAGGTCGTCGACTTCCTGCGCGACCCCAAGAAGTTCCACCGCCTCGGCGCCACCGTGCCCAAGGGCATCCTCCTGCACGGGCCTCCGGGCACGGGCAAGACGCTGCTGGCCAAGGCCGTCGCCCACGAGTCCAACGCCCAGTTCTTCTCGCAGTCGGCGTCGTCGTTCGTCGAGATGTTCGCCGGCCTCGGCGCGGCGCGCATCCGGCGCCTGTTCGACGAGGCGCGCAAGCACGAGCCCGCGATCCTCTTCATCGACGAGCTCGACGCCGTCGGCGCACGGCGCGGCAGCGACCAGAACTCCGAGCGCGAGCAGACGCTCAACCAGCTGCTCGTCGAGATGGACGGCTTCTCCTCCAGCGGGCGGCTCGTCGTCATGGCCGCCTCCAACCTGCTCGACAAGCTCGACCCGGCGCTGCTGCGCCCGGGCCGCTTCGACCGCCAGGTCTTCGTCTCGCCGCCCGACGTCCGCGGCCGCGAGCGGATCCTTCACGTCCACACGCGCAACAAGCCGCTGCGCGAGGTCGACCTCAAGCTCGTCGCCCAGCAGACGAGCGGCCTGACCGGCGCCGACCTGGCCAACATCTGCAACGAGGCCGCGATCTTCTGCGCGCGCCGCAACGGCACGGAGATCGCGCGGCGCGACTTCGACGACGCGCTCGAGCGCGTGATCGCCGGCGTGCAGTCCTCGACCACCCTGTCCGACCACGAGCGCCGCGTCGTCGCCTACCACGAGGCCGGCCACGCGCTCTGCCGCGAGCTGCTGCCGAGCGTCGAGCGCGTCCACAAGATCTCGATCGTGCCGCGCGGGCGCGCGCTGGGCTACGTCGTCAACCTGCCCGACGAGGACTCCTACCTGAAGACGCGCGACGAGCTCGTCGACCAGATGACCGTCCTGCTCGGGGGCCGCGTCGCCGAGCAGATCGTCTTCGGCGCGGTCACCACGGGCGCCGCCAACGACCTCCAGCGCGTCGCCGAGATCACCCACTCGATGGTCCATGACTACGCGATGGGCTCGAACCAGGCCCCGCAGGCCACGCCCGCCGACGAGGTCCTCTCGGATCTGTCGCGGCGGATCCGTGACGAGGAGCAGCGCGAGCTGGCCTTCGAGGCCCACCGCGCCGCGTGGGGGATGATCGACGAGCACCGCGAGCTGCTCGACGCCCTCGCCCACGAGCTGCTCGTCCACGAGGTCCTCGAGCGCGCGGAGATCGATCGCCTGACGGCCGGCATCAAGCAGATGGGCCCGCGCCGCTCGGCGCACGACCTGCGCGTCACGGCGGCCAGCCGCCGCGAGCTCCCGCGTCCGCTGTAGCGGGCCGGGCCGCCCGGGCGGCGCCGAATCGGTCATCTAGACTCGGCGCCGCATGTTCGCCCAGATCGACCACGTCGGCGTCGCGGTGGAGGATCTCGACAGCGCCATCGCGCTGCACGAGGGGACCTTCGGGCTCTCGCTCGAGCACCGCGAGATCGTCGACGAGCAGGGCGTCGAGGCCGTGCTGCTCGACGTCGGAGACGGGCACGTCGAGCTCCTGCGGCCGCTCGGCCCCGACACGGCGGTCGGCCGCTTCCTGGCCAGCCGCGGCCCGGGGCTGCACCACGTCGCCTACCGCGTCGACGACATCGAGGCGACGCTCGCCTCGCTGCGCGAGCGCGGCCTGCAGCTCATCGACGAGACGCCTCGCGTGGGGATCCGCGACTCCCGGGTGGCATTCCTGCACCCGCGGTCGACGGGCGGCGTGCTGACCGAGATCGTCCAGCCGGCGGAGGGACACTGACGACATGACGCAGCGCATCAGCATCGGCTTCCAGGCCAGCCAGCCCCTGGCCCTGCGAGTGAGCGACTCCGAGCTGGCGAAGCTCGAGGGCGCCCTCGGCGGCGAGGGCTGGCATCAGATCGAGGCCGAGGACGGCTCGGTGCGGCTCAACCTCGCACACGTCCTGTGGCTGCGCACGGAGCGCGACGAGCACCGCGTCGGCTTCGGAGTCGCCTCCTCGGGCTGAGCGCTACAGCTCGCGGCGCACCAGGCTGAGCGCCTTCTCGGCCACCTTGTGGTGCAGCGGCCGCCCGTTCCAGCGGCGCGGGTCGATCCGCTCGGAGACGCGCAGGTCGCGCTCGAACTGCTCGGTCAGCTCGCCCGCGAAGCGCGTGCTCTGCACGCACAGCGTCGCCTCGTCCTGGAGCTGGAACGAGCGGTTGTCGAAGTTGACCGAGCCGACCGACGACCAGATGCCGTCGATGCACAGCGTCTTGGCGTGGAGCATGGTCGGCCCGTACTCGTAGACCTCGATGCCGCACTCCAGCAGCGACTCGTAGGCGTCGCGCCCGGCGATCCGCACGAACTCCTTGTCGATGTGCTCCCCCGGCACGAGCAGGCGCACGTGGACGCCCCGGCCGGCGGCGTCGCAGAGCGCCTCGATGAAGGCGGGGCGCGGCGAGAAGTACGCCGCCGTCAGGTCCAGCGTGCGGCGGGCCGACTCGATGGCCAGGAAGTACAGGACCTCGACGTTCGTGTCGCCGACGCCGGCGTTGGATCGCACGACCTGCATCGGTCCGCCGTCGGCGACCGGTTCGAGCTCGGGCAGGTACCCCGGCCCGACGAGCACGTCGCCGGTCGCCTCGAGCCAGTTCTCCAGGAAGGCGCCCTGCAGCTGGCGGACGACGGGCCCGCGCACGCGGACGTGGGTGTCGCGCCAGTGGTCGGGGTCCTGGGCGTCGCCGGTCCACTCCTCGGCGATCCCGACGCCGCCGATCAGGCCGAGGCGGCCGTCGGCGATCAGCAGCTTGCGGTGCGTGCGGTTGTTCAGGCGCCGGATGGCGTAGGGCCGCAGCGGGCGGAAGCGCGCGACGGTGACACCCGCGTCCTCCATCTCGTCGATCAGGTCGCGCTCCATCTTGGCCGTCCCGACCCAGTCGAGCAGCAGGTTGACCTCGAGGCCGTCCTTCGCGCGGCGGCAGAGCAGCCCGGCGATGTCGTGGGCGATGTCGCCCCGCCAGTAGACGTAGGTGAGGAGGTTGATCGTCGACTGCGCGCCCTCGATCGCCTCCACGAAGCCCGGGAAGATGCGGTCGCCGTTGATGAGGAGATCGACGTCGTTGTCGTCGGAGATCGGCGCCGCCGTGAGCGCCTCGGCAGCGTGCAGGAACTCGCGCTCGCCGACCTCGATCGTGCCGCCGCGCAGCTGGTAGCCGTGGCCCTGCTCGCGACGGTGGCGCAGCGACTCCGACGCGTACCACGCCGTCCCCCAGGCCGCGAGCCCGGCGGGCCAGGCGTAGCGCGCGCGGACCCTCACGGACACACGACCCCGACGCGCTCGCCGCGCGCGGCGAAGCGCAGCGGGGCGATGTCGCAGACCTCGCCGTCGACGTTGAACGGCGTCTCGGGCGGCAGCTCGAGCTCGATCGCGTGCCCGCGGCCGTGGTGCACGCCGGGCTGCTCGGTCAGGCCCCCCTGCCGCATGCCCCAGGCGCGCCGCGCGAGGGCCAGGCGGGGGCCGCCCTCGAGCACGGCCACGTCGACGAGCCGGTCGGCCGGGTCCGCGGCGTCGAGCTCGCTGCCGCCGCCGAACGCGCCCGTGCCGGCGACGATGACCTGCCACGCCTCGCCCGCGAACAGCTCGTCGCCGTCGACGGTCACGCGGCAGCGCAGGGGCTTGGCGGTCGCCGCCGCGCGCAGCGCCCCGACCCCGTAGGCGAGCGGCCCGAGCGGGCGCTTGAGCGGCCGCGCGCGGTCGGCGGCGATCACCGACAGGCCGACGCTCGCCGCGTTGAGGAACGGCCGGTCGCCGGCGCGCAGGAGGTCCACGGGCCGCTCGCGCCCGCCGCGGGCGGCGAGCACGCAGGCCTCGTCGAGGTCGAGCGGGATCTCCATCGCCCGCGCGAAGTCGTTCGCCGTGCCCGTCGGGACGACGGCGAGCGGCAGCGCGCCGGCGGCCGCGGTGACGGCCACCGGACCGATCGATCCGTCGCCGCCGGCGACGACCAGCCGGTCGGGCCGCTCGGCCGCGGCCTCGCCCGCGGCGGCCTCGACGGCGTCGTCCGCGGAATGCCCGGAGACGTCGCCGGTGTCGAAGGAATGCACGCTCACGGTGGCGCCCGCGCCGCGCAGACGGCGGGCGACCTCATCGGCGTCGGTCCCCTTGCCGGATGCGGCGTTCGTCACGAGGGCCAGGCGCATGGGCGCGGATCATGCCCATAATCCGCCGCGCGGTGCATGCGACCCCCCCACCCATGGAGCCAGGTTCCCGCCGTTCGCTGCGCGCGCTGCTGCGCGGCGGCCCGGTCGGGCGCGCGATCGGGCGCCTCGATCTGCGCGTCTACCGGCTCATCCGCCGGCTCGCCCGGCCGCCGGCGCTCGAGCCTGTCGGGCGCTTCTCGGGCTTGGGCGAGCACGCCGCGGTGTGGCTCGCGCTCGGCGCCGCGGGCGTCGTGCTGGACCGGCGCCGCCGGCGCGAGTGGGCGCGCGCGACGCTCGCCGTCGGCGTCACGTACGTGCTCAACACGGCGATCAAGACGGTCTTCCGCCGCCGCCGCCCGTCGCTCGAGGACCTGCCCGCGCTGATCGCCACGCCGACGGCGCTGAGCTTCCCGAGCGCCCACGCCTCCTCGTCGTTCGCCGCCGCGCGCGCCTACTCCGGGCTGCTCCCCGCGGCGCCGCTGTACGCGGCCGCGTCGGCGATGGCGCTGTCGCGCGTCTACCTCGGTGTGCACTACCCCTCGGACATCGCCGCCGGCATCGCGCTCGGCACCCTGGTCGGGAGCGCGGGCCGGTGAGGGTCGGCATCGTCGGGATGCCCAACGCGGGCAAGTCGTCGCTCTTCAACGCGCTCACGCGCGCCGGGGCCGAAGCCGCCAACTACCCGTTCACGACGATCGAGCCGAACGTCGCCGTCGTGCCCGTGGAGGACGCGCGCCTGCGCGCGGTGGCCGAGACGATCGGCGCCTCGGAGCTCGTCTTCGACACGATCGACTTCCACGACATCGCCGGGCTCGTGGCAGGCGCCCACAGGGGCGAGGGCCTGGGCAACCAGTTCCTGGCCAACATCCGCGAGACCGACGCGATCGTCCACGTCGTGCGCGCGCATCACGACGCCAACGTCATCCATCCCGAGGGCAGCGTCGATCCGCTGCGCGACATCGAGACGATCGAGACCGAGCTCGTCTACGCCGACCTCGAGCAGGCCGAGCGCCGCCTGGAGCGGGTCGTGCGCCAGGCGCGCGGCGGCGAACGCGCCGCGATCGCCGAGGAGCGCTGGGTCCGCCAGGTCATCGACGCCCTCCAGGCGGGGCGCCCGGCGCGCACCGTGCCGGTGCCCGAGGACGCGCCCGACGCGATGCGCAACCTGCACCCGCTGACCGCCAAGCCCGTGCTCTTCGTGGCCAACGTCGACGAGGGCGACGAGGAGGTCCCGCCCGCGATCGCCGCCCACGCCGAGAGCGAGGGCGCCGTCGCCGTGGCCGTCTCCTCGCGCATCGAGGCCGAGCTGTCCGAGCTCGACGACGAGGACGCCGACGCGATGCGCGCCGACCTCGGGGTCGGCGAGTCCGGCCTGCAGCGCGTCGTGCGCGGCGCCTACGAGCTGCTCGACCTGCTCGCCTTCTTCACCGCGGGCGAGGACAAGCCGGCGCAGTCCTGGCACCTGCGCCGGGGGCTGAGTGCGTGGCACGCCGCCGGCGAGATCCACTCGGACATCCAGCGCGGCTTCGTGCGCGCCGAGGTCATCGACTGGCAGGCGCTCGTCGACGCCGGCGGCTATGCCGGCGCGCGCGACCGCGGCACGCTGCGCCTCGAGGGCCGCGACTACGCGATGCGCGACGGCGACGTCATCACCGTCAAGTTCACGCCGTAGCGACGTCGCGGACGCGGTGCAGCTCGACCCGTGCGCCGGAGCGGTGCAGCAGGTCGCGCAGCGCGTCGCGCCGCGGGTCGCCGCGGTAGCGGGTCAGCGCCTCCGCGCTCGGGAAGGTCATGACGTGGATCTCCGTCCGCCCGTCGTCGCTGCGCAGCCGGCGCTCGAGGACGCCGCCGTGCTCGGCGAGCAGCGGCAGGACGCCGTCCTCGTAACGCTGCAGCAGCGCGACGCCCTCGGCCCCGACGTGGGCGACCCAGACGTACGTCTCGGCCACCGCCGCCTCAGGCCTGTGGGTGCTCGGTCGTCGCGACGCGGTCGACGCGCGTGTGGAAGCGCTCGCCGATCTTGCCGCCGGCGATGGCGGCGAGCAGCGTGACCACGAGCGCGGCCGCGCCGGTGATCGCGCCGCCCGTGGTCAGCGTCGAGTCGCCGATGGCCAGGCTGGGCAGGTTGAGCTGCTGGAGGACGTCGTAGTCGTCGCCGCCGATGAGCGCGAGCGCGGCCACCGCGATCACAGCCAGGACCGTCCACAGCCACACGCCGATGCCCTGGCGGGGACCGTCGAAGCGGGCCATGCGGCCGGCGACGTATCCGCCGCAGCCCCATGCGATGGCGAGGACGACGAGGACAGCGATGGCCCCGCCGAGGCCGATCGTCTCGGCGCTGCCCGGGCTCGTCCCGTCGCTCTCCGAGACGCCGAGGGCCACGCCCGCGCCGACGAGGATGGCGCTCAGGATCGCGGCCAGGCCAACGGCCGACAGCAGCCCGAAGAAGGCGCTGCCCCAGGCCGTGCCGCCGAAGCGCTCGCGCTGGCGCTCGCGCATCGTGGCCATCGCGTCGGTGCCCATCACCGGGGCGCTCGCGCCGGGCGTCGCGCTCCGGCGCTGGAAGCGGCGCTCGCCGTGGGCGGGCCCGGGCGTTGAGGTCATGTCGCGCTCCGGGGCCGGATGCTCGGGCGCGCGGTCCTCCGCCGCGCGGTCCTCCTCCGCCGGGCGCTCCTGCACCCGTGTCTCCTCGGGCGGCGTCTCGCGCTCGCGCACGGCGACCGCGCCCTCGTCGCTGTCCGTGGTCTGCGACCGTCGGAATCGCTCGAACATCGCGTCATCTCCCTCGGCGAACTGCTGTCCAGAACGTTCCCGCTCGCGGGCCTGTCCACGCGGGATCTGCGCTCAGGTCGCGTTCGCCTCGAGGCGCTCGGCGAGGCGGTTCATGCCCCGCTCGCGCGCCGCCGCGGCCGCGCGCCTCCACGTGATCGGGGCGTCGGGAGGGCGCTCGAGGTCGACGTGGCGCAGCGTGGCGATGTCGCGGAACGCGCGGATCGCGTCGGCGTCGTCGGTCAGCGCCGCGCGCTGGCGCGGGCGCAGGTCCGCGCGCGGGCTCGAGGCCGCTGCGAGCAGCGCGTCGAGCGTGTCGTGGTCGCGCAACAGGTCGCGCGCCGTCTTCTCGCCGATCCCGCGCGCGCCGGGCAGGCCGTCGGACGGGTCGCCGCGCAGCGCGATGAAGTCGGGCACCTGGTCGGGGCGCACGCCGTAGCGCGACAGCACCTCGTCGGGCCCGATGACGTCCTGCTCGCCCTTGCCGGACGGGAAGAGCACGGTGACCCGGTCGCTCACGCACTGGAACATGTCGCGGTCGCCCGTGAACAGCAGCGCCCGCCCGCCCGCGCGCGTCTCGACGTCGGCGAGGCTGCCGAGCAGGTCGTCGGCCTCGAGCTCGGTCTCGACCAGCGAAGTCCACGCGAACTCGCCGAAGAACGCCGGCGCGTCCGCCCACTGCGGCTCGAGCTCGTCGGGCATCGGCGGGCGGTCGGCGTGGTAGCCGGCGAACGCCTCGACGCGGTACGTCGCCGCCTCGGCGCCGAAGCACAGCACGACGGCGCGCGGCTCGTGGCGCTCGACCGCCTGCAGCACGAGGTTGGCCATGCCCAGCAGGGCGTTGACCGGGTTGCCGTCCGGGCCGGTGATGGAGCGCGGCAGGGCGTGGAACGCGCGGTACAGCAGCGACGGCGCGTCGACGGCGATCAGCGGGGCGTCGGACACGCCCCGGAGGCTATGCGCTGGGCCCGCCGGACCGCCGGCCGGTCAGCGGACGCGGACGCTCGGGCCCGGGACGTCGCCGGCGTACATCACCCGGTACACGCCGCGGCCGGGCACGACGACGGCGTAGCGCCCGCTCGAGTCCAGCTGCGTCTCGACCGCGGTGCGCCAGCGGCCCGCCGCGGTGCGGCGCTGGACGCGCAGCGCGGCGCCCGGCTTGGCCGGGCTGATGCTGCCGCGCAGCACCGGCGCGCGCAGGCCCTTGGCGCGGGCGGCGCCCACGACGGCGCCGCCGGTCGGGGAGGTCGTCGTCGCCGGCGGGGTCGCCGGGGCGGGCGTCTTCGGGGCCGGCGCCGAGCGCTTGAGGCCCGAGCTGACCGTCGTGAAGTAGGCCCACGTGTCGTTCAGGCCGAAGCGGGCGCGCAGCTGCGGCCCGGTGACCCGCGTCGTGCCGCGAGAGCCGATGACGTCGGCGCGCACGATGCGCGGCGAGACGCCGCGCTGGACGACGCGGATGCGGCGGAACTTGCCGCGCACGAGCCCGCGCAGCTTGGCCGCCGCGCTCGTCGTGCTCATCGTGATCGGGCCCCAGCGGTGGCGCGGGGAGAGATCGTCGTAGGGGTCGTCGACGCCCTTCAGCCACGGCTTGGGCTGCGAGCCGACGAACGAGTTCTCGACGCTCTCGGTGTGGCCGCCGGAGGTCGAGAAGAAGAACGTGGTGACGGGCTGGCCGCCGTAGGTCACGACCTGGCCGGCCGTCGCGGCGACCGCGGCGTCGGTGCTCGGCCGCTCCGCGGCGACGCCGCGGTAGACCTGCGAGCGCGTGTCGGCGTACTGGTCGAAGCCGTCGCTCAGCGACCCGGCGCGCGAGGTGATCGCGTACGTGCGCGCGGCCACCGCCTGGGCCTTGAGCTGCTCGGCCGGCCAGGCCGACGGGCTCTCGGCGCTGACGACGCCGCGCACGTAGGTCTCGAGGTCGAGCGCGTTGATGGCGTTGATGCTGCGGCCGGACGGGCGCAGCTCGAGCGCGCCGCGATAGCTGCCGTTGCGGATGCCCGGCACCGAGGTCCCGGCGAGCGTGAAGGCGGCGCCGCTCGCGGACTCCAGGCGCATCGGGGGCGTGCTCGTGGCCAGGCGCTTGGAGCCGTCACGCAGGACGAGACCGGAGCCGCCGCGGATCACGTTGTAGGTCTTCGCCGGGTCGAGCGCGGTCTCGCCGAGCTTCGAGACGCCGCTCACCGTCACCTTGCGGTTGCCGCTCTGCAGCAGCACGCGCACGTCGGGGTTGGCGCTCAGCGCGGAGAGCTGCGTCCCGGTGTAGTAGCGGCCGAGGATCGCGTCGTAGCGGACGCCCTGCAGCGAGAGCCCGTAGGCGCCGTACTGGCTCATCCCGATGCCGTGGCCGAAGCCGGCCCCGCGGATGACGAGCCGCGACGCGGCGTCGGCCTGCGAGGCGCAGAGCAGGAGGACGAGCGCGGCGAGGAGACCGGACTTGCGCACGGCCCCCCAACGTCGATCGACGGTCGGAGTTGCGGTGCTAGGTTGCGCGAGCGAGAGCATGGAGGGTCCGGTCAGGGGGTCAGAGTAGGGAATGAGCACCCGTCGCAGGGCATCGGATGTCTTCGTGGAGTGCCTCGAGGCCGAGGGCGTGCGCTACGTCTTCGGGATCCCGGGCGAGGAGACGCTCGACCTCAACCAGTCGCTGGCCAACTCCTCGATCGCCTTCATCCCGGTGCGCCACGAGCAGGGCGGCGCCTACATGGCCGACATGTACGGGCGCCTCACCGGGCGCGCCGGCGTCTGCCTCGGCACGCTCGGCCCGGGAGCGATGAACCTCGTCACGGCGATCGGCGACGCCTACCTCGATCGCGCGCCGCTGGTGGCCCTCACCGGCCAGGCCGACCTCGAGCGGATGCACAAGGAGTCCCACCAGTTCATCGACCTGGTCGACCTCTTCCGCCCGATCACGAAGTGGAACGCGCGCGTCCAGCGCCCCGAGATCGTGCCCGAGGTCGTCCGCAAGGCGTTCAAGGTCGCCGAGTCCGAGAAGCCGGGGTCCACGCACCTCGAGCTTCCCGAGGACGTCATGGCCGCCGAGGTGGAGGGCGTCGTGCCGCTGCGCCGGCGCCGGCCGGTCAGCCCCGAGCCGTCGGCCCGCGAGCTGCTCAAGGCGGCGGACCTGATCCGCAACGCGATCAGCCCGATCGCGCTGGCCGGCAACGGCGTCGTGCGCGCCCGCGCCGCGCCCGCGCTGCGCGAGTTCTGCCGCGCGACGGGCATCGCCGTGGCGGAGACGTTCATGGGCAAGGGCGTGCTCGACGTCGAGGACCCGCGTGCGCTGGGCACCGTCGGCCTGCACGACCGCGACTACGCGATGGCCGGCTTCGAGGACGCCGACGTGGTCATCGCCATCGGTTACGACCTCGTCGAGCACGCGCCGAGCCACTGGAACCCGCGCGGCGACAAGAAGATCGTCGTGGTCGACTCCCAGCCCGCCGAGATCGACGAGTTCTTCCAGCCCGAGGTCGAGCTCGTCGGCGACATCTACCACGTGCTCAGCCGGCTGGCCGAGGAGTGCCGCGACGTCCCGCACTCGGGCGGATCGCACCGGCTGCGCGACGTGATCCTTGGGCGCTTCGAGGCGGCGCGCGACGACGCGGCCTTCCCGATGCAGCCCCCCCGCGCGCTGTGGGAGATCCGCCAGGCCCTCGGCCATGGGGACATCCTCATCTCGGACGTCGGTCTGCACAAGCTCTGGATCGGCCGGATGTTCCCTGCACATGAGCCCAACACGGTCCTGATCGCAAACGGTCTTGCAGGGATGGGCTTCGCGGTGCCCTCGGCGATCGCCGCCAAGCTCGTGCACCCCGAGCGCAAGGTCGTCACCGTCAACGGCGACGGCGGCTTCCTCATGAACTGCCAGGAGCTCGAGACGGCGATGCGGCTGAAGACGCCGATCGTCAACGTCATCTGGGAGAACAGGCAGTACGGCTCGATCGTCTGGAAGCAGGAGAAGAAGTTCGGCGAGCACTTCGGGACCGACTTCACCAACCCCGACTTCGTGCGCCTGGCCGAGGCCTTCGGGATGCCCGCGTACCGCTGCGAGGCGGTCGACGACTTCGGGCGCCACCTGCGCCACGCCCTCGAGCTCGACGTCCCGTCGCTGATCGTGCTGCCGATCGACTACTCGATCGACGTCGCGATCAGCGAGGAGCTGGGGACGGAGACGGTCGCGACGTAGGCGCGCATTCCGGGGGTAATCTCGATCCCATGACCACGGCATCGGCGGAACAGGCCGTCCTCGACGGCGTCAAGACACAGCTGTACATCGGCGGCGAATGGCGCGACGCCCGCGGGGGCGGGACCGTCCCGGTCGAGGATCCCGCCACGGGCGAGACGATCGCCGAGATCCCCGACGCGACGCCGGAGGACGCCGAGGCGGCGCTCGCCGCGGCGCATGAGGCCTTCCAGAAGTTCCGCAACCATCCGCCGCGCGAGCGCGGAGAGATCCTGCGGCGCTCCTACGAGATGATCATGGAGCGCGTCGACGACCTCGCCCTGATCATGACGATGGAGATGGGCAAGCCGATCGCCGAGTCCAAGGCGGAGATCGCCTACGCGGCCGCCTTCTTCCGCTGGTACGCCGAGGAGGCCGTCCGCATCAACGGCCGCTACACGGTCAACGAGACGGGCAAGGGCCGCGTGCTCACCCTCAAGCAGCCCGTCGGCCCGTGCATCTTCATCACGCCGTGGAACTTCCCGCTCGCCATGGGCACGCGCAAGATCGGGCCGGCCATCGCCGCCGGCTGCACCTGCGTCGTCAAGCCGGCCAAGCAGACCCCGCTCTCGATGCTCGCGCTCGCCGGCATCCTCGAGGAGGCCGGCCTGCCGGGCGGCGTCGTCAACGTCATCACCGCGAAGTCCTCCGGGCGCACGATGGAGCCGCTCATCAAGGACCCGCGCGCCCGCAAGCTGTCCTTCACCGGCTCCACCGAGGTCGGTCGCACGCTGATCGCGCAGTCGGCCGAGCAGATCCTGCGCGTGTCGATGGAGCTCGGCGGCAACGCGCCGTTCCTGATCTTCGACGACGCCGACCTCGACCAGGCGGTCGAGGGCGCGCTGCTGGCCAAGATGCGGAACATCGGCGAGGCGTGCACGGCGGCCAACCGCTTCCACGTCGCCGACGCGGTCGCCGGCGAGTTCGCCGAGAAGCTCGCCCAGCGCATGGGCGAGCTGAAGATCGGCCGCGGCACGGACCCCGACGTGAAGGTCGGCCCGCTCATCGACGACGACCAGCGCGGCAAGGTCGCCGAGCTCGTCGACGACGCCGTCGGCAAGGGCGCCAAGGTGCTCGTCGGCGGCGAGAAGGTCGACGGCTCGGGCTACTTCTACAAGCCCACCGTGCTCACCGACATCCCCGACAGCGCGTCGCTGCTCGGCGAGGAGATCTTCGGGCCCGTCGCGCCGGTGCGCGGCTTCCAGAGCGAGGACGAGGCGATCGCCGCCGCCAACGCGACGGAGTACGGCCTCGTCGCCTACGTCTACACGCAGAACCTCAACCGCGCGTTCCGCGTCATCGAGAAGCTCGAGACCGGCATGATCGGCCTCAACCAGGGCATGGTCTCCAACGCCGGCGCCCCGTTCGGCGGCGTCAAGGCGTCGGGCTTCGGCCGCGAGGGCGGGCCGGAGGGCATCGAGGAGTACCTCGAGACGAAGTACGTCGCGATGAACCTGTAGGACGTCGCCGCGCCGCGCCGCGCCGCTCAGACGCGTTCGGCCGCGTCGAGCAGCGCCGGCGCGAGCGCCGAGTCGGCCGACCCGTTCACCCGGATGCCGACGAGCCGGCCGTAGTGGTCGAAGTCGAGCAGCAGCCCGTCGAGGGCCGGGACGGTGTCGGCCTCCTCGAGCGCGTCGAGCGCCACGGAGGTGCGCACCTCGGGCGTCACGGTCCCCGCGAGCGAGACGTACGCCTCGCCCGCGTCGTTGAGCGTCACGCGGATCTCGGCCATGTTCGCGACGCTACCCGCCGGGGTGGACCCGGCGGCGTGCCCGGGTGTACGTTCGCAGCATGCTTGGAATCGTCCGCATCGCGCTCCAGGCCGTGCTCTTCTTCCTGCTCCTCGGTGTCGTCCTCGCCATCGGCGAGCCCAACACCGGGCTTGTCGAGAAGCTCGTCGCCGGGGCGTTCGGGGCGGTGCTCGTGTGGGTGGCCGTCCGCGTGCGCGGGCTGGGTCGCCCGCCCGCCGCCTCCTGACGCCGGGAAGGTGTGAAAACCCGCCACCTGGGTGGTCCTGGCACGGGCCCGGGTGAGCGCTGCAATGGGTCTACGCAATCGCTCTCACGGAGGAACGCCATGACCCGCAAGCCGCTCGCCCTGACCGCATCTCTCCTCGCCGTCGCCGCCCTCGCTCCGTCGGCCGCGATGGCCGCCGACGCCAAGCTCGGCGGTGCGCCGCAGATGTTCCAGGTCGACTCCACCCACGCCACGCTGAAGTTCGCCGCCGACCGCCTGCCGCGGACGGAGTCCGGGAAGATCGACGCCCGCGTGCTCGTCAGCGGCAAGCGCGTCGCCACGCTGAAGGCGACGGGCCGCCACGGCAGCGACGTCGTCTACTCGGCGCGCGTCAACGCCGGCCGCGAGCTGCGCGTCGGCACGAAGTACACGGTCTCGTTCAAGTTCGGCGACCAGGCCCCGGTCGTCCGCAAGGCCAAGCTCTACGCGGCCCGCTAGATCGCCGCATCGCTCGGAAGCCCGACCCCGGGGTTCATCATGGCCCCGGGGTCGAGCGCGTCCTTGATCGCGGCCATCGCCGCGATCTCGCCCGGCGTCCGCACGAGACCGAGCCAGCGCGCCTTGACGATCCCGACGCCGTGCTCGGCGCTGATCGTCCCGCCGAGCCGGGCGACGAGCCGCAGCACGGCCTCCTCGACCGCCTCGTCCTCCGGCGGCGGGCCGAGCACGTTGACGTGGACGTTGCCGTCGCCGAGGTGCCCGAAGAGGATCGTGCGCGCCCCCGGCGCGGCCGCCTCGACCACCCCTGGAACCTCGCCCAGGAACTCGGCGAGGCGCGCGAGCGGCACGCCGACGTCCAGCTTGTGCGGAACGCCGGCCGCGTTGATCGCCTCGGTGTGCGCCTCGCGCAGCCGCCACAGCCGCGTCCGCGACGCGCTGTCGTCGGCCACCACCGCGTCCTCGACGCCGCCCGCCTCCAGCGCGTCGGCCAGCTCCTCGGTCGGGTCGGCGGCCGCGGCGCACTCGACGATCACGTAGACCGGCGCGGGCTCGCGTACCGGTGCGGCGACGCCGAGGTGGTCGAGCACGAGCCGCAGCCCGTCGTCGAGGAAGAAGTCGGCCGCCTCGAGCGAGGGCAGCCCGACGCGCAGCACGGCCATCAGCGCGGCCGCCGCCTCACCCGACGGCAGCGGGATCAGCGCGGTCACGCGCGCCGGGCGCCGCGGGACGAGCCGCCAGCGCACGGCGGTGATGACACCGAGCGTGCCCTCGCTGCCGACGAGAAGCGCGCCCAGATCGAGGCCCGCGTTGTCCTTGGCCAGCGCGCCCATGCCCTCCACGCGACCGCCGCCGGCGAGCACGGCCTGCACGCCGGCGATCCGCGCCCGCGCGGTGCCGTCGCGCAGCGCCCGCGTCCCGCCCGCGTCGGTGGCGGCGATGCCGCCCAGCGTGGCGCTGTCGCGCGCGCCGAAGTCCAGCCCCGCGTCGAGGCCGGCCGGCCGCGCGTGCTCCTGCAGGCGGCCGAGCGTGACGCCGGCGCCGGCCTCGACCTCGAGCGTCGCCGGGTCGACGGGCCCGAGCGCGTCCAGGCGCTCCGTGCTGAGCACGACCTCGCCGCCGCGCGGGACGCTCGCGCCGACGAGTCCCGTGTTGCCGCCCTGCGGGACGACGGCCGCCCCGTGCGCCGCGCAGGCGGCGAGCACGGCGGCCACGTCATCGGCCGAACCCGGGCGCACGACGTACGACGCCGTGCCGTGAAATCGTCCCGTCCAGTCGGTCTCGTAGCGCGCGCGGACCTCGGGATCGCCGAGCACGTGGCGCTCGCCGACGGCGCTCTCGAGCGCCTCCCGCAGGCCCAGGGTGGCATGTGGCATGCTACGCGCCACCCTAACCCGAGTCCAGGATCACCCCGTCGGAGAAGGAGGAGAGCGGCATGGCAGCGTCCGACCGCGAGACCGTGTTCACCCTGGAGGCGACGCCGATCAAGTTCGGCCCCGGCGCCTCGGCCGACGCCGGCTGGGAGCTCAAGCGCCTCGGCGTGAGGCGCGCCCTGCTCGTGACCGATCCGGGCGTCGCCGCGCTCGGCCAGCCCGACCGCATCAAGGCCCTGATCGAGGCCGACGGGATCGAGGTCGTCCTCTACGACCGCGCGCAGGTCGAGCCGAGCGTCGAGTCCTTCCAGGCCGCGGCCGACTTCGCGCTCGAGGCCGGCGTCGACGGCTTCGTCTCGGTCGGCGGCGGCTCCAGCATCGACACGGCCAAGGTCTCCAACCTGATCATCACCCACCCGGCGCCGGTCATCGACTACGTCAACCCGCCGGTCGGCGGCGGCAAGAAGCCGCCCTCGCCGCTCAAGCCGCACCTCGCCATCCCGACGACGTCGGGCACCGGCGCGGAGGCCACCACCGTGGCGGTCTGCGACGTCCCCGACCAGCACGTCAAGAGCGGCATCTCGCACCGCTACCTGCGCCCGACGCAGGGCATCGTCGATCCCGAGCTCGTGCGCACGCTGCCCGCCGAGGTGACCTCGTCGACCGGGCTGGACGTGATCTGCCACGCCGCCGAGTCGTATCTCACACGGCCCTACGACCAGCGCGAGCGCCCGGCCTCACCCGACGACCGCCCGCCCTACCAGGGCGCCAACCCGGTCGCCGACGTGTGGTCGGCCAAGGCGCTGCAGTACGGCGGCCAGTACCTGCGCCGCGCCGTCGCCGACCCCGACGACGTCGAGGCGCGAGGGCGCATGATGCTCGCCGCGTCGATGGCCGGTGTCGGCTTCGGCTCGGCCGGCGTGCACATCCCGCACGCGTGCGCCTACCCGATCGCCAGCCTCAAGCACGAGTACCAGCCGCCCGGCTACCCCGACGACCACAAGTTCGTGCCCCACGGGCACTCGGTCATCGTCACCGCGCCGGCATCGTTCCGCTTCACCTACGAGGCGATGCCCGAGCGCCACCACGAGGTCGCCGAGTGGCTGGCCGGCGAGCCGCTGTCCGACCCGGGCCCGGACTCGCTGCCCGACGTGCTGCGCCGGCTCATGCAGGACGTCGGCGTCCCGCGCGGCGTCGCCGAGCTGGGCTACACCGAGGACGACGTGCCGGCGCTCGTCGAGGGCACGATGAAGCAGCAGCGGCTGCTCGTCGGGGCCCCGCGCGAGGTCGGCGAGACCGACATCGCGCACATCCTCAACGCGTCGATGACCAACTGGTAGAGGGGAGGAGCGCCATGTCCGACGACATCCGGCTGTACATGTTCGAGTGCGGCGTGCTCAAGTGCCACGTCGAGAACATCAAGATGAACCAGGGACTGGGTGAGCCGTACGCGATCCCGGTGCCGTGGTTCCTGATCACGCACCCGAAGGGCAACGTGGTCATCGACGGGGGCAACGCCGCCGAGTGCGCGACCGACCCGAAGACGCACTGGGGCGGCGTCAGCGAGGTCTACTGGCCGGAGATGACGCCCGAGCAGGCCTGCGTCCCGGCGATGAAGGCGGCCGGCTTCGACCCGGCCGACGTGAAGTGGATCCTGCAGTCGCACCTGCACCTCGACCACACCGGCGCGCTCGGCTCGATCGACGCGTTCTCCGACGCGCAGGTGATCGTCACGCGCACCGAGTACGACTACGCCCACGCGCCCGACTGGTTCGCGGCCGGCGCCTACATCAACGCCGACTTCGACCGCCCGAACGTGCGGTGGAACATGCTCGAGGAGACCGAGGACGGCTACGACCTCTACGGCGACGGCGTCATCCGCATGTACCGCACGCCCGGCCACGCGCCCGGTCACCAGTCGTTCGAGATCACGCTGCCCAACTCGGGATCGATGCTGCTGGCCATCGACGCGGCCTACACCACCGACCACTGGGAGGAGAAGGCGCTGCCCGGCTTCATGGCCTCGGCCGTCGACGCCGTGCGCTCCGTGCGCAAGCTGCACCGCATCGCCGACCGGTCGGGATCGACCGTCGTCACCGGCCACGACCCCGAGGCCTGGCCGGGCTTCAAGCAGGCGCCCGAGTTCTACGATTGAGCACCCCGCCCGCCCTCGAGTCGCTCCACGACGACCGGTCGACGCTCGCCGGCCGGGCGCTCGACGCCCTGCGCGCGGCGATCGCCGACGGGCGCCTCGCGGCGGGCGAGCGCTACTCGGTGGCACGCCTGGCCGAGCGCTTCGGCGTCTCCCGCACCCCGGTGCGGGAGGCGCTGCTGCTGCTCGAGCGCCAGGGCGTCGTGCGCTTCGAGCGCAACCGCGGCGTCCGCGTGCTCGAGACGACCGCGCACGACCTCGAGGAGGTCTTCGCGCTGCGCCTGCTGCTCGAGGTGCCGGCCACGCGCCGCGCCTGCGAGCTCTTGGACCAGGGCGACCTCGACGCGCTCGGGCGCGAGCTGGAGACGATGCGCGCGCTCGCCGCCGAGGGCGACGAGGGCGCCTTCATGGCCCACGACAAGCGCTTCCACGAGGTCATCCTGCGCGCGTCGGGCAACCTCCGCCTGGCCGCCTTCGTCAGCCAGCTGCGCGACGTCGTCCGCCACCGCGGCGCCTCGACGGTCGGCCGCGGGCGCGACCTGGAGACGATCCTCGCCGAGCACGTCGTCGTCCTGGACGCGCTGCGCGCGCGCGATCCGGCGGCGGCGGCGCGGGCCATGCGCCGCCACCTCGAGGAGACCGGGCGGCTGCTGCTCGCCCAGGAGGATGCGCCGGCCGCCGACCTGCGCTGGGCCGAGCCGCGCGGCGACTGACGCCGGCCGGTCCAACGAGCCCGGCCCGCCCTGATCGCAACCCCGGCGGGCCCGCGTCCGTTGCATGGAGGTGCGCCGCCGCGGCCTCATCGCGCTTCCTCTCGTCCTCGTCGCCGTCGCGGGGGTCGGCGACGCGCGCCCGGCGCACGGGATGCCCGCGCGCGACCCGGACGCGCACGCGCCGATGGCCCTCGCGGGGCCGGACGGCCGCCGCGCCCTCGACGGCCCGTGGACCGTCCGCGCGCTCCCGGGTGGCGCGCCGCGCCGCGTGCGGCTGCCGTTCTCGCCGAACGCGGCGCAGGTCACGGGCGCCGCCGGCGTGCGCAGCTATGCCGGCGCCGTCGCGTCGTTCCGGACCTCGTTGCGCGTCGCCCGCGCGGGCGCCTACGCGATCCGCTTCGAGTCCGTGCATCACCGCGCCACCGTGCTCGTCGACGGCCGCGTCGTCGCCCGTCACACCGGCGCGTACCTGCCCTTCGAGGCGCGCGTGCGGCTCGCCGCCGGCGACCACGTGCTGCGCGTGCGCGCCGACTGGCGCTCGCCCGCGAGAATGAAGGCCGAGGCCTTCCACCGCGCGTGGTTCAACTTCGGCGGGATCAACCGCGAGGTGACGATCCGCCGGCTGGGTCGCAGCGAGCTCGACGCCCCCGCCATCCTCACCCGGCTGCGCCCGGGCGGTGGCGCCGACGTCGCCGTCACCGTCCGCGTGCGCAACCGCGCCTCGTCGGCCCGGACCCTGTGGGTACGCGGGCGGCTGGGGACGAGGCCGCTGCGCTTCGCCGCGGTGCGGGTCGGCCCGGGCGAGCTGCGCACCGTGCGCGCCCGGGTGCGCGTCGCGCGCGCCGCGCTGTGGGCGCCGGGTCACGCGGTTCTGCAGTCGCTGCGCCTGACCGTGCCGGGCGAGTCGGGCTGGCACGCGCGCGTCGGCCTGCGCGAGCTGCGCTGGAGCGGCGGCCGGCTGGCGCTCAACGGGCGCCGGCTCGTGCTGCGCGGCGCCTCGCTGCACGAGGACGCGCCGCGCCGCGGCGACGCCCTGCGCCCGGAGGACATGGACGCCGCCGTCGAGCGCCTGCAGCGCATCGGGGCCAACGCGACGCGTAGCCAGCACCCGCTGAGCCCGGCGCTGCTCGAGCGCCTCGACACCGCCGGGATCTTCGTCTGGCAGGGGGTCGGCCCGGTCGACGCGCCCGGCTCGTGGACCTCGCGCACGCCCGAGATGCGCCGCAGCGCCCTGCGGCGCGTGCGCACGAGCGTGATCCAGGCGCGCGCCAACCCGAGCGTGCTCACGTGGAACCTGGCCAACGAGGTCGCCGGCAACGGCCACGACGGCGGGCAGCGCGAGTACATCGCCGCGGCCGCGCGCCTCGTCCACCGCCTCGACCCCGGGCGCCCCGTGGCGCTCGACGTGTGGGGCACGCACATGCCGCGGCGCGCCGGCGTGATGTACCGCGGGATCGACGCGATCGGGGCCACGAACTACACGGGCTGGTACGACGACCTGGCCGCCTCGCCCGCCACCGTCAAGGCGGACATCCGCGCCTGGCTGGATGCGCTCGCCGCCGCGTTCCCGGGGCGCGTGCTCGCGGTCACCGAGTTCGGCGCCGAGGCCAACCGCCGCAACGCGACGGACGCGCCGGGCGGGCTGGCGTACCAGGCGCGCCTGATCGCCCGCCACATCGCGGTCTACCGCGCCGACCCGCGGCTGAGCGGGATGCTCGTCTGGAACCTGCAGGACTTCGCGCTGTCGCCGACCTTCGACGGCGGGTCCGTGCGGCGCCTGGCCCCGGACATCGCGCTCGTCCGGGGCATGAACCAGAAGGGCCTGTTCACCTACGGCGGCCGCCCGAAGCCGGCGGCCGCCGTCGTGCGCCGGCTCTACGCCGAGCTGCGCTGAGCCCGCCGGCGCTTGGCCGGGGCGCCGTTGGTCGAGCTCTTGGCCTGCGCGTCGGCCTGGCTGCCCGCGGCGATCCGCCGCAGGTCGATGATGCGGTCGTAGAGGTCGGCCTCGACGCCCTCCTCGAGGGCGACGTCGCGCAGCGTGCGCCCGCTGTCGGCCGCCTTCTTGACGATCGTCGTCGCCTTGTCGTAGCCGATGTGCTCGTTCAGGGCGGTGGCCACGGCGAGCGTCGCCTCGGCGGAGCGCTGCGTGCCCTCCTTGTTGACCTCGATGCCGTCGATGCACTTCTCGGCGAAGGCGACGGTCGCGGTCGACAGGAGGTGGATCGAGCCGAGCAGGTTGCGCGCCAGCAGCGGCACGCGGACGTTGAGCTCGAACTGGCCCTGCAGGCCGCCGACGGTGACCGCGGTGTCATTGCCGATGACCTGCGCGCAGACCTGCAGCACGACCTCGGGCATGACCGGGTTGACCTTGCCGGGCATGATCGAGGAGCCCTTCTGCAGCTCGGGCAGGTACAGCTCGCCGATGCCGGCGCGCGGGCCCGACCCCATCAGCGCGAGGTCCTGGGCGATCTTCGTCAGCGACACGGCGACGACCTTGAGCGCGCCCGACAGCTCGACGAGCGCGTCGCGGTTGCCCTGCGCCTCGAACGGGTCGGCGGGCGCCTCGATCTTGAGCTTGGTCTCCTTCGTCATCGCCTTGCGCACGCGCTCGGCGAACTTCGGGTGCGTGTTCAGCCCGGTGCCCGTCGCGGTGCCGCCGAGCGGGATCTGGCGGACGTGCTCGAGCGCCGCCTCGATGCGCTCCTGGCCGAGGCGCACCTGCGCGGCGTAGCCGCCGAACTCCTGGCCGAGCGTGACCGGGACGGCGTCCATGAGGTGCGTCCGCCCGGCCTTGACGACGTTCTCGAAGCGCTTGGCCTTGCGCGACAGCGACCGCTCGAGCTGCTTGAGCGCGGGCAGCAGCGTGTTCGTCGCCTCGTCGAGCGCGGCGAGGTGGACGGCGCTCGGGAAGACGTCGTTGGAGGACTGGCCCATGTTCACGTGGTCGTTGGCATGGACGTCCTTGCCCGCGAGCGACGCGATGACCTCGTTGGCGTTCATGTTCGACGAGGTGCCCGAGCCGGTCTGGAAGACGTCGATCGGGAACTGGTCGTCGTGGTCGCCGCGGGCGACGGCGTCGGCGGCCGTGCCGATCGAATCGGCGAGCTTCGGGTCGAGCTTGCCGAGGTCGGCGTTCGCGCGCGCCGCGGCCCCCTTGATGCGCCCGAGCCAGTGGATCACCGACGGCGGGACCCGCTCGCCGGAGATCGGGAAGTTGTCGACGGCCTTCTTCGTCTCGCCGCCATAGAGCGTCTTCTTCGTTGCCATGGAGGACAACCTATCCACAGAAGGCGGCCAGCTCCCTCGCCACGCCGACCGGGTCGTCGTAGGCGATCAGGAAGCCGGTCGCGCTGAGCACGCGCAGCTGGGCGTCGGGGAGCAGGTCGAGCGCCTCCTCGGCCGCCTGCAGCGGGTGCAGCTCGTCCTGGTCGGCCCACAGCAGCAGCGTCGGCACCGTGATGCGCGCGTAGGCGTCGAGCAGCTCGCGGCGGGCGCGCACGGGCCAGGCCCGGGCGAAGGTCGCCCACGAGCGCGCGAGCCCGGCGTTGCCGCCGACGTCGGCGAAGGCGTGGCGGACGAGGTCGCGCGCGGCCGGGTTGCCGCGGACGCTGAGCCGCGGGCCGAGCTCGGGCCTGAACAGCTTGCGCGCCCCGTGGCTGAGCAGCCGGTCCAGCCCCGGCACCGCGGCCATGCGCGTCGCCCCGCGCCACGCCGAGCGCAGCTGCGCCCGCTCGGGCGGCCGGTGCATCGAGTTGGGCATGAGCACGAGCTTGGACGGCGAGAGCAGGCCGTCCTCGAGCGCGAGCAGCAGGATCTCCGCGCCGAGGTCGTGCCCGCCGACGAGCGGCGCCGGCCCGGACGTCTCGATGCAGAAGGCGGCCATCACCTCGGCGAACCACTCGGGGGTGTAGGGGTGGCGCGGGCGGTCCTCGGAGTCGCCGTGGAGCGGCAGGTCGGGGAGCACGACGCGGAAGCGGTCGACGAGCCCCTCGACGAGCGGCTCCCACTCGCGGTGGGTCATCCACATCGAGTGCAGGAGCACGAGCGGCGGGCCGGTCCCCGCCTCGCGGTAGGCGACGCGCGCGCCGTCGCGGTGGTGCCAGAGACGCAGCTTCACCCGGTCTCCCTCCCCGCCCGCAGGCCGCGCTGGAGCGCGGCGGCGACGGGCCGCCCGCCCTCCTCGAGGAAGGCCGCGGAGCGCTCCATCCGCCGCGCGAGCTCGGCGTGGATGCCCGACGTCCGCTCGGCCCCGCGCCGCGCGGCGCCGACGAGGTAGCCGAGCGCGGCGGCGGCCGCGACGTCGCCGGCGCGGGCGCGCACCGCGAGGTCGTCGGAGACGCGCGTGAGCACCCGCCCGAGCTCCTGCAGCTGGGCGTCGTTGCGCGAGCGCTCGATGCACTCCGACAGCAGCGTGCCGCCCGACAGCGTCACCGGCCGCGGCGCGCGCGCGAGCGACTGCTCGATGGCCTGCGAGGACGCCGTGCACGCCGGGTCGGGCGCCGGCGGGTCCTCGGCGCCGCACGCCGCGGCCACCACCACCAGCGGCGGGAGGAGGAGCGCGGCGAGCCGTCGTGGCATCCCCAGATGCTATGTCCGCGGGCGCCTCGTACCGTGGCGGCCGTGCGCCGCTCCGCCTACGACCGCGAGATCCTGACGCTCGCGCTGCCGGCGCTGGGCGCGCTCGCGGCCGAGCCGCTCTACCTGCTCGTCGACACGGCGATCGTCGGCCACCTCGGGACCCCGCAGCTCGCCGCGCTGGCGCTCGCGGCGACGGTGCTGTCGTCGCTCGTCTCGCTGTGCATCTTCCTGACCTACGGGACGACCGCGCGCGTCTCGCGGTTGCACGGCGCGGGCCGTGACGCCGACGCGGGCGCGCTCGCCGCGCAGGCGCTGTGGCTCGCGCTCGCCGTGGGCGTGACGGTCGCCGCGGTCGTCGCGGCGCTCGCCGAGCCCGTCATCGACCTGCTCGGCGGCGAGGGCGAGGTCGCGACGATGGCCGCGCGCTACCTGCGGATCGCCTCGCTCGGCGTGCCGATGGCGCTCATCGCGCTCGCCGGCCAGGGCTGGCTGCGCGGCGTCGGCGACCTGCGCACGCCGCTCGTCATCGTCGTCGCCGCCAACGCGGCCAACGTCCTCCTCGAGGTGCTGTTCGTGCTCGTGCTCGGCTGGGGCCTGGACGGCTCGGCGTGGGGCACGGTGCTCGCCCAGGCGGGCATGGGCGCGGCCTTCGTGACCGTGCTCCTGCGCGCACCCGCCGACCGCCGCCGCCCGGACTGGGAACGGATCCGCTCGCTCGTCTCGATCGGCGCCCAGCTGCTCGTGCGCACGGCGGCGCTGCTCGGCTGCTTCGTGCTCGCGACCTCGGTCTGCGCGCACATCGGCCAGGCCTCGCTCGGGGCCCACCAGATCGGCTTCCAGCTCTTCACCTTCCTGGCCCTCGTGCTCGACGCGATCGCCATCGCCGGGCAGGTGATCGTCGGCCGGGCGCTCGGGGCCGGCGAGGCCGACGCCGCCTATGCCGCCGCGCGGCGGATGATCGAGTGGGCGCTCGGCGCGGGCGTCCTGATCGGGGCGGTCCTGCTCGCGCTCGCCGACGTCGTTCCGCGCGTCTTCACCGACGACCCCGCCGTGATCGACCGCGCGCACGCGATGTGGCCGCTGTTCTGCGCGCTGTGGCCGCTGGCGGCGATCGTCTTCGCGCTCGACGGGATCCTCATCGGCGCCGGCGACACGCGCTGGCTGGCCGGCGCGATGGTCGTCGCCGCCGCCGTCTTCGTGCCGCTCGTGCTCGCCGCGCTGTGGGAGGACTGGGGCATCGTCGGGGTCTGGGCGGCGCTCGACGTGCTGATGGTCGTGCGGCTGGCGACGCTCGCCCCGCGCTTCCTCGGGCGCCGCTGGGCGCTCGTCGGCGCCGCGGGTTAGACGGCGAGCGGCTCGGGGAGCGGGAAGCCGGCCCGCGCGCAGCCGCGCTCGATCTCGGCGATCACCGTCTCCATGATCTTCACGCGGGCCCAGCGCTTCGAGTCGCCCTCGATGAGGTGCCAGGGCGCGTCGTCGATGTCGGTGCGCTCGAGCATCTCCTCGACCGCCTCCTCGTAGGCCGGGCGCTTGGCCCGGTTGCGCCAGTCCTCGTCGGTCAGCTTCCACGATTTGAGGGGGTCGTTCTGGCGCCGCTCGAAGCGCTTGAGCTGCTCGTCGGGCGACAGCTCGAGCCAGAGCTTGACGAGGATCATCCCCTCGGCGGAGAGTGAGCGCTCGAAGTCGACGATCTCGGCGTAGGCGCGCCGCCACTGGGCCTCGGTGGCGAAGCCCTCGACGCGCTCGACGAGCACACGGCCGTACCACGTCCGGTCGAGCACCGACATGCCGCCCCAGCCCGGCAGCGCGGGCACGAAGCGGTGCAGGTAGTGGTGGCGCTTCTCGTCCGGCGACGGCGCGGCGAACGAGCGCACGCGCACGTGGCGCGAGTCGAGCGGCGCGACGAGGCGCTTGATCGCCCCGCCCTTGCCCGAGGCGTCCCAGCCCTCGAGCAGCACGCAGACCGGCGGGCCGAGCTCGCCGCCGCCCATCTGCGCGCCCAGCGTCAGGCGCAGCTGGGCGAGCCGCTCGCCGCCGCGCTCCAGGCGCTCGTCCTGCTCCGCGCGCGAGAGCTTGAGCGAGAGGTCCAGCTTGTCCAGGCGGGTCACGGTCAGCTCGTCACGGCCTCGTTCATCCGCCGCTCGATGTCGAGCTCGCGGTCGAAGTCGGCCTCGTCGGCGTGGCGGTAGTCGGTGCCGCGGCCGGCGAGCAGCGTCGCCAGCGCCTCGACGTAGACCGCGTCGAGCTGCTTGCCGGCCACGCGCCGCAGCTCGTTGAGCGCTTCGAACGAGGTCATCGGCGTGCGGTAGGTGTCGGGCGCGGTCAGCGTGTCGTAGACCTCCGCCACGGCGACGATGCGCGCGATGGCGGGGATCTCCTCGCCGCTCAGGCGCCGTGGGTAGCCGCGTCCGTCGATGCGCTCGTGGTGGGCGCGGACGATCTCGGCGACCGGGCCGTACACGCCGATGTCGCGCAGCAGCTCGGCGCCGATGTCGGGGTGGCGGCGGATGCCGCGCCAGTCGGCGTCGCTCAGCGAGCCGCCGCGCTCCATCACGCGGTCGGAGAGCGCGAACTTTCCGATGTCGTGCAGCAGGCCCGCGGTGTGGGCGAGCTCCTGGTCGTGCTTGGTCATGCCGAGTTGCTCGGCCAGGTCGCGCGAGAAGGCGGCGACCGCCGCGCAGTGACGGGCCGCGCGCGAGTCGCGCTCGTCGAGCGTGCGGATCAGCCCGCTCAGCGTCCCCCACGACAGGTTGGCGTACTGGCGCGTGCGCTCGCGCGCGACGACGACGAGCCGCAGCATGTAGGTGAAGGCGATGACGTTCAGCGCCACGAAGGCCAGCGCGGCGAGCCCGGCCTCGGCGTAGATCTCGGCGATCACGGCGACGAGCGCGCAGTTGATCCCGATCGCGGGCAGCAGGCCCTTGACCGAGCGCAGGTTCGAGATGATCGAGTTCCCGTCGAGGATCGCCATCAGCGGCGGGACGATCGCCGCGTTGAGCGCCATCGTCAGCGCGGTGGCGACCATGAGCAGCGCCACGAAGGCGGGCCCGCCGCGCTCGGGATCGAGCGCGGCGAAGCCGTAGGCGACGAGGAGGGCGGGCAGCGACGAGCCGGCGAGGTTGATGAGGAAGGCGCGCCAGCGGTAGCGCTCCACGATCCACGCGGCGAAGTACGACAGCGCCGGGATCGCGAAGGCGGGCGCCGGCCCGAGGAAGCCGACCGCCAGCATCGTCGCCGCGAAGGCGGCCGAGACCGTGAGCTGCGCGGTGTAGCGGGCGGCCACGAGCTCGGCGCCCACGGCGCAGGCGGCCAGCAGCGCGGCGAGCGGGGTGACCAGATCGCCGGGGTCGGAGAGGGCGAAGCCGATCACGCCGGCCGCGACGAGCGTCGCGGCCAGCGCAGTGGCCAATCCGGGCCGTGCCTGCGGCCGGCGTTCTGCCATGGCGTGGAAGCTAGCGCTCAGCGGCGAGCGAGCCTAGCGATGAACGCGCCGCGGCGGACGAGGATCCGATGGGCGCCATGCGGCGTCCGGATGTGCGACGGTACGTCCGCGTGTTTACACGCGCGGCGTACGAGAGGAGACTAACGACCGCCGATGAACATGCTGGCTGACGCTCCTTCCATGGAGTCGAGACGGGGGACGGGGTGGGGGGTGTGCGCGCAGGCTCACGCGCGCAGCTGAAGGTCAGCGACCGCCGATGAACATGCGGTGGGCTCCTTCCCTGCGGGGGGATTCGGGGGGCTTGTGTCGCTCCGCCGGGTGGACGGATGACCCACGGCACGCTGCTAGAGGTCCCAGGGCATGTCAAGGTAATGCACAATCTGAAACGAAAATTCCGTGCAACTTGTGCGGACCCTACGCACCGTCAAATACGCTTTGATGCCGTTCTTCTGCTGTGCGCACCCTGAAGACCTCAGAAGCGGCTGCCGTTCTCAACGTCAGCCCGAACACGCTCCGCGCCTGGGAGCGTCGCTTCGGCTACCCCAAGCCGCAGCGCACGGCCGGCAAGCATCGGCTCTACACGCACGGTGAGGTCGCCGCCCTGCGCGACGCGCTGCAGGAGGGACTGTCGATCTCCTCGGCCATCTCGCGCGCCCGTGAATCGCTGAGCGCGGACACGAGCATCCTCGTCGGGGCCCTGCAGTCCTTCGAGCTCGACCGCGCCGACGCGGCCATGGAGGCGGCGCTCGCGCTGCGCTCGGTGGAGCGCTCGGTCGAGGAGGTGCTGCTGCCCTCGGTCAACGAGATCGGCGAGCGCCACGGCTTCGACAGCGCGCCCTGGGCCTTCGCCGCCCGCTGGGCCGCCGACTGGCTGCAGCGTGCGCAGCGCCTGGCGCCGCCGCCGATGCGCCCGGCGGCCGTGCTCATCGGCGACGCCACGCGCGACGACCTCGACCCCGACGCCCTCGCCCTCAAGGCGCTGCAGCTCTTCTGCGTGCGCTCGGGCGCGCGCGTGCTCGTGCTGCCGGTCAGCGGCGTCTCCGGGCTCGTCGACGTCCTGCGCGCGTTCGACCCGCAGATCGTCGTCGTCGCCGGCAGCGAGGCCGCCGACGACATGGTCGCGCGCTGGGCCTACCGCGTCCGCTCGGCCGCCGGCCCGCTGCAGATGACGCTCTTCCGCCGCGGCCGCGTGGAGCGCGCGCGCACCGCCGGGCGTCAGCTCGCGGACGTCGCGGGCGACGCGCACCGCCAGTTGCTCGACCTCCTCGACGGCCGGTCGCGTACCGTGCCCGCCGTGAACGAGAGCGGGCCGACGATCCTGCCGCGTCGCCGGAGGGCGAACGCATGACGCAGCAGCGCCCCCAGCTCGTCGCGCTGCCCGGCTACGCCGACCGCTCGGCGGACGTCCACTTCTGCGGCCACTGCGCGCACGCCGCCGTCGTCGAGATCGCCGAGCCGGCCTCGCGCGTCTGCGCCCGCTGCGGCCTGGGCCTGCTCATCGGCGCGCCGCCCGCGCTCGCGCCGGAGGCCGACGACCCGTTCCTGCTCGTCGACTCGGCGCTGTCGGTGTGCGGCATGTCCGCGCTGGCCGAGAGCCTGTTCGGCGTGACCGAGACGCAGGCCGTCAACCACCACATCACCGAGTACCTCGTGCCCGCCGACGCCGAGGCGTCCGGTCCCGAGGACCTCGTCAACCTCGTCATCCACGCCGCCCGCGGCGCGGGCGAGGTCCACGAGGTCGTGCTGCGCCCGACGGCCGAGTTCGGCATCCGCTACTGGGGCCGCATCGGCCCGTGCGGACCGCCGCGCGCGGCGCTGATCGTGCTCGGCGACGGCACCAGCCGCCTGGCCTGACGTCGGCGCCCGGCGCCGGACTCCTCCCGCTGCAAGCGAGCCTGCACCGTGCAGCCCGCGTTGCCGTCGTTGCGCGCGCGGCCCGAAGGCCCGATACATGATGCATGGGCGCGATGCGCACGAACGCAGCGGCGGCGATGCTCGGCGTGAGCCCGAGCACGCTTCGCTCGTGGGAGCGCCGCTTCGGCTTCCCCGAGCCGCGCCGCAGCGCGGGCGGCCACCGGCTCTTCGAGCTCGGCGAGATCGAGGCGCTGCGCTCCGCCTTCGAGCAGACGGGCAACGTCTCCTCGGCCGTCGCCCTCGCACGTGACCGCGGCGCCGGCCCGGCGAGCCCCGGGCGCCTGCGCAGCGCGCTGGCCCGCTTCGACGAGGAGGAGGCCGACCGCGTGCTGGAGGAGAGCCTCGCGGTGCGCTCCGTCGAGCGGTCCGTGGAGGAGGTCCTGCTCCCGGGCGTCGGCGCGCTCGAGGACGGATCGGCCGAGCACGGCTTCGCCCGGCGCTGGGCGACCGGCTGGCTGGCCGCGGCCAGGCGCGTCGCGCCGCCCGCCACCCGCGAGGAGGGCGTCGTGCTCTTCGACGCGGGCGTCCCCGGCGAGCTCGGCTCGCTGCGCGTGCAGGCGCTCGAGCTGGCGCTGCGCCGCCGCGGGCTGCGCACGCTCGTCCTCGCCGCGGCGCTCGACGCCGCGCGCGTGGCGAGCGCGCTGCACGCGGTGCGCCCCCGCGCCGTCGTGCTCGCCGGCCCGGGCGCGTCGCTCGACTCGCTCGCGCGGCTCGTCTACGCCGCGCGGCGCGAGGGCGGCGACGGCGTCGCCGTGTTCGACTTCGCGGGCGCGCTGCCGGAGACGGGAGCGAGCGCCGTCGTGCGCCTCGGGACGCGGCCGGGCGCCGCGTGCGAGCACGTCCTCGCAGTGCTCGACGGCCGCCCCGCGGTCGCGCCGCGCGCGCTGCGCGCCGTCGGCGGCTGACCCGAGCCGTCCGCCGCGGGCGCGATGATCGCGTCCGATGCCACTCGTGCCCGGTGACCCGCTGGCCCACCGCGCGCTCGATTCGTTGCTGCGTGCCGAGGCCAGCGTGAGGCGCCGGCTCACCGCCGATCTCGAGCGCGAGGGCCTGAGCGCGACCGGCTTCTCGGTGCTCGTCGTGCTCACCACCGCGGGCGGCGAGATCGAGCTGCGCGCCCTGCGCCGGCGGCTGCGGACCTCGAAGGCGAACGCCACCGAGGTCGTCGGCACGCTCGTCACGCGCGGCCTCGTCGTGCGCAGCCGCCTGCCGCACGACCGTCGCGCGGCCACCGTCGCACTCACGCCGCTCGGCCACGAGGTCGTCGAGCGGCTGTTCCCCGAGCACAGCGCGCGCGTCGAGCGCGCCTTCTCGGCGCTCGACGAGGACGAGAAGCGGGCGTTCGCCGAGCTGTGCCGCAAGCTGGCGGCGTAGGCTCGCGCGCCATGGAGGCCCGGGAGGCGAAGGCGCGGCTGCGCCAGGAGCTGCGCGGGCGGCGCGCGGCCCGCACCGAGGCCGAGCGCGCCGCCGCCGGCGAGGCGCTCGCCGCCCACGCCGCGCGGCTCGTGCCGCCGACCATCGCCGCGTTCGTCGGGACGCGCACCGAGCCACCGACGCTGCCGCTGCTCACCGCGCTGCACGCCGCCGGGCGGCGCGTGCTGCTGCCGCTGCTGCGCGAGGACATGGACCTCGAGTGGGGCGAGTTCCGCTCCGCCGACGACCTGCGCCCGGCGCGCCTCGGGATCCCGCAGCCCTCCGGCGCGTCGCTCGGCGTCGACGCCATCGCGCAGGCGGGGCTCGTGCTCACCCCGGCGCTCGCCGTCGACGGCGAGGGCCGCCGCCTCGGCCAGGGCGGCGGCTCCTACGACCGCGCGCTGGCCCGCGCCGGCGCGCCCGTGTTCGCCGTCGTCTTCGACGACGAGCTGCTCGACGAGGTCCCCGTGGAGGCCCACGACCGCCCTGTCGCGGGCGTGCTCACGCCGCGCGGCGGGCTGCGCCGGCTGGGCGCCGACGCGCACGGGCCGCAGCCCGCCCCGCGTTAGCCTGCGGGCGGTGACCACGCCGCCCGCACCGGTCTCCCACGGCGGGCCGCGCCTGCGCCTCCGCGAGGAGACCAGCGGGTCACGCCACGCCTCGTGGCTCGAGCTGCTCTTCGACCTCGTCTTCGTCGTCGCCATCGCCGAGCTGGCCAAGCGCCTGCACGACGACCCGACGTGGAGTGGCGCGCTGACCTTCGCGGCGCTCGCCGTGCCGGTCATCTGGTCGTGGATGAACATCACGTTCTACGCCGACCAGTTCGACACCGACGACCTGCCGTTCCGGCTCGCCGTGTTCGCGACGATGCTCGCCGTGCTCGTCCTCGCCGGCGGCCTGGACGACGCGGCGACGGCCTTCGTGCTCGCCTACGTGGCCATCAAGGCGGTCCTCGTCTTCCTCTACGGACGCGCCGGCCTGGCCGAGGACGATCCCGACGCGCGCAACTTCTGCCTGGCCTGCGTCGTCGCCTACGGCGTCAGCGCGCTGCTGTGGCTCGTCTCGCTCGCGCTCCCGGAGGACGTCCGCCCCGTCCTGTGGGCGATCGGTGTCGCCATCGAGATCGGCACGCCGGCGATCGGGCCCGCGGTGTTCGCGCGGATGGGCGTGCATCTCAACCACATCCCCGAGCGCTTCGGGCTCTTCACGATCATCGTGATCGGCGAGTCGGTCGTCGTCGTGGCGCTGGGCGTCGAGGAGTGGCGCACGGCGACGGCGCTGGCCGCCGCCGCCGGGCTCGGCGTCGTGTGCGCGATCTGGTGGCTGTACTTCGACCCGCAGGAGGAGATCCGCCTGCGGCCGACGATCCGTCCCAACCTCGTCTACATCTACGGCCACATCCCGCTGCTCGCTGCGCTCAATGCCGCGGCCGTCGGTGTCGAGTTCGCCGTCGAGCACGCCGGCCCGGAGCCCCTGCCGCTCGAGGAGCGCCTCGTCATGGGGCTGGGCCTCGCCGTCGCGCTGCTCGCCCTCACCGCCCTGCAGCACGCGACGCTCGACGGCTTCGGAGCCCGCGCCGTGGCGCGGCGCGTGGCCGGGACCGCGGCCGTGCTCGTCGCGGCGCTCGTGGCCGTGCCGTCCGTCGTCTCGCTCGCGCCATCGTCGCGGTCCTGGCCGTGCTCGCGGCGGCGGAGCGCCGCGACCGCGAGGCGGTTCCCGCGCTCAGCGGTAGCGGCTGACGACGACGTCGGCGCCCTGCAGCCACGCCGCCACGCCCTCGCCGGCGGCGCCCGCGATCTCCGGCGCCTGCGTGTTGTCGGCGTTGCGGGCCGAGAGCGTGCGCACCGGCCCGGCGATCGCGCCGGGCGCGATCCGGCGCGCCTGCACCCGCCGCCCGCCGCCGCCGGTGTCCGTCCACGCCGCGAGCACGTTGCCCGTGCCGTCGTGGGCGAGCGCGGGCTCGATCGCGCGGGCGCCGTCCGGGCTCAGCCGCAGCCGCGCGCCGGCCGGCCGCTCGTCGCCGCCGAGGCGCTGGGCGCGGACCACGCCGCGGGCCGCGCCCCAGCCGCGCGCACTGGGCGTGTTCGACCCAGGCGACGAGCACCTCGCCCGCCGACGTGGCCACGAGCCGGGGCGAGAAGGCGCCCTGGTCGGCGGCGGCGACCTCGAACGGCGCGCCGAACGACCCGCCGCGCGGGCGGCTCGCCACCCGCACCGCGTTGCCCAGTCCGGAGCTCGCCAGCCACGCGGCGACGACGTCGCCGCCGTCGGTCACGACGGCCTGCGCCTCGCGCGCATAGCCGCCCGCGGGCAGCTCGGCGGCCGGCCCGAACGTCCCGCCCGCGGGCGCCGAGGCCGTGAGCACGCGCCCGCCATCGGTCCACACCGCGACGAGCGTCCCGTCGGGGTCGGCGACGACGGCCGGGTTCGCGTTCGCGCCCTGTCCCGGGACGGCGAACTGCGGCCCGAAGCCCGTGCCCTGCACGGCGCGCCCCGCCGACGACCTGCGCCGGTCCCAGACGACGCGCAGGACGCCGTCGGCGCCCGCACCGAAGCGAGGGAAGAAGGCGGACTCGGGCCCGTCCGCGGTCAGGTCGGCCGGCCCGGTCACGCGGCCGCCGAGCGTGACGGTCGCGCCGCGCAGGCGCTGGGCGGCGTCGAGGCGCTTGCGCCAGACGACGGCGAGCAGGCTCTGCTCTCCGGTGAGCCCGACCGTCACGCCGTCGACGTTGCCGGTCGAGGAGTCGAGCACGAGCGCGCCGCCGCGCAGGCCGGAGCGCAGCGTGCCGCGGCGCATCTCGGCGCGGCGCACGTCACCGATCTGGCGGCCCCAGCCGACGGCGATGCGTCCGCGCGCGTCGGCCGCGACGGACGGGCCGTAGGCGTCGCCGGCGCGCGTCGCGGCCGCCGGGGCGGTCCACGAGGCGCCGAGCGCGGCGCCGGGCAGGCCGGCCGCGCACAGGACGGCGGCGGCCGCGGTGAGCAGGACGCGGGACGGTCTCATCAGGCCGGGAACGTACCCACGGACGGGGAGGTTGCGACCGCCCTCATACAATCGATTCGATGGCGCGCCGTCCGGTCGACTCCGCCCAGTCGTTCCCCGACCTCGAGCAGCAGGTGCTCGAGCGCTGGCGCGAGCGCGACGTCTTCCGCGAGTCCCTGCGCCGCCGGGCCGGCGCCGAGCCATGGGTGTTCTACGAGGGACCGCCGACGGCCAACGGCCGGCCGGGCTCGCACCACGTCCTCGCGCGCGTCTTCAAGGACATCTACCCGCGCTTCAAGACGATGCGCGGCCACCTCGTCGAGCGCAAGGGCGGCTGGGACTGTCACGGGCTGCCCGTCGAGATCGCCGTCGAGCAGCAGCTCGGGATCCAGTCCAAGGAGGAGATCGAGGCCTACGGCATCGCCGAGTTCAACGCGCGCTGCCGCGCGTCGGTGTTCGAGTTCCTCGAGGACTGGAACGCGCTGACGGAGCGGATCGGCTTCTGGCTCGATCTCGACGACGCCTACCGCACGCTCGACCCCGACTACATCGAGTCGGTCTGGTGGGCGCTGCGCCGGATCGCCGACAAGGACCTCCTCTACGAGGGCCACAAGGTCGTTCCCTACTGCCCGCGCTGCGGCACGGCGCTGAGCTCGCACGAGCTCGCGCTCGGCTACCGCGACGTCGTCGACCCCAGCGTCTACGTCCGCCTTCCGGTCGCCGAGGACGGCGGCCCGCTGCAGCGCGGCGACGAGCTCATCGTGTGGACGACGACGCCGTGGACGCTCGTCTCCAACGCCGCCGTCGCCGTCGACCCCGAGCTGACCTACGTGCGCGCCAAGCCGGGCCCGCTCGAGCGTCCGGTGGTCGTCGCCGAGGCACTCGTCGAGCGCGTCCTCGGCGACTCCGGCGACGTGCGCATCCTCGACCGCTTCCCGGGCGCGGCGATGGATGGCGTGCGCTACGAGCCGCCGTTCCCCTACCTGCCGGCGAGCGCCTACGGCGAGCGCGGCCACACCGTCCTGCTCGGCGACTTCGTCACCGCCGACGAGGGCACGGGCCTCGTGCACACGGCGATCGCCTTCGGCGAGGACGACTTCCGCCTCGCCCAGCAGTACGGACTGGAGGTCGTCAACCCCGTGCGCCTGGACGGCACCTACGACGAGCGCATCGGCCCGTACGCCGGGCGCTGGGTCAAGGACGCGGACCCCGACCTCATCGAGGACCTGCGCCGCCGCGGGCGCCTGCTGCGCGCCGAGGAGTACGAGCACTCCTACCCGCACTGCTGGCGCTGCGGGACGCCGCTCATCTACTACGCGAAGCCGTCCTGGTACATCGCCACGTCGAAGCTGCGCGCCGACCTGCTCGCGGCGAACGAGTCGGTCGACTGGCACCCGGAGCACATCAAGCACGGGCGCATGGGCGACTGGCTGTCCAACAACGTCGACTGGGCGCTGTCGCGCGAGCGCTACTGGGGCACGCCGCTGCCGGTGTGGCGCTGCGAGAGCGACCACACGCACGTGATCGGCTCCTTCGACGAGCTCGAGGAGCTCAGCGGCGTGCGCCTCGAGGACCCGCACCGTCCGTACGTCGACGAGGTGACGTTCCCGTGCCCGCAGTGCGATCGCACGATGACGCGCGTGCCCGAGGTCATCGACGTGTGGTTCGACTCGGGCTCGATGCCGTTCGCGCAGTGGCACGCGCCGCACGAGAACGAGGACCGCTTCCAGGAGCGCTTCCCGGCCCAGTTCATCTGCGAGGCGCTGGATCAGACGCGCGGCTGGTTCTACTCGCTGCTGGCCGTGTCGACGCTGCTCTTCGGGCGCTCGTCGTACGAGAGCGTCGTCTGCCTGGGGCTGATCCTCGACGAAGAGGGCCAGAAGATGTCGAAGTCCAAGGGCAACATCGTCGTGCCCTGGGACGTCATCGACCGCTTCGGCGCCGACGCCTTCCGCTGGTACTTCTTCACCTCCAAGCAGCCGTGGGACGGCTACCGCTTCAACGTCGACACGATCGGCGAGAGCGACCGTCTGTTCCTGCGCCGCCTGTGGAACACGTACGCGTTCCTGACGACCTACCGGCCCGAGCGCGACGGCGAGCCGACCGACCTCGACCGCTGGCTGCGCTCACGCCTGGCCGGGCTCGTCGAGGAGGTCACGGCCGGGCTGGAGGCCTTCGACGCCACCACGGCCGGGCGAGCGATCGCCGCGTTCGTGGACGAGGACCTGTCCAACTGGTACGTGCGGCGCTCGCGACGGCGCTTCTGGGAGGGCGACCGGGCGGCGTTCGAGACGCTCGAGCACGCGCTCGTGACCGTCTCACAGCTGCTCGCCCCGTTCACGCCGTTCGTGGCCGACGAGATCTACGACAACCTCGACGGCACGCTGCCCAGCGTCCATCTGACCGACTGGCCCGAGCCGGAAGCGCGCGACCTCGACCTCGAGGCGGCGATGACCGTCGCGCGCGAGACCGTGCGCCTCGGGCTGTCGGCGCGCGCGGCGGCCAAGGTCAAGCTGCGCCAGCCGCTGCACGAGGCCGTCGTCGTGGCCGACGGCGCTGAGCGCGCGGCGATCGAGCGCCTGTCGGCGGTCGTCCGCGAGGAGCTCAACGTCAAGACGCTGCGCTTCGTCGAGCGCGCCGACGAGCTCGGCTCCTACGAGGTCAAGCCGAACTTCCGCACGCTCGGCCCGCGCTTCGGCAAGGTGATGCCCAAGGTCGCGCTCGCCGTGGCCGGCCTGGACCCCGACCACGTCGCGCGTGTCGTGCGCGAGGGCGGGAGGATCGGCATCGCCGTCAACGGCCATGACCACGATCTCGGCCCCGAGGACGTGGTGCTGGCCATGCGACCGCTCGAGGGCTACCAGCTCGAGCGCGAGGGCTCGCACGCCGTGGCGCTGGAGCTCGCGCTCGACGACGACCTGCGCCGCGAGGGTCTCGCGCGCGAGGTCGTCCATGCCATCCAGAACGCGCGCAAGGCGGCCGGGCTGGCCGTCGAGGACCGCATCGCGCTGACGCTCGGCGGCGACGACGTGCTGCTCGCCGCGGCGCGCGCGCACGAGCCCTACGTGACCGGCGAGACGCTGGCCACGCGCGTGGAGTACCTGGACAACGGCGCCGGGCAGCCCGCGACCATCGAGGGTCGCGAGCTGCGGATCGCTGTGGCGCGCGCGGACGCCTAGCGCTGGGCTAGGCGGTGAGGACGGGCTCGAGCTCGGACTCGAGCTTGCGCTTGGGCTGCGCGCCGATGAGCTTCTTGGCCACCTGGCCGTGCTTGAAGAGGATCATCGTGGGGATCGACAGCACCTCGAAGGCAGCTGCCGTCTGCTGGTTCTCGTCCACGTTGAGCTTGACGATGCGCAGATCGTCACGCTCGGACGCGATCTCCTCGAGCACCGGGGCGACCAGCCGGCACGGACCGCACCAGGGAGCCCAGAAGTCGACGAGCACGGGAGTCTCCGACTCGAGGACCTCGGCCTGGAAATTGCTGTCCGTCACGTGGGTCAGGCTTTCTGCCATTGGTGCTCCTCTTGCGTTGCGAAGGTTCTGCGGTATCACTATACAAAGTGTAGTGCCCGCGACGGCGCCCTCGTGAACGTCAGACGACGGGCGAGACGGCGCGCAGCAGGTGCGGCCAGACGAAGACCTCGACGTTCGCCGCCAGCAGCACGACGGGGACGGCGAGCAGCGTGGTCGCGATCGTCGCGGCGAGCAGCTCGTCCCAGCGGCCGCGACGGCTGGCCACCAGCCAGGCGGCGAGCGGGAGGAACAGCGCGACGAGCTCGGGCAGCGCGTGGGGCAGCAGCGTGAGGAGCAGCAGGGCGGGCGAGATGGCGAGCTGGTTGGACAGCGTCGACGCCGTGCTGCCGAGCACGTATGCCTGGGTGGCGAGCGAGAAGAGCGTGGCCGCGCCGACGAAGGCGACGGCGGCCGAGCCGGCGTGGTCGTGGATCCAGCGCGACACGCCGCGGTGCTGCTCGGCCTGCAGCGGCAGCGAGCTGCGGGCGATGAAGCCGGCCACGCATGCCATCGCGTGCAGCGTGAGCACGAGCGCGTTGCGGAAGATGACCTGGCCGACGGCCTCCAGGCCGCCTGGCTGGTTGAGGCCGGGCAGCAGCAGCCGCGGGGAGTCCGGTGTGACGAGACGGGCGATCAGCCAGACGCCGGCCAGCAGCGCCAGGGCGATGCCCAGCGAGCCGAGCACCCACGGGACGACCGCGCGCGACGGCGCGGCGTTCCAGCGGCGCAGCGTGGCGCGCGTGACGTCGATGCCCTGGACGAGAGCGAGCTCACTGGACCTCATCCCTCATGGCTTCGGCGTGTGGCGGCCGCGGCTTGAGCCTCGCGGGCGCGACCGCGGACGGAGCGCGCCCGCTCGCGCAGCGAGGGCACGAGCCAGATCGCCTCGAGCGCGATCCGCCACGACATCTTCGAGCGCCCACGCCGGCGGTCGCGGAAGATGATCGGCACCTCGACGACGGTGAAGCCCGCGCACACGGCGCGGAAGGTCAGCTCGACCTGGAACGCGTAGCCGTGCGAGCGGACGGTGGGCAGGTCGATCGCCTCGAGCACCTCGGCGCGGTAGCACTTGAAGCCGCCGGTGAGGTCGCGCACGCCGACGCCGAGCACGTGGCGCGCGTACCACGACCCGCCGCGGCTGATCGCCCGGCGCGGGATGCCCCAGTCGGCGACGCCGCCGCCGGGCACGTAGCGCGAGCCGAGCGCGAGGTCGGCCCCGTCGCGCACCGCGCCGAGCAGGCGCGGGAGGTCGGCCGGGTCGTGCGAGAGGTCGGCGTCCATCTCGAGGACGGCGCTCGCGCCCGCCTCGAGCGCGCGCGCGAAGCCCGCCAGGTAGGCCGGGCCGAGCCCCTCGCGCCGCGGGCGGTGCAGCACCTCGACCTCGTCGAGCGCGGCGGCCAGGCGGTCGGCGATCCGGCCCGTGCCGTCGGGCGAGTCGTCGTCGACGACCAGGATCCGGAAGCCGCCGGGCGCGGCCGCCGCGAGGTGCTCGTGGGCGGCACGGACGACCGGCTCGAGGTTGTCGGCCTCGTCGTAGGTCGGCAGGATGAGCCACGGGAGGCCGGTCACGGGAGCGGCGTACCCTAGCCTCGACCCTCGCCGCAGATGCCGACGCCCGATCCTCCGAACGCCACCATCGCCGCGCTCTTCGACGAGCTCGCCGACCTCTACGAGCTCGACGGCGCCGTCGTGCACCGCGTGCTCGCCTACCGCAACGCGGCCAAGTCGGTGCGCGAGGCGCCGCGCTCCGTGGCCGCGCTCACGCGCGAGGGCAAGGTCACGACCCTGCCCGGCGTCGGGCGCACGCTCGAGGAGAAGATCGTCGCGCTGCTGGACACGGGCTCCATCCCGGCGGCCGAGAAGCTGCGCGAGAAGTTCCCGCCCGGCCTCATCGACATCACCCGGCTGCCCGGGCTCGGCCCCAAGCGGGCGCGAAAGCTCTACGACGAGCTCGGGATCGACTCGCTCGACGCCCTGCGCGAGGCGGCCGAGAGCGAGCAGCTGCGCGACGTGCGCGGCTTCGGCCAGAAGTTCGAGGAGTCCGTGCTCGCGGCCTTCGCCAGCCGGCGTCGCCGAGACGCCGCCCGAGCGCACGCTGCTCAACAGGGCGCTGCAGGTCGGCGACGCGGTCGTCGAGGCGCTGCGCGCCCATCCCGCCGCCGAGCGCGTCGAGCTGGCCGGCTCGGCGCGGCGCATGGTCGACTCGGTCAAGGACCTCGACATCGTCGCCACCGCCTCGGACCCGAAGGCCCTGCTGGACGCCTTCGCCGCCATCGATCTGCTCGAGGCGTCCTCGTCGGGCGGCGACAACGCCGCGCGGGCGCGCACGCACACCGGCCTGTCGATCGACCTGCGCGTCGTCGAGCCCGACCAGTTCGGCAACGTGCTGCAGCACCTCACCGGCTCCAAGGCGCACAACATGGCGCTGCGCGAGGCGGCCGTGCGCCGCGGGCTGCACGTCTCCGAGTACGGCATCCTCGACGACGCCGACCGGCGAGACGCACCGCTGCGCGACCGAGGAGGAGGTCTACGAGCGGCTCGGGCTGCCGTGGATCCCGCCCGAGCTGCGCGAGGACCGCGGCGAGCTGGCGCTGCGCGACGGCGATGTGCCCGCGCTCGTCGAGCAGGGCGACCTGCGCGGCGACCTGCACATGCACACGGTCGCCTCCGACGGGCGCAACACGATCGAGGAGATGGTCGCGCGCGGCGCGCGACCGCGGCCTGCAGTACATCGCCATCACCGACCACTCGGCCACGCACGGCTTCGGCAACCACGTCGACGCCCGACGCGCTGCGCCGCCAGATCGAGCGCGTCCGCGAGATCGACGCCGAGACCGAGGGCATCGCGCGTGCTCATCGGCACGGAGACGAACATCGGCCTCGACGGCCGCCCCGACTACGACGACGACCTGCTCGCCGAGCTCGACTGGGTGATCGCCTCCGTGCACACCTCGTTCGGGATCGACGCGACGCGCGATGACCGACCGGATGGTCGCCGCCATCGAGCATCCGCTCGTCGACGCCATCGGCCACCCGACGGGCCGCAAGATCGAGCGCCGCAAGCCCTACGCCCTCGACATGGACCGCGTGATCGAGGCCGCCGCGCGCACCGGGACGATGATCGAGATCAACTCGGCCCCCGACCGCCGCGACCTCGACGACGTCCACGCCCGCGCCGCCGCGCAGGCCGGCGTGCGGATCCTGATCAACTCCGACGCGCACGGCGCCGAGACGCTGGGCAACACGCGCTGGGGCGTCGCCACCGCGCGCCGCGCCTGGCTGACGCCGGCCGACGTGGCCAACACGCTGCCGTGCGACGAGTTCGTGGCCCTGCGCAAGCCGCGCGGCGCTGAGCGTCGGTCGCGCGCCGTCGGTGAGGACGTCAGGTGCCGGTCAGCAGCGCGGGCAGGAGCGCGCTCGGCCACGACGCGGTCGACGGCGTCGCGGCCGAACGGCGCGACGGCAGCGCGGGCGCGCTCGGCGTAGCCGGGCAGCGGGTCGTCGAGCGCCGCGCGCAGCGCGCGCGGCGAGGTCGTCGCCGACGAGGCGCGGATCGAGCGCGCGCGCGAGCGGCAGCGCGGCGTACGGGCCCGGCGCCGCCGTCGTGACGAGCACGCAGCCGTCGGCGAGCGCCTCGAGCTGGGCGATGCCGTAGTCCTCGCGCCGCGGCGCGGTGACGAACACGCGAGCGCGGCGCAGCAGCGCGCGGTAGGCGGCCGGCGGCAGGCGCCCGGCGGCGCGCACCCCGGGCGCGGCGGGCGACATGGTCGGTGCCGGCGACGACCAGCTCCTCGCCTTCGCGGCGCGCCGAGACCCACGCGCCGAGGACCCGGTCCAGGCCCTTCTTGTGCGGGTTGGCGCCGTAGGTCATCGCGGCGATGTCGCGCTCGGCGGCGCCGCCGGGCCCGACGGCTCGACGGGCATCGGCACGACGAGCGCCGCGCGCGTGCGGCGCGGGCGTCTCGGCGCAGCGTCCCTCCGCCCACGGCAGCAGCAGCGGCGCCTCGCGCCAGGCGCCGGCGCTCGAGCGGGCGCTGCCAGACCCCGTGGCGGCCGGGGCGGTTGGCCGCCGCGGGCGCGTCGTAGCGGATCGCGCCCGGGCGCGGCCACAGCAGCGCGGCGGTCGTCGTCGAGTAGACGATCGCGCGCGGGTCGTGCTCGGCGATCCCGGCCCGCGCGGCGGCGCGCGCGGCGCAGCGCCCAGCCGAGGTCGGTGAGCGCGAACGTGCGCACCTCGCGCGGCGCCCGGGCGGCGGCGACCGCGACGCTCGCGCCGGCGCGCTCGCAGCGAGGCCGCCAGCTCGGCGTCGGCCGCGCGCAGGCCGGCCGTCGAGCCGAGCGAGACGATGAGGACGTCGGTGCGCGACATGCCGCGCGGCATTGTGGCGACGCTTCGAGTGCGATGCTGCCCGGCCGATGACCGGGACGCTGATCAACGTCGCCACGGTGCTGGCCGGGACGCTCGATCGGCATGGCTCGTCGGCGCGCGCCTGCCCGACGGGCATGCAGGAGCGCGTGCTCGCGGGCCTCGGCCTCGTGACGCTCGTGATCGGCGTCGACCTCGGCGCTCGCCTGGCGCGACACGAGCCCGCTCTACGTGCTCGGCGGCGTCCTGCTCGGCGGGCTGGTCGGCGAGGCGCTCGGCATCGAGGCGCGGGTCGCCGCGCTCGGCGACCGCCTGCAGGCGATCAGCGCCGCGCGGGCGCCGCGCACTCGACGGTCAGCGAGGCGTTCTTCACCGCCAGCCTGCTGTTCTGCGTCGGCCCGCTGACCGTCGTCGGCGCGATCCAGGACGGGCTGACCGGCGACTACGAGGCGCTCGCCACGAAGGCGCTGCTCGACGGCTTCGCCTCGATCGCGCTCGCCGCGTCGCTCGGTCCGGGCGTGGCCTTCGCGGCGATCACGATCCTCGTCGTCCAGGGCGGCATCTCGCTCGCCGCCGGCCTGTTCGAGGAGATCCTCGCCGAGGGCAGCGAGGCGCTCGCCGCGCTGACGAGCGCGGGCGGCGTGCTGATCATCGGGATCAGCCTCAAGCTGCTCGGCGTCACCGACGTGAAGGTCGGCAACTTCCTGCCCGCGCTCGTGCTTCGCGCCGGCGCTCGTCGGGATCGTCGTCGCTGTTCTGAGCCGAGCGCCCGCCACGCCAAGGCGGCGGAGACCGCGGGGCGGCGCATCCGTTCCCGACTCGACTTGAGGGCGATGCCAGCGCGATCTCGATGCGGCCCTCGCGCATCTCGGCCAGCGCCCACCCGTGGGCCGAGCGCGGCGTCGACGTGGTCGCCATCAGGCGCACGGGGGCGGCGATGGCGACGTCTTCGCCCGACGTCGCCGCCGAAGCGCGTGGGCATCCCGCTGGCCATGATCGAAGGCGCGTCGGACGGCGACGAGCACGAGCAGCCCGCCGGGCTCGGCCATACGGCGCGCCTCGCGGTCAGAGGACCCGAGGTCGCGCGTGCTCGCGACGAGCGAGGCGATGACGAGGTCAGGCGCCCTCGCGCCAGGCCGGTTCGGCGACGTCGCCCTCGACGAGCCGGTCGTGCGCGCCGCGCGCGCGGGCCGCCACGAGCATCTCCGGCGTGACGTCCCGCCGCCGTGGCGGCGACTCCGCGCGCGCGCAGCCACGCCGGCGGTGCGCCCGGTTCCGCAGCCCAGGTCGGCGACCCGCCGCACGGCGTCCCAGGCGGGCACGCGCAGCTCGTCGAGCAGCGCGACGCCATCGCGTCCTGCACCGTCTCCTCGTACGTCGGCTGCCAGGCGCCGTAGCCGGTCGCGCACGTCGACCGTGCGCAGCCGCGCGCGTCGAAGTCATCGAACCGGTTCGCGCGGGCTCACGACGAGGGCCGGTGCCGTTGAGCGCGGGACCTCACGGCGGAAGCCGGGCGTGCGCACGAGCTGCAGCGGTCGCACGGGCGAGGTGCGCTCGACGTAGAAGGTCACCCCGTCGCGCTCCTCGATCGCGCGCACGGCCGCCTCCTGGCGGCGCCACGCCAACGCCCAGATGATCGCGAAGCCCGCCGCGATGCCCGGGATCTGCGGGGCCACGAAGGCCAGCCCGCCGGCCGCGATGGTCGAGACGAGCAGCGGCCACAGGCGGTTGAGGAGCACGGCGCCGGCGCGGTGCTCGGGCATCGATCGTCGCCGTCTTGGCGTCGGCGAGCAGCCGGCGCGATCGGCGGCGTCGACCTCGGCGCGCGCCCGACGAGGCGCCGATCAGCGCGGCGACGACCCACCACGCGGCCGCGCGATGACCAGGTCGTCGTCGCCCTCCGCGCTCGCCGCCGCGACGGTGACGACGGCGAGCGTGGTGGCCGCACCGGCGCTGAGCAGGACGGTGGTCCTGAGCAGGTCGACGAACCGCAAGCGGCGGCAGCCTACGCGGCGAGCGCGCTCGACAGCGCGCGGACACCCGGCGGGCCGTCGACGAGCAGGTCGGCCTGCTCCTCGAGCTCCGCAGGCGTCTCGTCCGAGCGCACGCCGACGCACAGCGCCGTGCGCAGCGCGCCCTCGCCGACGAGCTCGCGCAGCGCCGCGAACGCGTCGAGGTCGGTGCGTGTCGTCGCCGACGTACAGCGCCGTGTCGACGTCGGCCTCCTCGAGCAGGCGTGCGCACGCCGCGGCCCTTGTTGAGCTCCACGGGCGGGCGGATCTCGAGCACCTTGCGGCCCCAGTGGGTCGACGAGCCCGGCCTCCTCGGCGCGCTTGGCGATCTCGCGCACGGCCTCCTCGGCCGCCTCCTCGTCGGGCGCGCCGCGCCAGTGGAAGGCGCGGATGACGTCCTTGTCCTCGGCGCGCACGCGCAGCCGCTGCACGTCGCGCGAGTAGGCCTGCTCGGCGAACTCGCGGACCTTGGGCGCCCAGCGCGCGACCTCGGGGTCGAGCTCGATGTCGGTCGCCCCGCCGCGCAGGATCTCGGCGCCGTGGTTGCCGACGTAGGTGATCGAGCCGAGCGAGACGATCCGCCGCGCCGTCGCCGCGCGGCGCCCGCTCACGCAGGCCACGAGCCCGTAGCGGCGGGCGACGGCGATCAGCGGCGCGCGCGTGTGCTCGGGAACGTGCGCGTCCTCGGCGTGGCGGACGATCGGCGCGAGCACGCCGTCGATGTCGAGCAGCACGGCGCCGCGCGCAGGGTTGTCACGCACGGGCGCGAGGGCTTCGGTGAGCATGCCCGCCACGGACACCGACCTAGTATGGCGTCCCCGTCGAGGCTCAGGCGTGCAGGCGCCGGCGAAGGGCAGCGACGTTGCGCCGGGCGACGGGGACCTCCGTCCCGTCGCGCATGACCAGCACCGCCGTCCCGTTGAGCTGAGCGCGCAGCTCGACCGCCTGCGTCAGGTTGACGAGGTAGGCGCGGTGGACGCGCGCGAAGCCGGACGCGGCCCAGTCCTTCTCGAGCTGGCTGAGCGGCGTGCGCAGCAGGAAGCGCCCGTCGTCGCACACGATCCGCGCGTAGTCGCCGTTGGCCTGCGCGATCGAGATCGTCTCGAGGCGCACGAGCCGCTTGCCGCCGCCCTTCGGGTTGTCGACGGCGACGACGTCCGGGCCGGCGCCGCCCGCCGCCGCGCCATCGGAGGGGGCCGGATCCGGAGCGGCCGGCCGCGCCTGCGCCTCGACGCGGGTCAGCGCGGCCTCGAGACGCTCGCGCCCGACCGGCTTGACGAGGAAGTCGAGCGCCTGGATCTCGAACGCCTCGACCGCGGCGTCGGGATGACCGGTGACGAAGACGACCGCGGGCGGGTCGGCGAACCGGCGCAGCAGGCGCGCGAGCGCCATGCCCTCGATCTCCGGCATGTGGACGTCGAGGAACAGCGCGTCGTAGCGGCCGCCCGACAGGTACACGAGCGCCTCCTTGGCGCTCGTCGCCGTCGCGACGCGATCGACGGACGTGGAGGACTCGAGCAGGTGCTTGATGTCGGCGAGCGCGCGGGGCTCGTCGTCGACCGCCAGGATGGCCAGCCCGTCGGTCACGCGACCCCTCCCGCCATCGATGCCTTGGTCAGCGCGATGCGCACGCGCTCGCCGGCGACCGATGGGTCGTCGGGCTGGTCGAGCTGCGCCTCGAGCGAGTTGCCGTCCAGGCGCGCGCGCAGTGCCAGGCGCACGGGCCCGCGGCGCTCGCCGAGCCAGCGGCCGAGGGCGTCGGCGACCGGCGCCTGGACCTCGCCGGGCGAGCACTGGGCGCTCGGCAGGTCACGCGACGGCGGCAGCTCGGCCTCCAGGCGGCCGGGGAAGCGCGCCTGCTCGAGGCGCGTGTACGTGGCGACGTGCTCGAGCTCCTGCGCCAGCGGCACGATGCGCGCCGGGCGCAGCCGGTGCGACAGGAAGGCGCCGAGGTCGGCCAGCACGTCACGAGCGCCGTCCGGCTCAACCTCGATCAGGCTGGCGGCGGCCGCGAGCACGTTGTTCACGAAGTGCACCGACACCGGCGCCAAGCCGGGATCGGGCGGAGTTTGACCCACATTGCGATCGTCCATGACGGACGCAACGGTACCTGGCCCGACAGCCGGGATCGGCGCACGGGCCGCTCGTCGAGCCCAGCGAGCCGCTCGGCGGCGCGCGGGTACCCTGACGGGAGGCCAGCCGATGTCCGCCGACCCGCATACGACGCCAGCCGAGAGCAGGCTCTTCGAGCTGGCGCGCGATGCGCTGCTCGTGACCGACACCGAGGGTCGCGTGCTGCGCGCCAACCCGGCCGCGTGCGCGCTGGCGGGCAGCTCCGAGGACGACCTCGTCGGCCGCCGGCTCGTGGAGCTCGTCGACGACGCCGACCACGTCGCGCTCACCGCCCAGATCGAGCAGCTCGTGAGCACCGGGTCGATGCCGGTGCCGTTCCGCTGTCGCGTCGTCCGGCCCGACGGCAGCGCGCGCTGGGTCGAGGCGGTGGCCAGCGTCGAGCACGGCCGCGTCTACGCGGTGATCCGTGACGTCACCCACCGCGACGACGTCGAGCTCGAGCGCCTGGCCTCGGTGTTCGACCACTCGCCGCTGGGCATGGCCGTGATGGACGCCGACGGCGGGCTGCGGCGCGTCAACGAGACGCTCGCGCGGATGCTCGGCCGCCGCGCGGAGGAGCTCGACGGCGCGCGCATCCAGGACCTCGTCGACGACCCGGGCTCGCGCGCCGACCTGAGCCTCGCGCTGACGCCCGGCTCGCGCCCGGGCTTCCAGCTCGAGACACGCCTGACGCGCCCCGACGGGCGAGCGGTGATCGTCCTGTTCAGCGCCACGCTCGTCACGAACGCCCGCCACGAGCCGCTGCACTACATCTGCCAGGTGCTCGACCTCACCGAGCGCTCGGAGGCCGAGGCCGCACGCGAGCTCAACGAGGCCAAGCTCGCCGAGGCGCAGCAGATCGCCCGGCTCGGCAGCTGGGAGTGGGAGATCGCCACCGACCGCGTCACGTGGTCCGACGAGCTGTACCGCATCTACGGGGTGCGCCCGGACCGCTTCTCGGGCTCCTACGGCAGCAACCTCGATCGCGTCCACGCCGACGACCGCGCGCGGGTGGCGCGCGTCATCGAGACCGCCGTGGCCGAGCGGCGCCCGTGGAGCCTCGACTACCGCATCGTCCGCCCCGACGGCGAGCTGCGCATGATCCACGCCCGCGGCGAGGTCGTCACCGACGGCCAGGGCCGCCCGGCCGTCGTGCGCGGCACGTGCCAGGACGTCACGGAGAGCCGGCGCGTGGAGGACGCCCTGCGCGCCGCCGAGCAGCTCTTCCGCCGCGCCTTCGACGACGCGCCGATCGGGATGGCCCTCATCGATCTCGAGGGCCGCTGGCTGCGGCTGAACCGGGCGATCTGCGTGATGCTCGGGCGCACGGAGCAGGAGCTGCGCTCGACGCGCCTGACCGAGCTCAACCACGAGGACGACCGCCACCTCGACCGGCCCGCTGATCAAGGAGCTGCTGAGCGGCCGGCGGCGCTCGTTCGCGCTCGAGAAGCGCTATGTCCACGCCGACGGTCGCCTGATCCACACGCTCGTCCACGTCTCGCTGATGCACGGCGAGGGCGAGCAGCCGCTGTACTTCCTGTGCCAGCTCGTCGACGTCACCGAGCGGCGCCGGGCCGAGGCCGAGCGCCGCGCCGTGCAGGAGCGGATGCAGGCGATCATCGACAACTCGCCGGCGCTCGTGCTCGTCAAGGACCTCGAGCAGCGCTACCTGCTCGTCAACCGCCGCTGGGAGGAGGTCTTCGGGCGCACCGGCGACGAGGTCCTCGGCAAGACGGCCGACGAGGCGCTCGGCGACCGCTCGCCCGGCAACGACGAGTTCGACCGCGAGGTCATCGCCACCGGGGACATCCGCGAGACGGTCGCGAGCGTCGCCGACGTCGACGGCGAGGAGGCGACCTTCCTCGTCGTCAAGTTCCCGCTGCGCGACGCCGACGGGCAGCTCTACGGGGTCTGCTCGATCGCCACCGACATGACCGAGCGCCGGCGCGAGGCCGAGGAGCGTGCCGAGCTCGAGGCGCGCCTGGCGCAGGCCCAGCGGCTGGAGTCCGTCGGCCAGCTCGCGGGTGGCGTGGCGCACGACTTCAACAACCTGCTCTCGGTGATCCTGACGTGCGTCGGCTTCGCCCAGCGCGCGCTGCCCGCCGACCACGCCGTCCGCGACGACATCGAGGAGATCGGCCGCGCCGCCGACCGCGCCGCGGCGCTCACGCGCCAGCTGCTCATGTTCAGCCGCCGCGAGGTCGTCACGCCGCACGTCATCGACCCGGGCGCGCTCGTGCGCGATCTCGAGCGCCTGCTCAACCGCACGCTGAGCGAGCGGCATCGCGCTGCGACTCTCCGTCGGCCCCGACGTCGTGCCCGTGCTCATCGACCCCGCGCAGCTCGAGCAGGTGCTCGTCAACCTGTCGGTGAACGCGCGCGACGCGATGCCCGAGGGCGGCACGCTGTCGATCGCCATCGGCGGCGCCGAGGGTGGCGTCCGCATCACCGTCGCCGACGACGGGGCCGGCATGCCCGCGGAGGTCCGCGACCACGCCTTCGAGCCGTTCTTCACCACGAAGGAGGCGGGCGAGGGAACGGGCCTGGGCCTGGCCACCGTGCACGGCGTCGTCATCGACGCCGGCGGCACCGTCGAGATCGACTCGGAGGTCGGGCGGGGCACGACGGTCGCGATCTTCCTGCCCCAGAGCGACGAGGCGCTGACCGTCCCCGAGGAGCCGGTCCGGGCCGGCGAGCGGGCCGCCGACGGCGCCAGCGTGCTCGTCGTCGAGGACCAGGACCCGGTACGCCGCCAGGCCTGCCGGATCCTCGAGGCGCACGGCTACTCGGTGCGCGACGCGCCGAGCGCCGACGAGGCGCTCGCCGACTGGCAGCCGGTCGACGTGCTCGTCACCGACGTCGTCATGCCGGGCATGAGCGGCCAGCAGCTCGCCGAGATCGCGCGCGAGCGGATCCCCGGCCTGCGCGTCGTCTTCATGTCGGGCCACACCGACGACGTGCTCGTCCGCGACGGGGCGCGTCACGGCGACATCGCCTTCGTCCAGAAGCCCTTCACGCGCAACTCGCTCCTACGCGCGGTGGAGGAGGCGCTGGCCCACGAGAGCGGGACCGCGCAGCGGTCCTGACCGCTCGGCGCTCTGCGTTGAAAACGAACGGTGGTCCGGAACCCTCCGGGCGCATCTTCTCCACCGTTCGTCGAAAATGCTGGAACCCGGAGCATTTGCACGCCACCATTCTTTGCAGCGGCGGGTCCTATCGAGCTTCGACTGGAACCCGGCCGTCCTGTGGCGCACCGACCCCCCGGCGCCGCGGGACCGCGCCTCAGGCGCCGGTGCCCCCCAACGCCGGCGCCTCGCGCATTTAAGGAGCCAGTCCGTGCTCGAGGGCGCCCTTGATCCCGGCGTCGAGCGCGTTGATGCGGTGCAGGGCCAGCGCCTCGGCCGAGCCGAATCGCCGGCCCGGCGCCGCGTCGGCGCCGTGGTGGGTGAGGACGCAGTGGGCGAGCGCGAGATGCGCGCGCCTCGTCCAGGCCGCACGCCCGGGCGCGCTCGTCGAGCATCCGCAGGCCGAGCTCGACGTGGCCGAGCAGGCGGCCCTCGTCGGTGAGCTCGATCTCCGCGGCGCCGAGCCGTAGCTCGCGGATGCGCCCGAGGTCGTGGACGACGGCGGCGGTGACGAGCAGCTCCTGGTCCAGGCGCGGGTGCAGCGCGCATGTCTCGACGGCGAGCGTGGCCACCGCGACGGTGTGCTCGAGCAGCCCGCCGAGGTAGGCGTGGTGGCCGTTGCGCGTGCATGGCCGGCGGCGCAGCTCCGCGCGCAGGGCGTCGTCGTGCACGACCGTGTCGAGCAGGCTGCGCAGGCCGGGGTCGCGGACCTCGCCGGCGAGGTGCTCGAGGAAGCCGTCGAGCTCGTCGAGGTCGCGGTACGCGACGGGCAGGAAGGCGGTCGGATCGGTCTCGGCGGGGTCGGCGCGGACGATCGCCCGCAGGTCGACCTGGAGCGCCTCGCGGAAGCGCTCGACCCGTCCGGCGACGCGGACGAGGTCGCCGCGGTCGAAGCGCCCGGCGTGCAGATCCGCGTCGCGGAAGACGCGGCCGGGAAGGGCGCCGGTGCGGTCGCGTAGCTCGACCGCCAGGTAGGGCGTGCCGGACCGGGCGAGCAGGCGATCCTTGCGCGTGCAGGCGAAGACGCCGGCCACCTCGTCGCCGTCCCGCAGCGTGCTGATCGCCGAAGGGGTCATGAACCCATGATGTACCGTGATTCGGATGCAGCCGCTGATCTGGGAGCACCGCCCCGACGGCCTGCGCGCTCCCGCCCTCGTCTGCGCGTTCACCGGTTGGAACGACGCCGGCGACGCCGCCTCCGCGGCGCTCCAGTTCCTCGGCGCGTCGCTCGGCGCGACCCGTTTCGCCCGCATCGACCCCGAGGACTTCTACGACTTCCAGGCCACCCGGCCGAAGGTCAAGCTCGTCGACGGCCACACCCGCGAGATCGAGTGGCCCGAGGTCGAGATCTACGCCGCCCGCGTGCCGCGCGCCCCGCGCGACCTCGTCCTCATGCAGGGCGCCGAGCCCTCGATGCGCTGGCGCAGCTTCTCCAAGCTCGTCGTCGACCTCGCCGAGGCGCTGGGGACCCAGCTCGTGGTGACGATGGGCGCGCTGCTCGCCGACGTCCCGCACTCGCGGCCGGTGCCGATCACCGGCCTGTCCTCCGACGAGGTCCTCGTCGACCGCCTCGGCCTGCAGCCGACGACCTACGAGGGACCGACGGGCATCGTCGGCGTCCTGCACGCGGCGTGCCAGGCCGCGGGCGTTCCGACCGCGTCGCTGTGGGCGAGCGTCCCGCACTACGTCGCCGCCGCGCCGAACCCGAAGGCGGCGCTCGCGCTCGTGCGCAAGCTCGAATCGCTCGTCGGCGTGTCCGTCGACGCCGAGGAGCTCGAGCGCTCGGCCAGCGACTACGACCGCCAGGTCTCGCTCGCCGTCCAGAGCGACCCCGACGTCCAGGCCTTCGTCGAGCGCCTCGAGCGCGCGGCGGCCGAGGAGGAGGACGAGATGCGCTCCCAGGACCTCCCCTCCGGCGACGTCCTGGCCCGCGAGTTCCAGCGCTTCCTGCGCCAGCGCGGGCCCGGCCAGACCGACTAGCCCGGGGGGCGAACTCCGGCATTGGTCCCCTATGACCCGTATGCGGGTCATCAGGGACCAATGGTGAGATCGATCGGGGGATCGGGGCGCTGGCGAGCCGCCAGTACGGCGTGATCACCCGGACGCAGCTGCTCGCCCTCGGTGCCTCGCGAACCACCAGATCCAGCGTCGTGTCGACACCGGCCGGCTGCACCGTCTGCACCCCGGCGTCTACGCCGTCGGCCATCGGGCGCCGAGGCAGGAGGCGCGGTGGCTCGCGGCGGTGCTCGCGTGCGGCGAGGGAGCGGTGTTGAGCCACCGGAGCGCAGCAGGGCTCTGGGGCTTCGCGGACCGCGAGCCTGGCGCACCGGAGGTGACGACCGCTACCAAGCGGCGCACGCCCGGCGTGACGCATCACCGCGCCTCCCTCGCGCGCCGAGGACCACACCGTGCGCCGCGGAATCCCGTGTCACCTCGCCGGCGCGCACGCTCGTCGACCTGGCGCATGTCCTCGAGCACGCCGAGCTCACCAGGGCGGTCCGCCAGGCCCAGTTCCAGCGCCTGTTCGACATCCCCTCGCTGCAGCGAGCCCTCGCCCGCCGCCCGTCGAGCGACCCTGCGCAGACTGATCGACGACATCGCTCCCACGCAGTCGCGCCTCGAGGACCGCCTGCTCGCCATCTGCGACCGCCACGGCATCCCGCGCCCGCGCACCCAGCAGCGCCTCCACGGCCGCCGCGTCGACTTCCTCTGGCCGGCCGAGCGCCTCGTCGTCGAGACCGACGGCTTCGAGGCCACGGCACCCGCGACGCCTTCCAGGCCGACCGCGCTCACGAACGAGCTCCAGCTTGCGGGCTACGCGGTCCTGCGCTTCACGCTACGCCGACGTCACGCGGCGCCCAGGCAGGGTCGCCGCGCAGATCCGGGAGGTCCTGCTCAGCGCGGATCGCGAAACCCACGCTATGCGTGGGAATCGTCAACCCGCGGCGAAGCGCAGCCCGGGCTCTTCGACCCGCGCCGCGAGCGCTTCGATGTCGTCGTGCAGCAGCCAGCCGTCGGGCACGCGTTCGACCACGCGTTCGCTGGCGAGCAGGCCGAGCGCGGTGGTGACCGACGGACGCCGCGCGCCGACGAGGGCGGCGAGCGCGGTGTGGGTCAGCGGCACCGGGACGCGGATGCCGGCCGGCGTCACGCGGCCCCAGCGCGAGGCGAGGTCGCAGAAGGTCAGCAGCAGCCGGTCGGCGACCGCTGGGAGCTGGGCGATGGCCAGGCGCCGCGCGAGCAGTTGCGCGCGGCGTGAGTGCCTCGTCCCGACCGCCGCGCCGACCGCGGGCCATCGCCCGCACGCGCGTGCGACGCGGGCGTCGAGCACGGCGATCCGCAACGGCGCGTGGACACGCCACACGGTGCTCGAGACCCCGTAGGGGCCGTCCTCGTCCCATGGGCGCACGATGTCGCCCGGGCCGAGGAGCTCGGAGGTGCGCCGGCCGGCGAAGACGATCTCGCGGCTCAGCACGCCGGCGAGCACGAGCAGGCCGACGAGCAGCGCGAAGGGCAGCTCGGTCGGCGGGTTCCAGAGGCCGGGCTCGAGCGCGATCGTCGGGATGATCAGCGAGCGCTGCGCGACCTCACGTTCCTCGGCGGGGACGCCCGCGACCAGATCGGGGTCTGCGTCGAAGAGAGAGATCGGATGCCAGCGAGGAGACACGTCCACCGTCCTTATCAACGACCACCTTCGCAGATCCTGTTCGCGGTCGCGCCGAAACCTCCCTGTTTTCGCATTCCTCTGCGCAACGCTGCGCGAACGCGCAGAGAACTCAGCGTTCAGCGGCAGGGCAGGCGATCCGGAAGTCGCACATCGAGCAGGCGGCGTACGACGGCGTCGGCTCGAAGCCCTGGCCGAGGATCCCGTCGGCGACCTCGAAGACGGTGTCGGAGATCCACTCCCGGTCGACCTCGTCGGTGGGCAGCGGGACCTTGGCGTCGTCGAGCACGTACAGGTAGGCCTGCCGCGAGGCGTCCAGGCGCCACGATTCCTGCGCTCCCACCGCGTACAGCGCGAGCTGGACGTCGTCGTGGAGCTGGGCCGCGGTCTTCGGGCGCCCGGTCTTGTAGTCGATGAGCTCGTAGCTGCCGTCGGGGAGCCGGTCGACGCGGTCGACGCGCCCGCGCAGCGTGTGCGCGCCGAGCTTGAACTGGAACGGCTTCTCGAACCACATCGGCTCGCAGTCCTCCTCGAGCGTGCGGTCGTGGTAGCGGCGCAGCGAGCTGTCGGCCTTCGCGCGCAGCTGGCGCTCCTCGTCGCCGGACCCGAACCCGGCGCGCCGCCATCCGGCGTCGAGCAGCCCGAGCAGCTCGTCGCGCGTCCGGCCGCCGCTCGAGTGGTAGCGCTCGAGGACCTGGTGGACGACGATCCCGAAGCGCTGGTTGACCGTCGGCTCGCTCGGGATCCGGAAGACGCGGGCGAACTTGTACTTCAGCGGGCACGTCCGGTACGTCTCGATGTCGGACGCCGACAGCAGCAGTCCGTCGCCGCGCGTCGGCAGGAACGGCATCAGCGTCGGCTCCTCGCGGGCGGTGATCGCCGCGGCGCGGGCGCGCGCGTCGTGCTCGGCGTCGAGGAGCATGTCGTCGAGCGGGCTCGTGAGCAGGATCTCGCGCTGCTGGGACGTCGCGGCGCGCAGGATCGCCGCGTTCATCCCGGGCAGCGCGTCGGCGACCGACTGCCCGTCGGGACGGTTCATGAGGCCGGCGAGCTTGAGCAGCTCGAGGTAGCGGACGGCGCCGTGGGCGACGTCGAGATCGGTGTCCATGCGCAGCTCGCCGAGGCGCGTGCCGACCCGCGGCAGGCTCCCGAGCAGCTCGTCACGCAGGGCCTGGTAGGTGGCGTGCAGCGTCTCGTCGGGGCCGAAGAGCTCCTCGTCGCGCTCCTCCCACTCGGCGTCCAGCGCCGCGCGTGCCTCCTCGGCGAACGGCGAGGGCGGCTGCAGCGCGCCGCGGTCGCTGCGCGCGGCGAAGGCGAGCACGAGCCCCTCGGAGGCGCGCGTCATCGCCACGTGCAGCAGGCGGCGCATCTCGGCGACGTGCGCCGCGCGCGTGTCGGGCGGCAGCGGCTCGTGCAGCAGCCCGTCGGCGATCGGCTCGACCAGGCGCCGCCGCGCGCCCGGCATCCGCGAGGACTGCAGGCCGAGCACGAAGACGTGGCGGAAGCTCAGGCCGGCCGCCGCCTGCATGGCCATCACCGCGACCGCGCCGTCGCGCCGGTCGGGCTCGCTTTCCTCCTCGCGCAGCCCGGCCTCGGCGACGGCCGCGATCGAGCGGGCGAACTCGCGCGGCGTGGCCTGCGGGGAGCGGCGCACGTAGTCCGTGGCCAGCTCGCCGAGGCGGGCGAGGCTGACGAGCCGCTCGACGACGTCGGCCTGGGCGGCGAACAGCTGCTGGCGGCGCAGGCCGAGGCGGTCGATCAGGCGATGGACGAAGAGGTCCGGGCGCGTCGTGTCGAGCGCGGCCGCGGCCGAGCGGTGCAGCTTGAGGAAGCCGAGGATGCGCTCGCGCGCCTCGGGCGGGAGCTGCGGGGACTCGGTGGCGGCGACGAGTGCCCCGATCATGTCGAGCTTGCGCCGCCTGGCGATGTGGACGCAGCGCGCCAGGTCGGCCGAGCGCAGCTCCACCGGCGGGCGCGCCAGCACGCGCACCGCCGCGCCCGCGTCGGAGGGGTCGACGAGCAGCCGCAGCCAGGCCAGCACGTCCTTGACCTCGGCGCGCTGGAAGAAGGCCGTGGCGCCGGCCAGGCGGTGCGGGACCGCGCGCTCCTCGAGCGCGAGTGCGACGGCCTGGCCCTCGGCCCGAACGGAGCGCACGAGCACGGCGATCTCCTCGGCGGGCACGCCGCCGCGCACGAGCCGCTCGACGTCGGTGGCGACGGCCTGCGCCTGGGCGCGCTCGTTGGCGCAGCGCCAGAAGTGCACGCTGCCGCCCTCCTGCGCCTCGACGCGCTTGTCGATCCGGTCGGCGAGCGGCGCGACGACGGCGTGCGCGGCGTCGACGACGAGCTGCGGGCAGCGCAGCGAGCGCTCGAGGCGCACCGTCCGCGCGTCGTCGAGGTCACGCCCGAGGTCCCGCAGGTTCTTGGCCGCCGCGCCGCGCAGGCGGCGGATGGCCTGGTCGTCGTCGCCGGCAGCCGTCAGGGGGGCACGGCCGCCTGCCGCGGCGGCCGCCGTGGCGAGCAGGATCACGAGCTGCAGCGGCGCGTACTCGAGGTCCTGGACGTCGTCGACGAGCAGATGGCGATGACGCGCCGCGGCGCGAGCGCGGACGTGCGGGCGGTCGCGCAGCAGCGCGTGGGCGTGCAGGACGAGGTCGCCGAAGTCGAGCGTGCCCTGCGCCGCGAGCATCCGGTCGTGGTCCTCGAAGACGGCGGCGAACTCGCGCTCGCGCTCGCTGCGCTCGTCGCCCTCGGGCAGCGCCGCCGCCCAGCGGGTGTACTGCTCGGCGGTGATCATCGCCGCCTTGAGGCGGTCGATGCGTGCGATGACGTCGGCGAGCAGCGCGGCCGGGTTGCCGCGGAAGTCGTGCACGCGCAGGGTCAACTCGTCGACGCGGTCCAGCAGCATGGCCAGGCGGTCGGCGGCGGTGACGGGCGAGACGAACGGCTCGAGGCCGGCCTCGAGCGCCTCGTCGTGCAGCAGCCGCGCGCAGAAGCCGTGGACGGTGTACACCGCGAGCTCCTCGAAAGCGCGCTCGAGCAGGCCCTCCACCTCGGCGCGCATCGCGTCGGCGGCCGCCTCGGTGGCGGTGAGCGCGAGCACCTGCTCCGGCGCCGCGCCGCCCTCGCCGGCCAGCCACGCGTGGCGGTGGACGAGCGTGCGCGTCTTGCCCGTGCCGGCCGCGCCGATGACGAGCAGCGGCCCGCCGCGGTGGGACACCACGGCCTGTTGCGCAGGCGTGAGCGCCTCGGCGGCTTCGAGCACGCTCGTAGGATATGAGCCACATGACCGATGGCCCCCATGGAGTGCCCGGGCTCCTGACCCACGACTGGCTCGGCGCCTGCCGGCGCGCCTCGGAGGGTCTCGAGGCGGTCCTGCGGGCCAATCCGACGAGCACGCAGCGTGTCGTCGAGACGGGCGAGCGCGGCGAGGGCGGCGACCTCACGCTCGTCATCGACGCCGCCGCCGAGGCGGCCGTGTTCGCCGAGCTGGACGAGCTGTACGCGGCCGGCGCGCGCTTCACCGCGGTCTCCGAGGAGCGCGGCCTGGTGGACTACGGCGACGACGGCGTGCTCGTCGTCATCGACCCGATCGACGGCTCGCTGAACGCCAAGCGCGGCCTCTCCCATCACGCTCTTTCCGTCGCCGTGGCCGAGGGCCACACGATGGCCGACGTCGTCTTCGGCTACGTCTACGACCTCGGCCCGGGCGAGGAGTGGCGCGCGGTCCGCGGGGGCGGCGCCTACCTCAACGACGAGCCGCTCGACCACCCGATGCCCGAGCGCCGCCGGCGCGACGGCAAGCTCGAGGTCGTGGCCATCGAGTCGGCCGACCCGCGCTGGCTCGCGGTGTCCTCGGAGCGGCTCGTCGACGTCACCGGGCGCATCCGTGCCATGGGCTCGATCGCGATCTCGCTGTGCCAGGTCGCCGCCACGCGCGTCGACGGGATGGCGACGCTCGCGCGCTGCCGCGCCGTGGACGCCGCCGCCGCGCAGCTCATCGTGCGCGAGAGCGGCGGGATCGTGAGCTTCACGGCGATGGACGAGCCGCTCGCCGCGCCGCTGGATCTCGAGCCGCGCTCGCCGGTCGTCGCCGCGCGCACGCCCGAGGCGCTCGAGCAGCTCGCCACCCTGCCCGCCGTGCAACCCGACGGAGCGACGCGATGATCGACTGGGAGCTCGCCGAGCGCGTCGGGTCGGCGATCGCCGGCGGAGAGGGCGCGAACGGCTCGGCGCCGCTGCCGGGCGAGCTGGGACCGATGGCCGAGACCGCCCGCGAGGGCGTCGTCGCCTACGCGCGCATGCAGCCGACCGAGGAGCTGCCGCCGCCCGAGGCGATCGGCCGCGCTGTCTGGATGCAGGCCAACCTGCGCACGATGCGCGGCACGATCGACCCGCTCGTCGATCGCGTCGCGGGCGGCTCCGGCCCGTTCGGCGGCCCGATGAAGGCGGCCGGCGGCGCGCTGCTCGCCGCCGAGATCGGTGGCGTGGTCGGCTACATGAGCCGCCACGTGCTCGGCCAGTACGAGCTCTCGCTCTTCGACGCGGCGCAGGAGCCGCGCCTGTTCGTCGTGGCGCCGAACCTGCGCGAGGCGGCCACGAACATGGAGGTCCGCCTCGAGGACCTGCTGCCGTGGGTCGTCTTCCACGAGGTCACCCACGCCGTGCAGTTCTCCAGCGTGCCGTGGCTGCGCGACCACGTCGCCGGCCTGCTGCGCGAGCTGCTGTCGACGGTCGACGTGAAGGTCGACGCGTCCGCGCTGCTGCGCCTGCCCAACGCCGACGACCTGCGCGGCCTGTGGGACCAGGTGCGCGACCAGGGGCTGATCACCGCCGTCGCCGGGCCGGAGCGCAAGGCGCTCATCGACCGCCTGCAGGCGACGATGGCCACGGTCGAGGGCCACGCCGAGCACGTCATGGACGCCGCCGGGGCGCCCGTGCTGCCCAACGTCGCCGAGCTGCGCACCGCGCTCAACCGCCGCCGCCGCGAGCGCCCGCCGGTCTTCAAGCTGCTCGAGCGGCTGCTCGGCATGGAGCTCAAGCTGCGCCAGTACGAGGACGGCCGGCGCTTCTGCGACGGCGTCGTGCGTCGCGGCGGCATCGACGCGCTCAATCGCGCCTGGAGCGCGCCCGAGCGGCTGCCCACGCTGGCCGAGCTCGACGACCCCGCCGCCTGGATCCGCCGCACCGAGATCCGCGTCGTCACGCCGCCTGCCTAGGCCGCTCCCGGGGGGTCGGGGTCCTGTTTGTCAGAATGGATCACATGCCCTCACGCGACGAGATCCTCCAGGCGCTCACGGCCGTCATCGACCCTGAGCTGCGGCGTTCGATCGTCGAGCTCGACATGGTCCGCTCGATCGACGCCCGCGCGGACGGCACGGTCGACGTCACCGTCTCGCTGACCACGCCGGGTTGCCCGATCCGCGGGCACTTCGAGTCCGCGGTCAAGAACGCCGTCGGCCCGCTCGAAGGCGTCCACAATGTTCGCGTCGCCTTCGACGTGCTCTCCGACCAGGAGAAGGCCGGCCTGCAGCAGAAGCTCGGCCGCGGCAGCCTGCCCGAGGGCGCGCTCGCCCAGGTCTCCAACGTCGTCTGCGTCGGCTCGGGCAAGGGCGGCGTCGGCAAGTCGACCATCACCGCCAACCTCGCCGCCTCGCTGGCCGCCCAGGGCAAGAAGGTCGGTGTGCTCGACGCCGACGTGTGGGGCTACTCGATCCCGCGCATGTTCGGGGTCGGCGGCCGCCCGCAGGTCTCGGCCGACCGCAAGATCCTGCCGCTCGTCTCCAACGGCGTGAAGGTCATGTCGATCGGCTTCTTCGTCGAGGAGGACTCCGCCGTCGTCTGGCGCGGCCCGATGCTCCACAAGGCGCTCACCCAGTTCCTCGAGGACGTCGACTGGGGCGAGCTGGACTTCCTGCTCGTCGACCTGCCCCCGGGCACCGGTGACGTCTCGATGACGCTCGCCCAGCTTCTGCCGCAGTCGAAGTTCCTGATCGTCACCACGCCGCAGCCGGTGGCCCAGAAGGTCGCCCGCCGCTCGGCCGAGATGGCGCACAAGGTCAACCTCGAGATCGGCGGCGTGATCGAGAACATGAGCGCCTTCGTGACGCCCGGCGGCGAGCGCTACACGCTGTTCGGCGAGGGCGGCGGCGCCGCGCTGGCCGACGAGCTCGACGTGCCGCTGCTCGGCAACGTGCCGCTGACGATGCCGCTGCGCGAGCAGGCCGACGCGGGCCTCCCACTCGTCTTCTCCGACCCGGACGACCCCGCCGCCCAGGCGATCCACCACGCCGCGCGCGGCCTGGTGGCGATGTTCCCGGTCGAGCTGCCGATCCTGCAGATGGCGACGGCCGGCGCGTCCGGCGGCGAAGGGAACGACCCGGCGCCGGCGGGCATGTCGCTCCCGATGGCCGGCTGACCGGCTCAGGCCACCTCGGGCAACGCCCGCCGGCGCTCAGCGGCCGGGCGCTGCGAAGTACTCGGCGTTGACCTGCGCGAAGGGCTGCCACTCGTCCGGCAGCTGGTCCTCGGCGAAGCATGCGTCCACGGGGCACGCCTCGACGCACGCGTCGCAGTCGATGCATTCCTCGGGATCGATGTAGAGCTGCTCGACCTTGTCGTAGTCGGGCTCGTCCGGGGTGGGGTGGATGCAGTCCACCGGGCACACCTCGACGCACGAGTTGTCCTTGGTGCCGATGCACGGCTCCGCGATGACGTAGGCCATGCACGAAGCATATGACAGAGAGGCACCGCCTCAGGGTTCGCCCGGCGGCCGCCGGGCCGCCCACGGGCGGGCCGCCTCGAGCTGCCCCGCGAGGGCGAGCAGCGGGCCCTCGCCGGCCTGGCGCCCGAGGAGCTGCACCCCGACCGGCAGCCCCGCGGCCTCCGTCAGCGGCACGGAGATCGCGGGCTGGCCGGTCACGTTGGCGACCGCCGTGAAGGGCGTGAACGCCGCCGCGCGGGCGAACATGGCCATCGGGTCCTCCGTGCGCCAGTCGGTGTCCTCGAGCGCCGGCGGCGCCGTCGCGAGCGAGGGCGTCAGCACCGCGTCGTAGGGCTCCATCCAGGCCAGGACCTCGCGCGCGAAGGACTGCATGCGCGCGCTCGCGATGCTCGCCTGCAGCGACGAGGTCGTCGTCACGAGCCGCCACAGCGCCCAGCTCAGCGGCTCCATGTCGTCCTCGGTCGGCTCGCGGCCGCGCACCGCGCGGGCGTGGACGACCTGCAACATGACGAGCGGCGCGAACAGCCCGGTGAAGGCGTCGAGCAGGCCGGGCCGGCGCCACGGCGGCTCGGCCTGCTCGACGTCGTGGCCGAGCGCCTCAAGCAGCGATGCGGCATCGCGGGCGGCGGCGGCCGTGACCGGCTCGACCTCGCCGTCGAGCGCGGGCCTCGCCGTCCACGCGATGCGCAGGCGCCCCGGCTCGCGCGCCGCGGCCGCCGCGAAGGGCTCGGGCGGCGGCGGCGCCCAGGAGCCGTCGCCGACCTCGCGCCCGGCGAGCACGTCGAGCGCGGCGGCGGTGTCGGCCACGGTGCGACTGAGCACGCCGTCGGCGGCGAGGAAGCTCTCGCTCGCGTCCGGGCGCGGCGAGATCCGGTGGCGCTGGGGCTTGAGGCCGACCAGGCCGCAGCACGCCGCGGGGATGCGCGTCGAGCCGCCGCCGTCGGTGGCGTGGGCGATCGGGACCATCCCGGCGGCGACGGCGGCGCCCGAGCCGCCCGACGATCCCCCGGACGTGCGCGCGCGGTCCCACGGGTTGCGCGTCGCGCCGAACCGCTTCGTGTTCGTCCACGGCTGGATCGCCCACTCGGGCAGCGTCGTCGAGCCGACGAGGACGAAGCCCGCGGCGCGCAGGCGCGCGACGACGTTGTGATCGTGGGGCGCGACCCAGTCCCCGAGGAAGCCGGCGCCGCAGGTCATCCGCCGCCCGGCCACGGCGCGGCTGTTCTTGATCGCGATCGGGACGCCGGCGAACGGCCGCGGGTCACCGGGGCCGATGGCCTCCGCGGTCGCGAGCGCCTCGTCGGCGTAGACGTCGACGAACGCGTTGATCTGCGGGTCAAGCTCCTCGATGCGGCGCAGCGAGGCCTCGACGAGCTCGGTCGCGCCGACCTGGCCCGCGTGCACGAGCGCGGCGAGCTCGAGCGCGGGACGCGTGAGCAGGTCGGAGCCGGCGGCCATCCGCCGCGGACACTAGAGCGGTCTGGGCGGTGGCGCGTAACCGTATGAGCACGTATCATCCGGTTATGCGACCGGTGCGCGACCTCCCCGACGACCTCGAGCTGCCGCTGGCCGCCGGCGAGCCGTGGTGGTACTGGCTCGGCGGGCGCCCCGCGCTGGACTTCGCGAACACGCTGCGCGAGCGCTGGCACCGGACCGTCGAGACGCTCGTCACCCCCGAAGACCTCGGCGGCTGGCTGCGCGAGGCCCGGCTCGTCGACGCGCCGCCGCCCGTGACGGCCGGGCTGCTCGACGAGGCGCGCGCCCTGCGCGAGGCCATCGACGGGTGCGTGCGCGCGCTGCTGGACGGCACGCCCGCGGCGGCGGCCGACGTCGCGCGGATCGACGGCTGGCTGCCCGGCGCCGCCCCGCAGGTACGCCTCGCGCTCGGTCCGGGCGGCGTGCCGTTGCTCGGGGACGCAGACCCCCGCGACCCCGCCGCCGGGGCGCTGGCCGCGGTCGCCCTCGACGCGGCGCGGATGCTCGGGCGAGCGGAGGAGCGCCGCCGTGTCAGAGTGTGCGCCTCCGAGACCTGCAGCGCGCGCTTCTTCGACCGTTCGCCCGCCGGCCGCCGCCGCTGGTGCTCGATGAGCACGTGCGGCAACGAGGCCAAGGCGCGGCGCCACCGCGCCCGCGGCCGTCAGGCCGCCTGACCCCGTCCCCACGACCGATCGGAGCAGGATGAGCGAGGTGCAGTCCGGGCTCGAGGGCGTCGTCGCGTTCGCGACGGAGATCGCCGAGCCCGACCGCGACGGGGGCGCGCTGCGCTTCCGCGGCGTGAACATCGACGAGCTCGTCGGGCGCGTGCCCTTCGAGGCCGTCTGGGGCCTGCTCGTCGACGGCGTGCTCGAGCCGGCGCTGCCGGTCCTCGATCCGCCCGGCGACATGCCGCGGTCGGGCGACGCGCGCGTCGACCTGCAGGTCGCGCTCGCCCTGCTCGGCCCGGCGTGGGGGCTGCCGGCGTTGATCGACTGCTCCGACGAGCAGGCCCGCGACGACCTGGCGCGGGCCACCGCTGCGGCGCTCGCGGTCTCCGCGCGCGGCGCGCGCAGCGCCGACCTGCCGCCCGTCGCCGCGGCGACGGTCGCCGCCGGCGCGTCGGCGGCCGAGCGCTTCCTGCTCGCGTGGCGCGGCGAGGCCGACCCGCGCCACGTCGCCGCGCTGGACGCCTACTGGGTCTCGGCGGCCGAGCACGGCATGAACGCCTCGACCTTCACGGCGCGCGTCATCGCCTCGACCGGGGCGGACGTGACCACCGCCCTCTCGGGCGCCGTCGGCGCGCTCAGCGGGCCGCTGCACGGCGGCGCGCCGTCGCGCGTGCTGAGCATGATCGAGGAGGTCGAGCGCACCGGCGACCCGGCGGGCTGGGTGCGCGCGGCGCTCGATCGCGGCGAGCGCCTGATGGGCTTCGGGCACCGCGTCTACCGCGCCGAGGACCCGCGCGCCCGCGTCCTGCGCCGCGCCGCCCGCGAGCTGGGCTCGGCGCGCGTCGAGGTCGCCGAGGAGCTCGAGCGCGTCGCGCTGGAGGAGCTTCGCGCGCGCAAGCCCGACCGCGTGCTCGCCACGAACGTCGAGTTCTGGTCGGCCGTCGTGCTCGACCTCGCCGAGATCCCGGCGCCGCTGTTCACGACGGTGTTCGCGTGCGCGCGGCTCGCCGGGTGGTCGGCGCACGTCCTCGAGCAGAAGCGCGAGCGGCGCCTCGTGCGGCCGAGCGCGCGCTACGTGGGGCCGCCGCCCCGGGAGCTGGCGGCACCCGCGGCCTGGGGCTAGCCGTATGGACCGGGCCCGGCGCCTGGCCCAGAATCATGGTCATGCCCCGCGCGCTGCATCTCGACGACGACGGCCTCACGCTCGAGTACTCGGGGCTGCTCGCGCTCGGCACGCTGCAGCGCCGCGTGCGGGTCCCGTGGACGTCGATCCGCGCCGTGTGCGAGGGCGCGTGGCCGCGGCGCGAGGCCCACGGCCGCTTCCGCCGTGCCGGCCGGCGCCTCTTCCTCTCCTTCGACGACCCGGGCCGGGTCGTCAGGCTGCGCCTCGACGGCGCGCACTACGACGAGGTCGTGATCGGCGCCGACGACCCGCCGGCGCTCGTCGAGCAGATCGTGGCGCGGATCAGTCCGCCCGCGCCAGCGCTCGCCGCATGATGTCGCACAGCGCCCGCTGATCCTCCTCGGACAGCTGGGCGAGCGGCGGCGGCGGCTCGCGTAGGCGGGCGCGCAACCGGCTGCGCACCTCGGCGCCGCGCTCGGTGACGGCGAGCATCTTCACGCGGCGGTCGTGCGACGCGCTGCGCCGCTCGACCAGCCCGCGGTCCTCGAGGCGGTCGACGATCCCGGTGACGTTCGAGTTGTCGCAGTGCAGCGCCTCGGCGAGCTGGCTCATCGGCAGAGGGCGCTCGGGATCGAGCGACTTGAGCGCCATGACCTGGGGCGGCGAGAGCTCGAACTCCGCCGCCACGGCGAGGAAGCGGCGGCGCGAGGACTGCAGCAGGGCCTGCATGAGGCTCCAGGCCTCGCTCACCGGCGACATGGTGTCGCGCGTCGCGGATGCGGTCATCGCGCCAACCATGGTACTTCGCTCGCGAAACCGTTGACAAATTCAACCAGCTGCGACCCCTATGCTGAGCAGGCATTGAGCGATGACCCTCGTGCGCTGGACCCGGAAGGCCTCGGCGACCATGTCGATCGGCTGCTGCGGGCCGCGTGGGGCCTGACCGGCTCACGCGAGGACGCAGAGGACCTCGTGCAGGAGACGTTCGTACGAGTCCTGGCCAAGCCGCGGCTGCTGCGCAGCGAGGACGACATCGGCTACCTGCTGCGCGTCCTGCGCAACACCTTCATCAGCCGCACGCGGGCGAGCGCCCGGCGCCCCCAGACCGCGCCGATGCCCGAGCTCTTCGAACCCGTCGACCCGCGCTCCGGCGCGCGCCCGGATGAGGCCACGGTCGTCAACGAGGTCTTCGCCCACATCGCGGCGCTGCCGCCGGCCTTCCGTGACGCCCTGATCGCCGTCGACGTCGTCGGCATGACCTACGGCGAGGCGGCCCGCGCGCTGCGCACGCGCGAGGCGACGATCACCAGCCGGCTGCATCGTGCGCGGGCTCAGGTGGCTCGCAGGATGGAACCGGACCGTCAGGGCGTCCTGTAGGCCAGGATGTCGCGACAGGGGACACACCCGCAGCCGGATCGGCCCGATCGCGAGGACGATCTTGCCGAGCGCGGACGCGCCATGGTGACGTCCGCGGTTGCGCGTGTCCGGGCCGGCGACGAGCTGCGCGCGCGCATCGAGTCCGACCGTGTCCGGCTGCGCCCGGTGCGCCGCCGCCGCGCCGCCGGCTTCGCCGCCGCGCTCACGGCCGGAGCCGCTGCCGTCGCGGCCACGCTCGTGATCGCCCTGGGCGGCAGCGAGGAGCCCACCGTGCTCAAGGCGGCGCAGGTGACCGCCGACGCGACGCCGACGATGGGCGCGCCCGCCCCGGACACGGCGCGCCCGGTGCTGCTGCGCGCCTCGATCGACGGCGTCCGCTTCCCGCAGTGGGACACGCTGGGCTGGCCGGCCGTCGGCGCGCGCCACGACGAGGTCGCCGGACGCGACGCGATGACCGTCTTCTACGAGGGCCGGCGCGGCAACCGCGTCGCCTACACGATCCTCGCCGGGGAGCCGCTGCAGACGCCGGGCGACGGATACCGGAAGACGTACAAGGGGACCGAGTTCACCCTGCTGCGCCAGTCGGGCCGGCAGGTGGTCGTCTGGACGCGCGGCGAGCACACGTGCGTGATGACCGCGCCGGCCGCCGTCAGCGAGGAGAAGCTGCTGCAGCTCGCCGCCTGGGACGCCGGAGGTGCCGTTCCCTTCTGATGCCGCGCGGTGCTCCTCCGCGCGGCTAGGCCTGGAGCAGCTCGACGTGGTCGCCGAGGCGGACCGTGGCCCGCCCCGCCGCGCGCGCGTTGATGCCGAACAGCGTGTCGTGCTCGGCGGCGAGGTGCTTGAGCAGCTCGGGCCACTTCGCGTGCGTGTCCGGGTCGCGCGTCGGGATCACGCAGCGCTCGCACGGGTGCAGCAGCTCGAGCTCGGCCTCGCCGACGCGCAGCCGGCGGCCCTCCCAGCGCGCCTCGGCGAAGGCGGCCGCGTCGAGCGCCACGTGGATGTTGGGGCGGAAGCGGCGCAGGTCGAGCTCGACGCCGAGCTCCTCGCCGAGCGTGCGGCGGCTGGCCTCGACGGTCACGAGCAGCGAGTCCTGAAGGTCGGGCATCAGCGCGAGGTCGCGGCGCAGCGCGACCTCCCGGCCGAGGTCGTCGCCCAGCGCGCCCGCGAGCTCGGGGTCGTCCCAGCGGAACTCGCGCCCGTCCGGGCCCGTGACGAGCGGCAGCGGCGGGTCGTCGGGATCGAGCGCCGCGCCCGGGACGCCGGGGTAGGCGGCGCGCCAGGCGAGCATCCTCGGCGCCTGGCGCACGGTGAGCGGGAGGCGGTCGCCGTTGCGGCTGGCGATGAGCGCGTGCGCGCGGTCGCCACCCGCCCCGCGGCGATCGATCCGCAGCGCGTCGACCGCCTCGCCGCCGAGCGATTTCACCGGCCAGCGGTGCAGCTCGAGGACGGTGCCGGCGACCATCGCGCGAAGGCTAGATGACCCCTGAGGACCGGCGCGCGGCGAGTACCCTGAGGGCATGCGTTTCTTCGGAACCAAGACCGCGATGATCGATCGCGACGACGCCTTGCCCGGCCACACGGAGCCGATGCCGGTGCCGAAGCGCCACCACGTCCTCGACGCGCCGATCGCGCCGCCGTTCCCCGATGGTCTCGAGCAGGCCGTCTTCGGGATGGGCTGCTTCTGGGGCGCCGAGCGGGTCTTCTGGGAGGCGCCGGGCGTCTACACGACGGCGGTCGGCTACGCGGGCGGCTACACCCCGAACCCGACGTACGACGAGGTGTGCAGCTCGCGCACCGGCCACACCGAGGCCGTCCTCGTCGTCTTCGACCCCGCGCAGACGAGCTACTCGGACATGCTCAAGCTGTTCTGGGAGAGCCACGACCCGACGCAGGGCATGCGCCAGGGCAACGACGTGGGCAGCCAGTACCGCTCGGCGATCCTGACCACGAGCGACGCGCAGCTCGAAGCCGCGCAGCGCTCGGCCGAGACCTTCGGTCGCGAGCTGGCCGGTGCGGGCTACGGCGCGGTGACCACCGAGATCGCGCCGCTGCAGGACTTCTTCTACGCAGAGTCCTACCACCAGCAGTACCTGGCCAAGAACCCCAACGGCTACTGCGGCCTCGGCGGGACGGGCGTGAGCTGCCCGATCGGCGTCGGCGTCGCCGCCTCCGGCACCTGATCGTTCCGGCACGCGGGTCCTCGCCCGATCGGCGAGGATCCGGGCCGTGTCCGAGGCCCTGGTCGTCGGCGCCGGCGTCGTCGGCCTGACCTGCGCCATCCGCCTGCGCGAGGCGGGCGTGGCCGCCTCCGTGGTGGCGCGCGAGCCGCCCGAGCGGACGACGTCCGCCGTCGCCGCGGCGCTCTGGTACCCCTACCGCGCCTACCCGCGCGAGCGGGTCGCCGTCTGGTCGGCGCGCGGCTTCGAGGTCCTCTCGGAGCTTGCCGGGATCGAGGGCAGCGGCGTGCGGATGCGGGCCGGGACCGAGGTCGTGCCTGCGGACACCGCCGACCCATGGTGGCGCGACGCCGTGCCCGGGTTCGCCCGCACGGCGCGCGGCTACCGCTTCACCGCGCCGGTGGCCGACATGTCGGTGCACCTGCCGTGGCTCGTCGCACGGCTGCGGTCGCTGGGCGGCGAGGTCGCGATCGGGGAGGTGGCGAGCCTCGACGACGCGCTGGCCCGCGCGCCGCTCGTCGTCGACTGCGCCGGCCTGGGCGCTCGCGCGCTGGCCGGCGACACCACGATGGTGCCGGTGCGCGGCCAGATCGTCGTCGTCGAGCGCGTCGCCGGCGTGGAGGAGTGGCTGCTCGACCAGACCGACGCCGAGCGGCTGCTGTACGTCGTGCCGCGCGAGCGCGACGTCGTGCTCGGCGGGACCGCCCAGGAGGGCGACGAGGACGCCGGCGTCGACGACGCGACGGCGGCGGCGATCCTCGCGCGCTGCGCCGCGGCCGTGCCCGCGCTGCACGGCGCGCCCGTCGTGCGCCACGCGGTCGGGCTGCGGCCGGGGCGTCCCGCCGTGCGGCTGGAGACGGAGACACGCGCGGGCGGCCGGGTCATCCACTGCTACGGGCACGGCGGGGCCGGCGTGACGCTCGCGTGGGGCTGCGCCGAAGAGGTCGCGAGACTCGTGTGAGCCGAACCGGGAACGGGCGCCGCGCGGGGTACCGTCGATCGTCGGCATGCAGCAGCTCGAGATCCGACCCGCGGCAGCCGCCGACTTCACCGCCGTCGGGGACCTCTGCGTGGCCGCCTACGCGCCGTTCCTGCTCGGCGACCGGAACCACTACGTCCCGGCGTTGCGCGACGTGGCGGGGCGCGCGGCCGTGGCCGAGGTCCTCGTCGCGTCCGACCCCGAGAACGGAGGCATCCTCGGCACGGTCACCTTGGTGCCCGACGGCGGGCCGATGCGCGAGATCGCCGGCCCCTCGGAGGCCGAGTTCCGGATGCTCGCCGTCGACCCGGCCGCGCAGGGCCGCGGCGTCGGCGCGACGTTGCTGCGCCGCGTCCTGGACGAGGCTCGCGCGCACGGCAAGGGCGTCGTCTGCTCGAGCCTGCCGGAGATGCTCACCGCGCACCGTGTGTACCGGCGTCTCGGCTTTCACCGGGCGCCGGAGCGCGACTGGTCGCCGGTCGCCGGCGTCGACCTGATCACGTTCGTGCGACCGCTGCTGCGCTATGGCGGGTGACGCCGACGCCGAGGCGCCGACGCCGCGGTCGCGGCGATCCACGACGGCGACGTCGCGGCGCTCGAGCGCCTGCTCCGCGAGCGCCCGGACCTGGCGACGGCGCGCGTCCGCGGGGGTCGCACGCTGCTCCACGTCGCCACCGACTGGCCCGGTCACTTCCCGAACGCCGCCGCGACGGTCGCCGCGCTTGCCGCCGCCGGCGCCGACGTCGACGCGCCCTTCATCGGCGCGCACGCCGAGACGCCGCTGCACTGGGCGGCGAGCAGCAACGACGTCGAGGTGCTCGACGCGCTCATCGCCGCCGGGGCCGACATCGAGGCCCGCGGCGCGGTGATCGCGGGCGGGACGCCGCTCAGCGACGCGGTCGCCTTCGGCCAGTGGGACGCGGCCCGGCGGCTGGTCGGCGCCGGCGCCCGGCCGACGTTCCGCGAGGCCGCCGCGCTCGGACTGTCCGAGCGCGTGCGCGAGCGCTGCGACGCCGAGCCCCCGCCGGCGCCCGATGAGCTCTCCGAGGTCCTGTGGTATGCCGCCCACGGCGGGCAGCAGGAGGTGGCGGAGGACCTCGTGCGGCGTGGCGCCGACGTCCATTGGGTCGCGCCGTGGGACGGCCTGACGCCGGCCGAGGCGGCGCGCCGCAGCGACGCGACCGAGCTGGCGCAGTGGCTTCAGGCCCGCGGCGAGCTCCCGCCGATCGTCCGGCACCAGCTCCTGCGCGCGGAACTCGACGGCGCCCAGGCCGTCGACCGCGTCGAGGTGGCCCGGATCGAGCTCCGGCCGGCGCAGGAGACGGGGCGCCACCGTCACCCGTGTCCGGTCGCCGGCTACGTGATCTCGGGGACGATCCGCTTCCAGGTGGCCGGCGAGGCGGAGGCGATCCTCAGCGCCGGCGATGCCTTCTTCGAGCCGCCGGACGCGGAGATCGCGCACTTCGACAACGCGTCGGACCGCGAGCCCGCGACCTTCGTCGCGTGCTACCTGCTCCCGCCGGGCGAGGAGCGGCTGATCGTGATGCTCGACCCCTGAGAACGCACGAGGGCCCCGGCGCGGGAGTCGCCGGGGCCCTCGTCGTACAACGAGCGTCGCGAAGGACGCGTGCCTACATCATGCCACCCATGTCGGGCATCCCGCCGCCACCGACGCCGGCGCCGTCCTTGTCCGGGATCTCGGCGACGATCGCCTCGGTGGTCAGGATGTTCTTGCCGATCGAGGCCGCGTTCTGCAGCGCCGAGCGGGTGACCATGGCCGGGTCGATGATGCCCTCGGCGACGAGGTCGACGATCTCGCCCGTGGCGGCGTTCAGGCCCTGGCCCTTCTTCGCCTTGCGGACGTCGTTGACCACGACCGAGCCCTCGAGCCCGGCGTTCTCGGCGATCTGACGGAGCGGCTCCTCGAGCGCGCGCAGGACGATGCGGGCGCCGGTCCTCTCGTCATCCTCGTAGAGGTCGAGCTTGATCGCGTCGGAGGCGCGCAGCAGGGCCACGCCGCCGCCGGGCACGATGCCCTCCTCGAGCGCCGCGCGGGTCGCCTGCAGGGCGTCCTCGACGCGGTGCTTCTTCTCCTTCATCTCCGTCTCGGTGGCCGCGCCGACCTTCACGACGGCGACGCCGCCGGAGAGCTTGGCGAGGCGCTCCTGGAGCTTCTCGCGATCGAAGTCCGAGTCGGTGTTCTCGATCTCCGACTTGATCTGGTTGATGCGGCCCTTGATGGCCTCCGCGTCACCGGCGCCGTCGACGATCGTCGTGGTGTCCTTCGTGACGACGACGCGGCGGGCGCGGCCGAGCTGCGAGATCTGCGTGTTCTCGAGCTTGAGGCCCATCTCCTCGGTGATGACCTCGCCACCGGTGAGGATGGCGATGTCCTCGAGCATGCGCTTGCGGCGGTCGCCGAAGCCCGGAGCCTTGACGGCGACGCCGGTGAAGGTGCCGCGCAGCTTGTTGACCACCAGGGTGGCGAGGGTCTCGCCCTCGACGTCCTCCGCGATGATCAGCAGCGGCTTGCCCGACTGGATCGTCTGCTCGAGGATCGGCAGGATGTCGCGCACCGAGCCGATCTTCTGGTTGGCGATGAGGATGTACGGATCCTCGAGGACCGCCTCCATGCGCTCCTGGTCGGTGACCATGTACGGCGAGATGTAGCCCTTGTCGAACTGCATGCCCTCGGTGAACTCGAGGTCCATGCCGAACGTCTGGCCCTCCTCGACGTTCACGACGCCGTCCTTGCCGACCTTCTCGATGGCGTCGGCGATCACGTCGCCGATCTCGTCATCACCGGCGGAGATCGTCGCCACGCGGGCGATCTGGTCCTTGCCGGAGATCTCCTTGGCCTGCTTCTTGATCTCGTCGACGACCGAGTCGACGGCCTTCTCGATGCCGCGCTTGAGGCTGAGCGGATTGGCGCCTGCAGCGACGTTCTTCAGACCCTGGCGGACGATCGCCTGGGCGAGCACGGTCGCCGTCGTGGTGCCGTCGCCGGCGACGTCGTTCGTGGCCGTGGCGACCTCGCGGACGAGCTGGGCGCCCTGGTTCTGGAAGACGTCCTCGACCTCGATCTCGCGAGCGATGGTGACGCCGTCGTTCGTGATCGTGGGGGCGCCGAACTTCTTGTCGAGCACCACGTAGCGGCCGCGCGGGCCGAGCGTGACCTTGACGGCGTTGGCGACCGCGTCGACGCCGGCCTCGAGGGCCTGGCGGGCGGCCGCCTCGTACTTCAGTTCCTTGTGAGCCATGTGTTCAGGTTCTCCTTACGACTCGACCTTGGCGAGGACGTCGCTCTCGCGCAGCACGAGGAGCTCCTCCCCGTCGACCTTGATCTCGGTGCCGCCGTACTTGCTGTACAGCACCTCGTCGCCCTCGCTGACGTCCAGCGGGATGCGCTTCTCTCCATCGTCGTCGTAGCGACCGTCGCCGACGGCGATGACCTTCCCCTTCTGGGGCTTCTCCTTTGCGGTGTCGGGAAGGACGATCCCACTCGCAGTGGTCTCCTCCTCCTCGATCGCCCGCACGATCAGACGATCGCCCAGGGGCTTGAGCTTCATGACGTACCTCCGTGAGGGGTGAAAGTTCCGACGTACTTCTGTTGGCACTCGATGAGCCGGAGTGCCAAACGCTACGTCAGAGTATACGACGCCGGCCCTCGCGGACAAGGGAGGCTTGGCACTCTCTTAACAGGAGTGCCAGCCGAACGTCGACCTCAGCCCGGGAGGCTCAGTTCTGTGCGCCGCCGATGCCCAGGCGGGCATCGGTGACGTTGGGCGGGTTCTCGATGATCTGCGAGAACCGCACGACGGTGACGATGTCGTCCATCGACACCGACTTGCCGTAGATCTGCTCGAGGAAGTGGATCATCTCGTCGTGCCGGCGGAACTCGGGGTTGTCGTGCTCGATGTCCCGCGGCGAGAGGTCCTTGATCCGCTTGACCTCGACCTGGTCGATCACCGCGTCGAAGATCTTCTCGCGCGGCGAGTGCTGGTAGCCGATGGTCACCAGCACGGCCTGGTTCTTCTTGTACTTGTGGGACTTGTCGCCCAGCCGGATCGTCGCCGTCTTGCGCCCTCGCTTGAGCTGATCGGCGAAGATCGTCGAGTAGAAGTTCAGGACCTGCATCGCGCCTGCACCCTACTGAGGTTTTCCCCTGCGTGACAGCGCCCTCGCCGCCATGCCGCGCTCGCCCTTGTAGGTGAGCTCGCGGGCCGCCTGCTCGAGTGGCATCCAGCGCGCCTGCTCGACCTCGTGGTCGTGGTCCTCGAGCTCGCCGCCGCGGTACTCGAACAGGAAGAAGCTCACGACCTTCGCGATCCGCCGGCCGTCGCGCATGTACCAGTAGCGGACGTCCCCGAGCTTGTCGACGAGCTCCGCCTCCACGCCCGTCTCCTCGCGCACCTCGCGCAGCGCCGCGTCCGACGCCGACTCGTCGCCGTCGGGGTGGCCCTTGGGCAGCGCGAGCACGGCGCTGCCGTCGGCCGCCCGTCGCGTCGGGACGATCACGACGCACTCCCCGTCGCGCACCACGACGCCGCCGGCGGAGAACTCGGAGTCGCGCGCCATCGTCAGTACACGTAGTTGTCGAGGGCGCTCGCGTCGTGCACGGTCAGTCGCCCGCGGCCCTGCGTGATCACGCCGGCGCGCTCCAGCACGGCCAGGAAGCGGCTCGCCGACTCGCGCGAGGACCCCGCGAGCTGGGCGATGTCGGCCTGGGTGATGCGGACGAGCACGTCGCCGTCGCCGGCCCCCTCGCTGCGCGCCTGGTCGACGAGCTGGCGCAGGACCACGGCGACGCGGCTCTGCACGGTCTGGAAGGACTGGCGGCTGAGGCGCTCGTTGGCCTCGCGCAGGCGGCGGCCGAGGGAGATGACGAGCTTGACGGCGATGTCCGGGTGCTCGCGCAGCAGCCGGCGCATGTCCGAACCGGCGACGGCGACGGCCTCGACGGCGTCGAGCGTCTCGACCGTGGCCGAGCGGCGCTCGTCGTCGAACATGGCCAGCTCGCCGAAGATGTCGCCCGGCCCGAAGTGCGCCAGCGCGATCGTGCGCCCGTCGCCGTGCTCGCGCATCGCGCGGGCGTGGCCGCTGCGTACGACGTAGCACGTGTCGCTCTCGTCGCCCTCGCGGAAGATGACCTGGTGGGGCTGGAAGCGGCGCGGGACGGCGACCTCCGCGACCCGGCGCAGGTCCTCGGGCGCCAGCGTCTCGAACACGGGCACGCCGCCCAGAAGTGCAACGCTCTCCTCCAGCGTGGACATCGCCCCGGGAGCCTAAGCGCTGGTGCTCGTCGCAGGCCCGAACCTGACCATCGACCGAACCCTGACGATCGCCGAGCTGCGCCCGGGCGAGGTGCTGCGCTTCGAGCGCGCGGTGATCACGCCCGGCGGCAAGGGCGTCAACGTCGCGCGCGCGGCGGGGTGCCTCGGCGCCGCGGCGACGCTCGTCGGCTTCACGCCCGGCCACACCGGCGCCGCCGTGGCCGGGATGCTCGCCGACGAGGGCGTCACGCTCGTCCGCGTGCCCGTGGCCGGCGAGGTCCGCTCGTCGGCGATCGTGCTCGAGCCCTCGGGCCGGGTCACGGTCATGAACGAGCCCGGCCCGCCGCTCTCGGACGGCGACTGGGAGCGCCTGGAGGCCGAGCTCGCGGTCCACCTCGACGCCCACGGGGTGCTCGTGGTCAGCGGCAGCATGCCGCCGGCCACGCCCCCGGACGGCTGTGCGCGGCTCGTCGCGCTGGCCCACCGCCGCGGCGCGATGGCGATCGTCGACACGAGCGGGCCGCCGCTCGCCGACGCCGTCGCGGCCGGCGCCGACGTCGTCACCCCGAACCTCGCCGAGGCCGACGCCGTCCTGCGCGGACGCGCCGACGAGCCCGTGGAGGCGGGCGACCCGGCGGTCGTGCGCGAGCGCGCGACGGCGGCCGCGCGCGAGCTCCTCGAACGCGGCGCGCGCCGCGCGATCGTCACCGCCGGCGAGGTCGGCGCGGCCGTCGCCGACGGCGCGACGACGACACTCTGGATCGATGCGCCGCCGGTCACCGTGAGCAATCCGATCGGCGCCGGCGACGCGCTCGCCGGCGGGCTCGCGGTGGCGCTCGAGGCCGGCGAGCCCTTCGGGCGTGCCGCGGCGCTCGCCGTCGCCGCGGCCGCGGCGAGCGTCGAGACCGAGCGCGCGGGGACGCTCGTCGCGCAACGTGCGAGGAGCCTGGCCGCCGCACGTTGACGCGCGCGGCGCACGGGATTACGGTTCGTGAGCGCCGTCCGGTTCCGGGACGGCCGGGGGGTGGGAATTGAACAGGCGACGTACGAGCACCTCGAGTGGCCTCGGCCCTGCCGTCGGGCCGATCGTCCTCGCGCCGAACGTGGTGCCTCGCTTCTACCGCGGAGGCCAGGCGATCGCGCGCCTGCGCGGCGTCGAGCCGTCCGGCGCGCGCGCGCCCGAGGACTGGGTCGGCTCGACGACGGGGGTCTTCGGTCGCCCCGAGATCGGGCTCACCCGCCTGCCGGGGGGCGCGCTGCTGCGCGACGCCGCGGCCGCCGACCCCGTCGCCTTCTTCGGCCCCGATCACGCCACACGCCACGGCGGCGATCCCGCGCTGCTCGTCAAGCTCCTCGACGCCGGCCAGCGCCTGCCCGTCCACGTCCATCCCGACCGGCGCTTCGCGCGGATGCACCTCGACTCGCCGTTCGGCAAGACCGAGGCCTGGGTCGTCGTCGCCACCGACCGCCCCGACGCCGCCGTGTCGATCGGCTTCCGCGAGGACGTCGCCCCGGCCACGCTCGCGCGCTGGGTGGCCGAGCAGGACCCGGGCGCGCTGCTCGGCGCCCTCAACGAGGTGCCGGTCGCGCCCGGCGACGCGATCTTCATCCCCGCGGGGGTTCCGCATGCGATCGGCGAGGGCGTGCTGCTCGTCGAGCTGCAGGAGCCCAGCGACCTGTCCGTGCTGCTCGAGTGGGACGGCTACGGGATCGCCGACGAGGCCGAGGCGACGCTCGGGCTCGGTTGGGATGTGGCCCTGGGCTGCGTCGACATGACGGTGCGCGACCCCGAGTCCCTGCGCGGCGCGCCGCCTCAGCCGGACGCGGCTGTCGCGCGGCTGCTGCCGCGCGCCGCCGACCGCTTCTTCCGCGCCGAGCGGATCGCTCCGGCGCCGTCCGCCGTCCTCTCGCGCGGCTTCGCGATCCTCGTCGTCATCGAGGGTTCGGGCGTGCTCCAGGGCGCCGACGCGGTGCCCGTGCGCCGGGGCGACACCGTGCTGCTGCCCTGGGAGGCGGGCCCGTGCGAGCTCGAGGGTGACGTCGTGGCGATCGCCTGCCGTCCGCCCGTGCCGGCCTGAGCGTCCACGCACCGCAACCCGCGCGCCGCCGAAGGTATAGAGCAGCGTGGTCGCCGCCTCGCTCCGCCGTCCCGCCCTCGCCGCGGTCGCGGCGCTCGCCCTGCTCGCCGCGCTCCTGAGCGCCCCGGACGCCCGCGCCCAGACGGGCCGCCCGGCCGGCCCGTGGGCGACGGTGAACGTCTGCGACACGGCCGCCCAGCCGGACTCGGTCGGCGTCCGCGGCTCGATGCCGGGCACCGGCGACAGCGCCGACGAGCTGTTCATGCGCTTCGAGCTGCAGTACATGCGCCGCCGCGACGGGCGCTGGATGCGGATCGGCCGCGCGGGCGACTCCGGGTTCGTCGACGTCGGCCACGGCGATGCGCGCACGCGCCAGGCGGGCCGCACGTTCGCCGTCGCGCCGCCCGCCGACGGGCGGCCCGCCTACCTGCTGCGCGCGCTCGTGACCTTCGAGTGGCGCCGCGACGACGTCGTCGTGCGCCGCACGCGGCGGGTCACCCAGGGGCTGCGGCCCGCCACGCCGGGCGCCGACCCGCCGGGCTTCTCCGCGGCGACCTGCTCGATTCGCTGAGCGTGGTCCCGTCCCCCAGGTACGCAGCACGCGTACCGACGGACGGAACCACTAAGCGCGGGCCGGAGCCGGGCCGAACAGGCGCGGGTCGTTCGTGATCACGCCGGTCACGCCGAGGCGCTCGAGCGCCGCGATCCGCTCCGCGTCGTCCACCGTCCAGACGTACAGCTCGCCGCCGGCGCGCTCGACCGCGCGGACCATGCGCGGCGCGACGAGCGCCCAGTGGGCCATGACGGCGTCGGTGCGGCCCTCGCGGATCGCGGCGGCCACGCGGCCCGGGGTGACGAGGCGCCCGTAGCGCGCCGCGGCCATCGCCGCCACGCGCGTCACCGGGTGGGCGAGCAGGTCGCGGCGCACGCGCGGGACCGACCAGCCCAGGCGGACCTCGCGGCCGAGGCGGCGCACGGCGGCGAGGCTGTCGACCTCCATCGTCGAGATCAGCGCGCGGCCGGCCAGGCCGTGCTCGCGCAGGGCGCGGACGACGCGCTCCTCGTAGCCGGGCAGCTTCATGTCGACGATCAGGTCGACGCCGGTCCACGCGTCCTGGACGAAGTGGGCGAGGCCCTGCTCGAGCGTCAGCGGGGTGCGGCGCTCGGCGTCCGCGTAGTCGTGGGCGAGCAGCAGCCGGCCGCGGCCGTCGAGGTGCTCGGGGAGGACGTCGAACTCGACCATGTCGACGCCGGCGGCCAGCGCCGCGTCGAAGCTCTCGAGCGTGTTGCCGGGCGTGATCAGGTCGGCGCCCTTGTGGCCGACGCGCTTCAGCGCCGGCCGAGGCGCCGGTCCTCCGCTCAACGCTGGCATTCCGGGCACCACCGCAGCCGCCGGTTGTTCTCCCCCTGCCCGGCCGAGCGGACGATCGTTCCGCAGCGCGGGCACGGCCGGCCGCCGGACGAGTAGATCTTGACGTCGCGCACGTCGAAGCCCTCGGCGGCGCTGCGCGCCATCCGCGGTCGCACCGCCTCGACGACGGCGAGCGCCTCTTCGTCGCTGACCTCGGCGGTCGGCCGCCAGGGGTCGACGCGCGCGGCGAACAGGCCCTCGGTGCGCCAGATCGTCCCCAGGCCCGCGACCGTGTGCTGGTCGAGCAGCGCATCGCCGATCGGCCGCGTCGGGTCGTCCTCGCGCAGGCGGCGCAGGAAGCGCTCGGCGTCGAACTCCTCGGCGAGGACGTCCGGCCCGAGCCCGGCGATCCGCTGGTCCAGGCGGGCGCGCGACTCGGTCATCAGCTCGAGCACCGGGCCGTCGAACTGGACCACCTCGTGCCCGTCGGCGCGCAGCACGAGCCACGCGCGGCGCGGCGAGCGCCGCCAGCGATCGCCCTGGCGCCAGACTCCCCACCAGCCCGTCATGCGCAGGTGCGAGTGCAGCACGAGGCCGCCCTCCCAGTGGATGAAGAGGTGCTTGCCGTGCGCGTCGACGGCGCCGACGGCGCGCCCGCGAAGGCGCTCGGGCCAGCGGTCGCGGTCGAAGCGCGCGTGCGGTGTGACGATCTCGTCCGGCACGCGGCCCGCGAGCACGGGGCGGATCCGGTTGGCCGCGTGGTGGATGGTGTCGCCCTCTGGCATCCGTGCCTCAAGGGTAGGACCGTGGCAGACCCGGATGTCTGACATGCCGGTTGTCCGGCGTGGCGCCGTCTTATATATCAGCGGTCGCGCGCCGTCACTCATGGTCCAGGGCCGCGGGAAGGGAGAAGACGTGACTCGTCGAGCCGGAATCGACCCGGTGGTCTTCTGGGTGTCCGCCGTCATCTCGCTGGCCTTCGTGCTGTGGGGGGTGCTCGACACGGACGGCCTGGGCTCCGTCGCCGAGGACGTCCTGAACTGGGTCATCTCGACGTTCGGATGGGTCTTCGTGCTCTCCACGGTGGCCTTCCTCGTCTTCGCCGCCGTGCTGTGCGTGAGCAAGTTCGGGCAGCTGCGCCTGGGCGAGGACGACGAGACTCCCGAGTTCCGGACGGTCTCGTGGGTCGCGATGATGTTCAGCGCCGGCATGGGCATCGGCCTGATGTTCTTCGCCGTGGCCGAGCCGATCTCGCACCTCTCGTCGCCGCCGGCGGGAACGGAGCGCGCGGGCAGCGAGGCCGCCGCCCAGCAGGCGATGGCGCTGTCGTACTTCCACTGGGCGCTGCACCCGTGGGCGATCTACGCGATCGTCGGTCTCGCGCTCGCCTACTTCACGTTCCGGCGCGGGATGCCCAACCTGATCTCGTCGGCCTTCCATCCGATCCTCGGCGACCGGATCCACGGCCCGATCGGCAAGTCGATCGACATCCTCGCGATCTTCGCGACGCTGTTCGGCAGCGCCACGTCGCTCGGCCTCGGGGCGCTGCAGATCAACAGCGGCCTGGACTTCCTGTGGGGCGTCGAGTCGCAGAACAGCGTCGCGGTGATCGTCATCGCCGTGCTGACCCTCGCGTTCGTCCTGTCGGCGGTGTCGGGCGTGTCGAAGGGCATCCAGTGGCTGAGCAACGCCAACATGGTGCTCGCGCTGCTGCTCATCCTCTTCCTGCTCGCGGTCGGGCCGACGGTGTTCCAGCTCGAGACGTTGGTCGAGTCCGTCGGCGGCTACCTGACGACCATCGTCCCCGCCAGCTTCCGCACCGGCGCGTTCGCCGACAAGGAGTGGCTGTCGAGCTGGACGATCTTCTACTGGGCGTGGTGGATCTCGTGGGCGCCCTTCGTGGGCACGTTCATCGCCCGCATCTCGCGCGGGCGCACCGTGCGCGAGTTCATCGTCGGCGTGCTGCTCATCCCCAGCGGCGTCTCGTTCGTGTGGTTCGCCGTCTTCGGCGGCGCGGCCATCGACCTGCAGCTCACCGGCCAGGCCGACCTCGCCGGTGTCGTCGGGGAGCCCGAGATCGCGCTCTTCACGATGCTCGAGCAGTTCCCGCTGTCGGGCGTGACCTCGTTCGTGGTCATCGTGCTCGTCGCGCTGTTCTTCGTCAGCGGCGCCGACGCGGCGTCGGTGGTCATGGGCATGCTGTCCTCGCGCGGCAACCTCACGCCGGCCCGACCCGTCGTCATCATCTGGGGCGTCTTCACCGGCGCGGCGGCCGCGGTGCTGCTCGTGGCGGGGGGCCTGCAGGGACTGCAACAGGCGGCGATCATCGCCGCGGCCCCGTTCACGCTGGTGATGATCGGGTTGTGCGTCAGCCTGTTCAAGGCGCTCAACGAGGACTTCGGACGGGGGCGCGCCGAAGCGCCGAGGACCGGCCCGGAACGACAGCCGAGCCGCCGGTCGCCCAGCGAGGCCACGCCGGTGGGCGGCGGCGACTAGCTGTCGTTCCTCCTATTGCCGGAGCATCTCGTCCTCGTCCTCGGAGGCGAAGACGTGCAGCCCCAGCCGGCCGGAGACCTCCTGACACACGCGGGTCGCGCGCACGCTGTTGCCGTAGGGATCGAGGCCCGGAGAGAAGACGGCGATGCCCATCTTGCCCGGGATGACGGCGAGCAGCCCGCCGCTGACGCCGCTCTTGGCGGGCACGCCGATCTCGAAGGCCCACTCGCCGGCGAAGTCGTACATGCCGCACGTGTACATCACGCTCAGCACGTCGCGAACGCGCGCGCGGCCGAGCACGACCTCGCCGGTCCGCGGATGCACGCCGCCGTTCGCCAGGGTCGCGGCCATCATCGCCAGGTCGTCGCAGGTCACCACGACCGAGCACTGGCGGAGGTACAGCGAGACGATCGCCTCGACGTCCCCGTCGAGCATGGACTGGCTGCGCATGAGATAGGCGGTCGCCCGGTTGTGGTCGGCGGCGCGCAGCTCGCGCTCGAACTTCTCCTCGTCGACCGTCAGCGCCGGGTTGCCGGCGTAGCGGCGCATCGTGTCGACGAGACGCTCGAGCTTCTCGTCGTCGTTCGCTCCGGCAACGAGCGAGGTGATGACCAGCGCGCCCGCGTTGACCATCGGGTTGTGGGGGTGGTGGTGGCGCGAATCGAAGACGATCGAGTTGAACGCGTCGCCGCTCGGCGCCACCCCGACGTGCTCGAGCACGTGGTCGCGACCGTGATCCTCGAGGGCGAGGGCGTAGGCGAAGACCTTGGAGATCGACTGCAGCGCGAACGGCCGCTCGTGATCGCCGGCCGAGTACAGCTCGCCATCCGGGCTGACGAGCGAGATCGCGAATGTGCGGCGCTCATCGCCGGCGTCCTGCACGGGGTAATAGCCGCGCTCGGGCGCGTAGAACTGCGCCACGTCGGCATCACTTGCCTCGAGGTGGCGCTCGTACAGCTCGCGCAGGCGCTGGTCGATGAGACGGCTGACTGCGGGCTCGGGCATCGGACGATGTTCTCACCGCTGCCGGGCGCACCGTCGAGCGCCCTGCGGGCGGCGCGTGCTAGGCGCTCAGCGTCAGCTTCCGCGGCCCGGAGCGGAAGCCGAGCTCGATCAGCAGAGCCTCGAACGGGGAGCCGACCACCGGCTCCCCGTCGACGCGCTCGAGCGACAGCCGGCGGCTGCGGTCCGCGGTCACGAACCCGGCGAGCGCCGCCAGCGCGGGGCGCACGCGCGGGTCGTCGTGGGCGGTGAGGATCGACAGTCCGCGCCCGCCGCGTTCGACGTAGACGACGGGCTCGCCGCCGGCGAGCACGACGTAGGCGCCGGCGGTGCGCTGCGGCTTGCGGCTCTCGTCGTTGCGCTTCGGCCACGGCAGCGCCGCGCCGTAGGGCTGGGCGGGATCGGTGGCGGCGAGCACGAGCGGCGGCGCGTCCTCGCCCGTCGGCGCCGAGCGCAGGCGCTCGACCGCCCCGGGCAGCGCGAACTGGGCGCCGCCGAGCCCCTCGATGAAGTAGCCGCGCCGGCACGTGCCGAGCGTCTCGAGCTGCGAGAGCGAGTCGTAGAGGATCGAGAAGCCGCCGGGCACGCCCTCCGCGAGCACCTGCTCGCGGCTGACGATCCCGTAGCGCTCGAGCAGCAGCTCGGACACCGTGCGCCGCCGCTGCCCGGGCTCGGGCTCGCTGCGGAAGATCGTCGAGGTCAGCGACCAACGTCCCTGGACCTGCGCGGCGCTGCCCGTGCGGCGCGTGCCGAAGCGCCGGCGCGGGCGGCCGCGGTCGAGGCCGCTGCGGCGGGCGTGGGCGAGCGTCAGGCGCGGGGCGCGCAGCGGCGCCCAGGCATCGTTGGTCACCTCGCCGGCCCAGACGAGGTCCCAGAGCGCCTCCTGGATCTCCTCGGGCGACAGCGGCACCTCGGCGAGCAGGTCGGTGAAGAAGCACGGCGATGTGCCGACGCGCTCGCGCAGCAGCTCGTGGGCGGGCTGCGCCGGCGGCTCGCCCTTGTTCGCCCCACCCACCCTGCCGATCGCCTCGGCGTCCTCGCGGAAGTACAGGGCGACGCGGCCCGAGCTGCGCCCGAGCGCCCCCGCGCCGACCCAGACGACCTCGCCGCTCGCGCACAGCTGGTCCATCCACGTCGGGGAGTAGGCGCCCGTGCGCCGCGGCAGCACGTCGCGCTCCCAGACGTCGGCGGGCAGCGCGAGCCCCTGCAGCGGCACGAGGACCTCGCGCAGGCGGTCGATGCCCGCGCCGGAGGCGGGGTGGCGGTCGACGCCCTGCCAGCTCGGCAGGAAGGTGGCCAGCGCGCGCTGGTCGGCGGCCTCGATCTCCTTGCGCAGGACGGCGAGGGAGGCGCGGCGCAGGCGGCGCAGGACCTCGGGATCGCACCACTCGCGCTCGCTCCCGCCGGGCCGCAGCTCGCCGCGGACGAGCTCGCCGGCGGACTCGAGCGCGGCCAGCGCGCTCGCCGGGTCGACGCCGTGGCGGGCGCGCAGCTCGGCGGTGGTGAACGGGCCGTGGGTGCGCGCCCAGCGCGCGGCGAGACGCTCGAGCGGGCGGTCGACGTCCTCGAGGAAGGCGGCGGGCAGGCCGCCCGGCGGCACGGCGCCGAAGGCGTCGCGGTACAGGCCGGCGTCGTCGGCCGCGACCCAGCGCTCCTCGCCGCCGATCCGCAGCCGGATCGCGCGGCGCTCGTCCTCGAGCACGCCGAGCAGCACCAAGGGGTCGACGCCCGGCAGGACGCGCTCGGCGACCTCGGCCGAGCTCAGGTCGCCGACGCGGCGCAGGACGTCGGCGAGCGCGTCGGCGTTGGCCGCGCGCGTGCGCTCCGAGCGGTGCTGGAGGTCGTCCTCGACCTGAGCCAGCGCGCCCGGGTCGATGAGGTCGCGCAGCTCCTCCTGGCCGAGCAGCTCGCGCAGCAGGTCGCGGTCGAGCGACAGCGCGGCGGCGCGGCGCTCGGCGTTGGGCGTGTCGCCCTCGTACATGTACGTGGCGACGTAGTCGAAGAGCAGCGAGCTGGCGAACGGGGAGGCGGTCGGCGTCTCGACCTCGACGAGCGTCAGCTCGCGCCGGTGCAGCCCGCGCAGGAGCTCCTCGAGGCCCGGCACGTCGAGCACGTCGCGCAGGCACTCGCGGTAGGTCTCGAGCACGATCGGGAACTGGCCGTAGCGGCGCGCGACCTCGAGCAGCGACTGCGACTTGAGCCGCTGCTGCCACAGCGGCGTGCGCTTGCCCGGGTAGGCGCGGGGGATGAGCAGCGCGCGGCCGGCGTTCTCGCGGAAGCGCGCGCCGAAGAGCGCGCTCGAGCCGAGCTCGCCGACGACCGCGTCCTCGACCTCGTCGGCCTCGAGCATCACGAGCTCGGCGCCGGGCGGCTCGTCGGCGTCGGGCAGGTGGACGATGATCCCGTCGTCGGACCAGATCGCGTCGGACTCCAGGCCGAAGCGGTCGCGGATCCGCGCGCTCAGCGCGAGCGCCCAGGCGGCATGGACGCGGCCGCCGTAGGGGCTGAGGATGCACAGCCGCCAGTCGCCGATCTCGTCGCGGAAGCGCTCGACGACGATCGTCGTGTCCGACGGCACGACGCGCGTGGCCGCCTGCTGCTCGCCCAGGAAGTCGATCAGGTTGCGCGCGGCGAGCCGGTCGAGGTCGTAGTCGGCCTCGAGCCTCTCCGCGCTCTGGTCGACCGCCCAGCGGCTGAAGGCGCCGATCTCGCGCCCGAGCTCCTTGGGACGGCCGACGCTGTCGCCGCGCCAGAACGGCACGGCGCCCGGCGCGCCCGGCGCGGGCGAGACGGTCACGCGGTCGCGGCCGATGTCCTCGATCCGCCAGGTGGAGGCGCCGAGCAGGAACGTCTGGCCCGGGCGCGCCTCGTAGACCATCTCCTCGTCGAGCTCGCCGACGCGCCGCCCGTCGGGCAGGACGACGGCGAACAGGCCGCGGTCGGGGATCGTGCCGGCGTTGGTCACGGCGAGCTGGCGCGCGCCGCGCCGGGCCCGGATCGTCCCGGCGACGCGATCCCAGACGATGCGCGGGCGCAGCTCGCCGAACTCCTGCGACGGGTAGCGCCCGTCGAGCATGTCGAGCACGTTCTCGAGCAGCTCCCGGCCGAGCTCGGCGAAGCTGTGGGTGCGGGTGACGAGCGCGTACAGCTCGTCGACGGGGACGACGTCGGGCTCCGCCGTGGCGGCGATCGCGACGATCTGCTGGGCGAGGACGTCGAGCGGGTTGCGCGGCACGACGGTCGGCTCGATCCGGCCCTCGCGCATGAGCTTCGTGACGACCGCGCACTCGAGCAGGTCGGCGCGGAACTTGGGGAAGATGCGGCCCTTGCTGACGTCGCCGACGTGGTGGCCGGCGCGCCCGATGCGCTGCAGGCCGCGGCTGACGGACTTCGGCGACTCGACCTGGAGCACGAGATCGACGGCGCCCATGTCGATGCCGAGCTCGAGCGACGAGGTGGCGACGAGGCACGGCAGCTCGCCGGCCTTGAGCATCTCCTCGACGACGACGCGCTCCTCGCGCGCGAGCGACCCGTGGTGGGCGCGCGCGATGTCCTCCTCGGCGAGCTCGTTGAGGCGCAGGGCGAGGCGCTCCGCGCCGCGGCGGTTGTTGACGAAGACGATCGTCGAGCGGTGCTCGCGCACGAGCGCCAGCAGCTCGGGATAGATCGCGGGCCAGATCGACTTGCGCGTCGCCTCGCCGCCGGCGAGCGGATCGAGCGGGTCGGCGGCATTGCCCTGGTCGGGCTCGACCATCGACTCGACCGGCACGTGGATCTTCAGGTCCAGCGGCTTGCGCACGCCCGCGTCGACGATCCGCGCGGTGCGCCGCGGGCCGACCATGAAGCGGCCGACCTCCTCGAGCGGGTTCTGGGTCGCGCTCAGGCCGATGCGCTGCGGGTCGCCGCCCGCCTGCTCGGCCAGGCGCTCGAGCGTGAGCGCGAGGTGAGCGCCGCGCTTCGTGGCCGCGACGGCGTGGATCTCGTCGATGATCACGGCCTCGACGCCGCTGAGCATGTCGCGCGCCTGCGAGGTGAGGATCAGGTACAGCGACTCGGGCGTCGTGATGAGGATGTCGGGCGGCGTGCGCCGCATGGCGACGCGGTCGCGCTGCGCGGTGTCGCCCGTGCGCACCCCGACGGTGAGGTCGGCGCCGATCCCGCGCAGCGGCGCGCGCAGGTTGCGGTCGACGTCGTAGCTGAGCGCCTTGAGCGGCGAGACGTAGACCAGGCGGGTGTGGTCGGCGGGCTCGCGCGAGAGGCGGTCGAGCCCCCACAGGAAGGCGGCGAGGGTCTTGCCGCTGCCCGTGGGCGCCGAGATGAGGACGTGCTCGCCGCCCGCGATCGCCGGCCACGCCTGTGCCTGGGCGGGCGTGGGCTCCTCGAAGGAACGGAGGAACCAGTCGCGAACGGTGGGCGTGAAGGCTGAGAGCGGCACCAACGTTCGAGGTTACTCGTGACTTTTCGCGTCGACGTGCGGTTTTCCCGACCATGAGGACACTCGTCGCCACGGCGTTCGCGCTGCTCACCGCCGCTCTGCTCGCGCCCGCCGTCGCGGGCGCGCAGGCCCCGCCCCCGCCGATCGCCACGGTCGACGGCACGACGCCCGTCGCCGCCTTCCACGGGCGCATCCTGTGGAGCGTGCGCAGCGGCGCGACCGGGAACTGGACGCTGGTCAGCCGCGACCCGGCCGGGACGATCGCGCCGCTGCCCGTGCCGCCGCGGCGCGTGCCCTTCGACGCCGACCTCGGGCCCGGCCCGGACGGCGGCACCGTGGCGACCTACTCCCGCTGCGCCACCGACCCGCCGGTCGGCTCGCCGGGCACGCTCTACAACCGCGGCCGCGGCTGCGACGTCTGGCTGTTCGACTTCGCCACCGGCCTCGAGCGCCGCGTGACGACGGTCAGCGCTCCGAAGGCGAGCGAGTTCTGGCCGACGGTGTGGGGCGACCGGATCGCCTTCGCGCGCGTCTACGACGGCAAGCGCGATCTGCCCTACGTCTACACGCGTGCGCTGGACGGGGGCGCCGCCTCGGTCCGCCAGCCCGGCGGCCCGCGCCAGGCGTGCCGGCGCAACCCCTCCAACGGACGGCGCGAGTGCACGAACGGGACGCTGTCGCGCCCCGACCACCTCGACCTGTGGGGGCGCCGGCTGGCGTTCACCTGGACGTTCCTGGCGTTCGCCGAGGGGCTGGACTCCGAGATCCGCCTCGACACGATCGGCGGCGGGCACACGCGCCTCGCGCGCCAGGGCGGCGGCGGGCTGACCCAGGTCTCGCTCGGCTGGCCCGGCTTCCAGGACGGGCGCGTGTACTGGTACCAGTCGTGCACCGGCGACGGGAGCGGCTGCCCGGGCCGCTACGGCTTCCGCCGCGCGCGCATCTCGACGGGCACGCTCGAGCAGGTCCCCGGGCCGCCGCGCTCGGTCATCTCCCACGACCGCGACTCGGGTGTCACCTGGCTGGTGATCGACGGCCAGCCCGGCGCGGACTGCCTCGGCGACCCGCCCGTGGCCGGCGGCACCTGCACGATCCAGCCGGTCGCACCGCCCTTCGGTTAGAGCCTCCCGGCGGAGCGCAGCGCCGGGATCACGTGCTCGCGGATCGCCGCCGCGAGGACGACGCCGCGCTCGCGCGGCCACCACGCGAGCGCGGCGATCTCGGCCGCCGGGGCGGGCGCGCCGTCGAGCGCGGCGAGGTAGATGGACATGAGCATCGGCACGCCCTCCAGCGCGGCGGGCGCGCGCACGTCGGCGAAGGGCTCGGCGTGCGAAAGGCCGGCGCCGAGCTCCTCGCGGACCTCGCGCGCCAGGCAGTCAAGCGGCGCCTCGCCGTCGTCGGGCTTGCCGCCGGGCAGGTAGAAGACCTCGGGCGCGGCGTGCTTGGAGACGAGCAGCAGCTCGCCGTCCCGGACGACGGCGGCGGCGATCACCCGCAGCTCCGCCACCGCGCGGCCTCAGTCCCGCGCGAGCCCGCGCGCGAGGCCGACGACCCAGTCGTGCGTGGCCTCGACGTGGCGCACCGTCGCGGCGCGCGCCGCGTCGGCGTCGCCCGCCGCGATCGCCTCGACGATCGGCTCGTGCCCGGCCTGCGAGGCGAGCCGCGCGCGCGCCGGCCCGGGCGTCAGGGCGAGCATCTCGCCGAGCTCGACCTGCAGGTTCGCCTCGGCGGCGACGAGCCGCCGCGAGCGCGACAGCTCGGCCACGAGGACGTGGAAGCGCGCGTCGGCCCGGCGGAACGCGGCGGCCTCGCCCGCGGCGTCGTGGACGGCGGCCATTGCCTCGCGCAACGCGGCGGCCTCGGCGTCGGTGCGGCGCAGCGCGGCGAGCGCGGCGGCCTCGGCCGAGATCGCGCGGCGCCAGTCGGTCAGCGCGCGCAGCCCCTCGGCGGTCGGAGGGTCGAGCGCCGGGGGCGGGGGCTCGGCGGCCACGAAGGCGCCGCCGGTGCGCCCGCGGCGGATCTCGATCAGTCCGGCGTCCTCGAGGATGGTGAGGGCGTGGCGCAGCGTCATGCGCGCGACGCCGAGCGTCGCGGCGAGCTCGACCTGGCCCGGCAGCCGCTCGCCCGGCGCGAGCAGCCCGGCGCCGATCGCCTCGCCGATGCGGCGCACCACCTGCTCGACGGCGCCGGCCGGCTCGACGGGCGAGAGCAGCAGGTCGCGGGCGCGGGCGGGGGCGTGGCTGGACACGAAAAGGACTAAGTGCTAGACAATAGGCTCTTGACGGTGTCCACAGCCTAGACGCAGGAGGAGTCGGTGCAGCCCACGCCCGAGCAGATCGAGAGCTATCGCCGCGACGGCTTCCTCGTCGTCGAGGAGTTCCTCTCCGCCGACGAGGTCGAGCGCCTGCGGGAGCGCTTCACGGCGTGCTTCGCGCACGAGTGGGAGACGGGCATGGTCCCCGACGAGGTCAACTACGACCCCGCCTCGACGCCGCCCGACCTGACCCGCCAGCTGTGCAACGCGTGGAAGGCCGATCGGACCGTCGCCGCCACCGTGCTCGCCGAGCGCAACGGGGCGTTCGGCGCCGCGCTGGCCGGCGTCCCCGGCCTGCGCCTGGCCCAGGACAACCTGATCTGGAAGCCGCCGTCGGGCAAGGCGCTGCTGTGCCATCAGGACGCGGCCTACCTCGACCACCTCGACCCGCCGAACATGACGACGTGCTGGATGGCGCTCGACGACACCAGCCGCGACACGGGCACGATCTTCTACGTCAAGGGCTCCAACCACTGGCCGCACGCGCGGCTCGGCGGCAGCTTCCACGCCCCCGAGGACTGGCTCGCCCACGTGCGCGAGTCGATGCCGCCAGGCGCCGAGCTCGAGCTCGTGCCGATCGAGGTGCCGGCCGGCGGCGCGGCCTTCCACGACGGCTGGACGTTCCACGGCAGCCCGCCGAACGAGCGCGACGACCGCGAGCGCCGGGCGATGGTCAGCCACATGATCTCGACGGACACGCGCTGGAACCCCGCGCACCCGCACCCGGTCTACTCGAAGTTCCGCCGGCCCGGCGAGACCGAGCTCGACGAGGCCTTCTTCCCGATCATGTGGCGCGAGGACGGGCACCGGACGCGCTGGATCGACGAGGCGTTCGCGGGGCCAGCGCTCGTGCCCTGAGCAGCACGGCGTCGATCATCGGCTCGGTCAGCTTGCCGGTGAACGTGTTCTGCTGGCTGGGGTGGAAGCACCCGAGCAGGGCCAGGCCCGAGCCGTCGTCGAACAGCGCGTCGTGACCGAAGCGCGGCCGCGGGCGCGGCGCCGGCAGCCCGGCCGCGGCGCGCAGGCGCAGCGCCGCGTCCCAGGCGAACGCGCCGAGGCACAGGATCAGGCGCACCTCCGGCAGCAGATCCAGCTCGCGCACGGACCACGGCAGGCACGTGTCGCGCTCGGCGGGCGTCGGGCGGTTGGCCGGCGGCGCGCAGCGCACGGCGGCGGAGATCCACGCGCCGGTCAGGCGCAGCCCGTCGCCGCGGAAGCGCGAGGTCGGCTGGTTGGCGAAGCCGGTGCGGTGCATGGCCGCGAACAGCCAGTCGCCCGAGCGGTCGCCGGTGAACATGCGGCCCGTGCGGTTGGCGCCGTGCGCGGCGGGGGCGAGGCCGAAGACGAGCACGCGCGCCGCGGGATCGCCGAAGCCGGGGATCGGCCGGCCCCAGTACTCCTCGTGCGCGAACGCGGCGCGGCGCTCGCGCGCCACCTGCTCGCGCCAGGCCACCAGCCGCGGGCAGCGGCGGCATTCGACGATCTCGGCCTCGAGCGCGGCCAGCGCCGGCGCGCTCACCGCGTGCGCGCGCGCTCGAGCGTGCCGAGCACGAGCCGCGTGATGACCGGCTCGAGCTCGCCCGGCTCGGCGGGCCGCCCGGTGCGCAGGTGGCGCGACGACGAGCTCGATCGTCGCGCCGACGACGGCGACGGCGTCGTCGGGCGACGCGAACGTCGGCGCGTCGAGCCGTGCAGCGACGCGCGCGTTGTCGCGGTAGAGCCCGTCGGCGAAGGCCTCGAGGACCTCGTCGCGGCGCTCCACCGCGCGCGGCCCGGCCCCGACGATCTCCACGAGCAGGGTGCGGGCCGCGGTCGGGTCGGCGGCCAGCGTCCCGACGAGCACGCGCACGCCGTCGGTCACGCGCTCCTCGTAGCTGCGGTGCTCGCGTCCGTCGCCGGTCTGCGCCATCGCGCGCTCGAGCTCGTCGGCGGCCGCGTCGAAGAGCGCGAGGATGCACTCCTCCTTGTTGGCGAAGTGCTCGTAGAAGGTCGCCTTCGACATGCCGGCCTCGCGGCTGATGGCCTGGGCGCTGGCCTCCGCGTAGCCCAGGCGCGCGAACACGGCGGCGGCCGCCTCGAAGAGGCGGAGTCGCTGCTGAAGGAGCCGGACCTCGGGCGGTGGCGCGTGACGGCCCCTGGCGGCGGGCACGGTCGAGCTGTCGGCCATCCGCCGGGATCCTAGGCACCGATCGAATACATTGCGGCCCGGCATGCCCCGAGCCCCGCTCGCCGCCCTCCTGATCGCCGCCGCGGCCGTCGCCGGCTGCGGCGGATCGACCGCGTCGCAGGACACCTCCGACCGCTTCCAGGGCCAGCAGCGGCTCGTCGCCAACACGGTCGAGAACCTGCAGTCGGCGGCCGAGGACAGCGACCAGAACAAGATCTGCCGCGACATCGTCAGCCGCGGTCTCAACCAGCGCCTGTCGCGGCAGCGCCCGTGCCCGGTGACGGTCAACGCGGCGCTCGAGGACACCGATACCAACGAGCTCGACACGCGCACCGTGCGCATCAGCGGCGACCGCGCGACCGCGCGCGTGCGGCTGGACATCGGCAAGGGCGAGCGCTTCACGAACCTGGCGTTCGTGCGCGAGCGCAACGGCTGGCGCATCGACTCCTTCGGCTGAGACGGCCGATCAGCGCAGCGCGCGCCCGTACTGGCGCTCGTAGTACGCGCGGTAGTCGCCCGAGCGGATCGGCTCCCACCACCACGCGTTGTCGCGGTACCAGGCGACGGTGCGCTCGAGCCCCTCGTCGAGGCGCACCCGGGGCTCCCAGCCGAGCGCGCGCACCTTGTCCGAGCTCAGCGAGTAGCGCCGGTCGTGGCCGGGTCGGTCGGTGACGTACTCGATGAGCGACTCGTCGGCGCCCGCCAGCGCGATGATCCGCCGCACGACATCGATGTTCGCGCACTCGTCGGGGCCGCCGACGTTGTAGGCCTCGCCCGCCTGGCCGTGGGCCAGCGCGTGGCCGATGCCGCGCGCGAAGTCCTCCACGAACAGCCAGTTGCGCACGTTCTGCCCGTCGCCGTAGACCGGCAGCGAATCGCCGTGCAGGGCGTTGAGGACCATCAGCGGGATCAGCTTCTCGGGGTACTGGCGCGGCCCGTAGTTGTTCGAGCCGCGGCAGATGAGCGCGTCGAGCCCGTAGGTGTGGACGTAGCCGGAGACGAGCAGGTCGGCGCCGGCCTTCGTCGCGCTGTAGGGCGAGGACGGGTTCAGCGGCGAGGCCTCGGTGAACGAGCCCTCCTCGATCGAGCCGTAGACCTCGTCGGTCGAGACCTGGACGTAGCGCAGGCCGCGCTCGCGGACCGCCTCGAGCAGGACGTAGGTGCCCTGGGCGTGCGTGCGCACGAACGCGTCGGGCTCGGCGATCGAGCGGTCGACGTGGGTCTCGGCGGCGAAGTTCACGACCGCGTCGGCGCCGTCGATCGCCTCGGCCACGCGCGCCGGGTCCTCGACCGCGCCGTGGACGAGCACGTGCTCGACGTCGCGCAGGTTCTCGCGCCGCCCGGCGTAGGTGAGCTTGTCGAGGACGACGACGTCGTCGCCGTGCTCGGCGACGCGCTGGCGCACGAAGGCCGAGCCGATGAAGCCGGCCCCGCCGCACACGAGCAGCCTCATGCCGCCAGCCCCGCGCGCGCGGCGAGGTGACCGGCCAGGCCGTCCGGTCCACGGCGGCAGCACGACGCCGGGCTCGCGCTCCGTGCCCAGCACGCTGTAGGCCGGGCGCTGCGCGGGCCGCTGGAAGCTCTCGCTCGTGGTGGGCACGACGCGGCAGCGCACGCCGGCCTGGTCGAAGATCTCCACGGCGAACTCGTACCACGTGCACTCGCCCGAGCCCGTCGCGTGGAAGGTGCCGAGGTCGCCGCGGCGCTCGGCCAGCTCGATCAGCGCGGGCGCGAGGTGGCCTGTCCACGTCGGGCGGCCGCGCTGGTCGGTGACGACCTGGACCTCGTCGCGCTCGGCGCCCAGGCGCAGCATGGTGTCGACGAAGTTCGGCCCGCCGACGCCGAACAGCCACGCCGCGCGCACGATCGCGTGGTTGGCGCCGGCCTCCTCGATCGCGAGCTCGCCGGCGAGCTTCGTGCGCCCGTAGGCCTGCAGCGGCGCGACCGGGTCGGACTCGAGCCACGGCTGCGCGCGGTCGCCGTCGAAGACGTAGTCGGTCGAGACGTGGATCAGCCGCGCGTCGATGGTCGCGGCGACGCGCGCGAGGTCGCCGGCGCCCTCGCCGTTGACGCGCAGCGCGCGCGCCTCGTGCGCCTCGGCGCCGTCGACGTCGGTCCAGGCCGCGCAGTTGACGATCGCCTGGGGCCCGGCGGCGGTGACGATCCGCGCGACGTTGGCGGTGTCGGTCAGGTCGAGCTCGCCGTGCCCGAGGCCGACGACGTCGTGCCCCAGGCGCCGGGCGTCCTCGACGACCCGGCTCCCGAGCATCCCCGCGGCTCCCGTGACGAGCAGGCGCATCGCCATAGCGCTACAGGATGCCGATCTCGGAGTTGTCGCCGACCAGGAAGCGATACGCGCGCGGCTGGCCGTCGCCGCGCCCGATCCGCACGTTGCGCCCCAGCAGCGACGACTCCATCCGCCCGTCGAGCCCGCTGACGTGGCAGCCCTCGAGCAGGATCGAGTGCTCGACCTCGGCGTGCTCGACGACGCAGCCGGCGCCGATCGCGGTGTACGGGCCGACGTAGCAGTCCACGAGCCGTGCGCCCTCGCCGATGATCGCCGGGCCGCGCACCGTGCAGCGCTCGAGCCGGGCGCCGGCCTCGACGGCGACGCGGCCGTCGCAGCGCGAGTCGATCAGCTCGCCGTCGAGGCGCCGCTCGATCGTGTCGAGCACGAGCCGGTTGGCCTCGAGCATGTCCTCGAGCCGGCCCGTGTCCTTCCACCAGCCGCGGACGATCTGCGGCTCGACGCGGCGGCCGGCGTCGACGAGGTGCTGGATCGCGTCGGTGATCTCCAGCTCGCCGCGCGCGCTGGGCTCGATCGCCCGCGCGGCCTCGTGGATCAGCGGCGTGAACAGGTAGACGCCGACGAGCGCGAGGTCGGTCCGCGGCTCGGGCGGCTTCTCGGCCAGCGCGACGACGCGCCCGTCGCGCAGCTCGGCGACCCCGAAGTGCTCGGGGTCGGGGACCGGCGTGAGCAGGATCATCGCGTCGGGCTCGTTGGCCTGGAAGGTGCGCACGAGCTCGCCGATGCCGCCCTGCAGGAGGTTGTCCCCGAGGTACATGACGAACGGGTGGCGGCCCAGGTACGGCTCGGCGGTGAGCACGGCGTGGGCCAGGCCCGCGGGCTCGTCCTGGACGATGTAGGTGATCTCCACGCCGAACGCCGAGCCGTCGCCCGCCGCGGCGCGGATCTCGTCGCCGGTCTCGGGGGCGATGATGATCCCGACCTCCTCGATCCCCGCGCGCGCCATCGCCTCGATCCCGTAGAAGAGGACCGGGCGGTTGGCGACGGGCACGAGCTGCTTGGCGCTCGTGTGCGTGATCGGGCGCAGGCGCGTGCCGCGCCCGCCGGAGAGGATCAGGCCCTTCAGGCGTTCCATCGTCGTCAGGCCGCGGCGAGCTTGCGGTGGTCCCACGTCACGCGCGAGCGCTCGGCGAACTGCAGCGCGATCCGCTTCGGGGCCTGCTTCTCGATCATGTCCATGACGTCGTCGTCGACGCCGCCGTAGCGGGTGTAGAGGTCGATGCCGAGCGTGCGCACGACGTCGAGGTCACGATGGACGAGCACGTCGCAGCGCAGCATCACGCCGCGCAGCGCGTCGTAGTCCTCGCCCGCCTCCACCGCCAGGGTGGCGCGCGCGTCGCGCTCGAGGTTGCGCGCCTTCTGCGACTTGGCGAACGTCCACGCCCACAGCTCGGCGGCGCCGTCCTGGCCGGTGAGGCGGACGACGTACCAGAGGGGCATCAGGTGCGGCCATCCCTGCGCGCCCGTTCGTCGCGCAGATGACGGTGCGCTCCTCGTCGAGGAGCCGGAGCACCTCGTCCTCGGACATCCGGATCCGATCCCGGAGGGTCATGGGCGGCCACCTTAGCTAGATGGCCCTTGCCATCGCGGGCGGCCGCCCATGATCGCCGGGCCGGCCTGAGCCGGTCGGGGAGGACGAGGCGGCGCTCGCAGGCGCGCACGCGCCGGCGCTCGCTGCCGTTGAGGCGCACCGTGTCGCGGCCCGCGCCGCAGCTCGCCGAGGCGCGCGGACCGGCGGTGGCGATGTTGATCGCGTCGCGGCCGGCCCCGCCGAACGTCCGGTCGGCGCCGTAGGCGGCGTTGATCGTGTCGTTGCCGGCGCCGCCCGAGAGGCGGTCACGGGCGGGGCCGCCGTTGAGGCTGTCGTTGCCCGCCGCGCCGTAGACGCGGTCCTTGTCCTGCGCGCCGGAGAGGACGTCGCGGCCGGTGCCGCCGTCGATGCAGTCGTCGCCGCGGCCGCCGTCACCGCGGTCGCCGCCGCCGAGCAGCAGCATGCGGTCGTCCTGGTTCGTGCCCGTGACGCGGTCGTTCTTCGCCGTGCCGAGGACGACGAAGCGCGCGCCCCGGCCCCTCAGGCAGACGCTCTTGTAGCGCTTGCGCGCCTCGCCGAGCGAGATGACGCTGCCGCCCACCGGGCCCTCGAACGGACGCCCGACGACGATCGTCCCCTGCACGCCGCTGCTGCCGACGCCGCCCGTCGTCTCGCGGATCACGCAGCGGCCGCTGGGCGCGTCGAGCGTGCTGCCCGCCGGGCAGACCGACGTGGCCGGGTCCGTGCCGCCGCCGGCCGCGCCGTCGTCACCCGAGCCCGAGCCCGAGCAGACCGCGCCGTCGGCGCCGGTGCGCGCCTCGCCGGCGACGACGTCGACGAGCGCCGTGCCGGCGCCGCTGAGCACGCGCAGGTGCAGCGCGCGCTGGGTCAGCGTCGCGCCGGAGCGGACCTGCTCGTCGAGGCGCAGGTCGACGACCTGGCCGAGCGGGGCGAGCAGGGAGTTGAGCTGGGCGACGGCCTGGGCGAGCGGGAGCTCGTTGCCGTTCACCGTCAGCCCGGCGACCTCGCTCGACGCCGGCCAGGGCCGGCGAGCCCGAGGCGCAGCCGCCGACGGCGCGCGCCGTCGCCGCGCGGACGCCGAGCGTCACGGCGCCGGCGCCGAGCGCGATCGACAGGTTCTCGACGCGCGCGCCCGCGTCGACGGCCTGGCGCTGGCGCCGGCCGGGCGGATGTCGGTCGACGCCGCCGCGGTCACGGCCGAGATCACGTTGGCGGGCAGGCCGAGCGTGGCGCCGACGTTCTGCGGGCCGGCCGACGCGTCGACGCACGGCCCGAAGCCGCTGTTGGCGACGAGCGGCTCGCTCGGGGCGTTGCCGGCCACCGACGCGCTCAGCACGCTGCCGCGACACTGCCACGCCGCGGCCTGGGCCGGGGCGGGCGCGGCGAGCAGGATCAGGAGCAGGGCGACGGCCGTCGCGGCGAGCGCGGGCAGCGCCGATCGCGGCGTTCGCAGGGCACGAATGCCGAATGACATGGAGACCTCCGTGACGTTGAGCGCGAGCCGCCTCGTGCGGCCCGCCGAGGCGCCGTCGATCCCTCACCGACCGGCGCCCCTCTTTCCAGGAGATCGTTCTTGCCCGGCGCGACGGCCGCGGCAACGCCCGATCAGGCGAGTGGCCGGCGAGCGCCGCTCACCGGAGCTTCGCGACCGCCTGGCGCACGGCCGCGCGCGCGTCGGCGGGCTCGAGCACGGCCGCGTCGCCCGCCTCGGCGAGCACGCGCCGCACGAGCCAGTCCGTGCCCGCGAACGGCAGCTCGACGATCACAGCGCCGTCGCCGAGCTCCTCGGCCACCGAGAGGTCCTCGCGCATCCAACGCGCGCGCTCCGGAGCGACCCACACCCGCGCGGTGCGCGACGCGGGGACCTCGCCGGTCCGCGCCCAGCCCTCGACGTCGGTGGCGACGTCGACCTCGGGGCGCGGCTCGAAGTGCTCGTCGAGCACCTCGACGTGCTTGATGCGGTCCAGGCGGAAGCTGGCGCAGGTCGTCCTTGGCCAGGTCGAAGGAGTCGACGTACCAGCCCTCGCGGCCGTTGAACAGCGCGTAGGGCTCGACCGTGCGCGTGGAGAACTCGTCCTCGTTGGGCTTGTAGTACTCCAGGCGCAGCAGCCGGCGCTCGGCGATCGCGCTCGTTGACGACGCGCGCGATGCCCGCGTCGTCGGCGCCCGCGGCGGCGAACTGCAGGCCCTGCTCGCTCGGGTCGGCTCCCAGCGCGGCGACGATCTTCTCGCGCGCGCCGGCCAGCGCGCCCTCGGGCAGGTGCTCGCCGATCAGGTCGATGGCCGCGACGAGCGCCTTGGCCTCGACGGGCAGCAGCCGCGCCGGGCGGGCGAAGTTGTCCGAGTAGGGCTCGGGGTCGACCTCGATCCAGCCGTCCTCGCCGACTTCGGCGTAGAGCACGTAGGAGCCGCCGCCGAAGTTGACGACGTTGAGCACGTTGACGTCCTCGCGGAGCTCCTGGTCGGAGATCTGCAGGCGCTCGCAGACCTCGTCGGCGCGCAGGCGCTGCTCCGCGCGGCCGGCGTCGATGAGGATCGAGGCGAGGGTGACGAGCCGCGCGAAGCGCTCGGGGCGGATCGCCGCCGGGTCGCGCCGCCCGTTGCCGTTCTGGGCGGCCTCGACGGGCTCCTCCGCCACGCGCGCGACCGGCGCGGCGAGCGTGACCTCGTGCTCGTGGCGGTCGGTGAGCAGGGCGACGCGCTCGCGCACGGCCTCGGCGAGCTCCGACGGGCTCTCGACGCGCGCGTGCTCGCCGAGGCCGAGCACCCAGGCGACGAGCTGGCGGGTGCTCGCGTACTCCGTCGTGAAGAGCACGCCGCCGTCGGCCGGGGCGACCTCGCCGAAGCGCCCGTAGTGGCGCTCGACCTGCCAGCCGATGCGGTCCGAGACCCAGATCCGCGCCGTGCCGACGATGTCGCCGTACTGCCACTCGGCGCGGTTGGCGTACCCGCGCGGGTCGAAGTCGTCGGGGCGCTTGAAGTCGTGCTCGGCCTTCGTCGCGTAGGCGACCTTGCCGTGGATCCGCGACAGGCGGAAGACGCGCAGCGCGCCGCGCTCGTGCGAGCGGCCGAGGAGGTAGAACTGGCCGCCCTGGAAGAGCAGGTGGTAGGGGTCGACCTTGCGATGCGCCGAGCGCGTCGCGCTCCATCGTGTAGTAGTCGAAGGTGACCGTCTTGTTGCGGAAGATCGCCGTCTCGATCTTGGCCAGGCGCTGGGACAGGTCGTGGCCGCCGGCCGAGCCGGTGATGCCGAGCGCGAGCGTGCGCTGGTCGGGCGCGCGCAGCGGGCTCGGGCGGCCCCAGGAGATCTGCTGCAGGGCGAGGCGCAGCGGCTCGGCGTAGGCGAACTCGCCGTCGAGCAGCGTCAGCGCGAACTGCAGCGAGGCCAGCTCCTCGTCGGTGAAGGCGATCGGCGGGAGATGGAAGTTCTCCGGGCGCAGCGAGTAGTTCTCCTGCTCGGCGACGCCGTCGAGCGGGCGGTCGACCGTGAGCTGGATGCCGAGCGAGTCCAGCTCGGCGCGGTCGGCGTAGAAGCGCCGGGCGAAGGCGTCCTCGTTCATGCCGCTGTATCCCTCGACGTCGCGCCGGATCTCCAGGGCCGTCACCGGACGGCGCTCGGCCATCAGGTAGGAGATCAGCGAGAGCTGGCGGATCAGCTTCTCGGTGTCCTTCGCCATCTCGCCTGCACGATAGAACCGCGGTCGCAGCGGCGGCGTGCCTGCGCACTCTCCGGCCGCTCTTTGCGGTGTTTCGGTACGGGGATAAGGTCCATGGCATGACGAAGCTCGTGATCGTCGACGACCACGAGGCGTTGCGTGAGGGATTGGCGGCACTGCTCGCCGGACAGGGCTTGGAGGTGGTCGGCGCCGCTGGGAACGTCGCCGCAGGCCTGGATCTCGTCGAGCATTCGGCGCCCGACGTGGCGCTGGTCGACATCCGTCTCCCCGACGGCAGCGGCATCGACCTCACACGCGAGCTGCTCACCCGGCGGCCGGAGCTCGGCGTCATCCTCTACACGGGCGACAGCGACGCCGACCTGCTCTACAGCGGCCTGGACTCCGGCGCGCGCGGCTATGCGCTGAAGGCGGGCTCGATGGCCGAGCTCGTCGGCGCCATCGAGCGGATCGCCGCGGGCGGCTCGTACGTCGATCCGCGCCTGGACCGCATCCTGCTCTCCCCGCGGGCCACCTCGCAGGTGCCGTCGCTCTCGCCGCGCGAGCGGGAGATCATGCACCTGATGGCCGAGGGCGGGACGGCCGACGCGATCGGCGCCGCGCTCGGCGTGTCGGTCGAGACGGTCCGCACGCACGTGCGCAACGTCATCCGCAAGCTCCAGGCGCGCAATCGCGTCCACGCCATCGCCGTCGCGCTCGAGCGCGGCGAGATCGCGCTGCAGCCGACGTCGCGCATCGTCGATGCCGGCTGAGGAGGAGCTGCGCGAGCTCGTGCACGCGCTGCGGACCCCGCTGACGATCGTCGAGGGCTTCGCCGACGCGCTCGCCGAGCGCGGCGAGCGGATGGCGGCCGAGGACCGCGCCGAGTACCTCGAGCGGATCGGCGAGGCCGCGCGCGAGATGCGCGACCTGCTGGATCGCTCGCGGCGCTGACGCGCGGGGCGCCGGCGCCGCGAGCGTCCGTCCCTATCGCCGACCGGCGGCCGTGCGGTCCCGCGACGGCTGCAGCTGAGCGTCGGGGTCGCGCGAGAAGCGCGGCTCTTCGTCGCGCGCCTGCATCGCGGTGGCCTCCTCGGCGATCTCCTCCCGATAGGTCTCCGGCGCCATCGCCGTGGCCACGACCGAGATCAGGCCCATGACGGCGACGTAGACGGCCACGAGCGTGGGGTCGCCGCCGTTGGCGGCGAGCAGCGCGGTGGCGATCAGCGGGGCGAGGCCGCCGCCGAACACCGACGCGAGCTGGTAGCCCAGGGCCGTGCCCGTGTAGCGCATGCGCGTGCGGAACAGCTCGGGGAAGTAGGCGCCCTGCGGGCCGTACATGAGGTCGTGGCCGATGTTCACGCCGAGCGCGATGGCCAGCCAGATGAGCAGGGGCTCCTTCGTGTCCATGAGCAGGAACAGCGGGAACGCCCACAGCGTCGTGAACACGGCGCCCGCGAGGTACAGCGGCTTGCGCCCGATGCGGTCCGACAGCGAGCCCCACAGCGGCACGGTGATCAGGCCGAGGGCGGCCGCGATGGCCACGCCGGTGAGCATCGTGCCCTTGCTCACCTCGAGCGTGTCCTCCCCGTAGGCGAGGACGAACACGGTGAGGATGTAGAAGGCGCCGTTCTCGCCGATGCGCATGCCCATGGCCACGAGCACGTTGCGCGGCTGCTCGCGCAGGACCTCGACGAGCGGCTTGTCGGACTCGGCGCCGCTGTCCTTGATCTCCTGGAAGGCGGGCGACTCCATGATCCGCAGGCGGATGAACAGGCCGACGGCGACGAGCACGATCGAGGCCAGGAACGGGATGCGCCAGCCCCAGGCCATGAACTCGTCCTCGGTGGTCAGGCCCTGGACGGCCGCGAACACGACGGTCGAGGCGAGCAGGCCGGCGGGCACGCCCATCTGCGGCCAGCTGCCGAACATGCCGCGCTTGCCCTTCGGGGCGTGCTCGACGGACATGAGCACGGCGCCGCCCCACTCGCCGCCGACGCCGATGCCCTGCGCCATGCGCAGGACGACGAGCAGGATCGGGGCGAGCACGCCGATCGAGGCGTGCGTGGGCAACAGGCCGATGAGCGCCGTCGCGATGCCCATGATGAGCAGCGAGGTCACGAGCATCGACTTGCGCCCGATGCGGTCGCCGAAGTGGCCGAAGACGATGCCGCCGACGGGCCGCGCGGCGAAGCCGACCGCGAACGTGCCGAACGCCGCCAGCGTGCCGATCAGCGGGTTCGAGCCCGGGAAGAACAGCTCGTCGAGGACGAGCGCCGCGGCCGTGCCGTACAGGAAGAAGTCGTACCACTCGATCGCGGTGCCGATGAAGCTCGCGAACGCGACCTGGCGCAGGGACTGTCGATCGCCCGGGCGCTCGGCGCCCGGCCGCTGCTGAACTGCCACGGTGATCTCCTCCTCGGGCGGCGCTGAACCGGGCGTGTCGAGCCATCCGCGCCGCATGCCGCCCATCGCTTCGTGCGGATCTGGCCTTTTCGGCTACCCGCCTCTGCGGGCCCGAAACCCGGCGCGCTCGCGCGCCTACGCGGCGCGGCGCTCGTCCGCCGCCGCGGCGGCGAAGTACGCGCTCCCACCGAGCGCGCGGTCGTAGCCGGTCCACGCCCGCCCGGGCGCCAGCGTCTTCTCGAGGCGGTCGAAGCTGCCCAGCCGGCCGCCGAGGTTGTCGATCATGTGCACGAGCGTCGCCTCGCGCGTGCACGGGACGACCGGGCTGCCGTGCTCGAGCGTGCCGTGGTGGCTGAGGATGATGTGCAGCACGGCCTCGGCGACGTCCTCCGGAAAGCCCGCGATCGCCTCGACCTCGCGCCGGATGTGGAAGTAGCCGAGGGCGATCTCGCCCTGCAGGCGGCCGGCGTCGGTGAGGTCGATGCCCGTCGGATCGGCGCGGTAGGCCTCGAGCTTGCCGATGTCGTGCAGCAGCGCGCCGGTGACGGCGACGTCGCGGTCGATCCCCGGGAAGGTCGATGCCATCGCGCTGACGCCCTGTGCCACGGACAGCGAGTGCTCGAGCAGCCCGTGCGCGTAGGCCTGGTGGTAGTGCTTGGCCGCCGGCGCCTCGCGGTAGCGCGCCCACGTCTCCGTGCCCTCGCCGAGCACGCGGTCGAGCAGCGCGACGAGGTGCGGGTCCTGCACCGTGGCGATGAGCGCGCGCAGGTCGGCCTCCATCGCCTCGGCCGGCCGCGGCGGGCCGTCGACGAGCCGGCCGGGGTCGAAGCTCCCGGGCGCGGGCGCGGCGAGCGCGTGGATGACGATCCGCGGGCCCCAGCGGTCGTGGACCTCGAAGAGGCCGGTGACGCGCAGCGGCTCACCGGCGCGGCACAGCTCCTGCGCGTCGGCGACGCCGTCGCGGACGACGGCGCTGAGCCGGCCCGTGCGGTCGCCGAGGGCCAGGCGCAGATGCCGGCGCCCGTCGCGCGACGGGCGCAGCTCCGCGCTGCGCACGAGCAGGACGAGATCCACGTCCTGGCCGTCCTGGAGGTCTCGCACGAACACGCCGGAAACCGTAGGGCGGTCCGCGGACGGCATGGACTTCAGATGCATGCCCCCGGGTCGCCGCCCACACGGGTGTTCTGACAAGGTTGCGCCATGCCGAGCAGCGTCATCGTCACCGGCGGCACCGGCGGCCTCGGGACCGCCGTCACGCGCGCCTTCCTCGACGCGGGCGACCGCGTCGTCGTGCCGTGGGTCGCCGAGCGCGAGCTCGAGCGCATCGACGAGCACGAGCGCCTCGAGCTCGTCCGCGCCGACCTCATGGACCGCGCCTCGGTGGGCGAGGTCGTCGCGGCTGCGGGCGACGGGCTGCGCGCCGTTGTCAACCTCGTCGGCGGCTTCGCGGCGGGCGGCCGCGTTCACGAGACGCCGGTCGAGGACTTCGAGGCGCAGCTGCGGCTCAACCTGCGGCCGACCTACCTGATGTGCGCGGCGGCGATCCCCGTGCTGCTCGGGCGCGGCGGCGGCGCGGTCGTGTGCGTGTCCTCGCGCGCCGCGCTGCGGCCGTTCCCGGGCGCCGCCGGCTACATCACCGGCAAGGCCGCCGTCCTCGCGCTCGTCGACGCCATGCACGCCGAGTACCGCGACGACATGGTGCGCGTCAACGCGATCCTGCCCTCGACGATCGACACGCCGGCCAACCGCGACTCGATGCCCGACGCCGACTACGACAAGTGGGTCAAGCCCGAGGAGATCGCGCGCGTCGTGCGCGACCTGTGCTCCGAGGACTTCGCCGTCGTCGGCGGCGGCCACATCCCCGTGTACGGCCGGGCGTAGCGCCCGTCAGTTCCAGGCCATCGCGCCGCGCGCGGCCCAGTAGTCCTCGCTGCGCTCCTCCAGGGCGCGCGAGCTCGTCGCGCGCCTCGTCGTCGAGCTCGACCTCCACGGCGGCGAGGTTCGAGCGCAGCGTCTCCTCGGTCGCCGCGCCGCTGAGGACGAGGTCGACGAACGGCTGGTCGAGCACGGCCGCGAGCGCGACGGCGTCCGGCGTGGCCCCGAGCCGCTCGGCCACGCGCAACAGCGCCGGATCGGCGCCGCGCGAGGCGAGCCGGCCGTTGGCCAGCGCCTCCTTGACGATCACGCCGAGGCCGGCGTCGTGAGCGCGCGCCATGGCGCCGCCGGCGGCGCGCTCGTGCAGGTTCCAGGTGACCTGCGCGGTGTCGAAGAGCCCGACGTCGAGCGCGTGCTCGAGGGTCTGCGCCTGCGACGTCCCGCTCGTGGTCAGGCCGATGGCCACGCCGGCCGCGCGCAGCTCGGCGAGCGCCTCGAGCACCTCGTCGTTGTCGAGCACGCCGCTGTCCGGCGTGGCGGAGTGGATCTGGTAGAGCGCGAGGCGGTCGCCGAGGTGCTCGCGGGTCTCCTCGAGCTGGCGGCGGAACGTCGCCGCGTCGTGGTGCTTGACCTCGGGCGGGTCGGCGTCGACCTCCCAGCCGGCCGTGTAGACGTAGCCCCACTTCGAGCCGACGACGACGTCGTCCGGACCGCGGTCGCGCAGCCAGCCGCCGAGGAACTCCTCCGCGCGACCGTACGAGCGCGCGGCGTCCAGGTAGCGCACGCCGGCGGCGTAGGCGTCGTCGAGCACCTCCCACGAGCGGCGCCGCAGTGCGTCGGGCGAGCGGTCGTCGCCGAGGTCCTCGCCGTGGCCGATATTGAGGTAGCCGGGGCGCCCGAGCGCGGCGAGCCCGAGCCCGATCCGGCGCGGGTCTCTTGCGCCGGCGGCGGGCAGCGGCGAGCGCGGAGGCATGTCGGCAGCGTAACCGCGCATGATCGGATCGCCGCGCGTCTGCCGTATACGTCGGATCATGGATACGGAGCGCGACGGGCTCGACGCCCGCTGGTGGACGCTCGGCGCGGTGTGCGTCGCGACGTTCATGCTGCTGCTGGACATCACGATCGTCAACGTCGCGCTGCCGGACATCGCGCGCGACCTGAGGACGTCGTTCACCGACCTGCAGTGGGTGATCGACGCCTATGCGCTGTCGCTCGCCGCGCTGCTGCTGACCGCCGGGTCGCTGGCCGACCGGTTCGGGCGCAAGCTCATGTTCCTGGCCGGCCTCGGCGTCTTCACCTCCGCATCCGTGCTGTGCGCGCTGGCCGGCTCGCCGCTCATGCTCAACATCGCGCGAGCGCTGCAGGGGGTCGGCGGCGCGGCGATGTTCGCCACCTCGCTGGCGCTGCTCGCCGCCACCTTCCAGGGCCGCGAGCGTGGCACCGCGTTCGGGATCTGGGGCGCCACGACGGGCGCCGCGGTCGCGGTCGGCCCGCTCGTCGGTGGACTGCTGACCGAGACCGTCGGCTGGGAGTTCATCTTCCTCATCAACGTGCCCGATCGGCCTCGGCGCGATCGCGGTGACGCTCGCCCGCGTGCAGGAGTCGCGCGACCCGCGCGCCGCCGGCGTCGACGTGCCCGGCGTCGTCACGTTCTCGGTCGCGCTGTTCCTCGGGATCTTCGCGCTCGTGCGGGGCAACGCCGAGGGCTGGGGCAGTCCGCTGATCGTCTCGTTCCTGGTCGGCTCCGTGGTCCTGCTCGGCGTCTTCGTGGCCATCGAGCACCGGCGCGAGCAGCCGATGCTCGACCTCACGCTGCTGCGCCGCCCGGCCTTCGCGGGGGTGTCGATCGCCGCCTTCGCGCTGTCGGCCTCGATCTTCTCGATGTTCCTGTACCTGACGCTCTACATGCAGAACTCGCTCGGCTACTCGCCGCTGGAGGCCGGGCTGCGCTTCCTGCCCGTCTCGCTGCTGTCGTTCGTCGTCGCGCCGGTCGCGGGCAAGCTGTCGGCCGTCCTCCCGGCGCGCGCGCTCATCGGAGCCGGGCTGGCGCTCGTCGGCACCGGCCTGCTGCTCATGGCCGGTCTCGACGCCGCCTCGCAGTGGACCGCGCTGCTCGCCGGTTTCATCGTCGCCGGGATCGGCATCGGCCTGACCAACCCGCCGATCGCCTCGACGGCGATCGGCGTCGTGCTGCCCGAGCACAGCGGCATGGCCTCGGGGATCAACAGCACGTTCCGCCAGGTCGGCATCGCCACCGGCATCGCCGGTCTCGGCGCGCTGTTCCAGCAACTGCTCGAGAGCAAGGTGCCCGAGGCGATGGCGCGGATCCCGGTCCAGGCGCTGGCCACCGGCAACCCGAGCGTCGTCGGACCCGATCCCGCGGCGCGGCAAGCCTACCTCGACGCGTTCACGAGCGCGCTGAACGAGCTGTTCCTGGTCGGCGCGATCGTCGCCTTCGCCGGCGCCCTGCTCTCCTTGGCGCTCATCCGGCGCCGCGACTTCGTCGCCCCCGTGCGCGCGTGAAACCCCGGTTGCGCCTCGCGCGCGACGCGTCGTTACCCTGCGCGGCCATGATTCGCCGTCCCGTCGCGCTCCTGAGCGCCGCCCTCATCGCGTCGCTCGTCGCCGCCGCCATGGCCTCCGGAGCGCAGGAGCCGCGACGCATCCGGCCGGGCATGAGCAGCGTCGGGGTCGACCTCTCGAACCTGACGGTCACCGAGGCCGCGGCCCGCCTGGACCAGCTCTTCGCGCCGAGCCTGCAGGGCGACCTCGTGGTCGGCGCCGCCGGGCGCCCGTGGACGCTGAAGATGGCCGACGCCAAGCTCCGCTTCGACTCGCTGCGCACGGCCAAGCGCGCGCTCTACGCGAAGGCGGGCGTGACGACCGTGGCGCCGGCGATCACGCACTCGCGGGTGGCCGTGCGCCAGTTCGTCAACAACGTCGCCGCGCAGGTCCGCCAGGCGCCGCGCGACGCCGCGATACGCATCACCGTCAAGCACATCTTCCGCAAGCGCGCCAAGGCGGGCAAGGCGCTTTCGATCAAGGCGACGCGCGCCGCGATCGACGCCGCGATCGACGATCCGGCCGCGCCGCGCCGCCTGCACCAGCGCCTCGTGCGCGTCTCGCCGAAGGTGCACTACGGGAACCTCGCGACGGTCTACGGGACCGTGCTGACGATCGACCGCGACAACTTCCGCCTGCGCCTCTTCAAGGGCCTGAAGTGGTCCAAGACATACGGCATCGCCGTCGGCATGGCCGGCCTCGACACCCCCGCCGGCCGCTACGCGATCCAGAACAAGGCGATCGACCCGGCGTGGCACGTGCCCAACAGCGCGTGGGCGGGGTCGCTGGCCGGCACCGTCGTTCCGGGCGGCGCGCCCAACAACCCGCTCAAGGCGCGCTGGCTGGGCATCGCCAACGGCGTCGGCATCCACGGGACGGCCGAGGCGTGGTCGATCGGCACGCGGGCCTCGCACGGCTGCATCCGCATGCACGTCGACGACGTCAAGCAGCTCTACAGCCGCGTGCCCGTCGGCACCGCGGTGCTCATCAAGTAACGCTCAGCCGGCCGACTCGCCGGGCGACGCCGGCGTGGCGGGCGGCCGCGGCAGCAGCGCCTTGCGGGCGGCGGCCACGGCGCGGGCCGGCGAGCGGGTCCCGAGCTCCTGCGGGAGGACGATCGCCGTGACGACGAGGCTCGCGGCGCCCATCATCACGCCGACGCCGACGGTGAAGGCGGTGATCGCCGCGATGTCGACGGACTCGCCCGTGGCCTCGACGAAGCCGTAGGAGAGCATCGCCAGCCGCAGGCCGGCGCTCGCCGGGGCGAGCGGCAGGAGCCGCCCGCCGCCCTGCGCGGCCATCACCAGCAGCACGGTGGCGAGCGTCACGGGAAGCCCGAAGGCCGCCATCAGCGCGGCGAGCGAGCCCAGGCGGATGAGCCGCGCGAGCGCCTGCCAGCTCGCCACGCCGGTGATGAACAGGCGCGGCGTGGACAGGATCGCCAGGCCGCGGCGCAGCCGCGCGCCGAGGTGGCGAACGAGCAGGAAGGCGACGCCGGTCAGGGCGATCGCGCCGATCGACGACAGGATCGGGTGATGGACGATGAGCGAGACGTCGAGCGCGGGCAGGTCGCCCGCGCCGGGCGGGATCGGCAGCCACCCGTTGGCCAGCGCCCAGGCCACGAGCGCGGTGCCGCAGAGCGTCTCGAAGAGCGTCTCGGGCACGAACGTGGCGGCCAGCGTGGCGTAGCTCGAGCCGGGCGCGCGGCGGTGGACGAGCGCGAGCTTGACGATGTCGCCGCCGCGGGCCGGGACGATCGCGTTGAGCCCGGCGCCGGCCAGGTACGCGCGCATCACGTCGCGGGCGCGCAGGTCGGTGGCCTCGGGATAGGCGGCGCGCAGGATCGTGTACCAGCCGCGCGTACGGACGCACTGGGCGACGAGGTACAGCAGCGTGCCCAGCACGAGCCAACCGGGTTGGACCCGTGCGGTCTGCTCGGCGATCAGCTCGCCCGCGTGCGCCGCCGTGCGCAGTGCGGACTCGACCCGGTCGATCATCCTCGTCGCCCAGCGTACGCGGTGGGCGACCTCGCAGCGCCGTCCGAGCGGTCAGGTTCACGGAATGCTGACACCGCTGTCACCATCCGGTGATGGCTCGGTCGCGCCTCGCGCTCGCCGGCTTCATGCTCGGCGCGGCCGGCATGTTCGCCGTCATGTACGCCACACAGGCGATCCTGCCCGAGCTCTCGCGCGAGTTCGACGTGAGCGCCTCGCAGGCCGGGCTGACCGTGTCCGTCGTCATCGTCGTGCTCGCCGTCGGCGGCTGGATCTGGGGGCCGCTGTCGGACCGGTGGGGGCGCAAGAACACGCTCGTGCTCGCCAGCGCGCTGCTCGCCGTGCCGACGCTCGCGGCCGCCCTGGCGCCGAGCTTCGACGTGCTGCTCGCGTGCCGCGCGCTGCAGGGGCTGTGCATGCCCGGCCTGCTCACCGTCGGCGCGCCGTACGTCGTGGAGGTCTTCGGACCGACGATGGGCGGCCGGGCGATGGGGCTCTACATCAGCGCGCTCGTCGTCGGCGGTCTCATCGGCCGCGTCGGCGTCGCGCTGGCCACGACGGTCACGGGCTGGCGCTGGCCGGTCGGCGCGCTCGCCCTGGCGCCCGCCGCGGGCGCGGTGATCATGGCCCGCACGCTGCCGCAGGGGCCGGAGCGCCCGATGGTCTCGCCGCGCTGGGACGCGATCCGGCGCCTCGCGCGCAACCGCGGTCTGCAGCACGCGACGGCCGCCGCCAGCGCGCTGTTCTTCGCATTCGTCGGCGTCTTCTCGTTCGTCACGTTCCGTGTCGAGGGCCCGCCGTTCGGCTGGAGCCAGGCCGCGGGGAGCCTGATCTTCCTGCTCTGGGGGATGGGCAGCCTCGGGCCGATGGCGGGCACGATCGCCGACCGTGTCGGCTGGCGCACGGTCGTGCTCGCGGCGCTCGGCTTCGGAGCCGCCGGGATCGCGCTGTCGCTGCCCGACACGCCGTTCACCCTGCTGCCCGGGCTGGCGCTGCTCGCGGGCGCGATGTTCTGCGGCGTGACGGCGGCGCAGCTCGGCACGGCGACGTCGACGACGACCGATCGCGGCGTGGCCAGCGCGATGTACTTCAGCGTGTACTACGCCAGCGGCGCGCTCGGCGCGTGGCTGCCCGGGGTGTTCTGGGAGCGCTGGCAGTGGCCGGGCGTCGTCGCGGGCTGTCTCGCCGTGGTTGGCGCCGCCGCGCTCCTCGTCCTCGGACGGCATCCGGCGGCCCCCGCCTGACGTCCGTTCGCTGACGCCTGGCTTGGACCTGCGCCGCCCGTATTCGGGTAGCCTAACGCGGCCCCGCGGTGGCCCGCCCGGGGCTGGGTTCGCAACCAGGAGTGTCCATGAAGACCATGACGGCCGTCCGACGGCAGGCCGCGCTCACGCTTACCGTCGCACTGACCCTCGGCCTCGCCGCGTGTGGCGGCGACGACGACGCGGGCTCGGAGAGCGCGACGAAGACCGACGCGGCCAAGCCGCAGCAGTACGCCGAGATCAAGCAGTACCTGCTGCAGCACACCGGACCGCTGTCCCAGACGACGTCGCAGCTCGCGTCGCAGACGCAGCAGTACTACGACCTCGCCAAGTCCGAGAACTTCGACTACGACGCGCTCCTGAGCGAGCACCGCGCGGAGGTCGCCGAGCTCGTCAAGGGCATGCAGGAGACCTGGCGACAGGCCAACCCGCAGTACGAGCAGGCCGAGGGCGTCGTCGCGGGGGTCCCCGAGCTCGCCGACTACGACGTGATCCTCGACGCCGGCTCGTCGGCCGCCGACGACCCCGAGAGCGCCGTGCCGTTCGACCTCAAGCGTCCCGATGGCAAGGTCGAGAAGCGCCCCGGCAACTTCTTCTTCCTGACCGAGACCGCGCTGTGGGGCACGGAGGAGAAGTTCGCGGCCAAGGGGGTCGAGGCCGACCTCGACGGCGACGGCAAGGTCGAGTTCGCCGAGGCGCTGCCCGAGGCCAACCACCTCGTGGCCGCCGGACGCGACTTCGCCAAGTACGCCAAGGAGCTCGACGCGGCGTCGCGCAAGTGGACGCCGAACCCCTCCGACGTCTTCACCGCGCTCGTGGTCATGACGCCGACGATGAGCGAGTACTTCGGCGCCTGGAAGAACAGTCGCTTCGTGGCCGGCTCGGAGGCGAGCGAGGCGAGCTTCGTCGGCACCTCGCGCCTGTCGGACATCACGGACATCCTGTCCGGCCTCGTCCTCGTCTACGACGGCATCCGGCCCCAGGTGGCCGACGCCTCCGGCGGCCAGGCCGAGCAGACCGGGCGCAGCCTCGCCCGGCTGCGCGAGTTCGCGGCCGGTCTGCGCGACCGCGAGCAGGGCGGCGAGCAGTTCACGGCCGAGCAGGCCGACGCGTTCGGCAGCGAGGCGCAGTCGCGCGCCGAGGCGATCGCGGGCCAGGTCTCGCAGGCCGCGGCGAAGCTGAACGTCGAGGTCGAGGCCTGATCGCCGGCGTGCGCCGCGCGCTCGTCGTCGCGACGGCGCTCGTCGCAACCCTCGCCGCCGCGGCGCCCGCCGCGGCGGCGGACGCCCCCGCCTGGCAGCAGGCGACGCGTGCCCACGAGCTGCTGTTCGACGCCCAGGACGCCGCCCTGTTCGGCGACCGCGGCGACGCTGCCGCGGCCGTGCGCTCGGCGCGGCGGGCGGCCGGTCGCGCGCTCGCCGGCGGACTGGCCGCCGCCGACCCGGGCGCCGCGCGGCACGTGCGCGCGGCCCTGCGCGACGCCGGCGCGGCGGCGCGCGCGAAGGACCCGGTCGCGCTCGCTGCCGCGCGCGGCACGGCCTACGCCGCGCTGCTCGAGGCCGGCGCGCACGCGGCCATGGATGCGGCCGGGCGCGGCGACGCGCGTGCCGCCTCCGACTGGCTCCTGCTGCGCGACTTCCGCACGGCGACGCGCTTCACGCGCCCGGGCGTCGACGCGACGCTCGCCGTCGACGGCCTCGCGGCTCGCCGGGTGCGTCCCAGGACCGCCCGCCTGGCTGTCGCCAAGGACCTGCTCGACACCTACCAGGCCAAGCTGCGCGAGCTGCTCGACGATGCCGCCGAGGCCGCCGAGAAGCGCTTCCGCCCGCGCACGGCCGAGGCGAGCGCGCAGGCCGCGGGCTACTGGCGCATCCTGCGCGACCGCTACCGCGAGGACCTCGGCGCCGCCGCCCTGCGCCGCGCCGACGCGGCCTTCGCCGCCTACGCGGCGGCCGCCCGCGGCGGCGACGCGGCCTCGCTGGCGCGCGCCCGGCGCTCCGTCGACCGCGCGCTCGACGGCTTCGTGGCCGCGCCGTTCACCGACCAGGAGGAGGCGCGCCGCGCCCAGCAGCTGCTGCGCTTCCTCGACCTCGTGCCCGTCGAGTACGGCCGCGGCGTCAAGGGCGACCGCGTCACGCTCGACTTCGAGATCGCCGAGGCGGTCGGCTTCCGCGACGGCGCCGCGGCCGCGTTCGCCGACCTCAAGGGCAAGCTGGCGCGCCGCGACCGCGCGCGGGCGGAGCTCGTCGAGACACGCCTCGGCCGCCTCAAGACGCAGCTCGCGACCGCCCAGCGGACCGGCCGCGCGACGCCGCACGCCGTCGTGGAGCGCGAGGTCGAGCAGGCCACCGACGCGCTCGACCAGGCCTCCCCGGCGGCGTGGCGCAAGCGCACCGACGACGCCGACTTCGACCTCATCGACGTGACGCTCGACCAGCTCGACGCCGCCGTGTCGAGCGGCCAGTGGCGGCTCGCCGAGCAGGCGCGGCTGTCGGCCTACGCGTTCGTCGAGTTCGGCCCCGAGCTCAAGCTGCGCTCGTTCGACCCGGGCCTCGCCTTCGACATCGAGGGCCTGATCTGGTTCGGCGCGCGCGGGCACCAGGGGCTGGCCGAGCTGATCGCCGGCCGCGGCGACCGGGAGGCCTTCCGCGAGACGCGCCTGGCCCTCGACGAGAGCCTGCGCAACGCGCGCGCGACGCTCGGCGAGGGCGAGAGCCGACTGACCGTGGTCACCAACGCGGCGATCCTCGTCTTCCGCGAGGGCCTCGAGGCGGTGCTCATCCTCGCCGCCATCACCGCCTCGATGATCGGCGGGCTGGCCGGCCGGCGGCGCCCGGTGATGATCGGCGCCGCCTTCGGGCTCGTCGCCTCGCTCATCACCTGGTTCATCGCGCAGATCGTGCTCTCGTCGCTCACGCGCTACGGCGAGCGCCTCGAGGCGGTGGTCGGCCTCGTGGCGATCGCCGTGCTCCTGCTGGTGATGAACTGGTTCTTCCACAAGGTCTACTGGACCGAGCACATCCGCAAGTTCCATCGCCGCCGCAAGCGCCTGATCGGCGAGGTCGACGACGGGGCCCGCGCCGGCTTCTTCTCGGCGCAGGTGCTCGGCTTCGGGCTCCTCGGGCTGACCAGCGTCTACCGCGAGGGCTTCGAGACGGTCCTGTTCCTGCAGTCCCTCGAGCTCGCCACGGATGCCGCGACGGTGGTCGAGGGCGCGCTGCTCGGCCTCGCGCTGACCGGCGTCGTCGCGGTGATCACGTTCAAGCTCCAGCGCAAGCTGCCCTACAAGCGGATGCTGATCGCCACCGGCGTGCTGCTCGCCTTCGTGCTGCTCGTCATGGTCGGCACGACGGTCCGTACGCTGCAGGGCATCGGCTGGCTGCCGATCACGCCGATCGACGTGGAGCTCCCCTACTGGGCGGGCACGTGGCTGGGCGTCTTCCCGACGTGGGAGTCGCTCTCGGCCCAGGCAGTGGCGATGACGATCGTCTTCGGCTCCTACTTCCTCGCCGAGGAGCTGCGCGTCAAGCGCCCGCGGCGGCGCGCGCTGCGCGAGGCGCGGGCGCGGGAGGCGGCGGCCGCCTCGCGCTGACTCGCCCCGCGCTTCGGGAGGCCTCACGACCGCCCGCGTGTGGTTAGCCCCCCTATCTGCGATTCGCCCCTGCGGCGATCCTCGACGGCGCACTCGAGCAGGAGAACACATTGAATCCCAAGCGCTGGACGCTCGTCGTGGTCTGTGTGGCCACCGCGATGCTCATGCTGGACATCGCGGTCGTCAACACCGCACTCTCGAAGATCGCCGATGACCTCGGAGCCGGGCTGTCCGGCCTGCAGTGGGTCATCGACGCGTACACCCTCGCCCTGGCCGCGGTGGTGCTCACGGCGGGCTCGCTGGCCGATCGCTTCGGTCGCAAGCGCCTGTTCACCATCGGCCTCGCCGTCTTCACCGTCGCCTCGGCCGCGTGCGCCGCGGCGACCGACATCGTCTTCCTCGACGTCGCCCGCGCCGTCCAGGGCATCGGCGCGGCGATCATGTTCGCCGTCTCGCTCGCCCTGCTCGCGCAGGCGTTCCCCGGCCAGCGCGAGCGCGCCGGCGCGCTCGCCGCCTACGGCGCGACCATCGGCGGCACGTTCGCCATCGGCCCGGCCGTCGGCGGCGCGCTGACCTCCGGCCTCGGCTGGCAGTGGATCTTCCTCATCAACCTGCCGATCGGCATCGCCTGCCTGGTCATCACGCGCTCGCAGGTCAGCGAGTCGCGCGACCCGCGCGCCCCGCGCGTGGACTGGCTCGGCCAGGCCACGCTCGCCTCTGGCCTGTTCCTGCTCGTGCTCGCGCTCCTGCGCGGCAACGAGGAGGGCTGGGGCAGCACGACGATCGTCGTCGAGCTGGCCGCCGCCGCCGCGCTGCTGATCGCCTTCGTCGGCATCGAGAGCCGCGTCCGTGAGCCGATGCTGCCGCTGACGCTGTTCCGCAACCCCTCGTTCACCGGTGCGCAGATCGCGGCCGCGGCCATCTCGGCCACGTTCTTCGCGATCTTCCTGTACCTGACGCTGTACCTGCAGCTCGTGCTCGGGCTGTCGGCGATCGAGGCCGGGCTGGCGTACCTGCCCGCCACGGTGATCATCTTCATCGTCTCGGGCGCGACCGCCTCGCTGGGCGAGAAGGTGCCGCCCCAGGTGATGATCGGCGGCGGCCTGGCGCTCGTCGCCGCGGGCATGGCGCTGATGACGATGGCCGACGTGGGCTCGAGCTGGACCGCGATCCTGCCCGGCGAGATCATCGCCGGCATCGGCTGCGGCCTGTTCAACCCGGCGCTCACCGCCGTCGCGCTCGGCTCGGCGCCGATCGAGCAGAGCGGCCTGGCCGCGGGCGTCAACGACACGTTCCGCCAGGCCGGCATCGCAGTCGGCGTCGCCGCCCTCGGGGCCATGATCCCGGCCGAGGGGATCCTCGGCGGGGGCTCGCCGCTGGAGTTCGTCGACGGCCTGCACACCGCGCTGTGGGTGAGCGCGGGCGTGGCGTTCGCCGGCGCCGTCGCCGCCGCCACGCTGATCCGCCCCGCCTACGCCGCGCGCTTCTCGGGCCAGGCCGTGCCCGAGGCCGCGTAACCGGCTCCGGTCCTCTCTCGCCGTCGCCGCCGCGCCCGCACCGGGCGCGGCGGCGTCGTTGTAGGGCCGTCGCAACCCTGCGTGCGGCTGGCTGAGCGGGTCGCTCAGGTCGACACGATGCGGCGGAAGAGCACCGCGCACACGGCGGCGACGATCGCCGCGATCACCGGGATGCCGAAGCCGATGACCCCGACGATCGCGAGCACGAGGCCGACGACGGCGACCACGCCGGCGGCGCCGCCGGCCAGCACGAGCTTGTAGGCGCGGTCCTCGCGGCTGCGGCGGGACGGCGTGCGCTGGGGGCGGGGGGAGAGATCGGTCATCTGGGGTCCTCGGAGGCCGGTGGGGGAGCGAGGAACGGTAGCGGCGCAGCCCTAGACTCGCCGCATGCGAGCAGGGGCGCCGTGGGCGTCGCCGCCGGCCCGACCGCCTGACCGTCTCGGATCCGCTCTTCGCGGCCGCCCAGGCGGTGACCGGCGTGACGCTCGGCGCCTACCTGCAGTCGAGCGCGCTGTCGGCGATCGGCGACGCGTGGCTCCCGGTCGCCCTGGCCAGCCTCGGCACGCTCGTCATCAGCCTCGCCGCCGGCGTCGCCCTCGCGCGCTGGACGCCGGCCGACACGCGCACGGCCGCGCTGGGCATGGTCGCGGGCGGCGCGTCCGGGATCGTCGGGATGGCCGACGACCTCGGCGGCGACGACCGCCTCGTGGCGTTCATGCAGTACGCGCGCGTGCTGCTCGTCGTGCTCATGACGCCCGTCCTGGTGGCGCTCGCCTTCCCGGGGCACGACGTCGGCGGTGTCGCCGCGGGGGACGCGAGCCTCGCCGTGGGCGACGCGTCGGGATGGGTCGTGACGCTGGCACTCGCCGCCGCCGGGCTGCTCGCGGGGCGCCTCGTGCGCCTGCCCGCCGCCACGCTGCTGGGCCCGATGATCCTCACCGGCGCGCTGGCGATCTCCGGGGTCGCCGGCGATCTCGCCGTCCTCGACCTGCTGCGCGAGATCGCCTTCACGGTCCTCGGGCTGCGCATCGGGCTGCGCTTCACCGTCGCGGCCGTGCGCCTCGCCGGCCGCCTGCTGCTGCCGGTCGTGGCGTGCATCGCCGGGCTGATCGTCGCCTGCTTCGGGATCGCCGTCCTGCTTCACCTGACGACCTCGGCGACGCTGCTCGACGCCTACCTGGCCACCACGCCGGGCGGGCTCTACGCCGTGCTCGCCGTCGCCTTCGGGGCGGGCGCGAACACGACGTTCATCATCGCCGTGCAGGGCCTGCGCGTGCTCGTGATGGTGCTGCTCGCGCCCGTCGCCGTGCGCATGCTCGTGCCCGCGAGCGCGCGCGTCTAGGCTGCGCCGGGCGCCTGGCGCGCGATGTCGTCGGCGAGGCGGTCGAGCTCGCGCGCGAGCTCGGGGTGCTCGCCCGGCGACCACCCCGCGGCGAGGTCCTCGAGCGCGGCCACGCGCGCGCCCGCGAGCGCGTCGACCGCCACCGCGCCGCTCGCCGTGAGCCCGGTCGTGCCGTCCGGCCCGCCGGTCAGCAGGTCCTGGCCGTGCAGGTCCCGGCAGGCCGAGCGCAGGCGGTCGAGCTCGACGCCGTGGGCGGCGGCGAGCGTCGGCACGTCGACCGCCCCGTCGCTGGCGGCGCGGACGAGCAGCCAGCTCCCCTCGGGCGGCAGATCCAGCCCCGCCCGTGCCGTCACGCGCCGCAGGAAGTCGACTGCGCCCTCGCGGCCCACGAGGACGCCGACCTCGCGCGTGACCTCGCGCACCGAGTCGGTGTCATGCGGCGTGGCGAACGCCTCGCCGAGGCCCGACGTGGCCACGGTCGTGCGCAGCGGGCGCTCCTCGAGCAGCCACGTGAGCAGGAAGGCGACGGCCATGACCACGGCGGCGACGAGGAAGACCAGGTCGAGCGCATCGGTGAACGCCGACAGGTAGGCCTCGCGCACGGGCGCGGGCAGCCGGGGCAGCGTGGACGGATCGAGCGACCCGACGTCGGCCGACACCTCGCTCGCGCCGCCGGGCAGGTCGGCGGCGAGGATGTCGCCCAGGCGGTTGGCGAACACGGCCCCGAGCACCGCCGTGCCGAGCGAGCCGCCGATCGAGCGGAACAGCGTCGCGCCCGACGTGGCCACGCCGAGCTGCTCGTAGGGGACGGCGTTCTGCACGGCGAGCACGAGCACCTGCATGGTCATCCCGAGCCCGAGGCCGAGGAGGAACATCTCCGCCGACGCGGCCACCGTCGAGGTGTCGCGGTCCAGCCGGCTGAGCATGAGCAGCCCGAAGGTCGCCACCGCGGTGCCGGCGATCGGCCAGTAGCGGTAGCGGCCGGTGCGCGTGATCGCCTGCCCCGAGCCGATCGAGGCGATGAGCACGCCGGCCATGACCGGCAGCAGCTGCAGGCCCGACTCGGTCGGGCTGTCGCCGCGCACGATCTGCTGGAACAGCGGCAGGTAGGTGAGCGCGCCGAACAGGGCGAAGCCGACGACGAGGCCGACCGCGCTCGTCACCGCGAAGACGCGGTTGCGGAACAGCTCGGGCGGCAGGATCGGCTCGGCGGCGCGGCGCTCGACGGCCACGAAGGCGACGAGCGCGGCGACGGCGCCGATGCCGAGGGCGACGATGACCGGCGAGCTCCAGTCGTACGAGGTCCCGCCGAGCGTCGTGAGCAGCACGAGCGCGCTGAGCCCGGCGGCGAGCAGGACCGTGCCCGCGTAGTCGATCGCGTGCGCGACGCGCTCGCTCTTGGACGGCAGCGCGACGGCGAGCACGGCCAGGGCGAGCAGCCCGAGCGGCACGTTGATGTAGAAGATCCAGCGCCACGACAGGTGGCTCGTGAAGAAGCCGCCGATGAGCGGCCCGGCCACGCTCGCCACGCCGAACACGGCGCCGAAGATGCCGGTGTACTTCCCGCGCTCGCGCGGCGAGACGACGTCGCCGATCGCGGCCTGGGCCGAGACGATGAGGCCGCCGCCGCCGAGGCCCTGGACGGCCCGGAAGGCGATCAGCTGGGTCATGTCCTGGGCCAGGCCGCACAGCGCCGAGCCGATCAGGAACAGGACGAGCGCGCCCTGCAGGACGATCTTGCGCCCGAAGAGGTCGCCGAGCTTGCCGTACAGCGCGGTGACCGCGGTGATCGCGAGCAGGTAGGCGGTGACCACCCACGACAGGTGCTCGAGCCCGCCCAGCTCGCTGACGATCGTCGGCAGCGCGGTGGAGACGATCGTCTGGTCCAGCGCGGCGAGCAGCATGACGAGCACGAGGCCGCCGACGACCGGCAGCAGGGAGCGCCGTGAGGACACCGCCCGCTTCTACCCCATCTCCCGGCCGGTCGACCGCCGGTCGGGACCCGCTGGACCGGAGGAGGAAATCGCGTGCCGGGCGAGGCCGCGCGCCCTACCGTGCAGCCATGGAGGTCCTGAGGCTGATCGACGGCGACGAGGGCTCGCTGAGCCGCCGCCTGACCCGCGCGCTCGCCGGTCTGCCGGCGGACTGCACGGTGCTGCGCTTCACCTACTGGTACACGGCGCGCCCGCCCGTGCACGAGGCGGTCGTGCACCGCGCCGCGGGCGCCGCCGCCGAGCGCCCCGCCGCCTGACGCGCGTTTGGGCCGCCCCGGTGGCGGCTACACCTCCGTATCGACCTTCGACGGAGGCACCCATGAGACTCGGCTCCCTGGTCCTGCGCGGCGTCATCGGCCCCCTCTTCGTGGGCCACGGGACGCAGAAGCTGTTCGGCTGGTTCGGCGGCCACGGCCGCGAGGGCACGGCCGGGTTCTTCGAGTCGCTCGGGCTCAGGCCGGGCACCCGCCACGCGACGGCGGCGGGCACGGCCGAGACGGTCGGCGGCGCGCTCATCACCCTCGGCGCGCTCACGCCGCTGGCCGGCGCGGGCCTGACGGCGACGATGGTCACCGCGATCCGCAAGGTCCACGGCAGCAACGGCCCGTGGGTCACCAGCGGCGGCTGGGAGTACAACGCCGTCGTCATCGCGGCGCTCGTGGCCCTCACCGACACCGGCCCCGGCAAGCCGTCGGTCGACGCCGCGCTGTTCCCGCGCATGAAGGGCCCGGCGTGGGCGCTCCTGCAGCTCGGCGCCGGGATCGCCGGCTCCTATCTGGCGACGGACGAGAAGGCGTCGGCCAGGGCCGAGGAGGCCGTGCAGAAGGTCGCCGCGCAGGTCCCGGGTCTCGGCGAGGACGAGCCGCGCTTCACGCGCGAGCCGGCAGCCGAACCCGCTCCGATGGACCGATAAGCGGCGTTTTCAGGCGAACAGCGTCACTCCATTTGCGCGTGTCGTAGTTATGGCTTTCCTTCGCGCCATCGCGAGCAAAACCGGCTATTGTCCCCGCGGTCGTTGAACCAGCCGAACCCCAGCCGGCCCTACCGGTGGGGGGCGGGGGACCCACGGACCACCTCGGTGGTCGGGGGCGAATCGCCGGCGTAGCCCGGTGTAGCGCGGCCCTTTCGCGCGAGCCCGACAGCTAACCCCGTAGGCACCACAGAGGGGGTTGTAGCCGTCGTGTCCTCGTCGATTCGTCGTCGTGTATTCGACGCGTCCTCGCGTACCTCGCGCGGACGCGTATTCCTGTTCGCGCTCGTCGCCTCGGTGGCGACGATGCTGCCGGCCGCGGGGGCGCTCGCCTGCGAGTCGATGGGCCCGCCGAGCGCGGACAGCGCGTCGCGTCATGCGCGCGCCGTGCGCTGCGAGCTCAACCAGGAGCGCACCAAGCGCGGCCTGTCCGCGGTGCGTCACGACGAGGGACTCGCACTCGCCGCCAAGCGCTACTCGCGGGCGATGGTCGACCAGGGCTTCTTCGACCACGTGTCGCCGAGCGGCAGCACCCTCGGCTCGCGCCTGAAGCGCGTCGGCTTCCGCGCCGCCGGCCGCGCGGGCGAGACGATCGGATGGGGCTCGGGCAGCCTCGCCTCGCCGGCCGCGCTCGTGGCCGCGTGGATGGCGTCGCCGCCCCACCGCGAGATCATCCTCGACGGCGGCTTCTCGGCGGTCGGCGTCGGAGTTGCGCCCGGCGCACCCGTGGGCGGCGCGGGCGCGACGGTCACCGCCGACTTCGCGGGCTGACGATCAGACGACCAGCACCCTGTCGAGGCGCAGCGGCAGGTCGCGCACGCGTCTGCCCGTCGCGTGGTGGACGGCGTTGGCGACCGCCGCGGCCGTCCCGACGATCCCGATCTCGCCGATGCCCTTCGCCCCCATGGGGTTGAGGTGCGGGTCGTCCTCGTCGAGCCAGGTCGCCTCCACGTCCAGCACGTCGGCACACGCGGCGACGTGGTACTGCGCGAGGTCGTGGTTGACGTAGTCGCCGAACTCGCGGTCGATCGTGCTCTCCTCGTGCAGCGCCATCGACAGGCCCATGGTCATGCCGCCGATCAGCTGCGAGCGCGCGGTGATCGGGTTGATGATGCGCCCGACGGCGAACACGCCGAGCAGGCGCGGCACGCGTACCTCACCGGTGTCGGCGTCGACGCGGACCTCGGCGAACTGCGCGCCGTAGCCGTGGCGTGACAGGGCCTCCTGGGCCTTGATGTCGTCGGCCGTCGAGGCGCTCGCCTCGATGCCCTCGGGCGGGATCTCGCCGCCCGACTCGGCGAGCGCGGCGCGCAGCGCACCCGCCGCCTTGAAGATCGCCGAGCCCCACGACGCGGTGCCCATCGAGCCGCCGGCGAGCATCGCCCTCGGCAGCGAGCTGTCGCCGATCTCCACGCGGACGCGGTCGATCCCGGTCTCGAGGGCGTCGGCGGCGATCTGCGTGAGCACGGTGCGGGCGCCCGTCCCGATGTCGGCGGCGCCGATCCCGACGACGTAGGACCCGTCCGGGAGCGCCCGCGCGAAGGCCGAGGAGGGGGCGCGCCTGGCCGGGTAGGTCGACGCGGCGACGCCCGTGCCGACGAGCCAGCGCTCGTCGCGGCGCACGCCCGGCGCCGGGTCGCGGCCGCCCCAGCCGAAGCGCTCCGCGCCCTCACGCAGGCAGGCGACGAGGTTGCGCGAGCTGAACGGCAGGCCGGTCTCCGGGTCCGTCTCCGGCTCGTTGCGCGCGCGCAGCTCGATCGGGTCCAGCCCGCACGCGATCGCGAGCTCGTCCATCGCGCACTCGAGCGCGTACATGCCGGGCGTCTCGCCCGGCGCGCGCATCCACGACGGCGTGGGCACGTTGAGGCTCGCGAGGCGGTGGCGCGTGCGCCGGTTGGGCGTCGCGTACATCATCCGCGAGGCGACCGCCGTCTGCTCGGCGAACTCCTTGATCGCCGAGGTCTGCTCGACGACCTCGTGGGCCAGCGCCGTGAGGCGCCCGTCGGCCTCGGCGCCGAGGCGCAGCCGCTGGATCGTGGGCGTGCGGTAGCCGGTGAAGACGAACATGTCCTGGCGCGTCACGGCGAGCTTGACCGGCCGCTCGACGTGCTTGGCGGCGAGCGCGGCGGCGATCACGTTCGGCCGCGGCAGGCCCTTGGAGCCGAAGCCGCCGCCGACGTGCGGCGAGACGACCCGAACCCGCACGGCCGGCAGGCCGAAGACCTTGGCGATCGTGTCGCGCGCCTGGACCGCGCCCTGCGTCGACTCGTACACCGTCAGGTCGCCGTCGGTCCAGACCGCCACCGTGGCGTGCGGCTCCATCGGGTTGTTGTGCTGCGCCGGCGTCGTGTAGGTCGCGTCGACGGTGACCGCGGCGCCGGCCAGCGCGCCGTCCACGTCGCCCTCGTCGGTGTCGGTGTCGAAGGCCGGGTTGACCTTCGGGGGCGCGTACAGCGACGGGTGGTCGGAGCGCAGCTGCACGTCGTGCTCGGCCGCCTCGTACTCGACGTCGAGCAGGCCGGCGGCCTCGCGCGCGGTCTCGAGCGCGTCGGCGACGATCAGCGCGACGATCTGGCCGCGGTAGCTGACCGTGGCCGACTGCAGGACGGCGAGCTCGGCGTCGTCGAGCGAGGCCAGCCGCGGCGCGTTGCCGTGCCACAGCACGCCGACGACCCCGGGCAGCTCGCGGGCGCGCGTGGCGTCCACGGCGCGCACCTCGCCCTTGGCGATCGCCGACCCGACGACCCACGCATAGGCGGCGCCCTCGACGTTGTGCTCGAAGGCATAGCGCGCCTGGCCGGTGACCTTCTCGCGGCCCTCGACGCGCGTCAGCGGCGCGCCGATGGACGGGGTGGCGACGGTGGCCATCAGGCCTCCTCGGCGAGATCGGTGAGCGTGCGGACGAGCAGGTTTCGCGCCAGCGAGACCTTGAAGGCGTTGTCGCGCAGCGGCCGGGCGGCCTCGAGCTCGGCGTCGGCCGCGGCCGCGTAGCTCGCCTCGGTCGCGGCCGCGCCGCGCAGGGCCTCCTCGGCGCGCTCGGCGCGCCACGGCGCGTGCGCGAGCCCTCCGAAGGCGATCCGCGCCTCGCGCACGGTCCCGCCCTCGACGTCGACGGCGGCGGCGATCGACACGACGGCGAAGGCGTAGGACGCGCGGTCGCGCACCTTGCGATAGCGCGAGCGCCTCGCGAACGGCAGCGCCGGCAGGTCGACGGCGGTGATGAGCTCGCCGTCCTCGAGCACGGTGTCGCGCTGCGGCTCGTCGCCGGGCAGGCGGTGCAGCCCGGGGATCGCGATCGTGCGCTCCCCGGACGGGCCGGTGACGTGCACCTGTGCGCCGGTGGCCGCCATCGCGACGGCCATGTCCGAGGGATGCGTGGCCACGCACGCGTGCGAGTGGCCGAGCACGGCGAGGTTGCGGTGGTCGCCCTCGATCGCCGGGCAGCCCGAGCCGGGGCGGCGCTTGTTGCACGGCTTGGAGACGTCCTGGAAGTAGGCGCAACGCGTGCGCTGCAGCAGGTTGCCCGCGATCGTGGCCACGTTGCGCAGCTGCCCCGAGGCGCCGGACAGCAGCGCCTCGGAGAGCAGCGGGTAGCGCTCACGCACGAGGCGGTGGGCGGCCAGGTCGCTGTTGCGCACGGCGGCGCCGATCCGCACGCCGCCATCGGCGAGCTCCTCGACGCCGTCGAGCGCGAGGTGCGAGACGTCGACGAGCCGCGCGGGTGTCTCGACGCCGAGCTTCATCAGGTCGACGAGGTTCGTACCGCCGCCGAGGTACATCGTGCCGGCGCCGTGGGCGGCGATGGCGGCGGCAGGATCGGCCGCGCGCTCGTAGGCGAACGGCCTCATCGGCCCGCCTCCTCGATCGCCGGGACGATGTTCGCGTAGGCGCCGCAGCGGCACAGGTTCCCGCTCATGCGCTCGCGGATCTCGTCGTCGTCGAGCACCGGGTCGCCGGCCATGTCGGGCGTGACGACGCTCGGCCAGCCGCGGCGCAGCTCGTCGAGCATGCCGACCGCCGAGCAGATCTGGCCGGGCGTGCAGTAGCCGCACTGGAAGGCGTCGTGCTCGATGAACGCGGACTGCATCGGGTGCAGGTCCTCGCCGTCGGCCAGGCCCTCGATCGTCGTGATCTCGACGCCCTCCTGGGCCACGGCGAGCAGCAGGCAGGCGTTGACGCGGCGACCGCCGGCGAGCACCGTGCACGCGCCGCACTGGCCGTGGTCGCAGCCCTTCTTCGCGCCGGTCAGGTCGAGGTGCTCGCGCAGCACGTCGAGCACGGTCGCCCGGGTGTCGAGCATGAGCCGGTGGTCCTCGCCGTTGATGCGCAGGACGACCTCGGCCCGGTGGATGGAGGTGAGCGCCATGCCCGTCGGCTACCCCGGAACGCCGCGCGGCTGACACGCGGCGGTCAGCAGGGCGTCCACGCGCTCAGCCGAGGAAGATCAGTGCGTACAGGCACGCGCCGAGCGCGGTTGCCGCCCCGATCCGCCCGGCCTGGCGGCGGTCGCCGGTGGCCAGGTGCTGGAGGGCGAGCAGCAGCCCAGCGAGCGGCACGACGACGGCCAGCACGAGCGGGAAGACCTCGGCCAGCCGGGAGCGCACCGCCGGATCCTGCCACGTCTCACGGATTGCGCCCGGCGCGGAGCGGGAAAGCTCCGGTCGTCCAGAGGAGGAGGAGCATCGTGAAGCTGTCGAGCGGTCGGATCTACTTCTTCGGGGCCCTCGGCGGCCTCCTGTTCGGCTACGACACCGGCGTCATCTCCGGCGCCATCCTGTTCATCAAGCAGGACTTCGAGGTGTCGCCGTTCATGGAAGGGGCGATCGTCTCCTTCCTGCTCCTCGGGGCGATGGTCGGCGCCGCGTCGGCGGGCCGCCTGTCCGACCGCCTCGGGCGCCGCAACCTGATCATCATCGCGGCGGTGGCGTTCACCGTCGGCGCCCTCGGCGCCGCGCTCTCCCCGAGCGTCGGCGCGCTGCTCGCCGCGCGCTTCGTCCTCGGCCTCGCCGTGGGCTCGGCCGCGCTCGTCGTCCCGCTCTACCTGTCCGAGGTCGCACCGACGAACATCCGCGGCGCCGTCAGCTCGCTCAACCAGCTGATGATCGTCGTCGGCATCCTCGCCGCCTTCCTGGTCAACGCGGCGCTCGCCTCCTCCGAGAACTGGCGGCTGATGTTCGCCTTCGCCGTGGTTCCGTCGCTGATCCTGCTCGTCGGCATGTTCTTCATGCCCGAGACGCCGCGCTACCTCGTCGCCAGCGGCGACGAGGACGAGGCGCGCGACGTCCTGCGAGGCGATGCGCGACGGCGACGAGCCCGAGCAGGAGATCCGCGAGATCAAGGAGGTCGAGGAGCAGGAGGGCGGCGGCAGCGTCCGCGAGCTGCTCGCCGCGCGCTGGGTGCGCCCGGCGCTCATCGTCGCCATCGGCCTGGCCGTCTTCCAGCAGCTCATCGGGATCAACACGATCATCTACTACGCGCCGACGACGCTGACCAACGTCGGCTACAGCGATGCGTCGGCGATCTACGCGAACATCGCGATCGGCGTCCTCAACGTGATCATGACCGTGGTCGCGATCAAGATCGTGGACCGCGTCGGGCGCAAGCCGATGCTCATCGGCGGCCTGCTCGGGATGATCACGAGCCTCACGATCCTCGGGGTCGCCTCGCTCGCGCTGCCCGAGCCGAATTCGCCGAGCGACCCGGCGGCGATCATCACGCTGCTGTGCCTTGCCGGCTTCATCGCCTCGTTCGCGGCGACCTGGGGCCCCGTGGTCTGGGTCATGCTCCCCGAGGTGCTGCCGCTCAGCGTCCGCGGGACGGCGATGGGCGTGGCCATCTTCCTGCACTGGGGCGCGAACTTCCTCGTCTCCCAGACCTTCCCGATCGCGCTCGACAGCTTCGGGCCGGGGCCGGTGTTCCTCGGCTACGCGGTCATCGGCTGCCTCGCGCTGCTGTTCGTCAAGACGATGGTCACGGAGACGAAGGGCCGCAGCCTCGAGGAGATCGAGGCCGACCTCCAGGAGGCGGCGGGCATCGTCGAGGAGGGCGACCAGCGCTTCACGCGCGAGCGGTCGGGCGAGAAGGGCCGGGCGACGACCGGGTCCTAGCGGCGCTTCAGCCCTCGCGCGAGAACGCCGCGTCGAAGGCGATCGTCGAGGGGGCGAAGTCGGCGCGGCGCACGAACTCGGCCGCCTCGCGCGCGCCCCACTCGCGGTCCATGCCGCTGTCCTCCCACTCGATGGACAGCGGGCCGGCGTAGCCGGCGCGGTTGAGCGCGCGCAGCAGCGCGCCGAAGTCGACGTCGCCGTGCCCGGGCGACACGAAGTCCCAGCCGCGGCCCGGGTCGCCGAAGTTCAGATGGCTGGCGAGGATGGAGCGGCGCCCGTCGAGGCGGCGCTGCGAGTCCTTGACGTGGACGTGGTAGATGCGGTCGGCGAACCTGTCGACGTACCCCGCCGGATCGAGCATCTGGGGCACGAGGTGGCTGGGATCGAAGTTGATCCCGAAGCCCGCACGGCGCCCGATGGCCGACAGCGCCTTCTCGGTGGTCGCGAAGTCGTAGGCGATCTCGGTCGGGTGCACCTCGAGCGCGAAGCGCACGCCCTCGGCGTCGAAGACGTCGATGATCGGGCCCCAGCGCTCGGCGAACTCCTCGTAGCCGCGCTCGATCTCGGCGAAGTCGTTGGGCGGGAAGGAGTAGAGCAGGTGCCAGATCGGCGACCCGGTGAAGCCGGTGACGACGGTCACCCCGAAGCGCGCGGCGGCGCGCGCGACGTCCTTCATGCGCTCCGCGGCCCGCTGCCGGACGCCCTCCGGCTCGCCGTCGCCCCAGATCTCGGGCGGCAGGATCTGCGCGTGGCGGGCGTCGATCGGGTCGCACACGGCCTGGCCGATGAGGTGCGAGCCGATCGCCCAGCAGTGCAGGCCGTGGGACTCGAGCAGCGCCCGGTGCTCGCGGACGTACGCGTCGTCGGACAGCGCGGCGACGACGTCGAAGTGGTCACCCCAGCACGCGAGCTCGAGCCCGTCGTAACCCCAGTCCGCGCATCGCGCGGCCAGATCGGCGACCGGCAGGTCGGCCCACTGGCCGGTGAACAGGGTGACGGGACGCGGCATCGTTCTCCTCCTGTCTGCGGACGGCGCGGCCCGCCGGGGTGCGGTCCCCGGCGGGCCGTCCTCTCGGCTTCCCGTACCTGGAAGCCGAGGTCTAGAAGCCCAGGTCCTTCACGTCGGCGACGTTCTCCTTCGTGACCGTCGTGGCCGGGACGGTGATCTTGCTCGGGACCTCGGGCTCGGCCAGCTCGTCGAAGCCCTGGTTGCGAACGATGAGCCGCGCCATCCGGATCGCGGAGGCCGACATCACCGGGTTGTAGAGGAAGGTCGCGCGGTAGAGCCCGCCCTCCTCGATGCGCTCCATGGCGTTCTTCGAGCCGCCGGCGCCGGTCAGGAACATCTCGTCCTGGCGGTTGGCGTTCTCGATCGCCGAGACGACGCCCTCGGCCATGTCGTCGTCATGGGTGTAGACGGCGTCGATGTTCTTCTGTCCCTGGAGGATGTTCTCCATCACCGACAGGCCCTTGTCGGGCACGAAGTCGGCGGGCTGGCTGGCGACGATCTTGATGCCGCTCTGGCAGCGGCGCTTGATGGCGTCACGGAAGCCCTTGGAACGGTCCGTGGTCACCGAGATGCCGGCGATCCCCTGGATCTCGACGACGTTGCCCTTGCACTTCAGCTCGTCGGCGAAGTAGTTGCCGGCCTGCCAGCCGATGCCGTAGTTGTCGCCCGTGATGAGCGCGCGGTAGGCGCCCGGCGTGGTGAACTCGCGGTCGATGTTGATGACGGGGATGCCCGCCGCGGTCGCCTTCTGGGCCACCGGGGTGAGCGCCTCGCCCTCGTTGGGCAGCACGACGAGCGCATCGGGCTTCTGGGCGATGAGCGTCTCGATCTGGTCGGCCTGGGCTGCCGAGTCGGTCACGCCCTCGCTGGCGATGAGCTCGACGTCGCCGAGCTTCTTGGCCTCGGCGCGCGCGTTTGACGTGATCGCGGCCATCCAGCCGTGATCGGCGCCGGGCGCGCTGAAGGCGATCTTGAGGTTGCCGCCCTCGGTTCCGGCCGCCGGGGTGCCGGACTCCTGGTTGGTCTGGGCCGAGCTGCTGCTGCCCTCGTCGTCATCGCCGCCGCACGCGGCGATGCCGAGCGCGAGCAGCACCAACAGCGGCAGCACGAATCGCTTGATGGACATGGTCCTCCTCCTCCGAAGGGACGGGTGGTGCATGGGACCGGTCACCGGTCACGCCGCTGGATGAGGACCGCGGCGAGAATGATCAGGCCCTTGGTGATCTGCTGGATCTCGGTGGCGAGGTCCAGCAGCGTGAGCAGGTTGAAGATGAGGGCGAAGGTGATGACGCCGAGGAAGGTGCCGACGATCGTCGCCCGGCCCCCGGCCAGCGACGTGCCGCCGATCACCACGGCGGCGATGGCGTCGAGCTCGTAGAGGTTGCCGACGATCGGCGATGCGCTCGAGAGCCGGCCCGAGACGAGGATCGCCGCGATCGCGGCGCAGATCCCGCTCAGCACGTAGACGCTGAAGACGATCCGGCGCACCTTGACGCCGGCGATGCGCGCGGCCTCGCGGTTGCCGCCGGCCGCGACGACGTAGCGCCCGTAGCGCGTGCGGTTGAGCAGCACCCACGCGAGCACGGTCACGGCGAGGAAGACGATGGCGGCCGACGGGATCCCGATGACCTCGCCGTTGCCGAACCAGCGCACGCCCTCCAGGCCGAAGAGGGAGATCGGCGACTTGTCGGCGATCCACAGCGCGAGGCCGCGCGCCATCGTGAACATCGCGAGCGTGGCGATGAACGGGACGACGCGCCCGTAGGCGATCGCCCCCGCGTTGATCCCGCCGAGCAGCACGCCCATCCCGAGCGCGCCGAGGACGAAGGCGAGGCTGCCGGAGTCGGCGAACTGCCCGCCCGCCACCGCCGCCGCGGCGACCATCGAGCCGACCGAGAGGTCGATCCCGCCCGTGGCGATGACGAAGGTCATGCCGATCGCCAGGACGCCGACGACGCTCGCCTGGCGCAGGACGTTGAGCATGTTGTCCGACGTCAGGAAGGCGTCCTCGAGGATCCCGCCGACGACCAGGAGCAGGACGACGACGCCGACCAGCGCGTACTCCTGCAGCTGGTCGCGGCCGATGGGCAGCGGCAGCGATAGGGAGCGCTTCGGGGCGGCGCCGGGAACGGTGCTCACGCGATCTCCTCCATCACGGGGGCGGTGTCGGTAGGCGCCACGGCGTGGCGCAGGAGCTCGAACTCGGAGGCGGTGGCGCCGTCGGCCTCGGCGACGATGCGACCGTCGCGCATGACCAGGATCCGGCTGCACAGGCCGATGAGCTCGGGCATCTCGGACGACACGACGACGATGGCGACGCCGCTCGCGGCCAGCTCGGCGATGACGCGGTAGATCTCGCTCTTGGCGCCGACGTCGACGCCGCGAGTCGGCTCGTCGAACAGCAGCACGCGGCAGCGGCGCAGCAGCCAGCGGGCGAGGACGACCTTCTGCTGGTTGCCACCCGACAGCTCGCGGACGATGCGGTCGCTGTCGTCGGGGACGGTGTTCAGAGCCCGCAGCTGCTCGGACGCCGCGGTGCGCTCGGCGGCGGGGCGCAGCAGGATGCGGGGCGAGAAGGGCCGGAGGTCGGCGAGCGTGACGTTGCGCGTCAAGCTCCAGTCGAGCAGCAGGCCCTGGGACTTGCGGTCCTCGGGCGCCATGCCGAGGCCGGCGGCGATCGCCGCCTCGGGGCGTCCTGGAGGGAGGCGCCGTCCCTCGACGGTGACGGTGCCCGCGTCGGCGCGGTCCAGCCCGTAGACGAGCCGCAGCAGCTCGGTGCGCCCGGCGCCGACGAGTCCGCCGATGCCCAGCACCTCGCCCGCGCGGACCTGGAAGGACACGTCGTGCACGTCGGGCGCACGCGACAGGCCGCTCACCTCGAGCAGCGCCTCGCCCTTCGCGGCCGGGCGGTCGGGGTAGAGCTGCTCGACCTTGCGCCCGATCATCTTCTCGACGAGCACGTCGGGCCGCGTGTCGGGCGGCAGGCCCGTGGCCACGGTGCGCCCGTCGGAGAGGACGCTGACGCGGTCGCCGATGCGCCGCACCTCGTCGAGGCGGTGGGAGATGTAGACGACGCCGACGCCATCGGCCTTCAGGCGGCGGACGACGCCGAACAGCGTCTCGACCTCGTTGTCGTCGAGGATCGCCGACGGCTCGTCCATGATCAGCAGCCGGACGCGCTGGGAGAGCGCCCGCGCGATCGAGACGACCTGCTGCGCGGCGGGGCGCAGCGCCCGGACGTGGGTGTTGACCGGGATGTTCGCGTGGTCGAGGCGCTCGAGCAGCGCGGCGGCCTCGCGGCGCATGGCGTCGCGGTCGAGCAGTGGCCCGCGGCGAAGCTCGTGGCCGAGGAAGATGCTCTCGTAGACGCGCAGGTCCTCGACGAGGTCGAGCTCCTGGTAGATCGTCGCCACCCCGCGGGCCAGGGACGCTCCGGGCTCGCCGGCGGGCAGCGGCTCGCCGTCGACGAGGACCTCGCCCTCGGTCGGCGCCACCGCCCCCGAGACGCACTTGATGAGCGTCGACTTGCCGGCGCCGTTGGGCCCGACGAGGCAGTGGACCTCGCCCTGGTGGACCTCGAAGTCGACGCCGTTGAGCGCCTTGGCGCCAGGGTAGTGCTTGACGAGGCCGCGGACCTCGAGGAGTGGCACCGCGCTCATGGGCGTACGCCGGCGGTCGCGGGGGACGGAACGTCGACCCAGCGCTCCTCGCGGGCCGAGGTCAGCACGGCGTCGGTGATGGCGGCGGCGCGCAGGCCGTCGTCGAAGGTCGGCAGGCCGTCGGGCTCGGCGACGCCGCGGATCAGGTCGTAGGCGTCGGCGACGAAGCGGTCGAAGCAGGCGGCGTAGCCCTCGGGATGGCCGGGCGGCAGGGTGGCCAGCCGCGCCGCGGGCGGCGACAGGTGCTCGGCGTCGCGGTGCAGGATCGTCGTCGCCTCGCGGCGCCCGCACCAGAGCCGCTCGGGATCCTCCTGGTCGAAGGCCAGCGCCTCGTTCGCACCGTCGATCTCCAGGCGCAGCGCGTTCTTGTGGCCGGCGGCGATCTGGCTGATGACGGCCGAGCCGAGCGCGCCCTCGTCGGTCTCGAGCTGCAGGATGGCGAGGTCCTCGGTGTCGACGGCCCGCAGGTCGCCGGAGCCGTTGCCGCCGGCGAACGCGTGGCGCGCCTCGCCGCGGTTGCGCTCGCTGACCACCGTCGACATTCGCGCCGCCACGCGCGCGATGCGATGGCCGCTGACGAACTGGGCGAGATCGCACCAGTGCGAGCCGATGTCGGCGAAGGCGCGCGACGCGCCGCCGAGATCGCGGTCGACGCGCCAGTTGTCGTCCTGCGGGCGGAGCAGCCAGTCCTGCAGGTAGGCGCCGTGCAGCAGATGGATGGCGCCGGTGGTGCCGTTGCGCACGCGCTCGCGCGCCTCGCGGACGGTGGGGTAGAAGCGGTAGACGAAGGGCACGAGCGCGGCGCGGCCGGAGGCGGCGGCGGCGTCGACGAGACGCTGGGCGGAGGCGGCGTCGAGCGCCAGCGGCTTCTCGCAGATGACGTGCTTGCCGGCGGCCAGCGCCGCCTCGGCGAGCGGCGCGTGGAGGTGGTTCGGCGCGCAGATGTGGACGACGTCGACGTCGTCGGCGACCACGAGGTCCTCGGCGGACGCGAAGGCGCGCTCGGCGCGCAGGGTGCGGGCGGCGTCGGCGGCGCGCTCGGGGCTCGACGCCGCGACCCCGGCCAGGTGCCCGCCGGCGAGGAGGGCGGAGCGCGCATGGACCGCGCCGATGAAGCCGGTCCCGACGATCCCGGCTCGCAGCTCGTCTCCCCGATGCATGGGCGGCACCGTATCCGCGAGTTTGATCGGATGTCAAGCACAAGTCGGTGAGTGTTGCTCCCTTAGTCAGGACACCTCGCTCGCTTTACGATCGAAGCCCCGTCGTCTACGCTCGCGGCGATGCGACCTGGCGAGACCGTGGCGATCGGCGTCGGCTCCGTCCTGCGGATGATCCGCGACGGCGAGGCGGTCACCCGGGCCGAGCTCGCCCGCCGCACCGGGCTCGCCCGCTCGACCGTCGCGCAGCGCGTCGACGCCCTGCTCGCCCACGAGCTCGTCTACGAGGCGGGCGACAGCGCCTCGACCGGGGGGCGCCCCCCGACGGTGCTGGCCTTCAACCACGCCGCCGGCGTCGTCCTCGCCGCGGACCTGGGCGCCACCCACTCGCGCCTCGCCGTCACGGACCTGGCCGCCAACCCGCTCCAGGAGATCCCGCTCGAGATCGACATCGGCGAGGGACCCGAGGCCGTGCTCGAGCGGGTCCACGAGCAGTTCGCCGCGCTGCTCGCCCGCGAAGGGCGCACCGCCGCCGACGTGCGCGGGATCGGCGTCGGCGTGCCCGGCCCGGTGGCCTTCGCCCGCGGCGCGCCGGTCAACCCGCCGATCATGCCGGGCTGGGACGGCTTCGCGATCCCCGATTGGCTCGGCGAGCGCTACGACGCGCCGGTGCTCGTCGACAACGACGTGAACATCATGGCGCTGGGCGAGCACTGGACCCACTGGCGCGACACCGAGCACCTGCTCTTCGTGAAGGTCGGCACCGGCATCGGGTCGGGGATCGTCGCCGGCCGTGCCATCCACCGCGGCGCGCAGGGCGCGGCGGGCGACATCGGGCACATCAGCGTGCCCGGCCACGACGACGTCGTCTGCGGCTGCGGCAACGTCGGCTGCCTGGAGGCGGTGGCCGGCGGCCGCGCGCTCGCGCGCCGGCTCACCGAGATCGGGCTTCCGGCGGAGAACACGCGCGACGTGGTTCGCCTCGTGCGCTCCGGCGACGCGCGCGCCGTGCGCATGGTCCGCGAGGCCGGGCGCCACCTCGGGCAGGTGCTCGCGGGCTGCGTGAACTTCTTCAACCCCGGCGTGATCGTCGTCGGCGGCGACCTCAGCGGGGCGCACGAGCAGTTGCTCGCGGGCGTCCGCGAGGTCACCTTCCAGCGCTCGCTGCCGCTCGCCACCCAGCAGCTGCTCACCGTCCCGAGCCGGCTCGGCGACCGCGCGGGCGTCATCGGCGCCGCGATCATGGTGATCGAGCACGTGCTCGCGCCGGCGGCCATCGACCGGCTCCTGCAGGGCGAGGTCGTCGCCTAACTGGCCGACTTCGCCATGAACTCGTCCGTGCGCCGCTGCATCTCCGCCTCGGACATGTCCTCGGTGTGCGTGGCGATCATCCAGCGGTGCCCGAAGGGGCAGCGCACGGAGCCGGCGCGGTCGCCGTGGAACTGGTCGGCGACCTCGCTGACCACCGTCGCGCCGGCCTGCACGGCGCGCGCGTGCAGCGCGTCCGCGTCCTCGGTGTAGATGAGCAGCGCGACGGGCACGGGCGCGTCGGGGTCGGGCGCCTTGAGCCCGTACTGCGGCATCTCGTCGCAGAGCGTGAACAGCGAGTCGCCGATGCGCAGCTCGGCGTGCATGACCATGTCTCCGGCGTCGAGGCGGCGGATCACCTCGGCGCCGAACGCGCGCTCGTAGAAGGTGATCGCGTCGGCGCCGCCGGCGACCGCGATGTTCGGGGTGATGGCGTGATAGCCGTCGGGGATGGGCTTGGTCATCGGTGCCTCCAGACGCTCCGTTTCGGGGGACGCACCGGACCGTATGAGCCCTCGCGGCGGGCGTATTGTAAGAACGCGACAGCCCATGCAGCCGGACGTCACGAGCCGTCGCGGGATCCTCGAGCCGGGCGAAGCGGCGCTGCGCTTCAGCCTGCGGCGGCTCTTGCCGTCACCCGATCTCGCCGACCGGATCGAGCTCTTCTGGATCGTCGAGTGGGACCTGCGCGGCCTGCCGCCGCACCGCCAGGGCGTGCTGCCGCACCCGAGCGTCAACCTCGCCGTGGAGCCGGCCTACGCCGGCGTGTACGGCGTCGACACGGGACTCTTCGAGCGCGACCTGGCCGGCGCCGGCAAGGTCGTCGGGACGAAGTTCCGCCCGGGCGGATTCGCGGGCCTGATCGACGAGGACGTCGCCGCGCTGACCGACCGCACCGTCCCGCTGGGCGAGTTCTTCGGTGCCGCCGGCGACGCGCTCGCGAGCGAGGTCCGCGCCGCGCCCACCGACCGCGCGGCGACGGCGGTCGTCGAGCGCTTCCTGCGCGAGCGGGCGCCGCACGCCGACCCGCGGCTCGCGCTCGTCACGCGGATCATGGCGCTGCTGCTCGAGGACACGTCGATCACGCGCGTCGACCAGCTCGCCGCGGGCCTGCACATGTCGCCGCGCAGCCTCCAGCGCCTGTTCGCGCGCTACGTCGGGGTGAGCCCGAAGTGGGTGCTGCAGCGCATCCGGCTGCACGAGGCGACGGAGCGGATCGCCGACGGCCCGCAGCTCGACTGGGCGGACCTCGCGCTCGAGCTCGGCTACGCCGACCAGGCGCACTTCATCAACGACTTCCGCGCCTACGTCGGGCGCTCGCCCGCCGAGTACGCCGCGGCGTGCGCGGCGGCCGGCCCGCGCGCCCGCGCCGCCTGAGCGGCGCGGTCAGCGGAGCACGCGCGCGGCGATGCCCTCGAGCGTCGCCCGGCCGTAGGCCTGCGAGGGCTGCCGGAGACGCTGGCCGACGGGAAGGCGACGGTGCGGCTCAGGCCGCGCAGGCGCCCGCGCGCATCGAGCACGGCGAAGCCGACCCTGCCCGCGCGGGTCCGCGCCCAGCGCTTCGCGGCGGCGATTCCCGTGACGTGGTGAGCACCGGGGCGGCCGGCGCCTGCGTCGGCCGCGCACGGGTCGCCGCCGCGGCCGGCCCGCCCGTCGCGCAGGCGACGAGCCACAGCGGCGCGGCGGCGAGGACGAGCGCCATGAGGCGCCGGCGGGCGTGCATCGGCGCGCAAGCCTGCCATGGAGCGCGGTCGCTGTCATCGGACGCGCGGTCTCGGGTAGTCCCACCCCATGTCCGAGCGCACGATCGACGAGCAGCTGACCAAGCACCTGACCGACGTCCACTCGATCGAGGAGCAGGCGCTCGCGCAGATGGCGCTCGCGCCGCGGCTCGCCGGCGATCCCGAGCTGGCACGCGTCTTCGCCGAGCACAAGACGCAGACCGAGGGCCACGAGCGCGCCGTCCGCGAGCAGCTCGAGCGCCGCGGCGCGAAGCCGTCGGCGGTCAAGGACGTCGCCGGCCGCGTCGGCGGCTGGGGGATGATGCTGTTCGCGCGGGCCAACCCGGACACGCCGGGCAAGCTCGCGATGCACGCCTACTCCTACGAGCACATGGAGCTCGCCGCCTACGAGCTCCTGCGCCGCTTCGCGCAGCGCGCGGGCGACGCGCCGGTGGCCGAGATGGCGTCGCGCCTCGGCGCCGAGGAGCGGGCGATGGCCCAGCGCCTCGACGAGTGCTGGGACCGCGCCGTCGACGCGTCGCTGCGCGACAAGGGCGCCGAGGACATCCGCAAGGAGCTCGTGAAGTACCTGCGCGACGCGCACGCGCTCGAGGCGCAGGCGCTGCAGATGCTGGAGGCGGGGACGAAGATCGCGGAGTTCGACGCGCTCGCCGGCGTCTTCGCCGAGCACCTCGAGGCCACGCGCGAGCACCAGCGGCTCGTCGACGAGCGCCTGGCCGCGCTCGGGAGCGGGCCGTCGCGCTTCCAGGCGGCGGCGATGCGCACGAGCGCGCTCAACCTCGGCGGCTTCTTCAAGGCCCAGCCCGACACGCCGGTCAAGCTCGCCGGCTTCGCGTTCGCCTTCGAGGCGCTCGAGGAGGCCGCGTACGAGCTGCTCGCCCGCACCGCCCGGCGCGCCGGCGACGAGGCCACGGTGGCGATCGCCGAGCGGATCGCGGGCGAGGAGCGCGCGGCCGCCGACCGCGTCGCGGGCACGTGGGACGCCGCCGTCGAGGCGGCGCTGAGCGCCCAGGGCGTCACCGCTTAGAGCAGCCGCGCGGCCGGCGCCGGAGCGACCTCGAGCGCGTCCTGGGGCGGCTGGACGCCGGGCGGCAGGAGCACGAGGACCGAGCCGCCGAAGCCGCCGCCCATGATCCGGGCGCCGGCCGCGCCCGCCTCGCGCATCCGCCGCACGATCGCCTCGACCTCGGGCACGGAGACCTCGAAGTCGTCGCGCAGGCTCGCGTGCGAGGCGTCGAGCAGGGCGCCGAGGGCGGGCAGGTCGCCGGCGCGCAGCGCCTCGACGGCGGCCTCGACGCGCGCGTTCTCGCTGACGACGTGGCGCACGCGGCGGTCGAGCGGCGCCGGCAGCGCGTCCGCGGCGTCCGGGTCGGCGTCGCGCAGCGAGGCGATGCCGAGCGCAGTGCACGCCGCGCGGCACTCGCGGCGGCGCTCGTTGTAGCCCGACCCGGCATGGTCGTGGACGACGCCGGAGCTGACCGTGACGAGCCGCCAGGCGCCGAGATGCAGCGCAACGGGCTCGGCGGCGAGGTTGCGCGTGTCCACGCGGATCGCGTGCCCGGCGCGTCCGAACAGCGAGGCCATCTGGTCCAGCAGGCCGGTCTCCGCGCCGGCCCAGTCGTTCTCGACGCGCGAGCACAGGCGCGCGAGGTCGCGGCGGTCGGGTTCGGGGAGGCCGGCGTGGGCGAGCAGGGCGAGCGCGAGCGCCACCTCGAGCGCGGCCGAGGAGGACAGTCCCGCCCCGCGCGGCACGTCGCCGCGGATCTCGAGGGTGCCGCCGCGCAATGCGTGGCCGTCGGCGCCCAGCTCGGCCACGACCCCGCGCGCGAACGCGCGCCAGCCGCGCGCGGGCGACGGCGCCGCGACCGGGAAGACGTCCTCCTCGGCGAGGTCGGCGGCGCGCACGTGGACCGTTCGCTCGTCGCCGTCGAGCACGGTGACGGTGACCCCGGCGGCGATGGCGAAGGGCAGGCAGAGGCCCTGCTCGTGGTCGGTGTGCTCGCCGATCAGGTTGACCCGGCCGGGCGCGAAGGCCTGCACGTACGCGCGGTCCACGCGCGCAACCCTAGGCCCGCGTGATCGTGCGCACCCCGTCGACGGGCGTCCACACCTCGATGACGAGTTTGGTGCGCGCCTCGTCGAGGCCCACGACGGACACCTCGCGCAGGTCGAGGCGGAAGAGGTGCGAGGGCCCGGAAGGGCCCTGGCCGTTGATCTCGCGGACCCGCTCGGGGTCGGTGATCTCCTCGACGACGCCCGCGAGCTTCGCGTCGCCCTTCCAGCTGTCGGGCTCGTCCGAGCCGCTGTGCAGGGCGAAGCGCGGGTCGCGCTGGAGGTCGAGCGCCTTGCGCGCCTGCCACATCGAGCCGATCCACAGCTCGCCGTCGACGAACTGGGACTCGGTGCCGGAGATGCGCGGGGCGCCGTCGCGGCGCACGGTGGCGAGCGTCTTGTGCTTGTGGGCGTCGAGGCGGGCGCGGACCTTGGCGGCGAGCTCTGGGGCGGCGGCCTCGAAGTCGGACCAGGAGGGCATGGCGCGCACGGTCCCTGGTCGGACGCCCGGCGTCCAGCAGGACGTCGAACGCGATCAAGCCGCGAGGATGTCGGTGTGGCCGACCGCCTGCGCGAGCTGATCGACCTCGTGCTCGACTCGATCGATGAGCCGAGCGCCGACGGCCGCGCCCTGGCGCGGCGGGCGCACTTCTCGCGGGACCATCTCGACCGCCTGCTCGCGGCCGCGACGGGCGAGTCGCCGGTCGCGCTGCGCCGGCGGCTGCTGCTCGAGCGCGCCGCGTGGCAGCTGCGCACCGGGGCGGCCACGCCGTCGCAGGCCGCCGGACCGGCCGGCTACGGGTCGGCGGCCGCGTTCTCGCGCGCGTTCGCGCGGGCGCACGGCGTGCCGCCCGCGGGGTTCGCGCGCTCCGGGCGGCCGATCGAGCTCGACGCGCCGAACGGCATCCACTTCCATCCGCCCGCCGGGCTGCTGATCCCCGGCGCGCGCACGGCGCCGGCGCCGCGCGACCTCGCCGAGCGGATGGTCGCCCATCACCTCGACCGCGTGCGCGAGCTGCTCGAGGCGGCGGCGTCGATGCCCGCCGAGGCGCTCGAGCGCCCGCTGCGGCCCGGCTTCGTGGTGGTGTCCTTCGAGGGCCCCGAGCCCACGGCGGCGCTGATGGCCCAGCGGCTCGTGTTCACGCTCGAGGTGTGGGTCGCGGCGATCTCCGGCGAGGGGCTCCCGGCCGGCGACGGCGACCTGCTGCGCCGCCACGAGCGCGCCGCGCGCGCCTTCGCGCGCCTGGCCCGGCGCATCCGCGACCGCGGCGCCTGGGACGACGCGTTCGTCGACGCGCTGTGCGAGCCACCGCAGTCGTTCACCTACGGCGGCGTCGTGGCCCACGTGCTGAGCTACGGGGCGATCCGCCGCGAGGCGCTCGCCGCCGTGCTCACCGAGCTGGGCGCGACGGGCCTGGCCTCCGGCGATCCGATCGACTGGGAGGCCGGCCGCGAGCGTTAGCGGGCGCCGCCTGCGACGCTGTCGTGGTGGACATCGGCAGATACGGCATCTCGCGCCCGCGCGTCGACGGCGTCGACGGCGTGGAGGCGATCGAGGCGCTGGGGTTCGGCGCGCTGTGGGTCGGCGGCAGCCCGGGGCCGGAGCACATCCGGCCCTACCTGGAGCGCACGTCGACGCTGACCGTCGCCACCGGCATCCTCAACGTCTGGCAGCACGATCCCGCCGATGTCGCCGCCGGCCACCACGCCCTGCGGGGCGACTTCGGCGACCGCTTCCTGCTCGGGCTCGGCATCGGCCACCCCGAGGCGACGGCCGAGTACCGAAGCCCGCTGGCGACGATGCGCGCGTTCCTCGACGGCCTCGACGCCGCACCGGAGCCGGTGCCGCCTGACGAGCGCATCCTCGCCGCGCTCGGGCCGAAGATGCTCGCGCTGGCGGGCGAGCGCTCGCTCGGCACGCACACGTACTTCACGATCCCCGAGCACACGCGCCAGGCGCGGGAGGCACTCGGGCCCGACCGGATCGTCGCCCCCGAGGTCGCGGTCGTCGTCGAGTCCGACGACGCGCTCGCCCGCGAGGTCGCGCGCGACTACGCGGCGACGTTCTTCGGGCTGCGCAACTACACGAACACCCTGCGGCGCTTCGGCTTCGACGAGCAGGACATCGCGGGCGGCGGGAGCGACCGCCTGATCGACGCCGTCATCCCGCACGGCTCGGCCCCGGCGATCGCCGAGGCCGTGCAGGCTCACTTCGAGGCGGGCGCCGACCACGTCGCCCTGCAACCGCTGCCCCACGGCGCACCGTACGAAGCCGACCTCGAGGCGCTGGCCGAGGCGCTGCGGTGAGCGGCCCCGAGTTCGCCTCGCCGCCCGAGCTGGGCACGCCGCCGGGCTACAGCGACGCGGTCGGCATCCCGGAGGGCCGCCTCGTGTGGACCTCGGGCCAGGTGGCGCTCGACGCCGGCGGGAACCTCGCCGCCGACGCCGGTTGGGAGGGCCAGACGCGGCTCGTCTTCGCGAACGTCGGGCGGCCGCCCACCAGCTCGCTCGTCCGCGTCGCCGGGCTCGTCCGCCCCGACCTCCTCATCGAGGTCGAGGCGGTGGCCTGGAGACCGTGACCGCTAGTCGCGGCCGCGCATCGCCGCTGCGGGCGTCGCTCGCAGCGCGATCCGCGCGGTGACGGCGCCGGCCGCGACGGCGAGGGCCACAGTGCCCGCGACCAGCACGGTGATCGTCGCGCCGGGCACGACGAGCGGGATCCCGCGCACGCCCGCGGGCACGCCCATCACCGCGAGGGCCGCGATGCCCGCGCCGGCGAGCAGCGCCACGGCGACCGTCGGCAGGAGCTCGAGCGCGATCATCCGCGTCGCCTGCCCGCTCGTGCCGCCGAGCAGCCGGATCGTCGCGAGCTCGTCGCGCCGCTCGGTCGTCGACATCGCGGCCGTGTTCACGAGCGCCAGCGCCGCGAAGGCGACCGAGATCCCGATCACGAGCCAGACGCCCCACGTGCCCTCGTTCGAGAGCTCGGCCTGGGTGCCCTGGAGGTACGTCGCGCGATCGGCCGCGCGCACGCCCGGGTGGGCCGCGGCGTAGCGCTCGAGCGAGCGCCCGGCCGTCGCGCCGCCGCTGACGAACACCGCGCCGTCGGTCGCATCGCCGGTGTGCCGGCGCGCCAGCGCGGGGTCGAGGACCACGTGGCCGAGACCCGCCGCGCGGTCGTAGACCGCCGCGACGCGCAGGCTCACCGGCGTGGTGTCGGCCAGCCGCGCGCGGAGCGTGTCACCGACGCCGACGTGGCCCTCGCGGGCGACGACCTCGCTGATCGCCACCGCGTTCCCGCGCACGTCCCGCGCGTCGCCGCGCCGGATGCCGAGGTCCAGCGTGCCGCGCGCGCCGGCGATGTCGACGCCGGCCGCCTCCCACGGCGCGTCCCAGCCGGTGAGCCCGTGATCGAGCAGGAACACCTCGGTCGGGACGGTCCCGGTCGCCGCGCGCACGCCGGGCAGGCCGGCGACGCGCTCGGCCGTGCCCGCGGGCAGCGGGGCCCCGTCGCGGCCGGCCACGACGTGACCGGCGGTCACCCGCGCGGCGCTCACGCGCTCGGTCTCCGCGCGGTCGCTGTGCTGCAGGACGCCCTGGGTCACCACGAGCATCGCGACGAGCACGATCGGCGTGGCCAGCGCCGCGCTGCGCCAGCGGTTGGCGCTCAGGTTGTTGCCGGCGAGCAGACCGGGGGCGCCGAGCGCACGCAGCGGCCGAGCGAGCGCACCCGCGGGACCGCCGAGCAGCGGGCGCCCGAGCAGGGCGACGCCGGTCGCCGTGAGCATCGCGCCGAGGATCGCGAAGGCGCTGGCCATCTCGCCCTGGAAGGCGATCGCCATGGTCACGCCGCCGCCGAGGAACAGCGCCCCGGCGAGGATCCGCACGACGCCGGGCCGATGGTGCTCGACGGCGGCCTCGCGCAGCGCCTCGCCCGGGCGGACCTTCCCGGCCCGGTGGGCCGCGGCCATCACGGCGAGCTGGGCGACGCCGATGCCCAGGCCGAGCGCGGCGACGAGCGGCACCGGGGAGTCGCCGGGTGCGAAGCCGCGCGGCGCGACGCCGTGGTCGACGACCGCGCCGGCGATCGCGTCGGCCAGCGGGCCACCGCCGAGCAGGCCGAGCACGCTGGCCACCAGCGAGACGATCAGCGCCTCGCCGGCGATGAGCCGGCGCACCTGGGACGGGGTCGCCCCGAGGGCGCGCAGGACCGCGGTCTCGCGCCGGCGCTGGGCGATGGCCAGGCCGAATGTGCCGGCCACGACGAACAGCGCGACGATGCCGGCGATGCCGCCGGTCGCGCCGAAGATGGCGATCAGGGACTCGCGGGCGGCGGCGCGGGCGTCACCGACGTCGCCGTCGGCCGCGTGGTCGCGATCGAGCACGTCGATGCCGGGGCCGAGCCGGTCGCTCAGGCGCTCGCGCAGGGTCGCCTGCGAGACGCCGGGCTCGGCGAACACGCCGACGGCGTTCACGCGCCCGGGGGCGCCGGACTGCGCCGCCGCCGTGGCGGCGGTGAAGAACAGCGCGGCCTGGCCGTGCTCGCCGCCGCCGCGCGCATCGGCCACGCCGGTCACGCGGTAGGGGTGCGAGCCGGCGGGCGTGACGATCCGCAGCGTGCGGCCGGGCCGCACGCGCAGGCGCGCATCGGCGACGACCTCGCCGGCCGCCGACGGGGCGCGCCCGGCGGTCAGCCGGTAGGGGGTGAGCGCGGCGCTCGCCCAGCCGTGACCGCGGACGCGGTCGGCGCCGTCGGCGTGCACGGGGCGGCCGCTGCCATCGAGGACGCCGGCGGCGAAGGACACGTCGCCCACCGCGCGCTGCACGCCGTCGACGCCGGCGACACGCGCCACATCGGAGGCGGGCAGGCGCGGGGCGGGCACGACGTCGATCCCTTCGGCGTCCTCACCGCGGCCGATCGTCACCGTCGGATCAGCCCGCACGACGGCGTCGGTGGCGCTCATGCGGCCGGGGCCGGGCGAGCTCAGGGCTCCCGCCATGAGCATCCCGGTGGCGTAGGCCAGCGTGACGGCCAGCCAGATCGCGATGAACGCTCCGGCCAGCGTGGCGCGGCGGGTACGCAGTGTCTGCCAGGAGATCCGCAGCATCTCAGGCCCCCAGCTCGGTCAGGCGCTCGGCGACCTGCTCGGCGCTGGGAGAGGCGAGCTCGCCGGCCAGGTGGCCGTCGGCGACGAAGACGACGCGGTCGGCCCACGCGGCGGCCGACGGGTCGTGGGTCACCATCACGAGCGTCCGGCCGCCCTCGTCGATCGTCGCGCGCAGGAGGGCGAGGATCGCCCGGCTCGAGCGGGTGTCGAGGGCGCCGGTCGGCTCGTCGGCGAAGATCACGTCGGGCTCGCCGACGAGGGCGCGGGCGATGGCCACGCGCTGCTGCTGGCCGCCCGACAGCTCGGCCGGGCGGTGGCCGGCGCGGTCGCCGAGGCCGACGCGCTCGAGCGCGTCGCGGACGACGGCCTTGGGCAGGCGCTTGCCGGCGAGGCGCGCGGGAAGCGCGACGTTCTGGGCGGCGGTCAGTGCGCCGAGCAGGTTGAAGGACTGGAAGACGAAGCCGATCCGCTGGCGCCGCAGGCCGGCGAGGGCCCGTTCGCCCAGCCCGCTCAGCTCGACGTCGCCGATCGCGGCGCGCCCGCTCGTCGGGCGGTCCAGGCCGGCGGCGATCTGCAGGAGCGTCGTCTTGCCCGAGCCCGACGGGCCCATGATCGCGGTGAAGGTGCCCGTGGCCATCGACAGGCTCACGCCGTCGAGTGCGCGGACGGCGCCCTCGCCGCGGCCGAAGACGCGGACGACGTCGTCCAGATCGACCATCGTCTCTCCGGTGGGCGGGCCGGCGGTGTCGCCTGCTCGTACTGCGATGTCGGTGCGCATGATCTCTCCGGGTCGCATCGGGGGTGTACGTCCACGCTCCCACCGGCGCGCGGCGCCGTCGCGGGGGCGCAGGGGAGATCCCGGGTGCGGTTAGCTGCACCCTCGCGGTTCGCGGATAGGCTCGACCGGATGGCGCCAGGTGGCGGGGCATGGCCGTCGAGGGACACGCGAGCGGTGCTCGTGGCCGCGGCGTGCATCGCCGCCGTCGCGCTCGGGATCCTGCTGCTCGCGCTCACCCCGGGCGCCGAGCGGCTCCCGCCGGGCGGCCGCCTCGTCCCCGTCTTCATCGTGATCGTCGGCTGGAGCTTCGCCGGGCTCGGGCTGTTCGCCTGGTGGCGCCGGCCGGACAACCCGCTCGGACCGCTCATGGCCGCCTTCGGCCTCGTCGTGCTCCTCAGCGGCCTGTCGATCGCCGACGCGCCGGGCCTGTTCCTGCTCGCGGCCCCCGCCGATGCCCTCGCCCTGGCGCTCTTCGTCCATCTGCTGCTCGCCTTCCCGGCCGGGCGCCTGGAGGACGGCGTCTCCCGCGCAATCGTCATCGGCGGTTACGCGGCGGCGACCCTGCCCGTGGTGGTCGCCATGCTCGCCGGCGACCCGGCGGGCGACCCCGGCTGCGGCGACTGCCCGCCCAACCCGATCGCGGTGATCTCCGAGGACGGCCTGGCCACGGCCGCGCTGGCCGTCAAGAGCGTCGCCGGTCTCGCGCTGGCGGTCGCCGCGATCGTCGTCGTCGTCCGTCGTGCCCGCGGCGCGAGCGCGTTCCGCCGCCGCGCCTTCGCCCCGCTCGGGCTGGCCTCGTGCGGCCTGCTCGTCCTCGTCGTCCTGTCGGTCGGCGCCCAGGCGTTCGACCTGCCGGACGACGTCCAGCAGGCGGCCCAGCTGCTGTTCATCGCGAGCTTCATGACCCTCCCGCCGGCCTTCCTGGCCGGCCTCGTCCGCAGCCGCTTCTTCCGCGCCGCGACCGTCGGGCGGGTGATCGATCGCCTCGCCTCCGGCCGCGGCGCGACCGGCGTCGAGCGCGCGCTCGCGTCGGCGCTCGGCGACCCGACGCTCGCCGTCGCCTTCTGGCTGCCCGAGCGGCGTGACTACGTCGACCGCGAGGGCCACCCCGTGGCGCTGCCGCCGGACGGCGGCGGCTCGGTGGCGACGGAGATCACCCACCACGGTCGCCGCGTCGGGGCGCTCGTCCACGACGGCGCGCTGGCCGAGGATCCCGAGCTCATGCGCGCCGCCGCCGGCGCGGCGGGCATGGCCCTGGAGAACGACCGCCTCGAGGTCGAGCTCAGGGCGCGGCTCGAGGCGCTGCGCGCCTCGCGCGCGCGGATCGTCGAGGCCGGCGACGCCGAGCGCCGGCGCCTGGGGCGCGACCTGCACGACGGCGCCCAGCAGCGCCTGATCTCGCTGCTCATCGACCTCCAGCTCGCGCGCGAGCGCTGGGAGGCCGACCCGGCGGCGTCGCGCGAGCTCGTCGACCGGGCGATCGAGAACGCCCATGCCGCCGTCGACGAGCTGCGCGACCTGGCGGCGGGCATCCATCCCGCCGTGCTCGCGCAGCGCGGCCTCGACGCGGCGCTCGAGTCGCTGGCCACGCGCTCGCCCGTGCCGGTCGAGCTCGACGTCGAGCCCGGCGAGCGCTTCCCGTCGTCAGTCGAGACCGCGGCCTACTTCGTCGTGGCCGAGGCACTGACCAATGTGACGAAGTACGCGCAGGCGACGCACGCACGCGTCACGGTGCGCCGCGACGGCGCCCACGCGATCGTCGAGATCCGCGACGACGGGGTCGGCGGCGCGGACCCCGCATCCGGCACCGGGCTGCGCGGCCTCGGCGACCGCGTCGGGGCGCTCGAGGGCACGCTCGAGCTCGACAGCCCCCTGTCGGGCGGGACGCTCCTGCGCGCCCGCCTGCCCGTGGACCCCTGACCAGCTAGGCGCGCAGGAAGGCGAGCACGGCGAGCACGCGGCGGTGATCGGCCGGCGCCTCGCCGACGCCGAGCTTGGCGAAGATGCTGGTCACGTGCTTCTCGACCGCGTGCGGCGTGACCACGAGCACCTCGGCGATCCCCCGGTTCGACCGCCCCTGGGCCATCAGCCCGATCACGTCGCGCTCGCGCGGGGTGAGCTCGTCGAGCGGGTCGTCGCGGCGCCGGCGGCCGAGCATCCGGGCGACGACCGTGGGGTCGAGCGCCGAGCCGCCCTCGGCGACGCGGCGCACGGCCGAGGCGAAGCCCGCGAAGTCGGTCACGCGGTCCTTGAGCAGGTAGCCGACGCCCTCGGCGCGATCGCCGATGAGGTCGAGCGCGTAGCGCTCGTCGGCGTGCTGGGAGAGCACGAGCACTCCGACGTCGGGCTGGCGCTCGCGGATCTCCATCGCCGCGCGCAGCCCGTCGTCGGTGTTGTCCGGCGGCATCTGGACGTCGACGATGGCCACGTCGGGCTTGTGGGCGCCGACCTTGCGCAGCAGGTCGGGCGCGTCGGCAGCCTCGGCCACGACCTCGAAGCCGGCGTCCTCGAGCAGGCGCACGACGCCCTGGCGCAGCAGCGCCTGGTCCTCGGCGACGACGACGCGCATCGCGCCTCACCCTCGCTCGGGTGGCCCGAGCAGCTCGACGAGCCGTGCCGAGCCGAGGTCGCGCTTGCACACGAACCCGCGCGCGCCGCACTCAGCAAGCGCATCGCCGAGGCTCGCCTCGTCGAGCGAGGAGACGAGCACGACGGCGGGGTCGTAGCCCTCGCCGGCCAACCTCCCGGCAACGGTGATGCCGTCGACGTCGGGCAGGTTGACGTCGAGCAGGACGGCGTCGGGGCGCAGGGAGCGCGCCGCCTCCAGGCCGCCGGCGCCGTCATCGGCCACGCCGACGACGTCGTAGCCGCGCGCCTCGAGCAGGCCGCGTGCCGTCGCCCGGAAGGGCGCCGAGTCGTCGACGACGAGGACGGTGCGGGCCATGCGTCCCATCCTCGCCGATCGGCGGGCGGCAAGGGGTGGGGGTTGCCGGAGGGTTCTCAGGGCGCCGACCGGCCGAAGCCGGCGAGGTCCTCGGGGCGCACGGGCACGCGCCTCAGGGCGTGCCCGGTGGCCGCACGCAGCGCGGCGACGACGGCCGGCGTCGAGCTGATCGACGGCATCTCGCCCGCGCCCGTCACGCCGTAGGGCGCGTCGGGGTGGGGCAGCTCGAGCACGATCGTCGGGACGTCAGGCGCGTCGACGATCGTCGGGATCCGGTACTCGCCCAGCGAGCGCGTGGTCACGATGCCGTCCTCGACGCGCAGCTCCTCGGTCAGCGCGAGCCCGAGCCCCTGGACCGACCCGCCCTGGAGCTGGCCCTCGAGCGCGAGCGGGTTGACCGCGCGGCCGACGTCCTGCGCGCAGGCCAGCTCGACGACGCGCGCCATCCCCAGCTCGAGGTCGACGTCGACGACCGCGCGGTGGGCGACGAAGGCGAAGCCGGCGTGCGCCTCGCCCTGGCCGGTCTCCGGGTCGACCGGGAACGTCGGGCGATGGCGGTACGTCGCCTCGGCCTGCACCGGGCCGGCCGCGAGGCGCTCCTCGAGCGCCGTGCCGTCGCGCGCCTCGAGCTGCGAGCGGATGTCCTCGCAGGCGCGCTGCACGGCGCCGCTCACCATCCATGTGAGGCGGCTGGCCGACGCCGATCCCGCCGAGCCGACCGCGGTGTCGGCGGTCCGCACGGTCACGTCCTCGATCCCCAGCTCGGTGCGCACGACCTGCTCCTGGACGCCGAGCACGCCCTGGCCGACCTCGGCCGCGGCGCTGTGGACCTCGGCGTACGGCGCACCGTCCTCGCCGAGCGCGAGCCGGACGCGCGCCACCGTGAAGTCGTCGGCGCCCTCGGAGAAGGCGATGTTCTTGACGCCCGCGGCGTAGGCGACGGCGCGACGCACGCCCTCGCCGCGCGTCGCCCCGAACGGGCCCGCGGGCTGCGCGCGCGGGTCGTCGCCGGCGGGTGGCGGGGCGGGCAGGCGCTCGAGGGCGGCGAGCAGCTCGCCGACCGGCGCCGGCCCGCGAAGCGCCTGGCCCGTGGGCAGGCGGTCGCCGGTGGCGATCGCGTTGCGGGCGCGCAGCTCGACCGGGTCGATCCCCAGGGCGGCGGCCAGGCGGTCCATCTGCGCCTCGTAGGCGAACGCGACCTGGACGGCGCCGAAGCCGCGCATCGCCCCGCACGGCGGGTTGTTCGTGTAGGCGACGGTGCCGTCGATGCGCGCGTTGGGCACCGCGTACGGGCCGCAGGCGAGCGTCGAGGCGTTCATGACCACCGCGGTCGAGCTCGAGGCGTAGGCGCCGCCGTCGAACAGCAGCCGCGCCCGCACGGCGATCAGCCGTCCCTCCTCGCTCGCCACGTGCTCGTAGTCCATCCGCGCGGGATGGCGGTGGACGTGGCCGACGAACGACTCCTCGCGGCCGTAGGACATCTTCACCGGCCGGCCGGTGACGAGCGCGAGCAGGCAGGCGTGCAGCTGCATGGACAGGTCCTCGCGCGCGCCGAACGCGCCGCCCACGCCGGCGAGCACGAGCCGCACCCGCTCGGGCGGGAGGCCCAGCGCGTCGGCGATCTGCTCCTGGTCGTTGTGCAGCCACTGCGTCGAGACGTGCAGCTCGACGCCGCCGTCGCCGTCGGGGATCGCGAGGCCCGACTCGGGGCCGAGCGCGGCCTGGTCCTGCGTCGCGACCTCATAGCTGCCGCGCACGACGACCGGCCCCGTCGCCTCGGGGTCGCCGTGGCGGATGCGGACCGTGCGCAACGCGTTGCCGCCCGGGTGCAGCGCCGCGGCGCCGGCGGCGAGCGCGGCCGCGGGCGAGGCGAGCACGGGCAGCGGCTCGAGCCGCGGGGCGATCAGCGCGGCGGCGCGCCGCGCCGTCGCCGGGTCGTCGGCGGCGACGATGGCCAGCGGCTCGCCGTGGTGGCGCACGACGCCGTCGGCGAGCACGGGCGTGTCGCGCACGACGTTGCCGATCATCCGCTCGCCGGGGACGTCGGCGGCGGTGAGCACCGCGCGCACGCCGTGCAGCGCCCGCGCCCGGGACGTGTCGATCGCGGCGATGCGCGCGGCGGCCACGGGCGAGCGCGCCGTCGCTCCGAAGAGCATCCCGTCGCGCCGCAGGTCGGACGAGTAGGCGAACGCGCCGCTGACCTTCGCGCGGGCGTCCGAGCGCGGCAGGCGCGCGCCGACCGTCCCGGCGACCGCGGGCGGCGTGAGCGTCACCGCGACGCCCGGCCGGCCAGCCTGCGGCTCTCGCGCGCGAGATCGGCTGCCAGCACGGTCTCGTCGGCGGTCTGCAGGCGCGCGCCCTGCACGACGACCTCGCCGTGGACGAGCAGCGTGTCGACGGGCCGCCGCGGGCCGAGCACGAGCGCGGCGACGGGGTCGGCGATGCCGGCATGACCGAGGTCGTCCAGGCGCCACAGCGCGACGTCGGCGACCGCGCCCGCGCTCAGGTGCCCGAGCTCGTCGTCGCGGCCCAGGCAGCGCGCGCCGTGGCGCGTGGCCAGCTCGAGGGCGGCGCGCGGCGTGAGCGCGCGCGGGCCGCCCGCGGCACGGGCCATGAGCAGCGCGCCGCGCAGCTCGTCGGTCAGCTCGCCCGACTCGTTGGAGGCGGAGCCGTCGACGCCGAGGCCCACCGGGGCGCCCGCGCGCAGCAGCGCCGGCGACCGGCGCGATGCCCGCGCCGAGCCGCGCGTTGGACGACGGGCAGTGCGCGACGCCGGTGCCCGTCGCGCCCATCCGGCCGACCTCGCGCTCGTCGAGATGCACGCAGTGCGCGAGCCAGACGTCGTCGCCCAGCCAGCCGAGGTCGTCGAGCAGCTCGAGCGGGCGCACGCCGAAGCGCTCGAGGCAGAAGCGCTCCTCGTCGCGCGTCTCGGCCAGGTGGGTGTGCAGCCGCACGCCGCGCGCCCGCGCGAGCTCGGCCGTCTCGCGCATCAGCTCCGGCGTGACCGAGAACGGCGAGGTCGGGGCCAGGGCGATCCGGACCATGGCGCCGGGCGAGGGGTCGTGGAAGCGGTCGACGGCGGCGGCGCTCGCGGCCAGGATCGCGTCACGGTCCTCGACGATGTGGTCGGGCGGCAGCCCGCCGTCGGACGCGCCGAGGTCCATCCCGCCGCGACACGGGTGGAAGCGCAGCCCGATCCTCCGCGCCGCGTCGATCTCGACGGCGAGCAGGTCGCCCGCCTGGCGCGGGAAGACGTAGTGGTGGTCGGTCGTCGTCGTGCAGCCCGAGCGGGCGAGCGCGGCGAGCGCCGCCGAGGCGGCGGCGTCGACCGTCGCGGCGTCGATCTGCGCCCGACACGGGATAGAGGGCGACGAGCCACTCGAACAGCGTCGCCTCCTGGGCGTAGCCGCGCGTGGCCGCCTGGTAGAGGTGGTGGTGGCAGTTGACGAGGCCGGGCGTGGCGAGCATCCCGGCGCGCGTCGATGGACGCGCGCGCGCGTCGCGCAGGCTCGCGGGGGCCGGGCCGTCGCCGACGGCGGCGATGCGATCGTCCTCGATGACGAGATGGCCGTCCTGCGATCTCGCGGCGCGCGTCGTCGACGGTCGCGATCGCGCAGCCCTCGATGACCGTCCGCGTCACGCCGGCGCCTCATGCGCCGCGCGGCCGCACCGCCTCGATGATCTTCGTGTAGCCCGTGCAGCGGCACAGGTTGCCGGTGAGCCCCTCGCGGATGTCGGCTCGTCGCTCGGGTCGGGCACGCGCGCGAGCAGGTCGCGCGCGGCCATGACGATCCCCGGCGTGCAGAACCCGCACTGCACGCCGCCGCACGCGACGAGCGCGGCCTGGACGGGGTGCAGCGACGCCGCCGGGTGTCACGAGGCGCCGCGGCCGTCTCCACCGGCAGGTCGTCGCGCCTGCGCGGCGAGGACGAGGCACGCGCAGGCGAGCTCGCCGCCGATCGTCACCGTGCACGAGCCGCACTCGCCCTGCTCGCAGGCGTTCTTGGCGCCATCAGCCCGAGCTCGTCACGCAGCACGCGCAGCAGGCTCTCGGCGCCGAGGTCCTCGTCGACCTCGTGCGCGCGGCCGTCGACCATGAGCCGCAGCGCGGTCATGCCGCCTCGGCGAAGGCGCGGGCCAGCGCGCGGCGGGTGAGCACCGCGGCGGCGTGGCGCTGGTACGCGGCCGAGCCGCGGCCGTCGGAGCGCGGGCGATCGCCGCCGGCCGCCGCGCGCGCCGACGCGGGCCAGCCAGTCGTCCGCCGGCGCCGCCGGCCACGCCTCGGCCACCAGGCGCCTCGGCGCTGCGCGCGCGCAGCGGCGTCGGCCCGGCCGCGGCGACGCAGATGCCGGCGGCGCGGCGCGCGGGGCGCAGGGCGACCGCGACGGCGCACGCCGCACGCGCCATCGCGTTGCGCGCACCGACCTTGGCGTAGGCGACGGGGCCGTCGGCGGCGCGTCACGAGCACCGCGCTGACGAGCTCGCCGGCACGCAGGTCGCACGCGTAGGCGCCGGTCAGGAAGCGCTCGACGGGCAGGCGCCGTGCGCCGCCGGGCCCGGCCAGCTCGACCTCGGCGTCGGCGGCGCACGAGTGGCGCGAGGACGTCGGCCGAGGGGTCGGCGACGGCGAGCGCGCCGCCGAGCGTCGCGCGGTTGCGGACCTGGCGCGACGCGATCGTGCGCGCACGCGGCGGCGAGGCCGGGCAGCGTGTCGCCGAGCTCCTCGATGACGCGCGTGTAGGTGACGAGCGCGCCGACGCGCACGAGCCCGCCCTCGCTGTCGACCGCTCGCAGCTCGTCGACGCGCGAGAGGTCGAGCAGCGGTCCCGCGCGCTCGCCGCGGTTGCGGGCGACCATCGTCTCGGTGCCCCCGGCCACGACGACGGCGTCGGGCCGCGTGCCGCGGATCTCGACGGCGTCGGCGAGGGTCCGGGGTTGGATGACCTGCAGTCTGTGATCTCCCTCCGTCGACGCCGGGACTCTAACGGCCCGCGACGCCTGCGATAGCCTGCGCCGATGAACGGCGCGGACCTCGATCGCGACGGCTTCGTGGCCCGCTTCGGCGGCGTCTGGGAGGGCGCGCCGTGGGTCGCCGAGGCGGCCTGGGAGCGCGGGCCGTTCGCCGGCACCGGAGGCCCTGCACGCCGCGATGGTCGCGAGGCCGTCGACGGATGCCTCGCCCGAGCGGCGCCTGGCCCTCATCCGCGCCCATCCCGACCTCGGCGAGCGCGTCGCGGCGCTCGGCGCGGACTCCGCGCGCGAGCAGTCCGCCGCGGGCCTGGGCGCGCCTCGACGACGCCCGCCGCGAGCGCCTGCTCGCGCTCAACGCCGCCTATCGCGAGCGCTTCGGCTTCCCGTTCGTCGTCTGCGCGCGCGAGCACACGCCCGACTCGATCCTCGCCGCCGCGCAGGAGCGCCTGGCGCAACGACCCGGCGACCGAGGAGCGCACCGCGCTCGAGGAGATCGCGAAGATCGCCGCGCTGCGTCTCGAGGACCTGGCGGCGGCCCGGTGAGCGCGCCGCGGATCAGCTACGGCAAGCTCAGCGTGCCCGTGCAGCGCGTCGGGGCGCCGCCGCTGCTCGGCCTGCCCGAGATCCCCGAGTCGCCGCTGCGCTCGCTCGACTCGGGCCTGCTCGCGTGCGAGGTGAGCATGGAGGTGCTCGGCGAGGGCTTCCTGGCCGCCTACACCGAGGGCGACAACCGCCGCGTCGTGGCCACCGACACGATGAAGAACGTGATCCTGCGCCGCGCGCTGGAGTACGAGGGCGCGACGCTCGAGGGCCTGTTGACCTGCTCGGGTCGCACTTCCTGGAGCCTACGAGGAGATGGAGGGCCTGCGCCTGACCGCGCGCGAGACGCCGTTCGCGCCGGTCACGGTCGGCGCCGGCGGCGAGCGCAGCGACCGCCTGTTCCGCCTCGACGACGGCGACCGCGCCGTCGCCCACCTCGAGCTCACGCGCGACGGCGGCGGGACCGCGCGGTGGCCGGCGCACCGCGCCGGGCGCGTCGGGATGCGCCTGCTGAAGACGACGGGCTCGGCGTTCACGTCGTTCGCGCGCGATCGAGGACACGACGCTGCCCGAGCGCCGCGACCGGCCGCTGTTCATCCATCTCGACGTCGGCTGGCGCTACGCCGACCCGGCCGACGCGCTCGGCGCCGACCCCGCCCGGTACGTCGCTCCGCTGCAGGTCCGCGACGTCGTCCACAGCGTCTTCCACGAGTTCGTCAGCGAGTCCATCCAGCACCTCGTCCACGAGATCGGCGGGCGGATCCTCGCCCGCTTCCCCGGCCTCGAGGAGGTCGACATGCGCGCCGAGAACCACACCTTCGACCCCGTTCCGGGCTCGCCCGAGAGCGGCGACGGGCCGCGCGCGTACACCGCGCCGTTCCACGCCTGGGGCCTGATCACGCTGGCGCTGCGGCGATGAGCGGCCGCCTGACGACGCACGCGCTCGACCTCGCCCGCGGCGCCCCGGCCGCCGCCCTCGACGTCGAGCTGCGCCGCGTGTACTCCGACGGCAGCGGCGACATCCTCCTGCGCACGCGCACGAACGCCGACGGGCGCACGGACGAGCCGCTCGTCCCCGCGGGCGAGCTCGAGCGCGGGCGCTACGAGATCGTCTTCGCCGTCGGCGCCTACCACGACGCGCGCGGCGGGCGCGGCTTCCTCGACGAGGTGCCGGTGCGCTTCGAGATCGTCGACGCGGGCGCCGACCACCACGTGCCGCTGCTGTTCACGCCCTGGTCCTACAGCGTGTACCGCGGGAGCTGAGTGGGCGCCGCCGCCGAGCGCGCGCACCTCGTCGCGGTCGCCCGCGGCGACGCGGCGCCCGACCTCGTCGTCGAGGGCGCGCGCGTGTTCGGCGCCTTCACGCGCGAGTGGCTGGAGGGCGACGTGGCCGTGGCCGGCGGGCGGATCGCCGGCATCGGCCGCTACGACGGCGGCGAGCGCATCGACGGCCGCGGGCGCCGTCTCGTCCCCGGCTTCGTCGACGCGCACATGCACGTCGAGTCCTCCAAGCTCGTGCCCGCCGAGTTCGCCCGCGCGGTCCTGCCGCTGGGGACGACGACCGTCGTCACCGATCCGCACGAGGTCGCCAACGTGCTCGGCGCCGGCGGCGTGCGCTGGATGCTCGAGGCGACCGAGGGCCTGCCGCTGCGCGTGCTCGTGATGGCGCCGTCGTGCGTGCCCGCGAGCGCGCTCGAGAGCCCGCGCGAGGCGCTCACCGCCGCCGACATGGCCGAGATCCTGCGCCACGACCGCGCGCTCGGCGTGGCCGAGATGATGGACTTCCCCGCGGTCATCGCGGGTGACGAGCGCGTGCTCGAGCGCGTCGGGCTGGCCGGCGCCAGCCACGTCGACGGGCACGCCCCCGGCGTCCTCGGCCGCGCGCTCGACGCCTACGCCGCGGCGGGCATCGGCAGCGACCACGAGTCGACATCGACCGAGGAGGCGCTCGAGAAGCGCCGCCGCGGGATGTGGGTCCTGATTCGTGAGGCCTCCAACGCGCGCAACCTCGGCGCCGGGCTGGAGCTCGTGCGGCGGTTCGGCCCCCAATGGTGCGCGTTCTGCACCGACGACCGCGAGCCCGGGACGCTCGCGGACGAGGGGCACATCGACGCGATGTGCCGCGCCGCCGTGGCCGAGGGCATCGCCCCCGAGGACGTGCTCCTGCTGGCCACGCTGCACCCCGCGCGCGCCCACCGCCTGCACGACCTCGGGGCGATCGCGCCCGGGTACCGCGCCGACCTCGTGCTGCTCGACGACCTGACGGACTTCCGCGCCCACATCGTCCTCGCGAACGGGCGCGTGGTGGCCCGCGACGGGGCCGCGCTGCCCTTCGACGCGCCGCCCGTGCCCGGCCACGTCCGCGACACGATGCGCGCGGCGCCGGTGACCGCGCCCGACCTCGCGCTCGGGCCCGCCGCCGCGCGCGTGCGCGCGATCGAGATCGTCCCCGGGCAGCTGCTCACCCGCGCCGTCGAGACCGAGCCGGCGGTGCGCGACGGGGCGATCGTCGCCGACCCGGCCCGCGATCTCGCCGCGCTCGCCGTCATCGAGCGCCACCACGCGACGGGCCGCGTCGGGCGCGGGCTCGTGCGCGGCTTCGGCCTGCGCGAGGGCGCGTTCGCGTCGACCGTCGCCCACGACGCGCACAACCTCGTCGTGGCCGGCGCCGACGAGGACAGCATGCTCGCGTGCATCGCGCGGCTGGGGGAGATCGGCGGCGGCGTGGCCGTGGCGCGCGACGGCGAGGTTTGCGGCGAGCTCGCGCTGCCCGTCGCCGGGCTGCTCTCCGAGGAGCCGCTCGCCGCCGTGGCGGCGCGGATGGGCGAGCTCGAGGCGCTGCTGCGCGAGCAGGGCGTCGAGGTCCCGACGCCGTTCATGACGCTCAGCTTCCTCGCCCTGTCGGTCATCCCGGAGCTGAAGCTCACCGACCGCGGGCTCGTCGACGTCGAGCGCGCCGCGGTCGTCCCGCTCGCGGTCTAGAAGACGTTGGCGCTGAGCCAGTCCGACGCGGAGAAGACGACGCACAGCGCCGCCACGAGCCACATGAGCGGTGGACCTCGCGCCCGCGCGCGACCATGGCCAGCGGGTAGGCGACGGCGCCGAGCCCGATGCCCCCGGCGATCGAACGGCGCCGACGCCGCGCCGACTGTCGCCCAGCTCGCGCAGATGGTCCGCAGCGGCGCGCTGAAGTACGTGCTGGCGACGGCGCGGTCTCCGTCCTCGGCGATTGCAAGCACGACACGACGCCCGACTGGGAGTGACTCCGCCGCCGCCGCGTGGTAGGACGACCATGTGGCGCGACTGGCGGCTCGGTGCGCCCCTGGGGCGCTCGCCGCGGCGCTCTCGCTCCTGTGGATGACTGCGCCCGGCGGCAGCGGCGACCTCGCCGCCCACCTGCTGCGCGCCGAACTCACGCGCGACCACGGCCTCGTCCTGTGGAACGGGCAGTGGTTCGGCGGCCACCACACGATCGCCTACAGCGCGCTCTTTCCGCCGCTGGCCGCGGCGATCGGCGCCCGGCTCGCCGGAGCACTGTCGGTGGTCGCGGCCGCCGTCCTCTTCGAGCGCCTGATGCACCGCCGCCACGGCGGCCGCGGCACGCTCGCCGCGCTGTGGTTCGCCGCGGCCGCCCCGGGCATGCTCGTCATGGGCCAGCTCCCGTTCGCGCTCGGCGCAGCACTGGGGCTCGGGGTGCTCCTGGCGCTACCCGGCCATCCGCGCGCGGCGGCCGCGCTCGCCGCCGCGACGGCGCTGGCCAGCCCGCTCGCCGCGGGCTTCCTGATCCTGTGCTGCGCCGCCTGGGCGCTGGCCGGGCGGCCGCGCCGGGCGCCGGTCGTCGCCGGCGCAGCGGCCCTGGCCACGACGCTCGTGCTCGCCCTCGTCTTCCCCGAGGGCGGCACGCAGGCGTTTTCGCGGCGCGAGGCGGCGTGGGCCGTGGCCATCGGTGCGGCCGGCCTGCTCGGGGCCCCGCGCGACTGGCGCGCCGGCGTCGTGCTGTACCTCGCGGGCATCGCGGCGGCGGCGGCCGTCGCCACCCCGGTGGGCAGCAACGCGACGCGGCTCGCCTTCTGGTTCGGCGGGCCGCTGCTCGCCGCCGCGCTGCTGGCCGAGACCGCGACCGGGCGACGCCGGCGCGCCGCGCTCGCGGTCGGCGTGGTGGTGGCTGCGGCGTGGCAGGCCCAGGTCATCCCGCGCGCGGCGCGCGGCCTGGACTCCCCCTCGTCGCGGAGCGCGTTCTACGAGCCGCTCATGCGCTTCCTCGAGCGCGAGCGCCGGCGCGACGGCGGCCGGCCCTGGCGCGTCCACGTCCCGACGACCGCGGTCAAGTGGGAGGCGTTCGCGGTCGCGCGCGAGTTCCCGATCGCGCGCGGCTGGTACCGGCAGCTCGACCGCCGCCACAACGCGATCTTCTACGGCGAGGAGCTGACCCACGCGCGCTACGAGGCGTGGCTGCACGACAGCGCCGTTCGCTTCGTCGCGCTGCCGGGCGCGCCGCTCGACCGCCGGGCGGTGCACGAGGCGAGGCTCGTCGAGGCCGGCCCGCGCTACCTGCGCGAGCGCTGGCGCGCGCCGGGATGGCGCGTGTTCGAGACGGCGCGCGCGCCCGTGCTGGCGCGGGCGGAGGCCGGCGCGCGCATCGACGTCGTGGCGCTGCGCGCGCAGGACGTCGCGCTGCGTGTGCGGCGGCCGGGGGCCGCCACCGTCAAGGTCCGCTGGTCGCCGTACTGGCACCTCGAGGACGGCTGCGTCGAGCCGGCCGGCGGCTGGACGCGCGTGTCGTCGCAGCGTCCGGGCGCGGCGCGCATGACGATCCGCCCGTCACTCGACCGGCTGCTGGCGCGCGGGCGCCGCTGCGCCTAGCCGGTCCCCGGGAGCGCGCAGGTCGAGGCGAGGACCCAGTTCTTCGTCTCGATGCGGTGGGGGAAGCGGTCGTCGTCCAGCAGCGGCTCGCCCTTGAGCATGATCATCGTGCCCGGTGGCTCGGGCCCGAGCGCGACGCCCCGCTCGGGCACGCGCAGCTCCCAGGCCATGAGCTGTGTCTGGAAGCCGCGCGTGTACGTCTTCCCGCAGTCGATGATCCCCTGGCGCCCGCCCGCGGCCGCGATCAGCTCGGGCAGCGTGCCGTTGTCCTCGGCCTCGTCGAGGACGCCGGTCATCGAGTCGGCCACGCGCGTGAACTGGCCGAACGCGAGGACGAGGCAGACGGCCGCCGCGACGCCGAGCGCGGCGCGCTGCGCGCCGCCGTCCAGCCGCCCGCGTACCAGCCGCCACGCCTGCACGAGGCCGGCGCCGCCGATCACGGCGAGCATCGCGATCGGCACGATCAGATAGCGCGCTGTGCCGGTGAAGCCGACGGTCTGCGTGAGCAGCGCGACGAGCACGGCGATCGTCACCGCGATCGCGGCCAGCACGAGCACGAGCCGCGCCGCGTCGTCGCGCGGGCGTGCCCGCAGCGCGAGGACGACGGCGACCACCGCCCCCACGAGCAGCGGCGCCCACAGGACGTCGGCGGCGTTGGTGAACACGGCGAGGAACGGGACCGCGGCCTCTGCCGGCATCCCCTCGACGGGGATCCGCGCGCGCGAGGCCGCGCGCAGCCACTGGTCCGAGCCGATGTATTCCGGGACGACCCAGAGCGCGATCACGGCCGCGCCGGACGCGACCGCGACGGCGGCGAAGCGCACGCGGGCGCGCATGTCCGGGGCCTCGCGCAGCAGCCACAGGGCGTAGAGCGCGAGCAGCGGCCAGACCTCCGGACGGCACAGCGCCGCGACGACGGCGAGCGCGAAGGCCTGCCCGCGGCGGCCGTCGAGATGGCGCTCGACGGCGCCGAGCGAGGCGGCCGCGAGCAGGCCCTCGGACTGCCCGCGGATCGCGAAGGACACGTACGCCGCGGACAGGCCGAGCCCGGCCGCGGCGAGCACGCCGGCCACCGGCCCGGCCAACCGGCGCGCCAGGCGGAAGGCCAGGATCAGCGCCATGAGCGCGCCGGTGCGCGCGACGACGAGCCACAGCAGCGCCGCCGCGTCGTGGCCGAACAGCGAGAACGGCGTCGTGAAGAGCATCGGCAGCGGCTTCCACGACGGCCCGTAGCGCGTCTCCAGGCTGCCGTGGATGATCTCCCGTCCCCAGATCAGCCATGCCGTCGGGTCGTAGGTCAGCGCGCGCGGGCCGAGCAACGAGAGCGCGGCGACGACCGCGCAGCCGAGCAGCAGAACGCGCCAGGGGCGGCGCGGCGGCGCGTCGGCGACGGGCGTCGGGCCGGGGCCGGCCGGTCGGGTGGCTTGGAGGTCGAGCACGGGCGTGATGGGCCGCTCGGAGCGGACCCGCGACGCTACCCGATGGGCACCGCGCGACCGTCCGCCTGGCGGACCGAGGATGATGCCCGCCGTGAGGACCCGCAGCACGAAGGCGGTCGCGCCGTGGACGGACGAGGTGCGCGCGAAGGCGATCGCCGCCTTCACCGCGCGCCATGAGGGCACCCGCCTGGACCCGGTCGTGGTCGTCATCGCGGCGCTCGACGAGGAGGACGCGATCGGCGGCGTGCTCGACGAGATCCCGGCGCAGGCATGCGGGCTGGACGTCGACACCCTCGTCGTCGACGACGGCAGCACGGACGCGACGAGCGCGGTGGCCGAGCGCAGCGGCGTGCACGTCGCGCGGCTCGAACGCAACTGCGGCCACGGCGTGGCCCTGCGCGTCGGCTACGAGCTGGCCCGCGAGCACGGCGCCGAGTACATCGTCACGCTCGACGCCGACGGGCAGTGGAACCCGGTCGAGCTGCCCGGGGTGCTCGAGCCGGTCGTGCGCGGCGAGGCCGACTTCGTCATCGGCTCACGCGTGCTCGGGGCGACGGAGACCGACGACGCCTTCCGACAGACCGGCGTGCACGTCTTCGCGGCGCTCGTGCGGCTGCTCACCGGCGTGCGCGTCACCGACACGTCGAGCGGCTTCCGGGCGATGCGCGCCGAGGTGACGGCGACCGTCCCCCAGCGCCAGGTGCAGTACCAGACCTCCGAGCTGCTGATCGGCGCGATCGCCCAGGGCTACCGGATCGCCGAGCGTCCGATCGTCATGCGCAAGCGGTCGGCCGGCGAGAGCAAGAAGGGCCACAACGTGCTCTACGGCTTCCGCTATGCCCGCGTCATCCTCGCCAGCTGGTGGCGTGAGCGCGGCGGCGTCCGGACGGCGCGCCGCCCGGCCGCGCGCACCCGGTGAGCGCCGTGACGGTGACGCGCCTCGGCCGGCTGCGCGCGGCGGCCGTCCGCTGGCTGCCCGTGCTGCGCGTCGTGGGGTTCTTCGGCTCGTTGGCGGTCGTCGGGGCGCTGGCCGTGATCGCCGTGCGCGAGGTCCCCGCGCGCAGCCTCGAGCCGACCCTGCTCGGCCCCGCGCTCGTCGCCGCGGCGGCCTGGTACGCGATGCTCGCGTGCGGCTGGGCGATCCTCGTCAGCGGCCGCGTCACCCGCGAGGACGTCAGCGTGTGGTGCCGCACGCAGGTCCTGCGCTACCTGCCCGGCGGGATCTGGGCGCCGGTGTCGCGCGTGGCCGCGGTCAGCGGCGGCGCGGCCGACCGGCTCGTCACCGTCGCGGCCGAGAACGTGACCGCGCTGTGCGCGGCCCTGGCCGTCGGCGGGGCGGCGCTCGCGGCGGCGGGCGAGCTGATCTGGCTGGCGCTCGTGCTGCTCGCCGCGGCGCCGCGGGTCGCCGCGCGTTTCACCGGCACGCGCACGCGCGTCGGCGCGCAGCGCACCGTGCGCACGACCGCCCTGTACATGGTCGCGTTCGTCGCCTACGCGGCATGCGCGGTGGCCGTCCAGCGCGCCGTCGGCCCGGGCGGCGAGGCGCTCGAGATCGCCGGCGCGGCGGCCCTCGCGTGGGGCGCGGGCCTCGTCGTGATCATCGCCCCGGGCGGCGTCGGGGTCCGCGAGCTGGCCTACGTCGCCCTGCTCTCGGACAGCATCGCCCGCGCCGATCTGGCCGCCGCGGCGGTCACGATGCGGGCCGTCACGGTGGTCGCCGAGCTCGTCGTCCTGCTCGTCGCGGGGCGCCCGAAACGCGATTCTGAGGCCGCTAGGGTTCCGTGAGGGTTTGTTAGCACCACTGTCTGTCGGCCGCTTCATCGGGTAATTACGACGGCACATGTCGAGCGGATCTCCCCTGCGCATCCTCGTTCTCGGTGGCGACGGCTTCTGTGGCTGGCCCACCGCACTGCACCTGTCCGCCTGCGGCCACGACGTCGACATCGTCGACAACTTCGCCCGCCGCGAGGCCGACGTGGAGCTCGGCGTGCAATCCCTCACCCCGATCCAGGACCTCGACACGCGCCTGGCCGCGTGGCGTGAGGCGAGCGGCAACGAGATCGGCGCGCACACGATCAACGTCGCCAAGGACTACGACGAGCTGCTGGCCCTCCTGAAGGCCACGAGGCCCGACGCGGTCGTGCATTTCGCCCAGCAGCGCGCCGCGCCGTACTCCATGAAGAGCTCGGCGCACAAGCGCTACACGGTCGACAACAACGTCAACGCGACGCACAACCTGCTCGCGGCGATCGTCGACGCGGGGCTCGATACGCACGTCGTCCACCTCGGCACGATGGGCGTCTACGGCTACGGCACCGCCGGGGTGCGCATCCCCGAGGGCTACCAGCGCGTGCGCATGATCGGCGAGGACGGGACCGAGGTCGAGCAGGAGATCCTCTACCCGACCGATCCGGGCAGCGTCTACCACATGACGAAGACCCAGGATCAGCTGCTCTTCGCCTTCTACCGCAAGAACGACGAGCTGCGGGTCACCGACCTGCACCAGGGCATCGTGTGGGGCACGCAGACCCCCGAGACCGGGCTCGACGAGCGCCTCGTCAACCGCTTCGACTACGACGGCGACTACGGCACGGTGCTCAACCGCTTCCTCATGCAGGCGGCGATCGGCTACCCGCTGACCGTGCACGGCACGGGCGGCCAGACGCGCGCCTTCATCCACATCCGCGACACCGTGCGATGTATCCAGCTCGCGATCGAGCACCCGCCCGAGCGCGGCGACCGCGTGCGCATCTTCAACCAGATGACCGAGGTCCACCGCGTCATCGATCTCGCCGAGCTCGTGTCGAGCATGACCGGCGCCGAGATCGACCTCGTCGGCAATCCGCGCAAGGAGGCGAGCCACAACGACCTGCTGGTCGAGAACCGCTCGCTGCTCGATCTGGGGCTCGACCCGATCCGCCTCGAGGACGCCCTCCTGCGCGAGGTGACCGACGTCGCCCAGCGCTACATGGACCGCTGCGACCCCGAGAAGATCCCGTGCCGCTCGCTGTGGGTGCGCCGTGAGGCCGCGGGCGCCGCCGCCAACGGCAACGGCGGCCACGCCGCCAACGGCAACGGCGCCTCCCACGGCCGCAACGGCGCCAAGGCCAACGGCGGCGGCGGCGAGACGCCGGCGCTGTCGGACACGGCCGCCGTGCTGCGCTCCGCCTCGCGCGACTGACCGCGCGGCGCTAGCGTTCGGCCCCCAACCCAGGAGGGGCCATGAGGACGCTCATCCGCGGCGGCCGGGTCGTCACGGCGGCCGAGGAGTACGACGGCGACGTGCTCGTCGAGGACGAGACGGTGCTGGCCACCGGCGCCGGCCTGGACGCGCTCGCCGACGACGTCATCGACGCCACCGGCTGCCTGGTCCTGCCGGGCCTCGTCGACAACCACACCCATCTGTCGATGCCGTTCGGCGGCACGATGAGCTGCGACGACTACGACACCGGCACCGCGGCGGCCGCGGCGGGCGGGACGACGTGCATCGTCGACTTCGCGATCCAGACGGACGGGTCGCTGCTCAAGGGCCTGGAGACGTGGCAGGAGCGCGCCGACGGCGCCGCGCACATCGACTACGGCTTCCATCTCGCCGTCACCGACGCGAGCACGGCGGCGCTGGGAGAGATGGAGCAGGCGGTCGCCGAGGGCGTCACCACGTTCAAGTGCTTCATGGCCTACAAGGGCCAGCTCATGGTCTCCGACGAGGCGCTGCTCGGCGTCCTGCGCCAGACCGGGCGCACCGGCGGCCTCGTGCTCGTGCACTGCGAGAACGGCGACGCGATCGAGGTCTACCAGCGCGAGGCGCTGGCCGCCGGCCACGTCGAGCCGCGCTACCACGCCACGACGCGCCCGCCGGCGGTCGAGGGCGAGGCGACGGGCCGCGCGCTGCGCCTCGCGGAGTGGGCCGGGCGGCCGATCTTCGTCGTGCACGTCACCTGCGAGGAGGCCGTGCGCGAGATCCAGGCGGCCCGCGACCGCGGCCTGCCGGTGTTCGGCGAGACGTGCATCCAGTACCTGTTCCTGACCGTCGACGAGCTCGCGCGGCCGGGCTTCGAGGGCGCGAAGTACGTCTGCTCGCCGCCGCTGCGCGAGGAGCGCCACCAGGAGATCCTCTACGCCGCCCTGCGCCAGGGCGCGCTGCAGGGTGTCTCGACCGACCACTGCCCGTTCAACTACGAGGGCCAGAAGGACCTCGGCCGCGACGACTTCACGAAGATCCCCAACGGGCTTCCGGCGATCGAGTTCCGCCTGTCGCTGCTCTACGACCGCGCGGTGCGCGCCGGGCGGCTGTCGCTGCCCGAGCTCGTCCGGCTGACGTCGACCGAGCCCGCGCGGATCTTCGGCCTGGCCCCGCGCAAGGGCACGATCGCCCCGGGCGCCGACGCCGACATCGTGATCTTCGACCCCGAGCGCGAGCTGACGATCTCGGCCCAGACGCACACGATGAACATCGACTACGACCCGTTCGAAGGCTGGGAGGTGCGCGGCGCGCCGCGCACCGTGCTGTCGCGCGGCGAGATCGTGGTCGCCGACGGCGACGTCGTCTCGCGCCCGGGGCGCGGGCGCTACGTCCGCCGCGAGCTCTTCGAGCCGGCCGGCGCCCCGGTCGCGCAGGCGGTCTAGGATCGCGTCGTGAGCCTGCGCTTCGGCCTGACGCTGATGCCCGACCCTCCGCACGCGCGGTTCGTCGAGCTGATGCAGATGGCCGAGTCGCTCGGGTTCGACTCGGGCTGGACGTACGACTCGCCGGTCCTCTGGCAGGAGGCCTATCCGCTGCTCACGTTGCTGGCCACGAGCACGGAGCGCATGCAGCTCGGCCACTGCGTGACCAACCCGGTCACGCGCCATCCGGCGGTGACCGCGAGCGCGTACGCGACGTTGCACGACATCTCCGGCGGTCGGATGGTGATGGGCATGGGCCGCGGCGACTCGGCCGTGCGCGTCATGGGCCGCAAGCCGGCGTCGGTCGCGGAGTTCGAGCGCGCGCTCGTGATGGTCAAGGCGCTCATGAACGGCCGTCCGGCCGAGTGGGAGGGCACCGAGCTCGAGCTCGAGTGGGCCAAGGGGCGCCCCGAGATCCCGCTCTACGTCGCCGGTTACGGGCCGCGCGCGCTCGGCGTCGCCGGCCGCGTCGGCGACGGCGTGATCATCCAGCTCGCCGACCCGGCGATCATCGAGTGGATCATGGGCGTGGCGCGCGACGCGGCCGAGCAGGCGGGCCGCGACCCCGCGCTCCTGGAGTGCCTCGTGTGCGCGCCGAGCAAGGTCACCGACGACCTGGCGCAGGCGCGCGACGAGGTCCGCTGGTTCCCGGCGATGGTCGGCAACCACGTCGCCGACCTCGTGCGCGTGCACGGCGCCTCCGGCGGCGCGCCGCCGGAGCTGACCGAGTACATCCGCGCGCGGGACGCCTACGACTACAAGGACCACTCGCGTGTCGGGGCCGCCCACGGGTCCTACGTGACCGACGAGATCTGCGACCGCTTCTGCGTGATCGGCTCGGCCGAGCAGGTCGTCGAGAAGCTCCGGGGCCTCGAGTCGATCGGCGTCGACCAATGGATCACCTACCTGATGACCGAGGAGCCGGAGGCCACGCTGCGCGCCTACGGCGACGAGGTCATCCCGGCCCTTCAGGGCCCCGACAGCCAGTCCACGGTCAGCTCGGCGAGCCGCCCGTAGACGGCCAGCGCCGCGCGCAGGTCGTCCTCCGGCGTGTCCTCGGCGGGCGAGTGGCTGATCCCGTCGGTGCTCGAGGAGAAGACCATCACGGTCGGGACGAGGCGGGCGGCCTCGGCGGCGTCGTGCAGCGCGCCGCTGGGCAGCCGGTGGGCGGTGCCCGTGACCTCGGTGCACGCGCGCTCGGCGAGCTCGACGAGCTCGGGGTGGAACGGCGTCGGATCGATCGACCAGATCCGGCTCCACGAGACCTCGACGCCCTCGGCGGCGGCCGCCTCGTCGGCCGCGCCGCGCGCGTCGGCGAGCATGCCGGCGAGCGCCTCGGGCTCGAAGGCGCGCTGGTCGAGCGTGACCTCGCAGCGCCCGTTGATGATCGTGGGCACGCCGGGCTCGGCGCGCACGGTGCCGATCGTGGCCACGCCGCCGCGCGCGCGGGCGCTGTCGCGCACCGCCAGCCCGAAGCGCCCGGCGGCCAGGAAGGCGTCGTGGCGCAGGTGAAGCGGGGTCGATCCGGCGTGGCTGGCGCGGCCGCTGAACGTCACGGCGTGGCGCTCGACGCCGTAGCAGCCGATCACGGCGCCGGCCGGGATCCCGCGCTCCTCGAGCACCGGGCCCTGCTCGATGTGCAGCTCGAGGTAGGCGGCGGCGTCGGCCAGGCCGCCGGCCGCCTCGCCGGCGCGGTCGAGGTCGACGCCGCGGGCGGCGAGCGCCTCGGGCAGCGTCGTGCCCTCGGCGTCGCGCAGCTCGCGGACCTCGTCGGGCACGAGCGTCCCCGCCGCCGCGCTCGAGCCGAACAGCGAGCGCCCGAAGCGAGCGCCCTCCTCATCGGCCCAGTCGACGAGCCGGAGCGTCACCGCGGGCGGGTCGGCGGCGGACGCGCGCAGGACCTCGAGCGCCCCGCAGATCCCGAGGACGCCGTCCAGCCAGCCGCCCGACGGCACCGAGTCGACGTGCGAGCCGACCACGAGCACGGTGTCGCCTCCGCCGGCCATGGTCGCCCACAGGTTGCCCGCGGCGTCCTCGCGGACCTCGACCGGGAGGTCCTCGAGGCGGCCCTTGAGCCAGTCGCGGGCCTTGACCCACTCCTCCGTCCAGGCGACGCGCCGCGCGCCGCCCGGCCCGCCGGTGAGGTCGGCGAGCTCGTGCAGGTCGGCCAGCGGGCGTGCGGGGTCGAAGTCCATGGCCACACCCTAAGGGCGGCTCGCCGTCGGGCGGCTCTGGAAGGATCGCGCGCCATGTCCCGCCGCCTGCTGCCCGCCTCCGCCGTCGCCCTGCTCGCCGCCGCGCTGCTCGCGGCGCCCGCGGCGGCCGCGCCCGTCGACGTGCCCGCGACCCTCGGCCCGCGCCTGCCCAAGGTCGTCGACCGCACCCCGCTGGCCGTGCTCGTGCCGGACGTGCTCGACCTCGACTTCGACGGCGGGCGCGTCTACGCCTCGAGCTCGGCGGGTCGCCGGCGCTGGTCGTTCTCGCTCGCCGCGGCGCCGGGCTGCGGCGGGGCGACGGCGTGCTACCTGGCCTCGCTGACCGCCGAGCGCGGGGGCGAGCCGGCGTTCCGCACGCGCGTGCGCCTGCGCGGCGGCATCCCGGGCTGGTTCAAGCCGCTGAGCTGCGGCGCCTCGTGCTCGCCCGCGGTGCTCCAGTACCGCCGCCGCGGCGTGCTCTACGAGATCGCCGCGAAGCTGTCGGCTTCGACGAACGCGGGCCAGCGCGCGGCGCTGATCCGCGCCGCGAACGCCGCGCTGCGCATCGGGCCGCGCTGAGCGTCGGCGCTCAGCCCGCGGCGGCGGCCGTGCGGGCGGCGGCCACGCGGTAGCGCTCCACCGACGCGCGCTGGCCCTCCGCGCGCTCGATCAGCCCGGCCAGGGTGCCCGGCTCGAGCGGCTCGTCATCGGGCAGCTCGGAGAGCGCGAGCCACAGCAGTCGCTTGCCCTCGATGCCGAGCGACATCGTCTCGAGCTCGATCAGCGGGCTCAGCGGCGACGGGCTGAGCAGATGGCCGTTGAGCTTCAGCCGGGCGACCTTCTCGGCCGCCCAGGCGGCGGCGCCCTTGACCTGGTCCGGCCGGACTCCGAGTGCGGCCATGATCTGCAGCAGCACGCGGCGGTCCTCGAGGATCTCCACCTCGAGGCCGGTCAGGAAATGGCCGAGCTCGGAGTCGGGGTCGCGCGAGCGCGCCCGGCGGACGAGCTCGATGAGTCCCGTCGAGCCGGCGAGGTGGTCGTTCAGGTAGATGCCGAGGTATTTCGAGGCGGTCACCGGGCGGCCCTACCCGAACCGGGCCCCCCTCAGAACCCGAGGTCGAGCGACCTCGGCTGGGCCACGCCGCCGGTCACCACGACCCAGTACAGGCGCGAGTTGAAGCCGCGCGTGTTGCGCGACACGCCGAGCTGGCGCACGTCGCTGCCGGGCGGCTCGAGCTGGCGGTCGCCGAGGCGGTCGGAGATGCGCAGCCGACCGCACGCGTAGGCCAGGCCTCCGCGCGGCAGGAAGGCCGCGTCCTCGACGCCGCTGAAGTCGCCCGTGTCGACGTTGTCGCACGGTCCGCTGTCGCGCAGCTTCGTGCGCGTGAAGGTGTCGTAGGTGGCCGCCGTGCGCGACTCGCTCACGCCGCCCTCGAACGTGCGCAGGGCGCCGATCCAGCGGTCCTCGACGATCTCGAACGTGTCGTGCTCGATGAGGTCCAGCCCGAAGCTGCGCGAGTAGAACAGCTCGAAGCGGCGTCCCGTGGGCACCCGGCAGCCGAGGATGTGGTCGCGGCGCGTCTCGGCGTTGCGCGGGCGGTTGGGGATCGAGACGACGCGCGTGCGCTCCGACGCGGCGAGGATCGTGCCGCCTCCGCGGCTGCAGCTCGGGGCGGCGCCCGCCTGGGCCGCGGCGAGCCCGAGCGCGGCGGTCGCGCCGGCGATCACCGCGCCGGACCGGAGGGCGAGGCGGAGCGAGGAGGTCATGGCGGCCGACGCTACCTCGCCCCGCCCGGCGCCCGCCAGTCAGCCGGCGAGCAGCCGCTCCGAGACCGCCCACAGGCGGTCGGCGTTGTCGGAGTCCACCGCGTAGCGCGCGACGCCGCGCGCGCCGGTCTCGGCGTCGCGGCGGTCGACGACCGGTGCTTCGTTGCAGTCCTCGAAGTAGCGTCCGGAGACGCCGTCGAGCAGCGGCGAGGCGGCGGCCAGGACCGACGTCGCCGCGCCCTGCTCGGGCGTCTTGAGCGTCATCCCCGGGCTGCGCGCGAGGGCCTTGTCGATGTAGTCGGGCTCGAGGTGGCGCTGCAGGTTCGTGGCGATGCCGCCGGGCATCAGCGCGTTGGCGGTGATCCCGTCCTGCGCCCAGCGCTCGGCGAGGGCGACGGCGAACAGGACGTTGGCCGTCTTGGACTGCCCGTAGGCGAGCCACGGGTCGTACGGACGGAAGGCGAAGTGCAGGTCGTCGAAGATCACCGGCGAGCGCAGGTGCCCGGCGGAGCTGACCGAGACGATCCGCGCGCCGTCCGCCGCCGCGAGGGCGTCGTGCAGGCCGACCGTCAGCGCGAAGTGGCCGAGGTGGTTGGTGGCGAACTGCGTCTCCCAGCCCTCCGGAGTCAGCGTCAGCTCCTGCAACGCCATCACGCCAGCGTTGTTGACGAGCATGTGCAGCGGGCCGTCCCACGCCTCGGCGAAGGCCGCGATCGACGCGTGGTCGGTGAGATCCAGCGGCGCGACGAAGACGGCGTCGTTGCCGGTGGACGCGGCGACGTCGGCCCGCGTGCGCTGGCCGGCGCCGGTGTCGCGCACGGCGAGCGTGACCTCGGCGCCCGCGCCGGCCAGCGCGCGGGCGGTCTCCACGCCGATGCCCGAGGCGCCGCCGGTGACGATCGCCCGCCGGCCGCCCAGGTCGACGCCGTCGACGACCTCGGCCGCCGTCGTGGTCGCGCCGAACGGGGTCGCGACGACGGTCATCGGGCGCTCCCGACGCCGCCGTGGGCCTTCTCGGAGAGCCACTCCCACTGCTCCCAGGTCGCGATCCGATTCGCGTACTCCGCGCGCATGATGTCCAGCGGCCCGCTGCCGAAGAAGACGCGCAGCGGCGGCTCGTCGGCGTCGACGAGGTCGAGGATCGCCGCGCCCGTGGCCTCGGGGTCGGCGGGGTTGGACAGGCGCGCGGCGCGCGCCCGGGCGACCTCCTCGCGGAAGGCGTCGTAGGCCGCGATCGGCTCGGCGCGCACGGACGACGGGCCGGCCCAGTCGGTCGGGTAGCCGGTCGGCTCGACGAGCGTGACCTTCACGCCGAAACCGGCGACCTCGGCGGCGAGCGACTGGCTGAAGCCCTCCAGCGCCCACTTCGAGGCGTGGTAGAGGCCGACGTTGGGGAACGCCTGCACGCCGCCGATCGAGGACACCTGGATGATGTGGCCCGAGCCCTGCTCGCGCAGGATCGGCAGCGCCGCCTTCGTCACGCGCAGCGCGCCGAACAGGTTCGTCTCGATCTGCGCGCGCGCCTGCTCGTCGGTGACCTCCTCGATCATCCCGAACAGCCCGTAGCCCGCGTTGTTGACGACCACGTCCAGGTGGCCGAAGTGTTCGTGCGCCCGGCGCACCGCCTCGTCGACGCCGGGACCGTCGGTGACGTCCAGGGCGATGGGGAGCACGTCGTCGTCGTAGCGCTCGACGAGATCCTGCAGCGTGCCGGCGTCGCGCGCGGTGGCGGCGACGCGGTCGCCACGTTCCAGCGCGGCCTGCGCCCAGATGCGGCCGAACCCCTTCGACGTGCCCGTGATGAACCAGACCTTCGGCATGGTGCGCTCCTCTGTCACGTTGAAACCGGAGGAAGCCTCCGGGGCAAGGCCCACCAGGCTAGCAACCGAACGGAGGATTCCTCCGTTTTTCTTCGGCGCGGAACGCATCGGTCGTCCGCCGACGTCGCGCGAACAGGGATCGAGCGCCCGGCCGGGCGTGCCGATGAAGGCCTGGCGTGCGCGTCCCGGCCGTCATCCTCACCACCCTGGCGATCCTCCTCGCCGCCGCGCCGGCGGCGCAGGCGCGCGGCGCGCGCAACCCGAACGTCGGCGTCGGCATCGGCGGCGTCGAGAACAACCCGATCCGCACCGGCCACGACCTGCTCGGCGAGCGCATCGTCCTCGACCACGCGACGCCGATGCGATGGTTCATCACCGGCTTCAACCTCGAGGGCGTCCACAGCGGTCCGGCCGGCAGCTTCGCGCCGGACGAGATCCGCACCGCGTCCTGGCTCAAACCCCGCCAGCCGGCGCCGCCGGGCCTCGGCGGCTGGGCGCCCGGCCGCGGGCGGATCGGCTACGCCAACGGCGACGGCGGCACGATCTGGTTCCGCCTCGTCCCGGCGCGCGCCGACGGGACGCCCGACCTCTCGCGCGTGCTCGCCGAGGAGCGCGTCAACGCCGTCGAGGCCTACCGCCGCACGAAGGCCGAGTTCGGCACCGGGCTGACTCAGCTCGTCGGCCTCGCCGTCAACCGCACGATCCCGGCGGGCGAGTACGTCGCCGTCTTCGGCAACGCGGCGCGCGACCCCGAGGTCGACTACTTCTCCCACAACTTCCCGACCTACGAGGGCGACTCGCCGAACACGCGCAACGAGCGCGACCGGCGCGCCCCCGGGGCGCTCGGCGGCCTGGACCCGCGCGAGACGATCATGTGGTCCTCGACGGGCGGGGCCTCGTGGGTGTTCGGCTCGGCCGTCGGCGACGGTGACCTGTACGGCTACTACCCCGCGCGCGAGCACCGGCGCGTGCCCTGGTACGGCTGGCAGGAGGCGCCCGGCCGCAAGGCCCGCTACCAGCAGCCGTTCAACGGCTACGGCGCGCCCGCCCGCGGGCCCGTCCTGCGCCTGCGCGCCGCCCGCACCACGCGCCTCACGCGCGCCGGCGGCCTCGGGGCCGGCGCGGGCGCCGGCGTCGTCACCGTGACCACGCGCGCGGGCCGCGCGCGCACCACGCGAGCGCTCGGCCCCGGCCTGGCCAGTGCCCGGCTGCGCCGTCCGCTCAGCGTCCGCGCCGGCGAGACGTACACGATCGCGGCGACCGGCTCGGTGCCGCTGGCGCGCGCCGACGGCTACGTCGACGCGACCTTCGGCGCGCTCCCGTGGTCGACCGACGGCGCCGGCAACGACCGCGCGCAGCTCTTCGCCCAGTAGCCCTCAGCCGTCCCCGCGCCGGCGCGCCAGGCCGCGCGCCAGGCGCACCACGTCGGGCAGGCGGTCGCGCGCGGCGAGCAGCGGGCGCACGTGCGGCCGGGTGCGCTCGACGAACAGGTACGGCGTCTGGCGGGCGCCGAAGGAGCGGTTGAAGCGCTCGACCTGCTCGAGCATCGAGCCGGCGAAGTCGAACGTGCGGCTGACCGTGGCCGCGAAGCGGATCGCCTCCCAGACGAGCAGCGACTGCGCGCCCGACGAGCGCAGCTCGGTGTCGACGCCGCTCGTCAGCAGGTACGCGGTCTCCGGATCGTGCACGAGGAAGGCGGCGGCGTGCACGCGCTCCCGCTCGTCCACCGCGAAGAACATCTGCCGGTGCCCGCGCGCCGCGCAGGCGGCGTCGAGCCGGCGCAGCACCTCCGGGGCGAACGGCGGCGCCAGCCCCTGGCGCTCGAAGATCTGGCGGTTGAGCGCGAGCAGCGTGTCGACGCCGAGGTCGGTGCGGACCTCGAGCTCCTTCTCGGCCTTGCGCACGTGGCGGCGCACCCCGTGGGCGAGCTCGGACCAGACGGCGTCGACGTCGCCCAGGTCGGGGATCCGGTACGTGTAGCGGACGGACGCCTGGAAGCCCGCCCACAGGAACGGCAGCGCGTTGCCGGCTGCGGGGGCGAAGGTCTGGCGGAAGGCGTCGTGACGCGGAAGGCCGGCGATCAGCTGGGTGAGGAGCTCCTTCTCCTGCTCGAGCTGCGTCACGTACTTGCCGGGCGTCGGGCGCACCCACGGCCCCAGCGTCGTCGTCAGCGGCGGCTGGGAGAGCATCCGCAGGCCGAAGCGCTCGGTGATCGTGTACGGCAGCCGCGCGGCGATCTCGCCGCCGTTCTCGACGACGCTGACGCCCCAGCCGCCGGGCGCGACGGCGTCCAGCCACCACGGCTGCTCGAAGAGCGCGTGCGTGCCATCGACCACCTCGGGCTCCGTCCCGCGGCCGGGAACCGTCTCATCCGGCGCCCGCGTCGGGCTAATCTCACGTGCGCTCACCGCTTCATGACCTCTCTCCTCGCCTTCAACCGCCGCCCGCGCGCCTGGCTCGTCATCGCGCTCGTCGCCCTGGCCGGGGCCGCGGCCGCGGTCGCGGCGGGCGGCGGCGCTCCGGCGGATGCGGCGCGCAATCCTCACGCGGGGGTCGGCATCGGGGCGGTCGAGAACAATCCGATTCGGTCGAGGAACGACTTCCTGGGCGAACGGATCGTCCTCGATCGGGACACCCGGATGCGCTGGTTCATCACCGGCTTCAACCTCGAGGGCGTCCACTATGACCCGCGCGGGGTGCAGGCGCCGCGCGAGATCCGCTCCTCGCGCTTCCGCAAGCCGCGGCTGCCCGAGCCGCCGCGGCGCGGGCGATGGACGCCGGGCGGCGGCCGCACTGGCTACGCCAACGGCAACGGTGGTCAGATCTGGTTCCGGCTCGTGCCGGCCAAGGCCAACGGGCGCCCCGACCTCGGGCACCCGATCGCCTCCGAGCGCATCAACGCGGTCACCGCGTACAAGCGCTCGAAGGAGGAGTTCGGGACCGGCCTGACGCAGCTCATCGGCTTCAAGGTCAACGAGACCGTGCCGGCGGGCGAGTACGTCGCCGTGTTCGGCAACTCGAGCCGGCGGCCGAACGTGCACTTCTTCTCGACCAACCTGCCGACGACGATCGGCGGCGGGCCCAACGTCCGCAACGAGCGCCGCGCCGACGCGACCGGCGCGCTCGGCGGGCTCGACCCGCGCGAGACGGTCATGTGGTCGACGAGCCGCGGCTCGTCGTGGGTCTTCGGCTCGCAGGTTGGTCGCGGCGCCCTGTTCGGCTACTACAACGCGGGCCAGAACCGGCGCCTGCCGTGGTACGGCTGGCAGGAGAAGAAGGGCCAGCGCGCCGTCCCGCAGCAGCCGTTCAACGGCTACGGGCCGCTCCACAAGGGCCCGACGCTGCGCGTCACGGCGGGGGCGGCGGCGACGCTCACGCGCGCCGGCGGCTTCAGCGAGTCGCCGGGCCGGATCGGCACCGTGACCGTCCAGACGGCCGCGGGCAGAGCGACGACGACGACGTCGCTCGGGCGCGGCCTCGAGTCCGCCCCGCTCGACAAGCCGCTGGCCGTGGCCGCGGGCGAGACGTACACGATCACCACGACCGGCTCCGTTCCGCTCGCCCGCGCCGACCAGTACGTGCGCCGCACCTTCGGCACGCTGCCGTGGTCGACGGTCGGCGAGGCCGGGGACCGCGCCGAGCTGTTCGCGGAGTAGCCGTCATCAGGCGGCGAGCGCCGCCGCCTCGTCCGGGCGCAGGACGGCGACCTCGGGGTCGGCGGCGAGCAGGTCGAGCACGCCGAGGTACGCGCGCCCCCAGGCCGCATGCGAGCGCGAGCCCGGGTAGGAGGAGTAGTCGTGCCAGTCCAGCGACGCGACGCCCTCGGCCGCCTTGAGCGCGGCGACCAGCCGCTCGACGTGGGCCACCGCGGCGTCGGCGTCGGTGCCCGGCGCCGCGAACAGCGCGGCGTCCATCGCGAAGGTCGGCACCTGCACGCAGCTCACCGCGCGCCCGGTGAGCGGATTGAACGGGCGGAAGGGCAGCGCGATGCCGAGCCGATAGCCGGGCGCCTCGTTGAAGCCCACCGAGGTGTCGTAGCGCAGGCCCGCGCGGCCGTGCGCTTCGAGCGCGGCCCAGAACGGGTGCGGCATGAAGTAGTGGTGGCGCGCGCCGGCCACGGGCCCGCCCGAGGCCTCCTCGGCGATCGCCCGCTCGCGCGCGATCGCGGTGGCGTCGCCGCCGGCGAGGTAGCCGATGTGCAGGCCGACCTCGGTGCCGCGCTCGCGCAGCGAGCGCGCGACCGCGCGCATCCGCGGCGAGCGCAGGTCGTAGCCGACGTCGTTGGCGTGCCCGCCGCGCGCGTAGCGGTGCGTGGCCGCGAAGTAGAAGGCGCTGCGGAAGCCGCGCCGCGCCTCCTCGGCCACGACCTCGTCGAACAGCCAGTGGCGGCCTTCGCGCGTGGCCAGCGCGATCCCCGAGCGGGCCACCCGGCGGGCCGCGTTCTCGGCCGCCTCGGCCGGGCGCACGCCGCGCAGCGCCCCGCGCAGCGCCAGCCCGATCTCCGTGCGCGGGTCGCGCGGGTCGATCGGCCGGTCGACGTCGTGGCTGAGCGCGACGACGCAGCGCCGCCCCGCGGGCAGCGCCCGCCGCGCCGGCGCGTCCAGGCGCGCCTCGACGTGGCGGCGCAGGTGCAGCAGGTAGGCGTTGACCACCGGGCGCTCGAGCGTGCCCGTGCGCGCGCCGGCCGAGGCCCGCGCGAGCAGGCGCCCGCGGGCGTCGAAGCTCGCGGGATCGCGCTCGTCCTCGTGCGCCTCGTCGGCCAGCCAGAAGCGCATCGCCGCGAAGAGGTCGAACGGCAGCGTGTCGTCAGGCGGCGGGTCGCCGGCGCGCGGCGGCTCGGGGCAGGGGACGTCGTCGGCCGTGTATCGCGCGACGCGCGGGATGCGCAGTCGCGCCGGGCGCTCGCCCGCGTCGCCGTGGAGGATGTCGACCGGCCCGTCTCCAGGGGCGGCGAGCTCGAGATCGTGGCCCAGCCAGCCGCCGGCGAGATCGAGCGCGTAGTCCACGAACGGGTCGCCGCCGTCCGCGGCGACGCGCAGCCTCACGAGGCGGGGCGCACGCGGCGCAGCAGCGACCGGGACAGCTGGCGGTAGTCGGCGAGCTCGGTCATGCCGGGCCGCAGCGTGCTGAGGGGCAGCCCCGACTCGCTCAGGAAGGTGTGCACGATGATCACCGCGCCGGCGATGTTGGCCACGCTCGCGCCGACGGCGGCACCGGAGATGCCGAGCACGGCGACAGCGGGGACGCTGACGACGAGCGACAGGACGGCCATGACGAGCGTCGCGCGGGTGACGACCCACGGGCGCCCGGCCTGGACGGTGAAGTACCCGTTCAGCGTCAGCGCGCCGGCCTGGGCGATGATGCCGGGCACGAGCAGGGCGAGCAGCAGCGGGACGTCCTCGTAGCCTTCGCCGACGATCAGCGGCAGCGCGACGGTCGCCGCCGGCACCACGAGCACGCCGCCGACCAGGGCGAGCAGCACGGCGTGGCGCAGCGCCCGCCCGGACAGGCGGATCGACGCCTCGCGGGCGCTGCCGCCGATCGCGCGCAGCGTGCTGACCTGCAGCGCCTGGCTGGTCAGGTAGAGCACCTCGCCGACCGCGACGGCGACCGAGTACACGCCGACGGCCGAGGCCGAGACCATCGCGGCGAGCACGATGAGCCCGGCCCGCGAGGCGCCGACCTGGCCGGCGGTGGCGGGCGACAGCTTCATCCCGAAGCGCATGAGCCGTCCGTAGACGCCGCGGTCCTGGGGGAGCCGGGGGTGACCGGCGGCGCGGCGCAGCGGCACGTAGATGAACCCGGTGACGACGATCATCGAGATGGCCCAGATGCCGATCGCCGTGCGGTCGCTGGCGCCGGCGAGCAGCGGGACGGTGATGAAGACGAGCGGGACGACGACCCGCGCCAGGGTGATCATGCCGACCGAGTGGATGCGCCCGAGACTCTGGAAGAGCCCGTCGCCGTAGCGACCGAGGAGCAGGAACGGCGTCGTCGCCGCCGGGAAGACGACGACCCACCAGCGGTCGCCGAGGAACGGCGCGATCGCGAAGGCGACGAGCGCGGTCGCGCCGCCGCCGACGATCGACAGCACGATCGACGAGCCGAGCACCTCGCCCGGCGTCAGCGTGCCGCGCGCCAGCTCGTACGCGTTGGCCAGCCACACGGCGCCGAGCGGGATCACGCACAGCATCGCGGTGAGCGCGGCCAGCGCGTACAGGCCGCGGCCGGCGGGCTCGAGCAGCCGCGCCGTGATGACGATCATCAGCACCTGCGCGCCGAGCTCGACGACGCGGTAGGCGAACATCTGCGCGCCGCCCTTGGCCACTCCCGGGCCGGCGCTCATGTCGCCGGCCTCGCCGCTCTTCGGGGTCTCGAGCTCCACCTCCACCGCGGGCGATTCTAGGGGCGGCCCGGAACCGGCGGGCCACCTCCCGGTCCGTGGTTAGACTCGCGGCCCTGTGCGGACGGAGGGGGACGCCGAGGACCGGTCGGGGGTGGACGTCAGCGTCCTCGTCCCCACGCTCAACGAGCGCGCCCACATCCGGTCCGCCGTCGAGACCATGCGCGCCCAGCGCGGCGCGGGCGTCGTCGAGATCATCTGCGTCGACGGCGGCTCGGACGACGGCACGCGCGACATCCTCGCCGAGCTCGCCGGCGCCGATCCGAACGTTCAGTTCCTCGACAACCCGTACCGCCGCACCCCGCAGGCGCTGAACATCGCCCTTCGGGCCGCGCGCGGCACCTACGTCGCGCGCATGGACGCGCACACCCACTACCCGCCCGACTACCTCGCCCGCGGGGTCGAGCGGCTGCGGCGCGGCGACGTCGAGTGGGTCAGCGGGCCGCAGCTCGCGCGCGGGACGGACACGTGGTCGCGGCGCGTCGCGCTGGCGCTGGGCACGCCGCTGGGCACCGGCGGCGCGGCGTTCCGGCGCGCGACGAGCGGCGAGTTCGAGGTCGACACGGGCTTCACGGGCGTCTGGCGCCGGGCGACCCTCGAGCGTCACGGCGGCTGGGACGAAGGCTGGCCGGTGGACCAGGACTTCGAGCTCGCCGCGCGTATACGCGCGGAGGGCGGGCGCATCCTGTGCCTGCCCGAGATGTCCGCCGACTACATCCCGCGGAGCAGCCTGCGGCGCCTGTGGCGCCAGTACTTCGCCTACGGCGTCTACCGCGTGAAGACGAGTCGCCGCCACCCGCAGAGCATGCGCCGCTCGCACGTCCTGCCGCCGGGCGTGGCCGCCACCGCCGTCCTCGCCGTCGCGAGCCCGCGACCGCTGCGCCGCCTCGCGCGCGGCGGGATCGCCCTGTACGGCAGCGTGCTGCTCGGAGCCGGCGTGTGGGCCCTGCGCCGCGGCGCCCCGGCGCGCGACGCCGCCGCCGTCCCCGCCGTGCTGGCGACGATGCACCTCGCCGCGGGCGCGGGCTTCCTGCGCGGCTGCGTGGCCTTCGGCCCGCCGCTGCGGGCGCTGGCGGCGATCGTCCGCGCGCTCAGGTGAGGCGCGCGTAGAGCTCGACGAGCTTGGAGGCCTCGCTGTCCCAGTTGAAGCGGCTCTGGACGGCCTCACGGCCGCGCGCTCCCATCTCGGCCGCCTCGTCGCCGTCCGCCAGGCGGCGCATCGCCGCGGCGATGGCGGCGGGATCCAGCGGGTCGACGCAGATGCCGCACGCCGCGTCCTCGACGATCTCGCGCCACAGCGGGAAGTGCGAGGCGATCACGGGCAGGCCGGCCGACATGTACTCGAAGAGCTTGTTCGGGCGCCCGTTGACGTGGTTGGGGGCCGGGTGCAGGACGACGAGCCCGGCGCGCGCGCGGGCGAACATCGCTGCCACCTCGGGCCGGGTGATCCGCCCGAGCTCCTCGACCTCGCCCCAGCCCGGGCGCGCCGCCGCCTCGTCGCGCAGCCCCGGCTCGGAGAACGGCCCGGCGAGCAGCAGCCGCACGCCCGACAGCCCCGCGGCGTCGACCATCTCGATGGCGCCGCGCACGCGGTTGATGTCGCCGACGTAGCACGCTGCCCGCTCGCGCGGGCCCGCGTCGTCCGCGGGCGGCGACAGGTCGCCGATGACCGGGAAGTTGTTGACCACGACGGTCGGCGGGCCGAGGCGCTCGAAGCGCGCGCCGATCGTCGGCGTGGCCGCGACGATCGCCGACATGCCGCGCGCCGCCAGCGGCTCGCCGAGCTCCACGGCGCGCGCCACCGGCCGGCGACCCCACCGGGGGAGCCACGCCTTCGTGAGCATCGCCCGCGGCGCGTCCTCGTGGACGTCGTAGACGACCGCGCGCCCGCGGCGGCGCAGCTCGACGCCGAGCGGCATGAGCTCCGGATCGTGGAAGTGGTAGAGGTCGGCGTCGAGCTCGAGCGCCCGCCTGCGGACCGCGGCCACCGTCTTGGTCATCCGCTGCAGGCGCCCGCGCGCCTCCGGCACGGCGCTGATCGCGATCCCGTCGACCTCGGCCGGGCGCGGCGCGGGAGCGACGAGCGTGACCTCGTGCCCGGCGCGCGCGAGCGTCCGGCATTCCTTGGCGAAGATGCGCGTGTCGGCCGGATGATGGACCGACGTGAGGTGGACGACCCGGGCCACGGCGCGAGGCTATGCGACGGCGTGCATCGCCCGCGCCGGGAGGCGCGCGATGACGTCGACGAGCGTGCCGGCGAGCTCCTCGTCGGAGTAGCGGGCGAACGTCGCGTGCGGCCGGACGGCGCCCGCCTGCAGCGCGACCAGCGCCTCCTCGTCGGTCTCCACGTCGACGGCGACGAGCTCGAAGCCGGCGTGCTCGAGCAGCGCCGGGTAGTCCGGGCAGCGCAGCCGGTTGTGGTAGGCGCCGCCCGCGCCGATCAGGCGCCACGCGCGCGGCGAGAAGCGCAGGAAGTTCACCGACGTGATGCGGTGGTCGGTGGTGAAGTGGTCGCCGGGGTCGACGTGGTGGGCGGTGACGCCCTCCGGGCGCAGGACGCGCGCCCAGTCGGCGGCCATCGCGCGCAGCGCGCGCGGCGGCACGTGCTCGAGGACGTTCGAGCTCAGGACGCAGTCGCAACTCGACGCGGGCAGCCCGCTCGAGCGCGCGTCGACGGGCCAGCGCGCCTCGATGCCGATGCGGGCGAGCGCCTCCTGCGGGTCGGCGCCGGCCGTGAGCGCCTCGCGCAGCTGCGCGGCGAGGTCGCGGCTCGAGCCGGCGTCGATGCCGAGGTCGCCGGCCAGGCGGTCCGCAGCCTGCTCGATGCCGGCCGCCGTGTCCTCGAGCGTGCGCGGGCTCAGCCAGCACGTCAGGTCGACGGTGACGACGCGCCCTGCGCCGAGGAGCACGAGCAGGGCGGGTAGGACGGGATGCCAGCCCGTGCCGATCTCGAGCACCGTGGCGCCCTCCAGGCGGACGCCGTGCCGCTCGAGGCGGGCGAGGAAGCGCGACTTGCGCTCGAGCTCGACGAGGACGTCCTCGGGGCCGACGGTGCCCACCGCCTCCTGCAATCGCCGGTGCAGCCGGGCGCTTCCGGGCGCGACGGACAGCGCGGCGTGTGCGGCCGCTTTCAGCTGCCAGCGCATCGACCCCGTGCCCTCACCGCCTAGGCAGCCTGCCAGATCTCGCACCTCCGCGTGCAGGTTCTCCCCCGCCGAACGGCGGGGTGCGCAGGCACACACCGTCCGTCCGGGGGGTTGACCGGCGCATCGCCCGTCGGGGATCTTCATCTTTCCTGGACGACGGGCCCGGGGTGGGCCCAGTTGGGGGGAAGACGAATCTCACGCGTTCGGCAGCTAGCGACGAACCGCCGCAAGGCGCTGTTGGCACGTGCCGTGGTGGACTCGGTCCGCGACGGTCGCGGCCGCACGCTCACGCTCGAGGACAGCGCGCGCGCGACCTACGACTGGCTGTGCGCCGCGCAGGACGCGACGCCCGACGCCGGCGTCGCGGCCTTCTACGACCTGCTCACCGGGCAGTGGTCGGGCTCCTATCCGGAGACGACGGGCTACATCATCCCGACGTTCCTGACCTACGCCGACGCCTTCGACGAGCCCGGCGCGCGCGAGCGCGCGCTGCGCATGGCCGACTGGGAGACGTCGATCCAGATGGAGGACGGCGCCGTCCTCAGCGGCGCGCTGGGCACCGAGCGGGGCCCGGCCGTCTTCAACACCGGCCAGGGGCTGTTCGGATGGGTCGCCGCCTACGAGGCGACCGGCGACGAGCGCTACGCGACCTCGGCGCGCCGCGCGGCCGACTGGCTCGTGGACGACATGGATGCCGACGGCGCGTGGCGGCGCAACCTGTCGATGATCACGTCCGCACCCGTATGTGCGTACAACGTGCGCTGCTCGTGGGCGATGGCCTATGCGGGCACCGTCCTCGGCGAGGAGCGCTTCGTCGCCGCGGCGCGGCGCAACGCCGACTGGACGGCCGCCCAGCAGAACGACGCCGGGTGGTTCGCCAACACCGCCTTCGGGATCGGCGACAATCCGACGCTGCACGCGATCTCCTATGTCATCGAGGGGCTGCTCGGCGTCCACGCCTTCACCGGGGAGGAGCGCTACCTGACGGCGGCCCGGCGGGCGCTCGACCGCCTCGTGGCCGACTACGGCGAGCGCCGCCGGCTGGCCGGCATCTACGACGAGGCCTGGAAGCCCGAGGTCTCCTGGCGCTGCGTCACCGGCGACGCCCAGCAGGCGGTGCTCATGCACCGCTTCGCGCGCATGTTCCCCGGCGAGGGCTACGAGCGGACGGCGCGGGACCTGCTCACGGACGTCGCCCGCAGCCAGCTTCGCGGCGCCGACGGCGAGCCGACCCGCGGCGCGATCACGGGTGCACAGCCCGTGTGGGGCCGCTACATGTCGTTCGCCGCGCCGAACTGGGCGGCGAAGTTCTTCCTCGACGGCCTGATGCTCGAGCTGCGCGGCGTGGACGAGAAGAGCTTCCCCGGGCAGGTCGCGCCTGCATGAGGGCGGCGCTCGGGGAGGCCGTCCGGGACCGGCTGCGCGGTCCGGTGCGCAAGGCCCAGTTCCGGCTCGAGCCGGTGCGCCGCCGCGTGCAGGGAACGCTGTCGCTGGAGGAGCTGCGCGGACGCCTGGACGAGCTCGGCGTCGTGCCCGGCGCGACGGTGATGGTCCACGTCTCGATGAACGACGTCGGCAATGTCGCGCCCGACGTGAATGCGGGCGCGCTGACCACGTTGCTCAAGGAGATGCTCGGCCCCGACGGCACGCTGCTCGTCCCCACCTTCCCCTTCTCGGGCCTGGAGATCGACTACGCACATGAGCACCGCACCTTCGACCGGCGCCGCACGCCGTCCAAGATGGGGCTCATGACCGAGGTCTTCCGCCGCACGCCGGGCACGTACCGCAGCCTGCACCCGACCCACCCGGTCGCCGGCTGGGGGCGCCATGCCGAGGAGCTCCTCGCCGGTCACCACGAGGGCGCCAACTCCTTCGATGAGCACTCCCCGTTCTGGCGCATGCGGGAGCGCGACGGGATCGTCGTCGGCCTCGGCGTGCGCCTGTGGTCGGGCTTCACGGTCCTGCACAGCGCCGAGGCGATGCACCCGCCGGCGCACGACTACGCCTTCGACCGCGAGCCGATCACGATGACCGTGACCGACGGCGAGCGCAGCTTCGAGTACGACCTGCACCCGCTGCGCGGCGGCCTCGACCGTGACATCCGCCGCGTCGAGCGCGAGCTGCACCGCTCCAGCGTGATCCGCACGATCCGGCCCGCGGGCCTGCGGCTGTCGGCCACGCGCGCCGACGAGCTGATAGCCGGCTGCATCCGGCTCATGGACGAGGGGATCTTCTACCGCTCGGGCCCGCTGGCGCGGGGCGGGAGCGCGACGTGAGCGCCGACGTGGAGCAGCTCATCGCCGACACGCTCGGCATCCCGCTCAAGAAGGTCACGCGCGAGCTGTCCTTCGGCGAGGTCGCCGAGTGGGACTCGCTCGGCCACGTGTCGATCATGCTCGCGCTCGAGGAGCGGCTGGGCACGGAGATCGACGCCGAGCAGATGGTCGAGCTGACCACCGTCGGGGCGATCCACCAGTACGTCGAGATGGCCGCATGATGCTCGGGCTCGACGCCCAGGACGGCCGCTCGCTGCGCACCGGCTTCCTGCGCCGGGCCGCGGCGGCGCCGGACGCGCCGGCGCTCGTGGCCGGAAAGCGGACGTGGTCCTACGGCGAGGCGGAGGGCATCGCGCGCACGTGGGCGGCCGCGCTCGTGGAGGGCCTGGACGCGCGCCCGCGGCGCGTCGGGGTCCTCGGCTACCGCAGCGAGGTCTCCTACCTCGGCACGCTGGCCGCGCTGTTCGCCGGAGCCACCTTCGTCCCGCTCAACCCGCGCTTCCCGGGCCCGCGCACCGAGATGATGGCGCGCCTCGCCGACCTCGACGCGCTGCTCGCCGACGAGGCGCACCTCGAGGCGCTGCTGCCGGTCCTGCGCGACCTCGAGCGCCCGCCGCTCGTCGTCGTGCCCCACGCGCAGGCCGCGCCCGGCGACGCCGGCGGCCTGCGCGTCCTCGTCGCCGACGACGTCGCGCGCCTGGCGCCGCTCGCCGGCCTGCCGCCCGTGCTCGGCTTCGAGGCGGCGTACCTGCTCTTCACCTCGGGCAGCACCGGCATCCCCAAGGGCGTGCCCGTGACGCACGACAACGTCCTGCACTTCCTCGACGTGATGGCCGACCGCTACGGGTTCGGCCCCGGCGACCGCCTCTCGCAGACGTTCGACCAGACCTTCGACCTGTCGGTCTTCGACCTCTTCATGGCCTGGGAGGCCGGCGCCTGCGTGTGCGTCCCGAGCCCGATCGACCTCGTCGCCCCGACGCCGTTCGTCAACCGCCACGAGCTCACGGTGTGGTTCTCGGTGCCGTCGATCCCGGCCCTGATGCGCAAGAAGAACCTGCTCAAGCCCGAGACCATGCCCTCGCTGCGCTGGAGCCTGTTCTGCGGCGAGCCGCTCCCGGCGGCCACCGCCGAGGCGTGGCAGGACGCGGCGCCGGAGTCGATCGTCGAGAACCTCTACGGCCCGACCGAGCTGACCATCGCCTGCTTCGCCTACCGCTGGGACCCGGAGCGCTCGCCGGCCGCGTGCGTGAACGGCCTCGTCCCCATCGGCCGCCCGTACCCGGGGCTCGGCGCCGTCGTGCTCGACGACGCGCGCCACCCGGTCAACGGCGACGGCACGGGCGAGCTGTACGTGTGCGGGCCGCAGGCCGTGCCCGGCTACTGGCGCGCGCCCGAGAAGACGGCCGAGCGCTTCGTCCACCTGCCCGTCCGCACGGCGGCGGGCGAGGAGGACGTGCGCTTCTACGCGACCGGCGACCGCGTGATCGTGCGGCCCGACGGCGACTACGTGTGCCTCGGCCGCGCCGACGACCAGATCAAGGTCCTCGGCTACCGCGTCGAGCTCGGCGACATCGAGCACGCGCTGACCGGGCTGCCCGGCGTGGTCACCGCGATCGCGATCGGCTGGCCGGTCGAGGACGGCGTCGCCCAGGGCATCGTCGCCTTCGTCGCCGGCGACCACCCGTCGCCCGAGGCGATCGTCGAGTCCGCGCGCGAGCTGCTGCCCGACTACATGGCGCCCAAGGAGGTCCATGTCGTCGACGAGATGCCGTTGAACGCCAACGGCAAGGTCGACCGCCGCGCGCTGCGCGAGCGGCTGGGGGTGGCGTGAGCACCGTCGCGCACCTCCCGCAGCCCGTCTGGCGGCCCACGCCGCGGCGCACCGGCGTCGCCGGCCTGGCCGTCGCCGGCGTGCTCGTGGCCACCGCCGCGGCGGTCGCGCTCGGCCCCGTCGCGCTCGCGCTTCCCGTCGCCGGCGTCCTGGCCGTCGCGCTCGTGCGCGCGCCGCTGGTGCTCTACGTCGCCTTCCTGTACATCGGCGTGTTCAAGGACGAGGCGTTCGTCAAGGCCTCGCCGGTCGACCCCACGCTGCTGCTCCTCGTGCTGCTCGTGGGCGTCTGCGCGCACCGTCTGGCCACCGGCCGGGTCAAGCGCGTGCCGCGCACGTTCGCGGCGATCCTGGCGCTGCTCGTGGTCGCGCTGGTGCTCGGGCTGCTGTGGACTCCGGCGCCCGACTACGGCGGCGACAAGGCGCTGCGCTTCGTCGTCCTCACCCTGCCCGCCGCGCTCGCGCCGTTCTTCCTCGTCGAGCACCGCTCGGACCTCGTCCGGCTGCTCGGGCTGACCGCCGTCGCCGCCGTCGCGGGCGCCGTCTTCGTCGAGCTCTTCGGGTCGACCGCGGTCACCGACCAGAGCGGCGACCGGCTCGTCTTCGGCGACGTCGGCAACACGATCCTGACCTCGCGCTTCCTGCTCAACGGGGCGATCATCCTGCTGCTCGCCGCGCTGCTCGGGGTGTGGCCGCGCTGGCGCGTGCCCGCGGTGGTCGCGGGCGCGCTGCTCGTCGCCATCGCCGCCAGCATCGGCTCGCGCGGCCCGGTCATCGCGCTCGTGCTCGCGCTCGTCTTCACCGTCGTGGCCGTGGCCGTGCGCGAGCCGCGCCGCCTCGGCCACCTCGTCCTGCTCGTGGCCGCGGGCATCGCCCTGTTCCCGCTCATCTCGCTGCCCACGGAGTCGCGGTCGCGCCTGCAGAACGCCACGCGCGATCCGGTCGGCACGCTGCAGTTCGACGAGCGCGGCCCGCTGTATCAGCGGGCGATCGACCTCACCGCGTCGCACCCGCTGTTCGGCGTGGGCACCGGCGGCTACGAGGCGAGCGGCAACACGCTCGAGGGCGCGGGCGAGAGCTATCCGCACAACCTGTTCCTCGAGACCTCGTCGGAGTTCGGGATCCCCGTGGCGTTGCTGCTCGGCGCGTCGGTGGTGGCGCTGCTCGCCGCGCTGCTGCCGCGGGCGTGGATCGCCGCCGGCCCGTTCGAGCACAGCCTCATGCAGCTCGTCGTCGGGCTGTTCCTCATCAACCTGATCGCCGCGCAGTTCACCGGCGACTTCAACGACAACCGCACGTTCTGGGCGGCGTTCGGGCTCGCCTGGCTGGTGGCGTCCCACCGGCTGACCGAGCCATCCGACCAGAGCCCGCGTCACAGCGCCCCGGTAGCGTTGTCCCGGAGGTAGGTTTGCCCCAGAGCGAGAACACGTGGCCGACGACCGTCTCGACCGTGACGAGCGGCGTCCGCCGGCGCCCGTGGCTGATCCCGGTCGTCGCGATCGTCGTCGGCGCGCTCACGTTCGCCGTCTCGTCGCTGATGCCGTCGAAGTACGAGGCGACCGCGCGGCTCGTCTTCCAGCCCACCGATCCCGCGCCGCGGATCGACCCGACGACGAGCGGGCCGGAAGTCTCGTCGACGCCGGAGCGCACGGCGGCGACGAACCTCGCCCTCGCCGAGGCCGCCGCCGACGCGTCGGCACCCGTCGTCCGCCGGCGGCTGCGCAGCGGCCTGTCGGTGGAGGACCTGCGCAAGCGCATCGCGCTGACGCCCGAGGGCCAGGCCGACATCGTCACCATCACGGCGACCGGCGACAGCGCCGCCGAGTCGGCGCGGATGGCCAACACCTTCGCCAGCGAGATCGTCGCGCTGCGCCGCCGGCGCGCGCAGGACCGCGTACAGCGCGTGATCGACGCGATCAACCAGCGCGTGCAGGCCCAGCCGCCGCCGGCATCGGCGACCACGTTGCAGGCCCGCGCCGAGCAGCTGCAGGTCGAGAAGGCGCTGCAGACCGGCGACGTCGACGTCGCCGAGCCGGCCGTCCCGCCGCCCGGGCGCAGCTCGCCCCACCCGTTGCTGAACGGCTTCATCGGGCTCCTGCTCGGGGCGCTGCTCGGCGTCGGTCTGGCCGCCGTCCTGCGCCGCCAGGACCGCCCGGTCGAGGACGAAGAGGACCTCGAGACGATCGTCGCGGCGGACGTCCTCGCGCGCGTCCCGTACCGCAGCGAGTCGGCGACCGGGCGCCAGCACTTCCGCGAGGCGCTGCACTTCCTGCGCACGAACCTGCAGCTGCGCGAGGACGCGCGCCGCGCTCGCGTGATCGGGCTCGTCAGCCCGACGCCGGGGCACGGCAAGAGCGTCGTCGCCGTCGGGCTGTGCGACGCGCTGGCCACGAGCGGCAGCGATGTGATCGCGATCGACTGCGACCTGCGCCGGCCCGCGCTGCACCGCTATCTGCACGGGAACATGTCGCCGGGCGTCGTCGACGTCATCGACGGCTCCGACGAGTCGTCGTCCCTGCTTCAGGAGACCTCGCACGCGGGGGTGCGGCTCGTCGCCGCCGGGGCGACGCTGTCGGAGTCGACGTCCTCGACGATCGGGCTGGGCCGCATCACGCGGCTGCTGAAGAGCATGCGCCAGGCCGGGGACTACGTCATCGTCGACACATCGGCGGTGACGATCGGCGCCGACTCGACCGTCGTGGCCAAGGCGCTCGACGGCGTGATCATGGTCGTCGACCTCAAGGTCGTCGATCGCGACGTGCTCGCCGCCGCGACCGACCAGCTGCGCGGGGCGGGCGTGCGCATCTTCGGGATCGTGCTCAACCGCGCCGACGGTTTCCAGCCACGCTGGCGCAGCGCCACGCCGGGCATCCCGTCGCTGCGCGGACGCCGTGACGACGAGCTGCTCGAGCGCCCCCGCCCGGCGGCGGCGCGCGAGGCGTCGCCGGTGCGCGCCGCACCGCAGCGTCAGGCGGTGAGCGAGCGCGAGCGGCCCACCGAGACCGAGCGCGGCGCGAAGCCGGACGCCAACGGCGCTGGGTCGGGCAAGGCGGCGGGCGCGCCGCGATCGGGCCGGGCCGCCCGGTCATCGGGACGCACGCCTCCGCGGCGCTCTGACCGACGCTCGACATGACCGTGCGGCCGCGGGCGGTCCTGGCCTCGCTCGCGGGGGCCGGCTTCCTGCTCGTGGGCGCCGCCGTCCTGTCGGTCGCGCTGTCCTCGTCCGACGGCGATTCGGGCGACGGTCGCGCGGCGGCGCGGGCCGGCCCGGCCGTCGTCGCGCCTGTGGTCTCGCACCGCCAGAACCCGGTCGGCATCTGGGCGGTCGAGAACAACCCGATCCGGGCGAGCGACGACCTCTTCGCGGTCCGCTTCGTGCTCGACCGGGCCACGACCATGCAGCGGTTCATCACCGGCTTCAACATGGAGGGCGTCTACACCGACGAGGCCGGGCGCCCCGCGCCGACCGAGATCCGCACGCGCGTGCGCGACAAGCGGTCCGTCGATCCGCGCTATCCCGCGCCGCCCGCCGGCCTGCCCGCGGGCTGGACGCCCGGCACCGGCCGCCCGGGCTACTCCAGCGGCAACGGCGGCATCATCGACGCGCGCCTCGTCCCCGTCGCCGCCGACGGCACGCCCGACCTCTCGCGCGTGCTCGCCGAGGACCGCGTCAACGCCGTGCTGCGCTATCGCCAGTCCCGGCGGGACTTCGGCGTCGCGGAGATCACGCAGCTCCTCTACTTCGAGTTCGGCGGCGTCGCGCTGGCCGCCGACCGGCCCTACGCGGTCGTCTTCTCCAACGCGGCGAAGAACCCGGCCGTCGACTCCTTCTCGATGAACTCGCCGGTGACGCGGGCGTCCGTGGCGGGTCCGAACGGCCGCAACACGCTCGATCCCAACGCTCCCGGCGCGATCGCCGGGCTCGACCCGCGCGAGTCGATCTCGTGGTCGCTGGACGGCGGCCGGCGCTGGGTGTGGGGGATCAGCGTGGGCGACGGCGCCCCGTTCGGCTACTACGCCGGGTCGCCGACGAGCGACAACGGCCCGCGGCTGCCGTGGTATGGCTGGCAGGCGCGTCCGGGCGCGCCGATCGAGTCCAACCAGCCCTACTACGCCTACGGCGAGAGCGGCGCCGAGACGGTCGTCGCCACCGGCGCCCCGCGCGCGACCACGCTCACGCGGGCCGGCGGCTACGCCCCGCGCGGGTCGGCGCTGGGGGTCGTCACCGTGCGCAACCTGGCCACCGGCCAGACGGGCCGCACCACCAGCCTGGGGGACGGCTTGGCCGGCGGGGCGCTCACGCCGCCGGTACGCGTCGGCGTCGGGCAGTCCTACGCGATCTCCAACACCGGCCGCGTCGCCATCGGCGAGGCGGACGACTTCGTCCGCTCGACGTTCGACGTCGGGCACGGCCGCTGGACGTTCACGACCAGTGGCAACGGGGCGGACCGCGCGCAGCTCTACGCGCTTCCGCACCCGTGGTTCGTGTCGCGCTGATCGTCGGTTCGGGCGAGCCTCCTCAGATCCGGCTCGGGTCGGAGACGATCCGCAGCGGGAACTCACGCGGCGTGGGATCGCCGCCCTGGACCTGCGAGACGGCGGGCGCCGTGGCCGGCTCCATCCCGAACCGCTCCGGGTCCAGCTCGACGGCGTTGGAGGCGCGCTCGTACTCGTCGAGCGTCCCGATGTCGTACCAGTCGGCGTCCGTCAGGTAGGCGGACACCGGCTCGTTGGCGGCCAGCAGTCGCCACACGAGCTCGGGGAACTGGCACGGGCCGTCGGGCAGGAAGTCGATCGCCCGGCGCTCGTAGACGTAGATCCCCATGCTGACGTGGTAGTCCATCGTCGGCTTCTCGATGTAGTCCGAGATGTAGCCCCCCGAGTGCTGGATCACGCCGAGGTCGATCTGCACGCGCTTGGCCTGCATCGCGACGGTCAGCGTCGCCCCGTGCTCGCGGTGGTGCTCCCACAGCTTGCGGTAGTCCAGGCTCGTCAGCACGTCGCCGTTCATGACGATGAACGTGTCGTCGAGATCCGGGATCAGCCGCAGGGCCCCCGCCGTCCCGAGAGGCTCGTCCTCGGGATGGAACACGACGTCGAGGTCCTCCGGCGAGCGGCTCTGCGCGAAGTAGAGCTTGATCAGCTCGCCGAGGTGGCTGACGCACAGGTCGACGCGGCGGACGCCGCTGCGGCTCAGGTTGTCGACGATGTGCTGGAGCACCGGCCGGTCGCCGATCGGGACGAGCGGCTTCGGAATGACGGTGGTGTACGGGCGCAGGCGGGTGCCGAGCCCGCCCGCGAGGATGACGGCCTGCGTCGGGAGGTCCTGCGCCCGGACAGCGGTCCGCATCTGCGCCTCCGCGGCCGCCCGCGCGTGCTGGGCGATCGTGCCCGAGCCGTTGTGCGCGAACGGCCTGAGGTTGTGGCCTTGCTGGGTGCGACTGGTCGTGTCGAACATCTGTAATCCCCCATGGATTTCGATCCCGCTTCGCCGGCGCCGAGCACGGCGAAGCCCTCTGAGCACTACGGGGGATCTAGTCCGGGCGTTCGATCGCCAGACCTCCGAGCGGCGGGCCGAGCCGCACGTGCAGCGACGCGAGCGGACGCCACGCGCCGGTCGCCACGAACAGCGCGGCGGCGAACAGCAGCGCGATGACCGGGGCCCCGGTCGGGGCCTGGGCCACACCGAGCGCTCCGTCGGCCCCGGAGCCCGTGGGCGGCGGGTGGTCGACGGGCGGGTGCGCAGGCGGCGGACCGGTCCTCCTTGGAACGGAGGAGGACGCGTGGTCGCCGGTCTGCGAGGTGCCGGACGCGCCGCGGTGGGCGGCCGGCGGGGCGCCCTCGGCCGGTGCGGCCGGGGCGATGGTGAAGTCGATGGGCCTCGGAGCGGCGGCGAGCGACGCGGCGTGCGCGGCGGCCGCGTCCGTCCCGAGGGCCGCGTGGTGGCGCTGCGCGGGCCGGCCGACGGGCGCGTCGAAGCCCCACCGCACGGCGTCGTGCTGCGCGACGTGGCCGAGGTGCGGCGCCGGCGCGGCGGCCGCGGGAGTCCGGGACGGAGCCGGGGAGGCCGGTGGGGCGGGCGGCGGCGCAGGCGCGGGCGGCGGCGCCGCGGCGGCCACGGGGACGGGCGCGGGGGCGGGGACCGGGGGCGCGGTCCCCGCCGCGGGCGGCGTCGTTGCCGCGGGGGTCACGCCGGCGGGCGCGTTCGTCGCGCCGCCGGCCCCGCGTGGCCGCGCCGGCCCGGCTCCGCGGTCGGAGCGGGGGCGATCGCTCCGGCGGGGGCGGGCGGGCGCAGCCGAGCGCTCGTCGGTCGTCGCCGGGAGGCCCGACGAGCCGGGGAGGTCGCTCTGGCCGGCGCTCGGCTTCGGTGCCGGCGCCGGCTTGGCGGGCGCAGGGGACTTCGCGCCCGGCGTGGGCTTGGGGTCTGTCGCAGGGGCGGGGGGTGCGCGGGGGACGCCGTCGGCCGGTGTGGCCGTGACGCCGCCGGTGGTCGTGCCGGTCGCCGGCGCGGGCTGGGCGCCCGGCCCGGGCTGCACGGGGGCATCGGCGCCCGTCGCGACCTCCTCGCCGGTCGCGGGCGCGGCGAGCGTCCCGTCCTTCGTGGCCGGCGTGTCGCCGGCAGCGGGCGACGGCGGTGCCGTCGTCGTGGTGTCCGCCGCCGTGACGGTCGTGTCCGTCGGGTCGGGCTCGGCCGCCATGACCGGGCTCGCCAGCAGGACGAACGCCACCAGGGCGGATGCGCCGACCCGCGCCGACCAACCCGTCGGCGAGGCCGCGCGGGAGAGCCGTCGTGCCGGTCGCCCGGCATATGTCGGTACGGCGTTCATGGTGCTCCGCTGCCCGCCGATCCTTCGGGCAGTCGGTCTTGCCCCCCAAACTCAAGACGCCTGCGTGGTGTGACTCTCTCCTCTTAGGAGTGGCAGTGGTGGGGGATCATTCCGACCGGTGTCAGACGCCGAACACGCAGAGGCCGTCGCCCCGCGGGCCGGATTCGGGTGAACTGGACGCCAACCGGCCTGTCTCGCCGCCCGCCTTGTCTATGGTCCGCGGCATGGGATGGAGGGTGCCGCTGGCGGACGTGTCGGTCACGGATGCCGACATCGAGGTCGTCGTCGACGCCCTGCGCTCCGGCTGGCTGAGCATGGGCCCGCGGACGCAGGCCTTCGAGGAGGCCTTCGCCGCCTACCTCGGCGCGGACCACGCGGTCGCGGTCTCCAGCGGGACCGCGGCGCTGCATCTGATGTACGCGGCCGCGGGCCTCGGCGCCGGCGACGAGGTCGTCGTGCCCTCGCTGACGTTCGTCGCGACGGTCAACGCCGTGCGCTTCACCGGCGCCACGCCGGTGTTCGCCGACGTCGTCTCCGAGCTCGAGCCGTGGCTCGACCCGGAGGCCGTCGAGGAGGCGATCGGGCCGCGCACGCGCGCGATCGTGCACATGCCGTACGGCGGCCACCCGGGCTCGCTGGCCGAGCTCGAGCGGATCGCCGAGCGCCACGGCCTGCTGCTGCTCCAGGACGCCGCCCATGCCGTCGGCGCGCGCCTCGGCGACCGCCACCTCGGCGCGGTCGGCCATGCCGCGGCGTTCAGCTTCTTCTCGAACAAGAACCTCGCGATCGGAGAGGGCGGGATGGTCGTGACCGGTGACGAGGCGCTCGCGGCCCGCGTGCGGCTGCTGCGCTCCCACGGGATGACGGCGCTGAGCTGGGACCGCCAGCGCGGCCACGCCAGCGGCTACGACGTCGTCGACATGGGCTTCAACTACCGCATCGACGACCCGCGCTCGGCGTTGGGCCACCACCGGCTCGGCCGGCTGGACGAGGACAACGCGCGCCGCGCCGCGCACGACGAGGCCTACCGCCGCGCGCTGCCCGGCTCGGTCGGCTGCGCGCTGGCGCCCGCGCCCGGCGTCACCGCGGCCCACCACCTGTTCACGATCGTCGTCGAGGAGGGCGCCGACCGCGAGGAGCTGCGCCGCCGGCTCGCCGAGGAGGGCGTTCAGACGAGCGTCCACTACCCGCCGGTGCACGGCTTCACGGCCTTCGCGGACACCGCGGCGCCCGACCTGCCGGTGACCGAGGCCTACGCCGCGCGCGCGGTCTCGCTGCCGATGTTCGCCCACATGACCGACGCGCAGCGCGACCTCGTCGTCGACTCCGTCGCCGCCGCCGCGCTGGAGGTCGCATGAGCGCCCGGCCGGTCGTCTGCGTCCAGGGGCTCGGCTTCGTCGGCGCGGCGATGGCGATCGCCGTCGCCCACGCGCGCGACGCCGCCGGCGAGCCCGCCTTCGACGTCGTCGGCGTGGAGATCGACACGCCCGACGGCCGCGCCAAGGTCGAGGCCATCAACGCCGGGCGGCTGCCGATGGCCGTCGCCGACGAGAAGCTGGCCGCGGCCCTGACCGAGGCCTGCGCGGCGGGCAATCTGACCGCGACGACGGACGAGATGGCGTATACGCAAGCCTCGGTGACCGTCGTCGACGTGCCCGTCGACCTCGTCCCGGGCGACGGCAACGGCGAGCCGCCGGCGGCCGACTTCGCCGTCCTGCGCGCCGCGATCTCCACGCTCGGGCGCCACATGCCCGCGGGCGCGCTCGTGATCGTCGAGACGACGGTGCCGCCCGGCACCACCGAGCGCGTCGTCGCGCCCGAGATCGGCCGCGAGCTGGCGGCGCGCGGGCTGCCGGAGGACGCGCTGCTGCTCGCGCACTCCTACGAGCGCGTGATGCCGGGCGAGGAGTACCTCGAGTCGCTCGTCAGCTACTGGCGCTGCTACGCGGGCACGACGCCGGAGGCGGCCGACGCGTGCGAGCGCTTCCTGTCGCAGGTCATCGACGTGAGCGCCTATCCGCTCACGCGGCTGCACTCGACGACGGCCAGCGAGATGGGCAAGGTGCTCGAGAACAGCTACCGCGCCACCACGATCGCGCTGATGGAGGAGTGGGGCCGGCTGGCCGAGTCGATCGGCGTCGACCTGTTCCAGGTCATCCGCGCGATCCGCCACCGTCCGACGCACTCCAACATGCGCCAGCCGGGCTTCGGCGTCGGCGGCTACTGCCTGACCAAGGACCCGCTCTTCGGGGCCGTCGCCGCGCGCCAGCTGTTCGGCGACGGCGAGCTGGGCTTCCCGCTGTCGGCGCGCGCGGTCGAGCTCAACAAGGTCATGCCGCTGGTCAGCCTGGACAAGGCGCAGGCGATGCTCGGCGGCAGTCTCGAGGGGCGCCGCATCCTGCTCATGGGCGTCAGCTACCGCCCGGGCGTGGCCGACACGCGCCACTCGCCCTCGGCGACGTTCGTGCGCGCGGCGCTCGAGCGCGGCGCCGAGGTCGTCTGCCACGACCCGCTCGTCACCGACTGGCCCGAGCTCGGGGTCGAGGTCCACACCGAGCTGCCCGACCCCGCCGGCTTCGACGCGGTCGTCTTCGCGGTCGCCAACGCCGACTACGCGCGGCTGGACCTCGTCGCCTGGCTGGGCGACGACCGGCCTGCCGTGCTCGACGGCAACGACGTGCTGGCCGAGGCCCAGCGCGAGGGCCTGCGGGCCCACGGCGTCCCGGTGGCGAGCATCGGCCGCGGCACGTGAGCCGCACGCTGATCACCGGCGGCGCCGGCTTCATCGGCTCGCACCTGGCCCGCGCGCTCGTGGAGCGAGGGCATGAGGTCGACCTCGTCGACAGCCTCGTGCGCGGGCGCGCCGACGATGACATCGCCGAGCTCGAGCGCTCGGGCGCGGTGCGCCTGATCCCCGGCGACCTGCTCGACCCCGCCTTCCTGCCCGCGCTCGACGGCGACCACGACCGCGTCGTCCACCTGGCGGCGATCGTCGGCGTGGCCAACGTGCTCGGCGGGCCCGACCGCACGCTGCGCGACAACGCGGTGATGCTCAACCACGTCCTCGCCTGGGCGGCGACCCTGCCGCGCCTGCAGCGCGTCCTGTTCGCGTCCACGAGCGAGATCTACGCGGGCACGGCGCGGACCTCGCAGCTGCCGGTGCCGACGCCCGAGAACGTGCCGATCACGTTCCCCGACCCGGCCGACGCGCGCGCCTCCTACGCGCTGTCCAAGCTCTACGGCGAGGCGCTCTGCCATCACGCCGGGCTGCCCTTCACGATCATCCGCCCGCACAACGTCTACGGCCCGCGCATGGGCCTCTCGCACGTCATCCCGGAGCTGCTCGAGCGCGCCCACGCGGCGCCGGACGGCGGCGTGCTCGAGGTCTTCTCCGCCGACCACCGGCGGGCGTTCTGCTACGTCGAGGACGCCGTCGAGCTGATCGCGCGAGCGCTCGAGTCGCCCGCCGGCGCGGGCGAGACGCTCAACGTCGGCAGCGAGGGGCCCGAGGTGACGATGGGCGAGTTGGCGTCACTCGTCGTCGCGACGGTCGGGAAGCGGCTCGACGTCCGCCCGCTCCCCGCCACGCCGGGCTCGCCGCTCCGGCGCTGCCCGGACATGGGCCACGCGGAGCGGCTCACCGGGTACCGGGCGCGGGTCGACCTCGCCGACGGCGTCGCGCGGACCTACGCCTGGTACCGGCGCCGCGTCTTCGACGCCGGCGGCGCGGCCGTTCGCTGACGCCGCGCGCAGCGGTGGCCCGAAGCGGCGCGCTCGACCGTCTCGACCCTCAGGCTCAGGTCGAGGCAGAGACTCGCTCGGGCGGCGGCGCCGGCGCATCGCGCCCGTGCGGCGGTTGACCGAGACGGGCGCGCGCAGCGCCAGCGCGGTCAGCGTCCACAGCACGATCCGCAGGTCCATGAGCGGCGAGCCCTGGCGCACGTAGAGACGGTCGATCGCGCACTTCTGCGGAAGGATCCGCTCGAGGTAGTGCTTCACCGGGTCATCGCGCTGCAGGATCGATCCCTCGTCGGCGAAGGCGAGCTGGGCCAGGCCGGCGATCCCCGGGCGCACGGTGAGGATCTCGTCGTAGTCGTCCGAACGCTGCTCGACGAACTCCGGTGACTCGGGGCGCGGCCCGACGAGGCTCATCTCGCCGCGCAGGATGTGCCACAGCTGGGGCAGCTCGTCGAAGCGCAGGCGCACGAGCAGCGCGCCCACGCGCGTGAGGCGCGCGTCGCCGCTCACGGTGAGGGCGAGCCCCGTCGCATCCGGCGCCATCTTGCGGAACTTGAGCATCCACAGCGGGCGCCCCTGGAGGCCGACGCGGCGCGCGCGGTAGAAGACCGGCCCGGGCGACTCGATGACGATCGCCAGCGCGATCACGAGCATCAGCGGCAGCGTGATCACGAGCATGGTGCCCGCGACGGCGACGTCGATGGCGCGCTTGACCGCGCGCTGGCGTGCGCTCATCCCCCAAGTTCTCCGATTTCCCCGCGCTCCCACCCGTGGGAGCGACCTTCGTGTCGACGGTAGCCCATGTCACCGCATGTCGCCAAATCCGAACCGACGGGGAAAAGTGCCTCTTGACACAAGATCCGGCGCCCCGGATACGCTGCGCGCGGTTCCCGAGTGGAGGAGGGCGGATGTCGTCGACCGACGAACGCCGGCAGGTGCATGGCGCCGGCTACCAGCGCGCCGATGAGGGTTACCTGGACAAGCGCCAGCTGCAATCGGGGGCCGCGGGCTGGGTGCTGCTCGCCGGGCTCGGCGTCGCCTACGTCATCTCCGGCGACTTCGCGGGCTGGAACTTCGGCCTCGCCGAGGGCGGCTGGGGCGGCCTGCTCATCGCCACGATCCTCATGGCGACCATGTACACGTGCATGGTCTTCGCGCTCGCGGAGCTGTCCTCGACGATCCCGACGGCGGGCGGCGGCTACGGCTTCGCGCGCCGCGCGCTCGGCCCGCTCGGCGGCTTCGCCACCGGCACGGCGATCCTCATCGAGTACGCGATGGCCCCCGCGGCCATCGTCGTGTTCATCGGGGGCTACATCGAGGCGCTCGACATCTTCGGGATCACCTCGGGCTGGCCGGTCTACCTGGCCTTCTACGCCGTCTTCGTCGGCATCCACATCTTCGGCGTCGGCGAGGCGCTCAAGGTGATGTTCGTCATCACCGCGATCGCGGTCGTCGCGCTGCTCGTCTTCGTCGTCGGGATGATCCCGAAGTTCGACGCGTCGAACCTGACCGACATCCCCGCCACCGACGCCGCCGGCGCCAGCAGCTTCCTGCCGTTCGGGATCAGCGGCGTGCTGTCGTCCTTCGTATTCGGCATCTGGTTCTTCCTGGCCATCGAGGGCGTGCCCCTGGCCGCCGAGGAGACGCGCGACCCCAAGCGCGACATGCCGCGCGGCCTGATCGCGGGCATGGCCTGCCTGCTCGTGTTCGCCGCGCTCATCCTCCTGACGGCGCCGGGCGGCGCTGGATCGAAGGCGATCATGGACTCCGACAACCCGCTGCCGCTCGCGGTCGAGACGGCCTACGGCGGCCAGAACGTGCTCGGCGACTTCGTCAACTGGGTGGGCCTCGCCGGTCTGATCGCGAGCTTCTTCTCGATCATCTTCGCCTACTCACGCCAGCTCTTCGCGCTCTCGCGCGCCGGCTACCTGCCGCGCGGGCTGTCGGTGACCAGCGCGCGCAAGACGCCGTTCATCGCGCTCATCGTGCCGGGGGTCATCGGCTTCCTGCTCGCCGCGATCACCGAGGACGGCGCCAAGATGCTCAACATCGCGGTCTTCGGCGCGACCGTCTCCTACGCGCTCATGACGCTCTCGCACATCGTCCTCCGGCGTACCGAGCCCGAGCTCGAGCGCCCCTACACGACCCCGGGCGGGACGGTCACCTCCGGCATCGCCTTCGTGCTCGCCTGCGCGGCGGTGGTGGCGACCTTCACGGTCGACGAGGAGGCCGCCGGGATCGCCGCCATCATCTTCTTCATCGCCATCGCCTACTTCTGGTTCTACAGCCGCCACCGGCTCGTCGCCGACGCTCCCGAAGAGGAGTTCGAGGCGATCGAGCGCGCCGAGGCCGAGCTGACCAAGACCTCCTGAGGGATATGACTCCGAACGAGCTCGAGCGCGCCGTCGCCGACGGCGCGGTGGACACCGTGCTGCTGGCCATCGCCGACATGGAGGGCCGGCTGCAGGGCAAGCGGATGTCGGCCCGGCACTTCCTGGAGCAGGTGGCCGAGCACAGCGCCGAGGGCTGCAACTACCTGCTCGCCGTCGACGTCGAGATGAACACCGTCGGCGGCTATGAGATGTCGTCGTGGGAGCGCGGCTACGGCGACTTCGTCATGCGCCCGGACCTCGACACGCTGCGCCCGGTGCCGTGGCAGGACCGCACGGCGTTCCTGCTCGCCGACGTCGAGTGGGAGGACGGCTCGCCGGTCGTCGCCTCGCCGCGCCAGATCCTGCGCCGCCAGCTCGAGCGCCTGACCGAGCGCGGCTGGTCGGCCAACGCCGCCACCGAGCTCGAGTTCATGGTCTTCCGCGACTCCTACGAGACGGCCTGGCACCACGGCTACCGCGACCTCGAGCCGGCCAACCTCTACAACGTCGACTACTCGCTGCTCGGCACGGCGCGCGTCGAGCCGCTGATCGGCGCGATCCGGCGCGCGATGGAGGCGGCCGGGCTGCGCGTCGAGAACTCCAAGGGCGAGTGCAACTTCGGCCAGCACGAGATCAACTTCCGCTACGCCGACGCGCTGCGTACCGCCGACGACCACGTGTTCTTCAAGAACGCGGCCAAGGAGATCGCCGCCGACCAGGACATGGCGATCACCTTCATGGCCAAGTTCGACGAGCGCGAGGGCAACTCGTGCCACATCCACCTGTCGCTCGTCGACGAGGACGGCGGCAACGTCTTCGCCGGCGACCAGGCGACGTTCCACTCGTTCATGGCCGGCCAGCTCGCCTGCCTGCGCGAGCTGACGCTGTTCCTCGCCCCGCAGGTCAACTCCTACAAGCGCTACGTGCGCGGCTCGTTCGCGCCGACGGCGGTCGCGTGGGGGCGCGACAACCGCACCTGCGCGCTGCGCGTCGTCGGTCACGGGCAGGCGCTGCGGATGGAGAACCGCGTCGCCGGGGCCGACACGAACCCCTACCTCGCGCTCTCGGCGCTGATCGCCGCGGGCCTGCACGGGATCGACAACGGGCTCGAGCTCGAGCCCGCGCTCGAGGGCAGCGCCTACGAGGCCGACAAGCCCCAGGTCCCGCACACGCTGCCGATGGCGCGCGGGCTGTTCGCCGACAGCGATGTGGCGCGCGAGGCGTTCGGCGAGGACGTCGTCGCCCACTACCTCAACCGCGCCGACGTCGAGCTGGAGGCGTTCGAGGGGGCCGTCACCGACTGGGAGCGCCGGCGCGGCTTCGAGCGCCTCTGAGCATGGGGCGACTGGACGGCAAGGTCGCGGTGATCACCGGCGTCGCCGGCGGCATCGGCGGCGCCGCGGCGGAGCTGTTCGCGGCGGAGGGCGCGAAGGTCGTCGGCGTGGACCTCGTGGCCGGCACGGGCTGCGACCTCGACGTGCAGGCCGACGTCACCGATCCCGAGCAGGTCCAGGGCGCCTACACGCAGGCGCGCGAGGCGTTCGGGCGCATCGACGTGCTGTTCAACAACGCCGGCATCTCGCCGAACGACGACGCCTCGGTGCTCGACACGTCGCTCGAGGCCTGGCAGCGCGTCCAGGACGTCAACCTCAAGTCGGTCTTCCTGTGCTGCAAGCACGGGATCCCGCACCTGCTCGACAACGACGGGCCGCTGCGCGGCTCGGTCATCAACACCGCGTCGTTCGTCGCCACCATGGGCGCCGCGACGTCGCAGATCTCCTACACCGCCTCCAAGGGCGGCGTGCTGGCCATGTCGCGCGAGATGGGCGTCGAGTTCGCGCGCAACGGCGTGCGCGGTCAACGCGCTGTGCCCGGGACCGGTCGACACGCCGCTGCTGCGCGAGCTGTTCGCCAAGGACCCCGCGCAGGCCCAGCGGCGGCTCGTTCACGTCCCCGTCGGCCGCTTCGCGCAGGCGCGCGAGATCGCCCAGGCCGCCCTGTTCCTCGCCTCCGACGAGTCGTCCTACGTGACCGCGTCGACGTTCCTCGTCGACGGCGGGATCTCGGGCGCCTACGTGACGCCCGAGTAGCTCACGGCCGGTCGGTGGCCTGCGCCTCGGGCAGCCAGCGGCGGCTGAGCGGCGACGCCGTCAGCCCGTGGACGACGATCGAGGCGACGACGCACACGGCCACGGTCCAGAACAGCACTGCGTCCTCGCCGGCGGCGAAGCCGCCCACGCCGATCGCGTAGGCGACGTAGTACAGCGAGCCGATCCCGCGCACGCCGAACCAGGCCACGAACGAGCGCTCGCCGGCGGGCAGGCTCGTGCCGGTCAGCGAGACCAGCACGGACAGCGGCCGGATCAGGACGAGCAGCAGCGGGGCGAGCAGCCAACCCGAGATCCCCGGCACGCCGAGCCCGGTGATCGTGAGCGTCGATCCGAGCATGAGCACGAGCGCCAGCTCGCCGAACTTCTCCACGACCTCGGCGCCGTCGTGGACGCTGCGGTTGTACTCGTGGCCGTGCTCGTAGCGGCGGAAGGCGACGCCGCCCGCGAACGCGGCGAGGAAGCCGTATGCGCCGGCGATCTCCGTCAGCCCGTAGATGGTCAGCACGGCGGCGATGGCCAGCCAGCCGTCGAGCTCGTGGGCGAGCAGGTCGCGATCGCGCAGGCGCACGGCGAGGGCGCCGATCCCGTAGCCCGCGGCCGCGCCGATGGCCAGCCCGCCCGCGACGCCCCAGAGGACGTCGGCGAGCAGCCACTCGCCGACCCAGTCCGTGCCGCCCTCGGCGGCCACGAACAGGCCGAGGACCACGAACGGGAAGGCGAGTCCGTCGTTGAGCCCGGCCTCGCCGGTGACCGAGAAGTTGGGATCGTGCTCCTCCTCGTCGCCCGGCGGGCCGACGCCGACGTCCCCCGCGAGCACCGGGTCGGTGGGGGCGAGCGCGGCGCCGAGGACGATCGCGGCGCCGAGCGACAGCCCCATGACGAGGTGCCCGAACGCCGCGACGGCGGCGATGGTCAGCGGCATGGCCAGGGCGAGCAGGCGCCCGACGGGCGACCACTCGGACAGGCGCAGGTCGCGGTCGAGCTTCAGGCCGGTTGCGAAGAGGGCGACGATGACGGCCAGCTCGCTGGCCTTCTCGAAGACCTCGGCGTCGGCGATCGGATCCAGCCAGCCGACGTTCAACAGCTCGATCCCGCCGGCCGCGACGACGCCGACGGCGAGGTAGATCGCGCTGGCCGAGAAGGCGCGCTCGTGCTGGTGGGAGAGCGCGCCGACGGCGGCGAACACGGCGAGGCCCAGGAACAGCAGCCCGACCGCGTAGGGGTCCCCGAAGGAGAACCCCGGGGACGCGGCGAGCGTGCTCAGCCGCCGCCCTGGCGACGGAGCGCGTCGCGCAGGTCCTCGATCTCCTGCACCAGCTCGCGCTGGCGGCGCAGGACGTCGTCGAGGCGGTCGTCGACCGAGCCGCCCGAGCCGCCGCCCGTGCTCGGGGCCGGCGTCGTCGTCGTGCCCGTCCCGCTCCCGCTCCCGCCCGACGGCTCGTCGGGGACCTGCTCGGAGCCCGGCGCCGCGGCCTCGTCCGGGATCTGGCCGGTGCGGATGTAGCGCAGCGTCTTCTCCTCGGCCTGCGGGTCGCGGTCGTTGTCGAAGATCGCGACGAGCTTGTTCGTCTCGGCGTCGACGACGACCGTCTTGGAGACGGCGTTGGCGCTGTTGGGGATGATCGAGGTCAGGTAGACGACGCGGTTGCGCACGAAGACGGGGCGCGGCTCGACGACCCGGAAGTTGCCCGAGCCGGGCGTGCCGTCGCCGAAGTCGATGCCCGGGATGGAGACCGCGCGGACGGCCTGCAGGGCGCGGCGGTTGCCGCTCAGCGACGTGCGCCGCGGCACGCGCCAGATGCGCGTGCGGCCGGTGGTCGCGTCGGTCAGGAAGATCGCGCTGGCCGCGAACGCGCGCCCGTAGGGCTCGGCCACCGTGACCCACTGCGGCCCGAGGCGGTCGAAGTCGATCAGGTAGGGCTGGCGGTTGACCTCGGTGTCGGTGATGCGCGTCTGCTCCTCGTGGACGAACCACGCGTTCCACAGCCCGCGGTTGTACTGGTAGGCGTCCTGCACGCGCCGGGCCTGCGTGTCGGAGAACAGGCGCCCGGTGCGCGCGAGCTCGGGCCGGCGCGCGGCCTCCTCGGGCTCGAGGTCCTCGATGTCGCCGTTCGGCGCGACGACGAACACGCCGCCGATGACCGGGCGGCGGACGAGGATGCCCTTGTACTCGAGGTACGGCACGACGATCCGCGGCCCGCGCGGCGTCTCGATCCCGACCGGCTCCTCGAGGCGGATCAGGAAGCGCTGCTTGAGCAGCTTCCAGCGCAGGTTGTCGGTGATCTGCAGGCCTGGGGCGACCTGCATCTCGGCGTCGATCTGGCGCAGCGAGCGCGCGGTCTGCTGGGCGTCGAGCTCGACGAGGCCCTGGCTCTTGCGCGAGAAGACGCGGAACGCGCCCTGCGGCGTGCGCAGCGCCGTCCAGCTCAGCCCGTTCTCGGTGTTGACGATGCTGAAGTCGGTCAGGCGCTCGGTCGGCGAGTTGAACGCGCTCGAGGCGTTCTGCTCGGCGACCTCGCGCGGCACGAGCCGCACCTCGCCGCCGGGCGGCAGCCCGCGGATCGGCTCGTAGGTCGTGTTCTTGACGATCGCGCGCCCGATGAGCGGGGCCTGCAGCGCGGCGCCGAAGACGAAGGCGAAGAACGCGAGCACCGGGAACACGAGCAGCCACGTCGGCGGGCGCACGCCCTCGCGCAGGTCCTCGAGCGTCGTCCAGCCGCGGCGCGAGCGGCGCAGCATGTAGCCGCCGGCGCCGAGCAGCAGCAGCGGCGGCAGCCAGACGAGCGGCGCCGTCCAGAACATCATCGCCAGGCCGTGCCAGATCGGGCGCACGAGCCACGCGACGACGAGGCCGACGAGAATCAGGACAAGCGGGACGGGCCCGATGGGAAGGGACCGGAGACCTCGGCGGCGCACTGCAGGCGACTTTACTGGCCCGCGCCCCGGCGGGCGTCGGGCGGGGCAGAGAAGAGCGGCGACGCGCCAACTGGACGTAGGGCCTCCGAACGTGTCGAATCCGCGCTGAGCCGCCCGTCATCAAGGCGAACCGTCCCGGCGCCGTGCCGGGCAGCGACCAAAGGGGAGTGCCGTGCTCTATCTCATGCTCATCTACGGCGATCCGTCGGCCGGGCCGGACATGCAGTCGCCCGAGGGCCAGGCGCAGATGGACCATTGGACGTCCTACACGCAGAGCCTGGCCCAGAGCGGCGCGCTCAAGGCCGGCGAGGCGCTGCAGGGGGCCGACACCGCGACCACGGTGCGCGAGCGCGACGGCCAGACGCTGACCACCGACGGCCCCTTCGCGGAGACGAAGGAGATCCTCGGCGGCTTCTACATGATCGACGTGCCCGACCTCGACGCGGCGCTCGACTGGGCCTCCAAGATGCCCAACATCACGTACGGCACGGTCGAGGTCCGCCCGGTGATGACCTGGGATTGACGGACGCCGCCGCCGCGCTCGAGCGCGCCGTCCGCGAGGACGGACCGGGGGTGCTCGCCACCCTCATCCGCCATCTCGGCGGCGAGTTCGAGCTGGCCGAGGACGCCCTGCAGGACGCCTACGCCGTCGCGCTGGCCACGTGGCCGCGCGACGGCGTGCCGGCGGTCCCGGCGGCGTGGCTGACCACCGCCGCGCGGCGCAAGGCGATCGACCGGCTGCGCCGCGTCCGGGCGCTCGACGAGCGGCTTCGCACGCTCGAGGCGCTCGCGGAGCGCGACGGCTCGGGCGTCGGCCCGCCTCCCGATGCGGCCGCCATGGACGACCACAGCTCCCTCACCGACGACCGCCTGCGGCTGATCTTCACCTGCTGCCACCCGGCGCTGGCCCTGCCCGCGCGGGTGGCGCTGACCGTGAAGTCGCTCGGCGGCCTGAGCACCGCGCAGACGGCGCGCGCGTTCCTCGTCCCCGAGGCGACGATGCACGCGCGCCTGGGGCGCGCCAAGCGCAAGATCGCCGCCGCCGGGATCCCCTACCGCGTGCCGCCGGACGAGCTGCTCCCGGAGCGTCTGCGCGGCGTCCTCGCCGTCGTCTACCTGATCTTCACCGAGGGCCACACCGCGTCGGAGGGCGACGCGCTCATGCGCCCCGACCTGTGCGCCGAGGCGATCCGGCTCGGGCGCCTGCTCGCCCGGCTGATGCCCGACGACGCCGAGGTCCTCGGGCTGCTCGCGCTCATGCTGCTGACCGACGCGCGCCGGCTCGCGCGCACGGGCGAGCACGGCGAGGCGATCGACCTGGCCCACCAGGACCGCACGCGCTGGGACGCCGCCGCGATCGCCGAGGGCCTGGAGCTGCTCGACCGCGCGCTGCGCCTGCGCCGTCCCGGGCCCTATCAGCGCCAGGCGGCGATCGCCGCGCTGCACGCCCGCGCGCCGAGCCTCGAGGAGACCGACTGGCGGCAGATCGCCGACCTCTACACGGCGCTGCACCGCGAGGACCCCTCGCCGGTGATCGCGGTCAACCTCGCGGTCGCGGCCGGCTTCGCCGAGGGGCCGCGCGCGGGTCTCGCGCTGCTCGACGCGCTCGGCGACGAGCCGTCGCTGCGCCGCTACGTGCCGCTGCACGCGGCGCGCGCCGAGCTGCTGCGCCGCGCCGGCGAGCGCGAGGCGGCCGACCACGCCTACGCCGAGGCGATCGCGTGCAGCGCCAACGAGGCGCAGCGCGAGGAGCTGCGGGCACGGCGCGCGCGGGCCGCGAGCGAGGCCTGAGCCGCGCTCAGGCGGCGGCGGCGATGGCCGCCTTCTCCAGGCGCCCGTCGTCGTGCACGAGGTGCGCCTCGTCGTCGCGGCAGACGACGTGCGTCGCCGTCGAGCCGGTGGCCTGCGCGGCGATCAGCGCGGCGGCGATGCGGTGCACGTCGCGCACGATCCCGAAGCGGAACAGCGAGCGCGTCTCGTTGGCCAGGCGCCCGTCGCCGACGCGCAGGACGACGCGCAGGCCCGGACAGACCGAGCGCACGGCCATCGCGATCGAGACGTTCTCGAGGTCGTCGTCGGTCACCGCGGCGAGCGCGAAGGCGCGGTCGAGCGACAGGCGGCGCAGGAGCGACGGATCGGCGCCGCGGCCGACGACCACCGGCAGGCCGGCCTCGCGCGCCGTGCCGACGTTCTCGCCCTCCTCGCGTTCGTCGACGGCGACGATCCCGACGCCGCAGCGGCGCAGCAGCATGCACAGACGAAGCCCGACCTGGCCGAGGCCGATGACGACCACGTGGTCGCGCCGCGGGACGGCGCGGCGCCCGACGAGGCCGGTGAGCCGGCGCCCCACGAGGCGGTTGACCAGCCCGGCCGTGAAGAAGGCCTCGAACACGAGCGCGCAGAGCATCGTGATGCTGATGAAGACCTTGAACCAGCCCGGCCCACCGCTGACCTTGTCGTTGGGGTCGACGGTGACGAGCGTCTTCGTCGACCCGTAGAACGCGTCGATGACGTTCTGGTGGACCACGGCCACGCCGCCCGCCGTCTCCAGCAGCAGCACGACGACCAGCCCGATGGCGCCGAAGAACATGAGCGCGGCGCTCTTGTCGTACGGCGTGAGGAGCGCGCGCACGAGCGCCTCGGTGTGACGCCGGCGCGGCAGCTCGACCGGCTGCTCGCTGACCTCGCCGTCGTTCGCGACCACGCCGACCGGCTCGCCGTCCTCGAAGCGCACGGCGCCGAGCGACTCGTCCAGGCACGGGCCCGCGAGCGTCGGGGCGACGATGTCGGCCATCGAGGTCACCGTGCAGTGCTCGAGCTCGTCGCGCAGCTGCTGTCCCGTCGTCTCGTCGAAGAGCGTGATGACGAGCTCGACCTCGGAGGCGATGTCGCGCACCATCAGCGCCATCCGCAGGGCGAAGGCGTCGTCGCGCGAGACGACGACGACGCGCGCCACCTCGCCGCGCTCGAACACGGCGGCGACCTCGCGGTCGGTCGGGTGCGGCAGTCGCACGACCTCGGCCTCGAGGGCGTCGAGCGCGCGCTTGACCTCCTCCGCGAGGTCGCCGTCGCCGATGAGCAGGATGGGCGCCTCCGACACGCGGGCGAGCCTACGGCCTCGGCGCCGTCGCGTGCGCCGAGACGGCCCGCCCACGCGGTCAGGGCTCGGGCCGCAGGAGCGATCGGCGGGCGCGGGCGACGACGTCCGAGGCACGGTCGCCCGGCCTCCAGACCGCCACCCCGGCTCGCACCTCGGGACCCGAGGCGAACTCGGTGAGCAGGCCGTTGACGACGTCGTCGGCGCCGTTGCTGCCGTTCAGCGGCGCCAGGACGGCGAGCCGGCGTCCGCTCGCGCGGTACGCGGTGCCGCCGAAGCGGGCAGCGGTGCGCTGCGCGTTGCGCGCTGCGACCTGGATGAGGTGATCGCCCGCCGGATAGCTGACGTCCTCGTTGACGCGCGCGAGCTGCTCGAGCTGCAGCAGGGCCACGGCGAAGCCGTCGTCGGGATCGGCCTCGCGGGCCGCGTCCAGGAGGTCGCGGTGCAGCGCCCGCTGGTTGCCGAGCAGGGTGAGCCCGTCCACCGAGGCCGCGTCGAGTGGGCCGAGCCCTGGGCCGGCCTGCCCGGTCAGGTTCAGCGGCAGCGCCTCGATGACGTGGTCGGCGAGCGTCTCGTCGACGGCCAGCGGCCCGCTGCGGACGAGCTCGACGAACCGCTGCGCGATCTCGGGGTCGAACTGCGTCCCGGCCGCGGCAACGAGCTGCTCGCAGGCCTCCTCGGGTGACATCCGCGCGCGGTAACTGCGATCGAAGGTCATCGCCCCATACGCTTCGAGGACCGCCAGCGCCCGCGCGACCACCGGGATGGCGTCCCCGGCGAGCCCGGCGGGGTAGCCGTTGCCGTCGTAGCGCTCGTGGTGGTAGAGGATCGCCCCGGCGACGTCGCGCAGCGCGGGCACCTGGCCGACGACGTTGAAGCCGATGCGAGGGTGCAGCTCGACGACCGCGCGCTCGTCCGGCCTCAGCTCTCGCGTCTCGGCGAACGGGCGCTCGGGAAGCGCGAGGTAGCCGACGTGGCGAAGCAGCGTGGCGCAGATCAGCGCGTCACGGCGGTGCTCGTCGAGCTCCAGCTCACGGGCGAGCGCGAGGGCGTGGAGCGTGAGCTCGGTGGACTCGCGGTGCAGCTCGAGGTTGCGCGCGGAGACCGCCTCGCTCAGCGCGCGGATGATCGCGCGACGGCTTTCGTGCAGCTCGTTGTGCAGCTGGCCGTGATGCAGGGCGGCCCCGGCGTGATCGCCCAGGGCGAGCAGGACGTCGTCGTCGAGGTCCTCGAACCCGTCCGGGCGGTTGGCGCAGATGATCACCCCGTGGAAGCGGTCGCGCAGGTAGAGCGGGATCGCCACGAGGCCGTCGATCTCCTCGTCGGCGGCGGTCGCCTCGTGTCCGCCGGCCACCGGATCGTCCTCGCGAAGGATCTCGTCCGAGGCCAGCACCTGGCGGGCGAAGCGCTGCGCCACGGCGCTGTCCGCCGGGTCGTGCTCGAATCCGTGGGCGACGATCAGATCGAGCGCTCCGTCCCCGTCGGCGTCCGTGCGCGACAGCAGTAGGCCCTTCTGCGCCTCGACGAGCTGGATCGCCGTCCGCAGCACGAGGTCGCGGACGTCGCCGTGCTCGCCGTCCTCGTCACCCCCGCGGGCGTCGTAGAGGCGCTGGATCTGGCCGCGCAGCTCGCGGTTCCACTCGCGCTCGGCCTGGCGCGAGGCCTGCAGCCGCCGGCTGAGCTCGCGCTGGTGGCTCAGCGTCTCCTCGGCCCTGCGCAGCGCCATCCCAAGGCGCTCGCGGTCCTGCCGGTGGCGCTCGGCGTCCTGTGCGACGCGCTCGCGCTCGGCCACGACGTCGGCCGTCAGCCGCGCGACCTCCCCCTGGGCCAGGGCGAGGGCGGTGTCGGTCTCCCGCCGCCGGCGCTCCGCGCGACGCCACGCGTCGAGCGCGAGCACGGCAGCGATGGCGGCCGCCGCCAGCGCGGCCGTCGCCGCCCCGACCGCGAACAGGACCAGCGCGACGCCGAGCAGCCCGACGGCGCCCGCCGGCTCGGCTCGCTGGGGGTCGAAGCGATCCATGGCACGTCCTCCCCGAACGGTTGCGGCGGGGATACCCGGCATCTCGGGTGGGCAGCCATCGCGCTCGAAACGAGCCGGCGAGCTGTCCAATGCCGTCGGCGAAGGTTGGACTTGATTCGTCCCCACGGACGGGAGAGGGTCTGTCCGAGAGCAGCAGGCAACGAGTGGAGGCGTTGTGAGCGACGGCTACGAGCCCAACGGGGACCGGCGGCTGCAGGAAGAGTTCGTCGAGCAGTGGCGGACGAACGCCTACGGGTGCTTCTCCTCGGGGCACAAGTTCTGCCGCGAGGTCTGCCCGGTGATGCAGGTCACGCGCAACGAGAACCACACGCCGACGGCGTTCCACGCGAACATCGTGGCGATGGAGAAGGGGCTCGTCGATGTCGAGGACGTCGCCGACGACTACGTCCACTGCACCCAGTGCGGGGCGTGCGAGCTGCGCTGCCCGAACACCCTGTTCACCGGCGACTTCTACCGCCACCGCACGCGGACGGTCGACGTCGTCAAGGCGATGCGCGCGCTCATGGTCGCCACCGGCAACGAGCGCGAGGGCTGGAAGCTTTGGAACGAGCGCCTCGCCCAGGGGCACAACGAGCCCGTGCTCGGCGACGTGCCGATCAGCCAGGAGCACGTGGCCGACTGGGCCGAGGGGCTGGACATCCCCGTCGGCGGCGAGACGATCCTGTTCGTCGACTGCGAGGCGGCCTTCTACCGGACCTCCTACACGCGCGCCTTCGCCCGGCTGCTGCAGCGCGCCGGGGTCGGGTTCGGGCTGATGCGCGAGCAGTGGTGCTGCGGCGGCCCGGCCGCCGAGATGGGCTACGCCGACCTCGCGCGCAAGCACGCCGAGCACAACGTCGCCGACTGGCGCGCGGTCGGCGCGAAGCGGATCATCGCGCCCGACCCGCACGACTTCATCGCCTTCACCGAGGACTACCCGCGGCTGTTCGGCGACGACTACGAGTTCGAGATCGTGCTCGGCGTCGAGCTCGTCAACGACCTCGTCAAGGAGGGGCGGATCGAGCTGACCCAGCCGGTCGATCGCGTCGTCACCTACCACGACCCGTGCCGGCTGAACAAGCGCAAGGGCGTCCACGAGGCGCCGCGCGAGCTGCTGCGCGCCGTGCCGGGGCTGACCTTCAAGGACGTCGACCACGTCACCCAGTGGTCGTACTGCTCGGGCGGCGGCGGCGGGCTGCCGATCGAGAAGCCGGAGATCACCGCGGAGATCAGCCGCCGGCGGGTGGCGCGCGCCTCGGCGCTCGAGGTCGACACGCTGGTCAGCGCCTGCCCGTGGTCGGAGCGGCCGCTGTCGGCGGCCGGCGCGGAGGCCGAGACGCCGCTCGAGGTCATGGACCTGTTCGAGCTCGTCGCCGCGGCGGCCGGGATCGACGCCGGCGGCCACACCCACGGGCAGGCGCGGGAGGCGCGGGCATGACCGTGGCCTTCAAGAGCGCCGTCGACGACGCCGTCGTCGAGGAGCTGCGCGCGATCACCGGCGACGACGACCGCGTGCTGCCCAACCTCAGCTCGCGGGTGAACCGGACGCGCGTGCCGGCGCCGTTCCCGGTTCACCGCTGGGCCGAGTTCATGCCCGACGTCGCCGTCCTGCCGCGCACCGCGCAGGAGGTCTCGGAGATCGTCAAGCTCGCCAACCGGCTGCGCATCCCCGTGGTGCCGCGCGCGGGCGGGACCGGGCTGTCGGATGGCGCCGTGCCGCTGCGCGGCGGGATCCTCGTCGACGTCAAGCTCATGAACCGCATCCACGAGATCGACCTCGTGGACCGCACGGTGACGGTCGGGCCGGGCATCAACATGCTCAAGCTCAACGAGGAGCTGCGCCCGCACGGCGTCTTCTATCCCGACGACCCCGCGTCGTACCCGTGCTCGCTCGTCGGCGGGCGGATCGGCACCGGCGGGTGGTCGCTGATCGGCGCGCGCTTCGGCCACACCCGCGACCTCGTCGTCTCCATGGAGGTCGTGCTGCCGACCGGCGAGATCGTCGAGATCGGCGACGGCGGCGGGCGCAAGCTGCGCAAGTCCTCGACGGCCTTCAACCTCAAGCAGCTGTTCACCGGCCACCAGGGCACGCTCGGCATCTGCACGGAGGCGACGCTCGAGCTCGCGCCGCGCCCGGAGGCGGAGTTCGCGGCGTTCTTCGCCTTCGAGGACTACATGTCGGCGTGGCGCACGACCGGCGTGCTGACGAAGTCGGGCCTCGCCACGATCGCCGGCGTCGTCCTCTTCGACGAGTGGAAGCTCGCCTACCTGCGCCGCGACGACGAGGCCTACATCCCGCAGCCCGAGTCGGTCCGGGCCGTTGTCGCGGTGGCCATGTACGGCAGCCGCGCCGAGGTCGAGCCGGCCTCGCGGCGGATCATGGCGCTCGGGCGCAGCGACGGCGGCAAGTACCTCGGCGACGAGATCTCCTCGGGCGACTGGGCCTCGCGCCACGACCGCTACGCGACGCCGCTGCACGGCCGCAACCGCGACGGCCAGGCGGTGATGATGTCCTGGCACTGCGAGGACGCGGCGCTCAACTACTCGGTCCTGCCGCAGGTGCGCGAGGAGTGGCACGCGATCGTCGACCGCTACCGCGAGCGTTACGACATCTTCGACGACTGGGGGATGTTCGCCTACACGAGCGGCGCCAACAAGCCGTGGGGCGACTACCTCGTCGAGATCGACGTCGGCATCTGGGAGGCGCGCCTGGACGAGGAGAGCTGGCGCGCGTGGGTGAGCTGCAAGCGCGAGATCTCCGAGGTCACGCTGAAGCACGGCGGCTCGATCACCGCCTGCCACGGCGCGACCCGCGAGGGCGACGCCGAGCTCGTCCCGCAGGAGATGGGCAGCGCCTGGGAGGTGGTCAAGCGCGTCAAGCGCGCGCTGGACCCCAACAACATCATGAACCCGGGCAAGCAGTCGCTCGACGAGGCCTACGACGACGCGGACGGAGGCCTGGCATGAGCATCTTCCGGCTCGGCGACCAGGCTCCGCCGCCGCCGAAGCGGATCACCGACACGGTGGTCGAGCGCTACGAGCACGTCTTCGAGATCGACCCGGCGCTCATGGAGCTGACCGGCCAGCAGGACCTCCCGGCGTGGGACACGCGGCGGATCGTCGACAGCCGCTGGGAGCACCTGGACTGGATGCACGCGCACTTCGCCGACGAGGTCGTCCTGGCCGGCGAGGAGTCGGAGACCATGCCGCCCGGCGACGGGCACGGCGAGTGAACGAGAGGGAGGGAGCGACGATGGCCAACGGCATGCGATGGAGCTTCTGCATGCTCCCCGACTATCCGCTGAGCGAGTCGATCGACATGATCCGCACGGCCGACGAGCTGGGGTACTACGCCTGCTACTCGGTCGACGAGACGTGGCACAAGGACCTGTGGGTGGTGTTCGCCGCGGCGGCCGACAAGACGGAGCGGATCCGCTTCGGGCCGAACGTCACGCACGTCTTCCTGCGTGAGCCGACGCTCATCTGCCAGCAGCTCGCGACGCTCGACGAGCTGACCAACGGGCGCGCCGAGGCGGTCGTCTCGACCGGAAACTTCGGCCTGCTCGCCCAGTACGGGATCGACTGGGCGCGCCAGAAGCCGCTGTCGCGCCTCAAGGAGGCGCTGCACGTGATGCGCACCTTCCTGGACGAGGGCGCGATCACGTTCGAGGGCGACTTCTTCTCCTACAACGGGCTGTACACGTTCGCGCGGCCCGTGCAGGAGCGCATCCCGCTGCGGATGGGCGGCATGAAGGGCCCGCGCTCCTTCGAGACCGCGGGCGAGATCGCCGACGGCCTGCACCACGCGCTGTCCTACTCGCGCGAGGCCTACGACTACGTCGCCGAGCACGTGCGCGTCGGCACCGACAAGGCCGGGCGCGACTTCGACTCCTTCGACCTGGGGGCGTGGGTCGTCACCGTCGTCTCCGAGGACGGCGACGCGGCCCGCCGCGCGGCGCGGATCCTCGTCTCGTTCTACATCTCCTCGATGCCCGACGAGCAGTTGCAGCGCCACGGGATCGACCCGGCCGAGCTCAAGCCCGTCGTCGAGGCGCTGGGCGCCGGGGACATCCCCAAGGCGGTCGAGCTGTTCAAGCCCGAGTACGCCGAGAAGCTGTCGCTGGCCGGGACGCCCGAGGAGATCGTCGAGCGGATCCGCAGCGACATCCAGCCCGCCGGGGTCAACCACATGATCCTGGCGCTGTCCGACGCCGCCCTGGTGAAGCTGTTCTCCGGCCAGGACGTGCCCGGCGTGCCCGACATCAACGGCCAGCTCAAGCTCGTCGCCGAGCAGGTGATGCCCGCCTTCGAGCCGGCCGTGCACTGACCTCGCCTCGCCCGCATAGGCGTTTTCGCGCCAGAGGGCGGGGGTAGCGGGAGGGGCACCGAACGGGAGCGAGACGATGGGCAGACAGGTCGTGGCCGTCGACGTCGGCGGCACCTTCACCGACGTCTGCGTCCTGGACGACTCCAGCGAGGAGATCCGGGTCGCCAAGGTGCCGTCGACCGCCGACCCGATCGAGGGCGTGCTCGCCGGGGTGGAGGCCGCCGAGGTCGACCTCGCCGACGTGGCCCTGTTCTCGCACGGCACGACCGTGGCCACGAACGCGCTGATCACGCGCCGCTTCCCGCCCGCGGCGATGGTCACCACCGCGGGCTTCCGCGACGTCCTCGAGATCCGCCGCGGCACCCGCGACGACCTGTGGGATGCCTACAAGGACGTCGCGCCGCCCTACATCCGCCGCCGCGACCGCTTCGAGGTGGCTGAGCGCGTCGACCACGAGGGCACGGTGGTGACCGAGCTCGACGAGGACGGCGCGCGCCACGTCGCCGAGCTGCTGCGGCGCAAGGGCGTCGAGACCGTCGCCGTGTGCTTCATCAACGCCTTCGCCAACCCGGCCCACGAGCAGCGCATGGCCGAGATCCTGCGCGCCGAGCTGCCCGACGTGAGCGTCTCGACCTCGAGCGAGGTGCTGCCCGAGATCTTCGAGCACGAGCGCTTCTCGACGACGGTGGCCAACGCCGTCCTCTCGCCGCTCGTCGGCGGCTACGTCAGCCGTCTGGCCGACGAGCTGTCGGGACGCGGCTACGAGGGCGACCTGCTGCTCCTGCACTCCGGCGGCGGCGTGATGACGCCGAAGACGGTCGAGCGCCTGGCCGTGCGACTGGCCGCGTCGGGGATCGCCGCGGGCGCGATCGCCGCGCGCCACATCGCCGCGCTGTGCGGCCACGACAACGCGATCGGTCTCGACATGGGCGGGACGAGCACCGACATCTCGATCGTCCACGAGGGCGAGGCCAAGGTCACCAAGGAGTGGTTCGTCGAGTACGGCTATCCGATCCGCTTCCCGAGCATCGAGGTGCTGACGATCGGCGCCGGCGGCGGCTCGCTGGCGTGGATCGACGAGGCCGGCTCGCTGCGCAACGGCCCGCAGTCGGCGGGCGCCGACCCCGGGCCGGCGTGCTACGGCAAGGGCGGCGAGGAGCCGACGAACACCGACGCCAACCTCGTCCTCGGTCGTCTCGGCGACCGCCTCATCGGTGGCGAGATGACGCTCGAGCGCGACGCCGCCGAGCAGGCGATCCGCGGTCGCGTGGCCGAGCCGCTGGGGCTCGGGACGGCCGAGGCGGCGACGGCGATCATCGAGGTGGCCAACGCCAACATGGCCGACGCGGTGCGCCTGATGTCGATCCGCAAGGGCTACGACCCGCGCGAGTTCGCGCTCGTCGTGTTCGGCGGCGCGGGGCCGCTGCACGGCGCCGACCTGGCCCGCGAGCTCGGCATCCCGACGGTCATCGTGCCGCCCAACCCCGGCGTCACCTCGGCGCTCGGCTGCCTGCTCGTCGACGTCCGCCACGACCTCTCGGAGATGTTCAGCGGCCGGGCGGCCGAGCGTCGAGCCGCGGGAGGTGGAGGAGGCCTTCGGCCGGCTGGAGGACGAGGCGCGCGAGCGGCTGCAGGCCGAGGGCGTCTCCGAGGACCGCATGACCCTGGCGCGCACGGTCGACATGCGCTACGTCGGCCAGTGGCGCTCGCTGCCCGTCGAGGTCGAGGGCCCGGTCGACTCGCTCGACGAGGCGATCGAGCGCTTCCATCGCGAGCACGAGCGCGAGCACGCCTACCGGCGCGACGACACGCCGGTCGAGATCTACCAGCTCAACCTGCAGGCCATCGGCGAGACGCGCAAGGCCGAGCTCCCTGCCCACGAGCGCGACGGCGGCGGCCCGCCCGAGCCGGAGGGCACGCGCGACGTGCTCTTTGCGGGCGAGGACGAGGCGGTCGAGGCGCCGGTGCTGCGGCGCGAGAGCCTCGGCGCGGGCGTCGAGTTCGACGGCCCGGCGCTCGTCGACCAGCTCGACTCGACGGTGCTCGTGCCGCCCGGGGTGCGCTGCGAGGTCGACGAGTGGCTGAACATCCGCATGCACATCACGGAGGCGAGCGATGACGAGTGAGCCGGCGACCCGCGAGTACACCCTCGACCCGGTCACCCTCGAGGTCCTCAAGAACGCCTTCGTGACGATCGTCGACGAGATGGCCGAGCAGATCCTGCGCACCTGCCACTCGTTCGTCATCTACTGCCGCGACTTCTCCTCGGCCCTGTGCGACCGCGAGGGCAACACCGTCATGCAGGGCAGCCAGGACATCGCCGTGCACGTCGGGACGCTGCACCTGACCGCCAAGGCGGTCGTCGAGGCCTTCGGCGAGGACATCCACGAGGGTGACCTGTTCGCGATCAACGACCCCTACGCGGGCGGCACGCACTTCAACGACGTGCGCATCATCCGGCCGATCTTCCACGACAGCGAGCTGATCGCGTTCTCGCAGTCCAACGGCCACTGGGCCGACATCGGCGGCAGCGTCCCCGGCTCGTTCGACGTGTCCGCGCGCGAGCACTTCGGCGAGGGGCTGCGCATCCCGGCTGTGCGGATCGCCGACCGCGGCCAGATGCGCGAGGACGTCGTCGGCCTGCTCGTCTCCAACACGCGCGTGCCCAGCGACGCGCGCGGCGACCTGCACGCGCAGTCCGAGGCGACGCGGATCGCCGAGCGGGAGCTGCTGCGCCTGTGCGGCAAGTACGGCGGCGACACCGTCGTCACGGCGCTCGGCGAGGTCCAGGACTACGTCGAGCGGCTCACGCGCCGGCGCATCGCCGAGCTGCCCGACGGCACCTGGGAGACCGAGGACTACATCGACTTCGACCCGGCCGAGGGCGAGGGCCTCGTGCCCGTGAAGGTCCGGCTGGAGATCTCGGGCGACTCGCTGCGCTACGACCTCTCGGGGTCGCACCCGGCGGTGCGGACGTTCCTGAACTCCTCGGTGGGCACGACGTTCTCGGCGATCGTCGGCGGCACGAAGACCTTCTTCCCCGACGTCCCGCTCAACTCGGGCTTCTACCGCGCCATCGACGTCGACCCGGGCGAGGAGAACACCGTCGTCAACGCCGGCTGGCCCGTGGCCGTGACCGGGCTTCTGCTCGGGCGGCTACGAGAAGGTCATCAACTGCGTCTTCGAGCTGTGGTCGCAGGTCATGCCCGAGCGCGCGATGGCGTGCTGCTTCAACCTCGAGTACCTGCTCGTCGGCGGCCATGACGGGCGCACCGACGACCGGCCGGTGTTCATGTGGTACGACTGGATGGCCGGCGGCTGGGGCGGGCGAAACGGCAAGGACGGCACGAACGCGACCTCGCCGGTGTTCGGCGTCGGCCTGGCCGTCCAGCCGCTGGAGGGCCAGGAGCGCCTGACCCCCGTGCGCACCACGGTCCACCGGATCGCGCCCGACTCGGGCGGCCCCGGGCGCTTCCGCGGTGGGTGCGGCGTCGAGAAGGGCGGCACGCTCACGCAGGCCCAGGACGCGGTCATGTCCTACTGCTGCGACCGCGCGCGGTCGATCACGTGGGGCATCGAGGGCGGCCTGCCGTCGCTGCCGCACGGCGTCTGGCTCACGCCGCAGGGTGGCGAGCAGCGCTTCCTGGGGGCGACGTTCTCCAACGTCGACGTCGGCGAGGGCGACGTCTTCACGCGCCCGTCCGCGGGCGGGGCGGCTTCGGCGACCCGCTCGAGCGCGATCCCGAGGCGGTCCTCGAGGATGTCGCCGACGGCTACGTGACCGTCCGGCGCGCGGCGCTCGACTACGGCGTCGTCGTGACCGAGGTCGACGCCGAGCTGGGCGAGTACGAGCTCGACGACCGAGGCGACCGACGCAGGAGCGCGAGCGCATCCGCGCCGAGCGCGAGGGCTGGCTCGAGGAGGACGCCGAGGCGGTCGCCGAGCGCTACCGCTCGGGTGACCTCGACACGCTCGACCTCATCCGCCGCCACGGCGTCATCGTCGACTGGGGCACGGGCGAGTTGCTCCCGCGCACGACCGAGCAGTTCCGCGCCATGCTGCGCCGGCGCGCGGTGTCGGGCTGGAGCGCGAGCGGCTCGTGAGGCCGGCGCGGCCCCGCCGAGACGGCGGGACCGCGCGGTGTGGGTCAGTTGACGAAGTCGTCCGAGGTCGGGTGGCCGTTGAGGGCGGCCGAGCGCGGCGTGGCGGCCGCCGTCCAGTAGGCGTTGTCCTCGCCCACGGCGAGCTCGCTCGCCCCCGAGGGCTCGAGCGTCCGCGGGCCGGAGGAGTCGAAGGCGCGAACGACGCCCTCGGCGAGGATCGCGACGCCGCCGTGGCGGGTCACGCCGACCTGCGGGATGTCGGCGCCGTCGCGCGAGAAGCGCCACACGCGGTCGCCCGTCTGGAGGTCGTAGAGGAACAGGTCGAAGGCGTCCGAGGTGCCGGTCTGCTCGTCGAGGCCGAGCAGGAACCAGCGGTTGCTGTTCAGGTAGGAGCTGCGGTAGCGCAGGAAGCCGTCGAGGCTGTTGTTGAACCGGTCCAGGCGCGTGACGCTGCGGCTGCCGATCTTGCACGTGTAGATCCAGACGGTCTGGCCGTCGTCGATCGTGCCCTGCACGCGCTGGAAGACGCGGACCTTGCTCGTGCGGGCGATGGTGTCGCCGTCCTTGGCCTCGCAGCGCGGTGCGGCGGCGCTCGCGGCGGACGGGATCGCCGCGGCGACGAGCGCGGCGGCGACGAGTGCGGCGGGGAGGTGGAGTCTCATGGCGTGGCAGAGAACGCCTGGCGGGCCCGAAGGTGACGCGGATGTGCCGGGGTGGGCGAGATCGTGCAGCCGTCAGCCGACGGTGAGGACGCCCTCCGCGTCGCTCGTGCCGCCGGGGCAGCTCAGGGTGTAGCGGCCGGGCTGGAGCGTCAGCGTGAACGAGCCGGACAGCCCGGCGACGAGGTTCTCGCGCTCGCCGAGCACGCGGGCGCCCTCGAGCACCTCGAGCTCGCTCACGCGCCCCGTCCCCGCGTTCGTGACGTGGAACGTCGTGCGGCCCGCGTCGATCCGTATCGCCGCGGGCGAGCAGCCCGCGTCGGTGAGCTTGACCTCGACGCGGCGGCCGCCGGCCGCGCCGGACGTCGCGCTCGGGTCGTCCGCGCCGCACGCCGCCAGCGTGAGGGCGGCGAGCGCGACGATCGCCGCGGTGCCCGCGACGCGCGTGGCGCCGTGCGGGCGCAGCCGCGATCCGGCCGGCCAAAGCACGTAGGCGGCGGCGGGGATGAGGTAGGCGAGGTAGCCGATCACCTCGACGTGGGTCGGCTGCGGCTGCCAGCCGAGCATCCCCGTCAGCAGCGCGGACGTCCACGATCCGGGGACGACGAGCCAGGTCAGGTCCAGCGCCTGCCCCTGCCCGGAGTTGAGCCACCCCGCCTCATGCGCGGTGTGCAGCGTGCTGGCCACGAGACCGGCGGCCACGACGACGAGCACGACCCCGGTGACGCGAAAGAAGCGCGCCAGGTTCAGCCGGACGCCACCGCGGTAGATCAGCGCGCCGATGGCCACCGCGCCGAGCAGGCCGAGCGCGGCGCCGATCGCCGCGCCGGCCGGGTCGTCGGCGTTCTGGAGGATCGCGAGCAGGAAGACGACGGTCTCCAGTCCCTCGCGGATCACGGCGAAGAAGGCCATCGCGATGAGGGCGGACATCGATCCCGACGCGAGCGCGTCGCCGGCCGTCGCGCGCAGGTGGCCCGAGAGGTCGCGCGCATGGCGCCGCATCCAGACGACCATGAACGTGACGACGCCGACCGCGGCGACGCCGACCACGGTCTCCAGTGCTTCCTGCTGTCGCTGTGGCAGCTCCTCGTCGAGGATCTCGAGCAGGACGCCGGCGGTGACGCAGATCAGGACGGCGGCCACGACGCCGGCCCACATCGGGCGCAGTGCGTCGCGCCGCCCCTCGCGGCTGAGGAACGTGGCGATGATCCCGACGATGAGGGCGGCCTCGACACCCTCGCGCAGCCCGATGACGAAGGACGGCAGCACGATCCGGAGCTCCTTCTGTTAGGTGGCCCTAATCGAGTCCTAGCAGCCGGTCGGCGGGACGCTCGACGACGACGGTACGTCTCCGGACCGGATCGGCGGGTAGGGTGCCGTCCAATGGGCAAGCTGGTTCGCAGGACGCTCGACGGCGACACGACGGTCGCCGAGTGGTCCGCCGACGACGATGAGTCCGTCCGGGCGGCCGCCGAGGCGATGCGTCGCGAGGTCGACGCCGGATACGTGGCGGTGGAGGGCGGCAAGGGCGGCAACGACCCCGTCGACGAGCTCCCTCCCGGCGCCGAGGTCGTGATCCTCACGATGCCCATGGGGGGCGGCTGAGCCGCCCGCTCGCCGCTCGCCTCGCGTCCGTCGTCGCGATGACGGCGGTGCTCGCGGGCTGCGGCGGCGATGAGCCCTCACAGCCGGAGCCGGCCGACCGCGTGCGCGCGGCGGCCGAGGACTACCTCGGCGCGCTCGCGGCGCGCGACTGGGCGCGCGCCTGCCGCCTGATGACCGCGTCCGCGCGGCGCGAGCTCGCTGACGCGGCCGGAGCACCGTGCCCCGATGCGCTCGCCGACGGAGCCGCCGACGCGGAGTCGGAGCTCGAGAGCGCGCGGCGCGAGGTGCCCGGCGCCGAGGTCCGCATCCGTGGCGCGACGGCGTCGCTCGGCCCGCTCGGCACGGCGGCGCAGGACCTGCGCCTTGAGCGCGTCGGCGGGCGCTGGCTCGTCGGCGGCGCCTAGGCCGGGTCGACGTCGAGGACCTCGCCGGCGCCGTCCATGTCATAGCCGCCGAGCGCGGTGACGCGGTCCGCGACGGCCCGGTCGGCGAGGGCGCCGAGCAGGGGCCCGAGCCCGGCCACCTGGGCCCGCGCCGTGGCGATCTGGAACGGCTCCCAGGACAGCGGGACGAAGTCGAGCCCGAGCGGCGTCGCCGCGCTGCGCAGCCCCAGGCCGGCGTCGGCCTCGCCCGTCGCCACCGCGAGGGCGACGTCGAGGTGCAGCTCGACGGTCGGGCCCGAGATGGTGTCCGGCTCGATGCCCTCGCCGAGCAGCAGCCGGTCCAGCAGCGTGCGCGTCCCGGTGCCGGGCGGCCGGCGGACGACACGCAAGGACGCGAGGTCGCCGATGCGCTCGAGGGCGCGCGGGTTGCCGGCCGGGACGAGCAACCCCTGCTCACGATGCCACAGGTGGACGAGGACGGGGTCGCGCCCGGCGAGGACGCCGCGCGCGAACGGCGCGTTGTACTCACCGCTGCGGTGGCGCAGATGCATCGACGCGCCGTCTGCGCGACCGGACCACAGCGCCGTGAGCCCGCGGTAGCTGCCGGCCGCGCCGATCGCCTCGATCGCCTCCGGGACGTTGGCGATGAGCACGCTGAGCGCGGGGTCGTCGCTCCCCGCCAGGCGGAAGACCGCGCCCTCACGCAGCAGCGCGCGAGCGGCGAGCGGGCCGCTCGCGCTCACGCGCGCGACCCGGCGCGGCTCCGAGGACGATCGCGCCGGCCTCGGCGAGTTCGCGGTAGGCGCGCTTGATCGTGCCCTCGGTCGACCGCTCGGCCCGGGCGAGGCTGCGGACCGACGGCAGCGACGCGCCGGGGACGAGCTCACCCTCCGCGATGCGGTTGGCCAGCTCGAGCGTCAGGTCGTGGTAGCGAGCCATGCGGGCCGCGGAGCCTCCAGTTGAGCCAATATGATGCCTGCAATTCAGCCCACCGCCAGGCTGACAGAGATGCGCGGCGGTGACCCGGAGCGAAGGAAGGGCACAGAGCTTATGAGGATCGGAGGCGCCCGCCGCGGCGTGAGCACCGTCGCGCTCGCCGCCGCGGTGCTGCTCATGGCCGCCGGCACCGCCGGCGCGCAGGCCAAGCGCGACCTGATCGTGCAGAGCACCACGAGCGTGCGCGACTCGGGTGTGCTCGACCAGCTCATCACGCCGCAGTTCGAGCGCCGCTTCCCGCAGTACGACCTCAAGTTCGTCGCGGTCGGCACGGGGCAGGCGATCACGAACGCGCGCGCCGGCCAGGGCGACGTGCTCATCGGCCACTCGCCCGCGCTCGAGCGCCAGTTCGTCGCCGACGGCTTCTCCGACGAGCCGGTCGGACGCACGGTGATGTGGAACGACTTCGTCATCGTCGGTCCCGCGAGCGACCCCGCGGGCGTGCTGCAGGCCGCGCGCCACGACGCCGTCGGGGCGCTGGAGGCGATCGCCGCGGCCGGCGCCGCGGGGCGGGCGCACTTCGTCTCGCGCGGGGACAACTCGGGCACGAACACCAAGGAGCGCGAGATCTGGGGGCTGAGCGGCGTCGCGCGCAACGCCCGCAACGAGCCCGCCGCCGGGACCGGCAACCCGCCCTGGTACCACCTCGCCGGCCTGGGCATGGCCGACACGCTGCGCCTGACGCAGCAGTGCCCGTTCGCCGGCGGCGCCTGCTACACGATCACCGACCGCGGCACGCTGCAGCAGCTCACCAACAACCGCGCGATCACGGCGCTCTCGACGGTCATGGACGAGCAGGCGGCGACGGCGCGCGGCGGCCAGAACCTGATGCTCAACGTGTACAACGTCTACGCGATCAGCCCGCGCAAGTACCCGGCGGTCAACATCCAGGGCGCGCGGGCGTTCATGGACTTCATGACCTCGCAGGCCTTCCAGACGGCGCTGGCGCGCTTCCCGTCGGCGCAGCGGCCGGGCTTCTTCCCGGCCGCGTTCCCGCGCGTCGACCTGGCACGGCGCCCGCGGCGCAACGTGTCGGCGCGGAGCTTCGTGACGCTGTCGGGCACGGTCGCGTCCGCGGTGCCCGGCGCCGCCCCGCTGACCGGGCTGTCGGTCCGCCTCGCGCGCCTGCCGACGCCGGTGACGCCGGTCGTGCTCGACCGCGACCGTGTGACCGCGCAGGGCACGATCCGCCTGCGCGCCCGGCTGACGCGCAGCGGCACGCTGTTCCTGACCACGCCGCGCTTCGGCAGCCTGAGCCCGCTGAGCCAGTCGCTCGGGCGCTTCCGGGTGCGGGCCAGCGTCTCGCTGCTCAGCGTGCGCGCCGCGGGCGGCCGCGTCGCGCTGCGCGGGCGGATCTTCCCGGCCGCGGGGCGCCGCCGCGCCGTCCTCCAGATCCGAGCGCGCCGGCCCGGGGGCTCCTACGACGTCGTGCGGCGCGTCCGGCTCCCGAAGACCGGGAGCCGCTACCGGGTCCGTGTCGATCTCCCCGGCGGCCGATGGCAGCTGAGCACCCGCTACGTCGACCCCGGCAGGGTCGCGTCCGGCGTCTCGCGCGTTCGCTCGGTCTCTGTGCCGTGATCGCCGCCGCGCCGGCCGCCGCTCCTGCGGCGGCCGGCGCGGCCGGTGTCCTGGTTCGGGTCCCGGGGGGCGAGCGCCACCTCAGTCCCGAGGAGATCGCGGCGGCCGTCGACCGGCCCGCGGGGACGTACCTGCTGCGCGCCGCGGGCACGACCGCCGAGCCCGTCGCCCACCCGCCCGCGCTGTCCGTGCGCACCCTGATCACGCTGGCCGGTGCATCCCCGGACGCGCTCTCGTTCGTGTCGATCGAGCGGCCGAACGGGTCGCTCGCCCGCCTGGGTCGCGGCGACCTCACCGAGCCGCCGCCGTTCCCCGAGGGCCCGGCGCTCGTGTGGATGGACTCCGGTGGCGCGCGCTACCTGCGCCCGCTGCGCGGGCCCGACGACGTCAACGCCGGCGACAACGTCGGGATCACGGGCGGCGAGCTCGTCGTGCGCGTGCACCAGGGCCCGCTGCTCGTCGTGCGGGCCCGCGCCGACCGCCGCACGGTCCGCGCCGGCGAGAAGGTCCACCTGAGCGCGGAGATCGTCAGCGGCTCGGCGCCCGGCGCCGCGTCTGACGTTCACCTGGCGCTTCGGCGACGGCACGTCGAAGCGCGGCCAGGCGGTCAACCACGTCTTCGACGCCGAGGGCGTCTACGAGGCGCTCGTCACCGTCGACGGCTCCGACGACTCGGGCGGCTCGTCCGAGCCCGTGCGGATCCGCGTCGGCAAGGCGCGCACAGGGGAGAAGGGCACGGGCGGCGGAAGCGGCGACCGCCACCGCTCGCCCGCCCAGGGCCCGGCCGAGGGCCAGAGCGAGGACGGCGCGGCGACCCCGCCGCCCGCGGCCACGAGCAGCCCGCCCGCACCCGCGTCGTCGGCGGCTCCCACGACCACCGCGACGACGCCGGCTCCGGCCGCGCGCTCGGCCGAGCGACCGGCGCGGCGGCGCGGCCCGCGCCGCCGCGACCGCCCCGAGCGCCGCCGGCCCCAGGGCGAGATCGTGCGCGGCACGCTCGTCGCGGCGCGCGTCGCCGTGACGCTGCCCGGCGCCACACCTCCCGCGGGCCGCGTGGCGCCCGCGCGGCGCGGCAACGAGCCGCGCCCCGACCGCCTCGCGCCCGCGGGTGGCATCCTGCTGGCCTTCGCGCTCGTCGGCCTCGGGATCCGCCGCGAGCGCCGTGCCCTGCGCACCCGCCCGGAGGTCAGCTGAATGAGCATCGAGCAGTTCATCTTCGACGTCGCCGAGGCGCTGCGCTATCCCGTGCTCGTCCTCGCGCTCGCCTCGCTGGCGCTCGTGCTCGTCGAGGCGGGCGCCTTCGGGGTCGAGGTCGTCCGGCGCCGGCGGCGCGACACCGGCCGCCTGGAGCGCGTGGCCGAGACGGCGCGCACGGCGCTCGAGGGCGGCAACGTCGCCGCCGCCCGCGGCGCCCTGCAGCAGGTCGCGTGGAGCGGCGCGATGGCCGCCACGCTGGATCTGATCGCCGAGCGCGTGCGCGCGAGCGGCGGCGGCGACCGCGTGGCCAAGGCGCTCGCCGACTTCGACTTCGCCTCGCTGCGGCGCCTGGAGCGCACGCGCGTGCTCGTCCGCGCCGGGCCGGCGCTCGGGCTCATGGGGACGCTGATCCCGCTCGCGCCCGCGCTCGCCGGCCTGGCCGAGGGCGACGTCGCGCAGCTCTCGCGCAACCTGCGCGTGGCCTTCAGCGTGACCGTGCTCGGACTCCTCGTGGGCGCCGTGGCGTTCGCGATCTCGCTCGTGCGCGACCGCCTCTACGGCCAGGACCTGTCCGACCTCGAGTTCGTCGCCGCCACGCTGGAGGCGCCGTCGTGAGCTCCACGCGCGTGACCCCGCGGGCGCGGCTGCACCGCGACCGCGGCGGCGACCCGCTCGACGGCCTCGTCAACCTCTTCGACCTCGGCGTCGTGCTCGCCGTCGCGTTCCTGCTCGCGGCCCTGTCCTCGCTCAAGCTCACCGACCTGCTGACCCAGGAGGACGTGACCGTCGTGCGCTCCGGCGCGCGCGACCAGACGGTGATCGTCAAGCGCGGGGACCGCGTCCAGACGCTGCGCGTCGACCCGTCCAAGCGCGTCGTCGGGCGCGGCAGCCGCGTCGGCTCCGTCTACCGCCTCGCGGACGGCCGCCTCGTGTACGTCCAAGGACCGTAGTGGTCCCGTCCGTAGATACGCGCACCGCCAGGGCGACCGGCGATCACCGCCTGGCGGCGTCCTCGACCCTTGAAATGCCTGGAGGCATTCCTGCGGGGTCTGCGTCCTTGCCCGCCGGCGCCGCCGGCCGCCTGGACGGCACCCGTACCCACGACCGGAACCACTCGTCATGGACTTCATCTGGGACGGCCTGAAGCAGGCGGCCGAGCTCATCGCCCACGGCGACCACGACATCCTCGTGGTCGTCGGCACGACGCTGAAGGTCGCGCTCTGGTCGACGCTGTTCGCGCTCGCCATCGGACTGCCGCTCGGGCTCACGCTCGGCCTCGGGCGCTTCCGCGGCCGGCGCGGCGGCCTGGCGCTGGCCAACGCGGGCATGGGCCTGCCGCCCGTCGTCGTCGGCCTCGTCGCCGCGCTCCTGCTGTTCCGCGGCGCGCCGCTCGGCGGGCTCAACCTGCTCTACACGCTCAACGGCGTGATCGTCGCGCAGACGTTGCTCGCGCTGCCGCTGGTCGTGGCGCTCACGGCCGCCGCGGTGCAGTCGCTGCCCGCCGGGCTGCTCGAGCAGGCGCGCGCCTTCCGGGCGTCGCGCGTGCAGGTGGCGATGCTCGCCCTGCGCGAGGCGCGCATCGGCGTGCTCGCCGCGACGATCGCGGCGATGGGCTCGGCGTTCGCCGAGGTGGGCGCGGTCGTGCTCGTCGGCGGCAATCTCGACGGCGACACCCAGACGCTCGCCAGCGCCGTGCTCGTCCGCGTGTCGGCCGGCGAGTACGGTCGCGCGATCGCGCTCGGGGCGATCCTGCTCGGGCTGATCCTGATCCTCGCCGCCGTGCTGACCCTCGCCCAGCAGCACGAGCGCCGCGCCCTGCTGGGCCGGCCGTCGTGAGCGACGGCGATCCGGTCCTGCGCGCGCGGGGCGTCGCGGTCGCGCGGGCCGGCGTCGAGGTCGTGCGCGACGTCGACCTGGACGTGGGCATGGGCGAGATCGTCGTCCTCATCGGGCCCAACGGCGCCGGCAAGTCGACGCTGCTCGCCGCGCTCGCCGGGCTGCTGCCTGCCGGGCGCGGATCGATCGAGCGCACGGGCCGGGTGGCCGCGGCGCTCCAGGCCCCGGCGCTCGCCAACCGCTCCGCGCGCGCGAACGTCGAGGCGGCGCTCGGCTGGTGGGGCGTCGCCCGCCGCGAGCGCGGCGAACGGGCGCTCGCCGCGCTCGGGACGATCGGCGCGCGCGGCCTGGCCGACCGCCCGGCGAACACGCTGTCCGGCGGCGAGGCGCGGCGCGTGCACCTCGCGCGCGCGCTCGCCCTGCAGGCCGACGCGCTGCTCCTCGACGAGCCGTTCGCCGGGCTCGACGCGCTCGCGCGCGCCGAGCTGCTCTACGACGCCGCCTCGGCGCTGCGCGATGCGCGACGAGCCACGCTCGTCGTCGTCCACGACCGCGCCGAGGCGTGGGCGCTGGCCGACCGCGTCGTCGTCATGCTCGACGGCCGCGTCGCCGCGGACGGCCCGCCCGCGGCGGTGTTCGGCGACCCGCCGACGCCGGAGGTCGCGACGTTCGTCGGCTTCATCGGGCGCCTCGAGGAGCCCGGCGCGCTGCGCCTGCTGCGCCCGCAGGACGTGGCGGTCGACGCCGACGGCCCCCTGCGCGCCCGCGTCACGCGGCTCGTCCCCGTCGAGGACGGCGTGCGCGTCGAGCTCGCGCTCGAGCACGGCCGCCTCGTCGCGCTGACGCCCGCGCCCGGGCCCGAGCCGGGCGCCGACGTCGGCGTGCGGTTGCTCGGCGGCGTCAGCTTCCCGCGCTGACGGCGCTGCTCAGCGGATCCGCCGGCCCATCTCCTCGGTCCCATAGCCGCCGAGTGCCTCGACGGCCGTGCGGAAGCCCGGCTCCTGCAGGAGCTCCCAGAGCGGTGCGGTGACCGGGTTCTCGATCGTCTCGGCGTCGAGCACGAGGTCGTAGGGCTCGCGCGTGACCGGGACGAAGCCGAGGCCGAAGGCGCGCGCGGCGGCGGCGACGCCGAGCCCGGCGTCGGCGCGCCCGGCGGCGACCGCTGCGGCGACGGCGAGGTGCGTGTGCTCCTCGCGCGCGTAGCCGGGGATCTCGTCCGGGCTCATCCCCAGCCGTCCCAGCTCGTGGTCGAGCAGCACGCGTGTGCCGGCCCCGCGCTGGCGGTTGACGTAACGCAGGCCGGGACGGGCGAGGTCGCCGATCCCGGTCAGCCCGAGCGGGTTGTCTGGGGCGACGATGAGTCCCTGGTCGCGGTGGACGAGGCGCACGACGGCGACGTCGTGCCCGCCCAGCACGCGGTCGACGTAGGGCAGCGTGTACTCGCCGGTGGCGGGGTCGAGCAGGTGCGAGCCGGCGATGTGGCAGAGCCCGTCGCGCAGCGCGACGAGGCCGCCGAGCGAGCCGACGTTCGACGAGGCGAGCGTGACCGTCGGGTCGACCGCGCGCAGCTCGGACGCGGCGAGGTCGAGCACGAGGTCGTGGGAGCCGACGGCGACGATCGTGCGGTCGATCTCGCCGACGCCGCGCAGCAGGGCGACGTCGACCTCCTCGCCCGCGTGGTGGCCCTCCTGCGCGGCGGGGACGACGAGCAGGCCGTCGGCGCGCACGAGCGAGGTCAGCACGCCGGCGCCGCGCGGCAGCGGCGTGGCGACGAGCACGCCGCCCACGCGCCCGAGGCGGACGCGCACCCAGTCGTCCATGCCCATCGCCGAGGCGAGCTTGCGGGCCACGCGGGCACGGACCCGCGGGCGCTCGGGCGGCGCCGCGCCCTCGAGGGCGGCGAGCAGCGGCGCGGCGAAGATGTCGAAGGTCAGCGCCGCCGAGACGGGGTAGCCGGGCGCGCCGAGAACCGGCGTGGAGTCGACGACGCCGAGCACGACGGGGTGGCCGGGGCGCACGGCGACGCCGTGGACGGCGAGCGTGCCGGCCGCCTCGACCACCGCCGCGGTGTGGTCGCCGCGGCCGCGGCTCGATCCGGCGACGACGATCACGAGGTCGGCCTCGGCGGCGCCCGCGCGCAGCGCGGCCGTGATCCGCTCGGGAACGTCGGGCTCGATGTCGAGCCGACGCGCCTCGGCCCCGGCCTCCTGCGCCTGGGCGACGAGCATCAGCGAGTTGGTGTCGAGGATCTCGCCCGGCGCGGTGTCCGAGCCGACGGGGCGGATCTCGTCGCCGGTGGGCACCACGGCCACGCGCGGGCGACGGCGCACGAGCACCTCGGTGGCCCCCGCGGCCGCCGCGGCGGCGACGTCGACCGGCCGCAGCCGGTGGCCCTCGGGCAGCAGCAGCTCGGTGGCGCTGACGTCCTCGCCGATCGAGCGTACGTGCTGGTAGGGCGGGACGGCCGCCCGCAGCTCGGCGTGGCCGGCGTCGTCGTGGTGGACGTGCTCGCGCATGACCACCGCGTCGAAGCCCTCGGGCAATGGGTCGCCGGTGTCGACGACGACGTAGGCGTCGCGCTCGAGGACGATCGGCGTGCTCTCGCTCGCCCCGACGGTCTCGCTCGCGCGCACCGCGATCCCGTCCATCGCCGACGCGTCGTAGGCGGGCGAGGAGCGCGTCGCCCACACCGGCTCGGCGGTCACCCGCCCGACGGCCTCGGCCAGCGCGGCACGGACCGGCTCGACGCGCTCGGGGCAGCCGGCCGCCCGCAGTGCCGCGCGCCACGCGGCGATCGCCTCGGCGGCGGGGACGTCGTGGATGTACGGAGTGGTGGTCAGCGGTACAGGATGACGTCGACCGCGGTCCCGGCGGCCACGCCCGTGGCGTCGTCGGGAACGACGAGGTAGCCGTCGGCCTCGGTCAGGATCGAGAGCAGCGCCGAGGCGCCGAACAGCGGCTCGGCCATCCCGTCGCGCACGGCGACCTGGACGACGTCCAGGCGCCCGGCCGCCGAGGGAACGTTGCGCGCCAGGGGGACGCGGACCGAGGGCTCGGCCGGGGGCCGTGTCATCCCGCCGACGGCGCGCACGAGCGGCATCCCGATGAGGCGGAAGACGACGAGCGCCGAGCGCGGGTTGCCGGGGAGGCCGATCACCGGGACGTCGCCTGCCTGGGCGAGCAGCGTCGGCTTGCCCGGGCGGATGGCGATGCCGTGGCACCAGATGCCCGGCGCTCCGAGCTCGGCGACGACGGCCGCCGTCTCGTCGCGCGCCCCGACCGACGAGCCGGCCGAGACCACGACGAGGTCGCTGTCGCCGACCGCATCGCCGAGCAGGGCGGCGAGCGCGCGCGGGTCGTCGCCGACGATCCCCAGCGGGACGGGATCGCCGCCCGCCTCGCGCACGAGCGCGGCCAGCGCCGCGGTGGTCGCGTCGCGCACTTGGCCGATCTCCAACGTCTCGGTGCCGGGTGCCACAACCTCGTCGCCGGTGGAGACGATCGCCACGCGCGGGCGAGCGTGCACCTCCAGCGAGGTCACCCCGGCGGCGGCCAGCATGCCCAGGTCCTGCGGCCGCAGCGGCCGCCCGGTGGGCAGCAGCTCGGCGCCCGCCGCGGCGTCCTCGTCGGCGCGGACGACGCCGTCGCCGGGGGCCACGGGGCGCGTCACCTCGATCGTCCCGGGCATCGCCTCCTGCGTGTACTCGACCATGACGACGGCGTCGGCTCCCTCGGGCAGCACGCCCCCGGTCGGCATCGCGATCGCGGCTCCGGGCGCGATGGCGCTCTCAGGCGCGCGCCCCATCTCGACCGCGCCGGTCACGTCGAGCGGGCTGGGCAGGCCCTCCGAGGCGCCGTAGGTGTCGGCCGCGCGCACCGCGAAGCCGTCGACGGTCGAGCGCGCGAAGCCCGGGAGGTCGTGCGGTGCGCGCACGGCCGCGACGGGCACGCGCCCGTGGCCGGCGAGCAGCGCGACCTCCTCGGCTGCCGTACGGCGCGCGGGCCGGAACCCGGTGAGCGCCTCCGCGACGGTCCGGACGGCGAAGAACTCTCGGTTCGCCGCCTGGGTCATCGCACCCTTACTTCTCTGTGTCCTCTGGGTCCTTCGGGTGCTCGCGCGCCTCCGCCCCGCCGCGCTCGAGGCCGAGCACGCTGATCACGGGGCCGAGCGCGACCTGGCCGAGGCCGCAGATCGACGTCATGCGCAGCGTCTCCTCGAGCTCGACGATGCCGTCGGGCACGTCGGGGACGCCCTTGCCCTCCTCGAGCAGGTCGCTGAGGATCGTGTGCGCCTTCGTCGAGCCGACCCGGCAGGGGACGCATTTCCCGCACGACTCGTTGCGGAAGAAGCGCAGCACGTTCGTGCCCGCGGCGAGCATGTTCGTGCCCTCGGCCAGGACGGTCAGCGCGCCCGAGCCGAGCATCGACCCGGCCTCCTGCAGCGGCTTCCAGTCCAGCGGGACGTCGAGATGCTCGGGGCCGAGGAAGTTCGAGGACGCGCCGCCCGGCTGGAAGCCTCCGACCTCGCGGCCGCCGGTCACGCCGCCGGCGAGCTCGACGAGCTCGCGCGTCGTCGCGCCCGCGCGCACGCAGTAGACGGCCGGCTTCTCGACGTGGCCGGAGACGGCGAAGAACTTCAGCCCCGTCGCCCCGTTCGTGCCCTGCTCGTTCCACCACTCGGCGCCGCGCTCGACGATGATCGGCACGTCGGCGAAGGTCTCGACCGAGTTCATCAGCGTCGGCTTGCCCCACAGCCCGTAGATGGCGGGGAACGGGGGCTTGTTGCGCGGCTCGCCGCGGTGGCCCTCCATGCACTCCAGCAGCGCCGACTCCTCGCCGAGGATGTAGCCGCCGGGCGAGGTGAAGATCTCCAGCGAGAGGCGCCGGCCGGTGCCGAGCACGTCGTCGCCGAGCAGGCCCTCCTCGCGGAGGCTCTCGATCTCCTCGTGGAGGACCTCCTCCTCGAGGTTGTACTCGTGGCGGATGAAGACCCAGCCCTCCTCCGCGCCGGTCACGAGCATCCCCAGGAGCATCCCCTCGAGTACGAGGTGTGGCTGCTCGGCGAGGATCTGGCGGTCCTTGAAGGTGCCGGGCTCGGACTCGTCGGCGTTGCAGATCGCGTACTTCGGGCGCGCCTCCTGGCCGGCGACCATCTCCCACTTCGTGCCGGTCGGGAAGCCGGCGCCGCCCATGCCGCGCAGGCCGGAGTCCTTCAGCGCCTGGATGATCGCCGCGCCGTCGAGGTCGCCGCTGAGCATCCGGCGCACCACGCCGTAGTGCTCCTCGGGCGCGCTGTACGGGTCGTTCGCGCGCCGCTCGTCGCCGCGCTTGGCGCTCACGTCCGGGTGACGGCCCTCGCGCGCGTCGTCGACATGGCCGTCGACCTCGGTGAGCCGGATCGGGCGCTCGTCGATCGCGCCCGCGGGAGCGATGTCGCAGCGCCCGAGGCAGGACACCTCGCGCACCTCGATCTCGACGTCGTCGCCGTAGCGCTCCTTGATCTCCGCGATGCGTTCGTCGGAGTCGTGCAGCCAGCAGGTCAGGTCGTGGCACACCGCGAGCTCGACCTTGGGCGGCGGCGAGGCGCGGTAGTGCGGATAGAACGAGACCAGGCCCTCGATCTCGTAGAGCGGGCGGCGCACGTCGCGCGAGAGCGCCACGAGCTCCTCGCGCGGCAGCCAGCCGACGCGCGCCTGGATCGCGTTGAGCGCCGGGATCAGGCTCGGGCCCGGGAACTTGCCCGCCCGCGCCTCCGTGCCCGGGAAGCGGGGCTGGACCCGCATTCCCGTCCCCCCGGCGCCGTCGCCTCCGGTCGTCGTGTCCGTGGCCATCTCTCAGACCCCCTCGCGCGCGCTGGCAGACTCGTGCAGGGTGGCGCTCCCGGCGCGCTCGATGTGGACGGCGCAGAACTTGAACTCGGGGATCTTCCCCATCGGATCGATCTCGTCGATGGTCAGCACGTTGGCCGCCGCCTCGCGGAAGTGGAACGGCACGAAGCACGTGCCCGGCGTGTCGCGGTGCGACAGGCGGGCGCGCAGCTCGATCGTGCCGCGCCGCGAGCTGATCCGCACGAAGTCGCCGTCGGTTACGCCCATCGCGCGGGCGTCGTCCGGGTTGAGGAACACGTGCGGCTCGGGCTGGATGGCGTCGAGCGCGAACGAACGCCGCGTCATCGAGCCGGTGTGCCAGTGCTCGAGCAGGCGGCCGGTGTTGAGGATGAACGGGTACTCGTCCGTCGGCAGCTCCTTGGCCGGGAGCCACTCGGCGGCGACGAGGTGCGCCTTGCCGTCGTCGGTGCCGAAGCGCTCGTCGAAGAGCACGACCGTGCCGTCGCTGTGGAGCGGGTCCGGGTTCGGATAGAGCTTGCCGGTGCTCCCCAGGTTGTCGTAGCGCAGCCCGGCGTAGTTCGGCATGACCGACACGAGCTCGTCGAAGATCTCGCTCGGCGACTCGTAGTCCATCGGCAGGCCGACACGGTTGGAGATCTCCATGATGATCCGCCAGTCCTCGCGCGCGTCGCCGGGCGAGTCGACGACCTTGCGCCCGAGCTGGACGCGCCGGTCGGTGTTCGTGTACGTGCCGTCCTTCTCCAGGAAGGAGGTCGCGGGCAGGATCACGTCGGCGAACTCGGCCGTCTCGGTCAGGAAGACGTCCTGCACGACGAGGAACTCGAGCGTGCTCAGGGCCTTGCGGACCTTGTTGATGTTCGGGTCCGACAGGAACGGGTTCTCGCCCATCATGTACATGCCGCGCACGCCGCCCTGCAGGGCGGAGCCGACGATCTCGGTGACCGTCAGGCCCTTGTTCGGGTCCAGCTCGCGGCCCCACGCCTCCTCGAAGCGCTCGCGCACGCCGGGGGCGTCGACCGGCTGGTAGTCGGGATACATCATCGGGATCAGGCCCGCGTCCGACGCACCCTGGACGTTGTTCTGGCCGCGCAGCGGGTGCAGGCCCGTGCCGGGCCGGCCGACGTGGCCGGTGATCGAGCACATGGCGATCAGGCAGCGCGCGTTGTCGGTGCCCGTCGTGTGCTGGGAGATGCCCATGCCCCAGTAGATGACGCCGGCGCCGGCCTCGCCCCACAGGCGGGCGACGAGGCGGATCGTGTCGGCGTCGACGCCGGTGATCTGCTCGGCGCGCTCGGGCGGGTATTCCTTGACGACCTTGGCGACCTCGCCGTAGTTCGAGGTGCGCTCGGCGATGAACTCGCGGTCGACGAGACCCTGGCTGATGACCTCGTGCATGACGCCGTTGTAGAAGGCGACGTCGGTGCCCGGCTTGAGCTGGCAGTAGACGTCGGCGTGGTCGGCGATCCGCTCGCGGCGCGGGTCGACGACGATCAGCTTGGTGCCGCGCCGGCGGGCCTGCTTGAAGAACGACGAGGCGACCGGGTGGTTGGCCGTCGTGTTCGTCCCGGCGAGGATGGCGACGTCGGCGTTGATGATGTCGCCGTAGGTCGTCGACACCGCGCCCGACCCGACGCCCTCGAACAGCGCCGCGACGCTCGAGGCGTGGCACAGCCGCGTGCAGTGGTCGATGTTGTTCGTGCCGAAGCCCGCGCGGATCAGCTTCTGGAAGAGGTAGGCCTCCTCGTTGGAGCACTTCGCCGAGCCGAAGCCGGCGATCGAGCCGGACCCGTTGGCTGCGTGGATCTCCTTGAGGCGGCGGGCGGCGAGGTCGAGCGCCTCCTCCCAGGTCGCCTCGCGGAAGTGGGGCAGGACCTCGTTGTAGTCGACGAGGCCGCCCGGCTTCTTCTTCCTGCCGCCCTTGCCCTGGACGTCGGTCGACAGCGCGCCCTTGGGGTAGCTGCTCTCGCGGCGGATGAGCGGGGTGGTCAGGCGCTGCGGCGAGGCGGCGTAGTCCCAGCCGTAGCGGCCCTTGACGCAGAGCCGGCCCTGGTTGCCCGGCTGCTCGCGGCCCTCGGCGAACGAGATCGCCCCGCGCTCCTCGTCGACGTGGTAGGTGATGGCGCAGCCGACGCCGCAATACGGGCACACCGAGTCGACCGACTTCAGCTCGCTGCGCGGCTTGATCGGGACGTCGTGGATCGGCTTGTTCGTCAGCGCGCCCGTGGGGCAGGCGGCGACGCACTCGCCGCAGGTCACGCACGTCGACTCGCCCATCGGGTCGTTGAGGTCGAAGGCGATGCGGGTCGAGTAGCCCTTCCCGGAGCGGCCGATGACGTCATTGCCCTGGATGTCGTCGCAGGCGCGGACGCAGCGGTCGCACAGAATGCAGGCGTCGTGGTTGACCGAGATGACGGGGTTGGAGTAGTCCAGCCCGCGGTCGCGGCCGCGCGGCAGCGCCTCCTCGCCGGTCTGCGCGACGCCGTACTGACGCACGAGCACGAGCAGCTCGTTGTCGGCCGTCGTCGTCTCCTTGGGGTCCTCGTCGATCGGCGGCTGGTCGACGAGCAGCATCTCGGTGAGCGACGCGCGCTGCTTGTCGAGCTCCGGGGTGTCGGTCTTGACCTCCATGCCGTCCTCGCACGGGCGCACGCACGACGCCGCGTACACGCGCGCGCCGACGTCGACGACGCACATGCGGCAGACGCCGACGGGGTCGTAGCGCTCGTCGTGACACAGCACGGGGATCTCGATGCCGGCGTCCTTGGCCGCCTGCCAGATCGTCGTGCCCTCGCGGACGGTGAGTTCCCGCCCGTCGATGGTCAGCGTCACGGTGCGCGTTTCGGTGGGTGCTGGGGGCGAGATTGCCACGATTGCCTCAGGTGCTCCCTATGGGTCCGGCGGCCAAGTGCGAGTCCGTCACATCCTACGTATCAACCGCGCGGGGCAGACAGCCGAAGGTCCTGCATCTGGGCCGTCTTCAGGTACCCAGATGTGTCCAATCCTCGCGCGGCGTAATAGCCGTCGATCATCTTCCGCAAGCTTTCCCGGGACAGCGCCGCCGCACGCCCCGAAGCCACCTCGAGCGACTCCGAGAGGAAGCGGTCGGGCAGCGTGTCGTCGTCCGGTGTCCAGCCCTCGCGGGCGTTGAAGGCGCGTTTGGCGAGGACGATCCGGCGCGCCGTCGCCTCGAGCTCGGGGCCGTCGACGTCCCAGCCCGTGACCGTCGAGAGCAGCTGCGCCCACTCGGGGTAGGGGTCCTCGAAGACACCGCGCAGGAACTTGCACAGGATGAGCGAGTCCATGATCGCCGAGCGGTCCTCGGTGACGATCGCCGCGGCGACGTGCGGCTGGCCGCCGGCGAGCCGGTCATGGGCGCCCGACAGGTCGGCCTCGTAAGCGCCCGAGCGGTTGTGGTCGGCGCCGCGCGCGTTGACCGCGAGCCCGAGCGCCATCGCCTGCAGCGTGCGCGGCTCATAGCCCGGGAGCTCGAGGCCCTTGACGTGCGGCGCGAAGGCGCCCGAGCCCTGCCCGACGATCTCCGCGGCGGCGCGCGAGCCCTGGGCCAGCAGCTCGCCGAGCCCCTCGCGCGCGCCGATCTCCTCGATCGCGCGCAGCAGCGCGCCGGCGTCGCCGAACTGCAGCCACGGCGCATCGATCAGCCCGCGCTCGACGCACTCCATGGCCCACGCGATCGTGCCGCCGGTGGAGATCGTGTCGAGCCCCAGCTCGTCGCAGCGGCCGCTGGCCTCGAGCACGGAGTCCGGGTCCGAGACGCCGCACAGCGGCCCGAGCGCGAAGACGTTCTCGTACTCGACGCGCGTCTGCTTGCCGCCCGCGCCCTTGTAGATGTGCTCGCAGCCGATCGAACAGGAGGCGCAGCTGTCGCGCGCGACGCCGCGCGCCTCGGCGAGGTCCTCGGCGGCCAGCCGTGGCGCCTCGGAGAACGTCGACTCGCGGAAGTTGCGCGTGGGCAGCGTGGCGATCGCGTTGAAGGCGAGCAGGTTGGCGAGCGTGCCGAGCTCGCGGTACTTGGCGGTGGCGGGGCCGAACGAGCGCGCGCGCAGGTCGCGCGCGGCGGCCAGGACGGCCTTCGGGTCGGCGGGCGCGACCTTCGCGCACGAGCGCACGGCGACCGCCTTGAGCAGCTTGGCGCCGAGCACGGCCCCGAGGCCCCCGCGACCGGCGTGGCGGCCGTCGTGGGAGACCGTCGCGTAGCGGACGAGGTTCTCGCCCGCGGGGCCGATCGAGGCCACGCGCCACGCCTTGCCCAGGCGCTCGCGCAGGCGCTCCTCGGCCTCGGAGGCGGACAGCCCCCACAGGTCGTCGGCGGGCTCCAGCCGCGGCCCGTCGCCGTCGACGAGCAGGACCGACGGCTCGTCGCACGTGCCGCGCACGACGATCGCGTCGTTGCCGGTCAGCTTGCCGGCGATGGCGAAGTGGCTCGACGCGAGCGCGTCGTTGAGCATGCCGGTGAGCGGCGACTTCGCCACCACGGCGAACTTCGCGCTCGTGGTCAGCGGCGTCCCGACGAGCGGGGAGAAGACGAAGGCCAGTGGCGCCTCGGGGGCGAGCGGATCGCCGCCGGGCGGCGCGAGGCGGTGCATGAGCCACGTGCCCAGGCCCGCGCCGCCGATGTACGCGCGCAGCACGTCGTCGGGCAGGGGCAGCGCCTCGCCGGAGCCGTCGGCGAGGTCGACGACGAGCGCGCGGCCGAAGTATCCGCCGGCTGGACGGGCCGACTCCATGACACCCAGGGTACGCGTCGCCGGGCCCCGTCATCCGCCCGCGTCGGCGGCGAGGAACGCGACGGCGTCGCCGGCGGCCAGCGGCGCCTGCGGGTCGCGGGTGATCTGGTCGCCGTTGAGGGCCGCGACGATGTGCTCGTCGAGTGTCAGGCCGGCCGCCGCGGCCGCCTCGCCGAGCGTCGCCGCCGCGACCAGCGCGGGGTCCTTGGCGCCGTTCCCCAGGCGGCGCAGGGCGCCGAAGCGCTGCACGGTGACCTCCGGCGCGGGGCGCCGGCGGGCGGCCTCGTAGTCGCCGCGCTCGTTGAGGTTGAGGACCGAGTCCAGCTCGGGGTCGAGCGCGGCGAGGGCGGGGTCGGCGAGCAGCGCGTCGCCGTCGAGGCGGCGGGTTCGCACGGCCTCGAACAGGAACGCGGGCCGCATCCGGTCCTCGGCGATCAGGCGCTCGATGGTGTCGACGAGTTCGGTCCGGTAGGCGGCCGCGAGCGGCTGCGGATAGCCGCCGACATGCGGGAGGACGACGTCGACGTCCTCGTCGAGGGCCGCGACGACGCGCTGGACGAAGCGCGGGTGCAGGAAGGGCACGTCGGTCGACGAGGCGTAGGCGACGGGCGCGCGGTCGCGGACTGCGGCCAGGCCGGCGGCCAGACCCTGCAGCGGCCCGCGGCCCTCACGCGCGTCCTCGACGACCTCGACGCCGTCGGGCAGCGCGGGCAGCTCCTGGCCCGGGGCGCGCACGACGACGACGGGCCCGTGCACGCCGCGCGCGACGATCCCCACGATCCGGCGCAGCAGCGTCGAGCCGTGCCACTCGAGCGCGGCCTTCGGCGTGCCCATCCGCGACGAGCGCCCGCCGGCGAGCACGATACCTGCGGTCTCGGCCACGCCATCGATGGTAGAGCCCGCCGGCTATGGGCCCGCGTCGTCGAAGAGGTGCGCGAAGAGCTCGGGCCGGTCGTAGTGGCCCGCGGTGTCGTGCCGCGGCCCTGAGGAAGACGGCTGCTCGCCCGGCTCTCAGTCGGGGTAGACGGTGTTGGGCGGGGGTGTCTGCCCAGTGATGAGGTAGTGGGCGATGGCGTCACTCGTGCGGCTGTTCTTCAGCCAGGAGGAGGTGTGACCGTCACCGTCGCGGGTGAGCAGCACGGCGCTCGGGAGTTGCTTGCGCAGCTCGTGCGCCCACACGTAGTTGGTCTCCGGATCGTGCGTCGAGCCGGCCAACAGGATCGGGGGAGCGCCACGCACCGCGATGCGGTGCGGCGGGTTGGCGGTCGGCACCGGCCAGCGCATGCAGGCGAGGAAGCCCAGCCACGCCTCGCTCGCGCCCTGCGTGTGCGGCGCCACGACCCGACCCAGCAGCGTCGTGGCCACGAAGTCCTCGTAGGTGACGATCTCCGGGGGATAGTCGGAACAGTTGATCGCCAGGCCGGCGAAGTCGAGCGGGCTCGCCGCCAGCTCCGCCGAGAACGCGCTCGCGTCCCCCTGTTCGGCTTGCGCCAGGGCGTTCGCGAAGTCGGTCCACGTCGGCACGCCGAGCGCCGGCACCCCCTCCTTCATCACCAGCAGGAACAGCGCCTGCATCCTGATCTCCCCGCCGGTGACCGTCGGGCGGCAGGAGCCGTCCGCGCACTTCGGGGCGGGAATGGGCTGCTGGTCGGCCCGCTGGACGACGCTGTCGAACAGGGCGAGGACGTCGCGCCCGTGGAGCGGGCAGCTGCTCGTCTGCGCGCACCACGCCGCGAAGCGCTCGAGCGTGTCCTCGTACGTGGCCGCCGCGTCGGAGAAGATCGTGTTGACCGAGCTGGAGTGGTTGGCGATGGCGTCGAGCGCCATCGTGCGGATGCGCCTCGGGTACAGCTCGGCGTACGCGGAGCCGAGATGGGCGCCGTAGGAGAGCCCGAGGAAGTTCAGCTTCCCGTCCCCGAGCGCGCGGCGCAGCGCCTCCATGTCGCGTGCCGCGCTGCGGGTGTCCACGTGGCCCAGCAGCGGGCCGGTGCGCTCGAGACAGCTCTGGCCGAAGGCGCGCGCCCATGACGCCAGCTGGTCGAACTGCGCCTCCGTGCTGGGAAACAGCGACACCAGCCGGTTGAAGACGTCGGGGTCGCACTGGACCGGTGTGCTCGTCCCGACGCCACGCGGGTCCATGCCGATCATGTCGAAGCGCTCGTGCAGGGACGGGTGCCACAGCTGCCCGCCTGCCGCTTCCACGGCGACGACCTGGCTGCCTGCGCCGCCCGGTCCGCCCGGATTGACGATTAGGCTGCCGACCCGGTGTGCCGGGTCACCGGCTGGAAGGCGGTTGAAGCCGAGCGTGATCTTCGCGCCGTGTGGATCGCCGTAGTCCAGGGGCACCGAGAGCTCGCCGCACTGCAGGTTCGACGGGAGCTCCGGCCCGCAGCCGTGCCACTGGATCGTTCCCTTCGCCCAGCCGGGCGCCGCGCCGAGCAGCATCAGCCCGCACACAGCAAGAGCGGTGGCCGCGTTCCTCGTGCTCCGAGACGACCCCGAGAGAACCTGCGCTGCGGGCATCATCGCTGCCCTCCTTCGCGTTGGCGTCGGTCCGTCGGACCCTCGCACGGCGGCGAAGCGGAGGCAAGGGAGCCGGCCGGCGCAGCGCCTGCTCAGCCGATGATCCACAGGTACTGGTACGGCGCGAGGACCAGCTGCCCGTCGTCGGTGCGCAGTGGGCGGTCGTCGGGCGCGGCGGCCGACTCCGTGAGCGTCATCCCGTGCTCGTCGAGAATGGCGCCGTGGACCCACTGCTCGTCGGCGGTGAAGTTCGCGAGGACCAGCAGCCGTTCGCCGGCGAAGGTCCGCAGCAGGCCGTAGACGTGATCGTTGCCGGTCCACAGCGGCTGTCCGGCGCTGTGGGCGTGCGTCGCCCGCGTGGCGCGCCGCGCGGAGATGAGCCGGCGCAGGCCGTCCCAGATCGCGGCCTGGACCGAGCCCGCGACGTGGCGGCGCTCGGCGGCCTCCCAGTCCATCGGCGGGCGGTGCATCCAGCGGTTGTCGTCGCGCCGGTGCTCGTCGTCGGCCCACGCCGGATCGTTGAGCAGCCCGAGCTCGTCGCCCATGTAGATGAGCGGGAGCCCGCCGTGCGCGAAGGCCATCGCGTAGAGCAGGAGCACGCGCCGGATCGCCAGCTCGCGCGCGACCCCGTCGCCGCTCCCCTGCGCCGTCTCGAGCCCGGCCAGCGACGCGGCCGTCCCGCTCGTGCGCGCCTCGCCCGAGGCCTCGTCGAGCTGGAAGCGCGCGCCGCGGGCGAACGACCCGGGGAACTCGCCGGCATAGAAGTCCGACAGGAAGCGCCGGTGCAGGTGCGCGTCCTCGCCCACGGCCGCGGCATCCTGCGGCGTGATGGCCCAGCCGATGTCGTCGTGGCAGCGCACGTAGGTGACCCAGCCGGCGCCGGGCGGCACCGCCGGCATGCTGTCCAGCGCGTCCGTCATGAGGGCGACGCGACCCGAGGCCAGCGCGCTCCACAGCAACGCCATCAGCACGTTGTTGTAGGCGAGGTCGCACTCCTTGCCCTCGTGGCGACCTGTCCCCAGGTACGTGACGAGCTGCTCGGGGGAGACGATGGCCTCCGCCTTGAAGGCGACGGCGGGAGCCGCGATCCGCCCGACGGCGCGCAGCGCCTGCAGCAGCTGGTGCACCTCCGGCTGGTTCTGGCAGTCGGTGCCCTTGCGCTTCCACATGAACGGCACGGCGTCGAGGCGCAGCACGTCGACGCCGACGTCCGCGAGGTCGAGGATCACCTCGGCCATCGCCCGGAACACCTCGGGGTTGGTGTAGTCGAGGTCCCACTGGAAGGCGTTGAAGGTGGTCCACACCCAGCGGTCGAGCTCGGGCACCCAGGAGAAGCTCCCGGGCGCGTTCTCGGGGAAGACCTCGGGCAGGGTGCGCTCGTACTCGTCGGGCTCCGTGCGGTCGGGGAACGTGCGGTAGTAGGCGAGCTTGCCCTCGTCGCCGGCCATCGCGGCCCGGGCCCATGCGTGCTCGCGCGCGGTGTGGTTGAGCACGACGTCGATGCACAGCGCCATGCCGCGCGCGTGCACGTCGGCGGCGAGGACGCGCAGGTCCTCCATCGTGCCCAGCGACGGCTCGACCGCGCCGTAGTCGGCCACCGCGTACCCGCCGTCGTTCGGCGCGGGCCGGGCCGCCAGCAGCGGCATCAGGTGCAGGTAGTTGACGCCGAGGTCGAGCAGGTAGGGCAGCCGCTCGCGCACGCCGGCGAGCGTGCCGGCGAAGCGGTCGACGTAGGTGACGTACCCGACCGCCTGCTCGCGGTGCAGCCAGTCCGGGGTGATCTCGCGCTCGTGGTCCAGGCGCCGCAGCTCGGGATCGCGGCGCGCCGCCGTGGCGGCCATCGCGTCGAGCAGCGCGTGGAACTGCTCGGGGAAGCGCGGATCGTCGCCGTAGAGCGCGACGAGCGGATCGCGCAGCTCGGTGAAGAACCGCTCCAGCCGCATCAGGAACGTCGTGTCGCCGTCGAGCCCGGCGCGGACCTGCGCGTACTCGGCGCGCACTTCCGGGCGCATCGCGTAGACGTTCTGCACGACGCTGCGTTTTATCGCGTCGACGGCTTCACCGAGCGCGCGCCGGTACCCGCGCCGGCCGGTCGATTCCTGATCAGGCCAGCGGCAGCTCGAGGTGCACGCGCGTGCCCGAGCCGGGGGCCGAGTCGATGCTCAGGTTCCCGCCGGCGCTCGTCGCCATGTCGCCGAGCACGCGGAGACCGAAGTGGCCGTCCTCGCGGGCCTCATCGGCGCGCTCGTGGCTGAAGCCGACGCCGTCGTCGGCGATGCCGAGCCCCGCGTGGCGGCCGTCGACCGAGACGCGCACGTCGACGTGCGTCGCGCGGCTGTGCGCCGCGACGTTGCGCAGCGCCTCCTGGGCGGTGCGGAACATGAGCGCCTCGGCGTCGCGGTCGAGATCGAGGGTCGGGGGAAGCTCGACGTTGGCGTGCATGCCGCGCGACTCGAGCGGCGCGACGAGGTCGGTGAGGGCCGGGCCCAGGCCGGCGCGGTGCAGGTCGGGCGGGTAGATGTCGACGAGCAGCGAGCGCAGCTGGCGGATGCCCCGGCGCGTCTGGCCGGCGCCCTCGCGCAGGGCCGCCGCGACCTCCGGGCCGCCGTGCCCGTTGATCCGCTCGGCGGCGGCGGCCAGGGCATAGGACGTGCCGACGAGGTCCTGGACGACGCCGTCGTGCAGGTCGCTGGCGATCCGGCGGCGCTCGTTGTCCGACGCGGCCAGCGCCTTCTCGAGCAGCGCCTCGCGCTCCTGGCGGCTGCGCTGGAGGTTGCGCGCCATCCGGTAGGCGAGCGGGAGCTGCAGGAGCTGCAGCAGGACGAGGGCGCCGATCATGGCCGGGGCGAACGCCAGCCACGTCTCCTTGGCGTCCGTGGCCAGCGCGGCCTGGCGCTGGTAGACCTCGAACAGGAGCTTCTCGCCGTCAGGGCCTTCGATCGGCAGGTAGACCTCGAGCAGCTTGCCGTGGAGCCCGTCGAAGCGGTTCTCGTCGTGCTGGAGCGTCGTCTCCTCGGCTTCGACCCTGCCGTTGCGCAGGGCCTGCTCGTGGTCGAGCGGGAAGCGCCGGCCGATCAGCCTGGGCAGGTCGGAGTAGACGATGGTGCCGTCGCTCGTCCACAGCTTCACGCGCTCGATCCCGTCGACCGCGCTGATCCGCGGGCGCACGACGGCGTCCATGTGGGCGATCGCGTCCGGGTCGCCGCGCAGCAGCCCCTCGGTCACGTTGCTCTCGACGATGCCCTTGCCCGCCACGCGGGCGATCATCTTCGCGTCGTCGATCGCGTCCTCGCGCGCCGCCCGGCGCTGCAGGGTGACGCCGATCGCGCCGACGACGATCACGGCGAGCAGGCCCGCCAGCGCGAAGCGCAGGAGCGGGGCGCGCGTGCCCGCGAGCCCTCGGTCGTGCGCACGTCGGGGGGCGCGGCGGGACGGTGGAGTGAACCTCGGCGGTGACACGGGGTGGGGCCGCGACGACTGCGTGCGAGGGAGTACGCAGCGGCGTCGGGGTGCCTTCACTGTCCGTTGCGACCGCGATCGCGCTCCCTCGTGACGATCACACGCTCCGCGTCAGGCGCCGGGCGTCAGGCCTCGGTGACGGGCCCACGTCGCCGCTTGCGTGCGGTCGTCGACGCCGATCTGGCGGAAGACGTTGGTCAGGTCCGCCTTGACCGTCTTCTCGCTGACGCCGAGGCGCATGGCGATCCGCTTGTTCGGGAGCCCCGCGCCCACGAGCCCGAGCACCTCGCGCTGGCGATTGGAGAGCGCCGCGTGCTCGGCGCGGGCCCGCAGCACGGCGCTCGCGGCCTTGGGATGCAGCGGGGACGCGCCGTTCGCTGCCGCCCGCATGCCCGCCAGGATCTCCGTCGGACTCGGCGTCCTTGAGCAGGTAGCCCACGGCGCCGGCGTCGAGCGCGTTGAGGATCCGGTCGCGGTCTGAGAACGAGGTGAGCACGACGACGCGCACGCCCGGCGCGAGGTCGGCCAGCGCCTGCGTCGCCTCGATCCCGCCGTGATTGGGCATCGAGAGATCCATCAGCACCACGTCGGGCCGGTGCTCGAGCGCGAGGTCGAGCGCCTGGCGCCCGTCGGCGGCCGAGCCGACGACCTCGAAGTCGTCCTGGTTGTCGAGCAGCTGCGCGAGCCCCGCCCGGACGGCGGAGTTGTCGTCGACGATGAGGACCCGGATCACCGTGTTGGGGGGCACGGCCTAAAGACCGACGTGTGACGGGAATGTGACGCGCATTCCGCCCGGGCCGCGGTGCCGGCTTCGCGTGCCCATCGAGGACCGCCGCGCGGCTGGGCGGCCCACGCGGCGGTCCTGCGCATCTGATCGAGTTCCTACGGCGTCACTCGGAACGCGAACTTCGCCGTCGTCCCGAGGGCGCTGCGATTGCGACCCGGGGTCACCTGCACCTCATAGCTGCCCGGCTTGAGCGCCTGGCGCAGCTTGCGGTCCTTCAGTCGCGCCCGGTACTGGCCGGCCGCGGCTGGTGACTGCACGCGCTCGGCGACCAGGGACCGGCTGCCGCCCGCGTTCTTCCGGTAGATCCGGATGCGCAGCACCTTCGTGTCGGGCTTCAGTCGCATCGCGGCGGTCAGCCCATTGGCGCGCGCCACGCTGCGTGTGACCGTCCGGCTCATGGACAGCCCGCTGAGCGACAGCCTCGCCGGCGCGACCGAGGTCGCGTTGACGCCGGCGACCGCTGCGCCGGCGGGAATCGTGTTGATCACGGTGCTCGTGATGAGGCGCTCGATGACCGGCACGGGGCAGCCGTCGTTGTTGACGGGACCGGCCACGTCCGGACACATGTCGACGTCGTTCTTCACGCTGTCGCCATCACTGTCACCGACCGGAGCCGGGGGCGGGGGGAGCGTCGGCACAGTCACGGGACCCCGCGTCGTGTCCAGCGCCGGGCAGCCGGGCAGAGCGAATCCCGCGTCGCCCGAGGTGGAGGTGGCGTTGGCGCCCTCGATCACTTCGAGGATCGCCTCGCTCACCTGTGAGGCAGTCACCGGGAAGATCGCCGTCGTGAAGGCGCCGGTCGCGTCCTGATCGGGACCGATGAGCAGGCGGTTGACTCGGTTCTGATCGAGGTTGCCACCGGTGACATCGGCGCCGGCATCGAAGGGGCCACGCTGAACGCGCAGCTCCGGGGCGGCGATCGGGGTGGTGGTCCCGAACGAGCGAGCCCACCCCGAGACGACCATCGTCGCCGGCAGAGCGGGCGTGCCCGCCACCGGGTCAGCGGGGACAGCGGCATCGAAGCGGGCGACGTAGTTCACGTCGGCCACCTGATAGCTCTGGAGCGTCGTGCCGGTGTTGTCGGACACGGCGAGGGTGTCGCCGGGACGCACGTCGGGAGACGTGGCGCCGTCCCAGCAGTCGCCGTCGGCGGCGCCGGTGTGGTTGACCTCGTACGCACCGGTCGCGGTGGTGAAGGCCTTGCTGCCGATGGTGGCACCGTTCGGCGCGGTGACCGTCAGGAGCAGCGGAGTGTTCTCGGGCACGTCCGTCACGTTGACGAACTCGATGCCGTGGTCGATCTCGATCGCGGCTTGCGCGGGGTTGGCCGCCGCCACGGCAGCCACAAGGGCCGCCGAGACCGCGAGCCCCACCTGTCGCCGCCGACTGCGAGTGTTCGGTCGGCCACGGAGCGATTCCGCGGCCCGTCGATCGACCCGACATTGCGCCTGCAACCGCGCCATGGCGCTTGCATCCTTGCGTTGCACGGGGGACTCCTTCTTGGGGAACGAGGCCCGATTCTGTGTACGACGAAGGTCCCGCCGTGAGAGCAGAAGCCGCACGTGCCCGTGCGGGAACCTGCAGAACGCTGAACACGTCTGAATGGTTCTCCAGACGACCCATTGGGGTCACGAGACGGCAGGCGGTCAGATGCCGCCCGCATGGTTGTCGCCGTCCGGCGGCGCCGGCATCGCGGGCACCGCGCCGAGCGCTCTCGTCTCACGATCGAGGAACGCGCCGAGCTCCTGGATCGTGCTCATCAGCGGCGCCGGGAACACGACAGTGGAGTTCTTGTCGACGGAGATCTCGACAAGGGTCTGCAGGTTGCGCAACTGCAGAGCGAGCGGGTGGGCCATCATCACGTCGGCGGCGTGGGCGAGCTCGCCCGCGGCCGCCGCCTCGCCTTCGGCCGCGATGATCTTGGCGCGCTTCTCGCGCTCGGCCTCGGCCTGACGGGCCATGGCGCGCTGCATGCTGTCGGGAAGCTGGATGTCCTTCAGCTCGACGACCGTGACCTGGACACCCCACTCCTCGGTCTGGGAATCGAGGATCTCGCGGATGTTCTGGTTGATCTCCTCGGTTTCCGACAGCGTCTCGTCGAGGGTGTGACGCCCCACGACGGCTCGAAGCGTCGTCTGGGCGATCTGGTTGATCGCGGCCGCCACGTTCTCGATGGCCACCACCGAGCTGACCGCATCCGCGGCGCGGTAGTAGGCGACGGCCGACACGTCGACGCTGACGTTGTCGCGGGTGATGATCCCCTGGGACTGGATCGGCATCGTGACGATCCGCAGCGAGACACGATGGATGCGATCGACGAGCGGCACGATGGCGATCAGCCCCGGACCGCGCGCGCCGCCCTTCACGCGGCCCAACCGGAACACCACCGCGCGCTCGTACTGCTTGAGGATCCGGACGGACAGCGCCACGCCCGCGAGGACGACGAGGACCAGCGCGATGACGACGTACACGGCCATGGCTACAGGCCTCGCTCGGCTGCCAACCGCACGGCCGCCGCCGCGCCGCGCAGTCGCCGGGCATGAGCTTGGAAGAGCGACATCATGGATCCATCGTCGCCGACGGGCCGACGGGGGTCGTCGCACGACCGTCGACTCTTTCGCCTGCGACGCGGGGCGCACGCTTTGCCGTCGCCACCGCCCCCCGTGGTACACGCGCGGCGTCGTCCGCGGGCGACTCGGTCAGGCCGCAGGCTGGGCGAGCCCCGGCCAGCTCTCGATGGGGTCGGCGGCGCGGACGATGTGCATCCCCGCGGCCGCGTAGCGCTCGAAGGCCGCGTCCGCCTCGTCGGTGTAGTCGACGGCCCCGGGCACGACCACGGGCGACGTGCAGTCCTCGAGGAGGTAGGTGCGCCGCGCGAGCCGCTCGCGCGCCTCGTCGTGCTCCAGCAGGTCGTCGATCGTCCAGGCCAGGCAGTGGCTCTTGGCCTGCCCGGCCACGACGACGGCGTCGAACGTGAGCAGCTTGGCGATGAGCTCGGTGTTCTTCCCCGCGAGGCGATCGCCGTCCGGGCCCTCGGTCACCTCGGGGCCGAGCATCGAATAGTGCTCGGTGAGCGGGTGGTCCCCCTTCACCTGGAAGTCCGGCCGGCTGTGCCGCGCGATGCCGTGGAAGAAGACCGCCTCCTCGACCGCCGACACGAGCGCGTGGCCGATGCCGCCGAGCATGGCGTGGTAGGGCCAGACCGTCAGGTCGTACTTCCCGCTCTCGGCCAGCCGTCGCGTGTAGTCGGCGAGGTGGCGCTGAGCGTAGTCGGGGTCCATCCCGAGGGCCTCGACGACCGCCGGGTTCACTCGCCAGCGCCCCGCCTCGACATCGCGGGGTGACACGAGCGTGTACGGCGCCGGGTGGCCGCCGTTCTCGTCGACGAGCCAGATCGCGTGGAACACCTGCATGGCGTGGTGGGTGTCGAGGCTCGGAACGATCTGCGTGATCGTGGCGAGGTTGCGATACACGAACTCGCACAGACGGCGGTTGTCGTCGACCGCTCCCGTGCCCGAGCGCCCGGCGACGAAGAGCTCGAAGTCCGGGATGCAGAAGGTGTTCTGGACGTCGACGGCCAGGAGGCAGACGCGAAACGAGTCGTCGACCGCGGCGCCCACGGTGTGGCTCTCGGCCCACGCCTCCGCCTCGCGCGCGCGATCCTCGTACGGGACCCGCCAGACCGCGCCGACGCGGCCGGAGTCGAAGTGCGGCGGCAGCGGAAGCTCACGCACAGCCGAGATGATGACGGACAGTCATCGCCCCTCGCGGGCTCGGGATCGCGCTCGACGAAGGCGAGCCGGGCGAACGCGCGCAGCGATTGCTGGAGCGAGGGATCACCCAGCCGGGCGGCCGACGTGCATGACCGCGAGCGGGCGCGCGTCCTGCGCCGAGGCCAATGGCGCGTCGTCGAAGAGCGCGCACTCGTCGATGCGCTGGCAGTCGCATTCCGTGGCCGCTTGGAGCCAGGTGCGCACGCGTCGGGCGCGGTCGATGAGCGCGTCGAGCTCCGGCAGGCGCCGCTCGGCGAGCTCGCGCAGCCGCGCGGACATCGGGTCGTTGCCGTGCTCGACGAGCTCGCGAATCTCATCGAGCGTCAGCCCCGCGCGCTGGGCGACGTCGATCACGGCCAGGCGACGCAGCACGCTCTCGTCGTAGCGGCGTTGGCCGCTGACCCGCTCGGGCTCGGGAAGCAGGTCGATGTCCTCGTAGTAGCGGATCAGCGAGACCCGGACCCCCGCCCGGCGCGCGACCTCTCCGATGCGCATCTGCGGCTCGTTCACGATCGCTCTTGACCTCGAGTCGGCTTGAGCATCCAGTCTACGCACCGACCCGTCTTCCAGAACCGAAAGGACGAACGTGGAGCAGCCCATCGCCTGCACCTTGAGCGCCGACCAGTACCGCCGCCGGACCGGGGACCTCGCCGCGCTGGCAGCGCGGTCGTTGCGCTCGCGCGAGGAGACCGCCGACGGCGAGCGCCTCCTGTTCGCCGACACGGCGGACACCGAGCGCGAGCTGCGCGACGCGATCGCCGCCGAGGCCACCTGCTGCGCATTTCTGCGCATGGACCTCCGGCGCACCGCCGACGGGCTGGTGCTCGACATCGCGGGCCCGCAGAACGCACGGCCGATCATCGCGGAGCTGTTCGCGTGAGCGTCCAGTAGCGGCGCACAGGACGGCCGGGACGTTCGTCGTTCACCGGCCGGGGCGTAGCGTGGGCTCCTGATGGCCGAGCGCCCGCTCCATGTCGTCAGCCAGGGCCGCGTTGGCGTAGGGGCCCGAGCCGCGCAGCTGCGCAAGGACCCGCTGCTGGCTGTCGAGGTCCTTGTCGGCGCTCATCTTGACCTTGCAGACGAAGCGGGTGATCGGCAGCCGGATGCCGACCGTGCCGGGTGCCAGCCGTTGCGCCGTCTCGGGCTCCAGCCAGAGAGGCTGCTCGACGCGCCGCTCGAAGTGCGCGACCAGCCGGGTGAGCACGCGCACGTTCTCCTCGGCCTCGAGGATCTCCGGGACGCCGTAGCAGTGCGCGACGCTGAAGTTCCAGGTCGGCGCCCGTACTGCGCCGGGGGCATACCAGCTCGGCGAGATGTAGCCGTGCGGGCCCGCGACGATGACGAGCATCTCGCGTCCGCCGAACCGGTGCAGCCTGTCGTCCGGCCGGCCGACATGGGTGACGATCGTGAGCGCCTCGCGGCTGTCGTCGAGCAGGATGGGGTAGTGAGACGCGACGATCTCGCCATCGACCGCGCTGACGAGCGTCGCCCACGGATTCTCGGCGATCAGCGCGCGCACCACCGATTCATCGGTCACGTCGTGATGGGGGTTGTGGCGCATGCGGCCAGTATCGCGGCGCCGCTGGCCGCGCGGGCAGCGGCGCGCCAGCAGTGCATGGCTGTTGCCGAGTCGCTCCCGGTCCACGCCAAGGTGGAGTTCCTGTGGACCGCGGCGGCCACGGCGCCCGGACAAGCGACGACGCGGCCGCCCTGCGCGAACTGCTCCAGGCGTAAGCGAGAACGCAAGCGGGCGGCGCGCTCGACGACCGAGGCGACCGTCAGCGCAGGCAGGCAGGCAGCAGCGCGAGCGCCTCATCGACCGAGAGCAGCGCGGCGGCGTCAAGGTCTTCGGCCGGAATCCACTCGGGGAAGGGAATCTCGATCGTCCGGTGAGCACCCGACGGCGTGTGCACCTCATCGACGGCCGCGAGACGCTCAGCAGGAAAGCGGTCGGCGACACGCACAAGGGCCGGCCAGAGGCGGCGGTGGATCAACGTGATCTTCCCGTTGACCAAGCGCGTCGCGATCACGTCGGAAGAGCCGAGCAGGCGGGTGAGCACGGCGAAGATCTCATGGCCTGACGAGTGGCCCCACCAACTTCCCGAGATCGGCTCACCGGCGATCTGCTCTGCCAGATTTGGCAGAGGCCCCCGAGCGGACTGCAGCACGACGCCCTGCTCGCACATCCAGTCCAGCGGATCCATTCGCTCCGAGTCAACCACGTACCGTCGGCCGCCCGCCGCGGAAGACGTCGGGCCCGAGGCGGCGGATGGGGCGAATGCCGAGAACCGCGCCGACAGCGGATGGCGAGACCCGGACTCGAACCGGGGACACCGCGACTTTCAGACAAGCCTGATTCAGCGCAAGCGCCGGGAAAGCCCTGGGCTTGTGAATCTCCCGTGAGGGCGAGGAGCGACAGGCCGATGAGCGTGCCTTCGAGTCCCGCCCCCTCCGCTCCGGCCGCGGTCGCCGCGTGCTGATGGCGTTCGCTACCGTCCGGCGATGCTGCACATCTCACACCACGAGCGTGTGGAGGGCCATCCGCACCGGTGGCACGTGTTCCTGCACGGCCGCGACCAGCCGATTCCGGTCGAGCTCGACCCCGAGGAGCGACGGAGCCTCGAGCTGACGGACGAGGAGATCCACGATCAGCTGCCGGCCGCGCTGGGGCGACACCACACCGAGAACCGCGACGACCTGATCATGGTTCCGGGCGAGCAGTACAACGAGGCGAGCTGGGACGCCCCGGTGCGCCTCCTGCAGAATCACTTCGTCTGACCGGGGTGATCGGGTTGACGCTCATCCCTCACGCCGCCCGTGGCGGACATGAGCACGTGTGCGGCCACCGTTCCGCGAAACGACGGACCGAGGCAGGCGCTCCGCGCCGATCACTTCGTCCTCGGTCATCGGGTGGCCGGGCTCGGTGCGCGCTCTCCGGAACGCGATATGCAGCAGACCGATCTGCCGGTGCGGCTGCTTGGCACCAACCGCTTGCACGTCGCGTGGCCTGAGCTTGGCGACGAACGATTCGACGCTGCGCGCTGCCGAGCGCGAGGTCGCCATGGCCGGCGAAGAGCGAGCTCGACGGTGCCTGACGAGCGCTGCCCCGGCTGCGGCGAGCGGTCACCGGTCCACGACCGGCAGACCTCGCCGGGCGACACATTCCCGTTGTGCATCGTCTTGCCCGCGCTGCGGCGTAGAGGCCGCCGCGTCATCTGGATCGAGTGATGAGACGCGACCGCGACCGTGCCACGATCGCCGCACGACGCTCCCGAGGAGGCAATCAGATGGCATCCGACGGCCCAAGCGGTCCCGTTCCCGGCGACGACCAGCCCCGTCAGACGCAACCACCCCCGGCCACGCAGAACCCTCCGCCCACGGGCGCCCATCCCCAGCCCGCCTTTGGGGCGCCACCGCCCAGCCGGCGGCCCGGCACCGGGTGGTGGATCGGCGCGGCGCTCGTCGCCGCCGTGCTCGGCGTGGGCGGGTACCTCGTCGGCCACAACGTCGGTCAGAGCAACGAGCGCGACAACTTCGACGCCGGCGCGCCGGGCTACGACGTCATCTACCAGCAGGGCTTCGCGGCGGGCAAGGGCGAGGGCACGCAGCAGGGCCAGGCGCAAGGCGCGGCCCAGGGCGAGCAGGCAGGGCTCGAGCAGGGCGAGCAGGCAGGGCTCGACCAGGGCAACCAGCAGGGCTTCAAGCAGGGCACGAGCGCCGGGGCGACCCTGGCGCTCGGAGGCTTCTCGACGTGGGATCCAGGGGCACCGTACGTCGTCAAGGTCAAGGCCGGCTCGAGCTCGGTGCCCTACCAGATCTCGAGCCGCACCCAGATAGAGCCCGACACCGACTATGCGCTGTGCCAGGACGACCCGTCGCAGGTGTGCACGGTCGAGGCGGCCTCGGACACCGGCGGCACATCCGGTACCGACACCACCACGCCATGAGCACGCTGGCGTGACGCCTGACGGTTCACCTGGGACGTGGTGAGCAGCAACACCGTGGTGCCCTGCCAGTCGTGGCCTTCCTCGCCGTCGGTTTCGCGCTATCTGTCGACGTGCTCCTGACCGAACAATGGGACACCCATCAGCCGATCTTCTCCGCCAGCTCGACGATGATCCCTGCCGGCCCGCGCACGTAGCAGAGCCAGTAGCTGTTCTCGTAGTTCTCCAGCTCGCCGACCAGCTCGCCGCCATGCGCTCGCAGGCCGGCGAGGGATGCCTCGATGTCGTCGACGACGAAGAGGATGTGGCGGATGCCCGGGGCGTTGGCCGGCGCCGTCCCGTCGGCGGCGCCCTCGTATGAGGGCGAGTGGTACTTGGCCAGCTCGATCTGGCCGTTGCCATCCGGGGTCCGCAGCATCACGACATCGGCTCGCACGCCCTCGAGCCCGTTGATGCGGTCAACCGAGCCGCCCTTGACGGACGCCTCGCCCTGCAATTCGAGCCCGAGTGCGACGAAGAACGCGGTCGCCGCCGGGAGGTCGTCGACGACGATGCCGATGTGCTCCAGGCGCTGGACGGTCATGAACGGCCTCCGGCCAGCTCCTGCGGCGTGTACTCGTCGTGCGCTGCGTACCCACGAGTCGGTCCGATCCTGCGGCTCTTCGGTGATCTCTTGCGGGTCCATGAATTCCTCTCTTTGGAGTCGGTGGAGTGGGCCGCGCCGCTCGCGGCCCTTCACCTGATGAGCGGAGCCGCTCAGCCCTTCTCGACATGGAACACTCATTCAGCTCCGAGATCGTCGCGTAGCTGGATGCGCCTGGCGTCGGCCCGAACGCGGCTGCGGCGGCCCTTCTTCGCGCCGGCTCTGGTGCGCGCCAAGATGACCTGGTGCTGGTGATCGCTCCGGCCGTTCCCGTCCGCCGCCGCGAGCGCGCGGGGCGCAGTTGGGCTGTCAGCCCGCGGGTGGGGCGTCGCTGGCGGGCCATCTGTCCGCCGGCCACGTGGTCACCGTGCCCGGATGATCTCGCCGGTCCGCCATCCCTCGACGCTGCGTACGAAGGCGGAGGCGATCGTGCGCATGGGGACGGGGAGCCGGCCGGGGTTGAAGCGGCTGAACTGCTCGTAGCTGTCGGCGGCCAGCCCCGGGCTGACCGCGTTGACCCGGACGCCACGGGGCAGGCGGAGGGCGGCGGCCCGCACGAATCCTTCGACGCCGCCGTTGGCGACGGCGAAGCTGGTGGCCTCCGGGATCGGGTCGTCGAGCACGTAGCCGGACATGAGCGTGAACGACCCTCCGTCTGCGATCTGCGACCGCCCGAGCAGGACGAGACGGATCTGACCGAGGAGCTTGCTCTCGATCCCCAGCGCCAGCTCGTCCTCCGACACCGTGTCGAAGGGACCGAAGTGGGCCTCGCCCGCGGCACACACGAGCGCATCGAAGGCGCCGACCTGCCGGAACATCTCGCGTACGGAGTTGGGTGACCGAATGTCCACAGGCACGGTGCCCGATCGCCGCCCCGCGACCACGACGTCGTGCTGCTCGGCCAGCGTGGCGACGATGGCCTTGCCGATTGTTCCGGCGCCTCCGATGACGATGATGCGCACGACCGCTTTCTCCCTCGAGTTGCCCGATGTCCTCAGGCCACCAGGAACTCAATGCCGTAGCGCGGCGCCGCTTCGGCGTAGCGGGCGGCGACCTCTTGGCTGTTGTCCGGCGGCGGCTGGTCGGGGTCCTTTGCGCGCTCGAGCGTCTCTTCGAAGAACTTCTCGATGCCCGCCGGCGTGAACGTGAGGATCAGGCGGGCGGGCGCCGCGCCGGCGTTGTGGAAGCGGTGCACGGTGCCGCGCGGGACGTTGACGAAGTCGCCCGCCGTCCCCTTGACGGGCCGGTCGCCGAGGAGGAACTCCACCTCGCCCTCGAGCACGTAGAAGGTCTCGTCCTCGTTGCGGTGGATGTGCGGCGGCGGACCGCCGCCCGCCGGCACGATCGCCTCCATCGCGAAGTACGCGCCGCCGGACTCGGCGCCCGTTATCAGGAAGCGGTAGAAGTCGCCGGGCCCCCAGAAGGCCAGACCGCTGCCGCTGGGCCGGTGCAGCAGCTGTCCGTGGTCGGTGGTGAGTGTGGTGGTCATCGTTCCTCCGTGGGTCGGCATGTGGCGTGTCAGGCGAAACGGTGGGTTCGGTCATCGGGTCGACGATCTGGCGGCGCGGCATTGACGTCGCGCATGCGATGCGTCGCCGCTCAGGTCGGTTTGGGCGTGACCGTGGAGAGTGCGGCGCTGCAACGACATGCGCTCAGCGTGCCGCGCCGCGGCTTGCGCGGCCAGCAGCGTTCGCTAGAGCCGAACGGCGCGGGACACGCGCTTGCTCGTCGCGGCGAGCGCCCGCGCGTAGACGTCGCGCCGCGACGCGAAGCGCTCGCTCGGCGCGCACAGTCCGATTGCTGCCGCCGGCGGCGCGGCGCTCGTGCGCAGCCCGGCGGCGACGCACTCCACGCCGTCCAACGCGCGCTGCGGTCCGACAATGACGCCGGGGTGCTGGGCGAGCAGCACCTGTCCCAGCGGCGTGAGCTCGGCCGCGACCGGGGCCGGCGGCGCGGCGACCCCGCCAGGCGGGCGCTCGCTGGCGACGTACACAACGCTCTCGCGCTCGAGCGCAGCAACGTGCACGGTCTCGCCGAAATGCCTGGCGAGCGCTCGCGCCGCCGGCGCAACCGTCTCGCGATACCCATTGGTCTGCAACATCGTCCGCGCCAGCCCCACCAGCCGCCAGCCCAGCCGGTGGCGCCCGCACGGCAAGCGCTCGGTCAGCCCGGCACGCGCCAGCTCGCCCAGCAGCGCGTGCGCGGTTGACTTCGCGATCCCCAGCTGCACCGCGACCTCGCTCGGACCCCAGTACGGTCGCTCGACGGAGAACAGATCGAGCACCTCGGCAGCCCGGCGAACACTGCGCGGCATGATCCATTCAGCGTACTCCCGCTCGCCGAACGCAATCGCACCGATCCAGGCCAGTTGCGAGACCGGCAACGCGCTGTCGCGCTCTGGCGGAGCAAGGAAGCCCTGGCGAGAAGCAGCCGGCGGTAACGAGCGCCGTCCCGCAAGCGGAACGGTGGTTCGGTGAAGCGTGCCGGTGACCGTCCGACAACCGGCACACAGTTCCGGGCGTGTCCAGGCTCAAGATCGGCTACGCCCGCGAGCTGCGGACATCATCAAGCACAGCGACGGCCGCTCTGTCGGCGGGCTTGCGGACCTCGGGTGGCGACTCGGCCCGGCCGCCAGCTCGACCCGGTCCGAGAACGACCCGTGCTCCCACCACTCGACGGACCGCACATGATCGGGGTAAAGGCCAACAGCGCCCGTGGCGGTGGTCACGCTGCTGTTGCGGTCGACCAGGGTGGTGCATGACGCGACGGCGCAGATCATCGCCGATACCGACTATCTCACCGCTGCCCACGCGGCGAGCAGCAGCAACGCGACCCCGACGAGGTGGTGCCAGAACAGCCCGCCGCGCGTCCCGTGCGGCCCCGCTCCCGGGCTCAGATCCGCGACCCCCGGCCCGTGCGCCCCGGTGAGCGCCGATCCTCATCGCGTGAAGGTGAGATGGGTGACCCCGCTCGGCGTCGAGACCGCCTCCACATCGTACTGCTGCTCCAGTGCCTCCAGACCGTCCCACAACCGAACCCCGCGACCGAGGAGGATCGGAACCTGGACGACATGCAGATGGTCGACGAGCCCGGCGGCAAGGAACTCGCGGAGCATCGTCGGGCCGCCCGCCGATGCGGACGTCCTGACCGTCTGCCACTTCTCGTGCGACTGCGAGTGCGTGCGCCGGCGCAGCGTCGAGGAAATGGAACGTCGTACCGCCCTCCATCTCCAGCGGCGGGCGCGGGCGATGGGTCAGGACGTACGTCGGCGTGTGGAACGGCGGGTTGTCGCCCCACCACCCGCGCCACTCGGGGTTGTCCTGCCAACCCGGCGGACCGAACTTGCCGGCGCCCATGATCTCCGCGCCGATGCCCGGACCATGTCGTTCGGCCATCACGTGATCGACACCCTCGGTGCCGCCCGTCCCGCCGAGCTGTCGGCGCGGCTTGCCCCGAGTTCGGCGAGCAGGTCGCGACCGAATCCGGTAGCGAACATCCACTCGTGGAGCCGATGGCCCGCGTGCCCGAACGGGGCATCGAGGGCCTGGCCGTCACCCGTGGCAAAGCCATCGAGGGAGATCGAGAAGTTGTGGACCCGGACGCGGGACATGGCGGCTCCTTCGGTCGTGGTCGTGGGCGGCACATCAGTTGACGCGGCCTACGGCGCATTTCATCGGGGACGTGCACACCTTCGTGGCCCAGCCCGATTCGAGCTGCCAGGCCCCCGCAAAGCGCATCGTGGTCCCGGCGACCTGCTGTAGTCCCCGACGAGGCGCCGCCCCTGGCGCCCCTCCGTCGACTTTCGACCACGCGGCGGGATCGGTTCCGACTTCCTCCAGCGTCCAGCGCTGGAACGGCTTGGGTGGGCGAGAAGGGCCGCAACGTGTCGCAGTAGGCGGCCGCGCGGCGCCTCGCGGAGCCCTGCGGAGTTGGGCGGCCTGATCCCCCCGGTCGCCGTTCCGCTCCGCAGCGGCTATACGCTGCGCGTACGGGCTGGGCCATGTGCGCGAACAGCGGCGTGTTCTCCACGCTCCGCAGGCGGGTAGCGCGGCCGCGCGCGGCGCCTGCATCGGGGTGCGTCGTGCGCGGACGGAATCCCCGTCTACGACGATGGTCGGTGGTCGCGTGCGAGATCTGCGCTGCTACTTGGTGGGCTTGTCCCATGGCGCGTCGCCGTCGAAGCCCCACAGAAGTCTTCGTCGCACCCGCTGAGCGCGAGCGCGATGACAAGCGCGAAAGCGACGACCAGCGTCCGTGGCAACCGAGCCGCGTGCGTGGCCCCATTCTTCTCGTTCCGCATCGTTGACCCGCCGTTAGATCGAGGCCGCCCGAGGTGTCGCTACGGCTCGATGTTCTGGTTCAGCCGGAAGAAGTTCGTCGGGTCGTGTGCGCGCTTCAGCTCGACCAACCGCTCGTATTGCCGGTCGCCGTAGGCCTGGCGGACCCGCTCGGCCCCCTCGTCGCCCAGGAAGTTGACGTAGACGCGGTCGCCCGCATGCGGCTGCAGCGCCGAGAAGAAGTCGCGCGCCCAGGCGACGTGCGGTTCGGGGTCGCCCTCGGTCCAGACCGCGTTGATGACCACGTTGTGGGCGGCGTCGCGCTGGCTGAACGCGGTGTCGTCCTCTCCCGCGCGGGCGAGGGCACCCCCGAGCTGGAAGATGATGCAGTACGACTTCGGCGAGGTTTGCGCCGAGGCGCGTTCGACGAGCGTGTCGATCGCGTCGTCGGTGAGCGGCGGTAGCTCGACCGACTTCCAGTAGCGGTGCCAGCCGTGCGGGACGAACGGGTCGAACATCGACTGCAGCGCGGTGTAGAGCTTCGGCTCGAGCAGGTCGGCGATCGGGTTGCCGAACTCCTTCAGCGGCCGCACCGCCTCGATCCCGTCCTCGGGCGCGCCGGCGTAGCAGGCCCCGACCATCACGATCGGCTTGCCGTGCACGTCCTCGGGCAGGAAGGGGACCGGCGGGGCCACGCTCAGCTCGAAGATCGTCGTCAACTCGTCGGGCGCCGTGGCGATGAACTCGCGGTAGAAGGCGAGCACCTCGCGGGCATCCTCGAGGGGGTGAAAGATCGGTCCGGCGAGCACGATCGGGCCCACTGGGTGAAGGCGGTACTCGAACGAGGTCACGACGCCGAAGTTCCCGCCGCCGCCGCGGATCCCCCAGAACAGGTCGGGGTTCTCCTCCCCGCTCGCGGTGACGAGCTCTCCCTCGGCCGTGACCAGGTCGACCGAGAGGAGGTTGTCGACCGTCGCGCCGTGCTTTCGCGTGAGCCAGCCGATGCCGCCGCCGAGGGTGAGGCCGGCGATGCCGGTGTGGGTGACGATCCCGCCCACCGTCGCCAGGCCGTGAAGCTGCGTCTCGCGGTCAAGCTCGCCCCAGAGCACGCCGGCCTCGGCCCTGGCGGTGCGTGCTGCCGGGTCGACCCTGATCCCTTTCATCAGCGAAAGGTCGATCACGAGGCCGCCGTCGTTGACGGCATGACCAGCGACGCCGTGGCCGCCGGAGCGCACCGCCACGAGTAGGTCACGCTCGCGCGCGAAGCGAACCGCCGCGACGACGTCGGCGACTCCGGTGCAGCGAGCGACGCAGGCGGGGCGGCGGTCGATCGCACCGTTCCAGATCGCGCGCGCGGCGTCGTAGCGTTCGTCGTCGGGATCGATCACCGGGCCGCGGATGGAGTCGTGCAGACGGTCGAGGTCGGTCATCGCTGCCGCGAGTGTCGTCGTCTCGGTAGCCATGTCGCCGACGCTAGGCGGGTGCCCTGCCACGGACTAGAGCGAGTTTCGAACCAAGTGGTTCGAATTCCGAACCTGGCCCGTACCTGGCCCCTATCCGGGTTTAGCATCCGCCGAGGATGCGGGGCTACGCGCAGTACTGCCCGATCGCTAAGGCGAGCGAGATCCTCGGCGACCGCTGGACGCTCCTGATCGTGCGGGAGATGCTGGGCGGTGCGAGCGGGTTCAACGAGCTCCAGCGTGGCCTGCCGGGGATCTCGCGCTCGGTCCTCTCCGATCGGCTTCGCTCGCTCGAGCGGGCCGAGATCATCGATCGCCGGACCGGCCCCAAGGGAAGGACGCTGGACTATCGCCTGACGCTCGCCGGCCGGGACCTGGAGCCGGTCGTGCAGGCGATGGGGGAGTGGGGGGTGACCTGGTCGGTAACCGATCCCCGCCCCGAGGAGCTGGACCCCTACCTCTTGATCGTCTGGATGGCTCGCCACGCCGATCGTGAGCAGCTTCCACCGGATCGCACGGTGGTCCAGTTCGACTTCCGCGACCCGGCGGAGCGCTACTGGATGGTGCTCGAGCCCTCCGAGGTCTCGGTCTGCCTCCAGCACCCCGGGTTCGACGTCGACCTCGAGGTCGCGGTCGATACGGCGACGCTCTACCGCGTCTATCTGGGGCGCGCCGCGCTGGCCGGCGCGCTCAGGGCTCGCAAGTTGACCATGCGCGGCCCGAGGGCGCTTCAGCGCGGGTTCGGACGCTGGTTCGCCTGGAGCGCGTTCGCACCCGCCAGCCGGCGGGCCGACGAGCGCCGCAAGGCAGCGTCACGACTCGCGGGCCCCCAGAAGGTGCGGGTCGAACAGCCACCGCCGACGCATCCTCGCTTCAGAGCATGAGCGAGGGGAGTGCCGCCTTCGAAGCCCGAACGAGGGGTGAGACGGACATTCGCGCGGGGGATGTCTCGAGCAGGCTCCTCGTTCAGTCCCCAAGGCGAGCGTCCCGCTTCACTCCGCGAGACTCCTCACTTGGACGACCAGCGGGAGCGCGACGCGGCTCGATTCCGTGCAAGCAGTGCATAGGCACTGCGTCGGCGACCGTCAGGTCCGGAGAGACGGAGCTCCGACACCGTCGCTTGCGCATTGCGCGAGATGCAGCAGCCCGCGTGGGATGCGGCTGAGTGCTGGCCAGCCTCAGAGCAGCAGCAGGATCGAGTCCCGTCTCGCGAGGCGACGGCTGCTGCGTCTCGCCTCTATGAAGGAGCATGGGTTGTCAACGGGCGGTCGCGGTGCCGGGTCAGGGGCCGCGGGTGGGTCGGTGGCGAGCGGCGCTCATGTCTCTATCGCCCAGCTGCCGGACGCGCGTGGCGCGCGCATCGCCTGTCTGTGCGTCCCGCAGGCCAATGATTGCTGATGGCCTAGGGGCCTTCACGACGCGACTTCCTCCCGCGTGATCCGCCAGATGCCGATCAGGAGCGGGAGCAGCATCCAGACTGCGAGCGCGGTGCCGGCGTGCGCCCACTGGGTGGCGCTCAGGACCTCCTGATGCAACGGGGCGAGTGCGAGGCGCGTGTCCAGCCACGGGGCGGCGCTGGCGAAGAAGGACAGCGAGGCCGCCGCCGTCCACGCGATCGGCAGTGCGAAGAGCGCGACGATGGCAGGCGTCGAGGCGAGTAGGACCGCGCCGAACGCGACGCCGACGACCATTCCGGTCGTCAGGAAGACCGCCGACTGGCCGATCAACGTCGCGGCGTCGGACCAGGTCCCGTTGACGCCCGGCGACGCGACGAGCACACCCGCGGCAACGACGGCGACGGACATGACGAGCGTCGCGAGGGCGAGGACTAGGCTCGGCGATCAGCTTGGCGACGAGGACGCGCGAGCGCACCGGGACCAGCGCGAAGGTGATCATCCCGGTGCGCTGGGACCACTCCGAGGTGACGAGCAGGATCCCGGTGATCGGCAGCAGCACGGCCGCCGGCTGCAGCCCGACGTCGAGGACGCCGGCGAAGGTGTGATCGCCGCCTTCGCCGAAGACCCGGCGGGCGATCACCACGGCGGCGGTGAGCGCGACCATGGTGATTTGCAGCCAGAGGCCGGCGGGGGTATTGACCATCTTGCGCAGCTCGACGGCGACGAGGCGTGCGAGGCCGGGGCGCGCGTGGACGCCTGAGTGGTTCACGCGGATCGGTGCGGCGAGGGTGGTGGTGCTCATGCGGTTGCTCCTGCCAGCTCGGGGTGGATCGAGTCGGTCTCCGGCGACGGAGCGTTTCCGCCGGCCGTGGTCAGCTCGAAGAAGAGGCGTTCGAGGCCCGCCTCGTCGGCCGGGGCGAGCCGGCGCAGCACGACGTCGTTGGCCATCGCCAGGCGGGCGACGACCTCGGGCTCGGCCTCGACCAGCCGCCGATCACCGTCGGCGGGGTGACTCGTCAGGCCGGCGTTGTCAAGCACGGCGTCAAGCGTGGCGAGGTCGTCCGTCTCGACGATGGTCCCGCTCGCGGTCAGCAGCTCGGCGCGGCTGCCCTGCGCCTGGATCCGTCCGCCGCCGATGATGATCATCCGGTCGGCGACGGCCTCGACCTCGGCCAGCAGGTGCGAGGAGAGCAGAACGGTGCCGCCGCGGTCGGCGAAGCCGCGCAGCAGCTCGCGCATCCAGCGCATGCCCTCCGGATCGAGGCCATTGGCGGGCTCGTCGAGGATCAGCACCTCCGGGTCGCCGAGCAGTGCGTGGGCGAGGCCGAGGCGCTGGCGCATGCCGAGCGAGTACCTGCCGACCCGGCGCCGGGCCGCCGTCTCGTCCAGGCCGACGAGCTCCAGCAGTTCGTCGACGCGCTGCGCCGGCACGCCCATGGTCTGGGCGGAGACGGCGAGCGCCTCGCGGCCCCGGCGCCCCGCAAGTTGCGCCGAGGCGTCGAGCAGGATCCCGACGCGCCTGCCGGGGTTTGGCAGGTCGCGGTAGCGCCCACCGAGGATCCGGGCTTCGCCCGCTGTCGGGCTCGGACAGGCCGACGAGCATCCGCATCGTCGTGGTCTTGCCGGCACCGTTGGGGCCGAGGAACCCCGTAATGGTGCCCGGCTCGCAGCGGAACGTGACGTCGGAGACGACGGCGCGGCCGCCGCGCTGCTTGGTGAGTTCTTCGGCCGTGATCATGACGGCACGCTCGCGGCGACCGGCGTGACGGCCGCGTTCGACGAGCGCCGCGCAACGCGAACGATGGCGGCGCTGACGGCGAGGATCGACAAGAGGCCGACCCACTGCAGCGGGTCTCCCATGCCGTCACCCCAGTAGGGCTTGGAGGGCCCGACTTCCACCGGGATGACGTGAAAGAACGTGAACGCGGAGATCTCGATCCACGCGACCACCAGGGCCACTCGGGCCGCGGATCGGTGCCTGAACGCGACCAGGGCGCCGGCGATGAGGACAGCGACGAGGCTTGAGAGGTGCTGCGGCTTGGCGAACGTTTCGAGCACTCCGGCCGACGGGTCGATGCGCAGGTCGTCGAAGACGGCGAGGTTGAGGATCAGGAGCGCGAGCAGGGCGCCGGTCAGGCCGAGCAGCAGCCGGGCGGGGCGCCCAGCGGGCTTGTCCATCTGTGAGCTGGTGTGAGTTGGCATGACCCGAACATAACTTAGTTATTGAGACGTGCCCAGTACGGCTACCATGCGTGCGTGCCCACTGCATCGACCACGCGGGAGACCCTGCTCGACGCTGCGCTGCGCCTCTTGGAGGAGCGCGGACCCGGAGCTCTGCGCATACGCGACCTGGCGGAGGCGGCCGAGCAGTCGACGATGGGCGTCTACACGCACTTCGGGTCAAAGCAAGGGTTGCTGGAGCAGCTCTACCTGCACGGCTTCCGACGCTTGGAGGAACGGCTCAACAGCGTCCCCTCCGATGGTCAACGCCGGCAAGAACTGCTGGCGTTCGCCCTGGCCTACCGCGCGTTCGCACTCGACAACGACGCGCTCTACGGGCTCATGTTCGAGCGGGCGACCCCTGACTTCGTCCCGTCGGACGCCAGCCGCCTGGCAGGACTCGCGACGTTCGAGATGCTCGCCACCCGCGTCGCCGATTGGCGCCCCGACTTCACCGACCCGGCGGCCGACGCGCACCTCATCTGGGCGACCATGCACGGACTGGTCACCATCGAGCTGATGCACTGGCGGTGGGGTGGCCCCCTCGTCGCGCACCTCCAGGGCGACCCCGAGCAAAACTACGCGACGGCCATCGGCTCGCTACTCGAAGCGCTCCACGGCCGCTAGGCAAGCCGCTATCGCTTATCTGTGCCAGGGCTCGGGCGTCAAGGGTGGTTTGAGTTGTGACCTTCTCGTCGATGGGGGGGCGTGAGCGCGGCCGGGGGGCGGGGGCTGGTGCGCGCGGGCGCCCGGGCTTATCTTGGTCCGCGGCCTCGCCGTGCGGCGGGTCGGTGACGTGATGGGTGATGGGGTGTTCCCGCGGGATGCGGTGCGGCCGCTCGGTCTTTGGAGGCCGTCCACCCGGTGGTGGCGGCAGCGATATGCGGGGAGCAGGCCGCGGTGCATCGGAGTGATTGAGGGCAGGGCGCGCACCTGAGCTTTGATTCAGACGGGCGCCAGGGCGTCGTCGCCGAGCTCGCGCAGGGTGTGGAAGCTGCGCTTGAGCAGTTTGCGGGCCAAGGCGAGGCAGGCGCGGTTGCCGCCGAGGCGCTCGGCGGCCTGGTCGTAGTAGGCGCGATCCGGTGAGCCGGGTCGGCGGGCGGCTTGGGCGGCCTCGAACAGGGCCCAGCGAAGCGCCGGCGGGCCCTGGCGGGACAGGTGCCCGGGGGCGCGGGCCAGCATCCCGCCCGCGGGTCTTGGCCCTTCTAGGGCGATAAGACCGCTGCTAGCAGGCGGTTCTCGGGATGGCGAGACCCGGACTCGAACCGGGGACACCACGATTTTCAGTCGTGTGCTCTACCAACTGAGCTATCTCGCCGCGGTCGGCTGAGGGTACCGCCTGCCCTGCGTCCGGCGACGGCTACCGTGGTGCCCGTGCGCCGCCCTCTGCCGGCCATCGCCGCCGTGGCGGCCTTCGTCATCGCGGTCGTCGCGGTCGTGGTCGTGCTCACGCGGGGCGGCGACGACAAGTCGGCGCCGCTCCCCGACGCGCGCCCCGAGGCGCTGGCCTTCGCGCCGCGCGACGCGCCCGGGGTCATCGCCGTCGACACGGCGGCACCGGCCGCCGGCGCGATCCTGCAGCAGCTCGTCCCAAGGCTGACCGACAACGCGCTGACGGGCGCCGACGTGCGCCCGCTGCTCGGCCGCGACGCCGCCGTCGTACTGCTCGACCCGCGCGCCCGGCGCGGCACGGTCGCCTTCGTCGCGCGCGACCGCGCGCGCCTGGAACAGGCGACCGACGGCCTGCGGGTCACCGGCGCCTACCGTGGAGCGCGCCTGTACGCCGCCCGCTCCGGCGCGGTCGCGACGCGTGGCCTCGCGCTCGTCGCCGCGCCCGACGCCGCCGCCCTGCGCCGCGCCCTCGACGCGCGCGCCGACCCGGGAGGCCACATCACGCCGGCGATCTTCGACGCGCGCCTCACCGACCTCCCGAAGACCGCGCCCGTCCAGGCGATCTTCGATGCCCGTCGCGTCCTCCTCGCTCAGCAGCCCGAGGTCGGGCGCACGCGCTGGGGACGCGCCCTGCGCGGCGGCGCCGCCGTCCTGCAGGCCGGCGGCGACGGCATCCGCATCCCGTTCCGGATCGCGTCCGCTCCCGGGCTGACGCCGGCCGACCTCCCGTTCGCGCCCGGCGCGCGCCCGCCCGTCGCGCGCGGCCGCGCGCCGCTCGTCGCCGGCATCCGCGGCTTCGACCGCCTGATCGCCTTCCTGCGCGTCGCCGACCCCGACCGCTTCCGGGCGCTGAACCAGATCGACGACGCGGTCCCTGCGTTCCTCGGCCTCGACATCGACGGGCTGCTCGACAACGTCGGCACCGAGGCCACGGTCACGACCGCCGATCTGCGGACGCTCGTCGTCCGCACGGATCCCCGCAACGCGGGCGCCTGGCGCACCGCGGTCAACAGCGCGGCCACGCTGTCGAGCATCCTCCAGCGGGTCGGCGTCGACGGCATCGAGATCGACGAGCAGCCCGGCGAGGTCTACCGGCTGCGCGTCGACGGGCACCTCGTCGCCCGCGTCGCCGTCTACGGGCGCACGCTCGTGGCGACGAACGACCCGCGCGCCGACCTCCGCGCGGCCGCCCGGGCGCCGCGCTCGCCCGTGCCGCCCGGCGCCGCCGGCGGGCTCACCGTCCGCGTCCAGGCGCCGCTCGTGCGCACCCGGCTGAGCGCGATGCTCGGCCTGCCGGCCGAGGCCGCGCCGCTCCTCGAACGCCTGCGCGACCTCACCGGCTGGGCGCGCGCCGAGACCTCCGGCGTGCGCGGCGAGCTGCGGCTCGGCGTCCGCTGATCAGGGGATCCCGGCCCACGTGCGCAGGTCGGGCGCGGGGTCGATCGGGTGGCTGGCGGCGTTCACGCGCCAGCCGCCGAGCCAGATCTCGAAGTGCAGGTGCGGACCGGTGGCGTCCCCCGTCGCGCCGACGGCGCACAGCCGCTGGCCGGCCGCGACGGCCTGGCCGGCCTTGACCGCGACCGAGCCCGCCAGGCAGTGGGCGAAGAACATGTCGCGCCCGTCGGCGCCGCGCTGGACGACGTACCAGCCCGCCGCCGACGGCTGGTTGTCGACGTAGAGGATCGTGCCCGCGACCGGCGCGACCACCGGCGTCCCGGAGGCCGCCGCGAGGTCCGCGCCCTGGTGGGTGTAGCCCTTGCGCGGCGCGCCGAACGGCTCGCCCCACGTGTACGCGCCGGCCACCGGGATGACGCCCGGGACAGTGCCCAGCGGCTGGGTCGCCGGGACGGGCGGCGGTGCGGGGGCGGGCGGCGCGGGCGCCCGCACGACGATGCTCGCGCGGCCCGAGAGGCGCGCGCTGCGGGCGAGGACCGCGTTGCCACGCCCCTTGACGTGCAGGCGCACGAGGTAGCGGCCGGGCGCGAGCTCGCTGCCCGCCGGCCACGGCACGGCGATCCGCTTGCCGGTCGGGATGCGGCCGATCTCGATCCGCGCGATGGCGCCCGTCTCCGTGCGCGGGATGAAGACGATCCGCGCCCGCACCGACGACGCGCCCGGCTGCTCGACCCGGACGCGCAGACGCGGCAGGCGCGGGCTGATCACGCTGCGCGGCGCGACGGTGAACTCGCGCGCCACCGGGCGCAGCGGGCGCGACGTGCGCAGCGCGGCGCCGTACTGCGCGCCGCCCGTGGCCGACGGCGCGGGGATGCCGCCGGCGTGGGCGACGGCCGCCGGGACGAGCACGCCGAGCATCGCCGCCGTGACGGCGGCGACGGTGCTGAGCATGCGCATCCCGTGACCCATGCCCTCCACGGTCGGCGTCGCGTCCGCGCGCGTGAACGGGACCCGCGCAGATGCGCAACTTCACTGCCCCGAACTTGCAGACCGGCGGTCAGCGCTCGAGCATGCGCGCCATCAGCTCCAGCGCGCCGGCCTTCTCGAGCGGCTCGTTGAGGTTGCCGCACTTGGGCGACTGCACGCACGACGGGCAGCCCGACTCGCACGGGCACTCGGAGATCAGCCGGTGCGCGTCGCCGACGAGCGCCTCGAAGCGCAGGAAGCCCTGGCGCGTGATCCCGACGCCGCCGGGGTGGCCGTCGTAGATGAAGATCGTCGGCCCGCCGGTCTGCGGGTGCAGGTTCGTCGACAGCCCGCCGATGTCCCACCGGTCGCACATGGCCAGCAGCGGCAGCACCGCGATCTGCGTGTGCTCGGCCGCGTGCAGTGAGCCGAGCAGGACCTCCATCGGGAAGTCCTCGGCGAGCAGGTCCTCGTCGAGCTCGTACCAGAGCGCCTGCGTGGAGAACGACTGCGCCGGCAGGTCGACGCCCTGGAGGTCGATGACCTCGTGGTCGGGCAGGCGCTTGCGCTGGTAGGCGTGGACCTGCTCGGTCACCGTGACGGTCCCGAAGCTGAGCGTGACGCCGAGCGTCGATCGGCGGTCGAGCAGGCGCTCGATCTCGGTGTCGGTCTCCTTCTTGGGCTGCGTGTACCAGTTGCCGTCGAACGGCGTGACGAGCGCCCGGCGCGCGTCGATGTCGAGATCGCGGACCTCGTACGAGCGCCCGAGGTGCAGGTAGATCGCGCCGTCGTGGACGGTCGAGGCGGCGCGCGACGCCTCGACGGTGCCCAGCAGCTCGCCGTCGGCGACGTCGACGACGGCGAAGTTGTCGGGCGACGCCGATCGCAGCGAGACGCGCGCGGCCGGGAAGTCCTCGGGGTGGCGCAGCAGGTAGCGGCCCTTGCGCACGACGAGGTCGCCCGCGCGAGACGAGCACGTCGGCGTGCGCCTGCCAGCGCGGGCCGAGGAACTCGGCGTCGCCCTCGTCGAGCGGCCCCTCGTGGGCGGCGCACAGCAGGTGGGCGAGATGGATCGGCTCGTTCTCGTGCCAGACGATCGCCGCCTCGACCGGGCGCTCGAGGAACTCGTCGGGGTGGCGGCAGAAGAACTGGTCGAGCGCGTCCTCGCCGGCCACGTAGACGGCCAGGCCGCGCCCGCGCCGCCCGGCGCGCCCCCACATCTGGCGCAGGGAGGCGACCGTGCCCGGGAAGGTCACGCAGACGGCGGCGTCGAGCGCGCCGATGTCGATGCCGAGCTCGAGCGCGTCGGTCGTGATCACCGCGCGCAGCTCGCCCGAGGTCAGGCGCGCCTCGAGCTCGCGGCGCTGCTGCGGCGTGTAGCCGGCGCGATATGGGGCGACGAGGTCGGCCAGGCCGGGGTCGTCGCCGGCCTCGAGCTCGAGCCGCGTCAGCCGCGTGACGAGCTCGACCGCCTTGCGCGACTTGATGAAGCAGATCGTCCGCGCGCCCTGGCGCACGAGCTCGGCCACGAGCTCGGAGGCCTCGGCCAGCGAGCTGCGGCGGATCTGCAGCGCCTCGTCGACGACGGGCGGGTTCCACATCGCGATCTGGCGCCGCGCGCCGGGCGAGCCGTCGCGGTCGACGAGCGCGACGTCGTCGAAGCCGGTCAGGCGCTCGGCGAGCTCGACGGGGTTGGCCACCGTGGCGGAGGCGAGCAGGAACCGCGGCGCGGTCCCGTAGGCCGCGGCGATCCGTCGCAGGCGGCGCAGCACGTTGGCCACGTGGGCGCCGAACACGCCGCGGTAGACGTGGGCCTCGTCGACGACCACGACGGCGAGGTTCGAGAGGAAGTCTCCCCAGGCGCCGTGGTTGGGCAGGATCCCGACGTGGAGCATGTCGGGGTTGGTGAGCACCAGGTTCGACCGCTGCCGGATGGCGCGGCGCTCCTCGCGGCGCGTGTCGCCGTCGTAGATCGCCGGCCGGATCTGCTTGTGCAGGCCGAACCCGTTGAGCGCGCGGGCCTGGTCCTGGGCCAGCGCCTTCGTCGGGTAGAGGTAGAGCGCGCGGGCGCGCGCGTCCGCGCACAGGACGTCGAGCGTCGGCAGGTTGAAGCACAGCGACTTGCCCGACGCGGTGCCCGTGGTGACGATCGTCGGCCCGGCCCACGCCGCCTGCAGCGCCTCGGCCTGGTGGGAGTAGAGGGCGTCGATCCCGGCCGCGGCGAGGCCCTCGCGCACGAGCGGGTGAAGGTCGTCGGGGATCGGCTCGAGGCTCGGCTCGCGCGCGCCCTCGAAGGCCTCGCGCACGAGGCGCTCGTCCGCCCGTCCGGCGTCGAGCAGGTCGGTCCACGGCTCGATGCGTCGGTCGACGGCCACCGCTCCCATGCTAGATAGGGAAGGTGCGGTGCCTGTACCTGGATCTCGACGCGACGCTCCTCGGGCGCGGCGGCTCGCTGCTCCACGATGGCGAGGGCGCCGTCTCGCTGCTCGGCACGCGGGCCATCGAGGCGTGCCTGCGGGCCGGCGTCGAGGTCGTGCTGATGTCCGGCCGGCGCAAGGACAGCGTCGCCGTGCCGGCGCGGCTGTTCGGCCAGCGCTCGTACATCTTCGAGGTCGGCTCGTGCATGGTCATCGACGACGAGGAGCACTGGTTGACCGGCGATCTCGTCCCGGGAGAGAGCGGCACGATCCACGACCAGATCACCGCCTCGGGCGCGCCCGCGCTGCTCCTCGAGCACTTCGCGGGCCGCCTCGAGTACCACGCCCCGTGGCACGCCGATCGCGAGGTCTCGCACCTGTTCCGCGGGCAGGTGGACGCGCGCGAGGCCGACGACCTGCTCGTCGCCGCGGGCCACGCCGGCCTGCGCATGGTCGACAACGGCGAGGCCCACATGCGCTCGCCGACGCTGCCCGACCTGCCCGAGCTGCGCGTCTACCACCTGGTCCCGGGCGGCGCGACGAAGGCCGGCGCGGTCGCCGCCCACCGGCGCGCCCGCGGCTACGCGCGCGAGGACTGCATCGCCGTCGGCGACTCGCGCGAGGACCTCGCGGTGAGCGCCCAGGTCGGGACGTTCTGGCTCGTCTGCAACGCGCTGGTGAAGGACCCGGGGATCCGCGAGGCGATCGACCCGAAGCTCGGGAAGGTGCGCATCACCGAGGAGGGCTACGGGCCCGGCGTCTACGAGGCCGTGATCACGACGCTGGCCGAGGCGCGGTGAGGCGCCTCGTCGTGCTCGCCGCGGCGGCGGTCGCGGCGGCGCTCCTCGCCGCGCCGGCGCCCGCCCAGTCGCCGCGCGTCGAGCGCCTCGGGCGCTCGGTCGAGGGGCGGCCGATCGGCCTCGTGCGCGTCGGCGACCCCGCGGCGGCGCGCAAGGTGCTGGTCGTCGGCTGCATCCACGGCGACGAGTGCGCCGGGCGGGCCGTCGTCGACCTGCTGCGCGCGGTCGCCGCGCCGCCCGGCGCCGAGCTGCTGCTCGTGCGCAACATGAACCCCGACGGCTTCGCGCGCCGCACGCGCGGCAACGCCCGCGGCGTCGACCTCAACCGCAACTCGCCGCAGGGGCGGCGCGACCTGGGGCCGCCCGGCTCGCGCTTCTACGCGGGCCCACGGGCCTTCTCCGAGCCCGAGACGCGCGCGCTGCGGCGCCTCATCCTGCGCGAGCGCCCCGCCGTCACCATCTGGTACCACCAGCCGCTGACGCTCGTCGACCGTCCCGAGCGCGGCGCCGCCGGACTGCAGCGCTCCTACTCGGCGCTCACCGGGCTGCCGGCGCGGCCGCTCGCGCCGCGGCCGGGCAGCATGTCGCGCTGGCAGAACGTGCGCGTGCGCCCCGGCAGCTCGATCGTCGTCGAGCTGCCCGGCGGGCGGCTGGACGCGGCGGGCGCGCAGCGCCACGCGCAGGCCGTGCTCACCGTCGCCGCGGCGCCCTGATAGGACTCACGTGGTGAGGGCGGGGGTCTTCATCACCGAGTGCGAGCCGGCGGGCGACGGCATCCCGCTCGCCGTCAAGGACCTGTTCGACACCGCGGGCGTGCGCACGACCTACGGCTCGCTCGTCTACGCCGACCACGTCCCCGACGCGACGGCGACCGCCGTCAGGCGCCTCGAGGAGGCGGGCTACGTCTCGGTCGGCAAGGCCAACCTGCACGAGTTCGCGTGGGGCATCACCTCCGAGAACCCGCACTACGGCGACGTGCCCAACCCGCTCGCGGACGACCGGATCGCCGGCGGGTCGAGCGGCGGCTGCGCGGCCGCGCTCGTCGACCGCGACGCCGACGCGGGCGTGGGGACGGACTCGGGCGGCTCGGTCCGCATCCCCGCCGCGTGCTGCGGGATCACCGCGTTCAAGCCCACGCACGGGCTCGTGCCGGTCGACGGCTGCTTCCCGCTGGCTCCGAGCTTCGACCACGTCGGGCCGATGGCCCGCGACGTCGCCGGCTGCGTGGCGATGATGCGCGCGCTCGTGCCGGGCTTCGAGCCGGCGTCGCTGGACGACCTCGGCGACCTGCGCGTCGGCGTGGCCTGGACCGAGGGCGCCGATCCGCTCGTGCGCGAGCGCGTCGTGGCCGCGGCCGGGCACCTCCCGGGCCGCGAAGCGCTCGAGGTCCCGTTCCCCGACGGCTTCTACGCCGTCTTCGCGCGCGAGGCGGCCGAGTCGCACCGCGGCCTGTTCCCCGAGCGCCGCGAGCAGTACGGGGAGAACGTCGCCGCCAAGCTCGACAGCGCGCTCGCGCTGAGCGACGCCAAGGTCGACGAGGCGGCGGCCGGCCATGCCCGCTACCGCGAGCAGGTGGCCGAGGCCACGGCCGGCGTCGACCTCGTCCTCACTCCGACGCTCGAGCACGTCGCGCCGGCGCGCGGGATCGGCGACCTCGCGCTGCGCAACCGGATGATCAAGCTGACGTTCCCGTGGAACGCCACCGGCTCGCCCGCGCTCGCGCTGCCCTGCGGGGCCGCCGAGGACGGCCTGCCCGCGTCGGTCCAGCTCGTCGGGCGCCCCGGCGACGACGCGCTCGTGCTCGCGGCGGGCGCGCTGCTCGAGCGGGCGCTCAGGGGATCTGCACGTCCCGCGTCGCGCTGACCTCGGTCCGCCGGCGCACGTAGCGCGGCAGCAGTGCAAGCGCCGCCGCCTGGTCGGAGGCCTCGACGTGCCACATGACCGAGTGCCCGCCGGTCAGGCAGGTCGACACCGCGGTGCGGTGGCGCAGCGGGCTCTCGAACCCGGTCCAGGCGGCGAACGCGGCGGCGCAGTCGGCGGGGTCGTGGTGGTGATGCAGGAGATAGGAGGGCATGGGATCAGGCTGCCGGGCCGGCGGCCTCGGATCATCAGGGAGGCTCCCTGAACCCACACGCACGAGCGGCGCCCGCCGGGAGGGCGGGCGCCGCGTTGGAGGGCCGGGGTCTGGTGTCGGAGAGCTAGGCCTGGGCGGGCACCACCTCGCCCTCGTGGCGGACCTGCGGCAGCCAGCCCAGCCGCTTGGGCAGCCACCAGTTGCGGTCGCCGAGGAGCTTCATGCTCGCGGGCAGCAGGACCCCGCGGACGAGGGTGGCGTCGAGCAGGATGGCGAAGGCCAGGCCGACGCCCATCTGCTTGAACATCATCCACGAGAGCGTCCCGAAGATGGCGAACACGAACACCATCACCACGGCGGCGCTGGTCACGACGCCGGCGGTGCTCTTGATCGCCGTGGACACCGCGTCCTCGGTCTTCATGCCGCCGTCGTAGAGCTCGCGGACCCGGCTGAGGATGAACACGTGGTAGTCCATCGACAGCCCGAACAGGACCACGAACATGAACAGCGGGATCCAGGACTCGATCGGGCCGGTGGCCGACACGCCGAGCAGGCCGTTCAGCCAGCCGTCCTGGAAGACCAGCACCATCGCGCCGTAGGCCGCGCCGATGGAGAGCAGGTTCAGGATGATCGCCTTGATCGGGACGACGATCGAGCGGAACGTGACCAGCAGCAGCACGAAGGCGGCGAGGATCACGAAGCCGAACACGATCGGCAGGTGCGACATCATCGAGTCGTTGAAGTCGCGGTCGACGGCGGTCGCGCCGGTGGCGTGGGCCTCGAGCCCGTCCACCTGGCCGAGCGTGGCGGGGATCATGTCCTCGCGCAGCGCGTCCAGCGCCTGATCGGACTTCTCGTCGAGACCGACCTGGATGTCGAGCGTCGTGACGGTGTGGTCGGGGTTGACGGTCTCGGTCGAGGCCGTCCTGGCTCGGGAACAGCGCCTTGTCGGCCTGCGTGGCGTGCTCGAGCTCATCGATCGCGGCGGTCACGGCGGGCGACGTCACGTCGGCGCCCTTGACGACCACGCTCAGCGTGTCCGTCTCGCTCGGGAACGCGGCCTTGAGGTGCTCGAACTTCTGGACGACCGCCAGGCCCTTGGGCAGCGTGTCGGTGCCCGGCGTGCCGGTGTCCATGTGCAGCGCCGGAGCGGCGAGCGCCAGCAGCAGCGCGACCGAGGTGAGCGCCCACAGCAGCGGGCGGCGCATGACGCGATCGACGATCCGCGACCACATGCCGTAGGAGGCCATGCGCCGCTTGAGGCGGTCCAGTCCGGGCACGCGGCCCTTGTCGACCTTGTCGCCGAGCAGCGCGAGCATCGCCGGCAGCACCGTGAGGGAGCCGAGCATGGCCACGCCGACGACGGCGATCGTGCCGGTGGCGAACGAGGTGAACGTCGCCGCGCCGCCGAAGTACATCCCGGCCATGGCGATCATCACCGTGACGCCGGAGATCAGCACGGCGCGCCCGGAGGTCGCGGCGGCCGCCTCGATGGCCGCGCTGTTGCTACGCCCCGCGGCCCGTTCCTCGCGGACGCGGCGCAGATAGAACAGCGAGTAGTCCACGCCCACGGCCAGGCCGATGAGCAGGATCACGTGGTTGATGGAGTCGTCGACCGGGGTGAGCTGGCTGAGCGGGCCGACGAGGCCCATCGTCGCCACGACGCCGGTGATGGCGAGCAGCAGGGGGATCCCGGCCGCGACCATCGCGCCGAAGGCGACGAGCAGGATCAGGAGCGTGACGGGGAGCGACGTCGTGCCGGCCTTCTGGAGGTCGGAGTTGAAGACGGCCTGGAACTCCGCCTCGGAGCTGCCGCCGCCGGACTGCTCGACGCGGAAGCCGGGGTGCGCCTTGCGCGGCGGCGTCGACGGCGGCCACCGACTTCTCGATCTTCGCGGTGACGGCTGGCGTCCTTCTCGCTGTCGCCCGGGATCTCGAACTGGACGAGCGCGGCATGGCCGTCGGGGGAGACGGCGCCGGCGCCGGCCTTGTCGTACGGGCCGCTGATCGCGGTGACGCCGGCTACGCCGTCGAGACGTTGTGTCACGTCGTCGACCACGGCCCGGAATCGAGGATCACCGGTCTTCAGGCTCTTGCTCTGGACGAGGACGACCTCGCCGACCTTGTCGGGATAGGCGTCGGCGACGATGCGCGAGGCCTTGCCGGACTCTCCAACGCCCGACTGCGCGTCAGTGAGGAGGTTCGTGCCGACCTTGCCGCCGACGACGAACGCGAGGATGACGAAGGCGATCCATCCGAGGATGGCCGTCTTGCGGTGCTGGGCGCTCCAGCGCCCTGCCCTCGCTGCGATGTTGCGTGACTGGTTCATGCCCCGCAGCCTCGTTGCGCAGGGCCCCCGGGTTCATCGGGGACGCTCCCTGAACCGGGGCGTCAACAGGGGTAGGCTCGCCCCGAGGTGGCCATCGAGCTGAGCCCCGGCCGGACCGTCGGACGCGATGCCGAGCTCCAGGAGCTCGACGGGGCGCTCGACGCGCTGGCCGGCGGCGCGGCGGCGTGCATCGCCCTGGAGGGCGAGCCGGGGATCGGCAAGACGCGCCTGCTCGACGAGCTGCGCGGCCGCGCGGAGGACCGCGGCCACCTCGTCCTGGCCGGGACCGCGGCCGAGTTCGAGCGCGACGTCCCCTTCAGCGTGTGGGCCGACGCGCTGGACGCCTACGTGGCGTCGCAGGACATCGAGGCCGACGGCGACCTGAGCGACATCCTGCCCTCGCGCGGCCGGCCCGAGGCGGCCGGATCCGTCCCCGACGAGCGCTACCGCGCGCACCGCGCGGCGCGCCGCCTGCTCGAGCGGCTCGCCGCGGACCGCCCGCTCGTCGTCACCCTGGACGACCTGCACTGGTGCGACGGCGCGTCGATCGAGCTCATCGCCTCGATCCTGCGCCGCGCGCTCGCCGCCCCGGTCCTGCTCGCGCTGTCGTTCCGCAGCGGGCAGGCGCCCAGCCGGCTCGTCGCGGCGCTGGGCGTGCCCTCGGTCCGGCGCCTCGCGCTCGAGCAGCTCGCCGAGGCGGACGCCGCCGCGCTGCTCGGCGAGGTCGATGCGCGCGCCGCGGCCGCGCTCTTCGAGCAGGCCGGCGGCAACCCGTTCTACCTCGAGCAGCTCGCACGCGTCGCCGGGACCGGCGCCCCGGCGGACGCCGGCGGCGACGGTGTCCCGCGCGCGGTGGTCGCGTCGCTCGGCGAGGAGCTCTCGACCCTGTCGGAGGCCGAGCGGGCGCTCGTGCAGGGCGCGGCCGTAACCGGCGACCCCTTCGACGCCGACGTCGCCGCCGCGGTGGCCGAGCTCGCCGAGCCGGGCTGGCTCACCGCGCTGGACGGGCTGCTCGCGCGCGAGCTCGTGCGCCCGACCCGCCTGCCGCGGCGCTTCGCCTTCCGCCATCCGCTCGTCCGCCGCGCCGTCTACGAGTCGACGCCCGGCGGCTGGCGGCTCGCCGCCCACGAGCGCGCGGCGGACGCGCTGGCCGCTCACGGCGCGCCGGCGGCCGAGCGCGCCCACCATGTCGAGCAGGCCGCGCGGCCCGGCGACGAGGAGGCCTTCGCGGTGCTCATGGAGGCGGGCGCGGCGACGGCGGCCCACGCCCCCGGCGCGTCGGCGCGCTGGCTCGAGGCAGCGCTGCGCCTGCTCCCCCACGACGACCGGGCGCGGCGCGCGGACGTCACCGTGGCGCTCGCCTCGGCGCTGCGGTCGATGGGCGAGCTCGAGCGCTGCCGCACGACGCTGCTCGAGGCGATCGATCTGCTGCCCGCCGGCGACGCCGTGCGGCGCGTCGAGCTGACCACCCTCTGTGCCGCCGTCGAGCATTGGCTCGGGCGCCACGAGGACGCCCATCGGCGGCTCGCACGCGCCTGGGACGAGCTGCCGGACGGCGCGACGGCGGCGGCGGCCGCGCTCGGCACGGAGCTCGCCGTCGACGCGCTCTACGACCTCGAGCTGAAGGCTGCCATCGAGGCCGGCGCGGGCGCGCTCGAGAACGCCAAGGCGGTCGGCGAGCCGGGGCTGATCGCCACGGCGGCGGCCGCGCTGTGCCTGGCCGAGGCGTGCGCCGGCCGGCTCGACGACGCCCGCGGGCACCACGAGGAGGCGGTCGCGCTCGACGGGCTCACCGACGCCGAGCTCGCGCCGCGCCTCGAGGCCCTCTACTACCTGGCCTGGGCGGAGACCTACCTGGAGCGCTACGCCGACGCGATCGCCCACTCCGAGCGCGGGATCGCGATCGCGCGGGCGACCGGCGAGGGCCGGCTGCTCGTGCCGCTGACGCTCGTGCGCTGCTTCCCCTACGAGATGCAGGGGCGCCTCGCCGAGGCGATCGAGCTTTGCGAGGCCGCCGTCGAGGGGGCGCGGCTGTCGCCCAACCCGCACTACCTGTTCTGGTCGCTGTTCGAGCTGGCCTGGGCGCGCTACTTCGCCGGCGAGCTCGACGCCGCCGTCGCCGCGGCGGAGGAGAGCGCGCGGATCGGCGACCGGCTGTTCGGCGGGACGATGCCCTCGGCCGGCGGCGGCGCGGGGTGGGTGCTCGCGGTCTCGCGCTTCGAGCTCGGCGACGCCGCGGGCGCGCGCGAGCTGATGCGCCAGGCCGGCGGCGACGAGCTCGCCGGCTGGACCGCCGCCGACCAGTGCTTCAACCTCGAGAACCTCGCGCTGGCCGAGCTCGCGTTGGGCGATCCTGACGCGGCCGAGGCCTTCGCCGCACGCGCCGAGGCCAACGCCGCGCGGCTCGGCACGGGCCTGTCCTCGGCGCTCTCGGGCCGCGCCCGTGCGGCGGTGCTGCTCGCCGCGGGCGAGGCGCTCGAGGCGGCACGCGCGGCCGAGGCCTCGGCGCACGCCGCGCGCGGGATCGGCGCGCGGCTGCAGGCCGCCTACTCGACGGGCCTGGCGGGCCGCGCGCTGGCCGCGGCGGGCGAGCGCGAGCGGGCGATCGCCGCGCTGCGCGAGGCCGAGACCGAGCTCGACGCCTGTGGGTCCGTCCGGGTGCGCGGCGAGCTGCGCCGCGAGCTGCGCCGCCTCGGGGCGCGCGCCGAGACCCGCGGCCCGGCCACCGACGCCGACGCCGGGGTCGACGCGCTGACGCCCCGCGAGCGCGAGATCGCCGACCTCGTCGTCGAGCGCCACACCAACCGCGAGATCGCCGCCGCGCTGTTCCTGAGCGACAAGACGATCGAGTCGCACCTGCGCAACATCTTCGTGAAGCTCGGCGCCTCGTCGCGGGTGGAGGTCGCCCGCGCGATCGAGCGGGCGCGGGCCGACGCGTGACCTCGACGGCGACCCCGGTCGACGCCGACGCCGCGCGCCTGGCCGAGCTCGGCTACCCGCAGGAGCTCTCGCGGCGGCTGCGCCTGTTCGACAACGCGGGCATGGGCTTCGCCGCGATCTCGCCGGTCGTCGGGCTGTACGGCGTCGTCCTCGTGGGGACGGTCGTGGCCGGCCCGGCCTGGATCTGGGTCCTGCCCGTCGCGCTGGCCGGTCAGTGCCTGCTGCTCGCCGTCTACTCCGAGCTCGCCTCGGAGTTCCCGATCGCCGGCGGCGCGTACCAGTGGTCGCGGCGCCTCATGGGGGGCGCGTATGGGTGGTTCAGCGGGTGGGTGGCGATCTGCGCCTACGCGGTGGCGAACACCACGATCGCCTACCTCGGGGCGCCATGGCTGCTCGCGCTGCTCGGCATCGCGCCGTCGCCGAACCGGATCGTCGCCGCGGGCGCGGTCCTCGTGACCGTCTCCGCGGCCGCGGGCGCGTTCGGCATCGGCGTGCTGCGCCGGGCGATCAGGCTCGGGATCGCGGCCGAGGCCGTCGCGTCGGTCGGCATCGGCCTCACGCTCGTGCTCGCCTTCCGCGAGCAGGACGTCTCGATCCTCGGCGAGACGCTCGGCGCGGAGGCCCTGTCGGGCGGATCGGTGGGCTCGGCCCTGCTCAGCGCCCTGGCCGTCGGCGGCTGGGTGTTCATCGGCTTCGACGCCTGCGTCGGCGTGTCGGAGGAGACGCGCGGCGCCGCGCGGCACGTCCCGCTCGCGATCTGGCTGGCGCTGCTCAGCGTCGGCGCGCTGGTCATCCTCAACGCGGTCGCGGCCACGCTCGCGCACCCCGATCCCGCCTCGGTGGTGGCCGGGCGCGACATCGACCCGGTCGCGACGGCGGTCGCCTCGTCGTTCGGGTCGTGGTCGGAGCGGCCATTCGCCGCCGTCGTGCTCGTCGCCTTCCTGGCCTGCGGGATCTCGGCGCAGTCCCTGACCGCGAGGGCGATCTACTCGATCGCCCGCGACGACGTGCTCCCGGGGTCGGGCCGCCTGCGCCGCGTCGATCGCCGCCAGGTGCCGCTCGCGGCCGTCGCGCTGACCGCGGCGATCGCCTGCCTCGGGCTCCTCCTGGGACTCGACTCGACCGCCGTCGGGAGCCTGATCGCGTTCGGCACCGCGGCCATCTACGTGGCCTTCCTGCTCGTCGCCCTGGCCGCGCTGATCGCCCGGCTGCGCGGCACCTGGGTCCCGGCGGGCAGCGTGCGCCTCGGCCGGCGCACCGGCCTGGCCGTCAACGCGCTGGCCGTCGCCTGGCTGGCGTTCGAGACCGTGAACATCGCCTGGCCGCGCGCGTCGCTCGCGCCGCCGGGCGCCCCGGCCTACCAGGTCTGGGCGGCGCCGATCGTCCTCGCCCTGATCGCCGTCGCGGGCGTCGCGTACCTCGTGGTCGCGCGCCCGCATCGCCGGCTCCCTTAGTCCCCGGCCCGGGGATCTCAGGGACACGGTCCAGGGACCGTCCCCGATGTTCGAGGACGGCCGCGAGAGGAAGCTGCGGCCATGCTCTCCAACGCCCCCCTCGTCTACGTCGAAAGCGACCTCCTCGAAGGCCAGACCCTCTCCGGTTGGCGAGACGCCCTCGAGGCCGAGCGCCGCGTCACGCGCCGCCGGCCGCTCCGCCTCCCGAGCCTGCGCCTGCGGCTCGCCCACTGACTCCCCCTGACCTCCCGAAGGAGAACCGCCATGACCGCCCCCGACATGCGCCGCGCCCTCGAGCTCCTCAACGCCGAGCGCCACGCCGCCGCCGCGTCACCGCTGGCCGGCAACGCGACCTACATGGACGACCTCGAGACCGATCTCGCGGCCGCCCACGCCGCCTACGTCGGCCTCGCCGTCACCGAGATCGCCTCGTTCCGCGGCGAGCTCTCCGGCCGCCCGCAGGGCTGATCAGCGCCCCGGGCGCCCGGACGGTCCGGCCCGCGGCCGCGCCACGACGCACGCGGCCGCCGGGCGCAGGCCGGCGACGACGACGTCGTCGACCGCGAAGCCGTGCTCGCCGAGCGTGACCGCGAGCGCGTCGGTGAACGGACGCGTGTCGGCGGGCCCCGCCCAGCCCGGCGCCTGGTTGGCGAGATACAGCGCGCCGCCCGGCGCGAGGACCCGCGCGACCTTGCCGAGCGCCTGCGCCGGCGAGCGCCAGAAGAGCGCGACGTGCACGGCGAGCACCTTGTCGAAGCGCGCCTCGCCGAAGTCCGCGTCCTCGAACGTCGTCGCCTCGAGGACGGCGCGGCCCGCGCCGACGTGCTCGGCGTTGCGGCGCCGGGCCATCCCGATCATCCTCGGCGAGCGGTCGATCGCGGTGATGCGCCCGCCCTCCAGGCGCTCGCACACGAGCGAGACGGCGACGCCGTGCCCGCAGCCGACCTCCAGCACGCGGTCGCCGGGCGCGACGCCGAGCACGCCGACGGCCCATTCGAGCCGCGGCGACGCGCCGGTCGCGCTCATCCCGCGGCGGGCCGCGGGTCGCCGATCCAGTAGCGCGGGCCCGGGCCGAGGCCGGCGGCGCGGTCGCCGGGGTTGGCGAGCTTGCAGCGGTCGAGCGACAGGCACCCGCAGCCGATGCACTCGGTCAGCCCGGCCTTGAGGCGCTCGAGCTCGGCGATGCGATCGTCGATCCGCGAGGTCCACGAGCTCGACAGCTTCGACCAGTCGCGCCGCGTGGGCACGCGATCGGCGGGCAGCTTCGAGAGCTCCACCCCGATCTCCTCGAGCGTCAGGCCCACGCGCTGCGCGAAGACGATGAAGGCCACGCGCCGGACGACCGGGCGCGGGTAGCGGCGGTGCCCGGCCGAGGTGCGCTCGCCCGAGATCAGGCCGCGCTCCTCGTAGTAGCGCAGGGCGGAGGTGGCGACGCCGCTGCGGGCGGCGAGCTCTCCGATGGTGAGCTGCTCGGCCATACCGCCACGACAGCACAGGCCGGACGAGAGCTCAAGCGCACTTGAAGGCGAAGCCGTGTGGTAGGAACCTCCGGGCCATGGCCACCGCCAGCCGCCCAGCCACCGACCTGCGCGCCCGGCTCGAGCAGGTCGCCGGCGCCGAGCACGTCCGCGACGACGCCGGGACGCTGCTCGCCTTCTCGACGGACGCGACGCCGCTCGAGCGCGGCGCGCCCGACGTCGTCGTCTTCCCGGGCTCGACCGAGGAGGTCGCCGGGATCGTGCGGATCGCCGACGAGCTGCGCGTGCCCGTCGTCCCGCGCGGGTCGGGGACGAACCTGAGCGCGGGCACCGTGCCCAACCGCGGCGGCATCGTGCTCGTCCTCACGCGCATGAACCGCCTGATCGAGGTGAGCGTCGACGACCTCGTGGCCGTCTGCCAGCCCGGCGTGCGCACGGTCGAGCTCGCCACGGCGGCGGCCGCGCAGGGCCTGCTCTTCCCGCCCGACCCGGGCAGCCACACCACGGCGACGCTCGGCGGCAACGTGGCCGAGTGCTCGGGCGGGCTGCGCGCGCTGAAGTACGGCGTCACGCGCGACTACGTGCTCGGCGTCGAGGCCGTGCTCGGGACGGGCGAGGTGATCCGCAGCGGCGGGCGGCTCGTCAAGGACGTCGCCGGCTACGACCTGCGGCGCCTGTTGTGCGGCAGCGAGGGGACGCTCGCCGTCATGACCGAGCTGACGCTGCGCCTCATGCCGGCGCCCGAGGCGACGGGCACGGGCATGGCCTACTTCCCGAGCCTGGCCGACGCCGCGCGCGCCGTCTCACGCCTGCTCGCCTCGGGCATCCTCCCGGTCACGCTCGAGTTCCTCGACCAGGTCACGATCGGCGCCGTCGAGGCCCACGCCCACATCGGCCTGGACACCGGGGCCGGCGCGCTGCTCGTCTTCGGCCAGGACGGCGACCCGCGCGCCATCGAGCGCGACATGGCCCGCATGGCCGAGGCGTGCGAGGCCGAGGGCGCGACCGACGTCCGCGTCGCCGCATCGCCAGAGGAGGCCGAGGGCGTGCTGCAGGCGCGGCGCGCCGCGCTGCCGGCGCTGTCGCGGCTCGCGCCGCTGCTCATCCTGGAGGACGCGACCGTGCCACGCTCGAAGATCGCGGACATGGTCGAGCGCATCCAGGAGATCGCCGCGCGCCACGAGCTGACGATCGGCACGTTCGGGCACGCCGGCGACGGCAACCTGCACCCGACGGTCGTGCTCGACCCGGCCGACGCCGACGCGCTCGAGCGCACGCACCGCGCGTTCGGCGAGATCTTCGAGCACGCGATCGGGCTGGGCGGCTCGATCACCGGCGAGCACGGCGTCGGGCTGGTGAAGCTGCCCTACCTCGAGCGCCAGCTCGGCGCCGGCCACCTCGCGCTGCTGCGGCGCATCAAGGCGGCCTTCGACCCCCACGGGATCCTCAACCCGGGCAAGCTCGGCTCATGACCGCGACGCGCCGCGGGATCTTCACCCCCGAGCTGCTGGACCGCTGCATCTCGTGCGGCTTCTGTCTGCCCGCGTGCCCGACGTACGACCTGACCGCGGTCGAGACCTCGTCGCCGCGCGGGCGCATCAACCTGATGCGCGCGCTCGAGGACGGCACGCTGGGCGACGACGACCCGACCGTCGCCGAGGAGTCGTCCTTCTGCCTCGGCTGCCGGGCGTGCGAGCCCGTGTGCCCGGCCGGCGTGCAGTACGGCGCGCTGCTGGAGGAGTGGCGCGACCACCTGTGGACAGCGGCGCCGCCGGCCCCTGAAGCTGCGCGCGCTGCTGTGGGCCGTCGGCGCCCGCTGGCGCGTGCGCGCCATGGGCCTCCTGCGCCGTCACGCCCGCGGCCGCGCGGCCGGACCCGGCGAGCCGCAGGCCAGCCTGATGCTCGGCTGCTTCGAGCGCGCACTGTATCCGCGCGTGAGCCGCGCGGCGCGGACGCTCGTGCCGGGGCTGTCCGCGCCGGCGAGCCAGGGCTGTTGCGGCGCGCTGCACGCCCACAACGGCGAGCTCGAGCGTGGCCGTGAGCTGGCGCGCGCGCTCGGCGAGCGCCTCGACGGGACGATCGTGACGACGTCGGGCGGCTGCGCCGCGCACCTGGCCACCGTGCTCGGGCGCGACCGCGTCCGCGAGCTGTCGCAGTGGCTGACCGAGCACGCGCCGGACGGCGGCCCGGCGGAGGGCCGGAAGCTGCGCATCGGGCTGCAGGACTCCTGCCACCTGCGCAACGGGCTCGGCGTGTTCCGCGAGCCGCGCGAGCTGCTGGCCGCGGCCGGCGAGTACGTCGAGCTGCCGAGCGCCGGGGCGTGCTGCGGCGCGGCCGGGACCTACGCCGTCCTGCGCCCCGAGGACAGCGCCCGGGTGCTCGACCGCCACCTCGACGAGATCGCGGCGGCCGAGCTGGACGTGATCGCCGTCGTCAACCCTGGCTGCCGGCGCCAGCTCGAGCAGGGGATCCGGCGCCGGGGGCTGTCGACGCGCGTGCTGCATCTCGCCGAGGTGCTCGCCGGCGAGCGATGAGCCGCCATGCCGCGTAGGGCGGCGCGGCGACGATCGCGAGCGCGACGACCGGCACGAGCAGCGGCAGGACGAAGACGAGCGTCAGCCCCAGGAACGGCAGCAGCCCGGGGAAGAGCACCCAGAGCTGGACGAGGAAGAGCCCCGCGCCCCCGCCGGCGTGGACGAAGTCGTCGGACGAGGCGTGCGCGCTCATGCCGGCGCCCCGCTCAGAGCGGTGGACTGCTCGCGAGGCGCGACCGCCTCGCGCTCGATGTCGCGCTCGCGGACGAGCCACAGCGCGAGCAGCGCGCCGGCGAAGCTCACCAGCCCACCGAGCAGGAGCACCTCGTTCAGCCCGGCCAGGAAGCCCTCCGACGCGGCATGCGCGACGGTCGGCCGCAGGTCGGGCGGCACGGTGGCCAGCACGCGGTCGAGGTCGCCCGACGAGGCCGCCTCGACGAGCCGTCGCGGGGTCTCGCCGCCGGCGACCGGCGTGCCCGCCGCGACCTCGGAGACCCGCTCGGCGCCGCGCGCGACGAACACCGCGCCCCACACCGCGATGCCGACCGCGACGCCGACCTGGCGGAACGTGTCGTTGATGCCCGCGGCCATGCCGCTCTGCTCGCGCGGCACGACGCTCACCGCCACGTCGGCGATGACCGGGTTGATGAGCCCGATGGCGAGACCGGCGATCAGGAAGCCGACGAGCAGCGTCGTCCACTCCGAGCTCGCGCCGATGCCGCCCATGAGCAGCAGCCCCGCGCCGACGCCGGTCAGCGCGACGGCGAGCAGCACGCGCGCGGGAACGCGCGACAGCAGGACGCCCGCGATCGGCGCCGCCACGAAGCTCGCGACCGTGATCGGCAGGTAGCGCAGGCCGGCCTGGAACGGGGACAGCCCGAGCTGGTTCTGCAGGTACAGCGTCAGGTACAGGAAGAGCGCGAAGATCGAGCTCGAGACCGCGAAGGCGGCGAGCTGGACGCCGGCGAAGGCGGGGCGCCGGAAGAGCCCGAGCGGCAGCATCGGCTCGCGGACCGCGCGCTCGATGGCCACGAAGACGGCGAGCAGGACCGCGGCGCCGGCGAGCAGGGAGACGATCAGCGTGCTCCCCCAGCCCTCGTCGTTGCCGCGCACGAGCGCGAGCACGAGCGCGAGCAGCGAGGCGCTGAACGTGACGACGCCCGCCCAGTCGATGCGCGTCGCGTGCGGGTCGCGGCTCTCGGCCAGCCGCAGGAACGTGATCGCCAGCGCGGCCGCCCCGATCGGCACGTTGAGGAGGAAGATCGACTCCCATCCCAGCCCGTCGGTCAGCGCTCCGCCCACGAGCGGACCGATGGCGACGGCGACGCCGATCGTCGCCCCGTACATCCCCATCGCCATGCCGCGCTCGCGTCCCGGTTCGAACTCCTGGGCGATGAGGGCCAGGGAGACGGCGAACATGGCCGCGCCGCCGATGCCCTGCAGCGCCCGCGCGAGGTTGAGGAAGGTGGCGTCGGGCGCCAGCGCGCAGAGCAGCGAGGCGACCGAGAAGATGCCCAGGCCGGCGGCGAACACGCGCCGGCGGCCGAGCCGGTCGGCGAGCGATCCGGCGGTGAGCACGAGGGCGGCGAGCGACAGCGCGTACGCGTCGACGACCCATTGCAGGTCGGTGAAGCTCGCGTCGAGATCGGCGCGGATCGACGGCAGCGCGACGTTCACCACCGTGATGTCGAGCAGCAGCATGAACGTCGCCACGGAGACGGCGATCAAGGTCCACCACTTGCGGTGCATTGGTCCTCCTTGTCACATCGGATCGGTGTCGTGCGTCAACCCGTTGACGGAATACGACCGAAAGATGTGACCGTGGAAGAGCGAGACTGGCTGACCGATCGGTTCGAGGCGAACCGGACCCACCTGCGCGCGGTGGCCTACCGCATGCTCGGCTCGGTGAGCGAGGCCGACGACGCGGTGCAGGAGTCGTGGCTGCGCCTGCGGCGGGCCGACACCGGCGACGTCGAGAACCTGCGCGCGTGGCTGACGACGGTGGTCTCGCGCGTGTCGCTCGACATGCTCCGCGCACGCCGGTCGCGGCGCGAGGACACGTTCGGCCCGCGCGTCCCCGAGCCGATCGTCGCCCGCGAGGACGGCGCCGACCCCGAGCACGAGGCGCTGCTCGCCGACTCGGTCGGGTTGGCGATGCTCGTCGTCTTGGAGACGCTCGGTCCGGCCGAGCGCCTGGCCTTCGTGCTGCACGACATGTTCGCCGTCCCCTTCGACGAGATCGCCCCGCTCGTCGGGCGCTCACCCACCGCCGCGCGCCAGCTCGCGAGCCGGGCGCGGCGTCGCGTGCGGGGCGCCGCCCCGACGATGCCCGACGTCGACCTCGCCCGCCAGCGCGAGGTCGTCGACGCCTTCGTGGCCGCGGCGCGAGCCGGCGACTTCGACGCGCTCGTCGCCGTGCTCGACCCCGAGGTCGTCTTCCGCGTCGACCGCGGCGCGATCGGCGCGGGCGCCCCGCGCGGTTCGCGCGAGGTCCGGGAGCGGGCGAGGTCGCCTCGCAGGTGCTGACGTTCGGGCGCCCGTTCGCCCCTCGCGCGCGCCCCGCGCTCGTCAACGGCACGGCGGGCATCGTCGTCGTCTCCCACGGGCGGACCGTCGCCGTGGCGGGCTTCACCGTCGCCGGCGGGCGGATCGCCGAGATCGACCTGCTCGCCGACCCGGCGCGGCTGGCGCAGCTGGACCTCGCGGTGCTGGATCCGTGAGCCTCGCGCAACCCATTGGTTACCTGTGGTCAGTTGACCCCGCATACCGTGGATAACTGACCACGGGCAACCGTCCGGTTGAGGGTCGGGTCCGTCATGTCGTCGCCTCCTTCCGGGCCGCGAGCGCCTCCGCGAAGCGCGCGCCGAGCACGGCCGGATCCTCGAGCAGGAAGGGCACGTCGCTCGCGTTGCCGGGCTCGATCCGCGCCACGATCATCCTGGGGCGGTCGGGCGCGGCGAGCGCCGCGTCGAGGGCGTGCTGCAGCGCGCCCGCGTGGTCGACGGCCTCGACCTCGAGCCCCACGCCGCGCGCCGCCGCCGCGAGGTCGACGTCGGCGGCCTGGGACGGGACGCCGTCGGCGGACGCGTGCTGGCCGTTGTCGAGCACGAGGACGAGCAAGCCCGGGGGCGCGTGCGCCGCGAGCGTGGGCAGGATCGAGAAGCCCATGAGCAGCGAGCCGTCGCCGTCGATCACGCCCACCGGCCCGGGGTGGGCGAGCGCGACGCCGAGCCCGATCGCGGTCGTCAGGCCCATCGAGTCGAGCAGCGGCAGGTGCGTCGGGCGCAGGCCGAGCGACGCCAGCTCGCGCGCCGTCGCCCCGCACGTGACGACGAGCGGCCGGTCGGCGAAGGCCGTGCGCGCGACGATCAGGGCCTCGAGCCGCCTCATGCGCCGAGCGCCGGATGCAGCGAGTCGAACAGGGTGACCACGGGCCGGCGCTGGGTCACGGCGAGCTGCGCGTTGGCCAGCGTCATCGCCCGCCACGCCGCGGGCGACAGCCCGGGGCCGAGGCGCTCGGTGCGGATCGACAGCGCGCCGAGCAGCGCCGGCACCGCGTCGGAGAAGTTCCAGATCATCGCGTTGTACTCGCCGGGCCCGCCGCGCGTGTTGGCCACCACGGGCAGCGGCACGTGGTAGGCCTTGGCGAACGTGGACAGCGCGGTGAGCGCGTTGCCGAAGCCGTTGTCCTGCATGACGATCGCGGCGCGCGCGCCGGCCAGTGCCATGCCGCCGGCGATGCCGACCGCCTCCTCCTCGCGGTTGGCGACGAGCGAGTGGACCCCGCGCGCCTGCAGCCCCCGGATGACCGGAGCCGAGTGCGAGGACGGGACGTGCACGAAGGTCTCGACGCCCCAGTCGAGCAGGCCGTCGGCGATCGCCTCGTAGAACGGCTCGGATCCCGTCACGGTGGGCGGCGACGCTATCGCGCCGGGCGAACGGCGCGCCGTCCGAGGGTACGATCGGCGCGTGCCGCCGGCCCGCCACCGAGACGCCGCGCCGGCGTCGGCGCTCGGCGCCCGCATCCGCTCCGAGCGCGAGCGGGCCGGGGTGAGCGTCCGCGGGCTGGCGCGCAGCATCGGCGTCTCGCCGAGCCTGCTGTCGCAGGTCGAGCGCGGCCTCGCCCAGCCGTCGGTGGGCACCCTGTGGGCGATCGTGCGCGAGCTCGACCTGTCGCTCGACAGCCTGTTCGCGGGCGCGGGCGGCGACGCGGACACCGACGCGCCCGACGTCCAGCGCGCGGGCGACCGCGTCGCGATCGACCTCGCGGGCGGCGTGCGCTGGGAGCGCCTGACCGCGGGCCCGGACGCCGCCGTCGACTTCGCCCACGTCACCTACGAGCCGGGCGCGGACTCCGGCGACGTCCCGCTCGCCTCGCACGCGGGGCGCGAGTACGGCTACGTGCTCGAGGGCCGCCTGCGGATCCAGATCGGCGACGAGGAGATCGAGCTCGGGCCGGGCGACGCGATCCGCTTCGGCTCGCGCGCGCCGCACCGCCTGTGGGTCGAGGGCGCCGAGCCGGTGCGGACGGTGTGGTTCAACCTGTCGGCGCCGACGGGCGACTGATAGGTTCGCGGCGATGTGGTGTTCAACCACATCGAACACGTCACGGGGAGCGGGATGAGCACAGCGCAGGACGCCACGCGCGTCGGCTTCGCCGGCCTGGGATCGATGGGCAGCGGCGTCGTCCGCCGGCTGCTGGAGGCCGGCCATCCGGTCACGGGCTGGAACAGGACGAAGGCCAAGGCCGAGCCGCTGATCGCCGAGGGGATGGACTGGGCCGACGCGCCCGCCGAGCTGGCCGAGCGCTGCGACGTCGTCTGCACGATGCTGACCGACGCGCGCGCCGTCGAGGCGGTCGTCGACGACCTCGCGGGCGCCCTGCGCGAGGGCTCGATCGTCGTCGACTTCTCGACGATCGCCCCCGACGAGGGCCGCGCGCTGGCCGAGCGGGTCGCCGCGACCGGCGCGGTCATGCTCGACGCGCCGGTCTCGGGCAGCCTGACCACGCTGGCGGCGGGGCAGCTGTCGATCATGGTCGGCGGCGACCGGGCGGCGTACGACCGCGTCGAACCGATGCTGCTGGCGATCGGCCCGAAGGTCACCCACATGGGCGCCAACGGCAGCGCGCTGCTCATGAAGCTCGCCATCAACCTGTCGCTCGTCGTCCAGGGGATGTCGTTCTGCGAGTCGATCGCCATGGCCGAGCGGGCGGGCATCGCGCGCGAGGCGGCCGTCGAGGCCGCGCTCAAGAGCGTCATCGCCTCGCCGATGCTCGCCTACCGCGGGCCGATGGTCCTCGAGGGCGGACAGCCCGAGACGGCGTTCGCGAACGTCGACCTGCAGCAGAAGGACCAGCAGCTCGGGCTGCGCATCGCGCGCGAGCTGGGCACGCCGGTGCCGTTCGCCGCGCTCGCCGACCAGTGGCTCACCGCCTGCCGCTCGGCGGGCTTCGTCGAGGAGGAGTGGATCGCCGTGTACGAGGTCTTCCGCGGGCTGGGGGAACCGCGATGAGCGCGCCCCGCGAGCCGTACCGCACGCGCATCGAGGACGTCCCGCTCGAGCAGGGGCTGCGCCGCGACGAGGGCTGGATCGACATGCAGGTCCAGTTCCTCATCGACGGGCGCGCCGCCGCGTCCGATCAGCTCGTCGTCGGGAGGACCGTCCTGCCCCCGGGCGCACGCCACGAGCGCCACCTGCACCCCAACTGCGACGAGTTCCTCGTCGTGCTCAGCGGGTCGGGTGAGATCTACACGAACACCGGTCGCGAGCCGTCGCAGGCGGGCGACGTCATCTTCACCCCGCGCGGCAACTGGCACGGCTTCGACAACACCTCCGGCGAGGACGTCCTGCTCTTCTGGGGCTGGAGCGGCGCGGGCACGCTCGAGGCGGCGGGCTACGCGATCCCCGGCCCCGGCGACGAGTTCGACGCGTGACGCTCGACGAGCGCGTCGCGCGCGGCATGCGCGCGCAGCTCTCCCGCCGCGGCACGCGGCTCGTCGCGGGCGAGCGCCCGGTGGGCTGGAAGCTCGGCTTCGGCGCGCCCGCCGCGCTCGAGCGGATGGCCATCGACGGACCGCTCGTCGGCTACCTGACGGACGCCGGCCTCGTCCCCGACGGCGCCGAGGTGGCGGTCGGCGACTGGGCGAATCCGTGGTTCGAGGCCGAGATCGCGGTCCACCTGGGGGCCGACGTGCCCGCGGGCGCGGGGCGCGAGGCCGTCGCCGCGGCGATCGCCGGCCTCGGCCCCGCGATCGAGCTGGCCGACGTCGACCCGCCCCCGGGCGAGGACCCCGAGCCGGTGCTGGCGGGCAACATCTTCCACCGCCGCGTCATCCTCGGGCCGGTCGACCGCGGGCGCTCGTCGGCCGAGGGCGTGCACGGCACCACGCGCCGCAACGGCGAGCCCGTCGCCGAGACCGGCGAGGCCGAGGCGCTGACGGGCGAGCTCGTCGCGATCCTCGGCCACGCCGCCGCGACGCTCGAGGCGTGTGGCGAGGCGCTGCGCGCCGGCGACGTGGTCATCGCCGGCGCGGTCGTGCCGCCGCTGGGCGTCGGCCCGGGCGACGAGCTCGAGGCCGACCTCGGCGTGCTCGGCACGCTGCGCGTGCGCCTCGTCTGACGATGTCGCCGCGTTTGCGCGGCGCGCCGCTCACGAACTACGCTCGCCGCGATGCCCAAGCGCCTCGTGCTGTGCTGTGACGGGACGTGGAACCGGCCCGACCAGTTCTCCGACGGTGTGCCGGCGACCACGAACGTCGCCAAGATCGCGCTCGGTCTCGCCGACCGCGACGAGGCCGGGATGGAGCAGGTCCTCCACTACCAGCCCGGGGTCGGCACGCGGCGCTGGGAGCGGATCCAGGGCGGGGCGTTCGGCATCGGCCTGTCGCGCAACGTTCGCGCCTGCTACCAGTTCCTCGTCGACGCCTACGAGCCCGGTGACGAGCTGTTCCTGTTCGGCTTCAGCCGCGGCGCGTACACCGCCCGCAGCACCGTCGGGCTGGCGCGCAACGCCGGCATCCTGCGCCCCGAGCACCGCAACCGCGCGCGCGATGCCTACCGGCTGTACCGCTCGCGCTCGGCCGGCACACACCCGCGCGAGGCCGAGGCGCGGATCTTCCGCACCATGTACTCCTACCCCGGCCTCGAGTTCGAGTTCGTCGGCGTGTGGGACACCGTCGGCGCGCTGGGCATCCCCATCGACGGTGTGCGGCTGCCGCTGATCACCAAGCTGTGGAGCTTCCACGACACGAACCTGAGCAGCACGGTCAAGCACGCCTACCAGGCGCTCGCCATCGACGAGCACCGGCGCCCGTTCCGCCCGACGGTGTGGAACCAGCCCGACCCCGCCGTCGAGCAGGACCTCGAGCAGGTGTGGTTCGCGGGCGACCACTGCGACGCCGGCGGCGGCCACCCCGACCCCACGCTGTCCGAGATCGCGCTGGGCTGGATCGTCGAGCGCGCCCGCGCCTGCGGGCTGGCCTTCCAGGAGGGCTGGTTCGGCCCACCGACCGGCGAGCTCGACGCGCGGCGCCGCTTCGGCCAGGAGATCGCCCCGTCTCCGTACGGTCTCCTGCATCCGTCGCCGACCGGCCTCTACAGGCTGCTCGGCTCGATCGACCGCACGATCGAGGGCGACGGCGCGTCGGTGGCGAGCAGCGCGATCACGCGCATGCGCCGCGAGTCCTGCGACTACGCGCCGCCCGCGCTGACCGAGTTCCACGCGCGCTTCCCGGAGCGGGTGACGCCCGTCCCCGACGGGACCGGGCAGCCCGTCCCGGCTACCGGCTGAAGTCCGGGCTCGCCGACCGCGCCGCGTCGGTGCGGCCCTTCGGCTCCTCCCAGTCCTCCTGACGGCCGAGCGCCGTCATGTCGAGCCAGTAGTAGGAGCCGCCGAGCATCTCGGCGCCGCGCGCGTAGACCGAGTTGGTGTGGAAGAGGCGGTCGTCGACACGCAGGAAGCAGCTCATGCCCGGCATCTCGATGGGCTGGTCGCCCTCGACGTAGTACCCCGTGCCGGCGGCGCGGTGCTCGGCGGCCGAGCGGAAGTTGTACTCGACGGGGGCCACCGTCTCGTCGAGCGTGACGTTGAAGTCGTAGTTGAAGTCGCTGTCGTGCGACGAGTACCACGGGAACGTCCAGCCGCGGCGCGCCTTGTAGTCCTCGATCTTGGCAAGCGGCGCGCGCGACACGTAGGCGAGCGTCGTGTCGCGGGCGTGCAGATGGCGGATGAGGCCGTCGGACACCTCGTCGGCGCCGGCCGAGCAGCTCGGGCAGCCGTCGTCCCAGGACGGGTCGAACATGAAGTGGCCGACGATGAGCTGGCGGTGCCCGTCGAACAGGTCGGCCAGCCCGACCTCGCCCTGCGGGCCCTCGAAGCGGTAGTCCTTGTCGATCTCGACCATGGGCAGGTGGCGGCGCTCGGCGCTGAGGGCGTCGCGGGCCCGGGTCAGCTCCTTCTCCTTGGCCAGGAGCTCCTTGCGCGCGGCCAGCCATTCCTCGCGCGATGCGATCTGCGGCAGGGTCATACGGCTCCTCTCGTCATGGTGCGTTCAGGGTTGGGACCCGGAGCGCGCCCGGAACTCATCGCTCAGAGCACGTCGGCCAACGCCGCCGCGGCGTCCTCGAGCGCGTCGGCGCGGGGCGCCTCGACGATCCGCTGGAGGTCGAGCATCCGCCCCTCGAACGGGTCGACCTCGTTGCGTCCGACGATCGCGTGGCAGGGCACCCCGGCCTGGCGCGCGCGCACGGCGACCTCGCCCTCGACGCCGCCGCGCAGCCAGCCCGCGTCGAGGCGCGCGGCGCCGACGACGACGGCGCGGGCGGCGCGCAGCCGCGGGTCGATGCCGAGCGCGTCGAGCACGAAGCGCACGCCCGACTCGGTCACCGCGCCCGGGACGTCGCCGGCGGCGTCGCGGTCGTGGCGCAGCACGACGACACGCGCGCCGCCGAGGTCGCCGCCCGCTTCCGTCAGCGCGGCCACCGCGTGCGCGGCGCCGGCGTCGGCGGCCGCGAGGACGAGCACCGCGGGGCGAGCGGACGCGGCCGCGGTGAGTCGCTCGGCCGTGGCGGCCGGGTCGCCGGCAGCCTCCACGAGCGCGGTCGCGCCGTCCTCGACGAGCGCGAAGCCGTCGCCCGTCTCGCCGCCGAGGGCCGGGAGCAGGACCTCGATCGTGCCGTTCCCGCCCGCGGCGAGCGGGCACAGCTCGGGCGGCGCGAAGCCGGCCGCCTCCAGGCCGTGGCCGATCGCCGCGGCGGCCTGCGGCGCGCGCAGCCCGTCGAAGGCGGTGGGCGCGACGAGCACACGGGACGCCGTCTCCATCGCCATGAGGCTACGCGCGGCGGCGCGCCGCCCGGGCGTTCGTGACGCAACGGGCCGGGTACGGCAGCCGGTATGCCCGCGATCGCGCTGCTGTGCACGGCGCAGTTCGTCGTCGTCCTCGACGTGACGATCGTCGCCGTCGCGCTGCCGGACATCGGCCGCGGGCTCGGGTTCGCGACCGCCGACCTGCAGTGGGTCGTCACCGCCTACACGCTGACCTTCGCGGGCTTCCTCGTCCTGCTCGGCCGCCTCGCCGACCTCCACGGGCGCCGGCGCGTGTTCGTGGCCGGGCTCGCGCTGTTCTCGGCCGCGTCGCTGGCCTGCGGGCTGAGCGACGACCCGTGGCTGCTCGTCGCCGCCCGTGCGGTGCAGGGCCTCGGCGCGGCGGCGATCGCGCCCGCCGCGCTCGCGTCGATCACCGCCACGGTGCCCGAGGGCGCCGAGCGTCGCCGCGCGCTCGGCGTGTGGACGGCGGCGGCGGCGGGCGGCGGCGCCGCCGGGTGGCTGATCGGCGGCGTGCTCACCGAGCGGCTGGGCTGGCCGTCGGTGTTCCTCGTCAACGTGCCGATCGGCGTGCTCGGCGTCGTGCTCGCGCCGCTGCTCGTGGCCGAGACGCGCACGCAGGACGGCGGCCGCCGCCTCGACGTCGCCGGCGCGATGACGGTCACCGCTGCGCTCGCCCTGCTCGTGCTCGGGCTCACGCGCGGCGGCGCGGCGGGGCTGCTCGCGGTCGCCGCCGGCCTCGCCCTGCTCGCGCTCTTCGCGCGCATCGAGGCGCGGGCGCGCGACCCGCTGCTGCCGCCGGCGCTGCTGCGAGCGCGCGGCTTCGTGCCCGCGAATGTCGTCGCGGCCGTGCTCACGGCCGCGACGACCCCGCCGCTGCTGCTCTGCGTGCTGGAGCTGCAGAACGAGGGCGGCAGCTCGCCGCTCGAGACCGGCCTGCTGTTCGCGCCGGTCAACCTCGCGGTCATCGCCGGGTCGCTGCTCGGCCCGCGGCTCGCCCGCGCCGTCGGGGTCGCCTCGGCGATGGCCATGGGGCTTGCCGCCGTGGCCGCCGGCGTCCTGTGGCTCGCCGCCGTCGGCGCCGGCGAGCCGCTGGCGCTGCTGCCCGCGTTCGTGGTCCTGGGCGCCGGGCTGGGGTGCGCGGCCGTCGCCTCGACGATGGCGGGCACGGACGCCGCGGGGCCGGCGCGCGCGGGCGTCGCCTCGGGCGTGCTCAACACGGCCGCGCAGGTCGGCACCGCGCTCGGCCTGGCCGCGCTCGTCGCGCTGGCCGGCGCGGCGGGCGACCGCTGGGCGTTCGCCGCGGCGGCGGCGCTGGCGCTGTCCGGCGTGGGCGTCGCGCGTCAGCTGTCGAGCTGATCGATGGTGCACGCGCTCGGCGGCTTGTCGTCGCGCCAGCGCTGGACCTTCGTGCCGTGGCGGATGCGCCCGTCGGAGACGTGGTCGAACGTCACCTCGACGACGAGCTCGGGACGCAGCGCGACCCACTCGAGGTCGCGGCCCTGGCTCCAGCGGCTGGGATCGCCGCTGCCGCGCTCGCCCGTCGCGTAGGGCTCGAGCATGCCGACCATCTCGCGCTTCTCGCGCGCCGTGAAGCCGCTCGAGTGGCCGACCTCGCGCAGCTCGCCGTCCTCGTCGTAGAGCCCGAGGATCAGCGCGCCGACGGTGTTCTCGGCCTTGCCCGGGCGCCAGCCCATGACCACCGCGTCGATCGTGCGCACGCGCTTGACCTTGACCATCGCGACGCGCTCGCCGGGCCGGTAGGGGGCGTCGGCCTCCTTGGCGATGACGCCCTCGGCCTCCTTCAGCCAGCGCTCGGCCTCGGCGGCGGTGTCGACCTTCGGCGTCAGCTCGACGGGCGCCTCGACCACCTCCTCGAGCAGCGCCCGGCGCTCGCGATAGGGGCGCTCGAGCAGGACCTCGTCGTCGCGCGAGAGCAGGTCGAAGGCGATGAACACGGCCGGCGTCTCGGCCGCCAGCCGCTCGATCCGCGACTTGGCCGGGTGGATGCGCTGGCCGAGCAGGTTGAACTCCTGGCGGCCGGTCGGCCCGTGGATGACGAGCTCGCCGTCGAGCACGTAGCGCCCGGGCGGGAAGCGCACCTCGGGGAAGTAGCGCGTCAGCTCCTTCCCGTTGCGCGACTGCAGCTCGACCTCGTCGCCGTCGACGAAGGCGATGGCACGGAAGCCGTCCCACTTCGGCTCGTAGGCCCAGCCGTCGCCCTCGGGCAGGGAGGACTTCGAGCGCGCAAGCTGCGGCAGCACTGGCTTGGAGAGCGGGAGGGCCATCGTCAGCGCGGCCGGCCGCCGAGCCGGCGCCAGAGCTCGGCGAAGTTCAGGTCGTAGCCCCAGCCGTACGCCTTGTGCATCCACAGGCGCCGCTCGCGCGGGTTCCACATCGTCCTGGCGAAGCGCTTGCGCGTCGGCGCCCGGAAGTCGTAGGGGAGGCCGAGGAAGCGGCCCCGGCGGCGATCGGACATGCCTCCGAGGGTACTTCTCAGGCCAGGTCGCCCGCCCGCGACCGCGTGACGAGCGCGGCCAGCGCCGCCGCGCCGGCGGCGGCGAGGAAGCCCGCGCGCGCCCCGCCCGAGGCTGTGGGCGCCGCGCGCCGAGCCCGACCCGGCGGCGCTCGACGGGGTGCTCGGCCGGCGGCGCGGCGATCCTGCGCGCGCTGCGCGACCCGGCGACGACGCACGACCTCGCGTCTCGCCTGGCCTACGTGCGGACGGCGGCCGGCGACGCGCTGCTGCGCGCGCCGCGCGGGGCCTAGCATTCGGGCGATCGAGGGACGGACGGTCCTCATCACCGGTGCGACGGACGGCCTCGGCCGTGCCGTGGCCCGCGATCTCGCCGGCCAGGGCGCCCGCGTGCTCGTCCACGGCCGGGACGCGGGGCGCGCCCGCGAGGCGGCCGAGGAGATCGGCGCCGCAGGCGTGTACCTCGCCGACCTCGCCTCGCTGGACGAGGTGCGCCACCTGGCGGCGGAGGTCGCGCGCGACCACGAGCGCCTGGACGTGCTCGTCTCCAACGCCGGCATCGGCACGACGCTGCCCGGCGACGGCGAGCGCATGGAGAGCGCCGACGGCATCGAGCTGCGCCTCGCGGTCAACTTCCTCGCGGGCTGGCTGCTCGCCCGCCTGCTCGAGCCGCAGCTCGCCGCCGCGGACGGCGCGCGCATCGTCAACGTCGCCTCGGCCGGACAGATGCCGATCGACTTCGACGACCCGATGCTCGAGCACCGCTACAGCGGCGTGCGCGCCTACTGTCAGAGCAAGCTCGCGCAGGTGATGGCGACGATCGACCAGGCCGAGCGCCTGGCGGCCGCCGGCGTGACCGCCAACGCGCTGCACCCGGCGACCTACATGCCGACGAAGATGGTCGTCCACGCGGGCACGACGCCGGTCAGCAGCCTCGAGGAGGGCGCGGAGGCGACCGTGCGCCTCGCCGCCGGCGACGACGTCGCCGGCGTGACCGGGCGCTACTTCACCGGGCTGCGCGAGGCGCGCGCGGACGCCCAGGCCTACGACGCCGATGCGCGCCGTCGGCTGTGGGAGCTGAGCGAGCGCCTGACCGGCCTGGGCTAGGCGACGTCCGCCTCCGCCTGGCGGTTCCAGTCCGCCTTGTCCTCGCGCCAGCCCTCCTCGGTCCGGTCGCGCTTCCAGTAGCCGGAGACCGAGAGCGCCTCGCGCGCGATCCCGCGCTCGGCGAGCAGGTGCCGGCGGACGGCGCGGACCTCGCTCGCCTCGCCGTGCACGAAGGCGTGGACGGCCCCGGGCGGGAAGTCGAGCGTGCGCACCGCGTCGGCGAGCAGGTCGGGCGCGCCGGCGCGGCGGTGGACCCAGGTCACGCGCAGGTCGCCCGGCGAGGCGAGCTCGAGCTCGTCACCGGGCCCGTCGACCTCGAGCACGACGTGGACCGGGACGCCCTCGGGCACGCGCGCCAGCGAGGCCGAGATCGCAGGGACGACGCTCTCGTCGCCCACCATCAGGTGCCAGTCGGCGGCCGGGTCGGGCGCGTAGGCGCCGCCGGGGCCGACGAGCTGCAGCGTGTCGCCCGGCTGCGCCGCGGCCGCCCACGGGCCGGCGACACCGCCCTCGCCGTGGTGGACGAAGTCGATCGTCAGCCGCAGGCGCTCGGGATCCCAGGCCTGGACGGTGTAGGTGCGCGTCCGCGGCCACTCCTCGCGCGGCAGCCGCGCCTTGACGTCGTCCTGGTCGAACGGCGCGCGGTAGGAGGCGCCGGGCGGCGGGATGATCAGCTTCACGTAGTGGTCGGTGAACTCGCCGGCCGCGAAGTCGTGCAGGTCCTCGCCGCTCACGACGACGCGGATCAGGTGCGGCGTGAGGCGCGTGACCTCCTCGACGCGGGTGCGGATCAGGGGGCGCTTGCGGCGGGGCGCGCTCGGCGGTGCGGTCCGGGACATGGAGCCTCAGTGTATGAGGGTGCCCTAAGACGCCCCTGAGCGTCCCCGCAGGCGGGCGAGCAGCGGCTCGCGCACGACCCGCTCGTCGTGGTCGACGGCCTCGAGCACGCGGGCGGCGAGATCGTGCGGCGACCGCTCCCGCCGGAGCACCGTCGTGACCCCGACGCCGAGCCCGTCCACGGCGGCCGCGCCGAACACCACGGCACGCCCGCCGCGCAGCGTCGGGAGCGCGGCGCGCACCGCGACGGCCGGGTCGCATCGCGGGTCGGCGGCGACGACGAGCTGGAGCCCGCCGGCGCGCGCGACCAGGTCCGCGACCGCCGCGGCCATCGAGGCCGGATCCCCTGCATCGCACACGAGGACGTGGTGGAAGCCGGGGAGCTCGGCGTTGAGCACTTCGAGCGCCTCGGCGCCACGACCGGCGAGCCCGACGCTCACGCCACGCGCCGCGAGCGCCTCGCAGACCGCGCGACCGATCCCCTCGCCGGCGCCGGTGACGAGCGCGCGCGTACCCTCCGCCACCCGCATGCGGCTCAGCCTATTACGATGGCCGAATGGCCCCAGAACACGCGACCGTCGCCGAAGAGGAGTACCTCCAGACGCTGTTCTGGCTGCAGGAGGCCGGCCTGCCGATGACCGGGGCGAACGTGGCCCGGGCCATGCAGCTCGCGCCGCCGACGGTGCACGAGATGATCGGCCGCCTGGAGCGCGACGCGTACATCACCCGCGCCGCCGACAAGTCGATCTCCTTCACCGCCTCCGGGGCCGAGCACGCCGAGGGGATCGTCCGCCGCCACCGGCTCATCGAGCGCTTCCTGACCGACATCCTCGGCGTGCCGTGGGACGAGGTCCACGAGGAGGCCGAGCGCCTGGAGCACGCGATGTCGCCCGTGCTCGAGGAGCGCATGCTCGCGGCCATCGGGGATGCCAAGACCTGCCCGCACGGCCACCCGATCCGGGCCGGGTCGCGCGTCCAGGGCGTGCCGCTGGCCGACGTCGAGGTCGGCGCCACGATCACCGTCCTGCGCTTCGAGAACGAGGCCGAGGAGCTGCTGCACTACCTGAAGCGCAGCGGCCTGGAGCCCGGCCTCGACGGCACGGTGGAGTCCTCCGACGACTCCGAGGTCGTCGTCGACGCCGGCGGCGAGAAGCTCACCGTCGACGCCACCGTGGCCGAGACGGTGTCGGTCGTCGCCGACCCCTCGCCCGAGCCGCGCGTCGCCCTGCCCGAGCAGCTCGTCCTCTCGCGCGACCGCTACGGCCGCTGAGCGCCCGCCCGCGGCTCAGGCGGCCGCGGGCGTGCCGGTCAGCGAGCGGAAGGCCTCGGCGAGGCGCGAGATGCCCTCGTCGATCTGCTCGGGCGTGACGCCCGAGTAGGCCAGGCGCAGCGTGTTGCGTCCCCCGTCGAGCAGGAAGTCCGTGCCCTTGACGAAGGTCACGCCGCGCTCGCCGGCGGCCGAGAACAGCGCGTCGACGTCGACGCCCTCGGGCAGCTCGACCCACATGAAGTAGCCGCCCTCCGGCGCGACGAAGTGCGCCTCGGGGAGGTCGCGCTCGAGCGCCGTGGTCAGCGCCGCCACGCGGTCGCGCAGCGCGTTGCGCACCGTCTCGATCGACTCGCGGATCGCGCCGCTGACGCAGAACTCGTGCACGATCGACTGGGCGACCATGTTCGGGCTGATGTACGTGTTCGTCGCGCGCTTGGCGATCGCGCCGATCGTCTCGGCGGGGCCGACGAGGTAGCCGACGCGGATGCCCGGGCAGACGGTCTTGGAGAACGAGGACGCGTAGACGACGGCGTCGTCGCGGTCGAGCGACAGCATCGTCGGCAGCGGGTCGCCGCTGAAGCGGATCGACACGTACGGGTCGTCCTCGAAGATGATCATGCCCGACTCGCGTGCCAGCGCCAGCAGCGCGTCGCGCTTGGGCCGCGAGAGCGTGTAGCCGGCCGGGTTCTGGAAGTTCGGGATGACGTGGGCGAGCTTGACCGCGACGCCGCTCTCGAGCAGGCGCCCGACGCCCTCGACGTCGATGCCGTCGGGCTCGAGCTCGATCGGGCGGATGTCGGCGCCGCGCTCGCGCAGCCCGAGCAGCGTGCGGTCGTAGGTCGGCCGCTCGACGACGACGGCGTCGCCGGGATCGACGAGCTGGTCGAACAGGAACGCGTCGGCCTGCATCGAGCCGTTGGTGACGATGACCTGGCCGGGCTCGACGCCGTGCTGCTCGGCGATCCACTGGCGCAGCGGCGCGTAGCCGATCGACGTGCCGTAGGCGGTCGTCCCGCCGGGGTCGTTGTCGAAGGCGCGCGCGGCGGCGGCCTTCAGCCCCTCGACGTCGACGATGTCCAGGGACGGCGCCCCGCGGGCGAAGGAGATGGTGTCGGCGGCCATGCGCCACAGGGTAGCCCGACCCCCGTCACCGCACCCGAGACCTGCCAAATGGCAGAATGCCCGGCTCGGATGCCCCTTCCCTCCAAGGTCAACTTCGTCACCTTCGACGTCTACGGCACGCTCATCGACTGGGAGTCGGGCGTGTACGACGCCTTCCGCCGTGAGGCGGCCAAGGACGGCTTCACGATCGACGACCCGCAGGAGATCACCTCGCGCTTCAACCAGTACGAGCGGGAGATCGAGAGCGGCTCGTACGAGCTCTACGCCGAGGTCCTGCGCCGTGTCGCCGTGCGCATCGCCAAGGACATCGGCTGGCCGCTCGAGCCCTCGCGCTCGGGCTTCCTGCCCGACTCCGTCCAGCGCTGGCCGCCGTTCAAGGAGTCCAACCCGACGATCAAGAAGCTCGGCACGAAGTACCAGCTCGGCCTGATCTCGAACATCGACGACAAGCTGCTGGGCCTCACGCGCCGCCACATCCCGCACGACTTCGATCTCGTGGTCACCGCGCAGCAGGTCCGCTCCTACAAGCCCGATCCCGCCCACTTCACCGAGTGCGCGCGGCGCATCGGCGGCAAGAAGGGCTGGGTCCACGTCGCGGCGAGCTACTACCACGACGTCGAGCCGTGCCTCAAGCAGAAGGTCCCCGTGATCTGGGTCAACCGCCACGGCGAGGAGCTCGAGGCGGGCCAGAAGAAGCCGACCGCCGAGGTCAAGAACCTCGTCGAGGCGGCCAAGCTGCTCGGGGTCTGAGGGGCCGTGCAGGTCGTCAGCGTCCACGCTGACGTGATCGTCGCCCGCAGCGGCATCTGGCAGACGTCGTGCACGGTCGTCCACCGCGCGCATCCCGAGGCGGCCGAGGCGGGCGCCGGCGAGTGCTTCGTGATCGACTCGCCCGTGCTCCAGGAGGAGCTCGACACGCTGCCCGCGCTGCTCGCCCAGGCGGGCTGGACGCTGTCGGGCCTGCTCGCCACGCACGCCGACTGGGACCACCTGCTCGGCCGCTACGCCTTCGCCGACGCCGCCCTGGGCGTCGCGGAGACGAGCGCGGCGCGCATGCGCGCCCATCCCGGCGAGGCGCAGCGGTCTCTGCGCGACTTCGACGACGAGTGGTACGTCGAGCGCCCCGGGCCGCTGTCGCTCGGCCAGGTCCAGGCGCTGCCCGTGCCCGGCCACGTCGAGATCGGCGACGCCGAGCTCGAGATCCTGCCCGCGGACGGCCACACCGAGGACGGCATGGCCGTCTGGATCCCGTGGGCCCGGGTGCTCGTGTGCGGCGACTACCTCTCGCCCGTCGAGATCCCGTGGCTGAGCGAGCGCGGCGACCGCGACGCCTACCTGGCGACGCTCGCGCGCCTGGCGCCCCACGTCGAGCGCGCGACGTGGGTCGTCCCCGGCCACGGGCGGCCGATCGATCCGCAGCGCGCGCTGGCCATCCTGCGCGAGGACGAGGCCTACCTGCGCGCGCTGCCGGACCCGAAGGCCCCGATCCCGCTCGCCCGGCGCACGAGCGCGCAACGCAAGATCCACGAGGAGAACCTCGCGCAGATGGGAGGCCGCTCGTGACCCTGCAGCACGTGTCGCTCGAGACGCGACGCGCCGACGTCGAACGCGAGGTCGCGTTCTGGGCGTTGCTCGGCTTCGCCGAGACCGACCCGCCGCCGGCGCTGCGCGACGTGGCGACCTGGATCAGCCGTCACGGCACCCAGATCCACCTGCTCCACGCCGAGGACCCGGTCGTCATGCCGCGCGGCCACGTCGCCGTCGTCGTCGACGACTACGAGGCCGCCGCCGCGGCGCTCGAGGACGCCGGCCACGTGCTCGATCCACACCCCCCGCACTGGCACACGCCACGCGCCTTCGTGCGTTCGCCGGCCGGCCATCGCGTCGAGCTGATGGCCACCCCGGCGCCCGGCTGAGACGCCGTGCGGGCGCCTGCCAGAATGCCGCGCCATGGCTGACGAGCGGATCGGGATCACGGGGGCGACGGGCGGGCTCGGCAGCCGCGTGGCCGAGCGCCTGGCGCGTGACGGCGTCACGCGGCGGCTGATCGTCCGCGACCCATCGCGCGTCGCCGACGAGGACGCCGAGGTCGTGCAGGTCGCGGGCTACCACGACACCGAGTCGATGCGCAGCGCGCTCGAGGGCGTCGGCACGCTCCTGCTCGTCTCCGCCGAGGAGACCGAGGACCGCGGGCGCCTGCACCGCACGGCGATCGACGCGGCGGCGGCCGCCGGCGTGTCGCGGATCGTCTACACGTCGTTCCTCGGCGCCGCGGAGGACTCGACCTTCACCTTCGCGCGCGACCACTTCCACGCCGAGGCCTACATCCGCGCCTCGAGCCTGGACTTCACGTTCGTGCGCGACAGCCTGTACCTCGACTTCCTGCCGCTGCTGTGCGGCCCGGACGGCGTCATCCGCGGGCCGGCGGGCGACGGGCGCTTCGCGCCCGTGGCGCGCGACGACATCGCCGACGCGCTGACCGCCGTGCTCACGCACGACGGCCACGCGGGCCGGACGTACACCGCGACCGGGCCCGAGCTCGTGACGATGACCGACGTCGCCGCCGAGCTGTCGCGCGTGCTGAATCGCCAGATCCAGTTCGAGAACGAGACCGTCGACGAGGCGCGGGAGTCACGCCGCTCCAGCGAGGCGGCCGACTGGCAGATCGAGGGCTGGATCTCGACGTACACGGCGATCGCCGCGGGCGAGCTCGAGGTCGTCACCGAGGACGTCGAAACGCTCACCGGCCATGCGCCGGTCCCGGTCCGCGACTGGCTGCGGGCGCATCCCGAGAGCCTGCGCCACCTCGAGCACAGCTCATGACCGGGCCGGTCAGTCGATGTGCAGGCGCATGTAGAGGTCGCGTCCGCCGTAACCGTTCGCCGTCGCGCTGAAGCCGAACGAGCCGTAGAGCGCCAGCGCCGCCTCGTTGCGCTCGTTGACGTCGAGCTCGATGCGCCGGCACCCGCGCACCCGCGCGCGATCGATCGAGGCCTGCACGAGCGCGCGTCCCAGCCCGGCGCCGCGGGCCGGGGACGCCACGAACAGGTCCTCGAGCAGGCAGTCGCCGCCGGTGCGCCAGACGCCGTAGCGGAAGCGCAACTGCACGACGCCGCCGGCCGGCGCACCGGGTTCCGGGGCGCCGAGCAGGAACTCCGTCGAGGAATCCTCGAGCAGGCGCCCGACGCTCGCCTGCAGGTCGTCGTCGGAGGGCTCGGTGAGGCCCAGGTGGTCGCGGAAGGCGCCCATCAGCCGCGCGACGGTCTCGTGCTCGTGTGCTTCGGCCGTCCAGGTGCTGGGCACGACTTCAGCCTAGAGTGCCGTCCCGGATGGAGGAGTCCACGGCTGTCTACCGTCGTCGCCGGCTCGGCGCGCTGTGCATCGTCGCGCTCATCGCGGCCCTCGGGGGCGCCATCGCGGGCGCCGGAGGCGGCGATCCGCAGCGCACGGCGAGCGACGGCTCCCCGGCGCAGGCGGCCGCGCAGGTGCCCCAGCCGGTCGAGCTGCCGCGCGGCGGGCGGCGGATCTTCCCCGACTTCCGCGTGGTCGCGTACTACGGCGCTCCGCAGAGCGCCGAGCTCGGCGCCCTGGGGATCGGGTCGCCCGACAAGGCCGGGCGCCGGCTGCGCCGGCAGGCGCGTCCGTACGTCAAGAAGACGCGCCCCGTGCTGCCCGCCATGGAGCTGATCGCCACGGTGGCCAACGCGCACCCGGGCGAGGACGGCACCTACCGCACGCGCCAGAGCGACGCGGTCATCGGCCGCTACCTGGCCGCGGCGCGACGCGCGAAGGCGCTGCTCGTGCTCGACATCCAGCCCGGCCACGCCGACTTCCTCGACGAGGTCCGCCACCTCGACCGCTGGCTGCGCGAGCCCGACGTGGGGATCGCGCTCGACCCCGAGTGGCACACGCCGGGCGCCCAGCCGGGCACCGTCATCGGGTCGGTGACGGCGGCCAAGGTCAACCAGGTCTCGCGTCACGTGGCGGCGATCGTGCGCGACCACGAGCTGCCCGAGAAGCTGTTCGTGGTCCACCAGTTCACGGCCGACATGATCAGCGACAAGGCCCGCGTGCTCGCGCGGCCGGGCCTGGCCATCACCATGAACGTCGACGGCTTCGGCGATCGCGCCAACAAGCTGGCCAAGTACCGCGAGTTCACGACCGACGGCACCGACTTCCACGACGGCTACAAGCTCTTCTACGAGGAGGACGTCGGGCTCATGTCGCCGCGCAGCGTCCTCGCCATGCAGCCCCCGCCGGACCTCGTCGTCTACGAGTGACCGTTCACGGGAGCCGGCGGGCCAGGCTGCCCGCCGGCCTCCGCGGCACCTTCTCCCAGCACGCGTACGCACGGCGCCCGGGCGATCTTCATCCGGGAAGGTTGGGCGCCGCGCAGGCGTCGAAGAGATCGATGAGCCGCGTGCCGACCGCCGCCCCGGCGCCCCCGGGCCTCGTGGACGAGGCCGACGTCCAGGCCGCCTGGGAGGCGCACGCCGGCGAGCTGGGCGGATTCGCCCGCCGCGCCCTGCGCGACCACGGCATGGCCGAGGACGTCGTCCAGGAGACGTTCGTGCGTGCCTGGCGGGCGCGCGAGCGCTTCGACCCGGCGCGCGGCTCGATGCGCGCGTGGCTGTTCGCGATCTGCCGCAACGTGCTCTGCGACGCCGAACGCGCCCGCGCCGTGCGCCCGCCGATCGTCGCCTGCGAGCCGCGCGCGGACGACGGCGGCGCGCTGGACCGCGGCTTCGAGCGCGCGCTGCTCGGGCTGCACGTCGAGCAGGCGCTCGGCCGGCTGGCCCCGCACCATCGCCAGGTGCTCGTCGAGGTCGCGCTGCAGGACCGGCCCGTGGCCGAGGTCGCCGAACGCCTCGGCGTGCCCGAGGGCACCGTCCACAGCCGCGTCTTCTACGCGTCGCGGGCGCTGCGCACGGCGCTCGTCGAGGCGGGCCTCGACGACGCGGCCTAGCCGCCCGGCGCCGAGATCACGGCCAGCGTGTCGCCCGAGGCGACCGCGGCGCCCTCGCTGATCGGAAGCTCGGTGATCACGCCCGCCTTGTGGGCGGTGATCTCGTTCTCCATCTTCATCGCCTCGATGACGCACACGAGCGCGCCCTCCTCGACCTCCGCGCCGGCCTCGACGAGCACCTTGAAGACGTTGCCCTGGAGCGGCGAGACGAGCGTGTCCCCGCCCCCGCCGCCCCCGCCGCCGGAGCGCTCGGCGCGGCGCGGGCGTGGGCGCGCCGCGCTCCCGGCGGGAGCAGGCCCGGCGCCGTTGGCGGCCGCGGGCGCCGGCGGCCCGATGACCCTGACGTCGAAGCGCCGGCCCGAGACCTCGACCGTGTAGGCCTGCTCGACCGTCGGCGCGTCCTCGCCGTCGCCGGCGCCGCGCGCGGTGGGCTCGGCCTCGACGGCCTCCAGCCAGGCGGCGTCCTCGAGCAGGTCGCGGCACGTCTCGCCGCGCGCCCACTGCTCCGTGGCCAGCAGCGCGCGGTGGAACGGCAGGAGCGTCGTGAGGCCCTCGATCTCGTACTCGGCCAGCGCGCGCAGCATCCGCCGCGTCGCCTGCTCGCGGTCGGCGTCCCAGACGATGAGCTTGGCCACCATCGGGTCGTACATCGGGCTGACCTCGCTGCCCGGGCCGACGCCCGAGTCGACCCGCACGCCGGGCCCGGACGGCTCGCGGTAGGCGCCGATCCGCCCGGGCGCGGGGGCGAAGCGCAGGGCGGCGTTCTCGGCGTTGATGCGGCACTCGATCGCGTGACCGCGCAGGGCGACCTCGTCCTGGCCGAGCGACAGCGGCTCGCCGGCGGCGACGCGGATGCCCTCCTTGACGATGTCGACGCCCGTCGTCATCTCGGTGACGCAGTGCTCGACCTGCACCCGCGTGTTCATCTCCAGGAAGAAGTACTCCCCGTCGGCGAGCAGGCCCTCGACCGTCCCCGCGCCGCGGTAGCCCACGGCTTCGGCGGCGTCGACGGCGATCCGGCCGATGCGCTCGCGCAGGTCGTCGTCGACGACCCACGGCGGCGCCGGCGACTCCTCGATCAGCTTCTGGTGGCGGCGCTGGATCGAGCAGTCGCGCTCGCCGAGGTGGATCGTCGTGCCGTGCCCGTCGGCGAGCACCTGGACCTCGACGTGGCGCGGGTCGGGGAGGTAGCGCTCGAGGTACACGGTCGCGTCCGAGAAGAACTTCTCGCCCTCGCGGGCGGCGCCCTCGAAGGCGTCCTGCAGCTCGTCCGCGGACAGCGCGACGCGGAAGCCCTTGCCGCCGCCCCCGCCCGCAGCCTTGACCGCGACGGGGTAGCCGATCCCGCCCTCGATGGCCGCGCGGGCGGCGTCGAGGTCGGCGACCGGCTCGGTCGTCCCGGGGACGATCGGAACGCCCGCGTCGCGCATGAGCTCGCGGGCGCGGGTCTTCGATCCCATCGCCTCGATCGCCTCGGCGGGCGGCCCGATGAAGACGACCCCGGCGTCGGCGCAGGTGCGCGCGAAGCCGGCGTTCTCGGCCAGGAAGCCGTAGCCGGGATGGACGGCCTCGGCGCCCGACTCGCGGACGACCTCGAGGATCCGCTCGACGTTCAGGTAGCTCTCGGCCGCCGTCGGGCCGCCGAGCAGGTAGGCCTCGTCGGCGCGCCGCACGTGCAGCGCGTCGCGGTCGAGCTCTGAGTACACGCCGACGGAGGCGACGCCGAGCTCCTCGAGGGCGCGCATGATGCGCACGGCGATCTCACCGCGGTTGGCGACCAGGACCTTGCCGAACATCGCCTGTGGAGCCTATTCGCTGGACGCGCCGCGAAACCCGCCGCCCCGATCACCGCAAGTTCCCGCCCAACCCTGCGTTGGAGCACTCACACACGCACCGTCGCGAACGCTTTCCCGTGCAGGCCGCCTGCGTCGTGCGACAACCGGTGCACATCGCCCCCACCAACGGCGCAGGCGGCCACCCTTTCCCCGGTGAGCGGGCGGGGCCCCACCCCCGCCCGCGCGCCCCGACACCGGGCAGGACGTCGCTACGGGGTCACGACGTACCGGGTCTGCATGCCGGCCGAGATGTGGTCGTTGACGTGGCAGTGGAAAAGCCACACGCCGGGATCGTCGGCCACCATGTCGGCCGTCTGCATCCCGCCGGGCAGTAGCTGGGCGACATCGGTGCGCATGCCCATCACCGTCGCGGTCTGCCCGTGCCAGTGCGGGGTGTGGAGGTCGACCTCCGTCCCCATGCCCATCAGGTACCAGCGGATGCGCTCGCCGCGGCGCGCGCGGAAGGCCGGGGCGGCGTCGGTGGTCCCCGCCGGCCCGTTGCCGAACACGTAGCCGTTGATCGAGTGCATGAGGTTGCTCTCCTCGAAGCCCTCGTCCTCGGGGTCGACGCCCTCGGCGTCCGAGAGGCCCGCGATGTTCGCCTCGAGGTGATGGCTCTGGTTCTCGTCCATCACGTCGTACAGCGCGACGAACTCGCGATCGACGTCGACCGGTGAGCCGTCGGGGCGCGCCTGGCCGGCCGCGGTGATGATCATCGGGCCCATCAAGCCGGAGTTCGTGTCGCGCACCTCGTCGGTGTGAGAGTGGTACATCCACATGACCGAGCTGCCGTCGTGCGCGCCCGGCCCGGCCCGTTGCGGCACCTGCCAGGTGTACACGTGCGTGTCACCCGGAGGGACCGCGTCGTCGTGCTTGGCGGCGCCCGCGGTGCCGTCGTTGTACGGCGCTCCCTCGCCCTCCTTCCCGTAGAACACGCCGTGCGGGTGCACGCTGTACGGGCGCGAGGCGTTGTTGCGGAAGACGACCTTGATCGTGTCGCCCACCTCGGCCCGGATGACGGGCCCGAGCGCCCCGAGGTGCTGCCACTCGGCCGGCCGGGGCTTCAGGCGGCCGAACGAGCCGTCCGTGTACTCGCGGTACAGCGTCTTGCGGTACGCGCTGCCGATCCGCTGTGGGCCGCGCTCCACGAAGACGTTCTCGTCCTCGGTGAACGGCTCGCCCGTGATCAGGTTGCGCCGCTGTGGCGCGTAATCCCACCGCACGTCGTCGGCGGCGATGTAGTAGGTGCGCAGCTTGCCCTGATGGGCCTGCGCCGGCGCCTGCGCGTGGGCCTCGTGCCCCGCGTCATGCGTCGCTCCGGGTGCGAGTCCGAGCGCCGCCACCGCGACGGCCGCGGCCGTCGCGAGCGCTGCGCCTGCGATTCGCCTGGTGTCCATTCCAACCCCCATTCGCTTGACGGACAGCCGGCAGGATGCGGATCGCGAGGGCCGGCGTCACGGACCTTCAGCGCGCTGTCATCCCGCTGTCACGTGGCGTTCATGAACAGGGTCATTCGTGCGAGTTGGCGCATGCACGGTTGCACGATGCCCGGTTGACGGGCGCCCGCGCGGTCGCCTTCATGGGCACATGCAGAGCAGTGCCGCCGCAGCAGCGCCCGGGACCGCGCCGTCGGGACGCATCCTGGTCATCGACGACGAGCCGAACGTCGCGAGCTTCGTGGCCCGCGCGCTCTCCGCCCGCGGATTCGCGGTCGACATCGCGCTCGGCGGCGAGCACGGCCTCGAGGCCGCGCTCGAGGGCGGTCACGAGCTGATCGTCCTCGACCTGCGCATGAGCGGGTGCAACGGCCTCGTGATCCTGCGCCAGGTCATGCGGGCCCAGCCCGGGCGCCGCGTGCTCGTCCTGTCGGCGGCGAGCGACCTCGACGTCAAGGTGCGCTGCCTCGAGCTCGGGGCGTGCGACTTCGTACCCAAGCCGTTCGAGCTCGCCGAGCTCGTGGCCCGCATCGGCGCCCACCTGCGCCGGGCGGCGCCGGCGACGGAGGAGCGCCACCTGCGCGTCGGCCGGCTCACGCTCGACCTCGTGCGCCGGACGGTGGACGCCGGAGGCGGCGCGATCCCGCTGTCGGAGCGCGAGTGCGGCGTCCTGCGCCACCTGATGACCCGCCCCGGCCGCCCGTGCAGCCGCGAGACGCTGCTCGCCGACGTCTGGGAGATGGACTTCGACCCGGGCACCAACGTGGTGGACGTCTACGTCCACCGCCTGCGCGACAAGCTCGGGCGCGGCCTGATCCACACGGTCCGCAACCGCGGCTATGTCCTTGACGCCTGAACGGCGAAACGAGCTCGTCTGGGCGGCCTTCTGCCTGGGCTGCGCGCTGGCCATGCTCGCCTTCCCGTCGTGGCAGACGGTCCCGTTCCACTGGATCTGGATCACGCTGACCTTCCTGTACGGATTCCGGCGCTGGACGCCCACCGAGACCGGCGTCGCGCTGATCGCGGTCATGGCGGTGACGACCGTCGCGATGCTGCGGCCCGGCGGGCTGGGCGACACGGAGAACGGCGCCGAGCTGTCGGAGATCCCGCTCATGGCCTGTGTCTTCCTCGGCATGGTGTGGCACGTGCGCCGCCGCCAGGACGCGGTCGACGAGCAGCGGCGCATCGCCGACCGCGAGCGGGAGTTCATGCGCGACGCGGCCCATACGCTGCGCACCCCGCTGACCATCGCCCAAGGGCACGCGGAGCTGGTACTCGACGGGCTCGAGCGCGGCTCCGCCGATCCCGCCGACGCGGCGGTCCTGCTCGATGAGCTGCGCCGCCTCTCGCGGATCTCGAACCAGCTGCTCATGCTGGGCAGCGCACCGGGCGACGACGCCCAGCTGATCGCGCCCGTGCGGCTCGACGCGCTCGTCCGGACGGTCGCCGCCCGCTGGAGTGCAGCGAGCGGGCGAGAGGTCGTCGCCGACGCCTCCGGGCCGGTGGTCGCCTGGGGTGACGAGGAGCGCCTCCGCGACGCGGTCGAGGCGCTCGTGGAGAACGCCGTTCACGCGACCGAGCCGGGCCAGCGGATCGCGATCGCGGTGCTCGTCCGCAATGGCCGCGCCGTCGTCGAGGTGGCCGACGAGGGGCGCGGGATCGCCGCCGAGGACCTGCCGCGCGTGTTCGAGCGCTTCGCGCGCGGGGCTGACGCCGGCGCGCCCGTCGGCACAGGGCTCGGCCTGTCGATCGTCAAGGCGATCGCCGAGGCGCACGGCGGCGATGTCCGCGTGCACAGCGAGCGCGGGCGCGGGACGACGATCGCCCTGCGCCTCGGCGCCCCGTCGTCGGCGGTCGCGTTCCCCTAGGGGCTACTCGACGAGCCGGCGCTCGACGGCCCAGCGCGACAGCTCGTGACGGTTGGAGAGCTGCAGCTTGCGCAGCACCGCCGACACGTGGGCCTCGACCGTCTTGGCCGAGATCCCGAGCCGCAGCGCGATCTCCTTGTAGAGATAGCCGCGCGCCAGGTGGCGCAGCACCTCGCGCTCGCGCGGGGTGAGCCCGTCGAGCTCGGCGTCGCCGCCCGCCTCCGCTGCCGGCGGCGGCGCGCCCGCGAAGGCGTCGAGCACGAAGCCGGCCAGCCGCGGCGAGAAGACGGCGTCGCCGTCGTGCACGCGGCGCACCGCGTCGGCGAGGTCGGGGCCGGAGATCGACTTCGTCACGTAGCCGCGCGCGCCGGCCCGGATGACGGCGATCACGTCCTCGGCGGCGTCGGAGACCGACAGGGCCAGGAAGCGCGGCGGGTCGCCCACGGCGGCCGCGCGGCGGATGACCTCGACGCCGCCGCCGTCGGGCATGTGCACGTCGAGCAGGACGACGTCGGGACGCTCCTGCGCGATCGCCGCCTCGGCCTCGTCGACGGTGGCCACGTCGCCGGCGATCTCCAGCAACCCCTCGAGCTCGGCGCGGACGCCGGAGCGGAAGAGCTGGTGGTCGTCGACGATCAGGACGCGCGGGCCGCTCATGCCTCGCTCCGGGGCATCGTGAGCTCGACCTCGGTGCCCGCGTCGGGCGCCGAGTGGATCTCCGCGCGGCCGCCGTGGCGGGCCATGCGGCCGACGATCGACTCGCGCACGCCGCGGCGGTCGGCGGGCACGTCGGCCGGGCGGAAGCCCGGCCCGCGGTCGCGTACGAAGACCTGCAGGTCGCCGTCGAGCGCCTCGGCGTAGACGTCGACGGCCGAGCCGCCGCCGAACTTCGCGGCGTTGACCATCGCCTCGCGCGCGGCGGCCACGAGCGCGGCCCCGCGCTCGTCGAGGTCGGCATCACCGACGGCCACGACGTCGACGGTCACGCCGTGGTCGCGCTCGACCTCGCTCGCCGCGGTCTCGAGCGCGCTCGCCAGCCGCGGCGGCTCGTCCGCGCTCGGCGCCCGCCGCGACAGCCAGGCGCGCAGCTCGCGCTCCTGGCGGCGCGCCAGCGCGGCCACCGCGCGCGGGTCCTCCGAGCGCTGCTGGACGAGTGCGAGCGTCTGCAGGACGGAGTCGTGCAGGTGCGCGGCCATCTCGGCGCGCTCCTGCGAGCGCACGCGCTCGGTGCGCTCGTCGGTCAGCGTGCGGACGAGGCGCAGGATCCAGGGGGCGAAGATCACGCCGAGCACGACGGCGACGACGAGCACGGAGAGCACGACGTCGCGGGCCGTGCTGAGCGCGTTCGTGGCGCGCAGGAAGACGAGGCCGGCGGCGATGACCAGGCCGGCACCGAGCGTGACGTGCCAGGCGAGCTTGGCCGTGCGCGCCGACAGCCCGCCTTCGAGCAGCCGCGCGGGCCTGCGCCTGTGCGCGGGGCGGGGCGCCGCGCGCACGTCAGTGGAGTCAGGCGCGCGCAGCGCGGCCGGCGTCGCCGAGGACTGGCGCCACAGCAGCGCGGCGCCCGCGGCGACGAGCACGACCGGCCAGACGATCGCGTCCGAGACCCAGATCCCCAGCTCGCGGAAGGTGAGCAGCGCGCTCACGGCGAGCAGCGCCACGCCGGAGGTGACCTCGACCGTCCCGCGCCCGGCGCGCAGGCGCTGCGTGCGGGCCGGCGCGTCGCCGAGCGGGATGAGCGCCCACGCCGCGACGTACAGCACGATCCCGATGCCGCCCGCGAACGCGCCCGCGATGAAGGCGACGCGGACGATCAGCGGATCGACGCCGAGCTGGCGCCCGATGCCGGCGCACACGCCGCCGAGGACGCGATGGCTCGCGTCGCGGCGCAGGGCGGGCTGGGGGCGCGTGGCCATGTCGGCGGCCATGATCGCAGCGCGGCTCAGTCGCGACGACTGAGCCCGCTGGCCAGCAGCACCGCCCCGGCGACCGCGAAGGCGATCGGCGCGAGCGCGGCCAGCCGGAGGTCGATGACGTCGGTCGTGTCGAGCATCAGGATCGCCCCGAAGAGGGCGATCACGATGCCGGCGACGAGCGAGGTGGGGTCGGGGCGCCTAGCCACGTGAGCCCCCGATGCAGGCCGAATTGCCGGTGACGTCGCCTCTGTCCGGCCCGAAGTCGTCGTGGTGGTCGAGGTCGGGGTCGTCGTGGGTGACGGCCAGCAACCCGACGCCGAGGTGGCCGTCGAGGACCAGGCGCGGCGTGCCGGACGGGGCGCGGCGGACGTCCTCCCAGTCGACGTCGATGCCGCCGGAGCCGCGGTCGAAGACGTCGATCTGGCCCGCGCCGGCCGTGGCCCGGCTCGTGACGCAGACGTTCTCGGGGACGACGATCCACGCCTCGCCCATGCCCACGTCGACCTTCATGCGGTGGTCGCCGGCGGACAGGTCGACGTCGCGCAGGTCGATGACGATGCGCCCGACGCCGACCTCGTAGCTCGTGCGCACGCTCTCGGGCGTGGCGGGGCGGTACTCCCGCTCGCCGATGCCGCCGCGGGCGTCGATGTCGGCGGCCGAGACCACGCCGGCGGGCAGCGCCAGCGCGATCGCGGGCAGGATCAGCCAGCGGGCGCCGCCCAGGAACGCCCCGGCGACGAGCCAGAGCCCGGCGACGATGACGATCGCCGCGACGACGGTGCCGCCGCCCGACGCGGTCGCCCAGGCGCCCCCGAAGGCGAGCAGGCCGCTGACGGCGAGCAGGGCGACGCCGAGGCCCGCCCGGCGCAGCGTCTCGCGTGCTCCTCCGCCGAGCGGCCGCTCGCCGGTAGCCAGCCGCCAGACGACCAGGCCCGCCACGCCGACGACGGTGAAGAACAGGAACGCTCCGCCGAAGCCCCAATCACCGCCGAACGGGCCACCCCAAAAGGGCAGCAGCGCCCCCAGGGCGCAGACGAGCGCCACGCCGCCGGCGACCGTGGCCAGCAGGCCGGGCCGGCGCTCGTCGGGGTCCTGGCCCTGCTCGGGCACGAGCAGCCAGGCCGCCAGGTAGAGCAGCAGGCCGGCGCCGCCCGCGAAGACGAGCACGACGGCGATGACGCGGACGATGACGGGGTCGATCCCGAAGTACTCGCCCAGGCCGCCGGCGACGCCGGCGATCATGCGCTCGTCCTTCGAGCGGAACAGGCGGCGCGGCCGATCGGGCTCGGCCGCGCCGCCGTCGGCGCCGTCGTGCGGGGGGTCGCCTCCCGGCGGGTCGCCGCCAGGGGGCTCGTCCGACGGACGCTGGGGAGTGGTCGGCTGGGTGGTGGGGTCGCCGGGCTCGGGGGTTCCGGCGGGCGTGGTGTCGTCGGGCTGCTCCATGACCGTCAGCGTGCCGGAGCAGGCGGCCGCCGACCATCGGGAATCGTCCCTAGGGGTCGACCCTCGGGCGTCCCTGAGGTCAGATAGTCGGTCCCACGACCCGCGCCCGCCTGACGCCGTCCCGCGGCGCCGGATCGCCACCACGTCGGGGCCCCGTGGCTCTGCCACTGTGACCCCTCCGCGGTCGGCCGGGCGGGCCGGATCGAATCACGGATCCGACGCCAGGACGGCCACGCTGCCGCAGAACCGGCTATCTGCGGTCAGGCGCTCGCCGGCGTGGGCACGATCATGCCCGCCCCCACGGTCTCGTTCGTGGCCTCGTCGATGAGGATGAACGAGCCCGTCGCCCGGTTGCGGGCGTAGGGGTCGAAGGCGACCGGGCGCGCCGTGCGCAGGCGCACGCGGCCGATGTCGTTGAGGCCGAGCTCGGCCGGGCCGTCCTCGCGGTCGAGCGTGTGGATCTCGACGCGGTCGAGCAGGCCGTCGACGATCGCGGGCACGGCGTGCGTGTTGTGCTTGAGGACGTAGCGCCCGCGCGGGCGCAGCGGCGCCTCGGCCATCCAGCACACCTCGGCCGTCAGCTCGCGCTCGAGCGTCGGGCGGTCGTCGGGGTGGCAGATGAGATCGCCGCGCGAGATGTCGAGGTCGTCGGCCAGGCGCAGCGTGACGCTCATCGGCGGGAAGGCCTCGTCCAGCGGCCCGTCCAGCGTGTCGATCGCCTCGACCGTCGTCGTCCGCTCGTAGGGGAGCACGACGACCTCGTCGCCCGGGCGCACCGTCCCGCCCGCGAGCTGGCCCGCGTAGCCGCGGTAGTCGCCCTCGGCGTCGCGGATCACGTACTGCACCGGGAAGCGCAGCTCGCTGAGGTTGCGGCCGGCGGCGATCTCGACCTGCTCGAGGTGCTCGAGCAGCGCCGGGCCGTCGTACCAGTCCATCGCCTCGGAGCGGTCGACGACGTTGTCGCCGTTCAGCGCGCTGATCGGGATCGTCGTGACGTCGTGGACCTGCAGGCGCTCGGCGAACTGGCCGAAGTCGGACGAGATGCGCTCGAAGGTCGCCTCGTCGTGGTCGACGAGGTCCATCTTGTTGACGGCGACGACGAGGTGCGGGATCCCGAGCAGTGAGGCGATGAAGGCGTGGCGCTTGGTCTGCTCGACGACGCCGTTGCGCGCATCGACGAGCACGATGGCCAGGTCGGCGGTCGAGGCGCCGGTGACCATGTTGCGCGTGTACTGCACGTGGCCCGGCGTGTCGGCGAGGATGAACGAGCGCTTCGCGGTCGCGAAGTAGCGGTAGGCGACGTCGATCGTGATGCCCTGCTCGCGCTCGGCGCGCAGGCCGTCGGTGAGCCGCGACAGGTCGAGCATGCCGTCGCGCCCGTGCAGGTCGTCGAGCTGGTCGGAGAGGATCGCCTTGGCGTCGTGCAGCAGGCGCCCGATCAGCGTGGACTTGCCGTCGTCGACGGACCCGGCCGTGGCCAGGCGCAGCAGGCCCGAGCGCGTGCGCCCGGCACCGTTGCCGTTGCGGCTGAACCTAGAAGTAGCCGGCAACCTTGCGGTCCTCCATCGCCGCCTCGCTCACACGGTCGTCGGCGCGCGTCTCGCCGCGCTCGGTGATCGTGGTGGCGGCGATCTCGGCGACGACGTCGGCGAGCGCTCCGGCGCGCGAGGCGACCGCGCCGGTGCAGCTCATGTCGCCGACCGTGCGGTAGCGCACGCTCTCGTTGAACGGCTGCTCGCCGTCGATGAGCTCGACGTGGGGCGAGACGGCGTAGAGCATGCCGTCGCGCCGGAACACCTGGCGCTCGTGGGCGAAGTAGATCGAGGGGACCTCGAGGCGCTCCTGGGCGATGTACTCCCAGACGTCGAGCTCGGTCCAGTTGCTGAGCGGGAACACGCGCACGTGCTCGCCCTTGCGGATGCGCCCGTTGTACAGGTTCCACAGCTCGGGGCGCTGACGGCGCGGATCCCACTGGCCGAAGTCGTCGCGGAAGGAGAAGATCCGCTCCTTGGCCCGGGCGCGCTCCTCGTCGCGGCGTGCGCCGCCGAAGGCCGCGTCGAAGCCGTGCTCCTCGATCGCGTCGAGCAGCGTCGTCGTCTGCAGGCGGTTGCGCGAGGCGCGCGGGCCGCTCTCCTCGACGACGCGGCCCTGGTCGATCGAGTCCTGGACGGAGGCGACGATCAGCCGCTCGCCGAGCTCGGCCACGCGGCGGTCGCGGAACTTGATGACCTCCGGGAAGTTGTGGCCCGTGTCCACGTGCATGAGCGGGAACGGGAAGCGCCCGGGACGGAACGCCTTCTCGGCCAGGCGCAGGAGGACGATCGAGTCCTTGCCGCCGCTGAACAGCAGCACGGGGCGCTCGAACTCGGCCGCGACCTCGCGCATGACGTGGATGGCCTCGGCCTCGAGGGCCTGCAGATGAGTCAGTTCATACGTGCCCATGCCGGCTCCATGCGTTCGCGAGTTCTGATCCGGTGCAGCCCCCACACGACCGCCCCGGCGGCCAGCGGCACGCCGAGGATCACGCCGGCGGGGAGGTGGGCGCCCGCCTTGACGGCCACGCCCAGGGCCGAGCCCAGCAGCACGCAGCCGAGCAGCGGCCGCAGCACGCCGACGGGGACGTGTGAGACGAGCGCCGTGCCGATCCACACGCCCGGCACCGAGCCGAGCAGGATCGTGGCCATCAGGCCGAGGTCGACGTTGCCGCCGACCCAGTGCGCGATCCCCGCCGCCCACAGCAGGATGGCCGCATGGAAGACGTCGGTGCCCACGACGCGCCGCGGCGTCAGGCCGAAGAGGAGGATGAGCGCGGGGCCGATGAGCGCGCCGCTGCCCACCGAGGTGAGCCCGAGGACGATGCCGAGGACCGCGCCGATGACGACCGCGCCGCCCTTGGTGCGCGCCGTCAGCGGGACCTCGGCGCGCTCGCGCGGCGAGCGCGCGAAGACGGCGCGGCCGAGGATGGCCAGCGAGACGATCATCAGCGCGCCGGCCACGAGGCCGAGCAGCACGTCGACGTTCAGGTCCAGGCGCTCGAGGAGCAGCACGCCGGCGATGGCGCCGGGCACGCTGCCGAAGGCCAGCCACTTGGAGACGCCGAGGTCGACGGTGCCCTTGCGCAGGTGCCGCCAGCCGCCGACGGTCTTCGTCACCGCGCCGTAGGCGAGGTCGGTCCCGATCGCCACGACCGGGTTGACCCCGATGACGAGGATCAGCAACGGCGTCATGAGCGAGCCGCCGCCGATGCCGGTCAGCCCGATGAGGACCCCGACCCCGAGGCCGAAGAGGACGACGAGCGGGTCCATCAGACGTGCAGCCCGCACTCCGTCTTCGCGCTGCCCGCCCAGCGGCCCTCGCGGCCCGAGCCGGGCGCCGTGCACGGCGCGCAGCCGATCGAGGAGTAGCCCTCGTCGTGCAGCGGGTGGTACGGAAGGTCGCGCTCGTGAATCCGCCGCCAGAGGTCCTTCTCGGTCCACTCGACCAGCGGGTTGAACTTCCACATCGAGCGCTTCTCGTCCCACTCGACGGGCTTGGCGTCGGCGCGGGTCGGCGACTGCTCGCGGCGGATGCCCGTGATCCACGCGTCCTCGCCGGCGAGCGCCGACTCGAGCGCGGCGACCTTGGCCTCGCCGCAGCAGTTGGAGGCGGTCCACGGCCCGCGCGCCTCGGAGACCTCGACGCTGACGCCGAAGCGCTCCTCGAAGGCACGCCACGTGGCGAGCGTCTCGGGGAACAGCACGCCGGTGTCGATCGTGACGATGCGCGCGTCGGGCGCGATCCGCACGAGCTCGTCGATCAGGACCGACTCCTCCTTCTGGAAGGAGCACAGCAGCACGAGACTGGGGTGATGGCGCTCGACGGCCTCGGCGAGGACCTCGCTCGTCGTGACCGCCCTGTCGTCGGTGGTGCTCATCCGTCGCCTCCCGCGCGCGTCAGACCGCGCACTCGCCCTCGCCGCGCTGCACCTCGAAGGGCGCGTCGCGCTGCCAGTCGATGAAGTCGTTCATGCTCTGCAGCGAGAACTCGATCGGCATTGCCAGCTCGCGGACCTCGTCCTCGAAGCGGGCCGCGCCGACGCGCTCGGCGAAGGCGTTGAACTGCTCGCCCTCGTCGCGCTCGGCCTCGTACATGCGCAGCCAGCGCTCGACGGCCTCGGGCACGCGCTTGGCGGCCAGGCGGACCTTCAGGCGCGAGCCGTAGACGACCTCGCCGCCTTCGTAGTTGCCGCCGATGTGGGCGATGTAGGCCGGGATGGTGTGCTCGCCGACCTTGATCGACGCGCCGTAGAAGCCGATGTTGGCGATGTGGTGCTGGCTGCAGCCGTTCGGGCAGCCGCTCATCTTGATGTGGACGCGCCGCGTGAGCGGGTCCTCGATGTCCATCGCCTGCACGCGCTCGCGAATCGCCGCATTGAGACCCATCGAGCTCGTGATGCCCAGCTTGCAGCTGTCCGTCCCGGGGCAGCTCACCACGTCGCCGACCTCGTCGGCGCCGGGCTCGCCGAGGTCGAGCGCGCGCAGACGCTGCCAGACGTCGTAGACGGCCTCGTCGCGCACCCACCGCAGGACCAGGTTCTGCTGCACCGTGGTCCGCGCGTACCCGCCCGTGTAGTCGCGCATGATCTGACCGAGCCCGCGGAACTGCTCGGGGGTCAGGTCGCCGCGGCGCACGTGGACCTCGACGGTGTTGAAGCCCTGCTGGCGCTGCGGGGCGACGTTGCTGCGGCGGAAGCGCTCGAACTCCGAGACGTCGCCGTTCGGGCTCGACGGGCTGGCCGGCGGCTCGGGCGCGGCGGCCTCCTCGTCGTCGATGAAGAGCAGCGGGTCGGGCGTGAAGTCGCGCTCGTCGACCCAGTCGCCCGTCAGCTCCTCCTCGACCATCCGCCGCACCTCGTCGATGCCGACCTTGTCGACGAGCACCTTGATGCGGGCGCGGGCGCGGTTGACGCGCAGCCAGTCCTGACGGTCGAAGACGCGGAGGACCGCCTCGGCGAACTTGAGGTAGTCGCCGTTGTCGGCCTCGACGAAGTCGAACAGGGTCGGCGCGATGCGCGGCATGATCGCCGTGCCGCCGCCGACGCGAAGCTCGAAGCCGCGCACGCCGTCGCGCTCGCGGGCGAGGAACGCGATGTCGTGGATGCCGGTGATCGAACGGTCCTCGTCGGTGCCGTCGAAGGCCGTCTTCACCTTGCGCGGCATGAGCTGCGTGGTGGGGTGGCGCACGAAGTAGCGCACGTAGGCGCCGGCGTACGGGGTCGGGTCGAACACCTCGCCCTCGCACACCCCGGCCCACGGGTCGCCGGTGACGTTGCGCACGGTGTTGCCGCAGCCCTCGCGCGAGGACAGCCCGCTCGGGGCCAGGGTGCGCAGCAGGTCGGTCGCGACGTTCAGCGGCACGTGATGCATCTGGATGTTCTGCCGCGTCGTGATGTGGCCCTTGTTGAGCGGCACGTAGAGCTCGACGGCCTCGGCGAAGGCATCCATCTGCTCGGGGGTGATCCCGCCGAACGGCAGCTTCACGCGGACCATCTGCACGCCCGGTTGGCGCTGCCCGTAGACGCCCTGCTTGAGGCGGAAGCCGATGAACTCGTTCTCGGGCGTGGCGCCGTCGAGGAACTTGTCGGCCTCGGTCTCGAAGTCCTCGAACTCGCGCTCGAGGATCGGGATGATGTGGCCGGGGACGTTCTCGTGGACCTCGGGGTTGTCGAGGGACCCGGGGCGCCCAGCGGTCTTCCGCTTGCCGTCGAGGGCGGATGGCTCCATGCTCTTCGTCTCCAGGGGGGTGGCGGGGTCGTCCGTCAACCGTCGAATATACCCAAAGCCCGATTGGATTCCCCATCTTTCCCCGGATGGGGCGCCGTCAGGTGCTGCTACGGCCCGGCGTCGGGCGCCCGCGAGACGGCCTCCAGGCGCGCCGCGCGGACCCATGGCGAGGGCTGTGGCGGGGCGGGCGCGGGGGGCGGAGCGGTGTCGCGCAGGAATCGCTCGACGGCGGCGACGACGGCCGCGGCCTCCTCGGGCGAGGCGGCCGGGGCGATGATCTCGAGTCTGGCGCGACGGTTGGGCACCTACGCCATCATCCCAGGTGGATGAAGAAGTTCGCCGACGGCCGGCCGCGCCTGCGCGGCGTCTCCCACCAGTGGGCGTTCGCCGCCGCGCTCGTGGCCGGGGTCGTGCTCGTTCTCAGCGCGCCGTCGGGGACCGCCGCGGCCGTCGGCGGCATCTACGCGGCCGCGCTGGCCGGCATGTTCGGCGCCAGCGCCCTGTACCACCGGATCGCCTGGCGCCCGTCGCTGCGCCCGTGGATGCGGCGGCTGGACCACTCGATGATCTTCGTGCTCATCGCGGCGACCTATACGCCGGTGCTCGTGCTCGGACTCGACGGTCTGCTGCCGGCGCTCGTGCTCGGCGTCGTGTGGGCGGGCGCCGCGGCCGGCGTCGTGCTCGAGCTCGTCTGGATCACGGGCCCGCAGCGCCTGGCCGTGTTCCTCTACATCGTCCTCGGCTGGGTCGGCTTCGCCCTGCTGCCCGAGGTCATCCGCACCGCCGGCCCGGCGCCCGCGGTGCTGTTCGTGGCCGGCGGCCTGCTCTACACCGCCGGCGCGGTGGTCTACGTGCGCCGCCGGCCGGACCCGCGCCCGGCCGTGTTCGGCTTCCACGAGATCTTCCACCTGTTCGTCATCGCGGCGGCCGCCGCGCACTTCATCGCGATCGCCGCCTACGTCGTGCCGGGCGGCTGACCGGGCGCGGCGACTCGGCGGCGCCCAGGCCGGTACGCGAGAACTCGCGCCCGAGCCGCAGGTCCTGCGCGATCCGCCCGACGTCCGCTGCCTGCTCGGCGCCGACGAAGGTGATCCCGACGCCGGTGCGCCCGGCGCGGCCGGTGCGTCCGATGCGGTGGACGTAGGAGTCGCGGTCCTCGGGTGCGTCGAAGTTGATGACGTGCGAGATGCCGTCGACGTCGATCCCGCGAGCGGCCACGTCGGTGGCGATCAGCGTGTCGACGTCGCCGGCCTGGAAGCGCCGCAGCGCCTTCTCGCGCTGCTTCTGGGTCTTGTCGCCGTGCATGGCCACGGCGGCCACGCCGGCGGTGCCGAGGCGCTTGGCCAGCCGGTCGGCGCCGCGCTTCGTGCGCACGAAGACGAGCGCGCGGTCGCGCTCGGCGGCGAGCTCGCCGATCAGCGCGCGGATCCGCTCCTCGCGCTCGACGGCCATGAAGCGGTGCTCGATGGCGACGTCGTCGCGCTCGGCGCGGGGTCGTGCTCGTGACGGCGCGCGTCGCGCGTGTAGACGGCCGCCACGCGCCCGGCCTCGCCGGCCAGCGTGGCCGAGAAGAACAGGGTCTGGCGCTTGCGCGGGCACGCGGCGACGATCCGGTCGACGGCGGGGCGGAAGCCCATGTCGAGCATCCGGTCGGCCTCGTCGAGGACGAGCATGCGCACGTTCTCCAGGCTCAGGGCCCGGCGCGCGAGCAGGTCCTCGAGGCGCCCCGGCGTGGCGACGACGATGTGGGCGCGGCGCGCCTGGCGCGCCTGCGCCTCGAGGCCGACGCCGCCGTAGACCGGGGCGACGCGCAGGGCGCGGGCGGCCGCGACGGCGCGGGTCTCCTCGACGATCTGGGTGGCCAGTTCGCGCGTCGGGGCGAGCACGAGCACGGCGGGGCGGTCGGCCGACGGCGCGGTGCGCTCGACGGCGGGGACGGCGAAGGCGAGCGTCTTGCCCGAGCCGGTGGGCGACTGGCCGAGGACGTCGTGGCCGGCGAGGACGTCGGCGATGACGAGGCGCTGGATCGCGAACGGCTCGAGGATGCCGCGCTCGGCGAGCGCGTCGCGCACAGGCACGGACACGCCGAGATCGGCGAAGGACTGCATGGACATCGGTGAGGCTCCTTCTGCGGCAGGGGGCCGCGGACGATTCGGGAATGACGGCCGACCCGAACCGCACGAAAGGGCGGGACCCAAGCAGCTGCCACGCGACCGGCGTCGTGCCGATCGCCTGATCAGCGTATCAGCGGCCCGTCGTCGCCCAGCCCGCGCGCGGGTCGGGCAGCGGCGTCAGGTTCGCCTCGATCTCGGCGCGCCGCGGCTCGAGCGCCGGTGGCAGGATGACCTTCGACCCCAGCTCCTCGAGCGGGACGTCGACGGTGAAGCCCGGCCCGTCGTCGGCGATCTCGAAGAGCACGCCGCCGGGCTCGCGGAAGTAGATCGAGTGGAAGTAGTGGCGGTCGATGATCGGCGAGGAGGGGACGCCCGCCGAGCGCAGGCGCTCGTACCAGCGCGGGTGCTCGGCGATCGTCGTGCCGAAGGCGACGTGGTGGACGGTGCCCGCGCCCTGGAGCCCGCGCTCGGGCGGCGCCGGGTCGAGCGCGTAGGTGCCGCCGCGGCGCTCGCCGCGCACCTCCCAGGCGCCGTCGCCGGCGCGCGCGGCGCCCATGAGCTGCTCGAGCACGACCGCGGTGGCCTCCGGAGCGGCGGCCAGCGCGCGCACGCCCTCGAAGCCCTGCAGCGCGAACTCGGCCGGGATGTCGGGGTGCTCGGCGGCCAGCGGCTCGTCGCCGGCGGCGGACACGACGAGCTCGTGGCCGAGGCCCTCGGGGTCGGCGAAGCGCAGCGTGTCACCGGCGCGCTCGGTGGCGATCCCGTCGTCGCCCAGGCGCGCGGCCCAGAAGTCGAGCGCCTCGGGGCTCGCCACGCGCGAGACGACGCGGTGGACCATGCCCGCGCCGGCGCGCCCGCGGGGCGCGCCCGGGTACTCGAAGAAGGTCAGCTCGGAGCCCGGGCGGCCGCGCTCGTCGGCGTAGAAGAGGTGGTAGACGGACGGGTCGTCCTGGTTGACCGTCTTGGCCGCCATGCGCATGCCGAGCACGCGCGTGTGGAAGTCGACGTTGCGCGGGGCGTCGCCGGTGATGGCGGTGATGTGGTGGATGCCTTCGAGCTTCACGGTTCGGCTCCTCGAGGAAATAGTTGCTCTAGCAACTATACCGCCTATCTGCAGCAGGGGCACGCTCGCGGCAAGGTCGTCGTCACCGTGTGAGGCACGACCACGCGGGCCGGCGGCGGTTCAGACCGGCGGGCCGTGGACGCCCTTGATCGACTTCTGGCCGCGCGAGAGCGTGTACGTGAACGCCGTCGAGGGCAGGCGCGCGCGCGACTCGCTCTTGATCGTCCGCACGCGTACGAGCTCGCAGGTGAGGCCCTGCTGGTTCGCCACGACCCGGCCATACCCGTGGTGGTCGAGGTCGGCCTGGTCGGTCCACGGGTTGACGAGCCGCAGACCTTCCAAGAACGCGGACGGGGTCGACGGGTTGCGGTCGTTGCCCCTGAGGATTCCCGGGATGCCCTCGCCGATCGAGCGCGAGGAGATCGATCCGCCGACGAACTCGACCGCGACCGATTCCCCCAGCCCGAGGTTCGTGCGCACGTCGCCGGCGATGAACACGTGGATGTCGCCGGTGACGAACACGACGTCGGCGATCAGGTTCGCGCGGATGAACTCGAGCAGCTCCTCGCGCTCGCCGGCGTAGCCGTGCCAGGGGTCGAAGCGCGCGTAGCGATCGCCGGGCAGCTTGAGCGGCATCATCATCAGCTCGCTGGCCATGACCTTCCACGCGGCCTGCGACGAGCCCAGCCGGCTCTTGACGAAGTCCATCTGCGTGCGGCCGAGGAACGCGCGCGGCTGAAGGAACTCCGGGCACGGCGGCGCGATCGCATCGTTGCATGGCTGGTCGGCGCGGTACTGGCGCTGGTCCATGAGGATGAGGTCGACCGTCTGCCCGAACTGCAGCGCGCGGTAGAGCCGCCGGCCGGTGGGCGGCGAGTAGGGCATGGCCTCGAAGAACGCCTTGTAGGCCGCGCGCTTGCGAGCCTGGCTGAAGCGCCGCTCGGGCGGCAGCCCGCCGCCGGGCTCTGCTCCGGCGTAGTTGTCGACCACCTCGTGGTCGTCCCACAGCATCACCGTGGGGAAGCGGCGGTGGACGCGCCGCAGGGCGGGGTCGGAGCGGTACAGGCGATACTTCGCGCGGTAGTCGTCGAGCGTGACGGCCTCGAAGTGGACGCCCTTGACCTGGCCAGGGCTGCCGATGCGATCCTCGCGGACCGCCGTCCGGCCGGTTTCGGTGCTCTCGGCGTAGATGTAGTCGCCCAGGCAGACGACGAAGTCGAGGTCGTCGTCGGCCATGACGTCGTGCGCGTTGTAGAAGCCGTGCGTGAAGTCCTGGCACGACCAGAACGCGAAGCGCACGGTCTCGCGCGAGTCGGGCGGGAGCGCCGTGCGGAAGCGGCCGACCGGCCCGTCGGCTCCGCGCGTGGAGAAGCGGTAGTAGTACTGCTCGTACGGGCTCAGGCCGGTGACGCGCGCCTTGACGTTGTGGTCGCGGGCGCTGGAGGCGGGCACGCGGCGGCGCGCGACGACCCGGCGGAAGTCGCGGTCGCGGGCGACCTCGAGCTCGACGCTGACGTTGCCCCCGACGTCGCCGAGCCGCGTCCAGAGCGTGATCCCGGTCGGGGTCGGGTCGCCGGACATCACCCCCTGAGAGAACCGTCCGCCGCCCGCGAGCGGCGCCTGCGCGATCGCCTCGGGGGCGAGAATGGCGGCCGCGGTGGCGGAGCCGGCGGCGGCGACGAACTGGCGGCGGGTCTGCAACTCCAGCACCTCCTCGATCCTGTGCGACGCGGCGCTGCAACACTACTTGCGCCGCTGACCCGGAATCCAGAAATCAGACCGCGACGGGCAGTGCGCGGGGCATCCGGGGCCCCGGTCGCGCGATCGCTAGAGCGGGATGTTGCCGTGCTTGCGCCGCGGGCCCGGCTCGCGCTTGGTCTGCAGCGCCTCGAGCGCGGTGATGACCTTGGGACGCGTCTCGTGGGGGACGATGACGTCGTCGACGTACCCACGCTCGGCCGCCGTGTACGGATTGGCGAAGCGCGCCTTGTAGTCGTCGATGAGCTTCTGGCGGCGGCTGTCGGGCGTCGGCGAGTTGGCGATGTCGCGGCGGTAGATGATGTTGACCGCGCCCTCGGGGCCCATGACCGCGACCTCCGCGCTCGGCCACGCGAAGTTGAAGTCGGCCATCAGGTGCTTGGACGCCATGACGTCGTAGGCGCCGCCGTAGGCCTTGCGCGTGATCACGGTGATCTTGGGCACCGTCGCCTCGGCAAAGGCGTACAGCAGCTTGGCCCCGTGGCGGATGATCCCGCCCCACTCCTGGTTCGTCCCGGGCAGGAAGCCCGGCACGTCGCAGAGCGTGAGGATCGGGATGTTGAAGGCGTCGCAGGTGCGCACGAAACGCGCCGCCTTGGCGCTCGCGTCGATGTCGAGGACGCCGGCCATGTGGCTCGGCTGGTTGCCCACGACGCCGATCGCGTGCCCGTTCAGGCGCGCGTAGCCGACGACGATGTTCTTCGCGTAGTGCTCGTGGATCTCGAAGAACTCGCCGTCGTCGACGACGAGGCGAACGACGTTGCGCATGTCGTAGGGCTTGTTCGGGCTGTCGGGGACGACGCGGTCGAGCTCCTCGTCCATCCGCATCGGGTCGTCGGAGGGCATGACGCGCGGCGGCGTCTCGAGGTTGTTCTGGGGCAGGAAGCCGAGCAGGTAGCGCGTGTCCTCCAGGCAGCTGTCCTCGTCGTCGGCGGCGAGGTGCGCGACGCCCGACTTCTCGTTGTGGGACATCGCGCCGCCGAGCGACTCGAAGTCGACCTCCTCGCCGGTCACCGTCCGGATCACGTCGGGGCCCGTGATGAACATGTGCGAGGTCTCCTTGACCATCAGGATGAAGTCCGTGATGGCCGGGGAGTAGACGGCGCCGCCCGCGCACGGGCCCATGATCAGGCTGATCTGCGGGATCACGCCCGAGCAGCGGACGTTGCGCGTGAAGACGTCGCCGTAGGCCCCGAGCGAGACGACGCCCTCCTGGATGCGCGCGCCGCCCGAGTCGTTGATGCCGATGACCGGGCAGCCGATCTTCGCCGCCAGGTCCATGATCTTGCACATCTTCTCGGCCATGACCTCGCCCAGCGAGCCGCCGAAGACGGTGAAGTCCTGGCTGAACACGCAGACGCGGCGCCCGTCGATCGTGCCGTGGCCGGTGACGACGGCGTCGCCCCACGGCCGGTTGTCCTGCATGTCGAACTCGCTCGTGCGGTGGCGGACGAACGTGTCGAGCTCGTTGAACGAGCCGGGGTCGAGCAGCTTCTCGATCCGCTCGCGGGCGGTGTACTTGCCGCGCGCGTGCTGCTTCTCCTCGGCCTTCGGGTTGGTGTGGACGGCCGCCTCGCGGAGCTCGTTGAGCTGCGCGAGACGCTCCTCGAAGGTCTCGGGGCTGTGCTGGCGGTGCTGACGATGAGGAGTCATGGCGGCCCGGACTCTAGTCCGGCGGCGCCACGGCGCTCAGGCGGCGGCGCAGTCCGCGCACAGCCCGCGCACGACGACGTGCGAGGCGTCGGGCGCGAAGCCCGCGTCGCGCGCGGCGCTCAGCAGCGCGCCGGCGTCGACGGGCGCGTCGAGATCGGCGATCGCCCCGCAACGGCGGCAGACGAGATGGTGGTGGTCGTCGGCGCGCGGGTCGTAGACGACGGCGCCGCCCTCGGAGGGGACGCGGCGCACGAGCTCGAGCTCCTCGAGCAGGTCGAGCGTCGCGTAGACGGTGGGCAGCGAGACGCCCGGCATCCGCGCGCTGACCTCGCCGAAGACCTGCTCGGCGGTGACGTGGCGCCCCATGTCGCTCAGGGCGCGGGCGATGGCCAGCCGCTGCGGCGTGACGCGCTGGCCGCGCTCGCGCAGCGCGGTCGAGAGGGCGGTCTGGCGAGCCACATCCATGGCGCTGACTATAGCGACGGTGAGGCTTCCCTAACGCCGCTGTTGTTTTAAGCAACTTGTTACAGTGGTCCGATGACCACGACACAGGGAACCTCACACGCGGGCTCGGGCATCCTCTCCGAGGCCAACGCGACCAAGCGCGATGAGATCGTCGAGCTGCTCACGCGCGCCTACTGGATGGAGGCCGAGACGGTCCTCAGCTACCTGGCCAACGCCGCCAACCTCGACGGCATCCGCGCCGAGGAGATCGCCGAGGCGCTCGCCGAGGACGTCGACGAGGAGCTCGGCCATGCGCGCCGGTTCGCCGAGCGCATCAAGGAGCTGTACGGCTCCGTGCCCGGCACGCTGGAGTTCAGCCCCGAGCAGACCTCGCTGCAGCCGCCGCAGGACCCGACCGACGTCGTGACCGTGATCAAGGGCGTCATCGAGGCCGAGGCCGGCGCCATCGAGCACTACAACCGCATCATCGAGGCCACCGACGGCGTCGACTGGGCGACGCAGGACATGGTCATCGAGATCCTCCGCGACGAGGAGGGCCACCTGCGTCGCTTCGAGCGTTACCTGCGCGAGTTCAGCTCGTAGGGGCGCACGCCGCGCGACTTGTCCTCGTACAGCCGCGCGTCGGCGAGCCGCAGCGCGGCCTCGACCTCGTTGGCCTCGGCGGGCACGAGCGCGACGCCGAGCGACGCGCCGATCTCGTGCTCGTCGCCGGTCTCCGACAGGGCGAGGGCCGCGCGCATGGCGACCGAGGCGTGGTCGCGGCCGTCGAGCGGCGCGACGACGCAGAACTCGTCGCCGCCGAGACGGTAGGCGGTCCCGACGCCGTCCAGCGCGTCGGCCAGGGCGGTGCCCAGGCGGGCGAGCAGCGCGTCGCCCTCCAGGTGCCCGAAGCGGTCGTTGAACGCCTTGAAGCCGTCGAGGTCGAGCAGCACGAGCGCGAGGTCGTCGTGCTCCTCGCGCGGCAGGTGAAGGGCGAGGTCGGCCATCAGCGCGCGCCGGTTGGGCAGCCCGGTGAGCGCGTCGGTCAGCGCCTCGAGGCGGCTGGCCGCGGCCAGCCGCGCGTTCTCCTCGGCGAGCGCGCGGCTGCGGGCGGCGGCGCGCCCGGAGCGCTGGAAGAAGAACCCGAAGGCGACGAGCAGCAGGAGGATCGACGAGGTCGACACCGCGCGGGCGTGGAGCTGCTGGCCGTGGGCGCGCGCGGCGTACTGGCGCGCCGCTCGGTCCAGCGCCGCGTTGGCGGCGAGCTCCGTCGCGCGTTGACGCGCCGCCAGCGGCGACGCCCCGGAGCCGGTGCGATTCTCGGCCGCGACCCGCTCCACGGCATCGAAGGCGGCGGCGTTGGCACGCAGCTCGCGGCGCACGACGTCCAGCGCGGGCACCGGCCGGCTGCGCTCGAGCGCGGCGAGGTCGCGGTCGATCCGCCGGCGGACGGCGGCGACCCGGGCGCTCGGCGGCTCGGTGCTCATCAGCCCGGCCATCCAGGGGATGCTCTGCAGCTCGGTGACCTCCGTCTTGAGCGCCGCCAGCGTGAGCTGCGCCTCGCGGCTGGCGACGGCCCGCCCGACCGACACGCGCACGGCGGCGAGCGCGACGATCGCGAGCAGCGCGGTCACGGCGAGGACGATGTGGGTGCGGCGAAGCACGCCGTCGTGATCGACGGCGCGCCCCGCAGGTTGAACCCGGGCGGACGGTTGGCCGAGGGCGGCGCCCTCAGCGGGAGAACGGGCGGTGGTGCGCGGAGCCGAGGTCGTCGAGCACCGCGCAGAGGATCTCCTCGGCGCGGTCGGGCCCGAGCGGCGCCGGCGCGGGCTCCGGCTCCGGCTCCGGCTGGACGGCCGGCATCTCGACCGTGGCGACGGGCGGGGACGCCGCCTGCTCGGCGGCCGCCGTGCGCCGGCCGAACAGGCGGGCGAAGAAGCCGCGCCGCGGGGCGGGTGGCGGCTCGGGGACGACCTCGGGTTCGGGCTCGGGCTCGACCTCCGGCGGCGCCTGCGCCGCGGCGACGGGCTCGGGCGCCGCGGCCACGTCGGCCGTGAGCGTGACCTTCGTGCCCCACCCGCTGGGCTCGAGCTCCACCGTGCCGCGTGCGCGGTCGCCCTCCCAGGCGACGGTGGTCTCGGGCTCCGTGCGGGTGATGCGGATCTCGCCGAACGCCCCGAGGTGGGCGGCGAGCGCGTCATGGTCGCTGATCTCGGCCCATAGCTCGGGCGGGCTCTTGACGAGTGTCCTGTGTGCGCGTGGCTCCTCCATCGGTGCCCGGACTTCGCCGCGGCGCAGCAGCACTCCTTCCGGGTTGCGCGCAGTTACGCGTCGTGCAAGCTCAGGCCCGGCCCGAGCGCCGGTCGCGGTCCTCGCCCGCGCCGATCTCGTAGAAGGCCGTGGCCACGACGAGCACGGCGCCGACGCCGAGCAGGACGATGGCCACCGCGTCGGCGGCGACCGCGCCGCCGCCGGCGGCGAGCACGACGAAGCCGGCGACCACAAGCAGCGCCCCGGGGACGAATCGCCAACGGCGCATCAGAACGACGGCGTGTAGCGACCGAACACGTCGGCCATCGCGCCGCACACCTCGCCGACCGAGCAGCGGTCCTTGAGCGCCTGGCGCAGCGGGGGCAGCATGTTGCCGGTGCCCCGCGCGGCGGCGCGCACCTCCTCCAGGCGCCGGGCGACGAGGTCGGGGTCGCGGTCGGCCTTGAACGCCTTCAGGCGCTCGACCTGCGCGGCCTCCGAGGCGGGGTCGACGCGCAGCAGGTCCGGGACCTCGGGCGTGTCCTCGACGTGCGCGTTGACGCCGACGACGACGTCCTGCCCGGTGCGGTAGCGCTCCTGGTAGCCCCACGCCGACTCGTCGATCTCGCCCGTGATGAACTCGAGCGCGTTGACCGAGCCGCCGAGCGCGTCGACCTTGTCGATCAGCTCCTGCGCGCGCGCCTCGATCTCGTCGGTCAGCGCCTCGACGAAGTACGAGCCCGCGAACGGGTCGACGGTGTCGGTCGCGCCCGACTCGTGGGCGACGATCTGCTGCGTGCGCAGCGCGATCTTCGCCGCCTGCTCGGAGGGCAGCGCGAGCGCCTCGTCGTAGCCGTTGGTGTGCAGCGACTGCGTGCCGCCGCAGACCGCGGCGAACGCCTGCAGGGCGACGCGCACGACGTTGTTCTCGGGCTGCTGGGCGGTCAGGGTCGAGCCGCCGGTCTGCGTGTGGAAGCGCAGCTTGAGCGACAGCGGGTCGCTCGCGCCGAAGCGCTCGCGCATGATCTGCGCCCACATGCGCCGCGCCGCGCGGAACTTGGCGACCTCCTGGAAGACGTTGTTGTGGCCGTTGAAGAAGAACGCCAGCCGCGGCGCGAAGTCGTCGACGGCCAGGCCCGCGTCGATCGCCGCCTGCACGTACGCGATCCCGCTCGACAGCGTGAACGCGACCTCCTGCACCGCCGAGCACCCTTTCTCGCGAAAGTGGTAGCCCGAGATCGAGACCGTGTTCCAGCGCGGGATGCGCTCGTGGCAGTAGGCGAAGAGGTCCGTCGTCAGCCGCATCGTCGGCTTCGGCGGGTAGATGTAGTTGCCGCGCGCGATGTACTCCTTGAGCACGTCGTTCTGCGTGGTCCCGCGCAGCTTGGCGGCGTCGACGCCCTGCTCCTCGGCGACGAGCTCGTAGAGCAGGAGCAGGACGGCGGCGGGCGCGTTGATGGTCATCGACGTCGAGACCTCGTCGAGCGGGATCCCGTCGAAGGCCAGGCGCATGTCGTCGATCGAGTCGATCGCCACGCCGGTGCGCCCGACCTCGCCGAGGCAGCGCGGGTTGTCGGAGTCCAGGCCGAGCTGGGTGGGCAGGTCGAAGGCCATGCTCAGGCCCGTCGAGCCCTTCGAGAGCAGGTAGCGGTAGCGCTCGTTGGACTCCTTCGCGCTCGCGTAGCCCGCGTACTGGCGCATCGTCCACAGGCGCCGCCGGTACATGTCGGGGTGCACCCCGCGCGTGTAGGGCTCCTCGCCCGGGCGCCCGAGGCGCTCGCCGGCGTCCTCGGGGAGGTCGTCCTCCGTGTAGACGGGCTTGACCTCGATCCCGGAGTCCGTGAAGCGGCGCGGGTCGTCGGGCCCGACGATCGGCGCGACGGTGAGGCGTTCCTGCTCCGTGGCCATGGGGGCAGGTTACGCTCCTGAGGGATGAGTCTCGGGGTCACAGGCGTCAGCGAGCTCGTGCTCGAGGTGGCCGACCTCGAGGCGGCGGAGCGCTTCTACGCCGACGTCATCGGCCTGCCCGTGGTCGAGCGCTGGAGCGCCCGCGCGGCGGTCTGGCTGATGGCCGGCGACCGCACGCGGATCGGGCTGTGGGAGGGCGAGCAGGTCGGCCTGGCGGGCGGCCGCGGCGGCTCCCACGTGCACTACGCGATGCACCTGCCCGGCGAGCGCTACGACGACGCCGTGGCCACGCTGCGCGGGCGCGGGGCCGAGGTCGCCGAGCACCGCTTCCCGGGCGCCGACGACAGCCGCGCCGCGTACGTCACCGACCCGGACGGGAACGTCGTCGAGCTGTGGACGTGGGACGTCGGGAGGCATCTGGCATGAGGGTCACCGTGCGGCTGTTCGCGATCCTGCGCGAGCGCGCCGGGCGCGACCGCCTCGAGCTCGACCTGCCCGAGGGGGCGCGCGTCGCGGACGCGATCGAGGCCGTCGACGAGCTGGCGGGCGGGCTGTCGCTCGTGCTGGCCGTCAACCGCGAGTACGCCGCGCGCGACCGGCGGCTGGAGCCCGGCGACGAGCTCGCGCTGATCCCGCCGGTGAGCGGCGGCGTGGCGACCGCGCCGCACGTCGCCGTGCGCGATGAGGCGCTGTCGCTCGACGCGCTCGCGGAGCTCGTGCGCGACCCGCGCGCCGGCGCCGTGGTCACCTTCTCCGGCGTGACACGCGACGTCGACTGGCTGGACTACGAGGCCTACGCGGAGATGGCCGAGCCGCAGATGCTCGCCATCGTGGAGGCGGCGATCGAGCGCCACGGGCTGTGCGCGGCGGCCGCCGAGCACCGCATCGGGCGCGTCGCGCTCGGCGAGGCGTCGGTGATCGTCGCCGCGTCGGCCGCGCACCGGGGCGAGGCCTTCGCCGGGGCGCGCGAGATCATCGACGAGATCAAGGCCCGCGCCCCGATCTGGAAGCGCGAGGAGGGCGAGTGGAAGGCCGGCTCGGTCCCGCCCGCCCCGTGAGCCGCGCCTAGGAGCCGTCGCCGTTGCGGTGGAAGCGCGGCTCGTCGTCGAACGGCGCAGGGCCGTCCTCGCGCAGGACGAAGGTGACGCTGTCGTCGGCGACGGTGGCGTCGAGCAGCTTGTCGTCGAGCAGCTCGGCGGCGTTCGGGTCCAGGTAGACGGTCGCGCCGGACTGCTCGATCGTCTCGTCGGCGGCCTCGGGCTCGACGACGAGCGAGAGCTCGAGCGGCACGCCGTCGTCGGTCAGCTCGCCGGCCGCGATGCGCAGCCCGCCGGAGTCCGGCGCCGGCGACTCCTCGACGAGGTGGCGTACGACCTCGGCGGCCGTGGGGGTCAAAGTGAGCACGTGGCCCACCTCCTTTCGCTGGAGAGGTCCGTCCCGGGCTACCCGGAGGCCTTCGCCGGAAACCTGCCGGCGGACCGGTCGGCGGCCGGCCGAACGGTGCCGGTGACGACGAACGGATCGCGCGCGCCGGGCGGCTGCGCGGTCACCAGCAGGGTACCGGCGTAGCGGTCCGCGCCCGTGCGCCAGCGCACACGGCAGCGCATCTGCGCGGCCGAGACGCGCGCGCAGCGGCGCTCGAAGCCGCGCCCGCTCGTCCAGCGCGAGCCGAAGCGCCGGCGCAGCACGCGCGTCACGGCGGCGCGCGCCTGCGCGGCGCTGAGCGTCGCCGCGCGGGTGGGCGCGGTGGGCGCGGCGGCCGGCGGCCCCTCTGCCCCGGCAGGCCACGTCGCCTGGCCCACGAGCACGTTGGTGGCGTCGGCGCGGCGGATGTACAGGCAGATGCGCAGCGACGGCCACGCCGGCGCGAAGTGGTCGGCGCCCTCCTGCGTGCCCAGCCGCGGGATGAAGTCGCCGACGTAGGTCAGGAGGTCGGTCGACGCGTCGCACGCCGCGTCGCCGCGGACCTGGACGGCGTACGGGAACCACCCGCAGACCCCGGCGGCCGCGCACGTCGTCGCCGTCGCGGTGTACCGCGCCCGCACCTCGCCGCCGCCGGCGGCGCGGACCTCGGTGATCGCACCGCTGTCGGCGCGCGCCTCGGTCGCGCCGGCGAGCGCGAGGACGACCGCCGGCAGGGGCGCCCAGCATCGCCTCATCTCAGGGCCCGGTGTACCGGATCGGCCGGCCCGGCGCTAGAGGGCGCCGCCGGCGGCGGCCGGCGCCGTCGCGTCGGCGCCCTCGTCCTCCGGGTGCTCGCGGGCGAGGAAGTCCTCGGCGAACATCGGGTTCTCGCGCGAGCGCTCGACGACGCGCAGCAGGTCGGACATCGAGGCGACCTCCTCGACCTGCTCCTTGATGAACCACTGCATGAACTGCTCGCTGGCGTAGTCGTTCTCCTCGCGCGCGATCGCCGCGAGCGCGTTGATCTGATCGCTGACGCGGCGCTCCTGCTCGAGCGCGACGACGACGGGCTCGACGATGTCGCCGAAGGCGCCGCGCGGCGCGCTCGTGCCCGGGATGACGGGATCGACGCCCGCGTCGAGCAGGTACTGGACCATCATCATCGCGTGGTTGCGCTCCTCGACCGCCTGCGCGTAGAAGAACGCGGCCAGCCGCGGCAGCGTCTCGGCGTCGTAGAAGACGGCGGCGGCGACGTACTGCTGGGAGGCGCCGAACTCGTGGCCGATCTGCTCGTTGAGCTTGGTGACGAAGCTGGCGGCGGGCATGGCCGGGAACCCTACGCGCTCGTCGCCGAACACGGGCGGGCGCGACTTAGGGCGCCCGAAGTACCATGAGCCGCCGATGGCGAAGCCCCGTCTCGTCAAGACCAAGAAGCGCTGCTGCAAGAGCGGCCCCCGCTGCAAGCGCTGCCCCGTCGTCTGCCGGCGCCTGGAGCAGCAGGGCCTCGCGGAGCGCATCGAGCTGCGCGTCTACATGGTCTCGGCCGGCGTGAAGAAGAAGCAGCTGAAGGCCGCACGGGCCTGAACGGCGCCGCCCAGGCCGCCGAAACGCCCGCGTACGCCGTACCCTACGTGTCCTCATGGCCACCTGCCTCGTCACAGGTGGCGCTGGCTTCCTCGGCTCGCACCTGTGCGACGAGCTGCTGCGCCGTGGGCACCGCGTCATCTGCATCGACAACCTCGAGACGGGGTCGCTCGCAACATCGAGCACATCCGCGCGCCCGAGTTCGTCTTCCTGCAGAACGACATCATCGCGCCGTACTTCGTCGACGAGCACGTCGACTTCGTCTTCCACCTCGCCTCGCCGGCGTCGCCGATCGACTACCTGCGCCTGCCGCTGCACACGCTGAAGGTCGGCTCGCACGGAACGCACCACACGCTCGGCCTGGCCAAGGCGCACCGCGCCCGCTTCCTGCTCGCCTCGACGAGCGAGGTCTACGGCGATCCGCAGGTGCACCCGCAGTCCGAGGACTACTGGGGCCACGTCAACCCGATCGGCCCGCGCGGCGTCTACGACGAGGCCAAGCGCTACGCCGAGGCGCTGACCATGGCCTACCACCGCCAGCAGGGCGTCGACACCGCGATCGTGCGGATCTTCAACACCTACGGCGCCCGCATGCGCCCGCACGACGGCCGCGCGATCCCCACCTTCCTGCGCCAGGCGATCACCGAGAAGCCGATCACGGTCTTCGGCGACGGCGGCCAGACGCGCTCGTTCTGCTACGTCGACGACCTCATCCGGGGCATGATCGCGCTCGCCGAGTCGGGCGAGCACGACCCCGTGAACATCGGCAATCCCGACGAGTTCACGCTGCTCGAGCTGGCCGAGGCGGTCATCGCGGTGACCGGCTCGAGCTCGGAGATCGTGCACGAGGCGCTGCCCACGGACGACCCCAAGCAGCGCCGGCCGGACATCTCTCGCGCGCGGACTCTGCTTGACTGGACACCGACCGTGAGCCTGCGGGAAGGCTTGCAGCGGACGATCGACCAATCGGGCCTGGACGTGCTCGTGGGGGCTGGGCGCTAGCCCTCCCGCAAGGACAAATCCGAGACCTTCGTCCCGTCTGGACGTTTAACAGAGTCGATGCCAAGCTCGCGCGGAGCCACGGACGCACCAGAGCGGCCACTTCCTCCGGAGGACGGTCCTCCTCCCGGCGGCTCCGACGCGTTCCCGTTCATGGGCGAGCTACGACGTCCGCCGCAAGCGCCCGCCGGCGCTGTCCTTCATGCTGCGGATGGACACGCTGCGGCGCGTCATGCGCGTGCTGTCGCTGCTGGCGATCGACCTCGCCGCGCTCTTCCTGGCCATCCTCACGGCGCTGTGCCTGAAGGCGTGGGCGCTCGGCGCGCTCGACGAGACCGCGGTGCGCAACGCGCTGCACCAGACCGAGGACCTCGTCTCGTTCGCCTTCCTCGTCTGCGCGCTGCTGTTCGCGCGCTCGGGCCTGTACGCGGGCCGCGCTCAGCGCCCGGGGCTGACGCGGATCGTCGCCGGGCTGTTCCAGACCACCGTCGTGGCGCTCGCCTTCGCGCTCGTCAACGGGCTGGACTTCCAGAGCTACTACATCTTCTACGGCTCGCTGTTCTTCGCCGTGGCCTACGTGGCGAGCTTCCGCTACGTCTACGAGTGGGTCACGGGCTCGATGCTCCGGGCCGCCGGCTACCGGCGCCGCGCGGTGCTCGTGGGCACCGGCGAGCACATCGACGCGGTCGCCCACGCGCTCGGCTCGAGCCCGGAGTCGCAGGTCAACGTCATCGGCTTCGTGTCGCTGACCGAGCGTCCCGACAACGGCCTGCTCTCGCTCGGCGCGCTGCGCGACATCGGCCGGATCGTCACCGAGCACAAGGCCGACGAGGTCATCATCGCCGACCCGGCGTTCCCCGAGCAGGAGGCCATCGAGCTCGTCGACCAGTGCCACCGGCGTGGCGTGACGGTCCGCATCGCGCCCTCGACGATGGAGATCCTCGTCCACCGCGCCGAGTTCGTGCCCGGGCAGTCGGTGCCCCTCTTCGAGCTGCGCCCGCCGGTCTTCGAGGGCTTCGACTACGCGCTCAAGCGCACCTTCGACCTCGTCGGGCTCGGGGCTGCTGCTGCTCGTGCTCAGCCCGCTGCTCGTCGCCTGCGCCGCGCTCGTGAAGCTGACGTCGCCCGGCCCGATCCTCTACCGCTCGATGCGCCCGGGGATCGGCGGGACGCCGTTCGCCTGCTTCAAGTTCCGCACGATGTACCGCGACGCCGACGAGCGCCAGATCGAGCTCGAGGAGCTCAACGAGGCCAGCGGCGCGCTCTTCAAGATCCGCGACGACCCGCGCATGACGCCGATCGGGCGCATCATCCGGCGTTACTCGATCGACGAGCTGCCCCAGCTGCTCAACGTGGTCCTCGGCCAGATGTCGCTCGTCGGCCCGCGCCCGCTGCCCCAGCGCGACTACGACCGCCTCGAGGACTGGCACAAGAAGCGCTACCTGGTCATGCCCGGCATCACCGGGCTGTGGCAGGTCTCCGGCCGCGCCGACCTCGACTTCGACGACCTCGTGCGGCTGGACTTCCTCTACCTCGAGCGCTGGTCGGTCTTCCTCGACCTGTCGATCCTGCTGAAGACGATCCCCGCCGTGTTCAGCCGTCGGGGCGCGTTCTAGCCGGTCAGGCGACGCCGGTCGCCGTCGCCGGCGCCGCCCCGGGCGCGCGCAGGATGGCCTCCATGGCGGCGGCGTAGGCGTCCAGGGCCACCGGGTCGCCGTCGGGCGGCGGGTCCAGCGCGTGGACCGGGAGGCCGTCGAGGCGCTCGGCGACGACCGCGCCGTCGGCCACCACGACGTCGGCCCGGTACCAGTGACGCGGAATGCGATCGACCGGGTCGTGGATGTGGAGCACGGTGCGCGTGCCGCGCAGCGCCGGCAGCAGGCGCCCGCACACCGTCGAGTTCAGGTAGACGGCGTCGAAGCGCTGGCCGAGGCGCAGCGCGCGCGGCCACGAGGCGACGGCGCGGGCGCCCTCGCCGTGGCCGGGGCCGCCGATGTCGAGCTTGACCCACGGGAAGCCCGCGTCCTGCAGCGCGCCCTCGCCCGGGCTGGTCACGGTGACCGTCCAGCCCCGGTCGAGCAGCCGCCGGGAGACCCCCAGCATCCGCGCCTCAGGCTCGCCCGGGTCCTCGACCGCGTTGACCAGGAGCAGCCGCATGCGTCCGGCAAGGGTAGGTGGTCGGCGTAGGATCGGCGGCGTCCCCGTCACCACGCCCTGGAGGCATCCCCCATGGCCACGAAGCCCGTCCCCGAGGGGTATCGCACCCTCACCCCGTTCCTGGCCCTCGAGAACGCGGCGGAGGCGATCGCGTTCTACGAGCGCGCGTTCGGCGCCCGGGAGCGCTTCCGGATGCCGGGGCCCGACGACACCATCGCGCACGCCGAGCTCGAGATCGGCGACTCCCTGATCATGGTCTCCGACCCGTTCCCGGAGGCCGGGGTCACGCCGCCCGCTCAGCTCGGCGGCACGAGCGTCGGGATGTACCTGTACGTGGAGGACGTCGACGCGTTCGTGCAGCGCGCCGTCGACGCCGGCGCGACGCTGACGGTGCCGGTCGACGACATGTTCTGGGGCGATCGCTTCGGCCAGGTCACGGACCCGTACGGGCACGTCTGGCAGATCTCGACGCACGTCGAGGACGTGCCTGAGGAGGAGATGGCGGAGCGAGCCGCGCAGGCGATGGCGGGCGGCGGCTGAGCAGCGCGCCGCCTGCGCCGCCACACTGTCGGGCGTGGAGCCGTGGCGTGAGGCGGTCTGGCAGGGGGTGCCGGAGGGCGTGGTGCCCGAGCGCTTCGAGGCGCGCCGTGAGTTCATGCTCGAGCACGTGCGCCTCGGCGAGCGCGTGCTCGACCTCGGCTGCGGCGACGGCTCGTTCGCCGAGTGGCTCGTGTCCGTCGGCTGCGAGGTGACGGCCGTCGACGTGTCGCGCGAGGCGGTCCGCCGCGCCGCCGACCGCGTCCCCGAGGCGACGGTCGAGGTCGTCGAGGAGGGCGACCCGCTGCCGTTCGAGGAGGACGCCTTCGGGGCGGTCTGGGCCGGCGAGGTCCTCGAGCACGTCGCCGACGTCGTCGGACTGCTCGCCGAGGTCCGGCGCGTGCTGCGCTGGGGCGGGCGCCTGATCGTCACGACGCCCTACCACGGGCGCGTCGCGCTGGCCGCCCTCGCGCTCGGCGGCATGGACGCCCACTTCGACCCGCGCGCCGACCACCTGCGCTTCTTCACCGCGCGCACGCTGCGGGGGGTGCTCCGCGACGCGGGCTTCTCGAAGGTCGACGTGCGCGGCTCCGGCGGCGTGCCGCTGCTGCGGCGCGGCCTGCACGCGGTCGCGACCTAGATGAGCTAGCCGCTCTTGCGCTCGCGCTTCTTCGCGGCCTGCTCGCGCCGCTCCTGCTCGGCGCGGCTGGCCTCCAGCCATGTCGCCTGCACGGTCGCCGAGCGCGGGTCGAGGTAGAGCGCCGGGCCGATGCGGTTCAGCGCCGCACCGGGGCGGTCGTGGTCGAGCTCGAACTGGGCCAGGCGCAGCCACGGCTCGGCCGTCGCCGGCTGCATGCGCACCGCCTGCTCCATCAGGCGCCGCGCGCCGCGTTCGTTGCCGGCGGCGAGCTCGACGGTCGCGCCCGCGTAGATCGGGTTGGTCGAGAGCGGGTCGCCGTCGCGGGCGCGGCGGATGTCGGCACGCGCCTGCGGCACGTGACCGGCCTCGAGCGCCTCGAGCGCGTCGTTGGCCGCGTTGACCGAGCCCTGTGGCTGCCACGTCGTCCAGCCCGCCACGACCGCCACGGCGATCGCCGCCGCCGCGGCGACGGCCGCCGCGGGGCGCTGGGGGACCGTGCTCAGGCGCTCGCGCCACGGGCGCCGGACGCCGAGCGGCTCGGTCACCGGGCCGCGGCCGGCGATCCAGCCGACGCACAGCAGCGCGGGCACGACGTTGCCCGGCACGAACCACGTCCAGTCGATCAGCGAGTGGACGCCGAAGACGATCACCACCGCGCACAGCGTCAGCAGCCCGATCCGCTCGGGCGTGAACGTCGCGCGGTGCGGGCCGCGCCACGGGCCCGTCGCGCGGGCCGCCGCGGCGAGGAAGGCGGCCAGCAGCGCCAGGCTCACGGCCGTCCCGATGACTCCGAGGTCGGCGAGCGTCTGGACGAGGTAGCCGTGCGCGTGGCGGACGTTGAGCGTGTCGTCGCGGTAGCGCGGGCGCGCGCTGCGGTAGCCGCCGGCGCCGACGCCGAGCGTCTCGTTCGCACGCCAGATGTCGAGCGCCTCGTTCCAGTAGCGCGCCCGCACGCTGCCGATCGCGGTCAGCCGCGTCGGGTCGTTGGCGGGCGTCGAGGCGGCCGGGTCGGTGAGGTCGTTCCAGGCCTTCGAGACGCTGCCGCCCAGCCCGCGGTCGGACAGCGCCAGCGAGCCCGCGAGGACGACCGGCACGAGCGCGACGCAGGCCGCCACCGCCGCGCCCGCGCGCCGGCGCGCCACCACCGACGGCGCGCGCTCGGCGAGCGCGAAGTTCACGACGAGGCCCGCGGCGAGCAGCACGATCAGCATGCCCACGAGCAGCAGCCCAAGCTCGTGGCCCGCGGCGGTGCGCTCGTCGAGCGGCACCCGGTCATGGCTCAGCGCGTCCTGGCCGAACGCCCACAGGCCGACGAACAGGCCGCCGAGCCCGGAGACCGTGAGCACGGCCACGCCGCGCAGGCGCAGGGGCACGAAGGCGAACCAGAACGCGCAGCCGATCCCGAGCGCGAGCAGCGAGCCGCGCGAGTAGGCGAGCAGGACGGCGACGAACAGCAGCCCGAGCGCCGGGTAGGCGAGCACGTTGAGAGCCGCATGACCCGAGCGGCGCGCTCCCAGCCACAGGCACGCGGGGCCGGCCATCGCGGCGAGCAGGCCGACCGAGTTCCAGTAGCCGAACGGCTCGCGCAGGCGCGCGTAGATCTCGTCCGGGTTCAGCGCGGCGGGGAAGATCTTCGTCAGGACGGCGTAGCCGCACACGATCAGCGCGGCGCCGATGACGCCGCCGAGCAGCGACGCCCAGCGCTCGGGCCACAGCCGCACGAGCGCCACGCCGAGGACGACGGTCGCGCCCCAGGCCAGCGTCCGGTTCGCCTCGATCCACGCGTCGCCCGGCTCGATCGCCCAGTCGATCGACGCGGCCGTGACCGCGATCAGGACGGCGAGCAGGCCGAGGGTCAGCGCGCCGTGGGGGCGGCGCGTGTGACCGCCGAGCAGCAGCGCGGCCGCGGCCGCGATCCCGGCGAGCGCCTCGAGGAAGATCTCGACCGTCGTCAGCGGGCCGAGCTGCAGGCCGCCCTGTCCCTCGAGCGCGACCGCCGCGAGCAGCGCGGTGAACGCGACCGTGGAGAGGGACGCGGCGTCGACCCGGGGCAGCGCGATGCGCCGCGCGAGCGCCCGCGGGTCAGCCGAGGCGGCGTGCGTGGACACGGCTCCAGGCCGCAGCGCCCGCGGCGGAGAGCGCGCAGACGGCGAGCACGGCGAGAAGGACGATCATCGGGGTGGGCAGCTCACGGGAACTGTCGGCCACCTGCCGGACGGCGCCGGGCTCGAGCAGCTCGCCCCCGATCCGGACGGGCTCGGCGCCGGCGCGCGTGGCGTTCTCCACGGCGCGCTGCTCGGCGGCCGTGGGGCCGGCGGGCTGGGCGGGCTCGTTGCGCGACTGACCGCCGCCGCTGGAGTCGCCGCCGCCCGAGCCGGAGCCGTTCGAGCTCCCGCCGCCCGAGCCGGAGGAGCCGGACGAGCCACCGCCACCGCTCCCGCCGTCGGAGTTCTGGTTCGAGCGACGGTCGCTCAGCGCGGCCAGGCGCGCGCGGTTGATGACGTCGCGGCAGCCCGTGTACTGGTCGGAGTCGGCGGGCAGCTGATCGAGCGCGCGCCGGTAGGTGCGCTGGGAGTAGCTCCCGTCGACCTTCTCGTCGCGGCAGGCGTCGATGAGCAGGTCCTGCGGGCGGTCGCGGGCGACCGCCGCGCCGGCGGGCACGAGCAGCAGCAGAAGCAGGAGTGTCGCGAGGAGCAGTCGTCGCATGGGGCAGGCGCAGTGGCGGGAACCCTGCCGGAACGGACCGGTCACGCTAGCAGCCCTTTCCGGCGCGTTGCCGCGCCGGCGAGGGCCTCCGAGAAGCCCGCCGCCCACGCGTCGTAGGTGTGCGCGGCGACCGCGCGCGCCCCCGCGCCGGCGAGGCGGTCGCGCAACGCCGGGTCGTCGTGCAGGCGCCGGAGCGCGCCCGCCAGCGCGGCCGGATCGCCCGCCGGCACGACCAGCCCCGTCTCCTCGTGGCGCACGAGACCGCCCGCGGCGGCTCCCACGGCATCGGTCGCGATCACGGCGCAGCGCTGGTTCATGGCCTCGTTGGCGACGAGTCCCCACGGCTCCACGAAACGCTTGGAGGGGATCGACGGTATGGCCACAACGTCGGCGCCGGCATAGAAGTTGCGCAATATCTGGGCCTCGAGCGCCCCAGGGGTGTGCACTCCTGCGCTCTTCGACGCCGCCGCCTCGTGTCCCTCGCCGGCGAGCACGAGCGCCGCTCCCGGCGGGCGCAAGCCGGCCAGCCGCCACGCCATGAGCAGCTCGCGGGCGCCCTTCTCGACGGCGGGGCGGCCGACGAACAGCACGGTGAACGGCGCCGGGCGCGCGGGCTCGCCGACCGGCGCCGACCAGAAGGCGTTGTCGACGGCCTGCGGCGCGATCGTGACCTGCCGCGCGCCGTGGCGGGAAGCGAAGGCGGCGACGTGCGGGCCGTAGGCGACGACGGCGTCGGCGTCGCGGTAGAGCGCCGCCATCAGCGGGCGCGCGGCGAGGTGGGCCGGCGTGCTCAGCTCCGCCCACAGCGCGCTCCAGAGCACGAACGGCACGCCGGCGCGCCGCGCCCCCTGCCACGCCGCGGGCAGCGCCACGCGGCCCGCCGTCCCGCCCACGACGGCGCGGTAGCGGCCCGAGGCGGCGACGGCGTGCACGCCGCGCTGCGAGACGTGGCGGTGCGGGACGCCGGGGTCGTCGACGCCGGCGGTGGCGTGGTGCGAGCGACCGCCGAACAGCGCCAGCTCGATCCCCTCGCGGGCGTGCAGGGCGGCGAAGGCGCCGGCGCGGTCGGGCGGAACGAGGTTGGTGACGAACAGGACGGGGCGCGCCGTCATCGCAGCGCGTCCTCGTAGGCGTGCACGGTCGCGCGACCGCAGCGCCCCCACGTGAACACGGCGCGGACGGTGTCACGGGCGGCGCCGCCGAGCGCGCGCAGGCCCTCCGTGTCGCCGAGCAGCCCGCCGATCGCGTCGGCGAGCGCGCGCGAGTCGCCGGGCGCGACGAGCCGCAGCCCACCGCCGACCGCGGCGATCTCCTCGGGCCCGGGCTCGCCTCGCGACCCGATCGCGGGCACGCCGGCGGCCATCGCCTCGACGTAGGCCACGCCGAAGGCCTCGTCGACGCTCGGCATGACGAACAGCGCGCAGCGCCGCGAGCGGCGCAGCGCCTCGGCGTGCGGGAGCTGGCCGGCGAGCTCGACGCGGTCGGCCACGCCGAGCTCCGCGGCCAGGCGCGCGAGCGCCGCGCGCTCCGGCCCGTCGCCGACGACGAGGTAGCGCAGGCCCGGGTACCGGTCTCGCAGCAGCGCGAGCGCGCGCACGACGTCGGCGTGGCGCTTGCGCGCGACGAGGTGGGCGACGGTCACGAGCGCGAGCTCGCGCTCGCCGGGCGGCACGGGCTCGGGCACGTCGGTGCCGAGCCGCACGACGCGCGTGTGCTCGGCGCCGAGGTCGCGGCACGCGCGCTCGATGCCCGCGCTGTTGGCGAGCACGAGCCGCGCCGCGCCGAACGCGCGCCGGACCGCGGCGTCGCCGGCCGCGAAGCGGCGCGCGGTGTGGAAGACGTCGCCGCCGTGGACGGAGACGACGAGCGGCGCGCGCCGGCGCCGCTGCGCAGCACCGCGTCGCCCGCCGGCACGGCGTTGTGGGCGTGGACGAGGTCGAACGGGAAGCGGCGGCGCAGGCGCCGCAGCGCGACGCGCAGCGACGGCGCCGCCCACCGGCCCCACGAGCCGTAGGAGCGCGGGCGCGGCGGCGAGACGAAGGGCACGTAGCCGATCTCGATGCCGTCGAGATCGGCGCGCAGCGGCTGGGTCGCGCGCCGCAGCGTCTCGCGCGCGATGTCGCGCGGCGCGGTCGACAGCGGCGGGATCGGGCGGTGCAGGACGAGCACGCGCACGTCGGCGCCGGCGTCGCGCGCGGCGACCGCCTGGCGGTGCGCCCAGACGCCGAGCACCGGGTCGTCGGCCCGCGGGTAGAACTCGCTGACGACGGCGACGCGCATCGCTCACCGGTGCTCCGCCAGCGTGCGCACCTCGTCGCGGCGCACGTAGGGGCGGCCGGCGAGGAACGCGCGCGCCTCGGCGAGCGCCTCCTCGCGGCCGTAGGCGCCGCCGACCGGCGCGAGGGTGTGGCCGATCGGCGTCGCGTCGACGATGCCGATCGGCCAGCCGTGCTCGCGCGCGACGGCGGCCCAGTGGGCGTCCAGCCCCCAGCCCATCCGCAGGTCGGGAAACGGCAGCAGCGTCGCGAACGTGTCGGCGTGGAAGGCGGTGACCGGGCCGATCTCCACGAACGTCGTCTCGCGCGCCAGTGCGCCCGGCCGGCGGCGCGTGACCGCCCACGCGGCGTGCGAGTGCAGGCGGTGGGCGGGCTGGGCGAGGCGCAGCCCGGCGTCCTCGGCGACGTGCAGGAAACGGTCGAGGAACCCGCGCGGCAGGACGACGTCGTCGTCGACGACGAGCAGCCAGTCGATCTCGTCGGGCGGGTGGGCGGCAGCAGCGCGTTGAGGTTCTCGAACTTGCCCCGGGCGCCCGGTGGCGCGGTGTGGACGTGGACCTCGTGGCGGGTGCGCAGCAGCTCGGCGCGGGCGGCGTCCATCACGTTGCCGGGGCGCTCGATGCCGAGCACGAGCACGCGCCGGCGCGGCGGCCCCGATCGCGCGGCGCGCGCCAGCCGCGCGCGCCGGCCGGTGAGCAGGTCGCGCGCGTCGAGCCACGCGTCGCGGGCGCGCAGCAGCGCTCCGCGGCGGCCGCCGACCGTCCCGCTGACCCCGGAGGTGAAGTCCTCGCCCGCCGCCGCGGGCGGCACGGGCGGACCGGCCAGCGCGCTGCGGATCCGGCCCAGGCTGTGCGCGCTCATCGTCACCCCGGCGGCGCAGCGCCGGCGCGGCCCGTGCGCGAGGCAGCCGGCGAGCACGCGCAGCTCCTGCGCCAGCGGCGGGGCGACGCCGCTGAGCGCGTCGAAGCGCCGCGCCGCCTGGCCGCGCACGTAGGCGCCGCGCGCGAGGCGGCGCAGGCGGGCGTCGTCGCCGGCGCGGCGGTGGTCGAGCGCGGCGGCGGCGACGTAGCGGATGCGCCCGCCGGCGGCGCGCAGGCGTGCCTGCCACTCCTGCTCGTCGCCGCCGTCGACGAGGTGCTCGTCGAAGCGCCCGACGCGCTCGAGCGCGCTGCGGCGCACGGCGATGTTCGCGCCCCAGGCGCGCGCCACGTCGTGGTCGGCCGGGCCGAGGTCGAGCGCGGTGATCGGCGGCCCCTCGCGGCCGCATGTGCGGAAGCGGTGGTCCTCGAAGCGCGCGTGGATCGGCCCGACGAACGCGCCGACCTCCGCCGGGCACGCCTCGGCGGCGCCGACGAGCGCGGCCAGCCAGCCGGGACGAACCTCGACGTCGTCGTCGACGAAGACGAGCAGGTCGGCGGTGGTGACGTCGATGGCCGTGTTGCGCGGCGCGTTGATCCCGCGCGGCCCGCGGCGCTCCACGTAGCGGGCGCCGTGACGCGCGGCCACGGCCCGCGTGGTGTGGTCGGGCCCGTCGTCGATGACGACCACCTCGGCGCCGTGCTCGTCGGCCTGCGGGCGGATCGAGCGCAGCGCGACGTCGAGGTACCCCGCGCGGCGGCGGGTCGGGATCCGATGGCCGCCGAGATGCTCACGGACCGCCGCAGAGTAGCCTCGCCCGGCCCGTGATCCTCTTCCTGCATAACCGCTACCGCGTCGCCGGCGGCGAGGAGCGGGCGGTCGACGACCTCCTGTGGCTCGTGCGCGAGCACCTCGGCGAGGACGCCGAGCTGCTCGCGCGCGACTCCGGTGCGCTCGGCCGCGCCCGCGCGGCGGCGGGCTGCTGCGCGGCGGGCTGGACCCCGGAGAGGTGCGCGACGCCGTCCGGCGCACCGGCGCGCGCGTCGTCCACGCCCACAACGTCAACCCGTCGCTCGGCTGGCGCGCGCTGGCCGCCGCGCGCGAGGCCGGCGCCCGCGTCGTCCTGCACCTGCACAACTACCGCCTCGTCTGCGCGGTCGGCACGTGCTTCAACCCGCACGGCGACGACTGCACGCGCTGCCACGGCCGCGACACGCGCCCGGGCGTGCGGCTGAACTGCCGCGGCACCGGGACCGAGGCGGTCGTCTACGCGGCCTCGCTGGCGCTCTGGCAGCGGCGGCTCGTCGAGCACGCCGACGCGATCGTCGTGCCCAGCGCGTTCGCGATCGAGCGCCTGCGGGCGCTCGGCGCGCCGCTCGGCGACACGCCGGTGCACGTCGTCGGCCACGTCCTGCGCGCGTTCGCCGAGCGCTCGCGCGCGGCCGCCGGGCGCTACGCGCTCGTCGCCTCGCGGCTCGCCGTCGAGAAGGGCGTCGAGATCGCGATCGAGGCGTGCGCCCGGGCCGGGCTGCCGCTCGTCGTCGCCGGCGACGGCCCGCGCGAGGCCGAGGTGCAGGCGCGGGCCGGCGGCGACGTGCGCTTCGCCGGACGCGTGAGCGCCGAGGAGGTGCAGCGCCTGCGCGCGGACGCGGCGCTCGCCGTGATCCCGTCGCGCTCGGCCGAGATCATGCGGCTCGCCGCCGCCGAGGCGATGGCCGCCGGCGTGCCCGTCGTGGCCAGCGCCGTCGGCGCGTCCCCGAGCTCGTCGGCGACGAGGACGCGCTCGTCCCAGCCGGCGACCCGATCCAGCTCGCCGCCGCCGCGCTGGCCCGCTTCGGCGACGAGCGCGCCGGCGAGCGCGGGCTGCGCCGCGCGCGAGAGCTGTGCTCGCCGCAGGCCGTGGCCGGGCGCCTCGCCACCGCCTACGGGTGAGGCGGGCGCCCGGCGGGCGCGCAGGGACCTTCCCAGGGTCAGCGTCTAGCATCACCCGCCTCATGCGAGCCCTGGTCACCGGCGGCGCCGGCTTCATCGGATCGAACCTCGTCGACGCGCTCCTCGACGAGGGCGCGAGGTGACGGTCGTCGACGACCTCTCGACCGGCCGCGCCGGGAACCTCACCGCCGCGCGCCGCCGCGGCATCTCCTTCCACGAGCTCGACATCCGCGAGGCCGGTCCGCTGCGCGAGGCGTTCGCGGGGGCGCGGCCGGACATCGTCTTCCACCTCGCCGCCCAGATCGACGTGCGCAAGTCGATCGAGGATCCGGCGTGGGACGCGTCGATCAACGTCGGCGGGACCATCAACGTGCTCGAGGCGGCGCGCAGCACCGGCGTCGGCCGCGTCGTCAACACGTCGACGGGCGGCGCCATCTACGGCGAGGACGTCGGATGCCGACGCCCGAGAGCGCGCCGGCGAAGCCGATGGCCGCCTACGGCCAGAGCAAGTTCTGCGCCGAGGCGCTACTGCGGCTGGTACGAGCGCCTGTACGGCCTGTCGGCCGTGACGCTGCGCTACGGCAACGTCTACGGCCCGCGCCAGGACCCGGCCGGCGAGGCCGGCGTCATCGCCATCTTCTGCGGGCGGCTGATCGGCGGCGGGACGGCGACGATCTTCGGCGACGGCCGCCAGACGCGCGACTACACCTACGTCGGCGACATCGTCGCGGCCAACCTGGCCGCCGCCTCGCATCCGGAGGCGCACGGCGTCTACAACGTCGGCACGGGCACCGAGGCGTCGGTCATCGAGGTCGTGAGCGCGCTGCGCGAGGCTGCCGGGCTCGGCGAGGACGAGTTCCAGCCCGAGTTCGCGCCGGCGCGGCTCGGCGAGCTGCAGCGCAGCTCGCTCGACGTGAGCCGCGCGCGCGCCGAGCTGGGCTTCCAGACCGAGGTCGAGCTGCGCGAGGGCATGCGGCGCACGCTGGACTGGTCGCGCAGCGCGGCCGCGGCCTGAGAACGAACGAGGGCGGCGCGCCGCCGGCGCACCGCCCTCGATGAACCCGGATCGGTCTGAAGCAGCTAGCTGGCCGCGCCGGGATGCGGCGAGCTGGTCGTCCCCGTCTCGCCGTTGGGCGAGCCGGGCGCGTGCTTGGGCGGCGTCACGGTCTCAGCAGACGCGGCCGGACCCGTCGCGCTGCCGTATGGAGCGGCGGCGTCGTCGCCGGACGAGCGGACCTTCTTCCATGCGACGAGCCCGCCGCCGAGGGCGAGCGGCACGAGCAGCACCTTGCCGGCGCGCTTGGTCGCGAACTTGGTCACCTTCCAGGAGCCGTACGCCTTGGCTCCCTTCTTGGCGGTGCGGGCCGCAGTGGAGCCGAGCTTCATGGACGTCCACGTCTTGGCCGCTCCCTTGGCGAGGCGCACAGGCTTGGACTGGCGGCGCTTGCGCGGGAGAGGAAGTGTCAGAGCAGTCATACCGTCCGGCTACCCGCCGGTGGGGCCTGGAAACGCGCCGACGCGGCCACGCAACCAATCGGCCGTCTGCGCGACGCCCTCGCGCACGCCGATCCGGGCGCGCCAGCCCAGCAGTCGCTCGGCCTTCTCGACGCTCGGCCAGCGGCGCACGACGTCGACGGCGAAGCTCGGCTGGTGCTCGAGCGCGAACGCGTCCGGGTCGCGCCCGGTGACCTCCCAGATGAGGCGGGCGATCTCGGCGACGGTCAGCTCGTCGCTCGCGCTGACGTTGAAGTCCTCGTTCAGGCCCGCCGGCGAGGACATCGCGGTGACGATCCCGTCGGCGATGTCGTCGATGTGGGTCAGCGTGCGCGTGTGCGTGCCGTCGCCGAAGATCGGCAGCGGCGCGCCGGGCGGCAGCTGCAGGCACTTGCGGATCAGGTCGGGGACGGCGTGGGCGATGCCCGGCTCGTCCTCGGGCATCTCGCCCGGCCCGTACGCGTTGAACGGGCGGCAGATCGTGAACGGCAGCCCGTGCTCGTCGTGCGCGGCGCGCACGTAGACCTCGCCCGTGAGCTTGGAGAAGCCGTAGGCCGAGCGCGGCATCGGGCAGTCCCAGACGTGCTCCTCGGTCGTCGGGTACTGCGTCGCGCGCTCGAAGACCATCGACGAGGAGACGTAGGCGAGGCGCTCGACGTCCTCCTCGATGGCGGCGCGGACGACGCCGTTGTAGAGCGCCGCGTTGACCTCGGTGAGCGTGTACGGGAGCTTGTGGAAGTTGGCGATCCCGCCGACGATCGCGGCCAGGTGGATGACGTGCGTGCAGCCCGCCGTCGCGCGGCGCGCCTCGTCGAGCTCGCGCAGGTCGCCCGTGTGGACCTCGCAGGCGTCGCGCATCCAGTCCGGCGCCTCGCGCTGGTCGGAGACGCGAACGGCGTAGCGGTCGTCGTCCATGAGCCGGCGCACGACGGCGGCGCCGATCGTGCCGGCACCGCCGGTGACGAGGACGCGGGGGGTGCTCATCGCGGGGCGAGCGCCGCGAGCTCGGAGGCGTAGCCGAAGACCTGCGCGGCGCCGAACGTGTCCCACGGGTCGGCGACGACCGCGTCGCGGCGGGCGCTGTCGGCGATCGCGCGCAGGACGTCGCGGCCGCGGAACTCGGTGTGGTTCGTGGCGATGACGACGGCGTCGGCGTCGAGCACGGCGTCGGCGAAGGAGGCCGTCGGCGTGGCCACGTGCGGGTCGTGGACGACGACGTCCGCCAGCTCGCGCTCGAGCAGGCGCACGAGCTTGTGGGCGAGCGAGTCGCGCTCGTCGTCGGTGTCGGCCTTGAAGGCGAGCCCGAGGACCGCGACCTTGCGCCCGCGCAGCGAGCCGATGCGCCGCTTGAGCCCCTCGACGAGGAACAGCGGCACGGACTCGTGCACGCGCGAGACGGCGAGCAGCATCCCCGGCGCGGGCGAGCGCTCCTCGCTGAACGTGAAGTCCTTGCGCAGGCAGGTCCCCGCGGTCAGCCCCGGCCGCGCCATCCCGCCGCGCGGGTAGTCGCGGTTGATGAGGTCGATGACCTCGAAGACGTTCGCGCCGTACTGCTCGCACTCCATCATCAGCCGGTTGGGGAGCGAGAACTGCACGTAGCGCAGGATGTTGGTCCAGATCTTGGCCAGCTCGGCCTGGATCGGCGTGGTCCGGACGATCGGCGCGCCGAGGGCCTCGAACAGCTCGGCGGCGACATCGCCGGAGCGCTCGCCGATCCCGCCGACGATGCACGGCAGCGAGACGATCTCCTCGAAGAAGCGCCCGGCGGCGATCCGCTCGGGCACGTGGGCGACGAAGACGTCCTCGCCGACGGCGAAGCCGCGGTGCTTCTCCAGGTAGCCGGCGACGAACTCCGTCGTGCCCGGCGCGATCGTCGAGCGCAGCGTGATCGAGTGCCCGGCGCGCAGCAGCGGCAGCAGGTCGTCCAGCGCGCTGCGGATGTCGCGCATGTCGATCTCGATGTGCGAGAACGACGGCGTCCCGAGGGTGATGACGACGTGCCGCGCCGAGGCGGCGTCGGCGACGCGCTCGGACCACGAGATGGTCCCGGCGGCGGTCACGCGCTCGAGGACCTCGGGCGCGCCGGGCTCGTCGAAGGGCATCCGCGCGGCCCGCACCGCGTCGAGGCGCTCGCGGTCGATCTCGATGCCGATGGTGCGCAGCCCGCGGTCGGCGAAGGCGAGCGCGAGCGGGAGGCCGACGCGACCGCAGCCGATGATCGCCACGTCGTGTTCCATGCCCGGGGCAGGCTAGCGTGGGGGGCCGCGCGCCACGCGCCGGCGCCACCACGCCCTCTACCATCCCCCTCCACATGCCCCGCGCCCTCATCACCGGCATCACCGGACAGGACGGCTCGTACCTCGCCGAGCAGCTGCTCGCGAAGGGCTACGAGGTGCACGGCATCATCCGCCGCTCGTCGTCGTTCAACACCGAGCGGATCGACCACCTCTACCGCGACCTCGCACGAGCAGGACGTGAAGCTGTTCCTGCACCACGGCGACCTCACGGACTCCAGCCGGCTCGTGCGGCTGCTCTACGAGCTGCAGCCCGACGAGGTCTACCACCTGGGCGCGCAGTCCCACGTGCGCGTCTCCTTCGACGTCCCCGAGTACACGGCCGACGTCACCGGCATGGGCACGCTGCGGCTGCTCGAGGCGATGCGCGACGCCGGCGTGAACCCGCGCTTCTACCAGGCCTCCTCGAGCGAGATGTACGGCTCGACGCCGCCGCCGCAGGACGAGACGACGCCGTTCCACCCGCGCAGCCCGTACGCCGTGGCCAAGGTCATCGGCTACTGGATGACGGTGAACTACCGCGAGAGCTACGGCATCTTCGCGTGCAACGGCATCCTCTTCAACCACGAGTCCCCGCGGCGCGGCGAGACCTTCGTGACGCGCAAGATCACGCGCGCGCTGGCGCGCATCAACGCCGGCCTGCAGGACAAGCTCTTCCTGGGCAACCTCGACGCCAAGCGCGACTGGGGCTACGCGCCCGACTACACCGACGCGATGTGGCGGATGCTCCAGCAGGACGAGCCCGACGACTACGTCATCGCCACCGGCGAGATGCACTCCGTGCGCGAGTTCCTCGACGAGGCCGCCGCGCACCTCGGGCTCGACTGGGAGTCGGTCGTCGAGATCGACAAGCGCTACCTGCGCCCGGCCGAGGTCGACGCGCTGCAGGGCGACCCGACGAAGGCGCGCGAGAAGCTCGGGTGGGAGCCGACGGTGACCTTCAAGGAGCTCGTGCGGATCATGGTCGACGCCGACGTCAAGGCGCTCGAGGACGAGCTCGCCGGCCGCAACGTCCGCCTCTAGGGGTCGAGCGATGGCGAGCCGCCAGCCGTCCCCGGCCTTCTGGAGCGACAAGGCGGTCGTCGTCACCGGCGGCGCGGGCTTCCTCGGCTCGTTCGTCACCGGCCGGCTCGGCGACCTCGGCGCCGACGTGCGCGTCGTGCGCTCGGCCGACCACGACCTGCGCGACCCGGGCGGCGCGCGCGAGGCGGTCGACGGCGCCGACGTCGTCATCCACCTGGCCGCGAACGTCGGCGGCATCGGCTTCAACCGCCGCAACCCGGCGCCGCTCGTCTACGACAACATGATGATGGCGGCCAACGTCTTCGAGCAGAGCCGCGACGCGGGCGTCGGCAAGCTCGTCTCGGCGTGCACGGTCTGCGCCTATCCGAAGTTCATCCCGGTGCCGTTCAGCGAGACGACGCTGTGGGACGGCTACCCCGAGGAGTCCAACGCGCCGTACGGGCTGGCGAAGAAGATGATGCTCGTGCTGAGCGACGCCTACCGCCGCCAGTACGGGTTCGACTCGTGCGCGCCGATCGTGGCCAACCTCTACGGCCCCGGCGACAACTTCGACCTCGAGGACTCGCACGTCATCGCCGCGATGATCCGCAAGTTCGTCGAGGCCCACGACGCCGGCGACGAGCCGGTCACGCTGTGGGGCACGGGCTCGGCGTCGCGCGAGTTCCTCTACGTCGACGACGCGGCGCGCGCGCTGCTGCTCGCCGCCGAGCACCTCGACCGCTCCGACCCGGTGAACATCGGGACCGGCGTCGAGACGCGCATCCGCGACCTGGCCACGACCATCCGCGACCTCGTCGGCCACGAGGGCGAGATCGTCTGGGACGCCTCGCGTCCCGACGGCCAGCCGACGCGCTACCTCGACGTCTCGCGGGCGCGCGAGTGGATGGGCTTCGAGGCGGAGACCGAGCTGCGCGAGGGTCTGGCCCACACCATCGAGAGCTTCCGCCGCCAGCGCGCGGTGGCCGCCCCGTGAGCGCCCCGCGCGCGCTGATCACCGGCATCACCGGCCAGGACGGGTCGTACCTGGCCGAGCTGCTGCTGGGCAAGGGCTACGAGGTCTTCGGGATCGTCCGCGGCTCGCCGACGCTGCGCTACCAGAACCTCGAGCACCTGCGCGGCGACCTGACGCTCGTGCAGGGCGACCTGCTCGACCAGATGACGCTGCTGGAGGCGATCAACCGCGCCGAGCCCGACGAGCTGTACAACCTCGCCGCGACGTCGTTCGTGCCCGCCTCATGGCACCAGCCGGTGATGACCGCGCAGTTCACCGCGGTCGGCGTGACGGCGATGCTCGAGGCGCTGCGCATCACCAACCCGCAGGTGCGCCTCTACCAGGCCTCGTCGAGCGAGATCTTCGGCGCCACGAGCGAGTCGCCGCAGAACGAGACCGCGCCGTTCCGCCCGCACACGCCCTACGGGGTGGCCAAGCTCTACGGCCACCTGATGGTGGCCGCCTACCGCGAGCGCTACGGCATGCACCTGTCCAGCGGGATCGCCTACAACCACGAGTCGCCGCGCCGCCCGCCGGAGTTCGTGACGCGCAAGGTCACGCGCGCGGCGGCGGCGATCAAGCTCGGCCTGCAGGACGAGCTGCGCGTCGGCGACCTCGCCGCGACGCGCGACTGGGGCTTCGCCGGCGACTTCGTCGAGGCGATGTGGCTCATGCTTCAGCAGGAGGAGGGCGGCGACTACGTCATCGCCACCGGCCACAGCCGCTCGGTCGGCGAGCTCATCGACACGGCCTTCGCCCACGTCGGCCTGACGCCGGCCGACCACGTCGTGGTCGACGCCGAGTTCGTGCGCCCGCGCGACCCGGTGCCGCTCGTCGGCGATCCCAGCCGCGCGCGCGAGCGCCTGGGCTGGACCCCGCGGACCTCGTTCGCCGACATGATCGGCGAGATGGTCGAGGCCGACCTCGTCCTGCTCACCGCCCGCGCATCGGTCTGAGGACCAGGGTCGTGCCGGTCTCCTTCAGCGTCGTGACGCCGTGCCTGAACGCGGAGGCGACGATCGCCGAGACGCTGGCCAGCGTGCGCGCGCAGGCCGTCGACGGCGTCGAGCACGTCGTCGTCGACGGCGGCTCGACGGACGGGACGCTCGACATCCTGCGCGCCCGGGGCGACGGCGTGCGCTTCGTCTCCGAGCCCGATCGCGGCCTGTCCGACGCGATGAACAAGGGCATCGCGATGGCGCGCAACGACGTCGTCGGGTGGCTCAACGCCGACGACGTCTACCTCCCCGGCGCGCTCGAGCGCGTGCGCGGCGCGTTCGACGCCCGGCCCGACGCGCTGTGGGCGACCGGGCGCTGCCTGATCATCGACGGCGAGGGCAACGAGATCCGCCGCGGGATCACGCGCTACAAGGACCTGCTGCTGCGCAACTGGTCGTTCCCGCTGTTCCTGACCCAGAACTTCGTCTCCTCGCCGGCGACCTTCGTGCGCCGCGAGGCGTTCGACGTCGTCGGCGGCTTCGAGGAGCGCTTCCGCTACTCGATGGACTACGACGTCTGGCTGAAGCTCGGCCGCCGCTCGGCGCCGATCGTGATCGACGAGCCGCTGGCGTGCTTCCGGATGATGGAGGGCACGCTGAGCATGAGCGGCTTCGAGGGCCAGTTCGCCGAGCACCTGCAGAACGCGCGCGAGCACGGCGACGGCCACCGCGTCGCGGTCGCGGTCAACGCCGCGATGTCGAAGGGGATCGTCGCCGCCTACCACGGGATGCGGCGCATCCGCGACCGCCGATAGGCACCGCTACCATGGCCCGCCCGTGATCCGCAACGCCGTCTTCCGCGCCTTCTCGGCGCTCTTCCGGCTCTTCTACGCGACCCCGGTCGCCGACCTGATCTGGAAGATCCCGCGCTCCCAGCAGCTCTACCGGCTGCTCATGAGCCGCCTGAAGCCCGACACCGTCGAGGTCTTCGGCCACCGCATCCGGCTGGATCCCAACGACAGCCTGCTGCTGTCGGTCAACGGCGTCTACGAGGAGACCGAGGCGCGCCTGTTCGAGAGCAGCGTGCGCGCCGGCGACGTCGTCGTCGACATCGGCGGGCACATCGGCTACTACACGCTGCTCGCCGCGCGGGCGGCGGGGCCGCAGGGCCACGTCTTCGCCTTCGAGCCCGAGCGCGGCAACTACGCGCTGCTCACGCAGAACGTGCAGGCCAACGGCTACGCGAACGTCACGGCGATCAACCAGGCGGTGATGGCGCGCAGCGGCGAGCTGCGGATCTTCGTCTCGGCCGAGAACGCCGGCGACCATCACGTCTACGCCGACAGCTCGGAGGATCGCCCCTCGTACGCGATCCAGGGCTCGAGCCTCGACGACTTCTTCGCCGGGCGCCCGGACAACCGCGTCGACGTCGTAAAGATGGACGTCCAGGGCGCCGAGCCCGAGGCGCTGCGCGGGATGCTCGGCGTGCTCGAGGCCAACGCCAACGTGCTCATGTTCACCGAGCTCGCGCCGCCGTCGCTGGCCGCCGCGGGCAGCTCGGCGGCAGCCTACGTCGAGGCGCTCGCCGAGGCCGGCTTCGACCTCTACGTGATCGACGAGGAGGCGGGCACGGTCCGGCCCGAGAGCGCCGAGCAGCTCGCCGCCGCCGGCGGATTCGGCCGCGAGGACTTCGTCAACCTCATCGCGGCCAAGGGCGACGCGTTCGCCCGCGTCAAGGCGAGCCGGACGCTGCGCCTCGTCGGGACCACCTGATCGCACCGTGACCGCGGCCCCCGCGGCGCTGTTCGACCTCGACGGCGTGCTCGTCGACTCGCGCGTCCCGTTCGCGCGGTGTGTGAACGCCGCACTCGAGGCTCACGGCTTCGCCGCTTGGCCCGAGGCGGACCTGCACCGCTTCCTCGGCCCGCCGCTGTACCTGACGTTCCTGGACATGACGGGCGACGAGGCGACGGCCGAGTCGTGCCTGCGCGCGTACCGCGAGCGCTACGCGGCCAACGCCGTGGCCGAGACGCCGGTCTTCCCTGGCATCCGCGAGGCGATCGGCGCGCTCTCGGAGCGCATGCCGCTCGTCGTCGCGACCTCCAAGTCGCGGCCGCTGGCCCAGTCGCTCCTCGACGGGCTCGGGCTGAGCGGCGCGTTCACGGCCATCGTCGGACCGCCGCTCGAGGCGCTCGACGAGTCCAAGACCGAGACCGTCGCCCGCGCGCTGCTCGAGGTCCCCGGGCGCGCCCCCGTGGCGATGGTCGGCGACCGCCGCTTCGACATGGTCGCCGCGCGCGCCCACGGCCTGCGCGGCATCGGCGTGCGCTGGGGGATCGGATCGGACGAGGAGCTCGTCGAGGCGGGCGCCGAGACGCTGGCCGGCGAGCCGGCCGAGCTGCCGGGGCTCATCCACGCCGCCCTACGGCGCCGCTACCTCTGAGCCTTCGAGCGTGCCCCAGCTCTGGATCAGGGTGAAGGTCGTGCCCCACCTGCCCGGCTCGGCCAACTCGGCGTCGGCCTCGCGGCGCAGCGAGGCGAGTTCGTCCTCGCTCAGCGTCTCAAGCAGCCGCGACTCGAGCGCGACGCTGAACTGAAGCGGCAGACGCAAGTAGGGGTGGCCTGGGTTGAGCGCAATCACATGTGCGTCGATCCCCGGCTCCGATATGCCGATTTCGCGGAGCAGTTCGGGAAGCGCGCGGCCGGCCTCGCCGCCCAAGCCGGCAAAGATCTCGCCGATCGATCGGATCAGTCGCTCGGCCGCGGGGGCAGTGGGATTGAAGTGCCACGAGGCCAGGTCCCACTCCTCCAGGACCAGTACGCCACCGGGCTTGACCCGCCGCCGGTGCGCGGCCACCTGCTCACGGCCGCGCCCGAGCGGCGCGATCTGGTAGCGGGCATGGACGAGATCGAAGGAGTGCGGCGGCAGCTTGCTCTCGAACAGGTCATCGACGACCAGTTCTACGTTGGCAATTCCTTCTTCCTCCAGGAATGACCGAGCGGCGTCGAGCATGCTCTCGTCGATGTCGAAGCCCACGACCTGGCCGGAAGGACCGACCCAGTCGCTGAGGATCCGAAGCCAGCCCATGGCACCGCAGCCGACGTCCAGCGCGCGTCCGCCGGATCCGGCTCGCCGACCTTCGAGAGGAGCCGCCGCCCGGATGGCTCCCACACAAGCGACTGCAGCCGCAGGCGCTCCAACTCCGAGGGCTGGTTGGCCAGGAGGTAGTTCTCCTCCGACATCGGCCCAGTATCCCCCTCCGGCGTGCGCCGGCAAAGCCGTTCCGAGCTGCACGGCTCAGCTGGCCGGACGACCTAGCGGCCATGCGACCCGGCACGCCCGCCTAGGACAACGAGCGACGAGGGCAGATCGACGCTGCGCCTTCTTGGCGGAACAAGCAGCGAAGCCAGCACGGGGCCTGGACGCTCGCTTCACGCGAAGGCAGCAGCGCTCGATCGACTGCGTCGCACGACGACGCGAGTGTCGAGTCGCATGGATAGACGTGGCGATGCCTTTGCTGCCCGTTTCGATGAGGCGCGGGTCTTCAGCTCCACACGCCACACTGTCGCCGTGGACTGGACACGGGCCGCCGATCCCGAGTTCGTCCGCTTGCTTGAGGAGCAGGCGGCCCTGCGACGCGTCGCGACGCTGGTGGCGCGCGGCACGGACCGCCTGAGGGTGTTCGCGGCCGTCGCCGAGGAGGTCGGGCAGCTGTTTGGCGCCGACGTGACCAGCATGATCCGTTTCGACGATGGCCACGGAACGATCGTCGGCGGCTGGAGCGGCGGACGGACGCCCGCGGCGCCCATTGGCTTCCGCGTGTCGATGGAGCAGGACTCGACCGCCGCCCGCGTCCACCGGACGGCGCGCCCGGCGCGAGTCGACATCGACGACCTGCCCGACGAGGCGTTCGAAGCGCTGCGCGAGCTGGGAGTGCGGGCGTCGGTCGGAGCTCCAGTCGTCGTCCACGGCGAGCTCTGGGGTGCCGTGGTCGGCGCCACGAAGGACGCGTCGTTCCCGCGCGGCGCCGAGCAACGCCTGGCCGCCTTCGCGGAACTCGTCGCGCAGGCGCTGGCCAACGCCGAGGCACGCGAAGAGCTCGCCGCCTCGCGCAAGCGGCTCGTCGAGGCCGCGCAGGTCGAGCGCCGCCGGCTCGAGCGCAACCTCCATGACGGCGCCCAACAGCGCCTGGTGGGGCTCTCCATGACCCTGCGGCTCGCCGAACGCCAGCTCGAGCGCGACCCAGAGGCGGCGCGCGATGCGCTCGCCCACGCAAACGCCGAGCTTTCCGAGGCACTGGAGGAGCTGCGCGAGCTCGCCCGCGGGCTGCATCCCGCCGTGCTCACCGACCATGGCCTCCAGGCGGCGCTCGGAGCGCTGGCAGCACGCGCACCGCTGCCCGTGGAGCTCAGCGTCGACCTTGACGACCGGCCGGCCGAGGCCCTCGAGGCGGCGGCCTACTTCCTCGTCGCGGAGACACTCACGAACGTCGCCCGCTACGCGTCCGCCCGCACCGCCTCCGTGACCGTGCGCCGCGAGGCGGACGATGTGCTCGTCGAGGTGACCGACGACGGAAGCGGCGGCGCGGACGCTGACGCGGGCACCGGCCTGCGTGGCCTCATCGACCGCGTCGAGGCACTCGGAGGACGACTCGAGGTCCACAGCCCCGTCGACCGCGGTACGACGGTGCGGGCCTGGCTGCCAGAGATCTGAGGACTGGGGCCGTCGCGCGGTTGCTTCTGGCTGGCTGCGTACGCGACACTCGGCTCCCCTTCGGACGAACACCGGCAGCGCTGGGAACGGCGTGACTGAGCTGCCCAGCCGCGGTCAAGACGCCGGGAGGTAGGTGAGAAGGACCACTCCGGAGTCGAACCGCTTCACGTCGTCGAGCTCCATCCGGACGGTTCCTCGGTCGCCGAGCACGTGGACGTTTCCCTCGCCCCAGACAAGCGGGTTCAGGTAGACCTCGTACTGGTCGATCAGGCCCTTCTCGGCAAGGGCGTACGCGAACTCGCCGCTTCCGTGCATGAACAGGTCGCCGTCGACCCCGTCCTTCAGCCTCGGGATCGAGTCCTCGAGGTCGCCCTCGAGCAGGGTCGCGTTCCACGCGAGATCGCCGGACAGGGTTGTGGACCCGACGTACTTCGGCATCGCGTTGACCATGTCCGCCCACTTGCCCGACTGGCTTGGCCAAAATCCCGCCAGCCCCTCGTAGGTCTTGCGACCCAGCACCAGCCCGCTGGATCTCGCTTGACGCTCGAACGAGTAGACGCCGTGGTCTCCGTCCGGCTGCACCCACTCGCCGACCGGGTCGATGACGCCGTCGACGGTGGCCTGCGTTGTCGCGATCAGGTTTCCCATCTCGATTCTCCTTCGGTCACGGGAGCCCTCTGGGCCCCTCTACCAATGAGACCACCGGGGACGCGTGGACTCATCGGTTTCGATTCCCATATTGGCGCGGGTCCTCGTCGCGCCCAGCCCCGGTACGGACGAGGCGATTGCCGTCGACGGGACGCCGGGCGCGGGAGTTCCCGCTTGCGCGAGAAGCGGCCGAGGGCCGCGCGTCGACGTCCGGGCGCTCGCGCCTCCACGCTTCAATGATGCGGTCGATGTGATCCATGCCGCACCGGCGAGATACCTGCCGGCAAGGGAGAGGTGGAGAGATGCGCGCGCTACGGCTGTACCCGCAAGGACTCGTGTTGGAGGAGGTCGCGCGGCCTGAGCCGGGTCCGGGCGAGGTGCTCGTCCGCGTCCACGCGGCCGCGATCACCCGTGACGAGCTGACGTGGCCGGTCGACCGGCTGCCGGCGATCCCGTCCTATGAGCTCGCCGGCGTGGTTGAGGCGAGCGGCGAAGGGGTGATGGCGCTGACGCCCTTCGACCGCGACGGCGTCGCCGCCGACTACGCGGTCGTGCCCGAGAGGCTCCTCGCGCCGAGGCCGGCGGGACTGAGCGACGAGCAGGCGGCGGCACTGCCGATGCCGGCGCTCAGCGCGTGGCAGGGGCTCGTTGTCCACGGCGGGCTCGAGGCGGGCGAGCGCGTCCTCATCACGGGCGCGCGCGGCGGCGTCGGGCACGTCGCGGTCCAGCTCGTCCGCGCGCTGGGCGGCGCGCTCGTCGGGGAGGGCGAGGCCTGCGACCTGCTCTTCGACACAGCCGGTGGGAAGGCGCTCGCGCGCAGCGCCGACCGGGCCGGGCGCGTCGTCACGATCGCAGCGGAAGCCCCGGGCGCCGAGTATTTCCTCGTGGAGCCGGACGGCGCGCAGCTCGCCTCATTGCCCGAGCTGCGGCCGGAGGTTGACTCCGTATTCCCGCTGGAGGACTTCCGCGCAGCGTTCGAGCGCTGCGCAGCGCGGGGCAAGCACGGGAAGGTTGTCCTGCACGTCGCCGCGTAGCCAGGAGCGGAAAGCCGGCGCGTTCGCACGCGATGATCGGGGAGTTGAATGTGTGATTCGATGTCGAGAAGGCCCGGCCGGCTCCGCTCACAAGGTGAAGGGCCTCGACAGGCGCGGCCCACGACACCAGGAGACCACGATGCCGAGTACGGGAAGAACCGAGCCGACTCTCGCTCGTCCGCCTGTCGTCAGTCAGAACGAGTGGGACGCGGCGCGGACGGCCCTGCTCGAGCGCGAGCAGACCGTCGCCGCCGCAATGCACGAGCTCGCCGCCGCACGGAAGCGCATGCCGATGGTGCGGGTGGAGCACGACTACGCGTTCGAGGGTCCTGACGGGCGGCGGTCACTGCCCGAGCTGTTCGACGGGCGCAGCCAGCTGATCCTCTACCGGTTCTTCTTCGAGGAGGGTGTCGACGGTTGGCCCGACGCCGGGTGCGTTGGCTGCTCGTCCGTCGCCGACGGCATCCCCGAGCTCGGCCTCCTGCATGCTCGCGACATCACCTTCGCGATGGCATCGTCGGCACCCCAGGCGAACCTCCGCCGCTACGCCGAGCGCATGGGTTGGACGGACGTGCCCTGGTACACGATCCGCAGCGAGCGCTTCTCGGCTGACTTCGGGGTCAATGAGTGGTTCGGCTTCAACGTCTTCCTGCGCGACGGCAACGACGTCTACCGCACCTACTTCCTGCAGCACGGAGCGATGGTCCAATGGATCGGCAGCCTCTGGAGCTTGTGGTCCTTGACGCCCTATGGCGCGCAGTCCGACGACGAGGACTTGCCCGAGGGCTGGCCGCGGGCGCCGGGGTCGTTCTGGTTCCGCCGCCACGACGAGTTCGACGATCCGCCGCCGTCGGCCCGTGGACGCGTCGACCCGGATGATCGGCCCTAGCGGCTGGAGAACTCTCCTCCTAGGTGCACGTCCTGGTGGTGCCGGCAGGCTCGGCGAGAACCGTGGGCTCTCGAGGAAGCGCTTAGACCCTTGTGACGGCCACGCCCACAGGCCGCGCTACCGCTACGGACGAGGAGCTGCAGTGCGTCGAGACGGCCGCTCACTGCTGCTGTCGCGAGAAGAGACAGTCGACCCGTCCTAGCTCTGCTGCTGCGTTGCATGGATGGAGCAGCCGATCGGTCACGCTCGAGCTGACGGACGCCCGATTGACCTCTTCGTCGCGATCGGCCGCAACGCGCCGCCCGAGCGCCGGCCAGCCGCTCGCCGCACTTGCCCGACGGAGCATCACCTTGTGCCCCGGCGGGCACTTCTTCCACACCGATCCGAGTTCCTGCGGACTACCCTGCGCCCGCTCGTGGCGCGTATGCTCGCGCAGTGACGAGACGCGGGGCGGCGGCCGGGAGCGTGATCTTCGTCGTCGCGCAGCCCGGCCTGATGGGCGGCCTCGTCCCCTACTGGCTGACCGGCGGCTGGGAGAGCGCTGACTCCCCGCTCGTCCTGAAGCTCGTCGGCGCGGCGCTGCTCGCCGCCGGGCTCGGCTTCCTCGCCCACACGGTGATCCGCTTCGCGGTCGAGGGCCTCGGCACGCCGTCGCCGGTCGCGCCGACCGAGAAGCTCGTGGTCGGCGGCGTCTACCGCTACCTGCGCAACCCGATGTACGTGGCAGTGATCGCGATCATCCTCGGCCAGGCGGCGATCCTCGGCCGCCCGGTGCTGCTCGTCTACGCCGCGATCTTCTGGCTCGTGGTGGCGAGCTTCGTGCGCTTCTACGAGGAGCCGACGCTGAGCGGCCGCTACGGCGAGCAGTACGCCGCCTACCGGCGCGCGGTCCGCGGCTGGTGGCCGCGGCTGACGCCCTGGGACGGCGACCACGGCAGCACCCGCACGGACGCGGCCTCGCCCCCCACCGCGAGCGCCACCAAGTAGCCGGGCGGCACGGGCACGTCGCGCAGCGTCCAGCCTGGCGCGTCGAGCTGCGCCGTGGGCCCGTCCACGCCCACGCGCCGCGCGCCGGCCACCGCGACCAGGGCCAGGTGCACCCCACAGCCGAGATAGCCCGAGAGGATCGACCGGACCGCGGCGCGCGTGACCAGGTTGCGCCGGCGGACCGCGGCGAACGGCGGCCGGTCCGCCCTCAGCCGCGCCCGCAGCGCGGCGAGCACCGGCGCGGGCTGGTCGAGCGCGACCTGACAGACGTCGACCCTCAGCCCGTCACCGAACACATCGCGCTGGACCTGATCGAGACCAGGACGCTCGGCTCGCGCGTGCGCGAACAGCAACACTCGGCGGCACGGCTGCAAAGCATGCTCGCGCGAGGCGCTGCTGTCGGCCATGATCGCTCAATGGACACGCTGCGGGAAGGCCAGAAGGTCTGGGTCGAGCAAGCAGACGGGTCTCGGCGCGCGGGCATCTTCGTGGGCGAGGCCGCAGCGAGCTGGTTTGGCGGTGCGCCCGGCGCCTACGTGGCCTATCCAGATACAGGTCAGGCGAAGAGGTGGCGATCGTGCGGGTCATCCCGCGCGACGACGACGAGTGAGCAGTCGAACGCCGGTGTGATCGGTGTTGCGGGCGCAAGCGGGGCCGGTGCACGCTGCCGTCGCTGACGCCAGTCACATGATCGCATCGCCGTGCGCCGGATCCTGGGGAGTTAGCCGCATTCGCGCACGTGGACTGCCGCGTACGCTGCTGATCATGTCGCGAGCTGCTGCAGAGGGCATCGAGGTCGAGGGCCTTGTCCGAGAGTTCAAGAACGGCCCCCGCGCCGTCGACGGGATCGAGCTGGCGGTTTCGCCGGGCGAGATCTACGGCTTCCTGGGGCCGAACGGTGCGGGGAAGTCGACGACGGTGTTGATGCTCACGACGCTGCTGCCGCCGACCGCGGGTACGGCGCGCGTGGCGGGGCACGACATCATCCGCGACGGCGCCGCGGTGCGGGCGTCGATCGGTGCCGCGCTGCAGGAGGCTGCGCTCGATCCGCTGCTGACGGGCCGCGATCACATGCGCCTGCAGACGACGCTGCAGGGCGTGCCGAAGGCGAAGCGGCGCGAGCGCGGCGACGAGCTGATCGATCGGGTCGGGCTGACCGACGCGGCCGATCGCAAGGTTGGCGGCTACTCGGGTGGGATGAAGCGTCGGCTCGACGTGGCGCTGGCGCTCGTGCACAGCCCCCGGGTCCTGTTCCTCGACGAGCCGACCACCGGGTTGGATCCGTCCAGCCGGGCCGACCTGTGGGCCGAGGTTGCTCGGCTCGCGCGCGACGACGGCGTGACCGTGTTCCTCACGACGCAGTACCTCGAGGAGGCCGACGTCCTCGCGGACCGCGTGGGGATCATCGATCGCGGCAAGATCGTCGCCGAGGGGACGCCGGAGGCGCTCAAGGCGCAGATCGGGCGGCCGTCGGTCGAGGCGGTGCCGGCCGACCCCTCCGATCGCGACGCGCTCGCCGCCGTGCTGAGCCGGTTCGGCGCCGTCGTGCCGTCGCCGCCCGGCCACGCCGCCGTGCGGCTCGACAGTGGCGAGGCTCTGGTCGCGGTGGTTCGCGCGCTCGATTCCGCCGATGTGCGCGTGGCCGACCTCCAGCTGCACCAGCCGTCGCTCGACGACGTCTTCCTGGCCAAGACCGGCCGCAAGCTCGATCTCGACGAGACGCCGGAAGAGGTCGCGGCTTGACGCTCTGGCAACAGACCTACGAGATGGCGCGCCGCTCGGTCCTGCAGACGCTGCGCCAGCCGGCGATGGTGATCCCGCCGGTGCTCTTCCCGCTCATCTTGATGGGCATCAACGTGTCCGGGCTCGACGCCGCCACGAAAATCCCGGGGTTCCCGGCCGACAGCTATCTCGATTTCGCGATCGCGTTCCCATTCGTCCAGGGCTCGCTGTTCGCGTCGATCAACGCGGGCAGCGCGATCGCGCGCGATGTCGAGACCGGCTTTCTGAACCGGCTCGCGCTGACGCCGATGCGGCGCGCCGCAATGCTGCTCGGGCAGCTCGCGGGCGTGCTGGTGGTCGCCCTGATCTCGGGCCTGATCTACCTGGCGGTCGGCTTCGCGGCCGGGCTGCACGTCAAGTCAGGCTTCTGGGGCGTGCTCGTCCTGCTCGTGATGGCGATGCTGATCGCGCTTGCCTTTGCGTCGCTTGGCGCGTTCATCGGGCTGCGCACCGGGTCCGGTGAGGCCGTTCAGGGCGTGTTTCCGCTGTTCTTCGTGTTCCTGTTCCTGTCGTCGAGCTCGCTGCCACGCAACCTGATCGAGCACGAGTGGTTCCGCACGATCGCGACCTACAACCCGGTCTCGTACCTGTTTGAGGGCCTCCGATCGCTGATCATCTTCGGCTGGCAGGGGAAGGAACTGGGGCTCGGGTTCCTGTTCGCCGGCGCGATCGCGCTGATCGGCGTGACGGGCTCGTCGACCGCCCTGCGCAACAGGCTGGCGCGGACATGAGGCGCTTCTGGGACGTGGTCGCGGGAGTCGCGTGGCGCTCGATCAAGAAGGTCGCGACCAACCCGCAGTTGCTGCTGCCGTCGCTCATCTTCCCGTTGTTCTTCTTCGTTGCATTTGCGGGCGGCCTTTCGAGCGTGGGGGACGTGCCGGGCTTCGACTTCCCATCGGGCTACACGGCCTTCCAGTTCGTGTTCGTCCTGCTGCAGGCGTCCGCCTTCGGTGGCGTGTTCACCGGGTTCGGCATCGCGTCGGACTTCGAGAACGGCTTCTCGCGCCGGCTGATGCTGGCGGCGCCGAACCGGCTCGGGATCCTGTTCGGCTACGCGCTCTCGGCGATGATCCGGGCCGCGTTCGTCGGTGTGCTCCTGTTCACCGTGGCGATCGCGACCGGGATGCAGGTCCACGGCGACGGCGTCGACCTGTTCGGGCTGATCGTGCTGGCGCTCATCGTCAACTTCACGGCCGCGATGTGGGCCGCGGGCGTGGCGATGCGGCTGCGCACGATTCAGGCCGGGCCGGTGATGCAGATGCCGGTGTTCATAGTGCTGTTCCTGGCGCCGGTGTACGTGCCGCTGGATCTGCTGGCGGGCTGGGTCGAGGCGGTCGCGCACGTCAACCCGTTCACCGCGCTGGTCGAGGGGGGCCGCGACTTCATCTCCGGGCAGGACTTCGACGTGTGGCTGATGTTCGCGATCGCAACCGGGCTCGGCGCGGCGTTCCTGGCCTGGGCCGTGCGCGGCGTCCACCGCGCGGAGATGGCCGGCGGCTGAGCCTCACCCGGCGGTGACAATGGGCTGAACGGCTTGGCGGCGTGCCTTCGCCGTACCCGGATCGGTGCTGGGGGAGCCGGCCGGCGGTAGCTTGTGGCCGTGGAGGTCGTTCGAGCGAAGGGGCTCGAGATCGCTTACGAGCGCGTCGGCGAGGGGCCCCCGATCGTATTGGTGCACGGTGCCGCGACGGACGCCCGGATGTGGAAGCCGCAGCTCGCCGGATTGACCGACGAGTTCGCCGTCGTGGCGTGGGACGAGCCCGGAGCTGGCCGCTCCTCGAACGTGCCGACGGACTTCGGTCTGGCGGACTATGCGCATTGTCTCGCCGCGCTGATCGACGGAGTGGGGCTGGGGCCGGCGCATGTCGCGGGCCTCTCGTGGGGCGGCACCGTCGTGCTGGAGCTCTACCGCCACCATCCCGAGCTCGTCGCCACCCTGATTCTCGTCGACACCTACGCCGGCTGGAAGGGGTCGCTGCCCGAGGAGGAGGTGCGGGCGCGGGTCGAGGGCTATGAGCGGATGGTCGCTGCGCCATCCGGCGAGTTTGACCCGACGCTTCCCGGGCTCTTCGCGGGAGATCCACCCGCCGAGTTCGTGCCTCTGCTCGACGCGATGGCGGCAGATGTTCGCCCCGAGAGCATGGAGACTGCGCTGTCTGTGATGGCCGAGGCCGACCAGCGCGATGTGCTGCAGCGCATCGCCGTGCCGACCCTGTTGATCTGGGGAGAGCAGGACGCGCGTTCTCCGCTGCGCGTCGCGCGCCAGTTCCAGCATGCGATACCGGACGCGAAGCTCGTGGTGCTGCCTGGAGCCGGTCACGTGAGCAACCTCGAGCGCCCCGGGCCGTTCAACGACGCCGTTCGTGGGTTCTGCCGCGTTCAGGCGCCGCCACCAGCCTGAGCCGCCGACGGGCGCGAGCGCTCGCGAGACGGCGGGGGAGTGTGCACTGTGGGAAGCCGGGAGCGCGCTACAGCCCCTTGCCGCCGAGCGTGCGCAGCTCGGTGTGGCCGCCGATCCCGGCGATCAGTGGCCGCGCCCGCGTGATCAGCTCGCGCGCGGCGGGGTCCTCGAGCGAGGCGTCGTGGGCCGCGCGGTCCGTCCACGCCTCCGTGACCCAGACCGTGTCCGGGTCGTCAACGGACCGGTGGACGACGTACAGGCGGCAGGCGTCGTCGCCCTGGAGGCCGCGCGCCGCCTCGATCAGGATCGCCGCGAGCTCCTCGCCGCGGCCCGGTTGTGCGCGGAACGAGCCGTGCAGGCCGAACAGTTCCTCCATCGCTCGCACCCTACGTCCGTCCACGGAGGCCGCCACGCCGAAACGCGACACATCGCGAAGGCGAGCGGGATCGCGCCACTCGCGCCGATCGACCAGCGTTCAGGACGATCGCCATGGAACCTGTCCGAAGGTGGAGAGGTTCTGATCGGGTCCTCTGGTCCCTGTTAGGTTCGGACCCTCCGGGGCACGGCGCGGCCCAGCAGCCCGGGACAGGGACTCCCGGACTGGCCGGCCCAGACGACATCGTCTCGACCTTTCGGGGGGGCATCATGCAGCAGGAGTCCAAGCCGCGCTTCACGCGCGACGCGGCTGGCCGCGTGCTCATCGGGATCACGCACGGCGGGCACGTCCTGGCCGACGACTCGGAGAACGCCGAGGAGCTCGCGGGCAGCCAGGAGGGGATCGTCGCGGCGGCGCCCGATGTCGCCGAGGACGACTCGACGACGCCGTTCGGCTACCTGCTCGCGGACCTCGCCGCCGCCTTCCCGGCCAAGCACCTGCCCAACAGCGACCCGCCCGCCGTCGTCGCCGCGCTCAAGGAGCTCGGGGCCGCGATGGTCGAGGACCCGCCGCCCGCCGCCGACCCGCTCGAGCCGGAGGGCAACTCGGCGATCCCGCCGATCTACACCTACTGGGGCCAGTTCATCGACCATGACCTGACCGCCAACACGGACCGCGACTCGGCGATCAGCGACATCACGCGGCCCGACCTCGCGCCGCTGACCCCGGCCGACGTCGCGCGCGACCTGCGCAACCTGCGCCAGCCGGCGCTCAACCTCGACTCGGTCTTCGGCGACGGCCCGACGTTCGACCCGTCCTCGCCGACCGACGCCGCGGCGTTCTACGACGGCATCAAGCTCAAGGTCGGGGCGGTGGCGACCGAGCCCAACGACCCGTCGGACACGATCAACGGGGTGCGCATCCCGCCCGACGACGACCTCGCGCGCGACCTGCCGCGCGTGGACAAGCTCGCCCAGATCGGCGACGGACGCAACGACGAGAACCTCATCATCGCCCAGTTCCACCTCGCCTTCCTGCGCTTCCACAACGCCGCCGTCGACTGGGTGCGGGCCAACGAGCCGGCCTACGCCGACGACGACGAGAAGGTCTTCAACCGCGCCCGCGAGCTGACCCGCTGGCACTACCAGTGGCTCGTCGTCCACGACTACCTCAAGACGGTCACGATGGCCGGCACCGCCGACGAGATCCTGCTCGGCGGCAACGAGCTGTTCGAGCCCGACGGCGAGGTCTTCATGCCGCTCGAGTTCTCGGTCGCGGCCTACCGCTTCGGCCACAGCATGGTGCGGGCGGTCTACGACTACAACCGCAACTTCGGGCGCCCGGGCAACAACTTCCAGCCCAGCGCGTCGTTCAACCTGCTGTTCACGTTCACCGGCAACGGGCGCCCGGCGCCGTTCTTCGGCGCCACCGACGTGCTGCCGTTCAACTGGATCATCGAGTGGGACCGCTTCATCGACAAGGGCTCGTCGTTCCCCGATCGCTTCGCGCGGCGGATCGACACCCGCCTGGCGCCGCCGCTGCGCGACCTGACCAAGGAGGGCAACGACCCGGACCTGGTGGAGGCGATCCGCGAGATCCTCAAGCGGCTGGCCACGCGCAACCTGCTGCGGGGCTACCTGCTGGCGATGCCCACCGGCCAGGCGGTGGCCGAGGCGATCGGCGTCCCTGCGCTCGACGAGGACGAGCTGACCCAGGACAACAACGCGGTCCTCAACGACGCGCTCGAGTCGGGCGGCTTCCTCGAGGCGACGCCGCTGTGGTTCTACGTCCTCAAGGAGGCCGAGGTCCGCGCCAACGGCAACTCGCTGGGCGAGGTCGGCAGCCGGATCGTCTGCGAGACGATCATCGGCCAGATCCGCAACGACCCCGATTCCTACCTCGGGGTCTCGCCCGGAACGTGGTCGCCGGACGACGGCGTCCGCCTGCCCGACGGCGGGCTGATCGTCACGGTCGGCGACTTCCTGCGCTTCGCCGCGGTTCTCACCTGACCCGCGGCGGGTGACCTGCGCCCGGCGGCGGGCTACGCCGCCGTCGGGCGCAGCGAGGCCGGCAGCACGGGCCCGAGCATCCGCATCGCCACCTCGGCGTGGCGGGGCAGCGCCAGGCGCAGCGCGAGCACGAACGCGCCGGCGCCGAGGATCGCCGCGAGCAGGTCGAAGACGCCGCCGCCGAGCAGCGCCGCGACGACGGCGAACGACCCGAACGACACCGCGGTCACGGCGCCGACGGCGGCCGTCTCGCCCGTGACGATGGCCAGCGCCGCGGGCAGTCCGCGGCCGTGCACGAGCCCGAGCAGGAGCGTGACCGTGGTCAGGCTGCCCAGCGAGGCGGCGACGCCGAGCCATACGAGGCTGTCGAGCGAGAGGGCGACCGCGCTCGCCGCGACGTGGACGCCGGTTCCGACGAGCGCGAGCAGCGCGACCGCGGTGTAGCGCGACTGGGCGAAGGCGGCGAGCAGCGGCAGCGGCAGCGCGAGCTGGCCGACGAACAGGCCGGTCAGGGCGGCGAGCGTGGCCACGATGAGGTCGGCGTCGGCGGCGGTGAAGGTGTCGCCGAGGACGATCCCGACGACGTCGTCGCCGATCAGCACTGCGACCGCGACGGCGGGTCCGATGATCACCAGCCCGGCGCGCATGATCGTCCGCAGATGTGGCAGCAGCGCGTTCGCGTCGCCGTTCCAGGTCTGCGCGATCGGGGCCGCGAGCACGAGGCTCGCCGCGCTGCCGGTGACCGAGATGATCACCGCGCCGGCGAAGAACGCGCCGGTGTAGAGCGTCACCATCCCGGTCCCGAGGTGGGCGGCGAACGTGAGCGTGATGACGAAGTTGAGCTGCCCGAGCAGCGGGGCGACGGTGCCGACGAGCAGCATCACGGCCGTGCGCAGCCGCAGCATCGCGGGGAGGACGATGCGGGGGCGGGGCCGGTAGCCGAGCCGCCACAGGCGCGCGGCGATCATCGCCGCCGTGAGCACGGAGCCGACTGTCACCCCGACGGGCGCGGCCTTGATGCCGAGCGGCTCCTCGAGGGCGACGAGCACGACGATCGACGTCGCGCCGCCGAGCACGTAGGCCGCGCCCGAGAAGCGGAACTCGTTGCGCAGGGCGAGCACGGCTGCGCCGAGCGCGGCGATCAGCGCGCCCGCCACGGCGATGCAGAGGATGTCGAGCGTCGTGCGCGCGATGTCCTGCGCGTGCTGTCCGAGCCCGCCGGTGAGGACGTCGGCGATCGCCTCGCCCGCGATCAGCTCCGCGGCGATGGCGACGAGCACGAGCCCGAGCCCCGCCCCGAGGAAGCGATCGAACGCCTCCCACGGCGACGGGCCCTCGAGCAGCCGCGCGACGACGGTCAGGCGCAGCGTCTGACACATGAGCACGATCACGCCGTACAGGCCGTACGCGGCGAAGACGGCGTCCGTGTCGACGCCCTTGCCGAAGACGAGCAGGATGACGAGCGCGGCGACGCCCTGGATCCCGATCGTCGCGACCTGGGAGATCGCGGCCCACAGCGACGAGCTCGCCATCGAGCCGGCCTGCGGCGCTGCGGCGCTCCCCTCGGCGGTGGTCACGGCTCGCCTACTGGCGGCCGGCGCGGCGCGCGAGCAGCTGGCGCGCGAAGGCGGCCACGAAGAGCGGGTTGTAGCGCGCGTAGCGCCGCCACAGGCGTCGCGGCTCGCGCGACAGGCGGTACGCCCACTCGAGGCCGAGGCGCATCATCCAGCGCGGGGCCTGCTGGACGAGCCCGGCGTGGAAGTCGAATGCGGCGCCGACGCCGACGAGCACGGGCGCCTCGAGCCGGTCGCGCATCTCGGCCATCCACTTCTCCTGCTTGGGCTGGCCGGTGCCGACCCACACGACGTCGGCGCCCGAGGCGTTGATGCGCGCGGCGACGTCGTCGCGCTCGGCGTCGCTCAGCTCGCGGAACGGGGGCGACCAGCCGCCGACCACATTTAGGCCCGGGAAGCGCCCGCGCAGGGCGGCCTCGAGCTGGGCGCGCGCCTCCTCGGTGCGCCCGCCGTAGAGGTACATCGGCGTGCCCGTCCCGGCGGCACGCGCGCAATAGGCGGCCATCAGGTCCGGGCCGTAGACGCGGGTGGCGCCGCGGTGGCCGAGCGCGCGCAGGGCCCAGACGAGCGGCACGCCGTCGGGCACGGCGACGGCGCGGCGCACGGCGTCCATGGTCTCGCGGTCCTCACGCGCGACCATCACCAGGTGGACGGCCGCGGCGGTCAGGCAGACGCGCCCCTCGCGGCGGATGACGCCGTCGATCCAGTCCATCGTCGCCCCGTAGTCGGTGACCGCGAGGTCGAACCCGACGACGGAGGCGCGGGGCAGGTCGGCGGGCGCCGAGCGCCGGCCGGTGCCGGCGGCGGGTGGGTCGGTCGAGGTCGACATCGGACGGCGAGGAGCCTGGCCAATGGTAGTGAAGGGCCTCGATGCCACTTGCGCCCGGGCGGTCTCCCACATCTACACTGGCGGCCGTATGACGATCGGGATCATGGGCCTTGGATACGTCGGGCTGCCGCTGGCCGTGGCGTTCGCCGAAGAGGGACACAGCGTCGTCGCGCTCGACGTCGACGCGCGCAAGGTCGAGGCGCTCCGCGCCGGCGACTCCTACGTGGAGGACATATCGAGCGAGCGGCTGGCGGCCGCCATGGTGCGCATCCATGCGACCACGCACTCCCAGCCGCTGGCGCGCTGCGACGCGGTGCTGATCTGCGTGCCGACGCCGCTGACCGCCAACCGCGAGCCGGACCTGGGCCCGCTGATGTCGGCCACGCGCTCGCTCGCCGGGGTGCTCCAGAGCGGCCAGCTCGTCGTCGTCGAGTCGACGACGTACCCGGGCACGACGCGCGAGCAGGTCGCGCCGATGCTCGAGGAGTGCGGGCTGGTGGCCGGGCGCGACTTCCACGTCGCCTTCTCGCCCGAGCGCGTCGACCCCGGGCGCACGGACTTCACGCTGCGCACGACGCCGAAGGTCGTGGGCGGGCTGACGGAGGCGTGCGGCGACCGCGCCGTCGCGCTGTACGAGCAGGTCTGCGACAACGTCGTGCGTGTCTCGACGCTCGAGGTGGCCGAGCTCTCCAAGCTGCTCGAGAACATCTTCCGCTCGGTCAACATCGCGCTCGTCAACGAGATGGCGATGCTGGCCGACCGCATGGGCATCGACATCTGGGAGGTCGTCGACGCCGCCTCGACCAAGCCCTACGGCTTCACGCGCTTCGAGCCCGGCCCGGGCATGGGCGGCCATTGCCTGCCCGTCGACCCGTTCTATCTGTCCTGGCGCGCGCGCGAGTTCGACATGACGGCGGAGTTCATCGAGCTCGCCGGCAAGGTCAACCAGCACATGCCCTACCACTGCGTCGAGAAGGTCGAGCGCGTCCTCAACGACGCGGCCAAGCCCGTGCGCGGCAGCCGCATCGTCGTCTTCGGCGTCAGCTACAAGGCCGGGGTCGGGGACATGCGCGAGTCGCCGGCCCTGAAGATCATGCGCGTGCTGCGCAAGATGGGCGCCGACATCGTCTACCACGACCCGCACGTGCCCGAGCTGAGCGAGCTCGACCTGCTCAGCGTCCCGGCCGACACCGCGCTGGACGGGGCCGACATCGCGCTGATCGTCACCGCCCACCCCGAGGTCGACCACGACGCGATCGTCGACCGGGCGCCGCTCGTGCTCGACCTGCGCGGCGTGACTCGGCGGCGCATCGGCGAGCGCAGCTCGGTGCTGCTGTGAGCGACGCGGTCACCGTCGGCGTCGTCGGGCTCGGCTACTGGGGTCCCAACCTCGCGCGCAACTTCGACCGCCTGCCCGGCGCCGAGCTGCGCTGGCTGTGCGACGGGCGACCGGAGGCCCGCGAGCGCCACGGCGCGGCGTTCCCGGGCGCCCGCGCCACCGGCGAGCTCGACGATCTCCTGAGCGATCAGGAGCTCGACGCGATCGTGCTGGCCACGCCGGTGCCGACGCACGCCGACCTCGCCGCGCGCGTGCTCGAGGCGGGCAAGCACTGCTTCGTCGAGAAGCCGCTCGCCCAGTCGGTCGCCGACGCCGAGCGCGCCGTGCAGGCCTCGCGCGACGCCGGGCGCGTGCTCATGGTGGGCCACCTGCTCCAGTACCACCCGGGCGTCAACAAGCTCAAGGAGATCGCCGCCTCGGGCGAGCTGGGCGAGATCCACTACATCTACGGCAACCGCCTGAACCTCGGCCAGCTGCGCCGCGACGAGAACGCGCTCTGGAGCCTCGGCGCGCACGACGTGTCGGTGCTCCTGTACCTCGCCGAGGAGGAGCCCTTCGAGTGGTCGGCGCGCGGCGAGTCGTACATGCGCGAGGGGGTCGAGGACGTCGTCTTCGGCTTCCTGCGCTTCCCCTCGGGCGTCGCCGCGCACCTGCACCTGTCGTGGCTGGACCCGCACAAGGAGCGCCGCTTCACCGTCGTGGGCTCCAAGCGGATGGCCACGTTCGACGACATGGACCTCGAGCGCAAGGTCACCGTCTACGACAAGGGCTTCGACCAGAAGTCCGACACCTACGGCGAGTACATCACCCGCTCGGGCGACATCTGGTCCCCGCGCGTGGCCAACGACGAGCCCCTGCGCCTGGAGTGCGAGCACTTCCTGGCCTGCGTGCGCGACGGGCGCACGCCGGTCTCCGACGGCGAGAGCGGACTGCGCGTGGTCCGCGTGCTCGAGGGTCTGCAGGCGTCGCTCGACGAGAGCCGGCGCGCGGGGATCGCGCGCGTCGGGGCCTAGCGGGCGATGCTGCACCCGGCCGCCGACGCGCGCGGCCTCGTGCTCGGCGGCGACGTGCACATCGGCGACGGCGTGCTCTTCGGAGCCGGCGTCGTCGTCGAGGAGGGCACGCGGATCGGCGAGGCCTCGGTCGTCGAGGAGGGCGTGCTGCTCGGCAAGGTGCCGCGCCTGGCGCGCAGCTCGACGGCGTCGCGCGAGCCGCCCGGGCCGCTGCGCATCGGCGTCCGCGTGACGGTGTGCGCCGGGGCGATCCTCTATGCGGGCACGGTCATCGGCGACGAGGCGATCGTCGGCGACCAGGCGCAGGTGCGCGAGCGCACCGTCGTCGGCCCGTCGTCGGTGATCGGACGCGGCAGCGCGATCGACAACGACGTCACGATCGGCGAGCGCGTGAAGGTGCAGACGAACGTCTACGTCACGGCGTTCTCAGTCGTCGAGGACGACGTCTTCCTCGGGCCGGGCGTGTCGACGACGAACGACGACACGATGAGCCGCCACCCGCGCGGCGAGCCGCTGCGCGGCGCGACGTTCCGGCGCGCCTGCCGCGTCGGCGGCAGCGCCGTGCTCGTGCCCGGTGTCGAGATCGGCGAGGAGGCGTTCGTCGCCGCCGGCGCCGTGGTCACGCGCGACGTGCCGCCGCGCGCCGTCGTCATGGGCGTCCCCGCGCGCCAGGTGCGCGAGGTCCGCGACGACGAGCTGCTCGAGAACTGGCGCTGAGCCCGCGCCTCGGCCCGCGGGGCCGGCGTCGCCTCACCCCGAGGAGGTGAGAGGAATGGCGGGCCGGTCGCCGGCGGGCGAGGCGGGGCGGGCGCGCCGCTCAGGCGGACGCGCGGCGCGGGCGAAGCGCGGTGCGCGCCTTGCCTGCGGGAGCGGTGCCGGCGCGCAGGTGCTCGGCGCGGAGGCGGACGAGCTCGGCGGCCGTCGACGAGGGCCGGAACGGGTCGGCGACCACGCGCCCGTCGTCGAGCGAGATCGCCGCCCACGGCTCGCCGTGGACGAAGGCGACGAGGGCCTCGCCGTGCAGCGGCCGGGCGGAGTCGAGCGCGGCGAGCCGCGCGAGCGCGGCGGCGTCGGCTCCGGTGGCGCGGCGGATGACGAGCTCGGCGGCGAAGGGCGAAGTCTGTGTTGCAGTGAGATTGGTCATTGTGCGATCCTTGTCGTCGATCGAGGACCACTTTAGGACCTTGTACGACCGAGTCAATGTCATACAAATTTGATTTGAACGACCTGGACCGTGAGGGCGGGTCGCTGACCGCGCAGCTCGCCGAGCGCATCGCCGCCGACATCGAGAGCGGCGCGCTGGCGCCGGGCGCGAAGCTGCCGACCACGCGTGAGCTCTCCGCGGCAGCGTCGATCAACCACCTCACGGCGGCGCGCGTCTACCGCCGGCTGGCCGAGCAGGGCTACGTCGCCGCGCACGTCGGGCGCGGGACGTTCGTGCGCACGCACCCGCCCGTCGAGCGCGGCGTCGACGACGAGGACTGGCAGGTCGGGACGCTCCCGCCCCACCAGGCCTCCTACGCCGAGCAGATGCTCGCCGAGTCGCTGGGCACGGGTCGCGACGTGATCCCGCTGGCCACCGGCTTCGCCGCCGACGAGCTGCTGCCCACCTCGCAGGTCCGCGAGCTGGCCGCCGAGGTCATGCTCGACGGCGACGGCGGCCTGCAGTACCTCCCGGTCGAGGGGCTGCCCGAGCTGCGCTCGCGGCTGTCCGAGCTCGGCGAGGACAAGGGCTGGGCGCGCGAGCCCGAGGAGATCATCGTCACCACCGGCGCGCGTCAGGCGATCGACCTCGTCGCCCGCACCACGCTCGGGCCCGGGGACGTCGCCGTCATCGAGTCGCCGACCTTCGCCGGCGCGCTGACCTCGCTGCAGCGCACCGGCGCGCGCGTCCTGCCCGTGCCCGTCGACGAGGAGGGCTTCGACGTCGACGCGCTCGAGCGCATCCTCGCCCGCCACGAGGTCCGCCTCGTCGTCCTCCAGACGGCGTGCCACAACCCGACGGGCATCGACACGTCGCAGGCGCGCCGCGAGCGCCTGGCCACGCTGGCCCGCGAGCGCGGCTTCTTCGTCCTCGAGGACGGTGTCTACGCGACGATGGCCCTCGAGGGGCCCGAGTTGCCGCGCATGCGGCGGCTTGCACCTGCCCACGTCATCTACGTCGACTCGCTCTCGAAGTCGATCGGCGGCGGCCTGCGCGTCGGTTGGATCGCCGCCAGCGGCCCGGTCCACGGGCGCCTGGTGCGCCTGAAGATGGACACCGACATGCAGAGCGCCGCACTGCCGCAGCGCCTGGCCGCCGCCTGGCTGGCCGGCGGTCTTCACGACGCGCACCTCGAGCACGTCATGCCCACCTACCGCCGACGCCGCGACCTCCTCCTCGGCGCGCTCGAGCGCCACCTCGGCGACGAGGCGACGTGGATCGTCCCGCGCGGCGGCCAGCACGTGTGGGTCACGCTGCGCCGCGCGGTCGACGAGCGCGCGCTGTACGGCGAGGCGCTGCGCAGCGGCGTCGCCTTCCTGCCCGGCGGCGCGACGCAGGCCGAGCCCTCGGCGCGCACGAGCATGCGCCTGTCCTTCTCCTACGTCGAGCCCGAGCAGCTCGACGAGGGCGTGCGCCGGCTGGCCCGCGCGCTGCGCGCCGTGCGCCACCGGCAGCCGGTTGGCGCCACCGCGCCGCTGTCGTAGGCTCGACCACGGGATGTCATACGCGCCGCCGGTCCGCCATCTCCTGCGCGCACGCGACCTGATCGACGCGCGCTACGCCGAGCCGCTCGACGTTCCCGCCCTGGCCGCCCGCGCGCACAGCTCGCCCGCGCACTTCACCCGCTCGTTCAAGCGCGCGTTCGGCGAGACACCCCACCAGTACCTGCTCACGCGGCGCATCGAGCGCGCCGCCCACCTGCTGCGCGACACGGACCTGCCCGTCCGCGAGATCTCCGAGGCCGTCGGCTGGCAGAGCCTCGGGTCGTTCTCGACGACGTTCAAGCGCGTCAAGGGCCACACGCCCTCCGACTACCGCCGGGCGTGGCGCGCGTCGCCCGCCGCGGCGTCGCTGGCGGCCATCCCGTCGTGCATGGTCCGGGCCCACCTGCGCCCGGCCGGGAGAGCAGAAATGGAGAACCAGGAGCGGGCCGTCCGCGGGTAGCGTCCTCCGTGTCCACTCGACACCGGAGGAACCCCGCGATGCTCAAGCTCTCCCACGTCTGCCTGTACGTCCTCGACCTCGACGAGGCGCACGACTTCTACACCGAGAAGCTCGGCTGGCAGGTCCGCCAGGACGTCACCCTCGAGGACTTCCGCTGGCTGACCGTCGGTCCGCCCGAGCAGCCCGACCTCGAGGTCGCGCTCGCCGTCCCCGAGCCGCCCGCACTGGCGCCCGAGTCCGTCGACGCCGTGCGCGACATGCTCTCCCGCGGCGCGATGGGCGGCTGCATCCTGGAGACCGACGACTGCCGGGCCAAGTTCGAGGAGCTGAGCGCGCGCGGCGTCGAGTTCAGCGTCGAGCCGAACGAGCGCTTCTACGGCGTCGACGCGGCCTTCCGCGACCCGTCCGGCAACCAGTTCCGGCTCGTCCAGCCGGCGCCGGTTCCGGCCGCCTGACGAGCGCCCCCTAGGCCGGGGTCGCCACCAGCGCGTCGCGCACGGCGCCGGTGACCTCGGCCGCCTGGGCGGCGTCGAGCACCGGGCTCATCGGGATCGCCAGGTGCGTGCGGGCGACCTCGTCGGTCGCCGGCAGCTCGACGTCCGCGCCCCAGCGCGCCATCGCCGGCTGGCGGTGCACCGGGACGCGGTAGTAGACCTTGTTGCCGATCCCGCGCTCGCCGAGCGCGGCGGCGAGCTCGTCGACGCGCTCGTGGCGGATGACGTACAGGTGCCACGCCGGCTCGCTGCCCGCCGCCGGCCTGGGGAGCACGACGACCTCGCCGAGTCCGGCCTCCTCGTAGTGGCGGCCCGCCGCGCGGCGCCCGTCGGCCCAGTCGTCGAGGTGCGGCAGCAGGACGCGGAGGATCGCCGCCTGCATCTCGTCCAGGCGCGAGTTGAAGCCGACGTGCTCGAACGTCGTCTTGTCGTACGAGCCGTGGAAGCGCAGCATCCGGCAGCGCTCGGCGACGTCGTCGTCGTTCGTCGTGATCGCGCCGCCGTCTCCGAAGGCGCCGAGGTTCTTGGACGGGAAGAAGCTGAACGTCGCCGCGGTGCCGAGCGAGCCGGGGCGCCCGTCCGCCGTCGTCGTCCCCGCCGCCTGGGCGGCGTCCTCGAGCACGGGCACGCCGAGCGCGGCGATCTCGGCGACCGGCGCGACGTTGCCGAACAGGTGCACGGCCACGACCGCCTTCGTGCGCGGGGTGAGCGCCGCCCGCACGGTCTCGGCGGTGATGCACCACGTCTCCGGGTCGACGTCGCAGAAGACGGGCGTGGCGCCGGTCGGCGGGATCGCCTCGGCCGACGCGTAGAACGTGAACGACGGCACCACGACCTCGTCGCCGGGGCCGACGCCCATCGCCATCAGCGCGATGGTCAGCGCGTCGGTGCCGTTGGCCACGCCGACGGCGTGGCGCGCGCCGCACTGCGCGGCGAACTCGGCCTCGAAGGCCGAGACCTCGGGACCGAGGATGAAGCGGCCGCCGTCGACGACCGAGGCGATCGCGGCGTCGATGCGGTCGCGCAGCGGCGCGAGCGGGGTCTTGGTGTCGAAGAGCGGGACGGGCATCCCGCCATCTTCCTAGATCTCCTCGGCGCTGGAGTCGATCACCCGGCCGCCGGCCGGGGAGCGCGGGCGCCGTGGCGCGGCGACGCGCGGCGGCGGGTCGCCCGCGCCGAGCTCACCGGCGGGCTCGCGCCAGAAGGCCATCGCCGGGTAGCGCTCGACGACCTCGCGGCCGGTGTCGACGAGCCCGCCCAGGACGGCCGCGAGCGCGCCCACGAGCCCGACGAAGACGCCGATCTGCGACGTCACGGGGTCGGCGATGTCGGCCGGGAAGACGATCCGCCGCAGGATGAGGAGGCCGAGGACGACGCCGATCAGGGTGCGGGCGACGAGCACGGGCCGGCTCTGGGCGACGATCGCGCTGACGAGCAGCGCGGCGGCTCCCGCGAGGATGACCACGCGCAGCCGGGTGAAGGTCTCCCACCCGGTCGCGGGCTCGATCGCGCCCCCGGCGCGCTCGATGTGGTACCAGGTCAAGAACAGGCCGCCCATCAGGAGAATGGCGCCGACGGCGCTCAGAAGGCGGCCCATGCGTTCGCTGATCACGGCGGAGACCTCCGTCGTTCGGATCGGGTCGGCGTCGAAAGAACGCCTGGGCCCGTCAACAGGTAGCACACGACCGTTACCGTGCCCGCGATGGACGGCCGTCGCGCACTCGTCCTGGGCGTCGCCGGCCAGGACGGCTCATACCTCGCCGAGGCCCTCGTGGCCCGTGGCTACGCGGTGACGGGCCTCGTGCGCCGGCCCGCGAGCGAGGACCACCCGAACCTCCGCGCCGTCCGCGACCGGGTCGCCTTCGTGCACGGCGACATGGCCGACCACGCGCTGCTCGCCGAGCTCGTCGCCGCGGTCCGCCCGCACGCGATCTTCAACGTCGCCTCGACCTCGACGCTCGCCGCCGCGTGGGCCGACCCGCTGGCCTGCGCGCGCGAGACGGGGCTGCCCGTGACCGCCCTGCTCGAGGCGATCCGCTCGGTCGACCCGGCGATCCGGCTCGTGCAGGCGTCCTCGGCGCAGGTGTTCGGCGACCCCGCCGAGTCGCCCCAGCACGAGGGCACGCCGCGCCGTCCTGCCGAGCCCTACGGGGCGGCGAAGGCCTACGCCGACGCGATGATCGCCGGCCACCGCGAGCGCCACGGCCTGCACGCCTCGGCGGCGATCCTGTTCAACCACGAGTCCCCGCGGCGCCCGCTCGCCTACGTGACGCGCAAGGTGACCCGCGGCGCGGCGGCGATCGCCCTCGGCCTCGAGGCGCGCCTCGTCCTCGGCGACCTCGAGGCCGTGCGCGACTGGTCCTTCGCGGGCGACGTCGCCGAGGCGATGGTGCGCATGGCCGAGGCCGACGAGCCGGGCGACCTCGTGCTCGCGTCGGGCGTGGGACGGACCGTCGGGGACCTCGTCGCGGAGGCCTTCGCCGCCGCCGGCGCCGATCCGCGGGGGCGCGTCGAGGTCGATCCTGCGCTCGTCCGCCCGCCGCAGCGCGTGCCGTCGGTCGGCGACCCGTCGCGGGCCCGCGCGCGGCTCGGCTGGCGCCCGGCGACGTCGTTCCCGGCGCTCGTGCAGGCGATGGTCGAGGCCGACCTCGCCGAGCTGCGCGGCACCCCGGTTGTTAGCCTGCGCCGGCCGTGAAGCTGTCGCTGCTGCTCCCCACGTACAACAGCGCGGCGACGATCGAGCGCACGCTGCGCGCCGCGCTGCGCCAGCGCCACCGGCCCCTCGAGATCGTGGTCTACGACGAGACCAGCGCCGACGGGACGCGCGAGATCGTCCGCCGCCTGCTCGACGAGACGCCCGAGGGCGTCGAGTCGCGCCTGCTCACCGCCGAGAGCAACTCGGGGCCGGTGCGCGCCTGGCGCGTCGCGCTGCACGACGCGACCGGCGACTGGTGCACGTTCGTGTGGGCCGACGACGTGCTGCGCGAGGACTTCTCGGAGCAGCTGATGGCGGCGGCCGAGCGGGCGCGGGCGGCCGGGCGCGTGCTCGTCACGTGCGGCGGCGAGGTCGAGATGGGCGGCGAGGTCAGCCAGACCTACAGCGCGGACACGGGCCTGCTGACGCCGCAGGCGTTCTCGGCCGGGATGTTCTTCCGCCGCTACCCGCTGACCCAGATCTGCGCGACGTACGAGATGGGCGCGGCGCGCGAGGTCTTCGACCGCCACATCGACTTCGACAACCCGCTCGGCTTCGACTACAACCGCCATCCCTACGGCAACGACGTCGGCTACCTGTCCGAGCTGGCCGCGGCCGGCGGCGGGACGGAGCGCCTCGGCGAGTCGCTCGTGCGCCTCACCGACTCCGAGACGAGCATGACCCGCGCGGCCACGCACGAGCACCTGTGGCAGATGCGCTGGCAGTACACCTTCAACCAGGCGCGGGTCTGGCGCACGTGGGAGGAGCAGGGCCTCGAGGGCGCCCGCGAGCTGCGGGCGATGGGCGTCCGTCGCCTCGCCCTTTGTACGATCATGCTGCGTCGGCGCCCGAACGACCTCGCGCCACGCGCCGCCGCACGGGCGCTCGGCGCCTACCGCGACTTCCTTCGTCTCGACTTCCAGAAGACCGACATGACCTTCGACGACTACCGCCAGCGACTGGCCCGGGAGGGCATCCCCGCATGAGGACACGGCGCAGCAAGGCGCGCCCGACGAGCCTGATCACCCGCACGACGTGCCGGATCTGCGGCTCGCCGCACCTCGCCCCCGTGCTCAGCCTCGGCGACCACCACATCGCCGGCGCGTTCGCCGACCCGGGCGGTACCGCGCCGATCTCGCGCCGCGTGCCGCTCGAGCTCGTCCGCTGCGACACGACGCGCGACCAGGAGGCCTGCGGCCTGCTGCAGACCAGGCACACCGTGCCGGGCGCGATCCTCTACCGCTCGTACTGGTACCGCAGCGGCATCAACCGCACGATGACCGAGAACCTGCACGGCATCGCCCAGCGCGTGCAGGACCTGGGCGAGCTGACGCCCGGCGACCTCGTCGTCGACATCGGCTGCAACGACGGCACGCTGCTCGACGGCTACTCCGTCGACGGGCTGCGGCTGATCGGCTTCGACCCCTCCGACGTCAGCCGCTACGCGGTCGAGAAGGGCTACGAGGTCATCCGCAACTTCTTCACCGCGCCGGCGCTCCAGGCGCGCTACCCGGAGCAGAAGGCCAAGGTCATCACCTCGATCGCGATGTTCTACGACCTCGAGGACCCGCAGGAGTTCGTCGAGGGCATCGCCGCCACGCTCGCCGAGGACGGCGTGTGGGTCATCGAGCTGAGCTACATGCCGACGATGCTGGCCAAGAACAGCTTCGACACCATCGTCCACGAGCACCTCGAGTACTACAGCCTGGCCGTGCTCGAGTGGCTGCTCGACGAGGCGGGCCTCGAGGCCATCGCCGCCGAGCTGAACGACATCAACGGCGGCTCGATCCGCCTGTTCATCGGCCATCGCGGCAAGCGCCAGCCGCGGCCCGAGGACTTCGCCGTGCTGCAGGACCTGCGCGTCGGCGAGTTCGAGCTCGCGCTCGACTCGCCCGAGCCCTACGACGCCTTCGCCCGCGAGACCGAGCGCGTCCGCGACGAGCTGCGCGGCCTGCTCGAGCGCCTGCGCGACGAGGGCAAGAAGGTCCACGCCTACGGCGCGTCGACCAAGGGCAACACGATCCTCCAGTACATCGACGCCTCGACGGACCTGATCGAGGCGGCGGCCGACCGCAACCCGGAGAAGTGGGGCTCGGAGACGATCGGCACCGAGATCCCGATCATCTCCGAGGAGGAGTCGCGCGCCGCGCAGCCCGACTACTACCTCGCCCTGCCCTGGCACTTCCTCGACGAGTTCCTCGAGCGCGAGACCGAGTTCCTCGGTCGCGGCGGCGAGTTCATCGTGCCGCTGCCCGAGGTCCATCTGGTCGGCGCCGACGGCCGGCGCCGGGCGGTCACCGACGTGCTCGCCGCCCGCGGCTGACGCGACGTGGCCGGCGCGACGGCGACCACGCCCGGCTGGGACCGGCTCTGGCGCCACAGCCTGCGCCTCGCGGCGCGCTGGGCGCTGACCGTGCCCGGCCACGGCATGGCCGGCGCGCGCGTGGCCGCGCAGCGCGCGCTCGTCCCGCTGGACCCCTGGCGCTACTACGAGATGGGCCGCGTGGCCGAGGAGCCCTTCGACGGCGACTGCCTGGACGTCTCGAGCCCGAAGCTGCTGCCCAGCCTCCTGCAGCACGAGGGGCAGGGGCGCTGGACGGGCGTGGACCTGTTCGAGTGGGAGATCGAGGCGTGGCGCGCCGTCGACCCCGACCTGACGCTCGAGGTCGCGGACGCGACGAAGCTCGCCTACCCCGACGCGTCCTTCGACCACGTGCTCTGCGTGTCGGTCGTCGAGCACATCCCCGGCGACGGCGACAGCGCGGCGATGGCCGAGTTCTTCCGCGTCCTGCGCCCCGGCGGCGTGCTGCACCTGACGACCGACGTCGCGCCGGGCACGCGCGACATCCTCGTTCAGGATCGCGTCTACGGCGAGGCCAGCCAGGAGGTCGACGGCGGCGTCTTCTTCGCGCGCAACTACAGCCCGGAGGACCTCGAGCGGCGCCTGCTGAGCCTGCCCTGGGAGGTCGAGCACCGCGAGTTCGCGCGCGAGCGCAACGAGGAGCTCGGGCGGCGCTTCTACGCGCGGGCGCCGTGGTCGTACCTGTACGGGACGGCGCTGCGCCTGCGCGCGCCCGGCAACTTCGACGTCACGCCCGAGTTCCCCGACCTGACCGGCCGGTCCCAGGGCGTCGTGTACCTGCGCCTGCGCAAGCCCCGCGGCTGATATGGGCGTGGGTTTGTCAAGCGCTCAGCGTTGAATGGGCCCGTGGGGGTGGCGGGCGGGGTCGGTTTGTCTGTGGTTCGGGGTGCGGGTGGCGGCCGAAGCGCGAGGGCACTTCAGGCTGATATGCGAGGGCTGGCTACCTCATGACGGGCTGTGCGACGTGCCGGGGCCGCGGTCTAGGATCGAGCGCGCCGGCCGGGCCGGTGCTCATAGCCGCATCGCGGGTCCCGGTGGCACGCGTCGGCCGCCACCCCCGCCTCGAACGGGTTGTCATGGTTTTCAGTCGGGCTGGCGGGCGATCTCCCAGACAAAGCACGCCAGCTCGCGTGCGACGGCGACCGCGACGGTGGTGCGCTTCTTGGCTCGGGCGCCGTCGAGGTGCGCCCAGCGGCGGTGCAGGCGCATCTGCGCGCGCCATGCGGTGTCGATCGCGGCGGGCGGCTGGTTGGCCTGGCGACGACGCACGACCGGCGAGATCGCTGGGTGTCGGCGGTAGTGCCAGGCCGCTTCGATGAGTAGCCGGCGGGCGTGGCTGGAGCCGGCCTTGGTGATCGTGCCCTGCCGGCGGCGTTCGCCGGTGGACTGCTCGGAGGGCACCAGGCCGAGGTAGCTGGCCAGTCGTTTGGGATGCGCGAAGGCGGTGATGTCGCCGATCTCGGCGACCAACCCGACCGCGGTGAGGGTGTCCACGCCGCGCAGACAGCGCAGCCGCCCGACCGTCGCCGCCCACGGCGGGCGGGTGGCCTGTTCGGCGATCAGCGCATCCAGGCGATCGCGGCGCGCGAGCAGCACTTCGTGACAGCCCAGGTACTCGCCGAGCACCACGTCGGCGAGCGCGTCGTCGAGGCTGAGCTTCGATAGCCACCGAAGGTGGCGCTGACTCCAGGTGTCGCCCGGTCCGCTCCAGAGCAGGCCGCGGCGCAGCAGCAGCTTGCTGATCCGGTGTCGCGCGGCCATCAGATCGCCGCGCAGGTCCTCACGGGCACGGACCAGGTCGCGCAGTGCCTCGAGCTCGAGCGCGGGCACGACGACCGGTCGCAGCTGCCCCGCCGCGTGCAGCCGCGCCAGTTTGAGTGCGTCGCGGGCGTCGGTCTTGACCCGGTCGCCCGGCTGGCGCGGGATCGCGCCGGGCGCGCAGACCATCACCTCGATCCCCGCCGCGCGCGCAGCGCGCGCCAGACCGAAACCGCTTGGGCCGGCCTCATAGACCGCGCGCACCGGCCCCGGCAGCGACCGCAACCAGCCGATCGCCTCAGCCGACCCGCCACCCAGCCGCGCCCGAAACACCTCTCCGGACCCGAGTTGGACCGCGGCCACCGCGGTCTTGCGCGCATGAACATCCAACCCGGCAAAGCAGATACCGTCGGACACGTCGACGCTCCTCACCCTTCGATGCGGTAACCAGCCCGCGCCATACGAAGCGCGGGAGCGTCGACTCTCAACGGCCGGCCAGACGCCGACCCATACCGTCTAGGCGCGGCTAGCGCGAGCCGACGCGCTCGCGCTCCTCGTCCTCGGCGCGCGCGGCGGCCTCCTGGAGCTCGCGCTCGTCGAGACGCTGCTGCATGAGCCCGAGGCGCTGGGCCAGGATCTTGTTCTGATCGGCCAGACGCGAGATGACGAGCGAGAAGTGCAGCAGCAGGATGAGGATGAAGCCGAAGGCGATGACGAACAGCGCCGACGGCGCGTAGTAGATGCCGATCGCGGCGGCGATCGTCTCGAGCAGGCCCTTCCAGACGGCCAGCGCGAGCAGCGTGGCCGAGGCGAACAGCCACAGCAGCGCGTAGCGCTCCATCAGGCGCTTGCGCCGCAGGAGCTCGAAGATCACGCCGAACAGGCCGGCGGTCACGGCGATCGAGACGACCTGGATCTTCAGCTGCATCGACATGGCTACAGGGCGTGCTCCGCGGAGACGGCGGCGGGCTGGCCGGGCTCGGGGACCGGGCGCGAGCGGAACATCCCGACGAAGATCGCCAGCAGCACCTTGATCATGTAGTAGACCGACTGCGTCGAGCCGATCGACGACTCGCCGCCGGTGCGCGGGCGCATCCGCACGGGCAGCTCGGCGCTCTCGAGCCGGTGCGCGTGGACCATGAGGACGGCCTCGACCTCGGGGTAGTCGTGCGGGTAGTCGTTCGCGAACAGGCAGATCCCGCGGCGCGTCGTCATGCGGAAGCCCGACGTCGGATCGGTCACGCGCCGGCGCGTGATCGTCGACAGGATCGTCGAGAAGATGCGGATTCCGATCCGCCTCGAGGCCGACGAGCGGTAGCCCTCGCCGTCGGTGTCGAGGAAGCGCGACCCGGTGACCATGTCGATCTGCGGGTTCTGGCGCAGGTACTCGACGAACTCGTCGAGGTGGCGCGGGTCGTGCTGGCCGTCGCCGTCGACCTGGACGGCGATGTCGTACTCGTGCTCCTGGGCGAAGCGGTAGCCCGACTGCACGGCACCGCCGATCCCGAGGTTGAACGGATGGCGGACGACGCGGGCGCCCGCCGAGCGCGCGACCGTCGCGGTGTGGTCGGTCGAGCCGTCGTCGACGACGAGCGGATCGAAGCGCGGCGCATGCCGGCGCAGCGATGCGACGACGTCCGCGATGGACGCCGCCTCGTTGTACGCAGGGATGATGGCCAGGCAGCGCATGTGGAAAGACCGGCGCGCATCCAGCGCGCTCACCCATGACAACGTCTGCCACGCGGCGAGGTTGCGCAGTGTAGCGACGACCGGCCCCGATTCTGGGCCGAGCGTTGCCTAGGCGGCGCCGCGCCGCACGACCTCGATCCAGTCCAGCGGCCGGCCGCAGAGGCGATCGGCGTCGCCCGGCGCCACGCGGATCAGGCGCTCGGGCCGGGCCGGCTGCAGCGCGAGCGGCCCGATCTGCCCGCCGTAGGCGTCACCGGGCGCGAGCGACCCGCCGGGACGGACGATCTCGAGCCGGTGACGGCCCGCGGGCAGCGTCACCTCGCCGACGTCGGTCCACTGCGCCGTGGTGTTCACCTGCTGCATCGCGCCGATCCGGCGCCCGTCGATCCGCGCGTACACGGGGCGGCCGCTGCTGCCCTGCAACCAGACGCGGTAGCGCCCGCCGGCCATCTCGCGCGCCGTCTCGGCGCGCCCCGGCCCGAACGGGACGATCGCGCCGCGCAGCTCGGGTGAGGGGTGCCAGCTCGCGGCCAGGCCGTTGGCCAGCGGCGTCATCACGACGTTGGTGCCCGAGCGGGCGGCGACGAGCTCGTCGCCCGGGCGCGCCTGGCGCCGGGCGAAGCGCCGGACGGCCGCGCAGCGCGGCTCGGCCTGCGCGCTGAACGCGCCCTGCAGCGGCATGTGGCTGACGACCGTCGTCCGCGGGTCGCGCACCCACAGCTGGTAGAAGGCGTTGCGGTGCGCCGGGCGGAAGCTCGCCGGCGGGCGGCTGCCGTCGGGCGAGTTGCGTGTGACGATCGCCCGGAAGCCCGACACGTAGCTCAGCTTGAGCGTGTCGAGGTCGTAGAACTGGTTGACCTGGGCGAAGCCCGAGCGCAGGTCCCACGGCTTCACGCCCCACCAGATCTCGCCCGGGCTCTGGACGCGGCTGTCGCGATAGAAGTACTTCGACCACTCGTCGTTGTCGTGGTGCAGGACGAGGCCCATGCCGCGCGACGCCTCCGCCATGTCCTGCATCGCCTCCATGCGCTCGATCGGCGCGAGGCGGACGGTGCGGTAGGCGATCGCGTCCGTGTAGAGGACCCCGCCGGCGATCGCCACGGCGGCGACGAGGCCCGCGACCCGCAGGCGCGCGCCGAGCAGTCCGAGCCCGATGCCCGCCATCAGCAGCACGAACGGGGTCGCGATCACGAGCAGCTTCGACTCGCCGTACGGCGACGTCTGCGGGCCGATGACCGCGATCGCCGCGACGACCGCGAACAGACCGGCGAGCACCGGCGCGCGGCGGCGGCGCAGGAGCAGGACGACGGCGAGCGCGGCGGCGACGAAGACGAGCACGAGCAGGACGAGGTTGAGCGTCCACGTCGCGCCCGCGCCGACGGGCAGCCGCCAGTCGTCGGCCCACCAGATGCCGCCGATCTGGCCGAGCGGCAGCGGGCGCAGGAGCTGGCCGAGCTGGGTCCCGCTGAGCTCGGTCTCGACGGTCGACCCGAAGCGCACCGCGTCGGCCAGCGTGAACGCCGTCAGGGCGAGGAAGCAGACCGCGCCGAACGCGGCCTGGCCGAGCACCCGGAGCAGCCGGCGGCGGCGCTCGCGCGGCTCGCGCGCGTGGGCGACGACGGCGAGCGAGAAGGGGACGATGGCCAGCAGCCCGGCGTAGGCGATCCCGCCGGTGCTCAGCGTCGGGACGATCGCCGCGAGCGCGACGACGAACACCGCGACGAGCCCGTACGTCCAGTCGCGCGCCGGCACCTGGCAGGCGATCGCCGTGGCCGTGGCCAGCGCGGCCACGGTCATGAGCTCCTTCAGGCCCCCGAGCGAGCCGTAGACGTACATCAGGTTCGCGCCCGTCGCGAACAGCCCGACGGCCGCCGCGGCCCACGGCCGCACGCCGGCGGCGCGCGCGATCTGGGTGAACGCCGCCGCCGCTAGCGCGGCCACGAAGGCGATGAAGGGCTGGTAGGCGGCGACGAGCCCGATCCCCGCGAGCGGCGCGATGCTGCCCATGAACAGGTGCGGGGCGATCGGGTAGCCCTGGTCGACGAGCGAGCCGGCGACGTTGAGCGTCGTCGACACTCCCGCGGGCGGAACCGTCGCGCCGTGGCCGAGGATCCACCACGTCGTCGTCAGCGTGTTCGCGGGGTCGTTCGTGTAGTTGTAGCCCTCCCATGTCCACGAGCCGCTGAGCACGACGGGCGCGAGGTACAGGCCGTAGGCGCCGAGCGCGGCGAGCCCCGCGGGGCCGGGACGCAGGCGCGCCGCCAGTCCGTCGCGCCGCAGGACGACGCCGACGAGCGCGAGCACGACGAGCAGCGGCGTGACCACCGCCGAGGTCGCGTGCAGCTCGTAGGCGACGGTGACGATCAGGATCCCGGCGCACATCCCGACCGCCGCGACGATCGCGCCGGGCAGGCGGACGCGGGTGATCGCCTCGCACAGCAGCCCGAGCCCGGTGCCCACGGCCAGCAGGACCGCCGGCAGCCAGATCCAGGCGAGGAGCGAGGTCACCGCCGCCCCCCTACCGCCGGCAGGGGCGGCCCGTGGACCGGCTGGAGATGAGGAACACCCGGTAGCCCACGAAGCGGTCCTCGCCGAGCCGCGTGCGGCGATCGGCGTTGAGGGTCATGTCGGTGTGGCCGCCGGCCGGCACGCAGACGTCGAAGCGCACGTCGGCGTCGCGCCGCAGGCTCCCGCTGCGGCTCACGCCGCCGCCCTCGATCGAGTAGCGCGGCGCCGGCTTCTCCGGGTCGGGCCGCGTCAGCAGCACGCGCATGCTGCGCATCTCGGCGGGAGCGTCGCGACGGGCGTAGATGCGCAGCGCGGCGCCGGCGCCGGGCGGGGTCCAGCCGTAGTCGTCCAGCCCGCGGGTCGCCCAGTCGGCACGGTACGGCCGCGGCGTGTCGTAGAGCGTCATGTCGCCGCGCCGCAGCGGCGTGCCGCGGGACTCGGGGGCGAAGCGGACGTCGCTCGTGGCCACGACGAGCCGCGACGGGCGCTCGGCGCTCGTCGTCCCCATGGCGCCCGAGGCGAAGTCCAGGGTGATCGGCTGCACCGGCCCGAGCGTCAGGTCGTCGCGGTCGCGCAGGCCGAAGACGCGGTCGACGTCCTTGTTCCAGAACTCGACGTCCCACCACGTGGCGCCGTCGGCGAAGGTGTTGAAGTACGGCTGGCCGTCGCGCGAGTTGAGCACGCCCTGGACGGCGGCGACGTCGCCGCCGCCGGTCCGGTCGATCCAGTCGCGCTCGGCGTTCGAGCGCGCGCCGAAGAGATCTGCCGCGACGCTGTTGTGGAGGATCGCGACGCGCGGCATGACGTAGACGAGCTGCGCCGCGAGGAAGACGCCGATGACGGCCCCGAACGCGCCGAGCGCGAGCCGGTCGCGGCCCCGGCGCAGCAGGACGTAGGCGATCGCCGCGCCGGCGAGGGACGCGATGACGATGAACGGCGTCGGACCCACGTCGCCCAGCCCGATCTTCGAGGTCACCTGATAGGCGCGGCCCTCGAAGAGGGAGAACATGTGCCGGTTGGGCGACGCGAACGAGGCGAACGGCTGCGGCTCGTAGTGCTCGGAGAGCACGATCCCGGTCGTGATCACCGCGGCCAGCCCCGTCGCCACCCGCCCCGGCGCGCCGCGTGCGAACCATCCGACGGCGGCGGCCATGATCAGCGGGCAGAGATAGAAGAGGTAGCGCTCCTGGGCGCTGCCGGCGTTGAAGCGCTGGTCGAAGGAGGCGACCGCGAGGGTCAGCGCGGGGACGACGACGACGAAGACCGCTGCGAGCGCGTGCGCGTGCGCGTCGACGCGCCGCCCGAGCGTGGAGAGCGCGAAGGCGATCGCGAAGAGCAGCGGCAGGACGCCGAGGCCGACGGCCACGAAGGCGATGTGGTCGAAGGCCGCGCCGACGATGCCGGCGGGCAGCACGCTGCCCTTCTCGACCGTCGTCGAGTAGTTGCCGAGCAGCACGTCGGCGCCGCCCACGGCCACGAGGAGCAGGCCGACCACCGCGCAGACGACGATCAGACGGTGCGCGGCCGCCGCCGCGCGGATCCCGGCCCACAGGGTCGCCGGCGCGCGCCGCCACCCGCCCGAGTCCGGGTAGCGCAGCAGCGCCTCGTGGAGGACCGCCGCGACGGGCAGGGCCAGCGCGAGCACGACGAACTGCGTGCGCGCGAGGACGCCGACGCCGACGGCCACGAGGGCGAGCACGTCGCCCCGGAGCGAGGGCCGGGCGATGGCGCGCGTCATCGCGTAGGCCGCCCACGCGAACACCGGGTAGGCGACGACCTCGGTCATCACCGACATCGACTGCGCCATCCAGGGCACGAGCACGGACAGCGCGGCGGCGATCCACGCGCCCGGCCGCCACGAGGTGACCTCGCGCGCGAGCAGGTACGCGGGGATCGCCGTGCTCGTCATGAGCACGACGTTGAGCGACGTGGATCGCGCGGAACGCGGTCGGCATGTCCATCGCCCCGACGAACGGCGCGATCAGCAGCGGGTAGAGCACGCTGTAGACGCCCACGCCCTCGCCGTGCACCTGCGGCGCGAGGCTGCCGTTGTCGGCCATGCCCAGCGCGATCTTCGCGTAGAGCATCTCGTCGGTCATGACCCGCCACTCGGTCACGCGTGAGACGTAGTGCCACGCCAGCAGGCCGGCGACGCCCATCACCACGGCGAGGACGAGCGTCGTCCCGGCGGCGCCCGAGAGCGCCAGGCCGCGCGTGCGATCCGGGGTGCGGAGCGTCGCGGGCCGTCTGCTGACGCGCACGTTCATCCGGGCGGGGAGGGTAGCGGCCGCCCCCACCGGCCATGCCCGCCCGAGCGGTCGCCTGTACCGTCCAGCCCGTGTCCGGTCCCGCCGACACCAGCGGCCACCCGGGCGCCGCGCCCGGGCTGGAGGCCACCGGCGAGCGCCTCGTCCCAGAGGCCTACCGGGGCGAGCTCGTGCACGCCGAGCACATGGCCCGCTACCTGCTCGCCGCCCGCCTCGCGCCCGGGCGGCGCGTGCTCGACGCCGCCTGCGGCGAGGGCTACGGCAGCGCGCTGCTCGCCGCCGCCGGGGCGAGCGCGGTCGTCGGCGTCGACGTCGACGGGGCGACCGTCGAGCACGCGCGCGGCCGCTACGGCCTCGACGTCCGCACCGCCGACGTCACCGACCTGCCGTTCGCGCCCGGCGACTTCGACCTGATCGTCTCCTTCGAGACGATCGAGCACGTCGCCGACCCCGAGAAGGCGCTCTCGGAGTTCGCGCGGATCCTCGGCGACGACGGCCTGCTGATCGTCTCGACGCCGAACGTGGACGAGTACCTCGTCGACAACCCGTTCCACCTGCGCGAGCTGACGCCGGCCGAGTTCAACCGCGCGCTCACCGACCGCTTCGCCGCCGTCCGCCCGCTCTACCAGCAGAACTTCCTCGCCTCGGCGGTGCTCGACGCGCCGGAGCTCCGGCTCGCCGATCCGGCGACCCCGGTGCCCGCCGAGGTTCGCAAGGTCGCCGGCGCCGAGCCCGGGCGGGCGCTGTACTGCCTCGCCCTCTGCGGCCCCCGCGACCTGCCCGCGCTGGACGCCGGCGTGACGGTGCTGTCGGGCATCTACGAGGCCCATCACGCCGCCGCCGAGGCCGGTCGCATCCACAAGGAGTGGGAGGCCCGCGCCCACCGGGCCGAGGTCAACCAGCAGGAGTGGGAGGCGCGCGCCCGCGAGGCCGAGCGCCAGAACGAGGAGCTCCACGCGACGCTCGACCGGATCGCCGGCTCCGTCTCGTGGCGGATCACCAAGCCCCTGCGCAAGGTCAAGGGCCGCTCCTCGTGACCGTCACCGTGGCGCTGCCGGTCCGCAACGGCGCGGACACGCTGCCCCGCGTGCTCTCCGCCGTCCACGAGCAGGAGGTCGACGCCGAGGTCGAGATCCTCGTCTGCGACTCGAGCTCGAGCGACGGCTCGCCGGAGATCGCGCGCGAGCACGGCGCGACCGTCTTCGTGATCCGCCCCGAGGAGTTCTCCCACGGCGCGACGCGCAACCTGCTCGTCGAGCGCGCGGCCGGCGAGCACGTGGTGCTGCTCACCCAGGACGCGGTGCCCGCCTCGCCGACATGGCTCGCCGAGCTGCTGCGCGGCTTCGACCTTGCGCCCGACGTCGCGCTGAGCTTCGGGCCCTACCGCGCCCAGGAGGACGCCTCGGCCCAGGTCCGGCGGGAGCTAGACTCGTGGTTCCGGTCGTTCTCGCCTGACGGGCAGCCGCGGGTCGACCGGCTCGAGGAGCACGAGCGCGGCCTCGCGCCCCGGCGGCTCCTCGGTCCTCGCGCGTTCTTCACGGACGCCAACGGCTGCGTCGCCAAGGCGGCGTGGCAGCGGGTGCCCTACCGAGCCATCCCCTACGCCGAAGACCACCAACTCGCCCTCGACATGCTCTCCGCCGGCTACGCGAAGGCCTACATGCCGCAGGCCGCGGTCGTGCACTCGCACGACTACACCCTGCGGCGAGCAGCTGCGCCGCTCCTTCGACGAGTGGCGGGCGTTGCGCGAGGTCTACGGCTACACGCAGCCCGTCGGCGTGAGCGCGATGCGCGCCGCGATCAGCGGCCAGGTCAAGGCCGACGTGCGCTACGTGCGCGCCGCCGGCGCCGGTGGGCCGCGGCTGCTCGGCGAGGCGCTCTCCTCGGCCGGCCACCACGCCGCCCGCTACGCCGGCGCCGTCCTCGGCACGCGCGCCGACCGCCTGCGTCCCGGCCTGCGCCGGCGCCTGTCCCTCGAGCGCCGCGCCACCTTCGTCCCCGCCGACACCGACACCGGACCACGATGACCGACGTCCCGCCCGACCGATCCCCCGAGGAGACGACGCCCGAGCAGGCGATCGACGACATGCTCCAGAGCCGCCCGCTGACGCTGTGGCGCCGCGTGCAGCTCACCTACCGCTACCTCGGGCCGCGCGAGCTGCTCTTCCGCGCCGCCACCTTCCCGCTGCGCTTCACTCCGCTGCGTCACCGCCTGTCGGTGGCGGGCACGGCGATCGAGAAGGAGCAGTCGCGCGCCGCGGCCTGGTATCGCGCCCACGGCCGCCCGGTGACCGTCGTCATCCCGACCTACGGCCCGCCCGACGACCTCATCGCGGCGATCGGGAGCATCAGGAAGACGACCTCGTCGCGCAAGGTGCGGATCGTCGTCGCCGACGACGGCAGCGCGCCGGAGCACGTCGCACGGCTGCAAGGAGATCAAGGGGATCCGGCTGATCCTCGGCGAGGAGAACGCCGGCTTCGCGGCCAACGCCAACCGCGGCCTGCGCGCGGCCGACCCCCGGCACGACGTCGTGCTGCTGAACTCCGACGTCGTCGCGCGGCCGAAGCTGGCTCGCCAGCCTGCAGAGCGCCGCCTACACCGACGCACGACGTCGGCATCGTGGGCGCCAGGCTGCTCTATCCCGACGGACGCATCCAGCACGCCGGCGTGCACCGCAACATGGGCGCGCCGCAGTGGTTCGACCACCGCTACCGCTTCGCGCCCGCCGACGCACGGTCCCGCCGAACGTGGCCGGCGACTGCCTCGCCGTGACCGGCGCGTGCATGTACGTGCGGCGCGACGTGATCGAGCGCATCGGCCTGCTCGACGAGCGCTACCCGATGGCCTACGAGGACGTCGACTGGTGCCTGCGCGCGTGGGAGGCCGGGTTCCGCGACGCTCTACAACCCGGCCGCGACGCTCGTGCACAAGGAGTCGGTGTCGCGCGGCACCCAGGTCGGCGAGCGCGAGCAGACCTCGCAGGACCGCTTCTGGGCGCGCTGGGGGACGACCTTCGACGACCGCGACGTGCGTACCGAGAGCGGCGCGCTGCGCGTCATCTACGTGACCGAGGACACCGGCGTCGGCGGCGGCCACCGCGACATCTTCGAGCACCTCAACCGCCTGCTCGAGCGCGGCCACGACGTCCGCCTGTACTCGCTCGGCGGCCAGCCCGACTGGTTCCCGCTGAAGGCTCCCGTGTCGACGTTCGAGACCTACGAGGAGCTCGCGCGCGCGATGGCGCAGGAGGACGCGATCAAGGTCGCGACGTGGTGGAACACCGCCGCGCCGGTCTGGCAGGCGTCGCGTCCTGAACGGCATCCCGGTGTTCTTCGTGCAGGACATCGAGACGAGCTACTACCCCGAGGACGAGCGCATGCGCCACCACGTCCTCGCCGGCTACCGCTCCGAGTTCCGCTACATGACGATCTCGGGCTGGAACCGCGAGCGGCTGCGGGAGCTCGGCAACGACGCCGTGCTCATGCCGCCGGGGATCGACCTCGAGACGTTCCGGCCGCTGCCCGAGGCCACGCGACGCGACGACATGGTGCTCGCGCTCGGGCGCACGAACCCGCTCAAGAACCTGCCGCTGACCCTGCGCGCCTACCGGTCGCTGCCCGAGCCGCGCCCCGAGCTGACCCTGTTCGGGATCGAGCCCGAGCTCGGCCCCGCCAGCGGCGCGACCTACGTCACCGGCCCCAGCGACGAGGGCGTCAACGAGCTCTTCAACCAGGCCACGGTGTTCGTCCAGACCTCGACCCACGAGGGCTTCTGCCTGCCCGCGCTCGAGGCGATGGCCACCGGCGGCGCCGTCGTCTGCACCGACGCCCACGGCAACCGCGACTTCTGCCGCGACGAGGAGAACTGCCTGATGCCAGAGCCGACCGAGAGCGCCGTGCGCGACGCGATCGCGCGGCTCGTCGGCGACCCGGCCCTGCGCGAGCGCCTCGGCGAGGAGGGGCGCAGGACCGCCCAGGACTACGCCTGGGAGCTGCGCATCGACGCGCTCGAGGCATTCCTGAACGAGGTCGCCGACCGCCGCGGGAGCCTGGCCGCGCCGACCGGCACGGGCCCGGCTGTGATCGACACCGCTCGACGTTCAGGCGCCCGATCGAGCAGCGGCTCGACGAGCCGGTCCGCCGGCGGCGTACTGCAGGTTGGCGTCCGACGGCGGTTGGACGACGTCCGCGGGCCGGATCCCGATGACGAAGGTCATCCCTTCAATGAGTGCGGCGCGTTGCGAATCGAAGCTGAGCACCTCGCCATGTGACGCGATCGGGTTCAGCTCCTCGATCGGCATCTGGCGTCGAGCACGCGTCGCCAGACTGCCGAGGTTCTCGAGACATTCGCCTGCGCGCCCCACGTGCACCGGGCGCCTCGGCAGGCGTCGCCTGCGTCGTCGACCAGACAGATGCGGCTCGTCAGCGTGCGGGCGACGCGGAGCGCACGGATCGGCTCCTCGAGGTGATAAATCAGGCCGAGACAGAGCACGACCGCGAAACGTCCGAGGTCGGCGACGTCATACGCGCTCGCGAGTCGGAATTCGATCCGCGTCGGCCGGGATCGCCCGCGCGGTCCCGCATGATTTCCGCGCGCCGGAGGTCCTGCTCTGCTCATCGACGACAGCGCGCATGACGCGGTCGGCGCCCCACTCGAGCCAGTCGCTGCGCGAACCAGCCCTCGCTGCAGTCCGAGATCCCAGCGACGCCTCCGGCGGTCAACGCCGGCTGCAGGATGGACATCGATGGCATGCGCCTGCCGACCCCGGCTGGATGCGCGGCATGCTGCGCGCCGTCGAGGAGGGGCATCGCGCGGCCGTCGGACGGTCGCCGACTACATCCAGCCCGCGAGCTCGGCAAGTTCCTGCTCGAGGTCACCTGTCCGACTCCCGGCGGGTCCTGCAGCGCCGCGGCTCAGCCACCCACTAGAGGTCCTCGGCGATCCGCGGGGCCTCGCGGTCGAAGACCCACAGGCCCAGAGCGCACACGCCGACGACCAGCCCGAGCGGGATCAGCAACCGCGCCGTGCCGCCCATCGCCGTCGCCGCGCCGGCGAGCTCCGGGTCGATGACCGCGTGCCGTGCCTGCTGGACGATCGCCGCCAGCGGGTTGAACAGCAGCGCCTGCGACAGCGACGGGAAGCGCTCGAAGACCGTCTCGAAGGGCACGATGATGAACGAGCCGTAGAAGATGATCTGGAGCGCGACGTCCCAGATCGGGCGCAGGTCGCGGAAGCGCACGAAGAGCGCCGACAGCAGCGCCGCGATGCCGATCGAGAAGATCGTCAGGATCGCGATGAGGACCGGCAGCTCGAGCCACGCGACCCCCGGCGACACGCCGAGCGCGGCGCCGAAGATGAAGACGACGAGCAGGTTGGGCAGCAGGTTGAAGCCCGCCGTGAGCACGACCGACATCGGGATCGCCAGCCGCGGGAAGTGGATCTTGCGCACCAGCTGCTCGCGGTCGACGACGGAGCTCACCGCGCCCGACGTCGCCTCGGCGAAGAAGGTGAACAGGACGATCCCGAGCAGCAGCGAGGCGGGGTACAGCTTGTGGTCGCTGATGTCCACGAACTGCGTGAACACGACGTAGAGCACGCCGAAGAGCATCAGCGGGCGCATGACCTGCCACAGGTAGCCGAGCACCGAGCCGAAGAAGCGCAGCTTGAACTCCTGCACCGCCAGCGTCCACGTCAGGTGCGCGAAGCGGCGCGGGTCGCCGGCGAGCGCCGAGGGCCCGCGGATCGGCTGCAGGACGGGCGCGCCGTCGGGCGCGGCGACGCTCACGAGAGCAGCTCCGCCGACGGGCGGCCCTCGCCGGCGGCCACGCGCTCGAGCGTCATCTCGACGGGGAGGTCGACCATGCCGCCGGTCGCCAGCGTGCCGACCACGACGATCGACACGCGCCGCTCCCAGCGGTCGATGAGGTCCGAGCCGCTGCCGCGGTGGGCGATGAGCGTGGAGAGCTCGTAGCGCCCGGGGCGCAGCACGTTGTCGAAGGCGACGCTGAGGAGGACCTCCTCGCCCGCCTCGAAGCGGCCGGTGCGCTCCTGGCGCAGCGCCGTCGCCGCCGTCAGGTGGTTCTGGTGGAACTCGTTGACCCAGCTGATCGCGAACGACGGGTCGTCGACGGTCTCGTCGAAGCGCACGCGCAGCTTGCAGACGCAGCGCTCGCCCTGCATGACGACGTTCTTCGTCACGCCCGCCTCGTTCTCGACCCACAGCTCGATCGCGCGCGCCTTGCCGTCGCCGGCGCGCGGCGGCAGGCCGCTCTCGTCCGGGCCCTTGGACACCTCGCGGTTGAAGTTCAGCTCGAGGTAGCGTGCGGCGACGTCCTGCGGCTCGCCCATCGCGACGACCTCGCCACGCTCGAGCAGCATCGCGCGGTGGCAGAAGCGCTCGACGGCGCCCATGTCGTGGGTGACGAACAGGATCGTCTTGCCCTCGTCGCGCAGTCGGTTGAAGACGTCGAAGCACTTCTGCTGGAACGAGGCGTCGCCGACGGCGAGGACCTCGTCGATGAGCAGGATGTCGGCGTCGACCTGGATCATCACCGAGAACGCGAGCCGGACGTGCATGCCCGACGAGTAGTTCTTGAGCTTGAGGTCGGTGAAGTCCTCGAGCTCGGCGAACTCGATCACGCTGTCCACGCGCGCGCGGGCGGCCGACGGCGACAGCCCGAGCATGACCGCGTTCATGACGATGTTGTCGCGCGCGGCGAGGTCGGGGTTGAAGCCGACGCCGAGCTCGATGAAGGTCGACAGGCGCCCGGCCATGCGGATGTCGCCGGCGTCGGCGGCGTAGATCCCGGCCAGGCACTTCAGCAGCGTGCTCTTGCCCGAGCCGTTGCGCCCGACGATCCCGAAGAACTCCCCGCGGGTGACGCTGAAGGACACGTCGCGCAGCGCCTCGAGGCGATCGGCGCCGGTGCGCCGGAACGGGTGCAGCGCGCGCTCCTTGAGGGTGTGGGCGCGCTCGTGGGGGATCGTGAACGTCTTCGTCGCGTTGTCGACGACGACGGCGGGATCGTCCGTGGGCTGCCCGATCGCCATGTCCCCGGTCACGGTAGCGACGCCTGGATGCCGAACGAGAGCTCGGGCGCGAGCTCCCGCAGCGGCGGCGCCTGCGTGTCGCGGGCGGAGACCTGCCACTCGACGTCGCGGGGCCAGTCGATCCCGACCTCGGGGTCGTCCCAGCGGAAGCCGCGCTCGACGGCCGGGTCGTAGTACGTCGAGCACTTGTAGACGACGTCGGCCACGTCGCTGAGCACGCAGAAGCCGTGCGCGAAGCCGACCGGGATGTAGAGCTCGCGCAGCCCGTCGTCGTCGAGCTCGTGGGCCTCCCACTGGCCGTAGGTCGGCGACTCGCGACGCACGTCGACCGCGACGTCCCAGATCCGCCCCCGCGCGCAGCGCACGAGCTTGGCCTGGCCGGCGCCGACCGAGACGTGCATCCCGCGCACCACGCCGCGGCGCGAGCGCGAGTGGTTGTCCTGCACGAAGCCCGCGGGCACGCCGTTCTCGGCCCACACGTTCTCGCGGTAGCTCTCGACGAAGAACCCGCGGTCGTCGCCGTGGGCGGTGGGCTCGAGCAGGACGAGTCCATCCAGCCGGGTTGGCAGTCGGCGCATTCCCGGGCAGCGTAGCCGCGCCGCCGTCCGCCTCGCGTCCGCCGCCTATCCTTCAGCGCGCATGCGCCTCCGCCGTCCCGTCGTCAGCCCGCGCGTCTACTTCCTCGTCAGCACCGCGGCGCTGATCGCGCTGACGCTGATCGTCTTCACCGGCGCGGCGGTGCGCGTGACGGGCTCCGGCCTCGGCTGCCCGGACTGGCCAAACTGCTACCACGACGGGCGCTTCGTGGCCGAGACCGGCAGCCACTCGTTCATCGAGTTCGGCAACCGCATGCTGACGAGCATCGTCGGCTTCGCCGCCGCGGCCGCGGGCCTGCTCGCGTTCTTCCGCACGCCGTTCCGGCGCGACCTGGCGATCCTCGGGGTCCTGCTGCCGCTCGGCGTCCTCGGCCAGGCCGTCCTCGGCGGGATGACGGTCTGGTACGGCCTCGCGCCCGGCTGGGTCATGTCCCACTACGCGCTGTCGATGGTCATCCTCGTCGCCTCCGGCGCGCTGACGTGGCGCGCGCGGCCGGGCTGGACGCCCGGCGAGCGCGGCGGCGACGTCGCCACGGCGCGCGCCGCCTGGGGCCTGTTCGCGCTCGGCGCGGTGACGATCTTCGCGGGCACGGCGGCGACCGCGGCCGGCCCGCACGCGGGCGGGTCGGGCACCGGCGACACCGTCAACCGACTCGACTTCCGCGGCGCCGACACGGTGTCGTGGCTCATCAACCGCCACGGCCTGCTGGCCACGCTGCTCGGCGTCGCCGCGGTCGCGACGTGGCTCCTGGCCCGGCGGCGCGGCGCCGACGACGCGCTGCGCCACCGCCTCACGCGGGTCTGCCTGCTGCTGGCCGCCCAGGGCGTGCTCGGGATCGCCCAGTACCGGCTCGAGCTGCCGGCCGAGGCGGTCTGGGTGCACGTCGCCCTGGCCACGCTGCTGTGGGTCGGGATCGTGCTGACCGCCGTCCAGGCGGGCTCGCCGCGCCGTGAGCCGGCGCGCGCGTCCGCGCTGGGCGCCGGCGGCGCGCCGGCCTCCGCCGCCCGTTCCTGAAGGGCGCCTCTACTCGACGCGCGCGGGCTGCGACTCGGGTGCGGCGTCGGCCATCAGCTCACGCTTCTCGCCGGTGATCGACTCCTTGAACTCGCGCATTCCGCCGCCGAGCTGGCGGCCGAGGTCGGGCAGGCGCTTGGGGCCGAAGACGATCAGCGCGATGGCGAAGACGATCGCCAGCTCCATGGGTCCGATGCTTGGCATGTCGGGTGGTGCTCCTCGTGGACGGGTCGGGACGTGTGGATCAAGACTGGCGGGGCGCCGCCGCGAGCGCGAGCGCGAGAGCCGCACCCCTGGTGCGCGGTTCGCGCACGCCGGGGCGCGTGATCCGCGCTCCGCTCACGGTGTCCCCCAACGGGTGGGCGGCCAGAGCCGGGCGGCGACGCGGCCGATCAGGCGGTCCTTCGGGACGGCGCCGAACTCGAGCGAGTCGACGGAGTCCTCGCGGTTGTCGCCGAGCACGAAGACGCTTCCGGCCTTCACGGTGACGGGCCCGAAGTAGACGGTGTCGAGCGCGTCGGGCTCGGTGTAGGGCTCCTGCACGCCGCGGCCGTTGACGACGAGGACGCCGTCCTCGATCGCCACGCGATCGCCCGCCACGGCGACGACACGCTTGAGCGTGACCCCGCCGTCGTCCGGCGCGCGGAACACGACGAGCTCGCCGCGGTGCGGCAGGCCGCCGCCGCCGTAGGCGAGCTTGTTCACGAGCACGTGGTCGCCGGCCTCGATGGTCGGCGCCATCGACTGCGACGGGATCCGGAAGGGCTCGGCGACGAGCGGGCGCACGACGAGCCAGCCGAGCAGGACGACGGCGAGCGCGGCGAGCAGGGCGCCGTTGCGCCGGCGGTGCGTGTGGTCATGTCGGGCGGAGGCTGCCCGCGCCGGCGTGGTGGGAGCCGACGCGGGCGCAGGCGCGGAGATGGCCAACGGCCCCCCGAACCCCCCCTCGCCCGTCACGGTCTCGCGCCCGGAGCGCGCCGCGAGGACGCGGGAACCGGGCTTGAGCGCGACGATCAATGAAACAACGCGCGAACGAGGCCTTCCTGTTCGCGGAGATTCGCTCACGGCATCTGGTCCGTCAGCCGCCCGACCCACAGCAGGATGCCGAGGAGCAGGATGACGTTGACCGTGAACCGGGTCGCCCTGCGACCGAGCAGCAGGAGGAGCAGGACGATGACCACGACCTCGCTGGCCGTCGTCAGCAGGTCGATGGTCTTGGCCTTCTCGACGACTCCGGCGTGCGGGCCGATGGGGATGCCGCCCGAGCGCGTCATCACGTACATGACGACGACGCCGGCGTTCATGGCGATGCCGGTCAGCGCCACCCACGGCTGCGGCCAGCGGATGAGCGCCGCGGCGAGCAGGCCCTGGCCGATGCCGACGCCGGCGAAGAACGCCCCGTACAGCCACCACGCGCGGAAGTGCGGCGCGGCGTAGGCCAGGTGGACCCAGCCGCCCAGCAGCGACAGGACGGCCGCCGAGAGCACGACCGGCCGCGACCCTCGGGTCACGGCCGGCCGGGTGCCGACGGCGGCGCTCCGGAGCGCGATGCCGGTCACGACGTCGTGCCCTCCAGCGGGCCGGAGGCCAGCGCCTGCTCGAGCGCGTCCTGCTCGCTGCGGCTCGCGTCGGCGAACTCGTCGGCGGCACGCTCGGCCGCCTCCTGGTCCTCGGGCGACTGCGGAGCCTGCTCCTCGGGCTCGTCCTCGAAGTCGGGATCCGGCATGTTCTTGCACGGATCCGACAGCCGCGGGTCGTTGTCGTCGCGGTTGTTGCCGACCTGGAACTGGACCATCATGTCGTGGTCCTCGTGCACGAGGTTGTGGCAGTGGATCATGTACCGCCCCTCGTGCGGCCCGTACTTGGCGATCACGCGGACGATCTCGTTCTCGCCGACGTAGGCCACGTCCTTGGGGCCGCGCTCGTAGTTGAACGGCGCCTTGCCGTTGCGGTCGAGGATCTTGAAGTCGATCAGGTGGATGTGGACCGGGTGGAACCAGCCGCCCGACTTGTTCTCGAGCTCCCAGATCTCGATGTCGTTGAGCTTCGGGTTGGCGACGACCTTCTTGTAGTCGCTGTTGACGACGTCGTCCCAGATCTGGCCGTTGACCGTCCACTCGCTGCTCTTGCGCTCGAACGTGAGCCGGCGCGTCTTGACCGACTGCGACGGCTGGAGGTTCATGACCTCGTTGTTCGGGTTGATGACGGCCGGGATCTCGTTGTTGGCCGGATCGAAGCCGTCCGCGACGATGTCGAAGGCCATGATCTTGTCCGTGTTCGGCTCGTCCCGGTTGTTCGGGAGCTTGCCGTTCTCGAGGACGACGCGCTGGCCGACCTTGTACTTCGAGAAGTCGACGACGATCTCGTAGCGCTCGGCCATGCCGATCCGCATCTTGGTCGTCTCCGCCGGCGCGGGCATGAGCCCGCCGTCGGTGCCGATGACCCAGAACGGGTCGCCCGTGCTGAGCTTGAGATCGAAGCTGCGCGAGATGGCGGCGTTGAGCACGCGGAAGCGGTACTTGCGCTTCTTGACCTTCATGACCGGCCACGGCTTGCCGTTGGCCAGGATGACGTCGCCCATCAGGCTCGACTCGCTGCGGTCGTCGAAGATCAGGTCGCCCTGCTTCGTGAACATCGCGTCGCGCAACACGAGCGGGACGTCGTACTCGCCGTGCGGGATCGGCAGCCCGAGCTCGTGGTCGTCGTTCATGATGTAGAACGCGGCCAGGCCCATGTAGGCGTTCGGCGCCGTGATGTGGACCCCGTGGTCGTGGTACCAGAGCGTCCGCGCGTTCTGGAAGTTGGGGTAGTGGTAGTCCTTGTACTGGACGAGCCCCGTGATGTCGCTCGCGTAGCCGTCGTACTGCGGCAGCGAGGCCGACCCGTGCAGGTGCGTCGACGTCCAGACGTTGTAACGCAGCTGCGGGTGCTTGGCCGGCAGCTCGTTGCACTGGCGGACGATGATCGGCCGGCCGCGCTTGACGCGGATGGTCGGGCCCGGCGTGATGCCGTTGTAGCCCCAGATCGGGGTCTTGAGGCCCGGGATGATCTCGACCGACTTCTGGACCTGGTCCAGCTTGTAGGCGTCGTACGTGCGGTTGATCTTCGTCGGCGCGAGCGTCGGCGGCACGTCGAAGCCGATGGTGAACGGCTTGGGCAGCTTGCTCGTGGCGATTCGATCGCCGAACGCGTCCTTCGTGCGAGCGATGCGCTCGGCGGGCAACATGAGTGCGGCGCTGCTGAAGAGCCCCAGCTTCAGCAGGTCGCGGCGCCTGAGTTCCATTTCGACTTACGGCTCCCGTTCGTAAGTGGTGATTCCTAGGCACCTAGAGTCGTCCACGGTCGAACCGGCGGGGAGCGGGGAAGCCGCATCTCTCGCGCGCGAATCTGCATCGATTCCGCACTTCTTTGGAGAGATTCTGCAAAAGCGTGGTCCGTCTGCTGACATTCCAGCGTGACGGTGCCAGATTCGGACTGTCTCAGGCTGTTTGTCCGGGATGTGCCTTTCGGTGAGCGGCGGGTGACGCGCGGCGAGCGGCGACGGGGCTGCGGCCGGTGGTCCAGGAGTCTCCTCTCGCCCGCGTCGCTTCGGTAGGACCGAAGCCGCACCGTTGACGCGGGGACAGGCAACGATCCGGCGCTTCTCTGGTGCGAATCCGCACGACGACGGTCTGTGGCCGGACCGTTGTCCGTCAGGGGACCGCCGTTCGCCGCCGGCCGCTCAGACGCGCTCGGCGACCATCACGGCGAGCGCCGCGACCCACGCCACTGCGAGCCCGAAGCGGCGCCCGAAGCGGTTGCGGCGACGGCGCAACGCGGCGCGACGGCGCGACAGGTCACGCCGGGAGAGAGCGCTCGCGTAGATCGGCAGCGGCCGCGACATGTGTCGGGGCGCATGACACCGGCGCGGGCCGCGTCAGGTCAAGCGCCGCGCTGCGATGTTCTCGCAACCTGCGGATGGAACCCGTCGGTCGCCCCGGGCTCGGCCGTCGCCTGCAGGACGAGCAGCGCGACGTCGTCGCGCTGCGGACCCCGCTCGAAGGCGTGCAGCGCCTCGTCGACGCGCGAGGCGATGCCGTCGGGGCCGAGGTCGGCGGCGCCGTCGAGCACCGCCTCCAGGCGCTCCTCGCCGAAGCGCTCCTCCTCGTTGCTGGCGTCCGTGACCCCGTCGGTGTAGAGAACAAGGCTCTCGCCGGGCGCGAGGTCGACCTCGGTCTCCATCCAGCCGACGCCCTCGAAGGCCCCCAGCAGCGGACCGGCCACCGCGACGCGCTCGGCGTGCCCGCCGCGCAGAACGAACGGCGGCGGGTGTCCGGCGCCCGCCACCGTGACGACGGCGTGGCCGTCGGGGCGGGCGATGATGCGCGCGCACACCACGGTGCAGAGCCGGCGGCGGTCGGGGTCGACGACGAGCGTCGCGTTGAGGCGCTCGAGGACGCCGGCGGGGCTGCGCTCGTAGCCCGCGGCGGTGCGCATCGTGTAGCGGGCCAGCGAGGTGATCGCCGCGGCCTCCGGCCCCTTGCCGGTGACGTCGCCCATGATCACCATCCAGCCGCTCGCTGACCGGGAAGAGGTCGTAGAAGTCGCCGCCGACCTCGGTCGCCTCGCCGGCGGCGCGGAAGCGCGCGGAGATCGTCATGCCGGGCACGGCGGGCAGCCGCGGGGGCAGCAGGCTGCGCTGCAGCGTGGTCGCGATGTGCGTGCGCGTCGCGTGCAGGCGCGCGTTCTCCGTCGCCACCCCGGCACGGATGCCCAGCTCCTCCGCGAGCGCGAGCTCGAGCTCGCCGAGCGCGCGACCCGAGCGGTCGGTGCCCATCGTCATCGTTCCGACGACGCGCGTGCCGGCCACCAGGGGCACGGTGAGCACCGAGCGCAGGCCGGCGCGGCGCAGCGTGTCGAGCGCGGCGCCCGACGCCCAGCCCTGCAGCAGCTCCTCGTCGACGCGGGCATGCAGGCGAGGGCGCCCGTCGTCGAGCACTCGGGCCGCCTCGGTGCCGGCCGGGCCCGAGCCGATCGCGTCGCGCAGCGCCGCCACCTCGTCGGCGCGGTCGGGGTCGACGGCGACGGCGCGGCGCACGAGCCGGCCGCGCTCGTCGGGGACGTCGACCCAGCACCAGTCGGCGATCTCGGGGACGAGCGCCGCGGCGGCGCGCTCGAGCGTGGCGTCGACGTCCAGCGACGCCGACAGGAGCTTGCTCGCACCGGCCAGGAAGCGCTGGTGGTACTCGGTGCGGCGGGCGTCGGTGACGTCCTCGATGATGTTCACCGCCATCGCCACGTCGCCGTCGACGTCGCGCACCGGCGTCGACTTGACGAGCATCCAGCGCTCGTCGCCCGTCGCGAGTGAGATGTTGCGCATGAGCACCGGCTCGGGCGTCTCGCCGGCCAGCGCGTGGCGGCCGGGGAGCCTGGAGTAGTCGAACGGGCCGCCGTCCTCGTCCAGCGGGATGAAGCGCGCGAGGATCTCCTGCATCGGCGTGCTCAGGACCTCCTCGGGCGAGCGGCACTCGAGCAGGTGCGCGGCGGCGTAGTTGACGTAGAGCAGGCTGTGGTCGGGCGCCTGCACGGTGACCGCCTCGGCCAGGTTGCCGAGCACCGCCTCGAGCTGGCGCTCGGTGCGGCGCAGCTCGGCGAACAGGCGCGCGTTGTCCACCGCCGTGGCCGAGCGGCGGGCGAGCTCGATGGCCAGGCGCAGGTCGTCCTGGTCGTAGGGCTCGCGTCCGGCGCGGCGGACGAACGCGATCACTCCGAGTGTGCGCCCGCGCGCGACGAGCGGGACGGCGATCCCGCTCGAGTAGCCCAGGCCGCGCATGAGCTCGAGGTGTCCCGGGCTCTGAGCGGTCTCCTCGAGGTGCTCGGGCGACATCGTCGAGATGAGCTGCGGGCGTCCCGTGCGCGCCGCCACCGCCACCGGGTGTGCGCTCGCCGGGTCGATCGGCCAGCGCCGCCGGCCGTCGAGGACCGACTGCGCCACGCCCGGCTCGGCGGCGTCGGAGGCGGCGCCGCGCAGGCTGCCGTCCGGCTCGAGCAGGTCGACGGTGCCGACGTCGGCGAGCTCGGGCACGGCGAGCGCGACGACCTGGGCGAGGCGCTCCTCGGGATCGAGCGTGGTGGCCAGCAGCTCGCTCGCGCGGGCGATCATGTTGGCCTGGATGCGGGCCTCGCGCTCGCCGGCGAGCGCAGCGGCCGCGGCGCGCTCGGCCGCCTCGAAGCGCGAGCGCGCGACGGCGGCGGCGACGGCGAAGAAGCTGCCGGCGATGACGACCATGACCTGCACGACGTGCTGCGGGTCGAAGATGCCCTCGTCGGCGGCGCCGAGCGCGGCCGCGAGGACGATCGCCATCGCGCCGACGGCAGCCGTCGCGCGCACCTCGGCGCTGATCGCGGCCATCAACGGGCCGAGGACGAGCAGGGGAATGAGCACGGCGCTCTCGTCGACCACGAGGTCGACGAGCGCCAGGACCACCACCAGCGACGCGCCGGCGGCGGCGGTCGCTCGCCCCCGACTGCGCTGCGGAATCACCCTCGCCACCGCACGGGATGCTAGTGCGGTGGCGAAGGGCGACGGACGGCCGCCGCTCAGGCGGCGAGGGCCGGCGCGCGCGCGGGCTCGAGCGCGATGTCGAGCACCTCGCCGACGGTCATGACCGGGTGGAAGGTCATGGCATCGCGGACGTCGGCGGGCACGTCGTCGAGGTCGGCCCGGTTGCGCTCGGGCAGCACGACGTCGGTCAGGCCGGCGGCGTGTGCGGCGAGCACCTTCTGCTTCAGGCCGCCGATCGGCAGCACGCGGCCCTGGAGCGTCACCTCGCCGGTCATGCCGACGGTGTGGCGCACGGGGCGGTCGCTGAGCAGCGAGGCAAGCGCGGTCGTCATCGTGACGCCGGCGCTCGGCCCGTCCTTGGGGATCGCGCCCGCGGGGACGTGCACGTGGAACTCGCGGTCCTCGAAGGCGTCCTCGGGGATCCCGAGCTCGCCCGCGTGCGCTCGCACGTAGGTGAGCGCGATCCGCGCGGACTCCTTCATGACGTCGCCGAGCTGTCCGGTCAGGGTCAGCCCACCGGCCGAGCCCTTCATCCCGTTGGCCTCGACGAACAGCACGTCGCCGCCGACGCCGGTCACGGCCAATCCGGTGGCCACCCCCGGCACCGCGGTGCGGGCGGCGGCCTCCTGGAAGACCTTCTGGCGGCCGAGCGCGTCGCGCACGAGGTCGAGGTCGATCGTCACCGGGGCCTCGGCGGTCCCGGAGGCGATGCGCGTCGCCGTCTTGCGCAGCAGCGTTCCGAGCTCGCGCTCGAGCTGGCGGACGCCGGCCTCACGCGTGTACTCGGCCACGACCGTGTCGAGCAGCTCGTCGGCGATCGCCACCTCGTCGGGGCGCAGGCCGTTGCGCTCGCGCTGGCGCGGCCACAGGTAGTCGCGTGCGATGGCCACCTTCTCGGCGACCGTGTAGCCGTCGAAGCGGATGACCTCCATGCGGTCCAGCAGCGGGCCGGGGATCGTCTCGGCCTGGTTGGCGGTGGCGATGAACACGACCTGCGAGAGGTCGAGCTCGACGTCGAGGTAGTGGTCGCGGAACGTCGAGTTCTGCGCCGGGTCGAGCACCTCGAGCAGGGCCGCGCTGGGGTCGCCGCGCCAGTCGGCGCCGACCTTGTCGACCTCGTCGAGGAGGATCACCGGGTTCATCGTGCCCGCGTCACGCAGGGCGCGCACCAGGCGGCCCGGGAGCGCGCCGATGTAGGTGCGCCGGTGGCCGCGGATCTCGGCCTCGTCGCGGATGCCGCCGAGCGACATGCGGACGAACTCGCGTCCCATTGCGCGGGCGATCGACTCGCCGATCGAGGTCTTGCCGGTGCCGGGCGGGCCGATCAGGGTCAGGATCGCGCCCGAGCGCTTGTCGGCCTCGATGCCGCGCTCCTCGCGCAGCTTGCGGACGGCGACGTACTCGACGATGCGGTCCTTGACGTCCTCGAGGCCGGCGTGGTCTGCGTCGAGCACCTCGCGCGTGTGCACGGGGTCCAGGCGCTCGTCCGAGCGCCCGCTCCACGGCACGGAGAGGAGCCAGTCGAGGTAGGTGCGGATCATCGAGGCCTCACCGCCGGACTCGCCCATGCGCTCCAGGCGCCCGAGCTCGCGCTCGGCCTGGTCGCGGACCTCGTCCGGCATGCCGGCCTCGTCGATCTTCGCCCGGTACTCGTCGACGAACGAGCCGTCGTCCTCGCCGAGCTCGCGGCGGATCGACTCCATCTGCTTGCGCAGCACGTACTCGCGCTGCTGCTTGGCAGCGCCCTCCTCGACGTCGTCGCGGATGCGCTTGCGCACCTGCAGCTCGGCCAGGCGCTCGCGCTGGAGCGACAGCGCCAGCTCGAGGCGGTCGGTGACGTCGACGGTCTGGAGGATGGAGAGCTTCTGCTCGAAGCTCAGGTCCGGCGCGTAGCCGGAGGTGTCGGCCAGGGGGCCGGGCTCGCTGATCGCGCGCAGCCACGTCGACACGCGGCCGTCGTCGCCGCGCAGCTCGAGGATCTCCTCGATCGTCGCGCGGAACTCGCGCTCCAGCTCGCGCGTGCGCCGGTCGACCGGGACGTCGTCGACGTGCTCGGTCACCTCCACGCGCAGGCGGCCGGAGGAATCGGTGTGAGCGGCGCCGGCCACGCCGCGCGCCTCCCCGGACAGAACCGCCCCATGGGCGCCGCCGGGCAGGCGCACGCGCTGCGTCACGCGGGCGATCGTGCCGACGGCCGCGTACTCGCCCTCATGACGAGGGACGAGCAGGACGCGCTCGTCGTCGCCGGTCTCGACCGGCAGCGTCACGTCCATGGTCGGGAAGACCACGGTGTCGTCGAGCGGGATGAGAAGAAGTGTCTCTGGCATGGTCAACCTTTGGCAGGTTCAACTGTCACGTACGGGAATAGTATCAGGGATCTCAGTCCATCAGGCTGAGATCGGCGGGCTCCGACGGGCCGGTTCAGGCGGCGACGGCGGCGCGCTCGGCGATGGCGCGCGACAGGGCCGGCGACTCGACGTCCGCGGCCACGAGGGCGGCGGCCGCCAGCGCCGACTCCTCGCCGAGCGCGTGGCGGTGCAGGTGCGCGCGGGCGAGCAGGTCGCGCATGCCGGTGCGGGCGGCGTGCGTCTCGAGGTCGGTCACCCAGCGGCGCGCCGACGGGGCGCCCGCCGCGACGGCGATCTCGCAGAGCGCGTCGGTCACGTACGCGAGCAGCCAGGACCACACCGTCGGCCCGCGCACGACGCGCCGTCGCGCGTCCTCGAGCATCGCGAGCGCGCCGGGCAGGTCGCCGGCCGCCGCGTCGAGGCGGCCGAGGCCCGTGAGATTGATGGCCTGCCAGCACGTGTCGTCGACCTGCTCGGCCAGCGCCAGGCCGCGCTCGAGGCGCTCGCGCGCGCCGTCGAGGTCGCCGCGCTGGGCCAGGGCAGCGCCGAGGAATCCGAGCGGCATCGGGACATAGGAGGTCATCCCGGTCGCCCGTGCGCACGCGGCGGCGTCCTCGAGCAGGACGATCGCGGCGCCGGCGTCGCCGCGCAGGAGCGCGTTGCGGCCGAGGTGCGACCGCGTCCAGATCTCGAGCTCTCGCTCCCCGCGCGCGCACGCACCCGCGAGCACGGCCTCGAGGACGGCGGCTGCCTGGGCGTAGTGGCCGCGGTCCATCCGGCAGCGCCCGCGGGCCATGGCGATGTCGCCGCCGAGGCGACCCTCGGGCAGTCCGGCGTCCGCCTCGGTCAGCCAGCGCTCGGCGCGCTCGTAGCGACCGGCGAGCTCCTCGACATAGGCCAGCGCGAGGCGCGCGCGGACGCCGAGCTCGGCCGTGCCCGCCCGCTGGGCCTGGGCGAGCGCGCGGCGCAGCCCGATGGCCACGACGTCGCCGCCGGCGCGGCCCGTGTCGAACCGCGCGAGCGCGAGCGCCAGCTCGGCCTCGGCGAGCAGGGCCGGGTCGGACGCCGCCGCAGCCTGCGCGGCGGCGCGGCCAAGGCAGTCGATCGCGGTGTCGACGGCACCCGCCCGCAGCGCGGCCGCCCCCGCCTCGAGCAGCGCGAGGGCGCCCGACCGGTCGCTCACCGCCGACGACCGCGGCGCCGCGGCTGCCGGCGGCCCGGCCGAGGCGATCACCGCCGGCCCGGGCGAGCGCCCGAGCTCGCGGCGGAAGAGATCGCGGCACGCGTCGAGGCGGCGGCGCGCGCCGCCGGCGTCGCCCGTCGCGGCGTAGGCCGAGATGAGCAGCGCGTGGGCGCGCTCGTCGAACGGGTCCAGCGCGACGAGCCGCGTCGCGTGGTCGATCGCGTCGCCGGGCGCGCCGGCGGCGAGGCGCGCCGCGGCGGCCTCGTGCAGGACCGCTTCGCAGCCCGCCTGCAGGTGGCGGCGCTCGTTCGTCAGCCAGGCGTCGAACGACGGGCTCGACGGGAAGTCCATGCCCTCCAGGAGGTCGCGCCCGAGGCCGGGGAGCGCCACGGCCTCCGCCCACGAGCCGGAGAGCACGACGCGCACGTCGACGAGCGTGCCGGGCGGCAGGTCGAGCGCGAGCCGCGGGCCGCGCAGCGCGCCCGCGTCGCCGAGCACGCGGCGCAACTCGCTGAGGTTCCAGCGCAGCGCGCCGAGCGGGTCGTCGGCGTCGGCGAAGAGCAGTCCGGCGACGCGCTCGCGCGGGACGGGCCGCTCCTCGGCGAGCAGCAGTGCGAGCAACGCCCACGCCTTCCGGCCGCGTGGCGGGGCCACGGCCCTCCCGCCGGCCGACACGGCCGGCGGTCCGAGCAGGTGGATGGCGAGGCCCGCCACGGCGCGAGGCTAGCCCCCCGCCGGGCGGGCGTGGGAGCGGCTGCCTCTACGCCAGGGCGGGGGTGGGCCGTACCGGCGCGATGTTGTGGTTGAGGCGGAAGACGTTGTGCGGGTCGTAGCGGTCCTTGACCGCCGCAAGGCGCCGCAGGTTGTCCTCGCCGAAGGCGGCGCGGATCCGGTCGGGACCCTCGTCGCCCGTGAAGTTGAGGTACACGCCGCCGTTGGCGAACGGCCGCACGGCGCCGGCCATCCCGCGCGCCCAGCCGATGTGCTCGGCGTCGCGGCCCGCGTCCTCCCACAGGGCGAACGGGTGCACGACCCAGGCGGCGTCGCGACGCGCCAGCGGCCATTCGGCGCCCTGGCGCGCGACGGCGCCGCCCCACGGCACCAGGAAGGTCTGCGCCGGGCCCTTGGGCATCCGCCCCGCGTGCTCGGCGATCAGCTCGATCGCCTCGTCGGGCATGTCGTCGAGGTGCTCGGCCGTCCACCAGTTGCGGTAGCCGGGCGGGTCGTCGATCGAGCAGTTGAAGTCGGCGTAGGGGACGGGCGCGACGAAGTCGGCGTCGACGCCGTGCGCGCGCAGCGGCGCGATCACGCGCTCGCCCTCGGCGTGGTCGTCGCCCGACCAGCACACGACGGTGACCGCGATCAGCTCGCCGTGCAGGTGCGCCGGGATCTCGTCCTCGGCCGGCGCGGTGATCCACGCGAACGCGATCCCGAGCTCGTCGGGTGCGTCGCGCATGACGTCGCGCGCGCGGCGCAGCGCGGCGGCGCCCTCGGCCGCGGGGTGCAGGAGCAGCCCGGCGAGGACGTGCGGCCCCACGGGCTGCAGGCGGAAGGTCAGGGCGGTGGCGACGCCGAAGTTGCCGCCGCCGCCGTGCAGCGCCCAGAACAGCTCGGCGTGCTCGTCCGCGGAGGCCGTGATCACCTCGCCGTCGGCGGTCACGAGCTCGACGGCCTCGAGCGCGTCGCACGCCAGGCCGAAGCGACGCTCGAGCCAGCCCGAGCCGCCGCCGAGCGTGAGGCCGGCGACGCCGGTGCTCGACACGCGGCCGCCGACGGTGGCCAGCCCGTGCTCCTGGGTGGCGCGATCGAGGGTCGCCCACGTGGCGCCCCCGCCGACGGTGGCCAGGCGGCGCCGCGGGTCGACGGTGACGGCGCTCAGCGGGCGCAGGTCGGCCACGATGCCGCCGTCGCACAGCGACATGCCGGCCACGGAGTGCCCGCCGCCGCGGACGGCGAGCGGGACGCCGGCCTCGCGCGCGGCGGCGATGGCGGCGGCGACGTCGCCGGTGGACGCGCAGCGGACGATCGCGGCGGGCCGGCGGTCGATCATCGCGTTGAACAGCTCGCGCGCCTCGTCGTAGGCGTCGTCGGCGGGCGTCAGGACCTCGCCCTCGACCCGGCTGGAGAGCGTCCGGAGGATCTCGTTCTCGATCATGGCGGCGATCGTGGCGGGCCGCCGTGTGAGCGGGCGTGTGAACCGCGGCGCCCGCCCGCCTCACGCCCCCATCGCCTTGCGCAGCGCGAGCGCGTTGCGCACCGCGAACCCCTCCCAGTCGTTGTTGAAGTACGCGTAGACCTCCGCCTCCTCGGCGATGTCGCGAAGCCGCGCGGCCCACTCGGCGATCTCGGACTTCGAGTAGTTGCCGCGCCGTCCGCGGGCGCCGTGGTGGAAGCGCACGTAGGTCCAATCCGTGGTGAGCTCGAGGCTCTGGAAGGGGCGCGCCGGGTGGTGGCCGATGGTGAGCGCGACGCCGTGCCGGCGGAGCATGTCGTAGACCTCGCCGACGAACCAGCTCGGGTGGCGGAACTCGAAGGTGTGGCGACCGGGCGGCAGCGCGTTGAGCGCCTCGCCGAGGACGTCGTCGTCGCGCCCGAACCATTCGGGGAGCTGCCACAGCAGCGGGCCCATCTTGGGCGAGCCTCGCAGCGGCTCGATGCGCTCGAGGAAGCGGCGGATCCCCTCCTCGATGCCGCGCAGCTTGCGCATGTGGATCATGTAGCGGCTCGCCTTGAGCGCGAAGACGAAGTCCTCCGGCGTCTGGCGCACCCAGCGGGCGACCGCGTCGCGCGAGGCCAGGCGGTAGAAGGTCGAGTTGACCTCGACGGTGTCGAAGACCTCCGCGTAGCGCTCGAGCCAGCGCGCCTGGCCGAGCCCCTCGGGGTACAGGACGCCGCGCCAGTCGCGGTACTGCCACCCGCTGCAGCCGACCCGGACCCGCCTCACAGCGCCTCGCGAAGCGCCCGCGCGTCGGCGAACAGGGTCGCGCGCAGGTCGCGGTTGCGCAGCGCCGCGGCGGGATGGAACATCGGGAAGACGGTGCGACCGTCGCGCTCGACGACGTTGCCGTGCGCCTGGGTGATCTTCACGTCGGGCACGAAGCGCCCGAGCGCGTGGCGCCCGAGCGGGACGATCAGGCGCGGCGCGATGACGTCGAGCTGGGCCTCGAGCCACGGCAGGTGATGGGCGACCTCGTCGGGGCGCGGGTCGCGGTTGCCGGGCGGGCGCGCCTTGACGACGTTCGTGATGAACACGTCGTCGCGCGCGAGGCCGGCCTCCTCGAGCAGCTGATCGAGCAGCTTGCCCGCCGCGCCGACGAACGGCCGGCCGGTGCGGTCCTCGCTCGCCCCGGGCGCCTCGCCGACGAACACGACGCTCGCCGTCGCGCTGCCCTCGCCGGGCACGAGGTTCGTCGCCTGCTCGCAGACCTCGAAGCCGCACGGCACGTGCTCGCGGATCTCCTGTGCGATCGCGTCGAGCAGCGCCTGGCGGTCCTGCGTCATGCCGACACCCGGGCGCCGAGCAGCTGTCGCGTCCGGGCGGCCGCCTGCGACGTGCCGATGACGATGCGGACGGCCATGGCATCGCGCTACCCGGCCGGCCTTGCCCCGCAACGGCGAGCGCCCGGCAGACTGTGCCTGTGCGCCTGCGCGCCATCCTCCTCGCCCTCGCCGCCGGAATCGCGCTGGCCGACGGGTCGATCGTCACGCTGGCGCTGCCCGAGCTGCTGTCCGAGCTCGACACGTCGGTCGAGGGCGTCGCCGCGGTCATCGGCGTCTACACGGTCGTGCTCGCCGCCGTGCTGCTGCCGCTCGAGCGCCTCGCCGGCGTCGTCTCGGTGCGCTGGCTGGGCGCCGGCGGCCTGGCCCTGATGGCGATCGCCTCCCTCGGGTGCGCGGTGGCCGACTCGCTCGCCCCGTTGCTCGTGTGGCGCGCGCTGCAGGCCGTCGGCGGCGCCGCCGGGCTCATCGCCGCCTTCGCCCTGCTCGGCGGCGGCGAGCACTCGGGGCGCCGGCTGTGGGTCGCCGCCGCGGTGCTCGGCACCGCGGTCGGGCCCGCGCTCGGCGGCGCGCTCACCGAGCTCTTCTCGTGGCGGGCGATCTTCGTCTTCCAGGCGCCCGTGGCCGCCGCCGCGGCCCTCGCCGCGCTCGTGGGCCCGGCGCCCGAGCACCTCGTCGTCGAGCGCCATCCGGCGCGCTTCGCGGTACGCCCGGCGCTCGCCCTCGGGCTCGTCTCCGCCGCCCTGAGCGCGGTGCTCTTCCTGCTCGTCCTGCTGCTCGTCGCGGGCTGGAGCGTGTCGCCGATCGGCGCCGCCGCCGCGGTCACCGTGATCCCGCTCGGCGCGGCGGCCGGGACCCGGGTGCGCGGCCCGGCGCGCGTCCGCGCCGCCGCGGGCAGCGCGCTCATCGGCGGCGGCGTGCTCGCCATCGCCTGGCTGCCCGGCGCCGAGATCGCGTGGACGATCGCGCCGCAGGCGCTCGCCGGCGTGGGCATGGGCATGGCGCTGACGGCGCTCGCCGGTGACCTGTTGCCCGAGCGCACCACGCACGACGCCGCACGCACGCTCGCCGTCCGTCACGCCGGCATCGCCGTCGCGCTCGCGCTGCTCGCGCCGGTCGTCGCCGCCCAGCTCGAGTCCTCGACCGAGCGCGCCCGCGAGCAGGGCGTCGCGCTCGTGCTCGACGCGCCCTTCTCGCCGCAGGAGAAGCTCGATCTTGCGCCGGCGCTGCTGTCCGGCGTCGACGAGCAGGACCCGCGCGAGGGGCTACGGCGCGCGATCGCGGCAGAGCGCGGGCGCTTCAGCGGTCGGGAGCTGCGCGCGTACGACGGGCTCGCCGAGCGCGCCGACGAGACGCTCACCGCCGCGGTCGCCGACGCCTTCGACGAGGCGTTCCTGATCAGCGGCGCGCTCGCGTTGCTCGCAGCGCTCGTGCTCGTCCCGTGGCCGCTGCCGCGCCGCGCCGTGCCGGTCGCAGTCGCGACCGCGGCGGTGGCGCTCGGCGCGCCCGCGATCTACGCCTCGCTGCACGCCGCCCTCGCGCCCGAGCCGGTCGCCATCCAGGACCCGTGCGACCCCGACCGCCGCTCGCCGGGCGCCGGCGGCATCGGCGGCTTCCTGCAGGACCGCGCGCTCGAGCTCCTGGACAGCACCGCGTGCCGGGTCGGCTCCTCGCGTGAGGAGCTCGTCCTCGCGCTCGCCGACCCGGTCGAGGCGAAGCGCTTCGAGCAGGAGCACGGCGTCAACCCGCGGACGGCCACGGGCCTGCTCGAGGCGCTGCTCGGCGGCTAGCTCAGGCGGCCGGGGGCGGCGTCGGGGTGGTCGTCGTGGGTGTGTCGTCCGTCAGGTCGGGCGCGGGGGTCGTGCGGGCCGCGCTGCGGCGCGCCCGCCGGCGGGCGCGCATCAGCTCCTCGCGCACGAGGGCCTCCCACGCGTCGCCGTGGCGCGGGGTCGCGGCCGGTTGGCCGGGGGAGCGTGGTGACGGGGGAACGGGATCTGACAACGTGGCTCCTGAGACTGGGATGGCGCGGCGGCCATACCCGCGAGAGGATGGGATCCATGCGCGCCGGCAATCACGACGTCCCGATCTCGAACCCTGGGAAGGTCCTGTTCCCCGACGGCACCACGAAGGAGGACCTCGCCACCTACATGCGCGACATCGCGCCGGTGATGGTCCCCCACCTGCGTGACCGCCCGATCTCGCTGCAGCGCTACAACAATGGCATCGAGGGCGGGGGCTTCTTCCAGAAGGAGATGCCCAAGGGCGCGCCCGACTGGGTGCGCCACGTCGACGTGCCCAAGCACGGCGGCACGGTGCGCCACGTGATCGCGCGCGACGCGGCGACGCTCGTCTGGCTCGCCAACCAGAACTGCATCACCCCGCACACGCCGACGGCGCGCGCCGACCGCCTGGACCGGCCCGACCGCATCGTCTGGGATCTCGACCCGTCCGGCGAGGACGAGTTCGCGCTCGTGCGCCGCACCGCGCTCGCGCTCGGCGACCGCCTGCGCGAGGCGGGCTGCGACCCCTGGGCGATGGCGACCGGATCGCGCGGCGTGCACGTCGTCGTCCCGATCCGCCGCCGCTACGGCTACGAGCAGGTGCGCGACGCCGCGCTGGCCGTGGCCGACGCGCTCGTCGAGGACGACCCCGACGAGCTGACGACCGCGTTTCGCAAGGAGAAGCGTGCCGGCCGCCTGTTCATCGACGTCAACCGCAACGGCTGGGCCATGACCGCCGTGCCGCCCTACGCGGTGCGCGCCCGGCCCGGCGCGCCGGTCGCCACGCCGCTGCGCTGGGAGGAGCTCGAGGACTCCGGCCTGCGCCCCGACGGCTGGACGCTGCACACCGTGCGCGACCGCGTGGAGGACGGCGGCGACCCGTGGGCGGACATCGCGCGGTCCGCAGGCGGCCTTCCCCGGACCGGATAGGGACCGCCCGCGCATGGCGGGCCGCGCCGGTGGGGGACAATGGCGGGCATGGAGTCGCTCCGCGGCCGCCTGCTCGTCGCCTCGCCGAAGATCATGGATCCGAACTTCCGCCGGACCGTCGTCTTCATGGCCGAGCACAGCGAGGAGGGAGCGATGGGGCTCGTCCTCAACCGGCCCGCCGAGACGACGGTGAGCGAGGCCGTGCCCGACCTCGACTGGCTCGCCGGCGACGGCGAGAACGGCGTCTGGGTCGGCGGCCCGGTGGCGCCCGCGTCGGTGATCGTGCTCGCCGAGTTCGACGACCCCAGCCAGGCCGCGCTGCTGCTCGACGAGGACCTCGGGTTCGTGCCTGCCGACGTCGGCGAGCGCGAGAACTTCGGCGATGCGGTGCGCCGCACGCGGATCTTCGCCGGGCACGCCGGGTGGGGCCCTGGGCAGCTCGAGGCCGAGCTCGAGGAGGACTCGTGGATCATCGAGCCCGCGCAGCGCACCGACGTCTTCACCGCCGACCCGGACGCGCTGTGGGCGGCGGTCCTGCGGCGCAAGGGCCGCGAGTACATGCTGCTCGCGACAATGCCCGACGACCCCTCGCTGAACTGACCGCTCAGCGGACGAGCGCCGCGCGCAGCCGCCGCTCGTACTCCTCGCGCGACACCACGCGCGCGCCGAGACGCATCGTGTGCGGCGTGGGCAGCTGCACGTCGGCGAAGTCGAAGCCGAGCTCGGCCAGGTGGTCGAGCGTGCGGGCGAGCAGCACGTTGCCCGCGTGTGGCACCCAGTGAGTCATCGACTCGAGCATCGCCGCGCGCCCGATGAGCACCGCGAGCAGCCCCGCGCCGAGGCGGTCGCCGTCGTGGACCTCGAAGGAGTGTGCGTGGCCGGCGGCGTGCAGGTGGCGGTAGAGCGCGGCGAGCCGCGGCGTGATCCAGACGCCGTCGCCGGGCTCGCGCGGGCGCGCGCACGCGTCCAGCACGATCTCGAAGCGCGCGTCGCGGCGGAGCGACCACGCGTCGGCGTGGCGCAGGCTGCGGCGCACGCGCCGGCGCAGCGCCGCGCGCGAGCGCGCGTCGAGCTCGAACAGGGTGCGCTCCTCGGCGGCGTAGAAGGGCAGCGGGCCATCCTGCTCGCCCGCGTCGTCCATCGGGAAGAAGCCCGCTGCGTAGAGCGCGAGGGCCTGGTCGGCGGGGGTGGTCAGCGCGGGAGGGGGCCGGGGCGGGCGATCTCGCCCTGTACCGTACGCGGCTTCCGAGGAGGGGATCCAGGCGGTGTCGATGAGCGAGGTCCTGCCGGGTGTGCTGCACTGGACGACGTTCCACGAGCGGATCGGCTTCCCCGTCCATTCGCACTTCGCCGTCGCGGCTGCCGCGCTCATCGACCCCCGCGTGCCCGAGGACGGCGTCGAGGCGATCGCGCAGTACGGCCGGCCGGATCGCATCCTGCTCTCCAACCGCCACCACCTTCGCCACAGCGAGCGATTCGCGGAGGCCTTCGGCTGCGAGATCCGCTGTCACGAGGCGGGGCTGCACGAGTTCCGCGACGGTCCCGACGTCCAGGGCTTCCGCTTCGGCGACGAGGTCGCGCCGGGCATCGTCGCGCTGAAGATGGGCGCGCTGACCCCGGAGGACACCGTCTTCCACCTCGACGCCGGGCCGGGCGCGCTGCTGTTCGCCGACGGGCTGATCCGCGGCGCCGACGGCGGGCTCGAGTTCGTCCCCGACGCGCTCATGGGCGACGACCCCGACGAGGTGCGACGCGGCCTGTCGCAGTCGCTGCGCGGGCTACTCGAGCACGACTTCGACGCGCTGCTCTTCGCCCACGGCGATCCGATGCCCGGCGGCGGGCGCCGAGCACTGCTCGACTTCCTCGGCTGAGGCGAGCGGGCGGGCGTGCGCCTCGCGCTCGTCGCGCCCTACCCGGCGGACGTCGTGCTCGCGTGGCTGGGCGCGCGCGCGGTGCCGGGCGTCGAGGAGCTGACCGGACCGGTCTACCGGCGCGTGCTCGCGCTCCCCGGCGGGCCGGCCGTGGTCACGCTCGAGCCGCACGCCGATCATGTCGCCGCCCGCGCGGATCGCGCCGCGGTGCCCGCCTGCCGGCGCCTGCTCGACCTCGACGCCGACCCGGCCGCCCCCGCCGCCGTGCTCGGCGCCGACCCGGCGCTCGCGCCGCTGCTCGGGCGCGTGCCCGGGATCCGCGTGCCGGGGACGGTCGACCGCTTCGAGACCGCGGTGCGCACCGTGCTCGGCCAGCAGGTCTCGCTCGCCGCGGCACGCACCCTGGCGGCGCGCTTCGCGGCGGCCTGGGGCACGCCGCTGGCGGCGCCCGACGGCGCCCTGACGCACGCCTTCCCGACCGCCGCCCAGCTCGCGGCCGCCGACCTCGAGGCCGTGGGCATGCCGCGCGCGCGGCGGGCCGCGATGGCCGCGCTCGCGCGGCGCGTCGCCTCCGGCTCGCTGGACCTCGGCGGCCCGGCGGCGGCGGTGAGCGCCGAGCTGCTCGAGGTCCCCGGCATCGGCCAGTGGACCGCGTCCTACGTCGCGCTGCGCGCGCTGGGCGACCGCGACGCGTTCCCGGCGGGCGACCTCGGGCTGCGGCGCGCGGCCCGCGCGCTCGGCCTTCCGGGCGACGCCGCGGGGCTGGCCGCGCACGCCGAGCGCTGGCGCCCGTGGCGGGCGTACGCCGCCCACCTGCTGTGGGCGCTCCCCAACGCTCGCGTCGTGGGGGAGGGCGCACCGGGGAATCAGAACTGGACCGAATAGATTGTTCGGCGCAGGCCGACACGAGGGAGACGCTCCGCCATGAGCACCGACATCGATCCCCAGGAGACACGCGAGTGGCTCGACGCGCTCGATGCCGTCGTCGCCCACGACGGCCCGCAGCGCGCCCAGCAGCTCGTCGGACAGGTCGTCGACCGCGCGCGCCGCGTCGGCGCGCCGCCGCCGGACGAGGGCCCGACGCCGTACGTCAACACGATCCCGACGCAGCTCCAGGAGCCCTATCCGGGCGACCTCGACCTCGAGCACAAGATCCGCTCGGCGATCCGCTGGAACTCGATGGCGATGGTCATGCAGGCCAACAAGGAGAGCTCCGAGCTCGGCGGGCACATCGCGAGCTTCCAGTCGGCGGCGACGCTCTACGAGGTCGGCTTCAACCACTTCTGGCGCGCGCCGTCCGAGGACCACGAGGGCGACCTGGTGTTCATCCAGGGCCACTCGTCGCCGGGCATCTACGCGCGCGCGTACCTCGAGGACCGGCTGACCGAGGCGCAGCTCAAGGGCTTCCGCCAGGAGGTCGACGGCAACGGGCTGTCCTCCTACCCGCACCCCTGGCTGATGCCGGACTTCTGGCAGTTCCCCACCGTCTCGATGGGGCTCGGGCCGATCATGGCCATCTACCAGGCGCGCTACATGAAGTACCTCCAGGGACGCGACCTGGCCGACACTTCGGGGCGCAAGGTGTGGGCCTTCCTCGGCGACGGCGAGACCGACGAGCCCGAGTCGCTCGGGGCGATCTCGCTCGCCGCACGCGAGCGCCTGGACAACCTCGTCTTCGTCGTCAACTGCAACCTGCAGCGCCTGGACGGCCCGGTCCGGGGCAACGGCAAGATCATCCAGGAGCTCGAGACGGTCTTCCGCGGCGCGGGCTGGAACGTCATCAAGGTCATCTGGGGCCGGCGCTGGGACCCGCTGCTGGAGGCCGACCGCGACGGCCTGCTCGTGAAGCGGATGAACGAGGCCGTCGACGGCGAGTACCAGACGTACAAGGCGCGCAACGGCGCGTTCGTGCGCGAGCACTTCTTCGGCCGCTACCCGGAGCTGCTCGACCTGGTCGCGGACATGAGCGACGCCGAGGTCTGGAACCTCAACCGCGGCGGCCACGACCCCTACAAGGTCTACGCGGCCTACGCGGCGGCGATGCGCCAGACCGGCCGCCCGACGGTCATCCTGGCCAAGACGATCAAGGGCTACGGGATGGGCGAGTCGGGCGAGGGCCAGAACATCACCCATCAGCAGAAGAAGATGACGGCGGGCGCGCTGCTGGCCTTCCGCGATCGCTTCGACATCCCGCTCACCGACGAGCAGGTCGCCGAGGGCGCGTTCTACAAGCCGCCCGAGGACAGCCCGGAGATGCAGTACCTGCGCGAGCGACGCGCCGCCCTGGGCGGCAGCCTGCCCACGCGCCGGCGCCGCGCCCAGTCGCTGCAGGTGCCGCCGCTGGAGGCCTTCGAGAGCCAGCTCAAGGGCACCGGCGAGCGCGAGATCTCGACGACGATGGCCTTCGTGCGGATCCTCAACACGCTCGTGCGCGACAAGCAGATCGGCCGCCACGTGGTCCCGATCGTGCCCGACGAGTCACGCACGTTCGGCATGGAGGGGATGTTCCGCCAGCTGGGGATCTTCTCCCAGATGGGGCAGCTCTACCAGCCCGAGGACCGCGAGCAGCTCATGTTCTACAAGGAGGACAAGCACGGCCAGATCCTCCAGGAGGGGATCAACGAGGCCGGCGCGATCTCCTCGTGGATCTCGGCCGGGACCGCGTACTCCAACCACGCCGTGCAGACGATCCCGTTCTACATCTTCTACTCGATGTTCGGCTTCCAGCGGGTCGGCGATCTCGCCTGGGCGGCGGCCGACAGCCGCACGCGCGGGTTCCTCGTCGGCGGCACGGCCGGGCGCACGACGCTCAACGGCGAGGGCCTTCAGCACGAGGACGGCCACAGCCATGTGCTCGCCTCGACGATCCCCAACTGCATCGCCTACGACCCGGCCTACGGCCACGAGCTCGCGGTGATCATCCAGGACGGCCTGCGGCGCATGGTCTCCGACCAGGAGGACGTCTTCTACTACCTCACGGTCATGAACGAGAACTACGCGCACCCGGCGATGCCGGAGGGCGCGGAGGAGGGCATCCTGCGCGGGATGTACCTGCTGCGCGAGGGTGGCGAGGGCGAGCGCCGCGTGCAGCTCATGGGCTCGGGCACGATCCTGCGCGAGGTCCTGGCCGGCGCCGACCTGCTGCGCGAGGACTTCGACGTCGCCGCCGACGTGTGGAGCGTCACCTCGTTCACCGAGCTGCGCCGCGAGGGCATCGCCGCCGAGCGCTGGAGCACGCTGCACCCCACCCAGCCCGCGCGCCGCTCCTACGTCGAGCAGGCGCTCTCCGACCACGCCGGGCCGGTCGTCGCGGCGACGGACTACATGCGCACGTTCGCCGACCAGATCCGGCCGTTCGTGCCGCGCCCGTACCGCGTGCTGGGCACGGACGGCTTCGGGCGCAGCGACTTCCGGGTCAAGCTGCGCAGCTTCTTCGAGGTCGACCGCCACCACGTCGCCGTCACGGCGCTGAAGGCGCTGGCCGACGAGGGCGCGCTCGATCCGAGTACGGTCCAGCGAGCGATCGAGCACTACGACATCGATCCGGACGCGCCGCTGCCTTCCCTGGTCTGAGGGGACCACGTATGCCCGACGTGAAGGACGTGCACGTACCCGACATCGGCGACTTCGCCGACGTGCCGGTCATCGAGGTGATGGTCAACCCGGGCGACACCGTCGCGCCGGAGGATCCGCTCGTCACGCTCGAGTCCGACAAGGCGACGATGGAGGTCCCCGCGCCGTTCGGCGGGGTCGTGCAGGAGCTGAAGGTCAAGGCGGGCGACACCGTGTCGGAGGGCTCGCTGCTGCTCACGCTCGATGTCGACGGCGGCAACGGCGCCGCGCCCGAGGCCGCCGCCGGCGTGACCGAGGCCGCCCCCGAGGCCGGCGCGGCCGCGGCCGTGGAGACCGCCGTCGAGGCCGAGCGTCGAGGCGGCGCCGGCGCCCGCCGGCGCCACGGCCGGCACGGACGGAGACGCGCCCGGCGGCGCGCCGCCGCCGCCCGTCAGCCAGACGCCGCCGGCGCCATCCGCCCAGCCGCAGCCGGGATCCGTCTACGCCGGGCCGGGCGTGCGCCGCCTCGCCCGCGAGCTCGGCGTCGAGCTCGCGCAGGTCGCCGGCTCGGGGCGCAAGGGGCGGATCCTCAAGGAGGACGTCGAGGCGCACGTCAGCGCGCCGCAGCCCGCCGCGGAGCCCGCCGCCGCGGGGCCGGCCCCGGCCGACGGCGCGGGGCTCGGGCTGCTGCCGTGGCCGAAGGTCGACTTCGCGAAGTACGGCGAGATCGAGCGCGTGCCGCTCTCGCGCGTGAAGAAGATCTCGGGCCCGAACCTGCACCGCAACTGGGTGATGATCCCCCACGTCACCCACTACGACGAGGCCGACATCACCGACCTCGAGGCGTTCCGCAAGCAGGCCAACGAGGCGCACGCCAAGGAGGGCGTGAAGGTGACGATGGTGGCGCTCGTCATCGCCGCGAGCGTCGCGTCGCTCAAGGCCCACCCGCAGTTCAACGCCTCGCTCGACGGCGACGAGCTCGTCCTCAAGCGCTACTTCAACATCGGCTTCGCCGCCGATACCCCGCAGGGCCTGCTCGTGCCGGTCATCCGCGACGCCGAGAAGAAGGGCATCCTCGACATCGCGCGGGAGCTCACCGAGCTGTCGAAGAAGGCGCGCGACGGGAAGCTCGCGGCGACCGACATGCAGGGCGGGACGTTCTCGATCTCGAGCCTCGGCGGGATCGGCGGCACCGGCTTCACGCCGCTGATCAACGCACCCGAGGTGGCGATCCTGGGCGTGGCGCGGTCGGAGATCAAGCCGCGCTGGGACGGCAGCGCCTTCCAGCCGCGCATGATGCTGCCGCTGGCGCTGTCCTATGACCACCGCGTGATCGACGGCGCCGAGGGCGCGCGCTTCACGGCCCACCTGGCCGGCGTGCTCACCGACCTGCGCCGGGCGATGTTGTAGGGCCCACGAGGAGGGCGAATGAGCGATCCGGTCGAGATCCGTGTGCCCGACATCGGCGACTTCGCCGACGTCCCGGTCATCGAGGTCCTCGTCGCCGTGGGCGACGAGGTCGCCGTCGAGGACCCGCTGGTCACGCTCGAGTCCGACAAGGCGACGATGGACGTCCCCTCGCCGGCCGCCGGCACCGTCCGCGAGCTGCGCATCGCCGTCGGCGACACCGTCTCGGAGGGCACGCCGATCATGCTCCTCGACGCGGTGGGCGCGGCCGACGAGGAGCCCGCCGAGCAGGTGACCGAGGAGGCCGCGACCGGCGACGGTGACGGCGCGCGCGAGGCGGTCGAGGTCCGCGTGCCCGACATCGGCGACTTCGCCGACGTCCCGGTCATCGAGGTGCTCGTCAAGCCCGGCGACGAGGTCGTCGCCGAGGACCCGCTGATCACGCTGGAGTCCGACAAGGCGACGATGGACGTGCCCGCCCCGTCATCGGGCACGGTCCGCGACGTGCGCGTCGCCGTCGGCGACACCGTGTCGGAGGGGTCGGTGATCCTCATGCTCGAGGGCGGCCCCGCGGCCGCCGGCAACGGCCGCCCGGCCGCGCCCGCGGCGCCCGCCGCGCCCGAGGAGCCCGCGCCGCCGCAGGCCGCGCCGCCGCCGCCGTCGGAGATCCCCGAGGCCGATCATCGCGCCGAGGTCGTCGTGCTCGGCTCCGGGCCGGGCGGCTACACGGCCGCGTTCCGCGCCGCCGACCTGGGTCTGAAGACGATCCTCATCGAGCGCTACGAGCGCCTCGGCGGCGTCTGCCTGAACGTCGGCTGCATCCCGTCCAAGGCGCTGCTGCACATCGCCAGGGTGATCGCCGAGGCCGAGGAGGCGGGCGGCCAGGGCGTCTCGTTCGGTGAGCCGCAGATCGACCTCGACGGCCTGCGCGGCTGGAAGGACTCGGTCGTCGACCGTCTCACCGGCGGCCTCGGCGGGCTGGCCCGCCAGCGCAAGGTCGAGGTCGTCCGGGGCGTGGCGAGCTTCGACGGGCCCAACCTGCTGACCGTCGCCACGCCGGACGGCGAGACGACGACCGTCGCGTTCGAGCGCTGCATCATCGCCGCCGGCTCGAGCGCCGCGCGGCTGCCCGGCCTGCCCGACGACCCGCGCATCATCGACTCCACCGGCGCGCTCGAGCTGCACGACGCGCCCGGCCGCCTGCTCGTCGTCGGCGGCGGGATCATCGGCCTCGAGATGGCGACCGTCTACCACGCGCTCGGGTCGCAGATCACGGTCGTCGAGCTGCTCGACGGGCTCATCCCGGGCTGCGACCGCGACCTCGTGCGCCCGCTGCAGCGGCGCATCGAGAAGCGCTACGCGGGCATCCACCTCGAGACGAAGGTGACATCCATCGAGGCCGCCGACGATGGCCTGCGGGTCACCTTCGAGGGCGACAAGGCGCCCGAGCCGCAGACCTTCGACCGCGTGCTGCTGGCCATCGGGCGGCGCCCGAACGGCGCGAGCATCGGCGCGGAGAAGGCCGGCGTCGAGGTCGACGAGCGCGGCTTCATCCACGTCGACCAGGCGATGCGCACCAACGTGCCGCACATCTACGCGATCGGCGACATCGTCGGCGAGCCGATGCTCGCCCACAAGGCGACGCACGAGGGCAAGGTCGCGGCCGAGAACGCCGCCGGCCACAGCGCCACCTTCGACCCGCGCTCGATCCCGTCGGTCGCCTACACCGACCCCGAGGTGGCGTGGACGGGCCTGACGGAGACGGAGGCCAAGGCGCAGGGCATCGAGGTCGAGAAGGCGAGCTTCCCGTGGGCGGCATCCGGCCGCGCGCTGTCGCTCGGTCGCGACGAGGGCGTGACGAAGCTGCTCGTCGACCCGGAGTCCAAGCGCGTGCTCGGCGCCGGCATGGTCGGGCCGAACGCCGGCGAGCTGCTCGCCGAGGCCGTCCACGCGATCGAGATGAGCGCGGACACCGAGGACATCGCGCTGACCATCCACCCGCACCCGACGCTGTCGGAGACGATCGGCTTCGCCGCCGAGATCGCCGAGGGGACGATCACCGACCTCTACGTGCGGCGCTAGCGGCCGCCGCGCCGGCGACGAGCATCATCACGCCGTAGACGCCCGCGACGACTGCCGCGCGCGGGCCGAACGCCTGCCCCGCGAGCGTGGCCGCGACGGCGAAGTCGCGCAGGACGACGCAAAAGGCGACCGCGGGCTCGCGGGCGCGGAGCCGGACGACGGCCACGACCGCCGTCGACACGACGAGGAACGCGCCGCCGGCCAGGACCGCCGCGCCGAGGTCGTCCGCGCCGCCCGCCCCGCTCAGCGCCGCGAAGACGAGCGCGGCGACGACGACGGACGAGGCGGCCGCGAACAGCGGCTCGCCGCGGGCCAGTCCGGGCGCGGCGCCGCGTGCCGCCAGCCCGGCGACGAGTGGCACGAGGACGACGAGCGCGAAGCTCGAGAGGAGCTCGCCGGTGTCCACGCTCGCCCCGGCGCCCAGCGCCCCGAGCAGCACCGGCCCGGCGATCGCGCTCACGGCGAGCGACCCGGTGACGGCGGCGAGCGCGAGCACGACGTCGCCGCCGGCGAGTGCGACGAGGCCGACCGAGGCGACCTCGGTCGGGGCGAGGCCGAGGGCGAGCAGGCCGTCGGCGACGTCCGGCGGGAAGAGCGTCCCGAGCGCCAGCGCGGCGGGCACGAGCGCCACCGGCGGCCCGATCGACAGCGCGAGCACGGCGCCGGGCCGCCGCGCCCGCGCTGCCACGCGGCGCGGGTCGATGCTCAGCGCGGTGACCGCGACGAGCGCGGCAAGCAGCAGGTCGGAGCGCTCGGCGAGCGCGCGCGAGGGCGCCACGAGGGCGAGCGCGACCGCGACCAGCGTGAGCGGCAGCACGGCGGCGGCGACGCGGTCGGCCCAGCGGAGCACCGCGGCATTGTCGGGCCGCCGGTCGCGCCCCGTCGTGCGGGGCGGAGTGCGATGCTTGTCGCCGAACCAGCAGGCATCGGAGGAGAACCTCACCGTGGATCACCCAGCGGCCGACCTGGCCCTTCAGCCGTCGGCGTCCTACAGCCTCACGCTGCGCGTGCGGATCCCACAGCGGCCGGGGTCGTTCGCGCGCGTGGCGAGCGCGATGGGCGAGGCCGGGGCGATCCTCGGCGGTATCGACCTCGTGCGCGTCGAGGGCGACCACGTCATCCGCGACGTCACCGTCTCGCTTGGCCGACTCGGCCCAAGGCGAGGCGGTGACGACGGCGGTGCGGGCGCTCGACGACGTCGAGGTCGTCAGCGTCTCCGACCGCACCTTCCTGCTCCACGTCGGCGGCAAGATCGAGGTCCGCGGCCAGTCGCCGGTCAAGACGCGCGACGACCTCTCGATGGCGTACACGCCCGGCGTGGCGCGCGTCTGCTCGGCGATCCACGAGGACCCCTCGAAGGCGTGGACGCTGACCATCAAGAGCAACACGGTGGCCGTCGTGAGCGACGGCAGCGCCGTGCTCGGCCTCGGCGACATCGGCCCGCACGCCGCGATGCCCGTGATGGAGGGCAAGGCGATGCTGTTCAAGGAGTTCGCCGGCGTCGACGCCTTCCCGCTGTGCCTGGACACGAACGACGTCGACGAGATCGTCTCGTTCGTCAAGGCCGTCTCGCCGACGTTCGGCGGCGTGAACCTCGAGGACATCGCCGCGCCGCGCTGCTTCGAGATCGAGCGCCGGCTGCGCGACGAGCTCGACATCCCGGTCTTCCACGACGACCAGCACGGGACGGCGATCGTCGTCCTCGCCGCGCTGCTCAACGCGCTGCGCGTCGTCGGCAAGCGCCCCGAGGACATCGCGGTCGTCATCGTCGGGGCGGGCGCCGCCGGCGTCGCCTCGGCCGAGGTGATCCTCGCCAACGGGGTCGGGCCGGATCACCGTGTGCGACATCGACGGCGTCCTCTACCCGGGCCGCCCGGGGCTGGACCCGGTGCGCGCCGAGATCGCCGAGCGCACGAACCCCGACGGCGTCAAGGGCACCGCCGACGACGTGCTCGTCGGCGCCGACGTGGTCATCGGGCTCTCGGGCCCGCGCTCGATCTCGGCGGCGGCGGTGCGCCGGATGGCGCCGCAGCCGGCGGTCTTCGCGATGGCCAACCCGGTGCCCGAGGTCCAGCCCGAGGAGGTCCGCGACGACGTCGCGATCATGGCCACCGGCCGCTCGGACTACCCGAACCAGATCAACAACGTGCTCGCCTTCCCGGGCGTGTTCCGCGGCGCGCTCGACGTGCGCGCGAGCGCGGTCAACGAGGAGATGAAGGTCGCGGCCGCGCGCGCGATCGCCGGCGTCATCGGCGACGACGAGCTGCACCCCGACTACATCATCCCCAGCGTGTTCAACCGCCGCGTCTCCGAGGCGGTGGCCGAGGCCGTTGCCGACGCCGCCGTGGCCACCGGTGTGGCGCGCCGGACGCGCGAGACCGCCCAGGCCGAGAAGGAGGAGCAGCCGGCGGTCTGAGCGCGGCTCAGGGCAGGACGCGATCGTCGCGGTGCGCGGCGAACCAGGCGGCCTGCCGGCGCATGCGCTCGCTCGCGGGCGCGTCGCGCGACAGGCCGTACACGGTGCCCGGGAAGTCCAGGCCCTCCTGGACCTCCCAGATCTCGTCGTGCCGGCCGGGCGGGAGGATCCGCGCCGGATCGCCGACGGCGACCCAGCCGATCGGCACGACCGCGCCGTCGGCGAGCACGGTGTTGACGTGCACGACCCCGTTGATCCGCACCTCCGCGTCGCGGCCGACGCGCGCGCCCGGGAAGAGCGCGGTGCCGGTGGCCAGGAAGGCCCCGTCGCCGACCACGGCGCCGTTCAGGTGCGCATGCGGGCCGACGAGGACGTCGTCGCCGAGTCGCACGGGGTGCGCCGCGCGGCCGCGCACGAGCGCGTTCTCCATGACCACGCAGCGGGCGAGCGACCGCGGTGCTCGACGAGCACGCGCTCAGGCGGCGTCGGACAGCCCGAGCGACTCGGCGAGCAGCGAGCTGGCGGCCTCGACGGTGCGCAGGCACGGCGCGTCGATCCCCGTGAGGTCGGCGAGCTCGACGACCGCGCCGATGATCGCGGCGAGCTCGAGCGGCTTGCCCGCCTCGAGGTCCTGCAGCGTCGAGGTCTTGTGCTCGCCGACACGCTCGGCGCCGGCCAGGCGCTTCTCGATCGAGATGTGCGGGTGGGCGCCGACGGCCTCGGCGATCTCGAGCGTCTCGGACATCATCCGGGCGACGAGCTCGCGGGCGGAGTCGTGGCGGCAGATGCCGGCCATCGTCGAGCGGGTCAGCGCGCTGAGCGGGTTGAACGCGACATTGCCCATCAGCTTGACCCAGATCTCCTCGCGGACCTCGCTCTCGATCGGGCACTTCAGCCCGCCCTCGATCATGGCCTCGGAGAACCGCAGGCAGCGGTCCGACATCGACCCGTCGGGCTCGCCGATCGTGAAGCGCGTGCCCTCGAGGTGGCGCACCACGCCGGGCGCCTCGAGCTCGGTGCCGGCGTAGACGACGCAGCCGATCGCGCGGTCGGGCGGAATGACGCGCGTCACCGCGCCGCCCGGGTCGACCGTCTCGATCTGGCGGCCCGCATACGGGCCCTTCATGCCGTGGAAGTACCACCACGGGATGCCGTTCTGCGCGGCGATGACGGCGGTGTCGTCGTGCATCAGCGGCTCGAGCATCGGGCCGGCGGCGGCGTACGAGTTCGCCTTCAGGCCGAGGAATACGTAGTCGACGGGGCCGATCTCGGCGGGGTCGTCCGTGGCCGGCGGGTGCGCCTCGAAGTCCCCGCGCTCGGACAGCACCTTCACGCCGTCGCGCCGCATGGCCTCGAGGTTCTTCCCACGGGCGACGAGATGGACGTCGGTCCCGCCGCGCGCGAGCGCGGCCCCGACGTAGGCGCCGATCGCGCCTGCACCAACCACTGCGACTTTCATCGCGCGAATCCTAGCCATAAACGGAAAGCCATTCGTTCTTCCCCAACCCGTACCGCGAATCTATGTGCAAAGGGCGACAGCCAACCGGTTCGCGCAAACGCCGGTAGAGCACCACGCAGACCAGCACGATGCCCACGAGCACGGTCGGGTAGCCGACATTGCTCAGATCGCTTGACCACCGCGCGGTCCGCGGGTAGTTGTCATGGTGCGGCGATGGGTTGCGTCCCGCGCCTGGGGGGCCGGCGGGACGCTTCGCCCACATGCGTCCGGGGCGCTCATCGCCGCCCTCACACCGTCCATCCCGGAAAGCGGACCGGTGAAAGACCGGAAGACGGTCGATGCGAGGCCGCCAAGTTCGCTTTCGACGGGCAAGTTCGCCGGCGCCACGGCGTTCTCGTGAACGGTCGGTTCCTCCTCTCCGGCCGACGCGGTCGCCGGGCCGGAAGGTCCGAGGCCCGGAGACCACAGCGCGGGTGCCGAGTGGGGCTCGGCACCCGCCTCGTACCGCGACCGGTCCCGCCCGGAAGACCAGGCGGGACTGGCCGCGCGGATGCGCCGGTGGTATCCATGCGCCGTGGGGGTGGACGACGGAGACGTCGAGCAGGCCGCGCGTACGCCGGTGATCGGCTACGTGACGGTGGCCGCGGGACACGGCGACCCGGACGATTACGCCTTCGCGGGGATCGAGGCGGCGTGCGTGGGGCGCGACTGGGAGCTGCTGGAGATCGTCCGCGACCAGGAGGGCACGCGCATGCTCGAGCGCCCGGGCCTGAGCTACGCCCTGCGCCAGATCGCCGACGGTCAAGCGCACGCGCTCGTGATCAGCGAGGTCCGCCGCCTGAGCCGCTCGCTCGTCGACCTCGGGACGCTGCTCGAGTGGTTCCGCGACGCCGGAGCGCCGCTCATCGCCCTCGACCTCGACCTCGACACGACCAGCGCGCCCGGCCGCCAGGTGGCGAGCACGCTGATCACCCTCAGCGAGTGGGAGCGTGAGCGGATCGCCGACCGGACGCGCAGCGGCATCGCCCGCCTGCGGGCCGAGGGCAGCGTCGCCGGGCGCCCGTCGGTGTCGCGCAACCCGGAGCTGCTGGCGCGGATCTCGGACATGCGCGAGGACGGGATGACGCTGCAGGCGATCTCCGACGTGCTCAACCACGAGGGCATCCCGACGCTGCGCGGCGGGACGAAGTGGCGGCCGTCGAGCGTGCAGGCCGCGCTCGGCTACCGGCGCCCGCACGCCCGCAATCCGCGCGACCACCTGCCGCCGACGGGCGCGCCGCGGCACCCCGAGGGCTGATCGCCGCACGGCAGGGAGAAGCACGGCCCGGGCTTCCCTGTCCGGGCCGCGCCCCTTGCGACAGCCGAGCCGCGGTGGGGGGTCCGCGGCAACGGCCGCCTCCCAGTGTGCCCGCTCGCCGCGGTGCGATGCGAAATCCGCCTCCGGCGGCCCGGCTGCGCGGGTGGCCTGCCCATGGGCCGCGGGACACCGGAAGACCATCATCTATGTGACACCGAACATGGTGTGAACACCGTGTCTGCGCCATGATGCGCCGGTGCGACGGCTGGCCGGGGAGGCGGCAGAGCGCACGCGGGTGATTCGGTGGTCGCCCGTGTGCTGGCGTGCGCGGACATGAGCGCGGTGACCGGAACGGGCATCGCGGCGGCGTCCGTCGAGCTCGAGAGCGTGCTCATGATCGCGGACGTCGCGCGCGTCATCGACGCGTTCCGCCCGCTGCCCGAGACGCTCGACCGCATCTGCGAGCGCGTGCGCGGTCTGTGCGGCTACCGGGTCGCGGCGCTGCTGCTGCCCGACCCCGAGGCCGACGCGCTCGTCTTCGCGGGCTCGGCGGGCATGAGCGAGGACTACCGCTCGCGCGTCAACCGCGAGCACCAGCTCCGGCTCGAGGAGCCCGGGCCGCTCGGCCCCGGCCCGACGGTGACCGCGTACCAGAGCGGCGAGAGCGTGGCCATCGCCGACCTCGAGATCGACCACAGCTTCGCCGCGTGGCGCGACGCCGCGCGCGCCGAGGGCTACCGCTCGCTGGCGTGCGTCCCGGTCATCGTCCGCGCGCGCGTCATCGGGGTGCTCAACTGCTACGGCGGCGCGCCCCACGAGCACGGCGCCGCCGAGCTCGAGCTGCTCAAGCTTGTCGCGCGAATGGCCGGGGTGGCCATCGAGACAGCACGCGCCGCCGACGTCCAGCGCGACACGGCCGACGAGCTGCTGCTCCTGTCCGAGCGCCTGCAGGAGCAGAACGCCGAGCTCGGGCGGCTGACGTCGATCCAGTCCCGCCTCGCGGAGACGCTCGCCGAGGCGGACGTCACCGCCGTCGAGCGGACGGCCGCGACGCTGGCCGAGACGATCGACCGCGACGTCCTCGTCTGGGGCCGCGGCGGCCACCCGCTGACGTTCACCGGCGCGGCGCGCCACCGCGAGGCGATGGCGCTGGTGGCCGCGCGTTCGGGCGTCGAGCGCAGCCTGCGCGACCGCCCGCTGATCAACGCCGACGGCTGCACGTGCCTGCGGATCGGGACCGCCGACGCGGCCCTCGGCGTGCTCGTCCTGCACCCGGCGATCCCCGACGAGCACGACGTCGCGATGCTCGCCGGGCGTCACGCGAGCGCGGTCATGGCGGGCGAGCTGCAGAGCGAGCGCGCCGGCCGCGTGCTCGAGTCCTACGCGCTGCCGGCCATGCTGCTCGGCCTCGCCCACGGCCTCCTCGGCCAGGCCCAGCAGTCCGAGGCGGCCGGCGTGCTCAAGCTCGACGAGGCGGACGAGCTGCGCCTGGCGGTGATGCGCTGCCCGTCCTCCGACGCCGCCCACCGGATCGCGCGCCGCCTCGACGCGCTGCGCCAGGCGGGCTGGCCCGCGGCCGCGGCGACCGCGGACGACGCCGACGTGCTGCTGCTCCTGCGCGACGCCGACCCCGCGCGCATCGAGCGCGCCGCGGCCGCGACCCACGACCGCCACGCGGGCGTGGAGTGCATCGGCGTGAGCGCGCCGCTGACCGCGCCGGCCGAGCTGCCCGCGGCGCGGCGCCAGGGCCTCGTCGCCGCCGAGGCCAACCGCGAGACGCCCACCGCCGGGACGCTGTTCGAGGACCTGCGCGGCCTGGGCGACGTCGCCCAGCGCCTGCCGCCCGCGGTCGCCCATGAGCTCGTGCAGGGCACGCTGGGCCCGCTGCAGGAGTACGACGCCGCGCACGGCACCGAGCTCGTGGCCACGCTGCACGCCTACGTCGACCAGGGCGGTCGTCCGCGCGAGACGGCCGCGGCCCTGCACATCCACCCGAACACGCTCGCTCAGCGGCTGCGCCGCTGCGCCGAGCTCGGTCGCTACGACGTGCGCAACCTGCGCGACGTCGGGCGGATCGTGCTCGCCCTGGAGTGGGAGCGGCTGCTCGCCGCCGGCGCGGTCCAGCCCGCCGCCGGCAACGACCCGACGCGGGCGCCGCCCGCCTCGGGCAACGGCGCAGCGTGAAGGCGACCGATCGGACGCAATCGAATGCAGGTCAACGAGGAGAGGGAGAGAGCATGTTGCGAAGGGTGAAGACCGCGGTGCTGCTTGCGCTCGTCGCGGGCGCGGTGGCCGTCGCCGGCTGCTCGGAGGACAACAGCAGCGGCGGCGGAGGCGAGAGCGCCTCGTCCGGCGAGGAGGGCGTGATCCGCTTCACGTTCGCCCCCGACCCCGTCTGGCGCTGGCTGAAGGACCAGGGGATCAAGGACGAGATGGAGCAGAAGGCGAAGATCAAGATCCTCGACTCGTCGACCTGGGACGAGTTCGGGATCTACGCCGGCGGCCACGCCGACGTCGTCTCGATCGCCTCGTGGGAGGTTCCCGTGCTCGAGGAGCAGACCGGCGTCAAGTCGGTGATCTTCGGCAAGTACAACATCGCCCGCGCGGTGATCGCCGTCAAGAAGGACAGCCCGTACCAGACGCTGACCGACCTCAAGGGCAAGAAGATCACGACGTTCACGGCCGTCTCGGACGCGCTGCTGTGGGGCGCGCTGGTCAAGAAGTCCGAGAACGTGAACTTCAAGGCCAAGGGCGGCGACTACGAGTTCGTCCTGACCGACGTCCAGAACATGGCGTCACTGGTCAACAAGGGCGACGCCGAGGCGTGCATCTGCCTGCCCGACTTCGCCATCAAGGAGTTCAAGTCCGGCGACCTGCGCCCGCTCTACGACGGCAACTCGGACGCCGAGGAGTTCCAGGAGCAGTACGCGCAGGGCCACCCCGGGCCGGCGATCAACACGTTCGTCGCCCGCGATGACTGGTTCAAGGACCACAAGAAGGAGGCGGCGTTCTTCCTGTCGGTGTGGGAGCGCGGCATCAAGGAGTGGCAGGAGCACAAGGACGAGATCATCGCCGCCTACCCGCAGGACTTCGCCGCCGCCAACAAGAGCGACGAGGAGTGGATCAGCGGCTGGCTCGACGACCACAACTGGTTCGTGGACTCGGTCTACCTCGACCAGAAGTGGATCGACGGCGAGCGCAAGGTGTTCCCGCTGCTCAAGGAGACGGGCGGGATGAAGCAGGACCAGAAGGAGCCCACCTTCGAGGCGCTCGGGCCGCCGGCCGCGGGGTCCTGACGTGGGAGGTGTTGCCGTCGGCGATCCTCGCCTGAGGAGTCGCCGGACTCGCGGGCTTGCCGTCAGCAGACGCTGGCGGCAGGCCGCGCTGGTCGTCGCGGGCTGGCTCGCGTTCCTGGGCGTGTGGACCTACGCGTCCAACAACTGGGTCAACCCGTTCATCCTCCCGACGCCCGCCAAGGTGATCGAGGAGATGTGGCTGATCGTCTCCAGCGGCGAGCTGTTCGAGCATTTCCAGTACAGCCTGCTCAAGACGCTGGCCGGCTTCGGCCTGGCGATCGTCATCGGCCTGCCGATCGGCTTCGCCATGGGCCGCAGCAGCTGGTGGCGAGCGTTCTTCCACATGCCGGTCACGGTCGCGGGCAACATTCCCGGGATCACCTACGCGGTGATGGCGCTGGTCATCTTCGGCATCAGCGTCGAGGGCCCGATCCTCGCCGTGGCGCTGATCTCGATGCCGTACATCGCCATCAACGTCGCGGCCGGCCTGGACGGCATCGACCGCAACCTGATGGCCATGAGCACGGCCTTCGGGCGCACGAGCCGGCAGGTGCTGCGCCACGTGCTCGTCCCGACCGTGATCCCGTTCGTCTTCGCGGGCGTGCGGCTGTCGTTCGCGCTGGCCTGGAAGGTCGAGGCGATCACCGAGGTCTTCGGGGCGTCCAACGGCGTCGGCTACATGATCCGCCAGAGCTACGACCACTTCTCGGTGGCCGGGATCCTCGCCTGGATGTTCTTCTTCGTGATCTTCATCGTCCTCATGGAGCGCTTCGTGCTGCAGGCCATCGAGCGTCGGATCTTCCGTTGGCGTCCCGCGGAGGTGATGTCATGAGCGCCGGCGCCGCACCCCTGGAGCGCCCACGCGAGCGCGGCCGGCTGATCGGCTTCGCCGCCTCGGACCGCGGCGCGCAGGTCGCCTCGGTGATCGCCGCGCTCGTCTTCTGGCAGCTGCTGGGGTCGGGCATCGACCGCGTCCCGACGCCCGCCGAGGTCTTCGACTTCTTCCTCGAGCAGGTGTCCAACGGCGTCCTGTTCGCCGCCTTCTACAACACCCTCGACAACTTCATCCCCGGCCTGGCGATCGCGCTCGTGGTCGGCGTCGCGCTCGGCCTGGCGCTCGGGATGTCGTCGATCGTGCGCGCCCTCCTCAACGACATCGTGCGTCGTCGGCCTCGCCGTGCCGGGCGTGATCTGGGCCCTGCTCGTGATCCTGTGGTTCGGCTTCAGCTGGAAGGCGCCCGTGACGGCGGTGGCCCTGACGGCGATCCCGTTCATCGCCATCAACGTCAGCCAGGGCGTGCGCGGCGTGTCTCGCGACCTGATGCGGATGTCGAAGGCCTTCGGTGTGCCGCGGACGAAGCGGATCCGCCACCTCGTGCTGCCGTCGGTCATGGACTACGTGTTCGCCGGCTTCCGCTTCGGGGTGATCCTCGGCTGGAACGCCGTCCTGCTCGCCGAGTGGTTCGGCGGCCGCAACGGCGTCGGCTACCAGACGCGCCTGTACTACGACTCGAACGACTTCACGGGCTTCGTCTCGTGGGTCGTGTTCTTCATCGTGTTCATCGTCCTCCTCGACCGCCTCGTGCTCGAGCGTGTCGCGCGGCGGACGTTCCGCTGGCGCGAAGAGGCTGGCGCGGACCTCAAGGGGGGAGCATGAGCCCACACCGCCTGACCAAGAGGAGGTCGCCGTGGCGACACTGAAGATCGACGACCTGACCAAGGTCTTCCCGCCCCCGCGCAAGGGCGAGCCGCCGGTGACGGCGCTCGGCGGGGTCAGCTTCGAGCTCTCGGGGCACACCTTCGTGTCGCTCGTCGGCCCCTCGGGCTGTGGCAAGAGCACGCTGCTGAACATCCTCTCCGGGGTCGACTCACCCACCTCGGGCGACCTGTCGGTGACCGAGGACGGCCGCCAGGCCAAGCTCGGCTACGTCTTCCAGGACGCGCGGCTGCTGCCCTGGCGGACGGTCATGGACAACATGCTCTACGTCCAGGACTCGCGCAACGAGAAGACGCGCGACCACGCGCGGCGGTTCCTCGGGATGGTCGGCCTGGAGCGCAACGAGCAGAGCTATCCGGGCCAGCTCTCGGGCGGCATGCAGCAGCGTGCGGGGATCGCGCGGGCGTTCTCGGTCGAGCCCGACCTGCTGCTCATGGACGAGCCGTTCAGCCACCTCGACGCGATCACGGCGCGCTCGCTGCGCGAGCAGCTGCAGTCGCTGTGGGAGCAGTCGGGCAAGACCGTGCTGTTCGTGACGCACGACATCATGGAGGCCGTCCAGCTCTCGGACCGGATCATCGTGCTCGCCCACGGCGGCCGGATCCACGCCGACATCCCGATCGACCTGCCGCGGCCACGACGCGCGTCGGACCCGGAGGTCGCCGCCGTCCAGGCCGAGATCCTCGGGCGCTTCGAGACGATGGACGGCTTCGCCGAGGCGGCCGTGGCATGACCGACCAGGCGACGAGGACGGAGCGCGAGCCGGGGCGGATGCTCGTCGGCGGCGAGGGCATCGACGCCGCCGGAGGCGAGCGGTTGGACATCCTCAACCCGGCCACCGGGGAGGTCATCACGACCACGCCGGCGGGTGAGGAAACCGACGTCGACGCCGCGGTGCGCGCGGCCAAGCGGGCCTTCGACGACGGGCCCTGGCCGCGGCTGACACGGATGGAGCGGGCGAAGCTGCTCAACCGCTTCGCCGACCACCTCGAGGAGCGCATGGACGCGCTCTTCCGCCTCGAGACGCTGAACAACGGGCGCCCGGTGCGCGAGACGCGCGCCCAGGTCGGCCGCCTGCCGGAGTGGTTCCGCTACAACGCCGCCCTGCTGCTCGCCGAGCGCACGGACGTCATCCCGATGCCGGGGCCGTACCTGAACTACCTGCTGCGCCACCCGATCGGCGTGTGCGGGCTGCTGACGCCGTTCAACCACCCGCTGATGATCCTGGCCAAGAGCCTCGCCCCGGCGCTCGCGGCCGGCAACACGGTGGTCATTAAGCCCTCCGAGCTGACGCCGCTGACGACGCTCGAGCTCGGGCACATCGCCGCCGAGGCGGGGATCCCCGACGGCGTCATCAACATCGTCACCGGGCTGGGGGCGAGCGCCGGCAAGGCGCTGGCCGAGCATCCCGACGTGGCCAAGGTGACGTTCACCGGCGGCACCGACGTCGGGCGCTCGATCGGCGTGGCCGCGGCGCAGCGCTTCGCGCGCGCGACGACCGAGCTGGGCGGCAAGAGCCCGGTGCTCGTGTTCGAGGACGCGGGCGTCGAGCGCGCGATCAAGGGCGCCGCCTTCGGCGCCTTCATCGCCGCCGGGCAGACGTGCATCTGCGGCGCGCGGATCCTCGTCCAGGAGGGCATCTACGACGAGGTCGTGGCCGGACTGGCCGAGATCGCGGGGACGATCCGCGTCGGCGACCCGGCCGACGAGGCGACCCAGATGGGCCCGGTCATCTCCGAGAAGCAGCGCGCGCGCGTGACCGGCTACATCGAGCTCGGCCAGGAGGAGGGCGGCCGGCTGGTGACGGGCGGAGGCCGGCCGGAGCTGCCGGGGCCGTTCGACCGCGGCTACTTCGTCGAGCCGACCGTGCTCGCCGACGTCTCCAACGACATGCGCGTCGCCCAGGAGGAGATCTTCGGGCCGGTCGCCGTCGTCGTTCCGTTCGGAGACGAGGAGGACGGGCTGCGCAAGGCCAACGACGTGCGCTTCGGCCTCGGCTCGGCGATCTGGACGCGCGACGTCGCCCGCGCGCACCGCGTGGCCGCGCGCATCGAGGCCGGGATGACGTGGGTCAACGACCACCACCGCCTCGACCCCGCCTCCCCGTGGGGCGGCGTCAAGGACTCCGGCGCCGGCCGCGAGGGCGGCTGGGAGTCGTTCCACGAGTTCACCGAGATCCACTCGATCGTGGTGCGCACCGCCGAAGACGACGTCGACTGGTACGGCGACGACGCTCCGACCCGCCTGAACTGAGGGGACGGCATGAGCGACGACCTCCGGATCGAGCGCGACGGCCACACCCTCGTGGCCACCGCCGACGCCGGCGACGAGAACACGTACTCGCCGGCGATGATCGCCGCCCTGGGCGACGCGATCACCGCGGCGGCGGCCGACCCCGAGCTGCGCTTCGTGCGCCTGCGCGCTCGCGGGCCGGCGTTCTGCCTCGGTCGCGGCGCGCCGCCGGCGTCGGGCAACGGCAAGCCCTCGCCCGATGCCATCCGCGGGCTGGCGGGCGGCATCGTGCGCGTCAACGAGCTGCTGCAGACGACGCCGCTCGTCGTCGTCGCCGAGGTCCAGGGCGACGCCGCCGGCTTCGGCGCCGGACTCGTCGGCAACGCCGACGTCGCCGTGGCCGCCGACGGCGCGCGGTTCTCGTTCCCCGAGATCCTCGGCGGCTTCGCGCCGTCGATCGTCATGAGCTGGCTGACCGAGAACGTGCCGCGCAAGCGCGCGTTCGAGATGGTCGCGACAGGCGCCTGGGTCGACGCGCCGACGGCGCTGCGCGACGGGCTGCTCACGGAGGTCGTGCCCGCCGATCGGCTGTCGGCGCGCGTCGACGAGCGGATCGCCGAGCTGGCGGCGCTCAGCGCGCCGGCGCTGCGCGACGTGAAGACGTTCTTCGGGCGGCGGCGGGCGATGGACCCGGCGTCGGCCGCGCAGGCGTCGGTCGACTCGCTGGTGATCGGGGCGCTGCGGGGTTAGCGCGCGGCCGCGTGTGTCCGCCGGTGTCGGCTCGCGGGTGCGCTGAACGCGACGCTGCGACCGACGCGCGCGGAGAACGCCCGAGACGCTACGGTCGCTCGCCGATCACCCGCGCCGGCACCCCGGCCGCGATGGCGTTCGGTGGCAGGTCCTTCGTGACCACGGCCCCGGCGCCGACGATGCAGCCGTCGCCGATCGTCACACCCGCGGTGACCACGACGCGCACGCCGAGCCAGACGTCGTCGCCGATGACGACGTCGCGCTCGCGCTTGGACTGCTGGCGGAAGGGCTTGCCGCGCTCGAAGCCGTAGTCCGAGGCGATGATGAACACCTCGGGCGCGAGCGACACGGTGTTCCCGATGACGATCCGCCCGGTCGAGTCGCCGGCCCACAGCGACGAGCGCTCGCCGACGTGGCAGTCGCGGCCGATCTCGATCCGCTCGCCGTTGCGGATCGACACGTTCGGGGCGAAGCCGGTGCCCGGCCCGATGCGCATGCGGCGCTTCTCGCGCACGTGCGAGTAGCCGTAGAAGTGCAGGATGCGCAGCGGGTGCAGCCAGACCTGCGGGTCCAGCAGCGACGCGCGCAGCCGGTCCAGGCGCGCGCTCAGGACGCCAGCCCGCCGCCGTCGGCGATCGCCCGGCTGGAGTCGTCGCGCTCCCATCCGCTCAGGCCCTGCTCGCGCTTGCGCCGCAGGGCGCGCTTGGCCGCGATCGTGACGCCGACGAAGACCGGGATGTCGAGCGCCAGCGACGGGCGGCGGCGCAGCAGCACACCGAGGCTCGGTCCGCCGGCATGGCCGGGGAGTGTGCCGAAGATCGAACGCAGCTCGCGCTGACCCTCGAGCGTGCGCGTGCGGCGCAGGACGAGGCCGCGCAGCGTGCGCGGCGGGCGCGTGACGAAGAAGTGCTCGTCCACGCAGATGCGCTCATGGCGCTCGAAGATGTCGTGGACGTACTGGTCGTCGTTGATGATCTGCGGGAAGTGCCCGAGGCGCGCGTGGCCGCCGTAGGAGAGCACGTAGACGCCCGACCCGATCGGCGCGTCGGTGCTCCAGGCGAGCGCTGCCCACACCCGGTAGAAGGCACGCACGACCCAGGGGCAGCCCGTCAGGTCCAGGCGCATGGCGGGCGCGCCGGCGGGCGCGCCGGCGCGCGCCATCGCGCGGGCGACCGCGAGCAGCGCGTCGGCGCCGATCTCGATGTCCGCGTCGACGAAGGCGCGCGGGAAGTGGTGGGCGGCCGCGTCGCCGATGGTCAGGGCGCGATGCTTGGAGGCGATCGAGATGTCGATGACGCGCACGCCGGCGAACCGGGACGCGATCTCGACCGTCCGGTCCGTACAGCCGTTGGCGGCGACGATGACCTCGAGTTGGCGCGACGAGCGATCGGCGAGCAGCCGCCGGAGGCAGCGCTCGATGACCGCCTCCTCGTTGTGCGCGGGGATGATCACGCTGAGCATTCGCATCAGCAACGGTGCGAACGCTGGAACCTTTGCGCCGGGAGGTCTAGTATCCACTCGGTTACCTCGGGGAGAGGAACTGCTCCATGTCTGCGATGACAGCTCGGGACGGTCGGACGACCCGTCGCGGCCGTGACGCGGGCGCGACCCGGCGCCGCATCCTCGACGCTGCCCGCACGGAGTTCGCGGCGCACGGCTACGCGGGCGCGCGCGTGGATGCCATCGCCCAGCGCGCCGGCTCGAACAAGCGGATGCTCTACGCCTACGTCGGCGACAAGCGCGCGCTGTTCGCCGAGACGCTGCGCCGCAAGCTGCGCGAGCGCGCCGGGCTGCTGGACGGCGCCCCCGACCGCCTCGCCGATGCCCTGCCGCAGTGGGCCGACGCCGCCGCCGAGGACCCGGACTGGGTCCGGCTCGTCACCTGGGAGGCGCTCGACCACGGCGCCACGCCGACCGCCGCGGCCGACGAGCGCCGCGAGGAGTTCCAGGCCGCGCGCGAGTGGCTCGAGCAGCGCGGCCGCCTCGACGCCGGCCTGCCCGCCGACCAGGCGCTGCTCGCGGGGATCGCCACCGCCGTCTTCCCCGTCGCCTTCCCGCAGGTGGCCGCGCTCATCACCGGCCAGGACCCCGAGAGCGAGGAGTTCCGCGGCGCGCACCGCGCCTTCCTGCGCGACCTCGGCGAACGGCTCGCCCGAGCGGACCAGGAGCCGGCGCGATGATGTGCGGCGTCCTCGCCGTCGTCGGCTCGACGCCCGGCTCGCGTCGCGTGCTCGAGGCCGGCTTGGAGGTCGCGCGCGCCGAGAACGCGCGGCTGACGCTGATGCTGCCCGTCGCCCCGCCGTCGTGGTGCGTGTGCTTCTCGCCCGTCCCGCCCGGGCACGTGCTCGCCGAGGTCCAGCGCGCCTGCTGGAAGGTGCTGCGCTCGCTCGCCGACGCCTGTGACCAGGACCTGCCGATCACGACGGTCATGCCGGTCGGGCGGCTGGACGAGGCCGTGCTCGAGGAGCTCGAGCGCCGCCGCCACGATCTCGTCGTCATCGAGGAGCCGCGCCGCGGCGGGGTCCTGCGCTACCGCGACCCCGTTGCGCGGCTGGCCAAGCGCTGCCCCGTGCCGCTGCTCACCGTGCCGCCGGAGGCGTCGGGCGTCCCCCGCACCGTCGCGCTCGGGCGCCGCTCGGGCCGGCCGCTGGGGGTGGAGCTGCCCCTCAAGCCGTCATGAGCGAGGCTCCCGCGGGCCACGTGCCCGAGGTGGCCCGCCAGAACCACTGGGTCACGCTCGGGCTCCTCACCACCGCCGGCATCTCGTTCGCGCTGATGCAGACGCTCGTCGTCCCCGCGCTGCCCTTCTTCCAGCGCGAGTTCGACACGAGCGCCAACAACGTGACGTGGATCGCCACCGGCTTCCTGCTCAGCTCGTCGGTGCTCACGCCGATCCTCGGCAAGCTCGGCGACGCCCACGGCAAGGCGAAGATGCTCGTCATCTCGCTGGCCATCTTCGGCCTGGCGTCGCTCGGCGCCGCGCTGGCGTGGAGCCTCGAGTCGCTGATCTTCTTCCGCATCGTCCAGGGCACCGGCGCGGCCGTCTTCCCGCTCTCCTTCGGGATCATCCGCGACGAGTTCCCGCCCGAGCGCGTCGGCGTGGGGATCGGCACCGTGAGCTCCGTGTTCGGGGCCGGCGGCGGCATCGGCCTCGTCCTCAGCGGCGTGATCCTCGAGCACCTCGAATGGCACTGGCTGTTCCTGGTCGGCGGCATCCCGGTCCTGATCTCCGCCGCGCTGATCGCGAAGTTCGTGCCCGAGTCGCCGATCAAGACGCCGGCCCGGCCCGACTACCCTGGCGCGGCGACGCTTTCGGTCGGCCTGCTCGCGCTGCTGCTCGGCGTGAGCCAGGGCAACACCTGGGGCTGGACGTCGCCCGGCGTCGTCGGGCTGTTCGTGCTCGCCATCGCGGTGCTCGCCTTCTGGGTCCGCCTCGAGGGCCGCACCCCCGAGCCGCTCATCGACATCGCGACCCTGCGCCGGCGCGGGATGGCGCTCACGAACCTGACGACGTTCCTGATCGCCTTCGGGATGTTCGCGTCGTTCATCCTGCTGCCGAACTTCGTGCAGATCCCCACCGGGCTGCCCGCCGCCGTCGCCGACCAGCTTGCCTACGGCTTCGGCGCCACACCGGTCGAGGTCGGGCTGTTCTTCATCCCCTCGTCGCTGGCGATGATCGTCGCCGGGCCGATCGCCGGGGCGATCGGCGCGCGCTACGGGCCCGAGCTGCCGCTGCGCGTCGGCGTCGCCCTCGTGGCCCTGGGGCTGGCGCTGTTCGCGATCGCCCATGAGGAGCGCTGGATGTTCTACATCTGGATGACCCTGCTGGGCATCGGGATCGCCTCCTCGTTCGCGGCCCTCGGCGCGCTCGTCATCGCCAACTCGGGCGCCGGCGAGACCGGCGTGGCGACGGGCATGAACACGATCATGCGCACGATCGGCGGCGCCTTCGGCGCGCAGGTCGCCGCGACGATCATCTCGGCGAACACGTTCCGCGGGACGGAGATCCCGCTCGAGCGCGGGTTCACCATCGCCTTCACGATGAGCGCGTGCGTCGCGGTGATCGCGCTGGTGCCCGCGCTCGCGCTCGTCGCGCCCGACCGGCGGCGGACCGCGACGGCGACGGCCGGCTGACGCCGCTACACCGCCGCGCGGGCGTGCGCGCGGATGAACTCCAGCGTGCGCCGCCACGCGTCCTCGGACGCCTCGGCGTGGTCCTCGAACCGGCGGTCGAAGAAGGAGTGGGGCGCGCCGGGGTACGTGACGACCTCGTGGTCGGCCCCCGCCGCGCTGAGCGCCTGCTCGAAGGCCTCGATGTCCTCGGCCCGGATCGCCTCGTCGGCGCCGCCCATGAGGGCGAGGATCGGCGCGCGCAGGTCGCCGGCGCGCTCGGCCGGGCCCGGCGAGTCGTCCTGGCGGCGCCCCGGCTTGCCGTAGAAGCCGACGGCCCCGGCGATGTCCTGGTCGGCCGCCGACAGCCAGGCGTGGTGGCCGCCGAAGCAGAAGCCGACGACGAACAGCGGCAGGTCGGCGCCCGCGCGCTCGCGGAGGTGGTCCAGGCCCGCGGCGACGTCGGCCTGGACGGTCTCGGCGGTCGCGTGCGGGACGTGCTGCTGGAAGTCGAAGTCCTCGCCGCGGCGCTCGGCGCCGGCCGTGCGCCCGAGGAAGTCGACGGCCACGGCCGCGATCCCGTTCTCGGCGAAGCGCAGCGCCAGCTCCTCGTAGAAGTGGAACAGCCCGCGTACGTCGGGGATCACGACGACGCCCGCCTCGGGCTCGCCATCCGGCATCGCGGCGAACGCCGCCAGCCGGTTGCCGTCGGAGGCCTCGAGCTCGAGCAGCTCGTGGGACACGGCGGCGCCGGCGATCGGCGCGATCGGCGGCTCGGAGTCAAACGGGACGCACACGGGAACCTCCTCAGGCGGCAGCGCGCGGGCGCTGCGCGCCGGGCAGCGCGAAGGCGTCCGCGATGAGCGAATACGACCGCCGGCGGGCCTCGTGGTCGAACGTGATGGTCACCACGATGACCTCCTCGGCGCCGTACTCGTCGGCCACCGCCTCGAGCTCGCGGCGGACGCTCGTGGGATCGCCGACGACCGCTCGCCGGCGCGGCGCGGCGGAGGCGGCCTGCGTCTCGAGGAAGCGCAGCGCCTTCTCGACCGGCGGCACCGGGATCAGGCGGCCCTGGCGCAGCAGCGTGAACGTCATCCTGCTGCTCGCCGCCAGTCGCTGCGCCTCGTCGCGGTCGTCGGCGGCGATCGTCCACACGGCGACCGCGGTGCGCGGCGCCTGGAGGCGCTCGGACGGCTGGAAGCGGTCGCGGTAGAGCTGGGCGATCTCCGCGCCGGCCGGGTTGATGAAGTCGGCGAAGGCGTAGGGGAGGCCGAGCTCGCCGGCCCAGATCGCGCTCTGCGGCGAGGACCCCAGCAGCCACACCTCGGGCTGCTCGGGGCGGCCGGGCAGGGTCGCGACGAGGCGGCCCAGCGCATGGCCGTCGGGGAACGAGTCGTCGAAGTAGGCCAGCAGCTCGGCGAGCTGCTCGGGGAAGTCGTCGGGTGCCGCCTGGCGGCGGTCGCGCTGCAGCGCGAAGGTCGTCATCGGGTCGGTGCCCGCGGCGCGGCCGATGCCGAGGTCGATGCGGCCCGGGAACAGCCCGGCGAGCAGGCTGAAGGACTCGGCCACCTTGAGCGGCGAGTAGTGCGGCAGCATCACGCCGCCGCTGCCCACGCGGATCGTCGAGGTGGCGGCGGCGATCGGGCCGATGAGCACCTCGGGGGAGGGGCCGGCGAGCGACGGGCCGCCGTGGTGCTCGGCGACCCAGTAGCGGTGGTAGCCGAGCGACTCGGTGTGCTGCGCGAGGTCGATCGTGTTGCGCAGCGCCTGCGACCCGGTCGAGCCCTCGGCCACCGGGGACTGGTCGAGGACGCTGAGGCGGACGATCTCCATCACGTCTCGGGACGCTAGCAATGCCGGGTTGCCGGCCTTCCCGGCCGGGGACGGGCCTCAGGCCGCGGCGCGGACGCCGGCGCTGACGAGCAGCGCCGCGCCGATCGCGCCGCCCAGGTCGCCGAGCTCGGCGACCTGGATGAGCGGCGGATCGCCGTCGACGAAGAGGTGCGCGAGCATCGCGTCGCGGATGCGCTTCGCGTAGGGCTCGCCGAGGCGGATCCCGAGCCCGCCGCCGATCACGATCGCCTCGACGTCGAGCACGTTCTGGACCGACGCCACGCCGGCCCCGAGGGCCTCGATCGCCTCGTCGACGAGCTTGATGGCGAGCGGGTCGCCCTGGGCGAGCGCGCGCTCCCAGATCCCGCTGGCCAGACGCGTGCGCCCGCGCTTCTCCATCAGCTCGAAGAGCGCCGTCTTGTGCCCCTTGGCCACGGCCCGGCGCGCGCGGCGCTCCATCGAGCCGCGGCCCGCATAGGCCTCCATGCAGCCGCGGCGCCCGCATCCGCAGCGCTCGCCGCCGATCCGCACGACGACGTGGCCGATCTCGCCGGCCGCGCCGCGGCCGACCCACGGCCGGCCGTCGAGCACGATGCCGCCGCCCACGCCCGTGCCCCAGAAGACGCCGAGCAGCGACCGGTATCCGCGCCCCGCGCCGAGCTCGAACTCGGCATCGGTCGCGACCTGGACGTCGTTGCCCAGGCGCAGCCCGGTGCCCAGACCGCGCTCGAGCGCCTCGCCGAGCGGGAACTGGCCGGCCCAGTCGGGCAGGTTGAGCGCGCTGGAGACGGTCCCACGCTCGGTGTCCACGTCGCCCGGCGACCCGACGCCGATGCCGGCCAGCGCGTCGGTGCCGACGCCCGCCTCGGCGGCGGCGTCGCGCATCGCGGCGATCATCGCCTCGGCCACGTCCTTCGGGCCGCCCTCGGTCGGGGTGGCGTGGCGCGACTGGCCGCGGACGACGTGCTGCTCGTCGACGACCACGGCCTGGATCTTCGTGCCGCCGAGGTCGATGCCGCCGCGGAGGATGCCCTCGTTGCTCATAGCCCCAAGTCTTACCCCCTTGACCGGCCGCAGGACGCTGCGGGAGGGTGGCGGGGTGACCGATATCGCGCTCCAACCCGCCACCGCCTGGACGAACTGGGTCGGCAACCAGTCCTTCACGCCGAGCTTCGCGGCCGCGCCGCGCGACGAGGAGGAGGTCGCCGCGCTCGTCCGCGAGGCGGCCGGGCGCGGGGCCGGAGTCCGCGTCGCGGCGGCCGGGCACTCCTTCACCCCGATCGTGCAGACCGACGGCCTGCTGCTCGACGTCGCCGCGCTGCGCGGCGTGATCTCGAGCGACGCCGAGCGCAAGCGCGCCCGCGCGCGGGGCGCCACGCCGATCCACGACTTCTACGAGCCGCTGTGGTCGGCCGGCCTGGCGCTGCGCAACCAGGGCGACATCGACACCCAGCAGATCGCGGGCGCGGTCGCGACCGCGACGCACGGCTCGGGCATCCGCAACACGTGCTTCTCGGGCGTCGTGCGCGGCGTGCGGCTGGTCACCGCGTCCGGCGAGATCCGCGAGATCGGCGAGGACGAGCCCGAGCTGCTGCGCGCGGCCCAGGTCTCCGTCGGGATGCTGGGCGTCGTCACCGAGCTCGAGCTGGCCGTCGCCGACGCCTACCGGCTCAAGGAGCACGTCGACCTGTGGCCGTGGGAGGAGGTCATGGAGCGCTGGGACGAGCTCGTCCACGAGCACCGCCACTTCGGCTTCTTCTGGCTCCCGAGCGAGGAGTCCGCGGAGCTCTACAACCTCGACACCCACGGGCGCGAGATGACCGACCAGTGCTACGTGAAGATCTACGACGAGCCGACCGCCGACGAGCCCGACAGCGCGGAGGAGGGGCGCCGGATCGACCGCTGCTACCGGATCTATCCGATGGTCTACGACCCCAACTTCCACGAGCTCGAGTACTTCGTGCCGCTCGAGCGCGGGCCCGACGCGCTGCAGGCGATGCGCGAGCTCATGCTCTCGCGCCTGCCCGAGTCGGTGTATCCGCTCGAGGTCCGCACGGTCGGGCCCGACGACGCCTATCTGTCGCCGAACTACAAGACCGCGACGACGGTGATCTCGGTCTCGGGCAAGCCGGGCACCGACTACTGGGACTACCTGCGCACGGTCGACGCGCTGCTCGACGAGTTCGACGCGCGCGTGCACTGGGGCAAGCTGCACTTCCTCACGCCCGAGCGCCTGCAGGCGCGTTATCCGGAGGCCGACGAGTTCATCCGCATCCGCCGCGAGCTCGACCCCGACGGGGTCTTCCTCAACGACCACCTGCGGCCGCTGTTCGCCTGATCTAGTCGCGCCCGGGCCGCGGCTCGGGTTCGGGCGCGGGCTCGGCGAGCATCTCCTCGGTGGAGATCTCGGCGAGCCCACCGCCGTCGGCGAGCCCGGCCTGCGACGCGCGCACGAGGTCGGCGGCCGTCGAGCGCACCTGGCCGGCGATCTCGATCAGCGCGAGGTCGGCGTGACGGGCCAGCGCCTCGGTCGCCCGCCCGCCCGCGCGGAGCGCCAGCCGGCGCGCGTCCTCGTGGGCGCCGGGGTCGTCGGACGTGCGCGCGAGCGCCCAGATCGCCTGGCCGAGGTCGTCGACGGCGTCGGCGAGGTCGGGCACGGGCGAGCCGTCGTTGCGCAGGTGGCGCACCGTCTCGCGCGCCAGCACGCGCGTGTTGCGCACGGCGAAGTCGAGGTTGTGCCCGAGCTCCTCCAGCCGCTCGAGCGCGGCGAGCGACGGCCGGCGCAGCGGCGCGACCCGCGCCGTCTCGCGCCCGAGCGCGAGCGAGTCGCCGAGCGCGCGCATGTCGGCGTCCATGAGCCGCGCCAGCTCGAGCGCGCGGTCGGCGGGCGCGCGGTCGCCCGTGCGCAACGCCTCGGCGAGCTGCTCGAGCACGCGGCCGAGCCCGCTGAACACCGGGTTGACGGCGCGCCCGACGTACAGCAGCGGGTCGGGCGGGAACACCAGCAGATGGACGGCGAGCGCCACGGCGCCGCCGATCAGGGCCTCGATCGGGCGGACGGGGAAGAGGCCGAGCGTCGAGGGCTCGGACGAGCCGATGATGATCGCCGAGACGCCCGCCTCGGTCATGAGCAGCGTGCCGCCGCCGATGAGGACCGCGGCCGCCATGGCGAGCACGACCATGAGGCCGACCTGGGGCGGGCCGGTCCCGATCAGCCGGACGAGGCCGTCGGCGATGAGCACGCCGACGACGACGCCGGCGATCAGCTCGGCCGCGCGCTCGCGCTGCTGGCCGACCGTCGCGCCGAGGCAGATGACCGCGGCGATCGGGGCGAAGCCGGTCTCGCGGTCGCCGAGCGCGAGCTTGGCCAGGTACCACGCGACGATCCCCGCTCCCGCGGTCTCGAGGATCGGCCACAGCATCGTGCGCAGGCGGCGCAGGTTCCGGCGCGGGTGCGGCGCGAAGCTCACCCGTCAACTATGGCCCACCGCGCCGCGTCTACGATGCGCGCGTGAGCTCGGACGAGGCCGCGCGCGTGATCGAGGAGGCGCGCCGCATCTGCGCCGTCCCGGCGCCGCCGTTCGCCGAGGGCCCACGCGGCGAGCTCGTCGCCGGCATGCTCAGCGACGCGGCCGGCGTTCCCGCGCGGATGGACGCGATCGGCAACGTGATCGCCCGCCTCGGCGGCGAGGGCCCGGAGACGGTGGTCTTCGCCGCCCACCTCGACACCGTCTTCGACGAGGGCACGGAGATCGCCTTCGAGGAGGGCGACGGGACGATCGCCGCGCCCGGCCTGGGCGACAACTCGATCGCCGTCGCATCGCTCCTGCACCTCGGGCGCCACCTCGTCGGCCGCGAGCTGCGCCGGCCGGTCGCGCTCGTGGCCACGGTCGGCGAGGAGGGGATGGGCGACCTGCGCGGCGCCAAGGCGCTGCTCGACGAGATCGAGGTCGGCGCCTTCGTGGCCGTCGAGGGCCTGACGCTCGAGTCGATCAAGGTGACAGCCGTCGGCTCGACGCGCCTGCGCGCGACGGTGCACGGGCCCGGCGGCCATCCGTGGGGCCACCGTGGGACGCCGAGCGCCGTCCACGGGCTCGTGGAGGCGCTTGCGCCCGCGCTCGTCGAGGCGCGCGCCGCGGGAGTCGTGGTCAACGTCGGCGTGCTGCGCGGCGGCACGGTGATCAACGCGATCGCGTCGGAGGCGCACGCCGAGATCGACCTGCGCTCCGAGGACGTCGAGATGCTCGAGGCGGCGGTCGCGCGCGCCACCGAGGTGCTGTCGATCGTCGAGGACGGGCTGCACGCGACGGTCGAGGTCGTCGGGCGCCGGCCGGCGGGCCGGATCGCCGCCGACGACCCGCTGCTCGAGGCCGTGCGCACCGCCCGCAAGCGGGCCGGCCTGCCGCCCGCGCGGGAGGACGCGGCCTCGACGGACGCCAACGCCGCACTCGGGCGCGGCATCCCCGGGCTGACCGTCGGGATCACCACCGGGGGCAACGCCCACCGGCTCGACGAGTACATCGATGTGGCTCCGGTGGCGAGCGGCGTCAGCGCGCTCGCGGCGCTGGCCGACGAGCTCGTCGCGGTTCGTTAGGGTCGGCCCGACAGGGGGTTCTCGACCGGTATCGGAGGACGCAACATGCCGACGAAGCTGACGGACACGATCCTGCCAACGACGATGATCGGCTCCTATCCCAAGCCGCGCTGGTACACGCACTACCAGCTGGCGGGGGAGGACCTGCTCGAGTGGTGGAAGCTCGAGGAGAACTGGCACGCCTGGTGGGACGCGACGACCGCGTGCATCAAGGACCAGGAGATCGCCGGCCTCGACATCGTCACCGACGGGCAGATGCACTTCGACGACTACGGCGGCGGGATCGGCTCGTTCGTCTGGTACTGGTACGAGCGCCTCGGCGGCTTCACGAAGGCCAAGCTCCCCAACCCGCTCGCACGCGCCATCGAGGCCGACGAGAACGGCGACCTCAGCCAGGCGGCGTGGATGCACAACTGGGGCGGCACGGCGGTGACCGAGAAGGTCTCGCGCGGCATCCCCGGCCGGCTCGGCGAGATGCACGAGGCGGCGCGCAAGCTCACCAACAAGCCGCTCAAGGTGTCCGTCGGCGCCGGTCCGCCGAACCTGACCTACCACGTCGACTTCAACCACCCGCACTCGGCGTACACGAACGCGCGTGCGCTCGCCGAGGACCTCGTGCCGATCTTCAACGAGGACCTCAAGGACCTCGTCGCCCACGGCGCCGAGTTCATCCAGATCGAGGACCTCGGCGCGTGGATGCTCGCCCTCGACGACCAGAACGACTGGGTGCTCGAGCTGCTCAACGCGTGGATCGACGGCGTCGACGCGAAGATCGCCTGGCACTGCTGCCTCGGCGCGGGCTACGGCAACACGTTCCGAGCCGTCGAGGACGCGCTGCCGCGCGTGCTCGAGCGCTGGATGGCGGTGGACGTCGAGCAGTACGCGCTCGACTTCACGCTGCGCGACATGGTCGACGTCAAGGCGCTCGAGGTCATCCCCAAGGACAAGGAGGTCCAGGTCGGCGTGATCGACATCCGGACGCTCTACATCGAGTCCGACGACGAGATCGTCGAGCGCATCCACAAGGTGCTCGAGCACATCTCGCCGGAGCAGGTCTACCTGTCGACGGACTGCGGGCTGAAGTCGCTGCCGCGCTTCTGCGCCTACGAGAAGCTCAAGGCCCTGTCGCGCGCGGCCGCGCGGGTGCGCGAGGAGATCGGCGCGCCGTCGCCGGTGCCCGCGGGCACGGCCGGCTGACGTCGACCGCGGATGGGCGCCGCCCGCCCGCCCCACGGGCGGACGGCGCCGGCGCGGTCAGATGCGGGCGTGACCGCGCGACCCGGCGAAGAAGGCGAGCAGCGCCAGCACGCCGAGGACGAACAAGATCGGGTGGACGATGGCGCCGCCCGCGATCGCGATGATCAGCAGGACGACGCCGATGATGAGCCAGAGCACTGGTTCTCCTTCCGGTGGGAGCGCTCGGTGCCGAGCGCGCGGATCACGGTATGCCCGGCTTTCCGAGGTGCCGGCGCGCTCCGGTCGGCGGCACGACGTCGGCGATCAGACATGCTGCGCCGGGTATCCACCCCTCCATGGCCGGCAACCCCAAGCTCATCTCGCTCGTCGACGCCGACGACGACCTCGCGGATCTGCTCGACGCGGGCGAGCTCGAGCGCGCCCGTCGCGACGCGCTCGCGCGCGTCCAGACCCTGTCGCCCGGGCGCTGGGATCCTCGCCCGGCGCTCGAGGACGCCGTCCACCATCGCGGTTTCCTGATCGTCGACGGGCTGCTCAGCCGCGAGGTCGACGTGCTCGGGCGCCGCTGCATCGAGCTGCTCGGGCACGGCGACGTCATGCGCCCGTGGACGTGGGACGACGAGGGCTCGCACGTCCAGGCCGAGGTCGGCTGGAGCGTGCTCGAGCCGGCGAAGCTGGCCGTCCTCGACCACGGCCTGGTGGTCCGGATCGTCCCGTGGCCCGCGCTCGGCCTGGAGCTCTTCAACCGCGGCACGCGACGCGCCCACCACCTCGCGGTGGCGCTCGCCATCGCCCATCACCAGCGCGTCGACGACCGCCTGCTGCTGACGATGTGGCACCTCGCCGAGCGCTGGGGCCGCGTCCACCCGGACGGCATCGTCCTGCCGCTGCCGCTCAGCCACCAGCGCCTCGCCGACCTCGTCGGCGCGCACCGCCCGACGGTCACGAGCGCGCTCGGCGACCTCACGAAGGCCGGCTCGCTGTCACGCCGCGACGGCGGCGAGTGGGTGCTGCGCGGCGCGCCACCCGAGCAGCTGCGCCATCACAAGCTGGTCGCAGCGCTGACCTGACCGCTCGGCGGGGTCAGCTCCCACAGCGCGTCCATCCCGCCGGCGGGCGCGGCCGAGACCTCGAGGCGGAACTGCACCAGATCGCCGCGGTACTCCACGCGCGCGACCTCGAACGGGCGCGTCGCCCCGCCGTCGCCGCGAAACTCCGTGCACAGCGCCAGGAAGACCGCCGCGCGATGGGGGATGCCGAAGCGATCCGCCTCGAACTGGCCGCACTGGCTCGTCTCGATCGCGATCCGCGAGTGGGCGAGCTCGATGCCGTGGGCGCCGAGCACGAGGTCGGACGGAAGGTTGCGCCCGGGGCGGATCGCCGCCTCGAGCCAGCCCGCCTCCTCGCGGCGGAAGAACGAGTAGCTGATGCTCACCGGGACGTGGTCGATCGTCAGCAGCGTGGCGATCCGCAGCACCTCCTCCTCGCCCCCGACGCCCAGCTCGCGGCGGATCGAGTCCTCCACGTCGGTCGTGCGGACGTCCAGCGCCTGGATCGCCACCGCCGGCGGGCGTGGAGCGACGAGCAGCCGTGAGAGCCCGCCGGCGCGCGCGTCGAGCTTCGGCTGGGCGACGAACGTCCCGCGCCCCTTGACGCGTTCGATCTGCCGGTCGTCCTCGAGGATCGCCAGCGCCTGGCGGACGACGACGCGGCTGATGCCGTAGCGACGCGCCAGCGCGGGCTCGGAGGGGAGCGCCTCGCCCGGCGACCACACGCCCGACTCGATCTGCTCCTTCAGCAGCTCCTGCAGCTGGTAGTACAGCGGCACGAAGCTCGTGCGATCAAGGCCCCCGCCCGGCGCCCCGGGAACCGCCTGGTTGAGCGGCATCGGCACGCGGCGAGTATAGGACAGGCCCTGCCCACCTGTCGATACAACAGGACTCATCGCCGTTCAGCGGCCGGTCGCGGCCGCTTGACAGCGCCGGGCCGGGAGGAGTAGGAACCCCACCTGACTGGCTGTCCGAACAGGTGACAGAAGGGCAGGGGAGATGACCACGGGCACGGCCGACGAACGCCAGCTCGAGGAGTTCGGCTACAAGCAGGAGCTGCCGCGCGTCCTGCGGCTCTGGACGAACTGGGCGATCGGCTTCGCGTTCATCTCGCCGATCGTCGGCCTGTACACCGTCGTCGCGCTCGGCGCTTCGACCGCGGGCCCGGCGTGGGTCTGGAGCGTCCCGATCGTCATCGCCGGCCAGCTGCTGGTGGCGCTCGTCTACGCCCAGCTCGCCGCGCGCTGGCCGATCGCCGGCGGCATCTACCAGTGGTCGCGCCGCCTGATCGGGCCGCGCTACGGCTGGTGGGCGGGCTGGATCTACGTCTGGGCGCTGATCCTCACGCTGTCGACGGTGGCCTACGCGGGCGGCGGGTTCCTCGGCTCGCTGCTCGGCGTGGACGAGCCGACGACGGGCCAGTCGATCCTGCTCGCCCTGCTGATGATGGCCATCACGACCTCGGTCAACGTGATCGGCCTGCAGCTGCTGCGCTTCACGGTCAACATCGGGATCGCCTGCGAGGCGATCGCCAGCGTCGGCATCGCCATCGCGCTGCTCCTCTTCTTCCGCCAGGAGCCGGTGAGCGTCCTGACCGACACCGGGGCGGTGGCCGACGGCGGCAGCTACCTGCCCGCGTTCGTCGCCGCGGTGGCGATCGCGGGGTGGGTGATCCTCGGCTTCGACGCGTGCGGGAGCGTCGCCGAGGAGACGCGCGACGCGGCCCGCCAGGTCCCGAAGGCGATCGTCCTCTCGCTGCTGGCGGTCGGCGTGGTCGACGTGCTCGCCGCGTTCGCCCTCGTCCTCGGCAACCCGGACCTCGACGCCATGGTGTCGGGCGAGCAGGCCGACCCGGTGTCGGCCGCCGTCGTCGCCGGGCTCGGCAGCTGGGCCGAGACGCCGTTCCTGATCGTCGTCGTCACCTCCTTCATCGCCTGCGGCATCGCCGTCCAGGGCGCGACGGTGCGGGTCGTCTTCTCCTACTCGCGCGACCGCATGTTCCCGGGCGCGGCGCTGTGGTCGAAGGTGGCCGAGTGGAACCGCTCGCCGGTCTACGCGACGCTGCTCGTCGCCGTCCTCGCGTCGATTGCCTTCGCCTACGCCAACGTGCTCAGCGTCCTCGTCGCGTTCGCGACCGGCGCGTACTACGTCGGCTTCCTCGCGCCGGTCGCGGCCGCCCTCTACCTGCGCCTGACGGGGCGCTGGCGCGACGTCCGCGGGCCGTTCGCGGTGACCGGGCGCTGGGGCATGGCGATCAACGTCGCGGCCGCTGCGTGGCTGACCTTCGAGCTGATCAACATCGCCTGGCCGCGCTACACCGACCTCCCGTGGTGGCAGAACTGGGCGTTCCTGCTCGGGACGGCCGCGTTCGGTCTCGCCGGCCTCGCGTACTTCCTCGCCCGCCGGCCCGACCGCCAGTTCGCGCTGTCCAGCGCCGCGCTCCAGGGCACGGGGAGCGACGCATCGCCGCCCGAGGTCCCCAAGCAGCGCCAGCCGGTCTGATCACACGAAAGGAGAGCTGAGCTCATGGGCATGTTCCATAGCCACGGAAACGGCAAGGGCCACCGCCACGGCGGGCCGAAGCCGAGTGGCATCGACCGCGAGTCGTTGCGGGGGATGCAGGCGCTCAAGCGCCTGGCGGATATCAAGGACCGTCGTGAGCGTGAGCAGCTCGAGCGTGGGCTCGACCTCGGGCTCGAGGCCGCCCCGTCGGTCAACGACCGGACGATCTCGACGTTCGCGCGCGGTCAGCAGCCGGCGTTTGCGGGGATCAACACGTTCCTCAAGGCCCCGTATGTCGAGAACGTCCGCGATGTCGGCAAGTACGAGGTCGCGATCGTCGGCGCCCCGTTCGACATGGGCACGACGTATCGCGCCGGCTGTCGCTTCGGCCCGCAGGCGGTGCGGCGCATCTCGGCGCTGTATGACTCCTACAACGCCGACATGGCGGTCGATCTGTACGAGGAGCTGAGCATCTGCGACGCGGGCGACATCTTCGTCATCCCGTCGAACATCGAGAAGTCCTTTGATCAGATCGATCGCGCCGTGAGCTTCGTCCATGAGCAGGGCGTGTTCCCGGTGGTGATCGGCGGCGATCACTCGATCGGCTATCCCGACGTGCGCGCGATCGCGCCGCATATCGAGGGCAAGATCGGGATCATCCACCTCGATCGCCATATCGATATGCAGGAGCGCGACATGGACGAGCGGATGCACACCACGCCGTGGTTTCATGCCTCCAACATCCCCAACGCGCCCGCGAGCAACCTGGTGCAGATGGGGATCGGTGGGTGGTATGGGTCGCGGCCGGGGATGAAGGTCGCGCGCGATCGCCAGAGCACGGTGATCACGATCTCCGACGTCGAGGAGCTCGGCATCGAGAAGGCGGTCGAGGTCGCGTTGGAGTGCGCGTGGAAGGACGCCGAGGCGGTCTTCTTGTCGTTCGACATCGATTCGATCGACGCGGGCTTCGTGCCCGGGACGGGGTCGCCCGAGCCCGGCGGCATGCTCCCGCGTGAGGCGCTGAAGGCGTTGCGGATGGTCGCGCGGGAGGGGATCTGCGGGATGGAGGTCGTCGAGATCGCGCCGCCGTATGACGTCTCGGACATGACCGCGCAGCTCGGCTGCCGGGCGATCATGGACGTCCTCGGGACGCTGGTGGAGGAGGGCCACCTCGGGTCGCGCAAGCCCGCCGAGCCCGACCGCGAGCAGATCCGGCTCTCGTGACGCGCGTGCGCAGCGCCCTGTCGCGCGGCGAGTGGACCGGCGTCGGCGGCATGGCGCTGGTGATCGTCACGCTGCACGTGGTCGGCTTCGGCGTGCTGTTCGGGCTCGTCGTGCCCGCGCACCTGTCGCTCGGCAGCGCGGGCGTGTTCACGGCCGGGCTCGGGCTGACGGCCTACACGCTCGGCGTGCGCCACGCCTTCGACGCCGACCACATCGCGGCGATCGACAACACGACGCGCAAGCTCATGGCCGACGGCCAGCGCCCGCTCAGCGTCGGCTTCTTCTTCTCGCTCGGGCACTCGACGGTCGTCTTCGTCCTCGCGCTGCTGCTCTCCGTCGGCGTGAAGGCGATCGTCGGGCCCGTGCAGGACGACAGCTCGGCGCTGCAGCAGATGACCGGCGTGATCGGCCCGACGGTGTCGGGCACGTTCCTGTGGGTCATCGCGGCGATGAACATCGCGATCCTCATCGGGCTCGTGCGCGTGTTCCGCGACGTGCGCGCCGGCCGGCTGGGCGCCGAGGCGCTGGGCGCGCACGTGCAGACGGGCGGGCCGATGAGCCGCCTGCTCGTGCGGGTGACGCGCTCGGTGCGGCGGCCGTGGCAGATGTATCCGCTCGGCGTCCTGTTCGGGCTCGGCTTCGACACCGCGACCGAGGTCTCGCTGCTCTTCCTGGCCGGCGGCGCGGCCGGCGCAGGACTGCCGTGGTACGCGATCCTGTGCCTGCCCGTCCTGTTCGCCGCCGGCATGTCGCTGTTCGACACGATCGACGGCTCGTTCATGAACTTCGCCTACGGCTGGGCCTTCTCGCGCCCGGCGCGCAAGCTCTTCTACAACCTCACGGTGACCGTGCTCTCGATCGTCGTCGCGCTCGTGATCGGGACGGTCGAGCTGCTCGCGGTCGTCGCCGAGCGCTTCGGCCTCAGCGGGGCCGTCTGGGACTTCGCGGCGTCGGTCGACCTCAACGTCGTCGGCTACGCGGTGGTCGGGCTCTTCGTGGTGACGTGGGCGGTCGCCGTCGCGGTGTGGCGGCTGGGGCGGATCGAGGAGCGCCTGGCGCTGCCCGTCGACGCGGCGTAGCGACCGCCGTGCGCGCGCGAACACGCGCGTTGTCTCACCGGTGAGCCGACTGAGACGGTCGCGCGGTGACCCGCCACCGCCTTGCCATCGCCCTGCCCGCGCTCATGCTCGCCCTCGGCGCGCCTGCGGCCTCGGCCTCGACCGACGCGACGCCGGGGGCCGCCGGCATCGGGGACCGCCTGTACCCGACGCTCGGCAACGGTGGCTATGACGCCGAGCACTACACGCTCGACCTGCGCTACGAGACCGGGAGTCCGACCGAGCCCGTCGACGGCACGGCGACCGTGATCGCGCGCGCCACCCAGTCGCTCTCGCGGTTCAACCTCGACTTCGCCGGCGGCGGGATCACGGCGGTGTCGGTCAACGGCCGCGCCGCGACGTGGACGCGCGCCGGCGAGGAACTGGTGGTCACGCCGCGGCGGGCGCTGCGCGAGGGGCGGCGGTTCGTCGTCCGGGTGAAGCACTTCACGGCCACCCCGACGACGCCCGATCCGGCCGTGCCGTCGTCGACGGCGCTGGTCGCGACGCCCGACGGCACCGCGATGGCGGCTCAGCCGAACCTCGCGCACTTCGTCTACCCCTCGAACGACCACCCGCGCGACAAGGCCCGCTTCCTGTTCCGCCTCGACGTTCCGACCGGGACGACCGCCGTTGCCAACGGCGTGCTCGTCGGTCGCGTGGCCGGCGGCGAGCGCACGGTCTGGACCTACGTCCAGCGACAGCCGATGGCCACCGAGCTGACGCAGGTCGCGGTCGGCGACTTCGCCGTGACCTCGCCGGGGCGCCATCCGGGGGTCGTGGTCCGCGACGTGACGCCACGCCGCCTGCAGGCCGAGCTCACGCCGAACCTCGCCGTCGAGCTCGACCACCTCGCCTGGCTCGAGGACCGGGTCGGCGACTATCCGTTCGACGTCTACGGCTCGCTGGTGGTCGACGTGGATCTCGGGTTCGCGCTCGAGACCCAGACGCTCTCGATCTACGACACGACGCTCTTCCGGAGCTTCCCGCGCGGCCTGTGGGACCCGGTGATGATGCACGAGGCCGCCCACCAGTGGTTCGGCGACAGCGTGGCGCCCTGGGAGTGGAGCGACATCTGGCTCAACGAAGGCCACGCCACCTGGTACGAGTTCACCTGGGCGGAGGAGCGTGGCTTCCTGGAGGTCGAGACCGCCGGGCCGAATGGCGAGCCCGGGCTCGCCACCGTCGATGAGGCGATGCGCGTCGTGTACAGCGGCGCCGATCAGCTCCGCGCCGACTTCGGTCCCGTCGCGCGCCCGCTGAGCGGCGACTTCGAGCACCTGTTCAACCCGAACGTCTACGTCGGCGGGGCGCTCGTCCTCTACGCGCTGCGCCAGGAGATCGGCGACGACGCGTTCGCCCGGCTCGAGCGCGCGTGGGTGACCCAGCACCGCGGCGGTGTGGCCTCGACGGACGACTTCATCGCCCTCGCGTCGCAGGTCGCCGGCCGCGACCTGACCACGTTCCTGCGGTCGTGGCTGTACGGAACGAAGACGCCGCCGATGCCGGGGCATCCCGACTGGACGGTCGACCCCGTCGAGGCGCCGGCGCCCGCGAGCTAGGCGCTCTCACCGTCCTCGTCGGCCGCGAACAGGCCGACGAGGATGCCGAGCAGGACGGCGCCGGCCGTCGGCGCGTGCGCGCCGCTGGCCAGCGCGGCGACGCGCTCGCGCACGATCGCGCGGGCGTCCGCGTCGACGCCGACCGCCTCCTGGAGGAGGTTGACGGCGTCGAGCGTCGGCCCCGGCGTCTGCACGGCGAGGAACGCATCGATGCGGTCGAAGGCGGCGTCGAGCTGCTCGGCGGTCATGTCGTGCAGGGTCGCACGGCGTCCGGCCGACCTGACAGCGAGCTTGCAGAACGGCGTCAGACGGCGACGGGCCGGGCGCGCGCGTGGGCTGAGCGATGTAACGATATGGTCCGGAACGGAACGTATCTCTCATGCATGCGACACTCACCACGCTCCCCGGCGCCCGGCTCGCGCTCCTCGCCTTCGCGATGCTCATCGTCTCGCTGGACCAGTACATCGTCGTGGTCGCACTGCCCGAGATCGGGCGCGAGCTCGGCTACTCGGGCCAGACGCTGCAGTCCGTGATCAGCGCCTACGCCGTCGCGTCGGCGGGCTTCCTGCTGCTCGGCGGCCGCGCGGCGGACCTCCTCGGGCGACGCCGCATCTTCGTTGCCGGCCTGCTCCTCTACGCCGCGGGCTCGCTTGTCGGCGCCCTCGCGACGGGGACCGGGCAGCTGCTCGGCGGGCGCGCACTCCAGGGTCTCGGCGGCGCGCTCGTGTTTCCCGCGACCCTGTCGCTCGTCAACACGATGTTCGCCGAGGGCCCGGAGCGCAACCGTGCCCTGGCGGTGTGGGGCGGCGCCGGCGCTGCCGGGCTCGTCGTCGGCGTCCTGCTGGGCGGCGCGCTCACGGCGGCGTTCGGCTGGGAGGCGGTCTTCCTGGTCAACGTTCCCCTGGTCGGCGCGGTCGTGCTGCTGGCCTTCGTGCTGATCCCCGCCGACCCGCCGCGCGAGCGAAGCCGCCGCATCGATCTTGCCGGCGCCGTCAGCGCGACGGTCGGAATCACGCTGCTGGTCTTCACGCTTGTCCGGGCCCCGCAGCTCGGGTGGGGCTCGCCGACCGTCGTGGCCGGTGCAGCCGGCGGCGTGCTGGCGCTCGCGACGCTGGCGCTCGTGGAGCGCCGTAGCGCGGACCCGCTGATCCCGCCGCGGCTGCTCGCCAACCGCACGCTGGCCACCGCCGCGGCCATCGCATTCCTGTTCTGGGCGACGTTCGGGTCGGTTCTCTACTTCCTCACCATCTACTTCCAGGACGTGCACGGCTTCGACGCCCTGCAGACCGGCGTGGCGTTCCTGCTCCCGACGGTGGTCGTGGTCGCGGGGTCGGCGCTCGGCGGGCGCCTGGCGACGGCCATCGGGCTGCGAGCGACGCTGGTGGCGGCCCTCATGCTCGGGGCCCTCGGGGCGGCCGCGCTGGGGTCGACGATGTCCGCCGACGCCTCCTACGCGGAGCTGATCCCCGGGCTCGTCGCGCTCAGCACCGCCGACGGCGTCGTCTTCACGACGATGTTCATCGCCGCCGCGACGGGCGTGCGCGACGCCGAGCAGGGCGTCGCATCGGCGATCGTCTCGACCAGCACGTCGGTGGGCGCCGCGGTGGGCCTGGCCGTGCTCGTGCTCGTCGCGAACGCGGGGACGACCGGGCTCACGGGCGAGTCGCTCCGGCTCGCCACGGCCGACGGGCTGCGCGCGGCCGTGCTCGTGGTCGCCGGCGGGATCGTGCTGACCGCGCTGCTCGCCCTTCGCCTGCGCGCCCCACGGACCCGCACCCGGGAGCAGGCGCCGTGCCCGCGGCGGCTGAGGATCGCGCGGTCCGAGCCCTCGGGCGGTGCGTCGGGCGCTCAGGCGTGCAGGTGATGCAGCCGCGACTCGGCCTCGAGCCGGCGGCTGTGCTCGAGCAGCTGTGGGTAGTCGACCGCGACCCCGCGCAGCAGCGCCTCGACGGCTCGCTCGATCTCGCGGTCGCTCGTCGGAGCGTGACCGAACAGCGCCCGGTAGTGAACGAGCGAGCCGATCAGATCGAGGATCAGCCCGAGGTCGACGTCGGCGCGCAGATCACCGCGCGCATGCGCGCGTTCGAGGGTCTCGCGGACCGCGGCACGGGGCGGTTCGAAGAGGGCCGACATGAATGCCTCGCGCAACTCGGGGTCACCGGCGCAGTCGGCGTACAGCGGCCCGATGACGCCCGGCGGTATCCGCCTGAACGCGGCCACGAAGACCTTGAGGCACTCGTCGAGGTCGCACAGCGTGCACCCCGTGTCGGGAGCACGGGCGCGGCCGAGGCGCTCGGCGAGCGCGTCCAGCACGAGCCGCTGCCGGCCCGGCCAGCGCCGGTAGAGCGCGGGCTTCGTCGTTCGGGCGCGCCGCGCCACCTCGTCGAGCGTCAGGCCGCCGTAGCCCGACTCGCCGAGCACGTCCAGCGCGGCGGCGCGCACCGACGCGTCGATGTGCGGATCTCGCGGCCGCCCGCCTCGCGCGACCGTCCGCTGATCGCCTCTGCCCGCCCGGGATGCCACCGGGCACAGTCTAGCTCGACAATTACGGTCCGACACGTAACGGAAGACCGCTCCCTCGGGCGTGATCCGCTCGCCGGCCGTCCTGCCCTGGCCTGGCGCGCATCGCTCCGGAACCCGGCATGATGTCCCGTGCCGAGGGGCTCAACCCCCGAGCGCGGGAGACGTGCACATATGAGCAGGGCATGGACGTTGCGCCGATTGCTGATGGTCGGCGCGATCGTGTTGACCTTCGGCCTGGCCGCCTGTGGCGACGATGACGACGACTCCGGCGGCGGCGCGGCCGCGACGCAGGAGTCGACGCCCGCAGCCGAGCCGACGTCGCTCGAGCTGACCGCGGGCGAGGCGAGCGACGGGCTGTCGTTCGACCCCGGCGACCTGACGGCGAAGGCGGGCGAGGTCACGATCACGCTGACCAACCCGGACGGCAACAAGATGCCGCACAACGTCGCGCTCGAGGGCACCGGCGTCGAGGAGGCCGGCGAGGTCGTGCAGGCGGGCGGGACGTCGACCGTCACGGCGACGCTCGAGGCCGGCGAGTACACGTTCTTCTGCGCGGTCGGTCAGCACCGCCAGAACGGCATGGAGGGCACGCTCACGGTCGAGTGATCCAGGCGCGCACGCGCCGGCATGTCAGAGACGGGTCGCCTCGTGCGACCCGTCCCACATGCACATCGACGCACATCTCGATCTCGACCTCGTCGCCGTCCAGGAGACCGACCAGGTCACGCTCATGCTCGAGCTCCTCGCGCCCGAGGAGTCGTCCGGCACGGAACGCCCGCCCGCCTGCGTGCAGGTCGTCCTCGACCGCAGCGGCTCGATGCACGGTGAGCGCATCGAGGCCGCGCGGCTCGCGCTCGGCGCGCTCGTCGACCGCCTCGACCCTCGCGACGCCTTCGGGCTCGTCGTCTTCGACGACGAGGTCCACGTGGTCGTGCCCGCCGGCCCGCTGACCGACAAGCCGGCGGTCAAGGCGGCGATCGCCGCGATCCAGCCGGGCACCACGACGAACCTGTCGGGCGGGCTGCTGCGCGGCGTCCAGGAGGCGCGCCGCGCCGCCGGGCCCGCGGGCGCCACGCTGCTGCTCGTCTCCGACGGCCTCGCCAACGAGGGCGTCGTCGATCCCGTCCACCTCGAGGCGATCGCCGCGCGCGCCCAGCGCGGCGGCGTGACCGTCTCGACGATCGGGCTCGGCCTCGGCTACAGCGAGGAGGTGCTCGCCGCCGTGGCGCGCGGTGGCCAGGGCAACCACGTCTTCGCCGAGGAGGCCGACGCGGCAGGCCCCGCCGTGGCGGGCGAGGTCGCCGGGCTGCTCAGCCGGACGGTGCAGGCGGCGTCGCTGCTCGTCCGCCCGACGGACGACGTCGGCACGGTGACGATCTTCAACGACCTTCCGGCGCAGGCCGTCGAGGGCGGCGTGATGGTCGAGCTCGGCGACCTGTGGGCGGGCGAGTCGCGGACGTTGCTCGTCGGCCTCGGCGTCCCGGCGATCGCCGAGCTGGGTCTCGCGCAGATCGCCTCGCTGGAGCTGCGCTACGTCACCCTGCCGGCGCTCGTCGAGGAGACGGTGACGATGCCGATCAGCGTCAACGTCGTGCCCGGCGACGAGGCCGCGGGACGGATCCCGAACCCGAACGTCCGCAACGAGGTGCTCTTCCTGCAGGCCCAGGAGGCCAAGCGCCGCGCCGCCGACGCGATCGCGCGCGGCGACGACCGGGCTGCCTACGACCTCCTGACCCGCGCCGGCGGCAGCCTCGAGGGCGTCGACGCCGCCGAGCAGGCGATCGTCATGGACCTCGCCGCCGACATCGCGACCGGCTCCGCCGCGCGGGCGGCCAAGCGCAGCCGCATGGAGCACCACCGCAAGAGCCGCAAGCGCGGCCGAGGTGGTTGAGTGTCAGAACGTGGCGGCGCGGAGCGACCTACCTGGCGTGAGAGCGCATGAGGGGGAGCACCTGCGCCGGTTCGTGGCCGCCCGGGCGCAGGGTGACGCGGCGGCGATGCGCCGCTGGTGGGAGGAGCTCGTGATCGACTTCGCCGACCGCATGGACTCGTTCGTCTGGCTGTCCCACCAGGGGCGGCTCGACGACGACGAGCACGAGCTGGCCGTCCAGCTCGCGATGATCCGGTTCTCCGGGCGCGTGATCGCCTCGTTCGAGGGCGTGTCGGTCGGCGAGCTCGTCAACACGTGCAAGACGATGGCGCGCGGCATCTGCATCGACGTCCAGCGCACGTCGATCCGGCGGCGCGAGCACGAGGGGCGCTCGCTCGACGCCGGCTGGGACGCCGACGCCGAGGACCGGGCGATGCAGACGTGGCAGGCCGACGAGGCCGCGGCGCGGCTCGACCGCCAGGAGCGCAGCGCCGACGTGCTGGCGTTCCTGGGCTGGGCTCTGCCGCAGCTGCGGGCCGAGCGCCGGCGCGTGGTCGAGCTCACCCATCAGGGCGCGACGGTGCCGGAGATCATGGAGGAGCTCGGCGTCTCCCAGGACAACGCCTACCAGCTGCGATCACGAGGGATGAGGGATCTCGCCAAGCTCAAGGAGCAGTACGACAGATGAGCACCACCGACCAGATCCTCAGCGACTTCATCGACGCGTGGAACGCGGGCGAGCGCCCGCGCGTCCGCGACTACCTCGCGCGAGCGCCGGTCGGCGCCGCGCGCGACGACCTGGCCCGCCGGCTGACGACGTGGCTCGAGGTCGCGCCGACGCCGGACTACTCCGAGGCGACGCGGGCGAAGATCCGCGCCGAGCCCACCGTGCAGCACGTGCTCGCGGCGGTCGGCGAGGACGCCGGCCTGTGGCCCTCGGTGATCCCGGTCCTGCGGGCGCGCGCCGGCCTCTCGGTGCGCGACGTCGCGACACGGCTCGTCGCGCGCTTCGGGCTGGGCGCCGGGGGCTCGGCCGAGCCGCGCACGGAGGAGTACCTCGAGCGCCTCGAGCGCGGGGACCTCGAGCCCTCGCGCGTCTCGCGGCGGCTGCTCGATGCCCTCGCCGAGCTGCTCGGCGCGAGCCCCGGCACGCTGCGTGACGCGGGTTCGCTCGGCGCCACGCTCAGACCGGCGTCGGCCGGCGGGACGCTGTTCCGCGCCGAGGCCGGCACGGGCGACTGGGTCGCCGACGACATCGACGCGATCTCACGCGCGGCGATGGCGTCCGCGCCGGCGCCGCTCGACGAGGTCGACCGCCTGTTCGTGGGCGGGCCGGAGGGCTAGCGGCGGCGGCGCGGGGCGCTGAGCGCCTCGAGCGCCGCGGTCAGCCTGTCCTCCGGCACGCCGGAGACGTCGGCGACCTGCGCCACCGACGCGCCGCCGTCGAGCGACGCGGCCAGGGCCGAGCCGCCGAGCGCGGGGGAGAGGTAGGGCAGCGCGGCGACCTTCGCCAAGCGGTCGCGCGGGACGTCGAGGCGGAGCTGCGCCTTGCGGTCGAGGTGGTGGTTCTCGTCGATCTCGTCGCGCAGCCGCGCGGCCCGGCCCTCGCTCACGAGCCCGCACGTCTCGAAGCGGATCAGCACCATGAGCGCCGAGACGCGGTAGTGCGCCGCGACCTTCACGAGCACGTCGAGGTCCGGCTCGTTCGTGATGACCTCCTCGAGGCCGGCGCGCGGCACGAGGAACTCCGCGGCGAACGCGTTGGCCTGGATCTCGACGGGGCTCGTCGTCTTGCCGTGCAGCGTCTGGACCTTGTCGATCGGGACGCCGCCGTCGTGCTTCAGCCACGCGTGGCCGGCTTCGTGCGCGAGCGTGAAGCGCTGACGCACGTGCCCCTGCGTCCCGTTGACGTGGATCAGCCGGCGGTCGCCGTCGTGCCAGTACGCGCCCGCCACCTCGTCGTCCATCGCCCGGATGACGACCGGCACGCCGACGTCCCGCTCGACGGTGGTGAGCAGGTCGTTCAGCGGCGCGGCCGGGTCGATGCCCAGCGCCTCGCGGGCCTCGCGGGCGCGCTTGGCGCCCTTGTTCGAGTCGTAGCTGGGCATGGAACGCTCCGGCGCGAATTGGCCCGACCGTCCTAGTCCGGTTTCGGGTTCACGTGGACATGCTCGGGCCAGTCGTCGCCTGCGGCGTCGAGCGCGTCCTGCACACGCTGCCAAGCGACGCCTTCGGTCGCCTCGAGCAGGATGCGCGAGTGCCCGCGCTCGTCCGGAGGCATCATCCGGTGGCCGAGCGTCTCGCCCAGCGAGGCCAGGATCTCGTCCGCCCGCCGTCCCGGCCGAGTGACGTGCACGACGATGGCAGACAGCGGCACCACGCCCGAGCGTAGTGGTCGGGTCACACCGGCGCGAAGGAATCGAGCGCCACGCGAGCGATCCGGGTCGGTCGACGCCGCCCGCGGAGTACGATGGGTGTAGGCACTTCACCGCTCCCCGCGAGGCGACTTCGCCAAAGTCCCTCCGCCAGCGCACCGAAGCGCCGTCTCACCCACAGAGCACTCCGGATGCCGCCTTGCCGGCGATCCGCGCTCAGGAAGGGTCACATGAACAGCCAGCCCGCGGTCGAGCCCACCGGATCCCCGGTGGCCGCGATCGTCCCAGAGACCGTCGGTGCCACGGCCCCGTCACCGCGAGCACGTCGTGGCCCGGCGGGACGCGCGTTCGCCAGGACGATGAGCGTCCTGCGCGGCGACAAGTACATGGTCGGCGCCTACCCGCCCAAGGAGCGCTGAGCCATGCGCGACCGGCATGTCCCACGGCTGTGTCACGCCTGCCAGAGCCCGATGGCGCGCCAGGAGGACACGTGCTGGCACTGCGGAACCCGGTGGGCTTCCGAGGAGCAGCCTCCGGCGACGCTCCGCCTCGTCCCTCCCCTGGCCGTGACGGACGAACCGCGCGACGATCGGGCTGCGGAACGAAGCATCGCGGCGGCTGCCGCCGCGCTCGTCGCCGACCCCCCGGCCGGCGACGGGCACCCCTTCGCCGCCCCGGCTCGCGCCGTCGCGGTGGCTCGGCCGAGGCCTCAGCGGTGAGCGACACGCACCTCCGGCTGCTGCGCCGCGTCGCCGCCCTGCGCCGAGGCAGGCTGCGCCGTGGCACGTCGAAGGTGCACGAGAACGCGTCGGGAGAGCGTCACGAGGAGCTCACCGACGCCAGCGCTCGCGCGGACGCCCAGCTCAGCGCGGCGACGGATCGCCGCCGACGACGTGCCGAGGTCGCCCGCACGGGACCAACTCCCTAATCGCCGGCGATCCGCTTTCCGTCGATGTACGTCTGCGCCGGGATCCGCATCGCGCCGATGCCGCGTTCGACCACGCGGACCCCGCCGAGGGGATCCGGGGAGATCACGAGCACGTCGTCGGTCGTTGCGCTCCGGGCGAAGAGCTCGACGCGACCGATCTCCGGCCGCCGCGCGACGTACACCCGCCGCCCGTCGATGACGTCGTCACCGAGGTGATTCAGGATGTAGGCCAGCTCGTCGGCGACGGCCTGGGACTCGAGCGCCTCGCGGCACACGGCGAGCAGCGGGTCGAGCTCGTCCTCGTACAGCCACGCATCGTCGGCGAGGACCCGGTCGAAGTCCGAGCCCTCGACGATGTGCTCGAGGACCTTCGTGCGGACCCAGAAGACGCCGTCCTGCGTGCTTGTCGTGCGTTCCGCCTCGTCGGACATCTACCGCCCTCCGGGTGCCGCGGCCGACGATATCGAGACTCACGAGGGCCCTGGCGCCCAGTGCGTGGACTACCGCACGGCCCGCGAGGGTATACGCACCCGAACACGAGGTCGCGGGGCAGGGACCCGCGAGGGCCCGGTCAAGGCCTACAGCCGCCATCTGCGCGACCTCATCCACTACGACCGGCGAAGCCGCCGTTCGTCATCCAGCACGAGCTGCCCTCCACGAGGCGCCGTGCGCAACATGGACCAAGGCGCCGCACCCCGGCCAGATTGACGGGGCGCCCGCGCCGACCGAACTTGGCACAACACAAGGAGAACGATCGATGACAAGCATGACCACAACCTCGCAGGGAACCGTGTCGCTCGAGGACGCACGCCGGGTGATAGCCGCCGGTGAGGACCGCGCGCGCGAGATCGAGCAGCCGCAGAACATCGCCGTCGTCGACGCCGGCGGCAACCTCGTCTCTCACATTCGCATGGACGGCGCGTGGATCGGCAGCGTGGACATCGCGATCAACAAGGCGTTCACGGCGCGGGCGTTCGATCTGCCGACGGCCGAACTCGCTGCCAACTCCCAGCCCGGAGGCCCGTTCTACGGCATCCAGGAGTCCAACAAGGGCAAGGTCATGATCTTCGCCGGCGGCATTCCGCTCAAGCGCGACGGCGAGGTCGTCGGCGCGGTCGGTGTCAGTGGCGGGGACGGCGAGCAGGACACGACGGTCGCCGAGGCCGCGGCCGAGGCATTCTGAGCGACGCCCCAGCGCCGCCGACCGTCGTCGGCGGCGCTATCGAATCTGCGCCGCCGTGACGGTCGGCGGCGGCGTGCGCTCGTCTGGCTCGGACCGCTCGGCGCGGTGCGCGGGCATGAGTGCTGCGCCGGCGATCACGAGACCGAACGCGATGAAGCGGGCGCCGATCGCCACCGGGCCCGAGCCGATGGGTTCGTCGAAGACGAGGATGCCGCCGATGATGGCAGCCAGGTTCGCGGCGACCGACGTGAAGGCGATGACCTCGACGCCGGGTCCGAGCTGGAGGCTGCGCGCCGACGCGTAGAACGCGATCACTCCCGCCACGAGAGCGGTGAGCGTCCACGGGCTGAGCAACCCGTGCAGCGGGCCCTCGGCGTGGGTCAGATACTTGATGGCGACATCGGACACACCGAACAGCGCGCCCGCCGCCAACCCGAGCAGCAGTCCCTCGGCACGGTGCAGAACACGGCGGTGGGCCGAGATCGCGAGGAGTGCGGCTCCGATTGCGAAGATCGCGCTCTCCACGGCGATCAGTGCCGCCAACGACGAGTGCTGCGGACGCGCCGCGCCGCCACCGGTCAGTCCGATGACGACCAGCCCGGCGGCCGTGATGCTGACGCCGAACCATTGCCATCGGCCGAGGTGAAAGCCGAAGAACCGCTCGGCGAGGACGGCGAGGAACACCAGCCCGCCGGACAGCACCGCCTGCACGATCGACAACGGTGCGAGCGCAAGGGCGCCGACGTGCAGCATCCAGGCCAGGATCGCCACCAGCCATCCGACGGCGAACCATCTCGAGCGGAAGAGCGCGGCTGCACTGCGAAGCGGGTGCCGGACCTCGATCGGCGCGGCGAGGACCGCCCCCCGTTGCTTGAACAGGAACGCCAGATTGGTGGCCAGGGCCGACGCCAGCGCTAGCAGCAGTCCGAGGATCATGAGAGCGCGCGGTCCATCCTGACGTGGTGCCCCACACCCGCAAGGTCGAGCTCGTCGCCGCGATCCTCGCACCCCACGACGGGGGACGACCGCCATGACGAGGACGATCAGACGTGATCGCGGTCGCGACCCTCCGAAGGCTGGCGGTTGGGGCGACGGCGCCCGTCCGCCCCGGTGACCGCGAGACCGAGCCCGTGTGCGCCGGTCGGTTCGGGGAACCCGGCGGGATGAGCACGGAAGTCACGCAGCAGCCAGCGCCCCACCATCAGCGCCACGACCATCAGCGCGATGAAGACGCCGGCTTCCGCGGGCCCGTGGTGTCGAGCGCTCCCGACGATCAGAAGCAGGAGGGCGAGGGCGATCAGTACCAGGGACAGGCCTCGGTGGAAACGGCCGGCCTCGGAGTGGGGCCAGGGGTCGAGCGGTCGGATGATCTCGCGGCCGCGGTCGGAGTCGGTGCAGCTCGCTTTGCGCACGCAGCTGTTGCAGGTGTGCGCCCTGGCGCGGTAGCGCACGAGCCGGCGCTCGTGGTCGAACTCGTGCGGCCACAGGTGCTCCCCCTCGGGGCAGCGCCAGTGGTCGTGCTGCTCGTCGTACTCGAAGCCGGCCGTGCGATAGCGCAGCGCCCGGCGGTGGGTGTGCGCGGACAGCCACTCCAGGACGAGCGCCGCGGCGACGAGGAACGCCGCGTAGCCGCCCAGGAGCCAGACCTCGGGGCTCACGTCAGCCTCGCCGCCGCGGCCTCGTCTGCGCCCATCGCCGGGACGCCTTCGGGCTCGGCGATCTCGGTGAAGAGGATGTCCTCGGGCTCCTCGAGGGTGACTCGCTTGACGGTGTGGCGGATCCCGAGGTAGGCGATGTACAGCGTGGGTATCGCGCCCCCGACGATGAAGACGATGTCACCCGGCAGTCTGAGCCACTCGATCAGCGCGTTGGTGTCGTTCGTGAGGAACTTGAGCTCGCGCGCTTCCCAGTAGCCCTCGTTCACGGACTTGTAGAGCTGGAGGATCCCCAGCGGCAGCAGCGTGGCGAAGCACATCCACGCCAGGCCGATGTTCGTGGACCAGAAGGAGATACGCGCCCACTTGTCCGGCCAGCGATCGGCGGGGATGAGATACCGCAGGCAGAACAACGCGAGCCCGATGGCCAGCATCCCGTAGACGCCCATCATCGCTGCGTGTCCGTGGTTGGCCGTGAGGGCGGTGCCGATCTCGTAGTAGGAGACGACCGGCAGGTTGATCAGGAAGCCGAAGATCCCGGCGCCGAGGAAGTTCCAGAAGCCGACCGCGACGAGGAACATGACCGCCCAGCGATGCGGGAACGGGGTGCGCGCACGTGACTCCTGTGCCGCGCCGAGTTGGAGGAAGGACCACGCTTCGACCGTCAGGAAGGTGAGTGGGATCACCTCGGCGGCTGAGAAGAACGCGCCGAGCGCCATGTGCTCGGCCGGCTCACCGGAGAAGTACAGGTGATGCATCGTCCCGATGACGCCGCCGAACGAGTACAGGACGATGTCCAGGAAGACCACCGTCAGCGCGACCTTCTCCCGGACCACGCCGAGCAGCACGAACATGTAGGCGACCATCACGGTCGTGAAGAGCTCCAGGAAGTCCTCGACCCACAGGTGGACGACCCAGAAGCGCCAGAACTCCGTGACGGTGAAGTGCTCGCCGGTCCGGGCGATCAGACCGACGGCGTAGAACGCCGGAATCGCACAGGCCGCGAGGAAGAAGAGCCACGGCATGTTCCCCGGATGCTCGCCGCGAAGCCGCCGGCGCAGGACCCGGAAGAGCATGAACACCCAGACGAACAGGCCGATCGACAGAAGCACCTGCCAGATCCGCGCGAGGTCCAGGTACTCGAACCCCTGCAGGCCGAACCAGTTCGAGGCCGTGCCCTCCAGCACGCCGTGCACGCCCAGGAACGAGCCGATCAGCGTGCCGAATACGACGACGGCGAGAGCGCCCAGCAGCGCGAAGGCGAGCTTGCCCTGGTGGCGCGGCTCGCGGCGGGCGATCATCGGAGCCAGGAAGATCCCGGCGGCCACGAACGAGGTCGCCACCCAGAACAGCGCCAACTGCACATGCCAGGTGCGCATCAGGTTGTACGGGAACACCCGCGCGAGGTCGACGCCGAAGAAGCTCGCGATCTCGGCTCGGTAGTGCTGTGAGGCCGCGCCCACGAACGTCTGGAGCAGGAACAGCGCGGCCATGACGAAGAAGAACCATGCGCACGCCCGCTGGCCGGGGGTGAGGGCCACGTCGCCGGGCGGGCGGAACGAGAGCGTCGCCTGCTCTCGGCCGTGCCAGCCGAGGAAGCGCCACCGGCCGAAGACGCCGAAGAGGACGCCGATCCCGCCGAGCAGGGCGATGAGCGAGAGCACGCTCCAGACCACCACGTTCGCCGTCGGCGTGTTGTCCACGCGCGGTTCCGGTGGCCAGTTGTTGGTGTAGGAGTAGTCGTGGCCCGGTCGGTTCGTCGAGCCGGCCCAGGCCGTCCAGCCGAAGAATGCGGTCAGCTGAGCGAGTTGACGCGGGTCGGTGATCGCGTCCGGGCGCAGGCCGTGTTTGGTGGTGGGCTCCGAGAAGAAGCGGCTGTAGTAGCCGATCAGCCGGCGGTGCGCCGCCGCCTGCGGCGCCGTCAGCGTGAGCGTGCCGCTCCTCTCGTCGTAGCGGTTGGTCCGGAAATCCCGAATCGTCCTTCGCGCGGCGGCGTCCGACCGGACACCGCCGTAGGAGCGCCGCACGAGGTCCGACGACCGGCGCAGGTAGTCAGCGGTGTAGTCGGGCCCCAGGTACGCGCCGTGGCCGAACACCGAGCCGTACTCCATGAGGCCGTTGTGGAGGAAGACCTGCTGGCCGGCGGTGATGTCCTTGGCCGTATAGAGAACGGTTCCTCGGGGGTCGACGACCCGCTGCGGCGTCGGAGGCTTGGCCTGATAGGTGCGGTACGCCAGCAACCCGAGCACGAAGAAGCCGAACAGGACGACGATCAGGACCGCCTGCACCCACCCCTTGGACACCAGCAGCGGCCGCCGATCGACCGCTTCCATCGCGGCTCCTCTCCATCGACTGGTGTGCGCGCGCGTCGCGCCGTGCGCACCCGAGTACGCGTCGGCGAGGTGCTGCGCAGCAGCGACTCTGCCAGCGAGGGGACGGAATGTCTACGTCCTTACACGGCGTGCGACCTGGAGCCGGCCGGCACAGCTGGTAGCTGACGGGTGCGTTCAGCACTGGCCGACGTCGTGGATGTGGGCTTTGAAGAACGGCGCGTAGCGCGGCGTGTCGAACCACCAGCCGACGGTCAGGGTGCTCGGGACCACGAGATCGCCGAAGCGTCGCTCGGCGTGGACCTCGCCTCCGAACGGGAGCATGTCCGACGTGACCGGGCGGCGGGGTCAGGGCGTGTCGTCACGATCCGTCGGTGGCCGCCCGGCCGAGCCCTCGAGGGAACGAGCGACGAGGGGCCAGCTCAGGCCACGCTCTGCAGGAACGCGCCGGCAGCGTACGCGAGCACTGCGGCGAGTCCTCCGACGACGAGCGTCTCCGCGGCGGACCGCCACCATGCTTGGTCGACGAAGCGCGACCGGATGGCGCCCACCACGAGGAAGGCGACCGCCGTCATGACCGCGCTCCACGTGAACGCGTTGTCGATCTCTCCGGGCGCGACGAGGTCGTAGACGAACACCATCAGCGGCAGGAAGCCGATGGTGAGGAAGGCGGCCAGGGTGGCCAGCGCTGCGCGGAACTCGTTGGGCTCGGTCGAGCCGAAGCCGAGCTCCTCGCTCATCATCGTCTCCGTCCACAGCTCAGGGTCGGAGGTGATCACCTCGACGACCCGTTCGAGATCGGGCCCTTCGAAGCCTTTCGTCGCGAAGATCTGGCGTATCTCCTCCCGCTCGCCTTGCGGCACGAGAGAGATGTGGAGCTGCTCCTCGTGGCGAGCGCGTTCGCGTTGCTGTCGCGCGGCGCGGGTGCCGAGAAAGTTGCTGACCCCCATGCTGAACCCATCGGCGAGCAGGTTGGCCCCGCCGAGGATGATCACCACCGTCTCGTCGAGATTCGCTCCCGCTACGCCTGCGACGACGGCGAACGTCGTGACCGCCCCATCGACGGCGCCATAGATGAAGTCCTGGAGATAGCTCGCGGACGGTCTGCGCCGAAGCCGCTTGCGCACCGCGAGCGGCGTGTGTTGCTGCGCCAGCGACACCCTGTCGACCCTCGGCTGATCACCGGATTCCCCGGTCATCTCATAACACTGGCACAGCCGTCAGGGGTCGTTCCGGGGTTGAGCAGCCACCGGATGCTCGGTCTCGCGGTAGCGCATCGCAGCGCTGGACCCGGACCGCGTCTCGGTCGTTGAAGGGTTGCCGAGACCTTCGACTTCCCGGCTCGGCGGTGTTACGTTGGGTGTGCTCCGCTCCAGAGTTCGGCGGGGTGATCTCTCCCGGCTCCAACTCTCGGCCGGCGTGGCGTGTCGACCTCACAGCGGTCAACGCCGAACGCAAGCGTCAGGAGCCGGCCATGTCCATTTCCGTATCGAACCGCCCGACCAACGGGGCGGGTGCGCAGCACGCCTCCGAGGGCCTCGCTCAACAGGCCCTGGAGTTGATTGGCAAGCCGGGCAAGCTTCTGATCGACGGCGAATGGGTGGCGGCGGAGTCCGGGAGGACGTTCGAGACGTTCAACCCCGCCACAGAGGAGAGCCTCGGCTCGGTCGCGCACGGGGGCGCCGAGGACATCGACCTCGCAGTCCGCGCGGCACGGCGGTGCTTCGATGACGAGCGCTCGGACTGGCGGCGGATGACGCCCTCGGAGCGCGGCAAGGTCATCCATCGCATCGGCGATCTGATCGAGCGCCACGCCGACGAGTTGGCGATGCTCGAGACGCTCGACAACGGCAAGCCGCTGTCGGTCGCCAAGGCGGCGGACGTCGCCCTGGCCGCTGACCTGTTCCACTACATGTCGGGCTGGGCGACGAAGATCGAGGGCAATACCATCCCGATCTCGCACGTCACCTCGCCCGGGTCGGAATTCCTGGCCTACACGCGCAAGGAGCCGGTCGGAGTGGTCGGGCAGATCATCCCGTGGAACTTCCCGTTGCTGATGGCGGCGTGGAAGCTCGGCCCGGCGCTGGCCGCCGGCGTGACCGTCGTGCTCAAGCCCGCCGAGCAGACGCCGCTGTCGGCGCTACGGCTCGGTGAGCTGATGCTGGAGGCGGGGCTGCCCGCGGGGGTGGTCAACATCGTGACCGGGTTCGGAGACGCGGGCGCGGCGCTCGCGGCGCACGACGCGGTCGACAAGGTCGCCTTCACCGGTTCCACCGAGGTCGGCCGGCTGATCGTGCAGGCCGCAGTGGGCAATCTGAAGAAGGTCACGCTCGAGCTCGGCGGCAAGAGCCCGCAGGTGCTCTACAAGGACGCCGACATGGACGTGGCCATCCCCGGGGCGGCCAGCGGCATCTTCTTCAACCAGGGGCAGTGCTGCAACGCCGGCTCACGCCTGTACATCGAGAAGGACGTCTTCGATGAGGTCGTGGAGGGCATCTCCGAGGAGGCCAACAAGATCACCGTCGGGCCGGGGATCGATCCCGACACCCAGATGGGGCCGCTGACCTCCGCAGAGCAGCGCGACAAGGTCCTCGGCTACATGAACGCCGGCCTTGACGCAGGCGCTCACGCGTCAGCCGGTGGCGGCCGCGCGGGCGACCGCGGGTTCTTCGTCGAGCCGACCGTGCTCACCGACACCACGTCCGACATGAAGGTTGTGCGCGAGGAGATCTTCGGACCGGTGGTATGCGCGATCCCCTTCGACTCGGAGGAGGACGACGTCATCCACCGCGGCAACGACACGAGCTTCGGGCTCGCGTCGGGGATCTGGACGCGCGACATCAACAAGGCCCACCGGACCGCCCACCGCCTGCGCGCCGGCACGGTGTGGATCAACTGCTACACCGTGTTCGACGCCGCGGTCCCGTTCGGCGGCTACAAGGAGTCGGGCTGGGGCCGGGAGATGGGCCACAACGCGCTCGACAACTACCTCGAGACCAAGTCCGTCGTCACCCAGCTGGCATAGCCTTGGGGGGTCGGATGGCGGGGCCGCGCCGCCCGGCGCGGCGCCGCCGTCCGTATCAAGACGAGACCCCATGTCGGCCGCCGTGTGACCCACCGGCGGCAAGCTTGCGCGCGTCGATCCACCGCTCGTCGGTCACGACCCGAGCCCGAACAGCCCGGCGGTCTCCGAGATGTCGCCGCTCTCGACCCGGTGCAAGATAGGTGCGCTTGGTAGAGCTCGCGTCCTCGTGGCCGGGGAACGCGGCGATGTGGACATCGGTCCAGCCGCGCTCGGAGAGCAACGACCCGATCGAATGGCGCAGCACGTGCGGGGTCGAACCCCGTGTCCACCGAAGCGGGGGAGCTCCAATCCGTAGGCTGCGTGGGCGCCTCGCTGCCCGCCGTCGAGGCTGTGAGGCGACGACGTTGCGCCGCGTGCTGGTGTTCATCCGCTCGATGGACGAGTATCCGCGCTGAGTCCGCAGGCGATCGAGAGGAGACCCGCGCAGATGGTGATGGCGGCTGACTATCCGTTCATTGACGTGCTGTGGTCGATGATCATCTTCTTTTTCTGGGTGATCTGGATCTGGATCGTGATCACCGTGCTGATCGACGTTTTCCGCCGCAGCGACATCGGTGGCTGGGCGAAGGCGGCGTGGGTGATCTTCGTCGTGATCCTGCCGTGGCTGGGGGTGCTGATCTATCTGATCGTCGAGCACGACGGGATGCGGCAGCGCAGCGTCAAGCAGGCGCAGGCCCAGCAGCAAGAGTTCGACGACTATGTGCGCGACGCGGCGGGCGGGTCCGCCGCCGAGATCGCGAAGGCCAAGGAGCTGCTCGACTCCGGCGCGATCACGCAGGAGGAGTTCGAGGCGCTGAAGGCCAAGGCGCTCGCGTAGGAGCGCGGGGACACGAGTCGGGCAATGGTGGCCGACGCGATCGACCATCGCACGGAGCACGACGTGGGGCGGCGGTCGCACGTCGCCGGCTGTTCGCGCGCGTTCAGCCGCCTCACGCCGATCTTCGTGGCACCCGAGTTCCGCGCGGCCGGGGCGGGCGCGAAGCGAGCGCCCGGTTGAGCGCGGATCCCGCATCGGCAGGCTCGGTCGTCTCGCGGCGCAGATTCCTGGCTCCGCTCGCGCTTGCCCAGTTCATCTGCAGTTTCGCGGGCTCGAACATGAACGTGATGATCAACGACATCACCGAGGACCTGGACACGACCGTGCAGGGTGTCCAGGCGGCGATCACCCTGTTCTTGTTGATCATGGCGATCCTCATGATCCCGTGCAGCAAGCTGAGCGATCGTTGGGGCCGCAAACGCTGCTTCACCATCGGCCTCGTGCTCTACGGGATCGGCGCGCTGCTCAGCGCGGTGTCGCCGGGGCTCGGCGTGCTGATCCTCGGCAACTCGGTGCTGGAGGGCGTCGGCACCGCCCTGCTGATCCCGCCCGTCTACATCCTCACAACACTGCGCTTCAGCGACCTCACCTCGCGCGCGCGGGCGTTCGGCGTGATCAGCGGGCTGGGAGGCCTCGGCGCCGCCGCCGGACCACTGATCGGCGGTCTCATCACCACCGCGATCAGCTGGCGGGCCGCGTTCATCTTCCAGGCCGCGGTCATCGCGCTGATCGTCCTGCTCAGCCGACGGATCACCGACCCCCTCCCGCCCGACCCGACCCGCCCCTTCGACGGGTTCGGAGCGGTCCTGTCCGCCGTCGGCATGTTCTTCGTCGTGTTCGGGATTCTCCAAGCCGACAGCAACACCGTGCTGATGACGGTGCTGCTGGCGGCCGGAGCCGCGTTCCTCGTCGGGTTCTTCCTCTACACGCGCGCTCGCGAGCGTGCAGGCAAGGAACCGCTGCTGCCCACGCTCCTGTTCAAGAACCGCACATCAAACCTCGGGCTGATCACCCAGAACATCCAGTGGCTGCTGCTCATGGGCGTCTCGTTCACCGTCGCCGTCTTCCTGCAGGAGGTCCGCGGATACAACGCGATCGAGACGGGCGTCATCTTCACCGCGGCGACGGTCGGCGTCCTGGTCTCGTCGCTCGCCGCGGAGCGACTCGCCAAGCGCCGCCCGCAGAAGACCCTGATCATCGGGGGCTTCGTCGTCACGATGGCCGGGATCGGACTCCTGCTGGCCCTCGTCGGCGCCTCCTCGCGGGTCGTCGCCTTCGCGCCCGGCCTGCTGTTGATCGGCCTCGGCCTCGGGGTGATGCTGACCCCCTCGGTCAACCTCGTGCAGTCCAGCTTCCCCGAGGATCTCCAGGCGGAGATCTCCGGGCTCTCGCGCAGCGTCTCCAACCTCGGCTCGTCATTCGGCACAGCGATCGCCGGCACGATCCTGGTCTCCGACCTCGCCTCGGGAAACACCTCCTACGTGCTGGCGATGATCGCTCTGGCCGTCCTTGCCTTCATCGGCCTCGCCGCCGCCATCCGCCTCCCCGCCAGCCGCGGGCCCGATCGCGCTGCGGGCGGGCTCGCCGCGACACCTGCGCCCGGCACGGCGACCGAGCACGGATAGCCGCCAGCGCGTACGCGAGACGCCCGCCTCGGACGAGACCAGGCGTCCGCCGGCACGCCATCGACGCGTACGCCACTGCTGCATCCGTCGCAAGCCGGCCTTGTCGCTGCAACTGCAACGCGCGGCCCATCCGTGCGGGCCATCCGGACGGCTGACGAGTCTCTCCACAGTCCTCAAGTGCGCGGCTTCGCCGCCGCGGCCGGATAGCTCCATTCGCGGAACGAAATGGCCCTGTCGGCGAAGCTACGGCTTCGGAGGCGCGGAGCAGCGACGCACTCGGCCGGGGCGCACTGCTGAGGGGCGAGGTGGCGCGGGCGCCGCCCCTCGGTAGCGCGCCTACGTCACCATGCGCGCGCCACGTCGCCGAACCGACAGGAGCAGCGCCGACCCGAGTGCGAGGGCGGTGAGCAGAGCCGCTTCGGAGATCGCCGCGGTGCGCCAGCCGTCCGCGCCGTCGCGGCGCGAGGCGCCGGCCGCGTGCACCGAGGTCGCGGTGGTGTCCTGTGGGCCAGTTGCGGGGGTGATGCCGTATGGGCCCTGGGCCTTGGTCGTGTTCCGCGGGCCGGCGGGGGTGATGCCGTACGGGCCCTGGGCCTTGATCGTGTTCCGCGGGCCGGCGGGGGTGATGCCGTACGGACCCTTGGCCTTGACCGTGCTCTGGCCGGTGGCGGGGGTGATGCCGTACGGACCCATGGCGTTGGGCGGGGCTGGGGCCGGCGATGCGCCGGCCGCGGCCGGGATGACGAGGGACAGCGCGCAGGCGCTTGTGACGATGCGGCGGGTAAGCATGGTGACCTCCGAGGTCCAGCGAATGGGGCCGCGTTACCGCGGCCGACGCGACGATGCGCCCAGGTCTGGTCTCCGCGTGGGCCAGCGGGGACCGGTGGAGGCGCCGCTTGGAAATCCTCTGCCTCTCCGGCATTTGACGGAGGCGGACAACTGGGCGAGATCGAGAGTACGAGGACGCGGCGGTCCCGCGCTTCGGACGACGTTCCCAACTTGGAGCCGGGCGCTACCCATCTTGGCCGACGATGCCGAGCCCCACCGCCTTGGCCGCCGCTTGGCCCCGCGACGCCACGTCGAGCTTGCGCAGGATCGCGGTGACGTGGTGGGAGACCGTCCGCTCGGAGAGCACGAGGCGCCTGGCGATCTCGGCGTTGCCGGCACCCTCGGCGACGAGCTCGAGCACCTCACGCTGACGAGCCGTGAGGTGGGCCGGATTCTCCCTGGTCGCCGGCCGGGGTCCTCGCGGCAGTCCGCGCGCGCCGCGGACCCGCAGTCGGCGGGCGACGACCGCCGCTGCCTGGCGCGCCCCCAGCCGCTGAAGCTCATCCAGCGCGCGCCGCGCCGGTCCCTCCGCGGGCTCGGCGTGCGGCGTTGCTGCGGTGAGCGCGAGGGCGGCCTCGTACGAGCAACCGAGCTCGTGCCAGCGGTGCGCCGCCCGCTCATGCTCGCCGCGGAGCTCGAGCATACGAAGCTCCTCCGTCCGCGCTGGGATCTCGACGGCCAGGCCGGCGCGCCGGCGCCAGACCGCCAGCTCGCCGGCCGGCCATGGCGAGCCCAGCTCGATGGCGAGAGCGAGCGTGGCCCGGGTGGCTTCGTCCACGGCGCCGCTGTCGCCTTCGAGCCATGCGGCTTCGGCCCTCGCCGCGGCCACCAGCCCTAGTCGCGGGAGCTCGTCCGTCATCTGCGCCAGCTGCCAGGCTTCCTCGAGCGCGGAGCGCGCGCCGGGGTCCCCGCGGCGTGCGCGCACGAGGCCGAGAACGGTGAGGGCCCAGATCCGCGGCGTGGTCGACGTCCGCGGGATGCCCAGGACGGTCGTTGCGGTATCGGCGGCGTCCATCCAGCGCCCCTGGTCGAGCTCGAACCGCGCACGGAACGCGAGGAGGTAGAGGCGGTACAGCTCGAGCCCCCGCGCGCTGCAGTAGGCGAGACCCGTCTCGAGATGTCTCGCGGCATCGGCATAGCGATGCCGGTCGAGCGCTATGCCGGCGCCCGCGGCCGCGCTGTAGCCCACCGCCTCGTCGAGGCCCGCCTTCGTCGCTCGCGCGACCGCTTCCTCGACGATCTCGTACGCGTCGAAGTCGGCGATCGTGCACATGGCGTCGATGACGGTTCCCTCGTCTCCGACGCGTTCGGCGAGCTCGACCGCTCGCCGTGCCGCTGCGAGCGCGTCCTCCGCCCGTGAGCGGGCCCGGTAGAGGAACGCGAGGTTGGCGCACGCCCGCGCGAGGTGGCGGCCTGGCGGAAGCGCGTCGAGCAGCTCAACGGCGTCCCGGGCGGCACGCAACGCTTCGGCACTCCGCCCCGGGCACCACAGAAGCTGCGAGAGCCGGCGCAAATCATCGCCTTCCTCGAGCCGGTGGCCGAGAGCGCGCCGGAGCATGAGCGCCTGCTCGAGCGCGGCGATGGCCTCGTCATACTGGTCGGTGAGAAAGCACGACCAGGCGCGTGACTCGAGCAGCTCCGCCCGCTGGACGGGTGCGAGCGCGTCGCCGAACCGCAGCGCGCGGGCGTGCTGCGCGGCGGCCTCCCGGTGTGCGCCCAGCGAGGCCGCCCGCGCCGCGGCTGCCGGTGCGAAGCGCAGCACCGCCTTGGCGTCTGCGGCCGCTTCGGCGTGGTGGGCAAGACGGGCGAGATCCGGGGCGCCCGCCGGCGGGGCGGACAGTGCCTCGAGGGCGCGGCGGTGCAGCTCAACCTTCCGCGTGAGCGCGATGGCGTCCTCGATCGCGAGGCGAGCGATCTCGTGGCGGAACGCGACGCCCGCCGGCTCGGACGCGAGCGTGCCGGACTCCAAGCACTCGTCCACGCCGGCGCTCGCATCATCGGCAAGCGCGTCCACCAGCCAGAGCTCGGCCTGCTGCGGGACGACCGAAACGGCTTCGAGCACCGACCGGCCCGCGTCGCCGAGGCGCGATGCGCGAGCCAGCACTGCGTCGCGGACAGTGTCCGGAATGCCCTGGTCGGGCGCCGCCAGCGCCTCGACGACGAAGAACGGATTGCCCGCTGTCTTGCGCCAGAGCTCCTGCCCATCCACGTCGTGCGGCTGGGCGAGCAGGGCGACCGCCGCGGGCGAGAGCGCGCCAAGCTTGAGCCGGTCGACGCGGGGGCTTGTTGCGAGCTCGCCGAGGACAAGGCGCAGCGGGTGCCTGCGGTCGAGCTCGTAATGGCGATAGCTCGCGAGCACGAGCACGGGAATAGTCTCAACACGCCGGGCGAGGAGCCGGAGTACGTCGAGCGTGGCCTCATCAGCCCAGTGGACGTCTTCGAGCACCAACATGCTCGGCCCTCGGAGCCGGAGCTCGCGGACGAGCGCCGCCGCCAGCTCGTGAGGCAGAACGCCGCGCGCCACCACCTCTTCGAGCTCGCCGCCGGCGTCTTCGGCGACTGCGAGTAGCGGCCCGAGCGGACGTGGGGTGAAGAGCGGGTCGCAGCTCCCCCAGAGCACACGGTGCCGGTCGCTCACGTTTTCAGAGAAGTGCCTCAGCAGCGCCGTCTTTCCGGTGCCCGCATCGCCGCTGACCAGGACGAGCCGACCCGATGCGCCGCGCGTGACGCTCTGCAGGCAAGCCGCAAGCGCGGACAGTTCGCCGTCGCGCTCCAGCAGCGGGCCCGATCGGTGCGATGCTCGGGCAGGCGCCGATGGCACCATGAGCCGATTGTCTTCCCGCCGGAAGCGTCGATTCAAGGTCGGATGCCCGCGAACGGACCGTCCGGCGGCTGGTCAGCCGCCGTTGAACGGCCGCACGAGCGAGTGCATGCTCCACAGCAGGCCCGACGGGCTCGGATGACGAGCCACACGTGCAACGTGACGAGGTTGGGGTGCCGGAACCCGAGGCGGCTCCGGTTCCGGCGCGTTCTTCGGGCTGCCGGCCTGCGACGCGACCGGGACGAATGTGCCGTCCACGTAATGGCTGCCGCCACGAGGGTCGCCACTCGATCGTCGACATCGCCGCCGAGCTGGACCATGACGCGACGATGACGCTCTCCACGTACGCGCACGTGGTGGCCGAGCTCCGCGACGCGCCGAAGGTCACCGCCGACGAACAGATTCGCGACGCCCGCCGCGCGCTCGCCGGCGATTCGTACGGGCCCAAATACGGCCCACGAGCCGCTTCCGGGGGCAGCCTCGCGAGCAGCAAGAAGCCCCGCGACTGCGGGGCTTCGTTGAAGAGCCGACGGGGGGACTCGAACCCCCGACCCCATCATTACGAGTGATGTGCTCTACCAGCTGAGCTACGTCGGCACGCTCGCTCGCCTGCGGAAGGCGAGCCACACGCGGATGGTAGCGACGGCGGCGCGGCCTGCGGGCCCCGGGCACCGGGGGCGAAGCCGGGCCCGCCCGCGCCTAGAGCGGGCATGGACCGACTCCTCAGGCCTCTCCTCGCGTTGCGCGCCGTCGACGCCTCCGACGCCCCGCTCGGCTCATGACGGCCAGGCCGTCTGGCGCGGCTCCTAGGGTCTCGCCCGTGGACGAGCATCTGAAGCTGATGGCCGAGGCCGGGCTCGCGCTCAGCGAGGCCGAGGACGCCCTCGACGCCGACGAGCGCGCGGCCGCGGCCGACGCGATCGACCGCGCCGGCGGGCACCTCGCCACGCTGCGCATCGCCTGGAGCGCGATGGCCGAGCCCCAGCGAGCCGTCGTCTCGCGGACGGCGCGGCCCCTACGGGCGCGCCTCGACGCCGCCACCCGGCGGCTGAAGCCGCGGACCGCGCTCAGCCAAGGGGCGCCTGAGCGTGACCCCGAGCAGGACGTGGATCCTGCGGCCGAGGCGGCGGCGTAGGGGCCGCGGGCGGCGCGTCCTCGGCCTGCGCCGCGCGGCGCTCGATCACCGCCAGCGCGATGGCGGGGATCAGCGCGAGCGCCGTGACGGCCATCGCCCACCCGTACGTCGCCCCGAACGCCGCGGCCAGCGGCTCGGCGGCGCGCTCGCGCGCGGCATCGGAGACCGACCGCGCCGCCTCCAGGCCGCCCGAGCCGGAGCCGGCGCCCACGTGCGAGGTGATCTCGCGCTGCAGCACGACGGCCAGCACCGCCGTCCCCAGCGACCCGCCGACGCGTTGCATCACGTTGAGCGTCGGCGTCGCGCGCGGCACCTGCGAGCGCTCGAGCGTCGCGTACGCCGCCGCCATCGCCGGCATCATCGTGAAGCCGAGCCCGATCCCGCGCACGAACAGCGAGGCGCCGAGCACCCAGTACGACGTGTCCGCCGAGACCTGGGTGAAGGCGATCGTCCCGAGCATGAGCATGAGCAGCCCCGGCACGACCACGCGCCCGCCGCCGATGCGGTCGGTGAGGCGGCCGGCGCGGTTCATCCCGAACGCCGCACCGACGCCCTGCGGAGTCATCAGCAGCCCGGCCATCAGCGGCGACTCGCCGCGCGCCACCTGGTAGTAGAGCGGCAGCAGCAGCAGCGCGCCGAACAGCGCCGCGCCGGCCAGCGACACCGTCGCGGCCGCGGCCGAGAAGCCGGGGCTGCGGAACAGGTGGACGTCGACGAGCGGCGCCTCGCTGCGCCACGCGTGGGCCACGAACGCCGCGATCAGGACGACCCCGGCCAGGAACGGGATCGCGGACGAGGCGCCGACCGACCCGTGCGTCGAGACCTCGCTCAGCCCGAAGACGAGCAGCCCGAGCCCGGGCGAGAGGAGCAGGAACCCGCGCCAGTCCAGCCGCGTGGGCGCGCCCGCGCCGCCTGCGCCCTCGCTGCGCGCGGCGGGCATGAAGCGCGCCGCGAGCAGCAGCCCGATCAGCCCGACCGGAAGGTTGACCAGGAAGATCCAGCGCCAGCTCAGATTCGTGACGATCAGGCCGCCGATGACCGGCCCGAGCACGGGCGCCAGCAGCATCGGCACGCCGATCACGCTCATGACCTGCCCGACCCGCCGCGTGCCCGCGGTCTGGGCCAGCGTGATCATCCCGATCGGCATGATCATGCCGCCGGCGAAGCCCTGCAGGACGCGGAAGGCGATCAGCGACTCGGCGCTCCACGCCAGCCCGCACATCGCGCTCGTGACCACGAACGCCGCGACGACGGTCATCCACACGCGCCGCGGGCCGAATCGCTCGGCCGCCCAACCGGTGAGCGGGATCACCGTCGCGAGCGAGAGCAGGTAGCCGGTCGCGACCCACTGGATCGTCGACAGCGGCGCGTTCAGGTCCTCCGAAAGCGACTCGAGCGCGACGTTGACGATCGTCGTGTCGAGGATCGACATCATCGCGCCGACGACCACGACGACGGCGACCGCCCGGACCTCGGGCGAGAGCCGCTCGTCGTGGCCGCCGGCAGCGCTCACGCGCGCGCCTCGACGGCGGCGCCCTCGTCCGCCGAGCGCCGCGCCGCGACCCGCGCGGGGATCACGAACGTGACGCCGAGGGCGACGATCGCGGCCACGCCGCTCATGACGAACGCGCCCGTGAACCCGGACTCGGCCGGGAAGCGCCCGCCGAGGACGAAGTTCGCGCTCACGATCGCGGCCGACACCTGCGCGCCGATCGCGCCGCCGACGGTGCGCATGATCGCGTTGATGGCGCTCGCCACCCCGGTGACCTCCTGCGGGACGGCCTCGACCATCAGGTTCGCCGTCGCCGCGAAGGCGAGCCCGATGCCCAGGCCGAGCAGCAGGGCGCCCAGGTAGATGTCGATCCGCGCGTCGTGCACGGCCGCGAGCAGGAAGTAGCCGAGGCTCGCGAACACGGCGCCGAGCCCGAGCGGCAGCTTGGAGCCGAAGCGCGTGCCGAGCGACCCGCTGAGCGGGCCGGCGAACAGCATCACCAGCGAGGCGGGCAGCAGGAACAGGCCGCTCGCGGTCACCGACGCGCTGAAGCCGTAGCCGGCGATCGACGGCGTCTGCACGAGCTGGGGGATGAGCACGAACGAGCCGAACATCGCGAAGCCGATCGCGAACGTCGCCGCGTTCGTCGTCCACACCGGGCGGCGGCGCATGAGCTTGAGGTCGACGATCGGGTCGGTGACCCGCCACTCCCACCAGCCCCACACGAGCGCGATCGCGACGAAGGCCGCAAACAGTCCGAGCACGCCGCCCGAGCCCCAACCCCACGCGTTGCCCTCGCTGACGCCGAGCAGCAGCGCGAACAGGCCCAGGGACATGAGCACGCCGCCCACCCAGTCGATGCGGGCGTCGACGCGCACGGGGGACTCGGGCACCCAGCGCCACGTCGCCCACGCGGCGAGCGCGGCGGCGGCGGCGCTGAGCCAGAAGATCCACTCGACGCCCACGCCGTCGACGAGCAGGCCGGCGACGACGAGGCCGACGCCGCCGCCGATGCCGAACATCGCCGAGATCGTGCCGATGCCCGTGGCGACCTTCTCGCGCGGGAACTCGTCGCGGATGATCCCGATGGCGAGCGGGAAGATCGCGCCGCCCGCGCCCTGCACGGCACGGCCGGCGATCATGCCCTCGAGCGAGCCGGCGAGCGCCGAGACGACCGAGCCGAGGCCGAAGACGGCGAGCGAGACGAGCAGCCAGCGCTCCTTGCCGTGCATGTCGCCGAGGCGGCCGAGCAGCGGGGTGGCCACCGACGAGGTGAGCAGGAACGCGGTCAGCAGCCAGGTCGCGTCGGCCGGGTCGGCGCCCGTGTCGCGCTGGATGAACGGCAGCGCGGGGACGATCATCGTCTGCGCGAGCGCGTAGGCGAGCGCCGCGGCCGCGAGCACGAGCAGGGTCCGGTTCGGATTCGCGCGCGTCACTTCAGGTCCTCGATGGCCGCCGCGAGGCGGGCGAGGACGCGCGTCGTCGTCTGGCGCTCTCCCGGCGTCAGCGACTCGTAGATCTGGTGGCGGCGGTGCTCGATGCGGTCGTGCTTGGCGGCGACGCGGTGCAGGCCCTCGTCGGTCAGCGCGATGCGGACCTTGCGGCGGTCGTCGGCGTCGTCACGGCGCTCGATGAGGCCGTCTCGCTCGAGGACGGCGAGCGCGCGCGTGGCCGTCGGCGGGCTCACGCCGGCCGCCTCGGCCAGCGCGCAGACGCCGAGCGGCCGGCCGCGGTCGAGCAGCGGGCGCAGCAGCTGGTACTGGGAGAGGGACATCTCGCTGTCGGCGCCGAGGCGCCCGCGGGCGCGGCGGGTCGCCGTCATGAAGTCGTCGAGGACGGCCGAGAACGTGGCGAGATCGGAGTCGGTGGAGGGAGTCGAGGACATTGCTTAGCAGGCTAACAACCAATCGGCGCCACTAGCCTGCGCCAACTCGTGAGCCGTCCGAATTTCGACCTCCAGTCCCACTCGACGCACTCCGACGGCGCGCTAGCGCCGCGGGCGGTGGTCGCCGCCGCGGCGGCGGCGGGTGTCGAGCTGCTGGCGCTGACCGACCATGACTCGGTGGACGGCGTCGACGAGGCGCTCCATGCGGCGCAGGCTGAGGGCCTCCGCGTCGTCCCGGCGGCGGAGCTGTCGACGCTCGACGGCGAGCGGGAGGACCTCCACGTCCTCGGCTACGGGATCGACCATCGCAGCGCGCGGCTGCTCGACGCGCTCGAGGTCTACCGCGCCGACCGCGCCGCGCGCATCGGGCGGATGGCCGACGCCCTGCGCGAGCTCGGCTTCGAGCTCGACGCGCCCGACCGCGGGGGAGCCTCCGTCGGTCGTCCCCATCTCGCCCAGGCCGCGTTCGAGCATCCGGCCAACAGCATGCGCCTCCAGGACGAGGGGATCGTGAACAGCTCGCAACTGCTCGAGCGCTATCTGATCCCCGGCACGCCGGGCTACCGGCGCCGCACCACGCCCACGGTGGCCGAGGCGATCGGGCTGATCCACGACGCCGGCGGCGTCGCCGTCTGGGCGCACCCGTTCTGGGACCTCGACCGCGACGCCGAGGTGCTCGACACCGTCGACCGCTTCGCCGCGCTCGGGATGGACGGGGTCGAGGCCTTCTACATCACCCATGATGAGCGGCAGACCCGGCTCGTCGCCGAGCGTTGCAGCGAGCTGGGCCTGCTGACGACCGGCTCGGCCGACTTCCACGGTCCCGAGCATCCCCGCTTCCACGCCTTCCGGGCCTTCTCGACATACGACCTGGACCCACGGCTGGGATCGATCCCCGACCAGGCGAAGTAACGTCACCCGCTGCATGGACGCGCTGCAGGCCATCGTGCTCGGCCTCGTCCAGGGACTGACCGAGTTCCTGCCCGTCTCGAGCTCCGGACACCTCCGCATCGTCCCGGCCTTCTTCGGCTGGGAGGATCCGGGCGCCGCGTTCACGGCCATCATCCAGCTCGGGACGATGGCCGCGGTGCTGCTCTACTTCCGCCACGATCTGTGGCGGATCGCGGTCGCCTGGACGCGCTCGCTCCGTGATCCGCAGGAGCGCCGTACGCTCGATGCCCGCCTGGGCTGGTACATCATCCTCGGCACGATCCCGATCAGCATCCTCGGGCTCGCCTTCAGCGATCCGATCGAGAACGAGTTCCGCTCGCTCGAGCTGATCGGCGCGATGCTGATCGGATTCGGCTTCGTGATGCTCTACGCCGAGGCGCGGAGCCGCCGCGACCGCGAGCTCGACACGCTCACCGCGCGCGACGGTCTGATCATCGGCTTTGCGCAGGCGCTCGCGCTGATCCCTGGCGTGAGCCGCTCGGGCGCGACGATCTCCGCCGGCCTGCTGCTGAACTTCGACCGCACGGCGGCGGCGCGCTACTCGTTCCTGCTCTCCGTTCCGGCGGTCGTGCTCTCGGGGGTGTTCGAGCTACGCCACGTCGGCGAGGGCGGCGCGCCGCCCGGCCCGACCGCGCTGGCCACCGTCGCCGCCTTCGTCAGCGGGTACGCGTCGATCGCGTTCCTGCTGCGCTTCCTCGTGAACCACTCGATCGCCTGGTTCGTCGGCTACCGGCTCGTGCTCGGCGCCGTGGTCATCGCGCTCGCCGGCGCGGGCGTCATCACCTGACCGCGACGGCGCGGCACAGCCGGGACGCGAGCGCCTCGAGCAGGAGCTCCTCGCTCGGGTAGAGGATCAGCGCCGCGCGCGCCTCGTCGACGAGCTCGACGGCCGAGCGCAGCGCCGTGCCGCGGCGGCCGTCGGCGTCGGCGCGCAGCTCCTCGGCGCGATCGGTGGCGTGGGCCAGCTCGGGCGCGCCGTCGGCGACGCAGGCGACGTCGCGGAACCACAGGCCCGCGAGCTCGAGCGCCTGGTCGATCGCCGTCATCCGCGCCCGGCGCTGGGCGCGGCGCGCCGCCTCGGAGCCCTCGCGCTCGGCGCGCTTGCGGTCGCGCTTGGGCAGCAGCTCGAGGTCGGCGGCGACGCGCTCCTCGACGGCCGCCTGCGGCGGCATCGCCCTCCTGGCGGGCCGTGGCCAGCAGCCCGACCCACGGGCGGGTGTCGAGCGTGCCGTGCAGCGCGGCGCGCGCGTAGGCCTCGGCGTGCTCGCGCAGGACCGGCGCGCGTGCCGCGCGCTCGGCGTCGCCGAGCCCGAGCCGGGCGCTGGCCTGCGCCGTCGCCGGGTCGATCCCGGCCGCCTCGAGCGCCGCGGCGATCGCCTCGGGCGGCGGCGCGTCGAAGCGCACGTGCTGGCAGCGCGAGGAGATCGTCGGCAGCAGCTGGCCGGGCCGGCTGGAGAGCAGGATCAGGTGGGCGAACGGCGCCGGCTCCTCGAGCGTCTTCAGCATCTTGTTCTGCGACTGCTCGTTCATCGTCTCGGCGCGCTCGATGACGAAGACCCGCCGGCGCGCCTCGAACGGCGTGCGCGACGCCGCGGCGACGACCGGCTCGTCGATGTCGCCGACGAGCATCTCCTGGGCGCCGCTCGGCGTGACCCACGTCAGGTCCGGGTGCACGCCGTGGTCGACGCGCTCGCGGACCGAGGCCTCGTCGGGCGCGCCGTCGGCGAGCAGCTCGGCCGCGAAGGCGCGCGCCACCGCGCGCTTGCCCGCGCCCGCGGGGCCGTGGAACAGGTAGGCGTGGCTCGGGTTGCCGTCGGGCGGCAGCGCGGCGCCGAGCACCGCGCGGGCGTGGGGGTGTCGCTCGGTCCCGGTCAGCACGTCTGGCAGGGTACGACGATGCGCGGCCGGCTCATCACCATCGAGGGCCTCGACGGCGCCGGCAAGACGACGCTGGCCGACGGGCTCCTGCACGCCCTGGCGACGCGCGGGGTCGAGGTCGAGCCGCTGCGCGAGCCGGGCGGGGTCGAGCTGTCCGAGCGCATCCGCGCGCTCGTCAAGGACCCGGCGCTGCGCGTCGACCCGCGCGCCGAGGCGCTGCTCTACGCGGCGGCGCGCGCGCAGCTCGTCGCCGAGCGCCTCGAGCCGCTGCTCGACGACGGCCGCTGGGTCCTGCTCGACCGCTTCATCGACTCGTCGCTCGCCTACCAGGGCGGTGGACGCGGGCTGGGGCTCGACGCGGTGGCGCGGATCAATGACTTCGGGACGGGTGGGCTGCGGCCCGACCGCACGCTGCTGCTGCGCGCCGACCCCGACGTGCGCGCCGACCGGCAGGCCGCGCGGGGCCAGGAGCCCGACCGCCTCGAGCGCGAGGACGGCGCCTTCTTCGCGGCGATCGCCGCCGCCTACGACGCGCTGGCCGCGGCCGAGCCCGATCGCATCCGGGTCATCGACGCGGCCGCGGGGCCGCCGCAGGTCCTCGACCGCGCGCTGCAGGCGCTCGACGACCTCCTACCATCGGCCCGGTGACGCGACCCCTGCTCATCGCGCTGCTCGTCGCGGCCCTCGCCGGGCCGGCGGCTGCGCTCGCGCAGGACACGACCGGCACGACGCCGGCCACGCCGACCACGCCGACCACGTCCTCCACGCCGGCGGGCACGACACCCACGACTCCCACGGAGACGACCGCGCCGCCGACGGCCACCGCGGCGCCGGCGCCCGCCCCGGCCCCGGCCGCGCCGCCGCCGACGACCGTGACCTCGACGGCGCAGGACGACAGCCGCGACACCGCGGCGATCGCCCTCCTGCTCGTCGTCGCCGGGATCCTGCTCGCCGTGTTCGTGCTGCTCGGCCTCGCCCGCTGGCGCGTGTGGGAGCCGCCGTGGCTGCTGCGCTGGCTCCACGCGACCGGCGAGGCGGGCTGGCGCGTCGGCAACGCCTGGTCGGAGTTCACGGACTGGCTGCGGCTCGGGCGCTGAGGGGCGGCGTCAGGCCGCGGGCTCGCGGTGCAGCGCCTGGCACATGCAGTGCACGCCGCCGCCGCCGAGCGTGAACATCGACACGTCGGGGTCGTAGACGGTGATGCCGAGCGCGCGCAGGCGCTCGTTGAGCTCGGTCGACGCGGCCGTCGAGATGACCCGGTCGTCCCCGAGCGAGACGACGTTGCAGCCGAGCTTCATCGTGTCCTTGAACGAGACCGGGACGAGCTCGACCCCCTTGCCGCGCAGCCACCGCAGGGTCTCGTCGGGCGTCGTGTCCAGGCACACCGCGGCGAGCTTCGGCGCGACCATGCAGACCATCAGGTCGATGTGGACGTAGTGCTCGGCGATCGGCTGCAGGAGGACCTCCCAGCCCTCGGCCTCCAGCCACCCGGCGACCTGTCGCGCGGCGACGTCCTGGGTGCGCTCGCCGCAGTGGCCGATGAGCACGGCGCCGGGCTCGATGACGTCGAAGTCGCCGCCCTCGAGCGAGCCGGCCGTGACCATGCCGAAGATCGGCACGCCGTGCTCCTGCAGGAAGCGGATGACCGGCGCGTACTCGCCGCGCCGCCACCACTGGGCCATCTGCGTGACCACGGCGCCCCACGGCGTCATGAAGCTCGAGTCGCGCGCGAACACCTGGTAGGGGAGGTGCTCGTCGGCGGGCAGGGTGTGGACGGCGACGCCGGCGTCCTCGTAGGCGCTGACCATCTCGGCGTGCTGGCGGAGCATGAGCTCGCGGTCGAACGCGATCCCCGACGCGAGCGTCGCCTTGGACACCGAGCTCGTCGGCAGCCAGCGGAAGTTCTCGGGCGAGGCGAGCAGGACGTCGGTGAGCACGCCCGTCTCGGAGTCGGCGCCCCAGCGGGTCGCGGCGGTCGGCTCGGTCGTCATCGGTTCGTCCTCCCTCTCGATCAGCCGCTCTGCCCGGGGACGCAGCAGGAGACCTTCCAGTCGCCGTCCTCCTTGGCGACCCGCCCGTCGACGTTGATCTCGTCCGGGATGTCCGGGCTCGGGCCGAGCGTGTAGCGGAAGGTGCCACGCTCGCCGTCGAGCTTCATCTCGCTGATCTTCGCGTCGGCGAAGAGCTTGAGCTGCGCCGGCGGGATCGCGTTGAGCGCGGTCTGCATGATGCGCGCGCAGTCGCGCCCCTTGAACTGCGGCTGCTGGGCGGCGACCGCGGCGGTGAACTGCTGCTGCAGGTCGGCGGTCATGTGCTCGCAGGTCCCGGCGCCGTCGCGGTCGCCGAGCTCGGAGACGTAGCTCTCGGCGGCCTTCTGCGCGTCGTCCTGGTCGTTGCCGCCGCACGCGCCGACGGCGGGCACGGCGAGCATGCAGACGAGCAGAGCGAGTCGGCGCATGGGTGCGCCGAGGCTAGCGGTCGCGCGGGTCTCCGGGGGCGTCGCCGTTCCGTCCTCGCCCACCGGCATGCTCCGCCGTCCGCGCAGGTCGAGCCCGCTCCTTGCGGGTTCTCTCGTGGTATCCGAACCCGGTGAACGGGGGGTCGCCAAGTACCATGAAGGGTGCTCCACAGCGATTCCGTCCGACCCAACGAGGATGCTTCGAGGTCGCGCGAAAATCGCATGAAACCGCCCGCAAAGTGCGGGAAAACGCGGCACGAGAGGGAGCACAGCTCGCATGGCCACCACCCCACACACGGCACTCGCACAGGACATCCGGCCCGGTCAGGCGCTGACCGTGCGCCGGAAGTTCACGAGTCCGGGGGTCCACCCGTTCGACTCGGTCGAATGGGAGCTGCGCGACGCGCGCATCGGCCACGGCGACAAGGTCGCCTTCGAGCAGCCCGACGTCGAGTTCCCGCGCACCTGGTCGCAGAACTCGACGAACATCGTCGCCCAGAAGTACTTCCGCGGACAGCTCGGCGCGCCGTCGCGCGAGCGCTCGGTCAAGCAGATGATCTCGCGCGTGGCCGGCACGATCGCCGACTGGGGCCGCGCTCGCGGCTATTTCGCCACGCCCGATGACGGCGACGCCTTCGAGGCCGAGCTGACGTACGTCCTCCTGCACCAGATGGTCGCCTTCAACTCGCCCGTCTGGTTCAACGTCGGCTTCGAGGAGAGCCCGCAGTGCTCGGCCTGCTTCATCCTCTCCGTCGACGACAACATGGAGTCGATCCTCGCCTGGAACACCAAGGAGGGGAAGATCTTCCGCGGCGGCTCCGGCTCGGGCATCAACCTGTCGAACATCCGCGGCTCGATGGAGCCGCTGAGCAAGGGCGGCACGGCGAGCGGGCCGGTCTCGTTCATGCGCGGCGCCGACGCGTGGGCGGGCACGATCAAGTCGGGCGGCAAGACGCGCCGAGCGGCCAAGATGGTCGTCCTCGACGTCGACCATCCGGACATCCGCGAGTTCATCTGGTGCAAGGCGCACGAGGAGGAGAAGGCCGAGGCCCTCGCGCGCGCCGGCTTCGACATGTCGATCGACGGCGACGGCTTCCAGTCGATCCAGTACCAGAACGCCAACAACTCGGTGCGCGTCACCGACGCGTTCATGCACGCCGTCGAGCAGGACGAGGATTGGCGTACGACCGCCCGCAGGACCGGCGAGCCGATCGGCGACCCGATCCCCGCGCGCGAGCTCATGCGCGACATCGCCGAGGCGGCGTGGCGCTGCGCCGACCCGGGCGTCCAGTACGACACGACGATCAACCAGTGGCACACGTCGCCGAACTCGGGCCGCATCAACGCGTCCAACCCCTGCTCGGAGTACATGCACGTCGACGACAGCGCGTGCAACCTCGCGTCGCTGAACCTCATGAAGTTCCGCCGCGCCGACGGCACCTTCGACGTCGACTCCTTCCAGCACACCGTCGACATCATCTTCCTGGCCCAGGAGATCATCGTCGGCCCGTCGAGCTACCCGACCGAGGCGATCGGCGCCAACGCCCGCGCCTTCCGCCAGCTCGGCCTCGGCTACGCCAACCTCGGCGCGCTGCTGATGTCCAACGGCATGCCGTACGACTCCGACGCCGGCCGCGCGACGGCGGCGGCGATCACCGCCCTGATGACCGGCCGCGCCTACCGCGAGTCGGCCAAGGTCGCCGCGGCGCTCGGGCCCTACGAGCGCTACGCGGAGAACCGTGAGCCGCACAACGCGGTCATGCGCATGCACCGCGACGCCTCCTACGCGATCCCGGACGCCGCGCTCGCCGACACGGCGCTGGTCGAGGCCGCGCGGGCGAGCTGGGAGGAGGCCGTGGCGCTGGGCGAGGCGCACGGCTACCGCAACGCCCAGGCGACCGTGCTCGCGCCCACGGGGACGATCTCGTTCCTCATGGACTGCGACACGACCGGCATCGAGCCCGACTTCTCGCTCGTCAAGTTCAAGGAGCTCGTCGGCGGCGGCCAGATGACGATCGTCAACCGCACGATCCCGATGGCGCTCGGCACGCTGGGCTACAGCGACGAGCAGATCGAGCAGATCGAGGCGTACGTCAACGAGCACGCGACGATCGTCGGGGCGCCCGGCCTGGCGGCCGAGCACCTGCCCGTCTTCGACGTGGCCGTCGGCGAGCGCGCGATCGCGCACATGGGCCACATCAAGATGATGGGCGCCGTCCAGCCGTTCCTGTCCGGCGCGATCTCCAAGACGGTGAACATGCCGCAGACGGCGACCGTCGACGACATCGCCGAGGCCTACATCGAGGCCTGGCGCTGCGGCGTCAAGGCGCTGGCCATCTACCGCGACGGCTCGAAGACGGCCCAGGCGCTGCGCACCGAGGCGCAGACGACCGCGGGCGAGCCGGCGGTCGTCGCGCCCGAGGGCTGGCTGCCGCCCGAGGCGGTCGACGCCCGCGTGGCCGAGGCTGTCGCCGGGGCCCGCGCCGAGGTCACCCGCGACCGCAAGCGGATGCCGCGCGAGCGCCAGTCGATCACGCACAAGTTCTCGATCGGCGGCCACGAGGGCTACATCACCGCCGGCATGTACGAGGACGGCACCGTCGGCGAGATCTTCCTCACCGACATCGGCAAGGAGGGCTCGACGCTGCGCGGGATGATGAACTCCTTCGCGACGTCGATCTCGATCGCGCTGCAGTACGGCGTGCCGCTCGAGACGCTCGTGCAGAAGTTCAGCTACATGCGCTTCGACCCGGAGGGGATCACCACCAACCCGGAGATCCCGTTCGCCAAGTCGATGCCCGACTACATCATGCGCTGGCTCGCCTCGCGCTTCCTCGACGCGGACACGCAGGAGGAGCTCGGCATCCTCACGCCCGAGGTCCGCGCGCGGATGATGGCCCAGGACACCGCGATGTCCGTCGGCTCGGACACCGCCGGCCCGGCCAACGGGAACGGCGCCCCGTCTGTCGCGGCCGCACCGGCGCCCGAGGCCCCGGCCGCGCCGGCCCAACCGGCCGCCGCGGCGCTGACCGACACGCCGCCCGTGGTCCCCGCCAAGCTCGGCCGCGTCGGGCTCGACCTCGGCCCGGCATGCAACCAGTGCGGCGGCATGATGCAGCGGACCGGGTCGTGCTACACGTGCTCGAGCTGCGGCAACAACACCGGCTGCGGCTGACGACGGACGCTCACTGACTCGGCGATTGCCCGACTTCGGTCGAGCAATCGCCGCCGTGGCCATCGCGCTCGAGGGTCGCAAGGACGGCGGCCTCATCCGGTCATCGCATGGAGGCGGTCAAAGCAGCGGCGCGTCAACGAGCTCCCGCGCAGCGGCGGGCAACCAGTGCTCAGTGTCGGCGAGATCGGCGGTGCCCCCAGCGTCGTGCATGGCCCAGACGAGGCGGGGCACCAGCGGGTGCGGTGCGAGAACTCGGCGTCGCGAGCCGAAGCCCTCAACGACGGCCTGCAGGCCGGAGTGATCGGGGCGGCCATCTTCGTCTTCGCGGCCCTGCTGATCACGGTGGCGCTGCTGCCGTCACGCGAGCGCCGAGCGTCGGCCACGCCCCCGCAGCCCGCGCCCGCCCCACCCGGGTCCAGGCTTGACCACAGTCGAGCCGGCGCCTGTCGAAGCTGACGAGCGATGAGAACCGTCACCCCGAATCGACTGAGGCTCCCCCGCGGGCGGAGGATTCGTGCGATGTTCGGTCAGACAGGCCGGCGCACGAGCCAGATGTCCTGGCGGCCATTGCCGGTCCCGGCCAGCGGCTGGTCGTCGACGAGCTCGAGATCGCGCAGAAGCATGTTCAGTACCCAGGCTCGCGGGTGCAGGGCGCCACAGGCGTTGCGCCCTGCCATGTCTGGGTTCAGGACCACGAACTCGCCGCGGCGGTAGGCCGACAGCTCGTCCGCGTCACAGAACTTCAGATGGGCGTCGCCGTGCGTGGTGAACAGCAGGAGGCCGCCAGGGCGCAGGACGCGCCGGATCTCCTTCATCCAGGCGTGGTGCTGGTCCTCGGTGAGGTGCGTGAATACCGACAGGGCGTAGATCAGGTCAAATCGGGCGTCGGGGTAGTGCAGCGGCGGGTGGAGCCCGTTGACCGTCAGTTGCGCGAACGGCAGGTTGGCCTGACACCACCGCACGAGCGCGGGGTTGTAGTCGGCGCCGTGCAGCTCAGGACCCTCCAACCTCGCCCAATGCCGGAGCACCCGGCCGCAGCCGCACCCGAAGTCGAGGATCGCCCGGAGACGCTCGATGGCGACGCCGTTGCGCCTCAGCGCGTCCCGGATGTTGCCGGCGGCGAGGGCCCCTTGTGAGAGGAACGAGGCGGCGTCATCGGCGCCCGCGACCTGCGTGATCAGCTCTGCGGGCGGGAGTCGTATGCCGTCGGAAGCGAGACCGCCGCTGTCGTGGCGCAGCGCGCTATGCGCCCGTCGCCGGTCCCTGGCCCGGAAGTAGGGGCCGCTCAGGCGGGTCTGGCGCAGACCCGTTCGGGCGACGCCTTTCAGCGCCCTCAATCCACTCATGGTTCCTCCGCGTGTGGATGCGCGTTCCTATACAAACGAAGCCGAACCACCGGTTCTTCCGCAGCGACCCAGCCGCGCACGGCTCGCTCGCGCTGGCAGGCGGAAGCAGAAGCGGCCGATGAGCCGAGGTCGGCAGGGATCGGCTCAACTCGGGCGGCGGCGAAGGCGGATTCAGTGGAGCGGCGGCTAGGGCAGGATCTCCACGTAGCCGTCCGTTCCATGCACGCGGATCCGCTGCCCATCCCGGATCGCCCGGGTGGCATGCTCCACCCCCACGACGGCCGGCAAGCCGTACTCCCGTGCGATCACTGCGCCGTGGGTCATCAGGCCTCCCACCTCCGTCACCAGACCCTTGGTCGCGACGAACAGCGGGGACCAGCTCGGGTCCGTGTGCGCCGTGACCAGGATGTCGCCCGGTTCGAGCTCGGCATCCGCCATGTCCAGGATGACGCGGGCCCGCCCCTCGACGGTCCCGCTCGAGACCGGTAGGCCCATCAGCGCACCGGCCGGCGCGTCCTCGCGTCGGTACGCCCCGGCGATGGCCTCGCCCTCCGACGTGAGCACCCGGGGCGGTGTGAGCGCTTGGTACGACCTGAACACGTCCTTGCGCTGGGCGATGAGCTCGTAGTCCACGTCGTGCGTCCGCACGACCTCGCGGAGCTCGTGGAACGTGAGGTAGAAGCAGTCCTCCCGCTCACGGAGCACGCCGGCCTGCACGAGGCGCTCGACCTCTTCCAGCAAGGCCTGCTTGTAGACGAAGTAGCGGCTGACGATGAAGTACTTCGGATACTCCCGGTACCCGATGAAGGTCCGGACGCGGTCGATCATGCGCTTGGCCTCTTCGGCCTTCCGCTCCCCGTCCGGCAAGGCCCGCAATCGCTCAAGCACTTCCTGTTCCTTCCTCCCCGCCTCCTGCCGCCCCTGCTCGAAGCGCCGCTCGCCGGCGCCGGGCTCGAAGTTCTTGATGTTGCCGAGGATCACGGGCACGAGCGTGGTGGGCCGTTCGCTCCAACGCGGCCTCGTGATGTCGATCTCGCCGATGCAGCGCATGCCGTACTTGTCGAGGTATGCCGCGATGGCGTCGCGCGCTTCGGTCCCGCCCGCGAGCTTCGGCAGCTCGTCCAGGAAGCCCTCGTCCTCGACGTCCTGCAGAAACGCCACCACCTCCGGATGCGGGCGGATCGCGTCCGCGACGTCGAGCAGCGCCAGTCCCATCTCCGACGTGACGTTGTCGGGGGCGGAGAGCGTGAGCGTGTCGGCCGCGTTCTTCTCTCCCAGCCACTCCTGCAGCTTGTCGTTGAGCCACCACGTGGCCTCCATCCCCGCCATGATCGCCTGAAGGTTCAGCGGATCGGCGAGGACTCGCTTGTACTCCTCGAAGGCCTCCAGCAAGAAGTCGAACCGCGCCGGTCCGGATGTCGTCCGGATGTCGCGTCGCAGGGCGGCGACGGACGCCCGGCTGCGCTCGATCAGCCCGGTGACGATGGCCGGATCGGTCTCGATCGGGGCAGGCGGGCCGCCGGCCGGCGGCCCGCCGGGATCCGCGTCCGGGAGCGACGGGACGAAGTCGTCGCGGTCGAGGACGGTCTCCAGCGCGTCCCTGATCAGCGGATCCCCCTTCCCCAGGAGGTTCAGGAGGCGGGCGCGGCTCGCGGGCGAGGCCAGACCGCGGGTGACGTCGACGAACAGCCTCGCGCCGGCCTCGTGCATCGGCGCCATGGCCGTCAGCTGCCACACGGAGACCCCCAGGGGCTTCATGGGGTCGGTCATCATCTGCCCATGGCCGACGGAGACGTAGACGTGGTTCGCTCCGTCATCGGCCGCGGGGATCGGGAACAGCGTGGTGATCGGCCGGCTCTGGACGATCTCGAAGCCCTCGTCCACCAGGCACCATTCGATGTCCTGCGGGCGGCCGAAGTGCGCTTCGATCCGCCGACCGAGCTGCACAAGCCGCACGACCTGCGCATCCGTCAGCGCCGGCTGCTCCTGCCGCGCCGGGTCGATCGTCCGTTCCTCCGTCCCGCCCGCCGGCAGGGCGTGGATGGCAAGCCGCTTGGTGCCGACCGCCTTGGCGACGACCTCCCCGTCGCGCACCTTGTAGGCGTCGGCGTTGACGAGGCCTGAGACCAGGGCCTCGCCGAGCCCGAAGCTGGCCTCGACTGAGGCGACCTTCCGGTTGGACGTGACGGGGTCCGCCGTGAAGAGGATGCCGGCCGCGTGCGGGAAGACCATCTGCTGCACGACGACAGCCATGTGGACCTTCCGGTGGTCGAAGCCGTTCCGCAGGCGGTAGGTCACGGCCCGCTCGGTGAACAGCGACGCCCAGCAGCGGCTGACGTGCTGGAGGATCGCGGCCGGCCCCACGACGTTCAGGTACGTGTCCTGCTGGCCGGCGAAGGAGGCCGTCGGCAAGTCCTCTGCCGTCGCGCTCGATCGGACGGCGTAGGCGGCCTGCTCGCCGAGACGGGCGAGCGCGCGGGTGATCGCCGCCGCCAGATCGTCGGGAATGGCGATCCCTTCGAGGGTCCGGCGGATCTCCGCGCTGAGCGTGCGGATCGCCTCCCGGTCGTCCGGGTTCAGGCGCGAGAGCCGATCGAGGCGATCGTCGATCGATGGCGCTTGCCCCATGATCCGCCGGAAGGCGTCCGTCGTCACGCAAAAGCCAGGCGGCACGCGGATGCCTCCGATTCGCGAAAGCTCCCCCAGGTGCGCGCCCTTGCCGCCGACGACTGCGACCTGCGTCTCGTCGATCTCTTGAAGACCCAAGACGTACCCGTCGGGCTGGATGGTGTCGATCCCCTTCGGATCGCCTCCAGCGCCCACCGCCGCATGCTCCATCGTGCCCATCGCGTTGCTCCCTCCGTCGCTTGCGGCGAGCGAGTATGGAGCACACCCCGGGGCTTGAAACAAGCCCCCCCGGCAGCGATACTTTGGAAGTGGCGGGGGGCGCAGGCACCCCCGCAGCGCTTGACGCGGCCGGTCGAATTGCCGCTGATCGCCCCCAGCATCGCCCCACCGTGCCGTGATTGAGCAGGGGAGCGATCTCTCCGCGGACGGAATGGTCGCGCCCGGCAAGAACGAGAGGAACGCCGCCAAGTACCGTCGGCTGTCCCCGGTCTACGACTGGGCTGCCCCTCTGGATCATGAGCAAGTTCTGCGAGTCCACGCCGGGCCTCGTCCGTCGCGCGTTCAACTGGTTCACGACCTCGGTCGGAGGAGCCAGCCTCACCGTCTCGCTCATCGACGCGATCGGCTCCACCCCCTTGCGGGTCACCCACCACGAGACCGCAGTCGTCGTTGACATCTTCCGCCTCGAGCACGCGTGATCGCTCCACTAGCTGCTGTTGGGCTCCACCGCCGGCAGGCCCGGCCAGTTCCACGCGAACCACACGATCAGCAGCACGAGCGCGACCTCCAGGACGCTGAGGAAGATCAAGTACGCCGATCCCTCGCCGATGGCCGAGGCGACGATCGTCAGCGCGTAGACCACGCCCACGGCGAGGTTCGTCCACCGGCTCACAGGCGCTCGCAACGCCAGCGACAGGAACACCATGACGCTCGGGATCGCCACGTAGACGCTGGCCGCCATGAGAAAGGTCTGGGTCACCTCGATGCCCGCGATCTCCCCGCCCAGGATCTCTCTCACCTTCTCGGCGCGGTACAGCGTGAAGAGGTCTCCGTATGCGAACAGGAACATCGTCGCCGTCCACAGCGCCGCGAGTTTCAGCTTCACGGGCACCGTGACGTCCTCCAGGGGCCGCGTTCCTTCGGTGACCGAGCTCATCGTTGCTCCTTCTGGTCGTCGCCTGGGGCGTCGCCACGATCTTGCCCCGGTCGGCCCCAGACGATGAGAAGGCCCGCGGGGCGGGCCTCCTCTCGAACTCAGCCGCCTGAGGCTGCTACGCCGGCGCGAGCTCGCGCGGCTTGTCCACGACGACCTCGCCGCGGGTGATCTTCGGCGCGTTCGGGATCGCTGTCTCCAGCTTCTCGTCACGCACCCAGGCGCTCGCGACACTGTTCGACTCGTCGGCCTGCTCGGATGTCTCGAAGAAGGTGATCGAGCTCACGACGCCGTCGCCGGCGTTGATGAGGTGATAGCCGCCGAAGCCCTGGAGCTTGCTGAGGCGCGGCGCGAGGCTCTCCTCGACCTTCCTGACGAGCTCGTCGCTGCGCGTCTCGTCGATCGCCTCGTAGCGTCGAATGGTGGCGTACATGTGTGTCCCAACGGTTTCTTCAGGCTGGAGAACTCGGTTGAGTCCTCCTCGGTGCGCACAGGCCGGAGGTGACGCCGAAGGGAGAGTGGAACTCCACAGGATTCGGCGTGAGGCCACGCGCAACGTCGAACGTACCACCTCTACGAAATCGACGTGCGATTTATCTGTGTACTGGGACCCGCTTCACCACCGCAAATCGCGTCGCGTCCGGTCGGGTCGCGGATCGGTCAGGTTCGAGAGGCGGTGTGCGGGTCGAACGGCTGCAGCCGCCGGTCCGCCGATCGCAGCGCGGTCGCGAGCTCGCCCGCGGCGGGCGCGTGCCGGAGCGGGATGCGGACCCGCCCGTCCGGGCGGATCAGGAAGAACATCCGCGGACGCTCGTTCCGCAGGCCGGCCATGTGGCGATGCTGGCCCTCGCCCTCCGGCCAGGTGTGGACGTGGCCGGAGGCGAACAGGATGCCGCGGCCGTGCCCGTCGCCGGGACGCCACCAGAGCCGATGCGGCTCGATGGTCCCGTATGTGCGCCCAGAGCATGCGTCGTCGCGGTGATCGCTGCCCATACAGCGGTCTTCGACCCAGGCGGCGCGGGCTTGAATACGTGCTTCGTCAGCACTTCGTGCTGCGAGCCGGCCGCGATGTCGGCTACCGCCACGGGCCGGCGAGAACCTCCTCGATGAACTCGAGCACCTCGGGTCCCGCGGGATCGATGATGTGCCCGCCCGCGACGCGCACCGATCGCACGTCGGGCAGGGCGTGGGCCATCGCCTCGTTGATGGCGCGGAACACGGGCGGCGAGTCGGCGGCGCCGACGAGCAGAACCGGCTGTCGCATGGCGCCGAGGTCGGGCGCGCCCGTGCGCTGCGCCTCCTCGCGCGACTCGGCGAGGATCGCCGGCGCGTTGGCCGTGAACATCGCCCGGATGTCCTCGGGGAACGAAGGCCAGACGCCCTCTCCGAGCATCTCGTCGAACATCGCCTCGGCCACCGCGCCGACGCCCTCGCGCTCGGCGACCTCCTCGAGCCGCTCGAGCGCCGCGCGCGACCACGCGGCGGTCTCGGGCGTGAGCTCGAGCAGGCCCGGCTCGAGGAGCGCGAGCGCGACCACCAGGGACGGACGGCGGATGGCGAGGTCGACTGCGACCGAGCCGCCGTAGCTGCGGCCGACGACGACGGCGGGCCCGCCGCCGACCGCGTCGAGCAGCGCGGCGGCGTCGTCGGCGTGCTCGGCCAGCGTCGTGCGCTCGTACGGGTCCGGCCGCTCGCTGCGCGTCGACCCGCGCCGGTCGTAGGCGATCACGCGCCCGAGCGCGGCCAGCCGCGGGACCGCGTCGCCCCACATGAGCGCAGAGCTCCCGGTCCCGTGGACGCAGAGGATCGGCGCGCCCTCGCCCTCCTCCTCGTAGTGGATCCGCACCCCGTTGACGCGAGCCTCGGGCACGATGCGAGCCTAGCCCGGCAGCGACCCCCGGTGGCGACGAGCCACGACTCGGGCTGCGCCATGTGCCCGTCTTGCTGGGTCTATGTTCCTTGCCGCTCAACGACCTCGGAGGACATCGCCCATGAAGGCAGTCATCTTCCCCGCGCTCGGCGCCGCCCCCGAGGTTCGCGACGACGTGCCGGACCCCGCGCCCGGGGACGGCGAGGTCCTCGTCCGCGTGCGCGCGTCGTCGGTCAACCCCGTCGACAACGCGATCGCCGCCGGCATGCTCGACGGCATGGCCGAGCACCACTTCCCCGTCGTGCTGGGCCGCGACTACGCGGGAGTCGTCGAGGCCGTCGGCCGTGGGGTCAGCGACTTCGAGCCGGGCGGCGAGGTCTTCGGCTACGTCCCGCACGCCGACCCCGGCGTGGAGAAGGGCAGCTGGGCCGAGCTCATCGTCGTGCCCGAGGAGCGCTCGATCGCCCGGGTCCCCGAGGGCGTCGACCTCGCCGCCGCGGGGGCCGCCCCGCTGGCCGCGATCACCGCGCTGCTCGCGCTCGACGCGCTCGCCCTGTCGAGCGGCGATTCGCTGCTCGTCGTCGGCGCCGCCGGGGGCGTCGGCAGCTTCGCGACGCAGATCGCCGCGCGCGCCGGCGTGTCGGTCATCGCTCCCGGCCTGCCGGAGGACGAGGGCTACCTGCAGGGACTCGGCGCGACCGCCGTCCCCCCGCGCGACGCCGACGTCGCCGCGGCAGCGCGCGCCGAGTATCCCGAGGGCGTCAGCGCCCTGCTCGACGTCGTGTCGTTCACGCCCGACGCCTTCGACGCCCACGCCGCGGCGCTCGCCGACGGCGGGCGCGGCGCCTCACCCGTGGGCGCGGCCGGCGACGGCCCCGGGCGCAGCAACGTGATGGCCACGGGCAGCCGCGAGAACCTCGAGCGCGTCGCGGCCCTGCTCGCCGGCGGCCTGACGGTGCCGGTCCAGGAGACCTACCCGATCGCCGACGCGCCCCGAGCGCTCGAAGCGCTCGGGACGACGCACACGCAGGGCAAGCTGGCGATCAGCGTCGGCTGAGCGTCACCGCTCAGGCGTGCACGTGCGCGGCGTCGAGGCGCGCGAGCTCGTCCTCGTCGAGCGTCAGCTCCGCCGCGGCAACCGAGTCGCGGATCGTCTCCGGCCGGCTCGAGCCCGGGATCGGGATGACCGCCGGCGACTTGGCGAGCAGCCAGGCCAGACACACCTGCTGCGGCGACACGCCGCGCGCCTGCGCGACCTCCGCGAACGGCGCGGCGTCGCCGCCGAGCTGCGCGGCCGAGGAGATCCCGCCGAGCGGGCTCCAGGGGAGGAAGGCCAGTCCCGTGTCGGCGCAGTGGCGCAGCTCGTCCTCGCTGGAGCGGAAGCGCGGCGAGAACTGGTTCTGCACGCTGACGAGGCCATCGCCGAGGATCTCGCGCGCCTCGTCGATCTGGTCGATGTCGGCGTTGGAGATGCCGGCCATCCGGATCGTCCCGGCGTCGAGGAGCTCGCGCAACGCGCCGAGCGACTCGGCGTAGGGGACCTCCGGGTCGGGGCGGTGGAACTGGTACAGCCCGATCGCGTCGACGCCGAGACGGCGGACGCTCTCCTGCGCGGCCTCGCGCAGGTACTCGGGCCTGCCGTCGAGCAACCACGAGCCGTCGTCGCCGCGCGTGTGCCCGCCCTTCGTGGCGACGAGCACCTCGGAGCTGTCGCCGCCGTAGGACTCGATCGCGCGGGCGACGATCTCCTCGCCGTGGCCGAAGTCCCGGGCGCCGAGCGCGTAGGCGTCAGCCGTGTCGATGAGCGTCACCCCCGCGTCCAGCGCGGCGTGGATCGTGGCGATGGCGCGGTCGGTGCCGGGGCGGCCGCTGACCGACATCGGCATCTCGCCGAGACCGATGGCGCCGACCTCGGTGCTTCCAAGCTTTCTCGTGTTCATCCTCGGCTTCTCCCCCGCCGGGCGCGGGGTCAAGCCGATCCGTGCGCAACCGCACTCAGGCGGCGGTCAGCACGGGGACGTCGTCGAAGCGCTCGAGGATGCTCGTGCCGCGGTCACTGATGTCGGCGCCGTAGACGTGGATCGAGATCGTCAGCTCGTCGCCGCCGGCCTCGACCATGTGGATGTCCTCGGCGGGCGGGATCAGCGCCTCGACGTGGCCGGGGTGCGCCTCGACGCTGCCCACGGGCAGCAGGGCGCGCCCGCCCTCGTCCGCGACGAGGCGGTAGCGGATCTCGCGCTCGACGCCGCGGTAGACGCCGACGATGCACCACGCGATGTGGTCGTGGATCGGCGTGCGCTGGCCGGGCTTCCAGACGAGCGCGACGACGGACAGGCTCCCGGCGGGCGAGACGTGCAGCACGTGCTGGCGGTAGGCGTCCTCGCCGGGGCGGCGGTCCTCGGGCGCGAGCCAGTCGTCCTGGGCGAGCAGTGCCTGCAGGCGATCGGCGATCGCGGCCGGGTCGTGCGCGAGCGCCTCCGCGTCGGCGACGAAGTCGGCGAAGGCGGCCGAGCGGGAGGTCGCTGAGAGGGTGGAGGGCATGGGGGCCAGCCTCCCTGGCGAGGTCGCGCGCGTCGCCAGGGGAGGCAGGCGTCCCGCGGCGGGAGGTACCCGGTCAAGCGCGGTGCGGGCTGCTCCGGCCGGAAACCGGACGACCGGCGCCGGCGCCCGGAGGCGCCGGCGCCTGAGCCGGCTCGCTCGCTACGACGCGGGCGCCGCGGCGATCGCGGCCTGGAACTCGCGGTAGGACACCGCGCTCCCGTGGCCGCCGACGATCCAGCTCACGTTCAGGCCATTGGCCCGGATGACCGCGTCCAGCGACCGCGCGCCGGGGCCGGCCGGCGCACCCGGGGTGTACGTGTCGCCGTTGACGAACAGCACGCCCTCGCTGGGCACGAAGACGAGGATCGTCGTGCTCGCGTGGCCCGTCGGCTCGGCCAGCACCGTTACCGGGCGCACCGGATCGGGCAGCGTGATCGAGCCCGTCGCCGGCACGGCGAGGATGTTCGCCTGGGCCTGGCTGCGGTCCAGGCGGTCGCGCAGCAGCCGCGAGGACCGGTTCGAGAACACGTCCTGGAAGAACGGCACCGCCGCCGCGTGGACGACCGGCCGCGCGCCGACGGCGACGAACGGCCGCATGCCGCCCGAGTGGTCGGAGTGGTGGTGGCTGCCGGTCACGTAGCGGATCGGCTTGTTCGGGAAGGTGCGCCGCACGTAGTCGAGCAGCGCCTCGCCGCGGGCGTCGTTCAGCGCGCCCTCGACCACGACGATCCCGTCCTGCTGCTCGACGATCATCGACTGGTTGGCGATGCCCTGGATCAGCGTGCTCCCCGGGGCGATCAGGCGCGGGACGATCTGCTTGGCCGTGCCGTCCTTGATGAAGCCGAGGTGGGCGAACGTCATCAGCCACTCGGTCGTGCGCGCGCCGCGGCCGGCCAGCGAGCGGTCATAGGTCGCCCGCACGCCGGACGGGAACGCGAAGCGGTCGGCGTCGACCGGCACGTTCGCGCGGACGCGCGACCGCGTCTCGCGGTGCAGCACCTGGCCGTCCTGCTTGAGCGTCACCGTGCGCGGGAAGCGCACCTCGCCGTCGCCGGCGCGCCGCCAGCCGGCGTAGTCGACGACCGTGCGAACGTCGCCGCGGTTGTAGTTGTGGTCGGTGGTGGTGAGGCGGCTGATGCGCCCCGTGCGGGCGTCGACGTACAGCCGCACCGAGGCGGCGTCTGCCTCGATGTTCAGCACGCGGTGCAGGCGGCCGCCGAGTCGCCGCGCCGGGAAGGTGGCCGCGCTGTCGGGGTCGGACAGCAGCGCGCGCACGTAGAGCTGCGGGTTGAGCAGCCGCTGCTCGCGGGTCATCGCCGCCCAGCGGTCGGAGAGCATCGGCTTGTCCGCGGGCTGCGAGTTGTTGGCGTCGACGCCGGAGATGAAGCCGCGCCGGCCGGTGACAACCTCGCTGACCGTGCGGTCCGCGCCGTTGCTCGTGCGCACGTAGTCGGCCCGCAGGCGGTCGCCGACCCCGCGCAGGTCGTAGTTCAGGGTCAGCGTGAAGGTCGACGCCGGCGACACCGAGTCGCCGGGCTGCACGCCCTCGTCGAAGATGAACGTCCGTCCCGTCGAGCGCAGGCGGAACGAGCTGAGGTCACGCAGCGCGCGCTCGCCGCCCAGGCCGCGCACGGCGAGGTCGGTGACGCGCTCCGTCGCGGCGCTCTGGGCGCCGGCGGTCGCGGTCTGGGTCCACATCGCCGCGACGGCGGCCACAGCGGCGAGCAGCGCCGCTCCGGGCCGTCGTCGTGTGAGTCCGGCGGGCATCGATCCGCCCATGGCGAGGATTCCTCCGATCCGGGGGGCAGGGGCGGCGCCACCCTATGGAGGGCCCGGTCAGCCGGTCATAAAGACGAGTGAGGGTGACCGAACCCAGAGGCCTTCCACCAGCCGGCCGAGGGCTACGTCGGCCTGCACCTCATGTTCCTTCGCCGGTGATCGCGTCGCCTCACCGGCCGAGGTGCCGGTCGAAGAAGCCGACCACGCGCCGCTCGTACTCGCGCGGGCGGGCGTTGATCCCGCCGACGTGGCTCGCCTCGGGGATCTCCCAGAGCGTCGCCGAGTCGCCCGCGGCACGGGCGTAGTCGCGGTTGAGCTCCTCGCCGTGATTGCTGTTGGGCGCGGCGATCAGGAGCAGCGGGCTCTTGGTCCGCGCGGCGGCGTCCTCGAGCCCCGGGGGCACCGACTCGTTCGCGAACACGGCCACCGAGGCGGTCTTCACGGCCGAGATCGTCGTGCCGAGGACGCGGTTCAGCGCGCCCGCGGCCCGCTCGCCCGTGTCCTCGCGGATCGACCGTGCGCCGGCGCCATCGGAGACGACGGCGGCCAGCGCCTCGGTCTCAGACGCGGTCTCGATCATCATCTCGCCGCCCACCGAAAGGCCGATCCCGCCGATGCGGCCGGGCTCGACGTCGGGGCGGCGCGCCAGCCAGGCGGCCGCGGCCTTGACGTCGCGGTCGCCACCCCAGCCCCAGCTGTTGGGGTCGCCGTCGCTGCGGCCCTCGCCGCGACGGTCGAAGAGCAGCACGCCGTAGCCGTGGCGGGCGAGCATCCGGGCCTGGTTCTGCGGGCCGCGGCGCCCGGGGAACGAGATCACCGCGGCGCCGTTGCGCGACGGGACGTACCAGCCGCGCAGGCGCAGCCCGTCGCTCGTCGTGAAGCTCACGGCCTCGTGGGGCACGCCGAGCTCGTCGGCCGGGACGACGGCGCGGGCGGTGTGCGTCGTCACGTAGCCGTAGCCGATCGGGACGACGACGAGCAGCGTCGCGAGCACGGCGGCCAGGCCGAGTCCGGCGCGACCGGCGACGGTGCGCGGCAGGCCGTGGTCACGGCGGCGCGTTCGCCACAGCGTCACGATGCCCAGGCCGATGAGCAGCAGCGCGGCCGGGAAGGTCAGCAGGCCGGTGAAGTCGTCGCCGCTGGGGCCGACCTCGCGCGTGTAGTACGCGGCCTCGATACCGAGCGAGATCCCGACGATGCCGAGCGCCAGGGACAGCGCACCGCGCCAGCCGCCGCGCAGGCGCGGGTACGCCCACGCGGCGGCGGCCAGGAGCGCGAGCGGGACAAGACCGGCGACCAGGTGGTCGCCGGGACCCGTCCCGGGCTGGGGCTGGACGAAGCTGTCGTCCAGGACATGGAGCGCGAGCACGGCGATCCCCAAGAGGAACAGCGTGGTCTCGCGAGTCCGCCCTCCGCCCCGCCGCGGGTGCGGCGGGACGGGCGCGGTGCTCCTCTCGAGGGTGACCGTCACGTCGTCGCCCCTACTCGTAGTGCAGCGCGTCGAGGACGTTCAGCCGCGACGTCCGGCGCGCCGGCACGATCGCCGCCGCCACGCCCGCCAGGACGGCGACCAGCGCGAATGCGAGGAGCATCGGCACCGGGATCGACAGGCTCACGTCGTACTTCGACAGTGCCTGCGTGACGAGCGACGCGAGGAACACGCCGAGCGGGAGGCCCAGCGCCGCGCCGATCAGCGCGGTGATGACGCTCTCGTGGCGGATCATGCGCCGCGCCTGGCGGCGCGTCATGCCGATCGTCCTCAGCATCCCGATCTCGCGCGTCCGCTCGAACACGGAGAGCACGAGCGTGTTGACCATCCCGAACAGGCTCACGACGACCGAGAAGGCCAGCAGGACGTACAGCATCATCAGGAACTGGCTGAAGCTCGCCGTGTAGTCCTCGACGAACGCGGCACCCGTGAAGAAGTCCGCGTCGCCGAAGTCCGCGGCGGTCGTGCTCAGCGCCTGCTCGGCGCCGGGACCGGCGTCGATGAACGTGAACTTGTTCTTCGGCTGCGGGAACGCATCGTCGAACGCCGCTGCGCCGATCGTGACCTCGCCGAGCATCTGCTCGATCTCCGGCGGGTCGTAGATCCCGCGGACCACGACCGTCCGCTTGTCGCCCGAGGGCGTCTGGACGGCGAGCCGTGCGCCGACCGAGACATGCTCGTTGTCGGCGTAGGACTTCGTGATCAGCGCGCCGTCGGCGCGCAGGCCGTTGACCGACGCGGCCGAACCGTCGCTCCACTTGAAGCGGTAGAAGTCGCCGATCGTCGCCGGGTCGACCCCGGTCACATCGCGCTCCTTGCCGTTGACCAGCGCGCGGTCGTTGCGCACGTGGGAGACGGTCTCGACACCCTGCACGCGCGCCAGCGCGTCACCCTCGGCTCCGGCGAACGGAACGCCGTCCTTGCCGTTGAGGATGTAGGCGGCGTCCACCTGGTCGGTGACCGCCGACTTGACCGAGCTCGACAGGCCGGCGCCGAGCACGGCGACGACGGTCACGAGCGTCAGGCCGATCATCAGCGCGGCGGCGGTCGACGCGGTCCGGCCGGGGTTGCGCACGGAGTTCGCCTCGGCGAGCTCGGCGGCCACGCCACCGGTCCGCCGGGCCGGCCAGGCGATCAGCCGGGCCAGCGGCTTGACGAGGTGCGGCGCGGCGAAGGCGATCCCCAGGAACAGGGCGATGATGCCGCCGCCGAGCAGCAGCCCGACGGCGATCGCGCTCAGCCCGCCGGCGAACACACCGGCCGAGATCGCGACGACGGCGCCGACGATGACGATGACGGCGGCCTTGAGCGAGTGCGCGGCGAAGCGCCGTGCCGGCAGCGTCGCGCCCTCGCGGACGGCGGCGATCGGCGGGACGTGGGTCGCCCGCAGCGCCGGCATGATGGTGGCCAGCAGCGTGATCACGGTGCCCAGCAGCAGCGACACGATGATCGTGCGCGGTGCGAGGATGGTGCCGCCGGCGGGGAGGTCGGTGCCGAGTGCCTTGAAGAGCTCGTTCATGCCCTTGGCGATCCCGACCCCGAGGAAGAGGCCGATGACCGAGGCGCCGAAGCCGATCATCAGACCCTCGGCGATCACGGAGCGCATGACCTGCTTGCGCGAGGCGCCGAGCGTCCGCAGCGTCGCGAACTCACGGGTGCGCTGCGCGACTGTGATCGACAGCGTGTTGAAGATGACGAACGCGCCGACGAACAGCGCGATGGCGCCGAAGCCGAGCAGGAAGTAGCGCACGAAGGCCAGGCCTTCGTTCGTCTTCGCGGCCTGGTCGTCCGCCTCCTGGCGGCTGTCCTTGACCTCGAGCTGGTTGGGCACGAGCGGCTCGACGGCGCTGACGAGCGCGGCGGGCGAGGTGCCCTCCTTGGCGGCGATCGAGATGCCGTCGTAGACGCCGTCCTTGTGGAGCACGGCGGCGGCGGTCGGCATGTCGAAGACGGCCATGGTCGCGCCGCCGAGGGACTTGACCTCGCCGAAGGTGGCGACGCCGGTGACCTCGTAGCGGTGCTTCTGGCCGAGCGCGACGACCTGGACGGAGTCGCCGGGCGCCAGCTTCTCGTCGCCGGCCGTGCCGGCGTCGACGACGACCTGGTCCGGGCCGCGCGGCCACGCGCCGGAGCTGAGCTTGAGGGGGCTGAACTGCGGGTGCTCGGCGTCGTAGCCGAGGCCCATGGCGGGCGCCCCTCCGGTCGACAGCGGCTTGCCGTCGCGGCCGATGATCTCGGCCTTGGACGAGTCGTCTCCGCCGATGGTGCCGCCGGCGGCGGCGACCTCGGGCAGCGCCTGCACCTTCTCGAGCAGCGATGCCGGAACCGTCGTCGAGCCGCTCGACGAGCCCTCGACGATCTCCTTGCCCCCGATGACGGCGTCCGTCTTGTCGTAGGAGGAGGTGAAGATGCCGTTGAACGCCGACTGCATCGTGTCGGTCAGGACGTAGGTGCCGCTGACCATCGAGACGCCGATGACGATCGCGAAGGCGGTCAGCAGCGCGCGCACCTTGCGCGCGGCGAGTCCCTTCAGGGCGACCGAGATCATCGCCCGCTCACCTCGTCGAGCGTCCCGAGGATCTCGTGCGAGGTCGACGGGCCGAGGTCGCGGACGATGTTGCCGTCGGCCAGGAAGAGCACGCGGTCGGCGATGGCCGCGGCGTGCGCGTCATGGGTGACCATCACCGTCGTCTGGCCGAGGGTGTCGACCGAGTCTCGCAGCAGCGCGAGGATCTCGCCGCTCGTCGTCGAGTCGAGGTTCCCGGTCGGCTCGTCGGCGAAGACGACGCTCGGCCGCGAGACGAGCGCGCGGGCCACCGCGACGCGCTGCTGCTGTCCACCGGAGAGCTCGGCCGGGCGGTGGCTCAGACGCTCGCCGAGGCCGACGGTGGCGATGAGTTCCTCGAGCCAGACGGCGTCGGGCTTGTCGCCGGCGAGCTTGAGCGGCAGCGCGATGTTCTCCGACGCGGTCAGCATCGGCAGCAGGTTGAAGAACTGGAAGATGAAGCCGATGTGGTCGCGGCGCAGCTTGGTCATCTCCGTGTCGTCGAGACCGGTGATGTCGACGCCGGCGACCGAGACCTCGCCCGAGGTGGGCGTGTCGAGCCCGGCGAGGATGTGCATCAGCGTCGACTTGCCCGAGCCGGACGGCCCCATGACGGCGGTCAGGCGCCCGCGGGCGATCTCGACCGAGACGCCGCGGAGGGCGTGGACGGCGGTCTCGCCCTCGCCGTACTGACGGGTGATGCCGCTCCCTGTCACGACGGCGTCCTCGGCCGCCCCGTTGCGGCGATCGTCCTGGATGAGCACAGTTCTCATGGCGTACCTCTCTGGTGGTGACGGACGCCACGAAGGTCCCAGCATGCTGCCGGCGGACCCATGGAGTCTCCCGGCGAGCGGGCGTTCGCGAATGCGCACGCCTGCGGGCGGTTTCTCGCGAGGCGGGCTACGCGCGCAGGAACGCGAGGACGGCGAGCACGCGGCGGTGGTCCTCCTCGCCGGCGGGCAGGCCGAGCTTGGCGAAGATGCTCGCCGCGTGCTTCTGGACGGCCCGCTCGCTGATCGACAGGCGCTCGCCGATCCCGTGGTTCGAGCGCCCTTCGGCCATCAGACCGAGCACCTCGCGCTCGCGCTCGGTGAGCGCGTCCAGCGGGTTGTCGCTGCGCCGCCGGCCGAGGAGCTGCGACACGATCGACGGGTCCAGCGCGGAGCCGCCTTCGGCCACGCGGCGGACGGCGTCGGCGAGCTCGTCGAGGTCGGCCAAGCTCTCCTTGAGCATGTAGCCGACGCCCTCGGCGCCCTCGTTGAGCAGCCGCATGGCCAGGCCGATCTCCGCGTGCTGGGAGAGGACGACGACGCCGACCTTGGGATGCGCGGCGCGGATCGCCAGCGCCGCCTGCAGGCCCTCGTCGGTGTAGGTCGGCGGCATGCGGATGTCGACGATCGCGACGTCGGGGGCGTGGTCGCGGACGGTCTCGAGCAGGCCCTCGGCCGTCGCGCTGCGCCCGACGACGTCGAAGCCGGCGTCCGTCAGCAGTCGCGCGACGCCCTCGCGGACGATCATCGCGTCGTCGGCGACGGCTACGCGCATGGGATCTCGGCGCGGAGGCTGGTGCCCGTCGCGGCGCTGCGGACCTGCAGGCGGCCGCCGAGCGCCTCGACGCGGTCGGCCAGCCCGCGCAGCCCGGAGCCGCCGCCCGGGTCGGCCCCGCCGACGCCGTCGTCGGCGACCTCCACGACGAGCGACCCGTGCTCGCGGGCGACGCCGACGGTCGCGCACGTGGCCTGCGCGTACTTGGCGACGTTCGTCAATCCCTCCGACACGAGGTAGTAGGCGGCGACTTCGACCGGTGGCGGCGGGCGCTCGGCGATCGCGACGTTGAGGTCGACGATGACCGGCGAGCGCGAGACGAGCGACTCGAGGGCGACGACGAGCCCGTAGTCGCTGAGCACGGCGGGGTGGATTCCCTGGGCGAGGTCGCGCAGCTCCTGCAGCGACGCGCTGAGCTCCTCGCGCGCTGCGGAGAGCATCGTCACGGCCTCCGAACCCGGCGTGAGCCGCCCCGAGACCGCGCGCAGCCCGAGCGAGAGGGCGACGAGCCGCTGCTGGGCGCCGTCGTGGAGGTTGCGCTCCAGCCGCCGGCGCTCCGAGTCGCCCGCCTCGACGATGCGGGCGCGCGAGCCCTGCAGCTCGTCCAGGCGCGCCTGCAGCTCGGCGTGCAGCTGCGCGTTCTCGAGCGAGATCGCGGCACCCGCGACGACGGCGTCGAGCAGCTCCGGCTCGTCGTCCAGGGCCGGGTCGTGGACCAGTGCGGCGACGTGCGCGTCGCGGCGATCGATGAGCGTCGTCCCGCGGCCCGCCGCGAGCGTGTCGAGCGCAACCGGCCGCCCGTCGAGGTCGGCCCACGTCTCGTACTCGGGCAGCCAGTAGACGAGCGTGACCGACGGGTCGCGCAGTGCCCGCGCGATCGCGGAGCGCAGGTCGGCCGGCGCCGGGTTGGACCGCAGCTCGACGAGCAGGTCGATGACCCCCGAGCGCGCGAGCTGCGCCTCGAGCAGGCCGATGAGAAACGCGATCGGGGCCAGGCCGAGGACGAAGAAGGTGGCGTGGCGCAGCCATTCGAAGCCCGGCTGGCCGGAGATCATCCCGAGCGCCCCGGCGGTCAGGAGCACGGCCAGCATCACGAGGGCGAGGCCGAAGGAGTCGACGAGCAGCGACAGCGACCGGCGCAACGGCGGCCCCGACGCTCGTCGCCGTCGCACGAGCAGCACGAGCCCGAGCAGCAGGCACGCGCTGATGATCCCGAGCTGCACGCGCAGCAGGGTGTACGCCGCCTCGGGCTCGCCGGTGACGGCGACGATGTCGTCGGGCCCGAAGCCGCCGAGCAGCAGCCCGACGATCTGCAGCGGGAAGGCGGCGACGTAGGCGACCGCGAGCACGGCCCGCTCGTTGCGGGTCGTCACGCGGCCGGTCGGGAACGCGAGGAAGACGTGCAGGAACGCGACCGCCACGAGCAGGTCGAAGAGGATCCCGAGCGTGAACAGGGCGCCCGCGTTCGACCACGACAGGCTCGAGAGCCAGACGACGGCGCCGGCGCCGATGAGCAGCAGCCCGAAGCGGCTCTCCGGCCGTCGCCACCAGGCGACGACGCCGGCGAGCACGTAGCCGAGGACGACCCAGACCGTCAGGGCGGTGTGGATGACCGGATCGCTCAGGTGGTCGCTGGTCGCCGCCAGCGCGATCGACAGCGCCGCGGCGGCGAACGCGGCCACGGCGATCGCGCAGAGCACCGCCGGCCCGGGCGCTCGGGCGGGAACCTCGTCCTGGACCTGCGCGAGCCCGGCGGACGCCACGACCCAACGCTCCTCTCCGGCACCGCCCCCTCGGCGAGGCCTGTGGCGAGCATAACCGCGGCCCCGCGCGCCTGCACGCGCCCGCGGATCAGCCGTCGAGCACGGCGTGCGCGAAGCGCACCGCGAGGCCGCCGTCGCCGACCGCCCCGGCCACCCGCTTCGTCGCGCCGGAGCGCACGTCGCCGGCCGCGAACACGCCGGGCCAGACCGTCTCGAGCATGTGCGGGTCGCGGTCGTGCTCGGGCCAGCGGTTCGGGCCCTCGCACGCCGCCGCGCCGGCGCCGCAGGCCAGGTAGCCGGCGCGGTCGAGCCCGAGCACCATCTGCACGGCCTCCGTACACGGCTCGGCGCCGATCATCACGAAGATGGCGTAGACCGGGAGACGGTCCACGCTGCCGTCGCGGCGGTCGCGCAGGTCGGCCGTCTCGAGGCGCTCGACGCCGTCGACCGCGGTGATCTCGGTCTCGGTGACGACCTCGATGTTCGGGTGCATCTCGATCCGCTCGACGAGGTAGGTCGACATCGTCGTGGACAGGCCGCGGCCGCGGACGACGATGCGCACGCTGCGCGCCGCGCGCGAGAGGTGCAGGGCCGCCTGGCCGGCGGAGTTGCCGCCGCCGACGACGATCACGTCCTCGTCGCGGCAGCTCTCGGCGTCGGTCGGCATCGCGGCGTGGTAGACGCCGGCGCCCGTGAAGCGCTCGACGCCGGCCGCCTCGATCGTGCGCCAGCGCGCCCCGGTGGCGACGACGACGGTGCGACCGAGCACGTGCTGGCCGTCGTCGAGGTCGACGCGCACGAGGCCCTCGGGCCCGCGGGCCAGCTCGACGGCGCGGTGGAAGCTCGACAGCACGGCGTCGAAGCGGCGCGCCTGGAGCGTCGCCAGCCGCGTCAGCTCGGCGCCGGCGACGCCGGTCGGGAAGCCCAGGTAGTTCTCGATCCGCGTGCTCGTGCCCGCCTGCCCGCCGGGCGCCCACGCCTCGGTGACGAAGGTGCTCAGTCCCTCCGAGCCGCTGTAGACCGCGGCGGCCAGGCCGGCCGGCCCGCCGCCGAGGACGACGAGGTCGAACGTCCGGCCGTCGACCTCCGCGCGCAGCCCGAGCTCGCGCGCGACCTGGGCGGCCGAGGGGTTGCGCAGGACGGTCTCGTTGCGCACGAGCACCGGCGTCTCCTCGCGCGGGATGCGGAGCCAGTCGAGCATCGTCTGGCTCTCCTCGTCGGTGTCGACGTCGTACCAGCGCACGGGGATCAGGTTGCGCTGCAGCAGGTCGCGGACCTCGAAGGCGCGCCGCGACCCACGCGGCGCGATGAGCCGCAGGACCCCGTGGCCGTTGCGCTCGTGCCACTCGCGCCGCGCGGTCATCGCGGGCAGGATCATCTCGCCCATCTCCGGCCAGCGGGCGAGCATCGCGCGCAGCTTCACGCGCTCGATCGAGATCACGTCGGTCGGCTCGGCGGCCACGTGGGCCGCGATGGCCGGCTCGCCGGTGAAGATCGCGATGTCGCCCAGGAAGGTGCCGGCGTCGGCCTCGGCGACCCACACCTCCTTGCCCGGCTTGCGGTCGAGGATGTTCACGCGCCCGCGCTCGATGATCAGGAACGGCGCGTCGCGCTGGCCCTGCTCGACGAGCACCTCGCCCGTCGCGAAGGACCGCCGGGTGCCCTTGAGCGCGAGCTTCTGGAGCTTGGCCTCCGAGATGCGGGGATACATCACCTCGTCGGTGAGGTCGGGGAAGTCGTCGGCCCGGTAGCTCGTCGTCGCCATGTATCTCTGATAGCAGGTGGCCGTGCCGCGGCCGGGCGGAACGTCAGCCGGTCGCGATCTCGGCCTGCGAGCGCAGGCCGGTCAGGCTCTGGGCCTCGACCTTGACGCGCAGCGCCCGGCGCGTGTCCGGGCGCGAGAAGACGAACCGCTCGCTGCCGCGCAGGAGCTGGCGCGAGGCGACGCGGACCATCCGCTCGGGCGTCCACACGCTGACCTTGACCGCGCCGCGCTTGGACACCTTCAGCGACACCGTCAGCTTGCGGCCGCGGGTGTTGCGCGCGCGCACGTCGGTGATGGCCACGGGCTGGGTCTCGTAGAGGTCGAAGTGGCCCTTCAGCGTGCAGAACACCGGGTCCGCGAAGCGCGTGCACATCGTTCCCAGGAAGTCCGCGAAGAGCCGGTGGTAGTGCAGGTCGGACTCGGTGCCGGCGCCGGTCGGCGTGCGCGAGTACAGCGACCACGCCCCTGTGTCATAGCCCGGGAAGGCGGCGCGCGCCTCGGCCAGCCCCTCGCCGACGAGCTGCGCCGCGCGCGGGTCGCCGGACAGCTCGCGGTAGCGGTCCAGCCCGAGCAGCGCCTGGGCGAAGCCGTTGCCGACGAGCAGCGCCGGCTTGTGGGAGTAGAGCAGGAACTGGGCGCGGCCCGGTGCGGTGTCGACGCGCACGCCCCACGGCGGCGGCATCAGGAAGCCGCCGAGCATGCGGTTCGCGGCCTGCATGAGCCGCGCGTCGCCGAGCCGGGCCGCGGCGCCGGCGAGTGCCTGCATCCCTGTGGCCTGCGCCATGCCGGACACCCAGCCGGCGCGGCCGCCGTCCCACGGGAACAGGTACTCGAAGGCGAGGTAGCCCTGGCGGTCGACGCCGAGCGCGAGCATCTGGTCGGCGAGCGCGCGGATGCGGTCGGTGCGCTTGGTCCGCAGCAGCCCGTTGAGCTTGCCGAACGTGCCCAGCGGCTGCAGCTGCCACCCCTGGCCGGCGTAGAACTGCCAGACGAGCTCGGAGCCCAGGCCGTCGCGAGCGCCGTTGGCCGGCGCGCCGCGCCGGGCCTCGGCGAACCAGGCGAGGTTGTGGCGCAGCGTCAGGAACGCGGGCCGCGCGCGCGCGGCCAGCAGCTTGCGCGCGGCGAGCGAGCGCGTGCTGTCCACGACGCCCGCCATGTTCGTGCGCGCCGGGCCGCTCAGGCGCCGGGCCGCGATGCGCGCGGCGCGCCAGTCGCGGCGCCACGCGTCGAGCTCGGCCGGCGCGTAGATCGCCGTGCCCGCGAGCTGCGTCAGCGTGGCGCCGACGGGGTCGGGGCGGGGGGCGGCCTGGGCCGCGGCGGCGTGCGCGCCGGGGAGCGCGCACGCCAGCAGGGCGATCAGGAGACGAGAACGCATGCAGGAACGAACCGGCGAGGCGGCCGAAGGTCGCGGCGCCGGCCCGATCGGTCTACACGAAGCGCCTGACGAAGCTCAGCGCCGTGTCGCACACCTCGCGCCAGCCGCTGTCGATCGTCAGCGCGTGCCCGCGGTCCTTGATCTCGACGATCTCGGTCACGCCGGGGTTGTCGTCCTGCTGCTTGAACGACGCGTTGGCGATCGCCCACGGCACCGTGTGGTCCTTCTCGCCGGAGATGATCAGCAGCGGGCCGCGGTCCGGGTTGTCCGTGTCGACCTTCGCCTCGGTCCACGGATTGAGGTTCGCGGCCGCCGCCTGGAACAGCGGCTTGCCCGGGGCGGGCACGGCGTAGGTGTCGTACAGCTCCTTGGCCTCGTCCTCGCTCACCGCATTGGCGAACCCGTAGCGGAACTGGTCGTAGGTGAGCGGCACGGCGCGATTGCGGTTGGCCGGGTTGCCGAGCACGGGCGAGCCCGACCTGAGCGCCGAGATCGGGAGGGGGAGGACACCGCGGAACGGCGCCGGGTCGATGGCGACGGCGGCGGCCGACAGGCCACGCCCGGCGACGATCTGGGTGAGCAGGCCGCCGAAGGAGTGGCCGATGACGGCGGGCTTGCGGTCCAGCTTGGAGATCACGTCCGAGAAGTGGTCGGCGACCTGGCCGACCGACTTGCCGGCGAAGACCTCGGGATGGGCGTTGGCCTCCTCGACGGTCTCGGGATCGTCGGGCCAGCCGGGCGACAGGGCCGTGTAGCCGGCCTCCTCGAACACGGCCGCCCAGCGATCCCAGCTGCTGGGCAGCAGCCAGAGGCCGTGGATGAAGACGACGGGCTGCAGACCGGTCGCGTTGGCGCGCTCGATCTGCTCGGACTCGTGGGCGGTGATGGTGACGGCGCCGGGAGTACTCGTCATGGGGGATGCCTTTCGAGGGAGAGAGGTGGGCGGGAGATCCTCGCCGCGCACCCCGGTGGGCGCAAGACCGCTCCCGCGTCAGACCTGACCGTCGCCCGGCCGGCAGGGGATCTCGGCGTGCAGGCGGGTCCCGCGGCCGGGCGGGCTCTCGAGCCGCAGCGAGCCGTCGAGCGCCGCGACCCGGTCCTCGAGGCCGCGCAACCCTGAGCCGTGGGCGGCGTCGGCGCCGCCCACGCCGTCGTCGGTGACGTCGACGAGCACGTGCCCGTTGCGCCGTCGCACGCTGACCGTCGCCTGCGTGGCCATCGCGTACTTGGCGACGTTCTGCAGCGCCTCGGAGACGACGAAGTAGGTGGCGATCTCCACCGGCGGCGGCAGGCGCCCGTCGGTGCCCGTCTCGATCGTGACGGGCACGGAGGCGCGGGATGCGAGCGCCTCGAGCGCCGGCTCCAGCCCGCGGTCGGTGAGCACGGCGGGGTGGATCCCGCGCGCGAGCTCGCGCAGTTCGCCGAGCCCGGTCTGCAGCTCCTCGACCGCCGCGTCGAGGATCTCCGTCATGCCCGCGTCGCCCCGCGCGCGCATGCGCGCCGTCTGCAGCATCACGGCGAGCGCGACGAGCCTCGACTGGGCGCCGTCGTGGAGGTCGCGCTCGAGGCGCCGGCGCTCGGCGTCGCCCGCCTCGACGAGCCGCGCGCGCGAGGCGCGCAGCTCCTCCAGGCGCGCCTGCAGCTCGGCGTCGAGGTGCGAGACGTGGCTGCGCAGCAGACCGCCGAGGAACGCGAACGGCATCAGCCCGGTCGAGATGAAGGCCGCCCACCACGCCGCGTCGCCGACGCCCGCGCGGGCGATCGTCACGAGCAGGAAGGTGAACAGCGCGCACACGTAGACCGGCGTGAGCTGCATGCGCTCGAGCCCGCGGGTGCCCCGCCAGCGCGCGATCGCGCGGCGGAGCGCGAGCGCGAACAGCCCGGCGTAGAGCAGCGCCCCGAACGCGCTCAGCGCGGTGAAGAGCCCGTCGTCCTCTCGGATCAGGAGCAGGTTCTCCGGGCAGCGGTCGCAGTTGAGCGCTTCGGGGCTCGCGAAGAGCAGCGACGGCAGGAAGGCGAGCGGGAAGATCAGGTACCCGGCGACGGCCAGCGCGCGGTCGCCGCGCGTGAGCAGGCGCCCGGTGGGGAAGCTCAGCCCGAGGTGCAGGAAGACGCCGCCCCACAGGGGGCCGGTGATGAGCGCGAACGTGTAGACGAGCTGCGAGTCCGACGCCTGCAGCACGAACAGGAACCACGCGAAGCCGAGCAGCACCATGAGCGCGCCGATCCGGCTCTCCGGCCGACGGCGCCACGCGTACAGCCCGGTGCCGATGAAGCTCCAGCCGACGGCGGGCCCGAAGACGGCCCAGACGGCCTCCGGCTCCTGGTGGTCGCTGGCCAGCACGAGGGCGATCACCCCGGCGCCGGCGGCCAGGGCGGCGAGCACGATGGCGCCCATCCGGCCCACGGTCATGCCCGGCACGCTAGCCCGTCTTCCGGTCGGCCGCTTCGCCAGAACTGCGCTTCGTTACGCGGCCTTCACACGCGCCGGGAAGGGAGCGCAGAGGTCCTGGCGGACGTTCTCGCCGAGCGCCCGGCGCAGTGAGGCGAAGGCGATGGCGCCGCCGATGAGCGGCAGCCAGAAGAGGATCACGCGGTAGATGAGCACGGCGCCGACCGTCGCCGCGGCCGGCGCGCCGAAGACGATCAGCGTCCCGATGAGCCCGCCGTCGATGCCGCCGACGCCGCCGGGCAGCGGCAGCAGACCGCCGAGCTGCCCGATCAGGTAGCCCATGAGCACGATGGTGATCGGGACGTCGGCACCCAGCGCCTTGTACGTCGCCCACAGCACGGCGTTGTCGAACGCCCAGTAGCCGATCGCGCCGACGAGCACGAGCACGTCGCGCGCCCGCACGATCTCGACCCCCTCGGCGATGCCGCCGATGACCGCCTTCCGCGCGGCGCTGACGCCGCGGCGCAGCTTCGAGGCGTCCTCGGGCGGGTCCTCGCCCGGCCCGAGGCGCGGGAGCAGGACGATGCCGCCGATCAGAGCCACCGACAGGACGGCCGGCAGCGCTGTGAGCCACAAGGACAGGTCGGGGCCGACGAGGCCGACGGCCAGCACGGCGCCGAGCACGGCCACGGCGATGAAGTTGACTGAGCTCTTGATCAGGAAGAAGGCGACCGAGCGGCGCGCGATGCGCTCGGGGTCCATGCCGCCGCGGTGCAGGATCCACGCGCCGAGGGCGAGGCCGCCGGCGCCGCTGGCGGGCACGATCGAGCCCACGCCGAGCTCGGACCAGGCGATCTCCGAGCTCGTGCGCCACGACATCCGCCGGCAGAAGATCGGGCGGAACATGAGCACGTAGGACAGGCACGACAGCAGCTCGAGGCCGACGGCCACGGCCAGCCAGCCCGGCGACGCCTCGGCCAGGCGGTCGCGGACCTCGCCGAGGCCGGGCGCGAGCACGGCGACGAGCACGAGCACGGCGAGCAGCGCGACGACCTGGGCCAGGCGCCGCAGGAGGCGCTTCGTCGAGAGCTCGGCGGGCAACCCCGGCATCTCGTCGGCGGCCAGCGGCTCGGCGCGTATCGGGCGATTGGCGTGGGGCGAGGCGGTCATGTGGACCGAGTGTCGCAGTCCGGGGTCGTCGGCCCGCGAGGCCGTTCCGGCTCGCGGTCCATTAGCGTCGCGCCGATGCGCCGCCTCGTCATCGTCCTGCTCGCCGCCGCGAGCCTCCTCGCCGTGCCCGCCGCCGCGCCCGCGACAGCCCGGGCCGCCACGCTCAAGCCGTGCGCCGGGCTGCGCGATGCCGAGGAGGGGAAGATCTTCCGCGTGCGCCTGTCGCGCGGCTTCTCGTGCCGCGACGCGCGAACGAACCTGGGCAGCTGGCTGGGCTTCGGCGCGCCGATGACCGTCGGCCGGCCCGACATCCCGGGCGGCTGGCGCTGCAGTGGCCCGAGTTCGTTCGGCACCTACATCCGCTACATCTGCCGCCTGACGACCTCCTTCGGCGGCACGAAGCCGGAGCGGACGTACCGCCTCGTGTACCGCTACGACCCGTACGTCGGGCCGCGGTAGCTCACACCTCCGCCGACCGGCGCGGCGCCGCCGGCGCCCGGGCCGGCGCCTCGCGGCGCGCAGCCAGGTGGACGACGACGGCGAGCGCGAAGGCCGCGGCGCCGATCGCGATGGAGAGCGGCTCGAGGTAGAGCAGCGCGAGCGCCGAGACGGCCGCGAGCACGCGCTCGGGCACGCCCGCGGGGCGGACGAGCCACGCCCCCGTGACCACGGCGAGCGCGACCACCGCCAGCGTCGAGGCGAGGACCGCGAGCAGCACCGTCCCGGCGTCGCCGCGCAGGAGCAGGGCCTCGCCGTTGGGCGTCAGGACGAACGCGAAGGGCACGAGGAACGCTGGCAGGGAGTACTTCCAGGTCTGCATCATCGTGCGGAACGGGTTGCCGCCGGTGATCGCCGCGGCGGCGAACGCCGACAGCGCTGTCGGCGGGCTCACCTCGGACAGGACCGCGTAGTAGAAGATGAACATGTAGGCCACCTCGCGCGGGACGCCGAGCTCGGTCAGCGCCGGACTGATGATCACCGCGGCGATGATGAACGAGGCGGTGACGGGCACCGCGAGGCCGAGCAGCAGCACGGCGATCGCCGAGAAGATCGTCGTCAGCAGCAGCGAGCCGGCGGAGACGTCGATGATCAGCGAGCTGGCCTTCAGGCCGAGCCCGGTCAGCGTCACCACCGCGACGATGATGCCTGCGGCCGCGCACGTCGCCGCGATCGGCAGCACGGCGCGCGCGCCCCCGGCGAGCGCCGCGATCACGCGCGGCGGGGTCATCCGGTGGCGGCGGTCCAGGAACGACAGCGCGAAGGCGACGAACGTCGCGTAGACGACGGCGCGGAACGGCGACAGCCCGCCGGCCATCAGCACGACGATCAGAATCAGCGAGCTGAAGTGGTAGCCGAAGCGCAGCAGCAGGCGCCCGAACGGCGGCGTCTCGACGTCGGTCTCGGTCATCCGCAGGCGCCGCGCGTCGGCCTCGATGGCGAGCATGATCCCGAGGTAGTAGAGGAACGTCGGGACGACCGCGAAGACCAGCACCTCGAGGTAGGAGATCCCGAGGAACTCGGCGATGATGAACGCGGCCGCGCCGAGCGTGGGCGGCGACAGGATCGCGCCGATGCCCGAGGCGGCGAGCACGCCGCCGGCCTGGTCGGGCGGGTAGCCGGCGCGGCGCAGGATCGGCCACGTGACGCTGCCCAGCGTCACCGTCGTCGCGGCGCCCGACCCCGACACCGTGCCGAGCAGGAAGCCGGCCAGCGCGGTCGTGCGGCCCGGACCGCTGCGCGACTTCCCGAAGGCGGCGAAGCTGATGTCGATGAAGAACTGCGCGGCGCCGGAGTACTCGAGGACCGCGCCGTAGATCGTGAACAGGATGATGTAGGTCGCCGCGACGTCGAGCGGGACGCCGAAGATCCCCTCGAGGCCCATGTACGTCTGTCCGATGATCCGCTCGACGCTGTAGCCGCGGTGGCCCAGCTCCCACGATGCCGGGATCTCGCTGCCGTAGTACGCGTAGGCCAGGAAGGCGATGCAGATCACGGGCAGGATCCAGCCCGTCGTGCGCCGGCACGCCTCGAGCACGAGCAGGATCGTGATCGTGCCGAACAGCAGGTCGAGGCTGTTGGGCTCGACGGAGCGGCGCACGAACTCGTCGAAGGTGACGATCGTGTACCCGAGCGCGACGATCGCGGCGACGGCGAGCAGCCAGTCGAGGACGGACGGCCGCGGCCCGCGGTCGCCGCGCATCGAGTAGACGAGGAACGTCATGGCCAGGGCGATGGCCAGGAAGCTCGTGCGGTACTCCTGGGCGGCCATCGGGCGGAAGACCCACAGCAGCGAGTAGAGCGACAGCCCGACGCCGAGCACGGTGACGACCGTCGCCGGGATGCCGGTCAGCCGGCGCCCCGGCCGTTCCTCCTCGAACTCCTCGGCCAGGTCCTTGCGGGCGTCGACGTCGAGTTCGGCCGTCTGCGAGCTCATCGATCCTCCACCGAGATGGTCAGGTGGCGCGCGCGGGCGCCGTACAAGGGGATGCGCCGGTGGCCGGCGACGAGCGTGCGCCGGCCCGTCCTCGTGGCGATCAGGGACAGGCGCCGGTAGCGCGGCGCGTCGCGCGGCGCCAGCGTCAGCCAGCGCCCGTCGCGGCCGCGGCGCCCGGCGAGCGCGTAGTAGTCGAGCACGGCCGCGCGCGGCGAGGCCAGGGCGCGCAGCGCGAAGCCGCCGTGGCCGTCTCCGGCGAAGCGCTCCTCGGCGGGCGCGCGGTAGTACGAGTGCCGGTAGGCGAGCGCGAACCGCCCGTCGGCGGGCAGCGTGGCGCGCGCGACCACCGCGCCGGCGCGGTCGCGGACGACGACGGCGGGATCACCGCCGCCGCGTCCGGCCGCGAGGCCGGTCGCCGCCGCCGCGAGCGGCACGGCGACCGCGCCCGCGGCAGCCAGCCGGCGCGCGCGCATCGGCCCTTACGCGCCGCCGCCCGACTCGTCGTAGTACTTCTTGGCGCCTGGGTGCAGCTGCACGGGCGGGATGACCTCCTGCCCCTTCGCGGGGTCGAGGTTCTTCGCCTCCGGGTGGACGCGCTCGAGCCGCGCCTTCTGGTCGTAGAGGAGCTTCGTCAGGTCGTGGGCGAGTGTCTCGTCCATGTCCTGGTTGACGACGAGCAGGTTCGGCACGCCGATCGTCTCGACGTCGTCGCTCATGCCCTTGTAGGTGTCCTTGGCGATCGTCGTCGTCTGGTACGCGTCGCCGTACTCCTCCTGCAGCTCGTCGGCGTACTCCGCGGTCGGCACCATCACGATGTCGTCGGTCGTCGACAGGTCGGTGACCGCGCCGGTGGGCAGGCCGCCCGACCAGAAGAACGCGTCGATCGAGCCGTCGCGCAGGGCGTTGACCGACTCGTCGACGCCGAGCTGGCTGCGCTTGATGTCCTTCTCGGGGTCCATGCCCGCGGCCTCGAGCACGCGCAGCGCGATGACCTCGGTGCCCGAGCCCGGATCGCCGACGGACACGCGGCGGCCCTTGAGGTCCTCGATCGACTCGATGTCCTTGCCGGAGGTCGAGACGACCTGGGTGTAGTTCGTGTAGATCTGCGCCAGCGCGCGGATCGGAAGCTTCTCGTCGAACGATGCGCGCCCCTCGACGGCATCGATCGCCGTATCCGCGAGGCTGAAGGCGACGTCGCTGTCGCCGCGGGCGATCAGCTTCATGTTGTCGACCGACGCCGAGGTGGTCTCGGCGGTGGCCTGGTAGCCGTCCAGTTCGTCGCCGATGACGTCGGCGAGGCCGCCGCCGTAGACGGAGTACACGCCGCCGGTACCGCCCGTGGCGATCGACAGGTTGCCGCCGTCGCCGCCGCCTCCCTGCTCACCGCCGCAGCCGGCGAGCATGGCCAGCGCGACGCCGGCGCAGCTGATGGCGCGCAGGCTTCGCCGTGCGCGCAGGACCCGCAATCCGAGCACCCTTCTCCTCCACAAAGTCGGGGGTGCCGGTCAGTTACCCCTGCGTTGCGCCGTCGAACCGTTCCCTCGGCCGTCGCGCAGACCGGCGAGCAGCCAGCGCAGGCCGGTCTCGAAGTCGCGCGCGCCGGGCGGCCTGGCCAGGTGGGCGGCGGCCTCGCGCAGGCGCGGCCGACCTCGAAGCCCGCCCAGCCGATCGTGTAGACGAGCGTGATCTGCAGGCCGGTGGCCGCCTGCGCGCCGGTGATCCCACCGCGCTCGAGCAGCTCGAGGCAGCGCTCGCCCAAGGGCGCCGCGAGCGCGCCAATCCGGGATCCGGTCGATCGGCCAGGGCATGCGTCCTCGACTCGGCGTAGAGTCGCAGGACGTGATCGGCTGACCACGATAGGACAGCCTCGGCGATGCGCAGAAGCCCCCGGGATCCGGGGCTTCTGCGCACGCTCGAGCCGCGCCGGTCAGCCGCGGCGCAGCGCCAGCGCGGCCAGCCCCGCCAACGCGGCCACGACGACGGCCTGCAGGGCGATCCAGACGCTGCCGACGGTGGTCGGCGAGTACGAGCCCAGCGCCAGGACGAGGGCGCTGTCGAGGACCCACGCGACGTTGAGGACGACCGAGGCCCAGGCGCCGGCGCGCGGGACGACGGGCCGGGTGGCGACGACGCCGACCGCCGCCGCGTAGACCAGCAGGAAGGCGCCGATCCCGTGCAGGAGCGTCGCGGGCAGCCCGAGCGGGCCGTCGAGGACGCTGCCCAGCGCCAGGTAGGCCAGGCCGTTGACGCCGGTGACGACGGCGTCGGCGCTGAGCACGACGCGGAGCAGGCCGGCGTCGCGGACGGCCGCCACGCGGCCGCGGGTGGGGGTGATCGTGTCCGTGGTCATGCCGGGCAGCGTGTCGCCGCGCGGCTGTGATGTCGATGACCTCCGGGGTAACGACGCGGCGCTCCGCTCGCCCGCCGCCGCGATCCCCACGGCGACGCGCGACGACCGTCCGGCGACTCCCAGCCTCTCCTGGTCGAATGGCTATCAACACCGGTTCCCGGACTGCCGATACCACCGACGTGAAGCCCAACCTCCGCAAGGACCTGCTCTTCGGAGGCACGGCCGGCATGGCCGTCGTCGCGACGCTCGCGCTCACCGTCACCACGATGGGTCCGCTGCTCGGCGTCGAATGGCCCGGCGCCGCCCTCACCGGCGAGAGCGCCGAGCAGGTCAACATCCCCGCCGCTGTGGTCGAGCGCCCGCGGGCGCGCCGCATGCCGGCCCCCGACGCGCCGCGCGTCCGCGTCTCGGTCGAGCGCTCGTCGTCCGACGCCGACCGCCGCCGCCGTCAGGCCTCGAGCGGCAACTCACCCGAGCGCGCATCGCGCCGCGTCGACGTCCCGGCGACTAGCCTTCCGCCCGCCCGCACCGAGTCCGGCGACAGCGCCCCCGCGACGACGCCGGCGGCGACCACGGTCGCCGCCGCCGCTGCCGTGACCACGCCGGCCACGACCGCGCCGGCGCGCACGCGTGGCGTGACCCTGCGCGTCGCATCGGTCGCCGTCGTCAGCGACGACGGCGCGGACGCCCCCGAGCTGCGCGTCGGCCTGGCCATCACCAACGGCACGGCCACAGCCGGCGTGCCCGAGCAGGTCACCGTGCGCCTGCGCCCCGAGCTTCCCGCCGCCACCGAGACGGGCGGCAGCGCCCTGGCGCTGCGCGCCCACATCGACGTCGTCGACGCGGTGGCCGGCCGCGGGGCCGCCTCCGCCGGCGCCTCCCCGCTGCAGATGCGCGTGCGCATGGCCTTCGCGGCCGCCGAGGGGTCCGAGCCGACCGTCGCCGATCGCGGCGACGGGGACGGCCAGAGCAACGTCCTCGACGTCCAGGTGCCGCTGTCGGCCCTCGCGAGCACGCCCACCCAGCCGCCGGCGACCGAGCCGCCGCCGACCGAGCCCCCGGCGACGGACCCGCCCGCGAGCGAGCCGCCCGCGGCCGACCCGGCGCTCGAGAGCGAGATCCGCCTCGACCTCGTGTCGCCCACGAGCTCGGACGACGAGGTCGGCGAGACGACCGACGTGGCCGTACCCGCCGACCCGACCCAGCCCGCGCCGCCCGCCGACAGCATGGCCGTGACCGTCGTCGTGGACAGCAGCGCGCCGGCGACGGCCACGCCCGCGGCCGAGACGACGACGGAGCCGGCCGCGACCGATCCCGCCGCCGCGCGGACGGCGGACGCCGCCGCGGCGACGCCCGCCGTCCCCTAGGACGCGGCCTAACCCGTCACGCGCAGCCGCTGCGTGCGCACCGTCGGCTGGCCGGCCGGCGCGGTCGCTGTCAGCTCGATGCTCGCGAGCATGCCGTTGCGGCCGCGAAGCCCGCGCCGCAGCCGGCGCACGCCCGTCCGCGACAGCGACAGACGGACGATCCGTGACTCACCCGCGGGCAGCGAGCGTCGTACACGGCGCAGCGTGACGGTCACGGCGCGCCGCCCGCGCCGCGGCCGCGAGCGGGGGGTCACCGTCGCCGTCACGGTCACCTGGCAGGCCGTGTCGCAGCCGACGCGCAGCGGCAGCTCGCGGCGGCGGATGACGGCCGTCGTGCGCAGCGGGCGCACCGTCAGCACCGGGCCGAGCGGCTCGGGCAGCGTCGGCAGCTTCGGCGCGGGCGGGTTGCCGACCGCCGCAAGCGCGCCGCACGGGACGACCGGCGGCGCGCTGAGCGCGAACGCCTGGACGCGGTTGTTGTCGCTGTCGGTGACCGTGAGGACGCCGCGGCAGTCGACGCTCACGCCCGTCGGCTTGACGAACTGACCGGGCCCGACGCCGCGGTTGCCCATCGTCAGCAGGCGCTCGCCGTTGGGCCCGAACTGCTGCACGCGGTTGTTGCCGCGGTCGGCGACCCACAGGTTCCCCGCCGCGTCGACCGTCATCTGCGCCGGCGCGTTGAGCTTGCCGAGCGTGTTGCCGCGCCCGCCGAACTCGTCGAGCAGATCGCCGCCCGGGTCCCACACGCGGATGCGCGCGTCGCCGTCGCTCGTGTAGGTGCGGCTGCCGTCGGGCGTCACCGCGATCCCGCGCAGCGAGCCGACCTCGGTGACCGCGCCGAGGTAGGCGCCGCCGGTGCTGAAGCGGGCGATGCGCTCGTTGCCGGTGTCGGCCACGGCGATTCGCCCGCCCGCGTCGATGGCCAGGGCGGAGGGCGCGCGCAGCTTCCCCGGGCCGCTGCCGGGCGCGCCGATCGTGCGCACGAGGCGGCCGGTGGTGCGCTGGAAGACGGCGATCCGGCTGCGGCGCTGGTCGAGCACGAAGGCGTTTCCGGCGGCGTCGAAGGCGACGGCGACGGGGCGCGGCAGCAGTGTCGGGCCGGGCGCCGGCGAGCCCCACACGGCGGCGACCGTGCCGTCCGGGTTGAGCAGCTGGACGCGGCCGTTGACCGAATCGGTGACGGCGCGGATGCCGGCGCTGTCGGTGGCCACGCCCATCGGGGCGTCGAACTGGCCGGTCGCGCGCCCCGAGGCGCCGATGCTGCGCACCAGGCGCCCGCCGCGGTCGAAGACCTCGACGCGGTCGTTGCCGGTGTTGGCGACGTAGATCAGCCCGCTCGCGTCGACGGCGATCCCGCGCGGGTAGGCGAGCTGCCCGGGGGCCGTCCCGAAGTGCCCGAAGCGCGCCTTGTAGGGGTAGTTCGGCGGCGAGCTGAAGCGCGCGATGCGGTGGTTGAGGTCGTCGGCCACGAACAGGCGCCCGGCGGCGTCGCTGGCGACGTCGTAGGGGTTCGAGAGCTGGCCGGGGCGCGGCCCGGGCCCGGCGCCGACGGTGCGCAGGAAGCGCCCGCCGGTGTCGAACACGACGAGGCGGTGGTTGCGGTCGTCGGCGACGGTGACGCGCGAGCCGCGCACGGTCAGCCCCATCGGCGTGTCGAGCCGACCGGGCGGCACGATGACCTGCCCGCCGCCGCCCATCGTCGTCAGCGGGAAGCGCTGGATGCGGTCGTTGCCGGTGTCGGCGATGTAGACGTGGCTGCCGCCGACGGCGATCCCGCCGCCCGCGCCGGCGTCGTTGCCGCCGCCCGCGCCGAAGCGGAACTCGCCGGCGCCCTCGGTCCCGCTGCGCCCGAAGGTGGCCAGCGGCGAACCGTCGGCACCGAAGCGCAGGATCCGGTTCGAGCCGTCGGCCACGAGCAGCGTCCCGTCGCCCGCGACGGCGACGCCGCCGACCGAGGTCAGCTCGCCCGGCCGCGTGCCGGCCTGGCCGACCTGGCGCACGAACTGGCCGGCCGGGTTGAACACCTGAACGGTGTGCGAGGCCTGGTCGCCGACGTAGACGAGCCCATCCGGGCCGATCGCCACCGCCTGGGGGAAGCGCAGGACGCCCTCGCCGCGCTGGCCGACCTGGGAGGCGGCGCCGTACGGGCAGGCGGGCGCCGCGCCCGGGCAGTCGGCCGAGGCGGGGGCGGCGATGAGCAGGACGGCCAGCGGCGCGGCGAGGGCGATGCGCAGGCAGGCGGGGAGGAGGCGTGACGGGCTCACACCCCGTCACGACACCACGGCGCGCCGAAGGTCGCGGCCGGGCGCGAACCTGCAAGCCGGCGCCCGGGGCGCCGGGACGTGCCTCAGGCCGCTTCGGCGAGCGGAACCGGCGCGGGCTTGATCGCCTCGAGCTCGGCCTTGATGCGAGCCACGGTCTCGGGCATGAGGCGGTCGGCGGCGCCGATCGCGTCGAGGTGCGCGGCGGCGTCGGCGAACAGCGCGTCGGCGATGATGACCGAGGCGTCGTCGTCGGCGAACAGGTACGCGTCGGCGCACGCGACGAAGCACTCCATCTGGTCGGCCGTGAACTTCGACGCCTGCAGGTCGCGGAGCGTCTTGAGGGCGATGCCGTAGGCGTTGGAGCGCTCGGAGGTCATGCCTGGAAGATCGGCACGCGGCCCGCCGGGGTTGAGCGTTAATTCGCGCCATCGGGGTGGTCCTCGCACCGCGGAGACCGGGCGCGGGTACGGGTGCCCGCCCCTGCGCCCGCGCGTTGCCTCCCTTTCGCGGTCGCGGAGCCGAACCTAGGGTCGCCAGGGACCATGCTCGCGACGCTCGGCTCTCTCCTCGACGCCCGGTCACGCACGATCGTGGGCCGCGATCGCGAGCGCGCGGCGCTGATGGCACTCGTCGACGAGGACCGCCCGCTCGTCGTCGCGCTGCACGGGATCGCCGGGATCGGCAAGACGACGCTCGTCGAGGCCTTCGCCGCCGACGCGCGCGCCGCCGGCGCGACCGCCGTGGTGCTCGACGGGCGCGGCATCGAGCCGAGCGAGCGCGGCTTCCTGGCGCACGTCGCGGCCGCGAGCGGGATCCCCGAGGCGCCGCTGGGCGAGACCGCCCGCGCGCTCGGCGACCTCGCGGAGCGCGTCGTGCTGATCGTCGACACCTTCGAGGTGCTCGCCCTCCTCGACGTCTGGCTGAGCCGGACCTTCGTGCCGGCGCTGCCGCTCAACGTGCGCGTGCTGCTCGCCGGGCGGGCACGCCCCTCGAGCGCGTGGGTACGCGGCTACGGCGACCTGCTCGCCACCGCGCAGCTGGGCAACCTCGCCGCGCCCGACGCCGAGGCGTGGCTGCGCGACGCCGGCGTCGACCCCGACGTCAACCGCTTCGCCCACGGGCACCCGTTGACCCTGCAGCTCGCGGCCACCGCGCTGCGCGACCGGCCCGGCGTCGACATCGAGGGCGCCGCCTTCGAGTCCGTCGTCGAGGAGGTCGCGCGCGCCTACCTCGACGGCCTGGACCCGGCGACGCGCGAGGCGCTCGACGCCGCCTCGGTCGTCCGCCGCACGACGCTCTCGGTGCTCGACGCCATGCTCCCCGAGCAGGCGGCGACCGACGCGTTCGCGCGTCTGCGGGCCCTGCCCTTCGTCGAGCTGGGCACGGATGGGCTGATCGTCCACGACACGATGCGGGCGATCACCTCGATGCTGCTGCGCGCGAGCGATCCGGCCGCGCACCGGCGCTACCGGATCGCCGCCTGGAACCGGCTGCGCGCCGAGCTGCGGGCCGCCTCCCCGATCGAGATGTGGCGCTACACGGCCGACGTGCTGTACCTCGTCGAAGAGCCGGTCGTGCGCCGCTTCTTCTTCCCGCAGACGGTGCTCGACTGCACCGTCGAGCCGGCCGAGCCCGAGGACTGGCCCGCGATCGCGGCCCTCGGCCGCGACGAGCGCGAGCTCGACATGAGCCACCTCGAGGACTGGTGGCGCGCGCTGCCCGAGGCGTTCTCGGTCATCCGCGACGCCGACGGCGACGTCATCGGGTTCCGCTGCCTGGCCGAGCGTGGCGACGTCGGCGCCGACCTCGCCCGCCGCGACCCGCTGCTCGTGCGTTGGCGCGAGCACCTGCGCGCCGATCCGGTCCCGCGCGACGCGCGCGTCCTCTTCCTTCGCTACGTGGCCACGCAGACCGACCGCGAGACGCCCTCCGCGGCGCTCGCGGCGCTGCTGCTCGACATCACGCACGAGCTGTTCTCTCAGCGCCCCCACCTGCGGCGCACCTACGCGCCGGCGCCGCCGGTGGCCGGGGCCGACGGCAAGTGCGCGATGGCCTTCGGCTACGTCGAGCTCCCCGGCGAGCCCTCCGGGCTGCGCTTCGGCGACCGCTCCTATTTCAACGACCTCGGCCCGGGGTCGATCGACGGCTGGCTGGCCGACCTCGCCGCACGCGCCCTGCTCCCGGAGGACGGCGACGCGGCGATCGACCCCGTGCGCCGCGAGCTGCGCCTCGACGGCGGTCGCGTCGACCTCACGCAGCTCGAGTTCGACGTCCTGCGCTACCTCGAGCAGCACGAGGGCCGGCCCGTGCGTCGCGAGGAGCTCCTGCGCGACGTGTGGGGCTACGAGTGGACCGGCGGCAGCAACGTCGTCGAGGTCGCGATCAGCGCGCTGCGCAAGAAGCTCGGCGATCGCGCCGGCGCGCTGCGGACGGTCCGCGGCGTGGGCTACGCGCTGGACCCGATCGCTTGAGCGGCGCCTCATCTCAGCCTCAGGAAAGCCTCACGGAACGGCGCCCGAGACCGTCGACACTCCGGTGCGTCCCGATCTCTCTCGTGCCAAGGAGCCACCCAGACAATGACCACCACCACCATCGATGAGACCAGGCTCGAGGCCTTCCTCGGGCAGCTTGTCAACGAGGCGGGCGCCGCGATGAACGCGAGCCTGATCCGCATCGGCGACGAGCTCGGCCTGTTCCGCTCGATGAGCGACGCCCAGCCCGTGTCCGCGGGCGAGCTGGCCGCGCGCACGGACACGCACGAGCGCTACGTGCGCGAGTGGCTCAACACGCAGGCGGCCGGCGGCATCGTCGCCTACGACCCGGAGAGCGACCGCTACGCGCTGCCGCCCGAGCACGCGCTCGCCCTCGCCTTCGAGGACAGCCCGTTCGCGTCGGCCGGCCTGTTCGCGTCGATCACCGCCGCGATGCGCGTCGAGGACCGGCTGCTCGAGGCGTTCCGCACCGGCGAGGGCATCGGCTGGCACGAGCACGACCACGGCGTCTTCCACGGCATCGAGCGGCTGTTCGCGCCGGGGTACCGCGAGAGCCTCGTCGCCGATTGGATCCCCGCGCTCGACGGTGTCGAGGACAGGCTGCGCGCCGGCGCGCGCGTGGCCGACGTGGGCTGCGGCCACGGCGTGCCGCTGATCCTGCTCGCGCAGGCCTACCCGGCCTCGACGTTCGTGGGCTACGACTACCACCGCGCGTCCATCGAGGTGGCGCGCCGCAAGGCGGTCGAGGCCGGCGTCGAGGACCGCGTGGCCTTCCAGGTCGCCTCGGCCCAGGACTACCCGGGCCGCGACTACGACCTCGTGACGTTCTTCGACGCGCTGCACGACATGGGCGACCCGGTCGGCGCCGCCCGCCACGTCCGCGAGACCCTGGCGCCCGACGGCACGTGGATGCTCGTCGAGCCGAACGCGGCCGACCGGGTGGAGGACAACCTGCACCCGCTCGGCCGGCTGCAGTACGCCTTCTCCACGCTGCTCTGCACGCCCGGCTCGCTCAGCCAGGAGGGGCGCGCGGGCCTCGGCACGGCGGCCGGCGAGGCGCGCCTGAGCGAGGCGATCCGCGCGGGCGGGTTCCGCTCCGTGCGGCGCGCCGGAGAGGGCCCCCTGAACCTCGTCCTGGAAGCCAAGCCATGAGCACGTACACCCGACTGCTGGCCGCCGACGCTTCGCTGCGCCACGTCCCCGCAGGCCTCGAGCGCCACCCCCCGGCCGCTGCGCGCCTGCGTGGCGAGGCGCGGCGATCGCGCCGGGGCGCCGTCTCGCGCCGTGCGCGGGCGGCGCTCCGGCTGCCCCTTCTCGACGCGGTCGTCGTCGGCGGCGGGCCGGCGGGCCTGAGCACCGCGCTCGTCCTCGGCCGCGCGCGCCGCAAGGTGCTCGTGCTCGACACCGACTCGCCGGCCAACGCGCCGTCGCGCGCCGTCGGCGGCCTGCTCGCGCAGGTCGGCGTCGCGCCCGCCGAGCTGCGCCGGGCCGGGCGCGAGCAGCTCGCCGACCTGCCGGGCGTCGACGTGCGCCTCGGCGCCGTGCTCGACGCCGAGCCGCTGCGCGAGGGGCTCGCCGTCTCGCTCGACGGCGGCACGGCGGTCCGCACGCGGGCGCTCGTGCTCGCGCACGGCCTGCGCTACGACCCCCCGCCGCTGCCGGGCGTCGAGGCGCTGTGGGGGCGGTCGGTCTTCCACTGCCCGTTCTGCGACGGCTGGGAGGTGCGTGACCGCCCGCTCGCCGTCCACGGCAGCGGGCCAGAGGCGGCGCGCTCGGCGCTCGTCGTGTCGGGCTGGAGCCGCGACGTCGTGCTCTGCACGGACGGGCCCGCGCGCCTGAACGGCGAGCGCGCCGCGCTCGAGCGCGCCGGCGTGCGGATCCGCGAGCAGCGCGTGCGCGGCCTCGACGGCCGTGACGGGCGCCTGCAGCGCATCGTCTTCGAGGACGGTCCCGACGAGCACCGCGACGCGCTCTTCGTGCGCACGCGCCGCGACCAGCCCAACGGCCTGGCCACCGCGCTCGGCTGCCGGCTGACGCTCGGCGGCACGATCGCCACGGACGGCGACGGGCGCACCGAGGTGCCGGGCGTCTACGCCGCCGGCGACGCCGCGACCGAGCGGCTGCGCTCGGTGGCCAACGCGATCGGCACCGGCTCGCGCGTCGCCCACTCCGTTGCGCTCGACCTGGTCACGGAGATCGCGTGATCGCCGGCGACCGGGCCATCGGCCACGTCGAGATCCCCCGCCGCTTCAACGGCCCGCCGTCGACGGCCAACGGCGGCTATGCGTGCGGGGCGATCGCGGCGTTCGCCGACGGCCCGGTCGAGGTGGCGCTGCGCGCGCCGCCGCCGCTGGAGACGGCGCTGCGCGTCGCGTCCGACGCCGGCGGGCGGATGACCGTCACCGACGGCGACGTGCTCGTGGCCGACGCGGGCCCGGCCGACCTGTCCGACGTCGTGCCGCCCGTGCGCCCGACGGTCGCGCAGGCACGCGAGGCGATGCGCCGGCACCCCTTCCACGGCGTGAGCGTGCTCGGGTCGGACTGCTTCGTGTGCGGCTCGCAGCGCCACGACGGCCTCGGCGTGCATTTCGGGCCGCTGCCCGGCTGGCCGAAGCTCAACGCGGCGCTGCTCATCGGCGACGCGACGCTCCCGCACGCCGGCGGCGTGCTGGCCGAGCGGATCGCCTGGGCGGCGCTGGACTGCGTGAGCTACACCCCCGAGCTGTACCGCTCCGGCGCGGTCAGCCTGCTCGGCGCGATGGCCGCCGAGGTGCTCGAGCCGGTGCCGGTGGGCGAGCCGGTGGTGGCCGTCGGCTGGCCGCTCGAGACGATGGGTCGCCGGCACCGCTCGGCGTCGGCCCTGCTCGACACCGACGGCCGGACGCTCGCGCGCGCCCGAGCCCTGTGGATCCGGCTGCGCGAGCCGGACGACGGCGTCAGCCGCGACGGACCTTGAGGCGGGAGGTGGCCGCGCCCGAGCGGCGCGAGCCGCTGACGGCGACGACGCTCATGCGGTAGGTCCCCGAGGCCAGGCGCCGCGTCGCGGCGTTGGCCCCGATCTTGAGCGTGTTCGTGCCCGAGCTCGCGCCCTGGCTGAGCGTCGCCGCCGTGGCGTAGCGGCACGAGCCGCGCCTGCAGGTTCGGCGCTCGAGCTCGACGCGGAGCGTGGCGCTGCGGTCGACGCGGACCGTGAAGATCGCGGGCTTGGCCGAGCAGCGGCGCGCTGAGCGGCACAGGGTGGCGGTCGGGCGCAGCGCCGTGAGCCTGATCAGCGTCGGGGCCTTCGGCGCGACCGCGGCCGTCGTCGCGACGGGCGCGGGCGGGGCGGCGGCGACCGGCGCCGGCGGCTCGCAGGCGTCGCCGGTTCCGTCGCGGTCGCCGTCGGCCTGCACCGGGTTGGGGACGCTCGGGCAGTCGTCGCTCGCGTTGGCGATGCCGTCGAGGTCGGAGTCCGGGTCGGGCACCGGCTGGCCGCTGACCTGCAGCGCGCGCTGGACGGCGGCGTAGGCGTTCAGGCGCCCCTCGCTGACCGTCTTGCTCACGAGGCTCGGCCTGTGATCGACCGAGTCCAGCAGCGCGGCCTTGAGCTGTGCGGCGCTCAGGCCCGGCGCGGCCTGGCGCATGAGCGCGAGCGTCGCGGCGACGTGCGGCGCGGCCATCGACGTGCCGCTCATGTAGACGTACTGTGGCGAGACGTAGTCGGAGACGATGTTCACGCCCGGCGCGGCGAGGTCGACGCTGATCGCGCCGTAGTTGGAGAAGCTCGCGAGCGCGTCGCGGTTGTCCGTCGCGGCCACGCAGATGACGTTCGGCTCGGTGTCCACGCACGGATAGGTCCGAGTGACCTCGTTGTCGTCGCCGAGGTCGTCGGCGCCGCCGTTGCCCGCGGCGATGACGTACAGCGTGCTCGGGTGGTCCTGGATCGCCTGGCGCTGGGCGCTCGAGTCGGTCAGCGAGGCGAGGCTGGCGTTGACGATCCGGACGCCCATGTCGCCGGCGTAGTCGAAGGCCTGGGCGACGTTGACGGCCTGGCCGGAGCCGTCGGCGCCGAGCGCGCGCAGGGCGACGATCCGGGCGCCGGGCGCGACGCCGCTGATGCCGACGCCGTCCTGCGAGGCCGCGATGGTGCCGGCGACGTGCGTGCCGTGGCCGTTGGCGTCCTCGGGGTTGGCATCCCCCGCGTGGAAGTCCTTGCCGGCCGGGCTCGCCGCTTGCTGGCTGCCGAGGTCGGGGTGGGTGGCCAGGATGCCGGTGTCGACGACGGCCACGACCTGTCCGGCGCCGGAGACGCCCATGGCCCAGACGTCGGTCGTGTCGATGTCGTCGTCGGGCGTGCCCGTGCGTCCGAGGATGCTCTGCCCCGTGTTCAGCAGGGACCACTGCTGGGACCAGAACGGATCGACCGGCGCCGCGTGCACGACGGCGTCGGGCTCGGCGTAGAGCACGCCCGGGTCGCGTTCGAGCGCGGCGAGCGCCTCGTCGATCCGGCCCGCGTCGGCGCGCACGACCTCGGTGTCGGTCAGCCGTGTCGTCGCCTGCAGGCGCACGTCGGCGTCCCGGCGCAGCGCCTCGCGCTCGGTCGGGTCGAGGCCGGGGCGGCGGCGCACGACGATGTCGCGGACGTCCTCCGTGGCCGGCTGCGCGCTGCGCGACGACGGCGCCACGGGCGCCAGGGGCGCGCCGTGCGCGACGGCGGGCGTCACCACGAAGGCGACGGCGAACACCGCGAGCGTCGTTGACAGGGACCGGGCCATGGGACCCGGTGATCGACTCCGCCTGGCGCGACGGGCAGCCGTCTAGGCGGATGGACGAACTTCGCTAAAGGTCTACTCGCGGATGCGCGGGTCGAGCCAGCCGAGCAGCGTGTCGGCGACCAGGTTGGCCGTCACGACGAGCAGCGCGCCGGTGATGACGATGCCCTGAAGCAGCTCGAAATCGACGAATCCGGCGTCCTCGACCCGACCCATGGCGCGCGTCGACAGGCGCAGCACGCCGGGGATGTTGAACGTCTGCTCGATGAGGATCGCGTTCGCCACGACCGTCGCCATCGTCACGCCGGCGAGCGAGATCACGGGCGGCGCGCCGGCGGGCACGGCGTGCCGGCGTACGACGGTCGGCCAGGTCAGCCCCTTGGCCAGCGCGGTGCGCATGTAGTCCTGGCGCAGCGCGTCCTGCATGCTCACGCGCATCATCCGCAGGCACATCCCGGCGACCGGGAGCGCGAGGACGATCCACGGCAGGATCAGCCCGCGCAGCCAGCGGGCGGGATCGTCGGTCAGGGGCTGGTACGTCCCCTGGGTGCCGACGAAGGGGAGCGGGATGCTGCCGATGTCGGGCGCGAACAGGTACAGCGACATGAGCCCGACCCAGTACACCGGCGCGCACACGGCCAACGTGGCCAGCGCGTCCAGCGACCGCGACAGCCACGACCGCGGGTGGACCGCGCAGACGGCGCCGCCGGCGACACCGACGACCGTGCCGATGACGAGCGCGCCGGCGAGCAGTGAGACGTCGGCGGGCAGCGCCTCGAGCACCATGCCGGTGACGTCGCGGTGGCCGGGCATCCGCGACTCGCCGAGGTCGAAGTGCAGGAAGGCGCGTTCCAGGAAGGACAGCAGCGCGAGCGGCAGCGAGCGCCCGTCGTCGAAGCTCTCGGGCTTGAGCACCCGGAAGGTGACGAACGTCAGGGCGCTCGCGCCGACGATCACGGCGATGGCCGCGCAGAGGCGGCGCGCGAAGAAGGTGGCGAAGGAGACCTGCATCGATCCGGCTCGGCCATGATGGCGGGATGGCCGATCGAACGATCCTCACCCTCGGGGCGCGCAACCTCGGCGGCGCCATCCTCGACCACTTCATCGCGCTGGGCTGGAACGCCGCGGCGGTGGCGCGCAGCGAGGACACCCTCGCCCACGTGCGCGACCGGGGCGCGCTGGCCATCGGGGCCGACGCCGCCGATCCCGGTGAGCTCGAGCGCGCCACCGCGGCGACGCTCGACCGCTACGGCTCGCTGGACGTGATCGTCAATGCGGTGAGCGCGAGCAGGCCGCGGCCGGGCCGGCCGTGGGGCGGCGGGCCGATCGCCGAGGCCACGATCGACGACGTGCGGGCGTGGACGTCGCCGGTGGCCGAGCAGTCGCTCGTGTTCCTGTCGACGGGCGCCCGCGCGCTGCGGGCGGGCGGGCGCGGCGGCTCGCTGATCCAGATCACGGGCGGCTCGTCGCGCCGCGGGATGCCGGGCCGGGGCCCGTGGGCGGCCGGCGCCTTCGCGACGCGCGCGCTGACCCAGGCCGCGGCGCAGGAGCTACGCGGCGAGGGCATCCACGTCGCGCTGCTGATCGTCGACGCGACGATCGAGTCGCCGAAGACGGCGGAGCGCACGCGGGACGCCGCGCCCGACTCGCTCGCCGACCAGGCGAGCGTCGCCGCGGCCGTCGCCTACCTCGCCGGCCAGCGTCGGCGCGCCTACACCCACGAGCTCGCGCTCACGCCGAGCGGCGACACGTGGGTCCCGTGATCGGCACGCGGTCAGACGCGCGGCAGGACCTCGTCGGCGTACAGCGAGATGAGCCGCTCCTGGTCGCGGCCGCACTGCTGCACGAGGACGTGGTCGAAGCCGGCCCGGGCGAGCTCGGCGATCGCCGCGAGGTGGCACTCGGGGTCGTTCGAGCACAGGATCGACTCGGCGACGTCATCCTCCTCGACGGAGGCCGTCGCCTGCTCGTAGTGCTCGGGCATCGCCAGCTGCTGGCCGAGCTCGCCGCCCAGGGCGCTCGTCGGCCACGTCTCGAACGCGATGCGGCGCGCCGCGGCGTTGTCCTCGGCCACGCACGTGTCGAGCTTGGCGTAGCACGGCTTGCCCGCGCCGCCGGCCTCGCGGAAGGTCTCGACGAGCTCCGCCGCCGGGGCGACGTGCATGTACCCGTCGCCGATCCGCCCGGCGAGGCGCGCGGCGTGCGGCCCGAAGCCGGACACCACGATCGGCGGCGGCTCGTCGGGCCGCGTGAACAGGCGGGCGCCCTCGACGATGTAGTGGGCCCCGTGGTGCGCGCGCACGACCTCGCCCGTCCACAGCGCGCGCATGACCGCGACGGCCTCCTCGAGCATGTCGCGGCGCACCGCCGCGGGCGGCCACGGGTCGCCGAGGATCGCCTCGTTGAGCCGCTCGCCCGTGCCCACGCCGAGGAAGAAGCGGCCCTTGGCCATCACCGCCGTCGTCGCCGCCGCGTGGGCGATGATCGCCGGGTGCGTGCGCACGGTCGGGCAGGTGACCGCCGTGCCGATCCCGACCCGCTCGGTCACCTGGGCGATCGCGCCGAGCACGGACCACACGAACGGCGACTGGCCCTGGCGCCGCGTCCAGGGGTGGAAGTGGTCGGAGACGGTGACGAACGCGAAGCCTGCCTCCTCCGCGCGCCGGGCGCCGTCGACGATCAGGTCCGGCGGCAGCTCCTCGGCCGAGAGGTGCAGGCCGATGGCGGGCGAGGCTGCCGGGGCGTTCATGGCGCCGCCCTACCACGGCGGCGCCATGACCAATCCGGCCGCGGTCAGGCGCGTGCGGGCACGCCGCGCGCCGCGCGGGCCCCGTCGGCGGCCGCCGAGGCGGGCCGCCACAGCGCGCTGTCGCCGAGCCCGGTGCGCACGATCGCCCCGGCGGCGACGTGCTCGATCAGCGCCTGCTCGGCCGCCTCGGGGTCGGGCGCGTCGTTGCCGCGCGTCATCACGGCGGCGACCTCCGCGGTCACGAGCCCGTCGGGGAACGCCTCGACGGCCTCGAGCGGGTCCTCGGGCGCCTCGCGGCGGTCCATGGCCGGGTCGAGGTTGGCGACGAGGACGTCGTAGGCCTCGACGGGCTGGAAGCCGCCCGCCTCCAGGCGCCGGTCGCCGTGCTCGAGGATCACCGACGGCGCGGTGTAGCGCACCGGCCCGTCGGTCGCCGCCGCCTTGCCCTGGAACTCCGTGGGGGTGCCCGCGGCGGTGCGCGCCTCGGCGCGGTCGGCCTCGTAGGCGGCGGTCACCTCGGCGCTGTCGAGCGCGGCGACGATCGCATCGGCGTCGAGGTCGTCGACCGTCGCGAGCGCGCGCCGGACCGCGTCGTCCTCGTCGAGCAGCAGTGGCGTCGTGAACCACGCGAACTGCAGTGCGCGGTACACGGCGAGCTCGCGCTCCGGGCGCTGCAGGCGCGTCGCCACGATCGCGCGGCAGCCGCGCTGGGTGGCGATCATCCGCGCGCGCGGCTGGCTGGCGAACGGCATCCCGAAGCGGCGGGCGAAGTTCAGGTACCCGCGCGACGAGCGCGCGGGGGTGTAGCCGCGCCGGACGTACTGCTCCGCGGTCTCCGTGAGCCCGATGGTGACAAGCCGCCAGTCCAGCGCATCGGCGTAGCGCCAGCGCAGGACCGCCAGTGCAGGATTGGCGGAGTACGCCCACGGGCAGCCTGGATCTGAGAAAAGGGTGGCCGAAATCGTCATGGGTGCATGCTTGCACAAGCAATCACTCCGCAGGCTCGGCGCCCTCCTCTCTGGAACTGTGACGGCGCTTCTGGTTGGGTGGTTGGTGTTTGCGTCGTACCGGGAGTCGGGGAACCAGTAGATCGGGTGGCGTTCGTGGACGACAGGCCGCAGGCTCAGGGAGCCGGACGTTTCAACCGGACACCCGGTGCTGTCAAGGCCGTCCGCCTGCTCGACGCCGACCGCGACTTCGTACGCCGTCTCGGCAACAACGCGAGCGAGGCCCGGGCGGTCGCCGTGGCCGGCGCCGTGGCGCTCCCGCGCGGGCGCTGGAACCCCGCCGTCGCCGCGCGGCGGATCCGCGGCGGCTTCGGGCTGCTCGTCCTGCGCGGGCTGCTCATGCGCGACCTCGAGGGCTCCGAGGCGCTCGGCGCGGAGCTGCTCGCCGAGGGCGACCTGCTCGGTCCCGACGATGGCGCCGACGAGCGCCTGCTCGGCCTCGAGCCGCAATGGGAGGTCCTCGAGCCGGCTCGCCTGCTCGTCCTCGACGGCGCCTTCGCCCAGCGCATCGCGCCCTACCCGGCGCTCGGCACCGCGCTCGTCGATCGCGCCCACGAGCGCGCCCGCCGCACGGCGATCGCGCTCGCGCTCAGCCACCTGCCGCGCGTCGAGGACCGGCTGCACCGCCTGCTCTGGCACCTTGCCGACCGCCGTGGGCGCGTCTCGTCCGAGGGCGTCGTGCTGAGCCTGCCCGTCACCCAGGAGCAGCTCGGCCGCCTCGTCGGCGCCCGCCGCCCGACCGTGTCGCTGGCCCTGCGCAGCCTGCGCGAGCGCGGGCTCGTGCGCCGCGGCCAGGCCGACGAGTGGATCCTCGCGCACGAGCCCCCGGTGCCGCCGGTGCCGGAGGCCGACGAGGCCGCGCAGACACGCTGACGGCGTGCCGATGCGCGCCGTCCTCTGCGGGCTCGTCCTGACCGCCACCGCCCTCGTCGCCGCGCCGTCGGCCTCGGCCGCGACCGCGCGCTGGTGGGGCTGCGCCAACGGGCCGTCGACGACCGCCGCGCAGGCCGCCGGGCTCCCGGCCGCCCTCGACGCCGACCCCGGGCTGCGCGAGGTCTTCGGCGACGAGGCGCCGACCAGCATCCTGCGGCTGTATCGCTCGCTGTGCGCCGACTTCGACCGCGACGGCGACGTCGACCGGGCCGTGCTCTACGCGTGCTGCACGGTCAGCTCGCCGGGTCCGTACGCGATCCTGCGCAACGACGGCGGCGGGGCGTGGGCGACGGCGTACGCGCGCCTGGGCGACGTCGTCTTCCGGATCGCCCCCCGCGGGTCGCGGCTCGTGGTGCGCTCGCCGAAGTACGCGCCGAGCGACGCGAACTGCTGCCCGAGCCGTCTGTCGGTGCGCGAGCTGCGCTTCGCGGGCGGACGCTGGGTCGGTCGCGTGACCGTCCGCCGCGCGCGCTGAGCGCGATCAGGCGGCGATCCGGCCGGCGTCGCTGAGGACGCGCTCGGGCGCCGGGCGGCGCACGAGGAACGGGCCGATGGCCAGCGCGTCGACCGGCGCCGAGCCGAAGCACTCCAGCGCGTCGCGCGGGTCGTCGACCATCGGCCGCCCGGCCGTGTTCAGCGACGTGTTGACCACCACGGGGACGCCCGTGCGCGCCTCGAAGGCGCCGAGCATGCGCGCGACGAGCGGCTCGGTGGCGGGGCTGACCGTCTGGATGCGGGCGGTGCCGTCGACGTGGACGACGGCCGGGATGCGCTCGGCCCAGCCCGGACGCACGCGGTGGGTGAAGAGCATGTAGGGGCTCGGCAGCGGCCCGTCGAAGAGGTCGGCGCGCGCGCTCCTCGAGGACCATCGGCGCGACGGGGCGGAACTGCTCGCGGCCCTTGACGTCGTTCAGGCGCTCGAGGTTGGCCTTGTGGCGCGGGTCGGCGAGCAGGCTGCGGTGCCCGAGGGCGCGCGGTCCGTACTCGCTCGCGCCCTGGAACCACGCGACGACGCCGTCGGCGGCGAGGACCTCGGCGATCGCATCGGCGACGTCGTCGGGGCGCTCGAAGGGGACCTTGGCGGTGTGCAGGCGCGCGGCGAGCTCGTCGTCGCTCCAGGAGCGCCCGAGGTCGGCGCCACCCATCGGGCGGACCTCGTCGCCGAGCGCCTGGGCGAGGTGCAGCGCCGCGCCGAGCGCGGTCCCGCTGTCGCCCGAGGCGGGCTGGACCCAGACCTCGTCGAAGGGGCCCTCGCGCCAGATGCGCGAGTTGGCCACGCAGTTCAGCGCGACGCCGCCGGCCATCGTGAGCGCGCGCTCGCCCGTGCGCTCGTGCAGCCAGCGCGCGAGGTCGAGCAGGACCTCCTCGAGGCGCTCCTGCACGCTGCGCGCGAGGTCGGCGTGCGCCTCGGTCCAGTCCTCGCCCGAGCGCAGCCGCGGCGCGAAGCGCTCGAGGTCGACGGGCGCGACGCGGAAGCCGCCGTCGCCGGTGGCGGCCACGAGCTCGCGCAGCTCGCCGAGGAAGCGCGGCTCCCCGTACGAGGCCATGGCCATCACCTTGTACTCGTCCGACGAGCGGCGGAAGCCGAGGTGCGCGGTCAGCTCCTCGTAGAGCAGGCCGAGCGAGTGCGGCAGGCGCTGGGCGGCGAGGATCTGCAGCGAGCCGTCGGCGCGCGCGTGGCCGGCGAGGTGCGAGGCCGACTCGCCGCGCCCGTCGACGACGAGCACCGCGCTGGACTCGTGGGGCGCGGCCAGGTGCGCCGAGGCGGCATGGGCGACGTGGTGGCCGACGTGGCGCACGCGCGCGGGGTCGAGCCCGAGCGTGGACAGGAAGCGCGGGGCGCGGCGCACGTACAGGGTCCGCAGGCCCTCCCACTCGTCGGCGGTGATGTCGTCGCCCTCGGCGGGCGCGAGCGCCGGATCGTAGGAGTAGCCGATCGCGTCGACCTCGCCGGCGCCGATGCCGCCGCGCTCGAGGCACCAGGCGATCGCCTGCTCGGGCAGCTCCCAGGTCGAGAACGGGACCGGGGACTTGCCGTGCTTGCGGCGGCTGAAGCGCTCCTCCTCGGCGGCGGCGACGATCTCGCCGTCGACGACGAGGGCCGCGGCCGGATCGTGGAACACCGCGTTGACGCCGACGACCCGCACGCCTGGCGACCTCTCCGGAAACGGCTCCCGGTCAAACACCGATTCGTCCGGCGCGACTCCTGATGCGTTGACGTCAGGCGGCGCGACGACCCTGCGCGAAGCCCTCGGCGAGCAGTCGCGCGGGCGCGTCTGCCGTGAGCCGGCGCGCCAGGTCGGCGCGCCCGGTGACGCGCACGACCGCTTCGTGGCCCATGGCCAGCGTGAACGGCCGGCGCGGCGCGTGCGCGTCGGTGGCGACCACGCTCGGCAGCCCGCGGCGCAGGAGGTGCTCGGCGGCGGCCTGCCGCTCCGGGCCCTCGCCGCCCTGCAGGGGGTCGACGTTGGCGGCGACGAGCGCGCCCGCGGCGACCTCGGCCTCCAGTGCGCGCAGCCCGCGCTCGAGGATGCCGCGGCTGCGCTCGGGATGGGCGAGCAGCAGCCCGAAGCCACGCGCGCGCAGCTCGGCCGCGGTGCTGTGGAAGAGCTCGTCGAAGCCGCTGAAGGGGACCTCGTAGAGCAGCCAGCGGGCGCCGGCCGGGCCGTGGGCGATCGTCTCGAGGTCGTCCTGCGTGAGGTCGGGCACGGAGAACGGCTTGAGCTCGCCGCCGACGCGCACGTCCAGGTCGATCCCCTCGCGGCGAAGCGCCTCGTGCAGCTCCTGCACGCGACCGGGCAGCTCGGGGACGTGGACGAGCTCGACGTGCGGCGTGGCAACCACGGTCTTCGTCCCTGCGGCGACGACGGTCGCGGCGTACTCCAGGCTCTCCGCCATCGTGTCCGGCCCGTCGTCGACGCCGGGCAGGATGTGGCAGTGCAGGTCGGTGCGGCCCATCTCCACTCGGGCTACCCGGTGTGCTCGCCGTTAGCCATGCCTGTATCCAGCGTACTGCGGTGCCGGATGGCGACACCCCGCACCGTGGGTGCGGCTCACCGCACGTGGATTGACGGGCAAACCCGATTCCGGCGACGGCCGTAACGCTGAAGGATGCACGTAGTTCCAGAGGTAGCGACCGCCGACCGAAGAGAACCCCCCATGACCGCTCAGACCGCCACCGACATCCGCCAGCATCTCGAGCTCCTGGAGAGCGAGCGCGCCGCCGCGCTGACGACGGCGCTGCGTGACGATCCGGTCTACATGGCCGACCTCCGCGAGGAGATCCACGCGACGCGCCATGCCTTCGTCGGGTCGGCCGTCGCCGAGATCGCCTCGCTGCGCGGCCAGCTCAGCGGCCCGCAGGTCGGCTAACCCCCGGAGTCCGCCGGCTCGGTCTCGCGCGCGTCGTACCCGGCCCGCAGCGCCAGCGACATCTCGAAGCGCGCGTCGGGGTCCTCGAGCGTCTCCCCGAACAGCTCGCGCAGCTGGGCGACGCGATAGCGGACGGTCTGCGGATGCACGTGCAGCCGCTCGGCCACGATCGCCACCTGGCCCGGATGGTCCAGCCACGCGGCGAGCGTCTCGCGCAGGCGCGCGGCCGACTTCGGGCGCAGCTCGCCGAGCGGCGCGAGCACGCGCGCGGCGAGATCCGCCGCGAGCGAGCGGTCGCCGCCGTGCAGGACGAGCGCCGCGAGGTGATCGTCGGCGGCGACGAGCGGCTCGTCGCCGAGCCGGCCCTCGACGAGCAGGCGATGGGCGACCAGCGCGCGGGCGAGGCTGTGCGGCGCGCGCGCGAGCGCGACGGCGGGCCCGAGCACGGCGGGGGCGCCGTCGAGTGCGGTCTGCAGCTGGGCGCGCCGCCCGGGCGCCTCGGGGTCGGGCACCCACACGGTGGTGGCCGCGCCGTCGGTCGACGCGATCGTCTCGCCGCCCAGTCGCGAGGCGAGCCGGTCGGCGTCGGGTGGCTCGTCGCCCGGGTCCTCGGCTCCGACGACGAGCGCGGCGACGGTGGCGGGCCGCGGCCAACCCGCCTGGCGCGCGACTTCGATGACCTCCTCGGCGCCGACGTCGTCGCGCGCGAGCAGTCGCGCGAGCGCGCGCCGCCGGCGCTGGCGCTCGCCCTCGGCCGTCGTGCGCTCCTGCGTGTAGCCCTCGATCGAGTCGGCGCTGATGCCGTCGATGTAGCTGAAGATCGCGCTGGCCAGGCGGTACATCGTCGCCGGCTCGTGTCCGGCGCTCTCGCCCGCGGCGACGAAGCGCTCCCACGCCAGCCGCGCGCCGATCCGGTACGCGCTGAGCAGCGCGTCGAGGCTGCGCCCACCGCGGAACTCGGCGCGCCCGAGCTCCACGTACAGCGCGCGGCCGTTCTCGGTCTCGGTGGCCGGCTCCTCGATCGCGTCGACGAAGCGCGCGAGCGCGGTGCGCACCCCGATCCGCAGGGCGCGGCCGAACGGTCCCTCGAGCGGGCGCGCGTACGCGGGGACCTCGCCGGCGATGGCCGCGATCGTGGCGTCGGCGAGCTCCGGGAGCACCGGGCGCAGCGCGCCGGCGAGGGACGGGGGGAGCTGCGCGGACATTCATAGGAAAGCTACAGATTGCGCGCGGATCGACGTGGGGATAGGGGGAACAAGATCCCAACCTCCGTCATAGGGTGCAATACATGTCGAGAACCGCCCGCGTCACCAATCTCCTGACGGTCGTCCTGCCGCCACTGATCATCCTCGCCGCCATCGTGGTGTTCTGGAACGAGCTCGTCGGGATCCACGACCTCGCGCTGCTGACCGCGATGTACCTGCTGACGGCGTTCGGCGTGACCGTGGGCTTCCATCGCATGCTCACGCACCGCTCGTTCCGGACCTCCAAGCCGGTCGAGTACCTGTTCGCCGCACTCGGCTCGATGGCCGTCCAGGGCCCGGTCATCAACTGGGTCGCCGACCACCGCAAGCACCACGCGCACACCGACGAGGAGGGCGACCCGCACAGCCCCCATGTCGGACAGGGCAAGGGCATCGCCGGCGCCGTCCGCGGACTGCTGCACGCGCACGTCGGCTGGCTCGTCACCGACCACGGGCGCTCGGAGCGCAACCGCTACGCCAAGGACCTCGTCGAGGACCGCGGCATGCTCGCGATCAACGCGTGGTTCGCCCCGCTGGTGCTCACCGGGCTCCTGGTCCCGTTCGCGCTCGGATGGCTGATCACCGGCGAGCTCGCGGGTGGGCTGACCGCACTGCTGTGGGGCGGCCTGGTGCGCATCTTCCTGCTGCACCACGTGACCTGGTCGATCAACTCGATCTGCCACTTCTTCGGTCGCCGCCGCTTCGACGTCGAGGACCACTCGACCAACGTGTGGTGGCTCGCGCTGCCGAGCATGGGCGAGGCGTGGCACCACAACCACCACACGTTCCCCCGCTCGGCCAAGCACGGCCTCGGGCGCTTCGAGCTCGACCCGTCGGGCTGGCTGATCGCGGTCCTGGAGAAGCTCGGCCTCGTGTGGGACGTGGTCCGCATCACGCCCGAGCGCCAGGCCCAGAAGCTCGCCGCGGCCGCCGCACCCGCGAAGGTGCCCGTCGAGGTCTAGCCGCCGTCCGGCAGCGGGAACAGGCGCGCGAAGCGCCGCACGAGCGCGCGGTCGCCCTCGATGGCGAGCGCGCGCACGTCGCCGCCCTGCCACAGGACGTCGACCAGGGTCATCGGATCGCTCTCGATCGTCGCGTCGGGGGACCGCGCGCTCCCGCGGGCGAGCTCGAGCCGCCCGCCGGCGATGCGCACCTCGAAGCGGTCGTCGCCCAGGCGCAGCTCGAGCGTGGCGTCGAGGTCGCCCGCCCGCGCGGGGTCGAACAGGGTCTCGAGCGCGAGGGCGAGCGAGTCCGGCCCCATCCCGGGCGCACCGGGTGGGAACGGGGCGAGGCTGCCGAAGCGCCCGAGCGCGAGGACGACCGGTTCGAGCTCGCGGCCGCGCGGGGTGAGCTCGTAGGCCTGCGTGCCGGCCGGCGGCGGGAGCCGGCCGTGGCGCACCAGCCCGGCGGCCTCGAGCTCGCGCAGTCGCTGGGAGAGCACGTCGGGGCTGACGCGCGGCAGGCCGGCGCGCAGGTCGGTGAACCGCTTGGGCCCGAACAGCAGCTCGCGGACGACGAGCAGCGCCCAGCGCTCGCCGACGAGATCGAGCGCCCGGGCAACGCCGCACGCGTCACCGTACGTGCGCCTGCGTGTCATACGGACAACGTACCGAGTTGCCGGACGGACCTATCGGATAGTAGGTTTTTCCAACTATGAGCGAGCGAGAGACCTACGCCCCCGGCGTCCCCTGCTGGGTCGACACGCTGCAGGCCGATCCCGAGGCCGCAGCGGGCTTCTACTCGGGCGTCTTCGGCTGGGAGTTCACCGAAGCCGGCGAGATGCCCGGCGATCCGCCCGGCCGCTACTACGTTGCGCGCCTGGGCGGACGCGACGTCGCGGGCGTCGGCTCCCAGCCTGCCGGCACGCCGCCACCGGCGTGGTTGACCTACGTCAGCGTGGCGAGCGCCGATGACGCGGCGGCGCGGGCGCGCGAGGCCGGCGGCACTGTGGTGACCGAGCCGTTCGACGCGCCGCCCGCGGGGCGGACGGCGGTCATCGCCGACCCGGCAGGCGCCGTCTTCTGCGTCTGGGAGCCCGGCGACCGCCAGGGCGCGCAGCTCGTCAACGAGCCGGGCGCGTGGACCATCAGCCTGCTCTCCACGCCGGACCCCGACGGCGCCGCGGCGTTCTACGGCGCGGTGTTCGGTTGGACGACCGAGTCCTTCGGAGAGGCGACGCTGTTCCGGCTGCCCGGGTACGTCGGCGGCGAGCCGGCCCAGCCCGTGTCGCGTGAGGTGATCGCGGCGATGCGCGCCGCCGACGACGTCCCGCCGAACTGGATGCCCGACTTCTGGGTGCCGAGCGCCGACGAGGCGGCGATCAGCGCCGCGCGCCTGGGTGGCAGCGTGCTCGCGCCGCCGACGGACGGGCCCGTGAGCCGGAGCGCCGTCCTCGTCGACCCGTCGGGGGTCGTGTTCTCGGCCACGACCTCGCCGCAACCCTCGAGCGCCTAGCGGGCGGCCGACGCGGCGACGCGCGACGGGACCGGGCGCTCGCTCGCCCACACGACCAGCGCGGCGGCGGCCAGGACGGCGCCGAGGCCCGCGACGGCCCACCAGCCGAGCGACGAGTACAGCGCCGCGGCGAGGGCCGAGCCGGCGGTCCCGCCCGCGAAGTAGGAGGCCATGTAGCCGGCGGTGATGCGGCTGTGCGCGCCGCGGTCGAGGCGGTAGACGGCGCCCTGGTTCGTCACGTGGACGGCCTGCGTGCCGAGGCTGATCAGGAAGGCGCCGGCGACGAGCGCGGCGACGTGATGGGTCCCGAGGCCGGCGAGCGCGAAGCCGAGCGCGATGGCTGCGAATGCGCCGCCGGTGAGGGCGCGTCCGTGGCCCTCGTCGGCGAGGCGCCCGACGTGGGGCGCGACGAAGGTCGCGGGCACGGCGATCAGGCTGAACGCGCCGATCACCGCGTTGCCGAGACCGTAGGGGGGCGAGGCGAGCAGGAACGCGAGGGTGGCCCAGAAGACGTTGAACGTCGCGAAGGACAGCGCGCCGTACAGCGACCGGCGACGGAGCACGGGCTCGCGGCGCATGAGCGCCCCGACCGAGCGCAGGACCGCCCCGTATCCGAGGTCGCCCGACGGTGGGTGGGCGGGCAGCGCGCGGGCGAGCAGCGCGGTGAGCGCGACCATGGCGATCGCGCCGGCCACGAACACCGAGCGCCAGCCGGCGAGGTCGGCGAGCACGCCGGCGAACGTCCGCGACAGCAGCGTGCCGAGCATGAGGCCGGTCATGACCGAGCCGACGACGCGGCCCTGGTCGCCCTCGGCGGCGAGCGTGGCCGCGAACGGGACGAGGATCTGGGCGGCGACCGAGGTCGTCCCGACGATGGCGAGCGCGGCGGCAAGGACGAGCAGGCTCGGCGCGGCGGCCGCGGCGACCATCGCCAGCGTGGTGATGGCGAGCAGCAGCGGGACGAGGCGGCGGCGCTCGACGAGGTCGCCGAGCGGGACGATGAGGATGAGGCCGGCGGCGTAGCCGAGCTGGCCGACGGTGACGAGCAGGCCCGCCGCGGCCGAGCCGACGCCGAGGTCGTGCGCGACGGCGTGCAGCAGCGGCTGCACGAAGTACATGTTCGCCACGGTGAGCCCGCAGGCCAGCGCGAGCAGCGGCACGAGCCCGCGGCGCGGGCCGGTCGTCATTGCGGAGGCGGAGCTCACACTCTCACTATCGGACGGAGTCGGCGATCTTCGCGATGAAACGTACGTATGAGATTCATCGATCGGAGAGATAGGCTTCGCCGTCGTGGAGCTGCGCCAGCTCGAGCACTTCGTCGCCGTCGCCGAGGAACGCCACTTCACGCGCGCGGCCGAACGGGTCCACATCGTCCAGTCGGGCGTGTCGGCGTCGGTCCGCGCGCTCGAGCGCGAGCTCGGGACCGAGCTCCTCCGGCGCAGCACGCGTCACGTCGAGCTCACCGAGGCCGGCCGGGCGCTGCTGCCCGAGGCGCGGCGCGTGCTGGCCGCCGTGCGCGATGCGCGCGACGCGGTGGCCGCCGTCGAAGGCCTGCTGCGCGGGACGCTCGCCGTCGGGATCATGCAGAGCCTCGAGGTCATCGGGATGCCCGAGCTGCTCGGGCGCTTCCGCGAGCGCCACCCGGGGATCGACATCCAGCTGCGTCAGGCGGGCTCGGCGACGCTGACGGGGTGGGTGCGCGAGGGGTCGCTCGAGCTCGCCTTCGCCTCGCTGCCCGCCTCGGCGCTCGAGGGCCTCGAGCGCCGCGTGCTGTTCTCCGAGGAGATGGCGCTTGCCTGCCATCCCGGCCATCGGCTGGCCGACCGTCAGGCGGTGTCGGTCGGCGGCCTGCGCGACGAGCCGTTCGTCGAGTTCGAGCCGGACTGGGGCGTGCGCATCGCCGTCGACCGCCTGTTCGCCGCCGCGGGCGTTGAGCGCCGCATCGCCTTCGAGGTCAACGACGCGCCGACGCTCGGCCAGCTCGTCGCCCACGGCCTCGGCGTCGCCATCGTGCCGCGCTCGAACTTCGACGACGCCGGCGCCGTGCGCTTCGTGCCGCTGCGCGGCCAGGCGCCGCTGTGGGAGATCGCCGTCGTCACCTCGCAGGCGCGGGCGCTCAGCCCGGCCGCGCGAGCGTTCCTGGAGATGCTGCCCGACGCCGACACGCCGTGAGGGTGGCCGTCTTCACCGACGTGCACGCGAACGCCGACGCGCTCGAGGCGGTCGCCGGCGCGGCGGTGGAGGCGGACGTCGAGCAGCTCTGGTCGCTCGGCGACATGGTCGGCACCGGGCCGGACGCCGCAAGGGTCGTCGCCTTCGTCCGCGCCTACTGCCGCGTCGCGCTGCTCGGCAACCACGACTACGCGGTCACCGGCGCCATCGAGCCGTCGGCATTCGGGGACGAGGGGTCGCCCGCGCGGCGCTCGCTGGAGGTCGCGGCGGAGCAGGTCGCGGCGTCCGGCGACCTCGAATGGATGCGCTCGCGCCGGCCCGCGGCGCGCCGGCGCACCGTGCAGTGCTGGCACGCGAGCCCGCGCGATCCCGTCCGCGAGTACGTCGGCCCGGCGAACGCCGCCGACTGCCTGCGCCGCCAGCGCCTGCCGCTCGGCCTCGTCGGGCACACGCACGCGCCCGACGCGTGGCAGGCGGCGCCAAACGCGACGGCGCGCCGCGTCTCGGTCGTGCCGGGCGAGCCGCTCGACGTCTCGGAGGGCAAGTGGCTGCTGAACCCGGGCGCGGCCGGCGTCCCCTACCCGGCCATGGGCGACCACTGGAAGACGATGGACGACCACGCCCGCGCCGGCGCGTGGTGGCTCGAGGTCGACCTCGAGGCGCGCCTGGCGACGTGGCACCGGGCGCCGTTCGACCCGACCGCGTTGCGCGAGCGCGCCCGCGGGCTGGGCCTGCTCGGAAGCACCGACCAAGGCGGGGTTTCGGCCTGACGCGCGCGGCGCCGCGCATCCGCGGCACCCGCCCCGGGTACGTCAAGGGAGGCAACCGACCGGAGGAGTGCCCCATGACCACCGCAATCATCGTCATCGTCGTGATCGCGATCCTGGCCCTGATCCTGGCGATGGTCGTCATGCCACGCGCCCGCGCGCGGGCCCGTGAGCGTGAGCTCGAGAACCATCGCGAGGAGGTCGCCGGGGCTCACCGCGACCACGCGCAGCAGCGCCTGGCCAAGGCCGAGGTCGCCGAGCACGAGGCCGCCCGCGAGCGCGCCGAGGCCGAGCTGCACGAGTCGCGCGCCAAGCTGCACGAGCAGGGGCTGGCCGACGACGACCTCGCGACCGAGCGCGAGCGCCTGACCGAGGACGGCAACATCCGCTCCGAGGGCGACCGCTTCCAGACCGACGAGCGCGAGACGCCGGGCCGTACGACGGCCGCCGACGACGGGCGCGTGGCCGCCGACCACGACGCCGTGCCGCCGGAAGAGCGCCGCCGCTGACCTCCCCGGGAGCGTGCGCCGCGGCGGCATCCTGGCGCCCGGCGCACGGTCCCGACCCGTGTGCAGCCCACGCGCGCGGGGTATCACTCGGGCATGGCCCCGAAGACGCAGAGGGAACGGGAAGAGGCCCAGCGCCAGGCCAAGCTCGAACGGATGCAGGAGCAGGTCGACGACGGATCGCTGGTGATCCGCCAGATGACCGATGAAGAGCGAGCGAGGTTCGCCAGCAAGCGCACCGGCCTGGACGCCGACGCCGCCGGCAAGCGCCGCTCGCGGCGCACGCGGACGTCGCGGCCACTACCTCCCGTTCCCCGCTAGCGCTCGGGCGCGACGGTGAGCGGCACGCTGCCGCACTGGCCCGCGGGCACCGTTGCCGTGCTCAGCACCGTGGGCGGCGACGGCACGCCGCACGCCATCCCGGTGTCGACGGCGCTGCGCGCGGGCGACGCCCGCGTCGTTCTCGGCCTCGCGCGATCGCGCGGATCGCTGGACCGTCTGCGGTCCGATCCCCGCTGCGCGCTCACCCTGCTCGCCGGCGGCGACGTCGCGGTGACCGCCCGCGGACGGGCACGCGTGATCGCCGAGGCGCTGGCGGGCGCCGAGAACGTCGCCGGCGTGCTCGTCGAGGTCGACGATCTGCGCGACCACGCCTCGCCCCGGTTCGTCATCGAGGACGGCGTGCGCTGGGGGTGGACCGACGCCGAGTCCGCCGAGCGCGACGCCGCGGTGCAGCGCGCGCTCGCCGACCTGGCCCGGAGCGCAGCGGCCCACGGCGGCGGATAGCGTGCCGCGGCCATGAAGCTCGCCACGTTCAGGACCCGCAGCGACGACACGCCGCGTGCCGGCGAGGTCCTCGGCGAGACGATCGTCGCCTTCGAGGACGGGGCCACGGTCGTCGACCGCCTCGCCTCGGGCGACCTCACGCCCGCGGGCGGCGACTCGTTCCCGCTGGACGAGGTGACGCTGCTCGCGCCCCACGTGCCGCGCGCGATCTTCTGCATCGGCTGGAACTACAGGGCGCACGCCGAGGAGCGCGACCGCGAGCTGCCCGAGTTCCCGGTCGTCTTCCTCAAGCTGCCGACCTCGGCGGCGCCGCCGTTCGGCACCGTCCGCTGCCCGCCGGTCGTGCACAACCTCGACTACGAGGTCGAGCTCACCGTGGTGATGGGCTCCGGCGGCGCGATCGCCGGCTACACCGTGGCCGACGACGTCAGCGCCCGCGACCTGCAGAGACGCGAGCCGCAGTGGACGCGGGCCAAGGGCGCCGACGGCTTCTGCCCGTTCGGGCCGTGGGTGACGACGATCGACGAGGTCCCCGCGCCCGGCAACCTGCGGCTGCGCAGCTGGGTCAACGGCGAGCTGCGCCAGGACTCCAACACGAACGACCTCATCTTCGGCATCGACGAGCTGATCGCGTTCATCGCCGAGACGTGCACGTTCGAGCCCGGCGACCTGCTGCTGACCGGCACCCCGAGCGGCGTCGGCGCGGCCATGGACCCGCCGCAGTTCCTCCAGGCCGGCGACGTCGTGCGCATGGAGATCGAGTCGCTCGGCATCATCGAGCACACGATCGTCTGACGGTCAGCGGGCGGCGGGGCCGAGCAGCCGCTCGACGAGCACGCAGTCCTTCCACTCGCCGTCGAGGCGGCCGTGCCGGCGCTGGACGCCGACCTCGGTGAAGCCCGCCGCGCGGTGCACGGCCCGGCTCGCCTCGTTGGAGGTGAAGACGCGGCTCGTGAGCTTGTACATCCCGGCCGCCTCGGCGGCTGCCGCGACGTCCTCGAGCAGGCGGCGCCCGACGCCGGCGCCGCGCGCCGCCGGGTCGACGTAGACCCCGTGCTCGCCGACGCCGCCGTACACGCAGCGGTCGGAGTACGGGCTCACCCGCGCCCACCCGACCACGCGCCCGTCGCCGTTCTCGGCGACCACGAAGGGGAGGTCGCTGTCGAACCAGCCACGGATCTCCTGCGGCTCGCGCGGGCGCGTCTCGAACGTCGCCTGGCGCCCGGCGATCCCCTCGTTGTAGATGCGGCATACCGCCTCGGCGTCGTCGCCACACGCCGGGCGGACGCGCACTAGATCGTCTCGTACAGGGTGATGCCGGCCAGCGTGAGGTAGATGGCGATCAGCGCGAGCCCCTCGAACGCGACCGCCTCGCCGTCGCCGGTGATCTGCCACATGGCCAGCGCGGTGACGAGCAGAGCGCCGATGTACACCGGGTGCAGCGAGAACGTCAATCGCGAGGAGAGCGGCAGCGAGATCAGCACGAGCGCGGGCCACATGAAGGCGGCCATCTGGCCGACGGAGTTCTTGACGACCGACACGGCGAGGTCGGCCTGGTTCTTGCTCGCGAGGATGACCGCGGTGATGTTCTCGACGGCATTGCCGGCGATGGCCGCGATCACGAGGCCCGCGAAGGCGCGGCTGATCCCGAGCTGGTCGACGGTCGGCGCGAGCGCGGTGACGAACCAGTCTGACACGAACGCGGCGCCGATCCCGCCGGCGGCGAGCAACACGATCCCGACCTTGAGGGGGATGTGGCGCTCGGCCGCGGCGGCCGGGTCGGCGCCCGCGACGGCCGCCCCGGCCTCGGCCTGGGCGGCCGAGTCCTTGCGGATGTACGGGACGACCCAGGCGATGTAGACGATCAGCAGGCCCGCGGCGGCGACGGCCGAGACCGTGGTCACGTGCGAGCTCGCCGGGTCGTGCGTCTGCAGCGACAGCCCGACGATCACGATGATGAACGTCGCCGCGATGAGCAGCGTGGCCGTGTCGTTGGCCAGGCGGTGGCCGAAGCGCATCACGCCGTCGGACGCCTTGCGCGAGCCGACGACGATGACGATGCCGAGCACGAGCAGGGCGTTGGAGAAGATCGACCCGATGACCGTGCTCTGGGCGACGACCGACTCGCCCGCGCGCAGCGCGAAGATGACGAGGAACAGCTCGGGCAGGTTGCCGAGGGTCGCCTGCATGAAGCCGGCGATCCCGGCGCCGAGCAGCTCGCCGACGCTCTCGACGCCGACGCTGACGACGTGGGCCAGGCCGGCCAGGGCGATGGTGGCGAACACGAAGGCGAGGATCGAGCCCCAGCCCGCGTAGTGGCCGACGCCGGCCAGGACGGTGAAGACGGCGACGCCGCCGATGACGCTTCGCTCGGTGCGCCCGAGCGCGCTCACGCGGTCCAGCGGTGCTCGATCACGCGGTCGATCAGGCTGTACTCCTTGGCCTGCTCGGGTGTGAAGAAGCGGTCGCGCTCCATGTCGCGGTGGACCTCCTCGACCGGCTTGCCCGTGTGGTGCGCGTAGATCTCGTCGATCCGGCCCCGCGTCTTCATGATCTCGCGGGCGTGGATCTCGATGTCCGTCGACTGCCCCTCGAATCCCGCGGACGGCTGGTGGATGAGGATGCGGCTGTTGGGCAGCGACATGCGCTTGCCCGCCGCGCCCCCGGCCAGCAGCAGCGAGCCCATCGACATCGCGATCCCGCAGCAGATCGTCGACACGTCGGGCCTGATGAACTGCATCGTGTCGTAGATCGCCAGCCCGGCGTAGATCGACCCGCCGGGCGAGTTGATGTAGATCGAGATGTCCTTGTCGGGGTCGACCGACTCGAGATGCAGCAGCTGGGCGACGATCAGGTTGGCGACCTGGTCGTCGACGGCCTGGCCGAGGAAGACGATGCGCTCGTTCAGGAGCCGCGAGAAGATGTCGTACTCGCGCTCACCGCGCGCGCTGCGTTCGATGACGGTCGGCACGAGAGGCATGACCGAGCAGGCTAGCGACTGCCCGTTCCGTGCCTCTCGTGCTGCGCGCTCAGCGTCCGAGCGCGCGCATGCTCGCCTCCGAATAGCGCTCGCCCGCGGGCTGCGGGAGCGCCGAGGCGATCTCGTCGAGATCGGCCGCGCTGAGCTCGACGGCGGCGGCGGCGACGTTCTCCTCGAGATAGCTGCGGCGCTTCGTGCCGGGGATCGGGACGATGTCCTCGCCCCGGTGCAGGATCCACGCCAGCGCGAGCTGGCCGGGCGTGATGCCCTTGTCCTGCGCGAGCTCCTCGATGCGTGCGACCAGGTCGAGGTTGCGCTCGAAGTTCTCGCCCGAGAAGCGCGGCGAGCTGCGCCGGAAGTCGTCCTCGGCGAGGTCGTCGACCGACCGGATCGCGCCCGACAGCATCCCGCGCCCGAGCGGCGAGTAGGCGACGAGCCCGATGCCGAGCTCGCGGATGGTCGGGAGGATGGCGTCCTCGATGTCGCGCGACCACAGCGAGTACTCCGTCTGCAGCGCGCTGATCGGGTGCACGGCGTGCGCGCGGCGGACCGTGTCCGGCCCCGCCTCGCTGAGGCCGAGGAAGCGCACCTTGCCCTCGGCGACGAGCTCGGCCATCGCGCCGACGGTCTCCTCGATCGGCGTGCCGGGGTCGACGCGGTGCTGGTAGTAGAGGTCGACGTGGTCGACGCCAAGGCGCTGCAGCGAGCCCTCGATCGAGCGGCGGACGTAGTCGGGGCGGCCGTCCACGCCGCGCGCGGTCGGGTCCGACGGATCGCGGACGATGCCGAACTTCGTGGCCAGCACGACCTCGTCACGGCGGCCGGCGATCGCCCGCCCGACGAGCTCCTCGTTCGTGTACGGCCCGTAGATGTCGGAGGTGTCGAGCATCCGCACGCCGAGCTCGAGGGCGCGGTGGATGGTCGCGGTCGACTCGGAGTCGTCGCCCCGGCCGTAGAACTCGGACATGCCCATGCAGCCGAGCCCGAGGGCCGGGACGGAGAGTCCCTGGGTTCCCAGTTGACGTTCTTGCATGCGCAACATCCTAGGTCGGCAAGTACCGTGGACCGGCGAATGGACCGACCCGCCCTCTCCCTCTCGCGCCTGACCAAGCGCTACGACAACGGCTTCCTGGCCCTCGACGGCTTCGACCTCGACGTGCCGGCCGGCGCCTTCTTCGGGCTGCTCGGGCCCAACGGCGCGGGCAAGACGACGCTGATCAGCGCGGTCTGCAACCTGATCCGCGTCAGCGACGGCGAGATCCGGGTGTTCGGCGAGCGGCACGACACGAAGGCCGCGCGCGGCTCGATCGGCCTCGCCGAGCAGGACGTCAACCTCGACCGCTTCCTGACCGTCGAGGAGACGCTCCTCTACCACGGCGGCTACTACGGGATGAGCCGCGCGGACGCGCGCCGGCGGGCGAGCGAGATGATCGACGTCTTCGACCTGCGCGCGAAGGCCGCCGTGCGCGCCCCGATGCTCAGCGGCGGGATGCGCCGGCGCCTGCTCCTCGCCCGCGCGCTGATGCACGAGCCGCGCCTGGTGATCCTCGACGAGCCGACGGCCGGCGTCGACTACGAGCTGCGCCTCGAGCTGTGGGCCTACATCCGCCGCCTGCACGAGATGGGCACGACGATCCTGCTCACCACGCACTACCTCGAGGAGGCCGAGGAGCTGTGCGAGGAGATCGCGCTGATCCGCGGCGGCCGGCTGCTCGCGCGCGACAGCTCGGCGAACCTGCGCGAGGCATGGGCGGCCGACTCGCTGGCCGGCGTCTACGTCAAGGCGATGGCGTCGTGAACGCCCTCGCCGAGCGCCACCGCGGCCTGCTGTGGCTGTCCGCGCGCGAGACGCACCGCGTGCTGAAGCTGTGGACGCAGACCGTCGTCGCGCCGATCCTCTCCTCGCTGCTCTTCATCCTCGTCTTCGGGCTCTCGCTCGGGTCGCGGATCCACAACATCGACGGCGTGCCCTACGAGGTCTTCATCGTGCCCGGCCTCGTCACCATGGCGATGATCCAGGCCACCTACGCCAACAACTCGGCGTCCGTCTTCCAGGCGCGCTTCGACCGCTACCTCAACGACGTGCTCGCGGCGCCGATGCGCGGCTGGGAGGTCAACCTGGCGCTGTCGCTGGGCGGCGTCGTGCGGGCGCTGCTCATCGGCGGCGGACTGCTCGTCTGCATCGTGCCCTTCGTCGACGTGCCCGTGCGCGAGCCGCTCGTGCTGGCGGTCGCGCTGGCGCTCGTGCTCGTGCTGTTCTCGTCGTTCGGCGTCGTCGTCGGCATCTACGCCAACAGCTGGGATCACACGGCGTTCGTGACGAACATCGTGATCCTGCCGCTGTCGTTCCTGGGCGGCGTCTTCTACTCGGTCGACGTGCTGCCCTCGCCCTGGCACGAGCTGAGCCACCTCAACCCGATCTTCTACCTCCTCAACGCGGTGCGCTACGGGTTCCTGGGGACGAGCGACGTCTCCGTGGTCCTGTCGCTGCTGGTCACCGGCGCGCTCGCCGCCGCGGTCGTCGCATGGAGCGCATGGCTGTTCCGGACCGGGCACCGCCTGAAGCCGTAGCGCCCCCCGGCGAGGGCGGGATCGCCGCGCTCGACCCGATCCCGGCGCCGCTGCTCGTCCTCACCGCGGCGACCTCGGTGCAGTTCGGCGGCGCGGTCGCCGCGACGCTGTTCGACGACGTCGGCCCGGCCGGCGCGGCGCTGCTGCGCCTCGCCTTCGCCGCGCTCATCCTCGCGGCGCTGTGGCGCCCGCGGCTGCGCGGTCACCCGCCCGGCTCGCTGAAGCTCGTGCTCGCCTTCGGCCTCGCGCTCGGCGTGATGAACCTGTGCTTCTACGAGGCGCTCGACCGGATCCCGCTCGGCGTCGCGGTGACGATCGAGTTCGTCGGGCCGATGAGCGTCGCGGTCGCCTTCTCGCGCCGCCGCCTGGACCTGCTCTGGGTGGTGCTCGCGGCCGCGGGGATCCTGCTGCTCGCCGACCCGTTCAGCGCCGGCGGCGTCGACCCCGTCGGGCTCGCGTTCGTGTTCGCGGCGGCCGCCGCGTGGGCGTCGTACATCCTGCTCGCGCAGCGCACCGGTGAGCTGTTCCGCGGCAGCACGGCGCTGGCCATGGCCTCCGTCGTGGCCGTGCTCGTGCCGCTCGGGCCGGGGCTGGTCGACGGCGGGGCCGACCTGCTCGGCACCGAGGCGCTGCTCGTCGGTGCGCTCGTCGCGCTCATGTCGTCGGTCATCCCCTACACGCTCGAGGTCGAGGCGCTGCGGCGGCTGCCCGCCAACGTCTTCGGCGTGCTCATGAGCCTCGACCCGGCGTTCGCCGCCGTGGCCGGCTTCGTCGTCCTCGGTCAGCGCCTCGGCGCCCGCGAGATCGCCGCCATCGCGCTCGTCGTGACGGCGAGCATCGGCGTGACCCGCTCCTCGCCGGGCCCGCCCGACGTGATCTAGAGATCGAACTCGACGCCGGCGCCGGCCGCGCGCGCGGCGTCGAGCACGAGCGCGGCGGCCGCGGCGTCCTGGACGGCGACGCCGACCGACTTGTAGAGCGTGATCTGCTCGTCGCTCGTGCGCCCCGGCCTCGTGCCGCTCACGAGCTCGCCGAGCTCGGCGTGGATGTGGTCGGCGGTGATCACGCCGCGGGCGATCGGGTCGAGCAGGTCGGTGCTGCCGGCGGGAGGCGGGGACAGCACCGCCTCGCGCGACTCGACGCAGACGAGCGCGCCGGCGACCGTCGCGTCGTCGACCTCGCGCCCGGCCGGGTTGAAGCCGACCGAGGTGACGTGCGTGCCGGGGTCGAGCCACTCGCGGCGCACCACAGGCTCGTCGGCGTGGGTCGTGGCGCAGGCGATGCCGGCGCCCGCGAGCGCCTCGGCGTAGGTCGCGACGGCGCGCACCTCGAGCCCGAGCTCGCCCGCCAGCTCGTCGGCGAACGCGCGCGCCCGGGCGAGATCGCGCCCGGCGACGCGGACCTCGCGGATCGGCCGCACGCGGGTGACCGCCCGCGCGTGCGAGCGCGCCTGCACACCGGTGCCGAGGATCGCCAGCGTGTCGGCGTCCTCGCGCGCGAGCAGGCGCGCCGACAGCGCCGACCCGGCGCCGGTCCGGATCGCGGTGACGTAGGTGCCGTCCATGACCGCCGTCGGTGTGCCCGTCTCCGGATCGAAGACGGCGATCAGCGCCTGGTGTGTCGGGATCCCGTGCTCGGCGTTGTGCGGGAAGAGCGCCACGAGCTTGGTCGTCAGCGCGCCCGCGGAGGGCACGTGGCCGGGCATCGCGGCGAGGAGGCCGTCGCGCTCGCCGACGTGAACGGCGATCCGCGGCGGGGCGGAGGCGTGCCCGGCGCTGAGGTCGGCCATCGCCGCGGCCAGGGCGTCGATCAGCGCGTCGACGTCGAGCAGCCGCTCGACGTCGCTCGCGCCGAGCAGCAGCACTGCCTCAGCGGCCGGCGGCGTCCAGCCACTCGCGCATCGACGTGTGATGCGCGATGTGGTCGCCCGAGCCGATCTCGTGACGCAGCTCGCCGAGCATCCCGAAGCGCTCGGCGACGACGTTGTGCTGGTGGATCGTCTCGAGGTTCTCCTGGCGCGCGGAGATGAACGTCTCGTCCGGCAGCTCCTCGAAGCGATCGACGACGCCGCGGATCATCTCGCGCACGCAGTCCTCGACGAAGCGCGGTCGGCGATGGGCCTTCTCGACGACGGCGCCCTCGTCGGAGCGCTTCATGAGCTCGTAGATCTCGCTCGACATCGAGTCCTCGACGATCTCCAGCAGCGTCGAGGCCTCGAGCTCGGTGTCGCAGCCCTCGGGGCAGCCGATGTGCAGCGTGCCCAGGCCGCGCTGGTTGTGCGTGGCCACCGGGACGGCGTCGAAGATGCGCTCGATCTCGTCGTCGGTGAAGCCGTCGCCGCTGAGGCGCTCGCGGGCGTGGCCGGCGACGATCTGCTGCGCGCACGGGCACGCCGTCATGCCCTGGGCGGCGACGCCGACGAGGCGGCGGGTGCCCTTCTCCGACGACGCGGCGGAGCCGAACAGCGTGTAGATCTCCTGCGTCTTGATGCCCGACACCGGGGCCGGCTTGTGCTCCGGGTAGCGGGCGGCGATCGTCACCTCGGCGCGCAGCGCGTCCTGGCGCTCGCGGACCTGCTCGGCGATGAGCCGGGCGAGCTCCTCGGCCTTGAAACCGGTGCGGTTGACGATGACCTCGCCGATGACGTCGTTGACGACTTCCTCGAAGCGCGACATGTGCGCGCCCTTCTGCTTCGGCCCGAGATCGACGAAGCATTCGAGCTTGGCCGAGAACAGCAGCGGGCGCCCGTCGTTGCCCGCGATGCGGATGATCTTCTCGACGCCGGTCACGCCGACGCGCGAGAGCGAGACGTGGACCGTCGGGGCGGAGGCCTGAACGTCGGGGGTCGTGGTGCGTGTCGAGGCCATAGCTCGGGGGAGAGTAGCGATGTGAATAGCCGGGCTGCCCCGTTGGAGATCCCCCCAGCTTGTGCTATCACTCACCAGCACTCGGCTGACAGCCCCTCCCGCCCCCGTGCAGGAGGAATTCACGGCTCAGCCCCTCGCGACAGGTGTCGCGACGCGCCTCAGGCGCACCCACAACGGAGAGGGAGAACGGATGCGGACGGCCGGGTCGGGCCGCTGCGTCCCCATAACGAGGGGTTTTTGGGGAAGTTGAGCTCGAAGACAGAGGTTCTTCTTGCTGACGAGGCGCCCATCTGGGAGATGGACGACCTGCGTCAGCTTGTCGCTGAGGGCCAGGAACGGGGGTTCCTGACCTTCGAGCAGATCGCGGCCACACTCGAAGAGGTCGAGGTCACCAAGGAGCAGGTCCAGGAGCTGCACAGTCACCTGGAGGAGCAGGGCATCGACATCGTCGGCTCCGACGGGCGGCCCGCGACGTCCGAGGGCCAGAAGGTCGAGGCCGCCGCCGAGGCGCGCTCCAAGGCGAGCTCCGAGACGCCGAAGAAGCCGGAGATCGACCTCACGGTCGAGCCGAGCCTCGACTCGCTGCGCCTGTACCTGCGCTCCATCGGCCGCGTGCCGCTGCTGACCGCGCAGCAGGAGGTCGAGCTCGCCAAGCGCATCGAGCGCGGCGACATGCAGGCCAAGACGCAGATGGTCGAGGCGAACCTGCGCCTCGTCGTCTCCATCGCCAAGGGCTACCTCGGCCGCGGGCTGACGTTCCTGGACCTCATCCAGGAGGGATCGCTCGGCCTGATCCGCGCCGTCGAGAAGTTCGACTACCGGCGCGGATACAAGTTCTCCACGTACGCGACCTGGTGGATCCGCCAGGCCGTGACGCGCGCGATCGCCGACAAGGGCCGGACCATCCGCATCCCGGTGCACATGGTCGAGAAGCTCAACAAGGTCGTCCACGTCGAGCGCCAGCTCGTCCAGTCGCTCGGCCGCGAGCCGACGCCGGAGGAGATCGCCAAGGAGCTCGAGTGCACGCAGCGCGAGGTGCGCGACATCCTGCGCATGTCCCAGCAGCCGATCTCGCTCGAGAAGCCGATCGGCGAGGAGGACGAGAGCGAGCTGGGCGACTTCGTCGAGGACCAGACGGCCGAGTCGCCGTTCGAGATCGCCTCGGAGAACCTGCGCAAGGAGAACGTCCACCGCGCGCTGGCGGCGCTGCCGCAGCGCGAGCGCGAGGTCATCGAGATGCGCTTCGGGCTCACCGGCGGCCGGCCCCGCACGCTGGAGGAGGTCGGGCGCGCGTTCAACGTCACGCGCGAGCGCATCCGCCAGATCGAGAACCACACGCTGAAGAAGCTGGAGTCGCTGCCCGAGGCGCAGCGCCTCCGCGACGCGAGCTGAGGGTCCAGAGAGGTCGCGGCGCCACCACTCGGTGGCTCCGCGATCGCTACCCTGTCACGCGCCCGGGCGGGGTTCCCGAGCGGTCAAAGGGGCCTGACTGTAAATCAGGTGGCTCAGCCTTCGAAGGTTCGAATCCTTCCCCCGCCATGGATGCGGCCGCCGGTCACGCGGTGGCCGGCTTCTTCCACAGGTCGACCCCGCCGTCGACGGCGAGCGGCTCGATGCGGGCCAGCTCCTCCTCGCTGAAGTCGAGGTAGCGCACCGCGCCGAGGCTGTCCTCGAGCTGCGCGACGCTCGAGGCGCCGATCAGCGCGGAGGTGACGCGCGGGTCGCGCAGCGTCCAGGCGATCGCCATCTGGGCCAGCGTCTGCCCGCGCTCGCGGGCGATCTCGTTCAGCGCGCGGATCCGCTCGAGGTTCTCGTCGCTGAGCATGCCGGTGTCCAGCGACTTGTGCTGGGCGGCGCGTGAGTCCTCGGGGATCCCGTCCAGGTAGCGGTCGGTGAGCATGCCCTGGGCCAGCGGCGAGAAGGCGATGCAGCCGACGCCGTGCTCGCCGAGCACGTTCAGCAGGTCCGGCTCGATCCAGCGGTTGAGCATCGAGTAGTTGGGCTGGTGGATCAGCAGCGGGGTGCCGAGGTCGCGCAGGATCGCGATCGCCTCCTCGGTGCGCTCGGCCGAGTAGGAGGAGATGCCGATGTACAGCGCCTTGCCCTGGCGCACGACGGCGTCCAGGGCGCCCATCGTCTCCTCCAGCGGCGTGTCCGGGTCGAAGCGGTGCGAGTAGAAGATGTCGACGTAGTCCAGGCCCATTCGCTTCAGGCTCTGGTCGAGGCTCGCGTGCAGGTACTTGCGCGTGCCGCCGATGCCGTACGGCCCGTCCCACATGTCCCAGCCCGCCTTGCTGGAGATGATCAGCTCGTCGCGGTACGGGCGCGAAGTCGTCGCGCATGTGGCGGCCGAAGTTCGTCTCGGCCGACCCGTAGGGCGGGCCGTAGTTGTTGGCGAGGTCGAAGTGGGTGACGCCCAGGTCGAAGGCACGGCGCAGGACCGCGCGCTGGTTCTCGAGCGGCTTGTCGTCGCCGAAGTTGTGCCACAGGCCGAGCGAGACGGCGGGCAGCTTGAGCCCCCATCGGCCGGTGTGGCGGTAGGGCATCTGCTCGTAGCGATCGTCTGCGGCGAGGTAGGTCATGGGTCCATCATCGCGAAGTGGCGACGCCGGACGCCCGGTCGCGCTCGGCGTCCTTCTCGGCCACCGAGGTGCCATGGACGTCGACCGCGCCGCGCGGCGTGAGAAGGATCATCCCGGCGATCACGAGCACAGTCACGGCGGCGCCCGCGAGGGCGAGGAGCACCTCGAGGCCGGTCATGCTCGGCGCACCGCGCTGAGCCAGAAGGCGCCCGCCGCGAGGATCGACGGCACCCACAGGCCCACGAACACGCCCTCGTCGCGGTTGTCGCTGAACCACAGGCCGATCGAGAGCAGGAACGATGCGAACGCGGCGAGCAGGAACAGCGTGACGCCGAGCCGGTGTCTGGCCATGATGGCCTCCTGTCGTTGGGATCACGACGCATACGGCGCCCGTCGCCCACCGGATCGCGCGCGTTCGCGGTGGATCAGGGCGCACCGGCGTCCGCTACCCTGCCGCGCGTGATCGTGCCGAGAGTCAAGGCGCTCGCCGTACCGGCCGCGGTGGCCGTCGCGCTGGCGGTGTCCGCATGCGGCTCCGACGCCGAGGAGAGCGCCGCCGACCGCTACGCGGCCCAGGCCGAGAAGCAGGCGTCGACCCAGACGACGGCGGCGGATACGCCTGCGCCGACGGCGACGAAGCTCGAGCCGACGTCCGGCGAGAGCGACATCGACACGAAGCCGAAGATCCCGCCCTCGACGGGCTCGGCGCCGACGGAGCTCAAGGTCCAGGACCTGATCGAGGGCGACGGCGCCGCGGCCAAGAGCGGCGACCAGATCTCCGTGCAGTACGTCGGCGTCCTGTTCTCGAACGGCAAGCAGTTCGACGCCTCGTGGGACAACGACAAGAAGCCGTTCGAGTTCCAGCTCGGCTCCGGCCAGGTCATCCAGGGCTGGGACCAGGGCCTGGTCGGCATGAAGGTCGGCGGCCGGCGCAAGCTGACCATCCCCGCGGACCTCGCCTACGGCGAGCAGGGCCAGCCGCCGACGATCCCCGCGAACGCCGCGCTGGTGTTCGAGGTGGATCTCAAGAAGATCGGCTGATCGCGCGCGCACATGACGCGCGTCGCCGTCATCACCGGGGCGGGGTCGGGCATCGGGCGCGCCTCCGCCGTCGCGCTCGCCGAGGCGGGCTTCGCCGTCGTCCTCGCCGGGCGCCGCGCCGAGGCGCTCGAGGAGACGCGCGCCGCGCTGGGTCCCTCGGCGCGCTCCACGCCCGTGGTGACCGACGTCACCGACGAGGCGTCGGTGCGGGCGCTGTTCGCGGCCGCCGTGCGCGAGCACGGCCGCGTCGACGTGCTCTTCAACAACGCCGGCGTGTTCGGACCACGGGTGCCGATCGAGGAGGTCGCGCTCGAGGAGTGGAACGCGGCCGTCGCCACGAACCTGACCGGCGCGTTCCTCTGCGCGCGCGAGGCGATGCGGGTGATGGCCGCCCAGGACCCGCCCGGCGGGCGGATCATCAACAACGGCTCGCTGTCGGCGCAGGTGCCCCGCCCGAACGCCGTCGCCTACACGGCGACGAAGCACGCGATCACCGGGCTCACGCGCGCGATCGCGCTCGAGGGACGGGATCGCGGCGTGGCGTGCGGGCACATCGACGTCGGCAATGCCGCGACGCCGCTGACCGCGAACCTCGGCCCGGAGCCGTCGATCGACGTCGACCACGTCGCCGACGCCGTCCGCTACATGGCCGAGCTGCCCTTCGACGTCAGCGTCCCGGCGATGACGGTCATGGCCACGCGCATGCCGTTCGCCGGGCGCGGCTGACTCAGGGCTTCGCGGCGGCCAGCGGGATCTCGACCGCTCGCTCGTCGACGCCGCGGACGACGTCGAGGGCGAGCGTGTCGGCCGCGTGGGCGAGCGCACGGTGAAGGTCGCCGATCGTGTGGACGTCGGCGCCGGCTGCGCCGACGAGCAGGTCGCCGCGGGCCAGGCCGGCGACGTCCGCCGCGCTGTTGCGCTTCACCCGCAGGACGAGCACGCCGTGACGGTCGGGCAGGCCGACGGCGCGGCGCATGCGCTGTGCGACGACGGCGGGCGCGACGGCGACCCCGAGCCGCGGGGCGACGCGATCGTCGGGTTCGAAGAAGCCCAGCCAGCGGCCGAGGGCGTCGGCGAAGACGGTGCGGTCGCCGTCGGGGAGCCCGGCGGCCAGACGCGCGGCCGTCTCCTCATACGCCGGGCGCGCGGCCTCGACGCGCCGGCGGCCGCGGTCGGTGAGGGTGACCACCGCGCCGCGGCGGTCGTCCGGGTCGCGCTCGCGCGAGACGAGCCCGGCGCGCTCGAGGCGGGCGAGGCGGACGCTCGAGCGTCCCGCTCGTGCGCTGGACGCTGGCCATGAGGTCGCGCTGGGAGAGCGCGGAGCCCTCGGCGCCGTGCAGCGCGAGCAGGACGAGGTAGCTGGGGCGGGTCAGGCCGTGCTCGGCCAGCGCCTCCTCGAGCTCGGGCTCGAGGTGCGCCGCGGCGCGGATGACGTCGTCGACGAGGACGGTGGCGGGTGATTGCTCGGACATACTGCTTGCTCCAAAGGCTTGGACTCAAGTGAATTGTCGGGAGCGTAGCATCCGGCGTAGTCCGGCATTCGTGGAAGGGAGACCCGGCATGCAGTCCGCTGCGCCAGCGCGCGTCCTCATCGTCGCCCACAAGACCGCGGCCACACCCGCGCTGCTGGAGGCGGTACGGGCCCGGGCGCAGCAGGGGCCGGCGGCGTTCACGCTGCTCGTGCCCAACGCCGCGCACGGCCTGCACGCGCTCGTCGACCCCGAGGACCAGGAGGAGGGCGAGGCCCAGCAGGTGCTCGCGCTCGCGCTCCCGCTGCTCGAGGACGCGACGGGCCAGAAGGTGGGGTCGATGGTCGGCGACCCGTCGCCGATGAACGCGATTCAGGACGCGATCAACGTCCACGGCTTCGACGAGGTGATCCTCTCGACGCTGCCCGCGCGGGTGTCGAAGTGGCTGAAGCTCGACCTTCCGAGCAAGGTCGCGGGCCTCGGGCTGCCGGTGACGACGGTCACCGCCCAGGATCGGACGGCGGCCGAGGCCGAGCAGGCCGCTCGCTAGAGCCGCACGACGAGCTTGGCGCCCGCCGAGGCGCCGAGCCGCTCCCAGCCGCCCGCCAGGTCGTCGAGCGACAGCTCGTCGGCGTCGACGACGAGCCGCCCGGCGGCCGCGAGGGCGTGCACGCGCTCGTAGGCGGAGCGTCGCTCGGCCGCGGTCGTCCACGCGCCGGAGTGGCCCACCAGCGTGATGCGCCCGTTGCGCAGCGGCAGCGACATGAGCTCAGCGGTCGGCGAGGCCACGTGGCCGTAGTTGACGAGCACGCCGTTCGCCGTGAGCGCCTCCATCGCCGCGCGCGCCGGATCGCCCCACAGCGGCTCGACGACGAGGTCGAGGCGGGCGCCCGCGGCGTCGACGAAGCGCTCGCGCAGGTCGTCGACGGTGAGGCCGTCCTCCAGATGGACCGTCGCGTCGGCGCCGAGCTCGCGGGCGCGGGTCAGCCGCCTGAGGTTGCGCCCGGCCACGGCGACGCGCGCCGCGCCCTGCTCGCGGGCGAGCTGCAGCAGGCAGGAGCCGACGACGCCGGTGCCGGCAAGGACGAGGACGTGGGCGCCCTCGAGCCGCGCGCCGGCGGCGACGGCCCGCTCGAGGACCATCAGCGCGGTGTAGCCCGAGGAGCCGAGCGCGACGGCCGTGAGGTCGTCGACGCCGTCGGCGACCGGAAAGGCCATCGCCTGCGAGGCGCGGTCGGCCTCGTCGGGCGTCTCGGGCAGGACGGCGAGCTCGGAGAGGACGCCGTCGCGGCCGTAGCCGGGGTGGACGACCTCGACGCGCACGCGCGTGCCGGGCGCGAGCGCGTCGCCCTCCTCGACCACGCCGACGCCCTCCAGCCCGGGGACGTACGGGAACGACGGCGGCCCGTCGAAGAACCGCCCGGCCCAGATGTGGCGCTCGACCGGGTTGAGGCTCGCCGCCAGGACGCGCACGAGCGCCTCGCCGCGCCGGCGCTCGGGGACGGGCCGCTCGACGATCGCGGGCGGCTCGGACGAGGAGCGGACGAGGGCGGCGCGCACGGTCAGGCCCGGCTCCCGCCGGCGAGCAGGTCGCGGAGGGCCTGTGTCGTCGACCAGAACGCCATCTCGTCCCACGGCAGCTCAGCGGGCGCGAAGGCGCGGACTTCGGTCGCCTCGGGGGTCGTGCGCGGCGCTCCGTGCGGGACCGCGTCGTAGACGACGAGGACGACGCGGTCCTGAGCGCGCGAGTAGACGCCGATCAGCCCGCGCAGCTCGACGTCGATCTCGAGCTCCTCGCGCGCCTCGCGGCGCGCTGCCTCCTCGACCGACTCGCCGAGGTCGACGAAGCCGCCGGGGAACGTCCAGCGCCCGGCGGACGGGTCGAAGCCGCGCTTGAGCAGCCAGATGCGGCCGTCGGTCTCGCGCGGGACGGCGCAGGCGACGGGCTTGGGGTTGAAGAACGAGGCGTAGCCGCACGCGTCGCACTGCAGCGATCGCGGGAAGTCGATCCGCGGGGTGGCGCCGCAGCGCGGGCAGAAGCGCGCGTCCTCGAGCGCCGGGTTGAGGCTCCCGGGGTGGAAGTGGGCGCCCGCCTGGTGGTCGGCGCTCACCCGAGCCCCGCGGGGATGCGGTCGGGGCGCTCGAGGCCCTCGTCGCGGGCCGCCTCGGTGACGGCGGCGGCGACGGCGCGGTGCAGGTTGCGATCGAGGGGATCGGGGACGAGGTCGCTCTCGTGCGTGAGCTGCGCGATCGCGTCGGCGGCGGCGAGCTTCATGCGCGTCGAGATCCGCCGGGCGCCGCAGGCCAGCGCGCCGCGGAACAGGCCGGGGAACGCGAGCGCATCGTTGACGGCGGCGCCGTCGGCCGCGAAGGCGGCGCCGGCGCGCAGGGCGACGCTCGGGAGGATCTCGGGATCGGGGTTGCTGAGGGCGAGGATGACCTGGCCGTCGCGGACCTGCTCGGAGCCGATCAGCCCGGGGACGCCGGTCGACGCGACGACGATGTCGGCGCGCGCCATCAGCTCGTCGAAGCCGACGACGTCGTGGCCGAGCGCCGCGGCGTGGGTCTGGGCGGCGATGTCGGGGTCTGTGGCCAGGACGGCGCGGGCACGGGCCTCGGTGACGAGCCGCGCGATCCCGAGCCCGCCGGCCCCGAGGCCGATCTGGCCGACGATCTGCGTCTCGAGCCGGCGGCCGAGCTGCCGGCAGGCGGCGAGCATCGCCGCGAGCGTGGCCACGGCGGTGCCGTGGACGTCGTTCTGCATGACCGGCACGTCCAGCGCGGCTGCGAGCTGGGTCTCGATCTCGAAGCACTCGGGGACCTGGATGTCCTCGAGGTGGATCGCGCCGAAGGTCGGGGCGATGCGCAGGACGGCCTGGACGAAGGCCTCCGGGACGGTCTCGGTCACGAGGATCGGGACGGCGTCGAGGTCGGCGAACCCGCTGTAGAGGAGCGCCTTGCCCTCCATGACCGGCATGGCGGCCACCGGGCCGATCGCGCCGAGCCCGAGGACGCGCGTCCCGTTCGTGCAGATGGCGACGGTGCGGCCGATGGCCGTGTAGCGCAGCGCGAGCTGCGGGTCGTCGGCGATCGCCTGCGCGACGCGCGCGACGCCCGGCGTGTAGACGTCGCGCAGGTCCTGGAGGGTGTTGACCGGGACGCGCGGGACGACCTTGAGCTTGCCGCCCTCGTGGCGCGCCAGGGCGCGGTCGTGGTGGCCGAGGACGCGGACCTCGTCGAGCGAGGCGAGGATCTCGGCGAGGCGCTCGGCCTGGTCGGGCTCGCGCAGCTCGACGCTGATGTCGCGGATCGAGCGCTCGGCGCCGATCGAGACGGTCGTGATGTCGCCGATCAGGCCGTCGCCGTCGGCGATCGCCCGGCAGACCCGCGCCAGCATGCCCGTGCGGTGCGGCTGCTCGATGCGGAAGACGACGTCGACGGGCACCTGGTGCGGGAGCCTACCCGCGCCCGGTAGCGTGGCGGAATGACCATCGCCGCAGGGACGCACAAGGCCGGCCCGGACAACGGGAGGATGCTCGTCAAGACGTACCGCGAGGGGATGGCGGCGAAGGTCGGCCACGACCTCGTGATCGAGGTGACGCGCTGGGAGGCGACGGTCTCCGGCGGCGACACGCCGTCGATCTCGCTGACCGCGGACCCGCGCTCGCTGGAGGTCCGCTCGGGCGAGCGGGGTGTCAAGCCGCTGACCGACAAGGACCGCGTCGAGATCCGCAAGAACATCGACGAGAAGGTGCTCCGCGGCCAGCCGATCTCGTTCGTGTCGACGGGCGCCCGCTCGGAGGGCGGACGCCTCGTGGTCGACGGCGACCTGACGATGGGCGGCAGCACCCGGCCCGTGTCGATGACGCTCGACGAGGGAGCCGACGGGACGATCACCGGGACGATCTCGCTCGTCCAGAGCGAATGGGGCATCAAGCCCTATCGCGGCCTGATGGGAGCGCTGAAGGTGCGCGACGACGTCGAGGTCGTCGTCGAGGCGCGCCTGCCCACCGCCTGACCGCGTCTCGGCTCCCGCCCGCTTGGGCTACGCTTGCGCGCAGCGCCCTCTTAGCTCAGTTGGTAGAGCACTTCCATGGTAAGGGTTTGCAGCCCTTCGGCGGGACGAGGCGGAGAATGGCTCACGGAGCCGATCTGCAGCGGTTTCGTGCGTGCGAGCGAGGGCGGTCAGGCTGTCGTACGTCATCGCCTCTGGGCCTGTTTGGGCACCGCTCGCAGTATCAGCGCAGTATGGGCTGCCCCATCGCGAGGGCCTGTCGACGGGTCGCCGATCGCGGTTATGCGGCGGCGATGACGGCGACGCTCCCGCGGCCGCCGTCGACGTCGATGACGCTGCCGTTGACGAACTGCGATTCGTCGGAGGCGAGGTATACCGCTGCGTGTGCGATCGCGTCCGGCGTGCCGAACCTCCCGTACGGGGTGCCGTTCATCATTGCGGCGGCGGGATCGTTGTCGATCGGGGTCCGCACGACCCCGGGAGAGATCGCGTTGACGCGCACGCCGGGCGACCCGAACTCCGCGGCCCAGGCCCGGGTCAGCGTCTCCATCGCACCTTTCGTCGATGCGTACAGCGCGCCTACGGGGATTCCCAGTCGGGCCACCCAGGAGCCGAGGTTGATGATCGATCCCGATCCGCGCGCGGTCATCTCGGGCGCGATCGCAGCGGTGAGGAAGAACGGCGCCTTGACGTTGACCGCGTAGACCTCGTCGAACATCGCTTCGTCGACGGTCGACGTGGTCGAGCCAGGAAAGATCCCCGCGTTGTTGACGAGCACGTCGATCCGTCCGCCGAGCGCCCGGGTGGCATCGGCAGCGAGGCCCAGGGACGCGCGCGCGGAGCCGTCGAGGTCCGCGGCGATGAAGTCGGCGTGTCCGCCAGCCGCGTGGATCTGCTCGACGACCTCGGCGCCGCGCTGGGGGCTGCGTCCGCTGACGATGACGTGCGCCCCTTCGGCCGCGAACGCGGTCGCGATCGCGCGGCCGATGTTGCTGGTAGCTCCGGTAACGAGCGCGGTCTTGCGCTCGAGTCGTGCGCTCATCTGGAGTTCCCTTCGTGGTTGTGGCGCCGAATAGATCTGCCGGTCAGCGAGTCCTGACCAAGGCGACGACGGTGAGCGCGCCGGCGGCGGCGATGGCGCCGGCGACCAGCAGCATCGCGTCGACGCCGTGCACGTACGCGACGGCAAACGGCTTGCCGGCGGCGATCGCGGCGGTGGTGCGCGACTGGACGAGCGCTCCGAACGCCGCGATCCCGGCGGCGATGCCGAGCTGGCGTGCGGTGTTGTTGACGCCGGAGGCCATACCGCTCTGGCGCGGCGGCACCACGGCGAGTGCGGCGACCGTCACCGTCGGGTTGACCAGGCCAGAGCCGGCGCCCCAGACCACCAGCCCGGGGATCAGGTGGGTCCACGAGCCGTGCGGGTCGACGCCGTGCATCGCGACCAGCCCACCGGCACACAGCAGCAGGCCGCCGGCCAGCGTGACCCGGACGCCGAAGCGCGCGGCGACCTGCGCGGCCAGCAGCGAGACGGCGAACGACGCCGCGGCGTACGGCAGGAGCTCGGCGCCCGCGGTGATCGGCGAGCCGTGCAGCACCCGGATCAGCAGCTGGGTGATGAAGGCGAGCGGGCCGAAGGCACACGCGGCGAACACGAGCGCGACGAGCGTCGCCGCGGCGAACGTCCGGTTGCGCATCAGCGCAGGCGCGATCAGCGGCTGGGCCACGCGGTGCTCGACGACGACGAACACGGCGAACGCCGCGGCCGCGCCCAGCGCGGCGCCCACGACCAGCGCCGAGCCCCAGCCGCGCTGGTTGCCCTCGAGCAACGCGAAGACCGACAGGAACATCGCCGCGGTCAGCGCGACCGTCCCCGCGATGTCGAGCGCCGGTGCGTCCAGGGCACGCGATTCGCGCACGTGTCGCGCGGCCGTCGCGGCGGTCGGCACGGCCAAGACGAGCCCTACGAGAAAGCTCGCACGCCAGGACAACGCCTCCACAAGCACGCCGCCGCCGAGCGGTCCCAGCGCGATCGCCGCGGAGACGGTGGCACCCCAGATGCCGATCGCGCGGGCCCGTGCCGCGCCGTCGAACTCGGCGGCGACGAGCGCCAGCCCGGCGGGAAATATCGCTGCCGCACCGATGCCCTGCACTGAGCGCCCCACGATCAACACCGCGCCCGAGCCCGCGAGCGCGGCGACAGCGGAGCCGACGGCGAACACGCCGAGGCCCGCGAGGAACAGGCGCCTGCGCCCGAACCGGTCGCCCAGCGCGCCACCCGCGAGCAGCAGGCTCGCCAGCACGAGCGCGTAGCTGGACAGCACCCACTGCTGCGAGGTGAACGAGAGCCGCAGATCGGCTGCGACGGACGGCAGCGCGACGATGGGCGCAGTGACGTTGAACAGCAACAGCGCCGTCGCGGCGCACACCACGCCCAGCGTCCAGCGCTGGCGGCGCGCGACGGCGTGCGCGGCTTGACTCGCCGCAATGGGGGCGACGGTGGACGCGGGCGTCGCGGGTACGGCTGCGCTCGTGATCAACGCACCGCGGGAACGGTGGTTGCTCAGCATGGTGTGCTCCCTTGTTGGGGTTGGGTCGATGGTGTGCGGCTTAGGCGGCGTCGCGGAGCGCGAGCCCGTGGGTGAGCAAGCCCGATTCCCACGGCCGGGGAGGCGCGACGACGTCGGGTCCGGCTCAGTGCCACAGCGTCGCTGCGCATCAGCCCTGTCTGCCTCAGACTTCCTCGGGCGCGAGAGCGGTGACCGCGTCGACTTCGGCCTGGGTGAGGCTGAGGCTCGCGGCGGCGAGGTTTACATGGAGATGCTGGACGCTGGTGGTGCCGGGTATCGGGAGCGCAGTGGTGGTGCGGTGAAGCTGCCAGGCGAGCGCGACCTGCTGCGGCGTGACGTCGTGTTCGGCGGCGATCGGGTCGATCACCGCGTGAAACGCCGCGCCTTCGGGGCCGTTGGGGACGGCGGCGGGGTGCCAGGGGGAGAAGACGATGCCGGTCTCCTCTGCGACCTTGCGGACCGCCGCCCCGAGCCGTACGGCGACGTTGTAGTGGACGGTGACGGCGGCGATGTCGGTGATGCTCATCGCGGTGCGCAGCTGGTCGGCGCTGACGTTGGACAGGCCGATGTGGCCGATGAGCCCGTCAGCCTTCATACCGGCGAGGGTCTGGATCGCTTCCTCGAACGGCGCGTCGGTGAAGGCTGGAGTGTGCAGGTAGTAGAGGTCGATCTGGTCGAGCCCGAGTCGGCGCATGCTCGTGTAGGCGGCTTGGCGCAGGTACCACTTGTTGCCGCTCGCGCCCATGTCGCTGTGCTCGGGGCCGCCGCGAAGGAAGCCGCCCTTGGTGGCGATGACGAGGTTGTTCGGGTAGGGGCGCAGGGCCTCGCGGATGAGCTCCTCGTTGGAGTGCGGGCCGTAGACATCGGCGGTGTCGATGAAGGTGACGCCGGCTTTGACGACCTCGCGCAACAGGTCGACGCCCCTGTCGTGGTCGGGGTACTCGCCCCAGACCTTCGGGCCGGTCAGCTGCATGGCGCCGTAGCCGATGCGACCCACGGTCAGGTCACCGCCGATGGTGACCGTGGATGGAAGTTCGTTCGTCTGCTGCGTCATGTGTTGGCGCTCCTTGAGTTCTTGGTGATCGGTGGCGTGGCGAGTCAGCGGGCGAGATAGCCGCCGTCGACCGGCAGGGCGACGCCGGTGACGTAGCTGGACTTGTTGGTGGCCAGCCAGACGATCGCGTCGGCGACGTCCTCGGGCTCGGCGATGCGGCCGAGCGGATGGGAGGCCACGAGCTACTCGTGCTCGGGGTTCTCGGTGATCATGTCGGCGATGAGCGGGGTGTTGACAAGGCCGGGGCAGACGGCGTTGACGCGGACATCGCGGTCGGCGTAGTCGAGCGCGGCGCGTTTGGTCAGGCCGATCTCGGCGTGCTTGGAAGCGACATAGCCGGCGTAGCCGGGCACGCCGGTCAGGCCAGCGCCCGAGGAGATGTTCACGATCGAGCCGGAGCCCTGCTTGGCCATGATCTCCCGCTCGTGGTTCATCGAGAAGAACATGCCGCGCACGTTGGTGGCACGCGTCAGGTCGAGGGTCTGCACCGGGTAGCCGACGAACGGGTGTGAGTCGTTGCCGCCATCGACACCGGCGCTGTTGACCGCGACGTCGAGCTGCGCGGGTTCGCCGGCAGCGACCTCGACGGCGTGGCGGACGGCGTTCTCGTCATCGACGTCGGCGATGACGTACCTGGCCGTCCCGCCGGTCTCGGTCACGAGCTTGACGGTCTCTTGGAGGGTGGCCGCGGTCCGACCGGCGACCGTGACCTCGTAGCCCTCAGATGCGAGGGCCACGGCCGCCGCGCGGCCGATGCCGGTGCCGCCGCCGGTGATGAGGGCGGTTCTGGCATCGGGCTGAGTGGATGACGATCTGGTCATGACGCCCGTCCCAGCGCCAGCGCCTGGGGCGCCGCCGCTTCGGCACGGGGGACGGCCAGTCCGGCGTGGAAGGCGAACACGACGAGTTGGGCGCGGTCGTGGGCGCCGAGCTTGAGCATCGCGCGGCTCACGTGGGTCTTGGACGTGGCCGGGCTGATGACGAGCCGCTCGGCGATGTCGGCATTGCTGAGGCCCAGCGCGACGAGCCCGACGACCTCGCGTTCGCGGGGGGTGAGCTCGTCGAGCAGATCGGAGCTCGGCAGCTGAGGGTCCGGGACCGAGGCGAGCTCGGCGATCAGGCGGCGCGTGAGGCTCGGCGACAGCAGCGCGTCGCCGCGGGCGAGGAGCTCGATCGCCCGGACGAGCTCGGCTGGATCGGTGTCCTTGAGGAGCAGCCCGCGGGCGCCGGCGCGCAACGTCGCGAAGATGCGCTCGTCCAGTTCGGTGGCGGTCAGCAGTATCACCGCGACGCCTGGGTCGGCCAGCATCCGGCCGGTGGCCTCGACGCAGTCCATGCCCGGCAGCGTGGCGTCGATGAGCACGACGTCGGGGCGCAGGCTGCGAGCGAGCGCGACCGCTTCCTCGCCCGTCGATGCCTCGCCGACCACGCTGATCTGGCCGTCGGCCTGCAGCAGCGCGCGAAAGCCGGCGCGCACCAGCGCCTGACCGTCGGCCACCAACACCCGGACGGCCGGGGCAGCGCCGGCGTGCCCGTCGAGACGGGCACGCGAATGGCGGTCGAAGGGGACGAGCGTGCCCGGCAGTGCGTCGGGGGCAGCTTGCGTGCTGATCATCGGTGACCTCCTCTGACGTTCCGCCTCGTCGCGGTCTCATAGCGCCCGGCGACTCGCTGCCAGTCGACGACGTTCCACCAGGACTCGATGTAGTCAGCGCGCCGGTTCTGGTACCTGAGGTAGTAGGCGTGCTCCCACACGTCCACGCCGAGCAATGGCGTCTGGCCGCGCATCAGCGGCGAATCCTGGTTCGCCGTGGAGGTGACCGCGAGGCCGGTGCCATCGTGGACCAGCCACGCCCAGCCGCTGCCGAAGCACGCCGCGCCGGCTGCGCCGACCTGCCGCTTGAGCTCGCGGATCGACCCGAACGTCGCCTCGATGACCTCGGCGAGCGCGTCTGCCGGAGGGCCGTGGTCGACGGGCGCCATGGACTCCCAGAACAAGCTGTGGTTGAGGTGCCCGCCGCCGTTGTTGCGCACCAGCGTGCGCCTGTCCTCGGGCAGCGCGTCGAGGTCGCCCAGCAGCTCCTCGACGGGGCGACCTGCCCACGCGGTCCCCTCGAGTGCGGCGTTGAGGCCGGCGAGATAGCCACCGTGGTGCTGGTCGTGGTGGATGCGCATCGTCAGCTCGTCGATCGTCGGCTCCAGTGCGCAGTACGGATACGGGAGCGGTGGCAGGACGAGCATGGGACGAGTGTCACCCGACTGGGGACGTGCTCGTATCGGGGAGGCCCCAGTGCGAGTCCCTAGTCGTGGGCGTCAGTACTGCACGGCGCCGGCCCGAGCTGTCCAACGGCCGGCCGCGTGACGGCTTGACTAGATGGTCAGCGCGGCGCCCGCGTCACCGGCGAGCTCGTTTCGCGAGGTGATGTCGAGCTTGCCGTAGACCTTGTGGAGGTGGTACTCGACCGTGCGGGGGCTGATGAACAGCCGAGCGCCGATCTCGGGGTTGGACAGACCGTCCCGGGCGAGCCGCGCGATCTGTGCCTCTCGTGCGGTGAGATGGTCCAGCGATTGTCCGCTCCGCTTGCGAGCGGTCTCCCCGCTGGCCCCCAGCTCCCGCGCGGCGCGCTGCGCGAACGCGTCCATGCCCATCGCCGCGAGCATCTGGTGCGCGGTGCGCAGCTGCTCGCGGGCATCCAGGCGCCGTTTCTGCCGGCGCAGCCATTCGCCGTAGAGCAGGTGGGTGCGAGCGAGCTCGGGGCGGATCCGCGTGCGGGCGAGCCGCTCGATCGCCTCGCGGTAGAGGCGCTCGGCGGGGGCCTCGCCATCGCTGAGCAGCGCGCGAGAGCGGGCCTCGATCCCCAGCGCCCAGTCGGTGCCGGCTGCGCTGGTCGTCTCCGAGAGCCGCCGGAGGGCGTCGGCAGCGAGCTCGGGCTCGCCGCTGCGGACCGCCGCCTCGATCAGCTCCACCAGCGCCCACGCGGAGAACAACAACTCGTATGCGCCGTCCTGCTGCGCCGCGAGGCGTGCTTCCTCGTAGCGACCGAGGCCGTTGTAGAGCAGCGCGCCCGCCCACGGGATGACGCCCAGGCCCGCTCCCTCGCCCCGCGCGACCAGATCGGGCATCCGGGACTCGACCAGGTGCGAGAACTCGCCTTCGCGGCCCCGCCAGGCGGCGAGCGCCAGGGCACCGTAGGGCGCAAGCCGGCTCCCGGTCGCCTCCCCGACCGCCTCCACCTCGTCGAACAGGGAAGCGGCGGCGGCGAGCTCGCCGGTCAGCCCTTGCACGCCCATGCGCTGGTTCAGGGCGACGTGCAGCAGGCTGAGGGCACCGGCATCGCGGGCCATCTCGAGGTGGTCGGTGCAGAGCGCCACCCAGCCCTCGTCGTCCCACACGAGTCTGGCGACGTGGCTGGCGAGCCAGACCCGGCGCAGACGCTCCTCCCGGGAGATGTCGTCGCGGCGGAACGCGCTCACCCCGCGCTTGAGCGTCGGGGCCGCCGCGCCGAGCCCCTCGGTGATCAGCACGGCCAGGCCGTCCCGGAGGAGGTCCGCCGCGCGCGGCGGCCCCGGCGCCGGCGGCACGGCCATCGCCGCCTCGACGACTTCCAGCACACCGCCGCCGTCGGCCATGCGACCGACGATGATCGCGGCCCACAGCGCGTCGAGGTAGGTCTCGCGTGCGAGCGCGGCGTCGAGCGGCTCGAGCCGCTTGGCGGACTCGAACAGCAGCGGCGGCGCGTCAGGGCCCCGTCGCACCGCGAAGGCGATCTGCGCACGGAGGAGGCTTACGCGCGCGCGCAGGAGCTCGTCGGGCGGTCCGGCCTGCGCCGTGGCAAGCATGGCAAGGGCCGCGTCGGACGCGCCGGCCTCGTGCGCGGCCTGCGCCGCGGCCAGCGCGCGCTGCGCGCGGGCCGCCGGCTCGGGCGTCAGCTCGGTCGCGCGCTGCAGGAAGGCGGCCGCTGCCGCCAGGCCCCCGCGTGCCTGCGCCCGGACGGCCGAGCGCTCCAAGTCGTGCGCGACGTCTTCGTCAAAGCCCGACGTCGCATGCGCGCGGTGCCAGGCGCGGCGATCGGGGTCGACGTCCGGGTCGGTCGCCTCCGCCAGCACCCGGTGGGCCCTCTGGCGATCCTGCACGGATGCCGCCCGATAGACCGCCGAGCGCACGAGCGGATGACGAAACCGCACCCGCGCGCCGACGTCGAGCAGACCCGCCTCGGACGCAGGCGTCGCGGCCTCCGCTCCGACCCCGAGCCGCTCTGCGGCGCGCCACAGCATCGCGGGCTCGCCGACGGGCTCGGCCGCCGCGACCAGCAGCAGCTGCTGCGTCTCCGCCGGGAGTACCTCGAGGCGCCGGCGGAAGCTCTGCTCGATATGACTTGCCAGGGGTCGCGCGGCTGGATGTGCGAATCCGCCCGGCGCCTCCTCCGCTGCCAGCCCCAGCGGCAGCTCGAGCAACGCGAGCGGATTGCCGCGCGACTCGGCGACGATGCGGTCGCGCACCTCCTCGTCCAGTGGCACCTGGATGATCGAGGCCAGCAGCGTCCGCGCATCATCCTCACGAAGACCTTCGACCACCAGCTCCGGGAGCCCGGCCGCGTCCCGCTCCTCGGCGCCCGTGCGGACAGCGAAGATGACGCCAACCGACTCTGCCAGCAGGCGGCGCGCCACGAACGCCAGCGCCTGCGCCGAGGCACGATCCAGCCACTGCGCATCATCGATCAGGCAAACCAGCGGGCGCTCCTCGGCCACCTCGGCCAGCAGGCTCAGGACGGCCAGGCCGACGAGAAAGCGATCGGGCGCCTGCCCGGTGGTGAGGCCGAAGGCGGCGCCCAGTGCGTTGCGCTGAGGACCCGGGAGCCGTTCGAGCCGATCGAGCATCGGCGCGCACAGCTGATGCAGCCCGGCGAACGCGAGCTCCATCTCGCCTTGGACGCCCGCAGCGCGAGCCACGCGACACCCCATCGCATGCTCGACGACGTACTCCAACAGGGCTGTCTTGCCCACACCTGGGTCCCCGCGGATTGCGAGCGCTCGGCTCTCTCCGGCCCGAACGGCCTCGAGGAGCTGGTCGAGTGTCGCGGTCTCGCTGCGCCGGCCGAGAACCCTGGCTGGGGGATAGCGCTGGCCATCGACCCGACCCGAATCTATACCGCGAGTGGCGGCGTGCCAACCCGGGCGCCTACGGCGAGCGCGGTAGGAGAAAGAGTCACCCCAGCGCCGACGACAACCACACCGGCGGAGTGACCATGTGGCGCATGTCCGACCAGGTGGCCGTCACCCCAGTCCTGCTCGAGCCCGCCGCGCAGGCGTTCGCCGAGGCGACAGCAGACCCCCCGTACCTGTTCGACCTCGGCCCGGTGGAGGGCCGCAAGACCGTCGATGAGGCGCAGAACGGTGAGATCGACAAGCCCGACGTCGACATCGAGGACACGATCGTCCCGGGCGGGCCGTCAGGCGAGGTCTCGGTCCGGATCATGCGCCCCAGGGGCGCGACCGGACCGCTGCCCGTCGTCATCTACATCCACGGCGCCGGCTGGGTGTTCGGCAACAGCCACACCCACGATCGCCTGATCCGCGAGCTGACCGTCGGCGCCAACGCGGCTGTCGTGTTCCCGAACTACAGCCTCTCGCCGGAGGCGCGCTACCCGACCGCGATCGAGGAGTCCTACGCCGTCCTGCGGTGGGTCGCCTACCACGGTGCCGACAAGGACCTGGACGCCTCGCGGATCGCGATTGCCGGCGACTCGGTCGGCGGCAACATGACAGCCGCGCTGACCCTGATGGCCAAAGAGCGGTCCGGCCCAAGCCTGGTCGCGCAGCTGCTGTTCTACCCGGTCACGGACGCGAGCTTCGACACCGACTCCTACCGCGAGTTCGCCACCGGCTACTTCCTGCGCCGCGACGCGATGCGGTGGTTCTGGGATCGGTACACGACCGAGGAGGCGCAGCGCGACGAGATCACGGCGTCGCCGTTGCGCGCGAGCACGGAGCAGCTCGCCGGGTTGCCGCCGGCGCTGGTGATCACCGCCGAGGCGGACGTGCTGCGCGACGAGGGTGAGGCCTACGGACGCAAGCTGCGCGCGGCCGGCGTCGACGTGACGGCGACGCGCTACGAGGGGGTCATCCACGACTTCGTGATGCTCAACGCCCTGCGCGAGACCAATGGCGCGGGGGCGGCGATCAGTCAGGCGATCGGGTTCCTCCGTGCTCGGCTCGGCGCGTAGCCGCGAACGCGAAAGGGATCGATGTCCAGCCCGTTCATCTTCATCGCCACGAACCGCCTCAAGCCGGGCGCCTACGAGGCCGAGCGCCGGCGCGTGCCGGGACTCGTCGAGTTCATCAGGGCAGGTGAGCCGCGGCTGCTCGCCTTCAACGAGTACGTCAATGCGGAGCGCACCGAAGTGACGGTCGTGCAGGTCCATCCCGACGCGGCGTCGATGGAGTTCCACATGGGCGTGGTCGGTGAGCGGGCCGCGCAGGCGTACGCCGAGACGCTCGACGCGACGACGCAGATTCAGGTTTTCGGGACCCCGAGTGACGCGGTGGTGGAGACGCTGCGTGCACAGGCCGGCGCGGGCGTCCCGCTCAGCATCCACCCCGAGCACCTCGGAGGATTCACGACATGACCGCGACATCGGCTCCCGGCGGCGAGTACCTGACGGCTCCCAACAGAGTGGTGAGCGCCGCGAACGGGATCGACTACGCGTATCGCGAGGTCGGTGACGGGGCGCCGGTGCTTGTGCTCCTCCAGCACTTCCGCGGAAACCTCGACAACTGGGACCCCGCGCTGGTCGATGCGCTGGCGCACAAGCGGCGAGTCGTGACATTCGACAACGCCGGCGTGGGCGGATCGACCGGCACCACCCCGAGCACGATCACGCAGATGGCGCGCGATGCCATCGCGTTCCTCGAGGCCCTCGAGCTCGACGCGGTCGATCTGCTCGGCTTCTCGCTCGGCAGCTTCGTCGCCCAGGAGATGGCGCTGATCAGACCGGCGGTGGTCCGTCGCCTGGTCCTCGCGTCGGCGGCCCCGCGCGGTGCCGCCGGGATGCACGGCTGGGCGCCGGAGGTGATCGGAGCCGTGGGCGAGCCCGCGCCCAGCCCCGACGGGTATCTCGGCGTGTTCTTCACTCGCTCGGCCGCGAGCCGGCAGGCGGGTGTGGAGACCCTGGGGCGGATGACCGCACGGCGCGACGATCGAGACACGCAGACGAGCTGGCAGACCCGTCAGGCGCAATACGACGCCGTCTGCGAATGGGGCATCCCGGACCACGGCCGGCTGCAGCGCCTCAGCGCGCTCTACATGCCCGTGTTCGTGGCCAACGGCGAGAGCGACCCGATGATCCTGCCGCACTTCTCCCACCTGCTCGCCGGCCTGATCCCGCAGGCGCGGGTGAAGATCTACCCGGACGCGGCGCACGGGTTCCTGTTTCAGCACCACGCCGAGTTCGCCCGCGACGTCGACGGCTTCCTCAGGGAGTGAGGAGCCGCTCGGGGCGGCTGGCACCGCGTCTCGCGCGTCGGCCTGCACGGCTCGTAACAACGCCGTGCTGATCGCTGGCTGTTCTGCGAGCAGGCGTCGGATGCACGTTCGGTCGTATCTCGACGGGGAGTGGTCAGCGCGAAGGTGCTCAGCGGCTACCAGGCGCGACCGCGGCGCACGGCGCGTGTCCTTCCGCGGCGGTCACCCGTCCCAGACGGCGCGTAGTGCTCTTCGATCTCGAGCCCGACCGAGTCCATCCTCGCGACGCCCTGCGCAGTACAGCCGCAGTATTGTGGGGGATGCTCTGAACAGGTCGCGGTTCGCCTGATTGAGGGAATTTGCGGATGTGCAGGCATTTTTGCCCTCTTAGCTCAGTTGGTAGAGCACTTCCATGGTAAGGAAGGGGTCGCCGGTTCGAGTCCGGCAGAGGGCTCTTGGTGATTAGCAGGGGTTTCGCTGAGCGCTCGCGACCTCCCCGCCTTGGACGCGAAGGGCTCTGAAGGAGTCCTGAGCCGATGAACGACCGCCCGATTCACCACGTCTGTTACGTCGTCGATGACATCCCCAAGGCGGTCGGCCAGTGGGTCGAGGCGACCGGCGCCGGCCCCTTCTTCCACCTGGGCGAGCACGTCGAGTTCGAAGAGACGCTGCTAGAGGGAGAGCCCTGCGTGTTCGATCACGCCTCGGCGATCGGCAAGTGGGGCCCGATCTTCCTCGAGCTGATCGAGCTCCACGAGGTCACCCCCGAGCTCGAGTCGCGCTTCTACACCGGCGGTGCCGGTGGCAGCAACATCGCCCACATCGCCTACATCGTCGACGACCCGACCGCCGAGAGCGAGCGCCTGGAGGCCGCCGGGATGCCCAAGTTCCTGGATTTGCGCACGGGACCGATCCAGATCTCGTTGCACGACGCGCCGTTGTTGGGGCATGCGATCGAGGTGCACGAGAACACCGACGCGATCAACGCCCTGTTCGCGCTGTTCGCGGCTGGGGCCGAGGGATGGGATGGGAGCGAGCCGTTGCGGGAGATGCCGCAGGGGTAAGAGTTCTCCTGTGCATGCGGCGCTTGCGCATCAGCGCGGCGACCCCGCGAGGGCACCATAGAATCGCGACCGTGCCGTTCACGCACAGGAACCTCAAGGAGGACCTGGAGGACGTCGGATCCAGGTTCGACGGCGCGCCGGACCTTGAGTTCCGCTTGGCGACCGCGGCGCTCGAGCTCGAGCGATCCGGTCTGAGCTACCAGCGCGTCCCGCCCGGGTATCGCTTTCCGTACGGCCACACGCACAGGAAGCAGGAGGAGGTGTACGTGGTCCTGCGCGGGAGCGGGCGGATGAAGCTCGACGACGAGATCGTCGAGCTCAAGGAGTGGGACGCGGTGCGCGTCCCGCCCGGTACGTGGCGAGGCTACGAGGCCGGGCCGGGGGGCCTCGAGATCATCGTCATCGGCGCGCCCCACCTCGGCGACGCTCCGCGCGAAGACGTCGAGGGCCAGCGCGACTGGTGGGCTGACTAGCGCCGGCCAGGTGGACTTCGGGTGCGGCGGGGACCGAAGTGGTCGCCGGTTCGAGCCCGGCAGAGGGCTTCATCCGCTGATGTGCCGGGTCGCTCGGCGGGTGTATGTTGGTATCGAACTTCGCCTCAGCAGTCCGGCGAAGCGGTCCTTGCGGCTTCCACTCCTGGCCGACATTGGCACGTCGACCCTCAGCGGGCTCCGCCTCTCCTACTCACAGGAGCCGGTATGGCGATGTTCTCGGGGGAGCCGAGCTGATGGACAGCACGACGACAGCAACGGTCGCCGGCACCGAGACCTCCGCAACGCACGCGCGGAGGATGAAGGCGATCGTCCGCGACCGGTACGGCTCGGCTGATGTCCTGCGTCTCAGCGACGTCGACGTGCCCCGACCCGGCGACGACGAGGTGCTCGTGCGCGTGCACGCGGCCGGCATCGACCGCGGTGCATGGCACGTCATGGCGGGGCTGCCCTACCTGATCCGCCTCGCCGGCTATGGCGTGCGCCGCCCGAAGGCCGCCGGGCTCGGTTCGGAGGCCGCCGGGGTCGTCGAGGCGGTCGGCGCGCACGTGACGGGACTCCCACCGGGCGAGGCGGTCTATGGCACGTGCCGCGCCTCGTTCGCCGAGTACGCGCTGGCGCGGCCCGACCGACTGGCGCGGATGCCGGCGAACCTGAGCTTCGAGCAGGCGGCCGCCGTTCCCGTCTCCGGCGTCACCGCCCTGCAGGCCGTCCGCGACCGCGGGCGCGTCCAGGCCGGCCAGCACGTGCTCGTCGTCGGCGCCTCGGGAGGCGTCGGAACCTTCGCGGTGCAGATCGCCAAGGCCCTGGGCGCGACCGTCACCGGCGTGTCCAGCACGGCGAAGGCCGACCTGGTGCGATCGATCGGAGCCGATCGCGTCATCGACTACGAGCACACCGACATCGCCGAGACCGACCGGCGCTACGACGTCGTCCTCGACATCGGCGGCAACCGCCCGCTGTCGGCGCTGCGCCGCATGCTCACCCGCGACGGGACGCTCGTCATCGTCGGCGGGGAGGGCGGCGGGCGGTGGACCGGAGGCATCCACCGCCAACTCCACGCCACGGTCCTGTCGCCGTTCGTGCATCAACGCCTCGGAACGTTCATCGCCAAGGAGAACAGCGCCGACCTCGACGCGCTCCGCACCCTGATCGAGGCGGGCACGGTCGCGCCCGTGATCGACCGCGTCGTCGCGCTGCACCGGGTCCCCGACGCCATCCGTGACCTCGCCGCCGGGCACGCGCGCGGCAAGATCGTCATCGGGCGGGGCCGTAGCTGAGGTTCAGGACGCCGGACTTGAAGGTCTGCGCGTTCAGGAGCTCGAGGGGGATGCGCGGCTCGTCCGGCGGGAAGAGCCGGGCCAGGCCGTCGCCGACCACGATCGGGTGGACGAGCAGGTTGAGCTCGTCGACGAGGCCCTCGCGCAGCAGCGAGCGGACGGTGGTGGGGCTGCCGGACATGCTGATGTCGGCGCCGTCCTGGGCCTTGATGTCGGTCAGCTTCGCGGCCACGTCGCCGCTGACGATCTCCGAGTTCTGCCACTCCGCCTTGTCCAGGCTGTTGGAGACCACGTACTTCTTCATCGAGTTCATGACGTCGCCGAACGGGTCGTCGGCGTGCTCGGGCCAGTACGCGGCCCACTCGTCGTAGAGGACGCGGCCCATCAGCATGGCGTCGGTGGTGGCGAAGCCGGCGCCCACCGCGGCGCCCATCTCCTCATCGAAGTACGGGAAGTGCCACCGGTCGGGCGCCTCGACGACGCCGTCGAGGGAGATGAAGAAGTTCGACTTGATCTTGCGCACGTACTCGGCCTCCTGGGCTGGGTTGTCGGGTCACTTCGTGTCGGCGGCGAGGAGCGCGTCCATCTGGCCGATCGACTGCGGGAAGACCTCGAATGCGCCCCAGCGCTCCAGCTGCTCCATGTGCTCGCCGGATTCGAAGCTGAAGCGCAGGTCCATCCGGGTCCCGCCGTCCTGCTCGGTGAGTCGCACCTGTACCGCGGTGGTCGGCGACTGCGCCTTCGGGGTCCCGTCCTCGTTGGCCCATCCGTCGGTGAACTCGAGCGACGCCGGCGGGTCGACCGACGTCACCCGCCACCAACCGCCGGTCGTCTCGCCCTCCGGGCCGGTCATGACGTAGGTGACCTCACCGCCGGGGGCAAGGTCGTGCTTGTCGACGGTCGCCGGGTGGCTCGGCGGGCCCCACCAGCGCTCGAGCTGTCGCGGGTCCGCCCACAACTGCCACACCCGCTCGATCGGGGCCTCGAACTCGGCGACCAGGTTCAGGCTCAGGGTGGCGGGGTCCTTCTCGATGCTGACGATGCTCATCGGCCGTGCCCCGTCGACGGCTCGTGCTCGGCGGGCCGGGGAACCTGTGCGAGCAGATCCGCCATCCGCTCCACGCGTCCGCGCCACGCCGTCTCGAGCTCGTCGAGGACCCGCTGCGCTCGGCCGACGGCGTCGCCGTCGGTGTGCACGAGCTGCTCCCGCCCGCGGCGCTCCTTGATGACCAGGCCGGCCCGCTCCAGCACGGCGACGTGCTTCTGCACCGCGGCGAAGCTCATCGGGTAGACGTCGGCGAGCCGCGACACCGACGGCTCGCCGCGGATGCAGCGGTGGAGGATGTCGCGGCGCGTGCCGTCGGCCAGGGCGTGAAACAGGCGGTCCACCTCCTCGTCGGTCAATCCACCTACAACCATGCGGTTGTATGTTAGAGATCCGCCGCCTTCGTGCGAAGGACACCAGCGATCATGGGTTCGTGCACGAGCCTCGCGCGCTCACCCAGGTGCCGGAGATAGGCAGAGGCGCGGAGCCGTTCGCCTTCCTCGACGAGTCGGCGGTCGCGGTCCTCGAACGCGCCGGCGTGCGGTTCATCGAGGAGACGGAGTTCGACGAGGCCGGGCCGACGCGCTGGGCGGCCGTGCGGTTGTCCTCCGGCGAAGAGCTCCTGCTCGTGCACCACCACGCGCACGAGGGAGAGGTCGAAGTGCGCTCACGGCGGGTCAGCGGCGCGACGCCGGCCGAGGTCACGCTGCGGCTCGTCGATGCCGCCGGCCTGGGCGGTCGCGCGGTGACGTGGGTCGCCGACCGATGGATCTAGCAGCCTTGGCTTATATAAGTATGCCGTGATAGGATTGTGCCGTGCACGCGTTCGACGTCCTCGGCGATCCCGTCCGCAGACGCATCCTCGAGCTGCTGACGACCGGTGAGCAGTCGTCGGGAGCGGTCACCGAGATCATCCGGTCCGAGTTCGGGATCTCCCAGCCCGCGGTGTCCCAGCACCTCCGCGTCCTGCGCGAGGCGGGATTCGCGACGGTGCGCCCCGAGGGCGCCCGCCGGCTCTACGCCGTCGACCCCGAGCCGCTGCGCGAGGTCGACGCCTGGCTCGACCGCTTCCGCGCGTTCTGGAGTCCGCACCTGGACGCGCTCGACACCGAGATCGCCCGCGGCCGGCGCCAACGCCGGCTTCGCGCCACCCCCGACGAGAGGAGCAGCCCATGATCGACGTCAACCACCAGATCAGCAGCGTCGAACGCCAGGTCGGCAGCCGGACGCTGGAGGCCGGCGAGGCGCGCACCATCACCGTGTCGCGCGTGTACGACACGCTGCCCGAGGACCTCTGGAGCGCGTGCACCGACCCCGAGCGCATCGCGCGCTGGTTCCTCCCGATCTCCGGCGACCTGCGGCCGGGTGGCCGCTACGCGTTCGAGGGCAACGCGTCCGGGACGATCGAGCGCTGCGAGCCGCCCCACAGCGTGGCCGCGACGTGGGAGTACGGCGGCCAGACCTCATGGGTCGAGCTGCATCTCACGCCCGAGTCCGACGGCCGCACGCGGTTCGCGCTCGAGCACATCGCCCACGTCGACGACGACCTCTGGGCCCAGTTCGGCCCGGGCGCCGTTGGCATCGGCTGGGACCAGGCCGTCCTCGGCCTGACCCTGTACCTCACGGGCTCAGCCGACCTGCCCGAGCGCGACGCCATCGAGGCGTGGCAGACGTCCGACGTGGGCCGCCGGTTCGCCGGGCTCTCCAGCGAGCGCTGGGCCGAGGCGAGCATCGCCGCAGGCACCGACGCCGACCAGGCGCAGGCCGCCGCGGCGCGCGTGACGGACTTCTACAGCGGCGAGCCGGCCGTGTGACCGGCCCGGCGCCGACGGTGGGGCGGATGTCCCACCGGTCGGACGACGGCGCTCGTTCGTCCGGAGAGATGTCACCGGCGTAGCGTTGTCGCCGTGACGACGCAGAGCCAGCGGCGCGGGGCACTCATGCTCGGCGCGCTGGGGGTCGTGTTCGGCGACATCGGGACGAGCCCGCTCTACGCGCTCCAGACGGTCTTCAGCGGACGCGGCGCGCACACGCTGCCGGTCGACCGCGTCGCCGTCTTCGGCGTCGTGTCGCTCGTCTTCTGGACGATCATGGTCATCGTCACGTTCAAGTACGTGCTGCTGATCATGCGCGCCGACAACGACGGCGAGGGCGGGATCATGGCCCTCATCGCGCTGCTCGGACGGGTCACGGGCAGCGGCACGCGCGGGCGCGTGGTGGGTGGCCTGGCGGCGCTGGGCATCTTCGGCGTGTCGCTCTTCCTCGCCGACTCGATGATCACGCCGGCGATCTCCGTGCTGTCGGCGGTCGAGGGCCTGAACGTCGTCAGCCCGTCGCTGGAGGAGTTCGTCGTCCCGCTCACCGCGGCCATCCTCATCGGGCTCTTCACGCTCCAGCGCTTCGGCACGGCGGTGGTCGGCCGGCTCTTCGGCCCCGTGATGCTGGTCTGGTTCACGGTGATCGCGTTCTGGGGGCTGCGCGAGGTCGTCGACCATCCCTCGATCCTTCAGGCCGTCGGCCCGTGGCACGCCGTGCGGTTCTTCGCCGAGGACGGCGGCGCCGCGTTCCTGTCGCTCGCCTCCGTCGTGCTCGCGGTCACCGGGGCCGAGGCGCTGTACGCCGACATGGGGCACTTCGGCCGCGGCCCGATCCGCGGGGCCTGGCTGATGCTGGTGCTTCCGGCGCTGACGCTGACGTACCTGGGCCAGGGCGCGCTGCTGCTGAACGATCCGTCGGCGGCAAGCAACCCGTTCTTCATGCTCGTGCCGGACTGGGCGCAGATCCCGATGGTCGTCCTGGCGACGTTCGCCACGGTCATCGCGTCGCAGTCGGTGATCTCCGGCGCGTTCTCGGTCGCCCGCCAGGCCGTCCAGCTCGGCTACCTCCCGCGCCTGCGCATCGTCCACACGTCGACCGAGGAGATCGGCCAGATCTACGTGCCGTGGATCAACTGGACGCTGCTGGTCGCCGTGCTCACCCTCGTCTTCGCGTTCGGCAGCTCGGCGAAGCTCGCGTCCGCCTATGGGGTGGCGGTGACGGGCACGATGACCATCACCACGCTGCTGTACTTCGCGGTCGCGCGGCTGCGCTGGCAGCGCCCGGCGTGGATGGTGGCCTCGGCTGCGGCGGGCTTCCTCCTCGTCGATCTCGCCTTCTTCACCGCGAATCTCACCAAGGTGCCGCACGGCGGCTGGCTGCCGCTGGTCGTCGGCGCCGGAACCTTCCTCGTGCTCACGACCTGGCAGGACGGCCGGCGGCTCGTCACGGAGCGGCGCGGGCAGGCGGAAGGCTCGCTGCGCGACTTCGTCGTGGAGCTTCGCCACCGGCAGCCCCCGCTGCTGCGCATCGACGGGACGGCGGTGTATCTCAACCGCGGCGACCGGACGACGCCGCTGGCCATGCGGGAGACCGTCGAGCACCTGAGAACGCTGCACGAGCACGTCGTGATCGTCGCGGTGGAGACGGAGTCGCGCCCGCGCGTGCCCGACGACGAGCGGCTCGTGATCAGCGACCTCGGGTTCCGCGACGACGGCATCTCGCACGTCGAGGCACGCGTCGGGTTCCAGCAGGCCCCGCTCATTCCGGACATCCTGCGCGCCGCCCTCGCGCAGGGCCTCGAGTGCCCGCTGGAGATCGACCAGGCGTCCTACTTCCTCTCGAAGATCGAGATCAAGCCGACCGACGCGCCGGGCATGCCGCGCTGGCGCAAGCGGATCTTCCTCGCGACCACGCACCTCGCGAGCGACCCCGTGGACTACTTCGGGCTGCCGCGCAACCGCACGCTGCTGATGGGCTCGATCATCGAGCTGTGACGGCCTGCACGTGTGCGCGTTCCTGCGCATGGACCTCGAGCGCACGGCCGAGGGCCTCGTGCTCGACATCGCCGGTCCCGACGACGCCCGCGCCGTCATCGCGGAGCTGTTCGCGTGCCGGACTTCGAGCCGACCGCGTGATCGCTCAGGCCACGTCCGCCTTCGCGTCCTCGTGGGCGAGCGAGGTGGACAGGTCACGGAAGGCGTCGATCTGCTGCTGTCGTTCGGCGAGCTTCTCCTCGGCCTGTGCGATCGCATCGGCGCCGGCGATGAAACGGAACGGCGGCTGCTCCTCGTCTGCGAGGGTCAGCAGCGCCTGGGCGAGCTTGGCCGGGTCGCCGGCCTGCCGGCCGTTCATGCTCTCCCAGAACTCGCGCTGGGCGGCGTTGCGCGCCGCGTACGCCTCGATCGACGCCGGCGCGTAGGTCGTCGAGTCCTTCGTGAGCAGCTCGGTACGGAAGAAGCCCGGGTTGACGACGGTCGCGTGGATGCCGAACGGCTCGATTTCGGGTGCCAGCGACTCCATCCAGCCGTCGACGCCGAACTTCGACGCGGCGTACGCGGTGCCGTACTCGAAGCCGGCGAACCCCGCGGACGACGAGATCGTCACGACGTGTCCCGAGCGCTGCTTGCGCATGACGGGCAGAACCGCGCGGGTGACGTTCATCGGGCCGAGGAGGCTCACTGCGAGCTGGCGCTCCATCTGCTCGGGCGTGAGCTCCTCGAAGAAGCCGGCGTGGAAGCTGGCGGCGTTGTTGACCAGCACGTCGATGCCGCCGAACCGGTCGACGGCCGCCCTGGTCGCCGCGTCGGCATCCTGCCCGCTGGTGACGTCGAGCTTGACGACGAGTAGGCGGTCCGAGTCGCCGACCGCCTGCGCGACGGTGTCGGGATCGCGGCCGGTGGCGATGACGTTGTGGCCGGCGGCCAGCGCGGCCTTGGCGAAGTCGACGCCCATACCGCGGCCGGCGCCGGTGATGAACCAGGTCTTCTTGTCGGTCATGTTCGGATTCCTCGGTCGATGAGAACCAACAGACGACTGAACCACCGGGTCGCGCGTTGTGAGAGGCCCCGTTGATACAGGTACCGGCAGTACCTCTCACCGTGGATCTACCTGATCTACCCTCGGTGCCGTGGACCCCAGGGACGAGATCCGCGAGTTCCTCACGTCGCGCCGAGCGAGGATCACGCCGCAGGAGGCAGGCCTGCAGGTCTTCGGCGGCACCCGCCGCGTCCCCGGCTTGCGCCGCGAAGAGGCGGCGATGCTCGCCGGCGTGAGCGTCGACTACTACACGAAGATGGAGCGCGGAAACCTGCGCGGCGTCTCAGACAGCGTGCTCGAAGCGCTCGCCCGTGGGCTCCAGCTCGACGAGGCCGAGCACGCGCACCTCTTCGACCTCGCCCGTGCCGTCGGACCGATGCCGCGCCCGCGCCGCGGTGCCCCGAAGCAGCGCGTCCGGCCGAGCGTGCAGCGCATCCTCGACGCGATGACCGACGCGCCGGCCATCGTGCAGGACGGCCGTCTGAACGTCTTGGCCGCCAACCGGCTCGGCTTCGCCCTCTACTCCGAGATGGACCTCGCGCCCGGCCGGCCGGCCAACCAGGGCCGGTTCGTCTTCCTCGACCCGCGGGCCCGGAGCTTCCTCCCCGACTGGGACCGCGCGGCCGACGACACCGTCGCGCTGCTGCGCGCCGAGGCCGGCCGCGATCCCCACGACCGCAACCTCTCCGACCTCGTCGGCGAGCTCTCGACACGCAGCGAGGACTTCCGCGTCCGCTGGGCCGCGCACAACGTCCGCTTCCACCAGACGGGGACCAAGCGCTTCCATCACCCCGTGGTCGGCGACCTCAGCCTCACGTACGAGATGCTCGAGCTCACAGCAGACCCGGGCCTGCACCTCCTTGCGTTCAGCGCCGAGCCCGGCTCCGCATCGCAGGGTGCGCTCAGCCTCCTCGGAAGCTGGGCGGCCACGGTCGCGCCGGCGACGGCGCACGTGGCGAACGACGCCTGACGCGCGGGCCGACGCAGCGCTCGCCGATCACGCGCCGCGGCCGGCGGAGCGGCTGCGCTCCTGCGCGTAGCGGGCGGCGGCCGCGGCGCGCGCCGCCTTCCCGGAGAGCCGCAGCTTGGCGTAGACGTTCGACAGGTGCCGCTCGACGGTGCGGACGCTGAGGAACAGCCGCGCCGCGATCGCGTCGTTGCCCAGCCCCTCGGCGACGAGACCGAGGATCTCCTCCTCGCGCGGGCTGAGGTCCCAGGCCGCCGGCGTGTCCGGGCGCTCGAGGAAGCCGTCGAGCTCCGCGGCGAACGCGGGCCAGGCCGGCTCGTCGGCGAGCAGGATGTGGTTGCGACTCTCCAGCGGCGCGAACCGTGCGCCGGGGATGAGCGTCGCGAGACGCCGGCCCTCCTCGAACGGGACGACCGCATCGTCGCGGGCGTGCAGCACGAGCGTCGGAACCGTCACCTGCGTCGCCAGCTCGCTGACATCGAGCGCGGCGCGCGCCTCCCAGATCCGCGCCGCCGTCTCCGGGGACGCCGAGGTGCGCTGGAGCTCGTCGTACCACGCGGTCTGCTCCGGCGTCCCGTCCGGGAGATAGAGCGTCGTGAACAGGCGCCGGAACGCCGAATGCGGCTGTCCCCAGCCGATGCGGATGGCCGAGAGGAGGACATCGGACTGCTCGCGCTGAGCCTCGTCGCGGCGTGCCCGCCCGCGCGCGTACCCGCCGTAGAGCACGAGACGGCTGACGCGCTCGGGGTGGCGCACGGCGTACGCGATCGCCAGCGCGGCGCCCTGCGAGATCCCGAGCAACGCGAAGCGGTCGAGCGCCGCCCCGTCCACGACGGCCTCGAGATCTCCGACCCATCGATCGAACGTGAACGCCTCGCGCTCGACCTCGCGGTCGGAGAGGCCACAGCCGCGCTCGTCGTAGCGGAGGACCGTGTGGTGCTCGCCGAGGGTCTCGAGCCAATGGCGCCAGACCGGGCTCTGCCAGTCGTGCTCGAGATGCGTCATCCAGTTGGCGGCCTTCACGATCGGCGGGCCGCTGCCGTGCAGGCCGTAGGCGAGGCGCAGCCCGTCGGGCGCGGTCACGAACCCGATGCCGACCATGCGGGGACCGACCCTACGCGCCCGCCCCCGCCTCGTCCACGCCCGGCGCGACAGGCCACTACGTGTATCGCGCGGGCGCGACGGCCGCAGATGGGTGGTAGCGCGGAAGTGGCGCGGGCCGCCCGTCGCGACGATGCGGCCATGGCCTCCCGTCCGGCTCCCACGCTGTTCCTGTCCCAGTTCGCCGCCATGGCCGGCTTCCTCGCCCCGGTGCCCGTGCTGCCCGACATCGCCCGCGATCTCGGCGTCTCGGTCGCCGTCGCGGGCCAGCTGCGGACGGTCTCGGGCCTCGCCGCCGGCGTCACCGCCCTCGCGGCCGGCGCCCTCGCCCGCCGGCTCGGGGTCCGCCGGCTGCTCCTGGCCGGCCTGTGGCTCATCGCGCTCGGTTCGGCGGTCAGCGCCGTGGCGCCGTCGTTCGCCGTCCTGGCCGCCGCCCAGCCGGCGATCGGCGCCGGGATCGCGACGGTGCTCGCCGCCGGCTGGTCGGCCGCCAGCGCGTGGGCGCCGCCGCCCGAGCGGGCGCGTCTGCTCGGTTGGGCGATCCTCGGCCAGCCGGCCGCCTGGGTCGCGGGCATGCCGATCATCGGCCTCGTGTCCGCTGCCGGCTGGCGGTGGACGTGGGTGGCCGTGCCCCTGGCCGCCGCGTCCTGCGCGGCCGTCGCCGTCGCTCGCCGCCGGCCCGATGCGCCGGCGCCCCGGTCCCGCGGCGAGGTCTCGTGGCGCCGAGACGCGAACGTGGCCGCCTGGGCGCTCAGCGAGCTGATCACCTACACCGCGTGGGGCGCAGTCCTCGTCTACACGGGCGCGTTCCTGCTGCACTCCTACGAGCTCTCGCCGGGCGACGCGGGGTTGATGCTCGGAGGGGCGGCAGCCGGCTTCTTCCCGGGCACGCTGCTCGCGCGCCGCTGGGCCGAGCGCCACGCGGACGTCATGCTCGTCGCCCTCGGGCTCGCCGCCGGCGCTCTGGTGATCGTCTTCACCGCGGCCCGCCCGTCTCCGGCCGGCAGCACGCTGCTGCTCGGCGTGCTGATGAGCGTCGTCGGCGCCCGGACCATGGCCGCCGGAGCCTTCGACCTCCACGCCCGGCCCGATCGCCGTGCGACGCTGATGGGCGTCCGTGCCGCGGCGATGCAGTTCGGGAACCTGCTCGGCGCGGCCGCCGGCGGCTTCGCGATCGCCGTGAGCGGCTACGGAGCGCTCGGCGTGACGGCCGGCGCGCTCTTCGCGCTCGGCGTCGCGCCGCACCTGTGGCGAGGGCGGGCGGCGCTGCGCGCGCACTGGACGCCCGCAGGGGCGGTAGCCTCGACGGCACGTCCCTGAAGCGAGGAGTCGGTGGAGGCGATCCCACTCGAGCCGGTCGACGCGGTGACGGTGACCACGCTGGTCGACAACGTCACCGATCTGCTGCTGGTCGACGAGGGTCCGGCGACAGCGCCCGCCGCTCGCCGACGCCGTCGATCCGCGCGTCCCGGCGATTGTCACCGAGGGCGGCCTGACCGGCGACGCGCTGCGCGCCGAGCACGGGTTCTCCTGCCTGGTGACGGTCGAGAAGGCCGGCCGCGTCGTCCGCGTGCTGTTCGACGCCGGCCTCACGCCCGACGGCCTCGTCGAGAACATGCGCCGGCTGGAGATCTCGCCCGGTGACATCGACATCGTCGTGCTCAGCCACGGCCACTGGGACCACACGACCGGGATGGACGGGATCATTCGCGCGCTCGGCCGGGTCAACGTGCCCGTCCTGATCCATCCCGACTTCTGGAGCCGGCGCCGCGTCGCCATGCCCGGCCGCGAGCCCGTCGAGCTGCCCTCGACGAGCCGCGGCGCGCTTCAGGGCGCGGGCTTTCAGATCGTCGAACAGCAGCAGCCGTCGTTCCTGCTCGACGGATCGCTGCTCGTCACCGGCGAGGTCGATCGCACGACCGGCTTCGAGCAGGGCCACCCCGCCTTCCAGGCCTACCGCGAGGGCTCGTGGCAGCCCGACCCGCTGATCCTCGACGACCAGGCGCTCGTGGCCAACGTGCGCGGCCGCGGCCTCGTCGTCCTGACGGGCTGCGGGCACTCGGGGATCGTCAACATCCTTCGCTACGTGCGCAAGCTGACCGGCGAGGACCGCATCCATGCGGTGATCGGCGGCTTCCACCTCAGCGGCGCGGTGTTCGAGCCGATCATCGCTCCGACCTGCGACGCGCTCGCCGAGCTCGCGCCCGACCACCTCGTGCCCTCGCACTGCACGGGCTGGCGCGCCACGCACGCGATCGCCGCGCGGTTCCCGGAGGCGTTCATCCAGAACAGCGTCGGAACGCGCTTCGCGTTCAGCGCCTGACACCTCGCGCACGCATGTCGTTCGTCGGGCGCCGAAGCGAGCTTGACCGCGGTCGTCGTATCGGTTAGGAAGCCTTCCTGACGATCAGGGGAGAGGCCTTCATGCTGTCCAGCAGCAAGCTGTGCGCCGCGCTCGGCGCGACCGTGCTCATCTTCGGCATCGCCGCGTGCGGTAGCGACGACGAGGGCGGCGGCGGTGCCGCCGGCACCGAGAGCACGACCAAGAAGCTGAATGGCAGGATCGCCGTCCTGCTGCCCGACAGCAAGTCGTCCGACCGTTGGGAGCGGGCCGACCGGCGCTTCTTCGAGCAGGGCTTCAAGGCGGCCGGCCTGACGAGCGACGACTACACGATCAAGAACGCCGAGGGCGACCCGGCCACGCAGAAGAGCCAGGCCGAGCAGGCGGTGACCGAAGGCGCCAAGACCATCCTGCTGGTCAACCTGGACCCCGGAAGCGGGGCGGCGATCATCGACACGGCCAAGGCCCAGGGCGTGACCATGATCGACTACGACCGCCTGACCACCGACGGCAACGCCGACTACTACGTCTCCGGTGACGCCACCGAGGCGGGCCGGTTGCAGGGCAACGGCATCGTCGAGGACCTCACGAAGGCACAGGCGTCCAAGCCCGCGGTCGCGATCCTCGATGGCGCGCCCACCGACAGCTTCGCGCTCGACCTGGAGAAGGGCTACATGGAGGTGCTCGAGCCGAAGTTCGATTCCGGCGAGTACCGCAATGCCGCGCATCAGGCGGTCCCCAACTGGGACGGCCAGAAGGCGCTGACCATCTTCGAGCAGATGCTGCAGAAGACCGACAACCGGATCGACGCCGTCGTGGCCGCCAACGACACGATCGCCAACGCCACCATCTCGGCGCTCGACGCGCGCAAGCTCGACTCCGTGCCGACCAGCGGCCTCGACGCGACCGCGCAGGCCGTTCAGCACATCCTGGCGGGCGAGCAGTCGTTCACCGTCTACTTCTCGATCAAGGATCAGGCGACGAGGGCGGCGAACCTGGCCGTGCAGGTGGCGCGCGGCGAGAAGCCGTCGGGCCTCACGACACGGGTGGACAACGGCAAGAAGGAGGTGCCGACGATCCTCCTCAAGCCACAGGTCATCCGGAAGGGCAACATCGCGAGCACCGTCATCGCCGACGACTTCGTGAGCTGGAAGGACGTCTGCGTCGGCGAGTACGAGCGCCTCTGCCCGGCGAATCGGTGACGCGCGTGCGGCCGCGTGCCGCCGCGGCGTCGCCGGGCGTCATGCGCCGGATGAACTCGGCGCTGATCCTCGACGTGATCCGCGGCGGCGGGCCGCTGTCGCGGGCGGACATCGCCCGCGCCACCGGCTTGTCCAAGCCGACGGTCAACGAGGTCGTCGAGCTGCTGCTCGACGGCCCCTACGTGGAGGAGGCCGCCGCCGACGGGTCGTCGGAGCCCACTCGCCCGCGGCGCCCCGGCCCCCGTGCGCGGCTGCTGCGCTTCCGCGCCGACGTGGCGCATGTGCTCGGCATCGACGTCGGCGCGGCAAAGGTCGTCGTCGAGGTGGCCGATCTCTCCGGCAGGGTGCTCGCCTCCGAGCGCCGCCCGGTCAGCGACAAGGCCCGCGCCGGCCACGCCGCCCTGCTGCGCGAGGTTCTTGCCGCCACGCGCGCCGCGCTGGGCGCCGCAGGCGTCGACAGCGGCTCCCTGCGCGCCGCCGGCGTTGGCACGCCGGGGGTCGTGGCCCCCGACTCCGGGCGCATCACGCTCGCCCCGCAGCTCGCCGGCTGGGAGGGGCTCGCCCTCGGCGGTCAGCTCGAGCGCGAGATCGGGTGTCCCGTCGCGGTCGACAACGAGACGAACCTGTCGCTGCTGGCCGAGGCCGCGGGCGGAGTCGCGCGCGGTCTGCGCGACGTGCTCTACGTCCAGGTCGGCGTGGGCATCGGCGCGGCGCTCCTGATCGGCGGCGAGCTCTACCGCGGCGCTCACGGGGCCGCCGGCGAGATCGGCTACCTGGCCGCCGACGAGGAGATCGATGCGCCGGAGTTCGGCTCGGGAGGCTTTGAATGGGCGGCCGGGGGGCGCGCGTACACGCGGCTCGGCGCCCGCGCGGCGGCGACCCCGCGAGGCGGGGTGTTACGCGATCTCGCCGGTGGCGACCCCGAGCGCGTCACCGCCGAGCGCGTGTTCGCCGGCGCTGCCGGCGGCGACGCTGCGGCGACGGCGATCGTCGAAACGCTCGCCGGCCGCCTCGGGCGCGGCATCGCCACCGTCGCCACCGTTCTCGATCCCGAGCTCGTCGTTCTCGGCGGCGGCGTGGCCAACGCGGGACCCGCGCTGCTCGAGCCCGTCCGCCGCCAGGTCCGCGCGCACACGCCGATCCCCCCGCGCGTCGAGCTGTCGGCACTCGGCGACGAGTCGGTCGCCGTCGGCGCGGTGCGCCTTGCGCTGAACGAGGCCGACGCCCGCCTCTTCGTCTTCGACGCAGTCGCCACCTGACAGGAGCCCACCGTGCCGCAGACCGCGCCTGAGGAGTTCGTGTACGACCTGTCGCCGTTCATCGCCTTCCGCGACCGCGAAGCGTGCGAGCGGGTGCGGCGCATCCCGCGCGAGCGGATCGCCGAGCACGACCGCCCGGACTTCCGCATCGCGGTGATCGACGACGCCCCGACGTTCTACCGTCGCTTCGCCGACGACCTCGTCGGGCGGATTCGCGCCGCGCGCGAGGAAGAGCGCCCGCTCGTGGCGATCCTGCCGGTCGGTCCCGTTCCCCAGTTCGAGCTCGCCGCGCGCGCCATCAACGAGGAGCGCCTCCCGCTCGACCACCTGCACACCTTCAACATGGACGAGTACGCCAATCAGGACGGCGTCACCGCGCCGATGAGCTGGCCCGGCTCCTTCCAGCGCGCGATGTGGGAGCGCTTCTTCGGGCTCATCGACCCCGAGCTGCGCCCGCCGGAGGAGCAGATCCACTTCCCGACGACCTCGGCGCTGGGCGACTACAGCGCACGTCTCGAAGATCTCGGTGGCGCCGACGTGTGCTACGGGGGAATCGGCTGGAGCGGCCACATCGCCTTCTGGGAGCCACAGCTCGGCGTGGAGTTCGACGGCGACCTCGAGGCGTATCGGCGGGCGGGCGCCCGCCTGGTCGAGCTTCATCCGATGACCGTGATGCAGAACGCGCTGCACTCCTTCGGGGGCGACTGGTCGTGGGTACCCCCGAAGGCCAACACCATCGGGCCGCGCGAGATCCTCGGTGCCCGCCATCGCAGCTTCTGGCTCGACGGTGACCTCGGCGGCGGCATCTCCTGGCAGCGCTTCATCGCCCGCCTGGTTGCGCACGGGCCGGTGAGCGAGTTCGTCCCTGGCACGCTCCTGCAGCTGGCCGCGACCGACTACACGCTGCTTGGCAGCGTCGCCGACGACGTCGAGATCCGAATGAGCTGACGCGGCGAGAGTCCGGAGGTCGGCTCCGCTCCGCGCACGCTCGCCTCGTGATCGCCCCTAGTGGTCTTCGAGCAGCCGGTCCTGCAGCTCGAGGTCTCGCCACTTCCGCAGCGCGCGGATCTCCGTCGGGAGGGCGGCCTCGCGCCGGTCCATCTCAGCGAGCAGCTCGCTGACCTCCGGGCTCGACAGGCTGGCGTCGAGGCCGGCGAGGGGATCAGGCTCTTGGTCCGTCATGTGCTCCACCGGTAGACCGTCGTGGTCGTGAGGATATTGCCCGCGGCCTGGTCAACGCGAGTGGGGCTCGCCGACCCCTGGCTCGCGGGCTGCTGATCGCACTGTTCGCCGACGCAGGACTTGTGGCGCCGGTCAGCTCGCTATGAGACATTCAGCAGGCGCCGAGCGGCGCCCCTGGGGGACTCGGCGCCTCGTTCGCCCTGGAGGTCAACATGCCCGCGCGCCGACGCAGCGCAGTGCTCGCCGTCCTCGGACTCTCGATGCTCGCGGCGGCGCCGGCCGCGTCCGCGTGGCCCGGCCTCAACGGCCGCGTCGGTCTCACGCAGAATCCGGCCAACAAGGACGTCTGGGCGTTCTCGCGCGACGGGAGCGGAACCCAGCTGACGTTCACCTCGAGCGCGGAGGAGCAGCCGTCGTGGGCGCCCGACGGTCGCCGGTTGGCCTTCAAGCGCTCCGACGAGGTCTTCGTCCGCGACGTCACGAGCGACGCGCCGCCTCAGCGCCTCACGGTCAAGGCGACGAGCAACGAGAACAACACCCAGCCCGGCTGGAGCCCGGACGGCGAGCGCATCGTGTTCCGCAGCAATCGCGCCGACCCCACGGCGAACGTGGCGGACATCTGGGTCATGGACGCGGACGGGAGCGAGCAGCGCCCGCTGCTGGTGGCGCCGGGCGACCAGCGCTATCCGACGTTCTCACCCGACGGGAGCCGGCTCGCCTACATGTCAAAGCACGAGGGCAGCTCGCAGATCTGGATCGCCGATGCGGACGGCAGCGACCCGAAGATGGTCTACGACAGCCCGCTGGAGGACTCCGCGCCCGCGTGGTCGCCGGACGGCAGGCTGCTCGCCTTCGAGAGCCACGGACCGGTCGGCGGCACGGACGGCGACATCTACGTCCTGCACCTGCGGAGCGGGGACGTCCTGCAGCTCACGTCCGATGCGCGGGGCGCGCCGGTTCACGACGAAGGCCCCGCGTGGTCGCCCGACGGGACGATGATCGCCTTCACGAGCGAGCGCGCCGACCCCAGCGGCGACGTCTGGGTCATGCAGGCCGACGGCTCGGAGCAGCGCCGCCTGACCACGACCCCGGTGCTCGACGAGTCCCCCGACTGGCAGCCGCTGCCGTTCTCCGTCGGCGCCGCGCACGCCCGCGCCCGGGCCTGCGGCGATCTCTCGCTCGCGCCCGGCGGCGTCAGCTCGCTGGCGGTGGTCGAGCTCGGCTGCCCGGAGGCGCGGGCGATCGCCGGTCGGTGGTCCGCGGGGAAGCGCCTCCCCGGCCTCCGGTGCACGCGCACGCCGCACTCCTTCGACCAGGAGATCGTGGAGTGCGAGCAGCGAGGAGGCCGCGAGGGACTCGCCTTCGTCTGGCGCCGCCCCGCCGGGTGAGCCAACGCAGGTCAGCGTCAGGCGCGTCCGCGTCAGGCGCGTCCGCGAACGCGCTCGGCGATCGCGCGGATGTGCTCCGGGCGCGTTCCGCAGCAGCCGCCGACGAGGCTCGCGCCCCGGCCGACCCAGCCCGCCGCGTCATCGGCCAGCACGTCGGGCGCGACCTCCTCGAACACCCAGTTGGGGCGCTCGAAGTGACCGGCGTGGGGGTACGCGCCGCGGGGGCCGTCCCAGTGGCGCGCGATCAGCTCGAGCGCGGGGTCGACGACCTCGAGCGGCGAGTGCATGATCAGGACGGCGCTGGTGCCGTCGCCGATCAGCGCCGGGAGGTCGTCCTCGAGCGGATGGTCGCTCATCGGCGCGAGTAGGTCGCCGTCGGCCCCGAGCCGTGCCCACAGGCCCGCCCACACCGGCAGCCCGGTCTCACGCGCGGCCTGCAGCGCCGCGCCCCAGCGGGCGTCGAACATCTCGAGCACGATCAGGTCGACGCCCGCATCGGCGAGGACGGCAGCCTGCTCGCGGTAGACCTCGAGCACGTACTCCTCGCTCGGCGCGCGGTCGGCGCGCATCTCCTCGTACTCGCCCCAGATCGACATCGACCCGGCGACCGTGACAGGGCGCTCGGCGGCGCGCCGGCGCGCCTCGAAGGCGGCCTCGACCGTCGCGCGGTTGATCTCGTCGAAGCGCTCGCCGTAGCCCGCCGCCGCGAGCGCGGGACGGTTCGTCGGGAACGTGTTGGCGATGATCACGTCGGCTCCCGCGCGGATGTAGTCCTCATGGATCTCGCGCACGAGATCGGGCGCCTCGAGGATGGCCAGGCCGCACCACGCCTCGTGGTCCATGCGGACGCCGCGCGCCTCGAGCTCCGATCCCATCCCGCCGTCGATGACGACGACGCCGTCGCGTTCCGTCTCGGCCATGGCGCGCATCCTGCCAGCCGCGGGTCAGGCCAGCGCGGCGGCCGCCGCGCGCCCGGCGACGCGGCCCGAGAACAGGCAGCCGCCGAGGAACGTGCCCTCCAGGGCGCGGTAGCCGTGCATGCCGCCCCCGCCGAAGCCGGCCGCCTCACCCGCCGCCCACAGCCCGGGCAGCGGCGAGCCGTCGGCGCGCAGCGCGCGGGCGGAGAGGTCGGTGTGCAGGCCGCCGAGCGACTTGCGCGTGAGGATGTGCAGGCGCACGGCGATCAGCGGGCCGGCGTCGGGGTCGAGCAGGCGATGGGGCGCGGCGACACGCGTGAGCCGGTCGGCCAGGTAGCGGCGCGCGCCGCGGATCGCGGTGATCTGCAGGTCCTTCGTGTAGGGGTTGCCGACCTCGCGGTCGCGTGCGACGACCTCGTGCTCGACCTGCTCGTAGGACAGCAGCGGCTCGCCGGTCAGCGCGTTCATGCCGTCCACGAGCGCGCGCAGGTCGTCGCGGACGACGAAGTCCGCGCCGTGGCGCTTGAAGGCCTCGACGGGCGGCGCGGCGCCCGAGCCGACCCGCGTGCGCAGGACCTCGCGGACGCTGCGGGAGGTGACGTCCGGGTTCTGCTCGGAGCCCGACAGCGCGAACTCCTTCTCGATGATCTTCTGCGTGAGCACGAACCACGTGTGGTCGTGGCCGGTGCCCATGATGTGGCGCAGCGTCCCGAGCGTGTCGAAGCCGGGGAACAGGGGCACGGGCAGGCGCCGCCCGGTCGCGTCGAGCCACAGCGACGACGGCCCCGGGATCACGCGGATCCCGTGCTGCGGCCACACCGGGTCCCAGTTCTCGATGCCCTCCGTGTAGTGCCACATCCGGTCGGCGCCGATCACGCCCGCGCCCGCGTCGCGCGCGATCCCGATCATGCGCCCGTCGACGTGGGCGGGGACGCCGGAGAGCATCCGCCGCGGCGGCCCGCCCAGCCGCTCGGGCCAGTTGCGGCGCACGAGGTCGTGGTCGCCGCCGATCCCGCCCGACGCGACGATCACCGCGCCGGCGCGCAGCGCGAACTCGCCGGCCGCCTCGCGTGTGCTCGGAGCGCCGCGCGGGGACGGATCGTGCGCGAGCACCGTTCCCGCCACGCCGTCGATCGTTCCGCCGGACGTGGTCAGCGCGTCGGCGCGATGGCGGAAACGCAGGTCGATCAGGCCGCGCCCCTGCGCCTCGCGGACGCGGCGCACGAACGGCTCGAGCACGCCCGGCCCGGTGCCCCACGCCAGGTGGAAGCGCGGCACCGAGTTGCCGGGCCCCGTCGCGCCGTGGCCGCCGCGCTCGGCCCAGCCGACGGTGGGCACGAAGCGCACGCCCTGGGCGTGCAACCACGCGCGCTTCTCGCCCGCTGCGAAGTCGACGTACGCCTCGGCCCAGCGCCGCGGCCACTCGTCCTCCGGGCGGTCGAAGCCGGCGCTGCCCAGCCAGTCCTGCCACGCCAGCTCGCGCGAGTCGCGGATGCGCATCCGGCGCTGCTCGGGGCTGTCGACGAGGAACAGGCCGCCGAGCGACCAGAACGCCTGACCGCCGAGCGAGGCCTCGGGCTCCTGCTCGAGGACGACGACCCGGCGCCCGGCGTCGGCGAGCTCCGTCGCCGCGACGAGCCCGGCCAAGCCGGAGCCGACGACGATCGCGTCGGCCGACGCCTCCACGTCAGGCGTCGCGCGCGCCCGGGTGGCCCTCGCCGGGCCAGGGCGCGAGGACGATCAGCAGCCGCGAGTCGGCGATCGCCCGTACGGCGTGGCGTTCGCCGGGCTCGAAGACGGCCATCAGGCCCGGCCCTCCCGTGGTCCCGGCGAGGTCGACCTCGCCGTCGATGACCACGACATAGGCCCGCTCGTGCACCTGGTGGTCGCGTAGCTCCTCCCCGGCGGGGAGCGCCACGACGATCGAGCGCGCCTCGCCCCGAGCCGAGTGCAGGATCCGCGGGCGGTGGGGCTCGACGTCGAGCGTGCGCAGGTCCCAATGCTCCATGGGGCAAGCCTACGCATGCGCGCGCGCTCGCGCGCGTGATCAGCCGTCCGGCCCGGCCGGCCCGCGCGAGGCGTCGGCGAGCGTCTTGACCACCTGGTCCCACAGGTTCACCGAGATGGCCCGCGCCGGCGCGTCGGCCGGGTTCGCGTAGCGGTGGGGCATCGATGAGGGGAAGCACAGGCTGTCGCCCACCCCGAGCCGGTAGTCCGTGAAGCCGACGGTGATCTCGAGCTCGCCCTCGAGCACGTACACCCACTCGCTGCCCGCGTGGCGGTAGAGCTCGTCGCTCGAGGCGACGCCGGGCGAGTAGGTGACCTCGGTGAACTCGCCCTCCTCGACGTTGTCCGGGGTCAGGCGCTGCCACTGCACCCCGCCCGCGATCTGGATCCGCATCCCGTGCCCGGAACGCACGAGGAAGCGGTCGGGAGCGCCGCCGTCCTCGGCGTCGGGAAAGGCCGGCTCCTGCTGGGCGGGGACCGGCGCGATCGGCGCAGGGGACGCCGACTCGAACGGGCGCAGCGGCGCCGGGCGGTCGGCGTCGTCGTCGCGGAAGAACGCGTCGATCGGGACGTCGAGCGCCTCGCCGATCAGGAACAGGGTGCTGATCGAGGGCCGCGAGCGGCCGCGCTCGATCTGGCTGATCAGGCTCCCCGTGACCCCCACGCGCCGGGCCAGCTCGGCGACCTTCAGCCCGCGCTCGTTGCGGAAGCACGCGATCCGCTCGCCCACCTGGAGCGTGAGCTCGGCGCCGGCGAGCGGGCCGTCGTCGCCGGTTGACGCCGGGGAGCCGGCGGGGTCAGTTGTCATGACGCCATCCTGGCCGTTCGTGGAGCGGTTCCAAACCAAGTACGTCGCAGATCGTCCAAAACGAACCGGACCGGGCCGCAGCGCCCGGTCCGGTGTCCGATCCCTCCGAGCTAGACGGTGGCCTCGGCGAAGAGCCCCTTCGGCGCCGCGGTGAGCACCTCGCAGCCGTCCTTCTCGACCGCCACGACGTCCTCGATCCGCGTCCCGGCGACGCCCGGCTTGAGCAGGCAGGGCTCGATCGTGATGACCTCGCCCGCGCGCAGCGGGTGATCGTCGTAGTAGTAGTCCGGCACGTCGTGGATGTCGAGCCCGACGCCGTGGCCGACGAGCTCGATCTTGTAGTCGCCGCAGCCCTCGGACTTGGCGACCTCGAGCGCGACCGCGTTGAGCTGCTCGCAGGTGACGCCCTCGCGCACCGTCTTGATGACCTCCTCGTTCATGAGGACGGTCGTCGCGTGCAGGTGGCGCAGCTCGTCGGTCAGGTCGCCGGGGTCGCCGGCCATCCGCATCCGCGCGATGTCGCCGCAGTAGCCGTCGAAGCGCGGCAGGACGTCGAAGAGCACCCACTCGCCGCGCTCGATGACCTTGTCGCGGGTCGGAAGCGAGCTGCCCGAGGCGCTGTTCACGCCGCCCGAGATGATCGCGCCGCCGGCCGTCTCGAAGTCGCCCAGGCGCCGCAGCGTCTCCTCGGCGGCGAGGCCGGCCTCGTACTCGGTCACGCCCGGGGCGACCGCGTCCATCCCCGCGATCGCGGCCGCGTCGGCGATCTTCTCGGCGCGGCGGATGCGCTCGAGCTCGGCCGGGCTCTTGACCGCGCGCACGTGCGAGAGCATCAGGCTGGGCACGAACTCGGTGTCCGGCGCGGCCTCGCGCAGGGCCAGGTAGTCGTGCGCGGGGAACAGGTACCAGTTGTCGATGGCCACGCGCTTGAGGCCGAGCCGCGCGATCGCCTTGCCGAGGTCGGCGCCGAGCGCCGTCGAGCCGCCGGCGTCGGAGTACTTCGACATCTCCGACGCCCGCACGACGTCCCACAGGGCGTCGGTGCGCAGCAGCGGCTCGCCGTCGACGGGCACGAGCGCGGCGCACGCGCCGAACATGTAGTAGCCGTGGTCGCGCGTCTGCTGATGGCCGGCGAAGCGCGTGTAGTACGAGGTCAGGTAGCGGACGTTGGCGGTGATCTTCGCGGTCGAGTACGCGATGACCGCGTCGAAGCCGTCCGTGTCGGCAGCGGCGCGCACGGCCTCGGTGCGCCCGGCGAACTCCTCGTCGGTGATGGGATCGATGGGCCACAGGTTCAGATCGCTCATGGGCAGTCCTCTCTCTCCTCGGGTCGGGTTGCTCTACGCGACGAGCGCCTCGTCCTCGACGAGCGTCGGCAGGTGCTTGCGCTGCTGCACGTCGAACAGGCCGGCGTGCGAGAGCTTCAGGAACGGCAGCTCGCCGCACACGGCGGTGAAGGCGAGGTTGTGGAACGGCGACTCCATCGTGCAGCCGAGCTCGCGCGCCTTCTCGTACAGGCGCTCCATGGCGGGGATGAACTCCGCGGCGGGCTGGTCGGACATGAGCCCGCACAGCGCGAGCGGCACGGCGACGACCTCGTCGCCCTCGACGGCGACGAAGCCGCCGCCCATCTCCGCGAGCACGTTGGCCGCCGTCGCCATGTCCTCGTCGTCGGTCCCGGCGACGAGGACGTTGTGGTACATCGGGTTGTAGGTCGTCCCGATGGCGCCGCGGACGATCCCGTAGCCCTGCAGGAAGGCGACGGCGGCGGGCGCGTCCGTCCCGTAGCGGTCGAGCATGGCGAGCTTGATGACGTCCTGATCGGGGTCGGCGCGGACCTCGCCGCCGGACACCGGCAGGCGCAGCCGGCGCTCGTCGGAGACGAGGTTCTCGCCCCCGATCACGCGCACGAGCGCGTCGCCCTCGGACGTGTCGGCCGGGACGGCGAAGCTCTCGGCGGTGGCCGGGTGGTGCAGGCGCACCGTGTCGCGCAGGAAGGCCGGGTAGACCGGCTGCACGAGGTCGGCCACGACGTCGCCGTCGCGCACGACGACCTCGCCCTTGGCGACGACCGAGCGCACGCGGAACTCCTCGAGGTCGTCGACGATGAGGATGTCGGCCTGGCGCCCGGGGGCGAGGCTGCCGAGCGCGTGGTCGACGCGGTAGTAGCGCGCCGCGTTGACCGTCGCCATCTGAACCGCGGCGACCGGGTCGACGCCGCCGCGCACGGCCAGGCGGATGCTCTGGTCGATGTGCCCGACGAGCGACGCCTCGACCGGGTCGAGCACGTCGGCGCAGAACATGAAGTGATGCGTGCTCGCGCCATGCTCGGTGATCGCGCGCTGCAGCTCGACCTGGTTGCGCGCGACGCACGACTCGCGCATCGAGACCATCATCCCGGCGCGGATCCGGGCCAGCGCCTCGTCGGCGGTGACGGCCTCGTGGTCGGCCGTGATGCCCGACGCCGCGTAGGCCTCGAGCTCGGTGCCGGTCAGCCCGGCGCCGTGGCCCATGACGACCTGGCCGGCGGCGAGCGCGCGCTCCATGAGGTCGCGCACGACGGGGTCCTTCTCGGCCAGCGGGATGAACGGCGGCTCCTCCAGGGCGACGCAGCCCTCCCAGCCCAGCACCTCGCGCAGGTCGTTCCCGTCGAGGCTGCCCGGGCCGGACGGCAACCCGAGCTCGAGGTTCTGCAGGTAGCCGAGGACCGGCACCTGGAGCAGGACCGTGATCGGCGTGCGGCGCAGCTCGTCGATGAAGAAGCGCACCGACTCCAGCCCGCGGATCTGCCCGCCGCCGTACATCGCCTCGGGCAGCGCCGTGGTCCCGTGGGCGAGCAGGATGCGCGCGAGCTCGGTGGCGTTGAGGTTGGACTCGTAGAGGTGCAGATGGGTCTCGATGAGCCCGGGCGTCAGGTAGGCGCCGTCGGCGTCGACGATCTCCGTCGCCGGGCCGATGTGCGCATCGACGTCGCCCGCGGCGACGATCGTGTGCCCGATCACGGCCACGCCACCGGGGCGCACGTCGCCGGTCCAGACGTCGACGACCCGCCCGTTGACCACGGCGAGGTCCGCGCGGCGATGGCCGAGCAGGACCTCGAGCGCGTCGACGCGCTCCGCATGCGGGGACAAGGACATCCCGTTCTCCCTTCCTCGACCAGAGGCCGACGTCACACCCGTACGGCCGTCAGCCGTCGCGAGTAGAGGGCGACGCCGACCACGATGACCACGCCGCGCACGATGAGCTGCACCCAGTCGGGGAGCGCGAGCAGCCCGACGAGGTTGAAGAGGACGGTGAGCACGAGGACGCCGGCGATGGTGCCGGTCACCCCGCCGCGGCCGCCGCCGAACACCGTGCCGCCGATGAGCACCGCGGCGATCGCGTCGAGCTCCCAGCCGTCCCCGGCGTTGACGTCGCCGGAGCCCAGCCGCGCGACGAGCAGCAGCCCGGCGCAGCCGGCCAGGAAGCTGCACAGCACGTAGCAGGACATCATCGTCCGTGGCCCGGGCTGACCGGTGAGGGCGGCCACGCGCGGGTTCGCCCCGATCGCGTAGACCCGCCGCCCCCACACGGTCCGCCGCAACGCGAAGCCGAGGATCGCGAAGGCGACGATCACGAAGAAGATCCCGTTCGGCAGCCCGATCGTCGAGCCCTCGGAGATCTGCCGGAAGCCGAGCGTGAGGTTGTCGCTCGGCGAGCCCTGGGTGTAGACGAGGCAGGCGCCCGTGATGATGAGCATCGTCGCCAGCGTGGTGACGAACGCGTCCGCCTTCAGGTAGCCGATGAGGAACCCGTTGATCACCCCGACGGCCGTGGTCAGCGCGAGCACGATGAGCACGGTCGGGAGGACCATCCCCGGGTCGACGTTCATGATGTTCGCGGCCACGACGGTGGTCAGCGACATCACCGCGCCGACCGACACGTCGAGCCCGCCGGCGAGGATCACGACCGTCTGGCCGAGCGCGACGATGGCCAGCGGCGCGCTCTGGCGCAGGACGTTGCGCAGGTTGTCGGCGGTCAGGAAGTCCGACGACACCGCCGTGGAGACGATGAGCAGGAGCAGCAGCGCCAGGTAGGCGCCGGCGACCGGCGTGAGCGGGACGCGCAGCCGGTCGAAGCGCGTGCGCGCGCCACCGCCGGCGGGCAGCGCGGCCTCGGTGTGCGGATCCGAGCTCATGCCGGGCGCTCCGGTGCGGTGGCGCCGGCTCGCCGCGTGCGCCACACCTCCAGCGGGCGCAGGGCCACGACGGCGGCGGTGACGACCGCGACCATGACGATCGTGCCCTTGACCAGCGACTGCCAGAACGACGACACGTCGCTGAGGTTCATCGCGTTGTCGACCGTCGCGAGCAGCAGGACGGCGACGATCGTGCCCGCGATGCCGCCCTTGCCGCCGCGCAGCGCGGTGCCGCCGATGACCACGGCGGCGATCGAGTCCCAGTCGTAGCCGACCCCGGCGAGCGGCTCGCCGCCGCCGGTGCGCGTCGTGAGGACGATGCCGGCCAGCGCGGCCAGCGAGCTGCAGGCGACGTAGGCGCCGATCTTGATGCGGTCGATCCGCACGCCGGCCAGGCGGGCGGACTCCTCGTCGCCGCCGACCGCGTAGAGGTGGCGCGCGGGGCGGGTGCGGTTCTGGATCACCAGCGCGAGCAGCAGCACCGGGATGAACAGCCACACGAGCGCGGGCAGCGGGCCCCAGGTCGCGAAGCCGATGTTCGAGACCGACTCGGCCGGGCGCCCGTAGGTGTCGTAGTTGGTGTAGGAGAACACGATCCCCTGCACGACCGACGCGGTGCCCAGGGTCATGATGAACGCGGGTACGCGCACGCGCGTAACGATCACGCCGTTGACCAGCCCGATCGCCGCGCCGGCGAGCACGGGCAGGATGAGCGCGTAGATGACCGCGTCCTCGGAGCCGTTCATCAGGCCCATGGCCATCGTGTTCGACAGCGAGAGGACGACGGCGACGGAGATGTCGATGCCGCCGGTGAGGATCACGAGCGTCTGGCCCATGGCCACGAGCGCCAGCGGGATCGCCTGGCGCATGACGCTGGACAGGTTGTCCCAGCGCCAGAAGTCCGGGATCACGAAGAACCCGTAGATCAGGACGAGGCCGAGGATCGCCCACACCCAGGGCGGGCCGAGCCACTGCGCGGCGCCACGTAGGCGCAGCCGCGGCAGGGACGCGGCGCGGTTGACGGTGCTAGCCGACGCCGACACGGGGGACCTCCTCGGCGCCGAGCGCCACTCGGATGACTTCCTCTTCGGAGACGTCGGCGTTGTCGAACGTCCGGACGATGCGCCCGCGGCGCATGACGGCCAGGCGGTCGCTCAGCCCGCGGACCTCGAGCATGTCCGACGAGATCAGCAGGATCGCCAGGCCCTGCTCGGTGAGCTTGCGCAGCAGGCGGTAGATCTCGACCTTGGCGCCGACGTCGATGCCGCGCGTGGGCTCGTCCAGCAGCAGCACGTCGCAGCCGCGCGCCAGCCACTTGCCGAGCACGATCTTCTGCTGGTTGCCGCCCGACAGCGCGCGCGACGACGCGTACACCGACGGGGTGCGGATGGCCAGCTCGCCGACCTGGGTCTCGGCCGTCCGCACCTCCTCCTGGCGGCGCGTGACGCCGTGGCGCGCCAGCCTGCTGAGCTGGGGCAGGGCGATGTTGTCGACGACCGAGAGCTCGAGCGCGAGCCCGTCCGTCTTGCGCTCCTCGGGCACGTAGGCCACGCCCGCGCGGATCGCGTCGTTCGTGCCGCGGATCTTGAGCGGCTTGCCGCCGACGAGGATCTCGCCGCGCACGGCGCGCGGGCCGCCGACGCCGGGCGGCGAGCCGAAGATCGAGCGCGCCAGCGAGGTGCGCCCCGAGCCGACGAGGCCGGCGAGCCCGACGACCTCGCCGCGCTCGATGGTCAGGTCGACGTCGGCGAAGTGCTGGGGCAGCGTCAGCCCCTTGACCTCGAGCGCGACGTCGCCGCTGCGCTCCCGGTGGCGGCGCGGCGGGAACATCTCGCCGAGCGTGCGCCCGACCATCCCGCGGATGACCTGGTCGCGGTTCGTCGCGCCCGTCTCGTGCGTCGTCACGACGCGGCCGTCCTTCATGACCGTGATGCGGTCGCTGAGGCCGAAGACGTCGGGCAGCTCGTGCGAGATGTAGACGACGGCGGCGCCGCGGTCGCGCAGCTCGCGCACCACCCGGAAGAGGTTCTGGTGGGCCTCCGCCGGCAGCGCGGCGGTCGGCTCGTCCATGATGATCAGCCGCGAGCGGTGGTTCAGCGCGCGGGCGATCTCGGCCAGCTGCTGGTCGGCGACCGAGAGCTCGCCGGCGATCCGGCTCGGATCGAAGCCCGCGCCGACGACCTCGAGGAGCTCGGCGGTGCGCCGGCGCATGCCGCGCTCGTCGAGCATCCCGACGCGGCGCAGCTCGTTGCCGAGGAAGACGTTGGCCGCCACGCTCAGCTCCGGGATCAGGCTGAGCTCCTGGTGGATGACGACGACGTTGGCGCCGAGCGCCTCGCCCGGGTTGCTGAAGTCGACGACCTCGCCGTCGAGGTGGATCTCGCCCTCGTCGGGCTGGTGGACGCCGGCGATGATCTTCGTCAGCGTCGACTTGCCGGCGCCGTTCTCGCCCACGAGCCCGTGGACCTCGCCGGCGCGAAAGGCGAGCGAGACCTCGGCGAGCGCCTGGACCGGCCCGAAGCGCTTGCTGACGCCGTGCACGGATACGACGGGCGCCGCGGCGCCCGTCGCATCCTGAGCGGTCTGCTCCGAAGCGGTCATCCCTGCTTCGGCAGCCACTGCTTGGGCAGGTTCCACCAGTCCCACCACTGGCCGGAGCCGGAGATGCTGGAGGAGGCGATGTACTTGTCCAGCTGGTTGGGCTGGATGACCTGGTTCGGCGTCGCCCACGTGCGCGGCACCGACTCGCCGCTGAGGATCGCCCCGCACAGCTTCACCGCGTTCTCGCCGACCTGGGTCGGGCGGTTGACGACGATGCCGTCGAGGTTGTTCTCCTTCATGACGCGCAGGAAGGACTGGTCCGTGTCGGCGCTCCAGGCCTTGATCTCGTCGAGGCGGCCGGCCGCCTTGGCGGCCTCGAAGGCGCCCGTGTTCTGCAGGCCGCTGTCGCTGATGACGCCGTCGATCTTCGGGAACGCCTGCATCGCGTTCTCCATCTGGCTCTTGGCCTTGTCGCGCGACCAGTCGGTGTACTGCGTGGTCAGGACCTTGATGTCCGGGTACTTGGCCAGCGTCTCCTTCATGCCGGCCAGGTTCTGCACGACGGGGCCGCTGCCGGCGACGCCCTGCAGGATCACGACGTTGCCCTTGCCGCCGAGCTTCTTGGCGACGCCCTCGGCCTGGATCCGGCCCATGCCGACGGTGTTCAGGCTGGCGAAGGTCGTGTAGTCGGGCGTCGACACCGCGCCCTCGGAGATCACGACGGGCACCTGCTTGGACGCCTGCGAGATCACCGGGCTGAGCGCCTTCTCGGCGAGCGAGCCGACGATCAGGCAGTCGACGTTGCGGTTCAGCAGGTCCTCGATGTCGGAGACCTGCTTCGACGTCGAGTCGTTGGCGTTGGTGTGGATGATCTTCGTGTCTGGGAGCTGCGAGGCCCCGTACTGCATGTACTGCCAGGCGAAGACGCGCCACGAGTTGGACTGCGAGGCGTCGGCGTAGCCGATCGTCCACGGTCCGTCCTTCTTCCACTTCTTCGTGTCGACCATCTCGCCCTGCGTCGGGATGCCGAGCGACTGGGCGGTGACGCCCTTCGAGGCGCTCGAGCCGCCGGAGTCATCGTCCGACGAAGCACCGCATCCCGCCGCTCCGAGGCCCGCGACGGCGCACACAAGCACGACCAACCGGCGGCCGGACAACGTCCGCATGAGTTCTCCCCTCCTCCGTTTCCCCGAAGCGCTGGTACTGCTCGCCCCGGGCCGCGACGACCATAACCGCTCCGAACGTAAATGTCACTCTTGTTCGTTAGTAGGGCTATCATCCGCACTGATGGAGCTGCACGACCTGCGCTGCTTCGTGGCCTGTTGCGAACTGCGCAGCGTGAGCGCCGCCGCCCGTCACGTCGGGCGCGTCCAGCCCGCGGTGTCGAACGCCATCGCGCGACTCGAGCGCGAGCTGCAGCTGACGCTCCTGCACCGCCACAGCACGGGCGTGGACCCGACGCCGGCGGGGCTGGAGTTCGTGCGCCACGCGCGCACCGTCCTCGGCGCCGTCGAGCGCGCGACGGCCGAGATGACCGTCTACCGGGATCGCCAGGACGACGAGGTGACCGAGTTGCGCGGCGAGGTCCGCGTCGGCGTGGCTCCGCCCTTCTCGCCGTCGGTCACCACCGGCCTGCTGCGCGAGCTGCGCCGCAGCGCGCCGCGCGTGACCGCGCGGCTGTTCGAGCGCACGACGGGCGCGCTGCTCGACGCCGTCGAGACGCGCCAGCTCGATCTCGGGGTGCTCTGGCTTCCGGTGCGCCGGACGCGGCTCCAGACCGAGGGTCTGGGCGCGATGCGGCTCGCGCTGGTGACGGTGCCCGACCATCCGCTGGCGCGAAGGGCCGGAGCCGGCGGGGACCCGGGGGCGAGCACGACGCTCGCGCTGCGCGAGCTCGTCGACGAGCCGTGGGTCGTCTTCCCGCCGGGCAGCGCGCCGCGCCTGTGGGTCGACGGCGCCTGCATGCGGGCGGGATTCGCGCCGCAGGTGGCGCGCGAGGTTGAGACCTGGGCGGAGGCGAAGGTCGCGCTCGAGGCGGGGCTCGGCGTGACGCTCATGCCGCCCGAGTGCATCCCGCTGGAGATCGAGGGCGGCACCCTGCACGCCGCCGCCGTGGCCGACGCCGGGCACGGCATCGTCGGGCTCGTGGCCAACGCGGACGCGCCGGTCACGGCGGTGCACGCGCACGTCCGATCGATCCTCATCGCCGCCGGCCGCGGAGGTGGGTGAAGCATCGTTCGCGGTGCTAACGGCTTGACGGAGGGGGTGTAAGTAGTGCTACCGTCGCGCCCCGGGGAGCGGTCCAGCGAACGAGGAGACAACGTGAGAGGGATGGTCGTGACGGAGTACGGGGCGCCGCTGCAGCAGCGCGACCTCGCGGCTCCGCAGGCCGCCCCGGGCCACGCCGTCATCCAGGTGCTGACCTGCGGCGTCTGCTTCAGCGACGTCAAGATCGCCCGCGGCCACATGCCCTTCAGCGACACGCTCGCGCTGCCGCACGTCCCGGGCCACGAGATCTGCGGACGCGTGCTCGAGTGCGACCCGGCCGACGGCTTCGTGCCCGGCGACCGCGTCGTCGTCTACAACGTCTGGCCCTGCGGGCGCTGCGACCGCTGCAAGGCGGGCGAGGAGCACATCTGCCGCGCGCCGCTGGTGCGCGCCGGCTTCACCGAGCCCGGCGGCTTCCGGGAGCGCATGACCGTGCCCGTCGGGCGCCTGCTGCGCGTGCCCGACGGCCTCAGCGACGCCGAGGCGGCGCCGCTGACCTGCGCGCTGGGCACCGCCTACCGCGCGGTCACCGTGCGCGGCGGCGTGACCGCCGGCGAGCGCGTCGTCGTCATCGGCATCGGCGGCGTCGGCATCCACACGCTCCAGGTTGCGCGCGCCGCGGGCGCGGTCGCCGTCGGCGTGGACCGTTCGCCGCGGGCGCTGGAGGCCGCGCTCGACCTCGGCCTCGACGCGCGCACGGCCGAGGACCCCGAACTCGCCGCATCGCTGATGGCCGAGAGCGGCGGCCTCGGCTACGACGCGGTGATCGACACCGTCGGGCGCCCGGAGACGATGGCGCTGGCCCAGGCGCTCGTCCGGCCCGGCGGCCGGATCGTGCTCGTCGGCTACGCCGTCGGGCGCTCGCTCGAGCTTCCCTCGGCGCGCCTCGTGCTCGACGAGGTCCAGGTCATCGGCTCGCGCTACGCGCGCCGCCACGAGCTCGAGCAGGCGATCCGGCTCGTCGCCGACGGCCGCGTGAAGATGGTCATCGACCGCGTCCTCGACCTCTCCGACGCCGACGAGGCGTTCGGCGCGCTCGAGGCCGGCGAGGTCGTCGGACGGCTCGTGCTGCGCGTCTCGGGGGACGGCGGGCCGCCCGCATGAGCGCCGAGCCCCAGACGGACGCCGGCGGCGCCGAGCGCCTGGCCGTCGAGGCCACCCAGCGGATCGCCGAGCGGCTCACCTCGCTGCGCCTCGAGCGCCGGCTGCGGATCGCCGAGCTCGCCCGCCAGGTGTCGGTCTCGCCGAGCCTGATCAGCCAGATCGAGCGCGGCCAGTCGCTGCCCTCGGTCACGACGCTCTTCGCGCTCGCCCAGCAGCTCGGCGTGCCCGTCGACGCGCTGTTCCGAGATCCCGCCGGCGCCGAGGACGAGCGCGACGGTGCCGGCCCCGCGGAGGAGCGCGCGCCCGGCCGCTCGTCCACCGGGCGCTACGTCGTCACGCGGTCCGATCGCCCGACGCTCGAGATCCACGGCGGCGTGCGCTGGGAGCGTCTCTCGCGCGCCCCGCTCGGCGGGCTGGAGTTCATGGAGCTCGTCTATCGCCCGCGCGCCGAGTCCAGCCCGCAGCTCTACCGCCACCCGGGGCTGGAGTGCGTGCTGGTCACCGAGAACGTGCTCGACATCGCGGTCGGCGACGAGGTCAACCGGCTCCAGGCCGGGGACTCGATCTGTTTCCCGTCCTCGCTGCAGCACCGCTACGTCAACCCGACGGACCGAGACACCCGGGCGATCACCGCCATCCTCCGGGACTGGAACGGCGCGGCCCCGGCATGACCGCGGCGCCGCGCGACGAAGATCCTTCGACGACACAGGAGGCAGGGGTGCTCGACCAGCCAGGCGCGTCGCCCGGCGCGCTGCAGAACGCGATCCTGCCCGGCCTCACCGGCCGGGTCGCGCTCATCACCGGCGGATCGAAGGGGATCGGCGCCGAGACGGCGCGCGCGCTCGCCGCCAACGGCGCACGCGTCGTCGTCAACGGGCGCGACCAGACAGCGATCGACGCGGTCGTGGCCGACTGCGCCGCGCTCGGCTGCGAGGCGCACGGCGTGGCCGCGGACGTGACGACGCGCGCCGGCCTGCAGGAGCTGCGGCGCGAGTGCGAGGCGCGCTTCGGGCCGGTCGAGCTGCTCGCCCCGTTCGCCGGCGGCTTTCGCAACTTCACGCCGATCGCCGAGATCTCCGACGACGAATGGGACGAGGTCATCGCCTGGAACCTGACCTCGACGTTCCGCGCCGTGCAGGTCTTCCTGGAGCCGATGGTGCAGGCCGGTCGCGGCTCGATCGTGACGATGGCCTCCAACGGCGCCCGCCTGCTCGACAAGCCGCTGACCGCCTCCTACGTCGCCGCGAAGGCCGGCGTCGTGCAGTTCACGCGCCACGTCGCGCGCGAGGCCGGCGCGAGCGGCGTGCGGCTCAACTGCGTGGCGCCCGGGACGACGACGTCCGAGCGCATCGAGCGGATCATGGACGACGAGTCCCAGCAGCGCACGGCGGCGCTGTCGCCGCTCGGGCGCATGGGCGTCCCCTACGACGTCTCGCAGGCGACGATCTTCCTGCTCTCCGACGCGGCCCAGTACCTGACCGGCGTGACCCTCGACATCGCGGGCGGCCGCGTGATGCTGTGAGCGCGGAGCGCGCGGACCTGGCCGAGTTCGCCCACGGCCAGTTCCGGACCGACTACGAGGCGCGCCCCGACCCGCACGCGCTGCGCGAGGCGCGCGTCGAGCTGGCGCGGGCCGCGATGCGCGAGGCCGGGCTCGACGCCCTGCTCGTGTGGAAGAACGAGAACGTCCGCTACCTCACCGGCCTGCGGGCGCAGCTCATCGCGGGCAAGAGCGCCCTGCTCAACGGCTGCATCCTGCCCGCCGAGGGGCCGCCGATCCTGCTCGCCTCGGGCGGCGAGATCCAGCGCTGCAAGATGGTCATGCCGTGGATCGAGGAGCTCCACGCGGTCCCGATCATGGAGGCGCGCGGGCTCGTGCGCGGCGCCGTCGAGCACGTCATCGGCCCGGCGCTGGCGCGCCACGGGCTGGCGCAGGGCGGGACGCTCGGGATCGACGAGGCGGCGATCTGCCAGATCGAGGCGATCCGCGAGCTGCTGGGGCACGTGACGGTGGCCGACGGCGACGCGCCGATGCAGGCCGCGCGGCGCGTGAAGCTTCCCGGCGAGCTGGCGATCATGCAGGAGGCGTGCGCCATCGCCGAGGCGGTCACGACCTCGGCCATCGACGCGATCGAGCCCGGCGTGCGCGAGACCGACGTCGTGGCCGAGGCGATGCACACGCTGTTCCGCCTCGGCGGCGAGGAGGCGCACGTGACGACGCCGTTCGTCGCCTCGGGCGAGCACATGGCCCCGCCCAACCGGATCGCCTCGGACAAGATCATCCGCGAGGGCGACCTCGTCTTCATCGACATCGGCGCCCAGTGGGGCGGCTACTTCGGCGACATGGGCCGCACCGTGATCTGCGGCGAGCCCAACGCCGCGCAGGTCCGCGTCTACACCGCGGTCTACGACGCCCTGCAGGCGGCGACGGCGACGATGCGCGCCGGCAACACGAACGCCGACGTCGAGCGCGCGGTGCACGAGGCGGCGGCCGAGCACGGGCTGGCGGGCAACTTCATCAGCCTGTTCATCGGCCACGGCGTCGGGATCGGCGCCAACGAGCCGCCCTACCTCGGCGAGTCGCTGCCCGGCGACGAGACCGTCGTGCTCGAGGAGCGGATGACCTTCGCGGTCGAGCCGCTGATCTGGATCCCCGGCGTGACCGGCGGCGCCGGCGTGCGCCTGGAGGACACGATCGTCGTCGAGGCCGGCGGCGGGCGCGCGCTCACGCGCACCGGGTTCGACGGGCTGCTGCTCGACGGCGACCGCCCGACGCGGGCCCACGACGCGCCGCGCCGAGGCTGAGCGGTGCGCATCGTCCGGTACCAGGCCCCCGGCGCGGGGGCCCCGGCGCTCGGCGTGCTCGACGGCGACCGGATCGCCGCTCTCGGACGCGCCCAGGACGAGGTGCTGGGGCTCGATCCCGGCGCGCTCGCGGCGGCGGCGGGCGACGCGGGCGAGACGCACGCGCTCGCCGACTGCCGCCTGCTCGCGCCGGTCGTGCCACGCAACCTGATCTGCATCGGGCTGAACTACTTCGACCACGCGGTCGAGACCGACCTGCCCGTGCCGACCGTGCCGATCGTCTTCGCCAAGTTCGTCGGCTGCGTGATCGGCCCCGGCGAGGCCATCCGCCTGCCCGCGATCACCGGCCAGGTCGACTACGAGGGCGAGCTGGCCGTCGTGATCGGCCGCACGTGCCGCAACGTCGCGCCGGCGCGCGCGCTCGAGCACGTCTTCGGCTACACGCTGTTCAACGACGTCTCGGCGCGCGACCTGCAGTTCACCGAGGGCGGGCAGTGGACGCGCAGCAAGTCGCTCGACACCTTCGGGCCGCTGGGCCCGTGCGTCGTCACCGCCGACGAGATCCCTGATCCGCAGGCGCTGCGGCTGCGCACGACGGTCAGCGGCGAGGTGCTCCAGGACGCGGGCACCCGCGACATGATCTTCGGCACGGCGGAGCTGATCGCGTTCCTCAGCGAGGGGACGACGCTCGAGGCCGGCGACGTGATCGCCACCGGCACGCCGCCCGGCGTCGGCATGGCGCGCAGCCCGCAGCGCTTCCTGGCCGCGGGCGACGAGGTCGAGGTCGGGATCCCCGAGATCGGGGCGCTGCGCAACCCTGTGGTCGCGGCCTAGCCGGCCTCGGCCTTCGCCGGCGGAGGGGGCGGCGCCGGCCGACGCCGCCCCCGGCCCCGGCTAGTTCTTCTTGGCCCAGCCGCAGCCGAACTTGCCGCGCGTCCGCGGTTGCCTGGTTCCTGGTCGCGGTGTTGCGTTCCTCGACGGCGACGTCGCGGATGTCCTTGAGCTGCGAGCAGAGCACGGCCTTGCCCTTGCCGGTGGGCTTGCCGCCTCGGGTGCGCGCGATCGTGTCGCCGGCCGTGCCGGCGACCTCGCGCGCCCTCGGGTCCCCGTTGGCGGCGCCCCCGGTGATGGGGGCAGCAGAAGCGACGGGTGCCATCGCGGCGGCGAGGCTGAGCGCGGCGGCGAGGGCCGCGGCGGTGGAGCGGAGCATGGTTCTCCTCTGGTGGCTTGTCCGATCTGGCGCGACCATGCTCACCGCGGACCGCCCCGCCGACCATCCACCCAAGGGGTGAGGTTCACCCCCGTCTCCCATTGACTTCGCCGGGCGATCGGCGTGGGATAGGCACGTGGCCGCGTACGAGACCTACCAGGCGCGCGCCGACACCGGGCGCGCCGAGCTGCTGGCGGCGACCGCGTCGCCGTTCACCATCGAAGTCCGCTTCCTCGGCGGGCTGAACGACCGCGAGAAGGCCGCGTTCACCAAGGCCGCCGACCGCTGGACGCGGATCATCGTCGGCGACCTGCCGAGCGTGACGGTCGACAACGAGCTGATCGACGACGTGGTCATCCAGGCCCAGGGCGTCGACATCGACGGCCCCGGTCGCGTCCTCGGGCAGGCCGGACCGACGCACCTGCGCCCGGCGGGCACGGCGCCGAGCGCGTCGCTGACGGCGAAGGGGATCATGTCCTTCGACACCGCCGACCTGGCCAAGATGGCCTCCGACGGCACGCTCGACGACGTCATCACCCACGAGATGGGCCACGTGCTCGGGATCGGGACGCTGTGGAGCACGAAGGGCCTGATCCGCGGTGCGGGCGGGCGCAACCCGACGTTCCGCGGGCCGGGGGCGATGACCGAGTACCGCACGCTGCGCGGCAGCGGCGCCCGCCGGCGCGCCGTGCCGGTCGAGAACACCGGCGGCCCCGGCACGGCCGACGGCCACTGGCGCGAGACCGTGTTCCGCAACGAGCTCATGTCGGGGTTCATCGACGAGCCCGGCAACCCGCTGAGCCGCGTGACCGCCGCGAGCCTCGGCGACCTCGGCTACCAGGTCGACATCGACGCGGCGGAGCCCTACACGCTGCCCAATCTGCTGCGGCTCGCCGAGATGGGCGCGCTCGTCGCCCACACGGCGCCGATCGATCACGGCCAGGTGCTGCCCGTGATCCCGCAGACGCTGCCGCCCGAGAGCCTGCAGGCGCCGGGCTGATCGGCGATGGCCCCCGAGCGCGACGCCCGCCGCGTGGTGCGCCCGACACCGTCCGTCGTCGACGCCGTCGTGCCCGACGAGAGCCTGATCCGGCCGCCGCCGAACCGCTTCACGCACGAGCTCACCGCGGACGAGCCCTATCGCTTCGACGCCGGCGCGGCCGAGCCCGCCGGCGTGCTCGCCGCCGGCACGCCGGTCGTCCTGCTCGTCGAGGAGGACGACGGCTGCCGCGTCGTCGACGGCCGCGGCCTGTACGTGCGGGTGCCCCGCGCGAGCCTGCGCCCGCGCCGCTCGGGCCGGGCGCGATGACGGCGCCCACCTGCCGGTTCGTGCCCGCGTAGCCCTGGCGCTCCAGCGCGACGCGGACGTCCGCGGCGCGATCGCGCTGATACGCGGCCGCGCGTCGCGGCAAGCGGGCGGCAAGGTGCCGGAAGGCCGGCGCGAACCGCGCGGCAACCACCGCCTCCGAGGGTGGCCGAGCACGTCCCACCACCTCACTCGGAGGCAGCGATGTCCCAGCACACCCAGCATGTCGGGCCGCGGCAGGAGCCCGATCGTCAGGTCCGGTTCGTCCGCGAGAGCCTGTGGCGCCGTCCCCAGGGCGGGACGCGCGAGCGCATGCCGCGGGGACGCTGACGTGAGCCGCGCGGAGAACGCGCTCCTGGCCGACGTGGTCACGAGCGCCGCGGGCGGCGACGAGGACGCGTGGCGCGACCTGTTCACGCGCTTCAACCCGATCCTGCAGTCCGTCGCGCGCGGGTTCCGCCTCGCGCCCGCCGACGTCGACGACGTCGTCCAGGCGACCTGGGCGCGCGCCTTCGGCGCCATCCACCGCCTCATGGATCCCGAGGCGGTCGGCGGCTGGCTCGTCGTCACGGCGCGCCGCGAGTCGCTGCGCCTGCTGCAGCGCGGGACATCCGAGATCCTCACCGACACGCCGCCCGAGCACGAGGCGGTCGGCGAGGGCCCCGAGACGGCGGTCGTCGAGGCCGAGCGCCGCGACGCCCTGCACGCCGCCGTGCGCCGCCTGCCGGCGCAGCAGCGGCGCGTGCTCGGCGCGCTGATCGCCGCGCCGGGGTGCAGCTACGACGACCTGTCGTCGCAGCTCGGCGTGCCGGTCGGCTCGATCGGACCGACGCGCAACCGCAGCCTCGACCGCCTGCGGGCCGACGCGCTGCTGGCCCGCGTGGTGACGTCATGAGCACGCCGATCCGGCTGACCGACGAGATCGCCCCGTTCCCGCCCAGCGACGCCGACAGCGAGGACCTGCTGATGGCCTGGCGCGACGCCGCCAACGAGGCGCGCATGGCCTACCTCGACTGGGCCGACGGCGGCGCGGACGACGCGCGCACCGCCTACGCGGTCTACGTCGCGGCCGCCGACCGCGAGGAGGTCGCCGCGCGCGTGCTGTGCGACTGGACGGCCCCGTCGTGAGGCGGCGGCGCCGCCTCCTGCGGTGGCGGCGAGCGCTGTCGGGCGCCGTGGCCGCCACCTGAGGTATCCGGCGGCGCCCGTCGCGGGTCCATCGACCATGAGCCCGGTCCTGCTGAACGGGCGCCGCCTCGGCGTCGAGAACAACGGCGCGTTCTCCGCCGCCAACACCGCCCCGATCCCGGGCGGGCGCCTGTGGACGGAGGCGGCGCGGTCCTGGAACGACATGCGGGCGGCGGCCATCGAGGCCGGCCTCGCGCCTCGAGCTTCGTGCCCGCCGGCCCGAACTCGAGCGCGCGCTCGGTCGCCGCCCAGCACTACTTCTGGAACCACCGGCCGCCCGCGGCCGCGGTCCCGGGGACGAGCAACCACGGCTGGGGGCTCGCCGTCGACGTCGCCACGCGCCCGGCCGCCGCCTGGATCCTCGCCAACGGCCACCGCTTCGGCTGGTCGTGGGACGAGGGGCGCCGGGTCGGCGAGTGGTGGCACTTCCGCTACGTCGGCGGGTACCGCCCGCGCCGCCTGCCGCTCCCGCACCTGACCAAGGAGGAGCGGCGCTGGGTGCTCGAGTACGACCGCCTGCGGCGCGAGGGCCGCGACCGCGACCGCCGCCGCGTCCTGCGCCGCGTGATGCTCGACCGCCGCCAGGCGCCCTGGTGCGCGAGTCGCGCCGCACCGGCTGGGACGTGCGCAACCGCCGCGGGCGCTACCGCACCCTGCTCGCCCGCACCCGTTGACCTCGACACCAAGGAGCCAGAGATGACCTCCATCCTCAGCGGGCAGCGGCCCGACATCACGCCCGCGCAGCTCGTCGGCGTGCTCGTCGGCGGCGTGCCCGTGCTCGCCACGCTGATGCGCGCCTTCGGCGTGATCGACATGTCGCCCGAGCAGGAACGGGCGCTGCAGGACGCCGTGCCGTGGGCGGCTGCGCTCGCCGGCCTGCTGTTCGCCTCCGACGCCGGGGTGCGCGCCGCCCGCAACGCCGCCGACGCGCGCCGCGACGCCGCCGCGCTGTCGAGCTCCGCGGGGCCGCAAGCGCACGCGTACGCGCCGGAGCTGGGCGACGACGACCTCGACGAGCCCGACGAGCTCGCGCTCGCGTCCTGAACGGCCGGCACCGGGGGGTTGCCGAGGGCGGGGGCGCCGGGCCGGTCAGGCCCGGTGCCCCGCCCGTTCGCCGGACCGCGCCGCGTCGCGCAGGCGCTCGCCCTCGGCGAGCAGGCGGGTCATGCCGAGCGCGCGCGCCTCGCCCAGCGCGGCGTCGACGAGCTCGCCGATCCGCGCCGCGTCTCCGGCGTCCGCGCGCTCACGGGCCAGTAGCGCGCGGGCGAGGTCGAGTTGCGTGCGCGCGACGAGGGGCCGCGCGCGCATGCGTCCGTTGATGCGCAGCGCGGTCTCGAAGTGGGCGATCGCGCGCTCGCGGTCGCCGAGCAGCCCGGCGAGCAGCCCGAGGTGGCGCGCGGCCGAGCCGCCGCACGCCGACACCCAGCCGAAGGCGACGTTGCGGTCGGCGTAGGGCTCGAGCAGCGCGTAGAGCCGCTCGGCGTGGCGCGCCTCGCCGAAGGTCGCCGAGGTCTCGGAGAGCAGCGCGATGGCGCCGAGCCACAGGCCGTCGTGCGGCAGCCCGCGGAACTCGTCGCGCGCGAAGCTCTCGACCAGGCGGCGCGCCTCCTCGGTGCGCCCGCTCTCGGCGTGGACGTGCGCCAGCACGCAGCCCCAGCCCGGGATGCTCGGGAAGCGCTCGGCCTGGCGGCGGACGGTCTCCTCGATGTCCTCGACGCCGCCGCGCTCGCGCCACAGGGCGAACTGCTGCAGCACGTGGGCCTGCAGCGCGTTCGTGTCCTGGACGCGCTCGCCGAGGCGGCGCGCCCGCTCGCTGAACGCCGCGGCCGCGTCGAACTCCCCGGCGAGCAGATGGCGCATGGCGCGGAAGAGCGGCGAGTACGCGGCCTCCGAGGGCCGCCGGCGGCGAGCGGCGAGCTGCTCGTAGGCCGCGATCTCGACGTCGACGCCGTCGATGTCGCCGAGCTCGAGCAGGTCGATCATGCGCCAGCGCCGCCCCTGCATCTCCAGGCGCTCGTCGTGCGTGCTCTCGGCCAGGCGCAGCAGGTCGTTGGCGGCGACGAGGCGCTCGTCGACGTTGGCCGGTCCCCACAGCGACCAGTGGCGGGCGACGAGCGCGTAGCCCAGCCCGCGGGTGTCGCCGACGCCGCGCGCCAGGCGCAGCGCCTCCTCGCTGAGCTGCGCGCGGCGCTCGCGCTGCTCGGAGAAGCTCAGCTCCATGGCCAGCCGGGCGAGCAGCCGCGCCCGCAGCGCGGCGTCGCCCTCGCCGAGCGCCGTCAGCGCCTCCTCGAGCAGCGCGACGACGCCCGCGTCGACGACGCCGCCCGACATCTGGCCGACCGTCCCGTAGCCGAGCGCGGCGCGCGCCAGCTCGCGCGGTGAGTCCTGCCGGCGGGCGACCTCGGCGGCGCGGCCGAACGTCGTGCGCGCGGCCGCGACCTCGCCCGACTTGGCCTGCGTCTCGCCCAGGCGCAGCAGCAGCCCGCAGCGCCGGTCCTGCTCGGCGGTGTCCTCGCCGAGCGCGCGCAGCGCCATCCCGTACAGGCGCGCCGCCTCCTCGTAGGCGAGCTCGTCGAGCGCGCGGCGCGCCGCGCGCTCGGCGTACTCGACGGCGCGGGCGCCGAGCGCCGGCGGGGCGAGCGAGAAGTGGTGGGCGAGCTCGGCCAGCGGCGGCTCGCCCCCGGCCGACAGCCGCTCGAGCGCCTCGGCGACCGCGGCGTGAAGCCGCGCGCGGCGCATCGTCGTGATGCCGTCGTAGAGCGTCTGGCGGATCAGGCTGTGGGTGAACGTGTAGCGCCCGTACTCGGCCGGGACGTCGCCGATCACGTGCGCCGCGACGCTCTCGTCGATGACGTCGTAGAGCTCGTCCTCGCCGAGCGGTCCGACCGCCTCCAACAGCTCGAAGCTGAACTCGCGCCCGATCACCGCGGCCGTGCGCAGCGCGAGGCTCGTGCGCTCGGACATCGCCGCCAGGCGCTGGCCGACGACCTCGCGGATGCTCTCGGGCAGGTCGTGCACGTCCCACGCCGACGACGCGCCGTCGCCCGCCGCCGGGCGGCTCTCGATGTGGCGCAGCATCTCCTCGAGGAAGAACGGGCTGCCCTCCGTCTCCTCCCAGATCGCGCGGCTGAGCTCCTCGGGCAGCGGGCGCGTGCTCAGCCCGCCGATCAGCTCGCCGGCGTCGCGCTCGTCGAGGCCCGTCAGCGTCATGCGCTCGAAGAGGTGCTCGCGGCGCAGGTGGACGAGCGTGTCGACGAGGTCCTGGGCGCGCTCCGTGCCGCGGTAGGTGGCGACGATGAGCAGCGGCGCGGCCGCGGTCGAGCGGACGACCTCGCGCAGCATGAGCAGGGTCGGCTTCGGCGCCCAGTGGAGGTCGTCGACGACGAGCACGACGGGCTGCTCGCCGGCGATGTCGGCGAGCATGTCCGAGACCGCCTCGAAGAGCCGGTAGCGCTCGGAGTCCTCGGTGACCTCGCGCGGCGGGACGGCGACGCCGAGCGCCTTGGCCAGCTCGGGGATCACGCGGATGTCGTCGCCGTAGCGCTCGGCCCAGGCGCGGCGGCGTTCGTGACCGCAGCGCGAGAGGTAGCGACGCAGCGCCTCCACGAAGGGCTGGTAGCCACGAGCGTCTCGGCGTCGCAGCGGCCGTAGAGCCCGAGCGCGCCGTCGGACTCGCACGCGCTCATGAGCTGCAGCGCCAGGCGCGTCTTGCCGATCCCCGGCTCGCCGTCGACGAGCAGCAGCCGGCACTCGCCCGCGGCCGCGCGGCCGAACTGCTCGCGCAGGCGCTCGAGCTCTGCGCGGCGGCCGACGAACGCCCCGCCGCTGCGCGTGGCGAAGAACGCGCGCTGGGGCGGCGTCTCGCGCGGCGCCCGGCGCTGCGGCCCGTCCTGCAGGAGACGCTCGAGCTCGGCCGTGACGGCGGCGCCCGGCGCGCGCCCGAGCTCCTCGATGGTCACCCGGCGCAGCTCGTGGAACACGCGCTCGGCGTCGACCGTGTTGCCCTGCGCGGCGCGCACGCGCATGAGCAGCAGCGCGCCCGACTCGCGCAGCGGGTCCGCCTCGACGATCGCCTCGGCGGCGCGCTCGGCGACCAGGAGCTGGGCGCCGCCGAGCTCCAGGCCGGCCTGCGCGAGCAGCTCGCCGGCCTTCAGCCCGGCCTCGCGCAGCCGCCGGCGCGGCGCGTCGAGCCAGTCGGCCTCGTAGCCGGGCATGACCCCGGCCGCGGCGAGCTCGTCGACGCGCGCGGCGGCGTCCGCCACGGCGCGCCATTCGCCGCGCTCGGCGGCGGCGACGGCGTCGTCGAGGCGCGCCATCGCCTCCTCGAGGTCGACGCGCGCCTCCGGCGCGAGCAGCACGCCATGCGCCTCGGTGCCCTGGACGACGCCGGCCCCGACGGCGCGGCGCAGCTTGGACAGCGCGACGTTGAGCCGCTGGCCGTACTCGGGCGGCGCGTCGTCGCCCCACAGCGCGGTGATGAGCCGCTCGCGGGTGACCGCGTGGCCGTGCTCGAGCGCCAGGCAGGCGATGACGAGCCGGCCCTGGCGCCCCAGCTCCGCCTCCCGGCGCCGGCCGTCGACGGTCACGCCGAGCCGTCCGCACAGGTCGACCTGGACATCCAGGGTCGCGGGCTCGGCGCGCTGTGTCGGTGTCATCGGCGTCTCCGGGCGTGGACCCTCCCGACCCCACCGCACCAGGGCGACCCTAACCCCGCGGCATTCGACCGGATCCCGGTGTCGGGCCACTGTGCACGGTTGCGGGGGCGAATGTGCTGCAAATCCTCGCGCCAGATCGCGTGCAGCGCGCGCCGGGGCCCGCATCGATGTACGCCGCCCGGCGCACGCCGGGTCCTCCCTCTGTCCCAGGCAAACGCGACACAGAGAGAGGTGGGCCATGGCCACGACGGCGATGGGTCCGACGATGGCGGGCGGGATGCAGCCGATCGTCAAGGACGGCTACGAGCTGCTGTTCCTGCCGGACGTCAACAACAACCAGCTCCAGCAGGAGGGCCAGTCGCCGGTCTTCTACTGGGTGCCCAACCAGGTCCGCATGGCCCGCAAGGACGGCCCCGACAAGGGCGACCACCTGTTCCAGCTGCTGCGCTTCGCCGGCGAGGAGGGCGAGGAGACCGCCGACACCGCCGACGACAAGCAGGTCGCGGGCGGCCTGCTCACCTTCACGACGACCGGCGCGCCGCCCGACGACGTCCTCGAGCAGTCCCAGGACGCGATCACGGCCCAGTTCTCCCAGTCGGGTGACTTCTTCTGGGGCATCCGGTCCGGCCGCGCACCCGTGTTCCGCCCGGCCATCGTCACCCAGAACATCACGAGCGTCTCGAACATCTCGCCGACGCCCCGCGGCCTGCCGATGCTGACGCGCGGCGCCCGCGCGGTCGGCGAGCCGGTCATCGGCGCGCGCGGCATCCCGCCCGCCCGTGATCTGACCTCGATCACCACGCCGCGCGACGCGGCCGGGGACTCGAACATCGACCCCTGGTACTGGAACATGCAGGGCCAGGGCAGCGGCTCGATCGATCCGTCCGGCCAGAACGCCTACTCGGCGCTCGTCGGCAGCTACCCGGCGGCGATCCTCTACGCCGGCTTCCACGGCACGGCCGCGCCGCTGATCGTGATCCAGAACATGAAGCTGAAGATGTGGTCGCCGCAGGTCGAGCTGCGCATCACCGGCCACTGGAAGAAGATCTTCGACCACTTCTCGGCGCACGCCTCCGGGCGTTACCTGTGGGCGTCGCTCGACATCAAGGCCGAGCTCAACCGGATGCGCACGAACGGCGACATCGAGGTCGAGATCTCGGTCGACTCGACGATCCCGGGCGGTGAGGAGGTCGCGCGCAAGCTCGACGAGCGCTCCGACCTCGTCTTCCAGAAGTTCATGGAGGCCGCCCAGACGATGATCTTCGAGCCGCCGCAGCCGCAGGTCGAGGCCGCCCAGGCATCGACGGGTGGCGGCCCGTGGGGCGCGGGCCTGGCGCTGAAGTACCGCCACGACGAGACCGAGCTGGAGCTCAAGTACCACGAGAAGCGCCAGATCGCCTACCTGCAGGACCACACGATCTCGAGCTCCCTGTCCGGCGTCTTCGACGCGATGAAGGCGGAGGGCGAGCAGGCCGAGGCCAAGTACTTCCCGACCGTCTACCTGGACGACTGGCCCCGCACGCTGGCGCGCGTGTGCAAGCCGATCGTCGCCTGGGGCGACAAGGCGGTCGAGGCGGTCTCGGTCCAGGTCGCCTACCCGAGCACCGAGGGCAAGCTCATGTGGGAGGGCCACATCTTCGGCCCGCCCGCGCCCGACGGCGGCGACGACACCTGGAAGTACCGCATCGCCCAGAAGGAGGCCGACCACGTCACGGACGCGCCGGAGGGCTGGACGCCCGACATGACGTTCATCAAGCGCAAGGTCCACCTGGCCGAGCCGCCGAGCGAGCTCGACGACCCGTACGTGCGCATCCAGGTCGACAAGAACGAGATCGCGCTCGACCCCGAGCCCAACGGCCGGATGCTCAACGACACGACGATCGAGGTCCGCGCCGACTCGGCCGGCCGCCTCGCCGTCGGGCCGATCGATCCGGGCGCCGTCCTGACCGACAACACGCAGGTCATCGAAGTGACGATGGAGCCGACCGACGACCAGGGCGAGCCCGTCGGCCGCCAGCCGGTCCGGTTCCGCTGGAGCTACGAGGACATGGACAAGGACCGGATGTGGCTCCTGTTCACGGGAGACCCCGAGTTCCGGGCGTTCTTCCGCTACAAGGTCGACGTCACCGTCAAGGGCACGCTCTTCGAGCCCGGCCGGGCGTGGAGCGGGCCGTGGGTCCCGGCGTCCGGCAACGGCCCGGTGACCCTGACCCTCCCGCGTCCGGGTGACGCGGGCGTCACCACGCGCTCGCTGCCCGACTTCGAGACCACGCCGCGCAAGGACGCCGCGGCGGCCGAGCCCGAGACCGCGCCTGCGAAGGGCAAGGTGCTCGGCGTCCCGGTCGAGGGCGCCCCGCCGGCGTACGTCGCGGGCAACGGCCACTAGACGGCCAACGGCGAGCGGAGGACAGAACCATGGCCACCACGGACCGCACGCGTCGGACCGCGCCGTCCGATTGGAGCCCCGTGACCGCTCGCGATGAGGACGGCCGTCCGCTCGAGCTCCTCCTCACCGCCGGCGCCGCCGGCGGTGAGGGGCGGGCCCGGGCGATCCTGGCCCGCCCGCGGGTGCTGCGCCGGCCCGCCGGCGACCGGGTGCTGAGCGCGACGATCGTGCTCACGCGTCGCGCCTCAGGTCGGCGAGGAGCTCGAGCCGCTGCTCGACCGGGCGGTGCTCGCGCTCGACGCCGAGACGCTGCCGCCCGACGCGGCGCTGGCCGAGGCCGGCGCCGTCGCCCTCGTCCCGCAGGGGACGACGCTGTCCACTGCACGACGCGGCCGGCGGCGAGCCGGCCCGCGTCGCGATCTGCCGGCCCGGCGCGCTCGGCCGGCGATCCAGGCGACCCTGGACCGCGACGGCGCCGGCGCGCTGCTCGCCGCCGTGCAGGGCCGCGCGTCCGGCCTCGTCTGCCGCGCCGAGCTGACCTTCCGCACCATCGCCGCCGCCGCCGGTCCGGCGCGCGGCTGCGCTGCGACCTCGCCGACGTCCACGACGCGCTTGCCGAGGTCGCCGACGCGACGCGCCGCTTCTACCGCGCCGACCTGCGCCACTACCTGCGCCGGATGCTCCACGACGGCACCGTCGCCGCCGAGCGCGCGGGCGCCGGCGAGCCGGGCGAGGCGCTGCTCACCGCCTTCCTGCGCAGCACCGCGCCGCTGCTGCGCCGCCTGCCCGGCGACCCCGACGCGCAGCTCGGCGAGCTCTACGAGCTCGCCGCGCGGCCCGCCCCGGGCACCACCGCGACCGCCTCCGTCGGCGCGAGCGCGCCGTCCGCGCCCGAGCGCGTGACGATCGAGGCCACGCTCGAGGAGCTGCTCGCCGACGCCCGCACCGGCGGCCCGCTCGAGCGCTCGCTGAGCATCGTCGCCCCCGCCGGCGGCACGCTCGAGCCGATCCCGCTGCCCGCCCCGCGCCGCCGCGCCGGCCCGCCCGCCGAGCCCGCCCTCGTGGCCGACGCCACGCGCCTGACGACGGCGTGGCAGGCGGTGCGCCCGACGTCGGCGCCCGCCGCCTCGGCGCACGCGCTGATCGCCTCCGACCTCGCGCGCCCGCTCGACGGCCGGCTCGAGGCGTTCGCGGTCGCCGACGGGACGATCTCGCTCGCCGGCGCCGCCGCGGCCGCCGACCTGTCGGGCCCGATGCTCGACGACGCCGCCGCGGTCCTGATGCCCGACCGCGTCAACCCGGCGAAGCTCTGGTACGCGCCGTCGTACGCGCTCGCGGCGCCCGACCCGGCCACCGCGACGCCCGGCGCGACGCCGTACCTGTTCCGCTTCCGCACCGTCGGCCACGACGCGCAGGGCCGCCCGTTCGTCGAGGCCACCGTGAGGCTCACCGTCGCGCGCGGGATGCCCGAGGCCGTCCGCGCCGAGTGGGAGGCGCGCGGCCGGCCCGAGCTGACGCCGGTGGCCGCGAGCGGCCCGTCCTTCGAGCTGCACGTCCCCTACCGCGACGAGACGGCCGAGACGCGCATGCAGCCGATCCCCGCCGCGCGGATCACCGACCTCGGCGACCGGGCGGAGGTCGAGTTCGACCTTCTCGACCGCTGGGCGCGCGTGGCCTACGGCGCCCTGTCCACGCCCGGCTTCCAGGCCTCGCCGGCCAACGTCTCGGTCGCCTACGTGTTCGCCGGCTGGCGCTCGGTCCTCGTGCCCTGGCGGCTGCCCGGCACGGTGCTCCGCGTCCCGGCGCTCGAGCGCGCCCGCGGCTCGCAGGACGCGCAGATCCGCTTCGGCGGCGGCGTCCTCTCGCTGCGCCCGGCGGCCGACGGCGACGGCGGCTTCGAGATCCCGCCGATCCGGCCACGTCCCGAGACGCTCCCCGACCTCGAGGACATGCCGGAGCGCCGGCGCTACCTGCGCCGCAACCAGGCCCACGCCGACCAGCTCGACGTGCTGATGCCGTGCGCGTCGCTCGGCTCGCTCTACGTCCAGGAGGTCGAGGGCGAGGTGCGCGCGGTCGGCTGCCAGGACGCCTTCAGCCTCGGCGAGGCGCCGCGCAAGGTCTACGAGGAGATCCCGGTGGCGGCCGCCGGCCCGGGCACGCGCGTGCTGCGGGCGCTGACCACGCCGGGGCGCTTCGCGATCGTGCCGCGCGACTTCCAGATCGGCCGCTACGAGCCGACCGAGGGCGAGCGCGCCTACCGGCCGACGATGATGCTGCTGAGCACGATCGACGTCGCGACGCCGGCGAACACGAAGTGCGTGTTCGTCGCCGGGCTCGAGCCGGATCTGCCCGCCGACGAGCGCGCCGCGATCGAGCGCGAGCTGCGCCGCCAGTACCACCCGGCGCCGGTCGTCGACCTCGTCACCGAGCTGCCGGGCACCGCGGCCGTGACGTGGGCCCTGCCCACCGGCTCGGGCACGGGCTGGACGGTCACCGACGAGACCGTCCGCACGACGGAGGGCTTCGCGGTCACGCTGACCACCGACGCCGCCGGCGTGCAGGCCGTCCAGCGCATCCTCGTCTCGACCGGCATCCGCGGCGCGGCGACGTTCACGCTCGGGGACGGCGAGACCTTCACGTCCAACGTGAACCTGCGTCTGGACCGGATCGTCGGCCCGGCGTCCACCGGCCCCGTCGCGGTGGCGGTGGCGGGCGCGACGGCGACGCTGCGCAACATGGTCGAGGCGCCGGTGACCGTGAGCGAGCTGTTCGCCGGCCCCGACGGGACGCCCGTCCCGGTCGACGCGACGATCGCGCCCGCCGCCACGCTCGACCTCGCCGTGCCCGCCGGGACCGCGAGCGCGGTCGCCCGCTGCACGGTGCAGTCGACCCCGGCGTCGTTGCAGGAGGTCCGCGCCTACGTCGAGGACATCACCTTCGAGGTGCGCTTCCTCAACGTCGTCGACCTCGCGTCGCACGGGCTGACCGGCCTCGACGTCGTCGCGCACATCGCCGGCGACGCACACGAGGAGCGCGTCGCGCTGCGGCCCGGGACGCCCGACGCCGCCATGACCTTCGTCTCACCGCTCACGCAGTTCGCGACCGACCGCGTCCTCGAGTTCCGGGTCGACCGGCTCGGCGAGGGCGGCGCGGTCCTCGGCAGCACCGAGACGGTCAGCTGGCCGCTCGACACCAAAGGGCATCTCGTGAGCCTGACGCCCGAGCTCGTGCTCGGGACGGCGGGCCCGCAGTGACCAGAAAGGGGGATCCGGTGTCAACCGGAAAGTCCATCCACATCGGCCTCAACCGCGTCGACCCCGCCTGTTACGGCGGCTGGAACGGCGCGCTGGCCGGCTGCATCAACGACGCGACGGCGATGCAGGACATCGCCGATTCGCTCGGCTACAGCTCGTCGCTGCTCACCGACGCCGACGCGACCGCGGGGGCGGTCATCGAGGCCATCAGCCGCGCGGCGTCGGAGCTGAGCTCGGGCGACATCCTGTTCCTGACCTACTCGGGCCACGGCGGGCAGGTCGACGACGCCAACGGCGACGAGGACGAGGGCCAGGACGAGACCTGGGTCCTCTACGACCGCCAGGTCGTCGACGACGAGCTCTACCAGCTCTACTCGCAGTTCGCGGACGGCGTGCGCGTCGTCATCCTGTCCGACAGCTGCCACAGCGGAACGGTCGCCAAGGTCCGCACGGCGGGCGCCTACCGCACCCGCGTGCGCGACGTGCCCGGCGAGAACGCGCCGGCCGCGGACGAGAAGCCGCGCAACCTGCCGCTCGAGGTCCAGGCCGCCGACCAGGAGCGCCAGCGCGCGCTCTACGAGACGGTCCAGTTCCTCTCGGGCGCGAAGTCCGACGCGGACGATCCGCGCGAGCGTGCTGCTCATCTCGGGCTGCCAGGACAACCAGCTCTCCTACGACGGGCCCGGCCACGGGCGCTTCACGGCGGAGCTGCTGACGACGTACGCCGACGGCGCGTTCGGCGGCGACTACGCCGAGTTCCACCGCTCGATCCTGCAGCGGATGCCTCCCGACCAGTCGCCGAACCTGTTCACGACCGGCACGCCGTCGTCGGGCTTCGAGGCCCAGACGCCGTTCACCATCGCGGCGCCCGACGGCGGCGAGCAGCCCGCCCCCGGCCCGACCCGGACCCGTGCCGGTCGCCCGCCCGACGCTCGCGCCGCGGTGACAGCGGCGAGCACGTCGAGCACCTGCAGGAGCGCCTCGTCGCCCACGGCCACGACGTCGACATCGACGGCTACTTCGGGCCGCAGGTGACCGCCGCGGTGCAGGCGTTCCAGCGCGCCGAGGGGCTGACCGCCGACGGCATCGTCGGCCCGGCCACGTGGTCGTGCCTGGAGGCGACCCCGGCGGGCGGAGCCGTCGAGCCCGACCCCGAGCCGCTGCCGGACCCCGAGTCGGAGCCGGAGCCCGCCAACCGCCCGACGCTGCGCGTCGGCGACAAGGGCGAGGACGTCAAGGACCTGCAGGTGCTGCTGCGCGACCAGGGCTACTCGCTCGTCGCCGACGGCAACTTCGGGCCCTTCACGGCGTCGGTCGTGCGCCAGTTCCAGACCGCCTGCGGCCTCGTCGCCGACGGCGTCTGCGGACCGGCCACGTGGGCGGCGCTCGAGTCCCAGCCCGCGGTGCTCTGAGGGTGGGAGGAGGACATGATCCGCACCCTGCACGCCGGTGACAGCGGCCCGGATGTGGCGCTGTTCCAGCGTGATCTGAACGCGTTCCTGCGCCACTGGGGCGCGCCGGCGTCGGAGCGGCTGACGGCCGACGGCGAGTTCGGCGCAAGGACCGCGCTGGCCTGCCGCCGCGTCCGCCTGCGCCTCGGGCTGCTGCCCGAGCGCGGCGACGCGGAGGCGGTGACGCCGAGGGAGCGGATCGTGATCCGCCACGCCGGACGGGTGCTTGTCGCCCAGGCCCGCGGCGAGACCTACGAGGTGCCCGAGGCCGCGCGGCGGACGAAGGCCGAGGTCCGCCGCGGGCTGGCCGCCCGCTCCTACGAGCGCCGGCTGCGGGCGCGGTTCAAGCGCGAGCGCGAGGCGGTGGGCACCATGGGGGCCCACCGCAAGCGCCTCGTGCGCAACCAGTCCTCGCGCAACGGCGTCAAGCCGCGGCTGCTCGTGCTCCACACGACCGAGTCGCACAACCGGCCCGGGGTCGGCGACCTCGACGCGCTCGCGTCGTGGTTCGACAACCCGGCGTCGCAGTGCAGCTCGCACGTCGGCAACGACGCCGAGGGCAACGACATCCGGATGGTGCCCGACGAGTCCAAGGCATGGACGCAGGCGGCGTTCAACTCGGTCGCGCTCAGCATCGAGCAGATCGGGCACGCCAGCCAGGACCGCTGGCCGGAGGCACAGCTGCGCAACACGGCGCGCTGGCTGGCCTTCTGGAGCCGCAAGTACGGGATCCCGCTCGAGCGCTCGACGACGCGCGGGGTCTGCCAGCACCGCGACCTCGGGAGCGCGGGCGGCGGTCATCACGACTGCGGCCCCGCCTACCCGCTGGGTGAGGTGCTCCAGATCGCACGACAGATCCAGAGAGGAGGCTGATCGACATGATGCCCGCCCACACGGTCCGGATCGGCGAGCCGTATCCCGAGGCCGGGGACGTGCCCAACAGCGAGCTCGGCGTCGGCTACGACGACGACGTGCTCGCCCGCCAGGCCGAGCTGGAGGAGCTCGCCGAGGCCGAGCTCGAGGCGCCGCTGCCCGACGAGGCCGACGTGCCGGCGTCGGCGGGAGCGCCCGCGCTCTCGCTCACGCAGAAGATCGTGCGGACGTGCGCGTTCGCCTTCCTCGGCGCCTTCCTCGCGGCGCTGCTGCCCGTGGTCGACGACGTCGCCGGAGGCGGCCGGATCGACCTCTCGGTGGCGGGATCGCTCGTCGTCGCCGCCGTCGCGGCGGCGCTCGCCGCCGCCATCCGCGCCCTCGTGGCGTTCGCGCCCGTGCTGCCCGACGACGACGTCGGGCTCCGCCGGGCGAGCGCGCAGGTGTGACCGGTGGGGGTCCGGGTCAGGGCCGCGTCCGCGCGGCCCTGACCGCCTGCGCCAGCTCGCGCACCCCGGCGCGGATCGCCGGCTCCGCCTGCTGGGCGTAGCCGAGCAGCAGCGTGGGCGGATCGCCGCCCTCGGGGCGGTAGTCGAGCATCGTCTCCAGCGCGATCCGGCGCGCGGCCGCCTCGGCGCGGATCACACGCTCGTCGTACTCGCCGGGCAGGACGGCCGTCGCGTGCAGGCCGGCCGCGATCCCCGAGACCGTCGCGTCGGGGATCTCACGCCCGAGCGCGTCGACGAGCGCCTCGAGCCGGGCGCGGTAGCGCACGCGCATGCGCCGCAGGTGGCGGTCGTGCTCGCCGCGGGCGAGGAAGTCCGCGAAGGCGTGCTGGTCGACGCGCGACGTCCCGCGGTCGGCGAGCAGCTTCTCGCGCGTCGACCGCCTCGAGCAGGGACGGCGGCAGCACCATCCAGCCGATCCGAAGCGCAGGGGCGAGCGTCTTGCTCACCGAGCCGATGAGCACGACGCGGTCGGGGTCCAGGCCCTGCAGCGCGCCGACGGCGGCGCGGTCGTAGCGGTACTCGGCGTCGTAGTCGTCCTCGACGGCGATCGCGTCGCGGGCGCGCAGCCAGTCGCGCAGCGCCATGCGGCGCTCGCCGGCGAGCACGACGCCCGTCGGGTGCTGGTGGCTGGGCGTGAGGACGACGGCGTCGGCGTCCGCGCTCTCGAGCGCGTCGACGCGCAGGCCGGCGCCGTCGAGCGGGACGGGCACCGGCACCAGCCCGGCGCGCGCGACGATCGCCCGCTGTTCGAGCCCGCTGGGGTCCTCGAGGGCGATCCGGGCCGCGCCGCCGTCGGCGAGGACGCGCGCGAGGATCCCGAGGCCCTGTGAGTAGCCGGAGGTGATGACGATCCGCTCGGGCCCGGCGACGACCCCGCGCACGCGCCCGAGGTACTCGGCGAGCGCCTGGCGCAGGGCGGGCACGCCGCGCGGGTCGCCGTAGCCGAGGTCGGCGTCGGTCATCTCCGAAAGCGCGCTGCGCACGGAGCGCAACCACGCCGCGCGCGGGAAGGCCGACACGTCGGGCACGCTCGGCCGGAAGTCGTAGCGCGGGGGCGGCTCCGGCGCCGCGCTCGGCGCGGCCGCGGGCCGGTCGGGGACGGCCGCCTCGGAGACGTGCGGGCGCGCGCCCTGGCGCAGGCTCAGGTAGCCCTCGGCCGCGAGCTGGGCGTAGGCGTCGACGGCGACGCGCCGCGAGACGCCGAGCTGGCGGGCCAGGTCGCGCGTCGAGGGAACGCGCGCGCCGGCGTGCAGGGCGCCCTCGCGGATCGCGCTGCGCAACCCGTCCTCGATCTGCGTGCCGAGCGTGCGCTCGTCCTCGCGGGACACCTGGAGGAGGAGCTCGACCGGCTGACTGGTCTCGTCGATAGCCACAGAACTGGATCTGTTCCCTGAACCAGTGCGAGCCTAGCATCGCGGACATGGCAACGATCCGCTCCAACCCCGGCGCCGCGCTCCTGTTCTCCGTGTCGGTCGTGGCGCGCCTGCCCCTGGCGATGCTGAGCATCGCCCTGCTCGTCCACGCCGAGCGCCTGACCGGGTCGTTCGCCGTCGCCGGCATCGTCACCGCCGCCTACGCGATCTCGCTGGGCGCGGGCGGCCCGCTGCTCGGTCGCCTCGCCGACCGGCGCGGCCAGCCCGCCGTGCTCGCCGGCGGCTCCGTCGCCGCCGCCGCGCTGCTCGGCGCCGTCGCCGTGCTCCCCGACGGGACGCCGCCCGCGCTGCTCGTCGCGCTCGCCGCCGGCATCGGCTTCTGCACCCCGCCGCTCGGCGCCTGCGTGCGCGCGCTCGTCCCCGACCTCGTCGAGGACCCCGACGAGGTCGGCGCCGTCTACGCGCTCGACGCCTCGGCCGTCGAGCTGACGTGGATCGCCGGGCCGCCGCTGGCCCTCGCGCTCGGCGCCGCCTGGTCGACGGGCGCCGCGCTGGCCGTCGCGGGCGCCGTCCTGCTCGCCGCCACCGCGACGTTCGCCGCCCAGCCCGCCTCGCGCGCCTGGCGCCCCGCACCGGCCGGGACGCGGCAGCGCGGCGGCGCCCTGCGCGCCCCGGCGATGCGCACCCTCGTGCTCGTGCTCACCGCCGTCGGGGTCGTCTTCGGCGCCGTCGAGATCGGCGTGGCCTCGAGCACCGAGGCGCTCGGCGCGTCCGCGTCGGCCGGCCCGCTGCTCGGCCTGTGGGGCGCGGGCTCGCTCGCCGGCGGCCTGATCACGGCTCGCCTGGGCGGCGGCGCGCGCAGCGCCTCGGGACTGGCCCTGGTGCTCGCCGCGCTGGCCGCCGGGCACCTGTCGCTGGTGGCCGCCGGCGGCGCCGTCGTCACGCTGGCCGCCGCGCTGTTCGTCGCCGGCGCGGCGATCGCCCCGACGTTCGCGAGCGTCTACGCGCTGGCCGAGCGCGCCGCCCCGGCCGGGACGCTGACCGAGGCCTTCGCGTGGCTGGCCACCGCGTCGGCGGTCGGCGCCGCCGCGGGCGCCGCGGCCGGCGGCGCGCTGGCCGAGCACGCCGGGCCGGGCGCCCCGTTCGTGGTCGCCGGCGGCGCCGGCGCGGTGGCCCTGCTGGCCATCGTGCTGCGCGCCGCCACCGTCGGCCGCGCCGGCGCGGCGGGCGCCGCCGCCGTCGCCGCCGCGTGAGCGGGCGATGAGTTCGCGCCCGGCGCGCGGTCCTACGAACATGGGGACTGGTATCGCCGAGCCCGAGGAGACCCGCGAGCGCGCACTGCTGGACGCCGCGCGCGAGGGCGACGAGGTCGCGTTCGCCGCGCTCGTCGAGCCGCGGCGCCGGGGGCTGCACGCGCACTGCTACCGGATGCTCGGCTCGCTGCACGACGCCGACGACGCGCTCCAGGAGACGCTGCTGCGCGCCTGGCGGGCGCTCGGCCGCTTCGAGGGCCGCAGCTCCCTGCGCGGCTGGCTATACCGGATCGCCACCAACGTCTGCCTGACCGCGATCGAGCGCCGCCCGCGGCGTGTGCTGCCGCTCGATCACGCGCCCGCCGCCGACCCGCACGGGATCCCCGGCGAGCCGCTCGTGGAGACCGTGTGGGTCGAGCCCTATCCGGACTCGGCGCTCCCCGCCGGCCCGGAGGCGCCCGATGCGCTGCTCGAGCAGCGCGAGAGCGTCGAACTCGCCTTCGTGGCCGCGCTGCAGCACCTCCCGGCCAACGAGCGCGCGGCGCTGCTGCTGCGCGAGGTGCTCGGCTTCTCGGCGCGCGAGGTGGCCGAGGCGATGGGCACGACGACCGCCGCCGTGAACAGCGCGATGCAGCGCGCGCGGCGGTTCGTCGACGAACGCCTGCCCGACGCGAGCCAGCAGGCGACGCTGCGCGCGCTCGACGACGCCGGGCTGCAGGCGATCGTCGAGCGCTACACGACCGCGCTCGAGCAGGGCGACATGGACGCGCTGCTCGGCCTGCTCACCGAGGACGCGACATGGTCGATGCCGCCGCACTCGGAGTGGTTCCGCGGCCACGAGACGATCGCCGGCTTCCTCGAGGCGGGCCCGTTCACGGTGCGCTGGCGCCACCGCGTCGCGCACGCCAACGCCCAGGTCGCCGTCGGCTGCTACGGCTGGGACGAGGAGCGCGGCGTGTACGCCTTCGACGTCCTCGACGTGCTGCGCCTGCGCGGCGACAGGATCGCCGAGGTCGTCGCCTTCATCGACAGCACGCTCGCCGAGCGCTTCGGGCTGCCCGCCGACGTGCCCGCCTGAGCGCCGGCTGATGAGTCCGGCCGCCCGGCCTGGTCCCAAGGGGGGAGACCAGCGACCACGGAGGCCCGATCCCGATGCACCGCTCGACGCAGGCGCTCGCCCTGCTCTCGCTCGTCAACTTCATGGTGATCCTCGACGCGCAGATCGTGATCCTCGCGCTGCCGACGATCGAGGACGCGCTCGGCTTCTCGTCCGAGGGCGCGGGCTGGGTGCTCAGCGCCTACCTGCTCGCGTTCGGCGGCCTGCTCCTGCTCGGCGGCCGCGCGGGCGATCTGCTCGGGCGCCGGCGCGTGTTCCTGGCCGGCGCGGCGCTGTTCGGCGTCTCCTCGCTGCTGTGCGGGCTGGCCTGGGCGCCGGCCGTCCTCGTCGGCGCGCGCGTCGCGCAGGGCGTCTCGGCCGCGATCATGGCGCCCACGGCACTGGCCATCCTCATGACGACCTTCGCCGAGGGACCCGAGCGCAACCGCGCGCTCGCCGTGTGGGGCGGCCTCGGCGGCCTCGGTGCGACGGCGGCGCTGCTCGCCGGCGGGGCGCTGACCGACGTGCTCGGCTGGGAGTCGATCTTCCTCATCAACGTCCCCGTCGCCATGGCGCTGCTCGTGCTCGCCCCGCGCCTGCTCGACGAGAGCCGAGCGGCCGGCACGCGCACGCTGGATCCGGGCGGCGCCGTGACCCTCACGGCCGCGCTCGTCGCGCTGATCTACGCCGTCGTCGAGGCGCCCCAGGCGGGGTGGGGCAGCGCGCGGACGCTGCTGCTGGTCGCCGCCGCGATCGTGCTCGGGGCCGCCTTCGTGACGATCGAGAAGCGCTCGCGCGCGCCGCTCGTGCCGCTGCGCCTGTTCCGCTCGCCCTCGCTCGTGGGCGGCAACCTCGTGATGCTGCTCACCGGCATGGCGGCGTGGACGGTCGGCCTGGCCGCCTCGCAGTACGGGCAGGGCGTGCTCGGCCTGTCGGCGCTGGCCTTCGGGCTGGGCACGACGATCCTCACGGTGATGGCGATCGCGCTGCTGCGTCCGGCGGGCGGGCCGAGGCGGGCGGCGGGCGCCGCGCCGCCCCGGACGCGCCGCCTCAGGACTTGACGGCCTGCTTGAGCTTTGCGCCCGCGGAGAAGCGCGGGGACTTCGACGCGGCGATCTGCATCGGCTCGCCGGTCGCCGGGTTGACGCCCTGGCGCGCGTCGCGGTGAGCGACCGTGAACTTGCCGAACCCGGAGATGCTGATCTCCTCGCCGCGGGCCAGGCTGTCCTCGATCGCCGTCAGGGTGGCCGTCAGCGCCTCGCCGGCCTGGCTCTTGGTGAGCCCGGCACGCTCGGCGATCTGATCCACCAACTCGTTCTTCGTCATGCAATTCCTCCGGGGTCGACGGGTCCTGCGGCGCGCACCGTACGGGGCGCCTCGGTCGGAACTGCCCGTCAACCCGCTTTCCAACGCGCATGACGCTCGGGCATGCACACCGCGCAGGGCCGGAATCCGGCGGCCACGGCGGTCGCCTCGTCGGCGAAGAAGACCCGGTCGGCGACGTAGCCGCCGCGCGCGATCGCGCGCCGCGCCGACGGGCAGTCGAGCCGCCCGTAGATGCGCCCGCGGCGGTGCCCGCCCAGGGTCCCCGGGCGGGCGCTGCCGTGCGGGCGCCCGTCGGGGCCGACCAGCGTGAAGCTCACAGCATCGCCATCTGGCGGCTCGTCGCCCACGCCGGCGGGGGCTCCGCGCCGGTCGCGCCGCGGCGCTCGAGGTCGAGCAGCGCCTCCTTGCGGTGGATGCCGCCGCCGTAGCCGGTCAGCGCGCCGTCGCTGCCGACGACGCGGTGGCACGGGACGATGATCGGCACGGGCGTGCGGCCGACGGCCGCGCCGACGGCGCGGGCGCGGTCGGGACGCCCGAGCGAGCGCGCGATGTCCAGGTAGGTCACCGTCGTGCCGTACGGGACCTCCAGCAGGCGCTGCCAGACGCGGCGCTGGAAGTCGGTCCCGGCGAGGTCGAGCTCGATCTCGAAGGCGTGCCGCCGTCCGGCGAAGTACTCCTCGAGCTGGCCGACGGCGGCGGCGAGGGCAGCGGGCTGGCGCGCGGCCTCGTCGAGCGCAGGGCCGCGGCCCGGGAAGGTCAGCGCGGCGAGGCCATGCGCGCCGTGGTGGAGGGTGAGCGGCCCGAGCGGGCTCTCGTAGGTCGTCCAGGGATGGGTCATGTCGTCACCGTGCGTCGTGGAAGATGATGCCGAGCGCGGTGCGCCGGCCGCTCGTGACCGTGCTCACGCCGTGGCGCATGCCGGCCCGGTGGTGCCCGCGCCGGCCCGCCGCCGGGCGCTCGCGGGTCGGGAAGATCACGAACGCGCCCTGCGAGGCGGGCACGACGTGGGCGCGGCTCTGCGCGCGCGGGCGCTGCTCGACGAGCACGAACTCGCCGCCCTCGTGCTCGGCGCCGGGCTCGGAGAGGACGGTCAGGACCTGGAAGGGGAAGAAGACGTCGCCGTAGAGGTCCTGGTGCAGGGCGTTCCAGTCGCCCGCCCCGTAGCGCAGGATGAGCGGCGTGGGCCGCTCCTGGCCGGCGGCGCGGCAGCGCTCGAGCAGCTCCTCGTGCTCGGCCGGGAATGCGTCCTCCGGCCCGCCCAGCAGGGCCGACCAGTCGTTGGCGATCGGCGCCAGCCGCCGGTAGAAGGCGGCGCGCAGGGCGGCGATCGGCTCGGGCAGCGGGTGCTCGAAGTAGCGGTAGCGGCCCTCGCCGAAGCGGTGCCGGGCCATGTCGACCGTCGAGCGGAAGCGCCCGTCGTCGAACAGGTCGGACAGCTCGTCGCACTCGCCCGGCGTGAGCACCGGCGCCGTCACGGCGAACCCGCGGTCGTCGAGGGCGGCGCGCAGGTCGTCCCACGCGAGCGTCTCGACGCGGTCCGCGTGCGAGCTGGTCTGGATGGTGGAGGTCATGCAGGGAGGACGCCGCCGCGGGGCGGAACGTGAGATCTACGTCGCGCGCCCGCGCGCGAGTCGCTCGCGCGAGAACTCCCACCACGGGCGGGCCGGGCCGCCGTCCGCCCACGACACCGCCGCGGTGAAGGTGTCGAGCAGGCACGGGTCCTCGGCGTGGCCATCGATGGCCTGCAGGCGCTCGAAGAGCTCGTGCGGATCGCGGCCGCGCAGGTCGTCGGGCGTCGTGATCCCGAGCTGGAGCAGGCGGCGGGCGACCGCCGGCCCGACGTTGGGGATCGTGGTCAGCGCCTTCAGCTGTGGATCGGGCATCGGCCCATGGTCGCGCCCCGACCGGCGGCGCGTCTTGCACGTTCCGGACCTACAACCACGTGATGCCGTAGCGCGCCGACGCGCGCGCGTACGCGTCGGGCCCGATCGTCCCGTCGCGCTGCGCCGCGTCGAGCTCGCGGAAGAAGCCCTCGAAGCCGGCCGGCGAGACCATCGTCATGAAGCGCCCGGTCCGCGGGACGATGCGGCGATGTTCGTGCGGCACGTGGCGCGGGGCGAAGACGACCGCGCCCGGACCGCCGTGGTGCTCCTCGTCGCCGACGCGGAAGACGTGCTCGCCCTCGAGCACGTAGAACAGCTCGTCCTCGTGCTCGTGGACGTGGGCCGGGGTGTCGAGCGGGTCGATCTCCTCGATGATCGCGAAGGCGCCGCCCGTCGTCTCCGCGCTCGCCTTGAGCAGGAACTCCGCGTCGCTGAAACGCAGTCGCTCGCCGTCGCCGGCGGTGACGAGGAAGCCCGGGGCTGCCGGCCCGTCCATGGCGGCCGAGCCTACCGCGCGCGAAGATCCCCGCATGGCGACCACCATGACCTGCGGACAGGGCCTGGCGCACAACGCCGCGCTGCCGGCCAAGCTCGCCGACGTGCTCGACGCCGTGGCGACCAACCTCGCCGTCCACGTGATCGCGCTGGACCCGGCCGACGACGCCGGCGCCCAGGAGATCGCCGCCTACGAGAGCCTCACCGAGCGCCACCGCGGAGCCGCCGCCGAGCTGCGGCTGATCGCCGAGGAGATGCTCGGCTACCGCGACCTGCCGCCCGCGCCCCACGACGAGCAGGCGCTGCGCTCGCCGGTCGTGGCCGGCGCGTTCGACGAGCTCGTCCGCGTCGAGGCCGAGCTCGCCGACCTGCTCGCGCAGCGGGCGCGGGAGTGGGAGGCGCTGCGCGCGAGCCGCTAGCGCTCGGCCATCCACCACGAGCGCGCGTCGGCGTGGTCCGCAGCGCGCGGTTGCCGAGCTCGACCTCCCCACCGGCCTCGATCAGCACGCCGTCGTCGAGGGCGTCGAGCGCGACCGCGGCGAGGTCGACGGCAGGGGCGGCGGTGACGCTAGGCGGCATGGCGCTCGGCGGGGGTCGTGGCGGGCTCGGGGGCGGCGGCTCGCTCGTGACGGGCGCGCGAGAACACCCAGGTGCGCATCGCGAGATAGCGCATGACGGTCGCGCACAGGTTGGCGCCGACGAGCACGGTGAGCTCGACCGCGCAGGCGGGCTGAGGGTCGAGCGCGTGGAGCAGGCCGAGCGCGCCGGTGGTCAGCGCGAGTCCGAGGGCGAAGACCGACAGGCCCTTGAGGTGGTGGCGAACGACCTCCTCGCGGCCGCGCACGCCGAAGGTCAGCCGGCGGTTCGCCGCCGTGTTCGCGACCGCGGTGATGGCGAGCGCCAGCGCGTTGGCCAAGCCGGCGCCGAGGGTCGCGCGCATGGCCAGGAAGAGCAGCGCGTGGGCGAGCGTCGAGAGCACGCCGATGGCCACGAAGCGCGTCAGGTGGCTGGCCGCGGCCAGCCGCGCGACGCCCTTGAGGTCGTCGACCGCGGTGCGCACGATGGCCACGCGCGAGTCCGGGTCGTCGACCCAGTCGACCGGCACCTCGTGGATGCGCATGCCGCGCCGCTGGGCGAGGACGAGCAGTTCGGTGTCGAAGAACCAGCCGTCGTCGCGGACGTCGTGGAGCAGGTCGTGCAGGGCCTCGGCGCGGACCGCCTTGAAGCCGCACTGGGCGTCGCTGAAGCGGGCGCGCAGGGCCGTGCGCAGGATCAGGTTGTAGGAGCGCGAGATGATCTCGCGCTTCATCCCGCGCACGACGCGCGCGCCGTGCGCCAGGCGCGATCCGATGGCCACGTCGCTGTGGCCCGAGAGCAGCGGCGCGACGAGCGGCAGCAGCGCCTGCAGATCCGTCGACAGGTCGACGTCCATGTAGCCGACGACACGCGCACCGCTCGCCGACCACGCCTCGCGCAGCGCCAGGCCGCGGCCCTTGCGGTCCAGGTGCAGGTAGGCGACCCCGGGCAGCGTGCGGGCGAGCTGGGCGCCGATCGCCGGCGTGGCGTCCGTGCTCGCGTTGTCGGCGATCGTGATCGACCACGTGAACGGGAAGGCCTCGGTGAGGTACGCGTGCAGGCGCCGGACGGCTCGGCTCGAGCGCGAGCTGCTCGTTGTACACGGGCACGACGATCTCGACCTGGGGCGGCGCGGAGGCCGGTGTGGGGACGACCTGCAGCGGGCGTCGCGTTTGCATGTCAGCAGCGTCGGCGGCTCCCATGTGGACGCGGTGGGAGCTTCCTGGGAGCAGCCTGAGGACGGAGGTCCGGGACGTTCAAGACGACGCCCCGCGCGGTCGCCTACCGTCGCCGCCATGACTCACGACACCGGGCACATCAGGGACTTCATGACCACCCACGCGCGGCTGCTCGACCGCCGCCGCGCGGACCTCGCCCTCGGCGCCGGGGACCCCGATCTGACCGTCGCGGCGCTCGGCGCATACCGCAACCCCGACGGCGGCTACGGCTGGGGGCTCGAGCCCGACCTGCGCGCGGCGCCGAGCCAGCCCGTCGGGGCGCTGCACGCCTTCGAGGTCTTCGAGGACATCGCGCCCGCCACCAGCCCGCTCGCCGTCGAGCTGTGCGACTGGCTGGACGCGGTCACGCTGCCGGACGGCGCGCTGCCCTTCGCGCTCGGGGGTGCGGAGTCGGCCGGCACGGCGCCGTTCTGGGCGAGCGCCGACCCGGCGGAGCCGTCGCTGCACATCACCGCGGTCGTCGCCGGCATCGCCCACCGCGTCGCGCGGCACGACCCTGCCGTGGCCGCGCATCCGTGGCTCGCGCGCGCGACGGCATGGTGCCTCGACGACATCGGGCGCCTCGCGCAGGCCCCCCATGCGCTCGTGCTGCGCTACGTGCTCGCGCTCCTCGACGCGCTGCACGACAACGAGCCGCGGGCGCGCGAGGAGCTCGCGCGCGTCGGCGACTGGCTGCCGGCGGACGGCCGCGTCCCCGTTCCCGGCGGCGCCGAGGACGAGGCGATGCGCCCGCTCGACTTCGCCCCCGAGCCCGGGCGCCCGCTGCGCGCGCTGCTCGACCCCGCGGCGGTCGGGCACGACCTCGACCGCCTCGAGGCCGAGCAGGACGAGGACGGCGGCTGGCACGTGGACTGGATCGAGCGCTCGCCCGCGGCCGGGCTCGAATGGCGCGGTTGGGCCACCGTCCGGGCGATCCGGATCCTCGCGGCCAACGGTCGGCTACACCCCTGACGGTGTGGGAACCGCACGATCCCGGCTGCGCGGATCGGAGAGCGTTGGCCGATGCGCGTCGCGATCGTCGGAGGTGGGCAGCTCAACCACCTGCCCGACGGGCCCGAGAAGCGCGCCCGCGACATCGAGCTCGCCGCCCAGGATCCGCTCGGGCACGGCGCCTGGCTCTACGAGCACGACGCCGAACGCGAGCTCGCGCCACCCGCCGCCGTGGCGGCGACCGCGGACAGCAGCCGCATGGCGACCGCCGGGATGCGACCGGCCGCGTCGCACGCCGGGTCGTAGGCGGTGAGCGACAGCGCCCGCACGCGTGGATCGCCCAGCAGCGCGCCCACGAGCGCCTCGAGCTCGGCCTCGGCCGGGCCGCCGGGCGAGCTGAAGACATTGACCTCGGCGTCGAGGACGTCGAGGTCGATGTGGAGGTAGAGCGCGGTGGGCGCCGGCTCGAGCGCCGAGACCGCGGCGACCAGGGCGCCGGGCGCGGCGAGCCGCTGCGGGTCCAGGACGGCGATCCGCGACGCGGCCAGCCGCGGCTCCTCGGGCGGGTCGAGGTCGCGGACGCCGGCGAGCACGACCGCGCTCTCGGGGACCGGCGGTGCGCCCAGCACCGTCTCGCGCAGCGCCTGCCAGGCGCTCCCGGTGAGGATCGCCACGCCCATGCCGTCGACGTAGCCCGACACCGCCGTCGACGGCTCGTTGAAGTCGCCGTGGGCGTCGAACCAGACGACGCCCGGGGCGCGCTCGTCGAGCCCGGCGACGACGCCGACGGCGGCGAAGCAGCTTCCCGAGAGCACGACCGGGAAGGCGCCGTCGGCGACCGCCGACCGCACCCGGCCGGCGACGAGCGCCATGAGCTCGAAGGCGGCGTCGATCTCGTTGTCGTGCGGCTGGGAGAGCTCGACGATCTCGACGCGGACGGTCGTCCCCGCGGCCTCGACGACCCCGGCCGCGCCGAGCTCGAGCAGCCGCTCGGGCCCGCGCCCGACCCCCTCGCGCAGGCGGCCGAGCTCGTAGGGCATGGTGATGAGCCGGACCTCCGCCACGGCGGGACCGGGGCCGGCCTAGCGCACCGGCGCTGCGCTGCTCGCGTGCAGCTCGAGCAGCCGCTCGAGCGTTGGACCGCCCTCGCCGCGCTCGGAGATGCGCGCCATGCCGCACTCCGTCGCGACCGCGAACTCGCGACCGCCGCTGCCCGTCGTCGCCGCCTGCACGAGCTCGCGCGTGCGCGCCTCGTCGCCCTCGTAGTCGATGACGCCGAGGGCCAGCCGGGTCTCGCGCAGGTCGCGCAGCGGCTCGAAGTAGGCAGGGTTGCGGCCCGTCTCGCGGTCGGCCGGCATGTGGATGAAATCGGCGTGCGCGCCGCCGGCGTTGGCCAGCGCGACGCACAGCGAGAGGTCCTCGGGGACGGTGAAGTGGCGGTGCTTGTAGTCGCCGTAGCAGAAGTGCAGTCCGGCCTCGACGCCGTCCGGCACGCCGGCCAGCGCGTCGGCCAGCGTGCGCGCGACGACGTCCTGGTCGCCGAGGTCGCCGGCGGCCGGGAAGCTGCCCGTGAGCGCCCCGATCTCGACGGCGACGTCGAACTGGATGACGAGGTCGTCGGCCGGGACGGCCTTCGCGATCTCCGCGATCTCGGCGGCGATCGCGCGCTCGTAGACCGGGAAGAACGCCTCCTGGTCCTCGGCGCGCACCCAGGCGACGACGACCGCATATGCGGTCGGGATCGAGACCTGGAACTTCACGCCGGCCGGGATCGCGCCGTCGTCGCGCAGGCGGCGGAAGATCGCGTAGGAGGCCTCGGCGTCGTCGGCGTAGCCGAGCGCGCGCGGCGGCAGCTCGGTCACCGACCGATCGATGGCCAGCGACGGGAAGACCTTGTAGTCCTCGTTGTCGGCCGCGTCGAACTCGCGCGTGCCCTGCAGCGCGATCCCGTCGACGGCGGTGAGCTTGCCGATCTGCCACCAGATCCACTGGTTGCGCTCGCCCGTCTCCCCGTCGGTGAGCGAGTGCAGGTGACGGCCGAGGATCCCCGCCGTCGTTCGCATCGCCGTCTCCGCGTCCGGCGCCCACAGCCCTCCGACCAGGTGCGCCCCGACAGCCGTCGTCCCGACCTGCTGGTCCGTCGCCATCCTCTCTCCTCCTCTCGACCCCTGTCACGGCGACGCTATCCGACCGGCGCGGGCCGGCATGAGAGCGGCGTCCGGGAACCGGCGATCGCCGTCCTGCCGCCGCTCGGCGCGCCTCCGCCGCCGCCTGTCCGATCGGTCAGGGCGAGGATGGGTTTCGGCTGGGAATGCGCCGGTCTTCAGAAAATCACGCGTGTGCGCGCGCGTTGTGCATGCGAGACCCGCTCGGCGTCCCCCGCGCCACCCACCCCGAGGGAAAAGGAGTTCCGCTCATGTATCGCACCCGCCGACCGTTGCCGGCGTTGGTCGCCGCCATCGGCGCGCTCGCCGTCGCGGCGCCGGCCGCTCACGCGGCGTCGGACCAGTCCGTCGGCTTCGCGGCCGGCACCGTCCGGGCCGTCGAGGGCGGTGACCTCGACAACAACGTCGCGTTCACCCTCACGCCGGCCGCCGGTGTCGACGTCGCCAACCTGCGCCTGTTCGTCGACACCTTCAACACCGGCGAGTCGTACGTGTCGGCCGGCGCGTCCGGCGGGGTCGTCGTCACGCCGCTCAAGGCGACGTCGACGACGGCATGCCAGGTCCACACCGGCACCGCGTTCCCGCTCTCAGCGGTGACGAACACCGGCGCCTCACTGACGTTCTCGATCCCGAAGGACTTCATGCGCCCGCAGCCGCGCATGATGCTCGTCGACGGGGCGGCGGCGGGTGCCTGCGCCGGCGTCGACGGCAGCGGGGGCATGTCGGGCAGCTTCGGCGGCGACGAGACCCGCATTGCTGCGCCGTGGCCCTGGGCAACGCCGTCGGCCCCGGTGGGACTCAGCGCCGCGGGCGGCCCCGGGTCGATCACCCTCTCGTGGACTCCGACGGGCGACACGAACGGCGTCCACTACCAGATCGTCGAGTCGGGTGTGACCGATCCGGTCGCCGAGAACGTGACCGGGAACTCGTACACGATCGACGGGCTGGCCCCGGGCGTCGGCCACAGCTACCAGGTGCGCGCCTTCCGCTTCTGGGAGGGCGTCGACGGTCGCCAGTTCAGCGCCTTCACGCCGGCCGCCTCGGCGATCGCGGGGACGTTCCCGGTCGCGGGCAACGGCGGCCAGAGCGTGCGCGGCGCCTCGGCCGGCTCGCGCCGTGGCTCGGCGGCCACGCTCGCGGCGCCCAAGGGCCTGCGCGCCCGCGCCTCGCGCAGCCGCGTGACGCTCACGCTGCCGACGGTCCCGAAGGGCTCGAAGCTGCAGATCTTCCGCGCGACCGGCAAGAAGGGCGGCAGCTTCGCCCTCAAGGTGACCACGAGCAAGCGCTCGTGGACCGATCGCAAGGTCAAGCGCGGGACGACGTACCGCTACCGGATCGTGCGCGTCACGACCGGCGGTCAGCTGTCCGTCCCGTCCCAGACGGTCACGGTCAGGGTTCCGCGGCGCTGACGCGCCGATCGACCGCCCCACCGCCCGAGCCCGCCATGATGGCGGGCTCGGCGGGAAGGGCGGCCGGCTGCGCTCGGGAGCACCCCGACGTGACGCGATCCAGAGTGATCATCACGACCGTCGCGCTGCTCGCGGCGGTCGCCTTCTGCGCCCCGCCCGCGGGCGCGCTCGTGCGCGGGCACGACGACGGCGCGCTCCGCCTGCGCGCCACGCCGGGCCCGGGCTCGGTCACGCTGAGCTGGAACGCGGTCGCGGAGCGCTTCCGCGTGATCGACGTCACCGGGCCCGACGCGGTGCTGCTCGCGGACGGGCTGCGCGCCACGTCGCTGACCGTGAGCGGGCTCGCCCCAGGCGAGGCGCGCACCTTCCGCGTCCGCGCGCTCGGCGGCGGCGCCGGCGACGGGAGCGCGACGATCTCGGCGGCCGCGGCCGCCGCTCCGCCGCCGCCCGTCTCCGTCCCGGCCGTCCCTTCGGCGACTGCCCGCCGCCCGGCAGCCGGCACGCCGATGGCGCGCGCCCCGGCGCCCCCGCGCGTCCGCCTGCGCGGCGGCCGCGTGACGCTGCTGCTCCCGCACCCCGGCCGCGGCGCGCGGATCGTCGTCTTCCGGGCCCCGCGCACGGGGACCTACCGGCGGCTGGGCAGCACCCGCCGCCGCGCGTTCAGCGACGACGCCGTCGTCCCTGGCCGCATCGTGCGCTATCGGCTCGTCCGCGTGAGCGCTCGCGGTATCGCGTCGGCGGCCTCGCCGGTGGTCACCGTGCGCGTCCCGAGGACGTAGACCCGCGCCGCCGCCCTTGGTAGCTTGGGCGCGTTCATGCGTCCGTGCCTCACCTCCATGCCATGCGGTTCTGCCTCCGGCAGCGTCGGCGCGGACGCGCTCGTCCTCATTACCACCTGAGCCTGCGCGGATCTCCGCGCGGGCCGACCGTCCTCCGGGCGGGCGGTGGTGCACGGCCACGGCGCGGCCCGGACGACACCGGAGCCGCCGCCATGCACCACACCCAGCACCTGCACCTCACCGTCGGTCCCGAGCCCGGCGTGCTCGACCGCATCGTCGGAGTCTGCCGCGCGCGGCGCTGCGCGATCATGGCGCTGCACTTCCTCGCCGCCGACCTCCACGCGCCCGGCGCGGTGCGCCTGTCGGTGAGCGCGCCGCCGGCCCGCGTCGACCTGCTCGCCGCTCGCCTCGCCACGCTCGTCGACGTGCGCGCCGTCGAGCGCGAGCACGGCCCGCGGCGCGCGCGCCCGCCGGCGCGCGCGGCCCGCCTGGTCACCGCGGAGCGACGACGATGAGGGTGCTCGCGGCATGGCTCGCCCTCGCCGGCGCCGTGCTGCTGCTGGCCGCGTGCGGCGGGGGAGGCGGGGAGGAGCCGGGGCCGAAGGCGGCCATCAGCGTCTGGATCCTGGAGGACCAGCCCGAGCGCGTGCGCGCGACGCGGGCCAACGTCGCCCGCTTCACGAAGACCACCGGGATCGAGGTGCGCGTCGTCCCCGTCGGCGAGGACGACCTCGCGCGCCGGGTCAGCCGCGCGCTCGATGAGGGCCGGATGCCCGACGTGATGCAGCTGCCGATGGACGCGGTGCACGCCTACGCCCAGGCCGGCGTCCTCGACGCGGACGCAGCCGAGGACCTCGTCGTGCGCCTCGGCGACTCGACCTTCTCGCAGACCGCGCTGCGGCTCGTCAGCCGCGACGGGCACGTCGTGGCCGTGCCCAGCGACGGCTGGGGTGAGCTGCTCATCTACCGCGCCGACCTGTTCGCCGCCGCCGGGCTGCGGGCGCCGGAGACGCTCGGCGACGTGCTGCGCGCGGCACGTCGCCTGGATCGGCCGGGGCGGGCGGGGATCACGCTGGCCACGACGCCGGGCGACGGCTTCACGGCCCAGACCTTCGAGCACATCGCGCTCATCTCCGGCTGCCGGCTCGTCGACGACCAGGGCCGCGTCGCGCTCGAGACGGCCACGTGCCGTCGCGCCTTCCGCGCCTACGCCGAGCTCGTGCGCCGCTCGCCGGGCGGCGTGCAGGACGTCGACACCACGCGCGACCACTACTTCGCAGGCCGCGCGGCGATGATCCTGTGGTCGCCGTTCCTGCTCGACGCGATGGCCGGGCTGCGCGACGACGCCCGCCCGACCTGTCCCGAGTGCCGCCGCGACCCGGCGTACCTGGCGCGCCACAGCGGGCTGGCCGGCGCGCTGCGCAGCCCCGCGGCCCCGGCGGCCCAGTTCGGCGACATCGCGTCGTGGGGGATCGTCTCGGGCGGGCGCGTCGACGAGGCGAAGCGCTTCGTCGAGTACATGCTCTCCGACGGCTACCTGCGCTGGCTCGCGCTCGCGCCGCAGGGGAAGTACCCGGTGCGCCTGGGCGACGCCTCCGATCCCGAGCGCTTCAGCCGCGGCTGGGAGGGCCTGCTCAGCGGCGTCGACCGGCGCGCCCCGCTGCGGCGCTTCTACACCGCCGAGTCGATCGACGCGCTCGGCGTCGGCACGCGCATGTTCCAGCGCTGGGGCTTCGAGCAGGGACAGGCCGCGCTCGTCGGGGCGCTGCGCGAGGGCCAGCCCGTGACCCGCGCGCTGGCCGCGCTGGGGCGCGGCGACATCACGCCGGAGACGGCCGCCCGGGAGGCCCAGGCGGCCGTCGAGCGCGTGCAGGCGCAGGGCGGCTGATCAGCGCAGCCCGCGCGCGGCGTTCTCGGCCGCGACGGGCGGGACCGACCCCGCGACGGTGAAGCGGACGCCGTCGCGGACGAACGTGACGACGGTCCCGAGCGCCGTGGCCAGCTCGCTGCCCGTACGCCCGTCGATGTTGATCTTCGGGAGCTCGAGGCGGCCGAGCGGGCCGGCCGAGCCGGGCCGCTCGCGCTCCTGGAAGACGACGATCGCGCCCAGGCCGCGGCCGTAGAGGCTGACCGCGGCCTCCTGGCCGCCGGTGCGGACGAGGTGCACGCTGCGACGCGGCAGCCCGGCCAGCTCCCGCGGGGCGGCCAGCGGGAAGCCGAGCCGGCGGCGCACGGCGGCGACGCCGCTGACGACCGGCTCGTGGTCGGCCTTCGCGCCGATCCGGGCCGGATCGACGTCGACCACGCGGGCGCCCTGGTGCGGACGCGCGGCGAGATCGGCGGCGGGCACACGGCCGAAGTCGACCTCGGTGGCGGCGAGCTCGAGCACGGGCTCCTTCTTGCCCTGCTCGAAGACGGCGGCGCGCAGCGGCACGCCGCGCGCGGCGTCCCAGGTCAGCTCGGCGGCGCCGAGCAGGCCGCCGTCGTCCTTGGGCGAGATGCGCACCGTGTAGCTCGGGCGACCGGCGGTCGAGGTCGGGGTCGCGCCCGAGACGTTCCACATGGCCAGCAGCGGGCCGAGCCGGCCGGCGAGGTCGCCGAAGGGCAGTCCGGAGCCGGAGCCGGCGCCGGGGAGCTTCGTGGCGCCCTCGGGCAGTCGCAGCCGGAAGACGGTCTTCGAGCCGGCGTCGTAGATCGTCGCGCGCTCGTGGTCGGCGGCGATCTCGACGTCGCCGGCGTCCGAGCGCAGGTCGAGCCGCAGGCGCCCGTCGGGGGCGATCCAGAGGCGCCCGTCGGCGCTCGCGCCCAGCGGCAGCTTCGCGCCCTGCGGCAGCGTGCCGGGCGGGATCAGGCGGTTGGTGAAGCGGATGCGGGCGGTGACGCCCTCGACGGCGGGGGCCGACCGGACGGCGTCGAGGACGGCCGCGCCGAGCGACTTCGGAGGGGGCTTGGGGCCCGAGCCGGAGCTGTCGAGCGCGGCGCGCGCGATGCCGCCGCCGAGGGCGAGCACGGCGATCGCGCCGAGCACGGCGGCGATGCGGCGGCGGGGGGTGAGGAGCGTTCTGAGCATGTGAGGGAGGAGGGGACGGAGACGGGGACCCGTCCTGTTCTACGCGCGGTCCTTGAGAGATCCGTGAGCGCCGGCCTCGCGCGGGAGGTCGAGCGTGAAGCTCGAGCCCTCGACGCGGACGCTGCCGCCGTGGCGCTCGGCGATCGCCCGCACGATGGCCAGCCCGAGCCCCGAGCCGGCGCCCTGCGCCCCCGGGCCGCGCCAGAAGCGCTCGAAGGCGCGCTCGGCCTCCTCCGCGCTCAGCCCCGGCCCCTCGTCGGCGACGGTGACCAGGGCGCGCTCGCCCGCCGCGCGCACGGTGACGGTCACCCGACCGCCCGGCGGGCCGTGCCTGCGCGCGTTGCGCACGAGGTTGCCGACCGCGCGGCCGAGCGCCTCGCGCTCGCCGCGCACGAGCACGCGGTCGCGCGCGCCCTCGACCACGGTCGCGTGCGCGGGGTCGCCGTCGGCCGCCTCCAGCGCGGGCTCGACCAGGTCCACGACGCCGTTGCCGGCGGTCGCGGCGGCGTCCTCGCGGGCGAGCGCGAGCAGATCGTCGAGCAGCCCGCCCAGGCGCCGCACGCCGTCGTCGATGTCGCCGAGCACGGCCTCGTCGGGCCCGTGGCGCAGCGCGTAGGCGACGTTGCCGCGAAGGGCCGTGAGCGGCGTGCGCAGCTCGTGGGAGGCGTCGCCGACGAAGCGCCGCTCGGCCTCCCGCGCGCGCTCGAGCGAGGCGAGCATGTCGTTGAGCAGGTCGGCGAGCTCGCCGACCTCGTCATGGACGGGCGGCGCGGCGAGCCGGCGCGACGCGTCGCCGGTGCGCTCGATCTCGCGCGCGCCCGCCGACAGCTCGGCCAGCGGGCGCAGCGCGCGGCGGGCGAGGACGGTCGCCAGGCAGGCGGCGAGCAGCGCGGCGATCACGCCGCCCACCACGACGAAGGTGCGCGTCGTCTCCAGCGTCGCCTCGATGTCCGCGGTCGTGCCGGCCACGATCACCGCCCCGCCGGCGGCCGGCCCCGAGCCCAGCTCGCCCAGGGGCGCGGCGAGCAGGCGGATCCGGTCGGTGCCCAGGGACCCGTCGGTGAGCTCCGGGCGCCGCTCGCGCAGCGCGGTGCGCGCGGCGCCGTCGAGCGGCAGCACGCGGCTGCCGAGCGCGCCCGAGCGCGCGACGATCCGACCGTCGCGGTCGACGACCTGCACGAGCAGCGCGCCGCCGCCGAGGCGGCCCTCGAGCGCGCCCGGCGCGGTGAGCACGGCGGGCGCGGACGCCGACAGGCGCGCGACCTCGGTCGCGCGGCGGCGCAGCGTGTCGTCGAGCGCGCCGTTGAGCGTGGAGTCCAGGCGCGCGAGGACGGCGATGCCGAGCGCCGCGACCGCCACCGCGATGGCCACCGCCGCGGCGACGGCGACGCGCGCGCGGAGCGTGATCGGCCTCACGCGCTCCCGAGCCGGAATCCGAGGCCGCGCACCGTGTGGATCAGCGGCGGGTCGCCGAGCTTGCGCCGCAGGTAGGCGACGTAGCGGTCGACGACGTTGAGGCTCGCCTCGCCCTCGCCGCCCCATACCTGCTCGAGCGCGGCCTCGCGGGTGACGACGCTACGCGCATGGCGCAGCAGCAGCTCGAGCAGCTCGGCCTCGCGGCGCGTGAGCCCGAGGTCGCGGTCGCCGCGGCGCGCCGTGCCCGTCTCGGGCTCGAAGGACAGGTCGGCGAAGGCCAGCCGCTCCTCCGGCGGCCGGTTGCGCCGCAGCAGCGCGCGCAGCCGCGCGCTCAGCTCCTCGCTCTCGAACGGCTTGACGAGGTAGTCGTCGGCGCCGGCGTCGAGCCCGGCGACGCGCTCCTCGAGCGCGTCGCGCGCGGTCAGCAGCAGGATGGGCACGGCGAGCCCCTTGGCGCGCAGGCGGCGCGTGACCGCCAGCCCGTCGACGCCGGGCATGGCCACGTCGAGCACGAGGACGTCGGGGACCGAGCGCTCCACCGCGGCGAGCGCCGCGCCGCCGTCGGCCACCGCGGCGACCGCGTAGCCCTCGGCCACGAGCGTGCGCTCGAGCATCCGCCGGATGGACGCGTCGTCGTCGACCAGGAGGACAGCGGCCGCGGGCATCGGGCTCCGGAGTCTAGGACGGCCGGCCGCCGGCGGCCACGCCGTGCGTGGCGTCGACGAGCGCCGGCAGACGCGCGGCGAGGTGCGCGCGCAGGCGCCCGGCGGCGAGCTCGTGGTCGCCGCCGGCGAGCGCGTCGATGATCGCGTCGTGCTCGGCGGCGTGGCGGCGAGGCTCGCCCGAGCCGTGCACGGTGAGCAGCCTGCGCAGCGCGGCCTGGACGGGCCGCAGGGTCGCCAGCAGCGACTCGTCGGCGCCCGGCTCGACGAGCCGGCGGTGGACGTCGCGGTCGGCGATGGCCGCGCTCACCGGGTCGCCGGCTGCTCGCAGGCGGGCGTTGGCGGCGCGCAACTCGGCCCGCCGGGCGGCGCTGAACGGCGGCGCGAGGCGGACGGACAGGGTCTCGAGGATCGCTGCGACGGCATGCAGCTCGCGGACCGCCCCCTCGTCGAGGCGGCGCAGCTCGCCGGCGGGATCGCTGCTCACGGACGGGTTCACGGCAGGCAACCTAGGCGCGCTCCTTGAGAGTTCTCTGAAGGCGTGCGCGCCCGGACGGCGGGCGCGCGGATAGCATCGCGCCGCGATGGGAGGGGCGACCCCATCGCGCGCCTACGTGGTCTGCGCGACCCCGCGCAGCGGCAGCTCGGTGCTCGCCGGTCTGCTCGATGCGACCGGCGTCGCGGGTCGTCCCTCCGAGCACTTCGAGACGCTGCGCGAGACCGGGCGCCCGCGCCAGCCGCGCCAGTACTTCGAGGGCCTCGACGCCCCCGAGGTGACCGGGCTGCTGGCGCCTACCCAGCCGGGCCGGCCCGAGGCGCCCGGCGAGTTCGCCGCCCGCCTGGAGCGCGTGCTGCGCGACGGCACGACGCCCAACGGCGTGTTCGCGGCGACGGTCATGTGGACCCATCTCGGCGAGCTGCTCGAGCGCCTCGCCGAGCTCGACGGCACCGCCGGCCGGCCCGCGCCCGAGGCGCTCGCCGCCGTGCTGCCCCGCGTCCGCTACGTGCACATGACGCGCCGCGACCGCTTCGGCCAGGCCGTCTCGCTGTGGACGGCGCTGCAGACGCAGGTGTGGCGCGAGGACGGTGAGCGGCGCGTCCGCGGCGACGCGGAGTACACGTTCCGCGCGATCGACCATCTCGCCGCGCAGCTCGAGGCCCAGGACCACGCGTGGCGCGCGTGGTTCACGGCCAACGACATCCTGCCCCTGCGCGTCGACCACGAGGAGCTCGCGGCCGATCCCGCGCAGGTCGTCCTCGACGTCCTCGCCGAGCTCGGCATCTCAGAGCCGCCGGACCCGGCCGCGCTGCGCCCGCCGATGCGCCGCCGCGCCGGGGCGCGCTCGCGCGAGTGGATCGCGCGCTACCTCGACGAGCGCGGCCGGCGCCTGGCGTGAGCGTCGTCGACGCGACGTGCACGGGAGACGATGCGCGCCACGCGGCGGTTCTGGCAACCTGCCCGTCCCGTGCCCACGCTCTGGACCGTCGGATACGAGAAGCTGCTGCCGGGCGCGCTCGTCGCCGAGCTCGAGGTCGCCGGCGTGCGCCGCGTCATCGACGTGCGCTACCGCCCGCAGTCGCGCCGGGCGGGCATGTCCAAGACGCGCCTCGGCGCGCTGCTCGCCGAGCACGGGATCGCCTACGAGCACCGCCGCGAGCTCGGCACGCCGCCGGACCTGCGCTGGCTGTTCCGGGCGAATCGCACGGAGGAGGCGCGGGCGGCCTACCGCAGCCACGTCGAGGCGGAGGCCCCGGAGGCCCTCGACGAGCTCGCGGCCGAGCTCGACTCCGCGCCGCCGACGGCGCTGCTGTGCCTCGAGGCCGAGCCCGTCGGCTGCCATCGCCGCGTGATCACCGAGGCGCTGTACGAGCGCCTCGGTGACCGCCTGCGGGTCGTCGACCTCTGATCAGCGCCCGCGCGTCGAGCGCACGGCGACCGCCGTGTCGGCGTTGTCGGTGAAGAGCCCGTCGACGCCGAGCTTGAAGAACAGCGCGAGCTCGGCCGGCTCGTCGCCCCGCGCGGCGGCGAACTGAGGGCTGGCCGGGTCGCCGCGGCGGAAGTCGGCGGGCAGGAAGGTGTTCTCGGGGCGGAACGTGAACGGGTGCACGAGCAGCCCGCGCGCGTGCGCGTCGCGCACGAGCGTCGTCGGCGTGCCGAGGCGGTCGTTCTCGTCCCACGGGACGATGCGCGTCTTGGCCGGCCCGATGCCATCGGCGTAGGTGGCGACCTCGTCGAGGCCCTTCGGCGTCACGAGGTCGTCGTAGGTGCGCGGGTCGCCGGCGGCGACGAGGTCCGCGGGCGCGCCGGTCTCGTCGATGAGCTGGACGAGCGGGAGCTGCGTCTTCGCGTTCAGCTCCTTGAGGTTGGCCGTCTCGAAGGACTGGATGAAGACCTTCGCGCCCCTGCGGTCCAGCCCGTTGCGGCGCAGCGTGCGCAGCAGGGGCTCCTCGGGCGACAGGCCGATCGAGTCGAAGTACGTCGGGTGCTTCGTCTCGGGGTAGATCCCGACGTGCTCGCGCCTGGCGAGGTCGACGACCTCCTGGAGCGTGGGGATCTCGTAGAGGCCGTTGAACGCGGTGTTCGTCACGCGGACGTCGGGGAGGCGCTCGATGGCCCGCAGCGTCTTGAGCTCGGCGAGCGTGAAGTCCTCGGTGAACCAGCCCGTGTGGCTGACCCCGTCGATGACCTTCGTCGCCTTGCGGCCCGCGAACTCGGGGTGCTCGGCGACGTTCGTGGTCTCGGTGATGTCGTTCTCGTGGCGCGCCACGAGGACGCCGTCCTTGGTCGGGACGACGTCGGGCTCGATGTAGTCGGCGCCCATCTCGATGGCGAGCTCGTAGGAGGCGAGCGTGTGCTCGGGCCGGTAGGCCGGCGCCCCGCGGTGGCCGATGACGATCGGCCCGCCGGCGGCCCGGCCGCCGTCGCTGCCCGCCCTTCGCGCCGGCGCTGAATGCGACCGCGAGCGCGGCGAGCATCCCGGCGACGGCGACGATCCCGATCCTGCGCAGCCACCCGTGCATGGCAACCCCTCTCGTGTCGGACCCTGGCGGCGCGGCCGCCTAGCAGCGCCCTCCTACCCCGTAAGGGGGCCGACCGAGACGTTCACAGGAGCGGTTCGTGCGTAGGATCACGCGCATGGCCAGCGTCGAGAACCTCGCCGCCGGGGCACGTGCGGTCTTCTTCAGCATCGCCTACCCCGACCCGCAGGACGGCTTCACCACGAAGGACGCCGGGGACGTGTTCGCCCAGCTCGAGGCCCTGTTCGGGGCCGCGCGGGGGGTCGCCGACCCGAAGTGGCTCGGGGCCCGGGCGGAGTCGGCGGCCGATGCCGAGCGGCTCGCCGCGCCGGGCCTGAAGCCCGCCCAGCAGCCGCTCGTGCGCCGCGTCCACATGGACTGGCGCCACATCGAGGTGGTGACGGAGCTGCCGTTCGAGTTCGTCGTCGGCGGCGGCCTCGTCGGCCTCGTGACGATGGTCGAGGCCGTTGCCGACTCGCCGCCGAACGTCGCCGCGCGGATCGCCCAGCTGTTCGTGGAGCAGGCCGACTGGAAGAAGCGCCGGACCGAGGACGAGCTCGCGGTCATCGGTCGACAGGCCAAGGCGATCCTCGCCATCGGGCGATGCCGACCGTCGCGCAGCCAGGTCTACCTGGGCGAGGAGGACGAGATGGAGGGTTGGACGGCCTGAGCGCCGGGCGGTCTGTGATCGCCCTCACAAATCCCTGCACAGGCCGGGGTACTGTATCCGTCGTGGTCGTGCACCCGCTTGCGGCCTCGGCTCGACCGGCGGGCTAAACCGGGACGCGATTCCGGCCGATAGCGGGAATGCAGGACCACTCCCACGGCACTGCCGCAGGCCCCCACGGGCCCACGGGCTGCCGTCCATCCGACCGAAACTGAACGGGGCCCCCGGCCCCGCCGATACGAGGTGCACGATATGTCGAAGATCGCCGAGAAGCTGCAGAAGGCCAACGCGCTGAAGGGTTGGCGCATGCGTTGGCACATGCAGTAGCCAGAACGTCCATCCGGCCTACACGCCGTGACGACGCTCGCTAGCCTGTGTCGTCCGGCGGATCGCCCACTCGGCCGTAGGGCGCAGTAGCGCCCGACCGTGGCAACGCGCCGGCCCTCGTGGCCGGCGGCCAGTCCCGGTGGCTGGGAGTGTCAACGCCACCCAGGCCTTTGACACGAGTCCTGGGGTAATGAAGTACAGCGGTGATCCATGACCGGGCGGCACCGGGCGAGCGCAAGGCTCGCCCGGCCGCATTTAAGGGGTCTGGTACCGTCGCACGCAGGCCCGTGCCAGGAGCGCACATGACCCCCGCGGACGCGCCCATCCCTGGCATCCCCGACGCGTCGCCGGAGCGCGACTTCGGGGCCGCCCTCCTCGACACGGCGCAGACCCTGATCTGCGTGCTCGACCGCGAGGGCCGAATCGTGCGCTTCAATCGCGCATGCGAGGAGGCGACGGGCTTCTCCGCCGACGAGGTCGTCGGCCGCCACGTCGTCGGGCTCGTCGTGCCCGTCGAGGACGCCGAGCCGTTCGCCGCCCTGCTCGAGGAGTGGTGGACCGTTCGCGCCCCCAGCCCGCGCCAGGGCCACTGGCTGACCAAGCACGGCGGCCGGCGCCTGATCGCATGGGCCAACCGCCCGCTGCTCGACGATGACGGCGAGGTCCGTTACGTGCTCACGAGCGGGCTGGACATCACCGAGCGCGAGTCGGCCGCGAGCGAGCTGTGGTCGCTGCAGGGCCAGCTTCGCGACCGCCTCGAGGAGCTCGCCCAGCTCGCCGCCGAGCAGGCGGCGCTGCGCCGCGTGGCCACGCTCGTGGCCAGCGAGCCGGCCCCGGACGCCGTCTTCACCGCCGTCACCGAGGAGGCGGGACGCCTGCTCGGCGCCGAGTCCTCCGCGCTGCTGAGCTTCAGCGCCGACTACCGGATGGGCACGATCGTCGGGCGCTGGACGGAGGTCGACACGGGCGCCTTCATGGTCGGCACCCAGCTCCCCGTCGAGGGCGAGGGCACGCTGACCATGGGCATCGCCCGCGGCGGCGGCGCCGGGCGCATCAACGACTACACCGGCGTCTCCGGGGAGGCGGCGCGGCGGATCCGCGAGTACGGCTTCCACTCGGTCGTCGCCGCTCCGGTCATCGTCGGCGCGCGCGTGTGGGGGATGCTCGTCGTCGCGACGCAGCGGCCCGAGCCGCTCGCCGAGGGCGCCGAGCGGCGCCTGGAGAACTTCGCCGAGCTCGTGGCCCTCGCGCTCGGCAGCGCCGACGCGCGCCACGAGCTCGCCGCCTCGCGCGCGCGGATCGTCGAGGCCGGCGACGAGGCGCGCCGGCGCCTGGAGCGCGACCTCCACGACGGCGCCCAGCAGCGCCTCGTCGCGCTGTCGCTCACGCTGCGCCTCGCCCGCGCCCGCCTCGAGAGCGACCCCGCGGCGGCCACCGACCTGCTCGAGTCCGCCGGCGACGAGCTCGCCCAGGCGCTGGAGCAGCTGCGCGAGGTCGCGCGCGGCATCCACCCGGCGCTGCTCAGCGACCGCGGGCTGCGCCCCGCGCTCGAGGCGCTCGCCGGCCGCGCGCCGTTCGTCGTCGACCTCGACGTGACCGACGAGCGCTTCGGGCACGCGCTCGAGGTCGCCGTCTACTACCTCGTCTCCGAGGCGCTGACCAACGCGGCCAAGCACTCCGGCGCGCGCGAGGTCGCGACGACGGTGCGCCGCGAGGGCGACCGCATCGTGGCGCGGATCGCCGACGACGGCCGCGGCGGCGCCGACGCCACCGGCGGCACCGGCCTGCGCGGCCTGGCCGACCGCGTCGCCGCGCTCGGCGGCCGGCTCGAGATCGACAGCCCGCCGGGCGGCGGGACCGCCGTGCGCGCCGAGCTGCCGCTCGACCGCCCGGGCTGACCGCACACGGGTCGTTCCGCGCGCCCACCGGCGGGGTAGCCCCCCGCATACGCGCCCCGGAACCCGATTCCTGAGGAGGGAAGCGCGCACATGAGCACCGTCGCAGTCCCCCGTGAGCGGGAGGCTCCCGCACGCCAAGAGACCGGATCCTGGTACGCCGCGCTGGGCGAGAAGGGACGCAAGGCGTTCGCCGCCGCGTTCGCCGGCTACGCGCTCGACGCCTTCGACCTGATCATCCTGACCCTGACGCTGAGCGCGATCGCGACCACGTTCGGCGTCTCGACCGGCGCCGCGGGGGTTCTCTCGACGGTCACGCTGTCGGCCTCGGCGGTCGGCGGCGTGCTCGCCGGCATCCTCTGCGACCGGATCGGCCGGGCGAAGACGCTCATGCTCACGGTCGCCATCTACTCGGTCTTCACGCTGCTCTCGGGCCTCGCCTCGAGCTACGAGATGCTGCTCGTCTTCCGCGTCTTCCAGGGCATCGGCTTCGGCGGCGAGTGGGCGGTCGGCGCCGTGCTCGTGGCCGAGCTCGTCCGCCCCGAGTCGCGCGGCAAGGCGCTCGGCGTGATCCAGAGCGCCTGGGCCGTCGGCTGGGCGCTGGCCGTGATCGCCTTCACGATCGTCTTCTCGCTGTTCGCCGAGGAGCAGGCCTGGCGCGTGCTCATGGTCGTCGGCGTCCTGCCGGCGCTGCTCATCTTCTTCGTGCGCCGCCACGTCGAGGACCCCGAGGTCTTCGCCGAGACGAAGGCCAAGGAGCAGCGCGGCGACCGCGACGCGGTCGAGCATCACGCCCGCGAGCTGCCGCTCAAGCAGATCTTCCGCGGCGACCTCGTCGGCACGACGATCGCCGCGTCCGTCCTCGCAACCGGCATCCAGGGCGGCTACTACGCGATGTTCACCTGGATCCCGACGTACCTCAAGGACGAGCGCGACCTCAGCATCGTCGGCACCAGCGGCTACCTCGCCGTCGTCATCGCCGGCGCCTTCCTGGGCTATCTGACCGCGGGCGTCGTCCACGACCGCCTCGGGCGCAAGAAGACGTTCGCGCTCTTCGCCGCGCTCGCGGGCACCTCGCTCGTCCTCTACTTCCTGGTGCCCAGCGGCTCGAACTCGGCGCTGCTCGTCGTCGGCTTCCCGCTCGGGTTCTTCTCGGCGGGCTGCTTCTCGGGCTTCGGCTCCTACCTGTCCGAGCTGTACCCGACGCGGGCGCGCGGGACGGGCAGCGGCTTCTGTTACAACGTCGGCCGCGGCTTCGGCGCCCTGTTCCCCGGCATCATCGGCTTCCTCGCCGCGGCCATCGGACTGGGCGGCGCCGTGGCCTTCGGTGTCTTCGGCTACGTGCTGGCGATCTCCGCGCTCGCCTTCCTGCCCGAGACCCTCAACAAGGAGCTCGTGCCGGTCGACTAGCGCACGGCCTGCTCGCGCTCGGCCTCGTCGGTCACGAACATGTGGCCGGGGGCGTGGGTGATCATCAGCTCGGGCCGGCTTTGTGCGGCCACGGCCTGCGGCGTCACGCCGCAGGCCCAGAACACCGGCAGCTCGCCGTCGCGGACGTCGACCGCGTCGCCGTAGTCGGGCCGATCGAGGTCGGCGATGCCGAGCTGCGCCGGGTCCCCGGCGTGCACGGGCGCGCCATGCGCGCGCACGTAGGGCGCGGTGACCTCGGCCGCGCGCCGCGCCTGCTCGGGGCGCATCGGGCGCATCGAGACGACGAGCGGGCCCGCGAACGGCCCGGCCGGGACGCACTCGCGCGTCGTGCGGTACATCGGCACGTTGCGCTCCTGCTCGATGTGGCGCACGGGCAGGCCCGCGGCCAGCAGCGCGCGCTCGAAGGTGAACGAGCAGCCGAGCAGGAAGGCGACGAGGTCGTCGCGCCAGTGCTCGCGCACGTCGCCGGGCTCGTCGACGAGCTCGCCGTCGCGCAGCACGCGGTAGCGCGGGACGTCGGTGCGCAGGTCGGCGCCCGGGGCGGTCAGCGCCGGCTCCGGCGAGCCGGGGTCGGTGACCTCGAGCACCGGGCACGGCGCCGGGTTGCGCACGCAGAAGCGCAGGAAGTCGAAGGCGCCGGCCTCGGGCAGGACGACGAGGTTGGCCTGCGCGTAGCCGGGAGCGAGCCCGGCCGTCGGGCCGCGCCAGCCGCCGCGGCGGATCGCCGCCCGCAGGGCCGCCGGGTCCTCGCGCTCGGGCGCGCCCAGGCTCATCGCGCGCCGCGCGCGGCCTCGCGCGCGCCGTGCAGGTGCGCGGCGGCGAGGCGGACGGCCGCGTCGCCGTCACGGCGCTCGAGCGCGGAGACGATCGCGCGGTGCTCGGCGATGAAGCGCTCGGCGAAGCCGGTGCCGCCGGCCAGCGAGACGGCGGCGATGCGTTGCTGGCGGTCGCGCAGCGCGCCCGACAGGCGCAGCAGGATCGCGTTGCGGGCGGCGGCGACGATCGCGTGGTGGAACTCGCGATCGGCGCGCGCGAATCCGAGCCGGTCGCCCGCCGCCTGCGCCTCCTCCTGGGCGGCGATCGTGACCTCGAGCGCGGCGAGCAGGTCGGCGCCGCCGCTCTCGGCGGCGCGGCGCACGCAGTGCTCCTCGACGAGCAGCCGCGCCTCGAAGACGTCCTCGATCTCGGCGGCCGAGACCGGGACGACGAGCGCGCCGCGCTTGGGATAGAGCTCGAGCAGCCCCTCGGCCTCGAGCGCGATGAACGCCTGGCGGACCGGCGTGCGGCTCAGCCCGAGCTGCTGGGCGAGCTCGTTCTCGCTGAGCAGGGCGCCGCCGGCGAAGCGCCCGTCGAGCAGGCGCTGCTTGACGTGCGCGTACGCGCGCTCGGCGGCGCTGCCGGGCGTCGCGTCGGCGGACGTGCTCGTCGGAGGGTTCTTCAGGAGCGTCATCGAGGTGCGCTGGACGCCGCGCCGGCGCGTGCCCTATACTAGTGCGCAGCTTGAATGCATGTTGCGTCCAAGCTCTCTCCTCCCCGATCGCGCCCGCCCTCTCTCGCGGGCGCGATCACGTTGAGGAGCCGATCGGGGCTTACCCTGCGCGGCGATGGGCGACTACGTGCACGGCTACGGGGCGAGCGAGAACGCCCGCCTGCTCGACCAGGCCGGGACCCTCGTCGACCTGCTGCACGCCGGCACCGCCTATCCGCCCGGCAGCACCGTGCTCGAGGCCGGCTGCGGGACGGGCGCCCAGACCGTCACGCTGGCCCGCCGCAGCCCCGGCGCGCGATTCACGTCGGTCGACGTCTCGGAGACGTCGCTCGCCGAGGCCGCGGGGCGCCTGGAGGCGGCCGGCATCGGCAACGTGGACCTGCGCCGCGCCGACGTCTTCGCGCTGCCCTTCCAGCCCGGCTCGTTCGACCACGTCTTCGTGTGCTTCGTGCTCGAGCACCTGTCGCGGCCGGTCGAGGCCGTGCGCATCCTGCGCGCCCTGGTGCGCCCCGGGGGGACGCTGACCGTCATCGAGGGCGACCACGGCTCGACGACGTTCCATCCCGACAGCGAGGCGGCGCACGAGGCGATCGCCTGCCAGGTCGAGCTGCAGAGCCGCGCCGGCGGCGACTCGCAGATCGGCCGGCGCCTGTTCCCGCTGCTCGTCGAGGCCGGTCTGGACTCCGTGCGCGTCCGGCCGCTGTTCGTGTACGTCGACGCCAGCCGCCCCGAGCTCGTCGAGGGCTTCACCCGCCGGACGTTCACGGCGATGATCGAGGGCGTCCGCGAGCAGGCGATCGCCGCCGGGCTGATCGACGCCGAGCGCTTCGACGCGGGCATCCGCGACCTGCACCGGACGACCGGGCCCGACGGCGTCTTCACCTACACGTTCTTCAAGGCCGTCGGCGAGCGCCGCTGACCGCGGTCACACGGTCGCGGCGATCGGGCGCAGCTCCTCGGCGTAGGAGACCGAGTGGCGCGCGAGCTCGCCGCCGGGACGGACCTCGTAGGTGCCCATCCGCCACAGCGGCGGCGAGTAGGCGTGGATCGTCACCGCCGGGCCGCCGCCGCCGTGGCGCACGCGATGGATGTCCGAGGCGGCGAACGTGAACGACCCGCCCGCGCCGATGGAGCGCGTGGCCGGCGGCCGGCCGAGCAGCAGCCGGTCCTCGACGACGGACCCGTCGACGACGGCCACCGCGCCGGCGGAGCGGTCGTGGTCGTGGAAGCCGGTGTCGTGGTCGTCCATCCAGCAGATGAGCCAGACCGCGAGGTGGTTGTCGCGCAGCAGCTCCTCGTAGATGCGCGCGTCGGGATCGTGGCGCACGAGGTGCGCCCACAGCCCGGGCCGAGCGGCCAGCCGGCGCACGACGTCCTCGAGCTCGGGGCGCTCGAGATCGCGGTCCTGCGGTCGCGCGATCACGCCGGCACCCCCGGGACGTCGGCGGGCGCGCCGTTGAGCAGCCGCGCGGGGTTGACCGTCGTCAGCGCGTGCTCGCCGGCCGGCCCGAGCAGCAGGTCGGTGCGAGCGTCGACGAGGGGCCGGTCGGAGCCGTGGACGAGCTGGTCGAGCCCGACGACGCCGCCGATCGCCTCGACGGCGCGCGGGCCGTAGCACGACGTGTCGTAGAACGTGAGCGGGTCGAAGGCCGCCTCGGCCGGGCCCCCGCGCGCGGCGAGGCGCTCGACGTGCAGCGGTGCGCCGCCGGCCAGGGCCACGAACAGGACGCGCAGGTCGGCGAGCGCCGGGCGCCCCCAGGCCGCGAAGGCGTGCCAGGCGGCGTGCAGCTCGGCCACGTAGTCGACGCCGGCGGCCCACCACGCCGGGCGCGGGGCACCGGCCGAGGGCGGGACGGGCCCGGGGTGGACGAGCAGCGGCCGGTCGCGGCGCGAGAGCGCCTCGAGCAGCGGCCCGACGCGCTCGATGGCCTCCGGCCCGGCCAGCGCGCCGGCGGGCAGCGAGAGCCCGGCGGCGCCGCGGTCGAGCAGCCCGTCGACGTCGCGCGGGACGGCGCCGTCGAGCGCGAGCGCGGCCCACCAGCCGAACGGATCGCCGATCGCGTGCACGCCGTCGTGCCAGGCGTCGAGCAGCGGCCGCGCCTCGTCGGCGGGGAGCGTCTCGATGCCAAGTGGGCTGGACAGGCACAGCAGCGCGCCGTCGATCCGGTCCTCGGCGAAGGTGGCGCGGCGGGCGGCCGGGTCGCTCGGCCCGAGGTCGAGCGGCGCGTCGGGCTCGCCGGCCAGGCGCAGCACGTAGCCGTCGCGCGTGAGGTGCAGGCACGGCGGCTCGGTGCGCCGCGCGAGCGCGACCACGAACGGCTCGGGCCACAGGTGTTGATGGACGTCCAGCCGGGGAAGAGGCATCGTGATCGGCATAATGCCACAAACCCGACTGAAATTATGGAGATTCGTTCCGGAGCGCGCGCCAGACGCGCTCGGGGGTCATCGGGAGCTCGCGCAGGCGCGCCCCGGTCGCGGCCGCGACGGCGTTGGCCACGGCGGCCGCGGTGGCGACCACGGGCGCCTCGCCGACGCCCTTGGCCCCGAACGGGCCGTCGGGCGCGGGGATCTCGACCAGCACGGTCTCGATCGGCGGCAGCACGCCGGCGGTGGGCAGCGCGTAGTCGACCAGCGTGGTCGTCCGCAGCTGGCCGATCTCGTCGAAGCTGAGCTCCTCGTACAGCGCCCAGCCGAGCCCCTGCACCGTCCCGCCGAGCAGCTGGTCCTCGACGAGCGCGGGGTTGAGCGCCCGCCCGACGTCCTGGATGACGACGTGGCCGAGCAGCCGCACGCCACCGGTCTCGCGATCGACCGCGACGTGCGAGAGGTGAGCGGCCGCGGCGGGCGCGCGGCTCGTCTGGGCGACGCGGCCGTGGCCCTCCACCGGCGCGTGCGGGCTGCCGAAGGCCATCGTGCGCCGCGCCAGCTCGTCGAGCGCCAGCGCGCGGCTCGGCGCGCCCGCCGGCTGCACCGCGCCGTTGACCAGCTCGAGGTCCTCGGGGGCGATCTCGAGCTCGAGCGAGGCCGCCTCGAGCAGCCGCTCGCGCGCCTCGCGCGCCGCGCGCTCGACCGCGCGCCCGACCGTATAGGTGATCTTGCTGCCGCCGCTGACGCCCGCGTACGGCGCACCCGCGCTGTCGCCCGCCTCGATGCGCACCTGCTCGGGCGCCACGCCGAACGCCGCGGCGGCGATCGCCTGGAAGCCCGTCGAGACGCCGCTCATGTCGACGGCGCCGGTGTGGACCGTGATCCCGCCGTCGGCGTCCAGCCGGCAGGCCGCGGCGGCCGGCTCCAGGCCGCCGGGCCACAGGCCGATGCCGAAGCCGACGCCCTCGCCGTCGGGCAGCTCGCCGCGCGCGCGCCACATCGGATGGGCGGCGGCGCGGCGCAGGCACTCCTCGGCGCCGAAGGCCATGAGGGGCTTGCCGTCCGGGCCCGGGTCGCCGTTGGAGGCGACGTTGCGCAGGCGCAGCTCGATCGGGTCGATCCCGAGCCGGCCCGCGAGCTCGTCGAGCAGCGTCTCGATCGCGAAGGCCGCCGGCGGCCCGCCGGGCGCGCGGTAGGACCCGCTCGGGACGCGGTTGGTGAGCACGCCGAGCGAGGTCAGCTCACGCGCCGCCCAGCGGTACGGGCCGCCCACGAGCATCCCGGAGATGCTCTCGAGCGCGAAGTCGTCGTTGATCCCGCGGTCGCACAGGATGCGCCCGCGGATCGCCGCCAGCGTCCCGTCGGCGGCGGCGCCGATCTCGAGCTCGAAGCGCTGCGCGGGCGCCGGGTTCGTGGCGGCGAAGTCCTCCAGGCGCGAGAGCGACAGGCGCACGGGCCGGCGCAGGACGAGCGCGGCGCCGACGGCGAGCGGCTCGACGATCATCAGCTTGCCGCCGAACGCGCCCCCGAGCGGCGTGGGGCGAACGCGCACGCTGCCGATCGGCAGCCCGAAGACGGCGGCGAGCTCCTCGCGCGTGGAGAAGATGCCCTGCGTCGCCGTGCTCACGACGACGTCGCCCTCGGGCTCGATCCACGCCGTCGCGGTCTGCGGCTCGAGGTAGCCCTGGTGGATCCAGGCGGTGCGCGTCGTCGCGGAGACGACGGCGTCGGCGCCGGCGAGCGCGGCCGCCGCGTCGCCCTGGCGCATGGGCGCGTGGCCGTCGACGTTGGCCGACGGCTCCTCGCCGAGGACGCGGGCGAGCGGCGCGCCCGGCGCCATCGCGGCGTCGACGTCGAGCACCGCGGGCAGCGCGTCGAGCTCGACGATCACGAGCTCGGATGCGTCGAGCGCCGCCGGCTCGGTCTCGGCCACGACGAGCGCCACGGGCTGGCCGGCCCAGACGACCTCCTCGCGTGCCAGCGCCTCGGCGGCGCGGCCGGTGGCGCCCTCGGCGATCGGCAGATCGGCGGCGGTGAGCACGGCGACGACGCCCTCGACGCGCGAGCGCCGCCGTGACGTCGATGGAGACGATCCGCGCGTGCGCCGCGCTCGCGAGGACGGGGCGCGCGTGGAGCAGCCCCGGGACCGGCAGATCGGCCGCGTAGCGTGTCGCCCCGCGAACCTTGGCCTCGCCGTCGATCCGGCGCCGCGAGACGCCGATCGTCCCATCCCCGCTCACCGCCGTCAGCCTAACGACCCCCTGATCGCGGCCAGCAGGGCGGCCGCGCGCCCGCGGACGTCGGGCCGCTCGCGCGCCACCGCGGCGATCCACACCGTGCCCTGGAAGCGCCGCGCGGCGACGAACGCGGCCAGCGCGTCGTCGTCCAGCGCCGGGCCGTAGCCGTCCTCGGCCTCCGCCACCGGGCTCGGGTCGTTGCCGAACGCGACCGCCGAAGCGCGCAGGCAGCCGAGGTCCCAGCCGACCGGACCGAGGAAGGTGTCCTCCCAGTCGTTCCACAGCGGCCCGCGGGCGGTGGCGACGACGTTGCCGAGGTGGGCGTCACCGTGGACGGGCTGCAGCGGCAGGCCCAGACCGGCGATGCGCTCCTCGGCCTCGGCGCCCGCGCGCTCGAGCGCCTCGCCGTCCTGCGCGCCGACGGCGCCCTCGGCGGCCAGGCGCGCGGCGAGCGCGCGCGCCTCGACGAGGGCGCCCATCGCCGGCAGGTCGCCCTCGAAGCTGCGCAGCGCCTCGTGGCAGGCGCGCAGCCCGGCGCCGGCGGCGTGCGCATCCGGCGCGCGGGGCACCGCGGGCGCCAGCTCCCAGAAGCTCAGCGCCAGCCCGTCGTGGCGGTGGGGGCCGGGGTCGACGAGCGCGCTCGGGGCGACGACCGGCGCGCCCGCGCGCGCGAGATGCGTGGCCACCGCGACCTCGCGCGCCAGCCACCCGTCGCCCTCGCGCACGGCCGCGGTGCTGCCCGCCACGCGCGCGACGACGGGGGCGGGGCGCAGGTGCACGAGCACGTTGCTGCGATCGTGGAGGACGAGCGGGTCCTCGCAGCGCACGCCCGCCGCCGCCGCGACCTCGACGGCCGCGCGCACCCGGCGGGCCACGGCCGGTGACGAGGCGGCTGACATGACCTCATGTTGCCCACCCGCCCGCCCTGCGAGACTGCGCGCCATGGGCCAAGAGGTCAGCGCCAAGGTCTTCAGCCGCGAGGACCGCCAGCGCTATCGGGAGAAGGTTCGCCGCTGCCTGGACGTCTTCGCGCGGATGCTGTCGGAGGCCCGCTTCGACGCCGACCGGCGCTCGGTCGGTCTGGAGATCGAGCTCAACCTGACCGACGAGGCGGGCGACCCCGCGTTCACGAACGCCGCGGTCCTCGACCGCATCGCCGACCCCGACTTCGTCACCGAGCTCGGCCAGTTCAACATCGAGATCAACATCCCGCCCCGGCTGCTGGAGGACGGCGCGCTCGGCGAGTTCGAGCACACCGTGCGCGCGAGCCTCAACCACGCCGAGGAGCGCGCCCGCCGCGAGGGCGACCACATGATGCTCGTCGGGATCCTGCCGACGATCGCCGAGCAGCACCTCCACGGCGGCGCGCTGAGCGCCAATCCGCGCTACGAGCTCATCAACGAGCAGATCTTCGCCGCGCGCGGCGAGGACCTCGAGATCCGCATCGGCGGCGTCGAGCGGCTGAGCACGTTCGCCGACACGATCGCCCCCGAGGCGGCGTGCACCAGCGTCCAGCTGCACCAGCTCGTCGACCCCGAGCTCTTCTCGCGCCACTGGAACGCGGCGCAGGCGATCGCCGGTGTGCAGCTCGCGATCGCCGCCAACTCGCCGTTCTTCTTCGGCAAGGAGCTGTGGCGCGAGACGCGCATCGCGCTCTTCGAGCAGGCCACGGACACGCGCCCGGACGAGCTCAAGGCCCAGGGCGTGCGCCCGCGCGTGTGGTTCGGCGAGCGCTGGATCACGTCGATCTTCGACCTCTTCGAGGAGAACGTCCGCTACTTCCCGGCGCTGCTGCCGATGTGCGAGGACGAGGACCCCGTCGAGGTCCTCGACCGCGGCGGCGTGCCCACGCTGGCCGAGCTGCGCCTGCACAACGGCACGGTCTACCGCTGGAACCGGCCCGTCTACGACGTCACGCGCGACCGCCCGCACGTGCGCGTCGAGAACCGCGTCCTGCCCGCCGGCCCGACGGTCGCCGACATCCTCGCCAACGCCGCCTTCTACTACGGGCTCGTGCGCGTGCTCGCGGACGAGGAGCGCCCGGTGTGGTCGCAGATGTCCTTCTCCGCGGCCGAGGAGAACTTCCACGCCGGCGCACGCCACGGCATCGACGCGCGCGTCTACTGGCCCGGCGTCGGCGAGGTGCCCGCCGCCGAGCTCGTCCTGCGCCGGCTGCTCCCGCTCGCCTACGAGGGCCTCGACCGCTGGGGGATCGACCCCGCCGACCGCGACCGCCTGCTCGGCATCATCGAGCGCCGCTGCGTCACGCTGCGCAACGGCGCGGCGTGGCAGAGCGCCGAGTTCCACCGCCTCTACGAGGACCGCCAGATGGACCGTGCCGACGCGCTGCGCGAGATGACGGTGCGCTACCGCGAGCACATGCACTCCAATGTGCCCGTCCACGACTGGCCGTAGCGGACCCTGACAGGGCCTCTCAAGTTCATGGCCGGACGTCCGAGTACGGCGGCACATGAGAGGCACGCGCATCACCGTTCTCGTCGCCGCGACCGCCATCGCGCTGACCAGCGCCGCCCCCGCCTGGGGCGGTCCTGACGTGCTGCGCGTCGCGCGCCGCGCCCTGCAGATCTCCGAGCGCGCCGACAAGGCCACGCGCGCCGTCAAGAAGACGGCCGAACGCGGCGTCGCCGACGCGGCGAGCGCCAACGCCGCCGCCGCGGGCGCCGGCGCCGCCGCCGGCGCGGCGAGGTCGACCGCCAACCAGGGCGTCGCCGCCGCCGCCGCTGCGCAGGCGACCGCCAACCAGGGCGTCGCCGCGGCCGCCGCCGCGCACGCCGACGCCCGCCGCGCCCTCGGCCCCGCCGGCGCCGATCGCATCGCCGACGGCGCGGTCGGCTCCAACCACATCGCCGACGGCGCCGTGAACACCATCGACCTCGCCGACGGCGCCGTCACCGCCGCCAAGATCGCTGCCGACGCCGTCACCGGCATCGCCGTGGCCGACGGCTCGCTGAGCGGCGCCGACCTGGCCGACGCCTCTGTCGACACCGCCGACCTCGCCGATGACGCCGTCACCGCCGCCAAGGTCGACGACGCCGCGATCGAGACGGCCGCCCTTCACGACTCCGCGGTCACGAGCGCGAAGCTCCTCGACGGGACGGTCGGCACGACCGATCTCGGCGACGGCGCGGTGACCACCGCCAAGGTCCTCGACGGCGCCGTCGCCGGCGCGAAGATCGCCGACAGCGCCGTGGGCAGCGCCAAGATCGCCGACGGCACCGTGGGCGCCGCCGACCTCGGGGCCGACGCCGTCACCAACGCCAAGGTCGCCGACAACGCGATCGGTGCCAACGAGCTGGCCACCGACGCCGTCACGAACGCCAAGCTCGCCGACAACGCCGTCGCGAGCGCCGAGATCCAGGACGGCACGGTCGCCGCCACCGACCTGGGCGCGAGCGCCGTGACCACGGCCAAGATCCTCGACGCCAACGTGACCGGCGCCAAGCTCGCCGCCAACGCGGTCACCGGCGACAAGATCGAGAACCTCGCCGTCGACACCGCCGATCTCGCGGCCGCCTCGGTCACCACCTCCAAGCTCGCCGCCCACGCCGTCGACAGCGCCCAGCTGGCCGATGGCGCCGTGAACTCGACGCAGCTCGCCGCCGGCTCCGTGACCCGCTCCAAGCTCCTCGGCGGCATCGTCGACTCGGGCGCGCTGGCCACCTCCGCGGTCGAGACCGCGAACCTCGCCGCCGGCGCCGTCACCGCCACGAAGATCCTCGACGGCGCGGTCACGAGCGCCAAGATCCAGGACGGCACGATCGTCGCCGCCGACCTCGCCCCGGGCACGCTGACCGGCGCCCAGATCAAGGACGCCTCGATCGGCGCCGCCAAGGTCGCGGCCCCGAACGCCTCGGGTCAGCCGCTGATCGGCAGCGTCGACGTCGACCCCGCCGACATGGCCGCCGACACGTGCGCGGTGCAGACGGCGAGCGTCCCCGGCATCGTCGCCGGCGACCGCCCGATCATCCATGTGGACGCGAATCTCGAAGCAGGGCTCATTGCCGCGCCGCTGATTGCCGATACAGCCGACACGTTGCGATTCCGACTGTGCAACACGTCGTCGGCAAACGTCGACGGCATCTCGCGCCCCTATGGCTTCCTCGTCCTCCGCTGATCCCACGCCCGCTCCCCGCCCGCGCCGCCGGCTGATCGCCGGCGCCGCCGTCGCGGTCCTGGTCCTCGCCGCCGCCGTGACGACGCTGCTCGTCACGCGCTCGGACGGCGGCGACGAGACGCCGCGCCACCGCGCCTCCGACAAGTCCTTCTCGGTCGCCGTGCCCGCCGGCTGGCGCGCGCTGAGCGATCGCCAGCTCGACGACATCCCGACGACGCCGGCCGCCGTCCTGCGCCGCGTCGATCGCCGCGGCCTCGTCGTCATCCGCCGCCAGCCCGCGCTCAAGCGCAGCTCGCGGCCGCTGACCGAGGACCTGACCCGGCAGCTGCGCAGCCGCTTCAAGGGCTTCGAGCCCGTCGGCGCCCGCACGGTCAAGCTGAGCACCGGCCCGGCCTACGTCTACACCTTCGCCCGCCCCAAGACCGGCACGGTCCAGTCGATCGCCGTCGCCGCCCTGCGGGACCGCACGTACACGCTCGACGCCGTCACCGGCGCGGGCGCCACGGACGTGGCCGCCCAGATCGGCGCCATCGTCCGCTCCTTCGACGCCTCCGCCCCCGACTCCACCCCCAGCTCATGAGCCATCACGTCGCCGCCACGTCGAGCGCCGCCTCGACGCACAACGCCCACGCCGCCAGGGCCAAGGACACCAAGAAGTCCTCCGGCGCCTCGTTCGCCGAGGTCCACGCCGCCGCGGTCCGCACGGCCAAGGACACCGAGAAGACGCCCTCGGCGTCGGCGGCCAAGCCGAAGGGCGAGAAGAGCGAGAAGGTCGACGGCCACAACTACGCCGAGATCGTCGCCGGTCCGCGCAACGGCATGTTCATCAACACGTCCGACAACGCGCGCAGCGGCCAGGCGTTCGTGATGGTCAAGCGCGAGGGCCGCGAGTTCCACGTCTACGGCTCGGGCGACGACCGCAACGTCTTCGAGGTCGGCCGCAAGACCTCGACGTCGGGCACGAAGACGACGTCGAGCACGCCGGCGACCACCTGATCCGCCCGCGCCCGGCGACGGGCGCCCGGCTCGGGCTGGCACGCTGCACGGCGTGACCGAGACCGAGCGCTACCCGCAGCGCCCCTTCGCCCCGCCGCCCGACGCCACCGTCGTGCTGCTCGTGCGCCACGGCGCCTCGGCGACGCTGTCGCCCGGCGAGACGTTCGCCCTGATCGACGGCCACAGCGACCCGCCGCTGGCCCCCGAGGGCCGCGAGCAGGCGCGCGCCGTGTGCGCGCGGCTCGGCTCCGAGGCGCCGGACGCCCTGTTCGTCACGCCGCTGCGGCGCACCGCGCAGACGGCAGAGGCGCTGGCGGCGAGCGCCGGCCTCGAGCCGGTCGTCGTGCCCGAGCTGCGCGAGGTCCACCTGGGCGAGTGGGAGGGCGGCGAGTACCGCATCCGCGCCGCGCGCCGCGACCCGCTCGTGCGCCGGATGTTCCGCGAGGAGCGCTGGGACCTGATCCCCGGCGCCGAGCCGATGGAGGTGCTCGCCGAGCGCGTGCGCGCGGGCGTCGAGCGGATCCTCGCCGCCGCCGGGCCGGGCCGGACGGCGGTCGCGTTCCTGCACGCGGGGATCATCGGCGAGGTCTGCCGCCAGGCGACGGGCGGGCGGCCGTTCGCCTTCGTGCACGCCGACAACGCGTCGATCTCGCGGCTCGTGGTGTTCGCCAACGGCCGCTGGATGCTGCACAGCTTCAACGACACCGCCCACCTCGGCGGCCTCGTCTAGGAACTCTCGCGCGATGTCCGCCGCCAAGACGATCGAGATCATCGGCCGCTCGACGAGCGGCTCGGACGACGCCGTACGCCAGGCGCTGGAGGAGGCGCGGCGCACGGTGCGGAACATCACCGGCGTGGACGTCGTCTCGCGCGGGCTGCGCGGCGACGGGCTGGGCGAGTGGCGGGCGCTGATCCGGGTCGCGTTCGTCATCGACCGGGACGAGCCCACCGAAGCACGGCGTTCGGCCTCGGCGGAGGCCGCCGCCCTGCGGCTCGAGGAGCGCGAGGGCTAGGCGCCCCCGGCGGCTACCAGAGGCCGAGGCCGGCGCTGCCGTTCGTCGGCCGCGGGGCGGGCCGCACGACGGGGCGCGTGTACTGGTGAGAGCTGGTGCGCAGGGCGGACATGGAGGATCTCCTCTAGCTTCGACGGCGGCGGCGCCGGGCCTGCTCGGAGCGGATGGCCTTGGCGTGGGCGATGGACAGCAGTGAGGGGTTCATGGCACGTACTGTCCCAGCGCCCCGGGTCTGCGCCCATCGCGCTGCCATGCGTCTGCGGAGTGCGGTTCCGGACCGGCGGTGGGTGCGGCCCGCCGTACCTCGTCCTCGGCATCGCGGCGCAGCCGAGCGCCTGCGAAGCGGACCGGTCACCGGGGGGCTGGACCGGCCGCCTCGCAGGGCTCGAAAAGGCGAGTGCCGAGCGACGTCCGCCTGCGTCTCAGGCGGGACGCATCTTGGGAGTCTCTCGGCGGTCGTCGCGTCGGCACTCTGAAGGCTGAGACCGCCGCGACGCCGAAATGTCACCGAGCGGACCGCGCGACATTGGTCGTAGGACGGCAGGCCGACCGGACGGCGGAGGGGAAGTGCGAGAACTCGCGCACCGACAGGCGAGAACCCGCCATGACAGGGGTGGGGGCCACGGATACCTTCGATGCCCTTGGCAGCCCAGGCCTCCCACCCTTGACGACCACACACGAGACCCGACGCCGCACGGAGGTGGCGCTCCCGCTCCTGCGCTTCGCGCTCGCCGGCCTGCTGGCCGTCGTCGTCGTGGGCGCGATCGGGGTGGCGCTGCAGCGTCAGGCCGCCCGCGACGACGCCATCGAGGACGCCAAGACGGTGGCGCGCCTGGCCGGCAAGGGGATCATCGAGGCCAACCTCAGCCCGGCCCTGATGCAGGGCGACCCGCGGGCGATCGCGCATATCGACGAGGTCGTGCGCGAGCGCATCAGCGCGGGCGACGGGGTCGAGCGCGTCAAGCTGTGGCGCGCCGACGGGACGATCGTCTACTCCGACATGCCGGCCCTGATCGGGAAGCAGTTCAAGCTCTCCGAGGAGGACCTCGCCGCGATCGGCAACGGGCGCGTCGTCGCCGAGGAGACGAAGCTCGACCGCGACGAGAACCGCCTCGACGGCCTGTCGGGGAAGGTCCTCGAGGTCTACATGCCGATCAACGGGCCGGGCGGCGAGAAGCTCCTCTTCGAGCTCTATCAGCGCCAGAGCGCGGTCGCGACCGACGCCAAGCAGACGTGGCTGAACTTCGTCCCGGGCATGATCGGCGCGCTCCTCCTGCTGCAGCTCCTGCAGCTCCCGCTCGCCTACCGGATGGCGCGCAACCTGCACCAGAGCCGCCGCGAGCGTGAGGCGCTGCTCGAGAAGGCCCTGGCCGCGTCGGACAACGAGCGCCGCCGGATCGCCGGCGACCTGCACGACGGCGTCGTCCAGGACCTCGTCGGCACGTCCTACGCGCTGGCCGCCGCTGCGCAGCGGATCAACGGCCACGGCGGTCCGGAGGTCGCGGCCGCGCTGCGCGAGGGCGCCGGCCAGACGCGGCGCAGCATCCGCCAGCTGCGCTCGCTGCTCGTCGACATCTACCCGCCCGACCTGCACCGCGCCGGCCTCGCCGCCGCGCTCTCAGACCTCGTCGCGCCGCTCGAGTCGCGCGGCGTCGAGGCCCACGTCGACATGCCGGCGGCGCTGAACATCGACAAGGAGGCCGAGGCGCTCATGTTCCGCACCGCCCAGGAGGCGCTGCGCAACGTCGTCGCCCACAGCCACGCGACGCGCGTCGACGTGCGCGTGTCGGTCGAGGGCCGCCGCGTCGGACTCGGCATCGTCGACGACGGCATCGGCTTCAGCCCGGAGCGCGCCGACGAGGCGCGCGAGGACGGTCACTTCGGCCTGCGCGTGCTCAACGACATGGCCACTCACGCCGGCGGGAGCCTGAGCATCGACTCGGCCCCGGGCGCCGGCACCCGCGTCAAACTGGAGGTTCCCGTCGCATGATCCGCGTTCTGCTCGTGGAGGACCACGCCGTCGTGAGGGCCGGTCTCGAGCAGTTGCTCGCGAACGCCGGCGACATCGAGGTGGTGGGGGCGGCCGCCGACGGCGCCCAGGCCGTCGAGATGGCGCGCGAGTGCGTGCCCGACGTGATCCTCATGGACCTGTCGATGCCGGTGATGGACGGCATCGAGGCGACGCGCCGGATCCACGAGTCCGACCCGGGGGCACGAGTGGTCGTGCTCACGTCGCTGACCGACCGCCCGCGCATCCTCGGCGCGCTCGACGCCGGCGCGATGGGCTACCTGCTCAAGGACGCCGAGCCGGCCGAGCTGTTCCGGGGCGTCCGCGCTGCCGCTCAGGGCGACGCGCCGATCGACCCGCGCGCCGCGCGCGAGCTGCTCAGCGACCGCACGGCCGACCGCGCCACGCCTGGCCTCACCGACCGCGAGCGCGTCGTCCTCACGCTCGTCGGCACGGGCCTGCCCAACAAGCTGATCGCCGTCAAGCTCGGCATCAGCGAGAAGACGGTCAAGGCACACCTGACCAACGTCTTCCGGGCGATCGGCGTCACCGACCGCACGCAGGCGGCGCTCTGGGCCCAGCGCAACGGGCTCGTGAGCACCGAGACCGCCGCCTGACCGGCGACGCACCCGCCGACCTCCACGCGCGCGCACGCGCGGGGCCGGCGCCTGCGACGGGCCTGCCTCGGCGACGGGGTCTTAAGACGATCGTCCGATGGAGCCCGCCGACCCGCGCTGTCACATTCATGGCAGGCGGCGAGACGAGCGTCACTTACCCCCGGCGCTCCTGGCGTTCCATCCACACCCCTGTCACGGAACGTCCGGAGGCCTCCCACGGGCCGGGAGGCCTCTGCCGCTCGCCGCAGCCTGAGCGCACACCGCGCTACACTCGGTCGCTGACTCGCCCGGGGCGGGTCCTTTTTCTGTCCCGGCCGATCGGTCGACCCACACCTCACGACGGAGCGCCCCATGGCCCGCGGAGACGTGCGCATCGCTGTCACCCTCGCGTGCGAGGAGTGCAAGCGGCGCAACTACCAGACGAACAAGAGCAAGCGCAACAACCCGGATCGCATCACGCTGCGCAAGTACTGCAGGTGGTGCCGGTCGCACACGAGCCATCGGGAGACCCGCTAGCGCGGAGCGTCGAGCCGTGGCCCGTGACCGTCAGCGTGCCAAGCAGCGCAAGGCCCGCCGCGCTGCGCAGAATCCCGGACCGGCGCCCTCCGAGCCGCATCGCGAGAACGTCCCCGGGTCGCTCGACCACGCCTCGGGCGAGGCCGACGAGTTCGATGCCGCGATCGTCTCTGGCGCTCACGGGGAGCCCGTGGAGGACGACGACCCGGCCGCCGGGCCTGACGCCGAGCCGGCCGAGGACGAGCGCCTCGCCGCCGGGGACGAGCCCGTCGCGGAGGTGGACGCGGAGGCCGAGCACGAGCACGAAGAGCCCGACTTCGATGAGTTCGAGGAGGATGACGAGGACGACGAGACGGCCGCCGCAGGCCGGACGCCCGCCAGGACCCGCGCATCGGCGCCGGGCGAGCGACGCGGCCCCGGGCGCTTCGTCGGCTTCCTCCGCGCGTCGTGGGCCGAGCTGCAGCGCGTCCAGTGGCCCGACCGTCGCCAGGTCGCGCAGGCCACCGCGGTCGTGCTCGGCTTCGTCGTCGTCGCCGGCGTCTACCTGGGCGTCGCCGACCGGGTCGCCCAGGAAGTCGTCGACCTCATCATCTGAACAAGGAACCCATGTATCGCTGGTACGTCGTCAACACCTACTCCGGACACGAGAACAAGGTCAAGCAGAACCTCGAGCACCGCGCCCAGTCGCTGAACCAGCGCCGCGCCGTGCGACAGGTCGTCGTGCCCACGGAGTCGGTGACGGAGATGAAGGACAACCAGAAGGTCGCCGTCGAGAAGCGGACCATGCCGGGCTACGTGCTCGTCAACATGGAGCTGACGGACGACTCCTGGCAGCTCGTCAAGGGCACGCCGGGCGTGACCGGGTTCGTCGGCGCGTCCAACGAGCCGGTGCCGCTGACCCAGCCCGAGGTCGACCGCCTGCTGCACCGTGAGGTCGCGCAGAAGGTCGCCACGAAGGCGCAGTTCTCGATCGGCGAGTCCGTCAAGGTCATCTCCGGCCCGCTGTCGGACTTCTCCGGCGAGATCTCCGAGATCAACCAGGACGCGTCCAAGCTCAAGGTCCTTGTGTCAATCTTCGGGCGCGAGACGCCCGTCGAGGTCGGCTTCGACCAGGTCAAGAAGATCTGAGCGGCGCGCCGCGTCCTACCCTCAGGAAGAGCCATGGCCAAGAAGGTCCTCACCCAGATCAAGCTGCAGGCGACCGGCGGAGCAGCGTCGCCCGCCCCTCCCGTCGGCCCGGCCCTCGGCCAGCACGGGATCAACATCATGGAGTTCTGCAAGGCGTTCAACGCCCAGACGCAGGACCAGGCGGGCACGACGATCCCCGTCGTCATCACGGTGTACGAGGACCGCTCGTTCACCTTCATCACCAAGACGCCGCCCGCCGCCGTGCTCATCAAGCAGGCGGCCGGGATCGAGAAGGGCTCCGGCGAGCCGCACCGCGAGAAGGTGGGCCGGCTGACGCAGGCGCAGGTGCGCGAGATCGCCGAGCGCAAGCTCGACGACCTCAACGCGCATGACGTCGACCAGGCGGCGAAGATCATCGCGGGCACCGCCCGCTCGATGGGCGTGGAGGTGGGCTGACATGGCCAATCACGGCAAGACCTACCTCGAGGCGCGCGGCAAGGTCGACCGCGAGCACGAGTACACCCCGGTCGAGGCCCTCGGGCTGGTCAAGGAGCTCAAGCGCGCGAAGTTCGACGAGTCCGTCGAGGTCCACGTGCGCACCGGCCTGAACGTGCGCCACGCCGACGAGCAGCTGCGCGGCACCATCGCGCTGCCCAACGGCCTGGGCAAGAGCGTCACCGTCGCCGTCTTCGCCAGGGGCGACAAGGCGCGTGAGGCCGAGGAGGCCGGCGCCGACGTCGTCGGGGCGGAGGACCTGGCCTCTCGCGTCGAGGAGGGCTTCACCGACTTCGACGTGGCCATCGCCACGCCGGACATGATGCCGGTGGTCGGCCGCCTCGGCCGCATCCTCGGCCCGCAGGGCAAGATGCCCAACCCGAAGGTCGGGACCGTGACCATGGACGTCGGCAAGGCCGTCGAGGAGTCCAAGGCCGGCAAGGTCGAGTACCGCACCGACCGCACGGCGATCGTCCACCTGACGATCGGCAAGACGAGCTTCGACGATCGCGCGCTGCTGGAGAACTACGCCGCGGTCATCGACGAGATCATCCGCGCCAAGCCGGCGGCGGCCAAGGGCCGCTACATCCGCTCGATCACGCTCGCCTCGACCATGGGGCCCGGCGTGAAGGTGGACCCGAGCCGCACGCGTGACATCCTCGAGGAGGCTGCGCCCGCCGCTGCGTAGCCGCATCGAGCCACCAGAGACCTCGGGCAGGCGCCGCGCTCCGCGGCGCCGGAAGCCCCGAACAGGAGGCCCATGAACCGAGACCAGAAATCCGCGGCGATCGCCGAGATCGCCGAGCAGATCGAGCAGGCCGAGGCCGTCTTCGCGGTCGACTTCCGCGGCATCTCCGTGCCGCAGGCGGCCGACGTGCGCACGCGCCTGCGCGAGGCGGACGCGACGTTCCGCGTCGTCAAGAACACGCTCACCGAGCGCGCCGCCGACCAGGCCGGCGCCGACGCCCTCAAGCCGCTGCTCGAGGGCCCGACGGCGCTGACCTTCGTGCGCGGCGACGCCGCGATGGCGGCCAAGGCGATCGCGACGTTCAACCGCGAGACCCAGCTGCTGGCCTTCAAGGGCGGCCTGCTCGAGGGCGACCCGCTCGACGCCGAGCAGATCGTCGCGATCTCGCGCCTGCCCTCGCGGGACGTCCTCTACGGCCAGCTCGTGGGCGTCGTGGCCTCGCCGATCACCGGCCTGGCCCGCGGCCTGAACGCGCTGCTGTCCGGCGTGGCCATCGCGCTCGGCGCCGTGCGCGACAAGATGGAGTCGGGCGAGATCCCGTCCGGCGCCGCGCCGGCCGCGCCCCCCGCCGAGGAGGCGCCCGCCGCCGAGGAGCCGCCGGCTGCCGAGGAGGCACCGGTCGCCGAGGAGGCGCCCGCGGAGACGGCCACCGAGGCCGCGCCCGCCGAGAACGAGACCACCGAACAGACCAGCGAACAGGCGGACGCTTCGGCGTAGGCCGGAGACGCCGAAGCGACAGGAGGAATCACATGACCACGACCCAGGAATGGATCGACGAGCTCAAGAGCATCTCGGTGCTCGAGCTGTCCGAGCGCATCAAGGCGCTCGAGGAGGAGTTCGGCGTGTCGGCCACGGCCGTCGCGGCCGCCGCCCCGGCGGGCGCCGGCGGCGGTGACGCCGCCCCGGAGGAGGAGGAGAGCTCGACGGTCGACGTCGTCCTCACCGCGGCCGGCGACAAGAAGATCCAGGTCATCAAGGTCGTCCGCGCGGCGACCGGGCTCGGCCTCAAGGAGGCCAAGGCGCTCGTCGACGAGGCGCCCAAGCCCGTCAAGGAGGGCATCGAGCGCGACGAGGCCGAGAAGCTCAAGGGCGAGCTCGAGGAGGCCGGCGGCTCCGTCGAGCTGAAGTAGCGCGACGCGACATCCGTCGTCTCTGCGAGGGGCGTCCCGGCCGGGACGCCCCTCGTCGTCTCACGGGGTGCGCGGTCGCGCAATGCGGACTGCCGTCTCTGCCCTTCCCCGCCGCACGACCCTGCGCCAGCATCCGCACCAGATCGGCGCAGGGGGTGCGCCGGGACGGCTCGGGGGGTTCGCAGGGAATGCGCACAGGGATGGTGCTGCGCCGCCGCTCGGCGGCGATGGCCGCCGCGGCCGCGCTCGTCGCGGCGGGCGTGACGGCAACGGCGGCACAGGCCTCGCCGGACCCGCAGTTCCCGGTCCGCGACGGCAAGAACATCTCGGTCTTCCCGCAGATCGACTTCGTCGGCGTCTTCGGCTATGCGGTCGGCCAGCCGCTCGACGTCGCGGTCTGGCGCGGCGGTCACCGCATCGCCCACCTCGCCACCTTCGCGGTCCCGACCCCCGAGGGCGGGGGCCTGGAGATCAACCACGGCGTGGAGGACACGGCGCCGTCCGAGGGCGACTGCTGGGACGGCGCGACGCCCGACATCCGCCCCTACGACCGGATCGTCGTCACCGACGTACGCGGCCACAAGGACGCGATCCTCGTCGACGACATCGGCGTGAGCTCGGGCCCGGTCGCCGTGCCCGAGGGCGTCGCCTTCACCGGCTGGGCGCGCAGCGCGCTGCCCGGAAGCGCGCCGATCGCGCTCGACCGCATGGAGGGCGAGTCGCGTCTGGACCACTTCCGCCCGGCCAGCAACGCCTTCAGCCCGGAGGCCGGCGCGCGCGGCGGCTTCCGGCTCCTCTACTCGAACGCGGTGCTCGGCGGCCCGGCCGGTGTGGCCACGATGCTCCAGCCGGACATGGAGCACATGATCGGCTACGGCCACGCGCCGATCGTCCTGCCGAACGGCACCGAGGAGCTGCAGCCCGAGACCCAGATCTTCGACGTCGGCGGCGTCACCGGCCCGGCCGTCGGCTGCGAGGGTCTCGCGCCGGCGGCGGGCGCCGATGCCGCCACCGCGCTCGACGCCCGGATGCTCACGACGACGACCGACGGCCTGCGCGTCAGCGGAACCGCCGCGGCCGACGTCACGAGCGTCTCGGTGGCGGTTTCCGACGGCGCGGGCGGCGTCGCCACCGCCGCGACCGAAGTCGTGCAGAGCGCCCCGAACGCCCCCGCGGGCTCGCCGCTCGCGTGGACGGTGAACGTGCCGCAGGCCGACATCGGCGCGCTCGCCGCGCAGGCGGTCCTGTCGGTCACGCCGACGTTCACGACCGCGGACGGCACGACGCGGCCCGCGACGGGCCAGAGCCTGAAGGTCGCCCGCGACGTGCAGGCGCCCGACGCGCCGACGGCGACGCCCGGGCCCGGCGAGCTGGACGCCGGCAAGACCGTTCGCCTGCGCGCCGAGGCCGGCGCGCGCATCCACTTCACGCTCGACGGCACCGAGCCCGATCTGACGAGCGAGCGCTACTCGCTGCCGATCGCGATCGCGAGCGCCACGACGATCCGCGCGATCGCCGTCGACGCGGCCGGCAACGTCTCGCCCACGGCGTCGCTGCGCTTCACCCTTCGCGCCGCGCCGTCCGCCGCTCCCACCTCGCCGGCGGCGCCGGCCGCCGCCCCCGTGCTCGTGCCCGGGCTCGGCTCCGCGCACGCCTCGGCGCTGCGCGTGGCCGGCGTGAGCGTCCGCTCGGCGCGGCTGACGCTGCGCCAGGCGCGCCGCGAGGGCCTCGTCGCCCGCTTCGCCGCCCCCGCCGGTGCGTCCTACGCCGAGGCGCGGCTGGTGCGCATCGGCGCCGGCGGCGCGCGCCGCGTGGTCGCCACCAAGCTGATGGCCGCCGCCGGCGGCCGCCAGCTCGCGCGCTTCACCGGCGCCGGTGTGCGCCGCAAGCTGAGCCGCGGCCGCTACGCCCTGGAGGTCCGCGCCGGCGAGGCGCCGACGCGCCTCGGGGCACCGGCGACGACGCTCGTGCGCATCGGCTAGCACACGCAGGCGAAACGGCGGCGCGCCGCCGTTTCCAACAGCCTTGACGCGGCCGGGTGGCGCAACTCGCGCCGTGGCGCTACCCTTCCGCCCGTCGGCCAATAGTCGAAGCCGCCCACTCACCGGCGCCGCGCCACATACGCGGCCGCTGCGGGCGGGGTCCGTGAGTGCCGAGCGCCCCCCGGTGGGGGCGACGCCGCGCTGTGCTATCTTGGACAGTCGCGCTCTCTCTGTGCAGGGCGCCCCCCTCCGCCTTGTTGCCCGTCTTCGACCCCCTGAGGAGTCGCTGTCTTGCCTAGCGTTGCCGCTCCCCGCGCGCGTCGCTCCTTCGCGCGCCTGAACAAGTCCCTCGATGTCCCCAACCTGATCGACATCCAGCGCCGGTCGTTCGACTGGCTCGTCGACCCCGAGGCCGGCGGCCTTCGAGAGACGATCGACGACATCTCGCCGATCGAGGACTACACGGGTCATCTCGCCGTCCAGTTCGGCGAATTCCACTTCGACGAGCCGTCCGCGTCGATCGACGAGTGCCGCGAGAAGGACCTCACCTACTCGCGCCCGCTGACGGTCACGGTCGCGTTCATCAACCACGAGACGGGCGAGATCCGCGAGCAGTCGGTCTTCATGGGCGACTTCCCGTGGATGACGGAGCGGGGCACGTTCATCATCAACGGCACGGAGCGCGTCGTCGTCACCCAGCTCGTGCGCTCGCCGGGCGCCTACCTGATGGAGCCCAAGGACCGCGAGAAGCAGGTCTTCACGGCGAACCTGATGCCCGCGCGCGGCTCGTGGCTCGAGCTCGAGATCGACAAGAAGGGGCGCGTCTTCGTCCGCATCGACCGCAAGCGCAAGCTGCCGGTCACCGTCCTGCTGCGGGCCATGACCTACAACCCCGAGACCGACGGCGGTGTCGAGGAGGGCGTCGAGGAGATCGAGCGCCTCGACCAGGAGCTGCTCGACCTGTTCGGCGACAGCCTCTACATGCGCAACACGATCGAGGCCGACCCGGACAACACGAAGACGAAGAAGGGCGCGCTCATCGAGCTCTTCAAGAAGCAGCGCCCCGGCGAGCCGCCGAGCGTGGACGCCGCCTACGCGCTGCTGCAGCAGCTCTTCTTCGACCCCAAGCGCTACGACCTCACGCGCGTCGGGCGCTACAAGCTCAACTCGCGTCTCGCCCTGGACGTCGACCTCGACGTGCGCACGCTGACGCACGACGACATCCACGCGCTCGTGCGCGAGCTCATCAGCCTTCCCAAGCTGCTCGGCATCCCCGAGGACGGCGAGGTCGAGATCAAGGACTACGCGGCCGAGGCCGTCGCGCTCCCGCGCGAGCCCGTCGCCGACCACCTCGACGAGTACGAGCACTTCGGCAACCGCCGCCTGCGCACCGTCGGCGAGCTCATCCAGGAGGCCTTCCGCATCGGCCTGTACCGGATGGAGCGCGTCGTGCGCGAGCGCCTCACGACCGAGGACGAGGACACGATCACGCCGCAGACGATCGTGAACATCCGCCCCGTCGTGGCCGCGCAGAAGGAGTTCTTCGGCTCCAGCCAGCTCAGCCAGTTCATGGATCAGACGAACTCGCTGGCCGGCCTGCGGCACCGTCGCCGCCTGAGCGCCCTCGGCGCCGGCGGCCTCACGCGTGAGCGCGCGCCGATCGAGGTGCGCGACGTGCACCCGACGCACTACGGGCGCATGTGCCCGATCGAGACGCCGGAGGGCCCGAACATCGGCCTGATCGGCTCGCTGTCGAGCTACGCCGAGGTCTCCGAGCACGGCTTCGTGACGACGCCCTACCGCGTCGTCAAGGACGGCAAGGTGACCGACGAGGTCGTCCACCTCGACGCCACCCAGGAGGAGCCGCGCCTGATCGCGCAGGCCAACCACCCCCTGACCAAGGACGGCAAGCTCGAGGGCAACGAGGTCGTCTGCCGCACGCAGGCGGGCCAGTACATCACGGTGCCGCCGGCCGAGGTCGACCTCATGGACGTCTCGCCCGAGCAGATCTGGTCGATCACCACGGCGATGATCCCGTTCCTCGAGCACGACGACGCCAACCGCGCGCTGATGGGCTCGAACATGCAGGCCCAGGCGGTGCCGCTGCTCAAGACCGACGCGCCGATCATCGGCACGGGCATGGAGCGCCGCGCCGCGCTGGACACCGGCGACGTCCTCCTCGCCCGCAGCGACGGGACCGTCTCCTACGTCGACGCCACCAACCTCGTCATCGAGACGAAGGACGGCGAGCGCGACGAGTACGAGCTGCAGAAGTTCATGCGCTCCAACCAGGGCACGCTCATCCACCAGAAGCCGAAGGTCGGGACCGGCATGACGGTCAAGGCCGGCGACGTCCTCGCCGACGGGTCCTCCACCAGCGAGGGCGAGATGGCGCTGGGCAAGAACCTGATGGTCGCCTTCATGTCCTGGGAGGGCTACAACTTCGAGGACGCCATCATCCTCTCCAACCGCCTGGTCAAGGACGACGAGCTCACCTCGATCCACATCGAGGAGTACGAGATCGACGCCCGCACGACGAAGCTGGGCGACGAGGAGATCACGCGCGACATCCCGAACCGCTCGGAGGAGTCGCTGCGCAACCTCGACGACCGCGGCATCGTCCGCGTCGGCGCCGAGGTCGGCTCCGGCGACCTGCTCGTCGGCAAGGTCACGCCGAAGGGCGAGACCGAGCTGACCGCGGAGGAGAAGCTGATCCGCGCGATCTTCAAGGAGAAGGCGCGCGAGGTCCGCGACACCTCGCTCAAGGTCCCGCACGGCGAGGGCGGCGTCGTCATCGACGTCATGACCTTCTCGCGCGAGAACGGCGACGACCTGCCGCCCGGGGTCAACGACCTCGTGCGCGTGTTCGTGGCCAAGAAGCGCAAGATCTCCGAGGGCGACAAGCTCGCCGGCCGCCACGGCAACAAGGGCGTCATCTCGAAGATCGTCGACGAGCAGGACATGCCGTTCCTCGAGGACGGCACGCCCGTCGACGTGATCCTCAACCCGCTCGGCGTCCCGAGCCGCATGAACGTCGGCCAGATCCTCGAGACGCACCTCGGCTGGGCCGCGGCGCAGGGCTGGTACGACGACGGGACGGGCGCGGCCGAGGCGGCGCGCAACGAGCAGCGCAAGGTCTACGTGGCCACGCCGGTGTTCGACGGCGCCTCCGTCCAGGACGTCGACACGGCCCTGCTCGAGTGGCAGAAGGAGCACACCGGCCGCATCCGCATGGACATCGACGAGTCGCGTCCCGAGGGCGCGCGCGCGTCGGGCAAGTTCACCCTGTTCAACGGCCGCACCGGCGAGCCGTTCGAGGAGCAGGTGACGGTCGGCTACATGTACATCCTCAAGCTCCTGCACCTCGTCGACGACAAGATCCACGCGCGCTCGACGGGCCCCTACTCGCTCGTCACCCAGCAGCCGCTGGGCGGCAAGGCGCAGTTCGGTGGCCAGCGCTTCGGCGAGATGGAGGTCTGGGCCCTCGAGGCCTACGGCGCCGCCTACACCCTGCAGGAGATGCTGACCATCAAGTCCGACGACACGGTCGGACGCGTGAAGGCCTACGAGGCGATCGTCAAGGGCGAGAACATCGCCGAGCCGTCGATCCCCGAGTCCTTCAAGGTCCTGCTCAAGGAGATGCAGTCGCTGGCGCTCGACGTCAACGTCGTCTCCGAGGAGGGCCAGCGGGCGGAGATGCGCGACGAGGACGACGACCTGCTGCGTGCGGCGGAGGAGCTGGGCATCGACCTGTCCGGCGTCCGCGCCGGCGACAACCAGCAGGCCGGCGCCGGTGACGAGGCCACGACCGAGAAGCCCGAGGACGAGGCCGAGGAGCAGGAGGAGGCCGAGGAGTCCGGCGAGGCCCCCGACCAGCTCGAGGACGTCGACCTCGACACGGACATCGACATCGGGGAGATCGAGATCCCCGAGACCGAGGACGACACGGAGGAGGCCGAGGCGTAGAGGCGTGCGGCCAACCCGCCCGCCCCATCTCCCTCAGCCTCACGCGAACAAGAAGGAACCGTTTTGATCGATATCAACAACTTCGACGCCATCGAGATCGGCCTCGCCTCCTCCAAGCAGATCCGCGGTTGGAGCTCCGGCGAGGTCACCAAGCCCGAGACCATCAACTACCGCACGCTCAAGCCTGAGAAGGACGGCCTGTTCTGCGAGCGCATCTTCGGTCCGACCAAGGACTGGGAGTGCTACTGCGGCAAGTACAAGCGCGTCCGCTACAAGGGCATCGTCTGCGAGCGCTGCGGCGTCGAGGTCACCCGTTCCAAGGTCCGGCGCGAGCGCATGGGTCACATCGACCTGGCCGCGCCGGTCAGCCACATCTGGTTCTTCAAGGGCGTCCCGAGCCGCATCGGCTACCTGCTCGACATGGCTCCCAAGGAGCTCGAGAAGATCCTCTACTTCGCCGCGTCGATCATCACCTGGGTCGACCAGGAGGCGCGCTGGCGCGACGTCCCCAAGCTCGAGGCCGAGATGCAGGCCGAGCTCGACCGCCTGCTGGCCGAGGAGCGCGAGCGCGTGGCCGAGCTGCGCAGCTCGCTCGAGGCTCGCATCGAGTACCTGCGCACGGGCGAGCAGGGCGGCTTCGCCGACGAGGACCACCTGTGGGCCGAGTCGCTGGAGATCAACGTCAAGAAGCTGTCCGACGAGGAGCGCGACAAGCTCATCAAGGACCTGCAGCGGTCGTTCAACGCCGACATCGACGACACCGAGGCCTACTACGAGGACGCGCGCACGCGTCTCAAGGACGTCTGGAAGCTCTTCGCCAACAAGGAGGAGCCGTCCGACGACCCGCCCAGCGACGACGAGGACTGGCCGCTGAGCGCCTACCCGGAGCGGCCGATCGAGAAGGACGAGTTCCGTCCCAAGACGATCATCGCCGACGAGACGTTCTTCCGTGAGCTCAAGCACCGCTTCGGCTCGCCGTTCGGCTTCGGCGAGTACTTCGGCGGCGGCATGGGCGCCGAGCACGTCCGCGACCTGCTGCGCGAGAAGACCGAGTACGACCGCGAGGCGCCGGCGCGCGACGCCGACGAGGACCGCTCGCCGGGTGACGGCCTGCGTCCCGAGGACATGCCGGGCATCGTGCTCGAGCACGAGCGCCTCGACCTCGAGGAGCAGGTGCGCACCGGCAAGGGCCAGAAGCAGGCCCGCGCGGTCAAGCGCCTGAAGGTCCTCAGCGCCTTCCTGAACTCGGGCAACAAGCCCGAGATGATGGTCCTCGAGGCCGTTCCGGTGATCCCGCCGGAGCTGCGCCCGATGGTCCAGCTGGACGGTGGCCGCTTCGCGACCTCCGACCTCAACGACCTCTACCGGCGCGTCATCAACCGCAACAACCGCCTCAAGCGGCTGCTCGACCTCGGCGCGCCCGAGATCATCGTCAACAACGAGAAGCGGATGCTCCAGGAGGCCGTCGACGCCCTGTTCGACAACGGCCGCCGCGGGCGCCCCGTCACCGGCCCGGGCAACCGGCCGCTGAAGTCGCTGAGCGACATGCTCAAGGGCAAGCAGGGCCGCTTCCGCCAGAACCTGCTCGGCAAGCGCGTCGACTACTCGGGCCGCTCGGTCATCGTGGCCGGCCCGTCGCTCAAGCTGCACCAGTGCGGCCTGCCGAAGCTCATGGCGCTCGAGCTGTTCAAGCCGTTCATCATGGCCCAGCTCGTCGAGCGCAAGGAGGCGCAGAACATCAAGGCGGCCAAGAAGATGGTCGACTCGATGATCCCGCAGGTCTGGGACGTCCTCGAGCAGGTCATCCACGAGCACCCCGTGCTCCTGAACCGCGCGCCCACGCTGCACCGCCTGGGCATCCAGGCCTTCGAGCCCGTGCTCGTCGAGGGCAAGGCGATCCAGGTCCACCCGCTCGTCTGCCACGCGTTCAACGCCGACTTCGACGGCGACCAGATGGCCGTCCACCTCCCGCTCAGCGCCGAGGCGCAGGCGGAGGCGCGGATCCTGATGCTGTCGTCGAACAACATCCTGTCGCCGGCCCACGGCGCGCCGCTGGCGGTGCCGTCGCAGGACATGGTGCTCGGCGCCTACTACCTGACCTACGGCCCGGACGGCGAGGAGCTCGAGGGCCTGGACCCGGCGTCCTACGAGCCGCGCCCGCACGTCTTCCGCACGGCCCAGGAGGCCGAGCTGAGCTACGAGCTGGGCGGCGTCAAGCTCCACGACGTGGCCGAGTTCCGGCCCGTCGGGCGCGAGGGCGGCCACATCCTCACGACGGTCGGGCGGATCATCTACAACGACCGCATCGAGCGGGCCCTCAAGGACGCGCTCGGTGAGGCCTTCGAGCCGACGAGCTACGCGTTCGTCAACCAGTCGATGCGCAAGAAGGACACGGTCAAGCTCGTCGACGCCCTCGTGCAGGGCTACGGCGCGTCGGCCGTCGCCCTGGTCCTCGACGCGTTCAAGGACCTCGGGTTCCGCTACTCCACGCAGGCCGGCATCACGATCTCCAAGAACGACGTCGTGATCCCGCCGGACAAGCAGGAGATCCTCGCTCGCTACGAGGCCGAGGTCTCCGAGATCCAGGACCAGTACGACATGGGCCTGATCACGCAGGAGGAGCGCCACGAGCTGGTCGTCGAGAAGTGGACGGAGGCGACCGACGAGGTCGCGACCGCCATGCAGAAGAACTTCGACTCGCTCAACCCGATCATGATGATGGCGACGTCGGGCGCCCGTGGCTCGATGAGCCAGATCCGCCAGCTGGCCGGCATGCGCGGGCTGATGGCCAATCCGAAGGGCGAGATCATCGAGCGTCCGATCCGGGCCAACTTCATGGAAGGCCTGACGGTGCTCGAGTACTTCATCTCGACGCACGGCGCCCGCAAGGGACTGGCCGACACCGCGCTGCGCACCGCCGACTCGGGCTACCTCACCCGGCGCCTGGTCGACGTCGCGCAGGACGTGATCATCCGCGAGGCCGACTGCGGCACCGAGGAGTTCATCGACCTGACGGTCCGCAACAACCAGGGCGAGCCCAACGACAACCTCATCGGGCGCTACGCGGCGGCGGAGATCGCCACCAAGCGGGGCCGGACGATCGTCGAGAAGGGCCAGCTCATCGACCGCGCCGAGCTCGCCGACATGCAGGAGAGCCTCGACGAGGATGCCTGGGTGTCGGTCCGCTCCGTGCTCAAGTGCGAGGCGACCACCGGCGTGTGCCAGGCGTGCTACGGCCGCTCGATGGCCACGGGCCAGACGGCCCAGGTCGGCGACGCGGTCGGCATCATCGCCGCGCAGTCGATCGGCGAGCCGGGCACGCAGCTGACCATGCGGACGTTCCACACCGGCGGCGTCGCCGGCGCGGACATCACGCACGGCCTGCCGCGTGTCGTGGAGCTGTTCGAGGCGCGCAAGCCGAAGGGCCTGGCGCAGATCACCGAGCACAACGGTGTCGTCCACATCGAGGAGACCGACAAGGCCATCACCGTCGTCGTCACGGACGAGAGCGGCGAGGAGCACCGCCACACGTTCCCGCGGCGGACGCGCCTGTTCGTCTCCGAGGGCGAGAAGGTCGATGCGGGCCGGCAGCTCAACGAGGGCTCCCTGTACCCGCACGACCTGCTCAAGCTCCGCGGCCGCACCGAGACCGAGCGCTACCTCGTCAAGGAGGTGCAGGAGGTCTACAAGTCGCAGGGCGTGGACATCAACGACAAGCACATCGAGCTGATCGTCCGCCAGATGCTCAAGAAGGTCCGGGTCGACCAGAAGGGCGACACCGGCTACCTGCCCGGGCAGTTCGTCGACCGCTACGAGTTCGCGCGTGAGAACGACCGGATCAAGGGGGACGGCGGCGAGACCGCGCAGTACGAGGAGATCATCCTCGGCATCACGAAGGCCTCGCTGAACACGGACTCGTTCCTGTCGGCCGCCTCCTTCCAGGAGACGACGAAGGTGCTGACCGACGCGGCCCTCGAGGGCAAGAAGGACACCCTCAACGGCCTGAAGGAGAACGTGATCATCGGCAAGCTGATCCCGGCCGCCACGGGGCTCAAGCGCTACCGGCGGATCGAGATCGAGCCCGCCGAGCCGCTGCCCCGCGCGGTGGACGACGTCGGCCTGCTCGACCAGGACGAGATCGCCGCCGAGCTCGGGCTCGGCGACGGCGACGGCCTGGGCGGCTTCGGCTCCGCCTTCGACGAGGACCTCGCCTCGCTCGAGGAGATCGGCGCCGGCGGCAGCGACCCCGGCTTCGCCGAGGAGCTCGCCGAGCTCGACGTGCCCGACGACGACAAGAGCTGATCGTCGCTCACATCAAGCCGTGACCCGGGGGCCCGCCATCGTGCGGGCCCTCGGCGTTCCGGCTACCAGCGCGCCGAGCTGCGGATCGCGCGGACGATCTCCTCGGGCTTGGCGCCCTTGACGATGTATCCCACGGCGCCGGCCCGGTTCATGTCCAGCCGGGCCTGCTGGCTGTCGTCGCCGCTGAGGCCGACGATGCGCGTCGCTGGGTCCTCGCGCAGGATCTCGGTCGCGGCGCGCGTGCCGCCGCCGCGCGGCATGTAGAGGTCGAGCACCACGACCTGCGGGCGGCGCAGGCGCGCCAGCTCGATCGCCTCGTCGGCGTCCGAGGCCGTCCCGACGAGCTCGATGCCCGGCTCGTGCTCGGCCACGAGGCCGATGAAGCCGGTCATGAGCGGGTCGTCGTCGGCGACCATGACGCGGATCGGCGCGGCGGAGATCTCCTCCGGAGCGACCTCGACGCGGTTGCGCCCGCCGGCCTTGGCCCGGTAGAGGGCGCGGTCGGCGCGCTCGATGAGCCCCTCGGTGGTCTCGCCGGGAGCGGCGGGGCCGGCGACCCCGACGCTGACCGTCACGCGGCCGAAGGACGGGTGCGGCATGTCGAGCGCCTCGACGGCCGCGCGCAGGCGCTCGCCCGCGCGCGCGGCGCTGTCGAGCGACTGCTCGGGCAGCAGCACGAGGAACTCCTCGCCGCCGAAGCGGTACAGGGTGTCGCCGCCGCGCATCGTCTCGCCCAGCGTGTGGGCCAGGCGGCGCAGCACGTCGTCGCCCTCGAGGTGGCCGGCGTCG